>NZ_CP192015.1:0-4800000 GCF_050942185.1 Dactylosporangium sp. CS-047395 | reverse complement strand
GTCGTGACGGGCCCGGCGAGCACGGCCAGTTCGGCGAGAACCTGACCGTCGACGGGCTGCCGGACGACGAGGTGTGCATCGGCGACCGGTACCGCATCGGCGAGGCCGAGTTCGAGGTCACGCAGCCGCGCGTCACGTGCTACCGGGTCGGGCTGCGGATGGGCGTGCCCGAGCTGCCGGCGCTGCTGGTCGCCCACCACCGCCCGGGCTTCTACATGCGCGTCATCCGCGAGGGCAACGTGCGGGCCGGCGACCCGATCGTGCGCACCCGGCAGGGCCCGGGCGCGCTGTCGGTGGCCGAGACCGATGCGCTGTTGTATTTACCGGGCCACGATCCGGCCCGGCTGCGGATCGCGTTGGATATTCCCGCGCTGAGCCCCGGCTGGCAGGGCTCGTTCCGCGACATGCTGGCCGGGGCGAGCGCGCCCGGCCCGGCGTGGGACGGATTTCAGCCCCTGCGCGTGGTCGAGGTGACGCCGGAGACGGCGACCGTCGCCTCGATCCGCCTCGCCGACCCGTCCGGCCGGGCGCTGCCGGCCGCGCTTCCCGGCCAGTACCTCACGCTGCGCCTCCCCGACGCCGGCCCGGTCCGCAGCTACTCCCTGTCGGCGACGCCCGGCGAGGACACGTACCGGATCACCGTCAAGCACGAGCCGCACGGCGCCGCCAGCGGCTTCCTGACCACCGCCCTGCGCCCCGGCGCCGAGCTGGACGCCGCCGCGCCGCGCGGGGAGTTCGTGCTGGAGGACGGTACGACGCCGGTGTTGTTGCTTTCCGCCGGCATCGGCCTGACCCCGGTCCTGGCGATGCTGCACCACCTCGCGGCGCGGCGCAGCGCCCGCCCGGTGTGGTGGATTCACGGCGCCCGCACCCCGGCCGAGCACCCCCTGGCCGCCGAGGCCCGCGCGCTGCTGGCCGAGCTGCCCGACGCGCACGAGCACGTCTTCTACAGCGCCTCGACCGGCCGCCTGACCGCCGCCCGCCTGGCCGAGCTGCGGCTGCCCGCGGACGCGACGGCGTACATCTGCGGCCCCGACGCCTTCATGGCCGACATGCGGACCGCGCTCGCCGCGGCCGGGGTGCGCACCATCCGCACCGAGCTCTTCGCCGCGCACGCGGCCGTCAACCCCGGCCTGACCCACGTCCCGTCCCGCCCGCCGCACACCCCGGAAGGGCCGCCCGGTTCCGGCCCGGTCGTCACGTTCGCGCGCAGCGGCGTCGCCGCCCCGATCCCCGATGCCGGCAGCATCCTGGACCTCGCCGACGCCTGTGACGTGCCGACCCGCTGGAGCTGCCGCACGGGCGTCTGCCACACGTGCGTGACGCCGGTGCTCTCGGGCGGCGTGCGTTACTCGCCCCAGCCTTTGGAAGAGCCCGCCGTCGGTACCGTCCTGATCTGCTGCGCGCGCCCGCAAGCCGACCTGGTGCTCGACATGTAGGCTGGTCCTTGCTCATGGACTCCGCGCTGCTCGACATCCGCCGCATCTACGTGGAACCCGCGGCGGCCGAGCTGCCCCGGGGGCGGGAGGTGCTGGACCGCTTCCCCGACGCCGAACGGGTCGAAGTCGAGAGCCACAACCGCATCCCCGAGTTGTACGGCGACGAGACCAACGTCGCCCGCTGGGTCCGCATCAAGCGTGGCGCCCTGGTGCTCGGCGTCAAGAAGTCCCTGACCGCCCGCCCGAACGGCCGCTCGGCCGACTTCATCGCCCCCTCGGCCGCGAACGGCTGCGCGATGGCGTGCGCCTACTGCTACGTGCCCCGCCACAAGGGGTACAGCAACCCCATCACCGTCTTCGCCAACATCGACAAGATCGCCGGCTACGTCCGCCGCCACGCCGGCCGCCAGGGCCCCAAGCCGACCCCGAACGAGTGCGACCCCGCGCTGTGGGTCTACGACATCGGCGAAAACTCGGACTGCAGCCTCGACGCCCGCGTCAGTGACAACGTCCGCGACCTCGTCGACCTGTTCGGCACCCTGCCCAACGCGAAGGCCTCGTTCGCCACCAAACACGTCAACCGCGACCTGCTGACCTGGGACCCGCGCGGCCACACCCGCATCCGCTTCTCCCTCATGCCCGCGGCCGACGCGAAACTCCTCGACATCCGCACCTCCCCGATCGCCGATCGCATCGCCGCCATCGACGACTTCGTCGCGGCCGGCTACGAGGTCCACGTCAACTTCAGCCCGGTCGTGGTCCGCGACGGCTGGCTGGCGGACTGGGCGGAGCTGCTGGACCAGCTCGACGCCGGCATCGGCCCCGCCGCCAAGTCGCAGCTCGCCGCGGAAATCATTTTCCTGACCCACAACCGCGACCTGCACCAGGTGAACCTCGGCTGGCACCCGAAGGCCGAGGACCTGCTGTGGCGCCCGGATCTGCAACAAGGAAAACGCTCGGAAAACGGTTTCTGGAACGTCCGCTACCGCACGGGCGCGAAGGGCAGCTACGTGTCGGCCCTGCGCGACCTGATTTCCACGCACATCCCGTACTGCCGAATCCGTTACGCGTTTTAAAGCATGCACACCGTCGAGCTGTTGCCGGATCCGGTGCTGGACGCGGGCATCCGGGCGCTGTGGGACCGGCTGCTGGCGGCCGGGTTGCCGAGTCTGGCCACGCACCGCCATCCGACGAACCGGCCGCATCTGACGCTGCACACGTTGCCCACGCTCGCATCGCTGCCGCCGCTAACCCTGCCGGTCGCGGCCCACCTGGGTCCGGTCCGGCTTCTGGGGCGTGCCCTGGTCCGGCCGGTGGCGCCGACGGCGGAGCTGCTGGCGCTGCGGCCCGGCGACTCCTGGGTGCCGCACATCTCGCTCGCGCTGAACGTGCCGCCGCCCGTCCGCGAGGCCGCCCTGGCGTTGCTCGCGGATGTGCCGGACGCGCACGGCCAGTTCGTCGCCGCCCGCAGCTACGACACCGAAACGCGGACCGTCACCGACCTATGATCCGCCGGGTCATGAGCACCACAGCACATCGCCGGCCCGCACCCGCGCGCGCGACAGGGCCGGCCCGACCGGGCCAGGACGGTGCGCTCAGTGCCGGTCAGCGCAGTGCCGGTCAGCGCAGTGCCGTGCGGGTGGTTGCCGGTCGGCTCCGGGAGGGATGGCGGGTCCAGGGCGGCGACGGGCACGTACGCGGGGAATGGCCCGAGGAGTAATAACACCTCGGATCGGGGGAAGGGCAAGGGCTATGCACAGGTACGCGGCGTACGTGACCGAGCTCATCGGAGCGTTCTTCCTGATGTTCACCGTCGGCCTGAGCGTGCTGACCGGCTCCGCCCTCGCCCCGCTGGCGATCGGGGCCGTGCTCATGGTGATGGTGTACGCGGGCGCGCACGTGTCCGGCGGGCACTACAACCCGTCGCTCACCCTGGCCGTGCTCGTGCGGCACAAGCTCGGGCGGCCCGATGCCATCGCGTACTGGGTGGCGCAGGTCGTCGGGGCGATCGTCGGGGCGCTGGTCGCGCAGTGGGTGGCGAACCCGGGCGCGGTGGCGGCGTTCGATCCGGACGGCCGCTCGCTCGTGGCCGCGCTGGTGGTGGAGCTGCTGTTCACGTTCGCGCTGGCGTACGTGATGCTCAACGTGGCCACCAGTCGCAGCAACCCGAACAACTCGTTCTACGGCCTGGCGATCGGGTTCACCGTGGTCGCCGGGGCGATCGTGGCCGGGCGCATCTCCGGGGCGGCGTTCAACCCCGCCGTCACGCTGGGCCTGACCGCGATCGGGGCGCTGCCGTGGTACCTCGCGCTGCTGTACCTCATCGTGCAGCTCATCGCGGGCTTCGCGGCGGCCGCGGCGTTCCTGGCGCTCAACCCCGACGAGGCGCCGGTGCGGCAGGAGGAGCGGGAAACGGTGCGGGCGGACAGTTCCGCGCCGTAGGTCGCAACGCAAGTGGCAACAGCAACGAGGAGGACGACATGATCGGGACACTCCTGTGGGCGGTCATCGGTGGCGCCATTCTCGGTGTCCTCGCCCGGCTGATTCTGCCCGGGAGGCAGAACATCTCCGTGGTGGCCACCGTCGTGGTCGGCATCATCGCCGCGCTGATCGGCGGGCTGGTGGCCACCTGGCTCGGGGTCGGCAAGACGAACGGCATCGACTGGATCCGCCACGCGATCCAGATCGTGCTGGCCGTCATCGGGGTCTGGGCCGCGGCCGAAATCACCAGCCGGCACGGGCGTTCACACGGCACCGGTACCGGCACCACGGCCCGATAGCGGCGGCAGGTCCGCGGGCTCGGGTTCCGGCGCGGGCGTGGGTTCGGGCTCGACCGGTTCCGGCGCGACCGTCGAGCCCAGAACGCTCAGCAGCGCCGGGGCGAGCAGTGAGCGCACCACGAACGCGTCGATGAGCACGCCCACCGACAGCGCGAACGCGAGCTCCCGGAACGGCCGCAGCGGCACGATGAGCAGCAGCCCGAAGCTCACCGCGAGGGTGAACGCCGCGGTGCGGATGGCCCGCGCCGAATGGGGCAGCGTCAGCGCGAGGGCCTCGCGCAACGGGCGGGTGCGGGCCTCGCGCCAGGCCGGTCCGATGCCGAAGATGTTGTAGTCGGATCCGAGCGCGACAAGCAGTACCGCTGCGGCAAATGGCACGTAGAACGTGAGCCCGTCGGCGCCGAGGCGGTCCTGGAACAGCCACGTGGTCAGCCCGAGCGTCGCCCCGATGGCCAGCACGCTGCACACCAGCAGGCCGATCGGCGCGATGAGGGCCCGCAGGAACAGCATCAGGAACAGCAGGTTGGCCAGCAGCGCGGCGATGGCGATGCGGCCGAGGTCGCTGGTGGTCTGATCGACGATGACCCGGGCCACCGCGGTGTCGCCGCCGAGGCTCGCCTGGGTGCCGTCGAGGCCGGCCGCCGACAGCAGGCCCGGCAGGTTGTCGTGCAGGCGGTCGAGGGTCTGCACCGCGGTCGCGCCGAGCGGCTCGTCGCTGAGGATGAGCAGGTACCTGGCGGCGGTACCGTCGGATGAACGGAACACGTCATAGCCCTCGGGCAGGCCCTGGGTCGTCGGGCCGAGCACCGCGGCGACACCCGGCTGGTGGGCGAGCGCCTCCTGCAGCTTCGTGAGCTCGGCCTGCCGGCCGGCGACCGCGTTGCCCTCCAGGAGCAGCTCCGTCGGGGACAGGATGCCGTCGGCGAACCCGGTCTCGGCGGCGGTGGCGGCGGCCCGCGCCGGGCGGTCGGGCGGCAGCGCCTCGACGAACGAGACGCCGAGCTTGATGTGCTGCAGGGGCAGCGCGGCCACGATCAGACCGGCGGTACACACGAGAAGAACCGGCAGGGCGAACCAGCGCCGGGTCAGCAGCCGCGCCCACCACCGGCCGCCGGCGGGCGCGCTGACCGGTGCCTCCTCCGCCCGCCGCCGGAAAGGCGACCAGAACGCGGCGGCGCCGAGGATGCCCAGCAGGGCCGGGACGAGCGTGACGGCGACGGCCACGCCGATGAGGATCGCGAGGGCCATGCCGGGGCCGAAGGCGCGGAACGCGGGCGAGCCGGCCACGATGAGCGCCCCGGTGCCGGCGGCCGCGGTCAGCCCGGCGGTGAGGATGATCGGGGTGAACCGGGCGGTGGCGCTGCGGGCCGCGTCCAGCCGCGAGTCGCCCGCCGCCAGGGAGCGTCTGACCGCGGACAGGTAGAAGACCACATAGTCGGTGACCACGCCGAGCAGCAGTGCGACGAGCAGCGGTTGTGTTTCCTGCGGCACCGGTACCCCGAGCTTCAGCGCCAGAGCCCCGCCCACGTGCAGGGTCAGCAGGGTGGCGACGCCGGCCACGATGAGCGCGACCAGCGGGGCGATGAACGAGCGGAACGCGAACGCGACGATCAGGAACACGGCGGCCACGGTGATGATCTCCAGCCGCGACACCGACGACGTGACGATCCGGGCCTGCTCGACCCGGGCCGGCACCGAGCCGGTGATCCCCACGACGGCGTCGGCGGCGTCGTAGTGCGCGGCGACGAACCGCTCGGCCGCCTTGACCTGCCCCGCGAACGTGACGTCGGGGCTGGTGAACAGCAGCGTGACGATCGTCGTGCTGTCCTCGGCCGAGCCCGGGAACAGCCCGAGGGTGTTCATCACCGGGACGGCGGCGCGGATCGGGCCGGTGTCGCCGTACGTCCCGTCGCTGACCTCCTGCGCCCGCTTCACGGCCTCCTCCTGCGTGGCGCGGGAGAGCCCGTTCGGGTCGCGCTGCACCACGGCGACCCGGCTGAGCAGCGGAAACCCGAACTTGTCGAACGAGCGCAGCTCACTGCGCACGGCGGGATTGTCGGCGGAGACGAGCTGCTCGAGGTCGCTGCCGCCCTGGCCGACCGCCGGGAGGTACACGACGGAGGCGATCGCGGCCGCGGCCCACCCGGCGACGACGATCCAGCGCAGGCCGACGACGAGGGCGGCGTACGCGCGCGGCAACAGACTCGGCCGCCACCTGCTGCTCGTTTCCATGCCCGGCGTGATGCCCAGCTCCGGGCACCGGAAAACGAACGTCACTCTGTTGCCTTGACGCCCATCGATATCGATGATTGTCTCACGGCATGGTCACCACCAGAACGATGGTCGTCTCCGCGCTCGCCGCCCTGCTCGTGGGGCTCCCGGCGGCGCCGGCGGCCGCCGCGCCGGGGCCGTCCTGGCCCGCCAACCTGTCGATCATCACCGACGACGACGTCAACGTCACTTGGACCGGCGGGGCGCTGCGCATCGCCGACCCGGCCGAGGTACCCGACGGGCAGCGCGCCCCGATCGTGTCGGGCATGCTCCTGCTCGCCCCGCACGCCCTCGCCACCCCGGCCAACCTGGTGCGCGCGTTCACGACGAGCGCGACGACGGGGGTTGACGTGGAGTACCGGGGACAGGGCCCGGACGGCACGTGGACGGAGTGGACCCCCGCCGGCACCGCGCTGGCCGCCGACGTCCCGACCGTCCAGGCCCGAATCGTGCTCACCGGCGCATCGGCCGCGGTCAGCGCCGTCGTTCTCGTCGCGTCCGAGGCCCCGGCGGCGCCGGCCGGGCTGGCGGCGGTCGGCAACGTGTACCGGGTGTACGCGACGCGGGAGGGGCTTGTCGGCGGTACCACGGCGAACGGACACGTCATCGCGAGCCGGGACCACTTCGTGGCACTGTCCTCGCGCCGCGGCCTGGCACCGAAGGGCACCGGGGACTACACCGTGCGGGTCTGCACGACGACCGGCTCGCGGTGCGAGTTCGCGCCGGTGTGGGACGTCGGGCCGTGGAACACCACCGACGACTACTGGAACCCGGCCGCCACCCGGCAGTCGTGGAAAGACCTGCCCCAGGGCCGGCCGGAGGCGCAGGCGGCGTATCAGAGCGGCTACAACGGCGGGAAGGACCAGTTCGGGCGGACCGTCGGCAATCCCGCGGGCATCGACCTCGCCGACGGCGTCTTCTGGGACGGCCTGCTGCTGACCGACAACTCCTGGGTCGACGTGGCGTACCTGTGGACGGGCACCGGCGTGCGCGGCCTCATCGGCAGCGGACCGCTGAACATCCGCGCGGGCGCGGGGACGTCGTTCGCGAGCAAGGGGTATGCGGCGACCTATGCGCAGGTGCCGATCGAGTGCTGGGTGACGGGGCAATCGATTGCCGGACCGTACGGGACCACGACTCGGTGGGATCGGATTGGCAGCGGGCAGTACATCAGCCACAGCTACGTCTCGAAAACCACCGGCGGGACCGCGCCGGCCTGCTGACGTCGACGGCCCGCGCGCCTCTCGTCGCGTGGACCTCTCGTCCCGTGGGTCTCGTTGTTTTCCGCGGGACTCGTTTCCCGCGGGTCTCGTTCCCGCGCGGGACTCGTTTTCCGCGGATCTCGTTTTCCCGCCCGGGTCTCGTTTTCCGCGGGGTGGCGTTGCGGCGGTTACGGCACCGGGTCGTGCGTTCCGCGCGGTGTGGTGGCGTTGCAGCGCTTGATGCGGGCGGCGGTCAGGCGGGACCCCACGACCAGGCCGTAGCGGCGAACGGCTTCCATCCCGTAGTTGCTGCACGATGGCGTTTGCCGGCAACGAGTCGGCAAATGCGGGGAAACCCATCGCTGGTACCCCCTGATCGCCGCCATCCCCGCCCGCCCCGGGCCACTCGCGTCGCGGCGCGGGGCCCGGGTCGGCGCGGCGATCGCCATCAGGCCGAGCAGCGAACCGAGCATGAACGGATTGCAGTCACAACCATCACATCCGTCGCACCCGATGTCACAGCCGCTCAGGTCGCAGTCCGACCAGTTCCGCCACCAACGCCGCCGCCCGCCGGGGGCGGCCTCCTCCGCATCCACGCCCGACATTGTGCGGAGGAGCCGCAAGGTTGATCAAGGTTGGTGTCGGGCTTTCGTCACGCGTTCGCGGGTTCGCTCTGCGCTTTGCCCTCGTTCTGCGGCACCGCGAAGCCCCGGCTGCCCGGCGTCCTCGCGGCGTGCACCAGACCGGCCGCGCCGAGCAGGAACAGCAGCCCGGCGGCGAGGTACGCCACCAGGGCGGCTTGCCCGGCCTTGGCGCCGAACTCGCTGAACCCGTACGAGGTCAGCAGCAGCCCGCGCAGCGTCTCGCCCTTGAACACCGTCTCACGCGCGGTGTTGGTGTCGGTGAGCTGCTGCTGCAGGTCCGCCACGGCGGCGGTGTCGTTGTTCTTCTGCGCGTCGGCGAGCTTGGTCTTGAGCTCGGTCTGCACGTCACCGAGCTGCGCGTAGGTCTTGCCGCCGGCGATCGACTTCAGGTGCAGCCCGATGAACTCGTTGGCGTAGCACTCGGCCTGCTTGCCGGAGTTGAGCGGCTTCCCGGCGTACTCCACCAGGCACGCGGACTGTTTCTCCTCCGCCGTCAGCGTGTCGGCGGTCTTGAAGGTGATCTGCTGCTGCCCGAGCTGGTCCTTGACGTAGGAATTGGCGAAGTTGGCGTTGCTGGTCAGCACGATGCCCGCGACCAGCAACAGCCCGGCCAGCAGAACGAGGCCGGCTCCGACGATGAGGTCGAGCGTCTTCCGTCTCATGGTTGCCCTCCCTGGGCTGGGGTTCGCCTACAGGGTGCGGTTCGCAAGCGGCCGCCATGCAGAGTCCGACCGCCCGTCCCGGCGGGACCTCCGGCCCGTCCTCGACCGGTTGCAGCGCTACCGGGCGGCGATGCCGAAGCGGACGGCAGCGGCGGGGTGGCCGGCGCCGCGTGGGAGGCGGCGGACCAGCGTCGGCGGGACGGTCGCGGAGCGTTCGGTGATGGCGGCGGTGACCAGGCCCTCGGCGGCCGCGTGCAGGAGCACCGCCGAGATCGCCTCGCCGGTGGCCAGCCAGTTGTGGGGACCGGTGTCGGGCGTTGTGATCACCGCCCATCCCTCGGGCCGGGGGCGCCGCGCGGCCGGGTTCACCGCGAGCGGGAACAGCCTGGCCCCCGCGGCCTCGGCGGCATGTTGCAGCATGCGCAGCTGCGCCTCCGGGACGGGCTCGCGGCCGATCGGCCGCCGATCGCTGCCGCGCACCGCGATCGCCCGGCCAAGTCGCTGCGCGTGCTCGTTCGGACCGACCTCGCCCGTGTAGTGCAGCCGCGCCATTCGGTGCGGGCCGGCCGGCAGGCGGATCACCTCGACGCCCACCCCGGCCGCGGTCAGCGCCGCCGTCGTGTGGTGCAGCGCGGCACCGCAGCTGATGGTGAGCAATCGGCCGTCGGGGTCGGCGCCGCTCGGCACGCGTGAGGGATCGGCGAGCAGGTCGGCCCAGCCGTCCTCGATGCGCCAGCGCCATGGGTGGGTGTCGAGCACCGCCGGGGCGGCGAGGGCGGCGAGGGCGGCCCGGGTCAGGGTCCGGCCCGTCCGGGCGGCGCCGGCGTGGTCGACGAGGTGGATGGCGGGCATGGCGGGGCTCCCTCGGTGCGGGTTTGGCTGGCGACTCTTCGACGTTGCCGCAGGGGGTACCGGCGCGATCAGAGCCTTTGGTCCCGCCTCCCCGGGCCGTGCGGCATCGACCAAGCCCAGCCTTGCCTTCGTTGCGGGAAGGGGTTTTCCGGTCGTACCGTCGCTGGTGGGCAGGTGATTCGCAATGACCAACGTGGTGCCACTCGAGCCTGTGGCCGCGCCGCATCCGGGCGAGCCGCATGTTGCCGGCGGGCTGTCCGGCCGGCTCAACCAGCTGCGCGCCGGGGTGCTGGGCGCGAACGACGGCATCGTGTCGACGGCCGCGCTCGTCGTCGGTGTGGCCGCGACCACTACCTCATCGGGCGCCATCCTCGCGGCCGGCATGGCGGGTGCCGTGGCGGGCGCGGTGTCGATGGCGCTGGGCGAGTACGTGTCGGTCAGCACCCAGCGTGACACCGAACGCTCGCTGCTGGCCTACGAGCGGCTCGAACTCGAACAGTTCCCGGAGCGCGAGCTGGAGGAGCTCACCGCGCTGTACGAGGCGAAGGGGCTCACCCCCGGCACCGCCCGCCAGGTGGCGCTGGAGCTCACCGCCAAGGACGCCTTCGCCGCTCACGCCGACGCCGAGCTGCACATCGATCCCGACGCCCTGACCAGCCCCTGGCAGGCCGCGGTGGCCTCGGCCATCTCGTTCGCGCTGGGTGCCGCGCTGCCGCTGCTGGCGATCCTGCTGCCCCCGCCGGGCAGCCGCATCCCGATCGCGTTCGTCGCCGTGGTCCTGGCCTTGACGGTGACCGGCGCGGTGAGTGCGAGGCTCGGTTCAGCAGGAGTTGTACGCGCCGTGTCCCGCCTCGTCGCCGGCGGCGCCCTCGCGATGGCGGTCACGTTCGGCATCGGGCAACTGGTGTCCACCCTCGTCGGCTGACATCGACGACCCGACCCCGACCGCCACGACGCCATAACGCCATAACGCCGTGACACCACACGTGACGCCGTGACGTGACGCCGTGACGAGACGCCGTGACGAGACGCCGTGACGAGACGCCGTGACGCCGTGACGCCGTGACGCCGCACAAGCATCGTGACGCCACACGAGACGCCGCAACGCCACAAAAAAGAGACGCCGTGACGCCGCACAAAAACGCCGCGCGGGGCAACATTAGCGCGAAGGTCCTGAGTATCGTCGATGCATGGCAGACGCGTTCGGCCGTGGGGTGCTCGTCGTGCTCGGGTGGCACGTGCTGCTCGGCGCCGCGTTCGTGGTCTACCTGCAGACGCTGTCGGACACGTACCCGGACGAGTGTGCGGGGATCGGATGTTCCAGTCCCCGCGGCACGGCGACGATGATCGGGGTCACGTTCATCCTGCCGGCGATCGTGGCATCGTCATTCGTCGCGGTCCCGGTCACCGCGCTCGTCGCGCGCAAGGTCCACAGTGGACTCGCCGCCGGTACCATAGCCGCTTTTTCGATCTGGCTCGTCGCCGGCGCGGTCCTCTGCGCCTTGGCGCAGTCCTAGATCGGCCGCAGCAGGCGGAACTCCGGCAGGCGCAGCGCCGCCGCGGCGGCCAGGTAGAGCAGCAACCCGGTGAGCCCGGCCAGCACGACCGGCATGACCGACGTCGCGAGGGCCGCGCCGAGGCCGGCGAGGGCCGCCGCCAGCAGGACCTTCGCGTGGGTGCGGGCGATCTGGCGGCCGTCGATGCGACCGAGGCGGCGGCGCAGGACGATTCCGGTCAGGAGCAGGCCGATGGTGTACGCGGCGGCATAGGACACGGCCACGCCCGGCACGATGTCGGCCGATGGGAGCAGCCGGCTCGCGGCCACGCAGCCCGCGATGCCCAGGACGCTCACGGTGGCGGTGATGAGGGCCGGGGAGCGGGTGTCCTGCAGGGCGTAGAAGCCGCGCTGGAGGATTGTGTACGCGGCGAACGGCAGCAGGGCCAGGCCGAACGCGGCCACGACGACGCCCAGGGTGGCGACCGAGGCGCCGGCGCTGTTGCCGTGGCCGAAGAGCAGGGCGGCGACGGGGCGGCCGAAGACGAGCATGCCGGCGGCGGCCGGGGCGAGGGCGACCGCGGCGATGCGCACCGCGAGGGAGAGGTCGCCGATGACGCGGGCGTGGTCGTGGCGGGCGGCGTTGCGGCTGAGGCGGGGCAGTAGCGCGGTCATCACGGACATCGCGATGACGGCGACGGGGACCTGGAAGATGGCGAACGCGTTCTGGTACACCGTGATGCCGCCCGGCCCGCTCAGTGACGCGGCGCGGGTGGCCGCCGCGAGCAGGATCTGGGCCGCGAGGACCGACGGCAGCACCCAGGCGGCGAGGCGGCCGATGCGGCGGATGGCGATGCCGCGCGGGTCGAGGTGCAGGCGGAGCGGGAAGCGGCTGCGGGCGAGGGCCGCGACGACCAGGGCGGTCTGCGCGGCGACGCCGGCGGTGGTGCCGAGGGCGAGCAGGATCAGGTGGCCGCGGGTGAGGTCCTCGATGCGGGTGGTGCCGCCGACGCCGATGTATACACCGGCGACCGCGATCACGACGAGGCTGTTGACCAGCGGCGCCCACGCGGGTGCGGCGAACCGGCCGCGCATGTTGAGCACGGCGCCGGCCGTGGCGGCGACGCCGTAGAACAGGATCTGCGGCAGGAAGTACCAGCTGAGCACCACGGCCAGGGCGCGCTGCGGTTCGCTGAAGCCCGGCGCGTACACGTGCACGATCCACGGTGCGGCCAGGACGGCGGCGACGGTGATGGCGCTCAGGCCGTACACCATGCAGGACAGCAGTCGTTGCGCGTAGACGATGCCGCCGTCGGCCTCGGTGACCGCCGCGTGGGCCAGCAGCGGGACGACGACGCTGGCCATCGTGCCGCCCACGACGAGCTCGAAGACGGCATTGGGCAGCGTGTTGGCGAGGTTGTACGTGTCCAGCAGCCGCGTGCCGAGCCCCAGCGCCGCGGTGAGCACCACGATCCGCGCGAACCCGGCGACCCGGGCGGCGACGGTCGCGATCGCCATCTGCCGTCCGGCCTTGCGCAGGGAAGCCACGGGTCCAGATTAGACGAACACAATTTTTCCGCGGGCGCGTCGCGACTCGCTGAGCGTGTGGGCGGCGGGGGCGTCCTCGAGCGCGAAGGCGGCCTCGACGGGTACTCGCAGCCGGCCCTCGTTCGCCAGGCCGACCGCGATCGGCAGGGCGTGGGCGGCGAGCGGGTCGCTGAGCCCGCTGGACAGGTGGACGCCGTGGTCGGCGGCGGTGAGGTCGGCGATGGTGACGACGCGGGACGGGTCACCCGCGATGGCGATCAGGTCCGGCAGCGCTCCCCCGGCGCAGTCGAACACCGCGTCAACGCCGCGCACGCGGTCGGGCAGGCCCGGGCCGTACGTGGCCGGGGTAGCGCCCAGCGAGCGCAGCAGGTCGTGGTTGCGCTCGCTCGCGGTGCCGATGACGTTGAGGCCGCGGGCGATCGCGAGCTGGACGGCGACCGTGCCGACGCCGCCGGACGCGCCGTTGATGAGCACCGTCTCACCTTCGCCGAGGGCGAGGCGGTCGAGGACGCGGGTGCCCGTTTCGACGGTACCGGCGGCGCCGCCCGCCTCCGGCCAGCTCCACGCGGCCGGTCTGGGCGCCCAGGCCACGAGCACCGCGAGGTCCGCGTTCGCGCCGCGGCGGCTCATGGCCACCCAGCCGAAGACGTCATCGCCGATGTCAACGCCGTTGACGCCGGGGCCCACCTCGTCGACGATGCCGGCGGCGTCGAAGCCCGTGCGGTACGGAAGCGGGATCTGGATCTTCAGAGCGCCGGAGCGGATCAGCGTCTCGCCGGCCGAGAGCCCCGACGCTCGCACGGCGATGCGGATCTCGCCGGGGCCGGCGTGCGGCGCGGGGACGTCGGCGACGTCCATGACGCTGGGCGGGCCGAAGCCGGTGAACTGCAGTGCTCGCATGGATCGCAACGTAACGGAACACCCCGTCCGGATGGCTAAAGTGAGAGCGGTGACGGACGAACCGAGGCAGCGCTCCGACGCCCGCGACAACCGGGCGCGCATCCTGGCCGTGGCGCGGGCCGCGTTCGCGGCCGAGGGTCTCGACGTGCCGATGCGCGAGCTGGCGCGGCGGGCGGGGGTCGGGCCGGCGACGCTGTACCGGCATTTCCCGACCAAGGAGGCGCTGCTCGCCACCGCGTTCGCCGAGCCGATGGCGCTGTGCTCGTCGATCGTCGAGGAGGGGCTGGCGGCCGCCGACCCGTGGGACGGTTTCCGGCTGGTCATCGAGAAGCTCATGGCGCTGCACGCGCGGGACCGCGGGTTCGCGCGGGCGTTCACCTCGCGTGGGCAGGACTATTTCGCGGCGGATCGGGATCGCACGGTACGGCTGCTGCTGCACCTCATCCGCCGGGCCAAGCGCTCCGGGGACCTGCGGCGGGACTTCGTGTTCGAGGACGTGGTGCTGGCGCTCATGGCCAACGACGGCATCCGCGCCGATTCGGAGGCGGCCCGGGCGGCGGCGTCGCGGCGGCTGGCGGCGTTGATGCTGCAGTCGTTCCGGGCTTCACCGAAGCCGGCGAAGCTGCCACCGCCGGCCCGGCTGCCGCTCACCGCCCGCTGAGGTTGTCGGCGGCCGTCACGAGGGCGCGGAGGCGGGTGAGGGCCTCGTGGCGTACGCCGGTGTGGATCGGCCGGTCGGTGAGTGCGGCCGGGCGGATCGGCACGGTGCGGGGCAGGCGGGCGGCGGCGGTGCGGATCGGGCCGGTCAGGGCCGGGCCCCAGGAGCCGCCGATGACGATCTCCTGCGGGTCGGCCAGGGCGATCACGGCCGCGATCACGCCGCTCGCCGCGGTGGCGAGCACCTCGTGGTCGGCCGGGCGAGCGAGGAGGCGGTCGACGTCGATCGCGGTCGAGCCGGGGCGGCGCAGGCCGAGGGCGCCGAAGACGTCGATGAAGTGGGTGGCGCGGCCGTCGGGGCCCGCGGTGAGCAGGTGGGCGATCTCGCCGGTGAGGCCGGTGCCGCCGCGGCGGACCTCGCCGTCGCTGACGATGGCGCAGCCGAGGCCCTCGCCGAGGTACAGGTAGGCGAAGTTGTTGAGGTGCTCCGGGTCGGCGTGGGCGCGTTCGGCGCGGGCGGCCCAGTTCACGTCGTTGTCGACGATCACCGGGCCGGCGGCGAACGGGGCCAGGACGGCGACCGGGTCCAGTTCGCCGACCAGGAACGGGGAGTCCGGGAGCTGGATCAGGCGGCCGGTGCGGCGGTCGACGGGGTCGGCGGCGCTGACGATCGCCAGGCGCACCGGGGGCAGGCCGGGGTCCGCGGACTCCCCGGCCGCCTCGCGCACCGCCGCGGCGACCTGGGCCGGGTCGGCCGGGCGGTCGATCGGGCGGGCGGCGCGGGCCACGGTGTCGCCGTAGATGTCGACCCGTTCGGCGACGATGCCCTCGGGGGCGATGACCACGGCGAGGGCGGTGCCGACGGTGGGTGCGAGGGCGTAGTACGAGCCGACCCGGCCCCGGCCGCGGCCGCCCGGGGTGCGTTCGCCGGTGTCGGCCACCAGGCCGCGCTCGGTCAGCCGGCGGACGCTCTCCCCCGCGGTCGGCTTGGAGATGCCGGCCTCGGTGGCCAGTTCGGCGCGGGTGAGCCGGCGGTGGCGCATGAGGGCGCGCAGGACGTGCTCGTCGGTCGCCGCCCGGACCAGGTCGAGGGAGGACAGGAACGGCTTGTCGGGGTCCACGTGCCAATTCTAGTCAAGGGGGTTGCCTTGAAAGCGGCGGCACCCTAGTGTTAGTACAAGTAAAGGGAGCTGACTAGAAAGGACTTCCGCCGTGTCCGTGTCGACGGTGCTGCCACACTGGGAGCAGACCCCCACCGATCTCAAGGCCGCGACCCGCGAGATCAAGGCGGCGCTGCGGGGACGGATCGCGGCTTCGGGCCGTACCGTCGACGAGGTTTTCGCGGTTGTCGAGGCGCGCGTGCAGGCCGCCGTGGACGACATCGTGGCCGCGCGGCGCCGGGGCGAGACGGTCTGGCCGGTGATCGACTACGCCGACATCGCCAACGGCACGGTGACCGCGGAGCAGCTCGACCTGCTCAAGCGGCGCGGCTGCCTGGTCGTGCGCGGGCATTTCGAGCGGGACCAGGCCCTGCAGTGGGACCGGGACATCGTCGACTACGTGGAGAGCAACCAGTTCTTCGAGCACTACCGCGGCCCGGGCGACGACTTCTTCGGCAGCGTCGGCTCCAAGCCCGAGATCTACCCGATCTACTGGTCGCCGGCCCAGATGCAGGCCCGCCAGAGCGAGCGGATGGCCCGGGTGCAGGCGTTCCTCAACGGCCAGTGGAAGCACGAGTCGGGCGGCACGCAGTGGTTCGACCCCGACCGCGACTCGCTGTACCCGGACCGGATCCGCCGCCGGCCCGAGGGCGCCGACTCGGCCGGGCTGGGCACCCACCTCGACCCGGGCACCCTCGACCTGTGGATGACCCAGGCCTACCAGCAGGCGTTCCGGCACCTGTTCGACGGCAGCGTCGAGCAGTACGACCCGTGGGACGCGAGTTTCCGCACGTCCGGGCCGCAGTACCCGGGCTCGACGATGTGCTCGGCGTTCCGCACGTTCCAGGGCTGGACGGCACTGTCCGACATGGACCACGACCAGGGCGTGCTGCACACCGTGCCGATTCCCGAGGCGATGGCGTACCTCATGCTGCGCCCCCTGCTCACCGACGTCCCCGACGACGACATGTGCGGCGTGACCGTCAACCAGGTCTTCCCCGCCGGCCACAAGTGGCACGCGCCGCTCATGGAGGCGCTGTCCGGCATCCCCGACGTCCGGGCGGGCGACTCGGTCTGGTGGCACTGCGACATGATCCACAGCGTGGCGCCGGTCGAGGCGCAGAAGGGCTGGGGCAACGTCATGTACATCCCGGCCGCACCCTGGTGCCCCCGCAACGAGGTCTACGCGGCGTCGGTCCGCTCGGCGTTCGAGCGGGGCGAGAGCCCGAGCGACTTCCCGGCCGAGCACTACGAGCGCGACTGGGCGAACCGCTTCCAGCCCTCGGACCTCAACGAGATCGGCCGCCGGGGACTCGGGATCACCGGCTGACCCCGGGCCGGCCGGACGGTCTCCTCGAGAAGGTCGCGGCGTACAGCAGCAGGCCGCCGGAGGTCAGCGCGAAGCCGGCCCAGACGGTGGACAGGGGTCCCCAGCCCGCGTCGATGGTGAGCGCGCCACCGATCGCGCCGAGGGCGTTGGCGAGGTTGAGCGCGGCGAGGTTGAGGGCGCCCATGAGCGTCGGGGCGTCCGGGGCGAGCGCGGTCAGCCGGACCTGGATGGTGGGGATCGCCGCCATCATGGTCGCCCCGACCCCGAAGAGGCCTGGCAGTAGGACCAGCAGATCGTCGCCGGCGACGCCGATCAGGACCAGGAGCACCAGCACCCCGCCGTAGCCGCCGATCAGGCCGCGGTGTGCGTACCGGTCGGCCAGCCGGCCGCCGAGCTGGTTGCCGGCCGCCATCCCGATGCCGAAGACGGCCAGGGCGACCGGGATGAGGGAGGCGTCGCGGCGCGCGGCGTCGGTGATGAACGGGCCGATGAAGGTGTACACCGCGAAGATGCTGGAGATGCCGAGCGCGGCGACGGCGAACATCAGCCAGACGCCGCCCCGGCGCAGTGCCCCGAGCTCGTCGGTGACGGAGCTGCCGTGCAGGTCCCCGGTCTGCGGCAGCCAGGCGACGAGGGCGAGGCCGGCCAGCAGGCCCAGGGCGACGACGGTCCAGTACATGGCCCGCCAGCCGGCGTGCTGGCCGACGAACGTGCCCAGCGGCGAGCCGACGACGGTGGCGACGGTCAGTCCGCTCATCACGGTGGCGAACGCCTTGCCGCCCCGGCCGGGGCCGTAGACGTACGCGGCGACGACCGCCCCGGCGCCGAAGAACGCGCCCTGGACGCTGCCGGCGAGGAACCGGAACACGACCAGCAGCGTGATGTCCGGGGCCACCGCGGACAGCCCGTTGCCGGTCAGGAACAGCGCGACCAGGCCGAGCAGCAGGGTGCGCCGGTTGACCCGGGCGGCGAGCAGGGTGATCGCCGGCGAACCGACGACCACCCCGAGCGCGTACGCGGTGATCGCGTGGGTGGCCACCGGTACCGGCACGGCGAGGTCCGCGGCGAACAGCTGGATGATGCCGTTGCTGCCGAACTCACCGGAGCCGATCGCGAACGTGCCCAGCGCCAGGGCGAGCAGCGCGAGCGACGGTCTGCGGACGGGCGAGGTGGCAACGGTGTGCCGGACCTCCTCGGCGACGCACTGTCCGTCAAGGGCGCGGTGATGCATGGCCGCCCTTGTCAGTGTCGGGCACCGGCACGTCGAAGCAGTTGACCGCCACCGCGATGAGGCAGTAGCTGCCGATGAGGAACGCCAGCTCGCCGACGCCGTCGTGGCCCAGCAGCCGGACGGCGCGGTCGTACGTCGAGTCCGGCAGGATCCGCCCGCCGGTCAGCGCGGCCGCCATGTCGTGGGCGACGGCCTGCTCGGCGGTCAGTCCCGCGGGCCGGCCGCCGGCCGCCAGGGTCGCGACGTGCTCCGGGGCGAGACCGACCTGGTCGGCCGTCTGCTCGTGGGCGTACAGCACGTAGCGGGCGCCGTAGGCGGCGCCGACGGTCAGGATGGCGACCTCGCGGACGATCGGGTCGAGGCGGGCCTCGGCCGCGACCGCCCGCTGCAGCATGAGCGCGGGCACCCCGAACGTCGGGAAGTGCAGCATCGCGGCGAACGGCCCGACGAGCGCGCCGTCGTCGTCGAGGATGACGACACGGTCCTGCTCCGCCTTGACCAGACTCGCGATGCCGTCGTGCACCTCGCGCAGCTGCGGACCGAGCTCGTCCGGCGGGATGGGTCGGATACGCATGGCGGTCCGCCTCACAGTCCGTCGGTGTACTGGCCGTCGATGAGCACGAACGCGACCCGGCAGGGCTTCGCCGACCGGTTCGCCCACGCGTGGCTGGTGCCGCGCTGGATCACGATGTCCCCGGCCTCCAGGACGGCCTCGCTGTCGTCGAGCACCAGCGTGAGCTCGCCGTCGATGACGATTGCGTAGTCGACGGTCTGCGTGCGGTGCATCAACGGGTGCGGCGCACCGGCCCCCGCGCGGGCGGCGTCCGCCCCGCCCATCTGCGCGAAGGTCCCCAGCGCCTGCGCACCGGACAGGTTGCGGATCCGGTCGTCCTCCGGCGGGAAGTCGATCACGCGGAGCCGGGTGCCCCGCGCGGGCGGCCCGAGCACCAGGTCGTCCTCCGCCGGCTCGCCCGAGTCCCGGTCGATGCGGGCCGGCGTCTCGGTGGTGTGCCACACCTCGTGGAACATCGCGCCGCCCGGGCCGCCGATCTCGACCGCGCGGGTCGGCGGCGCGTCCTGGGTGATCACCGCCCGGCCGGACGGGTCGTGGCCGGTCACGATTCTGCGGAACGATGGCGTCTCGGTCACAGCGACTCCTGCGTCTCTCGGCTGATGCGGCATCGAGAGGCCGATGCCGACACCGAGAGACTGTCGCGCCGCAGTTGACACCGACTGGATCCGCCGCGGCGGGCGATTCACTGGCCGTCAAGTCCGTCCCGGCTCCTCCATCCCGGCTCAGCCGAAACCTGGGGGGTCCGCGCGGAAACTCGGTAGGCCGTTCCCGATGCCGGGGTGCGGCCTCCTCCTCGACGCTTGAACGGTATTGCCGACCGTCTTCCGTCAGGAGTGCCTTCGATGTCCACGCTCGTGCATCGCACGTTGTGCAGCACCGTCACCGCGGCCGCCGCCCTGCTCATCTCCAGCGGCCCGGCGGCCGCCTCGTTGCCGCTGCCGGAGGGTCCGGTCGCCAAGACCCGCACGGTGGTGGTGCCGATGCCGTACCGCGACCGGGAGGCGGAGACGGTGAACATGCTCGCCGCGGCCGCGGCCGGGGCGATGCTGGCCGGCCTGCTGCGCCGCCGTCGCCACGCAAGACCGGGCCCGCCCGGACCCCGGGTGATCTCGGTCGGCGCGATCGGGCAGTCTTGATCACATGAGTGACTGGGAGCAGCGGGTCGGTGCGGCGTGGGCGGCGATCGACGGGTACGACGGCCGCGAGGACGAGTTCCGCGCGTTGATCGACGGCCTGGCGGCGGAGCGGCCCGACGGCGATCCGGTGGCGGCGTTCGAGCGGGCCTGTGCCTGGGACTCGACCGGACACTCGGATCGGGCCGTGCCGCTGTACGAGCAGGCGCTGGAGCACGGTCTCACCGGGTACCGCCGGCGCCGGGCCGTGATTCAGATGTCCAGCTCGCTGCGCAACATCGGGCAGGTCGACCGGGCCGTCGGGCTGCTGGAGGCCGAGCGGGCGGTCGACCCGGCGACGCTCGACGAGGCCACCCGCGGGCTCGGGGACGCGATCAGTGCCACCCTCGCCCTGTGCCTGGCCGACAGCGGGCGCGAGCGGGAGGCGGTGTCGATCGCCGTGGCGGCGCTGGCTCCGCATCTGCCGCGGTACCAGCGCTCCATGGCCAACTACGCCCGCCTGCTCATCCAGCCGTGACTGTCCCATTGGCGACTGCGCTCGGCGACCGGATCGACTGACATGAACTCCTATGGGGGACGACGGCCTGCTCGAACGGGATCGCGAGCTGCGCGTCCTGCTCGACGCGGTCGCGGACGCCGCCGCCGGGCGGGGCTCGGTCGCGCTGCTCGCCGGTGAGGCGGGCATCGGCAAGACCAGCCTCACCCGCGCGTTCGTCCGCCGGGTGCACGCGGACGCCCCGGCGGCCCGGCTGCTGATGGCCGGCTGCGACGACCTGATGGCGCCGCGCACCCTCGGGCCGCTGCGGGACCTGGCCCAGGGCGGCGACGGGCCGCTGAGCGCCGCGCTGGCCGACGCCGCCCCGCCGGATCAGGTGTTTCCGGCGCTCATCGACGAGCTGACCCGGTGCGCGCCGGCCGTCCTGGTCGTCGAGGACGTGCACTGGGCCGACGACGCCACCCTCGACCTGCTGCTGTACGCCGCCCGCCGGGTCGAGCGGCTCGCCGTGGTGCTGGTGCTGACGTACCGCGACAACGCCGCCGAGGCCAGCGGTCCCCTGCACCGGCTGCTCGGCGCGCTCGCCGGCTGCCCGGTCCACCGCCTGCCGCTGGCACCGCTCTCCCCCGCCGCCGTGGCCACCCTGGCCGCCGGCCGGGGCCGCGACGGCGCCGCGCTCTACGCCACCACCGGCGGGAACCCGTTCTTCGTCACCGAGTCGCTCGCGGCCGACACCGGCCCCGACGGCCTGCCGGCCAGCATCGTCGAGGCGGTCCTGGGCCGGTACCGGCGGCTCGGTGCGCCCTGCCGGTCGGCGCTGGATCAGGTGTCGGTGGTGCCGTCGCTGCTGCGCCACGACCGGGCCGCCGCGCTGCTGGGGCCGGATCTCGACATGCTCGCCGAGGCCGAGCAGGCCGGGCTGATCGAGGTGCGCCCGGAAGGGCTCGCGTTCCGGCACGAGCTGACCCGCCGGGTCGTCGAGCAGCACCTGCCGGCCCTGCGCCGGCGGCGGCTGAACCAGGCCGTCGTGGCGGTGCTGCGGGCCGAGGAGCGCCCGGAGCGGTCCCGGTTGATCCACCACGCGGTCCGGGCCGGCGACGTCGGCACCCTGATCCTCGCCGGTCCGGCCGCCGCCCGGGAGGCCGCCGCGGCCGGGGCGCACCGCCAGGCGCTGATCTGCTTCGAGTCGGTGCTGCCGCACGCCGGCCGGTTCGCGCCGGCGGAGCAGGCCCGGCTGCTCGACGAGTACGGCTGGGAGCTCTACAACGCCCACCGCTTCGCCGAGGCGGTGCGGGCCGGAAGCCAGGCGGCCCGGCTGTACGCGGCGCTCGACGACCCGGTCGCGCACGCCCTGTGCCTGGTCCGGCTCTCCCGGCACCGGTTCATGGCCGGCGACGTCGACGAGGCCGAGCGCACGGCCCGCCAGGCGATCGCGACCCTCGACGGGCCGGCGGCCCGGGACCTCGACGCCGGCCGCCGGGAGACCGCGCTGGCCCATGCCTGCCTGTACACCGGGGTCGTGCTCGCCCTGACCGGCCGGGCCGAGGACGCGGCGCCGCTGCTGGAGCAGGCCCATCGGCTCGCCGGCACGCACGGCGCCGACGGGCTGGCCGCGCTGTGCCGCAACTACCTGGGCGGCGTCCGGGCCGAGCGCGGCGACCCGGCCGGCGCGGAGCAAGTGCGGGCCAGCATCGCCGCGGCGGTGGGCGGCGCGCACTACGAGTACGCCGCGCGGGGCTGGACCAACCTCGCCGAGCTGCTGTACCGGGAGGGGCGGCTGGCCGAGCTGGACGCCTGTGTCCACGATGGACTGTTGTTCGCCCGGGAGCGGGGCTTCTGGTCGCACGCGTACAACCTGGAGGTCCACCGGTGCCTGCGGCTGCTGCGGCGCGGGGACTGGGACGAGGCCGAACGGGAGCTGCACGCCCTCGTCGCGGGCGTGGCCGATCCGGGCATGCTGTTCGCGTACAGCGAGCCGTGGCTGCTGCGGCTGCGGGCCCGGCGCGGCGACGGTGCGGCCGGCCCGGCGCTGGCCCGGGCCTGGGAGCGGGCGCGGCGGCAGCGGCTGCTGATCGGCCTGGCCTACGTGGGCACGGCGTACGTGGAGTGGGCGTGGCTCGACGACGACCCGGCGCTGGCCGAGCGGATCGCCGCGGAGCTGTTGCCGCACCTGCGCCGGCCGGGCAGCGCGCCGTTCCGGGCCGAGGTGCTGCGGTACCTGGCGCTGGCCGGCGCCGGCCCGGCGGCCGAGCCGTTCCCCGGCTGCCCCGAGCGCTACGCGGCCGGCCTGCGCGGCGACTTCGCGGCCGGGGCCGAGGCCTGGCGCGGCTCCGGCGACCCGTACGAGCGCGCCCTGGACCTGGCCCGCACCGGCGACCCGGACGCGGTGGCGGAGGGGCTGCGGCTGCTCGACGACCTGGGCGCGACGGCGGCGGCCGAGCGGATGCGGGCCCGGCTGCGCTCGGCCGGCGACCGGGTGCCGCGCGGTCCCCGGCCCCGCACCCGGTCCAACCCGGCCGGGCTGACCGACCGGCAGCTGGCCGTGCTGTGCCTGCTCGGCGACGGGCTGACCAACGCCGAGATCGCCGACCGGCTGGTGTTGTCGGTGCGGACCGTCGACCACCACGTCGCGGCGGTGCTGGACAAGCTCGGTGTCCGGTCCCGCCGCGACGTGCCGGCCGCGATCGCCGAGCTGGCGACCTGCGGCTAGTGTCCTGAGTCGTTAAATCGTCGTCAGTGGGTACAGGTGTGTTATGCCGTTGCCGACAGCAGTACCGATCGTGCTTACTGATGACGAGCGAGAGCAGTTGCTAGCGTGGTCGCGTCGTCCCTCGAGTGCGCAGGCCCTGGCGTTGCGGTCGCGGGTGGTCCTTGCCTGCGCGGCTGCCGGCGGGGCCGCGAACGGGCAGATCGCCGAGGAACTCGGCGTTTCGCGTAGCACGGTGACGAAGTGGCGGAACCGGTTCGCCGGTGATCGGCTCGACGGCCTGCTGGACGAGCCGCGGCCCGGCCGGCCCCGCACGATCGCCGACGCTGATGTAGAGCGGGTGATCACCACAACCCTCGAGACGACACCGAAGGACGCCACGCACTGGTCGACCCGCTCGTTGGCTGCTGAGGTCGGTCTGTCGCAGACCGCGATCTCACGGATCTGGCGGGCGTTCGGATTGCAGCCGCACCGGCAGGACGCGTGGAAACTGTCGAAGGACCCGCTGTTCATCGACAAGGTCCGTGATGTCGTCGGGCTGTACCTCGATCCGCCGGAACGCGCCGTGGTGTTGTGCGTGGACGAGAAGTCGCAGATCCAAGCACTGGACCGCACCGCCCCGGTCCTGCCGATGCTGCCCGGCACCCCGGCCCGCGCCACCCACGACTACGTCCGGGCCGGCACCTCAAGCCTCTACGCCGCCCTCGACCTGGCCACCGGCCAGGTGATCGGCTCCCTCCATGCCCGGCACCGCGCGATCGAGTTCAAGAAGTTCCTCCAGACCCTCGACCGGCAGGTCTCGGCGGACCTGGACGTGCACGTAGTGCTGGACAACGCCTCCACCCACAAAACCCCGACCATCAAGCGCTGGCTGACCGCCCACCCGCGGTTCGTCCTGCACTTCGTCCCGACCAGCGCATCCTGGCTCAACCTCGTCGAACGCTGGTTCGGGGAACTGACCACCAAGAAACTCCAACGCGGCACTCACCGCACCGTCCGCGCCCTCAACACCGACATCCGCGCCTGGATCGAGGCCTGGAACAACAACCCAAAGCCCTATGTCTGGACCAAGACCGCCGACCAGATCCTCGAATCCATCGCCCGCTACTGCACACGCATTAACGACTCACGCCACTAGCTCAGCGCTGCACGTCGACGTGGAAGTGGTCCCAGCCGTCGGCGAATACGTACTTGAGCATGTCCGTCGGGTCGCTCGCCCGCAGCCGCTCGAAGGTCGACCGCACGCCCGGGTCGACGAACCGGCCGATGACGTTGCCCACGTCCGGGGTGTCGCCGCCGATCTTCGCCTCCCGGGGCAGGAAGAACGGCCCGAACTTGGCCCATTCCGGCTTGAGGATGTAGTGCACCGTCGACTCGAGCTTCGGCGTGATCCGCTGCTCCCAGGTGTAGTACGGGCGCTTGAACGCGTCGCCCTGCTCCTTCGCCGCGCCGGCCGGATCCATCTTGGGCAGCCGGACCAGGCCCAGCCCCAGTTTCGCGGCGACCGGCCCGGAGTCGCTGCCGTCGCCGAGCATGTCGGCGTAGAACTGCGACGTCGCCGCCATCGACGACTGGGGCGCGCTGAAGTGCACGCCGTATCCGGCATACCGGCCGATGTCCAGGGCCGAACCGTTGCGGTGCGGCGACGTCGAATCCGGCTTCTCGGGCTTGCGGTTGAGGCTGTAGATGGTGATGTCGACCGCCATGGGCGCGTCCGGCCGATCGGCGACGGTCTGGGCCCGCCGTTCCCGCGCCCGCTCCACCATCCGCAGCATGATGTGCGCCGTACCGAGCTGGAGCAGTTGGCCGATGTCCTTGTCGTCAGGTGCGGTGGCGATCTCCCGCAGCTGCTGACTGACGATGCCCTCCTTCACCACCTTGCCGTTCTTGACGACGTCCCCGCCGAGCGCGACCAGGCCGTCGTCGCGCGCCTGGAGCATCTCGGCGGCGGCGATCATGCGGTCCGCCTTCTCCCATCGCAGCCGGGCCTCGTACTCCTCGACCATCTTGCCCAGGACATCGGGACTGAGCAGCGTGTCGACGACGTCGCGAAGCTTGGACAGGAACGAAGGGGGATCATCCGTACCGGGCGTGTCCGCGGTGGTGCCGGTGGTGTCGGTCCGGGTGGTCGGGGCGTTGCCGACGTAGCAGTACCGGTTGGGCCCGTCGCCGGTGCCGATCGGGTCGGGCGTCGTCCACCGGCCGAGCCAGGGCGCGTAGTAGCGGGCGCCGTGGTACTGCAGCCCGGTCTCGGCGTCGCGCTCGCGGCCGGTGAACCGGTACCGTTTCGGCGCCTCCAGCGCGCTGCGGGCGGCCCGGTAGGCGGTGCTGCCGTACGGGTGGTACTCCTCGTAGGAGATGACCTGGGCGGCCTCGTCGAGCTCCAGCACCGCCGAGCCGAGGTGGTTGCCGTACTGGTACCGCACCAGCCGCGCCGCCCCCGCATCGCTGCCGGCCGTGCGGGTCTCGACCAGCGCCAGGCGGGCCGAGCCGCCTGGCACGTGCAGCGTCTCGCGCTCCAGCACGACGGTGACCCCGTCGCCGGCGTACTCGCGGTAGATCTCGAAGCCGCCGAGGTAGAGCCGCTCCGCGGCCCGGGTGGGCGGCGGGCCGTCCGCCGCCGCCGAGCGGTCGGTGACCTTGCGGGCCCGCTGCCCGGCGTTGTCGTAGGTGTAGTACGTCGTCTCCGGGGTGCCGGCCGTCACGACCTGCCGGGCCGAGGCCCGCATCCGGTCGGCGTGGTCGTAGGCGAGCACGGACAGGTGCGGCATCGTGGTCAGGTTGCCGTGGGCGTCGTGGGTGTACGCCGCGCCGGGGCCGTCGCCGGTCACGGTGCGGGTGAGCCGGTTGCCGGCGACGCCCGGCTCGAGGTCGCTCGGCTCGCCGTACTCGTACCGGCGGGTCCAGCCGTCGGCCCCGTTCACGGCCGCGTGCACCAGCTCCAGCAGGTTGCCGGCCGCGTCGTGGGTGTACCGCTCGGTGTACCGGCCGATCGCCTCCCCGCCCGGATCCTCGGGCCCGGCCGGTTGCGGCCCGCCGGCGCCGACCTGCTCGCGGCCGGTCGCCTCGACCAGCCGGTACAGCGCGTCGTAGGTGTAGTCGGCGGTGGCCTCGACGACCTGGTTGCGGAAGAACACGGTCGGCTGGGCGAGGTCGGCGATCCGGGTCACGTTGCCGGCCGGGTCGTAGGTGTAGCGCAGGTCCTGCACGGCCTCGGCGTTGCGGTGGGTGCTGAGCCGGCGCAGCCGGAACGTCAGCGGGTCGAACTCGAACCGGGTCACCGCGCCGTTGCCGCACTCGGTCACGGCCCGGCGGCCCCGCGCGTCGTACTCGATGCGGGTCACCGCGGGCAGGTCGGCCGAGGCCGGCGGCAGCGGTCCGGCCGGCACGGGCCGCCGGGACCACACGTCCACCCGGTCGAGCTGCCCGCCCTCGTCGTAGCCGGGCTGCACGACGTCGGCCACGTCGCCGGCGTGCGGTGCGACCAGCTGGGTCACCCGGTTCAGCGCGTCGTGGCGGGTGAGCGTCGTGTACTCGGCCGGCTCCAGCGCCACCGCCGCCGACCAGTCCGGGGTGCCGCGGTAGCCGGCGGTGAACGCCCGGCGGGTCTCGGTCGCGTTGCCCTTGAAGTCGCGCCGGACGGTGGTGGTCGCCCCGGCCCCGTCGTACGTGCGGTACACGGCGCCGCGCAGGTTGCGCTCGGCCGCGTCGGGCAGCTCCTCGCCGTAGACGGTGCGGCCGACGACGATCTCCGGCCCGCCGTGCTCGGAGAGCCGCACGTCGGTCGGGCGGCGCAGGGCGTCGTACCCGATCCCGGTGTGCCGCCCCAGGCTGTCCCACGAGTGGCAGGGTGCGCCGGCGACGTCGGGCAGGACCCAGCGCACCCCGCCGTCCATGGTCGCCTTGCGCAGGCTCTGCCCGTGCACGCTGAACGTCTCGCGCTCCAGGGTCCGGCCGCGGGCGTCGAGGAGCGCGGTCGGGCGGCCGGTGACGTCGAGCAGCACCCGGGAGGTGATCAGCTCGCCGGTGCCGAGGCGCTGGTCGGTGCGGAAGGCGCGGCCGAGGCTGTCCAGGTACGCCACCGACGGGGTGCCGGCGTGCGCGGCCGCCTTCGCCGCGGCGGCCGCCTCGGCCGGGCCGAGCGCGCCCCCGGCCCGCTGGGCGTGCCAGGTCGGCAGGTAGTCGGCCGGCGGCAGCTGGGCGGTGAAGCCGCTGACGACCGGGTCGGTGGCCGGGTCGAGCAGCACCGTGTCGTTGCCGTCCCAGCGCTCCTGCCGCCACGGGTCGAAGACGGCCCGGTCGTAGGTGTGGTCGGGGCGCAGGACGGCGACCGACCGGCCGAGCGGGTCGAGGCGAGCGATCGGGCTGACGCCGACGGTCCGGGCGAACTCCAGCCGGTGGGTGGCGGTGAAGAACGGCTCGTAGGAGCGCACCGGCCGGTCCTTGCCGTCGCGGACGGTCCAGCCGGTGCCCACCCAGCGCACGGGGACGGGCGGGCCGCCGGGTCCGAGCGGGCCGGGGGCCACGAGGGCCTTGCGCTGCAGGTCGCGGCCGAGCCCGTCGGTGTACGTGAGGCCGTGCTCGATCTCGGTCCGCTCCCCCGGCCCGAGGTCGGCCGCGTGGGTGCGCCGGGCCAGGGTGTGCACGGCCGCGCCCTGCGGCTCCGGGCTCTCCCGGGAACGCAGATAGGCGCCGAGGTCGTAGACGACGCGGGTGGTGGCCGCACCGAGGAGTGGCTCGGGGTCGGCCAGCGGGTCGGCGAGGTCGGCCGCGATCACCGCCTCGGGCAGGTCGGTGGCGATCCCGTCGAGGGTGTCGCCGACCGGCTCGCCCGCCCGGCCCAGCAGCGCGGTGGCGACGACCAGGCCGAGCGCGTCGTAGGCGACGGCGGTCCGGTTGCCGTTCGGGTGGGTCAGCAGCGCCGGGCGGACCAGCCGGTAGTCGACCGCCGGGGTGACCGCGCCGGTCGCGGAGCGCTCCCCCGCGGTGGTGGTGTTGCCCAGCGGGTCGCGCAGCTCCAGCGTGGTCAGGTCGTAGCGGTCGGGCTCGACGGTGGTGGTGTTGCCGAACGGGTCGGTGAAGCTGCGCTGGGTGAAGAAGTGCCGGCGGGCCAGCGCCAGCTCCTCGGCCGGGCCGGTGCCGGGCGGGCCGTAGCCGGTCCGGCCGGAGGGGACCCACCAGAGGCCGTCGTCGTACTCGTAGCCGGCCGCGGTGAGCATGGCGTGGTCGACCGGCGGCCCGGCGGCGTCGGCGTAGGCCTGGGCGAGCAGTCCAGGGGTGAAGGCGAGCTCCCGGGAGTCGAACGGCAGGGCGAGCGGCTCGGCGGTGCCGGGCGGCAGCGGGCCGGTGAGGTCGTCGCGGCGGTACCGGATGCGGGTCCGGCCGAGGATGCGCCGGTGCGGTCCGGGTGCCGGCGGGTCGGTGTCGTGCGGGTGCTCGAACGGCAGGTCGTGCTCGGCGGCGGTGTCGGCGTGGCCGCGCAGCTCGTCGAAGGTGTACCGCCCGAAGGCGGCCGGCCCCGGCACGCCCAGCAGCTCGTAGCCGGTCTGCTCGGCCGGCAGCGGGGTGCGGTAGGCCGTCGGGGCCAGGATCGGGCCGGTGAAGCGGTGCTCGGAGACGGTGATGCGGATGCGGGCCTGCTCGAGCCGGTCGGCCGCGGTCAGCTCCGGGTCGGCCGCGGCGGGCGCGCGCCCGTAGGCGACGCTCGCGGTGCGCAGGACGTTGCCGTAGTCGTCGACGGCGAGGGTGAGGGTGTGCGCGACGCGGGGGTCGGCGGTGGCGCGCTCGTGGTGCAGGTCGAGGGTCTCGCGGCCGTGGACGAGGAAGACGGCGTGGCGGTTGCCGGCCGCCCGGGGCTGGATCAGCCGGGCCGTCGCGGTCGTCTCGGAGACGGTGTACGGCAGCTCCGCGCGATCGGTGCCGTCGAGGGCGTACACCTCCCGGCGTAGCGGCGTGCCGCGCAGGGCCCGGCAGGCCTCCCGGGCCTCGTCGGCGCTCAGGCCGGGCGGCCGGACGGCGTCGCCGAGCAACCCGGTGGGCAGCACGGGATGCTCGGTGCCGGTGTGGAACCAGGTGCGGGTCAGCACCGGCGGTGCCGTCGGAACGACCGGCCCCTCAAGGTCGGTGCCGGCCGCGACCGCGTCGAGGTGCTCGACGTCCCACTGCTCGACCATCCCGAACCCGCGGAATTCGCGCTCGGTGCCGTCGAAGTGGCCGTGGTGGTACGCGTAGCGGGTCACGAACCGGCTGCGGGCGACGTGGTCGACGATCTCGAAGCGCTCGACCACGTGCACCGGGAACGGCAGGCTGGTCGCCCACGGCCGGCCGGCGGCCCGGTCGGCGAGCAGGAAGGCGGTCGAGGGCGCGTAGCCGATGCGGGTCTCCCCGCCGAAGTTGTTGCGGACCGAGGTGAGCAGGTGCGGCTTGACCCCGCCGGTCAGGTCGGCGTACCGGACGTGGTGCCCGGCGTCGCCCGGCAGCGGCGTCGACCAGACCAGCTGGGCGGTACCGATGCCGAGCAGATCGGTGACGGTGGCGGAACTGCCGGCGTCCAGGCGCGGGAACCCGGCCAGCCGCCGCCCGCCGTCGAAGCCGTTGCCGGCCTCGTTGCGCCACATCCGGACCCCGTCGCCGTCGAGGTACAGCAGGTCGGCCGGGCCCGAACCGTCGACGTCGGCGAGCCGCACGCGGCCCGGGTCGAACTCGGCCGGCGGCGCGAGCACCGGCGGGGCGGCCATCGCCACCTGGGCCCCGAACCGCCCGTGCCCGCGACCGGGCCAGTAGCAGACCTCGCCCGAGCGGACCCGGACCAGGTCGGCGAGCCCGTCGCCGGTCATGTCGGCGAGGTGGACGGACTGCTCGCGGTCGTCGAGCAGCAGCGCCGGGTGGGCCGGCAGCCGGGCCGGCGGGCCGAAGCCGTCCTCGCCCAGCGACGGGTACCAGGTGGCCCCGTCCTGCTCGGTCACCAGGACGTCGGCCAGCCCGTCGCCGTCGAGGTCGGCCAGGCGCACGTTCGGGTCGGCGAAGTCGACGGCGGGCAGGGCGGCGAACGGCGTGAACGGGCCCCAGCCGCCGGCGCCGTCGCGCTCGGCGAACCCGGCCCCGCCGGGTGCGAACGAGACCAGGTCGAGGCGGCCGTCCCCGGCCAGGTCGACGAGGCGGGCCCGGCCGTCGGCCAGGCCCAGCGCGGAGGGCAGGGCCGGCACCGGCTGGGCGGGCGCGAACCGCCCGCCGCCGAGGTTGGGATGGAAGTGCCAGGCCGGGACGTTCCCAGGGTGCTCGACGAGCAGCCCGGGCACGCCGTCGCCGTCGAGGTCGACCCATTGGGCGCCGGGCTGGCCGGGGCCGGGCAGCACCCCGCCGGGCAGGGCGGCGAGGGAGGCGGGGTCGAGCTCGACGACCTGCTCGCCGGGTTCGGCAGCCTGGTAGCCGAACTCGACCGGTGGCATCGCGCGGGACAGGTAGCCGGCGCCGGAGCGCCGGTGCCCGCGGCGGGTGGCCGAGGTGAGCAGGGTCAGCACCGGCGACTCGGTGTAGCCGAGGTCCAGGGAGCCGACCAGGCAGCCGGCGCCGACCTCCGGCTCGTCCGGGAAGTGGTGGAACATCAGCACCCGCCGGCACAGCCGGTACGTGCGGACCTCGAAGCCGGAGCGGTGGGCCGAGGACGGGTCGGCCCGGCAGGTCCACGGGCGGTCCTCGGCCGGGGTGGGTGTGCCGGGGTCGTGCTCGCCGTAGTCGAGGACCACCTCGAAGGCCCAGTCGGGCGCGGTGAGGTCCGGGTCGAGCAGGCGCGAGACCCGGTTGCCGTACCGGATGCGCTTGAGGTACCGGTTCGCGGCCACCCCGGCGGCGGTGCGGTGCGTCTCGGCCGGGTGACCGCGGTCGACGCCGGCCAGATCCTCGGCCTTGTACTCGTAGGCGATGGCGTTGCCGCGGTCGTCGTGGCTGGAGCAGAGCAGCCAGGTGAACACCCGCGCCGGGTCGTCCGGGTCGGCGATCCGCGAGCCGGGGTCGGCGCCGTACACGGTCGTGATGTTCTCGCGGCTGGTCGCCCGCCAGTGGGTGTCGCCGTCGCCGACCCGGGTCCAGCGCTCGATCCGGGCGAACGCGCCCTCGGTGCGCGGCCGGAACCGCTCGATCCGATAGCCGGGGGCGAACTCCGGCCCGGTCAGGCGGACCGGGTGCCACTCGCCGCTCGCCTCGTCCCGCTCCAGCTCGGGGACCAGGTCCTCGGCCCCGGCCAGCAGGAAGACGTCGCTGCCGGCGGCGTCGGCGTAGACCGGCACCCCGCGGTCGGTGCGCCGGGTCACGGCGGGCAGCCCGAGCGACCAGCCGAGCCCGAACGGGCCGGTGCCGGACCCGGAGTCGTAGCCGAGGGAGTGGCCGGGGCCGAAGCCGCCGCGGCCGGGGGTGACCGGCAGCGGCAGGGTCACCTTGCCGGTGCCGGTGACCGGGTTGGTGGCGAACGTCTCGCCGATCCCGCGGACCGCGCCGCCGCCCTTGGGCAGCGACAGGGCCGGTGCGGCGGTCACCGGACGCTCCGGCCGCCGGCGGCCGGCCGCTCGTAGACGGCGCGGGCCGTCGGCATGATGGTGGAGCAGATCGAGTACGGGTCGGCCAGCTCCGCCGCGACCTCGTCCGGGGTGAGGAACAGCAGGTCGATGCCGATGGCGAGGCCGGACAGCCCGTCGACGACGTCCCGGCCGCGCAGCCGCCGGGGCAGGTCGTCGGCGCGGATCACCATGAGGTCGAGGTCGCTGCGGTCGGTGGCGACGCCCTTGGCGTAGGAGCCGAACAGGTAGATGCGGTCGGGGTCGTAGAGGGCGGTCACCCGGCCGACCACGTAGGCGAGGTCGCGGTCGTCGATCACGGCGCCACCTCGTACCGGACCACGAGCACCAGGTCGTCGATCTCGGCCGGGTCGAGCGAGCGGAAGTCCGGGGCTCCGGTCCGGCGCACCTTCACCGTCCACAGTGGATACGGCTCGGGGGTCGGGGCGCGCCCGATCGGCACGGCCGGGGCGAGCGCGGTGCCGACGTGGTGCAGCCCGCCGAGCGCCGGGTCGGCCCGCAGGGTGAGGGTGAGCTCGGGGCCGCCGGGCCGGGTCAGCACGAGGTCGTAGCTGCCGCCGGTGAGCTTGGCGAACACGTCGAGGCCGGTCGCGGTGAGGTCCAGGCCGCGGGTGAAGATCGGGAAGTCGTCGGCCCGCACCGGCAGGTCGAGCACCTGGTCGGTGCGCTCGCCGGGGTACAGGAATCGGTGCCAGGCCCCGCCGTACTGCTGCCGCGCACTGATCAGCTGGTAGAGCCCGGCGTGGCCGGCGGCCAGCGCGATGTCGTTGAGCTGGGTCCGCACCGTCTGGCGGGCCGGTCCGGCCAGGGTCTCGCCGGCGTCGCGGGCGGTGTAGCGCACGTGCAGGACGACATCGCTGATCGTGGCCGGGTCGAACTGCGGGAAGACCGGATTGAGCCGGACCCGCCAGGTGCTGATCGCGCCGGCCCGTTCGAACGGCAGGTACCGCTCGTCGTCGAGCCGCGTCTCGAACAGGCCGCTGTCGTTCTGCCCGCCGCTGGTGACGACCGTGGCCACGCCGCCCAGATCGTCGGCGAAGCGCGGGTCCTCGGCCGAGGTCCGGGCGTACTGCGGCGAAACGTCGGTGCTGACCCGCACGTGGTTGCCGAGCAGGGTCAGGGTGAGCGGCACGGCGGCGTACGGCCCGGCCACGCACGGCACGCTCACCGCGACGCTCTTGAGCCGCCGCTGGTAGTGCCCGGGGTTGTCCAGGTCGAACAGCAGCTCCGGCAGGTCGACCAGGCACTCGCCGGTGGCCCGCAGCCGGACCAGGGCGTGCGGGTCGAGCCGTACCAGCGACACGTGCTTGGTCAGCTCCAGCTCGCGGACGTGGTCGGTGTGGAACGCGGCCTCCATCCGGCGCAGGTCGTGCAGCAGCCGGTCGCCGGCGAGCAGGCCCTTCTTGAGGCTGTCCCAGTAGCCGAACTGCACGAACGAGGACTGGGCGAGGCCGAGCTCGTGGCGCATGCCCCGCTCGGCCCGCCGGGCCACGGTGTAGGCCAGCTGGTACGCCTGGAAGTACGTGCTGCTGGTCTGCCCGATCATCCACTCGTACAGCTCGCCGTTGCTGTACCGGGTGTGCAGGTACTCGTCGACGGCCTTGGCGTTGCCGATGACGGTGTCGTGGTTCGCCCGGTTGCGCAGCGCGATGTCGTGGCGGACCTTGGCCGCCAGGTCCTGGGTGTCGAGCTGGGCGAGCTCGGCGGTGGCCAGGTCGAACTGCAGCCGCCAGTCGTCCTGCCGCCGGGCGTACTGCGCGCCGGTGGCGGCCAGCCCGGCCTTGGCCTGCAGCACCGCCGCGGCGGTCTTGGCCACCGCGGACCACGAGTTCGCGGCCCGGCCGACGTTCTCGCCGCCGAACTTCGCCGTGGCGTGCGGGGTGCCGCCGACGCCGGACGCGCCGAACTGGAACATCGGCAGGACGTGGGCCACGCCGGCGGTGACGTCGAGCGCGCCCGCCAGCACCTGCGACACCAGGCCCTCGGTGTTGAGCAGCTGCGCGGCCGCCTCGGCGTCGTTGGTCGTGGTGTCCATGCGGTCCTGGTAGAACGTCTGCCGGGTGCTCACCATGGCGCGGGTGCGCACCAGCGCGTCGATCTGGTGCTGGGCCTCGTCGATCGCGTAGTCCTGCAGCACCGTCATCCGCCGCTGCAGGTCGACCTCGGCGCCGGCGCGCAGCCGGTCCAGGCCGTCGGCGTCGCGCTTCTCCAGCACGCCGAGCAGTTCCTGGCCGAGCGTGCGCACGTACTCGGCCAGCTCGATCGCCTCGCGCAGGATGACCCGGAACCGGTATGGCGGCAGCGATCCGCCGGTCTCGCCGGCCACGCTGCTCAGGTCGAGCCCAGCCGCCTGGGCCTGCACCAGCAGCGCCGGGTCGATCGGCGGGGCGAGCAGGGCGAGCGGCCGGCTGACCCCGTCGAGGTTCAGCCCGTTGCGGACCTTGAACAGCCGGTCGGCGACCACGTCCCAGTAGCGCAGGAGGTCCTCGTTCGGCGGGATCGCGAAGTACCCGCCGCGGAAGATCGGCAGGTTCGGCGTCCCGGCCGGGACCGGGGTGAGCGACTGGCTCGGCGCCACCAGGTTCTCGGCCGCGGTGACGACGTTGCTGAAGTCGTCGAGGGTGGACTCGATCTCGGCGTACGTCTTGGCCGGCGGGTCCTCGCGGGGCGGCAGCAGCTCGAGGCGCGGGCCGAGCAGGTCGGCGGCGAAGACGTAGAGCTGCGTCGCCTCGTTGACGGCCTCGAGGGTGTCCTGGCGGAAGAGCTGGTCGCCCCAGTCGATGAGGTTGTCGATGTACCGCATGACGACGGCCCGCTGGTAGGCGACCGGGCGCAGGGCCGCGATGGCGTGCGGGTCGAACGGGTTGGCCCGCCAGACGGCGACCTGCTGCTCGACCTGCGGGTCGCGGTCGTGGATGAGCTGGAGCAGGTGTGCGATCTGCTGGTTCTGGTAGTCGGCGGTGTGGGCCAGGTGGAACGGCTTGGTCACCCAGTACCGCTGCGGCGCCGGGCCGCCGGTGGTGCTCGCCGGGTTGAAGATGTACTCGTACCACCGCTTCGCCTCCGCGAACCGCTGGTTGCGCGACAGGGCCCGGCCGATCTGGAACGGCGCGTGGAAGAACAGCTCCCAGTTGTAGATCGCGTAGCCGGCGTTGCTGTCGAAGTCGACGCCCTCGGACGGCATGTACCCGATGATCATGTTCGGCACGTAGTACGACAGGAAGTTGAACGGCGTGGTCTGGGCAACGCCGGCCGGGTCGAGCTGCAGGCGGCGGTCGAAGAGCCGGTCGACGCCGCCGGCGTTGAGCTCGCGCAGGAACAGCGGTACGAACGCGTGGTAGAACGGGAACGCGTGGTAGCGGATGTAGGAGTAGTAGCTGTACCCGGACGGCGGCGGCGACGTGGTGTAGGAGCCGGGGCCGAGCGGATAGTAGTAGATCGGCACGAGGAAGTACTGCCGGTTCGGGTCGCGGTAGAAGAACGGCAGCGCGGAGTCGAACTGGTGGAACTGGTGCGGCACGACCAGCCGGTACTTGTCCGCCTTGGCCATCACCTGAATGCTGTCGAGCACGCCCTCGTTGCGGCTCAGCGCGGTCATCGGCGCGACGCGGGGCCGGTTGGCGGCGTACGGGGCGAGCAGGTTCGGCACGAACCCCATGCCGTGGCGCAGGCTGTTGGTCGGTCGCTTGATCGTCGCCAGCACCCGCTCGGCGGGCAGCACCCCGATGTCGTCGGTGTCGGGGTCGATCTCGGCCAGCGTGTCCGGCGGGTCGGTGCTGTACACCTCGACGGGGTTGCCGACGCCCTGGAACACGAACTGGGCCCGGTGCATGCCGTTGATGCACACGTTGAGGTGCAGCTGGTCGAAGTACTGGGCGGTGCGCAGCGCCACGTGCGTCGAGCTGATCGCGGTCGACCGGCGCACGTAGGCCTGCGGCACGGTCTCGGTCGGCGACCAGCGGCCGTCCTTGAACTCGCTGTAGGACAGCTTGATCTCGTAGTGCTCGCGGGTGGCCGGCGGCTCCTCGCCGGACAGTGACATCGTCGCCGTGGGCTGGACGTGGTCGGGCTTGCGGTTGATGACGGCCCAGAACAGGTGCAGGCGGCCGCGCCAGATCTGCGGCAGGACGTGGTCGCCGGTGACGTCGAGGTCGATCTTCGTCCAGGCGGTCCAGCGGGCCGAGTCGAGCCACATCCGGTGGTAGTAGGTGGCCGGTACGCCGGGCTTGCGGGCCACGACGTGCATCCGCGGCGGGTTGCCGGGCTCGTGGTAGTAGCCCACGACGTTGAGCCGGGCGACCGCGCGCAGCTTCTCCAGGTAGCCGCGGAACGCGTCCTCGGCCGTGCCACTGGTGATCTCGCCCTGCAGGAGGTCGTTCTCCAGGTCGGCGAAGAACGGGGACTTGTCGCGGCGCAGGGCCGGCTCGATCCAGTTCTCGGGGTACAGGAAGACCTTCCGGTTGGACTCCCAGACCCGGTAGCGGCTCATCCACTGCCACTGCAGCCAGTCGCCGTCCGCCCCGGCGTCGACCGGCACGCCGGGCTCCAGGTTGAGGATGCAGCGCTGCACGAACAGCTGGACCGACGCCGAGGCCTGCACGATGCGGGAGGTGGCCGGCTTGGCGCTCATGGCGACGTCGATCAGGAACCGGGCGTAGACGTCGTTTTCGTCGTACCACCGGGACACCCCGGCCGGCGGGTTGGCCAGCAGCCAGCCCAGCAGCGCGTCGCGCTGGCGTTCCCGGAGCACGTCCCGGGGCGGCTTGGCGACCTCCGGCCACTGCTGTGCGGGGTAGCGGGCCTTGGCCGCCTGCCGGATCGAGGTCGCCTGGGCCGCCGTCACCGTGGCGCCGAGCCAGCCCGCCACCTCGCCGGCCGCGACGCCGAGCCGGTCGAGCGCGGCCAGCGCCGGGGCCAGCCGGGCCAGGGCGATTTCGCTGCGGTACTGCGCCGGGTACGCCAAGTTCAGCAGCCCGGTGTCGTCGGGCTTGGCCGGGTCGCCGGTCAGCACCCGCAGGTTCTCGGCCGGCCAGCCGGTCCGCTCGGCGAGCACGGCCAGGTACTGCGCCTTGGGGGCGCCGTCGCGGGCGAGGTCGAGCAGGTCCGTCACCGCGCCGCCGGGCCCGAGCAGCGGCCGCAGCTCGGCGGCCTCGGCGAGCCGGCGCCAGCCCGCGTACCGGCCCTCGGGCGCCGCCACCGGCGTGCTGGGCAGGGCCGCCGGGTCGAGCCAGCCGGCCTCCACCCCGTTCGGGTGCAGCCAGGTCACGTCGGCCGCGGTGAGCCGGAATCCGGCCGCGACCCGGGCCACCTTGGCGAGGCGGTGGTAGGCGTCGAAGTACGGGGCGAACCCCGGCTCGGCCCGCGTCACCGGTTGCTCCTCGGCGGCCGGCTCCCGGGCGATGTCCGGCAGCGCCAGCAGCTCGCTGAGCAGGGTCTGGGCCTTGTCGCCGAATGCCCGGAACCAGTCGCCGACGAGGGTCGCGACGACGGCGGTGGGCAGGCCGAGGGCGTCGGCGAGCTCCTGGGTGACCACGCTCGTGCCCTGGTCGCGCACGGTGTGCTGGTCGAGGCGGGCCAGCACGTACTCGTAGCGCTCCTTCCCGGGCCGCAGCGCCCCGCTGCCGACCAGGGCCGCCTGCACGGCCGGGACGTCGACGAACGGGCCGAGGGCGCTGGCGATGAGCTGCCGCTGGGCGTCCTCCGGCAGAGGCGACTCGCCGGCCAGCAGGCGCAGCAGCTCGGTCACGGCCGCGTCCGCGAGCAGCCCGCCGAGCACCCGGCGCACGTGCTCGCCGCGCGGATCGTCGCCCGCGACGGCCTCGGTGCGCAGCTTGGCCAGCTTGGCCCGCACCGAACGCAGCAGCGTGCCGATCGTGACGTCGTCCGGGCCGTCCTGCGCCGGGGTACCGCGCAGCAGCCCGTCGAGCCCGCCGATGCCGAAGCCGCTGCGGCGGACCCGGTCGACCTCGGCCGCGAACTCCTCGAGGGCCTCGGGCCGGGCCGGGTCGAACGGGTCGATCGGCTGGGCGGCGCTGCCGGCCGGGCGCTCGGCCAGCGCCCGCATGGTGGCGAGCTCGCCCATCGACAGGCCGAGGCCGCGGGCGAGCACGGCGTGGCGGTGCAGCGCCGACAGCCCGGCCACGGTGAGCCGGCCGTCGGTGAACGCCCCGGCCGCGGTCATCAGCTCGTCGTCGGCGAGCTCCAGCGCGGCCAGCAGCGGCGGGCGGTGGTCGGCCAGCTGCGGGTTCGTCGCGATGGCGGCGATCTCGGTGCCGGCCGCGTCGAGCGTGAACACCGGGTCGACCGGGTTGGTGACGGCCGGGTTCGCGAACAGCCGCCGGTACAGGCTGGGGCGCGGCGCGGGCTCGCCGGGGACCGGGGGCACGTCGCGGGTGTCGAGCCGGCCGAACAGCGCGACGGCGGCGAGCGGCCGGATGCCGAACCGGCGGGCAGCGGTGGTCACCGCGGCGAGCTGGCGCAGCAGGAGCGGGTTGAGCCGGGGCAGGCCGGCCGGGGCCGCGGGCTGCAGGGCGGCGATGGCGGCGTCGGTGTCGTAGGCGTCCCAGCCGAGGCGCCGCTGCAGGCGCACGAACCGGTTGAGCCGCGCCAGGAAGTCCGGGGTGAGGCCGGTGAGCCGCATGTCGCCGAGGTCGTAGGAGTCCGGCGGGTTCACGGTGATCGTCACCGCCTTGCCCGGGTTGACGAACGTCGTGTTCAGCAGCCGGGTCAGCTCGCGGTAGGTCAGCCCGGCCCGGTGCAGCAGGATCCGCACGCGGGCCAGCACCTCGAGCCAGCCGCCGGTGACCACGGTCGCGGTCTGCACCGGGTCGCGCACGGCGTTGCCGGTCTCGGCCAGGCCCCAGTGGTCCCACGGCTTGCGCCCGGCCACGAGCGGCCCGGCGACGATGATGTCGGCCTCGACGGCGGACATCCCGAGGGTCTCCACGGCGGTGGTGACCGACGCCGGCGACCCGGGCGCGGCCGGCGGGGTGAGCACCCGGCGCAGCGCCGGGCGGTCGGTGTCGAGCAGGCCGAGGTAGGTGCGGGCCTCGGCCAGCGGCAGGTCGAACGGCAGCCCCCAGGGGAAGACCGCCCCGGCCAGCTTCGCGTAGGCGGCGTTGTTGACGTGCTCCGGGTGGGCGTTGAGCTCGTCGGTGCTCAGCGTGGTCTGCCGGGCCCGGGCGGCCGCCGCGGGGTTCGCGGGCGGGGCGACCGCGTCCTCGAGCAGCTCGTTGACCAGGTCCAGGTAAGGCAGCACGGTCCCGGAGTTGGCGCAGCTCAGCTCGATCTGGGCGAGGTCGGGCCGGCGGGACAGCAGCGCGGACTTGACCGACCCGCCGGCGATCTTGCGCTGGCCGAGGAAGTGCAGCAGGTCGACGAGGTACGCGGACGGCCCGAGCACCGAGCGGCAGTGCTCGCAGGCGCACAGGTCGAGCGAGCCGAACAGCGTCTGCACGTTGGGGAAGTCCTCGCCGACAACCGGGGCGGGCTGCTGGGCGGCGGCCGGGCTGACCCCGGCGAGCTGGCCGTTGAAGTTCATGGCGACGGTCAGGGCCAGTCCGTAGGTCTGCTCGGCGGCGCGGAAGATCCGGTCCGCCTCGGCCGGGCCGATCTCCGGGCGGGCGCCGTAGGCCTGCCGGAACGCGGCGCCGCCCATCGCGTAGACCCGCTGCGCGGAGTGCAGCCCGTCGGCGAGCAGGGCCCGGGCGGTGGCGTACCGGCCGGTGAGCTTGAGGACCCGCTGGCCGGTCAGGAGGGCCTCGCGCACGGCGGGGCGGTCGGCCGGGCGTACCGCGGCGGGGTTGTCCTTGATGAACCGGTCCACGTCGGAGCGCAGCAGGTTGAACCCGGGCTGGGCGTCGAGGAAGCCGGTGACGAGGGCCTTGGCCGGCAGCGGCGGGGCCGGGTCGGCGGCCAGCCGGGCGGAGAACGCGGTGGTCGGGTGCAGCCGCTCGAAGGTGCGCTCCAGCACCCGGGTGTAGGCCTCGACGGCCTGATCGGGGTCCTGCGCGGTCAGGTTCGGCGGCACCCCGATCACCGGGCCGCCGCCGGTGCCCAGCACGATCGCCTTCCACCCGGCGGCGTCGAGCCGGGCCAGGTCGCGGGTGTGCGGGAACTGCCCGGCCTGGCGGCGCCCGAGCAGGTAGGTGATCAGCGGCAGGTGGCCCCGGGTCGCCTCGCCGACGGTGGTGGCGAACCGCAGCGTGGCGACGTCGGTCGCGCCGAACTCGGGGCGGGTGGCGAGGTCGGCCCAGAATTCCTCGCTGGGGTCGTTCGAGCCGCGGAACAGGGTGAGGAACAGCTCCTGCTTCGCGCCCGGGAGGCCGGCCGCGTCCAGGACGGTGCCGATCGGCGTCTTGTTGGTCCGCAGCGGCACGGTCAGCGCCGCCTTGCCGGCCAGGGTGGTGAGCTTGGCCAGGTCGGCCTGGGCGCGCTTGGCGTAGCCGGGGGCCAGGATGCCCTCGCGCACGGCGTGCCCGACCGCGGTCGCGCGCACCTCCGGCCGGGCCGCGTAGACGGCCCGCAGCAGGGCGGCGGCGTTGCGGTCGAGGTCGGCGCCGCCGCCGGTCGCGGCGAGCACGATCACCTCGGCGTCGGCCGGGACGTCCTGGCGCAGCAGGGCGTAGAACAGCTCGTAGGGCAGCGCGGTGAGCCCGGCCAGGCGGACCGCGACGGTGTAGAAGGCCAGGTGCTCGCGGGCGAACCCGGTGGCCTCGGCGAGGTAGCTCAGGTCGCGGTGCTGCTCGTTCTCGGCGAGCTCCTCGGGCCGCAGCGGGCCGAGCAGACCGCGGACGGCGTCGGCGACCCGCACCGCCTCGGGCGGCTCGGTGCGACCGTCGGCGCCCAGCGCCAGGACGATCTCGGCCCGGGTGCCGGCCCGGTGCCGGACCTCCGAGCGGAACAGCCGCGTGCCGCCTGCGTCGAGCACATCGAGTTGCAGGTCGACGGCGGCCTCAGCCTGATAGGCGATCGAGTAGCGGCCCTGTCCGTCCGTGACCGCCCGGCCGAGCTCGGCCGCGTCGCGCAGCCCGCGCCGCAACGCCACGACGGTGACGCCGGCCATCGGTGCACCGTCGCCGTCGTGCACCGAGCCCTCCACCACGGACTGGTTCTCGCCCGGATCCACGGCCCGGCCGTTGCCGAGCCGGGCGAGGGCACCCCGGGCCAGCTCGATCGTGGTGCGGTCGATGTCGCCGCCGGCCGGCAGGCCGAGCAGGGCGTGCAGCCGGGCCACCGCCGCGCGGGTGGTCGGCCCGGCCTGCCCGCCGGCCCGTTCCGTCTCGTCGACGTCGATGCCGATGGCGTCGAGGGCGTCGTGCAGCAGCGCGATGTCGTGGGCGGTGACCGGGCCGTCGGCTGTCGTCATGGTGCCTGTCTACGTGGCGCCCGCGGCCGGCGGCATCGGTAACGGTCACGCACTTTGGTCCCGCGGTTGCCTATGTTGCGCGGATCGGCTAGCTGCGGCGGCCGGCCACGATCATGCCGCCCAGGGTGCCGGCGGAGAGCAGGATCTGGGTCGTGAGCGCGGCTTCCGGGTGTTTGGTGACGATCGCGAACAGGGCCGGCCAGAGGGCGATCAGCGCCACGTCGACGCCCGCGCCCAGCCACACGAACAGACCCGTGGGCATCATGCCGCCCATCGGGGAGACCACCGGGGCGGTGTCGTGGCGGACCTGGCGGCGGCGGGCCGAGCGCAGGGCGCCCGCGGCCAGGCCCGGGCCCGCGCAGACGCCGAGCAGGGCCCAGGTGCCGAGGGGGCCGCCGGTCTGGGCGCCGACGGCGGTCATGGCGATCGTGGACCATGCGGTGCACACCAGCACCGGCACCGCGACGCGGCCGGTGAACAGCTGGCCGTCGGTGAGGCCGAGCAACCGCGCGAGGGAGGGGTCGTCGCGGTCCCGGCGAGCATTGGCAGTACCGGCGGAGGCTCCGAAAATCCCGCACAGCAACCAGGCCGCGGCGATCACCCAGCGTGACACCGGCAGCCCGGTGGCGAGGACCGGCACCGTGGTGAGGGCGGCGGACAGCAGCAGGCGGACCGGCGAGCGGGCCACGAGCAGCAGGTCCTGGCCCGTCGCGGCCCAGCGGCCGGGGAGGCGGAGCAGCTTGTCGGGGCCGAGCCGGCGGCCGCGCCACCGGCGGTCCTCGGCGGCGCGCGAGGCCAGGCCCGGGTCGAGGGTGAAGAACACGGCGGTGGCGGCCCCGCTGCTCTGCGCGGCGTCGGTGAGGTTGGCGAGGGTGAGGGAGCGCAGGCGGTACCAGAGCGGAATCGGAATCCCGAGGGCGGCCAGCGCGACCAGGATCGCGATCCACTCGTGCCGGCCCGCGAGCAACGGCCACCCCCACGGGCCGGTCGCGGCGACGACGCCGACCGGGGTGCCGGTCGCCGACAGCACCCCGACGACCGCGGCCGCGACGGCCACGACCGTCGCCGTCGCGGAGAGCCGGCGCGCGGGGCGGCGGGACGCGGACTGCACGAGCGCGGCGCCGCCGAGCACCAGCACGCCGCCCGCGACCGCGGTGGCGAGCACCGCCCCGGCGCCCACAGTGGACAGTGTGAGGGTGAGCAGCCCTTGCGCGAGCCCGGCGAGCAGCCCGATCCCGAGCACCTGCGCGGCACCCGGGGTGAGCAGCGCCCGCCGGTCCAGCGGCGCGGTGAACAGCCATTGCAGCGCCGGCGCGGACGTCGACACTGGCCCGAGCGCGGCCGACATCGCCAGCAGCGCGGCCGTCCACGCGAGCCCGGCCGCGAGCACCACACCCTCGCGCACCCCGGGCGGGGCCGTCGTCTGTCCACTGAGGATGGACTGCAGCTGGGCCCAGATCATGTACCCGACCATCGCCACCAGCAGCGCCAGGGTGTAGATGGTCTCGAAGCGGTCGGACCCTCCCCCGGCGGCGCGCTGACGCTGGCGGATGTACCGGCGGACCGGCCCGGCCTTCACTCGTCCTCGACCCAGTCGTGCCCCAGCTCGACGACCTCACAGCCGCCGGTGACGGTCGGATCGTGCGAGGCGAGCAGCGCGGCGCCGCCCTTCGCCAGGTACTCGTCGATGAGCGCCGCGACCGTAGCCCGCCCCGCCTGGTCGAGGTGCCGCTCCGGCTCGTCGAGCAGCAGCAGCCGGCTCGGCCGGTCGAGCACCATCGCGAGCGCGAGCCGCTGCCGCTGCCCCGACGAGAGACTGCCCGGCGTGGCGTCGGCGAACTCGTCCACCCCCAGCCGTGCGGCGAGCTCCCCCTCCGCGAACCACTCGGCCCCCACCGGCGCGTTGGCCAGGCGGACCAGCGTCAGGTGTTCCTGCGCGGACAATCCGGGATACCAGGCCGGGGCTTCCAAAAGCGCGGCAACGGTACGGCGGAAGCTCGCACTCCGCTCATCAGCCCGCTCCCCGTCGACCGTGACGACGCCCTCGGCCGGCGCGAGAAGCCCGGCCACACAGCGCAGCACCGTCGACTTCCCGATCCCGTTGGGCCCGCGCAGCGCGACGCCCTCCCCGGCGCCGATGGCGAGACTGAGCTCCTCGATGACGACCCGGTCCCCGTAGCCGATCTTCAACCGGTCAAGCTCGAGCACCCGCCGAGTGTAGATCCCCGCTGGACGAGGGCTTCGAGCACGTCGCCGTACCGCGGCGGCACCTCGATGTCGAGCGCGACCCCGCCGCGCCCCGGCGTCACCGTGAACGCGAAGAACGAACAGCAGGCGGCCTCGCGTGCGGCAAGGTCCCTCACGGTGTCTTCGAGGTCTTCGGGCCCGGCGAACACCATCCGGGCCCGCGTGGCCCCGAAAACCTCGACGGAGCGCAGCGCTCTGGCGAACAGCGCGTCGAACTCGGCGAGCCGCAACGGTTGTTCGGCGGTCGGCAGCGTACAGGCATCAGGTGCTTCCATGGGTGCGTCCATGGCTCGACGGTAAGCCTGTACCGCGGTACCGGATGCAAGCTCAGACGGCCCTGCGGCGGTAGACGGCCATGGCGAAGGTGTGCGCCGCGATCAGGATGCCCGTGCGCCAGGTCATCGCGGTCCGGCGGAGTCTGGCGATCAGCATCAGGTGCTCGCGTCCGGCTCGTCACTCACAGAAGACCTTGACCTTGGCGCCGGGGTCGTCGACGTCGATGCTGACCTCGTCGAGCTGGTCGATGAGCTCCTCGAGCTGCTGCGGCTTGAGCTGGGTGAGGTCGATCGGGACGCCGTTCTTCTCCAGCTCGGTGTTGGCCCGTTCGAGCGCGACCGGGGGGATGAGGCTGGTGAGCCGCACGCCGGCCCGCAGGAGCTGGAGCGGGACACGGACATTGATGCGGGTGGTTCCCTCGGTTGTACTGTCGTCCGCGTGCACGAGCACGCGAAGGTACTTCGGGCGGCCCTTCGGCGAGGCGGGCGCGGGCGGCTGCTCCTTGTCGAGCGCGGCGATGAGGCGCTCGGCCTCATCCGCGGTGATCTTGGCTTCGGCGAGCATGTCCAGGATGCGGCGGCGCTGCTCGTGCACGAGTTGGTCCCCCATTGTCTGACTCAGATGACGTGTACCTCGAGGCCGAACCGGCCGTCGTCGAGGTCGAAGCGGCTGCCGGGCAGGGCCCAGAAGACCCGGCCGGCGCCGCGCAGGGCGCCCAGCGCGTCGATCCTGAAGATGACGCAGGCGATCACGCCGCCGATCGCGGCCAGGATCAGCAGTGGCGAGAGGAGCAGGACGAGCGGGAGCACCGGGACGTACAGCCGGCGCCAGCGGTGGTCGGGGCGGCGGTACCGCAGCGTGATGAGTTGCGGGATCATCGGGACCGCTCCAGTTCGGCCAGGGCCTGCTCGACGCTGATCTCGCCGCGTTGCAGGCGGTCGACGACGTCGGCCTCGGCCGGGGCCGCGGCGGGCTCGGCGACCTCGAGGTGTTCGGCGAAGTCGAGGCGTTCGGCGATGCGGTTCAGCCTCGCCTTGATCGTCGGGTAGCTGACCCCGAAGATGCGCTCCATCTCCTTGATCGAGCCGTGGGCGCGGACGAACGCGGCCACGAAGACCTGGTCGTCCAGGCCGAGCTGGGCCAGTTGCGGCGGCTCGAACTGGCCCTCGATCGCGATGCCGCTGCCGGCGAGGCGGACCCGTTCGACGGTGAACGGTTGCCCCCGGGTCAGATCCGTCAGCTCCTGCCATTCCACAAATCATTTGTACCTTCAGAATCTCAAGCAGTCAACGCTCAAACCTTGATTTTCTCAATGGCGGCATCAACATCGCTGAGATCTGGGATTAGAAGAGGTCGGGCGAGGCCGGCTGGTCGACCCGGCCCTCGTCGGTCATGCTCACGACGGTCAGGCCGAGCGTGCGCACGAAGAACGTGGCCGCCGAGATGAAGATGACCTCGATCGCGCCGACGCCGATCTCGCTGTCGACGACCGAGGACAGGTCGGTGAGGATCTCCCCGGCGAGGAGGTACTGCGCCGCGGTCATGCACACCGCCAGCACCATGATCGGGACCGACATCCGCCGGCGGGCCGTCGCGCCGGTCGCCAGGAACACCGACGCCGAGGTGACGACGGCGAGCCCGGCCGCGATGGCCACCGCGGCCGGCACGTCGATCGAGACGGCGTACCCGGTGCGCGCCGACAGCACCGACTGCACCACCATCGCGGCGGTGAGCAGCCCGACGGTCACCCCGGCGATGATCGTCCACAGTGGCCGGGGGCGGGCGGCGGCGATGCCGAGCACGGCGATCGCGATGAGCATGGACAGCACCGTGAGCCCGAGGCCCGGCGCGAGGAAGAAGCGCACGCCGTCGTCGCGCAGGTGTACCGCCGTCGCGAGCACGAACAGCGCATCGTCGCGGGCGGTCTCGATCAGGCCCCAGGCCGCCGCGACGACGAGGAACGCGCGGTTGCCGGTGGAGCGCCGTTCGTCGGTCATCCGCACCAGGGCGAAGACCGCGAGCACGCATCCGATGCCGTTGGCGATGAAGACGCCGATGATGTACCAGACGTTGTACTCGACGGGCGCAACGGTCACCGCGGGAGCTTAACGACCCCTGCCGCGCGCCGCGGAACCGGTCGCCAGGAGGCCACGAGCGCCCCGGCGACGAGCAGCTCGGCGATGTCGCCGGCGTAGTACATCAACTCGGCCGCGCCCCGCCGCTCGGCATCGGGCACGGGCAGGTCGACGAGGATCCCGGCGTACATCAACTGGGCCAGGCTCGCGTGCACGGCCACCGCGACACCCAGCACGACCAGGCGCATCGGCACCGGCGGCCGGTGCGGGCCCGGGTCCGGGCCGGCGACGACCCACGCGAAGAGGTACCCGCTGAGCAGGAAATGCACGTGGAGCAGCCCGTGCAGGCCGGGGTCGGCGGCGGCCGCGGCGTAGAGCGGCGTGCAGTAGAGCACGACCAGCCCGCCGGTGCTGAGCGCGAGCGCGACCCACGGATCGGCCACCGCGCGCACCGGCCCGGCGCGCAGCATCCGGCCGAGGGACCGGGCGCCGCGCCGCGGGAGCGTGCGCAGCAGCAGGGTGACCGGCGCGCCGAGGACGAGCGCGAGCGGGCCGAGCATGCCGGTGAGCAGATGCTGCAGCATGTGCGTGCGCAGGTCCCCGGCCGGCCACGGCGACACGGCGGGATCGAGCCCGGCCACCACGAGGGTACAGCCGGCCAGGAAGACCAGCGTCCGCCGGCTGGGCCCGGTGAGCAGGGCCAGGGTCTCGTAGCCCACCGCGGCCGCCACGACGAGCAACGGCAGCGTGCCGGCGTGGGTGTGGTTCACCGGGCCGGGTCCGGGCGGCGCAGCAGCCGGCCGATCCCGACCAGCACCGCGCCGAGCGCGAGGAAGCCCAGGTCCCACCACAGCTGCCCGGGTCCGCTGCGCACATGGTGGATGCCGAGGATCTGGTGGTCGATCAGGCCCTCGACGAGGTTGAACAGGCCCCAGCCGGCCACGATCCAGCCCCACAGGACCCGGGACGCCCACAGCTGGGCACGTTCGCGGGTGACGCGGGAGTACAGCATGGCCAGCCCGATCAGCACCGCCAGCCAGGTGAACGTGTGGAAGAAGCCGTCGCCGAGGGTGTTCATCCGCAGCCCGGACACGGTGTCGGCGGAGACCCGCCCGGTCAGCAGGTGGTGCCATTGCAGCAGCTGGTGCAGCAGGATGCCGTCGACGAAGCCGCCAAGCCCGACGCCCAGGATGATGCCCGGCGCCGCGATGCCTCTGGTGCTCATGAAGGCTCCTGCTACCCGTGGGCCGTCGCGCGACACACCTTCGTGTGAGCGGCCCCGCAGTGGGTAGACGGTGACTGAGAGTAATCGAGCTGGAGGAGGAGCCATGACCACCGCCCGAGAGATCATGACGGCCGACTGCGCGTGCGTCGGCGAGCACGACACCCTGGCCGACGCGGCGCGGATGATGGCCGACCTCGGCATCGGCTCGATGCCCATCTGCGGCGACGACAACCGGCTCATGGGCATGGTCACCGACCGCGACATCGTGATCCGGGCGATCGCCGCGGGTCGCGACCCGGCCGGCATGACCGCCGCGGACCTCGCCGAGGGCAAGCCGGTGACAATCGGCGCCGACGACGACGCCCAGGAGATCCTGCGCACCATGACGGAGCACAAGGTGCGGCGCCTGCCCGTCATCGACGGCCACGACCTGGTGGGCATCGTCGCCCTGGCCGACGTGGCCCGGGCCATGCCGGACCGCACCGTCGGCGAGATGGTCGGCGCGATCTCGACGCCCTGACGTTCGCCGCCCGTCAGGGGATGTGCAGGACCTGGTCCACGCCGGCGATCGTGTCCGCGTCGAGCGGGAAGTACCCCTGGCGCGGTTCGGTGTCGGTGCGCGTCCGCGCGGCCGGCACGTCGGCCGTCGCGGTACACCCGGGCGCCAGTTGCGCCTCGTAGGTGTCCGGCTCGGGCTCGCCGAGCCCGATCGCCACGCTGCGGCCGAGGCTGCCCGCGATGACCGAGTACTTCGCGCCCAGCAGCGGCGCCACGATCGTCCCGGCGCCGCTCCAGCTCAGGTCGAGCTCGCCCAGCTGCCAGCGGCTCGGGGTGCGGCGCAGGTGCAGGTTGTGGCCGTACAACAGGATCGGGGTGTCTCGAAGATCCAGGATGTTCTCCGCGATGAGCACGTCGCGCACCGCCATCAGCCGGGACACGCGGACACTCTGCTCGAGGCCGGTCACCGCGCAGGCCCGGTGGTAGCGCAGCAGTCCGATCGCCGCGCGCAGGTGGATGCGCGCCCGCCGCCAGGCCTCCGTCGCGGTGGCCCGCATGTGCAGCTCGGTCCACAGCTCGTCGGCCAGCCGGCGCAGCTCGGCCGCGTCGGGCGTGGCGCCGGGCGACCGCGCCGGGTCGAGCACGGCCTCGGTGTGCGACCACCGCTCGTCGTCCCCGGCCAGCGCCGCGATGTCATGATCCAAACCGAGAACGCCGCACGTGTACTCCAGATAGCCGCGCGGACTCGGAGCGCTCATGTTCTCGGTGGGCGCGTCGAACCCGTGCAACACCAGCCGTTCACGCACCGGGCGGGACGCGTTGTACTCACGCATCCAGATGACGAGCTCACGGTTGGGCGCGAGGGCGCCCCACCCGTGCGAGAAGCCGTCCCGCAGCACTGTGTCGAGGTCGCCGATCCCGTCGCGCACGTAGTCGTCGACGGCCAGCGCGGCGACCCGGTCGCTCTCCAGCGCGATGCCGCGGAACCCGCGCCCGGCCAGTTCGGCGAGCATCTCGTTGCGCCGGTGCCCGAAGGCCGGTTCCAGATGCGTCGGCTCCCCGAACGCGAGCAGCTCACAGGACTCAGGTACGAAGGTCATACATCTGCATCGTACCGCTGCAACGACGGTTGAACCTTGCAGCGTTTCGGCAGCGGGAGCACCCCGAAAAGTCTCAAGAACGGTTGCCGACCTCGTCGCCGGGGCCGATGGAAGCGCTCGAGGAGAGGTTTGAAACGCCGGTCCGCGGTAGGCATGAGGGATGCGGCAGCTTTTCCGATCCCGGCTGCGGAACCTGGCGTCCCTCCTGTTTCCGGAACGCCCGCCGCCCGCCGGGTACGGCCTCGCGACGGCGGCGGTGCTGATCGCCGCCGAGACGCTGGTGTCCTTCTCGATCGTCACGCCGCCCGGGGAGCCCCGGCGGGCCGGCATCTACCTGCTGGGCATCCTGCTGGTGGCGGCGGTCTGGGGGCCGGCGGTCGGCGTCGGGGCCGCGCTGATGAGCACCGCGGCCCACAACTTCTACGAGGTGGCGGTGGCCGGCGGGCCGCGGTTCTCGCTCGAGCGGGACCTGCAGATCGGGCTCTCGTTCTGCCTGGCCGCCCTGTTCGTCGGCAGCCTGTCGCGGCTGGCCCGCAGCCGGGCGGCCGAGGCGGCCCGCCACCAGCGGGAGACCGAGGCGCTGCTGGCCGAGCAGGCGGCCCTGCGCCGGGTCGCGACGCTGGTGGCGGCGGGCGGCTCCCCGGCCGAGGTGTTCGCGGCGGTGACCCTGGAGCTGCAGCGGCTCTTCCCCGGGTACGCCGGCTTGCTCGTGCGCTACGAGGACAACGGCACCGTGACGTCGCTGGCCGGCCGCGACCAGTTCGGCGCCGACATGAGCCTGGGCGAGTGCGTCCCGATCGAGGGCGACAACGTGTCCAACGCGGTCCGGCGCACCGGGCGGCCGGCCCGGGTGGCCAACTACGACGAGGCCACCGGCGCGTTCGCGGCCGGCCTGCGCGAGCGCGGCTTCCACGCCGGGGCGGGCGCGCCGATCCGCGTCGAGAACAGCCTGTGGGGCGCCGCCATCGTCATGTCCACCGAGCGGTTCGGCGTCCCGGACCACGCCGAGGCCAGGCTGGTCGGCTTCACCGAGCTCGTCGGCTGCGCCATCGCCAACGCCGACAGCCGGGCCCAGCTCGACGCGTCCCGGGTCCGGCTGGTCTCCGCCGCGGACAAGGCCCGCCGCCAGATCGAGCGCGACCTGCACGACGGCATCCAGCAGCGGATCGTCTCGCTGGTGCTCGAACTGCGCACCGCGATGGCTGCCGACCTCGACGACCGCGCCGAGTGCGAGCGGGTCCTCGCGGGCGCCGCCGACGCCCTGAACGGCATCTACAACAGCCTCGGCGAGCTGGCCCGGGGCATCCACCCGGCGATCCTGGCCCAGGGCGGCCTCGGGCCCGCGCTGAAGACCCTGGCCCGGCGCAGCACCCTGCCGGTCCAGGTCAACCTGCACGTCGGGCACCCGATATCCGAGCCGATCGAGATCGCCGTGTACTACGTGGCCTCCGAGGCGCTGACCAACGCGGCCAAGCACTCCCGCGCCTCCACCGTCTGCGTGACCGTGCAGACCGACCCGGAGCAGGTGCACCTCTCCGTGTGCGACGACGGCCGCGGCGGCGCGGACGCGGCCAAGGGCTCGGGGCTGCTCGGCCTGCGGGACCGCTGCGAGGCCCTCGGCGGCCGGATGACCGTGCGCAGCACCCCGGGCGAGGGCACCACGCTCGACACGGTGCTCCCCCTCGACTGCCGCGACAGCACCCTCGCCGCGGCGATGCATTGACCAAGGTGCCGATCGTTGCCCGATAACGCTTTTCGGCATTCCGAGGACTAGTTCACAAAGGCTGTCGAGACAACCGCCGCATTCGTACCGTCAGCAGCCGTGCGAACCGCGGCGAAGCTCTTCGCGGCCATCAGCCTGGCCGTCGTGACGTGGCTCTGGCAGCGCGGCCTGGCCACGGCGCCGGGTGGGCTCGCGGCCGCGGGACGGCTCGCCGCGCTGTGGTCGACCGACCTGCTGCTCCTGCAGGTGCTGCTGATGGCCCGCATCCCGTGGGTCGAGCGCGCGTTCGGCCGCGACGCCCTCGGCCGCTGGCACCGCTGGACCGGCGGCGGCTCGTTCGTGCTCCTGGTCGCGCACGTGGGCCTGGCGCTCGTGGCCTACGCCGAGCGGTCCGGCACCGACCCCGTCCGTCAACTGTGGACGCTCCTGGCGTCGTCACCCCGGCATGTGGACGGCGCTGCACGGGTTCGCCGCCCTCGCGCTGGTGATGGTGACCTCGGCCCGGTTCGTGCGGCGGCGGATGCGGTACGAGTCGTGGCACCTGCTGCACCTGTACGCGTACGCCGGGATCGCCCTGGCCGTGCCGCACGAGCTCTGGCTGGGCAGCGACTTCGGCGGCCGGGCGGCGAAGGCCTTCTGGTGGCCGATGTACGCGGCCGCGGCGCTGTCCACCGTGGTGTTCCGGCTCGGCCTGCCGGTCTGGCGGACGCTGCGGCACCGGCTCACCGTCGACCGCGTCGTCGAGGAGGCGCCGGAGCTCGTCTCGGTGTACCTGCGCGGCCGCCGCCTCGACCGCCTGCCGGCCCGCGCCGGGCAGTACTTCGTGTGGCGCTTCCTCGACGGCCACGGCGCCCTGCACGGCAAGCCGTTCTCCCTCTCCGGCCCGCCGAGCCGCAACAGGCTGCGCATCACGGTGAAGGTGATCGGCGCGGGCACCCTGCGCATCGCCGCGTTGCGCCCGGGGACCCGCGTGCTCATCGAGGGCCCGTACGGCCGGATGACCAAGGACACCTACTCCGGCGGCCCGGTCACCATGTTCGCCTGCGGCGTCGGCGTGACCCCGCTGCTGGCCCTGCTCTGGGACCTGCCCTACGGCCAGGGCAAGGCGACGCTGGTGTACCGCACGCGCCACCCGCACGACGTGGCCTTCCTGCCCGAACTGGAGTGGCTCGCCCGCGATCGCGGCGTCCGGCTGGTGCCGCTCGTCGGCCCGCGCGCCTCGGCCGGTTCGTGGCTGCCCGTCGGCTACGGCGACTACGACGACCTCGCCGCGCTGCGTTCACTGGCGCCGGATCTGGCCGACCACGACGTGTACGTCTGCGGCCCGGATCCTTGGACGGACGCCGTGCTGCGCGCCGCGCGACGCGTGGGTGTGCCCGGCCCGCGCCTGCACCGCGAACGATTCGCGTGGTGACCGGCCTGCCCTTATCCTCTCGCCCATGGATTCGGCGCTGCGGGACCTGCTCGACGAGTTGTACGCCGACGGCGTGGCCTTCGACGCCACCCAGGACGACCGGCTGCTGACCCGCCGCAACCTGGAGCCGGCCAGCGCCGGGCTGCTGTGGTCCCTCGTGCAGATCGCCGGAGTGCGCAACGCGATCGAGATCGGCACGTCCAACGGATACTCCACGATCTGGCTCGCCGACGCCCTCACCCGCACCGGCGGCCGGCTCACGAGCGTCGATGTGGCTCTCGACCCCTCCGCGGAGGCGAACCTCGTGCGGGCCGGGCGCCGGGAGACGGTACGCCTGCACCGCGCCGACGGCGGCCGCTTCCTCGCCGGCCTGCCCGACGCGTGCGTCGACCTGTTGTTCCTGGACGCGGAGCGCACCGAGTACCCGCGCTGGTGGCCCCACCCCTTGCGCGTCCTGCGCCCGGGCGGCGTGATGGCCATCGACAACGTCCTGTCCCACCCCGCCGAGGTGGCCGACTTCCTGTCCCTGCTCGACGACCAGCCCGGCATCGAGGGCCGCACCATCGACATCGGCAAGGGACTCCACCTGGCCTGGCGGGACCTTCGCCTCTGAGCCCGCCGATGTCGTACCGTGTAGCGCGTGAACGATCGCGCCACCGCCCCCGCCCGCCTGTCCAAGACCCAGCAGAAGGCCGCCGCCCGGGCCGCCCAGCAGCGCGCCGCTGAGCGGGCGAAACGCCGCCGGGACTGGGGCATCGCGGGCATCGTGGCGGTCGTGGTCATCGTCGTGATCGCCGGTGTGGTCTGGCTGTCGGTCAGCGCGAACGACGACTCGACCCCGGGCACCGCCCCCGGCACCGGCGCCTTCCCGCCGGTCCCCCCGGGCGCCGACCCGGCCCTGTCCACCAAGCCGACGGTCGCGGCCGGCAGCGGCGGCCTCACCAGCCTCGTGAAGAACACCCTCATCGAGGGCACCGGCCCGGTCACCGCCAACAGCCAGACGATCACCGTCAACTACGTCGGCGTCTCGTACACCACGGGCAAGGAGTTCGACTCGTCCTGGAGCCGCAAGGAGGCCTTCTCCTTCGCCCTCGGCACGGGCAACGTGATCCCGGGCTGGGACCAGGGCCTGGTGGGCATCAAGGTCGGCAGCCGCGTCCAGCTCGACATCCCGTCCAACCTGGCCTACGGCGACGACGCCAGCTCCGGCAAGCCCACCGGCCCCCTCCGCTTCGTGGTCGACGTCCTCGGCACCCAGTGACCCGGAGTCCGGCATCCGTTCGCACGGCCGGGCGCGATGACCGGATGAGCCGGGGATGACGATCGGGTAGCCAACACGGGTCGAGTGATGCGCTCCGTAACCGCTCGATCGCCATCCATACTTTGCTGCGTGACCCAGCCGATCACGGCGTACCGGTATGAGCGGGCCGAGCTCGCTCCGGGAGTGCTGGCTGACTGGACCGTCGACGACAACGCCGGTACGGCGACCGGAGCCTGCCCGGAATGCCGGGACACGACCACCCACGAACTGATCTCGACCGCGATCGCGCACTCGATCGCGCCGCCGGAGCAGACCGCGGCCGTCCAGCTCGTGCACTGCCGCTGCGACCAGACCCACGACGAGGGCCAGACCGCCCACCACAGCTGCGGCCGCTGGTGGCTGATGCGGGTCCGGCCGGAGGGGGTCGTCCCGCGGGTCGTGGAGGAACTCGGCGACACCCACCTCGCCGTCGCGCAGGCCCTCGCCGCCGCGCACGCGCACGACGAGAAGACCGTGCGGGGCGCCGCCGAGAAGTGGGTCGGCGGCGTGACGACGCTGCTCGGGCTGTTCGGCCTGAGCGGCATCGCGATCGGCAAGGACGCCACCAGCGGGCTCGGCGCCGTGGCCACCGGGCTGCTGGCCGGTTTCGTGCTCCTCGCGTTCATCGCGGGCGTGTCCGCCGTCGTCCGGTCCTACCTCGCCGCCTACGGCTGGCCCAAGCAGTTCGACGTGACGACGACGGACGGCCAGCGGACCTGGTTCGCGCGGCGGCTCACCAACACCGGCAACGCCGTCGACAACCTGCGGGAGGCCGTGGGGCTCGCCCTCGTCTGCGTCGTCGCGCTGGCCGCGGCGGTCGGCGTGCTCTGGTTCGGCGGATCGGCGCCGAAGCCGCAAGTCAGCGTCGTGCGGACGGACGACTCGAAGGTCTGCGGCGAGCTGCTCGACAGCCGCGACGCCGGGACGCTGCGGGTCCGCCGGTCCGACGGCACGGTCGAGCAGATCCCCGCCGCCGGCGTCAGCAAGCTCACCAGCGTCACCAGGTGCCCGGGATGAGCCCGGTCCCGACGCCCGGGGCGCGGCCCTGCCCGCACAGCGGCCGGAAGCTGCTGTACCACGCGTGCCCGGCACCCGGCGAGAGCGCGGCCGGGGTGCACGCGCTCGTCATCGGGATCAGCCAGTACGACCGCCGGCGGCGGGGCGGTGCGCAGGTGATGGCGAACCTGCCCGGGGCCGCGACCGCGGCGGCACGGTTCGCCCGGTTCGTGGCCGACGAGCTTCGCGATCCCACCGGCGTTCCGGTGCGCACGGTGCGGCTGCTGACGTCGCTCATGCCGGACCAGACGGTGCCTGACAGCGACGAGGCGTCCCTCGAGCAGGTGCAGTTCGCGCTGGACGACTGGGCCGAGGACTGCGACCGGCACCCGGGCAACGTCGCCGTCCTGTACATCGCCGGGCACGGGGTCGCGACCGCCCTCGACGCCCGCTGGGCGTTCCTGTCCCCCGCCGGAGCCACCGAGTCGCCGTACACGTTCGCGCTGAACCTGACCGCGATCAAGGCGAGCCTCGCCTTCTGCCGGGCGCGGTCGAACGTCTTCGTCTGGGACGTGTGCGCGCTGCGCGGCGAGGAGATCCCCGCGTACCGCACCGGGAACGTCGGCCTGACCGCGCCGGACCTCGGCGAGCGGAACCGGCCGGGCGCCGTGGACCAGGTGACGATCATGGCCAGGATGGGCACCCGGGCCTACTCCGGCTACGGGCGCGAGCACACGATCCTGTCCCGGGCGTTGATCGGCCTCGACGCCGCGGAGGCGCGCAACCGGCTGCTGCACACCGCGGGCGAACTGCTGACCGACGGGCAGTACGCGGTGACCGCCCGGCGCCTCGGCGAGCTGCTCCTCCCGGCCATGCGCAGGCTCAACCCGGCGATGACCGACGGCGAGGAACCGGTCGTCGACCCCCGGGATTCGGCCGCGGGCATCAACCGGCCGGAGCCGCCGCCGGAGTTCGCCGTCGAGCTGCGCTGGCAGCCCGGGCCGGGCGAGCCGCCGCTCGGCGTGACCATCGCCGGCCCCAACGGCGGCGACCCCATCTCGCGGACGATCGGCGCCGGCTTCAGTCTGGGCCTGGCCGCCGGCGAGTACCGGGTCACGGCGGTACGGCGCACCAGCGACGGCACCGAGCGCTCGTCGTTCGACCTGCGCGTCGACCGGGACCGGCGGATCAACGCGCTCGACGGGGCGGACGTGCCATGAGCCCGACCGTCGTGCGCTGGCAGACGCCCGTCACCGAGGGGGCCGTCCCGGCACGATTCGCGCCGGTCCGGATCACAGTCGGCGGACAAGTGCTGGTCGCGGCGGCCGGTGAGCCGGTCGACCTGCCGGACGGCCCGTTCGAGGCACGGGCCGACCTGCCGGGCTGTCTCCCGCTCGCCGTCCGGGGCGAGACGCTCCCCCCGGAGTTGTCCCTGAACCCGGAGGACCTGCGACGGGACCCGCTCGCGCCGTCCCAGGTCCCCGGCCCCCGCAAGCTGACGATCGCCGTCGTGCGGTTGCCGGGCGCGCCGCCCGGGGCGGCGTTCGAGGTCATCGCCGACCGGGCCGAGCTGCGCATCCGGCAGCATGCGGGTCTCCCGGCCGCGGCGGGGCTCCGGATCGCCTCGCCGGTCACGCCCTCACGCCTGCTGATGCTGCCACCGGCTGTGATGGCGGAGCCGTACCGGCTGGCCTGGTACCACTCGCCCGGCCGGACCCGGCGCCCGCGCGTCGAGCCGCTCGACGGGGGTGGCCTGCTGATCATGGAGTACCTGCTGGCCGGCAGCAACGACCTCGCCGCCGCGACGGCCCGCTCGGTGGACCGCGTCCGCGCCGAGGCCGACCCGCTGGCCTGGGTCGCCGCGTCGTACACGCAGCTGCTCATCGGCTACGCCTACGCGCTTGGCCACGACACGGACCGGCTCAGCGACTGGTGCCTGCGGACCGAGGCGGCCACCGGCCTCGGCGTCGACGGGGTGGTCCTGGCGGCCGAGGCCGCGTGGCAGCGGCGCGAGCCCGAGCTGGCCCGCCGGCTGCTCGCCCGGACGGCCGGTGCGGCCCAGCCGGCGGTGACGTTCGGCGGTGAGCTCGCCGTCCGGCTGGCCACCCTGCTCGCCGTCCGGGCCTACGGGCAGCAGCGGCCGTCCCGGGAGCGGGTTCGCCCCGACGCGGTGCTGGATGACCGGCTGGCCCGGATCAACACCGACGGGATGCGGGTGCTGTCGCGGACCGACCCCGGATCGGCCCTCCTGTCCGTCCCGCGCACCGGCATCCCCAGCCTCGACCTGAGCGGGGCGCGGTTCGGGGCCCGGCTGCGCTGGCGGGTGCGGTACGCCCTCACCCACTGGCGCCACACCACCGTCCGCGCGAACACGGTGCGCCTCCCGACCGGCCCGGCCGTCCAGGGGGCGGCCGTGGACTCAGGCGAGGCGAACCGCCGTACCGTGCTGGGCCGGATCGCGGCCGTCGCGCTACCCCTGACCGTCGGCACCCTGATCGCCGTCGTTCCCGACCTCACCCGGCTGACCGGCGCGGCCGGCCCGTGGTCCGTGCTGGGTGTCGCCGGGGCGTTGGCGCTGCTCGGCGCCGGGATCCTGAGCGCGGCCGGCGCGTTCCAACACAGGCTCCGGGCGGCCACCGCCCGCGTCGAGCGCATCGAGCTGCGGGCCCGGCGCGACCGGAGCGCGGCCGCCCGCGAGCGGGACCGGCCTGAGAAGACAGGAGCGGGCATGCCCAGTACACCAATGGCGGTATTGGCGTTCTGGAGGGACCATCGCGAGCAGGTCCGGCAGTACGAGCACCAGCGTGCGACGCTGACCAACGTCCTGCTGGTGATCACGGCCGGGCTGAGCGCCTTCATCGTCCAGCAGCACTTCGCGACCCGGACCGTCGCGGTCGCCGCGCTCATCGCCGCCATCGGCGTCTACGGTGCGCTCGGCAGCGCCAAGTACCACGAGCGGGCCACATATCACCTCGGTCAGGCCGGCGAACTGGCCAGGAGCCTGACCGACCTCAACGCGCTCGACGTCGAGGAACGTCTCGATGAGCGGCGGGCCGAGCACTTCAGCGCCTATCCGCGGCTGTATCGGCTCCGCCCGCTCTGGCTCTGGACCGGGCTGCATGTCGGCATCGCCGTGTACGGGCTGGTGCTCGTCGTCGTCGCGCTCGTGTCCTGAGGAGGCATATTCGGGGGGCGGCGGGGTAGCGAGCAGCGGTGTCGGAGGTCATGCCGCAGGCGGTACTCGGCCCGCTCACCCGATCCGCGCTGTTTCTCGTGGTCACCATCGACCGCGGGGGTGAGGCGCAGGTCCAGGACGCGCTCCCCGAGCTGGCCAAGCTCCAGCGCGCCGTCGGGTTCCGCGCCCAGGCCGGGCGGCTCAGCTGTATCACCGGCATCGGATCGGACGCCTGGGATCGGCTGTTCGTCGGCGGAAGGCCGGCCGGACTGCATCCGTTTCGAGAGCTACACGGGGTGAAACACCGCGCCGTCAGTACACCCGGGGACTTGCTCTTCCACATCCGGGCGCAGCGCCCCGATCTCTGTTTTGCGCTTGCCGCCGAAATCATGGCGTTGCTCCGCGGGGCGGTGACGGTGCGGGATGAGGTGCACGGGTTCAAGTACTTCGACATCCGTGATCTGCTCGGGTTCGTGGACGGCACCGAGAATCCGGTCGGGGCCGAGGCGAAACAAGCGGTGCTCGTCGGGGAGGAGGATGCGGCGTTCGCGGGTGGGAGTTATGTGATGGTGCAGAAGTATCTGCACGACCTCGAATCGTGGAACTCCCTTCCCGTTGAGGCACAGGAGGCGGTCATCGGGCGGACCAAGCTCGACGACGTCGAGCTCGATGATGCCGTCAAGCCCGCCGACTCGCATGTCGCGATGACGTGCGTGATTGACCCGGACGGGACCGAGCGGCACATTCTGCGGGACAACATGCCGTTCGGGCGGGTCGGGGACGGGGAGTTCGGGACGTACTTCGTCGGCTACTCCCGCACGCCCGATGTGACCGAGCGGATGCTGGAGCAAATGTTCTGTACCCCGAAGCACGACCGGATTTTGGACTATTCCACGGCCATCACCGGGTCGATGTTTTTCGCGCCCAGTGCGGCGTTCCTGGAGCGGCCGCGTACGGGCTAGCCCACTCGAAGTGATCCGCCGCGTCCAGGCGACGGATCTGCTCCTCGGTCAGCTTGAGGTCCATGGCGTCCAGCGCCGCGTCGAGCTGGTGCAGCTTCGAGCCGCCCAGCATCGGGCGCACGCCCCGCGAAACCAGCCAGGCGAGGACCACCTGGCCGCGCGTCGCGCCCGTCTCGACCGACACCGCGTCCAGGGCCGCCAGCCGCAGGGTGTTGCCCGGATGGTCGTACACATCCGGGATGGGCTTTGCGGGGTTGTCGTAGGCGCCGGACAACAGGGGCGTGTACGCCCACACCTCCAGGCCGTGCTCAGCCGCGTAGTCGGACTGTTCGTCGCTCAGCACGCCGAAGCGGTGCACGACGCCCGGCGGGAGCGTGCCCGGACGGGGGCGGAGATACGAGCCATTGAGCTGCAGCGCGTCGAACGGGCGGGCGCCGAGGGACAGGGCGTGGGCGCGGCCGCGTTCGGTCAGCCAAGCGGGGAAGTTCGAGACGCCCACGCGGTCCGCAGGAAGGGCAGCCAGGGCCTCGACGGTCTGCTCGATGGGCACCGAGCGGTCCTCCTGGTGCAGCCACAACAGGTCGACGCGGTCCAGGCCCAGGCGGTCCAGGCTGCCCGCGAACGCCGCCTGTACCGCGCGCGGCGACAACCCCTCGCGCCGGTCGGGCCAGGAGCCGGGCTCCAGGGGCTCGGCGCCCAGCTTGGTGGCGATGCGAACCCGCACGCCGGGGCGGGCGGCGAGCCAGCGGCCGAGGACCTGCTCGCTGTGCCCGCCGCGGCCGTCGGCACTGGCCCAGAAGGCGTAGCAGTCGGCGGTGTCGATCCACTCGCCGCCGCGTTCGACGAAGCGGTCGAGCAGGGCGAACGAGGTGTCCTCGTCGACGGTGGTGCCGAACATCATCGCGCCGAGCACGAGCGGGGTCGTCATGCCCCGAGCCTGGCACCTGGAGCGCGCTCCAGGTCAAGGGCCGGGACTGAGGTAGGTGAGGACGGCCATGACGCGGCGGTGGCGGTCGCCGGTGTCGGGGATGCGCAGTTTCTGGAAGATTGCCCGCATGTGGCTCTCGACCGTGCGCTCGGCGAGGTGCAGCCGGGCGGCGACGGCGGCGTTGGAGTGGCCCTCGGCGACCAGGGCGAGCACGTCGCGCTCGCGCCCACTGAGCAGGCGGGACGGGGCCAGCAGCGCGGCGACCACCTCGGGGTCGAGGGCGGAGCCGCCGGCCGCGACCCGGCGTACCGCGTCGAGGAAGTCGTCGACCCGCAGGACACGGTCCTTGAGCAGGTAGCCGAACCCGCCGGACGCGACCAGGTCCACCGAGTGGCGGGTCTCGACGTGCTGGGAGAGCAGGATCACCGGCAGCTTCGGGTGCGTCTCGCGCAGGCGGCGGGCGGCCCGGGCGCCGTCGTCGGTCATGTCCGGGGGCATGCGGATGTCGATGACGGCGAGGTCGAAGGGCTGCTCGTCGACGGCGCGCAGGAGGGCCTCGGCGTCGCCGACGGCGGCGGCGACCTCGTGGCCGGCCTCGGTGAGCAGGCGGACGATGCCCTCGCGGAACAGGACGGAGTCGTCGGCGAGCACGATGCGCATCTACGGGCTCCCGGGGATGTGGACCTGGACGCGGGTGCCGCCGCCGTGCGGGCTCTCGACGCTGACGCTGCCGCCCAGGGACGCCGCCCGGTCCCGCACGGCGGTCAGGTCGCCGGCGCCGCCGATGCCGTCGTCGGCGACGGACACCAGCAGGGCGCCGTCGTCGGTGGCGGCGACGGTGATCTCGGCCGAGGTGGCGTCGGCGTGCTTGAGGGCGTTGGTCCAGGCTTCGGCGATCGCGAAGTACACCGTGGTGGCCACTGACTCGGTGGTCCGGACGTCAGCGACGCTGACCCGCACCGGCAGCGGGGCGTCGGCGACCAGGGCGTGCACGGCGGCGGGCAGCCCGTCGTCGAGGCGGCTCGGGCGCAGACCGTGGGCGAGGCGGCGCAGTTCGGCGATGGTGGCCTCGAGCGCCTCGACGGCGAGGTCGAGGTCGCGGTGGGCCGGGCTGTCCGGGGCGAGGCCGCGCTGGGTGGAGCGCAGCCGCATGCCGACGCTGACGATCTGCTGCTGGGCGCCGTCGTGCAGGTCGCGTTCGAGCCGGCGGCGCTCGGCGGTGGCCGTCTCGACCAGGCGGGACCGGCTGTCGCGCACGTCGCGCAGGGCCGCGCGCAGCTCCAGGCGCAGCCGGCTGACCTCGATCGGCAGCCGGGCGGCCAGGGCGACCTCGCGGGCCCGGCGCAGGCGGCGGGCCGAGGTGCTCGACAGGACCAGTTCCCCCACGTCGGTACCGCCCGAGCGCAGCGGTACGACCCGGTCGGGATCCTAGAACGCGTCCTTCTCGCCGCCCGGGACCCACAGCACCAGCCGCAGGCCCGGGTCGCCGAGGACCTCGCGGAACACCGCCTCGGCGTCCTCGGGCTGGGCCTCGCCGTCGCGCACCTGCTGCACGAACCGCTGCACCCGGACATCGCCGACATAGCGGTCGCGGTCGACGAACCGGCCGACGAGCGCGTCGATCCGCCGGTGCAGCGGCAGCAGCACCAGGGCGGTGGCGAACGCGGCGCCGGTCGCCTCGCCGACGAGCGTCACGACGAGGGCGAAGATCCCGGCCGAGGCGGCGGTGGTGAGCAGCCACGCGAGCGTCGAGCCGAGGAGCCGGTCGATGTCGAGCAGGTCATGCTTCAGTACCGCCACCACGATCGCCGCCGGCAGGGCGAGCAGCAGCGCGGCGAAGAGGCCCAGGTACGCGACGTCCGGCGGGGCTCCGAGGGCCTGGGCGACCCACCCGGCGGCCTGCAGGATCGGGACGGTCAGGGCGCCGAGCATGAGCCAGCGCACCTGCTGCCGGGTGGTCTCGTCGCCCCGGCGGTAGTGCAGGACGAGCACGGTGACGGCGGTGCCGAGCACGGCCAGGACGACGAGGTAGCCGGAGAGGGCCAGTGGCAGCCAACCCCCGAATGACAGCAGCGTCTGGACGAGGACTCCGGCGGCCGGCCCGGCCCAGGCAACGAACCGCCAGCGCCGGCCGGCGGGCAGCCCGGACGGGAAGACCAGGCACAGCGCGACGAACCCGGCCAGGTTCCAGACCCAGGCGTTCTCCCCGAACGTCCCCCACGTCTCGACCCAGAACACGGCGGCGGGAGCGGCCCCGACCCAGGCGAGCGCGGGGCCGACGGGGCTGAACCGGACCCGGACCCCGAGCAGCGCGCCGGCCGCCACCGGGACCCCGAGCAGCACCGCGATCACCGCCGTGGTCGCCGGCCCGTCGTCGACCGCGGCGAACTGCCCGGCCACGCCGGCCAGGTAGACCACGACGGGCAGCAGGACCGGCACCGGATCATCATGGCCGACATCGGGCCCGGAGGTCATCAGTGCCAGCACGCACCGCCGTTTCAGTACCGGCCGGGAAGTGCCGGGGCCGGTGCGCGCGGAGCATTTCGGGGCATGGAACTCATCCTCATGATCCTGCTGCCGTTCCCGATCGGCTTCCTCGTCAAGCACCGCCTCGCGGCGTTCGTGGCGTACATCGCGGTGCACAACTTCGTGTTCACGTTCCAGACGGCGGAGCTGCTGGCCGCCTGGACCAAGGGCGACACCTCGGCGTTCCCGGCCGATACGACCGGGTTCGCGATGTTCCCGTACGCCGCGGTCAACGCGGTCATCTTCGCGGTCGGCCTCGGCCTGGTGTGGCTCGGCCACCGGCTCGGGACCAAGCGCCGCGAGCGGCGGACGGTCGACCTCGCCGCCTGAACAAAAAACCGCCTGAACAAAAATCCGGTCTGACCAGAGGAATGGCGCAAAGCCGACAACGCCGCATCAGGCCGGCCCCGGGGTGATCCGTCCGGGGTCGGTTGTTCTTTCACCACACACCCGAAATGCGGTGGGCACATGCGCAAGACACACATCTTCCTCGCGGCGCTGCTGTGCGTAGTCTGGGTCGCGGCGTCCGCGCCCGGACCGGCCTTCGCGGCCGACACGGTCCAGCTGACCGTCAGCCTGTACCGCGTCCAGGAACTGCACTGCGACGAGGGCGACGGGGAGTCGTGCGGCAACGACTACTACCCGAAATTCGAGCTCGACGGCCAGGGGCTGTACGACGGCAGCGACGACTTCTGCTGCGCACACGGCTCGGACTTCAACACCAACTGGACGCGCACGGCGACGGTCGACATGAGCCACAACCCGGTCGACATCCACCTCGAGCTGTGGGACCAGGACGACGCCAGCCAGGACGACGTCATCCACTGGGTCAACGGCGGGGACTACCTCGACCTGAAGTTCGACCTGAACACGTGCATCTTCACCGGCGGGAACCTGACCACGCAGCAGGGCGCGAATCTGCCGACCCTCGCCGGGGTCAGCGAGGGCAGCGGCGCCGACTCCGCCCGCGGGTACTTCTCGATCACCACCCCGGCGTGCCTGGACCTGGCGAAGACGACCGACAGCGACGGCGACGGCATCATGAACGCCTGGGAGACGCCGGGGCGCGGGCTGGACGTCAACAACGACGGCACCGTGGACCTGGCGCTGGGCGACGCGCCGTACAACGCCACGCCGTGGCGCAAGGACCTGTTCGTCGAGGCCGACTGGATGCAGGGGCACAAGCCCGACGCGAACGTGCTGCCGGACGTGGTCAAGGCGTTCAACGACGCACCGATCGACCCGAAGGGCAACACCGGCACGGACTTCGTCGGCATCAACCTGCACGCCTCGCTGGACGAGGAGATGCCGGTGGTCTTCGAGGTGAAGTTCTCCTCCGACGGGCCGGGGCTCGAGGACGACTTCAACGACCTCAAGGCGGGCAACCCGGTCGTGATGACGGCCGGCGCCTGCAGCGGGCACTTCGGCACCGCGGCCGACCGGGCCAGCCCGAACTGCGTGAACATTCTCAACGCCAAGCGCCAGGTGTACCGCTACATGATCTTCGCCAACAGCTACAGCGAGAGCAAGCGGTCCTCGGGCCGGGCCGAGTACGACTCGACGGCCACGGCCAGGGGCGGCAACGACTTCATCGTGACGCTCGGCTCGGCCTGGGACGCCGACGACATCGCCCGCGCCGGCGGCAAGCGGGTCGCCGAGGCCTCGACGTTCATGCACGAGTTCGGGCACACGCTGGGCCTCGGGCACGGCGGCAACGAGGACATCAACTGCAAGCCGAACTACCTGAGCATCATGAACTACACGCTGCAGTTCCCGACGTACGACACCGCCCGCCCGATGGACTACGCCAGCGCGGCCCGCGGCACGGCGCTGCTGACCAAGCTCGACGAGGGGCACCTGGACGAGACCAAGGGCGTCTACAACAACCCGAACCGCAACCTGGTCTACGCGGTCGGTGGCAAGGAGCGGGTCGTCCCGGCCACGAACGTCAACACGGACTGGAACGGCATCAACGGTTCCGGCGAGACCGACGTCGCCGTGCCGGACATCAACTGGTTCGAGGCCAAGGGCGACGCCTGCCCGAAGGAGTCGGCGCCGCAGCAGTACAGCGGCTACGACGACTGGGCGGGCCTGCAGTACAACCCGCGGCTGAACACGACCTACTTCGCCGACGGCGACCGGCCCGGCGGCCCGGAGGAGCTGACCGTCGACGACCTGCGCCGGATGACGCAGAAGGCGGACCTGGCGGTCACCAAGACGGCCGACCAGGCCACGGCGACCGGCGGCGACACGCTCACGTACACGGTGGGCGTGCGCAACCTGGGCCCCGGCCCGGCGTCCGGCATCACGCTGACCGACACCATGCCCGACGGCACGGTCCAGAAGCGCACCCTCGCCGACCTGGGCAACGGGGCATCCACCACGGTGGCGCCGAAGTTCAGCTACCTGGTGCCGTGCGGGACCGCGGACGGCACGACGCTCACGAACCGGATCAGCGTCGACGGTACCGACAGTGCCGGCATTCCCGACCCGCTGCGCAGCGACAACACGGCCAGCGCGACAACGGTGGTCCGCGCGCCGAAGCTGACGGTCCGGGCGAGCGCCACGCCCACCGCGGACGCCGCCGCCCCGATCACCGAGACGATCGTCTACGCCAACACCGGCGGCGGCGCGGCCTCCGGCGTGGCGGTCACCGCGACCGTCCCGGCCGGCCTGTACTACAGCACCGCCCTCGACCAGGGCACCGGCCCGAAGCCGAGCACGGTGACGCTCAACGCCGACGGCAGCCGGGCCCTGACCTGGAACGTGGGCACGGTCCCGGCCAACTCCGGCGACCGGACCATCACGTTCACCGCCCGGTCCAGCCTGCTGGCCGCGACCGGCACGGCGTACCCGGTGAACTCGGCCGTGCGCTACAGCAACGCGACCGCGGCGTGCACGTTCACGCCGGTGACCGCGGCGGCCACCACCACCCTGGCGGTGACCCCGTCGACCCGCAACGCGGTGAACCTGGCCTGGTGGACGCTGCACCCGTCGGCGTGGACGCCGGAGCTGCTGGCCCGCATCCAGGCCACCGACCAGCGCTACGACACCAACAAGGACGGCGCGCTGTCCACGGCCGAGGCCTCCGCGGCGTACCGCCTGGACGTGTTCAACCCGGTCCGCAGCCTGCTCGGCCAACAGTTGCTCACCACGTACTTCAACCTGGCGAGCAAGCGCGTCAACGCGGCGACGGCGATCCGGTCCGTCAACGCGAGCCTGCTGCACCTGACCACGGTCGGCGGCGCCGTCACCTACGCGAGTGACACCATCGCGCTGCCGGTGAACATCAGCACGACCCTGCGCTACACCCAGATCACCGCCGTCCTCGACGGGATCAACAACAACATCATCGAGGTGTACTGACCGATCGCCCACCCGCCCCGCCGGCCGCTCAGGCCGGCGGGGCGGTGGTGCGCAGGTAGTCGTCGACGGCCTTGGTCGCCTCGGGGGCGCCCTCGGCGGTGATGGTGAGCAGCGCCGTGCCGTGCAGGCCGCCCTCGACCAGGACGAGCTTGCGGTTCTGGCCGGGGGTGGCGTCGTGCATCGCCTGCGCGGTGTCGGCGAAGCCGGTGTCGAACTTGGCCGCGACGTACAGCACCGGCGCGGTCAGCTTCGGCACCGCGTCCAGGGCGCTCTCTCCGCCATAGCTGGAGGGCCCGGAGAGGCTGATGACCGCGTCCGGCGGCGGCGTCATGGTGGCCGCCGCGATCAGGCTGGCCGTCGCGCCGCGGGAGGCGCCGATCAGCACCACCTTGCCGGGGCCGCCGGTGCGGGCGTACGCGGCCGCGGCGGCCACGTCGTCGGAGTTCTTGCCGGTGTCGGCGCGGCGGGAGGTGCCCTCACCGTTGAAGTCGAAGGCGAGCACCCGGTACCCGGCGGCCGCCTTGGCCTTGGCCCACGACAGCCACGAGCAGCCGGTGGCGCTGGCCTGCGGGGCCAGCACGAGCGTGACGCCGCCGGTGCCGATCAGGTAGCCGCCGAGTTCGGCCCCGGTCTTACCGGGGAAGCGCACCGCCTTGCCGGCGAGCTCCGGGTCGCCGCACACCGCTTCAGCCGTCGTCGGCGCGGTCGTCGGCGCGGGACCGGACGGTTTCGCGGTCGACGCGCAACCGGCGAGGAGCAGGACGCAGCAGACCCCCGAGAAAAGACGCATATTGATCTGATGCACCGCACCGGTGGTTCGGTTGCATCACCGGCGGACGTAATCCGCCAGATGCTCGCCGGTCAGCGTCGACCTCGCCGCGACCAGGTCGGCCGGGGTGCCCTCGAACACGATCCGGCCGCCGTCGTGGCCGGCGCCGGGGCCCAGGTCGATGATCCAGTCGGCGTGGGCCATGACCGCCTGGTGGTGCTCGATGACGATCACCGACTTGCCGCTGTCGACGAGCCGGTCGAGCAGGCCCAGCAACTGTTCCACGTCGGCGAGGTGCAGGCCGGTGGTGGGCTCGTCGAGGACGTACAAGCCGCCCTTGTCGGCCATGTGGGTGGCCAGTTTCAGCCGCTGCCGCTCGCCGCCGGACAGCGTGGTGAGCGCCTGGCCGATGCCGAGATAGCCCAGCCCGACGTCGGCGAGCCGCCGCAGGATCGCGTGCGCCGCGGGCAGTTTGGCCTCCCCCGTGGCGAAGAACGCCTCCGCCTCGGTCACCGGCATGGCCAGCACCTCGCTGATGTCCTGACCGCCCATCTTGTACTGCAGGACGCTCGCCTCGAACCGCTTGCCCTCGCACTCCTCGCACACGGACGACACGCCGGCCATCATGCCGAGATCGGTGTAGACGACCCCGGCGCCGTTGCAGGTCGGGCAGGCACCCTCGGAGTTCGCGCTGAACAGGGCCGGCTTCACCCCGTTGGCCTTCGCGAACGCCTTGCGGATCGGCTCGAGCAGGCCGGTGTACGTCGCCGGGTTGCTGCGCCGCGACCCGCGGATCGGGCTCTGGTCCACCGCGACGACTCCCGCCGCGGCCGGGATGGACCCGTGCAGCAGCGAGCTCTTGCCGGAGCCGGCGACGCCGGTGACCACGGTCAGTACACCCAGGGGAATGTCGACGTCGACGTCGCGCAGGTTGTGCGTGTTGGCGCCGCGGATCGGCAGCGTGCCGGTCGGCTCGCGGACGGCGGGTTTGAGGGCGACCCGGTCCGCGAGGTGCCGGCCGGTCGCGGTGTCGCTGCCGCGCAGCTGCTTGACGGTGCCGGTGAAGCAGATCTGGCCGCCCGCCGCGCCGGCGCCGGGGCCGAGGTCGACGACGTGGTCGGCGATCGCGATCGTCTCCGGCTTGTGCTCGATGACGAGGACCGTGTTGCCCTTGTCGCGCAGCTGCAGCAGCAGGTCGTTCATCCGCGCGATGTCGTGCGGGTGCAGGCCGATCGTCGGCTCGTCGAACACGTAGGTGATGTCGGTCAGCGACGAGCCGAGATGCCGCACGAGCTTGACCCGCTGGGCCTCGCCGCCGGAGAGCGTGCCGGCCGGGCGGTCGAGCGAGAGGTACCCGAGGCCGATCTCGACGAACGAGTCCAGCGAGTGCCGCAGCCCCTCCAGCAGCGGCGCCACCGACGGCTCGTCGAGCGCGCGCACCCACTCGGCCAGGTCGCTGATCTGCATCGCGCAGGCGTCGGCGATATTGATCCCCTTGACCTTGCTCGATCGCGCGCCCTCGGCCAGCCGGGTGCCGCCGCACTCGGGGCAGGTCTGGAACGTGACCGCGCGTTCGACGAAGGCGCGGATGTGCGGCTGCATCGCCTCGACGTCCTTGGACAGCATCGACTTCTGGATCTTCGGGATCAGCCCCTCGTAGGTGAGGTTGATCCCGTCGACCTTGATCTTCGTCGGCTCCTTGTGCAGGAAGTCGCTGAGCTCGCGCTTGGTGTACTTCTTGATCGGCTTGTCCGGGTCGAAGTAGCCGCAGCCGGTGAAGATGCGGCCGTACCAGCCGTCCATGCTGTAGCCGGGGACCGTGATCGCGCCCTCGTTGAGCGACTTGTCCGCGTCGTACAGCTGGGTCAGGTCGAGATCGGTGACCGAGCCGCGGCCCTCGCAGCGCGGGCACATGCCGCCGGTGCGGCTGAACGTGACCTTCTCGGTCCGTGCGTTGCCGCGCTCCACGGTGACCGCGCCGCTCGCCCGCACCGACGGGACGTTGAACGAGAACGCGTTCGGCCCGCCGATGTGCGGCTTGCCGAGCCGGCTGAACAGGATGCGCAGCATCGCGTTGGCGTCGGTGGCCGTGCCGACCGTCGAGCGCGGGTCGGAGCCGATCCGCTGCTGGTCGACGACGATCGCGGTGGTCAGCCCCTCGAGCCGGTCGACCTCCGGCCGGGCCAGGGTGGGCATGAAGCCCTGCACGAACGCGCTGTACGTCTCGTTGATCATCCGCTGCGACTCGGCGGCGATCGTGCTGAACACCAGCGAGCTCTTGCCCGAGCCGGAGACCCCGGTGAACACGGTCAGGCGGCGCTTCGGCAGCTCGATGCTGACGTCCTTGAGATTGTTCTCGCGCGCGCCGTGCACGCGGATCAGGTCATGGCTGTCAGCAGCGTGCTTGCCCATCTCGTCTCCCGTTCGTCCTAAAGCCAGTTGCCGTCGCGCATGATGTCCCGGCCGCGCAGCTCGTTCTCCTCGCGCCAGGCCTGCACGCGGCGCGGGGTGATGCGGAACCAGCGGTACCGGTCGCCGAGCTCGCGCGGGTCGAACCCGGAGCGTGCGGCGAACCGGTCGCCGGCCTCCTCGGGCAGCGCGTCGATCGCGAGCACCTCGACGTCGCCGTCGATCATGTTCACGTCCCGGACGAGCCCGAGCCCCAGCCGTACCCGGCCCGACGCGATCAGATTACGGCCGGTCGGGCTGTCCGCCGAGGTGGCGATGAGCAGCGCGGCGCCGTCCCAGTCGAAGGACAGCGGCACCAGGTACGGCACGCCGTCGCCCGACGCGGTCGCGACCCACAGGTCGACGTCCTGGCCGAGCCGGGCGCGGGTGTCGTCCTGGCGCTGCTGCCGCGAGCGCGGTTCGGGGTTCACTGCGGGTCTTGGAGCAGGCCGAGCACGTTGCCGTCGGCGTCCGTCACGGTCGCCACGAGCCGCCCGTGTCCGACGTCGCGGGCCTCCTGCTTGACGGTCCCGCCGGCCGCGGTCACCTCGGCGATCTTGCCGGCGATGTCGGTGACGTGCCAGTACGACACCGGCACGGTCTCCCCGGCCCCGCCCGGCACGAGCCCGATGTGCTGGCCGGCCACGTCGTAGCCCACGTAGTACGCCGAGTCGGTCTGCGGCTCGATGCCCAGCAGCGCGGTGTAGACCGCCTTGGCCTTCGCCACGTCCGACACGGGGTGCAGCACGGTCTTGATGCCCAGGTTCTCGATGTCTGTCATGCCGAGAAGCCTATGGGTGGCCCGGACCTCGTGCTTCTTGATTCCTGATCGTTGCTGTCGGTAGCCATGCGGCCATCATGCCGGGTGCACCGGGCGGCCCGGCCGTTTTCGCCCCGCGCCGAGCGGACCGGGTCCCACCAGCGGTTATGGTCGCGCGTTGTTCGTGGACAGTTCTGAGGTACCCCCATGCAGCACCGCTCGCACCACCGCCGCGGCCGTCATGCGGCTCCCCGCCGGGGCGTCACCGGCCGGTACACGGCTGTCGTCGCCGTCGTGCTCGCGGCCGTCGCCGGCGTGCCGCTGCTGTTCGATGACCCCGGCTCCCCGCACAACCCGGCCACGGCCGCGGCGTCGGCGGGGTCCGCACCGGGCGCCGAGAACCGGATCGCCGAGGCCGAGCGCCGCGCCTCCCGGTCCGAGCCGCGCACGCCCGACACGCCCGGCACGCCCAGCCGTTCTGCTTTGCCGACACTGACACCGACACCGAAGAAGTCTTCTGCGACCGCCGCTCCTCCTCCATCACCTCCTCCGGCGTCCACCACCACCCCCTCGGTGACCCCGAGCGCCCCGGCCGGCGCGATCGAGATGGCCAATGCCGCCACGATCGTCGAAGCCGGACAGCAGCTCGGCCTGCCCAGCAGCGCCTACGTCGTGGCCGTCGCCGCCGCGCTGCAGGAGTGCGACCTGCACAACCTGGCCAACGCGGCGGTACCCGAGTCGCTCGACCTGCCCAACGAGGGCCTGGCCACCGACGGCGCCGGGCTCGGGCTGTTCCAGCAGGACACGGACCGGGGCACCGTCGCGCAGCTGATGGACCCGGCCGCGGCCGCGGGCCTGTTCTACGCCGCGCTCGCGCAGGTCGACGGCTGGGAGCAGCTGCCGGTCGGCGCGGCCGCGCAGGCGGTGCAGGGGGCGGCGAGCCCGGACGGGTACGCCGCCCGGCAGGACCTAGCCGAGCGGATCGTCGCCGCCGCCACCCCGTAGCCGCTCGCACGACGTCACGCATGGTGGTGACGACATACCCGCGCGTGACGAATGGCCTGGCGACGGCCGCGGCATCGCGAGCGGGGCAGCCCGATAGGCTCGGGCCGTGCCTGAACTGCGGCCCCTGCGGGCCGACGACGCCCCGGCGGTGCTGGCCTTCGAGCTGGCGAACCGCGCCTGGTTCACCGTCACCATCTCCGACCGCGGCGACGAGTACTTCGAGCAGTTTCCCGACCGCCACCGCGCCGCCCTGGCCGAGCAGGAGGCCGGCGAGTGCGCCTTCTACCTGCTCGTGGCCGAGGACGGCGCGATCCTGGGCCGGTTCAACCTCTACGATCTCGCCGGCGGCGCGGCGAACCTCGGCTACCGGGTCGGGCAGGACTTCGTCGGCCGCGGCCTGGCGACCGCGGCCGTCCGCGAACTGTGCGCTCTGGCAGCGAGCGAACACGGGCTGCACACCCTGCGGGCGGCCACCTCACCGACGAATGTCGCCTCGCAGCGGGTACTGCTCAAATCCGGCTTCGTCCCGGCCGGCCCGTCCGAGATCGGGCTCGCGTTTCAGCGTGACGTGACGACCGCCGTGTCGGCGTAGAGCTGGACCCGCACGATCCGCCCGCCCGCGAGCCCGAACAGCCACAGGTTCTGGAAGACCACGGGCCGGCCGGTCGCGCGGGGCACGGCGGTGTTGGTGAGCCGGGCGATGACGTGGTCGTCGGCGGCGAGCACCTCGTCGACCGCGATGTCGAACGACGACCAGACCGGCCCGCTGCCCGGGCTGTGCGCGAAGAAGTCGTCGAACGCGGCGCGGCCGGTGTAGACGCCGCCGTACGGCAGGGTGGCGGGCAGCGTCAGCACGACGTCGTCGGCGAGCATCGGCAGGATGGGGCCGCGCTCGTTGTCGCGGAACAGGCGGGTGACGGCGTCGGTCAGGTCGGCCTTGCTGTACATGCGGCGTCCTTCGGCTACAGGGCGGGGTGCTGGTCGCGGACCGGGCTCAGCGATTCGAGCAGCGCGGCCACGCGCAGGATGGTGGACTCGGCGTGCCACTGGGCGACGAGCTGCACGCCGATCGGCAGGCCGTCGCCGGTGGTGCCGAAGCGCATGGACAGCGCGGGGAGCCCGGTGAGGTTGAACGGTACGGTCGTCGAGCTCACGTGGAACGCGCCGACCGTCCGGCCGTCGACGGTGAACGTGCCGAGCCCGTGCGCGTGTGCGGGGATCGTCGTGACCGGGAGCAGCAGCAGGTCGTACTGGCGGAAGTAGTCCGCGAAGCCGTCCCGCAGGCGCTCCACGCCCTCCTCGGCGTCGACGTAGTCCACTGTGGACGTGTCAGGCGTGCCGAGCAGGGTCCTGGAGTACGCGAACATCTGCTCCTCGCGCCCGGCGGTGACCTCGCGGACGGGCGGCTTCATCTCCATGACGTGCTGGCGGGCGAACAGGTCGAGCGGGTTGTCGCGCTCGAGGGCCGGGATGTGCACGGCCTCGACCCGGAGGCCGGCGTCCCGCAGCGCGCCGGCGGCCGCCTCGACCGTGGCCGCGACCTCGGCGTCGACCGGTCCGAGCCCGGAGTCGACCAGCCAGCCGACGCGGAGCTGCCGCACGGGTGCGGTGCCCAGGCCGGTGTCGTAGTCGCTCGCCACGCCGGAGAAGCCGTCGGCGCCGTCGGGCCCGGCCCGCAGGCCGTACGCGAGGGCGAGGTCACGGATGGAACGGGCCATCGGTCCGGCGTGCCAGTCGCGGCGCGGCTCCCGGGGCCAGATCCCGGTCATCGGCACGCGCCCGTGCGTCGCCTTGAGGGCGGCGATCCCGGTGTCGGCGGCGGGCCCGCGCAGCGAGATGGACAGGTCGCTGCCGAGCCCCAGCGGCGACATCCCGGCCGCGATCGCCGCGGACTCCCCGCCGCTGGACCCGCCGGAGGACCGGTTCAGGTCCCACGGGTTGTTGGTCCGGCCGGTGAGGAGGTTGTCGGACTCGATCCAGTACGAGAACTCGGGCAGGTTGGTCTTCGCCAGCAGGATCGCCCCGGCCCGCTTCATCCGCGCCACGGCGGTCGCGTCGGTCTCCGGCACCCGCCCGGCGAAGATCGGCGACCCGCGCTGGGTCGCCACCCCGGCGGTGTCGAACGAGTCCTTGGCGGTGAAGGGCACGCCGTGCAGCGGCCCGACATCGGCACCACCGGCAAGCTCCCGATCGGCCCGCTCGGCGGCGTCCAGCGCGCCGTCGGCGAGGGTGACGATCGCGTTGGTACGGCCATTCACCGCCTCGATGCGATCGAGGTGGGCCCGCACCACCTCGGCGGAGGACGCTTGTCCGGTGCGGATCAGCTCGGCGAGCGCGGTCGCGTCGGCGTACGTGAGGTCGGTACCCATGCCGTGGACCTACCCTCAGATCGAGGTCGTAATGAGCGCTAGTGTCCTGAGTCGTTAAATCGTCGTCAGTGGGTACAGGTGTGTTATGCCGTTGCCGACAGCAGTACCGATCGTGCTTACTGATGACGAGCGAGAGCAGTTGCTAGCGTGGTCGCGTCGTCCCTCGAGTGCGCAGGCCCTGGCGTTGCGGTCGCGGGTGGTCCTTGCCTGCGCGGCTGCCGGCGGGGCCGCGAACGGGCAGATCGCCGAGGAACTCGGCGTTTCGCGTAGCACGGTGACGAAGTGGCGGAACCGGTTCGCCGGTGATCGGCTCGACGGCCTGCTGGACGAGCCGCGGCCCGGCCGGCCCCGCACGATCGCCGACGCTGATGTAGAGCGGGTGATCACCACAACCCTCGAGACGACACCGAAGGACGCCACGCACTGGTCGACCCGCTCGTTGGCTGCTGAGGTCGGTCTGTCGCAGACCGCGATCTCACGGATCTGGCGGGCGTTCGGATTGCAGCCGCACCGGCAGGACGCGTGGAAACTGTCGAAGGACCCGCTGTTCATCGACAAGGTCCGTGATGTCGTCGGGCTGTACCTCGATCCGCCGGAACGCGCCGTGGTGTTGTGCGTGGACGAGAAGTCGCAGATCCAAGCACTGGACCGCACCGCCCCGGTCCTGCCGATGCTGCCCGGCACCCCGGCCCGCGCCACCCACGACTACGTCCGGGCCGGCACCTCAAGCCTCTACGCCGCCCTCGACCTGGCCACCGGCCAGGTGATCGGCTCCCTCCATGCCCGGCACCGCGCGATCGAGTTCAAGAAGTTCCTCCAGACCCTCGACCGGCAGGTCCCGGCGGACCTGGACGTGCACGTGGTGCTGGACAACGCCTCCACCCACAAAACCCCGACCATCAAGCGCTGGCTGACCGCCCACCCGCGGTTCGTCCTGCACTTCGTCCCGACCAGCGCATCCTGGCTCAACCTCGTCGAACGCTGGTTCGGGGAACTGACCACCAAGAAACTCCAACGCGGCACTCACCGCACCGTCCGCGCCCTCAACACCGACATCCGCGCCTGGATCGAGGCCTGGAACAACAACCCAAAGCCCTATGTCTGGACCAAGACCGCCGACCAGATCCTCGAATCCATCGCCCGCTACTGCACACGCATTAACGACTCACGACACTAGGCCTCCTCGTCCAGCTCCATCAGGATGTCGGCCGCATCCTGGTTGCCGGCGGCGGCCAGGCGGCGCAGCTCGTCGAGATCCTCGCGCTCCTGGGCGAGCTCGACGAGCTGGTCCTCGGCGGTGCGGCTCCCGGCGGCGGCCAGGCAGCGCAGCTCGTCCAGGTCGCCGCGCTCGGCCGCCAACTCGATCCGCTGGTCGATGTCGTCACTCATACATGCACCCTATGGGACGGCGGGCGTCCGCCCGATCGGCGCACGATGGTGCAGCGTCGCCGCCGTCGCGCCGGGGGCCGGGGGCACCACGGCGACCGGGCCGGGGGCGTGGTGCAGGACCGTACGGCTGACCGATCCCAGCAGGAGCCGGCCCAGGGTGCCGTGGCCGCCCGCCCCGACCACCACCAGCCCGGCGCCGGACCCGGCCCGGATCAGGGCGCCGGTGGCCCCGCCGAGTTCCGTCCGGACCCGCACGTCGGCGCCGGGTCGCCAGGCGGCCACGGCCTCCTCCAGGAGCCGGTCGGCCGCGGCATGCCTGGCGCCGAGGTCGAAGTAGCCGGGCAGCCGCTGGCCGAGCATCGGATCGACCGGCAGCTGGAACGCGTGGACCGCGGTCACGCCGGTGCCGCGCGCCGCCGCCTGCTCGACGGCGAAGGCGATGGCCGCGGCCGAGGCCGGCGATCCGTCGACGCCGACGACGACCCGCCCCGCGCCGGGCCCGGCCGGTCGGCGCCGCTCGCGGACGACCACGACCGGGCAGCCCGCACGGGCGGCGACCTCGGCGCCGATGGAGGCACCGAGGGGCCGGCCGAGCGTCCCGGCGCCGCTGCGGCCGACGACGAGCAGGGCGGCGTCCTCGGCGGCGGCGAGCAGCACGGGGACCGCCAGGCCGCCGACGGCCTCCGCGGAGACGATGAGGTCGGGGCAGACCTGCCGGGCCAGGTCCGCCGCGGCGGCGAGCAGCCGGTCGGCGTGGGGCAGCGGGCGCGACGGGGCGGGCACGGGCATCGCGAGGCCCGCGGGCGGATGGACCAGGAGCGGGCCGGTGCAGGCGTGGACCAGGTGCAGCCAGCGGCCGGACGACACGGCGTCGGCCGCCGCCCAGCGGATGGCGACCTCGCTCTCCGCGGACCCGTCCACGCCGACAACCGTCACTCCGCGTCCCGGCCCGGCGGCGTTCGCGTCACTGGTCGCCATCGTCCGGTTCCTTCCGCCGTACCACCGTCAGGGGCCATTGCCCGCTGCCGGTCGGTTCATGCGTCGGTCCGGGGTCCGCGCGTCCTGGTTCGCGTCAGTTCCAGCGGTCCTGGTTGAGGAAGCGGGCGAAGCCGCGCCAGGAGTTGGGGCCCATCACGCCGTCCAGCGGGCCGGTGTAGCCGTAGCCGGACGCGAGCTGCTGCACGGCGCGCCAGGAGTTGGGGCCCATGACGCCGTCGATCGGGCCGGTGTACCCGTACCCGCGCATCGCCCGCTGCAGCGCCGCCCAGGTGTTGGTGCCCGGGACGCCGTCGATCGGGCCGGTGTAGCCGTTGGTCAGCCGCAGCCAGTTCTGCATCCGCTTGTAGCACGTCGCGTCCGGGGTGCCGGAGGTCTCGGTGGCCGTCTTGGGCAGGCCGCCGGCGGGCGGGTGGGCCGCCACGTACTCGAGCGGGTTGATCCGCACGCCGCTCGGATCGATCATGTGCCAGTGCAGGTGCGGGCCGGTGGACGAGCCCGAGCCCGGCGCGCCGGCCGCGCCGCCGGACCGCCCGACGGTCGCGCCGGAGGCCACCGCGGCGCCGTTGGCCAGCACGAAGGCCGACAGGTGCAGGTACTGGCTCTTGTACCCGTCCGCGTGCGCGATTGTGACCGTGTGCCCGCCGGTGCCGTTGTTCGGGATGTTCGTGACGGTCCCCGCCCCGCAGGCCGGCAGCGCGGTGCCGACCGCCATGGCGAAGTCGATCCCGCCGAGCGAGCCGTTGGCGCGGTGCTGGGCCCAGGTCTGGGTGATGGTGTACCCGGCGAACGGGTTGTAGATCACCGGCGCGGCGAACGCGGTGCCGGGCCGGGCGAACAGCGCGCCGCCGACCGTCAGTCCCCCGGTCAGGGCCGCGCCGCGCAGCACACCGCGGCGGCTGAGACCATGCGTCATCGGACACTCCTTTGCTCAAGTCCGCCGAGGCTATCTACCACATCTACCATAATCAATGAATTTCGGACAACGGCCCGGCGAAAGGATGGACCTTGAACGTTCACCGGGCGCGCATTGAGCCCGCCGCCGCGCCCGTGACATAGATGAACCATGAAGTTTCGTCTGGCGGCCGCGCTCGGCATCGCCTGTGCCGCAACACTTGCCGTGCCGGTCGCGAGCCTGGCCGCCGCGCCCGGCGACAGCCTGCCGTTCGCGTCGGCGGTGTTCCGGGCCACCCACAACAGCTACTCGGGCAACGTCGACGGCAGCAAGGGCCCGATCACCGCGCAGCTCGACAGCGGCGTGCGGTTCATCGAGTTCGACATCCACGACAACGACTACGCCGCCAACCGCGACTACTCGATCGGGCACAACGGGCCCGGGGACGCCGTCGACCACACCGGCAACCCGGCCTCCAACCTGCTGCGCGACTGGCTGCAGACGGTCAACACGTGGTCCGCGGCCCACCCCGCACACGCGCCGATCGTGGTGATGCTCGACCTCAAGGACAACCTGACCGACAACCCGTCGTACGCCGCCGGCAACCTCCTGGCACTGAACCAGGAACTGCGCGACGCGTTCGGGTCGCGGCTGCTGATAGCCAAGGACGTGCCGGGCGCGCTGGGCACCGTCGGGTCGCTGCGCGGGCGGGTGCTGACGCTGCTGTCGGGCGACGCCGGGACCCGCACCGAGTACCGCCGCGACGTCGGCTACCACCCCGCGGTCGCGGTCAACGCGCGCGGCCAGGTCGTGGAGGTCCACGACTCCGGGTCCGGGACGCTGTCGTACTGGACCGGCTCCTACGGCACCGACGGCCGGATCACCTGGCTGCGGCACGGGAAGTACGACACCGGCACCACCCCGGCGATCGCCCTGAACGACAGCGGCCAGCTGGTCGAGGTGCACAAGTCGCAGTCGGCCGACACGCTGTGGTACCACACCGGAACCCTCGGCGCGGACGGCGAGATCACCTGGTCGGCCAGCCGGCAGTACGACAACGGGGTCACCCCGACGATCCGCTTCACCGGCGGCGGCACGACCCTCCGCGAGATCCACCGCGCCAAGTCGGGCGGCCAGAACTGGACGTGGACCGGCACCCTGAACCCGGCCGCGGGCACCGTCGCGTGGACCGGGAACGCGAAGACCGCCGACGCCCTGTTCGACGCGGCGACCGCGACGTCCGGCAGCACCCGGGTCTCGGTGCGCACCGGCACCGACGGGGCCGCACCCGCCCAGACGCTGCTGTACTCGACCGGCCCGATCGCCACCGACCGCATCCGCTACCCGCAGACGGCGTTCGACGAGTACCAGTCCGGCGACGCCGCCATCCTGCAGGAGGGCGCCCTGTTCTACGCGGCCACCGCGTCCAACAGGACCTTCATCACCGCGAGCCGCCAGTCCGGCCACATCGTGCGCGGCTGGGACTTCGACAGCGCGGGCAACGCGACGAGCCCGAGCGCCAACTATCCGGCGACGAACCATCCGTACGACAGCTGGTACACCACCCTGCTCACCCAGTCAGGCGCGGTCTCCTAGCGCGGCGAGCACCGGCGGGGCGGCCGGCAGCGGTTTGCCGGCCGTCTCGGGCATGAGCAGGACCGCGGCGGCGGCGATCGCCCCGCCCGCGGCCAGGATGAAGCCCGAAACGGGCGCGCTGGACCGGAAGATCTGCTTGAGCTCGTTCGACATCCGCGTGTCGCGGTGTAGCGTGTGCCGCTCGAGGTGCCCGCAGGCCGGCGTCTCCTCCAGCCAAAGCCGCAGGTAGAGCCCGGCGAGCCCGAGCGGCCTGGCGACCAGGAACGGCACCCGCCAACCCCACGCCAGCAGGTCCTCCGGCGAGAGCACCGCCGTCAGCCAGGTGACGAGGGCCGCGCCCAGAACATAGCCCGCGAGGATACCGAACTCGAGCCAGCTGCCCAGGAACCCCCGACGGCAGTCCGGGGCGTGCTCGGCGATAGACCTCATCGCGGAGCCGTACTCGCCGCCGGTCGAGAAGCCCTGCACGAGCCGCGCCACGAGCAGCAGGTCAGCACCCACACCCAGATCTGCGCATAGCCCGGCAGCAGCCCGACGGCGAACGTACCGAAGGCCACCATCATCATGGTGAGCACCAGCACCCGCTTGCGCCCGATCCGGTCGCTGAGCGGCCCGAGCAACAACCACCGAGCGGCCGAACAAGGAACGCGGCGGCGAAGGCGGCGAACGTCGACAACAGCTGGGCCGGCGTCCGCTCGGATCGTCTCCTTGTAGTCCTGCGCCTCCACGATCGAGTCCGGCAACAGCGCACATCCCCGCCGGAGACACATCCTCGAACCGAACTGCGAACCGCGTCCCACCCTCAACGCCGCAGCCGATCAATCCCTTCCCCGCCAGCCGGCCAGACCCGACGACTCATCCAGATGACCCGCTGCCTTCGCCACCGGCATGGACATGCTGGTATGCACGCGGGCAGTTCGTGCACGATCGGTGCGGGACGGCGGCCGAACGGCCGCCACGTTCCGGCTGCGCGCCACTGATCGGGCGGGCGCGCGCAGCCCGATCGCGACGCCCGCCCGACCAGCCATCAGTGAGGTTCAGTCCTCTCCAGCTGGACGCCCGCCTCCCTCAACTCGGTCGCGAACTGCTCAGCCGACACAGAGCCGTCGCGGACCTGCTCGTAGATCGGCCACGCCCTCTCGTCCACCTTCTGGAACCCCCACCGGATCCTGGCGACGACCGGACCGATACCAACACCCCACAGCTTGGCGGCCACCGCCGGCTCGATCCCCGGGTGCTCGGCGTACCACATCCGGGCCTCGTCGACCGAGAAGCCCGCCCGAGCCCACTCGGCCGCCCGATGGCGCAGCCCTTCAGCCTCAGCCAGCTTGATGAACGCGACCCGGCGCACGGGCCGGGGCCCGAACGATAGGTGCGTGCCCTCCGGCCTGGTGTCGGATATGGCTCGTCGAACCTCATAGAGCATGCGCTCCATCGGCGGCAGGTCGACGATCCGCACGCGGTCCAGAAGGGGGCGACCTTGTGATGGGCGGCTTGGGCGGTTGGGAGGTGGGGCGGTCACGGGCCCAGCGGTCGCGGGCCGGGCCGGCTGCCGCACTGTGCCGCGCAGCTTTGCGACCTCGGCTACGCCGAGCGGACGATTCAGATTGTTGGTGCCGAGCACGAACGCAGCGACGCCTCGCAGCTCCTCGACGTCCATGTTGAACTCGTTGGCCAGATCTTCCAGCTGCATCTGTCCACATCCCCTCAAACGTGTGTTCGACAAGGTACGTGACAGTTTGTCGCATCCGTCGGATTGACACGCGGCGCGTCGCCGCTCGATTCCCCCCGCGGGGGACGTACCGGATCACGAGGGTGCGCTATGCGCGAACCGGACGTTTCTGCAGGCGAAATACATAGAAACGGCTGTTTTAATACGCATGTTCGAATGGCGCGGGCGGTCATATGCGATGCCACCGACTCTGTCCGGCCATGAAGACCACGACCACCGCCACCGGCGACGTCGAAGTGCGACGCGGCAAGATCGCGAGGCATATCGAGCAGGGCGACCCGGTCCACGAGGTGAAGGTTGGCCCGTTCCCGATCCGCTGGCGTGCCGCTGTTCCCGATCAGCCCAGGTAGGGAGTGGGCCGACGTTCGGCCAGGTGCCGCAGACGCAGGCGGCCGGTCTCATGCATCTGCAGGCCGGGCGCCTCGTCCAGTAGCACCCAGCGCAGCTCCGTGGATTCGTCGGAGATCTGCAACTCACCGCCGGTGACACGGCCTGTGAAGGCCACCACGAACTCCTGCCGGACTTCCCCGTCGGAGTACGCGATGACGTGCCCCGGGTCGGTGTAGATGCCCAGCAGCCCGGTGATCTCGACGTCCAGGCCGGTCTCCTCGCGGACCTCCCGGACAGCCGTCTGGGCCAGGGTTTCGCCGACGTCCATGGTCCCGCCGGGCGCCGACCAGTTGCCGGAGTCGGCGCGCCGCTGCAGCAGCACCCGCCCGTCGTCGTCGGTGACGAGCACCTGGGCGCCGGGCACGATGCGGGTCGCCTCAGGGGCGTTCGGGTCGTTGTAGAAGTCGGTGCGTCGGCTCATACGGTTGTGGCCTCCAGAGGACGGACGGTCGCCCAGATCTCGCCGAATTGCTCTTCGTACGAGCTGAATATGCCGTGTTCGGACAGTTTCCGCAGGTGCAGGGCGGGGTGCTGATAGCCCCGGGCCCGGTAGAGGTACGGCGTGACGATCATCTGGTCGTCGAACCGGAAGATCGAGCTGTAGAGATGCACCTGGTGCAGGCCGATACTGATGTTGTCGACGTCAACCAGGTCGCCGAGGAACGACAGGGCATTGCGGATGCGGCCCGGGAGCGAGCCGTTGAGCTGCTCCAGGGCGTCGCGTTCGGCGACGTGGGCGCAGTCCGGATCGGCGAACCCCATACGAACGGCGACGCCCTGGGCGGCCTTCGTGGCAATGAGGCGCCCGGCGTCGGGCCGCAGCTCCAGCACGAAGGGGTACGCGTAGCCGAGGAGGTCGATGCGCTGCCGCGCGCCCGCCAGCAGGGCCACCCAGAGGTCGTGGGGGACGTCTGCGCGGTGGGCGTAGGCGCCGACCACCTCGGACAGGGCGGGCGCCCCTGCGGCCTGATCCGGCCGGGCCGCTGGCCACAGCGCGCCCTCCTCCTCGCCGAGGCATTCGGCGACGGCCAGGCGGCTACGGCGGTGCGGGACGCGGCCGCTCAGCCACCGGTCGACGGTCTTCGCATCGACGCCGACCTGGGCGGCTAGCGCCGCCGAGTCGAGCCCGGTCCGCAGCATCGCCGTGCGGAGGCGTGTGTTCGCCATGGCTGGAACCTACCGGACGCCCTGGGACGTTTCGAAGACGTAGAGACGTCCGTTCATACGTCCCGGGGGACGTTTTGACGTCCTGCTGGCCCTGGAAGCGTTCGGGACAGTGGGTGCGCCGGTCGCATGACCTGGCCTGCGAACCGTCGCGGCCGGTGCACCCTCCGACCAAGGGGGCGACGTGCACGCGCGAACGTGGATGTGGCGGCCCTGGCCGCCGGGGTACCGGTGCCGGGCCTGCGGGCTGCGGTGGCCGCGTAGCTGGGTCCGGTGCCTGGACGAGCCGCAACGGCCGCAGGCCAACGGCGCCGCGTTCGACTGGAACGGACCCACGTTGACCCTTGCGCCGTTCAGGCTGACCCTTGGCCAGCAGGTTCGAGGAGGCCGCGCGTGGCCCACCAACTGAAGCGGCCAGGGTGGAAGTGCACGTGCTCCGAGCCGTGGCCGTGCTCGACGCGCCGCAGCCAGCTCCTCGACGACTATGACGGCTCGCTGCCTGAGCTGCGGCTCTTGATGGGCGCCTACTTGGCGCTGGCCTTCCACGACCTTACCGCGGGGTCGCCGGAACCGGAGGTGCTGCGGCGGCAGCTCGTCGGCTGGCTGCCGCCCCGGACCCGCCGGGCCGGGCCCAGCGCCTGAGGGCTTGGCCCCGCTGTCACGGCGGGGGGCAGCCTTCGATGTGCGCGCCTCGATTATCGCGACACGCCGGGAGACACCGGTATCACGATCGGGCGCGGGATCGGGCCGTTGATGACGATCGCCGTCTTGCGCTTGATCGGCGCACGGCTGCCGACCGTGATGTCGAATGCAGGCCAGGGAGACTTGGCCACGGCTCGCTCCTCACCGCAGGGACGACCCCAACTGGAACACGAACGCCTGGAATGCCTACAGCCGGGCCGTTTCCGCGATTGAGGAATTCGAAAAGGTCGCCACTGTCCAACTGGACGCCTGGCCCGGCCTCGACGGTCCTGACGCCGATCCAGCCATCACGGCAGAGTAGGCGCCCGGCCCCCGCTGCGCCGAGATGAGCAGAGCGTGTCGACCTGGTGATCTGGACGCCGAATCGTGCGGTCTGACAGCTTCGGCGAGTCGCGTGCATCGACTGCCGCCGCGCGGCATTCTGCGGCGATGGAGTCCACCCCCGGCATCACCTTCCGTGCCGCCTCCCGCCGGTGGCTCCGCCGCCTCGGCACCGCCCTGCTGCCCTGGACCGTGGTCGCATGCGCGGCCGCCCTCACGCTCACCGCGGATGGGCCGGCGCAGCGGCTCGACTACGTGAAGGCGCTCATCTGGCCGGTCGTGGCCGTCGTGGTGGTCTGGTCGCTGCGGGACCTGCTGCGCACTAAATTTGGCCAGGTTGAGCAGGTCGACGCGCTCGGCGTCGCCATGAAGTTCCGCGTCGCGCAGGAAGCTGCGCAGCAACTGCAGGACGACGTACGCGATGCAGTCGCGGAACTCGACGCGACGGACGCGCCGGTCGAGATGCGCGTTACCGAGGCGGGCGAGACCTCAGACGCGGAGTTGGCCCGAGCGGCCGCCGAAGCAGAACAGCGGCGCCGGGCCGCAATTGAGAGCCTTGTTGAGACGGCCGCACTCCTGGGCTACGCCATGATCGATCGAGGACAGCCGCCGAAGATCGGCGTGACGTGGACGGAGGACGGCGAACCAAAAGTCCGGATCGCCAATCCCCAGCCCCTCGATCCACACGACTTAGCTCGGACTCTCACATCCACCGACAGGTCGAATCTATGGCTTCTCGCGATGGCGGCCCGGGACAAGCTGGGCGGTAAGGACGCCCGGCAGTCACCGCATCAGGAGTGGTAGCTGTTCACCCTCGACGTGGGACGTTCTCGTCGAAGCCCTCGTCGTCGTCCAGGCCGTCGTCCTCGAACTCGTCGTCGTCCTAGTCCTCGTCGTCCAATAGATCCACCTCGCCGTCCTGGTCGCCATCCTCGGCGGCGTCCCACTCCTCCGCCGACGCGCTGGCCTCGGGAAAGAAGACCGCGCCCAGGGTGACGGCGATGTAGCTGAACGCCCCGAAGTCGAACCACTCCACCATGTTCCGGGCCTCGGCGGCGACGATCGTCCGCCGCAACGCGACCGGGTCGACGACGGTCGCCGTCGCGTCCGAGGTCGACATGGCGCGGGCCTACCCGCCGCCCCCGGTAAGCGCGCCGGCCGCAAACCAGGTCCGAAGGTGATGCAACCTCGCGGGGCTGGCGCGCCGTTATTGTCGGGACGCGGGCGGAAGGATGCCTACCGGTGCGAACCGAGAACCAGCAGCAGTACGTCGAGTACGTGACCGGCCGCATGCCGGCGCTGCGCAAGCTGGCCTATGTGCTGTGCGGGGACCGGCATCGCGCCGACGACCTCGTGCAGCAGACGATCACCCGGCTCTACGTGCGCTGGCGGCGGGTCGGCGGCGTGGAGCACCTCGACCAGTACGTGCGGACGATGCTGGTCCGGGCGTTCGTCGACGAGAAGCGGCGCCCCTGGTCCCGGGCGGTGCTGACCGGCGACGCCCCCGACCGGCCCGACCCGGGCCGGCCGCCGCACGAGCAGGTGGTCGACGCGGTGACCGTCCGGGCCGCGCTCCAGCAGGTGCCGCCGCGCCAACGGACCGTGCTGATCCTGCGGTTCCTGTGCGACATGTCGGTCGAGGACGTCGCGGTGGCGCTCGAGTGCTCGACCGGGAACGTCAAGAGCCAGTCCTCCCGGGGGCTGGCCACGCTGCGCCGCGTCCTCGGGGACGACATCGCCGTACGGAAGGACAGCTGAGGCATGGGTACCGACGAGCAGTACGGTGTGGCGGTCTTCCGGGTCCTGGACGGCGAGCCCGGCGCGTCCTCGGTGGACGTCCTGCGGGCCATCGCCGACGGCGAGCGCCGCCACCGCCGGGTGCGCCTGGCCGGCTCGGCCGGTGTCGCCACGGCTGTGCTCGGCGTCCTGGCCGCCGGCTGGCTGCTGCCCACCGGCTGGCGCGGCCCCGCCACGCCGCAGACCGCCGACTCGATCTCGGCTCCCCCGAGCGCACCTCCGAGCGCGGCGGCACACCTGGTCTGCCGCGCCGCCCAGCTCCCGACCCCGCCCGGCCAGCCGCCGAAGGGCGTCGTGAGCGGCGCCGACCCGAGCGGGCGGTACCTCGTCGGCCGGACCTACCCGGACAACGACCATCCCAGCCCGGTGATCTGGGTCGACGGCACCCCCCACCCGGTGGCGATCCCCGGCGACGACCCGGGCCTGGTCGACGTCAACGCCTCCGGTACTGCGGTCGGCATCAGCCTGGTGCACGACGCGTTCACCTCCTGGGTCTACACCGGCGGCGTGGTGACCCAGCTCAAGGGCGGCCCGGCCCAGGTCGCGGCGATCGACGAGCACGGCACGATGGTCGGCTCGACCGCCGCCGGCGCGGTCCGCTGGGACTCGCTCGGCGCCGACCCGGTCCCGCTGCCCAGCCCGGTGCCCGGCTGGAAGACCACGGCGCGCGACATCGACCAGGACGGCACGATCCTCGGCACCGCATCACGCGGCGCCTACGAGAACGTCGCGGTGCTGTGGCACCCCGACGGCCGGGTCGAGACGCTGCCCGCCCCGACCGGCTACGGCGCCACGAGCACGGATTACCGCGGCACCGCCATCCGCGGCGGCTACGTGCTCGGCAAGGCCCTGTACGACTGGCCCGGCGGCAAGCGCTTCGACGGCGTGGTCTGGAACCTGCGCACCGGCACCGTCACCAGCACCCCGGGACTGTTCAACGCGGTCAACGGCACGGGCTGGATCGCCGGGTCCTCGGGCCTGGTCATCGCACCGGGCAAGGTGGCGCTGCCGGGGTTGAGCCCGGCCGACGACGCCCGCTCCACCGAGGTCTACACCCTGAGCGACGACGGCACCAGGCTCGCCGGCCAGGTCGGCGGGACACCGTTGCCGGTCGTGTGGACGTGCACCGCCGGTTGAGCATGATGTGCAACTTCCACCCGGACGCGCCGGAGCCGGGGCCGCGACCACGGTCAACGCCGGCGGGGCAGAGGCGTGGCCGCGCGGGCGGGGGTGCGGGCCGTATCCTCAGCGCATCGACAGGTGCGCATGCGATCGAGGGGATCGGCCGCCATGAAGACCTTCACGCGACTCGCTGCTCTTGCCGGGTCCGCCGTCATGTTCAGCGGTGCTGCCGCCGTTGCGCTGCCCGGGGCGGCGTACGCGGCCGCCGGATGCGTCATGTACCTCAACGTCGCCTCGTTCAGCCCGTTCTCCGGGACGATCGACATCATCAACACCGGGGACCCGATCACCAACGGGTGGGCGCTCACCTTCACCTTCACCGGTGGGCAACGGATCACCAGCGGCTGGCCGGTGACCTTCACCCAGCCGGCCGGCAGCGGCACGGTGACCGTGGCCAGCAACGCGCCGTGGAACAGCAGCCTCGCCACCGGCGTGCCGTTCCGTGCCGGGTTCGTCGGGACCTCCCGGCCGATCGTCTCCCCGCCCACCGCGGTCGCGCTCAACGGCACGGTCTGCCAGGTCTGAGCGAAGCGCCGCAGCCGGCCGGGTGACGCCGAGGGCGAACACCGCGGGCAGCCCGGCCAGCGCGACGAGCCAGCAGGACAGCAGCCGGTACGCCACGACGACCGCGGCCGCCGCTGAGCCGTTCGAGCCCGCGGTCACGAGCGCCGCGAGCAGGCTTGCCTCGACCAGTCCGGCGCCGCCGGCGACGAGCGGGATCTGCCGTACGAGCAGTCCCGCGAGGTACGCGCCGACGAGGGCCGGCACGCCCGCGTCGAGCCGGTAGGCGGCGGCGACCGCGGCCAGGCAGGCCAGGTCGAACAGCCGCCGCCCGACCGCCGAGCCGCCCGACACGAGCCAGTCCCGGCGGGTGAGCGAGCCGCAGGCGCGGGCCGCGTCCGTGCCGAATCCGGCGAGCCGGCGCCAGCGGCCCCGTGGCGCCGGCTTCGAGCGCGGGCGTGGGAGCTGCCAGGTGACTCGACGGGCGAACAATGCGAGCGGCAGCGCCAGCACCAGCACCACCAGCAGCGCCGCGGATGAGCGGCCGAGGCCGGCCACGGCGATCCAGCCGAGGTACAGCGCCACGACCGCGGCGCTCGCCTGCACGCTGGTCAGCGCGGCGACGGCGAGGGCTTCGGCCGTGCTCACCCCGTGGGTGCGGTACTGCCGCACCGCGAATGCGGTCGACACCGGGCCGCCGGCCGGCATCGCCGTGGACAGGGTGGTGCGGGCGAGGGAGAGCCCGGTGGCGCGGCCGAGGGACATCGTCCCGCCGAGCGCGGCGACGAGGCGGCGCTGCTGGGCGCCGTACAGCACGATCGAGCCGGCCCCGAGTGCCAGTGCCCCGGCCAGCCACTCCCAGCGGGCTCCGGCCAGGGCCGTCAGCACGGCCCGCGGCTCCGGCAGGGAGCGGCGCAGCAGCACGAACGCGAGCGTCACCACCCCGAGAGTGATGACGAGCCCCATCCAGGGCCGCCGGCGGACGAGCCCAGCGCGCATGCGGTCAGGGTGCGCGAACGACATGAGAATTCGCTGAACGCCGCACGACCGGAGAGGGTCGGGCACCTCGCCAGCCTGCCCGGGGCCGGTCCGGGCAAACCCACCCGGTCAGGCGGCGGAGGTCCGCACGAGGGTGCGGATCTGGCGCAGCAGCACCGAGATGGCGGCCAGGTCGCCGGGGGACTCGCCGAACTCGCCGATGGCGCTGCGGGTGCGGGCGATCGAGGTGATGTTGCCCTGTTCCCACTCGTTGACGCGGGCCACGGCGTCGGCGTCGGGTGCCGTCGCGTCGAGGACCTCGGCGGTCAGGGCGGCCAGGGCAGCGTACAGGTCGTACCGCAGTGCCCGGCGGGCCAGGGTCTGCCAGCGGTCCTCGCGCGGCAGGGCGGAGATCTGCGACAGGAGGTCGTCGACGCGGAAGCGGTCGGACAGCACGTAGTAGACCGCGGCGACCTCGCCGACCTCCCGGCCGGCCCGGGCGGCGACCTCGACGACGTCGAGCAGGCCGAAGCCGTACGCGATGCGGGTGGTGCGGTCCGCGATCCCGCCCGGCAGGCCGAGGTTCCGCAGGCGCTGGGCGTTGGCGTGCAGGGCCTCGCGCTCCTGGCCGTGCAGCAGCGTCTCCAGCCGCGGCAGGAGGTGCGCGATGCCGGGGCGCAGCCGGGCGGTCTCGCCGGGGACGTCGATCGGGAGCCGCCGGTTGGAGACCAGCCAGCGCACCGCCCGGTCGAGCAGCCGCCGCAGCTCCAGGTTGACCGCGGTCTGTGCCTCGGCCGGGACCTGGTTGTCGAGGGCCTCGGCGGCGTGGCGGAGGTCGCTCAGGCCGTACACCTGCTGCATGACGACGGATGCCCGCAGGATGTCCGCGGCGCCGGTCCCGGCCTCCTCCGAGGCGCGGTAGAAGAACGATGTGCCGCCGCAGTTGACGGCCCGGTTGACGAGCTGGGTTGCGATGATCTTGCGGCGCAGCGGGTGCTCGGCGATCGCCGCGGCGAACCGGCGGCGCAGCGGGGTCGGGAAGTAGTCGACCAGGACGTCGGTGGTCCAGTCGTCGGCGGCCAGGCTGGAGTCGAGGATCTCCCGCTGCAGCATGATCTTCACGTGCGACAGCAGCACCGCGAACTCGGGTGAGGTGAGCCCGGCTCCACCGGCCGCGCGCTCGTCGAGCTGCTCGTCGGTGGGCAGGTCCTCCAGCGCGCGGTCGAGCTGCCCGCGCCGCTCAAGATCGGACATGAGCCTCCGGTGTACCGGCAGCAGCGACCGCGACTGCGCCCGCGCGTTGCCCAGCGCGGTCGCCTGGTCGTAGTTGTCGCGCAGGACCAGCTCGCCGACCTCGTCGGTGGTCGCGGCGAGCAGCGGGTTGCGCTCCTGCGGGTCGAGCACGCCGTCCGCGATCGCCCGGTCGAGCAGGATCTTGATGTTGACCTCGTGGTCGGAGCAGTCCACGCCAGCCGAGTTGTCGATGAAGTCGGTGATGATGCGGCCGCCGCCCAGCGCGTACTCGATCCGCCCGCGCTGGGTCAGGCCGAGGTTGCCGCCCTCGCCCACGACCTTCACCCGCAGCTCGGCGCCGTTGATCCGGACGTGGTCGTTGGCCTTGTCGCCGACGTCCAGGTGGGACTCCCCGGTCGCCTTCACGTAGGTGCCGATGCCGCCGTTCCAGAACAGGTCGGCGGGGGCCGACAGGATTGCGTGCACGAGGTCGTTGGGGGTGAGCGGGCCGGTGGTGGTGATGCCGAGCGCTGCCCGGGCCTCGTCGGAGGGGTCGATCGACTTCGCGGTGCGCGGGTAGACGTCGCCGCCGGGCGAGATGACCGAGCGGTCGTAGTCGTCCCACGAGGAGCGGGGCAGGCCGAACAGGCGCTGCCGTTCCGCGAACGAGGTGGCCGCGTCCGGGTTCGGGTCTATGAAGATGTGCCGGTGGTCGAACGCCGCGACCAGGCGGATGTGCTCCGACAGCAGCATCCCGTTGCCGAACACGTCACCGGACATGTCCCCCACACCGACCACCGTGAACTCGGTGGTCTGGGTATCGAGCCCGAGCTCGCGGAAATGCCGCTTGACCGACTCCCACGCACCCTTGGCCGTGATCCCCATCTTCTTGTGGTCATAACCCGCCGACCCGCCCGACGCGAACGCGTCACCGAGCCAGAACCCGTACCGCACCGAAATCTCGTTCGCGATGTCCGAGAACGTCGCCGTGCCCTTGTCCGCCGCCACCACCAGATACGGATCATCCGGATCGTGCCGCACCACATTCGGCGGCGCCACCACCTTGCCACCGTCGAGATTGTCGGTCACATCCAGCAGCGCCGAGATGAACAACTGATAGCAGGCCACCGCCTCGTCCCGGTCCCCCGGAACCTGCTTGAGCACGAACCCGCCCTTGGCACCGGTCGGCACGATCACCGCGTTCTTGACCATCTGCGCCTTGACCAGCCCCAGGATCTCGGTCCGGAAATCCTCCCGCCGATCCGACCAGCGCAGCCCACCCCGGGCCACCGACCCGAAGCGCAGGTGGACGCCCTCGAAGCGCGGGGAGTACACAAAAATCTCGAACCGCGGCCGCGGCGCCGGCAGATCCGGAATCGACTGCGGATCCAACTTGAACGCCGTATACGACTTCGGCCGCCCACCATCGCCCCGCTGAAAGAACGACGTCCGCAGCGTCGCCTGAATCAGATGCAGGAACGACCGCAGGATCCGGTCCTGATCGAGGCTCGTCACCTCGTCCAGGTCGGCGTTGATCGCCGCGACCATCTTCTTCGACCACTCCGAGCGCGCGGTCTCGGACAGCTGCAGGCGGGGGTCGAAGCGGGCGGTGAACAGGTCGACGAGCTTCGCGGCGATCGCCGGGTAGGCCAGCAGCGTGGTCTCCATGTAGTCCTGCGAGACGGTCGCGCCGGCCTGGCGCAGGTACTTCGCGTAGGACCGCAGGATGACGACCTCGCGCCAGGTGAACCGGGCCTTGGAGACCAGCGTGTTGAAGTTGTCGATCTCGGTCTCGCCCCGCCACATCGCCGAGAACGCGTTCTCCAGGTGGTAGCGGACCCCGACGATCGCCCGGGCGTCCGGCGGCAGTTGCAGGCCGAAGTCGCAGAGGTGGACGGTACCATCGGCGCGGTCGATCTCGTAGGGCCGCTCGTCGGTCACCCGCACGCCGAGGGAGTGCAGCAGCGGCACGACGGCGGACAGCGGCATCGGGTCGGCGAGCCGGAACACCTTGAACCGGATGTCGCTCTCGGCCTGGCGGCGCCGGTACACGTGCATGACCAGCTGCCCCGGCTCGTCGAGCAGCTCCAGCTTGGCGATGTCCTTCACGGCCTCGAACGGGGTGTGCTCGTCCTTGTACGTGTCCGGCAGCGCCCGGCAGTACCGCCGGTACAGCGCCTTGGCCTGGTGCTCGTCGCCGACTTCACGCTCCAGCACGAGCCGGAAGTCGTCGTCCCACAGCCGGGTAGCGTCGGACAGCCGCTCGGTGAGCCGGCGGACGTTGATGACGCCCGGCGGGTTGGTGGGGTCGAGGCGGACGACGAGGTGAACCCGGGCGAACTTCTGCTCACCGACCAGGGTGGTGTAGTCCACGCCGATCCCGTTGAGCTCGGCCTGCAGGATCTGCTGGATGCGCCGCCGGTTGGCCGTGGTGAACCGGTCCCGGGGCAGGTAGACCAGGCAGGAGACGAACCGGCCGTACGCGTCGCGGCGCACGAACAGGCGCAGTTCCCGCCGCCCGGCCAGCCGCAGGACGCCCATCGCGGTGCGGTACAGCTCGCCGGTGGTGATCTGGAACAGCTCGTCGCGCGGGTACGTCTCCAGGGTCTCCAGCAGCTCCTTGCCGGAGTGGCTGCGCGGGGACAGCCGGGAGGAGGCGACCACCTCGGCGACCTTGCGGCGCACGACCGGCAGGTCGCGGACGCTGGTGCGGTACGTCGCGGAGGAGAACAGGCCCAGGAAGCGCTTCTCGCCGACCACGGTGCCGTCGGCGTCGAACACCTTGAAGCCGATGTAGTCCAGGTACGTGGAGCGGTGCACGGTGGCCCGCGAGTTGGCCTTGCTGATGACGAGCAGGCGCCGCTCCTGCGCCCGGGCGTACACGTCGGCGGGCACCGGGCCGAGCACGCGCGGGCGGACCCGGCCGGCGCGCAGGATGCCCAGGCCGGAGCCGGGCGCCGCCTGCAGCACGTACTCCCCCGCGGCGCCGGTCGCCAGCCCGTACTCCCGGTAGCCCAGGAACGTGAAGTGCTCGTCCGCCAGCCAGCGCAACAGCTCGACCGCGTCGGTGATCTCCTCGTCCGGCACCGGCGGCCGCGCGCCGGCCAGTCCGCCGGCCAGCTCGTCGGCCAGCGCCAGCGCCTGCCGGCGCATCGCGGTCCAGTCCTCGACGGCCACCCGGACGTCGTCGAGCACCCGGGTCAGGCCGGCGCGCAGCCGCTCGAGCTCGACCTCGTCGCGGATGCGGTCGACCTCGATGTGCATCCAGCACTCGACGACATCACCCTGCGCACCGTCCTGCGGCTCGTTGCTGACCCGGATCTGCTCGATCGCCCCCAGCGGCTCCCGCCGCACGACGAAGAGCGGGTGCACCAGCATGCGCACGTCGAGGTCGCGCGCCGACAGCGCGCTGGTGACCGAGTCGACCAGGAACGGCATCTCGTCGGTGGCGATCTCGATCGCGGTACCGCCGGACAGCCCCGTGACCAGGCGCAGTTTCACCTCGCCGGGCGAACGCTGCCGCGCCAGCTCCACGTGAGCTCGCACGGCGGCGACGAGGTCCGCCACCTCGCACCCGGTGAGCTCCTCGTCCGGGATCAGGCGCCAGTAGTGCGCGACCAGCTCGGGGTCGGCGCCCTGGTCCGCCGCCAGGGTCACCGCCTCCGCGATCAGCGCTTCCGCGTCGGGCACGGGCCGCTCCTCTCACCCAGCGCCGACTACCCAGCCACGGCCCGGTAACCGGGGCGCCCGATTAGACTTTTGGCGGTGCACGTCGGCTCGCTGTCGTGGCTGGTGCGACCGACGACCTCGCCGCGATGGCTGGGGATCGCGGTTGCCGCCCTGTTGATCGTCGCGGAGACCATGCTGGTGTATCCGCTGCGGCGGATCGTGACGCCGTTCGACCCCAGCATGGTGTACATCGCCGGGGTCCTGATCGCCTCGATGATGTGGGGCATGTGGCTGGGCATCGCCACCGCGACGGCGAGCACCCTGGCCTTCGCCTACTTCCACGTCCAGCCCAGCGGCCGGTTCGCGGTCGCCGACGTGCGCGACATCGTGGGGCTGGCGATGTTCCTCGTGCTCGCGGTGGCCACGAGCGCGGTGGCGCACTTGGCCCGGCTGCGGGCCGCGCACGCCGAGGAGTCCGGCTGCACCGCCGAGATGGCCCGGCTGCTGCTGCGCGCGGACGACCTGCCCGCCGCGCTGCCCGCGGTCGCCCGGTGCATCGCCCGCTCGTTCAACCTGCCGGGCGCGGCCCTGCACCGAACCGCCGTACCCGGCGACGACCGGCACACGGCGTTCCCGCTGCAGGCCGGGGGCGAACGGCTCGGCACCCTGGTCGTGCCGGCCGGCCTGCCCGAGCCGACCGTCCGGCGGCTGCGCCTGCGGGTCGTGCCCGCGCTGACGTCGTTGCTGCACGCCGGGTGCGAGCTCGCGGCGAGCCGTGAGCACTTGCGCCGGCTGGCCGCCGAGCAGGCCGCGCTGGACCGGGTGGCGAGGCTCGTGGCGGCCGGCTGCGACCCGCTCGACGTGTTCACCGCGATCACGACCGAGCTGCACGGCCTGCTGCCGGAGTACAGCACTTGGCTGTGCCGCTACGAGCCCGGCGACGCGGCGAGCGTGGTCGCGACCAGCCTCACCGACCCGGAGGCGAAGTGGGCGCACTGGACCCTGGAGGGCGACAACGTCCTGGTCAAGGTGCGCGACACCGGCCGCGCGGCCCGGGTCGACGACTTCGCGGACATGCCGGGCCCCGTCGCGGCGTTCGCCCGCGACCTGGGCGTGCACTCCTCGGTCGGGGTGCCCATCCTGGTCGAGGGTCGGCTGTGGGGCGTCGCGGCCGTCGCGTGGACGCGGCCCGAGCCGCTGCCGGCCGGCACCGCGGAGCGGATCGCGGCCTTCACCGACCTCGCCGCCACCGCCATCGCCAACGCCGACAGCCGGGCCGAGCTGGCCGCGTCCCGGGCCCGGCTGGTCGCGGCGGCGGACCAGGCCCGCGAGCGCATCGAGCGCAACCTGCACGACACCGCGCTGCAGCACCTCCTGGCCGTCGCCATGCAGTTCGGGGTCATTCAGGCGGGCCTGCCGCCGGAGCTGGAGCAGACCCGGCGGGACCTGTCCCGGGCGGTGTCTGGCCTGAACAGCGCCGTGGACGACCTGCGGGAGGTCGCCCGCGGGATTCACCCGACGATGCTCGCGGTGGGCGGCCTGCCACCCGCGCTCAAGGCCCTGGCCCGCCGGTCCCCGGTGCCGGTCGACCTCGACCTGCGCGCCTGCCCGCGCATGCATCCGGTCCTGGAGGTGGCCGCGTACCACGTGGTGTCCGAGGCGCTGACCAACGCGGCCAGGCACGCCGGCGCCACGGAGGTCCAGGTGCGGGCGGTGTCAGACGAGTCCGCGCTGCACCTGTCGATCCGCGACGACGGCGTGGGCGGCGCCGACCCCCGGCGGGGTGCGGGCCTCATCGCGCTGCAGGACCGCGTCGAGGCCCTCGGCGGGCAGTTCACCATCAGCAGCCCGGCCGGGGCCGGCACGACGCTACGGGCGACCATCCCGAGTACGCCGCCCGAGACGGGTGATCACTGAACGGGCACGGTCTTGTGGTTGAGATACGCGACGACCCGCAGCGCCGTGCCGTCCTCGTACATCAGGTACGACGAGGAGAGCTCGGCCGGGTCGCCGCCGGTGGTGCTGGGCAGCGTCCAGTCGGTTCGGACCAGGAGATAGTGCTCGTCGAGGCGCTGCTGGTCGACGGCGGTGAGCTGGGCCCGGCCGTAGCCGGCGGCGGCGAACAGCTCGGCCCGGCGGGGCAGACCGGCGAGGAAGTCGGCCCGGGCGATCGGCCGGGCACCGCCGGCGTCGGCGAACAGGAACGGGTCGGCGAAGAGGTCCGCGGCGCCGGGACCGGTCAGCGCGGCGAGGAACGCGGGGACATCGGGCTGTGTCTGCATGCGGCCACCGTAGTCATCACCCGCGCATATCATACCATAGTCGGACATTAATCTCTAGTACCGGTCGGCCGGGATTCGGCCGCCGTTCGTCCGTCATGCCAGCTTGTTGTCCACGGCGTACCGGGTGGCGCTGCGGCTGTGCACGCCGAGCTTGTGGTAGATGGAGCGCAGACGCGCCTCGACGGTGCGCTCGCTCACCTACAGCCGCTGGGCGATCTGCGCGTTGGAGGCGCCCGTGGCCAGGACGGCGAGCACGGTCACCTCCCGCTGAGTGAGCGGCGGTCGCTCATCGGTGCGCGGCTTCAACAGCTGTCCCGGATGGGGGCAGGTGCTCAGGATCTGCTCCGCCGCGGTTCGTAGCTCGTCATCGACAACTCCCGGGATCTGCCTAGACCGCCGGCCTTCCCGCATTAGGCAGCGGCACCGATGCCCGCCAAGCCGTGCGTTCCTAGCGTTGACGGCATCACTCAACGTTCGCACACGCTTTGGAAGAGGAGCGCGACACCATCATGCGAATCGGACTGGTCGCACCGCCGGGTGCCGGCAAGGGAACCCAGAGCGCGCGCATCGCCGCGCACCTCGGCATCCCCCACATCTGCACGGGTGACATCCTGCGAGACCACGTCAGCCGCGGCACCGACACCGGCCGCACGGTGAGCCACTACCTCGACCGCGGCGACCTGGTCCCCGACCTCGTCCCCGACGAGATCCTGTGCGACACCATCCACCAGGCCCTCAGCGACGCGATAGCGGCCGGCGGCGACTACGTCCTCGACGGCATGCCGCGCACCATGGAGCAGGCGCGGGCCATCCACCGCGTCCCCTCGGAACTCGGCATGTCCGCCGACGTGGTCCTGCATCTGCGCGCCGACGACGAGACGGTCACCCAGCGCATGCTGGCCCGCGCCGCGATCGAACACCGCTCGGACGACACCGGGCCGGCGATCCAGCGCCGGCTGGCGCCCTACCACGAGCTGACGGAGCCGATCCTGGCCTGGTACGCGTTCCGCGGCATCCTCGTCACGGTCGACGCCACGCGTACCGCGGCCGAGGTGGGCCGCGAGATCCTGACGGTGCTGGAGGTGCTGCGCCCGGTGATCCGCAACGTCCCGGAGAAGATGCGCCGCCCGGTCGACCTCAGCGTGCTGCACCAGGCCGTGGCGTGAGCGCGGGTCAGGCGGTCGCGGGGCGGAAGGTGAGCAGCGCGGCGGTGGCGTCGTCCTGGAGCTGCTCGTGCTGGTGCTCGAGGATGGCGTGGACCAGGCGGCGCATGGTCTCCGCCGTGGAATGGTGGTCGGCGAGAGCCCGCGCGACGAAGGCGGCGAGCCGTTCGATGCCGAAGAACTCGCCGGCGGCGGTGCGGGCCTCGACGACGCCGTCGGTGTACAGCAGGAGGTTGTCCCCGGGCCGCAGGACGGTCTCGGTGATGTCCGGAATCGGGTCGGTCAGCTGGCCCAGGCCCAGCGGCATGGCCGTCGGCGCGGGCAGCAGGTGGACCAGGACGTCGTCGCGCAGCAGCAGCTCGCCCGGGTGGCCGGCGCTGATGCGGCGGTACACGCCGGTGCGGGTGTCCAGTTCGCCCAGCAGCGCGGTCAGGAAACTGTCGGGGTGCTGGGCGGCGACCCACTTGTCGATGGAACGGTACGTGTCGGCGAGGTCGAGGCCGAGCCGCCGGGCGTTGCGGTAGGCGTTGAGCGCCAGCGAGGTGGTGGCGCTGGCGGCGATGCCGTGGCCGACCGCGTCGAACATCGCGACGTGCAGCACGCCGTCGTTGATCGCGTAGTCGAAGGCGTCCCCGCCGACGTCGTAGCAGGGTTCGAGGACGGCGCTGACCGCTACGTCGCGGCTGGCGAACGTCAGCGGCGGGAGCTGGGTCCAGATGATCTCGGCCGCGAGCTGCATCGGCAGCCGCCGGCGGGCCCGCTCGATCGCGTCGCCGTACCGGCGGCGGGTCACCAGGATCTCGGCGAGGAGCGCGGCGACGGTGCCGTACGCGGTGAGCGCGACCGCGTCCGGTGCCGCGGCCGTGACCGTGTACAGGACCCCGAGCCGTTCGGCGCCGTCGACCAGGGGGGCCCAGACGTGGTACACCCCGCCGATCGCCGCATGCTGGATCGTGCCCGTGCCGTAGGACTGCCCGGCGAGGGTGCCGTCGATCGCCACCAGCTCCCCCGGCGGGCTGCCGGGCGGTGCGAACGGCGTGAACGCGGTCTGGGCGTAGTCGACCAGGTACACCGTCATGCCCAGGGCGCCGAGGTCCGCGCTCACCTGGCTCGCGAGCGACGCCAGGTCATCGGGCCCGGCCCGGTGGACGGCGTCGGCGAGCCGCTGGACGGCTTCGGGCAGGGCGATCACCGGTGGGTACCTTCCTGTGGCGCGTCGCCGGCCGCCCGTGCGCGCGTGGCCGGCCCGCCCGGGTCTGCCACTCCCGGCGACCCGCCGCCCACCGGAGCAACCGGGCGCCGTGGCCGGCGGGACCGGGTCAGTCCAGCGGCAGCGGCCGCAGCATCCGGGCCGCCACGATCAGCTCGGCGACGGGCGGTCGGCGGCGGCGCGGACGCCCGCTGCGAAGGCGGCGGTGATCCAGGTCGCGTCGGTGATCGCGGTGCCGACGACGACGGCGTCCGCCCCGGCGGCGACGGCCGCGGCGGCCTGCTCCGGTGTGTGCAGGCGGCCCTCGGCGACCAGCAGGACGCCCGGCAGTGCGGCCCGCAGCGCGGCCACCAGCCCCAGGTCGGGCCCGTCCCGGCGGCTGTTCTCGGGCGTGTAGCCGGCGAGCGTGGTGGCCACGGCGTCGGCGCCGGCCGCGGCGGCCGCGATGCCCTCCTCCAGGGTCGCCACGTCGGCCATGACGAGGGCACCCGCGTCGTGGACGGCGCGGACCGTGGCCGCGAACGGCGCGCCGTCCGGCCGCAGGCGCAGGGTGGCGTCGGTGGCCACGACCGTCGCGCCTGCCGCGGCGACGGCGACGGCCGAGGCGACGGTGGGGGTGATGTAGACCCCGTCGTCGCCCTCCTTGGTCAGCCCGATGACCGGCACGGGTACGCCGGTGGCGATCGCGGCCACGTCGGGGAGGCCGCCGACGCCGCCGCAGCGGATGGCGGCGGCCCCACCCGCGACCGCCGCGAGCGCCAGGCGGGCCAGGGTCGCGGTGTCGCGCAGCGGGTGGCCGGCGCCGGCCTGGCAGGAGACGATCAGCCGGCCGCGGACCGCCGCGGCGAACTCGTCGTGCTTCATCGGGTCGTCTCCTCCAGCGCGTCGGCGGCGAGCAGGGCCGCGCCGACGATCGGGGCGTCGGCGCCGAGGGCGGCGCCGAGGATCGGGATCGCGCGCAGCGGGGGCAGCACCTCGGCCCGCAGCGCCCGTTCCAGCGGGGTCAGGAACGCCGCGCCGGCCTGGGCGACGCCGCCGCCGATGACGACGGCGTCGACGTCGAGCGCGGTGACGAGCCCGGCGAGGGCCCGGCCGAGGACCGCCGCCGCGCGGGGCAGCGCGTCCGGGCCGCCGGCCGCGATCGCCGGGCCGGAGGCCACCGCCTCGACGTGGTCGGTGCGGCCGCAGCCGCAGGCGATCGGGCCGGTCTGGCCGGCCAGCAGGTGGCCGACCTCCCCGGCGGTGCCGTGCGGGCCGCGGCGCAGCCGGCCGTGGTGGGCCAGGGCGCCGCCGATGCCGGTGCCGACGGAGACGAACAGCACGTCGGCGTGGCCGCGGGCGGCGCCGGCCCGGACCTCGCCGAGGGCCATGGCCCGCACGTCGTTGTCGACGGTCACGGGCCGCCCGAGGCGCCGCTCCAGCGCCGGTCGCACCGGCGCTCCGGCCCAGCCCGGCAGGACGTCGGTGGCCGACAGCACCGTGCCGGCGACCCGGTCGATCACGCCCGGGGCGCCGACGCCGACGCCCGCGACGGTCTCGCCGGCCATCACCCGGGTCGCCAGGTCGGCCGCGGCGGCGAGCACGGTGTCGGCCCCGGTGCGCGGCGTCGGCACCCGGTCCGAGCGCAGCAGCCGGCCGTCGGCACTCACCAGCCCGGCGGCGATCTTGGTGCCGCCGATGTCCAGCCCGGCGAAGCGGGCGCTCACACCAGTCCGGCCGCGGCCAGTCCGGCGCGGACCCGCTCGACCTCGTCCGGGGCCAGCGGGATCTGCGGCGGCGCGGTCACCGGGCAGGCGATGACCCCGCGCAGGTGCAGCGCGGCCTTGAACGCCCCGAGCGCCGACGAGCTCGGGCCCATCCGCGCCGGATCTCCGGCCCGGACGATGTCGAACAGGCGGATCAGCCGCTCCTGCTCGGCGGCGGCCGCGTTCCAGTCGCCGGCGCGGCAGAGCCGGTACAGCGTGGCGAAGCCGTGCGGGTCGACGTTGCCCAGGCCCGGCACGACCCCGTCGACGCCCATCCGCAGGGCGGTGTCGACGGTGAGCTCGGCGCCGGTCAGCACGCTGAACCCGGCCAGGTCGGCGCGCTCGCGCTTGGCCAGGGCGAGCCGGCGCAGGCCGCCGTCGTCGCCGCTGGAGTCCTTCACGCCGCGGATGACGCCGTCGGCGGCCAGCCGCAGCAGCAGGTCGCCGGCGAGCTTGGAGTGCACCGACACCGGCAGGTCGTAGGCGTACACCGGCAGGTCGCAGCAGGCGGCCACGCCGCGGAAGTGCCGTTCGATCTCGGCCGGGTGGGTCCGGGTGTAGAACGGGGCGGTCGCGACGATGCCGTCGACGCCGGCCTTGCGGGCCGCCGCGGCGTGGTCGAGCACCCGCAGCGTGGTCATGTCGATGACCCCGGCCAGCACCGGGACCTGGCCGGCGACCCGGGCGACGGCGACCTCCAGCACCTGCCGGCGGTGCCCGTCGGGCAGGAAGGCGACCTCGCTGGTGGAGCCGAGGAAGAACAGCCCGTCCGCGCCGCCGTCGACGAGGAAGTCGATCAGCCGTTCCAGCGAGGGGACGTCCACGTCCAGCTCGGGCGTGAGCGGCGTGCAGACCGGGGGTACCACACCGCGCAGGTCCGGGTCAGTCATCGTTTCTCCTTGTTCGGTGTTGCGCGTTCGGTGTTGCGCGTACGGTCACGACTCGATCCGCCTGCGGATGCCGTCGAAGTGCCGGGCGATGGCCTCCGCGGCCCGGACCCCGTCGCGGGCCGCGACCGCCTCGTAGATGTCGCGGTGCACGCGCACGATCTCCTCGTGGCTGCTCTCCACCGCCGGCAGCTCGTGGCTGAGGTCGTGGTACACGTCCCAGAAGACCCGCAGGAGCTGGCTCATCAGCTCGTTGCCCAGGGCCGTGTACATCTCGTCATGGAAGGCCCGGTCCGCGGCGTCACCGGCGGCGCCCTGCCCGGCGTACGCCTCGAGGTCGCCCAGCCGCGCCCGGACCCGGGCCAGGGAGCCCTCGTCGATGCTCTCCACGAGCCGCTGGATGAGGCCGGTCTCCAGCGCCTGGCGCAGGTCGAGGATCTCGTGCAGCTCGCGGCGGTCCCCGCGCATCGATTTGCGCCCGCGGAACACCAGCGTGTCGGTGAAGGGGTCGAGCGAGCATTCCCCGACGTAGGTGCCGAAGCCGTGCCGGATCTCGACGATGCCGAGGGCCTGCAGGGCCTTGAGCGCCTCGCGGACCGAGTTGCGGCTGACGCCGAGGGTGTCGACGAGCTCGGCCTCGGTCGGCATCGGGTCGCCGGTGGCGAGCCGCCGTTCGAGGATCAGCTCCTTGATCCGCTCCTGGATGCCCTGCTGGGCCTGGCGCGACCGGTCGGCCGGCCGGTGCGTCCCCAGCAGGGCCGCGGCGGTGCGGGCGGGTTGGTTCATCGAGGCCCCCATGAGGATCGTCGGGTTGATGCGGTCACGGCAGGTCCTCCGCGGCGGCCCCGGCCAGGTCCGCCGGCGTCAGCACCGGGTGGTGGCAGTGGTACTGGTGCCGCGGCGACGCCGGCCCGGTGGCGGGCGGGGGCATCCGCTCGGCGCACTCGCCGGTGGCGCGCCAGCAGCGGGTCCGGAACGGGCAGCCGCTCGGCGGGTGCACCGCGGAGGGCACCGGGCCGGTGAGCCGGATCGGTGCGATGGGGTGCAGCAGGCTCGGTGTCGCCGACAGCAGGGCGCGGGTGTACGGGTGGCAGGTGCCGTCGATCGCTTCCGGCGGTGTCTGCTCGACGATGCGGCCGAGGTACATCGTGACCACCCGGTCGGCGACGCGCGTGACGGTCTGGATGTCGTGCGAGATGTACACCATGGCGAGCCCGAGCCGCTCCTTGAGCTCGAGCAGCAGGTTGAGCACCTGGGCCCGGACCGAGACGTCCAGGGCCGAGGTGGGCTCGTCGGCGATCAGCAGCCGCGGCTCGAGGGCGAGCGCGCGGGCGATCGACACCCGCTGGCGCTGGCCCCCGGACAGCTGGGCAGGCAGCGACGCGGCGGCGGAGCGCGGCAGGCCGACCAGGGCGAGCAGCTCGTCGACCCGGTTGGCCCGGTCGGCCGGCGTGCGCCAGCGGTGGATGTCGAGCGGGTCGCGCAGGATCTGCCGTACCGTCATCCGGCGGTTGAGCGAGGTCGAGGGGTCCTGGAAGACCATGCCGACCTGCTGCCCGATCCGCCGGCGGCGTTCCCCGCCGCGCAGCTGCCACACGTCGCGCTCGCCGTAGGCGACCGTCCCGGCCGCGGGCCGCTCCAGCCCGACGAGGACCTTGGCGAGGGTCGACTTGCCGCAGCCGGACTCGCCGACGATCCCGACGGTCTCGCCCGCGGCGACGGTGAGGTCGACGCCGGTGAGGGCGTGCACCCGCGCGCCGCGGGTCCGGTACGTGACGTGCACATCGGTGAGCGCCACCGCTGCGGCGTTCATGACCCCACCCTCTCCCGGGGTTCCGCCCGCTCGGCGAGAGCGGGATGGTGACAGGCGAACGCGTGCCGGCCGGGCTCCCCGGACAGTACCGGTGCGACGGTGCAGGCCGGTCCGGCGAGGGGACACCGGTCGGCGAACCGGCATCCGGCCGGGAAATGCGCGGGTGACGGTACGACCCCGCGGATCTGGGTCAGCCGCGCCGCCTTCTGCTCCAGCGACAGCACCGCCCCGAGCAGCCCGCGGGTGTAGTGGTGCGCGGGCGCCGCGAGGACCTCGCTGAGCACGCCGGTCTCCACGAGCTGCCCGCCGTACATGACGGCGACCCGGTCGCAGACGTCGCTGACGAGCGCGAGGTCGTGCGAGACGAGCACGAGCGCGAAGCCCAGCTCCCGGCGCAGCTCGAGCAGCAGGGCCATGACCTGCGCCTGGACCGTGACGTCGAGGGCGGTCGTGGGCTCGTCGGCGATGATGAGCCGCGGCTCGCGGGACAGGGCCATGGCGATGACGGCGCGCTGGCGCTGCCCGCCGGACAGCTCGTGCGGGTACGCCCGCAGGGTGCGCGCCGGTTCGAGCCCGACCATGTCCAACAGCTCGGCCGGCGTGCGCCGCCCGCCGCGCCGGGTCAGCTGTTTGAGCTGGGCGCCGATGGTCATCGCCGGGTTCAGCGCGCCGAGCGCGTCCTGGTAGACCATGGCGATCCGGGTGCCCATCAGCCGGCGGCGGGCCCGCGCGGACAGGGTGAGCAGGTCCTGGCCCTCGAACTCGACGGTGCCGCGCACGCGGGCGGTGCGCGGCTGCAGCCCCATCACGGTGAGCGCGGTGAGGGACTTGCCGCAGCCGGACTCGCCGACGAGGCCGAGCACCTCCCCCGGGTTGACCTCGAAGTCGATGCCGTCGACGATGTCGACCCCGGCGTGCCGGCCGGGGAACCCGACGCGCAGGCCGCGCACGCGCAGCGCGGCCGGGCCGGGCCGCAGCGGGCGGGCCCGGGCGGCCAGGCGGGCGGCGGCCTCGGCGAGCCCGGGCAGGGGCGTGACCTGTCCGCTGCCGGGTGCGGGGGCCTCCAGCGCGTCGTGGGTGTCGCCGGCGGAGGCCGCGCCGCGGCGGGCGGCGGGCGCGGCGAACAGGTCGGAGATGCCCTCGGCGAGCATGTTGAGCGCCAGCACGGTGAGCAGGATCAGCAGGCCGGGGAAGAACGTGGCCCACCAGCCGTGCACGGCGAGCAGCTGCTGGCCGTAGGAGATGACGCTGCCCCAGGACGACGGCGCGTCCTGGCCCTGCAGGCCGGCGCCGATGAACGACAGCGAGGCCTCGAAGACGATCGCCGTGGCCACCATGACCGTCACGTAGACCAGCACCGGCGCCGCGCAGTTGCGCGCGACGTGGCGCACGAGGATGTGCCGGCGGCCGGCGCCGGTCACCCGGGCGGCGGCGACGTAGTCCTCGCTGTACTGCTGCTGCACGTTGGCCCGCACGATCCGGGTAACCTGCGGGACGAAGACGAAGCCGATGGCGACGACGAGGACCAGCAGGTTGCCGTTGCCGAAGGCGATCACGAGGATCGCGGTGAGCACGATCATCGGGAACGCCATGACCACGTCGAGGACCCGCATGACGACCTCGTCGACGAGCTTGCCGCTGGTGGCCGCGAGGGAGCCGAGCACGGAACCGCCGAGCAGGGCCAGGGCGGACGAGCCGAGTCCGATGATCAGTGAGCGGCGGGCCCCGGCGACCAGCCGGGAGAAGACGTCCCGGCCGAGGCGGTCGACGCCGAACCAGAACTCGCCGTTCGGGCCCTGCGACGGCGGGGCGAGCCCCACCGAGGTCGGGTCGTGGGTCTGCAGCAGCGGGGCGAACACGCCGACGAGCACGATCAGCCCGACGAAACCGAGGCCCATCCGGGCGGCGACCGGCAACTGCCCGAGCCGGCCGGTGCCGTGCCGCACGGCACGGGCGAGAACGTTGGCCATCAGTGCGCTCCCCGCAGCCTGGGGTTGAGGACAAGGTACAGGAGGTCGACGACGAGATTGACCACGATGAAGGCCAGGGCGATCGTGATGACCACGCCGCGGGCCAGCCCGATGTCGTTCTGCTGGACCGCGGCCATGATCTGGGTGCCCATCCCGGGCAGCGAGAAGATCGCTTCGATGATGACGGCGCCGCCGATCAGGTAGCCGATCTGCAGGCCGAGCGCGGTGAGCGGGGTGACGAGCGCGTTGCGCAGCACGTTGCGCCCGACGACGACGAGCGGCGGCAGCCCGGCCCCGATCGCCGTGCGCACGTAGTCGCGGTCGAGTTCCTCGACCATCGACGTGCGCACGACCCGCGCCAGGCCGCAGCCGACCGGGACGGCGAGCGCGATCGCGGGCAGCGCCATGCTCTCGATCCAGCCGGAGAAGGAGTCGCCGGGCGCGATGTAGTGCCCGCTGGGGAACGGGCCGCCGCCGATCGTGGAGAGCCGCTGGATGAGCAGGATCGCCAGCCAGAACGACGGCATGGCGATACCGGCGACGGAGACGGCCCGGATGAGCTGGTCGGGCCAGCGGTCGCGGTACAGCGCCCCGAGGACCCCGAGGAGCAGCGCGACGAGCACCGCGCCGAGCACCCCGAGCCCGGTCAGCTGCAGCGTCACCGGCAGGGCCTGCCCGATGATCGAGCCGACCGGCTGGTTCAGCGTGTAGGTGGTGCCCAGGTCGCCCTGCAGCAGGTCGCCGAGGAAGGCGACGTAGCGGACCAGCAGCGGCCGGTCCAGCCCGTGCGCGTGGTCGAAGGCCGCGATCTGCTGCGGCGTCGCGCCGTCGCCCAGCGCGTACACCGCCGCGCTGTTGGGGGCCAGGGCCAGCACCACGAAGATGAACAGGATCACGCCCAGCATCAGCGGGATCAGCGTCGCCAAGCGGCGCAGCACGAGTCCGGCAACGGTCCTCATCCTCGGCAGCCTCTCGTGCCTCAGGCCGCCCGGCCCGCGCCGAGGAAGTAGGTGCCGGTGGTCGACGTGCCGCCGAAGCCGGTGACCTTGCTCGGGTCGGAGCCGGTGATGGTCTTGGTGTGGTACAGCATGTACAGCGGGACCTCGTCCGCCACGAGATCGAACACCTGCTTCCAGGTGGTCTTCTGCTCCGCGCCCTGCTGGGTGGCCGCCTTGTCGATGAGCTCGGCCAGGCGGGTGCGGGCCGGGTCGCTCCACCGGGCCCGGTTCACCAGCCACTGGTTGCCGTAGTAGTACCAGCGCAGCAGCAGGTCGGCGTCGGGACCGTAGATCGTCGGGTCGCCGGAGCCGGCGAGCACCCGGAAGTTGTCGGCCGGGACGAGCTGGCTGAGCACCTGCGCGGTCGGCGCGGTGTTGAGCTTCGCGGTGACCCCGATCTGCTTCCAGCAGTCGATGATGACCGGGGCGCTGTCGGCGATGAAGGCGACGTTGGTGGTGACGAGCTCGAAGGACAGGCCGGTGACGCCGGCCTCGGAGAGCAGCTGCTTGGCCTTCTGCGGGTCGTAGTCGTACACCGTCGCGGCGCGCTGGTAGTCGGGGTTGGCGCTGTCGAGGTAGCTGGTGGCCGTCTCCCCGAAGCCGTTGAGCGCGGTCGCCATCACTTTCTTGGTGTCGATGGCATAGAAGAGCGCCTGTCGTACCCGCTTGTCGTTGAACGGCGCCGCCGAGCAGTTGAACATCAGGTAGAGCCCGTTGAACGCCTGCTTCACGTCGGTCTTGAACGGCGCCTGGACGGTGGCGGCGTTGAGGAACGGGACCGCCTCGATCACCTGTGACTGGCCGCCCTGCAGGTCGTTGAGGCGGGCCGAGTTGTCGTTGTTGGTGCGCATGACGATCTGGGTGACCAGCGCGGGGCGGGGCCCGTTGTAGTTCGGGTTGTTGGACAGCACGGCCCCGGCGGTGACGCTGGCGCTGTCGAGCTTGAACGGCCCGGAGCCGATCGGGGCGCTGTCGAAGGCCTTGGCGGCGGCCGCGTCGCCGGTCTTCGCCTTCGGCACGATCTTGATGACGGCGATGCGCTGCGGGAACAGCGCGAAGGGCGTCTTGAGCTTGAACTGCACCGTGCCCGCCCCGGTGGCCGTCACCGAGTCGAGGAACGCGGTGAGGAACGGGGCGACCAGCGCGTTGCCGGCCGGGTTGAGCACGCGGGTGAAGGACCAGGCCACGTCGTCGGCGGTCACCGGGCTGCCGTCGGAGAACTTGGCGCCGTCGCGCAGCGTCGCGGTCCAGGTCAGCCCGTCGGGGCTGGCGGTGGGCAGGGCCTTGGCCAGTGCGGCGTACGGCTGGCGGGTCACCGGGTCCAGGTCGACGAGGGCCTCGAAGATGTGCTGGTTGACGCACGTGCCGACGGCGCCCGAGGTGTTCATCGGGTCGAAGCCGCCGTTGAACTGGAAGGCCAGCGTCGTGGTGATGGTGCCGGCCGGGTGCTCCGCGGTGCCCATCGCCGTGCCCCCGGACGACTGGCCGGTCGGGGCGTTGCTCGTGCCGCCGCACGCCGAGAGGCCCGCGGCCACGGCGGCGGCCGCGCTCAGCGACCCGGTGAACCGCAGGAAACGGCGCCGGTCCATGCCGGCCGCGAGTACGTCACTGAACCTGTCAGCGTTCACGGCGCTGTCTCCTTCGCATCCGTCTGGGGGTGACCAAGAACGCAGGACATTGGACATCCCATGTCTGGTTCGACCAGCACCGTAAGGCGGCCAAGCGCCCGGGGTCAACCCCTTGCCCATAGGACATGGGATGTCCTATGTTCCGAACCCATGGACATCGTCAGGTACGGCATCGTGGGCACCGGCTACTTCGGCGCCGAGCTCGGCCGGATCCTCAGCCGCCAGCCCGGATCGGCCGTGAGCAGGATCTACGACCCCGTCGGGGCCGACCGGATCGCCGCCGAACTCGGCTGCACCGCCGCGGACGACATCGCCGGTGTGACCGACGCCGACGACGTGGACGCCGTCATCGTCGCCTCGCCCAACCACGCGCACCGCGAGCCCGTCGAGCGGGCCGCCCGGGCCGGGAAACCGGTGTTCTGCGAGAAGCCGATCGCGCTGTCGTACGAGGACTGCCGGGCCATGCTGGAGGCGACCTCGCGGGCCGGCGTGCTGTTCATGGCCGGGCACGTCATGAACTTCATGCACGGTGTACGGGCGGCCAAGCGCCTGATCGCCGAGGGCGCCATCGGCGAGCTCCTCTACTGCCACACCGCGCGCAACGGCTGGGAGGAGCGCCAGGGTTCGGTCAGCTGGAAGAAGCGGCGGGAGCTGTCCGGCGGGCACCTCTACCACCACATCCACGAGCTCGACCTGGTGCAGTTCCTGCTGGGCCCGGCCCGGACGGCCACGATGGTCGGCGGCAACGTCGCCCACCGCGGCGCGGGCTTCGGGGACGAGGACGACCTGCTGCTGATCACTCTGGAATTCGCCGGCGGCCGGTACGCCATGCTCGAGTACGGCTCGGCGTTTCGCTGGCCCGAGCACTATGTCCTCATCCAGGGCACGGCCGGCGCCATCCGGATCGACCTGCAGGACGTCGGCGTCGAGCTGCGCACCCCCGAGCGCTCCGAGCGCATGCTGCTGCACGCCACCCGCGAGGAGGACGAGGACCGCAAGCGGTTCTACGGCCTCGGCGACCGGGCCATGGACGGCGCGATCATGTACGGCGACCCGTCGAAGCGCCCCCCGCTGTGGCTGCGCGGCATCATGGAGGCGGAGCTGCGCTACTTCGACGACCTCGTGCGCGGGGCGACGCCGGACGCCGAGTTCGCGCCGCTGACCGACGGTTCCGCGGCCACGGCGGCCATCGCCACCGCCGACGCGCTCACGCTGTCCCTGCGCGAGGGGCGCAAGGTCGCGGTCGCCGAGATCACCGCCTGACGTCCCGGCGCAGCGTCGCGGCGTAGCCCGGGATGAGGACCGTCAGCTCGCCGCCCGCGAAGAGCGGCGCCAGCGTCGCCCGGCACCAGTCCCGGGCCTGTTCGGCGGTGCAGGCCCCGCGCGCGACGGCGGCGTCGACGTTGAGACCGCCGAGCACGTGCCGCAGGTACACCTGGAGGGAAACGGGCAGCGGCAGCTCGACCTCGGCGCAGTCCTCCAGCCACAGCCCGCTGCCGGTCAGCGGCAACGTGCGCGGGTCGAGCGGCCGCCAGCCCGGCGGCCAGGGGAACCGCTGCTCGAAGGCGGCGAACCAGCCCGGCAGCGCGTCGCCGGCCGCCGAGCGCCGTCCCTCGGAGAAGTCGTACAGCACGAGCCTCCCGCCGGGCACCAGCACCCGGGCGATCTCCGCCAGCGCCGCCGGCAGATCGGTGTAGTTCAGTGCTCCGGCCGCGGTCACCAGATCGAACGTGCCCGCCCCGAACGGCAGCCGCTCGGCCGTGCCGACGACGAAGCCGGCCGCCGGGGCGACGGTCCGCCGGTGCGCGAGCATGGCCGGCACCGGCTCCAGGCCGACCACCTGCTCGGCCAGCGGGGCCAGCGCGGCCGTGGACAGGCCGGCCCCGCAGCCGACATCGAGCGCCCGGCGCGCCCGGCCGCCGAGGCGGGCCGAGCGCAGGAGCCGGTGATGGACAGGCGGCCGGTCGAAAGCGTACGCCGCCGCCAGCCGAGCGCTGTCGTAGCCGCTCACGCCGCCGGTCAGACGCTGCCGTACGTGGCGTTCGGGCCCCAGTGCGGCATGGTCTTCGCGGTGTCGATGCGGTCGTGCTGGTCGTAGCTGCCGTCGTCGTTGCCGTCGCGGTCCATGGTGTCGAGCCGGCCGTCGTTGTTCGTGTCGGTCTGGCGCAGCTCGGGGTGACCGTCGTGGTCGGCGTCGAGGCGGACCTCGTCGATGCGGCCGTCCTCGTTGTGGTCGTATTCCTTCTGGTCGATGGAACCGTCGTGGTTGGTGTCGTAGCCGGTCATGTCCATCGTGCCGTCGCCGTTGAGGTCGTACTGCCAGGCGTCGTCCTTGCCGTCGCCGTCGGTGTCGGCGCTGACCACGTCCACCCGGCCGTCGTGGTTGAGGTCCTGCTCGTGTACCTCGGGCCCGTAGTGGTGCGGCGTGTAGGCCTGGTCGACGTGGTCCGACAGGCCCGAGTGCTCGCCGAGGTCCAGCACGTGGGCGTGGTAGGGGTCGTCGAGGTGGTCGGAGGTGAAGTCGTGGTCGGTCATGGTCGAAGCGCCTCCTCAATGTTCTTCGATCGACGGTACGCCGAGGTCCGCCGGCCTCCCTCCCGTCTTCGTGCCAGCCCGCGACGTCCGCCCCGGAGTGGCTCAGCGGCCGGGCACCGTGGCCAGCAGCGCCTCCGTCGCGGCCCGGAGCCGGGTCGCCGCGGCCGGGTCGAGGGTGGGCAGCGACGGGTCGAGCACGCGGCCGCGGTCGAGCGCGGTCAGCCGCGCCGCCGGCGGCTGGTCGATGAGCTCCACGATGGGCCCGATCGACGCGGCGACCGGGCGGGCCGCGACCCGGGCCAGGGCGCGCAGCGCCAGTCGCAGCGGCGGGCTCAGCGGGCTGAGGTCGCCGCTGCGGGTGAACCCCGGGTGGTAGAGCACGTACCGGGCCTTGCCCGTGTACCCGGCCCCGAGCAGGTCGTTGAGCCGCCCGGCCTGCAGCTGGGCGCGGATCATGCCGTAGCCGGTCCTCAGCTGCAGGTCGTCCCAGGCGATCGCGCCCTTGGTGACGCCGACGCCGGCGACGTTGATGATGACCGGGGCCGGCGCCGCCTCGAGTTGCGGGCGCAGCCCCTCGGTCAGCAGATACCGGCTCAGGTAATAGAGCCCGAAGGTGTACTCCAGACCCTCCGCCGTCTCGCGCCGTGCTGGACTCTGCCGGTTGGCACACAGGACGAGCGCGTCGACGGAGCCGTGGCGCTCGGCCACGGCCGACACGACGGCGCGGACGGCCGCGATCGAGCTGAGGTCCGCCCGCAGGAACGTGATGCCCGGGCCGAGCGTGCGGCCCTTGGCCTCGTTGCTGCCGATGACGACCACGGTGTCGCCCCGTTCCCGGCGGGCCAGGGCCGTCGCGCGTCCCATGCCGTCCGTACCGCCGCTGATGACAATCGTCTTCGAGCCCATGCACCCATCGAAGTACGCTCACCGCAGGCGCGGAAGGAGGCACTTTGATGTTGGATACGCACACCCGTGTGCCCGTCGCGGAGTACGACGCGTGCCCGGTCACGGAGATCGTGCGCCGCATCGGCGAGCGGTGGACGCTGCTGGTGCTGTCGCTGCTGGGGCGGCGGCCGTACCGGTTCAACGAGCTGCACCGCGCGATCGAGGGCATCAGTCAGCGCATGCTGACCCGCACGCTGCGCACCCTTGAGCGGGACGGGCTGGTCGCGCGGACGGTGTTCCCGACCGTGCCGCCCGCGGTGGAGTACGCGCTGACGGACAAGGGCGTGACGCTGCTCGAGGCGCTGTCGGCGCTGACCGATTGGGCCGTAGCCAACTCCAGGTCTGGAAACGACGGCCAGTAGTAACTACCCTGATGGTCATGACTCCTTACAAGCTCGACTCTCGCGCGTGGCAGGAGAGCTGGGACCGCCAGCAAGAGGCGTTCATGCCCGACCGCGAGCACCGCTTCGCCGCGATGCTCGACGTCGTCGATGCGGTCACGCCCGCCGACCGGCCGGTGCGCGTCCTCGACCTGGCCGGCGGCACCGGCTCGATCAGCCTGCGCACCCTCGCGCGCTTCGACCGCGTGGAGGTCACCCTGCTCGACCTCGACCCGGCCCTGCTGGCCATCGCCGGCGCCTCGCTCGGCGACCGCGCGCGGCTCGTCGTCGCCGACCTGCGCGACCCGGGCTGGGCGGCCACCCTGCCCCACCGTTCCTTCGACGCCGTGCTCACCGCCACCGCCCTGCACTGGCTGGCGCCGCAGCGGCTGGCCGAGCTGTACCGCGAGCTGCCGGCCGTCCTCCGCCCGGGCGGCGTGTTCGTCAACGCCGACCACATGCCCGACGAGACACTGCCGGAGCTGTCCCGCCGGCTGGTGGCCCGGGCCGACCAGCGCCGCGACGCGCGCTACGCCACCGGCGCCGTACCGTCGTGGCGGGCCTGGTGGGAGCTGGCCGCCGCACACCCCCTGCTCGCCCCGCTGGTCGAGGAGCGCAACCGCATCTACAGCGAACCGCACTCGAGCGAGTTCCTGCCGCCCGCGGCCTGGCACCTCGACGCGCTGAAGGCGGCCGGCTTCGCCGAGACGGGCGTGGTCTGGCGCGGCGGCACGGACGCCGCCGTGGCGGGGGTGACGCCTGGCTGACCGTCGTTCAGGTGCTCGACGCGCGGAAGATCTCGGCGATCGAGTCCTCCAGCGTCCGGTTGAACGCGTCGTCCGCCTGCTCGTAGCGCAGGCCCTCGCTCAGCGCCCGCGAGAAGCTGGCGATCAGGCCGTGGTTGCGGGCCAGGCGGGCATCGGCGTCCTGCCGGGAGTACCCGCCGGACAGGGCGACCACGCGAAGCACCTTCGGATGCCCGATCAGCTCGGCGTAGCCGTCGTCCTCGGTCGGGATCGACAGCTTCAGCATCACCTGCCGGTCGCCGGGCAGCGCGGCCAGCCGTTCGAGGATGCCCTGCCGCAGCAGCCGCTCGGCCGCGGCCTTGGTGTCGCTGTGGATGTCGACCTCGGGTTCGAGGATCGGCATGAGATCGGCTTCCAGGATCTGCCCGGCGTACCCGAACTGCTGGTCGAGCACGGCGGCGACGCCGGCCGGTTCGGCCCGGGTGATGAACGAGCGCATCTTGGTGCCGAACACGCCGCGGCGGCCCGCCCGCTCCAGCACCTCGCCCAGCCGGGTGAACGGCTTCATCAGCCGCACGCCGTCCGCCTCCTCCGCGAGCCCCTCGTCCACCTTCACGAACGGCACGATGCCCTTGCGTTCCCAGAGGTACTGCGGCGTGGCGGTGCCGTCCACCTCCCGGTCCATGGTCTGCTCGAACAGGATGGCGCCGAGAATGCGCTCGGAGGTGAACGCCGGGGCGGTCATGATCCGGGACCGGAACTCGTGCATCAGGTCGAACATCGCATCTTCGGTCGGGTACGCCGACTCCGGCACGCCGTACTCGGCCAACGCCTTCGGGGTACTGCCGCCGCTCTGATCCAGGGCGGCGAGAAACCCGCGCCCACCGGCGATCCTTGCCCGCTGCTCGTGCTGCATACCTCGATCCTGCACCGGCAGCGGGCACACCGCTGGGTTTCGCACCGCATCTCCGGGCCACCCACCCGCGGCCCGGGGTGAGGTACTCGGCTTCTCGTTCGATGCGGGCGTGGGGGCGAACGACCGGGACTTCGGCCGCCCGGTAGGGCGCGTGGAACGCGAGCCGGACGCCGGGTGGGACGCATCCCAGCATTGATCCGCGCACAGCGACGAGCGTCGCGCAGCGGCGGCGCTTGCTGCGCACCGGCCTGGCCGGGCTCCCGGTCGAGCGTCCCGCGGCCGCACCGCCGGACTCCGGCGGTGCGAATGCCGCACCGCCGGAGCAGCGCAGGCCCGTTGCCGGGCTGGCCGCGCTCATCGGCGCCGCGCTAGCGGTGGCCGTGTTCGTCGTGGCCTCCGGGATGCGCGGGCGAACCGGCGGGGCCGGGCGGCGGTGACGGCGAACCGGTCACGCCGGGGCGGGGTGGTGGATCGGGGCACGCTGCCACCAGGTGGCGCAGCGCCAGGCCCACTCGGCCGGGCCGTAGCGGAACGTGCGCAGCCACAACGTGCTCCACACCGCCCGGACGGCCAGTATGCCCACCGTCTGGCCGATGAAATGGAACAGGTCGTCCGTACTATCGATGCCGAGCAGCGGACCGATCAGCAGGAACAGGACCGTGGCGCTGAGGTAGTTGGTGAGCACCATGCGGCCCATCGGGGACAGGACCGCCGACAGCGCCGGGCCGGCGGGAGTACGCAAGAGCAAAAGCAGGCCGCAGCAGTACGCGAACCCCATCGCGATTCCGCCAGTGGGTCCAGCAGGCTCACGCCGCCGCCCGGGCCGCCGAGGATGTTGACGGACGGCAGGTGCACGCCGCGCCATGCGAGCACCATCCACGTGGCGGCGAAGACGGCGAAGGCCACCGCGATCCGGCCGGTTCGATGTTCCAGCGCCTGGGGTATGTCGAGCACGCTCAGCGCGTACCCCAGCGCCGGCAGGCCGCGATCGGGCCGTAGCCGACCACCAGCTGCGCGTCGGCGAACAGCAACACCAGGGCCACCACGAGCGCCACGCGGCCGGGACCTGCCGGCGTGGGGGTTCGTCGCGCTGCAGCTGGTCGCCGCAACGCTGGCCTCCGCGCGGGCATCGACGAGCCCTGACGGGCGTCAGTGCCCGTCGGTTCACAGGGCGGTGCGCACCCAGGCGGCGAGCTCGGCGTCGCCGCGGCCCTGGAGGAACGTGGCCAGCCGGTCGCGGTCTGCGGGCGCCGTGTCCTCGATGACGCACATGAGCTCGCCAATGCGCCGATCCGCGGGCAGACCCGGCAGTTTCGTGCCAGAGTCGCGCAGCGCGGCGTGCAGGGCGGTCCGGGGCAGCAGCGGCAGCCAGACGTCGCGCAGCGCGGTGCGCAGGGTGCTCACGAACTCACCCCTGCGCTTGTCTAGGGTGGTCTCAGTGACCTCCCAGATCCCGGGCGGCCAGCCGTTCGGCGCCGCGATGCGGTCCCAAATCACCCCGTCCCCCTCCCGGTAGGGCGTGCCGCGGGCCGCGGATAGCGGTTCGCGGCGCGTCCAGGCGGCGTACGGCAGCAGGCACAGCGCCACGGCGGTGTGGAACGAGGCCGTGCCGGCCGGGGCGGCGCGCCGCTCGGTGTACACGACCAGGCGGTCGCCGCGCTCGCCGTCCACCGTGAGAACGCCGCCCTCCCGGCGCACGTCGAGGTCGGCCAGCTCGCCGGTGGCCGCGTCCAGCAGCGCACCGACGAGGGCCGAGGCCTTCAACGACTTCGTCACACCGCTCCCGCAAACCCGTAGGCGATCCCGCCGAGGGTAACGGTACCCGCGACCGCCGCGGCTCCGGCCGCGACCTCCGGAGCGATCAGGATCGCGACACCGACCGCGACACCGACCAGGAGCAGGCCGCCGAAGACGGTCTCCGGCGACAGGTAGCAGACCCAGCCGGCGTTGCAGGCCGGCAGCGGGAACCCGTAGGGGCCCCACGGGTTCGGAGACGGCTGGGGCAGCCCGGGCGTCGGGGCCGTGGTCGGCACCGTCACCGGGACCCGGCCGGGGATCGGCTGCGGCCCCGGGACCGGCACCGGCACCCGTGTCGGCTGCGGCTGCGGCTGTTGCTGCCACGAGCTGAATCGCTGGTAAAGGATCGTGCCGTCGGATGGGCCCTGGAAGGCCACGATGTAGCTGCCGGGCGGCGAGCCCGGCGGGTAGCCGACCATGAACGCCGACGGCGGCAGCCTGAATCCGGGCTCGACCACCTTGTTCGTGAACCGGTCCATCGCGACCAGCTTCTCCGCGTAGTGGTCGATGGTGTCCTGGGCCAGCTCGTCGCCCTGCCCGACCGCCTTGACCTCCCAGACGAAGATCGTGTCGCCCTCGACATACATGATGTCGACGAAGCCGGCGTTGCCGGAGCCCTTGTTCTTGTACGAGCCGGCCGGGATGTGGAACCCGAGGTACACCTTCGTCGGATCGCCGCCGCGCCGGATCACCTCGGCCTGGATGAGCACGTAGGCCGCCGCGACCGCGGTGTTGTGCTCGAGGGTGAACCAGGGCCGGCCCGGGCTGGCGGCCGCCCTCGATTCCTCCATGCGGTCCTCGTCCGGGATCCGTCGCCCGGACGGGTCCGCGAGACTGACCGGGTTGTTGCCGGCGTAGGCGTAGCCGTTCCACGTCTGCGGGCTGTCGCTGTCGAACTCCGGGTCAGCGCTGATGAACCGGCCGAGTATCGGGTCGTACTCGCGGGCGCCGATATGGGTCAGCCCGACGCCGGCGTCGACCGTCGCGCCGATGAAGCCCCGCTGGTCCGCCCAGGTCGCCGGCACCGCGCCCCGCACGGTGCCGTACGGGGTGGTCCGGCGCCGGGTCAGCGTGCCGCTGGCGGCATCGACGATGCACAGCGAGGTGCCGCGAGCGTCGGCGACCTGGAACACCACGCCGCTCGCGGTGCGCGACGCGACGACCCGGCCGCCGAACTCGTAGTGCCGAGTGCCCTTGACCTGATGCGTACTGGTGTCCAGGCGCAGCTGCATCGCACCGAGGTAGAGCGTCGTCGCCCCCGGCTCCTTGCGCACCAGCCGGTTGCCGTCGGCGTCGTAGACGTAGCTGGTCGTCTGCGAGCCGGCGGTGATGCTCTGCACGTGGCCGGTGGCGTTCCAGACGATCGACTGCGGCCCGTCGACGGTGGTGTTGCCGGCGGCGTCGTAGTCGAAGTCCTGGTGGGTGGCGGTGCCGCCGGCGGTGAAATCGACGCTCTGCAGCGTGTGCGGCTGGTTCTCCGCGTCCTCGGTGTAGTTGTAGGTCTTGCTGGCCGCGACGGCCCCGGCAGCGGTGTACGCGGTCTCCGTGGCCCGGTCCCCGGAGGTCTTGAACGTCCAGGCCAGGTGGTAGGGGGCCGGTCCGCCGACGCCGCTCGCGGCGGCGTTGCCGCCGGCGCACGGGTCGGTGCCGGTGTTCGCCGTCGACCACGCCTCGTCCAGGCGCCGCAGCCCGTCGTAGCCGAAGCACTGCACGTCGCGGTCGCCGCCCGCGGGGGCGTCGGCGGCGGAGAGCACGTTGCCGGCGGCGTCGTAGGTGTAGGTCGTGTCGAGGTCGACCGCCGCCACGTTCTGCCGGTCCAACCGGGTGCCGAGCAGCCGCCCGGTCCCCCTTTCGTACTTCAGCGTCTCCCATGCCGTCTTGCCCGCGGCGCCCGTCGACATCGTCATCCGCAGGATCTCGCCGGTGTCGGCGTAGTCGGTGGCGGTAACGTAGGTGTTGGCGCCGGTGAGCGTGATGGGGCGCATCTGGGTGTCGTAGCCGATAGCGAGGCTCTCAGCCGGCAGATCGTAGGCGGCCGGGAGCCCGACCGTCTGGACGCCGCCGTCGAGGTTGTACGACATGCCGAAGTCGTAGGTCCGGGCGAGTTCGGTGCCGGCGTCGGCGGGCACGATGTAGCTCGTCTTGAGGATCCGGTAGCGCGCGTCGCGGCTGGGATAGGTGACGTAGTACGTGCCGCCGGTGGTGAAGCGGGCCGTGCCCGCGAGCTGACCCTTGTAGTACGAGTCGTAGGTCCAGGACGCCTGCTTGCTCCCGGTGACCGGTGCGCCCAGCCATTCCTCGGTCTTGCGGTCCAGTTTGTCGTAGACCCACGAGACCGTGACCCCGCGCGCATCGGCCTTCGACGCCTGGTTGCCGTTCTTGTCGTAGGTGAAGGTGGTCACGCCGGTGTCGGGGTCGTCGACGCTCTTCGGCCGGCCGTTGCGGTAGTACTTGTAGTCGTACCGTGAGCCGTCCGGGCCGACCGAGGCGCGGACCCGGCCCTGCACGTCGACCTCGTACGTCGAGAGGTCGTAGGCGCCGGTCGGATTGTCGCCGTGGTACTGGTACAGCGCCGTGCGATTGCCGCGCACGTCGACGACGGTCGTAGTCGCGATGCCGCCCGCCGGCGGGTCGACCGTGGTCCGGTCACCGTCGTACGTGGTGTGCGTGCGCCATTTCTCGTCGCCCGCGACCGCGGTGATCTCGTCCGTGACCCGCCCGGCGCCGTCGTAAAGGTACTTCTTCTGGCTGTTGACGGAGCCTTCGGGAACGGTGATGACGAGGTCGCCGGCGGTGGCCAGGGCGAGATACGGCCCGTTGGTGACTACTTTGTCGCCGGTCGGGCCGTAGATCGTGTCGCTGAGCAGCCAGCCGCCGCCGGGCCCCTCAATCTGGCGCTGCCGGTCGCGCAGCAGGCCGTCGAAGAGCTGGTAGCTGACCCGGTACCCGCCGTCGTTACGCAACGACTCGGTCTTGGTGACGGTTGGCTTGTCGGCGCGAACCAGGTAGCTGTACTTGACGTCGGGGCTGTAGCCGAGGGACTTCGGGCGGGTCGGGTACCACACCTGCGAGACGCGGCCGAGCCCGTCGTAGGCGATGTCCGTGCGTTTGAGGTTCGCGTCGGTGCTGGCCGTCACGACGCCGAACGCAGGCAGATAGGTGGCGCTGGTGGCGTGGCCGAGGGCGTTGGTCACCTTCTGCCCGACATTGAGCCCGGCGACGTCCGTGAACTCCGTCGTGGTCGACCATCCGGCGTTGTCGGTGAGCTTCTTGCGCCGGCCGAAGCTGTCGACCTCGTAGTCGGTCTTGGCGTAGGTCGTGCCGGTCGCGTCGACGTCGTCGAGCTTCTCCTCGCGGGTGACGACGCCGGCGGTCGGTGCCGCGCCCCAGGCGTGGCCGTCGTAGGAAGTGCGGACGCTCTCCAGCAGCGTCGCGGCACGGTCGGGGTTCGTGGTCGCGCAGCTCGTCGAGAACTTTTCCACGAGGCTGCGGTACGAGTACAGGTTGCTGTTCGCATTGTCGCTGTAGCCGACGCGGGTGCAGGTGTCGTCGGCGGTCGTGGAGAGGTCGCCCAAGTCCTCGGCCTGCACCGGGCGGCCCCAGACCGGGTCGTAGCCGACAATCTGCTTCGTCTCGGCCCACCGCGCCTGGCCCTGTGCGTCCGGCGACAACGCCGTGAAGCTGCGGGTCGTCTCCGTCTTCACCATCGAGGAACGACGGGTTCCCCAGGTTTCGGTCTGGGTGAGCGTCGTCCACGACTTCGGCACCTTGATCGTCTTGGTCAGGACGCGGGCGCCGTCGTACTTGGCCACCTCGAGCTCCTGCCCGGCCAGTTCGTCGCGGTCGGTGTAGGAGGCCCCGGTGGAATCGGCGACGCTGACCGAGCGGGTCCCGCCGGCGGGTTTCTCGTCGCCGTCGAGGCCGCGCAGGAACGTGTGCTCCTCGCGCGTGGTCAGTGTCTGCGGGCTGCCGGCGCGCACGGTCACCTTCTGGTAGCCGCGCCATACCGACCAGGTGCGGTAATCGTCCTTGGTCAGCCCGTCCGCGGGCGCCTTGCGCCAGCCGGCGTCGCCGTCGTAGTCGTACTGCGTGAGCATGTCCGCACTGCCGCCGGTACGGTCGATCTGAATGACCTGCGCGACGAGGTACTTGTGGAACCAGTCGGTGGTCTCGTCCTCGGGGTCGAACGGGTTCCATTTGACGGGGAAGCAGCGCCTGGTGCTGTTGCCCTCGGTCGGATGGTCGGACGGGGTGCACTCGGTAGGCGTGTAGTTGACCTGGATCTCGGCGCCGGTGTCGGTGTAGATGGTGCTGAGACGGAACCGGTTGAGCGGGGCGAGCATATCGGTCGGGCTGTCCACGCGGTTGGGCATCTGGATGCCGACGAGCTGCACCGGCGGAGTGGTGACCGTGCCCCCGTAAAGGCCCGTGTGGTCGATATGATCGAGCCAGAGCGTCTTCGAGCCGTCGCCGTTGTCGCTGAAGGTCTGGGTCAGGTCCCAGCGCTCAACCGGGGTCCAGGACGAGCCCTCCCGGATCTGCGGGGTGATCGTGGTCAGCCGCTTGCGGGTCCAGAACGTCGGACCCGCCTGGGTCGCCTTGCAGTGAGTGTTCGCGGCGCAGTTGCGGTCCCAGGGCACGTCCGGCCACGCGTAGGCGTTGTCGTCGGTGAGCTGCGCCTCGGCACAGGTGATCCCGCCGGTCGGCAGGCAGCGCTCGCCGGTGTCGAAGACGACCCGGGCCGGCGCGTCGGTGGTGTAGACCTGACCGTCGACCTGACCGTAGTCGACGCGCTTGAGCCAGCCGCCCCGGTCGTAACCGGCGCCGTTAACGTCGGTCTTGCCGGCCCGCGCGTAGAAGTTGCGTTCCTTGCCGTAGTAGTACGCGATGACGTTGTTCTTCGTGTCCTTGACGTAGTCGAGGTTCCAGCGCCAGCCCTGGTCGCAGAACGCGCTCTTCCAGTCGGCGTTGTAACACGGCTCGCCGGAGTCGTCGCCGCTGACCGGGGTCACCCAGGCCGAGTTGGTCTCGTCCTTGTTCGCCGACCAGCCGGGCAGGCGGTTGAGGCCGAAGAAGTACTGCGTGCCGTCGGGCGACGTGACCTTCCAATACTCGCCGTTGTCGTCGCCGTTGGTCGCGCCGAGTAGGCGCTCAACCTTGGTGCCGTCGTCGGTCGGCAGCTTCCAGGTGTTGTCATTCACCTTGACCAGGTCGCCGGCCGAGCCGGAGAGCATGATGGAAGCGTTGGCCGGGCCCCAGCACTGGTCGCCGTAGCCGGTGTGTCCGTCGTCGGAGCAGGACTTGTACCGGCGCTCGATGTATCCGGGTTCGTAGCTGAAGCCCTCACCGATCCAGGAGCCCTGGTTGTTGGTGTTGGCGGTGCGGCCGTCGACCGACTGTGAGGTGTAGGCGAGCGATACCTGCGGCGCGAGGCCGCCGGGGGTCTGGGGCGTGCGGATCGGGTACGTCCATGCGAACGCGCCGGACGCCAGCGAGACGTCCCACTTCGCCGAGGGCGAGAGCTTCGTCGCCTGATAGTCGCCCTGCGAGGAGGTGTCCCCGGCCTCCGCGGCCAGCACCATCGCTCCACCGGCAGCGAAGTCGGCGCTGACCTGACCGGTGGTCGCGCCGGTCGGGACGGTGGCGGTGAGTGTGCGGGCCGCTGTGTCGTTGAACGTCGGCACCGGGGTAGCGGTGCGGCACTGCGGAAGCTGCGGGGTGCTCAGCGCGCAGCCGGGTAGCCGCACCAGGCGCAGCCGGGCGCCGTAGTCCCCGCCGTAGGCGCCGGCGAACCCCGCGTAGCCGACCTCGAGGCTGACCGCCCCGGCGCCGTTTCCGCCGTCGCTGCGCGACACCGCGAACATCGGACCGCCGGCCCCGGCTCGCTGCGCGGCCGCCCGGTCGAAGGTCTGCAGCCGGATTCGCGACGGAGCGGATGACCCGGCGGCGTCGGCTCGCGACTGCCCGTCCGCCTTGGTGACCGGCGCTACCGCCACGGCCCGCACCGGCAGGCCGCCGACCTGGACCGAGGCGGTATGCCCGGCAGCCACGGCGACGTCGGTGCTGGACGCCGCGGGCCAGCCGGGCGCCGCCACGGTCGCCGTGCCGGACCCGGCGGACCGGCCCGCCTTGATCCCGACGGCGCCGCCCTTCGCCGCTGCGGGCTGGGTCGGCAGGGGCGGTGCCGAGCGCGTGAACGGCGCGTTCGGCGAGGCCCCGGCCACGGCTGGCGCGGCCGCGATGGTGACGAGCACGACGGTCGACAGCACGAGGTACCGCATCAGCGACATCGAATTCCTCACAGGTCCGGGACCGCGTTGGGGACGTTGAGCTGCATGATCGTCGTCGGGTCGAGCACGCCGGTGTACACGCGCAGCTCGTCGAGGGTGCCGGCCAAGTATTGATGCCAGCCGGTGTCGACCAGCGCCCGCCCGATCTGCAGCCCGCCGGCGCTGGCCGCCCAGGTCGCCGGGACGTTCGTCGACGTGCCGATGAGCACGCCGTCGACGTAGAGGCGCAGCGTCTGATAGGCCGCGTCGTAGGTCAGGGCCAGGAACTGGCCCCCAGACACGGTGGGGTCGGGGCGCAGGACGTCGCCGGTGGCGACCACGGCCGCCGGGGCGTTGGCGTCCGTGCCCGGCAGCACCGCCCGCCACTTCGCCCCACCGGCGCCGTCGGGTGCGCAGCCCAGGTCGAAGCCGCTGGCGTGGACACCTGGCTGGGACAACACGCTCATCGGCCCGGCGGTGCAGTCGGCAGCCAGCTGGACCCTGGCCGTGACGCTGAAGCTGCCGCTCGTGACCGTGATCGGCCCGGTGGTGGCGGCGTATCCGGTGGCCCCATCGAGGACCATGTGGCCGTCCCCGACGAGCGGGGACGGGGCGAACGGGTCGTAGCCCGGCTCGTCCGGTGAAAGCCGGCGATAGTGGGTGGCGCCCGGGTACACGCCGAGTTCGAGGGCCGGTTCCAGCTCGGCGGTCGGCCCGTAGCCCGGGCTGCGGCCGATCAGCGGCGGCTGGTCGTCGATGGGCGTGAAGCCGTCGAGGTCCCAGTACCCCTGCCGGGCCGTGACCTGGTGGGGCAGCGCCGCGATCTCGGTGGCGGTCAGCAGCCGGTCGTAGACGCGCACGTCGGCGATGTCACCCGCGAACGAGTCGCCGTAGATGCCGGTGCGGATGAAGCGCCGGCCGATCTGCAGCGCGCCTCGGGCCGTCCAGGCGTACCCGCGCCGGGCGGTGACGGGCGCGCCGCCGTCGACCGACATGCTGATCGTGTGCTGCATCGGGTCGAACACGACGGCCAGCTGCGTCCACTTGTCCTGGACCGCGACCGGTCCGTTGACGCCCCAGCTGCCGAGCGAGTTGATGTCGTCGTTGGGCGTGGTGACGAACCAGCGGGTGCCGGTGGGGTTGTAGCCGATCCGCAGCGTCGACTCGGCGCTGCCGTCCAGCGACAGCACCACCTGGTAGCGGGACATGTCGGTGATGCGGACCCAGGCGCTGATGGTGACCGCCCGCCCGCTGTCGAAGAAGTTCTTGTCAGCGGTGGCCAGGTAGCTGCCGGAGGTGTTGGTGAACCGTACGGCGTGGTCGGCCGGGCCGCCCGGTCCGGGCACGCCGAACACGACGGCGGACCCGGCGTTGGCCTGATGCCCGCCCGCGGAGTCGGCCGCGGCGCTCGATCCGCCGGCATCGTCGAGGCGCCACTCGGCGACCGGTCCGGTACCGGCGGCGACGCGGAACGTGCAGCTGGAGATGTCCGACTGCTTGCCGGCGCGGTCGATGGCGACCACGTTAAGCGTGTGCGGGCCCTCGGTGGTCGGCAGCCAGCGCACCGTCACCGGGCCGCCGTCGGTGGCCGGGGTCAGCTGGTTGGCGGGCTGCGGGTTGGTGTCGAAGCCGTACCGGTATGCGTTGACGTCGGTCGCGGCCGAGTCGAACGTGAACGTCCCGTAGCGCCCGACGCCGGGCAGCCAGGTCGCGCTCTCCACACAGTCTGGCGTGGTGTCGGCGGCGTCGCTGGGCAGGTACTCCGGCGAGTCGATGTCGGGCCCGGTCGGTTTCGTCTTGTCCAGGATGAATTCGCACGGCGGTGACCAGCCGCTGGTCGCGGTGCCGTCGCTGGCTTGGACCTGCCAGCTGGCCACGACGTTCTCCGGCAGCGCGGGTGTGCCGGAGCCGGTGTCGGCGAGGTCGTAGGTGAAGGTCGACCCGTTCGCCAGCCATGGCGAGGTCCACGACTTGGTCTGGGTGGTGCCGCCGGGCGGCGTCCAGGTGACCTTGAACTCGCCGCTCAGCGGCTCGGCGTCGGCGGTGTCGGGGTCGGCCAGCGTCGCCTTGAGCTGTGGCAGCGAGCTCACGTACGGCCGGCCGGAGCCGGTGACGCAGGCGCCGCCGGGTGACATCGTCAGGGCGGAGGCGCCGGGCTGGTACGGGGCGCGGTTGTACGTCACCGACAGGATGGCGTTGTTGCAGTACCGCTTCAGGTGCAGGTAGCTGGACTCGTTGTCGGCGCGGATCATGAACGTCGTCTTGCTCCAGCCGTTGGCGGCCGCGGTCTGCAGCGCCTCCAGGGCGTTGAACTCGACGTTGCGTGTCGCGCCGGTCTCGCAGGCGGTGGCGCCGGTCGGCGAAATGGTCTGCTGTTTGTAGAAGCCGGAGTTGCCGCTGCCGCCCGGCATGTTGTTCCAGTTCGTGGCCGAGGTGATGAGGGCGCCGCCACTGCCGGCGCGGTACAGCGACACCGCCCGTGCGGTGCCGTCGTAGGTGTGCTGCTGGGTCACGCGGAATTTCGCGTCGGAGATCGTCATGCCGGAGAAACTGGTCGGCAGGACGTAGAAGAGGCGCTTGATCCTTGAGCTGTTGCACACCTGACCGGCCACGCCGACCGGGCAGTAGCCGACGCGCTCGTTGTTGTCGCCGGCGAACTTCCAGTACTCGTCGTTGGGATAGCCCGAATCGACCATCGCCCACGACTCGTTCGACGTGCCAGCGACGAACGGGTCGAGGTAGACCGGGAAGCGAATGGCCGGGTCGGCCAGCATGTCGCGGTCGGGCACCAAGGTCAGGCTGTCAGCGGCGAGCCGGACCCCGAGGTGCGCGGTGCGGACGCCGTCGGGCGCGCCCACGGTCGGGTCAATGTCGTCGTCGGTCCCCGGCGGCGCGGACTCCCACATCCGCGGGGTCGGTGCCTCGAATACGGTCGCACCCGATCCGGCGTCCACCATGGACAGTCCGCCGCCGGGGCGGGTCGTGACGCGCAGCAGGTCGGTGCGCAGCCCGAAGGTGACGTCGGCCAGCCGGGCCGCGGCCGCGTTCTTGAGCACCAGCACATGGGAGAAGCCGTCGAGCTCGGCGTGCAGCACCAGGTCGACTCCCGGCAGCACCTCCGGGTACGTTGCCGTGTCGCCGTCCAGCACCGGCGACGGAAGGGTGCCCGGCCAGCTGAGCGCGTAGCGGCGCCCGGCCCGGGAGATGCTCGCAAGTTCGGCCCCAGCCGCGCCGCCACCGGAGAAGCGCAGGTCGGTCACGGCGGCGCGGGGCCCGACCGTGCCGTCGGCGTTGCGGGCCAGCGTCGTGTCGGTCGGCACCCAGGAGCCACCCTTCAGCACCCGCACCGGCTGCTGGTGAATGTCCTGCGTGAGGGTGCCGTCCGGGTTGGCATAGATCTCGCGGCGGTCGGTGCGCAGGCCGGTCGCCTCGACCGGGCGGCCCGTCTGCCGGGCCGCGACGAACGCCTGCTGCTGCGTCGTCGTGTGCGGCAGCGCCGCCTGAGCCGGCGCGGGCGGTGGCGCGGCGGGCCGCCGGGCGACGTCTGCGGCGGTGGCCGCCAGGACGACCGCGGCCGCCGTGACCAGCCAGGCGGTGCGTCGGAAGGTGTTGCGCATCGTCCGTTCCCCCGTGGTGTGCGTCATCGTCCTCATCCGACCGCGATGCCGAAGCCGACGGCGCCGCTCGGCAGCCCGTTGACGCCCGGCTGATAGGTGACCGCCGGCGTGGCCGTCCCGGCCGCAAGCGCGGTCCACGGAATGGCGTAGACCGCCCTGGTGCCGTAGGCGCTGGACACGAACAGGTACTGCGGCGAGGCGCTCAGCCAGGCACCGATCAGTTCACGGTCCAGGGGCGCCCCGGGCAGGGCGGCGGCCTTGCGGTACACCGTGGTGTCGGCGACCGTCGTGGTGCCGCCCGCGAAGACCCGCACCTCGCCGGCGTCGGCGACGCCGAGGTCTTCACCCGGACCGCCGACCGCGACCAGCACGGTCGTGGCGGAGGCCTCCGCCGCCGGGTTGAGGTTCACCGCGACGACCCGCTCGCCGAAGTCGTCCCCGGCCTCGTTGTCGCCGGAGACCCCGGCCGAGTTCTGGTGCAGGGTCGCCAGTTCCGTGATACCGCCCGCGGCGACGAGGAACTGCTGGACCATGCCGGTGTCGGGCACGCCGCCGACGTCCTCGCCCGGCACGCCGACGACGAGCAGCGAGTCTGCGACGCCGGCCGGGGCGCCGACCGGGCGGTACGGCGCCATCGCGATCGACTTGCCGAACTGGTCGCCCGGCTCGGCGGTGTCCGAGACCCCGGCGGTGTCCTGGTCGATGCAGCCCCGCAGTGTGGGCGCCGAGCCGCTGATCGTGTGATCGAGCACGCAGACCGAACCGGCGAACTCGGTGTCGCCGGCGGGTCCGCGGCCGGGCCGACCGGCCGCGAGGTGGTACGGCGAGCCGGCCAGCGACGCGCCGAACCGGTCGTCGGTGGCTACAGGTCCGGCCCCGATCGCCGCCTCGTCGAAGGCGACGTTGACGGTACCGCGGAGATAGTGCACCTTGCCGGCGTCGCTCGCGCTGCCGATGTCCTCGCCCGGCGCCCCGATGATCAGGTAGGAATCGCCGTTGGCGGTCTGCCCGGCGGCCAGTGAGGCCCCGAACCAGTCGCCGTACTCCGGCGTGTCCGGCACCGTGCCCATGTTCTGCCCGAGCGCCGCGCCCTGCTGAATTGTGAGGCTGGCCGGGCCGGTGCCCAGCCCGCCGGGCGCACCATAAATCAGGTACACCGCACCCGCGTCGGTCGTGGTCCCGACGTCCTCCGTGGGCGCGCCGACCGCCAGATCGGCGCAGCCGTCCCGGTTGGCGTCGTAGACCGCCAGCGTGCGGCCGAACTCGTCGCCGCCCTCGCGGGTGACGGGCACGCCGCCGCTGCCCTGCACGAGGGTCGTCACCACGCCGGTACCGCCGTTGATGATCTGCACCGCGCCAGCGTTGATCTGACCGTTGTACGGCGCCTTCGGATCGCCGATCGCGATGTCCCGCACGCCATCGCCGTTGAAGTCGCCTTCGACGCCGTTCTGGCAGCCGTCGACCGGCGGCACCGTGACGTACACGCTGAACTCGCACCACGACGAAGTGGTGACCGCGGAGCCGTCGCTGACCGAGACCCGCCACTGGTACCGGCCGCCCTCGCCGAGCTGCCCGGCAGGGATCGTCGTGCTGACCGCGGCGCCGTTGCCGACCCCGTTGACCGTGGCCTGCCCGACCATCGCCGAGTCGCCGACCTTGGCCCAGGCGAACGTGACCGCGTTGGCGCTGCCGTCGCCGTCGCCGACCGTGGCCGACAGCGTCGGCGTGCTCGTGGTGATCGCCGGGCGGCCGGCGCCGGTCACGCAGGCGGTAGCGGGCGTGGTGGAGCGCGCGTTGACCGTCGGGTACGAGTTGTAGGTGACTGTCGCCTTCGGATACACGGTGTTCGACGTGTTGTCGATCGAGCGCATCTGCCGGAACGCGAGCGTGTCGGTCTCGGTGCTGGCCCGCAGCCCCATCGGCGCGGTGGTCCAGGCGTGATCGGCGGCGTACTGGAAGAACTTGACGCCGCTGATGTTGACCCAGTTGTCGTTGCAGGTGCTGTTGTACCCGGTCGTCTCCGTCGACTCGGCGGCGGGCTGGTCGCCGGCCACGTTCGGATCGGCGTCATACCACTCGGGCTGGTTCGCCCAGTTCGTGGCGGACGAGGCCGGTCCGGTCGGCCAGATCTGCCAGGCGGCCGGGGTACACGACTGCGACCAGAAGCTCCAGAACGAGACCGTCGAAGCGGTGATCTGCTTGCCGACCAGCGGGGCACTGTTCCAGTGCACGAAGCTGCGGGTCCGGCTGCCGCTGATGTACCCCAGCCACAGATCGTTCGCCGCCGAGTGGGTGCTGGGGTCGCCTTCACGCACGTAGGTGTCGAACGTGACCGCCGCAGCGGGCGTGAGCACCGGATCGATGACGACCGGGAAGACCGTCTGCGGGTCGAGGATCCACGCGGTCTCGGAGTCGAGGGCCACATCCACGCCGGCCCCGGCGCTCGTGCGGGCGCGCTGTGCGGTGGCCGACGGGCGCAACCGCTGCCGGCGGGCGGGCTCACCGGATGCCAGCGGCGGCCGGGAGTCCCACATCTCTGGCGGCGGCACGTAGGCGACGTCCTTGCCTGAGGCGTCTCGCAGCGACACCGCGCCGTCGGCGCCCACGGACGGCGCCGCGATCCCGTCACCGACGATAGGCACCCGCAGCCCGCGCACCGAGTCGACCGCGGCGCGCGACTTCACCACCAGGAACTGCTCCAGGCCGGCCCGCGTGGCCTGGACAACCAGGTCGACGCCGGGCCGCACATCGGGATAGGTGGCCTTGGACCCGTCCAGGACCGGTTCCGGCAGCGCACCGGTCCACCGCATCCCGACCCGCCGGCCGTCGGCGGCGAGCGAGGCCAGCTCCCCCTCGCCCGACTCGGCCCGGCCACCGGCTATGCGCAGGTCACCCGGGTGCGCGACCGGAGCGATCACGCCGTCGGGGCGGTACTGGAGCGTCAGGTCGATCTCGACCCAGCGCCCGTCGCGGCGGAACCGTTCGGCCGCACCGGCGATCTCGGCCTGGAACCCGCCCTCCGGCAGGGCCCAGACCCGGGTCGTCTCGGTGGTGAGCGGGTCGACCAGGACACGGGCGCCGATCGTGCGTGCCCGCTCAGAGGCCTGGGCCTCGGCGGGCGTGAGCCCGCCGGATCGCGCGGCGGCCGCGGCCCCGGTCGGCTCAGCGGGCGGCGATGAAGGCTGCGGATCCTTGCCCGGCGCGGCCGCGGCGGCGGTTCCGGCGAGCACGACGACCAGGGTCAACAGCCCTGCGGACAGTCTTTTGGACATGCGTGATGACCGAGCCATTCACCAAACCCCCGTTGGAATGCCGTCGCGCTGGCGAAATCATGTGGTCGCGCGATCAAGCTGTCAAGAGGGTTGTGTCGATGCGACGCCCGACGATGCGATCATGATCGTTGCGACCTGCGGCGATGTCTCGCAAACGCCCGCCGGGAGCGACCGTTCCGTACAACCGCCCGAATCCGGACTTATGCGGGCGCTGGCGCCGCAAGGCCATCGGCCTTGTATCGGACCGGAACCGGTCCACTGTGGACCTGCCTACGCCGCCGGGCCGGGTGTACGGTGTCGCCGGGAGACTTCGCCAGACGAGTCGCAGACACTGCCTCGGCGCTGCGGTCGTCTGCGACTTCCGTCCTATGTGGAGGGAAGCGGGCCGGAGAGGTTCAGGCTGATGCGCGCTGCGGCGGACCGCAGGTTCCGCACGACCCTGACCGCCTACCGGCGCACCTTCACCAGCCGGTCGCGGTAGCGACCGGCTGGCCAGCGACCAGGGCATCCTCCGCATCGCCGGCGAAGGCCAGGCACGGTACGCCGTCGGATGATGGGTACCCCCGACGCCCCGGCACACGGCTTGGTGGCGGACATCAGACCGAGCCGGGCCTCGGTGGTTACGCCGGATTGTCGGGGTATTGAACGCTTGTCGGGGCGCTGCCGGCGCTTCTCCCCCATCGGACGCCCGGGGCCTGGTCGCCGACTACCGGGCCGGGATCGCCTTCGCGCGCCGCGCGGATCCGCTCAGTCTGGACGGCTTCGCTGGATCCTGTGCCGACTACCTATAGCGCCTGAAGCAGGGCCTCATGGACGGCAAGACCACCAACACGTCGCCCCACAAGGAAATGTCCACGGAGGCCAACGGCGTCATCAACCAGCTGCGCCTGCGCCGCGTCGAGAAAGTGATCATGGCGGGCCGGGTCGGAAACCTGTGTCTGGAAGCCCACGTGCGGGACATCCTCGAGCCAGCCCAGCGCATGGGTGTTGCTACCGGTGGGGCAGAAGGGCCGCGCCGCGCCCCCACGGGAGGGAAGGCGCGGCGCGGCAGATGTCCACCAAGCTACCAATAGTGCCGACGGCCTGCGACGGGCCGCCCGATTGAGCCCAGGATGAACAACACGGCACCGATCACCAGCAGGATGACGCCGATGGTCGTGAGGATGGTGACGTGGAGGAAAATTCCGAGCAGCAGCAGGATCACGCCTAAAATGATCATCTCGTTACTCCGATCCGCGACGTCCCAGCCCCCTACCCCGCTGCAGGCGCGGCAATCAACCGTCCTTGCGGGATCGCGGGGTTGCGCGGATGGTCGGCGATTCCGAAGGGACGGGTGAGCGTTGAAGCTGTCGGCAAAAGTAAAGTGGCGTTACCGGGTTCGGCCACGCCCGCACGGTTCCGTTTAGTGCGGCCAAACCGCGTAGGACCCGTTGGTCCGGGTCGACCTTCGTCCGTTCCGCCGGCCCGGCGCGTATAGATGGTCACACCAGGAGTCGGCGGGCGGGTCAACGTACCCGCCCGCCGGCGGAGATCTCGGAACGCTTCGTCCATTCGGCGCCCACCGGATGCAATCGTGCAATATTCGTGCACCATTCGCAGACCAGGCGGCGACTGGCAGACCGTGAACGTTCCCGGCCGGTACACCGGATGAGGCGCGGCGGCAGGGTGCACCTCACCGAGGACACCGCCTCACGCAGCACGGCAGCCGCCGCGCCAAACTGCGCAGCGCGCGAACCGGGCTGACCTACGCAGGGGAGCACTGCGCGAATCTGCTGCTCGAGCTGTTCGCAGCGGCGGACCAAATGGGCGCGGTAGGGCCCGTGAGCGCGGATGTCCAGGTGGACGACGAGCCTGCGAAGCTGCGCGACGACCTCAAGCGTTTTCTGGTCGACGCCGTTTGGGTTGCACACCTGCAGCGCTGAGGCACAGCGCCGTGGCATACCTGCCGGTTTCCGGCTACATGCGAAAGGCCATACGGCGGCGAACCTCGCTGACCTGCAGCGACATCTCCACAGCCATGCACTGGCACGCGCACCCTCGGCTGCATGCCGGCCGCTCAAGGATGATGCCGGAGGCGGCTGTTCGGATGGAACTTGTTCCCCAATCGCCTCCGACAGCCCGCCGTGTGCCAAACTCCGCTCCGCCGCAGTTGGGGTTTCCCAGTTGGCGTGCGCACTCTGGGAGGTCGGCACAGCCCGGCCGACCAGACCCTGGCCATGACGAGAGGCACGATGAACACGGCAGGCATGAACGCCCTGAACACCCTCGCCGGGTGACTGCGCCACGCCAAGCCGGAAGACCTGCCGGGTATAGCCGAGGACACGGCGATCAGTCTCGGCGCCACCGCCACCACGCTGTACCTCGTCGACTACAACCAGGTCGACCTGCTCGCGTAGGTTCCTTCGGACCGGGCGGTACCCGATCCGATCCCGATCGACGGCACCGTCGCCGGGCGTGTGTACAGCACCGGCGTCCCGACCAGCATTGGTGACACCGGGGCGGGTGCGGATCACTGGTGGCTGCCGATGCAGCTCGCGGCGGAGATCATCTGGACTCAGTTGCCGCCGCTGACGTTCGCCACCGACCGCGCCACCGTGGCGGCGATCCTCGAGCCCGCCTATGAAGTCGGCGGTGACGCGTTCGACTACGCCGCCAACGGTGACGCCCTCCACGTCGCGCTCTTCGACGCCGTCGGCCACGGCATCGAGGCCAGCGCACTGACCGCCCTGACGCTCAGCGCCTACCGTAACGCCCGGCGTTCGGCTTGGACCTCAGCGACACCTACCGCTCGATCGACAAATGGATCAACGCGCAACACCCCGGCAGTTTCGTGACCGCGGTGCTCGCCGAGCTCGACACCACGACCGGCACCTATCGCAAGATCGGCGCCGGACACCCCGGTGAACTGCTGCTCCGCAACGGCCGGTGCATCACCGAACTCCCGGCTCCGACCGCAATGCCGCTCGGCCTGGGCAATCTTGTCGACCCGATCCCGGCCGTCATCGAGATCGCCCTCGAGCCCGGCGATCAGCTGCTGCTGTACACCGACGGCGTCGTCGAGGCCCGCACCGACGCCGGTGACCTCTTCGGCGTGCAACGCCTCGCCGAATTCGTCATCAGAGCTCTCGCGGATCAACTCCCGGCCGCCGAAACCATGCGCCGGCTCGTCCACGCCATCCTCGCCCACCAACACGGTTGACTCAAGGACGACGCCACCGCCGTCCTCGTCGAATGGCACGGCACGCCCGTACCCGCCGCCACCGATCCGCTCATCCTCGACACCGTCAGCCAGCCGGCCTCCGTCACGCACGAAACGGTCGAGCTGACAGGTGCCACCCGAACCAGGTGAACCTGGCGGGGCCGCACTCACGCCGACGGCGACGTGGGGATGGTCACGGACGCGCCGACGAGGGACCGCTCGGTGGCGAACCTGGCGGCTGAGGCTGAATCGGCGCATCGCAGTCACCAGACCGCGCAGCGCACCGCTCAAGATCGCGGCGTGTTCGAGGCGGATGTTTGCGCTCGAAACGATTGCTGCGACGTCCTGTGGCCTGGTCGCATCCGGGCGTCATGCAATTCCTCGAATCCCTCGATCTGACTGACCTGCGGCCATCCAAGGACGTCGGCCGCGAGACGTGCGCACATGCTATGGGGCCTGTGTTACGTGATCGCTTAGCGGCGCCCACGAACATCGAACTTGCGATTCCCGCTCACCTGCTCCTGAACATGATCAGCTCAAGGCAGGCAGCCGTTCCGACGGATCGGTAGCGGTGGTCTTGGCGAATGGCGTTGGTCTCGGCGTCCGTGGCATAGAAGAGGAACTCGTCGCCGATGCTCGATATCGCCACGATCCGCTGTGTCTGGACGAGTCCAGCGGTACGTGCTGCCGAGAGCAGCACGCTGAGCTCATCGGCAGTCGCGGTGCTCGATGGGTCGGAGGTCACGGGATCCACTGCGACGACCGTCCAGGTTGCGGCTGTGGTGATGAGGCGGCACACGGCAAGCAGATCGGTGGTGTCTGCGAGCTGCTGCGCGGCATGCGCTGGCCAGCGCAGCAGGACCAGGCTGACCGGGTTATCGGCGAAGACCAGGTCGACCACTGCGGCAGGGTTGGTAATTGACACGTAGGAACGTGCGAGGTCGCTGCAGGCCCGTTCGAGGTGAGTTCCCCCCGTTTCGACGGAGCGGTGGTTACCTGCTTCCGGTCGGGGCAGGGCTGAGGTTATCTGGCTCGGCCTGGGCGTGCCAGGCGGCCTCGTACTCGTCGGGGCTGCGGTAGCCGAGTTCGCGTTGGATGCGGCGGGTGTTGTACCAGGTGTCGATGTAGGTGAAGATCGCGTTCTCGGCCTCGTCGCGAGTCCGCCAGCTCGTTCGGTAGACGAGTTCGATCTTCAGAGTGGACCAGAAGTTCTCCATCAGGGCGTTGTCGAACGAGTCACCGACCGAGCCCATCGACGGCCGGATTCCGTTGTCCTGCAAGCGTTGCGAGAAGCGGAAGCTCGTGTAGTTCGACCCGCGGTCGCTGTGATGTATGAGCTGGCCGTCGCGGACGTCGCGGGACCAGATGCCGTACTCGAGAGCGGCGAGAATCAGGTCGGTGTCGCACCGGTCGGAGGTCTTCCAGCCGACGATGCGGCGGGAGAACACGTCGCGGACGGCGGCCAGCCAGAACACGCCCTCGCCGCAGGGGATGCGGGTGGCGTCTGCGACCCACAGCCGGTTCGGGCCAGCCGCGGTGAACTGCCGATTGACCAGGTCCGGTGCCGGCGTGTGCCGCGGGTCCTGCCGGGTTGACCCGCCACGCCAGCCGCGGCGCAGGAACGCCCCGTGCCAGCTCTGCTGCGCCATGAGCCGCTCGACCCGCTTACGGCCGACCCGGATGCCGTCACGGCGCAGTTGCCGATGCACCCGGTCCGCGCCGTAGGTGCAGCCGGAGGCTTCCCAGATCTCGTAGATGTTGGAGAGCAGGCCGAGGTCGACCAGGTCGCGGTCACATGGCTGCTCGGCTGCGCGCACCCACTGGTAGTAGGTTGACTCGGCGATGTTGAGGACCCGTAGCAGGAGCGCGACCGCGAAGCGGCCGGAGTGTTCGTTGATGAACCTCATGACCGTCGCCGGGCCGGGCCGAGCTCCGACGCGAAATAGCTGCTCGCAGCACGCAGGATCTCATTCACCCGGCGCAGCTCAGCGACCTCTTCCCGCAGCCGGCGGTTCTCCTGCGCCATCTCGGTCGTCGGCCGATCGTGTCGTTCACCTGCGTCGGCCTCAGCCTGGCGAATCCAGTTCCGCAACGCCTCGTGATGCACGTTCAGCTGCTCGGCGAGTCGCCGGATGGTCGGCTTCGGGTTCGACTCGCGATACAGACGCACGGCACGCGCACGCAGCTCGTCGGGGTACTTCTTCGGTGCGGCCACAGAACTTCCTCCCCATGATCAGTCGATCACGTTTGAGAAGCTCCGCCAAACCGGGGGGAACTCAAGGAGCACGTCGCCGGTGAAGTCTGCGACGGTATCGCCGCGTTCGGTGTAGACAGCCACGAGCTGGCGCGCCAGGCGCCGCGCGAACCGCGGTTCTGCCGCGTCGTCAGCTGCCGTTTCGTCCCGGTCGTCGAGACGCCAGATCGTGATCGGAATCTGGCCGGTGGCGGCGGGCGAAGCGCGTCGGTGTGCGGCCAGGTCTGGGTGGGCTGGGCTGTTCGTGTTTTGGCGGCCTGGTGCAGGCATGTCAGGGTGGCTCCCGCGCCGACTGACCGTGTTCGCACTAACAAAATGCATTGTCGAGGCGGGCTTCGCCATGCCTGGCCGGAGGTGTTGGTCCAACAATGCCCGGCGTGCCCTTTGCAGGCGGCCGAGCGCGGCGTCCTGCGTCGGACCAACAATCCGGATCTCGGATGCAACAGTCGATTACCCGTTGTCCGCGGATCAAGTGTTGACCCAACACATGCGCTGCCTTGCCCGCCCGAACGGCCGCCCTTCATGGGGATGTTCTGTCTGTTCATGTGTGGCCGGATGTGGTCGGGCACAGCTTTCGCTCTCGGGCGCGTGACAGCCGACTGACCAGCCAACAGGCGTGCAGGTGCCACAGGAGCCGCGTGCCGTGGCTCCGCTGCGTGCCGGCACAAAGCTGAGCGGCTTCGGTTCCGCAGGCATGGTCGACCGGCGGGAACTCAGCGGGTGACTGCCGCGGCGGTGGCATACCGCGGCGGCGACGACGCCCGCCGGGCATTGGCTGCTGCCATGGCCGCAGGTCTCCTGTTCGCCCCGCCCGGGTCACCGGATGTCCGTTGATAGGAGGGTCAAAGTCTGCGCGAGGCGTCCGTCTGATGCTGCGCTGTTGGGTTGGCGTGCGCCGATAGGGTCGTGCACCGCCGTTGAGGTGCGGTGCCTGACCCTTCAAGGGGATGCCATGCCTACGCGATCCTGGCCGTCGTCGCCATTGGCTGCCGCCGGTCGTGCCTTCGACCTGCTGGTACAGCACCCAACCCACGTCGTGTTCGACGGACGCGACGTGGCTGGGCTGCCCGATGAGGTACTGCCGCTTGGCCGGCTCCGGACACTCCTGCTGGACGCGCAGACCGGGCCCGAGGTTCGTGACGCGGTGTGGCGTGCGCTCGTCGTGCGGGCCCGGCGGGACGGCCCGGCCTGGGTTGTCGCCGCGGTAGGGATCGCGTTGCCGGGTTTGCGGCGTATGGCGGGTCTGCTGGCCTTCGGGTGGCACGGCGATACCCACGACCTGGATGCCGAACTGCTGGTCGGGTTCGTCGAGCGCCTCACATCGATTGACCTGGAGCCGCCAAGGGTGGTCGGCCGGCTAATCGGTGCTGGGGTGCGGGCTGCTCGGCGAGCCCGTGATGCGGAGGCCGACGCCTATATGGTCCGGGCAAACGCTGTTGATCCGATCGCACCGGTGCAACCGTGGGACCATCCGGATCTGGTCTTGGTCCGGGCGGTCGCGGCCGGTGTGATCGACGTCGACGAAGCGCGCCTGATCGCGGCGACCCGCCTCGAGGACGTGACATTGGCGGAGACGGCGGCCCGGATGGGTATTGCGGCCAGCACGGCGTCGTTGTGGCGGCAGAAGGCGGAACGACGGTTGCTGGAGGCCATCCGCGACGGTGACCTGTTCATGCCGCTGCGTCGGAAGGCTCGGCGCCTGCCGGTCGAGCAGCGCAGTGAACCGGGCGCCACGCCGCGGCGCGACGTGTCTGCCGCCCGCCGCTGACGGTTGACGGGCTGACCCTGCCCCGACAGGCCTACTGGTCGCGGCTGTCGGACATGCGGATGCCCATCTGATGACGGCTCCACCCTAACGTCGTTCGATGGGTTGCTGGCGACGAGTGGTCGGGGCTGCGCCAGGGACACGACGGTGTTGTGTCAACAGCGCGCTGCCGCGAATGAGGCACAGCCAGATGGTGCGGCGATGTTGGGCTGCGTTGGGCGACGGCCCGGCTGCGGACCTGTTGTTGGGAGCCCAACAACTGGCCTTTGTGGGCAAGACGACGGTCGGACAGCGGTCGTTGTCGGCGTCGCCGGGGCCGGGGCGTACGGCGTGAGTGACCGTGTTCGCACTCGATCACCTTACGGCTGGAAGGAGCGATGCTCCCACGGCCGCTCCGTCCCCGGTGACGCACCGTGCCCGATCTGAGCCCCGCGTACGGGGCGGGAGGTGCCCGTCATGTTTCGCCGCAACAGCTTCCGCGTCCTCGCGATCACCACTGTCGTCGTCACGACCGTGGCCGGTCCGGCTCCGGCGTTTGCCGCCGAGCCGCTGATCCTGGCCGCTTACACGCTGCCGGTCATCATCCAGAACATCACGACCTGGGTCGTGGGGCTGCTGGTTGGTGTGGCCACGTTGTTCCTCACCATCGGCGGATTGCGCCGGATGGCCGCGGGCGGTGACCCGACGGAGATCGAGAAGTCGAACTCGGCGTTCAAGAATGCGCTGATCGGCTACGCCCTGGCGATTCTCGCGCCGATCCTGCTGGCGGTGGTGCAGGGCTGGATCGGCGGCTGAGGTGGGCGACTGGTTCGCCGACCAGGTCATCGGCCACGTCACCAAGTGGACGGCGGAGCTGGTGATCGGTGCGCTGAACATGTTGTGGGACCTACTGTCCGCGACCGCGTTCGTCAGCCCGGACGTGACGAAACTGCCGCAGGTGACCGCGTTTGCGGCCACGTCCCTGGGCGTGGTGAACACGTGTTATGTGCTGGCGTTCCTGTGGGCGGGCATCACGGTCATGGGTCGCGGCACGATCCAGGCCACGGCGGAGCCGGGTGAGCAACTCCCGCGGCTGGTGCTGGGGCTGATCGGCGCGAACTTCGCCGTGCCGCTGTGCTCGGCGCTCATCGACCTGGCCAACGCGTTCACGGCCGCCCTGACGAGCCAGGACATCACCTCGCCGGGGTCGATGCAGCTGCTGCGAGCGACGACGGTCAGCATCGTGGCGAGCCAGAACGGCGACAACCCTACCGGATTTCTGCTGGTGCTCACTGGTCTGCTGGTCGCCGTGCTTACCGGCACGCTGCTGGTGCAGTGGATCGTCCGCATTGGCGTGCTAGTCGTCGCCGTGGGCATCGCGCCGATCGCGCTGGCGCTGCACGGCACCGCCCAGACCGAGGGGGCGGCGAAGCTGTGGTGGCGCACGATGCTCGGCACGCTGGGCATCGTCGTGGTGCAGGCATTCGCGTTGCACGTCACGCTGCGGGTCTTCCTCTCCCCCGACAGCAACCTGGCGGTCCTGGGCGTGCCGATGCCCAACGGCGAGCCGTCGGCCCTGCTGAACCTGCTGATCGTGGTGTGCCTGTTGTGGGGGATCGTGAAGATCCCGGGGCTGATGCGCCGGTACGTGACGCAGAGCCGTCCGGGTGCGCTCGGCACGGTGCTGCGGGTCGTGGTCGTGCAGCAGCTGTCGAAGGGCATCTCCCGCGCGCTGGGTGGTCCTCGCCGGGCCGTACGGGGCGCCGGCCGGGCCGCGGGTGGCGGTGGGGGTGCCGGTGCGGGTGGCTCCGACCGTCCGTGGCCGGTCCGGCCGGCCGGCGGCGCTCCCGGTGCTCGACGGGCCGCCGGGCGGGGCGCAGCGGGCCGTAGTGGGTCTGCCGCGCCGTCCGGTGCCGACCAGGGGCGGCCTGCCACGTCCGGAAGCGCGGGTCGCGCACGGTCGGTCCCGCCGCCGAGGCAAATATGGCCCCGGTCGTATACGCGTGCGGAGCTCGCGTCCGGAGTCGATCTCTACACCCGCGCGATGAAGGCCCGCTCCGCGCGGCCACCGGCCGCCAAGCCGCGGGCATGACCCGGCGCCGTCCGTCCGCGGCTGCCCGAGCCGCGGCTACTACCGCCGCCGCGCACCCGATGCGCGGTGGCTATCACCCACGGAGGAGACCATGATGCGCGCACCTGAGGATGTCGTTCCGCATGCCCGGATCCCTGCCGACGTCGACGTCCCCGACAAGATCGCCTATGGATTGACGGCCCGCCAGCTGGCCATCCTGGCGGTGGCCGGTGTGCTCGGCGTCGTGATTGTGCAGATCGCCGGTGGTCTGGTGCCGCAGCCGGTGCTCGTCGCCGTGCTGACACCGCTGGCCGGGGTGGCGATCGTACTGGCGCTGGGCCGCCGGGACGGTCTGCCGATGGATGCCTGGCTGCTGGCGGCGCTGCGCCATGCCCGCGCGTCGCGGCGCTTGGCGCCGGCAGCGACCGGCCGCGCGGCGTCGGTACCGGCGTGGGCGCCGCAGACGGCGCCGCCGGGCCGGGCGGTGCCGGTCCTGCGGCTGCCCGCCAGCGCGATCAGCGACAGCGGCGTCATCGACACCGGCCCGCATGCGGTGGCCCTGGTCGCGTGTACGACCGTCAACATCGGCTTGCGGACCGGAGAGGAGCAGGCCGCGCTCATCGGCGGGTACGGGCGGTGGCTGAATTCGATCGGCGGTCCGGTGCAGATCGTCGTCTCGGCGCAGCGCGTGGATCTCGCCGGCCACGCGCTGCGGGTCGCCGACGGGGCCGAGTCGATCGCCAATCCGACGCTGGCCGATGCGGCGAGGGACTATGCCGGGTTCCTCGATGAGCTCGCCGCCCACCGCGATCCGCTGTGGCGGACCGTGACCGTCGCGGTGACCGCGGACGGCGACCGAGCCCGAGACGCGGAGGTGCTGCGCCGGGCTGAACATGCTGCGGGTGCGTTGAGCGCGCTCGGGGCGCAGACCGCTGTGCTGGACGGCGGTCGGGCCGCTGCGGTGCTGGCGTGCGCCACCGATCCGTACGCCCCGGCCGATGTCACCTGGGCCAGGGCTCTGCCGGACACGGCCGTCACCGGACCGGGGGTCTGAGATGGCTCTGCTGCCCTGGCGGCGCTCTGCCGCTGCGACCGGTGGCCTGCTCGATGCGGCCGAGCTCACGGCCGTGCTCGGTCCGGCCGCGATCGAGCACACGCCCCATCATCTGCAGGTCGGGGATGGTTACGCGGCGACGCTGATCGTGACCGGCTATCCGGCCGAGGTTGGCCCGGCGTGGCTCGACCCGCTGCTGGCTTGGCCGGGCCGGCTCGACGTCGTCGTCTACATCGATCCGGTGCCGCCGCAGGCGGCCGCGGCCCGGTTGCGGCGGCAGCGGGCCCGGCTGGAGTCGAACCTGCGCACCGACGCCGGCCACGGCCGGCTCACCGAACCGATCACCGAAGCGGCGGCCGACGACGCTGCCGATCTGGCCGATCGGATCGCCCGCGGCCACAGCAAGCTGTTCCGCGTCGGGCTGTACCTGTGCGTGCATGCGCCGAGCGTCGAGGAGCTGCAGGAGGCGGTCGCGCACGTGCGGGCGACCGCCGCGTCGGTGCTGCTGGACACCCAGCCGGCGACGTGGCGGCAGCTGGCGGGCTGGACCGCGACGTTGCCGCTGGCCACCGACGGGCTCGGCATGCGCCGGGTGATGGACACTGACGCGCTTGCCACCGCGTTCCCGCTCGCCTCGCCGGACCTGCCGGCACCACTGCCGGGTGAGCCCGGCACCACCGGCGGGGTGCTGTACGGGCTCAACCCGGACAGCAACGGGGTGGTGTGGTGGGACCGCTGGGCGCAGCACAACGCCAACAGCATCGTGCTGGCCCGGTCCGGGGCCGGCAAGAGCTACTTCGTGAAACTCGACGTGCTGCGTTCCCTCATCGACGGCGTCCAGGTGGCGGTGATCGACCCGGATCACGAGTACAGCCGGCTTGCCGACGCGGTCGGCGGGGTCACCATCGCACTGGGCGCCGACGGGGTGCGGCTCAACCCGCTCGACATCCCGCGCGGTGACCGCCGGCCGCAGGCGCGCACCCATCGGGCGTTGTTCCTGCATACCCTTGTCGCGGTGCTGCTGGGCCGGCAGCCGCCGCCGTCGGAGCGGGCCGCCCTCGACACGGCGATCATCGCCGCCTACGACGGGGCCGGGATCAGCAGCGACCCCGGCACCTGGGACCGGCCGGCGCCGTTGCTGCGCGACGTCGCGGCTGCCCTGGCGGGCCAGGGCAGCGAAGCCGGCGCGACCCTCGCCGCCCGGCTGATGCCGTGGACGTCCGGGTCGTTCAAGGACCTGTTCGACGGTCCGACGACGACGGTGCCCGACGGGCACCTGGTGTGCTGGTCGACGCGGCAGCTCGCCGACGAGCTGCGCGCGCCTGGCATGCTCCTGGCCCTGGACGCGATCTGGCGCGATGTCGACATCCCGGCCGCGCCGTCGGGGCACGTCCCGCGGCGGCTGGTTGTCGTCGATGAGGCCTGGATGCTGCTGCGCGACGGCGAGGGTGCCCGGTTCCTGGCCCGGCTGGCCAAGGCGGCCCGGAAACGGCGGGCCGGGCTGGCGGTCGTCACCCAGGACGTCGGGGACCTGCTCGGCTCCGACCTCGGCCAGGTCGTCATCGCCAATGCCGCGACCCAGATCCTGCTGCGGCAGGCGCCGCAGGCGATCGACGCCGTCGCCGACGTGTTCGGCCTGACTGGTGGTGAGGCCCGGGTGCTGCTCAGCGCTCGCCGCGGCGAGGGGCTGCTGGTCGCCGGCACGCATCGGGTCGGGTTCCAGGCGGTGGCGTCGCGGCAGGAGCACCGGCTGTGCGTCGGCGACCTGGAGCTGGACGACTGAACTGCTTCGGCGCCATCCCGCCGGGCCATGACCTGACAGTCCCCCGTACCCCGCCGCTGCGGGCTGCGGGCCGCCGCGAACGGGTGGCCCGCAGCCCCTGCGCGGCACCTGCCGAAAGGGCCGATCCTCGTGCACCCCTGCATCGTTCTCGGGCCGACGCCCGTCCCGATACCGCCCCCGCCGCTGCTGCCCGCGCCGTCGCAGCGGCTGCTCGACGCCGTCACCGCCGCGGCCGGCTGGTGCTGGCACCGGCCGTGGCTGGCCGTCCTGCCCGTCCTGTTGGCCGCCGCGGCGGTCATCGCCCGTACCGTCATCGCCTCCCGCCGGCACGAGCGAATGACCCGGCGGGCGCGGCTGATCACCGTCAGCCCACCGCCACAGGTCGACCCGGATGGTGCCGCCACCTGCTGGGCCACACTGGCCGAGCTGCTGCGGACCGGGCTGTGGCGGCGGCTGCGGCACGGCCGGCCCCACCTCGCCTTCGAGTACCGGTGGCAGGGCCGGGAGCTCACGATCGCGGTGTGGGTGCCTGGCACCGTGCATCCCGATCCGGTCCTGGCCGCGTGCCGCGGCGCCTGGCCCGGGGCGGCCTGCACCGTGACCGACGCCGAGCCGCCGCTGCCGCTGGACGCGACCGCGGCGACCGGCGGGGCCCTCACCCCGGTGCTGCCCGCCTGGTATCCGCTGCGCAGCGACCACGACCAGGACCCGTTGCGGACGCTGCTGGCCGCCGCGTCCGGGCTGCGACCGGGCCAGTCTGCGTGTGTGCAGGTCCTGACCCGCCCGGCGACCCGCCGGCAACTGCGGATGCTGCGCCGCGGGGTGCTGGGCCTGCGGACCGGCCGGCCGCCACGCGCCGTACTCGACCCGGCCACCTGGCTCGGCCTCGTCCTCGACCTCGGCGCCGGGCTCGTCAGCGCCGGGCGGCGGAGGTTTCCGGCCGGACGGCCCGGCCCGGTGGCCGACACCGACCCGCAACGCGACCGCGACGCCCGGGCCGGCGTCGACAAGCTCGCGAGCACCCCGTGGGAGGTCGCGTTGCGCTACGGCGTCGCTGATGCCGACCCGCGCGGCGGCGATCCCGCCGAGCGGCTGCCACGCCTGGTCGTGGTGGCGCAGGGCATGGCTGCGGCGTTCGGCGCCTGGACCGGCCGCAACCGGCTGCGGCAGCTGCCAGTCAGGCAGCCGGCCCAGATGCTTGCCGGGCGGGTGCTGAGGGCCGGGTTCCTGCTCTCGGCGGCGGAGCTCGCCGCGATCGCCGCGCTGCCGCTCGACGTCGCGGTGCCCGGCCTGGACCGGGCCCGGGCCCGGCCGATGCCCGCGCCGGTCGCCGTCGCGTCCGGCGGGCGCGGCACGAAGGTGCTGGGCCGGGCCGACGTCGGCGGCCACTCGGTCGCGTTGCACGTCGCCGACGCCCGCCAGCACCTGCACGTGCTCGGCTCCACCGGGTCCGGGAAGAGCACCCTGCTGTCCAACATGATCCTCGACGACATCCACGCCCGGCGCGGTGTCGTCGTCATCGACCCGAAGGGCGACCTGATCCTGGACCTGCTGGACCGGATCCCGGCCAGCCACGCCCGCCGGCTGACGATCATCGATCCGGATCAGCCGGCCGGGACCACGCTCAACCCGCTGCAGGGCGACGACCATGACCTCGTCGTGGACAACATCGTGTCGATCTTCGGGCGGATCTTCGCCAAGCACTGGGGGCCGCGCATCGACGACACGATGCGGGTCGCGTGCCTGACCCTGCTGCGCAAAGCCAACGCGACGCTGACGCTCATCCCGCCGCTGCTCAACGACCGGCAGTTCCGCCACGCGTTCACCGAGGACCTCGACGACCCGGAAGGGCTGCGCGGCTACTGGGAATGGTTCGAGGCGACGCCGCCGCCGCTGCGGGCTCAGGTCATCGGCCCGGTCCTGGCCCGGTTGCGGGCATTCCTGCTGCGTGACTTCGTCCGCCGCACCCTCGGCGCCCCCCGGTCCAGCTTCGACATGCGCCGGGTCCTCGACGGCGGCATTCTGCTGGCCCGGCTGCCGAAAGGGCAGCTCGGCGAGGAGACGGCCCGGCTGATGGGCAGCTTCGTGCTCGCTTCGGCGTGGCAGGCGGCGATCAGCCGGGCCCGGCTACCTGAGGCCGAGCGGCGCGACTGCTTCGCCTACATCGACGAGGCGCAGAACTTCCTGACCTTGCCCGGCTCGGTCGGCGACATGCTTGCCGAGGCCCGCGGGTACCGGCTCGGGCTGGTGCTGGCCCACCAGAACCTCGCCCAGATGCCGCGCGAGACGCAGCTGGCCATCTCCGCCAACGCCCGCAACAAGGTGTTCTTCAGCTGCGCCCCGGAGGACGCCCGGCAGCTGGCCCGGCACACGACACCCGAGCTGGACGAGCACGACCTGTCGCACCTGGACGCCTACCGGGCGGCGTGCCGGCTCGTCGTCGCCAGCCGCGAGACCGCGGCGTTCACCCTGCGGACGAATCCGGCGCGGCCGGTGGTCGGCGAAGCGACCGCAGTCCGGCAGGCAGCGGCCCGCGCCAACAGCGGCGGCGACGTCTCCCCGGCGATCGCAGCACTGGCCGGTGGCGGCCGGCGCCCCGAGCCCGCCACGGGTGAGCCGACCACAGGCGCGGCGGACGGCGCGGACGGGACGAGGCTGACCGGCCCGACCCGCCGGCTCCGCGCGGGGCACCGCGAGTGGATCGCCGACCGCGACCGCGCCGGCTGACCGGCGATCCGCCGGCTGGGCACTGCGGTGTGCCCGCCGCCCCGGACCGGAATCGCCGGGCTGCGGCGGGCACCGGCCGGAGTCCGGTCTCAGGCTCCGCCAGTAGCCCGGCCCGGGTCCGGGCTGCGTGCGGCCGGGCCACGGCCGACCCTCACGATCCATCTCGCCAGCTAGGAGCCGTCATGTCCGCTCGACACGAAACGCGACCCTTCCCTGAAGGGGAACGCTCCACGGGGGATGCCGGCGGTGCCGGCGTGCCACGGCGCCCGGCCGCGTCGACGCTGCTCGACGTCTCGCACCGGCTGCGCCCCCGCGACTATGCGATCGCCGCGCTGCTCGACGAGCACACGACGCTCACCACCACCCAGCTGACGGCGATCCTCTTCGACAGCCCGACCACCTGCCGGCACCGGCTGCAGTTGCTGCGCCGGCTGCAATTCGTCGACCGCTTCGTCCGCAACCGGCCCGGCGCCCCGAACCCGGTGTGCTGGGTTCTCGGGCCGCTCGCCGCCCGGTACACGGCGTTGGCCCGCGGCGGCATGCCGCCGACCCGCCGGGCGCTGCGGGAACGGCAGGACCGGGTGTATTCCAGCCCGGCCCTGGAGCATCTGCTGGCCGTCAACGACGTGTTCGTCGCCCTGCTGCACCATGCCCGCCGCCGGCCGGGTACGGCGTTGACCCGCTGGTGGTCGGAGCGCACCACCACGGCGGCGTTCGGCCGCCGGATCAAACCGGACGGGCACGGTGTGTGGGTCGACGGCGGCCAGGAGACCGGATTCTTTCTCGAGCTCGACCGTGGCACCGAGCCGATCAGCCGGCTGGTCGACAAGCTGGCCTCGCACCGGAAGCTGCGGGCGGAGGGCGGCCCGCAGTATCCGGTGCTTTTCGCCCTGCCCAGCCGGGTGCGGGAGCAGCATCTGCACCGCCGGCTCGCCGACCGGCCGGAGCCGGCGATCGTCGTGGCCACCACGTCTGCGGAGTCCGGGCTGGACCCGGCCGGGCCGGTGTGGCGGCTGGCCGGCAACGGCCGGCACCGCCTCACCCTCGCCGAGCTGCCCAGCAGCCACGGCCAGCCCGGCCCGCTGACCCCAGGACCGGCCCGGCCGGCCGAGAACCCGCTGCGGCTGCTCGCGACCCGCTGATCCGGCCGGCCCCGATCCGCGGCACCCGACCGGCCGCATCGGGCGCGCTGCCGAGGCGGCATCCACCGCCGGAGCCACCACCGACGGGCAACAGCAGGCCCACTGTTGGGCTGACGGGACACAACAGCGGGCCTAGCCGACGATTCCCGAGGATGGCCGACACCCAACAGTGCGGCCGCCGGGACCGCCACCGGCTCGGTCCGGCGGCCCGTTGGGTGCCGCGGTTACGGTCGGGGCTCACGTTTGTGAACCCCCTGGCATACCACCATCCGGGCTTCGCCGCCCACGCCCGCGGTCGCATCCGCCCACCCGCCATCCGGCCGGTCGGCCTGCCCCGCTCGTCGGCGCCCCGCCCACCGCACCACCCATCCACGCGCACCTCGCGCATCCGCCGCAAGTCGGCTGTTCCCGCGTGCCCGCTGGCACCCATCGCGGTCCACTGCCCTGCAGCCGTGCCGTCCCGGCACACCACCCTCGTTGAGGAGGAACCTTGTCCGACATGTCCCTGACCATCGTGTGCCTGCCGCACGGCACTCCGACCGGCGACCTGGCCGACGACGCCGCGCACGCCTTGCGGTCCGTCACGCTGAAGAGCCTCGGCGTCGCTGGGCACTTCATCACCGGCACGCGCCTGCACCGCAACCGGCTCCTGCAGCCGTGGCAGGGCACCGCCGCCGGTGGACCGGTCCAGCTGCTCGACGTCGACGCCATGCGCGCCGCCGCCCAGCGGGAGTATTGGTACCGCTGGCACATCTGGCACCAGGTCGTCGCCCCGACCCGGCCCGCCCAGCCGTACTGGACGTTCGCCGAGCGGCACCTGGAGGACCCGCGGAAGTACTCGCTGGCCAAGGCCCAGCAGCAGTACCGGGCGCAGCCGCGCATCGCCGCGATGCTCACCTACAACGCGCTGCCCAACCGCGTCATGGACCTGCCGACCGCGGACCTGGAGGCGTTCCAGACCGGGGCGCACGGGTACGCCAGCCTCGGCTGGCTCACGGCCGTCCCTGGCAACGCGCTGCTCTGCCTCGACGGCAGTCTTGTGGTCGTCGACCGCGGCCCGTACGCGACCCGGCTGGCCCGCCTGGCCGAGGCGAATCGCCGCATCGACACCCTGCACCGCCGCGACGCCCTCGTCGCGCTCTGCACCCGCTGATCCCCCGCCACCAACCCCACCACCCGCATCGGCACACCGGCCCCGCCGGTGTGCCTCGCCGTCGTCGGCGACCACCCACACCTGGTTCTGGAAGGAGCCGCACCATGACCCCTGGACCCTCGCTGCCCGCCGCCGGCTGGACAGCGGCCGCCGTCATCCCCCTCCTCACGGTTGTTATCGCGTCGCTGTGCCTGTGCAACGGTTACGCCGCGGTGGCCTATGCCGTCGTCGTCCTCGGCCTTGCCGGGCAGGCGGCTGTCCTCGGCCGGATCACGCGCCGTGCGATCCGGTTGGCGGAACTCGTCCTCGACCTGGACGCGTCGCTCAGCATCGCGCTGCGGGACCCGGTCACCGGCCTGCCGGTCCGGCGCGTCGCCGAACAGCATCTGCGGAATGCCGCCGGCACCGAGGTGACCGTGGCCCTCATCGACGTCGACGGCATGCACGACGTCAACACGGCCTTCACCCACGACGGCGGCGACGCGTACCTGGCGCAGCTGGCGCAGCGGCTGACGGACGTCGCCGGACCCGGGGATCTCACCGCCCGCCTCGGCGGGGACGAGTTCGTCGTCATCAGCCGCCGTCCCGCCCTCGTGCTGGGCCGGGCGCTCGCCGCCGCCCTCATCGCACCGGCGACGATAGGTACACAGGCCCGGGCGATCCGGGCCAGCGTCGGCATTTGCCGCGCCCCTGGCGGAGATCCGCATCACGCCCTCGGCCGGGCCGACCGGGCCATGTACACCGCGAAGCGGCGCGGCACCGGCATCGAGTACTACGACCGGCTCCGCGACGGCGATCCGCTGGAGCACGGGGTCCGCCCGCCGATCCGCCACCGCGACAACCGCACCGCCCGCTCGGCCACCGGCGACCTCTAACCCGGCCCGAGCGCCGCCCGTCGCCGCGGACGGCCGAGCATGTCGCCCGCGACGCGACGACGCAGACCAAGCCCTGCCGTGGCTGCCATGTCCGGCAGGTGCAAAGCCCAGTCCTCCAGGCCGGGCGCTGCCCGGTCTGCACCGTGTGCAGTCAAGGAGACCCAACGATGGAACTGTTCACCGGTCCTGTGCCCGTGCGCAGCATGCACGACCTGCTGGCCGTGCTGCCGTATCTGGTCGGCTACCACCCGGCCGACAGCGTGGTCTGCGTCGGCATCCGCGGCGCGCGCCTCGAGGGAACGTTCCGCTTCGACCTCATCGACGACCCGCAGGTCCGATCCTCCTGCATCGCCGTGATCCGGGAGACCTGCCGCCACCATGAAATCCCGGAAACGGTGCTCGTCGGCTACGGCGACGCAGGGCGGGTCGCCGCCACGCTCGGCCCGACCACGACGGCCCTGGCCGGCGCCGGCGTCGATGTCGATGTCGTCGCCACCGTGCACGTCGATGGAGGGTACGGCCACGTGCTGGACCACGAATTCCGTCGCGTGCGTGACATCGCCCTCGACCCCGGCCGCTCCCCCGCCGTGGCGGCGGCCATCGTGCACGGCCTGGTGGCCCGCTCCAGCCGGGCCGCCGTCGCCGACCTGGTTGCGCCGGTGACCGGCGCCAGCCGCGACGCGCTGGACCACGCCGACTACGTCGCCCGGGCACGGCTGCTCGGCCTGCACCGGGCGATCCTGGACCCGGCCCGGCCGACGCCGGTCATCGCGCTGGAATCTCGGCTCCACCGTGCCGGCACCGCCACCATCCGCGCTGCACGCCGGCGGGCCACGGCCGGCACCGCACTCCCGGACACCGCTGTGGCCTGGCTGGCGTTGCTGCTGCAGCGGCCCGGTGTGCGCGACGACGCCATCCGCGGCTGCGACGGCAGCCCGGCCGAGGTCCGGCTGTGGACCGACGTCACCCGCCGCGCCGACCCGACCCTGGCCGCCGAACCCGCCTGCCTGCTGGCGCTGAACGCCTACCTGGCCGGCGACGACGCCCTGGCGATCGCGGCGACCGAACGGGCGCTGCAGACCGAGCCGGACCATCGCCTGGCCCGGCTCATCGCTGTCGCCATGGCGTCCGGCATCGGCCAGCACGTCCTGCGCCAGATCATCGCCGGTCGGTGACACCGCCCGGCAGGACCTGACCGCCGACGAGCCGCCGAGTTCGTATCGCACCGCGATAGGACGGCCCTTCTCCTCGTGCTCACGGGCAGGCTGGGGCCGTACCGGTCCCAGCCTGCCCGCCGCCACGAGGCGGAGACAGGAGGCCAGACACGATGGCCACGCACGACCACGACCGCCACGACCACGACCACGACCGGCCTGACAGCATCCCGGTCCAGCACGGCTCCGCACCGGCCGGACCGGGCGATGTACCGAGCCGTGCGCCGGGACCCGTCCGCGATGACCATGAGCTCATCGCCGCCGTGCCCTACATCACCCGCTATCACCCGCAGCAGAGCCTCGTCGTCGCCGTGCTCCGCGAGGACCGCATCCATGCGGTGCTGCGCGCCGATCTCACCGGCGAGCCGGCCGGACCTGGCACTGGCACTGGCACTGGCACTGGCACTGGCACTGGCACTGGCACGGCGTACCTGGCCGGACTGGCCGACGCGCTCACCGACCAGTGCGTCACCTTCGGGATGCCGATGGTGATGCTGCTCGGGTACGGGCCGATCGAGCTCGTCCGCGCCGCCGTCGTCACCGTCGGCCAAGCGCTGCGGGCCGCCGGGCTCCGCATCGGCAGGATCATCCGCGTCGGTGACGCCACAGCCGATGTCCTCGACGAGCACGGCAACCCGGTCAGGACCTTCACCATCGACCCGCAACGCCGCCCGGCCTGGGCCGCTGGGCCGGACCAGGACCGGGTGGTGTACGCCAGCCGCGACGCCGTCGCCGCCCTCGTCGCCCCGGTCGTCGGGGATGATCGGGTCGACATGGACGCCGCCACGGCAGCGGCGTGGAGCGACCTGGTGACGCTGCGGGCGCGATTCGCGCAGTCCGCCCGCGCGGCCGACGGCGGCGAGGCCTTGCAGGCCGAGCTGCGCTCCGCCGGTGACACCGCGGTCTGGGGGGCCCGGTATGACACGGCCCGCGGCGCTGGGCTGTACGACGACGACGTGGCCTGGCTGGCCCTGCTGCTGGCCGAGGACGTGGTCGTCGATGACGCGCTGCCCGGGTGCGACGGCAGCGCGGCGGAGATCGCGCTGTGGCAGGACGTGACCCGCCGGGCCGAGCCCGCGCTGGCCGCGCCGGCGGCGTGCCTGCTGGCCCTGAACGCCTGGTTCGCCGGCCACGACGCGCTCGCCATCGCCGCTCTCGATCGAGCCCAGCACGAGGCCCCGGGTAATGCGCTCGCACGGCTGGTGCGGGCGAGCCAGCAGCTCGGCCTCGACCGCAAGGCGGTGCGGGCCATGCTCAGCGGCGGCTGAGCGGCGACGCACAGCACCACCGCCGATTCCGGCGGCCCCTCTTCCTCGTGCCAACGGGCGGGCTGGGGCCGTGTGAGTCCCAGCCCGTCTGCCGCCACGAGGCGGGGATAGGAGGCCATCCAACATGGCCACGCACCACCGCACCCGGCGCGCCACCCGCGCCGGCACCCCGGGCACCGCACCACGAAGCGCCGCGGACCGGGCCGCGCTTGTCGAGCAGATCCACGACGACCTCCTGCGCCGGCTGCAGGGCTTCGCCGCGGAGCCGGCCCAGTGGGTGGAGTTCCTGGACCAGGTCGCCGTCTTCGGCGCCCGCTACAGCTTGCGCAATCAGATCTTGCTCGCCGAGCAGGCCCGGCAGCGCGGGATCGTGCCGCGCTACTTTCTTCCCTTCGGCAACCGGGCCGGGACGAGCGGCTGGCTGGCGTGCGGGCGGCGGGTCCGCGCCGGCGAACGGGCGTTCCACATCTGGGCGCCGATCCGCCGCCGGGTCGCTAAGGACGCGCAGCAGCAGGTCGGTGACGGTCCGGTCATGGGCACCGGCACCGCACCACACGCCGGACAGGACGTCGGACAGGACGCCGGATCACCGGCGCCGCAGCGGCTGGCCGGATTCCGGCTCGCCGCCGTGTTCGAGCTGTCCCAGACCGACGGAGCCCCGTTCGAACCGCCGACCGTCGAGCGGCGCCGCCGGATGCTGCTGCCCGCCGGCCGGGCGCCGCAACTGCTGCTCGGCGACGACCCGACCAACGTCTTCACGGATCTGGTCGCCCTGTTCGCCGATGCCGGCTACCAGTTCCAGCTCGACGCGCCCGGCAGCGCGCTGCTCGGCGACGCCAACGGCCGCACCCGCGTCATCCTCGGCCGCGGCCGTCCGCGCCGCTCAGTGACGGTCCGCAACAACCTGAGCGGCGCGCAGCAGGTGAAGACGATGCTGCACGAACTGGCCCACATCCGGTGCGGTCATCTCGACGATGCCGCCCCCGGCGAACCGGCTGTCGCGGTCCACGAGGGCCGGGCCGAGACCGAGGCCGAAAGCGTCGCCCATGTCGTGTGCGCGGCGCTCGGCCTGGACACCAGCGGCTACAGCGACCCGTACGTGTTCTCGTGGGCCGGCGGCGACCTCGACCTGATCCGCTCCTGCGGTGACCGGATCGTGCGGGTCGCCCGCGACATCCTCGCCGACCTCGACCCGCTCGACGGCTGGGACACCCCGGACACCGTCCCGCCCGATACGGCGGATGCCACCGACGGGCGGGGCGACGGGCGGGACGACCCTGTATCCGCCGACGCGGACCCGGGGCCGTGACCGCCGGCGAGGACCGGACGGCCCGGGCCATGCTGAGCTGGCTGACCGAGCCCGGCGACGACACGATCGGACAGCTGGTGTCGCAGCACGGTGCGGCGGCCGCCCTCGATCGGCTGGTCGCCGACGTGTCCGCGGCGGCGCGGGTGCGGCCCGAGGTGGCGCCGCTGCCTGGTCCGCTGCGCCAGCTGGCCGAATCGGGTGCGGCCGCCGCCCTGGCGACCTGCCGGATCGTCGTGCCGGGTGACGCGGATTGGCCGGCCGGCCTCGATGACCTTGCCCGCACCGGGGGAAGGCCGCCGGTCTGCCTGTGGGTGCGAGGTCCGGGCCGGCCGCCGGCCCCGGCCGTCACGGTCACCGTCGCCGGGACCCGGGCCGCCAGCGACTACGGCCGGATCGTGGCCATGGACATGGCCGCTGGGCTCGCCGCCGCCGGTTTCACAGTAGTGTCCAGTGGCCGTGCCGGTATCGACGCCGCCGCGCTGCGTGCCGCCCTGGCCGTGCCGCAGCCGGGGGCACCGGTCGCTCTGCTGCCCTACGGATTGCACCGGCTGCATCCGGCCGCCGAGCTGCGGATGCTGGAACAGGTCGCCGACACGGGACTACTGATGTCGGCGTGGCCGCCGGATGCCCAGCCGAGCCCGTCGCGGACGGTCGTGAACCGCACGCTGCTGGCCGCCGTCTCCGCCGGCAGCGTCGTCGTAGAGGCCCGCGGCGGGCACGGCTCGGTCACCGTCGCCCGCCGGGCCGCGGACCTCGGCCGTACCGCGATGGTGGTGCCCGGACCGGTCACCGCCGCCACGTCGGCGGGCGTCCACCGGCTGCTGCGCGGCGACCCCCGCGTCCGGGCGGTCACCAGCGTCACCGACATCGTGAGCGAACTGCGCGTGGCCGGACCCCGGGTCTCGATGCGGGCGCTGCCCGCGGCGGGTGAGGTCCGTCCGGGTCCGTCGCCCACCTGAGCGGACGGGCCGCCCTCCGCGGCATCACGCCCCGGGCGGCCGCTGACCTACCACCCGCTCCGCTGCTCATCCAGCTCCACGGCCGACGCCCGGCCGCCGCGCATCCGCGCACCCCGGGCACGGCCGCATGGCCGTGCCCGGGATCCCGGCCCCACCTCACGGAGGCACCGCAGCCATGCAGTCACACCAACCCGGCAGCGTAGGGTTCGGCCTGCGCATCGCCGTCGTCGGCGGTTCGCTGACCGGCACCGCCACCGCCCTGTTCTTGGCCCAGCACGGGTTCACCGACGTCACCGTCTACGAAGCGTCCCCGGCCGCAGCCACCCTGAGCGGCGGCCTGCTGACACTCGACCACATGGTCCTGGACCGGCTCGACCGGGCCGGCATCGCCCAGCACCACTATGTCCACATCCCATCGGAGACGATCTGGCAGGTACCGGTCCGCCACCGCCAGCCGGGCCGCCCGGACGGGCGGCGCTACCCGGGCCGGTTCACCACCTGGACTCGGCTCGCCGCCGCCCTCTCCGCCGCCGCAATCGGATGGCTGCCGCCCGGCGCGATCCGCACCGGAGCTCGCGTCACTGGTCTCACCGAACACTCCGGTCGCCCACGGCTGCACCTGACCGGCGGCGGCATCGTCAGCGCTGACGTTGTCGTGTTCGCCGACGGCTGCGCCTCCATCGGACGGCGCCTACTCGCCCCGCAGCGGCAGCTGCACTACGCCGGCTACGTCGGGTACCGCGGCTCGATCGCCGCGGCGGAGCTCCCCTGCCCGGCACCGGCACCGCCCGCCCAGGTGCCGCAGACCCTGGCCGAGATCGCCGGCCTCGGCGACTTCTGGCGGCTGCAACCCGGCGACGGCCTGCAGTGCAACGTCTGCCCGGTCCCCGGCGGCCTGGACTGGACCTGCTACCTCGACACCACCGACGAGCAGCTGCCTGCCATCTTCGGCGCGGCCCCGCACCAGCGGTTCTTCGCGCCCGGCAAGCACATCAGCGAGCTGGCCCATGCCCGCCTCGACGCGTCCGTCACCGACCGGCTTCCCTTCGCGTTCGCCGCACTGATCCACGCCACCAGCAGGCGGGCCGCGTTCCCGATGCTGGACGTCGACCCGCCGGCCCGCGCCGTGTGGCCGGTCGGCGACGGGTGGGCAGTGCTCGCCGGCGACGCCCTCGCCCCGGTGCGGGCCCACACCGGGCGCGGCGCCAACCACGGCCTCGAGCAGGCGGCCGCGCTCACCGCCGTGCTGGGCCAGTACGCCCGGCACGGGGCCGACCTCGGCAGCGCCCTGCACGGCTGGCAACGACGCATCCTGCCCGCCGTCCTCGACACCCTGCTGCTCGGCCCCCGCCTCGGCCACCGCGCCGGCCTCGGGATCACCGCCACCGCGAGCCCACGACCAACCCGTGGGGCGGAACCCGCTGTGGCAGCGCTCCCGGGCCCGGCACCGCGCAAGTAGTCGCCCACGGGCGGGGCGTTGCCGACGCCATTCACCGGCCGCGGCCCCGCGGCCTTCGCGCTCCTCCAACGCCGGGCATTCGCACCCGGCGCCGGTCATCGCACGTCGGGCATCGGCTGCTCGGCGGCCTGTGCCCGGCCGAGGGCCGTGCACGCCACGCCGCCCGCGTAATGCACAGCCGCGCGTCCTGACCTGCGCCAGCTCGGCTGGCGGCCGCATCACCGGGCCGCCGCCATGTCATCCGGCTCGGCACACCGCCGAGCTCTCCCACCCAGTTGACCCTTCCGGGTATCGCGCCGGCCGCGTGGCGAGACCCGGGACGGCCCGGGGATCCGCACGCGGTGCGGCGCGATGCCTGGTGCATCCTCGTCGAAAGGACACCGCACCATGCTCGAACCCTCCGCGCAGATCGATGCACTGCTTAACGGCGCCACCGTCCAGCCGGGCAACGCAGGTATCCAGGCGATGCTGGAACGGGAACCGGAGTTCCCGAACCGCCTTGCTGCGCAGCTCGCCGGGATCGCCGCCGACCCCACTGCTCGTGCCCTGGCCGATCAGTACCTGGACACCTCCTGGGCCGACGAAGAACGCCGGCAACGCCTGCTGCAGTCCAGCGGGTCCGACCGCGAGGTCATCATCGGCAGCGGCTGCCACGCCGCCGTCTACGCCGCGGTCCGGGTCCTCAGCGGCTATCCGCGGCCGCTGGTCCTGGAGCGGGGCAGGCGGGCCGGTGGCACGTTCGCGATGACCGGCCGCCCGACGTTCTACCTCAACTCCCGCAACCGTGCGGGCATCGCGGGCCTGGCCGGTGACCTTGGAGCCAGCCTGAACTTCCTGCCGGGTGCGCCGGTCCAGGCCGCGAACTTCTCGATGGCCGAGTATCAGACGAACGCCGACCTGGCGTTCGTCATCAGGCTGGCACTGGCCCAGTACGCCGACGTGGTCACCGAGGCCGACGTCCGCGCAGTCGCCGGCGACGGCAACGGCCTTGAGATCGGCATGCAAGGCCGCAGCCCGCTGTTCGCCCAGCGCGTCATCGATGCCCGCGGGCTCGGCGATCCGGTCGACGCAGGCCTGGCCAACGGCACAACCGTCGTCACCTTCCCGCAATTCATGCAGCGCATGGCCGGGCCGTGGCCACTGCGCGGGGTGCGCCGGGCCGCCGTCATCGGCGGCGGCGACGCCGGCAAGTGCACCGTCGAATCGCTGCTGGGCATCGCACCCGCACCGCAACTGGCCGCGGCCGCGCTGGACTGGGTCGAACGGATCGACTGGTACGCCGACAGCCTGCCGGCCACGTGCGATGACTGGCGGGACGACATCCGCGGCCGGTACCAGGCCATCGGCCCATACCTGCGATCCGACCGGTACGGGGTGCAGCGGGTCTTCGTCCAGGATCGCCGGGCGACACCGATCGCGGTGCCGGGCGCGGCGTTGATCGAGGGCCGCGGCTACGACCTGGTGGTGCTGTGCACCGGCAGTGCCGAGACTCTCATCGACGGCATCGGACCCGGCGCGTTCGACCTGTATACGGCAGCTGACGGCGCCCCCGTGGCGCGGAAAGCGTACGGCCTGCCGGTGTTCAGGGTCGGCCCGCACGCACGCCTGCCGATCACCGTGCGGGAAGAACAGAACGGCGTCGGCGACATCGACGCCAACGCGGTCTCGATCTTCCGACTGGCCGCCAAGACCGCAGCGCTCGCCGCGACCCTGCCCTCCGCAGCGCGCGAGGCTGACCGCCTGGCCTGACCATCTGGCCTGACCATCTGGCCTGACGGGCGGGTCACGGGCGGCCATGTGGCCGAGGGGACCTGCGCTGCGCGACCGCGCACGTGGACGCGTCACGACCTGGACATCCCGGCGCCCGCCGCCGACCCCCTACCGTCCAGCCCTCCGCAGCCATGGCGGCGATGAGCAGCACCACCCAGCCCGCTGGGCCGCGCTAGCCGGCCCGAACAGCCGCCTGGCCTGTCCCAAACCGACGCCGAGACCTGCATGCGTGCCTGCAGGCCCGGCGGGGGCCGGGTTTGCGTGGCCACGCCTGCAGGTCCGGCCCACACCTTGTGGAGCACATCCTGTGACTGCAACCTTCGACACCGGCGCTCAGCCGGTGCCAGCACCACCCTCGGCCCCAACTGGACGGCAATTATCGGCGGGCCTGCCGCCCGGCCTGCCCGGCAACCGCGGACCCGCCGCAAGCCGATCGGCACCGGCCGGCCGGCGGCGGATCACGTCCGCCGTACACCGGCGTTGCGCCGAGGACCGGCCGACCGTCCGGAGCACACGACCACGGTCCGCCGGCCGGGTGTGTGAGATCCCCGCGGCGGCGCCGCTGTTGCCGTCCAACCGGCGCAGCGGCGGGAGGCAGCTAGATGCGTCCTGAGCGTGCGTCACGGATGGCTTGCAGGACCTGCGGCACGCTGCTCAACCGTTACCAGGACCTCAACAGCGGACAGACGCGTTACGTCCATCCGGCCGGCGTCGGTCGCGGACCGCGTCATGCCGCCGACCCGGCGCCGTTGGACGAGGTCGACGTGCGCCAGGCGTGCGACTTCTGCAGCGACGAACGCGTCGCCTACACCGTCGCAACCGAGCCCATCACCACGATCGGTGCATTGAACGGTGGGACGCAAGTGGACCACTACGACACCGAATGGACGGCGTGCTTCCCGTGCGAACGCGACCTACGCGCCGGTGACCTCGACGCGTTGCGCCGGCGGCTGGAACTGACCAGCCGGATGGCGGGCCTGCTCGACCCGGCGATCGCGCAGGTCCTGCACCAGGCGGTCCGGCGGGGACTGCGGCCCGGCAGGACCCTGGCCGTCACGGGCCGCTGGCCAGCCGGCCCGCTGCCAGCCGCCCACCTGCCCAGGATCCGTGACCGGCTCGCCGCCCTGTATGGCGGGCCGACCGGCCTGCCCCTCGCCCTCGACGATGCCGGGATTCGCAGCAGCGTCGCGGGCAGCATCGCCGCGGCACGGCTGATCTGGATCGACGCCGCGTTCACGGAGCTGGCCGATCACGCCGCCGGCTCGCTGCCACCGACCGTCATCGACCCGGCAGACCTGCCCGCCCCGCACGGTCTGCTCGCCTGGGCAGGCCCAGCCGGGACGGCCCGCCTGGACGCTGCGTCGTGGACCAGCGGACCGGACGGGGTGCGGGTGATTGGCTACCGCAGCATCGGCACCGGGCTGCCGCCGCGGGACCTGCAGCAGCTGCGGGAGGAGATCGGCTGGCTCATCCCCCGCGTCCACACCCGCCTCGAGCCCGGTGTCCCGGTTGATGCGGCCTGTCCCGTCGCGGTGCTCATCGTGACCTGGCTGCTGATCGCGCAGCGGGTCGCCGAAACCGTCCCGGCCGCCATCGACAAGACGGTCCGGAAGGCCTATCTGCGTTCCGGCCGGCCGGCCCCGGCGGTGCAGCTGGTCCGGATTCGTGGCACCGGCCGCAGCGAGCAGGATCGTACGGACGACGCCGGCCGGGGTCCCGGCGGCCAGGAACGGGCCCCGCGGGCGTACCGGTGGTGGGTCCGGGCCCACTGGCGCCAGCAGCCGTACGGCCCGGGCCGGACACTGCGCCGGCCCGTGCTCGTGCTGCCGCAGGTGCGCGGCCCGCGCGACAAACCGATCAAGGTCAGCACCGTGGTGCGGATGCTGACCGATGTACCGCAGCGCCCGGAGGCGGCGGGCCCGGACGAGCCCGGCCAGTGACAAACATCGCGCATCCACTGTGGACGGCCGCGGTCGGCGCCGGCGCTGCCACGCAGCGTCAGTCACCCGGCCGCGACCGTCCACCGGAGGTCACCACGGGACCCGCTCCGGCGGCGAACGTCATCGCGGTAGGCCGGGAAGGTCGCCAACGCCGCTCGGTCTGAGCCCGATCGTGACGGGACTGCCGGCGTGATCGGGCCGCGCGGCGATCTCGCCGCCGGCGTGTCCATTGCCACCGCCACTGCACCGCAACCCGTCGCCAATAGCGCTAAGGAGTCGTCGTGCCTGCATCGTTGAGCCGCGCCGTGTGCGGAGCCGAACAATGACCGGACGAATGCTGACGATGATCGCCGTCTGCATCGTCGGCCTGACGTTGTGCTGCGTCGGTGGTCTCGCCGCCGTCACCGGTGTCGCGGTGAGCTGCGGGGCAGGCCTGGGCGGGTCCGGCGGTGACATCGTCCGGTACGACGCCGAGCAGCGCGGCAACGCCGCTCGGATCGCCGCCGTCGGCGCCCGCCGGGGCATCCCGGTCCGCGGATGGGTGATCGCCGTGGCGGCGGCGATCCAGGAGTCGGGACTGCGCAATCTCGGTGATCTCGGCGCCGCCAACGACCACGACTCGCTCGGGCTGTTCCAGCAGCGTCCCAGCCAAGGGTGGGGCACCCCGCAGCAGCTTCTCAACCCCGAGTACGCCGCCGGGGCGTTCTACGACGCGCTGCTGCGGGTGCCGGGCTGGCAGGCGCTTCCGCTCACGAGGGCCGCCCAGGCGGTACAGCGCAGCGCTTACCCGGATGCCTACGCGAAATGGGAGGCCGACGCGACAGCGCTCGCCGCCGCCGCCGTACCAGGCCGGGCGACCGACGGCGGCCTCACCGGCTGTACCGGCAGCGGATGGACGCGGCCAGTCGATGCCGCAATCGTGTCGCCGTTTCGTGGGCCCGGCCGGCCCTCTCACGACGGTGTCGACCTCGGCGCCGGCCGCGGCACCCCGATCCGGGCCGCCGCGGCCGGTGTCGTCATCACGGTGCGGTGCAACGCCCACCGCACCGACGGAAGCCCGTACTCGTGCGACATCGACGGCGATCCGCAGACCGTCCGCGGCTGCGGCTGGTACGCCGAGATCGCCCACCCGGACGGCACAGTCACCCGCTACTGCCACCTGCAACATCAGCCGGCCGTCGCCGTCGGCGACCCCGTCACGGCCGGGCAGCCGATCGGCGTCGTCGGCAGCAGCGGCCACTCCTCAGGTCCGCACCTGCACTTCGAAACCCATACCGGTCGGCCCGCATCGCCGGCCAACGCCGTCAACCCCGTCGCCTTCATGTCCGCCCGCGGCGTCAACCTGACCGCGCCTTGCAACGGGACCCGGGTCTGCATCGAGGTCGGCGAAACCTGATCGCCGACCTCGGATGCCGGCGGCTCGGTGACGGACCCGGCAACCACGCCGCCTCCAGAGCCCCCAGCACAGCCGCATCGTCCTGGGCCACACCCGACCCCACGACACCAACCGCCGGGACCAGCTGGCATCCGCCTCAACCCGGCCAGCACACGCCACCCACATCGCACACCGCACGTTCGGCCGTGCACATCTCGTATGACCAGGAGGTCCAAGTGCCCTACACCACTCGCCCCGGCCACCAGCTGTCCACCGACGACCGGCAGGCCCGCATCGCCCTGGCAATGCTGACCGAGCCCGGCGACCGCGAAACCGCCCAGCTGATCGAGGCCTTCGGCGCACCGGACGCCTTCGGCCGGGCCGTCGCCGGCCACGCCGTCAGCGCCGGACTGGCTGCCGCCGTCCACACCCGCCTCACCGAGGCCCAGCTGCGCCGGCCCAGCGGCGGCGACACCGCCGCCGTCGCCCGGATCGCCGCCACCCTCACCGACCACGCCCAACAGCGGGCCGCCGGGCTCGGCGCACGCATCGTCACCCGGGCCGATGCCGAATGGCCGAGCCGGCTCGATGACCTCGCCCGCACCGGCCTGGCGGACATCTGCCCGCCGACCGCGTTGTGGGTGCGGGGGCCGCTGCAGCTCGCAGATACCGTGGCACACTCCGTGGCCATCGTCGGGGCACAAACCGCCACCGGCTACGGCGTGTTCGTCGCCGCAACACTCGGCCTCGGCCTGGCCGAACAGGGCTGGACCGTCGTCTCCAGCGGCCGGCCCGGCGTCGACGTCAGCGCACACCGCGGCGCCCTTGACGGGGCCGGTGCCACCGTCGCGGTCGTGGCCAGTGGCCTCGATCAACCCCGGGCCAACCCGGCCGTCATGGATCAGATCGGAGCGGAAGGGCTGCTCGTCACCGACGTCCCGCCGGGCACTCGCACGGCGTTTCGGCACCGCCGCAGCCGCAACCGAATCCTGGCCGCCCTGTCCGGCGGCACCGTCCTCGTCGAAGCAGGCCCGCGCAGCGCCGCCCGCACCGTCATCACCGCCGCGCGACAGCTGCGCCGCACCGTGATGACGGTTCCTGGGCCCGTCACCTCCCCGATGTCGGCCGGCTGCCACCAGGAACTGCGCCGTCCCGGCACCACACTGGTCACCGGGGCCGGCGACATCATTGACGCCGTCAGCCGCGCCGGAGCCGCACCGGCGTCCCCCGGGCTGGCGGGCCAGACGGTGTACCTCCTGACCTGGGATCAAGGCGACGGCACTGAATCCTACGTTTGCGCCGATGCCGCGGCCGCGGAACGGCGCCGCGATGCGCTCATCCGGGAACACTGGAACCTCGTGAACTGGTACGACGGGGTCCCGGCAGAGCCGCCCAACGACCCGGACGCTGCGCTGGCGATCTGGGAGGCCACGAATGTCGAGAACGCCGACGCCTTCGTTGGCCTGTTCACAATCGACGCGGTTCGTGTCGCACGGTAATTCATCGCCGGGTCGCCTCAGGCCGGCGCAACTCAACCCATCCCTGCACGGTGGATCGGCCCGGTCAGGGCGAGCAGGTGTGAACCCTGGCCGCGGCGCGGGTGCGTCCGCGGTGGAGGCAGGTACGTTCGTCGTATCGACGTCGGCAGCTACTACTGGAGGGAGCGAATGATGTGGTGGTCCAGGCCGCGCCGTCAGCCAGCTGGCTTCGAGGACACGTTGCTCGACGGTTCGCCGATGCCGTCGCATGACGTTCAGTTCGATGCACCGTTCACGTCCTGGGCGTGCAGTTGCGGGGAAGGCGGCGAACAGCGGCCGGGTTGGCCTGCCGGGTATCAGATCGTCGAGCATGGCGTGGTGACCACGGCGCCGCTGCTGCCCCTGTTGCGCGAGAGCCAGCTGGTGACCGCGATGCGGCTGAGTGTGGCAGCAAGCAGGCCACACAGCGTCGCCGCGGTTGAACTGTTGATCGGCAACGGATTCTGGCTGCATGACCGCCGGGTTCGCACCCTGCTCAGGGGCGGCTGGGATGCCGGCCGCCTCACGGTCCGCGTCGACTGGACAGCGGTGGCGCAGGCGCTCGGCGTCGTCGACGAGGCACTGCGAACCATCAAATGGTCGCAAGCCAGGCCCGAGTGGATGGCGGACGTCCTGGACGCATGGAGTGGCATGCCGGATCCCGAGACAGCGATCCCACTGACGGAGTCCGAGGCGTCCGACGTGATGTTGCTCCGATACGCCACATCGATCGCCGGCGGCATGCCGGTCACGCTCAGCAATCTGGGTAGCCACCACCTCGACCCGCACGATCGAGAACTGGTCATGGAAGCGATCCAGCGTATCGCGACAAACAGGTGATGTACCGGGCGAACAGTCGAAAAACGCTCCGGCCGTAGGCCACGCGCTCAGGCCGCCCGGGGCTGTCGATCGCCGGCCGGTCGCGCGGGCCGCCGCCATGCCGCGGCACGACGCCGTTGCGCCCGACGCTGACATTGACGGGTCCGGCATGTGCCGGCGCCCCGACTGGTCGCGACTGTCGCGCTGGCGAATGCCCGCACCCGATGGCGGACGGCCACGTGAGGCGTCCGGACGGAGCGAGCCAATGCAGTGCAAAGCATGCATGAGGCATGCATGTCATCCCGCGGCCGGCGTCCGAGTTCGTTCGCCGCGCCAGGGCATGGCTGCCCGCTGGATGCCAGCGAGCATCCCGCATGTCCAGGAGCCTTCCCGCGCGCTCAGCGTTGCCAAGGTTGCTGGCTGGCAGACTGCTGCGATCGATGGCGATGCGCACGACCAGGTCGGGGTCGGCGCCCGAGGGTGAGGAGCACCTCGGTGCTGGCACGTTGGCAGTCATGGGGACCGCTGAAGAACGCGGCGCTGCGGGCAAGGATGAGCCGGCGCTTAGCTTGGAGCCGCTGGACCTCGGCGTCGATGACGGCGCGAGCATCGCCGACACCCAGGCCGCAACGGAGGGTCGCGTTTCCAGCAGTCCCAGTGATGCTGGCGACGGCGAGAAGCTCTTGACGTTGTGGCGTTCGACCCGCAGCCCGGCCGGGGTCATGATTAGGTTTCTCGTACACGCGTACGAACTACGGTAGATCGGGGTCGCGGTGCGCCAGCGTGTAATTGCCGCTCCATCGGCCTCGACCGCAGACCGCTCCCGCCCGGTCATGGTGCCGGTACGTTACCCAGGTCGCGCCCCTGTGCTGGGAGGGGGTACGTCGTCACGGCCGATGCTGCAGCCGATGGCAGCCGTACTGGAGGATCCCGCCTGGCGGCTATGGCCGGTGTGGCGCACTCGGCCACAGCCGGGCCAGCGTGCACAAGGCGCAGCAGGGGCCGCCGGGCCTCCCCGGCCGATGCGGCTGATGCGGCTGAACCGAGGCCACGGCGGCATGCGGGACAGCGGATCCCGCTGTTGCCGCCGAGGCCGTGTGCGCACCGGCTGGGGTCACCATCAGCTGGCGCGGCAGCGGCGTCGGCTGCTACAGCCGCAACGTCCGAACGAACGGCATTGTCGATGGGATGGTCGCAGTTGTGGTTCGGTCCGTGGGTGGTGGGTGGTGACGGCATGAGGTGCAGGTGTCGGCCGCCGTGTGGTGCAGCTGCCGCTGAGCGCGGGTTGCCGTGGGGTGCAGCTGTATGCTGAGCGCCCCAGCCTGCGTCCCACGGGTCGGGGTGCAGGGCCGGCGGATCGAGGTCGTCTGCATCCCGCGGGGTGGGGCGCGGCCGGTGTGGCGGCCGGCTCGGTGCGGTTGCTGCCGGAGGCTTGTGTCGGCCGCGGCGGCGCGCCGCAAGGACCGCGGAGGACTCGGTGACGTGCGCGGGGGTGAGCACGTCGATCCGGTCGAGGATGTCGGAGGCCAGGATGAGCCGGTACTCGTCGGCCTGCCCGCGTCGGGCCCCTTTCCGGACTACGGCGATCAGGCCCGCTTCGCGCAGTCGCTTGAGGGCGGTCTGGATGACGTTGTAGGTCAGTTCACAGTCCACCGCGAGTCGTGCCACGCCGGGGTAGACGCGGCTGCCGTCATTGTCGGCATAGGTGGCCAGCATCAGAGCCACCGCTTTCGCCGTCCGGCCGAGCCGGGCGCGGCGCACCACGTCGAGCCATTGGCGCAGGGTCACCGACTCGTCGCCCAGCTCCGGCATGCTGCGGTCCTTTCTCATCGGTGTAGGCAGGCGACAGCAGTCGCCGCTGCAGCGCAGGCATCGCTGCTTCGAGGCGGGAGGGCACGGCCGGTGAGCTGCTCGATGCAGTGACGCTGCGGTGTCACGAGCACCGGCTCGTCTTCCGTGCCCTCATGTCGGCGTGCCGGCTTCGGGCACAGTGGAGTTCTCGACGGCCGTGCCGGCGTCCCCAGACGTTCGGCGCGGCGCGGGATTCGGGTGTTCATCAGCGTCCGGCGTGCTCGAGGGTCGTCTCGTCGGGCCGGTTGGACGCCGGAACCGGCTGGTTCGCCGATGCTGGTGGCTCGTCGCTGCCTGGCTCACGGTGAAGCCATCGATAGTCGTATCCGTCGGCGATGCGGGAACGTGTCGTGCTGACGGGTTCGGGACCAGGGCTCGACGTATGGGTTGCCATGTCGTCGAGCAGTTGCCACCAGTCGACGGTGACGACAACGGGATTGAGGTGATAGCGGCCGCCTGTGTTGACGATCGGCTCGATCCAGATCGTGCGCATCGGGTATCGGTCGCCGATAGTCGCGTCCGCGTCGAGCACGCTGCGGATGACGCCGCGCAGGTTACTCAGGCAGGTCGACAGCCGCTGTCCGGCTTTGTGTGGCTCGACCTCGGGCCAGATCGCGGTCAGGATGTCCGTCAGTGCCGCACCGTCGCGCTGGACGGCGAGGTATACGAGGAGTTCCAGACTTTTGGCGCGAAGTCCGCGAACCGGGTTGCCGGTGCTATCACGGATCATCGGCTCGCCAATGATGTGCACGTCGACCGGGCCCGTCGCCGCCAGCGCGTTCGGATCCTGCGTCCACCAACCGGCGGCGTCTGGCAGTCGTTCCGTGCTGCCGTTGCCGCTCTCGCCGATGGCGGTCGCGGGTCCTGCGGGATCTGGTGGCTGCAGGACCCACGGGACAGGACTGGCTGGCGGCGGATACGCCGGTGCTGGTGCGGCCCAGCCGATTGCCCTTGGGCTCTCACCTGCCGCCGGCTGCTCGACGGGGCGCCCCGTTGACTGGCGGTTGTCGGCGGCCGATTCGTTGCCCGGCACCGCCGTGAAACCGGTATGCCGTCCGGCCGGCACGGCTGCGGTGCTGTCCGGTCCGGGTTGCCCGGTCGCGGCCTGCGTGGCGGATGGATGCCCGTGGCGGCCGTGCAGCATACGGTCGATGGTCAGTTCGCTGGCCAGGACGGCCGTCAGGCCGTCGTAGTCGGCGGTGGCGCGAAGTCGGTGCGCGACTTCGCCGAGGTCGTAGGTGAGCACGGCGATGTCGGCCATCGTCCGGCCGGCTGCGGCACGGATGCGGGTGCGCAGGGCGTCGGTGAGGGCGGCGTCGCGGCGTTCGCCGCGCCGCACGAGCAGCGCCGCTTCGAGCGAGCCGCTGAGGCCGAGCTGCGGATAGGTCCGGGCGAGGCGGCGGGCGAGGCTGGTGGTGACCGGGTGGCGGATCCAGTGGCCCCACAGGTCGTATCGCGGGGTCGGCGGCGGCAGCATGCCGCGGGCGCGGAGCCGGTCGCGGCGCTTGTTTTCGACGTCGAGCCACCAGCTGGCGAAGCCGAGGATACTCATCAGCGCGTAGAACCCGCCGAGCAATTGGCTGCCGTGGGTCGTCAGGTTGAAGGTGGCTGCGGCGACGGCGATCGCGGCGCCGAGCAGCCGTGAGGCGGTGGCGTGCTCGCCGACGCGGCGGCGGACGTCGGCGTTGGACAGGAAGGTCACGCTGCCGAGTTCGAGGGCGATGACGCCGCCGATGGCGGTCCACCATGGCAGGTCGAAGGTGACGGCGACACCGGTGGCGGTGCCGTACAGCGCGACGACGAGGACGGCTAAGTAGAAGATCCGGCGCGTCCAGGCGGTGGTGCGTACGGCCCGGGCGAGGTCGTCGTCGAGCTGCTCGGCTTCCGCGGCGGCGTGCGGATCGCCTGGCCGGGTGAGGCGCCGCACGAGCGCCGGGTCCAGGGTCGCGATCACCTGTCTGCTCCTGTCCTCGAGGTCCGGCTGGGTGCCGCGCGATGCTGGTTGCTGCTGGGCTGGCGGATGCCGGTGGTTCGGCGGAGCTCGGCAACGAGCGTGAGCGTCTCCGCACCCGGTTGTTCGCCGATGGTGGCGAGTGCGGCACGCAGCCGCTCGAGGCGGTTGGCGATCGCGGTAATGTCACCGATCGCGGCGAGGCCCCGCAGCGCCCGGCGAGCAAGTTCTTCGTGGAGTGGGTCGAGGTCGGCGGCAGCTTGCAGCAGTTCCGCCGCAGCGGGCGGGTCGGCCTCGCCGAGGAGCGCTGCGAGTCGGACGCGGCCACGGATGTGCTGCCGGCGGGCATGTTCGCGGTGCAGGTCGATCCAGTCGTAGGGCCGGTCGGCGGCAAGGGGTTCTGGTGGGATGCCGACGGCGGCACGCAGGTGCCGGAGCCGCTCGGCCGGGTCGGTGGCTGCGGCGGCGGCGCCCAGGGCGTCGTCGAGGCGCCACAGGTCGACGTCGACGACGTCAGGGTTCAGGTGGTACCGGCTGCCCATGTTGACGACGGGTTCGATCGTGGGTTTGCCGGCGGTCGGGCCGTGGCCGGGGCTGCGGCGGAGCTGGCCGGCTGCCTCGCGGATGCGCCGCCGAAGGTCGGCGGTGTCGGTGGACAGGCGTTGCCCGGCGCGGCTGAGGGTCGCGGCCGGCCACAGGATCTCCATGATGTCGGTGAGCGCCGCACCGTCGCGGTGGACGGCGAGATAGACCATGAGCTCCCGGGCGTGCTGGCGCATGCCCGCGACCGGATGCCCGCCGGCGTCGAGGACCACCGGTTCGCCGAGGACCCGGACCTGGACCGGGAGCACCAGCGCCGGCCCGCTCAGGTCCACGGCCGCGGCCGTGGCCGGGCGGGTCGTGCCAGCGCCGTTCATGCTCGGCTGGGCCGCCTCGGATCGCATCCGGACGTCAGGCGGTTCCGGGGCGGCCGCGTCCTCGGCGACCCGGGCGGCCGGCGGGTCGGGCGTGAGGCCGGGTCCGCCTGATGTCGCCGGTGGCTGCGGCGCCGGCGCGGCGGGTGCCGCGACGACATCCTCGGCCGGACCGCCGTCTGCCGTGCCGAGCGGCGACGAGCCGGTGAGCAGCCGCAGGGGGGATGCTTGGTCGATCATGACCGGGTGCCTGCCGGGACGGCTGGAGCGGCCGTCGCCGTGCGCGTCCCACGGTGTGGCGCCGGACCAGGGTCCAAGGACGGCGGCTGTGATGCGCAGCGGAGCTCCGAGTCCGAGGACCGCCCGCATCCGCGGGTCGGCGCTCGCCTGTGGCGGATGGGTGAGCAGCAGCGCCCGGGGATGGTGTGGGCCGGAGGCTGGAGTGTCGGGTTCGTCGGGCTGGGCCGGTTCGCATTCCTGCTCGCGCCGGCGCCGCCGCAGCAACAGCGTCTCGAGGACGGTGAGGGCTTCCGGCAGTGACGCGGTAACGTGCAGCCGCGGCAGGGTGGCGGCGCGGTCGGTGTGGCCGGGAAACAGCGCGGCGAGGGTCTCCGCGGGCACGATGACCTGGTCGTAGTCGCCGGCGTCGGGCGCCGGTTGGGTTGCGGTGAGCGTCGCGACGAGCATGCCGCGGGCCGCATCGTGCGCGCCAGGTCCGGTCAGTGCGCAGGTGTCCCCCGGCGGCCAGGACGTGGCGTGGACAGCATCGCTGTCTGGGTTGCCGCTGGCCTCCTGCTCGTCCTCGGTCGGATGCATGGCCTGATCCCTTTCACTGCGACCGTCGCCGGCCAACCCCGTCGGGCGAGGTTCCGGCCTCATGTCGTGTCGACGTTCGGAACCTGCCGACTCGTCCAGATCGGCTGCGCCGCTGGCCGGGTGCTGCCGGCGCAGCCACAGCAGCCCCGCGACGACGACGGCGACGATCGGCACGCCGATCCAGCCCTTCGACGACAAGATGCCGATCTGTCGTTGCTGCGTTACTGGCGTCGGCGCTGCGGGACTGGCTGGCGTCGCGGCCGGATCGGACGCGATGCCGGTCGGGCTGCTGCTGGTCCCGGTCGGCTGGATCTCGGCGGCTGGCGAGGGCGGGCTCGCGCCCGGTGCGGGATCGGCTGGTTCGTCGCCGTCTACCGAATCGGCCGTGTCGCCGTCGTTCGTGATGTCGCCGTCAACATTGATGCTGGCGCCGGTTGCGTGCCGTTCCGGCCCGCGGTCCTGCGCGTCGGCGGGCAGGACCAGCCGCCACCCGGCCTCGATGTGGTTCGGGCCGTGCCGGCCGGACCCGTCGCGAATCAGTTCCGGGTTGAGCCGCTGCACTTCCGGGTACCGGTCGAAGTCGCCGAGAAACCGGTTGCTGATCGACCCGAGCCAGTCGCCGCGGCGAACCTCGTAGATGACCGCTGGGCTGCGCACCGTCTGACCGGACGTCAACGTCGCTGCGCTCGCCGGTTCAGCCGTCACGGCGGTCATCGCTGTCGGCTCGGCGGGGAACGGCGACACTCCGATGGACGGATCGGGACCTGCGACCACCGACGGCATCGCGGGCGGGGTGCCCGCAGCCGCACTCGTGGGCTGGCCGAGCACCGCGATCATGCCTGCAACGCCACCGGCAAGACCAGACAGTGACGCCGGCAGGCGGCGGCGCAGCGGCTGACGGCGCAGCATCGCTGCGACATCGTGCGCCGTGCCGATGACCAGCCACAACCAGATTCCCCAGCCGCCGCTCACGACCGCGAACAGCACTGTGATGAGCGACATCGGCTCGGCGAGGACAGCCCGCCAGTCAGTGGCCGCCCATAGCACCGACTGCAGCCACCACAGGATGACCGGCAGGACACCCAAGCCAGCCACCGAACAGATCAGCGCCGTGCATGTCCGCAGCGCAGCCGCGACACGGTCAAGCAGCAGCAGGCGGTGCCACCGGGTTCGGCCGCTGCGCCACGGCTCGACGCGCCGGGTTCGGCGGTCTCCGCCGACGACACGGTTGGCCTTCACCACGTCACCGACCACGCTGCGTCGTTGTGCCCTTCGCGATCGCGCACCAGTCGGTCGTGCGCGTTGAGCGCCTGGCGCACGACTCGACACGCTGCGACGCCCGTCAAATGACGCCCTGCTTCCGACTGCCATGGCGTCTGCACCACGTCGCCGCGCGAGTTCGATGCGGCGGGCACGTGCTGGAGGCCGTTCACGGGCGCCGCGTCGCACGACACGATTCGCCCGCCTGCGACGACATACGGGACTTGGATGTGGGTCTCGAGTGTGGTCACGGCCATCAAACCCTCCGTCGACGGGGTAGCGGATCGTTCCGACGGTAGGAGCACATCCACGCGGGTGACGGTCCGATTCGCGGTCACGCCGATCACAGCAATCACAGCGGTAACACCGCTGCTCACGGGCCCGACAGCGACGAGACTCCCGATGCACGTGCGCGTGGGCGCGGGCCAACGATCAGCGGAAAGCGTCCGCCGCGAACCGCAGCGCACGCCATGACCGCGTGTCAACGGCCAGTTGGGCTTGGCTCTGGCACAAGTTTGCTGATCGAGCGTTGCTGATTGATGATCGTGGGCCGTGTCAGCTCTTGATCTCGTCCACGTCGTGTTCCCGCACCTTGCTGCTCTGAGAGTGTTAAACGCGCGGCCGAACGGCTCATCGGTGCGGGTGCATGCTGAGGTAGCGGCCAAGGCGGCGCGCTGTTCGTTCTGCGGAGTCGCGTTGCGACGGGTCCACAGCCGTTATGAACGTCGGCTGCTTGATGCGGCGGTCGGTGGCCGGGAGGTGGCACTGCACCTCAAGATGCGACGGTTCTTCTGCGACACCCCGACCTGCGCACGAAGGATCTTCTCGGAGCAGGTTGACGGCGTGACGATCCGCCACGGCCGCTACAGCACGCTGGTGCGGCAGCTGATGCAGGCCCTTGCCATGGCGTTCGCCGGGCGTGCCGGGCAGCGTCTCGGTGAGCACCTGGTGGTTCGGGCCGGCCGGATGACGCTGATTCGACTGATCCGCAGCGCGCCCGAGGCGACCCCGGTGACTCCGGTCGTGCTGGGCGTCGACGATTTCGCGCTGCGCCGCGGGCACCGCTACGGCACCGTACTTGTCGACATGGCCACCCGCCGGCCGATCGACGTGCTGCCCGACCGCACCGCTGAGTCGTTCGCCGCCTGGCAGCAGCAGCACCCCGACGTGTAGATCATCTGCCGTGAGCGTGGCTGCGCCTACGCCGAGACCGCAGCCCGTGCCGCGCCGCAAGCTCAGCAGGTCGCTGATCGCTGGCATCTGTTGAAGAACCTCTCCGACGCAGTCGAGCGCGCCACGGCCAGCCACCGCGGCTGCCTACGACCCGCTTCACCGCCCGAACCGCAACGGCCGGTCATCAGCGACGCGCGTCCGGCCGAGGGCAAGCTCGCCGAGCGCATCCGGGCCCGGCACGCTGAGGTGCAGCACCTGCGAGCAGCCGGTCTGGGGACCTACGCGATCAGCCGCCGATTGGGCATCGACACCAAACCGTCGACCCATACGCCACCACATCCGTCGAGCCATTGCTCCGCAACAGCGGCACCACACAGGAATCGGTGAACGGTCAGTCGAGCACAACGGGCCAGGTCGGCCAAGCGTCAAACGTACCTGCCGTGGGGACGATGCGAGGTAACACCGCAGCTCGGGCAGATCGCACTGGTGGTTGCCGTGGCCGCCCGCAAGACAGCGCTTTGTCCCAACGTATCAAGGCTCTCGATACCCGACCGAACCGAGATGAGACAACACTGTCCTGAGTGGATCTACGCGCACGGATGGTCATGATGGCGGACAGCCAATCACAGCAAGCAATCAATCCACACCAAGTGGATCAGGGCCAGTCCAATTGGCCGTTGACAGACGGAGCCCACGGCTTGTGGGTCTTGACGTAGGTGAGGCCTTCTGGCTCGGTGTGTAGCAACCAAACTCGCACCCCGAGCACCAAGAAGGCCCTCATACCACACGCTAACGTACCCCTGACCGAGACCGGCCGGCTCCGCCTGGCGCGCTGCGTTGTCGAGGACGGCTGGCCGCTGCGCCGCGCCGCGGAACGGTTCCAGGTGTCACCGACCACCGCGGAACGCTGGCCCGGCCGACCGCTACCGCGAACACGGCGAGGCCGGGATCCGCTCCTGGCGGCGGCCGCGGATCGGCTGAACGGCACCGACCTGCGCTGGACCTATCGCGAGGGACCGCCGATGCCGCTCGCCGCCCTGAGTCCGGTCGAGGTGGCCCAGACGCTCGCCCGGCAGGCCCTCACCCGTCGGCGTCGAGCAGCAGACCGCGCTCGCCCGCGCGATCGGGCCGTCTGAGCCAGATCGTGCGGTGTCCACCGATGCTGCTATCGAGGCGGGGCGGCCCCACCGGTAGCGAGCGCCGCTACAACACCGGGGAGGTTCTCGGTCCCGGCCTCGACGCTCGCCGCGGCGGCGCGCGATGTCGGCCCGGGACGCGGGCGCGGTGGCGGCCAGCCCGGCCGGGCCGCGCGGGCGACGTCCACCGCCGCCGCCACTTTCGCCAGCCCAGCGGCTGGCACCGTGGCGCCGTCGTGCGGTCGACTACCACGAACCGGTCCTGACCGGCCGTCCAACGACCGGCCGCAAGATGCTCGACGACATGCATGCTCTGCGTCTTCCCGAGCGCTGCCGGGCAAAGCGGTGCGGCCGGCGCAACGGTTTGATAATCACCAACTTGGACATCGTGCAGACATGTCAGACGTGACCGTGGTGATCGCCACGCGTAACCGCAAGGACCCGCTGTCCCGCACCCTGGCCCGGCTCGACGCACTCGCGGACCGGCCGGCCGGCATCGTGGTCGTCGACAACGCCTCGGAGGACGGTACCGCCGCAGTCGTGGCGGAGCGCTTCCCCGGCGTGCGGCTGCTCTCACTCGCCCGCAACGAGGGAGCGGTCGCGCGCAACCTCGGCGTGGCGGCCGCCGCGACGCCGTACGTCGCGTTCGCCGACGACGACTCGTGGTGGGCCGACGGCGCCCTGGACCGGGCCGCCGCCCTGTTCGATGCCCACCCGCGGCTGGCGCTGGTCGCCGCGCGGACACTGGTCGGCCCGCAAGGGCGCCCGGACCCGCTGGCCGGCGTCCTCGCCGCGGCGCCGCTGGGTGTCCCCGACGACCTGCCCGGCCCCGCAGTGCTGGGCTTCATGGCCTGCTCGGCGGCGGTCCGCCGCGACGCCTTCTTGGCCTGCGGCGGCTTCGACCCGGTGGTGTTCTTTATGGGCGAAGAGCAGCGCCTCGCCTGGGACCTGTTCAGCGCAGGCTGGGGCCTAGCCTACTGCGACGACGTCGTCGCGCACCACCATCCGGCCCCGGCTACGGGCGCCGACCGGGGCCGCAAGGAAACCCTCCGCGCGCGGAACCATGCACTCACCGCCTGGATGCGTCGGCCCTACCGGGTTGCGCTCGGCCACACGGGCCAACTGCTCCGCGCCGCCGTGACCGACCCGACTGCCCGCCGCGCGGTGGTACAGCTGCTCGCCCGACTGCCGGCCGCCCTCGCCCAGCGGCGGCCACCCGAGCCGGCCTTGGAGGTCGCGCTGGGCCAGCTGGAACAGGCGCCCCTCCCGCCCGCGTGATTCGCTCTTCCACACCGGGGTAGGAAGGGCGATGGAGGAGGTGTCGGATGACCGTCGCACCCGCGGTCGAGCTGTGCCCGCCGCTGCCGCAGCAACTGCAGGTCGAGGTCACCTCCGCCTGAACCTGCGCTGCGCCCGCCAGATCCAGTTCCGCAACGCCTCGTGATGCACGCCGAGCTGCGCGACCAGCCGCCGGATCACCGGCTTCGGGTCCGACTGTCGCCGGTCCCGGAAGACTGACCCCCGGGCGATCGGTGGGTTTTAGTAGTTGTCGCAACACTTTCTTGATCGTTTAAGGGATGTGTTGATGGCGAGGCGCGGGCGGAAGCGGCAACTGGACGCCGAGACTCTATACTGGCAGTTGATCCTCTCCGGGGCGGGAACGGTCGAGGCGTGCCAGATCGTGGGGATCGGCCGGAAGACGGGCTATCGATAGCGGGCCGAGCATGGAGGTGTCCCGCCAACGCGTGTGGCTGAGGACGCCCGGTCGAACCGGTACCTGTCGTTGCTGGAGCGTCAACGTATCGCGACGCTGCGCCGTGACGGGCTCGGCGTGCGGGCGATTGCGGCGCAGCTGGGCCGGGCGCCGTCCACGATCAGCCGGGAACTGCGCCGCAACCGGCTGGCGCACGATGCTGGCTATGACGGCGACCTGGCACACAGCCGGGCCCGGGACCGAGCTCACCGGCCGCGTCGAGGCCGCCTGTTCACCGATCACGAACTGCGGGCTCTGGTCCAGGCAAAAACTTGAACTGGAGTGGAGCCCCGAACAGATCGCCACCTGGCTACGCCAGACGTTTCCTGACCAGCCTTCTAAGCATGTGTGCCACGAGACGATCTACCAAGCGTTGTACTGCGGCGGTCACGCCGGACTCCGCCGCCAACTCACCCAACAGCTACGAACCGGGCGTCCGCTCCGCAAACGCCGCCGCCGGCCGCAGGAACGTAGCCCACGGTTCATCAGCCCCGGGCAACTCATCGATCAGCGGCCGTCGATCGTCGCTGACCGGGTCCGGGTCGGTGACTGGGAAGGGGATCTGATCGTCGGCCGGCACAGCCGCTCCGCGATCGGCACACTCGTCGACCGTGCCAGCCGCTACGTCACGCTCGTGCACCTGCCCGGTAACCACCGCCGAAACCGTACGCGACGCACTCATGTCCACATTGGACAGTCTCCCGGCCCCGAAGTTCGGCGCACCCTCACCTGGGACCAAGGATCCAAGATGGCCTTCTGCCGGTGCGGATGAGGGTGGTTAAAAGCGTCGAGGTTGGGGAGGCGGCGGTGCCGCTGAAGCCGCTCGTAAGGAGGCGCTCGCCGGCGGCGGTGATGTATGGCGCGGCGGTGTTCCAGGAGTCGGTGGCGGCGAGGTAGCGGGCGCCGCCGCGGTGCCGGCGGAGATAAGTCAGTAGGTGCTGTTGATCGGTGGTGAGCGTGGCGCTGCCCTGCGGGCCGCCGCCACCGAACGGGGCGCCGCCGGGCGGCCCGGCCATGCGGAGGGGCCCGCCGGCCGGTTCGGTGCTGGATGGTCCGGCGGCGGCGTCGAAGGCGCTGCCGCCGTAGTCGGGGTGCAGGACCGAAGCGGCCCAGGCTGTCGGTACGGCGAGCGTGGCGGCGATGGCGCCAGCCATCGCAGCGCCGATGAGGACGGGTCGCGGCCGGCGGTTGCGGCTGGCCGGTGCGGGTGCGGTCCGCCGATCGCGGAGGCCGGTGGCCGCCACGGTGACGACGGCGGCGGCACCGAGACCCGGGGCAGGCTAGACGAGCCAGGGCAGGAAGGTGGGATAGCGGACGCTGAGGTAGCCGGTCCAGGTGAGCTCGGCGGCGACCATCGTGGGCAGCAGCCAGCGGCCGGTGCGGGTCTGGTAGGCGTGCCAGGCGTGCACGATGCCGGCGGCGATGGCCGGGGCGAGGGAGGCCAGGTAAGCGGTGTGCGGCAGGGTCATGGCGGAGAACACGGCGACGAAGGTGCCCAGCCAGGTGCCCCAGAGTAGATAGCCGGCGCGGGCCGGGTCGGTCCTGGGTGCGCGGCGGGTGCTTCACAGTCCGGCGGTCAGGGCGATCCCCCGCGAGCGGGTAGAGCCAGCCGATCTGGGTGGCGTACCGGGCGTTGCCGACCTTCATCCAGCCACCGCCGTCCGGCCTGGCCCCGCCTGGCGGACCGGCGGCATCCGGGCCGCCCGGCCCACCGGGCCGGTTGGCGCCGGTGGGCTGGGTGAACCCGGCCGGCGGCTCGAACCCGCCTTCGTCGCTGGTGGCGCCGGCGGTCATGGGGTCATGGCGCCGGGCCAGTGCAGCCCGAACTGGTCGGTGCCGTTGTAGCCGAAGACCATCGCGGCGGCGCTGTTGATGGTGCTGCCGTCGACGTAGGGCCGGTCCGCGCCCGGGGTGACGGTGTAGAGCGCGATCCAGGACAGCGACACGGCGAGGGTGACCGCGCCGGCCGCGGCCAGGTGTCCGAGGCGCCGGCGGAGGGTGATCGGGGCGGCGAGCAGGTAGGCCACGGCGAAGGGCGGGCACGATCATCCAGGCTTGTAGCATTTTGGCTTGGAACCCGATTCCGACCCAGACCCCGGCGAGCAGCAGGCTGCGTAGCCGGGCGTGCCGGATTGCGTGCGCGGCGGCGTCGGCGGCCAGGACCAGGCACATGGTCAGCAGCCCGTCCTCCATCGGGTGGCCGAACATGGAGGCCACGACCGGCGTCAAGCCGAACAGGCCGACGGCGAGCAGGCCGGCGGCGGGGCCGAGCCAGCGGCGGCCGATGCGGTACAGGGCCAGGACGGCGATGACGCCTTCGATGACCTGCGGCAGGGTGAGTGCCCAGGCGTGGTAGCCGAAGATGCGCGCGAACAGGGCCTGCGGGAGGGACGATCCGGCGAATTGTCGATGGTGATGGTGGCCGGGGTCCAGGGCCCCGTACCAGAAAGCCTGCCAGCTCACCGACATGCTCTTCACTGCGATCGAGTAGTACAGGGCGTAGCCGCTGTCGCGGATTCGCCATCCGTACAGCAGTGCGGCGACGGCGGCGATGCCGAGCAGCGCGGGCCGGGCCCAGCCGGGCTGCTCCGCCGGTGAGCGCCAGAACCGCAATCGTTCCGCGGTCGGGCGGCGGACCGCGGCCTGGTCGGGGTTGGACACGGAGGCTCTCCTCCGGAGGGCGGGCGCTGGGGCCGGGACCGGTCAGGCGGTGACGTCGCGGCGGCGCAGCAGCACGGCGACGATCGCGACGACGGCGGCGGCATAGGCGGCCAGGACCGTGAGGGCGTAGCCGTAGCCAACGTCGGCGGTGCCGCCGCCCGCGACGGCGGCCAGCAATTGGCCGGGCAGGTAGCGACCGGCGTCGTCGACGGCGGCGTTGACGATGTTCTCCACCGGCAGCGCGTAGGCAACGCCGACGGCGATCGCCGCGACCGGCGTGCGCAGCGCGACGGCGAGAGCGAAGCCGATGCCGGCCCAGCCGATGGTCGACATGGAGGTGTTGGCGGCGGCTCGCAGCAGGTCCCCGGCGGCGGCACCGGTGGTCCAGGCGCTGGTGTCCATGCCCGTTAGGGTGGCGGCGACGAACGAGGCGGCGACGTTGGCGAGCGTGGCCGTCGCGACCATAAGGGTGGTGAACGCGGCACAGGCCAGGGCGATGCCGGCGAAGAGGCGGAGCCGGCGGGGCTGGCGGATGAGCAGGTTGCGGAGGGTGCCCTGGGCATACTCTCCGGCCACGGCGCCCGCGCAGAGGCACAGGGCGACGACGCCGAGCAGGGTTGCGGCCGAGGACAGCCCGTTGGACAGGCCGGACGCGGACTGCAAGGCCGCGACGGTGACGCCGATCCTCGGCCCGCCGGGGGCCTGGCGGGCGGTGCCGTCGCCGGCGGTGGCGATCCCGATGGCGGTGGCCAGGGCGGTGACGGCGACGACGGCGCCGAGGGTGCCCCAGAGCAGGCCGGGCCGGCGCAGTTTGATCCACTCGGCGCGGGCGGCGCGGATGACGTCGAGCAGCAGGGTGTTCATAGGGCCGCCTCCAGGGGCGTGGTGCGGGTGTCGCCGGTGGCGGACCCGGTCAGGGCGAAGAACGCGTCCTCGAGGTTGTTCTGTCGGGCGGCGAGTTCGATGAGGGTGATGCCGTGCTGCATCGCCTCCCGGTTGAGTTCGCCGGCGAACGTCGCCGGGGCGTCGACGAGGACGGCGCCGTCGCTGACGGTGGCCGGAAAGCCGCGGTCCGTGGCGAGGCTTCCAAGGAGGGGCAGGTCAGCCGGGTTTTCCGGGGTGGCGTGGATCCGGGGGTGCTGGCGGGCGAGGAGTTCGCTGGTCGGGCCTTGGAAGACGAGGCGGCCGGCGCGGATCATGACGAGGTGGTCGCAGACCACTTCGAGCTCGCTGAGCAGATGGGAGGAGACAAAGACGGTGATGCCGGTGTCGGCGAGGCGGCGCAGCAGCTGGCGAATCTCCACGATGCCGGCCGGGTCCAGGCCGTTGGTCGGCTCGTCCAGCAGCAGCAGTTTCGGCTGGGGCAGCAGGGCGGCGGCGATGCCGATCCGCTGTTTCATGCCCAGCGAGTAGGACTTGAACGGCTCGTCGGCGCGGTGCGCCATGCCCACCAGATGCAGGGCCTCACCGATGCGGGACCGGTCGTGCCCGCCGAGAACGGCGAGCAGGTCCAGGTTGGCCCGCCCGGACAGCGCCGGGGTCATCGCCGGGCCCTCGATCATCGCCCCGACCCGCGGCAGGAACCCCTGCGGCTTGGTGATCTCGGTGCCGAGGACCCAGGCCCGCCCTTCGGTTGGGCGGATCAGGCCGAGCAGCATCCGCAGCGTGGTGGTCTTGCCCGCCCCGTTCGGCCCGACGAACCCGGACACCACCCCGGCCGGCACAGCAAGATCCAGGCCGTCGACCCGGCGGACCCCGCCGTATGTCTTCACCAGCCCGGTGCTGGCAATTACCGCGTCCAATCGCCCACCCCTGCGACATAGGGGCCTGCCGTATGCCGGCCCTGGTGCCAACACCATCGGCGGGAACCTCCCAACGGCGCCCTAACCGGGAGTAAGAACTGAGTAAGAACGTCCCCGACAGGTCGGCGACGGCCGCCGGCGGCGCACCGGGATGCGCGATAGTTGGGGAGTGTCCCGCGGGCAGATCCTCGTCGCCGACGACGAAGCCGGGGTCCGTGACGCCTTGGACCGGGCGTTGCGGTTCGAGGGCTACGAGGTGCGGCTCTTCGCAGACGGGGCGGCGGTCCTGGCCGCGGTTGCCGAACGCGAGCCCGACGCCGCCGTGTTGGACGTGACGATGCCAGTGCTAGACGGTCTGGAAACCTGCCGGCGGCTGCGGACCGGCGGCCACCGGCTGCCGGTGCTGATGCTCACCGCCCGCGACGCCGTGGGCGACCGCGTCGCTGGCCTGGATGCGGGCGCCGACGACTACCTCGTCAAACCGTTCGCCCTGGAGGAGCTCCTCGCTCGGGTCCGGGCCTTGCTGCGCCGCAGCGATCTCACCGCCGGCGACGACCCCCCGGCCGGCGGCGATGCGGTGCTGCGCTTTGCCGACGTGGTGATGGACCGGGCCAGCCGGACGGTGACCCGGGCCGGCCGGGCGATCGAGCTGACCCGGATGGAGTACAGCCTCCTGGAGGTGTTCCTGACCCGGCCGGGCCGGGCGCTGACCCGCGGCCTGCTGTTCGAGCTTGTCTGGGGCTACAACCTCGACGGCGCGTCGAAAAGCCTCGACGTGTACATCGGCTATCTGCGCCGCAAACTCGAGGACGGTGACCGGCCCCGGCTGCTGCACACGATCCGCGGCGTCGGGTTCATCCTGCGCGACGAGGCCGGCCGATGAGCGAAGGTTCCCACGGGCCGACGCGCGGCGGTCGGCGCGGCCGGCGATGGTCGCTGCGGACCCGCCTCGCCGTCGTTGCCGGGCTTGCGCTGGCCGTCACCGCGGCCACGGTGTGCGCCGGCGCGTGGCTAGCCCTGCGTCAAAGCCTGCTCACCTCGGCCGACCGCGACCTGGACCGGGCCGTCCAGGGCCCCCTCGCGATGCTCGACGAGGACCTGCTGCGCGCCCTACCGCCCAGCTCACCACTGTCCAACACCGACCTGCGTATCCAACTGCTGTTCCCCGACGGCGCCGCGACCCGTCCGGCCGGGCAACCCGGCCTGCCGGTGACCGCCGCCGACCGCGCTGTCGCGGCCGGCCGCACCGGCAGTGCCCGGCACACCGTCAGCACCCCCAACGGCCGCTACCGGATTCTCACCCTGCGCCGCGCCGGCGGCACCACCGTGCAGCTCGGCCGGTCCCTGCAGGCCGACGACAGCACCCTGCGCCGGTTTGGGCTGCTCATGGCCGCGCTCGCCGCGTTCGTCGCGGCCGGTGCGGCCGTGGCTGGGCAACTGGTCGCCGCGGCCGGGCTGCGCCCGATTAACCGGCTCACCACAGCCGCGGTGACGGTGGCCGCCACGCAGGACCTGCAGCAGCCGATCGACACTGTCGGTGACGACGAGATCGCCCGCCTCGCCCAGGCGTTCAACACGATGCTCGCTGCCCTCGACACCGCCCGCCAAGCCCAGCAGCGCCTCGTCGAAGACGCCGCCCACGAGCTGCGCACCCCGATGACCGGCCTGCACACCAACCTCGAACTGCTGCTCAAGGCCGGCGACCGCCTCGAGCCGGACGACCGCGACAACCTGCTGCGCGACCTGCGCGCCCAAAGCCGGGAACTGGACCACCTCGTCCGCGAACTGGTCACCCTGGCCCGCGCCGACGCCGCCGAGGACCCTGCCACCGACCTCGACCTCGCCGACCTGGCCGCCGCGACGGTCGAACGGGCCCGCGCCCGGACGCCCGACGCCCGCTTCGAGCTCACCGCCACGCCGACACCGGTCCACGGCCGGCCCGCGGCACTGGAACGCATGGTGCTCAACCTGCTCGACAACGCCGTCAAGTTCGGGCCGCCCGGCGGCCCGGTCCACATCCGGGTCACCACCACCGGCGAAGCGTCCGGCCGACGCGCCGAACTCATCGTCGCCGACCACGGACCCGGCATCGACCCGGACGAACGGGGCCGGGTGTTCGACCGGTTCCACCGCGGCAGCACCGCCACCGCCACCCCCGGGTCCGGGCTCGGCCTCGCCATCGTCGCGCAGGTCGTGCACGACCACCGGGGCGGCGTCAACGCCGAGGAACGCCCCGGGGGCGGCGCCCTCTTCCGCGTGTGGCTGCCACCGACGTCCGCGCGGCCCGGGAGCGGCAGTTCATTAACGATCGTTGCAGGGCCACCCGGCAGCCCGTGACGGGCCGCTGATCGGCCCGGGTCAGGTAGTGTTGCAGCACCGGGGCGGTCGCGGCGACGATCACGTCCGCCTCGGCCGCGGCCAGGGGCTCCACGCCGACGATGTACGGGCGAATGTCAGGCCGACCACGTGCGCGCCGATCAATGTCGTCTGCAGCGGCGCATGCGGCGCGCCGATCGCCTCGGCCAAGGGCGTGAACAGCTCCCGGGTGACGAGGTCACGCACCAGGCGGGCCGCTTCGGGTCCGCTGGCCGCGGCCCGGACGAGGCCGATCATCCGCTCGCGGGCCTGATCCACGCCCATCACCTCGACCATGAATCGGGCCAGCCGCATCCCGAGCTGCTCGACGTCACCGGCCAGCAGTTGGGCAGCACCTGCGCGGGTTGGAACGGCGGCTCTACGACCTGCACGAACAGCGCCTGCTTCGACCCGAAGAAGTGCGTGATCAGACCGGGTCGACGCCGGCGGCCTGCGCGATTGCACGTACCGACGTGCGGTCGACCCCGACCTCGGCGAACTGCCGCCGCGCGGCGGCCAGGATCGCCTCATCTCCGCGGCCGCGCGATGTTGCGCGCGGCGCAGCCGTCGCCGCGACCGCGCGTGATACTCGGCTGCGCCGGCCGGTCCCGGTCGCGATCATCGGGATCACGATCGCTGCCGCGGCGACCGCGACGATCGTGATCGTCGGGTTCCGCGGACGCCACCGCTAACCCTCCATACGTCGAGCGCACCTGCCGCGCCACGCGGTGCGATGGCGCCCCGCCGGCCGTGCCGCGGCAGCGTGAGCGCGTCGGCGCCGCCGCCCGGTCGGCGGCCCGAGGTGCGCTTACGGTGTTCGGTACCCGTCCGGTGATCTTCGACGTGTCGCTGTTGCTGCTTGTATGCGGGAGCCGCCGATGAGCCAGCCTCTCATGCCGGAGCCGATCAGCTGCACCCCGGCCATGGTCGAGGCCCCGCAGGCGGTCCTCGCCGCGGCCGCCGAGGCGTGCATCGCCGCCGACACCACCGTGCGGGTGATGGAGTGGAACCCCGCTGCGACCCGCACGCTCAGGTGGACCCTGGAGCAGGCGTGCGGCTACGACATCGCCGAGCTCATTGTGCCGGCGCGGCTGCGGCCCGCGCACCGCGCCGGACTCGCCCGCCTGGCCGCCGGACGCCCCGGCCGGGTCCTCGGCGAACGGCGGCAGCTGGCTGCACTGCACCGTGATGGCCACGAGTCCCGATCGGACGGACCATCAACGTCACTCCGGTCGCGGCCGGACTCATCATCCACGCGTTCGCCCACGACGTGACGATCGCTGAACGTGCCACCCGCTACACCACGGTCGAGGCGGCCGTGTCGCGCGGGTTGGCGGAGGCGGCGGCGTGGACGGCCGCGGCGCAGCGGAGGGTGGAGGCCCTCGGGGTGCGGATGGGCTGGCCGGTCGCGGAGCTGCGGCTGGTCAAGGAGGACCGGCAGATGGTGGCCTGCACGGCCCGGTGGGTCACCATCGACGCCAGCCTGGACGGGTGCATCGGCCTGCCCGGCCGGGTCTGCCGCGACGGGCGGCCCGGCTGGATCCCCAACCTCGCCGCCGCCACCGCGTCGCTGCACAGCCGGGCCGCCGCCCGCATCGGCCTGCACGTCGCCGTCGGTGTGCCGATCGCCACCGCCGGGCGGGTGCTGGGCGCGCTGTGCGTCACGGCGACCGGATCGAAGACCCCGAGGACGCCTCATCGGGCTGCTCGGCGGCTTGGCCGCGCACGTCGGGCGGTTCCTGGAACGCCGCCGTGCCGAAGAACTCACTGTCGAACTGGCCGCACCAAAGACGAGTTCCTCGCCCTGGCCACACCCGACTTACGCAACCCACTCACCGCGCTGACCAGCACCCTGGCCCTGCTCGACGACGCCCTCGACGGCCTGAGGCGCGCTCGGTTGGCGCCCGTCCCCGCGACACGCACGGTTCGTCACCGGCACTCGCCCCCAGATGGGCTCCCCACTCGATCGGGTGACCGGCCCGAATCGTCCTCGCCGGATGCTCGTACTCATGATGCCTGCGCGGGCACAGCAGTGCTCGGCTGGCTCTCCGGCAGGTTCCGGGCGGCGTCGCCGATGAGGGTGCTGGTCGAGCCGGACACGACTCAGCCGACGTTGTCGATGACCTTCTGCACCGTATCCTTGCCGAACAGCCACGGGACGGTGACCATCACCAGCAAACCGGGGAAGATTGATAGCATGCCGTACTAGGTGAGCGTGGCCGCCCAGCCAGCCTTCTGACGCGAGCGCTGGTCCATGCATGGCCGCCCATGCCGCGCTCAACGACGCTGATCCGCGTGAACGGCTACGCCGCCGTCAGCCGGCCGTCTGGTCAGCCAGGTTGGCCAGTGCGCGGGGCAGGTCGCCGGCGCGGCGCTGACGGTCGGCACCGGTGCCCAGGGTCCGCAGCCGGTCCAGTCCCGCCGCGACGAGGGCGGCGTCGCCGTGGCGCTCCAGGGCCGGGGCGACGGTCTCGTGCAGCCGGTCGACGAGCTCCCAGGCCGGCCGGGCGCAGCGCTCCCACAGGTCGGTGAGCGTGCCGCCGAGGCCCTGGTGCGAGGCGTTCCAATGGGCCGCCCGCAGCAACTGCTCCGGCATCCGCAGGGCGGGCCGGCCAGCCGCGATGTCGCCGACCGCGGTACCGACGAGGGCCCGGACCAGACCGGCGACGAGGACGGCGTCGTCGGCGGTGGGGCTCACGTCGCCGACCCGAATCTCGACGGTCGGGTAGCGGGTCGACGGGCGGGCCCACCACAGGCCCATCGTCGCGTCTAGCATCACGCCGGTACCGACGAGCTCGTCGACGGCTTGCTCGTAGTCCTCGGGCGAGTCGAGCAGCGGCCACGGGCCCAGGTTCGGCCAGCGCTCCAGGGCGATGCCCCGCCAGCTGGCGTGGCGGCTGTCCGTGCCGGCGTACCACGGCGAGTTGACGCCCATTGCCTGGATGACCGGCAGCCACGGCCGCAGATGGTTGCAGACCTCGAGCGCCAGCTCCCGGCTCGGCACGCCGACGTGGACGTGGCAGCCGCACAGGGCCGGGTCCTGGGCGATCGGGCCGTATTGCTCGACGATGGCGTGGAACCGCGGCGTGTCCACCTCCGTCAGGTCCGGTTCGGCGACCGGGGTGGCCCCGACCGCGACCAGCCGCGCGCCGCACCGCCGGGCCGCCGCGGCCGCCGCCGTCCGGTTCTCGGCGAGCCGGTCGCTCAGCTCGGCCAGGGTCGCGCAGACCGGCGTCACCATTTCGACCTTGCTGCTGCGGAACTGCGCGTGGTCGCGCTCGCGCAGCGACTCGGGCAGCGCCACCCGCAGCTCGTCGGCGGCCGGCACGTTGCGCCAGGTCGGCGGATCGAGCAGCAGGAACTCCTCCTCGACGCCGACCGTCGGCGGGTCCGGGCGCAGCGTCCGGGCGGCGGCGGTGGCCCGGGCCGGGCGGGTCGCGGTGAGCACGACCAGCGCGATCCGCTCGGCGTGGATGTAGCACGAGTCCAGGTTCTCCGGGTACACGTCGGGGTCGATCTCGCGGTACGTCCAGGTCAGGCCGGTGCGGGCGAGGCGCTCGGTGGCCGCCTCGAGGAGCGGGTCGCGGCCGCCGACGATGCCGGTGCCGGCGAAGAGGACCAGCGATCCGCCCGGCTCGAGACGCTCCTCGGCGGCGTCGACCAGGGCGAGCGGGACGTCGTGGCCGTGCTCGCCGCCGCCGTCGCGGTACCGCCGGCCCTCCGGATCGATCATGAACGGCGGGTTCGACACGATCAGGTCGAAACCACCGCGCACGTCAGCGAGCAGGTCGCTGCGGCACACGGTGACGTTGCCGGTGCCGGCCAAGGCCGCATTGACCCGGGCCAGGCGCAGCGCGGCCGGGTTGAGGTCGACGGCGACGACCTCCGCGTCCGGCAGCCGCTTGGCCAGTGTCACCGCGATCGCGCCGCTGCCACAGCCGACGTCGACGACCCGACGCGGCGGCCTCCGCAACGTGCGCAGGTGCGCCAGGGCGGCATCGGCGGCGCGGTGCGTGTCCGGGCCGAAGAAGACCGCGTCGGGTGCGCTTGCCGGGAAGGCCGAGTGCAGGAAGAGCTCTCCGTCGTAGCTCGAGGCCCGGACCAGACTCCGCCACGTGCCGCCGTCGCGCTCCAGCACACCTGCCGCCGCCATCAGCGCCGGAAACCCGACCGGCAGGACGTCGGCGCCGAAAGGCCGGCTCCACCCGAAGACGTCGCGCAGGTCCCGGGCCCGCTCGGCGCCGGGCCGGGCGTTGACCCGGCGGTGGGTGTCCGGCGCGACGGTCGTGAACTGGTGACCGGCGTCCCGCAGCGCGGCGCCGAGCCGCAGCAGACCGGCGCCGTCGGCGAGTTCGGCGGCGGCGGGAGCGTCGGCGACTGAGGTCATGCGCGACCGTTTCCCTGAAAACTCCTGCTTAACCGGGCACTTTCGCGGGCACCAGTTGCGCCACGCACCTGCCCTCCGCCCGAGGCCCCGTCTCCGAAGCCGTGCTCGCGGCACCGTCTGGGGCGCTGCCGCGACGGCCCGCCGGCGTCGAGAGCGACCTGCCCGACCGGGGCGACCTCATCGCCGACGAGGACCTCCAGTCGACCCTGCACGTGTGCTACGAGCAGCACTACCGCGGCTTCGACGGCACCGACCCGCGCTGGGCATGGGACCCAGCACTGCTGACTCTGCGCGCGGCCGCCGAGGAGCGCATCGAGGCGGCGTTGCACGAGCTCGTACCGGCCACCGGGGATCATGTCGACGTGCCGCGTGCGCTCAAGGCCGTGGTCGAGCCCGGCGACGGCCGTTCCCTGTCGCGGTACCTGACCCGCCGCGCCACGTTTCCCCAGTTCCGCGAGTTCGTGGTCCAACGCTCGATCTACCACCTGCGCGAGGCCGACCCGCACACGTGGGCCATCCCGCGCCTGGACGGCCCGGCCAAGGCGGCGCTGGTGGAGATCCAGGCCGACGACTACGGCGGCGGCCGAGCCCCGCGCATGCACGCCGAGCTCTCCCGTGTCACCATGCGCGAACTGGGCCTCGACACCCGCCACGGCGCCTACCTGGAGGCCGTACCGGCGGTGACGCTGGCGACGAACAACCTCATGTCGCTGTTCGGGGCTGCACCGGCGGCTGCGCGGTGCGATCCTGGGCCACCTCGCCGCCTTCGAGATGACCTCCTCGCTGCCGAATCGCCGCTACGGCAACGGCCTGCGCCGGCTGGGCGGCAACGCCGACGCGACCCGTTTCTACGACCAGCACGTGGCAGCAGACGCCGTCCACGAGCAGATCGCCGCCCACGACCTGTGCGGCTCGTTCGCCGCCGACCACCCTGACGAGGCGCGCTAGGGCGCGTTTCAGAAGTGGGGCTGGGGCCAGGTTCCGGCGTGGCGGTGATCGATAACTGAAGAGGTCTCCGGTAGAGGGTTCAGCGACCAAGCAGAACTTCATACCGGAGACCTCGTGGCCACCTTAGCGGTGACGAGGCGGCACGACCTGACCGACGCGCAGTGGGCGGCGCTGGCGCCGCTGCTGCCTGCACAGCCGTCGATGGGTCGTCCGCCGAAGTGGGACAGACGGCAGCTCATCGACGGGATCCGCTGGCGGATCCGGGTCGGTTCGCCGTGGCGGGACGTCCCGGCCGAGTACGGGCCCTGGCAGACCATCTACGGGCTGTTCCGCCGCTGGCAACGTGACGGCACCTGGGACGTCGTCCTCGCCGCGGTGCAGGCGCGCGCGGACGCCGCGGGCCGGATCGGCTGGGACGTCAGCGTCGACTCCACGACCAGCCGTGCGCACCAGCACGCCGCCGGCGCCCGCCGTGACGGCCACCTGCAGCAGGAACCACCCGGCGGCGTCCACGACGAGCCCGCCGACCACGCACTCGGCCGATCGCGTGGCGGGCTGACCACCAAGACACACCTGGCCTGCGAGCAGGGCCAGAAGGTCCTCGCGATGATCGTCACCGCCGGGCAGCGCGGTGACAGCCCCCAATTCATCCCGGTCCTGCGCAAGATCCGCGTCGCCCGTGTCGGTGGCGGACATCCGCGCACCCGCCCGGACCTGGTCCTGGCCGACAAGGCCTACACCTCGAAAGCCAACCGCAGCCATCTACGCTCCCGCGGCATCACCGCGTGCATCCCCAGCAAGGCCGACCAGGACGCCCACCGCAAAGCCAAAGGCTCCAACGGCGGACGCCCACCCGCATTCGACCCGATCCGCTACCGGCAACGCCACGCCGTCGAGTGCGGCATCAACCGCCTCAAACGCCACCGCGGCGTCGCCACCCGCTACGACCAACTCGCCGTGCTCTACCAAGCCGTCCTGACCATCGCCATCATCAGCGAATGGCTCTGACGAGCCTTACGAAACGCGCCCTAGTGCTCTTCGGCGCCGCCTGCGGGCTCGCCCTGGACGCCCGCTTCGCCAGCCACGTGCTGGGCCGCCGGCAGGCCGGGCAGAGCTCGCTGTGGAATCAGCGCGCGGCGCCAGCTGGTCGGCGGCGTGAAGCCGACAACCTCACGGGTGCCGTCGCAGATGGGCTTGATGACTGATCGGCCGCACCGGCACAGCGGCACCGTCCGCCGGCCCGGGTCGACCGGGCTCGCCGTCCTGAGTGAGCAGCTCGAAGCAGCCGCGAACGAGCAGCGGACCGTCGTGGTCCCTGCGGCCATAGGCGTCAGCCCTGAGGCGATGGCGGACGACATTTTCATGCATTGGGTCGGCGGGGTGGCTGCCGTGCTGCGATTGGCGGTGCCCTCGGTGAGGCGCATACGCTACCGCGCCGACCACCCATACCTATCGAACGGGAACGCTCACAAGCACGGCGAAATACCTGATCTTCGCATAGCGCATGCAACGAAACTCGGTGCATCAGGGCATATGAACGCTGTCTGGGCGAGCCACGCCGATGCCTCGAGCAGCCAGCATCGGATCCGGTCGCCTCACCCGGCAGCTGAGGCGAGGACCTTCGGCCGCCCGTCGCTGCAAGCGGCGGCGCGGCAAGGGCCGCGCCAAGTTCCACGGCGGAGCCGGCGCCGACGGTTGCCGTGCCGGTCGGCAGCTAGGGAAGCGCGCCGACAGCGAGCCCCGCATCGGATAGATCACCCGACGCCGCCGGCATGACCCCATATGAGGAATATGTCGTTACGACTGGCTGGAGGCCGGGTATCGGCGCGGCATGCGGTTACGTCGCAGCCATCCCGACAAGCCCGGCCTCCGCCGGGTCCGTGCCGGCCGCGGATTCAGCTATCGCGATGCCAGCGGTACACGGCACACCGATACTGCCACCCTGGACCGGATCAAAGCCCTGGTGATTCCGCCCGCCTGGCAGGACGTGTGGATCAGTCCCGACGATCGCGGCCACATCCAGGCCGTCGGTGTCGACGCCGCCGGACGCAAGCAGTACCTCTACCATCCGCAGTGGCGGGAACAGCGCGACCGTGCGAAGTTCGCGCACACCCTCGACGTCGCGGCGGGCCTTCCCGCCATGCGCGACCGCATCCGCCACGACCTGACCCACGGCCGCGGCCTCAGCCGCGATCGGGTGCTCGCCGCGATCGCCGGGCTGCTCGACCTCGGCATGTTCCGGGTCGGCGGCGCCGCGTCGGCCGACCGCGACGACGACCCGTCCTACGGGCTGTCCACGCTGCGGCCGGACCACCTGCGCTGCACCGGCGGGTGTGTGCTGCTGGAGTTCACGGGCAAGTCCGGGATCGAGCACGAACGCCGGGTCGAAGACGGCGAAATCTGTACCGTCCTGCGGGATCTGCGCCGACGCCGCCACGGCGAATCCCGGCTCTTCGCCTATTGGGATCCGGCCGCGCGGCGCTGGCGCGAGGTGACTGCCGCGGCGATCAACACCTATCTGCGGGACATCGGCGGCCAGGATATGTCCGCGAAAGACTTCCGGACATGGCACGGCACCGTCGCCGCGGCGAAGGCGCTCGCGGAGCAGGGACCTCAGCCGACCGAGACGAAACGCCGAAAGGCCGTGGCGGAGGCAATGCGGGACGTCGCCGACCTGCTCGGCAACACCCCCACCGTCGCCCGGGCGTCTTACGTCGATCCTCGCATCATCGACGCATAGTACGACGGTGGCACCGCGGAGAATGAGCAGGGCGTCCGCGACCTCCTCGAATCGGCCTCGTAGCCGGACCTGCCCGCAGCGAGCAGCGTCCCTCCGTCACCAGCCGCCAGGCGGCGCCTCCAGATGGACGACCTTGGTCGCGGTCATCTCATCGAGCAGTTCGGGACCGTAGCCGAATCCCTGCCCGCTGCCTCGGCGGGGATGGGCCGCCCCGCCGGGCGCGCCACCGAAGACCGCGTTGATTTTGACGGTACCGGCCTCCAGCTGCTGCCACGCCCAGTGCGCGTTGCTCATCGAGCCGGTCAGCACTGTGGCCGCCAGCCCGTACGGTGTCTGCGCGGCCCGGCGCAGGGCCTCGTCGAACGATCCGACCGTCATGACCGGTGCGACCGGCCCGAACGTCTCGGACTCCATCACCCGCATCTCGTCCGTGCACTCGGCGAGCACCGTCGGCGGATACCATGCCCCGGGCCGGCCCGGCACGACCCCGCCCGTCAGCAATGTCGCCCCGCGGTCGAGGGCATCGACCACCTGACCGTGGACGGCCGCTCGGTGGCGCTGGTCGACCAGCGGCCCGATCGCGAACGCGTCTGCCTCCTTTACCAGGGCGGCGAGGAACTCCTCGGCCACGGCCGCGTGGACGTAGATCCGTTCGACGGCGACGCAGACCTGCCCGGCGTTCGCGAACGCCCCGAGCGCGGCCTGGGCCGCGGCCCAGGCCGGGTCGACATCGGCGTCGACGATGAGCGGGTCGCTGCCGCCGTTCTCCAGCAGCGCCTTCGCGCCGGTGCGGGCGGTCGCGGCGGCGATCGAGCGGCCGGCCGTGGTCGAGCCGACGTGGGCGACGACATCGACGGCGGACTCGGCCAGGGTGGAGCCGGTCGGGCCGGCCCCGGCCAGCATCGACAGGACGCCCGGCGGCAGGTGTGGCGCCAGGAGTCTCGTCAGCAGCCAGCCGGTCGCTGGGGAGCGTTCGCTGGGCTTATAGACGACCGTGTTGCCGGTGAGCAGGGCCGCGCCGAGCAACCCGCAGGAGACCGCGACGGGATCGTTCCACGGGGTGATCGCGGCGACGACTCCGCGCGGCTCGGGCACCATGAGGTCCAGCGACCCGGGGTCTCCGCCGAGCGTGCGGCCGCCGCGCAACGGGGCCAGCTCCGCGTACTGCCGTAGCGTCCCCACACCGGCTGCGATCGACGCGGCCGCTTCCGCCTCCGGCTCGCCCATCTCGGCCGACATCATCCGCGCGAGCGCGTCGGTCGCCTGTTCCACCGCGATCGCCGCGGCCCGCAGGGCGTCCGCGCGGGCGTCGGGGGCGGTCGCCGCCCAATCCGGCTGGGCCGCCCGGGCCGCCGTGACCGCCGCAGTGACCTCATGCTCGGTGGCGGCCGGCGCAGTGGACACGGGCGTTCCGTCGTGCGGGTCGAGCACGGTCGACGGGTCCGAGCCAGCGGTCCATGCCCCGGCGATCAGGTGTTCCACGGTGTACATGGGCGGATCTGGTTCCCCGGCACCGCGACCTTAAACGCTTCTGCGGCAGAACCGTTCCCAAAAGACGATATCGATTCTCCTGGAGAACCGTTTTGATTCACGGCACTCGGCCGTGGTAGGCGGGGTGGGCATGAAGGTGCTCGGCATCAACGCGATCTTCCACGATCCGGCGGCGGCCCTCGTCGTCGACGGGCGCACCGTCGCCGCCGCCGAGGAGGAGCGCTTCAGCCGCCGCAAGCACGGCAAGCGGCCGGTGCCATTCTCGGCCTGGGAGCTGCCGGAACTCGCGGCGGCCTGGTGCCTGGCCGCGGCCGGGCTGCGTCCCGAGGACCTCGACGCGGTCGCGTATTCGTTCGACCCGGCGCTGTGTGTTGATTTGGGTCCGCTCGGCGTCGACGACCTCTCCGACGCGCTGCGGGTCGACTACGCCCGCCGGGCCCCGCAGTTCTTGGCCGCGGCCCTGCCCGGGCTCGACCCGCGGCAGGTGCGGTTCGTCCCGCACCACGTCGCCCACGCCGCGTCCGCGGGTCTGTGCGCGGGCGGGGACGGGGCCGTGCTCGTGCTGGACGGGCGCGGGGAGACCGCCAGCCACCTGGCCGGGGTCTACCGCGGCGGCGAGCTGACCACGCTGGCCGCGCAGCGTCTGCCGCACTCGCTGGGCCTGCTGTACGAGGACCTGACCCGGCACCTGGGCTTCCTGCACTCCAGCGACGAGTACAAGGTGATGGCTCTGGCGTCCTACGGGCGTCCGCGGTTCCTTCCCGAGCTGTGCGAGTTCGTGCACGCCACCGGCGACGGCGGCTTCCGGGTCGAGCCGATCGACTGGGCGGCCCTGGTCAAACGTCGGGCGGCCGACGGCGAGATGACTGACGATCACGCCGATCTCGCCGCGTCGGTGCAGACCCGCCTCGAGGCAGTACTGCTGGAATTGGCGCATTGGCTCTTCGACGCGTCCGGCGGGCCAGCCGTGCTGACCATGGCGGGCGGGGTGGCGCTCAACTGTGTCGCCAACGCCCGCGTCGCCGCCGAGGGACCCTTCTCCCGGGTCTGGGTGCAGCCCGCGGCCGGAGACGCCGGCACGGCACTGGGCGCCGCCCTGCACGTCGCGTCGACCGCCGGGGTGGTCGAGCCCATGCGCGGAGCCGATCTCGGGCGCGTTTGGAGCGACGACGAGCTCGAGGCCGAGCTGCGGCGGGCCGCGCTGCCGTACACGCGCCCGCCCGACATCGCCGCCGAGGCCGCCGACGTCCTCGCGCGCGGCGGGATCGTCGCCTGGTATCAGGGGCGCAGCGAGTACGGCCCGCGCGCGCTGGGACATCGCTCGCTGCTGGCCCATCCGGGCGAACGGGAGATGACGGCCCGGCTCAACGACGTCAAGGGCCGCGAGCAGTTCCGGCCGATCGCGCCGATGGTGCGGGCCGAACGGTTCGCCGACATCTTCGACGGCGTGTACCCCAGCCCTTACATGCTCTTCGTGCACCACGTCCGTCCAGAGTGGACGGCGCGAATCCCGGCGGTCGTGCACGTCGACGGGACCGCGCGGGTGCAGACCGTACACCCGGAAGATGAGCCGCTCGTGGCCCGGCTGCTGGCCGAGTTCGAGGCCCGCACCGGCCTGCCGGTCGTGGTCAACACGTCGCTGAACACCGCCGGGCGGCCGATGGTGGACACACCACGCGAGGCGATGGAGCTGTTCGGTTCCGCCCCGGTCGAGCTGCTCGCCCTCGGGCCGTTCGCGGTCCACCGGGCCGCGGCGTTCGGGGTGAGCCGATGACCGCGATCAGCATCGTCGTGCCGACCGCCGGCCGGGAGAGCCTGCGGGCGCTGATCGGCGCGCTGGGTCTGCTGCCGGCCGACGCCGAACTCCTGGTGGTGGCGGACCACGCGCGCCGCGGTCCGGCTGCCGCCCGCAACACCGGCTGGCAGGAGGCGACCGGCGAGTGGGTGGTATTCCTCGACGACGACGTGATCCCGGAGCCCGGGTGGTGCACGCGGCTGCGGGCCGACCTCGACGTCGGCTCCGAGGTCGGCGGCGTGCAGGGCCGCGTTCGGGTGCCGCGCCCGACCGGACGACGCCCCACCGACTGGGAGCGGGCCACGATCGGCCTGGAGCACGGCGCCTGGATCACCGCCGACATGGCCTACCGCCGGGCGGCGCTCGAGGCCGTCGGCGGTTTCGACGAGCGGTTCCCGCGCGCCTTCCGCGAGGACGCCGAGCTGGCCCACCGGGTCCGCCGGGCGGGCTGGGAGCTGCGGCGGGGCCGGCGCACGGTGACCCATCCGGTCCGCCCGGAGAGCCCGTGGGTGAGCCTGCGCACGCAGCGCGGGAACGCCGACGACGCCCTGTTGCGCCGGTTGTACGGCCGCGACTGGCGCCAGCGCCTCGAGATCCCACCCGGCCGCCGGGCCCGCCACGCGCTCATCACCGCCGCGGCCGCCGCCACCGTGGCCGCGGCACTGCTGCCGGGCCGGTGGCACCGGGTCGCGGCCGGGCCGGCGCTCATCTGGGCAGTAGGCACGGCCGAGTTCGCCGCCGCCCGCATCGCGCCCGGCCCGGGGAATCCGGCGGAGGTGGCCGCGATGGCCGCGACCAGTGTCCTCATCCCGCCGCTCGCGGTCGGGCACTGGCTGGCCGGGCGATGGCGGTGGCGCGCCGCGTGAGCCTCTTCGACGCCGTGCTCTTCGATCGTGACGGGACGCTGATCGAGGACGTGCCGTACAACGGCGACCTGGCCCGGGTCCGCCCGCTGCCGGGCGCCCGCGCGGCGCTGGACCGGCTCCGCGCGGCCGGGCTGCGCCTCGGCTTCGTCACCAACCAGTCGGGGCTGGACAACGGCCACTTCGACGCCGGGCAGCTGCGCGCGGTCAACGCCCGCGTCGAGGAGCTGCTCGGCCCGTTCGACACGTGGCAGGTATGCCCGCACGACGACGCCGACGGCTGCGCCTGCCGCAAACCCCGGCCCGGCCTCGTCCACGCGGCCGCCGCGGCGCTGGGGACCACGGCCGGACGGTGTGTCGTCGTCGGCGACATCGGCCATGACATGACGGCCGCGCTCGCCGCCGGCGCCGCTGCCGTGCTGGTGCCGACCGCCGTCACCCGGCCGGCCGAGGTGGCCGCCGCCCCGGCCGTCGCCCCCGACGTACCCACGGCCGCGGACCGGATCGTGGCCGGCGACGAGCTGCACCCGAGCGGCCCGCACCACCCGCACACGGCCGGCACCGTCCTGCTGGTCCGGCCCGACTCGGCCCGGGACGTGCTGCTCACCGGCCCGGCGATCCGCGCCGTCGCGGCCGGTGCCGGCCGGGTGGTGCTGGTGTGCGGGCCACGCGGACGGGACGCGGCCGAGCTGCTGCCCGGCGTGGACGAAATCGTCGAGTGGCGTCTGCCGTGGATCGACCCCGAGCCGGCCCCGGTCGACGCCGTGGACATCGCGGAGCTGATCGTCCGGCTGGCCGGCGCACGGGCCGACCAGGCCGTCGTGTTCACCTCGTTCCACCAGTCGCCGCTGCCGACCGCGCTGCTGCTGCGCCTGGCCGGCGTCGGGCGGGTCAGCGCGATCAGCGACGACTACCCCGGCTCGCTGCTGGATGTACGCCACCGGGTGCCGTCCGGGATTCCGGAGGCCGAACGGGCCCTGTCGCTCGCGGCCGCGGCCGGGTTCCCCCCCGCCCCGGACGACGACCTGCGACTGCAGATCGGCGCCCCGCCGCCGTCACCCGAGCCCGGCCCGTACGTCGTGGTCCATCCCGGCGCGTCGGTGCCCGCCCGGGCCTGTCCGGCGCCCGTGTCGGCCCGCATCGTCACCGCCCTGGCCGCGGCCGGGCACCGGGTGCTCGTCACCGGATCGACCGCCGAGCGGGACCTCACCGCCGCCGTGGCCGGGACCGACGGCGTGGACCTCGGCGGCAAGTTCGACCTGGCCGGCCTGGCTGGGCTGCTGGCCGCCGCCGGCTGCGTCGTAGTCGGCAACACCGGCCCGGCCCACCTGGCCGCCGCGGTCGGCACGCCGGTCGTGAGCCTCTACGCCCCGACCGTCCCCTTCGGACAGTGGGCGCCGTATCGGGTGCCGCTGGTCCGGCTGGGCGACGCCGCTGCGGCCTGCCGGGACACCCGGGCCGGTGTGTGCCCGATCGGCGGGCATCCGTGCCTGGCCACCGTCGACCCGGCCGAGGTCGTCGCCGCCGTGGAACTGCTCAGCGCCGGGAGGCACCGATGAACATCCTGCTGTGGCACGTGCACGGCTCGTGGACCACCGCGTTCGTGCAGGGCAAGCACCACTATGCCGTGCCCGTCACGCAGGACCGCGGCCCCCTCGGCCGCGGCCGGGCCCGCACCTGGGACTGGCCGTCGACCATCGAGGAGGTGTCCCTCGCCGCACTGCCGGACGTGGACGCCGACCTGGCAATCCTCCAGCGCCCCGAGGAGTTGCGGCTGGTGCCGCCCGGCATGCCCAAGGTGTACGTCGAGCACAACACGCCGCGCGGTGACGTGCCCGCCACCCGCCATCCGCTCGCCGACCGCGACGACGTCGTCATCGTCCACGTCACCCACTTCAACGCGCTGTTCTGGGACTGCGGCGGCACCCGGACCGCGGTCATCGAGCACGGCATCGTCGAACCACGGGCCCGCTACACCGGCGAGCTGGAGCGGCTGGCGATCGTCACCAACGAGCCGGTCCGCCGCGGCCGGGTCACCGGCACCGACCTGTTCGCGCGCTTCGCCGCCGCCGCGCCCTTGGACGTGTTCGGCATGGGTGTGGCCGCGCTGGCGAGCGACCGGATCGCGGTGTTCGACGACCCGCCGCAGGCGGCCATGCACGCCGCGCTGGCCCGGCGCCGGGCCTATCTGCACCTGTGCCGCTGGACCTCGCTCGGACTGAGTCTCATCGAGGCGATGACGATCGGCGTGCCGGTCGTCGCCCTGGCCACCACCGAGGCCGTCGAAGCCGTTCCCCACGGCGCTGGCGTGCTCTCCACCGACATCGGCTTTCTGGTCGACGCGGCGCTGTGGCTCATCGAATCACCCGAGGAAGCCCGGCGCCTCGGGGCCGCCGGCCGGGCCGCGGCCCGGCGCCGATACGGCCTCGACCGTTTCCTGGCCGACTGGGACCACCTGCTGGAGGACGAGCTGTGCGCATCGCGCTGATATCCGAACACGCCAATCCCTTAACACCACCGGGAACCGAGGACGCGGGAGGGCAGAACACGCACGTGCGTGAGCTGGCCGCCGCCCTCGCCGCCATCGGCCACGATGTGCAGGTCTACACCCGCCGCGACGCCGCGGACCAACCCCTCACGGTGGCGATGGGCGACGCCTCGGTCGTCCACGTCCCGGCCGGACCGGCCGAGCAGCTGCCCAAGGACGCGCTGCTGCCGTATATGGGCGACTTCGGCCGCTGGCTGGGCGAGCAGTGGGACACCGACCCTTGGACCCCCGACGTGGTCCACGCGCATTTCTGGATGAGCGGCCTGGCCGCGCTGACCGTTGCGGGCCCGCGGGGCATTCCGGTGGTGCAGACGTTCCATGCGCTCGGCACCGTCAAACGCCGCCACCAGGGTACGGCCGACACCAGCCCGCCGCAGCGGACCGGCTTCGAACGGCACATCGGCCGCCACGCCGACCGCGTCATCGCCCAGTGCCGCGACGAGGCCCGCGAGCTGATACGCCTGGGCGTGCCGCGCTCGCGGATCGCGCTCATCCCGTCCGGCGTCGACCTGGACCGCTTCACCCCCGACGGCCCGGCCGAGTCCCTGCCCCCGGCCCACCACCGGATCGTTTCCGTTGGCCGGCTGGTGGAACGGAAAGGTTTCGCCGAGTTGATTCAAGCCCTGCCATTGGTACCGCGGGCAACGTGCCACATCCTCGGCGGTCCGGCCGACGCCGAGGCGGCCCGCCTGCGCCACATCGCCGAGGCATGCGACGTCGCCGACCGCGTGCACCTGGAGGGACCGGTCCCGGCCGGCGCCATGCCCGCCTGGTACCGCGCCGCCGACGTCGTCGCCGCCGTCCCCTGGTACGAACCGTTCGGCCTCACTCCGCTCGAGGCCATGGCGTGCGGCCGGCCCGTCGTCGCCACCGCCGTCGGCGGACTGCTCGACACCGTCGTCGGCGGTGTCACCGGCGACCTGGTCCCGGCCCGCGACCCACGCGCACTCGGCCACGCGCTGCGCCGCCTCCTCGACGACGACATGCGCAGGTTCGCCTACGCCTCGGCCGCCCTCGACCGGGCCCAGACCCGCTATTCGTGGCGGCGCACCGCCGAGCAGCTCGACACCGTCTATCGCACCGTCGCCGGCACCCACGTCCAGGCGGTGGCCGGATGAACCCGCTGCAGAGCCACCTGGCCGCGCTCGCCGCCGCGATCGGGCCGTTCGGGCAGGCCGCCGATCGCCTCGAACGCTGGGGCGTCCATCTCGCTCGGGTCCTCGGCGACGGCGGACGGCTGCTCGTCTGCGGCAACGGCGGCAGCGCAGCCCAGGCACAGCACCTCGCGGCCGAGCTGACCGGGCGGCTGCGCGACGAGCGGATCCCGCTGTCGGCGATCGCGCTGTGCGCCGACTCGTCCGCGGTCACGGCGATCGCGAACGACTACGGATACGAGGACGTCTTCGCCCGCCAGGTCCTGGCCCACGGCCGCCCCGGCGACGTGCTCATCGCCATGTCCACCAGCGGCCGCAGCCCCAACGTCCTGGCCGCGGCCGCCGCCGCCCGCAGCGCCGGCCTGCACACCTGGGCCCTCACCGGCCCCGGCAACAACCCCCTCGCCGACGAGTGCGATGAAGCGGTCCGCTGCCCCGGCGACGGCCAGGTCGTCCAGGAACTGCACCTCGTGGCCGCCCATGTGATCTGCGAACACGTCGACGCCCACCTGAAGCTGCACCGGCTGGTGGCATCATGACCCGCCGGCTGATCGTCGTCGGCGACACCCTCCTCGACCGTGACGTCGACGGCGACGTACGGCGCGTCACCCCGGACGCCCCGGCGCTGGTGCTCGACGAGACGTCCACCGCCGACCGGCCGGGCGGCGCCGGGCTGGCGGCCCTGCTAGCCGCCCGCGCCGGGCTTGACGTGACCCTGGTGACCGCCCTCGCCGCCGACACCGGCGGGCAGCGCCTCGCCTCCCTGCTCACCGCGGCCGGCGTCCACCTGCATGCGGTGACCCTGCCGGGTGCCACGCCCGAGAAGGTCCGGCTCCGGGCCCGCGGGCAGGTCCTGCTCCGGCTGGACCGCGGCGGCTACCAGCCGATTCCGCCCGGCGATCCCGGCGACGTCGGGGAGTTGCTCGCCGCCGCGGACGCGGTCCTCGTCAGCGACTACGGCCGCGGCCTGACCGGCCGGCCCGGACTGCGGGCCGCTCTGGCCGGGACCGGCACCCCGATCGTCTGGGACCCGCATCCGCGCGGCAGCGCACCGGTGCCCGGCGCCCGCCTGGCCACGCCGAACGAGGCCGAGGCCCGAACGTTCAGCGACGACGCCGGCGGGGGCACCCGGATCGCCGCCGCCACCCGGGCCGGGCACGAGCTGCGCCGCCGGTGGCGGGCCGGCGCCGTCGCCGTCACCACCGGAGCCGCCGGAGCGGTGTTGTGCCACGCCGGCCCGACACCGCTGGTCGTGCCCGCCCCGCAGGTGGCCGAGGGGGACACCTGCGGGGCCGGCGACCGTTTCGCCGCCGCGGCGGCCGCCGCCCTGGCCGACGGGGCCCTGCCGTCCGAGGCGGTCCAGGCCGCCGTCGCCGCCGCGAGCGCCTACGTCGCCCGACCGCCCCAACGCCCGGCCGAATGCCCGGCCGAACGACATCCGCTGGCCGACGTCCGGGCCCGCGGCGGCACGGTCGTGGCCACCGGCGGCTGCTTCGACCTGCTGCACGCCGGGCACATCGCGACCCTCGAAGCGGCCCGGGCTCTGGGCGACTGCCTCGTCGTCTGCATCAACTCCGACGCGTCGGTCACCGGGCTCAAGGGCCCCGGCCGGCCGGTCGTGCCCGCCGACGACCGGGCCCGGCTGCTGCGGGCACTCGCCTGTGTCGACGACGTGATCGTCTTCGACGAACCGACACCCGAGGCCACCCTCGCCTGGCTGCGCCCTGACATCTGGGTCAAGGGCGGCGACTCCGCCGACGGCGGACCGGCGGCCCTGCCCGAGGCCGAACTCGTCCAGCAGTGGGGCGGCCAGACGGTCATCCTGCCATACCTCGAGGGCCGCTCTACCACCAAACTCATCGGAGGACGAACATGAGCCGCTCCATTCTCGTCACCGGCGGCGCCAGCGGCCTCGGCGCCGCCGTCGTGCAGGCCGCCGTCGGCGCCGGCGACCGGCCCTACGTCATCGACCGGCAAGCGCCCGCCGACGACGTGCCCTGGATCGCCTGCGACCTGGCCGACACCCGGGCCGCCGAGGCCGCCACCCGCAAAGCCGTCGCCGAACTCGGCGGCCTCGACGGCGTCGTCACCGCGGCCGGCATGGACGTGCCCGGCCGCCTCGGTGACGTCGCCGCCGAGGTATGGGAGCGGATCGTCGCCGTCGATCTGCTCGCCACCGCCGCGGTGATCCGGGCCGCGCTGCCCGCGCTGACCGCCTCGCACGGCAACGTCGTCACCATCGCCTCGACCCTCGGCGTGAAGGCGGTCAGCGACGCCACCGCCTACTGCGCCGCCAAGTTCGGCGTCGTCGGCTTCACCCGAGCCTTGGCCGCCGAACTGGCCGGGCACGTAGGCGTGACGCTGATCGTCCCCGGCGGCATGCGCACGAAGTTCTTCGACGACCGCGACGAGCAGTACAAACCCGGCCCCAACGCGATCCTCAACGACCCGGCCAACGTCGCAGCGGCCGTCATGTACGCCGTCAGCCAGCCCCGCGGCAGCGCGGTCCGGGAACTCGTCATTTGCGCGGAACAGGAGACCTCCTACCCGTGATCCTGGTCCTGCGCGCCCTCGGCGTTGGCGACCTCGCCACGGCGGTCCCGGCGCTGCGGGGCCTGCGACGGGCCTTCCCCGACGAGCGGATCGCGCTGGCCGCCCCGGCGTGGCTCGGCCCGCTCGCCGACCTCACCGGCGTGATCGACGAGCTGCTGCCCTGCGAAGGCCTCGACGACCGGCTGCCGGAACTGCACCCGGCGATCGCCGTCAACCTCCACGGCCGCGGCCCGCAGTCGACCAGCCTGCTGGACACCACACTCCCCCAGCGCCTGCTGACCTTCAGCGGCGGTGGCCCACAGTGGCGCGCCGACGAGCACAAGGTCCTGCGATGGTGCCGGATGCTGCAGTGGTACAGCATCCCCTGTGACCCTGACGACCTCACCTTGACCCGGCCCCTGTCGCCACGCCCGGGCACCACGATCGTCCACCCCGGCGCCAAATCCGGCTTGCGCCGCTGGCCCCCGGACCGGTTCGCCGCAACCGCCCGCGCCCTGACCGACGCCGGGCACGACGTCATCGTGACCGGCTCGCCGGCCGAGGCGGCGCTCGCCCACCAGGTCGCCGATGGCGCCCTGCTACCACCCACCGCCGTCCTGGCCGGGGCGACCGGGCTGCGGGACCTGGCCGGCCTCGTCGGCCACGCCCGGCTGCTCATCAGCGGCGACACCGGCATCGCGCACCTCGCCACCGCCTACGGCACACCGTCGGTCGTGCTGTTCGGGCCGGTCCCGCCCCAACTATGGGGCCCGCCACCGGACAGGCCCCAGCACGTCGCCGTCTGGCGCGGACGGGCCGCAGAACCGGGCGACACCGTCAGCGACCTCCCCCATCCGGCGCTCCTGGCCGTCGGGGTCAGCGAGGTCGTGGCCGCCGCCGAGCGGGTCGGTCAATGAACGGCGGCCCCGCCCCCGCCGGCGCTCGTCGACGTCAACCGCGTCGATCCCGGATAGCGGGTCACTGGCGCAGGCGACGATCGGAGGCCGTCATGGTGCAATCGCGCATGAATGGTGTTTCGGGTGGTCCTGCCCGGGCATGCGACAGCCATGCGCGTGCTGGCAAGGCTCCAAGGCGCCCGATCCCTGGACCGGATCGCTGACGCCGTCCGCCGCGCCGTCCGGAGCGCTGTCGGGCGGGGCCGCCTCGCAGACCTGTTGCACGGCCGTCAGCTTGGCCATCCGATCCATCCGGCGATGGTGCAGTTTCCGGCCGGGATGAGCGCGACCGTGCTCGACTTCGTGCCCGGAGCCGAGCACGCCGCCACCGCGCTGCTGATCGCCGGAACCGCGGGCACGTTGCCGGCCGCCGCCACCGGCGCGGCCGACTATGCCACGCTGTCGCGCCGGCAGCGCCGGGTCGCGCGGTGCACGCGGCCGTCAACACCGCCGCCATCGGCCTGTTCACTGCATCGATCGTGGCCCGCCTGCCCGGCGATCGGCGGCGGGGTCAGGAGCTCTCACTGGCCGGCCTCGGTGTCGCCGGGGTCAGCGGCTACCTTGGCGGGCACGTCGCAGGTGCGCTGGCGGGTGGCGTCAACCACGCCGCTGCTGCCCTGCCGGGTGTACCGACGGGACTGGCAGCCCGTCGGTGCCATGGACGACTTCACTGACGGGCAGGTCGCCTCGCGGACGCTCGGCAGCGCACTGGTCCGGGTTTACCGCCAGCGTGACCGGTTCAGCGTGCTCCTGGCGCAGTGTGCGCACCGGGGCGGTCCGCTGTCGGCAGGCCGCACGGTCCAGGTCGACGGCCGGACCTGCGTCGGATGTCCCTGGCACGGCAGTGTGTTCGATCTCGCCGACGGACGTGCGGACCGCGGCCCGGCGGGCTCCGACCAGGTGCAGCTGCGCTCCCGAGTACGCGACGGCCGGCTCGAGGCCGCCCGTCCCTGAACGACAGTCCAGTGAGCGGGAAGGAACTCTCACCATGGGTGGACCAATCACGGGGCGGTCGATGCGTATCGTTATCGTCGGCGCCTCCGGCAATGCCGGGACCGCTCTCCTGCGGCGGCTGCACCGGGAAGGCGGGCACGACCTGCTCGGCGTCGTACGGCGGATTCCGCCGTCGACCGAGGCGCCGTACACCGGTGTGGCCTGGCACTCCATCGACATCGGGGCCCATTCGGCAGTCGATCGGCTGGCCGCGGTCTTCGCCGGAGCGGACGCCGTGATCCATCTGGGCTGGCAGATCCAGCCGAGCCACGACCAGCGGCAACTGCACCGCACCAATGTACTGGGCAGCCGGGCCGTGCTCGCCGCCGTCGTGCGGGCCGCAGTGCCCGCGCTCGTGGTGGCCTCGTCGGTCGGCGTGTACGCGCCCGGCCCGAAGGATCGCCTGGTCGGCGAGGACTGGCCGCACACCGGGGTACGCGGCTCGTCCTACAGTCTGCACAAGGCGGTCGTCGAGGCGATGCTGGACCGGGCCGAGATCGACCACCCGGGCCTGCGCATCGTACGGCTGCGGCCCGGCCTGATCTTCCAACAGGCCGCCGGTACCGAGATCGGCCGCTACTTCCTCGGCCCGCTGGTGCCCACCGGCCTGCTGCGGTTCGGCCGGGTGCCGCTGGTGCCGACCGACCCCGCGCTGCGCCTGCAGGCCGTGCACGCCGACGACGTCGCCGACGCCTACGCTCGCGCCGTCACCTTCGGCGCCCGCGGCGCCTTCAACGTCGCCGCCGATCCGGTGCTGACCCCCCAGCTGGCCGCCGCCATGTTCCACGGCCGGACAGTGCCCGTCCCCGGGGCGGCACTGCGTGCCGCCGCTGGCCTGACCTGGCGGCTGCGGCTGCAACCGGTCGACAGCGGCTGGGTCCGGCTCGCGCTCGCCGCGCCGCTGATGTCCAGTGATCGGGCCGCCACGGAGCTGGGCTGGCGCCCGCAGACCGACGCCGCCGCGGCGCTGCAGGAGCTCGTCGACGGCCTGGCCACCCATGCCCATACCGTGGCTCCACCGCTATCCGGCGGGGCCACTATGCCCGGCCGGCCCGGCGGGCTGCTGCACGGCCGGCTGCCGGGCACCGGCGATCCCTACTGACCTGCAGGCCAGGCGCCGGTCTCCTATCGGCTGCGGCGCTGCTGGGTGTGGCGGCGCATCTCGTCGCTGCTGGCCGTGACCTGGTCGAGGCGCTCGGCCAGCGCTGGATGACCGTCCAGATGCCGCCGGACGGCGGCAAGCAGGTCCGGGACCACGGTTGCGTCAGGGTCGGCGAGAGCGCGATGCAGCCGGTCGAGGGACCTGGTGGCGGCGGCGGGTGCGTTGCGCAGGGCGGCGACCTGCCCTGCGAGGCTGCGTAGGTCGGCGGTGTGTGTCGGCGGTCCACCGGGCAACGGCGCGCACTCCGGCCCGGTGGTCCCGCTCGGCTCGGACGCGGTCCTCGCGGGTGCCCGCGTCGGCGCCGGGGCTGGGTGTGGACCACAAATAGCGCCGCTCGGCGGCCTTCGCCGTGAGCTCGCGCAGGATGTCCTCGACGATCTTCGCCTTGGGTGCGGCCGGGCCGTCTTCGGCGGTCAGGAACGCTTTGAACAGCCGCATGACGATATTGTCATCGTCTTTGAGCAGCACAATGAGCGTCAGTCGACATTGACTCTCCTCGCGGGGGTATCAGCGTGAACCGGTGCGTGTACCCGCCTCGGGCCTGCGTACCCGACGCGACCCTGTTGCCGTCATGTCCGTAGTTGCGACGGTGGGCTACAGGATGGGTTTCCCGCCGGTTACCGGGACGATCGCGCCGGAGATGTAGCTGCCCTCGTCCGAGGCGAGCAGCACGTAGACGGGTGCCACCTCGGCGGGCTCGCCGGGGCGGCCCAGCGGGGTATTCGTGCCGAACTCCTCGACGTGCTCCGGTGGCATGGTCGAGGGGATGAGCGGGGTCCAGATCGGGCCGGGCGCGACCGCGTTGACGCGGATGCCGCGGTCGCCGAGCATCTGGGCGAGACCGGCTGTGAAGTTGGCGATGGCGCCCTTGGTCGTTGCGTAGGGCAGCAGTGTCGGCTTTGGCTGGTCGTAGTTCACCGAGCTGGTGTTGATGATGGCGGCACCGGTCGCTAGATGCGGCAGAGCGGCTTTCACCAGCCGGAACATGGCATGGATGTTGATGTCGAAGGTTCGGGTCCACTCCTCGTCGGTGATCTCCTCGACGGTTTCATGGGTCATCTGGTAGGCCGCGTTGTTGACCAGCACGTCGATGCGCCCGAACTCCCGGACCGCGGCGGCGATGACGGCCTGACACCCGGCCCGGTCGGCGAGGTCGCCCGGGACGAGTACCGCGCGGCGGCCTTCGGCTTCCACGTATCTGGCGGTGTCCCGGGCGTCGTCGTGTTCGTCGAGGTAGGCGATGAGCAGATCGGCGCCTTCCCGGGCGAAGGCGATCGCGACCGCGCGGCCGATGCCGCTGTCGCCGCCGGTGATGACCGCGACCTTGCCGGTGAGCCGGCCGCTGCCGCGGTAGGTTGCCTCACCGTGGTCGGGTTTGCGCGTCATCGCGCCGAGAGAACCGGGCGGCTGCTGCTGCGGCTCGGACATGACGGGCTCACTACCCCACCCGTCGGCACCGAAACGCATTCTACCCCCCGGCCTGGTCGGCAAGAGACCCGCGCGACCGGTCGAACAGCGCCATGATGCGGCGGTTGGAACGCATGGAGCTGTCGGTCAACCTGCACCGCCGCGGGAACGGGACCCTGCTCGAGGTGGGTGGCGTGCTCGACTACGCCGCCGTGCCGGCGTTCCGCCAGGTCGTCTTCGAACGCTTCGACGCGTGCTCGCACCGTATCACCATCGGCGCGGCCGCCGTTCGGCTCATCGACGCCGCCGCCATCAACGTTCTGCTCTACCTGCAACGCCGGGTCGACGAAGCCGGCGGCGGGCTGCGGCTCACTGGGGCACGCGGTACCGCACTCGCCGCACTGGAGATCGCCGGCATCGCCAAAGACCGCGACGCCTACGCCGAATCGGGCTGGCAGCTGAAGCACCGCACCGGTGCCCTGGTCGACCTGGCGGGCGTGCGAGTCAGTCATGGGCAGTGGCCGCCCGGCGCGACGGAACTGCTCACGTCGCTGTACGCCCTGCCGCCGCAGGACCCGTGCCGGGTCCGGCTGCGCGGAGAGACCATCGCCCCGGAGCCTGCCCGCGGCACAGCAGCTGGCCCGCCGCTACGCCGCGGGCCGCGAGTCCCTCGGCGACCACGAGCAGGTGGCCGCGGTCGGCCTGATCAAGGCGGTCGACGGTTTCGAGCCCGCCCACGGCGTCGAGTTCGGCGCCTACGCCACACCCACCCTCACCGGGGAGCTCAAGCGGTACTTCCGCGACCGTACGGCTGCCGTGCGGTTGCCACGCCGGCTGCAGGAGCTGCGGCTGCAGATCATCCGGGCACGCGGCGAACTCGCCGTGTACCTCGGGCGAACGCCCAGCACCGCGGACCTGGCCGCGTATCTCGACGCGGACGAGGCCGACGCAACCGAGGTCGTCGCAGCCCAGCACGTGCAGCATGCGATGTCGATCGACGCGTCGGTCCACACCGGCGGCAGCGACGCCGAGGGCGACGTCACCGTCGCCGGCACCGTGGCGGCGACGACCCGGGCTTCGCCCTGTCGGAGTTGCGGGTGTCCCTGCCCGTCGTGCTGTTCGGGGTGCAGCACAGTGCCGGGGGTGTGGTCGATCGATGACACAGCGGTCGATCCGGCCAGGGAGATCCGAACAGGGCACGGCTATCCGGACACGGCCGTGAGGAAGCAGCTTACCTGGGTCGTGACGCGTGTTGCCGCGGTCACGGTGCCGGTCGACGGCCGCGGTCGTCAGCCGGTTCCATCTCGATCGAGGCCAGCGTTCGACGGGACGTCGAGCACGGCGGACTGCTGGGACGTGTCGAGTGCGAATGGTCGGTCGCTCCGCCGCGGTAGCGCAGCGAGGCTGGCTACTGCCGCGGGTCCGCATGCTGCTGGAAGCGGCGCTGAGCAACTCCCCCAACGGCGTTGGTGGGCCTCGACCTGCATGCCGGCGCTCACTCGGCCGCCGGCTTCGGGTCGCGGTGCGCGGAGCTGGCCGGTGTCCTGCTTGTCGTCATCCCCGCCGGATTTGCCGTGCTACCAGCGCAGGGTTCGGCTGGGCAGTTCACCGATGTGGCGGCGGTAGGCGGCGGTGAATTGGCTGGTGCTGCTCCAGCCCCACCGCCGGGCGACGTCGGTGACGGTGACCCCCGCCGGACGGGTCAGCCGCCCGCGGGTCGTCCGCGGCCCGTTCGAGCCGGACCCGGCGCAGGTACTGCGTCGGTGTGGTCTGCAGGTAGCGGCGGAACGCCGCCTGCAGGGTCCGGCCGCTGGATGCGGTGGCGGCCGCTGGATGCTCGAGGGTGAGCGGCTGGTCGGTGTGCTCGTGGATGTAGGCGCAGGCCCGGCGCACGCTCGCCGGTGCCGCCCAGCCGGTTCCGGCCTGGTAGGCGGCGGTCATCGCGGTGCTCGGAAAAGTGTGCACGGCGGTGACTGCGGCGGTGCGGATCAGTTCCTCGACGAGCAGCGCGCTGACCGTGGGCGAGTCGTCGGTCAGCAGCATCGCGCCGGCCAGCCGGGGGGCGACCGCGGTCCACTGCCGGGCCGCGGCCGCGGACAGCGGGCTGGTGGACTCGAACCGGAAGTGGCCGGCCGCGACCCCGGTCAACTGCTCGGCGGCGGCCGCCACCCGGGCCACCGGCAGCTGCACGGCGAGCACACCCATGTCGAACAGGTCGACCTGTAGCGGCATGCCGAGCGGGTAGAATGAGACGTCACCGGCCGGCACCAGGGTCTCGTCCCGGCCCTGCCGGATCTGCAACCGGCCGTTGCCGACGCAGAAGAACAGGTAATGGTCGAACGGATCGGTTCCGGCTGAGTAGTCGACCGTGGACCGGAGCCGGCTCACCGCGAGGTCGCCGGTTTGGGCCACCGTCGCGCTGAACCTGGCATCGCCCGGCACACGCAGGAACCGCGACTGGTTCCCCACGTACATCTGCCGGATGAAGTCCTCGGTTCGGGTCTCGTGCTGGGTGGAGACCGAGAACCGGTGGACGATCTCGGCCGGACCCGTCTGCGCCGGCATGCGGTGACCACCTCCCATCCGCGGCCGGAACGGACACCGGCGTCGGTACCGGACGACCTGACCACCGTACGCCGTGATCGTCCCTGATACGCAACCAATGTCCCCGCCAACTTGGCCGATACGCGACCGTCGTGCTCGATGAACAAATGCAGGCAGCACAACGTGCGGCGCTGATCACCGCCTGGACCGGCGCCGCCCACGCCCGCGCCGTCCGGCTCCTGGCCCAGGCGGTCGTACTCCAGCATCAGTCCGCCGCGGCCCGCCGCGCAGCTGAGGCCGCGGCTGCCCGCGTCCGCGACCTGCGTGAGCGCCGCACCGCCCCGACCGCAGCCGACCCGCCCGTTTCCAAACCTGGACGTGCAGGAGCCCGCGTCGGTACCCACACCGTCCGCCCGGATCCCGGACGCAGGACGGATTCACAGGACCGCCGGGCAGTCCCCGGATGGGAGCGGCCATCGATGCGGGTGACGATGACGGTGTCGTTGCCGCAGCAGCCGGCCTCAATCGCCGAAGCTCGCCATGTCCTCGCCGTGCTGCTGAGCCTGACCAGCACCGATGAGCAGGTCCGCGACCGGCTGGCGACCGCGCTCACCGAAGCGTGCGCCAACGCCGTGGCGCACGGCGAGCCCGGCACGACCATCGACCTGTCCATCGCCGTCGACGCCGGCATGTGCGTGCTGGAGGTCGGCAACCGCGGACACCTCCTCGAAGATGGGCTGCTGGCGTCCGCCATGCCCGCTCCCGACCAGACCTTCGGCCGCGGGCTCGGCCTGATCAGCGCCCTGACCGACACCGCCGCGTTCCTGCCGGCCGCCGCCGGCTACGTCCTGCTCCGGATGACCACCTGCCTGCACGACGGCGCCGGGAGCCCGGCACGGTACGGGGCGACGCCACTATCATGATGTCCGAGTCTGGCCGTGATGTGCTGATCGTCGGCGAGGGTGGAGGGTGCGTGGAACTGTCTGTGGCGACCCGGCCGGGCCGCGCCAGTCTCGTCGTGCAATTGCACGGTGTCCTCGACTTGGCCACCGTCACCCACGCCCGCGACCAGCTGCAACAGGCCCTCGACGACGATGTGCGCACCATCGTGCTAGACCTCGCCGAAGTGCGGCTCATCGACTCCACCGCGCTCGGCATGATCGTCCAACTCCATAAGGACCTGCTCGAGCGCGGCGGCCGGGTGTGCGTCGCGGCGCCGCGGCCGATTGTGCGCAACGTTCTGCTGCTGACGTCGGTAGATCGTCTGGTCGGCATGTACGACACCGTGGCGGCAGCCGAGGCCGACCTTCCCACCGATAGGTGAACACCACGGCGGTCAGCCGGGCAACGGCTGGCTGGCGATGGCCTGATCGGCACCTGCCCTGCCGCGCCGCAGGTGTCCATGCTGGCCGTACCAGTCGAGAATCAGCAGCGTGGCGTCGTCGGCCAGGGTCGGTCCGGCCACCTTCAGCACGGCATCGGCCAGGGCCCGGGTCGCCTCCCGCGGATGCAGCCCGGCGGCCCGGCGCAGCTCGGCGTCGAGATCCAGCTGCGCCGCGCGGCGCTCCCGCATCCCGTCGGTCACCACGACCAGGCGGTCACCGGGCTGCAACCGCACCTCGCCGCTGGTGAAGGTGGCGTCGGCGAGCATGCCGAGCGGGAAGTTCCGCGGCAGAACCACCGGCTCGATCGCCCCGCCGCGGATGAGCAGCGGCGGCAGATGCCCGGCGTTGATCAACGTGCAGACGCCGGTGGCCAGGTCGATCCGGCCGAGGACCGCGGTGATGAACGTGCTGCGCGGCCCGGCGTGCTCAGCGATCGCAGCGTTCGCGGTGCTCGCCTGCTCCACCAGGTCCAGCCCGCGGCGGCGGGCGTTGCGCAGACTGCCCACGCCGAGGGTGGCGGTCAACGCGCTGGCCACACCGTGGCTCATCGCGTCGGTGACGCTGAAATGCAGCACGTCACGGGCTAGGGCGTAGTCGAACGTGTCCCCGCCGATGCTCGCCGCCGGCTCCAGCCACCCCGACAGCGTGAACGCCCCGGCCTCGCAGGTGAACGCGGCGGGCAGCAGCCGCCGCTGGATCTCCGCCGACAGGTCGAACGGCGTGGTCCGCTGCCCCCACTCGAACAGGTCGGTATGCCGCCGGTTGGCGATCACCACGAACCCGAGCAAGTGCGCGACCCGGCCAATCTCCGACACCGACCGCGCGTCCGGTACGGCCGGCAGCACCAGCTCCAGCAGCCCGATGACCTCGCCCCGCTCGGTGACCGGCGCCAGCACCGTCCAACCGCCGTCGGCGCCGAGCACCTGGGTGGTCTGGGTGCGCAGCGCCTGCTCCTGCGGACCGCCGTCAAACGGCAGTACGGTGGCGACCTCGTCACCGCCGCGCCGGCCCGCCTCATCGTCGGCTGCGTCGGCCAGCGGTATGTGCGCCAGCCGGACCAGCGCCCGGCCGCTCAGGTCGGCGATCAGGAACGACACCGACCGCGCGTTGAGGGCCTTGCCGAGCTCGCGGGTGACCGCCTCGACGGCATCGACCGGCGCAGCGTCCTCGGCCGCGCTCAATATTACTGCCATCATCGACGTGCCGCTGACCTCCACCCCTGCAGCATACGATCGCCTGGCAGTGACCAGTTCGCCAGACGCGGCCGATCTGCCGCGGACCGAACGGCACCGACACCCGACGTCCGGATCCGGACCGGGTGGCATGAGACGTTCTTCGGCGGTGTCCGAGCGGATCAGCGTGGTGCCGTTCCTCGCCGTCGCCGACGCCGACGTGCTCCTCCTGGCCACCCCCGCCAGCCAGCCGGGCGAGACCCGCGCCATAGAAGCGGTCGCCGTCGCCTTCACCGGGCTCGTCATCACCCGGCAGATCATTGCCCTGCGCGACAACCACAGGCTCGTCGCCACCGTCGACGCCCAGCTCGGCGAACTGCACCGCAATCAGGACCGGCTCACGCGCCAGGCCACCCACGACAGCCTTACCGGCGCGGGCAACCGCGCCCTGTTCGAGCACGACAGCCGACGGCGTTCCCTTCCGCGTGGCGCTGCTCGACCTCGACGACTTCAAGGCCGTCAACAACCGGCACGGCCACCACCTCGGTGACCGGCTCATCACCACCGTCAGCACGCGCCTGCACACCGTCATAGGCGGGCGGGGCACCGTGGTACGGCTCGGCGGCGACGAGGCCGCGCTGATCCTGAGCGCGGCCGGGCAGCCGCCGCGCCTCCGCTTCGACGTCGCCGCCAGCGGCGACGAGGCCGGCGGTCACGATTCGTGCCCGCCTTCGCCGCGCTGGTCGGCCGACCAACCGCCAGCATCCTCGGCACGTCTCATCGTCGAGGGTTTACGGCGCGAACCGGGAGGCCGTTGTCAACGCGACAGGGCGTGTTCGAGCTCGGCCTTGGTCATGCTCGACCGGCCTTTGATGTTGCGCTGCTTCGCCTCGTTGTACAGCTGTGCCTTCGTGCGACCCTGTGCGCCGATGTGCGAGCGTTTCCCGCCCCGGTGGCCGGACGACACGTCGTGGGTGGAGGAGCCGCTGGCGGTGCGGGACTCCCCAACCCGGGCCCGTTCCTTGTTGACGGTCCGGGCCGCGATTTCCTCGGCCCGGCCGGTGGACTCGCCGCGCTGTTTCACGCTGGCCTTGATGTGCTCGTACTGCCGTTCCCGTTTGGCATTCGAACCCGCCGGCATGACGTCCTCCTTCGATGACCGCGCAATCTCGGCTCCCGCACAGGGTTTCCCGGGATCTGGACCGCCTAACCGGGTGACGCCGGGCGTTGCGACGGGGTTCAGCCTTCGACGCCGGTGGAAGTGTGGGCGGCGCCGACCGGTTTGGACTCGGGGGAGCCGCGCTGGCGCAGGTAGATGGCGAGGACGGCCATGGAGAACACGGCGAGGAGCTCGGACTGCCAGTTCTGCAGGGTCCGGTTCCAGAAGTCCGGCTCCGCGAGGTACTGCAGCCACGAGTCCGGCGCCTGCAACTGGCTGAGCTGCCGCTCGTTGAACGCCGAGACTCCGGCGATGGACTGGGCCAGCCACGACAGCAGGAAGATCGTGCCCATGACCAGGCCGAGGGAGTTCGACAGCAGCGCCCGCCGCCAGCCCGCCGCCTTCGCCCAGGCCGGCGAGTCGGCCCGGGCGTACGGGCCGACCAGCTGCTGCTCGTCGGATTCGGTGCCGGCCTGGTCCAGAGACTTTGACTCCGGTGAGCCCTTCTGCAGCAGCCACACGGTCAGCACGATATACAGGAAGAACTGCAGGTATTCCGACTGCCAGTTCTCGGCCACGTCGACGGCGAAGTCGGCCGACGTCAGGTACCGGGCCATCGAGATCGGCGCCAGCCCGTCGGTGATCTGCTGCTGGTTGAAGTCGGCGTGCCCGGCAATCGCCTGACCGGCCAGGGCCAAGACGAACAGCACCCCGAACACCAGGCCCAGGGAGTTCTCCCGCAGGCGTCTGCGCATCGAGCTGCCGCTCATCGCTGCAGCGCCCCGATCGTGATGATGTACGCCAGGCCGAGGCCGACAACGGTCAGGCACAACACGAACAGCGTCCGCATCTCAAGCCCCCCGGCCCACGCAGTCGTACGGGCGCTCGCCTCGCGGGCGGCAACCCGCGGCGACGACCCGCCAGCCGCCGGGCAACGCCGCCAGGAAGACCGTATCGTCGTCGAAGACGACCTCCGCCCACTGGCCGTAGACGCCGACGTGCTGCACCGCGCCCGGCCCGGGCAGGTCCTCTTGCAGGATCGCGTCGGCGCACACCGCGTCGCCGGCCGCCTGCTGCACGGCCACGGCCGTGTCCGGGGCGAGCAACGCGCAAGCGGTGCCGCCGTCACGATCCTGCACCGCGGTCAGCAACCGCACCGCGGCGTCGGCGACGGCGTCCCGGCGCGGGACGCTCGTCGCGCACCCGGCCACGAGCAGCGCCACGCTCACACCGGCCGCGGCCGCTACCGACCGCCTCGTTCGCATACCGCTGGTGTTGCCCAGCCGCGAGATCCGGCACACATGATCAGCGCCGGATCCACCGGCAGGATCCCGATCTCGTGACCGGGCGCTACGGGTGCAGCACAACTTTCACGGTGCCGTCCTGCTTCTGCTGGAACGCCTCATACGCCTGCGGCGCATCCTCGAGGGGTACGTGGTGGGTGGCGAACGTATCCACGCCGAGCGGGTCGTCGTCGCCGGTGAGCAGTGGCAGGATGTCGGGGACCCAGCGCTTCACGTTGGCCTGGCCCATCCGCAGCTGAATCTGCTTGTCGAACAGCACCATCATCGGCAGCGGGTCCGCGGTACCGCCGTAGACGCCGGACAGTGAGAGCGTGCCGCCGCGGCGGACCACCTCGATCGCCAGGTGCAGGACGGCGAGCCGGTCCACGCCGGCCTTGTCAATGAGCTTCTCCGCGACCGCGTCCGGCAGCAGCCCGGCGGCCGTCTGCGCCAGCTTCCCGGCCGGCGAGCCGTGGGCCTCCATACCGACGGCGTCGATGACCGAGTCGGGGCCGCGCCCGTCGGTGAGTTCGCGCAGCCATCCGGCCACGTCGTCGTGTTCCGTGAGGTCGACGGCCTCGACGCCGCGGGCGTGGGCTCGGGCGAGACGCTCGGCGACAAGATCGATGCCGATCACGCGGTAGCCCCGGTGGGCGGCGACTCGGGTGCACATGTCCCCGATTGGGCCGAGCCCGAACACGGCCAGGGTCCCGCCGTCGGGTACTGCGGCGTACTCGACGGCCTGCCACGCAGTGGGCAGCACGTCGGAGAGGTAGACGAACCGGTCGTCGGGTGGCCCGTGCGGCACCGTGATCGGCCCGAACTGGGCCTGCGGCACCCGCAGGTACTCGGCCTGACCGCCCGGCACCTGACCGTAGAGCTTCGTGTAGCCGAACAGCGCCGCGCCCTTGCCTTCGGTCCGTACCTGCGTGGTCTCGCATTGGGTCATGAGCCCGCGGGTGCACATCCAGCAGTGCCCGCACGAAATGTTGAACGGGATGACCACCCGGTCGCCGATCCGCACGTTCGTGATGTCGGCGCCGATCGCCTGCACGATGCCCATCGGTTCGTGCCCGAGGATGTCGCCTTCGGCCATGAACGGGCCGAGCACCTCGTACAGGTGCAGGTCCGACCCGCAGATGCCGCTGGACGTCACCTGGATGACGATGTCGTTCGGCTGTTCGATGCGCGGGTCCGGGACCGTGTCCACGCGCACGTCGCGCTTGCCGTGCCAGACGACGGCCTTCACGATGCCGACCCCGGCTCGGCCATCCTGCGGTGCATCGCGGCCTTCGCGGTGTCGGGTAGCACTTTCGCGGCGACCGCCTGCACCTTGTTCGTGAACGAACCGGCGACCACGTGGTCGTCGCCGCGCATGAGCGCTTCGAATCCCTGCTCGGCCACCCGGGCCGGGTCGTCCTTCGCCCCGGCGCCGACCTTCGTGTCGCCCATGTCGGCGCGGTCGAAGAAGTTCGTGTCGGTCGGTCCGGGCATGAGTGCGGTGATGGTGACGCCGGTGTCCTTGAGCTCGTTGCGGACGGCCTCGGCGAAGGACTGCACGAAGGACTTCGACGCGTTGTAGACGGCCTGGAACGAGCCGGGCATCGTCGAGGCGATCGACGACGTGAACAGCACGCGCCCCGCGCCGCGTGCCACCATGCCCGGCAGTACCCGCTTCGCCAGATGCACGGTCGAGGTGACGTTCACGTCGATGATGTTGAGCTCGTCGCGCAGGTCCGTCTGACGCGTGAAGTCGCCGCCGGCGCCGCGGCCCGCGTTGATCGCGACCGCGTCGACCGGCCGGCTCGTGCCCGTGATCGCCTGCCAGAGGGACTCGACGCCGTCGAACGTGGCGAGATCCGCTCGCACCGCCTGCACCTGGATGCGCCCGTCGCGACGCAGATCCTGCGCCGCCTGCTCGATACCCGGGTCCTCCGCGGCGATGAGCAGATCGAAGTCGTGCTGGGCGAACTGCCGGGCCAGCTCGTATCCGATACCGCTACTGGCCCCCGTGATCACCGCAAATGGTCGTTGCGTCGCATCCGTCATGCGCCGCCCGATACCCGGGCACCTCACCCGAAAACAATCCGGTCGCGGCGCCGCCGTTTCGGTGGCCCGCGATCGTGGTAGGCAAAACCGGTGCCACAGTATCGGATGGACCACCGCCAGGCGCCGCTGCTCGAAGCGTTGGCGCAGTACCACCGCCTGGACCGCTACGGGTTCACGCCGCCCGGGCATCGCCAGGGTCGCGGCGCCGACCCGCGGGCCCGCGCGATCCTCGGCGCCGACACGTTCCGCGCCGACGTACTCGCCTCGGCCGGCCTGGACGACCGGTCCTCATCGAACGGATACCTGTCACGGGCCGAGGCGCTGATGGCCGACGCCGTCGGAGCACGGCAGGCGTTCTTCGCCACCGCCGGCAGCTCCCTGTCGGTGAAAGCCGCAATGCTCGCCGTTGCCGGCGGCCAGGGACAGCTGCTGCTCAGCCGCGACGCGCACAAGTCGATCGTCGCCGGGTTGATCTTCGCCGGGGTCGAGCCGCGCTGGATCCCCGTGCGCTACGACCCAGACCTGCACCTGGCCCATCCCCCGTCGCCGGAGCAACTCGAGACGGCCTGGCAGCGTCACCCGGGTGCGGCGGGCGCGCTCGTGGTGAGCCCGACACCGTACGGCACCTGTGCCGACCTGAACGCGCTGGCCGACATCTGCCACCGCCGCGGCAAACCGCTCATCGTCGACGAGGCGTGGGGCGCGCACCTGCCCTTCCATGACGACCTGCCGACCTGGGCCATGGACGCCGGCGCCGACATCTGCGTCGTCAGCGTCCACAAGATGGGCACCGGGTTCGAACAGGGCTCAGTCTTCCACAGCCAAGGTGACCTCGTCGACGCCCAGCACCTGGCAGCCTGCGCGGACCTGCTCATGACCACCAGCCCGAACGTCATCGTCTACGCCGGCATCGACGCCTGGCGCCGCCAAATGGTCCAGGACGGCGAGCGGCTGCTATCCAACGCACTCACGCTGAACCACCGTGTCCGGCAGCGCCTTGACGCGATCAACGGGGTGCGGGTGCTGCACGACGAGCTCCTCGCCAAGGAGGCCAGCCACGACCTGGACCCGATGCACGTCCTCATGGACATCAGCGAGCTCGGCATCAGCGGCTATCAGGCCGCCGACTGGATCCGCGAGCACTGCCACGTCGACATGGGCCTGAGCGACCACCGCCGGATCGAGGCGACCACGTCCATGGCCGACGACGAGAGGACCGCCGACCTGCTCATCGACGCCGTCACACGGCTCGTCGCCGCCGCACCCACGCTGCCCCGGGCGGCGCGGATCGCGCTGCCGCTGCCAGGCGAGTTCGAACCCGAGCCGGTTGTGCTGCCCCGCGACGCGTTCTTCGGGCCAGCCGAACAGGTCCCCGCCGACCAGGCCGTCGGACGCATCTGCGCCGAGCAGCTCACCCCCTACCCACCTGGCATCCCCGCCCTGATCCCCGGCGAGCACATCTCGGCCGAGATCGTCGACTACCTCCGAACCGGGCTCGCCGCCGGCATGGTCATACCCGACGCCGCTGACACGAGCCTCGCCACGATCCGCACCGTCGCGGCCCGCTGAACCACGACGCGGGCGACGGTGGCCCGCTGGACCGGGATCGTGGCGAGGTCCCTGCTCCCGGCCGAGCCGTTCGCCGCATTCCCTGGTGGCCAGCGCGAGCCGGAGCATAGCCACCGTCGCGAGCAGCCCACGGCCCACTCATCCCTCGCGCTGCCGCCTCCGCATGCGCCGCGCCGCCGGCCGCGGCCAGGTGGGCTGATCGGTCCCGGCACCACTGCGCGTCGGCGATGGTCAACGATGCGGACGGCGGAACAGCATCAGCTGCCCGGGCACTGCGGTGTGCACATCACCGGGTCGCCGTCGAGGATCGGCTCCGGCCGCCACCAGGCCCATGTCTACGGCTTCCGATCAATCGGTAGCCAGCCGGACCGGCGGATCGGGCTGCGCGGCCGACAGCGGCACGTTCGGCAGCCAGCGACAGCTGCAGCCCGATTGGACCGCCGGTGCGGCGTCGTGCAGCATCGCGAGCGCGAAGTCCTGGTCGACGAGCCAGATCCCCACGGTGCAGGCCCGGCACGCCAGGCCGCAGCCGCCCAGCGCAGCAGGACCCGGACGACCTCGGCGGGGTCCCAGCGTTGCGCTTTCGCGGTCGGGATCAGGTCGGCCATCGCCCGGCGGATGTGGGGCAGCTTCAGCCGTCGGTCAGCTCGATGGCCTCGGCGAGTGGGTCGCCGGCGGCGCCGGTGACCGGGCGCAGCCCGGTGATGCTCATGCCTGGTCTCCAGTCGGATTCGAGGTGGTGGTGCCGAACGCGGCCCAGGCGGAGGTGCCGGGTTGCAGGCTGTGGGTTTCGCTGGCGCGGGTCGGTTCGGTGTCGTGGTCGCGCTGGTGGGCCAGGATGCGGATGACGTCGTTGTCGGCGAACCGGCCGGCCAGCGCCGCGACGCCGAGCGCCTGGTCGACCGCGGCGACGCCGTGGAGCTTCGCCAGGGCCACGGCCTCGGCCATCTTGCGCCGGACTCGGCGGACCCCGGCCGCGCCGGCCTCGACCAGCCAGGCCGCAGCACCCGGGCCCAGCGCGAGGAACGCCGCCTCCTCGGCCGTGTGAGCTCGGGGCGTGCGGTCCTCCAAGTCGGACCGGCGGGCCCGGGGCGGGTAATGCTCGTCGAGGATCGACGGACTGCCCGGCTGCGCCCGGGGGTGGCGGGCGACCTCGGCCGGGCCGGTGCCGGTGACCGCCGTGACGATGAGTTCGTCGCCGTGGAACCGGGCCCAGACCCTCGTGTCGACCAGCTGGTGCGGAACCGAGTAACGGACCCCGTCAACGGAGATGGTGCAGTCCCAGTTCACTCGGCGGGTGGTGCCGAACGCGACCGTGAACGGCTGCTGCGGCAACGGATGCAGCCGAGCCCGCTCCTCCAGCAGCGCTTCAGCGGGCTGGCGGCGGGTCTCGCGGTGGACGCGGCCGTTGACGTGGTCGCTGAACTCGCGGCAGGCCACCTCGAGCTCCGCGAACGAGCGGTAGTCGTCCAGCAGGTTCGCCGTCGTGGGCACCAGGTCCGCCTTGGCGATCTTCACCGCGTTCTCCGACCCGCCCTTGGACTGCGGATCGGCCGGGACGCAGGTTCGGATCGTCACCCGTAATGCCGGGCGACCTGCACGATCTCCGGGTTGCGGACCGCGATATCGGCGACGTGCTCGACGGTCATCGTCTTCTCGTTGTCGGTCAGGACATAGGCCGGAACCCCACCGACCCGGCGCAGCGTCGCGTCCAGGCAGGCCACGATCGTCGGCAACGTCTTGTCCAACACCGGGATCACGACCCGGAACCGCGACCAGGCCAGCCACGCGCACCACAACGCCGTGCGCCGCCCGCCGATGCGCGGGCCTTCTCCCCAGTCGAACTGCAGCCACAATCCCGGCTCGGCGACCCACGGCCGGAACACCCGTCGCCGGCCCGCCTGCCACGCCTGCTTCACCGCCGCGACCGCCCGCCGGGTCGTGCGTTCCCCGCCGGTGAACCCCATCGCGGTGATCCGCCGATGCACCACATCCGCCCGGACCCGCCCACCCGAACGGGCCACCAGCTCCTCGATCTTGTCCATGAACTCGTCGATCGGACGCGCCCGCTGCGTCCGCTCCTCAGGACCGCGGCCCTCGTTGCGCAACTTCACATACCGGGCCACGGTGTGGTGGTCACACCCCGCCAGCTCGGCCACCGCACGGTAACTGCCCGTGAGGTCGTAAGCCTCCAAGATTTCCACGATCTCCCTGCCGCTCTTCACGCCGCCGACCCTCGCCGACCGGCATCAGCTCATGACCAGCGGGGAGGTAACTGGCCGTCCATGGGGAGAACCATGGCCACCAGCGAAGCGCTAAACGGCCGCCTGCGGGGAGGGCGGATTCCAGTGGTGGTCGCAACAGCGCAGGTCAGCCGGTTGTGCCGGTGAGTGCAGCAAACCGCTCGGCGGGGCTTGACCAATCGAGTGTCCGGCGGGGGCGGTTGTTCAGCTCGGCGGCGGTTGCGGTCACGTCGTCGGCGGTGTGGATGCTGAGGTCGGTGCCTTTCGGGAAGTACTGGCGAAGCAGTCCGTTGGCGTTCTCGTTGGTGCCGCGCTGCCAGGGGCTGGCGGGATCGCAGAAGTAGACGGGGATGCCGGTGGCGGCGGTGAATTCGTGATGGCGCGCCATTTCCACGCCTTGATTCCAGGTGAGGGTGCGAACCAAGTGCGTCGGGAGGCTAGACGTCGCTGTGCTGAGGGCATCGCGGACTCGCTCGGCGTTGTGGCCATCAGGAAGGTGCAGCAGCATCACGAAGCGGCTGGAGCGTTCAACGAGACTGGCGATGGCGGAGCGGTTGCTGGTTCCCTGGATCAGGTCGCCTTCCCAATGTCCGGGCTCGGCGCGGCTGACGGCCGCTGGAGGCCGGTGACTGTTGAGTTTCTCGGCACCGATGAACCGGGTGGCACGCTGACCGGTCCGCCGGCGGGGTTTCCGGCGGAGCCGGCCGGTGCGCAGCGATCGCGTCAGCTCGCGTCGGAGTTCACCATGTCCTCGACAGAGGGACTGGTGATGGTTTCTGGTGCGACTCGCATACGTGGCTGATCGGGAAACCTCATGGGGAGCACGTTGCCGATCTGCTCTGGGCTCCATCGCCGTTCGAGATGGTGCTGGACGAACTGGCGGAGATCGACCTCAGTCATGAGCCTGGCAGCTTTCGGGCGCGCCCGTCGACCTCGCGCTCGCTGGTGTGCGCGGAACAGGTGGTAGACGACGCTGAGTGGATCACTGTTGCGACGCACCTCGCGGCTGATGGTGGAGGGACTGCGGCCGAGTTCAGCAGCGATCGCGCGGATGCTGGCGCCGTGGACCAAGCGGTCCGCGATCGTGATCCGCTCGTCTTCGGACAGGAACCGAGCGCTGATGTGCTGCCGCGGCCCGACAATCGGTGCATAGGTATGGACCTGGCCAGCTCGGTCGACGACCGTGCGACCGTGCTCCATCGATTGCCGGCTTCACGATGCACGCCGACGATGCGACATGCCTCGGCGTTGATACCTTGCGCCATCAGGCGAAGATAGTGATCACGTTTCTCAGTCAACGCAGGAGGCCCGGGCGCCTTCCGCGGTCGACGTACTTGAGGCACAGCAACTCCTGAACAGATCAGGTGTTGCGATCACCCTTAGAATCCGCCCCGCCCGGGCTTGTGTGGTCGTCGCTGCCGGGCGTGGGCGATCAGGTGGTCTGGTCGTCCGGGGTCCGGCGGGGCAGCGCGACGGTGTGGCCGTAGAAGTTGCGGATGGTGATGATCACCCGGTCGTAGTCGTCGAGGTTGATGGGTTTGGTCACGTAGGCGTTGGCCTGGGCGTCGTAGCTGGCGGTGATGTCGGCATCCGCAGACGAGGTGGTGAACACGATCGTCGGGATCGCTTTGAACCGCGCATCGGTTTTGATCATGACCAGGGCCTGCCGGCCGTCGACGCGGGGCATGTTCAGGTCGAGCAGGATCAGGTCCGGGCGGGGTGCGTCGCCGTACGGGTCGTCGTGGTTGAGGAAGGCGAGTGCTTCGCCGCCGTCGGTGACGTGGTGCAGGGTGCTGCGGATACTGTGCTCGTCGAAGGCGCTTTCGATCAGTGCGACGTCGCCGGGGTCGTCCTCCACCACGAGTACCTGCAGCAGCGACCGGTCGGTCTCCATTGGTCCCTCCATGGGGTGGGGCGTTGCCGAAGTGTGCCCGACGAGCGGCACCTCCAGCGACCAGATGCCAGCCTGCCGGTCTCAGCAGACCCGCGCCGCGAGCCTACTCCACCCCGCACCCCGCACCCCGCTCCGCTCGGCGGCTGCCCGCCAGCCCCGCCCTGGTTTTGGGCGGGCGAGCGGTGGGGTATGACGCGCGTATGCGACCTCGGATCGTGGCCGCCGCGCTGGCCGGGTTGCTGGTCGTCGCGTGCGGGCTGCTCGGCTACTGCTCGGTGCGCCCGCCGGACTTCCACGACTTCCGGGTCGCGGCGGTCACAACGGCCCAGGCCGCACACGACGCACTGCTGACCGCGGACCTGACCGGCGGCGCGGTCCGCGACGGCAAGGCGACCCGTCTGTACGCGACGGTCATGCTCGACGACAGCACGAAGAGCCTCGGCTCCGCGGTCAAGGACTTCGCCGAGCTGCCGCCGCCGGACGCGACCGCGACGGCGCTGCGGGACCGGCTCCTGCCGCTGCTGAGCGAGGCCGTCGCCCGGCTCGGCGACACCGCGGCCGACCCGGCGCACACCGACGGACTGCGCGCGCTCGCCGGGCGGCTCAAGGTGTTCACCGACGAGAACGGGTGAGCGGCGTGAAGCTCAGGCAGACCCTCGCGATCACGTTGGGCATTCTGACCGCCATCGGCGGGTTCGTCGACATCGGCGACATCGTCGCGAACAGTGAGGCCGGGGCCCGGTTCGGGATGTCCCTGGCCGGGGTCGTGGTCGTCGGTGTCATCGGGATCTGTGTGTACGCCGAGATGGCCGGCCGGGTCGCTGCCGTCTCCGGCCGGCCCGTGTTCGACCTGGTCCGCGAGCGCCTCGGCCCGCGGATCGGCCTGCTCAACCTGGCCGGCTCCTACCTCGTCACAGTGCTGACCCTCGGCGCCGAGCTCGGGGGTGTCGCCCTGGCCCTCCAGCTGGCCACGAGCGTCAACTACCTGCTGTTCGTCCCCGTCATCGGGTTCGTGGCGTGGGTGGTGCTGTGGCGCACGAAGTTCGAGACCATCGAGCGGGTCTTCGGCCTGCTCGGCCTGACCCTGGTGATCTTCGTCGTGGCGCTGTTCCGGCTGGACACTCCTTGGCCGGACCTGTGGCGGCAGGCGTCCCATCCCGGCCCGCCGGGCAGCGAGAACTGGGGGACGTACGCGTTCCAGGCCGTCGCCCTGTTCGCGGCCGCGCTGACCCCGTACGAGGTGTTCTTCTTCTCCTCCGGTGGTGTCGAGGAACGGTGGACGAGCAAGGACCTCACCGTCAACAAGGCCAACGTCTTCATCGGGTTCCCGCTCGGCGGGCTGCTGTCCCTCGCGCTGATGGCCACCGCCGCGACCGTATTCCACCCTCTCGGTGTCCGGGTCGACACGATCGGGCAGTCGGCGCTGCCGGTGATCCTCGCCGCCGGCAAACTCGGCCTGGCCGTGGCCATCCTCGGCTTCTTCGCCGCGACGTTCGGCGCCGCGATGGAGACCGGCCTGTCGGCCGGATACACCATCGCGCAGTACTTCGGCTGGTCGTGGGGCAAGCGCCTCAAACCCACTCAGGCGGCCCGGTTTCACACTGTCGTCCTCGTCAGCGTCCTCATCGGCGTGGCCGCACTCGCCACGATGATCGATCCGGTGCAGCTCACTGAGTACACCCTCATCTTCAGCGCGGTCGTCCTGCCGCTGACCTACCTGCCGATCCTGGTCGTCGCGAACGACCGCGACTACCTCGGCGACCGGGTCAACGGCCGGCTCGCCAACAGCCTCGGCCTGCTCTACCTGGTCATCATCGTCGTGGTCGCGGTGGCCGCGATCCCGCTCATGCTGTTCACCGGAATGGGAGGCTGAGCATGCCGATCCTGATCGGCTTCGACCTGCTCGACCGCCAGATCATCGACCTCGCCGGCGAGTCCGTCGGCAAGGTCGACGACGTCGAGCTCGCCATCGACACCGACGGCGTCCCGCACATCGCCGCGCTCCTCGTCGGCCCGCAGGCCCTCGGCCGCCGCCTCGGCGGGCACCTCGGCCGGTGGATCTCCGGCATCGCCGGGCGGCTGCACCCGGCCGAAAGCCCCGACCCGCTGCGCATCCCCTGGGACATTGTCAACACCGACCGTATCGCCGACGACAACGCCGTCCGGCTCACCGTGCGCCGCGAACTGCTCACTGAGCCGTCGCTGGAGACGTGGCTGCGCGAGCACCTCATCGCCCGCATCCCGGGAGCTGACCGTGCCGGCAACTGAACCCACTCCTGCCGCACCGCGCGCGAGCGACCTCATCGGCCGGACCGTCACCGGCCCCGACGGCCGACATCTCGGCCGCGTTGCCGACCTCATCACCGACAACGGCGCCATCGTCGCCGTCATCGTCACTCGCGGCCCCTGGGGCCGGCTCCTCGGCTACGAACGCGACCAGGTCAGCGGGCCATGGCTCCTGGAAGTCCTCGCCCGGCGGATCCTGCGCCGCGACAGCACCGAGATCCCCTGGGCCGACGCCGCCCCGAGCCTGCGATCCCAAATGCAATAAGGCACGCGCGGCACGGTTGCCAACGCAATCAGTCCCGGTATGGTTGAACGAGGGTTCAAACCCGGCTGTCACATGCCGGGGCGCACCAGGGGATGCCGTCCAGCAGCGGCGGCACGACACCTTCCCATCGAACCCGCCTGTACGGATGTTGCGAACACTGCGCGCTCAAGCAATGGGCGTCGGTTGCCGTTCCGCTGTCACCGCCGGATGCCCGTCCGCTCCCGGCCGCAGCCCGCCGACCTCCAGCACCTTGCTGACCGTGAAGGGTTACCACATGGCCGTTACCGCGCCCACACTCCACGATTCCCGAGCTGACCTCGTGCAGGATGCCGCGCGCCTGACCCGCATCCGGCCGGCCTCGCGCGAGGAGACCGACGCGGTGGCGCTCGCGCTGCTGTCGCTGCTGGGCGATCTGCCCGACGGCAGCCCGGACCGCGACCGCGTCCGCGGCCGGCTCATCGAGCTCTACCTGCCGCTCGCCAAGTACCTCGCGCAGCGGTTCCGCAACCGCGGCGAACCCCTCGACGACCTCGTCCAGGTCGCCAACGTGGGCCTGATCCAGGCGGTCGACGGGTTCGACGCGACCCGCGGCGCGGCGTTCACCAGCTACGCCATCCCCATGATCTCCGGCATGCTGAAGCGGCACTTCCGCGACCGCTGCTGGGACGTCCGCGTTCCCCGCCGGGTCCAGGAGCTGCGCCAGCAGATTAACCGGGTCACCGAGACTTTGACGCACACGCTGGGCCGGTCGCCGACCGTCGCCGATCTCGCCGCGGCCGTCGACGCCACCGAAGAAGAGGTCATCGAAGCCCTCGAGGCCGGCTCCGCCTACAAGGCGCTGTCCCTGGACGCGCCGGTCGGCGGCGACGACCAAGGGGTGACCGTGCTCGGGGACATGCTCGGCCACGACGACACCGGCCTGGAACTCGCCGAGGCCCGGGAAGCGCTGCGGCCGCTGCTGGCCCGGCTCCCCGCCCGCGAACAGACGATCGTGGCCATGCGCTTCCACGGCGGCTGCACCCAGTCCCAGATCGCCACCGAGCTCGGCATCTCCCAGATGCACGTCTCCCGCCTGCTCGCTGGCGCCCTCACCACACTCCGAAACGGCCTCCTCGCCGGCTGACCCCGCACGCACGCTGCACCTCCACAGATCGACGTTTGTTACCCGATGACCAGGGCATGCACACGGCAGGACGACGTGACGAGTCACGGGACGGACGGCATGACCACCATCAGCGCACCTGCCGATCCGGATCAGCTGCGGGCCGAGATCGCCGCCACCCGAGCCGCGCTCGGCGCGACCGTCGAAGCCTTCGCCGCGAAGGCCGACCTCAAGACCCGCGCCGCAGACGCCGCCACCGACCTGGCCCACCGCATCCGAGCGCGCACCGCGGTCGCCGCCGACCGCGTCCGCGAGCAGGCCACCACTGCCGCCGTCGCGACCGCCCACCAGGCCCGCACCGTCAGCGCCGCCGTCGGTGACCCGCATCGATGGCAGCGGCTACGCCGCCGGTCACGCTCGCGGTCCTCGGCGGTGCGGTAGTCGTCGCTGCGGCGCTCGTCGCGGCCGGCGTGTGGGAACGGCGCCGGTGAGCGGCTGGGTGGGCAAACTCGCGTACAAGCCGGTCGGGTAGCTCCTCGGCGTCGCCGCCGGCGCAGCCGCCGGTGCGATCTTCAAGCAGGTCCGGCGGCTCGCCGGCCACGACGACGACGCACCCAACGCCACTGACGAGGACCGCGGTTGGGGCGAGATCCTCGCCGCGGCGGCCCTGCAAGGCGCCATCTTCGCCATCGTCAAGCCGCCGTAGACGGGCTGGCGCCGTCGCCATCGCCGTGCGCCGCACCACCGGATACTGGCCCGGTTGACCACGGTCGCCGCGCCGCAGCCCCGACGCTCTCGGGCCGGCGCCAGTCGTGCCGACCCGTACGGCAGCAGCTCGGCATCGAGTGTCACGGTGCTGATGCCGGTGCCGTCGTGCCTCCTGCCGCGGTCGGCCGCACAGCGCCGCAGAAGCGCCGTCGCCGGTCACCCGGTCCTGATGGCTCCGGTCAGCGCCACAGATCCGTCGAGGGCCTGGGTTGCGTGGCCGGCCGGCTGTTGGTGTTCAGGACGTACGGACCGGCAGCCGCGGGCACGGGTGCGCTGTTCCATTCGAGGAGGACGGCGGTGGCGTCGTCCTGGAGTCGTTCGTGTTGGTGGGCGAGGATGGCGTGGACGAGCCGGCGCATGGTTTCGGCGGCCGGGAGTTGATCCGCGAGAGCTCTGATGACGAATTCGGCGAGGCGTTGCACGCCGAAGAGGTCACCGGCGTCGGTGCGGGCCTCGACGACGCCGTCGGTGTAGAGCAGCAGCTGATCGCCGGTGTCGAGGGTGAGCTCGGCGACGGCGGGGATCGGGTCAGCGAGGTCGCCCAGGCCGAGGGGCATGGCGGTCGGCGCTTGGAGTTCGGCGATGCAGCTGCCGTTGCGCAGCAGCAGTTCGCCGGGGTGCCCGGCGCTGATCTCGCGGTACAGGCCGGTGGTGGTGTCGAGTTCGGCGAGGATCACGGTGACGAAACTGCCGGGGTGCTGGGCGTTGACCCACTTGTCGACCGAGCGGTAAGAGTCGGCGAGGTCGAGGCAGCGGCGGGCGTTGCGGTAGGCGCTGAGCGCCAGGGCGGTCAGCGTGCTGGCCTCGATGCCGTGCCCGGCGGCGTCGATCAGCGCGACATGAAGGGTGTCGCCGTTGCCGGCGTAGTCGAACGCGTCGCCGCCGACGTCGTAGGCCGGTTCGAGGATCGCCGCCACGGTGGCGTGGTCGGTGGCGAACGTCAGCGGCGGCAACTGAGTCCAGATGATCTCCGCGGCGAGCTGCATCGGGAACCGGCGGCGGGTGCGTTCCATGGCGTCGCCGTAGCTGTGCCGGGCGGTGAGAATCTGCCCGAGCAGCGTCGCGAGGGTCTGCAGATTCCTGTGCACATCCGGATCGGCGGCCGCGGCATGGCTGAGGGTGACCTCGAAGACACCGACGCGTTCGGCACCGTCGACGATCGGGAGCCACCACTGCTCGCCGCCCATTTCGCCGCTGGCGACGCGGGTGGTGGCGCCGATGCTGTAGGCGCGCGCCCGACGATGGTGCCATCGATCGGGATCGGGTCGGGGGCCGCCCGGATCGCCGGTACCTTGGCGAACAAGTCGATCTGGTTGTAGTCGACGAGCCACAGGGTGGTGGCGGTGGCGCCGAGACTGGTCGCGGTGTCCTCGGCGATACCTGGCAGGTCCTCGGGTTTGGCGTGGTGCAGTCGCCCGGCGAGGCTGTTCAGGGCGGTCATGCCTGCCGTGTTCATCGTGCCTCTCATCATGCCCGGATATGGAGCCGGCTGGGGTGTGCCGGCCCCATAGTGCGCACGGCGAGCGGCGATCCCCAACCGCGGCGGACCCCGCGTTGGCGCATGGCGCAGGACATGGTGCGAACGGCGGGTCACCCGCTATTCGAACCGTCAGCTGCGGCATCATGCTTTCGGCCGGCCGGCGTCCCCAGGGGCGGGGGTGACGGCTGGCACCCGCCCGCGGCGATGGCGCCATCGGCATCAATCCAGGAGGCCGACGCCCGGCGCAGGTGGACCATCGCACCGGTGACGTACGCGAGCTGGGAGGCCGCAGCTGGCCGCACCGCACGCTGGACCCCGCCACCGGCGTGCTGGTCGCCGGCTCGACGGGTCGCTCCTCGTGCTTCGCGGCCAGGCGCGGCGACGCCGCGTCGAGTCGCCACATCGGACCAGGGCGAAGGTCCGGCCGATGGAGGGACCCGGGCGGTGCCGCCGTGCGCGATGGCGCGGATCCACGTTGCCCGGAGGTATGGGTTCGCGACAGAACCCCGTACGCTGAGCGGATGAACGGTGCGGCCGCAGGGATCGAGCCGGCCGTGACGCGCGTTGGCGCGGCAGCGGGTGGCGCTGATCGCGACCCGTTTCCGGTCGAGTTCCCGGTCGTGGCGATCATTGCCTCGACTGGTGGGGTGGCGGCGCTGCTGCGGGTGCTGGAGCCGTTGCCCGAGGATTTGGCCGCAGTGGTGCTGGTGGCCCTGCATCAGGCTCCGCACCGGGTCAATGAGCTCGCGCGAGTGTTGGGTCGGCGGACCCGGCTGCCGGTGGAGCTGGCGGAGCCGGACATGGTGATGCAGCCGGGTGTGGTGCTGGTGGTGCCGCCGGGACGGCACTTGCTGGTGACGTCGCGGGCGCGGATCGCGCTGATCGAGACGGGTTCGTTGCCGCCGGCCCGGCCGTCGGGGGACCTGCTGCTGGCCACGTTGGCGGTGACCTGTGGCCCGCGCGCGCTGGCGGTGGTCCTGACCGGCTATGGGCATGACGCGCAGGCCGGGGTCCGGGCGGTGGTGCACTGCGGGGGCACGGTCCTCGCCCAGGACGAGGCCACGTCCGCGGTGTTCGCCATGCCGGAGGCGGCGATCGCCACCGGCAAGGTCAGCCAGGTCCTTGCCCTCGATGACATCGCTGCGGCGATCATGGACCTCGCCGCGCGCTGAGAGCTGCCTGCGCCGGCGTCGGCCGCGACGGCGGGCGCCCGGCTCGTCGCCACCGCCGCGTCTCGCGCATGGCCGGGCTGTGTGCGGCTACAGCGTTACCTGTGATCCAGGTCACGCTCTACCAGCGCGGTCCGCATCTGGGGGCGTGCGGCCATGTCCAGTGCCGTTCTGCTGTCCGAGGGTGTCGGTGGCTCAAGTTGCCGGGGTGGTGGTCGATGAGGCAGGGGTGAGGGTCGGTCTGCTGCAGCGGCTCGACGAGCGTTCGCGGGCGCGGCTGCTCGCCGAGGCGTTCGAGCACAGTGTGTGGCCAAGGCGGTGGCGAGTCTGGCGCCGGCGTCGTTCACTGACCTGGTCGAGGTCAACGCCGCGTTCTGTACCCTCGTCGGCTCCACGCGGCAGGAGGTGCTTGGCCGGTCCGCCCTGGCGGTGTTCGACCCGGTCGACCGGCCGCCGGTGCAGGCGATGCTAGAGCGGCTGGCCCGCGGGCAGCAGCGGGAGATCGTCGTCGAGCGGCAGCTGCACCACTACAACAGCACGCGGGTGTGGGTGACCATCCGGCGGTGATCACGCACGACGCCGGCAACGCCCCGTACGTGGTGCTCGAGTCGGTGGACTCCGGTGATCAGCATGCCCTCGCAGAGCGCGCCGCTCGGTTCCGGTCCGTGTTCACCGCCGCCCCGGCCGGTGTGGTCCTGCTCGGCCTCGACGGGATCGTGGCGCAGGCGAACCCGGCGGCCACCGCCCTGCTCGGCTTTGTCGGCGACGACCTGTCCGGCGCGGACGTGGGATGACTGATCCCGGCCGAAGACCTCACCGGTCACGGTTTGCGGATGCGGCAGCTGCTGGCCGGCCGGGCGCCGCCCTACCAGGTCCACCAGCGGCTGGTACGCCGCGACGGGCAGCACGTGTGGTGCCTGCTGGTGGTGGCGGTCCTGCCGGGCGAACGGGGCGCGCCGCCGACAGCCGCTGGTGCAGCTGGTCGACGTCACCGAGCAGCGCTATGACCGTGAGCTGCTCGACGCGATCGTGTCGGCCACGCCCGACCTGCTGCTAGTGTCCTGCGTCAAAAGTTCGTCGGTTAAGTGTGAGTAGGATGGTGGGATGCCGAGGACCGGGCGTCCCACTACCCCGCTGGTGCTGACTGATGAAGAGCGATCCGTGCTGGTTCGGTGGTCGCGGCGGGCGAAGACGGCGCAGGTGCTTGCGATGCGGGCGCGGATTGTCCTGGCGTGTGCTGAAGGTGCCTCGAACGCCGACGTGGCAACGAATTTGGGCGTGCATCCGGACACGGTCAGCAAGTGGCGCCGGCGGTTCGTGGCGATCCGCCTCGATGGGTTGATTGATGAGCAGCGGCCGGGGCGGCCGCCGTCGATCGGCCTTGACCGGATCGAACAGGTTGTGGTGACGACGTTGGAGCAGACGCCGCGCAACGCCACGCACTGGTCGCGTAAGTCGATGGCGGAACGGTCCGGGATGTCGAAGTCCACGGTCGGCAGGATCTGGCGGGACTTCGGATTGAAGCCGCACCTGGCGGAGACGTTCAAGCTGTCCACCGATCCGCAGTTCATCGAGAAGGTCGTCGACGTCGTCGGCTTGTATCACAACCCGCCGGAGCGGGCGGTCGTGCTGTGTGTCGATGAAAAGTCCCAGATCCAAGCTCTCGAGCGGTCCCAGCCCGTGCTGCCGATGATGCCCGGCATGCCCGAGCGGCGCACCCACGACTACCACCGCAACGGGATCACCAGCCTGTTCGCCGCGTTCAACATCGCCGACGGCACCGTGATCAGCGAACTGCACCGCCAGCACCGGGCCGCGGAGTTCAAGAAGTTCCTGACCACCATCAACAAGACCGTGCCCGCCGATCTGGACGTGCACCTGGTCTGCGACAACTACGGCACGCACAAGACCCCGCAGATCCGCGCCTGGCTCGCCCGGCACCCCCGCTTCCACATGCACTTCACCCCGACCGGCTCATCCTGGATCAACCAGGTCGAACGGTGGTTCGGGTTCCTCACCGAGCAGAAGATCCGCCGCGGCACCCACAAGAGCGTGCAGTCACTCGAAGCAGACATCCGATCGTGGATCACCGACTGGAACAGCAATCCACGACCGTTCATCTGGACCAAGACCGCCGAAGAGATCCTCGAGTCACTCGCACGATTTTGCCGACGAATTTCTGACGCGGGACACTAGTGTCCACCCCGGCCGGTCGGGTGGTCCGCGCGAACACCGCCTGGTCCCGGCTCGGCTGGAGCGAAGCGGACCTGGGCGGCCGTGCTCGGCCGCAGCCTCGACGAGGTGCCCGGCCACCGCGACCGCGACTTCATCCACCCCCGACGATCTCGGCCGCAGCGAGGAGCAGCGACGGCGAACCAGGCAGCAGCCGGGCCTGGTCGCCCGGTTCGGCATCCGACAGGTCCGTCCCGACGGCAGCATCGTGTGGGCTCGCCTGAGCCTGACTGCGATCCCCCGGCCCCAGCTCCGGCTCGGGCGGCGTTGCGCATTGGGCGTTCCAGGCCGAGGACATCACTGCGACCGTGGCCGCGACCGCGCGGGCGCGGCGGGAGACGGCCCGGCTGCGGACCACGATCGCGGGGCAGCGGGAAGTGACCTCGGCGGCCGGTGACCGCGACACCATACTGCAGGCGATGGCCGACGGGGCGTTGCAGGTCATCGACGCCAACGACGCCACCTCCGTGCACCTGCTCGACCCCGACGGCACGACGCTGTCGATGGCGACCGCGAGCGGTGATGTGCCCGCCGACCGTCCGCCGGTGCCGGTGACCGGGTCCCTGGCCGGGCTGGCGATGCGCACCGCGACCACGCAACGCTGCAACGACCCTGCCCGGGACGGCCGGGTCGCGGCGGCGGTCGTCGCCGCCGCGCGCGTCGGGTCGTTCATGGTCGCGCCGCTGCTCGGCGCCGACGGGCCCCTCGGGGTCCTGTCGGTGCGCAGCCGGTGGCCGGGCGCATTCGACGACACCGACGAGCAGCAACTGAAGCTGCTCGCCGACTCGCTGACCGGGGCGCTAAGCCACGCCGAGGCCACCGCCGCCCGCCAGCACGCCGCCGAACGCGAGACGCAGCGGATGCGCGAGCTGCTGCTGGTGCAACGGGAGGTGACCGCGGCCGCCGCCGACCGCGACATCGCGATCGCCGTCGTCGCCCAACGCGCCACCCGCCTCTTCCCCGCCGCCGACGGCGTCGCCGTGGAACTCCTCGACGGCGACACGATGCGGTACGCGGCCACCGCCGGCACCCTCACCGCCGCGCTCGGCACCCGGGTCCCGGTCGTCGGCTCGATCAGCAGCACCGTCCTGGTCACCGGCGAACCCGCCCACTGCACCGACACCCGCACCGACCCGTCGGCGCGTTGACGGTCGCCGCCACCCGGGCCGGCGCGTTCGACGACACCGACGAGCAGCAGCTGAGCCTGCTCGCCGACAGCCTCAGCTCCGCGCTGCGCCACGCCGACGACGCCGCCCGCACCGCGAACCTGCTCGCCGAACGCACCGCCGCGCTCACCGCGCTGCAGGCCAGCGAAACCCGCTTCCAGGTCGCGTTCGACAACTCCCCGCTCGGCCTGACCCTGGCCAGCGTCGACCCCGCGGAGTTCGGCCGGTACCTGCACGCCAACCCGGCCATGACCCGGATCACCGGCTACAGCACCGCCGAACTCAGCACCATGACGTTCCGGGACCTGCAGCACCCCGACGACGTGGACAGCACCGCCGACCTCTTCCACCAGCTCATCGACGGCACCTGCGACATCGTGACCATCGAACGGCGCTACCGGCACAAGGACAGCCACACAGTCTGGGTCACCGTCGCTGTCGCCATCGCCCCTGACGAGCACGGTGCGCCGCGGTATGCGGTCGACCAGGTGAAGACGTCACCGACGTGTCGTGCTGCCCTGGCCCAGCTGCAACGCCAGGCCACTTTGCTCGAGCTCATCCCGGCCACGGTCCTCGTCCGTGACCTCGACGGACCCATCCGGTGGTGGAACCGGGGCGCCGAAGAACTCTACGGCTGGGCCTTGTCGGCCGCCACCGGCGAGAGCAGCCATCGGCTCCTGGCAACCCGGTTCCCGCACGGCAGCACCGCCGCCGACCTCACCCGCACGCTGCGCGAAGACGGCCGCTGGGACGGGCAGCTGGACCACGTCACCGCGGACGGCCGCACCGTCACCGTCCTCAGCCGGCAGGTCCTGCACCTCGACACCACCGTCGGCGCTGCACAGCCCGCTGCAGGCGCCGACCTGGCCGGGTCGGTGTTGGAGATCAACACCGATGTGACCGCGGAGCGGGCCGCCGAGCGTGCCCTCGCCGCATCCGGACAACGGTTCAAAGGCCAGTTCAGCAACTCCGCCGTTGGGCAGATCATCCGCGCCCTCGACGGCACCCTCCTGGCCGTCAACCCGGCCTACGCCGCCCTGCTCGGCCACACCCCCGAGCAGCTCATCGGCGGGAGCAGCATGGGCGATCGATGGGTGCGCATGCCGAAACGGTGCCCGGCGTGCTGAACGGTTGCGCTACATCCGATCACCACCGGAACACAACGCGATCGCTGCGGCATGGGCTACGAATCCCCGACCGCCGGTCGTGCGCCTCGCGACAAGCCAAGATCGACTCACTCATCTGGCCGGGCTGCGGTCGTAGATCCAGCAAATAAGTAGCCGATGTGCGGATGCCGCAGGTCCGTCTATTCCTGGTCGACGAACGAGACCACAGCGTTGATGGCGTTGTCGCGGTGTACGAATCGGTCTGCCGGGTCCGTGTACAGGCGGGCGTGCAGGTGCATGTCGTGCCAGCCGTCGGCGTGCAGCAGATATCCGCGCAGGGTGCCCTCGGCGGGAAACCCGCACCTCGTCGCAACGTTGCAGGACGCCGGGTTGCCGGTCGAGTGCAACAGGAACACGCGATGCAGCCGGAGCACCTGGAATGCCCACCGGGCGAGTGTGAGGGTCGCCCTCGTCGCCACGCGGGCACCGCGCGCGGCGGGTATGACCCAGTAGGACACCTGCGCCTGGGCCGCGAACAACGCGATGGTGCGCAGACTGACATGGCCGATCGCCCGATCGTCGCCGGTGCGCACGACGGCCCAGCCCGCATCGGTCTCAGCCGGCCACGTCGTGGCCCAGGCAGCCACCCACTGGCGGGCTTCGTCGTCGCTGTCGATCCTGCGCATGTGCCAGCGCTGAATGTCGGGGGCAGCGAACGCGGCACGGACGGCGGCTGCGTCGTCGTCGTCGGCGCGCCACGGGCGCAGCACCAGGTCGTCGTCGACAGCCAGTCGAGGCTGTGTGAGGCTGCGCAGCGATCCGGCCGCAAGTGCGGGATCGACCAAGCTCGGCATATGCATCACCGTAGCGGCCGGCGCCCGCACCCGCCGCGTGAGCCGGTCAGTGGGCCACCACGAACCAGCGGTCCGGGGTACGACGGCCGACGCCGGCGCTGATCCGCACGTCGCGCAGGCCACTGTCGCGCAGGACGTCGCGGAGTTCCGGCTCGGTCCAGGGTCGCATGGTGAAGCTGTAGTGTGACACCTGCGACGGCATGGCGGGCCTGTCCATCTCGTACGTCTCCTCGACCTCCAGCCGTCCGCGTCTCCAGGTCGTACGGCTGACGAAGGTCAAACGGCCGCCGTCACCAAGGTCAACCTGCCGTGACTGGGGGGCGCCATCGGCCCGCCGCCGGGAACCCGCTGCCTCGCGCAGATCGAGGAACAGCACACCGCCCGGGCACGAGGCTGCCGGCCAGCGACCGTACCGCGGACGACCGGTCCGCGTCGGTGATCATGTCGTTGAGCACACCCCGGCAGGTCACCGCGTCATAGCGCGGCCAGGCCGGCATGGTGCACAGGTCGGCCGCCATCGCCCGCGACTGCGGGCACCGGGCAGCGGCCTGCGACAGCAACTCGGCCGACGCGTCCAGCACATCCACGCGATGACCCTTCGCGATGAGACCCGCGGCATGCCGGCCCGTGCCGCACCCCGCATCCAGGACGAACGCGGTCGAGCGCCCGGCCCCGGCGAGCACGTCATGCACCGCGTCGACCCACGGTTGCACAGAATCGGTGATCAGCAGGTCGTACGCGTCGGCGTGCAGGGCGTAGAAGGGCCGTTCCGAGCTTGTCCGTGCCGAGGCCGAGACCACCGTGCCACGATACCGCGGCACGGCCAGCTCCCTGCGTTACCACGTCGGACGAGATTCGGTGCTCGAACCTGGCGCAATCAGATCGCTGCCGAACGCAGCGGCGAGCCGGGTCGACCGGTTCACGCTCGCACCGACGAGGGGCCCGCACGCCTGGCCGGCGTCTGGCAGCCTTGACTGTGTATGGATCGGGTCACCTCCGTGGATGGCGCGATGATCGAGTTCACCAGTGTCGGCAGCGGGCCAGGATTGGTCGTTCTGCCCGGCAACAACCGTCAGGCCCGCCACTATGCGCGGCTCGCCGCGGCGCTGGCCTGGCGCGGCGGCTGCCGTGCTGCGGAAGGCGGTGCCCTCGGCGAGGGTGCACCTGCCGCTGCGCCTCGTCCCGGTCTACCGGCCGTGAGTGGTGACACGCGCAGCGACGGTTGCGGATTTCGGATGATGCACGACTCGTATCCAGGCGCATCCGGCGGGCGCCACTCGGGCGAAGCGTTCCGGGTTTCCGCTGGCGGACAGGCCCCCTAACCTGCCCGCCAGCTCTCTCGTGTCGAACCCATCTCCTGACGGGTCCGCAGCCCCGACGTCGACCGGACGCCGCCGGCCCAGGAGTGACTGGTGACGGCGGTTGAGCCTGGCTTGGGCCGCCCGCCTCAGCCACGACTCGTTGCCAGCGGACAGGGCATGCACCCGGGCATCGGAGAGTCGGTTGATGATGGTGTCTGGCGACATGCATACAAAGAAGAAGATCGCATCGGCGATGAGGCTAGCGGCGACCTCCGGTGCCAGAGGGTAGATGGCTCACGGCGGCCGCGTGAGCCACCGGGCGACTGAATCGAGGCTGGCCATGGTCAAGGTGCGCTAGGGCGCCCCGGCCTACCGCGAGTCGACCCTGGACGTGCCCTCGCTGGCCGCGGTGACGGGCGCCCTCGACGCGATCCTGACCCGGCAGGAGCCCCACCCGGCGGTCGTGCTGGACTGGTCGTGGGACATCCGCCGCACGAACGCGGCCGCCCCGCAGTTCTTCGCCCTCCTGTTCGACGGCCGCCCCGGTCCCGCGGGCCCGCACAACGTCCTGCGCATGATGTGTGGACGGTGGAGCGGTGGCTGCGGTACTGGCTGTCCAGCCGCACCAGCATCCGCCCGACGACCAAACTGCACTACACCCGCGATATCAAGCGAGTCCTCATCCCACACCTCGACAGGCTGTGCCTGGCCGATCTCGACACCCGACGACTCCGCGCCGTCTTCACCGAGATCGAGCAGACCACCAACACCAAAGGCCAGCCGCAGTCCGCCTCCGCGATGCAGCACCTTCGCACGATCTTGCGCGCCGCGCTCAACCTCGCCGTCCGCGAAGGCGTCGTCGCCGCCAACCCGGCCCGACACACCGAGGTCTCGTCCTACCGCAAACCCCACGCAAAGGTCTGGACCGACGGCAGCGTCGAGGAATGGGAACGCACCGGCGAACGACCCTCCGTCGCGGTCTGGACCGCCGACCAACTCGCCACCTTCCTCCACGGCATCTCCAACGACGCGTTGTTCGCGCTGTGATGGCTCACCGCCCTGCGCGGCCTGCGCCGGGGTGAGGCGTGCGGGCTGCGCTGGTCGGAGCTCGACCTCGAGCACGGCGTGCTGTTCGTCGTCCGCAACCGGACCACCGCCGGCTACCAGGTGATCGAGGGCGAACCGAAGACCGCCGCCGGGCGGCGGGCGGTCGCCCTGGACCGGCGCACCGTGAAGGTGCTGCGCGAGCACCGCCGTCGGCAGGCCCAGCAGCGTGAGCGTCGACTCGCCGCCGGAAAGGTGTGGCGCGACTCCGGGTATGTGTTCGTCGGCAAGGAGGGCAACCCGATCCACCCCGGCTACGCCAGCGGCTGGTTCCGGCTCCTCGTCAAACGGGTCGGTGTTCCGCCGGTCCGGCTGCACGACCTGCGGCACGGCGCCGTCCCTAGCCCACAAAGCCGGTGCGGACCTCAAGACGCTGCAGGACCTGCTCGGGCACTCCAGCATCGTGATCACCGCCGACACCTACACCAGCGTCCTCCCGCTCGCCCAGCGCAAGTGCGCCGACGCCACCGCGAAGCTCGTCCTCGCTGCCGACCGCCGTACCCGAGAGAAGATCCGCGTCAAGAGCCGCCGGAACCGGCGCCACCAGCGAACCGCGAAAGGTGTGCCGACCCCGGCACGACCGACCAACGTCAAGAAGTCTCAGGTCACACCCCCACCGATCAGGACGGTGTCACAGAGCGTGACGACACCACTGTGGCACCCGCGTGGCACCAACCGTCCACAGCGGACAGAAACAACGAAGCGGTCGTCCCGCGCTTCCGCAGGTCAACCGCCTCTTGATGGTGCGCGCCCGAAGGGACTCGAACCCCTAACCTTCTGATGCGTAGCGCGGATCACGATCGACGAGGCGCCGGGTGCGGGCAGGCCAACGGCAGCGGTGGCGGGCGGGTGCGGGGTGCGGCCGCGCGGTACCACTGCCAGCAGAAGACCGTGATGAGCGCCAAGTCGAGCATGTCACCGCCGTAGTACATGAGCTGGGCGCCGGTCCGCGCCCGGCCGCCCGGCACACCGGCGGGTGGGTGGGCGTAGAGGTGTTTGGCGAGGATGTCATGCGCGGCCAGGAACGCCACGATCACGACGGCGCGGACCCGGCGGTTCGGGCGGTGGGGTGCCGGGTCGACACCGACGACCGCGGCGGTGAGCAGGTATCCGGCGGCGGCGATGTGGGCGTGCACCGCCAGGTGCAGCCACGGGCGGGTGCCCATCTGCTGGTACAGGCCGGTGCCGTACAGCAGCCACAGGCCGCCGACATTCAGGGCCGCCGCGGTCACCGGATGGGTGAGCACGCGGGCCGGGCGCGTGCTCAGCAGCCGGGCCACACGCCGCGCGAGGGGGACCGGGAGCGCGCGTAGCGTCAGGATGACCGGCGCGGCGGGGACCAGCAGCAGCGGGGCGGCCATGCCTAGCAGCAGATGCCCGGCCATGTGGGCGGTGAAGTCGTGCCGTCCCGCCACCGCCGGGCCGAGGATCGCCGTGGCGGCGGTGAACAGTCCGGCAAACCACACACCGATGCGCCACCCCGGCCAGTCGCCGCCACGGCGGCGGACCCGGTCCACGGCGGCGACGTAGCCGACCGCGGCGCCGAACGGCACCGCGACGGCCAGCCACACCCCCACCAACCCCGCCCCCGCACCGTCAGGGTGATGCAGATGGTCGGTCAACGCCTCTACCACCCAGGCCCGGTCAGCCGTGGCGGACGTCGACGCGACGGTCCCGAACCAGCAGGACGACACCGGCGACGATCATGACAGCGGCGAGGATGTTCCAGGTCCAGTCATAAGGGACCAGGTCCACGTGGTATCGGATCTGGTGCAACCGCATCAGTTTGTGCTGGACGGTGCCGTCGTACAGCTGGAACGCGCCGGCACCGAGGAGGACCCCGGCCCACCAGCGCAACGGCGCGAAGGTCCGCCGGCGGCGCAGATCCGCGAACAGGAACAGCGCCGCGACGGTGGCGAACCAGCCGAGAGCGTGGAAGATCCCATCGGAGATGAGCCCGACACTGGGGGTGGATCTGTCATAGAAGTGGTGCCAGTGCAGCAACTGGTGGAAGATCGTCTCGTCAATGAACGCGGCGATCCCGAAGCCGAGCAGCACCCCCGATAGGACGTTCGGACCGGCGGCAGGGTTCGCCCTCACGCGTTCGCCGGGGTACCGGCCGGATCGGCGCCTCAACAGATCTCCGTCCTGGCCAGGTGCGGACCTGCCAACCAGCGTGCCCGATCGGCGTGGACCGTCCCCAAGCCTCCCGGTGTGATGTCGCTGTCGCTACCCGAGCTACGAATAGCGAAACACACGGCCCGCACCGCCCTATACCTAATGAAGGTGGCTGCACTCGTTCCCGCGTGGCGACCGAAGCGATACGTCGGTTCCCGCCCAGATGCTGACACCGTCACCGTCTGGCTGCACCGGAGAGCCGCGGTCACTCCGACGGGCGACGGACCACCGTTCCGGCATAGCCATGCTGAGCCCAACATTGATGAAAGGTGACGGACCTGCGGTCAAGCAAGGGTGTGACCTTCAAGCGGTCCGGCTGTCGAGACGGGTGCGGTCGGCGACTTGAACAACGCTGCCCGCGACTGGGCGAGCAGGCGCACGGGTCGTGGTGCTTCCACGCCTCCGTCCGCACCTGCACGGCCGCTCCGAACGGGTCCGCCGCGGCAGCTACCCATCCCAGGCCGTCGCCCGACGGGCCCGCGACGAATGACTCGCTGCCACCGGTGAGGAACGCACCGCCCGGTCCTGGACGGTGGACCTGTGGCTGCGCGGTACTGGCTTTCCACCCGCACCCATCTGCGACCCACGAGCATGCTGCACGACACCCGCGACGTCGAACAGGTCATATTCCCGCGGCTCGGCACCCTGCGCCTCGCAGACCTCGACGGAACGCTCCTACGGGCCAGGTTCGCCGAGATCGCCACCACCAACCGGAAAGGCCAGCCACAGCTCCCGTCCGCGATGCAGCACCTACGCACCACCCTCTGCGCCGCACTCAACCACGCCGTCCGCGAAGGCATTATCGAAACAAACCCGGCCCGGCACATCGAGGTCCACGGCGACCGCCGACCGCACTCCAAGGTCTGGACCGAAGATCACGTCACCGACTGGCACACCACCGGCTAACGCCCAGCCGTGGCGGTGTGGACCTCACCGTGCGGGGGCGGCGTGCGACGGGTGCTGCAGGGCCTTGCGCGAGCTATCCGAGTATGCAGGCCGCGTCGTGGCGGTCCGTCGGGAGACCGCCGTCGGCAACCACGGCAACGGCCGTCTAGCCGTCGAGGAGGACGGCCCGGTACCGCGCTGAAGACGTTAGGACGCAGCGGGGCTCCACGGCGGCTTACGCCCGCTCCGCACCGTCCGCGTCGGCCTGGCGTTCCCAGTTCGGAGGGCCTGCCCTTCACCAGGAATATCGGCACGCCCTCGCTCAGATCGGTAGATCGAGCGTCCCAAATTGGTTGCAGCGGACAGTGCGATCCGCCTCAAGAATCCAATATGAGCAGCAGCCGACCGGGGAAGCGGTATCCGTACTGACTCGCCTCGCCCGGTTGGGCATCCGCCAGGCGAAGCGGCAAATCTGGCGTTGGCTCATGACGCCGCCGTCGATAGCGGCGCGTCCCGACAACCGTAATCGAGGCAAATGATCGCCAGTTGACAGCCAGCCTCCCAAGCGATCCGCGGACGGATCTATCGATCAGCAACGCGCCAGTTCACGGCGCAAGCCGCCTGCCAAGACCTCGAATCCCGCCCGAACCGGACGCCGCACCTTGAAGCCAAGATCCGGTGCGCGCATCGGCCGTGTCTGTTCACAGAACCTGCCGCGCGACACGGCACCAAATATGGCCATATGGCTCCCGCGGCGCCGGAACGTGGCTACGATCTCGGACCCACCCACCGTCTGGTACCAGGGGCCTGGCGCCCGGCATCCAGGGGCTGGACCCTGACGTGGCAGCCCGCGCCCGTGGTGTACCGGGGCGGCATCGGTCCTCCTAGCGAGGCCACGCCGGGCAGTGGGAGGCTGCGCCTGCGGACCAGGGTGCTGCGGGGGCAGCGTTCGATACCGTCGGTGCTGAGTTGCATACCGTCTACCACCGTTCGCCGTCGATGATGACCGGTGTCTGCATCTCGACGTGGACGACGCGCATGATCATGGCGCCCGTCCCGTGCTGGGCGTCGGTCTCACTGAGACGCAGCACTCAGCCCCGGGGCCTCGGCCGTCATCGGCTGGGATGCGCGCTCGGCAGACCGAACCGTTCTTGGAGGTGCAGCACCTCCAGCAGCCGGCGGACCTGCCGGTCGGCACCAAGCAATACCACCGAACATCCGGACCGGTGCTGCACGTCGTCGAGTACCCGCAGCCCGGCCAGGGAGAAGTGGGTCACCTGCGCCATATCCACTTCGAGCACCGCCGGAGACCCGGCTCCGGACGGGCCGAGCACAGCCTGGTCGAGGGCAGCCAGCAGGACGGATGCGGTCGACTCGTCGACGTATCCGGCGAGGATCACCTGTCGCCGGTCAGCGGTCGCCGCCCCGATGGTGACCGTCAGCGGCATGCCACGCACAGCCATACCCTGACGGTACGACCACCTCAGCTGGGCGGCAGCAGGCAGACGGACCGACACTCCCGACAACCGGTGTACCGTGCTCACCGATCCGGCGGCCCGCGAACCGGCTGGCCGGGCCGTTCGCCAGGTCGTTGGCCGGACAGTTGCGGCGAGTGGATTGGTGACCTCAGGTTGCGGTGATGGTCGCCGAACAGAGCGGCATGCGTGGTGTGTGGCGATACGTGGCTCCTGGGCTAGGTGCGTTGACCGGGCTGGGGTTGGCGTTGCTGGTGATGCAGCAGATCACCACCGGCGCCTTCCAGCAGTTGGAGGCCCAACAGGTGGCCCAGGACGCCGACCGGATCCGCATCGGCCTGGACAGCCAGGCCCAGCTGCTGCGCACGTTCGGGGCGACGAATGCCGTCTGGGACAACACATATCAGGACATCGCCGGCGCCGACCCGGCCAGGTTCGCCGAAGACTTCCCGCCCGCAACCCAGCACACGGCCAACGACCTGGACGGGGTGCTCGGCATCGGCACCGACGGAATGCTCCGGGTCGGCGGAATGACCGACGGCACCGACACCTACCGGCCGCCGGACCAAGCCTTGGCCGACCCCACCGTGGTGCGCCGGCTGTTCGACCCGGTAGCCGGCGCGGGCCACGCGAGCTGCGGCCTGGTATCCGCTGGAACCGTCTACCTGTACTGCGGGCTCGGCGCCTTCCCCAACACCGGTGAGGGCACTCCAGCCGGTGGCCTGATCCTGCTCAAACGCCTCGACCACGCCCGCCTCACCGCGTTCAGCGCCGCGATCAACCTGCCCGTCACCCTCACCGCCCGCCCCCGGCCAGGTGCCCAGCCGCAACCGGCACTGCCCAGCCTTGCCGGGCCGATCACCGTCAGCACCACCGTGCTCGGCGCTGGCCGCATCGCCGTTGACGCCGCCATCCCCACCGCCAACGGCGGCCGGATTGTCCTGGACAGCGTCCAGCCCCGCCCCATTCACGCGGCCGCGGACCGCACCGCGTTGCGGCTATTCGCGTTCGTCGCCGCCGCGTCGGCCCTGCTCATGGTGACGCTGTTGTGGTCCGTCCGGTCCACCCTGCGCCGGCGGGTCGGACCGCTGCGCCGCACCATGGAACGCATCGTCCAGTCCGGCGATCACACCCTACGCATCGACCCGGCCGGGACCGACGACATCGCGGTCCTCGGCCACTCCATCGACGCCATGCTCGACACCCTCGCCGGACGCGACGCCCAACTGCACGCCGAACGTCAACAGCGCGAACAGGAACATGCCGAAGCGCAAGCCGAACGAGCCGCCGCCGACCACGCCGCGCAACGGCACGCCCGGCAGGTCGTCGAACACACCTCCCGGACCGTGACAGCCCAGCTCGACCAGGTCGGCGCCGAGGTCACCGCGGTCGGTGCCGCTTCCGCGGACATCGACACCAAAATCCAGGCGGCGCACACCGCGGCGAACGACATGCTCACCGAAAACGCCCGCACCGGCCAACTCGTCCGCACCCTCCAAGAGAGCCTGAACAAGGTCGACGACGTCGTCCGGTTCATCGCCGTCATCGCCCGCCAGACCAACCTCCTCGCCCTCAACGCCGCCATCGAAGCCTCCCGGGCCGGCATCGCCGGCCGCGGGTTCGCCGTCGTCGCCGGCGAAGTCAAAACCCTCGCCACGACCACCGCCGAATCCACCGACGCCGCCACCAGCACCCTCGCCGAGCTGCGCCGCGACGTCGACGGCGTCGTCACGGCCATGACCCGCATCGGCCAAGCCATCACGGGCATCGACACCACTATCACCGACGCCCGCCAGGTCGCCGCCCACCAATCCAGCACCGTCGCCGGTCTCACCACTCAAGTCCGCCACGCCGCCGAACAAGTCGCCGCCCTGCACTGACCACGGCAAAAGAAACCGGGGGAAATGATGGCACCCGTAGCGACAAGGATTATCATCGATGCACTCACCCCCAGGAACACTCCAATGATCGCAGGGAGTCCGACCTGACTTAGCAGAAGGCACACGATGAGTTGCCTGTGGCGCCTAGTGCACGACAACGCCCGAAATCCTTTCGGCGCATCGTTACGAGCGCGACCAGGTTAATCATTGCCAAGGCCGCGGAGATTGCCAAACTTGCAAGGACCGTGCCGTGGCCCAAAGCGTTCAACTCACCGTTCACCAACGCCCGAACGGCGGCAAGTTAGGAGGCCGTTTGCGCGGAAACCTTAGTGGGATCAATTCCCGCGACAAGACCATTAACGACTGCGGTAACCGCGTCCACCTCCCTGGACGTCGGCCAGAACGCGGTCGTCCCCGTCGATACCGAAGGCGAAGGTGGCAGCGACCGGCATAGGCTCGGAGATGCCGCTGGACTCGATGAGGAGATAGTCAAACTGGCCTTGCCGGGCAAGGTCGGCCACCTCGCCGAGTAGGTCGTCGCGCAGGTTACAGCAGATGCACCCATTGGTCATCTCAACCAGCCGTTCCTCGATACGGGACAGTCCGCCACCGTCGCGGATCAGCGCGGCATCGATGTTGACCTCGCTCATGTCGTTGACGATGACCGCGACCCGCAGGCCGTCGCGGTTGGCGAGCATATGTTTGAGCACCGTGGTTTTTCCGGCGCCGAGAAACCCGGACAGCATGGTGACCGGCAGCATGACTGTCGTAGCAGTCACGGACGGCCGCTGGCTCGAGCATACTTGCTACGGAACTTCTCAATCCGGCCGGCGGTGTCGAGAACCCGGCTGCGGCCGGTATAGACCGGGTGGCTGGCCGAGGAGATCTCGACAGCGCCACCGGGTAAGTGTTGCCGTCCTCCCCCTCGACCGTCTTGTCGCTGGTGGCCGTGGATCGGGTGAGGAACTGGAACCCGGCGCTGCGGTCACGGAAGACGACCCCGCTGACCGTGACGAACCACCCGTGACGACCATCCGCGGATAGTTCGGCACCGCACAGACACCGAGGTGGCCTCCGAGAGGTGCCGGTCCTCGGGCTGTCCGGCAACGGACCGGGGCTGAACACATTGCCACATCTGCATTTCCGGCGGCCGCATCGCGTCCGAGTCAATCACTAACCATCATGAGTTTCAATCTCTATTCAGCTGGTAGGCCCGGTCGTACCCTCCTCTCAGCAATCAATGTCCGTCGAGCGCCACGAACCGCCGGCGGACCGTCCCATGCCGTAGGGAGGAGCAGGGACATGACATTCCCTTATCAGGACCGTCGATGGTATGCCGGCGGCGTCGCCGCCGTGACCGTCGTCGTGGCCGGCGTCTTCGGAATGAGTACGACCGCGGCCGCCGCGCCGCAGGAGGGTGCGATCCGCCCCGCCGGAGGCGCCACGGTCGCCGGCAGCTACGTCGTCGTGCTGAAGAACACCACGGCACTACAGCGTGACGGTGTCGACGCCACCGCACAGCACCTCGGACGCGAGTTCGGCGGCACGGTCGGGCATACCTACCGCAACGCGTTGCACGGGTTCGAGGTGTCCCTGAGCGAGGCTGCGGCGCACCGGCTGGCCGCCAGCCCTGCTGTCGACTACGTGCAGCAGAACGGCGTCTACCGCATCTCCGGTACCGAGTCGCCGACCCCGTCCTGGGGCCTGGACCGTATCGACCAGCGCAACCTGCCGGCCAACAACAGCTACACGTACCCGACCGTGGCCAGCGGCGTGCGGGCGTACATCATCGACACCGGCATCCGGTTCGCGCACAACGACTTCGGCGGCCGCGCCGTGTCCGGGTACGACGCCATCGACGGCGGCAGCGCCGACGACGCCAACGGCCACGGCACCCACGTCTCGGGCACGGTCGGCGGCACCAGCTACGGCGTCGCCAAGGGCGTGACGCTCGTCGGAGTGCGGGTCCTGGACGCCTCCGGCAGCGGCACCACGGCGCAGGTTGTCGCCGGCATCGACTGGGTCACCGGCGACCATGACCCTGGCGAGCCGGCGGTGGCCAACATGAGCCTCGGCGGCGGCGTCGACACCAGCATCGACACCGCCGTCAACAACTCGATCGCCGACGGTGTGACCTACGCCGTGGCGGCCGGCAACGACAACGGCGCCAACGCCTGCAACGGCTCGCCGTCGCGGGTCCCGAACGCGATCACGGTCGGCTCGACCACGAGCACCGACGCCCGGTCGTCGTTCTCCAACATCGGCACCTGCCTCGACATCTTCGCGCCAGGCTCGTCGATCACCTCGGCGTGGTACACCAGCAACACGGCGACGAACACGATCAGCGGCACGTCCATGGCCACACCGCACGTGACCGGCGCCGCGGCCCTGGTCCTGGCCCAGAACCCGACCTACATGCCGCAGCAGGTCCGTGACTCGCTCGTCAACAGCGCGACGACCGGCGTGATCACCGGCGTCGGCACCGGCTCACCGAACCGCCTACTCTATGTCGGCGGCGGCACCGCGGCCAACGACTTCTCGATCGCCGCCTCGCCGGCATCCGTGTCGACCGTACCCGGCGGGTCGGTCAGCGCCACGGTCAGCACGACCACCACGTCGGGCAGCGCGCAGAGCGTGTCGCTGTCGGCCAGCGGCCTGCCGGCCGGGGCCAGCGCGTCGTTCAGCCCCGCGTCGGTCACCTCGGGCGGCTCCTCGACGCTGTCGATCAGCACCTCCGCGTCGACCGCGCCCGGCACCTACTCGGTCACGATCACTGGTACCGGGACCGGCGCCACCCACACGGCCAGCTTCTCGCTCACCGTGGCTGGCTCCGGCGGCGGCTGTTCCGGTGCGGGCCAGAAGCTGGCCAACCCCGGCTTCGAGTCCGGCACCGCCTCCTGGACCGCCAGCACCGGTGTCATCGGCCAGTACAGCAGCAACGGCCAGCCGACCCGGACCGGCACCTGGAACGCCTGGCTGAACGGTTACGGCAGCACCCACAGCGACACCCTCAGCCAGACCGTGACGCTGCCAAGCGGCTGCTCGGCCTACACCCTGGCCTTCTGGCTGCACATCGACACCAGCGAGACCAGTACCTCCACCGCCTACGACAAGCTCACCGTGCAGGTCGTCGGCGCCTCCACCACCACCCTGGCGACCTACAGCAACCTGACCACGGCCACCGGCTACGTCCAGAGGACGTTCAACCTCGCCGCGTTCGCCGGCCAGACCGTCACCATCCGGTTCACCGGCACCGAGGACAGCTCCCTGCAGACCTCGTTCGTTCTCGACGACACCGGCCTCACCGTGTCCTGATCCACTGCCCGCTCGACATCGCTCCAGGCCCGGTCCCGGCTACGCCGGGACCGGGCCGTCCTGTCCGCCATGGGCGGTCCTGGACCGATCGCGGCAACGGCGAGGAGCGGGGTTGGTAGATTCCGGCGACGCGGCTCGCGCACGTGCTTCCGGCCGGTTCGCTCGCCGCGGCGGTCCTGGCCACCGGCTGGCTGCTCACCGCGCCGGCACCGCCGGTGCCGGTCGCCGCGTCCGGCCCGCCGTCGCCGGCCGCCCCTGGAGACGCTCGCCCAACGCTGGCCCACAGCCGTGGTTGCCGACGCCCAGGCGTCCTGGCCGACGGAGTGGCGTTCCAGCCGCTGCTCTATGGCGACGCGACGACGGCGGTCGGGACGGCGCCGACGCCGGCGGGGGACGCGGTGCGGCTGCTCCTGCCCGACCGCTGTGGTGTGCGGCACCTGCAGCGGGTGGCGCAGGACCGGCAGCCACAGTTCCTCGGCTTCGCCGTTGCCGATGGGGTGCTGTTCTGGACGGAGCTCAGGGTCAGTACGGGTATCGGGCAGGCATCGACCGAGATCTGGCGGGTGCCGCTGTCCGGGTCTGCGTTGGCGTCGCTGCTGACCAAGGACGCAGGCGCGGCGGTGTTCTTCGAGTCGCAGTACGACCTTGTCGTCGCCGACGGGCGGGTGCACTGGGTCGCCGCCGCGCCGGGCGACGCCCTGGTCACCGAGGTCCGGTCGGTGCCGGTGGTCGGCGGGCCGGTGCGGGTTGACCGGGTGACGGGGGCGTTCGCGTTGTCGGCGTGGCCATGGTTGCACAGCGCGCCCGGGGTCGGCAGCGGACCGATGCGGCTGCGGCGCCTGGACACCGGGGCGGAGACCGTCGTGGCGGCGCCGCCATTGGAGAGGGTGGTGTGGTGCCGGTCGATCGTGTCCGGCGCGGGCGCGGCGACCCGGTATGACCTGGTGCGGCCGGATGGCTCCGACAGGAGGCGGATCGGCGGTGGGACGCCGTCGGCGGTGCTGTACGACGTGGCGCTGCTGGACCGGTTCGAGCCGGTCAGCGACGCGGCCGGGGCGTCGGCAACGACGCTGGGGCTGCGTCTGCTGCTGTCCGACCTCACCGACGGGCGGTTGGTGCTGGTGACGGAGACGACCGGGCAGGTGCTGGGCCGCGACGGGGTGCTGTGGTGGTCGACCGGGGACCAGGAGGCACTTGTCTGGCACAGTCTCGACCTGCGAACACTGCCCCGCTGAGAGGTCCGGCTGTCTCTACTGCAGGGTAGCGAGGTCGAGCAGGTGCCAGGTCATGGTCTCGTTGTCACCGGTGGCCCACCACAGCCAGGTCCCGGACAGGCCCTCGGCGGTGGACACGGCGAGGCCGACGCGCCGGGCGTTGGTCAGGTCGTAGAGGGTGAGTCGTTCGCTGGCGGTGGCGGCCTGGGTGGAGATCGGGGCGGTGAAGAACTCGAAGCGGTCCACGATCGCGACGTCGGTGAAGAGCGGGACCTCCCCGTCGGTGTTGATCCGGGCGGTCTGTGCGGTGCCGTCGGTCCGGCCCAGCGTGACGACCGTGCCCTGCGTGGTCCGCACGACGTGACGGCACCAGACGGCGCCGCAGTCCAGGTCCTGCCCGATCGGTTGGTCGAGAGTGCGCTGCGCGCCGGTCACGAGATTGCGCTGGATGACGGGTCGGCCTCCGGTGCCGTCGTCGACCGCCCAGGGCCAGTGGGTCAGGTGATAGGTGCCGTCGACGGGACGGACATCGACGGTGCCGCCGCCGGCCGGGACGGAGCGCAGGTCGGTGGTCGGCACGGTGGAGCCGCGGGTCGCCGTCCACCAGATCCGCCCGTCGGCGGCCTGCAGGTCGTAGCTGCTGCCGCGGAATGTGGCATCGCCGGTGTCCGAAGTGAGCACGGTGGTGTGCCCGGCCGCGTCGGCGCGGTGCAAAGTGTCGCGGGTGCGGTTCTGGTCATCGGCGACGCTGGACATCCAGTAGACGTGCCCGCCGTCGACGGTGACGGCGTCGAACGAGCCGCCGCCAGCGATCGGAATCGTGTCCAGGCGGAGCGGATGGGCCGGGTCGGCGGGGTCGAGCAGTGCGAGGGAGGCGGTGTCCGGGTCGGCGTCGGCGATCTGGACGACGATGTGGTGCGGGTCGAGGACGGCGGCCGGGGTGTAGGTGGTGCCGTCGGGCAGGGTCGCCGCCGCGTCCACGGTGCGCGCTTGCGGCCAGATGCCGGCCAGGGTGTCCGCCTGGTCCGGCGGTCCGGGAGTGCCGCTGCCCGGGGTGGGCAGGGCCAGCAGCGCGGTGGTCGCGGCGACGGCGGCCGCCGCGGCGAGCGGTGTCCGCCAGCGTCGGATCACCTCGGCGGTCACGACTCGTAGGGCTCTTTCGGGGCCGGGATCGGCTGCGCGGTGGTGACGGTGACGTAGGGGATGGGGGCGCCATCGACCGGGTCTGGGTCGGTCTTGGCAGTGTAGGTGCCGGTGATCTCGAGCCACGTGTCGGCGGCCAGGCCGGGCGGGACGGCGCCGGTGAGCCCGACCTTGACCGGGCGTGCGTCGGCCGCGCAGCAGGTGATGATCATCCGGGTGAGGTAGCGCCGGTCGCCGTCGGTGACGATGAACCCGGACATGGTCACGGTCCGGCCGGTCAGGCTGCGGCCCTGGTCGAACACGGCCCGGGAGGCGTATTCCAGCAGCGAGACCCGGGCCGGGTCGCCGGCCGGCAGCGGCGGGAAGTCGGAGCCGCCCGAGGCATTCAGGGCGGTGCCGCCGTGGGATGCGGCGTAGGAGCCGAGAGCGGGTGGCGCGACGAGCAGCAGGGCGAGGACCGGGGCGACGACGAGCCAGGACGGCTCGAACCGGCTGTGGCCGTGCCCGTGCCCGTCGTCCGGTTCGTGGTCATGGTGCTCGTCGGTCGGCGGGCGGGTGGTGGCCAGGAACAGGCGGGCGAGGTTGACGAGGGCGACCAGGACCAGGACGGCCCCGGCAGCGACCAGGTACCAGTGCAGACCGGGCTTCACGTAGCGCACGTACGTGCCCGTGGTCGCGGTGCGGATGAGCGCACCGCCGGCCAGCAGCAGCACGACAGACTGCACTCCGGCCCGGCCGTTCACAGCAGCACCACCCCGGTGAGCACGGCGATGCTCACGCCGACGACGAACGTCGCCGGCGCGAAGCGCACGGCGAACCGGCGCCCGAACGTGCCGGCCTGCATCGCGAACAGCTTCAGGTCGACCATCGGCCCGACGACCAGGAACGCGAGCCGGGCGGTGAGCGAGAACTGCGACAGCGACGCGGCGACGAACGCGTCAGCCTCGGAACAGATGGACAGCAGTACCGCCAGTCCCGCCAGGGCGGCAACGGCGAGCACCGGGTGCTCGGCGAGAGCGTGCAGCGAGCGCTGCGGGACCAGCACGTTGAGACAGGCGGCGGTCGCGGCGCCGATGACCAGGAACCCGGCGGCCTCGGCAGCATCCTGCCGCACTGCCGCGAAGTACGCCATCGTCCGGCTGCCAGTCACCGCAGGCCGCCGCGGCATGCGCAACCAGTCGGTTCGGCCCAGCCGCAGCCACAGCCAACCCATCGCCAGGCTGGTCGCCAGGCTCGCGACGAGCCGGGCCACGACCATCATCGGCCGGCCGGGGAACGCGACCGCGGTCGCCGCGAGGACGACCGGGTTGATCGCGGGCGCGGCCAGCAGGAACGCCAAGGCCGCGGCGGGTGTGACGCCGCGCCGCATCAGCGCACCGGCGACCGGCACCGACGCACACTCGCAGCCGGGCAGGGCAAGGCCCGCGACGCCGGCCACCGGCACGGCGAGCGCCGGCCGCGACGGCAGGGCCCGGGCGAAGAACTGCTCCGGCACCAGGGTGGCGATGGCCGCGGACAGCAGCGTGCCGAGGACGACGAACGGCACGGCCTGCACCACGATCGCCACGAAGACGGTCACCCATTCCTGGGCGCGGGGCGAGGTGAACGCGCCGCCGATCCAGCCGCGGGCCACGATCGCCGCGACCAGCAGCAGCGCCAGCAGTTCCAGGGCCCAGGAACGACGGTTGCGGCGGCTGCCGGTGGCGGACTCCGCCGGAGTGCCGATCCGGGCGGCCGACGGTTGGGTGTCGTGCATCCCGCACAGGGTACGCCGACGCCCGTGGTCGAGTCATACCGTTGCGGTGACCGTACCTGGTCGGATGCCCACCGTGACATACCGTGGTGTCGATCATCGTGACAGCATCCGGTTATGGTCAGGACACAGCCGCTCCGGCGCAACGCCGGAGCGCGCCGACGTTGGGCGCTGGATTGAGCGAAACGACCAGTCGCGTTGATCGGTCCGCGGAATCAGATTAACGAGCGGAGCGTGTGGCGGCACCGTGCGGACGCGCACCGGTCACCGGCGGTCTGCTCGGCACCTCTGGATAACTGGAACCCCTGCCCGCCAGCACGTGCGGTGGCCCGTGAGCGTCGGTGTGCACCGACGCTCGCACGGACTGATCACCATGACCCGGGAGGCCCGGGACCCGGCGGCCGAGCGGCTGTCGGCAACGCTGCGACCAGCGCCAGGACTCCAGCAGCGACAACGCCGAGATCCGAACCTGCGATCAGCGCGAGCACCTGCACCACGACACACGCGAGACGCAGCGTCGACGTCAGTGCGGACCGGTACTCGATGGGCGCCACCGGCACACCACGGCGCAGCCCGGCGACGAACCGGGAATCGCTGCGCTCCCACGTGTCGTGCAGGGCCATCAGATACGGATGCACGAGCCACCTCGTCCTGGCAGTCAAGCGCCGCCGCCCCGGTGCGGGGCCAGGCAGCGCGGTCAGCCAATCACAAATCATAATCATGTTCAATAGTGCCGACGGCAACCGCATCGGCGCGGTTCGAAGTCTCTAGTATGGCCGGATCTATATATAAAAGATCGACACCTTGACGTCTTATTGAACATGAATATCATCTGCATTAGCGCTATCTGGGGCGCTGTCGACGGATGGAGTGTGTATGCGTAACCGAGCAGGCTTGCGGGCGGTTGTGGCGACCGCATCGGCGGTGGCCGCGGTCGCGGTGGCGACGCCGGCGCACGCGTCGCCGGTGACGGTGATCTCGCAGGGTCACGTCGACGCGGTCGATGTGGGCTTCGAGAACGGTCATCTGGAGATCGTGATCCACGACGAGCGGACCGAGCCGGGCGTGGAGCTCGACCCGGCGAAGGTGTTGCTGGTGGCGAAGAAGCAGTCCAAGACGCAGGTGCCGAACGACCCGGCGTTCAGCTTCCTGGGCACGCCTGGCGCGTCGGTTTACCTGCTGCCGGAGACCCAGGACCCGACCCTGCTGTGGCCGGGCCTGTCCACCGAGGACATCGAGCCGGGTGTCTTCCGCAACGACGCGGTGACGATCCGCTTCAAGCAGGTCATCGGCCCGGACGGGGTCAGCCTGTTCACGTTCAACCCGGACGGCTCGCCGAACAAGCTCGTCGACAGCGAGGACGGTCTGCCCGACAACGTCGTGCTGCAGGCCGGCGCCCACGTCCACGAAAACTGGGCGTTCGAGAAGTCGGGCGAGTACAAGATCAAGGTCGACGCCACCGCGAAGCTCGCCTCGACCGGCGCGACGGTAACCGCCCCGGCGGTGTGGATCACGTTCTGCGTCCAGAAGTAGCAGCCGAAACCGCCATCGACGACCGGCTCCACGGCTGGACGTCGTGACCTCAAAGGATCGCTGATGAAGCTCGTACCCCGCATGCTGGCCGTGCTCACCGCGGCGACCGTCGGTACCGTGGCAGCGGTGACGCTCGCCGCCGGCCCGGCGTCCGCGGCGACGATCACCACCGGCCACATCGACGCCCTGGACGTCGACTACGAAGCCGGCGCCCTGTCGCTCAACATCAAGACCCACGCTCCGATTAGCCCGGTCACCGACGACCTGTCCCCGACCGGCACCGTCCTGCGGGTGCTGCCCGCCTGGACCAGCACCGTGCCGTCCGGCTCGGCCTGGACGTGTCTGGGCCCGGCCGGGTCGACGTTCTACGTCGCGCCGCAGGCCTACGACGCCAACAAGCTCTACGCCGGCTGGGACACCAACGACGTCCCCGCCGCGCAGGGCCCGATCAAGATCGAACTGGTCAGCGCCGTGTCGAACCCGCCGGGCGGCCGGTTCACGCTCTACACCACCGCGACCAGCGGCCTGAGCGTCGTCCCGACGTTCCGGCTCAACAGCAACACCGCCGCCGGCTGCAACCTGCCGATGTGGCCCGGCGGCATCGGCGCCGCCGTGCACGGCCACGGCAACTGGGCGTTCTCCCAAGCCGGCACCTACACGCTGACGTTCAAGGCCACCGCCCAGAACGGCGCCGGCGCCACCTCCGGCAACGTCGCCTACACCTTCCAGGTCGGCTAGCAGCCGCCACCGATCTCACCGCGCGCCCGGCACAGCTGCAGGTGACGAGCCGGGTGCGTTGCAGCAGGACTGCGTCCCCCTCCACACCTTCATGACGCGGTCCCTGCCGTCGGCGGCGGGTCTCTGCCGGCCGGCCGCCGACGGGCTTCACATCTGCTGCCACTGGTACTGCGAACACCGCGACACGGGAACGGTTGACGACACGATGACAGGACGACTGCCGCGCACGACGCGGGCCCGCGACGGCGTCACGGCGCTACTCGCCACCGGCGCCATACTGCTGACGGGATGCGCGGCGAAGCCGGCACTGCACCCCGGCAGCATCCGCCTGCAGGTGGTGACCACCACCGGGCTGCTGCGGGACCTGGTCCAGCAGGTCGGCGGCGACCGTGTCGACGTCGTGTCGCTGGTACCCGACGGCGGGGACCCGCATACCTACGAGCCGACGCTGCGTGATGCCCGCAACGTCGTCTACGCCGACGTCGCGTTCAGCAACTACGCCCTGCTCGAGGAACACAACGTCATCAAGACCTTGGACGCCAATCTGGCCGATGGCGCGCCGAGTGTGTCGCTGGCCGAGGAGTCAGTCAAGTATGCCGCCGAGATCATTCCGCTGGTCGAGCACGCCAGCCTCGACACGGTATGGCTGGGTGTCCGGGTCCACGGTGACGGGGGCGGATACGAAGCGACCCGGGCCTCCGACGTCCTCGTCTCCGCAACCGCGATGACCGGCCCGGGACAGCTGTACGCCTATCTCACCGGCTCCTTCGGTGACACCGACGTCTACATCGACTCGTCCGACGGGTTCAACGCCGCCACCGGCTACCGGGACGACACCATGACCCTGCCCGCGGACGCGCATACCCATCTGTCCTGGGCGTTCACGAAGCCCGGCATCTACCGGCTCGCCCTGCAGGCCAAGCTGCGGGTCACCTACACCGCCAAAGCGGTGCCGCTGGGAGAGGCCACGTACACGTTCGCGGTGGGGGTCAACCCGACCGCCGCCGGCGTCACCGACCCCGTGGTCCTCGACGAGGGCCACGCCGACGTGACCGCGGATCTGGACACCGGCCGGCTCGGGGTGCTGTACGACCCGACCGGCGGCGGGGAACACAGCCAGGAGTGGGTCGACGCCCGCCAAGCGGTGATCGCCGTGCCGGGCAAAGCGATCGAGGAGATCCCGGCCGGGCCGCAGTTCCGGTTTCTCGGCCGACCGGGTGCGCAGGTGTACCAGCTGCCGCAGGCGGTCCTCGGCAAACACGTCCACGGTGAGATCGACCCGCATCTGTGGCATAACGTCCGCAACGCCATGGCCTACGTCAAACTCATCCGCGACACCCTCATAGGTAAGGATCCGGCCGGAGCGGCCGTCTACCGGGCCAACACCGAACGGTATCTCACCCAGTTGCAGGCTACCGACGACTATGTGCGCCAGCGCATCGCTCGGATCCCGAAGCCGAACCGGTACCTGATCACTACCCATGACGCGTTCGGCTATCTCGCTGCCGCCTACGGGATCACCGTGGCCGGGTTCGTGACGCCGAACCCGTCCGCGGAGCCGTCGCTGGCCGACCGGCGCAAGCTCACCGAGACGATCCGGCAACTCCAGGTACGGGCGGTCTTCCTCGAACCGAACCTCAAAGCCCGATCCTCCACCCTGACGCAGGTCGCTACGGAACAGCAGGTACGGGTGTGCCCGATCTACGGCGACACGTTCACCGGCGACGTGCACACCTACATCCAGATGATGCGCTTCAACGCCGACTCCCTGTGGACCTGCCTGGGCGACTGACCCGGACATAGCCGACGCCCCGACGTTCCCCTTGCCGATCGCCCGATGCCTGATGGAAGAGCACACATGCCTCCTGTGTCTATGGACCGCCGCTCGAATGGATGGCGGCGCGCTGCCGCGTCCGCTGCCGCCGCGCTCATCGCGACCGCCGTAGCAGCCGTGCCGGCATCGGCGGACCCGTCCGACGATCCGCAACTGCGGCAGAGCCTCGACGCCAACCAGCAGATCGTTCGCGGCGACCGGGTCCTGGAGTCCGGGCACGTCGACATGGGACCCAAGTTCGACAACGGCAACTGGCGGTTCCTGATCCACGACGACGCCCGCAAAGCCGATCCGGGCGCGAGCAGCGTCTGGCGCTACCCGCAGCAGACTGTCCTGCACGTGACCGACGCGGCGAAGCTGCCGGTCCCCGACAACCCCGCCTACGCGTTCATCGGGGCGCCACCGGCGACGCCGGTCTGGGTCGTGCCGCAGACCCAGAACCCGGACGTCGTGTGGGTCGGCTGGAACACCCAGGACCCACAGGTGATGCAGCGGATCGACCGGGGCATCACCTTGTCCCTGACCGGTGTGCAAGGACCCGGAACGGTCACCGTCTACCTGCACTCCGGCAACTTCGGCACCCCGCAGATCCTCTGGGATTCCCGCAAGCCGGAACCGCAACCGGTGTGGGTCGACGTCAACACCCACACCCACGCGAACTGGGTGTTCACCAAACCTGGCGTCTACCTGCTCCAGCTGCAAGCCAAGGCCCAACTCGTCGACGGCAGCACGGTGAGCGACACCCAGCTGGTCCGCTTCGCGGTCGGCGCCGGCACATCGGCTACGGATGCCCTCGCCGCGTCCTGGCCGAGGCCATCGGCCAGCCCCGGCGACCCCTCGGCGGCGAGCTCCGAGACCGGGCAGCACCCGGACGGCACGGCAGCATCCGAATCGCAACGGTCACTGCCGTGGCTGCTTGTCGGTGTGACCGCCCTCGTGGTGGCCGCGCTGACCGTCGCCACGATCGCCGCCGCCCGGAGCAGCCGCACCCGACGGCGGGTTTTCGCCGCCCGCACCGCCGCCGGAGACGATCGGACGCCAGCGGACCAGCCGAACGCCGACGGCGGCGGGAACCGATGACCGCGACGACAACACCGACAGGCCTGCTCATGGACGACGTGGACGTCGACCTCGGCGGCCGCCAAGTCCTCTCGGCCGTGCGGCTGACAGTCGAACGGGGCGAGCTGGTCGGCTTACTCGGCCCGAACGGCGCCGGCAAGACCACCATGCTGCGCACTGCGCTAGGTCTGCTGCGCCCTGCAGCCGGCCGCATCGTCCTGGATGGGACGTCGGTGCGGGCCGGACGCACTCCGGTCGGGTATGTGCCCCAGCGGCACGAGTTCGCGTGGCAGTTCCCGATCTCGGTCGCGCACGCTGTCATGACCGGCCTGACCGGCCGGCTCGGGCTGCTGCGCCGCCCGGACCGGGCCGCGTGGGAAGCGGTCGCGGACGCGCTCGACCGGGTCCGGCTCACCGACCTCGCCGACCGCCCGATCGAGCAGCTGTCGGGAGGGCAGCGGCAACGCATCCTCGTCGCCCGCGCTCTCGCCCTGCAGTCGCGGGTGCTGTTGCTCGACGAACCGTTCACCGGCCTGGACATGCCGACCCAGGAACTGCTGTCCGACCTGTTCATCGGCCTGGCCCGGGAAGGCCGGGCCGTGTTGATGACCACGCACGATCTGGCCAGCGCCCTGTACACGTGTGACCGGATCGCCCTGCTCAATCGCACCGTCATTGCCACCGGCACGCCCGCCAAGCTGGCCGGCGACCCGCCGGTGTGGATGCGCACCTTCGACGTCACCGAGCACAGCGCCCTGCTGCGCATCCTCAAGGCGGTATGACCGCATGAACCCGCTCGAGTTCCTCACCGACCTGCTCAACCCCGATCTGGCGTTCCTGCCCAAGGCCCTCGCCATCGCCGTCATGTCCTCCATCGTGTGCGGCGTGGTCGGCTGCTACGTCGTCCTGCGCGGCATGGCCTTCATCGGCGACGCCGTCTCCCACGCCGTGTTTCCCGGCCTCGCCATCGCGTTCGTCGTATCCGGTAACCTCGTCCTCGGCGGATCGATCGCCGGGCTGGCCACCGCAGTCCTCGTCGCGGTGTTCTCCCACAGCCGCCGTCTGCGCGAAGACACCGTCATCGGGGTGCTCTTCGTCGCCGCGTTCGCGCTCGGTATCGTCATCATCTCCGAGGCCCCCGGCTATGCCGGCTCGCTGCAACAGTTCCTGTTCGGCTCCATCACCGGCATCCCAACCTCCGACCTATACGTCGTCGCGGGAACCGGCCTCACCGTCCTGACCGTGATCCTCCTGCTGCACAAGGAGCTCGTCACCGTCTCGGTGGACCGTGAAAGCGCCCGCGCGCTCGGTCTGCGGGTGTTCTGGCTCGACCTGACCCTCTACGTCATGGTCACCCTCGCCGTGGTCATCAGCGTGCAGACCATCGGCAACATCCTCGTCCTGGCCCTGCTCGTCACCCCCGCCGCCACCGCCCGGCTGCTCACCGACCGGCTCGGCCGCATGATGGCCCTCGCCCCTTCGCTCGGCGCCGGATCCGCCGTGGTCGGCCTGTACATCTCCTGGTCCTGGGACCTGCCCACCGGCGGCACCATCGTCCTTGTCCTCACCACCGCATTCCTGACCGCCTGGTTCCTCGCCCCACAGCGTGGCCTGATCGCCCGGCAACGCCGCCGCACCAGCCATCAGCAGTACCAGAACCGTTCCGAGCCAACCACGCCCTGACACCAGCACCCGCATCGCCGGACCTGCCTTGTCTTAACACTGCCGCGCCCGGCCGACAGCCGTAGCGGCACCGGGGTAGTCGGGCTGCACGCGCCGCGGGAAGCCCGGCCGCCGGTTCACTGTGCAGTCAGTGCTCCGCAGGACCGGCATCACACCAATGCCTCCAGGTGTGGCGATCCGACAACTTGACGATCTAATGAAAACGAATATCAGCTGCAATAGAGCGCCATTTTTTCCTTCGATAGGTGGGCTTCCGCGGCGGGTCGCCAGTCGGCGACCAACGCCGATTGGGCTGCGGACCGTGTCGCACGGTATCGGACCTTACGCACGATGAATGGATATGAAGTGAGGGGTGTTCTGATGCAACGGGCAGCGGTGCGACATGCCGGGCTGCGGCGATGGACCGCGGCCGGCGCGGCGGCTGCGGCGGTGGTCTTGGCAGGTCTGTACGCGGTCACCACGCCGGCCGCTGCGGCTGCGCCGCCGGTGAGCGGGCAGCGGCGAGTGCTTAACGATGTGCACACCGACGCGCTGGATGTGCAGTGGACCGACAGGGCGCTGCGGCTGCAGACCCGGATCGGTTATGAGCCGTTCGAGTACGACGACCCCGGCCGCCTGATCTTTCAGCTCCGTGACACACCGGATACCCACGTGCAGGTGCCGGAGGATCCGGTCTACGGCTTCCTCGGCGCGGCCGGTGCATCGATCTGGGTGGCCCCGGAGACGCAGAACCCGGCGGTGATCTGGCCCGGCTTCGACACCGAGTCGATCCTGCCGGGCACGTTCGCCGGTGACACCGTCGACCTGCACCTGCAGAACGTGCAGGGGCCCGGGACGGCGGAGGTGTTCTCGTTCAACCCGGACGGCACACCGGCCCGGGTGTTCTCCGCCACCGATCCGGCCTACGCCACGAAGACGCTGCAGACCGGCGTGCACGTCCACACCAACTGGGCGTTCACCGCGCTCGGCTGGTACACCCTCACCTTCGAAGCCACCGCAACCACGCCGGGCGGTGACACGGTGAGCTCTGGCCCGCTCGACTACACGTGGTACGTCGGCGGGATCGAAACCACCGACTTGGTCCCCATCGCGACCACGGCGACCCTCACCGCGACGCCCGACGGTGTGCAGGCCGGGGACCCACTCACCCTCACCGCACGGATGTCCCCGCCGCAGGCCACCGGCTGGGCGGAGTTCCTTGACGGCACGACATCGCTGGGTAGCGCGGAGGTCGTCGACGGCACTGCCACCCTCGCCAGGACCGGCCTCGCCGCCGGCGACCACACGCTGTCGGCCCGGTTCGTGCCCCGCTACGACAACCACTACGCACCGGCGACCTCGGCTACGCTGCCGATCATGGTGGTCCCCGGAACCACTATCCCACCGACGACACCGCCGGCCAGCCCTTCGCCATCGGTGTCGGCGTCCCCGTCAGAATCGGCGAGCCCGTCAACGACCGTCAGCCCGACCGGTTCCACCACGTCCCCGCCGGCGCAGACCACGGCGCCGCCGACGGAAGGCACGACCACCACGGCGCCCACGACCGCGGCACCGACGCAGACGACCTGCGTCCCGACGACCAGCACCAGCACGGGCGGTGTCGTGCTCGACCAAGGGCACGTCGACTACGCCGCCCGCATCGTCAACGGCAAACTCGTCTCGCAGATCAAGGACGGCACGAAAGCCGGCACCACGGCGTGGCGTTCCCCGCCGGACGTCGTGTTCCACCTCACCGACAAGGCCGCTGGGAAGGTCCCGGCGGGACCGTTTGACTTCATCGGGCCGTCCAACAGTGCGATCTGGCAGATCCCGCAGACCCAGCAACAGGGCATCCTGTGGGCCGGCTGGAACACCGAGGAGATCACCACCGCCCAGGTCACCGGCTCGGTTACCTGGAAACTGACCGCCCTTACCGGCCCCGGCGCTCTGTCGATCTTCGAATATGACTCGTTCGGCCAGCCGAAAGTCATCTTCAACAGCAAAGACGGCCTGCCCGACACCTACAACATCCCCCTCGGCACCCACGCCCACGGCAACTGGGTCTTTACCGCCGCCGGCACCTACAGGCTCACCTTCACCCAGAGCGTGACCCTGGCCTCCGGCCAGCAGTCCAGCACCACCCAGGTCGTCACGTTCGCCGTCGGCAACACCGAACCCAACGCGCTGCTGCCGAAGAAGACCGTCACCACCGGCTGCGCCGGCACCGGCCGGCTGCCGGCGACCGGCATATCCCTGCAAGGTCCGCTGTGCGGCGGCCTCAGCATGCTCGCCCTCGGCGTCGCGCTAGTAACCGCGGCCTCACTGCGCCGTCCCCGCAGACCGCAGCTGTCACCGGCGGCCCCGGACATCACGCCATCGCCCGGCGACCCGGCCGGACCCGGATCTGCCTAACACCCACCTGCCCGGCCGGTTCGGCGATGCACGGACGCCGAACCAGCCGGGCACCTTCGCCAGCACGGGGCAGGTGCTGTCGCATGTACGTATCGGCATGCCGGGCGACGCCAACTCTTGAAGGCCTTCGAGCCGAGCCTTGCTTGACCGCGACATCGTCGACGCCAAGCACGTCCCGAATCTGGACGAGGCAGTCTGCGAGGCGGCGGATGGTATGCAGCAACGTCACCGGTTGGCCGGAGCCGCAAGAACGCCACTCACGGCGCGCCCGGCCGTCCGCCTAACGCCGACGCGACAATCTCCGCCCACGCGGGACCACCCGCAGAGCGGCACCGGTCTGTTCGGCGGAGATCTTCCGGTCACAGTTGGCATCAGCGCAGACGAACCTGTGTACACCCAACCGGATCAGTGCCCGCCGCCAAGCGACCGCGAGTCGGTTGACCAGTGTCGACGCCTGCTATCCCCCACCTCCGCGCCGCAGCGGCCCGGATACGTCGCCGCTGTCGCGACGCACGCACCTCGGCACAGACGCCGGACGGCGCCAGCACGACCCGGTCCATTCCAACTTCTCGTGGCCCCACACGGTCGTCGATGCGTCCGATGGAGCCCGCCGGCCACCACGACCCCCAGTCGGCGGCTCGCGACGGGACGCCGACCGAGCGGTTCGCACGGCACCAGGCTTGACGCTCGGGACAGTCCGTCGGCGAACCCCTGGTCTACGCTGGCGCTCGTGCCGACCGGGTATCTCGAGGCGCCACCTCGGCACCGCTCGGACCGATCGCTCAACTCCGGACGGCGGCCCGACCGGCGAGCCAACAGCGGCCATCTCGTAGTAGCGCGCTCACGATGCCAAGGTGGGGCCAGAAGGCATTGCCAAACGAACTCTGTCGATGTCACTGGTACCAGAAGAAGTTGAAACCCTGGTACCAAAACAGGTTGCCGAGAACACATCAGCCTGCGCACAGTCATTCGCTTCACGATCGCACGCCGCCCAGCGGCCTGAGGAGCTGGCGTGGTGTTGGCATCGGCGGCCTGCTGGCGAGCTGAGCGCAGGCCAGCGGCCGATCGCGTGCGGAGTCCGGCTGCAGGGCGTCTGCAGCGCGGAAAGTCACGGTTGCGCCGCCAGGATGTACTGCGTGAACGTGGGCAGCGGAGCATCATGGCCGGTGTCCCAATCGCTGACTGCTCTCAGCGGGCCGTATGTGTGAATGGAGCGCGTGGCTCTCATAGTGGTGACGGGTGGCAGCGACCACAGTGCGCGACCTGGTTCAGCGTTACGCCGGGATGCATTCGTCACGTACTGGCTATGCGGGCGGTGGCGCCTGCTGCTGGGGTCGGGTCACCACACCGCGGCTGGTTCGCCGTCATCAGCCAGGCCGTACCGCTCGATCATGTCGGCGGCGACCCGGTTTCCAGCCGTGCGGTGGATCCGGGCCAGCTCCGGTATGGCCTCGGGGTCAGCGGCGTTGACTGCGAGGATGCACCGGGCGATGGCCTGCTGCAGGTTGCCGTCGGCGAGCTCACGTCGGGCGAGGATGATGTGGGCGCCTGCTTGCTCGTACAGGTTGGTGACGTCGAGGGGCGGCGGCGCGTAGCCGGCCATTCGGGCTCGAGTGGTCGTCCGAACGTCGACTGGGATGCCCGCCGCTGCCGCCCGGCGGTATAGACGTTCCGCGCCGGCGAGATCGCCGGTCAGGGCCCGGACCGTGCCGAGGTCTGCGACGGCCCGCCGACGGCAGTGCACCGTGGCACCGAGGGCAAGGTGCTCGGCGCGGACCGGGTCGCCGTCGTCTTCGGCCCGCATGTGCGGCAGGTCGAGCAGGGACTGCTGGTCGCCGTGGGTGTACGCGGACCAGGCCAGGGCTGCGGCCTCGTCGGGGTTGTGGCGTCGGCGCAGGCCGGCGAGGTGCCGCAGTATGGCCGGGGTGCCGTGTTCGGCCGCTGCGGTGGCCAGTGCTCCGGCGTCGCTTCGTGCGTGGCGGTCCCAGAGTCGGGCCAGGAGCTGGGCTGCGGTGTCGTCGCCGTGGTCGGCGGCGTGGCGGTACAGCGCAGCCGCGGCGGGCAGGTCACCAGCGAGTTCGCGGGCCAGGCCGAGGTCGCGTGGGGCAGTGGGATGCCCGAGTTGTTCCGCGAGCTGGGCGTAGCGGGCAGCGGCGGCCGGGTCGGTTGCTTGCAGCAGCTGGGACATGGTGTTGGCGGCGTCGCCCACGCCACCGCGGGCCGCTGCCCGGTACAGCGGTTCGGCGGCTTCGATGTCGCCGCTCTGGTGGAGGGTCCGAGCCTGGTCGAACAGGGCATCTGGGTCGCCAGAGGCAGCGGCGAGCGCGAGGAGTCGCTCCGCTTCGGCGGGACGGCCGTGTCGCCGAAGGACTCGGGCCAGCCGGCGCCGTGCGGTGCTGTCGCCGAATGACGCGGACCGTTCAGCCATTCGGATGGCACCGTCGTGATCGCCGGCCGCGGCGAGGTGCATCGTGAGATCGGTCAGCGACGATGGGTCCGCGCACCGCGCGGCGATGACCGCCAGCCGCACCGCGCCCGCTCTGTCGCCGGCATGTTGCCGGTCGGCGGCGAGGGCGCGTAGGGGGCCGGTGTGCCGGCGGCAGGCCAGCCGAAGCGCGGTGGAGATGGCCCGAGTGAGACTGACCACGCTCGTTGCCTGCAGGCGGCGAAGGGCCGCGCCGTCGGCGTCGTCAGCGATGCGCGTCAGGAGGTTCGCCGCCGCCTCGGGTCGGCCGAACCAGCGTTGTTCCTCCCGCAGCACCCGATGTTCGTAGGCGCTGCCGTACCGGGCCGCGGCGACCGCGAACCGCTCTGCTTCCTTGGCGGCCCCGCTAGTGCGGTACAGCTCGGCGATGCGACGGAGGGCGCTGGTGTCACCGCCGGCGGCGGCCTGCCGTCCGTACCGCTTGAGGTCGTCGGCATCGCCGCGGGTGTAGGCGATCAGGGCGAGCTCGGCCGCAGCGGACGCGTCGCCGTGGTCGGCCGCTGCCCGGTAGAGGTTCCCGGCCCGGGCCGTGCCGGGATGGCGTCCGGCAAGCTGACAGGCCAGAGCTGTGTTGCCGGCGCTGGCCGCAGCGTTCGCGAGGGCGTCAGCGCGGGCAGCCTCGCCGTGTTCGTCGGCGGCGAGGCTGAGCTGCTCGATCGCGACGCGGTGGCCGAGCTGAGCGGCGCGCCCAGCAAGGGCGTCCGCGCCGTGATGGTCTCTGACGGCCTTCCGCAGGATGCTTAACCGGGTGATCGCAGTGGGGTCGCCGCCACGCATGGCGAGGTGGTACATCTGCGCCGCTCGGGCGATGCGGCCGCGTCGTTCGGCGTGTTCACCGGCCGCACGAAGCACGGCGGGATCGCTGACAGTCGCGGCGAGGGCGTCCCAGAACGGCGCTGGGGGAAAGACCGTCGTCCGTTCGGATGTGGCCGCATGGTGCACGGCACCGGTCAGTCGATAGGTCGGCCCGACCTCGGCTGCGGGGCATGCGATCAGCAGCCCGGCGTCGGCGGCCCAGGCCAGTGCGGTATGCGCGGCAGTGTCGTCGTCGAGGACCTGGCGCAGCAGTGTCACCGGAATGCGTGGCGGGTGACCGAACCGGCGGGCGTCGACGGCGGTGTCGATGATCGTCCGTACCGTTGCTGGCGCCTGGCGGTAGCGACCCAGGCGGCCCGGGACATCGGCCAGCAGCTGTGCGATGTGATCGTCGCCGGTGGCCGCGCCGGCACGCAGAACTGGATCCGCGTTGGACTGCAGGGCGGTCAGTTGCTCGTGGGTGAACACATCGGGAACGACGATGGTCCGGCCCTGCAGCAGTGCCCGCACAGCGGCGTGCGGGTCCGGCTCGCCGGGGGGTGGGGGCTCGGTGAGTGTGGTCGCGTCCTCGGGCCAGAGGAGGATCACCACCAGGACCGGACTGCGGTCCTGGTGGTCGGTGAGGGCCCGGACTTCCGCTGCCCAGGCTGTTCCGATCGCGGGCTGTAGGAGGTCGGTGCCGTCGGTGAGCCATACGACCGTGTACGGCTCGGCCGCCGCCACTGCGGTTGCCGGATCGACGTCGGGGCACCAGATCCGCCACAAGTCGGGCAGGGCGCGGACGGCCTCCCAGGCGGTGCGGGCCCGGCCCGAGCCCGGCAGTCCGACGATCGGCAGGATGCGGCTGGCGCCGTCCCGGGTCTGCGCCACGATACCGGCCGCCCGGTCGTCGTGCGGCCGCCGGAAATATTCCGGCAGGAACGGCGCGTCGCTGACCCGATGGACACCCAAAGCGAACGGGTCGGCCTCCCCGACCGCGACGCCCGGCCGCCGGCCGTGCAGGGTGCGGCTAGCGGTGTGCGCAGTGTGCCACGCGGCCCGGACGATGTCGCCGGCGACAGCCGGGTCACGACCGCCGGCGTGCGCCAGCGCGGCGCCCACGAGCACGGCGTAGTACTCGCCTGGCAGGCCCGAGTCGCCGCGCAGCATCGACGCGACGGCGGTGCGAGTCGGTCCTCGTCCGGCGCCGGCCCGAGCGGCGAGGGCGCGGGCATGTTCCGTGACCGTAGCCAACCCCGGTCGACCAGCTGCGACGTACAGGTCGCGCAACAGCGCTTTGAACGCGCGTGTCGCCTGCACGACTGACCTGGGTGCAGGCAAATCTCCTGAGGACACGGCGCTTCCAGGACGCGGGGAGGTCATCCCGGATCGCCGAAGAACTGCACTGCTGCGGCGAGGACCGCGGCGATCCGCGGGTCGGCGAGGCGGTAGATGACGCTGCGGCCAGCCGGTACCCGGTTGACCAGCTGCGCGTGTCGCAGGATCCGAAGATGCTGTGAGGTAAGGGTCTGCGGTACACCGGTTGCTTCGACGATTTCCCGCACATACAACTGACGGTGGGTGACCAGGAGCTCGAGGATCGCCAGCCGGGCCGGTGCGGAGAGGGCCTGGAACAGTGCGCTGATCCGTTTGTGGTGCTCAGCGTACGATGTCGGCATCGGCGCTCCTCGACTACCGGAGGGACGCGCAGACGATACTCGTTTTCATTTCATATAACGAGATGTCATATCGCTATAACCGCATACCAGGGTTCGCCGGCAGAGGTTGTCTTGTCGTGTCGCCCTGCCCGTACCCAACCATGTACGACGAGGAGAGCGGGCCGGGCGGCGGGGCGGAACCTCCGCAACGGTCGGCGCGGCATGTGATAGCTCGGGGAAATCCTGAAGTCTCCGCGTGGCACGTTGAGCACCTACGCGGTGGGATCCGGTGTCAGGTTGCCATCACCGCGAGATTTCAGCAGGTGACGTCGTATCGCGTCACCTGCGGCTGCAGCGCGAACAGGTGCCGAAGATCTCCAGGGTGTGCCCGACGTCGGTGAAGCCGTGTTCGGCGGCGATGCGTTCGGCCCACCGCTCTACGGCGGGACCCTTGACCTCGACGGTGGCGTTGCAGACGCGGCAGACGAGGTGGTGGTGGTGGCTGGCCCCGCATCGGCGGAACAGCTGGTCGCCGCCCGGGAGCCGGGTGGAGTCGACCTCTCCGGCGTCCTGGAGCAGCTGCAGGGTCCGGTATACGGTGGTCAGCCCGACCTGTGCGCCGCGTTCGCGGAGCATGGCGTGCAGCTGCTGCGGCGTGCGGAAATCCGTGACCTCGTCCAGCAGGGCGAGGACTTCGAAGCGTTGCCGGGTGTTGCGGGACGCGCCGCCGATCGTCTCACTCATTGTCACCTCAGCATATATCCGGATGCGGACTTCAGGGTAGGCGGCGAAGTGGCGGCACGACCTCCCGGCCGAGGCGCTCGATGTTGGCGAGGGTCCGGCGCGGGTCGCCGTCGCCCTCGACCATGAGCAGGAGTCGTCTGGTCCCGGTGGCGGCGACGGTCGCGGCCAGGCGTTGCACGCACCGAGCCGGCGGTCCGACGGGGTGGATCGCAAGAAGCCGTTCCAGGTAGCCGGTGAGATCGCGCCGTGGTGGCGCTGAGCGGTCGATACGGGGCTGTCCGCCGGCGGCGGCCAGCCAGCCAGGCATGACGTGGCGCAGCGTGGCCTCGGCCTCCTCGACGGTGTCGGCAACGTAGGCCAGATGCGCCGAGGCGTGTCCGGGTATTGGTGAGCCAGATGCGGCTGCGGTATGTGCTCGGAGCATGGCGGCCTTCGCATCGTCGTCGTCGTGCATGCCCAGCAAGAGTGGCAGCGCCCGGGCGGCGGCCAGAGTAACGGTCGGCGTCGAGGTGGCCGCGATCCACACCGGGATGTCCCGCCCCGCGACCGGCACCATGGCGACCTCGGGAAATGGGAACCGTTGCCCGTCGCCGCGGACCGTGCCAGCACTGGAGAGGCCGGCCAGGAGCAGGTCAAGGCCGGCGGTGAAGCCGTCCATGCGGTAGCGGTCGAGGCCGGTGCCGAAGACCTGGAGGTCGATCCATGGGCCGCCACGGGCGACGCCGAGGTCGAATCGGCCGCCGGAGACCGCGTCGAGCAGGGCGGTCTCCTCGGCCAACGCGATCGGATGCCGGGTCGGCAGGATCGCCGCCGCCGTGCCGACCCGCAATCGAGTCGTGCGGCCCAGCAGGTACCCAGCCATGGTGACCGCGGATGGGCAGGTCCCGTAGTTGCTGAAGTGGTGCTCGGCGAGCCAGACTCCGTCGAACCCGGCTTGTTCGGCCAGGATCGCGTAGTTTGTGGCGGCGCGTAACGCCTCGGCATGGGTAAAGCTGGGGAACTGCCCGGCGAGCAGGAACAGGTCGATCTGCAACGCCGGGCCGGTGTCTACCGGCCCGGCGCCGGCCCGATGTTCAGCAGTCACGCAGTTCCGGCGACTGGTTGAGCAGCTGCCCGCGCGGCGAGATGAACGCGCGGTACCGTTCCCCGCCCACTGCGGCCGGGGTGAACGCGCCGACACGGTGGCAGTTCTGGAAGGCGAGGGTGACGCCGAAGTGCCGTTCGAGGCCGCCGCGGATGGCGTCGCTGGCTAGGGCCCGCAGCAGCTGGCCACGCTGGGCCTCTGACGGTGGCGGGACGCTGTGGTCGGCGAAGTCGCCGCCGCCGGTCTGCAGGTCGGCGACGAGATCGCTGATGATCGTCCAGGCGTAGGGAAGCGACGCGCGCACGCAGGCGACGAACTCTGCGTCGTCGACTGGACCGGCTTCTGCGCGCTCCAGCAGGGCGGTGGGGACGTCCAGGGACATGTGTTCCTCCTCGGGTGCGGTGCTCAGCGCGCGGCGGCGGTCGCCGGCGCCAGGGTGAAACCCGGTTCGATCTGCGTGGTGAGGTCTGCTCCGGCGCGGGCGTTGCCCCACGCGAGGGCGTTGCGGGTGTGGAACTCGGCGGCCTGCCGTGCGTAGCGCTCCCAGTCCTTGCTGCACCGGTCCAGCGCCGACCGCATCGCGGCCAGGGCAAGGGCATTACCGGGCTCGAGCTCGTCGATCGGCAGGAACGTTCCGCGTTCGGTCGCCTTGACGAAGCTGGACCGGCCGACCCAGCAGAGCAGGTCATCGCCGACCTGCTCGCGTAGGAACGCCACGTCGGCGTCGTCGTCGACCTTGTTGCCGATGACTGCGACTCGCACGCCGTGGTCCCGGGCGTAGCCGACATACTGCCGGTACACCCCGACGCTGCGCACCGTCGGCTCGCACACCAAGAAGGTCAGATCGAACCGGGTGAAGAGCCCCGAAGCGAACGAGTCCGCGCCCGCGGTCATGTCGACCACCGCGTACTCTCCCGGACCGTCGGCCAGATGGTTGAGCACGAGCTCAACCGCACCGACCTTCGAGTGGTAGCAGGCCACCCCCAAGTCATCGGCCGCGAACGGGCCGGTCACCGCCAGCCGTACCCCACCGAACGGCCGGACCAGCTGCTCATAGAGCGGATTTGGCTCCGCGACCCTCAGAATCCGCGATCCGGGCCCGGGCGGTGTCGTCTTCAGCATCGTCGACGCGGACTCGATCCGTGGATTGCTGCCCCGCAGGTACTCCTTGATCTCGTCCAGGTGATCGCCGAGGGCCGGCAGCAGCGCTGCCTCTTCGGGATCGGCGCCGAGCGCCACGGCCAGATGTTGGTTGATATCGGCGTCGAACGCCAGCACGCGCGGAGCGTCCTGGACCGCAAGGAACCGGCAGTACAGCGCGGCCAGGGTGGTCTTCCCGCTCCCGCCCTTGCCGACGAAGGCAGCTTTCACTCTTTATTGGTATCGGTTTCCAATTCCGCGGTCAAGCGGAACCGCTGAACGGCAACCGTTCGAACCCAACCTGGCATAACGGCCGGCAAGGCCATTCGCCACGCGTGCGGTGTTCGCGCTTGCAGTTATGCGCTCGTAGCAATGGCTCGATAGAAGCCGGAGGTGTGGTGTCATGCAGCCGTTTATGGAGCACCTCAGGCTGTATGTGCGAGACCACCTGGGGTGCCTTGCCCCGCCGGGCACCGTGCCCTAAGGTCCTGATGGAAACGACTTTCATTACAAAAAACCTGCTGAAAGGTAGGCGATAATCATGTCGCGTCGAGCTCGGGGCTGGTGGAGCGCCGGTGCGCTTGCGGTGACGATGATGGCGACGGCGGCGTGCGGCGGGTCGTCGGACACGCCCGCCACGCCGTCGTCAAATGCCGCGAGTGCGGCCGGGGCGGTGCCGGTGGTCGCGTCGACCAACGTTTACGGCGACATCGCCAAGCAGATCGCCGGCGACCGGGCCGCAGTCACCTCGATCATCAGCAACCCGGACGCCGACCCGCACTCCTACGAGGCCGACGCCCGCACCCAGCTGGCGCTATCGAAGGCCAAGGTGGTGATCGAGAACGGCGGCGGCTACGACGACTTCGTCGACACCATGCTCAAGTCAGCCGGCAACACGCCCAAGGTCCTCAACGTCGTCGACATCTCCGGCAAGAAAGCCACCAGCGGCGAAGAGCTCAACGAGCACGTCTGGTACGACTTCCCCACCGTCGAGAAACTCGCCGACCAGCTGGCCGCCGCGCTGGGCGAGGCAGACCCGGCGGGCGCCTCGACGTTCATCGCCAACGCCGCCACGTTCAAGCAGAAGGTGCAGCAGCTCGAAGCCAAAGAGGCGTCGATCAAGACCGCGCACACCGGGGCCGGAGCGGCGATCACCGAGCCGGTACCGCTGTACATGCTCGAGGCGTGCGGGCTGGAGAACAAGACCCCCGACGAGTTCAGCGAGGCCATCGAAGAAGGCACCGATGTCCCGGCGAACGTGCTGCAGCAGACCCTCGACCTCTTCGCCCACAAAGAGGTCAAGCTGCTCGCCTACAACGAACAGACCACCGGCCCGGAAACCGAGAAGGTCCTGGGCGCCGCCAAGGCGAACAACATCGCGGTAATACCCGTCACCGAAACACTGCCCGACGGCAAGGACTATCTGACATGGATGACCGGCAACCTGACGGCGATCGAGACCGCACTGCGATGACCAGCCGCACCACGTCAGCGACGAATGACGTCGCGCACGCCAGCGCTGCGGCGCTGGCGTTGCGCGACGCGTCGCTGCGCTACGGCCGGCGCCGTCTGTGGTCGGGTCTGAACCTGCTGGTCGCGCCGGGCGAGTTCCTCGCGGTGCTCGGCGCCAACGGCTCCGGCAAGACCAGCTTCCTGCGCGCCGTCCTCGGCCTGCAACACCTGGACACCGGCACCGTCCTGGTCGCCGGCCGACCGCCGCGGCAGGCCCGCGACGACATCGGCTACGTCCCGCAGCAACGCCACACCGACCCGCTCGTCCCGCTGCGCGTCCGCGACGTCGTCGGCCAGGGCCTCGACGGCCACCGCTGGGGCATCGGCTGGCCCAGCCGCGCCCGCCGCCGGCAGATCGAAGCCGTCCTCGAGGCCGTCGGCGCGGCCCACTACACCGACGCACCCATCGGCCGGCTCTCCGGCGGCGAGCAGCAACGCGTCCGCATCGCCCAGGCCCTCGTCGCCGACCCCAAACTGCTGCTGTGCGACGAACCGCTACTCTCCCTCGACCTGCGCAGCCAGCGCACGGTCACCGCCCTCGTCAACGCCCGGCGCCGCACCAGCAACACCGCCGTCGTTTTCGTCACCCACGAGATCAACCCCGTGCTGCCCTACGTCGACCGCGTCCTCTACCTCGCCGGCGGCCAGTTCCGCATCGGCCCAGTGACGGAGGTGCTGAACTCGACCACGCTCAGCGAGCTGTACGACATGCCCGTCGACGTCATCCACACCGGCGGCCGGATCGTCGTCGCCGGCCTGCCACACACCGCCCCCGAACCCGACCATGCCCTGGCCGGGACCGGCGGTGCTGCGTGACCTCTCCGGCCGATTTCTGGGACCGTGTCTTCAACTTCACCGACTACCCGCAGCTGCTCACCCTCGTGCACAACTCGCTCATCGCCGCCGCGATCCTCGGCGTCGTCGGCGGTCTGATCAGCACCTTCGTCATCAAACGCGACCTGGCCTTCGCCGTACACGGCATCAGCGAACTCTCCTTCGCCGGCGCCTCCGGCGCATTGCTTCTCGGCGTGAACGTCGTGGCCGGCTCACTCGTCGGCTCGATCCTCGCCGCGGTCGTCATCGGCGTCCTTGGCAGTCGCGCCCGCGACCGCAACTCCATCATCGGCGTCCTCATGCCATTCGGACTCGGCCTCGGCGTCCTGTTTCTCGCCCTCTACAAAGGCCGCGCCGCGAACAAGTTCGGCCTGCTCACCGGCCAGATCGTCGCCGTCGACACACCCCAGCTGTCCTGGCTGATCACCACCTCGATAATCGTGCTCATCGGCCTCGCAATCATCTGGCGCCCACTCAGCTTCGCCAGCACCGATCCTGACCTCGCCGCCGCCCGCGGCGTCCCCGTCGCCGCCCTGTCCCCGGCGTTCATGCTCCTGCTCGGCCTCGCCGTAGCCATGTCCGTCCAGATCGTCGGCGCGCTCCTCGTGCTCAGCATCCTCGTCACCCCAGCCGCCGCAGCTGTCCGCGTCACCGCCTCGCCGCTACTCGCCACCCTCCTCAGCGTCGCTTTCGCCGTCGCCTCGACCGTCGGCGGCATCCTGCTCGCCCTCGGCAGCAGCATCCCCATCAGCCCCTACGTCACCACGGTCTCCTTCACCATCTACCTCGTCTGCCGCCTCATCGGCGCCCGCCGCCAGACACGGGTGAGATTCCCCAGACCGACCGAACTTGCCCAGTCGTACACCGTGGGCTGATTGTGCCCAATGAGGCAGCCGGCGGCGCCTTCTCATCGAGAGTCGTGGTTTGAAGGTTGTGACACCACCCTGCCGACGGCGACCCCGCACGCGGGCAGCAATCTGCGAGCCGCCCAGGCGGCAATTGTGCGATTGCTGCCGGACCAGCCGGAACCGGCAGCGCCCGCACGGGATGTCGTTCATCGACTCCGGAACCACCCGATGCGGACGGGCTTCCGGCGCCGCCATAGGCCGGGGCGACGCTGGGGCTGGCGCTGGGGGTGGTGCCTGCGTCAGGTATCGGCGCGGCGGTGACATCACCAGGGTCCAGGTGCGCCGGCGATCCGGCCGGTCCGGCCTCCCCGGCACCGGCCGCCGGGCCCTGGCCTGGCCCGGCCGCCGGTGATGCGCCGTCGCGGGCAGGATCAGGACCCAGCCCGGCTCGATGTGGTTGCCACCGCGCATCCCTCCGTCGTGGTCGTAGCGGCCAGCGTTGACCTGGAGGATGCGGATGGCGTCGTCGTCGGCGTCCCCGCCGATACCGACCAGGGGCCGCGACGCCGAGGGCCCTGATCGGCCTCTTCAACACCGTAGAGCTTGGCCAGGGCGACCGCATCAGCCATCTTGCGCCGGATTCGGCGGACCCTGGCCGCCCGTGGATGGCGGTCGACCTCGCGTGGGCCGCCGCCCGGCCGATGTCGGTGACGGTGACGGCGGGACGACGAGTTCGTCGCCATGGAACCGGGCACAAACGCGATTGTTGACCAGCTGGTGCGGGAACGAACAACGGACCCCGTCGATGGAGATGGTGCAGCCCCAGTTCACTGTCGGTGAGTCCGAACGCGCCTGCGCAGGTGCAGGAACCTGCTGCGCGGCGGCCCGGCGTGCGTGGTCTTGCTGACCTGCGATCGTTTCGGTCGCCATTTCGGCACCGGGACCGGCGGAGACGACGTTGCGGCCTGGCTGGGGTGCTGGTCGCCGGCCGGTGTGATGGTCAGGCGCTGTCGTTGCGGTTCTCGTGCTGTGCCGTCGATGCCGGTGGCGGGCTGGCGGGCGGTGCCGGCCAGTTCGCCGTGGTGATTGACGTGAACTCGGTGTCGACGACGTCGTGGTCGCGGCTGATGAGCTCAGCGAATGCGGCGTCGAATCCACGGTCCCACTCGGGCGACAGTCCTGTACGCGCACCTGGCATCACCGATCACCTCCTCTGCTGCGACGTGCCGCCGCTCCCGATGGCCCGGAAGCGGTCACGGACGGAAGTCAGCGGCTGAGGAGCTCCGGGCCCGCTCCGGTGTGCGACGCGACGGTGATCTTGCGGGGTTTCGCCTGCTCCCGGACCGGGATCCGCAGCACCAGGACGCCGTTGTGGCAGGTCGCTTGGATCTTCTCGACGTCCAGGGCGTCGCCGAGGAACAGCTGGCGGGAGAACACCCCGAGCGGTCGCTCCGACAGCACCGCCTGGGCGCCGTCACCGAGATCGACCGGACGCCGCTCGCAGCGCACGGTCAGCACGTTGCGCTCGACGTCGATGTCGATCGCGTCCTGGTCCACGCCCGGCAGGTCGAAGGCGATCACGAACTCATCGCCGCTACGGTATGCGTCGACCGGCATCGCGGCCGGATGTGACCAGGTCCCGGCGGGTGTCGCGCCGAGCAGCTGCTGGGCGATGCGGTGGACCTCGGTGAACGGTTCGCTGCGCATCAACATGGTGCACCTCCTGGATTCGACGGAACAGTCAATGCGCGATACCTTCGTTGTACCACGTCGTCGTTTGGACGACAAGTCGAACGTCAACGAAACGATGACGTCACGTCCGGGGGCTCGTCATCACCACGACACCAGGTTCCGATGACGACGGCACCGACCCTGCCGCTGCGCTCAACGCGGTGCTCACCACCCTCGCCCGCACCGCCAACGGCGCAACAGTCCAGCCGGACCGCATCCTTACCGCACTGACCCTGCTGCGAACCCTGCAACAGCAGCTCAAGCAGATCGAACCGGCGCTGGTCGCCGCGGCCCGCCGCGCCGGGGTCAGCTGGCAACGTCTCGCTCCGGCCATGGGCGTGGGCAGCCGGCAGGCCGCGGGACGCCGCTACCTGCGTACCGCCGACAGCAGCACCGGAGACGACCCTGCCGCTACCCGGGACGGCCGAGTCCGCGCCAAACGCGATCAACGGGCCGGCAACCACGCAGTAGCGATCTGGGCCAACGCACATACAGCCGATCTCCGGCGTATCGCCGGCCAGATCACCGTCCTCACCGACCTGCCCCTCACCGCCACGACCGACCTCGACGCACTGCACACCGCGCTCGGCGCCCCCGACGCCGCCACCCTGCCCACGCGACTCGCCACCGTGCGCCGGCACCTCACCGACGGACACCCCCACCTGGCCGACCAGATCGACCAGATCACGACCGCCACGAACGACGTTCGCCACACCACACAGCACCAGCGCGACCAGCGGCATCCCGGCACACCGACCGAGCACCGACCGAGCACCGACCGAGCACCGACCGAGCACCGACCGAGCCTGCAAGCCCACGCGTCACCTACATAGAGGCTGCGGCGCGCAGCGGCTGCGAGCAACCGCGCCTGTCGACGATGGCAGCCGGATACCAGCCGGGCATGCACGCGCCACAAGGTCACCCAGATCCGCAACAACTACGACAAGGGCCAGGGCGGGGTGTTCAACGGCACCCTCGGCGTCATCACCGCACTCTCCACTGTGGAGCAGACCCTCACGGTGCGAACGGACGAGGACGGTCGATCGGCTATGACTTCGTGAACTCGACGAACTGGCGCACGCCTACGCCATGACCATCCATCGCGCTCAGGGCTCCGAGTATCCCGCCATGGTCATCCCGCTGACGACGAGCGCGTGGATGATGCTGCAACGCAACTTGCTCTACACCGCCGTCACCCGCGCCAAACAGCTCGTCGTCCTCGTCGGGTCTCGCCACGCCCTCGCCGCCGCCGTGCGTACCGTCGGCGCCGGCCGACGCCATACCGCCCTCACCCACCGACTCACAACCTGAACCTGCACCCAGACGCCCCGCCTGCAACCCGGCACCGCACAAGGCAGGCGAAGGAACGCCACGGCGAGCGGTCGATACGCGCCTCCCGGCACATGCGCCAACTGATCAGTGATCAGTGGTGGCACCAGCACTGGCGGCGAGCGACGACCCATGAGCGTCTGCCATCGGTAGGCCGGTTCGGCGGCGTCCACCTAATCTCGATCATCCATGAACCAGCAATCGACCCGCACCCATGATCGGGTGCGGGTCGAACTGTTCGAGGGATTCGCTCCGGCAGGTCAGCGGCTGAACCCGCGGCGGGTCGCGGCCTTCCAAACGCGGGCCGCCCGGTGCTGCGGGCGGCGGCGGTTGCGCTGCCATAGCGCCACCCCGACCGCGGCGGCCGCGAGCGCGAGAACGCCCGCGCCGATGCCGGCCCAGCGGCCGGGCTGCTCTTGGACCGACTCCTTGACCCGCTGCGCCTGCGCCTTGCCGGTCTCGCGGACCTGCTCCACCGCACGGCGGGCGGCGTCAGCGGGCCCGCTGTGGCCGTCGACCTGCTCCGGCCCGGTCTCGGGCGCACCATCGAGCGCGGTGCGCATCCTGGAGGTGTCGGTGTACAGGTCGCTGGGCGTACCCGTCGTCATGGCCATCAGAAGAACGCTCCTCAGGATTGGAGGTCATGTGTTTGAGGCTGTCGCACGCGGCCCCGGCTGGGCGCTTCGGTCAGCTTGCGGTGGTGGTCTGGTCGTCGATCTCCGCGGTACCGATGTTGCGCTGCAACGAGGCGATCGTGTCCAACGCCGCGGCCTTGCGGGTGTACGTCTCGCTCGTGGCCACCACCTGACCATTGCTGGCCACGATCGTGAACCGGAACTGGTCGTTGCTCGTCTTCTTCACCACAAACTTCATCGCTACCTCCCTGACGCTGTATACCCATCGGCTCCCTCGGGCAACACCACCATCAGGGGAAAGTTGCGTCATGAGCACGCAACACAGCTCCCGGCGGCACCACACAACGCGGCCGAACCCAGTCACCGGGTCGACGGCCGATCCACTCCGTAGAAGACAGCCCCCGGAGAATCAGGTGTTGCCGCCCCTGGGGTCCGCTTGAAAAATCGACGGCTGCCTGCCGATGCGTTGTTCGTAGGCGTCGACCCAGTCGCGGAGGACCTCCATCCGGGCAGCGTTTGGTTCGATCAGCGCGTGACTGTGGGAGGTCGGTGGATCGGCAGTTCGAACCGGACCGTCTTGCCGTGGTTGTGGTGCTGGTCGACGCCCCAGGTGGCGGCGATCGCTGCGACGAGGAGCAGGCCACGGCCGTAATCCAGGTGTAGGTCATGGCTGGCGGCGGGAGCGTTTCGCACCGTGGGCAGCGCTGGGTTGCGGTCGCTGACGGCGGCCCGCACCGTGGCCGGCGTGCAGTGCAGGTGGACGGTGTCGAGGCCGTCGCCGTGCTGGACCGCGTTGGTGCACAGTTCGCTGAGCAGAAGCTCCACGTCGTCGGCGAGTGCGTAGCCACCCGGGTGCTCGAGAAGGCCGGGCGGGGTGCGGCGGCTCCAGGCGCGGGCAGCAAAGGTCACGGCCAACTCGGTGCCGACGTTAGGCTTCCAGGACGCCGAACGCGGCGGCGCATCGGATGAGCCGGACGGCAGCCGTGGTCCGAGATCGGCCTGGCCAGGTCGTGGCCGGTGTGAGGGCGTCCCGCCTTGGTGGTTCACCAGCATCCCCTCGCCCGCTCGCGCTCGGGTCTCCGCGCTCGGGGATACCCGAGGCCGGAACAGCCATTCACAAAGGTGAGGATCTGTCGCTTTATCGACCGTGGTACAGCGATCAGGAAAATGCGGTGGTCGCTCGGCAGGGAGGCTCGTAAGACGCGGGTCCGGCTGCCGCGCTGATGGCGGCAGCCGGACCCGGGATGGCGGAAATCTAGGCGGTTGGCTCGGCCGGGCTCGGTGTGGGGCGGCGCCCGGGGCGGTTCGCGCCCGTCGCTGTGGCCGGGCCGGTGGTTGCCGCAGCCAGGACGTCACCGCCAGGGGCCGGGACGGGCGGCGCTTCGGTCGATCCGAACAGGTTCGTGACGGCCGTGAGCGCTTGTCCAGCGGTCGGGTTGGCCCGCACAAGTCGGGCGTTGGCCACAATCTGCTCGTACTTCTCTCGCCCGGCCCGAGCGCCGAGTACATAGCCGACAGCGAGCCCTGCTGTCAGGGTCAACAGTCGCATCCTGATCTCCTCCAACAACCCGCCTGCAGACGACGAGTCACGTGTTGTGATGATTCGGCGGTCAGCCGGGCCAGGTGCCGGTGGCCTTGCGCACCCCGACCGCGCCGGCCCGGTCGACCCCGGCCTTGACGACGGCGAAGATCGCGCCCTGCAGTGCGGCGGCGAGCAGGATCTCGCCCCAGCCGCGGTCCTCGTCGGTCGCGTTCGGCGCATCGTCGTCATGGCCGGCGAGCTTCCACACCTGCTTGAAGATCAGCCCCGCAGCCATCCCAGCGCCCGCGCCGAGCAGCAGCCCGACCGGCTTGTAGGCAAGCTTCGCGGTCCAGTTGCTCATGACCGCCGCCGGCGCAGCAGGTAAATCGCCAGCCCCACCGCTACCGCGCCCACCACGAGCGCGGCGAGGGGCACCGGCCGGCGAACCTTCGCGGGCAGATCCGCATCGCGGACCGTGTCCCGGACCGTCGCGGCGGCGCTGCCGGCCCTGTCCGACACCGTCGCAGCGGCGCTGCTGGCCTTGTCCGATACCGTCGCGACCAGCCCGGCGGCCTGATCCCGGACCGCGCCGAGCTTATCCTTCACCGAGCCGGCGACCTGGGCGGCGGCGTCCTGCGCGCGGGCCTTCACATCCGCCTTCGCCGCGAGGGCCTCCACGGTGGCGCCGAGTTCCGCCCGGGTGGCGGCGATCTCCGCCCGCAACGCGGCCGGGTCGGGCGGCGTGTCAGCACTGCTCATGATCGTCCCTCCCGCGCCGCGGCCTTCACCGCGTCCACATCCTGCTGCACGTTCGTCACCGTCTCCTGCGGCACCGGCGACCCGACCGCCTGCAACTGCCGCCGCCCCACCAACGCCGCGATCCCCGCCGCGGCGAACACGACCACCGTGACGACCAGCACGGCCAGCCACAACGGCCACACCAGATCCAGCGCGACCACGGCCAGGACCAATGCGAGACCGAGGCCGTAGACAGCTAGGACCGCGGCGCCGCCGAAGAGGCCGCCGCCGATCCCGGCGCGTTTACCCTTCTCAGTCAGCTCCGCCTTCGCCAAGGCCAGCTCGGCCCGGACCAGTGTCGAAATCTGCATGGCGGCCTGACCGACCAGGTCGCCCGTGGACGCGCTGCTGTCGTACTGGTGGTGTCCCGCCGGTGCCGTCACAGCACTCACCCCTCCTCGGCCCTCCCGCAGCATGCCCACCCCAGCCACCACTCAAACACCCACCACCAGGCACTCACATCCCCAGGGCGGCCAGTGGTGGCACCTGCACCGTGACCGCAACGAGGCTGCCAGCCCGCGCCCGATCTGGCGGTCATCGTCGTGGCGCCCGCATCGATGGTGCTGCGTCACTCCCCCGACGTGCGCTCACGGCTCCTGCATGCTGCAGCCGAAGCGCCGAACCGGGTCCCCGCTGGTGTCAGTGGGTGGGTCGCTGCTTGAGCTGCTCGCGGACTTCGGCGTCGTCGGCGGCGTGACGACGGTGACCGATTGCTCGGCGAATGCCGTACCCGAACACGGCCACCTTCGCCAGAGGGCTGGCCGCCGCCGCACTGACCATCGTGGACAGGTTCGCAACGTTCCTCATCGGCCTGCACCAGGCGGGCGATGACCGGCACGGATGCCGCCGACCGAGGCGAGCACGGCCATCGCACGTCGCAGCGGATCGCTGAGCCGGTCCCACGTCTGGTTATTCGCAACAGCTACCGACCTTCCCGGTCAGATAACCGCCGCACACGCACAGGTCCGCCACCCCGACAGCCCGACCGTGGCAACGCCGCCCGGCCTGCACGCCGGGCGGCGCGTCATCCAACACCGTGAACGTTCAAGGTCAGGGCACTAGGCGCGATTGGTCATGGACGAGAGTCGGTGGGCGCGTCGTGCGGTCGCTTGGGCCGACGCGCCGGCTTCGTCGCGACCATTGCCTGATCGGCGCAGATCAGGCGGCGTTGGCCCATCGGACCTGGGCCCACAGCCAATCCGGCATCCCAACCGGTTCCAGGCCGAGCGTGGCCATCGCATCCAGCAGGACTCCGTCCCAATCCAGTGTCGGGTCTTCAGCGAAGGCCACGTCGATGCCGACGATGGCGTCGTCGTCACCGTGCATCTCGTGGTTCTCCTCGTCGAGGTCGCGCCACGAGTCAGCGACGATCAGGGCGAAGCGATCGGTGGCCGCCCGGTCGGGACAGCAACTCGGAGTCGGCCGGCAGGAAGCCGCCGAGCGGCGGCGGAGCATTGGTCTCCCGGCTCCAGCCGGGCGGCGAGAGGGTGAGAGCCTCCACGACCGTGACCGGCAGGCGCATCTCGGCCTGCTAGACCGACCGGAACCCGAGCCGGGCCGCGAGTTCGGTGATCGCGCCCCGCTCGAACGTCAGTGTCGGCACGGTCTCGTCGAACCAGCCGATATCCAGCGCGCCGCCCACGGGGACATTGCGGAGGTTCCAGGCGCCGGGCCCGCCCAGTGGATACCCGTAGCCGATACACGTGTGAACAGCGCCCAGCGGCATGCCCGTCACCGTATCGACGCCGACGAGCCAAGTCGATGCTGGCATCAACCATTCGGATGGCCCCGCACGGGTGGATCGCCGCCTGCGCCACCAAGGATCTGCGGGCGCGGTGCCAGTGACGATCGACGTCCAGCAGCGGCAGCTCACCCCCGGCGATCGTCGGCCTCGCAGCCAGGATGCCGCTGCCCGCATCGCTCACGGCGGCGATCAGCATGATGACCCGTTCCCGGAGTACCGGGTCAACCGGTCCGGATCGCAGGACGTCCGCGATCCGCTGGTGCACGAGGGCTTCGGGACACGCGCTCGGAGATACAGCCCGTCGTTGTCCGGTGGTCTTGCCGAGGGGGGCGAGCAGTGCCCGCAGGCGTGCGACCTGCTCCTGGGTGAGCGGCGGCGCCGCGTCGACCAGTCGCTGGGCGTGCGCGCGCATGTCGGTCTCCTGCGCGTGCTCCCCCGTGCCGCGGCGGCCACCTGGCGCCGGAGTGCCGTCGAATCGATGGGCCGCGCAGCGAGCAGACGTTCCCGGATCGGCGCCACCAGCTGGGCGAGGCGATACCGCGCCTCGCCGTCGAGCGCGTCAATCATCGTTTCGATGCCCTCGAGCTCCATCCCGGCCGACATGCCGCGCATTGTGGCACCGACGCTCGCGCCGTGGTCCTCGCCGCCACCTACCCACTGGACGAATGCGGTCTGATGCTGCAGACCTGAACCCAGTGCGGCAGGACACGCATGCCGCCGGCGGAGCCGACTCCGGAGTCAGGCCGGGCGTGGTGAGTGCAGACCGCAGCGCCTGGAACCGGTCGAATGCGGGGAAGGAAAGGACCCGTACCTCGTTCGAGGCAGATGTTGCATCCGGTGATACCTGGGTACACCGGCTGCGAGATTCTGGCGTTGGGGTCGATGCCGCCACGTCGGCAGTACCGAAATCGGCGGCTCGACGGCGGCACCCGCAGTGGGCACACGATATGTGGCACCGCGGTACAGGGGGATACAGGGGGAAGGAACGATCAATGACGATACGTGACCGGGTCGATGAGCTGCACGCCCAGTTCGCTGCCAGCCGTGAGGATCTCGACGGGCTGGCGCAGCCGCGCACCGGGTCCCGCAATGCGAAGAACCCGGCAGGTGAGCTGGTACGGGAGGCTGCGACCTCGGCCCGCGACCACGGTGTGCGGCAGGTGCAGCGGGTGCAGCTGCCTGTGCGGCGGCGGCCCGGTCGCTGGGCTGGTGCCGGCGTCGGTGCGCTCGTCGTGGCCGCGGCGATCGCCGTTGCCCGGGTCTGGCAGCGCACCCGGCAGCGGCCTCGGCACCGGGCCGCGAGTGCGTGGCAGCATGCCGTCAACCGTTGGAGTCGATGATCTGAACACCCGAGACGGGCCGCCCGCTCGCTGCTGCAGCGAGCGGGCGGGCGGGGCGGGGCGGCCTGTACTACGCGCGGCAGGGCGATTGACCAGTGACCGCGCCGCCGTGGTTCGGCGACGCGGTCGGGGTGGATCGGTCATGGGTGCTGCACCCGTCGACCGTCAGGCGGCAGCAAGGGCGGCACCGGGTTCCCGGCGCGGGAGGCGACGGTCGGGACGCCAGCGGGTGCTGGCGATGCTGACGGCACTGGTGAACCAGCCGTCGAATCTGCCGGCATTCGCGCGTCGTACTGCCGCTCGGCCGATAGCAGCACCCGGGCCGGTTCCGGCCGGAGCCGTCCGCGTCGCAGCCAGCCGCTCGGCCCGTCCACCGTCACCGACCTGCGCGACTACATCGACCGCCGCGACCGCTGGCAACAGATGGCCGGCAACGACTGGCCCGACACCGGCCTGTTCTTCGTCCGCCCCGACGGCACCCCCTGGCACCCCGAAACCGTCAGCAACCGCTTCGACGACCTCATCGCCAAAGCCGGCGATGCGCGAACTGCTCGAGGAGACCGGGCTGGCCGCCGCCACCTGGACCTCGGCCGGGATCGTGCACCCCTACCCGACCAATGTCGCGGCGACCGTCCACCTGTTCATCGCCCACGACGCCCGGCCCGTCCAGGACCCCGAACCGGGCATCGACCTGCTGCGAGTCGACCGGGACACCGCGCTCGACCTGATCGCCAAGCACGAGGTCACCCACGCGACATCGCTGGCGTGCCTGCTGACCTACCTCCTGCACAGCGCCAGCAGCTCGCCACCAGCCAGCGGCGGCGGCTGAGCGGCGAGGTCAGCGGCCGAGGACCTGGTATTTCGCCTCGGTCGCTTCCTTCTGCGGCTTCGACCACCACTCGTTGGCCCGGTACCAGTCGATCGTCGCCGCCAGACCCGCCGTGAAGTCGCCGTACACCGGCGCCCAGCCCAGCTCCGTACGTAGCTTCGTGGTGTTGTTCGAGTACCGCAGATCATGCCCAGGCCGGTCCGGCACATGGTCATAGGCGTCAGGCGCCTCACCCATCAGCTCCAGGATCAGCTCCAAAATCTGCCTGTTCGACCGCTCGTCACCGGACCCGATCAGGTACGTCTCGCCGAGCCGGCCGCGGGACAGGATGGCATGCACGGCGGCGTTGTGGTCGTCGACGTGCGTCCACTCCCGCACGTTCACCCCTTCGCCGTACAGCTTCGGCCGCTGCCCGGTCAGCACGTCGGTGATCTGCCGCGGGATGAACTCCTCCACATGCTGGTACGAGCCGTGGTTGTTCGCGCAGTTCGACAGCGTCGCCTGTACACCGAACGAGCGGCCCCACGCCCGCACCAGCATGTCTGAGCCGGCCTTCGACGCCGAGTACGGACTCGACGGGTCGTACGGGGTGTCCTCGGCGAACTGGTCCGTGCTGTCCAGCGGCAGATCACCGAATACCTCATCGGTGGAGATGTGGTGGAACCGGCCGCCGTGCCGACGAACCGCCTCCAGCAGCGTGAAGGTTCCGATGATGTTGCTGCGGATGAACGGCTCCGGATCGTGCAGCGAGTTGTCCACGTGCGACTCCGCCGCGAAGTGCACGATCACGTCGGACTCCGCGACGAGGCCGTCGACGACCTTGGCATCGCAGATGTCGCCGTGCACGAACCGGACCTGGTCCTGCACCGGCGCGAGCGTCGTACGGTCACCCGCGTAGGTGAGCGCATCGAGCACGACGAACTCGTACTCCGGATGGTGCCGAGTGGTGTAGTGAACAAAGTTCGCACCGATGAATCCAGCACCGCCGGTGACCAGGATTCGAGTCATGCCCACGCATCCTACGGACGCCCGCAGCGGCAACCTCCTCCAGCGCCATGATCCGCGGGTACATTTTCCACTCCCAAGCCGTACCGCGAGGAGCACGGATTTGTTTGAGCCGCAACATCAATGAATGCTGTCCGGCGGCGTAATGGCTGCACACTGCATCGATCCACCACCGCCCTCCATCGGAGTTATCGCAGCAACACCGGCCGAGGCATGCATGCAACTGCGAACGCTCGTTGCACCGTACGGCTACACCACGTCCTGACCCAGCACCGATCACCCAACCGCGTTCACCAGGGAGCACACCGATGACCAGCCTGCATCACCTCGCGCTCACCGCAGCAGACCTGGCCGCAAGCGCCGCCTTCTACGACCCGTTCCTCACCGAACTCGGCTACCAGCGCAGCGGCGGCCTCGAAAGCCCTCTCGTGTACCTCGGAGACGGCCCAGAGATCCTCGTCTACCTGGTCGAGGGTGACGACACCGCACCTCACAAACACGGCAGGCGTGGACTGCAGCATCTCGCATTCCAGGTCGACGACCGCGCCATTGTCGATCGTGCTCACAGCGCCGCTGGCAGCACCGGCGGCACGATCGTCCATGCCCCGAGCGAGTACCCACACTACACAGAGGGGTACTACGCCACCTTCGTCGAGGATCCGGACGGCTCCCGGATCGAGGTCCTCACCATGCCATCGTCCTGAACTGGTGATACGTGCCCGAGGCTGATGCGCCGCTGCCTGCCCAGCCCGGGACCTGCCCAAGTTAGTCGCGAATCGTCGTGCCCTCAGTGGTACAGGTTGCGTCCCCCGCGCTTGTACCAATCCACGTCGACAGATTCGTACAGCTCCGCGGTTACCGTCGGTTCAGTAGTCGTTGGGCGGAGAGTGATCAGGGCGGAGTCGGCATGTACCAGGCGATTGTGAGTCCGCAGGAAGACCTCTTCATGGCGGTCCGGCCGGGACACAGCAAGGGCATGAGCCTCCCGGCGACGCACTATGCCGAGCTGCTGGATCTCGCGGAATACGGGCAGCTGGTCCCAGGCTGGTTCCGCGACGGTGCGCAGAGGCAGTGGGGTATCGACCTTGTCGGTCAACGGGTCGACGAGGCGCTCATCCTCCGGCCCCGTCGCCCGCTCCGGTGGTCTACAGCCGTGCCACCTATGAGATCAACAAAGGGTGCAACTTCTCCTGCGAGCACTGCTACCTCGAGCTTCGCCCGTTCGAGGGACTCGCGTTGGCGGACAAGCTTCGGCTGATCGACATGCTTGTAGAGATCGGCGTGTTCTGGTTCCAGATCACCGGCGGCGAGCCGCTCATCGACCCAGACTTCTCCGCGGTCTACGAGCGGGCGCACCGAGCCGGGATGATGATCGAGATCCTCACCAACGGCTCGCGGCTCGCCCGCCCGCACCTCATCGAACTGTTCCAGCAGCGACCGCCACACAAGATCGTCCTCTCGCTGTACGGCGCGAGTCCAGCAACGGCCGATGTTCTGACCCGCACAAAGGGCGCGTTCAAGACCATGCACGCAGGTGTGCTGGCGGCAACCGCCGCCGGTCTGCCGGTGGAACTGACGATCGTCATCACCCGGCACAACATCGACGACGTCACGGCGATGCGCGCCCTGGCCGACAACCTCGCCGTACCCCGAAAGGAGTACGGGATGATGTCCCCGACCTACACCGGCACGGCAGGACCCCTCGACGCGCAGGCAGCCGGTTTCGATGACGCAAGCTTCCTGGAGTCGGAAGCCCCCGGCGCGCTCGGCGCCGGCGGCGCGTTCGACAGCTGCCCCGCCGGGCACACGTCTTCCACGTCGACCCACACGGCTTGGTCACCATGTGCAAGTTCGGCCGGGACAACCCCGTTCACCTCATGACCGAAGGCCCTCAGGGCCTGCTGCGTCTGCCCGCGATCGCAGACGCCCAGATGCTTCGCACCGGTGGATGCACAGGCTGCACGCTGTCCAGCACGTGCCGGGTATGCCGGCCGCTGGCCCGCATCTACCAGGAGGCGAAGGCGCCACTGCGCACCTACTGTCAGCACCGAGAAAGGACCCCAGTATGACCGCAGTACCGATCACGATCACCCGCCGGACGCGCACCACTGGCCGGCCCATCGTCAGCCGCACCCCCGCCCCGACCACCCTCGTCTTCGTCGACGACGTCGAGGCCGCCGCGTCGGCCAACAGCGGCCGGTGCAACGACAGCAACCCGTACAACTGACACCAGCGCACCACCAGCCCAGCGCCCTGGACGGCCCACGCACCAAATTGGCCGCCCAGGGTACTGCGGCGCTGAAAGGATGAGACGTGCCGACCACCCGGATCACCTACGACGAACTGCCTCAGCAGGTCAGGGCCGCGATCGAGGAAGTGACCGGGCCGGTCGACTCGGCGACCTCAGCCACGACAGGGCTCAACAGCGCTGTCGCGGCACGGCTGCACACCGCCACCGGCGCCCGCTTCTGCAAAGCCCTGCCCGCCGACCACCGGTGGGTGTGGACCCAGCGCCGCGAAGCCGACATCGCTCCGCACCTGCACGGGGTGGCACCAGCGCTGCTCACCCGGCTTGAGATTGGCGGCTGGGACATCCTGCTGTTCGACGCCCTCGACGGCCGCCACGCCGACTACGGCCCCGACTCAGCCGATCCGCCGGCCGTGGTCGCGCTGCTGGAGGCGATCGCGCAGACTGCGTGCCCGCCGATCGAGCTCCGCGACGCCGCTGAGCGGCTACGCGACTACACCTCAAACCCTGCCGACCTCCGCCACTTCACCGGCCCGGCGCTGCTGCACACCGACCTCAACAACGCCAACGTCATCGTCAACGCCGGCCGAGCGCGAATCGTCGACTGGGGTTGGGCCACCCGCGGCGCGGCGTGGCTTGACGCCGCGTACTGGGTGCTGTGGCTCATCGCCGCTGGGCACTCGCCGGCAGCAGCCGAACGATGGGCGGGCAAGGTGTCCACCTGGCGTACCGCGCCACGCGCCGGCCTGCTGGCCTTCAGCGAAGCACAAGGCGCACTCTGGGCCGAAATCAACGGCCGAGACCCAGACGATTTGTGGACCGCCCGGCTCGCCGACGCATCCCAGCAATGGGTGGCCTACCGCCGCAAACTGGACTGACCTGGCAAGTCGGCGGCAGCAATTGCACCCGGCAAACACGTCAAGACTCACCCGTACTGGCGCCGCCGCACAGATCATCGCGACAACGGTGGCGCCCGACGCCGAAGCTTCGCCGCTTGGGTCATTGCTCAGCTGCCGGTCGCTGGTAAGCAACGAGAAGCCATGGATGTCCGGACGGCCCAGGCGGTTGCTTGGGAGAACAAGCAGGCCAAGGGGTTCAACACCACCGACGTCGCCTACGAGTTCGGTCTCCTGCATGGCGAGATCGCCGAAGCCTTCACCGCCTGGCGGCTAGGGCAGCCGGACCTCGACGACGAACTCGCCGATGTCGCGATCTACCTGTTCGGCCTGGCCGAGATGAACGGCATCGACCTGCAGTCAGCGATCGAACGAAAGCTCCAGACGAACGCGGCACGCCAGTACGTGCCTAACCCGGACACAGGAGTCATGCACCGGGTGCGCGACTGACTGGACTTCATGCGCTGCGCCCTGTCGGCGCCGATAGAAGCCCGCAATCCGGCGTCTCGGCCGACACGACATCATCGAGCGGCGCAATCTCGGGCCGACCACCAGTCCGTTGTTGGAGTTCACGATGCAGCCCCGGGCGATCGGCGGAACCTTGCTGTCACGGAGGGGCGCGAGCAGGCCCAGACCTCACCTCTACCGGCGGCAGCGCGGCACGACCATTGAGCGGTGAGGGCGCCTTGCGCCTGCGCGGGCGGTGTCCTTCGGTGGATCGCCGCCGTGTGGCAGGTCCGCGACCAGGCTCGGCCCGACGGTGCCTCGACCCGGAGGCGCGCACCGTGTCGAGGACCGTCGCGCCGCCCGGCATTGCCGTGCGGGCGGTCCCACCGCCGTCCGGTGCCGCACCGACCGAGCCTGCGTCAGAGGCCAAGTCAGAGGCCGGGTCGGACCGCAGGTCGGCCGGCTGGGCAAGCTGCCCGGCGAGGGCGTACCAGCTCAGTGCGTCCGATCCGGCTTCTAGCGCCGTCAACCCGTCAGCGATCATCGTGGCGAAGCGAGCGGCGAGCACGGTCACCTGTCCGTGCGGCTCGCCCGGCATCGTTGGTCGGAGCAGCGCAACGCACTCGCTGAGGCCGAGGGCCGCCGCACGGATACGCTCCTCCGCTGAGGCGGCGGCGCCGCCGCAGCCAAGCACCTCTATGATTCGGCCGCGATCGTGCAGCCCCGCTTGCGTCTCGGCCGGGCCCATGCGGACAAGGACTTGGCGCAACAGGTGGTCAAGGGCGAGCGTCGTAATGTCCTGCTCGTGTGGTGTCGGCGGCACCGCAGGGTCGCGGTGGCGATCCGAACCTGGTTTCGGCGTGTCCGTCGAAGGCGGCCGTGGTCGGATCGGCTGCTGTGAGGCTGCGGCGCGTTGACGTTCGGCCAGGGTGAACCTATCCCATTGCGCACCATCCGCTGCGAGCGCGGCTTCGACCCGTTCGACAAAGTTCGCGGTCGGTGGGCGTTCACCGCGTTCGATCAGGGCGATGTACTCCCGGCTGAAGAAGGTCGCGGCGCCGAGTTCGCGTTGGCTCAAGTTGCGCCGATGGCGCCACTGCCGCAGATGTGCACCGAAGGTCACCTTGTCGGCCTGCTGGCCTGCTCCGCGCCTCGCGACGGTGGTCGCCACGGCCCTCCTCCTGACGGTGCCGCTCTGGTACCGGCGCCTCGCTGAGGTCGCCTACCGTGCTGCCGCCAACGCTAGAAGGCGGTTGCGGCGCGGGTCCACGATGTTGCGAACTGTTGCGACTCAATCCAACTCGTGGAATACGGCGCTGACGATCGTGCGGGCGTGCCGGCCGTATACAGCGGCGGACTGCAGCCGGTCGAACATGCGCCCGTACAGGTCGATCTCCTGAGGGCGGGTGACCTCGATACTGGCCGTGGGTGTCTCCAGTGCGACGAGGGCGTCGTCGAAGATCCAGAAGCCGGTGGATGCCACACCGGCGCGTTCGACCATCAGCGGGATGATGCCGACGGACACGCTGGGCAGTGACATGACCGCGAGGAGCCGGTCGAGCTGGCCCGCTTGCACCTCGGCGTCGCCGAACCAGGTCCGCAGCGCCTGTTCCTCCAGCACGACGGCGAAGCGTCGGCCGCGCTGGTAGATGACCCGCTGGCGTTCCATGCGCACGGCGACGGCGGCGTCGAGGTCGTTGGGCGTCTGTAGGAAGTCGATCCAGAACGACAACATCGCGGCGCAGTAGTCGGCCGTCTGGAACAGCCCGGGAATGACGTTGTGCTCGTAGATACGAAACAGGGTGGTCTGCTCGTACAGGCCGATCGTGTGCGCGCCGAGCACCCGTTTCAGACCGGCCCGGCCCTGCCGGCGGAACTCCTGAAAGGCCGACTCGACCGCCCGCAGGCTCGCCAGCAGGTCCGGGATGTGCGCCTCCGCCGCGCACGCCCGGCACCACCGCTCGATGTCGCCGGGCGTCGGCGGCTGCACCCCGTTGTCGATCTTGCTGACGCGGGTGAAGTGCTGGCCGGTGGCCGCCGCCAACGCGCGCCCGGTAAGGCCCGCCTCCTTGCGGATCTGCCGCAAAGAGGCGCCGAGGGCGGTCCGGGCCTGCAGGGCGGCGCTACACGGGCTGGTAGTCACCGTGCGGGATGGCCACCTTCCACACCGCTTCGAACGCCGACCGGCACAGCTCAACATCCGATGGGTCGGTCGAGGTCAGGAACTGGGCGTTGAGTCCGTCGCCGGTGTACAGCAGGAAGATCACCAGGCGGCGGTCGAGCAGGTAGAAGTCGTTACCCGGGATGCCGATCGAGGACACCAGCCGGCGAGGCACCCAGCGGATGTCCTCACCGGCGTCGACCATCGGATGGGCGATGCTGTGTGACCACCGCTGGTAGGCGCTCAGCGGTTCGGAGACAATCCGCGCCCGCCGCACCGTGGCACCTGCGGCGATGTAAGAGCGGAGGGTGCTGCACCAGTCGGCCAGCCACGCCAGGTCGTCCGGTTCGCCATTGGCCCATTTGGCCATGTACGGCAGCTCGGTCTCGGTGCCGTAGGCGTCGCGGGTCTCCAGGTGCAGCGACTCGCGCTGGAACGTGCGCAGCAGGTCGCCGAACTCGGCCTCGCTGATCGTCGGCACGGTCCTCCTTGAGGAACTGCAGCATGCGGTCGGGGATCTCGACGCGGGTCTCCCCGGCGGGGATGTCCATCGCGGCGAGCGCGTCGCGGTCCGTCACCACCCAGCCCTGCACGACCCAGCTGCCCCGGTCGGTGCGGTACACCGTGGGCGAACCCGTCGGGTTGGAGTCCGGGTCTTTCCCAACGAACGTTAGGCGCATGGCCAGCTCCTGTCCTCGGCGGTTGCGAAATGTTGCGACTGCACGCCGATCGTTGCTGCCGGGATGCGAGACCGTCAATGATGTTGCGCATTGTTGCGGACTGTGGCGCCGCGCCTGAGCGACCATGGAGCACGCGGACCACGCTTCCGGAGCGACCGAAGCCATTGCCGCCGCGACACGGTCGCCTGCATCGCTGCGATCAGCCAGCTACGACGACCTCAACGGCCTGTGCCGGGGCATCAGCACCTCCTTCGTGCATCTGGAGACCCGCGACGCGTATGGCACGGAGGTGGAGTTGCCGCGTATGGCGGCGTGGCGTCAGGGCGAACCCGACGACGAGTCGTGGCTGGCGTGGTGGCTGGAGATGCTGCGCGGCCATCGCGCCGCCGGCCGAACCTGCCGCCGCGCCCGAGTGGTGTCCGAGCCGTTCAGCGACTACCAGCGGTGGACCTACAGCCACGTCGACCGACTCGTCGACGCTGGAGAAGACATCCGCTACGTGTCACGGCGGCGGCTGATCGACGTCCTGCTGCCCGGCAGCGGAGACTTCCACGTTTTCGACGACCGACTCGCGTTGTTCCTGCACTACGCGGGCAGCGGTACCAACACCGCGTTCGAGATCACCGAGGACCCGACCACCGTTCGGATGTGCCGAGATACGTTCGCGGAGGTCTGGGCGCGCAGCGTACCGGCCAGCGCGTACCGGCCCCAGTAGCGCCCGGCACAGCGATCGCCGAAAGATCGGGGGTCACCGGGGGCCGGCTGCTACCGCCGCCGCCCGGCCGCCTTCGGTGGTCAGCCGGCGGTGCTGAGTTGCGTGTCGGGCACTTGAGGCAGCCAGGCGACGGCGGTACTGCGGAAGGACTGGTTGACCGGTGCGAGGTGGGGGTCATGCTGGTTGTCGAGGGCGCTGAGGTTGATGCCGATCGTGGTGTCGCCGTAGTCCAGGGCGGCGAGGTGGCTGCCGCAGGTGGGGCAGAAGCCGCGTTTGGTCTCGCCGGGGAAGGTGTCGTACCAGGTTGGCTCGCCATCGCCGGTCCAGCGCAGCCCGTCGAGCGGGAAACCGACCCACGACTGCAAGGGTCCGCCAGCGCGTTTCTGGCAGTGGATGCAGCTGCAGACGTGGGGATAGTCGGGTTCGCCGGTGACCACGAACCGGATTTTGCCGCACAGGCATCCGCCCGCGCGGCCGTTCGTGTCGGCAGCGGTATCGGGCATCGACGCAACCCCCCTTGATCAGCGGACCGGACGAGCTCCTAGTCTGCCAAGCCGCTCGGGGGCCTGCGTGCCGCGGTCTGGGCCTGGCCGGGGTCGTCACCCGATCGGGTGGTGGCCTGGGGCGTTGCGCTGGTACAAGCGGTCGGGCGGCGAGATGTACCCGGGTACGTCTGCCGGGTCCGGCGCCGGGCCGAATACCGTCGAGCGGTGGCGTCAATAGCGGGGATGGGCATGCAAGGGCGAGACGGCCGCGGAGATCTGCCGTGAGCCCGCCACCGCACCCGCGATCGATGCCCGACGGCGCTGCGGTGGCAGCCGTGGCCGGGGAGCGGGAGATGTGGCTGGCGGCCGTGACAGAGCTGCTGGCCCGACACGCGTTCGTGGCTGGGGTATGGCCGGTCGGGTCGCTCGGCCGTGGACAGGCCGACGGCTTCAGCGATGTCGATCTCGTCGTCACGGTCGACGCGGCCACGCCGCCGGCGGTCCTCCGCGATCCGGTGGCGATGCTGCCGGTGCCGGGACCGATGCTGTACACACGGCCGAGCCGCGCAACGCGCCCGCCGGTGGGGTGTACCTGGCGATCTGCGTCGAGCTGACCGGCCTGCCGGTTCTGGTCGACCTGTACCTGTGGCCGGCCACGACGGCGGCCGTTCCGGCCGGCGGGCGGGTCTTGTACGCCCGCACCGAGCTGCCGCGCTGCGTGCTGGCGTTCTTGGCGCTGCTGGACCGGCACCGCGGCACCGACACGACGGGCGCCGACCCGGATCATCCGGCCTCCGTGCTGCCGCTGGTGCAGCTCGCCGCGAAGTACCACGCCCGCGGCGACGACGACCGGCGGCACGGCATCCACCAGCAGTTGCACATCCCGCCCCACGCAGGTTCGGCAGCCCTTCGTGACGTGCTGAGCGAGCGCATCGACCTGGCCCGCTGGCCGGCGTTTCGGGATGCCGTGGCGGCGGCGCATCGCGTGCTCAACCTGTTCGACCCATCCTCCGAAGGGACTGTGCACCGGTGACCGACCTTGCGACCGCACCGACCGCAGACAGTCTGCGGGCCCGGCTCGCCGACGTGCTGCTTGCCGCCGGCGCCATCACCACCCCGGCGGTGGAGCGAGCGGTGCGGACCGTGCCGCGAGAGGCGTTCTTCCCGGACGGGATCGACCTGGCCGCCGCGTACGCCGACGACGTCGTCGTCACCAAACGCGGCCCGGACGGCGCGGCGGTCAGCTCGGTGTCCGCGCCGTGGCTTTCCCTGTCAACTCCCATCGTGTTGCGGGAGAGCCGGAACAGCAGTACGTCACCCCGTCTCGAATAGAGCGTCGCTGCCGGCGGAGATCGCGCCGACCCCATCAGTGAGAACGGCCGACTCCGCGCTTCGCCTCGCGGAGTGGCACCCCAAACTCGAAACATCCTGTGGCGATAACGCAGCTGCCGCGGCCCCGATTCCGGCGACCGCATTCTGCAGGTGGCACGGATAGAGAATCAAGTGAAGCCGGCGATCTCCGGGTTCCCGCCTGGCCTCGCGAGCATCTGTTGGATGTGCGGCGTCGTTCGGGCACTGAACGCCGCGCGGGGCCAGGCAGGTAGATCGGGCTGAGTTACGTTCGGTTTTGGACCGTGACGGTATCCAGGTAGTAGCACGCGCCGTCGGGATCGAGCGTAGTAATGATGATCTCGTTGCCGGGGTCGTTGCCGCTGGTCGCGGTGACGGGTTCCCAGCGGCCAGTCTGCGTCGACTGTGCGGAAAGGCCGGTGCTGCCGCCGTTGCCGATCCCGACACCGATGCGGCCCTGTTCGACGTACACCCAGACGTAGGCGATGGCGGGTGAGCCGGTGCCGGGCGCCGCGAAGGCTTGGGCGAGGCCGTTGTAGGCGCCGGTGCTGCACACCTTGAGCATCGACTTGCCGGCCGGGGCCGGGGCCCGGGTCGTCGGCAGCAGGGCGGTGCTCGTCGTGGTCGGGGTGTTGATGGTCACGGGCCAGGCCCGCGCTGCGGACCAGCCGCCGGGCATGCCGGGGCTGGCGGTGATGGTCGTCGGGCCGGTTCCGGACGGCTGGGCGAAGTCGCCGTTGACCGCCCGGGTGGTTTCTGGGCACGGCGCGGGCGGGTTGAGCGTTGCTCGCCCCGCACCGTCCACAGCGATGATGCCGCCGTCGAAGGTCTGGTACGGGGAGCTCGGGCTCGCCGCGCAGGTGACGCGCTGCCCGGTCGGCCAGCCGAGCGGCCCGTTCTCGCGGCCCTGGCGAGTCCAGGTGTCGGACACCGGGCGTGTGACGGCATACGGGGCCTGGCCGTCGCGGTTGAACACGAAGCCGCGTTCGAACGCCTGCCACTGTCCCCCGGACAGCCGGCTGCGCAGGTTCAGCGGGTAGCCGAGGTCGCCGTTCTCCCTGCCGTGGTCGGTCCACAGCTGCGAGTACGGGTCGGTGACGTACATCGGGTTGCCGCCGTTGAGGTTCGCGCCGTCCAGGAACATGTAGCCATGCTCGAACGCCTGCCAGGTGCCGCCCCGTCCGTCGGCGCTGCGCTGGTTGATCGGGTAGCCGAGCGGGCCGTTCTCCCGTCCGCTGTTCGTCCAGACGTCGGCAAACGCGCCGGTGACGGCGAAATAGCCACCGCCGCCGATACTCGGGTTGCGGAAGATGAAGCCGTGCTCGAATGCTTGCCAGGTCCCGCCGCGGGCGTCCGGGCCCGACAGGTTGATCGGGGTAGCCCAGCGGGCCGTTCTCCCGGCCGTTGGCCGTCCACAGGTCGGCGAACGCCCCCGCCACGGTGAAGGCGTTGCCCTGCGCGATATTGGGGTTCCAGAAGATGAACCCGTGCTCGAAGGCCTGCCACTCCCCGCCTCGGGCGTCCGGGCTGCCCTGGTTGACCGGGCAGCCCAGGCCGGCGCGGTCGGCCTCGTAGCGGGTGAGGGTCGGCTCGATGACGGTGAAGCCGCAGGCCGTCGAGGTGCGGGTGTATGTTGCGGCCTTGATCGAGGCGCGGTAGTTGCTCGAGTCGTAGCCGGCGATGGTCAGGTAGATCCGGTGGCCGGCGTCCCAGACCGTCTTGAGCGGCGGGCGGCTCGGGGTGTGGGCGTTGTCGCGCAGAAGGTATGACCGGCCGTTCGGGCGTACCTCGTGGAAGAGCCTCGTCGGTCGGAAGGCTCTGGTCCCAGCCGCCGTCGCCGGAGCCGTACCGCATCCGGAACTCGGCGGTGTAGAAGTGGTTGGCATCGTCGCCGACCGGGATCTTGGCCAGGAGCCAGCCGCCCGTGGCGTCCGGATGGTTCAGCGCCACCAGGTTGATCGACCGGCCGCTGTCGCTCGACGGGTCGTAGACGCGGACCCGGGACGCGGCCAGTGCGTCGAGCCGCAGCAGGTTGGGGCCGTTGAGGCCCGGGCCGCCGGTCCCGAAGCGGGGAATCGGCGAGGAGAACACGTTCATCGCGCTCATGATGTCCCAGTTGTCGTCGTACTCTCCCACCTGGTAGTCGGAGCGGACCTTGTCCGGAGAGTTCGAGTAGGAGTGGCTGAGCCCGAATGCGTGGCCCATCTCGTGCCCGTTGAATGAGACGTTCCACGTCCACGGCTCGGACAGCACGTTGCCGCTCGACGAGCCGGAGCCGTTGACCACGCCCGGGGTCGGACTACCGGCGTCGCCCAGGTTGACGTCGATCATCGCGGCGACATGGTTGCCGGGCGGTACCTGGTAGCGGTTGGCCGGGTTGGCGGCCGCGGCGGTTATGCAGTCCTGGATGACCTGGGACCGGCTGCGCACGACCGCCTGGGCCGGGGTCATCGGGATCGTGTACCAGCCGCGCACGACGCCGCGCGGCCGGATGGTGCCGTAGGAGATGTCGGCCCAGTAGTCCTCCAGGCCGCCAGCGCCCGGGGTGAAGAAGTAGTCCTGGAAGAACGAGGTCGGTTGGGGATGCTCGGCCACGTCGGTCTGGGGCAGGTAGCGGCACAGCAGTACCGACCACGGTGTGGTGGCCGCGGCCGGTGGGGCCGCCGATGCCGGGCCGACGGCCGGCGGCAGCAGCAGGGCTGCCATGCCCGCGACCAGCCCGGCGAGCGTTGCTCTGATAAAGACGTACATGACGCTCCCATCGCCGGGGTCGGGGCCGGCGACGATCGGCCGGCCCTCGCCCTGCCATGGGATGGCCAAGCCTACTTCCGGTGAAAGGACCGGTCTGCTTCCAAGTTGCTTCCGGCGCTCGCCGCGTTGGGCGACCCGTAGCCGGACCTCGGACGGGCGGCAACCTCGTATCATCGGGAAAAGTGCCCGACGAGGCCGGGGAGGACTCGTGGCGCAGTTGCGGTTCAGCTTGCTGGGCAGGGTCCGGCTGGAGGTGGACGGCCGCGACGAACCGCTCAAGCCGCTGGCTGGCGCGCTGTTGGCCCGATTGCTCCTGGCCCGGGGCGCCCTCGTGCCGGTCGACCTGTTGTTCACCGAGGTGTGGGGCGCGCCGGGGCGAGCCGTCGACCGCGGCGATCGGGTGGCGGTGCAGAAGCGGGTCAGCGACCTGCGCCGGCTGGTCGGCGCCGATGTGCTGCTCACCGATGCGGGCCGGCCGACGGCGTACCGGCTCGTCGTGCCGCCGGAGTCGGTGGATGCATTTCGATTCGAACGGGCGGCGGAGGCCGGCGATGCCGAGACGGCCCGGGCGCTGTGGCGGGATACGCCGCTGCTCGGGCTGACGGACCGGCCGTTCGCGGCGGAGGCCGTGAAACGGTGGACTGCGCTGATGGACGCGCTGGGCACGAAAGACTCCGCCGCCGTCACGGCGCCGCGGCGCCGTGGGTTGCCGCCGGTGTGGCGGCTGCCGGCCCAGATCACCGGCTTCGTGCCCCGCGACGACCTTGTGCACCAGGTCACCGCCCGCCTCGACGCCGGACCGGTGGTGCTGTGCGGCATCGGCGGAGTGGGGAAGACGCGGCTCGCGGTCGACCTCGCGCACCGGCGGGCGGCCGAGTACGACCTGGTCTGGTGGATTGACGCCGACGACGATGCGGCGATCGGCAATCAGCTGGCTGAGCTGGCGGTGGCGGTCGGGGCGAGTGGCCCGGCGGCTACGGTGCCGGCAGCGCTGGCGGCGCTGGAGCGGTATCTGCGCGCCCAGCCGCGGGGCCGATGGCTGATCATCTTCGACAACGCCGACGTGCCGCCGCGGCTGGCCGACCGGCTCCCCGCCGGACTCGGCCACACGCTCATCACGTCCCGGAATCCACTGTGGACGGAGGTGGCCGCCCCGGTACCGGTCAGCGTGCTGGACCGGGCCCAGTCGTGCCGGCTGCTGATGAACCGGATCGACGGTTTGTCGATGGCCGAGGCGGACCGGCTCGCGGTACAGCTCGGCGACCTGCCGCTGGCCTTGGCCCAAGCGGCCGGGATGATGGCCGAGCTGGGGCTGCATGCCGACGAGTACCTTGCGGAGCTGGCGGTCGGCGCGTCTGCGATCGCCGACGAGGGCACGCCGGCCAGCTACCCGGTCTCGCTGGCCGGGGCGGTCGCCGCAACGGTCGGCCGGCTCGGCGACGCCGAGCGCCAGCTGGTGTACCGGTGCGCGCTGCTGGCAGCCGAGACCATCCCGGCCGGAGTGTTGATCCACGCGGCGAGCCGCGACGCGGCGGCCGTGCGGCGGGGCCTCGGAACGCTCAACCGCTACGGGCTCATCCGCATGGAGGGCGGTGGCGTGCTCATGCACCGACTCACGCAGGCGATCGTGCGTGACCGGCTCGACGAGTCGCAGCGGCGAAGCACACGGGAGTCGCTCGAGCGCGGCTTGGCCGGCGTTGCACCGGCCGACCGCGGCGACATCGCGGCCACCTGGCGGCAGTGGCAGGCGCTCGTCGCACACGTGGTGGCGTTGGATCCGGTGTCGATCGACGATCCGGGGCTGCAGCGGTTCGCCTGGACCGCCATCCGGTACCTGCTGACCCGCGGTCAGGTCGAGCCGGCGCGCACGTACGCGAAGCACCTGTACGACGGCTGGCGCGCGCGACTCGGCGCCGACGCGCTGCCGACCCTGTGCACGGCACGCGGCTACGCGATGGCGCTGTACCACGCCGGCGAACAGGCGGCGGCGCTGCGGCTGGCGAGGGAGACGCTGCGGGCGCTCGAGGAACGGTTCGGTCCGGAGCATGTCGAGACGCTGCAGACCGAGAACGTGCTCGCGATGATCATGCCTGCGGAGCGGGTCGACGAGGCGTTCGCGCTCGCCCGGCGCAACTGCCGCAGCCGGCTGCGCGTCCTCGGTCCGGACCACCCGGAAGCGGTGTGGTCGGTCGCCGTTCTGGCCGAGCGCGCCCGTCGCAGCGGACGGCTGCGGCTGGCCCGCCGGCTGGCCGGTTGGGCCGCCGCCGCGCTGCAGCGGACGTCCGGCGATGATAATCCCTTCACGCATCGCGCGGCGGCGACCCTGGCCTTGGTACTGCAGGACGTCGGCGAGCACCGGCAGGCGCAGCAGATCCTGACCGTCTCGCTGCCGACGATGACGCGGCTGTTCGGAGCCGACCACGCCGATGTGCTCGAGCTGCAGGGCGCGCTGGCGGTCAGTCTGCTGGCCCTCGGTGAGCTGGAGGAAGCGGTCGGGCTGGGCACGTGGGTCGTCGCCCGCCACGCGGCGCTGTTCGGCCCGGAGCATCCCTGGACGGTCGAGCTGACCCGTGCTGTCGCGCCAGTGCTGCGGGCCGGGTCGCTCCACGAGATGGCGGCTCCGCTGTGAGCGAGCCCGAGCCGCGGTTCGAGCTGTTCGGACGACTTCGCGTCCACGTCGGCGGCAACGCGGTGCGGTTGCCGCCGCTGACCGCGGTCGTGCTGATCCGGCTGCTGCTGGCGCGCGGCTCATTGGTCACCGTCGACGACCTCGTCCGGGACGTGTGGCGGACCGGCGCCCGCCGCGTCGAGCGCGCGGATCGGGTGGCGGTGCAGAAGCGCATCGCGGAGCTGCGGGCGGTGCTCGGCGCGCGGGCATTGCAGACGGAGGCGGGCCGGCCGACGGCGTACCGGCTCGTCGTCGAGGCGGACCAGGTGGACCTCTACCGCTTCGAGGAGCTGCTCGCCGCCGGCGACCGCACGGCGGCCCGGTCGCTCTGGCGGGATGAGCCGCTGCTTGACGTGCGCGAGCACGCGTTCGCCGATCCGGCGCGGGCCCGCCTCGCCGCGCTCCGGGCCACCCTGACCGCGCCCGGACCCGTGGTGTGGAACGTGCCGCCACCCGGTCAAGGGACGATCCCCCGACCAGGGCTGCTGCAGGCCGTGGACACCGCGCTGCCGCGTTCTCCGGTGGCGTTGTGCGGGCCCGGCGGCCATGGCAAGTCGCGGCTGGCCGCCCAGTACGCCCACGAGCGCGCCGCCGACCTGCCGATCGTGTGGTGGATCGACGCCGAGCACGGCACGGACATCGGCCCGCAGCTGCTCACGCTCGCCGCGCAACTGGACGTCGGGCCGGCCACGCTGCCGGCCCACGTCCTGCTCCCCCGCCTGCTCGGTTACCTACGCCAGGCCGCCCGACCATGGCTGTTCATCTTCGACAACGCCGAGGACCCCACCCAACTGCTGCGCTGGCTGCCCGGCGGGCCAGCCGGGCGTGTCCTCATCACCTCCCGCAACCCCGACTGGACCGAGATCGCCCAACCCCTCCCAGTGCCACTGTTCACCCGACCACAGTCGCTGCAGCTCTTGCGCGAGCGCGTGCCGGCCCTGGAGCCGCCAGCAGCCCAGACGCTGGCCGAGCGCCTCGGCGATCTGCCGCTCGCGGTAGCGCAGGCGGCCGGCGCGATCGGCACACTGCAGGTGCCGGCCGCGGAGTATCTGGCCGACCTGGACCGCGCCGCGGCGGCAGCGACCGACTACGGCCAGCCCCCGACCTACCCGCGCAGCCTGTCCAGCGTCGTCCGCCTCGGTCTGGCCCGCCTCGACCCGGGCCCGCTGCGGGCGATGCGGGTGTGCGCGCTGCTGGACCCGGCGCCGGCCCCGTTCTGGCTGCTGGCCGACGCCGGCGTCACCCGGCTGCAGCTGGCGGCGCTGCAGCGGCTGGGCCTGGTCACGGCGGACAGCGGTACGGTCCAGGTGCACCGCCTCGTGCAGGCTATCGTGCGGGACGTCATACCGCCGGTCGACGTCCCGTCGCTGCGGCGGGCGATCGCGGGAGCGGTCACGGCGCGGCTCGGCGACTCCCGCGGCGACCATCATCAACGGTGGCCGGTCTGGCAGGCGTTGCTGCCGCATCTGCTGGCCTGCGACCCGATCGGCACGGACGACGAGCGGCTGCGCGACGTCGCCGTGTGGGCGCCCCGATATCTGATGGCGCGCGGCGATGCCGAGGGTGGCCGTGCGCTGGCCGAGCGGCTCTACCGCGGCTGGACGGCCCGGTTCGGCGCCGGCCACCGGCACACCCTGGCCGTGCAGGGCCTGGTCGCGCTGGGGCTGCATTTGCGCGGCCGGGGCGAGCAGGCTCTGGCGCTGGCGGAGCCTGGGTACGCCGAGTTGCTGCGCCGATACGGGCCGGCAGATCCGTACACGCAGAAGTGCGGGTCGATACTGTCCATGGTGCTGCATGACCTCGGCGACTACGAGCGCGCCGCCGCGGTGGCGGCGGCGGTCCTGCCCTGGCAGCGCGACACGCTAGGCGAGCGGCACGTGGACACGCTGCAGACCGCGAGCGCGCTCGCCGAGTGCCGGTTCGCGCTGGGCGACGTAGCGGGGGCCATCGACCTGATGGGCGGGACGCTGGCCGACATGTGCGAGGCCCTCGGCGCCGACCACCTCTTCACCTTGCAAGCGGCCCGCGACCTCGGGCGATTCCAGGCATCGGCGGGCTCGTTGGCGGACGGGATTGCGCTGATCTCCGACGCCCTGCGCCGGCAACGGGTGCTTCTGGGCGACGGGCACACCGACACCGCGGTGTCCATGGTCTTCCTCGGCGAGCTGCTGCTGCGGGCCGGCGACCAGTTGGCCGCCCGACGGCTGCTGCAGGAGGCCGTCGGAGCCTGGACCCGGCTGGAAGGCCCGGACGCCAGCATGACGCGGCAGGCGGCGGCCGCGTTGGCGGCCGTGGAGCAGGACGGACCGGTGACCGAGTCGGCATGACGCGCCCGGCCTCATCCGGCGGCGCCGTCGACCACCGTCGCCGCGAGCAGCCCGGCCAGGTCCTCGGCGATCTCCACGGTCCAGGGATGGCCGGCGCCCAACGCCTCGACGTGCAGCGTGACGACGTCCTGCGCGACGGCGGTGGCCGCCTCGAGCCGGCCGAGCCCGGCCAGCGTGTGGGCGAGTTCGGCGCGGTACAGCAGCGTCTCCGGATGGGCCGCCCCGAACATCTCCGCGAGGGTCGGCAGGGCCCGTTCCAGCGTCCGCAGGGCCTCGTCGTACCGGCCGGTCGCGCGCAGCTGCGAGGCCAGCGAACCCAGCGCCTGGCTGGGCCAGGGATGCGTGTCCCCGAGGGCCGCCCACAGGCCGTCGGCGGCGGTGCGGGCGTGGTCGACGGCGAGGTCCGGCTGGCCGGCCGACTGCAGCCGCCGAGCGTACTGCAGCTGCGACCACAGGGTGTCGCGGTGATCCGGGCCGAGGACGCGGCGGCGCTGCTGATAGTTGTGCTCGGCGGTGGCCAGCCCTTCGGGCCCGTCGGGCAGGATCATCGTCAGGACGCTCTCGGTCAGCAGGGTGTCCGGGTCGTCCGGGCCGAGTGCGGCCCGTTGCCGGTCCAGCGTCGCCCGGCCGATCTCGCGTCCGGCGTGGATGTCGCCGTTGGAGGCCAGCACCTTCGCGAGCCGGGCGGCGGCGGCGGCCAGCGTGTGCCGGTGCGACGGGCCGAGTCGCTCCTGCCACGCCGTGTGCAGGCGGGTGGCGAGGTCGAGGGCGGGGCCGTAGTCGCCGCGGACGTCCAGATGGCGGGGGATCCGCACGGCGAAGTCGCGCAGACCCGGCTCGTCGCTCGCGGCCGGGTCCAGGGCCAGCGCGTGCGGGATGAGCGCACTCCAGCGGGGCCAGGTGCGGGGGTCGTCGCCGTTGTCGTCCGGGGCCACCGCGGCGACGGCCCGCTCGGCGCGGCGGCAGGTGGCGGCGAGGGCGGCCGGGTCGAGGCTGTCGCGGCGGATCGCCTGGGTGAGCCGATGCATGAGCAGCCCGCGGCCGTCGACCCGCGCGAGGCCGTACCGGGTCGCATGCTCGACCACCGAGGCGGCCAGGATGCCGTCCCCCCGCGCGGCGCTGCGCAGCACCGCCACCGGGACCGGCTCCGGCGCGAGCACGGCACAGACGTCGAGCAGGTCCCGGTCGGCGGCCACGAGCCGGTCGGCGGCGACCCCGACCGTGGCGGCCAGCGACCGGGGGTAGCTGGCCGGGCGGCCGGTGTCGGCGACGACCGCCGCGTGGGCGTCGAGTTCCGCCTCGTACTCCGCGGCCGGGATGCCCTGGGCAGCCATCACGCCGGCCGCCTGCGCCAGCGCCAGGGGCAGGTCACCGAGGCGGGCCGCCAGCCGGTCGGCGTCGTGCGGAGCGAGGCCGTCGACCCGGCCGCAGAGCACCTCGACCGACTGGGCCCGGTCGAAGACGCCGACCGGCACCGGCGTGGCCACCTCGGTCCACAGCGGCGAGCGAGAGGTCACGAGGGTGTGGCTGATGCCTTGCGGCAGATGCGGGGTGAGGACCTCCGGGCCGTCGGCGTTGTCGAAGACGATGAGCGACCGGCCGGCCGGCAGCGTGCGGAGGTGGCGGTGGAGGGCGGTGACGGCCAGGGGCGTCGCCGTGCCCGGTCCGCAGATCTTGGCCTCGACGGCCAGGGCAGCGAGCTGGTCGCCGATCCGGTCGGCGTCTTCGGCGTCGACCCACCACGCCTGGTCGTAGCCGGCCGCATGCCGGTGGGCGTACTCGACCGCGAGCCGGGTCTTGCCGACGCCGCCGATGCCGCACAGCACCACCGGTCCGGCGTCCAGCCGGTCGGTGACCTGCTGCAGGAGGTCGTCGCGGGGGACGAACCCGGTGATCCGGGCGGGCATCCGCCAGATCGGTGGCAGGCCGCGGGCCAGGTCGGGCGCCGGGTCGGCGAGCCGGTCGAGCAGCGCCGTCCATCGCTGCCGGGCCGCGTCGGCGAAGGGCCGATCGATGCCGAGCAGCGGCTCGTCACGCCACACAGCGCGGGCCGCCGCCGCGTCGCCCGCGGCGACCGCGGCCTCGAACCGGAACGCGTCGACGGCGGACGGTACGACGTCCAGCCGGTACGCCGTCGGGCTGCCCGCATCGGTCACGAGAACATCCTGACCGAGCACCCCCCGCAGCTCACTGATCCGCTTCTGCACCGCCGTGCGGTCCGTGCGCCGACCCAGCCGGCGCGCGTCACCCCACACATCGGCGAACAACACATCGACCGTCACCAGCCGGCCGCGGGCCAGCAGCAGCCGGGCCAGCACGGCAGCCGTCAGCGGCGGCAGCGGTATCGGTTGTCCGTCAGCTTCGGCGCTGACGCGGCCCAGCAGGCTGAACGAGAGCGCGGCCACGGCCAGATGGTATCCGACCCCATACAGTGGGTCACGCGACGCCGAGCGTGCACAGGTCCCAACCGCCGTAGTAGCCGCTGACATAGACGTTGGTCAGGCGAGGGCTGCGATAGTTGAACGCCTTCTGGAAGACCAGCGGCAGCATCGTCGCGGTATCCATGACGGCGTCGTCGACCTGCCGCCAGGCGGCCGCGACCTCATCCGGGGCCGTGGTCCGGGCCGCCGCGTCGATGAGCCTGTTCACCTCCGGGTCGTCGAGCTCCGCATAGTTGTTGTTGCCGGACTCCCGAATGGTGCGGCCGTCGACCCGCAGCGGCAGGAAGCCCTGGGGGCTGGGATAGTCGGCGGCCCAGTTCGACAGGATGATGCCGTAGCCGTTGCGGTGCACGTTGTCCGGTGAGCCGACGTCCGATCGGAAGTAGGTGCTCTGGTCGAGCGGACGGATCTTGGCGTCGATGCCGGCGGCGGCCAGCGACTGCTGGATCGCCTCGGCCACGCGGACCGCCCGGGGCCGGTCGACGACGGTCAGCACAGTGGTGAAGCCGTCGGGGTGGCCGCATTCGCGCAGCTCGGCGCGGGCCTTGTCCAGCTGCGGGCGGCCGGAGGCGGTCTGGTAGCGGTCGGTGGTGCTGTGCCCGACGAACGCCGGCGGCAGCAGGTCGGTGGCGATGTCGCCGCCAGCGTCCGGGCCGCCCTGAGCGGTCTGCACCGCGGTCTTGTCGGTGGCGTACTGCACCGCGCGGCGGCAGTGGACGTTGTCGAACGGGGACACGTGGACGTTGATCGCGGCGTACCCGAGCGACCCGGTGTACGGCTCGTCGGTGTTGGCCTTGCGGGCCGGATCGAGCAGCACCTTGGCCTGGTTGCCGGGTTGCAGCCCGATCTGGTCGAAGCTGAGGTCGAGGGTGCCGTCCAGCAGTTGGGCGTCGACCTCGTCGGGGGCCAGCCCCATCGTCAGGTTGATCTCGTCCGGCAGGGCGGTCCGGACAGGGTCGGTGGTCGGGTCCCAGGCGGAGTTGCGGGCCAGGGCGATCCGGCGGCCCTGGTCGATGACGGTGAACTTGTACGGGCCGGAGGAGACCGGCCGGGAGCCGTACTTGTCGCCGGTGTCCGCCGCGGCCGGTACCGGCGCGGCCGTGCCCATGGCCAGCAGGTAGGGGAACTGGGCGAATGGTTCGGCCAGGTGGAACACGATGGTCCGGGGGTCCGGGGTCTCCACTGAGCGTAGGCCGAGCCGGTCGGGCGCCGGGTCGCGATATGGGCCGGGGTACTGTTGGCCTTGGTCGAGGCGGTCGATGAGATAGGTTGGGCCGCCGGACAGGACATCCTGGGCGAAGGCCCGTTCGATGCCGTACTTGACGTCCTGGGCCGTGATCGGCTCGCCGGTTTCGAACCGCACGCCCGCGCGCAGAGTGAACCGGTAGGTCAGTCCGTCGGCGCTGACCTCGGGCATCGCGGTGGCCAGGTCGGGTACCAACACGGTGCCGGCGATGCCCGGACGCGGGGCGGCGGTCAGCAGGGTCCGTGTGTACAGCCGCTGGGCGTTCCATTCCGAACTGTTCCACGAGCGAGCCGGATCCAGCTCGATGCTGGACAGTGACGTGCCCAGGTGCAGGGTGCCGCCGCGGTTGGCCGAGGGCCGGATGGTGCCGGTCAGGCCGGCGTTGAACCCGCTCGGCGACGGCGGTCTCGGCTCGGACGCCGCCCGCTGGCAGCTGGCGGCCGTCAGCAGCAGACCGGTCAGGACGAGCGCGCGGTACCGGTCCATCGCAGCCCCCTCAGGCATCGTCATACGTCACTATCGAGATCGGGTCGCCGGCCCACCATGGTTCACTCGTGCGGGTTTGCCGCGCTGATCGTCGGCGGATCGGTAACCGCCGTGTTGGAGGTACGGACCAGATGTACGGCCCAGCGCAGGTGGGCCATGGTGACGGCGGGAGCGCCGAGGCGGGCGGCGCGGTGCGCGGCGGTGAGGATGACGTTCTTGATGTCGCGGCCGGACATTCCATCGAGCAGCGCCGCGGCCGCCGGTGACGTCACGCCGCCGGCGACCGGCAGTCGCCGCGGCCGCAGCCGGTCGAAAATGGCCGCCCTGGTGGCCGCGTCGGGCATCGGGAAATGTACGCTGAGCATCCGGCCGGCAAACGCCGGGTCGTACCGGCCCACCATGTTGGTCGCGAACACCGCAACGCCGCTGAACTCGTTGAGCGACAGCAGCAACTGATTGCGGGTGGCGTTGGTGGCCTGCTCAGCACCGTGGCTAGCGGCCGTGATCCGCCGGGACAGCAGCGCGTCGGCCTCGTCGACGAACAGCACCGCGCCGTCACGGGCCGCGGCGTGGAACAGCGCCTTGACGTTACGGGGACCGTCGCCGTGGAAACGACTCTCGACATCGGCGTAGCCGGCCTCCAGGATCGGCCGGTCCAGGTACGCGGCGATGGCGTGTGCGGCCATCGTCTTACCGGTACCGGGCTGACCGAACAGGTTGAGCGCGACCCGCCGGGTCGGCTCGATGTCGGCGAGGCCCCACTCCTGATAGAGACCGGCGTCGCCGCGAACGGCATCGATCGAGAACAGGAGCTGCTCCCGTACGTCGGGCCGGAGGACGAGTCGGTCGAAGCTCGCCCGCGCCGGGCCCGCGACGAGGCGCTGGGCCCGGGCCGCGATGTCGTCCTCCGCCCCCGGCCGCCACGGTGCGGCCGGGTGGGGGTCGGGGACCAAGGGGAAGGTCACGATCAGCCCCTATGCCGCGCAGTGGGCGGGGTCGGTGCTGATGTCCAGGGCTCGTACCGCGGCGGTGGCGTACCCGGCGGGTGTGGTGACGAGCAGGCGCAGGCAGCCGCCCGCCGAGGCGGCCTCCTTCGTGCGGGCGATCACCACCTCGGTGGCGAGATTGCCGATCAGGGTGCACACCCGCTTGGCCAGCGGCCCGTACTGCTTCTGCACCGCCTTGCAGGCCAGCTTCACGAACTGCCGGGCGAGGCGATCGGTGAGCAGGGGATGCTTGTCGAAGAACCGGCCGGCGGCCGTGGTGGTGGCGCGGCTGAGGTAGATCGAGCACCCGTGGTCGTCGCAGTTGGCCTGCCCGGCGATGCCGAAGTCGAGCGACGCGCCGTCGCTGGGCAGGTTCGCATAAAGCGCGTCCTTGGTCAGCGGGCCGGCGTCGCCGTCCTGCTCTAGGCCGTACTGGGCCTGGAACGAACGCACCGCGTCCTGCGTCTTCGGGCCGAAGTCGCCGGTGCCCTCCAGCTGAGCGCCGTACTGGTTGAGCAGGTGCTGCAGCGACCGCGGGCAGTCGCCACTGCCGCCGCGGCCGAGATCGACGCATTCGATGCGCAGGTCCCAGTCGGTGCCCGCCGGCGGCAGGTCGTACAGGGCATCCTTGGTGGCCGCATTGACCACGGCGTCGGCCAGCAGACCCCGGTTACGCTGGAACTGGCTGACCCGCACCACCGTGCGCTTGCCGAAGTCCTGCTCGCCGAAGAAGTACGCGCCCCGCAGCTCCAGCTGGTGCCGCAGCAGCGCGATGCACGGCCCCGCATCTCCAGCCCGCAGATCGGGGCAATCAGTGCGTAAATCGCTGATCGGCCGGTCGGTCGTTGCGGCACCGCCGCCTCCGCCCGCACCGGCAGCAGCGCCCCCGCTGCTCCCGCCGCCGGCGTTCGACTGCGCAACGCCCCCGCAACCCAGCAGTACCAGCGTGACAACGCCCGCGACGGCGAACCACACTCCTTGCGCGGCCCTGCCCATAGCGCCCTCCTCATGTCGGCTGCAGACATGACAGCCGGGACGCCGCTTCCGATGAAAGTACCGGACTGCTTCCGATCCGCTTCCGGTCGGCAGCGGTACCTCAGAGCTGGGCGACGGGCGGCACCGCCAGGTCGGCGCCGGACCCGGCCGTCACGACCGCGAGTGCGGCGGCGATGTCGGAAACATCGGGGTGGGTCTCACCCAGGACGCGGGCGCTGCGCGCGAGCACCCGGCCGGCGAGGGCCGCCGCCTGCTCGTACCGGCCGAGGTGGAACAGGTTCACCGCCAGCTCGGTCTCGGCCAGCAGCGTCTCGCGGTGGTCGGGGCCGAGCACGTGCGGGAGATGGGCCGCGACATCGGCCAGGATCGGGGCGGCCTCGGCGAACCGACCCAGCGCCTGCAGCACGCGGCCCAGCTCCGATGCCGTCTGACTCGTCCAGGGATGCTCGGCACCGAGTGCCTCCCGCAGGCCGGTCGTCGCCTCCTGGGCCAGCGCCAGGGCGCGTGGCACGTCACCGGCCTCCAGCAGATGCCAGGCCAGCACGGAGGCCGACCACAGTGTGTCGTGGTGCCGGTGGCCCAGAACGCCCCGCCGGCCGTAGTACGCCCATTTGGCTAGCGCTGTGCCCTCGCCGCCGGGCCGCATCATCGCGAACGTGGAAGCGGTGCGCAGCACGGCCGGGTCGCGGTTGCCCAGCAGCCGCCGCTGCGCCGTAAGGGTATGCCGCAACAGCGCCCAGGCCTCGTCGAGGCGGCCGACATGGCCCAGCGTGCTGGCATGGCCCCGCGCCGCAACAAGGGTCTGCGGATGCTTCGGTCCGAGCCGGTCGCGCCACACGGTGTGCAGCCGCTCGGCTGCGCCAATGCCGCCGCTGCGGACTCGCCCCGGATCAGCTGGTAGCGCACCAGTCGCAGCGCGATCTCGCGCAGGTCGGGCTCGGACGCCTCGGCCGGTTCCAGGGCGAGTACGTGCGGCCGCAGCTCGGCCCAGCGGGACCATGTGGCGGGCATCTCGGCGAGGTCGCCAGGTGCGCAGGCCACGACGGCGGAGACCACCCGGTCGCGCAGCGCCGCGCGGTCCGCGGCGGTCAGCCAGTCGCGGATCACCAGCTGCGTGAGCCGGTGCAGGAGGAGGCCGCGCTGGTCGATCCGGGCGATGCCGAAGCGGCCGAGGTGCTCCAGCGCCGGCCACACCGACGCCTCGCCGGCGGCTTGGCGCAGCAGCGCGGTCGGCACGGTCTCGGCAGCCAGCAGGGCGCACTGTCGCAGCAGGTCGGCCGCCGCCGGCGCGCTCTCGGCGAGCTGCTGGGTCGTGGCCAGGATCGTGGCGGCCAGCGTCGCGGGGTACCCGGCCGGACCCGGCCGGTCGAGGACCTCGAGGGTGCGGCGGTCGAGCGCGTCGAGGTACACGTCGGCCGGCATGCCCTGGGCCGCCATCACGTACGCACCCTGCGCAAGGGCGAGCGGCAGGTCACCGAGCGCGGCCGCGACCCGGTCGGCCGTGGCCGGATCGAGGCTCGGCAGCCACCGCCGCAGTAGCTCGTGTGACTGCTCCCGGGGGAAGACGCCGACCGTCACGGCGACCGCGGTCTCGATCCACAGCGGGTTCCTCGACGTGATCAGCACATCCGCGCCGGTACCCGGCAGCCACGGCGCCAGGTCCTGCGGCGTTTGCGCGTTGTCAAAGATCACCAGGTGGCTGCGCGGGGACGCTTCGCCGAGACGTCGATGCAGAGCGGCGACGGCGTCGGGCACCGAGCTGGCCGGCCCGCACGCGTTGACCGCGACGGCCAGCTCGGCCAGCTGCCCGCCAATGCTCTGGCCGGGCCCGGCGTCGACCCACCAGACCGCGCCGTAGGCCGACGCGTGCCGGTGGGCGTACTCGACGGCCAGCCTCGTCTTGCCGGCCCCGCCGATGCCGCACAGCGCCACCGGGCCGGTCGGCAGCACCTGCGCGATGCGGCCCATGAGGGCCGGGCGGTCCACGTTGCCGATCGCGGCAGGCGGGATCCGCCAGACCGGGGACCGCAGACCGTGCGGCGCCTCGAGCGCCCGCTCGGTCTGACGCAGGTCCGGATCGTCGGGATGATCGGACAGCAGGTCGGCCAGCAGCCGCTCGCCCGCCGCCCGGTCGTTGTGCTGGAGGTATTCCCACACCAGCCGGATCCGGGCGGCGCGGCGCAGCGCCCGCAGCCGCTGCGCCGCCGAGCAGCTCGCGCCGGACGGGTGCTGGTGGCGCCGCTGCGGATGCGGGGCATCACCCGCAGCATCGCCTTCGCCCGCACCAACAGCGACGGTGCAGGTGACGGGTTGGTTGCCCGGTCGATGCTCATGTGCGGCTTCGTGCCGATGCAAGGGGCGGGCAGCATCCCCGAGCAGCACATTGAGCTCGCCGGGAACACCGTCGTCCTGCGCCTCGACGACGGGACGACGACCGTCGACCCGGATGCGCTCACCGCGGCGATCGCCGGTCCGCGAACCGAGGTGTGGTCCGGGGTCACGCTGCCGGGCCGGACGTCGTTCGAGACATTGCTGCTATGGCTGACCGGCCAACCGGGCCCGTACGGGCGGCTTTTCGTCGATCGGGAGCAGGCCGTCGAGCGGTTCGGTGGCGTCGTCGTCCCGTTCGCCGCGGTCAGCCCGGCGTTTCTCACCGGCGACAGCCTGGCCCACCTCGTGCTGCGCAAACTCGACGAACAGACCGCCGCCGAGCAGCCGCCGCAGGAGCAGCGATGGGAATTCGGCGCGCACGGCTTCGGCCCCGACGCCGCCGCGGTCGCCGACCGGTTGTGCGACGCGATCCGTGCCTGGGACCGTCACGCCCCCAATCCGCACATCGTCGTCTACCCCACCGGAACCACCGTGCCGCCGAACGACGGCGGACTGCGGCTGCTGGTGCCGCGCCGGCACACCACCATCGCCGTCACCTGGCCCACGCCCTCGCCAACATCCCCGCCAGCCGCCCAGCCGGCGTCGACGCCTGTATCGGCTGCCACGACGTGACCACACCGCATCCGATGCTGCTGGTGATCCGCGGGAACTCGGCCAGTGGCAAGACCACCGCCGCGCGGGAGGCGCGTCGCCGGGCCGGCCGCGGCACCGCCCTGATCGAGCAGGACCAGTGGAGGCGCGTGGTGTTGCGCGAGCACGGCGGCCTCGGCGACGAGGCGGTGGCGGCCGGGTTCATCGACGTGTCGGTCCGGCATCTGCTCGGTGCCGGCTACCACGTCTTCGTCGAGGGGATCCTGCACAGCGGCGGTTACGGCCCGATGCTCCGCCGCCGCAGCAGCTGCAGGTCGTCGCCTTGCACTGGCACCCGCCGGACGGCATCCCGCGCCTCGGGGTGTTCTTCCACCTCGAGGCCGACCCGGCCGGCCACGGCACACCGGTCGTCACCGAACCAGCCAAGTGCGCGCAACTGCGATGGGCGCCGCTGGACCCCCTGCCATCGCCGCTGCTGCGCTACACCGCGATCGGCGTCGAACTGTACCGATCTCGCAATAAGACGCGTGCTGATAGCTGGATCGGGCAACGGCCGATTAGTGCCAACTTCTACGTGCTCTTTATGACCAGGCTGTGGATGCCTTTGCCGGCCATGCAGCACTGGCAGGCAATGCCTGTGCCGCCGGAAGCTGCGGAAGCGGTGCCATTCATACCGACGGTCGAGAACGCGTGCAGGGCAGGCAACGCCTGGGTCAGTGTGCTGCTCGGCTGGGCGGCGAGGGCCGCGAACGCGATGACGGTGCCAGCCGTCCAGTTGGTGGGGTCATCATCGCCGCGCCGGTAGCGCCGGTTGATGTCGAGCAGTTGGATTATTGCGGCGATGGTGATGTGGTTGGCGTCAGCGAGCCGGTGCAGGTAGGAGCCGAGTGTCTCGCGGGACACCGGCGGCAGACCGATCGGCAACGCGCGGACGTTCATTCTGCTGGGGTCTGGCTGCTGGTGCGCCGTCGGCGCCTTTGGATGGTGCGAAGCTGTGGAAGACCGCCGTTGTGGAGATCTTGCCGGACTTGGTGACCATGAGCAGGTCGTTGGCACCCGGTCCGTGGCGAACGCGCCAAACGGCGTGGCCAGAATGCCGTACGGGTTGGAGCCGATCAAACTGCCCGGGTCGCCCTGGTTGGGGCTCTTGGCCTCCTCGTACGCGTTGAGGTCCGCGATCGGCTTGACCGCGCCGCCACGTACCCCCGGATGCAGGCTCACAATGTGGCCCATCAACCTTGCGCCAGGGCCGAGGAGCGTGCGGGTGCCCAGGTCGTAGGCGCCGCCGATCGTGGCGACGAGCCCCGGCCCGTCAGGCGAAATGTCGTGCAGGCCGAACACCGAGCTGCCGTCCTCGGCGGCGAGCGACGGCAGGCCGGTGACCACCCGATGAGACTTGGTACGCCCGTCGAGCCGTGGCGGGATGGCGGTCAGCGCGGCGCCGGCGCCGAGGCACTGCCGCTCGCCCTCGAGGCCGTTGTCGATGCAGGGACCCGCTCCGGCGGGCCTCGGCGACGTCCAGCCATCCGTGGTTGCCCATCGCGATGCCGCGCGGATTGTCCAGCCCGCTGGCGATGACCCTGACCGACGGCTCGGCCTCGGCGGCGGATGCGGCCGGTGCGCCGGCCAACACCAGCGCAGCGGCCACGGCGCGAGCCGGGACAACGTGACTAGGCTTCATGAACACCCCGTTCCTCGTGTAACCGCAGGTCAATCACAGAACGTCACCCTGCCACTTGGGTTGATGGCCGTCGATGCGACGTTTCGCCTATGGGGTTCCGGGTGCCTGACCGAGGCCAAGGCTCCTGCCTCATGGCTCCCTCGGCGCCCTCGGTCCGGACCGCCGTGTCGCCGGTGCGCAAGCCCGTTGAAGCATCCCCAGCCGACCTGAGGTGCCGACGGCGATCGATGACCTGCACTGCCTCAGATCAAGTGAAACAGCTACTGTCCGTGATCTGCTATCAGCCGCTCCACCGGCTTACCGGGCCGACTACTGCGACTGCCAGCGGCCTGTTCAGTTCGGTTGCAGGTCGATGGCGGCGGTGATGGTGGCGACGGTGCCGACCCCGGTCAACCCGCCCGTGCGCCGATGGCCACGACGTCCGCCTCCAGTCTGTGGATTGCGCAACCTCGCGATGGCGCGCTACCAAAGGCGGCGCCAGGCCCCATCCGCGTACCGGATCTGGTCGCAGTCACCGCGGATCCCGTCAAATACGCCGCGATCAACAAGGTCTTGCACGGCGGTGACCGTGGCTGCGTCAGCACCCGGGGACAGCCGCTGGACGTCCAGGGGCGCGGTCCATGAGGACCTGCCGGGCTCCAGCGCGGCGATCACCGAGTACGGCCAGCCCGGACCATGATTGCCTGGCCCTTGCCCCGGCCGTAGGTGTGGCACAGGATCCGTTCCGGGCTGGTGTGCGCCTCCGGCCGCAGCCAGCAGGTGTCAACGGCGGACTAGAACTGACCCCTCCCGGACGGTTTGGGATTGACCCCCCGTCAGGTCGGCTTGGTCTATTTGTCCCGGTTCTTCGCGAGTAGCTCGCGGCGGGCGCGGGTGCGGAACGAGTCGCCGGCCAGGGTCAGGACCTCGGCGTGGTGGACGAGCCGATCGATCATCGCGGCGGCGACGACTTCGTCGCCGAAGACTTCGCCCCAGCGTCCGAACGGCAAGTTCGAGGTGACCAGGATTGAGGCCTGTTCGTAGCGGGACGCGACGAGCTGGAAGAACAGGTTCGCGGCGTCGGTGTCGAACGGGATGTAGCCGACTTCGTCGATGATGATCAATCGGTAGCGGCGGATCTTCTTCAGCTCGGCTTCGAGAGCCCCGGCGTGGTGAGCCCGGGCAAGCCGTGTGATCCAGTTCGTGGCGGTGTCGAACAGCACCGAGTTGCCGGCCTGGGCGGCCTTGATGCCCAGACCGATCGCGAGGTGCGTCTTGCCGATCCCGGGCGGTCCTAGCAGCACGACGTTGTCGGCTTTGGGGACGAACGTGGCGGTGGCCAGATGCGCGAGGACGTCCTTGCGCAGGCTGGGCAGGTGCTCGAGGTTGAAGTCGTCCAGGGTCTTGATCGCCGGGAAGTGCGCGGTGCGGACCCGCATCATGTTCCCGGCCGATTCACGGTCGGCGACCTGCCGTTCCAGGACGGCGGCGAGGTATTCCTCGTGGGACCAGTTCGCGTCCCGGGCCTGGTCGGCGAGGTCTTCCCAGACCCGGCCGATGGTGGGGGTTTTCAGCACCCGAGCCAGGTAGGCCAGTTTCGACGTCAACCCGTCCGGCCGGCTCGCGATGGCGCCCGGCGCCGCGGTCTTGCTGCGTGTGGTGGTCATGAGATCCCTTCAGCGATGGTCGGTTCTGACGGGCGCTCGACGGGGTGCGGATCGAAGTCGACGCCGAACAGGTCGTCGTAGTCGGGCAGGGCGCGGATGGCCACGACGTGGCCGTCAGCGTGGCTTCTGGTGCCCTCGCGGTCGAGCTCGCGGCGGCGTTGCGCCAGCTCGGCGCGCAGCAGCCTGGCGGTGGCCTGGTGGGTCGGGTCGGTGATCGTCTGCCGGGTTGCCCAGCAGCGATCGTGTTCGGCGACGACCTGCCCGGCGCAGGACGCCACGACCCGGGCCGGGTCGGCGAACACGTCGACGAACCGGCCGATCGCGCGGGGGTCCACGCTGTAGTCGTTGCTGTCGACCCGCACGTAGTAGTCGCGGCCCAGCCGGACCCGGTGGGTCAACCCGACCGCCGGCGCCACCGGCGGCAGGCCGACCATGCCGGCCCGGTCGGCGTCCCACCGCTGGGCCGGCGACGCTCCGATCGCGCGCACGTGCCGGACGTTCGCCCGGGTCGTCAGCCAGTCATCGATCTGGATGTTGAAGTCGAACGGCGAGGTGAACGTGCGGCCTGGCAGGAACGACGTCTCGAAGTAGCCGTTGCGCCGCTCGACCAGACCCTTGGACTCCGGATCCCGTGGCGGCGCCAGCCGAATACCCACGCCCAACGTCCCCGCGAACGACGTCGCCTCGGCCGTGAGCTTCCCGGTCCCGCCGATTGCTGATTCCCGGTCCCAGACCAGCGTCCGCGGACACCCACCCCACCCGCCGATGATCTCCCACATCCCGGCCAGGATGTCGCCTGCCCGCCGCGACGGGATCATCACCGCGTCCGTCACCCGCGAATGCCCACACGTCATCGCCAAGACCGGCAACACCCGCCGCTGACCCGCCCCGACCGGGATCTGCGGCTCCGGGAACCACAGATCGCACTGCGCGACCTCACCCGGCCGGTACTCGATGCGGTCCGCCGGGTCCGGCGGCACGAACAACGGCCGCAACCGCCGAACCCGATCCTTCAACACCGTCAACGACCGCGTCCACCCGACCCGCTCCGCGATCACCGGAACCGGCATCGACGGCCACTGCGCCAGCAACGACCGGATCTGCGGCTCGAACGCATCAACCGACGAACCCCGCGGCCCACGCTCACGCCGCGGCGGCTCAACCGCACGCACCGCCGACCGCACCGTGTTCCGCGACAACCCGAACCGCCGAGCGAGCTCCTTGATCGGCACACCCTCAGCCAGGTGCAACCGCCGGATCTCGGCCCACTCCTCCAACTTGATCACCCCTCCAGATTCACGGAGAGGGGTCAATTCCAATCCGCCGCCAGGGGGTCAGTCTCAGGCCGCCGCCGACAGCAGGTGATGTCCACCGCGAGGACCAGCCGCCCGTCGACGGCCCGTGGCAGTGGTACCGCGGCCAGCGCCGTGCGAAGCCGCTCGACGTCGACACGTCCGTCGGCCAGCGCGGCATATACCGAGCCGTGCCCTCGGCGGTGCTCTGTGGCCTCACTCTGGTAGGTCGTAGACGCGTTTCCTGTGCAGCGCCCGCCAACGCGTGGGTGACATCCCGAATCGCGCGCGGAACGAGCGTGAGAAATGCGAGTGATCGGCGAAGCCACAGTGATGGGCGACGTGGGAGATCGTGACGTGTTCTGTCGAGGGCGCTTCGAGCATCCGTGCGGCCTTGTCGAGACGGCGTTGACGGATCATGTCGCCGAGATCGATGCCGCGGCCCGCGAGAATGAGGTAGACGTAGCGCTCGGAGATCGAGAAGGCGTCAGCGATCGAACGCGCGCTGAGACTCGTGTCCTCGAGCCGAGCCTTGACGTGCTCCTCGATGCGAATCGCCAGCGACGTCGCTGATGCGGCCCGACCCGGTGCGGTGTCTGCGACCACCCGGGTGAGGAGAAGGCGGATGAGGGCGAGCGTCGAATGCTCCAGGGACCGCTGCTCCCGGTCGGACGCCTGCGGCGCGGTGCGTCCGGTGCTGCGAAGGAAGGCGGAGACGGCGGCGGCGGTGGTGCCGTCCGGCCGTATCGCACGGTGGAGCTGCCGGTGGATCACGTCCCACGGGAGTTCCAAAGTGTCGAGCGGGAACTGGTAGCTGAACCGTCGGGCGCCGGGGGTGAATGCCAGGCGATAGGGTTCGGCGGTCGCATACAGGGCCACGTCGCCCGGATGCAGCTGGACCACTGTTTCGTCGCGGATGACGGTGGCCACTCCGTGATCGACGACGCTGACTGTCAGCCCCGGTGGTGTGCTGTCCCGTGACAGCCGCTCGGTGCGGACGACGTCGCCGCCGCCGGCCCTGGTGGAGAGCAGGTGCACGGAGCCGAGGTCGGCGACGCGTGACCGCACGATGACGTGTGAGCCGGGGTGCGGGTCCAGTTCGAGGGGTACGGGAGCCCGCAGCATCTGGTCGCGAAGGAAGTCGAGGTCGTCGGTGATCGGGAACTCTTCGAGGTCCAGCATGATCGTCATGGCATTCCTTCCCTTGCCGACCCTGGATGATGGTAGCCAATTGGCGATACACCGTCAGTGCGCAGCGCGCACAAACCGGTTCGGTGCCGTTCAAGACGAAGCGGTTCCGGGCGTGGAGCCTGGAGGCAGGTTCTTCAAGCGAGACGGACGGAGACGATCATGGCAGTCAGCGCGAACCCGCCGACCCCGACGGAGCAGGAGCGGGCCGACATTGCTCGGGCGAACGAGTCGGGCCGGCGCCCGGTCATGTTCGTGCACGGGTTGTGGCTGCTGTCGAGCAGTTGGGACAGGTGGCGCACGGTGTTCGAGGAGGCTGGGTTCAGCACTGTCGCTCCCGGCTGGCCGGACGATCCGCCGTCGATCGAGGCCGCTCGCGCCGACCCCGATGCGTTCGCGTCGAAGATGGTGCAGGAGGTCACCGATTACTACCTTGCCGCAATCGCGGAGTTGGCGGTGCGGCCGGCCGTCGTCGGCCACTCGTTCGGCGGGCTGATCGCCCAGAAGATTGCCGGCGAGGGCGCTTCGGTGGCTACCGTCGCGATCGACCCGGCGCCGTTCCAGGGTGTCCTCTCGGTGCCGTTCTCGTCGTTGAAGTCATCCGCGCCCGTGGTCGGCCACCTGAGCAGCCTGAAGCACGGTGTGACGCTCTCCTTCGATGAGTTCCGGTACGGGTGGGCCAACGCGCTCGAGGAGGACGAGGCTCGCGCCCTGTACGACGAGTTCCACGTCGCGGCCCCCGGAAACCCGATCTTCCAGGTGGTGTCCGCAAACCTCAACCCGTTCGCCGAAACCAAGGTCGACACGAAGAATCCCGACCGCGGCCCGCTGCTGCTGATTGGCGGCGAGGCCGACCACACGGTGCCGGTCAAGCCGACGGAGCAGGCGTACAGAATCCAGTCGAAGAATCCGGGCGTCACCGAGCTCATCGTCCTTCCGAACCGGGGACATTCGCTGACGATCGATCACGGCTGGGCCGAGGTCGCCCAGACGTCACTCGACTTCATCGTGCGCATGGGTGCGCTCACGATCAACCCTGCCTGACCGTCACCCGGACTTTCCGCGCAGCGACCGCTGCGGGTGCCGCAAGGAGTGTTCGATGCCGGACGATGTGGGTGGCCTGCTGCGCGACGTGGCGAAGGAGCAGCCGACCCTGGGGATCAGGTTCCGCACCGGCGGCCCCACCGACGCCGGGTCATGGATGTCCTACCCGGAACTGCTTGATCAGGCGCTGGTCTGGTTGGCGGGGCTGCGTGCGGCGGGGGCTGGCGCCGGGGACCGGGTCGTGCTTCTGCTCGACCGCCCGGAGGAGTTCATCCCGCTGTTCTGGGCGGCGATGTCTGGGGCGATGACGGTGTGTCCGGTCCCCTCGACGGCCAGCGCCGAGTCGATCGGCCATGTTGACGAGTTGCTGGGCCGACCCCTGTTCGTGGTCCGGGACCAGCGTCTGCCCGGCATCAGATCGGTGGCTCTGAGCGAGTTGGGCGGCGGGGACCCGGCGGTGCCGACGGTCGCGGCCCCGGATGACGTCGCGTTGCTCGTGCTGACGTCCGGGTCGACCGGCCGACCCAAGGCGGTCGTCCTACGGCAGTCGGCTGTGCTGGCCGGCGTGGCGGCCAGTGCCGCCGCCTTGGAGCTCGGGCCGGACGACGTCGTTCTCAACTGGCTGGCGCTGGATCACGTGGCCGCGCTGTCGGAGACGCACCTGTTGCCGATGGCGGCCCGAGCGGGGCAGGTGCAGACCACTCCTGGACAGGTGTCGGCCGATCCGATGTGGTTCCTGGAGGTCATCTCGCGCGAGCGGGTTACCATGGCGTTCACGCCGAACTTCCTGTTGGGCTTGCTCAACCGGGTTGAGCCCGGCCCCGGGCTCGACCTGTCGTCGCTGCGGTTGCTGGTGTCCGGCGGGGAGGCCAACCCGGTGCCGACCGCGCTGACCTTTCTCGACCAGTTCGCCTCGGCGGGGCTGCGTCGCGACGCGCTCTGCCCGGCGTTCGGCATGACGGAGATCATGGCCGGCGGCCTGTACAACCGGACCTTCCCCGAGCGTGGCGCCGATGGCGAGTTCGCGGCTGTCGGCCAGCCGGTTCCGGGGCTGGCGCTACGCCTGTCCGAGGATGGTGAACTGCACCTGCGCGGCTCGATGCTGACCTCGGGCTACCTGGGCGATCCGCGGGCCAACGCCGACGCGTTCACCGCTGACGGCTGGTTTCGGACCGGGGATCTGGCCCGTGTGGACGGTGACATGGTCACGCTGGTGGGCCGGGCGCGGGAGAACATCATTGTCAACAGCGTCCGCTACTACAGCCACGACCTAGAGTCCGTACTCGAACGCATCGACGGGGTGGACAGTTCCTTCATCGCGGTGTTCCCGGTCCGCTATCCGGGCGACGACACAGAGCGCCTGACCATCGCGTTCGCCTCGACCCTCCCCGCCGACGACGAGGCGGGCCGCCACCGGCAGCTGGTCACGATCCGCGACACTGCCACGCTGCACTGGGGATTTCGCCCATCGATCATTCTCGTGCTGCCTCGCTCAGCGTTCGTCAAGACGAGCCTCGGGAAGATCCAGCGGCGCGCGCTTCGCGCGGCGGTCGAGGAGGGCAGGTTCGCCGCCGAACAAGCCAGTGCCGACGCGCTGCTCACGCTCGGCCGGCCGGAGTACGTCCCGCCGGCCGGCGCCGGTGAGAAGGCCGTCGCCGACCTCTTCGCCGGCCTGTTTGGCCTCCCGCGCGGCGAGGTGGGGGCGCTCACGAGTTTCCTCGACCTCGGTGGCACGTCGCTGGACACGCTCACGCTCAAAGGCTCGCTCCGCGCCGTCGCGCCGCACACGGAGCTCTCGCTGTCCACCATCCTGGCCGCCCCGACCGTCCGCGGCCTCGCCGCGATGCTCGACGTCGAGGCGGTGGCCGCCTACGACCCGGTGGTGACCCTGCAGGCGGGCGGCACCGGCGCGCCGCTGTTCTTCATCCACCCCGGCACCGGCGAGATCCTGGGATACGTCCACCTCGCCCGGCATTTCGCCGGAGAGCGGCCCTTCCACGCGCTACGGGCCAGGGGGTTCGGCCCCAAGGAACGGCCGTTCGACACCCTGGCCGAGCTCGTGGACTGCTACACCGAGGCGATCCGGGCGGTGCGGCCCGATGGGCCCTACCTGCTGGCCGGGTACTCCTTCGGGGGCATCGTCGCGTTCGAGGTGGCCAAGCGACTGGAGCAGCAGGGTCAAACGATCGCCTTCCTGGGCTTGGTCGACATTCCGCCGCACGTCGGCCCGTGGCTCGGCGCCCTCGATCCCACCCGGTCAGCGATCATCCTCACGCTGTTCCTGGAACTGGTGGATCGGAACACGGCTGACGGGCTCCCCGCTCAGCTCGACGGGCTGCCGCGTGACCAGGTGCTCGCCGCGCTGTACGCTGCCTGCTCGCCCGCCCGGCTGAGCGACCTCGACCTCGACCTGGGCCGGTTCGCCGCCTGGGCCGACCTCACGTACGCGCTCACTTCGTTGGGCGCCACCTACGTCCCCACCGGCACGGTCGGCACTACCACAGTCTTCCAGGCCCGTCCCCTCACCGGCACCCGTGACGAGTGGACCCGCCAGCTCGCCTCCTGGCGCGACCACAGCCGGGACCACACCGAGCTCATCCACGTCGCCGGGGAGCACTACACCGTCATGGCACCCAGGCACCTCATCGGCTTCCAGGCCGCTTTCAAGACGGCCCTCGCCACCGCACTGCGCCGGCATCGCGAGTAGCGGCGCGACCCCGGAGGTCTCATCCGGTCAGACGGTGACACCGGCGACCCGGGCGCCACAAAGGTCAGCACCACCGACCCCGCAACGCCAATCTACATCCGCCTATTTAGCGTGAGCCGCGGAGGGCGGTCCTGCCGTTCTTGACCGTTCTCATACCATCGGTGCGTCCGATGTCGAGCAGCACGCCGATCGGAGGGGCCCTCGTGCTCAAGCGCTTGCAACGACCGCTCGCCCGCGCACTTGCGCCACGCCCAACCACTGTTCGACGCAGTCGGCTCAACGAGCAAGGGGCCACCGGGGGCAAGCCAGGTAGGACAGCAATCAGAACCGTGACTACCACCTTCGTCGTCGGCGTGGTCGCCGCGCTCGCGGTGTCCGTCGCCGCCATGCTTACCGACTTTGGCAAATCGGTCGTTGAGGACGCCGCCGACGCGCCGGCCATCGCTGTCACCGCGATCGTTGAGCGGGACCAGAACATCCAGGGCGAGACCTGGATACTCCCCGACCCGCTGCAGCCATTACCGCAGGACGACGCACTGCTCTCCAATCCGTACGGGCAGCAATCCGACAAGGACGCCGGAAACATCGAACCATTCCGCGCCTGGGCCCGCACCCACGGCGGGGCTGACCCAGAGGTCACGTTCCTCAAGCTCATCGTAGAAGGACGACGGCGCTCGACGATCCGCGTCATCAACGTCAGCGCCGTAGTCATGGACCGAAAGGAGCCACTATCAGGAACATTGCTGGCAGCCGGCCCCGAAGGAGGCGGCGCCCTGACACAGATCGGCTTCAATCTCGACGAGAACGATCCGGTTGCGCGGACAGTTGACGAGGACACCGGCGAGTTCGGCAAGCCGTACTTCAGCGCCACGGAGACAAAGACTTTGGATCGTGGCGAGCAGGAGGTCTTCCAAATCACCGCCAGCACACACCGAGCCTTCGTGCAATGGTGCGTCGAAGTAAAACTGCTCATCGACAGCAAGATCCAAACGCACCGCAAGTGCCCGGAGTCCGGACCCCTGCGCACCACGGCATTCAAGTGGAAGGCCGGTGTCGCGATCAAGGACCGGACCGGGCACGACATCGATACCGGCGCCTATCAATCACTGTATACGTGGGCGTTCGACCAATACCCGAACAGGTTCGTCCGCAAGGACCCACAACAGTTCCACTGGTAGCCGCCGCATCCTCGACCCTGCCAGCCGACGGTCAGCGCTCGGCCGAGCGCTCCCTTGGACATGCCAGGCGACCACCAGCGGCACAACCCATCTCGACCAAAGAATCCGGACACGTACAGAAAGCCGCGACAACCTTGTGGTTTCCCTTGGCGTCGGACCCCGAGCAGCCGATCACACCCGATCCGGGTGAGTTCACGGGGTGGGGCTGGTATCCACGCGCCGAGGCCGCCGCCTGGCCAGCCGAACGCACCGACCCGCAGCTGGCCCGGTTCCTCACCAAACTCGGCCAAGTGCGAGCCACAACCGCTGCAGGAGCCGCTGATGCCAGCCGATAGCCGACGCCGCCACGTCGCAGCCGGTGCGAACGCGCCGTACACGGTGCCGGTGGACCTGCTGCTGCTCTACACCCGAGGCTCAGAGCTGCTGGTCGGGTTGCGGCAGGGCGGATTCGCTGCTGCGGAATGGGACACTCCGTCAGGCAAGCTGGAGCCGGGCGAGTCCCTCGAACGCGGCATGGCGCGGGAGGCGTTGGAGGAGACCGGGCTGCGGCTACCGCCGCAGCAGCTACAGGTCGTGGCGATGACACACTGGCACCCGCCGGACGGGGTGCCGCGCATCGGCGTGTTCTTCCACCTCGAGGCCGACCCGGCCGTGCACGGCGTCCCGTTCATCGCCGAACCGGCCAAGTGCGCCGAGCTGCGATGGGCGCCGCTGGACGCGTTGCCCTCCCCGCTGCTGCGCTACACCGCGATCGGCGTCGAGCTGTTCCGGTCCGGGCGCTTCTACGCCGCGGCGGACTGGCCCCACGAACTCGACCCCGGTGCGGGTGTGGGCGGGGCGGGTTGACGTGCGGCGGATCGCGATCGTCGGGGCGGGCGGTGCTGGCAAGACGGTCTTGGCCAACCGGCTCGGCGCCCTGCTCGGGCTGCCGGTCACCCACCTCGACGCACTGCGTTACAACCCCGGCTGGAACACCGTGCCGGAGGCCGAGTTCGTCGCCGCGCAACGCGCCGTCGTAAGCAGGCCGGCGTGGATCGTCGACGGGAACTCCACGGCGAGCATGCCGGTCCGGTTCGCTGCCGCCGACACGATCATCTTCCTGGACCTGCCGCCGCTGGTGTGCCTGTGGGGCATCGCCCGGCGTCGGCTGCGCTACCGCGGCGGCCGGCACCCGGACGGTGTCCACGACCGCATCACCGTCGCGTTCCTGCGCTACGTCATGGCCTTCAGGCGTCGGCACGCGCCGAGAGTCCGGGCCTGCATCGCTGAGCACGGCGCCCACGCGGTCCTGGTCGACGTAACCAGCCGTCGCGAGGCCAACCAGCTCATCGCCCGGCCACGTTCAGGACGAGACACCCGCGGCCCTGCCGGGTTGTGAAGGCCACGTCATCCACCCAAGGCCCCCACTCAAAACGGACGATCTACCAGCTGCGGACACAACACTACTGGCCAGCGGGGTCCGCGGCTCGTTCACCGCCGGGATTGGGCAGGCGACGGGTGACGCGCAACAGCACATACCCCAGGGTGGTGTCGAGGAACGCGGCGGTATCGGACAGCGCGGCGATCAGCGGCAGGCCACGGCCGTGCAGCTGGTCCGGCTGAAGGGGCCACGTCGGTCCCGCCTGGTTGGCCAGCGCCGCCGAGGTTCGGTTGTCTTCTGAGACGTCCAGAATCTGAAGAACACAACCGCTGGGCCAGTCCATCGTCGGTGCCGTCGGTGGCACGGTTCGGGTCGAGCCAGGACCGATCGCGGCGGCGACCAGTGTGCCGGTACTGGCCGCCTGGATCTCCGACGTCGCCTGCTCGCAGCGGGCCGCCGCATCCCGCGCCGCGAGTGCGTGTACTGGAGGGGCGGACCGCCGGAGCCGTTTGTGTGGTGCGGCAGTGACAGGCTCCGGCGGGCGGGTGGTTAGCCGGTGATGAAGCCTCGGCAAGAGTGGTAGACGCGGCTGACATGGCTGACGAACACTCGGTCGCCCGTGACATTCTGGTGCTTGGCCCAGCGGGTGAGGAATGGCTAGTGTCCTGCGTCAAAAGTTCGTCGGTTAAGTGTGAGTAGGATGGTGGGATGCCGAGGACCGGGCGTCCCACTACCCCGCTGGTGCTGACTGATGAAGAGCGATCCGTGCTGGTTCGGTGGTCGCGGCGGGCGAAGACGGCGCAGGTGCTTGCGATGCGGGCGCGGATTGTCCTGGCGTGTGCTGAAGGTGCCTCGAACGCCGACGTGGCAACGAATTTGGGCGTGCATCCGGACACGGTCAGCAAGTGGCGCCGGCGGTTCGTGGCGATCCGCCTCGATGGGTTGATTGATGAGCAGCGGCCGGGGCGGCCGCCGTCGATCGGCCTTGACCGGATCGAACAGGTTGTGGTGACGACGTTGGAGCAGACGCCGCGCAACGCCACGCACTGGTCGCGTAAGTCGATGGCGGAACGGTCCGGGATGTCGAAGTCCACGGTCGGCAGGATCTGGCGGGACTTCGGATTGAAGCCGCACCTGGCGGAGACGTTCAAGCTGTCCACCGATCCGCAGTTCATCGAGAAGGTCGTCGACGTCGTCGGCTTGTATCACAACCCGCCGGAGCGGGCGGTCGTGCTGTGTGTCGATGAAAAGTCCCAGATCCAAGCTCTCGAGCGGTCCCAGCCCGTGCTGCCGATGATGCCCGGCATGCCCGAGCGGCGCACCCACGACTACCACCGCAACGGGATCACCAGCCTGTTCGCCGCGTTCAACATCGCCGACGGCACCGTGATCAGCGAACTGCACCGCCAGCACCGGGCCGCGGAGTTCAAGAAGTTCCTGACCACCATCAACAAGACCGTGCCCGCCGATCTGGACGTGCACCTGGTCTGCGACAACTACGGCACGCACAAGACCCCGCAGATCCGCGCCTGGCTCGCCCGGCACCCCCGCTTCCACATGCACTTCACCCCGACCGGCTCATCCTGGATCAACCAGGTCGAACGGTGGTTCGGGTTCCTCACCGAGCAGAAGATCCGCCGCGGCACCCACAAGAGCGTGCAGTCACTCGAAGCAGACATCCGATCGTGGATCACCGACTGGAACAGCAATCCACGACCGTTCATCTGGACCAAGACCGCCGAAGAGATCCTCGAGTCACTCGCACGATTTTGCCGACGAATTTCTGACGCGGACACTAGCTGTCCGGGCGTGCGGCGATGAGCACGGCTCAGTCGAGCCCACTACGCTGGCGGGATCGTCCCCGATTCGACTACAAAGGACCACATGATCCGGGTGTACCTGCTGGACGACCACGAGGTGGTCCGTTTCGGCCTGCGGGAGATGCTGGAGCGGGAGGGTGACATCGAGGTCGTCGGGGAGTCGGGATCCGCGGTCGATGCGACGCACCGCATCCCGGCGCTGCGGCCCGATGTCGCTGTACTGGACGGTCGGCTGCCGGACGGCAGTGGTATCGATGTGTGCCGCGACGTCCGTTCGGTGGACCCGTCGATCAGCGCCTTGATTTTGACGTCGTACGACGATGACGAGGCGCTGTTCGCTGCGATCATGGCCGGCGCGTCTGGCTACGTGTTGAAGCAGATTCACGGTACGGACCTCGTCGACGCGGTCCGGCGGGTCGCGGCCGGGCAGTCACTGCTGGACCCGGCGGTGACCGCACGCGTGCTCGACCGCATCCGCAAAGGTCCTGAGCAGCCGGACGAGTTGAAGAACCTCACCGAGCAGGAGCGCAAGATCCTGCTGCTCGTGGCTGAGGGGCTGACGAACCGGGAGATCGCTGAGCGGATGTTCCTGGCCGAGAAGACGGTGAAGAACTACGTGTCCAGCTTGCTGTCCAAACTTGGTCTGGAGCGCCGCACGCAGGCGGCGGTGCTGGCGTCGCGGCTGTTGCGCAAGCCTACGATCTGACCCGTGACTGACGATGTGACGAACGAACCGGGCGGCGGTTCACCTGATTCACGGGCGAACTGGCGGCCGGAATTGTCGTTGCCGGAGCTGTCCCGGGTGGACCTGGACGCTCTGCTGCAGGAGCTGCTGACCCGGGTCGGTGCCGTGATGACCAGCCGGGAGCGGCTCCGCGCGTTGCTGGACGCGGTGGTCGGCATCGGCCACGACCTCGACCTGCACAGCACTCTGGAGCGCATCGTGCAGGCCGCCTGCCGGTTGGCCGACGCTCGCTACGGTGCGCTCGGTGTCATCGGTGCGGACGGGATGCTGGTCGAGTTCATCAACCATGGCGTCAGCCCGCAGGAGCGCGCCGCCATCGGCGACCTGCCCCGCGGTCACGGCGTGCTCGGCCTGTTGATCGAGGAGCCGCGGGCGATTCGGCTCGACGACATCACCCGGCACCCCCGTGCGTACGGGTTCCCGGCCAACCACCCGCCGATGCACAGTTTCCTCGGCATGCCGGTGTGTATCCGCGACCACGTCTTCGGCAATCTGTACTTGGCTGAGAAGCGCGGCGGGGAGCAGTTCACGCAGGACGATGAGGATCTGGTCGCGGCGCTGTCCGTCGCAGCCGGTGCGGCGATCGACAACGCGCGGCTCTACGCGCAGGCCGAGCGGCGGCAGCGTTGGCTGTTGGCTGCGGCCGAAATCACCGCAGTGCTGCTGGGTGAGGTCCGCCGCACCGAGGCACTCGAGCTCGTGGCGACCCGCGCCCGCGAGGTCGCCGAGGCCGACCTGGCCATGGTGCTGCTCACCGAGGAAAACAGCGGCGGAGACGCGGCGCGGTTGCGCGTCGAGGTCGCGGTCGGCGGGCCGGCCGACGCGACCGGATGGTCGATCCCGGTCGCCGGCAGCGACTTCGCCGACGTCCTTGAACACCGCCATGTCGCGGTCGTCTCCGACCTCGGCGCATCGGCGAACTGGCCGGTACTGCTGCCCACTGGCACCGCGTTACTGGTGCCGCTCGCGGTCAGTGGTGTCGCGCTCGGCGTGCTGGTGGTCGCGTTCGGCACCGGCGGCGCACCAGATACAGAGAGCATGGAGCTGGCGATGGTCGAGGCGTTCGCCGGACAGGCGGCGCTGGCGCTGGAACGGGCCCGGGCGCAGGACGAGCGGGAGATGCTCGCCGTCGTCGGCGATCGCGAGCGGATCGCCCGTGATCTGCACGACGTGGTGATCCAACGGCTGTTCGCCGCGGGGATGCAGCTGCAGAGCGCCGCCCACCTGACCGGGCAGCCCGACGTGCGGCAGCGGGTCGAGCGGGTCACCGACGACCTCGACACGACGATCCGGGACATCCGCGGGGCGATCTTCGAGCTGCGTGCCGTCTCAACGTACAGCTTCCGCAAACAGATCCGTGACCTGGTCGACGAGGCCCGTGACGCGCTCGGGTTCCGTCCCGCCCTGCGGGTCGACGGCCCGGTCGACACCGCTGTTGCCGATGGCCCTCGAACAGCGATGCTGGCGGTACTGCGCGAGGCGTTGAGCAACGTCGCGAAGCACGCGAACGCGTCCGCTGTGTACGTTACCGTCACCGCTGACGGCGGCCGGCTGGAACTGACCGTCGAAGACAACGGCGGTGGGATCACCTCCACCGGCACCGACGCACCAAGCGGGAACGGTCTGCCGAACATGCGGGCCCGGGCCGCCGATCTCGGCGGCGACTGCACCGTGGAGCCAGTGACTACCCGCGGCACCCGAGTCGCCTGGCATGTGCCGCTGCGACGTCCGTAACGGCCGGTGCTGGTCGATAACGTCCTGCACCGGCCGCCTGGCGGTTGAGCTGACCGTCGGGGCGTACCCGAACCGCAGGACCAGCTGCGGGCCGTGGGCCCGGTGCACCAGTGCCCGGAGGTCTGCGCGGACGGCTGGCACCTCGATTGGCTGTGAATACATCGCGGCGGCGAGACCGAGGTAGGTGGCGGTGAGCAGGACCCGCTGCAGGACCATCCCGGCGCGGACTTCGTCGGCCGGGCCGTCACCGTGCACGCCGATGACGGCCACCAAGGGTTCCTGGGTCGGGTCACGGGTCTCCTCGTGTTCGGGGCCGCCGAAATCCCGGCGGGTGAACAGTTCCGCCGGGTGCGGCGCGGCCCCCGCCGCCGTCAGGTCGATGCCCTCAGTACGGTGGTCCGCGGCGCGGGTCCAGGACCGCACCTCCCTGATGTAGGCGGGGTCCGCGTTCAACGCGGCGTCGGCGGTGCAGATCAGCGCTGCGAGCGCGGCGATGTCCGGCTGTGCGGTGACGATGTCGAGCCACCCGCCTTCCTGCTGAGCGGCCTGCGTCAGCTGGGCCAGGACGCCGGCTTCGACGGGCTGTCGGCGAACGGTTGCCGGGTCGTGTGCCGGCGGCGGATCTGGCGGTGGAGGCGGTGCTCGACCGGGGTCGGCGGGCGAGGCGGCGCGGGCATGAGGTGGACCAGGACCCCGGCACGGCCGAGCCTGAACTCGGCGGGCGTCCCGGCAGCGGCCAGTGTGAGCCGCAGGTTGTAGGCGGCCGCGCCGCAAGGAAACCCGCGCTGCCCGACCGTCGCGGTCCGCCACCGGCAGTCTGCGGTCAGGGTCGGCGAGGACGTCGATGCCGTCATCGACACGCCGGAACCGCCACGGCTGCGTGTTGTGGATCGACGGCGCCCACACCGCTTCGGCGACCGCGGCGGTGAACAGATCCTCGTCCCAGGTTCTCGGCGTCGCTGCTGCCGCCGGTCCTGATGCCAGTGGCGGTGTCATGGCAACTGCTCCTCGCCGATCGGGTGCGCGACGAGCTCGATGATCTCCGCAGCGGGGCGGTGCGCCGGCCGCGGCGCGACATCGACCCGTCCGGCCGTCCCGAACCGGATCATCACCGTCGGGTAGCCCGCGCTGCCCAGCGGCGGTTGTGACTGCACCGGCGGGACGGCCGCCGCGAGGTCGCTCATGCACGAGGTCGCCAATCCATGCGTGGTGGCGTTGAGCAGGACCGCGGACAGCGCCTCACCGGCGACCAGCCAGTCGGTACGCTGGTCGCCGATCGTGGTGATGACGGCGTGGCGGGCGTAGCGGTCGGCCGCATCGGTTGTTCCCGGGCCGTTGAATTGCACCAGTCTGGCGCCGGCCTCCTCAGCTGCTGCTTCCAGCAGCTTGACCGTCGCCTCAGGGGTCGGCTGATCGGCGAACGGCCGCTGGTCGCTGCGCCGCACGGCGATGGCCCGCCGCAGCCGTTGCGCGTGCAGCTGCCGCCCGATCGGCCCGGTGTACCGCAGCACGGCCAGCAGGTCTCGGTCTGCCGGGTCCGGGAAGCGCAGCACCTGCACGCCGACGCCCTCGGCAGCCAAGGCCACCCGGGCATGGTGCAGCGCGGCTCCACAGCTGATCATCATCAGCCGCCCGTCCGGATCATCGGCGGGCAGCCGGCGGCCGGGGTCGGCGTGGAGCTCGGCGCGGGCGTTGTCGACGCGCCAACGCCACGGCTGCGTACCCAGGATCGACGGCGCGTCCAGCGCGGCCAGCGCTGCCCGGGTCAGCGCGGCGCTGACCGCGCCGACCCGCACAGCCGCACCACGGTCGGTGTAGTGGATCGCCACCATGATCGCTCCCATGGTCGTAGATGGTCGTGCCGTCGTCTCCCACGGTGACGCAGGACGCACGGACCGGGCAGGGGCAAAGGTCCCGCGCCGGGCCGGGACCGCCTGAAACACGACGCTGGACCCGGCCGCCACGTGCCGTTCGGCCGGTGCACGCGCCCGCCGGACCGGACATCGTGGAGGTGCAGGGGCCATCGTGCCCACCGGGCGCAAGGAGGACGTCATGACGTACCGCATCGCCATCAACGGGTTCGGCCGGATCGGCCGGGACTTCATCCGGTGTCTCGTCGACCGTGGACTGCTCGGCGAGCAGTACACCGTCGTCGCGGTCAACGACCTGTTCGAGACGGCAACCCTGGCGCATCTGCTGCAACACGACTCGACGTTCGGTCGGCTCCGCGCGGACGTCGACGTCGACCCGTCCGGGGGCGGGCTGCGCATCGACGGCCAGTACGTCGAGGTACTGCGCCAGCGTGATCCCGATTTCCTGCCCTGGGCCGACCTCGACGTCGACCTGGTCATCGAATCCACCGGCCGGTTCCGGACCCGCGCCGACGCGGCCCGCCACCTCAAGGCCGGCGCCCGGAAGGTGCTGATCTCCGCCCCCGGCAGAGACGTCGACGCGACCATCGTGCTCGGCGTCAACACCGACACCTACGACGCGGACCTGCACGAGGTCATCTCGGCGGCATCATGCACCACGAACTGTGCAGCGCCGATGGCCCAGGTCCTGCACAACGCGTTCGGTATCGAGCAGGGCGCCCTGACGACCGTACACGCGTACACCAACGACCAGATGGTCCTCGACGCCCCCCACAAGGACCTGCGCCGCGCCCGCACCGCCGCCACGAACATCATCCCCACCAGTACCGGCGCCGCGCAGGCCATCGGCCTGGTCCTGCCCGACCTGCAAGGACGCCTCAGCGGTGTCGCCCTGCGAGTGCCCGTCGAGAACGGCTCGATCACCGACCTGACCGTCCGGCTCGCCCAGGCCGCCACCACAGAGCAGGTCAACGCCGCGTTCGCCGCCGCCGCCGCAGGACCCCTGGCCGGCATCCTGCGCTACAGCGACGCGCCGCTGGTCTCCCGTGACATCATCGGCGACCCGGCCTCCTGCATCTTCGACGCCGACCTGACCGCCGCGGACGGCAACCTCGTCAAGGTCTTCGGCTGGTACGACAACGAATGGGCCTACACCAACCGGCTCGTCGACCTCGTCGTGCTCTTCGCTGGCGGCCAGCGCTAACGGCCAGAACACGCCCCTGACCCGCTGCCACAACCTGCGCTGGACCGGCCCGGGCCGACGCCCGACCGACCGGCAAAAGGACGTGGCGGTGGGTTCGAGGCGTGCCGTCGTCGCGCCGCGCGGCGGGACGATGGGGCGACCGGCTCGGTCCACGGCCACATCCGACCCGACGCATGCCGACACCGCCCGTTGTCCTTGTCTCGGCGGCGCTCAGCGCGTTGGGAGCCACGTTGTTGGCAACGGTGAACTGGCGGTGCGGCCCCTGACCCGCGTCTCGCAGCGGTCGCGTTTGCTGGTCTCCGGCCGTGCTGCGAGCCGAGGGCGTCGGGTCGGCTGCGATCCTTGCCGGATGCGCGTCCAGCAGATGGATGAGCGCTACGTTCCGGTGGCGAGTCGTACGGCGACGTGCTGCGCCCATTGGCGAACGGCGACGAGGTCGCGGAAGTCATCGTACGGTGCGCGCAGCGCTGCGACCATCGCGCGTTCGCCGAGTGTCGGGCTGCTGCGGGTGAGCCTGCCGGTGAAGACCTGATGCTCGCGTGCGCCGGTCTGCGTGACCTGCACCTGCACGTCGACTGGGTCCTCCGCCGGGATCGCCGGCTCCCCCATCGGGCCGCTGGAGAACAGGTAGACCACCCGCCGAGTCAATGCGTCGCCGTGCCGGGCCGCGAACGCCACAGCCGGTGGCAGCCAGTGGCCGAGGTAGACGGCGCTGCCGAGGATCACCGCGTCGTACTCCTCGACGGTGGTGACGTCACCGATCGGCAGGATCGTGACGTCCTGACCGGTGTGCTGCAGCACCTTGCCGATGACGTCGGCGATATCGGCCGTCGACCCGTGCTTGCTGGCCGCTGTGACGAGGACCCGCACGACGATCACCTCCCTACTCGCGATGGGACAACAGCGGCCGGCACCAGGCCGGCGAGGGCGACGAAGGTCCCGGCGAACCCCGCCATCGCGGCGACCGTGACCGCGGAGGCATCCGGGTCGCCGGTCGCGTACATGGGACTGGACACGTACTCGGTCCGCGCCGGCGCGTCCCGCAACGCGTTGATCAGGCTGGCGGTAGAGGTCGTGGTGGCGGCCGTCATAGCGGTAGCCCGAGCTCGCGGCCGGTCGCGCGGAGCTCGTCGCGGGCGGCGGGGTGCGCGGCCTGGTCGAGGATCTGCTGCGCCTGTTCGGCGGCGTCGTGACCCCAGATCCGGGCGGTGCCCTGTTCGGTGACGATGTAGCTGTGCTGGAATGATGTCACCGGCCCGGCCAGCATCGGCACCACCGTCGACACGTCGGCCTTCGGATGCCAAGAGCGCAGCGCGATGATGGCGTGGCCGCCGGGTGCGTGCATGGCACCGACGATGAAGTCGGTCTGGCCGCCGAACCCCGAATGGGTGCGGCTCCCGACCCGGGTGGCGTTGGCCTGGGCGAACAGGTCGACCTGCAGGGCACTGTTGATGCTCATCAGGTTGGCGTGCGACGCGATCGTGCCCGGATCGTTGGTCTTCTCCGTGCGCAGCATCCGCACCCGCGGGTTGCGGTCGACCCAGTCGTAGAGTTCGGCCGAGCCGAAACAGAACGACGCGGTGACGGGCGTGTCTGGGTCTAGGCAGCCGGCCTTCTCCAGGGCGAGCGCGCCGTCGCTGAACATCTCGGACCAGACGCGCAGACCCCGTCGGTCCAGCAGCGCGCGTAACGTCGCGTCGGGGATGGCGCCGATCCCGAGCTGCAGCGTCGCCTGCGGTGGCACCAACGCGGCGACGCGCTGCCCGATCGCGGCGGACACGGCGTCCGGAGCGGCGACGGCGTGGGTGAGGAGCGGTTCGTCGGCCTCGAGCAGATAGTCCACCGCTTCCAACGGCAGCAGCGCATCACCGTAGGTCACCGGCATCGCGGCGTTCACCTGGGCGATGACCAGACCCCCGCGGGCGCGGGCCGCCTCGACCGCAGCGGGTAGCACGTTCACCTCGACGCCGAGACTGACAGCCCGGTTGTCGGGGCGGGACGTGTGCAGCAGCACCACGTCCGGGCACAGCCGCTGCCGCAGCAGGAATGGCACGAGCGACAACCGGCACGGGAAGTATCGCAGCCGCGGATGCCCCCGCATGCCCGGCCCGACGAACGCCGACTCGTAAACCACACCCGGCCGGTCCGGGATGCCCGGCTGCGCGTTGAGCATGTGCAGCCGGTACTCGGCGATGGCCGCGTCGGCCAGCCCTAAGAGCCGGTACGGCGTCGCGTAGTTTCCGCTCGCCAGGACCCGCGGCACGCCCGGCAGCGCACCGAGCACCCGGCTGAGTTCGGCCTCGGTCACCGTCCGCATGCCGGGCTCCGGTACCCCGTCCACGCCTGGACTGCGGACGTGTGATTGTTTGCCTCCATACGCCCACCCTGCACCGGCTACCCGCGCCCGTGCAGGGCCGAACGTCCCCCAGCCACTGGACGCACGGGAACCGGCGCCGAGCGCCGGAGACGCCACGCGGCCCTGTCGGCAGGCATGACCGCAGGCCGTGCGGTCCGGGTTGGCCGACCACCCAGCGCCAGATGCGGCAGGCTACCGGCGGTGTCCGCGGGCCATAGGTCCCATCGGCGGCCTACCGCAGACCCTGGCGCCCCGAGGAACGCACGACGGACCATCGAACGGATGGTCCAGCGAACGCCCGGAGGATGACCGGAGGATGACATGACACGTGATGGCCTGGTCGTAGTCGGCTTCGACGGCTCCGCGACCGCGTGGACGGCGCTGGACTACGCCGCGACCGAGGCGATCCTACGCGGCTACGACGTACGCCTGGTGCACGCGCTGCTGTCACCGGCCGAGTATGGCGAGACCGCGGTGATCAAGCCGGTGGAGGACGTGCCGACGGAGGCGCGGCGGCTCATCGAGTTCGCCCGCGAGTACCTGTACCGCCAGCACGGCGCCCTGCGGGTCCAGGCGCACATCGCCGACCGGCCGGCCGGCGCGTTGCTCGTCAGTGAGGCGCACGCCGCTGACCTCGTCGTCGTCGGGCGGCGGGGCCGAGGGCTGCTCCCGGTCCGGCTCGGCTCCGTGAGCTCCCACGTTGCTGAGCATGCCAGCTGCCCGGTGACCGTCGTCGCTGCCACGCCTCAGCATCCGGGCGGACCCGTCGTCGTCGGCATTGACGCCGCGACGCCGTCGGAACCCGCCCTGGAACTCGCCTTCGACCTCGTCGACCGGCACGGCAGCACCCTGCTCGCCTGCTACGCGTTCACACCGGGTCACACGTCGGGTCACCCGGACACCGAGACGGCCGGTCGGCTGCTGGACATTGCCCTCGCGGGCTGGTGCGCCCGCTACCCGCACGTCACGGTCCGCAGCCTGATCGTGCGGAACCGGGACGTCACGGCAGCGCTGCTGGACGCCTCGGCGATCGCATCTACGCTCGTGGTTGGCGCCGGTCACGGAACCGGGCCCGTGCGCCGCGCACTGACCCGCCGCGCGGCCGCCCCGCTCGTCGTCGCACGCCCGAGCCGGCGCCTCGCCCACCTCGGGCGGACGAGCGCGTAACCACCGGCGACGCGACGGCACCGCGATCCAGCAACATCCGCCCATACGGCGTGCTCGACCGGTGTGCCGACGGCTTGGCGATGACGCGTTCGGACACCCCCGTGGCTGCGTGCGTCTGCCGGAGGAGCCGCTGTGGCGGCGCTGCGATGAGGCAGCGACCTGCTGGAAGCCTTCCCACCTTCGCGCCGGCGTGACGGCACCGGTCCTTCGACGACAGCTCGTTCGTGCGTCGTACCCCTGCTGCGTCCACTCGCCGTGATCGCTGGTACGCCAGCTGCGGCTCGTCGTGCGGGCCCGGTCGTTCAGTAGGTGTGCAGCCCGGCTGCCCTGAAGGTGTCCCGGACCCGGTTGAACAGGCCGCTGTCGGGTGGCGGGGTGTCGTGCAGCGGGAACGGGATGCCGAGCCGGTCGTATTTCGCCGCGCCGAGCCGGTGGAAGGGCAGCACGTCGACGCGTTCGACGTTGCCGAGCCCGGCGGCGAACCCGGCGACCGCGTCGACGTCGACGGGGTCGTCGGTCAGGCCCGGCACGAGCACGTAGCGGACCCACACGGGCGTGCCCCGGTCGGCCAGGCGGCGGGCGAAGGCGAGGGTGGGCGCGATGTGGCCGCCGGTGAGGTCGTGGTACCGCTGTTCCCGCCAGGATTTGATGTCCAGCAGGACGAGGTCGGTCAGGTCGAGCAGGGTGTCGTCGGCGCGGGCGCCGAGCGCGCCGGAGGTGTCCAGGGCGGTGTGCAGGCCGAGTTCCTTCGCACCGGTGAACAGCGCCCGGGTGAACGCAGGCTGCAGCAGGGGTTCGCCGCCGCTGACCGTCATCCCGCCATGGGTGGTGCGGACGAAGGCGGCGAAGGCTTCGGCCTGCCGCATGACCGCCCCGGCGGTGGTGGCGGTGCCGTCGCGCATGTGCCACGTGTCGGGGTTCTGGCAGTACAGGCAGCGCAGCGGGCAGCCGGACAGGAACGCTACGAACCGGGTGCCCGGTCCGTCGACGCCGGTGGAGATGTCCCAGGAGTGCAGCCGCCCCTGGGCCGGACGCCACAGGGAGGGGGCTCCTGTCGTGGCGTCCGGCCGGTCGGTCCCGCCGCGGGGGGTCGGCGGGACGGTCGGGTGGCTCATGCCGAGCCGTGGAAGGTGCGGTTGACCACGTCGCGTTGCTGTTCCGGGGTCAGTTTGACGAAGTTGACGGCGTAGCCGGAGACGCGGACGGTCAGCTGGGGGTACCGCTCGGGGTGTTCCATCGCGTCGAGCAGGGTGGCCCGGTCCAGGACGTTGATGTTGACGTGGAACCCACCGGCGGAGGTGTAGGCGTCGAGGATGCCGGCCAGGTTCGCGGCGCGTTCGCCGTCGGCACGGCCGAGACCGTCTGGGGTCACGGTGCTGGTGAGCGAGATCCCGTCGCGGGCCGCGGCGTAGGGCAGTTTCGCCACCGACAGGGCGGAGGCGGCCATGCCGTGGGTGTCGCGGCCGTTCATCGGGTTGGCGCCGGGCGCGAACGGCTCCCCGGCCCGTCGGCCGTCGGGGGTGTTGCCGGTGTGCTTGCCGTACACGACATTGGAGGTGATGGTGAGCACCGACTGGGTGTGGATGGCGTCGCGGTAGGTCACGTTGGCCCGGATCTTGGCCATGAACGTCTCGACGATCCACACGGCGATGCTGTCGGCACGGTCGTCGCCGTTGCCGTAGGCGGGGTAGTCGCCGTCGAGGATGTAGTCGACGACGAGGCCGGTGTCGTCGCGGATCGGTTCGACGGTCGCGTACCTGATGGCGGCGAGGCTGTCGGCGGCGACGGAGAGCCCGGCGATGCCGCAGGCGAGGAACCGGCGCACGGGGTAGTCGTGCAGCGCCATCTCGATGCGTTCGTAGGCGTACTTGTCGTGCATGTAGTGGATGATGTTGAGCGCGTCGACGTAGGTGCGGGCCAGCCAGTCCAAAGTCCGGTCGAACGCGGCCAGGACGTCGCCGTAGCGCAGGACGTCCCCGGTAAGCGCGGCGGTTGCGGGAGCGACCTGCACGCCGGTCATCTCGTCGCGGCCGCCGTTGATGGCGTACAGCAGGGCTTTGGCGACATTGACCCGGGCGCCGAAGAACTGCATGTCCTTACCGACCCGCATCGCCGACACGCAGCAGGCAATCGCGGTGTCGTCGCCGGTGTGTGCCCGCAGCAGATCGTCGTTCTCGTACTGGATGGCGCTGGTGTCCAGCGACACCTTCGCGGAGAATTGTTTGAACGGCTCCGGCAGCGTCGGTGACCACAGCACGGTGAGGTTCGGTTCGGGTGCCGGGCCCAGGTTGTACAGCGTCTGCAGGTACCGGTACGACGTGCGCGTGACGAGGGTACGTCCGTCGGCGGCCATCCCGCCGATCGACTCGGTGACCCAGGTCGGGTCGCCGGAGAACAGCTGGTCGTATTCGGGGGTGCGCAGGAACCGGATGATGCGCAGCTTGATGATGAAGTCGTCGACGAGTTCCTGCGCGTCGGTTTCGATGAGGGTGCCTTCGGCGAGGTCGCGCTGCAGGTACACGTCCAGGAACGTCGAGGTGCGGCCGAGCGACATCGCCGCGCCGTTCTGTTCCTTGGTGGCGGCGAGATAGGCGAAGTACAGCCACTGCACGGCCTCCCGCGCGGTCCGGGCCGGGCCGCTGATGTCGTAGCCGTAGCGCGCCGCCATCGTCTTAAGCTCATCGAGGGCGCGCAGCTGCTCGGCGAGCTCTTCGCGGTCGCGGATGACGTCGCCGGTCGCGGGCCGGTCGTCGAGGGAGGTCTTGTCGCGGCGTTTCGCGGCGATGAGGGCGTCGACGCCGTATAGCGGAACGCGGCGGTAGTCGCCGATGATGCGGCCGCGGCCGTACGCGTCGGGCAGGCCGGTGATGACGCCGGCTTTGCGCGCGGCGAGGATCTGCGGGGTGTACGCGTCGAACACGGCCGCGTTGTGGGTCTTGCGGTACCGGGTGAAGATCTCCTTGACCACCGGGTCGAGCTCGTAGCCGTAGGCCTGCAGCCCGTTCTCGACCATCCGCAGACCGCCGAACGGCATGATCGCCCGGCGCAGCGGCGCGTCGGTCTGCAAGCCGACGATCAGCTCGTGCTCGCGGTCGATGTAGCCGGGCGCGTGAGCGGTGATCGACGCCGGAGTGCGCGCGTCGACGTCGTAGATGCCGCGTTCGCGCTCCTGCGGAAACATCGCGGTCAGCAACCCCCACACGTGGCTGGTCCGCGGTGTCGGACCGGCCAGAAACGCCCCGTCCCCCTCGTAGGGGTGGACGTTGGCCTGGATGAAGCCGGCCACGTCGACCTGGTCGCGCCAGGAGCCGCCGTGGAAGCCGCGCCAGGCGGCGAGGTCGGCCGGGGCGCTGATGGTGGTCATCGGTTCCTCCTCGATGGTTCCTGCTGCGGCTCAAGTCTGCGTCGACGCGTCCGGAGGCGGCAGGGCCGGAAGTCCTGCCGCGCTGGGACACCGGTCAGGTGCTGACCGCAGCAACCACACCTTCCCAGCAACACGACCCGGCCCGACGCCCCACCGACGCCGGCGACAGCGCGACGCCGCGATGATCGTCCGTGCCTGCGGTGGTCCTGCGCCGACCGGTGCAGCCTGCCGCCCGAGACCGCCGCAATCCGCCACCGTCGGTGCCGGGCCCATGCCGCGCCGCACGCAGGGGCGAACGTCCCGCCCTGGACGGGCCGGATGGCGGCAGACCGATGACGTTCGCCTCATCCGCCACGGCGACACGAGCCGGAACGCTGACTGTGGGTATTCGCCGCCGACAGGGGACCGCCGTCATGGGCACACAGGCACGTACCGCGTCACGCCGCACCCGCGACGCACGGGCGCAGGCGCTGCAACGCACCCACCGGCGGCACCGGTACGCCGCCATCGCCGGCGGGGTGATCATCGTGGCGTTGCTGGCGACGATCGGGTGCGTCCTCGTGAACGCCACGGACGATGCCCCGGCCGCGGCACCGGCACCGAGTTCGACGGCCGTTCCCGCCGGCACGACCGGCACCAGCGCGATCGTGACCGGCACCGCCTCCGCGCCGGTCACGGTGACGATCTTCCTGGACTACCTGTGCCCCTACTGCGGCCGGTTCGAACGGGCCAACAGCACCGAACTCGAACGCCTCGTCGCCGCCGGCACCGTCAGGCTGGAGCTGCACCCCTTGGCCTTCCTCGACAAGGCCTCGTCCGGGACCAGGTACTCGACCCGGACGGCGAACGCCGTCGCCACCGTCGCCGATCAGGCACCAGGGACGGTGCTCGCGTTCAACACCGCGCTCTTCGCCCAGCAGCCGGCCGAAGGCAGCACCGGCCTCACCGACCAGCAGATCGCTGCGGTCGCCGTCGGCGCGGGCGTCCCCGCCGACGTGGCGGCCACGTTCACCGAACGCCGCTTCGAGCACTGGGTCGGGACGTCGACCGGGTCGGCGTTCAACCGCGACGGCATCACCGGCACCCCCACGGTGAAGATCAACGGCACGGTGTTCGACGGTGACCTGTACTCGTCCGGTCCGCTGACGACGGCGATCACCGCCGCCAAAGGATCCTCGTGACCGGTCCGGGACGCAGCGGCAGGCCAGGCCGTCAGAGCGTCCAGACGAGGCCGGTGACGGAACCCGTCGACGGTGCGGACACGACCGGCCTGTTGGAGCGCCTGCGGCGGCTGCGGCACCGCAACGGCTGGATCTACGGCACGATGCTGGTGTCGGCGGTGCTCAGCCTGATCGCGTCGTTCGTCCTGTCCGTCGACGCGGTCCGGCTCGCCGCCGATCCCGCCGCCGACCTGACTTGCAACATCAACGCCGTGCTGTCCTGCGGGACGGTGGGCCGGTCCTGGCAGGCACACCTGTTCGGGTTCCCGAACGCGTTCTTCGGCCTGACCGCCGAACCCGTCGTGATCACCCTCGCGGTCGCGAGCCTCGGCGGGGTGCGGTTCCCGCGCTGGTTCATGCTGGCCGCGCAGCTCGTCTACACCATCGGTGTCGCCTTCGCTTACTGGCTGTTCTACGAGTCGTCGTTCGTCATCGGCGCCCTGTGCCCGTGGTGCCTGCTGGTCACGGTGTCCACGACGCTGGTCTTCGCCACCCTCACGCACGTCAACGTCCGTGACGGCAACCTGCCGCTGTCCGCCCGGGCCGCACCGGCGCTGCGGGCCGCGTTCGCCGCCGACCTCGACGCCATCGCCGTCACAATCTGGCTGTTGGTCCTGGTGCTGGTCGTCGTGCTCAAGTACGGCACCGCGCTGGTCACCTGATCAGACCCCCGAAGGGAGCCGGGTGCAGGACGTCCGGCAACGACGCCGCGGACAGGGAGGAACTCGTCGTGACGCACACGCTGGTCGTCACCGCCGTTGTCGTTGTCGCCTATGGCACAGCAGGTGCCGCTGTCCTGACCCTCTTCCGTGCGGTTGATACCGCCGGTGCACGGGCGGCGGTGTCCGCGCGCCGGGCGGCACGCCGTTCCCCGGTCGTCGGCGAGTGGCTCGCCCACGCGGAGATCGAAACGGCCCGGTCACTGATCGTCGGCCGGATCGACCCGGTCGCGTACCACCGGGCGATGGCGATGCTCGCCGCCCTGGACGCCGTCACCAACCCGCTCACCGCGCCAGACCCGCCCCGATAAAAGGCCGCCGGTCCCGCGGCGAGGGACGTTCGGTCCGTGCATCCAAGGCAGGCACGGGACATGGTGGACAGTGAGGGAAGGAAGTGCCCCCGAAGAACGACCCGTGCGTTCGCGACGTCATGAACACATCCGTTGTCGTGGTGACGGCGGACTGCACCAGCCGGCACGTGATCGACGTGATCACCGAGTTCGGTGTGAGTGGTGTCCCGGTCGTCAGCGACGACAACCGGGTCGTCGGCGTCATCTCCGAGGCCGACCTGCTGCCGATGCCGCACCCGGCCGGCACCGTATACGGGCAGACATCCAATGCTGCCGCCGGCACTGCCGGTGCGTTGATGACCGGGCCGAGCTAATGCAACGGCACGGGGTGAAGCGGCTGCCGGTACTCGACGACGCCGGCGTACTTGTGCGCATCGTGACCCGGCGGGACCTGCTGCGCAGTGTCCTGCGCGGCGACCGCCCGGACTACGGCGATGGGCGGATGCGCTCGGCCATCCGCCCTGCTCGTGCCGGGGGGGGTCAGAACATCACCGGCGCCTGGAAGCCCTTTTGCTGTTCACCACTCTCATCGATGTCGAACGACAGATGGCTGACGACGTCGACGACACCGTCGACGCGCTCGATCTGCCGGACCAGGGAAGGCACCAGGGAGCCCCGGTCGACCTCGCCCAGCAGGGTCACGACGCCGTCGTCGACCTCGACCCGCAGCTGGGACGGGTCCACACCGACGAGTCCGTCGAGTGCCTCGGCGAGGATCTCGCCACGGATCTCCGCATCGGTGCGCAGAAACACCTTCAGCAGGTCCCTGCGGGTCACCATGCCGATGAGCCGACCGGCGTCGTCGACGACCGGGAGCCGCTTGAGGGTTTCCGTCTCCATGATCCGGGCGGCCGCGACGAGGGACGTCGTGCTCATGACCGTGATGGCCGGAGCGTTCATCAGCTCGCCCGCGGCGGTCGCGTGCGCCTTGCCGCGTGCCTGGCGGGTGTGCCGGGCCTCGAACACCCGCAGACGGTCATCGACGCCGGCGAACTCGATCTTCGGAACCAGGTCGGCCGACGACACGACGCCGACGACCCGGTCGAACCCGTCGACCACCGGGACCGCGTTGATCTCGTGCGCCTCCAGAAGGTCGACGATCTCCTTGAACGGCGTGTCCTCCTGCACCGATATCGCGCCGATCGTCATCACGTCGGCAACGTTCCAGCGGGCCATGACCTGCCTCCTCACGCTGCGATGGTTCCGTCACTGTGTCCTGCACCGACCGTAGGACGCGGTCAGACGCACGCCGTAGGGCACAACGGCACCTCGCCGGAGGACCTTCGGACCGGCCCTGGCAAGAGGGTCCGTCGGCCCTGCCACCAGCCGGAATCCGTGCATAGGTTCGAGGTTGGAACCTTGGAGGTGAGCCGTGGCGGTGACCGTGGCGACCAGGATGACCGGCGGTCCGCTCACCATCGGCGAACGCGCTGGCCCGCAGCAACTCGTCGACCGCATCGAGGACCGTCGGGCGGCCACGGCCTCCGCGGTCACGGTGATCGCCGTGGTCGACGACTTCGGCCGGCTCCTCGCAGCGGTCGAGGTCGCCGAGCATCCTCACCTGTTCGACCAGTCCGGTGGTACCCGTGTGGCCGGCACCCCCGGCCTCGCCGGCGCCGGAACCGGCAGGACCAGGTGGCTGCCGACCTCATGACCGCGGCCACCTCGGTGCCCGGGACGTGGCCGGTGACGCGGGCACTGCAAACGCTCAGCGCAACGGAAACCGGTGTCGCGTACGTCGTGGACGACCTCGGCTGCGTCCTGGGCACCGTCACCGCCCGCCAGTGCCAGCAGGCGCCGGCGACCCGCACCGCGCCGAAGGAGGCCGGCCGTGACCAAGTACGTGTATGACTTCGCCGAGGGCAGCAAAGAGCTCAAAGACCTCCTCGGCGGCAAGGGCGGCAATCTCGCCGAGATGGCCAGCCTCGGCATGCCGGTGCCGCCCGGGTTCACCGTCACCACCGATGCGTGCCGCGCCTACCTGCGCACCGGCGACGAACCGTTCGGTCTCACCGAGGAGATCACCCTGCACCTTGACCGCCTCGAACGGCAGGCCGGCCGCCGGCTCGGTGATCCCACCGACCCGCTGCTGGTCTCCGTGCGCTCCGGCGCGAAGTACTCCATGCCCGGCATGATGGAGACCATCCTCAACGTCGGGCTGAGCGACACGACCGTCGCCGGGCTCGCCGAACAGACCGGCGGCAACGTCCGCTTCGCGTGGGACTCCTACCGGCGGCTGATCCAGATGTTCGGCCGGACCGTCTGCGACATCCCCGGCGAACACTTCGACCAAGCCCTCGACGCGGCCAAGGCCGCCAAAGGCACCATCGACGACCTCGGCCTGGACGCCGAGGACCTGCGGGCGCTCGTCACAGCCTTCAAGGACATCTTCACCGCGCATACCGGGCGGCCGTTCCCGCAGGACCCGCGGGACCAGCTCGACCAGTCGATCCGCGCGGTGTTCAGCTCGTGGAACGCCGAACGTGCCGTGCTGTACCGCCGGCAGGAGCACATCCCGGCCGACCTCGGCACCGCCGTCAACATCGTCGCCATGGTCTTCGGCAACCTCGGCCCGGACTCCGGCACCGGCGTGGCGTTCACCCGCGACCCCGCCACCGGCGCGCCGGGTGTCTACGGCGACTACCTCGCCAACGCGCAGGGCGAGGACGTCGTCGCGGGCATCCGCAACACCGTACCGCTGCAGGACCTCGCCCGGCTCGACCGGCGCTCCTATGACGAACTCATGGGCATCATGGCGAAGCTGGAGGAGCACTACCGGGACCTGTGCGACATCGAGTTCACGATCGAACGCGGCAAGCTGTGGATGCTGCAGAGCCGGGTCGGCAAACGCACCGCGGCCGCGGCGTTCGTCATCGCCGCGCAGCTGCTCGACGACGGCCTCATCGACGCCGACGAGGCCCTGACCCGGGTGACCGGCGCGCAGCTCGCCCGGCTGATGTTCCCCGCCTTCGACCTGTCCGGCTGGCCGGAGCGGATCGCGGCGGGCATCGCCGCATCCCCTGGCGCTGCCGTCGGCGCCGTCGTCTTCGACGCCCGCCGGGCGCCCCAGGTCGCCGCGGACGGTACGGCAGTGATTCTGGTGCGGCGCGAGACGAACCCCGACGACCTGCCCGGCATGATCGCCGCTCAGGGGATCCTGACCAGCCGTGGCGGGAAGACTTCCCATGCCGCGGTCGTCGCCCGCGGCATGGGCAAGACGTGCGTGTGCGGCGCCGACGGCATCGATGTCGACGTCGACGGTCGGCGCTTCACCGCCGGTGGGCGCATCGTTCGAGAAGGTGACGTCGTGTCCATCGACGGGACCAGCGGGCATGTGTACGCCGGTGCTGTGCCGGTGCAGCCGTCACCGGTCGTGCGGTACTTCGAGGGCGCGTTGCCGGCCGCCTCGGATCCGCTGGTCGCTGCCGTCGACCGGATCCTCAGCCACGCCGACAAGGTGCGGCGGCTCGCGGTCCGCGCCAACGCCGACACCGCCGGCGACGCCGCCCGCGCCCGCCGGTTGGGCTCGCAGGGCATCGGCCTGTGCCGCACCGAACACATGTTCCTCGGCGAGCGACGCCCGCTAGTCGAACGGCTCATCCTCGCCGGCACCGACGAAGACCGTGACGCCGCCCTGGCAGACCTGCTGCCACTGCAACGGGCCGACTTCGTGCAGCTGTTCGAGGCGATGGACGGGTTGCCGGTGACCATCCGGCTGATCGACCCGCCGCTGCACGAGTTCCTACCGCCGCTGGACGACCTCGCGGTCAAGGTCGCCCTCGCCGAGTCCCGCGGCGAACCCGACGGCCACGACCGGGCACTGCTGGACGCGGTCCAGCGGATGCACGAGGAGAACCCGATGCTCGGCCTGCGCGGCGTCCGGCTCGGCCTGGTCATCCCCGGACTGTTCGCGATGCAGATCCGGGCTGTTGCCGAGGCCACCCTCGCCTGCCGGGCACGCGGCGTCACCGTCCTGCCCGAGATCATGGTACCGCTCGTCGGCGCGGTCCAGGAACTCGAGGCCGTCCGCGAGGAAGCCCTGCGGCTGCTAAGCCGACTCGGCGTCGACGCCCGAATCGGCACCATGATCGAGGTACCGCGGGCCGCGCTCACCGCCGGGGACATCGCCCGCGCCGCGGACTTCTTCTCCTTCGGCACCAACGACCTGACCCAGATGGGATGGGGGTTCTCCCGCGACGACGTCGAAGGCGCCTTCTTCACCCGCTACCTGGAGCTCGGCATCTTCGGCGTGTCACCGTTCGAGTCGATCGACCGCGACGGCGTCGGCCGGCTCGTCCGCATCGCCGTAGACGAAAGCCGCCGCACCCGCCCGGACCTGCACATCGGCGTCTGCGGCGAACACGGCGGCGACCCGCAGTCCATCCACTTCTTCCACGACGCCGGCCTCGACTACGTGTCCTGCTCACCGTTCCGGGTGCCCGTCGCCCGCCTCGAAGCAGGCCGGTCCGCAGTCACCGCCACCGGCTCCGACACCCGCTGAAAGGGGCACAAGCATGCGTGTTCTAGTCACCTACGCCGACGACGACGGCGCGTCCGCCGACACCGCCCGCCTGATCAGCGACACCCTGGTACTGCACGGACTCCACAGCGTCCTGCGACCCGTCGGCACCAATCACACCGATCAGGACGGCAGCGCCGCCAGCATTGACAGCACCGCCGGGTTCGACGCGGTGATCCTCGGCAGCACCGCGCTCACCGGACGCTGGCGGCGCCACGCGGTGCAATTCGCGACAGCGCAGCAGCACCACCTGCGTCGCCTCCCGGTCTGGCTCTTCTCCAACAGCCCCGCCGGCACCGCCCTGACACCGCAGCCACCGGTCGACCTCGGCACCGTCGAAGACGCACTCAGCGCGCTGGATCATCGACCGTTCCTGGCCGTCACCGCGCCCGCCGCACCGTGGACACCCCGCGCTCTCGAGCCGGACCCCGCAGAAGTGTGCGGCTGGGCCCACACCATCGCCACGACGCTCCAGCAGACAGCCAACGCCGGAACCTAGAACCGCGCACCTCGACGGCATCTCGACGGCCCAGCGTCGCAACAGTCCCGACAACCGCCGAAACACCCGCACACGCAGCAACAGACAACTGAGGAGGCCGTCATGAACGGCACACGGATCATCGTCGGATTCGACGGATCCGGCGAAGCGCACGCGGCGGTACAGTGGGCCGCCGACGAGGCGGAACGGACCCATGCCCAATTGCAGATCGTGCACACCTACCAGATCACCTGGCCCGGCGCGTACTACGACATTTCCGCCGAACTCCTCGAAGAGGCCCGGCGCCGCGGCGAACAGCTCATCGACGAGGCCGTCGCGCAGGTCCGCGAGCGTGGGCCCGAAATCGACGTCATCGGCACCTCGGTGTACGCGACGCCCGCAGCTACACTGCTCGACCTCGCCGACACCACGACCATCCCCGACACGACTACCGGTCTGCTCGTCGTCGGCAACCGCGGTGCCGGTGGCATCAGCAACCTGCTGCTGGGCTCCGTGAGCCAGCAGGTCGCGACCCACGCCAACACGCCGGTCGTCGTCGTCCGGGGCCGCTGGACCGCAACGGGTGGCCCGGTCGTCGTCGGCGTCGACGGCTCTGCCTCATCGAACACGGCGCTGAGCCTGGCATTCGCCGCCGCTGACACCCGCGGCACCGAGGTCGTCGCCATTCGCGCCTACCAACCGCCACCGCAACATGTGGTCCCGTTGCACGCCGCAGAGACGATCGAACGCGACGCGCTGGAAGCGTCCCTCGCGCCGTGGCGGCAGCAGTACCCGGGCGTGAAAGTGGAGGCGCTCGTGGCCGTCGGCCGGCCCGCCCAGGTCCTCATCGGCGTCTCCCACACCGCCCGACTCGTCGTGGTCGGCAGCCGCGGCCACGGCGGCTTCACCGGCCTGCTCCTGGGCTCCGTCGGGCAGCAGCTGATGCACCACGCGGAGTGCCCGGTCATGATCGCGCACCCGCCGAAGCCAGCGTGAACAGCAGCCGGATGAACATTGATGGTTCGCGTCCCAAGCGTGTGCTGTCGGCAGGTGGGTGATGACAGCCATCGTGCACCGCCGCTCGACGTCGACCGAGTGCGGCGGTAGCCGACGACGCCGCCAGGCGTCGGCGCACCGCTGACCTCGCACGACACGGCGGCCGCGCCGGCCCCAGCGCGGCGCGGCCGTCCTGGCGCGCTGTCCCGACGAGCGGGTTGAAGCCGACGCGGAGGCCGGGAGATGCCCGACTGTCTGTGTCGGCTGCGCCGCCGTGTGGCCGTGCTGTTGGGTTCCGCAGGGTGCTGCGCAGCCGGTGGCACGACCGGGTAGCAGCGCCTCAGGGACCTCGGTCCAGCCGGGCGGGACCGAGGTCCCTGGCCGATACCCGGGGGACGCAGTCAAATGATCTCAAGTAGTTGATCGGTACACCTGCAACCATTGGTGTACCGGCGAGAGGATCGATAATGTCCCGCACGCATGACGAGGTCGAAGTTCAGGTGCAGCTCCAGCACGGTATGGAGACCGAACTGCAGCGCTATGCCCGGGAGAAGGTTACCGCGGTGCTGGGACACACGGCACAGCCCGTCCTGTACGCCCGGGTCCGGATCGACCGCACCACCAACCCGGCGGCGACCCGCCCGGTCACCGCCCGCGCCGAGATCGACGTCAACGGCCGTGTGCTGCACGCTGAGGCCTCCGCCGACACACCGCACGAGGCAGTCGACCTGCTGCGGGACCGGCTGCAGGGCCACCTCGGCCATCAGCACACCGCCCGATGATCCGACCGATCGTGGCAGAAGCTCTGTAGGGCTGGCAGCCACTCACAGCTCAGGACGTACCGTGCCGCCGTGGCCGGCGTCTTCGCCGACGGCGCGGCGGCGCGCTCCTCAGGACCCTGGCTCCTGCTGCATGGCTGCGACGTCATCGGCGCTCAGCACCTGCACCAGCCGCAGCCGGGTTGCCTGGAGTCGGTCCAGCAGGACCAGACTTGACCGGGTGGCCAGCGTGTAGCCCAAAGCCGGATCCAGGTCACACAGGTGGCGGACGGCCGCAGCGTCCAGCTCGACCGTCATCGCGGTCTGCACGGCCACCGCCCCGAAGTGCCAGCGATGCGGTGCCAGCAGCCACGACCAACCCAGCACCGAACCGGCGCCGAGGGTGTCGACCACGATGTCACCGCGATCTGGCACCTGGAAGTCCAGGTCTACTGCACCGTCGACGATGACCCAGAACCGGTCGGCGGGCTCACCTTCTCGGAACAGCCGGTTGCCGGCGTGAAACATCGAACGTCGTGAACAACGTTCGATGCGGCGCAGCTGGTGCTCGTTCAATCCGCCGAAGAACGGCTGGCCGGACAGTAGAGCAAGCGTCATCCGGATCCCCTCTGCGGTGCGCGCCGCTGTGGACCAGCGGTTCGCCCGACGATATCGACGGACCAGGGATACGATGCAGAGTCGAAAGTCCCCTGCCCGGCGCCGAACGGCAGCACGAATCCGGTGCCAACAATGCGTCGCCCGACGTCTGCACCGCCCGCAGCAGGGATCATGCTCCGTTGCCACGTACGGCACGGGCCGCGTGACGTGACCGCAACCTGCAGTGCCGGTGCCACCGGACACGGCTGAACGGAGGCACGCCTGGTGGCAGTGCAGGCGGTGGTCCGTGCCGACGATCACAGCTGTTGGATTTTCGGCAATGCCGACGATCGGTTCGCCAATGCCGCAGCGCTCGCCCGGGCCGTTCTGCGCGCCTGGCAGAAAGTTGTCTCCCAGGCGGTCGAACTGGAACCGGCCCGCCCGGTGACCGCGCTGGAAACGGCCGGGTGGATGTCATCTCGGCGCTGCGGACCGGCCGGCTGACCGTCATCGACGATGCCGTCACCCTTGCCGACGGTTGGTTCGATCCTGCCCCCTGCTGTCGCGTCTGGCGGTCACAGCGCGAGGACACCAAGGCCCCCTCCCGATCATCGACTCAGACGTGGGCCTCTTCGGCCTGCCGCGGCGTCGAGACACTGGTGGGCCACGAGACCGCACTCAACGATCTCGTCATTGACGGTTTCGCAGGCGTCGTCTGCCAGTACGACGCTCGCCCGTTCGACCCTGCGCAGCTGTGCGCCGTCCGCATGGCGCACCCCGCGTCGACGCAACCCGGCGTCGATGAGTCGTCATTGCGGACCCCGTGAACCAATCGACAACAATGACCGGTGACGACGAGGCCACTCACCGTCACCCGACAGTCTTCAGGCTGAGGTCCGGGATTCGGTGCTGTTGCATCGGTTCGGTACGGGTTCGGTACGGTCTAGACGGGACGGCGGCCGTCGTACCGGCGGCGTCGATGGGGTGGGGCGACCCGAGCCGCGGATATCCGATCAGCGCGTGGACTGCTCTGTGACAGCGTCACGCAGGTCACCCCGCCGCCGGTCATCGCCGCGGTCGCAACGCCGAGCAGGGACTCGACACCGTTGGGAGCCTTCGTACCGCCTCGGGGCAGATCCGGGCGGCCGTCGACCTGATCACCAGGATCGCGGCGTAGACCCGGATGCTTGCTCTGAACGCCACTATCGAAGCCGTCCGTGCCGGTGATGCCGGACGCGGTTCAACGTCGTCGCCACCGAGGTCAAGACCCTCGCGAACGAAACGTCGTCGTCGTCCGACCACCTTGTGGCCCAGGTCAACGACGTGCAAGAGGCGGCAATGGCAGCGATCAGCGTTCTGGAATCGGTGACGCAGAGCATCAAAGATATGAGCATCCTGGTGGCCGGGATCACGGCCGCGGCGACTACCCCGGGGCGGCAGATCGTCAACCCGGGCTGGCGCAGCTGGCGCAATCCCTGCGCAGTGAGGTGCTCAGCCTCGTCAACAGCGTCCGCGCCGATTGAACCCATGCGGGGCCGACGCCTGCCAGCAATGCCGTGCCGTGCCGTGCCGTGCCGACGGTGTCAGCACCGTGGCAAGTCATGGCGCGCCGGACCCGGTTGCTCCGCAGTCCACAATGCTCGGGCGGTCAGCCACGCGAGCGTCTCACTCATCGCCACACCTGTTGCCGCGATGCCGAAACCCAGCAGCAACGCCAGGCGTCGAGGTTGTGATTGCATGTCGGACCCCTCTCACTGCTGTCGTCAACCATCGTCACGCGGAAGCCACGCTCTCTGGCAGTGGCGAAGGACCCGTCGCGTCCGGACGACAGTCCTGCACCTGACGTCCAGCGACCGACGGGTGAGCACGTCACGGCGGGCGTTGACGATGCCGCCTCAGACCGGCGGGTGCGAGCAGAGCGGGTGGGTCTGACCGGGCGGGCACGGCCCGGCGACCCTGTGGCCCGGGCCGGCGACGCGATCCGGTCGAGGGCGCGGAGGGGGCCGCCGAGCAAGCGAGTGCCGTTGTGACAGCGGGCCCGCCAGGCGCCAGATTTTCGTCAGCTGCCGGGCGGCGCGTCGGAGGTCGAGGCTGCACCAGCACGCGGCGACAGGAGCAGGAGCACGCCGACGTACGTGAGCCAAGCGGCCAGCGTTGCCTGCGTGCAGGCGGCGATCAGGGGTCCGGTGAGCCACGGGAAAGCCCCGGCGATCTGGCATATCCCTGCGCCGGTCCCGACGGTTGCTGTTACCGAGCCCTGGGGGCCCTGGCGTGCCGCGATGCTCAGCATGATGAGGGCGCCGCCCACGAGCAGGGTGGCCTCGTGTGCACCGCCGTAGTACAGGGACACGAGGAGCGCGGCGGTGGCGTGGTCGTCGAGGTCGATGCCGTACACCGGGTACATCAGTCGCCCGTGCACGATGCCCAGCGTGAGGGTGACCGAGATGGCTGCGGCGAGCATGCCGCAGCCGAACCCGACCCAGGGCCTGCTCGGTCCGTCGAGACGCCGGTAAAGCGCGGGCAGCACGGGAGTGAGCAGCACGGCGGCGACTACCAGCGATTCATTGGTCCATGCCAGCAGCCCATGGTGGGTCTGCAGCCACAGCCGTAACTGCGGCTCGGTGGGCGGTGGTTCACCCACCAGCAGGTCGAGAACCGCCTTGAACAGAACGAGGCCGCCGCTGGCCACAGCGGCGATCCCACCCAGCATGAACGGCCGTGCCGGGCTGGGGGCACCGTTGTGCGTCCGACGGGCCCTCGGGTGTCGCACCGATCCGTACACGCTGATCTCCTGTCAAGGGCCCGTGCCGCCCTGTATCGTCCGAATACGCTGGCAAGCCAGCGATCGTGGTCGGCCGGCGGCGATCAGCCGGCCTGGACGTCACGGCGGGTCGTGCCGGTAACGCCGAGGACCGCGGCGGCGGCACCGGCGGCGAGTAGGACGAGTTGGCTGTACGGGTGCGGGTGCGGTCCGGCGATGTCTGGCACGTGCTGGAACATGCCGGCGTCGCGGATCCGGGCTGGGACGCTGAGGAGGTCGCCGAGCAGGGCGAGTCCGCCGCCGGCGATGAGCGGAAGCCACGCCGCGCCGGTCCAGCGTGGCCACCGCCCGGCCAGGAGCGCGGCGCAGCCGGCTAGGACCATCGTGGCCGGCCACTGACCCACGATGTAGGTGAAGGCCCGTGCGGCGACGTGCGGGCTGGCGATGACCGTCGGCGCTACGAGCGCGCTGCAGGCGCCGGTGACGGTGAGGATGACCAGGCTGGCGGCGGCGGTCACCGCGAGCTGCCCGAGCAGCGGCATCCAGCGGCGTACACCCACGGCGAGGATGTGGTCGGTCAGGCCGGTCTGCTCGTCATGGCGGCTTCTGGACACCGACAGGATCGCGAAGGCGGACACGACGAGCCCGACGGTCGTGCCGGTGTAGGCGAAGTACCCGGCGACCGGGTCGCCGGTACCGAGCTGTGCGGCGAGGAACCCGCCGAGGTCGTTGTCCTGACTCTGTTGGACCACCCCGGAGCCCATCGCGGAGAACAGTGTCCCAATGCCGGCCGTGGCGATGATCCAGGTGAGCACCGACCGGCGCTGCAGCCGGGTCAGGAACCCGATGGTCGACCTGACGTGCAGGCGGGCGTCGTGGCTGCCGCGGCGGCGGAGCAGCCCGGCGCGGTACTCCCGCCGGCCGGCCAGCACCTGTGCGATGCCGGCCAGGACCACGACCGCACCGAGGTTGACCACGAGGGCCCACCAGCGGTCCTGCAGGAACGGCCGGGTGGTTGCTCGCAGCCCGAGCGGGGTGCACCAGTTCAGCCAACCGATGTGCTGGGTGTCGGCGAGTGCGCGGGTGCCGAACGCGGCACCGACCGCCGCGAATCCAAGTACCCGTGCGCTGGTGCCGGACGGCAGGATCTGCGCGGCGACGAGGGTCTGCGCGGCGAACAGCAGGAACGTCAGGCCTATGACGCCGCCGAACATTGCGGCGCCGAGCCAGGTCACGCTGTCGACGTGGCCCGTCGCGGCGCCGACCGCGACGGTGCAGCCGGCGGCTAGGAGGCCGGCGATGATGCTCAGGAGCTGCAGGGCGGCATGTAGCGGCGTGCGGGGGTCGATCCCGCACGAGCGGAGCAGTTCCAGGGTGCCGTCGTCCTCCGTGGTGCGGGTCACGGCGACCGTGACGATGACCGCCATGATCGCCGCGAGGATGGTGCCGAACGCGCCGATCTCCCAGGTGAACAGCAGCGCCGGCGTGCCCGGGCTGGCGAGGTTGCCGTACATCAGTGTGGTGGCGGCGTTGTGCTGCGCCAACGCGGTGGCCACCTGCCGTTGCTGGACGGTTTGGTACGTCGACTGGTACGCCGACACCGTCCCGGCGGTCATCCCGATCAGCAGCAGCAGCCAGGCGCTGAGCATCAGCCGGTGCCGGCGGGCGAGGAGCCGCAGCAGCGTCATCGCGCCGCCACCTCGTAGTGGCGCAGGAACAGGTCTTCCAGGTTCGCCGGGGTGCAGGTGATGTCCTGTGCGTCGACACTGGCCAGCAGGCCGAGCACTGCCGGAACCTGCTGACGTGGCACGTTGAGCCGTATACCCGTCCCGCCAGGAGATGCGGCCGCTGCTTGAACATCCTGTGCGTGCGGGTCCGGTGTCGCTGGTGCCATCCCGAACCGTTGCAGGGCATCGGTGACCGTGTCGGCCTGCTCGGCGGTGATCCGTGCGGTGATCTGGGAGGCGGCGAGGTGCCGCATGTCGGCGAGACGCCCCGACTCCACCAGCCGGCCGTCCTTGATGATGGTCACCGACTCGCACAGCGCTTCGGCCTCAGCGAGGATGTGACTGGACAGCAGGACGGTGCGTCCGGCGGCCACAGCGTCGCGCACGCAGCGCTGGAACAGCTCCTCCATCAGCGGGTCCAGCCCGGACGTCGGCTCGTCCAGGACGAGGAGTTCGGTGGGGGCAGCGAACGCCGCGATGAGGATGACCTTCTGCCGGTTACCCTTGGAGTAGGCACGGACCTGTTTGCGCGGGTCGAGCGCGAAGTCGGCGATCAACCGTCGTTCGGCTGCGACGTCACGAGCGCCGCGGAGGCCCGCCAACGCGTCCAGGACCTGCTGACCGGTCAGATTCGGCCACAGGTTCACTTCGCCCGGCACGTAGGAGATCCGCCGGGTGACCTCAGCGGCTCGCTGCTGCGGGTGCAGGCCGACGACCCGCACCTGCCCTGCGGTGGCTTGGTAGAGGCCGAGGAGGACGCGGATCGTGGTGGACTTCCCGGCCCCGTTCGGGCCGAGAAATCCGTGCACCTCCCCGGTGCGCACGCGCAGGTCGAGTCCGTCGACAGCGGTGAACCCGCCGAACCGCTTTACCAGGCCTTGCACGTCCACGGCGTGATTGTCACCCATGGTCAACCCCCCATGTGTTCCATCGCGGTCACGAGCGCGTCGGCGATAATCCGGTCGAGCGCCCGGTCGGCGGGCTCCGCCAACCGGACGTACAGGTCCGCCGCCCGGCGCACGACGTCCAGGTCCAGCGACCCGAACACCCGCGGCAGATCCGGGCCGAGCTGGCCGCTGATCCGGTCGACGACCGCCGCCGCGATCCGGCGCATCTCCTCATGGCTCAGCGATGCGTGGGACCGGGCGGCGATCTGACCGAACACGGCAAGGCTCTCGGCGCGGCTGGCATCTGTGAAGCGTTCGTACAGCACCGCCGCCTCCGGCGGCATGTCCCCGCGGTACAACGCGACCTCCATGAAATCCCGTTCCCGGCGGATCACCCGCCGGACCTGTTCGTTGCCCGCCCGGCGTTCCAGGTCGTCGTAGAACCGGGCCATCGCCGCCGGCATCGGCGAGAGGTGTTCGCCCTGCTCGACCGACGCCATCAGCCGTCGGACCCGGTCACGCTGAGTTCGCAACTGTTCCAGCTGATCCTCCAGCGCGACGACGGTGGCCCGCAGGTCCGCCAGCGCCGCCGTCCGGTCAGCAGTACCGGCCGCTGCCGCCCGGTCCGTGCCGCCGGAACGTGCCGGCATGGCGAGGATGCCCGCGATGCGGGACAGCGGTATCCCGGCCTGCGCCAGCCACCGAATCCGGGTCAGCCGCGCCACGTGCGTCAGGTCGTAGTGCCGGCAACCGTCGCGGACGGCGGGCACCGGCAGCAGACCGATCTGGTGGTAGTACCGGATCGCGCGGACGGTGGCACCGGTCAGCTCGGCGATCTCCTTGACGCGCACGCCGTCAGTGTCTGCTGTGACGTTACGTCACAGTCAAGCGTGATCCTTGACGCTGATCGCGGTCACGTCACCGCCCCGCCGGGCGCCGTACGATCCCGTCCGCAACCGTCTCGCTCGGCCCGTCGCAGCCGGGACTTTCGCCTCTGCTACACCGCCGTGCGGTGGGTCGAAACTCGACGTGTCAGATCATCAAGAGGAGACCAGGACCATGCGACGCAAGACGTTCGACCTACTCGTCAGCTCCGCCGGGGCTGTGGCGGCCATCGCGCTGCTGCTTGTCGGCGTGCTTGTCCTCGTCGGCGCGAACTTCGCCAACAGCAACGTCACCGACAACCTCCGCCCGCAAAACATCAGCTTCCCCAGCGCCGCCGCCCTCAAGGACGAAGGCATCACCAACCAGAACATCCTCGACCACGCCGGGCAGAAGGTCGAGAACGGCGGGCAGGCCAAGGTCTACTCCGAGTACATCGACACCCACCTGAAGAAGATCAATGGTGGCAAGACGTACAGCGAGACCAGCACCGAAGCCCGCGCCAACCCCTCCGACACCGCCCTGGCCGGAAAGGTCGACACTCTCTTCCGCGGTGAGATGCTGCGCGCCACGCTGCTCAACGCCTACGGCTGGTGGTTCGTGTCCCAGGTCGCCATGTGGGCCGGGTACACCGTCATCGTCCTGGCGCTGATCATGCTCGTCCTGACCGCGCTGGGCTTCCGGCACCTGCGTCGTACACCCGAAACCGCCCAACTGTAGATCCACGGTGGATCCGCGGCGGCCCGGACGGGGCCGCCGCGGGCCCGGTTCCGAAGCGCGCAGCGCACGGCAGCCGCACCCTCACCGGCGCAGCACCAACCCTCGCATCGCACACCGCTGAAAGGAGAGCGGCATGACCACGTTACCCACCGCCCGGAATGACCCGCTCGCTCAGGCAGCGACCGCTGCGCTGCGCGCACCGTCATTGCTCAACTCCCAGCCGTGGCGCTGGCACCTGACAGACGGCCGTGCCGACCTTCGGGCCGATCGGACCCGGCAGCTCACCGCGCTGGACCCCACCGGCGAGCTGCTGCTGCTCAGCTGCGGCATCGCCCTGCACCACGCCGTCACCGCCCTGCACGCCACCGGCCACGCCGGCGTCGTCACACACCTGCCCGACCCGGCCGAACCTGACCTCGTCGCGCGCCTGCAACTCGGCCTCCGCGTTCCCGCCGACGCGACACTGTACGCGGCGATCGACCGGCGCCGGACCGACCGGCGACCGTTCAGTGACCAGCGGCCCACCGAGGCCGATCTCGACGCCCTCACCGACGCCGCACGACCGTATCGGACACGCCTGCACATTCTCACCGACGACGAACTCCCCCGCTTCGCGGCGGCGGTCGCGTTCGCCGGCGGGATCGAGCGCATACATCTGCGCTACAGCGAGGACGTACGGGAGTGGACCAGACGTGCCGAGTCCGCTCGCGACGGCGTGGCCGCGTCTAGCGTCGTCGCGGCCGGACAGCACCGTATCGCCGTGCGGGACTTCGACACCGCACCCCGACTGGCCGCAGGCACCGGCACCGATCGCGGAACCGTTTACACTGTCCTGCACACCGACACCGACACACCACACGACTGGATCAACGCCGGCGCGGCGACCTCGGCGATCTGGCTGACGCTGACCGCCCGCGGTCTCGCCGCTTCCCCGATCAGCGACGTGATCGAGGTCCCCACCACCCGGAAAGCGTTGCGCCAGCTGCTCGGCGACGGCACCCATCCCGCCCTCGCCCTGCGGGTCGGGACTCCGGCGGCCGGGCTACCGTCACTGCCGGCGACGACGCGACGTCCGAGCACGCGTACCGTCGTGCGGTAACAGCACGATGGTCCCGTCGACCACCGGCCGGTCGGCCATATCGGTCGTACGGAGTCCATACCGGCACCTCGATACGGTGTCGGCATCGGCGCCGTCCTCAGCGGCTTGTGCAAACTCCCTACGCTCGTACATCGCGCGACGCTGTTCACTGATCGCGTAACCAGGTGCGCCGCGTGATGGTGCGGGACTGGTCCTCACCCAATCAGCGTCACGCCGGAACCTCGGCCGTTGCCTGTCAGCACGCCGCGTTCGTGCAACCGTCCGCGCTGACCGTCCGAGGCCCGTGGCGTAAACCACGACAGAGACATCTTCGGCGCCGCCGTTCAACCGCCAGTCCACCGGCGGCGCGGTCACGCCACCAGGGCCGGCCGCCGCGTCGGGCGATCGGCGCAGGGTCTCGGCCGAACGTCCCGGCAGGACCCGCACCGCCTACGGTAGCGGGTACCGGCTGGTGGATCACGGTGGATGGCGCGGACGTGTAAGGCGACGAACGTAATGTGGGCCGCGGCGATGAGCATGACCGCCAGCACAGACCTCACCCTTCAAGCAACGGCGCCCCCCGGGTGGGCGATCAAGACAGGGCATTCGGCGTGGTGCATGAGCTTCTGACCGACGGAACCCAGCAGCAACCCCGCGAAGCTGCCATGCCCGCGGCTGCCGACCACGACCAGCTGCGCGGAGCGCGAGACACTGACCAGAACCTTCGCCGGACCACCGACGGCGAGCAGGCCCTCCAGCCGCACCGACGGGTACTTGTCCTGCCAGCCCGCCAGCGACGCTTCCAACGCCGCGCGCTCGTCGGCCTCGACCGCCTTCACCGGCACCACTGCGGGTGGCGGCGGCACGTAGGCTCTGATGGCGACGACATCGGCGCCGCGTGCGGTGGCCTCCTCGAACGCGAGGGTGAGCGCGGCGTCGGCCGCGGCGGAGCTGTCGACCCCGACGATGACCGGTCCGCCGCCGGTCACGGTCCGACCGCGGATCACGTCGGCCGGCACGCGGGCGTGCGTGGCGACCTGCTGGCTGACGAAGCCCAGGAGCAGGTTCGCGATGCCACCCGCACCGCGGTTACCGACGACGATCATCTTGGCGCCGTTGTTGCAGAGGTCAAGCAGTGTCGTGGCCGCGGGGTGTGTACCACGGTGACGGTGGCGTCGATGCTGGTGCCCCGGGCGCGGACCGCCGCGGCGACACCGGCAGCGACCTCCTTGGCGCGGCGCCGCAGCTGGGCGGCCTCATCGGCGGTCGGGCGGTAGAGGGTGCCCGTGGGCCAGCCGAGCTGGTAGGCGTGCACGATCTGTAGCGGCGCGCCGGTCCGCTCGGCCTCGTCGGCGGCCCAGTCCACCGCTCGGCGCGACTCGTCGGAGCCGTCGAATCCGACGATGATCCTAGTCCCGTCCATGGTCTCCTCCTGTGCCCGGCTCTCGGCATCAGCGTCAACCGGCCTCCACGGTGAGGGCAGATGCATCCGGATCGGCCGATGCGGGCCGATGGTCCCGGCCTCGATGCTGCGGCAGCCTGAACGTCCGGTCTGCGGCCCGCGCCGCGTCGTGGTTGGCCGGGTGCGCTGCGCGGTCGACGATCTCCTGCGTTGAGCTTGAACAGCCGGAACTCCGCGGCGTCGCGGGGCGGCGTAGTTGCCGATCGCGACGGCCCGCGGAGTACGTGGTGGCGCGCCGAGGAACCGGGTGAGCGCCGCTTCGGCGACGGTTCGCGTGGTACGCACGTGGATCACGCTGTGCAGCGTCGCCATGGAAGCAGGGTCGGCGGGTGGTGCCGCACGGGACTTTCGGCCCATGTGTCGCGACCGGCGCCCGATCAGGGTGGGAAAAGGCAACATTCCTTGGAAGGGAGTGGGTCGATGAGTTCGCTGCTGGTACGGGATATGATGAGCACCGCTGTGGTCACTGTCGCGCCCGATCTCGGGTACAAGCAGATCGTCGATCTGCTGATCGCGTTCGGTGTCAGCGCTGCCCCGGTCGTTGCTGGCCGGCACGTGCTCGGTGTGGTCTCCGAGGCGGATCTACTACACAAGGTCGAGTTCGACGGCGTCGGCGTGCACGCCGGGCTCTTCGAACGCCGCCGCGCCCGCCGGGCCAAGGAAAAGGCGGTCGGCGAGCACGCCGAGGCGTTGATGACGGCGCCGGCGGTCACGGTCCTCGAGACGACCACGCTCACTGACGCCGCGCGGCTCATGGAGCAGCGCGACGTCAAGCGGCTGCCTGTGCTCGACGAGGCCGGAAGCCTGGTGGGCATCATCTCCCGGCGGGATCTCCTGCGTCGGTACCTGCGGGAGGACACCGCGATCCGCGACGACGTCATCGAGTCGGTGCTGCGTGGGATCATGTGGATCGACCCGATCGAGGTCGACGTGACGGTCACGGGCGGGCACGTGACCCTGGCCGGGAAGATCGACCGCCGCAGCAGCGCCGAGATCGTCGCGCGCTTGGTCCGCCGCCTCGACGGTGTCGTCGGCGTCACTGACGACGACCTGCAGTGGGGATTCGACGATACGAAGACCCACCTCAGCCACACCTTCGATGCCTGAGCCGTCCAGCCCGGGAGGAGGCCGGCATGGCATCGCACATCCGGATCGTCGTGGGGTTCGACGGTTCCGCGGACTCGTGGGCCGCGGCCCGTTTCGCCGTGGCGGAGGCGGCGTCGGGCCACGGCGTGATCCGCGTCGTGCACTCGCTGCTGGACAGGGTCGCATACGCCGCGCTGCTCCCGCCCGACCTGACCGCCGACGCCCCGGCTGAGGCGCACCGGCTGCTGGACGCGGCACGTGCCGAGTTGGTGCGGGCGGCGCCCGGCGTCGACGTGCAGACCGTGCTCGCGCAGCGGGCCCCTGGCGCCGCGCTGGTGCGCGCGTCCCGGTCTGCGGACGTGGTCGTGCTGGGACGGCATGGTCACGGCCGGCCGCCTGCAGGCGGCGGGTTCCGACGGATTAACGTCGGTGCGGTCGCGACGCACGTTTTAAAGTACGCGTCCGGTCCGGTGGTCGTGACCGGGTCAGAGACCGCGACTGGTGCTGGGACCGGTCCGGCGGTGGACCTGCAGGCCGGCGACGACGTCGGTCCCGTCGTGCTGGGACTCGACACGTCCGCGCCGTCCGCGGCGGCGATCGCGTACGCCTTCAAGGCAGCCCTGCGCCGCGGAACCAGCCTGCGGATCTGCTGCGTCAGGCCGTACAGCGGCGAACCTAGCGACGACGCCGAGGCCCGGCTGGCGCTCAGCCATGCCATCGCCGGGTGGCGGACCGTATTCGCCGACGTCCCGGTCGCGCTGGACGTGCTGCAGGGCATCGACCCGACCACCCGGCTGCTCGACGCCGCAGCCGGTGCTGCGCTGCTCGTCGCGGGTGCCCAGGACCGCGCCAGGCTCCCGCGGACCGCGGCCGTGCCGGACACGCTGGTGCGCAACGCCGTGTGCCCGGTGGCCGTCGTGCGCTCCTCCCACGAGACGGGAACTTGGTCGCCCCTGGGCGGGACCTCGAGCACTGGGATCGATGTGCTTGCCGCCGAAGGATGAAGACGCGGGTCACTACGGCCCGCGTCCACAGGAAGGACGTGACGTGATGACGGCGCTCGCCGAACAGCTGGACGTGTCCGTCGAAGGCGCAGCACCGGCGGTCGACCGGCTGGTGACCAGGGCGCTGCAGGCCCTAGAGGGCTATGCCGCACTCAACCAGGTACAGATCGACCACATCGTCAAGAAGGCCTCCGTCGCGGCGCTCAGCCAGCACGGCCGCCTCGCCGAACTGGCGATCGAGGAGACCGGGCGCGGCGTGTTCGAGGACAAGGCCGTCAAGAACGTGTTCGCCTCCGAGCACATCGCGCGCAGCCTGGCAGGGTTGCGCACGGTCGGGATCGTGTCCCGCGACGAGATCAACGGCATCGTCGAGATCGCCGAGCCGGTTGGTGTGGTGTGCGCCGTCACGCCGGTCACCAACCCGACGTCCACGACCGTGTTCAAGGCCCTGATCGCGTTGAAGACTCGCAACCCGGTCGTGTTCGCGTTCCACCCGACCGCGCAGCGGTGCAGCGCCGAGGCCGCCCGCGTGGTGCGCGACGCCGCGGTCGTCGCCGGCGCGCCCCGCGACTGCATCCAGTGGATCGAGACGCCGTCCATCGAGGCGACCCAGGAGCTCATGCGGCACCCCGGGGTGGCGGTCATCCTTGCCACCGGCGGGAGCGGGATGGTCCGCGCCGCGTACTCCGCCGGGAAACCCGCCCTCGGTGTCGGGCCCGGCAACGTCCCCGCGTACATCGAACGCAGCGCCGACGTCGTCCGCGCCGTGCACGACGTGGTCGTGTCCAAAACCTTCGACAACGGCATGATCTGCGCCTCCGAGCAGGCCGTCATCCTCGACGAGGCGATCGCCGGGCAGGCGCTGGCCCAGTTCGAACGGCTGCACGCGCACGTCGCGACCCCGCACGAGAAGGAGCGGCTGGAGAAGTTCATCTTCGGCGTCGCGGCCGGCAGCAACTGCGCCGGTGCCAAGCTCAACACGGACGTCGTGGGCCGCAGCGCGGCGTGGATAGCGGCCGGTGCCGGGTTCGAGGTGCCCGCGGACACGTCGGTCATCCTGGCGCCGGTCGGCGGCGTCGGCCCCGACGAGCCGTTGACCCGGGAGAAGTTGTGCCCGGTCCTGGCCCTGCTACAGGTCAGCTCATGCGAGGAGGGGTTCCTCCGCGCCGAGGAGATGGTCGAGCTCGACGGCCTGGGCCACAGCGCGGTCATCCACACCGCCGACGCCGCGACCGCGGAGGCCTACGGGCAGCGGGTCAAGGCCATGCGGATCATCTGGAACTCGCCGTCGTCGCAGGGCGGTATCGGCGACGTCTACAATGCGTTCCTGCCCTCGCTGACCCTCGGCTGTGGCAGCTACGGCCGCAACTCCGTGTCGGGCAACGTGTCCGCGGTCAACCTGCTCAACATCAAGCGGATCGGGCGTCGGACCAACAACCTGCAGTGGTTCAAGATCCCGCCGAAGATCTACTTCGAACCCAACGCCATCCGCTATTTCGCCGACATGCCCGACGTGCACCGCGTCACCATCGTCACCGACCCGACCATGACCCGCCTCGGCTACGTCGACCGCATCCGCGGTGTCCTGCGCGGCAGCGCCAACCCGGTCACCGTGCAGATCCTCGACAGCGTCGAACCGGAGCCGACGATGCAGACCGCCGAACGCGGCGCCGAGCTGATGCGCTCCTTCCGGCCCGACACGATCATCGCGCTCGGCGGCGGCTCCCCGATGGACGCGGCGAAGGTGATGTGGCTGCTCTACGAGCACCCCGGCGTCGAGTTCACCGACATGCGGGAGAAGTTCTTCGACATCCGCAAGCGAGCGTTCACGTTCCCGACCCTCGGCCGGCTCGCCCGGCTGGTGTGCATCCCGACCACCTCCGGCACCGGCGCGGAGATCACCCCGTTCGCCGTCATCACCGACACGAAGACCGGCATGAAGTACCCTCTCGCCGACTACGCGCTCACCCCGAGCGTCGCCATCATCGACCCGGTGCTGACCGCTGACCTGCCGCCGAACGTCACCGCCGACAGCGGCTTCGACGCCCTCACCCACGCCACCGAGGCGTTCGTTTCCGTCTACGCCAGTGACTACACCGACGGTCTCGCCCTGCACGCCATCAAACTCATCTTCGAACACCTGCCGGCGGCCGTGCACCACGACAACGCCGACCCGGTCGCCCGGGAGAAGATGCACAACGCCGGCACCATCGCCGGCATGGCGTTCGGCAACGCGTTCCTCGGCATCGTCCACGCACTCGCGCACACCCTCGGCGCCACGTTCCACATCGCGCACGGGCGCACCAACGCGATCCTGCTGCCGCACGTCATCCGGCACAACGGCCAGGTCCCGGCGAAGCTGACCGCGTGGCCGAAGTATGAACGGTACGTCGCCCCCGAACGGTTCCAGCAGATCGCACGGGCACTCGGCCTGCCGGCCCGCACCCCGGAGGAGGGCGTCGAGTCCTACGCCGCCGCCGTGGAACGGCTGCGCACCGAGGTCGGCATCGAAGCGTCGTTCCAGGCGGTCGGCGTGGATGAGCAGACGTTCCTGGACGCGCTGCCGCAGCAGGCAATGAACGCCTACCTGGACCAGTGCGCTCCGGCGAACCCGCGGATGCCGATGCTGGAGGACCTCCGCAAGATCATGCGGACCGCGTACTACGGCACCACCCGGTCATGAACCGGTCATGAACCCGGCATGGTGGTGGCGCTGGACGGCGGTGACGACCGCCGGGGAACTTGCCGGGTTCGTCGTCCCGGCGACCGTCGGCGCTGCCGCCGCCACGACAGCGCGGTGGCCAGACGGCGTCACGTACCCGGCGGTCCTCGCCGCCGGGTTCGTCGAGGGCAGCCTCCTCGGTTACGCGCAGGCGTCCGTGTGGCGGTCGCGGCTGCCCGGGCTCGGCCTACGGAGGTACTGGACCGCGACCGGCGCCGCGGCCGTCCTCGCGTACGCGGTCGGGATGCTGCCCAGCACCCTCGGCGAGCGGCTGACGCGCCTGCCGACCCCCGTGCTCGTCGCAGCCGGGTTGGTGGCGGCGACGATGCTGTTGGGCAGCATCTGCACCGCCCAGTGGCTGGTGCTGTGCCGGGCCGGGGTAGACCGGCCGGCGTGGATCGCGGCGACCGCCGCTGCCTGGGCAGCGGGTCTGGCGGTCCTCCTGCTGACCGCGATGCCGCTGTGGCAACCAGGTCAGGCATGGTGGCTGATCACGGTCATCGGTGTCGGTTGCGGAGCGTTGATGGCCGCCACGGTCGCCGCGCTCACCGGCCGTGCCGCCGTGCGGCTCACCGTGCACCTGGAAGCGGCACGGGACATCAGTCCCGTACGGGATGTGACGACCGGCTCTGCCGCCGGCACCCGCCGCGGACGATCGTGAACGTGGAGCCACTGCTGCTGGAGGAGGTCGCCATGTCCCAGAGTCCGCGAGCCGAGATCGACCAGGTCGTTGAGGCGTCGCTCGCCGCGCTGCGCGCTCCGTCGATCCTCAACACGCAGCCGTGGCGGTGGCGGTTGTCCGGCAACCACGCGGAGCTGTGGGCCGACCGGTCCCGGCAGTTGGACGGCCTCGATCCGGACGGCCGGCTGCTGCTGCTGTCCTGCGGCACCGCCCTGCACCATGCCACGGTCGCCCTGCTCGCCGCCGGCTTCGCCGCCGACGTCACCCGCCTGCCTGACCCGCAGCGCCCGGATCTCGTCGCGTGGATCCGGCAGGGCATGCCGTGCGCGGCGGACGACGTGCTGTATCGGGCCATCTACCAGCGGCGCACCGACCGCCGCCCGTTCAGCGACAGCCGGCCGGGCGACGCGGTCCTCGACACCCTGCGCACTGCCGCCGAACGCCACCGCGTTCACCTCCACGTCGTCCGCCCCGATCAGCTGACCGCGTTCACCGCCGCGGTCGCGCACGCCGGCGACGTGGAACACGGCGACACCCGGTTCCGCGACGACCTGGTGACGTGGACGACCCGCAGCCGGGACGACCGCGACGGCGTGTCGCCGCGCAGCACCGTGGCACCCACCCACCGCACCATCGCGCCGCGGGACTTCAGCCTCGCCCGGCCGGCCGCGTTGGAAGCCGGCACCGGCACCGACCACGGCACCGTCTACGTCATCTTCACCGTCGACACCGACGAACCCGCCGACTGGATCGCCGCGGGTCAGGCGCTGTCCGATGTCTGGCTCACACTCACCGCCCACGGTCTGGTCGCCTCCCCGATCAGCGAGGTCGTCGAGGTGCAACCCGTGCGGATCGCGCTGCGCCGCCTGCTCGGCGGCGTCGCCCACCCGGCCATCGCGATGCGGATCGGGTTCCCCGTCGACGACGCAGCACCGGTACCAGCGTCCATCCGGCGATCCGGCACCGACACGATCGGGCTGCCCGGGCAGCTGTGATCTTCTCATCCGTCCGGGCTGCACGGCACCTGGCGGCGGCGTAATTTCGGACTGGTATGCCCGGGATGACTGCTGACGTCGCGACCACAGCCAGAACACGCATATCGCAAAGAGGACGTCCGGTAACTACTGTCGCGGACCGCACCATCGACGAGCATCTGACCCGCACGCTCGGCCACCCCAGCGACGACGACGTCGCCCAACTGGACGCCTGGTGGCGAGCGAACAATTATCTCACCATCGGGCAGATCTACCTGCAGGGCAATCCGTTGCTGCGGCGCCCGCTCGAGCCGGGTGACATCAAGCCCGGCTGCTCGGCCACTGGGGCACCAGCCCCGGCCTGTCGCTGATCTACGCGCACGTGTCCCCGCTGATCCGGCTCACCGGCCAGGAAGCGATCTACCTCGCCGGACCCGGCCACGGCAGCCCCGCCCTGGTCGCGGCCGGCTACCTGGAAGGCCCCTACACCGACATCTACCCGGCGGTGTCCCAGGACGAGAACGGCCTGCTGCGGCTGTTCCGGCAGTTCTCCAGCCCCGGCGGCATCCCCAGCCACGTCTCCGTCACCACGCCCGGCTCCATTCATGAGGGCGGCGAGCTCGGTTACGTCCTCGTCCACGCGTTCGGGTCCGTGATGGACAACCCTGACCTGCTCACGATCGCGGTCGTCGGTGACGGCGAGGCCGAGACCGGGCCCCTGGAGGGGTCCTGGAAGGCATCTCGTTCCTCAACCCGGCCCGTGACGGCGCCGTCCTGCCGATCCTGCACCTCAACGACGCGAAGATCGCCGGGCCGACGGTCCTGGGCCGTAAAGACCCGGCCGAGGTCCGTTCGCTCCTCGAAGGCCACGGCTATGAGGTGCTCGAGGTCGGCGGCGACGACCTGCCCGGCATGCACCACCGCTTCGCCGCCACCCTCGCCGAGGCCTGGGCGAAGATCCGCGCCGTCCAGCAGGCCGCCCGCGGCGGCGACTGGGACGGCACCCGGCCCCGCTGGCCGATGATCATCCTGCGGTCCCCGAAAGGCTGGACCGGACCGGACGAGGTCGACGGCATCAAGGTCACCGGCACGTGGCGCTCACACCAGGTACCGCTTGCCGGCGTCAAGGACAACCCAGAACACCTGGCGCTGCTGGAGCAGTGGCTGCGCTCGTACCGCCCGGACGAACTCTTCGACGCCGACGGCGCGCCGGTCGACCTGATCCGCGGTCTGGCACCCGACGGCGCCCTGCGGATGACCGCCAGCCCACACGCCAACGGCGGGCTGCTCACCCGCGACCTCGACATCCCCGACTTCCGCACCTACGCCATCGACGTCAAGACCCCGGGCGCCGAGCACGCCGAGTCGACCCGCCGGCCCGGCGAAATGCTCCGCGACATCTACCGCGCCAACCCGGACCGATTCCGGCTGTTCTGCCCCGACGAGACCAACAGCAACCGGCTCGGCGCCGTCTTCGAGGTGTCCGACCGCGCGTTCATGGAGCGGGTCACCGACGCCGACGTCGCGATCAGCCACGACGGACGGGTCATGGAGGTCCTGTCGGAGCACAACTGCCACGGCTGGCTGGAGGGCTACACCCTCACCGGACGGCACGGCATGTTCGCCACCTACGAGGCGTTCGCGATGGTGTCGGCGTCGCAGACCGTTCAGCACGGCAAGTGGCTGCAGGAGGCGCAGCGCCTGGACTGGCGGGCGAAGGTGCCGTCGCTGAACGTGCTGCTCACCTCGACCGCGTGGCGCAACGCCCACAACGGCTTCTCCCACCAGGGGCCCGGCCTGATCCAGGTCGTGCTCACCCAGCGCGGCGACGTCGCCCGCGTCTACCTGCCGCCGGACGCCAACACACTGCTGTCCGTCGCCGATCACTGCCTGCGGTCCCGGTCCTACATCAACCTCATCGTCATCGACAAACAGCCCCAGCTGCAGTGGCTCGACATGGACGCCACCGTCGAGCACTGCGCCCGCGGCGCCGGGATCTGGTACTGGGCCGGCACTGACGACGGCACCACCGACCCCGACATCGTCCTGGCCTGCGCCGGTGACGTCGTCACCATGGAAACCGTCGCCGCCGCCCAGATCCTCAAGGAACGGCTGCCGAAGTTCCGGGTCCGGGTCGTCAACGTCGTGGACCTCATGACCCTGCCCCGCCCCAAAGACCACCCGCACGGCATGAGCGGCACCCAGTTCACCGAGCTGTTCACCGACACCGTCGACGTCGTCTTCGCCTTCCACGGCTACCCCGGCGCCATCCACCAGCTCGTCCACGGCCGGCCTGACGCCGACCGGTTCCGGGTCCGCGGCTTCATCGAGGAGGGCACCACCACCCCGTTCGACATGACCGTCCGCAACCGGGCATCGCGCTACCACCTCGTCATGGACGCCATCAACAACGCCAAGCGGCTCCCGCAGGGCGCTGCGGACCTGAAGGCGTGGTGCGAGCAGAAACTCGCCGAACACGACGCCTATGTCGTGGAACAGCTCGAGGACATGCCCGAGGTCCGCGACTGGACCCTCGGCGACTGGGCAGTCCGCTGATGACCGGCACCCCCGGTGAGGCGCTGTACTGGGCGGCTGACACCGCCCGGTACGCGCCATCCGTCCACAACATGCAGCCCTGGCGGTGGGTCGTCCGCGGTGACCGACTCGAACTGTTCACGGTCATCGAACGGCAGCTGCACGAACAGAACCCCGACGGGCGCCATGCTGCTCAGCTGCGGCACCGCCCTGCACCACGCCCTCATCGGCCTGGCGCACGGCTGCACATCCTCAACCGCGACCAGGTCCTCAAACTCGCCGTCATGATCGAACACGCTGGCGACGCCGAACAACACGACGGCAAGATGCGGGCGGAAACCGCCGTGTGGGTCGGCGGCGACCGACCCGACACCGGCCTGCCCGACGCCTTCCAAGAGGCGGGCGGCCGATCGTACCCGACGTCCCGCGAGATGTGATGTACACACCCGTGACGCAGGAACACCTCGACCGGGCCGAGCGGGTCGTCGCCACCGTGAGGCGACGGATCACGGCGCAGCCGCGCTCTGCGTGGACCTCGCCGATGCGCACCCAGGACGCAACCGCAGCCTTACCCACGGCCGGCCCAGGCAGGCCCTATCGTGAGGTGTCGCTATCGTTCGGCCGGAAGAGCATTGCCGTGATGACCAGCTCCTGGCACCGTGCGCCCGCCTGTGGGGTCCTATCCCGGTTTCATGAACTCGACCACACCGCCCTGAACGACCTCACGCAACACACCGCCGTCCTGCTTGAGGCGGCAGTAGCTGCGATCGATATCGTCGTGGGCTGTGCATCAATTCGACTCGCTGCCCACGGGAACGGCGACGTTGCCCAAGGCTGGGCCGGGAGACCAGCTGGGGACCTGCCCTACCACGGCACCACCAGGGGCAGGGCCGGCACCGTCATCGCTGACCTGGCCGAAAGTGCATCGCCGCCCTCGCCGCTGATTCTCGCTGGCTCGCAGCTGCGCTCCTACGCAGCCGTGCCGGTGCTCGACCCGATCGGACGGCAGGCCGGCACGCTCTGTGTACTAGACCAGCGAACCGATGCGTTCACCAGCATCGACCTCTACGTCTTGGCGAGTCTGGCCCGCGACGCAGCCGCCCTGTTACACCTGACGCCCCAACGGGCGAGCTGGTAAAACACCAAGGCAATGCGAGGTTTTGACATGGTCAGCGCCGTGGTCATCGTCGAAGCAACACCGAACGGCGGTACTGAAGCTTCCCCTCGGACCGGACACCTTGAATGACAGCGGTCTTGTCCGCGTCCACGGAATACTCCCCCACTGGCGGCCAAAGAGCGCCCCGCTGATGGCGCCTACCGCTCGTTCGCCGAGCTCGAGACGGCCTGCCGCGACTTCACCGAGCAGATCAATCAGCGGATCCACCGCGAGACTCGTCGCCGCCCGGTTGACGCGTTGCTGGAGGAGCAGGCCCGGCTGCACCGGCTGCCGGCCCAGCCGTTCACCGTCGCGTTCGGCACCACCCGCCGGGGTCAGCTGGGACTGCACCATCTCCGTCGTCCGCTACTCCGTCCCGCACGATCTGGCCGACACCCGGGTCTCGGCCCGGTTCCACGGCGACGAACTGATCGTCACCGCCGTCGCCGACGACGGCCCGATCGTGGTCGCCCGGCATCCGCGGGCCCAGCCCGGCAACCCGTCGCTTATCGACGAGCACTACCCACCGCAGACCCGTCGGCACGACACCGACGAACGTCCGCCTCGAGCGCACACCGCGGACGAAGCGGCGTTCCTGGCGCTCGGCCCGGAGCGCCGCTGCCTGGCTGAGCGAGGCCGGCGCGACCGGCGTCCGCCGGGTCCGCCGGAAGACGCGATGAGCGCGCACCTGCTGGCCAACCGGGCTGTTGCTCGGTCCCAATTGCCGAGCGGGTTTGATCACTCTGTCTCGCTGGTGGTTCGCATCATTACCGTCGTCGGCCCAACCGAATTTCGAAGACGAAAGACCTAACAAAAGTTGGATCCGAGTCTTCATGATCGGTTTTCATGGTGTCGACCGTTCTGGGTGATGCATCTCCGGAGATCTCCCCGTCAGCCTCGGGTTGATCAATTGCACTGCCGTCCGGAAGAGCCTCCGCAGTGCCGCTGTCGATTGCCGCGATGCTTGCAATATGAAATACGCAAAGAACAACCACGCATGCCATTACTGCATATCGCATAGCGAGCGGAATGCTTTGCGGTCCCGGATAACTTGCGCCGAGGTAGACGATTAAGGCGCACGGGATAATCCCCCAGTATAGAAAGCCGGTCTCTGCGGGAAGCTGCGGGTGCAATATCTGGACCGAGACGGCGATGGTCTCAGCAATAAAGGCTGCCGAAATAAGTACGACGGTGAAGGCGATAAGCTTAACGAGCTTGAGTGAGACACCGTGAAAGTGGACGGCGGCAAGCCATGAGAGCGAGAGAAAGGTTATCATCGCTGAAACCGCGAACGCGATGCCGGCAAGCAGTCCCTGAATCGCTAGCCTCGAACACAGGAGCACGCCATCAATGATCGAATAAAGAAGCGCGGTAATCATGAGTGTGAAGAAGGCCAAAAGAAGCGAATTCAACGCTCGATCGCGGTACGCTAACGCACTGTGGCCATCAGCTGGTTGTGGGCTCTGAGCGATGAGCAACACGCCGCCGAATGCGACGGCGGCAAGGACGCCCATCATCTGAGCCACATCCGGCGAGGAGCCCGAAAAGCTCCAATTTGGCACTGTCGGGCCGATGCCAAGGTTGCCGCAGGGATCGTCGAAGGCAAATCTCACGACTTTACTGTACGTCCTTCCCCCGTTCTCGCGGAGCGCTGCCCTGATGGGGCGGGGTCGAGGACTCTAGTATGATTTATGCGAATGTTATTGTTTATCGGACATGTGAACAATGCGCACCACGACTCGAAATCCAACCGCATGATCAACGGTGTGCCCGGCAGCTTCAGCCAGTTAGCCGACGCCCCGGTGTCGCTGCAGGTCAGCGGCCGGATCGGACGCGTGGCGCGGGGCAGTGTGGCGAGGACGTCCGGCATGGTCTCCGTGAGCGCTGCACCAAGCCGGTGACGGCGCCGATCCGGGCCGACACATCAGCCCGCCCCGACCCGTGACCTCCGGCACTCGTTCGCCTTCGCGCTGGCCGATTCTTGCCGGCACGCCGACACGGCAGTGGCGAGCGCGCCACCGCGGCGTTGACCGCGGCCGCCGCGGTGACGGTCGAGTAGCTGTGGGCTGCGGCGCTGCACCGCCCGCCCGGCCTCGTCCAGGCTGCTCGATACTGGCCTGCCGCCAGGGCCGGCAGCGCCGCCCTAACGGTGCTGCTTACCCGTCGTCGCTGGCGGGTAGCGCTGGGACCGCGGTCCCGAGTGCGGATGGCCGGTTCATGGCTACCGCGCGGCGACGTAGGCGCCACCAGCGGCGCGGCTGCGGGACTGGGTAGATCTGCGCATTGATGGCATCCAGCAGCCGCCCCAAGGCTGCGTACAGCGCGTGGACTGCGTCGGTGCGGGCCTGGGCTGCCTGCTTGGCCCGCCGCCACGGGTTGGCCTGTTTGTACGCTTTTATGATCACTGTGGTCGCCGTGCCGAGCTCCAGCGCGGCCTGACGGACCGCGCTGTCGGGAATCAGCGCTGCCCGGGCCGTGGCCGCGAGGATCCGTTCCACGGGCGTCGAGACCGCCAACGCGGCGTTCTTGTCTTGCTCGCCCGCCTTCAGCAACACTCGCATACCCTCGGCGAGACCCGCGTAGAGGCCGCCGCGGCTTTGGGCCGCCAAATACTCCAGCGCCGCCATCTCCAGCCACAGCCACGTCACTTTCGGCTGCCCCCACGCCATCCACAACGCCACGCGCAGGCTGTTCACCGCTGTGAAGAGTTCCTGGGTGAGCTCGCGGAGCATCGCGTCCTGCGCCAAACGCCCGCTCCCGCTCCAGCCGTCGTTCCTGGTGGCGGTTCGAGAACAAGACGCCGCCCAGCGCGATCAGGCCGCCGGTTGCTGGGCCGACGACGTCGTGCAGACCGGATAACACCGTTGACCACATACTCGTGGCCATCAGAGTGAGGCACCACCGCTCGTCCCATCCGCGACGGCATACCTGGTGGTCGAGGCCGTCCAGGCCGTTGGCGGACGGGACCTCCATCAGCTCCTTGGAGTAGATGAAGAAGTTGCCCTGTAGCGCGTCGCAGTGCTGGCAACCGTTGGTCAGCTCGGTGATGCCAATGGTGCGGCTGGTCCGGACCTTGATCGGGCGGGTGAGTCCGACGTTGCCGGTGCTCGGCAGCAGCTCGACGGCGGTAGTGAGGGCCTGCTCGTCGTCGCAGGCGACCAGGTCGCCGTCCACGGCGGTGGCGGGATGCGGGTGACCTCGACGGGCCGGGCCGGCGCGTTCACGGTGTCCCCGCCCGGGTCTGCAGTGGTGCGTGGTCGTGAGCGGAGGTCGGGGCGCCGGCTTGGCGGTGCGTCTGAGCCTGCTCAGTCCGGGCGAGTGCGTGGCCGTCAGGTCTCGAGCCAGTCCGATGCGCTGGCCGGCCTGGCGGGACAGCGGCAGGCCGGCGTGCGGAATCCGGTGGCAGGAGCGAAGGATGGCTGAGGGACGGATGACCCGGGCCTGGACAGGCTCGTGGCGCTGGCCAGTCTCGGCGAGGGCGGTGTGGCGGCGGCCGAGGTCGACGAGGGCCTGCAGGTTGTGCGGCCGGTGCTGGCGGTGTCGCCGGTGGTGTTGAGGACGTAGCCGGCCAGCACGGCGATCTCGCCGGCCCGATGGTGGCGTTGCCGCTGATGACCAGGTCCACCCGCGGGCTGCTGCGCTGTGCGGCCCGGTCCGGCGTCCGGCCGCTCCACTTCTGACTGAGGTTGCCATTGCAGTCATAGATGAACAGCCCGGAGGTCGGCGCCGGGGTGGCGCCGGAATCGAGGCACCGAAGGTGTGGACGTCGAAGGCCGTCGCGCACTGGCGACGCACCGGCGAACGCCCGAGCCCGGTCATGGTGTGGACCCCGGCCCAGGCCGGCGACTTCCTCGACTACGCCGAAGCCCACGACATCGTGCTCTACGCGATGTTCGTGCTCATCCTGCACCGCGGCCTGCGCCGCGGTGAGGCGATCGGGCTGCGCGACTTCGACGTCGACCTCGACGACGCCCACCTCACCGTCGCCGAGCAGATCACCGCGGTCGGCTACAAGCCGGTCGTCAAGGACGTCAAGAGCGACGCCGGGGAACGCAGCATGCCGCTCGGTCCCTCCACCGTCAGCACTCTGCGCGAATACGTCACGCGCCGCGACGGCTGGCAGCAGGCGTGCGGCGACGACTGGCCCGACACCGTCCGGTTCTTCGTCCGCCCCGACGGCCAGCCCTGGCACCCGGACACCGTCAGTAAACGCTTCGACGCCCTCGTCGACGCCAGCAGCCTGCCCCCGGTCCGGCTGCACGACCTGCGCCACTGCGCCGCCACCTACCTGCGCGCCGGCGGCGCCGACATCAAGGAAGTCCAGGAAACCCTCGGCCAAGCCAACGCCGCGCTCACCTCCGACACCTACACCTCCGTACTGCTGGAGTTCCAACGCACCGTCGGGTCGGCGTAGGTGACCTGCCGGTGTGAGCTGGGGTTCGTGAAGACGCCGAGCGCACCGGCGAACAGCGCGGACACCGCGTCGCGTTCACCGCCGTCCAGCGCCGGATCGGCCAACGGGCCGCCACCGGCGAACGCCTGGCGCATCAGCTTGACGCCGATGTCGGAGTCGCCGGCGCCGGCGAGCTCGCGGACCCGGAACGGCCCGTGAACAGTGGCGAACGGGAGCTGTCGACGTTCTGCCGCCGTGTGCGTGTCATACACGGATGGAGCGGGCCACGGCGAGCCTGCCAGAGCCACCCGATCGGCCCTGCTGCAGTCGCGACATTTCGCGGCGCCGACCGGAGTGAAACCCGTCAGCGGACCGCCGCGGGACGGGCGGTCACTGGCAGGTGACCGCGGGGGTAGCGGTGGTGGGGGTGTAGGTGCTGGTGAGAAGTACCATTACGATCTCGTACTCGTCCATCGGATCCGGTGCCGTGGTGGCGTCCGCGCGGCGGTGGGCACGGCTGTGGCTGCTCAGCAGTTGTCCGGAGGCGGCGAAGGTGAGGGTCTTGGCGACGGTGAACGGCATCGGCGGCCGGTAGGTCCAGGTGACCGCGAAGCCCGGCCGACCAGTCGGATCGGTCGCGTCGGGTTGCACGGCGATGCCGGGCATCTGCGCGAGCATGCGCAGAATTCCCTGACGGGTGGCGAGCGGCGCGAACCGCTGACTGTAGAACTCCGCGATCTCGCCGAAACCGTCGGCGACGGCCCCTGGAGGCAAAGGCTCGTGCAGGATCTGCCGGCGCAGGGCGTCGGGGTGGCTGGACAACGGCCCGTCGAACGGTCCGAGGTCGCTGTCGGTCTCGTCGTGTTCCGGTAGACAGCCGCGGGCTTCGTCGACGATGACGGAGCGGCTGCTCCCCTGGCTGGTCGTCCAGTAGCGGATGTGCCGGGCGGGTCCGGTACCGGGCGCTGTCGACGGCTTGGCCGGGTGCGACTCCCAGACGCGCACTTCGATGTATTCGTATCGCGCCTTCGGCGGGTCGGCCGGCCCATCTGCTGCCTGCGCCGCGAACCGCTCCAGCATTGCTGCAGGATCGACCGACGTTGCAGCCGACGACGGCGCACCGCCCGGGGCGGTCCTGAGGCTGGTGGCCGTCTCAGCCGTCGCCGGGAAACCGTCACCGGAGCACGCCATCACCGCCGTGCCGACGAGCAGCGCGAGCACGACCAGCGCCGCCGCACCGGCGATCAGGAACGGCCTGCGCCGGGTGACTGGAGTGGAAGTTGTCATGTGTCCCTCAAAGGTGGGGTGGAGGTGGACCGGCTTATCGGGTGACGACACCGCCGGCGGTGCGGTCGTTGGAACCGATGCGGGCGGTGCCACTCGCGCCTGGCGCGGGGGCGGGCGTCGGCGCCATCCGCTGGTCGTGGACGCAGTGGGCGGCGATAGCACCTACTCCGGGCGGATCGGCGTGCCGTCACACAGGCCGGTCCCCAGCCCGGGGAAGACATCTGGACGGTAGTGACCCCGTCGGAGACGGATGGCTGGCTGGCCGCCGACGATGGCGGACGCAGGGCCAGCCTGACGACAGCGCCGAGCGTGGCGGCCCGCCGCGGGCGCGGCCGCCGCCAGTGTCAGCCGTCGTCGTGGCGGTGGTGCGAGAATCATCGGGTTCTTCCGTGGTGCGATGAGCGGTTGCTGGACCCAGGCGTGACGGCATCGGGTGGTCAGAGCGTCGCAGGGGCGGTACGGAGCGCATTACGTCTTGCGGGCCACGACGCCGTAGATGCCGATGTCCGCGGCGGTGGTGGTGGTGTTGGGCGGGCCAGTCGGGCGCCAGTCGAGGATGGAGACCAGGCCCGGGTCGACGAGGTCGAGGCCGGTGAGCCAATCGGCGAGTTGGTTGCTGCTGCGCAGGTAGAACCGGGCTGCCGCTTCGGCGGCGTTGAGCTTGGGCACGGCGGCGCGTTGCTGCGGACTGAGGTAGTCGTCGGTGCCGTGGCTCAGGACGAGGTAGCTCCCCGGGGCCAGGGCATCCAGGAACTGGGCGACGATCTGGGCCGGGTGCTCGTCTTCGGCGATGAAGTGCAGGACCGCGACCAGGAGCAGCCCGACCGGTCGGCGCAGGTCGAGGGTGGCGATCAGGTCGGCGAGGATGCCGGCCGGGTCGCGCAGGTCGCGGTCGAGGTAGGCGACGGCGCCTTCTTGGTTGCTGGTGAGCAGGGCGCGGGCGTGGCTGAGCACGATCGGGTCGTTGTCGACGTACACGACGCGGCTGTCCGCGGCGACGGACTGCGCGACCTCGTGCGTGTTGTCGGGCGCCGGGATGCCGGTGCCGATGTCCAGGAACTGCCGAATACCCTGCTGGGCAAGAAAGTGTACGGCCCGGCCAAGAAACGCCCGGTTCTCCCTGGCCGCCGCGACGACGGCTGGGAACTGTTCGGCAATCCGGTCGCCGGACTTCCGGTCGGCGATGAAGTTGTCCTTTCCGCCGAGCCAGTAGTTGTAGCGGCGGGCCGGGTGCGCCGCGGTCGTGTCGATCCGAGCCAGGACGTCACGGTCGGGCAGCGCCCCGCGGGACGGATCGTCGAATGGCCGGTGCGTCATCATGCAGTAACTCCCAAGGTGAGCTGCGCGGCGGCGAGGACGACGACCGCATCCAGCAGTGCTACGGCGTGGTGCAGCGGTGTGCGGTGCAAGCGCCGCTCATGGCGTGCACTCGTCGTGGCGGTGCCGACCCGGGCCGCCCGGCAGGTCACCGCAAGCTGGCCCGCTGCCGCGCTGGGCCGTGATTGTGACCGGCGGATGCGGGCCGCACTGGCGTGTTCCGCCCGGGGCGGCGTTGCTACGGTTGAGCGGGACCGTGTCCGATTCGCGCGTGGCCGGCCGATCGTCCCGGCCCGGCCGCGTTTCTGGACACCTTCCTCGGCCAGCACCCGATTGACCGTGCTGGAGACACAACCGCGGTCCTCGGCGGTATGCCGCATCGACTGCCGTCCTCGAGGGAGCGGCGGGTCATGTCAGCGCGCATCACGTCGGCGCGCACCGTATGGGTGCGCGTGTGTCCCCGCAGCAGCGGTGCACTGGTTTCGCCGGTGCTGCCCGGCTGCCCGGTGCCGGCTGCGACGGTCATGGATGCTCCTTCGATGTCGGCGTCTGGCCGGGCTGGTGGTGTCCGGCGTCGGGTGTCCGTGGTTGGGGGGACGGCCGCGGGGGCATCGGTTCCCGCGGCCGTCCCGTGGGCGCGCCGCGTGTTCCCACAGGCCGCAGCGCGTCGCCATGACCGGCTTACGCAGCAACGACTGCGTACGCCGGTCCGGGCAGGTCGATGGGCCGCCGGCATGTGCCGCGGACCGCGGGGCCGTTCATTGCGGTTCCTGATCCGCCTGCGGTTCGGCGTCGGTATGGCTGGCGTCGTGTCGGCCGTCGCGCCACATGGGGTAGAGCGGTTCGCCGTCGTAGGGCAGGTCGAACACCGGTGCGCAGTCGATGAAGCCCTTGCGCAAATACAGGTCGCGGCTGCGGGCGTTGGCGGCTTCGAGGTAGGCGGGCAACCCGTACTGGTCCATGTCGGCCAGCCGCTGATCGAGCAGGGCACTGCCCAGGCCGCGGTTCTGCCTGTGTTCCTCGACGGCGAGGAACGCCCCGTACATGTGCGGGCCAGTGGCGGCGGGGTGGGCCTGGTGCATCTGCGCTTCGAGGCGTTCGAACCGTTCGGTCCACGGGCCGCAGGCGATCCGTCGGCGGCCTGCGTAGCCGGGCACGTCCGGGTGCGGCACAGCGAACCAGACCGCGGCCGCGACCGGCGCCGCCGGGCCGTCGATGACGTCGATCTGGCCGTGCTGCAACGCATGCTCGACGTGCATGGCGAAGTAGCTGGTCAGGACGTGGACGCGTTCGTCGTCGGGCGGGACCAGCCAGCGGCTGAGGTCGATCGGGGCGAAGGATTCGGCGATCAGCCGGGCCACAGCCCGGGTGTCCTGTGCGGTGGCGGTCCGGACCCGCTGCCGCATGTCCGCCGGGATCATCGGGTGCCGCCGCGGACACTGCTGCGCGCCGGGCCGTAGGCCAGCGGCCGGGGTGCGGTGTCGTGGAGCATCGCGGCGTAGGTGGCCGGCCGTTGCCACCGCATGTACCCGGCCAGCAGCATCCCCACCGCGGCCGGGATCAGGAAGCTGGCCGGCCACGCCCACGCGGCGACCGCGTCCGGGGGCACGTTGAGCAGCGTGGCGTAGTTCGAGGCCACCAGGGCGACCATGGCCCACAGTGCGATCCCGGCAGCAACCGGGGCGATGAGCCGGGCCCACACCGTCTCGCCGCACCCGTCGCGGTGGAAGTACCGCCACACGGCGACCGACGTCAGCGCCAGCAGCAGCAGGACCCCGAACCCGCCAGCGTTGCCGAGGTAGTAGAACATGCCGGTGACGGGATCCCAGCCGGTGATCGCGACGACCCCGATCGTCGCGGCGGCCAGCACCGACTGCCACAACGAGGCCCAGCCCGGTGCGTCGAAGCTGTTGGTCCGGCCCAACGGCCGGGGCAGCAGCCCTTGCTTGCCCAGACCGTAGAGGTACTGCACCGTCGCGTTGTGGAACGGCAGCAACGCCGCGCTGACACTGAGCAGCAGCTGGATTTGGACCCACGACGCGAGCGGGCCGTCGCCGGCCATCGCCACCATCATGGACGGGTCGGCGGCTTCCGCGACCACCGCGTCGCCGTAGAAGACCTGCGGTGCCCAGCTGCCCAGCAGATACACCGCGCCGACACTGAGCAGCACCCCGAACGACGCCAGCAGCATCGTGCGTCGCCCGTGTTTGACCTGGGTCGCATACGTCGCCGCCTGCTCCACGCCGACGAAGGCCAGCACGACGATGCTGAACGCCGCGGTCGCCCCGCCCGCGACCAGCAGCCGCGGGTCGAACGCCGCCAGGGTCACATGACCGCCCGCCGGGTGCGACAGCCCCCGCAGCGACAGCAGCACGATCGCCACCATTTCCAGGCAGACCAGCGCCGCGAGCACCCAGGCGCCGATATCGACCCGGGCCGGACCCAGACACGCCACCACCCCACCGACGAGCAGCGCCCACCCCCACCACGGCAGGTCGACCCAGTCGTGCGCCATCTCCGCCATGGACGCGCCGAGCAGCCCGTACAGGCCGATCTGCAACATGCTGTACGCCAGCGCCGCGACCAGGGCGGCCGCCACCCCCAGCGGCCGGCCCAGCCCCAGCGAGATGTAGGCGAAGAACCCGCCCGGCTGCTGCACATGCTTGGCCATCGTCAGATACGCCGCCAGGAACACCGCCAGGACCACGGCGACCACCAGAAGCGCCAGCGGGATCGCGATCAGACCGCTCGCGTAAGCGATCGGCACGACGCCGAGTATCACCACCAACGGCGTGACAGCCGCCAGCAGCGGCCCGGACAACGCGACGGCGCCGAGCCGACCGCGGGTCAGCGCAGTCGTCACCGGCGACGGGTGCAACACATGCTTCACAACGTGCTCCTGAGAGGTGAGATTCGACATCGGAGGGCCGCCAGCCAGCGGCAGAGGGCAAGGGGTATGGCGGCGCGGTCCGCGGACGGCGCCGTGGAACTCCCGGGTCGGCGCCCGGGGTCAGCCGGTATGGGCTATGACGGCGTCGTCGGCCATGGTCTTGGTCTGCTCGATCAGGTATTGCAGCGGCGGGCTCAGCTGCGCCTGCAACGCCGCCACCGCGCTGCGAGCCTCACGGGCGTCACCGAAGATCGCGTGACTCAGGCCCAGCGCCTCGACAAACCCGGCCACCACCCGGTGATGAGCGTCGGCCGGATGCTCACCGTGCACCACCTGCCGCAGCGTCCAGGCCGGCTTCTCCGCCTCGAGGTACTGCGCCGCCAGCCAGCGTTCCCGCCGCCGGCCCAGCAGGTTCCGGTACGGCTGGCGGAATAGCCAGGCGTCCTGGGCCAACCGCTCGGTGACCAAGTCCGGCGCATCCCGGCTGAACACCGTCAGCCAGTCCGCCACCCTGCGCGGGCTGCGTTCCGCGCCGATGTCCCTCAGAAGCCGCCGCATCAACGGCTCCGGCATATCCTCCACACCCGGCTCCAAGCAGCGCGGACACAGCGTGTCCGCGTCGGCGACATTGACCGGCCGATACGACAACGGGCACCAGCCGACGATGGACAACCCGCGCGCGTAATGCTTGACCCGGCGCAGATACGGCTGCAGCCCAACGTCGTACACCAACCCGCCGTCGATCCGGACCAGGCCGCCCAGCAGCAACTCGGCCAGCAGCGCACCCGCCAAACCCAGCCCCAGCACCCGCGGGCCGAGCAATGGACGACCCGTACCCGCGTCATGAGCGAGCAGCCACAGACTGTCGGCCGGCCGTTCAGCATCCCGGATCATCGGCCCACCACGCTTACGAACCACGCGGCCGCCACGCGCCCACCCACGCCAGCCATCCGCTGCCGCCGAACGCAGTCCCGTCCTGCATCCGCGATCAGACGCAGGTTCCCGATAGGCCGTGCGGGCGCCCGCAAACCCGCTGCCGACGCCGTCTTGGCGTTCATCGCACGCTCCGAACCCGCGGATGCCGCAGTACTTCGACCGGAACCGACACTTCACGTTCGACACCGGGCTGGTCATTCCAACGAAGCTCCACGCCGGAAACCGTCATCCAATGTGGATCCGGTGACTGGGTTGGCGCTGCCGTCACCCGCAGCCGCAGCTCCCCCGTGCCGTAGCGGTAGTCCGTCTCCCGCAGCACCAGCACCTCGCCGACGCCGACCGGAACAACGTCGCCCGATCCCTCAGACATCCGGCACACCCCCCACCGCCGCGGGAAACTGCCGCGGCATGCGCCCCGCCGTACCCGCCACGGCGACAACGCGGCTCGCGAACACAGCCACGACGACGCCAGCAACAGTTGCTGCGCGTGTCATCTGCCACCGCCATCGGCCCGCCACGCCTGACCGGCCGTCAACCCGTAGCTGATCAACGACGTCGGCACGTTCCAGCCACACGATCCGGCGTCGCATCCCGCGCCGACCGATCTGCGGCTCCGGGACACCTCATGCCGTCGGCTGTCCGTGCCTTCCTGAGCGGTCGGCCGGTCGTCGGCTGCCGTCCGCCTGTGCGTTCGCGGTTGCGGCAGCACCGCGTCGTTGCCACCAACCCGTCCACCGATCCGCATCACTGCCTCCCTAGGCCAGTACGGCGCGACACGCGCCCGGTCAACTGTGTTGTGCCTGTAGTGCGCGTCTGGTCCGCCCGGATCGTTGCTGCGGCCTGCTGGGCGGTGACCAAGGCTGGAGGTGTGGTGGCGTTTGAGATCCGCCGACCGCCGCCTGAGCGAACAACGACGGCCGGCGGAAGCTGTTCGACGGCCTGCGCCGACGTGCGTGGCTTGCCGGTCGGCGTAGATCTCAGCCCGGATCGGAGGGCTTTCCCGCGCACCCGCGGCGGCCGCCAGGGCTGCTAACCGTCGGTCGTTTCCGACGGCGATACCGGGGATGGTGCTCGCGGAGCTCGGAGCACGCGGCAAGGGCAGCCCCTCCCACGGACAACCTCGTCGGCCTCGGTCATCTCCAGTGCGGGCAGCTGCTCCATGAGCCGTAAGTGCCGGACGCTGACGATGCCGGCCCCTTGCGTGAAGCCGAGTGCTACTGACCCCGCGCCCGGTGGCGCGCGCAGCCTCGGCACCTGTCCCCGCGATGGCGGAGACATCGCGAGAATCGGTGAAGGCGCACTGAGCTTGTCCCGCGCCAGTGGCGTTCACGGCTGTTCTGCCGATAGAGCGAGATACCCGTCGCCAACTCCGACCTGGGCCTGGCGCAGGCCACGGCCCGCACCGGAGGCCGGGAACTCGTGCAGGCGTGGGGATGCCATTAGTCCAGCAGCTCCATTCGACAGTCCATTGATCTGTAACTCGCTGCGAGTCAACGATCACGTACCGGCGGAGCGCTGGGAATGCCGACTTACGGTCCGACTTACCGTACCGACTTGTTGTCCGACCGGCCGTTGAGCTGGCCTTTTACCAAAGGTTCCGCGAGGTCAATCGGGCTGCTGGTCCCCGGGTCGGGGTTACATTGAGGCCGTCCGGACGGTTGCAGCGCGGCGGTCCGGTTTCCAGTGACCGTTGGAGGCTGCCGGTGAGCCGCCCGAGTCCGCTCATTCGCCGACAATGGTTGGGACGGAGATCCGGCGCCTGCGCGAGGAGTACGGCATCGCCGCAGAACCGCTGGCCCGAGTCCTCGGGTTCTCGCGCAAGCAGCTCAGTGCACTTGAGAACGGACGCGTCGGCCCGGACATCGACCTGGTCAGCGGCATCTGTGAATACCTCGGCGTGGGCACCAAACGGCGCGCAGCGATCATGGATGCCGCGACAGACGGCTGGACCCGCGGCTGGTGGACCGCAGACGCCGAACAGATGGGCGCTCGGCAGGCGCTGTACGCCGACCTGGAGAGCGGCACGGACACCATCTCCGAGTACGTCTTCGCCCTCTTTCCCGGTCTGCTGCAGACACCCGCGTTCGCCGACGCACGGTTGCGCTGCGAACCGGCCCGCCACGGCGATCACTTCGATCCGGCCGCCGCGGTCGCCGCCCGCGCGACGCGTCAGCAGCTGTTGCTCGCACCGGACGGGCCCCGCTACGACGTGGTGCTCGACGAGGCCGCCGTCCGCCGGTGCGCCGCCGAGCCCCACATCGTCGCCGAGCAGCTGCGCCACCTCGTCGCCATCTGCTCGGAGCATCCGAACGTGACGGTCCGGGTGCTGCCGATCGGCGCCCCGCTCAAGGGCCACAGCGCGCCCCGGTCCGCCTATTCGATCTACCGCTACCGGGACCCGCAGCGCTCGGTCGCCGTCGCGGTCGACACCCTCACCGAAGACCGCGTCCACACCGAACCCGCTCAGATCGACCCGGACCAGCATCTGCACGCCCGGCTCAAAGCCGCCGCGCTCGATCCCGCACCGAGCCTGCACACCCTAGCCAAAGCCGCGCAGAACCTCACACCGATGCAAGGAGTAGCAGCATGATCAATCCCGCATATACCGGTTGGCGTAAATCGACTCGCAGCGACGACGGCAACTGTGTCGAAGTCGGCCACTCCGATCGCGGCTCGATCGGCGTCCGTGACTCCAAAGACCCCGGCGGCGCCCTGCTCGACTTCGACCCGGCCAGCTGGGCAGCGTTCACCCGGGACATCCGCACCGGCCGCTTCGATCACTGAACCGCTGCGGCCGACCGGCCGCAGCACTCTCATGCCGACCCTGTGGAGGCGCTCGCATGCCGCGCCATCGCGATACCGAGGTGGCACCGAATACACAGTTCGTGGCGGCCCGCAGCCGGTTGATCGCCCCACGGCGGCCGGACCGGCCGATGTCCCGGTCGGAGGTCGCCGACGCGGTTAACACCGCCCTCGAACTGCTGTTTCCTGGTCACGACATCCGCGCCCTGTACGTCGACTTCCGCTGGATCGGCAAGCTCGAGCGCGGTGAGCACCGCTGGCCGGCCCGAGAACGCCGAGCCGCCCTCCGCCACGTCCTGCACACCCGTACCGACGCTGACCTTGGCCTGTTCCCTACACGCCGCGCACCGGACACGCCGGCACTTGGTTCACGCCCTGGACAGTTCCCAGCGCCTCTGCACCATGAGGAGCCCGGGATCGCGACGCTGGACACCGCCGAGGCGTGGCTGCGACAACTCGGCGCCCTGGTCACCGAAACCGACAACGCGATCGCCGCCGACACGTTGCACCGGGTACGCCTGCACCTGCAGGCCCTGGAACGACTGCAACACGGCGGCGCTCGCCCGGATCTCGCGCGAGTTGACGCGCGCTGGTCGGAGTTCCTGAGCTGGCTGACCGACAACACCGGAGAGCCCGACGGCGCCATCTGGCTGCACCGCGCACACCGCAACGCCACCGCCGCCGAGGATCCCCTGTTCAGTGCATACACGTTGATGCGGCACAGCCAGCACACGCTCGACGGCGGTGACGTCCGCACTGCCATCCAGCTCGCCCGCCGGGCCCTCACCTACGGTCGAGTCCCCGCCCGGACCCACGTACTCTGCCTGACCAGGATGGCCGAAGCCCTAGCCACATGTGGCGACGACACGACCGTTACCGTCGTCGCCCAGGCCAGACGCAGCATCCGCGCCGCCGGGCCCGGACCGGCCGAAGAGTTCGCCGACCACTGCGACCTGCGATACGTCACCGCAGTCGACGCCCGCTGCCGGTTCCTGCTCGGCGACACCACCTCGGCCGCCACGATCCTCGAGGAACTCCTCACCGGACCGGCAGCGGGTGCCTTCGACGCCGGCATGTGGCACGCTCACCTCGGCGACTGCTACCAGACCACCGATCCGGAACGCGCCGCCCACCACGGCAGCCTGGCCCTGCACCTCGGCGCGCAAGCCGGCTCCTACCGTCCGGTGCGCGCCCTGCAGCCGCTCGCCGTGGCCCTGCGCCCGCACCGCACCCTGCCCACCGTCCAGACGTTCCTCCACGCACACCGCCAGGCCGTCGCCGGGCCGGTGCCAAGATAGGCCAGTGGAAATGTTCCCGACCGCCACAACCGCCAACGTTGCTGCCAGCAAACCGCAGGTTGCGGTCCTGCCCATCGGCAGCTTCGAACAGCATGGCTCGTTCCTGCCGCTGGCCACTGACTCGATCGTCGCCACCGCCATCGCCAGCGCCGTCGCCACGCGCTACAACGTGCTGCTCCTGCCGCCCATCACCATCTCGTGCTCCCACGAACACGCCGCCTGGCCCGGCACCGTCAGCATCAGCCACACCGCCTTGTCCGCCATCATCGCCGACATCCGCACCTCCCTGAACGGCAGCGGCATCACCAAGCTGATCCTCATCAACGGCCACGGCGGCAACTACGTGCTGAGCAACATCGTCCAGACCGCCAACGCCGCCGAACCACGATCCATGAGCCTGTTCCCGACGAGGACCGACTGGGACGCCGCCCGCGCCGCCGCACACCTCGACACCGACGCACACCACGACATGCACGCGGGCGAAGTGGAGGTCTCGATCCTGCTGCACGTCCAACCCGAACTCGTCGGCTCGGCCTACCGCGACGGTGATCACGCCGCCGATGACCGATCGATGCTGCTCGTCGAAGGGATGCGCGCGTACACCACCACCGGCATCATCGGGAAACCCTCCGCCGGAACCGCCGAAAAGGGCATATTGCTCCTGGCCAGCCTGGTCGCATCGTTCCAGCAGCACTTCAACCTCCTGCAGGCCCGATAACCGTTCGAAGCCGGGCAGTGGCTGGCAGTGCACACAACCTCGGTGGTAACCGATACGCTGACATCGCTCAGGCACCGCCAGCCGATGGGCGTCCAAGCAGCTGGCAGGGCCGGTCCGTTGCGGAAGGAGGAAGCCGATGCCTCGTCGTCCCGATGCGGTGATCACACCGAACCCCACGCTGCGCCGAGCCCGCGAGCGGACACCATCACCCTGGCGGCCCGGACAGAGCATGTCCCGCACCGAACTCGCCGACGCCGTCAACCGGGCCCTCGACCAGCTCTACCCCGGCCGAGACCTCACCGCCCACTACGTCGACAGCCGCTGGATCGGCAAACTCGAACGCGGCGAACACCGCTGGCCCAGCGACGAACGCCGCACCGCCCTCCGAAACGCCCTCGGCACCGCCACCGACACCGAACTCGGCCTCTACATCCCCCGCCACACGGGAAACGCCGTCACAATAAGGGTTCGCGAGCCGGGACAATCGTCTGGAGACTGGGTCTCGGGATACACGGATGTGGATTCTGGCGACGAGATAGGCAGCGCCGATCCGCAAATCGCCAAGGTGCTTGCCGGTGACGTAGCTCGCTTTGAGAGCGGCGAGTACGACGACTGGAACAGCTTTTCCGTAGTTACCAGCATGCTTGCCCAGCAGCGGCAAGCGGTTGCGCCCGCAACCCTGCTCAGTCTCGTGGAAGCGCATCGTGATTGCCTCCTGATCCTGTTCCGCAAGGCGGTGGGGGATTCGGCGAGCGCCGCCATCGGAGTGATGCTCGGGGAAGCGTCCATCGTCGCTAGCCGACTGTGGAGTGCGCAGGGCAACCGATCCGTCGCCCTCGCCCGTTGCGCACACGCACGCGCTCTCGCCGAGCGGGTCGGCAATATCCGGCTCGGTGCGACTGCCCGGATTTTCGAGAGCAACCTGCACTCGGGTGCCTCGACGCTGATTCATGCCGACGGCAACGTCATGACCGGGCTGCGGCTGTTGAATGAGGCCGCCTCGGCAGCAGAGCACCTCAGCAGCGCCGCTCAAGCCAGGATCGCTGCGGAGCAGGCCCAGACGTATGCGGCATTGAATATGCGGGCGGAGACCGAAGCCGCACTGGACCGAGCGCGGCAGGCAGTTGCTGGTATCACGTCGGCCAACCGAACCGGCCTCTTCAGCGACTGGAATCGCTCACGCCTTGATGTATACGAAGGAACGTGCCGCATCCTGCTCAGCGAACCCGAGGCCGCCATCCTGCACCTTGAACGAGCCTCGGCAGCACTCAACGAGGACCCGGAAAACAGAAACGTGGCGCTTGCCGCACATGTCGACCTCGCGAGTGCCTACGCGCTGACCGGCCACCTGGACATGGCCTGCACGAAGCTCGGTGACACATACGAACAGCTGCTGCGGATCGGGAACCTCCGGGGCACTGCTCGTGCGCGGCGCGCCCGTGAGGGATTGCGGCGATGGGACACCGAGCGCGTCGTCCAGGAGTTGGACGAGAGGATGGCCGCGGTTTAGCGACGGCAACTCAAGGTCACACCTGCTGGACGAGGGCAGCGATGGTCGCGACGACGACGTCCGGCTCGAGCGAATCCAGCACGGCATCCGGACCGTAGTTCGACAGCTCTTGCCGGCTTGCCCGATGCGCGACCACCACCACGCGGAACCCTGCGCTTCTCGCGCACGCGATGTCGTTCGGTGCATCCCCGACCACCACAGTTCGCCGGGGTACGACCGCGGCACCGTACTTATCCTGGTAGCGGCGCGCGACGACACCAGGAAGCCGAAACCGGTCTCGTTCGTCGGAGCCGTATCCCCCGATCTCCAGATCCAGTTCGCCACTGAGGCCCAGTGATTGGATCTTGATCTCCGCCGCGACTCGCAAATTGCCGGTTAGAACCGTCTGTACGAAACCTCGCCGGTGCAGCTCGGCGATACTGCCAACGGCGCCGGGATACGGCGGTTGAGCGTGAGCGAGCTCATCACGGCCCGCTTCCATGACTCGGGCCAGAATCTCGTGGAAGCGTGGGACGCCGGCTTCGGCTTGGGCTGATGCGATGCCGGAGGCGGCAGCCGTGTCAACGACGATGGACTCGTCGGTGTAGCCGTGGACCTTCTTGTCCGGAAAGGCTACCTCCGCCTCATCGATCCCGTAGGTCTGGGCGATGGAACGCCGCAACCAGCGCAGATCTGCCGGGATCAGCGTGCCGTCCACGTCCCAAATCACTAGGCCAGCATCCGGTTGCTCCACGGGCCTATCGTCGCACAAGGATCATGCCGGATGCACTTTACGCCTCGTCCTGGCAGCACGAACGACGCCAGCGCCGACACGAGCTGTCGATCTGATCGGTGCCGCACCAGCATCGCAGCGCCGCCGGCTCCACGACGCGCACCGCCCAATCGGCATCGCGACCCTCGACCTGGCCGCGAAACCGTCCGCCGCTACGCCCGGGCGTCCGACCTCGAAGATCTCATCGCCACCGCCCGCACCGGCGCCCGGTCCAGCATTCTCGACCCCTACCTCGAGCACGTCCACCAACGATGGGCAGCTGACGGAACCGACGCCAAGGCGTTGCTCGGTGAGCTCCGCAGCGCCGACAGCACCAACGGGTACCGGTGGGTGCTCGACGCGGACATCGAAGCGTGTTTCGACTCCATCGACCACACCGCGTTGATGGACCGTGTTCGGGCGAGGATCAAGCGCTCCAGGCCGACTCAACTAGTCCGCGCTGAGCCGAGTCCAGCTCACAGCCTTGATCAGAGTCGACGCGACGGCCCGATTACGTCACAATAGCGTAGATCGTCCATCCACTGTGGATCGACTCGTACTTCGGCAGATCAAGACGCGCCGATCACGGCAGACATCCCACGTCTTGACCTCGAAGCGCCCTCAAAACGGATCATCGTATGGTGGCATCTCGTCGGCGAACGTGCCGTAGGGAACGCCGCCGGAGGTATGGCCCGCGACGAAGAACGGCCAGCCGTCCAGCATGATCCACCACTCGTCGTGGACCGGCAGGGTGGCACGCTCGACGGTACGGCCAGGTGTCGCCGGTGGGCGCTGCGCCCACTGCCGCGCCGAGCCAGGCAACGCGAACCCGAGCGCGGTCAGGTCGTCCTAGGCCGTGTATTCGTCGACGCCGTACCGCTCGGCGTAGTGCTTCACCGTGACCGCCGACCCGGAACGTATCCATGCCTGTGCCGAGTCCCGGCGTTGCCGCTGACGCATCCGGTGCCGACGCGGTTGCACGCCCAGAACCTACCGGCCACCGGTGTCCGCCCAACCGCACACTGGACAACGCCGGATCGCGAGTCCTGCTCGCCCCGACAGTCACCAGCCTGCCGAGCACTATCGGCGGCATGTCCGGATACGTGATCAAGCGCGACCAGCGGCCATCAGCGGACAGCTGACCTGCCTTCGGGCATCAGGCGGTGTACCGCGACGATTGCCAAGCCGGCGTTGGCGTGCGCTGGGCTAGGTCAGGACGCAGCTGAGCCACGTACCACTATGTAGCAACCAGGCCAACGAAGAGGAGGGACGCGCCGTGATCATTCAGCCGCAACTCGAACTGCCCGGAGAGATGGCGGTAGGTATAGCCAGCGGGAAGCTTTTCCTGGACGGCGGGGTGGTTCGTGATGTCGCCACAGGAAGGCTCGTCAAGCTCCTAAAAGGCATGCACGGCGCCGAGAACGGCCAGGAGGCGTTGCGGCGCTCCGCGGCGATGCTGAGGTCTCGGGGTAGCGTCGTGGCCACGGTTCTGGGCACCGCGATAGTCGCAGGGGCGGTTACGTATATCGTTGTGAAGAAGCGAAAGAGGGCGGGCCAACGCGATTTTATTGAATGTGTCGCCAGCCTCAACGCCTCGCTGCGTACATATCTGGAAGCAGGTCGCGAAGGCAAGGTGGACGCGACAATTATCAGCCGGCTCATTGCCGATCTGGATACCGTTCAAGCACGCTTTGACGAGGGCGGCAGTCCCGTCGACTTCTCAACCGAGCTGTGGGGGTCGCTGATCAGTCTCGTGATTGATCACACGCGAAGGCTCGCCGAGGCCTACTCCGCCGACCTGGACGACCTGGACGAAATTCGGGGACAGGTGACGAATTCTGAGAACCCCAGCGTAATTGACCTACGTCGCCACCTTGAAATCCAGCGACAAATCATTGGTGAGGCAGCTTGATCCAGGGTGTTCCGGACTCAAACGCCATGATTACGTACGAGCTTCGGGGAAGATCGAGTGCGCGCTTATCGGTACGATCGTGGGTAGCGCACGCCGGTCACGTGGCCGCACCAGCGGTCAAGCCCCTCCGGGCCTTGGCCAGCGTCCACAAGTACTTATCGATATCGCGAATGGAGAATTCGTCCAGGCCGTAGTACCTGCGGAACCGACTGACCGACCGGTGCCATATCGCGTAGTCGGCCATCCAGCGTTCGCCAGGAGTGAAGCTGTCGAACGTTTCACCCTGTTTGAGCAGGGTGTTGAGAACCTCGGCGACTAGGGAGTCGTAGATGGGGTACAGGTCGGGCCGATGGAAGCTGCAATATTTGGTGGCGAACGAAAAGTTGCGCCGCCGCTTACCGCCGATTTCAATATTCGCGATCTGCTCGATCAGATCGGAGTTCACGGCGTGATCGGCCAGCGTGGCGTCGATGTCGAGGCTCACGATGTGCTGTGCGACCTGAAATACGCCGAAGATATTTGTCGAGTAAAGGCCATTGAGCGCTGCGACCTTGACACCCACCTGCCCCACGTCGCTATTGTTGGGCATTGCTTCGAACACGGTCCTCAGCGCGACGTCGATCTTTTCGTTGGCATTGCCATGCCAGCTTGCAAGGTGAGTGCGCACCAGGTCAGGTGAGGGCGTGGGAACGGGCGAAAGCAAGACAGCCATGATCACCTCTTCGTGGTGTCCCGGGCGAATAATCGTTCACCGGTACTGAACAGCGGTCGTGTGCGCAAACCACCAGATGGGCCGACTCGGCAAGCACAGCCGTCGCTCGGAACGCGGCTTGAGCGGAAACGTGATCAAACTGCGGGCGCGCCCGCAGCAGCATCAGAACTAGACGCGGCTTTTGAAACTTGTGGAGTGACGTCTTGGACCCATTGCTCGGTCGAACCGAGTTCGGCGCTCGGTTCGAGGCCGTTCGACTGTCGGACAACTTGGTCGAGTTCGCGACGTAGGGCCTCGCCTACAAATAAGTTGAGCCGATTGAGTGAAGCAACGTCTGACTGGTCAGGTGGGCCGGCATGCAGATAGGAACCACGGCCCTGCGTCCAGGAACGAATTTCATCCTCAGTAACGCCCCCAGCCAGATCGCCGGATCCGTCAGGGATCAAATGATTCAGATAATGCGTAAGTGCTGGTGTAGCACCGAATGCCTGCGTATCCATTAGGCGTTGCAACAGGCGCGCAATGTCCTCGGTCGTTAGCTCTTCAAAGGACTTCAATGCTGCTTGGAGAGATCGCCGCAACGCCTTCCGGCGAGGACCATCGAGCCGAATTGCAAGCAGCTTCTCCGCATTCCTTTCGGCAAGAATTTCCAGGGTCGCCACTCCGAGGACGAACCGAACCTGGTGGTCAATGCTGCATTGAGCGGCCCAATATAGCGACAATCCAGACCGCAGTCGTGGCGACCAACGCTCCCTTCCACCGAACCGTCGGGCATCTGCCGTGACCGGATGAGTTACGTAGCCCGCAGCGCGAATGCGGAAAACCCTTCCTGCGCGGCGCGCCTCGCCTTCTGGATCCAGCCACTGTAGACCATGCTCGGTGATACCGCCCTCGGCGACATCGGCCTCCGGCACGGGTCCTTCGCTGACGTAGACGGCGTCGGTGCGGGTAATTTTGTCGCGTTCGTCCTCCAGGTCAATTAGGTACGCTGAGTGACTCGATCCGAGGACACGGAAAAAATCTTCGGCAATGCTGCGTCCTGTTGACAGCGCCACTGCACCATTCGGCGCTTGGACGGGCACGTGGAGCAGAACTTTTTCTTCGCTTAGCTCCAGCTCGACGCCCAGATGAAGCGCCTCGGGCAGATCGCTCAATCTGTTACCTTCTACGGCCCTGCCGACAACGGTCACCATGTATCCGCGCAGATTAGTCCCTGCTTCGATTACCAAGCAGCTCACCATCCTCGATGCTGTCACTGAAACGAGGATATCCGTATTCCATCCGTGTCCCAACTCAAATTCGAGAGGCAGGAGAGATGGCGCCATAGTGGGTCGGCCGCCGGGCGACCGGCCTCCGGAAGCCGACCCAATGGTGCACTCTTCTCGGCAGATCCGGATGCTGGACGGTCGCCGAGTAGCGGCGTCGCCATTACTCAGCGTTACCGTCAGCCGGTAATCAGCGATCTGACTTTCCTCCGAAGCTGGAGAGGACCTGGCCCAGTCGTGAGCGTCGAGGGCTTGGCCCTGTGCCTCGAGTGTTCGGCTGGTGCGATGAGCCGATCGCCTCGCTCGTCTGATCCCCTCTGACGGACAGCTCCGCTGATCGGCACGATCGACGGTTCGCAATGCGCACCGCATTCTGCCGATCAACCCACAATGCCAAGGCCAGTTAGGCACCGTCGATCAGTATTGAGCGTGTGTTATCTGGGCTGCCGGTGAGCAGCGTAAACTCGTAGTCGCCATCGCCGTCGGGTGTCATTGAATAGCCGGAGTAAGCGCCGGTAAGGGCTGGCGGGTTGGCTATTTGGGTGTGTCGCGTCATGTACATCCAAGCGTTGTCGACCAGGCGGACGCAGGCGATGCCGTGGGCCTTGGCGAATTCCAGTGCTCCGCTCTGGAATCCGGTGGCGGCGACCACCACGCCCTTCTGGGCACCCGTGGACTGGAGCTTGGTGTACAGCACCTGGACATCGGATCGTTTGACGCGGTCCTTGTGCCGCTTGCACTCGAACAGGATGAGGAAGTCCATGCCCGCCAGTTGGAAGCGCGCGGTGACGTCCATGATGTAGGTGCCGTCCAGCCCGTCGATCGACTCGAGGTGTTTGACCTCCCAGCCGACCAGTTGCAGGTTCATCGACTTGGTGATTGCGGCAACGGCTTCTTCGTACGCCTTCGGCGTGATGTCGAACGACGGCCAGTGATCGTCCTCTTCCTCAGCGTCGGTCGGAGGCGGGGAATCGTTGATCATGATGGTGCTCGCTCTCGGTGAGGGCTAGTCGGCAGAGGCCGGCAGCAGGTCGGCGAAGTCAGTGCTATCGGCACCGTCACGCGCGGCGCGAGCGGCCCGCCGCAGCAGGTCGAGCTTGCTGGTGTTGCTGTTGAGGCACGCCAACAGGGGCTCGTCTTCTGCATCGGCGATCGCGGCCGGGTCGACGAGAGACCGGGTGGCGAGCCGCAGGTAGTCCGTCCGGTCGAGCGCGGCACCCGCGTGCAGGGCCAGCGGCACCAGCTCTGCCGGGATGCCGAACTCGAGCTGGACCGGCAGGAGACGGGCGAGATCGTCGAGATCTGCCTCGGGGTGCAGGCACCGGGCGATGTCGATGACGGTGCCGACGACGCTTTGCGTCCGGTCCGCTGAAGCCCTGGCGACGCCTGCGGCGTCTTTCGACGGCATGTGGATCATGAGCTGCTGCTCGATGCGGCCCACCGGGAGGCCGGCCATCCACAGCATGCAGGCGACCGCCCGCTTCGCGCGTTCGGCGGCCGTCTTGCGCTCCGGGCCGGGCAACGCCGCGAGTACCGGCCCGGCGATCCCGTGCCGCTGCAACTCGCCGCCATAGGTTGCTTGCTCCTTCTGCCAACCCCTGCCGTTGACCGGCGGGCGAGCACTGGCGACTTCGTCGGTCAGTTGGGCTGCGGCGATGATGGTGACGCGATTCAACGCGGCGGAGTTCACCACCCGCAACACGCGGGCGACGCGGACGGCGGACGACACCCGCAGACCGCTGTGTGAAACGTACGTGCCGAGTTCGGTCAGCTCGATCCCGGCCGTCGTGGACGACAGCAGACCGGCACCGACAAGATCGCCGAGAACGGTGGAGACCGCCGCCGCTGGGAACGGATCCGCTGCGCCGACGAGCCGTTGCTGATGTGCGGCGAAGCTGTTCGATAGGTAGGCGATGACGTCGGCCTCGGTGAGGACCGCGACACCCTCTCGCCGTGAGGCGACCGCCACCACGCGTAGCAGCAGCGTCGCGAGATCCTGCTGCGGGTTCAGCAGCTGAGACCGCAGGTCCTCGGGCTTGCCCAGCACGTAGTCCCGCCAGCGGCGTTCACCGTCGATGCCCCCGCCGACGATCGAGACGGCGCGGCCCCCGTCGGTCAGACCGAGCCGGCCGGCTCGTCCGGCGATGTTCTTGTACTCGGCGACCGAGTACGGGGTGGTCTCGGTCGGCCCGATCGGATGATCGAGCTCGACGATGATCACCGTCTCGGCGGGAAGATTCACGCCCTGGGCGAGCGTCGTGGTGGACACCAGTACCCGGATGCCGCTGGCCGGCGCGCGGAACTCGTCCTCGATGGCGATCTTCTCGTCGCGCGCCAGGTCGGAGATGTGGAACGCGACCCCGCCGGCAAGGCATTGGCGCAGGTCAGCCAGTACGGCGCTGGGGTCGGCGCCGGCCAGCCTCTCCAGCGCCGCCGTCGCCTGCGGCAGACCGAGGCTCCGTGCGAGATAGCGGGCGCAGCCGCGGCTTACCCCTCGGGTGCTCCGGAAGACGATGACTTGTTGACCTTGGCCGACGAGCTTGCGGATCAGCGGAATGATCAGGTCTTGGCTGCTACGCAGCCAGCCGATCGGCGCGACCAGCTGTTCGGATGCCTCCTCGCCGTCGGCGTCGACATGCCGGTAGATCCCGTCCGGGCCGAGGACGCCCTCGAGCAGGGGCACGGGCCGCTCGGTGCGGGCGATGACGTTGGCGTCGAGCCAGCTGTCGAGGCCGCCGAGGTCGCCCAGTACCGCCGACAGCGCGACGACCTGCGGCGCGACGCCTTCGGGACGGCGCGCCTTGAGCACGGTGAGGAGGAATTCGAGGTAGGCGCCGCGATTGGGGTCGACGATCGTCTGGACCTCGTCGATGGCGACGACGGAGAGCAGCTTGAGCAGGTGCGGGTTGCCCAGGGCCAGTCCGGCGAACTTCTCGTAGGTCAGCACCGCCAGGTCGAACTGCCCTTGCAGGAGGGCCGGCACGTCGTCGGCCGTTTCCCCGGTGGCCCGTATGGTTTGCAACCCGATTGCCCCGTACGTTCGCGAGAACCTCGCGTACTGCTCGTTGACCAGCGCGCGGGTCGGCAGCAGGAACACCGACCGGCCGCCGACCTGCGCCGCGCGGATGGCGGCAAGTTCCCCGATCATGGTCTTGCCGGAGGACGTCGGCGCCGTCACCAGGAGGTTCACCCCGGTGAGGAGGCGCCCCTGGTTGATCGTGTCGACCTGAAGGTCATTGAGCTCGTCGATGCGCGCGGCCCACGCGTCCAGCACGATCTGCGGGATGCCGTGGCCACGCAGGCTCGCAAGGTCACGGGTTACCGGGGCGAGCACGGAGGACGGGAACTGCGCCGAGTAGAGCGGCCCGGTGTCGACGAAGACCGGCCACAGCAGTTCCCCGTCCATCTGACCGCGCAGGCTCGGATCCTGCGCGGCGGCCACCGTCCCGGAGGCTTTCGCCTTGACCTCACGGGTCACGAAGGCCAGCAGGTCATAGAGACGAACCTGCTTGCCTTCATCGGCTGCTGCGCCGAGCAGCGCCCGCAGCAGGTGGTAGGTGAGCAGCCCGTGCCCCAGATGCGGGTCCTCCCATGCCTCCTGTTCACCGGTCGCGGCGGCCAGGACGAGCCGCCCGGTGCCCGCCATCCGCTCCAGCCGGGCGTCCGTGGACTCCGGCAAGCCGGTCAAGCTGCCGCGCGGCACCAGCGGCGCGGTAAGCACTTTCGCGCCCGCACCGCCGGCGAAGCAGCAGTCCAAGATCACAATCAGCTGGCGGGCCGGGATCGCGCTGACCAGGTCGGTGAACTGGTCCAGTGGCAATGACGTCGACGGCAGGTTGTCGGGGTCGGCGTCGTGAGTGACCAGCTCGTGGGTCGTGCTGCCGTGCCCGGAGAACGAGATGACCACGACGTCCTCGGGCGTGCTGCGGGTCTGAAGATCGAGGAGACCCGCCACGACGGCGTCGCGGGTGGCAGCCCGGTCCACCAGCAATGTGCTGTTCGCGTCGCCGAGGTTGTCGCAGAAGACCGCGTGCAGCGCCTTCGCGTCGCGGGAGGCCGACGCCAGCCGCCGCACCGACTTGGACCGGTAGCGGTTGATGCCGATGAACAGGCCATGGAACTGCCGCGCCGAAGCGGCTGGGGTGTCAGGCATTCATGCTCCCGGTGTCTCGGGTGTTCTGGACGACCATGAACGGCACCGCGTCCCGTTGAAGGCAGGAGGTCACGGCGGGCACCTGCGGGTCGGCGGTAACCAGGATGAGCAGGCGCTGGGCTCGGGACGCGCCGACGTACAGCACCCGCCGGCTTTCGCCGGGATCGCCCTCGCCCCAGAGCCCGACTCCGTCGGCGGAGGTGGCGCGTTTCGGCAGCGGCGGGATCGCGACCGCGGTGACGGTCGCCTGGAGGCCCTTGAAGCCGTGGATCGTCGACCAGTCGAGCGCGTCGGGTTCGTCGACCATGCGGACGGGCCAGGTGTCGCCGTTCGGGGAGCGGAGGCCGCCGGTGTTGATCCAGCCGTCCCACCCCAAAGCGTTGAGCCCGTTGCGCATCTCGGCGCGGAAGGCGCTGGGCGGGCCGTCGAAGGGAGCGGTCCTGCTGGCGAGCCGCAGGCAACCGTCCCGGAACGTGCGTGGGGTGAGCCCGACGGAGTCGAGGAACTCGGCGTCGGCGAGCACACGGTCGTCGTCGTGGCCGAGCCCGCGGAGGATGCCTTCGATCGTCTGCATGGCCTGGGTGCGGGCCCGGGCGCTGGCGCGGAGATCTTGGAGGGTCGCTGCGGCCTGGGCGAACTGGACGAGCTTGCCGCCGCCCTTGTCGCCCGGCGGCGAAGCGCCGGCGCACTCGCGGGCGGTCGTCTCGGCGTAGGCGAGCACCTTGATCTCCACGGGCGTGAAGCCCATAGACCCTGCGACCTCGATGATCTTCGAGCGAGCGTGGCCGAACCCGCTCACGGGCAGAACCACCACGGGGTACTGGTCGTCCTTCCATTTCCCGAGCGGGATGTCGGTGCCAGCACTGGCGCGCAAGCTGTTGACGACGGCGCAGATCGCCGGGGAGCTTCGGTAGTTGCCGTCGAAACGGGTGCCTTCGGGGACCCGGCCAACGAGGCTTTTGACCTCCTCGATGGTGGAGCCGCGGAAGCCGTAGATGGACTGGTCGAGGTCGCCCACCATGACGGTCTCGATGCCACAGTCGAGCAGGAAGTTGACGAGGAAGATGTCGCTGCTGGAGCAGTCCTGCACCTCGTCGACGATGACCGACCCGAAGCGGGCGGTCATCAGCCGGCCCAGGATGGCTCGGTTGATCGGGTCGGTGAGGTAATGCTCCATCAGCACCCGCGTCGCCGCGCAGTCCATCACCCCATTGGCAAGGAACCGGCGGGCCAGGCGTGAGGCACTGGTGGTGGCCTTCGTCCGCTGCCAGTCCGGGAGGTTGGTCACGGTACTGCGCTGGGCGTACGGGACCTGGTGGTTGACGAGCCGGGCGTTGCCGCCGTCGTGGCCGAAGGCGAACCAGCCGAGCTGGAACTCCAGCGGCACCCCCGCCACCCCGAAGGTGGTGCCCTGGACGGTGTGCCACGAATCCTTGAACGTGGGGACCGTGCCCGTCAACGCCTTGTACAGCGGCGTGACGATGAACCGGTTGATGAAGCCGTCGATGGTGCCGACGAAGTTCGGGGTCGTGAGCAGGTCGGGCCGCTGGGCGCACCGCTGACGCGCCTCGTTGATCGCGGCGTTGGTGAACGACAACAGGGCGACGCCCTGCCGGGCGGGGACCCCGGGGCGCTGGATGAAGCGCTCGACGATGCTCTGGGTCTTCCCGGCGCCCGGGCACGCCGGGACGAAGACGCTGCCCGGCTTGTCGATCAGAGCCCGCTGCGCCGGCGAAAAGTCGATCTCGTCCATGCCCCGCCTACCGCATCGCCGACTGGATGGCCTGCGTGAGGTAGGCAGGGCACTCGAACATGCCGCCGCTCTGGATCAGCTCGGCGACGTCGTGGGCGAACTCGCCCTTGCCGATGTACCGCTTGGTGCTGCGCAGCTTGCGGTAGAACACCTCCGCCGGGTTCGTGCTCGCCGTGAGCGTGTTCCAGAACCTGCCCGACCTGGGCTTCTGGCGCTTGAACGCGGTCTCCAGCAGCGAGCCGTTCACCGTGAACGGGTTCATCAGGTCGGCCTCGAGCGTGAACTCGGCTGCGAACACGGCGAGGACCGAGTCGGCGCCCAGCTGGGTGGCGATCTCTTCCAGCCGATCCTTGCGGCTGAGTGTGGCCGCCGGCTCGTCCCGCGTCTCCGGCTCGTCGGCCTCGTCGTCGAGGTCGTCCTGGTCGACCTCATCGTCGACGTCGGGGTCGCCGTCGGTGATGACCACCAGCCGGTCGACGAGCCGGACCCCGTTGACCTGCTGCAGAAGGAGCTTAAGGTACGGGCCGAAGTCGACACTGCCGATGCTGATGATCGACACGGCCCGGAATTCGCGGCACTTCGCCCCGTAGTTGGCCGCCGTCTTGTCGAGGACGCAGTGGCGTGCGAGCGGCGGCAGGATGACGGCCTCGGAGACGCCCTCCACGAGGACCGCGCGCCGGGTGAACAGCAGCTCGGCGCGGCTCACGTCGAGGTACTGGTCGATCTTGCGGCGTTCCTCATCGGTCAGGTCGATGTCGCACAGGGCGATCGCGGCCGTGCCGCGCTGAATCCCCGTCGGTGTCACCTCCGCCTCGGTGGCCGAGAGCTCCTCGGTGGCCTTCTGGGTGGTCGGGGTTTCCTGGGTGCGCAGGACCACGATGTTGCGGATGCCCACTGCACTGGCCAGGTTCGGTGAGTGGGTCGTGGCGATCACTTGGATGCGGCCCGCCGGGCCGTCGGTGTCGTCGCGCAGCGACTTGACGGCCTGCTCCTGGAGGTAGTCCAGCAGCACGGCTTGCAGCTGCGGGTGGAGGTGGGCCTCCGGCTCCTCCACGAGGAAGAGCGTGAGCTCGGCGTCCTGGGCGTTGCGCAGCTCGATGATGACCGACGCCATGTAGAGCAGGTTGGCGTAGCCGAGGCCCGAGTCCTCGATGTCGGCGAGGTCGACGCCGTGCTCGGCCATCTTTAGGCGCAGGCCACGAGCGAGCCGTTGCAGCCGGACGTCGCGGAAGCTCAGACCGATCACCTGCCCCCGGACCGGGTCGGTGAGGTCGCTGACGTGCTCCTGCAACCGCTTCTGGGTGCCGGTGATGACGTTGTGCTCTTCGAGCTTGCGCAACCCGTCGATCGCCTGGTCGAGGAAGTCCGTACGGTCGGCCTCGCTCGTCAGGTACTTGATGATGAGCGCCATGCGGTTGCCGGTGGCGGAGTCCAGCTCACGCTTGGCGTCGCGCAGCGGTGCCAGGTAGACGTGCCGGATCTGGTCGCGTTTCTCGGGTTCGGCGTCGGACCCGGCGGCTCGGCCAGCCAGGTTCTCCACCTTGGACCGGCGGGGTACGTCCATGTCCGGCCGGAACCTGGTCGTGTAGTACGCCTTGTTCGTCGCGATGTCGAGCGCGCCGATGTACTGGCCCTGCTGGAACCGCGTCAGGCCGTCGAACACGCCCAGGATATCGATCGGGCCGTCCGCGCCGGTGGAGATGTCGTCCGTCTCCAGGTAGCGGACCCGTCGCCCGCTCAGCGGCGTGGTCAGCAGCCGCATCGCGTCGATGACGTTGGACTTGCCGGAGTTGTTGTCGCCGACGAGCAGCGTCAGGCCGGGCTGGAGCTTGATCTCGACGTCGCGACACGAGCGGAAGTTCGTGAGCCGCAGGCCGGCGAGATACATGCCTCTTCCCGTGGTCGGCGCGCTGAGCGTGGTCAGTGCTGTGGACATGCTGGTGGGAGCTCCCCGCCTGAAATGTGACACTTTTTGCATAAGTGCCAGATACGTGCAATGCGGAAGAAGGGCAGCGCATCGCTGACCCGTCGCGCTTTGCACTGGCCCGCTGCGGGGTAAGCGGCCAGCGCGGATTCGCGAAGAGGCGTGCATGGTCCCGGTTGTTCTCGATCGAGGACAGCCGGCCGCAAGCCGAAGGGCGCTGCCGGAACGAGTTGGCCCGTCCCAGACGGCGATCAGATGCACAAGACGCTCGCACCAGGCACTCGTGGGTGCTTGTGGCACAGAAGGGCGAGGTCGACGAGGTGACGATGAGTCATTCGCCGGCTGGCGGGAACGTCAAGCGCCTGACGGAAAAAGCGCACGCCGATGGCACGAATCCGCTTGGTCATCTAGGCTGCGGGAGCCCCGTCGGACCGAGGTGGCTGAAACATCTCGGTACTGCGGGGCATTCTCGTTACCGAGAAGGTCACGTTTCGTGTCGGCGTTGTCGACGCGGGCGGCTCGGCGCCCGGCAGGTTCTACGTGGTCGTGGTCAAGTCGGTCCCCCAAGGCCCCCCGGCCGAGTTGCTCCGCGCGGTCGAACCGCCGACTGGGCGCGAACGTGACGCCCAGCGGTCGAGGGTAGGTCAACCCGAGTCCTTCGCGCAAATCGCGATACGCGACGACGCGACAACCCGGGCACCAAAGAAGCGGTGGCAGCCAGATAAGCGCCAACTTCGACATGTCTGTGTCTTCATGACACAGATACCATCGTGACGAGTTCTCAAGATCCCCGTTAGGGTGTGCATGTGGGAAATGGGCCGGTCGTCACGCAATGAGTGACACGCACATCCAACCGAACACCCCTGACGCCACCGCGTCCGCCGAGGGTGAAGACGCTTGGCCGAAGAGCGTCACGAAGGTCATCGCCGGTCAGGTGAAGTACTGGCGCGACAAGCGCAACATGAGCGCCAATGATCTCGCCCGCCGGACCGCGGAGCTCGGCTCGGAAGTACCCCGATCGGTCATCGCCAACCTGGAGACCGGGCGACGCGAGTCGGTCAGCGTCGACGAGCTTCTGATCCTCGGCGCCGCGCTCGACGTGCCACCGCTACTCCTGCTGACCCCCGTCGGCCGGATCACCACGATGCGGATCCTGCCCGGCCTCGACGCGCCCCCCTGGCTCAGCCGCGGTTGGATCATCGGCGCCCGACTCATCGACTACGCGGACTCTTCGCTCCAGAAATGGCGCGAGGGGCGGCGCGCCGTGGTGCTGTACGACGTGCACCGGACCCTCGTCCAGCAATACGCCGAGGTCCAGACGCGGATACGGCGCATCGCCGCCGACCAGGCGCACACGGCGCCCGGCACCAGCGGCGAGCAGGCCGGCAGGCAGCAGCGCTACCTCCAGGTCCTGGTCAATGATCTTGCACGCTGCCTGCACGTCCTCCGTACGCACCGACGGACAATCGAGCAGGAGGGATTCCTCGTCCCCGACCTCCCTCCAGCCCTAACGACACTTCTGCGGGAGGTCGAGATCCCGGAAGATCCAGCCGCGGACGACTGGGGCGTCGCGCTGGCCGACCAGTCAGCCGCCGAGGAACTCCTGTTGATCATGAGACAGGCCCAGTTGGGCCGAACCTCAGACAATCCATAATCGAGGCGGAGTGCACGTTCGCCGCCCGCAACCCGGCTCACTCACGTTTCTCGGGCCAAAATGAAGCGCGGTGAGTTGACTGATCCGAATGTGCCACGGCCGGCGACGAGCACCTCAGGCAAGCGCCTGACGAGGCAACCCGGGGCGGCGCAGCACATGGAAATCGCCTGCCCCGACGTCGCGCCGCGGCACCAGCCACGAACATGCAAGATCCAGACAGACCGAACCGCAGCAGCGCATCGCGGTGCCGACCAGCCTGAAGCCCTCCGAAACAGCGGATCACTTTCGGAACACTTCAGGTCCACAGTGGACAGATGACAAGAGACGGCTAACCTGCGTTTCCGCAGGTCAACCGCCTCTTGATGTTGCGCGCCCGAAGGGACTCGAACCCCTAACCTTCTGATCCGTAGTCCTCCATTAGTCAGACGCAGCTCGCAGCCTTGATCAGCACTTCCGCCGCTGCCCGATTACGACGCATTTCGTGGATTCCTCCATCCACTTTGGACGGCAGCGCTCAAGACACGTCACACGCCGGCCAAACGGCCCAGACATCCTATGTCTCTACACGGTGCTCGAGCGGCAGCTGCGCGAGCAGGACCCCGAGGGCCGGCTGATGGTGCTCAGCTGCGGCGCGGCCCTGCACCACGCGCTCGTGGCGCTGGCCGCCGAGGGCAGGACGGCCGAGGTGGAGCGCCCGGCGGGAGAGCCCCTGGCGGTCGTGCGGGCCGCCGGAAGGTCCCGGCCGACCCGCACGACATGCACCGGCTGCAGCTGCTGCGGGTCCGGCGCACCGACCGGCGGGCCGTCACCGACGAGCCGGTCGCGCCCGCGGCCCTGGAGGCCCTCGCTGCCGGCGCCCGCCGCGGCGGGGCCCGCCTGCACGTGCTCGACCGCGACCAGGTGCTGCGGCTCGCGGTGATGATCGAGCACGCGGGCGAGGCCGAGCGCCGCGACGAGCGGATGCGGGACGAGACCAGGGCGTGGGCCGGCGGCGAGCGGGCGGTCGGCACCGGCGTCCCGGCCACCGCCCTGCCCGCCCAGAACCCGCGGACCACGATGGCCGAGCGCGACTTCGGCGTGCCGGGCACCCTGGCCGCCGGCGAGGGCCACGACAACGCCGCGAACTACGCCGTCCTGTACGGCGAGGGCGACGAACGCCCCGACTGGCTCGCGGCCGGCGAGGCCCTGGGCGAGCTCTGGCTCCACCGCGACCGCCCGCGGCGCCGCGGTCCTGCCGCTGAGCAGCCCGGTCGAGCTGGACTTCACCCGGATGGCGCTGCGCCGGATGCTGGGCGACGTCGGGTGGCCGTACCTGGTGCTGCGCCTCGGCGTAGCCGACCCGGACCACGCTGGGCCGCCGCACGCCCCCCGCCTGCCCGCGACCGAGGTCATCACAGTCGCTGGGTAGCCGCCCATCCCGGTGTGCGCGCCGGGGAACCCGCCAGGTTCCCGGCGTCTCCGGCGATTCGGCTCAGTGGACGATGAGCACCGGGCAGTCGGCGCGCATGAGCTGCTGGCCGACCGAGCCCAGCAGCAGCGTCAGGCCGTTTCTGTACGTATTCGCCAGAACACGGATGGAGCTGGTGTTGCCGGTGCCGCCGCCAGCGATGACGGTCGTGCATACAGGAGGATTACGGTGCCGCTGGCACCGTCCGTGGCGCGCCGGGCCGCAAGCGGAATACGGTTGATGCAGGGCCCGGCGCCCCGAACTCGTACCCACACCCGGCGTTTGAAACATCCGGCTTAAACCTCATGCCACTCATATCGGGCGCGAACCGGCAGGATCGACTTGTATCGATGGTGCTCGCCGAAATCCAGGCGCCTGCAGGCTGGGCCGCGTCGTGACGCGATGTCGTGCGATGCATGCGGCCGGCTAGGCTCCGAGCCGGGTCAGTAGGTGGTGTGCGCATCGGCGGGCGCGCATGACTGTCGCTAGCCAGTCGGCTGGCGTTGCTGGTCGGTGAGCTGCTAGGTCGGCGGCGGCTAGGAGCAGGTTGACGGTGAAGGGTTCGACGATGTCGGCGTCGACGACTCGTTGCATGAGGGCGCGTTGGTGGCACGCGTCCGGGGCGGCGAAGGCCAGGGTGACAAGGTCGCGTCCGGCGAGGTACATGCCGCTGTGGGTAAATCCGGTCAGTGCAAGCTGCTGCGACGGTTGCCGAATGATGGTGCGGGGGACCAGGTTGCCGTGCGCGAAGGTCCGGTCGACGTCGCATCGGTCTAGGAGCGTCTGCAGCCGTGCGGATTCGTCGGCGCAGAGGTGGCCAGCCTGCTGGTGCCTGGCGATCCAAGCGGGATAGTCGATGGTCCATTGGAGGCGATCGGCGGGCGTCGGTTGCCAGGCCGATAGGAGTGCGGCGAGATGGATGACTGCTGTCCATTCGCCGGTTGAGTGCCGCCCGATGCGTCCGGGACGGCGTAGCAGTGGTTTGCCGGCGGGGCGGCTGACGATCAGGGTGCGGTGGTTATGCCAGCGGTGCTCCTCGACCGGTATCGGTAGGTTGCCGTGCTGGAGCGCCTGCGCCACCTGGATCCGGCGGCGGAATCGCCGTTGCGCGCGCGGATCGTCGATCGTCTGCACAATCACGGTGACGGGTTCGTCATGCCAGCGGCCGGGCATGGCGAGCCCCGTGGCCGTATCCCGGACAGGCGGCTCCGAGCCCAGCGCCAGACCGTGTGGAGCACCGATCGGCGTCCACAATGTGTCGTCGCGGTATGGCCGGGTCGCCGGCGGGGTCGCAGCGGGCCGGGTTTTGTTTGCTGGCGGCGCTGATGTACTGCGAGTGGAGTTCCGCAGCCTAGGGAGACACTCGGCAGCAATATGTCGCAGGGTGCTAATTTCGCGTTCGGTCCAGGGCCGCGGGCGTGTGTCGATCGCGCACAGCGCGCCGAGGACGTGTCCGGTGCGGTCCCGGACTGGCACGCCCGCGTAGGCGACAACGCCGAGGTCGCGGATGGCGTCGCTGGTGTGCAGGACCGGATCGCGCCGGGCGTCGGTGATCGTCAGCGCCGCGCCGGAGCCGACGACGTACTGGCAGACGGAGTGGGTCAGCGGGGTCTCCCGCCGCTGCTGCCACGGCTCGGGCAGTCCCGCCGCGCCGGGCAGCACCTGCCGGCTGCGTTCGACGAGCACCAGCAGCGCGACCGGCACCCGCAGCAGTTGGCGGACCCGGTCGACGACCTCGTCGCACCACCGCTGCCGGCGCGGCCCGAGGCCGGTGGCGGCGACGGCGTGGAGCCTGGCCACGTCCCGGACCATCTTGGCGCTGGCCAGAACGTCGATCACCACGCCTCCCGACCGGCCACAACTCGTCGCCGTATTGCGTCACTCTGTTCTATCCGATCGCATGGATGCTGTCATCAGCCGGACAGCCGCCCCACGGTGCACGGGTGCTCATCCGGCGTTCGGTACGCATCACGGCGGCGCAGTACGTCCGCCACGACGAGCTGGGCTGCCCGGAATCCATCAGCCGATCAGGCTAGCGAACCTATCCAGATCGCCATCGCTACCTGTCGATCGGTCAGGAATGGCACCGATCCGCGCCAGCGGTGGACAGCCGGTGGGCAGTGTTGCATGGTCGACGCGACGGCCTGTAGTCACACCGCTGCAGCTCGCGGTGGACAGCCGGTGGGCAGTGTTGCATGGTCGACGCGACGGCCTGTAGTCACACCGCTGCAGCTCGCGGTCGTCGCGGTATGGGCTGGGGTGAGGGGGCGTGGCGATGGGCCACCGGACTGTGCGCCGTGTGCAACATATCCCCGCTGAACCGTGTGGTCCGTGTGTGGCCGGTCGGCGCCAGATCACCGTGACATGACAGACGCCGCCCAAGCCGTGTCCTCGGGCGGTGACCGGCTGCACCGTCCGCAGCTCCGTTACAAGCCTTGGGCGCAACGTTCCCAACAGGACTCGAGGATGGAGCGATACGACTTCGACGCGAATCGGGGTGGCCTGCGGATGCCAGTAGCTCGCTGCACGACTGAGACTATGCGCTGTTCAATCTCGTGGTTGGGCTGTTCGGCGGCGCGCTCGCAGGCTTCGGTGGGCGATTTGCGCTGGCGGAACGACGGCGACAAACGTCCGTTACAGCGATCGCCACAGACAATGCCCTGAACCGCCAGCTGCACGATGCCGGACCCGTCGCGATGCGGAAGGCTTTCGCTGCGGTGCTCCTGGCGGCGCTGCCGGTCCTTACGGTCATCGCCTACGGTGCACTCTTGATCAGCATGCACGTCGGTCGACTCATTCTGTCAAAGCCGGCACCGCAGCTCGACGCGATCTCGGAATGGCGGACAATGCTGCCGATCGCCGGCTTCCTCGCGGTAGTGTTCGACCTGATCTTGGCAGCCTTCGTGTTCCAGTTGGCCACACGGGTGACGCGCGACGAGCGATGATGCGCCGCCACGGCACCGTGATGGTGGGACACCCGGGCAGGTCGTGCGGCCGGTACGTCAGGGCGCCGGTGTCCGGGTCGACCGCCTCCGGGCAGACGAGGAGTTCGACGCGGTCCAGCGCGTCGTGCTCGCCTGCGGCGAGGACGAGCACGACGGCGGAGCTCCGCAGCGCCTGGCACAGCTGCTGCAGCAGCGCCGCCGATCCTAAACCGCCGGTGCGGGGTGTGTCGGCGGGGATCCACCGCCACCGCTGCGGCAGGTTCCAGTGGTGCCCGCCGTGTTCGGTGGCCCAAGCACGCAGATCGGTCGCCGGCCCCGCTGCCGCCCGCCAAGCGGCGACCGGGGCCAGCGGACCGGCCGGGTCACCGACGTCGTCATGGGGCAGATACCCGGCGGCGGAGCGCAGCAGAACCCGCACGTCGCGGTCGTGGACCACAGCACCGGTAGCCACGGATGCGCCGGGCACCGCGTGGAGGTAGTCGCTGCGGTGCGCGACGGCGTGTCCGGCGGCGGACGCCGGCACCCGCAGCACCACGGCCTGTGAGATGGCCTGTGGGATGGCCTGCGGCGCAGGGATCGGAGTGGAATAGCGGGTGGCGACCACGGCGTCGGCCAGGACCGGGTACTGGGTGGGATAGGCGATCTCCCGGTCGGGTTCGTTGACGATCGGCCAGCCGACGATCAGCAGCAACTGCTCGCCGTCGCCGCTGGACAGGTGCCCGTCGTGCAGGGCCGCGGCCAGCCGGGAGCTCCAGATGTCAACGACGTGAGTGCGCAGCAGCTGGTACTCCGCAGCGGCCCACGCCGCCGGCGAGGCGTGACCGGCCGCGGCGGTCAGCGGCGGGACAGGGAGGAGGGACACGTCCCGGACCTCAGCCTCGCCGAGGCGGGCCTCGACGGCGGCGAACATCGCGGTCCGCCCGGCGGTGAGGTCACCGTCGGCGGCGACCGCCCTGCAGCCACGCGTCGAGGGCGTGCCGGGGCAGCTGCGGCTCGTGCAGGATGCGGCGGGCACCACCGCGGATCGCTTCTAGCACGTGCGCCTCCATCAGGGTGGCGCGGTCATGGAGCAAGAGGTCCCTGGCCCGGGCGGCCATGACCCGCAGCCCGGGAGGTCCGGCGGCCTGCCGGGCGACCGCCATCGCGGCAGCGACGCGGCGGCGCAGCCCGTCCCAGGCCGCAGCGACCGCCGACCGGTGCACAGCCAGGAGCCCGCTCAGCAGGTCCGTCATCGGGTCGGTCATCGGGTCGGGCGAGCCGAACGGTGTCTGCCGTGACCAGCGGGCCACATCCAGCCACCCCATGCTCGGAGCGAGGCGCTCGAACTCGGCGACCCACTGCGCGGCGGCGACGGTCAGACCCGCCGCCACGTGCAGTGCACCGGCCGGGCCGCGCACCCATATCTGGTGTGCGCAGGCGCTGCACACGTCATGCTCGCCGAGCACACTGACCTGCTGCACGGGCAGGTCGGCAGGAAGGTGCGCGAGCCCACGGATCACATGCACGCACCGGTGGGTGGCAGTACCAGGCGCGTGCCACTTGCCCTTCGGCGTGACACGAACGAGGTCCACCAGCATGGTGGCGAACGGCTCGAGCGGCGCCCGGCGGCGGCCAGCGCCGCCTCAGTCAGCTGCGGCACGACCGGTGGGTGGAACACCGGCGCGACCCGCGCCGCACCGGTCGTGGCGACACCCATTGGGCCACCATAACCGGCAACCTGCGGCAGACTCCGCACCTGCCGCAGCGCGGATGGGTACGGTCATCCGGCGGATCGACGCCCGCTCGGATAGGCACCGGCTATGCGGTTTCCTGACCGAGGAGAACTCGCCGGATGGAAGCCGTGCACTGCGGCGGCGCGGCGGGCAACGTCGCGCGGGTGCCGCAACGCCACGCGAGCCAGCTCAGGATCTTCGCGCATGGCAGCCGGAAGAACGCTCAGCACGCACCGATCGCCGCGTGCCGCGCCGGCTTCGATCAAGTCGCGTATCCCTCAGCCCCTGAGCACCGTTGGCAGCCCGATGACGTTCAAGATCGCGGGAGTCAGCGGCGATTTGTCCGCCCGATACAACGGGGGACGGAGGTTCTCGTACTACCGTACGAGAGACGGCCGCGATGCGAGACGGTGCGGCGTCGCAAGGCTTCCCGGGGAGGTTGTCGAGGCATGAAACGCGACCGTGCGGCTGATCTACGGTGGGTCTTCCGGCCCGCTCAGCACAGAACACCTGAGGTGCAGCAGCTGGCTGGCATGCAGGTCCATTCAGTGCGGGCCGCTGGCGGCGACGGCGCCAGCGACGTGGTGTTGAGCGACGGGACACGACTGACGGCGGCCCGCAGCGAGATCGTCGCCGAATAGGTCGTGCCACGATCGTCAGGCGGGGGCCGTGCCCCGGACGTGATCCGTTCGGACACTGACGGACTCAACGTCGGCGTCGTGTCAACGCCGGTAGGAGCGCCATACGAGTCGGATCCCGAGGATGCCACCGCCCTCGGGATCGGTGTACGAGGTGACACCGTCGACAGCGTCACCGCAGTTTCCGGCGATCGGGCGATCCCGGCGGGCGGGACGCCGGGTCCGCTGCGGGCTGATCACATGTGCCCGACGGCGCCGAGGCGGCCGACGGCGTACTCGTTGATGAGTGTGTCCAGCGCCTCGCGACGGCGCCGGTACGGCACCAGCGCATGCTCCGGATCGAATCCCATGTACCGACCGAAGTCACGGACCACACTTTCGGCGGCAGCGATCGCGGTGATCGCCGCAGCACCATGCGCGTACGGGTCGCTGTGGTACAGGACCGCGGATGAACCGTCAGCGGCGACGTGTGCGTTGTCGTCCAGCATCCACGACATGCTGTGCGCGATGCTGGAGCCCATCTGGTAGAGCGCCTGGTACTCACCGAACGCGCGTTCGACGAGATCGGCGGTCTTGTCCAGCGGGATGCCACGGTACGTCGACGCGGTGGCCCAGCGAAGCTTTGTCGGCTTGCCGTTCGCCTGTCGAACAACGTCCAGCCCGGCCTGCTCCGCGATGACGACGAGCTTCGCAAGCCACTGTTCGATCTTCGCCACGACGCCCGGCCACCGATCGGTGGGCAACTTCCGCACGGCATTGGTCTCATGAGGAAGCTCTCCAGCAGCGAACTCGCCGCGCTGAGGATGCGCTCTTCGGTGCTGATGGCGTGCTCGAGGAGCGGGTGGAGGCTGGCCGCGGATTCGACAGCAACCCGTGTGGTGGAGGCGGGGGCGTACAGGTTTCGACGTTCCGCTCACGGGTAGCGGCCGGCGTGGCGGGGGGCTGCGTGGCCGCTGCAGGCGTCCGCATGTCCTCGAGCTTGGAGTTGGCATGACCGCGATACAACCACGGCCGGTGCCGGTGTCCAGCCGCATACGGCAGGTCCGGCCGGCGGTCAAAGGCTCCGCGTTGGGGCGGCTGCTGCGCACCACGGACGCGAAACAGATCGGGATCATGTACCTAATCACGTCGTTCGCGTTCTTCCTCGCCGGCGGTGTGATGGCGCTGCTGATGCGTGCCGAGCTGGCCCGGCCCGGGCTGCAGTTCCTGTCCGCCGAGCAGTACAACCAGTTGTTCACCATCCACGGGACGGTGATGCTGCTGTTGTTCGCGACGCCGATCGTGTTCGCGTTCGCCAACTACATCGTGCCGCTGCAGATCGGCGCGCCGGACGTCGCGTTCCCCCGGCTCAACGCCCTCGCCTACTGGTTCTACCTGTTCGGTGGCAGCCTCGTCGTCGCCGGGTTCATCACCCCCAACGGCGCGGCCGACTTCGGCTGGTTCGCCTACGCCCCGCTCAACAGCGTCATCAACACCCCTGGGGTCGGCGCCGACCTGTGGATCCTGGGACTGGTGCTCTCCGGCCTCGGCACGATCCTCGGCGCGGTCAACATGATCACCACCATCCTCACCCTGCGGGCACCCGGCATGACCACGTTCCGGATGCCCATCTTCACCTGGAACATCCTCATCACCGCCGCCATGATCATCATGGTGTTCCCGCTGCTCGCCGCAGCCCTGCTCGTCCTGCTCGCGGACCGGCGGCTCGGCGCGCATGTGTACGACGCCGCGACCGGCGGGCCGATGCTGTGGCAGCACCTGTTCTGGTTCTTCGGCCATCCCGAGGTGTACATCGTGGCGTTGCCGTTCTTCGGCATCATCACCGAGGTCATCCCCGTCTTCAGCCGCAAGCCGGTCTTCGGCTACAAGGGCATGGTCGGCGCGACCATCGCGATCGGGGCGCTGTCGATGAGCGTATGGGCGCACCACATGTTCGGCACCGGGCAGGTGCTGCTGCCGTTCTTCAGCTTCCTCAGCTACCTCATCGCCATCCCGACCGGCATGAAGTTCTTCAACTGGACCGGCACCATGTGGCGCGGGCAGCTGACGTTCGAGACCCCGATGCTGTTCGCCGTCGGGTTCCTCGTCACCTTCCTGCTCGGCGGCCTGTCAGGGGTCCTGCTCGCAAGCCCCCCGATCGACTTCCACGTCACCGACACCTACTTCGTGGTGGCACACTTCCACTACGTGCTGTTCGGCACGATCGTCTTCGCCGTCTACTCCGGCATCTACTTCTGGTTCCCGAAAATGACCGGCCGGATGCTCGACGAACGCCTCGGCCGGGTCCACTTCTGGCTCACGTTCGTCGGGTTTCACCTCACTTTCCTCGTCCAGCACTGGCTCGGCACCGAGGGCATGCCCCGCCGCTACGCCGACTACCTGGCGACCGACGGCTTCACCACCCTCAACACCATCTCCACCATCGGCTCATTCGTCCTCGGCGCCGCCACCCTGCCATTCCTCTACAACGTGTGGATCTCCTACAAGGCCGGCCGGGTCACCGAGCTCGACGACCCCTGGGGTCACGGCAACGCCCTCGAATGGGCGACCAGCTGCCCACCGCCGCTGCGCAACTTCGACCGCATCCCCCGCATCCGCTCCGAACGGCCGGCATTCGACGCGAAATTCCCGCACCTGGCCGCGGGCCGCCAGTCGCAGGGCGGTCCACCGGAGGGCGGCGCCAAACCGTTCACCACCGAGTCCCACAACGGCGCAAGCTACCAGGACCACCGAACCCCGGACCAGATCAGACCCCGCAGAGCACGGCGGAACAAGCGTCCACTCGCGGAAGACCCGTAAGGGGATCATACCGATCCCGGGCACCACCGTTGCCGATCACGGTGTGCCGGGTGGATGCCTGGTCCCGCGATGTGACCGGTGGTAACGGGCGTCGTATCTGGACAGCACCTGCATCACAGCCGCGACGCCGGCCTCACCACCGTCGAGGCCGGATGGGACCTGCAACACGCGGTGCTGGAGTACCTGGAAGGCAACTGGCGCCGCCCCGACAACAGCTTGTGGGAGATTCGCGGCCCGCAACGCCAGTTCGTGCACTCCAAGGTCATGGCCTAGGCTGGCTTCGACCGGGCCGTCACCGCGGTAACAGCACACAGTCTGCCCGGACCGGCAAACCGGTGGCGGGCGATCCGTGACACCATCCATGCCGAGTTCTGCGCCCATGGCTACGACGCAGCCCGCAACATTTTCACCCAGTGATACGCCGCCACCGGCGTGGACGCCGCGCTGCTGCTCATCCCGCAGGTCGGATTCCTGCCCGCCACCGACACACGGTTCGTGGCCACCGTGGACACGAATCCTGACCGAGCTGAGCACCGCCGGGCTCCTCTTGCGCTACCGGCCACACGACCGCGACACCACCGACCGACTCGCCGGCACCGAGGGCGCCTTCGTCGCCTGCTCGTTCTGGCTCGTCGAGGCGCTACACGCCATCGGCCGCACCAACGAAGCCACCGCACTGTTCGAACGCTCCTGCACCTGCGCAACGACGTCGGCATGCTCAGCGAGGAGTACGCACCCGGCACCGGCAGACACCTCGGCAACACCCCGCAGGCGTTCAGCCTCGTCGGCCTGGTCAACGCCGCCCGGCACCTGCACCACACCCCACCACCCCGCTGAACCACACACCCTCACCAGCCGTCGATACGCCACCGCCCCCACGCGACACCGCCAGCAGGATGGGACCGTCATGCTGGCGTGGGTGAGGGCCGCCGCGCATTCGTGCCCGAGCCGGGCGTCGAGGTAGGCATACATAGTCCGGTATCGGAGGGACACGGTGATGGGTTGGTTGTGGCATGCGCTGGCGATCGCCGGGTCGATGACCTGGGAGATCCTGTGGGCACTGATCCTCGGGTTTGTGTTGTCGGCGCTGGTGCAGGCGGTGGTACGCCGCGACAGTGTGGTGCGGACGTTGGGCGGTGACACGCCGGGGGCGCTGGCCCGGGCGGGCGGGCTGGGAATGGCGTCGTCGTCGTGTTCCTACGCATCGGTGGCGCTGGCCAGGTCGCTGTTCCGCAAGGGCGCCAGTTTCACCGCGGCGATGACGTTCGAGATCGCCTCGACGAACCTCGTCGTGGAGCTCGGCGCATCCTGGCCCTGTTGATGGGCTGGCAGTTCACCCTGGCCGAGTTCTTCGGCGGCCCAGTCATGATCGTGCTGCTGGCGGTGCTGTTCCGGGTGTTCCTGCGGCGGCGGCTCGTCCAGGACGCGCTGCGCCAGGCTGACGAGGGCGCGGCCGGGTCGATGGAGGGCCACGCCGCGATGGACATGGCGGTGACCGGCCCCGGCTCGTTCCGCCAGCGACTGGTCTCGGCGCGCGGCCGGACGGCGGTCGCGCACATCTTCGTCATGGAGTGGGCGGCGATCTGGCGGGACATCGTCGCCGGGCTGCTCATCGCGGGTGCCCTCGCGGCGTGGGTGCCGGCGTCGTTCTGGCAGGTGTTCTTCCTGACCGACCATCCGGTCTGGTCCACCCTGTGGGGGCCGCTCGTCGGTCCGCTTGTCGCGGTCGGCAGCTTTGTGTGCTCGATCGGTAACGTGCCGCTGGCCGCGGTGTTGTGGAATGGCGGAATCAGTTTCGGCGGGGTCGTCGCGTTCGTCTTCGCCGACCTGATCATCCTGCCGATCCTGAATTTCTACCGGAAGTACTACGGCTGGCGGATGGCCGGGTTCGTCGCGGTCACCTTCTACGTCACCATGGTCGCCGCCGGGTACACGGTCGAACTGCTGTTCACGCCGCTGGGCCTGATCCCCACCGAACGGACCGCTACCGTCATGGACGCCCACATCTCCTGGAACTACACAACGTGGCTCAATATGGCGTTCCTGGCCTTGGCCGCGGTCCTGGTGGTGCGGTTCCTGCGCACCGGCGGCGCGCCGATGCTGCGGATGATGGGCGGCACTCCCGGCGGGTGAAATCCAGCAACATGGCGAGCACCCCGCCCTAAGTGCCAAGTATTACTCGGCTCCGAAGTACGGGCGTGCCGTTCTGCGGGACGGGGACAATGCGGCACTCGCGGCGGCGCCGGGCGGTTGGGGAGATCCGGTTTCGTTGGTCGTTGCGTTGTGTCATCGGTTCGTCATGTGTCCTCGCTGGGTTCGTCATGACCGGCCCGGATACTGGAGGCTCGGGCTTGGCCGCACGCCCGGCGAGACGTTCCGCTGGGCGGCTCGCCCCCGTTCGCTCGTGTCTGGTGTGCCGGGAAGTCTGGTCGGCGTGTAGATGCCGATCGACCCCGGAAGATGTTGTGAACGGTGTGTTTGCGCGGTGGGTTCCGGCCCGCCGGGTTGCCGAGCTGCTGCGGACCGAGACTGCGGGCGGGGTCCTGCTCCTGCTCGCCGCCGTCGTGGGGTTCGGGTGGGCGAACTCGCCGTGGGCCGAAGCGCGGCCGGCTCGGCGAGTGGCGGGGGTCGGGCCGGCGGCCTGGCATCTGGACCTGAGTCTGGCCGCGTGGGCGGCGGACGGCCTGCTGGCGGTGTTTTTCTTCGTGGCTGGTCTGGAGCTCAAGCGGGAGCTGGTGGCCGGGGAGCTGCGCGATTTGCGCCGGGCGCTGGTGCCGGTGGCGGCGGCGGTCGGCGGGATGGCGGTGCCGGCGTTGCTCTACCTGGCGGTGAACGCGGCCGCGGGTGAGGTGGGTGGCTGGGCGGTGCCGACGGCCACCGACATCGCGTTCGTGCTGGCGGTGCTGGCGGTGGCCGGCTCGCGGGTGCCGCCCGCGTTACGGATGTTTCTGCTGACCCTCGCCGTCGTCGACGACCTGCTGGCGATCGGGATCATCGCCGTCGCCTACACAGTCCGGCTGGCGGTGCTGCCGTTGCTGGTTTGCGGCGGTACCGCTGGCGGCGCCGACCGCCGGTGGCGGCGGCCGGCGAGCCGGTCGCGGTCGGCGGAGGTGCCTGAGATGCGGCAGGACGAGGCCGGAGCGGCCGGTGCCACCGGTCCGGTGCGGGTGGCGGCGGGACGGTGCGGCGGCCGACAGAGGTCGATTCGACCGCGCACGGACCGGTGGAGTACCGACTGGAGCGCCCGCGGCGACGACGTGTTGCTCGTGCTGCACGGCGGGCACATGCGGGCCGGGCTGGCGCTGGGCGAGGAGGCATTCGCGGCGGCTGGGCTGAGCATCCTGGCGCCGTCGCGGCCGGGCTACGGCTGCACGCCGGTGGGCACCGGCCCGACGATCGACGCGTACGCCGATGCGATGCGCCGGGCTCGGCATCGGCCGGGTGGCGGCCGCGGTGGGGATCTCCGGCGGCGGGGCCGACCGCGGTGGCGGTGGCCGCCCGCCGGAGCTGATGCAGCGGCTGGTGCTGATCAGCGCGGTCGGGCTGCTGCCGTGGCCGGACCGGCGGACCCGCGCCGGCGGCCGGATCGTCTTCGCGCCCGGCGTCGAGGCGGCCACGTGGGCGGGCATCCGGATGCTGCTGCGCGCCCGGGGCCGGCGGGCGCTGGGCTCCTTGCTGGCCCCGCTGTCGACCGGCCGCGGCCCGGCGGCGCTGACCGGCGACGACGCCGAGATGCTGCTGCGGCTGTTCGCGGCGATGCGGTCGGGCCGCGGCTTCGTGCGGGACATGCGCCCGGCGCCGGACCTGTACGCCGCGGTGACCCAGCCGGCCCTGGTGGTCGCCTCGCGCACCGACGGCGGGGTGCCGTTCGCGCACGCCGAGGCGCTCGTCGCCGGGCTGCCCCGGGCCGAGCTGGTGGAGAGCCGGGCCGCGGGGCACTTCGTGTGGTGCGCGCCGGACTGGCCCGCGGTCGCCGGGCGGATCGCCGCGTTCGGCCGGACCCCGCCGGATCAGGTGAAGGCGAGGTAGCGCAGCCAGAGGTACACCGCGGAGATGGCGACGGTGACGGCGGCGGCGACGAGGCCGTACTTGGTGAACTGCCAGAAGCTGATCCGCTGCCCGGCCCGCTCGGCCAGGCCGAGAATGACGACGTTGGCCGACGCGCCGACGGCGGTGGCGTTGCCGCCGAGGTCGGCGCCGAGGGCCAGGGCCCACCACAGCACGTGCGGGCCGCCGTGGCTGCCCTCGGCGGCCGCGAGGTCGGCGACGATCGGGGTCATCGTGGCGACGTACGGGATGTTGTCGACGATCGCCGAGAGCACCGCGGACCCGCCGAGCAGCCCCATCGCGGCCAGGTGCGGGTCCCCGGCGACCGCGTCGGCGATCGAGCGGGACAAGGTGCCGACGGCGCCGGTGTGCACGAGCGCGCCGACCATGACGAACAGCCCGGCGAAGAACGCGAGGGTCGGCCATTCGACGTCCTTGACGACCTCGCCGGCGTCCAGCCGGGACAGCGCCAGCAGCCCCAGGCCGCCGACGATCGCCACCACGGACGGCTCGAGGTGCACGACCGAGTGCAGGACGAACGCGGCGGTGACGAGCGCGAGCACGGCCAGGCTGACCACGAGCAGCCGCGGGTCCCGGATCGCGTCGCGCTCCCGCAGCCGCGTCACCGTGGCGGCCCGCTCCGGGTCGTAGCGGAACGCGGAGCGGAACATCACCCGGCACAGCGCGACGAACACGACGACCAGCACCACGATCAGCGGGGCGAGGTGATTGAGGAAGTCGTTGTACGACAGCCCGGCCCGGCTGGCGATGATGATGTTGGGCGGGTCGCCGACGAGCGTGGCGGTGCCGCCGATGTTGCTGGCCATGGCCTCGGCGATGAGGTACGGCGCGACCGGCACCGCGAGGCGCTGGCAGACCAGGAACGTGACCGGGGCGATGAGCAGCACGGTGGTGACGTTGTCCAGCATCGCCGAGGCGACCGCGGTCACCACGACGAGGATGACCATGACCGGGAACGGCCGGCCGCGGGCGCGTTTGACCGCCCAGATGGCCAGGTACTCGAACGCGCCGGTGCGTTTGAGCACGGCGACGATGAGCATCATGCCGAGCAGCAGGACGATGACGTTCCAGTCGATGCCGGACTCGGGGGAGAAGAACGCGTGTTCGGCGTCGGTGGCGCCGATCAGCAGCATCAGGACCGCCCCGCCGAGCGCGGCGGCGACGCGGTGGACCCACTCGGTGGCGATCAGCACGTACGCGCCGGCGAACACGGCGACGGCGATCCAGGCGGTGATCGTCACTCGGCGAGCATCCGGTCGAGCAAAGCGTCCAGGGTGACCGCGCCGAGCAGCTGGCGCTGCTTGTCCACGACGGCGACGAGCGGGGTCCGGGTGCGGGCCATCACGGCGGCGATCTCCAGTACCGTGGCGTCCGCCGCGACGACGGCCAGTTCGCGCTTCTCGGCGGGCAGGGCCTGGGCGACGGTACGGTCGCCCAGCTCGCGCAGCAGCAGGTCCGCGGCCGGCTCGTCGACGACCCGGGCCAGGGCGGGGTCGTCCTGGCAGTACTGCGGTACGGCCATGCGCAGCACCTGCGTGCCGGCCAGGATCGTGAACGGGTGGCCACGCTCGTCGAGCACGATCAGCCCCGGCAGGTCCTGCCCGGCCAGCAGCCGGGCGGCCTCCAGCGCGGGCGTGTCCAGGCGGACCGCGGGAAACTCGACGGCGAGGTCGGCGGCTTTCACGGTGAGGTCTCCTCCGGCTGGGCGCGGCGCAGCAGCCGCCGTCCGTGAGTGGCGAGGCGTTGCTGCCACGCTGGCATGAGCCGCGGTTCGAACCCGCGGGCGACGACGATGTCGGTGGACGAGTGCAGCACGATGCTGAGCACGATCGTCACGGCGACGAGCGCGAAGACCTGCCCGGCGGCGGCGACGCCAGAGGCGAGGACGAGCAGGCCGTACACCACGGAGGCGAAACCCTTGGGGCCGAACCACATCGCGGCGGCCTGTTCACGGGCGCCGAGGCCGGAGCCCAGGAACGACACCCAGAGCGCGAGCGGCCGGGCCAGGACCAGGGCGAGGACGGCGAAGACCCAGCCGGCCCAGCCGATTCCGGTGAACAGGGCCGGGGTCAGTAGCGCTCCGAAGACCAGCAGCGCGACGAGCTTGAAGATCTCGGCGATGAGCTCGCCGAAGTGCTCGAACGCCTCCCGCTCGCGGTGGCCGACGGTGGCGACGGTGATTCCGGCGGCGAACGCGGCCAGGAACAGGTTGGCGTGGGTCACCTTGCCCAGGGCCAGGACGAGCAGCCCGATCGCCACGGCGTTGAGCGGGAGGTACTGCTCCGACACCGCGAACAGCCGGGTCCGCTCGAGCCGGATGGCCGCCCACGGTACGGCGATCCCGATGGCGATCCCGCCGACCAGCTCCAGGCCGATCTCGCCCAGGTGCAGGTTGTGTGAGCCGGCCGCGACGGCGAGCAGCACGACCACGAACGGCAGGGCCAGGCCATCGTTGACTCCCGACTCGACGTTGAGCAGGTGCCGCAGCCGGGCGGGGACCTTGTCGTTGCCGACCAGCGCGGCGGCGAACACCGGGTCGGTCGGGGCCAGGATCGCCCCGATCAGCAGCGACTCCGGCCACCCGAGCCCGGCCACCCAGTGCGCGACGGTCGCGGTGATGAGCAGCGTCAGCGGCAGGCCCCAGCCCAGCGCCCGGCCGGGGAGCTGCCAGGCGCTGCGCAGGTCGATCCAGCCGACCCGCATGCCGTCGGTGAACAGCACCGCGAACAACGCCAGCTCGGCGAGGGACGCGACGATCGGCGATCCGGCGGTCACGTGGATGACGCCCGTCGCGCCGTCGCCGAGGACGAACCCGGCCGCCAGGAACAGCACCGCGGTGGACAGCACGGTGCGATGGGCGAGCGCAGAGAGCAGTACTGCCAGCAGCAGCACGGCAGCGAAGCACAGCAGCAGGGTCATCCGGGGTCCTGTCGGTCGGCACGGCGCAGCGATCGCCGACCAGACTTCCCGGCACTCCGGCAACGACCGTACCCGAACACCACCCCGACCGGAAGCGACATCGGCGACCGACACCCCAGACCGAAGCCGATCGGGTCGGCTTATGCACCCCGGGACCGCCCGCGTCTGCCAATGCCGTGTCCGGAACGGTCCCCGGTTTGTTCGCCGATCAATCGCCGTTCGACCAGCGTCGGGGCACCGGCCGGGGACAGCCCGCGGAACCGCCTCGCGCCGGTTCCGCTTCGGCGCCGGTCACGGGTGCGGCTGGACGCGTGCGGATGCTGCATGCCGTGGTCCACGCTCCGCCGGCGCTCCCAGCGCCGATGCGCACGCCGATGCGGGCGAGCATGCCAGTGCAGAATGGGCATATGTCGATCGCTATGGCTTGGCCCGGTGTCGATGTCCGCCGTTGTTTTGCCATAGCTGCTGCGGCGACGGTCCGCGACAGGATCGGGTGCTGCACCCGCGGTGACGAGGTGGTTCGGTGAGGTCGACGGCCGGGCGGCTGGTGCGGGCAGCCGGTGCCGCGCTGCTGCTGCTGGTGATGCTGGCGGTGTTGCCGACCGCGCTGGTGGTCGTGCAGTCGGCTGTGGTCTGGGACTGGCGTGTGATCCTGGCGCAGCCGATGTCGGAGCTGGGTGCGGCGGCAGCCGCGGTCGGTGTGGGCTGGCTAGTGTGGCTCACGCTGGTATGGCAGGTGATGCTGGACGCGGTCGCGGTGCTGCGCGGGCGCCGCCGGGCTGCCGCCTGGCTCCCGGTGCCGCTGCGCACCGCGGTCACCGCCGCCGCCAGCGGGGTTCTCCTCGCGCTGCACACGGCTCGCGGGGGCGCTCCGGCGTTGGCGGCGGCCGAGCTGATGCCAGGGCCTGCCGCCGCCCAGGACGCTCATGCAAGCCCGGTGGATAGAGCTGCCGGTCCGTCGTCTGCCGTGCGGAGGACTGCCGGTGTCGACGTGCCAGGCGGCTGGCTGTCACTGCCGATCGCCGCAGCGGTCGCCGTCGCGGCACGGCTGGCGCTGACGCACACGCGCCGCGGGTACGTGCCGCGGCCACCGGGCGGCTGGCACCGCCACGATCGTGACCTCCCGCCATGGCCACCTGCGGTGCAGCGCCTGGCGCAAGCCGGCCGGATGGCCACTGAGGTGCAGGGGCCTGATCTTGCAGACCTCGACACCGCGGACACGATGGATCTCGGCACGGATCTCGGCACCGAGCACGACGTTGCCGACTTCGGCGTGGTTGGGAGACGAGACACGCGACCGTCGGTGGCGCTGCGGGAGATAATGCCGGACGGCGACCTCAGCCTCACCGGCCCCGGCCGGTATCGTGCCGCCCGCGGCCTGATTGTCGCCCTCGCGGTGCAGCCCCACGAACCGCCGCGGATCCTGCTCCGGACCGGACTGGCCGGACAGGTACTCGGCACGGCCCAGGTCCCCACCACCACCCGGCTCCTGATAGCCGGCACCGGTGTCGGCCACGACCCCGGCTCCGACGTCGTGGTATTCACCAACGATCGCGACGAGGCGGATCCGGCCTCTCCCCCGCCGGCAAGCGCCCTGCGGCCGGCTGATGCAGGGCACCCACCGGATGGCGACGTCGGGCAGACAACGCACCGCACAGTCCGGGTAACGGCCACGCCGGACGGCGGAACATGCTGGCACGTCAACGACGACGGCACCGTCCACGCCGTGACCGGGCAGCGCCCGGCCGTCGACCGATTGCCGGTCCTCCACCAGCAGATCACGACCGAGCTGCTGACAAGCCTCGGATTGCTCGCCGATACAGCGGAATCAATGCCAGCGGGCCACGCGAGCCCGGCCGGCAGCGAGGCGGCGAACGATCCGACCAGGTGGCCGGACCCGCCGCCAGACACCGCTGGCGTCCCCCGGCGGCTCCTGGTCCGGGTCTTCGGCGAAGTGGGGGTGTTGCGGCCGCATCCGGACGGATCGCGCAGCCCGGTGCCGATCCGCCGGACGGCCGGACAACAGATGCTCGTCCTGCTCACGCTGCACCGCGACGGCCTCACCGGCGACGAGCTCAAGGAAGCGTTGTGGCCGGACGTGCCCAGCAGCGCCGCGCATCGCCGCTACCTGACCACCCTCTCGGAGTTGCGCAGGACGCTGCGCGACGCGGCGGGACGGCCGGTCCTCCGCCAGGACCCTCCGGCTGGCGCAGCGAACGGCGAGGGTCAGCGGGTCCTGCGCCTCGACCCTGCCGCGGTCCAGGTTGACCTGTGGCGACTGCAAGGCCTCCTCGACGCGGCCGCCAACACCACCGATGCCGGCTACCGGCACGTGCTGCTGGCCGCGGCAGCGGAAATCGCGGGTGGTGAGCTCGCCGCCGGCTGGGCCTACGAGTGGCTTCTGGTGGATCGGGAGCGGACCATCCGGCACCTGCTGGACGTGTACACATACCTCGCCGACGCGGCGAGCGATCCGCAAGCCGCACTACGGCTGCTACACCAGGGCCTACGCCTCGCACCCACCAACGAACAGCTGCACCGCAGGGTGCTGCAACACCATGCCGCCGCCGGTGACCCCGACGGGCTACGCCGCGCCGCCGACACGCTGACGGAGCACCTGACCGCGCACGGCTACCAGCCGGATCCAGCCACCATTGCCCTGCTGACCAGCCTGCTCACGGATCCGATCCGGCCAGACAGCCAACCTCAGCCGTCCGACGGGCAGTTCTTTCGATGAATCGTGCGGACACGGCACGAGGGGGGTAAGGATCTGGTCGAACTACGATCGGCAAGTCCTCGCCGGACGCTGATCCGCTGCGGTGTGGCCGTGACGGACGGACAAAACCGGCTCCATCGGGACGGCCATATTTGGCCCCAGCATGATCGAACCCACTGTCGGCGCGGTCATGCTGTGTAGAGGGCGTCCGGCCGGGCCGACAGCGCGCGCTCATGCCGATGAGCGGACGCCGCATCCGACGTATGGGCATGCCATTCCGGCAACTTCACTGCTTCGATGATGGCGGATACATCGGTCTGTACCACCGCCGGACAGGCCGGCCGTGAGATGCGAAATTGCCATGAAGCCCGACGCCGTTTCTGCCATCGCCGCGGTAGCCGCCCTCATCGTCAACATCGTGTTCCTCGCTCTGCTCGTGAAGCAGCTACGCCTGTTGCAGCGACAGATCAACGATGCGAGTGAAGCATTCGCGACAGAACAGCTCCGCGTGAAGCGGCAGTCGACCCTAGAGCACCTCGCCGCGACGATGGAACATCGTCGGCTGGTATCCAGCGAGGTGCCGTCTGACACCGACATACAGGCGGTCAAACAGTTCACGCGTGACGCAGATTCCAACAGTCCGCGTGGCCGCCTGCTCAGAAACTATCTGAACTTCTACGAGGACCTGGCCGCGGGTATCAACGCCGAGGTATTTGACATCGAGGTGGTGGCAAGGACGTCGGGGACGATCATTGTGCGGGTATTCGACGCCTACAAGGACTTCATCGATCGCGTCCGTCAAGCCACCGGGCACAACCTGGCCTACGTAGAGATGGAGTATCTGGCCCAGGCACTGGAACCGCATCTTGAGCGCCTTCAGCAAGCTTCTCGGGATGCGCCTGGCGAACGCGTCAGCATTCCATGAGCATGCGGTCGCGACCGCCGGATTCGATCGATCGGACGCGCAATCTGCCGCGGCGGGCGACCTGGCGTTCATCGCCGATGATGACGCACTGGAGTACATCGCCCACCGTCTTGTTCCCGGTGCCGGCGTCGCGTCGCCGAGCAACCTCGTGCTCCGCGCGCCGACAGCCGCGTACGGCGCCGCTACCGCGGTCAGTCCCGGCCTCACAGCGAGTCGGACCTGCGGGTCTTCCTACATCGGTGCGCCGGCGAAGCCCTTGACCCGCTCGCTGCGGTCCGAACCGGCACACACTGCGCCACACCCTCGTCACCACCACGCTCGACGCTGGGGCCAGCCTCCGCGACATCCAGATCGCCGCCCCGCACGCCGACCCACGTACCTCCGTGCCCGCAACAACCTCGACCGGCACCCGGACTTACATCCTCGCCGCCTGTATGGCCTCGGCACGAGGCAACGCTCGACTCGACTCCGCCGATGATCGGATGCCGGCTCGCAAATGGTCGGCCCAGGGCACACCGCATGACCAATTCGCCGCCCTGTCGATTTGAGTCCGGTGGTCGGTCGTGCGCGTCAAGCGTCCGGAAGCCGTGCTCGGCGGGTTCATCCTTTCGTGGTCGCATACCTGTCGAAGTTCGGTTACGGGTGGCGGTGGCAGGCCGGTCGTGGCGGGGCCAGTTATGGCCGTCCCGGTGGAGCTGGCTTTCTCCCTCATAGCCAGCGGTGCAACAACACGGGTGAATGGGCGGAAGGCAAGGCCAGCCGGTGCTCTTCGTGCTGCCGCCGGCAATCCAGCAGCGGCGAGCCGTGCGGGCAGTGCGGACGCACCCGGCCGGTCAGTGTCCGCAGCGCCCACGGTCCGAGGCAATCGTCGCGCGCACCAGTCGCCGCCGACCTGCGCGTACGGCCGGTGCCGCACATCCGCCCGGGCGGCGCGGTCAGGGCCAGCCCCGGCTACGAGGGTCGGTATGGACGGGGCAGCTACATTGCTGGGCGCGTACCACCCGGCCACGACTGTGCAACAGCTGCGATGAGGTGCCGCTACGCCGGCGCCCAGGTGAGGGCTCCAGCCTCCGTCGTGATGCGGCCGCTGACGTCGATCGTCTCGACGGCATTGGCGTCGGTCCAGTCGCGGGGTTCGACGAGGTGCAGCGTCCACCGGTAGTGGATCGCGGCCCGGCCGGGTGCCTTGGTCGCGACGGCGATACTGCCGTCGTCGGCCGCGGTGAGTTCCAGGACCGGGTACTGCTCGATCTTCCAGGTGACACTGTCGGTGAGCGCGTATTTGGTGTTGTGGGAGAACGGGCAGCCGTGGATCCCGGGCCGCGCGGTACCTGCCGCGGGGAGGAAATCGTGCTTCGTGGCGCATTCGTCGATGCGGTCGCGGATCAGCGCGATGATGTTGTCGTTGACGTCGGTGGGGATGTCGGCGGGCAGGGTGACGGTGGCGGGCGGGCCAGGCGCGGTTACCGCGGTCGTTTGGGTTGCGGCGATCAGCGGGGTTTCGGCCCGGCTGATGGTGTACCGGCCGGGCGGCACGTGGATGGTCAGCGGTTTCGTGAGGTCCGCGGGCAGCAGGGTCACCGCGGCGACGGTGACCCGTGACGGCGCCGGGCCGGGGATGGTGAGCGTCGTGACGGGGCGGTCGCCGAGCTGCCAGAAGCCGCCGAACACGCGGCCCGGGTTGTAGAGCGTCGTGACCTGGTCGGTGATCCGCTGACCGCCGAGCTCATACGAGACGTGGACGATGGTGCGCCGGGTGGTGCCAGCGGTGTCTTCGGGCTCCTGGTCGATGGTGACGTGCTGCGGCGCCTCGTATCCGCTGGCCAGTGCCCCTGGGCCGCAGATCGGGTTACTGGAGCACAGTTGGGAGGTCGTCCAGGTCGCGAGGTTGTGGGCAGCGAGGTCGTCGAACAGCTGCTGTACGAGGTCGCGCGGCTGCGGACCGGACGAGCCGCGGACGACCTGCCAGCCGGCGACGGTCAGGGCAAGGGCGACCACGGCGGCGATGGCTTGGACCGCACGGCGTCTCCCGACTGATCCAGCATGGTGCCGCCCGCCGCCGGTGGGTGCGGGAGTGGCAGTGCCCGTGAGTTGCGGGACTGGGACGCGGCGGCCGATCTGGATCCGTGGCGTTACGACCACGCCGTACCGCATCAGGACGCGCGGCTGGTCGGATCGGGTTGATCCGGGCTGTGATCCGGCGGGAAGCGCCGGGCGGCTGCCGGCGGTGTGCGGCTCGCTGGTCATGCGTGCACCGGTTTTCGTTCGCAGATCGTCTGGCCAGCGTGCCGAGTGGCCGGACGCCGATTGCTCGGCATGGTGCTTTCGGACGCTGGGGGTACTGAGTCCGGGGCTGCTGCGTTGGTTCCGGCGTGCTGTCGCGCGAGGCGTACCGGCCTGGGCTTACGACCGCCTGGGAGACGACGGATCATCACCTGCCGGCCCCGTCGCCGGCGGTAGCAGCGGGCCGAGCCCCTGGAGCCGGCGATGCCAGCAACTTGGGCCGTAGGACGAGCCGCACGGCTACGAACGCCCACCACACCGCGGCCACGAGGCAGAAGCCGACCGCGACGGCACCGGTGATGCGCCAGGACAGGACGGAGGCGACCAGCAGTGCCAGGAAGGTGCCGAGCAGCAGCCGGGCCAGCGGTCTTGTCACCAGCAGCCAAGCAGTCGCCGCACCAATGCACAGCCCGCCGAGCCGGCCGACCGGCCCGATGATCGTCATCTGGCCCGGCGGCAGCCACTGTTGCAGCTGCCAGCTCAGCGGCTGCAGCACCCATGGGCTGCCGGTCTCGTCGTAGGAGATCAGCAGCGTTCCGATCCCTGCCAGCATCACGGCGACCGGCGGGAACCGCAGCCACTGCGGCCACTCCCCCTCGGGCGGTTCCGGTCGCCGCCACACCACCACCGCCACGGCCACGACAGCAGCCGCCGCCGGCAGGATCGGCAGCACAGACCAGCGCAGCAGCGGCCCCAGTTCGAGGTCGAAGAACCCACCGGCAATGACCACGAAGAGTCCTGCGACGAGCACACCGCCGGCGGCTCCACCGGCGAGGGCCGCGGCCGTCAGCCGGTGCCGTACCCACTCCCCCAAGGTCGGGCTGTCCGGGTCACGGCCGGTCGGTTCGTGCCGGGCAGCGGTCGCCAGCATGGTGGTGCTCACCACGGCCAGCAGCGCGAAGAGTGCGGCGAAGGCGAGACCGCCCCACGCGGCCAGCAACATGCCTGGCTGGCCAAGTTTCTCCCGCGGCCCGTATCGCTGCGAGCCGGTCAGGAACTGCGCGAACAACGCCATCGACCACAACGCTGGCAGCAGCAGCGCCCAGACGTCGTGCCAAGCCGCAGCGTGCGGTGCCGGCGCGCCGTGATCGACTGCCTGCGGCCCCTGCACCGCGCCGAGGACAGCCGCGAGCTCAGCCTCCACGACCAGCATCGGTTCCACGCCCGTCACCGTATGCAGCGATCGGCCGACGTCGGCCCGCCGAGCGCCGTGACCGGCCGCGCACACGAGATCTGGGGTGCCGATCGGCAGGTCGGCTCCTGCCATCGCCCGGCGGACGACCTCTTCGACGGGCGGGCCGGATGGTGCGTTGCCGGGGATGCCGGAGCGTACGGTCAGCTCATCCACATCGGACACCACGGTGAAGCCACCGTCACCGTCACGGCCGACCACCGCTGCCGAGCTGCTGTCCCCGACCTCACAGACCACGACCTGTGCCCCCGGCGGCAGTTCGTGGCCGCCGGCGAGCACGTGCCAGCAGACCGCGATCGGCGATGGCATGAGCTGCACGGAGCGGAGACCAGCTCGGACGGCGTTGGCGCGCACCTGTTCGCGTTGCCGCAGTGACCATCCGGCCGGGATGGCCACCGTTGCTGTGTCGATGCGCGTGCCCGCAACTGCGTGGGCGTCCTGCAGAATCCGGGTGACCGCGGCGAACGTCCAGTTGCCCGGTGGGAGGCGCGGCGACGCAGCTGGTCCGTTGCTAGTGTCGACCGGTTCGGGCTCGCCGCTCGCGGGCCGTGACCGGGCCTGCTCTGGTGCGATCAGGAAGCCGGAGCCGTCCATCGGCAGCACCATTGCCGTGCCGTCCGGCCAGGCCAGCGCTGCGATCGCATAGTCGGCCCCGACTTCGATGCCCAGCCGTACCGCGTGGTCCATCGACACGCCTGACATTGTGACGAAACGGGATCACTCACGGTTCCCCGAAGCACGAGGAATGTCCGCGTTCGCCACGACAAGACCGATTCATGATTTTGTGCGGTCGCAGCAGCGGAGGGTTCGACGTTCAACGCTTCTCGGGCAGGCCCTTCGGGGCAGGAGAGCCGGATCAGCCTATTTCTCGAGCCAACTGCGCCGACCCTCTGCGGCGTCGACCCTCTGCGGCGCCGATTGCGGGCAGGACCGGACGATCGCTGCATGACATCACGAGTTCGGCTCGTCCTGGACCCCGGGGCGACTTGTCACGAACGCCACAACCTGACCGACGGGATTGACGGCGCCGCGGGACACCGACAGACTGTCGGTGACAACTCCATAGCCGTGCGTTGATGGGGGAAGTCCGGTTGAAGTCCGGCGCTGGCCCGCAACGGTAGATGACCCGCACGCCTGTGCTGGTCGTGAGCCCGAATACCCGTCTCCGCGCGTTGGTTCTGCACCTCCCTACCCGTCGTGGCCCACGGGTCGGAGCCGCCGGGCATCCCGTTTTTCCGTCCGGTTTCTCTCGACTGCCAGGGCCGGAAAGGCACCGCCTGATGGCAGTCCTCCGGCACCGCGCGCGCACCCTTCTCACCGGGGTGTTCACCGCGCTTGCCCTCTCCACCGTCCTGCTCGGCGTCGCCGCCGCGCCCGCCGCGGCCGCCACCCTGCCGACCCTCAACCGGTCCGACGCGGCCGCCGGGTGGCTGGCACGCCAGCTTGTCGACGGCGAGCGGTTCGAGGTCGTCTTCGACGGCGTCGCCTACCCCGACCAGGGCCTCACCATCGACGCTGTCTTCGCGTTCGCGGCGGCGAAGGTCGCCGACACCAACGCCGGCAAGGCCACCGCTTGGCTCGCCCGGCCGGAGATCCTGACTGGGTACATCGGCGACGGCACCGAGGCTTACGCCGGCGCCACCGCGAAGCTCGCCCTCGCCGTGCAGGTCCGCGGCGGGAACCCGGCCTCGTTCGGCGGCGTCGACCTCATCACCCGGCTGCGCGGGCTGCAGACGCCGTCCGGGCGGTTCTCCGACCGGTCCGCGTTCGGCGACTACAGCAACCAGTTCACCCAAGCCTTCGCTCTGCTCGTGCTCGGCCGCACCGCCGCCGGGGCACCCGCCTCGGGCGCGGCGTTCCTGGCGGGCACGCGGTGCGCGGACGGCGGGTACCCGCTCTACTTCGACCAGCCCACGTGCACCAGCGACGTCGACGCGACCGCCTTGGCCGTGCAGGCGCTCCTGGCCGCCCACCGGCCGGCCGACGCCGCCCCGGCGATCGCGTGGCTGGTCTCGGTCCAGCACGCCGACGGCGCGTTCACCGACGGCGCCGGCGTCGTGAACGGCAACTCCACCGGGCTAGCCGCACAGGCCCTCGCCGTCGCCGGCCGCCCCCTGCCGTGGCTGCAGGCACGCGCCTTCCTGCTCACCCTGCAGGTCCGCTGCACCGGCCCAGCCGCCAACCGCGGCGCGATCGCCTACACGGCGGCCCGGTTCGACCCGGCAATCGCCGTCCGGGCCACTGCCCAGGCCGTCCCCGGCCTTACCGGTGCCGGGCTGGCGACCCTGTCCGCCGCCGGTGCCCGGCCGGCCGCACCCGCACTGGCCTGCCCGTGACCACTGTCCATGGTGGAGGGACGATGAGGTCAACCCTGCGCCGCGCCCTGTCCACCACGCTCGCCGCCCTCGGCGTCACCGCCGCGCTCGTCCTCGCCGAACCGGCACCGCTGGCCGCGCACGCCGCGGCGTGCGCCCCGTCGACCGGCGTGACGGTCGTCGTCGACTTCGGCTCCCTCGGCGGCGGCGTCGTCACCAGCTGCTTCGCCGGCGACCCGGCCACCGGGCTGGCGGCGCTGACCGGATCCGGGTTCACCGTCACCGGCACCCAACGCTGGGGCCTCGCCTTGGTGTGCCGGATCAACGGCAAGCCGACCGCGGCGACCGAGCCGTGCGTGAACACCCCGCCCGCGTCGGCGTACTGGTCGTACTGGCACGCCACCCCCGGCGGCGCCTGGACCTACAGCAGCCTCGGCGCCTCCTCCTACAACCCGGCGATCGGCACCGTCGAAGGCTGGCGCTTCGGCTCCGGCCAGCAGCCGTCCATCACCGCCCCCTAACCGCCAATTCTCCCGCTTCGACCCGGGTGTGGTGCCGCGGCACGACCTGCCGCGGCACCACCACCGGCCCCGTTCCTGGAAGGCACCCCACTATGCGTTCGCTTCCCTCCCGCAGCGCCGCCGCTGTCCTCGCAGCCACTGTCACCGCCGCGCTCACCGCCGCGCTCGCCGCCGCGGCCGGCGCCTTCGCCGCCCCGGCACCAGCGGAGCAGTCGGCGGGCCGGGACGCGGCGACGTGGCTGGCCACCCAGCTCGAGGACGGGGTGCTGACCAACTTCGGCATGCCCGACATCGGCCTCACCATCGACGCCCTCCTCGCCCTGCACGCGACCGGCGCCGCCCCCGCCGCCGCGGACCACGTCGCCGACCAGATCACCGCGAACGCGGCCACGTTCTCCTACTACGAGATCGACTACGACAATGACGGTGACCTCGACCGCATCGTCGACGCAGGCTCAACCGCGAAACTCCTCCTCGCCGCCGAGGTCGCGGGCCGGGACCCGAAGCAGTTCGGTGGCCTCGACCTCGACGCCCAGACCCGCGCTCTCATCGCCACCTCCGGGCCGCACCACGGCCGGGTCCGCGACACCACCCCGGAGGTGTACGGCGGGGACGCATCCAACACCTTCGACCAGTCCCTCGCGATCCTCGGCCTCACCCGCTCCGGCGGCGTCCCGGACGACGTCGTCGCCTACCTGATCCGCCAGCAGTGCCCCGCTGGAGGGTTCCGGCTCAACCCCGACCCGGCCGGGACCGCGTGCACCAGCGACGCGGTCCCCGACGTCGACTCGACCGCGATCGCGGTCCAGGCGCTCGTCGCCGCCGATGCGGCGCCGGGCGCGGCGGCCGCGGCGGCGAAGGGGGTCGCCTGGCTACAGGCGCGCCAGGCCGACGACGGATCGTTCGTCAACGGCCCGCAGCAGCCGGACCCGAACCTGCCATCGATGCCCAACAGCAACAGCACCGGTCTCGCCGGTGAAGCCCTCGCCGCCGCCGGACAACACGCTGCCGCGGACAAGGCCTCCGCCTGGGTCGCCCACCTCCAGCTCACCACCGGCCCGGATAAGGGCGCCCTCGCGTACTCCACGGCCGCGTTCGCCACCGGGGCGATCGACGACATGACCCGCGACCAGTGGCGTCGCGCCACCGCCCAGGCCCTCCTCGCCCTCGCCCAGGTCCCCCTCGGCGAGATCGGCAAGCCGATCACCGGATCCCCGTCCGCGTCGGCCCCGGCGTCCGCGTCCGGGTCGGCGTCGCCGTCCCAGACGGTGTCGGCGAGCCCCTCGGCCAGCGCCTCAGGCAGTGTCTCGGCCAGCCGATCAGCGAGCGCGTCAGCGTCGGCGAGCCCGACGCCGACCTCGACCACGGCGGCGCCCGGCGGGTACCTGCCGGTCACTGGAGATCCGATCCTGCGCATCGCCGCCCTCGCGATGGTGCTCCTCACGGTCGGCGTCGTGCTCGTCGTCGCGGCGCGGCGGCGCCGCACCCCATGACCCGCGTACGGCTGCGGCTGGTTCGGGCGGCGACCGCGACCCTGCTCGCGATCGCCGCTGGCGCCGTCGTGGCGCCCAGCCCGGCGGAGGCGGGGTCGGCCGGGTACTGCCCGGACGCGTCCGGGGTGACGGTCGTGGTCGACTTCCACGAGCTCGGCGGCGGGGTCGTGATCCGCTGCGCCCCGGGCGGGCAGGGCAGCGGCCTGACCGCGCTGCAGAACGCCGGGTTCACCGTCGCCGGCACCACCCGCTGGGGCCTGGCCTTCATCTGCCGCATCGAGGGCAAGCCGACCGCGGCGTCCGAGCCGTGCGTCGACACCCCACCGGCCACCGCGTACTGGTCGTACTGGCACGCCCCGAACGGCGGCACCTGGACCTACAGCGACCTGGGCGTCAAGAACCGCACCCCACCCCCGGGCTCGTTCGACGGCTGGTCGTTCTCCAAGAATCACACCGAAGGCACCGCCCCCAAACCCGGCGTCACCCCCAGCCGGCCCGCACCCCCAGCACCCCCGCCCGCGACGACCGCCCAACCCCAGCCGCAGCCGGAATCGGCCCGCGGCCCCGGCGCGCCCACGCCGACACTCGCCCCGGGTAGCACCGGTCCCGCCACATCCGCGGCGGCGTCCGAGACGGTGCCCGCGCCGAGCGGCTCGCCGGACCAGCTGATCCCGCAGCCGAACGTGTCCGACCTGCTCGGCTCGGTCGGGGCGACGGCGGCTACCGGGACGCCGCCCGCTGACGTCGACGCGGTCCGGACCACCTTCGGCGTGCCGCTCGGCACGCTTGCCGGGCTCGGGCTGCTCCTCGCCCTGGCCGCGGCCGGCGGGTTCGCGGTGTGGTGGCGGCGCCGCACCAGCCGGGACACCTGAAATGCGGTCGCTGCCGCGGGCGGTACACCCGGGGGCGTGGTGGCTGTGGGCCCTCGGCCTGGCCACCGCGGCCAGCCGCACCACCAACCCGATCATCCTCGCCCTCATCGCCACGGCCGCCGGCGTCGTCGTCGCGCGGCGGCGCACCGACGCCCCCTGGGCCCTCGCGTTCCGCCTCTACCTCATCCTCGGCGCGCTGATCGTGACCAGCCGGCTGCTCTTCCGGGTCATCTTCGGTGGCGGGGGCGGCACTCACATCCTCGTCTCCCTGCCCGAGATCCCGCTGCCGGCGTGGGCCGCGGGGATCCGGCTGTTCGGGCCGGTCGCCGCCGAAGAGCTCCTCGCCGGTCTCTACGACGGGCTGCGCCTCGCGACCATGCTCGTGTGTCTCGGCGCCGCGAACGCCCTCGCCAACCCTAAGCGGCTGCTGAAACTCGTCCCCGCGGCGCTGTACGAGGCGGGGACGGCGGTCATCGTCGCACTGTCCGTCGCGCCGCAGCTCGCCGAAAGCGTTCTGCGCGTCCGGCGCGCGCGGCGGCTGCGCGGCGGCGCCGGGAAAGGCGTCCGGGCGCTGCGGGCGATCCTGCTGCCCGTCCTCGCCGACGCCCTCGACCGGTCCCTGACCCTCGCCGCCGCCATGGACGCCCGCGGCTACGCCCGCGCCGGCACCACCCCGAAACCGATCCGCTACGCCGCCGGCGCCCTCGTCGTCACCGGCCTGCTCGGCGTCTGCGTCGGCGTCTACGGCCTCCTCGACGCCACCACCCCCCGCCCCCTTGGCCTGCCGCTGCTCGCCGCCGGCGGCACCCTCGCCGCGGCCGGGCTGCTGCTCAGCGGAAGACGCGTTCGCCGCAGCCGGTACCGGCCCGACCCGTGGCGGCTCCCCGAGACCCTGACCGCGCTCGCCGGCGTCGGGACCGGGGCGCTGCTGGTCGCCACCGCCACCGTCGACCCCGCCAACCTCTACCCATCGCTGAGCCCGCTCACCTGGCCCCAACTCGGCCTGCTGCCCGCCTTCGCCATCGCCGCCGCGGCCGCACCGGCCTGGCTGACCCCACCACCACCCACCTCGATCGGCGCGCCCGCGCCCGTCGCCAGCCCCGAACGAACCAGGGTGGTCGTGTGATCGCGTTCGACCGGGTCACCGTCACCTACGCCGGCGCGACCGCGCCGACGATCCGCGACGTCACCCTCGACATCGGCGAAGGCGAGCTGTGCCTGGTCGCCGGCAGCACCGGCACCGGCAAGTCGACCCTGCTCCGCGCCGTCAACGGCCTCGTCCCGCACTTCACCGGCGGCACCCTCGCCGGCCAGGTGCGCGTCGCCGGCCGCGACACCCGCACCCACCCACCCCGCGAACTCGCCGACCTCGTCGGGTACGTCGGACAGGACCCGCTGCACGGGTTCGTCACCGACACCGTCGAAGAAGAACTCGCCTACGGCCTCGAACAACTCGCCGTCCCCGCCCCGGCCATGCGGAAACGCGTCGAGGAGACCCTGGACCTGCTCGGCATCGCCGACCTGCGCGACCGGCCCCTGCGGACGCTGTCCGGCGGGCAGCAGCAGCGAGTCGCGATCGGCGCCGTCCTCACCGCCCACCCCCGCGTCGTCGTGCTCGACGAGCCGACGTCCGCGCTCGACCCGGCCGCCGCCGAGGACGTCCTCGCCGCGATCACCCGCCTCGTCCACGACCTCGGCATCACCGTACTCGTCGCCGAGCACCGCCTCGAGCGCGTCGCGCACTACGCCGACCGGCTGCTCTACCTGCCCGGCGACGGCACCGTCGTCGACGGGCCGCCCGCCGACGTGCTCGCCGCCGCGGCGGTCGCACCGCCGATCGTCGAGCTCGGCCGGCTCGCCGGCTGGGACCCCCTGCCGCTGTCGGTCCGCGACGCCCGCCGCCGGGTAGCCGCGCTGCGCGACCGCCTAGCCGGCCGCGAGCCGCCCGCTCGCGCCGCCACCGGCGGGTCCCGGACCGCCGCCCTGCACGCCGAAGGGGTCGTGGTCCGCTACGGCCCCCACGTCGCGGTCGCCGGCGTCGACCTCACCCTCGCCGCGGGCAGCGTCGTGGTGCTGATGGGCCGCAACGGCTCCGGCAAGTCCTCGCTGCTGTGGGCGCTGCAGGGCTCGGGGCCCCGGCAGCAGGGGGCTGTCGCCGTCGGCGGCGCGGACCCGAAACGCCTGCCGGCGGCGGACGCCCGCCGCCGGGTCGGGCTCGTCCCGCAGACCCCTGCCGATCTGCTCTACCTCGACACCGTTGACGCCGAATGCGCCGCCGCCGACCAGCAGGCCGGCACTGGCCGCTCCCGCTGCCGGGCCCTGCTCGACGACCTCGCCCCCGGCATCCCCGGCGACCGCCACCCCCGCGACCTGTCCGAAGGGCAGCGCCTCGCCCTCGTCCTGGCCGTCCAGCTCACCGCCGCACCGCCGGTGCTCCTGCTCGACGAGCCGACCCGGGGCCTGGACTACACCGCCAAGCACCGGTTCGCCACGATCGTCCGCCGTCTGGCCGGAGCCGGGACCGTGGTCGTCGTCGCCACCCACGACGTCGAGCTCGTCGCCGCCCTCGCCGACCGGGTCGTGGTCATGGCCCAAGGCGAGGTCGTCGCCGACGGCCCGACCGCCAGCATCGTGGCCGCGTCGCCGACGTTCGCCCCGCAGGTCGCGAAGATCCTGCACCCGCAGCCGTGGCTCACCGTCGCCGACGTCGCCGAGGCCCTGGCGTGAGCCGGCCAGTCCGGGTGCAGGCCCGCGCCGCGGTCGTGCTGGCCCTGGCCTCGGCGGCGAGCCTGGCCGCGTTCTTCTGGCCGCTGTTCGTCCCCGCCCAGCCCGAGGCCGTCGCCCGCACCGCCGATGCACCCCTGATCTTCGTCGTGCTCCTGCCGGTCCTGGTCGCGGTGATGGTCGCCGAGCTGATCGACGGCGGCCTCGACACCAAGGCCGTGGCGATGCTCGGCGTGCTGTCGGCGGTCAACGCCGCGCTGCGGCCCCTCGGCGCCGGGACAGCCGGGATCGAAACCGTGTTCTTCCTGCTGGTGCTGGCGGGGCGGGTGTTCGGGCCGGGGTTCGGGTTCCTGCTCGGCTCGACGTCGCTGTTCGCGTCCGCGCTGCTGACCGCCGGGGTCGGGCCGTGGCTGCCGTTCCAGATGCTCGCCGCGTCCTGGGTCGGCCTCGGCGCCGGTCTCCTCCCGCGCCGGCTCACAGGCCGGGCCGAGATCGCCATGCTTACCGGCTACGCCGCGGTGTCTGCGTACGCGTACGGGTTCCACATGAACATGTGGTTCTGGCCGTTCAGCCCAGCCGCCGACACCCAGCTCTCCTACCTGGCCGGCGCGCCGCTGCTGGAGAACCTGCACCGGTTCGTGCTGTTCACCGCCACCACGTCGTCCCTCGGGTGGGACACCGGGCGGGCCATCACCAACGGCGTGGCCGTGGCCGTCCTCGGCGGCGCCGTCCTGGCGGTGCTGCGCCGCGCGGCACGGCGGGCGGCGTTCGACGCGCCGATCGCGTTCACCACCGCGGCCGTTGCGGATACCGAGCGCGCTACAGCGCAGCGTGCTGGCTTGGATCCAGGTCTGGAGCTGCCACCGTGAGCCGCATCTCGCCTTCGGTCGTGGTGAGCTCGACACCGAGCCGGAGCCAGAGATCGAGGATGGCGGCTTCGGCCGCGTCGAGGACCTGCTGTTCCTGGAAGGCGAACTCCGCGGCGGGCGCGAGGACGGGCTGCCCGGCCACGGCATCCGTGACCTGCTGCTATGCCGGGCCGAGGTAGAGCCGTACGGCGGGGTGCTCTTCGACGCCGTGGAACACGCTGGTGTGCCCGATCGACTCGACCTCGGCCTGGGCACGGCCCAACATGTTGATGACGCCGTCGCTGGCGTGGACGAGGTCGTTCCACACCTGCTCGACTGGGATCTGCCAAGTGCGGTACCGGTCGACGAGGTCCGCCCAGCCGGGGTAGACGTGGTCATCGAGCGCCGCGTGCAGCGACAGGGTGTAGCCGAGGTCGTTCAGCCGGGCCAAGGTCAGCGGCTGGGTCGTGCCGTCGTCGCGGGTGACCGTCGCCGTCAGGCCGAGCAGGGCGCCGGCAAGCCGGTCGCAGCGCAGCTCCTCCAGGGCCCGGTAGGCGATCATCCGCGCCTCGGCGCAGCGGCTGTTCGACGAGGCGGTCAGGTCGGTACCGCAGACCGCCCGAAGCCGGCCGGACACCGGATGCATGAACTCGTGCAGGGTCAGCCACAACAGGTGCCCGGGTGTGACCTCCGGGTCGGTCAGCAGCCCCGCGTCGAACAGATCTCGACCGCGGAGTAGTCGACGGCCATGACCACGTTCTTGGCCGCGGCCGTACCGGCGACCCGCTGCGGGTGGTAGCTGCCGGAGTTCGGCAGCTCGCCACGGGCGGCGGCGTCGAGGACCACCGCGACGAAGTCGTCGACCACCCGGACGATGATCGCGATACCCGGCACCTGCAACGCAGTCGCAAGTTCCGTGATGCATCCGTGGGCCAGCGCCACGAACTCGGCGGGCCGGCCCGGATCACCCACCACCGTCAGTGGAAAGTCGGTCTGCACCAGCAACATCCTTCGCCAACAACGACACCCGGCAGCGGCGGATGCCGGGCCTGGCCGCCCGGCTGCAGCCATCGCGGGAACGCGGGTCACCCTACAACCGGGGTACGACCCTTTCCCGCCGGGTTGCATCGGCCGCGGCCCGGGTGCGTCGTCCTCCACGTCGCTGCACGCGAACCGTCCCCCGACGGGCGTCCGGTACCGTACTGTCGGCCGGTGTGATGCCCGAGGGGTTCGCCGGCGACCAGCTCAATCGACTACTGACGCCGCTGGTCGTCGTGGCCCGGCTGGCTGAGCAGCAAGGCCCCGACGAAGCCCGCACCTGGCGGCATCGGTCATTCGAAAGCTTGATCCTGCACCACGCCCGCGCCTTCCACCGGTCTGCACGCGGCGCGCTCGACCCAGCCGACCAGCGCGGCCAGCCGGGCCGGTGCCTCGCGGACGCCAGCGAGTTGTCGGCCCAGGCCGGTCACGCCTACGCCCAGGGGGTGGCGCTGCCGGCCGGGCTGCCGATCGGTGTCCGGCACGCCTGGTGCATCACCGCCGACGGCGAGGTCCTGGACCCGGCATGGCCGACCGGCGAGGCCGCGGTCTACATCGGGGTGCCGTTCACCGCCGCCTTCCGCCGTCGCATGCGACCTCCCGCGCTGCTCGGGCACCATCGGCACGGCCTGGCCCTGCTGCGTGACGGCGTCCCGCCCGGCGCGCTCGTCGACATCGGCGAGCCCCTGCCGCCCTCCGCCCAGGCGCCAGCATGGACCGCCACTCATCTTCCATATTAGGGCCACACGGCCCTAATATCGGGGCATGGATGCCCGTGGGTTGGGAGTGGTGCGGTACCTGGTCGTCGCGGCCAGCATCCGCGACGCGATCGTGTCCGGCCGGTATCCGCCGGGTTCGGCGCTGCCGTCCGAGCAGCAGCTATACGTCGAGTACGAGTGTGGCCGTGACACGGTCCGGGCGGCCCTGGAGGTCCTGCGCGGGGAAGGGCTGGTGATCAAGCGGCGCGGGTTCGCGGCGCAAGTCGCGGCGCAGGTCGAACGGGCGCCGGTGCCGCTACCGGCGGGGGCGGCGGTCGGGGCGCGGATGCCACTGCGGCCCGAGGCCGCCGAACACGGCTGTCGGCCGCAGATCCCGCTGCTCACGGTGACCGACAGCGCCGGCCTGGTGAGTGTGTATCCCGCCGACCGGGTGGTGCTCATCGCCGCGTCTCAGTGATCCGCTGCCCGTGCCTGCCCTCGCACCGCGGCGCGTTAGGCGGTCCGGGACTGGCGGGATGCCCACTCGGCGTCGGCGATCAGGTGCGCCGCCCAGGGGTCGCGTAGCCGGTCCTGGCCGTCGCCCAGGCCGCGGCACGTTCGGCCGATGGTTTCCAGGAGCAGGTCCGGTCCGGGCCAGACCTGCTCGCCGCGGGCTGGGCCGGCCACGATCAGCACGCACCCGCTCGCCCGGGCCCCGGGTCCGCAGCCGTTCCGCCAACCCGGCCGGGACTGCCGCGGACAGATGCAGGACCACGAGGTCCAGGCCGTCGATCAGCGCCGCGGCGACCGTCGCCCAGTCAGCACCATGCTCCGGCACGAGGGTCAATCGTTCGATTTCAATGGCATGCTCGACTGCCGCTGTCGCGCCGAAGTGTCTGTTTCGACGATCGCGGCCCAGGCTCCCGCCGCCTGTGCGGCCCCGATCAGGCTCAGCAGCAGCGATCCGGACCCGGCCACCGCAACCACGCTGCCCCGCCGCAAGCCCGCGCCGAGCACCGGCGCGAGCTCGTGCGGTACCGCGCGGGCATGCCGCGGGTCCACTGCTGCAGCCGGTGCGATCTCGGCGCCGCGCTTGACGAGCACGAGGGCGCCCGACGTCGCCGATCGGGTCGACGCGGCATCACACACGACGGCCGTCAACGGCCAGGAGGGCGGTCGCATCGCCCGGCCGAGCGATGTGGCCGGCACCCTGCCAGACCGGGCGCGAACCTCGATTGCGGCGGCCGCGCATGTCGGAGGAGCGGCCGCGTCCGGCGGGCACATGCTGCGGGGAGCGATACTGCGGCCGACGCGATCCGGAGAAGCGAGGTGCTCCGCTGATCTTGGCATGTCAGCTCTGCCCGGAGTCCGATTCGTACCGGCGTAAACGGGAATTATTGGATCAGATGCAACACGTAAACGGCGATCGCGAGGCCTCTGACCGGGTCATGTTCTAGATCTGCTCGGAGTCGGTCAACTATCCCACCTGCGGATGAATCTCGATGCAACATTGTTGCGCTTGATGCAACAGGTTCTCTGGCGTCGTTGGCGTGAGCTTACCGGCAGCTCTGCTCGGGCTCAGGGACCTGACGGTGGTGCCGCTGTGGCTGCGGCGCGGCCAGCAGTTCCGCGGAGTTCCGCCACGGCCGGCCCCGGATCTACGCCGGCCGCGTGCCACGATAGACGGTCAGCAGCAGCGTCTCGGCAGTGCGTCAGGTCCGGCCGTCACGGACGGAGCCGCCCCGGCCGGTCAAGTCACAGGGACAGCGCTGCCGCGAATCGTGTGGCAGGGTAGCGATCGATGAAGATCGAGGACCTCCTCTCGTACGTTTGTTGTTTCGCTGCGTTCTGGGTACCTGTCGGCCTGGTGTTGTACTTCTGGTTCCGTCGGAGCCCAGGCCAGGTAGCGGGCGGCGCTGCGCAATGGAATCAGATCCTCACAATGCGGCAGCGGTATCCGGACGCCCGGCTCGGCAAGGTCGTCAGCATCCACCAGCATGCCCGCACAGGCACGAAGGCGTGGATCCGCTGGGATGGCGCTACGCAGAACCAGGACAGTTGGTTTCCCAGCCAACGGGTCCGCTCGGGAATGTGGTACCTCGTCACCGGGTTCGTCCGATATGGACCACACCGCCACGAGCCGCAACTGTTCGAGGTGACCGCCGTACTCATGACAGCGCCAGATTGGGCGCGGCGTGGCTGGCAAACCCAACAGCGTTCGGCGACGCAGCAACCACCAAACTCGGCCAGTTTGCCGTGGTGACCGCCCGCTCGGCCGCACCGGGCTACCCCTGCTCACTCAATTCCATGCGCCCAATCCGCGGCGATCGTGGGGTCACTAACCTGCACGATTTCCGGGTCGCAGACCGTCGGCGCCGTAAGGCTTGACGTGCACGTCAGGGTCGAGCCGCCGGGCACCTGCATCGGTGCGTCTACTGGCTTGACATCACCGGCGGCGCAGCGGCAAGGCAGCTAAGGTCTGGACCGTCATCGACTTCGCCGCCGACGCGGTGGCCGCGGCGCTGGCCCGCACGCTGCACCCCGACGGCGGCTGGTAGGCCGATGTCCGCGACGACCCGATCGCGTCATCGGCTAGATCTTCCGCGATGCACCCCATGGACACCGAAACCCGCGCCGCCGTCATCGCCAACGGCCGCATTGTCTCCTTGCCCGAGCACCAGCTCGATTGGGAAGCCTGATCAGAACGTTCAGCCCGTCTCAAGGGTCGCCAGGAAGTGCTCGGCGGCGTCCTGGACCCGATCGCGCTCGTTGGTGGCGAGCAGGTCCAGCAGCAGGCCACGGATCGTCGCGATCACCAGCGTGGCGGTCCGGGCCGCGGCCGCCGGGTCGGCGTGCGGGCCCTGCGCGCGGATCAGGGAGTCTTTCCAGTCGGCCACGACCCGGTCCAGGAAGCCCGCGAACCGCTCCGGCGACTGCAGCGCCCGCCCGTACACGGCGAAGAACAGCCGGAACTCCGCCGCCTGGGCCGGATCGGCGGTCCGGATCCAAGCCGCCCGCGCCGCCGCGGCCAGGGTGGGCTGCTCCCCCACCGCCTCGGTAGCCGCGGCGAAGGCCCGCTCGCGCAGCCGGCCGAGGACTGCCTCAACCATCTGCTCCTTCGTGCCGAAGTGATGCACGAGCGTCGTGGTGGACACCCCAAGGTCGCCCGCCACGGGGCGCCAAGACAGCTGGGCGAAGCCGTGCTCGACCGCGTACCGGACCACTGCGTCGAGCAGATCGGCCCGTCGCTGATGGTTGACCCGCCGCGCCATCGCGATTCTCCTCACTTGTTATTTCTAGAACGATTGTACTAGCATAATTTCCTGTACGACCGTTCTATGAACTCGGTGGAGGTCATCCCATGCACATCTTCGTCACCGGAGCGTCGGGCTGGGTCGGCCACGGACTCGTGCCCGACCTCATCGCCGCCGGCCACACCGTCGCCGGCCTGGCCCGCACGGACGCCGCCGCCCGCGCGGTGCAGGGCATGGGTGCGAAGCCGGTGCCGGGCACGCTCGACGACCTCGAGACCCTACGCGCCGCGGCGGCCGACGCCGACGGCGTGATCCACCTGGCGTTCCGCCACGACATCGCGTTCGCCGGAGACTATCTCGGCGCCACCGACACCGACCGCGCCGCGATCACCGCGCTCGGCGAAACCCTGGCCGGCAGCGACCGCCCGCTTGTCATCGCCTCTGGCATCCTCGGCGTTCTCGGCCTGCCGCCCGGCACCGTCGCCACCGAGCGCGACGGCTCACCGGACGCCGGCGAGGGCCCGATCAGCGGCGGCAACGGCCGGATCGCCAACGCCCATTACGTCCTCGCCCTCGCCGAGCAGTCCGTCCGCTCCTCGGTCGTCCGTCTCCCACCGGCCACCCACGGCGACGGCGACAACGGCTTCGTCGCGACCGCCGTCGGCCGGGCCCGCGACACCGGTGCCGCGGTGTACGTCGGCGACGGCACCAACCGCTGGCCGGCCGTCCACCGCAACGATGCTGCCCGGCTGTTCCGCCTCGCCCTCGAGGCAGCGCCCGCCGGCTCAGTCCTGCACGCCGTCGGGGACGAAGGCGTGCCGATCCGCGACGTCGCCACTGCGATCGCCGTAGGCCTGGACCTACCCGTCCGCTCCGTCACCGCCGAGGAGGCCGGCGCGCACCTCGGCTGGCTGGCCGGATTCTGGGCCACCGACGGGCCCGCCTCGGCGCAGCTCACCCGCGAGCTGCTCGGCTGGCAACCAGCCGGCCCGCGGCTGATCGAGGACCTGCGCCAAGGCCACTACTTCCGCTGAGCCGGTCCCGGCAACCGCCGGACTCGACGATGCGGAGCCGCCGGGTGCCCGGCTCCCGCAGCGCGTCCGAAACCCGCTCCGGCGGGCCCAGCTCGACCAGGACACCGTCGTCGAGAAGCACACCGGGTCGGCAGCCCGGCGGGAGGCCCATCTCGTGGGTCGCCGGCGGCATCGTCATCCTGTCCGCGCACGGCTCTCGGATCTGGGCGCGCACATCCCCCACCAACTCCGGGACCGAGGGCCGAGGTGACCTCGTCGAGCAGCCGCGGCACGTTCATCAGCGCCCGCACGATCGCGACCCGCTGCTGGCAGCCGGAGCGCCGGTCCGGGTACGCGCCGGCCAGGTCGGCCAGGCCCGATCCGTGGCAACGGACGTCTGGCAATGGCCCTGGCAGAGGTTTGCTGATCGAACGTCGTTGTTTGCTGAACGTTGGCCGTGCCGAATCTTGATCTTGTCCCGATCGTGTTCCCGCATCTGGCTGCTTTCGCGTGCTGGATGTTCGGCCGACCGGCGCGTCGGTGCGCGTGTGTATGCCGAGGCGGCAGCCAAGGCGGCGCCGTGTTCCTCATGCGGTGCCGCGTCGAGGCGGGTCCATAACCGTCCCAGCGGCGGTTGCTTGACGCCGCGGTCGGAGGCAGTGAGATGCTGCTACACCTCAAGATGGCCCGGTTCTTCTGCGACACCCACACGTACGCGCGGAAGATCTTGTCCGAGCAGGTTGATGGCGTCACGATCCGCCGCGGCGTTGTGCATCCTGGTGCAGCAGCACTTACCGGCGTTCGCCACGGCGTGGGGTGGACGGGCCGGCCAGCGCCTGGTGGTGCGGGTCGGCCGGATGACGCTGATATGACTCCTCGCAGCGCGCCCGTGATTACCTCAGTAACTCCAGTCGTGCTAGGCGTAGACGGTTTCGCCCTGGGCCGCAGGCGCCGCTACAGCACTGGGCCGATCAGCATCGCCACCGCCGTCCGGTCGCGGCAGTGCCCGACCGCACCGCCGAGGCGTTCGCCGCCTGGCCGCAGCAGCACCCCGAGGTACAAGATCATCTGCCGTGACCGAGGTGGTGCCTCGGCCGATTCGGCACCGCGCGCCGCGCCGCAAGCCCGGTAGATCGCCGATCGCCGGCATCTGGTGAAGCACCTCTCCGACACGGTCGACCGGGTCACGGCCAGGTACCGTTGCTGCCTGCAAGCTGCCCTGCCGCCCGAGCTGCAACGGCCGGTCATCAGCGACGTGGAGCTCACGACGCCGACATCGGGCTCGATGCGGGTGGTCAGCGCGACAGCGGGCCGTTGACGTAGAAGTCGAGGCTGAGCAGCGCTGACGGCAGGAGCGCTAGTGTCCTGAGTCGTTAAATCGTCGTCAGTGGGTACAGGTGTGTTATGCCGTTGCCGACAGCAGTACCGATCGTGCTTACTGATGACGAGCGAGAGCAGTTGCTAGCGTGGTCGCGTCGTCCCTCGAGTGCGCAGGCCCTGGCGTTGCGGTCGCGGGTGGTCCTTGCCTGCGCGGCTGCCGGCGGGGCCGCGAACGGGCAGATCGCCGAGGAACTCGGCGTTTCGCGTAGCACGGTGACGAAGTGGCGGAACCGGTTCGCCGGTGATCGGCTCGACGGCCTGCTGGACGAGCCGCGGCCCGGCCGGCCCCGCACGATCGCCGACGCTGATGTAGAGCGGGTGATCACCACAACCCTCGAGACGACACCGAAGGACGCCACGCACTGGTCGACCCGCTCGTTGGCTGCTGAGGTCGGTCTGTCGCAGACCGCGATCTCACGGATCTGGCGGGCGTTCGGATTGCAGCCGCACCGGCAGGACGCGTGGAAACTGTCGAAGGACCCGCTGTTCATCGACAAGGTCCGTGATGTCGTCGGGCTGTACCTCGATCCGCCGGAACGCGCCGTGGTGTTGTGCGTGGACGAGAAGTCGCAGATCCAAGCACTGGACCGCACCGCCCCGGTCCTGCCGATGCTGCCCGGCACCCCGGCCCGCGCCACCCACGACTACGTCCGGGCCGGCACCTCAAGCCTCTACGCCGCCCTCGACCTGGCCACCGGCCAGGTGATCGGCTCCCTCCATGCCCGGCACCGCGCGATCGAGTTCAAGAAGTTCCTCCAGACCCTCGACCGGCAGGTCCCGGCGGACCTGGACGTGCACGTGGTGCTGGACAACGCCTCCACCCACAAAACCCCGACCATCAAGCGCTGGCTGACCGCCCACCCGCGGTTCGTCCTGCACTTCGTCCCGACCAGCGCATCCTGGCTCAACCTCGTCGAACGCTGGTTCGGGGAACTGACCACCAAGAAACTCCAACGCGGCACTCACCGCACCGTCCGCGCCCTCAACACCGACATCCGCGCCTGGATCGAGGCCTGGAACAACAACCCAAAGCCCTATGTCTGGACCAAGACCGCCGACCAGATCCTCGAATCCATCGCCCGCTACTGCACACGCATTAACGACTCACGACACTAGCGTACCTAGGCAGAGCGCGGCGATCGCCCGCCGCCGGCCGGGTTGCTGGTGTGTGGTTTCCCTGAGATGTACCACCGCCACGATAATCGCGAACAGCCCGGGTGCGCCGAAGTCCCAGCGGGCCAGCAGCACCGACCCGACGGCGAGCGCCAGGGCGACGTTGCCGAGCGTCGGTTTGAGGACCCCGACCGGATCAGGCGGACGCGCCCAGTGTCCGGACGGGCCCGCGGCGCGAGATGTCTCGGCCACATATGCTGGCGGCGGCGCCCAGCGCGCGGATGCCGCAGCGCCGCGGGATGGTTCGCCCGCATGCGGTGCGCCGTCTGCATCGATGCTGACGTCATCGTGGTCGTTCATGCCCAGCATTCTGCCCGCCTGAAAGGGCCGGACAGAGGTGTACGACGTGTCGATAGGTCATGATTGCTGTTTCCACCGGTCAGCTAGAACCCGAAGGGGGTTGCCGGCGTCGACCGTGTGTCAGCAGTGGCTGAATCGGGGTTCTGGCCCCCATTAATTGATCGGATCTGGTCCCTCCTGGTCACGCCGTGTGGAGAACGCGTTTGCGGAGGAGGTCGAGATCGCCGCAGGCGCACAGTTGGCGTTCCAAGCATCTTGATCCCGGTTAACGTGGCCTCCCGCGAGTCGGAGTTGTGGGCGGGGTGAGGCTGGCCAAGCCAATCATCGACATGCTGGCCCGCATCGACGATTTCGCCATGTCGACGGGCATTGGCCGCCCCCGCTGCTGGGCCAGGCGAGGTCCCGTTCATCGAGGCAGTGCTGCGCCGCCTGGCCGCGGCATCACCCAGAGGACCGGTCCCCGGTGCGTCACCGCAGCCGGGCTGCCGCGCCCAGGTCGAGGTCCGGCCGGTCGACTGGGATCAGGCGCCCTTCGACGAACGCGCCGGGATCGGCGGTCGGGCGCTCGCAGACGGCTTCGCCGTGCCATGCACGGCGTCAATGCGCGCCAGGTCCCGGCGTCGCAGGAGCCGGCAAGTCCGGTCGCCGTGTCGCCCGGGAGAAGCCCAGAGGCGATGCCAGATCTCGCGCAGCGAACACCACCCCGAGTAGGTCGTTCAGCTTGCTGCCCTGCGGGCGCAGCCCCGCCGTGGTCGTCGCGCCGCAGCGCGAGGTTGGCCCAATCTCGGCGTGCTTCGCCAAGCCGACACACGGGCGCGACGTGAGGTGACCGGAAGACCACACATCACCCGAAGCGGCCCCGGACGTAGTCGGCGGTACGCGGGTCGCGCGGGCTTCCGAACATCGCCGGTGTCGGGCCGTACTCCACGACGCGGCCGGGCTGGTTCGCCTCGGCGAGGAAGAAGACGGCCTGCTGGGAGACACGGGCCGCCAGCTGCATGTTGTGCGTGACGATCACGATCGTGACGTCCTGGACCAGCTCGGCGATGGTCTCCTCGATCACGCGCGTCGACGTCGGGTCCAGGGCCGAGCACGGCTCGTCCATCAGCAGTACCCGGAGCCGGATCGCCAGGGATCGGGCGATACACAGCCGCTGCTGCTGGCCACCGGAGAGCGCGCCGCCGGGCTCGCGCAGCCGGTCGCGTACCTCCCGCCACAGGCCGGCGCGGACCAGGCACTCCTCCACGATCTCGTCCATGACCCCGCGGCTGGCGCGCTGGCCGGTCAGTTTGAGACCGGCGACGACGTTGTCGTAGATGGACATGGCCGGGAACGGGTTCGGCTTCTGGAACACCATGCCGATCTGGCGCCGCGCTTCGGTGAGCTTACGGTGCGGGTCGTAGATGTCCTCGCTCTCGAGCAGGACCTGCCCGGCCATTGCAGCTGACGGCACCATCTCGTGCATCCGGTTCAGGATGCGCAGGAACGTCGACTTGCCGCACCCGGACGGCCCGATGAGCGCGGTGACCCGCCGGCGTACATGTGCAGCGAAACGCGGTCGAGCACGAGGTGGCCGCCGAACCACGCGGTGATACCGACGGCCCGCAGCCCAGCCAGCTGCCGGTGGCCGTGGTTCAAGTCGGGGACGACGACATCGGATTCGACGGCTTTCTCGACATGAGCGCCCGCTCACGGTCAGCAGGACCAGGACGCTGTCCTCAGCCGGCGCCGCGCCGACAGCCGCCACGGGCCATCACCCGGACCTCACTCCCACCGCATGAGAACACCCCGACCCAGTCAACGCCTGCCACACACACTCGTACAGTCGATGTGCGTCCGCGATCCCTCTGGTTGTCCGAGCCTGAGGTCGCGGACGCGCTACATCGCGCCACGAGCCGATCCAACGCAGCCGTTTCTATCCCGGTCGCGAGATCACTGTCGTGCGCTGGCCGCGGGGCCGCTACGCGACTCCTCAGGGGACAGCAGCAGGTCAGGGTTCGGTCGGACCGCTCGGCATGCCCAGCGGGGCTCGCGCTGCCGCCCAGCGTAAGGGAACCCTGACTCCGCTTTAGGCTGTGCGCTCGCCTCGACGAGTGGACTCGGTCTCAAGATGGAAGCGACGCTGGACCGAGACGGTGACGTGCCGGCAGCGCACAGCTGTGCAGCGCTGACCGCCTCGCACCGCCAATGGTCAGTTGCTGCACCGTCGATCGCCGGCATCGGACGGCGCACACCTCGCCACAGCAGCACCCTTCTCCACGCCGGCCGATCGAGCAGGTGATGCCGCCACGTACGCACCGCCGAGACCATCAAGCGGCAATCCCGCGGCACCTCGACGTGCGGCACTGGCGGGCAGCCGCAGCAGTGGCAAGAATGGAGGACGGCAAGGCGTCCGACGTGCCAGCGCTGGCAACGCAGCAGGAAGGTCGCCGAAATCCGACCCGGGACGGTCATACGTCGGCCTCGTCACCCGTATGCAAACAGGATTCGCGATGCAGCCCCGCACGCGGCGAACCGCCGGTCCGCCGCGCCGGTCCGTGCTGCGCGAGGGGTTCACTCGCCAGGTGGCGATACTGTCTCTGGTGTTCGTAGTGCTAGTCAGCACGGTTCTCGTCACCATGCTCGACGCGGTGGCAAGACTTGATCAGCAGGTTCGTTCGGCGCGCGCGTCGCAGGCGGCTTTGATCGGCGCGGGTCAGCTGCAGAGCTCCGTGCTCGAGCTGGCCAGCAGCGAGCGCGGGTTTACCATCACCCACGATCCCCGGTTCATCAGCTCCTGGCAGCAGGCCCGCGCGGCGATCCCCAAGCAGATGGCACAGCTTGCCGAACTGGTCAGCGGCGACCCGGCGGCGGAGCAGGCCCGGGTTCGCGACCTCAACCAGGACATCGCCACGTACCTGACCGCCATGCCGGTTCTGGATCCTGGCAGCAATGCTCCACCGCTCACGTCCGCCGCCCTGCTCAGCGACCAGGCCCGCCTCGACGCGATCCACACCCAATTCGCCGAGCTCGTTGTCGTCGAGGTGGCCGACGCCGCACGGCAGACGGCCGCAGCCAACGGCGACACTGTCTGGGCCCGTAGCGTCGCGGCGGCGGGCTTGGCCGGATCCGTCCTGGCGGTGTTGACCTTCGCCGCGTACGTCCAGCGCCGCATCGTCCGGCCGGTCCGCGCCGTTGCCGGCCTAGCAGACCAGCTCGCCGGAGGCGACCTGTCGACCCGGATGCCGGATCACGGCCCGCACGAGATCGGTCAGCTCCAACGATCGTTCAACGCCATGGCAGTCTCCCTCGAACGGCACCGCACCGACGTCGGCCGCCTTCTTGCGGAACAGCACGCACTACGACGTGTCGCCACCCTGGTCGCCCGGACCTCACCGCCGGACGTCGTGTTCAGCGCGGTGACCGAGGAAGTGGGCCGCCTGTTGCATGCCGACACTACGATGCTGGTGCGCTGTGAGCCCGAGTGCGCGGAGACCGGCGGTGTCGGCACTGTGGTCGCCGCCTGGAGCGAACACGAGCCGCCGGTCCCGATCGGCACTCGCCTGCCCATCCCACAGGCCGGCGCACCGGCCGATCCCGCATCAGCACGCCTCATCGCGGCCGCCGCAGTCGCGGTGCAGGCCAAGCCATGGGGTGTCCTCCTGGCACTGGGCGCCGACGATCGGCCCCGGCCCGCCGCCGACCGCGCCACCGACTTCGCCGATCTCGCCGGTCTGGCCATCTCCGACATACAGTCCCGCGCCGACCTCGCCAATGCCAGCATCCGCATCGTCGAAGCCAGCGATCAGGGCCGGCGCAGAGTTGAACGCGACCTGCACGACGGCACGCAACAGCGCCTGCTCGCCCTCCTGCTCAACGTGCGACGACTCGAGGAGAACCTCGCCCCCGGCCGACCGGACGTTGCCGGCGATCTGGCCGCCATCCACACAGAACTCGCCGGCGCCATCGACGAACTCCGCAAACTGTCGCACGGCATCCATCCAGCGATCCTCACCGAGCGCGGACTTGGACCTGCCCTCAAGACACTTGCCCGCCGAGCCCCTCTTCCGGTCGAATTGAAGTTCAACCTGCCGCGCAGACTGCCGGAACGGGTCGAAACGAGCGCCTATTACGTCGCCGCCGAGGCACTCACGAACGCCACCAAGCACGCACAGGCAACCCACGTGCGCGTCGAGGCCACCATCGAGGACCGCTCACTCAGCCTGCGAATCCGGGATGACGGCATCGGTGGCGCCGACCCCACCACCGGCTCCGGCATCCGCGGCCTCATCGATCGCGTCACCGCCCTCGGCGGCTCGATACAAGTCAACAGCCCGGCCAACCACGGCACACGCCTGATCGTCACAATCCCAGTAGACCCACCGCATCAGTAGCACACCCTTTTGAGCGCACCACCCATCGTCGTCTGAGCGGTGCGCTGCAGCGCCAGCCTGCCGTCTCGAGTCGCCATGCTGTCACCAGCGGGTACCGAGGCACGGACGCTGCTACCAACAGCGGTGCCAACCGTGCGCACCCTGACCGGACACGAGCCGGCCGAAGGCGGCCGTTCGGCTGCCGCGCTCACGCGGACCAACCCCCGCGACAACCCGCACGCTGTGAGCCAAGTGCCGCGGTAGCGGGACCGGCGAGGCGGGCACCGCTCACTGTCATGACAGTCCCGCGGCGGGAAACGGAAAGCCTCCGGTAATGGCTAGCCAGCCCGCGCAGATGGTGGCACCAGCTCATCGCCGCCTGTGGCTACCTCATCGGCAACGACCTCGATGAATTCGGTGCCAGGTCGGCGCGGGACGCGGGGTGGCGGCGGGCCGGCGGAGGGGAGCCCGATGCGGACGCCGATGGCTGGGTAACCGACGCCGCCGATGGTCCTGCGCAAGGTGTGGCGGGCGACTTCCTGCTCAACAAGGTCGCTCATCGGCGAGGTGGCGAGGTGCTCGGTCGTGGCGGTCAACAGCACAGCAGAGAGGGCGTTGCCGGCGACGAGCCAGTCGTGGGGTCCGTCGCCGTTGGTGACGACGATGCCGTAGCGGGCTTCGCGATCGCCGGTGTCAACGCGGGCGCCAAACCCAAGAGCGGTGAAGTCGCGGGCGGGGACGCGGCGGCCGCCGAGTGGCGCGAGGGTGTCGACGGGCACGCCGTCATTGCCCATACCGGGTTCCCGCATCCAGGCGCTGAGTTCGGCGCGGCAGGCCGGGTCGGTCAGCACGGCATCGGCGGCCTGTCCGGCGGCGAGAGCCAGATTGCCCAGGTCCTGGGATCGGGCCATGTGCAGGCAAGCGCCAGCGTGGTGGGCGGCGCGGACCAGCCGATCGATCCGCTCCTGGGGCACGGGGCGAGCGCTGAAGGGACGCCGATCGGAGCGGCGGGCAACGATAGCCCGGCGCAGCCGCTGGGCACGGGCCGAGGGCGCGGCCGGGCCTTGGCAGTGCAATACGGCGAGCAAGTCGGTGTCGCCCCCGTCTGGGAAGATGTCGACGCCGATGTCGATACCTGTGGCGGCGAGTGCAATGCAGGCGTGGTGCAGGGCCGCGCCGCAGCTGAGTGTGAGCAGTCGGCCACTCGGATCGAGGTGCGAGAGTTGACGGCGTCGATCAGCGAAGAGCAGGGCACTGTCGTGGGTGATTCGCCAGCGCCACGGCTGGGTGTTAAGGATGGATGGCGCGTGGGCGGCGGCGAGCACGGCACGGGTGAGCTGTTCACAGGCCGGGCTGATGCGATATGCGACGGACGGGCCGGATGCGTTCGCAGACATGTTGAGGACTCCCCTTTCAAAGGAGGCGCGGGCAAGCCCGCAGTCCAGCAGTCAGCCGGCGACTTACGAAACAGTGCCGGCAGGTGCGCGTTGAGGTACTCCTCGCCGACGAGTGACCAGGCGGTCGACTGAATTCGCGGCGGCCGCGGTGCCTGCGATGCCAGAAGTAAGGTCATCCTGCCTCTGCAGGACCTGCGCGGCCACCACGTATCAGGGCTGTCTCCCGGCCACGAAAGACGTGAATACTGACCAGCCCCGGTTTGCAGTACCGGGATTCGCCGATACTGCGGCCGGTGATTACCGCCAGTGATGCCTCAGCGAACTGCTGCACGGTAATGGCGGCCGCATCGCCGGACGCGTACGTCGGCTAGCCTGTCGAAGCCGGGCGCGGCCGTAGCATCGACACGACCCAAGCGCCGTCGGCGATGGCCTCCCCGTTTGCGGAACATGTCATCCCTCCTCGGCTCCGGACGGTTCGGCTCGTGCCCTTTCCTCCACCGTGCCACCCTGCTGGACCGACGGACAGGGAACGCCACCAGAAAACAGCCAGGACCACTCGGACAGGATCGAGCAGGGCGAGCGAATGATTGTCGGGTGGTTCGGCTTACCGCCAGCCATATGCGCTGGGACGATGGCGAAGACCTGCCGTGCCTAGGGCCATGCTTTGCGAAGCAATGCCCAACCGTTGCGCAAGCCCAATTGCGCTACAGCAACGCCGCAGTCGCAGACACCATGCTGACACCAGCAGACACGCTCGAAGCTGCAACCGTCGGTAAGAAGACGTCCGGGTGTAGAGCGCCGCAAACGCTCAGAGCAGCAACGTTACTCGGTCGGTCAGTCGGCCTGGCAATGACATGTCCTGATCATCAAGGCGTCGCGCTGTGCTGCGAGGACTGGCCGGCTACCTGGATGTCCGACCCGTTCACTGGCTCGGACGCGACAGGAATCAAACCGTGCCTCGCGACAAACGGTGGACGCCCGAAGCGGTGGTAGGCTAGCTGGCCAGCCGACCTTATCCACGCGGGTTCCATGAAGGAAGCGCAGATCGGGCACCACCACGTTGCGGGATGCGTCATAGCTGACTCGACTACCCGATATTCCGGCCCGTATCCGCAGATTTGACACGACCCCTGAAGTCGCGACGTGACCATTGAGCTTCCCCAGTGCGTTGCAACCCGAACGCCCGACAGGCCCGCGAAATCGCGATCTGCGACAAGTCGACCTCGGCGGCCAGGGACCGAGTCGACCAGTGCGTGACGTCCCGCGGCGTCTGCGACTTCTTGCTGATCACCGGGTTCGCATTGTGTCAGCGAGCGCCAGGTCTGGCCCCGCCGTTGCTCGATGGCGGCCGTTGCGCCGGTCCTTAGCGAGCCGGTTCCGCCGCTTCTGCGCCAGCTGCGCGATGCCCCGAATCCCGCCGATCGCCATGGCTGCGTCCGCACCCGTTCGCGCAGGCCAGCAACCACCCGCAAGCGCCTGTGCATTCGACGAAGTATGCCAGCAGCCGCTCCAGTCGACAACGCCCGACCCGGCGGCTCAGCCGTCCCACTCAATGGCCGATATGTGCGTTTATTGGAGCCGCGATACGTTGCGGCAGGCAATGACAGCGACGTCGTCTTCGTGGTTGTGGCTGGTGAGGGACTCTACGAGGGTGTCGAGTAGGCGGTCCAGCGGGTGGCCGTGCAGGCTGGCGAGCAGGTCACGAAGTCTGCTGATGCGCTGGCGCATGTCGATCTCGCGCAGCTCGACGAGGCCGTCGGTGTAGAGCAGCAGTGTGGCGCCGGGCGGCAGCGTGACGATTCTGGTGCAGCGAGGCCTGGTGTGGTCGGCGCCGAGGAGCAGGTCGGAGCCGGTGAGGATGTCGATGCTGCCGTCGGCATGTTGCAGCAGGGGCGGGGGATGCCCCGCCGTGGACCAGGACAGGTCGAACGTGGCGGGCTGGAGGGGGTTCGGTTCGAGGCGGGCGACGACCGCGGAAGCGAGGATATCCAGGTTGAGCTGCTGGATGTTGGCATCTGTGCGGGTGAGGAGCTGGTCGGGTTTTTCGTCGCGGTCGTGGCCGAGGGCCCGCAGTGTGGTCCGGAGCTGGCCCATTCGCGCGGCGGCGGTGATGTCGTGGCCCGCGACGTCGCCGATGACGATGATGGTGGCGCCGGTTGTGGTCTGGAAGGCGTCATACCAGTCGCCTCCGACCTGATCGCCGGCGTGGGCGGCGTGGTAGCGGGCGGCCAGTTGCAGCCCTTCGGTCGGGGGTAGGGCGGTGAGCATGGCTTGCTGCAGGGTGGTGGCGGCGTCGATGCGATCTTGGAGCTGGAGGACGCGTTGGACGGCGAGGGCGGTGTAGCCGGCGAGGGTGGTAAGCGTGATCCGTTCGGCGGTGTCGGGGCTGTGGGGGTTGTCCCACCAGAAGGTGATGACGCCGATCGGTCCATCGGGACCGGGCAACGGGAGGCAGGCCAGCGCCGTGCGGCCGGCGGCGACCAGGTGCGGAGCGTGGTGCGGGAACTCGGCAGCGAGCGCGGCAGTGCTCGAGTAGTACAGCGCTGTGTTGTCCCGGAAGCTTCGTAGCATCGGTGAGCCACCGGTCTCGACGTCGTGCAGCCAGGCGCTCTGCCACTCTGGGTGCTGCACATTGGAGACGTGGATGTGCCGCTGGATGCCGGCGGTGTAGGCGATGCCGAGGCTTACGTACGCGGGGGCCACGGCAGAGTGCAGGAAGCGGCCGACGGCTTCGGTGACCGCTCCAATGGTGGTCGCGGCGCTCAGGTCTTCGCAGGCGGCCAGGAGCAGCGTGGTGTTGGCGAGCACGGTGTTGAACTTGCTGCGTTCGTTGAGCAGCGTTGCCGTACGCGCGGCTGTGATCTGTAGTCGGAGTGCTGCGGAGCAAGCGGCGGCAAGCCCGATCAACAGCTCGAGCTCTGCCGCCGTCCAGCTGCGGGATGCGTGGTCGATGACGATCAGTATTCCCAGTATCTGGCCGTCGGCGTCGGTCAGTGCCTCTCCTGCGTACGCGACGACGCCAAGTTCAGTGATCGCCGGGTTCCGGGCGATTCTGGGGTCGGGGCGAACGTCGTTGGCGATCATCGGGAGTCCGGCGGTGATGATGTGTTGGCAAAGCGAGTGCAGCGACTTCGTCTCCCGGCTGTCGTCCGCGGCCGCCTCAGGTTCCGGTTCCCGCGACAGGGCTCGGCGGCCATCGTCTATGAGCGACACGAGGGCTGCCGGGACCCGGATAGCAGCCCGCGCGATAGCGGCGAATCGATGCAACGCCTCGTCCGGCCTGGCGTCGGGCTCGGTCTGGACCGACGCAGCGAGCAGGGCATGCTCGGGCAGGTTATCGTGGCTGGGCTGATGCGACACGATCCCCCCTCGCGATGGCTCGCTGATGCCGCTCTCACGATTCCGTGCGACCTGCCGACGTTCGCAGCTCACCAGCCCGTGCGGATTACATGCTATCCGGCAATCAACTAGGCCCATATTCCTACCGGATTGCACGGACGCAGCCTCAGGCTTTGCTCGCTCGGAGGCTCGGCCGCCCGAGCGAGCAACTACCGCGCTCCGCGCCATCGGTCGAGCGCCGTGATTGCGACGCCCTACGGACCGGATACGTTCGTCGTGGGAGCAGCGGTCGGCACCTCTTGATACATCTCGGTAGCCGGTACGGCATCGCGTTCGAGCCGGACTGACGGTTGGAACGATGCAACAGCGTACCTACCGTAGATGCATGTGCACATTGCGCCCTGCCTATCAGCCCAGATCATCGGTTCCGCCGCTGCGGCCTGCAGCCAGGTCGGGTTCGACGGCTGTGGCTGACTCGGGCCATCGCTGATGACGGCTAAAGACAGCGCCGTGGACCTCGTGCTGGCTGAGTCTGACTACCGCTACGGCGCCGGGATTCTGCGGCTACGTATCGGGCAGATCGACCGTGGTGGAGACGGCGATGCGTGGCTTCCGGTTCGGGCAACCCAGCTGCGCGGGAACGGTTCGGAGGTCGGCACCGTCCACGTGCTTGTCCGGACCGCCAAGCTGCGCGGACTCGACTGAACAGAGCGCTAGAAGCCAGACGGCTCGCGTCGAGCTGACGCAACTGTAGCGAGTCTGCGAGGCCCGCTGGCGATCATCGGCTCGACACCGCCGGAAAGGGGTTGCACGTTGGTTCCGGATTGGGTCCCGGACGGAGTAGACATCACCACACCGAACGCAGCACGAGTCTACGACTACGCGCTCGGGGGACTCCACAACTTCGAGGTCGACCGCCGATTCGCCGACGAAGCGGAACGCGTCTGGCCGGGCGTATCCCAACTGGCACATGACAACCGCGCATTCCTGGGCCGGGTCGTACGGTGGCTGGCCAGTACTGGGGTGCGGCAATTCCTAGACATCGGCTCGGGCATCCCGACACTCGGCAACGTGCATGAGGTCGCGCAGCACGCGGCCGCAGACGCGCGAGTGGTGTACGTCGACATCGATCCGGTCGCCGTCGCGCATAGCCGACGGATTTTGCACGACAACCGATTCGCTGCCGCCACGCAAGGCGACTTGCGGCGGCCGCAGGACATTCTGAGCAACCCCGAGGTCAATCGGCTACTCGACCTGTCAGAACCAGTCGCGGTGCTGATGGTGGCAGTGCTGCACTTTCTCGACGACTCCGACGACCCGCCGGGTGTCCTCCAGCAGTTCGCTGACGCCACCGCGCCCGGCAGCTACGTGGCGATCTCCCATGCGGTACCCGCTATCGACGCTGCCGGGCAGGAAAACGTCCGGCGGTTGTACGAGCGTACGCCGACCGCATTCCATGTGCGCTCCGCAGCCCACGTGGCAGAGCTGCTCGCCGGCTGGCAAATGCTAGACCCTGGTCTGGTGCCGATCAGTGCCTGGCACCAGGATCCCGACGACGCCGACGATCCGGAGCAGCGTTCAGCTGTCGGTGGCGTCGCGCGCAGATCAGCCCGCTGAAGGGAGCATCCTGCCGCCTGGCGGTCAACACCACGTCCGGCGATGGCCCGACCGGCATTCACCCGTCCGGGCGACTTCATAGTCCTCGAGTGTCAGGTGCATTGACAATTGGTCTGCCGCCGGACGACGTCGGCACCCGGTCCACGGCGGAACGGAGGACGCCCGTGCGACACCCGACCACGTTGCCTCGACCTGCCGAGGCAACGGACGTTGCTTGCCATCAACGAGTCCCGTCATCGCACCGTGGGGCCTCGGAGAACCACACGTCGTGAGCAGCCTTCCACCGGAGACTCCTGCAGATAAGCCGCAGAAGGCCCTGCCGATTCCATGTCCACTCGTCGACAACGATCGCGTCACCACATTCGCAGCAGCCTGGGAACGTAGCCTGAGCCGGGCGAACTTCGTCCCCGGCGGACGGGCGCGCCGAACTCAGATCCTGCACACGCTGACCCAGAACCTGCTGAACGCTTTGACCAGCCCCGCCGACCACCCGCAAGCAGGCTTCGAGGTCGGCAGCGATCTCGTGCGCAATGCCCTGTCCGATCCGCAGGTCCTTGGAGCCAGCATGCGTATCCTGCGCCTGCGGCTCCTAGCCGAGCTGCGCATTGACAGCGCCGCTGCTACGGCCCGGCTCGCCGCGCTCATCGAGCAGCTGGCACTCGGATTCACCACCACGCTGCGGGATCATGCCCGCCGCGCAGCTGAGGACGTCAATCGCGACGAGCGTGAAGCTTGGCGAGCGCACCAGATGCAGCTGCAACACCAAGTACGGCACGCGCTGCTGCATGATGCCCTGACCAGCCTTCCGAACCGTGCAGCACTCACCGCCTACCTCGACGTTGTCATCAGTGAAAAGCCGTCGACACGAATCGGCGTCTGCCTGCTCAACATCCGACAGTTCGGCGCCATCAACCACACCCACGGCACTGCGACAGCGGACCGGATCCTGCAGCTCGCCGCACAACGGCTGCACGGTCTCGCCACGGAACGCGACTACTACCTTGCACACCTCGGCGGCGATACTTTCGCGCTGGTCGCCGAGGACACCGCAGGACCGGACGACGCCATCAAAGCCGCCGACAGTGCTCTACGAATGCTCCACCACCAGTACTGGCCCACCGGAAACCAACTGTCCATCACCGCGAGAGCGGGGGTCGTTGAACGCCCAATCGACCTAAGCACAGCCAGTGACCTGCTGCGTGCGGCGGCGCTGGCCTTGGCTTGGACTCGACAGGACAACCCCACAACCTCATGGACGCTGTTCGACCAGGCGCGAGAAGCACAGGACATGCGCCGCCACCAGCTTACCAACGCACTGCCACTCGCCCTGAGTCGCGGCGACTTCACTCTTGGATATCAGCCAATCATCCGCCTGCGCGACAACACGATCATCGGTATGCATGCGCTTCCTCGCTGGAGTCATCCAGACCTCGGCACCGTACCCGCCGGTGAATTCCTCGCCCTCGCCGAACAGCTCGGACTCCTCGTTCCGCTCAGCACCCACCTGCTCCAAACTGCCTGTTCCCGAGCCAAGACCTGGCAATCCGCTCCAGAACCGCCGATGCTGACCTTCGACTGTCCACTCTCCCAGCTCCGTGACCGCAACGTCGTCACCACAATCGTCGCGGCACTTGACACCACGGCCCTTCCGCCTAGCCGGCTGCAGCTCGCTGTCGCACAGGACGCCCTGCACGACCTCAGCGACGCCACCGCATTCACACTCGACGGGCTCGCCCGCACCGGCATCCAGATTGCCGTCAACAACACCGGCGGCCCGGCGCATCTCGCCGAGTCCCCAGTCAGCACCGTCATCCTTGACCAGCGCCTGACCGATGCGCTCGACCTCGCCCGGCCGGCCTACGCCTCCAGCGCTACAACGCTCGCTTGGCTCATCGAAATGTTCCACGACCTAGCCCGGACGGTCACGGCCGCACATGTCAACAATCGCGACCAACTTCACGCCCTCAGCGATCTGGGCTGCGACACCGCCCGCGGAAACTACCTTGCTCATCCCATGACCCCAGAAGCGGCCGACCGACTCTTCAACCCTAAGAATCCGCCGCCCCGCACGCCGGCCCCAGAAACATTCAAATAGCGCCGCGGCCCAGTGCCGAGCCCGAAAGATCCCGCTCGCAGATTGCCGCTGACGCAGCTTGATCACCTGTTGGCGCATGGCCGGTCTGGGGCCGCAAGGTCAGCCTCGTTGCTGTGCGCGAGGGACTTCCGCTTCAGCGCCGGCCCGAACCTCGTGGAAACCCAGTGAGCTGCGTTCATGCCGTCCGGTCTCACCGACGCGGGGCGCATCCGGCGTTGCTGCCGGCGCGCGGGCCCGAGTATGTCTGCAGATGTGCCAGGGCCCGGTCCAGGAACAGGGCGATCGGGTTCCCACTGGCGCCGGCCTGGTCGTAGCGGCCGACTCGCTGGTCGGGAGTGCCGCCGTCACGCCTGCCTGGGGTGTAGCAGTCCGTGCGCGGACGCGTGCGATCATCGCCGCGAACGGTGACGTCGGCTGCCCGCGTGCGTCGAGCCCCGGATCGATCCGCTGCCCGGTGGCGACGCACACCGTCACGCCGATGTCGATGAAATGTCGATGAAATGTCGATGGGCGGACGCGACGATCGGCGGATGTTTAGGCCATGTCGATGAACGCGACCGATCTCGGCGCGGTGCTGCGGGTCCTCCTGCGGTCGTACCTGGACACGGCCGAGCCGGTGCTCGCACGGATCCCGGGCGGACAGCTCGGCTACGAGGTTCTCGGAGCCGTCGCTGATGGATACGACGGCACGCAGCAGGCCATGGCCGCCCGGCTCGGCATCGACCGGTCGGTGCTGACGAACCGTGTCGACGACCTCGTCCGGGCGGGACTGCTCAGCGGCGCGTCGCGCCCGCCGACCGGCGCTCGCGGCGCCTCGCGGTCACCAGGGCCGGCCGGTCAGCACTGGACGATGCGCGCGTACAGCTCCACCGGTCGGAAGCAGAAGTCCTGGCCGGACTCGAGGAACGCCGGCGGCCGGTGTTTCTCGAACTCCTCCAGGAGCTGGCGCGGACGGGCCACCGGTAGGACGTCGCGCGGACGTCAATCCGGCGGCGACCGGCCGTCAACATTCCCCCGGTGTGCTCGGGGCGCAACGATTCCCACACTGCATTGGATGGACCCGACATGAGCGGTCACAGTCCCGTTCCGCTTCCCGACACCCGCCTCGGTCGCCGGACAGTCCTCGGCCTCGGCGCCGCCATCGGCACGGCCGCGCTCCTGGCCGCCTGCGACACACCGGCGGCCGAGCCAGCGCCAGGTGGTCCCGCCAGCCCGGCCCCGATCGGACCCGCCGACGCCGCGACGCTGCAGTCCGGTGTCTCCGGCAGGGTCCTGCTTCCCGCGGATGCGGGCTTTGCCGAGGAGGTCGCCGCCTACAACCTCACGGCGACGCTCAAGCCCGCCGTCGTCGTCGCGGCGCGGACCGCGGCCGACGTGTAGGCCGCCGTACAGTTCGCCGCTGAGCGAAACCTGCCGGTGGGGGTCATCACCACTGGTCACCAGCACTCAGTACCAGTTGACGGCGGCCTGATGATCTCCACCCGGGCCATGCAGCAGGTCCTGATCAACGCCGAACAGCGCACCGCCCGCGTCGAGGCCGGCGTCCGGTGGGGGCAGGTCGTGCCGAAGGCGGCCAAGGCCGGGCTGGCCCCGCTCAACGGGTCGACCGGCGGGGTCGGCGTGGTCGGCTACACCGTCGGCGGCGGGCTCAGCCCGACGCTGGGCCGGGCCCTCGGGTACGCCGACGATCACGTCACTAGCCTCGACGTCGTCACCGCTGACGGCCAGCTGCGCACCGCCACCGCGACGACCGAGAAGGACCTGTTCTTCGCCGTCCGCGGCGGCAAGAGCAACTTCGGTATCGTCACCGCGGTCGAGTTCCGTCTCTTCCCGGTGCAGACGCTGTACGCCGGCAACCTGTTCTTTCCTGGGGAACTCGCGAAGGACGTGCTCAACGCATACCGCACCTGGGTCGCCACAGTGCCGGAGGCGATGTCCTCGTCGGTGGCGCTGATGCGAATCCCGCCGTTGCCGAGCGCGCCCGAGCCGCTGCGCGGGCGCTTCGTCGTCACCGTCCGCATCGCTTACGCCGGTTCGGCCCTCACGGGCGCCGACCTGGTCAAGCCGCTGCGCGCGATCGGGCCGATGGTCCTCGACACCGTCACCGAGATCCCGTACACCGACTTCGCCTCCATCCACGCCGACCCGGTCGACCCGGTGCCCGCCTACGAGCGGACGGCGCTGCTGCGAGAGCTGTCCGCCGCGACCGTCGACGAGCTCGTCGCGGTGGCCGGTCCGGGGGCGGCCGTACCGCTGACGATGGTCGAGCTCCGCCACCTCGGCGGGGCGCTGGCCCGGCCGCCGGCGGTCCCCAACGCCGTCAGCAACCGCGACGCCGCCTTCACCCTCTTCACCGCCGGCGTCGGCGCCCCCGCGGACACCGCAGCCATCACCCGGCAGCAGGACGAGCTAATTCGGCGCATGCGGCCGTGGAGCACGGGTCAGACGTACCTGAACTTCCTGTCCAGCGCGGACGCGACAGCCGAACAGGTGCGGACCGCGTTCATTCCCGAGACGTATAACCGCCTGGTCCAGTTGAAGCAGCAGTACGACCCGACGAACATGTTCCGGCTCAACCACAACATCAAGCCGGCCTAACCCGAGCCTCGGCAGCGTTCCGGCGGCGCGGCACCGCGGCCATAGGCCGCACGTGGTCCGCCTTCGTCCCTACGGCGACGAGCCGAACGGCGACGAATGGCCGCGGTGCCGCGAGGGAGGGCTCAACAGCACTCTGTCGGGCCCTCCCTCGTCATGCCCGACCGCAACGCGCTTGCTGGGTCGCGTCCACCGAGGTGGTGTACGGCTCGCCCACTTTGGGTTTCTATGTCGGAATGGGAGCGGCCACCGCTAGATCCTTCGGAACGACGAAGAACTAGAGGAGACCCAAGCGATGGCCGCACCTGTGCGTGTGGACGGTGCCGCGTTCCTGCGCGAGCATGTCGAGTCCGCGTCACCCGATCTGCTGCGCACGATGGTGAAGACGTTTGCCGAAGCGCTGATGTCCGCGGAGGCCCACGCGCTGTGCGGTGCCGGCTACGGCGAGCGCAGCGACGAGCGGGTCAATTGCCGTAACGGCTACCGGGCTCGGGACTGGGACACCCGGGCCGGGACGGTAGAGCTCGCGGTCCCGAAGGTGCGGCAGGGGTCGTACTTTCCGGACTGGCTGCTGCAGCACCGCCGCGGTCTCGGTGGTCGCGACGGCGGATCTGCTCGGGTGTCGACCCGCCGGGTCGAGAAACTCGTCGAGCAGCTCGGTATCGCGGCCAGGCAGGGCACGGGTGCTGAACAGGTAGGCCAGCGCGACGTTCCGGCGTGTTAGGTCGCGGACGAATATCGCCGCGCCACTCCCGAATGAGGGCAGCACCCGCACCGCGCCGTCACCTCTAACGCCAGCTCCACCGTGCGCGCCCACCTCAACAGCCGCTGCCAGCCCGCTGTCCACATATTCGGACTCGAATCCGCAGAAGACGCCGGAGGCCCCGTCTCGCCGCACGAGCCGCCAAACCAACGGCAACCTTCGTGGCTGCGGGCCGGCTAAAACGATCACCGCCGGCCCAGCCCATCGGGGGTACAGCACCGCAATCGACAAGCCCTACGTCACAGCCGGCACGGTCAACAACGCGGACCGGCTCCCAATGCACCTACCCGCCACCGGACGCACCACCGCGCGGATCACGAATCCGAGGCGGCGGGCGGGCTCCGGCGCGCCCAAGTCGGTGCCGGCACATGCCGGCATACCCTGCGGACGTCGCACGCCCGCCGCCGAGGCCGGACTTAGATCGCTTCGTGTGTACGCACGAATCGCGTGGGCATCAGTGAGGGCGTTGCATCCCTGTTCGGGGTGACGGCTGCCCGATGGCGTTGATGGGCCGGCCCGCCTCCGGTGCGACGATGCGTGTGGATGTGCGGTGGACGATGAGTGATGCGAGGTTTGGCGTGCCTGCAGAGCACATCTTGATGACCGGTTCTCCAGTGGTCTTGGCGCCGCGGCGGCGGCGCGGCTGGCGGCCGCCGGCCACCGTGTCCTGATCGCCGGCCGGTCGGCGGAGCGCAGGGAGCGGACCGCCGAGATGATCGGTGCCCATCCCCTGACCGCGGATTTCGGCCACCTCGAGCAGGTGCGCGACCTGGCCGTGCGGGCCCGCGCGGCGCTGGCAGGCCGGGGCCTGGACGTGCTCATCAACAATGTCCGCGGCCTGTTCCGCAGCTATGCCCTCACGCCGGGCGGGCACGAGACGACGTTCCAAGTCAACCACCTGGCGTCGTTTCTGCTCACGAGCCTGTTGCTGGCCGAGGTGCAGTCCGCACACGGCACGGTGATCAATACCGTGACCGCGGACGGCAGACAGGGCCTGCGCCGCGTCGCCGTTGACGAGCTCGGCCGCCTGCAGCCTTACTAACCGGCGGGCGCCGATCAGCACGCACTGATGGCCACCGTCCTGTTCACCCACGGCCTGCACCTGCGCTACCGCGAACAGGGCGTCACCGCCGTGACCTGGCAGCCCAGCCTTACGACACCCGACACAGCCCGGGCACGCTCCAGCCTCGGCCGGAAGCCCGCGGGTACCGTACTGCCCGGAACCAGCTCAGCGACAGCAGATGACGGCGCCGGCGACTCGTACACCTCGCCGTCGGCGGGCCCGGCGGGCTGCTGTCCGGCGGGTATTACCGCGAACGCGCCCTCTCAGCGGCCTCGACGACGCGGCCAGCGCATTCTGGGATCGCAGTGCCGCGCTGGTCGCCCTGGCCGACCGATGATCGCGCTAGACCGATTCGACCGATTGGGTATTTGCCGTCCGACAAGTAATAGTGGTGTGGTGTTGTTCCAGCTGACGAGCGCCGTGCAGGGGTCGTGTCTGATCGTGAGCGTCCGCGGCGAGATCGACTCCACGGTCGCCGATGATCTCCGCTCCGCGCTGCGCGCCGCGGCAGGCGACGCTGCCGACCTGCCTGGCCATGGCACCCTGATCGTCGACGTCACCGGTGTGGCGTACCTGGACTCGGTCGGCTTGGGCGTGCTGGTCTCTACCGCCAAACACGTCAGGAGTACCGGAAGCGACCTGCAGCTCGTAGCGCCGCACCACATCCGCCGCCTGCTGGAAATCACCGGTCTGGACGGATTCATCCCCGCGGCCGCGACGCTACAAGATGCCACAGCGCCGCCCTGTGACGGGTTCCACAGCGAAGCCTCCAGCTGATCAGCTGGCGCGACCGGGCCCGTACAGCAACCGCACCGCCGACGTTGAATGCTGCTGCGGCGAACCGGGGCAGTCATGGTTGCGCCGGACCACCACTGCAGAAACCCAATGGTGTGATGTGAGTGCGGCGGCCGCCCGGCACGACCGCGCCAGCGTGCTTCAGACGGCCAGGAAGGCTCCGCCCGCGAGCGCGGCCAGCACGCCCCACCTGCGGGGGGCAGTCAGCCGCTCATGCAGGAACCACGTCCCGAACAGCACGGTCACGGCCGGATACAGGGACGACAACACGGCCACCGAACCGAGCACTCCCATCGTCGACGCGATCGCGAACGCGGCGTCCCCGGCAGTGTCGGTCAACCCGACGGCGACGATGCCAGCGACCGCTGCTGCGCCGACTACCGGCCGGTCGGCTCGCTTTTTCGCACCAGGCCCAGACGGATCATGGCGCCGGTACCGCACCGCCGCCGTGATGAGCAGGCTCACCCCGAGCATGCCCGATGAGGTGCGGGCCAACGCAGTCGCCCATACCGCATCCACAGCACTGGATCGCTGCATCATCACCAGGAACGCGCCGAAACCGAGCGCGGCCCCTATGCGTAGAGCAGCGCCACTGCGGGCTTCGGCGCACTCGAGCTGGTCGGGCCGGCAGGCCAGCTCACGAGGGTGACGCCCGCCAGGACCACGGCGATACTGGCTGCGTCATCGATCGACAGCCGCTCGCCGCGGATCACCCCCCACGTCAACGGGACCAGAGCCGCGACCGCCGCGACGGGCGCCACTACCGCTAACGACCCCTTGCGCATCGCCAGGTACAGCAGGCCGAGAGCCGGCGTCCTACACAACCCGGCGAGCACCGCCCACCAAAGCTGTCCATCGCGCGGCACCGTCGTACCATTCGCGACGAGCAGCACGACCGCCAGTGCCAATCCTGCGACCTTTGACCAGCCCAGGACAACCAGCACCGGCAGCCGGCGCGACCACAACCCAGCCAAAAACTCCGAGCTTCCCCATCCCAGCGCCGCGAGCGCCGCGAGGCCCAACGCTGACAACATTGCTGTTCCCCTCAATCACCGGTATGGCACCGCAACGTGGCACCACGACCGACGGAACAGCGACGCTGTCGACACTGGATTAACACCGGATCGATACGGTGATGCGTATCCCGCTGCCCCGGCCCGCCGCCGACACTGACCTGCAGCCTTCGCTAGGGCGGCGCCGCAAACGTTCGCCTGGTGTGCGGGGGTAGCGGTATCCGTACGTGTGTGCTATTGCTGTGGGTGCCGCGTCGTCGGGATCCGGGTGGGCCCCGAGTGGTGTATTGCACCGCCCGGGTCGGGTTGCGGCTGACCCGGGCGCAGCGGAACCGTTGCTTCGGGTTGCTGCGGTAGGCCGGTGACGTGCGGGCGTGTGCTGGACTCGACAGCCGGCGCCGGGACGTGCCGTTGGCCGGTTATCAGGCGTTGTGCCGGGAGTTGTCGGCGTCCGGGCCGGGAACGTTCAGAGAGCTGGACACGACTGGCGCCCGGTCGGTGCTGCGCCGGTTCCCGGACGCGCGGTTCGCGGCGGCGAAGGCCCGAAACGCGGGCGGCGTGTCGGCCCGGTAGCGAGTGGCTGCAAAGTTAGCGTCGTGAACGCAGACGCAGGCCGGGGCGGCCAGCCCGCCGACGGCGTGAGCTCAACTGCCCACGGTTCAAGCTCACGCGTCGACGTAAGCCCCGATCATTCGGCTGCCAGCCGTGCGGTTGCGCATGCCTGGCACGCCCTGTGCCGCTTCAGATGCGCCCGAGGGTTTGACCGGCCCGCCCCTGCCAGGATGCAGGACACCCGAGGCGGAGATTCACACAGTCGTCCGCCACCGATGCAACGAACCGCTAGGGACACAACGCGAAACCGCCGCTGGCACACCGGCCTCTTAATCACCTACACTTCCCGCCGAGCCCGGCATCTTCCCCCGTGGATGCCGGTCTCCCCAACGACACTATGGGTGCCGGGTGAGGAGTGCGCGGACGATCTCGGCGACGGCCGCTGTGTCGCTGAGGACCATGAGGCCGCCGTCCGGCCCGGGACGGACGCTGATAGCGTGGCTGTAGCCGGCACCAAGAACCGCCGCAGTGAACTCGCCAGGGACCGGCTGGTCGAGCAGGATCACTGAGCGGGCGTGGCCGAGCAGTTCGCTGAGGGAGCCGGTAATGCCGGCGGGGATCGGCTGCGGGCTCGCGGCGACCACGACCGCGGTGTCGTCCGCTGCCACCGCATCACGCAGGATCGTTACCGCTGCCGCGATCGTGGCAGTATCCGCGGGACCAGCATCGTCGTACTGTGCGGCGAGGGCGAACGGGGTGCCGTGAGGCAGGTGGAATCCGGGCCGTGCGGGGCGCAACGCGCCAGCGATGTCTGGGCTGTAGTCCCCGGAGAATGCGCCGATCGGCGCGGGCCGTCCGAAGTGCCAGCCCTGGCCCCAGTGCGCGCCGAGGGCTCGGGCCGTGGCCAGGTCTTCGGGGGTCTCGATACCCTCGGCGACGATGACTGCCCCGGTCCGGGCTGCCTCGGCCCGCACGACGGCGCACACTGTCCTGGTGTGCACGGCGTCGGGGTTTCGAACAAGATGCATGTCGAGCTTGATAATCTCGGGTTCCAGAACTGGCAGCAATGCGAGGGAGAGCGGGTCGACGCCGACGTCGTCAAGTGCGATGGCGTTGCCATACTGCTCAACCCCGGCAGCGATGCGCAGCAGGCTGCCAGGCACGGTCGGCAGCGCCCGTTCGGTGAACTCCAGGACTTGCCGGAACGGCAGCCCAGCCGCGATGAGCTGAAGCAACCGGGGTGACAGCGGCTGATCGAGGACTGCAGGTTCGGCGTTGACGAACACCAGCGGCGGCGGCCGTTCGGCCGTCACTGCGCATTCCAAGGCCCGTTCGGCACACAACATGTCGAGCTCGCCGAGCCGTCCGGCGGCGCGCGCGGCCGCGAACAACCGGTCCGGGAATGCCAAGGGGCTGTCTTGCGGTCCGCGGGCGAGGGCCTCGAGGCCAACGGCAGCGCCGGTGGCCAGGTCGACAATCGGCTGGAACACCGGCCAGATGTCGCGCCGGTCGATGATGTCGGCGATGGTCCTGCCGGTCGCGCTCACCGTTGTGTGCGTCATCGGGCTCCCCACGATCGGGCCGGGACGGCCGCTACTCTATCGACCGCCGCAGCCCCGACTCCACAAGAACGCACGATGAATCTGCACTCCGCGAGCTGGGCTGCAACGCCCGGCCGGTCAAGGCGCGACCACGGTCTGCCGATTGGGTCGGTGACCAAAGGCGCTGGGCGCCGGAGTGGTGGTGTTGGTGCAGGCGGTGCAGCGGTGTGCAGAGCGCTACGCCGGGCAGATACATGCGTCACGCCGAGTCAAACGACGGAGCTATCGCGGCGCTGAGCGGCGGAATCGTCTCGGTTGTCGGCGTCCTGGCGGCACACGGCTCAGTGAGTAGGTCCGTTGGCGCGCGGCCTTGCCGGCGACACAGGTGTCCGCAGCAGCTGCTAAAGTAGCCAATCGGATTCCGCCCTGTCCAAACACGCGCCCTACGTCGTGGCAGCGCTCTGCGCCTCGGTCCAATATCTCGGGCGGCGAGCGAGTCCCGGGCCAACGCCACTCGCCGACCGCATCCCGGTTCGTCGTTGAGGGCACGGGCGCGTCGACGAGCGTGGAGGGCGGCCCGGTCGCCGGTCGCGACACCGAACGCCGGCGGCGACGCGACGATCTGCGTCGGCCAGGTTAACTCGCCCCGGCTGGTACTGAACCCGTGATCTCGCGTAACTGCTCAGCTGCCGGGTTTGTCCGCCGATCAGCCTGGTGTGCCGGTCGTGCTCTCCGGGCTCGTGCTCGTGGCGTACTTCACCTGGATGGCGCTCGTGCCTTCCGGAGGGCTGCTGGCGACCGTCGGCGGCGGTGCGACCGCGACCGCCATGTCGCTCGTGGCCGGGATTGCAGCCCTGCGGGCTGGCCACCGGGCCTGGCGCGGTGGCGGCTGGGCCGACCGGGCCGGGTGGTCCCTGCTCGGCGCTGGCATGCTCTGCTGGACCGTCGCCGACACCGTCTGGCTTGCCTACGTCCTGCGCGGCGTCGTCCCGGTCCCATTCCCGTCAGTCGTCGATGCCGGATTTCTCGGGTTGGTGCCGCTCTGTGTCGCCGGTCTCGCCATGCTGACCGGCCTTGGCCATCGCGGCGTCCGGGCGCTGCTGGATGGGCTCATCATCACTGGCTCGCTACTGGTGGTGAGCTGGATCCTGCTCGCCGGCCCGCTCTTCGCCGCGGGCGGGGCGACCTGGCTGGAGGAGACGGTCACTCTCGCCTACCCGCTCGGTGACGTCGCAATCGCCAGCCTGGCGTTCATCGCGCTCGCCCACGGCCGGCGCCCCGACCGGTCCGCCCTGGCCCTGGTCGGCTTCGGGATGATCGGGCTGGCCGTCGCCGACAGCGGATACGCCATCATGACCCAACTGTCCGCCTGGAACACCAGTACCCTCGCGAACGCCGGCTGGATCGTCGGCTTCATGCTCGTGGCCCACGGCGCGGCCCGGGGCGGCGCCGCCACGGGCGCCCGTGACGGGCAACTCTCGGCGGCGTGGCTGGCCTTGCCGTACCTCCCCCTGGCCATCGCGATCGGCGCGTCGGTCGCGCTGATCTTTACTCGCGGCAGCGCCGGCCCGTTCGTCGCCATCGTCTTCGTCGCCATCGTCGATGCGCTGCTCATTGCCCTTGTGGTGGCGCGCCAGATGGTCGCCCTGCGCGACAACGCGGCTCTGACCGCGCGACTGCAGCGCCTCGTCGGCGAGCTGCAGAGCCGCGAGGACGAACTGCGGTTCCTGGCCTTCCACGACCCGCTGACCGGCCTGGCCAACCGCGCCCTGTTCCAGGACCGGCTGGCCCGAGCCCTCCTGACCCGCCTGCGCACCCCCGCCCCGCTCGCCGTGCTCTACGTGGACCTCGACGGGTTCAAAACCGTCAACGACAGCCTCGGCCACGAAACCGGCGACAGCATCCTGGTCGACGTCGCCACTCGCCTGCGCGACTGCCTGCGCCCCGAGGACACCGCCGCCCGCCTCGGTGGCGACGAGTTCGCCATCCTGCTCGACGCCGTCCCGCTGCCGGCCGTCACCGCTGTCGCCGCCCGCATCGTCGCCGCCCTCGACCAGCGAGTGGAGGGCGCACCGGCCCGGATCGGCGCGAGCGTGGGGGTCGCGTTCCACGAGACCGGCGACAGCCTCGCGGAAGACCTGCTGCGCTGTGCCGATCTGGCCATGTATGCGGCGAAATACCGCGGCAAGGCCTGCTATGTTCTCTTCGAACCCCACCTGCGCGACGAGGTAGCGCTCGGCCGCCCGGCGGCCTCCTAGCCGTTGCCCGGCCCGCCAGCCACCCGGAGGAGGACCCAACACCTGGCTATGGCGGTGTTCGACGGCCCCGCCGGGACTGCGCAACACGGCCCCATATGCATTTCGATGCATCGACTGCCCGGACGGACGAGGTTGGCCCCACCCGATACCGCGCCTGCCCGGCATTGTCGATGCACGGCGATCAGGTCGATCACGTCGCTGGGCAGCCGATTCGACTGAGCGGCACGGTCGAGGGCCAGACGGCAACGTAACGCGCGTCGTCCTTGGTGCAGTTGCCGCTGCTGGGGCCGGCTGTGCGTTGTAGAGGTTGCGGGCGCCGGTTATTCATGCTGGTCAGGCGGGCCTCGAACCCTCCGGCGTTGCCAGGGCCAGGCATGCGGTCACCGCGCACCGGGCATCGACGGGCATGTGGAGCCAGTTTCGACCGTCACGGCCAGGCCTACGTGAGGCGCCGCCTTGCTGGGTCCGAATATCTCCGTCCGGGTGGGACCGACCAGCTCCGTCATAGCCAAAACACCGTCAAACAGCCGCAACTCAACCTGTTCAGAGGTTCGCCCCCACCCCTGGACGTGATCGCGTCGAACTCGGTTGGCCGCCGACGTTGCCGAGAATTTGCGGTCGGTACTCGCAGTTTCTGCCTTTACACCGGCTCACCGTCTGACCCATCCGAGTGTGACAAGCACCAGCGGGTCGGGCCGTAGCCCGCGGACTCCCCCGGCGTGTGCCCGGGCGGGCGGATGGCGGCGATTACTGCTGTCGAACTTGCTCCGCATCGTCATGGGGGCGGGATCCTCCTGCTCCCTTGGCTAGCCCCCAGTCGATCGCCGGCGTGTTCGCGTTCGACGAGCGGCAGCTGACCGACTGGCAGGACCCGTTCAGCTACGGCGAACACCTGCTCAATCCCGCCTCTGGAATGAATCTCACCCTACAGAACCGGCAGTCCGTGTTCCTGGCGGTCGCCTCCGTGGCCGGTGCTGTTGATTTTTCTGCGGTAGCGCGGCTCACCCGGATTCCAACCCCTTCTACTCATCGCACACCTGCACCGGTATCAAGAGGTAGCCCGCCCGGTAGCGCCACGCGAACCAGGATTGCGCCTGACGCGTGGAACCGCCGGTCGGCACGCTGCACGGGCGCCGGCGCCGGCGCCGGCAGGCTAGGATGTGCCGTCCGCCGGTGGACGAGGGGAGACCGTCATGCACCTGTCCGTGACCTCCGCTCCCGGGACGTCGCCGGTGATCGTGGCCGTCGCCGGGGAACTCGACGTGGCCACCACGGCTGAGCTGCGGCAGTTCCTGCACGCCCGCATCGACGACGGCGCCACGATCCTGATTGCGAATCTAACCGAGGTGGCGTTCCTGGACTCCACCGCGCTAAGCGTCTTCGTCGGGGTGCACAAGCGGCTCCGCGAGGGCGGGGGCGGCCTGACGCTCATCAGCCCGCACGAACGGCTGCTGCGAATTTTCCGCATGACCGCCCTCGACCACGTCTTCACCGTGCTCACCACGCCGCCCGGCACCGCCACGCCGTGAAGCAACACCTGCCGACTGGCGGTTGGCTGGGGTGCTCGGACGCCACCCGCGCGCGTCCGCCGGTTGCCCCGCTCGATAGGTCGAGATCCGCGACTGGCGTGACCAAGTCGTCGCCGCTCGCGTCCATGACGTCCGGCAACCGAGGTCGACCAGGATGCGGTGTTCCCTCCCGGGTCCGCGGGTTTACGGCAGGGCGAGATCTACTTCCTGCAGGCGACCAACACGTTCGACGTGACACTTGGCTTCTACATAAACGAGAACGGACTGGAAGGGCTGACGCTGCCGGTCTCTGTCTGCCTGTACCGGGAGAAGGGTCTGGCGGACCGCCCGGCCCACGCCCCGATCGACACGGACGAAGTGTGGGCCTCGGCGGGTTTCGTCGAGTGGCGGCTGTCCGGATGCGGAGCCCGACAGCCCGCACGCACGCAGACCCAGGACGAGTGCATGTCGCTCGCGCCGTTGAAGGACCAGAACATCGCGAGGTTCTGCATACGCCCTAACCCGCTACGTGAGATGCCTCTGGCCCACGAAAAATAGCACCGCGGTTCCGCGACCGCGGTGAAAAGCTCGAGGATCTCGTCCAGGTCGCATGCGTCGCCCTCGTGCGTTGCCGGCGCTGGTTAATCCTGCCCCGGAGTGCTGCACGGTGGGCCCGGCTGCAGGTCGTCAGGGCGGGCTGACCGGCAGCTGAGCGCGGATGTCGGTCAGCCAGCCGGTGACGTCGGCTGGCGGAACCATCATGCCGTCCACGATCGCTTCGAGGGCATGCAGAACGGTGTAGCCCATGCCGGTGACATGGTCGACGTCGTCCAGGATGAGCGCGACGGCGAGTTGTTCCCAGGTCGGCCACGCCGGATCGGGGCGCCCGCGGTTCGATGTGCCGGCCCAGCGCGCCAAGGCCAGAATGCGGCAAGCAGCAGCGTCCGCCTCGGCGCTGGGATCGGAGCCGGTCACGGCGGCATGCCGGGCTCGCGGTGACGGAGGAACACTCATGCAATGTCACGCCTTCCGGAAAGCGTGGGCAGGCGACCGATCGGATGCGATCGTCCGTGCCGCATCAGCACGAACGTAGACGGTTACGGATCACCATGCAGGCCGACACAGGCCGGCCGACGAGTCTCGGGACGGACATTGCGCCAGCGAGACCGCAGCCGTCAGCACGGCAGCACCGCTCCCCCAACCACCTCTCGCGCCACCCGCGAGGACACGGGGACCAGAGCACAGAGGGCACGACGGCCCGATCCAAGGGCTGCTGTACCGGGCGCCCGCCGGCAGGAGCCAGCGCTGTGCGGGGGCATTCGTCGAGTTCGAAACGGGCGTGCGGTGGCGATGGTGGAAGCGGGACGTTCCCGCGGACAATCGTCCACCGATGCGCTGCACCGCAGAGGTCTGAGGGGTTGTCGGACCAACTCGGCCGGGGCCGTCGGGACCTTGACGTTCGTAGAAACACCGAATGTGCTCGGCGACGCCGAACAGGCCGACCCGGCCAAACAGGCGGGCTACGTCGCACCGAAGCTGTGCAGCGTCGTGACGCGTGTGCAAGCGCGGTCGAGGTGGGCGTGGCGTGGCACTCGGAAAGTGCCACGCCTCGCGTCGTTGCTCGGGTGATCCACAGTGGGCAGTGTGCGCTGTGCTCTGGCCCCTGAGCGGGCGTTCAGCTGAGAGCGTCCTTGACGTCGTGGGCGGCGTCCTTGACCTTGTCGCCGGCCTGCTTGACGTTGGCGGCGTCCTGGTCTGCCTGGCCTTCGGCCTGCAGTTGCTCGTTGTCGGTGGCGTCGCCGTAGCGCTCCTTGGCCGCGCCCGCGACTTCCTCTGCCTTGTGCTCGACCTTGTCACCGAAGCTCATGCTGCCTCCCAGTTCACTATGGCCCGGCGCGCTGTCCAGCTGTGATCGGCTGTGCGCCTGCGGGTAGGAGGATGCCCGCGGACCCGGACACCGAAACCGGAGACCAGCGAGTGCCGCAACCGGCGGTGCACCGCTCCTCGACGGCAACCGGCTGCGGACGATTACCCCGCCTCACCGGGTATCCCGAGTGCTTGTGTCCGAGCCGGTGTGATCATCGGGCTTCGTGTCGAGTTTGCGGGTGTCGCGCAGCTGCACGTACGGTTCCTCGGCTTCGGGGTGGCCGGCCTGGATGGCGCGGCTGCGCTGCAGTTCGGCGTCGAACTCGGCACCGAGGAGGATGGCGATGTTGCTGATCCACAGCCAGATGAGGAAGACGATGACGGTGGCGAGGCTGCCGTAGATCTTGTTGTAGGAGCCGAAGTTGCCGACGTAGAACCCGAACCCGACCGACGCGATCAGCCACAACAGGACAGCGAGGAGGCTCCCGGGGCTGACCCACCGGAACCCGCCGTGCTTGGCGTTCGGTGATGCCCAGTACAGCAGCGCGAACAGCAGGCTGACGATGACGACCAGGACCGGCCATTTCGCGATGCTCCACGCGGTGACGGCAGCACCGCCGATCCCGAGGGCCTTGCCCGCCTGTTCCGCGACCGGGCCGGTGAACACCACGAGGACCGCTGCGATGGTGAGCAGGACGCCGGTGGCGAGCGTGACGCCGAGCCGGATCGGCAGCGTCTTCCAGATCGGCCGGCCCTCGGGGACGTCGTAGATCGCGTTGGACGCCTGCATGAACGCGCCGATATATCCAGACGCCGACCACAGCGCGGTCGCGATGGACACGACCGCGAGGATGCCCGCGGTGCTCTGCTGGCCGTCCTGCAGATTCCGGGCGGCGTCGCCGAGCAAGGTGCTGGTCGAGCCAGGCACGACCCCGCCCACATTGTCGATGACCCTCTGTACGGTGTCCTTGCCGAACAGCCGCAGCACGGTGACCATCAGCAGCAGCCCGGGAAAGATCGATAAGACGCCGTAGTAGGTGAGCGCGGCCGCCCAGACGGTGATGTTGTCGTCGGTGAACTCTTTCACCGTCCGCTTCAAGATCTGCACATACGACTGTTTCGGTAGCGCGCTGAGCTCATCCGGGCCTTCCAGGGCGGTCGGCCGCTTCGGTAACCGGTCCCGCTCGTCGGCCTGGGTCCGGCCCTCCTCACGCCGCCGACCGTGACTGCCGGCCGCGCCGTGGTCTGCCGAACCCTGCCGCCTGTCCTTGTCCACCATGTCGACCTCCTACCTGCACGCACCGGTCCATCCATGCCCCGGCCACGCCACCCACAACCCCGCCAGTCCGCTGGATCTGCGAAACGACCCGATCGTCCTCAGCTGGTGAGAGGCCGGTGAATGGGCAGCTCGCACCAGACGTCTTTACCGGCGTCGCCATGGTGATCGACGCCCCACCGGGAGGCGATCCCTTGGATGAGCAGGAGCCCACGGCCGTGATCGATCGGTGCGCTCGGATCTGCGGTGGTGTGATCGTACAGGACGGGTACTGCGGTGTTCCGGTCGCGGACGGTGACCCGCACGATCGGCGGCAGGCAATGCAAGTGCACTTCGTGCAAGCCATCGCCGTGCCGGATCGCGTTGGTGCACAGTTCGCCGAGCAGGAGCTCGACGTCATGGACGAGTTCGTCGCTCACCGGATGCTCGAGCAGGCCCGGCAGCGCCTGGCGGGCCCAGTCCCGCACGGCGGCGGTAGACGCGAGATCTCTGCCGTCCCACGGCTGCCACCGCACGGACCGGCCCAGCTGATGCTGCAGATACGGTGGCTTCCGGCGCGGGTCTGGCGCTGAAGGCCGGGGCTGTTCGACATCGTCCGCGTCATGTTCGGCATCCACCGGTGCTCCCTCCCCGAGGCGCGATGACTGCCTTGATTGAGGGGTTCCCGGAGAGCTGGCCGTTATTCACGAACGCGAGAATCTCTTCGCCTTGCAGTCGCCGGCGGCTGGTGTTGGCCGCGGGGTCAAGCTCGGAGACGCCCAAGGACGATGAGGGCGCGGACGTCGGTTGGCTCAACGGCAGGAGGGTGTCGCAGCCGCCGTCGGATGCCGCGTCGTCCAGTGCGTCGACGAGTACGTCGTTGCTGCTGCTGTTGTTCGCGGCGACGTCCCGGTGTGGTGATTGTTGCTTCATGCTCGGGTTGCGGTCGCTGAGTCTAGTCGCACTGCCGGGGCTGGGATTGCGCTCGAGCGGCTGGCGCTGCCGCCGGACCTGGGTTCGGATCTGGCCGGAGGTCTGCCGTGCCACATACCTACCTGACCATATGGCCATATGTATCGAACGTCCGTCCCATGAGGTAGACGGCCGGGTGACCTCGGGCGCGGATCGGCAGGTGTGTGTGTCGTTACTGGCGCTGCGGTGAGTCGTTGCCGTCGATGGATGCAGCCCGGTGCGGTGGGGCTGCCGGATCGGAGTGGGCGGCCGTGGAGCGCGTGGAGATCGATGCGTTGACGTGGCGGTTGCGTGGCGTTGACGAGTCGCGGCTGTATGCCGGGGCGCACCTCGAAGCCTTGGTCGCCGTCCTGACCTGCCCGGCATGCGGCGAGGCAGTGACGGTCGATCTGGTCCCTGTGGATGGCACGACCGCGTTCCTGGTCGGGCACTGGCGGTGCACCGTGCATGCATCGCATACCAGCGCCACCCCGTAATCCTGACCACGGTGGCGCCGACACGACCGCAGGCGGCGTGACCAGTGTCGGCGCCACCGCGGTGGGGTTCTATGAGGCAGGCCTCCCGGTCTCACTCGCTACAGCGAGCGAACGGTACCGAGTTCGGGCCGCTCGTCATCGGCCTCGACGTCGGGACGGCCGTTCTCCGTGTCGACGGTAAGGCGTTGCTCGGCCCAGTGATCACACCGGGCGCCGCGCGGTGAAGCCGCCGGACGCTGCTGGGACGGCCTCGTCCCGGAAGCGAGCGGCTTCGACGACCTAAAGCGGAGTCGAACACGCAAAACGTCCTCGAATGGGTGCTTTCTTGGTGCCGCGCTGCAATTAGACGAGCATCCGCAACAGAGGTCCCCGAGCAGAATGACCTCCGAAGCTACAGTCGGGTCGGCGTAGGTGACCTGCCGGTGTGCGCTGGATTCTTGAAGACGCCGAGCGCACCGGCGAACAGCGTCGACACCGCGTCGTGTGCACTGCCGTCCAGCGCCGGGTCGGCCTGGGGGCAACCACCGGCGAACGCCTGGCGCGTCAGTTTGACGCCGATGTCGGAGTCGCCGGCGGCGGCGAGCTCGCGGACCCGGATCTCGACCTCGCGTGACGCGGCGAACGCGGCGAGTTCGTACTCCCCGAGCAGGAACTGCGCCCGCACGCGCTCACCGATACGCGGATGCAGGTCCACGCCGAGGCGCTGCTGGGCACGGACGAACGCCAGGCCGTCCGTCGCGTCGAGGACCTGCTGGCCCAGCCGGGTGATGAAGTAGCAGTCGCCGGACTGCTCGGGGTCGCGAGCGAAGAGCCCGTGGTGGTGCACCCAGTCGAAGGCCTCCACCAGGCCGCGCAGCGCATGTCATGCACGGATGGAGCGAGGCCACGGCGAGTCGGCCGGAGCCACCTGATCGGCTCTACCGCAGTCGTGACGCTTCGCGGCGCCGACCGGAGTGGAACCCGTCAGCGGGCTGCCGCGGGACGGGCGGTCACTGGCAGGTGACCGCGGGGGTAACCTCGACCTTGACACCGACCCCCGACGGGACGGCCACGGACAACGACCACGGCATGGCACCCGCCCGGCCGTCATGCACTCACACGCGACGCCGGCCGCCCACCGATCATGCGGCTGTACAGGTCGGCGTTGATCCAGCCGAGGAACTGCTCATGCAGCCGGTCGGCACCGATGTCCGGCCGATCCAGCGATGCCCGGCCCAGCGAACTCGCAAGGAGCAACGCGACGCCTTGACCGACACCGGCGTCGATCGCGGTCGTGAACTCGGCCTGCCGGGTCGGGCACGGCCACGGCTGGGCGCAAACCTCGCATTGCCAGCCCGGCCGGGTCGGGAAATGCGCCGACAGCGGCACGCTGACGATCCCCGGTCCGACCGGCGACGGCATGGTGGCACTCATCCCGCCGCCTGCGCTGCCGCCTCACCGGTGAGCGCGGCGGTTTCGTAGGTCCAGTAGTGCTGGCTGTCGGTGCGCTGGCCGCGGTAGCCGTACGGGTTGTGGTCGTCGGTGTCACGGGTGCGGGCAGCGCGGGCGAGAACCACGTCGACGATCCCGGCAAGTCTGGCGTTGGCGTCGGCGAAGTCGAGGCCGATGATGCCGCCGTGGTCGGCGACGTAGTGATACATGCCGGTGATGAGCTGAACGAACGTGCCCTGCGGGGCGTGGTCCGCGGTGACGACGAACCCGCAGTACCAGATGCACCGCTCGGCGTAGGCGTGCTGCCAGCGGGCCTGGAAGTACTTGGGGGCGATGTACGGCCATGTGTCGAGATCGTTGGTGAACACCGCCAGGCCCACGCACCGGCCGCCGGTGTCCGGGTCGAGAATCCGCCACTTCTCGATGCTCGTGTTCATACAGATGTCCGCGAAATCCGCATAGGGCAGCAGGTGGGCCTGCACCGCCCGCGCGGCCATCCGGCCCATCGACGTCTCGTAGACCTGCCACGCCTCCGCCAGGGCGTCACCGTTGAGCTGCAGCGCCACATCGGTCTTCAACGACATACGTCCTCCACTTCCAGGTCACAAGGGGTAAAGGTCGCGATCGCCGGATACGCCGCGCCGTAGTGCCCGCCGGATTCGACCGGCCGTCAAGCGCCCTATCGTCGCGAAGATCGACGGGACCCGGGCCACGGTCAGCCACTGCGGTTCGCCGGTACGCACGAAGCCGCGGGCGGTCAGACCGGCGTGCAGGCCCGGCAGGTGCAGGGCCGCCCGGACCAGGACCGTGTCCCGCCCGGTGCTGTCCAGCCCGTCCAAGGCGACACGGGTGCGGTCGCCGAGCAGGAGGAGGGCCCCCGGCTCCGCCCGGACGTAGCCCAGCATCGTCCACGTGCAGGCCATGACCCGCCAGGTGAGCGCCATCGTCAGCCGCAACCGATCCATGCCTCCCGGATCGTCGTACGGCCAGTCGAGCTGCCGCCGCATCCGCCAGACTTGGTCTTCAGCCGCGACGGCACCGGCCCTGTGCAGGAGCTCCAGCACGGTCAGATCCACGACCTGCCATGCCGCCGGAGACCCCAGGGCATCACCCTGCCCGGCCCAGCCCAGCTCCGCCGCACGTTGCTGTTCGAGATTCCGGCAGTCAGCCAGGTCGGCAAGTATCCGTCGTTCGCGCTGGTCGGCGTCGCCGAGGTCGTAGGGCAGCGACCACGAGCCTTCACACTGCACCACAACACCAGCGGCGTGCAGGCCGTCAACGACGGCGCGGACACTCGTGTAATAGTCCGGTTCCCCGATGCGGACCGTCCCGATCACCGTCACCCGCCGCCCCGTCCCGGGATGCACGTAACGATGGATCGGCGTCTGCAAGCGCGCACCGGGCACGATCCGCAAATAGTCGGCCATGCTGGCGAAGCATCCTTTCATCGGTCCGGGTCGGCCCGATGAACGCTGGACCTGCACCGGGCCGACCCCAGCGGGCGGTTATCGGCCGTCGCGCCACATCGGATACAGCGGTTCGCCGTCGTAGGGCAGGTCGAGCACCGGCGCGCAGTCCATGAACCCTTTGCGCAGGTACAGGTTCCGGCTCTGCGCGTTGCTGGCCTCCAGATAGGACGGCAGCCCGTACTGGTCCAGGTCGCGCAGCCGCGCATCCAGCAACAGACTGCCCAGGCCCCGGTTCTGCCAGCGGGCGCCGACCGCCAGGAACGCCAGATACATGTGCGGTCCCCGATCGAGCGGATGCGCCCGATGCATCTGCGCTTCCAACGCGGTGAACCGGGGCGCCCATTCCCCGCAGACGGCGAGCATCTGCGCCTCGTATCGGTCCACATCGGGGTGCGGGACCGCGAACCACACTCCGGCCGCCGCCAGCACCGGCCCGCCGCCAGCTGAGACGTCGATGACGTCGACCTGGCCGTGCCGGAATGCATGCCCGACGTGCACGGTGAAATAGTCGGTCAGCACCCCGACCCGGCGGTCGTCCTGTGCGACGAGCCAGCCACTGACGTCCAGGGGTGCGAACGCCTCGGCGATCAGCCGGGCAACGTTCGGCGCCTCGTGTTCCCCCGCCTTGCGGACCGTCAGCCCGGTACTGGGAATCGTCACCGGGCACCGCCGGGCAGGCTGCTGTGCGCTGGACGATAGGCCGGGCTTGCCGGTGGAGCACCGTCCTGCACGGCGGTGGGGGTCGTGCCGAGCCCGATCGCCCGATACACCGCCGGGCGACGCGCGAACAGCACCCAGGCCCAGCCGGCCCCCAGCAGCGCAAGGAGGCTGTACCCGGCGGGGAACGCCCACCGCATCGGCGAGTCCGGCCCGACGTTGAGCAGCCCGGCGAAGTTCTCCACGATCAGCCAGGCGATCCAGCCCAACAGGGCCGCCGCCAAGACCGGGGCGAGGTAGCCCTGCCACACCGACACCGGCTCGCCGAACGTCCGCCGCCACCGCCAGAAATACCCCGGCACCGACAGCGACGTCGCAATGATGAGCAGCAGGACCCCGAACCCGCCGCCGGTGCCCAACCAGTAGAACAGCGTGATCATCGGGTCCGCACCGGCCGCCGCGTACGTCAGGATCACCGCGAGGCCGGTCACGCTGAGCAGCAGCGACGCGTTGCGCGGGGCGAACGTGCGGGGGGTGGTCCGGCCGAGGAACGCGAACACGACGTGTTCGCGGCCGAGCGCGAACAGGTACCGGGTCACGTTGTTGTGATACGACAACGCCGCCGCCACCAGCGACGACAAGTACAGCAGCTGCCCCAGCGCGATCAGCACAGGCCCGCCGACGTGCCCGGCCGCGACCGCGAACGGCAGATCACCGGGATGCTCCGCGGCGGCCTGCTGGAGCTGATCGGGGCCGATCGCCACCGACAGCGCCCAGCTCGAGCCCGCATACAGCACGGTCATGATGGCCAGCCCGCGAAAGATGGCCCGCCCGACCGTCCGGCCCGCGTCCTTGGACTCCTCGCTGAAGATCGGGGGTGCCTCGAACCCGACGAACGCCGCCATCACGATCGCGAACGCCACCCCCAACTGCTCGGCACTGCCCAGACTCGACGGGGTCAGCGTCTCCATGCTCACACTGCCGCCGGCCGGGTGCAGCAGGTCGATCACGTCGCAGACCACGACCAGGGCCACCTCAGCCAGCAGCGCGACCGCGAGGACCTTGCCGTTCACGTCGACCCGCAACACGCCCATCACGGCCACGAACGCCCACACCACCAGCGCCGCCACCCACCACGGCACCGACCCGGCGACCGACGCGGGCAGCAGCGCCTTGACGGTCGGGCCGATCATCCCGAACAACGCGATCGCTAGCATGCCGTAGGCCGGGACCGCCACGAACGCGGCCGCGACGCCGAACGGCTTGCCCGCGCCCTGGGCGATGTAGCTGTAGAACGCTCCGGCGTTGCGGATGCGTTTGGCCATCGCGATGTAGCCGACCGAAAACACCGCCAGGATCGCTCCGAGGATCACGAACGCGAGGGGCAGACCGGTCACGCCGGTAACCTGCCACGCCACCGTGACCAGCCCGACCAGGATCGTCAACGGCGCCGCCGCCGACACCGCGAAGAAAATCAACGTCGACGCACCGAGCTTGTTCTGTGCGAGCGCCGACTCGACCCGGCCCGGAGGCCCGGCAACAGACATAGCGATACTCCAGACATGAGAGGGATGAGACGTACGAGGAGCGAGACATGCAGTAGGCAGGAAGCGCGCGGTTGACGGTCAGCGTTGACCGCTCAGCACCACGTCACCGGCCAGCGTCTGTACCGCCGCGAACAACCGCCGCAGATCCGCCGGTGCGGACTCGTCGATCCGTTGCCGCAGCCACGCATCACCGGCAGCGTGGTCCTCCCAGAACACAACCGGGAGCAGCCCGATCGCCTGGACCAGCCCGGCCAGGGTGATGTCAGCCCACGTCGGTGCAGGCATCGTCGGCAGGTCCCCGAGGATCACATGCCGCAGCCGTACCGGACGCCAACCCGCCGCGTCCGGATCGGTCGGCACCAGCGCACGGCCCGTATGCCGCCGCATCCGAGACCCGCCGACATCTTCGACCAACCCGGCCAGGTGCAGCCGCTCCACGACCAGCGCGGCGGCCTTCTCCCCAGCGAAGAACTTCAGCCAGGTCCGCACGTCCAACATCCGCTCCGAGCGGATGTAGGCCAGCATCACGTGCGCGAACGCGTCGTGCGGCGGCCCGACATCCTGCACCGCCACCATGTCGTCCACGCCGACCGCGACCCGGCCGCCCAGCACCAACTCCCCGAGCAGCCCACCCGCCAGCGCCAGGCCCAGCGCCTTCGGATGCAACCGGCAGCGCCAGTCCCGGCCCTCATGCGCGATCAGCCACACATCATCAGCAGGCCGGATCGGCGCCTGCCACACCCCCGCTTGCGCCCTCACCGCGAACCCCGGACCCGCGGACTCTGCAGCACCTCGGCCACGACGTACACGCGACGCTCAACGCCGTCCCGGCCGCGAGGCCGCACCGGCACACCCGTGACGACCATCAGGCCCGGCTCCGGCGACTCGACGGGGGCCACCGTCACCCGCAGGCGCAGATCACCCGCCCCGTAGCGGTAATCCGCATCCCGCAGGAACAGCACATCGCCCACACGGACCGGCCGCCCCACATCCGTATGCTCAGCCACCCGACACCCCCCGATCCCGAGGCGGAAGCCAGCCGATCAACTGCGCATGCCGCGCCCCGACATCGTCCAGGCCGTCGCCCATCGCCTCCGGCAGATAACCAGCCATCAGCGACCGCAGCTCGTACAACTGCCCGCTGTACTCGTCCAGCAGTTGCTCTCGACGCAACTGGCACGGCCACGCCTCGCCACACGAACACCGCCACGACGGCCGCTGCAACTTGTGAAGCATCGCCCGCCGCCCATCTGAGGAGAACCCTGACGGTGCCGACGGCGCCGCCACGCCCGAAACCGCAGCCCCGCCCCGCTCCGAATGCCGATCCGGCATCACTGCCTCCTGAGGTAGTACGGCCAGACGCCGCATCCCGTCGCACGTCAGCCACCAGCAGGCCCGACGACGCTTCCCGGATCGGGCATGCCGCACGACATGAGCCTTCAAGCCCAAGCCCGCACCACGTCGCACGGCACACCCCTGCACCTGCCGCCCCGGGCACCGTGGACACCTAGCAGCAGGGAATCAATGACCGGCGCACGATCTAGGCAGCCCGCACACCGGGGGCACCCAGACACTCCGGGCACACCCGCCGCGCCAGCCGACGGACGTCCTCTACCGGCACCAGCCGAGCCGGCGACGCCAACCGCCAGCCCCGACCATCACAGCCACGACAGCGCCCCAGCCGCCGGAATTCGACAACTGTCAACGCGAATCGCGTCCCTTCGACCACGACTGGCCCCATCGACGGCAGCTACGCCGCAGCCGACGACAAGACCTGACATCACCCCGTGCAGCCATGTCACGACGGTGCCAAACCACGCTCGGCTACACGAAGACCGAGACGGGGTATACGTAGGCGGTATCAGCATCGACCAACCTCGACGCCGCCGACGCGACTGTGACCAATGCACCGCCGTGATCGCATGCTGCCTCGCCGTGCCAATCGCCGTCGTCGCCATCCCGATCATCCGCGACACCATCGCCGCCAGCCGAGGCAGCTCAACACCCCAAGAAGCCCTACTCAAGTTCGTATACACCCTCGAACCACCCGCCGACGCCAAACGCCTCGACGCCGAACCCCTCATCGCCCGCGCGCCCACCGCAAGGAGATCCTGCAACAACGCGTCGACTACATCAGCGCCATCGAAACCACCAACCGCGCCCGCCCGGACCAAACCGCCAAGCTAGCCATCGGCTACGACGAACAGCACCCCACCACAATCGACATCCACGGCGGCAGCGCCACCGTCACCCAATACTGGCAAGCCCAATTCGACTTCGCGCGCCACGAAATCGGCGGTCCCCTCGGCTACACCAGCGACCCTCTACCCTGGACCGCCACCGCCCACCAGGACCGCGACGGCTGGCGCCTCACCAGCATCAACATGCCCCCATGGTGCGGCACCCTCAACGACGACGGCACGGCCACCGGGTACGTCAAATGCGACTAAATCGCATTGACGGAAGCCGCAGCAGCGTATTTACCCCGGACGACACGCCGCCTTCCCAACATAACGGGCCAAGCAGGTAGGCTGAGTCCAGCTCGCCAACCACCTCGGGGAGTCCGGCCATGCCAACCAGCCCACTACGCCCTATCCAGCTACCCGCCGGATTCTGGCTGCGCGCTGATGTCGCCGCCGCACTCATCGCACGCGACATCAGCACACTGTTCCAAATTCTCCGCCGACACGGCTGCAGCCAACGCCAAATCGGCGCTGCTGTCGACATATCACAGAGCCACATCAGCCTCATCATGCGCGGCGAACGCCGGGTCGCGACCCACGACGTCCTCACCCGGATCGGCAACGGCCTCAACATGCCCGACCACGCCCGCACCCAGCTCGGACTCTCCATCACTCAGCGTGCCAGCGACATCCAGCCGCACGCGTCGTACACCATCCACAACGTGCCGTCCACAATGGATGTCGAGCGGCCAGGTGCGGATCCATCCATTGTGGACGCGTCATCGCCTGCAATGAATCGGCTCGACCGCATCCGCAGCGAGTCCGCCCCCGCCATCGGCATGCTCCGAACCACACTCGCGGACACTTCGAGTCTCGCTCGCCCGAGCCGCGACTTTCGCGACGGTGCCGCAGGTCTACCATCAGACCCAGCGCAATCGGGGTTTGAGGAGGACGGACACGAAGTGCGACGACGGGACTTTATGCGTGTGCTAACCGGCCTTACTGTGGGCACCCCTCCACTAGTGCGGCTAGAGGCGCTTCGGCAGAGCATCGGCCATACGATGGGAGCGGAGGGCGATGTCTGGAACAGTATTGCGGACGACTATGCATACGCATTCTATACAACCCGGTATGACATTCTGGGTGAACAACTTGCGGCCGACCTCAGCATTGTCCAGCAGCTCCTGATCTCGCATCCTGATGATCGTGACCTGACTCGCGCTGGCGCTAGTCTTTCGATGATTATGGCGATCGTGCTCACCTCTACCGGGCAGACTTGGATGGCTCGCAGATGGTGGCGCACAGCACGCCAAGCTGCCGATAAGTCCGGCGACATGGGCATCCGTGTGATGACACGAAGCCAGGAAACGGTCAAAGGCTTGTATGACGGTCGGCCGCTTGCGAATGTGCTTGCACTTGCGGACGAAACCATCGAGCTAGCGGGGAAACGTGTCTGTCCAGGCTTGGCCGGCGTTCTCGCTGGACGCGCTCAAGCGCTTGCGATCAGTGGCCGTCCCGACGAGGCCGAGCAGGCCGTTAATGCCCTCAGTCGCCTTACGGACCGAATGCCGGACAGCGCTCTCATCGACGACTCGATGTTCGGTTGGCCAGAGCATCGCCTACGCCATACGGAAAGTTTCGTATACACCGAAATCGGTGCCACCGGCCGCGCAATGGACGCCCAGGACCGCGCTCTGCGGCTTTACACCGACAATCAGGCCGGAAATCGCGCCATGGTACAGATGCATCGCGTTTCATGTCTGATTCAGAAGAGGCACCTAGATGACGGCGTGCGCTATGCTGCAGGCGTTCTCGACGCGCTGCCGGTCATTAAACACGACCAACTTTTGTACGAGGTCGCTCGGCGCGCCGTGGCAGCAGTGCCTGACAAAGAACAGGGCAGGGCAGAGATCGATCAACTACGAGACCGAATTTCAACTCTTCCAAATCAAGGTGCGTCGGCGTGAGATACTCGCTACTCAACTCCACACAACCCGTCGATCTCGCCCTAGCCAATTCAATGCGCGGTCTATACGCGGAAGTATATGCAGAGCCGCCGTACTGTGAAGGCGAGGAGTATGCGAGTCGGTTCGCGGACTATTTCGAACAGGACACTCGGCGACCAGGATTTAGCCTCGCCATCGCTAGCGAAGAGTCAGGCTTGATCGGCGCGGTATACGGCTGGACCATGGCGCCTGGAAGCTGGTTCAAGGCACCTATTGAGGAGCCCCCTTCCAGCATCTTTGATGTGCCTAAATTTGCAATTATTGAGTGGATGGTTCGCAGGTCTTCCAGAGGCTCAGGAGTCGGAAGACACCTCCTTGACCTCGTTCTTGCCGATAGATCTGAGCCATTCGCCGTTTTGGCTAGCAATCCCGCAGCTCCAGCGCGCGGTATCTACGAAAAACTGGGATGGCAGTACTGCGGCAGTACGGAACCGAACCACATGCCCCGCATGGACATACTTGCCCTGCCCTTGGAGAAGTGACATCGCACCGTGCTGTCACTCCGACATGCTTCTGCGCAAGGAGAGTCGCGGCGAGTCATCACGCCGATCGCAGCCCTCCAGCGCCTGCCTTTGCGTTGCCGAATTCGCCTGTTCTTAGATCAAGGCGCCGCGGCGCTGCGCGCGGCGCGCTGTCGGTAAGATTTGGCGCTACGACGAGGCGCTGTGAAGCTTTGAGCTGCCGCAACGCTCGTCGTATTCCCGGCTGTTGCACCCGCGGCCTCACCATTCGTATGTGGTCACGCTCTTGCCTCCGGCGGGACCTCTGCCTCGGGGGCGCTGCGCTGTCCGCATGCCGCCGGCCGTCCGAGCCGAGCAGAACGACGCCGGGAGCGCCAAGCCAAGCCGCTACGCGGTCGCCTACGGCGAGCCTGGCCCACCAACGCCGCCCACTTGAGGCAGGAGATGGCCGACGGCATACGGGGAGACTCCGCTCACCTGAGCGTGGACGGGCATGTTCAAGGCGCGCGGGAATTCCGCCCCCGTACGCCAAGCTGCCGCGGCGCTGGCGCGCCGGGGCTGTAAGCCATCCGGGTGGCAACCCGCGCCTAGGTCATGGACAGCGCGTCGACAATCAGGAAGCCCTCGTATCTGGCACTGCATGCGAAGAAACGATGAGGTTGGATGGCGACGGCGAAGCCTTTGAGCGCCCACAGCATATCCACCAGAGCACCAACTGCGTCGATCAACGACCGATACGGCACAGATCTGTGGTGTTCGAGGTCAGATCACGAGGGCGCGGAGAACGGGGTCCTCGACCGACTGCGAGTCATGGATACAGACGCGCTCATGAGGCTATTGACAAAGATCGCCGAACCACCCGTCAGGCGACTGGAAGCCATCGTGGAGCGGCTTGAACAGACGCATACCGTCACGAGCGAAACAGTAACTGAGCTGAATTCGATCATCGCGCTCAAGTCCGAAACCGGAGTCGGCGTCAACGCCGTCACCGCGGCCGCACTACATCACCGACAGCGTCCGCAGCGCACTGCGGCTCGGATACCACGTCGTCCTGGCATCCTGCTCGCCGACCGGTACGGCAAGGTGCTGCGGCAGCTGATCGCCGAACACGACGGCCCGAGCCACGGCTTCTACTTCGACATCCCACTCGACGAGATTCTGCGCCGACACCACTCCCGCGCGCCGACGGTCGGGTTCACCGCGGACGACATGCGCCGCTGGTACCGGGAACGCGACCTGCTCGACGTCGAGCACGTCATCGACGACACCACGACATTCGACGACACCGTCAGTACCATTCTGGCCGCCAGCGGTCTGGCCGGCGCAGCGGCTCTCACGCCGTGCCCGGCCCGCTGCACCCGCTGCGCCGTCAAAGCATCGGCGGCCGCACCCGAACGGGCGGCCGCGGAACGAACGACACCGACCCTCGCCGCCGCGCCGATCACCGTAGCCCGCGCTCGCGATCGTGCCGGCCGGCGACAGGCGGCTGGTGTTCGTCCGGCAGCAGTGCGGCCCCTACGCCGGGTCCATGCTGCTGCCCGGGTGAAAGGTCGAGCCTGGGGAGGCGTTCGAGGACGCTGCCCGGCGCGAGGCCTTCGAAGCGGCCAGCGTCCGGATCGGCGCACTACGCCCGTACGGGGTGTACGACATAGTGGGGCGTACCGCGGCGGGCGTCGGATACCGGTTCTTGATGTTCGCGTTCCTCGCCGGACCCGACGCCGTCCGGATCGCCGGCGGCGGCCACCACGTGGACGAAGTCGTACTCGCCGAGCCCGCGGCACCCGCGTCCGCGGCCGCTACGCCGGCACCCAGAACACGATCGGCAGCTTCTCCACCCACGACCGCAAACTCCTGCCCACCGGCGAAGGCGGCTTCAGCCTTACCCACGACCACGATCTCGCCGACCGAATCGACGCCTACAGCCACCTCGACCACCTCGCGGCGACCACCACGCCGTGAACCACAAGCTTGCCGCACCCCCGGCCGCGATCGGCAACCTCCGCCTCGGCCAGCTCACCGAACTGCTCGCCGCTCGCCGAAGCAACGCCACCCGACTGCTGGCCGCCCTGCCGCCCGACGGCCGGCTGCGCGAGCTCGGCTACGGCGCCGACGACCGAACTACTGCACCCTCGTCCTCACCGCCGCCCCCGTTACCTTTTTTAGGTCCCCGTTGGGGGCGCTCGGTCGCCTGGTTCGGTATGACTTACTGCCCCTGTCGTCGGCATGATCCGGGGGGTGTTGTCGCCGGGCTGGGTGGCGTCGACGGACCGCTGATAGGGACACGACCACCTGATGTGCCTGGGTAGGTCTCTTCGTAACGTGGCTGCCGGCAGTCGACGCCAAGTTCGCGATCGAGGCTTGGGACCGTCGCGGGGAGGCGATGTGCACGGCGACTATCAGGTGTTTCTCGGGCTTGACGTCGGTAAGGACGGCCATCACGCGGTGGCGTTGACCCGGGAGGGCAAGCGGCTGCACGACGCCGCGTTGGTCAATACCGAGGCGAAGCTGCGGCAGGTGTTCGACCGGCTCGCCCGGCATGGCCGGGTTCTGGTGGTGGTTGACCAGCCGGCCTCGATCGGGGCGCTGCCGGTCGCGGTCGCCCGGCACGGCGGCCACCAGGTCGCATACTTGCCCGGACTGGCGATGCGCCGCATCGCGGACCTGCACCCGGGTGCAGCGAAGACCGACGCCCGTGACGCCTACGTCATCGCTGACGCCGCCCGCACGTTGCCGCACACCCTGCGCCGCGTCGACGTCGGCGACGAGACCCTGGCCGAGCTCGAGGTCCTGGTCGGCTTCGACGACGACCTCGCCGGTGAAGCCACCCGGATCAGCAACCGCCTCCGCGGGCTGCTGACCCAGATCCACCCCGCCCTCGAGCGGGTCCTCGGGCCGAAAGTCCAGCACAAAGCCGTGCTGGAACTGCTGTCACGCTGCGGCGGCCCGGCCGGTCTGCGTCGCGCGGGCCGGTCGAAACTCGCCGAGATCGTCCGTCCGCACGCACCCCGCATGGGCGAACGTCTGGTCGAGCAGCTCGTCGCCGCCCTGGGCGAGCAGACGGTGACCGTTCCAGGCACCGCTGCGGCGGAGAAGATCCTGCCGAAACTCGCTGAGAGTCTGCGCGAGGTGCTGCGCCAGCGTGACGAGGTGGCCCGGGAGGTCGAAGGGATGCTTGATGCGCACCCTCTTGCCTCGGTCCTGACGTCGATGCCGGGCATCGGGGTCAGGACCGCAGCCCGCATCCTCCTCGAGGTCGGCGATGGAGGCGCCTTCCCGACCCCCGGACATCTGGCCGCCTACGCCGGCCTGGCCCCGGTCACCCGCCGTTCCGGCAGCAGCATCCGCGGCGAACACCCACCTAAGGGCGGGAACAAGCAGCTGAAACGCGCGTTCTTCCTCGCCGCGTTCGCCAGCCTCTCGCACCCACCCTCACGGGCCTACTACGACCGCAAACGCGCCGCCGGCAAACGCCACAACGCCGCCCTCATCTGCCTCGCCCGCCGCCGCTGCGACGTCCTGTTCGCCATGCTCCGAGACCAGACGCCCTACCAAGCCCGTCAAGCTGCCGCTTGACGAAACCCATAGGGACACCCCCCCCCACGCCGCCGCGGACATCGTCGACGGCTTCACCGAGGCGGACTTCTGCCCGACTCGATCCGCTTCCGGTACGGCCCGCTGTACACCCGGCCGACATTCGCGGCCTGCGCCACGCCGTGCCCGAACGCCGAACAGCTCACCGGCACGACATTTCATCCTCCGGTACACCCGACGCAGCGTTTGCTGCCGGCGTTGCAGCAGGTTCGGCGGCAGGGATCGAGGAGCCATACGCAGTGAGGACGAAGGCGACCCCGACGGCAGGAAGCACGCGAGAGGCGATCATCCTCGGATCGTGCCGCGATCAATGCTGGAACCGGTCGGACGACCGGGTCCACCCACTGGCCGGGTCGAGAGGCGTTCCATTGACCGCACGGTGCCACCCGAAGCCGAGCCAACCGTGCGCGTACTCAACAGCACCCTATCCGAGACCACGCTGAGGCGGGCGGCCCGAGGCAGGCTCAACCGCCGTCACCAGTCGCTCCTGGGTTGGCGGCGTCCGGTCGACGTCGGGGCCTGCGGACCCGTCAGAAACGTTGCGCTCCCTCTGGGTCCGGCCGAACCCGGATGGTGCCGTTTGCCGCGTCCACCCCGGGTAGATCACGTGTGCCGGCCCGACCTTCGTCCGTTCACCGGACCGGCACGGGTTACAGATGGGTTCGACACGAGAGAGCTGGCGGGCAGGTTAGGGGGCCTGTCCGCCAGCGGAAACCCGGAATGCTTCGCCCGAATGGCGCCCGCCGGATGTGCCTGGGTACGGGTCGTGCATCCTCCGAAATCCGCAACCGTCGCGGCGCGTGTCACCACTCACGGCCGGTAGACCGGGACGAGGCGCGGCGGCAGGTGCACCCTCGCCGAGGGCACCGCCTTCCGCAGCACGGCAGCCGCCGCGCCGAACAGAGACAAGCCGCGCCCCACAGGATGGCGGCCACGATGATCCAGCGCGGCCGGCGCAGCGATACCCAGCCAACTGATCGACACACCCAACCGAGAACGGTCCTGGGACGCCTTCCAAGACCCGGCCGGACGCCATCGAATCTCCCCGGCCCGCGTCACTGAGTGGTTCGACGACGGCCGCCAATTCTGATCTCCGATCTCAGCTCGCAACCTGAGGTTGGACCTAGAACAGGGCGGCGACGAGTTGGCGGTAGACGAGCAGTTGCCTGCGCATGGGTTCCGGTGAGCCGGCGGCTCGGCACATCAGGAACGCTCCCTCGATCACGGCGAACAGCTGGTCGGCAAGGTCTTCGGGGGCGGGACGGGGCCGTGTGGTCGGGGCTGCGGTGAAGGCGGCTTGCATCAGGGCGGCCACCGACTCCCGCCAGCCGAGGATGGCGCGTTCGACCTGTGCGGAGTTCTGTTCGTCGAGCAGGTCCTGCTCGACGAGGACCGCGATGTAGAGGCAGGCGGACTCCGACGTCAGGGCAGCCGAGCGGTCGACGAAGTGGTCCAGGAACCGCAAAAGCCGGGCTTTCGGCTCGCGCTCTGCGGAGGCTGCCTGCAGCCCGGCGGCCAGCGTGCCGAGATCGGCGGTGACGTAGCGCTCGACGAGGGCATGGGCGAGCGCGCGCTTCGAGGTGAAGTGGTGGAAGAACGCGCCCTTGGAACTGCCGGCCTCGCTCAGGATCATCTCCACCGAAGTCGCGGCGAAGCCGTTGCGCTCCACCAGTCGCTCAGCGGCATCGAGCAGATGTTCGCGGGTGGACCCGCCATCGCGCGGCATCCGATCATTGTTCTAGACCGATCGGTCTGATACAACAGACCAAACAGTCTGGAAAGGGTGGGTCATGGTCGGGCTGCTGGACGGACAGTGGGTTACCGAGGGAGGACTCGAGACCGACCTGATCTTCAACCACGGCGTAGAGCTCCCGGAATTCGCGGCGTTTCCGCTGCTCGACGACCCGGACGGCATCGCGCTGCTGAAGCGCTACTACGCCGACTTCGCGACGATCGCGCACGCGTCGGGAGCCGGGCTACTCCTGGAGACGCCGACCTGGCGAGCGAACCCGGACTGGGGCCGTGCCCTCGGCTACGACAAGGCAGCGCTCGACCGCGTCAACCGAGCCGGCGTCGCCTTGATCCGAGACGTGCTCGCCGCCGCCGACATCCCCGACGGACGAGTCTCCGGATGCGTCGGTCCTCGCGGGGACGGGTACATCGCGTCGGGTGCCGACGCCGACGAGGCGGCCGAGCACCACGAGCCTCAGATTCGGTCGCTCGCCGATGCAGGCGCGGATCTCGTGCACGCGATGACGATGACCGAGCCCGCCGAGGCGGTCGGCGTGGTACGCGCGGCCCGCAGCGCGGGCGTTGCGGTGTCCGTCTCGTTCACCGTCGAGACCAACGGCCTCCTGCCGGACGGCAGCACGATCGCCGACGCTCTCCAGGCGGTCGACGCCGCCGCACCCGCCGACTTCTACGGCCTCAACTGCGCCCACCCGACGCACGTCCTCGCCGCGCTCGACGACGGACCCTGGCGGGAGAAGCTGACCTTCTTCCGCCCGAACGCCTCGACACTGTCACACGCCGACCTCGACGTGATGGAGGAACTCGACGCGGGCGACCTTTCCCTGCTGGTCAGTTCGACGCGTGAGCTCCTGGCCCGGCTACCCGCCATAGCGGTCCTCGGCGGCTGCTGCGGCACCGACCGCCGCCATGTCGCGGCACTGTGGCAGAGCGCGACCAGCCGCCCGTAGACAGGGCCGAACTCACCCTCACCCAACCCGGCATCCGCACACCGGCAGATCCGCGCATCCACGCTACGAGCGGCTTCACGAACGCCTGCACACACCCTGAGCGGACTTCCGAAGGACCGTCGGCACCGCCGGACGGTCAAGATCCGCACGTGGTGTCGGCTCTCGTGAACATTTCCGCGAGCGGCGCCGGCAAGGTCGGTAACACCTGGTTCCGGCTGATCCGCTCGATCACCTCGGCGGGCCTGGTCGGCGGGTGGGTCCGTGGGCAGTGACACATGCACAACGCTCTCGCACCCTGGTCGCCGCCACCCCCCGACGCGGACCCAGCTCAAGTACCTCGCGCAGGTCACGGTCGGCAACATTGCGCCGGAGCTGATCCGGGCTGCTGGACCGAGGCCGTCAACAAGTCGACTTACCGCGGTGGGCAATCGAGGACTGCCGCCATGTCGCTGGCGCACTCCGTGGGAAAGCTGCCGGTCCCGTGCGGATTGACGCGGACTGAGCACGAAGCCGAGTATCCGGGTCCTCCCCGCTCGCCCCTCTACATCAGCTGCGCCTCCAACTGCCCGTTGGTGAGCGCTCCGGCATCGAGCTGGGATGGCCGAGACGCCCTTCGGCCGCGTCGGCGAACCAGCCTGCCCACCGGTCGACGAACTCATCCAGGTCGGCGACGGTCAGCGCGGTCAACGGCCACGCGACCTGCCACTCCGCTATGCCGTTCCACCGGGCCTTGGCCGACGCCTCGCCGGGTTCAGCGCGAACGGGTCCCGGCCGCCCGGCGGGGTGGAGGACCCTCGGTCGCGTCGCCGCTGAACTAATCGCCATCTAACCGACCACCTTCGCCGCGGTGGAGGCGCAACGTGGCACGTGAGCGTCGCCGGAGTCTTTGCGGATCGGCAAGATGCGGATCCGCTGAGGGTGGTGGTTCAGGTGAGGATGCCGGTCATGGCGACCACGATCGGGCCGAGCAGTGGCAGGACGACGTTAGACATGGCGTAGACGACGGTGTAGCTCATGAGCGGGGTGGTGTTTCCTGCTGCCTGTTGCACGGCAGTGGCCGCTGGAGTGGAGCACTGCTGGCCCGCGACCGCGCCGAGCGTGAGCGGGGCGGGCAGGTGCAGCACTTTCCAGGCGATGAGCAGGGATATCGACGCCGGGATCAACGTGACGAGGACGCCGACGATCGGTAGGGCGATGCCGTAGCGGGCGATGAGGTCGATGGCTTGTGGGCCGGAGGACAGCCCGACGGCGCAGATGAACGTGGCGAGGCCGAGGTCCTTGACGACTTGGGCGGCGGCTGGATGGTACTGGCCGTGGCGGGGGTTGCGGGTGCGCAGCCAGCCGAACGCGAGCCCGGCCAAGAGGCAGCCACCGCCGGTGCCCAGCGACAGGGGGATCGAGCCGAGTGGGATCTCGATGGTACCGATGAGCATGCCGAGGATGATGCCGGTGGCGATGAAGATGACGTCCATTTTCACGGCTGGGTCGATGCGGAATCCGATGCCGGGGACGAACCGGTCCAGGTCGTGGCGGCGGCCGGTGAACTGCAGAGTGTCACCGGCATTGATCGGGGTGCCGTCCTGGACTGGGAGGTGGTGCTCGGCGCGGGTGATGCCGGTGAGGAACGCTCCGCGGCGGCGTTGCGGGTCGATGGCGTGCCGCAGTTGGCCGAGGGTGCTGCCGTTGTATTCCTTGGTGGTGAGGACGACCTGCTGGATGTCGAGGTCGAGGTCCGTCCCGGCGATGCCAGACTGTTCGGGTCCGATCACGTCGCCGGCGTTGAGGAGCTGTTCCCGGCGGCCGTTGATCAGTATGGCGTCGCCGGCCTGGAGGCGGGTGGCCGGCGTGACGTCGACGTTGTTGCCGTCGCGGTGGACGCGTTCGACGGCGACGGCGTAGCCGAGTGTGCGTTCCACCTGTTCGACGGTGCGGCCGTCGGCTGCGGTCACCGCGTGCACGCGGCCGACGATCTCGGGCAGGGCCTGAGTCGTCGTGCCTTCCTCGCCGGCGCCACCGCCGAGCTTGGCCCAGAGCTTGTCGGCTTCGTCACGCAGGTTGATCCGCATCAGGGCCGGGGCGAATTGGCTGGTGACCAGCACGATGGTGATGAGGCCCATGATGTAGGAGATGGAGTAGGCGGTGCCGACGTTGCCCTGCAAGGTGGCGATCTGGGCTGGTGTCCGATCGAGTTTGCCGATCGCATCGGTGGCGGTGCCGACGACCGCGGACTCGGTCGCGCCGCCGGCGAGCAGCCCGGCGGCGGTGCCTTCGTCGAGGTGCAGGATGAGGGTGGCGGCGGCGACGACGGCGAGGATGGTGACGACTTCGACGAGGGTGAAGATGCCGTAGCGCAGGCTGGTGCGGTTGAGGCTGGCGAAGAACGATGGGCCGCTCATGTAGCCGAGGGTGAAGATGAACATGGCGAAGGCGATGTTCTGGACCTGGCTGTCGAGTTTCACGCCGAGCATGCCAACGAAGATGGCGACGATCAGCGTGCCGGCGACCCCGCCGAGCGTGATCTTCCAGAATTTAACCTTGCCGATCGCGAAGCCAAGGGCGAGGCAGACGAACAGGACGAGGCCCTCGACCGAGGTCAGCAAGTCCGTGATCGCGTCCTTCACCGGGCGGCCTTGGCCGGTTCGATCCTGGTGGCCATGCCTGCGGCGAGCATGTCCTGTCCGCTGAACCGACCCGGTCTGGCGGCGGGCGTCGGGACCGCGCCGCCGGCACGCCAGAATTCCTCCTCGTAGCCCCGCATGATCTCGCGCAGCCAGCCGCCGATGCGTTCGTACGCCTCGTGGCGCAGGTTGGCGAGGCTGATCCGGACGCTCCATTCCGGGCCGTCGAAGCCGCCGCCGTTGAGCAGCACGACGGAGCCTTTCTCGGCGAGGCGGAAGACGGGGTCGACGGGTTCGAACGTGGCCTGCAGCCAGTCGGCGAACTCAGGGCTGATCCAGCGGCGGGCGTAGTTGAGCAGGTCCAGCTCCACGTAGTACCGCGCCGCCTGCGGATCGTGCGGCAACGCGACGCCCATCCCGTCGGCAAGCGCGGCCATGCGCCGGTCGATGATGCTGCGGCAGATCCGCCGGTAGTCGCCCTGCTCGTCGAGGAGTGCGAAGAGGCTGAACAGGCCCATCTGTGCCTGTTGCGGCAACGACAGCCCGGCGGTGTGGTTGAGCGCGACCTGCCGGGAGTCCGCGACGATCCGGTCGATGAACCGCAGCCGGTCCGGTTCGAGAGTCAGTGGGCTGTACCGGCGGCGCAGGTCCTCGGCCAGGTCGGCGGGCAGTTGTGTGAGTTGCTCGTCGAAGATGTTGTCGCGGTTGATGGCGATGACGCCGAGGCGCCAGCCGGTGGCGCCGAAGTACTTGCTGAACGAGTAGACGCCGATGGTGTTGCGGGGCAGCGTCGACATCAGCGACTCGAACCCGTCGACGAACGTGCCGTACACGTCGTCGGTGATGATCGTCAGGCCGGGGTTCGCGGACTCGACGATGCGCCTGATCTGCTCGCGGGTCTGCCCGGATAGGGCGACCGACGGCGGGTTGGACGGGTTGACCAGGAACAGCGCCTTAACTGTCGGGTCGGCGAGCTTCGCGATCTCCTCGTCGTCGTACTGCCACGTATGGAACCCCTCGGTGTCGTACCGGGACGCCCGCAGCTCCAGCACGTCAAACCGGTACCGGTCCAGACGCGGGATCTCCAGATACGGGGTGAAGATCGGTGTCATGATCGCGATCCGGTCGCCTGGATCGAGGATGCCGTTGACGACCGCGGAGTCGAACAGGTAGCACATCGCCGCGGTGCCGCCTTCGACGGCGAACAGGTCGAACGGCTGCGCCGGCGCTTTCCCGCCGCACAGTTCCTGCACCAGGTAGGCGTGCACGACCTGCTCGAGGTGCGGCAGCATCCGGTCCGGCTGCGGATAGTGATCGCCGATGACCGCGTCGGTGAGCTCCCACACCCACGCGTCGCGGTCGAAACCGAGCTCGCGTACGCCGTAGTCGACGCCGTCGCGCAGCAGGCCCGCGCCCGGGGTAGCGGCGTGTGCGGAGAGGAACGCGTCGAGCCGTTCGCCGATGCCGTCCTGGGTGGGCATGCCGCCGATGCCGGCCCATTCGTGCCAGTCGCGGCGGGCCTCGTCCAGGCCAAACCGGCCGAGCAGGAAGAACGCCTCCCGTGGTGTGGTGGCGATCCAGTTCGGGTTGCCTCGCCCGGCATTGAGCATCGCCGCCGCGCTGGGCCGGGTCTGATCGTCGGCGAGGACGATGAGCGCGTTCTTGAGCTCGAACGGGCTGAGGGTCTCCAGGCGCCGCTGGTCGGCTCTGCTGGTCATGGTCGGTTCCCCCTGAGAAACTGGTGCGGTTCAGGACCGCTGACATTCAGGACAGCAGGGCGACCATGAGTGCGCCCCAGATCGTGAGCAGGGTGTTGCCGATCGCGTATGGGACCGTGTATCCGAGCACGGGGACGCGGCTCTTCGCCGCGTCGCAGATCGCGCCGATCGACGCGGTCGTGGTGAACGTCCCCGCGGTGACGCCGAGGTTGGTTACGGCTGGCCACTTGTAGACCAGGCGGCCCAGCACAAGCGTCAGGACCATCGGCAGCAGCGTCACTACCAGCCCAGCGAGGACCAGGCCGGCGCCTTGCGCCCGGACACCGGAGATGAAGCCAGGGCCGGATTGGATGCCCACGATCCCGACGAACATGCACAGTCCACCGGTGTCCATCAGCCACTCCGCCGCCGGCGGGAACCGGCCGACCGTCGGGTACTTCGCGCGTAGCCAGCCGAAGATGAGGCCCATGATGAGCGCGCCGCCGCTGGTGGTCAGACCGATCTGCGCGCCGGCCACGGCGACGGCCGGGATGCCGATCAGTCCGCCGAGCACGATACCGGCGCTGATGTAGGAGAAGTCGGTCTCGTCGCTGGACCGGTTCGCCTTGCCAAGGATCGGCACCGCCAGTTCGACGAGTTCTTTCGGCCCTTCGACGGTGAGTTCGTCGCCGCGGTGCACGACCGTGGCGGGTCCATGCGGGAGCTGGATCCCGGCCCGCACCACCCGTTTCACGAACAGGTCCCGGGCGGCGGGGTCCCGGGCGAGGTCGGCGAGGGTGCGCCCGGCGAGAACCCTGCTCGTCAGGACGATCGAGATCGTCTCGATGTCGTAGCCGAGCAGCGCTGGGTCGTCGACCTCGGTCCCGGCCGCGTCCATCTGCCCGTCGATGAGGTCCCGGTGCGCGGCCGTCACCGTCACCTGATCCCCGGCGCGCAGCACAGTGTCGGGTGTGGTGAACCGCAGCTCGTCGTCGCGGCGGTAGCGTTGCAGGAAGATCCGCCGGCCGCGGGACGCGGCGAGGGCCTCCTCGTCTTTGACGGCGGTGCCGTCCAGTTCGGATCCGGCGGTGACCCGGAACGCGCGCCGGACGACCTGCTGGTAGGCGGGGCGGCTGTCCGGGTCGTGGAACGTGCCCAGTTCCCGCTCCATCCTGGCCGCCTCGGCAGCCAGATCCCGGGTGCCGAGCAGGCGCGGGGCGAGCTGCGACAGGGCGTAGGCGGCAGCTGCAGTACCGACGAGATAGCACACCGCGTAGCCGACCGGGATCTGCGCGATCAGCGTCTGCTTCTGCACGTCCGGGATCGCGCTGGAGGTGGTGATCGCGTCGGTCGCCACGCCGATCACCGCCGACTGGGTCAGCCCACCGGCCAGCAGCCCGGAACCCCACCCCGGCCCATACCCCATCACCCGCGCCATGCCGTAGGCGATCACCAGCCCCGCTATGCAGCCGACCACCGCGACGATCAGCTGCGGCAGCCCGTCCTTGCGCAGCGCGGCGAAGAACTGGGGCCCGACCCGGTACCCCAACGCGAACAGGAACCCGATGAACGCCACCGTCTTGACCAGGTCCGGGACGCTGATGTGCAACTGCCCGACCAGAACCCCGGCGAGCAGAGTGCCGGTGACCGGGCCGAGCACGATACTGCGGAACCGCAGTCGGCCGACGAGGAAACCCCAGGCCAGGGTCAGGAAGATCGCCAGCTCGGCATGCTCCTGCAGCGCACCCCTGAACCAATGCCACATATCCGGCAAGCTACGCCCGGCACAACGATCCGTACCTGCTCGAAGCGGCCGCTCACCTCAGCGCTCACCCCGGTACGGCGGCGGTGCCGCTACGGCCCATGCCATCCGGGTACCCGTGATGCGGTCCTGGGTCACCGGGGCTGCTGCAGCCACCGCCACGCCTGCCGCAACCGCTCACGGATCGTTTCGGCCGCCGGACCATCGGCGGCACCGGCCGCGACCGCGTCCTCACCCGGATCGTGCAACGCAGCACCGAGGACCGTAAGGACGACACCACCCTCATACAACCCACCGACCTGCTCACGGTCGGCGAACACCGCCCCGTCCAGCAGCGACGCAGGCCGCACGATCAGGCCGTGGAAGATGCCACTGCCCGCATCGGCCAACACATGCTCCACGACCCCAACCCGGTCCCCGACACGATCGAACACCAGCGCCCCGGCCGATACCGCCGAATACGGTACCGGCGCACCAAGGTTCTGCACCGAGTCGTCCTACCCACACTCGTACGAGTCGACCGTCCGGCGGCTGCGCATGCCGAAACCGCCGGGGGACGGCCGCGCGACACCGTCACCGTCCGGCACGGTCAACCTCACAGGCGCGTCTGGCTCCTCCGCGGGGAGCGAGGCGCATTCCGGCGGCCATCGGCGAGTCTGGACCCCGTATGCACGCTGCGACGGCAGGAGGGGCCCTCGTGCACCGCTACCCGGACATCAGCAATCACGGACTGATCGGTGACCTGCAGACCGCCGCGCTGGTCAGCGGCGACGGCGTCGTCGACTGGTGGTGCTGCCCGCGCTTCGACTCGCCCAGCGTGTTCGCCGGGCTCCTGGACGCCGACCGGGGAGGCTCCTGCCGCATCGCCCCCGACGTCAGCAACACTGGCGATGCTGGTGAGGTGGTGAGCCGCCAGCTGTATCTACCGGACACCGGGATGCTGGTCACCCGGTTCATGACCGCCGGCGGGGTCGGTGAGGTCACCGACTTCATGCCCATCGCCGGAGCGGTGGCCACCGACCGGCACCGCCTGGTGCGGATGATCCGGATGGTCCGCGGCACCATGCGCTTCGCCGTGGACGTCGCACCGCGTTTCGACTACGGCCGGCTGCCGCACACCCTGGACGTGTCCAGCGACGGGGCGGTCTTCACCGCCGGCACCACGACCCTGACGGTGCACCCAGTCGGTGTCGCCGAGCACGACCCCGACGTCCGCCGCGACGGCGACGACCTGCACATCATCACCACCCTGCACGAGGGCGACACTGCCGGGATCGTCCTGGAATACGGCGGCGGCCGCCCGACCCGGCTGCCGGTCGCTGAGCTGCAGCGCCTTGGCGCCGACACGGCCGAATATTGGCGCGCCTGGGTCAGCGCCTCCACCTACCGTGGACGCTGGCGGGAGATGGTCACCCGCTCCGCAATCACCCTCAAGCTCCTCACGTACGCCCCGACCGGCGCGCCCGTCGCCGCGCCGACGGCCGGACTGCCCGAACTCGTCGGCGGGGAACGCAACTGGGATTACCGCTACACCTGGCTGCGGGACGGATCGTTCTCGATCCGTGCCCTGCTCGGCCTCGGCTACACCGAGGAAGCCGCGGCATTCGGCCAGTGGCTGCGCGACCGTACCGTCGAGCATGCGCCCGCGAGTTCCCGCGGCGACGACGCCGCCGACGGCGTCGGGCCGTTGCACATCATGTACCGCATCGACGGGTCGTCGGACCTGTGCGAGGAGACCCTCGAGCACTTCGAGGGCTGGCGGGGCTCCCGCCCGGTACGCGTCGGCAACGACGCCGCCGGGCAGTTACAGCTCGACGTCTACGGCGAGGCCCTCGACGCGCTGTACCGGGCCGACGCCCAAGGGCAGGAAATCGGCTACGACGGCTGGGCCGCCGTCACCCGGATCGTCGACTGGCTCTGCGAGCACTGGGACCAGCCCGACGAGGGCATCTGGGAGACCCGCGGTGGCCGCAAAGACTTCACCTATGGCAGGTTCCAGACCTGGGTCGCGTTCGACCGGGCGATCAGACTCGCCACCCGCCGCGGGCGGCCAGGAAACATCGAACGGTGGACCACGCAACGCGACACCGTCTACCAGCAGATTATGGATCGCGGCTGGAACCCGGACACCGGCGCCTTCGCCCAGCACTACGGCACCGACGTCCTGGACGCCTCGCTACTGCTCATGCCGCAGCTCGGCTTCATCACTGCGACCGACCCGATGTGGCTGTCGACCCTCGACGCGATGGACCGGGAACTGGTCTCCGACAGCCTCGTCTACCGCTACAACCCTGCCGCGTCTCCCGACGGCCTGCGCGGCGAGGAAGGCACCTTCTCCCTGTGCACGTTCTGGTATGTCGACGCCCTCGCCGACGCTGGACGCCTGAACGAGGCCCGGCTGACCTTCGACAAGATGCTCACCTACGCCAACCCGCTGGGCCTCTACGCCGAAGAGATCGGCCTTACCGGCGAACAACTCGGCAACTTCCCCCAAGCCTTCAGCCACCTATCGCTGATCAACACCGCGATCCGGCTCAACCACCTCCTCGACCACGACACCATCACCACCACCGCTGCCGCTGCCGGCGTGTGACCCGGCACTCGACGTCAGCACGAAGCCCGGCACGATCGGCGACGGCGTGCTCGCGGCGGATGAGATCCACGTCCACTGTGAACTCGGGGGTGTCGGTAAGGAACGCGTGATCCCCCCAGAGCTCGAAGTGTTCCTCCTGGCCTCCGGGATGCAGGATTGCGTTCCTTGACAAGGTCACCGCACGACGAGCCGTGCGGTGACCTTGTTCCTGGTGGACTCGAACGCGGTGCAGACGGTATCGGCGACGTGCGCGTCGGAGATCCACCAGCCGGTCCGCCGTCCTCGACGCCGCCGGGATAGCGCACCGGGGTCCACTCGGTCTCGTTGATGCAGCCGGTCCCGCCACACCCAACCGCTCGCGTCCTGCCAGCTGCAGTCGCTGAGCTGGCCACGCACGAAACAAAGTTGATCTTGCCGTAGGAGCAGAACACCCGGACGGACAGTCCGCTTCGGCAAGGCTCGTGCCTGGGTGGGCGACGGTGACGTCGAGCCTGCCGCCACCACAGCTGATGTCGGACTGTCCGGTCTGGACGCCGCCTGGGTGCTCGGTGAGATACGCATCGACGAGATGCTCGCTGGGACCATCGCCGGGAACGGCGCCAGCGGGCGTGGTGTGCGGCGGCCAGCGCTTTCCCCGTCAGCGCGAGGATGGCGGTGGTGCACAGGACTCGGATCATGTGACATGGAACCCTAGTGTTGTCGACCCGCAGCGCACGTCGACTGGCCGCGAACAGGTGGCCGACCATGCATCCTGCGGCAGAACCGGAATCCGTGACCGGTAGCGGCCGTGATGCGGTCAGGCTGCCATCCGGCGCGGGCGACGCGGCCGGCGGGCGGATCGGGAACCCTTCACTGGTACGTGCAACCGTCTGGTGTCATGCGCCGTCGAAGGGGACGCGCGGTGTGTGGCCGGACCCGTCGACACGAGGGGTGTCCATGACCAGGTCCACCGCCGAACGTGGCCGGCCAGAGACCAGCGACCGGGAAGACGAAGAAGGTCCGCTGCATCCGTTGCTGCTCGCTGCGTTGATGGCGCGCCACGAGGACCGCGGCGGCACCGGCATCGAACACCCACTGCTGCTCGCCGCGCTGGCCCGACGCCGCCGCAACGACGACAGCGAAGGCGGCATCGAACACCCACTGCTGCTCGCCATACTCGCCCGCCGCCGCAAGCGGCGCGGCGAGAACCTCGTCGAACACCCATTGCTGCTCGCGGCCATGCTGGCCCGCCGCTAGCCGACCGGTCGCCGGTCAGCCCTGCGCGACCCGACATCCGAACGCGATCCGCCCTCCGGCTCACGTGTCCTTGGGGGCCGGGTCGCGCCATCCCTGCACCTGAAGGAGCCATCTGCCGTGGCGGCTGAATCGTCAGCATCCAACGACCTAGTGTCCTGAGTCGTTAAATCGTCGTCAGTGGGTACAGGTGTGTTATGCCGTTGCCGACAGCAGTACCGATCGTGCTTACTGATGACGAGCGAGAGCAGTTGCTAGCGTGGTCGCGTCGTCCCTCGAGTGCGCAGGCCCTGGCGTTGCGGTCTCGGGTGGTCCTTGCCTGCGCGGCTGCCGGCGGGGCCGCGAACGGGCAGATCGCCGAGGAACTCGGCGTTTCGCGTAGCACGGTGACGAAGTGGCGGAACCGGTTCGCCGGTGATCGGCTCGACGGCCTGCTGGACGAGCCGCGGCCCGGCCGGCCCCGCACGATCGCCGACGCTGATGTAGAGCGGGTGATCACCACAACCCTCGAGACGACACCGAAGGACGCCACGCACTGGTCGACCCGCTCGTTGGCTGCTGAGGTCGGTCTGTCGCAGACCGCGATCTCACGGATCTGGCGGGCGTTCGGATTGCAGCCGCACCGGCAGGACGCGTGGAAACTGTCGAAGGACCCGCTGTTCATCGACAAGGTCCGTGATGTCGTCGGGCTGTACCTCGATCCGCCGGAACGCGCCGTGGTGTTGTGCGTGGACGAGAAGTCGCAGATCCAAGCACTGGACCGCACCGCCCCGGTCCTGCCGATGCTGCCCGGCACCCCGGCCCGCGCCACCCACGACTACGTCCGGGCCGGCACCTCAAGCCTCTACGCCGCCCTCGACCTGGCCACCGGCCAGGTGATCGGCTCCCTCCATGCCCGGCACCGCGCGATCGAGTTCAAGAAGTTCCTCCAGACCCTCGACCGGCAGGTCCCGGCGGACCTGGACGTGCACGTGGTGCTGGACAACGCCTCCACCCACAAAACCCCGACCATCAAGCGCTGGCTGACCGCCCACCCGCGGTTCGTCCTGCACTTCGTCCCGACCAGCGCATCCTGGCTCAACCTCGTCGAACGCTGGTTCGGGGAACTGACCACCAAGAAACTCCAACGCGGCACTCACCGCACCGTCCGCGCCCTCAACACCGACATCCGCGCCTGGATCGAGGCCTGGAACAACAACCCAAAGCCCTATGTCTGGACCAAGACCGCCGACCAGATCCTCGAATCCATCGCCCGCTACTGCACACGCATTAACGACTCACGACACTAGGGCAGCACCACCAGGTCGAGGCGTTGATCGACGAGCTCATCTCGGAGATCCTCAACAGCAGCGACGCCGGGCAGTCCACGAAGTCCGCTGGACGGGGCCGTTCCTCGTCGCCGGCGGGCCTGTTCGACACTATTCGCTCCGTCATGGCCCGTATCGCCTCCGGCGCATCCGTGCTGGAACGGCTGCTGCTCGCCGACGCGATCGCACCCACCCTCGCCGACGCGATCGCACCCAGGATCATGAAGGCCCTGGAACCGACCGGCCAGGTGGAGGCGAAGCCCCCGGCCGCCCGGTCCCATCCGAGCGAGCGGACCCGCAAAACCGGCGCAAAGTGACAGCGAGCAAGGGCGGCGGGCCGATGCCGTGAACTGCTACCGGCCCGCCGCATCACCAACGTCACGCAGACATGCCAGCCGCCGCCACGAACCACGCTGGGCGGAGAGGAGGTCCGGCGGCAGGTCCCCAGCGCCGTCACCGCCTTGTCTTCGTGGTAATCGGGGCTCTGCACCACCTCGTGCCGGGTCGGTGCGGTCCAGGCCGAGATCCATCGCGACGTGGTTGCGCGTGCAGCCAGCGACCGCCACGAACGGCAGACTGCGCTCGACCGCGACCCGTGCCACCACAGCCTTGGATACCCTTGCCGCCCGCACTCAGAAGGTCCGCGCCGGACTGCACGGCCTGGCGGGGTCAGCGCGGCCGTGCTGACCTGTTGCCGCCCTCCGCGGCAGCAGGTCAGCTCCGAGGCGGTGCGGCAGGCGTAACTGTCGGCCGGGTGGTCACCAGAGACGATCCGGGGAACCTGCGCGGATTTCCGGACGAGCGCGACCGTTGACCGTGTCCGCGACCATTATGATCTCCGCCACGAGCACCGGCTGAGCGCGCCGACTCTTGCGATATGGGCCGCCGAGCACCGCCCACCCGTCGACCCGGCCGCAACGTGGTCCACGTGGGCGAACGATCTGCGCACGATCGAGTTGTCAGGAGGGCCCTTCCTGCCGGAGTCCCGACCGGTCGAACTCAGTCGGGCGGTGCTGGACCTAATGGGTATCCCGCACTGATGTGACGGCCGTGGCGCTGCAGCGACCAGTGCAGCCGTGCGTCGCCACCGTCGCGGCGACGCGAATGTCACGGTTCGCGGGAACGGCACCTCGGCTCGGTCGTACGGTAAGGACGTGGAGCAGGACGCTGAGGCCGACACCGCCGCCCTGCTCCACGAACTGGATCGGCAGGCGTATGCCTGGCGGGCGGTCCTGGACCGGCTCGCCGAACTCGGTGTGCCGGCCACCGATCTGGTCGGTCAGTACGCCAGACTCGACCAGGCGCAAGCCATGCTCAACCACCTCCGCCGCCCGGTTGGTATCACGGCAAGCCCTGCTTCCAAGGCCAGTGGATCGCCGCAGCGGCAGGTACCGCTGCTCGGATAGCTACCTGCTGCAGCACAGACACGGCCTGACTGCGACGCCCGGCCTGTGTTCAGCGCCCGTTGGTCCTGTTCAGGCGGTATAAGTGGCGATGGCGTCGCGAAGGCTGGTGGACATGTCGGCGAGGGCAGCGGCGGTCTGCTGGGTGTCGGTGGCGCCGGTGGTGACGGCGTCGGCGGTGTGGGCGACGCCGGCGATGCTGGCGGCGATATTGCCGGCGCTGGCGGCAGCCTCGGCGACGCTGCGGGAGGTTTCGGCGGTGACGGCCGTCTGCTGTTCGACGGCGGAGGCGATGGTGGCGGTGTAGTCGTTGACGCGGCCGATGACTTCGGCGATCTGCTCGATCGCGGCGACGGTGCCGTCGGTCTCCTGCTGGATCGCGGTGACCTGGGCTGCGATCTGCTCGGTCGCCCGGGCCGTCTCCTGCGCCAAGTCCTTGACCTCACCGGCCACAACGGCAAAGCCTTTCCCGGCGTCCCCGGCGCGGGCCGCTTCGATGGTGGCGTTGAGAGCCAGGAGGTTGGTCTGTTCGGCGATCGCCGTGATGAGTTTGACCACGGAGCCGATCTGCGCCGAGGATGCACCGAGGTTCTGCACCGACAGCTGCGCCCGGTCGGTGATCTGCGCAGCGTCCGCGGCCACCCGGGATGCTTCGGTGGCGTTGGAGGTGATCTGCCGGATCGCTACGCCCATCTCCTCCGCCCCGGTCGCGACGGTCGCGACATTGCCCGACACCTGCTCCGCCTCGCCCAGGACCGCGGCCGCCTGCCGCGACGATGTCTGCGCCGACGCGGCCAGCTGCCTCGCTACCGTCGACATCTGCGCTGACGTGCCGGTCAGCAGGTGGGCGCTGTCGGCGACCCGGCGGACGGTGGCGCCGACCGCGGCTGTGGTGGCGTTGAGGGTGTCAGCGAGCTCGCCGAGATCGTCGCGGGTGGCGACCTGGACGCGGGTGGTCAGGTCACCGGCGCCGATGCGGCGCAGCGCGGTCATGCATCGCTGCAGACCGGTGGAGATCAGCCGGGCCAGCCAGAACGCGAGCAGCAGCCCGAACAGCAGTGTCACCACCAGCACGGCGATGACGACACGCAGCGTGTGGCGGTAGCCGGCGTCGGCCTGGTCCTGCTGCGCCTGGGCGCTCAGATCGGCCTGGGTCACGAGGGTGTCCAGAGCGGTGGAGATCTGCGCTGTCAGCGGGGCGATCTTCGTCGTGCGGACCGTTTCGATGCCGGGCAGGTCGCCGCGTGCGGCAAGGGGTTGCAGGTCCCCGCGCAGGACCGTCAGATACGAGGACCATGCGGTGTCGAACGCGCCCAACACCTGCTGCTCTGCTGCTGTGAGCCCGTGCGCGCGGACCGTCGCCTCGGCGTCCGTGACGGCCCGGGTGGTCGCGTCGATCGCCTGGGTCTTCGCGGCGACCACTGTAGGGGTTTGGGCGAGGAACAGGTCCAAAGAGTTGATCCTGGCCTGGTAGACCGCGTCGCGAAGCTGACCGACCGCCTCGACCTGGCGGGTGTGCCCGGCGACCGTGTCAACCCGGGCGTTCGTGGTCGCCAGTTCCTGCAGCGCGAACACACTGTCGACCGTGCTGAACCCGGCAACGATCGCTACCGCCGTCAGGACCTTTGTGCGGATCCGGAGATTACCGATCCACGCCCACCAGCCCCGCCGAGTCGCATCCGCCGTCTGTGTCGCCACCGCTTCGACCCCCCAAAGCAACCTGCACCGCCTCCGCAACCATCGGCACCCTCAGGACCGCCCTGAGCCAATCGGCAGCAACGCCAGCGACACGGTCCCGGTCGGCCCAGGAGGATGTGGCCCTGCGTATCGCCGACGAAGACAGACCGGAGTGCGTTGGGCCTGGCAACGCCATGGTCGGCACCGGCGTCACAACTCCGACGATTTCCGCGGCGACGTCAAGCGCGGCGGCCCCGAGCTGGTCGGCCAGCGAGACTGACGGCTGAGCGCCAACGAACCCATTTTTACCATCAGCCAACCACTGAACGTGATTCGCCGACAGGCAAAAGTTGTTCTGAATAGAATGACATTCGCCGATTCATTGAGGGACCTGATGCTCACGCCACATCACGCCGCTGGCTGCGGCACCTGGCGACCTCGATCCTGGCGTGTTTCGCCGCCGTCGCAGCGACGCGGCTGCAGGCGACACCGAGTCATGCCGCCACCGGCTACTGGTACGTCTGCAGTGCACGGGATACCTGTGCCACCAATCCGGCGGCTACGACTGCTTCAACCTCAGCACCGGCACCGCGGCGAAGAGCCGCACCGGCACGCTGGTCAACCCGCTGTTCGACAACCGTGCGGTGCAGGGCATGTTCCAGTTCGTCGTCAACATCACCGACTCCACCACACACACCCATCAATCGGGGCCAAGTACAGCAGCTTCTACTCGATCCAGGTCAACTACTCCTTCTAATTAGCCCGGCCGAGGCTGCCCGGGCCCCTCAGGCCCGGGCAGCCTCGGCCGATTGGAACGATGTCGACCGCGCCATATCGGGGCGGCGGCCAAGGACCCAGGCATCAGGAGGCGTCATATCCATTTCCGGCTTTGGCACGCCGGCGATCAACCGAAGCGCACTGGCTTCATCAGGGCGCCTCAACGCGCCGGACCGGACGTCCACGCACGGGGGAAACGACTTCGACAGCCTCACCAGGTCGGACCGCGAAGTCATCTACCAGGCCACCGGTCAGCGCATCGAACCAGGTTTCGACGCCCACGACGCCCCGACCTCGATGTTTGCGGTCCAGATCGCCATGTCCCGCGCGCACAGCGAACTCCGCCCCGGCCAGGACGTCACAGCAGGATTTCTGACCAAGCTATCCCACCGATACGACCAGGTCGACCCGGCGAACAACTCCATCGCCCCGTTCCTCGACAAGGCCCTGGCCTACCTGCAGACCCGAGGCGGTCCGCGCATCGACGTGACCGGATGACCAGTTGCCCCCGTTCTCACCGACGGAGCCGACCATCGAACGGCGCCGCACGAGTTCGGGGCGCGGGCTGTGCGCCTGTATCGCGAATCGGACCCGAAACCGGTCCGGCTGCCGCACTGATTGCGGCAGCCGCACAGGGCATGGCGGAAATCTAGGCGATCGCCTCGGCCGGGCCGCCGGGCTCGCTCGGGCTCGGTGCGGGACGCCGGCGTCCGGGCGGCTCGCGCCCGCTGCTTCGGCCGCGCCGGTGGTTGCCACAACCGCGACGTCGCCGGCGACCGGGTTCGAGACGGCCAGCGCTGCGATCGATCCGAACAGGTCCCTGACGCTGCGAGGGCTTGCCCGGCGGTCGGGTTGGTACACGAAGCGAGCACTCGCCACGATCTGCTCGTACTTATCCCGCCCGGCACGGGCGCACAGCACGTAGCCGACGGCGATGCCCGCCGACAGGGTCAACGGTCGCATCCTGATCTCTCCAACGACCCGCCGCGTGAGGAGGAATCGGGCTTGTGATGTTCCCGGCAGCGCGCCGGAACGACCCGGCGAGTCAGTAGGGCCCTCTCGAGGTCAGCCGGGCCAGAACAACACCTGCTTGAAGATCAGCCCAGCGGCCATACCCGCACCGGCACCGAGGAGCAATCCCACCGGCTCGTAGGCCAGCTTCAGCGCCCAGTTGCTCATGACCGCCGCCGACGCAGCAGATAGATCGCCAGCCCGACTGCCACGGTGCCCAACACGAGCGCGGCGAGAGGTACCGGGCGGCGGACCATGGCAGGCAGGTCCGCATCGCGGACTGCGTGGCGGACTGTCGCGGCAGCGCTGCTGGCCTTATCCGCAACCGCCCCAGTCAGATCGGCCGCCTGATTCCGGACCGCGCCCAGCTTTTCTCTCGCCGCCCCAGTGACCTGGCCGGCGGCGTCCTGCGCGCGGGCCTTGACGTCCGTCTTCGCGGCCAAGGCCTCAATGGTGTGCCCGAGCTCCGCCCGCGTGGTGGCGATCTCCGCCCGCAATGCGGCCGGGTCGGTAGGTTTGTCGACGCCACTCATGAGGTTCGTCCTTCCCGGGCCGCGGTCCTTACCACGTCCACATCCTGGTTGAGACTCGTGAGTGCCTCCTGCGGCATCGGCGATCCGACCGCCTGCAGCTGCCGCCGTCCGAACAACGCCGCGATCCCAGCAACGCTGAACACGGACACCGCGACGGCCAGCACGGCCAGCCACAACAGGTCCAGCGTGACCACGACCAGGATTTGGAAGCCATAGATGGCCAGTGCTGCGGGACGGCCGGACAGCCCTGCGCCAAACCCGCCGCGCCTGCCCTTCTCAGTCAGCTCCGCCTTGGCAAAGCTCAGTTCGGCCCGGGTCACCGTCGAGATCTGCGCCGCCACCCGAACGACCAGGTCGGAGGTCAACGACCTGTCATTGACGTTGTTCCGAAGGTTCTGTCACCGCGCTCACCCCTCCCCCGGTCCGCCCGCAGCATGCCCACCCCAGCCAGCACCCAAACAGCGGTAGATGTCGCTTATCACGAGGATGGCGCCAGTACGGCGCCCGTGGAGGGCAGGTGGCGTACCACGCCGTGCTCGCGGCCTTGGTATGCGGCGTCGGCGAGCGCGATGGAACAGGACGGTGCCGCACCTCACCAGCATGGCTGCACACCTACAATCACCACCGATCACACACCGCGCTCGGAGGCCAGCCACCCATCACCCGCGTCAACAACGGTCCTGGTCACTACAGCTAGCAGCGGCAACCGGTCCCGCGCGAGATCGGCGGGGCCGCTGCCGCGCAGCGCCTGAGCCCACCAGCCCGGCCCGGTGCGGGCCGGGACACGCCAAAACGCGCGGGACACCCGCCCCCACCGCGCATCACCCCGGCCGGGCTGGCACCCGATCCTGCCGTCCATGTCCTGATGATGGCTTCGATGCCACAACGTCGCCTCTGCGAACCGACTTCGAGCACACGGCTGCTCCGGCGTCGCGCGCAGCGGGAGGTCGCGGTGTCAATGGCTGCGTTGCTCGCGGATCTCGGCTTCGTCGGCGATGTGGCGGCGGATGCCCACGGCTCGGCGGATGCCGTACCCGAAGGCGGCAACCTTGGCCAGCGGACTCGCCGCGGCGGCGCTGACCACGGTCGACAGATTCGCGACGTTCGCGCTGACGTGCGAGACGTTCTCGGTGATCGTGTCGATCCGAGCCAGCTGCAGGTTCACCCCGTCGAGGGTCGAGTGCACCTGCATCAGGGCGGTGTTGAGGTTGTCGATCGTCGTGTTGGCCCGTTCAAGCATCGGCGTGGTCCGGTTCGCGGCGTCGCAGATCGCGGTAGTGGCGGCGTCGACTGTGTGCCGGGCTCGCAGGATCGGTACCGCCAGGAAGAGCACAAGGACGACGAACCCGCCCGACGCCACCAGCGCCGCGACACCACCCAGGGACACGGTCACACCGGCCTCCTCGAGAACGTGGATCTCCGACGGACGGGACCCTACCCGCGGCGGCGCACTCCCGCCCTCCGGCCACGCACGTCACACCGCGATTGCAGCAGTAACGTCGCGGACGGGCGACTGTGCCGGCGGTGTCCGTGCGCCGTCGCTCCCCGGCAGAATACCTGTAAACGCCTCGAACTGGATCCCGCAGGCTGGCGCGCTGCCGGACCGTCCGTTCGGCTGGCCAGCGAGTCGCCTGAATGTCATCCACGGCACGACGCCCGGTTTGGCAAACGAACACAACGTTTGAGTAGTTTCGTACCGCCCCGCCAGAGAGGTTGCATACGGTAGATACATCGTCACAGGACGAGGAGCAATCGTGACGCGAACTGCCCAGCGAATCATCACCGTGGCCGACCTGACTCTGGCCGCCAGCACCGTCATCGGCATGAGTCCCTCCGCGGCGTCGGCCGCCACCGTCTAGGACGGCAAGGCCGGTGTCACCCAACCTTGCCCGGGCGGTAACCACCACCCCGGCGACGACAACAGCGGCGGCCGCAACAACGGCGGGCGCGGCAACGACGGGCACTGGCGCGGCAGCTGGGATGAGCACCGCAACGGCGTCTGGGCCCAGTCCTGGCCTGTGCGCACATTCGCGAATAAGGAAAGCTGCATCTTTACCGGTTGGGGCGGCGAGCAACGAGGCGCCCGGGACGACGCCGGCTGCTACCGCATGGTCCACAGCGGTAAGTACCTGCCAGTCGCCCATGAGTACAGCGGCCGCCGCCACCGCTGACCAAAGACCGCCGGTGCGGGCGCGCCGTGTCCGCACCGGCATCCACCCGCTGTGCTCGACCCGTTCTCTGGCGGATCGAGCACTGGGGGTCGCTGGACCTACCGTCGCCAGACTGGACGGCCGTCGTGGCCGAGCCCGTCGACACGCACGGCAACCTCGGAAAGTCGGATGCGATCAGCGCACCCCGGCTATCCGCGCTCAGACGAGCGCACCGCCACTCAACAACCGTGTCGCGCCCGTGCGCCGCCCGTCATCACCGCTGCGTGCCTCCACGCGGCGGGCGCCCGCGCGGGGGCCGGTCGCCGTTGGAGCCGGCTAGAGGCAGTGCCGAGGACGGCGCGGGGTGCGGTAGTGCAGCCGGGCAAGGGTCAACGATTCACATCGATGGTCCCGAAGTCTTGACCGTGGCCGCTGCGGCGATACCCTAGATCGAAGAAGCCATTGCCGACCTCGGCCGCATGCGGAGACTGCCGCCAGTTGCGCCAGAGGTGGTACGGGTGCCGAGGCCGCCACCTCGGCACCCGTACTCGGAGCGACGACCCGGACCGATGGCCACAGGTCGCTCCTAGACCGCATCGTGAGACACCCCTGCGTCACGATGCGATAGTGCCGCAGTTTGAGACTATGCCCTGCTACGGAAGTACCGTCTCTCGAGCCGTAGCAGCAGCTCAACCCTAGCCTGCCGCAGTGCTGTTACGAACCTATGACGAACCGGAGTCCTCGTGTGACACGTCGCCACGAAAGGACGTGTCTTCGTCGGCGAACGACTTCGTCGCGGGATGGTTTGCAGCTGAGGTGTAGCTGTCGAAACCGGTTGCTTGCCGCATAGCACGTTTCACGCTCAACCAGGTCTTCAGCAGCCTCACCCAGGACGCACATGGAGGCACCGAGGACCCTGTCGGCCACGCCGCACTCGACGTCTCGGAACCCACGCGGTCAGCGCTCTCGCCGGGCATGTCGTTCCTAGTTGTGGAAACGACATGCCCGGTGTGACACGCCGGCTGCTGGTGGTGCCGATCGTGAAGCCAGACCGGCATTTGGCACGCCGGCGCTGCCGACCTACCCGGGCCATGGCCGCCGCTGGCTGCTCGCCGCCTCCCGCCGCAACAGCAACCAGCTAGGTGGGATCGTCGAGGACCTGCTCGGCCTCGCCAACTTCGACACCGTCCGACTACTCCGGTCACTGAGTCGGTCGACGCAAGTGCCGCAGTGCACGACAGCGATCGCCGTCGCACCGGTAGCCCTCCTTCACCACGCCGACCTGCACCTGTCCGTGCCGCCGACGGTGTCCCCAAACGGCTGCGGCAACTCGTCCAGAAACAATTTCACCAACACCGTGAAGTACCGCCCGCACGGCGGCGACGTCATCCTCACCCCGCCGCCTGCATGCTCGAACGGCCGCACATCTTCCGTCACTTCGTTCGGTCCAGCCGCACCCGCGAGCACGCCGTCGGCGGCACCCCGCCGGGTACGGTGGGCTGCCCGGCAGGGCATCCGAAGCCGCCGTCTCGAAGATCGCAGGACGGTTGCGATGCATCCCCATCCAGGCGAGACCGCGAACTCAGGCTGGTCGGCGATGACCGTGTCCGATGCCGTGCACCGGCTGTTCGATGCCGCGCCCAGCACATCCTGCAGCCGCTGCATCGAGGAGACCCCTCGACTTCCGCCCCGGCCCATGGCGGGCCCGTAAACGGCCCGGGATCGATCACCGTACGGGCCGGCGTCGACGCGGTCTGTAGCGAAGGCACCGGCATCATTCGCGACGAGCTCGCCCGGTGGCTCGACGCCACCGTTTACCGGCAGGGCGACCTACTCAGCGCGATCGTCGAGGACATCGCTGGTACCGAGCCGGCGCCGGTGCGGAACCGCCATGAGATCCTCGCGTAGCGCTGCCGTTCCTGCTCATCAGCAGGGCCCGCCGGTGCAACTCCCGGGTCCCTTGTACCAGCAGGTGCGGCAGGTGCTGCGGGGACTGCGCAGGCCCCAGCCAGGTGGTGCTGGACGTCACCGACGGACAGCCGGCGGCGCCGCCGCTGCTCGAGGTTCCGGCGGCAGATGCGGCCATCGGTTCGCTAGTGCCGGCATCGGCCACGGCCTATCAATCGTTCCGCGGCTGAGCCAGCGACGGGCCGACGGGTTTCACGGCCGCACTTGGCAGATCTGGGACTCATTCGCGACCGTCGGCAAACGCATACCGGCACGCCCCGGTCGCAGCCCGGCTCCACCGGGCCCGCCAGGCTTCTCCGAGCCACAACTAACGGCTGCGCGACCAGAGCTGAGCGCCCTGAGCATCACAGCGCGATCGATCGAGACACGCACGTCGGTCCGTCGGCCGACGTCGCAGAGTGAGCAACGCCGCGCCGCACCGGAGGAGGCGCTGCTCGCGGCGTACGCGGACGGGCCAGGTCGAGCTACGACGGCTCGGATAGGAAGGGTGCGACCGCCTCAGCCACCGTCGACGTCATCCGGAACAGCGAGTCGAGCTGCGTCAGATCAAACAACCGCAGCACCGGCTGCGAGCCGACCACGGACACCGAACCCCCACCCAAAGTCACCTCTTTGTAGATGTTGACGAGAGCCCCGAGCGCGGACGAGTCGATGAATGACACCCCGGACAGGTTCATCACCAGATCAGCTTGTCCTCGCTCAAAAGCAGCGTCCTGCACGATCGCGCGCAACTCGGCCCGGAACACTTCGACGACACCAGCGTCGACCTCACCGGTCACCGTCGCCACCACGCACCGTCCCGCCGGTGTCACATCCACCTGCATCACAGGTCCCCCTCGCTTGGAGCCGCCGCGCCCCCTAGCTGGTACGGCCCTATCTCGATGTCATACAGCAAATCTCAGAATCTACGTACCACGAAACGCAGCCAGTTCAAGCTTGTTGGAACGGTGTCGCAGCTCGCACGGCCCGGATGAGGTCGCTCGCTCGGCACACGGCTAGGGCGCGTTTCGTAAGGCTCGTCAGAGCCATTCGCTGATGATGGCGATGGTCAGGACGGCTTGGTAGAGCACGGCGAGTTGGTCGTAGCGGGTGGCGACGCCGCGGTGGCGTTTGAGGCGGTTGATGCCGCACTCGACGGCGTGGCGTTGCCGGTAGCGGATCGGGTCGAATGCGGGTGGGCGTCCGCCGTTGGAGCCTTTGGCTTTGCGGTGGGCGTCCTGGTCGGCCTTGCTGGGGATGCACGCGGTGATGCCGCGGGAGCGTAGATGGCTGCGGTTGGCTTTCGAGGTGTAGGCCTTGTCGGCCAGGACCAGGTTCGGTCGGGTGCGCGGATGTCCGCCACCGACACGGGCGACGCGGATCTTGCGCAGGACCGGGATGAATTGGGGGCTGTCACCGCGCTGCCCGGCGGTGACGATCATCGCGAGGACCTTCTGGCCCTGCTCGCAGGCCAGGTGTGTCTTGGTGGTCAGCCCGCCACGCGATCGGCCGAGTGCGTGGTCGGCGGGCTCGTCGTGGACGCCGCCGGGTGGTTCCTGCTGCAGGTGGCCGTCACGGCGGGCGCCGGCGGCGTGCTGGTGCGCACGGCTGGTCGTGGAGTCGACGCTGACGTCCCAGCCGATCCGGCCCGCGGCGTCCGCGCGCGCCTGCACCGCGGCGAGGACGACGTCCCAGGTGCCGTCACGTTGCCAGCGGCGGAACAGCCCGTAGATGGTCTGCCAGGGCCCGTACTCGGCCGGGACGTCCCGCCACGGCGAACCGACCCGGATCCGCCAGCGGATCCCGTCGATGAGCTGCCGTCTGTCCCACTTCGGCGGACGACCCATCGACGGCTGTGCAGGCAGCAGCGGCGCCAGCGCCGCCCACTGCGCGTCGGTCAGGTCGTGCCGCCTCGTCACCGCTAAGGTGGCCACGAGGTCTCCGGTATGAAGTTCTGCTTGGTCGCTGAACCCTCTACCGGAGACCTCTTCAGTTATCGATCACCGCCACGCCGGAACCTGGCCCCAGCCCCACTTCTGAAACGCGCCCTAGGGCAGAAGACAGAATTCCCTCGCTGCAAGAGTCACCGCCTGGCCAGCATTGCCAGGCGGCGCTGCGCAGCACAACCGGCGCGACCCACGAGAGCAGCACGCGCCACGCCAGCAGCGGGTACGCATGGATTGATCGGACGTTGGATCGGCAGCACGGACGAGCTCACGGCCCACCCGGCCTGGGTTACCGCGTCACTGCACACCGACAGTGCACCACAAACGGGGCAAATTCACACGGCGGAATACGCCGTTCCTTGAGCGGCGCCTTCGCGGCCACGCCGTACCGCCCTGATATACATCGGCAGGCGGTGCAGGCCGGACGGCCCGGTCCACTCGGACGGCTCCCCAGCAGCCTTGTCACACCGGTACGCATCTTTGCGGTCAATCACGACCGCACGGAACCTCCGGTGGGAACGGGCCGTCACCGGCGCAGCTCGGGCCACAGCCGTCCCGCAGCCGCTGCGCCATGGGCTGTGTTCCGCGCGAACGGGGGGCCGGGCGCCTCCCGGCACGAGTTGGCGCCGCCGTCGTGGTCGTGGTCGTTGTCGGCCTTAAGATTTACTTCGACCGGCACGTTCGGATCCGGCGAGTACGACCGCGGCCCGCGGCCGCGGGTCGAGGTCGAGGTCCGTAATCTGGTTCTACCGCGGGGCCATGCCTCGCACCAGAACTCGTCGCAGACGTCGGGTACCGACGCCGACAAACCTCATCCAATCGGCGACATCTCGGCTGGCTTGAGGATTCCGGTCCAGATCCGTCCGTAGCGAGTACAGCGGTCGGTTGGACCGTGTCGGGCGATCGGTTCAACCTGCACGTGGGCCGTGACGCGGAACGCCGATCTCCGCGATCGTTGTGGGACAGCGATGATGCGTCCCAGCGAAGGAGTGCAGGGTGGGCCCTATACGGATGGAACCAAACTGGCGTGGCCACCGGACCATCGCAAGAATGGCGATGGTCACGATGCCGGCGGTGCTCAGCGTCGCGGTGCCCACGGTAGCCTCAGCGGCCGATCAGCCGGCGCGCGCAGTGGCATGGGCGAGTACCACCAACAGCGCGTCCCCCGCCACGTCACTTTCCGCTGTGCGCAGCATCATCGGTGCCGACACTGGCGCGGCAGCCGCATTGACCGGCAAAGGCATCGGGATCGCACTGATTGACACTGGCGTTGCGCCGGTTCCCGGGCTGCCGGCGTCCAGCGTCGTGAACGGGCCGGACCTGTCCTTCGAGTCACAGGCGCCTGGCCTGCGCTATCTGGATACCTACGGGCACGGCACCCATCTGGCTGGCATCATCGTCGGCGACGACAAGGACACCGGCACCCGAGGCATTGCCCCGGGCGCCAAACTGACCTCGATCAAGGTCGGCACAGCGAGCGGTGCCGTGGACGTGTCGCAGATGATCGCCGCAATCGACTGGACTGTGAAGCATCGTAACGATGACTCGACCCACCCGATCCGGGTGATCAACCTGTCGTACGGATCAGGCGGCAATCCGCCGAACTGGTCCGATCCGCTGCAATTCGCCGTCGAGAAAGCATGGCAGTCCGGCATCGTGGTAGTCGCCGCAGCCGGTAACGATGGCAATGCGGTCGGCAAGTTAACCAACCCCGCAGCGGACGAATGGATCTTGGCTGTTGGTGCTGCAGCTACCAACGGCACAGTCACTACGACCGACGACACTCTGACCGCTTTCACGAACTTGTCCACGGCGGGCAATCAGGTCGACCTGCTCGCTCCGGGCACCTCGATTACTTCGCTACGGGATCCCGGCTCCAACATCGACAACAGCTACCCGGACGCGCGGGTCGGTACGAGTCTGTTCAAAGGCAGCGGCACATCCCAGGCCACGGCGATCGTCTCGGCTGCTGCTGCGCTGCTGTTGCAAGCGAAACCAGGCGCCAGTCCAGAGCAGGTGAAGGACTGGCTCATCAAGGGCGGCACGTTCCTACCCAACGGCAAGGCGGCGACAATGGGTCTTCTGGAGCTCAACGTCAACGGCGCGCTTGGTCGAGCTGGCACCACCGTGGCGAAGGCGACATGGAACCCGTCGAGCGGCACCGGCACCCTCGAGGCCGCCCGGGGCAGCAGCCACGTCATGCTCGACAACCTCGCGCTCAACGGCGAGCGGACCGTGTGGGGGCCCATGATCACCGCCCAATGGGCGCCGAAGTCGGCCTCCCAGACCGCATGGTCGGGTGGCACGTGGATGGGCTTCCGAATCACCGGTGACGACTGGACCGGCACTTCATGGGCTTCGAAAACCTGGGCCGCAGCCACCTGGACCAGCGTCGCGTGGTCAACCAACAAGACATGGACCGACCCGGCCTGGTCCGGCCGAACCTGGTCCGGCCGCACCTGGTCCACGGGCGCCTGGACCGGACGAACCTGGTCCAGTGATGAATGGTCCGCCGCCAGCTGGCGCTGACTCGGGCTCCGCATTCGTCACGACGGCAACCACCAGGGGACGCCGCGCCACCATCAATGGTGCGGCATCCGCACCTAGGACACCCGCTCGGCGACGGTGCAACGCGCTGCCCCAAACGCTGGTGAGCGCCGATTTGATACTCCAGGACCTTTCGGAACGGCAACCCGTCCCTGAACGAGCTCAAGCAGCCGCGGCGACATCAGGACTGCTGCTTGTATCGTTCCTCCACTGGCAGTAGTGCAGGTGGCAGTACTGCAGGTGGCTAGAAAACGCTGGACCGGGCCGGCTGAGCGATCCGCGGGATGCGGCCATGTCCGGCCCCGCCACCCGCAGATACCCGCTGCTGCGAGTTCAAACCTGCCGGTTGTTCCACGCGTGCCTTCGGCTGCAGGCTGAGTGGCACCCGCGGCGAGGTACAGTTACACCGGCTGCAGACCGAGGGACCGCGCGACGGGGCGCGGTCTCCGGACGTCACCGCAGCTGTGGACCGATTCGCGAAACCTGCGAGCGTGGCCCGAGCAACTGCCACGTGGTGACATGCTGCGCCCTGCGCCAATGCGTGGAGGGCGCCGCAGGCGCGCGACTCTCGCCGCCGGGCCGGACGCGGTCGGTCATCGGCCGCCAGCCTCTTGGAAGCGGACGACTACATCGTGGGCCAAGCGGCCTTTATCGGACACGGGGATGTTGTGGTTCAGGGCCCAATCCCGGATCTGCCGGTTGCGTTCCCGATCATTCCTGGCCGACCCCGCGGCCGCCGGTCCCTGCGCGTGGCCTGCGATCCGGCCAGTCTTCCTCGCGGCGGCTACATACGGGGCGAACGCTGCGCGGAGACGTTCAGCGTTGGCCTCGGCGAGGTCGATGGTGTACTGCCTCCCGTCCATGCCGAATGTCATGCTGAGGTCAGCCTTACTACCGTCAATGTCGTCAAGAAGTTCCTCGACCACCCGCTTCGCCACAAGCAGCCTCCTTCGAACTCGCGGTTGCATCATAGGTACCGCACACTATGCGTCGTGCCATTGTGCCGGGCTCGGCCGTTTGTGACCAAACGATTCGTCGAGCAGCCACCCTGTTGGTCGTCTCGCCGGTGGGGAACTGAGCCGTATCCCTGGCCGTCCGAGCATTCTCGTCGGCCCGATCAGCGCATCCACCCTCAGAGCGGCTTCATGATCGCTTGCACGCAGCGAGAGGCTACTGAGGGGAAGTTGGCGCCGCCGGGCGGTCATGATTCGCGAGTGGCGCCAGTTCTCGCGAACATTGCGGCGAGCGGTGCTGACAAAGTGGTGCCAAAGGGTCGCGAACATCTCGCGCCCACACTCGCGGACGAAAACTATCCGCGGCGGCGGCAACAGCTGGTCCCGGCCCGTGCACGGCGATGCCGTCATCGACCGGCTCCAGCTGCGTGGCCTGCTGTAGCTGCACACCGCGGGCGTCGACCTCGCCGACCTGACCGACACCGGCGCCGCCTGCCCCGACGACGCCGGCGCCGCCGACACCGCACTCACCGTCTGCACGGCATGCAGCGGACGCGATCAGTGGCATCTCACGGAAATCGCTTACATGACGGCGGCCGCCCCGACCTGTACAAGTGCGGCGCGAGGATGCTGCACACGTCGCTGAGCGCGGCCGCCGAGCGGCGCGTACGCGACGCATGCATCGCGTCCCATGCCTCGGTATGACGACAGCACCGCCCCGGGCGGGACGACACGTACCCAACGGACGGTCCGGCCGCACCTCAGCAGCACTGCGAAACATTCCACCATGTACGCCATCAGAGCCGCGCCAATCGCGGCCGTCATCGAGGCGGCGACGGAACCCTGGATCGCTTAACCCGGGCCCGGCACGAACGACAACACGTCTCGGGCGATGCTCTTGCCCACATAGGCCCTGGCGACCGATCCGCTCACCTGTTCGACCGAGAAGTCGTCGGCACCGAACCCCTCCGCGACCGACCTGATGGTCAGAAGGTCGACCCCAACCGAGCGGGACCGCGCTTCCCGGCGCCCAATCTCACAGCGGCCGCCGCGGAAGTCGCGGCCGACACAATGGCAATCGCGTCGTGTCAGGCCTCCACACGTGTCTTGGCCATCTCCGTACCTCCTCATCAATTCCCGCTCAGGACTCCATCGAGCAGCCGCCGGTGGTCATCAGGTCTTCGTCCATGGCCTGGCTGTAGCCGAAGGACGCCCAGACGTAGCCGTGATCTGAGGCACCCGCAACGGCCGGCGCCGAGCCTGCGCTTCGGGTGACATACGGCCCGCGGTAATAGATGTAGTCGACCCGGTCGTCCCAGGCGCCGCCCACCGGGCGCTGATACTCGACCTGAGCGTCCCGCAGGCCGGCGGTGTCGCGGAACTGCACCGACCACGGTGTCTGGGTGTCGGTCGGCCACGGACCCGCAGCGGCGTACCGCCAGTTGGCGTTGAAGTCGCCGCCCATGATCACGACACTGCGGCACGGGACGGCGCGCGCCAGGCTCCTAGCCAAATCGTGCCCGGCCCGGTTCGACGTCCACTCGTACCGGTCGTAGTCGGGATTGCGGGAGCCGTCGGGCAGCCGATGCATCGGTGAGAACCGCAGCGAGAACACCTCATGGCGGACGTCGCCGATGTTCATCGAAACCTGCAAGGCGCCGAACTCACTGCACTGCACCGGTACCCCGAGGAGATCGCACGTGAACCGCACCGGATGGAACTTCTCGTCGATGAATGCATAGCGCGACAGGACCGCCACGCCCTTGGTCCCCGTCAGTCCCAGCGTCGCCGTGGCGTGGTAGCTCCAGTACGGATAGCCAGCACGGCGGGCAACGTAGGACGTCGCCTCGTCGGGGAAGATGCCGCGTTCCCGCACCTCGTTGAGCATGACGACATCGGGGCTGCGAAGTCGGATCGTGGCCGCGACGGCGTTCAACCCGGCCTCGCTCGTGGTCTCGCCGATGTTGAACGCCACTGCGCTGACGCGAGCAGGGGAGGTTGTGAGCGTCACGTCGACATAGGCGGCCCGAACATTGGTGTCCGGCCCGTCGATCGAGGTGAACCGCAGCCGCAGTCTCTGGTCCTGGCCGGTAGGTCCGCAGTACAGCCGCGCCGCATTCGTCCGGAACGAGCGCCACGCGAAGCCCTGCCCGGCCGCCATCGTCATGCCGCCTTGCACGGCGCCGCAGGCGACTGCGTCCACGCGGAGCCGGGTTCCGGGTCCGGTGTTGGCGTAGAACCGGACCAGGCCACTGGACGGCTGCATGCCGTGGAAATCGGGATACGCGAGACCAACCTCGGCTACGCGCGCTGCACCGCCAGCCCAGATCCAATCCGATGCCGGAACACCGGCCGGGGAGAGCACCGGATCATCGGTGGCCGCCCAGACGGTCCCACCCGGCTTGACAAGCCAGTTGTTGAAGGTGTCGACCACTGGCCGCATGACCGACGACGTCGTTTCGACGGCATGGGCCGGGACGACCGGACCGGCAGCGGCGAACACCGCGTTCGCGACGAGGACGAGCAATATCGCTACCGTGTGGAGTGGTTTCGGGAAATGGACCCGATGCATTGGATCTCCCGTTCGTCGAAGAGCCGCGATCGTGGTCGCGGTGCACAGGCATCGAATGGCACCACCGTGCCGCAGCCACAACAGCGAGGACACCGGCATCGAAAAATCGAAAATGATGCGAGGATGACGCCGAGCCGTGCGCCGGAGAGGGTGGCCCATGCCCGATGGACCCGACGAGCAGTTGCTCTGGCAGCTGCGAGGACTCCGCGACGCCATGGGCGGACCGACGTTGGAGGCGCTCCGCCACCGGGGCGGCCCGGGCGTGAGCACCACCTCCGAGATGCTCAGCGGCAAGCGGCCGCCCAGCCGACAGACGGCCGAGCGTTTCGTGGAAGCCTGCCTACGCTACGGCCGGGAGCGTGGCATCGCCGCAGCCGAGGACCACGATCTGCTGATCTTGATGGGCTTGCGCGATGACCGGCGACCGGCGCCACTCCTGGAACGTGATGAGGAACTGCGGTGGTGTACAGAGCACCTTCGGCGTACCGCCGTCCGGAACCAAGGCGGCTTGATCGTCGTGGAGGGACCGGCCGGCATCGGTAAGACTGCGCTGTTGCGGCTGGTCCGGTCGATCGGCAACTCGCTCGGGCTGGTCACGCTCGCCGGGCGCGGAACGCCGCTGTCACGGGAGATGTTCTACAGCGGGGTCCGCGACCTGCTGGCCCGCTGGATGTCCGGTCCAATCCGGGACGGCGATCTGCAGCTGCCGCCGGCTGCCTCGCACATGCTGGGCATCGCCGGGAACGCCGCCCAGGGCGGCCCGGCCGACGCGACCGACGGCTTCGAGGCGCTCGTGCGCGCACTCGAGCTGCGCACCGCCGTGACCGGTGCCGTGCTGGTGGTCGACGATGTCCAATGGCTCGACCGGTCCTCGTTGCGCTGGCTCGTCTACTTGTCGAGCCGACTCGACCAGTTGCCGATCTCGATCGTGGTAGGACGTCGCCTGCACGAGGAGAGCGGAGACGAGACGCTGCTGAACCAGCTTGCCGCCGCCGCGGCCCGGCGCATCCTGCCAATGCCGCTAAGCCAGGCCGCGGTGGCCGAACTGATACGTCGCCGGTACGACGCCCACGTCAACGAGGCTTTCGCCGTGGCCTGTCACAGCCGCAGCGGAGGAAACCCGTTCATGCTAGACCAGCTGCTGCACGAGGCGGATCGTCGCAGCATTGGCCAGGATGAGGCGTCCGTCAAAATTATCGAAAAGATAATTCCATCCCGAGTCACGGAGCTCGTCGACGAGCGGGTCGGCCGCTACGGACAGGCGGCGCTGGCACTCGTCCGGGCGGTGGCGGTGCTGGGCGCGCCGGCCCGGATCGATGAGATCGCTCGGTTCGCCGGCCTGGACATCACCGCCGCAACCACCGAGCTCGACCGGCTTTGCGCCGGCGAGCTCCTAAATCATGAGCCGGTCATCGACTTCGTTCACCCCCTGATCCGGGACGCGGTCGAGCGCGCGATGACGCCCTCGCAGCGCTCGGCGGCGCACGCCAGGGCGGCCCGAGCGCTGCACACGGCCGGCGCCCCAGCCGAGCTGGTCGGTGCCCACCTCGTGCCGGTGTTCGCGCGGGGTGACCCGTGGGTGGTGACGATGTCGCGCGAGGCTGCCCGCGAGGCCTCCGCGGCTGGCGCCGCTGACGAGGCGACGCGATACCTGCGCCGCGCGCTGCACGAACCACCGACACCGGACCTTATCGCCCGGATCCGGCTCGAGCTCGGCCATGCATTGACGCACGTCTCACTGCCGCAGGCTCACCAGGAGCTGCTGCTGGCGTATCAGGATGCCGACGACGACGAGCTACGCGCAGCCGCTGCGCTGGCGTTGGCCAAAGCATATGCGCACGCCGATCGAATGGGCGACAGCGTGCGCCACCTCACCCGGGCGATCAACGACGTCACCAGCGAACCGTTCCGCCAGCGCCTGATGGCGGAACGACTGATCTGGGCGACATTTTGGGCAGATGATCCGGAACGTGTCAGACGCTCGGTGGAGCTGTCGGAGGTGGCCGCGCACGCCACCGTGGACGATCACGCTGGTCAAACCGCCATCGCCCTGTACGCCTGGGATCGGGTGCTGCGTGGCGAGCCGCGCCGCCAAGGACTGGCGCTGATCCATCCGATCGTGGATTCCGGGCTGAATTTCACGGACGCGACGCTCGGTTTCGACATCCCGACGGTCGTCGCCTTCGTCGAGATGTTCTCCGAGGAGCTGGCTCTGGCGCGCCGCCTGTTCGACGGGGCCGTGCAGCAGCTGAGGGCAGCAGGCTGGTCCGGCACCCACTTGGCGTTCACCCAGGCGCACGTGGCCCACGTCGCCCTGCGCGAGGGCCGGCTTGCCGACGCCGAGGCCGATGCGCGCATCGCTCTGCGAATCGCCGACCGCCTGGGCGAGGTGGTGCCCGCGACGTGGTACGCGACCGGTAGCCTGATCGAGGCACTCGTCGCGCGCGGCGCGGTGAAGGATGCACAGCGGGTCGCAGACCGACGCCACTACAGCCGCGAACAGCCGGCCGCATTCATCGTGCCCAACCCGAAGGTCAGCTACGGCGAACTGCTGGCCGCGACCGGCCGTGCGGAGCAGGCGATCGCCGTTCTGCGCCACGGCGGCGACTGGTTGCAGCGGCGGGGCGTACACAATCCCGCGTTCGCGCCGTGGCGCCTGAAACTGGCGGAGCTGCTCAGCTCGAGCGCCCCAGCCGAGGCAACCCGGCACGCTCAGACCGCCCTCGAGCAGGCCGAGAGGTTCGGCGCGCCGACGCCGCGCATCCGCAGCCGCCTCGCCCTCGCCGCCCTGACTCAGCGCGCGGATGCCGAGGCGTTGCTGCGCGAAGCCGTCGACATCGCCGAGTCATCGCCCAACCGTCTGATCCACGCCCAAGCTCTCCTCGCGCTTAGCCTGGTCCGGCATCGCGGCCCCGATCGGCGGCTGGGCCGGGAAACGCTTCGAGCCGGAAGGCGCCTGGCCGCACAGTGCCGAGCCGGCACCCTGGTAGGCCGGTTCGGCCGCATCCTCGGCGACGCCGGCCCAGCTGACGGAAGACACCCCGTCTGGACTCGGCTGACGGCCGAAGAGCAGCGGGTGGGGGAACTGATCGTGGCCGGCCACACGGAATCCGAGGCCGCGAACACGATGGCGCTCGCCCGCGAACAGGTGACAAGGATGCTCAGCACCGTCCTCCGGATCTGCGAAACCAATGACCTGGTCGAGGTCGGCCAACTCTTGTCCGCGGACGGCCCCTGACAACCGAACAAACTCATCGAGTTCGGGCCGATCGAAATACACACGCCCACACGAGGCCCCGTGCAGAACGGCGGGACTGCCACTCGCGTGATCCGTTCAGACGACCGGCAACGCATCGTCAGATCTGACCGCTTGGCCAATTTAGTCCGCGGGCTGCCCCATGAAGTGTTGGTCGTTCTTCGTGCCGGGTGGCGGCAGGCACGAACACTACCGGCACGACGGCCACTGAGGGCGTGCATGCGGTTTGGCGCAAACTGGCATGCGGCCCGATCGTGGCCGGATCGGCGTCGGCAGCCGGGTGAGTGCACGAGGTAGTGGCGGCGCACCCGGCTCGTCGCGTGGCAACGCGTTTACCCTTGTACCAGTCTCGTCTGTCCGCGGGGTGTCATGCGGCGGCACGATGCGACGGTCGCGGCGGTCCGAGCGCGCCACATGACGCGTTGATCGCACCTGTTGGTGATCGGTGGCGGGAAAGGCGGGGTGAGGTGCGGTGACGACGTATGCGTGGGACACCCGGTCCGGGTTGTTGCTGGCGGTGTGGGCGGCCGGAGTCGGTCACCACGCGGCAATGGTGTGCCAGCTCGGCTCCGCCGCCGCTCCGAAGGCCGCAGCGGGGTTGTGCGACGCCCTGACGCAGCTGTCGCGGCACCTGTGGGACACCTACCAGCATCCCGCCGACGACGATCCCGACTCTGCCGACCTTCCCGACCTCTCTGATCTTTCCGACCTCTCCGATGTGATGACGCAGGAACGTGGTGAGGGATTCAGCGGTGTCCTCGCCGCGGTCGGCCGGCCGCGGCTGCCGGACGGGCACGGGCTGCCGATCGTGTCCTACGATCCGCTGCTCGAGTCCGCCCACATGGTCGGCCGGGCATTACACGAGCTCGGCGACGCCGAGGTGACTGTGGCGGTGACCGCGGAGGTCAGGGCTGAGATCGACGCGGTCGACCGGGCAGGGCTGGGCGATCTGTCCGGCCGGGCCGCGCAGGCGGTGTCCCTCGACCGGCTGGACGTGTCGCCGGTCCAGGTCGCCGCCGCGGATCGGCTGCTGCACGCCGATCCGCTGGGTAGCGATGCCCTGTTCACTAGCGTCGACCCGGCCGCGGCGTGCGTGGCCGCCGCGCACTGGCTGGTCGCCGCAGCCGAGTTCACCGCCGCCGCGGCCGGCATCGCACCGGCGGATGTTTTCGCCTACGCCGACGACCTCGAAGCGGTGTCGGTCGAGGTCCCCTCCTACGTCGTGGAGGTGGTCGTCGACCAGTCCGCGACCCCACGGGAGGCGGTGACCGGCCTGCTCAGCGAGGCCGACGCGGTCCGTGCCGGGCGGATCCCGGACCCGACCGCGCTGCTGCAACGGGTGGACGCCGCACGCGAGCAGATCCTGCGGGTCGACGTCGGGCACCGCGAGCACGCCCTCGCGGTCCTGCTGGACCGGTTGACGCCACTGGACCCGCAACGCCCAGCCCGGGACCTGCTCGAACACCTACTCAACGGGCTGCGGGCCTGCCTGCTGGTGTATCGGGCGGAAAAGGCGTGCGCCGCAGGCGTCGCGACCAGCGCCGCCGACGAGGACGATCTCTTCGACACCACAGCTGACCTGGCCGATGCGGCATTCACCGCCGCGATCCGGCACCAGGCCAGCAACGTCGGCAATCGCCTCTCCGGGTGAGAGCCCAGCATGCCTGCAATGGTCTTGCTGATTGAGGCGGGTCGGGCGCTGGGTGGCGGAGCCACCTCGCGCCGGTTCCGCTTCGGCGGCGGTCAGGGGTGCGGCCGGAAGGCGCTGGGCCTGACCCTCGCCGAGGTCACCGACCTCGTCCCGCGCATCGTGCAGGTACGCAGCGCTCAGGTCCCCTTTTCCTCGGATCCGCCGATCCGCCCCGGGGGATGCTCCTAAGGAGTGTCAAGCCGTTTGAGGTTTGATGGACCTGACGGGCGGCGTATCGCTTCATGCACCGGATGACCTCTCGGGAGCTCAATCCCTGCGCTCGTCGGCGTTGGGCGTAGTTCTGAGTCGGTTCGTGATGGCACAGCATGCTGAGCACCACGGTGTGCAGAGCGTTTTTGGCTGCGCGGTCACTGCCTCGTTGAGCCGGTCTCGGTCGGTGCGGCTGGAGCTTGCTGGCAGTGGAGCGACACCACATAGATGAGCGAGGGCGCCGTCGGATCGTAGGCGGCCCGGGTTGTCGCGGCGGTGACAAGCAGCTGGCCGGCGACCTCGATGCTAACGCCCGGCAGCTCGAGCAGTGCAGGTGCGGCCTCGGCGACCAGCTCGCCCAGTGCCTTGTCGGCCTTGCGGATCTCACCGTTCAACCTCTCGTAGCGGCGAGCGAGCGCATCGCCACCTTCGTCACGGTAGCGGGGTCGGCGAGTGTGGGCCCCGGCCGGAAACGAGAACAGGCGCGAATGAGTGCCGCGAGGCTGAGCGCACGCAGCTGTTCTCTGACCTGTTCTGGTGCTGTCACCAGGAGCGCCTTGACCTGATTGACTGTCTGCGTCCGTGCCTTGACGGCGCTGCAGCGGACCACGCGCAGCGCTCGGATCGGCTCGACTATGATCTCACCGACGGCCGGCTAGTGTCCCGCGTCAGAAATTCGTCGGCAAAATCGTGCGAGTGACTCGAGGATCTCTTCGGCGGTCTTGGTCCAGATGAACGGTCGTGGATTGCTGTTCCAGTCGGTGATCCACGATCGGATGTCTGCTTCGAGTGACTGCACGCTCTTGTGGGTGCCGCGGCGGATCTTCTGCTCGGTGAGGAACCCGAACCACCGTTCGACCTGGTTGATCCAGGATGAGCCGGTCGGGGTGAAGTGCATGTGGAAGCGGGGGTGCCGGGCGAGCCAGGCGCGGATCTGCGGGGTCTTGTGCGTGCCGTAGTTGTCGCAGACCAGGTGCACGTCCAGATCGGCGGGCACGGTCTTGTTGATGGTGGTCAGGAACTTCTTGAACTCCGCGGCCCGGTGCTGGCGGTGCAGTTCGCTGATCACGGTGCCGTCGGCGATGTTGAACGCGGCGAACAGGCTGGTGATCCCGTTGCGGTGGTAGTCGTGGGTGCGCCGCTCGGGCATGCCGGGCATCATCGGCAGCACGGGCTGGGACCGCTCGAGAGCTTGGATCTGGGACTTTTCATCGACACACAGCACGACCGCCCGCTCCGGCGGGTTGTGATACAAGCCGACGACGTCGACGACCTTCTCGATGAACTGCGGATCGGTGGACAGCTTGAACGTCTCCGCCAGGTGCGGCTTCAATCCGAAGTCCCGCCAGATCCTGCCGACCGTGGACTTCGACATCCCGGACCGTTCCGCCATCGACTTACGCGACCAGTGCGTGGCGTTGCGCGGCGTCTGCTCCAACGTCGTCACCACAACCTGTTCGATCCGGTCAAGGCCGATCGACGGCGGCCGCCCCGGCCGCTGCTCATCAATCAACCCATCGAGGCGGATCGCCACGAACCGCCGGCGCCACTTGCTGACCGTGTCCGGATGCACGCCCAAATTCGTTGCCACGTCGGCGTTCGAGGCACCTTCAGCACACGCCAGGACAATCCGCGCCCGCATCGCAAGCACCTGCGCCGTCTTCGCCCGCCGCGACCACCGAACCAGCACGGATCGCTCTTCATCAGTCAGCACCAGCGGGGTAGTGGGACGCCCGGTCCTCGGCATCCCACCATCCTACTCACACTTAACCGACGAACTTTTGACGCAGGACACTAGTGCTGGTGACCGATGAGGCCGGGCAGGTGCTGGGCCGCGACGGCACGCGGTGGTGGTCGACCGGGCACAACGAGACCCTCGTCCGGCACAGCCTCGACCTGCGGACGCTCCCCCGCTGCTCGGCGCGAACGTCGTGGCCGGCTCCCTGGCCGGTCCGATCCTCGCCGCCCTCGTGATCGGCGCCTTGGGCAGCCGCGCCCGCGACCGCAACTCGATCATCGGGGTGCTGCTGCCCTTCGGCCTCGGCCTCGGCGTGCTGTTCTTGGCGCTCTATAAGGGTCGGGCTGCGAACAAGTTCGGCCTGCTCACGGGCCAGATTGTCGCGCTGGATACGCCCCAGCTGACCTGGCTGATCGGCACCGCGCGATCGTGCTGCTCGGCCTGACCTTGATGTGGCGGCCGCTGAGCTTCGCCAGCAACGATTCCGACCTCGCCGCCGCCCGTGGCGTCCCGGTCGGCCTGTTGTTGTCGCTGTTCATGCTGCTGCTCGGCCTCGCGGTGGCGATGTCGGTCCAGATCGTCGGGGCGCTGCTCGTGCTCAGCATCCTCGTCGCCCCCGCCGCCGCGGCTATGCGGGTCAGCGCCACACCTGCGGTCGTCACCCTGCTCAGCGTCGTCTTCGCGATCGGCTCGACGGTCGGCGGTATGCTCCTGGCCCTCGGCGGCAGCTCCCGATCAGCCCGTACGTCATCACCACCATCTCGTTCGCCATCTACCTGGTCTGCCGCCTCATCGTTGCCCGCGTCCCGAGCAGACGTGCACGACGGCCGTCTCTTGCATGAATTCGCAAGTCAACATGTGTTGATCATGCCCCTCGCCATTGCCCTACCTCGATCCACCTGGGACATGAGCCGCTTTCTCACCGGTCCCGCGCGTGGCATGTTGAGCACCAGCGCGGCGGCCGTACAGCGGCAATAGCCGCGCTGGCGCAGACCACCTCGAAGCCCCACGGCCGGACACTGCCGGTCGCGGTGCTCCGGCATGCCCGAAAGAGGGACGTATGAATCGACGGAGGTGGGCAGCCGCGACGGCCGTTACGGCGGCGGTCCTGCCCCTGCTGGTCGTGGGCCCGACCGGCCCCGCCGGGGCGGCTCCGGCCGGCACCGGCAAGTTCAGCCTGGTCAAGTCGCTGACGCCCACGGGCGCAACGACCTCGGCCAAGACGACGACCAGCAAGATGGCCAAGACCGACCCGACGCTGCTGAATCGCACCGACTCCATGCCGATCTCGGTCGTGGTCAAACTCGACTACGACTCGGTCGCCACCTACGACGGCAACGTCGCCGGGTACGCGGCCACCAGCCCGTCCGTGACCGGCAAGCCCCTGTCGAGGGGTCAGTCGGAGCAACGCTACGAGCAGCGCATCGCCGGCATCGAAACCAAGGTGCTCGGCGACGTCGGCAAGCAGGTGCCGAACGCCAAGGTCGGCCAGCGCCTGCGCACCGTCTACGGCGGCGTTGCGCTGACCGTCCCGGCGAACACGGTCAGCAAGATCCTGGCCGTGCCGGGCGTCGTCGCGGTGCAGAAAGACGCGCTGAACCAGGCGCAGACCGACGCCAGCGCAGACTTCATCGGCGCGGCAGCCGTCTACCCGCAGCTGGATGGCGCCCCGAACGCCGGCAAGGGCGTCATCTTCGGGTCGCTCGACACCGGCGTCTGGCCGGAGCACCCGTCGTTCGCCGACAACGGCAACCTCGGCGCCCCGCCGGCCAAGGCCGACGGCACGGCGCGGACCTGCGACTTCGGCGACAACCCGCTGACCCCGGCGAGCGATGTGTTCGTGTGCAACCACAAGCTCATCGGCGGTCAGCCGTTCATGGCCACCTACAACGCCAACAACCCGCCCGAGGTTTACTCCACCGCGCGGGACTCGGGCGGGCACGGGACACACACCGCCTCCACCGCGGCCGGCGACCCGGTCGCCTCGGCGCCGGTCTTCGGCGTGGACCGCGGGCCGATCAACGGCATCGCGCCGGGCGCTTGGGTCTCGGTATACAAGGTGTGCGGCGTCAACGGCTGCTATGGCAGCGACTCGGCGGCCGCCGTCCAGCAGGCCATCCTGGACGGCGTCACGGTCATCAACTTCTCGATCAGCGGCGGGTCCAGCCCGTACACCGACCCCGTCGAGCTGGCGTTTCTCGACGCCTATGCGGCCGGGGTGTTCGTGGCGGCGTCGGCCGGCAACTCCGGCCCTGGTGCGGCCACGACCGACCACGTCAGCCCGTGGGTGACCACGGTGGCGGCGGCGACCCAGAAGCGGGAGTTCGACTCGACGCTGACCGTCGCGTCCAGTGACGGCACGTCGGCGACGTTCACCGGCTCGTCGATCACGGCTGCCGCCGGGCCGGCGCCGGTGGTTTCGGCGGCGGCCGCGCCGTACAGCGACATCCTGTGCGCGCACCCTGCTCCGCCCGGCCTGTTCGCCGGGAAGATCGTGATCTGCCAGCGTGGCGGCACGGTAAACGGTGCGGCGGTCGGCCGGGTGCAGAAGGGATTCAACGTAAAGCAGGGCGACGCGGCGGGCATGATCCTGTATAACTCGACGCTGGCTGACACCGAGACCGACAACCACTTCCTGCCGGCGGTGCACCTGGCCGACGGCACGGCGTTCCTCGCGTACGTGGCCGCCCACCCGGTGCTCACGGCCACGTTCACCGCGGGCCAGAAGCAGCAGGGCCCGGGCGACATCATGGCCGCGTTCTCCTCGCGCGGCCCGGGCGACCAGTTCATCAAGCCCGACATCACCGCGCCCGGCGTGCAGATCCTGGCCGGCAACACGCCCACCCCGGACGAGGTCGCCAGCGGCCCGTCCGGGCAGTACTACCAGGCCATCGCCGGCACCTCGATGGCCTCGCCGCACATCGCCGGCTCGGCCATTCTGCAGCGGGCCCTGCACCCGGACTGGACCCCGGGGCAGATCAAGTCGGCGCTCATGACCACCGCGACCACCTCGGTGGTCAAGGAGGACGGTCATACGCCGGCGGACCCGTTCGACTTCGGGGCCGGACGGGTTCAGGTCAACCGGGCGGCGAACCCCGGTCTCACGTTCGACGAGACCGCGGAGCGCATGTACGACCTCGGCAACGACCCGGTCAGCGGCGTCCAGCTCAACACGCCCGCGATCGGCGCCCCGGTCATGCCGGGTGCGCTCACGGTGACCCGGACCGCGAAGAACGTCTCAGGCCGGGCGCAGACGTACCGCACAGAGACCACGGCCCCGGCCAACAGCTCCATCACCGTCTCGCCGCCACTGTTCACGGTCAAGGCGGGCGCCACGGTCACGCTGAAGGTCACCATCAAGTCGAACGCGCCAGCCGGGCAGTACTTCGGCCAGGTGCGACTGGTGCCGGTCGGCGGCTCGCTGCCGACGCTGCACCTGCCGGTCGCGTTCGTGCCCAAGCAGGGCGGGATCAGCCTGGCCCAGTCCTGCACCCCGACGACAGTGAACTGGCTCGCCACGACCACGTGCACGGTCACCGCCGCCAACACCACGTTCACCGACACCACCGCCGACTTCGTCAGCGGCCCGACCGGCCTTAACACCCTGGTCGTGTCCGCGAACAGGGCTACGGTGAAGAACGCGCTCCAGGTGGAGAAGAAGGGCGTCGCCCTCACCGGCGCCGTCCCCGGCACGCCCAACGTCGCGCCCGGCGCCAGCCCAGCCGGCTACCTGCCCCTCGACCAGTTCGGCGGCACGATCATGACCCCAGTCGGTGACGAAGAGCAGCAGCAGTACACCGTCCCGCCGTTCCTGTACAACGGGATCACCTACAGCTCGATCTCGGTGGACAGCAACGGCTACCTGATCCCGGGCGGCAGCGGCGCCTCGACCGACAACGAGTGCTGCACCATCCCGGACATCCCCAACCCGGCCCCGCCGAACAACATCCTGGCCCCGTTCTGGACCGACCTGAACGGTGCAGGCGCGGAGGGCCTCATGGTCAACGTGCTCAGCGACGGTGTCAACAGCTGGACCGTCGTCGAGTGGCGGGTCAACGTGTTTGGCACGACCAGCGTCCGCAAGTTCCAGGTCTGGCTCGGCGGCAACGGGGTGCAGGACATTTCCTTCACCTACGACCCGGCCACCCTGGCCCTCCCGGGCGGCCAGCCCTTCCGGATCGGCGCGGAGAACATCTCCGGCACCGGCGGCAGCCAGCTGCCGGTCGGTACCCTGCCCGCCGGGGACCTCGTGGTGACCAGCACCACTCCGGTGCCGGGCGCCTCGGTCTCATACAGCTACACCATGATCGGCATCCTGCCCGGCTCCACGTCGGCCAAGACGTCGATGACCAGCCCGATCGTGCCCGGCACAACCGTGGTCACTACACCGCTGACCGTGACGAACCACCGGTAGCCGCATTGATGGACGGCCGGCCCTCGATCGGGGGCCGGCCGTTCGGCAGCCGGAAGCCGCTGACCGTCTCCCGCAGGCCGCTCGCCATGCCGGCCAGGTCGGCGGCCGCGGCCTTGGTGTCCGCGGCCGCCGCACTCGTCTCGTCCGACGCCTGCCGCACCGTCGCGATCCGGGCCGTGGCATCGGCGGTACCGTCGCCGGCCCGCAGCGCATCGCCGCGGATCCGGTCCCGGATGCCGTCCTGCTCCCCCACCGCCGTGGTGATCGCGTGCTGGGACGCGGCGATCCGCTCGATCGTCCCGGCCACCAGCGCCAGCGCGTCGGCTGCGCCAGCACTGTCGTGCTGGATCGCCGCGAGCCGCTGCCCGATGTCCTCAGTGGCCTGCGCCGTCTGGTTGGCCAGCTCCTTGACCTCGCCCGCGACCACGGCGAAGCCCTTGCCCTGCTCACCGGCCCGGGCCGCCTCGATGGTCGCGTTGAGCGCCAGGAGGTTGGTCTGCTCGGCGATCGTGGTGATCACCCGGGCGACCTCGCCGATCCGGGCCGAGGACTGCGCGAGCTCGGTGATGGTGGCGTTGGCCCCCTCGGCGTGCGCGACCGCCTCCCCCACGATGCCGGTCGCGTCGTGCGCGCTGCGGGTGATCTCGGCGATCGCGGACTGCAACCGGTCACTGCCCTCGGCGACCGATCGAACGCCGTCGCCGATCTGGGTCACCCGCTCCTGCGCCGCGGTCGCATCCGCCGCCGCCTGAGTCGCCCGCCCGGTCAGCGTGTCGCTCACCTGGGTCAGCCGCCGGGAGGCGTCCTGCAGCCGCTCGGCCTCGCCGGCCATCCGGTGCAAGGCAGCCCCCACCAAGTCGATCGTGCTGTTCACCGCGATGCCCATGTCAGCTAGGTCGTCGCGACCCCGGACCGGCAGCCGGCCGGTGAAGTCGCCGGCCGCGACCTGCTGCAGCACCCGCTTCGTCCGCGTCACCGACCCGCCGATCACCCGGGCCACCACGACGGTCGCCGCCGCGACGGTCAGCAGCACCAGTGCGGCCACGACCAGGATGCTCAGGCGGGTCTGCCGCGACCGCTGCTGCGCCGCCGAGCTCTCCCGGGCGGCGGCTGCGTCGACGACCCCACCGAGCTCGTCGCTCGCCCCGTCGAACGTCCCCCACTCGGCGTTGACCTCGTCGAGCGCGGCCGGCGCGACGACGCCGTCCGCGGCCACGATCGTGGCGGCACTGGCCAGCACCTTGTCGATCGCGGGAAGGAACGCGGTCGCCAGCTGCCGGTCGGTCGCGGCGTCCACATGCGCGGCCCGCAGCTCCTCGGCGTGCTCCCGCAGCTCGCCCGCGTGCTCCCGCAGCTCGTCCACGACCGGCGCCCGCCCGGCCGGATCACCGGCGTGGGCGAGGATGTTGGCGTCGGCGTAGACGACCGCGACCGTGTGCTGCGCGTCCAGCACCGTGGCCCGGGTCTCGGCCACCGCGAGCGCGGTCGCCGACTGGTCAGCCGCCCGGCCGGCCTGGACGAAACCGATGCCGCCGACGACCAGCGTCGCCAGGACGCCGAGGGCGCCCAGGGTTGCCAGCCGCCGGCCGATGCTCCATCGCATGTGCCACTCCCCCGCTCGAACTCCACCCGCACTATCGGCAGCCGCCATCGCGAGCTGAACCTTCCGAAACCCGAGCGGGCGGGTGGACGGCGACGTCAGACCTTCTTGACGCTCGTCAACTGGCCGGCGAGCTCCGAGCAGATCTTGGCGTAGGAGGCGTACGAGTACGGCGCCGCCCCCCACCATGATCAGCCGGGCCCGACACCAAAGATCAACAAGTAAACCCCAAGCTAAGGGGTGTTTGGTCAGCCCGTCTGTTCGTCGGTGTGGCGGTGGTCGATAGGGAGCGAGGCCTCCGGTAACTGGGTTAGCGACCAAGCAAACCTTCATGCGGAAACCTCGTGGCCAGCGTAGCGGTGACGAAGCGGCACGATCTCACCGACGCGCAGTGGGCGGTCCTGGCCGGTGGTGCTTCCTGCGGTGTCGGTGCGTGGGCGGCCGCTGAAGAGGTGCAAACGCCAGTTGACCGACGGGACCCGGTGGCGGATGCGGGCGGGCTCGCGTGGCGGGATGTGCCCGCGGTGTATGCGCCGTGGCAGACGTTGTACCGGCTGTTCCGCACGTCGCAGCGTGATGGGACGTGGCAGGCAGTGCTGACCGGGTTGCAGGCACACGCCGACGCGGCTGGCCGGATCCGGTGGGATGTCAGCGTTGACTCGACCAGTGTCCAGGTGCATCAGCATGCGGCCGGTGCCCGCGGAGACGGTGCCGGGCAGCGGAAGTCACCGGCGGTGTGGACGCCGAGCCCGGCGATCATGCGCTGGGCCGGTTGAGGGGTGGGCGAACCACGAACGTGCACCTGGCCTGCGTAGCAGGGCCGCACGGCGTTGTCGGTGTTGCTGACGGCTAGGCATCGCGGCGACAGCCCGCACCGGTCCTCTGCTTGCAACGCCACGCCGTCACGTGCGGTGTCAGCTCCCTCGAACGCCAACGCGGCATCATCACCCCATACGACTCGCCGTCCGCCACCAGGCCGACTTCACCATCGCCATCATCAGCCAATGGCTCTGAACGGACCATGAAACGCGCCCGAGAAGTCATCTGACGCATGTCGGCCGGCGGTGGCCGCAGCATGATTTCCAAAGGCACCGCATCTGGTGCACGGCACAGGAGAAGGGACCGACTATGCGGCTGTTGTTGATCGCGCCACCTGGGGCCGGGAAGGGCACCCAGGCTGCCCGGATCGCCGGGCATTTCGGCGTACCGCACATCACCACCGGCGAGCTGCTGCGCGACCATGTGCGGCGGGACACGCCGCTTGGCAAGGCCGTGCGCGCCAGCATGGACGCGGGGGCACTGGTGCCGGATCCGATCGTGCGCGACATGGTGGGCGAGGCGATGGCCGATGCCAAAGCCGCTGGCATCGGGTACGTCCTCGACGGCTACCCGCGCACCCGGCCGCAAGCCCGCGCGGCGCACCGGATCGCGGCCGAGCTGGGGATGCCCGCCCACGCCGTGCTGCACCTGCGCGTCGACGACGAGGAAGCGGTACGCCGTACGCTCGCCAGGGCCGTCGCCGAGCATCGCGCCGACGACACCGAGCGGGTGATCCGCCGGCGCCTGAAGCTCTACCACGAGGTGACGCAGCCCGTGGTGGACGGCTACGCGGCGCGGGGCATCCTGATCAGCGTCGACGGCACGGGAACCCCCGACGAGGTCACTGCCCGCGTGATCGAGCGGCTCGAGCGCGGCCAGGATCAGATCGGTGTCACACCGGTCCGAGGTTTTCCACCCGAGAGTCCGGCGAGAGAACACGTCCCGGACGGCGGCCAGCCAGAACACACACTCGCCACACGGAATTGCGGGCAGCGTCGGCGAAGCAGAGCCGGTTCGGTCGCGCCGCGGTGAAGTTGCGGTTGAGCAGTTCGGGCGCTGCGGTGTGCTTGTTTCACCCACTGGTGGGAGATCGACCCGCGATGTTGCGGACCCGTAGCAGGAGCCCGACCGTGAAGTGGTCACGCAGCCGGCAGTTCTGCTGGGCCATCTCCGTGGTCGGCCAATCGTAACGTTCACCGGCGTCGGCTTCGGCCTGCTGGATCCAGTTACGCCAGTTACGCAGCGCCGCGTGGCACGCCCAACTGCTCAGCCAGGCGCCGGATCGTCGGCTTCGGGACCGACTCGCGATACAGGCGCACAGCACGCGCTCTGAGCTCGTCGGGGTACTGCTCCGGTACGGCCACGGAGCTTCCTCCCCATGATCGTCGACCGATCCACGGGGAGGAAGCTCCGTTGAACCGGGGAACTCAGGTGTGCCGTTCGCCGTGGTCTCGTGGCACCATTGGGTACAACAGTCAGGCCTGAGGAGACGGGATTCGTGCGGTGATCGGTGCCAACGGTCCCCCGCTCGTCGATCAGGGCCCCGTCGACGAGCATGCGGACATCGGGCGTCCGGGACGCTCACGGCCTGTGGTCGATCTGCTGGGCCGCGCCGACGAGCTGGAGTTGATCGACGCATTGCTCACCGGGCGCAGCAGCATCGGCCCGGGCGTTCTACTGCGCGGCGACGCCGGCGCCGGGAAGACCGCACTACTCGATGTTGCCGCGTCGCGGGCGGAGGCGTCCGAGATGTGGGTGCTGCGTGCAACCGGGGCGCGGTTCGAGGCCGGGATCGACTACTCGGCGTTGCACCAGCTGATCTCCCCGCTGAGTGACCGCCTCGATCGCCTCGCCGGGCATCACCGCGACGTTCTTGCCCAGATCCTCGGACTCATACCAGGCTCCTCATCGGATCGGTTGGTCCTCGCGACGGCCGTGCTCGCCCTGCTGCGCGCGGCCGCTGCCGAGCGTCCGATGCTAGTCCTGATCGACGATGTGCCTTGGATCGACCGTGAAAGCGCGACGATCCTGGGGTTCTGCGTCCGCCGGATTGGCAGCGGAGCGATCAGATTGCTCGTCGCCGCGCGCACTGCCACAGGCGGCATCTTCGATCAAGTCGGGTTGCCCGAGCGGCACGTCGGGCCCCTGGCACAGCAGCCGGCCGCCGCGCTGTTGGATACCCGGCACCCGGGCCTGGCATCGCAGGTGCGCCGGCGGCTGCTGGCCGAGTCGGCCGGCATCCCGCTCGCGCTGGAGGAACTGCCCGCGTCGCTCACCGACCGGCAGCGCCGTGGCCAGGACAGGCTCCCTGCGTTCCTGCCGTTGAACAAGCGGCTGAGGGCCTCCTTCGCCGACCAGCTCCGGCCACTGCCGGCACCAACGCGAGAGCTGCTGCTGCTGATCGCGCTGGAAGCCGATGCTGGCCTGGCCACCATCCGAGCCGCCGCATCGGGTTGCATGGTCCTTGACGACCTCGCTCCAGCGATCGCGTCGAACCTGGTCCGCGTGACCACCAACGTCGTGGCGGTGTGCTATCCGCTGCTCCGCTCGGCGATAGCACAACTGTCCTCGGAAGGTCAGCGCCGCGCGGCGCACCTAGCTCTCGCCGCGGCCTTGACCGAGGACCCGTCCCGGCGGGCGTTCCATCTGGCCGCGGCCGCAATCGAGCCGGACGAGGCCGTGGCTCGCACGCTCGAGGATGCCGCTCTTGTCAGCTGGCAGCACGGCGCCCTGTCCGGCGCGGCGACGCAAGCATTGGGCCGCGCCGCCGTCAGCGACCAACTGCACGTCGCCTCCACCTCCGCCGTGGTGGCCGCGCTGGTGCGGGCCGGCGAGCTGAGCCCGCATCCGGCCGATCGGTGCCGGCGGCTGGTCGAGGCGGCGTTCCTGGCTAGTATGACGGGTCAGTTCGACGACGTACCGCGGTTGTTGGCCGCCGCCGGGCAGGCACCGGACTCTCCGACCGGGCTGGTCTTCGCTGTGACGGCATACCTGCTGACGGCGGTCGAGGGCGACGTCGACGCGGCCAACCAGTTGCTGGCACGGGCGCTGGACTACGTCGGCGACGCCCCCCGGACCAACGACTGGGACGCCTACGGAATCCTGTTCACACTACTGCTCGTCGGCGTCTACGGCGCGCGACCAAAGCCGTGGGAGCTGCTCAACGCCGCAATGGAACGGTTCGCCCCCGAGACCGTCGCCCCTTTCCAGCAGTGCTACGACGCGTTTGTGGACCCCGCTCACACCGCCGACACGGTCCGCGAGGGCCTGGCCCGCTCGTTTGCGGCGCTGCCCACTGACGCGGCACCCTGGCAGGTGCTGCCCCTGGCGTACGCGGCCATCGCGGTTGATGCCCTGTCCGACTACCGGTACCTGGTCCGGCGCATGGTCGAACACGAACGCGACGACGGTGCTATCACCATGGTCGTTGCCGGATTGCTGCTGCTGTGCCTCGACTCGTATCACCGCGGGGAGTGGAACGAGGCCGAGGAGCTGGCGCGGGAGGGGCTCGACCTAGCCGCAGCGCACGGCTACCACCTGCTCGAGGGCCAGCATCGAGTGCACCTGGCGTACATCGCCGCTGGTCGCGGGCACGTCCAGCTCGCAAAGACCCTCGATGAGATCACGACCTGGGCGGCGCCGCGGCGGGTCGGGATGACGCAGGAGTGCGCCGGGCACACTCGCGCCCTCGTGGCTCTAGGTCAGGGCGACTACGAGGCGGCGTACGCGCATGCGTTGCGGGTCAACCCGGCCGACGCGCCCAATCTCGGCGTCCCGGGCCGCTGGACACTGCTGGACCTGGTCGAGGCGGCCGTGCGTACCGGACGCACGGACGAGGCACGCACGCACGTCGCCGCCGCCTGGCAGGCCGGCATCGACCGCATCTCCACCCACACCGCGTTGATCACCACTGGAGCCGCGGCCCTGGCCGCGGACGACGAACACGCCGGTCCGTTGTTCGAGGCCGCCCTGGCCCTGCCCGAGGCTGACCGCTGGCCGTTCGAACAGGCCCGCATCCAACTCGCCTACGGACAACGGCTCCGCCGCACCCGGGATACCACCCGTGCCCGGCTCCACTTGCGTGCGGCGCTGGACACCCTCGACCGACTCGGCGCCCAGCCCTGGGCAACCCGCGCCCACAACGAGCTGCGCGCCACCGGAACCATCCATGTCACCGGACCAGACACCAGCGTCGCACTCACCGCGCAGGAAGGACAGATCGCCACGATGGCAGCTACTGGCCTGACCAACAAACAAATTGGCCAGCAGCTGCACCTGTCACACCGCACCGTAGGCGGCCACCTGCACCGCATCTTCCCGAAGCTCGGCATCACCTCACGCGCCGCCCTCCGCGACGCGCTGGAGTCCGGCACTTCGCGCCGATCCTGAACGACGCGTGGCTGGGCGTCGCCGCGCCGGGAGGCGGCGGCCCGGCCCGAGGCGCCCGCGTGCGGCCGGCGTGCAACTTCCACCTCGATCGCGGCGAACCGCAGGCGCCGGCACGGCCGCTCCTGTGCGCAGACCTTCGCGCGGTATCGTTAGCGCATCGACAGTCGCCATGCGCTTGAGCGGATACGGCCGCCGTAAAGACCTTCACGAGGCTCGCGGCCCTGACCGCGTCCTACGTCCTGCTCAGCACGGCCGTCGCCGCTGCCCTCCCCGGACCTCCCTACGCGGCCGCCGGATGCCAGGTGTACTCCCGCGTCGCCTCGTTCAGCCCGCACTCCGGCTCGATCGACATCCTCAAAACGCACCCGTGGTCGCCCTGACCACGCCGGCTCCGGGCCAGGTCTTCGCGGCCGGGACCGCCGTACCGTTCGCCGCGTCCGCCGACGACCCGGACCCAGGCGGGGGCGATCAGCCGCGTCGAGTTCCACGTCGACGGTGTCCGGCGCACCGTCGAGACCTCTGCGCCGTACACCGGCAGCGTTGCGGGCCTGTCCACCGGCCCGCACACGGCCACCGCGACGGCGTACGACAACGGCGCCCCGGCCCGATCGACGACGACAGCGGGCACGTTCACCGTCAGCTGGGACGGTGCATCGCGGGCGATCGGACTGCCGACACCACCGTGTCCGTCCACTATGGATCCTGCGGGGTGCGGGCGACCGTGTCCAACACGCGCCGCCGCCACACACCCGACGCGCCGAGGTCTTGGCCGTCGCCGGGCGTGAGTGCTCGCCGGGTGACCGCAGCCGCCTGCGGCCGGACTGAGCGTCTCGCATCAGGGGGCGGTGCCGAGCAGGGACCGAGTGACGGATTCGGCCTGGGAGAGCATCTCGTCCAGGGCGGTGACCAGGTGGGTGTCGTCCGGGTCGCTGCCGGCCTCGGCGGCGACGAGGACCGCGCGGCGCAGCAGCTCCTTGACGAACGAGGCGGTGACGCCGGACGCGCGGGCGGCCGCGTGGTCGAGGGCGGGCGGGGTGAAGGGGAGGCTCCGGGCGTACAACCGCAGCAGCCGACGGCGGGAATCCTCGTCCGGCAGCGGGATCTCCACCGCGAGGTCGACGCGGCCGGGGCGCTGGGCCAGGGCGGGTTCCAGGACGCTGACGCGGTTGGTGGTGAGCAGGAACGCGACGTCGGCGTCGTCGCCGAGACCGTCGAGGGTCTCCAGGACGCTGAAGAGCAGCGGTTGCGGGCCGTGGTGCAGCTCGCGCGCCTCGGCGACGAGGTCGCAGTCCTCGAGCACGACGAGCGCGGGTTGCAGCGCGCGGGCCATCCTGGCCGCGTCGGCGACGTAGGCGATGGCCGGCCCGGCGAGCAGGATCGCGGTGACGTCGGGCAGCGCGGAGAGCAGGTACCGCACCGTGTGCGTCTTTCCGGTGCCCGGCGGCCCGTACAGCAGCAGTCCGCGCTTGAGATGCTGCCCGGCGGCCCGCAGCCGGTCGCGGTGGCTGGCGATCCCGGCGACGTGCCGGTGCACGCGGTGCAGCACCCCCTCGGGAAGGATGATGTCGTCCGCGCCGAGCGCAGGCCGGCGATGGAAGACGATCTCGCCGATGCCCCGCTCATACTGCGAGCCGCCCAGCGACAGCACCTGCCCGCGCAGCACGGAGCGCTCCACCATGAGCGTGCCGACCGCCTCGATGAGCCGCGCGGCGACGCCCTCGGCCGGGGTGACAATCTCCATGGACGCAGCGGTACGGCCGAAGCGCTGATCAGGCTGCCGCTGGAGCACGGCGACGGGCGTACCCTCGAACGTGAACAGCCGCAGCCCGAACGACACCGCCTGCCGCGCGGCATCCGGCCCGGTCGCGACGCTGGTGTAGTCGACGGCGGCGAGTTCGAACTGCCCGTACCGCCCGGCGCGCTGCAGAATCTCGCTGAGCGAATGATGCTGGCGCTGCTCTCCCCCACCGACCCCGACGACCGTGCCGCTCGTGTCGCGCCGCTGCACCTCGTCGAGCGCGATGTCGAGATCGACGAACTGGTGCGCAGGCACGTTCTCGGTCACGACCGGCAGCCGCCGCGGGTCGGCGCCGAGATGGTCCGCGATGATCGGGACGAGCTGCTCGCCGTCCTCGCCGGCACGGGCGCGGTGCTCGCTGACGACCTCCTCCAGGAAGGTCTTGAAGGTGTCGACGAAGTCCGCAGTGCGTGCATCCATGCTCGCATCATGGTGCTTCCTCGGTACCGCAACGCGCCCGCAACGCCGCCGGCGTGCCGGATTTGTCGAAATCCGCGGCTCCTCCGCCGGGAGTGAGGTGCCCGCAGCGGGCGTCGGCAAGGCTGAGTCGGTCCGTGCGGTGCGACGTCAGGGGGAGGCGCGGCATGGACGATCGACGAGCCGGCGGCCGGTGGTCGCGGCTGCTGCTGCCGGCCGCGCAGCGCCGGACGATGGCCGAGCTGGCCGATGAGGTCGATCTGGACCGGGGCGAGCGGGCCGCGAAGCGGTCGGCGTTCTGGTCGATGCTGACCCTCGCGGCGGTGATCGCCGCCGCCGGGATCCTGGCCGACTCGACCGCGACCGTAATCGGCGCCATGATCATCGCGCCGTTGTCGCGGCCGATCATGGGCATGGCCCTGGGCATCGTGACCGCCGACCGGCGCCTGCTGCGGCATGCGGCCGCGGCCGTCGCCGGCGGGATCGTCGTGGTCGTCGCCATCGGCGTCCTCGCCTCCCTCGCGGTGCCGAGCGGCACGAACCTGCTCGCCAACACCCAGGTGTCCGGGCGCACCGCGCCGCGCCTCGCCGACCTGCTCGCCGCGGTCGCGACCGGCATGGCCGGCGCGGTAGGCCTGTCCCGGCGCGACGTCAGCGACGTGCTGCCTGGCGTCGCCGTCGCCATCTCGCTCGTGCCGCCCCTGGCCGTGGCCGGAGTCTGCCTCGGCCAGGGTGAACTCGCGCTCGCCGCCGGCGCCCTGGTGCTGTTCGCCTCCAACGTGCTGTCGCTGGTCCTGGCCGGCACGGCGGTGTTCGCCGGGTGCGGCTACGCGCGGCAGGGGCGCGGCCTGGTTCGCGCCTACCTGACCATCTCGCTGCTGATGGCGCTCCTGCTCGTCCCACTCGGCGCGAACACCGCTGCTAACCTCACGGTCAATGCCTGGACCAACCGGATAATCGCCGCCGCGACGCAGTGGGTCGCGCCCGTCCCCGGCGCGGAGGTCCGGACGGTCACCATCTCCGCCCACACCGCGGTCATCGACGTGCTGGCGCCGCAGCCGCTGCCGCCGGTCAGCGTCCTGGTCGACACGCTGCACGGGCAGGTGCCGGCCGGGGTCCGGATCGTCGTCACCGTCGCCGACGGCCGGCGCATCGATGCGGGCAGTGTCCGCTGACGACCAGGTGGCGGCCGTCGGCGGCCCGGTGAGCCGGCTCAACGAGTGGATGACGGGTCCGTTCATGACCGTCCAGGCGTTCCGAGCCGTTTCGTCATGATCCATCGACCGAATGGACTGTGATCAGGGCCAGGTGCTGCTCGTTCGCGGTTTGGCGTGGCAGGGTGGGCCGATGCCTTACACCGCGCAGATCAGCCGCTCCAGCCCGACCTGCTTCGTGTTTCTCGTCGACCAGTCGGCGTCGATGGACGACCGGATGGGCGGCGAGGACGCCCCTGGTGGCCAGGGCGGGCAGCGCAAGGCCGACGTCGTCGCCGATGCGCTCAACCGGCTGTTGCTGGAGTTGACGATCCGGTGCACGAAGGAGGAGGCGGTCGTCCGCGACTACTTCCACATCGCGGTCATCGGGTACGGGGCCCGGGTCGGGACGGCATTCGCCGGGAGTCTCGCCGAGCGGGACGTCGCGCCGATCTCGGTGGTCGCCGAGCAGTCGGTGCGCATCGAGCCGCGGACGAAGAAGGTGCCCGACGGGGCCGGGGGCCTGGTCGAGACGACGGTGCGATTCCCGATCTGGGTCGATCCGGTCGCGGACGGGGCGACGCCGATGACGCAGGCGCTGACGTACGCGCGGCACGTGGTCGACCGTTTCGTACAGCAGCATCCGGACTGTTTCCCGCCGGTGGTGCTGAACCTGACCGACGGCATGCCGACGGACGGTGACGCCGGGCCGGCCGCGGCGGCGCTGCGGGCGGTCGCCTCCTCCGACGGTAACGTGCTGCTGTTCAACCTGCACATCTCTGACGCCGGTGGGCAGAAGGTGCTGTTCCCCGATCACGACGGTGCGCTGCCCGACGAGTACGCGCGGAGCCTGTTCGCGATGAGCTCGGTGCTGCCGTCGCACATGCGCGGGTACGCGATGAGCCAGGACATCAAGGCCGGCGAGGCGGCGCGGGGCTTCGGCTACAACGCCGACATCATCGCCATCGTGCAGTTCCTGGAGATCGGCACCCGCGCGTCCGACCTGCGCTGACGATGGAGCTCGAGATCGCCGTACTGCACGTACCCAAGCGGGGGTCGAGCGAGGCCGAGTACGAGGACGCCTGGCACGCGGAGCCGCCGTCGGGAGACGTCGCGCGGCTGGCGGTCGCCGACGGGGCCAGCGAGGCGATGCTCGCCGGCCGCTGGGCGGCCGAGCTGGTCGGCGAGTTCACCGACGACGTGGCCTCGACCGCGGTGCGGGCCGCCGCCAGGTGGGATGCCGTCGTCGCGGAGTACGTGGCCGACCGGGAACAGCGCGAAAAACCGATCCGCTGGTACGAGGAGCCGGGTCTGGAACGCGGCGCCTACGCGACGCTGCTCGGCGTGCAGGTGCGTGCCGACGGTACCTTCGCGGCGTCTGCGGTCGGCGACTCGTGCCTGTTCCAGGTCCGTGCCGGCCGGTTGCTGCTCGTGTTCCCGATCGACGACCCGGCCGGGTTCGGCAGCGCGCCCGACCTGCTGCCGTCGCGGCGCCTGGACGCGGAGAAGGTCACAGCCGTCCAGCGGCAGGTCAGCGGCGGCTGGGAGTCCGGCGACGTGTTCCACCTCGCGACCGACGCCGTCGCCCACTGGATTCTCGCGCACGGCGGCCCGGACGGCGCCGCGGCGCTCACCGAGGGCGACATCGAGGGGCTGCGCGAGCGCGGCGCGCTGCGCGACGACGACGTCACCCTCATTACGGCCGTGGTCACGCAATGACGGCCCGGGCCTTCCCGTCGCGGTCGGACTACTTCGACGCGCTCCAGCACGCCGACAAGGCCCTGCTGGACCCGGTACTGCGAGCCGGTGAACTCCGGGTCGCGGTGGCGACCGGCCTGCCCGCGGTGATGGGCTCCGGCACGTTCGCGTCCGTGTTCCAGGTCACCGAGGCCGAGACGGGCAAGCGGTGGGCCGTGAAGTGCTTCACCCAGCACGCGGCCGACCAGCAGGAGCGGTACGAGCACGTCTCGGCCGCGCTCGCCGGGCTCGACCTGCCGGAGCTGACCGGGTTCGAGTACCTGGCGGAGGGCATCGAGATCCGCGGCGAGCGGTACCCGATCCTCAAGATGGAGTGGGTCGAGGCCACCAGCCTCATGACCTGGCTCGAGGCGAACTACCTGGACCGGGACCGGGTCGCCCGGCTCGCCGACGAGGTGCTCGCGCTCGCGGCGCGGCTGGAGGCGGCCGGGATCGCCCACGGCGACCTGCAGCACGGCAACCTCCTGGTGGCCGGCGACGACGGGCTGCGGCTCATCGACTACGACGGCATGTTCGTGCCCGCCCTGGCCGGCCGCCCGGCCAACGAGCTGGGGCTGCCGGACTACCAGTCGCCGCGGCGGACGGCGGCGGACTTCGGTCCCGGCCTGGACCGCTTCTCGGCTTGGTCGATCTGCACGTCGCTGACCGCGCTGTCGGTCGCGCCGTACCTGTGGGAGACCCTGCGCGCCCAGTACGACGAACGGCTCCTGCTCGGGGCGGCCGACTACGCCGCGCCGGGCGATTCGGCGGCGCTGCGCACGCTGCGTGAGCTCGGCGATCCCCGGGTCACCGAGCTGGCCGGTCGGCTGGCCGAGATGTGCGCCGCCGACCTGGCCGCGCTGCCCGCCCCGGCCGGTGCCGGCCTGCCCGCGGCCGCCGTGCTCGCCCCGGCCCCCGCGGCCCCGGAGTCCGCCGCCGCCGAGCCGATCACGTCGGCCCCGGCCGACGACCCCCTCGACGAGGCGGCCGCGAAGGTCGCCGCCCTGGCCGAGCGGGTCGAGCTGCGCCGGGCCCTGGCCGCCGAGGATCCCGGGCTGTACCTGGCCTCGCTGGCCGCCGCCCTGCACACGTACGGGTACTGGCTGGCCCAGCGGAACCGGCTCGCGGAGGCACTGGCCGCCACGGGCGAGGCGGTCGGCATCCGCCGGGTGCTGCCCGATGCCGCCCCGGCCGACCTCGCGTCGTCGCTGCAGAACCTGGGGGTGTACCTCGCCCGGGCCGGCCGGTTCGCGGAGGCGGCCGCGGCGGCCCGCGACGAGGTGGCGCTGCGCCGCGACCTGCCCGGCGGGGCCGGGAACGCGCTGTTCAACCTGGCCCTGTGGCTGCACCGGGCCGGGCGGCCCGAGGAGGCGATCGAGGTCTCCGGCGAGCTGCTGCACGTCCGGTACGCCAACGCCGAGGCCGAGCCCGACCAGTACGCGTACGCGCTGCGGCAGTTCGGCGCGCTCCTCAACGACCTGGGCCGGTTCGCGCAGGCCGCGCCGGCGCTCGCCGACGCCCTGGCCGCCTTCCGGGTGCACGGTGACGACGACGACGTCGCGGTGACGCTCGATCATCTGGCCTTCACCTACGGCAACCTGTCGCGGTGGGCCGAGGCGATGACGGCCAACGACGAGTCGCTGCGCATCCGGGCGACCCGGCCGGACACCGCCCCGGCCGATACGGCCCGGCAGCTGCACCGGCGCCGGGTCGGGCTGATGCACCTGGGCCGGCCCGCCGAGGCCCTGGTCGCGCAGGAGGCGGCGATCCGGGCGATCCGGCCGGCCGCCGCCGCCGATCCGGGGACGCACTGGCCGGCGCTGGCCCAGTACCTCGCGGCCCGGGCCCAGCTGCTGGCCGACGCCGAGCGGTTCGCGGACCTGGTCGACCCGGCCACGGAGGCCGTCGCGATCGGCCGCCAGCTCGTCGTCGACGATCCCGGGCAGCTCAAGAACCTCGCCTTCGCGCTGCGGATGCTGGCGCGCGGGCTCAGCGGGACCGGCAAGGTGGACAAGGCGGTCCAGGCCGCCTCGGAGTCGATTCTCATCGAGCGCCGGCTCGCCCAGAGCGATCCGCAGGCCGTACCGCGGGTCGCCGAGGCGGCGTGGCGGCTGGCCCTGGTGTACAGCGCGCACGAGCGCTGGGCCGACGCGATCCGGCCGGGCCTGGAGACCATCGCCATCCGGCGCAACCTGGCCGGGTCCGACCCGAAGACGTACCTCGGGCTGCTGGCGATCAACCTGCGGCTGGTCGGGTTCTGGCACGCCAGCCTCAACCGCTGGGGCGACGTGCTGGTCTTCGACGACGAGGCGATCGCGATCCGGCGGATGCTGGCGGTCGAGGATCCCGCCGGGAACCTTCCCGCGCTGGCCGGCCTGCTGGACCACCGCAGCATCACGCTCTGGCGCAGCGGTCGCGTGCCCGAGGGTGTACCGGTGTCGGCCGAGGCGGTCGCGATCTGGCGCCGGGTCGCCGCGGCCGACCCCGAGCACCTGCACGACCTCGGGGTCTCGCTCGGCGTGTGGGCGGACCGGCTGAACCAGAGCCGCCGGTACCTCGAGGCCATCCAGCCCCGGGCCGAGGCCGTGGCCCTGCGCCGGCGGCCGGGCGAGGACCCGCTGGATCTGGCCCGCAATCTGGAGCAGTACGGGTACTCGTGCCTGCGGGCGAGCTCGAACGTCAAGGACGGGCTGCGGGCGACCGGCGAGGCCGTCGCGATCCTGGACCATCTCGCCGCGACCGGGGTGCGGGTCCCCGCCGACCGCCGGCACGCGGCCGTGGAGAACCACGCGTGCCTGCTGGAGAAGCTCGGGCGGCATCGGGAGGCGGCGACCGTACGATCGCGCGGGTGACGGCTCGGCGGTTCGGATGACCTTGGCCCGCCGTTCGGCGTTGCCGCAGGTCCGGACCGGTCCGGCCGGATAACTTGCCCGACGGCAACGATCACCGCTCCCGGCAGAATGCTCGCCAGTTCAGCGGTGCCGGAGCATCGGCGCAGCTACATACGCTGCCGGGGCGGCTCGAGGAGTTTGGAGCGTCCGAGGTTGCCCGACAACGACCCGTTCTACGACCCGATCACCATCGCCTGGAAGCTCACCAAGATGAGCACCCGCGCCATGGTCACCGGGTTCCGGCTGGCGGGCCGGGCCGCGAGCGGCGGGCGCAACCTGTACCAGCGCGGCCGGGTAGCCGGGCAGCTCAACGCGTCCCGGGCGGCGATGGCGACCGGCGTGCTCATGCCCGGCGACCCGCCGCCGGCGCCGAGCGGGCACGCTTTCCTCGACTACCGCGGCATCGCCGGCGAGGCCGAGGCGCGGGCCCTGCCGCCCGGCGGTTTCCCGCTCGGCCGGCTGGTCAGCGACCGGCGCGGGCCGAGCACCCCGGTCGCGGTGCCGTTCGAGGTGCTGCGCCGCCACGCCGCGGTCATCGGGCCCAACGGCAGCGGCAAGACCCGCGGCGTCGTGCTTCCCTGGATCTACGCCGCGCTGAAGGCTGGGCACACCGTCCTCGCCGTCGACGTCAAGGGCGACCTGCTCGACGACGTCGGGCGGTACGCGGCGGCCCACGGCCGGCTCGGCGTCAAGATCGGCAAGTGGGACCTGTCCGACCCCGCCGGTTCGGTCCGCTGGAACTGGCTCGACGAACTCGTCGACGACGGCTCGCTCGACGCCGCCGTCGTGGCCGTCATCGGCCGGGAGAACAAACAGAGCAGCGCCGATCCGTACTTCTACCGCCGCGACGCCGCCCTCCTGCGCGGCCTGCTGCAGCTGCGGCCGCTGCTCGGCGTGCGCAAGCCGACCGTCGCCGACTTCCTGCGCCTGCTGACCGACCACGCCCGGCTGCACGCCCTGCTGCGCCGCAACCCGGCCCACCCGGGCGCGAACGAGGTCCTCACCGCGATCGGCGGCCTCGAACCCGACGAGCACACCCGGGCCGTGTCCGGCGTCGCCACGGCGCTCGCCCGGCTCACCGGGGCCGGTCTCACCGCGCTCGGCGACACGTCCGCCCGCGGCCAGGGCCTGAGCATGTCCGGCTTCCTCGACAGCGGGGCCCTGCTCGTCGTGACCGCCCCGCTCAGCCACGGCGAGCCGGCCAAGGTCGCATCCGCGCTCGCCCTGAACCTCATCGTGCAGCGGTTGTACGGCCGGTTCGGCCGTACCGCCCGCCAGGTCTTCCTGGTCATCGACGAGGCCCCGCGCATCGTGGACCGGTTCGCCTTCGAGGAGGTGCTGTCGGTCTCCCGCTCGGCGAGCACCTCGGTCGTCGTCGCCGCCCAGGACGTGGCCCAGTTCAAGGACGCCAACGAGCGCTCGGCCATCTTCGGCAACTGCGCCACCCTCGTGTCGCTGGCCGGTGCGTCGCCGGCCACGGCCGAGCTGGTCCGCCAGCGGTTGGGCACGCACACCGTGCCGGTGATCGCCACCGGTACCGCATCCCAGTCCGCCGGCGGCATGAGCCTCAACCGGTCGATGGTCAGCGCGCCGGTCCTCGGCGACCGCGAGATCACCCAGCCGCCGTTCGGCCCGCGGGGCGCGATCGCCCACATCGCCGCGCTCGACCGCGGCATCACCAACAAACCACTCGTCGTCGATCTCACCGACAACTAGGCACTGACGGACAACTCTGAGCACAGGAGCCACGCATGTTCGAACCTCGGGTGAACCCGGACAACCCCGAGCCGCGCGCCGCGTGCGCGCTGCTGCTCGACACCTCGGCCTCGATGGGCGGCCGCCCGATCGCCGAGCTCAACGCCGGCCTGCAGGTGTTCGCCGACGACATCAAGGAGAACACCCTCGCGCGCAAGCGGGCCGAGGTCTGCGTCGTCACCTTCGGCGGCCGCGCCGAGCGCGTGTCGGAATTCCAGGAGGCGCAGCACTTCCAGGCGCCGATGCTGACCGCGGGCGGCGCGACGCCGCTGGCCGAGGCGATCCTGCTCGGCCTCAGCGAGATCGAGCAGCAGAAGAACGCGTACAAGCAGAACGGCCTGGAGTACTTCCGGCCGTGGATGGTCATCATGTCCGACGGCACGCCGACCGACAACGACACCACGATCCGGCAGGCGGTCGACGCGCTGCGGGCGGCCCAGGCCCGAAAAGCCATCACCGTGTTCCCGATCGGCGTCGGCGACGAGGCGGACATGGCCTTCCTGTCGTCGCTGAGCACGGCCCGGCCGGCCGCGGCGATGCGCGACGTCAAGTCGTTCGCGAAGTTCTTCGAGTGGCTGTCGGTCAGCATGGCCCAGGTGTCGGTGAGCAACACGCAGGTCAGCAGCGACGCCGGGCTGGAGCAGTCCGTCCAGGTCGCCCTGCCGCCCACCGACGAGTGGCGATCGGCGTGACCGACGCCGTGGCGGACCGGGTGTGGACGGTCGTCGGCGGCACCGCCGCCGGCACCTCCCACCTTCGTTCCGGGCTGCCGTGCCAGGACGCCGTCGCCTGATGGCAGGGGCCGCCGGGGATCGTCGCGGCGCTGGCCGACGGCGCCGGCAGCGCGGCCGCCAGTGAGATCGGGGCGGCCGCCGCGGTACAGGCCGTCGTCGCAGCGTTCGAGCACCTCGGCGGCCGGGGCCGGCCCGGCGGGCCGCGGCTCGTGCGGGTCCTGCTGCGCGCCGCCCGGTTCGCGGTCCTGCGCGCGGCCGCGGAGCACGAGCGCCCGGCCCGCGACCTGGCCTGCACCCTCGCCGTGCTGGTGGCCGGGCCGGACGGGGTGCACGCCGGGCAGATCGGCGACGGCGTCGTCGTGGCCCGCACCGCCGCCGGACTGGACATCGCGGCACCGCCGTTGCGCGGGGAGTACGCCAACGAATCGACGTTCCTCACCACCGGCCCGGCGCTGCCGGACATCGAGATCACCTCGCGGCCCGAGTCCGACGTCGACGCGTTCGCCCTGTCCAGCGACGGCCTGCGGCTGCTCATCACGCACGCCGGCGGGCGGCCCTACGAGCCGTTCTTCGCCGACGTGTTCGTGCAGACCACGGCCGGCGCCACCGAGGAGCATCTGCGGCGCTTCCTCGGCGAGGTCGACGACCGTACCGGCGACGACAAAAGCCTGATCGCAGCGGTCCGCGCGGTGCCCGATGGCCGTTGACCACCCCTCGCTCGCCGAGGTCAACGCGACCCGGCGGGCCGGCGGCGGACGCATTCAGGCGACCCGCTACATCGCGTCCGGCGGCGAGGGCTGGGTCTACGAGCTCGCCGACGGAACCGCCCTGAAGTGGTACCGGCCGAAGGTGCTCAACGAGCGCGGCGCGGAACGGTTCGCGAAGCTCACCACCATGGTCGTCAACCCGCCGCGCGACCCCACGGCGAACCTCGGGCACGCCACCATCGCCTGGCCGACCGACGTCGTGGTGACCCCCGCCGGCGAGTTCCGCGGCTTCGTCATGCCGCTGCTCGACCGCTCCCGCAGCGTCGAACTGCACCGGATCGTCAACCCGTCCGACCGGCGCAGCCGCAACCGCGAACCGGACTGGCTCGGCGCCTTCGAGGACTGGGAGCGGCTGCTGCAGACCGCGATGAACCTCGCCGGCGTGACGGCCGCCCTGCACGATGCCGGCTACGTCATCGGCGACTTCAACGAGAGCAACGTCCTCGTCGACGACCGGGCCCTGGTGACCGTCATCGACTGCGACTCGATGCAGGTCCCGTCGGCCAACGGCGCGCCGTTCCTGAGCCTGGTCGGCAAGCCGGAGTACCAGGCGCCCGAGGTGACCTCGTTCAAGCGGCCGCGCACGACGCAGTCGGACGGGTACGCGCTCGCCGTGCTCATCTTCATGCTCCTCATGGAGGGCAAACACCCGTTCGCCGGCGTCTGGCACGGCGTGGGCGAGAAGCCGTCCCCGCGCGAACTCGCCCACCGCGGCCTGTACTTCGCCTCCGGCGACCCGACGCTCACCGCCCCGACCCGCACCCCCGACACCGCACTGCTACCGGCCGAGCTGCAACTGCTGTTCCGGCGGGCGTTCGCGGAGGGCGCCCGCAACCCGCGGACCCGGCCGACGGCCGCGGAATGGCGCACCGCGCTGGACGGCGTGCGCCGGACGCTGACCAGGTGCCAGGTCAACCGCACGCACAGCTACCCGGGCCACCTGACGTGGTGCCCGTGGTGCCGTCTCGACGCCGAGCGGAACAGCACGGGTTCGTTCAGCACGTCGCGGTCCTCCAGCACGTCGCAGTCCTACAGCACGGGCTACAGCACGGGCTCCTACAGCACGGGCACCTACAGCAGTCCTTCGCCGACCTACAGCGTTCCCCAACCCTCGGCACCCGCGCCGACACCGATCGCGGCACCGGCCGACAACAGCGTGCTCATCATGTCGGTGGTCTCCTTCGCGGCGAACTGCTGCTGCCCGATCATCTCGATCGTAGTGGCCGTCCTCGCCATGCGCCGGGCCCGCCAGTTCGGCGGATCGGAGCTGCTGCCGAAGATCGCCCTCGGCGTCGGCATCGTCTTCACGCTGTTCCTGCTCTGCTCGTACGCCGTCGGCGCCCTGAACGACACCGGCACCACCGGGAGCACGCCATGACCGCCCCGGTACTGCTCCCCGTCGGCTTCGGCCTCGGCATCTGGACCCCGGCCGGCGAACCCGAGTACTGCATCCGCCTCGCCGGCGAGGCCGTCGCGGTGTCCCCGGCCGAGTACGACCTGTGGTGGCAGAGCCGCTTCCACCCGACCGCCGGCGCCCTTCTCGACCAGGCCCGCACCGACGGCGTCCCCAGCCCGGGCGCGGCCGTCGAGGGACTGTTCGCCGCCGGCCTGCTCGCCGAACCCGACCCCGCGTTCGCCGCCGCGCACCGCCTCGTCACCACCGGGCTGGGCGGCGGATACGACGAACAGTCCGCCGACGGCCTGCTCGCCATCGCCGACGCCGCGGGCCGCCCGCTCGTGCGCGTCGACCCGGCCACGTACCTCTGCTGGGCCCTGAGCGACGGCACCGTGAGCCTCGCCGACGCCACGGTTGCGACCGGCCTCGACCCGGCCGCCCTCTGGCCGGCGCTGGCCGGGCTGCTCGAGGTCGGCGCCGGCTACCTCGATCGGATGGTGCCCTGATGCGCCGGTACCGCCTCGCCGCCTTCGCCGCCGGCCGCGCCTCCGACACCGCCCGGGCCGGGGAGTACCTCTCCTACGCGGTGGCGGCCGGCGCGGCGACCCGCGACCCGCGCGTGGCGGCACCGGCGTTCCTGGCCGCCGTCTCCCTGCGCCGCGTGGCCGACACCGCGGCGGCCGCCCAGAAACGGTTCCGCGACCGCGACCTGCAACAGGCCCGCGCCGCCGTCCTCCAGGCCCAGCGCGACCGCATCCGGCAGCAGCAGCAACGCCGGGAGCCGGCCCGCCCGGAACCGGCCCGCCCGGAACCGCCCGAACGCCGCCGCGACGACCGGCAACGCCCGGACCGCCGCTGAGCGCGGAGACACCGCCGCAACGACCCGCCGACGCCCGGACCGCCGCTGAGCGCGGAGACACTGCCGCAACCGGATGATGACGCCCATCCGCTCGCGGTCCGGCGCCGAATCCCGGTCATGGCAGTCGACGGCGGAGCGCGGGAAGAGGTCGCCGCCATCACCGGCACCTCCGGATGCCGGCGGGCGGCCCGGTCCAATGCCCACCGCGCGCCGGCCACCGGGTGCCGGCCGGGCTCGTACCAGCCGCGGTAGCGGTACCGCAGCCGCCAGACCGCCCTTCCGGCGCGGCGCCCACCGCAGCCCGTCCGAACGGCCGCTCCGTGGCCGTCATCGGCGCCGGTACCTCGTGTTCGCGCCCCGGCCGCCACGCCGCACCAGCCGGCTCGCTGTCCCGATATGCCAGGACACATCGCGATGTACCCGAAAAGTCATGGCGATTCGACCCATCCGATCCTCGCGCGGCCCCGAATCACCGGTGACCGAACCGCAACTGAGGGGATCACCCATGTACCGCACGAAGCTCGCCGCCATCGCCGCCTGCGCCGCCGTCGCATTGTCCCTCGCCGCCTGCGGTGACAGCAGTGACGACAGCACCCCCGCCACGACCTCGGCGCCGATGACGACCGCCGCCCCCGCCATGTCGAGCGCGCCGGCCATGTCCGGTGACCAGTTCGGGGCCGGGTGCGCGTCGGTGCCCTCCGATCCGGCCAACCCGGGCAGCTTCGACGCGATGGCCAAGGTGCCGGTCGCCACGGCCGCCTCCGGCAACCCCCTGCTGTCCACCCTCGTCACCGCGGTCAAGCAGGCCAACCTCGTCGACTCGCTCAACTCCGCCCCGGCGGTGACCGTGTTCGCGCCGACCAACGACGCGTTCGCCAAGATCCCGAAGGCCGACCTCGACAAGGTCCTGGCCGACCCCAAGACCCTGACCTCGGTCCTCACCTACCACGTGGTCTCGGGCAAGCTCACCCCGCAGCAGCTGGCCGGCACCCACAAGACCCTGCAGGGTACCGACCTCACGGTCACCGGCTCCGGCACCGCGTTCACCGTCAACGGCACCTCGATGGTCGTGTGCGGCAACGTCCAGACCGCGAACGCCACCGTCTACATCGTCGACACCGTCCTCATGCCGAAGATGTGACCCCGTTTCGCCGCGGACCGGGCCTGCACCGCCCGGTCCGCGCCGCCCCCGGCTGGAGGTGAAGTGGTGCGCAACCGTCTCCGGGCCGCCCTGTCCGGGCTGCTGGCCGCCGCGACCGGCGTCGCCGTCGCCGAGCTCATCGCGGCGCTGCTCAACCCGGCCGCAGGCCCGGCGGTCGCGGTCGGCTCGGTGCTCATCGATGCCGCCCCGACGCCGGTCAAGACGTTCGCGGTGCGCACCTTCGGCACCGCCGACAAGCCCGCCCTGCTCACCGGCATCGCTGTCGCCCTGGCCGCCGTGGCGGTCGCCGTCGGGCTCCTCGCCGCCCGCCGCCGCGCGTACGGCCTCGCCGGTGCCGCCGTCTTCGCCGCCGTGGGTGCCGCGGCCGCCCTGTCTCGGCCCGCCGCCGTCGCCGCTGACGTCCTACCCTCGATCGCCGGGGGTCTCATCACCGCGGCTGCACTGATCCTGCTCAACCGGCGCCCGGCCACGCCCGACCCGGCAGCGTCCGAACTGGCCGAGCCCGACCCGGCCATGCCCGAACCGGCCATGCCCGAACCGGCCATGCCCGAACCGGCCACGGTCGACCCGGCCACGGTCGACCCGGCCATGCCCGAACCGGCCACGGTCGACCCGGCCATGCCCGAACCGGCCATGCCCGAACCGGCCATGCCCGAACCGGCCATGCCCGAACCGGCCATGCCCGAACCGGCCACGGTCGACCCGGCTACGCCTGAACCAGCTACGCCCGAACCAGCCACGTCCGACCCGGCCACAGTCGACCGGCGGCGGTTCCTGGCCACTGCGGCGCTCATCGGTGCCGGTGCGGTGGTCGCCGGCGCCGGGGCCGCCGCCGTCCGCCGCAGCCGAGGCGGCGCCGCCGACCGCACCCGCGACGCCGTACGCCTGCCCGCCGCATCAGATCCCGCACCGCCGCTGCCCGCCGGGCAGGACCCCGATTTCGTCACCGCCAACCGCGACTTCTACCGGGTCGACACCGCACTCACCGTGCCCCGGGTCGACCTCGACCGCTGGCGGCTGCGCATCCACGGCCAGGTCGACCATCCGCGCACCCTGACCTTCGCCGACCTGCTCGACCGGCCCCTGACCGAGCGGCACATCACCCTGAACTGCGTCTCCAACGAGGTCGGCGGCCCGTACATCGGCACCGCCCGCTGGCTCGGCGTCCCCCTCGCCCCGCTGCTGCGCGAGGCCGGCATCCGCCCGGGCGTCGACCAGGTCGTCGCCCGCTCCACCGACGGCATGACCATCGGTACGCCGCTGACCACCGTCCTGGACACCCCCGACGTGATGCTGTGCGTCGGGATGAACGGCGAACCCCTGCCGCTCGAGCACGGCTTCCCGGTCCGGATGCTCACCCCCGGCCTGTACGGCTACGCCGGTGCCTGCAAATGGCTCACCGAACTCGAACTGACCACCTTCGACGCCTTCGACGCGTACTGGGTCACCCGCGGCTGGGCCCCCCGCGCGCCGGTGAAGACCGCCTCCCGCATCGACCGCCCCGCTCCCCTGTCGCACCTGCCGGCCGGCCCGGCCACGATCGCCGGCGTCGCCTGGGCCCAGGGCCGCGGCATCGCCGACGTCGAGATCCAGGTCGACAACGAGCCGTGGCAACGCGCCGAACTGCTCCCGGTACCCTCCCACGACACCTGGGTCCAGTGGCGCATCAGCTGGAGCGCCCAGCCCGGGCTGCACACCGTCCGGGTGCGGGCCACCGACGGGACCGGCGCCGTCCAACCGGAGCAGCGCGCCACCCCGTTCCCCGACGGCGCCACCGGCTGGCACACCGTCACCGTCACCGTCGACCCGTGACAGCGCCCAGCAACTGCGGGCCGAGGGATGGCCGATGACCCTCGGTGGCGCTGACCACCTCTACGCCCGGCCGCCGTCCCATCCGCGGCGTACTCACGTGGGTCGACCAGGCCTGCGCGACCATCGCACCGGCCGACCAGTCGTGCTCAGCTTCGCCGCGGCTCCCGGCGACCGCCCGCCCCATCCGGCATGAGGACGCACGCCGCACCCCCGCGCCGGCTCATGAGCCCAGGGTGCCGGTGAACCGGGCGGTGTCGCTGCCGATCAGGCAGGTCACGGTGTGGTCGTAGTTCTCCAGCCAGGAGGCGCGGCTGGGGAAGAGCCCGTAGAGCTCGACGGTGTCGTCGTCGAGGGCCTTGGCCGAGAAGCCCTCGAGCCGCTCGTTGCACCCGTCCTCGGCGAGCTTGTGCACCGCGTCCTCGCCCGGGTAGCCGCCGCGGCCGTCGAGGTCGAAGGTCGCGAAGACCTCCCAGCCGTGCTCCTGGGTGCACGGCATCCCGGCGACGTACGTGACGCTCGCCGACCGCGGCAGCTTGTCGATGCAGTCCCCGGTGCGCAGGTCGTCGAGGTCGACGTCGCCGGCCTCCACGATCGCGCCGCCGGGGCCACGATCGGCTTCGCTCAGTGCGACGGCGATGAAGATGCCGGCGAACGCGAGCGTCCAGAAGGCGGACAGCGCCAGCGCGGTGTAGGCCAGCTTCTTGCCCTTCTGCCCCCGGCTCGGAATCTGCCCGAGCGCCACGACGGCGAAGATGACGCTGAACAGGATCCCGCCGATGGCCCCGAGCACGACGGCGGCGACGGCGAACTGGTTGGTCTGCGGCACGGCGGCCGGTGGCGGCGGAAAACCGGGATAGGCCGGAGGCGGCGGAAATCCAGCATAGGCCGGGGGTGGCGGAGATCCAGGATAGGCCGGGGGCGGCGGCTGAACGTCAGGCTGGCGAGGGTATTGCGGGTATTGCGGGTACTGCGGGTGGCTGGCTCACGGTGGCGTCCCTCCCTGGACTGCCCGTGAGAATCGTTCGCACCGTCCGGGAAGTCAAGCGGCGGGCCGGGCGGCGATCGCCCGGCCCGCCGCGGGTACCGGGTCAGGCGTGGTTCCACCGCTGGTTGCTGCCGCCGTTACACGACCAGATCTCCAGCAGCACGCCGTTGGCGGTGCCGTTGGCCGTCGCGTCGAGGCATTTGCCCGAGCCGACGCCGACCACGGTGCCGTCGGCGTTGACGTTCCACTGCTGGTTGGTCTGGCCGTTGCAGTCCCAGATCTGCACGGCGGCACCGTCCTGCACGCTCGCGCCGGCCACGTCGAGGCACTTCGTCCCGCCGTACAGCTGCAGCTGTTTCGACGCGCTGAGCGTAAACGCCTGGTTGGCACCGCCGTTGCAGTCCCACAGCACCAATTGCGTGCCGCTGGTCTGCACCGCGCCGGGGACGTCGGCGCAGCGGCCGGACTGGGTGCCGCGCAAGGAGAAGGGCACCGGTCTGGTACCGCACGAGCTCATGCCGGCGCTGTAGGGGCACACGACCGTCGCGAAGCCGCCGCGGGTCGCCTCGGCGACGCTGAGGGTGTCGGCGTTCGTGACCACCCGTGTCTCGCGGACCAGGCCGGCGGTGCCGTCGCGGACGGTTTCGGCCAGGAACTGCCCGCCACCGAGGAACGACAGCGGCGTGGTGAAGGTCTTCGCGTTCAGCGCGGAGATGCCGCCGATGAACCAGCGGGTGCCGCTGCGGCGGGCGAGGTACGCCTCCTGGCCCGGCCGCCCGCCCAGCAGCCGGGTCTCGTCCCAGGCGGTCGGCAGCTGGTCGAGGATCCGCAGCGCCTCGGGGTGGGCGTCGTAGCTCTGCGGGTTGTCGGCCAGGTGCTGCCAGCCGGACTCGAAGACGATCGACGTGCCCAGTTCGTGGCCGTCGGTGGTGTCGCGGTTGGCCAGGCTGAACACGACCGGCGTGAAGTCCATGCTCGCGATCGCGTTGCGGGTGAACGGCAGGATCGTGTTGAAGTCGGCCCGAAGGTACTGTTCGGCGCCGAACACCGCCTCGGCCGTCATGACGTGCGGCCAGGTGCGCTGCAGGCCGCGCGGGGTGGCGGCGCCGTGGAAGTTCACCATCAGCTGCAGCTGGGCGGTGCGGGCCAGGATGGCGTCGTACCAACGCAGCGTCGGCTGGGTGTCCTCATAGATGAAGTCGGCCTTAATTCCGGCCACGCCCCAGCTCTTGATGAGCGGCAGCCAGTTCTCCCGCTGCGCGGACGTCTTCAGGTCGGCGGAGTTGAACCAGAGGATGACGCCGACGCCCTTGGACTTCGCGTACGTCACGACGGACGGCACCCAGCTCGACGACCAGCCCTCGTCGATGAGCACCGAGCTCCAGCCGTTGCGGGCGGCGAAGTCGACGTACTGGCGCTGCCGGTTCTCGTCCGACGGGCTCGCGTGCTCGGTCAGCCACGACCAGGCGACGGTGCCCGGCTTCACCCACGACGGATCGGCCACTTTGGACGGTGCGGCGAGGTCGTCGACGATCGTCGAGGACGTCACGGTGGCCAGGTCGCCGACGGCGGCGGTGCGCCACGGCGTGCTCAGCGGCAGCGTGCCGGAAATGCCACCGGCCAAGGCGATATTGTACGTCCCTGAGCCCGCGGCATGCGCGAGGTACGAGGCGGCGTAGCGACCGTCGAGGTCGGTTTCGGCGACGAGCGCGAAGCGGCCGCCGACCTCGAACAGGCCGGGGATGCGGTAGTTGTTGCCGGTCGGCGCGCCGCCGGCGGTGGTCTGGATCCAGCGGCCCTGGTCCTCGGCCTGCGGCGGGGCGAGCCACGCGTTCGACGCGGACGGCACGGTCCACGACGACGCCTCGCGGCTGATCGTCACCGCGCCGCTGCCGGGCAGCACGTACCGGTAGGCGGCGCCGGTGTTCGACGCCCGCACGACCACGTCGAGGCGGGCGCCGCCGGTGCCGGTGAAGGACAGTGTCGACTCGTTGTAGGTGGTGCTGCGGCCGCGCTGCTTGCCGGTCGTCATGGTGTAGGCCTCGGTGACGGTCCGGTCCGTGCGCGCCGTGAACGTCAGGTTGCGGGTCAGGTCGGCGGCGGTGGTGGCGATGCCGATCGGCGACGGCGATAGCACCGTTTGCCCGCCGTTGGACACCGCGAAGGTGAGGGCGCCGTTGTCGAGGCCGACCTGTGCGGTGGTGGTGCCCGCGGTCGGGCCGGTGACGGTCCACGTGGTGGCTGCGGCGGCGGGGCCCGCGACGGCGAGCACCGCGGTGGCCGGAAGCAGCAGCAGTACTGCCGCCATGGTGGTGATTCTCATGAGCGCGCCCATTTCTGGTTGTCGCCGCCGTTGCAGGTCCAGATCTCGAGCAGGGTGCCGTTGGCGGTGCCGGCGCCCGTCGCGTCGAGGCACTTGCCGGAGCCGACGCCGACGACGGTGCCGTCGGGGTTGACGTTCCACTGCTGGTTCGTCCCGCTGTTGCAGTCCCAGATCTGCACGGCGGCGCCGTCGGCGGTCGACGCGCCGTTCACGTCGAGGCACTTCGTGCCGTACACCTGCAGCCGTTTGGAGGCATTGGAGGTGAAGGTCTGGTTGGCGCCGCCGTTGCAGTCCCACAGGGCGAGCTGGGTGCCGTTGGTCTGCGACAGGGCGGGGACGTCGGCGCACCGGCCGGAGCCGACGCCGCGCAGGACGCTCAGCGTGGGGCCGGAGTTGGCGGTCACGCTGAGGTTGTCGAACTGGTCGGTCTGGTAGCCCACGACGCCGACGCCGGCCTGGCCGCTGCCGTAGGTGAAGTCGCCGGCCGTGCCGACGGTGGTGCCGTCGACGGCCGCGGTGATCTGCCCGCCGGAGAAGCCGAGCCTGAGGTTGTGCCAGGTGTTGAGGCCGAGCGCGGCGCGGGTGCCGGAGGCCAGGGTGGTGTCGGTGTTGGTGTTGGTGTGCCGCACGATCGACCACGCGCCGGTGTTGGACACGCGCAGCTGGTAGGCGGCCTGCCGGTTCTGCGGCCGGTTCTGGATGTTCGCCCGGCCGAGCAGGGTGACCGTGCCGGCCTGCTGCATGTTCACGTCGAGGCTGACGGTGTAGTTGGTCCAGCCCGGGTCGCCGATGAGGGTGTACGCGTCGCTGTCGTCCTGCCAATTGATCGGCCGTTGCGGCGCGACCTGCTGCAGGCAGGTGCCGGACCGGCCGGCCGCGCAGGCGCGGGTCTCGAACGAGCCCTGCATGTCCTCGGTGTACTTCGGCAACGTGCGCACGGCGTAGCCGTCGAAGGTGTCGGAGTACGGCAGCGCCAGGCCGTGCGCCGTGGGACTGGCCGCGGTGCCCTTGCCCTGCCCGCTGGTGGTGCTCAGCGTGTAAATACGGCCGGGTTGCAGGGTGAGGCTGTAGGCGCCGCCGGACGGGGTGATGTCGGCCTGCCGGACGAACCAGTCGGCGGGGTTCACCGACCCCATGTCGGTCGACCACACGTGTACGGTGCCGGTGCTGAGCCCGCCGGAGACGGTGACGTTGACGGTCTGCGCGGCGGTGGTGCCGCTGGTCTCGTACACCGTGCTGTAGTCGGTGTTGTTGGTGGACTTGAGCGACACATAGCTGCCGTTGGCCCGGTTGCCGCCGAGATAGCCGCTGGCCGAGGAGTTGAGGTACTTCCAGCCGGGCTGCGTGAACTGCGTGTAGTGCGCGCTGGCCCACAGGTTCCGGCCGACCCGGTAGGCGCCCGACCACGGCGAGCCCGCGTCCATCAGGCCGACGGTGGCGTAGGGCAGATTGGGCGTAATGGCGGCGATCAGTGGCCAGTTCATGTAACCGGAGATCTCCGCGTCGAGGTAGCCGCGGTTGAGCGTGCGGATGAAGGGCACCACGCCGGACATGTCGTCCTGCGAGCCGAACTCGCTGGCCCACAGGGGCTTGCCGCTGCTGCGGGCGTTCGTCGTCGTGCTGCAGGAGTCGGCCTGCGACAGGTACCCGCAGACATAGTGGTTGCCGAGCACCCCGACGGCGTTGCGCAGCGCCGGATCGGCGGCGAACTCGTCGGCCATCCCCCAGCCGCTGTCGTCGCCGACGATCTGCACCGCGCCGAAGCCCGCGTTGTTCAGGCCGGTCCGCAGGTTCTTGTACCAGCCGCTGTCGTGGCCGCGCTCGTTCCAGCCGCCGAGGTAGCTCACGGTGATGCCGTGGCCCTTCGCGCAGTTGAGCCACGCGATGTCGTAGTCGATCATGTCCTGGGACCAGAAGTTGCCGCCGCCGATCCAGCCCGGGGCGGCCCACGGCAGGGCGACGATGCGGATGCCGGGGTTGCGGGCCAGGGCCTGCTCGCCGAGCCAGAACTCGTAGCCGGCGTTGCAGTTGATGTCGCCGCGGACGTGTTCGTGGCTGGGTTCGGAGCCGTCGGTCGAGTTGGCGTCGCCGCCGATTTCAAGCTTCAGCAGCTGCACGGCGGCACCGTAGCCGGGCTTGAACAGGTAGTCGAGGATCTGGCTGCGCTGCGGTTCGGGGTAATCGACGAGCAGGCGCGAGTTGCCGCCCCCGCCGCTGATCGCGCCGACGCCGTCGAAGGTGCGCCCGGCGATGCCGCCGTTGACGTTGATCGTGGTAGTGGCGGCCCCGGCGGGTCCGGCGGTGAGTCCGACGAGGGCGGTGGCCAGCAGGCTCGTCGTCGCGAGGGCGACGAGGCCGCGACGGGCATGGTGCATGGAGCTCTCCTTCACGTCTGGCGGAACGGTGGGAGGAGCGGAACACGCATGTGATCGAATATGTTCGATGGCGTTTGATTGTGAGGGTGGCTGTTCCCACGCGGTTTTGTCAAGAACTGACAGGACCGGCCGGAGAAACTCCGGCAGCTCAGCGCTGGAGCGATTTCCGGGTTTTGGGGAAGAATGTTCGTATTCATGCTTTATTTGCCCCATGAAGAGCACCATCCCGGCCGCGCTGCGGACGACGGGCTGCGCCGCCGCCGCGATCGCGTTGGTCGCTGGGACCGCCATTGCCGTCCTGCCGGCAGCGCCCGCCGGCGCGGCCGGCGATCCAGCGCCACTGGTCATCTCGGAGTTCCGGGTTCGTGGGCCGAACGGAGCCAACGACGAGTTCATCGAGATCGCCAACACCTCCGGCTCGCCGCACACCGTCGCCGCGACGAGCGGCACCGGCTATGGCATCGCCGCATCCGACGGCACGACCCGGTGCACCATCCCCAACGGCACCGTGATCCCCGGCCGCGGGCATTACCTGTGCGTGAACAGCGCCGGCTATTCGCTGACGAGCTACCCCGCCGGCAGCGGCACGACCGCCACCGGCGATGCCACCTACACCACCGGCATCGCCGACAATGCGGGTATCGCGCTGTTCGACAACAACACCGGCGGCGCGAGTTACACGCTCGCCAGCCGGCTGGACGCGGTGGGCAGCACGAGCGAGACGAACACGCTGTACAAGGAGGGCACCGGCTATTCGGCGCTGACGCCGTTCAGCATCGACTACAGCTTCTACCGCAGCCTTTCCACCGAGTTGATCACCGGCCGGAACGTGCTCACCACCCCGACCCCGGGCGTGCCCAAGGACACCGGCAACAACGGGGCCGATTTCGTGTTCGTCGACACCAACGGCACCTCGGCCGGCGCCGGCCAGCGGCTCGGCGCCCCGGGGCCGGAGAACCTGAGCTCGCCGGTGTCCGGCGGCGGTCTCGCCGTGAGCCTGCTCAACGACTGCGCCTCGGACAGCGCCGCGCCGAACGCGGCCCGCGAGACAACCAGCAATCCGGCGAACAACTCGACCTTCGGCACGCTCACGTACCGGCGGACCATCACGAACACCACCGGCACGCCGATCAGCCGGCTCCGCCTCCGGATCGCCGACGTCCGCACGTTCCCGGCGCCCAGCGGCTACGCCGATCTGCGGCCCCGAACCGGGTCGGGCGGCACCGTCACCGTCGACCGCACGGCCTGCGGCGGAGCCAGCGCCGACGTGCCGGTCGTCGGCACCACCCTCGAGCAGGCACCGTCCCAGCCCAACGGCGGCGGCTTCAACTCGAGCCTGGCTGTCGCGCTCGCGCAGCCACTCGCCGCGGGGGCGAGTGTCAACGTGAACATCCTGATGGGGGTGCAGCAGACGGGCATCAACGGCGTCCGCTTCATCGCCGAGGCGCTTCCCGGCGCCGGGGCCGGAACACCGGCGCTGACGTGCGCCGGCGCCACGATCACGGACGAGGGGGCGAGCTACTGCAGTCTGGCCCCGCCGACGATTGCCGCACCGGCCGCCAACGCGGTGCTGACCAGCAATGCGGTCACGGTCAGCGGTACCGGTGGCACCGATGGCGCGACCGTGACGGCGTCGATCGTCGGGCCGGCCCCAGCCACGACGGTGACGACCTGCACCGACACCGCCGGCTCCAGCGGGTCGTGGTCGTGCACCCCGTCGTCGCCGCTGACCGATGGGGCGTACACGGTGAGGGTCGCGCAGCGCAAAGCGGCGGATGATCCCGCGGACACCTCGGCGCCGGTTGCCTTCACCATCGATGCGGCACCGCCCGTGCCAACGGTTTCGGCGCCGTCGGCGAGCGCGGTGCTGACCAACGGCGCCGTCACGGTCAGCGGCAGCGGCGGCAAGGACGGCGCCACGGTGACCGCGACGATCGTCGGGCCCGCGCCGGCTTCGACGGCAACGACCTGTACCAGCGGCGTCGGTTCTGGCGGCTCGTGGTCGTGCACTCCCGCGTCGGCGCTGGCCGACGGGTCCTACTCGCTGACCGTCAAACAGACCGACGCGGCGAGCAAGGTGTCGGCGAACTCGCCATCAATCTCGTTCGCGATCGACTCCGAAGCACCGGCCGTACCCACGGTTTCGGCACCTTCGGCCGGCGCGATGCTCACGAACGGCGCCGTGGCGGTCAGCGGCAGCGGCGGCGAGAACGGCGCCACGGTCACGGCCACGCTCGTCGGACCCGCGCCGGCTTCGACGGCAACGACCTGTACCAGCGGCGTCGGTTCTGGCGGCTCGTGGTCGTGCACTCCCGCGTCGCCGCTGGCCGACGGGTCCTACTCGCTGACCGTGAAACAGACCGACGCGGCGACGAACGCGTCGGGGAACACGGCGCCGGTGTCGTTCACGATCGACTCCGAAGCGCCGGCCGTGCCCACCGTCGCCGCACCGTCGGCCGGTGCCGTCCTGGCCAACGACGCCGTGACGGTCAGCGGCAGCGGCGAGAACGGCGCCACGGTCACGGCCACGCTCGTCGGACCCGCACCGGCTTCGACGGCAACGACGTGTACCACTACCGTCGGCTCCGGCGGTTCGTGGTCGTGCAGTCCTGCGTCGCCTCCGGCCAACGGGTCCTACTCGCTGACCGTCAAGCAGACCGACGCGGCGGGGAACGCCTCGACGGATTCGGCGCCGGTGTCATTCACGGTCGTACCACCGGCGCCGACGGTGACCGGCTTGACGCCGCTCGTGGGGCCGGCGAACACGGCCGGCACCTCGATCGTGATTTCCGGGACCCACTTGACCGGTGCGACCGCGGTGACGTTCGGCGGAGTGGCCGCGGCGTCATTCACGGTCGACAGCGACAGCCAGCTCACGGCCGTGGCTCCGGCCGGGCCGACGGGCTCCGTCGACGTCACCGTGACGACCCCGGGCGGCCCGGCGACGTCGACGATGAAGTTCGTCTACACGCAGACCGCCGACCCGGCGGTGCCGGCGACCGTGCCGGCGCTGGCCGGCGAGATCGTCAGTTCGGCCGGCACCAGCGGCGCCACCGTGACCGCTTCGCAGGACGTCACGTTCAGCGGGCGCAACTTCGCGCCCGGTTCCACGGTGACCGTCGTGCTCTATTCGACGCCGGCGGTGCTGGGAACGGCGCCGGTACTGATGGACGGCACCTTTTCCGTGACGCTGGCCATGCCGGCGGATCTCGCCGCCGGAACGCACACGGTGACCGCTTCGGGCTTTGACGCCTCGGGCAATCCGCGCTACCTGGGACTGGCGCTGAACGTTGCCGCGGCCTCGTCCCCGGCCACCGAACCTGCTCAGCCCAGCACTGGCGGCGCCCTGCCCGTGACCGGAAACGCCACGGCGACCGTCGCCGAGATCGGTCTGGGCCTGTTCATCATCGGCCTGATGCTGGCCACCACGGGCCGGCGGCCGAAGCTGTGGCGCCGCCGATCCTGACCTGATGCTGACGCCGCGCCGGTGCAACAGTTCGCTGTTGCACCGGCGCAGTCGTCTGCCGTTCGGATGTCAGAAGTATGCCACCCTGCGCTCCCCCGCCCTGAGCGCGGCAGAACTCTGACATCGCTGCTCCGCGATATTCCGTGGAATTTCGAGGCCGAGGCAGCTTTGCGGGATGCCGGTTACATAGTTGGAACGGTCGAGAAATGTCAGAGTAATGACATGGGACCAATCTGCTCTCACCTGCAGCAGCCGGCTGCGGACCCCGGCAGCACGCCTCCTTGACCAGGAACGGAGTTCCCGCATATGTCCACCACCAGCAAGCGGCTGCGCATGCTTGTCACCACGGGCGCCCTCGCGACGACCGTGGCCCTCGTGCTCGCCGGCTGTGGCGCGCGCGCCGGCGACGAAGCGACCGCCAGCAGCAAGTCGGCCGGACCCAGTTGCGTCGACACCTCCGGCGGCACCATCAAGCTCGGCTTCCTCAACTCCCTCACCGGCGGCATGGCGATCTCCGAGAAGACCGTCTCGAACGTGCTGCACATGGCCGCGGACGAGATCAACGCGGGTGGCGGCATCCTCGGCAAGAAGATCCAGTACGTCCAGGAGGACGGCGCCACGGACTGGCCGACCTTCGCGGAGAAGACCGAGAAGCTGCTGACCCAGGACTGCGTCGGCGCGATCTTCGGCGGCTGGACCTCGTCCTCCCGCAAGGCCGTGAAGCCGGTCGTGGAGAAGAACAACGGCCTCTTCTTCTACCCGGTGCAGTACGAGGGCCTCGAGGCGTCGCCGAACATCTACTACACCGGCGCGACCACGAACCAGCAGATCATCCCGGCGATGGACTTCCTCGCCTCCAAGGGGGTGAAGCGGCTGTTCCTCGCCGGCAGCGACTACGTCTTCCCGCGCACCGCGAACGCGATCATCAAGCTCTACGCGGCCAAGCTCGGCATCCAGATCGTCGGTGAGGAGTACGTGCCGCTCGACAAGGACGACTGGACCACGCAGGTGGCGAAGATCAAGGCGGCCAAGCCCGACTTCATCTTCAACACCATCAACGGCTCGTCGAACGTCGGCTTCATCAAGGCCTACTACGACGCCGGCCTCACAGCGGCGACGACGCCGATCATCTCGGTGTCGATCGCCGAGGAGGAGGCGCCGGCGATGGGCCACGAGGTCACCGGCCACTACGCGTCCTGGAACTACTTCCAGTCGCTCAAGACCGACACCAACCCGAAGTTCATCCAGAGCTGGAAGGCCTACCCCAAGAGCAGCGGCGTCACCTCCGACCCGATGGAGGCCGCCTACATCTCGCTGTACCTGTACAAGGCGCTCGCCGAGGCGGCCGGCTCGTTCGACGTCGACGCGATCAACGCCGCGGCGAAGAAGAACACCATCACGTTCGCCGCGCCGGAGGGCACCGTCACGCTCGACGGCGAGAACCACCACATCTCGAAGCCGGGTCACATCGGCCAGATCAACGCCGACAAGCAGTTCGACATCGTCTGGTCCTCCGACAAGTTCATCAAGCCCGACCCGTTCCTCAACGGCTACGACTGGTTCCCGGCGAACGTCCGCGACCAGCTCGTGAAGGCCGCGGGCTGATCGCTCCACCCCCGTTCGGACGCGGGGTTGCCTGTCGCTGCGGCCGGCAACCCCGCGTGCCCGGAATCCCTCCACGCACAGGAAGCGAGAGCACGTGGACGCATTGATTCCACCGCTGCTGAACGGCAGCGCACAGGGTGCGCTGCTCCTGCTCGCCGCGCTCGGTCTCTCGCTCACGTTCGGTCAAATGGGCGTGATCAACATGGCCCACGGCGAGTTCCTCATGATCGGCGCCTTCACCGCCTACCTCGTCCAGCAGGTCATCGACTCCAGCGATCTGTCGATCCCGCTCGCGCTGCCGGTCGCGTTCGTCGTCGCCGGACTGTTCGGTCTCCTGCTGGAGGCCAGCATCATCCAGTGGATGTACCGGCGGCCCCTCGACACCCTGCTCGTCACGGTCGGGGTCAGCCTGATCCTGCAGCAGGCGGCGCTGCAGATCTTCCCGTCCCAGGGCGTCCCGGTGGAGAAGCCGGGCTGGCTCGACGGGCAGCTGACCATCCTCGGCTACGACTGGCCGCTGCGGCAGGTGTTCACGATCCTGCTCGCGACCGTCTGCGTCGCCGCGCTGGCGGCCTGGCTCAAGTACTCCTCGTTCGGGCGCCGCATCCGGGCGACCGTGCAGAACCGGGACCTCGCCGAGACCGCGGGGATCTCCACGCGTACCGTCGACCGCCTGACGTTCTTCGTCGGCTCGGGGCTGGCGGGGGTCGCCGGGGTGGCCGCGTCGCTCGTCGGCGGCACGAACTCCCAGATGGGCGCGCAGTACATCATCCCGGCCTTCCTCGTGGTCGCCGCCGGCGGCATCGGCCAGCTCAAGGGCACCATCGTCGCCGCGTGGGCGGTGGGCGTCGGCCTGTCGTGCTTCGCCTACTGGACGACCGGCAGCCTCGCGCAGGTGCTCGCCTTCATCCTCGTGATCGTCTTCCTGCAGCTGCGCCCGCAGGGCCTGTTCACGGTACGGACCAGGAGTCTGGTATGACCAAGCTGAAGCCCTGGCTCTCCCTCGCCGGCATCGGGGTGTTCGCCGTCCTGCTCCTCGCGGTCGCCCCGGCCGTGCTCACCGATCACTGGCTCGGCAACCTCGGCAAGTACTGCTGCTGGGCGATGGCCGCCGTCGGCATCGGCCTGGCCTGGGGCCGGGGCGGGATGCTCGTGATGGGGCAGGGCGTGTTCTTCGCCCTCGGTGCGTACGCGATGGCCATGCACCTCACGCTGGAGACCGCCGGGGACGGGGTCCCGGGGTTCATGGTGCTCTACGACCCGCTCGCGCCGCTCCCGGCGTTCTGGGAGCCGTTCCGCAGCACGGTGTTCACGCTGCTGGCGATCGTGCTGCTCCCGGTGGTCGTGGCCGGCATCCTGGGCTACGCGCTGTTCAAGCGCCGCGTGAAGGGCGCGTACTTCGCGATCCTGACCCAGGCGCTCGCCGTCGCCCTCGCCACCCTGATCAGCTCCACGATCCGCGAGACCGGCGGCGACACCGGGCTCAGCGACTTCAAGTACTTCTTCGGTTTCGTGCTGCAGGACCCGGCGAACCGGAACATGGTGTACCTCATCACGGCCGGACTGCTCGTCGTGTGCCTGGTCGTGGTGTGGCAGCTCTACCGCAGCCGCTTCGGTGAGCTGCTCGTCGCCACCCGCGACGCCGAGGAGCGGGTGCGCTTCCTCGGCTACGACCCGGCCAACATCAAGCTCGCCGCCTTCGTCGGCGCGGCGCTGATGGCCAGCATCGGCGGGGCGATGTTCGTGCCCATCGTCGGCATCATCACGCCGGCCGAGATCGGCGCGGCCGCGTCGATCCTCATGATCGCGGGCGTTGCCTTCGGCGGCCGGGCCTCGCTCTTCGGCCCCGCGCTCGGTGCGATGGCGGTCGGCTGGGGACAGTCGAGCCTCGGCTCCACCTGGCCCGACGGCTGGACCTACATCATCGGCCTGCTGTTCATCGTCGTCATCCTCTTCCTGCCGAAAGGACTGTCCTCGTTGCCCGCCAGGTTCACCGCAGCGCGCCGGAGGCCGGCTCCTGAGCCCGCACCCGCACCCGCGACCGACGCCCGGCAGCTCGAGGAGGCGACGTCATGACCGGCGCCTCGCTCGTCGTCACCGACCTCCACGTCGAGTTCTCCGGCTTCGTCGCGGTCGGCGGCGTCTCCTTCGACGCGCACCCGGGCGAGGTCCGGTTCCTGATCGGCCCGAACGGCGCCGGCAAGACCACCTGCATCGACGCCATCACCGGGCTCTCGGCGGCCACCGGGTCGGCCCGGCTCGGCGAGCAGGAGCTGCTCGGCCGGCCGGTGCACAAGATCGTCCGGCTCGGCGTCGGCCGCACGTTCCAGACCGCCAGCGTCTTCAACGAGCTCACGGTGCTGCAGAATCTCGACATCGCCGCCGGACGCCACCGGCACTGGTCCTCGCTGCTGCGGACCCGCCGTGGCGTCGACCCGTCGATCGAGCAGGCGCTCGAGGAGACCGGGCTCACCGGCGAGCTCGCGACGCCGGCCGGCATCCTGTCGCACGGCCAGAAGCAGTGGCTGGAGATCGCGATGCTGCTCGTGCAGGACGCGCGGGTACTGCTGCTCGACGAGCCGGTCGCCGGCATGAGCCACGACGAGCGGACCGCAACCGGCGAGCTCCTGCAGCGCGTCGCGGCGAAGCGGATCGTGCTGGTCGTCGAGCACGACATGGACTTCATGCGCCGCTTCGCCACCCGGGTGACAGTGCTGCACCAGGGCAAGGTGCTCTCGCACGGCACGGTGGCCGAGGTGCAGGCCGACCCGAAGGTGCAGGAGGTGTACCTCGGCACGGCGGGCGCGGCGACGACGGCCGCGATGTCGGCCGTGCCGGAAGCGGCCGCTGTCGGGCATCACACGGAGGACTCACATGCTTGAGCTCACTGACATCGAGGCCGGCTACGGGCGCACGCGGGTGCTGCACGGGGTGACCGTGCCGGCCGGGAAGGTCGTGGCCGTGCTCGGCCACAACGGCGCCGGCAAGACGACGCTGCTGCGCGTCGCGATCGGGCTCATCAAACCGACGAAGGGCCGCGTGTACTTCGACGGCGAGGACATCGCGTCGCTCGCCCCGAACAAGCGCGTCGCGCGTGGCATGGCCTACGTGCCGCAGGGCCAGCAGGCGTTCGGCCAGCTCACCACGCTGGAGAACCTGCAGCTCGTCGCCGACGGCCGCCGGCGCGGCAAGGCCCTCATCGACGCGCAGCTGGCTCGCTTCCCGGCGCTGGAGCAGTTCGCCGCCCGCAAGGCGGGCCTGCTCTCGGGCGGGCAGCGCCAGCAGCTCGCGATCGCCCGCGCGCTCATCACCGAGCCGAAGCTGCTGATCCTCGACGAGCCGACCGAGGGCATCCAGCCCACGATCGTCGCCGAGATCGAGCGGACCATCGTGCAGCTGGCCGCGGAGGGCATCAGCGTGCTCCTCGTCGAGCAGCACATCGGCTTCGCCCTCGAGGCCGCCGAGCGGTACGTCGTGCTCGCCTCGGGCTTCGTCACCCAGACCGACGAGGGCGGCTCGGCCGCCGTCTCCACCGTGCGGGCCGCCATGGCGATCTGAGCCGACATTCCCGGTTCCCGGGCCTGCAACAGCTTCGTAACAACGAACCCGGAGGATGCCCCACGCCCGGCGCGTGAGGGGATGCCACTGTGAGCAGGACAGGCAACGCGCGCGCGGCCGCGGAGGACAGCCTCGAGGACTACGCCTTCCGATATGTGCCGCGCACCTTCCGGCGCTGGAGCGCGGCCTCCGTCGGCGCGACCGCCCTCGGGTCCATCGCGTTCCTCGCCGACTTCTCCATCGGCGCGAGCGTCGGTATCGACCACGGCACGCTCAATGCCGTGCTCGGCATCCTGTTCGCGTCGGTCATCATCGTCATCGTGGGCGTTCCCGTCGCCTACTACGCCGCCCGCTTCAACCTCGACCTCGACCTCATCGCCCGCGGCTCGGGATTCGGCTACTACGGCTCGATCATCACCACCGTGGTCTTCGCCGGCTTCACCTGCATCTTCTTCGCCCTGGAGGGCGCCATCATGGCGCAGGGGCTGCAGGTGGCGACGGGGACGCCGCTGTGGCTCGGCTACCTCATCTCGACCGTGGTCGTCATCCCGATCGTCATCTACGGCATGCGCGCGCTGGAGCGCCTGCATTTCTGGACCACGCCGCTGTGGCTCGCCCTCGCCCTGCTGCCGCTGCTGTGGATCCTCTTCTCCGACCCCGAGTCGGTGCGCGCCTTCACGTCGTTCAACGGTACCTCCGACGGCTCGATCCGGTTCGGCGCCGTCGTGTCCAGCGCGGCCGTCTGCTTCGCCCTCACCCCGCAGCTGGCCGAGCAGATTGACTACATCCGGGCCATGCCGCCCCGCACGCCGTCGAACGCCCGCTCGTGGTGGACGTCGTTCGCGTTGTCCGGGCCGGGCTGGGTCATCTTCAGCAGTACCAAACAAATGATCGGGGTGTTTCTCGCCGTCTATGTCCTGGTGAAGGTCGATCCCACCCTCGGGCACTCCGCGACGGAACCGGTCAAGCAGTTCGTCGGTATGTATCAGACCCTGTTCCCCGACTGGCTCGCGGTCGCCCTCGCCCTCGTCCTCATCGTGGTCGCCCAGGTGAAGATCAACGTGACGAACGCGTACTCGGGCTCGCTCGCCTGGTCCAACGTCTTCACCCGGGTGGCCAAGCACTACCCGGGCCGCACGATCTTCGTGCTGCTCAACCTGGTGATCGCCTACGGGCTCATGATGCTCGACGTCTTCACCCTCATCTCCTTCGTCCTGAGCCTGTACGCGAACGTCGTCATGGCCTGGCTCGTCACGATCGCCACCGACATCGCCATCAACAAGTGGGTGCTGCGCATCTCGCCGCGCTTCCCGGAGTTCCGCCGCGGCATGCTGCACGACTGGAACCCGGTCGGCCTCGTGTCGGTCGGCCTCGCCTCCGTGCTGTCGCTGCTCGCGTTCGCCGGGCTGCTCGGCCCCGCCGTCAAACCGTTCTCGGTGCTCATCGCGATCAGCGTCGCGTTCGTCACCACGCCGGCCATGGCCCTCACCACCCGGGGCCGCTACTACCTGCGCCGCCGCTCCGACGGCATCGACTCTCCCCTGTTCGACGAGCACGGCAACCCCTCCGGCGAGCGGCTGCGCTGCCACGTCACCGGGTACATGTTCGAACGACCGGATATGCTGGCCTCGGCCCAGCGAGGGGCGCACGGGCAGGTGCAGTACGTCTCGTCGCTGGCGCTCACGCTCGACGATTCCGATCGCTACGTGCTCCCGCCGGACGTCACCGGCTCCCCGCACCGGGCGACCGATCGAGGCAGGGGAACGTGATGGAAGAGCAGGTCGACACCGCGACCGCGATTCTGGCGAGCGCGGCGGTCCTGCTGCGCGAGCACACGTTCGACGACATCTCCTACCGCGCCCTCGCCGACGAGGTCGGCATCTCCGAGCGCACGGTCTACCGCCAGTACCCGACGCGCGCGCACCTGCTCGTCGCCCTGTCGACCTGGATCGAGCAGACCCATTTCCCGCTGCCCCCGTTCGTGACCGTCGCCGACTTCCGCGCCGCCGTGCACGAGCGCTTCCGCGCCTTCGACGCCTTGCCCGCCTACGCCTTCGTCGGCGCCCGGGCATCGACGATCTCCCTGACGCTCGACGCCGAGCCCGCCTTCATCACGCGCGCGATCGAGGCGATGCTCGACGTGTCGGCCGCGACGCTCAACCGGCGGGACCGGCGGCGGGTCGCGGCATCGCTGCGGTACTTCTCCTCGGCCATGTTCTGGGCCCGCCTGCGCACCGGCTTCGACCTGGATGCCGGCGAGATCTGCGACGCCTTCGACCGCGCCGTCGGCACGGTGCTCGCTAAGCTGCCCGATGCGGTGTGGGCCGAGCCGTGAGCAGCTCGACGACCGTGCCGGAGCTGACCGGCACGCAGGCGGCGATCCTGGCCGCCTACGCCGAACTGATCGAGGAGGTCGGCAGCGACGACGTGTCGTACCGGCTGGTCGCCCGCCGGGCCGGCATCGCCGAGCGCACGGTGTTCCGCAACTATCCCACCCGGGTCGACCTACTGCTGGCGACCGCGGTGTGGATCGAGGCGACGGTGTTCGTCCGCGAGGAGTCGCACTCGATTTTCGACATCCCCCTCGCGATCCGCGACGCGATGCAGCGCTACGACGAACGGCCGGAACTCGCGCACGTTGTCGCCGAGACGGCGATGCGCGGCGTGAACGGCGCGGCGCCGTCGCACGGCCGGGAGCACCTCGAGCGGCTGCTGGACGTCGAGGTGCCATCGCTCGACCCGGCGCAGCGCCGAGCCGTCATCGCGGCCCTGTCCCACCTCGACTCCGCCGCGACCTGGGTGACGTTTCGCCGGGAGTTCGGCATGGACCGGCGTGACATCGCCGACACGGCCGCTTGGGCCGCCGAGGCGGTGCTCGACAGCATCCGCGACCGCGTCGTCCCCTAGCCTCCGGGCCGCCGTCACGAGGGCGTGTGCGCGGATCTGAGACTGTCGCCGCGCTGCGAGGCGGCCGCCTGGGGGTGCAGGTCGGCGAGGCGCAGCTGGTGCGCGGGTGGTGACGGAAGGGCGATGCGGCTGGTACTGCGCTGATCCGCGGCCACGTGCAGCAGCTCGCCCGGGTCCAGGCGGCGCCAGTGCGGATCCTCGTCCATCGGCTCGCTGGCCACGACCGTCGACGGCGCGGCGGACAGGTCGCCGGAGCGGACCCGGACCCGGCCCGAGGCGCTGGCGTGCTCGAGGTAGCGGTGGCCGTGCTGCCCGCCGGCGGGGCGGTCCAGCACCCACAGCTCGTGGGTCTCCGGGTACCGCAGCGCCCACAGGTCGGTCGGGGTGGTGATGATGAGGTTCAGCGCGTACACCGGCAAGTTCGCCCCGATCCAGCCGGCCGCGGACGCGATCGCCCGGCCCAGGTCACCGTCCCGGCGGGCGTGCGCGGTGATCAGCGCGAACACCAGCTCCGAGTCGGTGTCGCCGTGCACCAGATCGGCGACCGGGGCGACCTCGTCACGCAGCCGGTCGAGGCCGCCGACCACCCCGTTGTGCGCGAGCAGCCGGCCGTCCTGCAGGAACGGGTGGGTGTTCTGCGGGCTCAGGCCGCCGGTGCTGGCGTAGCGGATGTGCGCCAGGAAGGTACCGCTGGCTTCCTCTTTGGCTTCTCGCGCGAACTCGGCGTCGGCGTAGGCGGCCACCGGGCGCTTGTGCACCACCGCGCTGCCGTCCGGCGCGAACACGCCCAGGCCCACGCCGTCCGGTTCGCGCCGGCTCTGCACGGCGAGGCTGTCCGGGGCGTCGAGGAGCCAGAAGGTGGCGGTGACGCGTTGCGGTACCGCGGAAAGCCCGAACAGCCGGCACATGCGCAGGTCCTCCCGTTGCAGGATCAGTGGTGGAACCCCGGCTGGCCGCCCGACGGGTGCAGTGGTCCCGGCTGAGCCTGCAACTCCGGCAGCAGCCGGCGCAAGTCGTCCAGCAACAGGTCGGCGAGGTCGTGGGTGAAGCCGTTGCGGACCACGATCCGCAGGACGGCGAGGTCGGTACGGTCGGCCGGGAACGTGTACGCCGGCACCAGCCAGCCGTGCTCCCGCAGCCGCCGCGACACGTCGAACACGTCGAACGCGCTGACGTCCCCGGTCGTGGTGAACGCGAACACCGGCAGCTCGTCGCCGCGGCTGAGCAACCGGAACGGGCCCAGCGCGGCGATCTGACCGGCCAGGTACACGGCCACGTCCCGGCACGCCTGCTGCACCGCCCGGAAGCCGGCCCGGCCGAGCCGGAAGAAGGTGTAGTACTGCGCGACGACCTCCGCGCCCGGCCGGGAGAAGTTCAGCGCGAACGTCGGCATGTCCCCGCCGAGATAGTTGACCTCGTAGATGAGTTCGGCCGGCAGCGCGTCCCGGTCGCGCCACAGCACCCAGCCGACGCCGGGGTAGACCAGGCCGTACTTGTGCCCCGACGTGTTGATCGACGCGACCCGGCCGAGCCGGAAGTCCCAGGCGAGGTCCGGGTCCAGGAACGGCGCGATCATCGCACCGGAGGCGCCGTCGACATGGATCGGAACATCCCATCCGGTACGGCGCTGCAGCCCGTCCAGCGCCGCCGCGATCTCGGCGACCGGTTCATAGCTGCCGTCGAACGTGGAGCCGAGGACCGCGACGACGCCGATGGTGTTCTCGTCGCAGTGCGCCACCGCTTCCTGCGCCGACAGGTGGAACCGGTCGCCCTCCATCGGCACCAGCCGCGGCTCGACCTCCCAATAGTTGCAGAACTTGTCCCAGCACACTTGTACGTTGGCGCCCATCACCAGGTTCGGCCGGCCCGCGCTTCCCGGCTTCTGGCGGGCGGCCCACCGCCGCTTGAGCGCCATGCCGGCGAGCATCCCGGCCTCGCTGGAACCGGTCGTCGAACAGCCGATCACGTCGGCGGGCACCGGGGCGTGCCACAGGTCGGCGAGGATGCGCACGCAGCGCCGCTCGAACTCGGCCGTCTGCGGGTACTCGTCCTTGTCGATCATGTTCTTGTCGACGCACTCGGCCATCAGGCGCGTCGCCTGCGGCTCCATCCACGTCGTGACGAACGTGGCCAGGTTCAGCCGGGCGTTGCCATCCAGCATCAGCTCGTCGTGCACCAACTGCCAGGCCGTGTCCGCCGGTACCGGATCCTCGGCCAGCGCCTCGCGCGGAGCGGCCACCTCGTCGGCCAGCGCCGGGTTGGCCACGGTCGTGAACGGGTTCCCGCCACCGTCGGCGTCCCTGCGCCGCGGCGGGCGGCCACTGTGCAGCACCATGGGCAGCTACCGCCGCGGTGCACGCCGGTCGCGGCGCTGCTCGAGCTCCGCCTCGCTCACCAGCGTCTGCATCGACTGACCCGGCGTCATGATCATGGTGGCCAGGAACCGCAGCCAGGTGTCCGGCTGGTTGTTGGCGGTCTGGTAGTGGATGAGGTCACCGCCCGGCTCGAACACCGCCTCACCGGCCCGGACCACCCGCTCCGGCTGGCCCTCCAGCTCGAAGGTCATCTCACCTTCGAGGACGTAGGCGGACAGCGGTCCGGAGTGCCGGTGCGGCGGGATGCTCTCCCCCGGCGGCACCTCGATCAGCACCGTCATGAGCTCGGGCGAGTCGGGGATGAACGGCGGCGACTCGTCGAGCAGCGTCGTCCGCGTGATCGGGTCCTCGCGCATGCATCCATGCTCGCCAAGCCCCTCCGCGTCCACCCCCATCCGCGCGAGGTGACCGCGTTTGATCAGGTGCGCACTCGCTGAATGGACGGCCCGGGCCCTCCGTACGGGTGACCAAGACAAACGGAACGTATGAGTGGTTTGTCCAGATCCGTCCCCGGAAACTACTTAAAGTAGCCACATCGTCACAACAACACGGGGGGATTGCAATGCGGAACATTCAGCGCGTACTGACGCTGGCCGGCATGACCATGGCGGCGGGAGCGGTCGTCGGCATGGGCGCGCAGGCGGCGTCAGCTGCGACGGTACCGAGCGAGCGGTCGACGGTCACGCAGCCGCACCCGGGCGGCCACGACAACGACCGCAACGGCGGCGACCACGGCCGGCCGGGCCCCGACGGGCGCTGGCACGGCAACTGGGACGGCCACCGCAACGGCAACTGGGTCCAGTCCTGGACCGTGCGCACCTTCCAGAGCAAGCGCGCCTGCAACGTCGCAGGCTGGATCGGTGAGCGGCGCGGAGCCTGGGACGACTCGGACTGCTACCGCGTCGGCCACAGCGGCCGCTACGTGCTCGTCGCGCACGAGTACGGCGGCCGGCACCGCCGCTGACCAACCCGATGCCGGCGCCCGCACGCGCCGGCATCACCGCCGTCGGGTCGAGGCCCGTCGACCCCGTACGGCACCACTGATGGCCGGGATGCGGACCTCCGCATCCCGGCCATCGGCATGTTCAGCGGCCGAGGTATGCCGCGAGGCCACCGAGCTCTTCGCTGGCGATGAACGCGGTCCGCACGTTGAGGATCGCCTCCTCGACATGGGCGGGGCATCCCCACGCGGCGTCGCCCCACGAGTCCGCGATCTTGATTTCGGCCGGGTCGGTGCAGCCGCGGGTACCACCGAGTTGGCAGCGGTCCGGACGGGATGTGGCGGCTTGGGCGGCCGCGGCGGCGCGCATCCGGGCGGCGAGCTCCGCCGCCGCGGCGGCGCGCTGCTCGGCCTCGGCGCGCAGGACCTGCTCTGTGCGGACCGCCTCGGCCAGTTCGTCGCGGGCCGCTTCGGCTCGCGCTTCGGCGGCCGCTCTGGCCTGTTCGATGTGGTGGCGTTCGATCGCGAGGGCCGCGGTGCTGGCGAAGACCCGGGCGAGGGCGAGATCGGTGTCCTGCGGGACGCGCGGCGTGCGGTGGTACATGGCGAACGTGCCGAGCAGGGCGCCGTCGCGGGCCAGGATCGGTGTGGACCAGCAGGCGGCGAGGTCGGCCCGGGCGGCGAGGTCGTTGAACTCGGCCCAGAACGGGTCGGTGGTGATGTCGGTGACGATGACCGGCTCGCGGCGGTGCGCCGCGGTGCCGCAGGACCCGACCCCTTCGCCGGTGGCGATGCCGTCGATGGCCTCGTTGTAGAAGTCGGGCAGGCTGGGGGCGGCGCCGTGCCGCAGGTGCCGCCCGTCGGCGTCGGCGAGCAGCACGGAGACGAGGACCTCCTGCGGCGTGAGGTCCTCGATGCTGCGGGCCATCCCGTCGAGGACTTCGGCCAGCGGCGCCTGGCGCGCGATCTGCTCCAGCAGGGCACGGTGTTCGGCCATCAGCTGCTGGGCGTGCTTGATCTGCGTGGTCTCGACACCGATCACCAGGATGCCGGTCGTGGTGTTCGCGCTGTCCCGGTGCGGCTCGTAGGTGAAGTCGAAGTACGCCTCGCGGGCACCCGGGCCGTCGCCCAGCACGACGCGGACGTTCCTGCCGGTGTAGGGCCGGCCCGTGCGGTACACGTCGTCCAGGAGCGCGATGAAGCCTTGACCGGCGAGCTCGGGCATGAGTTCGGCAAGGGCGACGCCGGTACGGGCGCGTTCCTCGCCGATGGTCGCGAAGAACGCCGGGTTCGCCGCCTGGAGCAGGTGCGTCGGCCCGGCAAGGGCCGCGAACACGGCGGTGGACTGGCCGAACAGGGCCGGGAGGTCCTCATCCGGGCCGGCTGGCCGCTTGTCCCGCGCCGCTTGCATGTCGTGGCCGCCTCTCGTCTGTGGCCGTGCGGAACGACCTGTGACAACCTGGCCGGGCACGAGTATTTGCCGTACAACACGGAACCTACGGCATGGCGGCCGATCCGGCTCGGCCGGCGGTCGCCGACATTCGGCCGGGCACGCGTCCAGGACGTCCTGCCGGTCCGGACATCGGCCACCGACCACCTGGCGGGCAGCCAGATTGCTACCGCGTTCGGTGCCTACACCGGGCTACCGGGCGCCGGCGGCATGCTGGTGCGCCCGCACGGCCGAGGAGTCCACACACGGTCCACTCGACCGGCTGGCCGTCGTCGTGGACCTGCGCCGCGGCCAGAATCCGCGCCCAGGTGCCGTCCGCGGTCCATCGCCGCAGCCGCTCGTGGCACGTTTCCACGGCCCGTACCGTTCCGGCACGTCCCACCACGGCGCGCCGTGCCCAGCTTCCACAGAATCCCGTGGACCACTTGGCTGTGATCACGTGACCGCCCCGAAGCCACCCCGAGCAGCGTCACCGGTACCAGGACCATCATCGCCGCCGGTGACAGCAGCCCGTAGCAACTGCGGCGATGCCCGGCCGGTAGCCCAGGGTGGAGAAGCAGTCGCCACCGATCAGGGCACATCACCATCCACCAGGCGGCGGTTCGCGGCAGGTCGGCGGCGGGCCCGCGTGCTGTAACGGTCGTTGATGTCCCGACGGGAACCTGGCGTGGATCCGGTCATCGCGGGTCGGTCCCGCTTGGGTCGCTGAACGTCGCAGCTTCGGTCGAGGTCGCGCGGATGCCGTCAGGGCCGTTGATGAACCGCTCGCCCCAGGGGGTGAGATGGCGGGGGTCGAAGTCGTTGACCATGTCGAGGGTGTGGTTCTGGGTGTCGTTGCCGCTCCACGACCAGCCGAGATATCCCGTGCGGGTAGTGCTGCAGATCGACATGATCGCGTCTTCGTCCGGGTCGCCGTAGGGGTGGGTGGCGGCGAACTCGCCGACCACGACCGCGAGCCTGCGCCGCGTGTATGACGTGAGGTAGTCCTCGACCTTCTGCCATGTGTTGTACGGGCCGTACATATGGATGCTGAACGCAATGTTGTGCGCCGGATCAGCGGCGAGCAATGCGGCGGCGTTGTCGCTCATCGTGTGGGTCTCATCGGCGCCCCAGTCCGGCGCGTCGACCATGAGCAGATGCTTGAAGCCGGCGTCGCGTAGCCGCCGGACGGCGCTGACGGTGTCCGCGGACCATGTGGTGGTGACGTGGTAGCCGGCGGGTTCGTTGCCGATGTTGAGGATGACATACCGTTCTGCACCGAATAGCACGGATCGTAGCCTCAGCCAGGAGTCGACGGCCTGGCCGAGAGTCGCCGCGCCGGGTTCCTGCCCCCAGCCCATGGTGTCGTGTATGTCCAGGACACAGATCAGCCGATGCAGTCTGCACTGCGCGACGATGGCCTTGACCTGCCCCTTCGGGGTCGCTGGCCATACCTCACCGCCTGCCAGAGCTACCCGGACGGTGTTCGCGCCGGTCGCCTTGATGTCGGCGAACACCTGACGCCGGTCGGCATGCCACAGATAACTGTGATTGATCCCGCGGATCACGAGGTCATGACCGTCAGCCTCAAGGATCCGGCCGTCCCGGACCCGCATCCCTACGGTGCTCGACGGACTCGCCAGGACCGTGACCGCAGCGGCGAACACCACAACCGCGCTCGCGGCCAGACTGAACATGGTGACCTGCCAGATCAGTCCGCCACGGGGTATCCGCGGAAGGCTGAGAAGCTCCTGCACCACCGGCAGGTACCCGAACAGTCGTCAGATAGCAATCCCGCCCGGATGACCGCCCAATTTTGCACCAGGCGGGCAGCGCAACCGGTCCCACCGGTGGGTGAGGTTTGCGCGATCTCCGGGCGGGCAAGCGCCTGTTCGTTGCCGGCATGGTCCGCCGGTGACATCACGTCCAGCGGCCCGGGGGCGCGCCTGCTGGACGGTCGTTCACCGTCGGCGGCCGGACCAGCCGGGGCCGGCCGCCGACGCCATCCGACTTTGGTTCGACGCCGTGTTCCGCGGCCCTGAGGCCTGTTCAGCCACGTCGTGTATCGGGGCGGTTCACGCGGCTGCGGCTAGGGCGCGTTTCAGAAGTGGGGCTGGGGCCAGGTTCCGGCGTGGCGGTGATCGATAACTGAAGAGGTCTCCGGTAGAGGGTTCAGCGACCAAGCAGAACTTCATACCGGAGACCTCGTGGCCACCTTAGCGGTGACGAGGCGGCACGACCTGACCGACGCGCAGTGGGCGGCGCTGGCGCCGCTGCTGCCTGCACAGCCGTCGATGGGTCGTCCGCCGAAGTGGGACAGACGGCAGCTCATCGACGGGATCCGCTGGCGGATCCGGGTCGGTTCGCCGTGGCGGGACGTCCCGGCCGAGTACGGGCCCTGGCAGACCATCTACGGGCTGTTCCGCCGCTGGCAACGTGACGGCACCTGGGACGTCGTCCTCGCCGCGGTGCAGGCGCGCGCGGACGCCGCGGGCCGGATCGGCTGGGACGTCAGCGTCGACTCCACGACCAGCCGTGCGCACCAGCACGCCGCCGGCGCCCGCCGTGACGGCCACCTGCAGCAGGAACCACCCGGCGGCGTCCACGACGAGCCCGCCGACCACGCACTCGGCCGATCGCGTGGCGGGCTGACCACCAAGACACACCTGGCCTGCGAGCAGGGCCAGAAGGTCCTCGCGATGATCGTCACCGCCGGGCAGCGCGGTGACAGCCCCCAATTCATCCCGGTCCTGCGCAAGATCCGCGTCGCCCGTGTCGGTGGCGGACATCCGCGCACCCGACCGAACCTGGTCCTGGCCGACAAGGCCTACACCTCGAAAGCCAACCGCAGCCATCTACGCTCCCGCGGCATCACCGCGTGCATCCCCAGCAAGGCCGACCAGGACGCCCACCGCAAAGCCAAAGGCTCCAACGGCGGACGCCCACCCGCATTCGACCCGATCCGCTACCGGCAACGCCACGCCGTCGAGTGCGGCATCAACCGCCTCAAACGCCACCGCGGCGTCGCCACCCGCTACGACCAACTCGCCGTGCTCTACCAAGCCGTCCTGACCATCGCCATCATCAGCGAATGGCTCTGACGAGCCTTACGAAACGCGCCCTAGGCCGGTCGTGATGTGGACCGGAAGTTGCCGACTTCGTCTTGGCCTGCCGGATCGCCGATGAAGTTGAGCAAGCGCTGGCTTGTTCGCGCTGGCCGAGTAGGAGTCGTTCGACGCGCAGCCAGCCACCGGACGATGCCACTTTGACGGCGATGGAGTGCGCCTCCGTCATGCGTTCCACGGTTCGTACACGCATGAGGACCGCAAGGAGACCTCCTCGCGTGCCGTTTCTGCTCGACGACGGGCTTCGGCCAGTCGACGGTGGTGGGAGCTGATGCCCAATCGCACCAGTCGGCATGGGGAAGGCCGCGCCGCATTGATGGGCTTGGGGTCTCCACCTCTTCCACCCCCAGATCCGTTCGCCATCCATGACAAGACGGGCGAGTTCGCGAGCTCCGGCAAAGAGTGATCAGGCGCCATCGGCCTTGTCGGTCCGCGGACCACCGCCCTCTTACCATGACCCCCGCCAGCAGCGAGCCCGGCCGCGGGCCGAGACCAGCCGCGGCGACCCGGTGGCGCTCGTCGCGGCGCCCGGACAGCTTCGCCCCGTGTACGGCTGCTACGCCGAAGCCGTCAATCGCTTGGCCGCCCGGATACTTACGGGGTTCGGCTGACGGCGAGGACTTCGCCCAGGCCATCTTCGTCCCAGCCCGGATGGGCCGCGACGGTTCGACCCTGCCCGCGGCTACCTGCTCGGCACCGCCTACCGTAGGTCGGCGACCAGCTCCGCTCGCTCCGACGGCGTCGGCCACGCCCGAGGGCGGGGCTGGCTCCTCGGCATCGCCCACCGCAAGATCGTTGACCGGGCCGTGGAACGCCCGCCGCCACCACATGCCTGGGCCATCACCGTGACGGCGGCAAACCAGGCGCTGCCGACGGGCGGGATTGCGGCTGGTGTGAGGGCGAGGTACTGGATCGCAGATGAGAGACCGAGAGCGAAAGTGGCGGCGGCCGGTCTGGCGGCTCTCCAACCCACACCGGCGCGCCTTCTCTGTTGCTCCAGTCCAGTCACAGCTGGGGCTCGAGGACTCGGTTGTGATCCTCTGTCGAGGTTCCGTAGGATGAACTGATGACGTTCTGACGCTGAGCGAGGCCTCGGACGACTAAGAGTTCGACCGAGTTCGGCGGCAAGGTCCTACATCAGGGCCATTCTGATCTTATCCCACACACGTGGCCTGTTCGATGTGGTCTTCTGCTGTTCGCCGGCCAAGGCGCTGATCGCCAGCAGCGCGCCGGTGAGGACCGGGATCGACCACTGCACCACCCGCAACCGGCGTTGGGCCGCACCGAGATCGGACGGTGTGCGCGGGTCTGATTCAGTGACTCCCTGGACCGGCGCCCCGCCGGCCTTCTCGATCGTGCGGCCCAACACGCGGCTGTACGCGGTGGCAGCGAGTGCGGCGACCGTGAGGCCCGTCTTGGTCGCGCTCATCGCCGCCACACGCTTATCGCCGGCGACCCGGTCGGCGTTGCTCGCAAGCAGGCCGGCGGCGCCGACGAGGTGGCTACCGATCGCTGTGGCGTTGACTGGCGTCCAACGGCCCCACCCGGCAGAGGCGATCTTCAGCCGCTCGGTTGGATCGTCCGCTGTGGCGGCAGCTCCGTTGAGCCCGACCGCGCCCATCAACGACCCGCCGAACCAGGTAGCGAGCCCGGCGTCGTGCATCGATCGCAGAACCGTGTTGCGCTCAGACATGTGCACCCCCGTACGTGAAATCCGTTGCCATTGCCGGCGCCTACCCGCCCGGAGACGAACCATGCCCGCCACCGCCGATGACTACCCGTGCTCGCCGCGGTGGCCCCAACAGGTATGCGAGCTGCTAGGTGAGGGGACCGCGGAGAAGCACCGGCCTTGCGCCCAGCGAAGGACGTCGGCTCCGCGGTAGCGAACTCGGGTCCGGCCGGGGCCCGTCCGAGCCGGGCCGGATCTGCCGCCGGCGTCGCAGGGTGATCGACCAGCCCGGCCCACTAGGCACCAGCCCACCTCCGGACCGTTGCGCGAACCGGTGGACGAGCCGCAGCGATCTGCGCCATCAGTGAGGCCGCCGATCGGGGCTGATCACCGTAACGGAAAGTCTCGACAACCCCACGGCGGCGCGACAAATTGCAGCGCAGGACGCGATCGCGCACGACGGGCGACGGTCATCATCGACCTCACAGACCTGCAGGGTGCCGCGTTGTGCAGCATGCGTTGGGTGACGATGAGCTGGACGAGGCGGCAGCCGTCGGGTTCGGTGCGCTCGTCGGGACCTGCTGCCGGAGCGCGCTCGCCGCTGCACGGTGACGAAGTCGGGCAGTCTGCCCGGCTCTGAGCGCGGGCCGACTGTCTGCCTTGGCTGGTCCTTCATCGTATTCACGAAGCGTGGAGTGCTCTTCGGCGGTGCACAGTTGGCGCTTCATGGAAACGCCGCACGAGGGTATGAGTGCATCTCGAACGTGTGGCTGATTGTCGGCGCTCCGCCTTTTGGACATTGTCGTAGGACATGGGGACTGGTTGGCGAAGCAACTTTGAGATCGAGGTGTGGCGGTCGCAGGAAGCCGTCGCTCGATCTACTGAACTCGTCGGCCGTGCGGTAGCGGCGCGGGCTGACTCGGCGATAATTCGCGACGAGGCAACGGCCGGACGTAAGGATTCCAGTAGCCGTCGATGTGGGCCGTGCGCCGAGTCGGCGTGCTGAGCGCCAGCGCCGATTTGGTCGGGCGTTTGCGACAAGTTGTGGAACCGCGGATCGCTGGGGATGTCCCTACGGTCACCTCAAGCGGCAGCTTGGCGTAGAGGCCGTCGACGCGGCGGCGGGCGAGGCAGATGAGGGCGGCGTCGTGGCGCTTCCCGGCGGCGCGTTTGCGGTTGTAGAAGGCCAGTGAAGGCGGATGTGACAAGGACGCGAACACGGCCAGGAGGAACGCGAGTTGCAGCTTTTTTTTCCCGCCATTGGATAGGTGTTCACCGCGGGATGCTGCTGGATGCGGGATGCGGTCCTGACCCCGATGCCGGGCATCGGGGTCAAGGCTGAGGCAAGCGGGTGCGCATCAAGCAGCTTTTCGATGTCACGTGCGAGCTCGTCACGCTGGCGCAGCACCTCGCGCAGGCTTTCGGCGAGCCTCGGCCGGATCGTCTCCGCCGCGGCGGAGACGAAACACCACCGGCCTGCTGCGCGACTACTTCTCCAAAGACACCGACGTCAGCGACTACTTGCCGGCCAGAGTCGAGCACGAACTGAACCACCGCCCTTGAATGGCGTTCAACGAGGAGGCGCCGGCCGATCACTTCGCAACGCTGCCAGCCTCGAGAGGTCCGTCCGTGTTTCAACGTTCACTAGGACCCCAGCCGCTTCCAGGCCAGTTCAACTAAGGCGTGTTGGCAAGCCGGGCCGTCTGATCGCCGGTGTGACGGTGATCGAAAGTAGCGAGGTCTCCCGTTCCTTCAAGCCGGACAACGGCACTGCTGCCGTATTTCGCCGACGTACCTCACGCCGACGCGGGACTGCTCGCCGTCACACGGTCTACCCGTCCCGACCGTGCATGCCTGCGAGGGCATCCAAAACCCCCGCATGGCCGTCTGCTTGCGGAGCAGCTAAGGGTCTCGAGCTCGAAATCGACCGGCGGGTCAAATCCGGCTGAGAATTCCGGCTATCCGCGAGCAACGCTGGCGAGGACCTCGGCCAATACCAGCGGGTTGAGATAGTCGCGGTACGAGACAACCAGACCGTCCTGAATCCGCAGCACGGCAATGATCGTCTGGTGCAGCGGTGCACCTGTGGGGATGACGGTGCCGTACGCCTCGTACTCGACGATCGCCACCTGCGGATCGGTGGTCTCGTAGATGACGGTGTTGCGGTACTCGTCGAACTTGACGAGGGCGCCGGCTTGCCCTATGAGGAACTCGCGGACCTGGTCGCGACCCTCAAGGCGGCCCGGGACGCCATCCGGTCGGTATGGCCACTCGATGAAGCCGTCCGGCGCGAACAGGCTAATGAAGGTTTCCATGTCCTGCGCGAGGCTCGCGCGCAACAACTGCTCGACGACGACCCGTGACGTAACGGTCATGACCACTCCTTTCGTTCAACGCTTGTTGATTGAACGAGCGTAGAACGACCAGAGTCACTAGTCAACGTCCGTAGAATGCAGTTGTGACCGAACCAGGGCCGCGCCTGACCAGAACGCAGCAGCGCCAACAGAGCGAAGAGCGCATCCTCACCGCGGCGCGCCACATGTTCGCCGAACTCGGCTACGACCGGACCACGATCCGGGCTGTGGCCGCGGCCGCCCGCGTCGACGCCGGCCTGGTCATGCACTACTTCGGTAGCAAGGACCTGCTCTTCGCCCGCGCCGCCGAGGTGCCCGCCGACGAACTGCCCGGCGGCAGGTCAGGCGAGGTGGCCGAGGCACTCCTCACGTCCCTGAACCGGCGCCTGAACAGCGAGCCAACGGCTTCCCTGGCCGTACTGCGATCGATGCTCACCAACGCTGACGCCGCAGACCGCTACCGAGCCGCCGCGGAACCCCAGCTCAACCAGCTCACCGAAACCATCACGACGCCCGACGCCGACCTGCGCGCCAGCCTGCTCAGCGCGATCATCCACGGCGTGATCGCCGAGCGGTACCTGCTGCGCCTCACGCACCTCGCAGACGCCTCCCCCGAGCAGATCATCGACCTGCTACGACCGTGCTTCCAAAGCCTGACCACACCCCCACCTACATCAGCAACGTCGTCCAACTGAATACACGGGTGCTGAACGGTTGGCGGTACAACACGTCGGTGCGGAGGACAACAACGCCTTAGCGATGCTGTCGTCCCGGCGTCTGCGGGCAGCAGCCGATGTCGGCTGCGTTGCCAGTGTGATGCGCCGCGAGGTGCGACCTGGTTGCAACTCCGCAAAACCGTTCCGGATGCCGCCCAGGTTGTGTGCACGATCTCCGAGTGCAGCAGCACGACAAGGTGATCGCAGCCTTCCTGCAGATGGCACGGCAGCAAGTCCGGCTGTTGCAGGCAACGGTCCGGCGAATGCAAGACGAGCGTTACCCGATGGCATCCGTCACAGCGGCCGTCGCCGCCGTGGACCAATTACAGGCGGCGGTACGGGAAGCCGAACGCCATCTCAGCCCCGGCCACGTTGGTGTGTCACACCCAAGGCCTGAGGCAGGATGCATATCACGGCTGCGCAACCATGGGTGAGCAGCAATCAATCGGCGCGGTAGGCAGCACGTCGTGTATGGACACCGCCCCATCGGCGTGAATGTACCGTGTTTAGCTATCGCCACCAGCCCAATGGACTGCGTATCCTCCGCAGTTCCACGTTCCGGCCGGGCTTGCGCGGCACCTGCGACGGGTTCGGAGCCGACTGCAATATTCCGAAACCTTCCCTCCGCAAACCCTAAGGTCCGGCCAATGCACGCCGAACTGGAAGGTACAACTAAATATCTCTGGTCCGGATTCCTCATCCGGCCGGCTTTCATGACGCTGTGGCCCGTCTGGACGCAGACGGGCCACAGCGTTGTTTCCATTGCGGTCCCCGCTTGGTTCAGGCACTTGCCGCTTCACCAACGTGCGTCGCCGAACTCGACGCATCCCCCAAACCCGGTTGATGGAGGCCCCGTCCCGGACGACGACACGAGCGGGACGCGCCTTGCCAATTGCTGTTTCATGGCTCGCCGGGCAAGCCACAGCCAGCCGCCGCTTCACCGTCGCGGCGGACGAGTTCACCGCTCGGCTGTCTCCGCGCGTCACCCGCGCCGACCGTCCTGCGTGGGTTTCTCTCCTGGTACGGTGCGGCACTCGCCCGCCGCGTTAGCGGCCGATGTCGATCACACGCTCGGCGTCATACCGCCGGGCAGCGAGAACGTCGCGCTTTACTCCTGGCCCCGCGGCGGCGCCTGAGCCGATGCCATGCCCGGCACCGTCGAACTGCTGCAGCTCGCTGGGTACGCTGACATCGGCGATGCGCATGCCCGCAATACCTACCGACTCTGCGCGCGCCACGACGGCGCGTTGCTGCAGTGCGCCGATCGTGATGGCGCGTTGTCGGAGAACGGTGTCTCGCGGACTAGCATCTGGCTCCGGGGCCGCGCCTGGGCAATGTTCGGTCTCGCTCAAGCCGACCTGAACGATTTGGTCACCTCGACGGCCGACTCGTGGCTTGCCAACACCCCGGCCGACTGCGTGGCCTAACTGGGATTTCTCGTCCACTTCCGTTCGCGATACATCGGCCGCAGCCACCACGGCGGCCACTGTGGCCCGCCTCGGGGACCGTACCGACACGCAGCCCGCGCGACCGTCGATGCCTTGATGAATCGCCACCGCAACGCGGCTGGCATGCCTGGGTCGCAACGCTCCGCGCCTACGGCCCGACCGGTGGCCCCTTCCGCGACGCCGCACCGCTGCCATGGTAGCCGCTGCCCACTCGGGGTTCAGCTAGCTTCCCGAAGGTTTGGCGACGCGGCGGCGAACCTGCTTCATCAGCGCACCCGGGGTCGGCCCATGCACAGTGCGTCCGGTCCGTCCCTCGACGGCGAAGGCGGTCAGATCCCAGTCTGCACGGTGGAGCAGCTCAGCCATTTCGTCCCGGGTCGGCGCGATGGACGGGCCGGACCGCACCATTCGAGCACCCTACGCACCGGCGGCCTGCCGCACCTGAGCGACTTGCCGAACGTCCCCGGCGGCGCCGGATCGTGGCCTAGCTCCGGAGAGGAGCCGGGCGCCCGTACCCACTCGCGCCAGTCCCCCAGGCTCAGCAGCTGGCGCAAACTCCACGGTTACGTCGGCCAACCGCAGCCCGCGCGGGTGCAAAGAGCTGCGCAACTTGGGCTTCGGAGGTGACGACAGACATCAGCAGCCCAGCGTCGGCGTTGCCACGGCGCCCGTCCAGCGAGCGCCCGGCGCGCCGAACAGGAGCGTCTAGTGTCCTGAGTCGTTAAATCGTCGTCAGTGGGTACAGGTGTGTTATGCCGTTGCCGACAGCAGTACCGATCGTGCTTACTGATGACGAGCGAGAGCAGTTGCTAGCGTGGTCGCGTCGTCCCTCGAGTGCGCAGGCCCTGGCGTTGCGGTCGCGGGTGGTCCTTGCCTGCGCGGCTGCCGGCGGGGCCGCGAACGGGCAGATCGCCGAGGAACTCGGCGTTTCGCGTAGCACGGTGACGAAGTGGCGGAACCGGTTCGCCGGTGATCGGCTCGACGGCCTGCTGGACGAGCCGCGGCCCGGCCGGCCCCGCACGATCGCCGACGCTGATGTAGAGCGGGTGATCACCACAACCCTCGAGACGACACCGAAGGACGCCACGCACTGGTCGACCCGCTCGTTGGCTGCTGAGGTCGGTCTGTCGCAGACCGCGATCTCACGGATCTGGCGGGCGTTCGGATTGCAGCCGCACCGGCAGGACGCGTGGAAACTGTCGAAGGACCCGCTGTTCATCGACAAGGTCCGTGATGTCGTCGGGCTGTACCTCGATCCGCCGGAACGCGCCGTGGTGTTGTGCGTGGACGAGAAGTCGCAGATCCAAGCACTGGACCGCACCGCCCCGGTCCTGCCGATGCTGCCCGGCACCCCGGCCCGCGCCACCCACGACTACGTCCGGGCCGGCACCTCAAGCCTCTACGCCGCCCTCGACCTGGCCACCGGCCAGGTGATCGGCTCCCTCCATGCCCGGCACCGCGCGATCGAGTTCAAGAAGTTCCTCCAGACCCTCGACCGGCAGGTCCCGGCGGACCTGGACGTGCACGTGGTGCTGGACAACGCCTCCACCCACAAAACCCCGACCATCAAGCGCTGGCTGACCGCCCACCCGCGGTTCGTCCTGCACTTCGTCCCGACCAGCGCATCCTGGCTCAACCTCGTCGAACGCTGGTTCGGGGAACTGACCACCAAGAAACTCCAACGCGGCACTCACCGCACCGTCCGCGCCCTCAACACCGACATCCGCGCCTGGATCGAGGCCTGGAACAACAACCCAAAGCCCTATGTCTGGACCAAGACCGCCGACCAGATCCTCGAATCCATCGCCCGCTACTGCACACGCATTAACGACTCACGACACTAGCCCGCCTCGCGCACCAAAAGACAAGGCGCCACCGCCGGCGCGACAATGACGGTGCTCGTGGCCGACAGCACGATGCCGTTGCTGCCACAGCTCACCCCGTTACCCCCCTGTCATGAGCGGTACGTCCTCACGGTGGATCCCGTAGCCGGACTGGGTGGCGTGGCCGGCCACCCACTCTCGGCGCGATGTCCCTCGCCGCAGGCGGGATCGGCGTGAACCAAACGCAGCATCTGCCGCCCCGCCCCGCTTCACCAAATTCGTTTGATACGGCTGTGCCGAGACCGCGACGGCAGGACAGCGGATCTCGCTGAGGCCTGTCAACGCAGCGGCATCCCCCCTGTGTCAAGTGTTCGGCGACAGACGGGTGCGCCCTGCAACGATTCGCGCGCCACGTCCCCCCTGGCGACCTAGCCCATCGAAGGCGCCGCAGGTCTCGGCGCACCGCTGCGCGACCGGCTCGCCGCCGACAGCGTCGAGGCCCTGGACGTGCCAGCGAAACTGCCAGACGGGTGCGGATGCGGTCCACCGGTCACGGCCGCGAGACCTACGAAGCCGACGCGTTATCCGTCGGCATCGCGGCGCTGACCGCGACCCGCCTCAACAGCACCCTGACCGACGAGATCATCACCGCGCTGCGAGCTCTCACCGAATACCGCCACGACACGACCTCGTCCGCGCCCGGACCCAGACGTTCACCGGCTCCATGCACTCGTGGCAAACCTGGTCCCGGCAAGATCTCCGTTGACCGGGCCTAGATCGCTGCAATGTCGCGGATCCCGACGACCCGGCTCATACGTAGCCGGCATAACAAGTTGCCGGACTGGCTATTGAGCTGACCGTACGTCCCAGCCCCCCCGGCCGGGACGTAGCGCTCGGCGATCCGGGTCGCCCAGGTGATCAGGTCCGATGGTTCCTCGGCGATGGCGACGCCGCCGCGCACCGCAACGAAGTCGTAAGGGAACCGCTCGACGTCGACGGTCAGCGCGGCTCTGGGGTTGGCGCGCAGGTTGTGCCCCTTCACAGTGTCACGGCCGGTACTGAAGACAATGTCAGGGCCGTCGACGATGAACCAGATCGGCGCCACGTGCGGGTCGCCCGTCGGCCCAGCCGTGGCAAGTTTGCCAGTGTGAGGTTCCTCAGCGAGGAAGGCGATCGCTTCGTTCTCGGTCATTGCTGGCACGCTTGAAGTATGTCGCGACCGGCGGCGTTCACAGGATGAGTGCTGGCATGATGTGGTGGATGCCGGTCTGTTGTGTCCTCCGCCTCCGGGGGACCATCGTCGTCAATCGATCACGACGATGGACCGTCACTGGAGGCCGCTCTGTACCCCTCAAGCCCCTCGTTCTGTCTCATGTCCTCGCCCTCTTCACATCGCAGCGGGCTGCTGGGAGGATGAGGTCGGCGCTGGCTGGGCGCGCCGGCTCCGTACATTCCAACGTCGTGCTCCTCGCCTAACGGTGACCAACACAGCACGCCGCGGCCTTGTGACGCGGCGGCCGGTGTTCACCGCTTGCCGTCGCACACTACGAGCATCCAATCGATGATCTTCGTGGTGTGGAGAAGGATCTTCATCTCAGGTGGCCAGGAGGCGTTCCTGGAGGGCCAGGTCCACGCGTTCACCGCGCTCGGCGGTGTTCCCACCGGCAAGATCCGCTACGACAACCTGCGCGGCGGTCGCCCAGGTCCTCGGGTTCGCGCGCCAGCGGGTCGAAACCGCCCGCTGGACGTCTTTTCGATCCCACTTCGGCATCGAGGCATGGTATTGCCAGCCGGGACTGCAGGGCGCCCACGAGAAGGGTGGGGTCGAAGGACAGATCGGCTGGTTCCGTCGCAACCACCTCGTCCCCGTCCCGGATGTCGAGTCGTTGGACCAGCTCAACGCGATGGTCGACGCGTGGGACGCCGCCGACGGCGCCCGCCGCATCGGCACCCGGGCGCACACCGTCGCGCACACCGTCGCGCACACCGTCGGGGAACTGTTCGCGATCGAGCGGCCGCTGCTCGCGGCGTTGCCGGACGAGCTGTTCGAGACCGGCACCTGGCTCGGCCCGCGCGTCGACCGCTCCAGCCAGGTCACCGTCCGCACCAACCGCTACTCGGTGCCGATGCGGCTAGTCGGCCAGCAGGTCCGCGTCTCTGCACGCTCCCACCTGGTCGTCTATGACGGCCGCACCGAGGTCGCCCGACGCAAACGGCTGATGGCCAAGAGCGGCAGCCGGCTGGACCACGACCACTACCTCGAGGGCCTGCTCCGCAAACTCGGCGCGCTGCCCGGCTCCACCGCACTCGAGCAGGCCCGCGCCGCGGGCAAGTTCACTCCGGTCCCCGACGCCTGGTGGGAAGCTGTCCGCAGAGCCCACGGCGACGCCGCCGGCACGCGCCCTGATCGAAATCCTGCCCCCGCACCGGCGCATGCCCCACGAACACGTCGTCGCCGGCCTGGCCGCCGCGCTACGCGCTGACCGCCGACGCGGTCGCGTTGCAGGCCCGCAAGTTCGCCGAGACCGACGATCACCCGGCCTCTGCCGATCGACCCTCCCAGCAGGTCGGCAACGTAGTCTCGCTCACCCAACGCCGGCTCGCCCAGCTGCCCGCCGACACCCGGCCGCTGCCCACGGTCACCGCCTACGACAAGCTACTTCGCCATCCACGTCGCACCGCAGAGGGGAGCAGGCCATGACGACCCGCCACCGAGGACTCACCGAACACGCCGCCGACGCGGCGATCGACTCCGCCTGCCGGCTGCTGCGCCTGGCGACCATCCGCGGCCAGTTCCCCGAGCTCACTGACGCCGCCGCCCGCAACCAGATGACCTACCGCGGTTCCTCGCCGAGCTACTCATAGCCGAGTGCGACGACCGGGCCCGGCGCCGCTCCGAACGCCGGATCAAAGCCGCCGCGTTCCCGCGCGACAAGAGCCTGCGCGCGTTCGACTTCGACGCCAACCCGCACGTCGACCCAGCTGTCATCCATACGCTCGCCACCTGCGACTGGGTCAAGAAGGCATGCCGCTCTGCCTGATCGGCGACTCCGGCACCGGCACGAGCCACCTGCTCATCGCATCGGGCACCGAGGCCGCGATGGCCGGCTAGCTGGTCCGCTACGTGCTGGCGACGAAACTCGGCAACGAGCTCGTCGAGGCAGCCGATGACAAGATGCTCGCCAAGACGATCGCTCGCGACGGCCGCGTCGACCTCCTTTGCATCGATGAGCTCGGCTACGTGGACTCGACAAAGGCGGCGCGGAGCCGCTCTTCCAGGTGCTGACGGAACGCGAAGAGAAGGCCTCCGTCGCGATCCCGTCCAACGAAGCGTTTCCGGCTGGACGAAGACGTTCACCGACCCCCGGCTGTGCGCCGCGACCGTCGACCGGATCACCTTCGGCGGCAACATCATCGAGACCGGCACCGACTCCTACCGCCTCGCCCAAACCCCCGGCCAACTCGCCAACGCACACCAATGAACCACCCAGTCCCCGACAAGATGATCGTCTACGCCCTCAGCGAACCCATCGACGACTTCACCGCCCCAACCTCGCTGCCAGACTGAATCACCGCCGACCCCGTCCCGCACACCCCCTGGGCGCATCTCCCTGTTCCCGCTCACCCTGCTGTTCCTGACCGCGCTCGGCTTCGTCCTGGAGGCCAACCCGCACCTGCACCAGCAACTCGTGCAGACCGCGGTCGGGGACCTGCCGGTCATCGGCCCGGAACTCGAACGCAACGTCAGCGGGCTGCGCGGCGGCAGCACCCGTCTGGTCATCAGCATCCTCGGCGCCCTGTACGGCGGCCTCGGGCTACTCCTGATTCTTGCAGCCCGCGGTCAGGCGGCGCTCATGCCGCCAGCGACGTTGACGGTCTGGTCGGTCTCGGAGGCGGCATGCCCGCAGGAAGGCGTGCAACGCGGTCGTGTCGCTCACCTCGTCCGGAGTGCCCCAGCCCCGCCGACCCGCCGGTGCTCAGGCCGCCGGGTTGAGCGCCACCTTGACCCAACCGGGCTCGCGGCGGTCGAAGGCGCGGTAGGCGGCCAGGACATCGGTCATCGGTGCGGTCTCAGTGAGGAGCAGCGCCGGGTCGACGCCCCCGCCGGCGATCAGCTGCAGCAGGTACGGCATGTAATGGCGGTGATTGCAATTGCCGGCCTGCACGGTGAGGTTCTTGTTCATCACCTCGCCGATCGGATAGCCGGTAATTGTCTGTGGATAAACCCCGATGACGCCGATAGTGCCAGCCTTGGCCACAGCCTGCGCGGCCCACCGCGACACCTGGCTCGGGGCGTCGCCAGGCACCCACTGCCCGCTCTGGCCGTTGGACGCCGGCGCGGCTTGGCGCTGCTCGGCGTCGAACTGCTCGGCTTGCTCGGCCGGCACGCGGGTGGCAGGGCGCTGCGCGTCGACACCGACGGCGTCGATGACGCGATCGACCCCGACACCGCCGGTGAGCTCACGGATCGCCCCGACGGGGTCCTCGGTGTCGAAGTCCACGATCTCCGCGTGCTGCGCTTGGGCCAGCGCCAGCCGGTCGGCAATATGATCGACGGCGATGACTCGGCCCGCTCCTTGCAGATAAGCCGACAGGATGGCCAGCTGCCCGACCGGACCGGCGCCGAACACAGCGACGGTGTCGCCGTTGCCTACCTCGGCGAGCTTCGCACCGAACCAGGCGGTGGGAAAGATGTCGGAGACCATGATGGCCTGTGCATCGTCGACACCGGGCGGAACCGGGACGAGGCTGCCGTTGGCATACGGAATGCGTGCGTACTGCGCCTGCAGGCCGTCGTAGGCACCGGCTGCCTCCGGACCGCCGAAGAAGGCCGTCCCGGCCAGCTTGCCGCCCGGGTTGGCGTTGTCACACTGCGCCTGGTACCCGGCGCGGCAGTACGAGCAGGAGCCACAGGAGATGGTTGAGGGTACGACGACCCGGTCGCCGGTCGAGAAGTTGCGTACGCCGCTGCCGGTCTCGACGACCTCACCGACCGCCTCGTGGCCGATGATCGTGCCGTCGCGCATGCCGGGCATAGTTCCACGAATCAGGTGCAGATCGGTACCGCACAACGCGCTGGTCGTGATCCGCACGATCGCGTCGGTCGGCGCTTGGATCTTCGGTTCCGCTACGTCTTCGAGCCGGATGTCGCCGACTCCATGCCACACCACTGCCTTCACAGTTACTCCTCGATCGTCTCAACGTGCACGCGCCAAGAACCGCTACCCGCCATGTCGGCAGGTACGCGAAATGGCGTCGGAAATCTGAGATTTCGATGAGGTAGCCGGAAGACTCGATGAAGTAGCCGGAAGATGTGAACGTTCGCCGTGCGACCCGCCGTGTCGGCGGCGCGTGAAAACTCACCCCCAGGCGGCGGGGCGGATTCAACCGGTCGGCGCAACACCTCGAGTTTGGAGGTGTTGATGGGTCGGGGTGGCCGTGTCGATGAAGGCGTTGACGGGAAGGTAACTGATGAAGTCGCCGTGGGCGCCTGCGTTTCGACGGGAGGTGTCCCTATGTGTGTTTTGTCAAGCGGCGAGCGCAGCGTGGCGGGCCTGGTAGTGGGTCTTGGCGCGGAGCATGGCGTGGAGGGCGTCGATGCTGCGGCGCCTGCTGATAGGCCCTGATCGTCCCGTTCCGCCCTCAAAGGCCTGCCACTCCCCAGCTTTGAGGCTTCGCGCGACGACTTTGGTTCTGACCGAAGTCGTCGCTGATCGAAGGAGTTGAGTTATGTCCAGTGTGACGATCCAGCTGGCACAAGTGGCAAGGGGGTGGATGGAGACGCCCGCAATGCCTGGGATCGGGTGCGTCGGCCGGCGCAATAGACGGCGGACGCTATGATTCGAGAGATTCGCGGGTAGCCGCTGGCGAAGTCAAAGCCTCCGCCGGTTCGTGGACTGACAGTGATCGAATTCGGGTGGGTGGGCCGTAGCGGGGTGCGGGACGGACGTAGCAGCCGATGATGCCCGCGTTGCAGGCGCAGGTTAACGCGGCCGACCGGGCTCCGGTAGGGCGTCAGCGTCGGCTCCACCAGCGTCCGATTACATCGGCATCCTGCGGGCCCGCGGCGCCGAGCCGGACGACCGTGCGACGGGCCGGTCGCGAGGTGACCGGACCACGACGAGTGCATCTAATTAGCACGTGAACAGGGCCGCACGGCGTTGCCGATGCCGCCGACAGCGGAGTCTCGCAGGGGCAGCCCGCAGCACGTCCCGGACCCTGCAATCGCATCCCGGTCCCGCTTCCGGGTAGTGGCCGGACACGAACCCACCCGCACCGGGTTCTAGCCGACAAACCCTCCGCGGGACGGGCGCACCGGGGCCACTTAGCTCGACCGACGACGACACGGACGCTGTGTAACACCCGGCATTTCGGTCACAGCCGTAGCGTCCGAGAGGGCGGCTGACCGTAGACGCTGCGGTACAGCGCCGAGAACCGGCCCGGATTCGCGAAGCCCCACCGCTGGGCCGTAGCACGCACCGTTACACCGTCACGAGGACTAGCGTCCCGCAGTTCGCGATGGACACGTTCCACACGGACTCGGCGCAAGTACTCCATCGGGGTACAACCAACGTGCCGTCTGAACGCCACCTGAAGCCCGCGGGCGCCCACCCCGACCTCGCTCGCCACCTCAGCAACGGTCAGTGGCCGGTCAGGATGAGCGTCCATAAACGCGGCCGCCCGACGGACCACGGCCGGGACGACCCGTCCGGCACCTGGCAGGCGCGCGGCAGTCAGCGTGGTGTTTGGAAACACACTGAGCAGCGCAGTGGCACTGAGTCGGCGCAGGTGTTCCAACACCAACAGTGGCAGACTCACACCCGGCGAGGTGAGCTGGCCGCATATGAATGCGGCCACCCCCGCCCAGTATTGCTGCATCCGGTCCGTTACCGGTTGCATTCCTTCGAAGCGGAGGTCGGCGGCTGGAATGCCCGAATCGGCCTCGGCGACGCCAGCAACGTAAGACATCGGTAGCCCAAGCATGGCTAAGGTCGAGCCACCGTATTCACCTTCGATCGGTTGGCCCATGGGTAACAGCAAACCGTCATCGCGTCCGAGCGCATAGTCGCGCCCACCAGACCGCACAGCGATGGAGCCGCTCTGCACCGTTCCGGCGAACAGAAAGCCACCCGGATCATAACTCGCTGCGTAGTGCACCCCGCCGAGCCGGACGCGCAGCGCCTTTATCCCGTCATCGTTCATCGCGCGCACCCAGACATCGGCGTCATCGATATCCCCGAATTCGACACGGGCACGGTGGGGGATGATACGATTCAGTTCACTTGCCAGCGTTGCGCTGTCATGTATACGCAGGTCAACGACAACCGGCCGCGCCGGTTCAAATGATGAGTAATTCACGCAACACCTCCTGATACCAGAGATGTTAACTGCTCGGCGACCAAGGCGGTCCGAACAGGGTGATTATGCACCTCGCGAGACCCTTTGTGGCCACGAAGCGTAGCGCAACTTCCTCACGACCTGCGCAGCTTCCGGTTCGGTGGCGCGCCGATGACCGCGGGCAGCGCACTAACCCCGTCCCGCAGAACCCGTCCCGCGACGACCGCAAACAGCCGGACCTGGGTGGCCGGTGCGACACGCAAGAAGATGGCACAAACGACCCGGATCTGCCGCCCATGGAAGGCGGCGAACGGGAGAGACGGTGCCCATCAGGCGTATGCATCGTGACCGAGGACCGCCTGAGAGTACACCGAGTCTGGGCGGGATCCGCCGAGCTTGCGAACTGACCGAAGCGCACGCCGATTGCGGCCATCCCCGGCAGTGGCGGCTATAGAAGCAGCCCGACCACCAATGCAGCGGTGCCCGCCCCGCAGCCAGCAAGCTCCCCACCCACGAGGGAGGCGAAAAAACACGACTTCACCGACGGCGGCCGACAACTGCCACGGCGCGCCGCCAACAGAATGTGACGTGTCCACCAAGCGCCATCGCGCCGGAAAAGGCCATCCTCGTCAGTTCGCAGCGCCTCGGCAAGCGGACGGTCATAACCGATGGTTGACGTAGCGGTGCACTGGTCGCCTCACGCCGCCGTCAATCTCACGTGTGACCGAGCGACCGTCAACTTCGCCGCTTCACCGGTACAGACCCTGCTCCTCATCCGCAGCGAACCCACCCTGCCCGGATGGGGCCTGGTCTATGCCGATCGAGCAACCGTTGAGGAATACGAAGTCTGGTACCGGGTATCAACTCCTAGATGCAACGACTCATCCCCCAACGGCAGAGCCTCCAACCCTCAAGCTCACTCGCTCGTAAATGATGGGCTGATGGTGATGAGGTATCCGAAACCAACTGATCCGCGTATTCGGCTGACAATTGCAGCCGGGATTGAGCCTGCGACTGAGGCTGTCGACCGTGCGACGGGCGTCGCCTATCGAGCTCGATGGGCACTGCGACGGAACGGAGGCCGACCCGATCCCCGCTGGTCAACTCATGAGCAGTTGGCAGTAGCCCCGGTTCTCGACGATATCGACCATTCGACCGGCCTCGGCTACACGGTCCTGGAGGCTATCGAGACCGTCGCGGACAGTATGCGCTTCCCACCGCCAGGCATAACTGGATGGTTCTCCGACATCCGTGACCAACTCGGCGCATACCCCAGAGGGGGCGAAGCGGAACTGCCGACCATTGCGGACCTGCCGATAGCCAGCCACGTAGATGAACCTCACCAAACAACCAGGCGTAACGCCCATGCTGCGGCGGTTGCCGTCGGACCGCGGTCCCGGCCGCGAAAAGGGGACTAGACGTGCCTGGGTCCGATCGGTGCGGTATGGATAATTTGTAACCCCGTGCGGCTATCTCGCACTCTCTGCACGTTGTCCTCGCCCTCGTCACCGCCACTCGTGCCCTGCTGATCATGGGTTCTGCAGCTGACGCGCCACCGGCCGGTGCAGACGTCACCGACCTCGATGCCGGATTGGTCGCCGAACGACTTAACGGAGACCGCTGTCCATTAATCCACCGGCACACCGAAACCGGACTCGACGGGCGGCGCGGGTCAGCCGATGCGGCGGCCGTCGAGGAAGAGCGCGCCTCTCGGTCCGTCGGCGGGCAGGGTTGCGGCCTTGACGATCCAGCCGGCCGCCACCGAGGGCGGCAGGTCCTCCTCGTCGGAACCGAGTTCGGGATGCGTGTCGGCGCGGCCGGGGTCGACCGTGTTGACGAGGACCTTCGTGGTGCGGAAGGCGGCCGCGAGCATCACGGTGAGGGAGTTGAGCGTGTGCTTGGCGAACGAGTACGCCGGCGCTCCGACGTCGCCGGGGTGCTGCGCCAGATCGGTGATCTGCTGGTAGGCGCCGCTGGAGATGTTGACGACGCGGGCTGCGGGCGCCGCTTCGAGCAGGTGGCGCAGCGCCACAGTGAGTGCCCAGGGGCCGACGACGTTGACGTCGAACGCGGCCCGGATGTCGTCCATCGGCGCGTCGAGCGCGGTGGCGGTATTCATGTCGGGGAACACGCTCGCGTTGTTGACGAGGACGTCGAGGTGGCCGTGAACCTTCCGGATGCGCTCCGCCAGGCCCGGGAACTCCTCGGTCGCGCCGAGGTCGAGGCGGTAGCCCTCGGCGCTGTGCCTTCGGAGCGCAGTGTGCCTGCCTGCTCCTGCGCCTGGGCGTCGGTGCGCGCGGTCACGATGACGTGGAAGCACTGCCCGGCGAGGGCGCGGGCAGTGGCGAGGCCGATGCCGTGGGTACGGCCGGCGCCGGTGACGAGTGCGAGCTTCTGACTTATGAGCAGTTTCCTCTATTGGGTGATGGGTTCGAGCGCGCCGTGTCGCAGGATCCGCAGCAGCACACGACCTACTCGCGGTGCTGCTGGACGAGTTCCTCGTGGGGGTGACCGAGAGGAGGCGACCGGCGGTGCCGGTCAGGACGTGGCCGTAGCCAGCGATGACGAACGCCGCCAGCAGCCCCGCGTCGGCAGAGCATGCGGGACTGCCCCGGAGTTCGCATTCCCGAGAACTTTCAATATCCGCGAGCACGCTAGCAGCCCAAGTCGCTATGCGTTGCGCTGACGCCGATCTGCCTCACTCAGGGTGAAGCGACGCATGGCGAGCTAAGGCGTGTTTGGTAAGTCGCGTCAGAGCCACTCGTTGATCGCGCAGATGATGACGGTGGCCTGGTAGCGCACGGCAAGCTTGTCGAAGCGACTGGCCATGCCACGGTTGCGTTTGAGCTGGTTGATGCCACATTCCACGGCGTGGCGCTGCTTGTAGCGTTCGGGGTCGAAGGCGTGCGGACGGCCGCCTTTGGCCCCGCGCTTGCGCCGGTTCGCGGCGTGGTCAGCCTTGATCGGGATCGTCGCCCGGATGCCGAACCGGCGCAGGTAGGCCCGGTTGGCCTGTCCGGCGTAGGCCTTGTCGGCCAAGACCCGATCCGGACGGCTCCGCGGCCGGCCGCCACCCGGGCGAAGCACCCGGATGCGCTGCAAGACCGGCACAAACTGCGGGCTGTCGCCCCGATGACCAGCGGTCAGCAGCAACGACAACGCCTTGCGCCCCTGCTCGCACGCCAGATGAACCTTCGTAGTCCGCCCACCACGCGACCGGCCCAGCGCATGATCGTCCGGTTCGGTGTCCACGCCGCCCGGAGACTGCCGCTGGCCGGCGCCGTCCCGCCGGGCACCGGCCGCGTGCTGATGCGCCCGGACGCTGGTCGAGTCCACACTGACGTCCCACCGAACCCGACCCGCCGCGTCAGCGTGGGCCTGCAACGCCGTCAACACCAGCTGCCAGGTGCCGTCGCGCTGCCACGTACGGAACAACCAGTACAACGTCTGCCACGGCGCGTACTCGGCCGGCACATCACGCCACGGCGCACCCACCCGGATCCGCCACCGGATCCCGTCAATCAACTGCCGTCTGCTCCACTTCAGCGGCCGCCCACGCACCGACGCCGCAGGCAGCACCACGGCCAAGACCGCCCACTGCGCGTCGGTGAGATCGTGCCGCCTCGTCACCGCTACGCTGGCCACGAGGTCTCCGGTATGAAGGTTTGCTTGGTCGCTAACCCACTTACCGGAGACCTCCCCATCTATCGACCACCGCCACGCCGACGATCAGATGGCTTACCAAACACGCCTTAGCTTGGTCTTTAACCTGTGCGGCGTGGTCGGGGATTCGTCGATTTCTTCTTTCTGGGCCTCGGTTTGCTGGCTTCGTTGCTGGTGACGGTGTGGACGTCGTGGCGGCGGGTGGGATGCCGGTTCGGTTGGCCGGGGGGCCGTCCGGGTCCTGCCCGGGTGGGTTTCGGCGCGTTCGCGGGACAGGTGCTCGTCGCGCGGAGGTGCCGGAAGTCGCGTCGGACGCGGGCCGGGGTGAGTCGTTCGGGTGGTGCTGGCCGTTCCCATGGGCGGCGTAGGTCCGCGGCGATCGGGCGGGCCAGGCGGAGCTGGGTGTGCGCGGCGATGATCAGCCAGGTCCACCGGTCGGCGGCGGCCGGGTCGCGCAGTTTCGGCACGGTCCAGCCGAGGGTCTGTTTGAACAGCCGGAACGTGTGCTCGATGTCGAACCGGCGCAGGAACGCCTGCCATAACAGGTTCACCATCGCCGCGTCGGGTGTGGGGTCGTTGCCGATGCTGGTGGAGCACCACAGCCAGACCGGTTTCGCGGTGGCACCGGAGGGCAAGCGAGCCACCTCGAGGCGGATCAGGGTGCCTTCCAGGATCGGCAGGTCCGGGCAGTCGGCCCAAGCAGCTCGGCGGGTCAACCTGGGGTGCAGCCGATGCCAGGCGCGGGCGGTGGCGGTGCCGTAGCGGCGGGTCTCGGTCATGGTGGTGACGTCGGGGTCGTTCCAGCTGGCCGGGTCGCCGAAGATGAACTCGCCGCCGTGCCGGCGGGGCCGGCCCAGCATGCCGGGCTGCCGCGGTGGGGTGGGCCGGCGCAGTACCCGGTCCGACCGCAGGCGGGCCAGGACCCGCACCGGCAGGTCCCGCAGCAGCCAGGCCAGGCGGGCAGCGTCGTAGCCGGCGTCCATCACGACCCACATCGGCGGGTCACCGGCCCGCCAGTGCCCTGCGGCGATCAGCCGCGTGAGGACGTCCCGAACCTGTCCGGCGGTGACCGCGGCCAGGTCCGCGCCCGGCGCCAGGCGCACCGCGTCCAACGGCGCGGTCCACGAGGTGCGGCCGCTCTCCAACGCGACCACGAACGAGTAGGGCCAGCCCGGCACCCCGATGTGCTGATCCTTGGCCCGTCCGTAGGTGTGACACAGGATCCGCTCCGGCACGGTGTTCGCCTCCGGCCGCAGCCAGCAGGTGACGTCCACCGCGAGGACGATCCGGCCGTCAGCCGCGCGTGGCAACGGCACCGACGCCACCGCGGTCCGCAGCCGATCCACGTCGACCCGCCCAGCACCCAGGGCGTCATACAACGCGCCGTGCCCCCGACGGTGCTCCGCGACCAGCGACAAGGCCGGCAACGACCGCACCGGCCCATCCGCGCACAACACCGCATCCGCCAACTCGAACAACGCATCCCCGCGAGCCGTCAGACAGCGGTAGAACTCCCCACGGAACCAGCCCAGATCCCCGCCCGCCCCACCACACCCGCTATCAGGCACACTGATCCTCCGCAGCCTTTGATGCGATCTTCTTCCCTAGACAAGAGGAATGATCGATCAAGGGCTGCACCCATGATCAGCCGGGGTCGATGCCAGACGGCCCTAGGTTAAAGATCAAGTTAGGCCCCCGCCAGACCTCCTAGCTGCCGGGGGTCCGTCGAACGGCACCTTCTGCCGCGGTCGCGGCGGCACTCGTTGTGTTGCGGGATGCCGTCGTCGTGGATGGCATGGCCGACGTCGTGGCGTCGGCACCCGGCTGCTACATACAAAGGATTGCGGCTACTGCGCCGCGGGTTGTTCGGCCGAGCCCGGTCAATGGGCCTGCTCGACAAGCCGATTCACACAGAGTTTGCGCGGTCGCGGGCGGACCCGGCTACGACCCACAGGGTGAATGCGCAACGAACGGCCATCTCGCAGCGGGTCCGCCTCGACCATCTCCCCTGCCGTCGCCTGCATCGAGGGCTGTGCCGGCACATAGGTCGGCGTCGGCTGGCGCGGTCACAACGCCCATCTGGTGCGGCAACCACGGAACGCTGCCGGGCCAGGCCTCGACGAGTGTGACGATCCCGGTGAGCAGCAAGGCGGCTGCGCCAGCGAGCGTGACGGCTTGTTGTGTAGTCCACCGTTGCCGGGTCCGGCGTGTCGGGGCGAGCGGTGGCAGCGCAGGTCCGCGGAGGGTCGCGGTGGGCGGCGGTTCGGCAGCGTCCCGGCGAGACGGCGCAGGGTGGCCGCCGCGTGGCCGATGCCAGGCAGCGATGCCGGATCGGTGTTGGCCAGCTGATCCGCGAAGGCCAGCAATGCGCGGGGCGGACCGTGACTGTCGGCGCCACCGAGGCTGGCTGCCAGCATGACGCCGAGGGCCCACATGTCCGCGGCGTCGTGGACGTCGTGGCACACGTCGCCGCAGAAGCCGATTGCCTTGGCTCCGATGTCCGTCAGTAGGACTTTGCCCGGGCGAGGCGGACTTGCGTGGTGTGCCGGGAGTGGGCCTGGTGTAGCGCGGCGGCCACGTCCGCGCAGATGCGTACTGCGTCCTGCCCGCGACCGGTCTTGATCCGAGCCGGGCTGCCCGAGAAGATCCGTCGACGAACTCCGTCACGACATACGGCGTGGATCCACTCGCTGGGAAGTCGTAGACGCCGATGTTCTACACGGCGGTCACCTTGGGATGGATCACGTCGGCGCTCGCCATCCAGCCGCCAGGAACCGCTGCCATCCTGGATGCGGTCCGAGCACAGCAGCCGCACGGCGACCGGCCGCTGCAACAGCACGTCGTGACCTCGCCAAATCTGTGCCGGAGCACCCGTACCGATGACATGCTCCAGTCGGTACCGCTGTAGGAAACCCATGGGGCTGTCGTGTCCCTGCCGTCAGGATCGTTGAGCCATTTCGAGTGTGGGTGCGGATAGGCCAGCACACTCCGGAACGCGGAAGTGTCGCGTGATCGCCATATTCGGCGTCCGCGAAACCGCGCAGGCGCCGGTGCCGCGCCCGTGTTGCAGGGCCTTGAGAGTGCAGCGCCAGTAGGATGTGTCGACGCGCCGTCCAACTGCCGGCCGTTAGGAGCTGCGATAACATCTCCGTTACATGCGGATCCAGCCCGCCGGTGACGTTTCCGGTGCGCTCGACGTCGCCACTACCCCACGTCTCCGGCGCTCGCTTCATGCCCTGCTCGACGACCGCCATCGCCTTCCATCGACCTGACCGCGGTGGCATCCCTCGACTCCACCGCCCTAAGCGTCTTCGTCGGCATACATAAACGCCTACGTGGCCTCGGCACTAGCCTGGTTCTGGTCTCCCCGCACGAGCAGCTTCACGAATCCTCGGGCTGACGGGCACTGCATCGGTCTTTACTGTCATTGCCGACGTCAACGTGCCCGACGACTGACCGTCCGTGTCCGAAGCAACACGCCGACTCCGGAGAGTGCAAGGGATCGTCAACGCCACGCCGCGGCGTGAGTCATTGCGGAAGCGGCGAGCAAGCCCATAACACCGCGATCCGCCGCACGCCGCCACAATTCCTGCGGTCTCCCCGGCGCGCCACACCCCTGCTGGCCACCGGCGCCGCAGGTGTGGGGGTCGCCAGACCCCGCACCGGGCGGTCTCGCAAAGTCTGTGCCGTACGAGGGACCTGATGTCTGCGAAGTCAACGAGGGCGGTTCCGAGACCCCACGCCACAGCGACACACCAACGGTAGAAGTCAGGCATCTGCGGCGACTGCGGCGCCGACGGTCGGCGGGCGCTCGTGCAGCCCATACCCGAAATTGCAACCATGTGAACTCAGCATTCAGATCCTGCGACACAGTCTGGTCCGCTACACCTTGTGTATGTCCAGCAGCGTGTCAGGTGTCGGCGCCACCCACTCGGTCCACGTGGGACGCCAAGCGATCTACGACACGGCTGGCGATGTCGTAGCGTACGAGCTGTTGTTCCGACACGAACCGGACGCAACCGAGGCGAAGCAGCCCGACACACACGCAACTACACGAGTAATAGTCTCGACGTTCACGGAATTCGGCGTCGCCGAACTGGTTGGAGATCGCCCGTGCTTCATCAACGTCACTCGTGAGTTCCTCGTCGGCGAGCTGCCGCTGCCGTTCGACGTAGGACAGGTCGCCTTGGAGATCGTCCCTGAGGTGGGTGACGACCGCCGCGTCAGGACCGGCGTCGCTGCCCTGGCCGAACAGGGTTACACGTTCGCAATAGATCGATTCATGCAGAATGATGCACGGCAGGGGCTACTCGAATACGCGACATACGTCAAGATCGACTTTTTGGAGGCAGGCACTGAAGCTGGTGCCGCAGCAATCCGTCAAGCCGTTGCTCTTTGCAAATCCTTCCCCCACGTTCAGTTGATTGCCGAACGACTAGAGCGTCCGGAGGCACTCGACCTCGCCATGCACCTCGGCTTCGGGCTCGTTCAGGGACACCTCTTCGGCCGGCCCCATATCGTCAGTACCGAAGCCTTGAATCCCGCGCGGTTGCAGCGCCTCGCGTTGCTATGCGAACTCGCCAAAGATGACGTCGGTCTTGACCGCACGATCGACTTGGTCCAGACCGATCCGACACTTGCGCTGCAACTCCTGAAGGGCGTCAATGCAGCGAGCACCGGCCTACCACGACAGGTATCGTCGGTCGCCGAGGCCGTTGTGCTACTCGGATCCGATCGAATCCGCCAGTGGGTCACGTTGCTACTGGTTGACGACCTGGCAGAGGGCAACGCCAGCTACCTCGACGAGGTCCTCACATGTGCCCGTCTGTGCCAGATTCTCGCCGAACGCAACGGCATCTCCGGTCAGGTCGCGTTCACCGCCGGGATGCTCTCCACGATCGTCGAGCTGATGGGCCATCGGCCCTCAGACGTGATCGCAGGGCTTCCACTCACAGCAGATGTCATCGACACCATCCTCGACGACGCGAGCGAGCTGGCACGAATCATCGCTACCGCCAGGTCATATCAGCGGGGTCGACTTACGCCTCGCCGACGGATTGACCTCGGCAGAGATCTCCTGTCGGCCATCCGCTGGTCAACACAGCAGCTCCGACAGCTGCCAATCCGCGCATAGGGCGACTACTATCCCCTCGAAATGAACCGATCCTCCTGGGCGTAAAATCGATGCCTCCAAGTAGAATCGTCCATTCGGACAGAGCGATGGTCAGGTTGTTCGGCCTGCACGTTTGAGAATTAATGGTCCGCTAGCCGCACCCTCGAGGCGCGGGGCGCCAATCCGTAGTCACGCCGCTTAAACTCGTCGCAGCCACTACGCTTCCTCAAACGGACGGCAAACCGATCCAGCCTCCAGTGAAACCAACCCCCTTGGTCGTCAGGCAAGCGCTGCCACCTGCGCGGCAACGCCTAACGTCGCAGATCCAGCGGCCAACATCCTGCACGACTAGGAAGTGGACAGCGATGGCCGTTGGGGTCCGCCGTGAGTACGTGACGCAGTGTCGCGCCGACGGCTCGGAGCGCCGGGTCTGCCGCGCAGGACCGCACGATGGCGGCACCAGGCCGCAGACCCGCCGCGAGCTGGTTCGCGTCGGGGACACCGACCTCGACCCCAGCCGGCAACAGGCCAGCGCACGCGCCGGCGAGATCGGCATGGTGCTCGGGCTAGCGCTAGTCGTGCCTCGTGGCGAGTCTCCTTCTCACGAGATCCACGCTCATCTTATAGATCCGGATTGCATCGGCAAGCACGATAACCCGGACCGCATAGCGCTGCCGAAGCGATCTCCAGATGGCATCCAATGTTGCCGGGCGCTCTCAACAGCCAGCCCGTCCCGCCAACGTGAGCAGGTCGCGGCCGGTTCGATACATCCGACCACGACGAACCAACCATACTAAGGTCCGAACCACTCGTACTGCTGCGCTCGGGATCACTGCCGGGTCCTTTGCGACAGTAGTATGACGAAATTACGGAATGCCGCTTTCCCGCTTCGCTTTCGCGACAGCCATGTCATTATGACTGGATGGCGATCTGCGATCGGGCCGTTGTCGCTAGCCGGCGCTCCTTCCCTGACGGCGGACCAGATGCCGGGCCCATAACCAGTGATCACACGGTAACGATTCAGGCCCGACACTACGCGCAGGCAGGTGCGGATCTCGAAGCTTTACTCCGCGCGGCCGAGGCCACACGAGCTCAAATGCATGTCATCATCGCCGAGGCTCGTAACGACCCACGGCAAATGACAGTTTTGAGCCGCATGGATGAGTACATCGCCGGCTTGCAGTCGGTGATTTCGCGCTCCGCAACGACCCAAGCCGACGGCGAGGCGCCGTGGGGTCGCGGGCAGAGGTGGCCGAGCCTGGGTGCCGACCCCCGAGAAATGTAACGCCGAAATCACGTAGCGTGAAGCAGCCCAGACGGGCCGAGCAGCGCGCCACGCGCTGTGGTCGCAAATTTGCGGTGCGCGCCCGGCCCGGCGGTTGCATTGTTCGCCGCTACCCAGCAACAACGGCTACGTCACCGCCAGGCAGCATCAGGCAGCCGACCGCGAGAAACCACGGGCAAATCATCGATCGCCGACGTCAGATCGGCCGACATGCAGCCCTAGCCCGACCCATCAGAGTCATACGGGAGTTCGGCGTACAGAGTAGTGCCTCGACCAGGAGGGCTTAGCACCTTGAAGGTGCCATCGAGGGTCTCGACCCGGTCCTGAAGCCCGAGCAGTCCTGATCCCGCGTCGCGGTAGGCGCCGCCGATACCGTCGTCTCGCACGACGAGCATCAGGCAAGCCTCACGGGCCTCGACGTTTGCATTCACGATGCTGGCCTGTGCGTGCTTGGCCGCATTGGTCAGCGCATCGGAGATGACGTAGTAGGCGGCGACTTCGATCTGTTCCGGCAGCCGCGGGTCGACATTAATGCGAAGCTCGACCGGCAGGCTGCTCCGCCGAGCCAGCGTGCGTATCGCCGGACCGAGATCGTCCTGGGACACATCGCAGCGTGGATGCCCCTGGACAGCTTGCCGGACATCGTCGTTCTCGCCCGGCAGGCCGTCCTGCGCCATTCGCAGCTCCAGTCCCACCGATACGAGACGCTGCTGGGCGCCGTCGTGCAGGTCGCGTTCTAGGCGTCGACGGGCATCGTCCGTGCGGCGACGATCCGTGCGCGCGAGGCGACGAGTTGCTCGCGGCTGGCAGCGTGACGGCACCTGGGACACCATCCTCGCCGCCGCCCAGGCCGGCGCAGACGCGGCCGGCCTGATCGACTGGGACGTCAGCGTCGACTCCACGACCAGCCGCGCGCATCAGCACGCCGGCGGCGCTCGCCGCGATGGCCACCTGCAACAGGAGCCACCCGGCGGTGTCCACGACGAACCCGCCGACCACGCGCTGGACCGGTCCCGCGGCGGCCTGACCACCAAGACGCATCTGGCCTGCGAGCAGGGCCAGAAACCCCTCGCGCTCATCCTCACCGCGGGGCATCGTGGTGACAGCCCGCAGTTCATTCCGGTATTGGCCAAGATCCGCGTCGCTCGAATCGGCGGCGGGCACCCGCGCACCCGCCCGGACCTGGTCCTGGCCGACAAGGCCTACACCTCGAAAGCCAACCGGACCCACCTGCGCTCACGCGGCATCACCGCATGCATCCCCAGCAAAGCCGACCAGGACACCCACCGCAAAGCCAAAGGCTCCAACGGCGGCCGCCCACCCGCGTTCGACCCGATCCGCTACCAGCAACGCCACGCGGTCGAGTGCGGCATCAATCGCCTCAAACGCAACCGCGGCATGGCCACCCGCTTCGACTGCTCGCCGTACGCTACCAAGCCACCGTCACCATCACCGTGATCAACGAATGGCTCTGACCAGACATATGAAACACGCGCTAGGTGTTCTGCCCACGGACGTTGGTAACGCGGCGCATGTCCTGAAATAGGTGAGGACCTCCAGATGAAGTGGAGCTTGCGACAGTTCCACACCACATCCGAGAGGTCCTCGATGCCCCACGCTAATGCCCCGTTGACCGAACTCGGCCGATTGCGGCTGGCCCGGTGCGTCGTGGATGACGGCTGGCCGTTACGCCGGGCCGCGGAACGGTTCCAGGTCAGTCCGGTCACGGCGAAACGCTGGTCCGACCGCTATCGTGCTCAGGGGCCGGCGGGGATGTGTGACCGGTCCAGCAGGCCGCGTCACAGCCCGAACCGCACTCCGCGGCCGGTGGAACGGAAGGTCCTGCACCTACGCCGGAGTCGACGTCTCGGGCCGGCGCGACGTCCATCCTGGGTTACAACGGCGACACCAACGACTGGCGACACCGACGATTCGCGGGGAATCCCGCAGCAGTTCGCAGACGCCACGGTGTGTCCGGCAGCTGCAGCGCGGTCTCGCACGCGGTCCCGGCGACGCAGTGGGGCAGGAGAACCTACGGCAAGCTCACCAGCACATGTCGACATCCCTGCCAGTAGGCACCCCATCCCAGGTGCCGAGTTGCTCACAGGCTGGCAGCTATTCGATTCCGGTCTCGTGGCGATCAGTGACTGACACCCGGACCCGACGATACGAACGACCCCGCCGCAGCCCTCGACATTCGATGGCGTGGCCGGAAGCCACCCGGGGCTTGCGACCCTACCGCCGGCACGCCCCCGACGGTGTTCACCCGTTCGCCGCACGCCGTGGCGCTTGACGTCCGCCGGCATACAAAAACGTCGCGTCGGCGCCTTTGCCGACCTCCACTACATCAAACGAGAGGGTTCGCCGATGCAACTCGAGAACGATGGTGAGCCGCCACGTCACGCCCAGCGAACGCTGGATACAACGGCATGGGTACCGCCCAGGTATCGGCACAACTACGCATGGACATCCGCCGACGCCGGCTCGCCCGCCGACGGCCCACCTGTCCGGGATCGCTGTGACGAATTTGAGAGTGGGTCGGCCGGGAGAGGTTTCAGCTGTTGCGGTACCGATCGGCGCGCTGTAAAGCGCTGAGCAAGACGTCGTCGATAACCTCGCGCTGGGCGTCGCTGCCGCCGAGGCGGACCCACTCCCCCGTCCGGCGGGAGATCAGCTCGACGGTGCGTGCGTAGTCGCCGGCCAGATACGCGCGCAGCGCGCGGACGAGCACCGCGACGAGGTCGAATGCGGGCTCGGTGCGGCCCGCGGCGTAGCTGCCGAGTGCGGCTAGCCCGGCCGGGTCGTCGGCGGCGGCGAGCGCGAGGGCGGCGTGCAGGCCGATGAACGCGGTCCGTGGTTGGCTCAGTAGGTCTTTCGGGACCACGTCGAGGACTTCGTCGATCGTCACCGGCTGCGGCGGTGCGCCGAGCACCCGGCAGCGCCACAGCAGCGACGCCGAGTCGACGAGGGCGCGGACCCCGCCGACGGACGGCGGTGCCAGCTGCCCGTGCAGGCGCGCCGACACGTCGGTCCAGCGTTGCAGGGCGAGCTCGTGCAGGGCGGCGTGCCAGGAGAAGTGCGCGCCCTGGAACGCGGTCCGTCCGGGCCCGTCGATCCAGGCGGTGAGCCACGTGAGGCCGGTGTGGTGTTCGCCGGTCTCGTAGTACACGTGGCTGCGCGCGTGGGCCGCGTGGCCGCCGGCCGGGTCGGCCGCGAGGGCCCGCTCGGCGAGCTCGGCGCTCTGCGTCCAGCGGTGCTGCTCCTGGCGGACGAAGGCGAGCAGCCCGAGGTACCACCAGTCCTCGCCGTACACCGGGGCCAGCCGCTCGACGATCGCCCAGGCGTGCTGCGGCACCTGGGTGGCGCCGCCGAACGCGATCGTCGGGACGCAGGCGTTGACGACGAGCGCGTCGCGGGGGAATTCGTCGATGTGGCGCAGCAGGCCCGCCGGGTCGCCGGAGCGGATCCGGCCGGCGACGGCGCGCAGGAGGCTGCTGGTACGGGCGTCGCTGCGCACCTGCGCGGCCCGTTCGGCCTCGGCCAGGACACCCGGGGCGTCGGCGGCGATGACCCCCTCGACGGCCAGCAGGGCGCGGACGGTGTGGGCCAGCGCGAACGACGGGTCCTCGGCGGTCGCCGCGTCCAGCGCCGCGTCCGCGCCCTGCTGCACGCGCAGCACCCGGCGGACCGCGTCGTCGAAGTGCTCGGCGGCGCGCGCGGAGGTGAGCACGGGCAGGCCGTACCGGTCGCGGCGGACCCGCGGACCCGGCGCCCGGCCGGGGGCGGCGAGACCCTGCAGGCGCTCGGCCAGGGCGAGGGCCTGGGTCCGGATCTCCGGCACGGCGGTGCTCTCCAGCAGCTGGCCCCGGCGGGTGCTGCCGAGCGTCCACAGGCCGGGTACCGGCGCACCGTAGGCGTCGCGCAACTGCCCGTCGGGCGTCGTCGCCCAGCCCATGCCGAGCGGGCCGGTGGTGACGTAGCCCTCGGCGAACAGCTGCTGGATCAGCGGGTTGGTCGAGCCGGCCAGGTCCGGGTCCGGCCCGGTGGTGTTGATGATCCAGCTGCCGGGTTCGGCCCGGGCGATGGCGACCGACGGATGCTCGGCGGCGATCGCCAGCCGGCCCTCGGCCCGCAGCCCGGCGATCGCGTCGGCGACCGGCGGGGCCATGCGGTGCCGCGCGTTGTCCCAGCGGCGCAGGTCCCGCCGCAGGAACTCGCGGCGGTCCGGGTCGGACAGGGAAGACCAGATCCCTTGGGTGTACGGCCGGAGCCCGTCGATCGCCGGCCGCCAGTCACCGGTGGCCGCGATCGACTCGCGGACGCGCCGGTGCACGAGCCGGCGCACCTGCCGGATGCCGGTCGGCAGCGCCACCCCGTCCAGCGGCATCGGCGGGCGGGCCTGCGGCGTGTGCGCGAAGGGCAGCTGGCCGTTGCGGGACGTGGCGGTGATCGGCCGCCGGGTGCGGGCCGAGAGCGTGACGGCGACGTCGACGGCGGTCAGGCCGGTGCCGACGATGAGCACCGGGTCCGCGGGGCCGACGCCGTCCAGCGCGCCGGGCCGCCACGGATCGGCGACGAAGCGGGGACGGGCGCGCAGCCGGCGGGGTACCCACGCCTGGGCCGGCGGTTCGATGCCGATGGCCAGCACCACCTCGGTCGCGACGACCGGCGTCGCGCCGTCGACGGTGATCGTCCAGCCGTCGGGGCCGCGGTGCACGCCGTTGGCCCGGCCCCGGATCAGCCGCACGTCCGCGCTGGACCCGCCCTCGGCCGCGTCGGTGGCCAGGGCCGCGAGGTAGTCGCCGAACACCGCCCGCGGCACGAAGTCCTCGCCGGTCACGCCGTCGCGCCCGGTGGCGGCGAGCCAGCGGGTGAAGTGCTCGGGCCGGTCCGGCCAGGCGCTCATGGCGGCGGCCCGGACATTGAGCAGATGGGCCGGGTCCGTGGTGCGATAGGCGGTGCCGCTGCCGAGCCGGCCGGGGCCGCGGTCGATGAGCGCGACCCGGAGCCGGCCGGCGGCGAGGCGGGTCAGATTGGCCAGGACCAGCGTGCCGGCGGCCCCACCACCGACGATCGCCACATCGACATCACTCACTATTTCCCCACTTTTCCCATTATCATAGGTCGCGGGACCACCCCAGCGCCGAGGCGACGGCGGTCAGGTCGGTCAGCAGCCGGACGTTCTCGGCGAGCCCGAACGCCGGCGGCAGGAACAGCACCAGTTCGTCGGCGGCGGCCAGCCCGGGATCGGCGGCGACCGCCGCGGCCACCGCATCGGGCTCGCCGTGGTACACGGGGCTCATCGCCATGCCGGTCGGCAGGTCCGCGGTCAGCACGGGCTCCAGTGCGCCGGCCGGGCGGGACGCCGCCGGGCCGTGGGCGCGCCGCTGCCGATCGTAGGCGGCGTACGTCTCACGCAGGGCGGCGGTCGGGCCGGGCAGGATCGAGGCGGCGACCGCGACCGGTGGCGGCGGCGTGCCATGGGCGGCGGTCCACGCCTCCCGGTACGCGGTGACGAGCCGCGCCTGGTGCGCCGGGAACGACTCCCCGGCCGGCACGTCGTGCAGGATGGTGCCGGTGATGAGGCGCAGGCCCTGCCGGGCCGCGGTCACCGCCGAGGCGAGGCTGCCGGAGCCGTACCAGATCCGCGACCGCAGGCCGGGGCTCGGCGGGGTGACCCTCAGCTCGGTGCCCGGCGGCGGGCCGCCGACGCCCCGGCGCTCGGTCACGGTGTGCAGGGTCTCGCCGGCGACGGCGGCCAGGAACCGGGCCAGGCGCCGCTGGCCCTCGGTGCGGGCGTCGGTGGCGACCTCCCCGAAGACGGCGTCCCAGACGTCGGTACCGCTGGAGAAGGCCAGCTGGAGCCGCTCGCCCACGAGCAGGTCGGCGGTGCAGGCGGCCTCGGCGAGCAGGACCGGCTCCTGGTAGCGGGCCGGGATGACGGCGCTGCCGAGGGTGATGCGGCTGGTGTGCTGGCCGGCGGCGGCGAAGAACGGGATCGGCGCGGACAGGTAGTTGTCGAAGTGCCGCTGGTAGGCCCACCCGGACTGGTAGCCGAGCCGTTCGGCCACCCGGAACAGTTCGATGCCCTCGCGCAGCCCGCGGGCGGCGGCGCCGCTGGGGAACGAGACCCGGGTGTTGAACCCGAGGCGCGTGATGGTTCGCCGGATCGTCATGTACGGGCTCCTGTCCAGGCGGTGAGCAGGTCGGCGTAGGGACCGGGCAGCGCCGCCAGCCGGGCGTGCGGGCCGGCCTGCACGAGCCTGCCGGCTGCCAGGACCAGCACCCGGTCGGCCTGCTCGGCGGTGCTGATGCGGTGGGCGATCGAGATGGTGGTGCGGCCGCGGGTGAGCGCGGCCAGGGCCCGCTGCACGGCGAGTTCGGTGGCGGGGTCGATGCCGGACGTCGCCTCGTCGAGGATCACCAGGTCAGGATCGGCGAGGGCGGTGCGGGCCAGGGCGACGAGCTGCCGCTCACCGACCGAGAGCCGCTCACCGCGCAGGCCGACCGGGGTGGCGAGGCCGTCGGGCAGGGTCGCGAACCAGTCGGCCAGGCCGAGGTCACGCAGGACCCGCAGCGCGTCGTCGTCGCCGGCGTCGGGCGCGCCGACCCGCAGGTTCTGCCCGACCGTGCCGTCGAACAGGAACGCGTCCTGCGGGACGAGCACGACCCGCCCGGACAGCGACGCCGCCGACAGCCGCCGCAGTGGTACGCCGCTGAGCCGGATCCCGCCCGCGGCCGGTTCGAGGCGGCGGGTGAGCAGCTTGGCGAGGGTCGACTTGCCCGACCCGGTGCGCCCGACCACGGCGACGTGCTCGCCCGCCGCGAGGTGGAACGTCACGTCGCGCAGCACGAGCGGGCCGTCGCCGTAGCCCGCGGCGACCCGCTGGACGCAGACGCTCACCGGCCCGGCCGGCAGTGGCACGGAGCCGCGTTCGTCCCCGGCGTCGGCGATCGGGGTCCGGGCCAGCTCCACCGCCCGCCGCCATCCGGTGCGGGCGTTCTGCGCCTCGCCCAGACTCTGGACGAGCGACTGCAGCGGGCGGACGAAGAAGCCGACGAGGAACACCATCGCGACGACCTGCCCGGCGCTCAGCCGTGGCTGGCCCGCACCGCCCGCCAGCGCCCACCACACGCCGCCGAGCATGGCCGTCACCGTCATCGTGGAGATGGCCGGTTCGCCCAGCGAGGCGTTCGCGTGCAGCGGCGCGAGGGTGCGCACGAGGCTGTCCCGGGCCCGGTCGACGGCCGCGCCGGCGAGGGCCCGGCTGCGTTCGGCGGTGCCGGTGGCCCGGATGACGGCCGCGCCGAGCACCGCCTCGGTCACCGCGTGCTGCAGCCCGGACAGGTCCCGGCGTGCCTGCTCGTAGCGGCGGGCGATGACCCGTTGCAGGGCGAGCATGACGAGCAGGACGAGCGCGGCGAGCAGGAGCACGGGCGCGGCGAGCGGCGGGCTGTACACGAGCATGACGGCGGTGGCGACGAGCAGCTGCGCGCCGCCGGTCAGCACCTGCACGCCGCCGCCCTGCAGGAAGGTGGTCGTCTGGTCGACGTCGCTGGTGAGCCGGGCGGTCAGGTCGGCGCCGGCCATCCGCTCGGCGGTGCCGGCCGCCATCTCGTGCACCCGGCGCAGTCCCCGGCGGCGCAAGCCGGCCAGGGCGTCCTCGAACCGGGCGTGCAGGCGCCGGTTCAGCCAGGCCGAGGCGAGGCCGGCGACGAGGACCGCGGCGCCGCCGACGAGGACCGCGGTGCGCACCGCGGGGGCGGCCAGACCGGCGTCGACGGCGTGCTGGACGGTGAGCGGCGCGACGACCCGGCCGGCCCCGGCCAGCAGCGCGAGCCCGGCGGACAGGGCCGCGCCGCGCAGCAGCGGCTCAGCGGGCACGGCTGGGCTCGCCGGCGACGATGCGGCCCGCGTGCAGCCGGACGACCCGATGGGCGAACGCGACGGCGGCCGGGCGGTGGGTGGCCAGCAGCACGGTCGGCCCGTCCGGCGCGCCGGTGAGCCCGGCGAGCCCGGCCAGGACCCGGCGTTCGACGCCGGCGTCGAGGGCCGAGGTGGGGTCGTCGAGCACGAGCAGCCGCGGCCGGCGCAGGATCGCCCGGGCCAGGCAGATGCGCTGGCGCTGACCGCCGGACAGGGTCGCGCCGCGCTCCCCCACCACGGTGCCGAGCCCGTCCGGCAGCTCCCGGACGAACTCGTCGGCGGCGGCGACGCGCAGCGCCCGCCACAGCTCGGCGTCGGTGTACCGGCCGGCGAGCGCGAGGTTGTCGCGGACGGACTCGGCGAACAGGAATGACGTCTGCGCCACCACGGCGACGGCGCCGCTCACCGCGTCCGCGGCCAGCTCGCGCACGTCGACGCCGTCGAAGGTCACGGTGCCGGCGGCGGGGCGGTCATGCCCGGCGGCCACCTCGAGCAGGGTGCTCTTGCCGGCCCCGACCGCGCCGACGAGCGCGGTGACCGAGCCCGGTTCGAGGGTGAGGTCGACGTCGTGCAGGACGGGCTGCCCGTCGCGGACGACGGCGACCCCGCGCAGCTCGGCCCGCAGCGGCCCGCGGCCGCTCAGGCGCCGGTGTCCGGGCGCGGGCGGGTCGGGATGCCGCAGGACGGCCTCGATGCGAGCCAGGCCGCTCGAGGACATCGGCAGCATCGCCAGGAACCGGCTGATGACGTTGAGCGGGATGGCGATCGTGATGAGCAGGTACACCACGCCCACCAGGTCACCGACGGACAGGTCACCGGAGGCGGTCCGCGGCGCCCCGACGGCCAGCACGGCCAGGACCGCCACGGTCGGCAGCAGCTCCAGCAGCGGGTCGAACACGCTGCTGACGGCGGCGATGCGCAGGTTCGCCGCACGCAACCGCCCGACGGTGGGGGCGAAGCGGGCGTCCTCGGCCGCGACCAGGCCGAGGCCGCGCACCACCGCGCCACCCTCGATCGACTCGTGGGCGACCGCGCCGAGCGCACCGCGGGCGGCCTGGGCGGCGGCGGTGCGCGGCGCGAGCAGCCGCTGGTACACCATGTTCAGCGCCAGGACGAGCACCACGAGCGCGAGGCCGACCAGGCCCAGGGCGGCGTCGCGCCGGAACAGCTCGCCCAGGGCCAGCAGGAGCATGAAGACCATGCCGGCGGCGAAGTACGCGAACTGCATCGGCGACCACACGGCCTCGACGTCCGAGACGGCGTGGGCGAGCAGCCGGCCCGGCGGGTGGCGCCGGTGCCAGTCCGGGCCGAGCGCGAGGTAGCGGTGCACCACGGCCCGGCGGGTGCGGGCCTGGGCGCGGTACTGCACCCGCCCGGTCGCGATGCCGCGCACGAAGATGGTGGCCCAGCGCACCAGCGAGATGCCCAGCACGAGCAGCGCACTGACCCACCAGGCGCCGGCCGGCACCACCCGGCCGGTCAGGGCGGGCACCACGAGGTGGTCGGTCGACCAGCCGACGGCGGCCGCGCCGACCACCATGGTGGCCCCGTTGAGCAGCCCGGCCGCGCTCGCGACGGCGGCCGGGCCGGGGTGCGCCCGCGCGCCGGTGAGCTGAGCGGCCAGCCCCGACGGTCGGCGATCAGCCATGGACGTCCGCCGGGACCCGCCGCACGGCGCGTCCCGGCACGGCGTCGATGAGGTCGCGGGTGTGCTGGGTCCGCGGGCTGGTGAACACCTCGGCGACCGGCCCCTCCTCGACGACCCGGCCGCCGCTCATCACCGACACGGTGTGCGAGATCTCGGCGACGACGGCGAGGTCGTGCGAGACGAACAGGTACGACAGCCCCAGCTCGGCCTGCAGCTCGACGAGCAGCCGCAGGATCTGGTCCTGGACCAGCACGTCGAGGGCCGAGACCGGCTCGTCGAGCATGAGCAGCTGCGGGCGCAGGGCCAGGGCCCGGGCGATCGCCACCCGCTGCCGCTGGCCGCCGGAGAGCTCGGCGGGCCGCCGGTCCAGGTACTGCGCCGGCAGCGCGACCTGATCGAGCAGCTCCCGGGCCCGCGCGGCGCGTTCGCGGCGGCCGCCGACCTTGAACGACACCAGCGGCTCGGTGATCGACTGCCGCACGGTGAAGCGCGGGTCGAGCGCGGCGAACGGGTCCTGGTGCACCAGTTGGGCCTGCCGCCGCAGCGGCCGCAGCTGGTGCCAGCTCTTGCCGGCGATCTCGGTGCCGTCCAGCACGATCGAGCCGGTCGTCGGCGCCTCCAGGCCGAGCGCGATGCGCAGGGTCGTGGTCTTGCCGCAGCCGGACTCGCCGACCAGCGCGTGGGTCCGCCCCCGGGGCACGGTCACGTCGACGCCGGCGAGGGCGTTGAACCCGCGCTGTCCGCGCCGCCGGTCGGTCGCGGCGAAGGTTTTGCCCACCCCGGTGAGGGTCAGGATCGGTTCCGGCACGGGCTGCTCGCGCACGTCGAAGCGGGGCACCAGCCGGCCGCCGTGGGCCAGGCGGGGTGCGGCGGCGATGAGCCGGCGGGTGTACTGCTCGCGCGGCTCGCGCAGGATCGCGCCCGGCTCGCCCTCCTCGACCTTGCGCCCGTCCTGCATGACGACGACCCGGTCGGCGCGGTCCGCGGCGACGGCCAGGTCGTGGGTGATGACGAGCAGCGAGATGCCCTCCTCACGGACCAGCCCGCCGAGGTGGTCGAGGATCCGCCGCTGCACGGTGACGTCCAGCGCGCTGGTCGGCTCGTCGGCGATGATGAGCTTCGGCCGCCCGGCGATGGCGATCGCGATGAGCACCCGCTGGCGCAGGCCGCCGGACAGCTCGTGCGGGTACTGCCGGATCCGCAGTTCCGGGTCGGGGACGCCGGCCTGGGCGAGGTAGCGCACCGTCTCGGCGTGCGCGGCGGCGCCGGCGAACCCGCGCAGCGCGGCCGCCTCGGCGACCTGGGCGCCGATCCGCTTGGTGGGGTTGAGCCCGACCATCGGGTCCTGCGGGATGAGCCCGACCACCGAGCCGCGCAGCCGGCGCAGGGTCCGCTCCCGGGCCCCGGCGATCTGCACGCCGTCCACGATCGCCGAGCCCGCGGTGATCCGTCCGTTCGGCGGCAGCAGGCCGATGAGCGCGTTCGCGGTGGTGGTCTTGCCCGACCCGGATTCGCCGACGATCGCCACCACCTCGCCGGCCCCGACGGTGAGGTCGAGGCCGGTGACGGCCGGGGTGAGCCGGCGGTGGCGGACGTAGCCGATGTCGAGCCCGGTGATCTGCACGAGCGGTTCGGCGGTCAACGGGTCACCTCCTGCAGCGTCTTGGAGATGTGGTTGAGGCTGAGCACGAGCAGCGCCACGAACAGGCCGGGCAGCAGGCTGAGCCACCACGCGGTGACGAGGTAGTTGCGGCCGTCGGCGATGAGGGTGCCCCACTCGGCGGCCGGCGGCGCGGCGCCGAAGCCGAGGAAGCTCAGCGAGGAGATCGCGATGATCGCCACGCCGCCGTCGAGGACGGCGAGCACGGCCACCGGGCCCCACGAGTTGGGCAGGATGTGCCGCAGCAGCACGCGCAGCCACGAGGCGCCGGCCGCCCGGGCCGCCTCCACGTACGGCAGCGTCTTGACCCGCAGGACCTCGGCCCGGGTGGTGCGGGCGAACCCGGGCACGATCCCGACGCCGACGGCCACCGCGACCGGGATCGTGCCGTAGCCCAGCGCGGTCACGATCGACAGCGCCAGGAGCAGGCCCGGGATGGCCAGCAGGACGTCGATGACCCGCATGAGCACCGCGTCGGTGCCGCCGCCGAAGAAGCCGGACACGATGCCGAAGGTCAGCCCGGCGGCCAGGGCGATGCCGAGGGCGAGCAGGGTGGCCTGGATGGTCAGCGGCGAGCCGTACAGCACGCGCGTCCACAGGTCCCGGCCGTAGTTGTCGGTGCCGAACAGGTGCCCGGCCCCGGGTGGCTGGATCGCCGCCTCCGGGTGCGTGTCGAACGGGCCCGCCGCGGTGAACAGCCGCGGCCAGAACGCCGAGACGAGCACGAAGAGCAGATAGCCGGACGCCGCCAGGAAGACCGGCCGGCGCAGGAGGTGCCCGATCACAGCGCCGCTCCTTCCACGGCCGCGGCCACCGGGGGCCGGGACGGGCCGCCCCGCCCACCGGTGTAGGAGATCCGCGGGTCGAGCAGCGGATAGAGCAGGTCGACGGCGAGGTTGACGAGCACGAAGATGCTCGCCGCGATCGTCACGATCGCCAGCACCACCGGCACGTCCTGCGACAACACCGACTGCTGGGCGAGGTTGCCCATGCCCTCGCGGGTGAACACCGTCTCCACCACGATCGAGCTGGTGACGATGAGCCCCACCAGGACGCCGAGGATCGTCATCGCCGGCAGGGCCGCGTTGCGCAGCGCGTGGCGCAGGTGCACCGCCGAGCGGGAAAGGCCCTTGGCCCGGGCCGTGGCCACGTAGGGCTGGGCCAGCGTCTCGTCGAAGGTCTTGATGAGCACCTGCGCCAGCAGCGACGAGGTCAGCACCGAGATCGTGGCGACCGGCATGACCAGGGTCGCCGCTCCCTGGGTGCCGTTGGCCGGGAACCAGCCCAGCTGGAAGGAGAAGAACTGGATGAGGAACAGCGCGATGAAGAACTGCGGGAACGAGGCACCGAGCGCGGGCAGCCGGGTCAGCACCGAGCGCAGCGGGTTCCAGCGTACGAACGTGGCGAAGTACGCCAGGGCCGTGCCGGCGACCAGGGACACCGCGGCGGCGCAGACGCTCAGCAGCAGGGTCTGGCCGATCCGCTGCCCGATCAGCTCGGTGACCGGGATGCCCTGGGTCAGCGAGGTGCCGAAGTCGCCGCGCACCGCGCCGGACAGGTGGTGCCAGTACTGCGCCCAGATCGGCTCGTCGAGCCCGAACCGGTGCCGCATCGCCGCGTACTGGTCCGGGCTGAGGCTGTCCTCCTGGATGCCCGCCGCCGCCAGTTGCAGCTGCATCGGGTCGCTGGGCAGCAGGTAGAGGATCGCGAACGTCAGCGTGAACGCCGCCCACAGCACCACCACGGCCTGCCCGACGCGGCCCAGGACGTACTTCGTCATCAGTCTTTCCAGACGTCGTTGAGGCGCAGGAAGCTCTCGGAGGTGAACGCGAAGCCGTGCACCTTGCTGCTCACGCCCGCCTTCTGCACCCGCTCGAACAGCGGGAAGGTGATGCCGGCGTCGATGAGGTAGTCCTGCAGATCGGCGTAGGCCCGCTTGGTCCCGGCCGCGTCGGTGGACTGGATGGCCTGGCCGAACAGCGCCTGGATCTTGGCGATGCCGTCCGGCGGGGCGGAGCGGCGGGCCAGCGCCTTGGAGTTGGCGACGTCGGGGTTGAGGATGAACTGCAGCGCGCCGGGATCGGCCCGGGTGAAGTAGTTGCCGGTGAGGTCGTACTCGCCGTTGTTGAGGTACGTGGCCTGCTGGGCGGTCGTCAGCGTGCGCAGGCTCAGGTTGATCCCGACCTTCTTCAGCTGCGCCTGCAACAGCTCCGAGCCGGCGCTGAACTGGGTGGTCGGATAGTCCACGAGCAACTGGGCGCCGTTCTTGTACCGGTAGCCGTCCTGCCCCACCGTCCAGCCGGCCGCCTCGAGGATCCGCGCCGCGCCGTCGGGGTCGTGGGCGAGCTTGTCGGCCTGCGGCTTGAAGAACGGCGTGGTCGAGTCGAAGCCACCCGCCACGACGGGGTAGCTCGCGCCGAACACGGTCGCGGCGTACGTCTTGCGGTCGATCGCCTTGTTCAGGGCCAGGCGCACCTGCGCGTCGGCGAGCACCTTGCCCTCGGCCGTGTTGGCGAACAGGGTGTAGGACACGCCCGGCAGGGACCGCTGCTCCACCTTGTGGCCGGAGCGGGTGATGAGCTGCTCGTCCTGCGGCGTGAACGGGTTGCGCGGCCAGGCGATGTCGACGGCCCCGCTGACCAGGTTGCCGGTGCGCACGCTGTCCTCGGCGATGTAGTTGAAGACGACCTTGTCGAGGTACGCCTCGCCCTGGTTCTTCACCAGCCCGGAACCCCACTGGTAGCCGGCCCGCCGGGTGAGCACCGTCTCCACCTTGGCCGTGTAGTGGTCGAGCACGAACTGCCCGGAGCCGACGACCCCCTTGCCCGTGCACCGCTCGGCCGGTGTGAGCCGGTACTCGGCCGGGTCCGTGATGGCCAGGTTGGTCGTCGACGTCGCCTGCAGGAACGACGAGTTGGGCCGGCTGAGGTGGAACGCCACGGTGCTCGGATCGACCACCGTGGCGCCGGTGAGGCCCTGCACGTAGGAGGCACCGTAGGCGGCGCCGTTGGTCGCCTTCACCGTCGCGATCCAGCCCGCGGCGTTGTCGGCGACGGCCTGGGCGTCGAGCTTGCCGCCGTTGGCGAAGGTGACGCCGTCGCGCAACTTGAACGTGTACGTGAGCCCGTCCGGGCTGATCTGCCAGCTCGTGGCGAGCCAGGGCACGATGTCGCCGGTCTGCGGGTCCTGGTCGGTCAGCGAGTCGGCGAAGTTGCGGATGATCGAGCGACTCTCGATCCAGTACACCTGGAACGGGTCGATGCACGAGAACGACGGGTTGTCCGGGAAGTACGACACCTTCAGCGTGCCGCCCTTCTTGGGCGGCCCGGCATCACCGCCGGCGGCCGGCGCCGCGCCGGTGCCGCAGGCGCTGAGGGCCAGCAGCGCGGCACCGGTGACGAGCAGTCGAAGCTTGGGCATGAGCAGTTCCTTCTGGTCGGGTGGGGGCTCAGGTGCCGAGGATCCGGCGGCCGCTCGCGAGCAGGACGGCGTCCTCCTGCGGCGGGTGGACGCGGACGCAGAGCGCGTCGCGCAGGTGGCGCTCCAGCGGGTGGTGCCGCGACAGGCCCGGATTGCCCAGCGCCGCGACGGCCGCCTGTGTCGCGGCGATCACCGAGCGGCCGATGGCCACCTTGATCGCCGAGAGCTGGGGCAGGATCGTGGTGTCGCCCGCCTCGATGCGCAGCAGGGCACCGTGCAGCAGCGTCTCGGCCTGCACGACCTGCAGGTCGATCTCGCCGGCGACGGCCTGGATCCGCTCGGTCCGCGCGATCGGGCGGCCCAGCGCCGAGGGCACCCGCTCGCGGGCGAACGCGGCGAACGCCGACCGGGCGGCCCGGGCCACGCCGAGGTAGAGGGCGGGATGGCCGAAACTGCCGGGACCGGCGGCCGCCGCCGGGTCGCGGTAGACGCCGTCCGGTCCGCGCGGGATCTCGGCGAACGCGTCGGCCGGGACCTCGACGTCGCGGTACACCACGTCATGGGTGTTCGACGCGCGCAGCCCGAGGTGGTCCCAGGTGTCGACCCAGCTGATGCCGGGCCGGTCGCCGGGGACGATGACGTGGCCGACCCGCGGGTGCGCCGGATCGGCGCCGGGCTCCTCCGCGACGGCCCACACCACGTGGTATGCCAGGCCGGCGCCGCCGGTCGCGTAGGCCTTGTGCCCGTTGAGCACCCAGCCGCCGGCCGTGCGGGTCGCGGTCGTGCGGGGCAGGCCGCCGCGGGCCGGCGCGCCCAGTTCGGGCTCGGCGCGGATCGCGTTGACCAGCGCCGGGCCATCGTGCGAGCGGCGGAGCAGGTCCCGGTAGGTCGCCGCCGGCCAGGTCGGGTGGGCGGCCTGGGCGGCGTGGGTGAGGAGCAGGTTGGCCGCGAGCAGGCCGACGGAGGCGTCGCCCTCGCCGAGCGCGGTGAGGATGCGGGCCACGTCGCGCGGACCGGCGCCCGGGCCGCCGTACTGCCGGCCGACGGCGGCGGTCAGCAGCCCGGCCCGGTGCGCGGCGTGCAGCCCCGCCCAGGGCAGCTCGGCGGTGCGGTCGTACTCGGCCGCGGTCACCGCGACCTCGGCCGTGACCGCCGCCAGCGCCGCATCGGACAGGTCCGGCGCGAGGAAGACCGGCGCCTCGGTGCCGACGCCGCTCACGAGCTGGCCGCCGTGGCGAAGCGGGCGTACTCGGCGCCGTAGTTGCCGGGGTGCTCGGCCTGCAGCGTGCCGCGGCGACCGGTCGCGGCCCGGTGGGCAAGCTCCTGGCGGACCAGCGGCAGGACGTACTTGCCGTAGTCGACGGCGTCGGCGAGCGTGTCGTAGCCGCGGATCGACACCAGCGACGCGCCGTGGTCGACGTAGTCGAGGATCGCCGCGGCGACCGTCTCGGGCGAGCCGACCAGGGCGGTCGAGGCGCCGGCGGCGTTGGTCACCGCGGCGGTGCGGGTCCACAGCGCCCGGTCGTAGAGCTCCGAGCGCTCCGCGAAGGCGAGGGCGCGCTGCGAGCCGACGTTCTGCGGGGTTCCCTGCACGTGGCGCTGACCGCCGAGGCCGTGCTGGGCGAACGTCGCGGCGACGCGGGCCACGTACTGCTGCGCCTTCTGCCACGCCAGCTCGTCGGTGCGGGCGATGATCGGCCGGAACGTCACCCAGATCCGGGGCAGCGTCGTGCGCCCCGCCGCCCGGGCGATCGCGTGGACGCGGTCGATCTCGGTGCGCAGGTCGGCCAGCGGCTCGCCCCAGAAGCTGAAGATGTCGGCCTGGGCGCCGCCGACCGCGAACGCCTCGTCGGACTGCCCGCCGATCGAGATCGGGATCGGGCCGTCGTAGGGCGCGAAGCCGGGGCCGAAGCCGTCGAACTTGTAGAACGCGCCGTCGTGGCTGAACGGGGCGGGCTCGCTCCACGAGCGGCGCAGGATGTCGATGTACTCGGCGGTACGGGCGTAGCGGCGGTCCTTGGGCAGGTAGTCGCCCTGCCGCGCCTGTTCGGCGTCGTTGCCGCCGGAGATCAGGTGTACCACCGCGCGGCCCTCGGTGAGCTGGTCGAGGGTGGCGAGCTTCTGCGCGCCGACGGTCGGGAACGTGGTGTTGGGCCGCAGCGCCACGATCGGGCGCAGCCGCTCGGTCAGCTGGCCGACCGCGCTGGCGACGACGAACGAGTCCGCGCCGGCCGACCCGTAGGGCAGCAGCGTGTAGTCGTAGCCCGCGTCCTCCAGGGCCCGCACGTACCGGCGGAAGTAGGGCAGGTCGATGCCGCGCGTGGGCCGCGGCTCGAGCTCGGTGGACGGGTTGAGGTGCGACAGGCTGATGAACTCGACGGCCGGTGCCGCGGCGGGCGGGATCGTGGGATCGAAGGCGGGCGCGCCGCTCATGCCGGTTCCTCTCGGTCTGATCTCCTATTTTGTCTATCAGACTGATAGGAAATAGGCCCGGTGTCCAATGCGAATCCGAGGTCGGCATCGACCGCGATTCTCGATCGGTCGAACCCTTGCCGAATCCTATGGATCGAGTAGGAAAATGGAGGCATGGGCATGAACGCGGTATTGCACTCAGCCGACCTGCGCCGGGTCTTCGGCGCCTTTCCCAGCGGCGTCACCGCCGTGGCGGCGATCGTCGACGGGGTGCCGGTCGGGCTCGCCGCGAGCTCGTTCACCTCGGTGTCGCTGGACCCGCCACTGGTGTCGATCTGCATCGCGCACTCGTCGAACACCTGGCGGGCGCTGCGGCTGGCCCGGCGGCTCGGCGTCAGCGTGCTCGCCGCGGACCAGGAGCACCTGGGGCGGCAGTTCAGCGCCCGCGGCGTCGACCGGTTCGCCGGGGTGACCTGGCGGGCCACGACCGAGGGCGAGATCCTGCTCGACGGCGCCTGCGCCTGGCTGGACTGCAGCATCGAGCGCGAGATCCCGGCCGGCGACCACGACATCGTCCTGCTGCGGGTGCACGCGCTCGACGCCGACCGTACCGTCGCGCCCCTGGTCTTTCACCAGAGCCGCTTCGGCCGCCTGGATCGCGCCGCTTGACGGCCCCGTAACCCCGGACACCGCCGGCCCGATCGGTGCCGCGGGCCGGCGGTGTCCTGGGGACGGCTCAGGCGACCGGAAGCCCGGCCGCGGACCAGGCGGCGAACCCGCCCTCGACGTGCACGACGTCGGTGAAGCCGAGCCGGATCAGGCCCTCGGCGACCGGGCGCGAGCCGTCCACCGAGCCGCACACCACGACGATCGGAGTGTGCAGGGAGACGACCGGGGCGTGCCGGTCCGGCGAGTCGATGCCGAACTCGGCGGGCAGGTTGTTGCGATCGCCGATGATCGCGCCCGGGATGGTGCCGTCCGCGGCACGGCGGGGCTCGCTGCGCACGTCGACCAGGATCGCGCCGCCCTCGACCCGCCGCGCCGCCTCGGTCGGCGGGACGAGCGGCGGCGGCGGGAAGGGCTCCGCACCGGTCGCGACCGGGCGGCCGGGCAGCGTCGCCCACTGCGACCACGAGCCCGGGTACAGCACGACGTCCTCGATGCCGGCCAGCTGCAACGCGGCGATCTCGTGGGCGGCGGTGACCCCGGACCCGCAGTAGACGCCGACCGTGCGGCCCGGCTCGACCCCGAGGCCGGCGAAGCGCTCGGCGAGCTGGGCCGGGTCGCGGAAGGTGCCGTCGGCGGCGAGGTTCTCCGTCGTCGGGGCACTGACCGCGCCGGGGATGTGGCCCGGGCGCCGGTCGATCGGGTTGGGCTCGCCGCGGTACCGCTCGGCCGCCCGCGCGTCGAGCAGCACCCCACCGCCGGCGACCAGCCGCACGACGTCGTCCGGGCCGGCCACCGCGAGCCGGCCGCCGGTGAGCACGACATCGCCCGGCTCGGCCTTCTCCTCGCCGCCCACGGTCGGCCGGCCGGCCTCCCGCCAGGCCGCCAGGCCCCCGTCGAGCAGGCGGACGTCGGCGATGCCGGCCCAGCGCAGCAGCCACCAGGCGCGGGCGGCGGCCAGGTTGCCGTTGTCGTCGTAGACCACGACCGCATCACCCTCGTTGATGCCCCAGCGGCGGGCGGCGGCCTGCAGATCGGCGACGTCGGGCAGCGGATGGCGGCCGTGCCCGTCGGCGGACGGCGCGGCCAGGTCGGCGTCGAGGTCGGCGTAGACCGCGCCGGGGATGTGGGCATCGAGGTACTGCGCGTGCCCGGCGGGGTCGCCGAGGCGCCAGCGCACGTCGAGCAGCCGGACGCCGGACGCGGCGGCGAGGTCGTCGGCGCGCACGAGCACGGGAGATGGAGTGGGCATGTCAGAGGGCCTTTCCTGGGTTGAGGATGCCGGCGGGGTCGAACAGGTCCTTGATGCGCCGCTGCAGGGTCACCACGTCCGGTCCGAGCTCCCGCTCGAGCCAGGCGCGTTTGAGCAGCCCGACGCCGTGCTCGGCGCTGACGGTGCCGCCGAGGGCGAGCGCGAGCGCGAAGATCTCCTCGGCGGCCCGGTCCGCGGCGCCGGGATCGGGGTCGAGGCGGATGATCGGGTGCAGGTTGCCGTCGCCGGCGTGGGCGAAGACGTACACGTCGGTGCCGGTGGCCTCGGCGATGGCGTGCACGCCGCCGACCGCGTCGGCGAGGCGGGACCGCGGCACCGCGATGTCCTCGATGAGGACCCGGCCCCGCGCCTCGATGGCCGGCAACGCGTCGCGGCGGGCCGCCGCCAGCGCCGCCCCGGCGGCCACGTCGTGCGTCGTGTCCAGCGCGCTCGCGGTACGGGCCAGCACGGCGGCGACGGCGGCGAGTTCCTCGCCGGCCCCGAAGCCGTCCGTCTGCACGAGCAGCAGGGCGGCGCCCCGGCCGGCATGATCGGTGCCGCGCAGCTCGTCGATGGCGGCGAGGGTCTTGCCGTCGACGAGTTCGAGCACGCTCGGGCGCAGCCCGGCCGCGCCCAGCTCGGCCGCGGCGACGGCGGCGGCGGTCACCGAGGCGAAGTACGCCACCGCCGTGCCGACCCGGGCCGGCCGGGGCAGCAACCGCAGCGTGGCCCCGACGACGACGCCGAGCGTCCCCTCGGAGCCGACGAGAAGGCCGACGAGGTCGAGCCCGACGACACCCTTGACGGTGTCCCGGCCGAGGTGCAGCCGCGTGCCGTCGGCGAGCACGACGTCGAGGGCCAGGACGCTGTCGCGGGTGACGCCGTACTTCGCGCCGCGCAGGCCCCCGGCGTTCGTGGCGATGTTCCCGCCGATCGTGCAGATCGCGACGCTGCCCGGGTCCGGCGCGTACATCAGGCCGTGCGCGGCGGCGGCGCGGTCCAGCTCGGCGGTGATCACGCCCGGCTCGACGCGGGCGATGCCGTCGATCGGATCGATGCCGAGGATCCGGTCGAGCCCGGACACGTCCAGCACGATGGTGTCCGGTCCGGCGGCCGCCCCGCCGGCCAGACCCGTCCCCGCGCCGCGGGTGACGACCGGCGTGCCGGTGCGGCTCGCCTCCGCGAGGGTGCGCTGGACGTCGGCCACGGTCGTGGCCCGCACGACCGCGCGCGGCGGCCCGTCGGGGGCGACGCCCGACCGGTCGGTGGCGAGCTCGAGCGCGCTAGACACCGGCGTCGACCGGCAGCAGCTCGGCGACCCGGTGGGTGCCGGGCGGGGCACCCGCGGCGGCCTGGGCGCCGAGCAGCCGCTGCAGCCGCTCGTTGTGCGGGGTCGGCACGCCGTGGCGGCGGCCGAGGCCGACGATCTCGCCGTTGAGGTGGTCGATCTCGCTGGTGGCGCCGCGGGCGAAGCTCTGCCAGGTCGACAGCCGGCCGGGCACATGGCCGGGGACGGCCTCGATGGACAGCCGGGCGCCGGCCTGGATGGCGTCGGCCGGTGCGGGCACGATACCCGCCGCCGCGTACGCCGCCTCGGCCTCGGCCACGAGCAGCGTGCCGGCCCGGGTCTTCTCCTCGTCGGTACCGTCGAGCAGGTCGAGGCCGTTGCGGACGTTGCCCAGCAGCTTGCGCGCCTTCCAGGCGGAGATGTCCGGGACGCTCGTCGCGGCGAAGCCGGCCGCGGCCAGGTCACGCACGAACCGCTCCTGGTCGGCGTCCGCGACCACCGGGCCGGCCGGGGCCGGATAGCGGCCGAGCCACAGCAGGCCGACCACCGGGTACGACGGGCTCACCACCTCGCCGGGGACCAGATAGCTCGCGGCGACCCCGACGGTCACCCCGTAGACCCGGGCGAACCGGCGCAGCGCCGCGTCCTCGGTCGCGAGCCCGTTCTGCAGCGTCAGGACGGGCAGGTCGGCGCCGGCGCCGGCCACGGCCGCGTCCTGCGCGTCGCCGTCGTGCACCGGCTGCCAGGCCCACGTCGCGAGGGCCGCCTCCGCGTCCTGGGCCTTGGTCGCGAGCACCAGGACGTCGCCGGTGCGCAGCCGCACCTCGTCCGGGCCGCCGGCGGTGGCGAGCCGGACCACGTCGTCGCCGTGCGGGCGGCGGACCCGCAGGCCGCCGGCCCGGACGGCGGCCAGCTGCGCGCCGCGCGCGACGAGGACCACTGACCGCCCGGCCAGCTGGAGCTGCGCGGCGAGCAGCCCGCCGACCGCACCGCCGCCGATCACCACGTACCGGCTCACCGGGCGCTCACCACCGTGCGGCGGGCCAGCTCCTGGCGCACGAGCGGGATGATGTACCGGCCGTAGTCGACGGCGTCGTTGAGGTTGTCGTAGCCGCGGATCGAGATGAGCTCCGCGCCGAGGTCGATGTAGTCCAGGATCGCCGCGGCGACCGTCTCGTAGCTGCCGACCAGCGCCGTGGAGGCGCCGGCCGCACCGGTCGCCGTCGCCGTGGGCGTCCACAGTGCCCGGTCGTGGCGGTCCTGGCGCGCCGCGATGTCCAGCAGCCGCTGCGAGCCGACATTCGCCGGCTGCCCGGTGCCACCCCAGCGCTGCTTGCCCGACCACAGGCCCGCCCCGCCGCGGCTCCGCAGAATCTGCAGGATGCGCTCGGCCTTCTCCCAGGCCAGCTCGTCCGTCGCGGCGACGATCGGGCGGAAGGTGACCCAGATCCGCGGGGTGTCGTCGCGGCCGGCGCGACGTGCCTCGGCCGCGATGCGGTCGATCTGCTCCCTGGTGTCGGCGAGCGGCTCGCCCCACAGGCCGAAGATGTCGCCCAGCGCTCCGCCCACGCGGTACGCCTCCGCCGACGACCCGCCGACGGACACTGGGATCGTGCCGCGCACGGGACGCACGAGCGAGACGAAGTTCTCGAACGAGTAGTACTTGCCCGCGTGGTCGAACGGCTCGGTCGCCGACCACACCCGCCGGAGGATCCGGATGTACTCCTCCTCACGCTCGTAGCGCTCGGTCTTATCCAGCCGGTCGCCCTCCCGCGCCTGCTCGGCGTCGCTGCCGCCGGCGATGAAGTGCACGACCGCCCGGCCGCCGGAGAGCTGGTCGAGCGTGACGAGCGCCTTCGCCGCCACGGTGGGATACATCGTGTTGGGCCGCAGGGCGACGATCGGCCGGAGCCGCTCGGTCACCTGGGTGAGCGCGACGGCGACGCCGAAGGGGTCGTGGAAGGCGGAGTTGTACGGCACGAGCGTGTAGTCGAAGCCGCCGTCCTCCAGCACCCGGGCGTAGCGGCGCAGGAAGGCGACGTCGATGACCGGGTCGCCGCGGCCGTTGACCTCGTTGCTGTCGTTGACGTTGATGGCGCTGATGAACTCGACCGGCATGCCAAAAGCCTATTAAAATGATGGGAATTCAGCCAACGCGGATTCCGGTTCGCCACCGATCGCGACCGTCGATCGGTGGCGGATCTCAGGCGGATCTCAGGCGGATCTCAGACGGATCTCAGGCCGCGCTGCGCAGGTGGCCGTGGGAGGCGAAGAAGCCCTCGATGACCTCGCAGGCCATCCGCTCCAGCTCCCGGTCGATGCCGCGCCGGGCCGCCACCTGCAGCCCGACCGTCCCGACCGCGGGCAGGCGCCGCAGCGGCACCAGGCCCGCCGGCGCCCGGCCGGTGCTGGGCAGCAACGCCACGCCCAGGCCGGCCCGGACCGCGGCGACGACACCGTCCAGGCTGGTCGCCTCCGCCACGATCTCCGACGCCTCACCGGCCTGCTCGAGCGCCTCCAGCGCCCGCCGGCGCAGGCCACACGGTTCCTCGAATGCCACCACCGGCCACGCCGACCCGTCGGCGGGCAGCGCGAACTGCGGCGCGGCGTACCAGCACAGCGGCAGCTCCGCGACCGTCGTGCCGGCGGGCTCAGCCCCGGCCAGCACCACGGCGAGATCCAGGCCGCCGCGCCCGACCACGTGGGCCAGCTGGGTGGAGCGGTCGATGCGGAACCGCACGGAACGTCCGGGAAAGCCGCGCCGGATCGCGTCCAGCAACTGCGGCAGCACCTTGTCGGCCGCGTGCTCGGTGCAGCCGACGACGATGACCCGCTCCCCGGCGACCTCGAGCCGGCGCAGCGACTCGTCGTGCACGGCCAGGATGCGCCGCGCCTCCACCAGCAGCGCCTCGCCGTGCGCGGTGAACCGCACACCCCGCCCGGCCCGCTCCACGAGGGGCTCCTTGAGCCGCCGCTCGAGCAGCCGGACATGCTGGCTCACCGTCGACTGGCTGACCCGCAGCGCCGCGGCGGCCCGGTGGAAGCCGCCACAGTCGGCAATCGCCAGCAGCGTGCGCAGGTGCACGAGGTCCAAGGGGTCAGGCATGCGGCGACTCCTAGCGCTGGCGCCGACGGACGTCACGATGCCGGCCGCACCGCCGCGTCGTGCACACAACCCTAGCAGACATATCGACTAATCATATCGGCGAAGTATAGAACTAACGGCGATCCCTATCACTGACCCTGCACCGCCACCCCCGAGGGACAAGCCATGAGCGACTACACACCCGCGCCGCCGGCGAAGGTCAGCCGCGCCAGCCGCCTCGCGCTGACCGAGGACTGGGCCGCAGCCATCGCCGGCCTGGTCCTGCTCGCCCTGATCCTCGCCAGCGCCGTCACCACCGGGCTGGTGCCTTGATGTCGACAGCCGACGGCACGACACGCGCCGCCGAACCGGCCGATCCCGCGAACGAATCAACGGAACCGACCGAGCCGACCACGGCCGCGGTGCCATGGCCCTGGATCGCGCTCGGCCTGACCATCCTCTTCGGCCTCGCCATCGGCACCCGCTAGCTCGACCATCACATCCCCTTGGATGTGAAGGGCAAGAGCTACGCGAAGTACGTCACCGCGATCGAGTACCCCGTTACGCGATCATCCTCGGCCTACTGGGCAATGTCGTACTGACCGTGCTCGGCATCCGCGACAAAGTCGCGGGCGCATTTCGCACCGAGTTCTTCATCAAGACCGGCCTGGTCCTGCTCGGCGCGTCCATCAACATCAGCCTGATCTGGCAGGCCGCCGGGCCCTCCATCGTCCAGGCGCTGCTCCTCATCGCCTCCGTCTTCCTGTTCGCCTGGTGGCTGGGCGGCGTGTTCGGCCTGGACAGCAAGCTGCGGGCACTGCTGTCCTCCGCCGTGTCCATCTGCGGCATCAGCGCCGCGATCGCGGCGGCGGGCGCGGTCAAGGCGACCAAGGAACAGCTCGCCTACGCCGCCAGCCTCGTCATCGCGTTCGCGCTGCCATCGATCTTCATCCTGCCCTGGCTCGCCGACGCCTTCGGTCTGAGCGATCCGGTAGCCGGCGCCTGGATCGGCGGCAACATCGACACCACCGCCGCCGTCACCGCCGCCGGAGCACTGGCCGGCGAGGACGTCCTCAAGATCGCAACCATTGTGAAGACGACCCAGAATGCGCTTATCGGCGTGGTCGCCGTCGCGCTCAGCGCCTACTTCGCCTTCCGCGTCGAACGCGACCCCGGTGTCCGACGGCCGGGACTGCGGACGCTCTGGGACCGCTTCCCCAAGTTTGTCCTGGCCTTCGTGGCCGCATCGGCGATCGGCACCTGGTACGCCAACGCCGTCAGCGCCGCCGAGGCCAAGACCACAATCGGCGTCGTCAACGACTGGCGGATTTGGTTCCTCGTCCTCGCCTTCATCAGCATCGGCCTGGAGTTCCGGGTCAAGGCGCTGCGAGAAGCCGGCTGGCGGCCCATCACCGTCTTCGCCGGCGCCACCGTCGCCAACCTCGCCGTCGGACTGGCCCTCGCCAGCCTGCTCTTCGCGAACTTCACACCGTAAGCACGTCTGGCACGTCAGGTTAGTCGCCGGCTGTGGAGCGCTGCATCCGCGGTTCCCGTCGTTCCGGTCCGGTCGCGCGCATTGCGTGCGACCGGACCGCGCTCTTTCGGGGCTGCCAGGTACGCGGCTTCGCAGCCGACACCCATTCTGGGCGAGGAGTCACCCTGCCGCACCGGCCCGGGCGAGGGCACGGCTCACCGCGGGCGATCAGGCACGCCGGACCCGGTTGCGCGGCCTGGGGGTGCGGAGGCCGGCGGCTACCATGATGCGGCCGACGGCCGCCGCGATCAGGGCGGGGATCAACCAGTCGGTCCGGACGAACGGCGTGCGTGTTGCGGCCGGCGCACCCGACTGGGTGCCCACACCGGAGAACAGGCCGGGCGACGTCGGCGGTGGCCGGACAGTCAAGGCTTAGGTGAGGGCTTCGGCCTTGCCTGCGGTGGGCTCGGTCCAGCCTGGCGGCGGATTGGTGAGCGGCTCGGCGTAGGTGAACCGCAGGATGCCCTTGACGGCCTCGCCGGGCGACCGACGACGAGCAGCTCGAGGCGGAGGGCAAGAAGGACCATGCATCCAGCAGCATCAAGCAGGCTGGCGAGAAGATCAAGGCCGTCTTTCAGGACTGATTGAGCCAACTCAGAATGACACGGCAGATGTCTGGCGATCCGGAAGCCTGCCTGTGCCATATGCTTCGGGTTCAGGCGCGGCCCCTTGTCGGGGCGCCATCCTGAGTTAACTTCCGCTCCGCACCGCAGGCGCCGTCGGTGAAGCTGTGATGCTGCGACGCGGCACATCGAGCATCGCCGAACCGCACCTGCTCCAAGATGCCTGGCACTTGTCCGCGCGGACCTTGTCCCGGCAGCCACGGCCCTACAGATCCTTGTGTCTGTGATTGCGGTCGCTGCCGTCCGGTCCACTGCGCGCCGGATGGAGAGTTCTGGCCATATCGGCCAGCGACGGGCGTCAACGCAGCGAGGTCAGAATTCGGGCTTAGGTTCTCTCGCGTCGGCGATTGGCGCGCCGGTTACGCACCTGACGCCGATTTCGCTCGTGTTTGGCGGCCAAGACGAGACGAGCACCGCTTTAACCTCCGCTGTGAAGCCGGGCCTGTGTTCCCGGGCGGAATATCCGTAGGCGAAGTCGAGACCTACGCTCAGCGTCTTCCGGCCATTGCATGGACCGCAATACCGTTGTCAGTGCGGAGACTGCCACGACGTTCGAGGTTCCCGGCCCGCCAGGTGGCGGTCCGGGTTTGGTCGGTGCGTGGTCAGCGGCGGATGCGGAGGGCACGATCATTGGATTCTGCCCGGGCCGAAGGTTCGGCTAGATGGCGCGTGCCGCGAGCCCCGCCACGCCGTCCATACTTGATCTTGCGCATCCAGGCTGGTGCGGGCACATGGACCGAATAGCGGCGGATCGCCGCAGCGTTCCGCCGAGGTGCTCATTCCAGGAACCGGACCTTCCAAGGAATGCAGATCGGGACTTCGCACCCAGCACGGCGGTGGCCGGGCGATATGGTGGCGCATACGAACACGGCTGTCGTCCAATCCGTTATCACTAACACAAGCACCGCTGGGGATCATTCCCCTTCAGCTTTGCGGCAGCCACGAATCGACCTAGCCTTTATACGAAGGGATTATCACTTCGCCGAACCGCTCCGCTAGTTTCGCCTTCCACACCACGGTGAGCCGATACACTGCCGTCGTGAGCGGAAGACATTCAGACATGGCGCACGTCGCCTACGCCAGCGCCGCCTGCTCTCCACTGAGCGGCGAGGAGCTCAGTGGCCTTCTGCTGCAAGCTCGCCGACACAACGCGAGACGTGGGGTAACTGGGATACTGCTATACCATCGGCAGTCATTCTTCCAGGTTTTGGAGGGAAATGGGGTGCGGGTCAACGAGCTGTATGAACGCATATGCAAAGACCCCCGCCACACGAATGTTGTGAAGCATATCCAGGAACCTATCGAACAGCGCATGTTCGGAGACTGGACCATGGGCTTCGCACGTATGGGCTGGGGTGAGCTGGAGGAATCTCCAGGTGTAGACGATTTTTTTCGACACGGCCTGCCTTTCTGGCAGTTGAGCGAGGGCCATGCCCGGAGTCTTCTGAGCGCATTCCACGTAGATAGGTGGCGGCGGACACTCGAGGAGTGACGCCAAGGCACGTCGACACCGGCTACCGACGCAGGAGACGGTGCTCCGCGTCATCGGAATGGCTCTGCCATCCCATCCGAGTTGTCAGGCATGACTACGCGCCGCCCATCGGCGCCTTCGGATGGGGTTTCAACTGACGGGTTCAACTCAACTGACAGACCAGGAATGCCCGGTGGGACCGCGAGAACGCAGGGTACATGTGGCAAACGGAGACGAAGACAGCTGTGCGAGGTTCCTTGGGACGCCGCCCCTCGGTCGGTTGGGCCGATCGTTCGCGGGTAAATGAAATCCTTGGGGCCGGGAAATGCCAACTGCCTGTGATGACCACGGCACCAGGGGGAACACGTTCCGGATGGTCGAGGCCATACCGGGACCGAACGACGAGGAACATATCGGACAGCCCACGACCGAGGGCCTGCAGATTGCTGATGACACGAACGCCGTACGGACCGAGGGGTCACACCACTGCGCGTCGAAACCGCAGGGCTGACCACACGGTCACAGCAGAAGACGAGCATCCGGCCCGATTCGTTCGGGTGCATCGCGGCTCCGGGCATCACCAGCCGCCAGCCGGACAGCAACGCGAACAACCGGTGTGTGAGGAGGCACCGCATGCACAACGTCAAGCACAGCGACATTGACCGATTCGGCCGTGAAGCGGGCCAGGCCGCAATGCAACAGCTCGGCCTGTGCAGCCAGGTAGCGGCATGGGAGAACGGCTGCCGTGAGCCCCCCCGGTCCAGAACACCTTGAGTCGTGGTATCTCGACGCCCGCCTCGATGACGGCACCGTCGTCACGATTACCTTCGCGAGTCGGCACCGGATTTGCCGGCCGGGTCACGGCTGTAGCCGCGAGCCGACCGCAACCGTTTGTGTCAACTACTTCGCGCCGGACGGAACGCACATCGCAGCGGAGACTACATCCGGAGAAGACGCCTACGCCGCCGCCGATCAGTGTGACGTCCGTATCGGCCCGCATCGCCTCACCGGTGGCCTAGTCTTCCATCACGTCATGGTCTGTGATCGCCGGGTTTCGCTTGACCTGGCGTTTACCGGAACCATCCCTCCGACGCGGATCGGCACCGGCCGTGATGTCGTCAGCGGTACTGGGCGGCATACCGGCTGGCTTGTCATGGCTCCGCACGCCGATGTGACCGGCACCATCAGCACGCTGGGCCGCACCATGCACGTCCGCGGCGACGGCTACCACGACCACACGTGGTCAGACATCGCCCGAGCCAGCTACCTCCGCACCAGATATCGCGCCCACGGCCGACTCGGCCAGAACACCCTCGTCTTCGGCGCCGACGAAGGCACTCCAGCCACCGGATCGATCACCCTGCCCTTCCGGATGCTCTTCCAGCCGCCGCTTAACCAGATCGTCACCGACCGGGGCCCCGATTTCACCGTCCTGGGCAGGCGCACCGGTTCGGACCTAATCGCGGACCGACTTCGCTTCACCTGCCACCACGCACCCCATGTCGTCACCATTGACGTCGACAGCCTCCAGCCGCTGCGGTCCTATCGGCAGCCGGGGCTTGCAGTACCGCCAGTTCACCGCCCACGCCACCCTCAATACCAAAATCGACCACCGGCCACAACCACCATATGAAGGACCAACCCTTCTCGAACACGCCACACTCTCCGGCACAATTCACCCCCCGGCATGAGCAGACCGCTGCCGTTCCTCACGTACGTTTCGACCAACCCGTGCGTAAGGTCGACCATTGTCCCGGCAGCGACCGTTACCGCCGGACGCTTCCCACGGTATGGCCGACGCCACCCACTCGTCGGCGACTGGCGCTATCGCGCCTCCAGGCACCTTCATCGCCTCACCTGTCAGCGATCCTCTAATTTCGGGAGGCCCGGTGACCTCACCTACAAAAAGGTCTGACCGTTTAGATGAGGTCACGGGTTGATACTGGAACGCTACGGTGCGCTAGAGGTGATGCACGTGCAGATGAACGTGAACTTGGCAGGAATTCCGCGTTGACTTACGACGCCGATGAGAACGGCAGCAAGCAGGCGCGGCGGCTGCTGCGACTCCGAGAGAACGACTATCGGTTCGGAGCGGGCGCCCTGATCCTGCGGGTGGAGCACGTCAGCGTCGATGCACCGATGATCGACGAAGGCGAGCCATGGTATCGAGTGCGCGGGATCGAGATTACAGGTAGTGGCCATTCGCGCGGCCCACGCGAGGCATGGGTTCGGGCACGAAGCCTTCCGCAGGGCCTACGTCCCGACGACGCCAACGGCTTCGCAGGCCCATCCTGATCCGTCGCGACGCCACTGAAAGGGCATGCTCGAAGCGCCGCCAGGGCTAGTCAGGAGAGGGTGGGCGCCTAGCGCGTGTTTCAGAAGTGTGGCTGAGCGGTGAGGTCACGGCGTGGCGGTGATCGATAACTGAAGAGGTCTCCGGTAGATGGTTCAGCGACCAAGCAGAACTTCATGCCGGAGGCCTCGTGAATCTCCTATGTCGAGTTTTCAGGCAGGGGGCTTGTGCGGCGGCGTGGATAAGCTGCTGATAAACGACGTCGGCCAAGTGTCGACGGAGGATGCGTATGGCTTCGGTTTTGGAGTTGCCCTGTTTGACGCGCCGTTCGACCAGGGCTCGGGCTGGTGGGTGCATGCGCAGCTGGGTGACTGCGATGCGGTGCAGGGCGGTGTTGAGTTGGCGGTTTCCGCCGCGGTTGAGCCGGAAGCTGGTTCGGTTGCCGGTCCAGACCGGGATCGGTGCGGTTCCGGCGTGCATGGCGAAGGCTGCGGATGAGCGGAATCGGGTCGCGCCCGCTGTTTCGGCGATGATCTTCGCGGCGATGCAGCCGGGCAGCTCAAGGAAGTCCGGGGCCAGATCCTCGATGCGTTCGGCGATTTGGCGTTCGAGCTCGTTGACTCTGCGGGTCACTGCGGCGGCGCGGTCAATCAACTCGAGCGCGATCTCCGCTCGGATGCATTGCGGTCGTTGCAGCACCTGGTCGCGGAGGCGAGTCAGCGCGATCAGTCTGTTGGCGACCTGACGGGCAGGGTAGTCGATGTCAAGATTGTGCAGGTGCCAGCGCAGGCGGTTCAGGGTCTTGGTGCGCTCTGCGACGAGATCCTCTCGGTGGTCGAGCAGCAGCTTGACAGCTAGCGCAGCCGGGTCGAGATGGGCCTCAGGCAGGTCAGGTTCGCGCAGCGCGGCGCGGGCGACTGCCAAGGCGTCGATAGGGTCAGACTTTCCTTGAGGCGGGCCGGAGGCCCGCGACTGAGCCATTAGCTTCGGCGGTATGAGGACCACAGCTTCGCCTGTGCCGGGCAACGCTCGAAGCGGCGCGCCAGCGACATGGCGGCAGTCCGCGATCGCCCACCGGGGCGAGTCGCCCTGTTGGCGGCCCCAGTCCAGCAGCCGGATCAGTTCCGGCGCTGTGTTGCCGACAGTGATCTGCGAAAGGCGCTGACCGTTGTGGTCGACGGCGACCGCGGTGTGGCTGCGCTTGTGCGGATCGATGCCGACTACGAGCATGGACCTTGTCTCCTTCGCCGGATGGCGGATGAAGGTCCGGTCGGCGGACACTCCTCAGCCGGGAGGACGTGGCCTCGTTCTCCTACCAAGTCACGCCGGCCGGACCGACTCCGGTCGTGGTGGACGATTCACGAGAAAGCCAACCCGCAGGCGGCAGACACCTTATGAGTCACTCCACGACCGGAGTCGATCCATCACCTACAACGGTGACGACGCCAGCCTGACACTGAGGCCACCTTAGCGGTGACGAGGCGGCATGACCTGACTAATGCGCAATGGGCGGCGCTGGCGCCGCTGCTGCCTGCGCAGCGGTCGTTGGGGCGTCCGCCGAAGTGGGACCGACGGCATCTGATCGACGGGATCCGCTGGCGTATCCGGGCCGGGGCGAACGGTTCACCCGCAATCGCACCCTGATTCTCAGCGGCGTCACCACCACCGTGGTGCCGCTAAACGAACGATGACCGCGAGGCTTGGACCATCGTTCCAGGCCCGCTGAACGACAGGACAGCGACGCCGCTGCGATGCCTCCAATGAGGCGCTAAAGGGATGGGCTCGGCACTTCACGATCCCGGCTCTGCGTCGGAGATCACGGCTGTAGTTGCGTTCGGGGCAACATCATTCAGTCTGGCACTGACTCGACCGTACCCGAAGCTATCATGCACGGTTACTCCGGACTGTTCAGCGCACGTCTTGGCTCAACTGGTGAGCCTGCGACGCAGAAAGGTCAACGAATGGGCGAGAAGGCGCGAGACGTGCATCTGTGACATGCCGACCTGCTCGGCGATGTCCCTCTGGCTCAGGTTGCCGTAGAAACGCAGCTCCAGAATTCGCTGCTCACGGACAGGAAGCTGCGCGATGTGGATGCGGAGGGCTTGGCGGGATTCTACAAGCTCGTAGTCGGCAACATCGTCGGCGATGGTCTCGGCCAGGGTGACATCATCGCTGCCACCACCCGCGCTCGGTGCGTTCAGGGACAGCGGGTCCACAGCGTTGCCGGCGGCCAGAGCGTCAAGAATTTGCTGCTGCCCGACGTCGAGGTGCTCGGCGAGGTCGGCAACCGTCGGCTCTCGGCGGAGAGTCTGATGAAGGGTGTCGCGGGTGTGGTGGATAGCGAGTCGCAGGTCGTGTAGCGGCCGAGGTAGCCGCACGGCGCTGGTACGGTCGCGGAAGTAGCGTTTGAGCTCACCGGTGATGGTCGGCGTGGCGTATGCGGCAAACTCAATTCCTCTCTCCGGGTCGTATCCGTCTATCGCTTTGACCAGGCCGAGTGCGGCAACCTGCTGCAAATCGGCGTAAGATTCGCGGGCGTGGTGGTACCGGCGAGCGAACCGGTATGCGGTTGGCAGACACGCCTCAATGACTGACTCGCGCGCACGTTGACGGGCTGGATCGTCGGGGTGCAGCGCGTGCAGGGCGGCCAGCCGCTCTGTCGCCTGCGGCGGGAACCGGCCTGTACCGGCACGGAGTTCCTCGAGCGACACGACCGTGCGTGGTTGATTGCGGGGCCAGTCGACCGTTCGATAGGCACCGAGTTGTTTGGCGACCCCAAGGATCTCCAGCGTCTGCAACGTCGTGTGCCCTACGCCGGCAAGGTGGATGTCGATACCGTCTCGCTCACCGCGGTGACGCAGATACTGCAGTACCTTGACTGAGGATGCGTCAAGCAACCGGAGTCCCGTGGCGTCGACGATCACCTCAGTGGCGCCAGCGTCCAACTGCTGGAAGATCGCCTGGCGCAGATAGGGCGCAGATACGACGTCCAGGACACCGGTCAGTGCTAGCAGATGTCGGCTGCCGTCGATCGAGACCGTCAAAGACAGCTCCATCAGCGTCTCCTAACGGCAATATCTGTGGGTGCCGGACAAGAGCCGCTACCCGCGGGTGAGAAGCACAAACACCCGATCCGCAGCACGGAGCCGCACGGCGACGGCCGGCCGAGCGCCTTCGTCGGCGTTCACACACCGCCCGGACAGCCCCGCTGCACTCCGCCATGCGGAGCCCAGCCAGTTCCACGGACGGACAATCGGCTCGTTGCCGCGCTTCGCGGAATCGGATTTGGGCCTGCGGCCGCGGGCTGGTCGACGTCATAAGTCTGCTGACTCCCACACACCGCCACAGTCGAACCCGATCGAGCAGAGGGCATGATCTGGTAACTTCTGGCGGTTTCGTCAGCTCCGCGAGGGCAGTCTGGACCCGTGCCCGAGAGGTCTGACAGTGCGATGTGGTGGTGCCCGATATGCGGCCGCTCCGAGACACCGTCCTGGCTTGGTGTTCGCGGCCAGTTGCCCTACCACGTGTTCGGCGAGCCGCCGTTCGCATCGCGGCACGCATTGGTCACCCCCTCAGGTGCTGGCGCCGACAGCAACGCCGGCAGGGCACGCTCGGGCAGTGCTCGTCCCGTTTCGCCAGCCGCAGTAGCGGAGCCGGCGACCAGCTAAGTCCTCCACGTCGATGCGGGCGAGGGATGATGTCTTCAGGAGCCCAGCACAGCAGTACGGGTCACACGCCGGCCGTCCAGATCTTCCCCAAACCCGAGAAGCTCCCAGCTCTGCCCGATCACGTTGCGCCTGGCCACCCGTCCGGCCGTCCATGCGGAGCGGCTCGCCGAACACCTCTGGGTCGCCAAAGCGCCTCAGGCGCAGTATTACCGTCGACAAGGCCGGGACGGCGATGCACGCCGCCCCACGAACAGCCGGTCACAAGGGATAATGGAACAGAAATCAGGAAGGCCAGCGCGAAGATCCACGACCGGATTAGGCAACCCTGAAAACCTCGATTGGCGCCGCCCGCTAAAAGAGTCCGGCGCTACGGATGTGCAGGATCATCTGGCCAAAGACGACACTGTGGTTGTGCCATCGGGTGGCCCTGCGCAGCAGGGTTCAATGTGGAGCCGGAACCTGCTTAAGACGCCACCCAGACACCTTCGGCCGCGGCGCACCATCACCTCGCCTGGCTCAGGGTCCTCGCCGCGCGACCAGCGCGCCTATCAAACGGGTGGACAGTGTCCGGCAACGTGCATCAGTCGGCGCTCGTGGTATCAGGGCTAGCACCCCGTACAGTTGCCGCCATCGCCGCTCTCGCCGAGCCTGCGGCGCGCCGCCGCGCTCGTTGAAGGGACTACCGCCATGCCGACACACAGCCGTGCCGTGCCAGCTCACATCCTGCTCGTCGAGGATGACCCTGGCGACGAGCTCATGGCCCGGGAGGCGTTCGAAGACGACGCCCTCGATAGCCAGCTGCACGTGGCCCGCGACGGCGAGCAGGCCCTCGACTTCCTCTATCAGCGCGGCGACTTCACCAACGCGCCACGGCCCGACTTCATTCTGCTCGACCTGAATCTGCCTCGCGTCGATGGACGGCAGGTCCTTCGCGAGATCAAGAACGACGCAACGGTGGCCAGCATCCCCGTCGTCGTCCTCACGACCTCGGCCGCCGTCGAAGACCTCGTCGCCTGCTACGACGCCCACACCAACGCCTACATCACCAAACCCGCCGGGTACGAAGAGTTTATCGATGTCGTCCGGCAGATCAATCAATTCTGGCTCGACACCGTCCGGCTGCCCAGCGACGCCGCACAATGACGATCCTCAAGACCGCGCCGGCCGGGCATTGCCATCGCACCCACCACGTGCGCTGAATCCCGCGGCAGAAGTTGTTCTCGATGGTCGACGACGCCCGGACCGGGCCCAGTGACGACGATCGCAGCGATCGGCAACCCGGACGTCGCTACGACGCCCCCGGTCCCGCGCGTTCCTATACACGGTGTCGACGAGCACGGCGCGCTGCTGATCGTCAACCTGACCGGCGTGCCGTCCCAGGCCTCACCGCACGCGGCGTCGTCGTCAGCGTCTAGAACGCGGCTCGACGGCCGTGGCCAGACCCCTGATTCGACTCAAGCCTCATGAGGCGTTGCTGCGGGTCTTCCCGTTCGCGCACTCGACCAGGTGTTCACCATCGTTCGGTCCTGCACGACGTGGGCGTCGAGCTCTGACCTCGAACCTCCCGTCCCGTCCGGACCCGATCCGGTCAGCGCTCAGATCTGCGACGGATCAACGCACGTCAACGCCTTGTCAAGCTGCTAAGTGCACCGGCCAGCCCGGCTGCTCGGCGGCGAATATCGAGCTCACTCGCGCCACAGATCCCCGATATCGGCTACCAGCTTCCTCCTGGATGCTTGCAGTCCCCGGTTCCCGTCGGCCGTAGCGAGCGACCTGCTGATCGAAAAGCCGCGAGGCGCTGAAGTTCGGGTCGGTCCACGACTCCATGATCAAGCCACTCGTTCCGTACGGGCCCCACATGCGGATGTCGCCGTCAGTGACGGAGTCCTGAGTGATCTTCTCGACCATCGAGCAGCCGATGAAGCCCATGGACTTCGCGCTCCAGTTCCCGCCTGTGGAACTCCTGCTTGGCGTCGGATTGGTACCGCGGCTCTGGCGGACGTTCGATCAGGGGCTGGTAGTGCTGCCGGTACAGGCGACGCCGTCGAACGCGAACCTGTCGAGAACGAGTCGCTATTGTCGCCTGGAATCGCTCATAGGAGCGATTCGGAACCGCCCCTTAGGATGGTGCATGAAGGAGATTGTGGACGGTTGGCGTTGCGGCAGAACGAACGGCCCGTCGGTTCCGGACCAGCCTCCAGTTTCGCTCGATCAACCGGTCGGCCTGACTCGAACGCCGATCCCTTCCCGCTCGCGCCGCTGCAGGATTCGGCGATGACCCTTCGCCGACTTGCCGCTGCTCTTGCCGCCACCGCCTCGCTTGCCGGGTGCGGACCCGAAGCTGATGTGGTCAGGCCGAACAACCTCGTCGGCGCCTCGGCGAGCGCCACTCCGAGTGGGGCGCCAAGCCAATCGCCGGTTGAGGCGCCGACCGTGACCGTGGGAGCGCCGACGACTGTCGGGGTTCCGGGCGCGGCGACGACGAAAGCCGCGCCGGACAAGACAACCGCGGCGGTGCCAAAACCCACGAAACCGGCGGCGCCGAAAACGGCGAAGGCCGCACCGCCACCGGCGGTTCACTACAAAAACTGCGATGACGTCCGCGCGCAAGGGGGCAGCGCCGTTGTACCGCGGACAGCCTGGCTGTCGGTCAGGGCTGGACCGCGACGGTGACGGGTAGCCTGCGAGTAGCTGCCGCGCTCCCACTCCCGATCGGTGCACCCGGGGGGCCGTCATGCTCGGCGGGCTCCGCGCCGGCCGCCCCCTAACGCGTCGGCCAGGTGTAGCTGCTGGCCAGCCTGGCCCCGCCGATGCGGGTACGGGCCGACGAGAAGAGCCTGTGCCTTCGCATCCCGACCCGCGTGCCTACCTCGCCCACCCCGAACGGCTGCGAACGGCCGCTGACCGGCGCCACGCCATCCCACCCCGGCTGGTCCGCGACGCCAGGCTGGGCCGGCCCTTGGGCCGGCTCGTCCGCCCGGTCGTCTGGCGCGCTGACACGGACCCCGGTGCGTGACGTTGCAGCGCAGATCGGGGCCGCGCGGCTGTCGTACGCCCTCGTGCACGAGGGCAGCGGCGTCGGCATCATGACCGACCTCGACTTCCGCCGTCGTGTCGCGACCGGCGAGGTCGGCCTCGCCGCCCCGATCGCCATGCTGGCCTGCGCCCCCGTGCTGACCATCGCGGAGGACGCGATCCAGGCCGCCGCGCTGCTGAACATGATCGAGCACGGGGTACACCATCTGGTCGTCGCCGATCTTGCCGGGCGGCCGATCGGCGTGCTGCGCGCGGTGGACCTCGCCGGCGCCGAGGTGCGCGATCCGCTGCTCATCGGCCCGGCAATCGAAGAGGCCCGCGCCGTCGACGAGCTCGCCGCGGCCGGCCAGCTGCTGCCCGCGACACTGGTCGAGCCCGGCGCCGGCGGATTGCCGGCCACCCATATCGGCGCCATCCACGCGGCGGTCGTCGATGCCGCCGTGCGCTGCACCTGCACCCACTTCCCGCCCTCGACGGCGTGTGACACTCCTGGATCCTGCTCGGCTCGCTGGCCCGCCGGGAGCCGCTGCTGCTGTCCGATGTGGACACTGCGCTAGTCTGGGGCGAGCCTTCCGGCCGACGGGCTCGACTCGGGTACGGTGCGGCACGAGGCGCGCGAGGTGCTGTGGGTCCAGCAGCAGCGCGGTTTCACGCTATGCGCCAACGGCGCGAACGCCCACAACCCGGTCTTCAGCCGGGCTCGATCCGAGTGGCTGGCGGCCGCATGCGGCTTGCAGCACGACCCGACCCAGGACAACGCGCTGCTGCTCTCGGCGATGGTGGCCGACAGCCGCCCGCTGACCGACCCGCAGCTGGGCGACTCGCTCACTGCAACGGTCCGCTCGCACACCCGCACCAGCCAGTTCCTGCGTGCGCTGCCTGGGGTGGTGCGCCACGACCGGCGGCGACGGGGACGGGGCGACCGGGCCGGTCGGGACGTTCGGCCCTGAGCACGACCGCGGGCGCCCGATAGCGTCGATGCTGTACGGGCCGGAAGACGCGAAACACCCGGGGGTGACTCGGATGGCCGCCACGATGATCGTCGGCGCCCTGGCGGCGTGCACCTACGCCGTGCTGATCGCCCTACACGTCGCGGCGATCCGCCACGACCGCGGCGTCGCGGGGGCGAACCGCCCCCGGGTCGCCCGGTGGCTGGCGGCGAGCGGCGAACGGCGGCGGGCGCGCCGGGAGAGCAACGCCGTCCAGCGCCGCATCGACGGCGAACTCGACAAGGCCGCCTACCAGGTGACGATGGCGCAGATCGCCGCGCAGGACGCGATCGAGCGCCCGCTCCAGGTACCGAAGTCGCTGCTGTAGGGCCGCCGGCCGCTGGCGAGGACCACGGTCCTGTCCGAAGGAGGCGCCCGCCATGCACAAGGCTCTACTCGAGGCGGTGCGCGACGCCCGGCTCGCCCCGCCGATCCTCAACTCCCAGCCGTGGCGCTGGCGGACCCACCCCAATGCGGCCGAGCCGCACGCCGACCCGGCCCGCCAGCTGCTGCACCTCGACCCGCAAGGGCGGCTGATGACGCTCAGCTGCGGCGAGGCGCTGCATCACGCCCGGGTGGCGCTAACCGCCGCCGGCTACGAGCCCGCGGTCCAGCGGCTTCCCGACGCCCGGCGTGCCCGGCAACGCGGGACAGCGTCACGGCTTACCGCAGCATGCACGCCGGACCGACCGGCGCCCCTTCCTCGCGGGTGCCGTTCGATACGTTCGCCTAGTGTCCTGAGTCGTTAAATCGTCGTCAGTGGGTACAGGTGTGTTATGCCGTTGCCGACAGCAGTACCGATCGTGCTTACTGATGACGAGCGAGAGCAGTTGCTAGCGTGGTCGCGTCGTCCCTCGAGTGCGCAGGCCCTGGCGTTGCGGTCGCGGGTGGTCCTTGCCTGCGCGGCTGCCGGCGGGGCCGCGAACGGGCAGATCGCCGAGGAACTCGGCGTTTCGCGTAGCACGGTGACGAAGTGGCGGAACCGGTTCGCCGGTGATCGGCTCGACGGCCTGCTGGACGAGCCGCGGCCCGGCCGGCCCCGCACGATCGCCGACGCTGATGTAGAGCGGGTGATCACCACAACCCTCGAGACGACACCGAAGGACGCCACGCACTGGTCGACCCGCTCGTTGGCTGCTGAGGTTGGTCTGTCGCAGACCGCGATCTCACGGATCTGGCGGGCGTTCGGATTGCAGCCGCACCGGCAGGACGCGTGGAAACTGTCGAAGGACCCGCTGTTCATCGACAAGGTCCGTGATGTCGTCGGGCTGTACCTCGATCCGCCGGAACGCGCCGTGGTGTTGTGCGTGGACGAGAAGTCGCAGATCCAAGCACTGGACCGCACCGCCCCGGTCCTGCCGATGCTGCCCGGCACCCCGGCCCGCGCCACCCACGACTACGTCCGGGCCGGCACCTCAAGCCTCTACGCCGCCCTCGACCTGGCCACCGGCCAGGTGATCGGCTCCCTCCATGCCCGGCACCGCGCGATCGAGTTCAAGAAGTTCCTCCAGACCCTCGACCGGCAGGTCCCGGCGGACCTGGACGTGCACGTGGTGCTGGACAACGCCTCCACCCACAAAACCCCGACCATCAAGCGCTGGCTGACCGCCCACCCGCGGTTCGTCCTGCACTTCGTCCCGACCAGCGCATCCTGGCTCAACCTCGTCGAACGCTGGTTCGGGGAACTGACCACCAAGAAACTCCAACGCGGCACTCACCGCACCGTCCGCGCCCTCAACACCGACATCCGCGCCTGGATCGAGGCCTGGAACAACAACCCAAAGCCCTATGTCTGGACCAAGACCGCCGACCAGATCCTCGAATCCATCGCCCGCTACTGCACACGCATTAACGACTCACGACACTAGCTGCGCACCGCCGCCACCCGCGAGAGAGCGCACCTGTTCGTCCTCGCGGCCAGGACATCGAGTTTCTCCGGTACGCCGCTCAGGGCGCGCAGACCATGGAGGCCCGCGACATCCGGGCCACGCAGGACCTGCGGCAGTGGACACACCGGCCCGCGCACGCAGCCGACGGCATTGTGCCGGGCACCGTCTCGCCCTCTGTCGGCCGACCGCCCCGTACCGTTGCGCGACTTCACTCTCGGCGACGAGGCGACACTGCAGTCCAGTCCCGGCGACAACGCCGGCCGCCGAGTACCTCGCGGAGGCGACCGAGCAGGACGCGCCACTGGACTGGCTTGCCGCCGGGGAAGCCACAGCGCGGTGTGGCTGACGGCGACCTCCAACGGGCTGGCCGCCTCGCCGATCAGTAAGGTGATCGAGGTCCCCCGGCTCTCGCAAGCTGATCCAGCGCCTCCTGCCCGCCTCCGCGCACCCGCCGTCCGTCCTCCGCGTCAGCCTCGCACCCGCGTCGCGACCGCCCGACAGTCCCCGCCGGCCCACCGTAGACGGCTGATGAACTCACCCGTTCCAGCAGCATTGCGGTTCTGCGCGGTGCACGTTGACCGCATCGTCCTCCGCGCCCGGCCGCGGGGGCCGGCGATTGCTGGTATATGGCGCGGCCAGCCGGTGGCGGCCTCCTCCGCATCCCATCGGGACTGTGCGGAGAGGCCGCCACCGTGATCGGGTGCCATCCGGGCTTGGTCAGGCGTTGACCCTGGCCGGGGCCGCGCTCTTGGGGACCGCGAAGCCCGCGCTGCCCGGGGTCCGGGCGGCGTGCACGAGACCGGCCGCGCCGAGCAGGAACAGCAGGCCGGCGGCGAGGTACGCCACGAGCGCCGCCTGTCCGGCCTTGGCGCCGAACTCGCTGAACCCGTACGAAGTCAGCAGCAACCCCCGCAGCGTCTCACCCTTGAACACCGTCTCACGCGCCGCGTTGGTGTCGGTGAGCTGCTTCTGCACGTCGGCCACGGCAGCGGTGTCGCCGGACTTCTGGGCGTCGGCGAGCTTGGCCTTGAGCTCGGTCTGCACGTCACCGAGCTGCGCGTAGGTCTTGCCGCCGGCGATCGACTTCAGGTGCAGCCCGATGAACTCGTTGGCGTAGCACTCGGCCTGCTTGCCTGAGTTGAGCGGCTGGCCCGCGTACTCGACCAGGCACGCGGACTTCTTCTCCTCCGCCGTCAGCGTGTCCGCGGTCTTGAACGTGATCTGCTGCTGGCCGAGCTGGTCCTTGACGTAGTTGTTGGCGAAGTTGGCGTTGCTGGTCAGCACGATGCCGGCGACGAGGAGCAGACCGGCCAGGACAACCAGGCCGAGGCCGACGATGAGATCGAGGGTCTTGCGCTTCATGGTGCCCTCCCTGGGCTGCTGGATGCGCATTCAGCGTGGGGCGGCCGCGGCGCTGGCTGCAGAGTCGAAGCACCCTCCTCCGGCGGGACCTCCGGCCCGCTTCCAGCTGACGAGGCGGCGCTGATCGGCGAGTCGCTGCCGGTCACCCGGGAGTCCGGCGACGAGCTGTCCGCGGGGACCGTCACCGCCACCATCCGGGGCGTCGACGAGGTGGACCGGCCCGGTGCGTTCAGCGCTCTGGGTCGCATCGCTGCGCTGGTGGCCGGGCAGCCGCGCCGTCCGACACCGCTGCAGTGCAGGCTGGCCGGGCGGCCAGCCGGTGGGCGAGATGCTGCTAGCGACCGTCAGCCTCACCGTCGCCGCGGTACCGTAATCACGGCCGGCCGCGAACGCAACCGGGGCGTGGACGCTGCTGTCGCGGTGTCGCTGGCGCTGCAGCTTGGAGCGCTGTGGCGGCCTGGCTGCGCATGGACAACGCCCGAAGGAGGCGTGAGATGACCACCACCAGCAGCAGGCTCTTCCCTCTGGACCTGATGCAGCTGCCGAGCACTGTTCGGGATGCAAGCCGTCCGGGTCGAGGAGTACACCAACGGCGACACCTACGTGGTGCGCGCGGAGGCCCCTGGCCTGAACCCGGAGAAGGACGCGGACCGAAGACGTGGCGCCCTGCGCGGAGCGGGTAGCAGGCGTGCTCGACCAATAGGCGCGGGAGGAGACATCATCTCCGAGCGCAACACGGTCCTGCGATCGATACACCACGTCGCCCTCGCCGTCCGGTTCTGCGGCTCACTGATGGGAGCCGCCGGCCTCAAGGGCGCCGCGTCACAGGCGCGGCCGCGGGAACGGCTGGTAATCTCGTCGAACCGCTGGACGGTTGGCGCCGGCAAACTTGGCGGCGATGCCCGCGCACCTGACGGCTCTGCCAGTCTGTTGGCCGCCCAGCGCGGCGTGCCGGCGATGAGCGCGGCGAAGGCGGCCCTCACAGCTGGTGCGCTCGCGGCCACCGCGTACAGCCGCTGCCTCGGCCACCAGCCGAGGCCCGCGACGTCACGGTCGCCGGGGTTACCGGGCCAGCGTCCGGCACCCCCGAACGGATCGGCGTGGCGCAGCCGCCACTGGGCGGTGCCGGCGCTGACCGACGCTGACCGGCGCAGTAGTCGCCGTCACCGTGCTGGCCAGGCGAGCAGCAACGCCCCCGCTCGGTCGCTCGCGGCGTCGCCGCCCGGGCGCGCTAGGCGCTCCGGGTCGGCTGAGGCGAATCCCAGCGGCACTCGCCGAGGCGACCGCACTGACCATCGTCTCCGACGTCCGGTGCACCGTCGGGGCCGGTGGCGGCTCGGGCGCCGTGGCGTTACGGCGTGGAGATGGCCGAGAAGAGCTCGCCGACGCGATCATCGGGGAGGGCTCGGGCGACATCGGCCAGGGCGACCATGCCGACCAGGTCGAGCCCGTCGATGACGGGAAGCCGTCGTACCTTGTGCTGCGCCATCGTGTGCAGGATCGCATCGGTGTCGTCGTCGGCGCCGATGGTGACTGGTTTTCCTTCAGCGAGCTCGCCCGCACTGACACCGGCCGGGTCGCGCCCGCCGGCGATCACCTTCACCACGATGTCGCGGTCGGTGATCATGCCTTTGATGCGGCGGTCGTTGCCGCAGATCGGCATCGAGCCAACATGGAGGTCGGCCATCTGCTGCGCCGCCCGGGCGAGGCTCTCGTCCTCCCCGATGCAGGCGACATCGGGCGTCATGATGTCTCTCGCGGTCGTCATAGGTCCTCCTGCGCGTGCGTACCGGAGCTCCCTGGAAGCCGTGAACCAACCAGAGCTACCCATGGGCGACGCCGTTACACCGATCCTGGCACATCCTGCCGGCGACGCGCAGCATTCCCGTTGACCCCGCAATCAGGAGGTGAAAGTTGGATTCCGGCGGGTAGTTGTGCTGATCACTCGAATCTGTTCGGTACCGGTGATCGGAGAAGACGTATGGCAGACGTGCAGGACGGCCGCGGCAAGGTCATCGAGCTGGTGGGCAGGGCGCAGTCGGCGATGCTGACCACGATGACTCCCGCCGGGGACCATGTCAGCCGGCCGATGGCCGTGCAGGAGACGGAGTTCGACGGTGATTTGTGGTTCTTCGCCGCCGCCGATTCCGACAAGGTCCGTCAGATCCAGGCCGAGCCGCGGGTCAACGTGTCGCTGTCCAACGACAAGAAGAGCGAGTGGACCTCGATCGCGGGTACCGCTGAGATTGTCCACGACCCGGCCAAGGCTGAGCAGCTGTGGTCCAAGCCGTTGGAGGCCTGGTTCCCGGACGGCCCGCGCAGTCCCGGGGTGGCCCTGATCAAGGTGCATGCCGACACCGCCGAGTTCTGGGACGCCCCCACCAGCAAGGTCAAGCAGCTGCTGGGCATGGGCCGGGCGATCCAGCGTGACAACCCGGACGAGTTTCCGGTCGACAACCGCACCGTCGAGATGTGACGGCAAAGCCGGCGCGCATGGGCCGCCCGTCCGGCGGGTGGCTCTCGCTGGCCTAGGCGGTGATAACTCGCGCCGAAAGGTCGTCCGACGGGTCGCCGCCGCTGAGGTCCATGAAGCGAAGGCTGGCAGCGCCGCAACGCTCGATCGCCCCGTCAATTAGCCGTAGAGGGCGTGACCGCTCCGCGCCGCGGCGCATCACGTCGTCGCAGCCGCCGTTGAGCGAGACCAGCGGCGGCGGCAACGCGAGGGCGGCGTACAGCTGTGCGACAACGACCGGCGCCAGTAGCTGGCCGCGGATCGCCAGGTTGGCGTACTTCCGGCGCGGGTCGTCGACATTGAGTGAGCCAGACCAGGTCAGCCCACCCCGCAGGGCGTGCCGGATGTCCGCGGGCCGTGCAGTCCTCGCGCATACACCGCCCTATGTTTGGTGCCCGCCAGCCGGGTAGCTGCGCGGGGAACCTGGTATTGGGCCCGGACGGATTCGGGGTCGGGCTGGTCGAAGATGGTCCGGACCAGGGTCGCGACCCATGGCTGCGCCGTTCTTCGGGACCTTCGCCGGGAGGTTGCGCAGATAGTGCGTGCGCCAGCGTTGCCAGCCGGCGACGGCAGGGTGGCGACGATCGCGTTGACGAGGCCGCGGCGGGCGTCCGAGACGGCCAGTTTGACCCCCGAAAGGCCCTGGGCGGTCAACGAGCGCAGGAACGCCAGCCATCCCGCGCCGTCCTCGTCGGAACGCACGTCCAGGCCGAGGACTTCCCGGCCGCTGTCGGCGTTGACCCCGACCGCGCCCAGGGCGTGGACATTCACCGTCCGGCCATACTCCCGGACCCTCACCACGAGGGCGGTCATCCACACGAATGTGTAATGCGCCGCGTCCAGAGGCCGGTTGCGGAACGCCTCGACCTGCCCGTCCAGATGGGTCGTCATCTCCGACACCTGCGACTTCGACAGCGACGTGACCACGAGCTGCTCGACCAGCTTCTCCACCCGCCGGGTCAACACCCCCAGCAGGTACGCCCTCCCCACCATCACGAGCGCCCGTTCTGCCCGCCGGCGATGCTGCAGCCACCAGTCCGGGAAACCAGTCCAGGGAAATACGAACCCGAGCACCGCCACACTCGCTGCCGAGTTCCCGCACCACGCTCCGCACCTGGTCGCCGCCGGCCGCACGGCGCTGGCCTGCCTCCCGTTGCCCGGTCCCGATGGACCGATCGGCGTCATCACCTTCTGGTGGGACAACCCCCACAGCCCCGACACCGCCGAACGGATCACGCTTACCACCCTCGCCGGCTACACCGCCCTCGCCGTCCAACGCGTCCTCCAGCTCCAAGATCGCATCGACGCCGCCACCACCCTGCAGCAAGCCATGCTCACCGCCCTACCCCCGACCGAAGGGCTGCAACTGGCCGCCCGCTACCACGCCGCCCACGCCGGCGATCAGGTCGGAGGCGACTGGTATGACGCCTTCCAGACCACAACCGGCGCCACCATCATCGTCATCGGCGACGTCGCGGGCCACGACATCACCGCCGCCGCGCGAATGGGCCAGCTCCGGACCACACTGCGGGCCCTCGGCCACGACCGCGACGAAAAACCCGACCAGCTCCTCACCCGCACAGATGCCAACATCCAGCAGCTCAACCTGGATATCCTCGCTTCCGCGGTCGTCGCCCGCCTCGAACCGAACCCCCTCCAGCCCGCCACGTTCGACCTGTCCTGGTCCACGGCGGGGCATCCCCCGCCCCTGCTGCAACATGCCGACGGCAGCATCGACATCCTCACCGGCTCCGACCTGCTCCTCGGCGCCGACCACACCAGGCCTCGCTGCACCAGAATCGTCACGCTGCCGCCCGGCGCCACACTGCTGCTCTACACCGACGGCCTCGTCGAACTGCGCGAGATCGACATGCGCCAGCGCATCAGCAGACTTCGTGACCTGCTCGCCAGCCTGCACGACCACCCACTGGACCGCCTACTCGACACCCTCGTAGAGTCCCTCACCAGCCACAACCACGAAGACGACGTCGCTGTCATTGCCTGCCGCAACGTATCGCGGCCCTCGCAGACTCGACATCGGTCTCAGAACCTTGAACGCTCCTTCCGTTACGGTACGGACATATCCATGCGCCCGCGAGACGACGCTGGCAACGCTGTTCGAAAGGTCGCACGGACCCATCCCGATCCGCGTGATAGGGATGGATGCTCGTCGGCTATCGATAGCCGCGGATTTACGCCGGTGCTCCATCGGTGAGTTCAGCCCTTGCTCTGATAGTCCGCTTCGCTGGCGCCGGTGTCACCGTTGCCGCGGGCCGCCTTCTGGATGCGTCGCAGCTGGCGGTGGTGCACTGACGGCATTCGATGGGTGCACAGCTGTCTGATCAGCTCGATGCCGGTGGAGCGGCTGGAGAAGTACTCGGGGGCGGTGTATTGCGCCTGCACGAGCGTCTGCACCGCTTCGGTGGGCCGACCGCGGAGTGCGTGCAGCCGGGCCAGGTCGATATACAGCGCGCAACGCCTGGACGGCCTCCAGACGTTGCGCGGCTGCAGGCCGGCGGCGGCGCGGTCCGCGTCGGCATCTGCTCCGCGGTCCAGCGCGATGCGCAGCATCCATTGCCGGACGTTGGTGCTGCCGAACGACAAGCCGAACGCATCAGGGGTGCCGCGTGCAAGCCTCGCCAGCGAGTGTGCTTCCTCAAGATGGTCGGATACCGCCGACCATGACGAAGTCGCGCTGCGCGCGGCGGCCAACGCCGCAGTGAGGTGCAGCATGCCGCGGATCGACGCCGTGGGCGGATGTCCCTGCGGCAGCTGCCGCAGGCATGCTTCGGCAATGAGCAGAGTCCGGGTGGCGCTGTGACGGCGCGACGCGGCGTGCGCCTGGGCGAAGCCGGCAGCACCGAGCAGGAGCGGATGCCCGAACAGCCGCGCGGCGCGGGCGCACCGGTCAGCGGCCATGCCTGCGGTAGCGGTGTCGCCGAGCCCCCTGGCGATGAACACCGCGTCGAAACACAGGTGCGCCAGCAGCGGTAGCGCCGCCCGGCTGCCCGCATTGGCACCGCGGTGCGCCTCGATCAGAGGCTTCGGCAGCGCGGCTCCGGCCGCGGTGTAGCGGCATTCGGTCCGCAATCTCCGGATGCGGACGGCGCCGGTGTCGACACCGCTGCCGCTCGCCGTCCACAACGAGCTGGACGAGGGGAGCACCTCGTCCAGGCGGGTCCGAGCAAATGCCCCGATCATCGTGAGATCGCCTCTCCCGCGGCGCCTGCCGTGCACCGGCAGTTCGCTTCCCCCCGGGCAACCTGGTGAAACAAAATTTACTACTTCGTTGCCGGCTACCGGATTTGTTTCCGCCAATCGGTCAAGGGGTAGCCGCTCGATCAATTTCCGGACTGTTTGATAGGAGCGGCCGTGATGATGAGTCTGCCGGAAGTCACCTCCGGGCCGCGCGTGGGTGGCGGCGCTAATCGATTCATAGGCGTCGAACTCGATGCCGTCGATACTGACACCGTGGGAGGCTTCTGGGCGGCCGTGCTGCGCGGCACCCTGGCCGCGGACGGGCTGGGCGGCTGGCGGGTGCACACCTCCCGGCGTCACTCGGTGTCGGAGGTGATCTGGATCAATCCGGTCAAGCACCCGCGCACGGTCAAGAGCCGGGTCCATTTTGACTTGCGCCTCGGTGCCGAGTCACCCGACGCGCTGCTACGCGCGGGCGCTGTGGTGCTGCGCAGTCCCGGCCGTGACCCGTGGTACGTGCTGGCCGATCCGGAGGGCAACGCCTTCTGCGTGTACCCGTGCGGGCCGGACCGGCCAACCGGCATCTTCGAACTCGTGGTGGACAGCCGTGACCCGCACGCCCAGGCGGCCTGGTGGGCGGCCGTCCTCGGCGGCCGGGCCGAGGCGGAAGGCACTGCTGCCGCCGTCACCGGCGCCACGGCCCTTCCGTGGGACTACCTGCTCTTCGACGCGGTCCCGGAGCCCAAAACCGTGCCGAACCGGATGCGCTGGCACATCGAACTGGCCCAGCCCGACCCGGGCGGGCTCGTCAAGGCCGGCGCCACCCTGCTCGACGTCAGCGGTCCACAATCCGACCGGTACTGGCACCTCGCGGACCCGGAAGGCAACGAGTTCTGCGCACACGCTGCTGCCCGATCGCGCTGACGGTGTCCGCGAGGATGGAAATCTGGCACCGACGCCCCGTTGCCTTTTCGGGTCCCCGTAGGGGACGTTCGGTCGCCTGGTCCGGTATGACTTACCACCCCTGTCGTGTGCATGATCCGGTGGTGTTGTCGCCGGGCTGGGTGGCGCCGATGGACCGCTGATAGGGATACGACCGCCCGGCGTGTTGGGGTAGGTCTCTTCGTAACGTGGCTGTCGCCAGTCGACGCCAGCGGGCGGCCAGGGCTGGGGCCCGTAGCCCGGGGAGGCGATGTGCACGGCGATTACCAGGTGTTCCTCGGGTTGGATGTCGGCACGGACGGCCATCATGCGGTAGCGCTGAACCGCGAGGGCAAGCGGCTGCACGACCCGGCGCTGGTCAACACCGAGGCGAAGCTGCGGCAGGTGTTCGACCGGCTCGCCCGGCACGGCCGGGTCCTCGTCGTGGTCGATCAGCCGGCCTCGATCGGGGCGCTGCCGGCCGCGGTCGCCCGGGCCTGCGGGCATGAGGTGGTCTATCTGCCCGGGCCGGCAATGCGCCGCATCGCCGATCTGCACCCGGGCGCGGCGAAGACGGACGCCCGTGACGCGTTCGTCATCGCCGACGCCGCCCAGACGTTGCCACACACGCTGCATCGGGTCGACATCGGCGACGAGGCTCTGGCTGAGCTGGAGGTCGTGGTCGGCTTCGATGACGACCTCGCCGGTGAGCCACCCGGATCAGCAATCGCATCCGCGGGCTGCTGACCCAGATCCACCCCGCACTCGAGCGGGAACTCGGACCGAAAGTCTCCAGCACAAAGCCGTCCTGGACTTGCTGTCGCGCTGCGGCGGCTCGGCCGGCCTGCGCAAGGCCGGGCGGTCGAAACTCGCCGAGATCGTCCGTCCGCACGCGCCGCGCATGGGCGAACGCCCGTCGAACGCCTGGTCGAGCAGATTGTCACCGCGCTGCGCGAGCAGACGGTGACCGTCCCGGGCACCGCCGCGGCGGAGACGATCCTGCCGAAACTGGCCGAGGGCCTGCGCGCGGTGCTGCGTCAGCGTGACGGTGCTCGCCGGCGAGCTCTCCAGCGCCGGCGGCGACTATGTCACTGCCTTCGCCATGTACGAGTCGAAGTACCGAGGGTCAAGCCAAGAACATCAATCTCTACGACTACGCCAGACCGTCAAGTAGTGGCTATACCGGGCCGCTGCGTCGCCGCCCGCTACCGGGGAAGACACCACGTCGGAAGGCCAGGGCCGATCGGCTCGCTCGCGTCGTCGGCGCCGTTCAGGCCACGGACCGGTCGACCGGCGGCGCGCGATACGCGCGGCCCGCCGGTCCGGGTGGCGGCCGTGGCAAAGGTCGCCAAACGGATCGGACACCAAGGTCCTGTCGGCGCGCAACGGACTGCGGCCCGGAGCGGTCGGGGCAGGCACGAGGGTCTTCGTGGCCGGCACCATCCAGGGCTCCGGGACGTCGGCGTCATACACGGCGGCCTACGTTCTGATGCACAATCAGCAGGCCGGCGCACCGCAGTCCGGTCCGCGCCGTCGACGGCGCCTACGGCTGAGGCCATGACCGGCTGATGCACCAGCATCGGTGCCCGCAACGTCCGGGCACCGATCGCGCGCCGCTGAACCTTTTGTTGTGTGCGTCTGCTCAGACAGAGGCCCGCGCGGGGTTGTGGCTCAGTGTGTTACCGCGCTTTGTCCTGCAGTTCTGCGCGGACGGATTCGGTGAGGTCGTTCCAGGAGTCGACGAACTTCTGGATGCCTTCTTCTTCGATGGTGGTGAACACGTCGTCCAGGTCGACGCCGGCACCGGTCACGGCCTGGATGACCTGCGCCGCGTCGTCGTAGGTCTGCTCGATCGGTGTGCTGAGGGTTCCGTGGTCGGCGTAGGCCTTGAGCGTCTTTTCCGGCATGGTGTTGACCGTGCCGGACGCGATGAGGCCGCTGACGTAGAGGGTGTCGGGGTAGTCGGAACTCTTGACGCCGGTCGAGGCCCATAGGGGGCGCTGCGGCGCGGCTCCCTGCTGCTGCAGCGCTCGCCACCGGTCGGAGGAGAAGACCTCCACGTGGGCCTGATGGGCCAGCCGTGCGTTCGCCAGCGCGGCCTTGCCTTGCAGGGACGGGTCGGCGCCGGCCTTGTCGAGGCGTTTGTCGACCTCGGTGTCGACGGGGAGACGAAGAAGGACGCCACCGACTCGATCCCTTCCAGCGATGCGCCGCTCCGCGCTCGCTGCTCGAGCCCGGACAGGTAGGCGTCCATGACAGACCGGTACCGTTCGGGGCTGAAGATGAGGGTGACGTTGACGCTGATGCCCTGGGCGATCGACGTGGTGATGGCCGGCAGAGCCTGTTGGGTCGCCGGGATCTTGATGTACAGATTGGGCCGGTCGACCAGCCACCACAGGTGCGCGGCCTCCGCCGCCGTGGCGTCGCTGTCGCGGGCGACCCCGGGCGACACCTCCAGTGATACCCGCCCGTCGCGGCCGGTGCGCTGCGCCACCGGGGCGAGCATGTCACAGGCGTCGCGGACGTCGGCCGCGGTGATGGTGCGCAGCGCCTCGTCGACGCTGACGTTCCGCACGGCCATCGCGTGGACCTGGTCGTCGTAGGATGCCGAGCCGCTGATCGCGGCGGCGAAGATGGTGGGGTTGGTGGTGACGCCGACGACCGAGTAGTCGTCGATCAGCGACTGCAGGTTGCCGCTGCGGATACGGTCACGGGAGAGGTCGTCGAGCCAGACGGCCACCCCCGCCTTCGACAGTTCGGCCAGCGGCTCGTTCTGCGCCATGATCAGTGCCTTCCGGTTCGGTGAGCGGACGTTCAGCGGTCACCGGTGGGATGGTGCAGGACGCCGGCGCTGTCCGGGCCGGTGGGTGCGGCCGGCGGCCCGTCGGCGGCGGCGAGGCTTTCCCGGGCGGCTGCGACGACGGCGTCGGCGGTGAGGCCGAACCGCTCGTACAGCACGGCGTAGGCGGCGCTGGCGCCATAGTGGTTGAGCCCGACGATCCGCCCGGCGTCGCCGACGAACTCCCGCCAGCCCATGGCGATCCCGGCCTCGACGCTGACCCGGGCGCGCACCGCGGGCGGGAGCACCTGCTCGCGGTAGTCGCTGTCCTGCGCGGCGAACCACTCCCAGCACGGCAGTGACACGACCCGCGTCGGGACCCCGTCCGTCTCCAGCGTTTCGCGGGCGGCGACCGCGATCTGCACCTCCGAGCCGGTGCCCATGAGAATGACCCGGGGGGTTCCGCCGCTGGCCTCGGCCAGGACGTATCCGCCTCTGGCGGTCCCGTCGGCGGACCCGAAGCGGGTGCGGTCGAAAACGGGCAGATTCTGCCGGGACAGCGCGAGGCCGGCCGGGCGGTCGCTGTGCTTGAGGATGGTGCGCCACGCGACCGCGGTCTCGTTGGCGTCGGCCGGTCGGACGAAGTCCAAGCCCGGGATCGCCCGCAGTGCCGCGTAGTGCTCGACCGGCTGGTGGGTGGGGCCGTCCTCGCCCAGGCCGATGGAGTCGTGCGTCCAAATGTACGTCACCGGCAGTTGCATGAGGGCGGCCAGCCGGACCGCGCCGCGCATGTAGTCGGAGAAGGTCAGGAACGTCCCGCCGTAGACGCGGGTGCCTCCGTGCAGGGCGATACCGTTCATGATTGCGCCCATGGCGTGTTCCCGGACGCCGAAGTGCAGGGTACGCCCGTACGGGCCGCCGCTCCACATCTTGGTCTGCCGGTCCGGGGGGAGGAACGACGCCTCGCCTTTGACCGCGGTGTTGTTGCTCTCCGCGAGGTCGGCCGACCCGCCCCACAGTTCTGGTAGGACGGGGTAGAGCGCGGCCAGAACCTCGCCGGAGGCTTTGCGGGTGGCCACACCCTTCGGGTCGGCGTCCCAGCGCGGCAGCCTGTCGGCCCAGTCCGAGGGCAAGGTGCGGGTGGACATGCGATCGAGTAGCGCGGCGCCGTCCAGGTCGGCGGCCCGCCACGTGTCGAATCGCTGCTGCCATTGCGCGTGCGCCTGCCGCCCCCGTTCCGCGACCCGCCGGGCGTGCTCGAGAATCTCCGGGGCGACAGCGAAGGTCTTGCCCGGGTCGAAGCCGAGGATCTCCTTGGTCGCACGGACCTCGTCATCGCCGAGCGCGGCGCCATGCGCCGCACCGGTATTCTGCTTGTTCGGAGCCGGCCAGGCGATGATCGTGTGGAGCACGATCATCGATGGGCGGCCGGTCTCGGCCTTCGCCGCGGCCATCGCCCGGTCGACGGCGGCGAGGTCCTCACCGTCATGCACGTGTTGCACATACCAGCCGTAGGCCTCGTAGCGCCGGCCGACGTCCTCGGTGAACGCGATCTGCGTGTCGTCCTCGATCGAGATCCGGTTCGCGTCGTACACCAGGACGAGATTGCCCAGCTGCTGCGTGCCGGCCAGCGACGACGCCTCACCGCTGACCCCCTCCTCCAGGTCACCGTCGGAGGCGAACACCCACACGGTGTGGTCGAACACGCTGCGGCCTTCGGCGGCGTCGGGGTCGAGCAGGCCGCGTTCGCGGCGGGCAGCCATCGCCATGCCGACGGCGTTGCCGACGCCCTGGCCCAGCGGCCCCGTCGTCGTCTCCACGCCCGGGGTGTGATTGACCTCCGGGTGACCCGGGGTCAGCGAACCCCAGGTGCGCAGTGCCTGCAGGTCGGCGAGCTCGAGGCCGTAGCCGGACAAGAACAGCTGGATGTAGAGGGTCAGGCTCGAGTGCCCCATGGAGAGCACGAACCGGTCCCGCCCGGCCCACTGCGGGTCGCCCGGATCGTGGCGCAGCCACTTCTGGAACAGCAGATACGCGGTCGGCGCGAGACTCATGGCGGTGCCGGGATGCCCGTTGCCGGCCTGCTGCACCGCGTCCATGGCCAGCACCCGTACGGTGTCGATGGCGCGCCGGTCCAGCTCGCCCATCCCCTCGGGCAGGGTCGGACGTGGTTGCACAGGGCTCCCGGTCGGCGCATCGCTCGCAGCCTCGGCCGACGCCTCGTCGTGCGTACTTCTCGTCCCGGCGGCGGTATCCGTATGATCGGCGGCCATCGGGCCCTCCATCATGTTCGGCGGTCAACGCGCAGCCGCAAGTTGGACTCCTGTGCCACCTACCCCAAATGCCGACTTGAACGCGGACCCCACCCAACAATCTTTCCGGGCGAGGGTCACGTCCGCCGCAGCCGGGGAGAATCGTGGCCGTCACCCGGTCACCTCGCGCGGATTGCGCGCGGAAGGCCACCGTTGCGATTGCGCCCCAACACCCTGGCGGTATCGCATGCCCCTGCCGTCGAGCTGACAGCCGCGCTGATGTCTGGCAAACGCCTCCCGTGCCTGATCCGCCACCGCGGGCAGTGGACATACGGCTGCCGACCTATCCATCATCAGCTGCGTGGAGCTCGTGCGGCTTCGCGGTTCAGCCTCCATCCGGATTGCGATGGCGAGCAAGTGCAACGGCACGAACCTGCCCCGTCGAGGTGTCGCGGATGGCGTGCAACGTCCGGCCAACTGCCTGCTGCGACTGGCTGGCATCCGTCAGTTCGAGTACCCGGGCTGCGTCAGTGTGGACTGGGCCAACCCACCCGGCACCGAAAACGGCGAGCGCAACCGCTCCATGGCGTGCTCGTCAGTGACGATGACCCGTCGAGCCGGCTCAGGTTCTACCACGGCCGACGGCGTGCAGAAGAGGCTGACCTGCTCATCGCTGTACCAACTCATGCTGCAGCTCCGGTCCAATGACAGTGGCGATGGCGGATCGAATCCCTGCAGGTCGAGAACTTATGCATCGGCGCTGGCGACTCACCAGCGGATTACGTCACACCCGCTGCGGCAGCTACCAGGTATCAGGGTGCGACCCCGAGCATAGCGATGGCGGGACCGCCAGTGTGGCTGGCACGCTCGTGGCCGGCTCGACCGGCTTCGATCGCCACCTCGTACGCTCGACACAATCGCCACAGCTGAGAGGCTGCCGGCTGGCGGCAGGACCGGATCCGGTGCCGGACCAGGTGCTGGCCTCCCGGTCGGGGTTCCGCTGAGCGGCGGGAACAGCAGTCTGCACCTTCGACGCGGCGTCCCACGCTGTCGGACCTCTCCGGCGGGCAGCATGATGGGCATGAACGACCACGAGGATGCCGGCACCATCCGGGACCGCGCACCGAAGGCGGGCGAGCCACCCTGCGCCCGCGCTGGAGACCTCCGCCGCCGTATGCGGAGAGACATCCGCGACACGGGCCCGACGACGCGCTCGGGGCCTGACCCTGAGCCACTCGTGGTCGTCAAACCGACGCTCGGCAATGTCGCCCTGGCGCTCGACGCGGGGTCGGTGCTGCTGTCCCGCTGTGACTTCGGCGCGCCACGCTGAGTGATAGCGTGCTCGGCAGCGGTGAGCCGACGTTCGTGCCCGACCCGTCGGTCGATGCGCGTACCGCCGAGGCGATCCGGATCGTACTGCAGATGGGCGCCACCATGGCCGCGCCGGCGACCGGTAACCACGGTGTTCACGAGGTGCTCATGGTCGCCCACCGGCACGGGCCATTTTGGAGCGGCCGACCTGGAGCAGTTCACCGCGTTCTCCGCCCACGCCGGTCTGGCGCTAGACGTCGCCGCCTCGCGCCACAGCGGATCGTGGCCGACGTCGACGGCTCGCCGGAGGCGACCACCGCGATGGAGTGGGCAGCCGCCGAGGCCGAGCGGACCCGAAGTCGGCCGTACGTCCTACACACCTACCAGCTCGGCTGTCCGGCGACCTACTTCAACCAGCCGACCGCACCCCTCGCCGCGGAGGCGCAGCGGTGCGCGAACAATCTCGTCGCCGACGCCGTCACCGGCGTCTGGACTACTGCCGGTTCAGGTGGTGACTCGGTGGGTCAGGGCGGTGCGCGGCGGCCGCCACCAACGGTGCGCAGGGCCGGCGGGACCCGAACAGGACGACGAACTGTTTGTCGCGGATGACGGCTGTGCAGAGCGCGTTGCGTTGCAGGGGCGACGCCGGCCGGGCCGTGGTGCATCGGGGTGAGGACCTGGATGTCGCGGCGCGGCTCGAGGCCGGACTTCGCCAGGATGCGGGTGCAGGCCACGTCGGCGGTCAGCGCGGCGGCCTCATAGGATTCCTCGCACGAGAACAGGAAAAGGTTGGTCATACCCTGCAGCTGTGGGGATCCCCGGCGTTGATGTGGTGCGCGTTGACCACGACCCCCGACCTGGGCGTCCTGCCGGAACCTGCGCGAGCTGCATCTGCGGCGCGTTGTCGGTGGCGAGGACGTCACGCAGGACCTCGCCGGCACCGACCGACGACAGCTGGTCGACGCCCCGACGAGGTCGCACGTTCGCGCCGGGCGGGACCGTCTTGACCAGCTTATTGGTCTGGATCAGGTCGAGCATTGACCCCTCGTCCAAGACGAGGACGTCGAAGTCTAGGGTTGTTGCGGTCGAAGGCGGCGTCGCCGCCGGGACGTAGCTGCAGCAGCCGGTGCACGATCACGGCGGGGTGGCCGGTGAGCTCGGCGAGGCGTTTCGCCGCCCGGCCGGCAGGGGCGACCAGGGCGACTTTCGCTTTCTTCGCGGCGGCGAGGGTGACGATGGAACGGACGATGAAGCTCACGCTGCAGCCGGGACCATCAGTGAGGACGCGACCTTCGACGTCAACGCGAAACGCACCGCTTGCTGCAGCTCCGCGGCAAGGGTATGCCGGTGCGGGCGCGCAGCTAGGTGAGGGCCTTGGCCCAGTCGACGCCGGCAACGTGCGGCATCCGGCCGGCCCGCTCCAGCAGTAGCTGGCGAGACCGGTCTCGCCGCGATGGAACGGCACGAGGTACACCGCGATCGCTGGCCCGTCCGGTCCGTGTACCAGCTCCCGGGCCACCCCCTCCTCGCTGGCGAGCCGTTACGGCTTGGACTGCACGACAGGAATCGACTCCTGGGCGTACTGCTTGAAGATTCGCACCGCCGCCAGGGACGTGGACACGCCGACGACTTGGAGGAAGACCATCCACCTCCTTGATCGCCTTTGCTCCTGCCACGCGGCGGTGATCTTGGCGGTTTGTCCCGGGCCCAGCCCCGGGACCTCGATAACCGGCCAGGTTTCTCCTCGACGACGCGGAGCGTGTCGAGGCCGAAGTGGGTGACGATCCGTTCGGTGAACACCGGCCCGACGCCCTTGACCAGGCCGGAGCCGAAGTAGGGGTTGAATGCCCGGGATGGTGGCGGGCAGGACCGTGGTGTACGACTCGACCTCGAACTGCCGCCCGTACTTCGGGTGGCTCGATCACCGTCCGACGAGACGGAGCTTTTCCCGGGCTGAGCGCCGAGCAGCGCCCCGATTATCGTGAGCAGTTCGTCTCTGCTGCGACTGGTCGCGACCCGAGCCACGGTATAGCCGGCGTCCTCACTGACGTACGTCAGTACGTCACACGCTTCATAACCGCGTCGAGCACGACTCAAGGCGGTCGTCCAGCGGCGGGCGCGACGATCACGGCGACCATCGTGCCCGGCCATTCGATTGGCCCGCCACCAGAGCGACGCAGGGCGAAGACGTGATTGCGGGCGGGCGGTGCGCTGATGCGCCCGCCCGCCGCAGCGGCGTCGACCCGTCACCGCAGTCGATAGGGCAGTACGGAAGCGGGGACATCCTTCGATTTACCAGGATGTGCGGTACGCAAACCTTCCAAAGCCGACGGCGCCGGGCGCTCGAGGGATGAATGTCGCCGACGTGACCCGAGGCGGCTCGGCGATGCCAACCCGTCAGCCTCGGTGCCGGGACCGAGCGAGACCATGCCGCGTGGCCAGGCTCGCTGGAATGAGGAACCGCTCATGCGCTGTCGAATCTTCCGCGTAAGCGCGTAGGACCGGCAACACGTCGACCCTATGTGCCCCTGTAGGTCATCGTCCGCCGCCGCGGCGCATTCCGCGACAGCACGAACACTAACTCTTCTCGGTCCTCCGGCGTAGCAGGTTACACACGGAACGATCTCGTGAGATCGACGGATGGAGCATCATCCACCGGGACGTCATCGCTGCCGGACGGCGGCGGCTGGCCGAAGCTGCGACGTTCCGCCGGTATGCTCTGGGGTTGCATGCTGGCCGCCGACTGGCAATACCAGAGCTGTGCGGGGTGTTTCGTCGAGTTCGAGATAGGACCTGCGTGGGCAGTGGTGACGGTGCGACGTTCCCGGCTGACGATGAGCGCCCTGGTGTGCTGGCACGGACGGGTCTTACGGCGGCCCCGGACACGACGTTTGACCGGTTCGCCTCGTTGGTCCGGCGGGTGTTGCACGTGCCGGTGGCGCTGATCAGTCTCGTCGAGGCGGACCGGCAGGTCTTCCCCGGCGCGTACGGGCTGACCGATCCGTGGCAGCAGCGCCGGCAGACCCCGCTGTCACATTCGTTCTGCCAGCACGTTGTTATCGCCGCTGCACCGCTGGTGATCGAGGACGCCCGGTCCGATCCGCGGGTGGCCGGGAATCTCGCCGTCCCGGAGCTCGAGGTGGTGGCATACGCGGGGATGCCGCTGACCGCTGACGACGGCGCCGTGCTCGGGACGCTGTGCGCGATCGACACGGCCCCCCGCCGGTGGACGCCGGACGAACTGGCCCTGCTGGAGGATCTGGCAGCGGCCTGCTCGGACACTCTGCGGCTGCGGATCGCCCACAGCGACGCGCTGCACCAGGCGGGCGATGCGCAGGCCCGGTGGGTACAGACGGACGCGGCGTTCGACCGCAGCCAGCTTCTGCTGCACGCAAGTGTCGCCCTGGCGGAGACCAGCACCGCCCCCGACGTAATCGACGCGCTCCGGGACCTAGTCACCGGCACGTTGGATCCGGCGTACATCGGGTTGTCTCTGCACGACGGGTACGGCCGTATGGACCTGCGGTCGAGCCAGACGCTGCCACCCCAGGTCGCGGACCGGTGGGACCGCTATCCGGACACCGCGGCGACTCCGTCCGCGCTGGCAGTCCGTACCGGCGCGCCGGTCCTGCTGCCAGACCTGACGGCGGTGCAGGCGGTGACGCCGGACGCCGTCGACACGTTCACCCAGATGGGCTGGCAGTCCGCGGCCAGCGTGCCACTGCCGAGCCCGACCGGCCCGGTCGGGGCGTTGACCTTCGTGTGGGAACAACCGAATGCGCTCGGCGAGGCCGAGCAGGCGGTCCTGGCCGCTTTAGCTGGTTACGTGGCGCAGGCCCTGCAGCGTGCTGAGTTCCTGGCGGCCCGGCAGACCGTCGCCGCCGTACTGCAGCGGGCGCTGCTCAGCGCGGTCCCGGACGTGGCGCCGTTCGAGGTCGCTGCCCAGTTCGAACCCGCCGTCCGCAGCGAACAGGTAGGCGGGGACTGGTACGACGTGATCCGCATCGACGCCGAGCGTCTCGCCATCACCATCGGCGATGTCAGCGGGCACGACATCGGCGCGGCCGCGTTGATGGGCAAGCTCCGCAGCAAGCTGCGGCTGCTGATCGCCGACCGGCAGGAGACGCCGTCGGCGCTGCTAGCCCGCCTCGACGCCGCCAACCACACCCTCGGCGACACGATCATGGCCACCGCCCTACTCGCCGTAGTGGAACCCGACCCCGCCGGTGGGCACATACTGCACTGGTCGAACGCCGGCCACCCCCGCCCGCTGCTCGCTACCGGCACGACCGTCACCATCCTGACCGGGCACGATCTGCTCCTCGGCGTCGACCCGACCCGGCCACGCTCCGACCACACCCATCCGCTGCCGCCGGGATCGACGCTGCTGCTCTACACCGACGGACTCATCGAATCCCGCGGCCAGCATTACCTCGACCGGGAACAGCAACTGCTACACACCTTCGCCGGTCTCGCGACCACACCGCTACCGGACTTGCTGCAGACGCTCTACACAACATTCGCCGGACCCGACCACGAGGACGACGTAGCGCTCCTCGCCGTCCGGACCCCCTAACCGGCATCGCAACCCGTCACACGTAGGTCCGCGCAATCCCAGCAGACCGCCACGGTCGCCCGTAGCAGGCCGACCGGATCACGGCCCGGATTCAGCTCGACTCGGGCGAGCGCCTCCACCGGCACCTTCGCCCGGGCCGCCTTGCCGATCGTGGCCCGTTCAGCGTTGGTCGGCGCATCCGCCCGCGGATGGCGGCGATCCGGCCGCGCGGACGCCGGCGAACGCAACGGTCCGCGGGGCGGCGAGGCCTTTTCGAAGGGGGCCCTCGCCGTCGCGGGTTTCGAAGTCACCGACGTCTGCGACGACGCCTCGGACCGTGCGGCGCTGCGGTCCGACCGGCTGCGGGCCGGCCGGTTATGGGCCGCCGTGGCCGGCGCGCGCCCGGACGCCCCTGCCGCAGACTTCGCCGCCAATCCAGCGGCCTCTCGTCGGCTCGTCTGCCTGCGTTCCCGCGTCGCCATGTTCCCTCCCCCGAGGTGGCTGCTGCGTGTCAATCACGGACCGATCCCACGAGGTGGGCACGGCCACTTCCTGAAACGGCTCCGGCTAGCCGCCAATGGTTCTACCCGAGCAGCCGTCCCCTAACATGCTTGCTCCGGCGAACGCCACCCGAGGAAACGCGCCTCAACCACAGCGTCCGGGAACTTCCGGAATCCCCGGCGCTGGCTGACGAGACGGTTTAGGCACTCAGGGCAGTGGTAGGTGTTACATCTAGAGCAACTCAAAGTCCGTGCCAGTAGCCGGTGTCAGCCTAGCGGGCGGCCTTGTCGCCTTGCAGACATGCCGCACAAGACCAGGATTTCCGTGTCTCGCCGCACGGGCTGTGCGGAAGTGCGAGGTTCACGCTGGCCCCTTGCGTTTGGAGACATGACGTGGACGCCTTCCCGCCGCTCGTCATCGACCGATTCGGTAACGAGGCCGGCGAGGCGGCGATGCACCGGCTGGGCTTGACCGAGCACGTCTCGAGCTGGGAGAACGCCATCCGCGAGCCGACCGGCCCCGGCCACGCCGAGTACTGGTACCTCGACGCGCACCTCAACGACGACAGCATCGTGACCGTCACACTCGCCACCAAAGACCCCGGCGGCGACCCGGACCGCGACCTCACCCCCATCGCGCTGGTCCACTACCACAACCCGAACGGCGTCTCCCTGACAGCGGAAACCGTGTTCGCCGGCGGCGAATTCGCCGCCCGGCGCGACCACAGCGAAGTCCGGATCGGGCCGAACACGCTGACCGGCGACCTGCACCACTGCCACCTCGTGGTCAACGACCCGCACATCTCACTGAACCTGACGTTCAACGCCACCGTCCCACCGGTACGACTCGGCACCGGCCGCAAGATCGTCAGCGCGCGCGAACACTACATCGGCTGGCTCATCGCCATGCCACACGCCCACGTCACCGGCACGCTCACCACCCACGGCCACACCCGCCAAGTTCACGGCGACGGCTACCACGACCACACCTGGTGCAACGTCCCCGTCACCGAATACCTCTGCGAGGGCTACCGAGCCCACGGCCGACTCGGCGACGAAATCCTCATCTTCGGTTCGGATCGCAGCACACCATCCACCGGCGAACTGACACTGCCGTTCCTCGTCCGGTTCCGCGACGACCACCTCACCGTCACCGACCGCCGCGGCGACCTCACCGTCGAACGCCACCGCCCACACCGAGCCGACCTGCTCACCGACCACCTCCAATTCTCCTGGCACAACCCGGACAACCCCGAGACCATCACCATCGACGTCACCGACACCGACCTGCTCCGCACCGACATCCAACAAGCCTTGCGATACCGGCAATACCGAGGACACGCCACCCTCAACGCCACCATCGACGGCCGGACACAACCCCCGAAAACCGGCACCCTCATCTTCGACAACATCCAACTCGACTGACGTGCCACGCACCGCGAACAGATCCCCTCGCGGACGACTCGGCGGTCAGTGCGCTCATGACGGCCTCCGCGTCACGGTTTTAGTCGTGCCTTCGCTATCCCTCCGCCGGCGCATACGCCAAGGGTGGCAAGCCCGCCGACGTCGGCGACCCGCCTCGGCGACCACGGGCCGGTGGGCGGCCGAAGCTCCCGCGCCGTGTCCGGAAATCGCGCGGCCCACGCTCCGCCAAATACAGTGCACCGATCGAGACGATCGTGTGCATACCGGCCGACGCCCCAGGCCGGCCTGACGTCGACGCAGCTGGCCGGTCCTGTCCCGCGGCCGTTGGACCGGCCCTCGTGGCAGACCCGGTTCCTGGCCCTGCAGCTCCTCATGGGAATGACAGACGGAACGGTCCCTATCGACCGGGCCGACGATCGCGTTGCCGACCGCAGGACGGCGGCATGAGGCTCCGGCGTATCTTGGCGCGCGCGTCGGCTGGTTGGCCCCGCCGATCACGAACGGCACGCGGCGGGGCTCACGCCGCGCCGCGGCTGCACTGCGCACGGCGACGCTGGCTTCGCGAGTCCTCGTCGAACTGTCACAGCCTGGGTTGCGCGGCTGACTAGCTCAGCGCCTATTGCGACAGCGTTGCGTGCTCGTACGATCGCTCAGGCGACGCGTTCGATGACATCGAACGACATGCTTTCGGATTCTTCACCATCGCGCGGACCGAATGAAGCGCGAATGGCGTGACCATGACGCTGGCCCTGAGGCCGACCGGGTACGCGGTTGCCACGGCTACCGCTCCTTGGTCGGTCGCAGCGGCTGTGGCCAGGCGGCAGTGATTTCGGCACTTAGGCTGGCACGCGGATACTCAGGACGCTGGCGTCGTCGCGGCGTGTGCTGGCGTGGTGGAGCAGGGTTGCGGCGATGAGTTGCGGCGCGTGGGCGAACAGTCCGGGAAAGTGGAGCGGGTCCCACCGGGCGGTGACGCCGTCGGAGTGCATGATGAATACGTCTCCAGCCGTGACGGGCGTGTACTGCTCGTGCACCGTTGGGAGGTGGCGGCCGACGATGCCGGGCTGGCATCGCAGCGGGCGCCGCGTTCCCGTCGGACTAATGGTTGCGCAGGTCAGGTTGCCGACGCCCGCGAACCGGATCAGGAGCGTGGTGGTGTCGAGTTCGGCGATCGCGACGGCGGCGCCCCGGGTGTCGCGCAGGACCTGATGCAGGATAGTCAGGGCGTCGGCCGGCGAGGTCGCCGGGATGCGGTTGAAGGTTTCGATGGCGGAGGTGGTCGCGCGGGCGGCGAGCGGTCCATGCCCGAGCCCGTCAGCCAGCAGCACCCGCACGCCGCGGGCGGTGGTCTGGACGGCATATCCGTCGCCGCAGGGCAGGTGCGCGGTGAGCGGTCGCGTCGTGCCGGAGGCCAGGTGCGGCCGCGGTGCGATGTCGGGCCAGATCTGTGCGGCCAGGGTGGTACCGACGCCCGGATGTGAATACCGATCCCGCCAGGCGGCTTCCCAGGTGAGCGGGTCGATGAGGGGGCCGGGAGTTGCCGCGGTGAGGCGGCAGTCGCGGACGGCGGCCTGGGCGTCGGCGATCCCAGGGCCGCGGTCGGTGGCGATCACCTCGACCCCGCCCTGGCGTGCGGCGCGGACCGGCCGGATGAGGATGGCGCCGTCGATAGCATGCTTGATCACGTTCGTGGCCGCCTGGGTGACCACCATGGCCAGCTGGGCCAGCCGATGCGGCTGCAAGCCGACCAGGTGGCCGAGATGTTCGGCGGTACGGCGCGCTCTGCCCACCGTGGCGCGGTGGTCAAGGTTCAACCAGACCCCTGCCTCGAGGAGCCCGGTGTGATCGTGGGGCACTACTGATCCACTCCGGTATTGATGTGCTGCGCAGGAGGCGCCGAAGCCCGCCGCGCGGCGGCACGCTGCGGCCATGCAAATGGAGCTTCGCGGGAAAGGGTTTGCCAGCCCGTGCCTGCCGCACCCGCGATCGGGTGCGCCGACCACCCGCCGGCCGGTGGCTTCATCGGCCGCCAGCGGCCAGCGGGTGTGACGCTCAGGTGTCGTTGCGTGTCTGGTTCTGCCGCGACGATGCCGCTGGCGGGCTGGCGGGCGGTGCCGGCCAGTTCGCGGTGGTGAGCGACGTGAACTCGGTGTCGACGAAGTCGTGGTCATGGCTGATGAGCTCAACGAATGCGGCGTCGAATCCCCGGTCCCACTCGGGTGACAGCCCTGTGCGCGCACCCGGCATCACCGATCACCTCCTCTCGTGCAGTGTGCTGCCGCCCCTGGTGCCCGGGGAGTTGCCACGGAGCGGGTTGCGGGCCGAACCTCAGCTGTTGAGGACCTTCTGGTCCGTGCCGGAGAGTCCAGCAACGGTGATTTTGCGGGGCTTCGCCCGTTCGCGGACCGGAATCCGCAGCACCAGGACCCCGTTGTGGTAGGAGGCCTGGATGTTGTCGGTGTCCAGGGCGTCGCCGAGGAACAGTTGACGGGAAAACACCCCGAGCGGTCGTTCCGACAGGACCGCCTGGGCTTCGTCGCCGAGGTCGACCGGACGCCGTTCGCATCGCACGGTGAGTACGTTGCGTTCGACGTCGACGTCGATCGCGTCCTGGCCGACGCCCGGCAGATCAAAGGCGATCACGAATTCGTCGCCGCTGCGGTACGCGTCGACCGGCATAGCGGCCGGATGTGACCAGGTGCCGGCGGCCGTCGCGCCGAGCAGCTGCTGGGCGATGCGGTGGACCTCGGTGAACGGTTCGCTGCGCATCAACATTGGTGCACCTCCTGGACTCGACGGAACAGTCAATGCGCGATACCTTCGTTGTATCACGTCGTCGTTTGGACGACAAGCCGCACGTCAACGAGAAGACGACCGATGTCGAGAGGCGCTGCCATCACCACCACAGCCGGCCCCAATGACCACGCCACCGCGCCTGCCATCGCGCTCGATACGGTGCTCACCACCCTCGCCCGCACCAACGACGGCAACGACGTCCAGCCGGAACACATCCTGACTGCGTTGACGCTGCTGCGGACACTGCAGCAGCAGCTCGAGCACATCGAGCCGGAACTGGTCGCCGCCGCCCGCCGCGCCGGGGTCAGCTGGCAGGGCCTGGCCACGGCCATGGGCGTGGCCAGCCGGCAGGCCGCCGAACGCCGCTACCTGCGAACCGCCAGCGGAAACCCCACAGACGGCACGGCCGCCACCCGGGAGGGCCGGGTCCGCGCCGAACGCGATCACCGTGCCGGTACCCGGGCAGTAGCCCGCTGGGCCAACGACCACACCGCCGATCTGCGGCGCATCGCCGGCCAGGTCGCCGCACTCACCGATCTGCCCGCCACAGCCGCCAGCGACCTCGACGCGCTGCACGTCGCCCTCGGCGCGGCCGACGCCGTCACCCTGCCTGCCCGGCTCGCCGCCCTGCGCCAGTACCTCATCGACCGCCACCCCCACCTAGCCGACCAGATCGGCCAGATCACGACCGCCACGAACGACGTCCGCCATGCCACGCAGCAACAACGCGACCAACGCCATCCCGACCCAGATCCGGCCAGCAGAGCCGGGTAAGCCGCCCGTCACACCGCATCCGCCAATCGCTGCCAGCCGCCGACCGCGACGGTCTGACTGCGCCCGCGGCGCCCGACGAGGAGAACTGCTCATGGCGAGCGACGTCGCGGACTGCGGCAGTCGCCGGCACGCGTCGTCGTGCTCCGTGTCAGGTCGACCCAGGCGCCCTCTCGCCCGGCTGCACTGCACGCAGGTCCCCGCCCCCGGAACCCGACCTCGGCGAGCTGCGGCGGCCACAGGACCGCCATCGCCTCGGTCAGCACCGGATCCTCCCGGGCCATGGCGAGAAAGCTGCTCGTTGCTCATGCTGACCACACCAGGCCCACCCCGCCAAGCGCGATAATGCCCGTCAACGGATGGACGGTCGACCGAAAATGGTCGATCCGGACCCGACAACGACCAGACATGGCCGGAACAACTTCAACGTGCCGTCGTACAACCACTACAGTGCCGAGCTCGCCCTGCTCTATGTGGCGGCGTTCGCGGTGCAGGAACTCCGCAACTTCTGCGACTTCATGCAGCGCCATCCAACAGTCCACATCGCCGACTGGGGCACTACCCGCGACCGCTGTGACCGAGTGTGGGACGACATCTCCTACCTGTGGTATTCCGGTCACCGACCGCATCACTACGACCGGGTACACGAGGCGAACAAGCAGGCATTCGCCAGCGCTAGGGCGGGAGACGGCGCCAGACCATGCCCGCGTGACCCTCACTCAATTCCAGACGACGAGGTCTCCTATTACAGCGACCCGATGGAGCGCCTCGTCAAAATGCATACCAGCTTCAGGGAGTTGACGACCGGCATCGGTTTCCAGTCACCGTTGCCCCGCGAAGACGCGAGATTCCGCTGACCGGCTGCGCTGGCATACACGGCCCGACTCGCTTGCCGTGGCCGCCGGCTTACCGCCGCTAGAGGGAAGGCAAGGTCGGTCACCTTCCATGTTACGCACCGCCCCGACGGGAAGCCGCTCTCCGAACGTCCGTTGAGCACGTGACCGCGCGGCGCGCTCGGCGCCGCATATGCCCCGCGACCTACTCCGATCGAGCACCGTGCTCACAGTTCGGCCGTCGACTCGCTGCTGCATATCAATCTGACTCGCTATTTGCTATTCCTGGGCGACGCCATCCAAAGTCCACTTCAACCGTTCCAGGACGAACCACGCCGGAAGGCGTTCCTGCTCTAGGCGGAGGTAGGTTCCATTGTCGGTGGAAATCGCGGCCAAGGAAGCTGCCTCGGCGTCTGTGAGGTTGGGTTCCGGTGTGTCGGCTCGCGTCTCGTCTCCGACGGCAAGAGCCTTGTGTTCTTCGAGCGTGACCGGGTCCATGAGGACGGAAACGAGGCCCGGAAGTTGGGTACGGGCCCGAGACAGCAAGGTGAGTCCGGCGCGGTCGAGGTCACCCCAATACAGATGACGCGCACCGCTCAGCCAGCCGATGTTGCTCAGCACATTGAGATGGTTGCCCAACGAGTGGATGATCACGGTACGAGTTTGGTCCGGAATCAGGTACGCGGACTCCTTGTTCTCGACGATGAGAACTGTCCGGGGGCGGACGGGCAACACATCGATTTCAGGCAGGGGCGCGCTGACGTGTCGGAGGCCACCCACCAGTGCTCGATCGGCAGGATCGACCAGGATCACATCCACATGTGCGGGCAGGGACACCAGCCCCAGCGGGTCCAGATCGTCCTGGTCCAGATCCTCTTCTAGTTGCTCGGTGCCGAAGTCCGACCGGGGGGTGAGGTTGAGGCAGGCGAGAACGAGCCAGCGATGCCGCGCAAGCCATTTGGTGTGCATCCCCACGACAGGCACCTGGCGGATCGTCAGTCCAGAACGTGGGTGTTCGGTGAACCAGACCGCAGCATCGATGAGGATCTTGAAATCGGCAGGTTCCAGATCGACGATCTGTTGTAGATGCGGGCGCAGCCGCGCCGCGGACGCTCCGCGCGGCAGGGCTTTCAGCAGAGTCCATCTGACGCTCGCCGTCGACCAGTGGCTGCTGAGGTCCCGGTCAAGTGCAACGAGATCCTCGACCGTGGTCAGGTCAAGATGGGTAGGTACCTCTTGGGTACCCACAACAGTTTGTCGGGTTGCGGTGCGCAGTTGCGCGGTCGGGTGCGCCCTGGACCAGTCCCGCCAAGCCCGCACCCATCGGCCGACCACGGCGGAATCGCGGGCGATGGTCTGCGCCGACGGCGCGTCGAGGGAGAACGAGCATGCGGCCTCGGAGTCACGCAGGAGCCAATCACGCCACTTGTTGCGGTACCGGGCGCGTATCTGAGGGAGCACCGTGGAGGCATCGCGCACAGCGCCTACTCCTCTTCCTCGAGCCGCAGCGCCTCGGTCATGGTCATCGGATAGATACGCACACGCGCCGGCTCGTCGACGTCGACGTTGATGTAGGCCACCGTTTCTACGTAGCCCTCGAAGGCGGTCGCCTTCTCTCTGGGGGCCCCGACGATCAGCTGGAAGCCTAGGGCCCGCAAGGCCGACAGAGCTCGGCCCGTGTAGTCACTGTCAGCCTTTACGAAACCCTCGTCGAGGATGATCGATGCGTATCTAGGTGGCCCTTCGTGGCCGTCGCCGAGGCGGAACCGGAGTGCAGCGCCGAGGATGAACGCAATCAGTTCCTGGCCTTCGCCGCCGCTCATGCCAGAGACACCGTCATGGACGACATCGACCCCGTCAGGGCGGGTCTCGATGGCTTGGAACTCGACGTGCTCGCGCGCATCGAACACTCGACGCCGCCAGGCCTCCCCGGCTTTGGACTGGTCGTCGAGCTTGGCCAGGTGCTGGCGGAGGCGCGTGAATGACTTCTCGACCTCGTCGGCATTCCGTTCGGTGTCCATACCAACGGTGTTGCTCGTGTATCGGGTGATGATCTGGCGGAACTCCTTGAGGTCGCTGCTCGGCCGTTCGACCGATTCGATGCTCAATGTGGCATCCGCCCGGAAGCGCACGTGACGCAACACGCCGTTGATGGGATCAAGCCCACGCTTGATGCTGCGAGCGTCATCGTCGATCTGGACAAGCAGCCCGCGCAGCTGCCGGTTCATGTCTTCGTCGACCTTCGCCAGCCATGCGTTCTTCGCGCGTGGCAGATCGTCGGTGACGAGCTGCTGATAGATCGCCAGCACCGACTGGAGCGAGTCGATTGTACCGTCCGTCTCGCGTGCGGTTCGCTCGTCCAGATTCCGGTAGGCGGCAATGTGGCCCACCACCGCAGCCTCAAGCTGCTCTCGGTTGTCGCGATGCCGTTCGATCTGGCCGCGCAGGTGTTCCATGGCCGATCTCAGACTGGCGGTGACCCCGGCAACGCCGGCGGGCGCGGCGAACGGGGTTGCGGCGAGCGCGCCGCGCTCGTCGCGGTCGAGCGGCACCGAGGCCTCGACCTGGTCCTTGGCCTCGTCCATGACGGTCACGAGGTCGCCCCATTCCTGGTCGAGTCTCGCCTGCTCGTCCTCGCAGAGCTTCACATCGCGCCTGGCGATGATGGCCTCTTCACGCTGCTTCGGAAGCAGTTCGGTCAGATGCGTAACTTCGGGAGAGTTGGCCTGCGCAAGCTGCGGCTCGAGTTCGGCCATGCGCCTCTGCGTGGCCGACGTGTCGATCTGGTCCCACACCAGGTCGATGCGGATCGATTGCAGCGCCTCGAGCCGCCCGCGTGCCTTGTTGCGCCGCAGGTCGGCCTCATCGGCCGCCACCTTGGCGACCTGGAGCTCACGCTTGACGGACTCGAGCTCGTCTGCCAGTTCCTGCAGCAGCCGATGGGTGTCCCATCCGAGCCAGGGGTAACGCAGGCGACGGTCATCCTTCGTGAATCGTTGGCGTGAGCCTGTGCGCATGCCAGTCGGCGTGATCGAGCCGCGTGCCCAGTCGGGACGCCGGTGGTCCAGCTCCGTGTCGGTCTCCACACACCAGTAGTTCACGGTCTCATGTAGTTCGCCGGCAAGCCAGCCTCGAAACGGATGATCGGCGATGTCGAGCAGCGCTGGGACACCACCCGCCGGCACCGCGGGCATCGATGCGTCGGGGGTGGCGAGGGCGAGCGTGATCGATCCGCGCATGTCGTGGTCGTGTACGTATCGGCGAACACTGGCGAACTCACGGCCATCGACTAGAAGGGTACTTGACAACGGCAGGAGCAAGCCGACGACGGCCTTCTCCCACCGGCGGTGCTCAGGTTTGAGCTGGAGCAGCTCGCCTGCGTAGCGGAGCCGGTCGATCTCCATGTCCAGGTCGGAGGCGATGCGCATACGACGTTCATCAGCCTCCTCGGGGATGAGGCTGCGGCGTGATCGTAGTCCGGCAAGCTCGCGGTCTTTCGCATCGACGTTCTGGCGAAGCTGCCAGAGCTGTCCTGCGGCCCTCGTTGCTGCCTCGGACTCGCGCGTCAACACCGTCTGCTCTTGAGCGGCGAGGTTGTCGAGACTGGCATGCGTGAGGGTCACGTCGCCAGGCGAGGTGGGCAGTGGCAATCCGAACACGGCGAGGCGGCTCGTGGTACGACGGCGCACCTCCTCAGCCCGCCCCAGCGCCTCCTTCGCATGTTCGAGGTGCAGTCTGATCAGCTCCGAACGGTCACCTCCGGCCGCGGTGAGACGAGTGATCGTCTCCTTTTCCCGTCTATCGGCCGCCTCGGCCGCCTTCACGGCGTCCGCATGCTGTTCGTCGATCGCTGCCTTGGCTAGCCGGTTGTCGTCGATGGCGACATCGGCCCACTCAGCGATCTTCTCGGCATGCCAGACGTGTATCCGTGTCGGGCCGTCCCCGTCCTGCCTCAGCAGCCGGCTCTTGGCTGAATAGTCGGAGCCGGCCGCGCTGTACTTCTCGGCGATCACGGGTAGCGGGGCCAGCGTCTGTGTACGGCGCCGCGCCGCGCCGAACTCCTCGTAAAGCCGTGACGCTTCCCGGTAGGCCTCAAGGGCGACGTCCCACCGGGTCAGCGCGAGCGGCTCGGTTAGCACAAAATCCTTGAACAGCGCATTGATAGAGAAGATGCCCTTGGACGCTTGAGCTCGCCGCAGCAACTGCATGGCGAGGCGTTGCGACTCGTCGGTTGAACCCATCCCCATGACGGTGCGCATCTTCGCGTGCACCCGCGCCTGCGATGCATCCACGACGTCACCGCGATTCTGATCGATGAGACGCTCCAGCGAGGTCTTCGACAATGGGGACGCGCCCTGTCGGACGGCGGTGATTCCGTTGAGCTGCGCAAGATCGAAGTAGTCGTTGACGAATCCATACACCGTGGCGTTGTTGATCGCCTCCGGTCCGTCGGCGTCGGAACCCACCCAGGCAAGCCGGAACGAAGTCGCGCGCCGACCGTCGCCGGTCTCCCAGGTGATTGCCGCACCGCTGGGGAACCCTGGCCCGCCGGGCGGTCGTAGGTAGTTCGTCGTCGAGGAGCGCCGGTTTTCGTCTTTGCGCTGGTCCGTGTGACCGCGCGCGTAGGAGTACACGGTCCGTTCCCGCTTCTTGCCGCGATCGTCACGGGCAGCCTGGTTGAACTCCTGCGGGTTGGGCAGGATGACCGAAGCCATGGCGTCCAACAACGTGGACTTCCCGCGTCCGGACGGGCCGACGATCGCGGTTCCTGACCGCGCCGCTGTCATGGTCTGCAGGCCCGAGTACGCACCCCAATTGAGAATCTGCACCAGGCTGATCCGGAACTGACTCGCGCCCTGCCCGTCAGTGACGATGAAGGGCAACACATTCTCCGGGTTCGGTACCGCAGCCGCACGAGGGGCTGTCACGTCGGCTCCCCGTTGGCGGAATCGTCACTCACGTCTGCAGCCTGGGCTGCCTCGACGAAGTACCGTTCGAGACGCATGACCTCGTCGACGCCGATGAGCGGGACCACTGCGGGCGAGACGGTGAACAGATAGTCCGCGTCCGGATTCGGGGTCATCAGCCGCAGCTCGGCCACGGCGCGGATGGCGGCGTCCGCCCGGCGCTCCAGACGCGCTTCGTCGCCGTCGTCGTACTCCCGAAAGGGGCGCAGGAACTCGGCCACTTGAGTTCGAGTGATCATGACCGGCTCGTCGGTCGCGTCCAAGTATGTGTGCTCCTTTCGCAGGAACACCAGCAACAGGGACGCGTCACGGTGCAGCGGCTTGTCGCGGCGCAGCAGCTTCGGTGCGTCTTCTGCCGGGTCCTGCCGTTTGAACGCCACTTCATAGTCCCTGTCGATGACCAGCAGCAGGTACATGTCGGCGAGGCGCTCACGAATCTCGTGCTCAAACGTCAGCAGCGCCTCCCATGCGGAACGGTTCCGCGACCGTGTGATGAAGCGGTTGGTCAACAGAGTCGCTAGCGCTCGACGTGCGGCGTGGGGCAACTGCGATCCGCCCGGACCGGATGGCTCATCGCCTTCGAAGCCGTACTCGTCGAGATCGTCGTCAGCCACTGAGTGGTCGTCGAGGCGGTCGAAGCCTTCGCTCACCGTGTCTCCTTGATCGGGACGGGCCGGTCGAAGACGACGTACGGCAACGTGGCCATGAGGGCAGTGGCCCGGTCGCCGGCCAGCCGCACCGTCTCGGCGAGAGCGCCGTCGACGTGCCCGTGCATGACCGCAAGGTCGAGCAGGCTCACCAGGGCGCCCAAGCGCTGGAAGTCCTCCGGCGTGGCGTCGAACACTTCGGCACCGGTCACCAGCGACTGGTCGGCCAGCAGCCTGTTGATGGTCTGCCCCACGGCGCGCGGGCTGGTTCCGGCGGCCAGTCGAAGCGCGGCCCGGTCCTCCGTGGGAAGCGCCGCCCGCTGCTCGGTCACCTCGACGATGACCTCTTGACTACCCTGGTCGCGCCACAGCTGCGTCTGCGAGATGTCGACGACGGCGAGCGGGCCCACACCAAGCACCTCCAGCGGAACGTACCGCTGCCCGGGCTGGGCCTGTACCCATCCGGCACCGGCGTGCAGGGCGCGGTCAGCCAGCGTGAGCAACCGCTGGTGACGGCCGTGGGCGGCACGCGTCAGAAGTCGCCGCAGCGATGCGGACCAGCGTAGATAGCTGTTCTGCACATCAAGCTCCGCGGCCAGGAGGTTCGACAGCATGCTGTCGAGCTCCGCACGCTGCGCCGCGGTCATATCCCTCTGCGCGAAGTCCTGCGAGAGGATCTGGTCGACATCGGCGCGGAGCTGTTCGGTTTGCCGGGACGAGAGCATCCGGGAGAACCCGAGATACGCCGTGCCCTGACTCGTCTTCGACAGGAGATCATTCTCGTGGAGATATTCCTCGACGAGGTCCGCTTTCGGCGGTCCCTGGACCATGGCCCGTCGTGCAACCTCCTGGTGACGGCCTTCCACCATCGTGCGTAGCTGCCGGAAGTCAGCCGGTAGAGACCGGGTCATGGCGAGAATCTCGCGCAGTTGTTGCTTCATTTCATCCAGCGTCGCGAGCCGTGCCCGGCCGGATGCGATCTCGGCGCGCCGCTTGCGCAGCTCTACGATCTGTTGGTCGATACGCCGCACTTGAACATTCCGGTCCGGATTGGTCATGTCAGCCAAGAGCCGCACCGCATGGGAGATGGAGCCGAGGCGGGCCCCGCTGACGGTTGTCTCGCCTTCGACTAGCTCTCGGACGAATCTGAGCGCTCGCAAGGAGTACGGCGACAGACGGTACCGCAGGCGCCCGTTCAGCGCTTCGGTCTCCAGCCATCGTTTGTCGATCCAGTCGCGGCAGTGTTCGGCTGGCGTAAGGCTGCCTTGCCATTCCGGAATCCGTTCGCGAGCCTCGGAGACACGTTCGTGGAACCACTCAGCGGAAACCGATCCGTCAACCTGCTCGAGGTGCTCAGCGAACAGCGGCAACACCCAGTCACGCGAGTACGCCTTAAGTAGCGTCAATGTCGGATTTGCGCCCAGCGCCGCCCGAATCTGTTCGCCGGTGATCTTCATGACCGCCCTCCGTCAAGCCCCGGGCTTGTCACATTACTTTGAAACGTCGCGATCAGTCAGTCCGCGAAGTCCACGCGACGACGGCCGAGGAACTGGACGCGGGAATAGACCGGGGCACTCGGGTCAACCTGCCGTCCTCCCTCCGCGGCCTCGTCGAGCACGTGTCACTCAGCCTCAACGAGCTCCGACCCAGGAGCGTGGGCATCCCATGACGGTCACCGGCGCGGACCGCGTCACGACCGGGCAGCCCGGTGATACGCCCTCCCGACTGGCCGGGTCGGCTCGCAGTGCGCCGCGATCAGGCCGTGTCGCCCACCTGTGCAGCCCCGTTGAATCGACCTTGGGGCATCGCTACGATCTCCGCATGAACACCTGTGCCGTGGCTCAGGTGCCACGCTTTGGGGGCAACGTCCCCCCTTCGACACCAGAATCCGGCGCACACGCCGTTTTTGAGAGCCGCGTGTTCGAGCGCATTCGAACACGCGGCGGTGGCATCTCAGCCACCTGTCCATGGCCGTCCTGCTGAGGTCCGGTGGTCGACATGACCACAGAGCCGATCCGGCCGGTCATCCCCTCTGTACAGCCGTACACCCGTGCCGTGGTCCCGCCGGCGGTCAGCCCGACGCGATCGCGTGGGCCGTTGCCTTTGGCCAGGCTGGCAGAGCGGCCAGCCGGCACACTCCGGTTCGGCCTCGCCACCGTCGACACGAACGGGCGAGTCGCCGACAGCACCTTGTTCGCGGCCCTCGGCTGGACGGACGGGACGCGCTCGGCATCCGCACCTGCGGCGGTCTGGTCCTTGTCATCGCCGACGAGCATGGTGTGTTCCAGTTCAAGTCGCCCGGGTTTGTGCGGATTCCGGTGTCGGCGCGGCGCTGGTGCCATCTTCCGCTGGGTGAGCGGGTGCTGCTGGCCGCCGACCCGGTCAACGGGCTGCTCGTCGTGCTCCCGCCCGCGGTGCTTGAGGACGTGCTCGGCGGGCTGCTGAGCACGCGGCTGCGGGAGGCATCGTCATGACGGCTGTAATGCCACCCGGCCGTGAGGCCGACATCGAAGCTGCGCGGATGCTGCTGGCGCGGCTCGGGGTGTCACCGGCGGACCTGGTGCAGGCAACCGTGCAGCGGCGTGAGGTGCCGACGTTCAGGGAGTATCTGCCGGTGGTCCGCGCCTCGGTGACCGCTGGGACGCTGCGGGCGTACAGCAGCTACTGGAATCGCATCGAGCACCAGTGGGGCGAGCGCCGGATGGACGACGTGAAGGCGTCGGACATCAGTGCCCTGGTGGAGTTCGTCAAGGCGAACGGTGTGATCCGGCGTAACGCACGGTCCGGCCGCTCGGCGGCGGAGAACCGGCCAACCCGAACACAACATCGACCGCCTCATCCACTGGGCACGACTCCTCACCATCCCCACCCACCTGCTCTGGTTCACACAGCCGACCTTGGACGCCTCGATCGTCGTAGAGCCAAACCCGCCAGGCCTGGCGTCCGGCCTCGATGCCGCCAAGTCCTCCGACGGTGCTGGCCGTGCGGGCTCCCATGACGAGGAGGAGCCGTTGTACCGACGAACAGTCCTGTACGGCATCGTCGGCGCGCTCGGCGTTGCCCGCGATGCGCTCCCCGAGGACGATTGCATGGAGGCGGTGCGGCGGAATGTCGATCGGGGATTGCGGGCGCCGGTCACTCCCAGCGATGTCGAGGAATGGGAACGCACCGCCTGGCAATACGCCCGCGAGGTAGGCGCAGTGCCTCCGGCAACGGTACTTCCGGAACTCCTCGTCGACCTCGATGAGGCGCACGCACGACTGACCGAGGCCGACGACAAACTCCGTAACCGTCTGGCGCGGGTGTGCGCAGAACTCAGCGCGCTCACCGCCATCGCACTCATCGCTTCCGACTCACCCGGACCGGCCCGGCGTTTCTGGCGCACTGCAGTACGCGCCGCCGACCAGACGACGGACCACGCGTTGCAGGCCCGCATCCGAGGCAGACGTGCGGTGTTCGCGTTGTACGACGACCTGCCCGTGTCGACTGCACTCTCGATGGCTGAAGATGCGGTGACCGTCTCAGACGGACACGCCACCGCCGGCGCCGCCAGCGGCTACGCCGCACGCGCTCAAGGATTCGCCCAGTTGGGACAGCACAACGAAGCCCGCCGAGCCCTCGGCGACCTCGAGGCGACGTTCAAGCGCCTCGGGGCAGCGACCGTTGACGATCGGCGATCGCAGTGGGGCTGGAGTCAGCAGCGCCTGCTGCACGTCGCGAGCTTCGTTTACGCCCATGCTGGCGACGCCTCCCGCGCAAGCCAGGCCCAAGAGTCCGCGCTTGCGCTCTACCCCCGCTGCTCTATCAAGGACGCGCACAAATCGAACTCCATCGAGCAATGTGCCTGGTCATGGCCGGCGATCCAATCGAAGGCGCGCGCCACACCACCCGGACGCTTACCAGCCTGCCCTCCCCACTGCGACACGACGCCCTGATCCACCGCTCAGCTCAACACGTGGTCGAAGCAGTACCCGCGAAGGCGGCGAACGACCCCGCCGTCTGCGAAGCTCGTCACATGCTCACTTCGATCGCGGCCTCACATGACTGACTCGCAGAACCTGACGTTTGCCCACTTCTCAGCCGCTGACGCCGAACAGATCCTCGAATCGGTCGTCGCGCCGATCTATGCGGCCACACACGCAGACGTCATCTCGAGCGCCTTCTACGACCCGGACCGCTTCCTGCAACGCGTGCGCGGATACATGCGCTCGCCAGGATTCGAACTGGTCACCGCAACGGCCAAGGCAGAACCTGCCGGTCTCGCTCTCGGCTACGCGCTAACCGCAGGCGCCCGCTGGTGGCAGGGGCTGACCACCGAGGTAGATCCCGACGCCATCGCTGAGAACGGGCACCGCACGTTCGCGCTTTGCGAACTGATGGTCCACCCCAAGCTACAACGCCTGGGAATCGCCCGCGCCATCCACGACGAACTTCTGCGCAGCCGCCCAGAAGATCGCGCAACCCTCCTCGTCCGAGACGACAACACCGCCGCCCAAACCGCATACGCAAAATGGGGCTGGACCAAGCTTGGCAAACTCCAGCCATATCCGGACTCGCCGAACTACGACGCACTACTCCTGCCGCTTCGCGCCGGAGCCATTTGAACTGTCGACGATCTGAACGATTTTGCGGCAAGCCGAGGGCCCATCACGCAGGCGGCCTTCGAGGGACTGAAAGCCAAGCTACGGGGAACAATCCAATCTGGGCTGCGATTAAGGGTGCTTGGTCGGGGACAAGCCCCGAGCTGAAGCTTGCCGTGGTGTTGATCTTGGTACTGAGGCTGAGCTTGTGGACTGCCGGGATCGCTACCGGCGGCTTCTGGCCATGTGGGACGGCGGCCCGTCATGCATCCCCGGCTTCGAGGACTGCGAAGTGGTCCTGCCGCCGCCGGGCTTTCCGGGCCTCGCTCCCGCGCTGCTGCTGCCGGATGAGAAAGGTGGCTCGGTGTCGCTTGAGTGGGCGTTGGCGCCGATCATTGCGGGCTCGAAGATGCGGGCGGAGGCGCTCGCGAGGACTGCCGCAGCGTTTGCCGAAGCGGAGTAGCGGCTTAGAGCGTGTTGAGGAGTGCCCTGGTTGCCATGGAAGGGCTCGGCAAGCACCAAACGCAACTGATCGACATGGTGCGCGAGCTCGTCACCGCGGGGATACTTGATCCCCGCACGGCGCGCCACGTGAGTCGGGACTGTATGTCAGCGCGGCGTGGCTGGTGGTCCCGGCGCAGCCGATGCGCGCAGATCCGCTAGCAGCACAGCTTGACCCGACAGGACACCGGTCAGGATTTTACGGGCGACGGCAAGCAGTTCGGCGACATCGGGGCTGGTCAGGGTGTAGTAGACCGCTGATCCTGCTTTGCGGGACGCGACGAGGTTCGCCCGGCGTAGCACTGCCAGTTGTTGGGAGAGGTGCGCCGGCTCGATGCCGACTTCTGGCAGCATCTCCGACACGGCATGCTCGCGCTCGCTGAGCAGTTCGAGAATTCGGATCCGGGCGGGATGAGCGAGGGTCTTGAAAAACTCGGCTTTGAGCTGGTAAAGCGGCCGACTCGCCACACTCCACCCCCTTTGCCTGGCGTGCGGAACGTGCGCTGGTCGGGGCATCCGGATCGGAGGTGCCGCTCGATTGGCCCCGCCAGGTCGCAGTTCATTGCCCGACGCGGTGACCCGCTGCGAAGTTTAGCAAGTCGTTGTGCAGCAGTTTCGAGGCTGCCCGTGTCCGGCAACGGTGACGGCCGCCGCAAGGTCCTCTGTGGTACTCGAGCGAGAGGCGCACATCGCGGGCGACTGCAGTGCCTGGGGCAGGTGGGGCGCGCCACGGGACAGGGTCACGCCTCTATCCATTCAGCACGTGCGCAATTGCTAGATGCTGCAAGTGCGCGAGCTCTATAGTCGATAGGTTGATGCCACAAGTCCCGGCTCGCGGCAGAGGCCGACGTTGATGTTCGCGCGTTCGGGTCTGCATAAACCGCCGTTAGGAGGCTGACGGGTGACGATCGCAGCGCGCGCGGTGCCCCATCGCGTCGCTACGATTACGATCAGTCACCTGCCGTTCATGCGGCCTGGTCCGTCATGAGGTTCCTGTACACCGCGCAAGCGACGGGTGACGGTGTGGACGTGATCCTCGCCGGCGAGGTGGACGAGAGTTGCAGCGACGATGTGTACCAGATCATCGTCGCGGTGATCGACACGGGCCCGGCCCGGATCACCGTCGACCTGCGTGGCCTGGTATTCATCGACGATGCCGGCGTCGCTGCGTTCGTAGGTGCGCACCGATCGGCTCAGGCGCACAGGACCAGTTTGATAGTGGCCAACGCTCGTGGGCAGGTTCGCCAAGCACTGAGTTCGGCTGGTGTGCTGCGCCGCTGAGTGCCGGTGGTCCGGGCGTGTCGTCGCAGAAGTTTCCCCGGCCGGAGGCCGGCTCAGATGGAGCGCCTCGCTCAAGTGCGCGGGTAGCCAGCGCCGTCTGGCGCGTCGCGTTTCGAAGTTGCTTGCCGCTGACTGCCAGCGCCACTGCGACTGCTAGAAGCGATCCAGCCTGCAGCCACTCGCCAGCATGCGCTCCGGGGGCTGGCGGTTGAAAGGGGCCGGTCTATGGCTGTGATCGGCGCGTCGCGGCGCCGCTGGCGGTGCCGCTGTGTCCGGCGCCGTCGGGCGGCGGCGGGTCGTTGACAGTGTGGTGCAGGACGTGGGTGCGGGCGTACTTGATGGCGGTGGGGGTGTCGGGGAAGACCCGGCCGTCGCGGCGCAGCTGTTCGGCGACGCCGAGGGTGTTCAGGATCTCTTCGTGGCCGGGCGCGATGCCGGACAGCAGCACGGTGATGTCGCGGCGTTGCAGGCGGTTGATGGCGTCGCCGAGCACGTGTGCGCCGGTCGCGTCGACGGTCGAGACCCGTGACATGCGCAGGATGACCACTCGCACGTCGGCGATCTCGGACAGTTGCAGCAGGAATCGGTGGGCAGCGGCAAAGAACAGGGGCCCGTCGAGGCGGTAGGCGACGATGTGTTCAGCGAGCAGCGCGTGTTCCTCGGCGCTGTGGTCGCCGCTCTCCAGGGGGACCGGTTCGATGCGGGCGGTGCGGGCGACCGCACGCAGCGCCAGTACGACCGCGACGCCGATCCCGATCGCCACGGCGGTGACCAGGTCGAAGGCGACGGTGACGGCGAAGGTGAGGATAAGCACCAGCGCGTCGCCGCGGGTGGAGCGGGCCAAGGCGAGCAGGGATCCGGCCTCGACCATGCGCACGGTGGTGGCCAGCAGAACCCCGGCCAGCGCGGCGAGGGGTATCCGTCCGACCAGCGGCCCGGCGGCGAGCACGATGACGGCCAGAGCGACGGCGTGGGTGAGTGAGGCGAGTTTCGAGCGGGCGCCAGCGCGCACGTTGACTGCGGTCCGGGCGATCGCCGCGGTGGCGGGGATGCCGCCGAATACGGGCGCGGCGAGGTTGGCCAGTCCTTGCCCGAACAGTTCCCGGTCCGGGTCGTGGTGTTCGTTGACGCTCATCGCGTCGGCGACGGTGGCCGACAGCAGACTCTCCAACGCGGCCAGCGCAGCGACCGCGCCCGCGGCGGGGAGCAGCATCCGCACGGCGTGCACGTCGAGGAACCCCAGCGTCGGGCTCGGCACACCGGCGGGCAGGGACCCGATCCGCGCCAGGCCGATCGGGGCGGTCTCGGCTACCGCCGTCGCGGCGGCCACGCCGAGCAGGGAGAACGGCACACCGGGGCGCCACCGCGCCCCGAGCAGCATCAGCGCCGCGACGCCCACGGCCACCGCGATGGGGGCCGGGTGAGGGTGGCGCGCGAAGCGGGCGACCGCGTCGGCGGCCACCGACCACACCTTGTCACCGTGCGCGCCCACGACGCCGAGAGCGGCCGGTAGCTGCTGCAACGCGATGACCACGGCGATCCCGGCGGTGAATCCCTCGATCACCGGTGTGGGCAGGTACCGCACGTAGCGGCCGAGGCGAGCTGCCGCCAGCGCGATGAGGATTACCCCGGCCATCGCGCCGACCATCAGCACTCCGGAGGCGCCGAACTGGGCGATGACTGGTACCAGCACCACCGTCATCGCGCCGGTGGGTCCGGACACCTGCAGGTTCGAGCCGCCGAAGATGGCGGCGATCGCACCGGCGACGACCGCGGTGACCAGGCCGGCCTGCGCGCCCATGCCGGAGGTGACCCCGAACGCCAACGCTAGCGGCAAGGCCACCACGGCCACCGTCAGCCCGGCGAGCAGGTCCGCGCGCGGTGCGCGGCGGACCGCCGTGAGGTCGCTGCGCTGAGGCAGCAGGCCGGTGAACCTGATGCCCAGCGACCGGGTCGCCTGCGCGAGGCTCACTGCTGCCCTGCGCTGCGCAGCTGCGCCAACAGTTCGTCGCGGTCGGTCAGCAGGCTACCGAGGATGCGCCGGCCGGCGGCCAGCAGATCCGCCACGTCCGGGGTGCTCAACGCGTACACCACCAGCGATCCCTCCCGTGACGACGACACCATGCCGGCTTGACGTAGGACCGCGAGCTGCTGCGACAGATTCGACGGCTCCACCTCGATCGAGGTGAGCAGCTCCCGCACGGGCTTCGGCCCGTCCTGCAGCAACTCCAGCACCCTGATGCGTACTGGATGGCCCAAGGTGCGAAACAGCTCGGCCTTGGCCTGGTACAGCGGCACCGTCATGCCTGCCTCCATCCCAATTCCCCCACTCACGCCATCTGGGACGCCGACATCATGACTTTCAGAGATTAGCAATTCAGCAACCTTTGGGAAGGGTAAGGCAACGATGGGGTGGGCGTCCCGCCCTTGGCCGACGGGACGCCCGGACGCCGGCCAACCCATCGGAGGGGGAAGACGGAGGGCCGGCAACCGCGACCGGTCAGGGCGACGCCCGTTGCGGCGCGGAAGACCGCACGTCCTCGGCAGGTCGGCCCGCCCGCCCGCCGAGGATCCTGGCGACGATCTCGCGGGCCGGCGTCAGCGGGGCGGCCACCTGGGCGCGGGTCACCATGTAGCACACCGTGGAGCCATCCTTACGGGATGCCACGAGGTTCGCCCGCCGCGACATCGCCAGGCGCTGCGACAGATTCGGCGCCTCGATCCCCACCGCCGCCGCCAGCTCGGCCTCCGCCTGCTCCCGCTCACCGAGCAGCGCCAGCGCCCGAATCTGGACCGGATGCCCCAGCATCGTGAACAACTCGGCCTCGAGCTGGAACAGCGGCTGACTCGTCACAACGCCGCCGCGCCATCGGCTGAACCATCCGGAACCGGCCTTCCGTGCGGGTTCTGCCCGGATCGGCGCCGGGACGCCTCCACCGCGGCGACCGCCGCCGCCACCGTCGGCACGACCCGAGCGTCCAGCACGTCCGGCAGCAAACGGTCGCCGACAACCGGTCCTCGCCCACCAGCCCGGCCACGACGTCCGCGGCGGCCAGCAGCATCGCGGTGCTGATCCGTGGGGCGCGGGCGTTGATCGCACCGCGCAGCAAGCCCGGCAGCACCACGGCGTCGGTGAGCTGGTTGGCAGCGTTCGGCCGGCGGGTTGCGAGCACCGCAGCCAGCCCGGCCAGGTGTGGCTGCCGGATCTTCGACTGCGATTCGGCCAGGGTGAACACGATCGGGCCGGGGGCCATCGCCGCCAGCAGTTCGCGGCTGAGCGCTGCTGAGCGGCTCAGTCCGAGCACCGCGTCGGCGCCGTGCAGCGCCTGCTCCAGTCCGCCGCGCACCCGCCGCGGATTGGTGTGCTCGGCCAGCCATACCTCGTGCGCGGGCAGCGGGCCGCCCGCCGCGGCGCACAGCACCCCGCCCGGCGTCCACACCAGCACATCACCGGCCCCGCTGCGCAGCAGCAGCCGGGTGAGCGCCGTACCGACCACGCCCGCACCGAGCACGGCGATCCGCGCACCGCGCAGCTGCTTGCCGACCACCCGCAGCGCATTGCGCAGCGCCGCCAACACCACCACCACCGTGGCGTGTTCCGGGTCGTGCAGTACCGGAATGTCGAGCTGGTCCTGGAGCCGCCGCCGTACCTCGATGCAGCGTGGCGCGGCGACGCCGTCCAGGTTGATACCGCCAAACATCGGCGCCAGCGCCAGCACCACCGTGGCCAACTCCTCAGCACTGGTCGCCGACAGGCACACCGGCACCGCGTCGATGCCGGCCAGTTGCGCAAAGAGCGCCGACTTGGCTTCCATCACCGACAGTGCCGCCAGCGGACCCACGTCACCCAGCCCGAGCACGGCGGTCCCGTCGCTGACCACCGCCACCCGGTTGAGCCGACCGGTCACGACGTCGGCGACCGCCGGCTCGGCGGCGATCCGCGCCGCCAGGCGTGCCACCCCGGAGCCATGCACCAGCACCACGTCCTCGGCCGTGGACACCGGCGTCCGCGGGCGCACCTGGATGCGCCCACCCACCGACATCGCCCACAACCGGTCCGCACAGCCCAGCACCTGACCGCGGCGGCGGCCTGCCAGCTGCAGCAACCGCCGCAGCGACGCCTCATCATCCACCCGCACCAGCAGCCGCCGTTGATCCGCCGACGGCGATGACAACGGCTCTACACCCCACCCCGGCTCCAGGAAGTCCAGTACTGCACCGGGGACGTCGCCGGGCGTGGCACGCATCGTCAGCACGGCCGCGAAGGCCGGATCACCTCCCGGCCGCGCCCACCCCTCGGATGCCGTTTCCATAAGTTGCCAACTTTAGCAAATGGACATCTGCTGCGGGAGCCGACGCTGCGATTCCATCGATCGAAGGGCCGCAGCGGGACCTGACTGCCCGGACGGCCGGCATCGGCCGTCCGGCTGGCGTCGTCCCCCGCGTTGTGACTCCCGCCACAGCTGCTCAGCTCCTGGTCATCTGCCGAAGTGAAGAGGTCTTCAATTGCGATATCGATGCTGAAGGATACAGGACCGTCCCGCTATATCAGACAAAAGCGGCGTTTTTCCGCACACTGGGTCACCCGGTGCGAATCCGAGTCCTGGAGCTGCTGGGAGACGGTCCGGTGCCCGTGCGGGATCTGCTCGCACACATCGACATCGAGGCATCCAGCCTGTCCCAGCAATTAGCGGTACTGCGCCGGGCCGGGATCGTGATCTCCACCCGGGAAGCCGGCACAGTGCGGTACGCCCTAGCCGGACCGGACGTGGCTGACCTGATGCGCGCCGCCCGCAGCTTCCTCACCCAAATCCTCGCCGGGCAGGCCGAACTGCTCGACGAACTGCGTGAGGACCCCCTCGCGTCGACCCCTACCGGACCGCCGGGGCAGCGGGTCGCCGCGTGAACCGCTCCGCCCACCCGCACAACCCCGTCGCCGCGACCCGACGGCAGGCGCCCCGCCCTGCACACCCTGGTGTCCGGATCCCGATCAGGAGAGTGGCAAAACCGATGCCTATCGCCCAGCGCACAGCCTGGGACGCCTACCTCACCATCACCTACGGCTCCTGCCGGCGCTGCACGACCCGGACGCGACCGACACGGTGCTCAACGCCCACCTGGGCGCAACCGCAAAGCGGATCCTGCGCTACGCGCCGCTGTGGGGCGAACACGGGCCGATGCTGCTCAGCGCCCTGCACAGCGTGGTCCGCCTGCATCGGGCAGGCGAACACGGCGACCTTGGCATCCCGATCCGGATCATCTGCTACCGGCGCCTCGCCACTTGATCATTCTGTTAGGAGTTCTAAGCCGCTACTCCGCTTCGGCAAACGCTGCGGCAGTCCTCGCGAGCGCCTCCGCCCGCATCTTCGAGCCCGCAATGATCGGCGCCAACGCCCACTCAAGCGACACCGAGCCACCTTTCTCATCCGGCAGCAGCAGCGCGGGAGCGAGGCCCGGAAAGCCCGGCGGCGGCAGGACCACTTCGCAGTCCTCGAAGCCGGGGATGCATGACGGGCCGCCGTCCCACATGGCCAGAAGCCGCCGGTAGCGATCCCGGCAGTCCACAAGCTCAGCCTCAACAAGCTGACTCACCGTCATACCGTGCGCTCGCGCGATTCGTCCGAGATCACGCCACAGATCATCATCGAGCCGCACACTCCGACTCTCCTTCGGCCCGCCCTCACGCGGCGGACGACCACGACCACGACCGGTGAAGTCCACCGAATAAACGGAGCACATATAATATGAGGGGGCTCGATGGGGTGATCGAGCACGGCGGGGGTGGTAGGCGTTGGCGTTGCCCACCAGCATCGCCCACCGGCCCGCACCGGCCCCGCGTGGTGGCCATGATCAATTCCCGGACTATGCATCACATGGGCACGGCGGCCTTCGTCCAACCGAACCCGAACCCGACCCGGCCCGGCCCGGCGGCAGCCTTCAGCCGTCGAGGGCGACACACCCGGCCGGTGATAATCAGCCGAGCGCGCCCCAGAGTCGAACACCACCCGCCGTCGGCCACGCTGCCGACGAGGTTGCGCGCGACCGACTTCGACCAAACCATGCTGGACGATCCGTCCAACACCCACACGAGTCCCCTTATCGCCATGCTGGCGCCGTTCATCGTCGCGGTCATCGGCCGGGCGAAGTCCTGGTCGCCGGCGTCGGTGCGTGCGCTCGCGCCAGCAGGTCCGCTCGGAGGAACGCGGCCGGCACGCGGCGAAGGACACCTCCCAGGCCGACGTCCGGAACGTGAAGCCCGGGTGGCTGCCGCCGGGCGTCGTGCGAAGACCGCCCTGGTGTGCCCGGAGCCGCCGCGCCGGGACGAGCCGGTGATGTGGACGCCAGGAACGGCGGCCACGAAAGTCACCCTCGGATGGTTCAGGCAGGTGATGGCCACCATGTTCAACGCTCGCTAGGCTTCGCAGCCATGACGAGCTACCACGGCGTCGCCACCCTCATCCTCGCCAGCGGCGAGCGGGCGTCGGGCCGTGTCAGCGCCACCACGGGCACGCGCGGCGGCATCGAGACCTGGTCGGCGGCGTTCGCTCCCGACGATCCGGCGATCGACGTCCTCAACGCCTCCGACGACTGCCAGCTCGAACTCCCCGACGGCCGGACCGGCAACGTGGTCATCGCCAGCACCGGCAACCTGCTCGGCGGGACGACAGTGCGACTCACCCTGACCGGGTCCGGCCCGGCCCCGTTCTAATCCGCTACCATCGGCGGCGCGGCCCGCGCCACAGCAGGCCGACCAACGTTTAGCCCCGCCTCGGTCCTTCGGGATCGGGGCGAGGCTCGTTTTGTCGTGTCAGACGAGCCGATGCGGACCGATCTCGCCTCGCTCGACCGGTGGTTGCAGCAGGGACGTGACCGCCCGCTTCGCCACGATGGCCAAACTCCCCACGATGACGGCGATGGCGCCGACATGGCCTTCCCGTTGGCGATGATCAAAGCGATGCTTGCCCACCTCTACCTCGCCTGGATCCACCCCTTCGGGGACGGGAACGGCCGGACCGCCCGCCTGATCGAGTCCCAGCTGCTCCTACAGGCCGGAGTGCCCGTGCCGGCAGCCAACGTGGCAGCCACGCCAGCTACGACCCACCGCTGATTCGGTTTCTTGCACGAGCGCAGCAGCGGCGCCAGCGCGACGAGGCCGGCGGCGGCGATCGGGTAGGTGCCCGGCCCGGGACGCCGACCGCTGTGGTCTGGGCGTCGGCGAGCCACAGCAGCAGCGTGGCGCGCCAGCGGCGCGACTGGGATACGCCACTCACGCTCTTCGAGCCAGCCCGACAATCCGGCCTCAAGCCGGACCATCCTGGCCTGGGCACGAGTGCTGCAGGTCTGCCGGAGCTCGTGGTACTCGTCGCCGCGGAAGTACCACACCGGGCCGCCGACGTGGTACACCTTCTGCCGGTCGAAGACCAATCCCACGGTTGATACTAACGGCGCGTCATCAAGAAGCCCAGGCCGTTAAGAGTGGCCTCGGTTAGGCAGACCGCCGGGTCGCCGCCCGAGTGCGTCGTGAAGGCCCAGAGCTGACCACTCCACACAATCGAGTCGAGCCCGGTCGCGAGCGGAAATCGCCGCGACGTGTTGGGGAACCTTTTGCGGTCGGGAGCGATCGCAAAAGTGTGTCAGCAAACCCCGATATGTCCGGATGTTCGACTGGCCGAAGCAGCGGCTTGGGCACCGGCACGGCCGACGCCATAGGCGCAGGATGTCGCGGCAGAAATGCGGGATTAGGCTGCACGACGGTCAAGGTATCGGCCGGGCGCCGCCGACACGCCGGTTCATGCTGAATCCGACCTCAACCGGCCAGGAGAGGATTGAGCCGCAAACAGGCGCGGCCTATGCCTCCGTGTTAGGACGGCATCCTGGGCCGCCACCTGCTACGAGCTCCCGGAAGCTTCGGTACCGGTCCTGAGTGGACACCTCCCATTCTGTAGTTCGGGCGTCAAGGGCTCAACCAAACGACCGTCTGTCACCCTTCCGAGGGCTGCCGCTACGCCGGTTGAGACCGTACTCCCGACTGGCTGCGCTATCGGTATGTGCACACGCTTCCGGCGTATGCGCTGGAAGCTGGGTCAAATCCCCCTTCAACACGCGGCGCCAAGAGACACCCGACGTTCATATGGAATGCAACTTCACCTCTCGTTGCTCCCTCGGGCCGGATATCGAGCGCTCAGTCGCGGCGAGGGGCAACCGGGGCGCTCAGGCCGGCCGTGAACAGCCGGCGGTCGACCTCGTTCAGGGCCAGTCGCAGCGCACCCAGCGCGACGCTGTCCGCGCCCAGGGTGGAGGCGCGCACGTCCGGCATGCGCAGGCACAGCTTGGCCAGTTCGCGACGCAGCGGCTCGAGGACCAGGTCGGCCGAGCGGGAGAAACCGCCGCCGAACACGACGACCTGCGGGTCCAACGCGAGGACGAGTGCTGCGGTACCGATGGCCAGGTCTTTGACGTAGCGGTGCACGGCCGTCCGGGCGTCGCGGTTGCCGTCGCGGGCGGCGTTGAAGACCCACGCCGCGGCATCGTCCGGGTTCACCGTGGCCGGGACACCGGGGCACCGCTGCAGGTGTTCCGGCGCGGTCAGCCACCGCACCGCCCGCAACGCGCCGATCTCGCCCGCCGCTCCCCCGTACCCTCGGCGCAGTACACCGTCGATGATCAGGCCGGCGCCGTTTCGCATGCCGGCCAGGAGGAACACGATGTCGTTGGCGTCACTCGCCACGCCCTGCCAGCGTTCGGCCAGGGCGGCGAGCTTGCAGTCGTTCTCGACCACGATCGGGCAGGTGAAGCGGTCGCTGAGGTGGGCGCCGAGGTCGACGGTCTGCCAGCCGGGCAGCGGGGTGAACAGGGTGGTCTTGCCGCTGGCGTCGACCGGGCCGGTGACGCCGACCGAGACGGCCCAGATGTCGTCGGCGGTCTTGTCGCCCTCGTGGAGGACCTCGGCGAGGACCTGGTCGAGGGCGCGGAGCCGCTCGGTGGGGCCGGCGTCGGCGTCGACGGAGCGGCGGGCGGTCTGGATGACGTTGCCGTCGAGGTCGGCGAGCAGGGCGAGGATCTTGTGGCCGCCGACGTCGACGCCGATGACGTGGCCGGCGGTCGCTCGGAAGCGGTAGCGGCGGGCCGGGCGGCCCACGACGCTGCTGGCGCCCGGCTCGACGATGGTGGCCCAGCCGCCGGTGACGAGGCCCTGGGCGATCACGTCGACCGCGGGGCGGGACAGGCCGGTGAGCTTGGCGAGCTCGGTGACGGTGGCCGGGGGCTGGTCCCGCAGCGCCCGGACCACCGTCAGTGAGTTGAGCTCACGCAGCCGCGACAGGTCGGTTCCGGTGATGACCTGATCCGCCACGGTCTGCCCCTCCAGCACGAGCCAATATTGCTATGGACTTTACAAAGTACTATTGGAACGCGATGCTGTCGACGGTGATCGTGCTGTTACCGCCGTACCAGAACCCGAGCGCCAGCTGGGACGGGCTGGCCCGGTTGATGCCGTTCGCGACCATCGGGACCTTGATGTCCTGATACGACGCCGTGATGGCCGGGTGGCCCCCGCCGTCCAGAACGAAATCCCCAAATACCTTGGTGGTACCACCGATGCTGAGGCTGAAGTGCGCCTGCTCTCCCCCGCTCGCACCCTTGACGCGCACCACGAGGTACGTGTAGCCGGACACGTCCTGGCCGACGTCGGAGCCGAACCAGCCGCAGTTGTTGTACTGCAGGGCGAGCGCCCCGCCGGACACCACGCCGTTGCCGCTGCCGTTGAGGAAGCAGTTGCCGCCCGTCCACCGGCCGAGGTCGTTCTTGGCCGCGGATGGATAGGCCGGGGTGCCGTCGAAGTCGTCGAGCACCAGGCCGGTCGGTGGCGGCTGGGTGGGTTGCGTCAGGGTCACGGTCACCGAATTGCTGGACGGTGAGTCGTAACCGGCCGCGTCCCGGGCCGTGACGGTGTAGCTGTGCGTCCCGTACGGCACGTTGGTGTCCGTGTAGCTCGTCCCGGTCGGGGATGCCACCAGGGCACCGTCGCGGTACAGGCGGTACCCGGTGACGCCGACGTTGTCCGTCGCGCCGGTCCAGGTGAGCGGGACCGACTGGCCGTTCACGGTGCCCGCGGACAGTGTCGAAGCCGTCGGTGGCGTGCAGTCGCCGGTGCAGGTGCCGACGGTGACCGCGTTGGCGAGCACGTTGAAGCCCTTGGCCGCGTCCCACGTGCCGGTGTTGGCCAGTCGCACCGAGTAGGCGGCGTTGCCGCGCAGCCCGGTGGCCTGATCCGGCAGCCACAGCGCCAGCTTGTACGAACCGGACGCCATCGCCGGCAGGGTCACCGTCTGCGTCGGGACCGTGACCGCGCCGGACTTCCAGGTGCGCGGATCCAGGCCGGTCAGCTGCACGTTGTACCGGTTGGTGCCGTTGTCGAACACGAGGTACACCGGCCGCGGTTTGATGATGCCGGCGTAGCCGTCGTTGACCAGGTGCGCGGAGAACGTGAACCCGGAGCCGGGCGCGGCGGCGTTGGTGAAGGTCGCGTCGGCCAGCCGCAGCCGGTAGCCCAGCTTCCGCTGAATCCGGTGGTACAGGGTCTCGGCCGGATCGGCGCCTGATGCGGCCGTGTTCACGTTTTTCCAGAGGTCGGTGTTGACCGCCGCGTAGTCGGCGTTGATCTCCGTCCAGTGCTGGTGCGACAGCTCGTACTGCGCGTTCACACCCGCCGTGTCGTTGCCGCCGCTCGCGTTGCACGTCTCGCCGCCGACGATCTTGTTGCCGCCGGTCGAGGTGACGTAGTCGTACACCCACTGCTTCTTCTGGGCGACGTCGAACCAGCCGAGCCAGGAGTTCTGGTCGTACGTCCCCATGTCGGCCGAGTCCGCAAGGAAGCAGTCGTCGTGGAAGCCGAGCCGGTCGAACTCGGCCGTGGTGAGCAGGCAGTTGTTCGGCAGCGTGCACCCGGCCGGCGGCGAGGTGCGCTGGGCGAACTCGTAGTTGAAGATGGGGTACCGGATCGCGACCGGAATCGAGGCCGGGGTACTGCTGAGGAGCTTCTTGACCAGCCGGTAGCGGACCGGTGCCTGGCTTTCCTCCGAGGAGGCGGTGTAGGGGCTCGAGTGCCACTCACCCCAGGCGCCGAAGAAGCCGGCCTCGAGATGCATGATGACGTCCGCGTTTGCGGCCAGCACCGGGGCGAGCTGGTCGATGTGGCGTTCCATCTGCGGTTCGGTGACGGCCGAGTAGCCGTCCCACACGTACGCGGTCCGCAGCACGATCTTCAGCCCCTGGGCCCGGATCGCGGCCAGGCCGGTCCCCAGGTTGTCCAGCAGCGCCTGCGGCAGGTCCGTGGTCTGGTACTTGTCGAGGTGCAGGTACGAGTGGATGAGCGTGTTGCCGTCGGCCTTGGCCCGGGCGAAGGTGCGGTCGAGCATGTCCGGGTTGAAGCCGGGGATGGTGTTGCTGGCGTAGTCGTTGACGGACGGGTCGTTGATGATCTCGTACCGGTTGTGGAAGCCGCGTTCCGGGTTGGTGAACACCGTGGCGTAGTCGCCGGTGTACGTGGCGGTGGTGGTGGCGGCCTGGGCGGGGAGTGCCGGGCCGAGCAGGGAGAGGGCCAGGACGGCCGCCGCCACGGCGGCCGCCCGGACTCGTTGGATGGGTCGCATCAGTTGCTGAAGGAGAAGCTGTCGATGGAGATGGTGCTGTTGCCGCCGTACCAGAAACCCATCGCGAGCTGCGCGGGGCTGGTGCGGCTGATCCCGTTGGCGGCCATCGGGATCTTGATGTCCTGGTAAGCGGTGGTGACCGAAGGGTGCCCGCCGCCGTCCAGAACGAAGTCACCAAAGACTTTCGTCGTCCCGCCGAGGCTCAGGTTGAAGTGCGCCTGTTCCCCGCCGGCGTTGCCCTTGATGCGCACGACGAGGTAGGTGTACGCCGACACGTCCTGGTTGACATCGGAGCCGAACCAGCCGCAGTTGTTGTACTGCAGGACGAGCGCCCCGCCGGTGACGGCGCCGCTGCCGCCGCCGTTGAGGAAGCAGTTGCCGCCGGTCCACTTGCCGAGGTCGTTCAGGTTCGATGACGGGTAGGCGGGTGTGCCGTTGTAGTCATCGAGGACGAGGCCGGTGGGTGTGCTCGAACCGGACGTCGTCACGGTGATGGATGACGAGTCCGCCGATGTGTTCCCGGCCGCGTCGTAGGCCCGCACGGTGTAGGTGTAGGCGGTGGATGCGGTGAGCCCGGTGTCGGTGTAGGACGTGCCGGTGGCGGTGCCGACCTGGGTGCCGCCCCGCATCACCTTGTAGCCGGCCACGCCCACGTTGTCGGTGGCCGCGTTCCAGCTCAGCGACACGCTGCTGGACGTCTTCGACGGCGAGGTGAGTCCATTGGGGACGGTCGGCGGTGACGTGTCGGAGGACCCGGCCGACGTGGTCACCGACAGCGCCGACGACGACGCCGAGGTGTTGCCGGCGGCGTCATAGGCCTGGACGGTGTACGAGTAGGCCGTCGATGCGGTCAGGCCGGTGTCGGTGTACGACGTGCCGGTCGCGGTGCCGACCTGGGTGCCGCCCCGCAGCACCTTGTAGCCGGCCACGCCCACGTTGTCGGTGGAGGCGTTCCAGCTCAGCGAGACGCTGGTGGCGGTCTTCGACGGCGAGGTGAGGCCGGTCGGGGTCGACGGGGCGGTGGTGTCGGCGGTGCCGCCGCCGACGCCGATGGAGCCGAGGCCGAGCCAGCCGTCCGCGTTCTGGGTGGCGTTGCCGAACCGCAGCTTCTTCGCGGCGGGGCTCAGCGCTTCGAGCGGGTTGCGGACCTTCAGCACCAACTGGTAGCTGCCGTTGGCCACGCCGGTCAGGCTGACGTTGGATTGGAAGTACTGCGGGTAGCCGAAGTCGCGGTACGTCGGGTCGGCGCCCACGTTCCAGTCCGGGAACGCGCGGACCTTCAGGGGCTGCACCGTGCGCAGGTCCCAGGGGGTGTCCCAGGTCTTGACGACGGTACCGGCGGAATTCTTGAGACCCAGTTGGACTGTCCACGGGTAATAGAACGGGGCGACGCCGTTGTTGGTGAGCGAGACGCCGATGTTCGCCGACCCGGTGACGCTGTTGCTGTAGTAGGCGTGGGTCGCGGACAGGTCGTAGCCCATGAGCCGCACGGCCGCGGCCACGTTGGGGTCGTCGGACGCGTAGCTCTGGCTGGTCTGGTTGATCTTCCAGGTGGTGTGTTCGAGCTCGATGCAGGCCTTCATGTTGTCGACCTGGCCGGAGCCGCCGGGCCACGAGGTGAACGCCGAGGACTGGATTTCGGGGCGCACCTCGCCGCCCATGGAGTCGGTGACCCACTTGTTCTCGACGCCCATGTTGAGGGCGCGCTGGAGCTGGGCGTAGTCGGCGCCGCCGAGGGACTGGGGCAGGGTGACGCCCTTGAGGGGGCTGCCTTCCTTGTAGCAGAACGAGTCGTCGTGGTACCCGATGTCGCGCGCGTTCGCCGCCCCGCCGGCCGAGTCCGGGTAGCGGATCTCGAGCTTGGTGGTGTTGAAGGCGTTGTCGAACGCGGCGACGATCTGGGCGGCGTGCGCGTCGGTCGGCATCAGGTTCGGGTAGCCGTCGGCGGTGTCGGTGTCGAAGGGCCAGGTGTGCCATTCGCCCCACAGGCCGACGATGCCGAGGTTGATGAAGCCGATGCGCGGGTCGCCGTCGTAGCGGGCGCCGAACGCGGCGATGAAGTTGGTGACGGCGGAGAGCAGGTAGGCGCTGTCGTAGTCGGGGCTGACGGTGCCCCAGAAGGTGTTGTTGCGGTACGTGACATGTCCGTCGAAACAGTGCGGGATGGCGTTGCCGGGGTGGCTGCCGGTGCCGCCAGGGTACTCCATGTAGAACCGGATGGCGGCCTGGTTGCCGTATGAGGCGATCTCGTTGAGGGCGTTGTCCACGATGGACCAGTTGTAGGTGCCGCAGTCGGTGGCGCTGGTCATCACCTCGGACAGGCCGAAGTAGCTCCAGGCGAGCGAGCGCGGGTAGCCGGAGTTCTGGTTGTCGCCCGGGAAGTAGAAGCGGGCGAAGCCCTTGAGCGGGTTGTCCAGGGGGCTCGGGGCGGCGGTGAGCGGGTGGTCGGTCAGGCTCGGGCTCGGTGACGCCGGCGGGGCGGGCCGAGCGGGCGGTCCGGCCGGCACCGGCGTGAACGCGCTGGCGGTGTGGGGTGCGAAGACCAGCACGGCACTGGCGGCGACCGTGCAGAGTGCGACGGCGCGGGCGAGGCGCTGCCGCAGGGGTGTGCGCATGGATCGACCTCCGGGTTCAGGGGGCGGAGTGCTCCTCGTACGCCGATTCGATACGAGGAGGTGTTGACAAACTTTCCATGAGCTTCATCATTATTAGCGGCCGAACACCCCCGGCCGCAAGACGCTAGCTTCGAAGATCTTCGATCCATGAAACGAGGTCGGATCGTGACGATGCGCAACGCCGTCGCGGTGCCCGCCGCGCCGCCGCGCCCGGATCCCCCCAACGAGCCCGGGCCGCGCCGGGCCCGCGACGACCGGTGGGTGGCCTGGCTGTTCCTGGCGCCGGTCCTGATCGGATTCGCCGTGTTCTACCTGTACCCCACGATCCGCGGCGTCTGGTACAGCCTCACCGACTACAGCCTGCTCAACACCCCGACCTTCGTCGGCGGCGACAACTACGCCAAGCTGGTCACCGACGCGCAGTTCTGGAACTCGCTGAAGGTCACCGCGTACTACGTGGTGCTCAACATCGGCTCGCAGACGATCCTCGCGCTGCTGCTGGCCGCGCTGCTGCACCGGCTGACGGGCTCGGTCATGGTCCGGGCCACGATGCTGCTGCCCTGGCTGGTGCCCAACGTGACGGTCGGGCTGCTCTGGATGTGGCTGCTGGACGCCAACCTCGGGTTCGTCAACCACCTGCTGGGCATGGTCGGCATCGACAACAAGGCGTACCTGCAGTCCCCGGACTGGGCCATGCCGTCCGTCGCACTCATCAACACGTGGGCCTACACGGGGTACACGGCGCTGCTGCTCTATGCCGGCATGCTGCAGATCCCGGCGCACCTGTACGAGAGCGCGGCCCTGGACGGCGCCGGCGAACTGCGGATGTTCCGGCGGATCACGCTGCCGCTGCTGCGCCCGATCCTCGCGCTGGTGCTCGTCGTGTCGCTGATCGGCTCGTTCCAGATCTTCGACACCGTGGCCGTCACGACCAAGGGCGGGCCGGTCGGCGCCACCCGGGTCATCTACTACTACATCTACCAGCAGGCCTTCACGTACTTCCACATGGGCTACGCCGCCGCGGCCGCGATGGCGCTCGTGCTGATCCTCGGCGTGCTCACGTTCGTGCAGATGCGCCTGCTGCGCGCCTCCCGATCCGATCTGACCTGAGAGGCGCAGCGATGACACGCCGCTTCACGCCGGGCAAAGTCGTGGCCTGGCTCGTGCTGATCGCGTTCCTGGTGCTCACGATCGCACCGTTCTACTGGATGGTCCGCACCGCGCTCACCCCCGCCGCGGACATCTATGCCGATCGCACCGCCGTGTTCCCGTCCCACCCGACGATGGTCAACTTCTGGCGGGTGCTCGGCCTGGTCGACGCGCAGACCGCGCGCGACGCCGGCGGTTCGGGCGCACAGATCGACTTCGTGCGGTACACGATGAACTCCATCATCTACAGCACGCTCATCGCGGGCGTGCAGACCTTCTGCTGCGCCATGGCCGGATACGCCTTCGCCCGGCTGCGGTTCCCCGGCCGGGACCTCGTCTTCGGGGTCATCATCGCCGCGCTGATGGTCCCCCCGATCTTCACGCTGCTGCCCAACTTCACGCTCGTGAAGAACCTCGGCGCCATCGACACGTTCTTCGGCATGGTCGCCCCGAACCTGCTCATGACCCCGTTCGCGGTGTTCTTCCTCCGCCAGTTCTTCCTGTCCATCCCGCGCGAGGTGGAGGAGGCGGCAATCATCGACGGGGCCGGCAAATGGGGCGTCTTCTGGCGGGTCATCGTGCCGATGAGCCGCGGCCCGCTCATCACCATCGCGCTCACCACCTCGGTGTGGGCGTGGAAGGACTTCCTGTGGCCGCTGCTCGTCGGCCGCGGGGAGCAGACCCGGGTGCTCACCGTGGCCCTCGGGGTGTTTCTCCAGCAGTCCCCCAACACCCAGCCGGACTGGACGGGGCTCATGGCCGCCTCCACGCTGTCCGTCCTGCCGGTCCTCGCCCTGCTGATCTTCCTGGGCAAGCGACTGGTGCAGTCCCTGAATTTCACCGGCATCAAGTGATCCTGAAAGGGAATCCGATGTTCAGACGATCCCGCACGGCGGTGGCCGTCGTCTCCGCCGCGGCGCTCGCCCTGCCGCTGCTGGCCGCGTGCTCCGACGAGTCCGGCTCCGACAGCGGCGGCAAGGTCACCCTCCAGTACTGGCTGTGGGACGACAAGCAGCAGCCCGCCTACCAGGCCTGCGCGGACGAGTTCGCCAAGGCCAACCCGAACGTCACCGTCAAGATCTCGCAGACCGCGTGGACGCAGTACTGGCAGAACCTCACCACCCAGCTCGCCAGCGGTGCCGCGCCCGACGTGTGGACCGACCACGCCTCCTACTATCCGCAGTTCGTGTCCAGCAACCAGATCCTCGACATCCAGCCGTTCGTCGAGAAGGACAAGGTCGACCTCGGCCAGTACCAGGGCGGGCTCGCGGATCTGTTCGTCAAGGACGGCAAGCGCTATGGCCTGCCGAAGGACTGGGACACCATGGCCCTGGTCTACAACACCAAGTTCGTCACCGACACCGCCGGGCTGGACAAGCTCACCTGGAACCCAACGGACGGCGGCACCTTCGAGCAGGCGATCGCCAAGTCCACTGTGGACGCCAACGGCAAGAACGGGCTCGACCCGGCCTTCGACAAGACCAAGGTGAAGGTGTACGGCTTCCTGCCCGAATGGGCGGACGGCTCGCAGGGCCAGAACGGCTGGGGCGACCTCGCCGTGTCCAACGGCTTCACGTACCTGGACAAGAACCCGTTCGGCACCAAATACAAGTACAACGACCCGAAGCTCGCCGAGACCATCGCGTGGTTCAAGCACATCACCGACGCCGGGTACGCGCCGAAGTACGACAAGCAGTCCACCCTCGGCCGCGACGCCGTGATGGACGCCGGGCAGGGCGCGTTCACCGTCGCCGGCTCCTGGACCATCAGCACCTACCTCGGGACCGGGGCGAAGCAGCAGTACGCGTTCGCGCCGCTGCCGACCGGCCCGGCCGGGCGCAAGACCGCCATCAACGGCCTGTCCGACGCCATCTACGCCGGCACCAAGCACCCCAACGAGGCGTGGGCGTGGGTCAAGTTCCTCGGCTCCTCCGCCTGCCAGGACATCGTCGGCGAGAAGGCCGTCGTGTTCCCGGCCATCAAGACCGCCGCCGACAAGGCCCTCGCCGCCCACAAGGCCGCCGGCCGCGACGTGCACGTCTTCACCGACGAGGCGGCCGCCCCCGGCGGGACGTTCTTCCTGCCGATCACCGACCACGGCAACGAGGTCAGCCAGATCGTCCAGGACACCCTGCAGGGCGTGATCCTCGGCCAGGGCACCCCGGCCGACGCCCTGAAGAAGGCCAACGACCAGGTCAACGCGCTCTTCAAGTAACTGCGTGCATTGAACTAAGGAGAACCATGGCACAGGTCGTCGAGCTCGGCGGACGCCACTTCGCCCTCCAGCACTCCGGCGACGGGACGCCGCGCCCCACCCCGGGCGGCATCCTGCTTCCCCCGGGCCGGGTCGCGATCCTGCACGGGCTCGGCGACGCCTCCTTCTACCGGCACGGCCAGAACTCGTGGAGCCCCTGCGGCTGGCGCCGGCTGAGCGAACCCCCGCTGCGCATCCCCAACCCGACCCGGCTCGTCACCGCGGACGACCCCGCCTTCGACGACCCGGCCCGCCACCACGGCTCCGCGGTCGCCGCGCTGCAGGGCCCGGACGGCAACACCCTCCTGCTCGGCGCCCTGGGCCTGGACACACCGCGGCTGGCCGCCGACCACGACACGCTCACCGGCTGGTACGCCGGCGACGGGGCCGAGTGGTTCGCCGCGTACGGGCCCGAGCAGGAGGTGTTCGCCGCGTACACGGACCAGCTCGCCGAGCGGTTCGGGCCGGCGCGGCGGCGGGCGGGGAACGTCTGGTGCAGCTGGTACGCGTACTACGAAACGGTCACCGAAACCCAGCTGCACAAGGACATCGCGGACCTCGTCGGGCTGCCGTTCGAGGTCGTGCAGGTCGACGACGGCTGGGAGGAAATGGTCGGCGACTGGCAGCCCAACGGGAAGTTCCCCAGCGGCATGCGGGATCTGGCCGGGCGGATCACCGACGCCGGCTTCGTCGCCGGGCTGTGGCTGGCGCCGTTCATCGCGCTGCCCGGGTCTCGCCTCGTTGCCGAGCATCCGGAGTACCTGCTGCGTGACACGTCCAGCAATTTGGTCGTCGCCGGCTCCAACTGGGGCGGCCCGTACTACGCCCTGGATCTGGCCCGCGACGACGCCCGCGCGTATGTGGCGGCGCTCATCCGGACCGTCGTGCACGAGTGGGGCTTCAAATACTTGAAGCTCGACTTCATCAACGCGGCCGCGGCTCACGTCGAGGGCCGCCCGCGGGAGCACATCTACCGCTCGGCGCTCGAACTGGTGCGCGAAGCCGCCGGCGACGACGTGTACCTGCTCGGCTCGGGCGCGATCCTGCTGCCGTCGCTGGGATTGCTCGACGGGCTGCGCTCCGGGCCCGACGTCGCCCCGATGTGGGACAACTACGCCACCGTCGACCCGTCCGACGCCACCGCGCGCAACGCCGTTGTCAACAGCGTTCACCGGCTGTGGTGGTCACCCCTCGCCGAGGTCGACCCGGACGTCATCTACTTCCGCAGCAAGCTCAACCTCCTCACCCCGCAGCAACTGCAGTGGCTGCGGGACCTGGCCGACGTCTGCGGGTTCCGGGCCATCTCGGACCCGCCGTCCTGGCTCACGCCGCACGAGCTCGAGGAGCTGCGGGTGTACCTCGAAGCGACCCCGTCCATCCAGCGCCTGGACCGCTACCGCTTCGCCATCGACGGCCGTGAGGTCGACTTCGCACCCGCCGTCGCCACCGACGGCCAGTTGTATCCGATCTCATGAATCCGATCTCATGAATCCGGCCCCGATGCTGCCGTCCGTTCGCCGCCAGCGGATCGTCGACCTGCTGGCGGCGCGGGAGTACGTCACCATCGAGGAGATCCGCGCCGCCACGGGGGCGTCCGCGGCCACCACCCAGCGCGACCTGACCGAGCTGGCGTTGGCCGGCGCCGTGACGCGCATCCGCGGCGGGGCGACCCGGCCGCCGTCACCGCGCGGCGAGGAACGGCTGCTTGCCGCGTGCCTGACCCGGGTACGGCAGGCGTTGGACCGCAAGGACCTGACCACCGTGGAGGTGGCGCTGCAGCAGGCCCTCGACGCCTGCGGCCGCCTGCGCCGCGCCTCCTGACGGTACACATGGCCGGCACAGCTCGGCCTATGTGGTTGGCGTCGATCGAGCTGGCCGGCCGACCATCATCCCGCGGCGCCGCGCCCGCTCCAACTCGATGCCAAGAGACACCGCGCCACCCTCGCAGCGCGTGATCGAAATGCTCGAGCTCCTTAATGCCGGCGAGCAGGTCCGGACTCAGCAGCTGCAGCGCGGGCTGGGCTCGGCCAGAGGGTGGCCGGCTCAGGCGTTGGCGGCCACGTCGGTGCCGGCGCCGCGGCGGCGCAGCCGGACCTCGGTCCGCCGGTGCTCGGGCAGGGTCTCCTGCTCGGCGCCCTCCACCTCGAAGCCGGCGTCGGCGATCATGTCCAGGTCGCCCTGGCCCGGCTGGCCCTCGCTGGTCAGGTAGTCGCCCAGGAAGATCGAGTTGGCGACGTACAGCGCGAGCGGTTGCTGGCTGCGCAGGTGGATCTCACGGCCGCCGGCCAGGCGCACCTCGGAGTCGGGGAACGCGAAGCGCACCATCGCCAGGATGCGCAGGCAGCGCTGCGGCGTGAGCTGCCAGGTCCCGGCCAGCGGGGTGCCCTCGAAGGGCATCAGGAAGTTGACCGGAACCGAGTCGGAGTCGAGCTCGCGCAGGCCGAGCACGACGTCCACCAGGTCGGCGTCGGTCTCGCCCATGCCCGCGATGAGGCCGGAGCACGCCGACAGGCCGGAGCCGCGGGCCTGCTCGACGGTGCCGACGCGGTCGGCGTAGGTGTGGGTCGTGCAGATCTCCTCGTAGCGCTCGCCGGCGGTGTTGAGGTTGTGGTTGTAGGCGTCGGCGCCCGCCGAGCGCAGCTTCGCCGCCTGACCCGCCTTGAGCAGGCCGAGGCAGGCGCAGATCTCCACGTCGGGAGACTCCTGCTTGATCGCGTCGATGACGTCGGCGACCCGGGAGATGTCCCGGTCGCTGGGGCCGCGGCCGCTGGCCACCAGGCAGACCCGCTCGGCCCCGGAGCGCACGCCGGCCGCGGCCGCGGTGGCGGCGTCGGCCGCGCTGAGCCACGAGTACTTCAGCACCTCGGACGTCGAGCCGAGCCGCTGCGAGCAGTAGCTGCAGTCTTCGGGGCACAGCCCGGACTTCAGGTTGACCAGGTAGTTGAGCTTGACCCGGCGGCCGAAGTAGTGCCGGCGGAGCTGGAACGCAGCGGCGAGCACGTCCATGATCTGCTCGTCGCGGGTGCCGAGGACGGCGAGGAGCTCCGCGCGGTCCGGCCGTTCGCGACGCTTGCCCTTCGCGACGAGGCGGGCGAGCAACGATTCCGCTGGACTCAGCACTGCGACGAACTCCGTTCCCGTAGGGGTGTCGGCGCCTGCCGGCGAAACCACGAGTGACAAGTGAGCAGACCGAGACCAGGTTCGGCAATCCCTGTCCGGAAGTGCGGCGACGGCGCTGCGTCATCGTTGCGCGGTCGCCAGGAGCGCGGTGGCCACCTGCCTGGCGGACCGGGCGGCCGCGGGATCCGCATCCAGCGCGGCGGCGATGTTGGCGCCGTCATAGAGCAGGACCAGCTGGGTAGAGAGCAGGCGCAGGTCGCTGAAGCCCGCGGCGGCGACGAGAACGGCGAACAGCTCGTGCAGCCAGGTCCGGAAGTCCTTGGTGGCCGTCTCCTCGACGCTGCCGGGCTGCGCCTCGGCGGCGGCGTTGAGAAAGGCGCAGCCACGGAAGCCGGGCTCGGCGAAGAGGTCGGCGAGCGCGTCGAAGACGGCCAGGATCTTCTGCTCGGGGTCGTCGACCCGGGCCTGGTACTCGGCGACGCGCTCGGCCCAGAGGGCATGCCGGTCGTGCAGGTAGGCGCGGACCAGGTCGTCCTTGCCGTTGAAGTTGTAGTAGAGCGACCCCTTGGCCACGCCTGCCTCTTCGAGGACGCGGTCGATGCCGACACTGCGGATGCCTTCGTTGTAGAAGAGCCGGTCGGCAGCCTCGAGCAGACGCTTGCGGGCGGAGGTCACGAATCCAGCTTAAGCGTGTCGGGCGTCACTTGGCTTTTTAGACAGGTCTGTCTAATACTCGGTTTTAGACAGACCTGTCTAAACGAGGTTGGGGGAGATCATGAACGAGCTGCGTGGCAAGACGGCCCTAGTCACCGGGGCCACGAGCGGGATCGGCCGGGCGACGGCCACCGCGCTCGCCGCCCGGGGAGCCACCGTCATCGTGCACGGACGGGACGCCGGGCGCGGCGAGCAGGTGGTCAAGGAGATCGAGGCGGCGGGCGGCTCAGCTCGCTTCGTCGCGGCCGACCTGACCGACCCGGCGCAGGTGAGCGCGCTGGCCGGGCAGGCGGGACCGGTGGACGTGCTGGTCAACAACGCGGGGCGGTCGTGGTTCGGGCCTTCCGGTGATCTCGCGACCGCGACGTACGACACGATGTTCGACGGCAACGTGCGTGCGGCGTATCTGCTCACCGCCGCGTTGGCCCCGGGAATGGCCGCTCGCGGATCCGGGTCGATCATCAACGTCGACAGCATGGCGGGCCTGGTCGGACTGGCCGGTGGTGCCGCCTACAGCGCGACCAAGGCGGCGTTGTCCGCGATGACGCGCTCCTGGGCGGCCGAGTTCTCGCCGGCCGGCGTGCGGGTCAACGCTGTCGCCCCTGGCCCGGTCTACACCAGCGGGGCCTCGACCGACCTGATCGATGGGCTCGCCGCCACCACGCTGCTGGGCCGGGCGGCCGATCCGACGGAGATCGCCGAGGTCATCGCGTTCCTGTCCACCGACGGCGCCGGCTACATCACCGGCGCGACCATCCCGGTCGACGGTGGTCGCACGGCCGTCTGACCGCCCCGCCGCCCGTGGCCGTTCAGCGCCGCGGGCGGCGGGCCGCCTTGTCCGCGTACATCGCCGCGTCGGCCCGGTGCAGGACCTCGTCCAGCGGGCCGCCGACCGCGACGCCGATGCTCGCCCCGATCGGCACCGCCGTGCCGCCGATGTCGGCCGGCGCCGTGAGGGCGGCGCGGACCCGGGCGGCGACGGCGTGCGCCTCGTCGAGGCCGGCGTCGTCGAGCAGGATCACGAACTCGTCGCCGCCGAGCCGGATCACCACGTCGGAGGCCTTGACGCAGCCCCGCAGCCGCTGCGCGGCGATCCGCAGCAGCTCATCGCCGGCGGCGTGGCCCATGGTGTCGTTGAGGTTCTTGAAGCCGTCGAGGTCGAGGTTGAGCACGGCGACCGGCCGCGGCGCCTCGCCGTCCGCGGTGCGGCCCGCGTGCTCCTGCAGCAGCGTGCGATTGCCCAGGCCGGTCAGCGGGTCGTGCCGGCTCTGGTGGCGCAGCTCGGCCCGGGCGGCGTGCAGCTCGGCGAGGTACCGCGCCGCCGCCCGCGACCGCATCCCGTCCAGCAGCGCGATGACGAGCCCGAGCCCGATGCCGGCCAGGAGGTTGTCCAGGGGCATCGGGTGGCCGTACAGCCGCGAGGTGAACGCGAAGAGCAGCGCATAGGACACCGAGACGCCGGCCCACGTGAGCATGGTGCCCAGCAGCTGCAGGCGCACCGCCGCGACGAGGATCGGCATGAGCATGAGCGGCCACGTGGCCGCCTGCGGCAGCGCCGACATGAACGCGGTCAGCGCGACCATCGCGACCGTGTCCAGCACCACCTGCACGATGCCGCAGCGGCGGTACCGCCGGTCGTCCCGCCCCCACCGCAGCGCCCCGAGCGCGCACCCGTTCGCCGCGACGAGCGCCACGAGCGCGGCCACGACGAACTCGCGGCGCGGGTTGAGCAGCACCGGCGCGCCGGGCGGCTGGGTGAACCCGATCATCGCCGCCGCGACGAAGCCGAACGCCCGGATCACGATCCCGGTGCGCTCGGTCGCACGCCGCCGCCGCTGCTCGGCCGGGTCACCGGCATCGGTCCAGGCGGGCGAGGCGCTCATCGCCTCTCCCATCGGCCGGGCGGCGCCGACCCTGTGGGTTCTGCGGCACCGCCTGAGGTCAGCGGGTCCTGCCGGGCGGGACGACCAGGGTGTTGAACGAGTCGGCGGGCAGGACGGCGGAGATCATCCGGTCGCCGAGCCGGTACCGGACGGGCAGGTCCTCGCCGAGGTCGTTCTGCGCCACGATGACGGTGCTGCCGTCGGGGTTGGCGAACATGAGCTGGTTGTCGTAGCCGGCCAGGCTCCAGGTGTCCAGAACCCGGGCGCCGGGGCGGACGTGCGCGGCGACGTGCTTGAGGACCTGGTAGTCGTACGTGAACCGGTAGCCGCGGGTGTCCGGGTCGACGACGACCAGGGAGTTCTGGGTCCAGCCCCATCGGCTGCGGCCACCGTCGAGCAGGCTGATGTTCCAGTACAGGTAGGCGTTGGTGCCGTTGCGCAGGTAGTGCCGCATCAGGGTCCAGGCGTAGCGGGCGTACCGCCAGTCGTTACGACCGTCGCCGCACTCCTGTTCGGTCTGGTAGATCCGCAGCCGCGGGTACAGCCGGTGCAGGGCGCCGACGGCCTTCTTGCCCTCCCACTGCACGCCGAGCCCGGTGACGTAGGCGGCCGCCGCGGGATCGGCGAGAACGTCGCCGAGGAGCCGGTCGTCGCCGCGTTCGAGGGTGCCGAGGAAGATCTCGACGCCGCGGGCGGCCATCTCGGGCCCGAGGTGGGCCAGGAACCGGGCGAGCCCGGCGGGGCTCCAGGTGCAGCTGGGAAACACCTGCGGGGAGTTGAACTCGTTCTGCGGCATCACCATCTCGATCGGGATGCCCAGCTGCCGGTACGCGTCGACGAACCGGCCGAAGTAGGCGGCGTAGGACCGCAGGTGGGCGTCGTCGAGCCGGAACATGTCGGTGCCTTCGGTGCCGGCCTGCTCGGGCCGCAGGCCGTTCTCGACGTCGTCGCTGGCCGGACCCGGCATCGCGCCGGCGTAGTGGCCGTTCGTCTTCATCCAGGTCGGCGGGCTCCACGGCGACGCCCACAGGCGCAGCCCGGGTTGCTGGGCCCGGGCCGCGCGGATGAACGGGACCAGGGTGTCGAGATCGTTGCCGACGTCGAAGTGGTCCAGGCCGAAGTCGCCGGGCGTTTCGTCGTAGGAGTACCAGTCGCGGGAGAAGTCGTTCGCGCCGACCGGCATCCGGCACAGCGAGAGGCCGGCGCCGACGCCGGGCGCGAACAGCTCGCGCAGCACCGCGTCGCGGCCGGCGTCGTCGAGCAGCGCCAGGGAGGTCCAGCCGAGCTCGTTGAAACAGGCGCCGAACCCTTCGATCCTCTGCTGCGCGCCGGCCTTCACCATGACATCCGGTACGCCCGTCACGGCGGTCACGGTCAGCCCGTCGCGGGCCTGCCAGGCGGCGTCCTGCGTCGTGACGATCCAGGTGGCTTCCATGGTCACATGCTCTCAGTGCTCCGCTCGCGCCCGGCCTGCCAGGTCGCCCACAACCCGGCGTACACGCCGCCGGCCGCGACCAGTTCATCGTGGGTTCCGGTCTCGATGATCCGGCCGTGGTCCATCACCACGACCCGGTCGCAGGCCGCGGCCTGGGACAGCCGGTGCGCGATCACCAGCCCGGTCCGCCCGTGCAGGGCCGCCGCCGCGGCGCGGTCCAGCAGGCCCGCGTGGGTCGAGCCGGCCTCGGCGGTGGCCTCGTCGAGGATCGCCAGCGCCGGGTCGGCCAGCACCAGCCGGGCGAGCGCGACCTGCTGGGCCTGCGCGTCGGTGAGCGCGTGGCCGCCGCCGCCCACCAGCGTGTCCAGCCCGTCGGGCAGCCCGTCCAGCATCGCCGCGGCCCCGGTGGCCTCCAGCGCCGCGCGAAGGTCGCGGTCGGTCGCCCCGGGCGCGGCGAGGGTCAGGTTGTCGCGCATGGTCTCGGCGAAGACGTGCACCTCCTGGGTGATCACCGCGGTCCGGTCGGGGCGGGAGACGGTACCGGTGCCGGGTGGGTGGATGCCGGCGAGCACCGCCGCGAGGGTGCTCTTGCCCGCCCCGGAGGCGCCGACGACGGCCACCTGCTCACCGGCGCCGATGGTGAGGGTGATGGCGTCGAGCACGCGGGGGCCGTCCCCGTACTGGAACGCGACGTCGCGGAGCCGGACCGCGGTGTCCCCCGCCGTGCCCGGATCGCCGGCCTGAGCAGCGGGGCTTCTGGGGCTGGTGGGGACGGTGGTGATGCCGATGATGCGGGCCAGGGAGGCGGCGGCGGACTGGATGGTGTCGAAGACGAGCAGCACCTGGTTGACCGGGTCCAGCAGCCGCAGGACGAGCAGCATCGCGGTGGTGGCCGCGCCGACGGTCGAGGCGCCGTGGTCGATGAGCACGAAGCCGGTGACCAGGACGGTGACCAGGGACAGGCATTCGGCGACGTTGAGGCGGCCGCTGAGCATGCTCTGCACCGTCCGCGCCCGCAGCGCCTGCCCGACGACGGCCCAGGAGGCCCGCATCACGCTGCGGTGCCGCTGCTCGCCGAGGCCGAACCCGAGGACGGTGGCGTAGCCCCGCTGCGATTCGATGATCTGCTGCGCCCGGGTGCTCATCGCCGCCCGTTCGGCGGCGTACACGCCCGGTCCGGTGCGCAGGTACCAGCGCATCGCCACCGCGTAGACGGGCAGCACGACGACGAACGCGGCCGCGTACGGCCATTCCAGCGCCAGCAGCCCGGCCAGCGACACGACGATCGTGAACGCGGTGGTCGTGAGCGCCCCGATGACCGCCGGGGCGGCGTCGGCCACCGCGGTGACGTCATCGCTGGTCCGGGCGATCAGGTCGCCGGTGCCGGCCCGCTCGACGCGGTGCTGCGGCAGGGCCAGCGCCCGGCCGACGAGCCGCTCGCGCAGCCCGGCGAGGACCGTCTGGTAGAGCCGGGTGGCCAGCACGGTCGTGACCGCGGTGCCGGCCGCCCCGAGCAGCGCCGAGACGCCCATGACGGCGGTGACCGTGAGCACGGTGCCGAGACCGGCCGTGCCGGCCCGCACCGCGTCGATGAGCACCCCGATCACGACCGGCGGGACCAGGCCGACGGCGGTGCCGGCGATCCCCAGCACCACCAGCGCGGCGAGCCTGGCGCGGTGGCCGCGGCCGAGCCGCCACACCTCCCGTACCGTCTGCCGGCCGGTCGCGACCGGAAGCCCGTCCTCGGCCGGCGCCGCTTCGGCTGTCGTGGTCATCGCGCCGCCGCCCGGTAGGGTGCCGGCTGGTTGGCGTGCAGGTCGATGACCCGGTCGCAGCGGCCGAGGAGGGCCGGGGAGGAGGCGATCAGCACCGTCGTACGGTCCGCGCGCAGTCGGCGGAGCCGCTCGGCGATGGTCTGCTCGGTGACCGGGTCGACGGCGGTGGTCGGATCGTGCAGCACCAGGACGGGTGCGTCGGTGGCCAATGCCCGGGCGAGCGCGATCCGCTGCCGCTGGCCCCCGGAGAGCCGGTTGCCGTTCTCCCCGACCGGGGCGTCGAGGTCGGTGGCGAAGTCGTCGCACGCCGCCGCCGCGAGTGCCGCGGTCAGCCGGTCGGGTGCGCTGGCGGGGGTGGTGAGGTTGGCGCGGATCGTCCCGGTGAACAACATGGTGCGGTGCGGTGCGACCGTGATCCTTGCGCGGTACTGCGCCGGGCTCAACTCGCCCGCCGGTCGCCCACCGAGCCGGACCTGGACCGCGTCGGCTCCCCCGTAAAGCAGGGCGTCGGCGAGGCGGGCGGCGGTTCGGTCGTCGGCGCGTATCCCGACCAGCTCGCCGGGCCCGACGCTGATAGCCGTACCAGAGAAACAAATATCCAGGTGGCCGGCGCCCGGCGCGGAAAAGGGCGGCGCGGGCTGCTGCGGGCGGCACGTGTCGAGGATGCGTGCCGCCGAGGCGTGGGCGTTGGCGAGGTTGGGGATGGACAGGCTCGCGATGCCCTGGATCTGGGGCAGCAGCGCCTGCGTGAGACCGGCCGTGGCGATGAGTTCGCCGATGCTGAGCCGGCCGTCGAGCGCGAACCAGGCCGCCAGTCCCGTCACGGCGGCGACGAACACGCCGTTGACCACGCCGGAGACCGCCTGGAACCGGCCCAGCAGCCCGGCGTTGCGCTTCGCCCCGTCCAGCGTCTCCTGGCTGGCCAGGACATAGCGGCGGACGGCTTCGCGCTCGGCCCGGATGCCCTTGATCACCCGGTAGCCGGCGACCAGGTCGGTGGCCCGCCCGACGGTGGCCGCCAGCAGCCCCTGGTACACGCGGGTGCTGCGGGCGAGGCGCTTGCTGAGGATCCCCATCAGCCACACCACCAGCGGGGCGCCGACGAGCACCAGGACCCCGAGGAACCAGTGGATGACCAGCAGCGAGGCGGCGATGAACCCGATGGCCGCGATGCGCGCGACCGGGATGGTCGTGAGCAGCACGGCGTTGGACAGCCGGCCGACGTCGTTGGTCATGGTCGACACCACACCGCCGTCCGGGGCCCGCGCCGCATTACCACGGCCGTCGACGGGGTGGAGCACCCGGATGGAGAGCGTGGTCCGCAGCCGGTGCTGCAGCATCTGTACCGCGTGGACGTTCAGCCGGTTGGACAGCCGCGCGGCGAGCGTCAACGCGGCGTACAGCGCCACCAGCACCGAGATCCACAGCACCAGCTGGCCGCTGTTCCCGGTGGCCAGCGCCCGGTCGATCGCGAGCCCCATCACCACCGGCACCGCGGACTCGCCGACCTGCCACACGACCGACAACACCATCGCCGGTACCGTGACCCGCGGCACCGAGAAGATCACCCGGGCCAGGAACCGGCCGGGGCCGTCCGCCGGGCCGACCGCGTAGGGCCGCACGGCCGGCGGGGCCGGCGCGGCCTGTCCCAGGACCGGCAGCCGGCGGGTCAGCGGCCCGCGGCCCAGCCCGGCCGGGTCGGTCCGGGTCACGACCGCTCCGCGGCTACGGGTTCCGCCTCCGGCGGGAAGCACCACTGCAGGGCGTCGGCGAACAGTCCGCGCCACCAGGCGTAGTCGTGCCCGCCGGCGAACTCCCGGTAGGCGGTGTCGTAGCCCCGGCTGGTGAGCACGTGGTCCAGCCAGCGGCTGTGGGTGTTCGAACCCTCCAGCTCGCCGACGTCGTGGAAGATGCGCAGCGGTACCGGTGCCGCGGCCAGGAAGTCGGCGATCAGCGTCGGCACAGGGGTGCGGCGCAGCAGCTCACCGGCGCCGGTACCCCACGTGAGGTCGGGGTGGTACCCGCACGACGGGGACTGGATGACGGCGTTGCCGAACGCCGCCGGGTGACGCAGCGCCGTCCACGCGGCGCACAGGCCGCCGAAACTCTCCCCGGCCAGCGCCACGTCGCGCGGGTCCCGCGACAGGGGATACCGGCGGCGCAGCCACGGCAGCAGCTCGTCGGCCAGCATCCGCGCGAACGCCGGATCACACGTCAGCTCCTGGTAGCGCCGCGCGCCGGGCTGGTCGACGAGAACGACCGCGCACGGGCGGATCCGTCCCGCCCGGAGCAGGGCGTCACGAACGCTGGGCGCGCTGTGGCCCGGCGTACCGTCGAGGTGCACCACGAACGGCAGGGCGCTGTCGTCCGGGAACTCCCCGGGCGGCATCGAGACCCAGATGCGGCGTTCGTTGCCCAGCACCTCGCTGGCCAGCACGGCCGGCTCCAGGGCCGGGGCCGGTCGCGCCTCGGCCTGATCGAGCCAGGGCAGCGGCTCCGCGTCGGGCAGCACGGCCACCGAGGCGCCGGAGAACCGCTCCACCGAGCACTCGCAGAACCGCGGTGGCGGATTGAACGGGTCCGCGACCCGCTCCTCCCCCGCCGGTCCGGATCGGCTGAACGTGTAAGCGAAGCGCAGGTCGGCCCGCATCCGCAGGGTGAGGACGCGAAACGGCGTTCCGGCCACCGGCAAGAACGAAGTGCCGATCCGGTTGTACCCGATGTTGGGTCCGATGACGACCGCCAGCGTGACCGTCGCGTAGTCGCCGGGCTCGTCGACGAACGTCACCTCCACCTCGCCGCCGGCGACCGGGCCGACCAGCGGAGCACCCGTCTGCGCGAGGTGCCGCCGGAACCGCTCCGGGCTCCACGCACCGGTCGACACCCGCTCGACGAACGGGTTCATGCCTGCTTGCCTTCCGGGCGGGCGGTTCGGGTACGGCCGAGCGGTACCACCTGCGGTGTGCCCGCCACCGGATCGGGCACCACCAGGCAGCGCAGCCCGAAGACGTCCTCGACCAGCTCGGCGGTGACGATCTGCTCAGGGGTTCCCTCGGCGACCACGTGCCCGTCCTTCATGGCGATCAGGTGGGTGCCGTAGCGGGCGGCGTGGTTCAGGTCGTGCAGCACGGCGACCAGGGTGTGGCCGGCGTGGTGCAGGTCGGTGAACAGCTCCAGCAGCTCGATCTGGTGGGTGATGTCGAGGAAGGTGGTCGGCTCGTCGAGCAGCATGATGCCGGTGTGCTGCGCGAGCGCCATCGCCACCCACACCCGCTGGCGCTGACCACCGGACAGCTCGTCGACCGGGCGGCCGGACAGGTCGGTGACCGCCATCTGGTCCATCGCCCGGGCCACGGCCTGCTCGTCGGCCTCGGTCCACTGCCGCAGGAATCCCTGATGCGGGTACCGGCCCCGGGCGACCAGGTTGGCCACGGTGATCCCGTCCGGCGCGATCGCGCTCTGCGGCAGCAGCCCGACCCGCCGCGCCACCTCCTTGGTCTTGAACGAGTTGATGTCCGCGCCGTCCAGGACCACCTGCCCGGCCGACGGTTTCACCAGCCGCGACAGGCCGCGCAGCAGCGTCGACTTGCCGCACGCGTTCGGGCCCACGATCACCGTGAACGACCCGTCCGGGATCGACACCGACAGGTCGCGGGCGATGACGCGGTGGTCGTAGCCGATCGTCGCGCCGTCGATGTGCAGGCGCGGACCGGCGGCTGCTCCCTTCGGCGTGGCCAGGTCGGTAAGGGTGGTCATAGCCGTCTCCTCGCTTCGACGAACAGCAGCCAGCCGAGGTAGCCGCCGCCGAGCATCACGGTGATGATCCCGACCGGCAGCGGGGTCGGGGCGACGTGCTGGGCGATGGAGTCCGCCGCCAGGCACAGCAGGGCGCCGACGAGGGCGGCGGGAACGAGCGTGATCCCCGCGGTGCGGGTCAACCGGCGCGCGATCTGCGGCGCCACCAGGGAGATGAAGGCGATCGGCCCGGACGCGGCCGTGACCGTCGCCGTCAGCGCCACCCCGACCACGATCAGGCCGAGGCGTGCGGGTGCGACCCGTACACCTTGGGCGGCCGCCGCATCGTCGCCGAGCTCCAGCTGGCGCATCGGCCGGCTCAGCAGCCCCGCCAGTGTCAGCAGGACCGCGATGGCGGCGCCGCCGATGACCACCTGGTGCCAGGATGTGCCGTTGAGGGAACCGGCACCCCACGCGGCCGCGGACATCGCCTGTTGCAGGGTGGCCTTCAGGATCAGCCAGGTGTTCAGCGAGAACAGCATCGCCGAGACGCCGATGCCGACGATGATCAGCCGGAACCCCTGCACGCCGTGCCGATAGGCCAGCAGGTACACCAGGAGCGCGGTGGCCATCCCGCCCAGCAGCGCCCCGCCGACCAGCTGCAGATAGCTGCCGTTGACGACCAGGATGACGAGCAGCGCGCCGGTGTAGGAGCCCTGGGAGAAGCCGATGATGCCGGGGTCGGCGAGCGGGTTGCGCATCAGCGACTGGAACACCGCCCCGCTCACGCCGAGCGCGGCCCCGAACACCACCGCCGCGGCCACCCGGGGCAGCCGCCACTCGACCACGATGTCGTGCACCAGCCCGGTCTCGCCGCCGGTCAGCGCGGAGACCACCTGCCCGGGACCGAGCTGGTACGAGCCGGTCATCAGCGCGAGCACGGCCAGCGCGGCGACCGCGAGCGCCAGCACCGCGCCGACGACGATCGACCGCCATTCGAGGCGGACCGCGAACCGGCGGTTGCGCAGCGTCAGCACGCGCCGCCCGAAGTCCACCCGTCCCGGTCCCGGCAGCCGAGCCGTGCGCGCGTTCACAGCCCGCTCGCCCTGGTACGGCGGACGAGGGCGATCAGCACCGGAGCGCCGACGAAGGCGGTGACGATGCCGACGGGCACCTCGCTCGGGTGCAGCACGACCCGGCCGAGGATGTCGGAGGCCAGCAGCAGGCTCGGGGCCAGCAGCACGCTGTACGCGAAGATCCAGCGCTGATCCGGGCCCACGATCCACCGTGCAACGTGCGGCACCATGAGCCCGACGAACCCGATCGGCCCGGCGATCGCCGTGGCGCCCCCGGCGAGCAGGGTGAGCGCGATGATCGCCAGGACGCGGGTGCGGGCCAGCCGGACGCCCTGGGCGACGGCCAGCTCGTCGCCGAGGGCCATCGCGTTGAGCGGGCCGGACACCGCGACGGCCAGGATCAGGGCGAGGGCGAAGCACGGCAGGATCGGCCACACCAGCTCCAGCGGCCGCCCGACCAGCGAGCCGGCCACCCACGACCGCATCGCGTCGAACGCGTCCGGGTTGGTCAGCTCGAGCGCCGACCCGGCGCCCCCGAGCACCGCGCCGACGCAGACCCCGGCGAGCACCATGACGACCGGCGACTGCCCCTGCCGGGTCGACCCGAGGGCGAGCACCATAAGCGTCACGAGCAGCGCCCCGGCGAACGCGAACCACACGTACCCCCGGATGTCACGGACGCCGAACACGCCGATGGCGACCGTCACCGCGAACGACGCACCGGCGTGCACGCCGAGGATGCCCGGATCGGCCAGCGGATTGCGCACCAGCGCCTGGATCAGCGCACCGGCGACGCCGAGGGCCGCGCCCACCGCGAGGCCGACGACGGTGCGCGGCAGCCGGAAGTCGCGGATGGCGAACTGGTCGATGTCGGCGGACGGATGGAACAGCGCGTCCCACACCACCGACGGCGCGATCGTGGTCGACCCGATCATGACGCTCAGCACCAGCAGGGCCAGCAGCACCGCCAGCGTGACGACCAGGCCGATCATCCGGCGACGACGCGGCCCGGGCACCTGCACGGTGCCCGGACCGTCGTGGTGCACGGCGAGAGCGGTCACTTGCCGGCTGGCAGGCTCGCCAGCGCGCGGTCCAGGGAGTCCAGGTACCGGTTGACCGCGCCGTAGGAGTTGTTGCCGGGGCAGAAGACACCGATCGCGCGGCCCGAGGTCGCGGCCGGAAGCGCCTTCCAGGTGTTGGTCTCGACCACCGGCGCGAAGGTCGTGGTCGGCTTGCCCGCGGCGTCGACCGGGTAGGTGATCACGTCGTACTTGGCCAGACCGGCGAGCTGCTCGAACGGCAGGGCCGTGTAGGCCAGCGGGTCGGCGCCGTCGGCCGCCTTCGGGAAGTTCAGGCCGAGGTCGTCCTGGGCGATCTCGACGCAGCCGATGTCCGCGATGACGAACGTCCCGGGATCGGAGCTCGCGTAACGGTCGACGTTGACGAACTTGGTACTGGCGACCACGGCCGAGTACTGCTGCTTCACCTTGGTGATGTGCCCGTCGTACTCCGCCTTCTGCCGTCCGAGCGCCTCGGTCACGTTGCCGGCCGCCGCGAGCCCGTCGGCGAGGGCCTTCCACTCGGTGTCGAGCCCCCAGAAGACGGTCGGGGCGACCGACCCGAGCTTGGTCTCGATCTCCTTGAACTCGGCGTCCGGGATCTGGACCAGGATGAGGTCCGGTTTGAGGCCGGCGAGCTTCTCGAGGTCGACCTCGTCGCCGAGGTTGGTGGCCTTCTCGAACGTCGCTCGCTGGTCCGCCGGCAGCAGGCCGAGCTCGGAGTCGCGCACCTTGGTGACGCCCACCGGCTTGCCGCCCATGTCGACGAACGGCAGCCCGGTGTTGCCGATCGTGACGACCCGCTGCGGATCGGCCGGGACCTGGATGGTGCCGTTGTCGGCCTTGACGGTGCGCGTCGTGCTGGCCGGGTTGTCGGCTTTGTCGTCGCCGTCGCCGTTGCCGCAGCCGGTGAGGACGAGCGCGGCGCTCACGAATGCGGCGGCCACGGCCGCGCCGCGCCGTTGCCGAGATGCCATGGTCATGTGCGTATCTACTTTCTCTGGATGTTCGCGATCTGCAGTTCATGGACGGTGGTGCCCCAGCCGACGGTGTGCGTCCGGGTGCGGACGAGGCCGGCGCGGCCGATGACGGCGTCGAGTTCGGCGGCGGTGCGGACACCGGAGCCGTGCACGCAGAGGGCCAGCAGGTCGGCCTCGCCGTCGTGCTCGTCCAGGTCGTCGAGGTCGAAGGTCTCCTCGACCAGCAGCACCCGGCCGCCCGGCCGGAAGTTCTCGGCCGCCCGGCGCAGCGCGTGGGCCGCGTCGGCGTCGGGCAGGGACTTGAGCGCGCGGATGATGAACACGGCGTCCGCGGCGGGGCTGGGCTCGAAGACGGACTGCTCGGCCACGCCGACCCGGGCCCGCTGCCGCTCGTCGGGGATGGTGTCCGGCAGGTCACGGCGGAGCCAGTCGGCCTGGGCGGGCAGCGCGCAGATCGTCACGCGAAGGTCTTCGTGGACGGCGACAAACTCTCCCGCCTGGGTACCGGCACCGCCGGAGTGCAGCACCAGATGCCCGACGCCACTGAGGATGCCGGACGTGGCGATCGACTCGGCCAGCGCCGACTGGAACTTGGCCAGGCGTTCCAGGTACCGGTCCTCGTAGTCCTGCTCGGCCCGCACCTCGGCGTAGGTCTGGCCGGTGACGGAGGCGTACGACGGCCGGCCGGTGCGGATCGACTCGGTGAGGCCGTGGATGCCGAGCCGTTCACGCCCGCCCACTCCGGCCGGGTGCAGCGCGTCGACCATGAACTCGACGGTGAGGACCTCGCCCACCGGCGTCAGGCCGTAGTGGCCCGGTGCCGTCTCGGTCAGCACGTCCAGGGCGTGCAGGTAGCGCAGCAGCTTGCCCAGCGCCCGCGCGTCGGCGTCCGCCTTGACGGCCAGGTCCTCGACGCCGGTCACGCCGCGGGAGATCAGCTCGGGTAGGCCCAGCTCGACGGCGGTGCGGATCGCGATCGGCGCGACCAGTTCGGTCAGGTCGTGGAGCTTCTCGAACGGGGTCTTCGTCTTCTCCGGGTCGGGCACCGCGCCGTCGGTCTCCAGCGCGACGACCTCGCCACGGCGCCAGTACCCGATGAACTCGACGTCCTCCTTGGCCACGCCCCGCTCTTCGACCAGGTGGCGGCGCAGGTCCCGCACGGCGGTGCGCTCCCCGGCGACCCAGGCGAACACCCGCCCGTCCCACCAGCCGGTGTTGCGGACCGCGTCCACCAGCAGGGTCGTCGTGCCGGCCCCGGCGCCGTCGCGCACCAGCCAGGTCACCTCGACGTGGGGCAGTTCCCGCAGGGGCAGCCGGTGGGCGTCCGCGGCGACCTCGATGAACACCTGCGCCCGCGCGTCGTCGGGCAGCTCGTCGAGCAGGCGGGCGATCGCCGGGATCGTCGTGTCGTCGCCGGCGGCGAGCAGCCAGTCCGCGCCGGCGGGGAACGCCTTCGAGCTGCCGGGACCGGTGAAGTGGATACGGTCGCCGGGCTGGGCGCGGTAGGCCCAGGTGGTGCCGACCCCGATGCCGTGCTTGACGAAGTCGATGTCCAGCTCCCCGGCCTCGGGGCGCCAGCGGCGGACCGTGTACTCCCGGGCCAGCGGCCGCGGGTGCTTCGGCGCGCTGAGGCCCTTCGCCTGCTGGACCGGCAGTACCGGCTCGGGCTGGCCCGGGTAGCGGAACAGCAGGCTGATCTCGTCGTCGAAGCCCGAGGAGTCGAACGCCGGCTGCGGGAAGCCGTTCGGCGAGGTGAACGCGCCCAGCTGCGCACCGGCCAGCGTGATCCGCCGCATTCCCGGCGTCAGGTCCGCCACCCGGACGACCTCGACCTCCCGCAGGGTCAGTGGGTGCACCGTGAGCCGGCGTGAGGTCTTCGGCATGCTGAGGGCGGCCTTTCCGATCGCGTCGCGGAGGTGTGCGGGCCGCGCACCGTTCCCGGCGAGTGGCCAGGCTAAGGTTAGGCAAACCTAATATGCAATGGTGTGCGTAGACTGCCATATTGTTTAGGGCGTGACGGCCCCGGCCCCGGTTCCCGATGACGTGAGCGACCCGCCGCCGATCCCGGCCGCCCGGTCGGACTCGACGGGGCGTCCCCGGCGCCCGCTGCTGCTCTGGGTCCGCACCGGCACCGCCCACATGCACCTCGACGGGGAGCCGACCTTCCACCTGGCCGCCGGCCAGGGCGCCTGGATTCCCGCGGAAGGCTGGAACCACCGCGCGATCATCACCGAGCCGGGGACCGTCGCGTTCCCCCTGTGGCTCCATCCCGGCACCGGGCCGCTGCCGGCACCGACCCGGTTCGCGGTGCCCGCCGGCTGGCAGGACTGGCTGATCCAGTACTTCAACCTGCAGGTCACGCCGCTCACCGGACGTGGGTACTTCCAGGACGCGATCGCCGACCTCCTTCCCGGGCCGCCTACGCCGCCTTCGTCGCCTTCGCCGCTGGAATTGCCGGAGCTGCCGGGCGCTTCGGCGGCACGAGGAGTGGCCGAGGAGTTGATTCGCGACCCGGCGCTCGACCTCACCGTCGAGCAGTGGGCGACCAGGGCGCTATCCAGCCCGCGGACCCTGCGCCGCGACTTCCTCGCCGATACCGGACTCACCTTCGAGCAGTGGCGGCTGCGCAACCGGCTGATCGCAGCCGTCGAGTTCCTGGCCGCCGGCTACGGCGTCGACCAGGTCGCGGCGCGGGTCGGCTTCGCCAGCCGCAACGGCTTCACGCGCGCGTTCAAGGACCAGTACGGACTGACGCCGCACGAGCTGACCCGCAAGCTCGCCGCCAGCTCGGCCAGCATCGACCTGACCCAGCGGGCCACCGTGGCGAGGCAGACCGACGACCTCCTGCGCATGGTGCGGGGCGACAGCACCCTCGCGGCCGCACCCGACCTGCTACCCTCGGCCCGCACACCCCCGCACGCCAACGACAAGCACGTGCTCACCTGGATCTACCGCGGCAGCGGCTACCTCGACACCGGCGAGCACCGCTACGAACGGCAGCGCGGCGTCGCCACCTGGATCCCCGCCGGCACGGAGCACGTCACCGGCCTGCGCGAGAACTCCATCTCGCTGCCCCTCGGCACCGCCGGCCCGGCCGACCTCGCCCTGACCGAGCCGCTCCAGGTGCAGTTCCCGCCCGCCTGGGACGACTACCTGATGTTCTGCGCCGTCAGCGCCCGATCCGGGCTGCACCCCGACGACTACGACCCCCGGCACATCCTCGACCTGTTCGCCGATCAGCTCGCCGCCCAGCGAGCGCTGTCGGTGCCGATGCCCACCGATCCACGGTCCCGGGCGGCGGCGCTGGACTACCTGCGCCGCATCGGCACCCCCGGCGAGCCGGCCGACGTCCCCGCCGACATCCACCGGGCCTTCCGCGAGCAGACGGGCATGACCTTCACCCGCTGGCGCTACACCGCCCGCATGCGCGTCGCCCGCGACCTGCTCCTCGGCGGCGCCAGACCCAGCGCCGTCGCCCGCCGCGTCGGCTACGCCCACCTGCCGACCTTCAGCGCCGCCTTCTCCCGGTTCCACGGCCTGTCACCCCGCGCATTCCAGGACCGCGAGGTCGGCCCGACCTGACCAGCGGCCCCGTCAGCACCGCCCGGCGAGGGCCGCCCGCCGGACGGACGGCCCACTCGCGCCGGCTTCGCGCGTCACATCTCGACGGTGCGGTTGTCGACCGGGAACTCGTCCGGGTTGTTCCGCTGGATCGCCCGGCCCATGCCGAGCAGCTGCTTGACCTTGCTGGTCGGAGCGTCCCAGAACTCGGCGGTGTCGGCATGCACCTTGATCAGGGCCAACCCGGGACTGCGCGGGCCGTCGGGAAACCACGCCTCCAACGGCTTGGACCACAACTGCTCGGCCTTGGCCGGGTCGTGGACGATCTCGGCGGTACCCGCGATCGAGGTCCATTCGCTCTTCTTGTCGTTGGACAGCGACACGTTGACCCGCGGCTCGGCCTGGATCTGGCGCACCTTGTCGGAATCGCCGTCGGCGAAGAACCACAGATCCCCGTCGAACTCGGTCTCCTGCACGGCCATCGGCCGACTGACATGATCCCCGGCGGCGGTCATCGTGGTCAGCATCGCCGACTGCGCCCTGCCCACCAGCTCAATGACTTTGCCGCGGCCGTCCTGAACGTCTGCCATTCGTCTTCTCCGATCACCGGTACCGACAGATTCTGCTACCCCGTCACGAGTACCCGCCGGAATCCGGCTCTCACCTCCCTGTTGCCGGGGTTACGCTCCGAACACGGAGGAGCGCCCGCGCAACCTTCGCGCGAGCGCTCATCCGTTTGCTGTGGGTTGGTGCCAGAGCTGGTCAGACGCCGCGGACGTTCTCCGCCTGCGGACCCTTCTGCCCCTGGGTCACCTCGTACTCGACCTTCTGGCCCTCAGTGAGCTCACGGTACCCACTGCTGGCGATGGCCGAGTAGTGGACGAAGACGTCCGCTCCTCCGTCATCCTGCTGGATGAAACCGAAGCCCTTTTCGGAATTGAACCACTTGACGGTGCCGAGAGCCACAAATCCTCCTGATCTTGGCGGGAAGCCGCCCAACCCCGGACGATACCCTGGCCGGGGCCCGGCCGTCACCGCCCCCCACCAGTTGGGTGATCCTGGCGACGCCGGCGCCCGCCGTCACTCCGGCCGGCGGGCGGCGATGGCGGCCTGAATGCGCCGTACCGTGCGCAGCGCCTTCTTCGCCGCCGCGCGGACCTCGCCGTCGAAAACCGTCACCCCGCGGTCCTCGGCCTGCAGCCGCTCCAGCGTCGCCACGACCTGCTCGTCGCCGGTCGAGCCGAGGGCGACCGCCGCCCAGTAGCGACGGTTCGGGTCCGGGTCCGCGGCCGCCTCCATCAGCCGCGGGATGACCTCCGGGGCGAACAGGGCCAGGCCGCTGGCGAGGTAGCCGATCCGCGGGAACCGGCGGCGCTCGAACGCCTCCCACAGCGCTTCCAGGGCCGCGGCGCCACCGATCTCGGCGAGCGCGTCGGCGGACCGCTGACGCACCCACTCGACCTCGTCGTCGAGCAGCGGCCGCAGCGCCGCGACGACGGAGGCATCGGAGGCGTCGCCGAGCACGCCGAGCGCCTTGATCGCCTCGTCCACCACGATCCACTGCGGATGACCGAGGAGCTCGACCAGCTGCGGCACGGCCGCGCGCACGCCCATCGCGGCGCAGCCCATCGCCGCCCAGGCCTGGCAGTTGTACCGCGTGTCAGCCAGCGCCTCGAGCAGCGGCTCATGCAGGCCGGGGTCGGCGAACACGTCCGCCTGGTTCATGGCCCGGGTGTAGATCGACCGGTGGTAGTCGCGGTAGTCGCGGACCATCGCCTGCAGCGCCGCGATCGCCGACGGGTCGCCGTGGTCGCGGGCGCGGTCGAGCAGCCGGTAGAGGTGCTCCTCCCGGCTGTCGAGGTCGCCCCGGGCCAGGTCGGCGAGGTCGGGATGCACGGCCGTCACGACCGGCATCATACGGCGCGGCCGGCGGAGACCGGTCACCTTCCGGGAGGTGCGCCGATCCGGGCCAGGTGGGCGGCCCCGCCTGGAATGCAGCCGTCGCGTTCCTGCCGCGATCCGTTGACCTCGCGACACGGCCGGAAACGTTCCACGGAACGTTCCCGCCGCGCTGCGGTCCGTTTCGCCGCCGATGCTGAGGCGTCGGTCCAGCCCGATCGACATCTGGCAGTAGGCGGAGGGGGCAGCAATGAAGGTCGGGAGCAGGCTCGCCCGGCTCGGCACGGCGGTGGCCGTCGTGGCGGCCGGGGTGGTCGGTGTCATCGCCGGCGGGGGCGATGCACAGGCGGTGGTCACGAACTCCTGCAGCAATCCGGTGCTCGCGACCAACCTCAACGGGTGGGGCTCGCTGGACGGCGGCTGGGTGACGCGCGACCCGGTCGGCGATCTCGCCGGCGCGAGCTGGGCGTTCGCCACCGGCGGGAAGAAGTTCTACATGCCGCAGCTGGCGGTGACCGCCGGGCAGACCTGGACGTTCTCGGCCCGTGACCGTCTCATCGGCGCGACGGGCACGGCAAAGATCGCGGTGGACTGGTACGGCGCCGGGGGTACGTACCTGTCCCAGAGCAATGACGCGGCCGCGGTGAACCTGCCGGCGTCGACGACGACCGGTGGCACGTGGACGGCGGTCTCGGCGACGTACACCGTCCCGGCCGGCGCGACCAGCGCTCACGTCCTGCAGTTCGGCAACGTCGGGTCGGCGACCGGCACGACCTTCAAGGCGACGATGTGTGACTACCAGCCGGCCAGCGACGAGGCCGCCGTCCGGTACGGCTGGGGAAGCCCGGCCACCTCCCAGTCCGACGAGTACAACGGCACCTCCGTCGACCTGACCAAGTGGGGCCTCTTCGGCGCCGCCGGCGGCGCCACCACCGGGTGCTCCCCCGGCCACAACGGGCACGGGCAGCGCTGCGCGTCGCAGACGAGCGAGGGCGGCGGCTACCTGTCGGTGGCCGGCACGGCCGCCGGGGTGACGGGCGGCCTCTGGGCACGGACGACGCCGTTCAAGTACGGGCGGGTCGAGGTCCGCGAACGTGCGGTTCCCGGTACGGACAACGGGGGCGCGGCCTACCACGCCGTCCCGCTGCTGTGGCCGGAGAACAACGCCGACTATGTCAACGCGGAGATGGACTTCGCGGAGCGCAACGTCGGGGCCTCGACGGTCGATCTGTTCGTGCACCACGACGGTACGCAGTCGCACTGCTCCGTCGCGATCGACTCCACCCAGTTCCACAACTACGCGCTCGACTGGCAGCCCAGCTCGGTGACCTGGTACGTCGACGGGGCGACGATCTGCACCGTCAACGTCGCGATCAACTACTTCGTCCGGACCAACGGCGGCGCGCAGCTGGACATGCTGCCCGCCGACGGCACGCTGATGCGCCCGGCCCACCAGGATGTCGACTGGATCCGCATGTATCCGACCGCGGCCACGCAGTACCACTAGGCTCCGGCAGCACCGACGGGCCGCCGACCACCGGGTCGGCGGCCCGTCACTGCGCGACCTTCATGTTCGGTGCCCGGTTGGACACGATCCGCGCGTCCGGAGGCAGGGCGAGCTGCTTGTTGTGCTGCACGGACGTTTTCCAGTCCGTCGCGACGGCGGCCGGCACGTCCACGACGTACAGCAGCCGCCGGGAACGGACGACCGAAGCGGTCAGGTTGTGCACGAACGTGTAGTCGCCCGGTGCGGGACGGTCGAGGTACTCCTTGGCGAAGAACTCCGGATGCGGTGGTTCCCCCTGCTCGAGCAGCTCGACCATGAGGATGAGCTGATCGTCGCCGGGCGGTGCGCATGCGATGTGCACCGTGACCGTGCTGGTGGTCACGGTGGTCGGCGGCACGTCGACCGAGGCCAGGTCCCGGCCGCCGCACCACGCGGGTTGCCGGTTGGCCGCCTCCGGTTCCCGCTCGGACCGGCGATCGGACATGATCACCCCGGCCACGACCGCGATGACCAGCACGAGCGCGGCGACGCCGACGACACGTAGCCACCGTCGCCCGGCCGGCGGGGTCGGCACCTCGGGCGGATCGGGTGGGGGTGCCGGCGTTTCCGGGGTTGCCGCCGGTTGCGCCGTTGGAACCGTTTGCGCCGCCAGCCACAGCTGCCGCATGGTCGCCACGCTGGTCCCGCAGTATTCGGCCCAGCGTTCCGCCTGGTCCAGGCTCGGCCTGGCGTGACCGTTCAGCCATCGGCTGACGGACGCCTTCGACGAGTACACCGCGTTGGCCAGTTGGTGGAGGCTCGCGTCGGCCTTGTCCCGGCCGAGCCGCAACTCCTGAACCAGCGACGCTTGCGCGTCGGACAGGTCGACGGGCAGCTCACCGAGCCGCCCGGGGGCGCGCCGCCTGGCCATCCGATGCCTTCCTGAAGGTCCGGCCGTGTCCGATGCAATGATGCCGGTCGATTACCTTGAGCACCAGCATCGATACACATCGTGCTCAGGAACGTTTCGGCTCCGGACCGCCGACCGGCCCACCTGTGGCGGAACGATCCCTGGAACCGTCCCGGCCTGTTCGCGGCCGCCACGAGACGGCCAGCATTCGACCGGCAAGCATTCCAACCGGAAGGAGCTACATCGATGCGTACCCGCATTCGCCGTCTGGTCGCCGTAGCCGTCGGCACCATGCTGGCGGCGACGCTCTTCCTCGTCGCCCCGGCCGCGGCACCCGCGTCGGCGGCGGCCGGCACTGACCGGCTGACCGCCGGCGAGTCCCTCGGCCCGGACCAGTACATCGTCTCGACCAACGGGGCATACCGGCTCGTCATGCAGGGCGACGGCAACCTCGTGCTGTACGGCCCGGCCGGGCCGGTGTGGGCGACGTACACCAGCGCCGGCGCATCCGTCCTGGCCAACCAGACCGACGGCAACCTCGTCGTCTACCCGAACGCCGGCGGCGTGTCCTGGGCCAGCGGCAGTGGAGGCGGCGGCGGAACGCTCGTCGTCCAGGACGACGGCAACCTGGTGCTGTACGGCTCCGGCGGCCCGACCTGGACGACCTACACCGGTGGCGGGACCTCCAAGCTCGCGGTCGCGGCCGCGATCGCGTTCGCGAAGCGCCAGCTCGGCAAGCCCTACGTGTACGGCGCCACCGGCCCGAACAGCTACGACTGCTCAGGTCTGACGCAGGCCGCATACGCCAACGCCGGCGTCGGCATCCCCCGCACGTCCTACGACCAGTGGGCCCACTCCGCTCACGTCAGTCAGGCGGCCCTGCAGCCCGGTGACCTGGTCTTCTACAACGCCGCCGGGCATGTGGCGATCTACGTCGGCAACGGCCAGATCATCGAGGCGCTCCAGACCGGCACCCTCGTCCGCTACGACTCCATCACCTACCCCGGCACTCCATACGGCTACGGCCGGGTCGCCTGACATTTCCTGCGTCCGAGGTCCCGCCGGTGCGGCCGGCGGGACCCTCGTGCCGTGCGGGTTGCGAAGCGTCGAACAGCCTGCGCCGAAAGATAAGATGTCTGGGCGCGACGGCGACGAGGAGAGCAATGTGGCACTGACGGACGAGGCGATCACCTGGCTGCGTACCTCGATCCAGTCCGGTGAGCTCCCGCCCGGCGCACGCCTGCCAACCGAGGCCCAGCTCTCCGCCGAGATGGGCATCTCGCGCAGCGGCGTCCGCGAAGCGGTCAAGGTCCTCGAAGCGGCCCGCGTCCTCGAGGTCCGCCGCGGCGACGGCACCTACGTCACCAGCCTCGCGCCCCGGCTGCTGCTGGAGGGCGTCGGCCTCGCCGTCGAGCTGCTGCGCGACGACACGCTGCTGGAGGTCATGGAGGTACGCCGGATGCTCGAACCGGTCGCCACCGGGGTCGCGGCGCTGCGGATGAGCGACGCCGACCTCGACGAGCTCGGCAGCATCCTCGACGACATGCGCGACGCCAAGGACGATGCCGAGCGGCTCATCGGCTACGACGCGGCGTTCCACCGCACGGTCATCGCCGCGACGGGGAACGAGACGCTCACCTCGTTGCTCGACGGGCTGTCCGGGCAGACGCTGCGGGCCCGGGTCTGGCGGGGGCTCATCGAGGGCAACTCGTCGCATGTCACCCTCGCCGAGCACGAGGCCATCTACCGGGCCCTGCAGGCCCGCGATCCGCTGCTGGCCCAGGCCAGTGCGCTGCTGCACGTCAACACGTCCGAAGCCTGGCTGCGGGCGGTACTGGCGCAGGCCTGAAGAATCACCGCGCCAGCCAGCCGCCGTCGACCGGGATGATGGCGCCGTGCACGTAGCGGGCGGCGTCCGAGGCCAGGAAGACCGCGGCGCCGGCCACGTCCTCGGGCCGTCCCCAGCGCCCCGCCGGGATGCGGTCGAGGATCGAACGGTTCCGGGCGGGGTCGTCCTGCAGGGCCTGGGTGTTGTCGGTAGCGATGTAGCCCGGTGCGATCGCGTTGACGTTCACGCCCCGGCCCGCCCACTCGTTGGCCAGCGCCCGGGTCAGGCCGGCGATGCCCGACTTCGCGGCGGCGTACCCGGGCACCGTGACCCCGCCCTGGAAGCTCAGCATCGACGCGGTGAAGATGATCCGCCCGGCGCCGCGGTCCAGCATCGTGCGGCCGACCGAGCGGGCGAGCACGAACTGGGCCGACAGGTTGACCTCGAGCACATGGTCCCAGTCGGCGTCGGAGTGCTCGGCGGCCGGCGCACGGCGGATGGTGCCGGCATTGTTGATGAGGATGTCCACGTCGCGCAGGCCGTCGGCGAGTTCATGGACAGCGGCGCGATCCGACAGGTCGGCCCGGATCGGGGTGAAGGACCGGCCGTGGGCCGTCACCCGCGCTGCGGCCTCGCTGCCGTGGTCCTCCATGGAGGCGCTGACGCCGATGATGTCGGCTCCGGCGGCGGCGAGGGCCTCGGCGATCGCCAGGCCGATGCCGCGCCGGCAGCCGGTCACCACAGCCAGGCGGCCGGACAGGTCGAACGGGTTCACGCGTCTCCCCCGCAGTCGAGCAGGACCTTGACATCGCCGCCGTCCTCGAGCGCCCGGAACGCCTCGGTGACGTCGTTGAGCGGTACGACCCGGGAGATCAGCGCGTCGGCCGGGATGGCGCCGCGGTGGACGAGCCGGACCGCCTCCTCGTAGTCGTCGCGCTGGTAGACGCGTACGCCGATCATCTCCAGTTCGCGCCAGAACACCCGGTGCAGGTCGACCTCGCGGGCGGCGGGATGGATCGCCACCACGACCAGCCGGCCGCGGACGGCGAGGAGGTCCGTCGCGGTGCGCACACCGGCGGCGGAGCCCGACACCTCGAACGCGACCTGCGCGCCGGCGCCGTTGGTGGTGTCCTGGATCAGGGCGGCGACGTCGTCGGCGGTGGGGTCCACAACGGACAGTCCGAGTCGCTTGGCGACCGAGCGCCGATGCGGGTCGATCTCCAGGACGGTCACCGCGGCGCCGGTCGACTCGGCGACCTTGGCGATCAGCAGTCCGACCGGGCCGGCGCCGATGACCACGGCGTGCTCCCCGGCCGTGAGGCGGGAGCGGCGGACGTCGTGGACGGCGACGGCGGTCGGCTCGATGAGGGCGGCGTGGCGCAGTGGAAGATCAGGCGGCAGCGGTACGAGCGTGCGGGCCGGAACCGTCCAGGAGCGCTGCATCGAACCGGTGGAGTCGATGCCGATGAAGTTGAGGCGGTGGCAGATGTGGGTGTGCCCGGCGCGGCAGGCGGGGCAGCGGCCGCACCATTCGAGGGGCATGACGGTGACCGGGTCGCCGACGTTGAAGCCGGAGACGCCGCTGCCCAGCGCGGCGATCCGGCCGGACATCTCGTGGCCGATGACGGCCGGGGTGCGGACCCGGTGGTCCATCGCGCCGTGCAGGATGTGCAGGTCGGTGCCGCAGATGCCGGTGTAGGCGACGTCGATGCGGACCTCGCCGTGGCCGGGCGGGACCGGGTCGGCGTCACGGACGGCGAAGGTGCGGTCGCCGAGATAGAAGGCCGCGCTGGTCATGCGTTCTCCTCGGACAGATGCCACACCTGCTGCATCGGTGCCCACCAGTGGCCGGTGCCGGGCTCGGCGAGCGACTCCTGGCAGGGGTCGGTGAGCTTCCACCACTCCTGGGTCACCGGGTCGGCGGCGATGCGGGCCTGGTCGGCGTCGTGGTCGGTGCCGACGTACTCGTAGTAGCCGAACAGCAGGTCGTCGTGGATGAAGATGGTGTAGTTGCGGAAGTTGGCCGCGCGCAGGGTCGCCTCGACGCCCGGCCACACCGCGGCGTGCAGGTCCAGATAGGTCTCGCGGTGTTCGGGCCGGAGCCGGATCACGGCGGCAAAGCGTTGCACCGTTGGGGTTCCTTCCTACAAACGACCGAAGAGGTGGTACGTCCGGGCCGCTGTACCGGCATAGATCGCCTCGGACTCCGCCGGCGACAACGGGGGCAGCGCCCGAGCCAGGGCATCGCGCACGCCACGGTAGTCGGCGGCGAGCAGGCAGACCGGCCAGTCCGAGCCGAACATGAGTCGTTCGGGTCTGAACAGCTCGACCGCCGCCAAGACGAACGGGGCGAGGCCGTCCGGGGTCCAGTCCGGCCCGGCCTCGGTGACCAGGCCGGAGAGCTTGGCCGTCACGTTGTCGTGGGCGGCCAGCGCGGCGAACCCGTCGCGCCAGCGCTCCAGCCCGGCCGCCCCCTCGTCGATGCGCGGCTTGCCGAGGTGGTCCAGCACGAACCGCAGCCCGTCGACGGCCTCGGCGGCGCGGGCCGCGGCCGGTAGCTGGTCGGCCCGGATGACGAGGTCGAACACCAGCCCGGCGGCCGCGACGGCAGCGAGCCCGCGCCGCACGTCGGGACGGTCGAGGTAGTCCGGGTCGGCCTCGCCCTGCACCTGGGAGCGCAGGCCGACGAGCAGCTCTCCGCCGGGCAGCCGCCGGTAGTCCCGCACGTCGCCGGCGACGTCGCCGGCGACGTCGACCCAGGCGACGACGCCGGCAATCGGGCTACAAAAAGCTGCGATCGCCAGAAGGTCGGCCGCCTCGTCGGGGTGGCAGCGTCTGCCCTCGACAAGGACCGTCGCGTCCACGCCGTTCGCGTCGAGTTCGACGCGCAGGTCGTCGGCGGTGAAGGGGCGCCGGATCGGTTCGAGGCCGGGCTCGTCGAGCCAGGAGTAGCCGCGCGCCGGGTCCCACAGGTGGTGGTGCGCGTCGATGATCACGCGGCGGCGCCGGTCTGCCATTCCGGGCCGTCCGGGAACCGGTACGCGGCCAGGGTGCCGCCGAGGATCTCCGCGCTCATGCCGGGGGTCGTCGGGGTCACGTACCGGCCGCCGCGCACGAGGACCGGGTCGGCGAAGTGCTCGTGGAGGTGGTCGACGTACTCGATGAACCGGTCCTCGGTCGTGCCGCTCACCGCGATGTAGTCGAACATCGCCAGGTGCTGCACGAGCTCGCACAGCCCGACGCCGCCGGCGTGCGGGCAGACCGGGACGCCGAACTTGGCCGCCAGCAGCAGGATGGCGAGGTTCTCGTTGACGCCGCCGACCCGGCAGGCGTCGATCTGCACCACGTCGACCGCGCCGGCCTGCAGCAGCTGCTTGAACATGACGGCGTTGTGCACGTGCTCGCCGGTGGCCACCTTGATCGGGGCGAGCGCCTTGCGGACCGCGGCGTGGCCGAGGACGTCGTCGGGTGAGGTCGGCTCCTCGATCCAGTACGGGTCGAACCGGCTCAGCTCGCGCATCCAGCCGATCGCGTCCGGCACGCCCCAGATCTGGTTGGCGTCGACGGCGATGCGCACGTCCGGCCCGACGGCGCGGCGGGCGATGCCCATCCGGCGCACGTCGTCCTCCAGGTTCCCGCCGACCTTGAGTTTGATCAGCCGGTACCCCACGTCGACCGCGTCGACGCACAACCGTTCGAGTTTCTCGTCGTCGTAGCCGAGCCATCCGGGCGTCGTGGTGTACGCGGGATAGCCGCCGTGCAGCAGCCGCTCCTCCCGCTCGGCCCGGCCCGCGGCCTTGTCCCGCAGCAGCTGCAGCGCCTCGTCCTCGGTGAGCGCGTCGCGCAGGTACCGGAAGTCGACCTGGGCGACGAGGGCCTCCGGCGACAGCCCGGCCAGCAGCTGCCACAGGGGCTTGCCGGCCCGGCGGGCGGCCAGGTCCCAGACCGCGTTGACCAGTCCCCCGGCGGCCATGTGCACGACGCCCTTCTCGGGGCCGAGCCAGCGGATCTGGCTGTCGCCGATGAGCCGGCGGGCCAGCGCGCCGGGGTCGGCGACGAGCTCGGCGACCGGCTGCCCGACGACCATGGCGGCGAGCGACCGTACCGCCGCGACCTGGATCTCGGTGCCGCGGCCCACGGTGAACACGAGCCCGTGGCCGGCCCCGCCGGTGGACGTGCGCAGCACCACGTAGGCGGCTGAGTAGTCGGGGAACGGGTTCATCGCGTCGGACCCGTCGCGGTGCCGCGACGTCGGGAACCGCACGTCGAGGACGTCGACGGACGTGATGCGCTCGGTCACGATGCTCCTGGGTTGCTAGTGCCGCGGCGCGGCGTCAGGTCTGGGCTTTGCCGCCGGTCACCCGGGAGACCACGAGGGCCACCAGGATCACGGTGCCGTTGAGGAAGTTCGTCCACTGGGCGGGGACCCCGGCCAGGGTCAGCACGTTGATGATCATGAAGAGGAGCAGGACCCCGGTGAACGCGCCGAACAGCGTGCCCTTGCCGCCGTTGAGGCTGACGCCGCCGATGACCGCGGCCGCGAAGACCTGGAAGATCGCGCCGCTGCCCTGCGCCGCCGGCACCGCCGCCAGCCGGCCGCTGATGAGCAGCCCGGCGAGGGCCGCGAGCGCGCCGGCCACGATGAGGGCGAGCCAGAGGATCCGGTCGGTGCGGATGCCCGCCGCCCGCGCCGCGTCGGCGTTGCCGCCGATCGCGTACAGCGCCCGGCCGGAGCGGGTGTAGCCCAGCGCGACGACGCCGACCGCGAACAGCGTCAGCGACAGCCACACCGAGGCCGGCACGCCGAGCCAGATGGCCGAGCCGAGGTACGTCATCGACTCCGGCAGCGCGAAGAACGTCTTGCCGCCCGAGACCCCGGTCAGCAGGCCGCGCAGCACGATGAGCATGCCCAGCGTGACGATGAACCCGTTGAGCCCGAACCGCACGATCAGCAGCCCGTTGAACGCGCCGACCAGGGCGCCGACGAGCAGCACGACCGGCACCGCGAGGGCCGGCGGCAGCAGGTGCACGCCCAGGCCGTGGGTGACCGCGGGGTCGACCACCAGCCAGGCGGCAATGCCGGGGGCGAGCCCGAACGTCGACTCCAGCGACAGGTCCATCTTGCCGGTGATGAGCACGATCGTCTCGGCCAGCACGACGATGGAGATCTCCGACATGCTCTGCAGCACGTTGATGATGTTGTCGGAGCTGAGGAACACCGGGTTGACGATGAAGCCCACGACGGCGACCACGAGGATCGCCGGAACCAGCGCCACGTCGCGCAGGCGGGCGATGGCCGGCGGGCGCCGGACCGCCGCCGGCACGGCCGGAGCGGAGGCCGGAGACGAGGCCGGAGGAGAGGCCGGGAGCGTGTCAGACATGGTCGAGGTCGACCCCTTCCATCATGGCGACGAGTTCGTTGTCGCTCCAGCCCTGGCTCAGCTCGGCGACGACGGCGCCCTGGAACATCACCAGGACCCGGTCGCAGATGCGCAGATCGTCGAGCTCGTCGGAGACCACCAGCACCGCGGTACCGCCCCGGCGCACCTCCTCCACCGCGGTGAGCAGGGTCTGCTTGGACCGCACGTCGACACCCGCGGTCGGGGTGATGAGCACGAGCACGGCCGGCTCACCGGCCAGCGCCCGGCCCAGCACGACCTTCTGCTGGTTGCCGCCGGACAGGTCGGCGACCGGCACCCGCGCACTGTCGGCCTTGATGGACAGCTCGCCGATCGTGCGCTGGGCGAGGCGTTCGCGGCGCACCGGGGAGAGCAGGCCGTACCGGCGGATCCGATTTTGAACGGTCATCGTGACGTTCTCGGCGATGGCGAGCAGCGGGACGAACCCCTCGCGGTGGCGGTCCTGCGGCACCAGTCCGACACCGGCCGCGAGCGCGTCGGACACGCTGCCCGGCCGCAGGACCCGCCCGCCGACGGTGACCGTGCCCGCGGCGGGCCGGCTCAGCCCGGCGATCGCCTCGGCCACCTCGACCTTGCCGCTGCTGCCGCCGCCGGCGATCCCGATGACCTCGCCGGCCCGGGCCCGCAGCGACAGCAACGCCCCCGATCGGGTCGTCAGGTCGTCCACCGAGAGCAGGACCGGAGCGTCCGTCGTACCGCGTCCGGGCGCCGCCTCCGGCAGGCTCACGTCCTCGCCGGTCATCGCCGACACCAGCGCCGGCCGGTCGAGCTCGGCGACCGCCGCGGTGACGATGTGCCGGGCGTCGCGCAGCACCGTCACCCGGTCGCAGAGCTGGTAGATCTCCTGCAGGTGATGGCTGATGAACAGCAGCGTCACGCCCTGCTCGCGCAGCGCCCGCAGCCGCGTGAACAGCCGCTCGATCCCGGCCGCGTCGAGCTGCGCGGTCGGCTCGTCGAGGATGATGAACCGGGCGCCGAACGACAGCGCCCGGGCGATCTCCACGAACTGCCGCTGCTCGACCGACAACGTCGCGGCGGCCCGGCGCGGGTCGACGTCGACGGACCATTCGGCGAGCAGCCGCCCGGCCTCGCGGTACAGCGTCCGCCACCCGATCAGCCGCCCGGGCCCGCGGGTGTGCCGGTTGAGGAACAGGTTCTCGGCCACGGTGAGGTCCGGGATGATCGTCGAGCGCTGGTACACGCAGGCGACGAGCCGCCGCCACGCGTCCCGGTCGCCCAGCGGCGGTGCGGGCCGGCCGTGGAAGGCGATCGCCCCTTCGTCCGGCGCCTGCAACCCGGTGAGCAGGCCGACCAGCGTCGACTTGCCGGCCCCGTTGCGCCCCACCAGGGCGTGCGCCTCGCCCTGGTGGATGACGATCCCGGCGTCGGCGAGCGCGACGGTCGGCCCGAACCGCTTCGTGATACCGACCGCCTCGACGACGGGCCGATCGGCGGTGCTCATGCGTTGTTGCCCCAGAGGGTCTTGTCGTCGAACTTGACGGTCGGCTGGCCGCCGATGGTCGCCCCGTCGAGGGTCACCAGCGGCGCCGCGAGCTGGTCCTCCAGCACGCCCTCGCGGACCTGGATGATGACGCTGCCGTGGTCGGTCGGGCCGGCCTTGAACGTCTTGCCGTCCAGCGCGGCCTTGGCGTAGTACAGGCCGTACTTGGCGAAGAGGTCGGCCGGCTGGCTGACGGTGGCGTCGATGAGGCCGCCCTGGATGTCCTTGAGCTCCTCCGGGATGCCGTCGTTCGACACGACGAAGACGTGCTTGGGGTCGGTCGGCGGGACCTGCAGGCCGCGCTGCTTGAGGATCTGCAGGGTGCCGGACAGGGCGAAGGAGGACTCCATGTAGATGCCCTTGATGTCCGGGTCGGAGGTGAACCGGGTCTGCAGCTTCGTCGCGGCGACGTCGCCCTTCCAGTCGGTCGCCTCGCCGTACACCGTGATGCCTGGATAGTCCTTCTTCATGCACTCGTTGAACGCCTCGGTGCGGTCCCGCCCGTTGATCGAGTCCAGACCACCTTCGAGCATGACGACCTTGCCCTTGCCGCCGAGCTTGGTGCCCAGGAACTGGCAGGCCTTGGTTCCGTAGGCCCGGTTGTCGGCCCGGACGACCATGTAGACGTTGCCGGTGTCGGGCCGGGTGTCGATGGTGACGACCGGGATCTTCTTGGTCGCGAGCTGCTGCAGCGTCGGGGCGATGGCCGCGGTGTCCTGCGGCGCCATGACGACCGCCTTGACGCCCTGGCTCTGGAACGTCTGGACGTTGGAGATCAGGGTGGCGATGTCGTTCTGCGAGTTGGTCGTCTTGAGCTCGATGCCGAGCTCCTTGGCCGACTCGGGGACGTACTTGATGTAGGAGTTCCAGAAGTCCGTGTCCGAGCGGGGGTAGTCCACGCCGATCAGCGGTGCGGCGGTGCCGTCGGCGGACGACGAGTCGGCCTTGTCGCAGGCCGCGGTGAACGAGGCGGTGACCAGCACCGCTGCCAAGCCCAGTCCGAGAACAGCCTTTCGGTTCACTGGGTCTCCTTGTGTGGGCGGGGTGTAGACATCTGATGTATTTATAGATCAGAGGTCAGTCCACGTCTAGAGTCCCCACAAAGGCAGCGAGGAGCGGGCTACACATATGATGTATAGCCCGCTCCTCCGGAAAAACGCGTCAGCTGCGCAGGCTCCACCGCTGGTTCGACCCGCCGTTGCAGGCCCACAGGATGAGCTTCGTGCCGTTGGCCGTCGCCGCGCCGTTGGCGTCCAGGCAGAGCCCCGACTGCACGCCCCGGACGGTGCCGTCGGAGTTGACGTTCCACTGCTGGTTCGCCTGGCCGTTGCAGTCCCAGATGATCGCCGCGGTCCCGTTGGCGGTGCCCTGGCCGCTGGCGTCGAGGCACTTGTTGCCGTACACCGTCAGCTGCCTGCTGGAGGTGGACGTCCAGCGCTGGCCCGAACCGCCCCAGCAGTCGTACAGCTGCGTCTGGGTGCCGTTGGTCGTGCTGGCATTGGGCACGTCGACACACCGGCCGGACTGCGCGCCGACGATCTCCACGTTGCTCTGGCCGCCCCCGCCGCTCGAAGCCGCGTAGCCGGCCGCGGTGATGTTGGCCTGCACCGCGTTCTCGGTGGCGTCGGACGGGTAGCCCGACGTCATCACGCCCTCGTAGAAGGTGCCGGCCGAGCCGTGGCTGTTGTCGCCGCCGATGCCGAGGATGATGGCACCCTCCTTCTTCATCGGGTTGTACCCCGACACGTTCGGCCGCTTGCCGTCGTAGAACGTCGACAGGCCGCCCGATTGCGAGTTGCCGCCGCGGATCGCCCAGTGGTTCGACTCGCCCTTGACGATCGCCGTGACGAACCGGTAGTTCACCGACGGGTCGTTGGCGTTGTACCCGGCGTTGACGCCCGAGAAGAGGCCGTTCTCCAGGTCCGCCATGATCCACGGGCCGTTGCCGGTGCCGTAGCCCCAGACCTTGATGTTGCCGAAGTAGATGGCCTCCATGGTGCCGTTGCCGTTGTCCCGGCTGTTCGTTTCCGCGTTGCCGTAGTCGAAGCAGCAGCCGCCGTTGTAGTGCGTGCCGTCGAAGATGGCGTACATCCCCTCGGCCGCGTCGCCCTTGGCCACGCCGTTGGTGTTGTTGTTGCGGTAGCCGGTCCCGGCCGCCACGTACACCCCGTAGGCCTTGTGCCCGGCGATGGAGATCGGCGCGGCGGTGGCGTCGGCAAGGTTGTCGTAGCCACCCGCCGCCGGACCCTGGAACCCGCCGGGCGGCGCCTGCGTCAGCCGGTTGTTGCGGCCCGACTGGTCATAGATGATCGTGATCAGGCAGGTGGTGTTGGCGCAGAACGAGTCCTGCGCCGAGGCGTCGGCATAGCCACCCGCGGCCAGCACGCCGATGTCCCGGGTCGCGTTGTCCGAGGAGCGCCGCACCTGGTACAGCGGGCCGCTGTAGGAGCCGTACAACGCGCGGGTCGTGCTGTGCGCGGCGACGCACGGGGTCCCGCCGGACGCGTAGATGTCGCACGGCTGGCTCGTCGCGGCCTGGGCGGCGGTCGGCACGGCGAGCGCGATCGCCCCGCCGGCGAGAAACGTGACGGCGGCCGCAAGTACCGCCGCGGTCTTCCTTCTGTAGCGCATGATGACTGCTCCGTTCCAGGGTCAGCTCCGGTTCCACCGCTGGTTGGCGGCGCCGGTGCAGGTCCAGAGGATGACGGTGGTGCCGTTGGCGGTGGCGGCGCCGTTGACGTCGAGGCACAGCCCGCCCTGCGCGCCGCTGATCGTGCCGTTGGCATTGAGGTTCCACCGCTGGTTCGTGCCGCCGTTGCAGTCCCACAGCTGGGCCTTGGCGCCCGCGGTCGCGTTCAACGGCGCGTCCAGGCACTTGCCGAGGGCCTGGATCGTCTGGCCGCTGACCGTCCAGCGCTGGTTGGTGCCGCCGTTGCAGTCCCAGATGACGGGCTGGGTGCCGTTGGCGGTGTTGCTGTTGGGCACGTCCAGGCAGCGGCCGGAGGCGGCGCTGACCAGCGTCGTGCTCCCCGACGGCGACGGCGAGCCGGTGCCGCCGCCGCTGACCCGGAACACGACCGTGCCGTGGCCGGGCACACTGGCCGAGATGGCGCCGCTCGTGCTGCTGGTCCCGCCGGTCCAGGCGTCGAGCAGGGTGAACGAGGAGCCGCTCTTGCCCACGGCGGCCGCGGTGGTCGACACCGTCGTGGTGCCGCTGCCCTGGTTGAACAGCGCGACCGCGACGTCCCCGTTGGCCAGCCGCTTGGCCAGCACCCGGCGGGTGCCGTCGTTGAACACCTGGGTCGCCTGCAGCCCGAGGGCGTCCTGGTTGATCCCGATCAGGGTCCCGTTCTTGAGGATCGTCTGGGTCGCACCGGACATGGACCGGATGTCGTTGCCGGCGATCAGCGGCGAGGCCATCACCGCCCACAGCGCGAAGTGGCTGCGCATCTCGGTGTCCGTCATGCCGCCCCGGCCGACCTCGAGCATGTCGGGGTCGTTGAACTGCCCCGGCGCCGCATATCCGGCCAGCGGCACCGTCACGTTGACGATGTTCTGGATGCCCATCGGATAGCCGTTGCTCTGGCCGGTGTCCCACGCGTTGGTGATGTCCTCCGTGGTCCGCCACAGGTTGGCCACGTCACCCCAGTTGCGCTGCGGGCCGGTCTTCGCGTGGATGCTGTTGGGGTTGATGCTGTACACAATGGGCCGCCCGGTCGCCGCCAGCGCGTCGCGCATCTTGGCGAAGGTGCTCACCTGGTCGCTGATCGAGCCGTTCGGCGAGCACCAGTCGTACTTCAGGTAGTCCACGCCCCACGCCGCGAACTGTCGCGCGTCCTGCGCCTCGTGCCCCTGACTGCCCGTGGCGCCCGGATACGAGCCGAAGTACTGCGCGCAGGTCTTGTCCACCGGCACCTGGTACAGCCCGAACTTCAGCCCCTTGCCGTGCAGATAGTCGCCGAGGGACTTCATCCCGCTGGGAAAGCGTGACGAGTCACCCTGCAGGTTGCCGGAGCCGTCCCGGTTCGGGTTGAACCAGCAGTCGTCGACGACCACGTACTGGTAGCCCAGATCCCGCATCCCGGAGCTGACGATCGCGTCGGCCATCTGCCGGATCAGCGTCTCGTTGATGTTGCAGCCGAAGGTGTTCCACGAGTTCCAGCCCATCGGCGGGGTGCGGGCCACGCCGTTGCCCAGCGCCTCGGCGGGGGCCGGGCGCAGGACGGTCGTGGCGGCCGCCAGCACCAGCAGCACGCCGGCCAGCGCACTGGCGACGCGGCCGCGCCTGGTCAGTGTTCCCATGTCGAAATCTCCAAGCCCGGTTGATGGCCAGCTCGCGTCTGGCGGAACGGCGGCGGCCGATGTGAGCGCTAACGTAACGCGCCCGACATCGGTTGGCAATGCCATCGACAAGTACGAAAAACCGTTATGTCGCAGGCCCGACGCGGGTCACGGCAGCAGTATGGGAGCGCTCACACGGTGGGGATACCGTTGAGGGTGAAGGCGGCCGGCGCAGCGGTGTTGCCGGTGTGCGTCGCCTGGAAGCCGAACTCGACGGTCGCACCCGGGGCGATCGCCGCGTTGTAGCTGACGTTGCGGGCACTCACCGATCCGCTGGTGGGCGAGAAGGTGGCGCTCCAGCCCGAGGTGATCGCCTGGCCGGCGGGCAGGGTGAAGGCGAGCGTCCAGCCGTTGATCGTCGAGCTGCCGGTGTTGGTGATCCCGACCGTCGCCGTGAACCCGGTGTTCCAGGTGTTCATCGTGTAGGTGACCCGGGGACCGGCCGCGCCACCGCTCGGCGAAGCGCTCGGCGAAACACTCGGCGAAGGGCTTTGGCTTTCATCGATGGTGGCCACGAAGGTCATGGCGCTGCGCGCGGGCAACGCGACCGTGAGCGAGCCGTTCGCCATCCGCAGCGCGCTCTGCGGCGCCACGTTCTGGCTCGCGTCGGTCAGCCAGTTCGCCACGCTGCCCGACGCGGTGGTGCCGGCCAACGTGAACTGCTGCGTCACCGCCGAGGTGTTCTTGTTGATGGCGACGATGACGACCGTGGAGCCGTTGCGGTACGCCGAAACGTACACATTGGACGCCGGGTTCGCCGTCGCGTCGATCCGCACGTACCCGGGCCGCACGAACCGGGCGAAGTGCGCCATCATCGCACCTCGCTTGCTGATCCGGCCGTCTTCACGCATCGGGCCGTAGCTGCGCCGCAGGTACCACCACACGTACGCCTGGAACTGCGCGTCGACCATGGCGTGGTGCATGTGCTCGGCCACGTCCAGCGCCCCGGGCCACGCGTCCGCCGAGTCGGAGCTGTTCGGGTAGTACACCTCGGTCATCCACAGTTCCTTGCCCGCACCCTTCTGCTGAAACAGCGGGTAGGGGAAGTTCGCGTACGGCGTGCCGTACAGGTGCGCCCCGATGATGTCCACATTGGCCAGTGCGGCCGGATCGTTGAGAATAGGGTCGGACATGGACTTCACGTACTGGAACGACTCCGGCGCGATCACCCGGGTGCCGATCGAGCCCGCGTTCGCCTTCAGGAAGTTCACGAGCTCGGTCGCCGTCCACCACGTCCACGTCGAGGCGTAGTCGGGCTCGTTCTGCACCGAAATCGCGTACAGGTTCACGCCATTGCCGCGCAGGTAGCTGGTGAAGTCGTTGAGGTGCTGGGCGTAGGCGCCGTACGCGCTGTATTTGAGCCGTTTGGCGTTGGTCTGGCTGCCGCGGGTGAACGTCTCGGTCATGCTCGCCGGCGGGTTCCACGGCGAGGCGAACACGGTCACCCCGAGCGCGGCCGCCCGCTGCGCCGTGGCCAGGTCGCGGCCCCAGTCCGACTGGTTCTCGTTCACCGGGATCCGCAGCATCGAGAAACCCAACTGCCCTTCGCCGGTACCGAATGCGGTGTCCCGCTGCGCCGCGGTCAGATCGCCGATCCACAGGGCGTGCGCCATCGCACCGAACCCGCGGATCGTCTGTCGCGGCGCGGCCGGATTCACGTTCGCCGCGGCCGCCGAGGCTTCCCCTGCCTGCAGCACCGACGCCGCGACGGCGAGCACCGGCACCGCCCCCATGGTCGCCAGGACACTTCGCCGGCGCACCACACCTGGCCGTTGCTGATCGTCGGTCATGCCTGTCCTCCTGGTCGTCAAAGCCGCTGTGAGCGCTCACAACCATGAGCAGCGAATGGACGGCGGTCAATCGGAGCCGCCGGAATGGCGGACCCGCCCCGCACCGGCGCCGTGAAACTTGCAGCCGTCAGCCGGCCCACAGGACGTCGGTCACGTACTCCACCGCTTTGGCCAGATAGCGGCGGTACGTGCTCAGCGGCAGCCCGAGCACCTCCGCCGCCGCCTCCTGGGTCGGCGCCGGCCGCACGTACGTGCGGTGCAGCACCGCGTGCAGCTGCTGCCCCTTCGGCAGCTCGCCGACCCGCAGGACGGCGTCCTCGATCGCGGCCCGCAGCTGCGCGGCGTCCGCGGCCAGGGCCGAGCCCACCAGCGGGTTGGCCGCGAGCCGCTCGGCCCGGTGCAGGGACTGCAGCGCGGCCCGCACGGCGGCGTCGAAGCCGGCCCGGCTCAACGGCGCCGGCCGCAGCAGCGCCGCCGGGGCGGGCCCGGAACCGCCCGTGTGGCCGCGCTCGTACATCAGGTCCAGCCAGACGCCGACCGGCAGCCGCCGCCAGTCGATGCCGAACCCGACGTGCGGCACCCCGCCGACCTCGACCCGCACGAGGGGCGCGAAGGCGAGGTAGTCGAACTTCGGCGCCCAGAACTCCTCGTCGACCACGATCACGAACGACCAGGCCAGGGGGCGGGTGAGCCATTCGGTCAGGGCGGACACCGGCCCGGCGACCACCATGTACGGGTCGCGCTGGTGGTCGTCGACCCCGGCCGCGAACCGGTTGATGAGGACCTGTTCGCCGGGGCGGAGCGCCACGTGGTCGAGCACGGCCCGCACGACCGGGTCGCGGTCCTCCAGCGGAGAGCCGCTCGGGCACAGCACATGATGGGAAAACCCGGCCACCCGATCACCGGTACGCACCACCGCCAGCCGCTCGGGCTGCTCGGCCAGCCAGGCCCGGGCGAGCGCGGCGCTCACCGGCCCCTCGAAGCGTTCGATGGTCGCGCACACCTGCTCGTGCTCGTCGGCGCGGGCCGGCACCACCGCCGCCGACCCCTGCGTCCGCAGCGCCGCGATCACCGCGCCGAACGGACCGTGCCGGTGGATGAAGAACAGATCGGCGGTGCGCAGACCGGCGACCGCGTGGTCGAACACGAGCCGCTCCCAGGCCCGGAACCGCTCGGGTACGCGCCGCTGGAACTCGGCGACCAGCACGTCGCGCGCGAGATCGTGGACGGCCAGCCCGGCCGGGCCGCGGCTGACGAACGGCAGCCGGGCCAGCCACTGCCACACCGCGGGGGCGTCCGCGCCGACGGTACGGGCGAGCAGCTCCTCCGTCGTCGTCCACGCGATCGCGCAGGTGGCCAGGCCGGTCAGCTGGGCCGGCGCCGGCACGTCACCGACGAACGACTGCAGCAGCGTCGAGATCAGGTCCGGCGCGTCGGCGAGCGTGTCCGGCACCTGCCCGCGGGCGGCCAGGTCGGCCAGCAGCGCCATGGTCAGCGGGTGCCCGGCGCCGAGCGCGCTCAGATGCGGCCACACCGACGCTTCCACCCCGGCGTGGGCGAGCAGCTGGGCGGTCTCGGCGGGGCCGAAGAGGTCGAGCCGGTACACCGTCATCAGCTCCCGCCACCCGGCGTCGGCGCGCCACGGGGCGGCCGGCGGCTCCCGGCCGGCCAGGACGACCACGGTGTCGGCGTCCAGGCCCGGCACGAACTGGGCACGCAGCCAGCCGTCGATCGGGGTGAGCTGCTCGTAGCCGTCCACGAGCAGGACCGTCCCGGCGGGCAGCGGCCAGCCGACCGCCTCCCGCAGGCCGTCCGGGGACGGGTCCACGTCGCGCCCGTCGACCTGAATCACGGTCCGGCCGGCCGCGCGGGCCCGGGCACCCAGCTCGGCCAGCAGCGTGGTCTTGCCGATGCCGCCCTGGCCGTGCACGAACAGCACCCGCCGCGCCGACCGCCCGCCGACCGCCGCGTCGAAGGCGGCGAGCTCCTCCCGGCGGCCCACGAACCGCTGCCGCCGGGCCGACTCGAGCACCTCGCCGAGGGACGTCGACACGTCATCCACTGTCCACCCGGCGGTGCCGTTTGAACAGCGATTGACAACTGTTTGACCTGGCAACTGAGCACCGTGCGGGCCGATCCTCGCGGCATGAGGATCCTTGTCACCGGCGGTACCGGCTTCGTCGGCTCGCACAGCGTGGCGGCACTGCTCGCCGCGGGCCACGACGTCCGGCTCCTCGTCCGCTCCCCCGGCCGCATCGGCCCGGCCCTGGAACCGCTCGGTGTGCGCACGCCGGTGGATCACGTCGTCGGCGACGTCACCGACCCCGGCTCGGTCGCCCGCGCGCTGCCCGGCTGCGACGCGGTCCTGCACGCCGCCGCCGTCTACGACCTCGACGCCCGCGCCCGGCCGGCGATCGCCCGGACGAACCTCGCCGGGGCGGAGACCGTGCTGCGGGCGGCGGTCGACACCGGCTGCGACCCGGTCGTGCACGTCTCCAGCACCGCCGCGCTGCTCAAGCGGCGGGCCACCGTGACACCGGACTCGGCGCTGTCGAGCACGCCCGGGACGTACATCCAGTCGAAGGTCGCGTCCGAGGCCGTCGCCCGCGCGCTGCAGGACACCGGCGCCCCCGTGGTGATCGTGCAGCCCGGCGCCGTCCTCGGCCCGGACGACCCGCACCTCGGCGACCAGGCCCGGCGGCTGCGCGACATCGTGCGCGGCCGGTACCCGATGTGGCCCAGCGGCGGCCTGCACGTCGTCGACGTCCGCGACGTCGCGGCCGTACATGCGGCCGTTTTCACGCAACCGTCCAAGCCCCGCAACTACCTGGTCCCCGGCCACTTCGTCGACGGCGCGACGATGTTCGCGACGCTGCGGGTGCTGACCGGCCGCCGGCTGCCGTGCCTCGTCGTGCCGGCCGCCGCGATGCTGCCGATGAGCTGGACGATGTCGACGCTGCAGCGGGTGGCCCCGTTCCGCCTTCCGGTCGACCACGAAGGGGTCGTCTTCACCGGTACCGCAACCCGCTGCGACGACTCCCGCGCCCGCGACGACCTCGGCGTCGAGCCGCGCGCCCTGCTCGAGACGTACGGCGACACGATCCGCTGGCTGCACCGCACCGGCCAGCTGACGGACCGCGAAGCCGGCACCGCGGTGTCCCGATGACCGGAGAGCGACGCCGGCACCGCGGTGTCGCGGCGAGCGGGCCGCGACGCCGGCACCGCGGTGTCCCGATGAGCGGACAGCGACGCCGGCACGGCGCGGTGTCCCGGTGAGCGGACAGCGACGCCGGCACCGCGCGGTGTCCCGGTGAGCAGGCAGCGACGCCGGCGCCGCGGTGTCGCGGCGAGCGGGCCGCGACGTCGGCGCCGCGGTGGTCCGATGAGCGGCTGGACGGCCAGCGTCGCCGCGACCGCCGTGTCGACGTACGCGCTGGACGCCTGGGCCGCCGCGGCCGGTGTCGCCCTGGTCGCGTCGGGTTTGCTGGACGGCGTCCCCAAGTTCTGGACGGTGGCCCTATTGCTGGCCAGCTACGCGGCCTGGGGGTTGGGTCTGCGCACCAACCTGCGGGCGAACGCGGCGCTGCTGGCGAGCACCGGCACGAGTACCAACGTCATCTCCAAGGCCGCCCACGACCTGACCCGCCGCCTCACCACCAACGCCCGCGCACCAAGGCTCGCGGCGGCGATCGGCTACACCGGCACCCAAATCGCGGCCGAAATCCCCTATTACGCGGGCGCGTTCGGCACCGCCGCCCTCAGCGACACGGTCGGCACCGAGGAGGCCGTGCTCTTCCTCGCGGGCGCCAACCTCGCCGCCGGCGCGTACGAGTACGGCCTCGCCCGCCTCACCCGCACCTTCCTCGGCCGGCGCCGCCGCCGGTACGCGTCGTTCGACACCGACTGGGTCCCGGCGCAGTACCTGACCGGCTACTACCGCACGGTGGAGCCGGACGAGATCGCCACCATCGCCTTCCTCGTCGCCGCGATCCGCCACGCCGAACCCGGCCGCCCCGTGCTGTTCTTCGGCACCGGCCCCACCCTCCACCACGTCTTCGCCGCCGCCGAGATCGCCTCCGAGATCCACCTCAGCGACTACCTCCCGGCCAACCTGACCGAGATCCGCCGCTGGCTCGACCGCGACCCCGCCGCCCACGACTGGCGCCCGTTCGTCCGCTACACCCTCCAATGCGAGGGCATCGCCCACCCGACCGACGAACAGCTCACCGCCCGGGAAGAACTGACAAGAGCCAAAATCACGTATTTGGTGCCGGTCGACGCAAGCCACCCCCGCCCGCTCGACCGCTCCTACGCCACGGTGATCAGCCCGTACTGCGCCGACTCCGCGACCGGTGACCGCGCCACGTGGCAGCTGTTCATGCGCCACATCACCGGCCTGGTCGAGCCCGGCGGCCTGTTCGTCACCGCCGCCCTGCGCCGCTGCCGCGGCTACACCGTCGCCGGCAAGACCTTCCCCGGCGCGAACATCGACGAGCACGATCTACGCGCGGTGCTCCGCCCCGAGTTCACCCCGGACGGCGGCACGATCGAGGTCCGCCGGACGGGCCAGCACACCACCCACGGCTACTCCGCGATCGTGCTCTGCCACGCTCGCCGACGATTGCCGCCGCCCGTCCTTCAGCCAGCCTCCGGAGGACACATATCCGCAGAAGCGGCCATCGGTGAGCTGCCGGTGCACATGGTGACGGCCACGTCTAGGTCGGCGTCGGGGTTATTGCTACCAGTGATCCGTGGCCAAAGTGCTGCTGCCCGCGACACCTGGGCCCGGTGTTGGTCGGCAACACTGGGCCAACAAACTCCTGTAACCGCAGCTGTGTCTGCGCGATAGTTCGCGGCATTGTGCACGCTGGCTGGCGGACGTTCGGTGCGCGATCCCATGAAGCTCCGCGATCTCAGCCCGGCGGCGCCCCACTCAACGTCGTGAACCCCGGGCATGACAGAGACCGAGCTTCCGCTGGCCGGGGCGCCAGGTTTGTCATCGATGGTTGCGCGGCGCAGCAGGAGGGCGAGCATTGTTGCGAGCATCGCGGCGGCGTCCGGGGTTGGAGGCGACCAGCGCGGGTGAGGGCGGCGGCGGTGGTGCTGACGGTGAAGAGCAGGCCGCTCGCAGCTGGAACAACACCACCATGATCGATCAGGGTGCACCGGTGAGGTCATTCCCGTTGCAACAGGGGCAGCGTGACAACACCGACCCGTAGTGGTCAGCCACGGTCGGCAGGCATGTCGGGGCCGAGTCGTGGCTGGAGTGCGATCGCTTCGTTGCCACTTCGACCCAGCCGTGGTCGCGATCTCCTCGCAACCGTTTCTGGCCGATGCGGGACGACTTTGATGCGGTTGACCTGGCCTTCGAAGGCGCCAGAACCAGCCATGCGCGCGATGCGGATCCGGAGCCCGGTCAGTCAACCCGGATCCGCAGGCGGCTCGGCAGATTTGCGGCGCCGCCGTCTACGTCTCTGGGTCTGGCCGGCAGGAGGCGTCACGGGACCTTCGACGGGTTTCCCGCAGTTGGTCCGGTGCGGCTTCCGGTTGGGAGGTTGCTCGTGCGCTGGTGGTGAGTTCAGCGCGTCGAGCACGTGTAGCGCATGGACCCGTTCTGCGGGCGTTCGATCGCGGCCGAGGGACCACAGTGCGACGAATGACCGGGTGAGGTGCTGCAGGCTGGAGCCGCCGCCGCGGGACGGTCTACGTCGCAGGAGGGCAAGCACAACGGCTGCCATGGCGGGTACAGCAAGCGCTGCGATACTTTCAACCAGCCCAAGCTTCATCGGAGTCCTCTCAACCTCTTGATTGGAACCAAGAGGATGAGATCTCCGTCTGGCCGAGTACGATACGCCATGACCTGGGCTTCCGCCCACGGTCTTGGCGGGCTTTTGCGCCATGTGCAACACTGGTCAAGTTTCGGTCTTGATCATTTCGTGCACTGGCCATTTGGCTCTACCGTGTTGAGGTTTTGCTGTGCGCAGAACCGGACTACCGTACGGAGTCCCTGACTGCCGGCGAGCGCTTCGCGCCTTCGCTCTCATAGCAGCTCAAGCTACGTATGGCCATATCGTGACCGGCAATCAACAGACGCCTCCCAGACCCAGTTGGCGTGCGCACGCGGCAACCGCACTGGTCTCTCTCTAAGGTCATTCGCATCGAGTCCGGCGCCATTGTCCGTTCATTGTCGAGCATTCCCAGCCGGCAAGCCCGTCCAGCGCAGCGAACGAGTAGTTCCTGGCCCGGCGCGCACTCCCGCCCGCATCAGCGCTCGTCACCACCGCAGCGCGAGATCATCGCCATTCATGTTTCTCGATCATATTGATGCGATTTCGGCCCTAGCCGGCGCAGTGCGATCCAGGAACGGGCTGAAGTACTGCGCTGACCAGACGATCTGAGGTCCCAGCCCACGATGAAAACCCCCTTGCCGTTCGCGCCGGGTCGCTGTGGCTCGGGCCGTGGATAGCATCGACTCGAACGGCCAGACTTACACCGGCCGGCCGCAGGTGTGCAAACGGTCGTAGACTCTCGCGAGCCACCGCCTGTACGGTCCTGGCAGTCCCGTCGGGCTCCCTACGCGGACCGTCCCAGGCGGCGTGTGAGAGCAAGAAGTCGATACCTACCGCCTCGTGCTGCAGCATCTCCCCAGAAGCACACGCGGACCCGCGGGCTGCAACCCGGCACGGCCGCTACTGAAACGTCGGCTGCCGCGCGACCCACGGAATGAGGTGTGCAGCTTCCGTCGTCGGCAATGAGCTGCTCCCGCCACGTCGGCGGCGGTGATGTGCTGGTGCGTCCACCGGTGGAAGACCAGCCAGCCGCAGTTGGCCACGCCCAGCGGCGGCTCGGCGGCCACGGCGAAGACGTCTCGACCGCGCGGGAACCGCCCTCTGAGGAACAGGTCGACGCAGTGCTGCACCAACTCTTCCTCCGCGGCCTTCCCGTCCCGCCACGACGACACACAGGCCGGCCAACGGTACCGCGGGCAGCAGCGCGGCGCTACTGTACTGGTCGGCGTCCGGCCGCCCGTCAGCCGGCGTCCGGCGGGCGGGTCTCCTCGAGGCGGCCGTCGACGAGGCGCAGCCAGCGGTTCACGTTGATCCCGGCCAGGAAGCGCTCGTCGTGGGAGACCACCACCAGCGCCCCCTCGTAGGCGTTCAAAGCGCTCTCCAACTGCCCAACGCTGACCAGATCGAGGTTGTTCGTCGGCTCGTCGAGCAACAGCAACTGCGGCGCCGGTTCGGCGCCCAGCACGCACGCCAGGGTCGCGCGCAGCAGCTCACCGCCGGAGAGCACGCCGACCGGCAGGTGCGCGCGCGGGCCGCGGAACAGGAAGCGGGCCAGCAGGTTCATCCGCTGGGCGTCCGGGGTCTGCGGGGCGAACGCGGCCAGGTTCTGCGCCACCGTGCGGGCCGGGTCGAGCAGGTCGAGGCGCTGGGAGAGGTACGCGATGCGCCCGTCGGCCCGTTTGATCTCGCCGCTGTCGGGTTGCAGGTCGCCGTTGATGAGGCGGAGCAGGGTGGACTTGCCGGCGCCGTTCGGGCCGAGCAGGGCGATCCGTTCCGGGCCGCGGATGGAGAGGTCGACGCCGGTGCCGGTGAACAGGGAGCGGGCCTGCAGTCGTTCGGCGGTGAGCAGGGTGCGGCCGGCCGGGACGTTGGTGCCGGGCAGGACGATGGCGATCTTCTGGTCGCTGCGCAGGGCGCGTTCGGCCTCGTCGAGGCGGGCCTTGGCGTCGCCGACCCGGGCCGCGTGGACCTCGCCCGCCTTGCCGGCGGACTCCTGGGCGTCGCGTTTCATGGTGCCGGCGAAGATGCGGGGCAGGCCGGCGCTCTTGAGGTTGCGGGCCGCGTTGCCGGCGCGGCGGGCCGCGCGTTCGCGGGCCTCCTGGGCCTCGCGCTTCTCGCGTTTGAGGTCATGTTCGGCGCTGCGGATGTTCTTCTCCGCGACCTCCTGGGCGGCGCGGACGGCGTCCTCGTAGGCGGTGAAGTTTCCGCCGTGGAAGCGCAGGTCGCCGCGGTCGAGTTCGGCGATGCGGTCCATCCGGTCCAGCAGGGCCCGGTCGTGGCTGACCAGCAGCAGGCAGCCGGTCCACTGGTCGAGGACGTCGTAGAGCTGGTGGCGGGCGTCGAGGTCGAGGTTGTTGGTCGGCTCGTCGAGCAGCAGCACGTCGGGCCGCGGCAGCAGCTGGGCGGCGAGGCCGAGGGAGACGACCTGGCCGCCGCTGAGGGTGTCCAGGCGGCGGTCGAAGCCCAGCTCGCCGAGGCCGAGCCGGTCGAGCTGGGCGCGGGTGCGCTCCTCGATGTCCCAGTCGTTGCCGATGGCGGTGAAGTGCTCCTCGGCGGCGTCACCGCCTTCGATCGCGTGCAGCGCGTGCAGCAGCGGGGCGATGCCCAGCACCTCGGCGACGGTCAGGTCCCCGGCCAGCGGCAGGCTTTGCGGCAGATACCCGATCGAGCCCTGGACCGTGACCGTGCCGCTCGTCGGCCGGTGCTCCCCGGCGATGAGCTTGAGCAGCGTGCTCTTCCCGGCGCCGTTGGGTGCGACGAGGCCGGTCCGCCCGCCGCCGATCGTGCAGGTCAGGTCCGCGAAGACCGGGGTGTCGTCGGGCCAGGAGAACGAAAGGCTCGAGCAGACGATGTACGCGTCAGACATGGGGCAGCAACCTCGAGGTGAGAGCGGGAACACGGCCGCGAAACAACGAAGTCGTCGTGGCCTGTCATCGCTCGTCTCCCCATCCGTCTGATCATTCGCGATCCACCGTAGCACCACAACCGCGGGACGGCCGCCCCGGCGGGGACGGCCGTCCGAAGCGAGCTACCGGGCCAGGTCGGTGCCGCGGCCCCTCATGTACGGCTGGCGGACCCACGACTTGAACGCGGCCAGCGCGGCCGGGGACGAGCCCGGCGACCAGGGCTCCTCCTTGATCACGTCGAAGTAGGTGAGCAGCTTGACCGCCGGGAACGCGCCCCCGCGCAGCGCCGTGTTCATGGCGTCGATCCACTGCGCCTTGTCGCCGCCGTCCTCGGTCGACGCGAACTCGCCGAGCATCACCGGGCGGTGCGGGGCGACCGCGCGGGCCTTGGCGTAGGCGGTGGCGAAGGTCGCCTCGAAGCTCGTCCAGTGGTCGCCGGCCGGGTCCCAGGACGGGCCGAAGCCCCAGTTGTACCCGTCGATGCCGACCCAGTCGACGTACGCGTCGCCGGGGTAGGCGGCGGCCGGGTCGTTGTAGGGCTCGTCCGGGGAGGAGCCGTTGTTGAAGGCCCACGCCCACTGCACGTTGCGCGCGCCGGCGGCCGTGACGAGGCGGTGTACGTGCCGGTACGCCCGCACGTACAGGGAGGGGTCGTTGTTGTTGTTGGCGATGCCCCACGGGTACCAGTTGCCGTTGAACTCGTGGCCCCAGCGGACCAGGATCGGGCGGCCGACGGCGGCGAACTCGCGGGCGCGGGCCTTGATGTAGGCGTCCCACGTACCGTCGATGATGTCCTGCAGGTGGATCTGGGCGGGGTCGGTCGCGCCGAGCGCGGTGTCCCACGGCTCCCAGGTGTAGTGCGGCATGATGCCCTGGCGCCAGAGGGCCCTGGCCTCGGCGACCGGGAACGGGCGGCCGCTCGCCCAGCTGTCGAACCACATCACGCTGGCGGGCGTGACGCCGTACAGATGCTTGACGTCGGCCGCGATCGCGGTCGGGTCGCCGTCGCGGAACATGCCCAAGAACCGGGTGGGCGGCCCTCCGTGCGCCTCGGCGGGGCCGGAACCGAGGCCGGCCACCACCAGCCCGGCGGCCGCCGCGCCCAGCAGTGCTCGTCTGCGCATGTTGCCTCCATATCGATGAGAGCGCTCTCTGCGTCGCGGCTGACTATAGACGAAAGTCGTTGGTAGCGCTTCCAGCAATCCTTGACAAGGGACCGGCCGTCCGCCCAAGCTGAGCGTAGGCCGCACGATTGGAAGCGCTTCCAATCCGGCCGTGCACGGGATCCCGCCAAATCCCCGGCTCGATGTACCAGATGGAGACACAACCATGTGGAGGACCCGATTGACCGCGCTGGTCATCGCGACGCTCGGCATCACCGCCGGGCTGAGCGCGACCAGTGCGCAGGCCGCCATCGGCCCCAGCTTCACGGACAACTTCAACGGTTTCGACACCGGCCGCTGGCACAAGGCCGACGGCTACAGCAACGGCAGCATGTTCAACGCCGGCTGGCGCGCCGACCACGTCTGGTTCAGCGGCGGGGTCATGGGCATCAACCTGGACAAGACCCCCTGCCCGGGCGGATGCTCCGGCAAGCCCTACGCATCCGGCGAGTACCGCACCAACGACCTGTTCACCTACGGGCGCTTCGAGGCGCGGCTCAAGGCCGTCAAGAACCCCGGCACCGTGACCTCGTTCTTCACCTACACCGGGCCCAGCGACGGGCAGCCCTGGGACGAGATCGACGTGGAGATCCTGGGCAAGAACCCCACCCAGATGCAGACCAACTACTTCACCAACGGCGTCGGCGGCCACGAGACCGTCATCAACCTCGGGTTCGACGCCTCGGCCGGGTACCACAACTACGCGTTCGAGTGGTGGAACCAGGGCACCATCAACTGGTTCGTCGACGGGCGGCTCGTGCACCAGGAGACCGGCTCACGCGGGGCGCTGCCGACCCATCCGAAGCGCATCATGATGAACCTGTGGCCGGGGATCGGCGTCGACGGCTGGCTGCAGCCGTTCACCTACCCGGGCCGGACGCTGACCGCCAACTACGACTGGGTGAAGTACACCAAGTACTGAGCCGTTCTCACGCGGACTCCCGCACCACGATCCCGGTCGGCAGGATGACCGACACCGGTTGGCCGCCCTCCAGCAGGTCGACCAGGATCCGGGCGGCCTCGCGGCCCAGCGACTGCACCGGCTGGTGCATGGTGGTGAGCGTCGGATCGGTGTGCAGCGCGATCGGCATGTCGTCGAAGCCCACCACCGCCACGTCGCCGGGGACCGTGCGGCCGGCCGCGCGCAGCACCCGCATGGCCCCGGCCGCCATGTTGTCGTTCGCGGCGACCACGGCGTCGAGGTCCGGTCGTGCGCTCAGCAGCGCACGCATCGCCTCGGCGCCGCTGGCCTCCATGAAGTCGCCGGGCGCGGTCGCGCCCGGCTCGAGCCCGGCCAGCCGCAGCGCCTCGGCGTAGCCGCGCAGGCGTTCCCGGCCGACCGCGGTGTCGCCGGGCCCGGTGATCATCGCGATCCGGCGGCGGCCGGCCCGGATCAGGTGCTCGGTCGCCGCCCGGGAACCGCCGGCGTTGTCGACGTCGACGTAGTGCGGCGGCGTCCCGTGCAGCGGCAGGCCGATGAACACGGTCGGCAGCCCGGACTTCGCGGCGACGTCGACGAGCGGATCGGCACCCCGCGTGGCGACCAGCATCACGCCGTCGGCCCCGCGGGTCTGCAGGAACGTCTGCAGCCGGCGCAGGCCGTGGTCGTTCGTGGCCAGGCTGAGCATGAGGTGCAGGTCGGTCTTCTCCAGCGCGGCCGAGGCGCCGACGATGACCTGGGCGAAGAACGGGTCGCCGAACACCTCGGGCCCGTCGCCGGAGACCGCCAGCACCACCACCCCGGTCTGCCGGGTGGCCAGGGCCCGCGCGCTGCGGTTGGGCGTGTACCCGAGCTCCCGGATCGCCCGCTCGACCGCGTCCCGCTTGGCGTGGCTCACGTTCGGGCCGTTGTTGATGACCCGGGAGGCGACCGTGCGCGACACTCCGGCGCGCTCGGCGACCTCGTCGAGGGTCGGCGGCCGGGAAGGGACCGGCGACATGCGGTCATGGTAGCTCAACCACCGGCGACGACGAGGCCGGTCACCGCGGCGGTGACCGGCCTCCCCCCGTTGTGCGGAACGCGTTCAGCAGTCGGGAATCACGACGCCGCTGTTGTCCTTGGCCACGTCGTTGCCCCAGCGGCTCAGGTAGTACGCCGAGACGTACTGCCCGGCCGGCCCGACGTCGAGGTCGGTCCGCAGCCAATAGTGGTTGTAGGAGCTGCCGCTGCCGATCTGGCGGCCCCAGACCTTGCAGTACACGTAGTTCGTGCCGGCGTACAGCGTGCCGGTCTGCGCGGTGCTGCTCGGCGAGGCGTACCCGGGGGCGTTGGCGAACGTGTCCACCCAGTACTTGCCGGCGGCCGGCGGGGGCGGCGGTGCCGACGTGCAGTCCTTGATGACCGAGCCGCCGTTGTCCCGCGCCTCGTCGTTGCCCCAGCGGCTCAGGTAGTAGGCGGACACGTACTGGTTGGCCGGGCCCTCGTCCGGGTCGGTCTTGAGCCACCAGTGGTTGTAGGAGCTGCCACTGCCGATCTGCCGGCCCCAGACCTTGCAGTACACGTAGTTCGTGCCCGCGTACAGCGTGCCGGTCTGGGTCGTGCTCGTCGGCGAGGCGTAGACCGGGGCGGCCGCGAACGTGTCGACCCACGCCGTGCCCGGGTTGGTCGGCGGCGGCGCCGGAACCGTGCTGCCGTCGGGGTTGTAGAGCCGGATCGCGCCGTAGTAGTCGCCGTAGCCCATCACCGCCGACACCCGCACGTAGGAGCCCGAGTTCGGCGACTCCACCATGTAGCCCTGGCCGATGTACATGCCGACGTGGTGGATGTTGCCGGAGGTCCCGAAGAACACCAGGTCGCCGGGGAGCAGCGGGGCCAGGCCGGAGCCGCTGTACCAGCGCCCGACCGCCCGGCTGGAGCCGAACTGGCCCTGTGCCGTGCCGGCGATGACGTCCGCGCCGACGGCCAGGTAGTAGGCGTACCGGACCATGCCCGAACAGTCCAGTCCGCGCACGTGGCAGTCGTTCGGGGCACCGTTGGACGCGTCGCACGCGCCGTAGGACAACCCGGGCGTCGGGCCGTGGCCGCCGCCCCACGAATACGGGGTACCGATGAGTCCGCAGGCTTGGTTGACGGCGTTGTTGGCCTGGGCCGCGGCGCCGGACTGCTTGATGTTGCAGGCCGTCGCCGCATCGGCGGGCGTGGCCCGGCCCGCGACCGAGAACACGGTCGCCACGAGGACGAGCGCGACCAGCAGGGCCGGCCAGCGCAAGCGGTGCAAGGTGTTGGTCATGCCGCCGAACGTATGGACGCCGACGCATACGCCGGCTAAGCGCGGACTAAGCGCGCACCATCCTGCCGCCTGACTGCCGCATCCCCAGCTCAGCGGGCCCGCGCGCGGCATAGTCGCGACTGAGCCGCGCGTATGGTCGCGCTCCCTAGGGTTCGGCCCATGCGAACCCGTATCCTGCTCGCCCTGGCCGTCCTCGCGGCGGCCCTGCTCGCCACCCCGGGCACGGCGTCGGCCTACGACGGCTCCCCGTGCAGCCGCACGCAGAACACCGTCTACACCATCTTCAAGGTCCAGTACTGTCCCTTGTGGACCGGTGGGGTGCCCGTCTACGACCTCAGCGCCGTGTGGAGCGGCGGGAACCAGGCCCCGGTCGGGTACCTCACCTACGGCGGCTGGTCCAACTGGTTCAACGGCCAGGCCCAGTTCGGCGAGTACTACCTCAACGGCAGCGTGCACAACAACTGGTGGGCCTTCACCCAGGCCGACAACGGCGCCTGGGGCTGGGTGCCGGAGGTGTACTTCAGCGGTGGCAACAACGACGAGAAGGACGCCGGGCTCTACGACTGCGCCTCCGCCGGCAACTGGTGCACCCTGCCATGAGACGGGCCGCGGCGTTACTCCTGCTCTGCGCCGCGTTCGTCGTCCTCCCGGCGCTGCCCGCCAGCGCCGGGACCTGCGGGCAGACGAGCGCGACCACGGTCGACCCGAACACGGGCTGGCGCTTCACCAGCCGCTGGACGTGCGGCAACACCAGGGGCGCGCGGTTGTACGGCGACGCCGCCTACGGCACGCCCACCGCGTACATGGACAGCACGACGAGCTGGTTCCTGTGCTACCGGCGCGGCGAGGCGCACTCCGGCGGCAACGACGTCTGGTACTACACCCTCGGCGACCGCCCCTTCCCCGGCATGGAGGCGCGCGGCAACTGGGGTTACATGCCCGCCGTCGACGTGTACACCAGCACCGACCCCTGGCCCGGCATGGCACCCTGCCCGGAGGCGTTCTCCCCGCCCGCCCGCACCGACGGCCGGCGCCCGGTGCTGTTCGTGCACGGCTACGACACCGCCGGCGACAGCTGTTCCTCGGTGTGGGCCAACGCCAAGCAGATGTACCGCAACCACGGCTGGACCGACGCGCAGCTCAAGACCGTCACCTACTACGGCGACTACACCGGCTGCGACTACCGCCTCTACGGCAACGGCACCCGCGACATCCCCATCGAGCAGCTCGGCAACTCCCTCGCCTGGCTGATCTGGAACACCTGGTCGAAGTTCGGGGTGTCGATCGACATCGTGGCGCACTCGATGGGCGGCCTGGTCACGCGGGCGGCGATCACCGGCACGCAGTACCCGGGCACGGCCCCGTCCACCAGCCAGGCCTGGCCGCCGTACCTGTACGTCGAGGACGTCAGCACCCTGAGCACCCCGCACGCCGGCGCCTGGGCGTCCTCCTCGATCACCTGCATCGCGGCCTGGCACAACACGCAGTGCCGGCAGATGAGCGCGGACGACCCGTTCATGCGCGACTGGATCCAGGGCCGGGCCAACCCGCAGGCGCAGGTGCGCGGCGGACGGGGCGGCACCGACTGGACGATCGAGGGCGCGGCCGACGACGGGCTCATCTACTTCGACAGCGCGCTGGACTTCGACGCCACCGCCAAGATGGGGCACAAGATTCTCTACAACCCCGGGCAGGGCCTCAGCCACGCGGGCATGCGCACCGCCGGACCCGGCTCCTACGGCATGTACTACTGCGACTACTACAACCCCTGCGACATGACCCCGCCGTTCGCCAACCCGTTCTCGTACCCCAACTACGACCTGAGCGGCTGGAACACCAACGGCGCCGGCACCGCGCCGGTCGAGGTCGCGATGTGGGGCAACTATTACGCCAATGGACGCTGAGCAAACACTGGACCGGGTGCCGCCGAACCGGCAGAATCGACGCCGGCAGATTTCTGCCGCAGTCGCGCCTTCCGGCACCCGGTCCAGAGGCATCGCATGGACGCATCGGCCCAGGCAGGGCCCCGATCGGTCCCCGTCGGCGTGCTCATAGAACGGCACCGGCGGCGGGCCGGACTAACTCAGGAGTTACTCGCCGAGCGCACCGGGATCAGCGTCCGGGCCCTGCGCGACATCGAACGGGACCGGGTCCGCACCCCGCACGCCGGTTCCCTGCACCGGCTCGCCGCCGCCCTCGGGCTGAGCGAGCAGGAGCGCGACGAACTGCTCGCGGTGCTCGACCGGGACGGCCGCGAGCGGCGCGAGAAGACCGAGGTCGACGTGCTCGGCCCGCTGACCGTCTCGCGCGGCGGGCAGCCGATCGGCATCGCCACCTCGGCCCAGCGCGGGCTGCTCGGCCTGCTCGCGCTGCAGGCCGACCAGCCGGTGTCTCGGGACGAGATCGTCGAGACGCTGTGGGGCGCCCGACCGCCGAAGACCGCGGCGACCCAGGTCCACGCGGCCGTCGGGCGACTGCGCGCGATCCTCGAACCGGACCACGGCCGGCGCTCGGCGGACGGGGTACTGCCGTTGACGCACAACGGGTACCGGCTGCGCATCGACGGCGACGCGGTGGACGTGACCCGGTTCGCCGGGCTCGTGGCCCGCGCGGCGAAGATCGGCGCGACGGTGCCCGGCGACGCGCTGGGCCTGCTGGAGGAGGCGCTGCGGTGCTGGCGCGGGCCGGTGCTCGCCGACGCCAACCCCCGGCTGCGCGGGCATCCGGCCGCGGCCGCGCTGGGCCAGCGGCGCCTCGCCGCGGCGCTGCGACTGGCGGACCTCGCGATCGAGCTGCGGCTGTACGAGCGGGCCGTCACCCCCCTCTCCCGCCTGGCCCGCGACGAGCCGTTCCACGAGGGGCTGCACACCCGGCTGATGCTGCTGCTGGCCGGCGGGGGCGAGCGGGCGGCCGCCCTGCGCCTGTACGCCGAGGTCCGGGCCCGCCTCGTCGACGAGCTCGGCGTGGAGCCGTCGCAGGAGATGCAGGCCGCGCACGTGCGGGTGCTGCGCGACGAGGTGCCGCAGGCCCACGAGACGGTCGAGGTGCCCCCGGTCCGGGAGGGCGCCGCCGCCGCGACGGTCCCGGCCCTGCTGCCGCCCGACATCCCCGACTTCACCGGCCGCGCGGCCGAGCTCTCCGCGGCCCGCAAGCTGCTCACCGGCGGCAAGGACGCGCTCGTCGTGGTCGGCGTGGCCGGCATGGGCGGGGTCGGCAAGACGGCGTTCGCGGTGCACCTCGCGCACGGCGTGGCGGCCGGCTACCCCGACGGCCAGCTCTACGTGAACCTGCGCGGCATCGACCCGGCCCCGGCCACGCCGATCGAGGTGCTGGCCCGGTTCCTGCGCGCGCTCGGCGTCGACAGCCACGCCGTGCCCGACGACGAGGTCGAGGCCTCCGCGTTGTACCGCAGCCGCGTCGCCGGCCGCCGCATCCTCGTAGTGCTCGACAACGCCGCCGCCGAGGACCAGGTCCGCCCGCTCCTGCCCGGCTCGGCGACCTGCGCGGTCATCGTCACCGGCCGGGCCCGGCTGGCCGGCGTGGAGGGCGCCCGCTGGTTCGACCTCGGCGACTTCGCCCTCACCGACGCGCTGCGGCTGCTGGGCGAGGTGGCCGGGGCCGACCGGGTCGCGGCCGAGCCCGCCGCCGCGGCCGATCTCGTGCGCCTGTGCGGGAAACTGCCGCTCGCCGTCCGGGTCGCCGGCGCCCGCCTCGCCGCCCGCCCCGGCTGGCGGCTGGCCGACCTCACCGCGCTGCTCGCCGACGAGCGCCGCCGCCTCGACCGGCTCACCGCCGGCGACCTGGAGGTGCGCGCGTCGCTGGCGCTGAGCTACCGCGGGCTGAGCGCCGTGGCCAAGCGGCTGCTGCGGATGCTCGGCCTGTTCGACGCGCCCGACGTGCCGGTATGGCTGGCCGCCTGCCTGCTGGAGGCGCCGCCCGACGACGCCGTCGAGCACCTCGACGCGCTCGTCGACGCGCAGCTGCTGATGCTCGCCCGCACCGACCAGATCGGGCAGGTGCGGTACCGGCTGCATGATCTGGTCCGGCTCTATGCGCGCTCGCTCGCGGAACCGGACGAGTCGGCCGGCGCGCTGAGCCGCGGCCTCGGCGGCTGGCTGGCGCTGGCCGAGCGGATGGCCGTCGGGGTGCCCGGCCCGTGCTTCGCGGTGCTGTCCGGCCCGGCCGCCCGCCCGCCGGTGCCGGACCTGAGCCGCTTCGACCCCCTGGAGTGGTTCGACGCCGAGCGCTCGGCGCTGCTGGCCGCCGTCCGCCAGGCGTGCGAGCACGACCTCGACGACCTGGCCTTCAGCCTCGCCGGCACCCTGGAGAAGTACTTCGACCTGCGCGGCATGTACGAGTCCTGGCGCAGCACCAACGAGCGGGTCATGCACCTGTGCCGGCGCACCGGCAACACCCTCGGCGAGGCGGTCATGCTGCGCGGCCTGGCCGAAGTGCGCGCCTGGAACAGCGCCGGCCCCGGCGCGATGGCGGGCCTCGAGGCCGACGCCCGCCGGCTCACCGACCTGTTCACCGCCCTGGCCGAGCCGCGCGGGATGGCCGACGCGGCCGTGATGCTCTCGTGGGGCCTCGTGGCCCGCGGCGCGCACGCGGAGGCCCTGGCCGCCGCCGAACGCGGGCTGCGCCTGGCCACCGACGCCGGGCACGTGGGCGGCCGCGCCCGCGCTCACGTGGCGATCGCCGTCGCCCTGCGCGAGCAGGGCCGGTCCACGGGCATCCTGGAGCACCTGTTCGCCGGCCTCGACGACGCCCGCGCGCTGGGCAATCCGCGCTACGAGGCCGCGGTCCTGCAGTTCCTCGGCATCGGCCACGGCGAGGCGGGCCGGCTCGACGAGGCCCTCGCGTTCCTGGAGGAGTCCCGGGTCATCTCCCAGCGCTACCGGGACCACTACGCGCTGGCCCTCACGATGCTGGCCCTGGCCCGGGTGTACAGCAAGCAGGCCGACCCCCGCGCCCGCGCCGCCGCCGAGGCCACCCTGGCCCTGGGCCGCGAGTACACGATGTCGCACCACGTCGCCGACGCGCTGGGCGTGCTCGGCGAGCTCGACCTGGCCGAGGGCCGGCCCGCCGCGGCGCTGGACCGGCTGCGCGAGTCGGTGCGGCTGTGGCGTACCCGCGGCTGGTCCTCGTTCCTGGCCGCCGCCCTGCGGACCCTCGGCGACGCGGAGCACCCGGCCGACCCGGCCGCCGCCCGCGCCGCGTGGACGGAGGCCCGCGGCCTGTACGCCGGCCTGGGCGCCACCCAGCAGACGGCCGAGCTGGACGCCCGGCTGAGCCGCTAGGGCACCGGCACCGGCGCCGGGGCGGCGACCACGTCCCGCACCCGCGGCCGGCGCACGCCGACGATCAGCAGGTAGCCGACCATCCAGAGCTCGCCGACGGAGGCGGGGTAGGCGAGCACCTCGGCGACGGTCTCGGCGCCGGGCACGAGGTACCGCACGAAGGCGCTGATGACGTAGCCGACCCCGCCGCCGACGAGGATCCAGCCCAGGACCCGGGGCATCCAGCCGGTCCGCAGCGCGCACCAGCCCATCGGGATGAGCCACAGGCCGAAGAACAGCGCGGCGACCCCCCACACGTCGTCGCTGATCTGGTACAGCAGCTGGACCGTGGCGGCCGCGTCGCCGAACGGCTCGGCGGCGATCCCGCCCGCGGTGGCCAGCAGCGCGGCGCTGATCAGGCCGGCGACCGCGTTGACCATCCCGAAGGCGGCGATGCAGGCCGCCGCGACGGGCTGCACGGCGTGGAACAGGCGCTGGAACCACACGGCGGTGAGGGCCTGGGTGACGACCAGCATGAGCTCCACGGCGACGACGACCCGGGCCTGCGACTCGTGCGCGACCAGGTTGGCCAGGGTCGCCTGCGGATCGCCGGGCGCGAAGAGCCGCGGGAGGAACGCGAAGTAGAAGCCGAACCCGGCGATGGCCACGCCGAGATAGAGCAGCCCGGTCATGCGGGCGGTGCGGACGCGTGCCGTTTCCATGACCCCTCCTCGATTGGTGTGTGACGGTCAGCCGCGCCGGTACGCGACGATCCGCACCACGGCGGACGTCAGCGCGGCCAGCACGAAGGCCAGGTAGAGCGCGTTGGCGATCCAGAAGTGCTGGACCTCGGCCATGGCCAGGCCCAGCGGCACGATCGACGCGATGCTCATGACGTAGAACCCGGCGTACTCGCCCCGCCGGTTGATCGCGCGGTCCCGCTCGTCGGTCTTGCCGACGTCCTTCGGGGCGGCCATCCCGGCGACGATCGCGACCAGGATGGACAGCACGATGCTCGCGCCGATGGCGACGGCGGTCGCGATGAGCATCGGCCGCACGTACGGGATGGTGGCCACGTCGGTGCCCGGCACCTTCGACAGCACGGTGGTGAGGTAGACGGCCGGGACGACGAGGCCGACGACGGCGTAGATCCAGGCGCGCTGCTCTTCGGACGACATGCCCCACGCTCCCATGTCCAAAATACTTGACATGTCGAAGGTAAAGCACGGCCGACACCGTGTCTAGAATTTTTTACGTCAACCATGGACTTGACCGATCGACGTCGATGGGCCTAGTTTTCACTCACATCGATAACCGATGAAAATTCCGACCGCCAACGGAATGCCTCGGGAGGCTTCACCATGCCCATCGGCCACGCTCCGCCGCGCCCGGTTCTGGCCGGCGCCGCGCTCGTCCTCGCCACCGCGCTCGGCGCCGCCGCGATCACGGTCGGCACCGCCGGCCAGGCCGGCGCGGCCGCGAACAGCTGCGGCAACGTCTTCGACGACTTCAACTACGCCTCGTCCGGCGACGCCGGGTTCACCGGGCACGGCTGGGTCCCGCGCAGCAACGCCGGCGGCCCCGGCGTGCCCGGCGCGACCTGGTCCCCTTCGAGCATCACGTTCCCGACCTCGGGCGGGCAGAAGGTGATGCAGCTGACCGCCTCGACCGACGGCACCGGCGCCGGAACCCGCCAGGCCGAGGTCTACTCGGCGCAGAAGCGCTACTTCGAGGGCACCTACGCCTCACGCATCCGCTTCACCGACACACCGGCGAGCGGCAACGACGGCGACCACGTCAACGAGACGTTCTTCGCGATCAGCCCGCTCAACGGCGACCTCGACCCGACGTACAGCGAGCTGGACTTCTCCGAGTACCTGCCCAACGGCGGCTGGGGCGAGGCAGGCCCGATCAACTACCAGACGAGCTGGTACACGTACCGCAACGAGCCCTGGTACGCCGACAACACCCACTCCGAGGAGCGGCGCAGCTTCGACGGCTGGCACGACCTCGTGGTGCAGGTCTCCGGCGGGCACGCCAAGTACTACATCGACGGCGCCCTGGTCGGCGACCACGCCGGCAAGTTCTACCCGCGCCAGACGATGACCGTGAACTGGAACGTGTGGTTCATCGACACCGCGACGCATTCGGGCGGCACGGCGACGTACGTGCAGCAGGTCGACTGGTTCCTGTTCGCGCGCAACCAGGTGCTGTCCCCCGCCGCCGCGACGGCACAGGTGGCCGCCTATCGGGCCGCCGGCAACAGCTTCACCGACACGTTCGACACCGCGCCGGCGTGTGGGAGCACCGGGAGTACCGGAGCGATCATCGGCAACGGCAGCAACCGCTGCATCGACGTCCCGTCGGCGACCGCCACGGACGGCAACCAGCTGCAGATCTGGGATTGCAACGGCACCGCCGCCCAGCAGTGGACCTTCAACGCCGACGGCTCGATCGGCGCCCTGGGCAAGTGCATGGACGTCTCGGGCGGCTCGACCGCGGACGGGGCGGCGATCCAGCTGTGGACGTGCAACGGCACCGGGGCGCAGAAGTTCACCCTGACCGCCGCCGGCGACCTGGTGAACACCCAGTCCGGCAAGTGCGTCGACGTGGCGAACGTGGCCACGGCCAGCGGCTCGAAGCTGCACCAGTGGACCTGCCTGGGCGCCAGCAACCAGCGGTGGCACCGGTGATCAGGCGTTGAGATAGGCCAGCACGGCGAGGACCCTGCGGTTGTCGTCGTTGGACGGCGGCATGTCCAGTTTCGTGAGGATGTTGTTGATGTGCTTGCTCACCGCCTTCTCCGTGATCCGCAGCTTCACCGCGATCGCGGCGTTGGAGCGGCCCTCGGCCATCTCGCCGAGGACCTCCCGCTCCCGGGCGGTGAGCACGGCCAGGGGCTCCCGGCGGGCCAGCAACTGCGAGATCACCTCATGATCCATGGCCGTGCCGCCGTCGGCCACCCGGCGGACCGCCTCGATGAACTCGCCGACGTCCGAGACGCGGTCCTTGAGCAGGTAGCCGACGCCGCCCTGCGGGGTGCCGAGCAGTTCCCGGGCGTAGAGCGGCTCGACGTGCTGGGACAGCATCAGGATCGGCAGGCCCGGCACCTGGGTGCGGGCGGCGATCGCGGCCTGCAGCCCCTCGTCCGTGAACGTCGGCGGCAGGCGCACGTCGATCACCGCCACGTCGGGCTTGTGCGCGATCAGGGCGGGCAGCAGCGCCGGGCCGTTGTCGACGACCGCGACCACGTCGAAGTCGAAGGCCTGCAGCAGCCGGGTCAATCCGTCACGGAGGAGGGCATGGTCCTCGGCGATGACAACGCGCACGGCAACTCCATGGTGACGACGGTGGGTCCCCCGGGCGGGCTCGACAGCGCCATCGTGCCATCGAACGCGGCCAGGCGGCGCTCGATCCCGCGCAGCCCGGTGCCGGCCGCGGAATCGGCGCCGCCCGTGCCGTCGTCGGTGACCACCATGCTCAGCACGCCGTCCGCGTGCCGCAGGGCCACCGAACCGCTGTGGGCGCGGCTGTGCCGGATCATGTTGGCCAGGGTCTCGGCCACGGCGAAGTACGCGGCCGACTCCACCGGCGTGTCGGGCCGGCCGGGCAGGTCGATCTCGACCGTGATCGGCAGCGGCAGGCTGATCGCCAGCGCGCGGACCGCCCCGCCGAGCCCCCGCTCGGCGAGCACCGGCGGGTGAATGCCCCGCACCAGGTGGCGCAGCTCGACCAGGGCGGCGCCGCTGGACTCGCGCGCCTCGGCCAGCAGCTGGTGCGCGCCGGCCGGGTTCCGGTCGATCAGCGCGTCGGCCAGGCCGATCATCATCCCGAGCGAGACCAGCCGGGCCTGCACCCCGTCGTGCAGGTCGCGCTCGATCCGGCGCAGCTCGGCGGCCTGGGCGTCGACCGTGTCGGCCCGGCTCGCCGACAGCTGCACGACCCGCAGCCGCAGCCCGGCCGCCTTGGTCGGGGCGAGGAACAGCTTGGCGAACATGGCGTCGACCCGCCGCAACCACGGCGCCAGCCACAGCCCGCCGACGAGGATCACGAAGCCCTGCGGGAGGCAGAGCAGGCCCTCCTCGAAGTTGGCGACCGACCAGATGGCGCCGTAGCCGTACCACCCGGTGCCGAGCCAGATCCACAGGGGCGTGAGGGTCAGGCCCAGCAGGCCGTACAACGGAATCGCCAGCGCGATCAGGCCCAGCGCGAGGCCGACGATCGCGCCCGGCACCAGCCAGGCGAGGTCGCGCCAGGTGGCGGGGTCGGTCACGGTCCACCGGAACCGCTGCCAGCCGCCGGCGACGGCCCGTTCGGGCGCCGGATGGTACGGCCGCGACACCAGCACCCCGGCCCGCGAGGCGCACCGGCGCTCCAGATCGCAGCGCATCCGCACCAGCGTCATCGTCCACGGCACCAGCGCCAGGCCGAGGAACGGCACCGGGGTCAGCGCGAGCGCCACGACGGCCACCACGAACAGCAACAGGTTGGTGACCGCGAGCCCGGCCACGGCCATCCCGGACAGCACGGAGCGCACCCCGCGCCCGGCCCACTGGCCTGCGCGTTCACCCCATGCGGCAACCCTCACCCGTCATATTGTGCCTGCCCACTCATCCCCGGATGGTGGTGGTAGCACCCCCATGCCGGAGGACGTAGCGCTCCTGACGCGCCGGGCCCCCGCCGGTTGGATAGGGACATGACGACCACGATGACGCCGACGCGGACGGCGGCCGGCAGCGACTTCGCCGTCCTGACCCGCCGGATCAACGCCGAGGGGCTGATGGAACGCCGCCCCGCCTACTACTTCGCGCGGCTGACCGTCGTCGCGCTCATGGTCGTCGGCGGCTGGACCGCGTTCGTGCTCATCGGCTCGTCCTGGTGGCAGCTGATCACCGCGGCGTTCCTCGCCGTCACCTTCACCCAGCTCGCGCTCGTGGCCCACGACCTGGCCCACCGGCAGGTGTTCCGCACCAAGCGCCCCAGCGAGATCGCCGGGATGGTCGCCGGGAACATCGGCATCGGGATGAGCTACGGCTGGTGGATGGACAAGCACACCCGCCACCACAACAACCCCAACCACGACGACCTCGACCCGGACGTGGCGCCCGAGGTGCTCATCTGGGCCACCGAGTCGGCGTTCGGGCGGCGCGGGCTGAAGGGCTTCATCACCCGCCACCAGGCCGGGCTGTTCTTCCCGCTGCTGACCCTGCTGGCCATCGACCTCAAGGTCTCGAGCATCAAGGCCATTCGCAACGGTACGGTGAAGCGGCGCCGTCTGGAGACCGCCCTGCTGATCGGGCACGCCGTCGCGTTCCTCGGGGCACTGCTGCTCGTGCTGTCCCCGCTGCAGGCGCTCGCCTTCGTCCTGGTGCACCAGGCCATCTTCGGCGTCTACCTCGGCATGACGTTCGCGCCGAACCACAAGGGCATGCCGCACCCGACCGGCGACGAGGACTTCCTGCGCAAGCAGGTGCTCACGTCCCGCAACGTGCACGGCAACTGGCTCACCGACGTGGCCCTCGGCGGCCTGAACTACCAGATCGAACACCACCTGTTCCCGGGCATGCCAAGCGCCAACCTGCGCAAGGCCCAGCCGATCGTGCAGGAGTACTGCGCCCAGATCGGCGTCCCCTACGCCCAGACCGGCCTGATCACCTCGTACCGGCAGGCGCTTCGGTATCTGCACGAGGTCGGGGCACCGGCCCGCGCCGAGCACGCCGGCCGCTGAGCGGGGGCCGGCGGCGGGGCGCCCAGTCCTTGAGCCCCAGCGCCGGCTTCTCGACCAGGTGCCAGGAGCAGGCGGCCACCGCGGCCACCGCCACGACGGACGTCAGCAGGTACACCGTCCAGCCGAACCGGGGCACGCCCAGGATCGCGAGGGCCTGCTGGATCGGGAACGCGTAGATGTACACGCCGTAGGAGTAGTCGTTGCGCCGGCCGACCCGGCGCAACACCTTCGGCAGCCGGACCCCGGCCCACAGCAGCAGGTAGACGAACGCGACGACGAACGGCCCGAACAGCGGCCAGTCCAGCCACAGCGACACCGCCACCAGCACCAGGGCGGCCACGCCGAGCACGTCGTTGCACGGGATGACCGACCGGTACAGGTTGGCGGTCATCCCCAGCACGAACGCCAGGACGAACACCACCAGGTAGAACAGGCGGAACCAGCCGAGCACCGGCACGTGCACCGAGTGGACGTCGGCGAGCGGGCCCGGCTCGGCGGGGCCCCGTACCGTATCCGCCACGGTCACCGCCAGCAGCACGGCCGCGAAGGCCGGCACGACCCAGCGGGCCCGCCGCAGCAGGGTGGTGACCGCCAGCCCGAGCACCAGCAGGTAGCAGGTCAGTTCGGTCTTGAGCGTCCACAGCGAGCCGTTGAGGGCGCCGGCGAACGCGGCCTCGCGGGTCACGCCGGACACGTCGCCCTGGCCCTGGTCGGTCAGGACGTTGTTGAGGACGAAGCCGAACGGCCCGTCCGCGGCGGTGAAGAAGCCGGCGACGGTGTCGTGCTCGTACCAGTACAGCAGCGGCGCGAGGACGAACGCCATCGCGACCAGGCAGACCCAGTACCCGGGGAAGATCCGCAGCACCCGGTGCCAGGTGAACCGCGCCGGGCCGGTGCGCCGGCCGCTGCGCGAGATGAGAAAGCCCGACAGCCCGAAGAATCCGGTGACCGCCACCCCGCCGGTGTCGAGCAGCATCCGGACCGGCTCGTGCCCCGGCCCCCAGCCGATCACCCCGGCGTGGCCGACCATGACCAGCAGCGCGAAGCACAGCCGCAGAAACCCGAACGCGTTGTCCCGCTGGTGCTCGTACGCCTGCTCCAGGCTCACGTGATCCTCCCCCGTCGTAGCGGACACCTTAGTGAGTTCAGGGCACAGCAGGAAGGCCGCCCCGATGCGGGACGGCCTTCCTGATTTCCGGGCGTCAGCTCAGCGCGAACTTCTGCGCCGCACTGCCGTTGCAGTCCCAGATCTGCAGCCGGGTGCCGTTGGCCGTGTTGCCGCTCGGGGCGTCCAGGCAGCGGCCGGACTGCGGGTTGCGCAGCGAGCCGTCGGCCTGCTGGACCCACGCCTGGCCGCCGACCCCGTTGCAGTCCCACAGCTCGACCTGCGTGCCGTTCGCCGTGCCGTTGCCGATGATGTCCAGGCACCGGTTCAGCGTCCGCAGCGAGGTGTTGGCGTTGTGGAACCAGTGCTGGTCCACCGCGCCGCCCTGGCAGTCCCACAACTGCACCGCGGTGCCGTTGCTGCCGGTGTCGTCGCCGGCCACGTCGACGCACTTGCCGCCGGGGCCGTTGATGGTGCCGCCGCCGTTCACCGCGAACTTCTGCGCCGCACTGCCGTTGCAGTCCCAGATCTGCAGCCGCGTACCGTTGCCCGTGTTGCCGTTGGGCGCGTCGAGGCAGCGCCCGGACTGCGGGTTGCGCAGCGAGCCGTCGGCCTGCTGGACGAACTTCTGGCCGCCGACGCCGTTGCAGTCCCACAGCTCGACCTGCGTGCCGTTGGCGGTGCCGTTGCCGTTGATGTCCAGGCAGCGGCCGAGCGTGGACAGCGAGCCGTTCGCGTTGTGCGTCCAGCGCTGATCCACCGCGCCGGACTGGCAATCCCACAGCTGCACCGCGGTACCGTTGCTGCCGGTGTCGTCGCCGCTCACGTCGACACACTTGCCGCCGGGTCCGGTGATCGTCCCGGCCGCGCCCGTGCCACCGGAACCGCCGCCGCTGGTGATCAGGAACCGGTTGTTGGCCGTGTTCCAGTGCGTCGCGAGGTACGACCCGGCGGGCGGGTTGGTGTTGAAGTAGTCGTCCTTGTTGCAATCGAGGCGGTTGTCCTGGGCCTGGTCGCCGCAGACGATCCGCATCACCGTGCCGGGGCCGTCGTTGTAGCACATGATGTCGTAGTCGTCGGTGCAGTGGCCGTACGCCGTGTGGTTCGGCGAACTGCTCATCACCGCACCCATCGCATGCGTCAGCTCGTGCGCCGCCGGCCCGGAGGCCCAGCAGCCGGAGTCAACCCGGCTGAAGCTCGCCCCGGAGTTGTTGTAGTTGTCCTGCCCCGGCCGGTCGTCGAGGGTCACGTAGGCCACGCCACACAGCGCGGTCGCGTCCACGTACATCAGGTACTTGCGGTCACTGCGGTTGTAGCCCTGGGCCTGGATCGCCTGGACCGAGGCGCCGAAGTCGCTCAGCGCGCTGTTGGCGATGGCGACGCTGGTGACGGAGATGTTGCACGAGCTGTCGGTGACGAACCGGACGTGCCGGGTGCCGCCGGTCTGGGCCGCGGACGCGCTGTAGATGTCGTCGACACCCTGGGTCCACGTCCTGATGGAGCCGAGGTACTGGCCGAGGCGGTCGGCGTTGCTGGATCCGCGCACGTACAGGACCTGCACCCGGTTGCCGGACTGGCCGTCACCGTCGCAGACGATGTTCGCGGCCGCTGCGGCCTGTACGGCGTTCTTGGCCTCGGCGAGCGGCGCGACCGACTTGGTCACGTCCATGCCGGCGAAGGCCGCGTCGGGTCCGTGGGTACAGGCGCCGGGGACGTTCTTGACCTCGAACAGGCCCTTGCAGCGCCCGGTGCCGACCTTGAACCCGTCGTAGTTGAGCCCCCGCGCGTGATCGTTGGCCGGAATCGTGGGATCCGGCGGCCCTTGCTGCTGTTGCTGCTGCGCCCACGCGGGCGCGGTACCGATGCCGACGACGAGCAGGGCGCCCGCCATGATGGCGAGCACCCTGCGTCGCGGCCTGAACTTCAATCGAATCATGGACATCTCCCGCTGGCGGACGGGTCAGGAATGCCCAGTGTGTGACGTCTCATCGCCATCGAACAATGTCCAACAGTGAATTGTTGAACTTTGTTCACTGTTCGCAGGCTTTGATCACCCCCGCGCTGGTCAGACGCCGCACGTGAAGCGGAAGTGCGTGTCCGGGATGATCAGGTTCGCGCGGTCCGAGTCGAAGACCTTCGTCGTGCGGTTGCCGCCGTTGAGCGCGGCGAGGAAGTGGTTGTCGAAGACCCGGATGCCGACGGTACCGTCGGACAGGCTGAACGTGGAGAACAACTCCCACGTGCCGATCCGGGTCGCGTCGGTGTGCAGCACGTCCGACACCTGGGTGGTGTTCAGGCCGCCGCTGTTGACCGCCGTCACGTAGTTGCCGGTGAACGTGCGCAGCGCGAAGTGGCCGAACAGGTCGCCCTGCGGCACCTTGGTGAACCGCTCCCACGTGCTCGGCCGGGTGGCGTTGGTATGCATGACGTCCGTCGTGCGGCCTCCCCCGCCGACCGCCGTGACGTAGTGCCCGTCGGCGGTCTGGATGAAGCACGTGAACGGGTCGATGGCGGCGTGCGCGGCGGACGGCGTCACCAGGATCGCCGCCACGGCGGCCGTGACCGTGCCCACCACGCTGAGCAGCTTGCCGCGGATGTTCATGATGTCTCCCTCGCTGGGCGCCGCTCGGCACCCTCAAGGTCGAACGCGTGCCATCCCGTGCCATCGGGCGGACCTGTCCGATCCACGACCCCTTGCCGAAAACCTTTTCGGCGCCCATCGTGTACCCCAGTCGCATCGACAAGCAGCGATTCTTTGCGCTTTTCGGAGGTACACCATGGATCGGAAACGGGCAAGTGCGCTCGCGGTGGCCGCCGTGCTGACCACCGGCCTGGTCGCCGCACCGGCCGCGTCCGCCGCCGGCACCGGATGGCTGGCCCGGCCCGCGGCGGACGGCGGCGGGGTGGCCCCGATCGGCGGCACCGTCCCCGGCCTCACCGGCGCCGCGGCCGAGGCGGCCGGGGGCGCCGCCCTCAAGCACTTCGCGCAGACCCGGACCGCCGGCCGGGACGGGGCCCGGGCCCAGGTGCAGGCCGCGCAGCTGCACACCGACTGGGGCGTGAACCTGCCCAGCGCGACGACGCAGGGCATCCACGCCACCCAGAGCGTGCTGGACTCGGGCGTCACGACCACGTCGGGCGGCGACTACGTCTACGCCCCGACCGCGCTGCCCGGCGGCGGCGCCTGCATCGAGCTGACCACCGCGTACACGCCCAGCGGCCCCGACCTGTGGGCCTGGGACTGGTGCGGCGGGCGCGACGGCGTCGGCAAGCTCACCCCGATGAACGCGACCTTCCTCAACACGTACACCACGGTCGTCAACGGGCGGCGCGCGTACAGCATGGACGAGCACAAAACGTCGACGACGAGCAACACGTGGACGGTGTACCTGTACAACTACCTCACGCACGCCTGGGACACGTACTTCACCAGCTCCGGGACGTACGACCTGCCACAGTTCAACTTCGGCTGGAACATGTTCGAGATCTACACGTCGGTCAACCCGGCCACCGGCGCCGGCTACTACTGCCAGACCTTCGCCGGCCGCGGCTTCGAGAGCAGCGCCGTCCAGGTGTCCGTCGGCGACACCTGGGTCGCGGCCTCGCCCGCCAACACGTCGACCACGCACCGCAGCATCCCGCCCGGCAGCGCGTACGACTGCCCGGCGCTCACCTTCTCGATGCTCAACGCCAACGACCACTGGCTCGCCCAGATCGGCGGCACCCAGCCCACCGGCACGTCCTACGAGGCCGAGTCGTCCGCCAACACGCTCGCCGGCCAGGCCGCGATCCGCACGTCGAGCGGCGCTTCCGGCGGGGCGTTCGTCGGCTACGTCGGCAACGGCACCGCCAACACCCTCCGGTTCAACACCATCACAGCCACCGCCGCCGGTACCCGCACCGTCCGCCTCTACTACGCCAGCGGCGCGGCCCGCGCGGTGACGCTGACCGTCAACGGCACCGCCGGCCCGACGGTGAACACCCCGTCGACCGGCGGCTGGGACACGGTCGGCTCGGTCACCGCCACCGTGACCCTGCGGGCCGGCACCAACACCATCCAGCTCGGCAACACCACCGGCTGGGCGCCCGACATCGACCGGATCGTCGTCAGCTAGGCCAGCTGGGTGCCGATCACCGACAGCAGCTGGAGCTTCTCGTAGCTCTCGCTGCCCGGGATCGCCGTGTACACCAGCAGCGCGTGGGCCTGGTCGGGGTCGAGCAACGACTGGCAGGCGACCTCGAGCAGGCCCACCTCGGGATGGATGTAGCGCTTCGTGTGCGCGTACCGGACGCCGATCTCGTGCTCGTCCCAGACGGCCCGGAACTCCGCGCTCTCCTTGAGCAGCAGCCGCTGCAGGTGCGCCGCCCACGACTCGGGCCCCCGCAGCGCCACGGTCGAGCGCAGCCCGGACGCGAACACCCGCGAGTGCAGCCCATGGTCGTCCGGGTGGTACATGGCCCGGCAGGCCGGATCGGTGAACCACCGGTACCCGATGCTGCGCGCCGGCCCCGTGTACCGCGTGCTGTCCCCGGTCAGCGCCACCCCGAGCGCCGTCTGCCGCAGCGTCTCCCCCAGCTCGGTCACGATCTCCGCCGGCGTGTCGGTGAGCCGGTCGAAGATCCGCAACATGCCCGGGCTGATGTAGTCCCCGCCGGTACCCCGGTTCGGCGGATGGTGCCCGGCCAGCCGGAACAGATGATCCCGCTCATCGAGCGACAGATGCAGCCCCTGCGCGATCGACCCGATCATCTGCTCCGACGGATGCGGCCCGCGCTCCCGTTCCAGCCGGCTGTAGTAGTCGGCCGAGATGTGGCAGAGCGCCGCCACCTCCTCCCGCCGCAGCCCACTGGTCCGCCGCCGCTGCCCGCGCGGCAGCCCGACGTCCTCGGGCTGCAACGCCTCCCGGCGCCGCCGCAGAAATTCGGCCAGCCCCGCCCGATCGATCATGGCTCCGTTGTACCACCGCCGCGGACCCGTAGCCTGGGATCGAGAGGCCGTGGATAACCCTGCGTAGCCGGCGCAGCCTGGACGCATGGACCTCACCGACCTTTCCGGCAAACTGGCCGTCGTCACCGGCGCGAACGACGGCGTGGGCCTCGGCATCGCCACCCGCCTGGCCCGCGCCGGCGCGGAAGTCATCATGCCCGTCCGCAACATCGGCAAGGGCGAAGCGGCCATCGCCGCCATGCCGGGCGCCGTCTCCCTGCGCCGGCTCGACCTGTCGTCGCTGGAGTCGGTGGCCGCCCTGGGCGCGGAACTGCTGGCCGAGAACCGCCCGATCCACCTGCTCATCAACAACGCGGGCGTCATGACCCCGCCGTCCCGCCAGACCACCGCGGACGGCTTCGAGCTGCAGTTCGCGACCAACCACCTGGGCCACTTCGCCCTCGTCAACCACCTCCTGCCGCTGTTGCAGACGGGGCGGGCGACGGTCACGTCCCAGATCAGCGTGGCCGCCCGCCAGGGCACCGTGAACTGGGACGACCCGAACTGGGAACGCTCGTACAACGGGATGCGCGCCTACGGCCAGTCGAAGATCGCGCTGGGCCTGTTCGGGCTGGAGCTGGACCGCCGCAGCCGCGCCTCGGGCTGGGGCATCACGAGCAACCTGGCCCACCCGGGCGTGGCGGCCACGAACCTCCTGCAGGCCCAGCCGGGCATGGGCCGCCCCCGCCCGACGCTCGGCGGCCGGCTGATCCGCACGCTGGGCCGCCGCGGCATCCTGTTCGGGACCGTCGAGTCGGCGGCACTGCCGGCGCTCTACGCCGCTACCTCCCCCGAAGCCAAGGGCGGGCGGTTGTACGGGCCGAGCGGCTTCCAGCACCTCGCGGGCGCGCCGGCGGAGCAGGCGGTGTACGCCCCGCTGCGCAGCGAGGAGGACGCGGCCCGCCTCTGGGACCTCTCGGAGAAGCTGACCCGGTAGTCAGCCGAGCGCGGCCAGGGCGGCGGCCGCGGCGCGCAGGGTGCGGCGGACGGCTTCGTCGTCCCAGGCCATGCACTCGGAGCTGGTGCCGAACTCGATGGCACGGTCCCGCTCGGCCAGCTCGCCCAGGTGCGGGCCGGTCGCCGTCGCGCTCGGCACCAGGTCTTCGGTGGGCACGCCCAGCCGCCACAGCGCCTCGGCCGCCGGGCCCGGACGGATGGTCCAGCGCAGGACGTCGAGCAGGTCGGCGGTGAGGTCGGTCCAGCCGCGCTCGACAACGAGCGCGGCGGCCCGGAGGGCCGTCGCCCGGCGATGCGGGGCCGACTCGGCCAGCCAGGGCCTTGCCCAGCCGCCCGACGCGCGCTGTGGCGGGTACCGGCGCGGCCTGGAACACCCGGATCCAGTTGCCGCCCGGGTCGATGACGCTGAACCCGCCCACCCCGTCGGCGTTCTTCCGGGCCCGGGGCCGCGTCATCCGAATCGCCGGCGGACGACCGATCGGCTGGGGTGCGCGGGTGCCCGGTCGTGCGCCGTGAGGTCGTCGGCGCTGACAACCAGGCAGCCGAGGGCCTCGGCCAGCACCGCCCGCTGGACGGGCGTGAGCGGGTTCGCGAAGATGGCGGCATCGATGCCGGCCGCGCGGCAGAACTCCGCGATCTGCCGGACCTTGCCGTAGGTCAGCAGCGTCCGCCGGGAGAACGGCCGCACCATCCGGGCCGCCCCGCCGGGACGTTCGTTCCACCGGTCAGAAGCTCCCCGGCGCTGCACGAACCGATGCACCACCCGGGCACCGCGCGCCTCGGCCAGTGCGGCAAGTTCGTCAAGACGGATCTCGTACTGCTGCTCCTTCGCCGAGAACAGCCCGATGAGCACGACGCCGGCGCCGTCGAGCGGGTCATGCAGGCTCCGGTACTGCTTCACCATCCCATGATCGCGCCGGCCCCGGAGGTCGGCCAAAGGCTTTTCCGCGACGCCTTAGTCGGGCCAGCTCAGCGTGGCGCCGAGGGCTGCGGCAAGCCGGGAGATCGTCTCCCGCGCGGTGGGGTTCGCGACGTGCTCGGGGAGCCAGGCGCACGCGATGTAGGCGCCCACGACGTCGGCGGAGGCGCAGACGGCGGCCAGGCACTCCGCGATCTGCGCGATCGAGGGGCCGGGGCCGGACGGGAAGCGCGCGCCCGGCAGCTCGGCGCCGTCGATGACGTCGATGTCGAGGTGCAGGTAGACGGGGCCCAGACCGAGGCGGTCGAGGGCGGCGGTGAGCCCGGCGGGGCCGGCCGGCACGCAGTGGACCTGGCTGGCGGCGAGGCTGTCCCGCTCCGCCGGGTCGAGGTCGCGGGCGTCGGCGAGGATCACGCCGGCGTCGGGTACGGGCCGCAGGTCGAGCTCGTCGTCGAACAGGCCGGGCGTCCGGCCGGTCAGCATCGCCAGGGCCATGCCGCCGATGTACCCGCTGGTCGAGATGGCGGGAGTGTTGAAGTCGCCGTGCGCGTCCAGCCACACCACCGCCAGGTCGCCGTGGCGGCGTTGCAGGGCGGCCACCGCCGCGCGGGAGGTCGGGCAGTCACCGGAGAGGACCAGCGGCCGTGGTACCCCGGCCACCGCGTCGGCGGCCGCCCGGTGCAGCCGGCTCATCCGGGCCGGCACCGGGCCGGGGGGCAGGCCGGGCAGGTTCGGCACCACCGCGCCGGCCGGGACGGGGAACGCCGGGACGAGCTCGTCGAGGTGCCACGGGGTGACCATCAGGTCCCATGCGATGCCGGTGCTGTGGTCGGCCACGAGTCTCCCGTCCTCGGTATCCGCTCGGCCAGATTGTCCGGCACTCCGCCGGCAGCGGGAAACCGAGTTCGCCGGCCACCACCCCGGATCTGCCGTGCGGAGCGCGTCGCCCGGGACTGGTGACATGCTGTGATCGTGAAGCCCAGGTGCTCTCTTTATGTGGACGTCGGCTACCTGCTCAGCGCCGCGGCCGTCCGGGTGACCGGGACGTCGTTTCGCAACGGGATCCAGGTCGACTACGAGCCCCTGATCGATGCGCTCGTCCAGCAGGCCGAGCGGCTGTCGGAGCTGCCGGTACTCAGGGTGCACTGGTACGACTCCGCCCGAGACGGCGTGCCCGACAATCAGCAGCAGTTCATCGGTGAGCTGCCCAACGTCAAGCTGCGGCTCGGCCGGTTCGGCGTCGATGGCCAGCAGAAGGGCGTCGACCTGCGCATCGGGCTCGACCTGGTGGCGCACGCCCGCAACGGAGCCGCGGACGTGTTCATCCTGGTTTCGGGGGACGACGATCTCACCGAAGCGGTCGAGGAGGCCCAGGTCCATGGCGTGCAGGTCATACTGCTCGCCGTTCCCAACGCGGACGACAAACCGCACGGCATCAGCCGGCACCTGATCCGGGCCGCCGACGGGCTCAAAATCATCTTTCCGCACACTGTCGACCAGACGGTTACGAAGGTCCAGGTGCCGCCGATGACGGATGCGACCGCGCAGTCAATGGCGGTCGCTGCGCACGGCGGACGAACGCGAGCCAAGGCTCCGTCCAGGGATCTCGCCAACGATGGAGGTTCCGGCGCCCTCCGGCTGCCCATGCTGCCGTCCGGAGGAGCCATCGGCAGCGAGCCGTCGAGTGCGCCGCAGTACGAGGATCCCGCTGAGCTTGCCGAACAGATCGACTCGGTCGTCGACAACGTCCTGCTGACGTTCCGCAGATCCGCCACGCCGGACGCGCTGGCGGAACTCACAGCAGGGAAGCCGTCGATTCCACGGGACGTCGACAAGGCATTGTTGACCGACCTGTCCGAGCGCCGCGGTGGAATCGAACTGAGTGAGGCTGTTCGCCACAAGCTGCGGGCACGGTTCTGGGAGAAGTACGACGATGCCTAGTCGCAGGTCAGGGCGCGCGTTGAAGTCGCTCAGACCACCGCCAGGTCGACCAGGTCGGGGTCGCCGGTGCGCCACGCGGGCACGGTCACGGCGACGTACCGGGCTGATGCTCCGGCGCTGAACGGGGTGTAGGCGGACCCGTCGGTGGACGTGTCGATGCGGGCGTCGGGGCGGGTGCCGGCGGTCCAGGTGAGCGAGACCGCGGCTACGGTGCGGGCCGTACCGAGGTCGACGACCATCCGGCCGCCGGGACCCGGCCGCCAGGAGGTGGCGGGGTCGCCGTCGACGGCGCGGGAGGGTTCGCCCATCCCGGCCGGCAGCGGCGAGGTGGGGAAGGTGGTACGGCCGCGGGCCAGGTCGGTGGACGGGGTGACCGGGCCGCCGGTCGTCGCGGTGTAGGAGCGGGTGGCGCCGGCCGGCACCTGGGCCTGCGTGGACCAGGCCCCGGCGGCGAGCCGGACGTTGACGGCGGCGCCGGCCGGTGCGGTGACGGTGAGGTGGTGCGAGTCCGCGACGTTGAACCGGGTTCCGGCCGGCGCCGTCCCGGTCACGGTGAACCGGGCGGGCAGCACGGCGCCGGCCCCGGCGGGCACGGAAGCGGTCAGGTCCAGGCCGCCGTCGGCGCGGGCGACGCCCAGGCCGCGGTACAGCCGGTCGCCGCGCGGCAGCGCGAGCACCGCGCCGCTGACCGCGGTCGTGGACAGGTTGAGCAGCGTCAGGTACCCGTCGGCGTCGCTGAGCCGCAGCGTCGCGGGGCCACCGGTGGGCAGCCGTCGCGCGGCGGCCGCGGCCAGGTCGGTGCCGGCGCCGGCGTAGCCCTCGATCAGCGTCGCGGCCGGGACGGTGACGAGGGTCGGCGAGGCGGTGACCGGGCCGGTGCCGCCGTGCGCCACGATCCCGGCGCGGCCGTCGATCCCGGCCCACGTGCCCAGCGTGACCGTACCGGGGGCGGCCGCGGCGGTGGTCCAGGTGCTGCCGTCCGTCGAGGTCTGCACGAGGTACGCGGTGGCGTACGCGACCTCCCAGGTAATCGTCACGCCGGTGAGCTGGACGGTGGCGCCGAGGTCGACCGCGAGCCAGCTGTCGGCCCGGCCGCGCTCCTCCCGGGCGACGGCCCAGCGGGTGGCGGCGTTGCCGTCGACGGCGTTCGCGGCCGGATACGCCGGGTCCGCCGATGACACGGTGACGGTACGGCCACGCGCACGGTCCGTCCCGGCGGTGTCGACCGCCTCGAACGCGTACATCGAGTAGCCGTACTGCGTGGCCGCGCTCCGGCCGAGGAACCGCACGTGCCGGGCGGAGCGAGCGGGAAACGTCAACCGATCGGTGCCGCCGTCACCGACCCCGGTCTGGGGCGTGACCGTGCCGGACGGGCCGGTGAAGGACCGGTTGCCGTCCAGGCCGGGAACCCCGGGCATGGTCAGGTTGAACAGCGTCAGCGTCGACGGGCCGGGGCCGGCGTAGACGACGGTCCCGGTCGGCAGGGTGGCGTAGCCGGCCCACCCGGCGGCGGTCTGCAGGACGGTCGCGGTCGCGTCGACGCCGTCGCGGGCGGCCGTGAAGGCGCCCGTCCACTGTCGCGCCGGCGCGGCCGTCTGGACCGGCAGGAACGCGGGCGCCCGGGTGTCGACCAGCCAGTTGTCGTGGCCGGGCTGCCAAAGGAACTTGACCTGGCCGGCCTTGGTGACCGCGGCCGCGAAGCCGGCGGCGCTCTGGTGCGCGGTCAGCCCGACGACCGGGCCGAAGTCCCGGGCCCCGGCGGCGGCCGCGTAGAACTCGGCGCTGGTCACCGGCTGCACCGGGGTGGCCCGCCAGCGGTGGAACAGGTACGCGATGGCAAGCTCGGCGCGGGCCTCCGGCTCGTACTTCTCCTCACCGCTGAACTTGGTGAGCCGGTTCTCCGGCGCGTACTGCAGGTAGGGCATCAGGCGCGCGGCCAGGTCCGCCTCGGCGCGGGCGGCGTGCGGGTCACCCTGCACCTGGGCGAGGAACGCCAGCGGCAGCACGTCGCGGCCGTACAGGTGGTAGCGGTCGGACACCATCGGCATCACCGGTTCGCCGGCGTCGCTGGCGAGCAGCTGCAGCGTGGCCCACAGCTCCCGGCCGTTCGGCTGGCCCGTCAGCACCTGTGGCAGCGGACGGCCGGCGGCGAGGAAGTGCGCGGCCGCCCGGCCCGCGGTCCGCCACAGCTCGGCCTGATAGTGCGGGTTCGCCGACCCGTGGTTCTCCACGATGAACGTGTCGTGCAGATTGCGTGCCACGTTCCACGCGCTGACCGCCCGGCCGTCGATCACGGCCGGGTTGGCCCGGTCGGCGGCGGGCAGCCCGCTGGCGTTCGCCGCCCAGAACACGAACCGCTCCCGCCAGCGCGCCGCCTCGGCGTCCCCGTCCGGCGCCCACGCCAGTCCCGGCGCGAGGGCCTGGGCGTAGACGCCCATCTCCTCGAGCTTGGTGTCGCCGAGGTACCCGCCGGTGCTGCCGTTCGGCGTCCAGGAGCCGCTGAGCGGGTCGTTCCCGGTGCCCAGCCCGTACGCGTACGCGGCCTGCCCGCGCGCGATCGCGTCCACGTCCGCCCGGGTGGCCGCGTCCAGGCTCGTCCACAGCAGCCGCGCCGCCAGGACGAAGTACAACTCGAACGTCGAGTCCCAGAACAGCTGGCGCCCCCACTCGCTGCCGCCCGCAAGCCGGTTCGAGGCGGCGAACCGGCTGATCGTGGCCACGGTCCGGGCCTGCAGCGTCGCCGCGTCGACACCGGCCAGCGCGGCGTCATATCCGTCGGTCGTCAGCAGCACCGCGTTGCCGAGCACGGCGGCGAACCGGAAGTCGGCGGCGCGGTACGCCCCGATCGCCGGGTCCCACTGCTGCTGCACCCAGCGGGTGTGCACGAGCAGCAGGCGCCGGTACTCGTCCGCGACCGGGTCCACGACCGCGGCCCCGGCGGGCAGGCCCAGCGCGGGCAGCGCGATCGCACCCCCGGCGGCCCCGAAAGCGGCGAGCAAAGATCGACGGGTCAGCATCGTTGTACCTTCACAACGCCCACCGCACCGGGTCAACATCCAGCGGCAAGGTTTACAAAACCTCGAGCGGGAAGGCGCCCTTGGTGGAGCGGACAATGCACCATGCGAACCGGTGAGTCCCGGTCGTGGACCCGGCACTCCGGGCCGTGCAGCGTGGCGCCGGTTGGACTTACTGATCGACGGTGAAGATCACTGAGCGTCCTACGGCTGCGGCTCGCTTGTAGAAGTTCCGCACATCTTGCAGGTAATGCCAGGTGTACTCGAAGTCCTCGTCCTCAAGGGCGCCTTGGTAGTCGTCCGGATCGATCAGGTCGTAGCGCTCGCGCAGCCACGCCTCGTCAACCGAGTCCAGCGCCTCGGCGACTGCGGGGACCTGGTCAGCAAGGATGTGCGCCACGATGTACTCCCCGCCCTCGTAGTGCTGCCCTCCACCGAGCACCGCCAACTCCAGCGGCCCGCCACCATGCCGGCCAAGCCGCAGCGTGCCATCGGTGAGGCAGCGGTGCATCGCATCCCAGGCCTTGTCCACCTCACACAACCAGTCCTCGTCCCACGCGCCCTCGACATCGGCGACGAAGGCACGGACCTCAACATCGTCACGCGTGGCGACAAGAGCCTCGTCCCGCGACTCGGTCAGCGCGAAAAGCACCCCCCGGCATCCCATGGAGACAGATCGTACGACCACCGACGAGCACCGCGCTGACCGCCGACACAGGAATGGCAAGCCCAGGCAACCTCACGGATTTGCCGCGAGTTTCGCGCGGTTGGTTCTGGTCAGACGAGATGGTCGCAGTACGGCGAACAGGTCCGGCCGAGGCGGTGGCCGAGATCCTGCAAAAGGCTTCCGAGCCGCTCGACCTCTTCAGCGGTCGGCGGAGTGATGGCGGCACCGGCCGCGATGTGTTCTCCGACCTGGTACAACGTCGCGTACAGGTCCTCAGCGGTCGCTCGATCGAGCCGCAGCGTGATGTCGTCCTTCACGTGGCGAAGTTACGCTCATGCCGCGGACAGGTCAGCCGGTCCGGCTCCCTGCGGGTCAATCCCGATCCGGGAGGTCCTCGTCGCCGTCGAGTTCCCGCTCGACCTGTGCGGTGCGGTCGGCGCGCTCCTCCGACTCCTTCTTGAGCTGCTCGAATTCCTCATCCGCCCGCTGGATCGGGTCGTCCACATTGGTGGCCTCTGACTCAGTCATGTTCGGCGTCGTACCCGCAGTCCTGCCCGTACAAACGATCCGATCCGATCGGTTCGCCTGCGTGCAATACCGCCGGGGGGCGCAGTTCAGCCGGGCGAGACGATGCCGTACTCGTGGATCTTCCGGTAGATCGTCGCTCGGGACATGCCGAGCGACTCGGCGGCTTTGATCTTGTTGCCTTCCCAGTCGACGAGGCTCTGGACGATCGCGTCGCGCTCCATCGCCTCGAGCGGGCTGAGCAGGCGGCGGCTCACGGTGCGGCACTCCGGCGGCAGGTCGTCGGGCAGGATCGCGCCGCTGCGCCGGCGCTGGACGATCCGGCGCAGCACCTGCCAGAGCTGCTCGATGTTCCCCGGCCAACTCGAGCGGACCAGCAGCTGCATCGCCTCGGGCGAGCAGGTCAGCCGGCCGTCGGGGGCGAGCCGGGACAGGATGAACGGCACCAGCGCCTGGACGTCCTGGACGTGGTGGCGCAGCGGCGGCAGCTCGACCGTGCTCGGGAAGAAGCGCAGCAGGCCGGCGAGCTCGTCGCCGTTGTGCCGCGGGCCCAGCGTGACCGCGACCCACGGCCGCGCCTCGGCCGCCCGCGCCTCCTCCAGCAGCCGGGCGACGCCGCGCCGCCGGCTGGGACTGAGCCGGTCGACGTGGGTCAGGACGATGGCGGCGCCGGGCGCCGGGTCCGGGGTGGGCAGCAGCTCGCGGCGGGCGTCGGCGAGCCAGCCGCGGCGGGCGGCGTCGGCCGCGTCGAGCACGGCGAAGTGGGCGCCCGGGCGGCGCTGCTGGTGCAGCGCGCGGATCACCGACAGCTTGCCGGTGCCGGGCTCGCCCTCCAGGGCCAGCCAGTCGCCGGCCTCGTGGACCGTCTGCACCTGGTGGCAGCCGCGCAGCCACAGCGCGCCCGCGCCGACCAGACCCGGCAGGAACATGCGCGGCAACGGGGCCGGCTCGGCCGCCGCGGGTAGCGCGCGCTCGGTGATCTTGACGTGCACGACTCCGCCCGCGAGCCGGCCCGCGCCGCGCACCGGGCGGCAGTACATCCGCGCGTGCCGGCCGCTCGGCAGCTCGACGACGACCGAGGCGGCCGGGGTGCGGCCCGCGAGCACCTCGGCCGCCTGCGCCAGCAGGCTCGACTGCTCGGCCGGGTCCAGGGCCTGCCGGGCGTGTTCGTTCATCATCACGACGTCGTTGTTGAGCGCGAAGACGATGCCGGCCGTGCGCCGGCAGGTGCGCAGGTACTCCTGCAGCAGCTCCAGTTCCCGGATGCCGCTGTCGTTGAGCAGCGCCTGCTGGATCTGTCCGGCGGTGGTCTTGGCCAGCGTGAGCAGCAGCGGGTCCGCGTCCCGCCGCCAGCAGGTCAGATCGACGGCGCCGACGGTCTTGCCGGAGATCGGGTGGTGGATCGGCACACCGGCGCAGGCCAGGTCCTCGAGGTGCTCGGCATAGTGCTCGTGGCCGAAGACGTGCATCGGCCGGCCACCCTCCAGGGCCGTGCCGATGCCGTTCGTGCCGACGTACTTCTCCGCGTAGCTGAACCCGGGCGCGAGACGGACCCGGTCGAGGTGCCCGTCCAGAGCGCTGCCGGCGTCGAGGCGGGCCAGGACGAGCCCGGTCTGGTCGGTCAGGATGATGCTGATCGGCTGGCCGTCGAGGTCCTCGCGCAGGTGGCGCAGCACCGGCAGGGCGCTGCGCGACAGCGGGGTGTCAAGGTCCGGATCCCGCATGTAGCGCAGGTCGACCCGGTCGGCGGCCACGTTCCAGTGCCGGGAGCGCCACCAGGACGCGAGGATCGCGTCGCGCACCTGGTTGGTGTCGACGGTCTCGGCGGTCAGGAACTGTTCCCTGGTCTTGGCGAGCTTCGGGTTGTCGGCGGAGTCGTCCGTACGCGCCGAACCAGGCGGCATGGGCGGACCCCCTTGTCCGCTGGAGCCCGGGGCCGGTTCGGGGGTGTCCGGACCGGGCTCAGGTTTCGTCCTTGCTACACCGTACGCGCCCCGCCGCCCCGGACCGTCTCATGTTGAGACCCCATCGCGCTCGCCCGGGTGTGGGCTGGGCGGATGGACGAGTCGTTCAACCCTTGGACCGTGGTCAACATCGTCTTCCACCACTTGGCCGCGCAGGGCCTGCATCCGACGCTCGGCGCCGCCGACCCCGGCGCGCCGGCGGCCGACCTGCTGCGCGCGCTCGGCATCGCGCCGGCGATCGAGGGCGATCGGCGGGCCGGTGAGCAGGTGCGCCGGGAGCTCGGCGAGATCCGCCAGGCGATGTTCGGCGAGGCTGACTCATTGTGAGACCGCCGTGACGCCGCCGGTGGGGTTGCATCCCTGGGGCAGGACGAGTCAACGGTGAGGAGTGACCCATGAGTCGGCAGAGTGTGGCCAAGGCTCATCAGAAGATCCAGGAGCTGTCCTGGGAGCCGATGTACCACCAGCCGGTCTCGCACTACGGGACCGACTACACCTTCCGCAAGGCGCAGAAGAAGGACCCGCTCAAGCAGGTGCTGCGCTCGTACTTCCCGATGCAGGAGGAGAAGGACCACCGGGTGTACGGCGCTTCGGACGGCGCGATCCGCGGCAACATGTTCCGCCAGGTGCAGGAGCGCTGGCTGGAGTGGCAGAAGCTGTTCCTGTCGATCATCCCGTTGCCCGAGATCTCCGCCGCCCGCGCCATGCCGCTGCTGTTCCGCACGGTGCCCAACCCGGAGCTGCACAACGGCCAGGCGATCCAGATGATCGACGAGGTCCGGCACTCGACGATCCAGCAGAACCTCAAGCGCCTGTACATGAACAACTACATCGACCCGGCCGGTTTCAACAGCAGCCTGCGCAACTTCCAGAACGACTACTGCGGCACGATCGGCCGGCAGTTCGCCGAGGGCTTCATCACCGGCGACGCGATCACCGCGGCGAGCATCTACCTGACGATCGTGGCCGAGACGGCCTTCACCAACACCCTGTTCGTCGCCATGCCGGCCGAGGCCGCGGCCAACGGCGACTACCTGCTGCCGACGGTCTTCCACTCGGTGCAGTCCGACGAGTCGCGGCACATCAGCAACGGCTACGCCACGCTGCTCATGGCGCTGTCCGACGAGTCCAACCACCAGCTGCTCGAGCGCGACCTGCGCTACGCCTGGTGGAACAACCACCGGGTGGTCGACGCGGCCATCGGCACCTTCATCGAGTACGGCACGAAGGACCGCCGCAAGGACCGCGAGTCCTACGCCGAGATGTGGCGCCGCTGGATCTACGACGACTACTACCGCAGCTACCTCGTGCCGCTGGAGAAGTACGGGCTGGTCATCCCGCACGACCTGATCGAGGAGGCGTGGAACCAGATCTGGAACAAGGGCTACGTGCACGAGGTCGCCCAGTTCTTCGCCACCGGCTGGCTGGCCAACTACTGGCGGATCGACCCGATGACCGACACCGACTTCGAGTGGTTCGAGAGCAAGTACCCGGGCTGGTACAACCGCTACGGCAAGTGGTGGGAGCAGTACAACCGCCTGTCGCGGCCCAACGGGCACCACCCGATCGTGGCCGAGGACGTCGACTACCAGTACCCGCACCGCTGCTGGGTCTGCATGGTGCCGTGCCTGGTCCGCGAGGACATGGTCATGGCCGAGGTCGACGGGCAGTGGCGCACGTACTGCCACGAGGCCTGCCGCTGGACCGACACGGTGGCGTTCCGCCCGACGTACCAGGGCCGCGAGACGCCGAACATGGGCCAGCTGATCGGCTCCCGCGAGTGGGAGACGCTCTACCACGGCTGGAACTGGGCCGACGTCGTGACCGACATGGGCTTCGTGCGCGACGACGGCAAGACGCTCGTGGCCCAGCCGCATCTGGACCTCGACCCGTCGAAGATGTGGACGCTGGACCACCTGCGCCGGATGGACCCGCTGCAGAGCCCGAACGTGCTGCTCAACCAGATGACCGACGAGGAGCGCGCGAAGTTCCACGCCGACTACATCCGTGGCGGCCCGGCCGGGCGCCCGTTCCGTCCCCAGGACTGAGCGGCGGCGATGGGCGACAAGCACCGGGTCCGGTTCGAGCCGGTCGGCATCGAGATCGAGGTGCCCGAGGAGCAGACGGTCCTGCGCTCGGCTTTCGAGCAGGGGCTGATGCTCATGCACGGCTGCAAGGAGGGCCAGTGCGCCGCCTGCAAGTCGTTCGTGCTCGACGGCGACGACATCGAGCTCGACCGGTACTCGACGTTCGCCCTGCCCGACTACGAGCGCGAGGAGGGCTTCACGCTGCTGTGCCGCGCCCACGTGTACGAGGACGTCACGATCGAGCTGCTCAACTTCGACGAGGAGATGATCCGCTCCGGCCTGCCGATCCAGCAGGCGGTGGCCGAGGTCGTGTCGATCACCCCGGTGACGCACGACCTGCGGCACCTGGTCCTGCGGCTGATCGAACCGGCCGAGATCATGTTCTTCCCGGGCCAGTACATGGACATCGCGGTGCCGGGCACGGACGTGACCCGCTCCTTCTCGATGGCCAACACCGCGGGCCCGCTCGAGTTCGTGATCAAGGTGTACCCGGGCGGGGTGTTCTCCTCGTTCCTCGACGGCCGGCTCGCGGTCGGCGACCGGCTCGAACTGACCGGGCCCTACGGGGTGTTCACCCTCCGCGATGCCCCGGACCGCGACGTCGTGCTCGTCGGCGGCGGTGCCGGGCTCGCGCCGATCCTGGCCGTGTTGCGCTCGATGGCCGAGCGCGGCATCCGGCGCAAGGGCACCTTCTACTACGGTGCCCGGACCCGCGCCGACCTGTGCTTCCTCGACGAGATCGGGGCGCTCGTGGCGCGGCTGCCGGACTTCGCATTCGTGCCGGCGCTGTCGGAGGACGAGTGGGACGGCGAGGTCGGCTTCGTCACCGACGTGCTCAGGCGGTTCGAGACCGATCTGCGCAACGCGGACGCCTACGTCTGTGGTCCGCCGCCGATGGTCGAGGCGGCGATGCCGGTGCTCGAGTCGCTCGGGGTGCCGGCGAAGCACATCTACTACGACAAGTTCACCACGACTGGTGGGGAGGACTGATGACGATCGCGACGGAACGCAGCGTTCCCAAGCCCGTCTTCACCGACGCCGAGGCCGGCGCCAAGGAGTTCCCGGACTCCAATGCGCGCCGGTTCAACTACTACGTCCCGCAGAAACGCAAGCAGTCCCACTACGAGGACGTGACGGTCGAGGTCCAGCCGGACCCGCGGCACTACCTGTCGCAGGGCTGGCTGTACGGCTTCTCCGACGGTCGCGGCGGCTACCCGCTGGACTGGACCGCGTTGAAGGCGTGGGGCTCGGACCGGCCGGAGCCGGCGCGCGGGCCCGGGTCCGGCGGCAAGGGCTACGACTGGCCCGCGCACGGCTGGCACGAGTTCCGCGACCCCAACGAGGAGTGGGAGCTGTCGCTGTACCGCTACAACTCCAACGTCGTGCGGCAGGTCACGCAGAACGTCGAGGCGGCCCGGCACTCCGGCGCGTTCGCGCAGTGGAACCCCAACTGGGTGCGCTTCGTCGAGCGGCACGTCTTCGCCTGGATGCACGTCGACCACGGACTCGGGCTGTACCTGTTCGCCAACGCCAACCGGCGCGCTCCCACCAACATGCACAACAACGCGATCTCGGTCAACAGCATGCACCGCATCCGGGCCGCGCAGGACCTGGCGCTCTACGGGCTGACGCTGAGCGAGGAGATCGACGGGTTCGACGGCCGGGCGCACCTGGACGCCTGGGACGGGGATCCGGCGTGGCAGGGCGTGCGGGAGACCGCCGAGCAGCTGACCGCGATCGACGACTGGTGCGAGGCGATCTTCGCGGCCAACGTGGTCTTCGAACCGCTCGTCGGCGAGCTGTTCCGCAGCCACCTCGTGCAGCAGGCGGCGCCGCGCAACGGCGACTTCGTGACCCCGACGATCGTCGGTGCGGAGGAGTACGACTTCTCCGAGCGCGACCTGCGCTACACGCGTGCGATGTTCGAACTTCTCACCGCCGACCGCGAGTTCGCCGAGCACAACAAGGCGATCATGCAGGGCTGGATGACGGACTGGGTGCCGCGGTCCATCGCCGCGGCGCGGGCGCTGCAGCCGCTGTGGTCGCAGCCGGACGCCAAGCCGCTGCGGTTCGAGGACGCGCTGGAGACCGCCAAATCCCGGTTCACCGGCATCGTGGCCGACCTCGGCCTCGACACCCCGAAGGAGCTGGCCCAGTGACGCAGTTCAAGACGGCCGCGAGCCCGTTCCGGTCCGACAGCACGGCTTCCAACATGTGCGGCTTCACGCTGATGAACAACCAGGTCGGCGTGGTCGTGGCGCAGGTCATGGCGAACCGGCCGAATGTGCGGGTGACGCCGCTGCCCTCGATGATCCGGGTCGACGCGCTCAACCGCATGGACGTCGTCTACGACGAGGTCTCCGAGGCGCTCGGCGAGGAGCCCGGCTACTTCGACGCGGCCGAGTTCGAGGAGAGCATGTCGACCCACTACGGCCGGATGATCCACGAGGACGACCGCACCATCATGTTCGCCAACCCCGAGGACGCCGCCGAGTACATCGGTTTCGACCTCACCGCCGGAGGATCGAGGTAACCGCCGTGTACGAGAAGGACGGCGAGCGGTACTTCATCGTCGACAGCCACATGCATTACTGGAACGCCGCGCCGGACAACTGGGTGGCGGGCGCCGAGCAGTACGCCAAGGGCTGGATCGAGTGCTTCCACGCCTACCAGTCCCTCGGGCCGGCCGAGACGCACTGGCCGATCGAGAAGTTCCAGAAGTACTCCGAGGCAGACCTCATGCGCGACGTGTTCGAGGACGGACACGTCGACGTCGCGATCTTCCAGCCGACATACCTCAAGGAGTGGTACCGCGAGGGCTTCAACACCACCGAACGCAACGCCGCGCTGGGCGAGAGACACCCCGGACGGTTCATCGCCAACACCCGGTGGGACCCCCGCGAGGGCGAGGACGGGCTGAAGGAACTGGCCCGCAACGTCGAGCGCTACGGCAGCAAGGGCGTCAAGCTCTACACCGCCGAGTGGCGCGACGGATCCCGCGGCTGGACGCTGCGCGACCCGGCCGCGTACCGCTACCTGGAGGCCTGCCAGGAGCTGGGGATCGTCAACATCCACGTGCACAAGGGCCCGACGATCTGGCCGCTGGACAAGGACGCGTTCGACGTCTCCGACGTCGACCGGGCCGCGACCGACTTCCCCGGGCTGAACTTCATCGTCGAGCACGTCGGCCTGCCCCGCATCGAGGATTTCTGCTTCATGGCGACGCAGGAGCCCAACGTGTACGCCGGGCTGTCGGTCGTCATCGGCGGTCTCATGCACGCCCGCCCACGCTTCTTCGCCAAGGTCATGGGCGAGCTGCTGTTCTGGGTCGGCGAGGACAAGATGACCTTCGGCAGCGACTACGGCATCTGGGAGCCGAAGTGGCAGATCGAGGGCTTCGTGGACTGGGACTACCCGGACGACGAGTTCTCCGACTACCCGCGGGTCACCACGGCGACGAAGAAGAAGATCCTCGGGCTCAACGCGGCCAGGCTCTACGGCATCGAGGTACCCGCGCAGTTCCGGCTCGACGCCGGGCAGGGCACCCCCGGCGCCCGCGACGACGCCGTCGGCGTCTCGGCGGACTCACCCGCGGCCGCGCCGGCATGACGGTCACCACCGCGGGAACGCTGCGGTCGCGCATCCTCGCCGCGCTCGGCGGGGTGCGCGACCCGGAGCTCGACGAGCCGATCACGGTGCTCGGGTTCGTCGCCTCGTGCACGGTGGACAGCGACGGGCGCGCGGAGGTGCACCTGCGCCTGCCGACGTACTTCTGCGCGCCGAACTTCGCCTACCTCATGGTCGCCGATGCCTACGACGCGGTGTCCGCGCTCGACGGGGTGCGTCGCGCGGACGTGATCCTCGACGAGCACTTCGCGGCGGTGGCGATCAACCAGGGGGTGGCCGCCCGCGCCGGGTTCGTCGGGTCGTTCGGCGCGGAAGCGGCGGGCGAGCTCGATGCGCTGCGCGCCGACTTCCTGCGCAAGGCCGTGCTGGCCGGCACCGACCAGGTGTGCCGGCCGCTCGTTGCGGCGGGCGCGACACCGGACGACCTGGCCGCGACGACGCTCGGCGAGGTGCCGGACACCCCGGCCCTGGCCCGGCTGCGCCGCCGCCGGGCGGACCTCGGGCTGCCGGCCGGCGACGGGGCGCCGCTCGTCGTCGACCCCGGCTCCGGCACCGGGGTCGAGGCCGCCGCGGTGCCGCTGCACCTGCGCCGGGCCCGGCTGACCCGCACCAGCCTGGAGGCGAACACCGGCATCTGCCGCGGCATGCTGCGGCACCGCTACCCGATCGACCCAGAAGCGGAGGACGAGTCATGAAGGCTGTACGGCTGCATGCCTACCACGAGCTGCCCGTGGTCGAAGAGGTGCCGGAACCGACCGTCACGGGTCCGTTCGACGTGGTCGTGAAGGTGGGCGGCGCCGGCGTGTGCCGGACCGACCTGCACATCGTCGACGGGCAGTGGGCCGCGGCGATGGGCGTGCCGCTGCCGTACACCCTGGGCCACGAGAACGCCGGCTGGGTGCACGCGGTCGGCTCGGCGGTCAGCAGCGTCGCCGTCGGCGACACCGTGATCCTGCACCCGACGCCGACCTGCGGGCTGTGCCGCGCCTGCCGGGCCGGCGACGACATGCACTGCACCGCGAGCTCCTTCCCGGGCCTGTCCACCGACGGCGGCATGGCCGAGCTGTTGCTGACCTCCGAGCGCGCCTGCGTGAAGCTCGACCCCGCCACGCAGCCCAGCGACGTGGCCGCGCTGGCCGATGCCGGCATCACCGCCTACCACGCCGTGCACAAGGCGGTCCCGCTGCTCTACCCCGGCACCACGTGTGTGGTCATCGGCGCCGGCGGCCTCGGCCACATCGGCGTGCAGTGCCTGGCGGCCCTGACGGCCACCCGGATCGTCGTCGTCGACCGCAATCCGGACGCGCTCAAGCTCGCCGAGCAGATCGGTGCCGGGGACACCGTCGTCGCTGACGGCAGCCACGTCCAGGCCGTGCTCGATCTGACCGGCGGCCGGGGCGCCGACGTCGTGCTCGACTTCGTCGCCGAGGAGGGCGCGGAGCACGACGGCTTCGCGATGACCGGGCGGGCCGGCTCCTACTTCGTCATCGGCTACGGCGGGACGCTGCAGGTGCCGACGCTCGACATCATCTCGACCGAGCGCAACATAGTGGGAAACATCGTCGGCACCTACAACGACCTCGCCGAGCTCATGGTGCTGGCGCAGTCGGGCCGGGTGACGCTGCACACCCGGGCCTACCCGCTGGACGCGGCGGTCGACGCCCTGCAGGACCTCGACGCCGGCCGGGTCCGCGGCCGCGCCATTCTCGTGCCGTAAGGAGACCGGCGATGGCCAAGGAACTGCGCTTCGGCGCTGAGGCGCGAACCCTGCTGCAGGCCGGGGTCGACAAGCTCGCGGAGGCGGTCAAGTCCACCCTCGGGCCGAAGGGCCGCAATGTGATCCTCGAGAAGATCACCGGCTCGCCGGTCGTGACCAACGACGGCGTCACCATCGCGCGCGAGATCCACCTCGCCGACCAGTTCGAGAACATGGGCGCGCAGCTGGTGAAGGAGGCCGCGATCAAGACCAACGACATCGTCGGCGACGGCACCACCACCGCCACGGTGCTCGCCCAGGCGATCGTGCGGGAGGGGATGGCGGCCATCGGCGGCGGCGCCAATCCCGTGCTCGTCAAGCGCGGCGTCGACCTGGCCGTCGACCGGCTGGTCGAGCACCTGCGCGGGGTCGCCCGGCCGGTGTCGACCCGGGAGGATCTCGCCCGGGTGGCGGCGATCTCGGCCAACGACGACAACACGGTCGGCGCGGTGATCGCCGAGGCGCTGCACACGGTCGGCGACGGCGGCATCGTCACCGTCGAGGAGTCGCCGCGGCACGGGATGAGCGTGGACTTCGTCGAGGGCTTCGAGTTCGACAACGGGTACCTCTCGCCGTACATGGTCACCAACCCGGCGAGCCTCGAGGCGGTCGTGGAGGACCCGTACATTCTGCTGTGCAGCGAGAAGATCACCAAGGTCCAGCAGCTCATGCCGATCCTCGACAAGATCATGCGGGCCCGCCGGCCGCTGGTCATCCTGGCCGAGTCAATCGAGGGCACAGCGCTGTCGATGCTTGCGCACAACCACGTCAACGGCGTCCTGCAGTGCGTGGCCGTACGGGCACCCGGTTTCGGCGACCGCCGGCTGCACAAGCTGGAGGACATCGCGGCCATCACCGGCGGGGCGGTGCTCAGCCGGCACTCCGGCTTCACGCTGGAGACGCTCGGCCTGGAGCAGCTCGGCCGGGCCGCACAGGTGCGGGTGACCGCCGATCGCACGACGATCATCGACGGCGGCGGCCCGGTCGAGGGCGTGCACTTCCGGCTGGCGCAGCTGCGCGCCGAGCTGGCCCGGGCGAGCTTCGGCGTGGACGAGGACGTGCTGACCGAGCGGATCGGCTCACTGTCGGGCAAGGTCGCCGTGATCCGGGTCGGCGCGCCGACGAACGCCGAGCTCAAGGAGCTGCAGCACCGGGTCGAGGACGCATTGTCGGCGACCCGCGCCGCGATGGCCGAGGGGATCGTCGCCGGAGGCGGGGCGGCGCTGCTGCACGCCGAGTCCGCCCTGGACGATCTGCACGACCTCGACGCCAAGGGCGACTACGCCGTCGGGGTGGCCATCGTCCGCCGGGCGCTGGCGGAGCCCGCGTTCCTGATCGCGGCCAACGCCGGCTACTCGGGTGAGGAGGTCGTGGCCCACGTCTCCGAACTCGGGTACGACGACGGCTTCGACGCACTGGAGGGGCGCTTCGGCAACATGCTGGAGATGGGCATCGTCGACCCGCTGCGGGTGGCCCGGGCCGCGCTGCAGAACGGCGCCTCGGTGGCCGGTCTGCTGCTCACCACCAACACGCTGGTCGCCGAGGAGCAGACCCCGTGGGGCGGCAGCCGCGCGCTGATGACCGAGTTCGGACCGCTCGACGAGGGTCTGGTCCAGCCGTCACCGGACTCCAGCACACCGCAGTCGCTCGGCCTCGGCCCGTCGGTCGGCTAGCCGATGCGGACCGCGGCGGATCCCGCGCTCACGCTCATGCGGCCGCGGCGCGGGATCCGGGGGGTCGTGGCGCTGCTGGGACCGGCGTTCGTGGCGGCTGTCGCCTACGTCGATCCCGGCAACTTCGCGACGAACTTCTCGGCCGGGGCCCGGTTCGGCTACACCCTGGTCTGGGTGATCGTGCTCGCCAACGTCATGGCCATGCTCGTGCAGTACCTGTCGGCGAAGGCGGGCCTGGCCACCGGGCGGGACCTGCCGGACCTGTGCCGGGAGTACCTGCCCGCGCCCGTGTCCCGCGCGCTGTGGGTCCAGGCCGAGGTCGTCGCGATGGCCACCGACCTGGCCGAGTTCGTCGGGGCCGCCGTCGGGCTCAACCTGCTCTTCGGCGTGCCCCTGTTCCCGGCCGGGCTCATCACCGCCGTCGTCGCCTTCGCGATCCTGGCCATGCAGCAGCGCGGCCACCGCCCCTTCGAGCTGGCGATCGTGGGCCTGCTGGGCGTCGTCTTCGGCGGATTCCTCTACGACCTGCTCGTCGTCGGCGCCGACGCGCCGTCGGTCGCGGCCGGGCTCGTCCCCGGCGTCGCCGGCGGCGAGGCCCTGCTGCTGGTCTGCGGCATCATCGGGGCCACCGTGATGCCGCACGTGATCTACCTGCACTCCGCCCTGACCAAGGCCCGGGTCGCCGGCCGCGACGCCGCCGAGCGCCGGGAGCTGCTGCGCTTCCAGCGCCTCGACATCGTCGTCGGCCTCGGCGCGGCGGGCGCCATCAACCTGTCGATGCTGCTGATCGCGGCGTCGCTGGCCGGCCGGGCGGGCGGGACGGGCGGGGCGGGCTTGGAGTCGATCGAGGGCGCCCACGAGAGCCTCGGCCGGCTGGTCGGCGGCGGGGCGGCGCTCGCCTTCGCCGTGGCGCTGCTGGCCTCCGGGCTGTCGTCCTCCAGCGTCGGCACCTACGCCGGCCAGGTCGTCATGCAGGGTTTCATCCGCCGGCGGATCCCGCTGTTCGTGCGGCGGGCGATCACGATGACGCCGGCGCTGCTGGTGCTCGGGCTGGGGCTGCCGGCGACCGGGAGCCTGATCGCCTCGCAGGTGGTGCTCTCCTTCGGCGTGCCGTTCGCTTTGGTACCGCTGCTGATGCTGACGCGCCGGCGCGACATCATGGGATCGTTCGTCAACCGCCGCCGGACCGACATCGCCGCCGGGCTCGTGGCCGCGGTCATCATCGGGCTGAACGTCCTCCTGCTGTACAAGACCCTGTTCTGAGACCTCTACAACAGCCGCGCGACGACGCCGACCCCGGCCGTCACGGCGCTGAGCAGCAGCAGCGTCCGGTTGTGCGCGCGCCACCACGAGATGCGCACCTGCAGCCAGCCCGGCACCTCGTCGACGCGGACCAGGCGCAGCGCTACGGCATTGAGCACCGCGGTGACCACGCCGACGCCGCCGAGCAGCACCGCTGGTTCGGCCAAGCCCTCCATAGAAGCATCCCACCCGTCGCGGAGGGCATCCGCCGTCTCACTCTGAGACACCCCGCCGCGCCAACAGCGCAGCCATAGCGCGGTCATTTCGGCACGTGTTGTCGCACAATGGCCGCCTTGCCGAGCGCCCGCAGGCGCAGATCGCCACCCGAGTTTCCCGCTGGAGCGTCTCGCCGGGCCCGGTCAGCGCCAGGTCACCGTGCAACAGGATCGGGCCATGTTCGAGGACGGTCACGAGCGTTGGTTCGGGTGGGGTCTCAACGGCACCGTCGCGCAACGCGTACCGCAGGGCACCGCTGGGACAGCGTTCCACCACGTCGGCGACTGCGGCCGGATCAGCATTGTCCGGCCTGATCCAGGGACGGGCTTTGACGTCGAAGACCTCCGGAAGCCCGCGAAGACACTCGGCGAAGTGCAGACAGCGGCTGCTCTCGAAGGTCACTGTGATGCCGGACCCGCGGTACGGCTTCGGTGTGGGGTCAGCCATGGTGATCAGTCAGAACTGGGATCTGGCCGGAGTCGGACCACCCGTTTGCCGAATCCGTGCCGGCTGGCGACGTCGATGTACGCGCGGGCGATGTCTTCGAGGGGATATTCCGCCTCGATCGGGACCACCAGTCGGCCGTCCGCGATCAAGGCCTGTACCTCGCTCCAGACGGTGGGTGACATGCCGTCGCGATTGCCTCTGGCCTGGACTCCGTATCGCTGGACCGCAGCGTGGTCGGCGATCGTGTTGATCCGCTTCGGCGAAACACCTAGCTCGATGGCCAGATCGACATAGCCGCCGCCGAATGTGTCGATCACGGCGTCGAGGCCGTCCGGGATCATGGCTCTGAGCCTGGGCCCCAGGCCTCGGCCGTACTCGACCGGTTCGATCCCCAGAGTCAGCATCCGATGCATGTTCCCGGCCGAGGTGGCTCCGATGACCCGGGCGCCGGCCAGCCGGGCCAGCTGGCCGGCGAGCACGCCGACCCCGCCCGACGCGGCCGAGACGAACACCGTCTCCCCGGGCGCCGGGTCCACAGCCGCGACCGCCGCCCACGCCGTGGCCCCCGCGGCCGGGACGATCGCGGCCGCGGCAAAGCCCAGACCCGCCGGTTTGGGTCCTACGGCACCCGTATCGACGAGAGCGAAGTCGGCCATGGCGCCGCGCTGGGCGTAGCCCACCACCTCGTCGCCGACGGCGAAGCCTGTGACGTCCGGCCCGAAGCCGGCGACGACCCCGGCGAAGTCGTGACCCATGCCTTGCGGGAAGTCGGCCGGCCAGATCTGGTGGAACGCGCCTTCCCGGATACCCACCTCGGCCGGGTTGAGCGACGCGACCACCACCTCGATCAGCACCTGCCCGGCCGTGGGCTGCGGGCGGGGAACGTCGACGAGCTGCAGGACCTCCGGGCCGCCGTACCGGGTGAATTGGATTTTCCTCGCCATGGCTGCCCCTTATGCCTCGACCGTGACGCGCTCGAGCACGAAGATCGGCATCTTGCGATCGGTCTTCGTCTGGTACTCCACGTAGTCCGGCCAGATCTCGATCGCCCGGTCCCACCAGAGCTGGTACTCGTCGCCGTCGACCTGACGGGCCACGTAGTCATGCTTGTCGGGGCCGTCCTGCAGCTCGACATGCGGGTTCGCCTTGAGGTTGAAGTACCAGGCCGGGTTCTCCGGGGCGCCGCCCAACGACGCGATCACCGCGTAGTCACCGTTGTGCTCCACCCGCATCAGCGCCGACTTGCGAAGCTTGCCGCTCTTGGCGCCCACACTGGTCAGGATGATGATGGGCGCGCCGGCAGGGTTGAGCCCCGTGTCGCCCTGGCCGTCGTTCGCCTCGAACGCCGCGACCTGGTCGGCCGAGATGTCGAAGGTTCCGCGTAGGTACTCACCGTGTAGCGGCATGAGGCTTCACTTCCCGTCGGTCGCGTTCTTGTGGTGGGCCGATCCGCCGGCTGCCAGGCGCATGAGATCGGTGTCGAAGTCGAGGTCGTCCGCGGACTTCTCCGCGCGGGTCGCGTTGCCGTCGAACTGGTGTTGATAGCCCTGCCAACCGCCACCGGCGATGGCTTCCCCGACACCGGACCGGACCAGCTCGGCGAATTTGGATGCGGCGCGGTCGATTCGCTTGCTGAGGGCCGGATCGGCCCAGTCCTCGGGCGCTGCGAACAGCGATGTCGGCACGGACATGGCCCGCAGGAACGCGAACAGTGGACGGAGCTGTTCGTCGACCACCATCGCGTGCCGCGCGGTGCCTGCGGTCGCGCTCAGAATGACCGGTTTGGCGACGACCAGGTCGTTGTCGAGCAGATCGACGAACAGCTTGAACAAGCCGCTGATGCCGGCCTTGTAGACCGGTGTGGCGACGATGAGCCCGTCGGCCGAGCCGACCTGCTCGATCGCCCGCTGCACCGGCTCGGTGGGGCCGGCCGACACGAGCGAGCGTCCGAGATCGGCGGCGATCCCGGCGAGGTCGAGGAAGGAGGCCGTGATCTCGGAGCCGGTCGCCCGGACCCGGCTCATCACCGCCATCGCCGTGCGTTCGGCCAGGAGCCGGGTCGTCGACGGGTCGCTGACGCCGGCGCTGATCACCAGGAGCCGGGCCGTCATCGGAGCGCCTGCGGGAAGCGGGCCGGCGTGGCCGAATCGCTGTCCTGGTAGGGCGACGCGCCGACCAGGTTGTCACCGCGGTTCGGGTTCGGCCTGGGCTGACGCGGCTCAGTGTCGCCGTACTTGGCTTTGACGAGGCTCGCATGGGTCGGCGAGGAGGGGACGCCGGGGGCCCGGCGACTGTCGAACTCTTTGCGCAGTACCGGCACGACCTCGGTCCCGAGCAGCTCCAACTGTTCCATCAAAATCTTGTGCGGCAGGCCCAGGATGTCGAGCGCCCACAGCTGGCGTTGGTAGTCGCCGAAGTTCTCGCGGAAGGTGAGCGTCTTGTCGATGATTTCCTGAGGACTGCCGATGCTCAGCGGGGTGCCGTTGGCGATCTGCTCCAGATCGGCGCCTCGGAAGCCCGCGAAGCCCTCGAAATAGGGCCGGTACTGGGCCCACGCGTCCTGCGACCGGCGGGCGACGAACGCCTGACCGCCCAGGCCGACGATGGCGTGGGCGGCCGGACCGTGTCCATGGTGTTCGTAGCGCCGGCGATACAGGTCGACCAGCCGCTTGAAATGCAGGTTGGGGGCCAGGATGTGATTGGCGAAGAAGCCGTTGCCGTAGTAGGCGGCCTGCTCGGCGATCTCCGGAGTGCGGATCGAGCCGTGCCAGACGAACGGCGGCACGTCGTCCAGGGGACGGGGCGTGGCGGTGAAGCCCTGCAGCGGCGTCCGGAACTTCCCCTCCCAGTTGACGACGTCCTCGCGCCACAATCGGTGCAGTAAGTTGTAGTTCTCGAGCGCGAGCTCCACACCGTCGCGGATGTCGCGACCGAACCACGGGTAGACCGGGACGGTGTTACCCCGGCCGATCATCAGGTCGAGCCGGCCGTCAGCGAGGTGCTGCAGATAGGCATAGTCCTCGGCCAGCCGCACGGGGTCGTTGGTGGTGATGAGGGTGACCGAGGTCGACAGTGTGATCTTCTTGGTCTGACCCGCGACGTAGGCGAGCATGGCCACCGGTGACGAGGCCGCGAACGGTGGGTTGTGGTGCTCACCGAATGCGAACACGTCCAAGCCGAGTTCCTCGACGAGCAGCGCCGACTCGACGACACCCTTGATGCGTTCGTGTTCGGTGGGGGTGTATCCGGTGTTCGGGTCGGGCTCGATGTCGGCCACGCCCATGATGCCGAATTCCATGGCGCTTCTCCTTCTGAGGCACTGTTGCCCGGCGGAAGGGGTCCGGGCGGCCACCGGTGGACGCGATCACCGGTGGCCCGTTGCATCTGCCGAGCCGCTCACCGCGTCAGGCGGCAGGGACGAGGGCGCTTTCGCGGATCGTGCGCAGCGCGCCGGCCCAGCTCTCGAGCTGGTCGAACAGCAGCCGGGCGGCGCCGGTGTGCATGTCGGCCGGCTTGAAGTCGGCGAAGTTCTCGAAGTCGGTGAACAGCGAGAAGCTCAGCTGCTGCTGCACGTGGGCGACCTGCAGTTCGCTCATGACGCCACGCAGGTGCTCGATGGCCCGGGCGCCGCCGACGCCGCCGTAGCTGACGAACCCGGCCGCCTTGTTCGTCCACTCGCTGTACAGGAAGTCGATCGCGTTCTTCAGCACACCGGAGGTGGAGTGGTTGTACTCGGGAGTGACGAACACGAAACCGTCGTAGCCGGCGATCTTGCTGGCCCACGCCTTGGTGTGGTCCTTCGAGTACAGGTCGGAGCCGGCCTTGGCCGAAACAGGCTCATCCAGGTGCGGCAGGGGGTAGTCCGCCAGGTCGAGCAGCTCGTACGCGGCGGCGGTGCGCCCGGTGGCCCGGGAGAGCACCCAATCGGCGACGACGGCGCCGTTACGGCCGGGACGGGTGCTGCCCAGGATGACAGCGATCTTCAGGGCGGACATGACCTGCTCCTCATCGGTTACATGAACTTTCACGTGAAACCCTGGCAGCCGGTTACATGAAATTTCATGTGACGCTAGACTCGGCGGGTGACGGCCGAAGGAGCACCTTGGCTGACGGCGGACCAGATGCGCGCCTGGCGGGCACTGCATGCGGCCGTCGTCGTGCTGCCGGTGGCGCTGGACGCCCAACTGCAGCGCGATGCCGGCATCAGCCATTTGGAGTACTACGCCCTGGCCGGCCTCTCCGAACAAGCTGATCGCACGCTGCGGCTCAGCGACCTGGCCATCCTGACCGGGGCCGAGCTGTCGCGCATCTCGCACCTGATCGTCAGGCTCGAAAAACGTGGCTTGGTGGTACGCCGACCGGACCTTGAAGACGCCCGCTACACCAACGCCGTGCTGACCGAGCAAGGCTGGGAACTGGTCAAACAGGCTGCGCCCGGGCACGTAGCAACGGTGCGCAAGTTGCTGTTCGACGACCTCGACAGCACCGGCCTCCAGGAGCTCCAGCACGCGGCGAGCCGGATCGTCGCCGCGCTGCACCACTCCGACCTTCCGCTCGCGCCGACGATCCGAAAAGCCCTGCACCCGCCGGAGTGAGCGAAGCCCGAACCCGGACGAGTGACGGCAGGCCGCGGCCACGAGCCGGCGCCGCCGTCGACGAAGACCGTCACCTCATGCCCACGCGTCGCCAACCTTTCCGCGCGTTCATCGGCCCAAAGCCTTCGCGAGGCGGCGAGCCTTGCACGTACGACGCCGAGGATCGGCGGGGCGCGCGGCCGACTCGGTCCGATCGACGTCAGAGGTGCCGTGCGGCATGAACGAGCAGTTCAGTCTGATGGTGGGCCGCCGGGGACTCGAACCCCGAACCTGTCGATTACCGAAGAGAAGAAGGAAGCACTCCCATGACCGCTCGCGCGGGGAGCGGACGTGCTACTCGTTCGACTGCTCTGCCAGTTGAGCTAGCGACCCAGGACCCGATCGTCGCACGGCGCGCGGCGGGCGGGCGATCCAGTTTCGTCAGCTGAGCGCCGGCGGGTCGAAGACCAGCGCGTCGTCCCGCAGGCGGCGGAACAGCCGGCGGTCCCTGGCGTAGTGCTGGCGCAGCCGCCACGGGGCGCGGTCGCCCTGCAGCGGAAGCCGGGAACGGGAGCGCTCGAAATACCCCGACGACATTTCGACCAGCGGTGCCGTCGTCAACGGCTCGGCCGGCAGGCGGGGCACCACGCTCCGCTTGCCGCGGCGCCGCATCCGCAGCAGCAGCCGGGTCACGTACGACGAGACCAGGTCGGCCTTCAAGGTCCAGGCCATGTTGGTGTAGCCCAGCACGAAGGCCAGGTTCGGCACCCCGTCCAGCATCATGCCCTTGTACACAACGCGCTGTGCAGGGTCCACCGGTTCGCCGTCCACCGTCAGGGATATGTCGCCCAAGGGCAGCAGGTTCAGGCCCGTGGCGGTGATGACCACGTCCGCGTCCACAGTGGAGCCCGACTCCAGGCGCAGGCCTGTCGGGGTGAAGGTGGCGATGTGGCCGGTCGTCACCGAGGCGGCGCCCGAGCTGATGGCGGCGAAGAAGTCGTTGTCCGGGACCAGGCACAGGCGCTGGTCCCACGGATCGTAGGACGGCTCGAAATGCTCGTCGATCGGGTAACCGTCCGGCAGGGCCTTGCGCACGCCCGCGCGGAGCATGGCTCGCATGCGGGCGGGGCGGCGGCGGCTGTACTGGTACAACCAGGTCGAGATCTTGATGTTTTTCCAGCGCACGATGCGGTGGACGGCTCGCGGCGGGAGGAAGCGGCGCAGGGAGTCGGCGACGCGGTCGCGGGCGGGGAGCGAGAGGACGAACGACGGGGAGCGTTGCAGCATGGTCACGTGGGCGGCGGTCCGGGCGAGGGCGGGCACCAGGGTGAAGGCGGTCGCGCCGCTGCCGATGACGACGACCTGTTTTTCAGTGACGTCGAGGTCCTGGGGCCAGTGCTGAGGGTGCACGAGCGTTCCGTTGTACTGCGCGACGCCCGGCCAATCGGGCGTGTAGCCCTCGTCGTAGCGGTAATAGCCGGTACACAGGAACAGGAAGCGGCACGTGCGGGTGGACGACCCCTCGACGGTCACGGCCCAGCGGGCGTCCACTGTGGACCACTCGGCGCGGACGACGCGGCTGCGGTACGTGATGTGCCGGTCCACGCCGAAGCGGGCGGCGGTGTCGCGGAGGTAGCCGAGAATCCGGTCGCCGGACGCGATCGCGTCGCGGTCGGTCCACGGGCGGAAGGCGTAGCCGAGGGTGAACATGTCGGTGTCGGAGCGCACGCCGGGGTACCGGAACAGGTCCCAGGTGCCGCCGCTCGCCGCGCGGGCCTCGAGGATCTCGTAGGTCAGGCCGGGCGCGTCGCGGGTCAGGTGGCAGGCCGCCCCGATGCCGGAGAGGCCGGCCCCCACGATGAGTACGTCGACGTGCGCACGGTCCACATCTGCCAGCATGGCAGCCGATCGGACCGTGCGCATCGCCTGACGTGGAGCGGCCGAGGAGAGCGCGGGTGCTACTGGCCAGATCCTCCGCTTGCGCGGAGGTTCCCGAATCGAACGGTGAGAAGGAAGCGCCCGCATGGCCTCGGCCTGTACACAACCTACACCGGTGCTACGCCGGCAGCAGCTCGGTCAGTCGGTCCAGGGTGTAGACGTCGGAGCCCTCCGGGAGGCCCTCGGGCGCGTCGATGCCGACGTAGGTCACCGGGCCGGCCGGCGGCTCGCCGGTCCACAGGGCCACCGGTGCCCTGGTGCGCCAGCGGTCGACGAGGTACGACATCGTCAGGTACTCCCGCTCGACGAGCGCGCGCACCCGGTCCGCGGTCGTGTACGTGTTGCCCTCGACGCGGTTGAACGCCGGGCGGCCGTGCAGGTACAGGTGCAGCCACACGGCCTGCCAGCCGTCCCCGTCGCGGGCGAAGACCATCGGCAGCGCGATGCGGCCCTGGCCGCGCAGCTGCGAGCGGGCCCGCACGGTACGGGCGTCGAACGGCGGCCCGCCCTGGTCGCGGGTGCGCGTCTGGTATCCGAACATCGACTCCGCCACCTCCTCGAACGACTCACCGGCGTAGATGTATACCTGCGGCACCACGAATGCCCCGCCGACGGTCAGCGGCACGTCGATGAACTCGGTCGCGCCGTCGCGGGCGTCGGTGATGTCGCCGGAGTGCACCATCCCGTCGTGGTGGTAGTTCGTCCACGACACCTGGCCCGCGGTGTGGAACTCCTCGTCCAGCAGGAGCACCGACAGGTCGTAGTCGGTCCGCCTGCGCTTCTGCCGCCAGTACATGAAGAAGCGCAGCACCTCGCCCGAGACCGGGGCGCGGGAACCTCGCGGCAGCACCGCGAAGCCGCCCTCGGCCGCCTTGCCCGACAGCGGCAGGGCCACGCCGAGCACGGCCGGGTCGACCAGCAGCGGGTGGGCCGGCTCCGGCAGCCGCGCGGTGATCTCCGCGTCGAGCCGGTCCGACAGCTGGGCCACCAGCTCGCCCGGCAGCGTCGGCCGGGTGTCCGGCCCGACCCAGGCGCGCCGCGAACGGTTCGCGAACATGCGGGTCGGCGCCGGCGTCAACCGATTGGCGACGTGCTCCCGCAATGAGCACAGCACCCGGCCCGACGCCGAGCCGAGCACGCCCGTGACCGCGTCGACGACCGCGGCCCGGTCCGCCGCGGACGCCTGCCGCAGCAGCCGGTCGGCGTTGCGCAGCAGCAGTCCCGGCGCGGCGGTGAGCACGGACGCGGCAGGCGCGATGGCGCCCGCGCGGATCGCCGCCTCGGCGCGCCCCGCGATGCCGGTGACCCGGCGCTCGCCGCGCGCGACCGTGAACACCTCGTGGGCGTGCGGCCACTGGGGGTACTCGTGCGGGTGCAGGCGTTCCCCGAGCCGCTTCCACGGCTCCGCGAAACGGGCGACGTCGCCGAGCTTGGCCGGGTTCGCGCCGACGACCGCGTCGAGCGCGGCCAGCAGCACCCGCCGCTCCCGGCGCGGGAACGCCCGGAACCGGGTCGGGACGGCCAGCGAGGCATCGCCGCCGGAGACGTGACAGGCCAGCCGCAGCACGTCGGTCGTGGTGTCCACGGCGACCAGGGGCCGGCCCAGCACGAGCCGGACACCGTTGAGCACGGCCCGGTTCTCGCGCACCGGAACGGCCAGCGGCTGCGGGCCGTCGGCACACGCGACCGCGAGCTCGCCGAGGACCGCGAGGTCGGCTGGGCCGAGCGGGGCCGTAATTGCGGCCAGTTTCACGTAAAGTCGCTCCGCCTCGCGCTCGGCCGTTTCGCCGAGGTGCAGGACGGTCAGCCGGTCGCCCGCCGCCGCGAGGAACGTGTCGTGGGCGGCCAGCAGCTCGTCGTAGGTGTGCTGGTACGTACCGTAGCCGGGCAGCTCCAGCAGGCTCACCAGCCCCGAGCCGAGCAGCGCCAGCAACTGCTCCTCGGTGGCCGCCGAGCCGCCGGCGAGCACGGCTGCGCGCAGCCGCTGCACCCAGAACTCGATGGTGTCGGGGACGTCGTGCGGGAAGCCGACGAAGTACGCGTTGTGCTGGACGTGGTCCCCGACGAGCTCGCGCACCGCCGCCACGACGGTGGCCGCCAGGTCGATGGCCGGCCCGGGTGCCAGGCCACCGATGTGGTCGAGCACCGCCCGCGAGGCCGCGAACCCGACGTCGAGCAGCGCCGCGTCCAGCTGCCGGGCAACGGCCGTGCCGTCTCCGGCCGCCCCGGTGCTCGCCGGCACGCGCAGCGTCTTCTGGATGATCAGCTTCTCGAACACGTACGCAACGGTAGGCCCGAGCCGCGCGCAATTCGAGCCGGTTTCATACACTGGCCGACCTGTCAGGCGCAACGAAGGGACGCACATGGCCCGCCCATACAGCCCCGGACCGAAGCAGTTCGTCTTCACCGCCGGTGACGGCGACGACGAGCAGGTCTCCGTGGCCGACCCGCAGGAAGCCTACGTGGCGTTCTCCGCGTTCTTCCGGGGCCGCGAGTCCGACACCTACACCGTCAAGGACGAACCGGCGGGGCAGCGTCTGGTGCTCATGCCCCGGCTGGGAGTGATCTCCCGGATCCGGGACGCCGGCCAGCCGCGGACGGAACACCTCAAGATCGACCGGGCCAACCGCTACCTTCCGAGCGCGATGCTGTTCTTCGAGAACGGCTACGCCGGCCTGGACCACTTCGGCCAGTGGTTCTCCGACCTCGCCGACCTCGACGCGGCCCCGGAGACCCGCGGCGCCGCCCGCGCCGCCACGTTCACGACGGAAGCGGCCGCCATCACGGAAGTCGCTCGGATCTGGGCCGATTCGGGCTACGTCGACCCGAGCGACCAGTTCTACATCTTCTTCGACTCGCGGGACGTCGACGATGACCGGGCCGAACGCGCCGAGCTGCTCAAGCTTATCGAGTTCCTCGGCCTCGAACGCGCCGACGCCCCGGCCGAGGCCGCCCCGGGCGAGGTCTGGGTGCGCACCGACCCGCGGCTCGTCGCCGAATGCGCACGGTGGTAGCGACCGTCACCGCAGGGCCGCCGCGAGTTCGGCGGCGTTGTCGAACGCGGCGGCGGCCCGCCCGGCTTCTTCGTCGGTGAGCTGAACGGAGTCGGCGCGGGCCAGCATCTCGGCCGCAGTCTCCGGATCGTGCCGCACCATGGCGAGCTCGGCCCGGTAGACCAGGACCTCCACCTGCTCGACCGGGTCGTCGTCGGCCTGCGAGCGGGCCAGCGCGCTGTCGAGGATCCGGACCGCCTGTTCGACGCTCCCCCTGGAATCGGCCTGCACGACGGCATTCGCCAGCGCCTTGCCCAGCCGCCCGGCCGGCGTGGTGGCCGGCTCGGGCGCGGTGGCGGCGCCGCTGAAGACGCGGATCCAGTTGCCGCCCGGGTCGATGACGCTGAACCCGCCGATCCCGTCGGCGTTCTTGCGTGCCCGGGGCCGGGTCATCCGCGGCGTTCCGGACACCAGCACCTTGCCGTACGCGGCGCGCATGCCGGACACGAAGGCCCGGTGCAGTCCCTCGATGTCCGGGGTGATCACCAGACAGGAGCCGTAGGACTGCTCCGGGTCGAATCCGGGGATCTCGAAGAACTGCAACTGCAGGTCCTCGCGCTGCAACCCGGCGCACGCGTAGGGCTTGCGCTGCTGGTACGTGGTCCGGAATCCCAGGACCTGGTAGAAGGCGATGATGTCGTCGATGGACGCGCACGGCAGCAGGGGAACGGTCACCTCGTTTGGCCATGCCTCCTTCCTAGGCGACATGGGGTGCCCGTCGCCCATGGAAATGGCCGATCATCGCCTGCGGCTGTCCGATCGGCCGATCACTCGCTATTCGGCGAGCTGGGCCGGTTCGCAGGCCGGGCAGGTCCGGGCCGGCCAGATGAGCCGTTCGTGGTGGAGCACGGCCTCCGTGCCGTCCGGGGCGACGACCTCGACGTGCGCGGCTCCCCGCCGCTCGACCCACCACCAGCGCGCGTGGTGGCCGTAGTACGAGAACGTGCCCGGGCCCTCGGGGTCCGCCTCCAGCCGCCCGCCGTCGGCCATGACGACGGTGACGGTCCAGCCGGCGCCGGGGTGGCCGGCGGGCAGTACAAGATGCAGATCCCCGTCGATGTCGGACCGGAACCGCAGGTCATCGATCAGCGTCACACGCGAACGATACCCACTCCGGTCACGGGATGTTCACATGATCCCGGTCGCGCCGCATACTCAGCTACGTCGATATTTGCGGAGTCCTACGAACGTCACCACTGAAGGGTTTGCCTTGGAACACGCGTCAAAGCCGAGGCGTCGTCGCGCCCTGTCCTGGATCGTGGCCGGCGCGGCCGCGCTCGGGATCCTGCTGCCCGCGACGGCGGCCTACGCCGACTCGCTGCCCAACCTCCCGCAGAACGCCAACGGCTACGAGCAGTCGTTCTCCCCCGCGTACGACTACGACACCGACGGCTGCTACGCCGTGGCCGCCATCAGCCCCAGCGGCACCCTCAACGCCGGCCTGAACCCGACCGGCGCCCTCAACGGCAACTGCCGGGACCAGTCCGACCTGGACAAGTCGCAGACGTACTCCCGCTCGAAGTGCAACAACGGCTGGTGCGCGATCGTCTACGCCAGCTACTTCGAGAAGGACCAGGCCATCCCGGGCCTGAGCATCGGCGGCCACCGGCACGACTGGGAGCACGTCATCTCCTGGGTGAACCAGTCGACCAACCAGGTCGAGTACGTGACGACGACCCAGCACTCCAGTCAGGTGACGTACGCGCGCTCGCAGGTCCGGTTCGACGGGACGCACCCGAAGACCGTCTACCACAAGGACGGCGTGTCGACCCACTTCTTCCGGCTCGCCAACTCCAACGACGAGCCGCCGGAGAACCACTACCACACCTGGCGGTACCCGGCCCTGGTCGGCTGGGACGGCTACCCCAGCACGGCGCTGCGCGACCGCCTGATGACGGCCGACTTCGGCTCGGCCACCATCAAGATCAACGACGGCCGGTTCGTGCCGCTGCTGACCGCCTCGAAGCCCACCGGCATCCCCTTCAACCCGGCCGGCTGAGTTTGGCGCGTGCTGCCCGGACCCCCGTGCCGGGCAGCACGCACGTTTCAGTCCAGGCAGAACTCGTTGCCCTCGGGGTCGGCCATCACGATGTGGCCGAACCTCAGCGGCGGCTCGGGCTCGAAGCGGGCCAGTTGGGTGCCGCCGACGCCGGTCAGCCGCTCCGCCTCCTGCTGCAGAGCGGCCATCCGGCCCTCGCCCTGCAGCCCGGCCGCGGCGCGGACGTCGAGGTGGACGCGGTTCTTGACGGTCTTGCCCTCCGGGACGCGCTGGAAGAACACGCGCGGGCCGGTGCCCGCCGGGTCCACGATCGCCGAGGCCCGGTTGCGCTCCTCGGCCGGCACGCCCATCGCGTCCAGGGCCGCCTCCCAGGTGTCGAAGCCGGGCGGCGGATCCGCCAGCTTGTACCCGAGCGCCTCGATCCAGAAGGCGGCCAGCGCGGCCGGGTCGGCGCAGTCGAACGTGATCTGCACGGTTCGCGTCGTCGTCATGCCAGCAGTCTTACCCCAATCGCGGACAGGAGCGGTCCGGGATTCGTGGAATGATCGGGTCCGTGACCGCCGAACGGGTGTTGCGCCTCCTCGCCCTGTTGCAGCGCCGGGCCTCGTGGACGGCGGCGGAGCTGGCCGCGGAGCTCGGCGTGACCGACCGGTCGGTGCGCCGCGACGTCGAGCGGCTGCGCGCGCTCGGGTACCCGGTCCACGCCACCGGCGGGGTCGGCGGCGGGTATCAGCTCGGCGCCGGCACCCGGCTGCCGCCGCTGCTGCTCGACGACGAGGAGGCGATCGCGACCGCGGTCTCGCTGCGGATGGCCTCCGCCGGCACGGTGGCCGGGGCGGGCGAGGCGGCGCTGCGGGCCCTGGCCAAGCTCGACCAGGTGATGCCGCCGCGGCTGCGGGCCGAGGTGCGGGCCGTGCACGGGGCCACCGACACCCTGATCGGGCCGGGCGTCGAGATCGACGCCGAGGTGCTCGTGACCCTCGCCCGGGCCTGCCGCGACCAGGTGCGCGTGCGCTTCCGCTACGCCGGGGCCGACGCGGAACGCACGGTCGAACCGGTCCGGCTCGTCACGACCGGGCGGCGGTGGTACCTCATGGGCTGGGACCTGGACCGCGACGACTGGCGAACCTTCCGCCTCGACCGCATGCGCGACGTCGCCGCGACCGGGTGGCGCTTCCGGGCCCGCGAACATCCGGATCCGGCCGCGTTCGTACAGCGGGCGGTGACCGAGTCGCCGTACCGCCACGTCGCGCGGGTGCGGTTGCGCGCCCCGGCCGACCGGGTCCGGGAGCTGGTGCCGCCGCAGGTCGGGCGGGTCGAGGACGACGGCGGCGAATGGTGCGTGCTCGTGTCGGGGGCGGATCGGCTCGACGCCATCGCCGTACACGTGGCGCGGTTGGGCTTCGAAACCCAGATCCTGGAACCGGCCGAACTGCGCGAGGCGGCCAGGGACCTCGCCGCGCGCCTCACCGCCATTACGATCGCGCCATGACTGGGCCCACCCCGGAACAGATCGACCACTACCTGGACATGTTCGAGCAGCTGGACGCCGCGGATTGGTGCATCGGCGAGAACCTGGGCTGGACGGTCGTGCGCGCACATGGCCGGACGCTCACCGCCGAGGACGCGATCCGCCTGGTCGGCGGCGACCCGGACACGGTGACGACGGTCCGCCCGGTCGACGTGCGCTACGAGGACGACGTCGTGTACGTCGAACAGCGCGGCGACGCCGTGATGCTGCTCGACTACGCGGCCATCTGCGCGGAAGCGCCCATGATGCGCCGGCTCGCGCACAACGCGGCCGTGCACGGCGTGTTCTGGGGCATCAACAACTGGAACACCCTGTTCTACGCGCTCGACGGCGAGGTCGTCACCGAGCTCGACACCCTGCGCCCGGACGACCGGACGGGCACCGACCCGGACGCGCTGAACGACCACCTGGGCGCGCTCATCGAGCTGGACGCCCGCCCCGATCGCGGCGCGATGCGCGACTGGCCGACCGCGATGGCCACCGTCGCCGCGCTCACCGGGCTCGACCTCGACGCGGACTGGTTCCGCCGGCCCCAGCGCTGCACCACCGTCCGCTGATGGTGCACCTCCCGGACCTGCTCGCCGCGCCCGACGAGGCCGTCGTCCCGGCGCTGTCCGGTCTCGACGCGGCGGCCCGGGCCGACCTCCACCGCCAGGTCGAGGCCGCCTTCACCGCCGACATCGAGTACCGGATCCGCCGGCAGGGCAGCGGCCCGGAGCTGACCGGCCGGGACCGCAAGCGGCTCAAGCTGTGCCTGGTCGCGGTCGAGCCGCCGGCCGATCGCATCCCGCGCGACGACGACGAGATTCGCGTCGCCACCGCCCGCGGCCGGCGGTTCCTGCAGGCCTCCGCCGAGCACGCGGTGCGGATGATGGCCGGGGCGGGGTACCGCGGCTGGGCCTGGGTCGCCGTCCGCGAGCTGGAGCGGCGCGGCCTGGTGGACCTGCCGCCCGACGACGACTACGTGCTCGCCGTCGTCGGCGCGTTCGTCGACGCCGCCCGCTGGTCCGACGCGTACACGGGGCCGGCCCCGGACGCGACCGCCCGCACCGCCGACCGCCTGCTCGCCGACCCCGACCTGTTCGACAAGGTCTTCTGGCGCCTGTTCGAGGCCGACCGCGACCGCGCCGCGAGCCTCACCGGTGCCGACCGCGATCCGGGCTGGCCGGGCAGCACCTGGCACGAGGCAGTCCTCGACGTGATCGCCGCCGGCCGGGCCGACCGCTCGCGCGTGCTCGACGCGACCCTGGCCGCCCTGGCCCGCGCGACGTCGGGCTACCGCGCGGGCTGGTTCGTCGGCCTGCACCGCGCACTGGCCCCGTCGGCGGCCGAGATCGCGGCCCGGCAGCCGGCCTACGACCTGCTGCTGCGCTCCGGGATCGGCCCGGTCGTGATGCTCGGTCTGGACGCGTTGCGAACATCGCCGTTCGACGCCCCCAATCTCGCGGCGGCCGTGCACGCCCCCGGCAAGGCGGTGGCCCTCAAGGCGTTGAAGCTCGGCGGCGCCCCGCTCGCGCCCGCCGCCCTCGACCACCCGAACGCCGACGTGCGCGCGGCGGCGGCGAAACTGCTCGGCCGGACCGTGCCGACGAGCACCGCACAGCCGATCGAGCGCGCATTCGTGCAAACCGCCGCATTGGTACCGCTCGTGCCCATCACCGACCCCGCCGAGCTCGCCGAGGCCGCCGCGATCCTGGTCGAGCACCCCGAGGACGCCGAGCTCGCCGAGCGCGTCCTGTGCGCATGTGCGCGTCTGGGCGCGAATCCCGAGCGCATGGGCGGGGTCGCCAGACGCGCAGTCCGCCGCGCGGCCGCGGATCCCGTCGCGGCCGAGGCGCTCTCGGTGATCGGCCAGGTCCTCGCCGCGGCGGCCGGGCAGCGCCGGTTCCGCGACGCGAAGGTCCCGTTCAAGGCGGGCCTCCTGGCCGCCCGCGCCCGCGAGATCGCCGACGCGCTGCTGGCCGGCACCCCCTTCACCCCACTGGCCGAACCGACCCACGCGGGCGGCTGGATCGACCCGCCCGAGCTCGTCCGCCGCCTGTCCACTGTGGACCTCCACCCGGCCGACGCGGTGGCGGCGCTGCTGCGGCTGGGCCCTGACCCGGCCTCGTTCGGCCCGGCGCTCGCCGCCGACGTACCCGGCCCGTTCGGCGCGGCCCTGCGGCACGCCCTCGGCGGCCCCGCCCCGGCCGCAAAAGGAGCCGACGTCCCGTATGCGATCGCGGCGGCCCAGCAGCGACCCGCCCTGGAGCCGCGATTGTTGCTGGACGGCACCATCGGCTTCAAGGCGATCGGCTCCTGGCCACCGGCGGATCCCGGCCCGCTGCTGCCCACCGTCGCCCTGGGCACCATCGACGACCACCGCGACCAGTACCTCTACCCGGTCTGGGGCCCCTGGCTCGCCACCACCTGGCCGGCCAACCTCGACCTGCCCGCCGCGCTCGCGCTGCTCCAATGGCCGGACGGCACCTTCGGCGGCTTCACCGCACAGTCGGCGCACGCCCCGCTGCCGCCGATCGCCCGTCTCCTGATGGCGGCCATGCTCGGCGCGCCCCGCCTCACCGACCGCGTCGCCGGCACCGACGCCGTCCTCGACCTCGTCCCGGACCGGCTCGCCCCGGCCGACCTGGGCGCGGCGATGGCCTGGCTGGCTCCCGCGGTGCCGCTCCAGCGCTGGGCCGACGCCCTCCGCCCGCTGCCATCGGTGGACGTGGCCGCGATCCTGGCGGCCCTGCTGCCCACCCTCGACCGCTCCCGGGCGGGCCTGTTCACCCTCGTCGAGCTCCTGGCCGACACGGGCGTCCCGGTCCCGGACGGCGACCTGCGCGACTGGCTGGCCGGCTTCACCGGCACGAGCAAGGCCGCGCGAGCCGCCTCTAGGATGTGCTCGTGACGCCGCTGAAGATCGTTGAGACGCGACCGGGGAACTTCTCGCTGCTGCTGAACGCCGGCTCGGCCCCCGCCGACGTGGTGGTGGACGAGCTCGGGCACGAGCCGAACGGGTACTTCTGGGAAGGCGTGGCCCAGCTGCTCGTCGCCACCGAGGCGCCCGACCTCGACGGCCGGTTCAAGTACGACCCGGAGGGCGGCATGTTCTGCGCCTACGGCGAGGACCGCCCGGCCCTGGAACAGCTCGGCGCGCTCATGGCCGCCGTGGCCAACGATCCCGAGCGCATGCGCGCCGTCGTCGGCCTCGCCGAGGAGCGCGGCGTCGAGTTCGACGACTGACTATTCGCGCACGGGCAGCAGCGCGTCGAGGATCGCGGTCAACGGCGCGCGCAGCTCCTCCGCGGTCGCGTCGCGCAACGGCTGCAAGCCGACGGCCGAGCGGACCACCGCGATGCCGACGCCCAGTGCCACCACCATCTGCGCCTCCAGCAGCCGTTCGTCCGCCGGGGCGCCGGTGGCCTGCAGCACCTTGTGGCTGAAGTCGAGCAGCGCCTTGCGCCGCAGGCTGTCCACCTGGGCGTCGCCGGAGACGCGCAGCAGCATGAGCACCGGATGCTCGTCGAAGTCCGGCCACGCCTCCCGGGAGAGCTGGTGGGCGAGCGCGTCCGCCACGGCCGTGCGGTCCCGGGCCTCGTCGCCGAACCGGGGTGCGTCCTCGAGAGCGGCCTTGAGCAGGCCCTCCTTCGAGCCGAAGTACCGCTTGATCAGCGCCAGGTTCACCCCGGCGTCCGCGGCGATGTCACGCAGCGTGGTGCGCTCGTAGCCGAGCCGCGTGAACCGTTTCCGCCCGGCCTCGAGCAGCGCCCGCCGGGTGGCGGCCGCATCCCGCCGGCGCGGTGTGGGCATGGCCACGGCGCCCTCCTCTCCGCTCGCCGCAGGGTCCACCGTGCACAAGTAATCACATGATGACTTGTACCGCCGCCGCGATCAAGGAGGGCCGCCGGGCCAACGGGGTCAGGAGAGCAGCTCGACGTACCCCTCGGTGCCGTGTACCCGAATCCGCTCGCCGTCGCGGATCAGGCGGGTCGCGTCGACCACGCCGACGACGGCGGGCAGGCCGTACTCGCGCGCGATCACCGCGCCGTGCGTCATCAGCCCGCCCACCTCCGTCACCAGTCCGGCGGCGGCCACGAACAGCGGCGTCCAGCTCGGGTCGGTGTGCGGCGTGACGAGGATGTCGCCCGGTGCCAGGTCGGCCTGCGTCATGTCGAGGATGACGCGGGCCCGGCCCTCGACGGTCCCGGCCGAGACCGGCAGCCCGGTGAGCGCCCCGGCCGGCACGTCGTCGCGCCGGTACGAGCCGGTGATGGTCTCGCCGTCCGAGGTGAGCACCCGCGGCGAGCGCAGCCCCTCGAAGGTCCGGAACTCCTCGCGGCGCCGGCGGACGAGCTCGTCGTCGACGCGGCCGGTGCGCACCACGTCGTACAGCTCGTCGAACTCCAGGAAATAGATGTCCTCCGGCTCGGGCAGCCCGAGGCCCAGCAGCGCCTGCTTGTAGAGGAAGTAGCGGCTGATCATGCCGTACTTCGGGTACTCGCGGTAGCCGATGAAGGTCCGCACCAGGTCGATTTTCCGCTTGGTCTCCTCGGCCTTGGCCGCACCGTCCGCGAGCGCCCGCAGCCGCTCCAGCAGCACGCGCTCCCATTCGAGCGCTTCGAGGCGGCCCTGCTCGAAGCGGCGCCGGCTCTCCCCCGGGGCGAAGTTGCGGACGTTGCCAAGGATGAGCGGGACGAGCATCGACGGCTGTTCCCGCCACCGCGGGCGGGTGATGTCGATCTCGCCGATGCAGCGCATGCCGTACCGGTCGAGCCAGCCCTCGATCGCGTCGCGCGCCTCGGCACCGCCGGGCACCTTCGGCAGTTCGTCGAGCGGGCCCGAGGCCTCGAGGAAGGCCACCACCTCCGGGTGCGGGCGGATCGCGTCGGCCACGTCGAGCAGGTCCAGGCCCATCTCCGAGGTGATGTTGTGCGGTACCGACTGCGTGAGCACGTCCGCCGCGTTCTTCTCCCCCAGCCAAATCTCCAGCCGCTCGTTCAGCCACCACGTCGCCTCCATGGCCGACATGAACACCTGGTGGCTGCGCCGGTCGAACAGCAGCCGCCGCAGCTCCTGCAGGTCGGCCCGGATGAAGTCGAGCAGCGCCTCCCCCGACTTCGTGCGGATCTCGCGCGCCGCGGCGGCGACGGAGGCCTCGCTCGCCGCGATCAGTTCGGCCACGACGGCCGGGTCGGGGTCGATCGGGTCCGGCGCTCCTCCGGCGATGGGCGGTGGCGGAACCTCGGCCGGTACCGTCGGAATGAAATCGCGGTCGAGCACGCTCCGCAGCGCGTCGCCGGTCAGCGGGTCGCCCTTGCCGATGAGGTCCACGAGTGCGGCCCGGCTCGCCGGATCGGCCACCCGCGCGGTGACGTCGACGAACAGCCGGCCCCCGGCCACCGCCATCGGGACCGGCGTCGTCATCTGCCAGAAGGAGATGCCGAGCGGCCGCATCGCCTCGGTCATCATCTGCTGGTGGCCGACCGAGAGGTACACGTGATTGTTGGAGTCGGCCCGCGCCGGCACCGGGAACAGCGTGGTGATCGGCCGGCTCTGCACGATCTGGAAGCCATCGCCGTCCAGGCACCACTCGATGTCCTGCGGGCGGCCGAAGTGCGCCTCGATCCGCCGGCCGAGCCGCTCCAGCGCGACCACCTGCTCGTCGCTGAGCGCCGGGCGCTCACCCGCGACCGAGCTGGCGACGATCGCCCCGTCGCGGACCTGGTACACGTCTGGCGTGACCCGGCCGGAGACGAGGTCCTCGCCGAGGCCGAGCACCGCGTCCACATTGGTCACCCGGCGGTTGCCGGTGACGGGGTCGGCGGTGAACATGACGCCGGCCGAGTGCGCGTCGACCATCCGCTGCACCACCACCGCCATGTGTACCGTCCGATCGTCGATCCCCTGCTGCCGCCGGTACGCCACCGCCCGATCCGTGAACAGCGAACCCCAGCAGCGCCGCACGTGCTCCAGCACGGCGTCCGGACCGGTCACGTTCAGGTAGGAGTCCTGCTGCCCGGCGAACGAGGCCGTCGGCAGGTCCTCGGCCGTCGCACTCGACCGCACCGCGTAGGCCGCGCCCGGGTCCACCGTCGCCGTGATCGCCGCCGCGACCTCCTCCGGAATCGGGGTGGCCTCAATGGCCCGCCGCCGATCCGCGCCGGTCGCCAGGCCACCGGCCAGCATCAGGCGGAACGCGGCCGTCGTCACGCAAAAACCGCCGGGCACACGGATGCCCTCGATCCGCCGCAGCTCCCCCAGATTCGCGCCCTTGCCCCCGACGTCCGCGCCCCGCGAACCGTCGACCGCATCCAGCCCCACCACGTACTGCACGCTCACAGCAACACCTCCGAGCCGACGATTCTGCAGCGCGACCCGGGTCTTGCCGCAAGCCCCCCAGCCTGCTATATGTTAAAAGTGGCAGGGAGCGATGGCTCCTTGCTTTTTGTTTTTCCACCGCCCGCGTGTACCGCACCACCGCCTGGGTAGACACCGACGCTCGGGACGGCGCGGAGGTGCGGGATGGCGGTTGGCCGGCTTGCGGCCCTCGGATGCGCGGCCCTCGCCGCGGTGCTCTACGGCCTGAGCTCGCTGCTGCAGGCGACCGGGGCCAAGAAGGCCGCGAGCCTCATGCGGGTCGTGCGCCAGCCGTGGTACGTCGCCGGCGTGGCCCTGGACCTGCTCGCGTGGCTGCTGTCCGTGGTGGCCCTGCGCACCCTGCCCGTGTACCAGGTGCAGGCGGTCCTGGCCGCCTCGCTCGCGGTGACCGTGGTCGCCGCCCGGTTCTTCCTCGGGGTCCGGCTGCGCCGGGTCGACGGGGTGGCGGTCGCCGCGATCGTCGCCGCGCTGGTCGTGCTCGCGGTCAGCTCGGGGCCGCTGCCGCCGGTGCACGCCTCCGTCGCCCTGCGCGCCGGCCTCCTGGCGGCCGCCGCCGCGGTCGCGGCCCTCGGATACGCCATGGCCCGATCGGGCCGGGCCGCAGCCTGTGCGGCAGTGGCCGGGCTGGGGTTCGGCGGTGCCGCGCTGGCCGTCCAGGCCGTCGCGGTGCCGCCCAGTCCGGTCCGGCCGAAATGGCTCCTCGCCCTCGCCACCGACCCGGCCGTGTGGGCCCTGGCGGTGTTCGCGGTGGCCGGGGCGCTGCTCTACGCGCGCTCCCTCGAGGCGGGCGACCCGTCCCGGGTGACCGCGGTGCTCTGGGTCGTCGAGGTCGTCGCGCCCTCCGCGGTCGGCGTGGCACTGTTCGGCGAGACGGTCCGCGCCGGCTGGGAGCCCGCCGCCGTGCTGGCCCTGCTCGCCGCCGTCGCGGCCGCCGCCGTGCTGGCCACGAACTCCGCGCACCGCGTCCTGGAGGCGGCCCGATGAGCGAGGGCATGCCCGACCGGATGATCGTCAAGGTCAAGGCGGATGCGACGGTACTGGTCTGCAGCGACCTGCACCTCGGGCCGCGCGCCACGGAGGCGAGCGCGCAGATGGAGCGGGATCTCGTCGCGCGCCTGGAGCGCTGGTCCGGCCCCGGCGCCCTGGTGTTCAACGGGGACACGTTCGAACTGTGGGGCGAGCCGGGCAGTACCGTCGCCGAGGCTCTTGACGCCCATCCCCGGCTGGCCGCCGCGATCGGGCACTTCGCCGCCGAGCCGGGCCGGGACGTCGTCGTGATCGTGGGCAACCACGACGCCCCGATCGCCTGGGACGGCGTCTCCGCCGACGTGCTCACCGCCCGTCTCGGCGCCTGGTGCGCGCTGGCCGCCGATCTCGTGCTGGCCACGCCGGCCGGGGAGCGGGTGGTGCGGGTCGAGCACGGGCACGCGTTCGACCCGGCGAACCGGTTCACCGACCCGCGCAACCCGCTGGACTCGCCGCTCGGCCAGCACATCGTGCAGGAGGTGCTGCCCGAGGCCCGGCGCACGCCGCTGCTGGCCGACATCGGCGGGCTGGCCGATCCGAACGCGATCGGGCGGTACATCGCGTCGCGGCTGGTGTACCGCCGGCTCGGCAAGCACGTGTGGTGGCTGGGGCTGCCGATCCTGCTCACCGTGCTGCTGCCGCAGATCGAGCGGTGGACCACGCTCATCGCGCTGGGCCTGCTCGCCCAGGCGCTGCTGCTGTTCGCCCTCGCGGTGCTGACCTCGCGGACCGTCTACTCGGCGATGGCGGGCAGCCGGTTCGGACCGCGCGGCAGCAGCCTCAACGCCATTCCCAAGGCGGCGGCGGCCGCGCTGTGCGGCGACGGTACCGTGGCCGGGCTCATCACCGGGCACACCCATCAGCCCGAGGTCGCCGCGGTCGAGGGCGGCTTCTACGCCAACACCGGGTCGGGCACCCGCCAGGTCGAGCAGCGCCGCGCCCACTGGTTCCTGCCGCCGGTGTTCGACGCCGTGCTGCGCCGCTGCTGGGTCGAGCTCGACGTCGACCGGGAGGTGCGGGTGCGGCTCGTGGTGGCCGAGTCGCCGGCCGGGGACGCCACCTGGCTGGAGCGGATCGCGATGCGCCGGGTGCCCGCCCTGCCGGTCGCGCCGGAGGTGGTCGCGACCCTGCCGGGCTGCACGGCCTGGCCGCTGCAGCAGGACCTGCTCGCGGCCCGGGCCCGGGCGGCGCGGGTGCGGGCGGCCGCGGCCGGGCTGGTCGCCGCGGTCGCCGTGCTCGGCGTGGCCTCGGCCGTCACCGCCCCGCTGCGGGGCCGGCTCGCCGCGCTGCTGGACGTGCTGCCGGTCGCCGCGCCGCAGGCCGCCGGGACCGCGGTCGTGTTCGTCAGCGCCGCGCTGCTGCTCGTCGCCTGGGGCCTGCACCGCGGCCGCCGGCTGGCCTGGCTCGTGGCGGTCTGCCTGCTGGCCGGCAGCGCCCTGCTGCACCTGCTCAAGGGCCTCGACGTCGAGGAGGCGGTGGTCGCCCTGGCCGTCGCCGGCTGGCTGGCCAAGCAGCGCAGCGCGTTCCCGGCCCGGCCCGACCATCACCAGGCGCGCCGGGCCGCGTACGTGCTCGGCGTCGGCGCGGTGCTGACCATCGGGCTGTCCACCGCCCTGGTCGCCGGGACCGGCGTCCGCGGGAGGCGCGGGCACAAGGCGGAGGCGATCGCCGAGATGCTCGCCGGGCGCGGCGGGCCGCTGCCGAACACGTCGCCGCTCATCGCGCCGATGCTGTTCGCGACCGGGCTGAGCGTGCTGCTGCTCGGCGGCTGGCTGCTGCTGCGCCCGCGGCTGGGCCGCCGCCCGAGCGCGGCCGACCACCGCGCCGACCTCGAACGGGCCCGGCGGATCGTGGCCGAGCACGGCGGGGACACCCTCGGGTACTTCGCCCTGCGCGCCGACAAGGAGTGGTACTTCACCGGCGACTGCGTGGTCGCCTACGACGTGCGCGAGGGCGTCTGCCTCGTCTCGCCCGACCCGATCGGCCCGCCGGAGCAGCACGCCGAGGCCTGGGCCCAGTTCGTCGCGTTCGCCGACGGGCAGGGCTGGCCGGTGACGGTGGTCGGCGCGGCCGAGTCGTGGCTGCCGGTGTACCGCACCGCCGGGACGCACCCGGTGTACCTCGGCGACGAGGCGATCGTCGACTGCTCCGCGTTCACGCTGGAGGGGCGGGCGATGAAGTCGCTGCGGGGCGCGTACAACCGGGTGCGCAAGGGCGGCTACACGGTCCGCTTCCACGACCCGGCCACGCTGCCGGCCGCACTCGTGGCCGAGCTGCTGGACCTGGCCACGCAGAGCCGCCAGGGCGGCGAGGAGCGCGGCTTCTCGATGACGTTGTCGCGGCTGTTCGAGCCGGCCGACACCGGGCTGCTGCTGTCGGTCGCCTACGGGCCGGACGGGCGCCCGGCGGGCTTCATCCAGTGGATCCCGGCCGCCGACATCGCCGGCTGGTCGCTGGACGTGATGCGGCGCAGCACCGCCGAGGACGTGCCGAACGGCCTGACCGACTTCCTCATCATCGAGACGATCCTGCACCTGCAGGCCCGGGGTGACTGGGGGCTGGGGCTGAACTTCGCGGTGCTGCGCGGGGTGCTCGCGGGCGAGCGCGGCAGCGGGCGGCTCAGTGAGGTACAGCAGCGGATCCTGCGGCGCGTCGGCGGGCGGACCCAGATGGAGACGCTGTGGCACTTCAACGACAAGTATCAGCCGCTGTGGCGGCCGCGCTACGTCGTGCTCGACAGCCTGACCAGTGCGCCGCTGCAGGGCCTCGCGGTCGCCGCGGCCGAGGGGGTCACGCCCGCTCGTCCGGGCCGGGCAGCAGCGGCCCGAGTGGGCCCAGGTCCAGATTGAGGTCGGCGGGTTCGAGGCCGAAGTGCTCGCGCAGCTCGGTCATCTTCTCCTCCAGGGCCATGAGGGTGGCTCCGATCTCCTCGACCTGTTCGTCGCTGAGCCCGCCGGCGTCGATGCGGCGCAGCGCCTGGCGCTCCATGAGCTGGCGCAGCAGCTCCACGACGGTCAGCACGAGACCCGCGAAGCCCCGCTCGACCGAGTCCCGGTCGACCTCGATGCGCTGCGGCCGGGTCATCGCGGCGCCACCGTGCCGGCCGACGCGAGCAGCGCCCGCAGCGAGACGTACACCAGGTCGACCCCGGCGATGGAGATGGTGAGCTCGCCCGAGACCACGACCCCGGTCGCCAGGACGCGGTCCAGGAGGTCGACCAGGGCGACGGGCTGCGTGGTGGTCATGACGCGGTGAACGAGTAGGGCGGCCAGGGACCGGTCAGTTCGAGGCGCAGGTCGTCGTGGCGGGCCGCCTCCTCGGCGACCAGCCCGGCGAAGTCCTCGGCGGCGGCCCGGTCGACCAGGTAGGCGGCGTTGAGCAGCATCGGCTCGGGCCGCCCGGTGAGGCGGCGGGCGGCGGCGGCCCGTTCGGCGAGGGCCTTGTCGGTCGCCTCGGCGTCGTCGTGCGCGCGCTTGCGCCGGTCGTCCTGGGCCCGGCGGCGGTTCAGGTACGCGGTGCCGGGCCGGTCGGATGTGGTGGCGGGCGGCTCCGGGGCGAGCTCGGCGTACATCTTGACGCCCCACTCCGCGCGGCCGCCGACGCGGTCCAGGACGGCTTCGAGGTCGGCCCGGCGCTCGCGGAGCATGGCGCGCAGGCCGTCGTCGTCGCGGTACACGGTGGCCAGCTGGGCCGGGACGACCGCGTGCCGCTCGGCGAGGGCGGCCACCACGCCGTGGTGGGCGCGGGCGGTGCGGTCCAGCCACTCCAGGTTCTCCAGGTTCGCGCGCAGGGCCTCCTCGTCGAGCTCGACCGGGCTGACGACGGCGGCGAGACCTTCGCCGGCGACCGCGCGCACGGGGGCGCCCGCGATCCCGGCGAGGCCTTGCACCGGGCCGGGATCGAGGCCGCGGGCCACGGCGTGCAGCCACTCACCCATCGGGGTCCTCCTCGATGGCCTTGCGGGCGGCGCCGGGCGCGAGCGGCTCGCGGGCCTTCGAGGTCAGCCACGGGTCGTGCTCCCACCAGTCGATGCCCATCTGCCGGGCGGTGTCGACCGAGGCGACGACGAGGCGCAGCTTGAGGGTGAGCAGCTCGATGTCGAGCAGGCTGACCCGGATGTCGCCGACGATGACGATCCCCTTGTCCAGCACGCGTTCCAGGATGTCGCCGAGGTTCGCCGGTTCGTGGCCCGTGGTCAGCACCTGGCCGGACTGCGGGTTAGGGCGCATCGCCGTCGCCCTTTCCGCGTTGGTACTGCTTGATCCTGCGCAACCCGGCCAGATCGCCGTCGGGCGTGAGGTCGGCCCGGTACACGGCGAGCAGATCGCCCGACGACGGGATGCGCCGATCCTCGACCACCTCGACCTCGACCCGCCAGCCGCCGTCGTCGCAGGCCTCCAGTGCGGTGATGCCGGACGCCGACTTGCCGGTGAGCTGCCCGATCTCGCGCACCGCGGTCCGGGCCACCTCGGCCGTGCCGAGCGGCTCCATCTCTTCGTAGTCATCACGCACGGTTCGGCTCCTACTCCGCCGGCCGGATCAACCGGCTCAGCAGCTCACGCTGGCGCTCGTCGGCCGTCGCGGCGTCGATCCGCCCGGCCGCCCGGGCCTCGTCGACCTCCTGCAGCTCGCGCCGGATCACCGTCGGGTCGTACAACTCGTGGTCGACCTCGTCGCGGATCAGCTCACCGACCCAGACCGCCACACGGACGGGCGCGAGCGGGGCGGTCAGCAACGCGCTCACGAGTCCCATGTCCGGGCCTCCGGGCGCAGATCGGCGACGAACTCGTAGGGCGCGAGCGGACCCAGCAGCCGCACCTCCAGCTGTCCGGCCCGCCGCTCGGCCAGCCCGGCCACGGCCCGCTCCAGGTCGTCCTCGCGGGCCAGGTCGGCCAGGATCGCCACGTCGGCCGCGCCGTACTCGCCGGGCGGCTCGCGGGTGACGACCCCGGTCGCGATGGGCGCGACGGCGTCGGCGACGGCCCGGGTGTCGGCCGCACGCCGGGCGTCCAGGGCCCCCTGCACCAGCCGGCCGAGCGCGATCCGCTCGTCGCGGGCGGCCTCGGTGGGCCGGTCCCGGATGGCCGCGCGCAGCTGGTCGATGCGCGGGTCGGCCGCCAGCACCTCGCGCAGGACGGCGTCGGCGACGTAGCGGGCGCTGATCACGTACTGCGCCTTGCCCTCCAGCCCCGCCAGCGCCGCGAGAAAGTCGTCGTGGTGCGTGGCGAGCAGTTCGTCCACGACCGCGGTCCGGTTGGCGAGGACGGCGCCGAACCGCACCGGCAGGACGGGTACCACCGCGGCGGTTTCGTCCAAGAGCGCCTCGTGGGCCAGCAGGTCGTCGGGTGTCCCCAGTGGACGGTCGAGGTCCAGCTCGCTGATGAGCGCGGCGAGCTCGCCGTGGCGGACCGCCGTGACCGTCGCGCCGCCGATGCCGGTGGCCTGCGGGTCGGTCTCGATCGCGGCCGGGACGATGCCGTAGACGTAGACGGCCGAGTCGGCGGCCATGTCACTCCTCCTCCCGCCGGCGGCGCCGCGGCACCCGCTCGGGCTCCTCGGCCGGCTCGACGATGTCCTTAACCTTCTCGCCGGCCGCCTCGAGCACGCCCTTGGTCTTGTGCTTGGCCCCGCCCTCCTGCATGTCCTGCACGAGCTCGGGCAGGCCGGCCTTCTCCTGGGCGATGTCCAGGCGGTTGACGGCCTCGGCGAACTTCAGGTACGTGTCCACGCTGGCCACCACGATCCGCGCGTCGACGGTGAGCAGCTCGATGCCGACGAGCGACACCCGCACGTACGCGTCGATCACGAGGCCCTTGTCGAGGATGGTGTCGACGACCTCGGCCAGTGACGTCGAGGTCGGACGGTCGACGACTCCGCTGCTCATGACCGGCTCCTTCGGTGGTGACGGCTGTGGCCGGTGCCGTTGTGGCCGTTGCCATTGCCGTTACCGTTGTGCGCGTTGCCGTTGTGCCCGTTGCCGTTGTGCTCGTTGCCGTTGCGGGCGTTGCCGTTGTGGCCGTTGTGCGCGGCCTGCTCCTCCCGCATCGCCGTCTCGTGGTCCTTCACCACCTCGCCGTCGTGGATCTCGCCGCGCCAGCCCTCCACGCCCTCCGGGTCGAGGATCGACTGGGTCATCACGTGCCGGCGGAAGTGCTTGAACTCCAGCCGGGCGCGGCGGCCCTGGGCCCGCCACAGGTTGCCGGTGCGCTCGAAGAGGCCCTGCGGGTGGTACTCCATCGCCAGCATGACGCGGGTCATCCGCGGCCCGATCTCGTGGAAGGTGACCGAGCCGTCGACGTGGCCCTTGGCGCCCTTGGACTTCCAGACGATGTTGTAGTCCGGGATCTGCTGGACGATGGTCGCCTCCCACGTGCGGTGCGACCAGAACACCTGCGCCTTCCAGTTGGTCTTCTCGTCCGACTCCTGCTCGACGCTCTCGACCTTCTTCATGAAGCTCGGGAAGTCCGCGAACTGCGTCCATGTGTTGTACGCCAGCCGCACCGGAACCCCGACGTCCAGCTGCTCCTCGATGTTGGTGAGCTTGAGCTTCTTGGGCTTCGATCCGCCGCCGCCGAAGACGCCCTTCACCTTGTCCTTGAGCCCGGCCCAGCCGCTGGACAGCGCCGCCCGCATCGGCGACTTGCCCTCGGCGAGCTTCTCGGCCCCGGCGGCCGCGGCCTTCATCTTGGTGCCGCCACCGCTCGCGTACTCGGTCAGCCGCTCGGTCAGCGAGCCCATCCGCTTGCCGGCCGTGTCGACCGCACGCCGGCCGACGACCGTGGCGAGCTCTCCCAGCAGCCCGGACATCTGGCCGCTCGCTTGCTTGGCCATGGCTCGCTACTCCTCCCGGCGGCGACGCACCGGAGCCCGGCGGCGCCGCGGCGGCGGACCGGCGGTGGCGAGCTCGTCGTCGTCCTCTTCCTCGTCCTCGTACTCGTCCTGCGGCTCCGGCTCCGGCTCGGGCTCCCGCTGCCGCTTCTGTTCCGGCTCCCGCTGGCGCTCCCGCTTCTGCTCCGGCTCCCGCTTCTGCTGCTGCTCCGGCTTGCGCTCCTCCTGCGGCTCCTCCTCGGGCTCCTCGTCCTCGTCCCGGCCGCGCAGCCGGTCGCTCATGGACCCGACCCGGTTCGACACCGCGGCCATCGCGGCGTCCTTGGCCGAGGCGAGCAGCGGGCCGCCCATCTCCCCGAGCTTGCCCAGCTCCGGCGTCGACTTCAGCGCGCGCAACCCGTGGTCCAGCACCGATCCGGGCCGGCTGAGCCGCCCGGTCGCGGCGGCCGCACCCAGCAGCAGGCCCCAGCGCAGTTTGCGTTGCCGCCCGAGCAGGTAGCCGATACCCGCAGCCAGAACGACCTGTGTCTTGCAGTTCATGGTTTCTCCCTCGGCTCGTGTGAGGGCTTCCAGATCAACCCGGCTACCCGGGCCCCTCAGGGCGAAACCGTCATTCGCCGGTAACTCCACTCGATGAGGGGTTGCAGGACGGACAACAGCCGTTCCCCCTCATCGGTGAGCGCGTAGCGGATCTGCACCGGCGTGCTCGGGATGACCGTGCGCGCCACCAGGCCCTCCTGCTCCAGCTCCTTCAGCCGCAGCGCGAGCAGCCGGTCGGAGATGCCCTCGATGGCCGATCGATACTCGCCGAAGCGGCGCGCGCCCCGGTGCGCGGCCAGCAACACGGCCGCGGTCCAGCGCCGCCCCACGAGTTCCAGCGCGTCGGCGAAGACGCGGCAGCTCGGTTCGTCGATACTCACTTACCGAAGGTTAGTAACTCACCAGGAGTTTGGCCACGGTACTTCGCGGTCGCATCGTGGACGGCATGACCGACTACGGACACCCGATCACCTTCGGGCTGAGCCTGGACCCGGCGGCCGACCGCCTGCCGGAGACCCGCCGCCTCGCCCGCGCCGCACAGGCCCACGGCCTGGACTACCTCGCGGTGCAGGACCACCCCTACCAGCCCGGGCACCTCGACGCCTGGACCCTCATCAGCCACCTCGCGGCGCACACCGAGACCGTCACGTTCGTCACCGACGTCGCCGACCTGCAGCTGCGGCCGCCGGCCATGCTGGCCAAGGCGGCGGCGTCGCTGTCCGTGCTCACCGGCGGGCGGGTCACCCTCGGCGTCGGCGGCGGGGCCAGCACGGACGCCATCGCCGCGATGGGCGGCGCACGGCGATCCCGCGGGGACATGGTGACGTACACCGCGGAGGCCCTGCAGGTCATGCGGGCCGCCCTGGCCGGGCAGGGGGTCCGCCTCGCGTCGGAGCAGCACACGATCGAGGGGTACGACGGCGGGCCCTTGCCACCGCGCCCCGTCCCGCTGTGGCTGGGCAGCCAGGGCCCGCGCATGCTCGCGGTGACCGGGGCGCTGAGCGACGGCTGGATCTCGCCGCTGAACATCTACGTGCCGCCGGCCGAGGTGCCCGCCAAGCAGCGGCGCATCGACGAGGCCGCGCTGGCCGCGGGCCGGCGACCGAGCGACGTGCGGCGCGTCTACAACGTCATCGGGCCGCTCGCCGACGCCGCGCATCTCACCGAGTGGGCCTTGGAGCTCGGCTTCGACACGTTCGTGTTCTGGCCGACCGACGCGCCGCGGCGGCAGCTGGACCGGTTCGCGGCCGAGGTCGTCCCGGCCGTGCGGGCCGCCGTGGAGGCCGGGCGATGATCGTCGGACCGGCCGACCGGCGGTACTCCGCGCTGCGCTCGACATACACGAAACGCGGGACGCCGGCCGCAATCGCGTTGCCGCGCTCCGCTTCCGAGGTCGCCGACACGCTCGGCCACGCCCGCACGCACGACCTGGCGATCGCTGTGCGCAGCGGCGGGCACGGCCTGGCGGGCACCGCCACGAACGACGGCGGCCTCGTCGTCGATCTGTCCACCATGGACGAGGTCACCGTGCTGGACCGCGACGCCGGACTGGTGCGGGTCGGCGCCGGCGCACGCTGGGCCGACGTGGCCGCGGTGCTGGGCCGGCACGGGCTCGCGATCAGCGCCGGTGACCACGGCAACGTCGGCGTCGGCGGACTCGTCACCGGCGGCGGCATCGGCTGGCTCGTGCGCTCGTACGGGCTCACGATCGACCACGTCCGGGCGGCCGACGTCGTGCTCGCCGACGGCCGCCTGGCCCGGGCCGACGCCGAGCACGACCCGGAGCTGCTGTGGACGGTGCGCGGCGCGGGCGCCGGGGCCGGGATCGTCACCGCGTTCGAGATCACCGCGGCCCGCGTCCGCGACGTCGGCGTGGGCCAGTTCGTGTTCGCGGCCGGCCGGGACGGCGGCGTGCTGCGCCGCTGGGCGTCCACACTGGAGGGTGCGCCGCGCGAGCTCACCACCGCGGTCACCGTGTTCCGCGACGGCGGATCGGCGGTCGTACAGGTGACGGCCGTGGTCGCGGACGGCAACGCGGGGCGGGTGCGGAAGGTCCTGCAACCGCTGCGCGAGATCGGGCCGCTGCTGGACAGCCGGGTCGACGTGGTGCCCTATCCGGCGCTGGTGTCGCCGGCGCACAAGCACCCGAACGTGGGCCAGCAGCCGGTGACGCTCACCAACGGCCTGTTCACCCGGCTGCCGGCCGAGGCGGTCATGGGGCTCGTCCACTCCGGACGGTCGCTGGTGCAGCTGCGCTCGGTCGGCGGCGCGGTCAACGACGTGGCGGCCGATGCGACCGCCTACGCGCACCGGCACCAGAACGTGCTCGTCCTCGCCTCGGTGTTCCCGCCCCAGAGCCGCGCGGCGCTGGAGTCGCAGTGGCGGGGCCTGGCCGGGAGCGCTGGCGGGGCGTACGTGAACTTCGAGAGCGCCCGGGACCGGGCCGCGTTCGCGCGCGTCTATCCCGGCCGGACCGGCGAGCGGGTGGCGGCCGCGTGGGACCGGTACGACCCCGAGGGCCTGCTGCGGCCCGGGACTTTCGGCCCGGGCTAGTCGGGCGGTCCGGCACGGGCGCTGGGCACGCCTGCGGGCCGACGATATAGGTGTCAACGAGGAACACGGCACCAGGAGGCCGAAGATGAGCGCCACCACCAACCAGCGGGCGAGCCGGCTCGAGCACGTCGAGGCGCCCGGGAGCATGCTCACCAGGACCGCGGCGCGGGGTCTGGCGATCCTGCGGTACGCCACCGGGTTCGTCTTCCTCTGGGCGTTCCTCGACAAGGCCTTCGGCCTCGGCTACTCGACCCCGTCGGCCAAGGCCTGGATCCACGGCGGCTCGCCGACCAAGGGCTTCCTCAGCTCGGTCGACGTCGGCCCGCTGCAGGGCTTCTTCCACACCATCGCCGGCACCTGGTACGCCAACTGGGGCTTCATGCTCGGCCTGCTCGGCATCGGCATCGCCCTGATCGCCGGCATCGGCCTGCGCGTCGCCGCCGTCGCCGGCACCGTGCTCATGGCCTTCATGTGGCTGGCCGAGTTCCCGCCCGCGAGCGGCTCGTCGAACCCGGTCGTCGACTACCACGTCGTCTACGCCATCGTCATGATCGTCAGCGCCGCCGCCTACGCCGGCCAGACCTGGGGCCTGGGCAAGCGCTGGGCCAAGCTCCCGATCGTGCAGAAGAACCGCTGGCTCATCTGAACCACAAAGGTCTGAACACGCAAGACCGTGAGGCCCCGGGACGCGACCCCCCAGCGTCCCGGGGCCTCCGCGCGTTGGATGCCGTCCAGCGGGTAGGGCCTCGCGATGATTCCAGAACACAGCGTCGTCGTGGGCGTCGACGGCTCGCGCGAGAGCCTGCAGGCGGTCGTCTGGGCGGCCGCCGACGCGTCCCGGCGGGCACGGCCGCTGCACATCGCGCACACGTTCACAAGGCTTCCGGTGTACGCCCCGATCGCCGCGCAGGCCCTCGCCCAGCTGGAACGGGGCATGCACGAGGCGGCCGCCGCCATCGTCTCGGAGGCCTCGGAGCGGGCGCAGGCGACCGCGCCCGGAGTACGGCTGACGACCAGCATCCAGATCGAGTCACCGGCCCAGCCGCTCCTGCGCGCGTCCGAGCGGGCCGACACGCTCGTGGTCGGCAACCGGGGCCGGGGCGGCTTCGCCGGGCTGCTGCTGGGTTCGGTGAGCATCGAGCTCGCCGCCCACGCCTCGTGCCCGGTCGTCATCGTCCGGGAGGCCGACCGGGCACCCGGGCCCGAGGCCGGGCGGGTGGTGATCGGGGTCGACGGCTCCCACGACGCCGATCGGGCCCTGCAGTTCGCGTTCGAGCAGGCGTCGTACCGTGGCATCGGTCTGACCGCCGTGCTCGCCTACGACCGTGACGACCTCGAGGACCTGGAACGGCGCACTCTCGCGGAGTCGACCGCGGGGTGGAGCGGGAAGTACCCCGACGTCGACTTCCGCCAGGAGCTGGTGCGCGGCGGCGCGGCCGAGCGGCTCACCGAGCGGTCCGCGGGTGCCGAACTGCTCGTGGTCGGCTCCCGCGGGCGCGGCGGCTTCCGGGGCCTGCTGCTCGGCTCGGTCAGCCAGATCGCCGTCCAGCACGCCGCCTGCCCGGTCGCCGTGGTTCGCTAGGTGGTCAGCACGGCCGCGCCGGTGACCCGGTCCGCGGCGAGATCGGCGAGGGCGTCCTCGGCGGCGTCGAGCGGGTACGGCGTGACCGTCACCCGCAGCCGGTGCCGCTCGGCGATCTCCAGGAACTCGCGCCCGTCCGCGCGCGTGTTGGCGGTGACGCTGCGCATGGTTCGCTCCTGGAACAGGTGCTCCTCGTAATTCAGCGACGGGATGTCGGTCAGGTGGATGCCGGCGATGGCGAGCGTGCCGCCCCGGTCCAGCGCGGCCAGCATCGGCGGCACCAGCGTGCCGACCGGCGCGAACAGGATCGCCGAGTCGAGCGGCTCGGGCGGCGCGGTGGCGTCGGCCGAGGCGGCGCCGAGCGACAGGGCGAGCTCCCGGGCGGCCGGCGAGCGGGTCACCACGTGCACGGTGGCTCCCTGCGCGACCGCGACCTGGCAGGCGAGGTGGGCCGAGGCCCCGAAGCCGTACAGGCCGAGCCGCCCGCCCTCGGGCAGGTCGCTGCGGCGCAGGGCCCGGTAGCCGATGATGCCCGCGCACAGCAGGGGCGCGACCTCCTCGTCGCCGTAGCCCTCGGGCAGCCGGTAGACGTAGCCGGCGGGGGCGGTGCAGTACTGCGCGTAGCCACCGTCCGCGTCCCAGCCCGTGTAGCGCGAGTACGGGCACAGGTTCTCGGCGCCGCGCCGGCAGTACCGGCACCTGCCGCACGTCCACCGCAGCCACGCCACGCCGACCCGGGTCCCGACCGGCATGTCGCTCACCCCGTCGCCGAGCGCCTCGACCGTGCCGACGACCTCGTGCCCGGGCGTGGTGCCGGGCCGCTTCGGGGTCAGGTCACCCTCGGCCAGGTGGAGGTCGGTCCGGCAGACGGCACACGCCCGGACGCGCACGAGCACCTCGCCGGGGCCCGGTTCGGGTACCGGCTTCTCGACCCGCCGCAGCGGATGCCCGCCGATCGGCCCGGGCGCGTGGACCTGCCACGCGGTCATCGTCGCCATGGTTCTCAGTGTCGCGTGCCGTTCGGCCCTGAACCCTCGCCCCGCGGAGGGGCAGCATCGGATGTGGGGATCGTTTCGGAAGGAGTACTGCGATGACGTACCGATATGGCCCGGTCGTCGTGGGGGTCGACGGCTCGGCCCACAGCATGGGCGCCCTGCGGTGGGCCGCCGACGAGGCCGGCCGCAGCGGCCGCACGCTGCTCGTGGTCGCGGTCGACCCGCGGGACGCCGGCCTCGCCGAGCAGGCGGCCGAGGAGGCGAGGCGCTGGCGCTGCGGGATCGCCGCCGAGGCGCGGACCCACCACGGCGCCCCGGTCGACGTCCTGCGCGACCTGGCCCGCGACGCGCGGCTGATCGTGGTCGGCGGCCGCGGCACCGAACCCGGCGAGGAGCAGCCGATGGGCCCGGTGAGCCAGGCCCTGGCCGACGAGGCCGAGGCGCCGGTCCTCATCGTGCACGCGGCGGACCGCTGGGCGGCTCCGGACGCGACCCTGCCGCTGAGCGCTCCCGTGGTGACCGGCTTCGACGACTCCGAGGCCTCCCGCCGCGCCCTGCGCCTGGCCTTCGAGGAGGCGGCCGCCCGCGGCGTCCCCCTCGTCATCATCCAGGCCTGGACCCACCCCGACCTGTGGCGCCCGGGCGCGGACCGCGGCGCCGACCTGCACGCCGAGCAACTGGCCGTCCAGGCCGCCCTCGACGAGGCCGCGGCCCGCTGGAAGGCCGAGTACCCGGCGGTCGAGGTCGACGTCCGCAGCGAACCCGGCGACGCGGTGGAGGCCCTGGCGGTGGCGTCGCAGTGGGCCGGCCTACTGGTCGTCGGCACCGGCTGCGCGAACGGCGAGTCGGTGGTGGACGGCGTCCTGCGGTACGCGGCCTGCCCGGTGCTGGTCGCCCACACCTCGCCCCACGTCACCAGTAGTTTGGGGACATGACCGATGCCGTGATCGAAGAGCTCCTGGCCGCCGACCGCCGCCTGCAGTCCGCCCAGCGCACGAGCGACGTGGCCGCCCTCGACGCATTGCTGGACGACCGCCTGATCGCCATCGGCCCGGACGGCGGCGAACACACGAAGGCCGAGGACCTGTCCGCGCACCGCGAGGGCACCTCGGTCATCGCGACCCTCGTCGAGGAATCCCTGCTCGCCGTGCACGCGGGCGATGCGGGGGTGACGTTCTTCCTGGGTACCGTCAGCGGCACTTACGCGGGCGAGCCGTTCTCGGCGCGGCTGCGGTACACCCGGACCTGGATTCGCGACAGCGCCGGCCGGTGGCGCATTCTGGCCGCCCACATCGCCCCGGTCTAACCGATGCCGCCCACCGCCCACATCGCCCCGATCTGAGCGGTGCCGCCCACCGCGTACCGCCCCGGGGACGTCCTGCGGCGCTCATGCCCTTCACGCCGGCGGGCGACGACGTGGCCGATGCGGCGGGGCGGGCGTGGCGCTTCGACGGCCCGCGGGCGTGGACGGCGTACGACGGCGGTGAAGGCGTTCCCGTGCGGCCGCTGAACCGCCTCGTCGAAGGCGCGCTTCCAGTGCAGGGCTCCCGTTAGGTCGAACTGGTTCAGTGGCTGAACGCGGCCGGATTCGGCCCAGTAGGTGAATGCGGCCGGATTCGGCGCAGCGGCTGAACGCGGCCGGATTCGCGTGAAGCGGGTTTCGGGTCATCGGGGGCGGCTCTACAGTGGCGGCAGGGTGTGCGGCGTGGGGAGGGGGAGTCCGGGGTGAGCCTCGGCCTGCTGGCCCTGATCTCGGTCGCCGGGCTGCTCGGTCCGTTGCTGGCCCTGCCGCGGCGCTGGGGCCTGCCCGTCATCCTCGGTGAGCTGCTCGCCGGGGTCGCGCTCGGGCCGACCGGGGCCGGTGTGCTCCACACCGATGAGCCGGCGTTCGCGTTTCTGGCCAACGTCGGGTTCGCGTTGGTCATGTTCGTCGCCGGATCCCATGTGCCGATCCGCGAACCGGCGATGCGCACCGCCCTGCCGGTCGGGGCGTTCCGGGCCGGGCTCGTCGCCGTCGCGGCCGTGCCCGTGGCGTTCGTGATTGCCCGTGGGTTCGGGACCGGGCATGTTGCGCTCTACGTGGTGCTGCTCGCCTCCTCCTCGGCCGCGCTGATTCTGCCGATCGTCAACGCCGCGGGGCTGGGCGGGCCTGCCGTGCTGGCGTTGCTGCCGCAGGTGGCACTCGCCGACGCGCTCTGCATCATGGCGTTGCCGCTGGCCATCGATCCCGGGCGGGCCGGGCGGTCCGCGGTCGGGGCCGGGATCCTGGTCGGCTGTTCGGTCCTGTTGTACTTCGGACTGCGGCTGGTGGAGCGGCGCGGCTGGCGCAAGCGGCTGCATCGGCTGTCGGAGCGGCGGAAGTTCGCGCTCGAGCTGCGGATCAACCTGGCGCTGTTGTTCGGGCTCGCCGCCATTGCCCAGGCCGCCCGGGTCTCCGTGATGCTGGCCGGATTTGGGTTCGGGTTGGCCGTGGCGGCCGTCGGGGAGCCCCGCCGGCTCGCGAAGCAACTGTTCGCGGTCACCGAGGGGTTCATCGGGCCGGTGTTCTTCGTCTGGCTCGGGGCCTCGCTCGACGTGCGGGCGCTCGGGGCCCGGCCCGCGCTCATCGGGCTCGGCGTTGCGCTCGGAATTGGGGCCGCGGTCACCCATTTCGCGCCGCTCGCGACCGGGCAGCCGATCCCCCTGGCCGGGCTCGCCGCCGCCCAGGTCGGCGTGCCTGTCGCGGCCGCCACACTCGGCAGCGAGGAGCGCCTCCTGGCCCCCGGGGAACCCGCCGCCCTGGTGCTGGGCGCACTCGTGACGATGGCCGTCGCGACCGTCGCCGCATCCCGAGCCGCCCGGGCCACGACCGCCCCAAATACGTGAAACCGGCCGCGCCGTTTCTCGGGCGGCCCCAAATACGTGAAACCGGCCCCGCCGCGGCGAGCGACGGGGCCGGCATCAAGCAATCCCTACGCGGTCGCGCAGCTCACCGAGGTAGTGGCGCCGGCCCGGCCGGGCGCGGGTGGCGGACACCCGGGTGGCGCTGTCGGGCCGGCAGCTGCGGCGCCGGGGCATGGCCGAGGTGGGGTACTCGGCCGGCGACCCCGTCCCTGCTCACCCCGGGCTGATCCCACCGTCCTCGGTGCTGGTCCAGGCCGGGTTGCGGGCGATCTCCCACGGGTACCCATCGGGGTCGATGACGATCGAGTCGTACCCGCCCCAGAACGTCTTCCCGGGCTCGCGCGCGACGGTGCCGCCGGCCGCGCGCGCCTTCTCGGTGAGCTCGCGTACCTCGTCGTCGGACGGCACGCAGGTGCCGAGGGTGACGCCGCCCCAGCCGGTGCCGACCGCGACCGCCGAGTCCTCCGCCAGCTTGGCCCGGTCCCAGATGGCGACGATCATGCCGCGGCGGGCGAAGAAGACCGGGTCGCCGTTGTCGCCGCCGGTGCCCTGCCAGCCGAGCGCCTCGTAGAACGCCCGGGCCCTGGCAACGTCCGCCACCCCGAGCGTGATCATGTTCAGCCCATGCTCCATGCCGCCAGTCTGCCCGCCGCCCCGCGCCGCCGTCTTGAACGAATCGGTCGTCCGGACCCGAGCGGTTGAAGCTGGGAGGTGTGGCGGCGTGTCAGCCGGTGGGTTCGGGGTAGGCGCACGGGTGAGGTGGGCGTTGACGGTGCGTCCCCGGAGCGGCTTGGAGGTCGTCATGACGGTGGCCAAGCGATGGACGATCGACATCGTCATCGATGAGGAGAGCGGCAACACGGCGGCGGAGGCCCGGCTGCGGATGGAGGACGACAGCCTCCTGGTCGGCACCGGGTGTGCCCGGCTCAACCCGGCCGATCTGGACATTCCCGAGATCGGCGACGAGCTGGCGGCGGCCCGGGCGCTGAACGACCTGGGGCATCGGCTGCTGCTCACGACCGCGGCGGACATCGAGGCGGTGACCAGGATTCCGGCCGTGCTCAGCTGAACCCGGCCGAAACCCCGAAGGCCGGAGCTCAGCCGAGCCCGGCCGAAACCCCGAGAGCCGGAGCACAGCTGAGCCCGGCGGAACCCCGAGAGCCGGAGCTGAGCTGAGCCCGGCCGAAACCCCGAGGGCCGGCCCCAAGCAGAAGGGGCCGGCCCCGGTGTTTTACGCGGTCGCGCAGCTCACCGAGGACGGCGCGGTGCCGCTCGCGGTGAAGCCGTAGGTGGTGGTGCCGTTGGCGCCGACGTTGCCGTTGTACGTCTCGTTGCGCACCGTCACCGGGGAGGTTGACGTCACGCGGCCGTTCCACAGGGAGCTGATCGACGCGTTCGCGCCCGACCAGGTCGTGGTCCAGCCCGAGATGGCCGAGGAGCCCGTGTTGCGTACGGTCACCTCGCCCTGGAAGCCGCCCTGCCAGCTGTTGATGGTGCGGTAGGTGGCGGAGCAGCCCGCCTGGCCGCCGCCACCGGGGGTGGTCGGGTTGCCGGGGGTGGTGGGGTTGGTCCCGCCGCCGTTGACCGCGGCGGAGAAGGAGGTCACGGCGAGGCCCTGGCCGCCGATCCACGGCTCGAAGCCGGCCTGGATGCTGGTGAGGTACCAGGAGTTGGTGGCCTTGCCGCGGGAGACGACGTCGTTGATGAAGGACTTGACGTCGAAGCTCCAGCTGGAGATGGCCGACGGCGCGACGTAGGAGACCACGTCGTTGCCGCCGTTGTTGCCCTGCCAGACCTCCCACGAGCGGCCGGCGACGCTGGCGGTGCCGACCCGGGAGCCGACCGGCTGGATCGAGCCCTGGCGGTTGAACCAGATCATGATCTCGGTCGCGTTGACGCCGTTGGTCTTCGGCGTCGGGTCGAGCCAGATGTCGTAGGCGGCGTCGAACGTGCCGCCGACATAGCTGTACGAGATGCTGGTGTTCGCCGAGCTGATCGCGCTGATCTGGATCGGCAGGTTGGTGCCCGGCGAGCAGTTGCTGTAGTGGCAGCCGATGTAGATCGCCGGGTACGACGCCGGCGCCCCGTTCGTCGGCTTGTTCGCGTTGATCTGGGAGATCGAGAAGCCGCTGTTGGTGACGTTGATGCACTGCTGGGCGCTGTTGCCCCAGTTGTTGTTCATGACGACATAGCGGCCACCGATCGTGGTGGAGCCGTACTGCTCGCAGATCTGTGTGTCGGCACTGGCCGGCGATGCGGCACTCACCACCGCCACCACGCCCGCGGCGAACAGGCCGGCCGCCGCGATGACGCGCAGCGCTTTGCCCATGGGTTCCCTCCTTGCATGCGGAAACACTCCTGGACGCGGACGCTAGGCAACCTCGCGGAAAGCGGCGACACGACGGCATGACATTTACCGTTATCGCTGCTCAGGGCGCTTCGGGGAATGTGAAACGTACATCGTCGAACACGCATACTCGGGCCGTCGGCGGGTAGCCGGGATGGGTATGAGCGAGCCGGGTACGTTCTTCGGGCAGCCGCGCGTTCTGGCCAACCTGTTCGGGGTCGAGCTGTGGGAACGGTTCTCGTTCTACGGCATGCAGGGCATCCTGCTGATCTACCTCTACTACTCGGCGGCCCGCGGCGGGCTCGGCATCGACGAGGACACGGCGACCAGCATCGTCGGGGCGTACGGCGGCGCGGTCTATCTCTCCACGATCCTGGGCGCCTGGGTGGCCGACCGGCTGCTCGGCCCGGAGCGGGTGCTGTTCGCCGCCGCGGTGCTGGTGATGGCCGGGCACATCTCGCTCGCGCTGCTGCCGGGGCTGCTCGGGGTCGCGGTCGGGCTGGTGCTCATCGCGATCGGCAGCGGCGGGGTCAAGGCCAACGCCACCTCGCTCGTGGGCACCCTCTACGCCGAGGACGACCCGCGCCGCGACGCCGGCTTCTCGCTGTTCTACCTCGGCATCAACCTCGGCGCGCTGGTCGGGCCGCTGCTCACGGGACTGCTGCAGCAGGAGGCCGGATTCCACTGGGGCTTCGGGCTGGCGGCACTGGGGATGGCGATCGGGCTCGTGCAGTACACCATCGGCAGGAAACAGCTCAGTGGACCGGCCCGGGAGGTGCCCAATCCGCTGCCGCCCGGGCGCCGTCCGCTGGTGGTCGCCGTCGCGCTCGCCGTCGTCGCCCTGATCGCGGTGGTCGTCGCCACCGGGCTGCTGCCCGCGGGCCGGCTCGCGACCGCCGTCGTGGTCGTGAGCGCCGTCGCCGCCGCGGCCTATTTCGCCGTCATCCTCTCCAGCCGCGCGGTCTCCGGCCTCGAACGCCGGCGGATGCTGGGCTTCCTGCCGATGTTTCTCGCCAGCACCGTGTTCTGGTCGTTGTACCAGCAGCAGTTCACGGTCGTCACGATCTACTCGGACCAGCGCCTGGACCGCGACCTGTTCGGCTGGGAGATGCCGGTCTCCTGGGTGCAGTCGATCAACCCGGTCTTCATCATCGTGCTGTCGGGCGCGTTCGCGGCGCTGTGGACCCGCCTCGGCGACCGCCAGCCCTCGACGCCCGTCAAATTCGCCGCCGGTACCGCGCTGATGGGCGCCGCGTTCCTGCTGTTCCTGCCCCTCGCGGGCGGCGGCCCCAACAGCGCGCCGCTGCTCGCCCTGGCCGGCATCCTGCTCGTGTTCACCGTCGCCGAGCTGCTGCTCTCCCCGGTCGGGCTGTCGCTGGCCACCAAGGTCGCGCCAGCCGCGTTCCGGACCCAGACGGTCGCGCTGTTCTTCCTGTCGGTGGCCCTGGGCACGGCGCTGTCCGGGGTGCTCGCGCGCTACTACAGCACCGAGCACGAGGTCGCCTACTTCGGCATCCTCGGCGCCACCGCCCTGCTCTTCGGCGCGCTGCTGGCCGCGCTCACGCCCCTGGTCCGGCGCCTGCTCAGCGGCGTACGCTGAAAACAATGAGAGCGGTCAATGTGCTGGTGGCCGCGCTGGTCGCCGTGCTGCTGACCGGCGGGTGCTCGCGCGGGCGGGCGGACCCGGCGCCGACGTCGACCGCCGCCCCGTCGAAGTTCGTGCCGCGGCTGCGGGCCGGCACGCAGGTCGAGCTGACCGCCGCGGTGTCCCAGGTGTTCGGCGCGCACGCGTTTCTCATCGCCGATGTGGACCTGCCGCCGTCCGGGCAGCTCGTCGTGTCCGACGCGGCGGTGACCGTCGCGGTCGACGACCTGGTGACCGTCTCCGGCCTGGTCCGCCAGCTCGACCGGGCGGCGCTGGCCCGGTACGGGGCCGACGATCCGACCGGCCTGGCCGTCGTCGCCGCGTCGGTGCGCAACCTAGCGTCGTGACGCGGCCGGGCGGGCGGTGCGGGCGCTCCACCGGCCGTCGCGGTGCTCGACCTCGATCTCGTGCCGGAACGCCGCCGAGATGGTCGCGCTCGTGAGCACCTCGGTCGCCGGTCCGGCCGCGACGACCCGGCCGCCGGCCAGGATCAGCGCGTGCGTCGTGGTCTCCGGCAGCTCCTCCAAGTGGTGCGTGACCAGCACCGACGTGAGCCCCGGATGGGTCCGCGGCAGCATCGCGACGGTGTCCAGCAGTTGCTCGCGCGCGGCCACGTCGAGGCCGGTCGACGGCTCGTCGAGCAGCAGCAGCCGCGGCCCGGCGATGAGCGCCCGGGCGATGAGGGTCCGCCCGCGCTCGCCCTGCGACAGCGTCGGCCACCGGTCGCCGATCCGCGGGCCCAGGCCGAGCAGGTCGATGAGCTCGTGCGCGCGGGCCCGCTCGGCGGCGGTCGGTTCCCAGCGATTGGGTGTTTCGACGGTACCCGTGATGCCCGTCAGCACCACCTGCCCGACCGTCAGCGGCGATCGCAGCGGGTGGCGCGGATTCACGTGCCCGATCGACCGGCGCAGCGCCTGCAGTTCGACCCGCCCGAGTTCGTGGCCGAGCACCTGCACGGAGCCGGTCGTCGGGTGGGTCACCGCGCCGCAGAACCCGAGCACCGTGCTCTTGCCGGCGCCGTTGGGCCCGAGCATCGCCCAGTGCTCGCCCGCCTCGACGGTGAAGTCGACGCCGTGCAGGATCTCCTTGCCCTCGCGCCGGAACGTGACCCGGTGCAGCCGCAGGACGCTCACATCGATCCCTTCACGCCGTCGATGAGCCGGTAGGACGCGGCGACGGCTCCGTCCGCGTCCCGGTCGCGGATCGCTTGCACGATGGCCGCGTGGGCATCGCGCACCGCGGGGTCCTCGGGGAAGACGGCGGTGTCCTCGATGGACTGGTGGATCGCGCCCGCGACGGCGTCGTACAGCCGCAGCAGCAACGGATTCCCGCTCGCGACCACGACCCCGCGGTGGAAGTCGGCGTCCGCGGCCACGTAGCCGGCCCGGTCGCGCGCCTCGTGGGCGGCGGCCCGGGCGGCGAGCGCCGCGTCGAGGTCCGCGACGGCGCCGGGGGTCGCGTGCCGCGCGGCGAGCCGGGCGGCGGCCGCCTCCAGCCCGGCGCGCACGTCGAGCACGGGGGTGAGCGCGGCGGCCACCTCGTCGCGCACGAGCACGCCGGTGATCTCGTCCGTCGCGCGCACATAGGTGCCGTCGCCGATGCGCGGGTCGAGCAGGCCGGTGACGCTGAGCGCGCGGAGGGCCTCGCGGACGGTACCGCGGCTGACCCCGAGCTCCTCGGCCAGCTGATGCTCCCCGGGGATCTTCTGCCCGACCGGCCAGCTTCCCGAGCGGATGAGCGTCCGGAACTGCTCGGCCACCTGCATGACCAGGGGCGCCTGCCGGACGGGACCGCGCAACGACACGCCAAGATCCTATGCAGATGTCCGACATTTGTACAACCCGCGGCTGCGCGATGATGTATCCGTGACGACGGTCATCGATCTTGACGCGCGCCCCGCCGACGACCCGGAACGACCGCGGCCCGCCCGCCACCGCCGCTGGTGGGCCGCCGCGATCCTGCTGGTGCCGCTGCTGGTCGGCGGCTCGGGCGCGGCGCCGGCCCGGGACCCGGTGGCGATCCTGGCGGGCGACCGGATCAGCGCCGTGGCCGGGGACGTGTCCACGATGTACGTGATGTCGGCCGGAATCCTCGCCGCGTTCCGCCTGCCCGGCGGCGCCCGCGCGTGGTCGGCGCCGGTGCCGGAGGGCGCACACCTGGTGTACACCGGCGCGACGCGGGTCGTCGTCAGCGTCCTGAACGATCCGGTGCTGATCGGGCTCGACGCCGGTACCGGAGCGGAGGTCTGGCGCAAGAGCGGCTGGATCCCGGCCGTCCACGGCTGCACCTGCGCCGACGGCGTCGTGCTCGCCCAGCACGTCGCGGCCGCGGGCACCCTGGACATGGCCGGCCTCGACCCGGCCACCGGGGCCGCGCGCTGGTCGCTCGAACCGCCCCTGGGCGGCGCGCAGCGGCTCGTGTTCACCGGCGACCTGCGCGTCCAGATCGCCGTGCTCGACGCCGGCGGCACGCTGCGGCTGCACCGCGCCGACACCGGCGCCGTCGTGCGCACCGTCACCCTCGAGAGCCCCGGCGCCGTCGACGGGTTCGCGCTCTCCGGTGACCGGCTGCTCGCCTACCGCACCGGCGACCGGGCCACCGTGTTCGACCTGACGACCGGCCGGCGGTTGTGGGAGCACAAGGCCGCCTACCTGCTCTGGTGCGGGCCGATGCTGTGCACCGGCGACGAACAGGGCCCGACGACCGTGCTCGACCGCGACACCGGCCGCGAGCTGTGGAAGATGGACGGGCCGCCGTCCGGGGTGCGCCTGACGGGCCGGTACCTCATGGCGCCGCCCGGTACCGACGGCATTCGCATCCTGGAGCCCGCCACCGGCCGGCAGGTCGCCCGGCTCGACGGCTGGACGCCCGTCGGAGCCCTGGACGAGCCCCGCCTGATCGTCGCCGGCGGCCCGCTGCTCGGCGTCCTCGACCCGGCGACCGGCCGGGCGAAGGTGCTCGGCCGGGCCGACGCCAAGGCCGATCCGCAGGACTGCTTCATCACCGGGGCGCTGCTGGTGTGCCGGTTGGACGCGAGCCGGGCCGGGGTCTGGGAGGTGCCGGCCTGACCCCGCGGCGTGGGGCTTACCCCCCGCACATTCGGGGGTCCGGGGTACCGACTTCGGGGCCCGGATTTTGAAGGATCGTAGGCATGACCGCCGTTGTCACCAAGCCCGTCCGGGATCCGTTCATCGACCTGCTGCGGGTGCTCGCGATGGGCGTCGTGCTCGGCATGCACTGGCTCACGCCGCTCATCACCGCGCCGGGCGGGCAGATCCGGGTCGAGATCCTGCCCAGCGGCCCGGCGGCCTGGATCGCGAGCTGGTGCATCCAGGTCATGCCGGTCATCTTCCTGGCCGGCGGGGTGGCCAACACCGCGGTCGCCGGCGCGTACCGGGGGCGGTTCGCGCAGTACCTCGCGGTGCGCGGGGCGCGGCTGGTCGTGCCGGCCGTCGTCCTCGTCGGCGTCGTCGCGCTGGTCGCGAGCGCGGCCGGCGGGCTCGGGCACCCGCAGATCGGCCGCGCGGTCAGCCTGTCGGCAATGAAGCCGCTGTGGTTCCTCGCCGTCTACCTCGGTGTGCTGGCGCTCGCCCCGGCGATGGTGGCGGCCCAGCGGCGCTTCGGCTGGGGCGTGCCGGCGGCGTTGGCGGCGGCCGCGCTGGGCGTCGACGCGGTGCGCTTCGCCGGGCACGAGTGGGCCGCGGTGCTCAACTACGCGTTCGTCTGGCTGTTCGCGCACCAGCTCGGCATCGCCTACGCCCTCGGCGCGGTGCGCTCGGCGCGGCCCGGAACCCTCGCCGCGGCCGGGATCGGCGCCGTGGCCACGTGCGTGGGCATGGTGGCGCTCGGCCCGTACCCACCGTCGATGATCGGCCTCAGTGACGTGCCGGTGTCGAATCTCGCGCCGCCCACCGGCGCCCTGGTCGCCCTCGCGGTGGCCCAATTCGCCGCGATCACCTGGCTGGGGCGGCGGTTCGGCGGGGCGCTGCGCACCGAGCGCTGGCGGCGCACGCTCGACGAGGCCAACAAGCCGCTGATGACCATCTACCTCTGGCATTTGCCCGCGATGGTACTGCTGGTCGGCGCCGGACTGGTCGCGCCCGCCCTGCTGCTGCCGGAGTCCGGTCCACAGTGGTGGCTCGTCCGTCCACTGTGGCTGGTCGGCTGCGTGGCGATCCTCGTCGGCCTGGTCCGGGTGTTCCACCGCTTCGAGTCGGTGCGGCTGCCCGCCCTCGGCACGCACGCCCGACCGGCAACGGCGCTGGCCGGGATCGCGCTGGCCGCGGCCGGCATCGCGTGGGCCTGGCAGCACGGCGCGGCCCTGGACGGCGGCCTGGTCGCCCTGGTCTGCTCGCTCGGGTTCCTCGCCTACGCTCAGGTGCCGACGAAGGAACGCGTGAAAGCGGCCGCAAATGAAGCCGCGCTCATCGGCCGGCCGAAGTGATAGCCCTGGGCCAGGCGGTAGCCGGCGGCGTGGAGGCGCTCGGCCTGCTCCGCGGTCTCCACGCCCTCGGCCACCGCGTCGATGCCGAAGTCGGTCGTGAAGCCGATGAGGTTCTTGACGATGACCGCGCCCGCGCTGCCCGCCGCCGCCCCGCTGACGAACGACTTGTCCACCTTGAGCACGTCGACCGGGCAGTTCAGCAGCAGGCTCAGCGAGGAGTGCCCGGTGCCGAAGTCGTCCAGGGCGACCCGCAGCCCGAGTTCCTTGAGCCGGCGCAACTGGTCGGCGGCGATCTCGGTGTTGAGCACCGCGGTCTCCGTCACCTCCAGGATCAGCCCGGCCGGGTCGGCGCCGGTCCGGCGCAGGATGGCCACGACCGTGTCCACGAAGCCCGGGTCGGCGAGCTGGCGGGCCGAGACGTTGACGCTGATCCGCGGACCGTTCTCGCCGTGGGTGTACCGCCAGTCGGCGAGCTGCCGGCACGCCTGCCCGAGCACCCACGTGCCGATCTCGTCGATCGCCCCACTGCGCTCGGCCAGCGGGATGAACACGTCCGGCGGCACCAGCCCGCGCGTCGGGTGCTGCCAGCGCAGCAGCGCCTCGGCCCCGGCCGGGCGGCCCGAGGGCAGTTCCACGATCGGCTGGTACAGCAGGAACAACTGCTCGTCGCGCAGCGCGGTGCGCAGGTCCTCGGAGAGCCGGGCGGCCTCGGCCCCGGCGAGGTCCATGCCCGGGTCGAACCACTGCCAGTGCCGCCCGCCGGAGCCCTTCGCCGCGTACATGGCGACGTCGGCCCGGCGCAGCAGTTCCGCCGGGTCGTCGCCGGGGCGGGAGTCGGTGACGCCCATGCTCACGCCGGGGGTGACGACGGTGCCGTCGAGGTCGGCCGGCTGCTGGACCGCCGCCACCACGCCGGCCAGGAGGGGCTCGACGTCGTGGGCATCGGTCAGTACCAACGCGAACTCGTCACCGCCGAGGCGCACGACGGTGCCGTGGTCGCCGACCGTCGCCGCGAGGCGGGTGCTGGTGGCGGTGATGAGCCGGTCGCCGACGTGGTGGCCGAGGCGGTCATTGACCAGCTTGAAGTCGTCGAGGTCGAGCAGCGCGACGCGGAAGCGGCGGTCCTCGGCCAGCAGGCGCCGGGTGTACTCCTCGAACAGGATCCGGTTGCCCGCGTCGGTCAGCGCGTCGTGGGTCGCCTGGTGGGTGAGCCGGTCCTGGTAGCGGTGCAGCTCGCGCAGCTGGGCGTCGACGGTGGTCAGCAGCCGCTGGTTGTCGCGCAGGGCGATGATCTGCCGGACGATGACCAGGCCGGTGAGCGCGACGGCGACCGCCTCCATCGCGCGGACCTCGCCGGGCTGGTTGGTGCTGGTCGCCAGCAGCAGCCCGTCGGCCCCGGCGACGGCCAGGAACGGCACGATGCTGATCCGGCGCTTGCGCGGCTTCTCGGCCGGCCCGTCGGCGGCGCGCAACTGGCTCGTCGCGGCCAGGTGGATGGCCAGGGCCGCGATCGGCACCGAGACGAGGCTCGTGGACAGGTACGGCCGCGCGACCAGCAGCGGCGTCAGGCTGCCGAACCCGGCGCTGACCGCCGCCCCGCCGGCCAGGATGCGCAGGGCCCGCCGGTCGAGCCGTCCGGCCCCGGCGAACGCGACCTTCACGAACGTCGCCATGGACACGAACGCGACCAGACTGATCGAGAGCATCGCGCCGGCGTTGCCGGTCTGCCCGACCCAGCCGCGGTGGTCGCGGAGGATGAAGTGCCACAGCACCGCGCTGACCGTGATCAGCACCACGAAGGCGTCGATGCCGAAGCGGATCCAGTCGCTGCGGCTGCGCTGCCACGACGGCAGCCGCAGCAGCGCGAACAGGACGGTCCCGAGCACGGACAGGTAGCCGGCGAGGGTGAACGGCCCGACCTTCTGCGACGGCTCCGCCCCGCCGGTGGCGTCGACCGCGTTGGCGATCGTGCCGAGGGCGAGCAGCACCGAGGCGAGACCGAGATGCCGCCAGAACCGCCGCGTCGCCTGGTCGAGGTCGCCCCGCCGGGCCGCCGTCCAGCACGCGCGCGCGGCGAGCAGCGCGACCACGGGCAACGGCAACCAGCCGACGACCGGATGGCTCCACACATGCCCGATGCCGGCGATCACCCACGCCGCACTCGCGGCGAGCATCGCTGCGGCGGCGACCAGCGAGCCGTACGCCTGGATCACACCATGAGTTCGCACCACGCCCTGACGTCGGCCGCGCCGGCCGGAACTTGAGCCCTCAAGCGTTGCGGTCGAGGACGTGCCGGCTCCACGCCTGGATGGCGTCGGTCTGTGCGGGGGTGAGGGGGTCGAAGAAGTACCGCCGGATGTTCTCGGCGTGTCCCAGGATGGCGTCCCGGACCGCATCACGTCCCTTGGCGGTGAGCCCGATCCCGGCGCGGCGGCCGCCGGGTTCGTGCGCGATCCGCTCGACGAGCGCGCGCTGCTCCATCCGGGTCAGCTGGTGGGCGACGCGGCTCTTCTCCCAGTCGAGCGCCTCGGCGAGCTCCCCGACGCGCAGCCGGCCGCCCTGCGCCTGGTGCAGGGTGACGAGGACGCTGAACTCGGCCTTGGAGATGCCGTGGTCGCGCTGCAGGCCGCGGTCGAGCTCGCGGGCCAGGACGCGCTGGGCCTGCATCCAGTCGTTCCAGAGCTTCCACTCCTCGGGCCGCAGGTCCATGTTGCCCAGCTTAGTGCAGCGTCGTATAGAGTTGACGCGTCAACTCGCTGGAGGAGGTTGGGCATGCCCCGTGTGATCGTGGTCGGCGGAGGGTACGGCGGCTCGCTGGTCGCCAAGTCCCTCGACACGCTGGCGGACGTGACGCTGATCGATCCCCGGGAGGGCTTCGTCAACGCGGCCGCGTCCCTGCGCGCCCTGACCCGCCCGGATTTCGCCCCGAACGCGTTCTTCCCGTTCGCGTCGCTGCTCGCCCACGGCCGGGTGGTGCACGACCGCGCGGTCTCGGCCGACCCGGGCGGCGTGACGCTCGCCTCGGGTGCGCGGGTGGACGCTGAGTACGTCGTGCTGGCGACCGGTTCGAGCTACCCGTTCCCCGCGAAGCCGGTCTCGACCGCCATCGCCCAGCAGCTCGACGACCTGCGCGCCGCGCACAAGGAGCTGGCCGCGTCGACGCGCGTGCTGATCGCGGGGGCCGGCCCGGTCGGGCTGGAGCTGGCCGGGGAGATCAAGGAGGTCTGGCCGGACAAGTCGGTGCTCGTCGTGGACCGGGGCGCCCAGCTGCTGCCCGGATTCCTCCCGGAGGTGCGCGCGGATCTGCACCGCCGGCTGGACGCGCTGGGTGTCGAACTCCGCCTCGGTACCGTCCTGCCCGCCCTCCCGGCGCTCGAACCCGGCCGCCGCGGACAGGTCGGGGTGCTCGCCGCGGACATCTGGTTCCGCGCCTTCGGCGTGCACGTCAACACCGACTACCTGACCGACGGCCGGTTGACGCCCTTGAACTCGCAGGGTCTGGTCCCGGTGACCGACCGGCTGCACGTGCGCGGCTACGAGCACGTCTACGCCCTCGGCGACATCGTCGACCTGCCGGACCCGAAGATGGCCTCGTACGCGATGACCCACGCCGAGGTCGTGGTGCGCAACATCGCCGCCCAGCTGTCCGGCGAACAGCCGCCGGCGGTGTACGTGCCGCCCGTGGAGCGCCGGATCCTCCTGCCGCTGGGCACCCGCGGCGGGGTCGGCCAGCTCCCGACGCACGCCGGGGTCGCGCCGGCCGCGCCGGAGGTGGTCTACGAACGCAAGGGCCGCGACCTGTTCACCGCCCGCTTCGCCGAACGCTTCACGGTTTGACATCCTCGGCGCCCGAAACGCGCTCGAAGCCGTCGTCGCTCATGGACTCAGCAGGAAGTCCCGCAGCCCGTCGACGGCCCAGGCGATGTCGTCCTCGTCGGTGTACGGGGCCAGCCCCAGCCGCAGCCCGTGCTCGTCCGGCACATCCAACCGCCGGAACGGCTCGTAGGCGTAGAAGGACCCCGCCGGCGCCAGCACGTCCCGCGCCGCCAGGAACTCGAAGGCATCCCACGTCCGCCGGCCCGGCAGCGTGACCAGCAGCGTCGGGGTCCGCGAGGCCGCGCGTGAATGCACGACCGCATTCCCGCCAAGCCCAGCGATCCCGTCTTCAAGCAACCGCAAGAGCCGAGTCTCGTGTACCTCGATCGCCTCCCACGAAGCCCGCAACTGCTCACGCCGCGTAGTACAAGAACCCGGCGCGAGCGCAGCGAGGAAGTCGACGGCGGCCGTAGCACCGGCCATGATCTCGTACGGCAGGGTGCCCAGCTCGAACCGCTCCGGCACGTCGTCCGTAGCCGGCAGCAGCTTGTCCGGCCACAACGAAGCAAGCAGCGAGGGATCCGCGCCGAGGACACCACAATGCGGCCCCAGCAGCTTGTACGGCGAGCACACGAACAGGTCCGCCCCCAGCGCAGGCACGTCGATCAGCGCGTGCGCGGCCAGATGCACCCCGTCGACGTAGACCAGCGCACCCACCGCATGCGCGCGGTCGGCGATCGACCGCACCGGCGGCCGGGTGCCGATCAGGTTCGACGCGCCCGTGACGGCGACCAGCCGCGTCCGATCGGTGATGGCGGCCTCAACCGAAGCCGGGTCCACCTCGGACGTCACGGGGTCGAAGTCGATCCAGCGCACGGTCGCCCCGGCCCGCTCCGCCGCCTGCACCCAGGGCCGGACGTTGCAGTCGTGGTCGAGCCGCGACACCACAACCTCGTCCCCCGGCTGCCACTGCTTGGCGAGGGCCCGCGAGAAGTCGTACGTGAGCTGCGTGGCACTCCGCCCGTACACCACCCCGCCGGCGGGCACGCCGAGCAGGTCGGCGTACGCCGAACGAAACGCCGTCACCGCATCGTCGGCGTTGCGCTGGGAGCGCGAGGTCCGCCCCCGGTTGGACAGCGGCCCGGTCAGGGCGGAAGCGATCGCCGCGCCGACGACCGAGGGCGTCTGCGTCCCCCCGGGCCCGTCGAAGTAGGCGATCCCGGACGAGAGAGCCGGAAACTCACCGCGCAGCGCAACAACGTCGTACGACATGCCGATCAGTCTCGCAGCGCCAGCGGCCCGCCGTGCCCCGGGAGGCCGCGGTCGGGTGGGATCGCGGGTTCCGTGCCGTCGCTCGCCGTAATCCCCTGAGCGCGGGTCATGTCACCCAACTGCGTGAAATAGGCACCGACTGCGGCAAGCGCGGAGCGCACCGAGGCGAGCAGCACCGAACCCGCGCGTTCGACCACGTCGGCCTCGAACCGCTCGAACGCTTGCACCCCTTCGAGCACCGCCTCCTTCAGCTCGCGCAGCAACCGCACGTCAGCGTCCGCGTACGCGTGGCACAGCGCGGTCACCTGGCGGTGCGAGACATCCGCGAGCAGCAACTCCTTGGCCGCGGTGAGCGAACCGCGCACGAACGAGCCGTCCAGCGCGGCCACATCCGCGTCGTAGGCGCGCACGTCCTGGTGCGGGTCGCAGAAGCCGACGGTGTGCTGCCACAGCACCCGCAGATCGTCCTGCAGCAGGCCGTCGAGGTAACTGACCAGGAAGCGGCGGTGGGCCTCCAGGACGTACTGGGCCTTGAACGGGGTGAGCTCCGCCGGGTCCTCGCCCAGCGTGGCCACGGCCGCGGTGAAGCCGTAGTCGGCGGTGAGCGCGTTCTCCATGCCGACGAGCAGGTAGACGAACCGGACCCAGGTCCGGAACAGCTCCTCCAGGGGCAGCGCGCGCAGGCCGGCCTCGGTCAGGACCACGCCCCAGCGGGCGCCGAAGGACAGCCGGCGCAGGTGGCCGATCTGGTACATGGCCAGCTGGGCGTCGATCTCGGCGTGGGCGTGGTGCAGCACCTTGCGGTAGGCGGCGGTCGCGTCCAGCCCGGCGTGGTTGCGCACGATGTGCGGGCCGCCGATGTGCAGGTGGACGAACTCGGTCACGTCGAAGACGGCGCCGCCGATCGCCATCCAGTGGCCGGCCTCCTCGGTGTTGTGCCGGGCCAGGTCCGACACGTCGAAGCGGGGGCCCTGCTGGGCGTGGCCGAGGTACGTCGTGAACACGTCCTCCCCCAGCCGCCCCTCGGCGACCAGCCGGCGCATGTACTCGCGGCCGTCGCCCGGCGCGATGCCGGTCAGCGCGCGGACCACGGCGGCGGCGAACGGGGCGCTGCCGCAGACGTAGAAGTGCGCCCCGCGGCCGCCGTCCTCGACCGGGCGCAGGAGCTCACGCAGTACAACCGCGTCGTTGGCAATGATGGCGTCGACGCGCCGGCGGTGACCGTCGAGCACGGTGTGGGTCTTGCCGTCGAAGGCGACGGACTTGTCGGCGCGGGAGAACGCGACCTCCAGCCGGAGCCGGCCGTCGGCCGCCGCCGCGTCCAGCAACTGCCGGGCCTCGTGCTCGACGAACTCGGCGGGGGTGCGGACGCCGAGGTAGAGGTGGCGCTCGCGGCCGGCCAGGAAGCCGAGGAACGGGGCGATGCCGGAGCCGGCCGCGAACATGACGACCGGCACGTCCGGGTCGGCGGGCAGCCGGAACCGGGGCGTGGGCACGATCTGCAGCGGGATCCGCTTGCGGCCCTCGGCGGCCGCGCGGCGCAGGAAGTGCGAGGCGGCGCCCTGGCGCGGGCGCGGGTACGACCACGGGGTGCGCGCCGAGGTGTACTCCAGCCCGGCCACCACCAGCCGCAGCGTCGTCGCGGGTTTGCCGGGCGGCGGGGCGGAGGCGATCGAGTACAGGCGGAACGGTTCCGGCGGCACGAGCGCGCAGAACGCGTCGGGCTCCCCCGGGCCGGCCTTCCACAGCCGGGTGACGTCGTACCCGCCCGCGTACAGCAGGTTCAGCACGTCCCACAGCTCCCACTGGTCCTCCATGCGCGCGTCCACGACACGCTGCCAGGAGCCGACGGCGGTGAGCCGGACGAGCCGCTTGGCCACGTCCCGGCCGATCGGGCGCAGCCGCGCGAAGCGGAGCAGGGTGCGCAGCGGCAGCACGTCGACCTCGCCGAAGCCGGCCCGGCAGGCGACGGCGGCCCGCCAGCGCGGGGTGAGGCCGACGAGTTCGTCGCCGGTCGCCTGCAACGCCGCCACGGTACGGCGGACAAGCTCGTCATCGTGCTCGGCCAGCACCCCGACGCGGTCGCCGGGCTGGTGGTGCACGCCCTGCCCGGTCACGTCGAGGTCGAGGTAGCAGGTCCACCGGCCGGAGTCGCCGGTGACCACCCGGCCGCGGCGGGCGGTGCCGAACACCACCGGCGGGCCGACCGGCGGGCGGCGCTCGTCGCGGACCACGGCCAGCTCGCCGTCGACCTTGTCCCAGGTGCGGTCCTTGAACAGGCCGGTGAACCGGGCGCCGGTGGTCACCTGCCGGCCGACCTTGAACGACACCTCCAGGAACCCGTACGCCTTGATCCGGTGCAGGCCCATCCAGCCCCGGTCGCCGACGTAGGCGTCGAGGACCGCGTTGTACACGCCGCGCAGGGTGCTGTTGCGGGTCTGCTCGATGTACTGGCGGACCGACACCTCCCGCAGCGCGGCCACCAGCTCCTGCCAGTGCCGCGGGAAGAACCCGGCCAGGTAGGTGCTCTGCTGCCCGACCAGCGAGCCGTAGTCGCGCCGCTCCAGGAACGCGTCGATCGCGTGGACCTGGGGCTGGGCGGTGCCGCTGGGGCTCGGCGCGCCGTCGAAGATCGGGACACCGGCGGTGCCGACGGTCTTGGCCCACAGCACCTGGTCGAGCGGGCGGCGGGCGCGGGGGTTGGGGTCGATCTGCGGGTACACCACCTGGGTCACGTGCTGCAGGCGCTCCAGCACGACCAGCAAAGCCCGCTCGACCAACTGCGGATCGTCGGCGACCACCGCCTCCTGCGCCTCGACCATCGCCCGCAGCACCGGCGTCAGGCCCATCGCGAACTCGGTGGTGACCAGGTAGAAGACCCGCTCGGCGGCGTTGTTCCAGGTCGGCACCAGCAGGTCCAGGTTCGCGAGGGCCCGCGGGCCGGCCGGATCGCGCAGCCGCCAGTTGTAGAAGAACAGGTCGATGTAGGACACCGCCGGCTGCTGCTTGCCCAGCCGCGCCGACACCGTCTGCCACGGCCGCAGCAGCGCGTCGGGCAGTGCGGCGGGCGGGTCGATGGCCATGTACTGGTACGCGTGCGCGAACACCCCGAGCAGCGTCGAGGCGCGCAGGAGATACCGGTCGGGCAGCGCCTCGGGCCGCGCGTCGAGGACGGGCAGCGCGTCGAAGGCCCGGCGCAGCGCCAGCCGCCGGAACAGCTCGGGCAGCCGGTCGGTCATCTCGTCCCAGGCCCGGTGCGACTCCGGGAACGCGGTCAGCGGCGGCTCGACCGGCAGGAAGCCGTGCTCCAGCGACAGGAACCCGTCCAGCTCGTGCCCGGCCTGCCGGTTGTGCGCCTCGGCCGCCTCGATGACCCGCCGGGCCGCGACGCTGGGCCGCCCGACCGGGTGCAGCGAGGTGAGCTGGCCCGCGTCCATGAGCGCGGTGACATCGGGATCCACGAACCAGAAGGCCAGCTCGTACCGTCCGATGCGCAGCCGGTCGCCCGCTTCCAGCACGTGCCGGGTGACCCGGGCGTCGTTGACGAAGGTGCCGTTGGTGCTGCCGAGGTCGGTCAGCACGAGCCGGTCCCCGTCCAGGTCCAGCCGGGCGTGGCGGCGGGAGACGTCCCGGTCGTCGAGCGCGACCACCGCTCCCAGGCTGCCGCCGCCCCCGTCTCCCGTGCTGCCGCCGCCCCGGCCGAGCACGACCGGCAGCGGGCACACCCGCTCGGTCGTCTCGCGGGTGTGCCGATCGGTGAGCCGCAGCCGGAGGTCAGGAATGGTAGATCACCGCGCGGCACAGGTCGGCCCGCGACAGCGTCCCCACGAGGGCGCCGTCGTCGACCACGGGGAGCCGGCGCAGGTTCCGCTCGAGCATCACGATCGCGGCGCGGGCCAGCTCGTCGGCCGGCCGTACCGTCGCGGTGTCCCGCACGACCAGGGGGTCGACGACCCGGTCGGCGAGGGTGCGGCCGCGCTCCAGGAACAGCGCGAACGCGTCGGCCAGGGTGCCGCCGGCCGCGGTCACGTCGTCGAACCCGGGCAGCATGGCCCGCACCAGGTCCTCCTCGGCAAGCGCGCCGACGAACCGCCCGTCGTGGTCGAGCACCATGAGCTGCCCGACCTCGGACACACTGATCACCTCGGCGGCCCGGCGGATGGTCGCGCCGAGCCGGATGTACGCCGGGAACGCCGTCATGACGTCGCTGACGAGCACCCACTCAGTATCGTGACCTTGGCCACTGCAAAGATCAGTCTTTTGGACATCCTTACCATGGAGCAACGGTTCCGTCGTACTGATGGAAGAGGCCGGTCGGGCCGTCGTCGTCCAGCAGCGCCAGCCGCACCGCCGCCGCGGCCGCCTCCGCCGGATCGCCGTCCGCGGTCTGCGCGCGGGAGTTCAGGTCGGTCCGGCGCAGACCCGGGGCCAGGGCGTTGACCCGGAACCCGGGCAGCGCCTGGGCATAGAACAGGGTCAGCGCGTTGAGGGCCGCCTTCGAGGAGCGATAGGCCGCACCGGTACCGGCCGTCTGGTACAACCCGCCCGCCGCGCTCCACGTCAGCGAGCCCGTCCCGCTGGAGATGTTCACGATCCGCGGATGCTTCGAGCGGCGCAGCGCCGGCAGGAACGCGTTGGTGACCGCGAGCACGCCGAACACGTTCGTCTCGTACGTCGTCCGGAACGCCGCCACGCTGCTGTCCGGCGGCGCGCCACCGTCGTCGGCGATGATCCCGGCGTTGTTCACGAGGATGTCCAGCTCCGGCACGGCGGCGCTCGCCGCGTCGATGCTCGCCTGGTCGGTCACGTCGAGCTGGATCGCCCGCCCGCCGATCGCGGCCGCCGCCTCCTCGCCCCGGCCGAGGTCCCGGGCCCCGACGTAGACGGTCAACCCGGCCGCCGCGAGCTGCTGGGCGATGTGCCGGCCGATGCCCTTGTTGGCGCCGGTGACCAACGCCGTGGAAAAGTTGCTCATGCGGAGAGCCTGGCGCGTCCGATCGGGGCATTCCAGGTACAACCGATGCCTGGAACACGAGGAGGCGGCCATGGCGCGCGCGGAACTCGGGCGCTTCCTGCGGGACCGGCGCGAGGCCCTGCGGCCGCACGACGTGGGCCTGCCCGCCGGACCCCGGCGCAGGACCCCCGGCCTGCGGCGCGAGGAGGTCGCCGGGCTGGCGGCGATGTCCGTCGAGTACTACGCCCGCCTCGAACAGGCCCGCGGCCCCCAGCCGTCCCGGCGCATCCTCGACGCGCTCGGCGCCGCCCTGCGCCTCGACCCGGCCGAGCGCACCCACCTGTTCCGCCTGGCCGGGACCGCCCCGGCCGCCCCGCCCGGACCGTCCCGCCGGGTGCGGCCCTACGTCGCCGGGCTGCTGCACCGGGTCGACGCGGCGGCGGTGGTCACCTCGGCCGCGTACGACGTGATCGCCTGGAACCCGCTCGCCGCGGCGCTGCTGACCGGCCTCGGCGACCACCCCAACCTGGCCCGCCGGCGCTTCCTCGGCGGCCCACCGGCGAGCTCCGGTGCGGAGGAGTTCGGGCACATCGCGGTCGCCCGGCTGCGGGCCGCCGCCGACCGCTACCCACACGACGAACCCCTCGCGCGGCTGCTGGATGAACTCAGCGTGAGCGAGGAGTTCCGCCACGTGTGGGCCCAGAATCCGGTCCGGGCCCCGGGACACCGCTCGAAGATCATTGAGCACCCGGTCCTCGGCTCCCTGCACGTGCACTGTGACGTGCTCGAAGTCCCCGGCGACGACCAGCAGGTGGTGTTCCTCACGGCCGATCCGGGCTCGGCGTCGGCCAGAGCGCTGGAAAAGCTTGCCTGAGCTGTGACTTTTCCGGCTCCGGTCCGGTGCTATACGGTCAGTGAGTGAGAATTGAGCGTCATTGGTGGAACGGCGACAACAGCGTGCGGGGACGTAGGGACATCTACATCCGAACCAATGGCGAGTCCTGGGAGGTCGAGGCCCGGGTCGGCGGCGGTTCCGGCCGGTCGAAGATCCACCAGTGCCCCGGCCAGCAGTCGGCCGAGATCCTGGCCGGCGCGTGGCGGGCCGGGAGCAGCCGGTGGCAGGTTGTAGCGCCCTGATCACCATTGCCCGGGATCAGGTAGACTGACGTCGAGGCCGCCCTCCCTGGCGGCCGCGCTCGATGTCCCACGCCACGTTGCCGCGGCCACGACGGCCTGCGCCGGGCGGGATATCCCCTTCGACGTTCGGAGAGTTCATGGCGGCCCGCCGCCCTACGTTTGCTGATCTTGGCGTGCCCAGCGCGCTCACCCGTGTCCTCGCGGCGAACGGCGTTGACAGCCCGTTCCCGATCCAGGCCGCGACCCTGCCCGACGCGCTCGCCGGGCGCGATGTGCTCGGCCGGGGCCGCACCGGCTCCGGCAAGACCTACGCCTTCGTGCTCGCGGTCCTGACCAGGCTCGCCGCCACCGCCAAGCCCAAGCGGGCGGCGGGCCGGCCGCGGGCGCTGATCCTCGCCCCGACCCGCGAGCTGGCCACCCAGATCCACACCGTGATGGCCCCGCTGGCCCAGGCGGTCGGCCTGCGCACGGCCACCGTCTTCGGCGGCGTCGCGTCCGGCCCGCAGGTCAACGCGCTGCGCTCCGGCGTCGACGTGCTGGTCGCGTGCCCGGGCCGGCTCGCCGACCTGGTCGACGGCGGCCACGCGCGGCTCGACGCGATCGAGATCACCGTGCTGGACGAGGCCGATCACATGGCCGACCTCGGGTTCCTTCCCGTGGTACGGCGCCTGCTCGACCAGACCCCGCGGACCGGCCAGCGGCTGCTGTTCTCGGCCACGCTGGACGCCGGCGTGGACGTGCTCGTGCGGCGGTACCTCAGCAACCCGGTCGAGCACAGCGTCGACACGGCGCTGTCCCCGGTCGCCGCGATGACCCACCACGTGCTGCACGTGCACGCCGAGGACCGGTTCGCGGTGCTGGTCGAGCTGACCGCGGCGCCCGGGCGGACCGTGGTGTTCACCCGGACCAAGCGCGGGGCGCGGGCGCTCACCCGCCGGCTCGTGACCGCCGGGGTGCCGGCCGTGGAGCTGCACGGGAACCTGGCCCAGGCGGCCCGGACCCGCAACCTGCGCGCCTTCTCCGACGGGGACGTGCGCACGCTCGTGGCCACGGACATCGCGGCGCGGGGCATCGACGTGGAGGACGTGTCGCTCGTCGTGCACGCGGACCCGCCGTCGGAGCACAAGGCGTACCTGCACCGCTCGGGCCGCACCGCCCGCGCCGGGGCGACCGGCACGGTGGTCACGCTGATGACCGCCGGGCAGGCGGCCGAGGTGCAGGAGCTGACGCGCAAGGCCGGGATCAAGGCCACCACGACGCGGCTGCGCCCGGGTGACCCGCTGCTGCACACCTTGGCCCCGGGCGAGCGGGTGCTGGTACCGCAGCAGCCGGCGGCCTCCCCCGAACCGGTCGCGAACGGCCGTCCCCAGCAGCGCAAGCCGCAGACCGCCAACGGCGGCCGGGGCCGGCGCGGCGGGGCGAAGCCGGCTTCCGCGTCCACGCGGCACGCCCCGGCGGAGACGGTCGCGGCCCAGCCGCGCACCGGTGCCGCCGCGTTCTCGTCCCGGGCCTGGCCCGGCCGGCGCGGCGGACGTTAATCAAGAACAGAAACGGCGCCCGGCCACATTGGCCGGGCGCCGTTCACTGTTCATCTGTGGTTCAGATGGCGCGGATGTTCGCCGCCTGCGGGCCCTTCTGGCCCTGCGTGATCTCGAACTCGACCCGCTGGTTCTCCTCGAGGCTGCGGAAGCCGCCCGCGGAGATCGCGGAGTAGTGCGCGAACACGTCCGGGCCGCCGCCATCGGGCGAGATGAAGCCGAAGCCCTTTTCCGCGTTGAACCACTTCACAGTGCCGACGGTCATAGCTGTCTCCTTCGCAGAGCAGTCGGAGGCCACACCGTGTGGCCTCGCTCGCGTCGCCGCTTTGATGACCCTGCTTCCGGAAACCCGGCAATACTGACCGCGCCCGTGGGTGCGATACCCACGGGCGCGGCAACGTATGTGGAAATCAAGCTTGCAACACGCCAACTTTAGCACGGGCCCGGCAGATGCACTGGCCACCGCCATCGATTTCGCCCTCCCGGGCGAGCGGGTGAGATCAGTAGGAGAACGTCGTCGCGCCGGAATCACCGATCCACTCCCACATCGGCACGGTCCCGCCGAGGGTGGCGCCGTCGATGAGCGCGGCCTTGTCGAGGTGCCGGGCATCGAAGCAGATCGGGCAGACGAGGTACCGCCCGCCGGCCGCCGCGTACCGCGCGACGAGGCCGGCCAGGGGTGGGCAGCCCTCGCACGCGACCGCCGTCGCCACCCCGGTCACGGCCAGCCGGGCCGCCTCCTTGGTCAGGAACATCAGGGTCGGCCGGCCCGACTCGGCCGCCCCGACGGCGACGAGGAACGCCACCGTGACCCGTTCCGCGTCCTCCAGGCCGGTGATCAGGCTGACCACGGCCTTCCCGCTCGCACTTGTCATGGCCCGGGACGGTAGCCACGGCGCCGGGCCGGGGCGTGGGCAGAAATGCCCATCTTGGCGCGCGCCCGGCGAGGTGGCTGAACGCGACATAAGGTCAACAGGGTGAGCCCCGAGACGTTGCTGCTGCTTGCGCTGGGCGCCCTGGCCATCGTGGCGGCGGTGCGCTGGATCGGCGAGCGGACCGGCCTGCCCGCCGCCGCGCTGCTGCCGGTCGTCGGCATCCTCTACGCGCTGCTGCCCGGCCCGAACATCTCGCTGGACCCGCACATCGCGCTCACGTTCATCCTGCCGCCGCTGCTGTACTCCGCGGCGCTCGACTCGTCCCTGCTCGCCATCCGGGCCAACCTGCGGATCGTGATCGGACTCTCGGTGCTGCTGGTGCTGGCCACGGCGATCCTGATCGGGGCCGGGTTCGCGCTGTTCGTGACCGGGGCGACGCTCGCCGCCGGGGTGGCCGTCGGGGCCGCCTGCGCGCCGCCGGACCCGGTGGCCGCGCTCGCCGTCGGGCGCAAGGTCGGGCTGCCGCCGCGGCTGATCACGATCATCCAGGGCGAGGGGCTGCTCAACGACGCGACCGCGCTGACCATCCTCAACGTCGCGGTGGCGGCGGCGGTCGGCGGGCACTTCTCGGCGCCGATGGCGGCCGGGTTGTTCCTGCTCGCGGCGGCCGGGGGCACCGCGGTCGGGGTCGGGGTGGCCTACCTGGTGCGGATGCTGCGCCCGATCGCCAAGGACGCGCTGCTGGCCAACGCGCTGTCGCTGGCCACGCCGTTCGTGGCGTATCTCGTCGGTGAGCGCCTGCACGTCAGCGGCGTGCTGGCGGTGGTCGTGGCCGGGCTGATCGTGGGGCACGACACGCCGCGCTCGGGGACCGGGGCGAGCCGTCTGCAGACCACTGCCGTGTGGCGGCTGGTCGATTTCCTGCTCGAGGGGCTCGTGTTCCTGCTCATCGGGCAGCAGCTTCCGGCGGTGTTGCGGGGGCTCCGGCAGTACACAACGGGAACCATCGTGACCGCGCTGGCCATCTCAGTGGGCGTGACCCTGCTGCTGCGGCCGGTGTGGCTGGTGCTGACGCAGGCCGCGCACCTGCTGCTGCGCCGCGAGGACGAGGGGCTGGCCGGTCGCGAGATCGCCGCGCTGAGCTGGGCCGGGACCCGCGGGGTGATCAGCCTGGCCGCGGTGTTCACGATCCCGCTGGTCACCGACGCCGGCGAGCCGTTCCCGGACCGGGACCTGCTGCTGTTCTGCACGTTCGTGGTGGTGCTGGTCACGCTGGTCGGGCAGGGGCTGTCCTTCGCGCCGCTGGTCCGGCTGCTCAAGCTGCGGCACAACGCGGTCGACGACGCGCGGGAGCGCAACGAGGCGCGGGCGGCGACGGTGCACGCGGCGCTCGACCGGCTCGACGATCTCGACCAGGACGAGCCGGCCGAGCGCGCCGAGATCGAGTCGCTGCGGCGCAAGCTCAAGGAGCGGCTGCGACGGTACGAGCACCGCCTCGACCTGCTCAAGGACGCTGACTCCGACGAGCTGCCGGTGTCGGAGCGCTACGAGTCCGCTCTGCGGATCCGGCGGCTGGCGATCGAGGCGCAGCGCGACGAGCTGCTGCGCCGCCGGGACGCGGGCCTGCTGTCGGACGAGGCGCTGCGCCGGCTGGAGCGCGAGCTCGATCACGAGGAGCGGGTCCTTCCCGACCGTCCCGCGTAAAGGTTCCGCGTAATCCCATCTGGTGAGTGGGATTGACGAACGAGGGCCATCTTCACTACATTACCTACTCACTAAGTAGACAACGTAGAGAATGACCTCCCCCAAGGATGGCTCCCCGTGAAGCTGCGTACCCGCGCGCTCGCCGTCAGTGCCGCGTTACTCCTCCCCGGGACCGCGCTGACCGCCTGCGCCGGCACCGCCGACAACTCGACCTCCGCGGACAGCGGCGGCGCCGTGACCCTGTCGCTCGTCGCCTACTCGACCCCGCAGGCGGCGTACGAGCAGCTCATCGCCGCGTTCCAGAAGACCGACGCCGGCAAGAACGTGAAGTTCACCCAGTCCTACGGCGCCTCCGGCGACCAGAGCCGCGCGGTGGCCAGCGGCCTCAAGGCCGACGTCGTCGCGTTCTCGCTGGAGCCGGACATCACCCGCCTGGTGACCGCCAAGCTGGTCGACGCCGGCTGGAACAGTGACCAGTACAAGGGCATGATCACCGACTCCGTCGCGGTCATCGGCACCCGCAAGGGCAACCCGAAGAACCTCAAGACCTGGGACGACCTGACCAAGCCGGGCGTGCAGGTGCTCACCCCGAACCCGTTCACCTCGGGCGGCGCCAAGTGGAACATCCTGGCCGCCTACGGGGCCAAGACGAACAAGGGCAAGGACGCGGCGGCCGGGGCGGCGTTCCTCGACTCGCTGTTCAAGAACGTTCCGGTGCAGGACAACAGCGGCCGCGCCTCGCTGCAGACGTTCACCAGCGGCAAGGGTGACGCCTTCATCTCGTACGAGAACGAGGCCCTCTTCGCCCAGAAGAACGGCCAGGCCGTGGACTACACCGTGCCCGACGACACGATCCTGATCGAGAACCCGATCGCGGTGACCAGCAACAGCGCCCACCCGGCCGAGGCCAAGGCGTTCGTGGACTACCTGCACACGGCCGAGGCGCAGAAGATCTGGGCCGACAACGGCTACCGCCCGGTCGTCAAGGACGCCGGCGGCCGCACCTTCCCGACCCCGTCCGGCCTGTTCACCATCGGTGACCTCGGCGGCTGGTCGAAGGTGAACAAGGAACTGTTCGACCCGGGCAACAGCGTGATGGCCTCGATCGAGCAGAAGCTCGGCATCTCCACCTCGGCCGCCCCCAGCCCGGCGGCGTCCAAGTAATGACCGCCACGGCCGTCAGCAAGCCCACCGGGTCCGGCACCGCGCCGGGCCCGGCCGGGCCGCGTGTACGCCGCCCCCGGCCCCGGGTCGGCACGGCGCTCAGCCTGGGCACGGCGGTGCTGTACCTCAGCCTGATCGTGCTCATCCCGCTCGCCGCCGTCGTGTGGCGCTCGACCGAGGGCGGATGGGACACGTTCTGGCGGGCCGTGCAGACCCCGGACGCCTGGGCCGCCCTGAAGCTCACCGTCGGCGCCTCGCTGATCGTGGCGCTCGTCAACGTCGTCATGGGCACCGTCATCGCGTGGGTGCTCGAGCGGGACAAGTTCCCCGGCAAGGGACTCGTCGACACGCTCATCGACCTGCCGTTCGCGCTGCCGACGATCGTGGCCGGCCTGGTGCTGCTCGCGCTGTACGGCACCAACAGCCCGATCGGCATCAACATCGCCTACACCCGCTTCAGCGTCGGGGTCGCCCTGCTGTTCGTCACGCTGCCGTTCGTCGTGCGCACCGTGCAGCCCGTCCTGCGCGAGCTGGACCGGGACATGGAGCAGGCCGCCTACTCGCTGGGCGCCTCGCCGTTCACGACGTTCCGCCGGATCATCCTGCCCAACCTGGCCCCGGCCATGATCTCGGGCGCCGGGCTGGCCTTCACCCGGGCGATCGCCGAGTACGGCTCGACGAACCTGCTCACCGGCAGCATCCCGTTCGAGACCCAGGTGTCCGCGGTGAACATTTTCGGTCGCATCGAGAGCGACGACACGACGTCGGCGGCGGCCATCTCCACCGTGCTGCTCGTCGTCGCCTTCGTGGTGCTGATCGCCCTCGACCTCTTCCAGCGCTGGAGTGCCCGCCGTGGCTAAGTACCCGTTGCGCATCCTGGCCCTTGTCTACCTGCTGTTCCTGCTCGTGCTGCCGGTCGGCCTGGTCATCTGGCGCACCTTCGAGCACGGCCTGCGCCCGGTCATCGACACGCTCACGTCGGAGAACGCCACCCACGCGTTCGCCGTCACGCTGTCCGTGGCGATCTGGTCGGTGCTGGCCAACACGCTGTTCGGCGTCCTGGCCGCGCTGCTGCTCGTGCGGCACCGCTTCCCCGGCAAGCGGCTGTTCGGCGCCCTCATCGACCTGCCGCTGGCCGTGTCGCCGGTGGTCGTCGGCCTCGCCCTGATCCTCGTGTACGGCAAGTTCGCCCCGGCCGGCGGCTGGCTCGAGCGCAATGGGCTGCAGGTCATCTTCTCGCTGCCCGGCATGGTGCTCGCCACCATCTTCGTCTCCCTCCCGCTCGTCGTGCGAGCGATCGTGCCGGTGCTGGAGGAGATGGGCGACGAGCAGGAACAGGCCGCCCACACCCTCGGCGCGTCGCGCTGGCAGACGTTCCTGCGGATCACGATCCCCGGCATCCGCGGCGCGCTCGGCTACGGCGTGGTGCTCTGCCTGGCCCGCGCGCTCGGCGAGTACGGCGCGGTCGCCGTCGTCTCCGGCCGCCTCGTCGGGCAGACCCAGACGGCGACGCTGTTCGTCGAGGAGCGGTACCAGAACTACGACCAGACCGCGGCGTTCACCACCGCCAGCGCGCTGGCCCTGATCGCGATCGTCATCCTGCTCATCACCAAGCTCCTGCGGCCGAAAGAGAACGCCTGATGGCCATCGAAGTGCGCGACGTGAACAAGTCGTTCGGCAAGACGCCGGTGCTGCGCGACATCTCCGTCGACATCGCCTCCGGGTCGCTCACCGCCCTGCTCGGCCCGAGCGGCGGCGGCAAGTCGACCCTGCTGCGCGTGATCGCCGGCCTGGAGCGGCCCGACACCGGCTCGGTGCGCATCAACGAGGTCGACGCGACCGGGCTCACCCCGCAGCGGCGCAATGTCGGCTTCGTGTTCCAGCACTACGCGGCGTTCAAGCACATGACGGTGTACCGCAACGTCGCCTTCGGCCTCGAGGTGCGCCGCCGCCCGAAGGCGGACATCCGCAAGCGGGTCATGGAACTGCTCGAACTCGTGCACCTCGACCAGTTCGCCGACCGCTACCCGGCGCAGCTGTCCGGCGGGCAGCGCCAGCGGATGGCCCTGGCCCGCGCGCTGGCCCCGGAGCCGCAGGTGCTGCTGCTCGACGAGCCGTTCGGCGCCCTCGACGCGCAGGTGCGCAAGGAGCTGCGCACGTGGCTGCGCCGGCTGCACGACGAGGTCCACGTGACCACGGTGTTCGTCACGCACGACCAGGAGGAGGCGATGGACGTCTCCGACTCGATCGTGGTCCTCGCCGACGGGATCGTGCAGCAGGTCGGCACGCCCGGCGACATCTACGAGAACCCGGCCAACCCGTTCGTGATGAGCTTCCTCGGCCCGGTCACGCACCTGGACGGCAAGCTGGTGCGCCCGCACGACGTGGCCCTGTCGCGCGAACCCGGGGGTACCGAGGCGACCGTCACCCGGATCGTGTCCCTCGGCTTCGAGGTGCGCATCGAGGCCCGCGCGGGCGAGCGCGACGTCTGGGCCCAGCTGACCCGGGCGGGCGCGAAGGCAATCGACGTCAAGCCCGGCGACACGGTGTACTTCAGCCCCTCCGCCGAGGCCCGCACCCTGGCCGCCGTGTGACGGCCTCGGTTCGCATGCTGCCCAAGCGCATCGAGTACTCGATCCGGGCGCTGGTCGCCCTGGCCGGCGCCGCGCCGCAGACGGTCAAGGCCCAGGACGTGGCCGACGCCCAGGCGATCCCGCCCGGATACCTCTACGACCTGCTCGCCGACCTGCGCCGGGCCGACCTCGTGCAGGTCCAGCGGGGCACCGGCGGCGGGTACGCGCTCGCCCACCCGCCGGCCTCACTGACCCTCGGCGAGATCGTGCGCCGCCTGGACGGCCCCGGTCAGGACCCGCCGGCCGGCCACGACGACCTGCCGCCGGACCGGGCGATCGAGCGGCTGCACCACCTGTGGGACCGCGCCAACCGGGTCCGGCTGGACTACCTCGACGCGGTCACCCTGGCCGATCTCATCAACTCCCACTGACCGCGAGCTCCTTGGGCGGTGCCGTGAAGTCGCGGCTGGGCAGGGGCGCGAGGCCGTCGCGCTGCACGGCGGCGATCGCGCCGACGGCGGCGTTGGGGACGCCCGCGGCGAGCGGGGCGGCCGCCATCGCGCCGTACTGGCCCGGGGCCGCGCCGACCATGCCCGCGGTGACCAGTTGCGGCGCCGCCACCACGAGGGAGAAGTTCTGACCCTTCGCGCCCAGCCCCGACTGCCCCGCCACGGGACGGCCGACGGTGGCGCGGACGGTGGTGGCGGGGACGGTACCGCCGCCGCATCGGTCGCCGAACGCGGACCTGTCGCCCACCGGGCACCGGCCGGCGTCCATCGCGGCCCGGGCCACCTCGGGGCGCAGGACCTGCTCGCAGTGCGGCCCGATGCCCTCGACCGCCTGCCCGCCGGCGTCGTCGACCTTGGCCACCGGCAGCGGGTCGCAGCGCTTGCCGTCGGCGGCCAGCGTGGCGTACGCGTTGGCCAGGTCGAGCGTGGTGGTCGCGGAGACGCCCAGGGTGAACGCGCCCCACATCTTGCCGTTGTCGCTGAGCATCTTGTCCTCCGGCGCCCGGAACCCGATGCCGAGGCGCTTGGCCATGGCGATCACGGTTTCCGCGCCGAGCTGCTCCTCCAGCGGGATGAAGTACGTCACGACCGCGTGCCGGAACCCGTCCCACATGGTGCGCCTGCCCGACAGGTACGCCGGATCGCCGCTGTTCGCCGGGCAGTAGTGCGGCCCCTCGCAGGCGGCCGGGCTGTTCGGGTCGATGACATACTTCGACACGTACCGCCGCTTCGTGTCGATCGTGTGGTCCAGCGTCATGCCGCTCTCCAGCGCCGCCGCCAGCGTGAACATCAGGAACGGCGCGCCGGCCTGGCCCCCCGGCGTCTCGGCGTTACCGGCGACCAGCGGGTCCACGAGGTCCGGCCCGGACGCCCGCCACGGCGGCTGCCCCGTGTCGGTCGCACTCGGACCGGGCGGCGGCCGCTTGAAGGTGCGGTTGGCCGCCATGGCGCGGATCAGCCCGGTCCCCGGCTCGATCGTGGCGAGCGTGAAGAGCTTCCCGTCGGCGACCGGCACCACCTGGTCGACCCGCTGCTTGGCGCCCTGCTGGAGCTGCGGATCAAGCGAACCGCCTATCTTGTACCCGCCGTGCCGCAACCGATCGCGCCGCTGCGCCTCGTCGTCGCCGAAGGCCGCCTGCGCCTGCCACCACGTGACGACGGCGTCGCAGTAGTACCCCAGTCGTTCACCGGCACCCGCAGGCAGCTCTCCCGGGGGTCGTCGGTGTCGAACCGCGCGATGAGCGTCCTGCCGTCGGCCGCGTACAGCTCCGACGCCTTCTGCTGCTGCGGGACGGACGCGCTCTCCGGGGTTGACGCGGCGTCGTCCCGGGTCTGCCACACGACGACCCCGGCGACCACCGCGAGCACCACGACCACGGCCGCCGCGATCAGTCCCCTGGTGCGTCCCGGCTGCCGCCGCGGCGACTCCAGGATCGATTCGGTGTGTGACTCTCCGGTCATCCGCTGCCCCCGCTGCTCGCTCACCGTGAGGGCTCTGAGCATACCGATCGATGCCCTCGTCGCTTGGACAATGCGCTCACGGTTTGGTTGCGTTGGCTTCCTCTCCTGTCGGCAATCCGGCACTTGCCCCCGGAAATGCGTTGCCGTGGCCCGCCGGTCCGGGCGATGCTGGGCGGGCACCCCCGGTGCGCAGGTCACCGTTACTTCCGCTCTTAACGGGGAAATGCGGGTTCGACTCCCGCCGCCGCCCTCCCGGGCGGCGTCGACCAACGGTAGGTCACCTTGGCCGAAAGGCCATGTCACGGCGGCCGTTTGGACCTCGGGGGTGCACTCGACCTTGTGGCATGGCGCGTCTACCCTTCGCCGGGGGCGACATCCGGCCGCCCGCCTGGAGGAACGAGCATGAAATCCAGCAGTCGAGTGCTGCTCGCGGTCGTACTGTCCGGCGCCCTGGCCCTCACCGCGGCCTGCAGCGGCTCCGACAAGGCCGATAAAACCGACAAAGGCGGCGCCGCGAACAGCTCGGCGGGCCCGGCCGGCACCGGCGACGCGCGCGCCGACCTGACCAACGCCTTCAACAAACTCGCGGGCGTCCCCGCGACCTACTCGACGTCGTCCGCGGCGGGCGGCAACGCCGGGACCAAGCTCACCGGCTCGACCGACCCGGCCAAGAAGTCCAGCACCGCCAAGATGACCGTCACCGCGGCCGAACAGCAGGTCAACGCGGACGTCATCATCGTCGGCACCGACGTGTACGTGAAGGTCAGCAAGGAGATCCCCAACGTCGACGCCAAGAAGTGGATGCGCGTCGACAGCGCCAAGACCTCGCTGGCCAAGCTGGGCCTGGGCAACCCCGGCGACCCGGCCAACATCAAGGGCTTCGCCGACGCCATCGTCACGGCCGAACGCACCGGCGCCGGCGCGTACAAGGGCACCTTCGACCTGACCAAGCGCCCCTCGCCCGCAACGACCACTGACATGATCCAGAAAATGGGCGACGCGGCGAAGACCGTGCCGTTCGAGGCCACCATCAGCCCCGACGGCTACCTGGCCAGCCTGTCGTTCGAGACGGCGGCGGTCGGCCGGCAGGTCCCACCGACCACGTCGAAGACCACGTTCAGCGACTTCGGCAAGGCGGTGAAGATCAGCAAGCCGGCCGCTTCGGAGATTCAGCCTACGAACGCCGCCTTCCTGGCCCAGTTCGCCGCCTGACGCTTTTGTACCCGGGGCCGCTTCCTTATGCGGTCCCGGGTTTCGCTTCTTGTTTCGCTTCTCGTTTCGCTTCTTTTGCGGGTCCCGGGTTTCGCTTTGTCTCGCGGGTCTCGGGTTTCGCTTGTTCGCGGGTCTCGGGTTTCGCTTGTTTTGTTTTGTTTCGCGGGGGCCTTACAGCGGCAGTCGATACACCGAGACGTGCGACGCCGACTCTCCCGTGAACTCGGCGCCGGTCCAGTCGGCGTGCCGGGTCTCCAGCGTGAACCCGGCGAGCTGCCCCATCAGATCGAGTTCGGCCGGCCAGATGTACCGATGCGGGCTGCGCGTCAACCGAGCCTGCCGCCCCCCGCCGAAGTCGAACGTGAAGTGGTGCGACACGATCCGCTGATTGAGCACGTCGAAGGTGTCGAGCCCGACATACCCAGGCTCCGACCCGAACACCACGGCACCCTGACCGGGCGGAAGGCGCCGCAGGTCGGGCACCCACAGCTCCACCACGAACCGCCCACCCGGCCCAAGATGCCGGGCCGCGTTGCGGAAACACGCGACCTGCTCGGCCTGGGTCAGCAGATTCGAGATCGTGTTGAACACCAGATACACCAGGCTGTACTCCCCCGGCGCCCTCACATGCGCCATGTCCCCCGCCACCACGGGAATGGTCCCCTCGTCCACCTTCTCGCGCAGACGCCGCAGCATCGGCCCGGACAGCTCAATCCCCGTCACCGGCACACCGGCCGCGCGCAACGGCACCGCGATCCGCCCCGTCCCGATCGCGAACTCCAACGCCGCCCCACCCGAGGCCAGCGCCGCGAGCCGACTCACGGCCGGCTCCACCACGCCCGGTGCGAACATCCCCTCACCGGGGGTGTCATAGGCATCGGCGATCTCGTCGTCCCACGGCTCGTCAGGTGACATGCCTCGACCCTTCCGGACCACGGCACCCCATGTCCACCAATTACGGCCGAACGGCGGTATCGCCCACCGGTCAACTCGCCACCGTGACGGCCTCGCCCCACTGGCGCCACTCGCCCCACGGGTCAGCTCGCCAGCGTGACGGCATCACCCCACTCACCCCTCGGGTCAGCTCGCCAGTGCGGCGGTATCACCCCACCGGTCAGTTTGGCCGTGTAGCGGTGTCGTGAACGCGGTCCCGTAGTCGACGGCGAGCAACGCGGACATCCGGACAAGGTCGACGATCAATACACGTCCCGGACGTAGCGTTTGTCGGCCGACAGCTGTTTCACATAGGCCGCGGCGGCGCCGGGATCCATGGCACCGTATGCGGCGACGATCTCACGCAGCGTGGCGTCGACGTCCTTGGCCATGCGGGTCGCGTCGCCGCAGACGTACACGTGGGCGCCGTCCTGGAGCCAGGACCAGAGGATGGCGCCGTGTTCACGCATTCGGTCCTGCACGTACACCTTCGCGCGCTGGTCGCGGGAGAACGCCAGGTCCAGCCGCGTGAGGACGCCCTCCGCGCGCAACTGGTCGAGCTCGCGCTCGTGGTAGAAATCGGTTTTCCGCCGCTGCTCGCCGAAGAAGAGCCAGTTCGCCCCGCGGGCACCACGGGCCTGTCGCTCATGCAGAAACGCCACGAACGGCGCGACCCCGGTCCCCGGCCCGATCATGATCATCGGTACCGAGTCGTCGGCAGGCGGCCGGAAATGCGGCGACCGCTGCAGAAACACACGCAGTTCGGTATCCGTTCGCGCATCGGCGAGGTACGTCGAGCACACCCCCTTCCGCACACGCCCGGCCTCGTTCTCGAACCGCACGACGGAAACCGTGGTCGCCACCCGTGCCGGATCGACCAGCGGCGTCGAGGAAATCGAGTACTGCCGGGGTTGCAGCCGCTTGAGCACGCCGACCCACTCGTCCGGGCCGGCCTTGACGAGATGCTCGGCAACGACATCGATGGCTTGGCGCCCCCACGTGTACTTCGCGAGCTCACCCTGATTGTCCGGCCGCAGGAGTGTCCGCAGTGGACTCTCCAGCCCCCGCTCGGCGACAAACCGCATGAGCGCCGGGGTGATCCGCGTGATGTCGAGCCGGTGCAGCAGAGCGTCGCGCAGCTCCATCTCGCCGCCGACGTCCACCATGGCCACCGGATCGAGCCCGGTGACGCTCAACCACTCGTCCACAAGGGACGGACAGTTGACTGGCCACACACCGATCGCGTCGCCGGCCGCGTAGCCGAATGCGCTTCCGACGTCGAACGTGAACTCGCGCACCTCCTTGGCCGAGCCGGCACCGCTCAGCAATCGGTTGCCGCTCAGCCTGGCCATGACCACCTCGCCACGACCGCCCGCGCGCGGCACGGACACCGCCGACGCCGGAATGTGCGTTTCCGGCAGTTTCCGTGCGGACATGCGCGCCGCAGACACCGCAGGATCGAAACTGCGCGCCACGGAAACAGCCGGCATGGAAGTGTGCGCCGCCCACACGGGCGGCCCGGAAGCGCGCGCCGCCGACACGGGCAGCCCGGAAGCGTGCTGCGCGGAAATGTGCGCCGCCGACACGGCCGGCCCGGAAACGGGCGGTGCGGAAACGGACGGCGCGGAAGTGTGCCCGGCGGACGCGGGTGGGTCGGCAATGCGCAGGCTGTGCAGCACGGCTTCGAGCCAGCCGTGGGCGGCGGTTTCGAAGTCTGGCTCGCAGTCGACCTGGGGTGTGATTCGTTCGCCGCCGAGTTGGGCCAGGCGGGCGTCGAGGCGGCGGCCGTGGCCGCAGAAGTCGGCGTAGCTGGAGTCGCCGAAGGCCAGCACGGCGAAGCGGCGGCCGTCGAGGCGTGGGGCGTCGGCCTGCAGGGAGTCCCAGAAGGCGGCGCCGTTGTCGGGGGCGTCGCCGTCGCCGTACGTGCTGGTGATGAGCAGGAGGTCGTTCGCTCCGCCCAGTAACTCGCCGGCGTCGGTTGTCATGTCACGTAAATTGGGCCGCCAGCCCTCTTCCGACAGGCGGCGGGCCACCTCGGCGGCGAAGTCCTCCGCGTTGCCGGTCTGCGAGGCCCACAGGACGTCAACCGTTCGCACCTGCTCGTCGACACTTCGCACCTGCTCGTCGACACTTCGCGCCTGCTCGTCGACGGTTCGCATCTGCTCGTCGACGGTTCGCAGGTGCTGGTCGACGCGGAGGTGCGGCGGGCCGGGAGCCGGGTTCGTCCGGTCGTCGGCGGCGGTCGGTCGGTGGTGGATCCCGGCCAGGTAGCCGTTGACCCAGGCCGCGCGGGCCGGATCGAACGGGGCGTCCGCCGGCAAGCGGGGCACCATTCCCGGCGCCGGGGGATGCTTGGTGAGGGCGTTGAGGAAGCCGCCGAGGTACATCCGTTCGGGCTCGGTGAACGACGGCGGGCCGAGTTCGAATCCGTCCTCTGTGCCGAGTTCGAATCCGTCCGCAGTGCCGCGTTCGAGTCCGTCCACAGTGGAGTTAGCCGGGACGAGGTCGGTCGGTGGAGCGGTGGGCACCACCCGGGTCAGGCGGACTGCGCAGGCCTTCAACTCCGGCTGGTAGGAGATCGGGTCCACGGCGTCGGAGGTCAGGGCGTTCACGGCTAGGTCCGCCCCGAACATGTCGTTCCAGTGGAACGGGGCGAAGCAGTCGCCCGGACGCACAGTGTCGGTCACGGTCGCGGGCAGGACGGCGCGGCCGCGGCGGGAGGTTAGTTCTACCTGGTCGCCGTCGGCTAGGCCCAGCATTGTTGCGTCGGCTGGGTTGAGTTCGATGTAGGGGCCCGGGTTGAGTTTGTTCAGCTTCGCCACCCGGCCGGTTTTGGTGAGGGTGTGCCACTGGTGCGGTACGCGGCCCGTGTTGAGCAGGAAGGGGAAGTCGTCGTCCGGCAACTCGTGCGGGTCCAGATGGGGGCGCGGGAAGAAGACGGCGCGGCCGGTGGGGGTGGCGAAGGTGAGGGCGGAGGCAGTGCGGTACCGGATGGGATTGCGGCTCTTGGAATCGGGTGGGGCGGGCCACTGCACGGGCTCCCGGCGGAGTCGCTCGTAGGTGATGCCGCGCAGGTCGTAGCCGGTTTGTGGGTTGTGGAAGGCGCGGATCTCGGCGAAGACGTCCTCGGCGCTGCCGTAGCTGAAGGCGTCGCCGTAGCCCATGGCGACCGCGACCCTGGCGATCAGCTCCCAGTCGGGCAGGGCCTCGCCCGGCGGGTCGGCGGCGGCGCTGACGAGGGTCAGGTTGCGCTCCGAGTTGATCATGATGCCGTCGATCTCGGACCACATGGCGGCGGGGAGGAGGACGTCTGCAAAGGCGTTGGTCTCTGTTTGCGTGAAGGCGTCCTGGGCGATGACGAGTTCGGCGCGCTCCAGGGCGGCGGTGACGGTCGCGCGGTTGGCGACCGAGGCGACCGGGTTCGTGCAGATGATCCAGCAGGCCTTGATGTCGCCGGCGGCCATGCGTTCGAACATGTCGATCGTGCCCTTGCCGACGTCCGTTCGCACGGTGCCCGGCGGCAGGTTCCACACCTGTTCGACGAACGCGCGGTCGGCGTCGACCAGGACCGAGCGCTGGCCGGGCAGGCCGGGGCCCATGTACCCCATCTCGCGGCCGCCCATCGCGTTGGGCTGGCCGGTGAGCGAGAACGGGCCGCTGCCCCGCCGGGCGATCGCGCCGGTGGCCAGGTGCAGGTTGATGAGCGCGTTGGTGTTCCAGGTGCCGTGGGTGCTCTGGTTGAGGCCCATGGTCCAGCAGCTCATCCACTCCCCCGCGGCGCCGATCGCCTCCGCCGCCGCGATCAGGTCCGCCTCCGGGATGCCGGTGATGTCCGACACCACCGCCGGCGGGTAGTCGGCCAGGAACTCGGGCATGGCCGCCCAGCCCTCGGTGTGCGCCGCGATGAACTCCTCGTCGAGGTGACCGTTCGTGAGGAGCAGGTGCAGCAGGCCGTTCAGCAGGGCCAGGTCGGTGCCGGGCCGGATCTGCAGGAGCAGGTCGGCCTTGGCGGCGGTCGCGGTGCGTCGCGGGTCGACCACGATGAGTTTCGCGCCCGCGCGCATCCGGTCGAGCATGCGCAGGAAGAGGATCGGGTGACAGTCGGCCATGTTCGAGCCGATCACCAGGAACACGTCGGCGTGGTCGAAGTCGTCGTACGAGCCGGGCGGGCCGTCGCTGCCCAGTGACAGCTTGTAGCCGCTGCCGGCGCTGGCCATGCACAGCCGCGAGTTCGATTCGATCTGGTTGGTGCGCACGAAGCCCTTGGCCAGCTTGTTGGCCAGGTACTGCGCCTCGAGCGTCAGCTGCCCGGACACGTAGAACGCGACGGCGTCCGGCCCGTGCTCGTCGATGACGGCGCGCAGCCGGTGCGCCGTGTGCGCGATCGCGTCGTCGACGCTCGTGTCGCGCATGGGGCCGGCGCGGTCGGGCCGGATGCGGGCCCGCTCGAGGCGGCCGGGCGCCGCGAGCATCTCGGCGCTGGTCGCGCCCTTCGTGCACAGGCGGCCAGCGTTGGCCGGGTGGTCCTTGTCGCCGGACACCTTGCGCACGCGCCGGCGTCCGTCGGGGTCCGTCGCCACGTCGAGGACCATGCCGCAGCCCACCCCGCAGTACGAACAGACCGTGCGGGTCTGCGTCACGCGGCAGACGGTACAAACGCTGCGTTTCGACAAGGGCGCACAAAGGCGCACAGTCGCGTCCGGAGCGATGTGAGGCCGGAGGGTCAGCCGGTGAGCGTCTGGTGGGTCAGGTCGAGCTGGGTGCGGTACCAGCTGATCTTTTCCCGGATGCGTTCCTGCTCGTCGCGCAGGGCGGCGATCTTGGACTCGATGTCGCGGTCGTGTTCTTCGAGGAGCTCCGCGCGCTCGGCGAAGGTGGCGTCGCCGCCGCGGGCCAGTTCGGCATAGCGCAGCATGCGGGCGATCGGCATGCCCGTGTCGCGCAGGCAGCGCAGGATGCCCAGCCAGGTCAGGTCGTCGTCGGTGAAGACGCGCTGGCCGCCGGCGTTGCGGTCGACGCTGTCGAGCAGGCCGATGCGCTCGTAGTACCGCAGCGTGTCGAGCGAGAAGCCGGTGCGCTCCGCCGTCTCACCCGGGGTGTATGTCATCCCTCAGTTGTACAAGCAAGCGGGCCGGCAGGTGCCCGTCATATACCTGTCATAACCATGGTGACCGATTTCAACCCTTCCTTGACCAGCGAAGGATGAGAAGGTCAGGCAAGCAGAAGGTTGACAGCGGTCGAACTTTTCCGAGGAAGCTCCTGAGCGCTGTTGCCACCAGGCAAGAAGCGCGACGATCAAAGCGTGACAGAAACCACCGTGGTGCTTGTCCTGGTGATCGTGACCGCCCTCGGGTTCGACTTCACCAACGGCTTCCACGACACGGCCAACGCGATGGCCACGTCCATCGCCACGAAGGCGCTGCGGCCGAAGACCGCTGTGCTGCTGTCGGGCATCCTGAATCTCATCGGCGCGTTCCTCAGTGTCGAAGTCGCGCTCACCGTCACCAACGCGGTGGTGAAGATCCAGAACTCCGACGGCACACCGAAGGCGAACCTGCTCGAAGGCGGCGGATTCGCCCTCCTGCTCATCGTTCTCGCCGGCCTGGTCGGCGGGATCGTCTGGAACCTGCTGACCTGGCTGCTCGGTCTGCCGTCCAGTTCGTCGCACGCGCTGTTCGGCGGCCTGGTGGGCGCGACGATCGCGGGCCTGGGCTGGGCCGGGGTCAACTGGAACGGCAACGGCACCAAGCTCGACGGGCTCGTCGGCAAGGTCCTGCTCCCCGCGGTCATGTCGCCGATCATCGCGGGCGTCATCGCGGCGGTCGGGACCTGGCTGATCTACAAAGTGGTCGTCGGCGTCGCGCAGCGGTTCACCGACAACGGCTTCCGCTGGGGCCAGATCGGCTCGGCGTCGCTGGTGTCGCTCGCGCACGGTACCAACGACGCCCAAAAGACGATGGGTGTGATCACCCTCGCGCTGATCGCGACCGGCGACTGGACCGACACCAAGAACATCCCGTTCTGGGTCAAGGCCGCCTGCGCGCTCGCCATCGCGCTGGGCACCTACCTCGGCGGCTGGCGGATCATCCGCACGCTCGGCAAGGGCCTCGTCGAGATCGCCCCGCCGCAGGGCATGGCCGCCGAGGCCTCGTCCGCCGCGGTCATCCTGGTCTCCAGCCACCTCGGCTTCGCGCTGTCGACCACGCACGTCGCGACGGGCTCCATCCTCGGTACCGGCGTCGGCAAGCCCGGCGCGCAGGTCCGCTGGTCCGTGGCCGGCCGCATGATCCTCGCCTGGCTGATCACGCTGCCCGCGGCGGCGATCGTCGGCGCCGTCATGTGGTTCATCGGCAACCTCATCGGCGGCCTGGCCGGCGCCGTCGTGGTCTTCCTGATCCTCGTCGCGCTCGCCGGGTACATGTACTGGCACTCGCGCAAGAAGCCGATCGACCACAACAACGTCAACGACGAGTGGGAAAACCCGAACCAGCGGGACGAGCTCAAGACCGAGGTGACTGCCTGATGTCGCAGAATCTGCAGTTCGCGCTCCAGGCCGCCTGGAAGGTCCTGCTCGTCGGCCTGCTGCTGGGCGCCGGCCTGCCGACCCTGTTCGCGCTCGGCGTGCGCTCGCTCGCCTGGGGCGCGGGCGGCAGCGCCGAGGTCACGGATGACGGTACCGTCGCCAAGGCCAACCCGATCGGCACGGTCCTGGGCTGGGTGTGCTTCGTCGTGGTGCTGCTCGGCGTCGCGCTGGGCATCACCTACATCGTGGCCAGCGGCTTCGGCAAGATGCTGAGCTTCGAGCACGTCTTCCCGACCATCGTCGACAAGAAGTAGGGGGCTCCGTGAGCGACTCCCGCTCCAACTTCCTGGTCCGCGCCGTTGACTGGCTGCGGGCCGGGTACCCGACCGGCGTGCCGCGCCAGGACTACGTGGCGCTGCTCGGCATCCTGCGGCGCAAGCTCAGCGAGGACGAGGTACGCAAGATCGCCCGTGAACTGGCCGGCCAGTCGAACCCGGGCGACCCCATCACCACCGAGGACATCGAGGCGATGGTGAAGGAAGAGGTGTTGCAGAACGCGACTCCCGAGGACGTCGTGCGGGTGTCGGCGCACCTCGCCGCCGGCGGCTGGCCGCTGGCCGATCCGCCGCACGAGGACTGACGCTTTCCTGCCTGCAACGGCCCGGCGCGCTTCGGCGTCGCCGGGCCGTTTCACGGTGTGCGGTGCCGCCTCAGGTGTCGTACTCCCCGCTGTCCCACGGCGGCGCGAAGGCCATGTAGTTGCCGGGGTGCAGCTCGACGTACCAGTCGATGTCGCCGTCCTCGTCGTCCTCGTCGTCCTCGTCGTCGCGCGGGATGAGCCCGAACGCGGTGCCGAACCGTTCGACGGTGAACGGTGCGATCTCGATCCGGTCATACGTCACGTCGCCGAGTTCCCGCAGCCGCTGCTCGTAGGTGGCCGTTCGGGCCGCGAGGTCCATCGTGCCGCGCGGGCCGAACGTGTCGATGCGCGCTTCGAGCAGTTGTCCGTCCGGATCGAACAGATACAGCGCGACGAACTCCTCGCCGGCGTCCCCGCCGAAGCCCGGGCGGAACGGGGTGGTGAGGAAGAACTGGCGGCCGTCGCTCGTATGGCCGATGTGCTTGGCGTGGTAATCGTCGTGATCGATGGCGATGCGCTCCGGCGGCGGCCAGATCGTCACGGTCTCCCCCTTTTTCCGCCCGATGCCGATCGTCACCCTAGCCCGGCGCCGGCCCGCGCCGTGCTCCGGATGCACAGGAAGAACATCGGTCGGCGAACCGATGTGGTCAAGATCGGCGGCGTGGTTACATCCGGTGTCGCCGATGGGCGTGGAGGGGTGGTCCGGATGACCGACGTGGCGTTCGCGGGGGACGGGGCCGGGGAGGGCGAGCTCTCCTGGGGCCAGCAGGACATCTGGCGCGCGATGGTGCGGCAGGAGTCCTGGATTCCGAACGGGGCGTGGGGCCCGCTGCCCGAGGGAACCACGCTCGACGAGGTGCGGGACCGGCTGCGGTACCTCATGAGCCGCTTCCCCACCGCCCGCACCCGGCTGCGGTTCCGTGACGGCGCCGGCCCGCTGCAGGTGGTGGCCGACCGCGGCGAGGTCGCGCTCGACATCGTCGACGCGGCCGCCGGCGAGGACCCCGCGGCGCTGGCCGAGCGGACGCGGCTGAAGCTGCAGGAGGACCCGTACGACTTCGAGCGCGACTGGCCGATCCGCATGGCCGTGGTGCGCCAGAACGGCGCGTTCACACATCTCGTCGTGGTCATGTGCCACCTCGTGACCGACGCGTTCGGCGCCGGCGTGCTGCTCGAGGAGCTCGACAAGCGCCCCGAGACGCCGGTGCCCGACCTGCAGCCCCTGGAGCAGGCCCGATGGCAGGCCTCCGCACCCGGGCAGCGGCAGCACACGATGGCGCTGCGGCACTGGGAGGCGATCCTGCGCGAAATGCCGCTTCGACGGTACCCGCAGTCGCGCGCACCCCAGTCGCCCCGGCACTGGCGCGGCGAGTTCCAGTCGCCGGCGCTCAGCATGGCCCTGCGCTCGGTCACGGCCCGGACCGGCGTTCCCGCCGCGCCCGTGTTGCTCGCCGTGTTCGCGATCGCCCTCGCCCGGGTCACCGGCCTCAATCCGGTCGTCGTGCGCCCCATGGTGAACAACCGTTTCCGTCCCGGGCTGGACCGGATCGTGTGCATGCTCGCCCAGTACGGTCTGTGCCGCCTCGACATCGCCGGCCTCACCTTCGCCGAGGCGTTCGAGCGGGCTCGAAGGTCGGCGCTCAGCACGTACAAACACGCGTATTACGACCCGGCGGGACTGGACGCCCTGATCGAACGGGTCACCGCCGACCGCCCGGGATTGCAGCTGCCGTCCTACTTCAACGACCGCCGCGACGACGCCGCGCTCGCGGGCGCGCCGGTGCCGGGCGACGAGGACATCGTCCGGGCCGCGCACACGGGCACGTTCACCTGGACGACCAAGCAGGACGTGCCGTTCGAGCCGCTCATCGTGCACATCGACGAGCTCCCGGGGGCAACGCAGGCAATCGTTTTCTGCGACACGCACGCGATCGCCCCCGACGACGCCGAGGCGCTGCTGCGCGGGCTGGAAGCGGTCGCGGTCGAGGCGGCCTTGGACCCGGACGCGCCTACCGGGGTGTCGTGAACGAGAACAGCTCGCAGGTCATGTTGTAGTACCGGTCGGTCTGCCCGAGATGGCGCATACCGATCCGCGCGCAGACGGCCTGGGACGCGGTGTTCTCCGGATAGGTCACCGCGAGGACCTCGTCGAACAGGCCCTCGCCCAGCACGCGGGCGGCCGCCTCGGTCGCGTACCCGTTGCCCCAGGCGTCGGGGTGCAGGTACCAGCCGATCTCGGTCTCGCCCGACGGCCGCAACGGCAGGTCCGGCCCCGACGCGAGAATCCCGATGAGCAGCAGCGTCCCGAGCGGCACGTCGTCCTCCCGGCGCCGGACCGACCAGACGGCGTGCCGCCCGTCGTCGTACCCGCGCCAGCGCGCGATCGTGGCCCGGGCGTCGTCGAGGTCGGTGAGCAGCCGGGGGCGGGCGCCGATCCAGCGCTGCACCTCCCACCGCGAACACATGTCGAGCACGAACGGGGCGTCGTCGTCGCGCCATTCGCGTAGCAACAGCCGGTCGGTGGTCAGCTCCCGCACTCCTCCGATCGTACCGACGCCGGCCCGATCGGTGCGCCGGTTGCGGGGGGCTCCTCTTGTACCGACGCGGGCTCGTCTGGTGCGCCGGTTGCCGGGACCTCCGACCGTACCGATGCCGGCCCGTTCGGCTCGCCGGTTGCCGGGACCTCCGACCGTACCGACGCGGGCTCGATCGGTTCGCCGGTTGCCGTGCCTGAGCCGACGTGCGCGAGGTTGTAGCCGTCTGGATAGGACTTGGTGACGATGCCGTCGGCGAATAGTGGCGTCGTGCGCGGACGCGCGAAGAAGCGCAGCAGCAGCGCGCGGACGCGCAGTGCGGTGTGCAGTCCGGCCCGCGCCCACAGCGGCGGCCGTGGCACGTCGTACGCAGCGCGCAGCGGCTCGTCGTACAGCGCGCCGATGAGCGCGTCCGCCGCACCCCGCAGCCGGGCCGGGATGCGGCCGCGGAGCAGGTCGCGGGTCGTCCGCTCGATCTGCGCGGCCTCCGGCGTGGGGTGCAGCTGGGCGCGCTCGTACTGCTCGAGGTACGCCTCGAAATCGCCGAAGCTGTCCGGCAGGTCGCGCACGCCCATCAGGCGGCCGACCCGGCGATAGAAGACGGCCGCCGCCTCCCGTTCGTTCGCGGTGGGGCGGCGCCAGCCGTACCGTCGCAGCCAGCGCATCGGGATGACTACCAGCGCGGCGAGGACGTAGATGCTGTCGCCGTTGTCCAGTGCGAAGCCGCGGTGCGCGTCGTTGAGCCGGCGGATGGCCAGCTTCCCGCGCGCGGATTCGGTGCCGTGCAACAGGATCTCGTACATGATGATGCCCGTGTCATCCGCCCGTTTGCGCGGCGAGCGCAGGATCGCGCCGGTCGCGACCAGCTGACGGGCGACCCGCGGCAGGGCGAACGAGCGGTTGAACGCGAGGTTGAACGCCATGCGCATGTCCCACGGGAACTCTTCGGTGAGCGTGAGCCGGTGGATCGCCAGGTGGTCGGCGACCGGATCGAGCGCCTCGATCCTGCGCGCGTTGTCGAATCGTCCCCGCATGGCCCCGAATTCTACGAACCGGCCGCATCCCGCCGCGGCCGGCGTTGCGCCCAGACTGCGGCCCAAACACCCGGCCGCATCCAGCGGCATCCAGCCGCATCCGGCCGCGGCTGGCGTTGCGTGCGGACCGCGGCCCAAGCACCCGGCTCCATCCAGCCGCATCCAGCCGCGGCCGACGTTGCATGCGGACCGCGGCCCAAATACCCGGCCGCAGCTGGCGTTGGCGTGCGGACCGCGGCCTTAAAGCGGACCGCACGGCCCTATAAAGCGGACCGCGGCCTAAAAAGCGGCCGCGTTCAAGTATCGACCCGCCAGGTCGCGGAGGAAGTCGCGCAGTTCTGGCGGTTCGAGCACGGTGAACGGAATGCCGACCTTGCCGAGGTAGGTCACGAGGTCGAACAGCGAGTCGGTGCCGGTCGCCAGTTCGCAGGCGTCGTCGCCGAGCGGGGTGAGGCGGCCCGAGGTCGGTGTGCTCCAGTCGGCGAGCGCCGCGGCCGGGGCGGCGAAACGGATCCGCGCGCGGTAGCGGAACGGCGCCGCGGTCACGCCCCGCAGCACGTGGGCGGCGGCGTCGCCGCCGGGAGGCTCACGCGGTACAAAATGGCGCACCGGCCCTTTTAACGGCAGGGGCGTGATCCGGTCCGCGCGGAACGTGCGCCAGTCGCGGCGGTCGCCGTCGAACGCGAGGAGATACCAGCGGCGGCCGGTGTAGACGAGGGTGTGCGGTTCGACGTCGCGGGTGCTCGTTTCGCCGTCGTGGGACGCGTATTCGAACACCAACCGCTCGTGTGCGTGCGCGGCCGCGGCGATCGTGGTGAGTGTGTCGACGTCGACGACCGGGCCGCCGCCGGCCGCGGACACCGTGGTGCTGCGCAGGGCGTCGACGCGCGGGCGCAGCCGGCGCGGGAGGGTGCGTTCGAGCTTGCTCAAAGCCTGCAGCGACGCGTCCTCGATGCCGGCGACGCTCCCCGCCGCGGCCGCGCGCAGACCGACGGCGACCGCGACCGCCTCGTCGTCGTCGAGCACGAGCGGTGGCAGCGCGTTGCCGGCCGCGAGCCGGTACCCGCCGCCGGGGCCGGTCGTCGAGTCGACCTGGTACCCGAGCTCGCGCAACCGGTCGACGTCGTGTCGCACCGTCCGCGTGGTGACCTCCAGCCGCGCGGCCAGCTCAGCGCCCGTCCACTCCCGGCGCTGTTGCAGGAGCGACAGCAATTGCAGCACTCGAACGAGCATTGAGGAACGATATCTTCCGCAATCGGCGCGACGATGGGGGCATGACATTCCGAGGCATGGCCACCGTCTCCTACTACGCCGCCGACCACGCCGCCGCGCGCGACTGGTACACGCGGGTCACCGGCGTCGAACCGTACTTCCTCCGCGACGGTTACGCCGAGTGGCGGCTCGGCGACCGCCAGGCCGAGCTGGGCCTGGTCGACGCCCGCTACCGCGCCCCGGGCACCCCGACCGGCGCCGTCGGGGCCGTCCTGTACTGGCACGTCGACGACATCGAGGCCGAGCTCACCCGATTGCTTGAATTCGGCGCCATTCTGCACGACAAGCCGCAGGACCGCGGCCAGGGCTTCATCACCGCCACGGTGCTCGACCCGTTCGGCAACCTGCTGGGGATCATGTACAACCCGCACTACCTGGAGATGCTGTGACCGCGCAGACGATGGACGCCCCGACCTTCGACGCGTGGCTGGCCGGCACCACGGAGCGCGAGGTCTGGCTGGTCCTGGCCCGCAAGGGCCACCCGGGCCTGACCGCCGCCGAGGCGCTGGACATCGCCCTCTGTCACGGCTGGATCGACAGCCACCGCCGGCGGCACGACAATCGCCATTTTCTGCAGCGGTACTCCCCGCGCCGCCCCGGCAGCCCCTGGTCCCAGGTCAACGTCCAACGCGCCGAGTCCCTCGAGGCCGCCGGCCGGATGCGCACCGGCGGCGACGCCGAGATCGCGGCCGCGCGCACGGACGGGCGGTGGTCGGCCGCGTACCCACGGCAGTCGGACGCCGAAATCCCGCCCGCCCTGACCGACGCGCTCGCGGCCGATCCACGCGCGGCGGCGACGTTCGGGGCGATGTCCCGCAGCAGCCGGTACGCCATCATGCTCCCGCTGTTCAAGGCCCGAACCGACAAGACTCGCGCCACCGCGCTCACCCGAATCCTGCGATCGTTGACCTGAAGCTGTCGATTCGCGCGGCCGGCGTTCGACAAAGGGGTGCACGACAATCGGGAAATCGTGAAGGAGAGCGACATGGCGCAGTACGCGGTGCTCATCCACGCGGCCGACTCGGCCCCCGAGGGCTCGGACGAGCTGCGGGAACACGACCGGCACGCGCAGGACCTGGAGTCCTCGGGCGGCCTGGTGGCGGCCTTCGCGCTGGAACCCGCGGCGACCGCGACCACACTGCGCGCCGACACGGTGACCGACGGCCCGTTCGTCGACGCCAAGGAGGTCATCGCCGGCTTCTACGTCATCGAGGCGCCCGACCTCGACGCCGCGTTGCGGATCGCCCGCGGCAACCCGGTCCTGCGCATGGGCGGCGCCGTCGAGGTCCGCCCGGTCGCCGGCGGCTACGTGCGCCCGACGGCGTGAGCGTTTCCGGACAGCTCGCCGATGCGCACCGTCGCGGGTGGGGCCTGGTCCTCGCCGCGGCGGTGCGCGTCACCCGCGACATCGACCTGGCCGAGGAGTGCGTCCAGGAGGCCTACGCGTCGGCTTTGGCGACCTGGCCCGTCGACGGCGTCCCGGCCAACCCGATCGGCTGGCTGACCACCGCCGCCAAGCGCCGCGCCATCGACGGGATCCGCCGCGAGCAGGTGTACCGCACCAAGCTCGCGCTCCTCGCCGTCCCGCCGCCGCCCGAGGAACCCGCGCCCGACCTGCTGGGCCTGATCTTCACCTGCTGCCACCCGGCCCTGTCGCCGGAGGTCCGACCGGCCCTGACCCTGCGCCTCGTCTGCGGCGTCTCGACCGCCGAGCTCGCCCGCGCCTTCCTGGTCGCGGAGCCGACCATGGCCGCCCGCCTGACCCGCGCCAAGAAGAAGATCACCAAAGCGCGCATCTCGTACCGTATGCCGGACGCAACCGACCTTCCCGACCGTTTGCGGGCGGTGCTGGAGGTCGTGCACTTGCTGTACACGACGGGACACACCGCGACGACAGGACCTGCTCTGCTGCGCAATGACCTCGCCGACCTCGCGTTGTATCTGGCGCGCACGCTGAGCGAGCTGATGCCGGACGAGCCGGAGACGCAGGGGCTGCTCGCGTTGTTGCTCGCCACCGACGCGCGCCGCGCCACGCGCACCGACCCCGGCGGCCGGCTGATCCGCCTCGAGGATCAGGACCGGTCACGCTGGGACTGGGCGGCGATCGCCGAGGCGGACACGCTGATCGTCCGCGCCCTGCGCGCCGGTCGCCCTGATCGCGCCGGTCGCCCTGGTCACCCCGGCCGCGCCGGTCGCCCCGGCCGCTACACGCTGCAGGCCGCGATCGCCGCCCTGCACGCACAGGCGCCCACCTTCGAGCAGACCGACTGGCCGCAACTGCTGCGCTTGTACGGCGAACTGCTCACCATCTGGCCGTCGCCCGTCGTCGCCCTGAACCGGATCGTGCCGATGTCACGCGTTCACGGCCCGGAACACGCTTTGCGCGCCCTCGAAGTGCTGGCCCACGACGAGCGGCTGGCGGGCTACCAGTACCTGCCGGCCATCCGAGCCGATCTGCTCGAGCGCTTGGGCCGGCACCCCGAGGCCGCCGCCGCGTACCGCGAGGCGCTCGCCCTGACCACGAACGAGCCCGAGCGCGAGTTCCTCACCCGCCGCCTCGACACCGCCTAGAGACAACTCAACCCCGCGTAGAGACAACCCGACCCCGCGTAGAGACAACTCGCCGCTGCGTAGAGACAACTCAACGCCGCATAGAGAGTCGAGCACCCGTCCTCCAGCGACTTCGGCCAAGCGCGGGTCATGGCTGCGGACGAGGCAACTCGACACCGCGTAGAGACAACCCGACCCCGCGTAGAGAGTCCAGCACCCGTCCGCCAGCTACTTCGGTCAAGCGCGGGTCATGGCCGCCGACGAGGCAACTCGACACCGCATAGAGACAACCCGGCGCCGCATAGAGACAACCCGACACCGCGTAGAGACAACTCAACGCCGCGTAGAGAGTTGAGCACCCGTCCGCCAGCGACTTCGGTCAAGCGCGGGTCATGGCCGCGGACGAGGCAACTCGACACCGCGTAGAGACAACTCGATGCCGCGTAGAGACAACTCGACGGCGCGTAGAGTCGAGTTGCCTCGCGGAACGGACACCGGGTTTCGCGCGGGTGTGGAGAGCTGCGAGCATGGTCGATGTGACGTGGTTGGGCGAGGCTCCCCCGGACGACGAAGAGCGCAAGAGCCGGCGAACCGGGGCGGCGCTGGTTGTCGTTGCGCTGACGGTGCTCGCGGCGATCGGTGCCGCCGTTGTGCTGTTCACCGCCCGCGACGAGCAGCCGGCCGTGCAGGCGCACCGGGGCGAGCAACGGGCGACGTTCGAGTCCGCCGATGGCAAGCTCGAAGCGGCCATCTACCGGATTGACGGCCTGACCGAGGTGGTCCTGCGCCGGCCCGGGGCGACCGCCGATCGCGACATGGTCTCGTTCGGCTGCACCCGGGAGGAGGACGGCCTGTTCATCGCGGCCGTCACCGTGCGCGCCGGCAGCCTCGTCACGCGCAACGGCAACGGCGACGAGCGCGAGTTCTTGTTCGACGAGAAGACGCTGCGGCCGGAGACCACGCTCGGCCGCTGCTAAGCCCTGTCCAGTCGATGATGTCGAGCCGAGACGGAGTCCAGATTTCGTCTGCGTGCGCCCCGTCGAGGCCTGGTTACCGGTGCACCAGGACGACCGACTCCCGCTCGGCCACGTCGGCGAACGCGCGCATCCGGCTCAGCACGGTGTCGCGAGTTGTCACCCGGCCTTCGCGGGAGTTGCGCAGGCCGCCTTGGCCTGGCCGGCAGCCGTAGAAGCCGGGCCAGCCGTGGCGTTCAAATCCGGGCCGGCCTTCGCATTGGGATCCGGGCCGACCTTGGCAAAGCAGCCGGGCCGACCTTGGCAACGAAATCCGGGCCGACCTTGGCAAAGCATCCGGGTCGGCCTGGCGTTGGAATCCGGGCCCGTCGCCGGCCGGCATGATCGGCAGGACGGGGCCTACCCTTCGAGCTGCTTGCGGAACCGCTCCTCCTCAGCGCGCTGGTTGGCCTCGTAAACGGCCATCATGTTGATCCGCGGGTCCTTCTCGTCGAAGGACGCCTCCGTGCCGTCCGGGCGCACGAGCAGTGGCACCTCGCTGCCGATCGCGACGTCGATGGTGTCCAGGTGCTGCTCGATCTCCAGTCTGGTCCGCTCGCCGTTCGGGGCGGTGAACTCGACGATGTAGTTGTGCAGCGTGATCGAGCCGCCGCCGCGGTTGCCGGATCTGTGCGGGCTGTACAGCGTGCGGATCCGCGAGTCGATGACGCGTCCGGTGGTCCTGACCCACTTGCGGCGGCGGAAGAACATCCCGCCATCGTCGGAAGTCCCGCCGTGCCAGGCAAGACCGGCGCCGGAACGCGACAGCGGCGGGCCCGCGGCACGGGCCCTACAGCGGCGGGCCCGCAGCACGGGCCCGCCGCCACATGGGACGAGGGTCAGGTGTTCGAGGCGAACAGCTGCCGGATCTCGTCCGCGCTCAGTGCGCGGTCGTACAGGTGCACCTGGTCGACGGTACCGTCGAGGTAGTCGACCGGGTTGCCGCCGAACTTGCCGCGGCCGATGACCGTGTGGCCGGTCGGAGCGGACTGGGGCAGGCAGGCGCTCGCGGTGCCGGCCAGCTCGCCGTCGACGTAGAGCCGCAGCTCGCCCTTCACCGTGTCGCGGACGCCGACGAGGTGGTACCACTGGCCCACGTTCGGCTTGACCGGGGCCAGGGCCCGCACGCCCGCGAAGCTCATCGCGAAGCGCTGGTCGGCGCCGGAGTACTGCAGGTAGAAGTCGCTGTTGGTCGGGCCGTCCTGGCTGACGACGGTCTGGAAGGCGCCGTCGGCCTTGTCGAGCTTGACCCACGCCGCGGCGGAGTAGTCCGAAGCGGTGTTCAGCAGCGGCTTGCCTGCGTCGAGGTACTGGGTCGCGCCGTCGAGCGAGACGCCGTTGCCGGTGTGGGCGTCGACGAACGCCGCCCCGCCGACGAGGTTCGCGTCGTTGTCGCCGGCCGCGTCCGCGGCCACGGTGCCGCCGGTCTCGTCCAGCGGGTAGAACACGACGCCGGTGAGGCCGGGGGTGCCGGGCGGCGGCTGCGGGAGGTTGCTCGCCGAGCCGTCGGCCTGCTTGATGATTTTCTGGTTGATGGCCTTGACCTGCTTGAGGTCCATCTTGGTGACCTGGCGGTCGTAGGTGAAGAAGCCGTTGAGCTCGGCCTCGACGTCGGTGATCTGGGTGTAGATCGAGCCGCTGATGCCGCAGGCCTTGGCCGAGGTGATGACCGCCTCCTGGTTCTCCACGTACTTGCGGGTGAGCGTGGCCGAGTCCGGCTCCATCTCGTACGCCTGCCCGTCGCCGAACCACATGTGGTTGGACGTCTTGAGGCCGAAGCCGCCGTGCTCGCCGTCGATCGCCACCCGGTTGCCCGACGGCGACGGTGACGCCGGCCCGAGGTACTGATGGAAATCGATCACGTCGCCGCGCCCGGAGTCGCCGTGCGAGTTGCAGCAGTTCACGCCGCTGTGCGCGTCGACCAGGCGGGTCGGGTCCTGGGCCTTGACGTCGTCGGCGATGCGGCCGGTGGCGGCGCGGTCCCATTCGCCCCAGCCCTCGTTGAACGGCACCCAGGCCACAATGGACGGGAACGAACTGTGCTCGCGCACCATCTCGTGCAGCTCCGACTCGAACTGCCCGCGCCACGCCTCCGGGATCGGCCCGGTGTTCGCGGCCGGCATGTCCTGCCAGACCATCAGGCCGAGCTTGTCGGCCCAGTAGTACCAGCGGTCGGGCTCGACCTTGATGTGCTTGCGCACCGCGTTGAAGCCCATCGCCTTGTCCTGCTCGAGGTCCCACTTCAGGGCGGCGTCGGTCGGCGCGGTGTACAGGCCGTCGGGCCAGAATCCCTGATCCAGGTTGGCCAGGTTGAACAGGATCTTGCCGTTGACGGTGATCCGCAGCTTGCCGTCGGCCCCCGGCGCCGTGCCGATGGTGCGCATGCCGAAGTAGGAGCCGACGGTGTCCACGGTCTTGTTGCCGTCGAGCAGGCTGACCTGCAGGTCATAGAGGAACGGGTTGTCCGGCGACCAGAGCTTCGGATTCGGTACCGGCAGCCGCAACTCCGTCCCCGCCGCTCCCGTCACGGTGCCGACGACCTTGTTGCCGTTCTTGGCCACCGCCTTGACCTTGAGGTTCGTCCCGCCGGCGACGCTCGCGGTCAGCTTCAGCGCGCTTCCGGCCACGTCGGGCGTGGTGGCCAGGCCGCTGATGGAGGCGGCGGGAACGGGTTCCATCCAGACGGTCCGCCAGATGCCGGAACTGCCCTGGTAGAAGATGCCGTGGTCGGAGGTGCGCCGCTGCTTGCCGATCGGCTGGCCCGTCGCGTCGGTGAGGTCCTCGGCCCACACGATGAGCTCCTGCGGCCCGCTCGCCGTCAGCGCGTCGGTGACGTCGACGTCGAAACCGTCGTACCCGCCGCGGTGCGTGGCCACCTGGGCCCCGTTGACGTACACCCTGGCGTCGTAGTCCACGGCCCCGAAGTGCAGCTGCAGCCGCTGGCCCGACCCCACGTTCCAGTTCTTGGGCACGGTGAAGGTCCGCCGGTACCACATGCGGTCCTCGTGCCGCTGGATGCCCGACAGCGCCGACTCGATGGGGTACGGCACCAGCACGCGCTCGCCCAGGCTCTGCCCCGCGGGCACGGCCTGGTTCACATCGGCGCGGGCGAATTCCCACACGCCGTTGAGGTTCTGCCACTTGTCCCGGGTCAGCTGCGGGCGCGGGTACTCCGGCAGCGCGTTGTCCGGTCCGACCTTGCCGGTCCACTTGGTGGCCAGCGGCGGGATGCCGGCGTGCCAGGTGGGCGAGGTGTCCGGCGGCGGCGCGGCGGCGGCCCCGGCCGGGATGGTGAGCGTCGTGACGACGGCGGCGGCCAGCAATTGGCCAAGTCGCCTGTCCAGTCTTCGCATGGTGGAATGCCCCTTCGGCGTTGGCGGAGCTGCGGAGAGTGCACTCATCTGAACAAATATGCTCAGCAACCGTCAAGAGAAGACGATCAACACGTTCCAATCGAACACATTCACACACGAGGCGATCGCCGCGGTTCGGCAACTGCGGGAAATCGTTTGCCGCAGCGCCGCCCGCGAGGTCGAGGAACTGGACGGCGAACCGGCGTCGTGGTGGTACCGGATCAGGTGATGCCTTGCAGGACGGTCGCCAGGTTGCGGGCGAACGTCTCGTCGGGGTCGAGGTGGGCGCCGTCGACGACCAGGCGGGCGACGGTCGGGTAGCGGCCCGTGTCGAGCATCCGGGTCAGGTACGGCCCGAGGCTCGACTGCCACGCGGCCAGCTCGGTGCCGGTGGTGCGGGCGGTGCGGCGCTCGGTGATCTCCGCGCGCAGGGCGCCGATCATGAAGGCGTTCAGCACACCGAGGGCTCGCTGCAGGTCGTCGAGGTCGCGCACGCCGGGCGCCCGGCTCAGCGCCGCCGCCGTCGCCTCCCCGACGGCCAGGGCGTTGGGGCCGAGGTGCGGCCGGCCGCCCAGCAGATCGGCGAACCACTCGTGGGCCAGCGCGGCCGCCCTGGTCCGGTGCTTGATGGCCAGAATCGTGGCGCGCCAGTCCGCGCCGTCGCCGACCTGAGCGGTCTCGCCGTGGACGGCGTCCACCTGCTTGACGCTCGGGACCGTGGGCCGCCGGTCCGCGCCGTGGACGGCGTCCACCTGCTTGACGCTCGGGACCGTGGCCCGCCGGTCCGCGCCGTCGTCGGCGTCGGCGTCGGCGTCGGCACCGGCGATCTCGGCGTAGACGGCGTCCACCATCAGGTCGAGGATCTCGGCGCGGTTGGCGACGTAGTCGTACAGCCGCATCGGCCCGACGCCGAGCGCCCCGGCGAGCTTGCGCACGGAGAGGCCGTCCAGCCCCTGGTCGTCGGCCAGCCGGACAGCCGCGGCGGCGATCTTCGCGCGGTTCAGCGGCACCGGCGCGGCCCGCGGCTGCGGCTCGGGGCGTTCCCAGACCGGCTCGTTAGCGTACGGCGTCTCCACGAAATACAGTGTACGGTAAGGGCATGCGCATCGCGATCGTGGGCGGCGGGCTCGGCGGGTTGACGCTGGCCCGAATCCTGCACCGGCAGGGGATCCAGGCCATCGTGTACGAGCGGGAGGCGAGCCGGTCCGCCCGCTCCCAGGGCGGCTCGCTCGACCTGCACCCCGAGTCCGGCCAGCACGCCCTCGCCGCCGCGGGTCTCGACGGGCGGTTCCGGTCGCAGGCGCGCCCCGAGGGCGAGGAGCACCGCATCCTGGACCCGGCGGGGCGGGTGCTCGTGCATCACATGCCGCGGCCCGGCTCCTTCGACGGGCGGCCCGAGATCGACCGGAACGCGCTGCGGGATCTGCTGCTCGATTCGCTCCCGGACGACACCGTGGTGTGGGGCCGGCGGCTCCGCGCGGTCACACCCCGCGACGGCGGCGGCTTCGAGCTGTCGTTCGAGGGCACTCCAACCAGCGACTGCGACCTCCTCGTCGGCGCGGATGGAGCACGGTCGATCGTGCGGTCGCTGCTGACCGACGCGCGACCGTCCTATGTGGCCACGCTGGTCGAGCTGAGCATCGCCGACGCCGACCGCCGCCACCCGGCCGTCGCGGAGCTGGTCGGGCCGGGGAACCTGTGGTACATCGGCGTGAACCAGATCCTGGCCGCGCAACGCCTGGGCGACGGCACCATCCGGGTCGGGGTGTCCATGCGCGAGGAGGTATACACAGTCGGTACACGAGAAGCGCTTTTGCAGTTGTTCGATGGCTGGGATGCCCGCCTGACCGCGCTCATCGAGGCGGCCGACGGCGAGCCGGTGCCGCGGCGGATCGAGGCGCTGCCGATCGGGCTCCGCTGGGAGCACCGCCCGGGCGTCACGCTCATCGGCGACGCCGCGCACCTCATGCCGCCGGTCGGCGAGGGCGCGAACCAGGCCATGCTCGACGCCGCCGAACTCGCCGCCGCGCTGGCCGCGAATCCCGGCGATGCGGACGCGGCGATCCGGGCCTTCGAGGCGGCGATGTTCGAGCGGGCGCGCGAGATCGGCGAGATGTCGGCCCGCGTGCAGGCGATGATGCTGTCGCCGACCGCGGCCGAGGACGTCACGCGCTTCTTCACGGCCGGGCCCGGCTGATCGGTCCTCGTAGGATACGCTATCCGGAGAGTTCTCCAGAAAAGGACGACGCAATGGTACGGGCGGACGCGCGGGAGAACCGGGCCCGCATCCTCGAGGTGGCGCGGCAGGCGCTGGCGGAGGACGGCGGCACCTCGATGAACCAGATCGCCCAGCGGGCCGGGGTCGGGCCGGGCACGCTGTACCGCAACTACCCGACCCGCGAGGCGCTCGTGCTGGCCGTCTACCAGCTCGACCTCGACCGGCTCATCGACGCAGTACCGGCGTACCTCGAGTCCCATCCGCCCGTGGAAGCGCTGCGCGGGTGGACGACCGAGCTCGTCGACGCCATGAGGCGCAAGCACGGCCTCGGCGACGCGCTCAGTCCCGGGCTGCACCAGTCGATCACCGAACGCTCGTACGGCCCGGTGATCGGCGCCATCACCCGGCTGCTCGACGCGGGCAAGGCGGCCGGCGCCATCCGCCCCGACGCCGATCCACGCGACTTCCTGCAGCTCACCGGCGCACTGTGGCGGGCCGCCGCGCTGCCCGAGGACCGGTCGCAGCCGATGCTCGACCTGATCCTCGACGGCCTCACGGCAGGCACCGGCCGCCGCACGCCGTGAACAGCGGGCACCGGCCGCCGCACGCCATGAGCGGCCGGCGCTCGCCGCGGGCCACTCACGGCAGGTGCCGGCCGCAGGCCATGAGGAGCAGGTCCTGGGCGGGCGCCCGGACCGGTTCGCCGGTGCCGTAGTGCCAGTCGAGGTCGGTGGCCTCCAGGCGCTTCCCGGTCAGGTCGACGCCGAAGAACGCGATGTTGCGCGGGCTCATCCCGCCCAGCACCATGGCCATCCGATCCAGCGGCACCCGCCGGTCCAGCCCCAGCCCGACGGTGATGTCCAGGCCGTGGATGACCTCGTGGGACAGCGCCCCGACCGGCCCGCCGCCGGGTGGCGTCCACGGGTGCGCGATGTTGTCCCGCACCGCCGCGAGCAGTTGCGCACTGCTCATCCGCGCCGCGTCCCGCCGGGCGGTGCGATCGGCCATGCGATTGAACCCGCCCGAGCGCAAAAGTTCGAACGCTACTTTGAGCGCACTCGAACGGAACGGCTGCGTCGTGTGCGCCACCACTTCGCGCACCCGCCAGCCCGCACACAACGTCGGCGCGTCCCACTGCTCGGGTGTCAGCCCGGCCAGCATGTCCGCGAGGTCGGCCCGCTCCCCCGCCACGGCCGCCCGGATGTCGTCATCGGTCACGTCCCGCTCCTTCACCTCATGAGGTTTCCTTGAGGTGTACGAACGGGACGCCCCGAACTCATCGCGCCGCTCGGGTCCTGAACTCGGGCCACGGCGGCATGTCGGGCTCGTCGCCGTCCTCGAGCCGGTCCCACCAGCCGGTACGGTTGACGTAACCGTCGAACCAGGACTCCAGACTCGGCGCGTCGACGTACCAGGCCAGCTCCGGCACACCGGGGTTGGGCTCGAACAACAGGACCATGCCCTCGTCGGTACGGCAGTCGACGCACGCGTACATGCCGCACCCCCAGCTCAGGATCGGCAGGACGCCCTCGGGCCAGGCCCACTCGGTTCCGGCGCCGTCGGTGCGGTTGGCGCGGTACACGTCGACGGCCTGCTCGTCGGTCGGCCCCGACACCAGGCTGAGCAGCTGGTAGTCGGGCCCGAACCCGCCGTTGGCGAAGCCGCCGTAGACCGCGGCGAGCAGCGGATGCAGCGGAAACCCGAGCTCACGCTCGACCGCCGCGATGTCCTCGGCCCGCAACGGGGCGGGCCGTTCATCGAGCGGCAGCGTCGGATCGTCCTCGGCGGCCCGCGCCGCGATGCGGGCCAGCAGGGGTCCATAGTCGGTCATGGTCACATCATCGCCGCCGGGGTCAGCCGCGGCGCCATCGGCGTCGAGGCCGGGGTTCGGCCGCGGCGTCGGGCCGGCGGTGCCAGGTGCGTTCGGCCTCCGCGTGCCACCAGGCCGGCGGGGACGGTCCCACGATGCGCGCGGTCGGCTGGTCCGGATGCAGACCCAGGCGCCGCAACGGCTCGGGCGCGACCCGGATGTCGAAGAAGCCGCGCCAACGCCCAAGCGCGGGGTCCGGCCCACAGCACAGGTTGATGCGAATGTCATCGGCGTCAATGGGCATCCAGTCGATGCCCCGCTCGCGCAGTCAGCCCCGCACGGCCGCCGCGGGGCGCGGGCAGCCCGGCAGGTTCTCGTACGACGCGATCGATACCCAGTCGTCCATGCCGAAAATGGTGCCACAAGGTCTCAACCGATGCGTCTCCGTCGCCTGATGCCGGCGCCGATCGCCACGGCCAGCGACAGCACCGCCAGCAGCAGCGCGGGCGCGGCGACCCCGGTGATGTCCTCGCCGGTACCGCGGGCCAGCACCATCACCGCCACGATCCCGGCCACCATGAGCGCCGCGACGCCCAGCGCGAGGTACTGCACGACGCTGAGCATGCCGACCACCTCCGATCGCACCATCAGCCTGGCCTCACCCGCCCGCCGGGTCAACCGCCGACCGCGATGTCGGCGATCTCCCACGCCCCCGCCTCGGTCGGCTCGATCTTGAGCAGCAGCACCCTGGTCACGGCGCCGGCGACAACCGTGACGGAGCCCGTGCGGTCCTGCACGGAGGCCTTGATACAAGCCGCGTTTGTACCGCCTGTGCCCACCACAACCCCCGCCAGTTCCTCCTCCGCCAGGCGTTGCCGATAGTCCACGGTCAGCCACTCGTGAACCGTGCGGAAGTCGCGGCTCCGTACGGCCTCACACACCGCGGCCACGAGCTCGAACGGACCGCTCGCGGGTCGCGCCGCCGGACTGGGCGACGGCGACGGCGACGGCGATGGGGACGACGACGCGCTCGGGATCGCGACCGGTGGCGGAGGCGGCGGCGCGCCGCGGGCGGCCCAACCGGCGAGCCCGCCCGCGACGGCGGCCAGCACGACGAGCGCGACGACCGCGACGGAGAACCCGCGCCGCGCCCGGACAGGCGGGACCGGGTCGTCGGGCGGCTCGGGCGGCCGGTACGGCTCGCAGTGCTGCAACGGCTCGGCCGCCGCCGCCCCGTGCGCACCGAGCCGGATCGGCCGCGAGGCGGGCGGCGGGAACGGGCCGGTGGCGGACCAGAACGCGGCGTACGCGTCCCGCACCTGGCGATGCGCCTCGCCGATGTCGGCCCGGGTGATGCCGGCCGCCCGCACGTGCTCCGCGCTGTCGCGCACGGCGAGGCCCTCGCGGACCTCGATCGTCCGCCCGGCCGCGTCGCGGAGCTGTTCGTCCCCGCCGACGCCGAAGTCCGCACCGCGGGCGGCGACGATCCAGTACACCAGCGTCAGCGGCGCGAGCGCGGCATCCTCGACCTCCCGGATCACCACCCGCCCCGGCGTCAGCGCGGCCTCGGTCAGCGCGTGGCCGTTGGTGGCCGCTTCGAGCACCGAGGCGAGCCGCTCCGCCGGCTCGAACCCCGGCCGCAGCACGGTCCGGAAGTCATGCCGCCGCGACGACCCGACCGCGTACGGCCACGCGGCCGGCCCGCCGCCACTCACGACGCGGCCGACCGGTCGCGCCGCTTGTGCCGGTCGAGCCGGCAGGCACCGAACTCCGTGCTCCTGTCCAGCGCGACGGTGAGGTTGGCAAAGTAGTTGCTGGCAGTCTTGCCATGCGATCGCGGATAGAGCCACGAAACCGCGGACGGCGCACCGGTGCCCCGCTGCGTGTCCGGCGACGGGCTCGTCTCCGCACCGCCGATGCCGACCGAGACGAACGGGAACGCGACCGTCAATCGGAACGGCGACGCCGCCAGCCTCGCCACCAACCGCCCCAGGGCGCTGTCGCCGGCCTCGCTCTCGCGGATCAGGACGTGATCCTCGGGGGTCAGCGCACAGGCCAGCGGCATCTCGACATTCAGTGGCTCCAGGAGCTTGCCCTCGCGGCGCACCATCGCCGTCCCGTCGTGGTCCGCGTAGCCGGGGCCGACCGCGCTGACCGGAATCAGGCGGCAAGGGACGCCGTTGTCGATGTGAAAATCGGCGAAACGCTGGAAGGGCTCGATTTCCATGAGGCGTTCGATGACTTTTTCGAGCCGGTACCCGTTGAGCAGGTCCCATTTGGTGACGACCAGGTGCACCGGTCGATGCAGCCGCGTCAGACTGCTGAGCAGCGCACGCAGCTGGTATTCGAAATCCTCCTCCGACGCCTCCTCCCGGACCCCGTCCATGAAACGCCGGAGTTTCAATCCGTCGATGAGGCCGAGCACCGCATGGGCCGAATTGAAGGCACGCAGCACGACCGCGGAATAGCGCGTCAGGAAATGTCCGCGAGCCGGAACACCTCATCGGTCTCTGCGACGTGAACGCGGGCCGATTCGGGCAGGTCGAGCCCGGGCAGCAGCGCGCCGAGCCGGGCCAGGGCCTCATCCCGGGCCATGGGCCGGGTCGTCAGCTCCACGACCCGGTACGGTTCGGAGTAGCTGAGCGACGACACGGTCATCGCGTCCTGCCGAGCCACCGCGGCCGCGATGCGGTCGACGTCCGCCGGCGCGTGGGGTGCGAAGTACACGTTCAGGGTCCACGCCCGGTCGCCGCCGCCGTCGGCCCGCGCCTGCGCGGTCGTGACGAAGTGGGGCAGCGCGCGGTAATCGGGCAGTGCGCAGTCGTCCCAGCCGGCCAGCGGCTCCGTCGGCGGCTCGGTGCACGCGGCCAGCATCCGGCGCACGGTGACGGGCACGTGCCGGCCGTTGCGGTACGCCAGGGCGGCGGCCGCCGTCAGCGCGACCGTGGGGTCCGCGGAGGCCAGGCCCTCGTGGAGCCGCTGCTCGATGCGGCGGTCGCGGACGCCGACGACGGCCAGGGCGAGATTCGCCGAGGCGCGACCCGGCGCGCCGGCGGCGAGCAGGGCGTCCAGGATCGGCTCGGTGACCGGGAACCAGGCGAGCAGGGCGGCCGCGCGGGTGACCACCTCGCCGTCGGGGTCGGCGACCCAGCGGACGACGGCGTCGAGGCGGGCCACGCACGCCTGGTACGCGCGGTAGGACCAGCGGTCGCTGAGGTAGCGGTCCCAGAAGTACGGGTCGTCGAGCTCCACCTCGTGCTGGTCGTCGTAGAGCCACGCGGTCTGCTGCCGCTCCTGCTCGTCCGTCAGCCCGTCGGCCAGCGGATAGGCGGCCTCGGCGGAGAACGGGAGGTCGCCGGCGTCGCGCCGGCCGAGCGACGCGTTGGCCAGGGTCGCCAGCACCCACGGCCGGTCGGGTGTCGCCGGGTCGTCGACCAGCTCGACCAGGAACGGCACCGTCGCCGCGGCGACCTGCCACACGCTCTGGCCGCAGATGTGGCTCGCCAGGTCGCTGTGCGCCGGTTCGCGTACGGCCGGATCCGGGTCCCGCAACGCCCGCAGCAGCTCGGGCACGCGCGTCGACGGGCCGTCGGCGCCGTGCAGGTCGGCCCAGGGCACCTCGTCCAGCGCGGGTCCCGACCTCATGATTGGCAGTATGCGCTGCCGCACAACGGTTCGGGCGGGCGGATGGGCCACACTCGTCGGGTGGAGCTTGAGCAGATGCGGACCGAGCTGACCGGGTACTGCTACCGCATGCTCGGTTCCGGCTTCGAGGCCGAGGACGCGGTGCAGGAGACGCTGGTGCGCGCGTGGCGGGCCGCGGACCGGTTCGACGAGCGGCGGGGGTCGGTGCGGACGTGGGTGTACCGGATCGCGACCAACGTGTGCGTGGACATGCTGCGCAGCGGGCAGCGGCGGGCGCTCGCGGTGGACTTCGGGCCGCCCGCGCGGGGCGGGGACGCGCTGGGGGCGCCGCTGGACGAGGCGGTGTGGGTGCATCCGATCCCGGACGCGCGCGTGCTGCCGGAGGACACGGTCGTGGCGCGGGAGACGGTGCGGCTCGCGTTCGTGGCGGCGTTGCAGCATCTGGCGCCGCGGCAGCGGGCGGTGCTCATTCTGCGCGATGTGCTCTGCTGGAGCGCCGGCGAGGTGAGCATGCTGCTCGAAACGAGCACCGCGTCGGTGAACAGTGCGCTGCAACGTGCACGCTCGACGCTGCGCGAACACGCACCGGCGCCCGGCGATCCGTTCGAACCGGGCGATGCCGCGCAACGGGAGCTGCTCGATCGGTACTGCGCGGCGTTCGAGCGGCACGATGTGGACACGCTCGTTTCGCTGTTGCACGAGGACGCGACGATGTCGATGCCGCCGTTCGCATGGTGGCTGCGCGGGCGGGACGCGATCCGGGCCGCACTGCTGGATCCCGAGGCCTCGTGCGCCGGTGCGTGGCTGGAACCCGTGCGGGCCAACGGATCGGCGGCGTACTGGCAGGTCCGGCCGGACACAGACGGTACAAACGCGGCGTTTGGGCTTGTGCTCCTGGACGTGCGCGACGGGCGCATCAGCGGGATCGTCACCTGTCTCGACGTGCCGCGGCTGCAGCCACTGTTTGCGTGACGGCGAGGGCGGCGAACGCGACGATCACGAGGACGGCGAAGGCTTCGGGCGGGACGAGTCCGATCGTGTTGCTCCACGCGGCGTGCACCGCGCCGAGGAACCCGCCGGGGGCGACGCCGGCCGCGGCCAGCCAGACGTCGCGCTCCAGCAGGGCGTGGACCGCGGCGAGCAGGCCTCCGGCGAGCAGCAGCAGCGGGGCCGTGCGGGCCGTCCATGCCCCGGCGGCGTGGCGCACGGCCAGGCCCGTCGCGAGGATCAGGGCGAGGGTGGCGGTGATCGCGAGCCAGAACACCACGAGCGCGGCGAATCCGAACGGGGTGTCGCGCAGGGCCCGGACCATCTGGATCGCGGGGCTGAACTCGTGGTCGGTCCAGGCCCCGTTGTGGCTTCCCGCCCAGCGGTCGTACAGGTAGACCTGCGCCAGCGCCGCCAGCAGTACGCCGCCGGCGGTCCAGGTGAGCGCCGTGGCGAGCGGGCGGCCGGAGTCCAGCGGGTCGCGTTTCGGGCGGCGGATCAGCAGCCACAGCCCGAGGGCCGCGGCGACGATGCCGCCCACGACGGTCGCGACCAGCAGGTCGGCGGGGAAGTCGCTCAGGGCCAGGCGGGCAGCGCTGTCGCCGCTGTCGGAGTAGTGGCCGACGCCGGCGAGCAGGAGCGCGGCGGCGGTCCCGAAGGCCAGCGTGGCGCCCAGGCCGGCCCAGGCGCTGCGGATCAGGATCGCGGCCGCCGTGCCGGCGAGGGTGCGGGCGGGGCCGCCGGCGCCGATGTACGCGACGAGGGCGAGGGCGGGCAGGAGCGCGGTCGGTTCGGCCAGGGTTCGGGCACCCGCCACGAAGTTGTACCGTCCATCGGCGGTGAACACGGCGATCAGCAGGACGGCGGCCACGAGCAACGCGCTTCGCAGCGGCAGTTTCCGCACTTTCCGCGGCGCGGCCACCGAAGTTTCCGCCCCGGTTTCCGGCGAAGTTTCCGGCGAAGTTTCCGGCGAACTTTCCAGTGCCTGGACGGCGCGCAGGGCTCCCTGAGCGACAAGCAGCTCCGGCTGCTCCAGCACGGTCGGCGCGACCCCCAGCGCCCGGTGCAGCAGCGTCGCGACCAGCGGCATCCGGCTGGCCCCGCCGACCAGGAACACGCCGGTCAGCGTCTCCAACGTCACCCCGGCCGCGAACAACGTCGTCGTGGTCAAGGCAACCGTCCGATCCAGCCACGGCCGGGCCAGCGACTCGAGCTCATCGCGCGTCATGTGCACATCGCGCTCGAAGAGCGGCACCGGCAACCCCGCCTGCGTCGCCCGGCTCAGGTGCTCCTTGGCCGCGCGGGCGTCCTCCCACAGCTGCCGGCGCAGCCGCCGGTCGGGAACCGTCCCGGGCGAGGCCAGCCGCCGCCACCGCTCCGGGTCGTCGGCGGCGACCCCGCGGCCGACCCAGTCCACCACGGCGGCGTCGAGGTCGAGCCCGCCGACGTCGTCGAGCCCGTCCGCGCGGACCACCTGCCAGCCGCCGGCCTCGCGCCGGACCACGGTGACGTCGAACGTGCCGCCGCCGAGGTCGTACACGACGAGGGAGGCACCGTCGCCGGCCTGCCGGCCGAGGAAGGAGGTGAAGTACGCGGCGGCGGCGACCGGCTCGGGCACCAGCCGTACCGGCCCGAACCCGGCGGCGCGGGCAGCGGCGAGCAGCAGGCCGCGGCGGGTCTCGGCCCAGTTCGCCGGGTGGGTCAGCACGACGTCGGGGATGGGGCCGCCGGCGGCGCGCTCGGCCTCGGCACGCACGCGGGCCAGGACGGCGCCGATCGCCTCGGCGAGGGGCACCTCACGATCTCCGAGCAGCAGCGTGCCCTCGTTGATCCGCCGCTTCGGGTTGGGTTCGAACCGCGTCGGGTCCAGCCGCGCGCCGCGTTCGGCGTCGCGGCCGGTCTGCAGGCCGCCGGTGTCGTCGGCGAGGATCGCGGACGGCAGCAGCGGCGAGGCGTCGAACAGCAGCGGCTCGAACCGCCCGTCGGCGGGTTGCAACACGGCCACCGTGTGCGAGCTGCCGAAGTCGATCCCCAGTCGAGCACCGTGATCCACCACGGTGCTCGACCGTAACGCGCGCTGTGTTGCGAGGGATCAACCAAACGGTTGCTAGGGCAGGACCCAGCGCTGGTTCGCGCCGGCGAAGCAGTCCCAGATCTGCAGCCGCGTGCCGTCGGTGGAGGTGTTGCCGGTCACGTCGAGGCAGCGGCCCGACGCGGTGTTGACGAGCGTGCTGTTGGCGGTGTTGTAGGACCACTTCTGCGCACCGGTGCCGTTGCAGTCCCACAGCTGGATCTTCGTGCCGTTGGCGGTGCCGGCCGACGTCACGTCCATGCACTTGCCCAGGGCGCGCAGCGAGCCGTCCGAGGCGACCGTCCAGTTCTGGGCGGTGGTGCCGTTGCACGCGTAAAGCTGGATCGCGGCCCCATTCGCGGTGCTCGCCGCGGCCACGTCCACGCACTTGCCGGCCAGGCCGGTGATGCGGCCCGTGCGACCGGTCGGCGGCGGGGTGGTCGGGCCGACGCCGCCGGTCGCGATCTCGTACGCCGCGCTGATGAGCGAGTTGGAGCCGGTCGCGTCCTGGGACAGCTCCCAGAACATGATGCCGCCGCCGTTGGACATGGCCCACTGCGTCTTGCGACGGACTGTGGGCAGGCCGTTGTAGCACTCGTTCACGCCGTTGACGGTGGTGCAGTCGCGGTTGGCGTTGGCCGGGTCGCGGGCCACGAGGTCGGCGTAGGTGACGTAGCTGGGCCGGGAGTAGACCGGCACGCCGATGACCGCCTTGTTCGCCGGCAGGCCGCGGCCCTTCCAGAAGTTCACCGCGGCGACCGACCAGTCGTAGTTGGCGTGCGGGCTGCCGCCGTCGTAGGTCATGATGTTGAGCCAGTCGACGTAGCCGAACACGGCCGGCTGGACGCCGTTGGCGGTGCCGCCCTCGGAGACGACGGCCGCGGTGAGCAGCTTGCCCCGGCTGTGCATGGCGGTGCTCAGCTGCGACATGAGCGCGGTGTAGTTGTTGCCGGAGGTGCCCGGGTCCGGGTACTCCCAGTCGATGTCGACCCCGTCGAGGTTGTACTGGTTGACGAGGTTGACGACGTTGTTCACGAACGCCGTTCGGGCGGTGGCGTTGCCGGCCAGGGACTCGAACGCGGAGTCGTTGCCGTCGTTCCAGCCGCCGATCGAGATCGACACCTTGGTGTTGGCGGCGTGGCCGAGCGAGACGATCTGCTGCAGCTTCGAGGGGTTGTCCAGGCCGCCGAGGCTGCCGTTGGCGTTGGGCAGGACGAACGCGTAGTTGATGTGGGTGAGCTTGTTGTACTGGATCGCGGTGGCGCTGCCAGCCCATGAGGGCATGTAACCGATGGACCGGAAACCGTTGGGCAGCGTGGCGGCGCTGGCCGACGGCTGGACGGCGAAGGCCACGGCGGCGCCCGCGGCAATCGTGACCGCCGCGATGGCTAGGGCGGATCGGCGCATAGGGGCTCCTTCGGGTGAGGGGTGAGCTCCTTGGCCAGGGACGATAGGAAAGTTAACTGTCTGTTGTCAATGTGTGTCTTAGTTCAAGTCGCATATTGACGCAGGCCACGGCGGGTCATAGGGTCCTATGGATCTGTTAAGTAACCTCACAAATCCGCCTGGGAGGTGAGCAGATGCTCAGACTCAAGTCATTGGCGTCCGCCGCGCTGATGGCAACGATCGTCGCGACCGGCCTCGTGGTGACCTCGCCCGGCGCCGCGCAGGCCGCGGTGGTGTGGAACGAGGAGTTCAACGGCGCGTCCGGCCAGGGCGTCGACGGCTCGAAGTGGAACTTCGACACCGGTGGCGGCGGCTTCGGCAACTCGGAGCTCGAGTACTACAACAGCGGCACCAGCAACGTGTACCAGAACGGCCAGGGTCAGCTGGTCATCGAGGCCCGGCGCGAGAGCGGCGGGCGGACCTGCTGGTACGGCACCTGCCAGTGGACGTCCGGGCGCATCCAGACGTCCGGCAAGTTCACCCAGCAGTACGGCCACATCGAGGCCCGCATCCAGGTGCCCAAGGGCAACGGGCTCTGGCCCGCGTTCTGGATGCTCGGCGGGGGCAACTGGCCCGCCGACGGCGAGATCGACATCATGGAGAACGTGGGCCGCGACCCGAACACGGTCTACGGCACCATCCACGGCCCGGGGTACTCCGGCGGCAACGCCGTCGGCGGCACCCGCAACATCGGCCAGCCGCTCGGCAACGCGTTCCACAACTTCGCCGTCGACTGGTCGCCGAACCTCATCATCTGGACCATCGACGGCTCGGAGTACTTCCGGGCCACGCCGTCCAGCACCCGCGGCAACCCGTGGGTGTACAACCACGGGTTCTTCATCATCATGAACCTCGCGGTCGGCGGCAACTTCCCCGGCAGCCCCGACGGCAGCACGCCGTCGGTCAACCGGATGCTCGTCGACTACCTGCACGTCAGCACCAGCACCACCACCCCGCCGCCGACCGGCAACGCGTTGCGCGGCAACGAGAGCGGCCGGTGCATCGACGTTCCTTCGGCCAACCCGGTCGACGGGGCGCGGCTGCAGATCTGGGACTGCAACGGCACCGGCGCGCAGCAGTGGACGATCGGCTCGGACGGCACCGTCCGCGCCCTCGGCAAGTGCATGGACGCGGCCGCCGCCGGCACCGCCAACGGCACCGCGATCCAGCTGTACACCTGCAACGGCACCGGCGCCCAGCGGTTCACCCTGACCGCGGCGGGCGACCTGGTGAACGTCAACGCGAACAAGTGCGTCGACGCGGCGGCCCACGGGACCGCCAACGGCACGAAGCTGCAACTGTGGGACTGCAACGGCGCCGCGAACCAGAAATGGACGCGCGCGTAGGTCAATTTCGCGGCGCCCCGGTCATTCGTGGCCGGGGCGCCGTAGAAAGACCCTATGACGACACTCGATGCGCTCGAGGGCCTGCACGGCGTCGTCGCGGTCCGCCGCGGCGAGACGATCCTGGAGCACTACGGCACCGGCCCGGACGCGTCCTGGGCCCGACAGCTCGGCGTCGTCGAATTCGGCCCGGAGACGCTGCACGATCTCCGGTCGATAACCAAGAGCATCACCGCCATCTTGTACGGCACGGCGCTCGCCGCCGGGCACGTCCCCGAGCCGTCCGAGCCGCTGCTGCGCTCCTTCCCGCGCTACCCCGACCTCGCCGCGGACCCGTCGCGGGCCCGGCTCACCGTCGAACACGCACTGACGATGTCGCTCGGCCTGGAGTGGCGTGAGGACCCGCCGTACACCAGCCCGGACAACGCGGAGATCGCGATGGAGCTGGCCCCGGACCGGTACCGCTACATCCTCTCCCGCCCGATCGCGGAGCCGCCGGGCAACCGCTGGAACTACTGCGGGGGCGCCTCGGCGCTGCTCGGCGCGCTGATCTCCGAGGGCACCGGGTGCGCGCTGCCGGAGTACGCCCGGCTGCACCTCTTCGAGCCGCTGGGCATCGACTCGTCCGAGTGGATCACCGGCGCCGACGGAGTGCCGTCGGCCGCTTCCGGGCTGCGGCTGACCCCGCGCGCACTGGCCCGCATCGGCACGATGATCCTCGCCGACGGCGACGGGGTCGTGCCCGCGTCCTGGCTCGCGACCATGCTGCAGCCCCGGCTGGCGACCGACTGGGGCGGGCAGTACGGCTACCAGTGGTACATCGAGCAGGTCGACGGCCACCACGTGCTCGCCGCCATGGGCAACGGCGGGCAACGCCTCTTCGTGTTGCCGGAACTTTCCTTGGTCGTGGCAGTGACCTGCGGAAACTACGACGGCAACGAGCAGTGGGTCACCCCGCTCACAGTCCTGCGCGATTTCGTCCTGCCGAACTGTCGAATCTGAACCCCACAGGTTCGACGTACCTGTGTCGGGACTTTTCTGTTGAGGGGGACGCATGGCACTGCCTGAGGTGGTCGGACGGGACGAGTGGCTGGCGGCGCGGCGGGAGCTGCTGGAGCGGGAGAAGGCGGCGCGGCGCGAGCTGGATCGGGTCAACGCGGAGCGGCGGCGGCTGCCGATGGTACGGATCGACAAGCCGTACCGGTTCGAGGGCGCTTCCGGCACCGTCGGGCTGGCGGAGCTGTTCGAGGGGCGGCCGCAGCTGATCGTGCAGCACGTGATGTTCGGGCCGGACTGGGATGCGGCCTGTCCCAGCTGCACCGCGGGCATCGACGAGATGGCGCCGGCGCTGCTGGCGCACCTGGCCAACCGGGGCACGACGTTCGCGCTCGTGTCGCGGGCGCCGTACGCGAAGCTGGCCGAGTACGCCGCCGCCCGCGGGTGGCGGATTCCGTGGTACTCCTCGGCCGGCGACGACTTCAACTTCGACTTCGCGGTGTCGTTCGACGAGGCGGTGCAGCCGCCGGTGTACAACTACCGGGCGCTGCCGGTCGTGGACACCTCGGAGCTGCCGGGGGTCAGCTGTTTCCTGGCCGCCGACGGCGCGGTCTTCCACACCTACTCGACGTACGCGCGCGGCACCGACTTCGGCGGGGCGTACGCCTGGCTGGACCTCACCGCGCTGGGCCGGCAGGAGGAGTGGGAGGAGCCGAAGGGCCGCGTCGACCACGCCCGGGCGGCCGTTCCGGACTTCGCGGTCTGAGTCCTCGTCCAGGGCGACCTCGTCGCGGTGGCACGTTTCCGGGATTCGACCGTCCCGGGTTCCCCGTAACTTGAGTGATGTCAGCAGCGACAACCACTTCCCAGGGGGAAACCGAAGATGAGCGACATCGACACCTACGACAGCGGCGACACCGGTCACGACGTGGACTACGGCCAGTACTCGGCCGGCCAGGAGCACGACGCCCTCGACCAGCTGCACCAGGCCCAGGGCTCCGAGCACGACGCCCAGTCGCAGTTCGGCATCTACGAGAACGACCACCACGCGCAGGAGTCGACCGACTTCTCCACCGGCTCGCACGTCGAGTACGACCAGCCGGCCGCGGTGCACTACTCGGCCGACAACTACACCAACTACAGCCACGACGCGTCCGAGGACGACCACGTCTTCGCCGCCGAGGGCTCCGAGTCCTCGCACTCGGCCCAGTTCTCCGAGCTCGACGCGCTCTCGCAGCGCTTCGACGCCGCGTTCGCGGAAGGCACCCAATTCCACGGCGAGGGCGGCCAGTACGGCGTCGCCGCCAACTAGCACCACAAGGGCTACCCCTGGCTCGAGGCCGGTCACCGTCACGGTGGCCGGCCTTCGCCATGTCCGGCGCGAAAGCGGGCGGATCCTGTCCGGTATCCCGGTTAGCGTCGCACCTGTCACCGACCTGGACAGGAGCGCATCATGCAGTTCGTCTCGACCCGCATCATCACCGCCGACGTGGCCGCGCTGGTCGCCTTCTACGAGCGCGCCACCGGCCGCGCGGCGGACTGGGCGACCCCCGACTTCGCCGAGATCCGGACCGCGGTCGCGACGCTGGCCATCGGCAGCACGCGCACCGTGGCCCTGTTCGCCGAGGGCGCGGCCGAGCCGGCCGCCAACCGCTCGGTGATCGTCGAGTTCCTCGTCCCCGACGTGGACGCCCTGCACGAGCGGCTGGCGGTCCCGCCCGTCGCCGGGCCGGCCACCATGCCCTGGGGGAACCGGTCGCTGCTGGTCCGCGACCCCGACGGCAACCTGGTCAACTTCTTCACCCCGGTCACGGCGGCGGCGAAGGAGAAGTACGAGACGCACGGACTAGGCTCACGGGGGTGATCACGGAGTTCGGGGTGGAGCTGGACGACGGGCGCCTGCTGCACGCCTACGACTCGGGCGGCGACGGCCCGGTCGTCTACTGGCACCACGGCTCCCCCAACATCGGCGAGCCGCCCGCTCCGCTCTTCGAGACCGCCGACCGGCTCGGCATCCGCTGGCTGTCCCACAACCGTCCCGGCTACGGCGCCTCCACCGCGGTCCCCGGCCGCACCATCGGGTCGGTGGCCGCCGACGTGCGGGCCGTGGCCGACGCGGCCGGCGTGGAGCGCTTCGCCGTCATGGGCCACTCCGGCGGCGCCGCCCACGCACTGGCCTGCGCCGCGCTCCTGCGGGACCGGGTCGTCGCGGCCGTGGCCGTCTCCGGGCTGGCACCGTTCGACGGGAAGCCCGACTGGTTCGCGGGCATGGCCGACGGCGCGGAACGGTCGCTGCGCGCGGCCGGCCAGGGCCGGGCGGCCGTCGAGCGGCACTACGCCGAGGCCACCGGCGAGGAGGACATCGGCTTCCTACCGGCGGATTGGGCGGCCCTGCAGTCCGACTGGGCCTGGTTCGACGAGGTCGTCCCGCCGGCCCTGCTCATGGGACCCGGCGGCCTGATCGACGACGATCTCGCCTCCACGACCCCGTGGGGCTTCGATCTCGCCGCGATCAGCTGCCCGGTCCTGCTCGTCCACGGCGCCGCCGACCGCATGGTGCCCGCCGCGCACAGCGAGTGGCTCAAGGCCCACATCAGCCGGGCCGAGCTGCGCATCATCCCCGACGCCGGGCACATCACCGCCATGCGCCAGGGGCACGCGGCGCTCGAATGGATCAAGGAACAAGGGACGGCCGCCGGGACCGGCGGCCGTCCCCTCGAACACTAGGCGTACGCCTCCAGCTCGTAGATCCGAGCCGCCCCGTCCGTGGTCTGGGTCGGGGTGATGATGTTCAGCCGCACGTACCGGCCGGTGACGTTGACCGCGTGCGTCGTCACGTCGGCCGTGTTGCCGCGCGGCGAGGCGACCGTGGTCCAGTTGCTGCCGTCGCTGGACACCTGCAGGTCGAAGTCCCGGGTGTCCCAGGTGTTCGACTCGCCGCCGGCGCCCGCGTGGCGGACCACGATCGAGCTCAGGTGGTTCGAGGCGCCCATGTCGACCTGCAGGAACTTGTTCGTGCCGAGCGAGCACCACTTGTCGGCGTTGCCGCCCGAGACGCTGCCGTTCACGGCCTTGTCCGGGCCCTCGGTCGAGGCGCACGACGAGTCCGCCGTGGCCGCCTTGTTGAGCAGGAGGTTGCCGCCGGACGCGGCGCCGTACACCTCGAACTCGTAGATGCGGGCCGCGCCGTTGCCGTCGTTGGCGGGCGTGCCGATGTCGAGCTTCACGTAGCGGGCGGTCCGCGCCGTGAACTGGTTGAGCGTGCGGCTGGAGCGGTTGCCCGAGACCGAGGCGGCCTGGCTCCAGTTGGTGCCGTCGGTGCTGGTGGAGATGGTGAACGCGCCGGTGTTCCAGCCGGTGTTCTCGGCGCCGAGGCCGGCGTGCTTGAGCACGACCGCGCCCACGGACTGGTTCGAGCCGAGGTCGACCTGCAGGAACTTCGTCGCCGCGGAGGTGCAGAACTTGCTGTTGTTCATCAGGGTGCCGTCGACGGCCTTGTCCGGGGACTCGGCGGTGGCGCAGGCGGCGGAGCCGGTGGCCGACTTGCCCTGGGCCAGGTTCGTGCCCAGGTTCGGCGGCGTGGCCGGCTGGGTCGCGCCGTCGGTGAACGACGGCGGGACGTTGCTCGCGCCGGTGCCCCACGACGACGGGCTGGTCCCCATCGTGTACTGCAGCGTCCCACCGGCGGCGAGGTCCGGGTAGCGCAGGTAGTTGTTCGCCACGGCGGTACCGTTGCGGGTCAGGCTCTGCACGTATTGCGACGACGCGCTGCCGCCGTTGATCTGGATGTTGCCGGCCGAGCGCTGGATGAGGATCGACGGGAACGACGGGCCGTGGATCGCGAGGGTGTCGGCACCCGGCGTGGCCGGGTACATGCCCATCGCGGACCAGACGTACCACGCGGACGTGGCGCCGAGGTCGTCGTTGCCCGGCAGGCCGCCGGCACCGGTGGTGAACTGCTCGTTCATGACCCGCCGGACCGCCGAGGAGGTGCCGGCCGGGTACTGCGCGAAGTTGTACGCCCACGGCACGCCGTGCTCCGGCTCGTTGCCGAGGTAGAAGTACGGCCGCGACAGGCCGGCGTTGAGCTCGGTGAAGTGGTGGTCGAGGCGCTGCTTGGCGGTCTGCGGGCCGCCCATCAGGTTGATCAGCCCGGCGAAGTTGTAGGGCACCATCCACGTGTACTGCGCGGCGTTGCCCTCGGTGAACGGGCTCTCCTGGGCCGGGTTGAGCGGCCAGGGCCAGGTGCCGTCGCTGTTGCGCGGGTGGATGAAGTTCGACTCGGTGTTGAAGGTGTTGCGCCAGTACTGCGCGCGCGTCATCGCCGAGTTGTAGGTCGTGGTGTCGCCGAGCGCCTTGGCGAACTGGGCCACCGCGAAGTCCGACGCCGAGTACTCCATGGAGTCCGACGGCGCACCGGAGATGTACTTCTTCGACTCGTACTCGGACTCACGCCCGCGGATCGGCGAGCCCTGCATGCCCTGCCCGGCGATCGCGTTCTTCATCAGCTGCAGCGCGGCCGCGGTGTCGAAGTTGCGCGCGCCGAACTGGTACGCGGAGTCGACGATGATCGGGCCGGGGTCGCCGGTCATGACGAAGTCCTCGTTGGTCTGCTGCGACCACTTGGGCAGCAGGCCGCCCTGCTGGCCGTCGAGGACCATCGACTTCATGATGTCGCTGGTGACGTCGGGCGCGATGAACGCGACGAGCGCGGCCCACGAGCGGTAGATGTCCCAGCCGGAGTAGTTCTGGTACACCGGGTGGGTCGCCGTGTGGATCGCGTTGTCGAAGCCGCGGTACTGGCCGTTGACGTCGCTGGAGATGTTCGGGTTGACCAGCACGTGGTACAGCGCCGTGTAGAACTTCTGCAGGTCGGTGGCGCTGCCGCCGGTGGCCTGGATGCGGTTCAGGGCCGTGTTCCAGGCGCTGTTGGCGTTGGTCCGCGCGGTGTCGAACGAGGCGGTCTCGGCGTTGAGGTTCGCGGTCGCGTTGGCGACGCTGACGAACGAGACGCCGATCTGGGCGTTGACGGTCGCGTTGGAGGTGGTGTCCCACGTGACGAAGCCGCCGGTGTTGACGCCCGAGGTGCTCGTCGAGCCGTTGCTGATCGTGGAGCCGTTCCAGGTGCCGACCGAGGACGGGGCCCGGTCGAACTTGATCGAGAAGTAGATCGGGTAGGTCTTGCCCGAGCCGCAGAAGCCGCCGGCGGTCTGCATGCCGGTGACGGTGCTGCCGGAGATGCTGATGTTGCCGGTACGGTTACCCGTCGCGCTGCGGCTGGTGTTGATCAGCAGCCGGGACTGGGTGTTCGACGGGAACGTCAGGCGCATGACGCCGGTGCGGGTGGTCGAGGTGACCTCGACGTTCGTGGAGTACTTGTCCAGCCGGTTCTTGTAGTAGCCGGCCTGGGCGACCTCGTTGGACTTGGTGTACGCCGAGGCGTAGCTGGTCCACGCCGTGCCGGGCGAGGAGCCGAGCGCGCCGGTGACCGGCAGCATCCCGAGGTCCTCGTTGTTCGGGCAGCCCGCGCCGTTGAAGTGGGTGAGGCTGAACTCCTCGATGGTCCGGTCCTTGTCGCGGTACCCGGACGGCGAGGCGGTGGGGGTGTCGGGGCTGAACTGGAGCATGCCGAAGGGCACGGTGGCACCCGGGAAGGTGCTGCCACCCGCGCCACCGCCGACCGGGTTGGGCGAGTTGCTGTCGTCCGTACCGATCAGTGGATTCACGTATTGGGTCAGGTTGAGGTCGGCGGCCTGGGCGGGGGCCGCGAACTGCACAACGGCGAGGGTGCTGCCCAGCAGGGCGGCTCCCGCGCCGGCGAGCAGCCGGTCGACCTTGCGGGATCGGGGCATGGTGTCTCCCGTTCGGTGGCGGTGAGGACGGGAGAGCGCTCTCGATGGATATTCATAGTCCCTGATCCGCGTTTGGTCAACATTTGTCAATACACCCGCAGGTCAGGCCCTCGTCACCATCCGTGAGCATCAGCAAACCCACCGGAACGGGCTGCCGCCGAAGGTGTTGGCGTCCATCAGGTGCTGGGCCGCGCCGCCGATCACCCGGCCGTCGGCGCTGATGCCCCCCATCTGGTACTTGCTGAAGCCCGCCGGCAGCGCCAGCCCCACCAGGTCGCCGAAGCCCCACACCGCCGCCATCTTCGAGCCGCTCAGCGTCACCGTGCCGTCGGCGGCGAGGGCCCGCACGTAGATGCCCTGGGCCACCGAAAACGGCTGCGGGGCCGGGGTGCCCGGCGTGGTCAGCCGCCAGCGCACGTGGTTGTCGAAGTCGACCGCCCATTCCCCCGCGATCGCGTTCACCATGCCCTTGCCGACCCCGTCCGGCAACGGCAGCTCGAAGCCGGTGCCGTCGGGCCGCCACACGTACGGCCGGTACGCGTCGTAGAGCCGCCCGACGATCCCGCCGACCCACCCGTCGTCGCTGATCCAGAGCGCGGCGCCGCTCCCGCCGGGCACCGTGAGGAGCTCCGCCTTGCCGTCGCGCCAGAGCACCGGTTTCGAAACCTCAGCAGCCGTGTAGTACCCCACGACCGTGCCGGCCGCGTTGATCCCGCTGCCGGACAGCGAGGCCGAGACCGGGACCCCACCGGGCAGCGGCAGGACGTTCATCCGGTCCGTGAACGTCACGGCGGCGGACCGGCCGGCGACGTTCGCGGTGCCGACCGCCGTGCCGGACGCGTTCACGGCGTGCAGGTACTGCACCTGCTCGTCCCCGTCCACGCTGAGGATCACCCCGTCGCGCCAGATCACCACGCCGGTGTGGGTGTCCATGAGGCCCGCGGCCCAGTGCCCGGTCGAGTCGATCACCGGCGGCCCGGTGCCCTCCACGCCGCTGGGCAGCGGCAGCATCTGCACGTCGCAGTTCGGCGGGGCCGACGGCAGGCCACTGGTCGGTGCCGGGTACGGCCGGCCCCGGTCGGCCGGTTGCGGCGGCTGCCGCAGCCCGGCGATCGCGGCCGAGCCGACGGTGAGCACGAGCACGAGGACGGCGGCCAGCCCGACCACGGCCTGCCGGCGCCGCCGGACCCGGGCCCGCCCGGCGCGGAGCAGCCCGTCGGCGGTGAGGGCCGTGCCGGGCCCGTCGAGGTCGCGCAACTCCTGCAGCGGGTTCTCCTGGAGCGGGTTCATGCCAGCGCCCCCTCGGAGCCGACCAGGATGCGGCGCAGCGCCCGCAGCCCGTGCGAGGTCTGGCTCTTCACGGTCCCCTCCGAGCGGCCGAGCACCCCCGCCACCTCCTCCACCGACATGTCACACAGGAACCGCAGCACGAGTACCGTGCGCTGGCCCTCGGGCAGCGACCGCAGCGCGTCGCGCAGCACGAGCCGCTGCTCCACCCCGGGCGTCTCGACGACCGGCAGGGTCGGCGGCGGGCTGTCCCACAGCAGCACCTTCGACCAGAACCGCCGCCGGTCCGACAGGGCCGAGCGCACGACCATGGTGTGCACGTACGCGTCGAGGTTCTCCACCTCGCGAATGCGCGCCCACCGCTGGTACAGCACGGTCAGCGCGTCCTGCACCGCGTCGTCGGCCCGGTGCCGGTCGCCGACGAGCTGGTACGCGATGCGGTGCAGCCGTGGCAGCCGAGCGGCCACGTACTGCGTGTAGTCGTGCTCGAGATCCGGTCGCACCCGTGACGGTCCCTTCGCCGGCGGTCACAGGGTAGAGGCAGCCGATCACCCGCGGGGTTGTGCCGGGAACGCAATCTGTCAATGATTGGCAGAAGTCCCGCGCGATTTTCGCAGAGTCAACAACTTCCAACAGGTACCAAGGAAATTCATGGGGATCGTTGACACGTTGCGTCGGAAAATGTTTGCTACGTCACGTGAACCCAACCCGCCGTGACCTGTTCCGCCTGGCCGCCCTGGGTGGCCTCGCCGGAACGCTCGCCCTGGACAGTCCCGCCCAGGCCGTCACGGCGAGCACGTTCAGCCCGATCCGCCCGCCCGCCACGCCCCTCGCGGTCCGCTCGCCCTACCTGTCGACGTGGCTGCGCGCGGACACCCTGCCCGGCAACTGGCCGACGTTCTGGGCCGGCGCCGTCACCGCGATCACCGGCATCGTGCGCGTCGACGGCCGGCCCTACGTGTTCATGGGCGCCCCGTCCGGCGGCTGGCCCCTGGCGAATCAGACGGGCCTGGTGGTCACCGCGACCCGGTCCACGTTCACGATCACCGCGGGCGCGATCCGCCTCGAGGTCGAGTTCCTCTCCCCCGTCGACCCGGCCGACCTGCGCCGGCAGTCGGTGCCGATGTCGTACCTCAGCATCACCGCCACCTCGACCGACGCGAACACCCACCAGGTGTCGCTCTACGTCGACGTCTCCGGCGAGTGGGCGCACGGCGACCGCACGAAGCAGATCTCCTGGACCACCCAGATCGTCGGCACGCAGCGCGCGCACAGCTTCCAGCCCGCCGCCCCGACCGTGCTCGCCGAGGCGGGCGACCAGGCCTCCTGGGGCACCGTCGTCTTCGCCACCGACGAGGCGGCCGGGCTCACCTGGCAGACCGGCGCCGACGCCACGGTGCGGGCCGCCGCCGCGAACACCGGCGCGCTGCCGAACACGGCCGACGGCAACCAGCCCCGCGCGATCAACGCGAGCTGGCCGGTGTTCGCCTTCAACCGGGCCCTCGGTGCGGTCGGCCCGGCCGGCAGCGGCCCGGTCGTGTTCGTCATCGGCCACGTGCGCACGCCCGCCGTGTCCTACCTCGGCGCGCAGCTCGACCCGTGGTGGCGCACCCACTGGACGGCCTGGCCGGACATGCTGACCTGGTTCCGCGCCGACCGCGACGCCGCCCGGGCCGGGGCGGTCGCACTGGACGCGCAGGTCACCGCGTGGGCGAACCAGGCCGTCGGCACCGCACCCGCGAGCGAGCAGTACGCCGCGATCTGCGCCCTCGTGGTCCGCCAGGCGTTCGGCGGCACGGAGCTGGTCAACCGCAACGGCTCGCCCTGGGTGACGCTGAAGGAGATCTCCTCCAACGGCGACTTCAGCACCGTCGACCTGATCTACCCGGCGTTCCCGGCGTACCTGCGGATCGCCCCGCGCTGGCTCGAACTGCTGCTCGCCCCGATCTTCGACTACACCGAGGTGCAGGGCTTCGACAAGCCGTTCGCACCGCACGACCTCGGCGTGTACCCCAACGCGTTCGGCCGCATCGGCCAGGACGAGGAGGACATGCCGGTCGAGGAGTCGGCGAACCTGCTCATCATGGTCGCGGCGCTGCTGAGCCGCATGCCGGCCGCGCGGGCCACCGCCTACGCGACCGCGCACTACGCGAAGCTCAAGAGCTGGGCCGACTACCTGGTCGCGAACCTGCCCGACCCCGGCAACCAGAACCAGACCGACGACTTCACCGGGTTCATCGCGCACAGCGTGAACCTGGCCCTCAAGGGGATCGTCGGCATCGGCGCCATGGCCGGCATCGCCCGCTGGGCCGGGCAGAGCTCCACCTATGCGGCGACCGCCCGCCAGTACATCGCGCAGTGGGCCACGCTGGCGCAGAACGGGCCGCGCACGCACCTCAAGCTCACGTACGACGGCGCGGACTCGACGTGGAGCCTCAAGTACAACGGCTTCGCGGACCGGATCGCGGGCACCAACCTGGTCCCGCCGGCCGTCGCGGCCGAGGAGGCCGGCTGGTACCTGCAGAACCAGCACGCCTACGGGGTGCCGCTCGACCCGCGGCACACGTACACGAAGGTCGACTGGGAACTGTGGACCGCCGCCTTCCTGACCGGGCAGACCGCCGCGCGCGACATGCTCATCGGCAAGGCGTACACCTTCGCGAACACGACATCCTCGCGGGTGCCCTTCACCGACTGGCACGACACCGACAGCGGCAACCAGTCGGGCTTCACCGCGCGGCCCGTCATGGGCGGCGCCCTCGCGCTGACGACGCTGCGGCACACGCCGAACGGGCTCACCGGCGCCTGGCCGCTGCGGGGCTCACTGCTGGACGCCAGCGGCAATCTCGGCGACCTGAGCGGGTCCCCGGCGGCCACCGCGCGCCCCGTGGTCCGCACCGACAACGCGTTCACGGTCATGGCCCGGGTCAACCCGTCGGATCTCTCCGGCTTTCGTACCGCCCTGAGCCAGGACGGATCCCGCGCGAGCGGGTTCTACCTGCAGTACGCCGGCGGCGACAACCGGTGGGCCTTCGCGCTGACGGCCGCCGACGCCGACAACACGACCTCGGCCCGCGCCCTGTCCACCGCGGCGCCGGCCCTGAACACGCCCGTCCATCTCGCCGGCGTGTACGACGCCGACGCCGGCCAGCTGCGCCTGTACGTCAACGGCGCGCTGCAGGGCCAGGTCTCGTACACCGGCGGCTGGCAGGCGAACGGGCCACTGGTGATCGGGCGGGGCAAGTGGAACGGGGCCGCCGCCGACACCTTCGCCGGCACCGTCGAGGACGTGCGCACGTACGACCACGCGCTGCCGGCCGCCACCATCGCCGCCGCCGCGGGCCTGGCCACGAACCAGGTCGCGGCGTTGCAGTTCGACACCGCAGACGCGTCCCTGACCCTCAGCGGCGGCGCGGCGCTCGGCGGCGGCTTCAGCGGCACCGGCCTGGCGCTCAACGGCAGCACCGGTTACGCGACCACGGCCCGGCTGGTGGACACCGCGGCGAGTTTCTCCGTCTCGGCGTGGGTCCAGCTCGCGGCGACGTCGAACTTCGCCACGGTGGCGGCGCAGGACGGCGCGCAGGTGAGCGGCTTCTATCTGCAGTACTCGGCGGCGGACAACGCCTGGGCGTTCGCGATGCTCGCCGCCGACGCACCGAACGCCGCGGCGACCCGGGCGGTGTCGCCGTTCCCGCCGCGAACCGACGGGTGGACGCATCTCGTGGGGGTGCGCGATGCGTCCACCGGCCGGCTGCGGCTCTACGTCGACGGGGTCCTCGTCACGACTGTGGCGATGGGCTCGGCGTGGGCCGCGGGCGGGGCGTTCACGATCGGCCGGGGCAAGTGGAACGGCGGCGACGCCGACCACTTCCCCGGCCGCATCGACCAGCTGAAGGTGTGGACCCGGGCATTGACGGACGCCGACGTCCGCGCCATCGCTTAGCAGCCGATCTGGCAGGGCGACTGCCAGTTGACCGAGAGGCAAGCACCGACGTACAACGTTGTGAGAGCGCTTTCTGTAAAGGAAGTTTAACGTGGCCGCCATCCACAAACCGCTCGCCGTCATGCTGCTCGTCGTCGCCGGCCTCGCGGTCGCGCCGACCACCGCACAGGCGGCGACCGCCGTCTGTGCCCAGTACTGCGACACCCGCGACCCCGCCCAGGCCCGCCAGGAGACGTTCCCGACCGGCACCCTGCTGATCAACAACCGCCGGATCGTCCTGCACGTCTCCGACGTGGACGGCATGGCCTGGGGCTCGATCGACGCCGGCACCCAGGACGAGTCCGTGTGGCTCGACCGCACCTTCGACGGCGGCGCCACCTGGGACGGCCTGCTCGGCAAGGCCTGGATCCCGGCCGGCTGGACCGGCACCCGGACCCTCATGTACAACCTCGCCGACCCCTCCCACCACCGCCGCGGCATGATCCGGGCCTGCGGCGACGCGCACGGGGTCGCCTGCACCGGCTGGGTGCACGCCGGCGTGTGCAACCCGACCTGCGACAACACGAGCGGCGGGACCGACGCCGACCCGGTGCGCACGGTGACCCTCAGCGGCCGCACCATCGCCCTGCACCTCGACGCGGGCGGGATGGCCTGGGGCGCGCTCACCGGCAACCGCGCGGGCGACGAGGTGTGGCTGGACCGGTCCTTCGACGCCGGCGCGTCCTGGCCCGGCGGCTCCTCACTGGGCCGCACGACCAGCGGCCGCACCAACCGCTTCAACGTCACAGACCCGATTTCCCTGTTGTACGGCGGGTCGGTGCGCGCCTGCGGCCGGGCCGTCGAGAGCCAGAGCGGGGCCTGCACCGCCTGGGCCCGCCCGTCGAGCAACCGCCTGCGGGCCGCCGCCGACGCGCTCATGTACTCCTACGACCCGTACCCGGCCTGGTACCCCTCGAGCTGGTGGAACTCGGCGGTGGCTTTGAGCACCGTCATCCAGTACACCCGGAAGACCGGCGACCAGACCTATGCCTGGGCCGTGCGGCGCACCTTCGACGTGAACCGCGTGGCATTCCCGGCCGGCGCCCGCTCCAGCGACCCGATCGACGGCCACTTCATCAGCCGTTCCATCGACGACACCGCCTGGTGGGGCCTGACCTGGATCGACGCCTACGACCTCACCCACGACCAGAGCTACCTGACCGAGGCCGTGACGATCGCCGACTACGTCAGCGGCTTCTGGGACACCTCCACCTGCGGCGGCGGCGTCTGGTGGGACCGCGAGCGGACCTACAAGAACGCGGTCACCATCGGGCTGTACCTGCGCCTCACCGCCGCCCTGCACAACCGCATCGCCGGCGACACCGCGTGGCTCGCCAAGGCGGTCACCGGCTGGAACTGGCTGCGCAACAGCGGCCTCATCAACGGCTCCAACCTGGTCAACGACGGCCTCACGACCGACTGCCGCAACAACGGCCAGACGGTCTGGAGCTACAACCAGGGCCTGGCCATCGGCGCCGCCATGGAGCTCTACCGGGCCACCGGCAACGCGACCTACCAGGACACGGCGCGCCGCCTCGGCACCGCCGCGATCGGCTCCACCGCCCTCGTGCGCAACGGCATCCTCACCGAGTCCTGCGACCCCGGGCAGTCCTGCGACGACAACCAGAAACAATTCAAGGGCGTGTTCATGCGGTACCTCGCCGAAGCCGGCCAGTTCCAGACGTTCGCCGTCACCCAGGCCAACTCCCTGTGGTCCACCCGCGACCCGATGAACCGCATCGGCAGCCGCTGGGCGAGCCCGCCCTCCCCGCCGGACTGGCGCACCCAGGCCGGCGCCCTGCAGGCACTGCTGGTGGCCTCATGAGCGCGCGCCACGCGCGGCACGTGGGAATCCTCCTGCAGCTGCGCTCCCGCCCCTGGGTCTCGGCCGCCGCCCTGTCCTGCCGCTTCGGCGTCGACGTCCGCACCATCTACCTCGACATCGACCTGCTGACCGCGGCCGGGCTGCCCATCGAGGCTGTGCCGGGCCGCGCGGGGGCCTACCGGCTGGCCGCTCACGCGGTGTTGCCGGCGGTTGAGGAGCCGCTGGCTGAGACGGTGGAGCCGCTGGACCACTACTTGCGCGGGACGCGGAGCCGGGAGCAGCTGCGGCAACTGGGGCAGCGCGCCTATGCCCGTCAACAGCGACTGATCCTGCACCGCCTCGCTGGCTAGCCCCCTCTTGCTGGATGGGTGACTGAGAGTCTCCGCTTTGGCTGGACGGTTCGCGAAGGTCTCGCCACTGTATGGGCGCCTTGGCACCGTTGGTTACCGCGTTATGTCCTGAAAAGCGGTGGGGGAGCAAGCTCCACCCACACCCCCTCAACAGAGCACCGGCTGCTACTTGCGGCGAAAGGTCGGTAGCGCGCTCCTCCTTGCGGCGAAGCGTTTGCTGCACCAAATGTTGGAGGGCCGGAGCTCTTGGAGGGGTCAGCGGGCGCCCTGGTATTCCTTTGCGGCGGCCTCGGGGTCCAGGGTTGGGCCGGAGGGCAGCAGCGCTACGAAGGGTAGGGGTAGGCGGGCGGCTGCGGTTGGGCTCATCTGCAGGCGTTGGACGGCGTCGGTCGACACGATCGGGAAGCGCTGGCCGGATTCGGTGACCAGGTTGTAGCCGCCGTCCTGGCCTGCTGTGGTGGTGGCCAGGACCAGCACGCCGGTGCCGGGGACCAGGGCGACCGAGGTGGCCAGGTCGGTGTCGGTGCCGGCCTTGGTGGCGATCGGCGGGGCCGCGTTCGAGGCGGGCATGGCCGGGGGCAGGCTCACCGTGGCCGCCCACGGGGCGTCGCCCGGTGGGGTGCCCGGCTTGGTGCTCACGCACAGTGGCTGGCCGCGCACCGGGTCGACGCCGGTCGGGACCTCCTTGGGCCAGCCCGCTTTGCCTGGCACGGGCTGCTGGGAGGTCGCGGTGTTGGCCGCGCCGGGGTCGCCCTTGACGAGTTTGCTGTCGCCGGCCAGCAGGAGCGTGGCGGTGAACGCGGTGATCGGGCCGAGGCCGTCGGACTGCACCAGGGAGTAGCTGGCGGGCTGGCCGGCCACCTGGGTCTGCACCACGTCGCCGATGTTCGCCTGGACCGGCAGCGTGGCCTTCGGGGCGCCGCCGCGCTGGATGGCCGGGATCGCGATCTCGGGGCCCTCCGGCAGGGTGTCGAGCACGCGCGGCGGGACCGCCATCGAGCGGGCGTTCTGCAGGCCGAGCACGGCGCGGGTGTTCCCGGTCAGCCGGTACCGGCGGCCGGACGTGATGAGCCAGCTCGTCCCGCCGTCCTCGGCCACCACGGCCGACGCCGGGCCGAGCACGTTCTCGGTCGGCGCGGGCGCACCGGCCAGCACCTCCACCTCGGCGCGCACGACGGTCGAACCTGAGGGCAGTACACACACGGTCCAGGGACCGGTCGTGAGCCGTTGCGGCAGGCCGTCGGGGGCGCCGGGGATGCCGACCGGAAGCCCGCGGCGCTTGCCGTCCAGCACCGAGGGCCGCACCTCGGTGGGCTTGCCGCCGCCGACGAGCAGCGCCGAGCTGAGGTTGAGCGCGGGGTGCAGGACCCCGTCGACGAGCACGTACCGGTCGCCGGTGCCCTTGACCAGCACGGCGCCCGAGTCCGGCAGGGCCGGTCCGCTGCCGCCGCCGAGCAGCCCGGCGATGCCGAACCCGGCCATCACCAGGACGGCGATGACGGCGCTGCCGATGAGCGTGCGGTTCAGCCGCCGGTTCGGGTCCTGCCCGGCCTCGTCGACGCCGAGCACGAGGCTCGTCACGCGCCTGCGGCTCTCGTAGTCGTAGGCTGCGACGTGATCCCGGGTGGTCGCCATCGCTTTGCTACATCCTCCGTCGGTTTGTCCCCCGCGTCGTGCGGCACCATGATACGTGCACCACACTCGATACCACTGACCGGAACGGGGGCGGCGACACAGTGACGGCACAGGTGGCGGAACCGATCACCCCCGAACCGGCTCCCGGCCGCACCGGCCGCCGGCTGCGGATCGGCCGCGGACGGCTCATCGCCCTCGAGGCGGCGGTCGGCGCCGCGCTCGCCGGCGCGGCCCTGCTCGGCGTCGGCGGCTGGACCATCCTCGGCGTCGCGGTCGTCGTCCTGCTCGTCGCGTTGCTGCGCCGCGACCGCCGCTGGCTGACCGAAGTACTCGCCGCCCGGGTCCGCCGCGACGCCACCACGGGCGTGCTCGCCGCCGGCCGCCCCGTCCCGGCCACCGACACCCCCGGCGTGCTGACCGGGGCGGAGGCTCTGGGTGCGGCGGCCGAGGTGGCCCCGCACCTGGAGGTCGTCGAGTGCACCGACCGCAACGGCTACCCGCTCGGCGTCGCGTGGGACGGCCAGGGCTTCGCGGCCGCGGTCGAGCTCGACACCCGCCGGCCGCTGCGGTTGGACCTGGGCCGCCTGGCCGCGTCCGCCGCCGACGACGACATTCCCCTGGCCGGCGTCCAGCTCCTGATCGAACAGGTCGGCGTGGCGAGGATGAACGGCCACGGCGCCGTCCCGCACGCCCGCGACCCCTGGCCCGGCGCCGACCTCCCGCTCATGCGGCGCGCCTGGGTGGTCGTCCGGTACGAGCCGATCTGGGCCCCGGACGCCGCCCGCCGCCGCGGCGAGGGCGGAGCGGACGGCGCGCGGCTGGCCGTGGCCGCCGCGCTGGCCCGGTTGCGGGTCAGGCTGCTGGGGCGCGACCTGGCCGCGGCCCCCTTGGACGCCGCGAGCCTGGCCGCCGTCATCCGCACCGTGGGCGACCCCGGCCCTAGGGGCGAACTGGACCGCGACTGCTGGGCGACTAGCACCGCCCACCATCACACGCTGGGCGCCACGATCGGCTCCCCGGCGGACTGGCTGGCGTTGTTGGACGCGGCTGCGCGTACAACCGCGGACCGGGCAGTGATCTCGCTGACCGTCGAACTGGACGGGCCCTCGACCCGCACCCGGGCGGCCGTGCGTCTGGTGGCGGCGGACAAGGTGGTGGCTCAGCAGGCGAGCCAGCGGTTGCAGGCTTCCGCCCTGACTAGCCCGCTGACCGGCGCCCAGACCGCGGGCCTACTGGCAACCCTCCCCCTCGGCGGCGGCCCCCGGCCGCTGACCGGCGCGATCGGCTGGGTGGCGCGATGAAGCCCCGCACCGGTGACGCCGACCTGACCCTGCTGCCCTCGGTACGCTGGGCCGGCCCTTCCCACGTCGACCTGCCCTTGGAGATCCCGCTCGGCGGCGTCTTCCTGGGCATCGACCGGACTGGACGTCCGGCGTCGATTCCGGCCATTCAGCCGCGGCCGGTACGCATCGGCGTGCTGGGCCACCCGGCGTTGGCGGGCGCGCTGGCGTATCGGCTGCTGGGGGTCGGGTGCCAGGTCGCGGTGCTGACGGCCGATCCGCGCTATTGGTCGGCGTTGCGTTCGTTGGTGAACACTCCGGCGTTGACCTGGCTGGACGCGCCGTCGAATTGGCCGCCGTCGCCGGGGAGCGCGCCTGGGACGTATCCGGGGCCGCAGGTGCTGATTGTGGATTATCCTACGCCGCCGCCGCTTTGGGTTGGGGAGCTGCCTTGGTGCACTGTGCTGCACGTTTCCAGTGTTTCGCCGGAGAGTTCTGAGTTCTGGGCTCGTACTGACGCTATTTTGCTGACTGAGTCGGGTTTTTCTGCGGCGATTACTCGGCGTTGGGACTTGGATGCTTCGGCGGCTGATGATCTGCGTGAGGGTGAGATTGCGTTGGCTGATCGGCATGGGGTTGTTCCGCTGGCATTTCCTCGGACGCCCTGAAGTTCTCGGGCTTTAAAGCGTCGGGCCGGACCGATGGGCACCGCAGCAGTGCGCTCGGCCGATGGTTCGGCCCGCCTGGCGGCGGTCCACAGAGTTAGCGTGGTCCCGGCCGGACTGCGGTCAAGGTTGGTGGTCCAGACCGTAGGGGACTGCCGGATTCGTCGTGGTCATCATTCGGTGGTACAACTCAGGAATTTGTGTTTTTCGGTATTTGCGATTGTTCGGTTTTGGGTTCCGCCTGTATTGGGCCCGGTGGGACAATTGTTGGGTGCGGCAGATGTCATTGTTTGGCCGGGTCGAGTTGACGGCGATGCGGGACACTTCGAGGCGAAGAAACTATTCTGCGCGCAACGAAGCTTTCCGCAAAGAACACAAGCGGCATCGCGATTGGGGGCTTGTCCAACGCCACGCCGAGAAGTTGCGGCAAGTGCGGGAGGTCGCGCTAGTCGAGGGTGGGGAACGCGGGCCTCAAGTAGACGGTGGTCCGGGCGGCGTCGCCGGAATAGGCGCGGGTGAACATGCTGTGCAGCCTGCCGGTCTTGTCGGGCCAGCGGGGCAGCAGGCGCCTGGCGACGGCGTCGTAGGCGCGCCGGTCACCGGTGCTGCCCAGCCAGTCGCCGACCCGGCGGGCGATCTCGGTGTGGCCGATCATCGGGCGCATGAAGGCCGAAGCGGACGATACCTCGGTCACCGCGCCCGACGGGAGGCCGACGCGGAGCATGATGCCGGCCCGGTGCGTGGCCGCGACCTGCTCGGTCAGGACGCCGGGGATGCGCGGGACGAGCGGGGACGGATCGGCGGGCAGGCCGGCGTCGGCCAGGACGGCGGCGACGAGGTCGGGTTGCCAGCCGGGGAGCTCGTAGTACACCTTGGCGCCGAGCCGGCCGTCGCGGCCCAGGCCGATCCCGAGTTCCTGGCAGAAGCCGGCCGATTCCAGGCGGGCGAAGGCGGCCAGGGCCGGGGCCGACGGCGGCATGCCGAGGCGCTGCAGGGCGGTGGCGACGCGGTGGAAGGCGCGGCCGTCGGCGAGGTCGTGGTGCAGGGCGCTGAGGTAGATCTTCAGGACCTCGTTGCCGTTCGTGTCGGCGTCAACGCCGGCCCAGACCCAGAAGCGGCAGCCCTCGGGGACGGGGAGGGACGGGTCCACCATGGCCTCGATGGCGGGGCGGGCGCGGGACCACGACTCGCCGAAGCCGAGCAGTTCCGCGGCGCGGCCGATGGCGTAGAGGCCGCTGACCGCGCGGGGGAAGGCGGGCAGGACCGGGTCGCCGACCTCGACGGTGTACCGCAGCGCCGGTGTGCCGTCGGTGACCGACAGCTCCACCGGCAGGCCGCCGGCCAGACCCGAAAGCTGGGCCGTGGGCCACGGGGCCGGGGCCGCCAGGGACTCGCGGGTGAGTTCGCGGAACGCCGCGACCGCGCGGTCGGGGTCGATGCCGAGGTCGGCGGCGACGGTACCGATGACTTGGTCGTAACCCAGGATGCGCTCGGGCGGCGGCGGGGTGCGGTCGGCTTGCGGGGGCGCGGCGACCAGCAGGGCGCGCAGGGCGGTGGCCGTGGTGAAGATGCCGCGGGCGTCGATGCTGCGCTCGGTGAGGCCGCCGCCGCTCGGGTCGGGGACCAGCAGCTCAGCGTCGCCGGGCCAGCCGCCGCCGGGGCGTTGGGCGTCCAGCAGGGGCAGCGGGTCGGCGGTGGCTCCGGTCAGGGTGAGGCTGTGCAGCCACAGGGCGTGGCCGAAGGCGGTCTGTGGAGCGCGGACGGGGGCCGGGACCGGGGTCAGGCCCGGCCGGGCCGCGGCCACCCAGGCCTCCAGGGCCGTTGTCGTGGCGTAGCCGTCCTCGGCCCACCAGATGCTGGTCCAGCGGCCCGGGGGGCGCTGCCAGGGGGCGATGAGGCGGATGAAGGCACTGGCCAGCTCCGTACGGTCCAGCTGTCCGGCCTCATGCCTGGCCAGCAGGGCGGTGGCGGTGACATCCGGCGTGGGCTGGGACCAGCGGCGGGTGCGGGAGACGTCGTTGTACGTGCGGTACCCGCCGTCGCTCTCGTGCGCCGCCAGGAACGTCAGGGCGCTCTCGGGAATCGCGCGGCCCCGAGCGGCCAGCAGCCGGACCGCCCACGCCGTCGAGTCGGCGTCCGGGGCCACGCCGCCGTGGTAGCCCCAGGCGCCGCGGGGGCCGATGACCGACAGCAGCCAGTCGGCCGCGGCGTCGGCGCCCTCCGCGGCGGCCTTGCGGACGGCCGGGTCCAGGTGGTCGGCCGCGGCCGCCATTGCCAGCGCCGTGCCCGTGTAGCCGGTCACCCAGGCGTCCGAGGTGCCGACGGCGACCATGAAGTCGCTCCAGCTTCCGCGCGGGTGTTGCAGGCGTCGCAGGTACTCCACCGCCCGTGCCGCAGCAAGCATCGTTCCCCCGTTCCGGACCGGCCGTGACCTCGGCGCATGCGCGAGGCGCGACTTATCGACGTGCATGGCACAATACGGGGTAACCGTGATCCTTTTCGAAGCGCCGCCCGCGGGGGGCAGGAAACGGGAGCGTAGATGAGCGACTTCTCGCAAGCGTCACTGGTTGCGGCGGCCGGGGTTGACCCGTGGAAGCTGCGCGACCAGTTCACCGCCGGTGATCCGGAAGAGATCTACGCCATGGCGCGTGGGTTCAACCAGGCCGCGGCCCAGCAGGGCGACGCGGTGACCCTGGCGACCAAGGGCCTGGAGAAGGCCGGCGACGGGTACAAGGTCAACAATGCGACGCCGATCGATGTCGATGCGCAGGTCGCCGAGGCCAGCAAGCAGCTGGGCAACAACGGCGAGAAGCTGGGCAAGATCGCCAAGCTGCTGTCGGAGACGGCGAGCGACCTGTCGCAGCGCACGACCAAGGCCAACACCCAGATCAACACGCTGGTCAGCGACGTCAACGGGATCATCGGCGAGTGGAACCAGCAGGTCCGGCAGTACCACAACGACCCTGATTTCCAGCAGAACCGGCAGCAGTACATGCAGCCGTTCATCAACCGCGCCGTGCAGAAGGTCAAGGACGCCGGCGGGCCGCTGACGACGTCGATCGGCGAGTACGAGAAGTACCTCTCGGACCACCTCAAGGCCATGGCCGACCTGGGCTTCATCCCGCCGACGAACCTCGACGAGGGCCCGGGCGACGTGGACGTGCCCGACCCGACGGCCGCCGGCAAGGGCACCGTCGACGCGACGAAGCTGACCGACCCGGCCGCCGCCAAGGCCGCGTTCGACAAGAACACGCAGTACCTCGACCTGCTCAACGCCAAGCAGAAGGCCGGCGTCCCGCTGACCGAGGCGGAGAAGAACTGGCTCAAGGGGTACTACGAGGAGGTCACCCCGCACTTCGGGGAGATCAAGGACTGGGCCGACAAGCAGATCGGGGTCAAGCCGGGCGAGAAGCCCGACCAGAAGGACCCGTTCGTGCAGATGGTCAGCCGGGTCGGCGACGGCTTCCTGAACCTGTCGCAGAACGTGCCGTACAACGAGCTGCCGAAGTCGGCGCGGGACATCATCGCCAGCAACCTCGGCGTCACCGACCCGTCCGACCAGGTCGGCTTCTTCGCCACCCCGGGTGAGCGGCACATCGGCGAGCCGTGGCCGCCGAAGACCGACCCGGCGCTGCTGGCCGCGGCCGGGTTCACCGGGCTGCTCAACGACTACTCCAGCGACGGCGTGGCCCCGAGCAACGAGCTCGCGTCGAACCTCAAGGACGCCTCGCTGCGCTGGAAGCACCAGATCAACGTCATGTACGCGAACTACAAGGCCGACTACCCGATCGCGCACGGCTACGACCCGTCGCTCAAGGAACTGTCGGTCGACGACTGGAACAAGCTCATGCCGGACGAGCTGTCGTCCGACGCGCTCGGCGTGGTGGCCCGCAACCGGCCGTTCACCAACGACTGGATCGTGAACAACGCGGCCGAGCGGCGCGAGGTGATGGGCATGAACTGGCAGTCCGGCCAGGGCGCGTCCGACGTCCTGCTCTCGGCGAGCATGCGCGGGCACGGCCTGTCCGACGACGCCGCCGCCAAGGCCGGGCTGGCCATCGTGCAGGACGCCGGCACCGACTACGACGGCCTGGCGCGGATGGCCAACGACAAGGTCAAGGGCGCCATCGCGAACGTGGGCATGACCTATGTGGACTCCTTCGCGCAGTACGACACGGGCCCGAACGGCGTCACGACGATCACGCTGCCGGACGGCACGAAGATCTCGGGCTTCCAGATGGACGCCGCCACCCGCGGCAACTTCCTGAAGTTCGTCGCGGCCAGCGACCCGGGCGTCTACCAGCACTTCCGCGAGGGCACGCTGGCGCGGGGCGGGGACTACCTGGAGATGGCCATGAAGGCCGGGCACACCGACCCGAGCGATCCGGTGTACCAGCGGGCCATGGCCGACGCGATCCGCCTGACCAGCAGCACCGACGCGGCCGCGGCCGGCGTGATCAACGACATGGTGCTGCAGAACGGCATGGACGACAAGGCGAAGAAGACGGCCGAGGACCTCGCGTACGCGCAGGCGATGTCGGACTACAACGTCAAGAAGGGCTACATCGACGGCGTCAACACGTTCTTCGACATCGCCGGCCTGATGCCCCTGCCGCCGCAGGCCAGCACGGCGCTGGACGTCGGCTCGACCGCGTTCGGCATCATCACCGACGCCGCGATCCAGGAGCCCGAGGCGCCGGACCAGAACCAGTACATCACCAACCTGCAGCAGTACGTGGTGGACCTCGCCAACGGCAACAACGCCGAGGCCTCGGCCCACGCCCGGGTGCAGGACAACATCGTGGCCATGACGATCGACGCCAGCGCCAAGTCCGGCCACCCGATCATGGTGTCGGACGGCAACGGCGGCATGGTGCCGGTGACCGCGGACTCCGACGGGCAATACCCGGAGGCCGTCGTCCGCCAGATCTACAACAACCTCGACAACTACACGGTGGACCTCGGCGGGCGCACCGTCGACGGCACGATCGGCGCGCCGTCCACGTCGGACAAGGACCACGGCGGCGGGTACAACACCCAGTTCAGCACGACCGCCTCCGGCACGGGCGCGGACCAGGTCGGCTCCCTCGGCGACGCCGGCGGCAACTGGTCGAACACCGACGACCAGTACCGCATCTACTACGGCGACGAGACCCGCTTCACCTACCACGAGCCGACCACCTGGGACGGCGCCTACGTCGACAAGCAGGTGCCGGACAACAAGGGCGACACGAACACCACGGCGCCCGTCATCCCGGTCAAGTGAGGCTGACCCGACTCGGGGCGGTGCTGGCCGGCCTGCTGCTGCTGGCCGCCTGCACCGACCCCGCGCCGGACCCGGCGCCGAGTGCCACCGGGCCGGCCCCGTGCCGCACCGACGCGTTCACCCAGGCGGCGAACGCGGTGCTGTGGGCCGGGCCGAAACCCGGCGACGCCGCCAGTCAGGCGGCGCTGCCGGCCGCACTCACCGCCGTCGACGTGCGCACCGGCCAGGTCCAGTCGTACTGCGCGCTGCCCACTCCGCCGGGCGGTGCGAAGCGCGCCGAGGACCAGCTCCTGGGCGCCTACCTCGCCGACCCGGATCTGCTGCTGCGCACCCAGTACTTCTCCCCCGGGTACCGCTGGTTCGCCGCACCCGGCCTGCCGCTCGTCGACGTGGCCGGCGGCCGCATCGTGGCGACGGACTGGCCCGGCGTGACCGTCGGGCTGGGCCGCGAGATCGCGCTCATCAGGACCGGCGACGCCACCTGGTGCACCCGCACCCTGCCGCCGAAGAACGGCGACGCCTGCACCCCGCTCACCGGGCCGGGCGGGTCCGGCAGCTTCGTCATCGGCTCGGCCGGCACCCCGGTCTGGCTGCCGGCGGCCCCGCAGCCGTTCGCGTTCGACGCGGCCACCGGATATGCGAGCACCGACGGCACCCGCCTGTACGGCGCCGAGACCCTGACCGCCACCGCCCGCCAGGCGGCCCCGCTGCGCCCCGCCGATCCTCCGGTCGACCTCGACCCGACCGGCCGCGGCGGCTTCGCCACGGTCGTGCCCGGCCAGCCGCAGGGGTGGACCGGCGTCAACGACTGGTTCTGGGTCGAGTCGATCACCGACGGCACGATCCGTACCAGCCACCACCGCACCGCGGCCCGCAACAGCGACATCAGCTGGATGTGGGGCGGCGCCCGGGACCGCTCGCGGGCCGTCACCGAAGGCGGCAAGGTCGCGGTGACCGCCGCCTACCAGAGCGACGGCAGCACCCGCTTCGGCGCGCTGCAGGACGGCTCGACGAAGGTGACCGCACTCCCCCTCAAATGCCCGCGGCCGGACTCGTTCTGCCGCATCCTGGCCTGGCCGGACGGCAGCCTCGGCAACGAAAGCGCGCCCGCACCGTAGCAACCGATGCGGGCGCGCCAGGAGAACCCCGAGCCTTACGACATGCCGTCGACCACCTGTTGCGTGACGCCGCTCTTCGCCGCCACCGTGGTCACCTGCACGAGCTGATCCCCGGCGTCGGCGGTGACGTCCGCCCGCTGCCCGGAGACATCGGTGTTCACGGCGGCGCCCTGCGCGCCCTTGGCGTGCTCGGCCTTGGCCTGATCGAGCACGTTGGCGAGCGAACCGGCCGGCCCGACGTCGCCGAACGCGCCGGCCGAGACCAGCGTGCCGTTGACGGTGTTGCCGGCCTTGTCGGCCTGCTCGCTGGCCTGCCGGCTGATCTTGCCGCCCTGCCGCAGCTGCTCGGTGTCGTACGCCATGTCCGCCACGGTGTGCCTCCTGCCTATTCCTCGGGCTAATCCTCGCCCAGCACGCGCGGGCCGGCTTCCAGGTGCGCCGACCACACGTCGTCCTCGACCAGCCAGTCCGGCCGCTTGCGCTGCTTGTCCTTGCGCTCGTCGGCCGCGCCCGCCTGGGTCGGGGGCAGGTACGCCCCGCGGCCCTGACCCTGGCCCTGACCGGCGGCCCGGCCCGCGACCGGCTCCATCGGCTCGCCCGGCAGGCGACCCGCCCGGCCCCGCGCCGAAGCGGCGGTGGTACCCGGTCCCATCAGCGATTCCTGGGCCATGCCACGGCCGCCGCCGGCACCGGACCGGCCGCCGCGCCCGGCCGCCAGCAGCCCCTCTTCCGGGACGCCACCGCCGCCGGTACGGCCGCTCGCGCGCAGGTTGCGGGCCCGGTTCGTCCAGGTCGACTCCGGCTCGGTGACCAGCGATCGCCGGCGGTTGGCACCGCCGCGGCCGCCGTCGAGGCCACCCTGCATGCCGCCCTGCATCGGCGGCACGTAGGGCCGGCCGCCCTGGCTGGCCTCCTTGAGCGCCAGCTGCTCGGCCGCGTACGCCTTGGCCGCCATGCGATCGCCGGCCTGCTGGCGCAGCTGGGCCGAGGCCGGGTTGTTCGGGTCCAGGCTCGGCGGGACGAGGCCGCCGTACATGCCGCCGGTACCGCCGCCGCCACCCCCGCCGCCGCCACCGAGGGTCGGGGCGAGCGTCAGGGGACCGTTGCCGCCGAGCAGCCCGGTCGGGTTGCCGCCGCCGTCGAGGCCCTCCAGGCGCGAGGCGTACTGCTCCACCTCGCCGAACGGCTTGCCGGTGACCGGGTCGATCCAGCGCCCGGTCGTCGGGTCGTACTCCTGGCCCGTCGACGGGTCGATGAGGTACCCGGTGCGCGGGTCCTTGACCCAGCCTGCGAAGTCGCCGTCGCCCGGCCCGACGACCGAGGAGCCCGGGAACGTCCCCGAGCCGACCTGCGAGCCGTTGCCGGTCGTCGTCGTCCCCGCACCGACGCCACCGACCGTGCCGATCGTGCCGACCGTACCGATCACGGCCGCGTTGCCGTTGCCGTCGCTGTTGCCGCCCGACGAGATCGGCTGCGCGCCGCGCGAGGCGTTGTTGGTGCCGCCGCCGGGGCCGGTGCCACCGTCGTCGGCGCCGCCGCTGCCGGCCCGGGTGGGTGCCGTGTCGAGCGCGCCCGGCTGGAAGGCCTCATACGCGGCCGACCACTTGTCGATCTCCTTGTTGAGCACGGCCGCCGCCTGCGCCTCGCGGCGGTCGATGGCGTTGACCCGGCCCATGGACAGGGCCCCCTCGGGGCCGACGATCTTGTCCACGTCCTGGTTGAACTCGTACTCTTCCTGGTACATCGTCATCTGGGCGCTGCTGCCCGTGGTGGAGGCCTTCGACAGGCCGCCGGCCACCGCGTCGGCGTAGCCGCTGACGTTGCTCATCCAGTTCGCCACCGGGACGGCCCGGTCGCCGAAGTTCTGGTACGGGTCGCCGTACTGCTCGGTGACCTTGGCCGACGTGCCCTGCAGGTGCCCGGCCGCGTTGCGCAGCGCCTCGGCGAAGTTGCGCCAGGTCGTCGCCACGGACTCGAGCGAGTAGGGCTCGCCGCTCTCCAGCTTGGTCTTGGCGGTGTAGTAGTCGTAACTGGCCATGTTCGCTCCAGTTAGTAGGCGCGGGACTGGCCCATCCGGGCCGCTCGCTGGGTGGCCGGGTCGGCTTCGCGGGCCAGGTCCGCCGCGGCGAGCGTGCGGCTGGCCAGGTCGGTCATGTCGATGCCGACCTTCTTGAGCTCCTGCACCATCGACCGGTAGGAGTCGGACAACCGGGCGAAGGCCGCGGCCCCGCCGGGAATCTCACCGAACGCGGCCTGCGGAATCAGGTTGCTCAGCAACTGGTCCTGCAGATCGGCCGGCTTCTGCTTCTCCCGCAGCTCGGCCGCGGCCTTCTCGAGCCGCTCCGGGTCGAAGACCTGCCGGCCATTGTCGGTCCATCCGTACGCGTCGCCCACCGTCATCCCTCCAGGCGCTCTGACGTGACGGGCCGGGACGGATCCCGGCCCGTTCCCGTGGAAATCAGCCGGCGATGACCCGGCTCATCTGCTGGTTGGTGTCGGACGAGATCGAGCCGACGTTGTGCACCGCCATCTTCTGCGAGTTGAGGTCGGCGGTGTACTGCGCCGTGCGCTGGTGGTAGCGCGCCGTGCGGTCCTCGAGGGAGGCACCCGTGAGGGCGTCCAGGGCCTCGGAGACGACGCCGGTGAGCTTGCTGCGCACGCCTTCCCAGATCCGGTCCCAGTCGGCCTGGGAGTTGCCGGTGACGCTCGCGATGGTGGCGATGTCCTCGTTCTTGAACTCGATGTAGCCGCTGCCGCTCATCCGCTGGCCCTCTCTCTCACATGCCCTGGGCGACGGACGAACCGACACCCGCCTTGGCGGCCTGGGTGGCCTGGTCGGAACCGGCCTCCGCGGTCGCCCGCAGCTTGGCCAGGTCGTTCTGCAGCTCGGTCAGGGTCTCCGAGAGCGCCTTGCCGCCGCCGCCCAGACCGGAGAACGTCGACGAGGTGATCTGCCCCGCCGGGGCCTTCATGGCCGCCTCGCTGAGCCCCGCCTGGGCGAGGATCTTCTGGGTGACGCCCTCCATCTCGGAGACGGCGTTGTTCACGACGCTCTCCGCGGCCAGTACGGCCGAAAGATCGATCTTCACACCGGACACTGCGCACCCTCCTCAAGGTGGTGGATCGTTGCCAGTCGTTCACTCCAGCGCCGAGCACGACTCGACCAGGTGGTCCTCGGCCGTGCGAGCCTTGAAGTAGATCGACATCACGTTCGAGCTGTCCTTCGCCTTGGCCGCCGCGACCGCCTCGGTGATCGCCGCGTCCGCGTCGGCCAGGTCGCCGTACACCGGGAAACTCTCCGGCACCTTGGCGGCCTTGATGTCGCCGCGGGTGATGCCGATGCCCTGGTGGTAGTTGTCGGTGACCTGGGCCGTCTCGGCCCACACGTCATCGGGCACCTGCTGCCCCCGCGCCACGTACTTGACCTGGTTGGCCGCCCACGACGCCGCGAAGATGTGGATGTCGCTCAGCGCGGTCGAGCAGGCCGAACCCGGGATCGCGGCCACACCCGCCGGGCGGGTGAGGCTGCGCGACGGCGGCTTGGTGTAGCTCGGCGCCGCCGACGGTCCGGACGTGGTCGGGGTGCTTGACGGAGCGGCCGGGGTCGTGGCCGGGGCGGTCGGGGCCGTGCTGGTCCCCGCCTGGGGGTCGGACGAGTCCGAGCAGGCGGCCGCGAAGGCGAGCGCCGCGGCCGTCAGGGCCACGGCACGGACGCCCCGTGCGGTCGATCGCTCGTGCATGTCGTTGAACAAAGCCTGGCTCCCCCGTCGAACACCATCTTCAATATATCGTTCCAGGACAAGTATCGGCGGCCACAAGAATATTTACCTGTTCCGCGCCATGATCACTCCACCTCGGGGCGGGCGTCCAATCGGGCGAGCTGGATGGGCACGGATCCGTACCGGCGATGCACGAGCGTTCCCCGCCCGGGCGGCAGCTGCGCGGGCCGCACCCCGAACATCGGCGCCTCGTCGCGGGGCGCGCTGAGCACCACGGCCGGGAAGCTCAGCTCGCGCATCGCACCCAGGAACGGGTCCATGAGCGCCCGCGCGGCGCCGCCGGCCCGCCGGGCCACGTACGGGTACATGCCGATGTCCCGGGCCTGGGACAGGAACGGCAGCAGCGGGATCAGCGGGTTGACGCCCGAGGCCACCAGCTCGTAGTCGTCGACGAGCAGGTAGATGTCGGGCCCGGTCCACCAGCTGCGGGTGCGCAGCTGCTGCGGGGTCACGTCGGCGCCGGGCAGCCGCTTGGTGAAGCCCTCGACCAGCCCGGCGACCAGCTCCTCGGCCTGCGACTGGTTGGCCGCGTAGCCGAGCAGCGACTCGCCGGTGAACTCGCCGAGCAGGCTGCGCCGGTAGTCGAGGAGGATCACCTTGGCCTGCTTCGGCCGCCACGTGTCGACGACCTGCCGGCCGACCGCCCGCAGCGTCGAGGTCTTGCCGGACTCGGCGTCGCCGAGCAGGACCAGGCCGGGCTCGCGCCACTCGAACTCGACCGGGCGCAGCCGGCCGCCCTCCAGGCCGAGCACGATGCCCTGCTCGCGGGACTCCTTCGGCAGGTCCGCGAACTCGACCAGGGCCGGCAGCAGCCGCACCCGCGGGGCCGCCGGGCCGTCCCAGTAGTCGGCGACCGCCTGGACCAGGCCGGAGACGCCGGCGGACAGATCGTCGGCCTGGCGGCGGCGGTCGATGCGGGGTACCGCCGCCAGGAACTGCATCTTGTCCGGGCTCACGCCGCGGCCGGGCCGGTCGCCGGCCACCGCCAGCTGGGCCTTGCGGTCGATCTCGGAGTCGAGCGCGTCGCCGAGCTTGAGCTCCAGCTTGGTGCCGATGAGGTCGCGCAGGCCGAAGCGGAAGTCGAGCCAGCGGTTCGCGGTCAGCATCAGGTGCACGCCGTAGGTCAGCGACCGGGCGGCCAGGCTGATCAGCGCCGACTCCAGGTCCTCGTAGTCCTGGCGCAGCACCGCCCAGCCGTCGACGACCAGGAACACGTCGCCGAACCGGTCGTCGTCGACCACGCCCTGCTCGCGCAGCCGCCGGTAGTCGGCCATGGTGTCCACGCCGAGCTCGCGGAAGCGCCGCTCGCGGTCCTCGATGATCGCGCCGACCTCGGCCACGATCCGCCGGGCGACCTCGGCCTCCTGCCGGCCGGCGACCCCGCCGACGTGCGGCAGCCCGGACAGGCCGAACAGCGTCCCGGAGAAGTCCAGGGCGTAGAACTGCACCTCGGCCGGGGTGTGCCGCAGCGCCAGGGCGCAGATCACGGTCCGCAGCAGCGTCGACTTGCCCGAGCGGGGCCCGCCGACGACGGCCGCGTGCCCGCCGGAGCCGGCCAGGTCCACCCACATCGGGTCGCGGCGCTGGTAGAACGGCCGGTCCACGATGCCGACCGGCACCCGCAGCGGCTCGGCCCGCGGGTCGGCGCCGTAGCCGCGGCCCGGGCGCACCCGCAGGTCGGTCATGAGCGTGTCGAGGGTGTCGGGGGCGCCCAGCGGCGGCAGCCAGACCCGGTGGGCCGCGGTGCCCTGGCCGGTGAGCTGGGCGACCATCGTCGACAGGATGGTCCGCTGCGCGCTCTCGACCTCCTGCAGGTTGACCGTCTCCGTGGTGTCGGCCGGGTCGCCCGACCACGGCATCGTCCGGCCCGCCTCGGACGCCTGCGGGGCCGGCTGGAACTCGGCCTTGAACGGCCGCACCTCCAGCTCCCCGGCCAGCAGCTGGTCGCCGACCTGCTCCTGGGTGCCGTAGGGGCCGGAGACGTACGCGGCCCGGAACCGGCGCAGGTTCGCCGACTCACCCCGCATGTAGCCGTGCCCGGGCGCGCTGGGCAGGCTGAACGCGTCCGGTACGCCGAGCACCGTGCGGCTCTCCTGCTCGGTGAACGTGCGCAGGCAGATCCGGTAGGACAGGTTCGCCTCCAGCCCGCGCAGCCGGCCCTCGTCGAGCCGCTGCGAGGCGAGCAGCAGGTGCAGGCCCAGCGAGCGGCCGAGCCGGCCGATCTGGGCGAACAGGTCGGCGAAGTCCGGCTTCTGCGACAGCAGCTCGGAGAACTCGTCGACGACGATGAACAGGCTCGGCAGCGGCGGCAGGTCGGCCCCGCGCTGGCGGGCCCGGTCGTAGTCGCGGACCGAGACCAGGTTGCCGGCCGCGCGCAGGATCTCCTGGCGCCGGTTCATCTCGCCGGACAGCGCCTCCTGCATGCGGTCGACGAGGGCGAGGTCGTCCTGCAGGTTCGTGATGACCGCGGCGACGTGCGGCAGCGTGGCCATCCCGGCGAAGGTGGCGCCGCCCTTGAAGTCGACCAGCACCAGGTTCAGCGCGTCCGGGCCGTGCGTCGAGGCGAGCGCGAGCACGAGGGTGCGCAGCAGCTCCGACTTGCCGGAGCCGGTCGCGCCGATGACCAGGCCGTGCGGGCCCATGCCGTCGTACGCCGACTCCTTGATGTCCAGCTCGAGGATCCCGCCGTCGGCCGCGATGCCGATCGGGGCGCGCAGCCGGTCGCGCAGCGCCCGCGGCGCCCACAGCGACGCCAGGTCGAGGTGGCCCGGGTCGTCGATGCCGAGCAGGCCCGGCAGCGTCTGGTCGACCGTGGAGAGGTCCTCGGCCTGCGCCGTCACCACGTCGAGGCGGAACTCGGCGACCTGCTCGGCCAGCGCCGCCGCCACCGCCGGGCGCAGCGTGTCGGGCCGGCCCAGCGGGGTCAGCGAGGTGCCGACCCGGGTGTCGAGGCGGCCGTCGGCGGCGACGAGCTCCACGCCGTGGCCGCGGACCAGTTCGGCGGTCCGCCCGTCGAGGTCGACGACGGTCGCGGACTGCAGCCCGTCGGGGTTGAGCAGCAGCTCCAGCCCGGTCGTCAGGCCGCCGTCGAGGACGATGAGCAGGTGCGGCACGTCCGGGTCGGCGGCCGCGTGCCGGTTGAACCCGGGCCGGTTGGCCAGCTCGTCCTCCAGCCACTCCTCCAGCACCGCCAGCGACGGGTTGACCAGCCGCACCGGCCCCGCGTGGTCGAGCTCGGTCGGGTGCTGGGCGTGCGGCAGCCACTTCACCCAGCCCCACTGGGCGGCCTCGGCGTCGCCGGTGCACACGATCAGCCGCAGGTCGGTCGGGGCGTGCCAGGTGACGGCCTGGGCGACCAGGGCCCGGGCCAGCGAGCGGGCCTCGTCGCGGTCACCGGACAGCGCGATCGCGGCGTAGCGGCGCAGGGACAGCTGCACCGGCAGGTCCGGCACCGCCGAGTGGCTCGCGATGAACCGGCGCAGCGCCAGCGCGCACAGCGGGTCGAGGTCCTCGACCGGCCCGGTCTCGCCCGGCACCAGCTGCGTGGACAGGTACTGCGGCCCCAGCCCGAGCCGCAGCCAGCCGAAGTCCGGATCGAGCGGCCGCCGCTCCCACAGCCGCGCCGAGGCGGCCACCGACCACAGCTGGTCCGGCGCGGGCGCCACCCACTCGGCCGCCTCGCGCTGGGCGTCGGCCGTGCGCCGAACCCGCTCGCGCATCCGGCCCAGGTACCGCAGATAGTCCCGCCGGTTGTGCTCGGCGTCGGCGCGCTGGGTCGCCCGGGCCCGCAGCAGCGAACCGGCCACCATGGCCAGCGACGAGAACAGGAAGAACGACCCGGCGACGTAGGTGATCGGGTTGCTGGGCGCGGCGAAGAGGTACGCCACCGACCCCAGCCCCGACAGCGCCGGCAGCGCGGTCAGCCAGACGTTGCCCGAGTCCGGCTTGGTCAGCTCGGGCGGCGGCTGCAGCAGCACCTCGCCCTCGGGCACGCTCGGCCGCGGTGTCCGGGGCGGGCGGCGGAACGCCGTCGTGGGCAAAGCGGAACCCCCGTGTGACATATTGTGACCGTCGATGCGGCCGCTGGAACTCTTCGATCGATGAAGTTACCCTACGGACCGGCATGACAAGGCACACGAGCAGCACCGGCGTCGCCGGCGGGGGAGCGCGATGACGCGGAGTACGACGACGTTACCGTCCGTTGACACCGGCCACGGCGGGGCGTTCTGCCGGGTCCGGCTGGCCGCGCCGGGGGTCCAGGTCGACCTGGCCGTGCCGTCGGCGGTGACGCTCGCCCGGCTGCTGCCGATGCTGCTGCGCCAGGTCGGGCAGGACGAGCACGAGGCCGGCGGCTGGGTGCTGTCCACCGCCGACGCCGAGCGGCTCGACCCCGGCACGACGCTGTCCGAGGCCGGCGTGGCCGAGGGCGCGCTGCTGGTGCTGCACCGCGCGGCCGAGCGCACCCCGCCGCCCGTCTACGACGACGTCGTCGAACTCATCGCGCAGGACGGCGTGCCCCGGCCCTGGGCCACCAGGGACCTGCGGCTCGCGTGCGCGGCGCTGGTCACCGTCGCGGTGCTCGGCGGCCTCGGCGCCCTCGCGGCCGCGGGTGGCGTCATCGCCGGCGGGCTCGCCGGCGGCCTGGCCCTGCTGCTGCTCGCCATCGCCTGGGCCATGTCCCGGGCCGTCAACGACCTCGCGGCGGCGACCCTCGCGGCCGCGCTCGCCGTGCCCGGCGCCGCGCTGTGCGCCGCCGAACTGCTCGGCGGCGACTGGGGGCGCGGGCACCTGCTCATCGCCGGGGCGGCCGCGCTGCTCGTCGCCGCGGTCAGCCCGGCCGTGGTGGGCGGCGGCGACCACGTCTTCGCCGCGTTCGGCATCGTCGCCCTCGCGGCCACCCTCGGCGCCCTGATCGCGATCCTGGCCGACGCCCGGGCCGCCGCGGCCGCCGCCGTCGTGGCGCCGCTCGCCCTCGGCGCGACCACGCTGCTGCCGACGGTGGCGCTGCGCTCGGCCCGGCTGCCCCGCCAGCCGCTGCCCCGTTCCGCCGAGGACCTCGCCGAGGTGTACGGCCGCCTCGACCTCGAAGGCGCCACGCACCAGATCGCCCGGGCCCGCCGCCTGCTGTCCGGGCTGCTCGCCGGCTGCCAGGCGGTCATCGCCGGCGGCGCGCTGGTGCTGGCGGCCGACCCGTCGCTGTGGTCGCGGCTGCTGGCCGGCGTCCTCGCGCTGCTGGCCCTGCTGCGCGGGCGGCTGTTCCGCGAGCGGGAGCAGGTCGGCGCGGTCGCCGTCGCGGTGTCGGCCACGCTGCTCGTCGGGGCCGGCATCCTCGTCGTGCGGTTCCTCGGCCACCCGGGCATCCTCATGGGCGTCCTCGCCCCGTCGCTGGGCGGGATCGCGCTGCTGGCCGCGGTCATCGGCGGGTTCGCGGGCCGGCGCAAGGCGACCCCGCGGCTGGCCCGCGGCCTCGACGTGCTCGAAACGACGCTGATGCTGTCGGTGGTGCCGCTCGCGCTGGCGGTGTGGAACGTGTACCGCACCCTGATGGACCTGCGGGCGTGAAGTCCGGTCGGCCGCTGGCGGTCCTGGCCGCGCTCGCCGCGCTGCTGGTCCCCGGGGCGGCGGCGGCCGCGCCGGCGGCCCGCGCCCCTGGCGACTGCCGCAATCCCCCGGCGCCCGGCCAGCCGCTGCCGTCCAACGCGCCCCGCGACCCGACCATCGCCCGGCTGGGCCTCGAACGGGCCTGGGACCTGTCCACCGGGGCCGGGGTCACGGTGGCCGTGGTCGACTCGGGCGTCGACGGCGGCCAGGCCAAGCTGCAGGCGGCGATGGCGCCCGGCTTCGACTTCGTCCCGTCCGCGACCCCGCCGGGCTTCCAGCGGGTGGCGGGCGGGCTCGGCGACTGCGGCGACAACGGCGCCAGCCACGGCACCGCGATCGCCGGGCTCATCGCCGCCCGCCCCGGCGACGACGACCGGGTGATCGGGGTGGCCCCGGCGGCCCGGATCGCCCCGGTGCGCTTCCTGGACGGCATCGACAACTCCTCCCCCGAGATGATCGCCGCCGCCATCCGCACCGGCGCCGAGTCGGGCCAGGTGCTCAACCTGTCGTTCGCGGTGTCGGTGGACCGGGCGCCGATCCGCGACGCGATCCAGTACGCGCTGAGCCGCAACGTCGTGGTGGTCGCGGCGGCCGGCAACGAGGCGTCCAACGGCGACACGAAGTGGTACCCGGCGGCCTATCCGGGCGTGCTCGCGGTGGCCGCGCTCAAGCAGGACGGCACGCCCCTGGCCCAGTCCAACCGGGGCGACTGGGTCGGCATCGCCGCGCCCGGCGAAGGGCTCACCGCGCCCGCGTCCGGTGGCGGGTACGCCGGGGTGAGCGGCACGAGCTTCGCCACCGCGCTCGTCTCGGGGGTGGCCGCGCTGGTGCGCGCGCGCTTCCCGGGGATGTCGGCGGCGGAGGTGGTACACCGGCTGACCGCGACCGCCGTCCCGCTCGGCGCGGCCCGCGACGACCGGGTGGGCGCCGGGATGGTGGACCCGTTCGCGGCGCTGAGCGCGCAGGTCGGCGCCGGACCGGCGGCCTCGGCGAGCGCGTCCGGCCCGGTCCCCGCCGCCGGCTCGGTCCGGGTCCTGCCCCGGCCGGACGAGGGCGGCGGGATCGCCGAGCGCTGGGGCCGGCTGCTGGGGATCGTCGGGGTGCTCACCGTGGCCGCCGTCCTGGCCTACCTGGGCCGGCTGGCGCTGCGGGCGGCCCGGCAGCGGCGCAACCGGACGGGGCCGCGCACACCGGTGCAGGAGCCGGGCGCCGATCCCCCGGATGTCCGCCTGATCTGAGTGAGGCGCTTCCCCGGGGAGCCGCGGACCGTTAGGGCATGGCCTTCGCCGGGTTCAAGGCGTTCGACATCGCCACCACGGGCACGACGATCCACGGGTGCACGGCCGGCAGCGGGCCGCCGGTGCTGCTGCTGCACGGCATCCCGGAGACCCACCTCATGTGGCGGGACGTCGCCCCGCGCCTGGCCGAGCACCACACGGTCGTCGCCACGGACCTTCGCGGGTACGGCGACAGCGGCAAACCCCCCAGCACGCCCGACCACGAGCCGTACAGCATGCGCTCGATCGGCCGCGACCAGCTCGAGGTGATGCGGCACCTCGGCTACGACCGGTTCGCCGTGGTGGGCCACGATCGCGGTGCGCGCTGCGCGTACCGGCTGGCCCTGGATCACCCGGAGGCGGTGGAGCGCCTCGCGGTGCTGGACATCGTGCCGGTCGGCGCCGCCTACGCGCGGGCGGACCGGGCGTTCACCATGGCGTACTGGCAGTGGGCGTTCCTCGGCGCGCCCGAGCCGGTGCCGGAGCGCTATCTGGCCGCCGCGCCCGGGGTGCTGGTCGACTACATGACCACGGCCTGGACCGAGGTGAGCGACGCGATCCCGGCCGGCGTGCGGGCCGAGTACGCGGCGAAGCTCGCCGACCCGGCCACCGCCCACGCGATCTGCGAGGAGTTCCGGGCCGCGCAGACGATCGACGTCCGCCACGACGACGAGGACCGCGCGCGGGGCCGGACGATCCAGGCACCCGTGCTGTTCCTGTGGGGGGCGCGGGGGGCGGTGGCGCAGCTGTACCCCGACCCGCTCGCGATCTGGCGCGAGTTCGCCGGCGACGTGCGCGGCGAGCCGGTGCCGGTAGGCCATTTCATCCCCGAGGAAGCGCCCCAGGACACCGCCCACCGACTGCTGGAGTTCCTGCGATGAACCACATCCGGTACCGGACAAGGCAAGTCGACGGCCGCGAGCTCTTCTATCGCGAGGCCGGCCCGCCGGACGCCCCGGTGCTGCTGCTCCTGCACGGGTTCCCGTCGGCGAGCCACATGTTCCGCGACCTCATCCCGCTGCTGGCCGACCGGTTCCGGCTGGTCGCGCCGGACCTGCCGGGCTTCGGGCACTCCGACCAGCCGCGGGACAACACGTTCGAGAGCCTCACCGACGGCGTCGACGGGCTCATCGAGGCGCTCGGGCTGCAGCGGTACGCGCTGTACGTGTTCGACTACGGCGCGCCCGTCGGGTTCCGGCTCGCGGTGCGCCATCCCGAGCGGGTCACCGCGATCGTCACCCAGAACGGCAACGCCTACGAGGAGGGGCTCAGCGCCGACTGGGCGCCGATCCGGGAGTACTGGCGGGATCCGTCGGCGGCGAACCGGGACGCGGTGCGGGTGATGCTGGCGCCGGAGACGACGATCTGGCAGTACACGAAGGGCGCTGCTGATCCTTCGCTCGTCAGCCCGGACGGCTGGTCACTGGACAACTGCGCGCTCGCCCGGCCGGGCGCCGACGCGGTGCAGCTGGATCTGCTGCTGGACTACGCGAGCAACGTGGCCGCGTATCCGGTGTTCCACGAGTACTTCCGGACCGCGCGGCCGCCGCTGCTGGCGGTGTGGGGGCGCAACGACCCGTACTTCCTGCCGGCCGGGGCCGAGGCGTTCCGGCGCGACCTGCCCGACTCCGTGGTCCGGTTCGTCGATGCCGGGCACTTCGCGCTGGAGACGCACGCCTCAGCGATCGCCGACGCCGTCCGCGACTTTCTGACCCGCGTCGTTGCGCAGGAACGCGCCGGCGTCGGCCTCCGGTAGCGGCCTGGCGTAGAGGTAGCCCTGCCCGTACCGGCAGCCCAGGTCCCGCAGCAGCTCGTCGTCGGCCGGCGTCTCCACGCCCTCGGCGACCACGCTCATCTGCAGGGTCGCGGCGAGCTGGACGATCCCGCGGACCAGGGCGAGCTGCTTCTCCGAGACCGCGATGGTGTCGACGAAGGACTTGTCGAGCTTGAGCGTGTCGACCGGGACGCGGTGCAGGTAGGACAGCGAGGAGTAGCCGGTGCCGAAGTCGTCGATGGAGATGCGGATGCCGGCCGCGCGCAGCCGGGAGATGTCGGACGTGATCTCGTCGTGCTCGCCGAGCAGCAGGCTCTCGGTGATCTCCAGATAGAGCCGCTCCGGCGGCAGCCCGTGGCGGTGGAGGGTGGCCAGCACGACGTCGACGAAGCCGGTGGTGCGGAACTGCCGGACCGAGACGTTGACGCTGGCATACACCTCAGGCCAACCGGCCACCGTTTGTACCGCCTTGTCGAGCACCCACGCGCCCAGCCGTACGATCGCGCCGGTCTCCTCGGCCAGCTCGATGAACTGCACCGGCGGGATCATGCCGCGCTGCGGGTGGTGCCAGCGCACCAGGGCCTCGAACCCCGCGGTGCGGCCGGAGGCGAGCTCCACGATCGGCTGGAAGTGCAGCAGGAACTGGCCCGCCTCGATCGCACCCTCGAGCTGGCCGCGCAGCTGGCGGCGGGCGGCCACCTCGGCGTGCAGCTCGGCCTCGTAGCGCCGCCACCGGCCCTTGCCCTCCCGCTTGGCCGCGAGCATCGCGATCCGGGCCTCGTCGAGGTCGGCCCCGACGCCGATGCTGGCCGTCACGCGCAGGACGCTGCCGTCGATCACGAACGGGGCGGCGAGCGTGTCGAGCGTGCGGGCGGCGGTGGCGTCGTCGGGCACGGTCATCGCGAACTCGTCGGCGTTGAGCCGGGCCAGCGTCTCCTCGCCCGCCAGGGTGCGCAGCCGCTCGGCCACCGCCACCAGCAGCTGGTCGCCGACCTCCTCCCCCATGGCGTCGTTGAGCGGGCCGAAGTCGTCGAGGTTGAGCACCAGGACCGTCGCGGGCCGGCCGTGCAGCGCGTCGGTGAACCGCAGCCGGTTGCCAAGGCCGGTGAGCGGGTCGAGGTAGAGCCGCTCCAGGTGGTGGATCTCGCGGTTGAGCGCGATCCGGTCCAGCATGCTCGCGGCCTGCCCGGCCAGCACGGGAACCGCCTCCTGCAGGTCGAGCAGGACCGGTTCGGCGGCGGCGACGAAGAGCTCGCCGAGCTCCCGGTCGCCGACGCACAGCGGGCTGCACAGCGCCAGCTCGTGGTCGCGCAGGCCGGTGCGCAGCGGCGCGGGCAGGTCGCGCACGTAGACGAGGCTCTGCTGCCGCTCGACCCGGCCGAGGCTGAGCACGATCCGGTGCGGCGTGCCCTCCTCCAGCAGCCGCCCGACGGCCCGGTGCACCACCGCCCGCACCTGGCCCTCGTCGGCCGTGCCCAGCAGCTCCTCGCAGGCCCGGCGCAGCTCGGCCTCGCGGGCCATGCTGTGCCGCAGGCCGGTGACCACGGTCGACACCCGGCCCAGGGCGAGCAGGACCAGCGCCGCGGAGACCACCGCCACCACCGCCCCGTCGCGCACCGGCCCGGTCACGGCCTGGACGAACAGCACCGCCGGGGCGATGAGTGAGGCAAGACCCAGAACGCCGCGTCGGTACTGCACTGAGGCGCGCCGCGCCATCCGCGGCTCGGTCAGCCGGGTCATCGCGGGGTGCAGGGCGGCCGCCCCTCCGGCGAGGAAGAACACGACCCACAGCAGGTCGACGGTGGACCCGATGGTCCAGGTGGCGTCCAGGCGGCGCAGCGCGAAGATCACGTCCCCGGCGAGCAGCGCGCCGATCGAGACGAGCAGCATGGCCACGGACGGGCTGCGCGGCACCGTCAGCACCAGCCGGGCGAGCAGCGCGAGGGTGGCCAGGTCGGCGACGGGGTACGCGGTCGAGACGACCTTGGCCAGCACGCCGAGCTCGGCGTTGTGCAGGTTCGGGTCGACGAGGTACACCCAGAACAGGAACCCGGCCGCGATCGTGAGCATGGTGGCGTCCACGGCCCCGGCCCGGTCCCGGACCGCCGTGCCCTCGCGGCTGAGCCCCCACAGCGCCAGCACGAGCACCGGCATCGACACGGTGACGTTCCACCAGTCGCCGATCGACGCCAGGTCGCCGTAGAACAGCCCGAGGAACGAACCGGTCAGAAATGTGACGTAGTTGAGGGCGAGCAGCCGCCACGGCCAGCGGCGGCGCGGCCGGTGCCGGCGCACGCCCCGCAGGACGGCGGCGAAGGCGGTCACGGTGACGGCGACCCAGACCGCGCCGAGCGCGTCCTCGGGTACGGCGATGTAGAGGGCGAGCAGCACCAGTGACCACACGCCGTAACCGACCATCCGCGCCCCCCTCCGCCCCGGCTATTCGGTATCTGGACAGCGTTGTTTAGGGTGAACCGATGGATTCGTCTTCGGTCGAGCCGCTGTCGATCGGGCTGCAGATCGGGCTGCGCGTGCCCGTGATCCTCGTGGCGCTGGCGGGTGCGCTCATCGCGCTGCTCATGCTGCGGCGGCTGGGGGCGTTGTCGGGGATTCTCGCCGCGGGCGGGAGCCTGCTGATCGCGGCGGACCAGGCGGCGAACATCGCCTGGGTGCTGCACCTGCGGTCGATGACGTCGGGCGGGGATCTCGACATCGACTCGTACAACATGGTCGCGAACGCCTATCTGATCGCGGACGCCGTCCTGATCACCATCGGCGTGGTGCTGGTGGTGGCCTCGTTCGCGGTCCGGCGGCCGTCCTCCGGAGCTGCCTTCGGCGGCGCCGGGCCCGCGCCGGCTCCCGGCTTTGGTGGCGCCGGGCCTGCGCCTGCTCCTGGGCCTGGCTTTGGTGGGCCTCCGTTTCGGCCTTGATTTGCGGACAAATCGGGCATGAGTAGCCTCGGGGGCAGCTGGCAGCGGCCGATGCCGGACGCGCGGCGGCTGCGGATCGACGTCGCCATCGGGCTCGCGGTCGCCGTCGTGGCGCTGGGCAACCTCACCCTGACCCGCAGCGCCGGCGCCTTCATCGGCCACCCGCCCAGCCTGGCCGAGCAGATCACCTGGGCGCTGCTGTGCACCCTGCCGCTGTGCTTCCGCCGCCGCTGGCCCGACGCCGTCGCCGTGATCGTCTCGATCGCCTTCATCGCCGGGCAGACCCGCTACGCGCCCGAGCAGCAGCTCACCACCGGCTCCCTGTTCGCGGCCCTCTACACCCTCGGCGCCTGGGGCCGCGACCACCGCCGCTCCCGCTGGCTGCGGGCCGGCATCATCGTGGCGATGTTCGTCTGGCTGGGCATCTCGTACCTGATCGCCCTGCCCCACCTGTCCGCGGCCGAGTTCGTCAAGGCCGACGGCCCGGTGTCGCCGATCCTGGCCGCCCTCATCAACGGCGTCCTCGTCAACGTCCTGTACTTCGGCTTCGCCTACTACTTCGGCGAGCTCGCCTGGACCGCCGAGTGCCGCCGGCACCAGGTCGAGGCGCAGTCGGCCGAGCTGGTGGCCGCGCACGAGGAGGAGGCCGCCCGCACCGTCCTGCACGAGCGCCTCCGCATCGCCCGCGAGCTGCACGACGTCGTGGCCCACCACGTGTCGGTCATGGGCGTGCAGGCCTCGGCGGCGCGGCGGGTCTTCGACCGCAACCCGCCGAAGGCCAAGGAGGCCCTCGCCGCGGTGGAGCAGAGCGCCCGGACGGCCGTCGACGAGCTGCACCGGATGCTGGGGCTGCTCCGGCACACGGATGCGCCCGTCATCCCGGCCCAGGCCGCGCCCCCCTCCGCGGCCGTCGAGCCGCCCGGTGGGGCGCCGGACTCGTCGCCGGCCACGACGGCGGCCGCGATGGGGCTGCACCGGCTGCCGGAGCTGCTCGACTCGGTGCGGCACGCGGGGCTGGAGACCTCGCTGGGGGTGTTCGGCGACGAGGTCGAGCTGCCGGAGTCGCTGTCGCTGGCCGGGTACCGGATCGTGCAGGAGGCGGCCACGAACGCGCTGAAGCACGCGGAGGCGACGAAGCTGGACGTGCGCATCCGGTACCACGCGGACGAGCTCGAACTGGACGTGGCCGACAACGGCCGGGGCGGGCCGGTCCGCAAGGCCGCCGGTGGGCTGGGCCTGATCGGCATGCGCGAACGCGTCGCCGCGCATGCCGGGACCCTGGAGGCGGGGCCGCGTGTCGGCAGCCCCGGCTTCCGGGTGCGGGCCCGGTTCCCCCTGCACCGGCCCGCGCCGGCCGTCACACCCGCGTAACGGCCAATTCCGCGGATTCTTCCGCGGGCTTCTCGGCTTTTTCCGCAGGCTTCTCCGCGGTTTCGAGGGCTTTTGCCGGTTCTGGGGCTCGTGTCGGTTCCGCGGCTTCTGCGGCTTCGGGCGCGTTCGCGGGTTCGGGTCCGCTGACCCGCCCGACCGCGGGTGCCGCCGGGTAGAGCTCGCGCGCGAGGTGGATGGCCAGCACCAGCACGACGGCCAGCATGACCAGCGCCGGGATCTGCGGCGAGGCGGCCTTGGCCCCGAACAGGAACGGCGCATACGTGGTCGCCGAGGCGTACTGGGTCAGCAGCGGCACGAACCACAGCCGCCGCGGCGCCAGGAACGCGACCGCGACGCTCAGCACGTCACCGGCGTAGAAGTACCGCTCGTGCATGGCCGGCAGCAGGAACGGCACGGCGATCGCGAACAGCGCCGCCGCCATGACCAGCCGCTGCGGGGTGAGCCGCTGCCGGCTGGCCGCGATCGCGGTGACGAGCAGCAGGACGACCGCCCCGGCGAAGCAGATGCCGGCCGTGCGGATCTCGTCGACGGCGAGCTCGGCCGGCAGGAGCGCGTAGAGCGAGGGTGCGTTCAGGGCCAGCTGCTGGTACCCGCCGACCTGGCTCGTGTAGATGCTCAGCAGCTCCCCGAGCGGCCGCCCGATGATCAGCGCCGGCACGTCCAGCAGCAGGAACGCGGCCGGCGCGGCGATGAGCGTGCGCCACGGCAGTTCCCGGCGCAGCGCGAGCACGAGCAGGATCGGGAAGACGAACATCGCCTGCTGCTTGAACGCGTACGCGACGCCGAACAGCGCGCAGGCCAGCCACGGCCGCCGCTTGATCAGCGAATACAGCCCACCGAGCAGAAACGCCGTGTAGATCGCGTCGCACTGCGCCCACAGCGAACCATTCATGATCACCGTAGGCAGCAGCAGCACGGTCAACGCCGCCGCCCCCGCCAGCCGATATCCGGGCCGCCGGTATTTGACCAGCAGATACGTCATCGCGGCCAGCACCAGATCGAACCCAGCCGATACCACCTTGATCGCCGCAAGCGGATGGTGCGGCGCCACGGCGTGCAATCCCACCAGGATGTACAGGTAGGGCACGTTGTAGTCGGAGAACTTGTACTTCAGCGCGTGGTAGCCACCATGCTGGTCGATGAACGTCCACCAGGGCAGCAGAAACCCCCGGAAGTCGTACGTCTGATGGTGCACCAACTGCGCCCGCGCGACGACCGCCAGCAGCACGATCACGCCGGCCATGACCCCGACGAGCGAGATCGGCAACGGCCGCGGCGCCGGCCCTTCGTCATTTTCGGGCACACTTCGATCGGTGGCCATGTGCACTACTCCCCCGTACTGCGCCCGGCCCCGGGCACACGAGCACGGATATTAGGCCTTGGCCACCATTCCGGTCAGTGGCCCGTTCGACCCACGTGCATTACCGAAACGGCCGACCGCTTTCGAAACAGCCGCCACTTCACCTCCCGGTCCATCCACCGCCGCCACTCGGCCAACCGGAATGTGCCCGATAGATCGGTTGATGCGCTATTTGCATCCCCGCCTCAGCGCGTGGCGGCGGATCCTTCGAGATCACCCGCGGTCAGCACCGGCGCTTAAGAACTCACCCGCCCAATTGACGCTTGCGGCGGAGGAGGGCGGTGCGCCGTACCGACGCGCGCCACAGGTTGACGAGCGCCCCGGCCAGCAGCAGCCCGCCGACGGCGAACGCGAGCGGGGTCGCCGCGATCAGTGCCACCGGCACGGCCGTCGCCACCGTGGCCGCCAGTCCCAGCCAGGCCGCCACGACCCGATCGAGCGCGAACAGCGGCCGGCGGCGGGTAAGCACCCAGGTCGCGTACGCGACCCAGGCCAGCCCCATGGCCACGATCCCGGCGAAGGCCACCTGCGTGCGCACCGGCATGCCGGGTTCGGTGGCCCACAGCAGCCCGACCAGCAGCGACACGGCGCCGCCGGCCAGCAGTACCCCCACCACGGCGAGCCGGCGGGCCAGCGAGAGGCGGCCCGACAGGCGGGCCAGCATGTCATCGGGGGTCACTGGGGTATCCCTTCCGCACGAAAGCCTCCCGCAGGAGGCGGCGAGCACGATTCAGGCGCGACTTGACCGTCCCCACCGGCACGTCGCAGATCTCCGCGCACGTCTCCAGGGACAGGTCCTGCAGGTAGAAGAGGATCAGGATCTCCCGCTCCCGGACCGGCAGCGCGGCCAGCGCCGCCACGACCTCGGCCCGTTCGAGCACGGACGCGAAGCCGTCCTCCGCCGACGTGACGTCATCGCTCAGCGGTTCCGGCCGGGCGTACTCCTCCCGCAGCCGATTCGTCACGGTCCGTCGCGCGATCGTGAACAGCCAGGGCGTGAACCGGGCCGGATCGCGCAGGGTGGGCAGCCCGCGGATCACCGCCACCCAGACCTCCTGCGCGACGTCATCCGCGGCACCCAGGGGCAACATCCGCCGCACGTACGACCAGACGGGGTCGTGCCACGCCCGCACCAGTTCCGCGAACGCCTCGCGCTCGCCCAGTTGGCAGCGAACCACCAACAGCTCGTCCGTCATCACCACCTCCACACCCAGCACAGTCGCGAAACCACCGCGCCAGGTTCACGGGCCGTTATCGTCGGGGCTGGCGAGGCACCACGACAACGGCCGTGACGGTGCGCGACCGCGCCGCTGTAACGAAAGCGACTGCGATCGAGGAGTGCTCGGCGGGACAGTGAACGTCCGCATCGACCGTAGTCGATTGGAGTGTCCATGCTTCCACGTCCCCGCCAGGTCGTCGCTGTTGTCGTGGCCCTGCTGGCCGCGTTGCTGCTCGTCCCCGGTTCGCCGGCCGCGGCCGCCACCGCCGACCGGTTCGGGTTCGCCCTGGTCGACAATCCCACGGTGCCGCCATGGACCGCGCTGCCCGGCGCGTACCAGTTCGGCAGCTGGGCGCCCGGGCCGCTCGCCGCCGGTGGCAAGGTCGCGACCGGGCGGTTCCTCGTGCGCTTCCCCGGCATCGCGTTCGGCTCGCGCGGCAACGTGCACGTCACCGCCGTCGCGTCGGACGGGCGGTTCTGCGAGACCGTCCGCTGGTACGCCTCCGGCAGCGACGAGATCGTCGACGTCCAGTGCTTCAAGCCCGGCGGCTTCCCCGCCGACACCCCGTTCACGGTGCTGTGGACGGTCAGCTCGGGCACCCTCCCGCCCGGCGTCGGCGGCTACGCCTCGGTGCAGGTCACGAGCAACCTCATCGCGCAGTCGTACGACTCGGCCGGCGGCGCGGTGACCGTCACGCCGCTCGCCATCGGCGTGTACAGCGTCCGCTTCAACGCCGTCGGCGACCCCGCCGGCGCGCTGGCGGGCAACCTCCAGGTCACCGCCCTGCAGCCGAACGCCAACCCGCGCCGCTGCAAGATCCTCAAGTGGGGCGCCACGGGTGCGGACGTCGTGGCGTACGTCGCCTGCCACAACCCCGCCACCGGCGCGCCGATGAACAGCGACTTCACCGCGTCCTTCGCCCGGGAGCGCTCGGTCTACGCGTCGTTCGCCCCGCCGAAGTACTTCGGCTACCTGGCCACGCCCTTCGCCGGCCCGACGAACTGGTCGTACCCGCTGGGCGTGGGCGCGAACGGCTACGGCCCGTCGGGGCCCGGGACGTACACCGTGAAGTTCCCGCAGCTGCACCAGAGCGCGACGACCGCGCAGCTGACCGCGATCGGCGACGGGTCCGCGTACTGCACGATCCAGGCCAAGTGGCTGCAGTTCGGCCCGGACGCCGTGGTGCCGGTCGCGTGCTTCACCAACGCCGGCGCCCCGGAGAAGAGCGACTTCAGCGTGGCCTTCGCCTCCAGCGTGTGACGACGGCCCCGGCCCTCGCCGCACACCGCGGCGGGGGCCGGGCTATCGATGCTGGGAATCGTGTAGGACTCGAACGGAGTCGATGCTAGGACTGGTGCGGTGCAGGTACGACTCCTCGGGCCCGTCGACGTCGCGATCGACGGTGCGGCGCCGGCCCTTCCCGGACTGCGGCGCAAGGCCGTGCTCGCCGTGCTCGGGCTCCATCGCGGGGCCGTGGTCGGCGTCGACCGGATCGTCGGGCTGGCGTGGGAGGACGACGACGCCGCCGTGCAGCCGAACACGGTCCAGCGGCACGTGTCGGACCTGCGGACGGTACTGCGGGACCGGTCTTCCATCGAGGCCCGTCCGCCCGGCTATCTGCTGCACACCGGCACCGACCTCGCGGCCGTCGAGGACCTTGTGCGGGCCGGGCGCGCGGCCGAGCGGGCCGAGGTGGCGGTCGAGCATTTCCGGCGGGCGCTCGGGCTGTGGCGCGGGCCGGCGCTGGCCGATCTGCGCGAGCTCCCGTGGTTGCGGGCCCAGGGTGAGCGCCTCGATCAGCTGCGCCTCGACATCCAGCTCGATCTCGTCGACGCGCGACTGCGCCTCGCGGACCCGGGCGACCGCGAAGCGCTCCTGCGTGAACTGCACGAACGCGCAGCAGCGCGGCCGTTCGACGAGCGGGTGCACGGCCAGCTCATGCGCGCGCTGTCCGTGAACGGGCAGCAGCGGCAGGCCGAGGAGGTGTACCGGCGGCTGGAGGAGGCGCTCGACCGCGAGTTCGGGCTGCGCCCGGGTGCGGCCCTGCGCGCACAGCGGGAGGCCCTGCGCGCGCAGCGGGAGGCCCTGCGCGCGCAGCGGGAGGCCCTGCGCCCCGACCGGCCCGCGCAGCTGCCCGCCACCGTGCGCGGGTTCGCGGGCCGGGTGGCCGAGCTCGAGCGGCTGGACGCGCTCGCCGACGCGGGCGGCGGCGTCGTGGTCATCGAGGGCACGGCCGGCGTCGGCAAGACCGCGCTGACGCTGTTCTGGGCGCACCGCGCGGCCCACCGGTTCCCCGACGGCCAGCTGTACGTCAACCTGCGCGGCTTCGACCCCGGCAGCGCCGCGCTGCGGCCCGCGGACGCGCTCGCGGTGCTGCTGGACGGGCTCGGGCTGCCGGCGCCGACCGGGCCGGCCGAACGCGCGGCGCTGTTCACCACGACCATCCAGCGCCGCCGGCTGCTCGTGGTGCTCGACAACGCGCGCGACGGCGCGCAGGTGCGGGCGCTGCTGCCGAAGACCGGCACGTCCCTCGTCCTGGTCACCAGCCGGGCGCACATCGACACGCCGGCCACCATCGGGCTGGACGTGATGACCCCGGACGAGGCCCGGGAGCTGCTGCGGCACCGGCTCGGCGACGCGCGGCCGGCGGCCGAGCCCGCTGCCGTCGATGAGATCGTCGCGCGCTGCGCGCATCTGCCGCTGGCGATGGGGGTCGTGGCCGCACATGCGGCCGCTCGGCCCCATATCGCCCTCGCGCAACTGGCGGGCGAACTGCGCGACGCGGCCCGGCGCTGGCATGTGCTCGACGGTGGCGACGCGGTGTCCGATGTTCGCGCGGTGCTCTCCTGGTCGTACCTCGCGCTCCCGGCCGCCACCGCCCGGATGTTCCGGCTCCTCGGCGCGCATCCCGGGCCGGTGCTCGGCACCGCGGCGGCGGCCGGCCTGGCCGGGGTCGCGCCGGAGGTCGCCACGGAACTGCTCGCCGAACTCTGCCGCGCCAGCCTGCTCACCGAGCCCGAGCCGGGTCGCTTCACCCACCACGACCTGCTGCGCGGCTACGCGCTGGAGCTGGCCGCCGCGCAGGACGAACCCGAGGCCACCCGCCGCGTGCTCGACCATTACGTGAACACGGCGGTAATCGCGGCAGCGGTCATCAACCCGTCCTGGCCGCCGGTCAGCCCGCCCGAGCCGGCCCCCGGCGTGACCGTCGACGTGAAGGCCGAGCAGCGCTGGCTCACCGAGGAGCTGCCGACGCTGCTCGCCGCGGTCGAGGCCGCCGCCGTACGAAAGCTGGATGTGCACGCGTGGCAGCTCGCCTGGGCGCTCACCGACCTGCTGGAGCGGCAGGGGCGGTGGGACGACTGGGAGGCGGCGCACGGGACCGGGCTGCGTGCGGCCGAGCGGGCCGGCGACGCGCAGGCGGTCGCGCACCTGCACCGCGGGCTCGGGCGGCTGCGGATGTGGCAGTGGCGGTACCAGGAAGCGCTGGCGCATTTCGGGGAAGCGCTCGAACGCTTTCAGGCGCTCGGCGACCGGCACGGCGAGGCGCGCACCGAGCACAACCTCTGCCAGCTCGCCGACCGCGAGGGCCGCCTGCCCGACGCCGCCCGGCACGCCCAGCGCTCGCTCGACCTGTGCCGCGAACTCGGCGACCGCGCCGACGTGGCCAAGGAGCTCAACGCGCTCGCGTGGTGTCACCTGGAGGCCGGCGAGCTCGACCACGCCCGCGCCGCGTGCGAGGAGGCGGCCGCCATCTACCGCGAGGTCGACGACCCGGCCCAGGAGGGCGCGGCCCAGCACACCCTGGGCGGCATCCACCACCGGCGGGGCGACCTCGCGGCCGCGGCCGCCTGCTACGAGCGGGCCGTGGCCCTGTCCGGCGGCGTCGGCGACCGGTACGCGGAGGCCCTGGCCCTCGACGGCCTCGGCGACACCGGCACCGACCCGGACGAGGCCCGCCGGCGGTGGGAGCAGGCGCTGACGATCCTGACGGAACTGGGCCGTCCCGAAGCCGATGCCGTACGGGCGAAACTCAGTAGTCGGGCGGGCGGATGAGCTGCGCGTTGACCACCACGGCGGGGTCGACGCCGAGATTGGCCTGCGGCTGTGTGTCCTCCTGATGCCGGCGGGCCAGGATCGCCGCGCCGGGACCGTCGCCCTCCTCGATGGCGCGGATCAGCTCGGCGTGGCTCTCGATGCTGCGCCGGGTCGCCTCGGTGCCCGGCAGGTCGCCCTCCATCGCGGTGCGGGCGGCCCATTCCTCCTCGTGGGCGTACCACAACCCCTCGAGCATCCCGACGAGCAACTCGAACGTCTGGTTCCCGCAGTTGCGCACCAGCGCCTCGTGGAACTCCTTCATGCAGGCGACGAACTTGGCGAAGTCGCCCAGTGAGGCCTCGGTCCGGGCGTGGATCTCGCGCAGTGCCGGCACCACGGTGTCCATCCGGTCCTGGCGGGTCGCGCACATCTCCGCGCACATCGGGTCGAGGCGCCGCACGGCCAGGCCGAGGTCGTGCACGCTGACGGTGCGGGACTGCAGCACGAGCCCGAAGACGTACCCGGCCCGCTCGATCTGCGGCGGGTGCACCTCGGCGCCGCCCCGGTTGCCGCGGCGGATGGTGATGAGCCCCTCGGTCTCCAGGGTGCGCATGGCCTCGCGGACCGACGGCATGCTCACCTTGAACTGCTCGAACAGCTCGTCCTGTTTCAGCAGGCCGTGTTCGTTGGTGAGCTCGCCGCGCAGGATCTGGTCGCGCAGTTCGTCGGCGAGCCGCTCCCCGACGCGGCGGCGCGGCAGCAGCGGGCCCTTCGCGCGCTCCGCCATCGATTCCCCCTTGCTCACTTGGCCAGTACCGCCCGGAACGCGGCCACATTCGCGAGCTTGATGTTCTCATATCCACGGACGACATCCGGCGCCTGCGCCACGGTCAGGCACCGTCCATTGTCGCCGTCGCGCAACGCGGCGAGCACCGCGGCCGTGTACTCGGCGGGAAGTGCGCGCTCGACTTTGCGTACCGACGCGAAACCGAACGGATCGAAGCCCGTGCCGCGCACCGAACGCATCGCGCGCAGCACCGCGAACGCCGGGCGAATCCAACCGCCCAGCGCCAGTTTGCGGCGCAATCCGAGCGCCCGCAGAAAGGGCGGATGGATGTGGTACCGCACGCCGCCGCCATGTCCCGCCAGCAGATGCAACCGCGCGACCTCGTACTCGTCCTTGTACGCCATCAGCTTGTACAGGTACCGGGCGAATTCCACGGACACCGCGTCCGTCCCGAACCGCTCGGCCTCGGCCGCGGCGACCTGCCGGACCGTGTCCACATAGCGCTGCGCGAGGCGGGCATGCTGATAGTCCACGAGATCCCCGGCGCGCGGCAGCGCGACCGCGCGCACCGCGTCCGGCAGACCGGCGGCGTCGACCAGCCGCCCGGCCAGCTGCCGCGCGCGGGGCGACGGATCCAGCGCGACGGCGGCCTTCGCGGCGGCCACGTCGACCGGCGCGAGCACGTGGTTGCGACCGGCCCGGAACGCCGCGATGTTGTCCTCGACCGCGACCCCGTTGAGCCGGATCGCCTCCTCGATCGAGGCGGCCGTCAGCGGCACCGCCCCGGCCTGGTACGCCACCCCGAGCAGCAGTACGTTCGCGGTCGCCTCGTTGCCGAGCAGGGCCAGGCTGAGCCCGGCGGCATCGACCGCGGTGCTCCGCCGCACCGCGCCCCGAATCCGTTCCAGCAGCGTTTCCGCGGGCGGCAGGCTGGTCGCCGTGTTCGTCACCACCGCCGACGTCGGGGTGAGCGACGAGGCCACGACCGCGACGGTCCGCGCCGCGTCGGTGCGGGCCAGATGCTGCGGCGCCGCCCCGCTGAGCGCGTCGAAGACGAGGTACAGGTCGGCCTGCCCGTCGGAGACCGCGGCCGTGCGGGCGTCGACGGGCGCGGCCGCGATCTGCAGGTGCGACACCACCGCGCCGGCCTTCTGGCTCATGCCCGTCTGGTCCAGCCCGGCCGTGTGCAGCCCGTCGAGCAGCGCCGCGGTGGCCAGGAGCTGGTTCACCGTCACGACCCCGGTGCCGCCGATGCCGACGAGATAGATCCCGTACGTGCCGCCGCCCACCGACGCCTTGTGTTCCGGCTCCGCCGGCGCGCCCCCGGCGGGACGGCTCCGCCGCGAAGCCGATGCGGTCGTGCGGACCGTGACGAACGACGGGCAGTCGCCGTCGAGGCAGCTGAAGTCCGAGTTGCACGACGTCTGGTGGATGCGGGTCTTGCGGCCCAGTTCGGTGTCGACCGGCTGGACCGACAGGCAGTTGCTCTTGACGCCGCAGTCGCCGCAGCCCTCGCAGACCCGCTCGTTGATGACGACCCGCCGCTCGGGCTTGGGCAGCTTGCCGGTGCGGCGCAGGCGGCGGGCCTCGGCCGCGCACACCTGGTCGTAGACGAGCACCGTGACGCCCTCGATCGCGGCGAGTTCCTCCTGTACGGCCAGCACGTCGTCCCGGTGCCGCACGGTCACGCCGGGGGCCAGGTCGCGCACGCCGCGGTACCGCCCGGGGTCCTCGGCACACACCACGACCCGCTTGACGCCCTCCGCCTGCAGTTCGCGGGTCAGCGCCGGCACCGACAGCCCGCCCGCGATCTCCTGCCCGCCGGTCATCGCGACGTACCCGTTGAACAGGATCTTGAAGGTGATGTTCACCCCGGACGCGACGCAGGCGCGCACCGCGAGGAGCCCCGAGTGCGTGAACGTGCCGTCGCCGAGGTGCTGGAAGATGTGGCCGGTGCTCGCGAACGGGGACATGCCGATCCACGGCACGCCCTCCGAGCCCATCGGCACCACCGGCAGCTTCTCGTTGGAGGCGAGCCGCGGGTCGAAGTACGACATGCCGTGGCAGCCGACGCCGCCGCCGACGACCGCGCCGGTGGGCAGGACGGTCGAGCGGTTGTGGGGGCAGCCGCTGCAGTACGCCGACGTGCGGTTCAGCAGCGGCAGGGCGATCGGGCCGCGGCTCGGCGCCCGGGCCGGTGCGGGCAGGCCGAGCTCGCGGCGCAGGATGGGCTTGAGCCGGTCGACGCCGAGCTCGCCGTGGGCCGGCACGAGCAATCGGCCGTCCCGGTCCCGTTTGCCGACGATGGTGGGGCGGTGCGGGGTGGAGTACAGCGCCCCGCGCAGCGCCGACTCGATGAAGTCGCGCTTCTCCTCGACCACCACGACGTGCTCGAGCCCTGCCGCGAACCGCTCCACAATGGACGGATCGAGCGGGTAGATCATGCCGAGCTTCAGCAGCCGGATCCCGCGCTCGCGCAGGGCCGCGTCGTCCAGACCGGCGTCGGTCAGCACCTGGCGGACGTCGTAGTACGTCTTGCCGGCCGCCACGATCCCGATCCGCGCCCCGTCCGCGGCGCCCTCGATCCGGTTGAGCCCGTTGGCGGCGGCGAACGCGACGGCCGCGAGGTGCCGGCGCTCCAGCAGGTCCCGTTCCCGGTCGACGAGAATGGTGGGCACGAGCTCGATCCGCTGCCGGTGCTGCCACGGCTCGCCGTCGATCTCCAGCTCGGGATGGCGCAGCGAGAGCCTGGCCGGGTCCAGGTTCACCGACCCGACCGAGTCCGCGACGTTGGTGACGACTTTCAAACCGACCCAGCAGCCGCAGTACCGCGAGAGCTCAAGCCCCGTCACGCCGAAGTCCAGCAGCTCCTGGGTGGAGCCGGGCACCAGCACCGGCATCAGCGCGTCGTAGAACGCGGTCTCGCTCTGGTTCGGCAGCGACGAGGACTTCGCCGCCGGGTCGTCGCCGGCCACCGCCACGACGCCGCCGAACGGGCTGGTGCCGAACTGGTTGGCGTGCTTGAACGCGTCGCCGCAGCGGTCGACGCCGGGCGACTTGCCGTACCAGAGGCCGAAAACGCCCTGGAGACCGTCGCGAAAACCGCCGGGCGAGGGCTGCTGGGTGCCGAACACGACGGCCGCGGCGAGCTCCTCGTTGACGCCGGGGACGTGCCGGATGTCCTCCGCGGCGAGGGTCTCGGCCGCCCGATGCAGGGTGAGGTCCAGCCCGCCGAGCGGCGATCCCGGGTAGCCGGAGGCGAGGCCGCCGGTGCGCAGCCCGGCCGCCCGGTCCAGGCGGTGCCGGTCCAGCAGGATGCGCGTGATCGCCTGGGTGCCGGTCAGCACGACGGTGCCGTCGTCGGCGTCGTAGCGGTCCGCGAGCCGGTACGCCTTCGCGTTCACCACGTCGGTCATGGGGTGTGTGGCCCTTCGTCGCGGGGTTCGGGAGCTGAGTTTCGGCGTCCGGCGCCGGGGTCTCGCGGCCCTTCGTCGGGATCTCGCGGCCCTTCGTCGCGGGCTTCCGGGACGGGCACCCGGGCGGTGGCGGCCGGGTCGCGCGGGTTCTTGTACAGCAGGATCGTGCAGGCGCCGCCGTCCAGGCCGGACGGGCAGCGGTTGACCGGCCAGGGCGCGCCGAGCCGCTCCCGGGCCATCTCCACGTGCCAGATCGGGACGTGGGTGCGGTAGATCGTGGTGAGCCGCCCGCCCCAGGCGACCGGGTGCTCGTCGGCGACGACGGCGAGGCCGAGCCCGGCCCCGAACCGGCCGTCGAGGACCTGCCGGGAGCAGGTGCCGCACGGGTCCTGCACGATCGTGAACTTCTCGTCGTCCTCGTCGATCGCGAGGTCGGTGAAGTGCCCCTGCAGCAGGCGGACCAGGTTCACCAGCCGCTCGCCGGCGGGCCGGTCGATGTCGGCCATCAGCCCGCGCAGCGCGTCCTCGCCGCGCCGGCGGTGGAAGACCTCGAGCTCGTCGGGGCCCCAGGTGGAGTACACCGCGGACAGCAGCGTGGAGAGCCAGTCCCGCAGCACGTCGATGGCCGCGCGCCACTCGGCCTCCCGCCGGTCGAAGATCTCCAGCGCGCCGCCGGGGTCGCCCCACCCGGCCGCCGCGGCGATCTCGTCAGCCATCGGCGCCGGCAATTCCGCCCGCACGGGTTCGACGTCCGGGTAGGCGGCGAAGTAAACAAGCGTCCGATTGGTCATAACTCGCAGGCCAGCAGGCCCGTGGCGCTCGGCCGCGGTGGCGAGGATCGTCGAGACCCAGTCGAGGTACCGCTCGCGCTGCCCAAGGTGCTCCCGCTCGAGCGCCGCCAGCTCCTCGCGCAGGGCCGCCACTTCGGACCCGCCGAGCCGGCGGACCAGGCGGGCGCGCGGCGACATGGCCAGCTCCCGCAGCGCCTCATCGGTGAACTCCCGCAACTCGACCCCCTCCCTTGACGCTAAGGGTATAACCTTATAACCTTCGCGCTGTGATGCACAACACACCCGCAGCGAACGAAGACCCGGAGCTCGCGACGCTCCGGGTCACGGTCGACGGCGGGGTCGCGTGGGTCGAGCTGCACCGCCCCGAGGTGCTGAACTCCTTCAACGACACGATGCTGCGGGAGCTCGCGGGCGTCTGGGCGAGACTGCGCCTCGACGACGACGTACGCTGCGTCGTCCTCACCGGCGCGGGCGAGAAGGCCTTCTGCACCGGCTACGACCGCTCGGGCCTCGACGAGCGCACCCCCACCGCCCCCCGCGTTGACAACCGCGTTGACAGCCGCGTTGACAACGGCGCTGACAACGCCGACCGCCGCAGCGTTGACAACAGCGATGACAACGCCAAAGACCGCCACATTGACAACCGCGCTGACAACGCCGCTGACACCGCCGACGATCGCAGCGTTGACAACCGCGCTGACTACCGCGTTGACAACGACGCTGACACCGCCGACGACCGCAGCGTTGACAACGGCGCTGACTATCGCGCTGACACCGCCGACCGCCGCAGCGCCGACAACCGCGCTGACAACCGCGTTGACAACGCCGACCGCCGCAGCGTTGACAACGGCGTTGATCGGGACGCGGGCGCGCTGCTGAAGGCGGCCAGCCCGTTCCTGCGCGCGGACGTGGGCGACTTCCTCGGCCCCAAGTCGTGCGGCCTGTGGAAGCCGGTCGTCGCGGCGGTCAACGGCATCGCCTGCGGCGGCGCGTTCTACCTGCTCGGCGAGGCCGACATCATTATCGCCGCCGACACTGCCACGTTCTTCGACCCGCACACCACGTTCGGCATGCCGGCCGTCTTCGAGCCGCTGCATCTGCTGCGCCGGATGCCGCTCGGCGAGGTGCTGCGCCTGGCCCTGCTCGGCTCCGCGGAGCGGATGTCGGCCCGGCGCGCGCTGGAGATCGGCCTGGCCTCCGAGGTCGTGCCGGCCGGCGAGCTCCGGGCCGCGGCGGCGGCGGTGGCCGCGACCATCGCCGCCCTGCCGCCGCTCGCCGTGCAGGCCACCCTGCGCACCATCTGGCTCGGCGCGGACCTGGGCCCCGGCCCGGCCCTCGACGTGGCGCACGCCCTTGTCGCCGCGGGCACCGACCCGGCCGAGATCGCAGCCGGGCAGCAGACGTTCCGCGCCGGCAACCGGCCCCGCTGGCGGCTGCGATGATGGACTTCTCGCTCACCACCGACCAGCTCGACCTGCGAGCGGCCCTCACCGCGCTGCTCGCCGAGCACTCCCCCCGGCTCGGCGCGGACCTGGGCCCAGGCCCGGCCCTCGACGTGGCGCACGCCCTCGTCGCCGCGGGCACCGACCCGGCCGAGATCGCCGCCGCGGGCACCGACCCGGCCGAGATCGCCGCCGGGCAGCAGACGTTCCGCGCCGGCAACCGGCCCCGCTGGCGGCTGCGATGATGGACTTCTCGCTCACCACCGACCAGCTCGACCTGCGGGCGGCCCTCACCGCGCTGCTCGCCGAGCACTCCCCGCCGAGCCGGGTCCGGGCCGCCGAGCCGCTCGGCTTCGACCCCGCGCTGTGGGCCGTGCTGGGCGACTTCGGCTTTCCGCAGCTCGCGAGCGGCGGCGGCGAGGCCGGCCCGATCGAGCTCGCCGTCGCGGCCGGCCCGATCGAGCTCGCCGTCGCGGCCCGCGCCGCCGGGGTCGCCCTGGCCTCCGCCCCGCTGATCGAGTCCGTGGTCGCGACCCGCCTGCTCGACCGGCTCGGGCGGCCCGAGCTCGGCGGCCTGATCACGTTCGCACCTCGCCCGGCGGTGGCCGGGATCGCCCGTACGGTGCCGTGGGGCGCGGTCGCCGATCGGGTGCTCGCCTGGGACGGCAACGGGATCGTCGCCTCCCGGACCGGCGCCGCGGTGGACGCCCCGAAGCAGACCCTGTCCGGCCTCGCGCTCGGGCACGTGGACCTGGCCGGCGCGGCCGTGCTCGTGGTCGGGCCCGATGCGCGCCGGCACTTCGCCGAGGCTCTGGCCGACTGGCGGGTGCTGACCGCCGCCGCCCTGGCCGGGATCGGGGCGGAGGGGCTGCGGCTCGGCGTCGACTACGCGAAGAGCCGCCAGCAGTTCGGCCGCCCGATCGGCACGTTCCAGGCCCTCGCCCACCAGCTCGCCGACGCCGCCACCCTCGTCGACGGGGCCGAGCTCCTGGTGCTCGAAGCGGCCTGGGCGATCGACACCGGCAGCCCGCGCCGGCACGGGCTGGCCGCGATGGCCGCCGCGTTCGCCGGTCGGGCCGCCCGGCAGGCCACCGACCGCGGCCTACACGCGCACGGCGGCTACGGCTACACCCTCGAGTACGACATCCAGCTGTACTTCCGCCGGGCCAAGGCCCTCGACCTGCTCACCGGCGGCGAACGGGCCGCGGTCGACGCCACCGCCGAACTGGCCCTGGCCGACCACGACGAGGGCCGGCGAGCCAAGCCCTTCGACCTAATCACCAGCGGCGAGCAGGCCGCGGTCAACGCCACAGCCGAGCAGGCCGCGGCCGACGCCACCGCCGAGCAGGCCGCCGTCAACGCCACCACCGAACAGGCCGCGGCCGAACACGACGAGGGGCGGGCGGTCTGAAATGGACTTCGAGCTTTCCCCAGCGCAGCAGGAGTTCCGGGCCGAGGTACGCGAATTCCTCGCCGACCTCCCGCCCACGACCGACGCCGCCGTGCACGACTCCGGCACGCTGCACAGCTGGGACGTGCACCGGGCGATGACCGAGCGGGGCTGGCTCGCCGCCGCCTGGCCCGTCGAGCAGGGCGGGCAGGGGCGCGACCCGTTCGAGATGGCCACCCTGAACGAGGAGTTCGCCCGCGCCGGCATTCCGATCGAGGGCTGGCTCATCTCCGAGCTGGTCGCCAAGACCCTGCAGATCGTCGGTACCGCCCAGCAGCGCGCCGAGGTCATCCCGGCCATCCTCAGCGGCGCCGCCCTCATGAGTCTCGGCTACTCCGAACCGGACTCCGGCTCGGACGTGGCCGCCGCCCGCACCAGGGCGGTCCGCGACGGCGACGGCTGGGTCATCGACGGGCAGAAGATGTTCACCACGATGGCCCACGAGGCGAGCCACGTGTTCCTGCTCGCCCGGACCAACCCCGACGTGCCCAAGCACCGCGGCCTGACCATGTTCCTGGTGCCGCTGGACGCCGACGGCGTCGAGATCCGCCCGGTGCCGACCCTCGGCGGTGAGCGCACCAACGCCACCTTCTACGAGCGGGTCCGCGTCCCCGACAGCGCCCGCGTCGGGGAGGTCGACGGCGGCTGGGACGTCATGATGGTCGCCCTCGCCTTCGAGCGGCAGCCGGCCGCCGCCGGGCACCTGCTGCACCTCGTCGGCCGGGCGATCGAGTGGGCCCGCACGCCGGACGCCGACGGGCAGCGGCCCGTCGAGCGGCCCGAGGTGCGCGCCGCCCTGGCCCGGGCCGCCACCGATCTCGAGGTGAGCCGCCTCATGGGCCTGCGGATGACCTGGCTCACCGCCCGCGACGTCCTGCCGCACACGGAGGGCTCGCTCGCCAAACTGTTCAGCTCCGAGGCGCTCATGCGGGCCGCGGCCGAGTTCGCGGACGTGCTCGGGGCCGACGGGCTGCTCGCCGGGCACGGCACCGGGGCGCCCGCCGACGGGTGGATCGAGCACGAGTTCCGGCACTCGGTCGTGACCACGATCTACGCCGGCACCAGCGAGATCCAGCGCGGCATCATCGCCGAGCGCCACCTCGGCCTCCCCAGGAGTCGTTGATGACCGTCGAGGACGAAGTGACGTACACGGTCGAGGGCGGCGTGGCCCGGATCGTGTTCAACCGGCCCGAGAAGCTCAACGCGCTCGGCCCGCCGCAGCGGGAACGGGTCATCGCGCTGCTGGCCGAGGCCGGTGCCACCGTGGAGGTACGAGCAATCGTGCTCACCGCGACAGGCCGGGCCTTCTGTGCGGGTGGCGACCTGAGCGGGAAAACGGCCGTAAAAAAGGTCGTCGGCGGCACCGGACCCGGCGTCCGGAGCGCCCAGACGCTCATTGCCGCGGTCCTCGACTGCCCCAAGCCGGTCATCGCCGCCGTCAACGGGGTCGCCGCCGGGATGGGGGCCCAGCTCGCCCTCGCCGCCGACTTCATCGTGGCGTCCAGCAAGGCGCGCTTCGCCGAGCTGTTCGTCACCCGCGGGATCGTGCCGGACGCCGGGGCCGCCTACCTGCTCCCCCGGGTCCTCGGGCTGCACACGGCCAAGCGGCTGCTGCTGCTCGGCGGGGACCTGTCCGTCGCCGAGGCCGAGCGGCTCGGCATCGTGCACGAGGTGGTGGCCCCGGAGGAGCTCGACGCCGCCGCACAGAAGCTCGCGGCGCGGCTCGCGGCCGGCCCGACCGTCGCCCTCGGGCTGGCCAAACGCCTGCTGAACCAGTCGCTGGACTCGGACCGGGTCGCGGCGTTCGACCGGGAGGAGATGGCCGTGGCCATGAACGTGTGGACCGAGGACAGCGCCGAGGGGCTGCGCAGCTTCGCCGAGAAGCGCGACCCCGTCTTCCGGGGGTGGTGAGCGATGCCCCGACCGACCGGCATCGGCGTCGTCGACCTCATGATGGGCATCCCGAAGGGGCCCGGCGACGACAGCTGGCGGCGCTTCCTCGGCAGCCAGCTGCGCGACCCCGAAAGCAGGGAGACGTACCGCTTCCCGGCCGAGTACATGTACAAGAGCCTCCCGGGCGAGCGGTTCAGCGCCGACGGGGCCAAGGCCGTGCTGCTGGAGATGGACCGGTGGGGCGTCGAGCGCGGCATGATCACCGTGAGCTTCGACGACGAGCTCTCGGTCGCCGCGCTGCGGGATCATCCGGACCGTTTCCTGGGCGCGTTCCCGGTCGACCCCAACGCCGGGATGGAGGGCGTCTGCGCGCTGCGGCGGGCGGTCGAGGAGCTGGGCGTGGTGGCCGCCAGCGCCATGCCCAGCGGCTGCAACCCGCCGGTGCCGATCAACGACAAACGGTTCTACCCGCTCTACGCCGCCTGCATCGACCTGGACATCCCGATCTTCGTCTGCGCCGGGGTGCCCGGGCCGCGGGTGCCGTTCGCGGCCCAGGACGTGGCGCTCATCGACGAGGTCTGCTGGTTCTTCCCGGAGCTGCGCTTCGTCACCCGGCACGGCTGCGAGCCCTGGGTCGACCTGGCCGTCAAGCTGCTGCTGAAGTGGCCCAACCTGTACTACTCGACGAGCGCCTTCGCACCGCGCTACTACCCGAAGGCGATCGTCGACTTCGCGAACACCCGCGGCGCGGACAAGGTGCTCTACGCCGGGTACTTCCCGATGGGCCTGTCCCTGGAGCGCATCTTCACCGAGCTCGACGACCTGCCGCTGCACGAGCACGTGTGGGAGAAGTTCCTGCGCACCAACGCCCTGCGGGTCCTGGGGATCGGGGGCTGACATGGGCAGAAGAGCCATCGTCTGCGGTACCGGCTTCGGCCTGCGCGTCCACGTGCCGGCCCTGCGCGCCGCCGGGTTCGAGGTGGCCGCGCTGGTGGGCCGCGACGCCGACCGCACGGCCCGGCGGGCGGCCCGGCTCGGGATCCCCGCCGGGTTCGACTCGCTCGTCGCCGCCCTGAACGCCACCGCGGCCGACGTCGTCACCATCGCCACCCCGCCCGACACCCACGCCGAGCTCGCCGCCCTCGCCATCGCGGCCGGCCGGCACGTGATCTGCGAGAAGCCCCTGGCGCTCACCGTCGCGCAGGCCGAGGCGCTGACCGAGGCGGCCGCCGCGGCCGGGCTGGTGGCCCTGGTCGGCACCGAGTTCCGCTGGGACCCGGCCGTCGAGGCGGTCCGGGCCGCGATCGCGACCGGCCTGATCGGGCGGCCGCACACCGCCACGGTCCTCCGCTCGTACCCGATCCTGGCCGCCGCCGACGCACCCACCCCGGCCTGGTGGTTCGACCGGTCCCGGGGCGGCGGCTGGCTGCGCGCCAACGGCACCCACCTGATCGACCAGCTGCAGCTGTGGCTCGGCCCGATCGTGGACGTCGCGGCCGTCCTGGGCCAGTCGGTCCCGCGCCCGGCGGGCGACGCCGACGACGGCTACGCCGTGTTGCTGCGCACCGCGGGCGGCGCCATCGCCGTGCTGCAGGAGTCGGCGGCGACGTGGGGCGAGCCGGCCGAGGTGACCCGGATCGCGGGCACCGACGGCACCGTGTCCATCGTGGACGGTCACGCGTTCCTCGCCACCGCCGGCGGCACCCGGCGGCTGACCCCGGAGCCGTCCCCGCCGCCACCGACGGACGCCGCCGACGCCCGGCCCTGGACCGCGGCGGAGATCGCCGCCTACACGGGCCTCGCGCAGTGGCTGTACCGCCGCCTGGACGACCCGCACCTGACCGAGGTCCCGGCGCCGGCGACCTTCGCCGACGGCCTGTCGGTCCTGCGGGTGGTCGAGGCGATCGAGGCCGCCGCCGTCGCGTTCCCGGGAGGAGCCCGATGAGACTCGACCGGGACCTCGTCCGTCCCGTAAATACGGCCGTCGTCACGATGGAGCTGCAGCGCGGCATCGTCGGCCCGGAGAGCCTTGTGCCCGACCTCGGCGAGCAGCTGCGCGCGACCGGTGGCTTCGACGCCGTCGAGCGGCTCCTCAAAGGCGCCCGCGAGGCCGGGGTCGCGGTCGTGCACGCCACCGTCGCCCACCGGCCCGGCGGGCGCCCCGCCGGCGCCAACGCCCCGATTCTCAAGCGCGCCGAGGCGATGCCGGACAACCTGCTCATCGGCTCGACGTCCGCCCGGCCCGTCGCGGAGGCGCCCGGCGACGTGACGGTCGAGCGGCACCACGGCGTCACCCCGTTCACCGGCACCGAGCTCGACGCCACCCTGCGCGGCCTCGGCACAAGCACCATCGTGCTCGTCGGGGTGTCGCTGAACATGGGCATCCCGGGCGCCTGCGTCGAGGCGATCGGGCTCGGCTACCGCGTCGTCGTCCCCACCGACGCGGTGGCCGGCAGCCCGCCCGAGTACGCCGCGGACGTCGTGCGCTACAGCCTGCGCCACCTGGCCTGGCTGTCCACCGTGGACGAGGTGGTGGCCGCATGGACCTGAGTGGACGGTGCGCGGTCGTCGCCGGGGTCGGGCCGGGCCTGGGCCGCGAGCTCGCCCTGACCTTCGCCGCCGCCGGGGCCGACCTCGCGCTGCTGGCCCGCCGCACCGGCTCGCTGGACGAGCTGGCCGCCCTCGAACCGAAAGCGCTCTGCCTGCCGACCGACCTCACCGACCGCGACCAGTGTGCCACCGCGGCCCGCCGCATCGGCGAGCGCTTCAAGACCGTCGACGTGCTGGTGCACAACGCGTTCAGCCGCCCGCCGCTCGGGTCGCTGGGCGAGCGCACGGCCGCGGACTGGCACGCCGCGGTCGACGGCAATCTGGTGTCGGCGACGAACCTGCTGTACGAGCTGCGGCCGTTCATGCGACCCGGCGCGTCGGTGGTGCTGATCAGCTCCATCTCGGCCCGGATGCCGCACCCCGGCTCGGGCATCTACGCGGCGATGAAGGCCGCGCTGCTCACCCTGGTCCCGGTGCTGGCCCGCGAGCTCGGCCCGGACGGCATCCGGGTCAACGCCGTCGTGCCCGGCTACATCGAGTCCGACAACCTCGAGGCGTTCTTCGGCGGCCCGCGGGCCCGGCGCGACGCCGAGGCCGGCACCTGCCTGGGCCGGTTCGTGACGGCCAGCGAGGTGGCCCAGGTGGTCGCGTTCTTCGGCTCCCCGCTCTCCGCCGGAGTGACCGGCCAGACGCTCGACGTGAACGCCGGCCAGTGGTTCGCCTAGACACCCCGAAGGAGCACCCCTATGGACACAGCGGCGCCACCGAGAACCAAGCTGCGAGCGAGCGGCGTCGAGCGGCAGTTCATCGCCGGGAAGCGCAAGGTGCACGCCCTCGGCCCGCTCGACCTGACCGTCGCCGACGGCGAGTTCGTCTGCCTCGTCGGCCCGTCCGGCTGCGGCAAGTCGACGTTCCTGCGCGTCGTGAACGGGCTGCTGCCGCCGACCTCCGGGACCCTCGACCTCTGGATGGACGACGGCCGGGCGGCCACGTCGATGGTCTTCCAGGACTACGGCGTGCTGCCGTGGAAGACGGTGCTGGCGAACGTGCGGTTCGGGCTGGACATGGCCAAGGTGCCGCGCAAGGAGGCCACCGCGCAGGCGATGGAGTGGATCCGCCGGCTCGGGCTGAACGGCTTCGAGAAGGCGTACCCGGCCACCCTCTCCGGCGGCATGCGCCAGCGGGTGTCGATCGCGCGGGCCCTGGCCGTACAACCGCAGATCCTGCTCATGGATGAGCCGTTCGCGGCCGTGGACGCCCAGATGCGGGTGGTGCTGCAGGAGGTGCTGCTCAAGGTCTGGGAGGAGGACCGCCGCACCGTCATCTTCGTGACCCACAGCCTGGAGGAGGCGCTGGTGCTCGGCGACCGGGTGGTCGTCGTGTCGGCGCGGCCCGGGCGGGTGGTCAGCGACATCACCGTGCCGTTCGGCCGGCCCCGCCCGAGCGACCTGCGCGGCACGCCGGAGTTCGCGGCCCTGCACCAGAACGTCTGGGACGTGCTGCGCGACGAGGTCCAGGCCTCGCTGGCGGCGGGAAAGGAGGAGTCATGACCCAGGTGACCGAAGTGGCACCCACGTCCTCGGCGCGGCTCGTGCGGCGCGAGCCCTCGGCCTCGCCCGAGCGGGCCGCCGTCCACCGGCGCCGCCGCCGCGTGGCCGAGATCCTGCTGGGCTTCAGCGCCCCGATCGCGCTGTTCGTGGTGTGGCAGGTGGCCGCCACGAGCGGCGCGGTGAACCCGCTGTTCTTCCCGGCCCCGACCACGGTCTGGGACGCCGCGCTCGATCTCGTCGAGAGCGGCGAGCTGTTCAAGCACCTGTGGGTCAGCCTGACCCGGGTCCTCATCGGCGGCGGTATGGGCGTCGTGACGGGCGTGGCGGCCGGCGTCGCGCTCGGGGCGTCGCGGTGGGCCCGGGCCACGTTCGAGCCGCTGTTGTCGGCGCTGTACACGGTACCGAAGCTGGCCGTCTTTCCGTTGTTGCTCCTCATCTTCGGCCTGACCGACACCGCCCTGAACGTCGCCATCGGGATGACCGTCTTCTTCTTCATGTGGGTCAGCACGATGACCGCGTTCCTGGCCGTCAGCCCCGGGCACCGCGAGGTGGCGCAGAGCTTCGACGCCGGGCCGTGGCAGACCTTCCGGCACGTGATGTTCCCGGCCGCGCTGCCGCAGATGTTCATCGGGCTGCGCATGTCGGTCAGCGTCGCCGTGCTCATGATGGTCGGCGTCGAGTTCACCCAGGCGAACCAGGGCATCGGCTATCTCATCTGGTACTCCTGGACCCTCTTCCAGGCCCCGCGCATGTACGTCGGGATCGTCGCCGTCGCGCTCATGGGCCTGCTCCTGTCGAACATCGTCAAGTGGATCTCCCTGCTCGTGCTGCCCTGGGCCCGCGTCGAGATCGAGGGCGGCGACCGCAACCTCCTGTGAAATTGCCCTGCTGAAAGGACACCCCGCCATGCGCCGATTAGCTTTGGTCGTCGCCGCCGCCCTGCTCCTCGCCGCGTGCGGCGACGGTGCGGACACCCCGGCCGCCGCTCCGACCGCGAACCAGCCCACGACGGCCCTCAGCGCCGGCCCGACCGGGCCGAACACCCCCGCGCCCAAGCCGCTGCCGAGCGAGGTCACCGTCAACGCCTCGCTGCCGTTCCGCAACATCGAGGCGTACGCGCCGCTCCTGCTCGCCGAGTACTTCGGCGAGTTCAAGAAGGAGAACATCAACATCAAGATCCAGCTCGTCCAGACCAACAACCTGGTCGTGCTGATGCAGAAGGGCGACATCGACTTCGCCCCGGCCGCGCCGTCGGCCGGCCTGTTCAACGCGATCGCGGGCGGTGCCGACATCAAGGGCATCGGTGGCGGCGTCGGCTGGAGCCCGGCCAACCACCAGGGCTACTACGTGCGCAAGACGCTGCTGAAGGCCGACGGCTCGTTCAGCGCCTGCGACCTGAAGGGCAAGAAGGTCTCGACCGGCTCCGCCACCGGCCTGGGCTCCCCCGCGGTCGTGGAACTGGCCGCGTACCTCAAGACCTGCAACCTCACCGTCAAGGACGTCACCATCGTCCCGCTCGGCGGGGCCGATCTGCTGGCCGGGCTCGAGTCCGGCTCGGTCGACGCGGGCAACCTCAGCGACCCGGTGTGGACCACGGCCGAGAAGAACGGCCACAAGCTCATCATCCCGTTCACCGCGTCCATCACCAGCTACTGGATGGGCAAGATCCGCACCGAGAAGCCGGACGTGGCCGCGGCCGTCCTGCGCGCGCTGGTGCGCACCAGCCGCACGTACCTGCAGGGCGACTACCGGGCCAACCCGGAGGTCAAGGCGGCCCTCGTCAAGGCGATGGAGACCAAGGAGGAGACCCTGGCCGGCCCGTCCAGCCTCGTCTTCGACCCGGACTTCAAGTTCCCGGTCGGCAACATCGCGCCGATCGAGACCGCCTGGGCGCAGATCGGCGGGATCGTCAGCTTCGACAAGCCGCTGTCCGACGCGCAGCTCTTCGACGACAAGCCGCGGCAGACCGCCTTGGCCGCGTAGCGATGGGCAAGTTCCTGGCCATCGGCCACCACGGCCCGGTCGACCCCGAACTGGGCCTGCGCATCGCCGACGAGGCCGTCGGCTGGATCTCGGCCCGGCTGGCCGACGGCACGCTCGACTGCCTGTACTCGATGGCCGGCGGCGGCCGGATGCTGGTGGCCAATGTGGACAGTGCGGAGGCGCTGCGGGCCATGCTGCGCGACGCACCGGACGCGCCGCGCGAGTGGACGGTCACCGAGTTGTTCGACGGCATCGAGGTCATCCGCAACTACGTCGAATCCATGCGCGGATAAGGAGAGTGCGTGTCATGTGGGCGGCTCAGCTCGTGGCTCCGTCGACGTTCGCCCACGTGAGCGTGCCGGCGCCGCTCGCGGCGGCCCTCGCCCCCGGCGAGGTGCTGCTGCGGGTGCGCGCCGGCGCCATCTGCGGCAGCGACATGCCGCTGTTCAAGGGGGCGATCCAGCGCCAGGGCGGCCTCGGCAACCATCCCGACGGGGCCCCGCCCGGCGTCGGGTGCCCGATGCACGAGGTCGTGGGCGAGGTGGTCGCCTCCCGCCACCCAGGCTTCGCGCCCGGCGTCACCGCGGTGGGCTGGGCGCTGGGCCAGGACGCGATCGCCGAGCTGTGCGTCACCGAGGGCGATTCCCTGGTACCGGACGACGGCCGCCTCACCCCGCCCGAGGCCGTCGTCGTCCAGCCGCTCGCGTGCGTCATCTACGCCGTCGAGCGGATGGGCGACGTGGCCGGGCGGCGGGTCGCCGTGCTCGGCCAGGGCCCGATCGGCGTACTGTTCAGCCACGTCCTCGCCGCGCGGGGCGCCCGCGTCGTCGGCGTGGACCGGGTGGACCGCTCGGCCGCGGCGCCCGGCTTCGGCTTCGACTTCGTGCACGCGTCCTGCGACCGGTGGGTGGAGTCGCTCGCCCCGGCCGACCGGCCGGACGTGGTCGTCGAGTCGATCGGGCACCAGGTCGGCACCCTCGCCTGCGCGATCGAGGCGGCCGCGCCCGGCGGGCTGGTCTACTACTTCGGGGTGCCCGACGACATGGTCTACCCGGTGCCGATGCACACGTTGTTCCGCAAGGATCTGACGCTGCGGGCCGGCACCACGAAGGACCGGCCGCGGGTGCTGCGGGCGGCGCAGGACTATCTGCGCGAGCACCCGGCGATCCTGGACGCCTACGTCACCCACCGGGTGCCGATGAGCCGCGTCCAGGAGGCGTACGACCTCGCGGCGGCCCCCCGCGCGGGTCAGCTCAAGGTGGTCGTCGAGGCCGCGTGAGCGTCCCGGGCGTCGAGCAGCGGTCGCAGGAACTCCGGCAGCTCCTCGGCCGACCTGACGAAGGCCAGGGGGTGGACGATGACGCAGTCGGCGCCCGCCGCCCACAGGGCCCGCGCCTCCTCGAGCACCGGCATGGCGCCGACCTCCTCGGCCGTCTTCCCGTGCGCGACCAGCGTCGTGGCCACGGTGACGGGAATCGAGCCGGGGTCGCGGCCGGTCCGCTCGCACTCGGCGCGGATGGCGGCGATCGCCTCCCGCACGCCGTCGAGCGGCATCGGCTGGCCCCACCAGCCCAGCCCGTGCCGCACGATCCGCTCGACGGCCCGCGGGGTCGGGTTGAAGCCGAACGACAGCCGCAGATCGGCGCCCTGCACGGGGACCGGGACGCTGTGCAGGTCGGTGAAGTCGACCCGGCGCCCGGTGTGCGCGGCCGGCCCGCCGCCCCACAGCGCCCGGCACACGGCGACCTGCTCCTCCAGGATGCCGAAGCGGCCCTCGAAGGCGCGCTCGCTGACCCGGTACTCCTCCTCCTGCCACCCCACCCCCAGCCCCACGTCGAGCCGCCCGCCGCAGATGACGTCGAGGGTCGCCAGTTGCTTGGCCAGCAGCACAGCGGGCCGGATCGGCGCGATGAGCACGTTGGTGCCGAGCCGGGCCCGTTCGGTGACCCCGGCGACGGCCGCCAGCGCGATCAGCGGCTCGAACCAGTTGGTCTCCAGGGGATACGGGAAGCCGGTCGCGGTCCGCTCCCGGTGCGTGCGCTCGCTCATCGTCACGTGGTCGGGCAGCACGAGCAGGTCGACGCCCATCCGGTCGGCCAGCCCGGCCGCCTCGAGCAGCCCGCCGAACCGGCCGCCGTAGAGCTCTTCCACGGCCATGAGATTGAAGCCCAACCGCGCCATCGCACTCCCTAAACCAAGCAAGTGCTTGTTAGTTTATGTGCGCGGCCCGGATCGCACCAGGCCCGCCACGAGGAGGTCTCATGAGGAACGAGGACGCGATCCGCGAGCTGGTCTGCCGGTACTGCCGGGGCATCGACCGGCTCGACATGGACCTGGTCCGGTCCTGCTACCACCCCGACGGGGTCGATCACCACACCGGCTTCGACGGCCCGATCGAGGACTACATCGCCTGGGTGGAGCCGAAGGTCCGCGGCTTCGACGGCACCCAGCACCTGGTGGCCAACCACCTCGTCGAGGTCGTGGGCGACCGGGCGCTGTCGGAGACCTACGGCATGGCCGTGCACTGGGGCACCCCGGCCGACGACGCCCGGCTGAACTTCACCAGCGGCTTCCGCTTCGTCGACATGCTGGAGCGCCGCGAGGGCGAGTGGCGGATCCTGGAGCGGTTCGCGTCCCGCGAGTGGACCCGCTCGGAGGCGGGCGCGTTCGTGCCGAGCGAGGGCCCCGGCCCGCGCGGGCGCCGCGACCGCGAGGACCACATCTACCGGCTCCGCGACCGGCTCTCCGCGCCGTAGGCACACACCAGGTCGCCGACCTGCACGACCGCGATGCCGGCGGCCCGGGCGCTGCGGGCGGCGTCGGTGGGAGTACACACGATGGGCTCGTCGTGCAGGTTGAACGAGGTGTTGACGAGCCCGGGCCGGCCGGTGCGCCGGCGGTACTCCTCCAGCAGCAACGCCAGCCGCGGGTTCTCGCCCGGGTGGACCAGCTGCGGGCGCGCCGTGCCATCCAGGTGCACGGCCGCGGGCAGCGCGGCGAGCGCCTCCGGGCGGCAACGCACCGACGTGGTCATGAACCGGGTCGGCCCGGCGACCGGTTCGAGCCCGTCGAACAGCCGGTGCGCCTCGGCCGCGGGCACCACCGGCGCGAACGGCATGACGTGCGAGCGGCGCAGGCGGTCGTTCAGCGCGGCGGCCACCGACGGGTCCCCGGCGGGCGCGAGGACGCTGCGGTGGCCGAGGGCGCGCGGGCCGTACTCGCAGCCGCCGGCGAACCGGGCCACCACGTGCCCGTCGGCGAGCGCGGCGGCCAGCGCCCGCTCGGGTCCCTCGGCGGCCGCGACGACCTCGTAGCCCTGCTCCCGGAACGCGGCCGCCGCGGCGTCGTCGGCGAACGACGGCCCGAGGTCGATCCGGTTCAGCGGCCGCGGACGAGCGCCCGTGGTCCGGGCGTGGACGACCGCCGCGGCCCCAAGTGCGATCCCGGAGTCCGTCATTCCAGGATGGACATGCAGCTCTTGTACTCCCGGCAGCCCCGCCAGCCGCCGGTTCAGCGTCACGTTGGCGAAGACCCCACCGGAGACCACGAGCGCCGAGGAGCCCGACCGGCGCAGGTGGTGCTCGACGAACTCGACGACGACCTGTTCGAGGATCTGCTGCACGGTCGCGGCCACGTCGCACCGATCGAGCCCGGCGATCAGCCCGGCCATCCGCTCGTTGTGAAAACCCGGAATGCGATCCGGGTACGGCCCCTGCACGATCCCCGCACCCAGCGAGCCGCGCGGCACCCCGGCGGCCGGGTCGAAGCGCATGACGGCCGACAGCCGTTTCAGCAGCCGAGGATCCGCGGTGCCGGATGCGGCCATCGCCGTCAGCTTGCCCTCGTCGCGCTGCGGCCGCAGTCCACACGCGACGGTCGCGGCCGAGTACAGGTGGCCGAGCGACGCCTCGGTCGGCACCTCGGCGACGGGGCCGAGACGGTGCCCCTGTCCATCGTGGACACTGCCGCTCAGGTCGTCGCCCTTGCCGTCGAGCGTGACGACCAGCGCCGCGTCGACCGGGGCGAGCAGGAACGCGGCGGCATGGCAGGTGTGGTGCGGCACGAACATCGTGGGGATGCCGGCCGGGTCGAGGCCGGCCTCCGCCACGGTGCGCAGCGCCTTCGCCACCCGCGCGCGCTGGGTCAGCAGCGGCATCTGGAGCAGGTCGTGGGCGTCCAGGCCGAGCTGGTGGCGCCGGTCGAGGCGCTGCCGCTCGCCCGCGGCCACCAAGTCCAGGAACGTGTTGACCGCGCGCCGGTGCAGGGCCTCGGGCTCCTCCAGGCCGACCGCGATCGCCGTCACCTCCTCGGTGGCGGCGGCCAGGCACCAGGCGACGCTGCGGACCGGGCCGGGGGCGTCCGGTGGGCGCGCGTCGTGGTTCTTGACGCGCGAGAACCGCTCCTCCTCGACGGCGGCGAGGACGGTACCGTCGGCGGAAATGAGTGCGGCGCCGGCGTTGTGGCCCTCGTAGACCCCGAGGATCGCCATCAGCGGACGGCCCTTCCGCCGATCTTGATCCGGATGAGCTCGCGGCCGCTGTCCTGCTCCAGCAGCGGGCCGCGGTGCATGACCCGGTGGTTGTCGAACATGACGAGCCGGCCGGGGGCGGTCGCCGGCTCGTACCACGGCACCGCCCCGGCGAGCGCGGCTTCGAGTCGCAGCACGCCCCGGGCCAGCGCGGGCGACATCCGGTCCCGGAGCGGGTCGACGGCCGGGCGGACCCAGCGCGGCACGGCCGGGTCGAGGATGGCGCCCCACAGCTGCGGCAGGTGCGGGAAGTTGACCCGCCACGGCAGCGCCTCGCCGCGCAGGGCGGCCAGGGCCTCCGGGTCGTCGAGCAGCGCCGTGTGCAGCCGGCGGATCGGCAGCACCCCGGTGGCCTCGGGCTGCGGGCCGGGCGCGGAGAGCAGGCCGAGCACGGAGTACCGGTTGGGCAGCAGCCACGGCGTGCTGTCGGTGTGCCAGGCCTGGTCGTGCCGGTGCCCGACGCCCGACACGACGTGGCTGACGGTGCCGCCGACGTCGTCGTGCACGCCCTCGGCCGGCATCCCGAGCCAGGCCGCGAGCAGCGTCGCGGCGACGGTCGCCGGCACCTCCGCGGGATAGCCGACGACCGCGTGCCCGGCCTCCCCGTCGAGCGCCGCGAACAGCCCCGCTTCCAGGTCGCGGGCGGGCTCGCGGGAGGTGATCGCGCGCAGCCGGGGCGCGTCCTCCCGCAGCGCGGTGGCGCAGTCGGCGACGGTCGGAAGCTCGGGCAGCCGGCCCTCGAACCACGACTCCGGGAGCTGGATCATGCGAAGTGCCGGTTCAGCATCTCGCGCACGACCCCGCGCCGCTCGGGCGTGGCGAGGGCGGTGACGTACACGTCGAGGTCGGCGTCGTACTCCAGCTCGGCGAAGCGCCCGTCGAACAGCTTGCGCATCCCCTCCAGCACGCTCAGGCCGAACGACGGGTAGGCCGAGTCCAGCGAGTGCGCGAGGTAGAACGCGAGGCTGCGCTGCCGGGTGGTGTGCGCGTCGCGCTCCCGGTAGTTCTCCAGGCTGAACACCGGATGGCAGGCGTCGAGCAGCAGCTTGGGCGCGCGCCACACCGGCATGACGATCCGCTGCTCGCCGAGCGGCCGCAGCGGGTAGGCGAGCGGGGTCTGCCCGTTCATCACCATGAACAGCAGCTCGGCCAGCAGGTCCTCGCGGTTGTAACCGAACGCCAGGTCGCCGAAGCCGCGCCGCTGCCCCAGGACCCGGGCCGTCTTGAGGATCAGGAAGGTCCCGAAGAAGTGCACCGCCTCGTGCCCGAACGCTCCCGCGAAGTCCTCGTACAGCGCGTCCACCGACGTGCGCATGTCCAGCAGCCGGGCCAGCTCGTCCGGCTCGTACACCACGTGCTCGATGCCGAGGTCCTGGCACAGCACGGTGGCCCGGTCGGCGGCGGCCCGGGTCATGACGTCGCGGAACGTGAGGGTGAAGGCGAAGAGCCGGTCGGCCGGGACCGCCCGGCGGAGCCCGAACGCGAGCGCGTTGCTGTCGCCGCCGCCGGACACCCCGAACACGCAGCCGCGCGCGGCCGTCCCGTGCTCGCGGACGAACGCGCCGACCTGGTCGACGATGAGCTTCTGGGCCTCGACGTGGGTGACGACGGTACGGCGGGCGGTGGCCGCTCCCCCGTCGCCCGGCACGATCGCCTCGAACCCGGTCCCGTGCTGAAGCTCCGCTTGCTGGAAGAGCGGCAGGATGGTGTCGAACAGCGTGTTGCGCAGCGCCCGGATCACCACGCCGTCGGTGCTGCCGCGCAGCGCGTCGTACGCGGTCCAGGCCGGAATCGGCGTCAGCTCGCCCCCGTTGACGGCGTAGGCCTGGAACATCGTCTCGGGCATGCGCAGCCCGCCGAGGGTGTGCGCTATGGTCGGACCGATCGGGTCCACCGGCACGGACCCCGTGACGAGTTCCAGGGTCACCGGCCAGTTCGTCATGCGCTCTCCTCGGCTTCCAGGCAGGCCGACCGTCCCTCGGCGAGCACGGTGCGGGTGGTGGCGGCGGGCGCGGACGGCGGCAGCTGCCCCAGGGTGGCCCGCAGGTAGGCGCGGGACCAGGTCTCGGCCGGGCAGCGGCGCGGGCCGGCGCTGAACGGCAGGTACCACGGGCTGCGCCGGGTCTCGGGCCGGTCCGCGTCGAACCGTCCGGGATCCCGCCAGCCGCGCGGGTCGCGGTGCAGCAGCCACGGGCTCAGCACGACGAGGGTCTCCGGCAGCTCGCGGACGACCAGCCAGCCGGGTGCGGCGATGCGGAACAGCTCGGTGACGGCCGCGTCGGTGGCGGCGCGGCCGGTAATCCCCAGGCAGCGGCCGGACCTGATGGCCGCGGCCAGGCTCGCCCGGCCCGCGAACGCCAGCGTGACGATCTCGGCCGCGATCCGCGGCCGGTCCCAGCCCCGCTCGGTCAGCACGCGGACGAACGCCGAGCGCTCCGACAGCCTGGGGGCCAGCTGGGCGACCGCGGCCGCGCGGTGCTCGACGGTGTCCGGCTCGGCGCCGGCGTCCGCGATCCGTCGCAGCGCGCCGAAGGCGGCCGAGAGATCGGGAGCGGCGCCGGCCAGGTGGGCGACCAGGTCGGTCGGCCCGTCGGCGCTGCTCGCCTTCAGGGCGGCGATGACGTCGGCGCGGGCCGCGGTGAACCCGGCGCCGGTCAGGCCGATGTAGCCGCCCAGGTCGCGCAGGGACGCGGCCGGGCGGCCCTTGCGGGCGTCGGGCGAGGTCAGCACGGCGCGGGCCGCCTCGGGCGCGCGCACGAACCGGGCCGGCCGCCCGCCGAGGGTCACCGGGACCGCGTCGGCGGTGCAGCGGGCGTCGAGGTCACACAGGGCCGCGAACAGCGCCGCCCGATCGGCGAGCGCCAGGCCCGGAAGGTTCGGTACCAATCACATCTGGGCGGTCAGCGCGGACGCGCAGAGGACGAACTCGACGCCACCCTCGGTCATCGTCTCGAAGCCGGTCTCGGGCAGGGTCGCGAAGACGACGTCCTCGGCGGTGGTCTCGGCTGCTTCGACGGTCTGCTCGGGCATCCTGGCCTCGCTCTCTGCTTGATCGTTGTCCCCGGCCAAGTATTCAGAACGGCCGTCGGATGCGTCAATGGTCGGCGGCCACCCGCTGCAGCGCCCGGGCCAGCCGGCCGACGTCCACGCCCGCGAGGTGGCCGAGGAAGTGCCGCCGGACGCTGGCCAGGTTGCTCGGCCAGACCTGCTCCAGGCGGGCCGTCCCGGCGTCGGTGAGCACGGCGACCCAGCCGCGGGCGTCGTCGGCGCTGCGCACCCGCTCGATCAGCCCCTGGCCCTCCAGCCGGCCGACGATCCGCGACATGCCGCTCAGCGACAGCTCGCAGGCGGCCGCCAGCTCCCCCATCCGCAGCCGCCGGTCGGGCGCCTCGGACAGCCGCATGAGCGCGGTCCACTCGCTCAGCGACATGCGCTGCTCGCGCAGCAGGTCGGCGTCGATCGCGCGGGGCAGCGCGTACATCAGCCGCGGGAGCGCCCGTACCAGCGCATCCTCGTCCGGCGTCAGCGGCGGCGGTGTTGGCATGGCCACAGTCTACTTGCTTCGCGCAGCAAGGAAACCGTGGCTACGGTTCCAGTGCTTGCTTGACGAAGCAACCAAGCCTCGTGGCAGAACTGGAGAACGCACCATGACCAGCATCGGCATCATCCTCGGCAGCACCCGCCCGGGCCGGAACGGCGCCGCCGTGGCCCAGTGGGTGTACGAGGCGGCCGCCCGCCGCACCGACGCGCGGTTCGAGCTCGTGGACCTGCTCGACTACAACCTGCCGCACCTGGACGAGGCGATGCCGCCGTCCATCGGGCAGTACAGCCGGCCGCACACCCTGGAATGGGCGAGCAAGATCGCCTCGTTCGACGGGTTCGACGGGTTCGTCATCGTGACGCCCGAGTACAACCACTCCACGTCGGGCGCGCTGAAGAACGCGATCGACTTCCTGTACGCCGAGTGGAACAACAAGGCCGTCGGGTTCGTCAGCTACGGCGGCAACGGCGGCACCCGGGCCGTCGAGCACCTGCGCCTCATCGCGGCCGAGCTGCAGCTGGCCGACGTGCGGGCGCAGGTGGCGCTGTCGCTGCACACCGACTTCGAGAACTACTCGGTGTTCCGGCCGGGCGAGTTCCAGCTGCAGGCGCTCACCGCCACCCTCGACCAGGTCGTGGCCTGGAGCACCGCGCTCGCGCCGCTGCGGCCGGGGCGGTGACGGCGGTGGGCACGCTGGACGGCAAGGTCGTCCTCATCACCGGCACCGCGGGCGGCCAGGGACGCGTCGCCGCCCAGGTCTTCACCCGCGAGGGGGCCCGGGTCGTCGGCGCGGACATCCAGGCCGCGGCCAACGCGGAGACCGTCGAACTGGTCCGGCGCGCGGGCGGGGAGATGACCGGGATCGCGCCGGTCGACCTCACCGATCCGGGGCAGGCGCGGCGCCTCGTCGAGCGGGCCGCGGGCGTGTACGGGGGGCTCGACGTGGTGTACAACAACGCGGCCTTTCAGCGTTTCGGACCGGTGCCGGACTTCTCCGTCGAGGACTGGCGCACCACGGTCACGGCCGAGCTGGACATCCCGTTCTTCGTGTCGAAGTTCGCGTGGCCGCACCTGGTCGCCCGGGGCGGCGGCGTCATCATCAACGTCGCCTCGATGGCCGGGATGATCGGCGGGCACGTGCCGCCGATGGTCGGGCACAGCGCGGCCAACGCCGGCGTCATCGGCATGACCCGGCAGATGGCGCTCGAGGGCGCGCCGGTGGGCATCCGCGCGGTGGCGATCTCGCCGGGGCCGATCCTGACCCCGGCCAGCGACCGCGACCTCGGCGACGACCGGGCCGCCCGGGACGCCATCACGGCCAAGACCCTGCTGAAGCGGTTCGGCCGGCCGGAGGAGGTCGTCGAGCTGGCGGCCTTCCTCGCGTCCGATCGCGCCTCCTACATCACGGGCGCGAACTACCCCGTCGACGGCGGCGCGACGGCCTGGTAGAGCAGCTCGCGGGCTTCCGCGGCACCGTTCAACTGGCGGTTGGTGCGGTGGGTGACCTGCCAGCCACCGGGAGTACGGGTGAACTCCCAGCGGTTGACGCCGGTCCGCCAGACGCGGAAGCCGTCCGTCGCCTCGTCGCGCAGCACCAGCTGCGAATAGGCGGTGGCGACGGCCCGGTCCCCGTCCACCTGCAGGTGCGGCAGGCCCTGCAGGTGGGCGGCCCCGGCGCGGATCAGCCGCTGGTGCCCCTCGCCGGTGACCATGCCCGCGATCGCCGCGCGGCCGCGCAGCACCTCCGGATCGACGTCGTAGACGCCGTCGTCGGTCCACAGCCCCGCCGCCGGTTCCGCCGCACCGCTGTCCACCGCGGGCCCATAGGTCGCCAGCAGCTGCATGAGGGCCAGGCGATCCTCGAGCTCACCGACCCGCCGCTGCAACTGGGCGACCGTTTCTTCAAGCCGCATCTTGTACCGTCCAATCGGCGTCTTCCCGCAGTTGCCGGAGGGCATCGAGCTGTTCGACGCAGTGCCCGGCATCGCGATGGCGCAGCACGACGTTGAGCATCGTGGCGCCGGCCTCTTCAAGTGCTTGTATTTCCCGCCGGGTCCCGTCGGGGTCCCCGATCGGGTCCAGCGGCGGTGGGCTGAGGACGACCTCGAAGCCGTCCGGCCGGTCGACGGCGGCGAGCATGTCCGCGATCCGTTCCGGGGGCAGGCCGAACGGCACCCAGGCGTCGCCGAGCTCGACGGCCCGCCGCAGCGAGCGGGGCGTGTACCCGCCGATCCACACCGGCACGTGCTCGCGCGGCGCGTGCGGGTCGACCAGGAAGTCCCGGAACTTGTAGTGAGTGCCCTGGTACACGGGCAGCGGCCGGCCCCACGCGGCGCGGAGGGCCCGGATCGCGTCGTCGGCGGCGGCGCCCCGGCCCTCGAACTCGGCTCCCAGCAGGTCGAACTCCGCCTGCAGGCTGCCCACGCCGACCCCGAGGACGACCCGGCCGCCGCTGAGCAGGTCGAGGGTGCCGTACCGCTTGGCGATCGCGAGGGGGTGGTGGTAGCCGAGCACCAGCACGTGGGTGGCGAGCCGGATGGTCGTGGTGCGGGCGGCGAGGAAGCTCAGCGTCGCGAGGGGATCCCAGTAGGTCCCGCCGGCCCGCGCGGCGATCCGGGCCGGGACGGCGACGTGCTCGCTGCAGGTGAGGTGGTGGTAGCCGAGCCGGTCCGCGGCCTCGGCGATCCGGACCAGGTCGGCCGGGCCCGCCTCGGCCTCCCACGCGTTCCACAGACCGGCCGGCCGGAACACGACGGGGCTGACGATGCCGAACCGCATGCCCGGGAGCGTACCAAGCGCTTGCTTGGTACGGCTAGACCGCGGGCAGGGTGAGTGGGACGTCGTGCTGGTCGGTGACCTTCGTGTACAGCCCGCGGTACCGCATCCGCAGCTTGTAGTCGCCGGGCGCGTCGGCGGCGATGACGAAGGTGACGTAGAACGCGTGCTTCTCCTCGCCCGGGCTGAGGCTCTCGTTCTTGTGGTCGGTCGGCGCCACCTCGGTGCCGTCCGGCCGGACCAGGCGGAACGCCTCCATGGACGAGTCGATGCCGATCTCGGTGCCGTCGTAGCGGACGTCGTAGGTGCAGTGCACCGAGCGCTCCTGGTCCTTCACCTCACGGAACCGCTCCGGGATGGCCGCGCCGGCCTGGCAGGTGACGTTGGTGAACCGCAGCTTGAGCATCTCGGTCTGGGTGGGCGCGAGCACCTGCTTCGGCTCCAGCGTCACCAGGCCGTCGGTGCCGGTGAGCGGGACGGTCGCCCGGCGCAGCGAGTCCTCCCCCAGCACGAGCACGCCCTTGGCCGGGTCGGCGATCGCGTCGCGGACCCGGAACGTGAACACCGCGTCGGCGTACGAGCCGGCCGGGATCGTCGGCACGCTGCCCTTGAAACCGCCGGTGTACGGCTGGGTGCCGAACCGCACCGAGACCGGGACGGCGCCGGTGGGGGCCTGGTCCTGCGTGGTGAGGTTGGTGAGCCGGGCCCGGACGGTGAGTTCGCTGTCCTCCTGGGCCGGGTCGTAGACGGCGTCGGCGAAGTGCACCTTGAAACCGGCGTACCAGGCGTCCTTGTCCACCGTGAACGTCCGGCCGCCCTTGGCCGCGGCGGCCGTGGTACCGGTGCCGCTGCCTTTGCCTTCGCCCAAATTGCCGGCGTGATCGTCGCCGGTCGTCGGCCAGTTGGCGCGCCAGACCCCAAGGCCGATCACGATTGCCGCGACGAGGACCGCAGCCGCGACGAGCAGGCCCTTGCGTCTGGGTTCAGGCGCGTTCGTGCGTGGAGGTGGCGCCGTGAAGGTGGCCGCCGGCGGGACCTGCGTCGGCACGCCCGCCGCGGCCAGGCTTCCGGTGGCCACCACCGTCTGCGGCTCGTCGACCAGCACCGGGGCCAGCCCGAAGCGCTGGTGCAGCATGGTCGCGACCAGCGGGATCCGGCTGGAGCCGCCGACCAGGTACAGCGCGGACAGCCCCCGCGGATCGACGCCCGCCTGCCGCAGCACCGCGTCGACCAGGTTCACCGTGCGGGTCAGCGACGGCGCGGCGACCGCCTCGAACTCCTCGCGGGACAGGTACGCCTCGACCTCCAGCAGCGGCACCCGCACCGTCGTCGACGCGGTCCGCGACAGCTGCTCCTTCGCCCCGCGCACGTCGTCGCGGAAGCCGCGCAGCACCCGCCGCCCGGCCGCGTCGACCGGCTCGACCAACCGCCGCCAGCGCCGCGCGTCGGCGGCGCCGGTGGTCCGGCCGATGTGCTCGGCCAGGGCGGCGTCGAGATCGATGCCGCCCACGTCGTCGAGGCCGGCGGTGGCGAGGATGGCCCAGCCCTCCGCGGTACGGCGGACGACCGACACGTCGAAGGTGCCGCCGCCGAGGTCGTACACCGCGATGACCGAGCCGGCCGGCAGCGGACGGCCCGAGGCGCCGGCGTGGTACGCGGCCGCCGCGACGGGCTCCGGCACCAGCGTCACGCCGGGTAGCCCGGCCGCCTGGGCCGCGCGCAGCAGCACGTCACGGCGCTGGGCCGCCCACGACGCCGGATGGGTGAGCACGGTGCCGGTGATCGGCCCGCCGGCGTGCCGGACCGCCTCCTCGTAGACCCGCCGCAGCGGCGCCGCGATCAGGGCGTGCACCGGCAGCTCGGTGTCGTCCAGCAGCACGGTGCCGTCGTCGATGCGCAGCTTCGGGTTGGGCTCGCTGCGGCCCGGGTCGGACAGCGCCCCGCGGGCCGCGTCGTGCCCGGTCAGCAGCTGCCCGTCGGGCGCGAGGTGCACCCCGGACAGCAGCAGCGGCGACGCGTCGAACAGCAGGGGCACAGGGCCGCCGCCCCGGTCCTGAGCAGCGAGGACGGCGACGGTGTGCGTGGTACCGAAATCGATGCCGAGCAGCACGCGCCGATGCTAGCGCTCGGGCACAACCCCTGGGGCGAACGACTGCGAACCGCCGGCCAGGATCGTCGCGATCAGGGCGCGGACGGCCGGTCGCTCCTCGGCGCGCGGGTTGGCCAGCAGCACCAGGTCGATGTGGCCGAGCTCCGGCAGGCGGTGGGCCGGTCCGAGCGCGGTGAGCTGCGGCGGGACCAGGCTGGCGGCCAGCGCCGAGATGCCGATGCCGGCCGCCACCCCGGCGATCAGCCCGTTCACGCCGCGGCAGACGCAGGCGCTGCGGTACGGCAGCCGGGCCCGGTTGAGCGCCTTGCGCATCTCGTCGCGGGAGATGCTCGGCGCGGCGTACACGACCAGGGGCACCGGCTTGGTCAGGTCGAGCCGGGTCGCGGGCGTGCCGACCCACACCAGCCGGTCCCGCTTGACCAGCTGGCCCCGCTCGTCGCCGGGCGGGCGCTTGCCGACCAGCACGTCGAGCTTGTCATTGACCATCCACTCGTGCAGCACCCGGCTCTGCTCGACGGTGAGGTAGAAGTCGACCATCGGGTTGTCCCGGCGGAACTCGCGCAGGATCAGCGGCAGGCGGGTCAGCGCGAGGTCATCGGACATGCCGATGCGCAGCCGGCCGCGGGGGCGGGGGCCGCTGAAGTACGCGGCGGCCTGCTCGTGCGCGGCCAGGATCGTGCGCGCGAAGCCGAGCATCGCCTCGCCGTCCGGGGTGAGTGCCAGCGCGTGCGTCGTGCGGTGCACCAGGACCCGGCCGACCTGCTGCTCCAGGCGCCGGATGTGCAGGCTCACGGTCGGCTGGCGGATGCCCAGCCGGGCCGCGGCCTGGGTGAAGCTGCCGGTCTGCTCGACCGCGAGCAAGGTGGCCAGCAGCTGCGGATCGTATCCGGCGGTCATAACGGAACCCTATAACTGAAACCTAGATTATCGGCCTTCACTATGTCCGGGCGCTGCGGCAAGGTCGAGATCGTGACCCCGTTCGCCGCTCTCCGTCATCGCGGCTACCGCATCTATCTCATCGGACAGAGCCTCGCCAGCACGGGCACATGGATGGGCAGCATCGCCGTCGACTGGCTGGCGCTGGAGCTCACCCACAGCCCGGCGGCCGTCGGCATCACGATGGCGCTGCAGTTCCTGCCCATTCTCTTCCTCGGGGTGCACGGCGGCCTGCTCGCCGACCGGTATCCGAAACGTGCGCTGCTGCTGGCCACGCAGGGCGTCAACGCCACGCTGACCGGCGTGCTGGCGGTGCTCACCATCACCGGGGCGATCCGCGTCCAGCACGTGTTCGTGTTCGCCGTACTGACCGGGCTGGTGTTTGCCGTGGACGCCCCGACCCGCGCGGTGTTCGCGGCCGAGGTGGTCCCGGCGCACCATTTGCGCCAGGCGGTCTCGCTCAGCGCGACGGTCTTCCAGGCCACCCGCCTGATCGGCCCGGCGGTCGCGGCCGTCTGCATCGCTACCGCCGGGATCGGTTGGGCGTTCGCCGGCAACGCCCTGTGCTACGTGGGGCCGACCATCGCCCTGCTGCTCCTGCGTCCCCGCGATGTGACGCCCGCACCGCCGGCGACCCGCGAGCCGGGCGCGCTGCGGGCCGCGGGCCGCTACGTGCGGCAGCGGCCGCGGGTGCTGTGGACGATCCTGCTGGTCGGCGTCATCGGCACCTTCGGGCTGAACTTCCCGATCGTGCTCACCGCCATCGCCACGGAGTCCTTCCGGGGTACGGCCGGCCTGTACGGGCTGTTCAACATCGTCCTCGCCGCCGGCTCCGCCTCGGGTGCGCTGCTCGCCGGGTCGATCACGTCCACGCGGCTGCGCCGGATCCTCCTGCTCGGCGGGGTGTTCGGCCTGGTGCAGGCCCTCGCCGCGGCCGCACCGAACCTGGCCACGTTCCTGCCGCTCCTCGCGGTGCTGGGGTTCGTCAACCTGGCCTTCCAGGCGCTGGCCAACTCCTCGGTGCAGCTGTGGGTGGACCCGGAGATGCGCGGCCGGGTGATGGGCCTGTACCTGCTGGTCTTCACCGGCGGCACACCGCTGGGCGCGCCGATCATCGGGGCCATCACCAACCACTTCGGCGCGCGGTTCGGGATGGCGGTGTGCGGTGTCGTGCCCGCCCTCGCGGCGGTGGCGCTCACCCTGGTGGTGGGTGTCCGGCTGCGATCTTCACGGCGGGCCGGCATTAGGCTAGCCTAACTTCGTGGACGAGTTGTTCTCCGCGGCCGTGCGTCGCAGCACCGAGGGGCGCCACCGCGACGCGGAGCGCGCGACGTTCCTGAGCGAGCTGGTGCGCGGCGAGCTGCCGCTCGCCGGGTACGCGGGCATGGTCGCCCAGCACCACCACATCTACGCGGTGCTGGAGGAGGCGGCGGCCGCCCTGCGCACCGACCCGGTCGCCGGCGTGTTCGTCCACGATGGACTGACGCGACTGCCCGCGCTGGAGGCGGACCTCGTGGCGCTGCTCGGCCCCGGCTGGCGCGACCGGGCCCCGGCGAGCGCGGCGACCCTGCGGTACACGGACCGGCTGCGCGCCGTGTGCTTCGACTGGCCGGGCGGGTTCGTGGCCCACCACTACACGCGGTACCTGGGCGACCTGTCCGGCGGGCAGTACCTCGCGGCGGCCGTGCGCAAGGTCTACGGCACGACCGCCACGAGCTTCTACGACTTCGCCGGCGTCGGCAGCCCGGCCCGGTTCAAGACCCGGTACCGCGAGGCCCTCGACGCCGCACCCTGGTCCGCCGAGGAGCGGGGCCGGATCGTCGACGAGGTCCTGCTCGCCTACGACCTGAACATCGCGGTGCTCGAGGACCTCGGGCGCGAGTACAGCACCGGAAAGGCGGCGTGATGACCCAGCCGTTCACCGAGGACGTCATCGCCGCGGTCAGCCGGCACATGAACGACGACCACGAGGACGACAACGTGCTCATCGTCCGCGCGCTGGGCGGCCGGCCCGACGCCACCGGGGCCCGGATGACCGGCATGGACGGCGAGGGCATCGACTTCACCGCCACCGTCAACGGCCAGGCGGTCCCGGTGCGGGTGCCGTTCAGCCGGCCGCTGACCGAGCGGGCCGAGGTACGCCCCGAGGTCGTGCGCCTGTACCGCGAGGCGTGCGCGGCCCTCGGCCTCCCCGCCCGCACCTGAGCGTCAGGCGCGCAGGACGGCCTCGGCGGTGTCGACGATGGTCGTCTCGGCGGGCCGCGGCCGGAAGCCCAGCTCCTCGCGGGCCCGGTCGTTGTGGATGATCGGGCGGGGCCGGTCCTCCCCCGGCGCCTCCTCGGTCGGGGCCTTGTCCGCTGCCGCGCCGAGCTTGTCCCGCAGCACCCGCGCCACCTCGAGGTAGCTGATCGTCGGGCCGTCGGCGACGCAGAGGTACCGCTTCCCGGCCGCGTGCGGGGCGTCCATCGCGCGCATGTGCAGGTCGGCCACGTCCCGCACGTCGGCCAGCCCGAAGCGCTGGCGCGGCGCGACCGGCATCGAGCCGTCGAGCATCATCCGGATCAGCTGCGGCGACGAGCGGCCGTCGGCGGTGAGCCCCGGCCCGAGGATGAACGTCGGGTTGACCGTCACCAGCTCCATCCCGCCACCCTCGCGGGCGACGAAGTCCCACGCGGCCCGCTCGGCGATCGCCTTCGAGCGCGGGTACGGCGCCAGCCCCGGCGTGTCCGGGTCGGTCCAGTCGTCCTCGGTGAACTCCGCGCCCGCCTTCGGCGAGTAGCCGATCGCGGCGAACGACGAGGTGAGCACCACCCGGCGCGCGCCCGCGTCGCGGGCGGCGCGCAGGACCCGCAGCGTGCCGTCGCGGGCCGGGCCGATGAGCTCCTCGGGGTCGTCCGGCTGGACGAGCGGCATCGGCGAGGCCACGTGGTGTACCAGCGAAATCCCCTCGACCGCGGCCGCCCAGCCGGCATCGGCGGACAGATCGGCCGCGACGAGCTCCAGGCCGCTGTCGTCGGCCCCGGCGGCGCGCAGGGCCTCGCGCAGGGCCGGCTCCCGCTCCAGCGACCGCACCGTCGCGCGGACCGGCCGCCCGGCCCGCAGCAGCCCGGCGATCAGCCAGGATCCGACGTATCCGGTGCCGCCGGTGACCAGTGTCGTGCTCATCGGACCATCCCCAATCCGGTCAGGGCGTCGCGGACGCGCACCCATGCCTGTTCCTCGGCGGCCGTGTCGCCGCGATCCCGCGCGTCCCACACCGCCGCCTTCTCCCGCAGGTACGCCAGCCGCGCCTGCTGGGCCTCGATCTCGGCCTCGATGCGCCGGCCCGCGCGCAGCAGCAGGTCGCGCTGGTCACCGGCCGCGTCCCGGCCGCGGGCCCGGTTGGCCTGGTAGGTGCGCATGTCCTCGATGCCGACACCGACCGCGCGCAGGCACGCGAGGACCTCGAGATTCTCGACGTCGTCGCGGCTGTACCGCCGATGCCCGCTGCTCTCGTCCCGCTCGATCGGACCGACCAGCCCGACCTGCTCGTAGTAGCGCAGCGTGGGCTCGCTCAGGCCGCTGTGCCGCGCCACGTCCTGAATCGTCATGGCGTTCATATGAGCAGCGTGCCAAAGTTCAAGCGCTTGAGGTCAAGGGCCGCGCGAATCACACCGGGCTGGCGATGGCCGCCGCCGTGCGCGCGCCGATCGTGGGTGGCGTGACCACTGCTGCCATCCGCGACATCAGGGCCGAGAACGGGACGCTCGTGACGTCCGCCCGCGGGCCCGACCTGCTGGAGATTCCGCTGCTCAACAAGGGCACGGCGTTCACGCCCGAGGAGCGGCGGGCGCTGGGCCTGGAGGGGCTGCTGCCGGCCGTGGTGCAGACCCTGGACGAGCGGGCCGCGCGGGCCTACGAGCAGTACCACGAACAGCCCACCGACCTGGCCAAGAACGTGTTCCTGAGCATGCTGCAGGACAACGACGAGGTGCTGTTCTACCGCCTGCTGGGTGAGCACCTGCGCGAAATGCTCCCCGTCGTGTACGACCCGACGGTGGGCGAGGCGATCAAGCGGTACAGCCACGAGTACCGCCGCCCGCGCGGTGTGTATCTGTCCATCGACGAGCCGGACCGGGTCGAGACGGCGCTCGCCGACCTCGGACTGGGCCCGCACGACGTGGACCTCATCGTCGCCTCGGACGCCGAGGAGATCCTGGGCATCGGCGACTGGGGCGTCGGCGGGATCGACATCGCGGTCGGCAAGCTCGCCGTCTACACCGCGGCCGCCGGGATCGACCCGGCGCGGGTGATTCCGGTGTCCCTGGACGTCGGTACCGACAACGAGGCCCTGCTCAACGACCCGATGTACGTCGGCAACCGGCACGCCCGGGTCCGTGGCGAGCGCTACGACGAGTTCATCGACGCCTACGTGCGCGCGGCGAGCAAGCTGTTCCCGAAGGCGCTGCTGCACTGGGAGGACTTCGGGCCGGGCAACGGCCGGCGGATCCTCGAGCGGTACCGGGAGCAGGTCTGCACGTTCAACGACGACATGCAGGGCACCGGCGCGATCGTGCTCGCCGCCGCGCTCTCCGCCGCCCGGGTGTCCGGCACGCGCATGCGCGACCAGCGCATCGTGGTGTTCGGCAGCGGCACCGCCGGCATCGGCATCGCCGATCAGCTGCGCGACGCGATGGTGCGCGACGGGCTGGACCGCGACACCGCGATCTCGCGGATCTGGTGCATCGACCGGCAGGGCCTGCTCACCGCGGACATGCCGGACCTGCGCGACTTCCAGGTGCCCTACGCGCGCCGCGACCTGCGCACGATGGACCTGCGCGGCACGATCGCCCAGGTCCAGCCGACGATGCTGATCGGCACGTCGACCGTGCACCGGGCGTTCACCGAGGACGTCGTCCGGGAGATGGCGGCCCACGTCGACCGCCCGATCATCTTCCCGCTGTCCAACCCGACCGAGCGCATCGAGGCCATGCCCGAGCAGCTCCTGCACTGGACCGACGGCCGCGCGCTGATCGCGACGGGCATCCCCGTGGCGCCGGTGACGTACAACGGCGTCACCTATGCGATCGGGCAGGCGAACAACGCGCTGCTGTACCCCGGGCTGGGCCTCGGCACCATCGTGTCCCGCGCGCGGCACATCTCCGACGGCATGTTCGCCGCGGCCGCCGAGGCCGTCGCCGCGCTGGTCGACCCGTCGACCCGCGGCGCGTCGCTGCTGCCCCAGGTGGAGAACCTGCGGATGGTCTCGGCCACCGTCGCCGTCGCCGTGGCCGAGCGGGCCGCCGCCGAGAGCCTGGCCCGCACCGAGGTGATCGACGCGGTGCAGCAGGTGCAGGACGCGATGTGGCAGCCCGAGTACCGCCCGATCAAGGCCGGGTGAGCGATGCCGAACCGTCACGAGGACCCGCCGGTCATCCGCGAGGTCCCGATCGGGCTCAACGCCGGCGGCACGCGCGTCGAGACCGACTCGCTCGGCTCGATCGAGGTGCCGGCCGGGCACTACTGGGGCGCGCAGACGCAGCGCTCGCTCGTCCACTTCGACATCGGCGACGACCGGATGCCCAAGGCGGTCTACCACGCGTACGGCTACGTGAAGAAGGCCGCCGCGATCGTCAACGAGCGCGCCGGGCGGCTGCCGCAGTGGAAGGCCGAGCTCATCCAGCGGGTCGCCGACGAGGTGATCGCCGGCGAACTCGACGCGGAGTTCCCGCTGTACGTCTGGCAGACCGGCTCCGGAACCCAGTCGAACATGAACGTCAACGAGGTGATCGCCAACCGCGCGATCCAGCTCGCCGGCGGCCGGCTGGGCAGCAAGACGCCGGTGCACCCCAACGACGACGTCAACATGGGGCAGTCGTCCAACGACACGTTCCCGACCGCGATGCACATCGCCGCCATCACCGCGCTCGAGGACGAGCTGCGCCCGGCCCTCGTGCGGCTGCACGACGCCACGGCGGAGAAGAGCCGCGAGTGGGTCGACGTGGTCAAGATCGGCCGAACCCACCTGGAGGACGCCACCCCGATGACCGTCGGGCAGGAGTGGTCGGGGTACGCGACCCAGATCGCCGACGCCGGCACCCACCTGATGGACTCGATCGGGCCCGGGCTGTACCGGCTGGCCATGGGCGGCACGGCGGTCGGCACCGGGCTCAACGCCCCGCCCGGCTTCGACACCGACGCGGCCGCGGCCATCGCCGACCTGACCGGCCGGCCGTTCGTGACCGCGCCGAACAAGTTCGCCGCGCAGGGTTCGCTCGACACGCTCGTGCGCACCTCGGCCGGGCTGCGCGGGGTCGCCATCGCCCTGTTCAAGTTCGCCAACGACATGCGCTGGCTCGGCTCCGGACCGCGCACCGGCCTGCACGAGCTGTCGCTGCCGGCCAACGAGCCGGGCTCGTCCATCATGCCGGGCAAGGTGAACCCGACCCAGGCCGAGGCGATGCTCATGGTCTGCATCCAGGTGCAGGGCGCGGACACCGCCGTGGCCATCGCCGGCGCGGAGGGCAACTTCGAGCTCAACGCGTTCCGGCCGATCATCATCAGCAACGTGCTGCACTCGATCCGCATCCTCGCCGACGCCGCCGACCACTTCCGCCGGTTCCTCGTCGAGGGGGCGGAGCTCGATCGCGAGCGGTTGCGGTACAACGTCGAACACTCGGTGGAAACGGTCACCGCGCTGGCCCCGGTCATCGGCTACGACCGCGCGTCGCAGATCGCGCACCGCACCGTCGACCACGACCTCACCCTGCGCCAGGCCGCGCTCGACGACGGCGTCGACGCGGAGCTGTTCGACCGGGTCGTCGTCCCGGCCGCGCTGACCCGTCCCGGCACCGCCGACCTCTGATCGCGGCGATGCGCGTCTGGCGTTTCCTGGTCGGTCCGTCGCTGCGCGCACGCCAGACCGCCAAGCAGCGGCTCACCCCGCTGGAGGGGCTGCCGGCGCTCTCGCTGGACGCGCTCACCTCCGTCGCGTACGGCCCGGAAGCCATCCTGGCCGTGCTCGCGGCCGGCGGGGCGGTGGCGCTGCCGCTGGTCCTGCCGATCACGGTCGCGATCGTGGTGCTCCTGGCGATCCTGGTCTTCTCCTACCGCCAGGTGATCGCCGCCTACCCGGGCGGCGGCGGCACGTACGCGGTCTGCCGGGCCAACTTCCCGCCCGGCGCCGCCCTGCTCGCCGCGGCCGCGCTGGTGGCCGACTACACGCTCACCGTCGCCGTGTCGATCGCGGCCGGCGTGGCCGCCCTGACCTCGGCGTTCCCTGCGCTCACGGCGGCCACGGTGCCGCTGTGCCTGGCCATCCTCGCCGTGATCACCGTGCTCAACCTGCGCGGCCTCGGCGACACGGCACGCGCGTTCCTGCTGCCGACGCTGGTGTTCATCCTCGGCGTCCTGGCCGTCATCGCGATCGGCCTCATCCATCCCCTCGCACATCCCGAACCGTTCGCGGCCCGCGGCCCGCCGGCCGAGGCGGTCGGGACACTGCTCGTGCTCAAGGCCTTCTCGGCCGGCTGCAGCGCGCTCACCGGGGTCGAGGCGATCGCGAACGGGGTGCCGCTGTTCAAGGAGCCCAGGGTCGTCCGGGCCCGAAGGACCGAGCTGCTGCTGGGCGCGATCCTGGCCGTGATGCTGCTCGGCCTGGCCGTGCTCGCCCACCGCTGGCACCTCGGCCCGCGCGGCGACGAGACCGTGCTGAGCCAGATCATCGCGGCGTCGGCCGGGCGCGGCTGGGCGTACTACACCCTGTCCGTCGCCGTCACCATCGTGCTCATGCTCGCCGCGAACACCTCGTTCGGCGGCCTGCCGGTGCTCGCGAGCCTGCTCGCCCGGGACAACTACCTGCCGCACCTGTTCGCCCTGCGCGACGAGCGGCAGGTGTTCGCCGTGGGCATCTGGGCGCTCGCCCTGCTGGCCGGGACGCTGCTCGTGGCGGTGCGGGGCCAGACCCTGGCGCTGATCCCGCTGTACGCGATCGGCGTCTTCACCGCCTTCACCCTCGCCCAGGCCGGCCTGGTCAAACACTGGTTCACCACCCGCCCGCCACCCTGGCGCCGGCGCGCCCTCATCAACGGCATCGGCGCCCTGACCACCGCCGCCGCCACGGTCATCTTCCTGATCACGAAGTTCACCGCCGGCGCGTGGGTGGTGGTCCTCGCCATCCCGGCACTCATCTGGCTGTTCGTCCGCATCCACCGGTACTACCACCGCTCCGCCGCCCTGCTCGAACTCCACCAGATCCCGGCGAAGCCGCGGGCCCGCCCGACGATCGTGGTCGTACCGGTGGCGGAGCTGTCCCGGCTGACCCGGCACGCGCTGAACGAGGCCCTGTCGATCAGCTCGCAGGTGATCGCCGTGCACGTGCACGTCGATGCACCCGACGCGGCCGACGGCGACCTGGAGCGGCAGTGGGCGCGCTGGGACCCGGGGGTGCCGCTGCGGGTGCTGCACACCGACTACGCCTCGGTCGCCCACCCGATCGCGCGGTTCATCGACGAACTGCACGAGCACCACGACGAACAGGTCGTGGTGCTCGTACCGTTCGCGTTGCCGGACCGGCTGCGCTATCGCATCCTGCACAACCACTTGGACATCGTGCTGTCGGCGGCCCTCAAACACCGCCCGGACGTCATCGTGGCCACCGTCCCGCTGCGCCTGCATCCCCCCGGCCTGACTGCCTGACTCACATGCTGCGCAGCTCCCGATCCCGCCAGGCGGCCGACCAGGACGTGCGGGCGTTCGTACGCAGCAGCGACCCCTCATACAGCCGGGCGCCCACCAGCAGCGCCCCCGCCGCCGCAAGCGCGAGAATCACCAGCGACACGAACGGTTCCCAGCCGGCCGCGGAGCCGTCGAACAGGCGGACGGGCATCGCGGTGGGTGCGGAGAACGGGACGTACGACAGGATGCGCATCGCCAGTGGGTTGTCGTTGAGGAAGATGACCAGGAAGAACGGCAGCATCACGATGAGCTGCACCGGCATGCCCGCGTTGCCCACGTCCTCCAGGCGGTTCACGAGCGCGCCGACGGCGGCCCACAGCGCGGCCAGCATGATGAAGCCGAGCACGAAGAACGGGATGAACCAGCTCATCGCCGGGCCCAGCAGCGGCAGCAGGGTGTCGGCGTCGTCGGTGAACTGGGCGCCGGTCACGGTGACCAGCGCGATCAGGGCCACTTGCGCGAGGGCCAGGATGCCGCCGGCGGCGACCTTGCCGATGAGCAGCGCCCGCACCGGCACGGCGGCGACCAGGATCTCGACCATGCGCGTCTGCTTCTCTTCCACGACGCTCTGCGCGATCTGGATGCCGAAGGTGAGCGACGTGAAGAAGAAGACGAGCGCGAACATGAACGGCACCAGGAACGCGGCCACCGGGTTCACCGCATCAGGATCCAGCAGTTGTACCTCGGGCTGCACCGACAACGCCGACACGACATCGTTCGGCGCGTCCTTCATCGCGAGCACTTCGGGTTGCGCGTTCCTGTCCACCACGGCCGCGTCGGCGTCCCCGTCGCGCACCGTCTGCTCGGGATTGCCGACCACCTTGACGTCGAGCCCCGCGTCGCGCAGCTTGCCCTCGTACTGCGAGCCCTGCGCGACCGCCACCGACGACGGGCCGCCGGAGAACAGGGCCGGCAGGACGGACGAGCCGAACGCGAACAGCAGGAAGAACAGCGTGCTGATCAGAAAGGTCTTGTCGCGCAGCTTCACCTTGAGCTCGCGCGCGGCGACGAGGCGCACCGCTTCCAGCATGTTCATCGGGTCACCTCTCGGAAGATCTCGGCCAGCGACGGGACGACGGGTCCGAAGGAGCGGACCGGGCCGCGGCGGAGGGCCTCGTGCAGTACAACCTGGTCGTCTGTTCCTTCGGCGAGGTCGAAGACGGCTCGGTCCCCGTCCAGGTCGACGAGGCTGACCCCGGCCTGGTCGCGCAGCCAGCCGGCATCGCCGTCGACGTGCAGCTGGTAGCGCGGCTCGGAGTATTGCCGGCGCAGCTCGTCGCGGGTGCCCGTGGCCCGGATCTGCCCGGCCGCGATGATGACGAGGTCGTCGCAGAGGCGCTCGACGACGTCCAGCTGGTGGCTGGAGAAGAGCACCGGCACGCCCGCCGCGGTCCGCTCGCGCAGCACGCTCACAACGGTGTCCACCGCGAGCGGGTCGAGGCCGGAGAACGGCTCGTCGAGCACGAGCAGGACCGGATCGTGCACGAGCGCGGCGGCGATCTGCGCGCGCTGCTGGTTGCCCAGCGACAGGTGCTGCAACTGGTCGTTCGCGCGCTCCCCGAGCCCGAGCCGCTCGAGCAGCTCGTCGGCGTTGCGCTTGACCCGCTCCAGGGACATGCCGTGCAGCCGGCCCAGGTAGACGAGCTGTTCGTGGACGCTCATCTTCGGGTACAGGCCGCGCTCCTCGGGCATGTAGCCGACCTGCCGGCGGACCTCCTTGCCCAGCGCCGCGCCCTGCCAGGTGACCGTGCCGGAGTCCGCGGCGAGCACGCCGAGGATGATGCGCATCGTCGTGGTCTTCCCGGCGCCGTTCGCCCCGACGAAGCCGGTCATCCGCCCGGTCCCGACGTCGAACGTGATCTCCGAGAGGACCTGCCGGTCGCCGAAGCGCCGGTTGACCCCCTCCACCCGCAGTGCGTCGCTCATGCGTTCCACGCTAGGCGTCCAATGGCCCCGGCGAATCCGGCTGGCGATTTACCCCCGGGGTCCCTCGCGCGACGGACCCGGCTTTACGACTCCGTGCTCATAGGCGAACACCACGGCGGCCGTACGATCGCGCAGCTGCAGTTTCGTGAGCACCCGGCTCACGTGGGTCTTCACCGTCGCCTCGCCGAGGTGCAGGCTGACCGCGATCTCGGCGTTGGTGGCCCCGCCGGCCAGCTCGACGAGCACCTCCCGCTCGCGCGGCGTGAGTTCGCCGAGCAGTGCCTCCCCGCCGCCGGACGGCCGCCCGCCCGGCCGCGCGAACGCCGCGATGACCCGCCGCGTCAGCTCCGGCGCGAGCAGGGCATCCCCGCGCGCGACGATCCGCACCGCGTCGATGAGCGCCTCGGGGGTACCGTTCTTGAGCAGGAACCCGCTGGCCCCGGCCTCGAGCGCGGCGAACAGGTAGTCGTCGCGGTCGAACGTGGTGAGCATCAGCACGGCCGGCGCGGACCCGGCCGCCGTGATCTCGCGGGTGGCCGCCAGCCCGTCGAGGCCCGGCATCTCGACGTCCATGAGCAGCACATCGGCCGGCGTACTCCCGGCCAGCTCGACCGCCTGCCGCCCGTCGGCCGCCTCCCCGACCACGCTCAGGTCGTCCTCCGACTCGAGGATGACCCGAAACCCCGTGCGGACGAGCTGATGGTCGTCGGCGAGCAGCACCCGAATCATGCCCCGCACCCTACAGCGACCGGCAATCGGCCAAGATCACCGCCGCGGTCAGTAGGCTCCTTACCCATGGGTGCGATGGTGTTCACGGGTGGGCCGATCTGGACCGGGACGGACGCCAGTCCCGACGCGCTGGCCGTTTCCGGTGGCCGGATCGTCGCCGTCGGTGACCGATCCGAGGTGCGAACGGCTCTTTCGGGCCCGTACGAGCTCGTCGACCTGGCCGGCCGGCTGCTCGTCCCCGGCCTGCACGACGCCCACATCCACCCCGTGCAGGGCGCCCTGGAACGCCTGCGCTGTGACCTTTCGCACCTGAACGACCGCGCCGCCTACCTGAAGGCGGTGGCCACCTTCGACCCGGCCCAGCCCTGGATCACCGGCGGCGGCTGGTCGATGTCGGCGTTCCCCGGCGGCCTGCCGACCCGCGAGGACCTCGACGCGGTCGCCCCCGACCGCCCTGTCTTCCTGCCCAACCGCGACCACCATTCGGCCTGGGTCAACTCCGCCGCCCTGCGCCTGGCCGGCATCGACGCGTCCACCCCCGACCCGCGCAACGGCCGCATCGAGCGCACCCCCGACGGCCTTCCTTCCGGTGTACTCCACGAAGCCGCCATGGACCTCGTCACCCCCTTGCTCCCGGAGGACACCGAGGCCGACTACCACCGCGCGCTGCTCGAGGCCCAGCGCTACCTGTTCTCCCTGGGCATCACGAGCTGGCAGGACGCGATCGTCGGCGCGTACGCCGGTTCCCGCGACCAGTACGGCACCTACGTCCACGCCGCCGCGACGGGCGAGCTGCGCGCGAGGGTGACCGGCGCCCTGTGGTGGGAACGCGACCGCGACCTGTCCCAACTCGACGGCCTGCGGGCCCGCATGGTCCTCGACGGCCGTTTCACCGCCCGAACGGTCAAAATCATGCAGGACGGCGTGGCCGAGAACTTCACGGCCGCGATGCTCGCACCGTACGTCGGCAAGGACTTCTGCGGTACGTCCAATGTGGACCCCAACCGGCTCCGCTCGTACGTGACCGCTCTGGACGCCGCCGGTTTCGCCGTGCACTTCCACGCGATCGGCGACCGCGCGGTGCGCGAGTGCCTGGACGCCGTGGAGTCGAGCGGCAACACCCAGCGCCACCACATCGCGCACCTGCACGTGGTCAATCCGGCCGACGTCCCGCGTTTCGCGTCGCTCGGCGTGACCGCGAACATCCAATCCCTGTGGGCAACGCACCACGAGCAGAACGACACCCTGTGCGTCCCGTTCTTCGGCCCCGCCCGCGTCCCCCACCAGTACCCGTTCGGCGCCATCGCCCGCGCGGGCGGCCGCCTGGCGGCGGGCAGCGACTGGCCGGTGTCGACGCCCGACCCCTGGCAGGCGATCCACGTCGCGGTACACCGGACGGAACCTCCCGGCTCGGCCGAGTCCTCCTGGCCCGCGTCCCAGACCCCGATGCTGCCCGAACAGGCGCTGACCTTGACGCAGGCGCTGACGGCGTACACCGCGGGGTCCGCGTACGTGAGCCACCTGGACCACGAGATCGGCACCCTGACCCCGGGCAAGGCGGCGGACCTGGTCGTGCTGGACCGCGACCCGTTCGCCCCCGACACGTCCCTCCACGACACCCGCGCCGACCTCGTCTTCGTCGACGGCGACCCGGTCCACGGGCATTGAGGCCGTCGTCCCGCATTTACGTGATGTGCCCACCAACCAGCACCCTCCACAATGTCCTCCATGACATTGACGTCTGACGATCTGGACCGGATCGCGGCCGAACTGGCGGAGACGGGCGAGATCGACTCCCGCTGGGTGTACATGGCCGAGGGCGCCGAGTTCTGGGACCGGTACGTGACCTGGCAGGAGGGCGACGCCACGCCGAACCTGACGGGCACGGCGCTGGACCTGTTGCGCGCCGCGCACGACGACCTGATCGCCCCGCTCACCGGCCCGGTGCGCGTGCTCGACCTCGGCCCCGGCAACGGCATCCCGGCCCGCGGCGTGCTGGAACGACTGGCGACGGCGGGGCGACTGGAACGGTACATCGGCATCGACGCCAGCGCGGAGATGTTCGCGATCGCCGAGCGCAACCTGCGCACCTGGCTCGGACCTGACATTCCGCTGGAGTTCCACCGTCGCAACTTCACCGCCGACCCGCTCACCGACCTGCGCGGCCCGGCCACCCTGGCCCTGCTGATCGGCGGCACCCTGCTCAACTGCACCGACCCGGTCGCAGTCCTGCGCCACGCCCGCACGGCCGCCGACGTCATCGTGCACGGCGCCCGCGTCGACACGGTCACGAACCGCACGTTCTTCCGCTTCAGCCCGACCGAAACGGGCGAGGACATCCCCGACCGGCACCGCGCGCTGCTCGACCGCCTGGGCGTGCCCCGCTCGCACTACGAGCCGGAGATCGGCTACGACGACACGACCCGGCAGCGGTACCTGCGCATCCACGTGACATGTCCCGTAACTGTCGCCGACCGCCTCACGCTGCCGGCGGGCCGCCGCGTCCTGCTGTGGCGCTACCACCACCTCGCGGCGGACGAGCACATCGCGATGCTGGAAGCGGCCGGCTGGACGAAGCTGACCGCCCGCCTCACCCCCGACGGCGAGTTCCTGCTGCTGGCGGGCCGCGCCGGGTGAGCGTCGACCCGCGGCTGTTCACGCTGTACACCGAGGCCGAGGTCGCCCGCATCGCCGCGGACCTGGGCGAGCGCCGGCAGATCGAGACCCGCTTCAACTACGTCGGCGCGGGCGCCGGGCACTGGGCCGACATGGCCGCGTGGATGCTCACCGTGGACGGCGCGAACCGCAGCCTGCGCGAGACCCTGGCCCTGCTCGACGTGCTACGGCCGTGGCTGCTGGCGACCCTGGACCCACGGCGGCAAACACGAGTGGTGGACCTCGGTCCGGGCGACGGCACACCGGCCGCCGCGCTGCTGGGCATGCTCCCGGCCGGCACCGAGTACGTCGGCGTCGACATCAGCGCGCAGCTCCTGGCCGTGGCCGCGCGCAACCTCGCCGGCCGCCGGTTCGTGCCGGTCCGGCGTGACTTCGAGTCCGAGTCGCTCGACGACCTGGTCGCGCCGCCCGGGACGCAGACCGTCGTCCTGCTCACCGGCGGCACGCTGTGCAACACCGCCGACCCCGCCGGCACGTTGCGGCGTGTTGCCGGCCTCATGCGCCCCGGCGACGTCCTGCTCTGCGGCGTGCGGCTCGACCACCCGGAGAGCCGGACGTCGTTCGCGCTGGCGCCGGGCGATGACGACCTCGCGCCGCACGAGCAGGTGGTGCTCGATCTGCTCGGCATCACGCCCGGCGGCTACGTGCCGGAGCGCGGCTACGACCCGGAGCGCCGGGAGCGGTACATCCGGGTCCGCCTCACGGCGAGCGTGGAAGTCGACTTCGGCGCGGGTCGCGTGGTGCGGATCGGGCGGGGTGAGCGGGTGCGGCTCTGGCGGTACCACCATCGCAGTCACGGCGAAATGCGCGCCCTGATCGCGGCGGCCGGGCTCGCCGCGACCGCCGAGGCGAGCTCCGCCGACGGGCAGTTCCTGCTGGTCGGAGCCGTGCGCGGGTCAGGTCCAGGAGCGGGTGAGGCGGCGGACCTCGCGGTTGATGCGCGCCTCGCCGGCGAGGGCGCGCGCGGCGACGCCGGCGAGTGAGCCGAGCAACCAGATGCACGGGACGAGCACCAGCCCGGCCACGACCGACAACACCATTTCGACTCCTTGCCGCCTCGGGTACGCACCGACCATGATCGGCCGGCCGGGCGACTGTACCGGTGCGGCGGCGGTTGCTGCCAAGGTGCGGTTTACCCGTCCCTGGTACCGCGAAATCGCCCCGCCGCCGGTCAGCATGGGTGGCGACGGACGACGCCGAGCGTTGGGGAGATCGATCGCCGTGGTCAGCCTACGAGAGCTCGACGCGCAGCTGCGCCGGCCGCACGCGCAGCAGTTCCGGACCGTGGAGCAGTGGCGGGCCGCGTTTCGCGAGATGATGGCGAGCACCCTGGTCCCGGACGGCACCCGCACCACGTGGACCACGCTGGGTCCGCGGCCGGCGTTGCTCGTCGAGCCGCTGTCCAAGAGCAGAGACGCCCTCATCCTGTACTTCCACGGCGGCGCCTTCATCGCCGGTTCGCCCGAGACGGCGCTCAGCCTGACCGCCAATCTCGTGGTGCGCACCGGCATCCCGGCGCTGTCGGTGGACTATCGGCTCGCGCCGGAGCATGCGTTTCCGGCGGCGATCGAGGACGGGCTCGGGGCGTACCAAACCTTGTTGGATCGCGGCGAGAACCCGGCGTCGATCGTCATCGCCGGTGACTCGGCCGGCGGGGGGCTGGCCGTGACGACGCTGCTCGCCGCGCGGGACGCCGGGCTGCCGATGCCGGCCGCGCTCGTCGCATTCTCGCCGGCGCTGGACCAGTCGCGTACGGGCGAGAGCATGTTCACGAAGGTGGGGCTCGACCCGATTTTCCAGCCGGAGGATTTCGCGCGGTCCGGCTCGTGGTACGCGCCCGGCCAGGACCCCAACCAGCCGCTGCTCAGCCCGGCCGTGCTCGGCGACCTGCGGGGGCTGCCGCCGATGCTGCTGCAGGTGGCCACGAACGAGCTGCTTCTCGACGACGCGACGCGGCTGGCCGCCCGGGCCCGCGACGCCGGCGTGGACGTCATCCTCGACATCACGGCCGGCGCGCCGCACGTCTTCCAGTCTTACGCGGGCACCCTGGACGAGGCCGACGCCGCCCTGGCGCGCGCGGCGCTGTTCGCGGAACAGCACGTACGCGATTGACGAACGGTCGGCCAACGTCGGCCGCGCGGGCCATGTGCGCAGCTCGGGAGCGGTGTTAAAACGGGGCATGCTCCCCGGTGGCATGACGCCCGTCGCCCAGGTCGTCGCGATGATCCGCAGCTCCTCGCCCAGGTCCGCGGCCGGCCTGCTGATGGCCATGCCCGCCGAGCGGCTGCCCGTCGTCACCGCGGCCATGCGCCCCGCCGACCTGGTGCGGCTCGTGCCGGCGCTGCGGCCGGACGCGCGCCGCGGGCTGCTCCGGGCGCTGCCGGAGGCGCACCTGGCCGAGGTCATCCGGGGCGTACCGGCGAAGGAAGCCGCCGCCCTCCTGCCCATGGTGCCGACGGAGCGGCTCGTGCCCGTGGTCGCCGGGCTCTCCGACGGCGCGCTCGCCGAGCTGCTCGGCGGCCTCCCGCCGGAGCAGCGGCAACGGGTCGAGTCGGTCGCCGACCCGCGGCGCGAACAGCGGGTCCTCGGCCTCGCGTACGGTGACGCCGTCGCCGCCGCCCTCCAGCGCGGCAACGTGACGGTCCAGCGCGGCCCCGACACGCTGCTGCTGGTGACGAAGGGCCGGTGGCGGATCGCGGTCTCGGCCCGCCTCGGCGACGACGGGCGCGCGGCCGTGCAGGACGCCGAGAACCTCGCGTACCAGGCCCAGACCAACGGCGCCCTGGCCGTCACGGACGCGGCGGCGGCCGGCGACGTGGTGCGGTACACCCGCGAAACCCGCGCCGCCGGCCGGCCGCTCGAGATCGTGACCTGGGTCGATGAGCGGCACGACGGGCACCTGTTGCGTGCCCTGGTCACGTTGTTCCAGTAACGTCAGCAGCCGGCCAGGGTCGCGGCGCAGCGCTTGGCCGCGGCCGGTGCCAGGTTCGCGGCGAGGCCGGGCGAGTCGGTGCCGATGCTCGTGGTGTTCAGCCAGATCACGTAGTTCCCGCGGCGCGCGGCCACGATGTCCGCCGTGACCGAGATGCCGATGTCCGTGCTGCCCGTCATGCGCAGGCCGACCGACTCGTCGCCCAGGTTCGCCGGCGGCTCGGTCGCGGCGAGCGTGAACTTGACCGTGATTCCGGCCAGCTGCTGTTCAAAGCTTTTACAGCCTTCGACGGTACTGCGCAGTGCCCGCACCGCCTCCGCCGCCTGTCCCGCCGGGAACCGCACCACCGCGTGGGTCAGGTAGGGACCCATCGCACCCTTGGCGTAGGTGACTGCGGCCGAAACGGTCTGATCGGTGGTCATCGGCTCCAATGCCGGACAGCCGGGGAAACTCCCGCCGCCGATGCTCACCTTGCCGGTGTGGCTGCTCGCGACGGCGACCGGCGCGAAGCCGCCGCCGGGGATGTCGGAGTCGCCGAGCAGCGCCGCGCGCAGATCGTCACCCGCCGCGGAAGGTCCGGACGCGGCCGATCCGGACGGCGCGACCATCACCGGCGCGGCCGACTCGGATGCCGCGGCCAAACGGGCCAGGCCGGTCATGCGCACCGCGGTCTCGGCGTTCGCGTGCTCGGAACAGCCGGTCAGGGCCAGGGCGCCGAGCACCAGCAGGGCCGCCCCCTTCGTACGATTCACGCTCGTCTCCCTCCGGGTTCGGTGCCTTTGTCTCGACGTTACGGGAGAAATCGGGCAAACGCTCGGAAATCGGAAATCGAGGCGGTGCACGCTAGGCTGCCGACCATGAGCGTGCGGACCTTCATCGATGCGGCCGAGCGATCCATCGACGCGCTGCACAGCCTGGTGTTCCTGCGCGGCGGCGAGGTGGTGGCCCAGGGCGCGTGGCAGCCGTACGCGCTCGACCGGCCGCACCGGCTCTTCTCGCTGAGCAAGAGCTTCACCAGCACCGCCGCCGGGTTCGCGATCGCCGAGGGCCTGCTCGACCTGGACGACCCGGTGGCCAAGCACTGCGACGGCCGCGGCGACCCGCGCCTGCGCGTCCGGCATCTGCTCACGATGACGACCGGCCACGTCGAGGACCCGTCCGACGCCATGACCCGCAGCGACGACTGGCTCGACGCGTTCCTGAGCGTGCCGATCGAGCGGGAGCCGGGGACGCACTTCCTGTACAACACGGCGGGCACCTACACCGTGGGCGCGATCGTGCAGCGCCTGACCGGCGAGCGGCTGGTCGACTATCTGCGCCCGCGGCTGTTCGACCCGCTCGGGTTCGGCCCCGTCACCTGGGAACAGTGCCCGCACGGCCGGGACGTCGCCGGCTGGGGCATGTCCGCGCGGACGCCCGAGATCGCGCGTTTCGGCCAGTTGTACCTCCACGACCCCGACGGCATCCTCCCCGCCGGCTGGGCGCAGGAGGCGACCCGCAAGCACGTCGAGAACGACAACGGCGACGGCGAGCCGCTGCCGGACTGGAAGCAGGGGTACGGCTTCCAGTTCTGGCGTTGCCGGCACAACGGCTTCCGCGGCGACGGCGCGTTCGGCCAGTTCTGCGTCGTCCTGCCCGAGCAGGACGCGGTGCTGGCGCTGACCGCGGGCACCCATGACCTGCAGGCCGTGCTCAACCTGGTGTGGGAGCACCTGCTGGACGACCTGGCCCCGACACCGGATCTGGCTCTGTCGCTGCCGACCGTCCAGGGTGGACCGTCCACGGTGGAGGGTCGCTTCACGGTGGCGGAGCCGCGCCGGCTGCGGCCGAGCGACTGGCGGCCGAGCCACGAGCAGGCCCCGACGATCCGCGCGGTGACGCTCGCCCCGGGCCGGGTCGTGTTCGAGGACGCCACCGGCGTGCACGAGCACCCGTACTCCCCCGACGCCTGGATCCCCAACGGCACCACCGCGGCCACGGGCGCCTGGGACGGCGACGACTTCACGCTGCGGGTGGCCTACACCGACGGCCCGTTCGTGCGGACGTACCGCTTCCACGTGGATGGCGACGAGCTGCTCATCAACCCGAGCGACAACGTGTCCTTCGGCCCGACCGGCTACCCGCAGGTGCGCGCTCAGCGGCTGTAGCGGTGCTTGACCCCCACCGGGAACCACTCGGGGTCGCCGGGCTCGCGCAGCTCGACGACCGGCGTCTGGTACTGCGGCGGCACATAGTTCGCGAACTCGCTGTTGAGCCGCAGCAGCGCGGCCCGGATCGCCGCCGACACGAGGACCTTCTCCGGCGCGGGGCGGTCCGGTGCGCGCTCGACGACGACCGCGAACCGGCGCTCCTCGTCGGCGTCGCTGCGCACCTGCATGACGAACTTGCCCGTCACGTCGTCGGCGATGTCCGGATGCTCCAGCGCGACGGTGACGTTCTCGGGGTAGATGTTGGCGCCGAAGTACGACACCGTGAACAGCGACCGCCCGAAGACGTAGACGAACGGACGCTCGTCACCGTCACCCGGGTCGAACCCGTGCTCCTGGCAGAAGGCGAGCACGTCCGCATGGGACAGCAGGCCGCCCTCGTCCGCGATGTGGTACCGAACGAGCGGCACCCCGCCGTCGCCGGTGAACAGCAGCGTGCCGTCGTGCGTCTCGAAGTACCGGATCAGCGGGTCGTATTGGACGAGCGTCGGCAGCCGCGAATCACCGAACAGCTCACGGGCCAGCTCGGGCCGGGAGGCGAGGAACCGGCGCACGCGCACGCTCAGCGGTGTCTCGTTGCCGAGCACGCCGGCGTCCGCGGTGCCGTAGAGCGACACCGTGTCGGCGTCCGCGTCGAGCATGCCCGCGCGGCGGCCCATCAGCTCGCGCCACTCCTCGCTGAACACCTCGCCGGCCAGCAGCATGCGCACCCCGGACGCGGGCCAGTCCACGCCGCGGCGGACGCCCTCGTCGACGACGTTCTTCACGAACGGCGGATAGCCGGCCAGCACCGTCCGCTCGTACTGCGAAGAAAGCTCGGTCACCATACGCAGGATCTCGTCGACGCTGTTGCCCGGCGTCGCCACGGTGATCGGGTACCCCTTGGCCGCGAGGTGCCGGCAGGCCGCCGCGGTGTACATCCCGCCGACCCAGCTGCCGAGCGCGAAGCACACCACGACCAGCGTCGGGTGCTCGTCCGCGCCGAACCCGTTGACCAGCGCGTCCTCGAACCGGCGGGCGACCGCGAGCTCGTCGACGACCGAGCGCGGCCACACCGTCGGCCGCCCCGAGGACCCGGAGGAGACGGCGACGGTGTCGTTCCCGTCGAGCCGGCCGCCCCGGCAGCGCTCGGCGAGCGGAAACTTCCGCAGGTACGACTCCTTCGCGACCATCGGCAGCGCCGCGAAGTCCTCGGGCGTCCGCACCGCCGCGGGGTCGACGCCGTGCTCGGCCAGGAACGCCGCGTAGGCCGGCACACTGCCCGCCACCTCGTGGAACAGCTCCAGCGCCCGGGCCGCCGGGTCCCCGCCCAGCGGTGCGGCGGGCGCCGAGTAGAACTCCGCGAGCCGCTCCAACGTTCGCGCCGCGCGCTCATGCATGTCCGGACCGTACCGTGATCCTGCTACGGTGGGCCAACTATGGCGCGCATCCTGGTCACCGGTTCGACGGACGGCATCGGGCTGGAGACGGCCCGCACCCTGCAGCAACGCGGCCACGACGTGGTCTTCCACGCCCGCGGCGAGGAGCGCGCGACGGCGCTCGACGACAAGCCCGAGGTGCTCATCGGCGACCTCGCCGACCTGGAGCAGACCCGCGAGCTGGGCCGCACCGCCGGCGCGTTCGACGTGGTCATCCACAACGCGGGCATCGGCGGCCAGGACGAGCGCCGGGTGACCGGCGACGGCATCGAGCGCACCTTCCAGGTGAACGTGCTCGCGCCGTACGTGCTCACCGCGCTCATGCCCCGCCCGCAGCGGATCATCTACCTCACCTCCGGCCTCGAATCGGTGGGCGTGGCCGACCTCGACGACCTGCAGTACGAGCGCAAACCGTGGAACGGCATGCAGGCGTACAGCGACTCCAAGCTGCACGACGTCGCCCTCGCGTTCGCCGTCGCCCGGCTGTGGCCGGAGGTCCTCAGCAACGCCGTCGACCCCGGCTGGATCCGCACCAAGCTCGGCGGCCCGAACGCCACCGACGACCTGCCCGAGGGCGCCGAGACCCAGGTCTGGCTGGCCACCGAGGACGGCGACGCGCTGGTCACCGGCCGCTACTTCAAGCGCCGCGAGGACCTGCGCCCCAACCCGGCGGCGCACGACGTGCACTTCCAGGACGGCCTGCTCGCCGCGTGCGCCGCCCTGTCCGGCGTGACCCTGCGATGAGGTACGCGATCGGCCTGCCAACTGTCGGGCAGTTCGGCGATGTGCGGGCGCTGCTCGACCTGGCCGTCGCCGCCGAGCGGCACGGCTGGGACGGCGTGAATCTGTGGGACCACGTGCTGTACCACCAGGAGGGTTGGCCGGTCGCCAGCCCGACCGTCGCCGCCGCCGCGATCGCCGCCGCCACCAGCCGCGTGCGGATCCTGCTGACGGTGGCCGTCCCCCGCCGCCAGGTCCAGGAGATCGCCCAGGACACCGCGGCGATCAACGCCCTGTCCGGCGGCCGCCTGACGCTCGTGGCCACACTGGGGTCGATGGACCGCGAGTACACCGAGTTCGGCCTCGACCCCGACCTGCGCACCCGCGGCCGCGCGATGGACGAGCGCCTCGCCCGCCTGCAGGACCTCTGGCACGAGTGGAACGTCCCGCCGATCCCGATCTGGTGCGGCGCCCGCTGGCCACGCACCGCCGGCCTGCGCCGAGCCGCCCGCTTCGACGGCGCGATGCCAACCTTCGAAGACCAAAGAACTTCGCCGGTACCGCTCGACGCTCTCGCCGGCGCCGCCGCGTTCGTCCCCGGCAAGGACCTCGCCCTCGAAGGCTTCACCACCGGCCCGGCAGACGCCCCCCGCGTGACCCCCTACGCCGACGCCGGCGCCACCTGGTGGATCGAGGCCCTCGGCTGGTGGCGCGGCGACCTCGACGCCGCCAGGACCCGGGTCGAGGCCGGCCCGCCGCGTCAGTAGCAGTTGTTGTGGAACGTGACGCGGTTCGACGAGCGTGAGGTCGGGCTGGTCACGGTGAACCAGAAGTCGGTGGTCGCGGGTTTCGCACCGATGCCGACGTTGAGCCCGAAGCTGGTCGAGTAACTGCCGTTCGACGCCGTTCCCGTGTACGCGCTGCCGTTGAAGCCGTCCGTCGAGTGCATCTCGAACCGGATGGCCGGCGACGGGGTGCTCGTCTTGATCGTCACGTACACGGTGACCTGAGCCGAGCCGGGCCCGCAGTAACCCGTGTACGTGGTCGAGCTCAGCGACAGCGACGCCCCGGTCGTAGCCGGCGCGGGCGGCGGCGCCGGCTGAGCGGCGGCGGTCGTGGGCTTGGCGGCGGGCTTGGTCGTCGTCCTCGTGTCGGCCGGCCGATCGATCACGACGGCCTCGGTGGTCGGCGCAGCCGCGGCCAGCGCCTCGCTGGCGGACGCGACGACATCACTCGGCGACGGCGACGCCGCTGCGGCGCTGGACGTCACGACGGTCGGAGCCGGCGGTTCCTGCGCGGTCTTCGGCTTCTCGTGATCGGGGCGCGCGAGAATGCCCACCACGATGAGCAGCGCGAGCACCCCCGACCCGGCCAGGACGGCCGGTCTGCGTAACCACGGCGTGCGCGACGGTGCCTGGTCGAGCACCGACCCGGGATCCTGTGGAACCGTGGCCGCCGGGTCCAGCGCCGCGGTGGGTGGTTGCTGCGGGGTCAGGTCGTGCGGCGGCGTCAGGTCGTGCTGCGCCGTCGGCACGCTGTCCGGAGCCTGGTCCGGCGTCAGGTCATGGCCGGCGGTGGGCGCCTGCTCCGGAGTCCGATCATGCGCCGGCGCAGCCGGTGCGGCCGGCGCTGCCAGGTCTGCCTCCTGCGCGTCCGCGGCCTGCGCGAGCGCCGCCCGGCCCGCGCTGAACACGACCGCCTCGGCGACGGTCTTCGGGTCCGGCGCCTTCGCAACGGCCAGCAGCGACGACCGCGCCGCCTCGCCGCCCAGCCGCGCCGCCGGGTCCTTCGCCAGCAGTCCGTCGAGCGCGGCCGTCAACGCACCGGCTCGCTCCGGCCGCGGATGCTCCTCGGTGGCCGCCGCGAACAATCCCGCCAGCGCGTCGTCGGCGACCGCGAACGGGTTACGCCCCTCGACCGCGAAGTACAGGGTCGCGCCCAGGGAGAAGTAGTCCGCCTCCGGTCCGGCCTTACCCGTGCGCAGGCGTTCCGGCGCGATGTACCCGGGCGATCCGAGCAGAATGCCGGTCTTCGTCAGCGTCCCCGTCCCGAACGCGGCCGCGATCGAGAAGTCGGTCAGCAACACCTTCCCGTCCGGCTGGACGAGCACGTTCGACGGTTTCACGTCCCGGTGCACGATCCCGGCCGCGTGGGCCGCCTCCAGGGCACCGACCAGCGCGATCCCGACCCGCGCGGCGGCGGCCGGGGTGAGCGGCCCGTCGTCGCGCACGACCTGGTCGAGCGAGCGACCCTCGACCAGGCGCATGACGATCCACGGACGGCCGTCGGCGACAACCACGTCATGCACGGCCACGATGTGCGGATGGTCGAGCTTCGCCGCGCTGCGCGCCTCACGCATGGCCCGGTCGGTCAGCTCGACACGCTCGTCGTCGGACAGCGAGGCGGGAAACCGCACCTCCTTGACCGCGACCGCGCGCTCGAGCGTGAGGTCGGTCGCGCGCCACACGGTGCCCATGCCGCCGGCCCCGATCGGCGATTCCAGCCGGTACCGCTCAACCAGCGTGACGCTCAACCCTGTGCTCCCACCCGGACCGCCGATCATCCGCGGACCAGTGGACCATGCCGCACCCTTGGAACGGCTTCAGCAAAACGGCCCGAACGCACGGCCTGAACGGCGTCCCCCGGGAGAACAACCAGCCGCTAGATCCGCTTCCGCACCAGGGCGAGCAGTTGCTTGGCGCGTTCGAGTTTGTCGTCGGCCTTGATGTAGGCGACGTCGATCCACACGACGTCCTTGCCGAGCTGGACCTCGAGGTTGTGTTCGTCGTACCAGAAGGCCTTGCCGCCGAGGCCGGAGACCGGGACCTCGTCCTCGTCCTGCTGGGCCGCCCGGTTGCGGAACACGGTGACCTTGACGCTCGTGTTCAGGACGGCGACGTCCGCCAGCAGGTACCAGCATCCGCCGACGGCCACCGTCGTGGTGCGGATCGGCTCGCCGATGATGTCGGAGACCTCGTCCTTGGTGGCGTAGCGGCACTCGGCCGGGGTGGTCTGCGGGGTGGCCGGGGTCTTCTTCTCCAGGGTGACCGTCTTGAGCGGGCTCGGCACGTACGCCGGCTCGGTGCTCTTGCTCACCGACGGTATCGGCTGGGCCAGCGGTACGTCGATGCCGCCGCCGTTCCCGCCGCCGCAGCCGAGCAGGCCGGCGATCAGGCCGACCGTGATAACCCCCGCCAGGCCGTAGCGAACGAGATCCCCCGATGTCTTCACCCGGGGCATGCTACTCGATCTTGCTACCTGGCGAAGAGCCAGCCCGGATGAGCCCTGTCTCGTACGCCACGATCACCGCATGCACGCGGTCGCGCAGTGCCAGCTTGGCCAGGATGCGCTTGACGTGTGTCTTGACCGTCGACTCCTCGATGGTCAGCGTCTCGGCGATGCCCGCGTTCGACAGGCCCTGGGCGATCAGCGTGAGCACATCGCGTTCGCGCGGCGTGAGTTGCTGCAATCGGCGCAGCGCCCGTGGGTCGGGTGCGGCCGGGCCGGCCAGGTGGGCCACGACGGTCCGGGTCACCTCGGGTGCGAGCAGGCTGTCGCCGCCGGCCACGGTGTGGATGGCGGCGATGAGCTGCTCGGGCTGGATGCGCTTGAGCACGAAGCCGGCCGCGCCCGCGCGGAGCGCGCCGAGCACGTAGTCGTCGTCCTCGAACGTGGTGAGGATGAGCAGGCGCACGTCCGGCGCGGCGGCGGCGATGCGCCGGGTCGCCTCGATGCCGTCCAGGACCGGCATCCGGATGTCCATGAGTACCACGTCCGGCGTGAGCTCGACGGCCCGTTCGACCGCCTCCGCGCCGTTGGCCGCCTCGGCCACGATGTGCAGGCGGTCGTCGACGGACAGGATCGCGCACAGCCCGGCGCGCATCAGGTGGTCGTCGTCGACGACCATGACGCGGAGCTGGGCGCTCATCGGTGCGGCAGCACGGCGGTGAGGCGGAACTGGCCGTTCATGCCGTCGGCGTGCAGGGTGCCGCCGAGCAGGGTGGCGCGTTCGCGCATGCCGACGATGCCGTGGCCGTTGCGGCGGTCCCCCGCTTGGAAGGGGTTCGTCACGTCGATCTCGAGCCGGTCAGGGCCGGAGCGGACGGCGACCGCGGCGCTGCCCTCGCCGTGGCGGGCCGCGTTGGTCAGCGCCTCCTGCAGAATCCGGTACGCCGCCCACGCCACGCTGCGCGGCAGCGGCACCACCGACGCGGGCAGGTCGGCCGCGATGCGCAGCCCGGAGCCGCGGTGCCGGTCGATGAGCTCGTGCAGGGCGCCCGGGTCGGCGGGCACGTCCTGCTCGTCGCGGTTGTCGCGCAGCGCCCGGACCAGGCGGTCGATGTCGGCGATGGTCTCGCGGGCGACCGCCTCGACGGTGCCGAGCGCCGCGCGGGCCCGGTCGGGGTCGCGGTCCTGCAGCAGCCGCGCCGCGCCGGCCTGCACGAGGATGACATTGATCGCGTGGCCGGCCGAGTCGTGCAGTTCGCGGGCGATCCGGGTGCGTTCGTCGGCGGCGGCGAGGCGGCGGTCGCGCTCGGCATCGGCCAGTACACGTGCGGCGTTTTCCTCTGCTTCGGCCAGTCGGAGCGCGCGCAGCCGGGTGCGGTCGCCGGCGATCCACAGGCCGGCGAACGCGGCGGCCCAGGCGAGCAGTTCGGTGGAGATGTCCCAGACCCGCACGCCGACCGACGCGTAGGCGAGCGCGACCGCCGGGACGAAGGCGGTGACGCCGGTCAGCGCCAGGAACCGCGGGCCGGGGCGGGCGCCGCTGTACGCGACCGCGACCGCATAGGCCGCCGCCGCCGTGGCCAGCGGCGCGTCCAGCGGGTAGCCGAGCCGCAGCAGCACCACACTGGCCAGGGCGCTCACCGCGAACCCGGCCGCCGGGGCCCGCCGCCGCACGGCCAACGGCGCACTGGCCAGCACCGCGAGCCCGGCGCCGAGCAGGTCCAGGTGGCGCGAGCGCGGGTCGGGCGTGCCGAAGCCGTCGCTGCCGAGCACGGCGAGGGTCGCGGCGAGCCCGGCGATCGCGAGCGCGAGGTCGGCCGCCGTCCGCCGTGCGCCGGTGTTCGCCATGCGCTCCAGCGTAAACGGCGGCTGGGCAGGGCGGATCGTGCCGCGGAGGGAGCCCGCGTACCCCCACGGAGGTATGCCGGATGGCTACCGCGGAGGGTTTCGGCGCGAGGGACGGCGTTCGTACGGTCGGCCCATGTTCGAGCGGATCGCAGGTTGGGCGTACCGCCGGCGCTGGTTGGCGCTGGCCGCGTGGGTGCTGGTGCTGGTGGCGGTGAGCCTCGGGTCGCAGGCGGCCGGCGCGCGGTACCACAACGACTTCTCGTTGCCGGGCACGGAATCGCAGCGGGCCCTGGAGGTGCTGCGCGAGTCGGCCCCGGCCCAGGCCGGAGCGAGCGTGCAGGTGGTGCTCCAGGCCGCGAACGGGCTGGACGCGCAGCGGGGCCGGATCGACCCGATGCTGGCCCGGCTAGCCACCCTGCCGCACGTGGCCGACATGCAAAAACTTGAAACGTCCCGCGACGGTACCGTCGGCTACGCCACCCTCACGCTCGACGCCCAGTCGCAGGACGTCCCGGCGGCGGACGTGCGGCGCATCATCGACACCGCGCAGGACGCGGCCGGCGACGGGCTGCGCGTCGAGCTGGGCGGGGACGCGGTGCGCGGCGCGCAGGAATCCGAGGGCGGCGCGGCCGAGGGCGCGGGGCTGCTCGCCGCGCTCGTCATCCTGGTGCTCATGTTCGGTTCGCTGCTCGCCGCGAGCCTGCCGGTCATCATCGCGGTGTTCGCGGTGGGCAGCGCGATCGGTCTGGTCGTGCTCGCCTCGCACGTCGCGACCGTCGCCGACTTCACCACGCCGCTGCTCATCCTGGTCGGCCTGGGCGTCGGCATCGACTACGCGCTGCTCGTGTTCTCGCGCTTCCGCGGTGAACTGCTCGCCGGGCTGTCGCGCGCGGACGCGGTCGCACGCGCGCTGGACACGGCCGGCCGCACGGTGTTCTTCGCCGGCTGCACCGTGATCGTGGCGCTGCTCGGCCTGGTCGTGCTCGGCCTGGGCTCGTTGCAGGGCGTGGCGGTCGCCGTGGCCGCGACGGTGCTCGTCACGATGCTCGCCGCGCTCACCCTGCTGCCCGCGCTGCTCGCGGTGTTCGGTGCGCGCATCGAGCGGTCCGTGCAGCGGCGCGCGGCGAAACGCGCCCACCGCGAGCAGCGCGGGCAGCAGGGCGAGCGCTGGCGGCGCTGGTCCGGTGCGGTGCAGCGGCGGCCGTGGCTGGCGGCCGTGCTGCCGACCCTGGCCCTGCTCGCGCTGACCGCTCCCCTGCTCGGGCTGCGGCTGGGCTTCGCCGACTCCGGCACCGACCCGGCCGCGACCACCACGCGCAAGGCGTACGACCTGCTCAGCGCCGGCTTCGGCCCGGGCTTCAACGGCCCGCTCGTGGTGGTCGTGCGCGGCGACCAGCAGGCCGCGACGGCCGCGCGGGAGGCCCTGGCCGAGGCGGACGGGGTGGCCGAGGCGTTCCCCGGCGGCGGCGCGACCGTGATCGTCGTGCCCACCACCGGCCCGCAGGCGCCGGAGACCACCGAGCTCGTCGAGCGGCTGCGCACCGGCGTCCTGCCGCCGGTGGCCGCGAGGACCGGGGCGACGTTCCTGGTCGGTGGCAGTACCGCGGCCGTGGTCGACTTCTCCGACGCGGTCGGCGGGCGGCTCCCGGCCTTCGTCGGGGTCGTCGTCGCCGTCTCGGCCCTGCTGCTGCTCGTGGTGTTCCGCTCGGTCCTCATCCCGATCAAGGCGGCGCTGCTCAACCTGCTCAGCGTCGGCGCCGCCCTCGGCGTGGTCACCCTGGTGTTCCAGCGCGGCTGGCTGGGCGAGCAGCCCGGCCCGGTCGAGGCCTACGTCCCGGTGATGATCTTCGCGATCGTGTTCGGCCTGTCCATGGACTACGAGGTCTTCCTGCTGGCCCGCATGCACGAGGCGTGGCGCCGCCGGCCCGACCCGGCCGCCGCGGTCACCGAGGGCCTGGCCACGACCGGCCAGGTGGTCACCGCCGCCGCGGCCATCATGGTGCTCGTGTTCGGCTCGTTCCTGCTCGCCCCGGACCGGATGCTGCGCCAGTTCGGCCTCGGCCTGGCCACGGCGGTCCTGCTGGACGCGGTCGTCATCCGCTGCCTGATCGTGCCGGCGGTCATGCAGCTGCTGGGCCGGCACGCCTGGTGGCTGCCCGCCCCGCTGGCCCGCCGCCTGCCGGTGGTGGCCCTGGAACACGAGTGAGGAGCCGACCCACCCGTCCCCTCATGCATGCCCGGTCTGCAGGGGGCGGTCGTGCAGGATGCGTTGGAACAGCAGGACGTCTCGCCACGCGCCCTCGCTGTAGACGTAGTCGCGGGCGCGGCCGAGCTGTTCGAAGCCGTTCCTGAGCAGGACTCGCTGCGAGGCGACATTGTCGGCCATGGTGCCCGCCTCGATCCGGTGCAGGTCCAACTCGGCATCGGCGGCGGCGCAGATGACGGCGACCGCGGTGCTGGCCAGGCCCTTGCCGTGTTCGGCCGGGTCCAGCCAGTAGCTGATGGTGGCGTTGCGGAAGGGGCCGCGCACGATGCCGCTCAGGCCCAGCATCCCCAGGACCGCCGGGCCGCGGGCGATCACGCAGGTCAGCGACTCCTCGGCCGCGTCGCGACGCAACTCCTGCTCGACCCAGTCGCGCTGGCCTTCGACCGTCCAGAAGGACGCGGGCCGGTCGGGCACCGCCCGGAGCATCAGATGCCTGGTCCGCAGCTTCGCCTCGAGCAACGCGGGTACGTCCGCCAGCTCGAGCGGTCGCAACACGGCACCGCCCGGCAGCTCGGTGGGTCTCATCGGTAACCTCCAGGCAGCCCGAGATTGCATCGATGATGGTAATGGCAGCGGCCGGCGTTGAGCACGGCATCGCCGGCGTGCGATCACCAGTAGCGGAACGTGTCTCCCTCGCCCTGCGTCTGCAGCCCGAACGCCTTGAGGGACTTGTCTCGGTCGTTGCGCGAGACGAACAGCCTGAACTCGGTCAAGGCAGCTTCGGAAAGCTCCCGGGCCATGGCTGCGATGATCGTCGTGAGGTCGGTTCCCAGCAGATCGGCGGCATGGTTGACCGCTGCCAGCGGATACAGATACGCACGCGGATCGCTGAGTCGGCCGACGACCATGCCCAGCCCGGCCAAGCCTTGGCGGAGCGGCTCAACGGACCGGGTCCGGACCGCGACGGCGGCCAGGCGCTCCGGAAAGGTACCCAACGCACCGAGCGCGACCCCGTTCAGCTCGCCGGCCATCGCCTGCCGTTCGGACGGCGACGCCGTCCGGTACGACGCGATCACCGCGATGATCACGTCGTCGAGGGGATGCGGGATACGCCGGACACGGTGGCCGCGGAACTGCCGATCATTGAGTCGCGCGGCAACGGTCACATCGGGACTGTACGGATGCGGCGGGCGCGGTACGAGGCCGCCTTCACCTTGTTGCCGCACTCGTCCATCCCGCACCAGGTCCGGTTCCCGGCGCGCGAGCGGTCGACGAACAGCCGGGTGCACTCCTCGCCCGCGCACTCCCGGATCGGCGGGCGGCTCTCCAGCAGGGCGAGGGCCGCCCCCGCGATCGCCGCGCCCACCGCGCCCGCGTCCCCGGTCCGGCGCACCCCGCCGGCGGTCAGCGCCAGTGTCGGCCCCGGCTGCGCGGCGGCCCGGTTCACCACGCGCACGTCGGCCGGCCGGGGCGCGGCCGCGGACGGATGCAGCAGCCGGTACACCGCTTCGCGCAACGCGAGCAGCTCGCGATGCTCGTCCGTGCCGATCCGCGGCGCGCGGGTGAGCAGCCCCGCCTCCACCGCCCACCGGCCCACCTCGGCCCCGGCCGGCAGGAGTTCGTCCGGCTCGGCGCGGCGCCGCCATTTCAGGGTCGCGGCGAAGTCCAGGGCAAGGTCGCCGCTCACGAACACGAACGTCACGTCACCACCTTGACAGGTGACGGGGTCGGCGCGCAAGGTGTCCCCGTCACCGGTCAAGCCGGTGACGCGACGGAGGGGGCGCGCGGTGATCACCGTGGAGGAGTACCTGGACGCGACCGGGCGGGCGCTGTCGGGCATGGCCGGGATCGTGGGCGGGCTCGGCGACGACCTCGCCAACACCCGGCCGCCGGTGCAGGGGGCCAGCTCGCCGTACGCGCTGCTGACGCACTGTCTCGGCGTGGTCGGCTACTGGGCCGGCGGGCTCGTGGCCGGGCGAACGGTCGAGCGCGACCGCGACGCCGAGTTCACCGCGACCGGGCCGGTGGCCGGGCTCCTCGAACGGGTCGAGCTGGCCCGGGAGCAGCTGGCCGCGGACGCGCGGGCGGCGGACTGGAGCAAGCCGCTCGCCCGGGAACCCGACCCCGGCTTCCTCGGCCCGGCCGGGATCGCCACGCAAGGGGCGGCCCTGCTGCACGTGTACGAGGAACTGGCCCAGCACCACGGCCAGCTCGAGATCCTGCGGGACCTGCTCCGGCCGAAGGAGGCGGTGCGGCGCGGGACCGGGGCCAAGTGGGGCGACGTCGCCCCCGGCACCATCGGGGCCTGGGTCGCCGACATGGACCTCGGCGTGGCCCCCGCGATCCGGCACGCCCTGCTCGACGCCGTCGACCGGGAGGACTTCGGCTATCCACATTGGCCGGACGGCGACCCGGTGCCGGCCGCGTTCGAGGCGTGGATGGCCGCCCGGCACGGGTGGACGCCCAGCGGCGGGCACACCCGCGTCTTCACCGACGTGCTGCAGATCCTGCAGGTGGTCATCGAGCAGACCACCCGGCCCGGCGACGGGGTGGCGATCCACGTGCCCGCCTATCCGCCGTTCCTGGCCGCGATCGTCCGCAGTGGACGCCGGATCGTCCCGATCGGACGGTCCTCGATGGACGGTGTGCGGCTCATGGTGCTCGTCAACCCGCAGAACCCCAGCGGCCGGGTGTTCCGCCGGGACGAGCTGGAGGCGCTGCTGGACCTGGCCGAGCGGCACGACCTGCCGGTGCTGGCCGACGAGATGCACGCCGACCTGGTCTACGCGCCGCACCGGCACATCCCGTTCGCCGCGCTGTCCGAGCGGGCGGCCCGCCGGACCATCACCGCCACCTCGGCCACGAAGGCGTTCAACCTCGCCGGGCTGCGCTGCGCGGTCGCGCACGTCGGGCCGGCCGCCCTCCGCGCGCAACTGGACAATATGCCCCCAGACTTCTTCGGTACCCCGAGCACGCTCGGCCGTCTCGCCACCGTCGCCGCGTGGCGGGACGGGGCCGGCTGGCTGGAGGACCTGCGGGGCACGCTCACCGCCAACCGGGCCACGGTCGGCGCGTGGGCGGCCGGGCTCCCGCTGCGGTACCGCGAGCCGGAGGGCACCTACCTCGCCTGGCTCGGCGGCCTGCGGGCACCCGCCCCGGCGGCCCGGCTGGAACGGACCGCCCGGGTGCGGCTCAGCGAGGGTGCGGAGTTCTCGGCCGGCACCGACGTCGACACCGGCGACTGCGTCCGGCTCAACTTCGCGACCGGTCCCGCCGTGCTCGCCGACATCCTCGAGCGCCTCACCCCGCAGCTGCGGTGAAGGGGGGAGCGTCCGTGGCGGTGCCTGCCCCGGACGCTCCCGCACGTGACACTGTACGGTTACCCGCCGGTCAGTCCAGCGCCCGGCTCATCCACACCGAGTCCTGGGCCGCGAACCCGTGCCGCGCGTAGAACTGCCGGACCCGCGCGTTGGGCGCCTCGGTCTCCAGGAACATGACCGCGGCACCCGCCCCGGCCGCGGCCGCGGTGACCGCCTCCAGCAGCCGCGCGCCCAGCCCACGGCCCCGCTCGCGGACGAAGATCTCGTCGAGCAGCGCCTCCCGGCCGCCGGACTCGAGGCTCCAGCCCCACGTGACGACCGCGTACCCGGCGTCCGGACCGGCCAGCCAGACCTGCCCGTGCGTGTCGTCACGGAGCAGCGGCCCGAGCGCCCGGGTGACCCGCCGCTCGTCGAAGTCGTGCCCGTCGACCGCGCAGAACTCCGCCACGAGCGCCAGGAGCGGGCCCAGATCGGCGGGTCCGGCGCGGTACACCCGGATGTCCGTCACGATCGCGAGCCTACGCGTGGGAGACTGGGGCGTGCCCGCACCGCTGCTCGTGGCCCTGCTGATCGCCCTCGCCTACGCCGGCCTGATCGCCGCGCACGCCTGGCTGATCCGCCGCGACCGCCGCCACGGCGCCTACGAGCCGCGGGCCGCGCTCTGGCTGGCGTCCCGGTTCGGCCCGCTCCCCGAGCCCCGCGACGGCCTCGCCAAGGCCGAGGCGGAGGCGATCGAACGGCTGCTGAGCGGACGACTGGAACCGGCCGAGTACCGGGCCGCCATGGCCGACGTCGCCGCCCGGTCGTCGGCTCGCTGACGCCGGGGCTACAACCGGGCCGGATCGACGCCGAGGGCGACTGAGCGGCGGGCGATCGCGCCGGTCAGGGCGGCGCCGATGCCCGGCGGCTGGCCGAGCGAGCGCAGCCGGGCCATCTCCCGCAGCGCCGGCACCGTGGAGAACCGTTCCAGGGCGTAGATCCCGGCGTGGGCGAGCATCTGGCTGCGCGGGCCGTGCCCGGGGACCTTCTCGCCGCTGTACTGCACCAGCCGCCCCACCGCCGCCACGTCGTCCTCGCGGGACGGGGTGACGGCCAGCAGATACAGCAGGCCCCGCAGGGCTTTGGCGTTGTGCGGGTCCGGGACCTCGTTCGGGTCGAAACGGTCCCCGCCGGCCAGCGGAATGGTGCGGGGGCGCGGGACGAGGGTGAGCCAGCGGCGGATGAGGGTGCGGGTGGTGTCGCCGCCGAGGTCGGGCAGCAGGTCCTGGCTGTGCTGGGCCCAGCGGGAGGCGGGCTTGGCGCCGGAGGCGGTCAGCGCGTGGGTGATCAGCTCCGGGGCCGGGGTCTCGGCGTCGGCCGCCTCGGCCCACGGCTCGCCGACGTTGAGCCGGCCGGCGTAGCGGTCCAGCCACGGCCGCAGCGGGTCGCTCGCGCCCGTCGGCCAGCGCTTGTCGACGTCGTGGGCGGTGCGGCGGATGACGGCCAGCAGCGCCGGCGGGCACGCGCCGGTCTCCCGCTCGGCCACCTCGGCCAGCACCGCGAGGGTCTCCGGCCGCTCGGTGCTCCAGGTGGAGACGGCGTCGATGAGGTACCGCGCGGCCCCCCACGACAGCGCGCCGGCCGGTATCCCCCGCCCGATCTGCACCAGCAGCCGCCCGACCGGCACCGGGGGTGTCGCGGCCGTCGCGCGTTCGATCACGCGCAGGGTCAGCGCGCAGCGGCGGGCGTCCGGCAGCGCCAGCACCTCGTCCCTGACGGTGGCTCCGTCGTACCGCCAGACGTCGCCGTTGGCCGCCGCCAGCTCGACGAGTTCGGCGGCGAGCCCGTCGTCCTCGCCCGCCTCGATCAGGCCGTGGATGTGAGCGACGCGGTGCGGGTACTTGTCCCGCGACACGAGGGGCCTGTCGAGCATGGCGGTCAGCATAAGTCTCGTGGACGTCGATGTACTGGGCCGAACAGCGCGGTCCCGTTCGCACGGATGGATCAAAATTCGGGCCGATTCGTACACCTGATCGAAGGATTCGGGTATCGTGCGGACATGACGAGCCCGCGGCAGCAGAGCATTCTTTCGGTCATCCGCGATTCGATCGAGAAACGCGGATACCCGCCGACGGTGCGCGAGATCGGCGCGGCGATCGGCCTCGGGTCGCCGTCCTCGGTCGCCCACCATCTCAAGGCGATGGAGAAGGCCGGGCTGATCCGCCGCGACGCGCACGGGCCGCGGGCGGTGGACATCCGCAGCCCGTGGGACTGCGCGGAGCGCTCCGACCCCGGGGTGGCGGTGCCGCTGGTCGGCACGATCGCCGCCGGTGGCCCGATCCTCGCCCAAGAGGTGCCCGACGACGAGCTGACCCTGCCGACCACGCTGGTCGGGCACGGCACGCTCTTCGCCCTGCACGTCAAGGGCGACTCGATGATCGAGGCGGCGATCTGCGACGGCGACATCGTGGTGGTGCGCCAGCAGGCGGTGGCCGAGAACGGTGACATCGTCGCGGCGATGCTCGAGGGCGAGGCGACCGTGAAGGCCTACCGCACCCGCGACGGCCACGTCGAACTGGTGCCCCGCAACCCGGCGTACACCGTGATCCCGGGCGACGACGCCACCATTCTCGGCAAGGTCGTGGCGGTCCTACGCCGCGTGTGACGGGCAGGCCGCGCCGAAGTTGGGTCGATCGGACAGGGTGTACCGGCAGCCGAACCGCGGGTCGGCGACGGTTCGGCGGTCGAGGATGGCGTCACCGCCAGGCTTGTGGCCGGTGCGCACCCACCGCACCAGGTCGTCGAAGCCGGCCCGCAGCTCCGGCTGCGTGAACTCGCAGTGCCCGAGGGCCCGGATCGCCCTGGACACGAACAGGCCGGAGCGGCCGTTGGCGCGGGCGCGCTGGGCGTACACCTGCTCCATGGAGATCGGCACGAAGAGATCCCCGACCGTGTGCATCGACAACGTCGGCACCGGCGGGCGGCCGTCGACCTTCGGAATCCCGTCCAGCCCCCGGCTCGGCCCGTCGGTCCGCTCGACGCGCAGCACGTCGCGGTTGAGCCGCAGCTCGTCGCGCGACAGCCACGGGTTCGCATCCTCCTGGTACAGCGTGAACCGGTTCGACGTCACGTTGCCCTTCGCGATGCCGGCGGTGCCGCCGGTCAGCCCCGGGTACAGGCCGAACAGGAACGGCACCGTGGTCAGCGGCGGGATCGACGGCAGCGCGCTCCAGTACGCGAAGGCCTGGTCGAACCCGGGCCGGGTGCCGCCGCTGCGCTGCTCGACCACGTCCGCCCAGCGCCCGTCGAGGCGCGGCAGCTCCTGGCGGACCAGGGCCTCGTAGGCGGCGGGGTCGGCCGGGAACGGCACGGGCACGCCGGTCAGCGCGGCCGCGGTGAGGTTCGCGTCGAGGAAGTAGTCGAACAGTTCCGCGTCGCCGAGCACCCCGCACACCGGCATCGCGCCGACGAACGCGCGCGGATAGTGCTCGATCGCCACCGCGGTGATGTGCCCGCCCATCGACTCGCCGGCCATGTAGACGTCCTTCGGCCGATGAACGGTACGGATTTGATCAGGTCGATGAGGGCGTACGAGTCGCGCACGCCCTGCCCGACGACGACGTAGCCGTTGGTCTGTTGACATCCTCTCTGCCCTGAAGGACGGAGATTCCCTCCAAGCTGCGTGTGGAATACGCGGCGTGCGGGTGGGTTACCGCTTCTGTGCGCGCTGCCGGGACGAGTCCTGGTCTTCCGTGCGCTCCACGGTCGTTTGCGTTGTCCGCCTGTCCGGCGGCCAACACGTTCTTCGCGGCGTTGACGTCCCGATCGTGGTGGCTGCCGCACGGGCAGTCCCACGCTCGAACGTGCAGCGCGATCTTCTCGTTGATGCGGCCACACGCCGAGCACCTGCGAGTGGACGGGAAGAACCGGTCCACCCTGCCGAAGGTGCGCCCGTACCGGGCGGCCTTGTACTCCAGCATTGCGGTGAAGCTGGCCCAGCCGGCGTCGTGCACAGACTTCGCGAGCCGGGTCCGGCCGAGACCGACGACGCACAGGTCCTCGACGTACACCGCTTGGTTCTCGCGGATGATCGCCGTGGACAGCTTGTGCTGCCAGTCCCGCCGGGTATCGGCCACCCGGGCGTGTGCCCGAGCGACCTTCACAACGGCCTTCCTATGGTTCGCCGAACCCTTCTGCTTGCGCGAAAGGGCCCGCTGCAACCGTTTGAGTTTGCGGGCCGCCCGCCTCAGGAACTTCGGCGCGGCAACCTTCGAGCCGTCGGACATGACCGCGAAGTGCGTCAGGCCCAGGTCGATGCCGACCTCGGACTCGCCCGGCGGTGATGCCTCGCCGGTCACCTGGACGACGAATGAGGCGAAGTACCGGCCGGTGGCGTCCTTGATGACCGTGACGGACGACGGGTCGCTTGGCAGGGTCCTCGACCAGCGGACCGCCAGGTCACCAATCTTCGGCAGGCGCAGGCGGCCGTTGTCGAGGACCTTGAACCGGGAGTTCTTGGTGAACCGAATCGCCTGCCGGTTGTCCTTGCGGGACCGGAACCGGGGCGGGGCCACCTTGCGGCCCTTGCGCTTGCCGGTGATCGAGGCGAAGAAGTTGCGGTACGCGGTGTTCAGGTCCGCGACGGCCTGCTGCAACACCACGGCCGACACCTCGCCCAGCCAGGCCCGCTCGGGAGTCAGCTTCGCCTCGGTGATCAGGCGGCGGGACAGCTCGGCGTCGGAGACGTACTGCTCGCCCGCCTCCCACGCAGCCTGGCGCAGCCGGAGCCCGTCGTTGAACACCACCCGCGCGCACCCGAACGCCCTGGCCAGCTCGATCTGCTGGCCGGGCGTCGGGTAGACACGGAAGTTGTAACGGAGCTGCACGAGCAGCACTTTATCATGTTGGTCTATGGCTGAACTTGCAGGCATCCGCACTGGCAGGCACTGTGTTTTCGCGATGCACGTCCACTTGGTCTTTATGACGAAGTTCCGGCACAAGGTGTTCACCGACCGGCACCTCATCCGCATGGAGGCGATCATGCGGGATGTGTGCACCGGCTTCGAGGCCGAGCTGGTCGAGTTCAACGGCGAGGACAGCCATGTGCACCTTCTGGTCAGCTTCCCGCCCAAGGTGGCCGTTGCCCGTCTGGTTAACTCGCTCAAGGGCGTCTCATCGCGGCGGCTGCGGCAGGAGTTCCCTGATCTCGTGCGCCACTACTACCGGGCCAACAACCTCTGGTCGGCCTCGTACTTCGCCGGCTCCGCAGGCGGCGCCCCGCTGGACGTCGTGCAGCAGTACATCGAGCAGCAGAACCGTCCCGATTAAGGCACTGCTCAGGCCCAGCGGCCCTCCCAGCACGGGCCTACACCCCCGGCCTGAAGGCCGCATCCTGGGAGCCGGAGGCGGCCCAGGCGAAGCCACGCTCGAGGTAGTAGGCCCGCAGCGACGGGCTGCTGACGAAGACGGTGGTGCCGGTGCCCCGGTAGCCGTGGGCGAAGACGACGAGCTCCCCGTTCCAGCGGGCCGGCCGCTCGAGGCGGTAGGCGGCGCCGTTGAGGATGCCGGTGTCCACCGTGGAGCCCGCGACCGGCGCGAACGGCGTGCCGTCCGGATCGCAGGCGGGGTCGGCGACGAGATAGCCGGGCTGGGTGGTGCTCGCGACAGGCGGAGCGCACGCGGGCGGAGCGGCGTGCGCATTCCCCGGATACATGAGGAGGCCGAGCAGAACGGCCATGACGGCAACGCTGCGCATCCCACCATGACACGACCCCGCATCGAATGGTGTCAACGACCTGACGTAAACCGGCGGGCGTGATCCGGCGTCAACGGTGCATGATTCGATCCCTTGTCACCGCCATCGCTTGTACGGCGATGATCCTCGCGATCCCGTCCGCGGCCCGCGCCACGGACGACCTGCCCGCCCCGACGAGCACCGCACCCGTCTCCGGCGACCCGGCGGGCTGCCACGGCCCCGTCCTGACCGGCATCCGCGCCGGCCGGCACGACCAGTACGACCGCGCCGTCTTCGACTTCACCGGCGGCACACCCGGCTGGCGGGTGGAGTACGCCCCGCTGGTCAGCCAGGGCCAGGGCACCACCATCCCCCTCGCGGGCGCGGCCACGCTCCTCGTGGTCTTCAGCGACGCCTGCACCCCCGCCCTCGACCTCACCACCGTCTACAACCCGAACCTGCCGGCGCTGCGGCAGATCAAGTCCGGCGGCTACTTCGAGAGCTACGCGAGCTTCGGCCTGGGCGTCACCGCCCGGTCCGGGTTCCGCGTGCTGGTCCTGCACGGCCCGGACCGCGTCGCCATCGACGTCGCCCATTGACCTGGACCTGGCGGCGGCCCGCGCCGCGCTGGCAGACTGGCCGCATGGCCGACTGGTTCGCCCAGACCGACGTGGGCAGCGACCTCATCCGGATCACCGAACCGCACGCCAACGAATGGCTCTCGGCCAACATCTGGTGGCTGCACGGCCACGACCGCGACATCGTGATCGACGCCGGCCTGGGGGTGGTCGCCCTGCGCGACGCGATCCCGGCCCTGTTCGCCCGCGATCCGCTGGCCGTGCTCACCCACTCGCACCTGGACCACGTGGGCGGCGCCCCGGAGTTCACCGACCGCGCCGCCCACCCGGCCGAGGCCGACGTGCTGGCCGCGGGCGTCCCGGCGAGCCTGTACGGCCCGGAGCTCTTCGCGAAGCTGGGCGTCGACACCGGCGACGAGCCGGTGCCGGCGCTGATGCTGGACGCCCTGCCCGACCCGGACTACGACCCGGCGGCGTACCGCGTGGAGCCGATGACCGTGACCCGCCCGCTGGCCGACGGCGACCGCGTCGACCTGGGCGGGCGGGTCCTGACCGTGCTGCACCTGCCGGGCCACACTCCCGGCAGCATCGCCCTGCTGGAGGAGCGCACCGGGACGCTGTACAGCGGCGATGTGGTCTATGAGGGCGGGCTGGTCGACAATCTGCCGGACTCCGACGTCCCCGCGTACCGCCGCAGCCTGACCTTCCTCGCCGACCTCGACGTGTCGGTGGTGCATCCGGGGCACGGGGACAGCTTCGACCGCAAGCGCCTGCGTCAACTGGCCCGGGCCTACCTGCTCAAGACGGCGTAACACCCGCGGCCGGATCGCCGCTAGCGGCCGAGGACCGGCAGTACCACCGCGACCGGCCAGGCAACGGTCAGGGCGCCGGCCATGACGGTCCGCCACCGTGGTCGGCCCGCCGCCACGCATACCGCGAGGTACAGGGCGATCAGTACCATGATCAGCGGCGAGATGAGCGCCAGGAAGCCTGGTGCGGCCCCGATCAACGACGCCACCGGCATCGGTAGGCACAGGGCGAGCACCGCGCTGTGGCTCCACGGCGGCGGAAGCAGTGCGTGCGCCCCGGCGAGCAGGGCCGCGACGGCCGCGGCGAGCACGGCGATGACCCACCAGTCGGGCCCGTGCGGCGCGATGTCCGTCAGTCCGATGTGGACGGGAATCAGCACGGCGGCGAGGGTGCCGACCGCGAGGAGTGCGGCGCCGCCGACGGACGTCAGCGCCGGCCGGGCGGGGCGGGATGGGCGGCGGATGAGCAGCGCCGCAACGGCGAGCGCGGACCCGCTCCCGGCCAGGTAGCCGGTCAGGTAGCCGGTGACCGTGTTCGGCAACACGGAGGCCAGCGCCACCGAGACCACCCGGTCAGCGCCCATCGCCCGCTCGGAGACGCCGATCCCGGCCGGCTCGAACGCACCGTAGAGCCCGAGCAGGTGTCGCGGGCCGGGCCGGACCGCCGCCGACACGTCGTCGCCGATCGAGATCGCCACGGTGGCCGCGATCGTCTGGTCGGCGGCGCCGGCGCGCACGACGGCGGCCGCGCCCATCGAGTGCCCGACCAGCGCGACCCGGGCCGGGTCGGCGTCCGGAAGCGCGCGCACGAAGCGCACCACCGCGGCCAGTTCGCGGTCAAGGGCCTCCTCGGTGAGACGCTCCGGGTTCGCGCCGTGGCCGGCCAGGTCCGGCAGCGCAACCAGATAGTGCCGCGGCGGGACTCGTACGCGTAGCTGACGAGGTGGACGCAGCCCCTCCCGAAAGAGCAGGGCCCTTCGTGGCCGCTACGCTTCAGCACACCTGCGACTGGAGGACCACGAAATCATGAGCGAAGAGTACGTCACCCTCGACGACAAGGACCTCAACGGCGACGGCGTCGTCGACCAGGCCAAGGTGTACACGCTCGACGACGGTGCCAACGTGCTGGAGGCCGACACGGACGGCGACGGCGAGGTCGACCTCATCGCGATCGACGCCGACGGCGACGGCGTCTACGAGGAGACCGTCGACCCCGCGACCGGCGAGTCCACGGACCTCACCAACTCCTGAGCCGAGTGCCGCACGACCCCGGGTCGCCGGCCGGCAGTCACCGGCCGGCGACTCGACAAGATACGGTCATCGATCTTGATGTGAGCCCGCGGGGCGTGCCGCGGCGGCCGGACCGGCCCTGGCGGCGGTTCGTCCTGCTCCTCGCGGTGCTGCTGGGGCTGGCCGGCGGCGCGCCGGGAACGTCGCTGGACCCGGCGGTGGTGCTGCGCGGCGCCGGGCTGAGCGAGGTCGGCGGCGACGGCTCCGCGATCTCCGTGCTGTCGACGGATTCCCTGGCGTCCTACCGGATGCCCGGCGGCGCCCGGCGGTGGTCGGTGCGACTCGCGGCGGGCGCGCAACTGCTGGCCGCCGACGGGACGCGGGTGGTCCTGGGCTTCGACGACGGCACGAACCGGGCGGCGGCGGTGCTGACCGGGCTCGACGCCGCCACGGGCGCGCCGGCGTGGCGGCGGACCGGCTACGTGCCGGCGGTCTACGGCTGTGCGTGCGGGGACGGGGTCGTCGTCGCCGAGCAGTACGTGCCGGGCGGCGACCAGCCCGCGACCACCGCTCTGGCCGGCATCGACGTCCGCACCGGCGCGGTGCGCTGGTCGCTCGGCACGCCACCGGGCGGCCGGCGGGAGGTCGTGCGCGAACCCGGCGAGCCGGTCCGGATCGCGATGCTCGACGCCGGCGGCACGCTGCGGCTCTACCGCGCCGACACGGCCGCGCTCGTGTCGGCGGTCGACCTCCAGGATCCCGGACCGGTCGAGGGGCTCGCCATCTCCGCAGACCGGCTGCTGGTCTACCGCTACGGGCTGCGGAACATCGTCGCCGGCACCGTGTTCGACCTGGGCACCGGGCGGCGGCTGTGGCAACGCACGGCCGAGCCCTACGGCGAGCGCCTCTGGTGGTGCGCCCGGGCGCTCTGCGCGCGGGCGAACGAGGGGCCGATCCTGGTCCTGGACCCGGACACCGGCCGCGAGCGGTGGCGCCTGGACGGGTGGACGGACCTGAGCGCCGTCACCGAGCGGTACCTGCTGGCCACGCCGTCCCCGCCCGACGGCCGGCACCTCGTGCTCGACGCGGCCACCGGCCGGGTCGTTCGCCGTATCGACGGCTGGGAGCCCGCCGGCGACCCGGCCGGCACCCGCCTGCTGGTCGCGGGCCGCGGCGCCGCCGGCACCACGCTGGTCGCGCGCCTCGACGTGGAGAGCGGCGCGGTCACCGCACTCGGGCAGGCGGGGCGCTGGTCCGGCCCGCCGGAGTGCTTCACCACGGGGGCGCTGCTCCTGTGCCGGCTGGACCAGGGCCGGATCCCGGTCTGGCGGCTCCCTGCGGCCTGAGGGCGCGCCACTACCCCGGCGTCGGCCGCCGGGGTAGTGACCTGTTGTTCACATGGGTTCAGCGGTCGCGGGTGCGGTCGTGGCCCCGGTACGGGAACTGGTGCTGGGCCCCGGCCGCCTTGGCCTGCGCCGCGGCTGCCTTCGGCGGGAAGGCGTTCTTGGCCCGCGCGAAGTACCAGGCGGCGTGCACGAGCGTGGCCTTGAACTGCTGCAGCGAGCGCAGCGCGTTGCCGCACAGGCTGTTGGCCTGCCGCTGGGCGAGCGCCGGGTCGGTCGCGAACGTCTCCATCGTCGAGGCCGGCGGCTGGCCGGTGACCGTGGCGTACGTGTCGCAGGCCTCGTGGTAGCACGGGTCGAGCTGCTCGCCGAGCACGCCGCCGTACTTGGCGACCTGTTCGGCGGTCTTCGGCGCCTCGGCTCCGGCGAAGACGCCGCCGGCGGGGATGCCGCGGTTGACGAAGCCGACGTAGTCCGAGCGGCCGTCGAACGGGATCGGCTCGCTGACCATGCCACGCTTGGCCCAGTACTCGGTGAGGACCTTCTCGATGGTGCCGGAGCCGGCGGGGCCTGCGTTCTCGGCGCCGAAGGTCGAGCCGTCGCCGTCGTAGACGAGACGCGCGAAGTTCGGCGAGGCGATCATGTCGGTGTCGAGCATCATGTCGGTGCGGGCGACGTCGCGGTCGGACAGGTGGGCCGCGTAGTACTGCGAGCCGACCAGGCCGTCCTCCTCGCCGCCGAACCACAGGAAGCGGATCTTGTTGCGCGGCGGGGTGCCGGCCTTGGCGAGCTGCTCGGCCAGTTCGAGCTGGAAGGCCGTGCCGGAGCCGTCGTCGTTGATGCCCGGGCCCGCGGTCACGGAGTCCAGGTGGGCGCCGAGCATCACCACGTGGTTCGCGTCGCCGCGCTTGGTCTCGGCCACCACGTTCGGGTACAGCTTCTGCTCGTCGACGCCGTTGGTGGTCAGGTTGACGGTCGGGTTCTGGCCCGCCTGGTAGGCGTTGTAGAGCTCCTGGCCGACGGCGAGGCTCGACGCCACCGCCGGGATCGGGTAGTCGAACGGGGCCGCCCGGAACAGGGCGTTGTTGCGGGCCGGCGTGTCGCCCTCGTTGAACAGGATCACCCCGATGGCGCCCGCCTGCACGGCGTTCTCCAGCTTGATCGTGAACGCGCAGGTGCCGCGCTGGATCAGGGAGACGGCGCCGCTGGTGGCGGCCGGGAAGTCCGACAGTTCACAGCCGGAGGTCGTGCCGCCGGGGCTCGGGATGACGATGTCGGTGGTCGGGACGACCTTGACGTTGGTCAGTGCCTTGGTCGGCGTGTGCTCGAACGCGATGAAGTCGACCGACGGCGAGTCGTCGTCCGCGGCGCTGCCCGCGATGTAGGTCTTGCTGCCCGGCGCGGTCTGCTGCAGGAGGGGGGCCGCGGTCTCGTGCCACAGCGGCATGTTGAACATCTCGTAGCGGGCGTTGTACCCGGCCTTCTCCAGCGTCGACTTCACGTACGCGGCCGACGCGGTGTAGCCCGGCGTGCGGGTCGCGCGGGTGCCGCCGTTGCGGTCGGCGATGCGCTGCAGTGCTCGCTGATGGTCGGTGATGCCCTCCACCGTCACCATCCGATCCAGCCGTGCGGAATCAAGGTCCGGTGGTGCCGCGGCCGCCGGCGGTGCGCCGACAAGTGCCACGACGATGACGGCCGCAGCCACGATGCTGATCCGATGCATCTCGCCTCCCGACTCGTGTTCCTGGACAGACAGCAACCGTCCCATGGCTACATATCGATAACAACCCCCATCTATCCGGAGCGGCCCCCGCCCGGCAGGACGGGGGCCGCATCACACGAACCTAGTTGCCGGCCGAGTTGAAGCCGGCGACCTCCGACGCCGACAGCGCGCGGCTGTAGAGCCGGACGCTGTCGATCGCGCCGTCGAGGTAGGGGTCGGCGTACTGCGACCGGCCGAGCCAGTTCTGCGTGGTGTTGCCCAGGCTCGACGGGCTCAGGGTCATCGCCGTGTTGCGGGCGACCTCGACACCGTTGACGTACAGGATGCCGAGGTTGCCGTTGCGGGTGATGGCGACGTGGGTCCAGGCGCCGACCGGCAGGGCGGCCGGGGCGTCGATGCGCTGCTCGCCGCCGGAGCCGCCGGTGGTGATGGCGAAGCGGGCGGTGCCGGTGCTGGAGCGTGGGGTCAGGAACATGTTGACGCCGGTGCCGGTGCCGAAGTCGAAGACCCGCGTCCAGCTCGTGAGGGTGTCGATGCGCACCCACAGGGCGATGGAGAACGCGGTGGCGCCGTTGAGGATGCCGGCCGGCAGCGAGACGTATCCGTTGGTGCCGTTGAGCTTCACGGCCGAGCCGGTGCGGCCGGTGACGTAGGTCGTGTTCGACAGCGTGGCCGTCTTGCCGTTGCCGGTGGCGTCGGCGGCGCTGTTGTCGAAGGGGTAGTGGGCGACGAACGCGGGCAGGGTCTGGCCGCCGGTGACGGACCAGTACACGGAGTACCGCTGGCCATGGACCTTGTAGAACGGCTGCAGGGTGACGCCGTTGGCGGTGTATTGCAGCGGGGTGCTCGTGGCGGTGAGCGTGGCGGGGTTGAGCACCGGCAGGGCGGAGAGGTTGCTGGTGCCGAACAGCCCGCCGAGGACGATCGGGCCGACCTTGACCGCCTGGACGGTGCTGTTGTCGTTGGTGGACTCGCGGGTCAGGGCCATCGGCAGGGTCAGGGTGACGACGTCGCCGGAGGCCCAGGTGCGGCTGATGGTGGCGTAGGTGCCGGGCTGCGGGGTGGCCTGGGCGGTGCCGTTGATGCTCAGCGCGGCGCCGGTGGCCCAGGCCGGGATGCGGACCTTCACCGTGAACGTGCCGGAGCCCGTGACGGTGAGCCTGGTCGAGCCGGCCTCGGGGAACGTGGTGTCCTGGCGGATCGTGACGCCGCGCGCGGACCAGGTGAGCACCGAGGGGATGAACAGGTTGACGTAGAGGGTGCTGCCGCCGTCGTGGAAGTAGATCGAGTCGCCGTACTTGGTGTTGCTCTCCATGCCGGTGCCGTGGCAGCACACGAAGCTGTTGTAGTCGTTGCTGTAGGTCTTGATGCCGCCGGCCCGCAGCGGGATGTAGTAGCACTGGAACCCGTGGCTGGAGTTGGGGTCCTGGGAGGCGAGGGTCTGGTTGTACAGCGCCTTCTCGTAGTAGTCCATGTAGTCGGCGCGGGCCGGGTTGGTCAGGAACAGCTGCCGGGTCAGCTTGAGCATGTTGTAGACGTTGCAGCATTCGGCGGTGGAGTCCGACAGTTCGCTGGCGATGCGGTCGGGGGCCTTGAAGTACTCGCCGTTGGAGTTGCCGCCGATCGCGTACGTGTGGTGCCTGGTGACGATGTCCCAGAAGTTCACGGCGATGTCGCGGTAGCGGGTGGTGCCGGTGGCGTGGTACTCGCGGATCGCGCCGACGATCTTCGGGATCTGGGTGTTGGCGTGGTAGTTGTTCAGCGCGTCGGTGTTGTTCGCCAGCGGGTCGAAGATCTCGGCGTGGTCGAACTGCTGGGCGGCGGCGAGGTGGTTGGCGTCGCCGGTGAGCTGGTACAGGTTGGTCAGCACCTCGTTCATGCCGCCGAACTCGGTGTCGAGCATGTTCTGGCGCTGGGTCTGGGTGAGCCGGTCGTTGCGGAACTTGACCCAGGACGCCATGCCCGTCAGTACTGTGAGCGCCTGCGCGTTGCCGGCCAGCAGGTGCATGTCGAGCAGGCCGGCCATGATCTTGTGCAGGGTGTAATACGGCGCCCACACCGACTGCCGCGCCTCGACCCGGTCGATGAAGCTCTCCGGGAACGCCGACAGGTAGCCGGTGTTGTAGCCGGCGGTGCCCGCCCGGGCCTGGCACTGCGCGAGGACGGTGACGATGGCGTCGCCCTTGGTCTTGAACGCGGTGTTGCCGGAGCTGGCGTAGGCCTGGGCGAGGGCGCTGAGCAGGTGCCCGAGGGAGTGCCCGCGCAGCTCGGTGGTCGGCGACTCCCAGCCGCCGCAGGCGGTGGCGGACGAGGACAGCCCGACGTTGAGCCGGAACGTGTGCAGCATCCGGTCGTTGTCGAGGTACAGCAGGTAGGACTGGGTCCGGCCGGTGTTGGCGGTGAACGGGCTGGACAGCAGCTGGACGGCGGTCAGGGGGAAGGCGTAGGCCTGGACTCCGGTGTCCGGGCGGCTGGCCGCTGACGCAATTCCCGGGCGGACCAGAGCGGTGGCGGCCGCTGTGGCGGTGGCGGTGACGAGAATCGTGCGGCGGGTGGGCATGGCTCCTCCAACTGGGGGTCAGCCGCGCAGGGCCCCCGACATGAAGCCGCGGACGTAGCTGCGCTGCAGGATGAGGAACAGCACCAGACAAGGCACCGCCATGAACGTCACGCCGGCCTCCAGCGCGGCGTAGTCGATGGCGCCGAACGTGGCGGTGCGCATGTTCACCACGGCGAGCATCATGGTGAACTTGTCGGTCGAGTTGAGCAGGATCAGCGGCGCGAAGAACTCGCTCCACGAGGTGAGGAACGCGAACAGCCCGACGGTGATGAGTCCGGGTTTCACCGCGGGCAGCATGATCCGGGTCAGGGCGCGGAAGGTGCCGCAGCCGTCGAGCAGCGCGGCCTCCTCGAGCTCCTTGGGCACGGCCTCGAAGGAGTTGCGCATCATGAACACCGAGAACGGCAGCTGGAACATGATGAGCACCAGGCTCAGCCCGATGATGGAGTCCTGCAGGCCGATCCAGCCGAGCAGGACGTACAGCGCGATGAGGATGGTCGCGTAGGGCACCATGAGGATCGCCAGGGTCAGCAGGAACAGGGCGTTCTTGCCGGGGAAGTCGAAGCGGCCGAACGCGTAGCCGGCCAGGCCGCTGATGAGCAGCGTGCCGGCGACGGTGAGCAGGCTGAGCACGACGCTGTTGACGACGTGTTCGACGCGGATGCCGTTGTCGGAGGTGAACAGCCGCGCGTAGTTCTCCAGCCCGAACCCGGAACCGACCCGCACGGAGGCGAAGGCGCTCCAGGCGAGGGGGAACAGGAACAGGATGGCCAGGGCGGCGCCGGTGAGCCGTCGCATGTCAGCCCCTTCTGCGCAGCATGCCGAGCTGCACCACGTTGAACACGATCAGGACGACGAGCAGTGCCACCGAGATCGCCGCGGCCGAGCCGAGGTCGAGCTCGATGAACGCCTTGCGGTAGATGACCATCACCAGGGAGGTGGTGGAGTTGTCGGGGCCGCCGCGGGTGAGGATCCAGAACTGGTCGAAGGCGAGCAGCGAGCCGGTCACCATGAGGGTGAGGACGAGCGCGAGGGTGGGGCGCATGAGCGGTACCGTGATGCGCCTGAAGGTCTGCAGACGCGTGGCCCCGTCCAGCTTGGCCGCCTCGTAGACGTCGACGGGGATCGACTGCAGCCCGGTGAGCAGGATGAGCATGTTGAACCCGGCGAAGCGCCACAGCACCAGCCCGACCGCGGAGCCGAGGGCACCCTCCGGGCTGCCGCTGGTGAACGACACGTAGCCGTCGACCAGCCCGAGCCCGCGCAGGATGTCGTTGACCGGGCCGATCTCGTCGCTGAGCAGCCCCAGGAACAGCAGCGAGGCGCTGGCGAAGCCGACGGCGGCGGGGATGAAGTAGGCGGTGCGCAGCAGCCCGATGCCGCGGCCGGGGTGCTGCACGAGCAGGGCCAGGCCGAAGGACAGGGCGAAGAGCAGGACGGTGACCACGACGGTGTACTTGAGCGTGAACCAGGCCGCGATGGCCAGCAGCTCGTCGTCGGCCATGCCGGCGTAGTTCTCGGGCGCGTTGATCTCGGGTGCGCCGAGCAGCGGCCAGTGGTGCAGCGACATCCACGCCACCAGGCCGAGCGGGACGAGGAAGAACAGGCCGACCATGAAGGCGGTGGGCGCGGCGTACAGGGCGCCCACCCACTGCCGGCGCATCCGGCGGCGGGGCCGGGCGGCCGGCGGGGTGACCGCCGGCCGCTCGTCGACGAGCAGGGTCATTCCGGATCTCTATTTCTTGAGCGAGGCCGTGAGGGCGGTGGCGCCGTCGTCGAGGGACTTCTTGGCGTCGCCGTACAGGGCGCCGCGGAAGGCGGTCACCCACGGGCTCTGGGGGTCGTTGTAGGTGGCGTTGAAGTTCTTGGCGTAGGGCGTCCTGCCCTTGCCCATCAGGCTGTTGATCTTCACCACGCGGGGGTCGGCGGAGGAGTACTTGTTCTCCGCCAGGTCGGTGCGCACCGGCACGCCCTTGCCCTTGGCGATGACCTCGACCTGGGCCTCGTCGCCGAGGGTCCAGGACAGGAAGTCCCAGGCCGCGGCGGCGTTCTTGGTGGTGGCGCCGATGCCGATGGCGTCGCCGCCGACGAACGTCGACTCGCCGCCGTTGAGGCCGCTGATCGGGGCGACGCCGAGCTTGAACGTCGCCTTCTCCTCGATGAGGCCGAGCCAGGCGGCCGGGCCGGGCGCGATGCCGATCTTGCCGCTCTGCAGGGCGCCGAGCCAGGTCGGGCCGGCCTCGTCCTTGGACGCCGGGGCGGCCACGCCCTCCTCGTAGAGCTTGCGGTACAGCGCGAAGACGTCGGACATCTCCTTGCCGTTGATGCTGCTGGTGGTGCCGTCCTCGCTCATGACGTCGCCGCCCGCGGCCCACACCGACGGCCACAGGGTGAACACGTTGCAGCCGCCGCAGTTGCCGCCGAAGTACGTGCCGTTGACGTCGCCGCCGAGCTTGTCCACGGCGCGGGCGTCGGCCGCGAACTCCTGCAGGGTCGTCGGCGGCTTCTCCGGGTCGAGGCCCGCCTTGGTGAACAGGTCCTTGTTGTAGAGCATCACCGACATGTCGATGGTGTGCGGTACCGCGTAGACCTTCTTGTTCCAGGTGCCGTTGCGCACGTGGGCGGGGGCGACCTTGTCCTTGAACGGCAGCGCCCCGAACTTGTCGGTGATGTCGAGCCACAGGCCCTGAGAGGCGTACTGCGGCGCGAACACGACGTCGGAGGCGAACAGGTCGGGCAGCGCCTTGGCGCCGGCGGCGGAGGCGAGCTTGGCCGGGTACTCCTCGTTCGGGTACGCGGTGACCTGGACCTGGTTCTTGTGCGTGGCGTTGTACGCGGCCGCGTACGCCTTCGACTGGGTCTCGGTGGCGGCCCGCGTCCACAGTGTGAGCGTTGCTCCGCTGTCGGCGTTCGCGGGTGTCTCGGCCGCCGTGTCGTCCCCGCACGCGGCCGCGCCGAGCACTAACGTCGCAGCGACGATGCTGCCCATCCAGCGTTTCACGATCGTCCCTTCCCTAGGCCATTCATTGTTTGTGAGCGTTCTCAATACGCAAGGGGTGTGGCGGTGGAACTGCGCACGATCAGGCTCGGCGCCGAGCGGAACTGCTCGCCGCCGCGGGAGCCTGTCGAGATCTGGTCGACGAGCAGGGCCAGGCTGTGCCGGCCGAGCTCGGCGAAGTCCTGCCGGACGGTGGTCAGCGGGGGCAGCAGGTAAGGGGCCTCGGGCACGTCGTCGAAGCCGACGACGCTGACGTCGCGCGGCACGAGCCTTCCCGCCTCGTGCAGGGCGCGCAGGACGCCGATGGCCATCTGGTCGTTGGCGCAGAACACGGCGGTCACCTCGGGCATCCCGGCCAGGGCGAGCCCGGCCGCGTGCCCGGCGGCGGCGCTCCAGTCCCCGGCGAGCACCGCCGGGGCCGGGCGACCGGCGTCCTCCAGCGCGGCCCGCCATCCGGCCTGCCGCTCCCTGGCCTCGGGCCAGTTGGCCGGGCCGGCCACGTGGTGCACGGTCGCGTGCCCGAGCCGCAGCAGGTGCCGGGTCGCCAGCGCCGCGCCGGCCGCGTTGTCGATGGCGACCATCGGCACCCCGGCGCCGTCGCCGTCGACGCCGACGATGCCCAGCCCGACGATCGGCACGTCCAGGGGCTCCTGGCGCAGCGCCGTCCAGGCCGCGGCGACCGGGGCGAGCGTGACGATGCCCTCGACGGCCTGCTCGCGCAGGCGCCGGATGGCGTCGCGGACCTGTGGCACATCGGGCTCCCGGGCGCTGGCGATGCTGACGAAGTAACCCGCCTCCCGGGCCGCCCGTTCGATGGCGTGGACCATGAACGAGGGCCCGAAGAGGGTGGTGTCGAACGTGACGAGCCCGACCGTCTGGCTCCGGTTGGTGGCCAGGGTCCGGGCCGCGACGTTGGGCTGGTAGTCCAGCGCCCGCATCGCGGCCAGGACCCGGGCCCGGGTCTCCGACCGGACGTTGGGGTGGTCGTTGACCACCCGCGAGACGGTCTGGTGGGAGACCCCGGCGAGGTGGGCGACGTCCCGCATCGCCGGAGGTCTCCGCACGCCGTGCATGGTTAGCCGAACGCCTTGACCTCGAGCAGCCCCAGGGAGGCGGTGCCCGTCGCGGTCAGTGACACCCGCAGCCGGGTCGTGGAGACCCCGGTGAAGGTGACGGTGTTGTACGCGTTCTTCGTCAGCGTGTAGCCGCTGGCGCCGGCCACGTCGACGTAGGCGCTGCCGTTCCAGTACTGCAGCTTCCACGCCGAGGGCATGTCGATGCCGCCCTCGTCGTCGAAGAAGTACACCTGCGCCTTGTTCACCGACTGGGCGGTGGACCACTGCAGTTCCGCGGTCTGGGTGCCGGTGTTGGGCCAGGTCCCCCAGCGGGAGCCGTCGCCCGACGCGCCGATGTTGGAGCTGGCCGGCTCGTCGCCGTTGTTGATCGCGGCGCAGCTTTCCCAGCTCGAGGTGTACGAGCAGACCGGCGTCGCGCTCAGCGCCAGGTTCGTCACCGGCGGCGGCTGGGTGCCGCCCCGGTTGTACACCTTGATCTCGGTGAGGCCGGTCTTCGCCCCGGACGCGTTGGTCGCCAGCACCCGCACGCGCTGGGCGCTCACCGCCGGGAAGGTCACCAGGTTGTAGTTGCCCTTCGGGGTGCTCGGGCTCTTGGCCTGGCTGGGCACGCTGACCCAGGCACTGCCGTTGTAGTACTGGATGTCGTACGCCGACGGCGCCCGATAGGTGGCCGAGGCCGGTCGGCTGTCCTTGAAGTACAGCCGGACCTCGTTCACGGTGCGGGCGGTGCCGAAGTTGACCTCGTACCAGTCCTGGCTGTTCGGCGAGCCGCCGGCGCCCCAGTAGGGCTCGTTGGTCGGGTAGCCGTCGGTGGCGCCGCCGGTCGACGTGCCGGAGCCGGTGTAGGAGGCCGAGACGGTCGCGCCGGTGACCAGGTTGGTCGGCGGGCTGGTGGCGTTGTCGACGCCGGCCTTGGCCATGACGTCCACGACCCGGCTGTCGGTCTGCACGACCTGGGTCGGCGCCTGCAGCCCGGAGTAGGCCTGGCTGTAGGCGACGGTGCCGGAGGTGGTGACGCTACCCGTGGCGGGGTCCCAGGTGAACGGCACGAGCGAGTTGACGGTGGCCACCCGGGTGCCGTTGATGAAGATGCTGTAGCCCTGCGGCACGCCCGGGTAGCGGGTCACGCCGTCGGCCGGGTCGTCCCACACGATGGTGAGATCGGCGTTGCGGTAGCGCAGGTTGTTGACGGTGAACCGGTCCCAGCCGATGTTGATCGGGGACAGTTCGACCTTCGCGTCGTTGCGCGGGCGCAGCCCGGCGACGTCCTCGATGAGTGTCCAGTTGCTGCTGCCCAGGATGTTGTGGTGAATCCACGAGCGGTAGGTGATGGACGAGCCGTTCCAGTTGGCCCAGAACTCGTTGGCGTCGGGGTAGGCCACGTTGCCGCCGACGTACTGCGCCCAGGCGTTCCAGTACAGCAGCTTCTTGTACCAGTCGTTGGTCAGGTACGACGTCGGGTAGTTGCGCAGCGCCGAGCTGAGCAGCCGGAACTGCACCGTGGAGTTGATGGTGGAGAAGTTGTTGCTGCCGGTGCCCGAGGCCGCCTTGTCCGCCTGGTTGGCGGTGTAGAACGGGAAGATCGGGTACTGCGCCGGGTCGTCGAAGAGCCGCAGCGCCTGCTTGTACTGCGTGGTGTTGGGGATGGCACCGACCGCGAACGGGTAGTAGATGTTGATCTCTTTCCAGGGGTTGAACGCCCCGTCGGAGGCCATCCGGTTCTCGAACAGGTTGCGGCTGGGGTTCCACAGCACGTTGACGATCGCGGCCTGGATCTGGTCGGCGAGGGTGTTCATCTCGGCCGCCTTGGCGGTGTTGCCGACGGCCGCGTAGGCCTGGGCCGCCGCGCGGGCGCCGCTGTACTGGTAGGCCGCCTCGCCGCGGTCCATCTTCCCGGCCCGCCAGTGGAACGACACCGCGTCGGCGTCGTTGCCGGTCAGCGCGCCCCAGTCGTACTCGATGAGCTTGTTGTTGTTGCTGTCGTACGTCGCCAGCTGGCCCTTCACGTCGCCCTCGGCGTACTTGGCGAGGTTCTGCGCCAGGGCCGGCTGGCCGCCGTGGATCTGGTAGCTGCGCCAGGCCGCCTCGGCGATGTACTGCGTGTAGCTGTTCGACCAGTTCTCCGGGTCGCCGGGGTTGTCCATGAACCGGCCGTTCTTCGACGTCTGCCCGACGGAGAGCCAGTCGCCGTAGGCGTACAGCGGCGTCCGCAGGTACTTCAAATCGTCGATGTGCATCGGCTGGGTCAGCGCGATGGCGTTGTTGTAGCCCAGCGCGCCCTCGACGGACGTCGGGAACTGGAACGTCTGCCCCGGGATGTTCGCGTCGAGGTTGTTGAACCGCATGAGCCACCAGCGGTAGTAGTAGTTCTTCGTCAGCGCCGGCTCGGGCGAGTCGAAGTACGGGATGTTGTCAGCCCACCATTGGTTGTAGGCGCGCACGTGGGTGGCGAACGCGGTGGCGTTGGAGTAGCCGGCGTACGCCGAGTACTCGGTGGCCGACTCCGGGATCTCGGCGGCGATGAAGCCCATGACGACCTTGGCCGTGGCGGTGGCGCCGGCGCCGATGGTGATCGAGCGGTTCAGCCCGCCGGAGGAGACCGCGAAGCCGTCCCCGGACAGCCGCGTCTGCAGCGTGGTGAGGCTGTTCTTGGTGCCCGCGGTGCCGGTCAGCTCGTTGCCGCTGCCACTGGTCGCGTAGGGCGAGACGGCCCGCAGCGAGATCGTGGTCGACGTGGTGCCGTTGTTCTTGATCGACAGGTTGGTCACGGCCACGTTGTTGTTCGTGATGAACTTCTGCTGCGTGATGGACACCGAGCCGCTGTTGAACACGCTCTTGGCGTAGCTGGGCGCCTGGAAGCGCTGCGAGGTCTGCTCGGTGAACGTGCCCGGGCTCGCCGTGATGGAGTAGGCGTTGGCGTTGCTGATGCTCTCCCAGTAGGCGACCTGCCCGGCGAAGCCGAGCACGCCGGGGTTGTACGTCTTCATGAACAGCGCCCGGCCGCGGGTCATCAGCACGGCGCCGTCGGCGTCGGCCGGGTCGGAGCCGCCGGTGCGGCCGAGCATCCGGTCGATCCAGAAGTCGGTGCCGCCGCTCTCCGCGTTGTACGCGGCCTGCATCATGTTGCCGGTCGTGTAGCCGACCGGTGCGGCCGGCACGCTGGACGCGCCGGTGAAGGTGGGATAGCCGATGGTCTGGGCCGCTGCCGCCGGCGTGGCGGACGTGACGACGGCGGCGGTCGAGGCGGTCAGGACGGTCGTGAGCGCGAGTGCCAGCCTGGACTTCCAGCGGGGGTGTGGCATCGCGTCACCTCCATTCAGGACGGTGTGGTGGGAAGCCAGACGCGCATCGTGGACGGGCCACGACGAGCCCAGCGGTGGTACGGCACGAGCGGCACGACGATCGGCTCGGGCCGCTCGGTCGCCGTGGTGCGGTCGCGGTACGGCCAGGTGTGCTCGACCGGCCGGACGGCGCGTCCCTTCACCGCGCCGGACTCGGGGGCGACCGACGTGTCGACCTGCAGTTCATCGAGGTTGACCCCGTCCTCCTGGTCGATGGACTCGGCGCACATGACGACCGGGCCGACCTCGACGGCGGCGCAGCCGCGCACGGCGTCGACGCGCGGGTCGGGGAACGTCCAGCGGGGCCGCACCGGCAGGTCGAGGCGCAGCTGCTCGCCGGCGGCGAAGACCCGCCGCTCGACGTGCTGCCCGCCGCCGGCCCACTGCGGGATGCGCAGCGCCACGGTGCGTTCGGTGTCCGGCGCGGCGAGCACGGTGACGGTGACGGCACCGTCCTCCGGATACGCGGTGTCCACCTCGAGACGGAGACCGGCGGCGTCGACGGTCATCGGGGCGTACTGGTGGATCTGCACTGCCTCGGCGGTCTCGGTGACGAAATAGGTGCCGAGGGAGGCGGTCAGGCGGGCGACGTTGGTCAGGCAGCACGAGACCTCGAACCAGGGTGCGCGCTGCCCGCCGCCGAAGCGCAGCTGCTCGTGCTCGGCCGACGGGACCTCGGCCCGGGTGCGCTGGTGCAGGGTGTGCGCGTAGAAGAAGGACCGGCCGTCGTCGGCGACCGCGGCCGCGATCACGTTGTGCAGCACCCGGTCCACGACGTCGCCGTAGCCGCTGTCGCCGGTCGCCAGCAGGAGCCGGTGGGCGAGCATGACGGTGGCGACGCCGGCGCAGGTCTCGGAGTAGGCCCGGTCGGGCGGCAGCGCGAAGTCGTCGCCGAAGGACTCGTCGAGGTGGCGCGAGCCCATCCCGCCGGTGAGGTAGGTGCGCCGGGCCAGGGTCCGCGCGAACTGCCGGGCGACGGCCTGCAGCAGCTCGTCGTCGCCGGTCTCGACCGCCACGTCGACCGCACCGCAGGCCAGGTACAGCGCCCGCACGGCGTGCCCGCCGAACACCTCGGCCTCGCGCAGGGGGGTGTCGTCCTGGAAGTACCGCCACCCGAACTCGTGCTCCGGCAGGCTGCGCCGGCCGCGGCGGTCGATGAAGCGGGCCGCCTGGTCCAGGTAGCGCCGCTCGCCGGTGACCCGGTACAGCTCGACCAGGGCCGGCTCGATCTCGGGGTGGCCGTCGAAGCCCTCGGTGGCGAAGCGCTCGCAGACGTGGTCGGCGACCCGGCGGGCCACGTCGAGCAGCTGCGGTGCGGCGCCGGTGCGGTGCGCGGCCACGGCGGCCTGCAGGAAGTGCCCGGCGCAGTACAGGTCGTGGCCGAAGTTGCGGTCGCTGTAGCGGCCGGGCTGCCCGGGGCGGCCGTAGGCGGTGTGCAGGTAGCCGTCGGCGTCCTGGGCCCCGGCGATGAGCGCGGCGAGCTCGGTGAGCAGCGCGGTGTGGTCGGTGCCGCCGGGCCGGCCGGTCTCCCAGCTGGCCGCCTCGGTGAGCTTGTACACCTCGGAGTCGGAGAACTCCCGCCCGCGCCGGCGCAGCGAGGTCTCGGGGTCGCGGAAGTTGCCGGTCCAGCCGAGCCGGTCGAGCCAGAACGTGCAGTGCTCGATGGTGGCGGTGCCGTTGACCGCCTGGCGCTGTCCCCAGAACCCGCCGGTGAAGCGCACCTGGTGCGTTCCGACGGGCCGCAGCGCCCCGCGCGCGGGCGCGACAGGTCCCGGATGGGCTGTCACGGCCACCACCTTTCCCGAATGTCTCGAAAACCTTTTCGGGAATGGTGGCAGTAGGCCGGGGTCGTGTCAACGGTCTATTTTCGCTCATACAGTCGGTGTGACAGTTGTGACGGCGTCGTACCGTTCGCTATGCTGCCCGAAAAGTTTTCGAAAGGACGTTGCTTCGTGGGTAGGAAGCGGGCGCAGGTCACCCTGACTGACGTGGCCAAACGCGCCGGGGTCTCGATCGCGACGGCGTCGAAGGCGCTCAACGCGCGCGGCGAGGTGGCCCCGGCGACGAGGCGGCGGGTCCAGCAGGCCGCCGAGGAGCTGGCGTTCCAGCCCAACGTGCTGGCCCGCGGCCTCATCTCGGGCAACACCCGCACCATCGGGCTGCTCACCGACGAGCTGTCGGCCGCCCGCTTCGCCATCCCGGTCCTGCTCGGCGCCGAGAACGCGCTGGGCAACGAGCAGATGAGCGTCCTGCTGTGCGACGCCCGCGGCGACGCGATCCGCCGCCGGCACTACATCCGCACCCTGCTGGCCCGCCAGGTCGACGGCTTCATCATCCTCGGCGACGCCAACGACCTGCGCCCGTCGCTGACCCGCGACATCCCGGTCCCGGTCGTCTACGCGTACTGCGAGTCCGACGACCCCGCCGACCTGTCCGTCATCGCCGACGACGCCGGCGGCGCCCGCCTCGCCGCCGAGCACCTGGTCTCGCTGGGCCGCAAACGGATCGCGCACATCACGGGCGACCCCGGCTACCGCGCCGCCCGCGACCGCGCCGCCGCCTTCGCCGAGGTCCTCGACACCGCCGGGCTGGCCCCGGCCGGCGAGCCGCTGTTCGGCCAGTGGTCGCAGCGCTGGGGCCGGCACGCCACCGCCCGCCTGCTCGCCGCCAACCCGGACGTCGACGCGATCTTCTGCGGCAACGACCAGATCGCCTCCGGCGCCGCCGAGGCCCTGCGCGAACTGGGCCGCTCGGTCCCCGACGACGTGGCCCTGGTCGGCTACGACAACTGGGAGGTCTTCGCCACCGAGTGCCGCCCGCCGCTGACCACGGTCGACCTGAACCTGGAACAACTCGGCGCGACGGCGGTCCAGCATCTGTTCGCGGTGCTGGACGGCGAGCAGCATTCCGGTGTCGTACGCCAGCCGGGCCGCCTCGTCGTGCGCGAGTCCACCGGCGTCGCCCCGGCCCGCTGAGAACCCGCTTGCCGGGCGCGCTTGCCGGGCGCGCTTGCCGGGCGCGCTTGCCGGGCGCGGTCGCCGGACGCGGTCGCCGGACGCGGTCGCCGGACGCGGTCGCCGGACGCGGTCGCCGGACGCGGTCGCCGGACGCGGTCGCCGAGCGCGGTCGCCGAGCGCGGTTGCCGAAAACTTTTCGGGACCCGGATGTGGGATCATGGGCCGTGCTCGTGGTCGACTTCGGCACCACCTCGACGGCCGCCGCGCTCGTGACCGGCGACCGCGTCCAGCTGATCAAGGAGCCGTCCAGCGGCCTGTACGCGTGGCCGTCCGCGGTCTGCGCCGACGGCGACGAGCTGCTGGTGGGCACCGCGGCCGAGCGGCGCAAACGGGCCGACCCGGCCGGCTACCGGGCCGGGTTCAAGCGCGACCTCGGCGAGACGGCCCCGATCCCGCTCGGCGAGCGCTCCTACCCGCCGCACGCCCTCGTCGCCCACCTGCTCGCCGTCGTGCGCGGGCAGGCCGCCGAGCTCACCACCGAACCGCTGGACCGGCTGCTGCTGACCGTGCCGGCCTCGGTCACCGCGGCCGACCCGCGCCGCGCCCTCATGCTGGCCGCCGGCGAGCAGGCCGGCTTCGCCGAGGTCGAGCTGCTGGCCGAACCGGTCGCGGCCGCCCTCGCCCCGGTCGCCGGCCCCGCCTACACCGCCGGCGACCTGGTCCTCGTCTACGACTTCGGCGGCGGCACGTTCGACGCCGCCCTGGTCCGGGGCCGGCACGAGGTGCTGGGCCACACCAGCCTCGCCGACGCCGGCGGCCGCGACATCGACGCGCTCGTCGCGGCCCGCGTCCCCGGCCCAGCGCCGCTGCCGGGACCGGCCGGGCTGCGGCTGCGCCTGCAGCTGGCCGACTTCGTCCGCGGCCTCAAGCACCAGCTCACCGACCGGCCCGACGTCGAGGACTACTTCTCCGCCGACGCCGAACCGGTCCGGCTGCGCCGCGACGAGCTCACCGCGGCCGTGACACCGCTGATCGGCCGGACCGTCGAGGCCTGCCGGGCGCTGCTGCACACCGCGGGCGTCGCGCCGTCGGACCTGGCTGGGGTGCTGCTGGTCGGCGGCTCGTCGCGGGTCCCGGCGGTCGCTGACGCGGTGGCCGCGGCGCTGGGCCGGCCGGTGCACCGGGCCGAGGACCCCGAACTCGCGGTCGTACTCGGCGCCGCCGAATGGGCCCGCCACGCCGGCGAGCGCCGGGTGACACCGGTGCCGCCCGGCCCGGACGAGACCCCGCTGCGCTGGACCCTGCCCGGCTCGCCCGGCCCGGCCACCCTGGTCCGGCGGCTGGCCGAGCCGGGCGCGCCGATCGCGGCCGGCGCCGACCTGGCCGTGGTCCGCCACGCCGACGGCAGCCTGTGGCGGCTCAACGCGGGCGAGACCAGCGGTGTCCTGCGTCACTGGCAGGCGCTGCCCGGCGCGACGGTCGCCCCGGGCGACTGGCTGGCCACCACCGGCCCAGCCGGGACCGCCGTGCCCGTCGAGCACCCGGCCGCCCGCCGGCTGCGGCCCGCGCCGCCGGTCCACTCCGACGGGGTGACCGCAGTGGCGTTCAACGCCGACGGCTCCCGCATCGCGATCGCCCGCGACACCGTCGTCACCGTGCGCGAAACGGCGACCGGCCGGCAGATCGGGCAGGCCGGGTTTCGCACCTTCATCAGTCAGGTCGTCTTCGCCGGCGGCGGCGCCGCTCTCGTCGTGCGAACCCAGACGGGCGGCACCGGGTTCTGGGATCTGCAGGAGGGCCGCAGCGCGCACGGCGCCTTCGCCGCGCCCGTGAACCGGCTGGCGGTCAGCGGTGACCGGTCGCGGGTCGCGGCCCTCACCGACGGCCGCACCGTCTTCGTCGGCGCCATGGCCTCGGCCGACACCGCACAGTGGCGGCCGCTGCGGGAGCTGACCGGCCTGCAACCCTCCAACGACGTGGCCCTCGACGCCACCGGGACGATGCTGTACGGGCCGGGCCGCGACGAGCAGTGGGGCTGTTGGGACGTCGAGTCCGGGCGGCTGGTCCGGGAATACCCGACCGAAGGCGTGTTCGGCCAGATGTGTGCGCTGAGCCCCGAGGGCGACCGGCTGGCCATCGAGGCGACGAGCAGCTCCGTGCTGATCGTCGACCCGCGCACCGGCGCGCCGATCGCCACGCTGGCTTCCCACGCCTTCCGCGGTGCGTTCGCCCCCGGTGGGCGCTGGTTCGCCGGGGCCGAGATGAGCGGGGTGCACCTCTGGGACGTGACCACGGGCCGGACGGTCGGCGAGCCGTTGCCGCGCAGTCCGGTGGTCGCGTTCAGCCCCGACGGGACGCTGCTGGCCACCGCCGACGGCGACACGGCCGTCCTGTGGGACGTCGCGGCCCTCGTCGAGGGCTGACCGCGGCTCAGGCCGGCTCGGCGATCCAGACGGTGCGGGCGGCCCGGATGGTGAGATCGGTGCGGTGGGTCAGGGCGTCGGGGCCGTCGCCGAGCAGGGCGTCGAGGGCGGCGAGGTCGGCCGGGCCGAGGTCCTCGGCGAGGCCCTCCCGGGTGCGGGCCAGCGACGCCCGGGCGTAGCGGACCGCCGCCTCCGGCAGCGGGGCGGCCAGCGTCGTCTCGAAGCGGCGCTCGGCCGTGACCTTCAGCCCGGCGGCGGCGATCAGCGCGGCCCAGTCCGACTGCATGTGCGGCATGTCCTGCTCGCGGCGGCGGGCCATGGCGGCGTGGGTGCGGTCCTCGAGGCCGCCGGCGGCGCCGTCGGGCAGGAAGCGCGGGAACGAGTCCAGCTCCGACAGGGCGAGCCGGCCGCCGGGGGCCAGGGCGGCCCGGATGTCGCGCAGCACCCGCGGCGGGTCGGCCATGTGGTGCATGGAGTTCGCGGCCCAGATCAGGTCGAGGCCGGCCAGGTCGGCGGGCCAGCCGCTGTCCAGGTCGGCGCGGCGGGTGCGCACGCGGTCGCCGAGGCCGTGCTCGGCGGCCTTGCCGGCCAGGCGGTGCAGCATGTCCTCGTCGCTGTCGACGGCTGTGACGGTGGCGTCCGGGAACTGGCGCAGCAGGCCGAACGTGCCGGCCCCCGTTCCGGCGCCGAGGTCGGCGATCGTGGCGACGGGGCCCTGCCCGGCGACCCACGCGACGATCCCGGCGTGGTAGTCGCGCAGCACCGCGGCGTCGAGGTCGAGCAGGTCGGCGAGCCCGCCGTGGTGATGACCGTGACCGTGACCGTGGTCGTGACCGTGATTGTGCATGCTTGAACGGTAGCCGGTCGTTGCGCCTGTCGCATACTATCTTGCGTATGAAGCAAGACGACGACGACCTCGACGCGCTCGTGCGGACCCGCATCCGGGGGTTGCGGTCCGCGCTCGGCATGTCCCTCGACGATCTGGCCGCGGCCTGCTTCATGAGCCCGTCGACGCTGAGCCGGATCGAGACCGGGCACCGCCGGATCAGCCTCGACCAGCTCACCGCGATCGCGCGGGCGCTCGGGACGAGTCTCGACGCGCTCGTCGAGTCCGCCGACGCCGATGTGGTGATCCGGCCGCGGCACGAGCCGGAGCGGGGGGTGACGACGTGGACGTTGCGGCACGAGGCCGGACCGGGCGGCACCACCGTGGCGAAGATGCGCATCGACCGGCCGGTGCCCGGAGCGGATCAGCTGCGGGCCCACCCCGGGTTCGAGTGGTTCACGGTGCTGTCCGGCACCATCGCGCTGCGCCTGGCCGAGCGGCTCGTCACGGTCGAGACCGGGGAGGCGGCCGAGTTCTCCACGATGGTCCCGCACGCGTTCGGGGCGCACGGCGGCCCGGCCGAGATCCTGGGCATCTTCGACCACGACGGCCGCCGCACCCACCTGCGCAAGCTGCCCTAGAGCGCATCCCAGGGGACGCTCGCCTCGGCGTCGGCGACGAGCCGCATCAGCTCCGCGTCGACGCCGAAGGTCACGTCGTCGATGCCGGCGACCGGGGCCACACCGATCGAGTTGGCCACGAAGACGCTCCGGAACCCGCCGACGTCGGCGAGGGCGACGCGGGCCGTGCGCGACGGCAGCCGGGGCGCCAGCAGCTGCATGGCGATCCCCGGAAGGTGCGGCGAGGACGGCCACGTCACGTCGGTACCGTCGAAAAACCCGACATTCGCGATCGCCGCCTCGCACACCGCCCCGCCCGCGTCGGTCAGCAGCGCATCGTCGAAGCCCTCGGCCTCCGCGCGCCGGCCGAAGTACGCCTGCCCGAACCCACCGACGTGCTTCAGGTGCGCCGCCGGCCGCACATAGGGCACCGAGCGCAGCCGCAACGGCGCCGCGGGCGGCTCGGCCGGCGGGCGCACGAACACCATCACCCGCGACGGCCCGTACACGTTGACCCGCACCGACGCGTCCGGCACTCCGCGCACAGCGTGGGCCAGGAACCCGTGCACCCGGCCGGTGTCCAGGTCCTCGCCGAACAGCTCTCGGGTCGCCCCGGCCAGCCGCTCCAGATGCAGGCTAAGCCCCCGGACCCGCCCACCGCGAACCTGCATCGCCGTGAAGTGACCGAAGTTGGTCAGCAGCGGCCCGTACAGCTCCTCGATGACCGGCTCGCGCCCGTCAACCTCCACCCGGATCGGTTCCACGCTCGCCAACCATAGTGCGGGCGAACGCGACGAGATCCAGCCGGGCGAGCATCCGGGTGCCGATCTTCACCAGCGGGCTGCCGGCGAGGGCCAGCGGCACCGCCGCGTCCGGCGGCACCCGCTCCTCCCACGTCGACTCCTCGATCGCCCGCAGCGCCGGCACCAGGAACCCGACCCCGCCGACCAGCAGCACCCGCGCCATCGCCGGGTCGATCTCGGCCGGCTCCCCCAGCAGCACCGGCAGGTCGACCAGCGGCACCGACCGGCGGTGATGGGTGAACACCCCGCGCATCGCCCCGCCGCCGACGAACGGGATCACGTCGGCGGGATGCGGCACGATCTCCGCGATCTGGGTCAGCGGCGTGGCCACCTCCGGCCCGGCCAGGTACGTCAGATACTTGCGGACCCGCTGCTCGATGACCCGCCCGGCACCCTCCGGCGGCTCCTCCTCGCGCGTGTCCCGCCGCGCCGGCGTCCCCGCCCCCGGCACCGGCGTCCCCAGCGCGGCCAGCGTCCCCAGGTCGGCGTCGGCGCGCAGCCGGGACCCGTCGACCACCAGGTACGACCCGCCCGCCTGCCCGGGCAGGACGCCGACCGCGAAGTCCGACGCCGGCAGCCCGATCCCCGGCAGCGCCAGCACGTCGTCGTCGCCGACCGGCACGATCGACTCCACCTCGGTCACCGCGAACGTCAGCAGCCCCCGCTCGTACGCCATCGCCACGCCGCGCTTCACGTCGATCGGCGCCAGCGCCCCCAGCCCCAGCACCGCCAGCGCGTCGACCGTCGGCACGTAGTGCTCGCCGAGCTCGATGACGCCGTGGATGATCCCGCCGTCGATCGGCGAGGACTTCAGCACCAGCTCCGGCACCACCGAGTGCACGTGCGCCACGTCCACGCACAGCCCGATGTCGCCGGCCCGCAGCAGCATCATCATGTTCCGGCCCGCGGTACCCCCGTCGCGTCCCTCGTCCTTCGCCTGCGCCAGCGCGCCGCTGGGCCCGCCCGTGTCCGTCGCGAAGACCATCCCCGGCAGCCGCTTGATCGCCGCGCAGTCGAGCACGCACACCACCGCGCCGTCCTCGGCCCGCTCGAACGTGCTCGCGAACACCTGCGGCAGCGCCACGTTCACCGAGATCCCCAGCTGCTCGTGCTCCTCGACCTCGACGACCCCGCGCACCCCGCAGGCCAGCAGCCCGAACACCGAACCCTCGTACGACGCGACGACCACGATCTCCGGCTCGGCGGGCGCGTCGACGCCGACCATCCGGCGCAGGTCCAGCACCGGGATCACCTGATGGCGCAGCATCACCGCGCCGACCAGGCCGGGCGCCGAGGCCATCAGCGGGCTGAACGACGCCGGGCACGGAATGACCTCCCGCAGCTCCGACAGCGGCAGTGCGACGTGCACGTCGGCGACGGTGAACACACCGTACAAGATGCCGCTCATCGCACTTCGCTCACTGGTCCAGACCCACCTCGGCGGACGGTGCCGCCCCGACGAGGTCCCCGATCAGCGCGTTGACCGTCCGCGACGCGTCCTGCTGGGTCTTGGTCTGCGTGACGATGTGGTGGATCGACTCGGCGGTCTTGCCGACGCTGCGCAGGATCTCCTCGAACGCGTCCTGGGCCCGCTGCGCCACCTGCGAGCCCTGGTTGATCCGGGTCGCCGACTCCTGGATCAGCCGGCTGATCTCCCGCGCCGAGTCCGAGGACCGCTCCGCGAGCTTGCGCACCTCGCCGGCCACCACCGAGAACCCGACGCCGTGCTCACCGGCCCGGGCCGCCTCGATCGAGGCGTTGAACGCCAGCAGGTTCGTCTGCGACGCGATCTCCCCGATCACCTGCACGATCCCGGCGATCTGATCCGACGAGCGCTCCATCAGGTCGATCGCCTCGATCGACTTGCGCAGCTCCTCGAAGCCCCGCTGCGCGTTGGTCTGCGTCTCCCCGGCCAGCTCGCTCGCCTGCCCCGCGTTGCCCACGATCGTCGCGATCGACGTCGACAGCTCGTCGATCGCCTTGCTCATCTCGCACGTCTTCACGCTGAGCCGCTGCTCCAGCTCCACCTGCTGGGTCACGTCGGTGGCGAACTTGATCACCTTCACCGGATCGCCCTTGAGATCGAAGATCGGGTTGTACGTCGCCTGCAGATACACGTCCCGCCCGTACTTGCCGATCCGGTGGAACCGGCCCGACAGGATCTCACCCCGGCTCAGCCGCAGCCAGAAGTCCCGGTACTCCTGCGACGTGATGTACTCCTGCGTGCAGAACATGCTGTGGTGCTGGGCCAGGATCTCCCGCATCGAATAGCCCATGGTGCGCAGGAAGTTGTCGTTGGCGTGCAACACGTTGCCGTCCAGGTCGAACTCGATCACCGCCTGGGCCCGGTTGATCGCCGCGACCTTCCCCTCGAACTCCGCCGTGCGCAGCTTCGCCTGGGTCACGTCCGCCGCGAACTTCACGATCTTGTAAGGCTTGCCGTCCAGATCCAGGATCGGGTTGTACGTCGCCTGAATCCACACCTCGCGCCCGTCCTTGCCGACCCGCTTGTACTCCCCCGAGTCGAACTCGCCCCGCCGCAGCCGCTCCCAGAAGTCCTCGTACTGCTCCGAGCCGGCCTCCTGCGCGTCCACGAACATCTTGTGGTGGCGGCCCCGGATCTCCTCCAGGCCGTAGCCGAGCAGCTCCAGGAAGTTGCGGTTGGCGTCCAGCACCACCCCGTGCGGATCGAACTCGACCACCGCCTGCGCCCGGTTGATCGCCGCGACCTTGCCCTCGAACTCCGCGTTGCGCTTCTTCGCCTCGGTGATGTCCAGCGCGTACTTCACCACCTTGTACGGCCGGCCCTCCAAGTCGAAGATCGGGTTGTAGGTCGCCTGCAGCCACACCTCCCGGCCGCCCTTGCCGAACCGCTTGTACTCCCCCGACTCGAACTCGCCCCGCCCCAGCCGCGCCCAGAACTGCCGGTAATCCTCCGACGCCGCGGTCAGCGGATCGACGAACACCCTGTGGTGCTTGCCCTTGAGCTCGTCCGCGCTGCCGTAGTTCATCGTCTCCAGGAAATTGCGGTTCGCGGTCAGGATCATCCCGTCCAGGTCGAACTCGACCACCGCCTGGGCCCGGTCGATCGCCGCGACCTTCCCCTCGAACTCCGCGTTGCGGTTCTTCGTGTCGGTGATGTCGGTCGCGTACTTCACCACCTTGTACGGCCGCCCGTCCAGGTCGAAGATCGGGTTGTAGCTGGCCTGCAGCCACACCTCCCGCCCGCTCTTGCCGAACCGCTTGAACTCCCCCGACTCGAACTGCCCCTTGGCCAGCCGCTGCCAGAACCCCCGATAGGCGTTCGAGCGGCCCTCGTCCTCGCTCACCAGCATCTTGTGCGGCTGCCCGACCAGCTCGTCGGGCTCGTACCCGGTCACGTTGCAGAAGTTGCGGTTCACCGCCCGGATCGTGCCGTCCAGGTCGAACTCGATCACCGCCTGCGCCCGGTCCACGGCCGCGACCTTGCCCACGAACTCCGCATTGGCGAACTTCGACTCGGTCACGTCCAGCGCGTACTTCACGATCTTGTACGGCCGGCCCTCCAGATCGAAGATCGGGTTGTACGTCGCGCGCAGCCACACCTCGCGCCCACCCCGACCGATCCGCTTGTACTCCCCGCTCTCCACCTCGCCCCGCGCCAGCCCGGCCCAGAACTCGGCGTACTCGGCACTGTTGGCCGTCGCCTCCTCCACGAACATCCGGTGCGGCTGCCCCACGACGTCGCCCAGCGCATACCCGGTCAGCTGCAGGAAGTTGTCGTTCGCGGTCAGCACCTCGCCGCTGAGGTCGAACTCGATCACCGCCTGCGCCCGGTCCACCGCCGCGTACTTCCCGCGCAGCTCGGCCACCAGCCGCCGGTCGTTGGTGATGTCGTAGGCGGTGATCAGGATGCCCTCGGCCTCCCGCCCCGGCCCGCCGATCGGCCCGCAGTTGAACCGCAGCCACCGCTGCCGGCCGCCGCTGTCGACGATCGGGCTGACCTGCTCCACGAACTTGCGCGCCCGGGCCGCGTCGAGCAGCTGGTCGACCGTCTGCGACTGCAGCTTCCACAGGTCCTCGAGCCGCCGCCCGACGATGTCGCCGATCGGCACGTCGGTCGTCTCCAGCACCCGGTCGTTGACCGACACGACCGAACCGTTCTTGGCGTTGAGGACGATGACCAGGCGCTCCTGGAGCAGCAGCGCCAGCGACGCCTCGGCCAGCGCTGGCGTCGGGTTGTCGTTGACGAGGCCGGTGGATTCGGGCACGGGTTGCTCCTCGGGTGCCGCCGCGTTGCTGTTCCCCGGCCTGTTCGGCGATTACCGGCCGCCCTTGAGACAAACCGTTCGCTTCCCGTCACATGGCGTCAGTCGTCCTAGGACACTAGGTCATAACGCCTCGACGACGGTGGCCCGTGCGTGCTGGTAGATGACTGAGCTGCGGAAGCTGACGATCTCGCGGCGCTTGCTGAACTTGTCCATCAGGAACGCGTGCAGCGCCTCGACGCTCGGCACCGCCACGTGCACCAGGAAGTCGTCGCCGCCGGTCACCACGAAGAACTACAAAACCTCCGGCAGCGTTTCGAGGTGGGCCTTGAACGCCTCGATCACCGGCCGGCTGAGCGGCCGGATCTGCACGTGGAGCAGCGCCTGCACGTGCCGGTTCAGCGCCGGCAGGCTGATCTCCGCGTGGAACCCGGTGATCACTCCCCGCTCGCGCAGCGCCCGCACCCGTTCGAGGCACGTCGAGGGCGCGATCCCCACGGCGGCGGCGAGGTCCCGGTTGGTCTGCCGCGCGTCGCGTTGGAGCTGGTCCACGATCGCCGCATCAAGTTCGTCCACGGCCGCCATTTTAGGCTTCGTACCGAACGATGTTCGGTTCGCCGCCGAACGGCCCGGCGTTGTGCCTAGCGTTCCGGCATGGAATGCGAACGGATCGTCATCCGGCGCGGGCCCCGCAGCGGCCTGCCCATCATCGTCGCCATCCACTCGACCGCCCTCGGACCGGCGCTCGGCGGGTGCCGGATCAAGGAGTACCAGCGCTGGGAGGACGGGCTCGCCGACGCCCAGCGGCTCGCGGCCGCGATGACCGCCAAGTGCGCGGTGGCCGGCCTCGACCATGGCGGCGGCAAGACCGTCGTCGTCGCCGGACCCGGCCCCGCACCCGGACCCCGGCCCGACCGGACCGCGGCCCTGCACGACGTCGGCGACCTCGTCGAGGAGTTCGGCGGCGCGTACTCGACCGGCCCCGACGTCGGCACCGGCCCCGCCGACATGGACGTCATCGCCGAGCGCACCCGGCACGTGTTCCGCGGCGACTCCTCCCCCGCCACCGCCACCGGCGTCATGGCCGCGCTGCGGGTGCTCGGCGGCGACAGCTATGCGGTGATCGGCCTCGGCCACGTCGGCGCCGACGTCGCCGGCCGCCTGCTCGCAGCCGGCCACCGCGTCCTCGTCACCGACGTCGACGAGCGCAAGCGCGAGCTGTTCCCGGCGGCGGCGTGGGTCTCCCCGGACGCGATCCTCGACGCCGAGGTCGACGTGCTCGTCCCGGCGGCGCTGGGCGGCCTGCTCACCCCGGCGACCGTGCGGCGGCTGCGCTGCCGGGCCATCGCCGGGCCGGCCAACAACCAGCTCGACGACCCGGCGACGGCGGACCTGCTGCACGAGCGCGGCATCGTCTGGGCGCCCGACCACGTGGTCAGCGCCGGCGGCGTGCTCTACGCGACCGAGACCGACCTGCACGGCGCGAGTCCCACGGCCGCCACCGCGCGGGTGGAGAAGATCGGCGAGACGCTCCAGGCGATCCTCGACCGCGCGGCCGGCGAGGGCACGACGCCGTTGCGGGCCGCCGAAGCCCTCGCCGCCGCCCGGTTCACGCGCCCACGGTGAGGTTCTGGAACGTGGCGGTGCCGTTGAAGGTGTTCACGCCCAGGGAGCCCGACATGGTCGTGCTGTCCGAGGCGTCGATCACCTTCGTGCCGTTGAGGTACACGGCGATGCTCGGGCCGCGGGCCACCACGCGGAGGTGGTAGGTGCGGCCCTCCAGGATCTGGGTCGGGTACACGGCGATGTCCCGGCCCGGGCGCCACAGCTTCACCATGCCGGTCGTGTCCACGTTGGCGGAGTACTGGTCGCGGAAGGTCAGGGCGGCCGCGGTGCCGCTCACCACCCGCACGTCACCGTCATACGTGAAATCGGCCGCAATCGTGCTGCTCAGGTAGAACGCGTCGCCGGCCGCGTTGCCCTTCAAACCAGCGCCGGGGACGGTCCACGTGCCGGCGGTCGGGTGCCACGGGCCGGCCAGGTTGGTGCGCAGGCCCACGCCGTTGAGCGTCGGGTTCGCCAGCACCGCGGTGCCGTGGAAGACGTTCAAACCCAAGCGCCCCGAGGTGTACTGCGTGTCGGTCGCATCGATCACCGGAGTCGCACCGTGGTCGAGGTAGACCCGGAAGCGCGAGCCCGCCGCCACCACCTTGAGATGGTAGAAGCGGCCGGTGGCGATCGGGGTCGCGAACGTGGCGATCTCGCGGCCGGGGCGCCACAGCTTCACCACGCCGGTGGTGTCCACATTGGCCGAATACTGGTCGCGGAAGGTCAGGGCGGCCGCGGTGCCGCTCACCACCTTCACGTCACCCTCATACGTGAAATCGGCCGCGCTGGTGCCGCTCAGGTAGAACGCGTCGCCGGTCGCGGTGCCCTGCTTGCCGCCGGCCACGTCCGTCCAGGTGCCGCCGTTCGCGGTCCACGGGCCGGCCAGGTTGCCGTCCAGTGTGGACTCACCGGTGCCCCAGGTCTTGCCGAGGCGGTAGAACTGCAGTGAGGTGAGCGTGACGGCGCCGTTCTCGGAGTACACCTGCAGGCCCTGGCTGGTGCTCGCGGAGTTGAAGTTGACGTTGTCGCTCACCGAGAGCCGGCCGTCGTTGCCGAACACCTCCAGCTGTCCGCGATCGACGAGCACGCGCATCTTGACCCGGCCGTTGACGGGGGCGAGCGGGCGACCGTACAACGTGGACGCACCGCGGTCATAGGCCACCGCGCGGTCGTAGGTCCCGTCCGCGCGGGTGTGCAGCCGCAGCCCGAACGCGCTCGCGGTGGCGCCGGCGAGGTCGAACTCGGCGGTCACCTCATAGGTGTCGGCGGCCGTGATCGCCATGCCGCCGTTGACGGTGCGGCTGCCGAGGGCGATGCCGCCGGACCGCAGCGAGGCGAGCTCGCGGATCGGCGTGCGGGTGAGCCGTACACCCTCGGGGAAGCTCTTCAAGGCAAGCTCCGCCGGGAACGTCTGGTCGCCGGTCCACGTGCTGCCGTGGTTGCCCGGCTGCCAGCTCATCTGGATCACCCGGCCGTCCGGGACGCCGGTGAACGTCTGGCCGGCGTAGAAGGTGCCGTCGGCCGTATTCGTGCCGAGGTCCATGCGCTGCGGCGACGACCAGTCGGAGCGGAACGTGGTGCCGTCGAACGATCCGATGGTGTACTCCCCGGAGGCGTCGGTGAGCACCCACTTCTGGCCGGCCGCGCTGCCGTCCACGTTGAGCGGGAACATGTCCGGGCACTCGAAGAACCAGCCGGCGGCGAAGCGGCTCGCGTACGTCCAGTCGAGCAGGTTCGCCGACGTGTAGAACGTGGCCCCGTTGCCGCCGCCGTCGTTCCACACCACCATGGCCCACCGGCCGGAGGCGGCGTGCCAGAACACGTGCGGGTCGCGGCTGGTCCCGCTCGGCACGGCGACCTTGCGGCCGTGGTCGAAGGACTGGAAGGTCCGGGCGCCGTCGGTGCTGTACTGCACCGTGACCCCGTTCGTGCCGGAGAACACGAGGATCGGGTCGTCGTCGCCGGACTTGAGCCCGGTGACGTTCGCGGTGTCGACGACCCCGTTGCCGGACCACAGATCCCCGGCGTGCACGCCCGGCTCGAGGGCGATCGGCCGCTGGGTCCAGTGCACCATGTCGGTGCTCGTGGCGTGGCCCCAGTGCATCGTGTCCCAGCCCAGGCCGTGCGGGTTGTGCTGGAAGAACAGGTGGTACGTGCCGCGGTAGTACACCATGCCGTTCGGGTCGTTCATCCAGCCCGCGCGGGGGCTGAAGTGGAACTGCCCGCGGTACGGCTCGTCGTAGGCGGTGGCGGGGTACGGGAACTCGGGATAGTCGGCGACAGTGCCGGCCGAGGCCGGCCCGGACGGCAGCGCGACCAGCGCGGCCGCGGCCAGGAGCAGAACGCACAGCAGACGTCTCAACGTGCCCTCCCTGACAACGTTGTCAAAACCCGCCCGCTGCGGTGGCAGCCGCATGAAACAGGCGGTTACGTCAACGTTGTCAGTCTTCGCCACGGCACGACGAGCGTCAATACGTCGGGCCAAGGTCGATTCGCGTTGGGCGGCCCCGCCGCCAACCCGGCCCTGCCCGCGCCGACCCGGCCCGGCCCGCGTCGGCGCGGGAGCGCATTCACGCCGACGGTGCGTAACTTTCACGGGCGGTGCACACAGTTTCGAAAGCGATTGCGGTCGCCAGCCATCGATGGATCACCCGGCCCCGGAAACGGCGGCTGATCGACATTTCGGGCCCAAAAGTTTCGTGGCAGCATCGCGCTCGCGTGGAGTCGCCAACTGGGGAGACGGGCGTTCTGGCGAAAGCCGATCTTCCGGGGACTCCGCGACCCGCACTCCCGGGGTGGCTTGCAGCGTAAGTTTCAGGCGCGTTACCAGGCACTTACGAGGTAGACGGCGCATCCGACGGAGACCGCCTTGACGCGGTCCCGGGACGGTACGGACGGTAATCCCCACCTCGATTCCGACCCGTCAATGTAAGGAGAGTCGATGAGGCGCAAGATCGCCCTCATATCGGCCGCCGCCCTCGTGGCGACCGCCGGTGCCGTCGTGGTCGCCAACCAGGCGTCCGCGGCCGCCGGGTGTTCGGCCAAGTACGCGATCGTGAGCTCGTGGCCGGGCGGCTTCCAGGCCCAGGTCGACGTCACCAACCTCGGTGACGCGCTCACCGCCTGGAACGTCGGCTGGGACTTCGGCAACAGCTCGCAGACGATCACGCAGATCTGGAACGCCAACAAGACCCAGTCGGGCGTGCACGTCAACGCCACGAACATGGCCTACAACGGCAACGTCGGCACCAACGGCGTGGTCTCGTTCGGCTTCACGGGCAACTGGAGTGGCAGCAACCCGGCCGGCACCAACTTCACGCTCAACGGCACCGCCTGCACCGGCGGCACCACGGGCGGTCCGTCCTCGCAGTCGCCGTCGGCCTCGACCTCGCCGTCGAACCCGACCAGCGGCACCCCGACCGTGTCGCTGACCAGCCCGACCAGCGGCTCGTCGTACACCGCGCCGGCCACGATCAGCCTCGCCGCCTCCGCCAGCGTGAGCGGCAGCACGATCAGCAAGGTCGAGTTCTACAACGGCTCGACCCTGCTCGGCACCGACACCTCCGCCCCGTACACGTTCAGCTGGACCAACGTGGCCGCGGGCAACTACTCGCTGACCGCCAAGGCGACCAGCGCGGCCAACAAGACGGCCACCAGCTCGGCGGCGGCGGTCAGCGTCACCACCGGCGGCGGCAACAACGGCACCCACGTCGACAACCCGTACGTGGGCGCCAAGTGGTACGTCAACCCGGACTGGTCGGCCAAGGCCGCCGCGGAGGCCGGCGGCAGCCGGGTCTCCAACCAGCCGACCGGCGTCTGGCTCGACTCGATCGCGGCCATCTCGGCCCCGTCCGGCTCGGGCTACACCACCAGCCTCGCGGCGCACCTCGACAACGCGCTCGCCCAGGGCGCGACGCTGGCCCAGTTCGTGATCTACGACCTGCCCGGCCGGGACTGCGCGGCGCTGGCCTCCAACGGTGAGCTCGGCCCGACCGAGATCGACCGGTACAAGTCCGAGTACATCGACGCGATCGCGGCGGTCGAGGCGAACTCCAAGTACGCCGGGATCCGCATCGTCAACATCGTCGAGATCGACTCGCTGCCGAACCTGGTGACCAACGCGGGTGGCGAGGCCGGCGCCACCGCCGCCTGCGCGACGATGAAGGCGAACGGGAACTACCAGAAGGGCATCCAGTACGCCCTGAGCAAGTTCCACGCCGCCGGCACGAACATCTACAACTACATCGACGCGGCCCACCACGGCTGGCTCGGCTGGGACAGCAACTTCAACCCGTCGGCCCAGCTGTTCGCCCAGACCGTGCAGGGTGCCACCGGCGGTTTCGCGACCGTCGACGGCTTCATCACCAACACGGCGAACTACTCGGCCCTGTCCGAGCCGTTCATCCAGCCCACCGTCACGGTCGGCGGCCAGAACATCCGCCAGTCCAAGTGGATCGACTGGAACCAGTACACCGATGAGCTCACCTTCGCCCAGGCCTTCCGCAACCAGCTGGTGTCCCTGGGCTTCAACTCCAACATCGGCATGCTGATCGACACCTCCCGCAACGGCTGGGGCGGCTCGGCCCGGCCCACCGCGGCGAGCACCTCGACCGACGTGAACACCTACGTCAACGCGTCCCGCATCGACCGGCGCATCCACGCCGGCAACTGGTGCAACCAGAGCGGTGCGGGTCTCGGCGAGCGTCCGCGGGCCACGCCGGCCGCGGGCATCGACGCCTACGTGTGGATCAAGCCCCCGGGCGAGTCGGACGGTTCCAGCTCGCTGGTCCCGACCGGCCCGAACAACCCCGGCGGCAAGGGCTTCGACGGCATGTGCGACCCGAGCTACGGCGGCAACGGCCGCAACGGCAACAGCCCGTCGGGCGCGCTGCCGAACGCCCCCATCTCGGGTGCGTGGTTCTCGGCGCAGTTCCAGCAGCTGATGCAGAACGCCTACCCGGCGCTCTAAACCACCTGTAGCACCACGGCAACGAACGAGGGCCCCCGGGTGACCGGGGGCCCTTCCCACGTTTCATCCCGCCCGCATGCGGTACAGCTAGGGCCGTGAAGCGTTTCGTGGTAGTGGCCAACCGCCTGCCGGTCGACGCCGGGCCGGGCGGCCTGGTGAGCGCGCTGCAGCCGATCACGCGCAGCTCCGGCGGCGCCTGGGTGGGCTGGACCGGCAACCCCGACGAGCGGCCGGAGCCGTTCGAGCACGAGGGCGTGCACATCCACCCGGTCGAGCTCAGCGCCGACGACATCGACCGCTACTACGAGGGCCAGTCCAACTCGACGATCTGGCCGCTGTTCCACGACGGGGTCGAGCCCTCGGTGCACCACCGGCCGTGGCGGGTGGCCTACCAGGCGGTGAACATGCGCTTCGCCGAGGCGGCCGCGGCCGTCGCCGCCGAGGGGGCCACCGTCTGGGTGCACGACTACCAGCTGATGCTCGTGCCCGGCATGCTCCGCGAGCTGCGGCCCGACCTGCGCATCGGGTTCTTCCTGCACATCCCGTTCCCGCCGGTCGAGCTGTTCATGCAGCTGCCGCGGCGGACCGACTTCGTGCGCGGGCTGCTCGGCGCCGACCTGGTCGGCTTCCAGCAGCCCCTCGCGGCGCAGAACTTCCTGCGGCTCACCACGCAGCTGCTCGGGCTGCGGCCGGAGGGTGAGCGGGTGGAGTACGAGGGGCGCACCGTCACCGCCCGCGCCTTCCCGATCTCGATCGACGTGTCCGAGATCGACGAGCTGGCCGCCGACCCGGAGGTCCAGGAGGAGGCCCGCCGGCTGCGCAAGGACCTCGGCGGCGACCGCCGGCTGCTGCTGCTCGGCGTCGACCGGCTGGACTACACCAAGGGCATCGACCAGCGCATCGAGGCCTACGGCGAGCTGCTCGCGGACGGCACGGTGAGCAACGAGGAGGCCGTGCTGGTGCAGGTGGCCACGCCGAGCCGGATGCGGGTCGCGCAGTACCAGCAGCTGCGGGAGCGCGTCGAGCGCGAGGTCGGCCGGATCAACGGCGAGTTCGGCGACGTCGGCCGGGCACCGCTGCACTACCTGTTCCAGTCGCGCAGCCGGGCCGAGCTCGTCGCGCTGTACCTGGCGGCCGACATCATGCTGGTCACGCCGCTGCGCGACGGGATGAACCTGGTCGCCAAGGAGTACGTGGCGGCCCGCCGCGACGAGGGCGGCGCGCTCGTGCTCAGCGAGTTCACCGGGGCCGCGAGCGAGCTGTCCGACGCGTTCCTGGTCAACCCGTACGACGTCGACGACCTCAAGCGCGGCATCAACGCGGCGATCGCGGCGAGCCCGGACGACCTGGCCGCGCGGATGCGCAAGATGCGCGAGACGGTGCGGGCCAACGACGTCGGTCGCTGGGCCAAGCAGTTCCTGGAGGCCCTCGGCTGACGGAACCTCGCGTGTCCGGCAAGCGTCGGAACAGGCATGCGAAGCCTCGCGGTCCTCGTCCTCGCCCTCGCCGGGCTCACCGCCTGCGCCCCCAGGGACACCGGCGACCACCCGGCCGTGCCCCCGGTGGCGACCGGAGCACCGATCATCAACCCCGCCTGGACCTCCTGCGAGACGGCCGCGGCCCAGACCGTCGCCGGTCCGGACGCGCTGGAGCTGCCGCGGCTCCCGGCCGATTTCACCCCCGCCGCGGTCGTCGTGTGCGACGAGCCGATCCAGCCCCGGGCCGACGGCGGCGAGGACGTGGTGCAGCGGGAGCGGCGCGGGACCGACGTGGCCGCCCTGACCGCGGCGCTGCGCCTGCCCGACCAGCCGCGCACCACCTCGGCGTGCACCATGGACCTGCCCGGCATCGCGTGGTTCGCGGTGCTCGACGCCGGCGGCCGGTGGCTGCGCCCGGGTGTCGCCACCGACGCGTGCGGCAAGCTGCGGATCGAGGCCCGCCAGGCCGTCGAGCGGCTGGAGCTCACCACGGTGCGCACGCGGGTGCTGCGGGAGATGACGTCCTCGGCCGCGGCGAGCACCGGCTGCCAGATGGCCTGGGCGGACATGGTCGGGGCGGTCACGGCCGACCTGGGGAGCATCGACTACGCCAAGCGCCCGGTCGACGCGCCCAAGGGCCAAGTGCGGCTCTGCTTGTACCGTGTAGAGCCCGCAGAACAGGGCAGCGGCAAGCCTCGCGGCGACTTCGACCGGGGCGGGGCGCTGGCCGAGGAGCGCTGGACGCCGTTGCGGGCCAAGCTCCTCGCCGCCGGCCCGCCGTCCCCGTGCACGGCCCACGCGAGCCGGTTCGCGCTGTTCCTGCGGCCCGACGGCACCGGCGGCACGGTCTACGCCGAGCTCGACGGCTGCCGGCGGCTGTTCTTCGACACCATGGCCGGCGGCGCCCTCCGCCAGGGCGACCAGGCCCTGGCGGAGGAGATCGAGCGGGCGGTGTGACTCAGGCCGTGATGTGCAGGGCCGGGTCGAGGGCGAGCGCGGCCAGCTGCTGGTCGTCGAACGGCAGCTGCTCCAGCGGGTTGCCCGCGTGGTCCAGGGCCAGCCCGAAGTTGCCGTAGCGGGACAGGGCGACGTAGACGACCGTACCGTCGGGGTGGATGTAGCCCGCCCAGCGGTCGATCCGGTCGTCCTGCTCGCCCCCGGTGGCCACGGCGACGTCCTTGCCGCCCACCTTCACGATCTTGCAGCTGGCCGCCTTCGACCAGAACTGCAGGTCGCACGGGCCGCTCGCGCCGGTGTTGCGCAGCCCCGGCTCGTACACGGACACGACGATCTGCCCAGCCCGGCCGTCCTTGCGGATCTCGACCGACGACAGGTAGCTCCACCGGTCCTTGCCGCCGCTCCGGTCCTCGAACTGGGCCTGCGTGTTCCGCGAGGGGATCGCGTTGTCGCCGCCCTTGTCGTCGGCGGCCGTGTAGCCGGCCGGAACGAGCGTGAGCAGGTGCTCCAGCAGCGCGTTGGCCTTGTCGTACTTCACCCCGGCCCGAGCCGTGCGGTCGCCCTGCGGCGTGCCGTCCGGGCCGGTGGGCCAGACCTCCTTGGTGTCGCTGCCGATCGGCACCGGCGACGGCCCGGCGGTCCCGGCCGGCGCGGGCGCGGTGGCGGCCACGCTCGGCCGGCCCGGTCCGGCCGCCTGCTGCCCGGCCGGGGCCCCGCCCGCGGTCGCCGCCACGCCCACCGCGGTCAGCGCCGCGAGCACGCCGACGCCCGCGCCCCCGATGGCGGCCGTCCGCCGGCGGGCGGCCCGGCGGCCCTCCGCCAGCGCGACCTCGGGCCGCATGCCCGGCGGCTGGTTGCTGTGTTCGAGGGCGTCGCGCAACGAGGCCCGGAAGTTGTGTTCGTCCATTCCTATTCACCCATGTCTATTCGCGCTCACTTCGGTCCGCAGCGGTGGGTCAGTCGGTCGAGAACGTCGGGCTGAGCCGGCTGCGCAGGGTCTGCAGTCCCCGCGACGCCTGGCTCTTGACCGTGCCCTCGGAGCAGCCGAGCAGCTCGGCGGTCTCCTCGACGGACAGGTCCTCCCAGTACCGCAGGATCAGCACGGCGCGCTGCCGGGCCGGCACCGCGGACAGCGCCGCGAGCACCGCCACCCGCTCCTCCGGCCCCGGGTCGAGGGCGACCCGCTCCGGCGGCGTGCCGGTGGTGCGCACGCGCCGCCACCAGCCGAGCCGTCGCTCATCGAGGTACGTGCGGACCAGCGTGCGCCGCACGTACCCGTCGAGCACCTCGTGCCGCGAGACCCGGTTCCAGGCGAGGTACAACTTCGTGAACGCCTGTTGCGTGAGGTCCTCGGCCCGGTGCCAATCCCCGCACAGCAGAAACGCCGTGCCGCGCATCGCGTCCGACCGCGCGGCGAAGTACTCGGCGAACGCCGTGTCCCGTTCCGTCATGCGCTACTCACGACTCCCGACCCGCTGCGGGTTGCATGCCGCCCCGAACTTTCTCACTTCCGCGCCGTCCCGTGCTAAACTGCTAACGTCGTTCGCAGTTGCTCGACGGAGGGGGAGGCATGGAGCAGCGGGTGCAGGCGCCCGACGGGGCGGACATCGTGGTGCACAGCTTCGGCAGCGGGCCCGGGATCGTCGTGGTGCACGGCGGCGGCGTGACGATCGCCGTGTACCAGCGACTCGCGCACCGGCTCGCCGACCGGTTCACCGTGCACCTCTACAACCGGCGCGGGCGGGCGGATGCCGGGCCGCGCCGGGAGCCGTACACGTTCGCGCAGGACATCGACGATCTCGCGGCGGTGTTGCGGGCCACCGGGAGCAGCAACGTCATCGGGCACAGCTCCGGCGGGTTCATCGCGCTCGAGGCGGCCAAGACGCTGCCCATCGAGCGGCTCGCGGTCTACGACGCGGCCGTGGGCGTGGACGGGATGAATCCGGGCGAATGGCTCGACGACGCTCGGCAGGCGGCGGCCGACGGGGACATTCCGCGCAGCATGGCCATCACCACCGGCGGGATCAACACGCACTCCGGGCTGGCCCGGCTGCCGCTCGGGGCGCGGATCGCGCTCTGCCGGCTGTTCCTGCGCACCCCGGTCGGGCGGATGATGGGCGGGCTGCTGCCCCAGACGCTCGACGAGACGCAGCAGATCCGGCTCGCCGACGGGCCCGCGGCGCAGTGGGCCGGCGTCAAGGCCGAGGTGCTGCTCGCCTACGGGTCGCCGGGCCGCCGTACTACAAGCCGGTCAATGAGGCCCTCGCCGGCGCCATCCCGCGGGCGCGGGTGCTGCCGGTCGCGCGCTGCGGGCACGACGGGATCAACCGGGCGCCGGAGCGGGTCGTCGAGCCGATCAAGGCGTTCTTCAGTGGATCCAGGGAAGATCTGGCGGCATCTCGTACGTCACGCTGACGTCGAAGGCCCCGTCGCCCTGCACGGTGAACGTCAGGCCGAACCGCGACGGGCTGCCCTGGGCGACCATGACGGCCCGCAGGGCGAGCAGGGTGTCGCTCAGCTCGTCGGTCCACGGGTCGGCGAACACGACCCAGCCGCTGCTGTCCAGCGGGCCCGTCGCCGAATGGAACTCCATCCGGGTGCCCGTGTAGTGGTCGTCGACCTCGGCGAGCAGGACGGACCGCACGGCGTCGGGCGGAGAGACCTTGCGCACGATGCCCACGATGGTGTCCACACAGGACGTGGCATCGACCATTGTCACAGGATACGGGGCTACTTGGCCGGGCCGGCGCCGGGCCGCACGGTGTTCGCGGCCAGGGCTTGCACCAGGGCCCGGCCGCCGCTGACGGTGCCGTCCTCGTCGTTGCCGACCGCGGCCGGGGGCAGGCGCAGCACGATGAGCCGGCCGTCGCCGGTGTCGGTCACGTCGACGTCCAGGCCGTCCGTGTCGGTTCGCGCGGCGGTGGTGCGCAGCCAGGTGGCCAGCGAGAAGACCGGCGCGCCGGGTTCGGGGCGGTTCCATTCCTCGCGTACGTGCACCAGGTCGATCCAGGCGTAGTCGGCCTCCCACGCCCGGCCGAGCTCGGCGACGAGGCCCGCGACGGCGGGCAGGTGCTCCTCGAGGACCGGGTTCAGCAGCGGCTTGGTGCCGACGTGCAGGCCGGCCCGGCCGCGCTCGGCCTCGTGCCAGGTGATCCAGAGCCGGCCGCGGCCCAGGGTGAGCGGTTCGGGGCCGGCGGCTTCGAGGTCGCGGACGAGCGACGGCGCACCGACGGGTGTCTGGTCGCCGCCGGGGGTCATCCGGACCGTGTCGGCCTCGCCGGGGAACGCGGCGGCGATGGCGTGCAGGGTGGTGCGCAGGCGGCCGGCGCGTTCGGCCGCCGTCCATAAGTGCGCCGGGCCGTCGGTGCGGATGTCCCATCGGTACGTCACGCGAATCCTCCGCTTGCCTCGTGCATCCACGTTGTGCAGCGGCATGTTCGCGCGCACCCCTGAGCGCCGCCCGGGCGGCGCGGGATCTTCTTACCCGAAGTGATCGCGGCGCACGCACGATCGGCGCGGCGCGTGCGTCGGATTTCCCCCACCGCATGCTATCCGGCCGTCGCGCATCCCCGCTGCCCCGCTCACCCAGCGTCACGCAGCGCGCTCGGGGTTATCGCAGCGCCTCCACTGTGGACGTCTCGTACAGGCGCGGGATGAAGATGTCCAGCAGCTGGGGGCAGCGCCGTTGCGGGTACGCGGCCAGCAGCGCCTCCTTGAACGTGGCCGGGTCGTCGTGGGCCAGGCGCTGCTCGGCGAAGGCGAGGTAGTCGGCGTTGTGCAGCACCTCGGCGGAGTCGGCGACCGGCCCGTGCCCGGCCAGGAACACGTCGGAGCCGGAGGTGGCCATGATGCGCAGCAGGGCGACGGTGTTGGCGGCGTCGCGGGTGACGTAGACGTGCGTCTGGCTGTACACGAGGTCCTGCGCGATCGTGACGCCGTGCCCGGGCAGGGTGAGCACGAGCTGGGCGCCGCACTCGGCGTTGCGCACGACGTCGAGGTGGTAGTCGACGCCGTCGACGGTGTCGTGGCCCGGCTCGGCCACGTGCTGGGGCATCACGACGGCGTCGGGGACCATCGGGCCGTACTGCATCCGCCGGGCGGCCCGCTCGGACTCGGCGGTGTGCCGCAGCTCCTCGATCGTCGCCTCGGCGGCCCAGACGGGCACGTCCGGGAACGCCGTGCTGAGCCCGAACCAGTGGTCGACGTGGGAGTGACTCAGGTACAACTTGCGGATCGGCTTGTCGAAGGCGTCGACGAAGCGCCGGAAGGCGACCGCGTAGGGCGCGACGAACTGCCCGTCGATGACCACGAGGGCCCCGTCGGTCTCCAGCACGTGGGTCGAGTCGGCGAGGAAGTCGTCGGGCGCCGTGAAGGTGTGGATCCTCAGGTCGCCGCGCTTGATGGAACTGATGGTGGGATCGGCTAGGTCAGGCACGTGCACTCACCGGCTTCCGCGCGAGGTGGCTGGGTGGCACAGCACCCGTGGTCATGGCGCCGACCGTAGCAAGGTGATTACTCCAAGTTACCGAATCGCGCGTTCTGGGTATCCTGCACCCCGCACGCCGTACGGTATGAGCGCGGACTCCTACCGCCGGTGCAGGTTGCGCATGGCGAGGATCGACGAGCGCACCTCCTGCAGGAGCTCGGTGGTGCTGAGCGGGCGCCCCCAGGCGGCGGTCGCGGCGTCGTCGTAGCCGACGGTCTCGATGCCGCAGCCGTACCTGCTGCCGAGCAGCCTGATCGCGTCGCAGTGCTGGTGCCGCACGTAGGGCGCGTTGGTCACCAGCAGCACGCGCTCGTCCGGCTTCGGCTCGTGCACGATCTCGGCCCAGCCGATGAGCGTGTCGGCCGTGTTCGCCCGCAGCGGCGGCCGCGTCGACGGCGCGGCGAGCACGTGGCGCTCGCCGGCCCAGGCGCGATGGTGCTCGTTCACCCGCGTGGGCGCGCCGAGCGCGAAGAACTTCGTGAACGCCGCGGCCATCATGTCGGCCTCGGTCTCGACGCCGGGCAGGCCGAGCCGTTCGGCCTCGCGGAACTCGCGGTCGTCGCGGTAGCGGTGACTGCCCAGCCCGGTGAGCGTGCGCGTGGTCGTTCCCGCGGCCAGGAGCCGGGCGGTGTAGTCGGTACGGCCGAGCGCGACCCGGATGCCGCCGCCGAGCACGAGGACGTGGTCGTACCGCGCGTGCCGCGGCGCCGGCGGGCCGCCCATGCCGAGCCCGTGCATCAGGTCGCGCACCCGCGCGTCGCGCTCGGGCTCGAAGTCGATCCGCTCGGTGTCGAACCGCTCCCTGACCCCGGCCCGGTAGTCCCAGACGGCCGAGAAGTCGGCGAGCCGGTCGAGGTCGCCGCGCGCGTCGCCACCGAACTCGGCGACCAGCTCGGCCATCGCGTCGCAGCGGGCCCACGCCTCGACGGCGGCGGCCACGGCGTCGAGATCCTGAAAGCCGGGCTCACAGGGCGGCAGGGGGAACGGCTCCATGGTCACCGAAGCTTACGTGTCCAGCAGTTCCGGGGCGAAGAGCTCCTCGACGGTCCAGCGGCGCGGCGATAGGCCCTGCTCGTGGTGGTACCGCAGGAACGTGTCCAGCGCCGTGCGGTTCGCGGCGATGCCGTACGGCCACCAGTCCTCCGCGAACAGTTCGGCGTTGCGCTCGTACAGGGCGTTCGTCCACGGCAGCAGGTGGTGCGCCTGGTAGAGGCGTTCGTTGGCACGGTACCGCTGCAGGCCCTTGTTCTTGGCTTCCAGGAAGGCGTCGTAGACCGTGCGCGCCAGGCCGGGGCGATCGGCGAACAGGGCGCGCGGCGCGGCGAGCAGGTGCATCATCGGGAAGATGCCGGTGCGCCGGAAATAGTCGCGTTCGGCCGTTTCGTAGTCGGGGAACAGGCGGCGGACGGCGGGTGAGCGATCGAGCACCGGCTGCGGCACGTTCGCGGTGAACAGGGCGTCGATCTCGCCGGATGCGAGCATGCCGCTCAGCGTCCTGCCGTCGGGCGCGCGGCGCACGTCGACGCCGGCCGGGTGCGGGTGGGTGGTGAAGTCGAACGGCGCCATCGGCCGGTCGAGGCCGCCGATCACCCAGCGGTTCGTCTCCGGGCGGAAGCCGTGCTCGTCCATCAGCGCGCCCTTGATCCACACGCCGGAGTCCTGGCCGTAGACGCCGAACTCGCCGATCGTGCGGCCGGTGAGGTCGGCCGGGCCGGTGATGTCGCTGCCGGCGTGCACGAACACCGACGAGTGCCGGAAGACCCGGGTCGGAAAGACCGGGATCGCCGTGTACGGTGCGCCCGCGTCCAACGCCCGCAAGTAGAACGTGAGCCCGAACTCGGCCACGTCCGCCTCGCCGTCGACGAGCGCGCGGAAGATGTCGGGCAGCGTCGGGCGGGTCTGCACGTTCGGGCGTTCGAACAGCGCCTCGGTGGCGTCCGACCGGCTGGTGATGACGCGAAGGTTGTCCATGGGACCACCGTCGCCCCGGCGCACCCCGGCCGTCCAAGTCCGAACGGGCGGCGCGCATACCTTCTGGGTATCGTGCGCGGGTGGACCTGCGGTTGCTGCGGTACTTCCAGGCCGTGGTCGAGGAGCGCCACGTCGGCCGGGCGGCGGCCCGCCTGCACATGACCCAGCCGCCGCTGAGCCGGGCGCTGCGCCGGTTGGAGCGCGACCTCGGCGCGACGCTGCTCGACCGGACCCCGCAGGGGGTGAGTCCAACCCCGGCCGGCGACGCCCTCTACGCCGAGGCCCGCGCCCTGCTGGAGCAGGCCGACCGGCTGCGCGAGCGGGTCCGCGACGCCGCCGGCACGGCGACGCTGGCCGTCGGTACCCTCGCCGACACCGCCGAACTGCTCAGCGGCCGCCTCGTGGCCGCGTTCCGCGCCGAGCACCCGCACGTGACGGTCTCGGTGCACGAGTCCGACCTGAGCGACCCGACCGCGGGCCTGCGCACGGGCCTGGTCGACGTGGCGTTCACCCGCGCCCCGTTCGACGAGACCGGCCTGCGCGTGCACGCCCTCACGAGCGAGCCGGTCGGCGTCGTGGTACGCGCCGGCGACCCGCTCACCCGCGCCTCGTCGGTCGCGGTCGGCGACCTGGGCGACCGCCGCTGGATCCGCCTGCCGGAGGGGACGGACGCGGCGTGGGCGGCGTACTGGACCGGGCCGCCGCACCCGGACGCCCCGGTCCTGCGCACGATCCAGGAGTGCCTGCAGTCGGTGCTGTGGAACGGCACGTCGGCCCTCGCCCCGCTGGACCAGCCGCTGCCGCCGGGCCTCGTCACGGTGCCGGTGCACGACCGGGCACCGAGCCGCCTGCTGATCGCCTGGCGCGCCGACCGGGTGACCCCGCTCGTCCGCTCCTTCGTCCACATCGCCGCGCGCTCCTGAAGGTCAGATCCCGGCGCGTCAGGCGGTCACCGTGGCGGGGCCGTGGTTCTTGAGGGAGGTGGTCAGGCCGGTCTTGCCCGGCAGCAACGAGACCACGCAGCCGGTACGGCCGTCGCGCGGGGAGCCCAGCACGTACGCGCGCAGGTCCTTGCGGGCGGCGAAATCGTCCACGGGCTGGCCCAGGTACGCGGCGGCCGTCTGCCGGCAGCTGCCCTCGTGGTCGCCGCCGTCGGTGACCGAGCCGACGTACTCGGCCGTGTGGTCGGCGCCGCACTCACGATATTCCAGGCGGCCCTCGTCGTAGCGGCCGCACCGGATCGCGATCGGGCGGTCGCCGGACATCGCGCCGTGCAGGGTGCCGGCGTACTCGGTTTCGGCGTCGTCGGAGTCGGTGGTGACGACGAGCGCGCAGGCGAGGGAGGTGAAGTCCTCGCGCACGTACGGCAGGCGCCGCAGCTCGACCCGCGCGTCGGCGAGCGGGCCGCCCAGGAAGTCCTCGGCCGCCTTGTGGCAGCCGGTCTCGGCGCCGTCGGGGTAGAAGAAGTCGACGATCTCGGCCTGGTGGGGCTTACTGCACGGGGCGGGCGAGAGCTCCTCGACGTTGGTGGTGCTCGCGTAGCAGCCCTTGTCGCCGAACGCGTGATGATTCGGGGCGAAGTGGCGGTACAGCGTGAATCCACAGCAGGACAGGACCAGTGCGACCGCGACGCCGATGGCGACCCTCATCTTCACGCGCGCAAGGTATACGCCCTCCGCTGGAGGGTGGCAAGGATGACCGCCAGGGCGACGGCCTCCGCGGCGGCGGTGGCGGCGGCGGTGCCGAGGGGGCCGAACAGCGGTACACCCGCGGCGACCGTGACGGTGAGGACTCCGGCGAGGATCGCGATCGCCTTGGTCGCCCGGCTGTAGTGGGCGTCGCCGATCCAGTTGAACAGCAGGGCGCGGGTGACCGCCATGAACGGCAGCGCGAGCATGAACACGGCCAGCCAGGCGGCCGCCTGGTGGTGCGGCAGGGACAGGACGGTGCCGGTCAGGAACGGGGCGAGCACGGCGACCGCGGCCGCCATCGGCACGGCGCAGGCCAGTGCGACCGCGATCGAGAAGCCGGCCGGGTGGGCGGAGCGTTCGATGCCGAGCCGGTCGCGCGCGCGGGCGACCATCGGGACCTGCAACGCGGACTGCACGACGCCGCCGATGGCCTGGTAGGCGGTGACGATGGCGCCGAAGCTGCCCATCACCGCCGGGCTGGCGACCAGGGAGAGCACGAGCGTGCCGAACCGGGCCACATACAGTTCGCCGAGGGAATAGCCGAAAAGATGACGGCTGCTCTTGTACCCCTGGATCGCCCGCCGGAACGACAGCCCGTGCAGGAGCTTGGCCCGCAGCGAGCCGTGCTTGCCGAGGATCAGTTCACCGGCGAGCAGCTGGGCGAGCCCGATCACCGCGAGCGCCAGGGTGAGCGGCACGCCGAGCACGACGAGCACGAGCGAGACGGCCTTGCTGACGCAGATGAGCACCGCGCTCTCCAGGAAGCGCATCCGGCGGCTGAAGTCGGACAGCTGCAGGGTGGCGAGCCCGTTGCCGAGCGCGATGACGCCGGCCGCGGCCAGGGCGCCGATCCCGTACCCTCGTGCGGCGTAGAAGGCGCCCACGGCCACGGTGCCGAGCAGCAGGCCGGGGACGACGACGAGCATCCACTGGCTGCGCACGAGGGCGCGCTGCTCCTCGGTGCCGTTGAGGTAGAGCAGGGTGGAGCCGCCGCTGAGGAAGATGACGACGAACGCGAGCGCGGACGTCATGACCGTGTACGCGCCGATCTCGGCGGTCTGCCCCAGTTTCGCGCACAGCGCGAGGATCGCCGCGCTCAGCAGTCCGTTGGCGACCACCGCGCCGGCCGCGATCGCCGAGTTGCGGGCGAGCGCGCGATACCCGGGCCGCGTCTCGGGGACCGGGTCCGCGACCAGCTCTGCCATGGGCCGAACGTAGCAGGCCCGCTCAGCCCGGAACGCCCGCCTCGCCTGATGGTCGCATGAGCTCCCTCAGCAGAGTGAGGTCGATCGTGGGTGACCCGGCCGGCTTGGGGTTGCGCTGCGCGGTGGCCAGGTGGGCGGCGACGAGCTGGTGCACCGCCGCCGGCTCCCCCGCCTCGATCAGCTCCAAAATCCGGCCGTGGACCTCGCCGGACTCGCGGCGCTGCCCGAGCGGTACACCTCGAGGCTCGGTGCGACTCGCCCAGCCCTCCTCGTGGCTGGACCACAGCGCCTCCAGCGCCCCCGCGAGCACGATCAGCGGCGGGTTGCCGCACAGCTCGACCAGGGCCTCGTGGAACCGGCGCGACACCCCGACCACGGTGGGCAGGTCGCCGATGCTCGCGAGGTACTCCTCGTGCAGCTCCCGCAGCCGCGGCACGACCGTCGTGGCGCGGTCCGGCCGGGCCGCGCACAACGCCGCACACGCCGGCTCGACGTGACGCAGCGCGACCGCCACGTCACCGATGTCCGAGTGCTGGGCGGCGAGGACGAGCCCGAGGTTGTACCCGAGGTTCGCCGGGGACGGCCGGTGCACGACGGCACCGCCCAGCCGCCCCCGGCGGACCGTGATGAGACCCTCGGCCTCCAGGATGCGCATCGCCTCGCGCAGGGTCGGCAGGCTGACCGGGTAGCGCCGGCTCAGCTCCTCCGACTTCGGCAGCGGGTCGCCGTCGGCCAGCTCGCCGCTGATGATCTGCGCCCGGATGCGGTCGGCGACCTGCTCGGCGAGCCGATGGACGCGTACCCGGGGCTCCACGACATCGAGCCTAGTAGGCGTCGGGGTCCTGCTGCACGGCGGCCGGAACCGGGTGCCGGTACAGCTTGGAGGCGTTCTCCCAGGTCATCTTGCGCACGTCCGCGGCCGGCAGCCCGCCGATCTCCTCCTCGATGGTGCGCTGGGTGTGCGGCCAGGTCGAGTCGCAGTGCGGGTAGTCCTGTTCGAGCAGGATGTGGTCGACGCCGATCACGTCGCGCAGGGCGAACGAGGACGGGTCCTCGACCGCGCAGAAGTAGAAGTTGCGCAGCAGGACCTCGGCCGGGGTGAGCTCGATGCCCTTCCAGGTGCCGTACATCGCGTGGTAGCTCAGCATGTGGTTGAGCCGGTCGACGAGGCCGGGCACCCAGCCGATCCCGCCCTCCGAGAGCACGATCTTGATGTCCGGGAACCGCACCGGGATGCGCGAGTACAGCCAGTCGACGGCGGAGAACATCGAGTACCCGAAGAACAGCACGCCGACCACGTCCGGCGGGGCGTCCTCGGCGGTCGACGGGGAGGTGCCCGACGATCCGATGTGGAGGTTCACCACGGTGCCGGTCTCGGCGCAGGCCCGCATGATCGGGTCCCAGTGTCCCGTGTGGAGGGACGGCAGCCCGAGCATGTGCGGCGCCTCGCTGAAGGTGACGGCCTTGAAGCCGCGCTCGGCGTTGCGGTAGATCTCCTGCGCGCCGACCTCGGGGTCGAGGAAGTACGGCAGCTGGCAGGGAATCATCCGATCGGGGTACGCGCCCGACCAGGCCTCGATGTTCCAGTCGTTCCACGCGCGGGTGGCCGCGAGGGCGAGCTCGGCGTCCTGTGTGGACAGCTGGAGGCGCTGCCCCGCGAAGCCCGGCAGGAACGACGGGAAGCACAGCGAGGCGTACACCCCGGAAAGGTCCATGTCCTTGATGCGCTCGTGGATGTCCCACGATCCGCGGCGCATGTCGTCGAACCGGCACGGCTCCATGCCGTACTCGTCGACCGGGCGCCCGACCACGGCGTTGAAGCCGACGTTGGGGAACTCGTTGCCGTCGTACACCCAGACGTGGCTGCCGTCCTTCTCGATGACGTGCGGCGCCTGCTCGGCGTACTTGGCGGGCATCCGGCCGTCGAACGCGTCCGGCGGCTCGACGATGTGGTCGTCGACGGAGATGAACGTGTACTTGCGCTCCTGCCGGGGCGGATCGGGCAGGAACGTCACCTTGTTGCGGTCGGCGGTGGTGAATCCGGTGTTGCGCAGCAGTTCGTCGATCGAAGCCATGTGCTCTCCTACTCGAGGACGTCGGGTTCGTGGCGCAGCAGCTTGCGGACCGCGCCGGCCCAGAAGTAGTCCGATCCCCGCTCCAGCAGGGACTTCTTCATGCCGTGGCGCAGGCCCGGCGCGATCGCGAGCGGGTCCTTGCCCAGGAGCATCACGTCGTACGCGAGCCGGCACGCACGGTCGATGCTCGCCGAGCGGTAGGTCGCCTCCTGGATCGTCGGCGCGGTGACGATGATCCCGTGACTGGCCAGGATGACGACGGACTTGTCCCCGATGCGCCGCGCGAGGTCGGCCCCGAGCGCCGCGTCGTCCACCTCGCCGGTGTACTCGTGCACGAACGCCAGGTCCCCGTCGAACATCGACCCGGTCTGGTGCACGATCGCGGGCAGCACCCCGACCGCGGCCAGGACGGTCACGTAGTACGGGTGGTTGTGCACCACCACGCGCGCGTCGGGCCGGGCGCGGTGCAGCTCGGTGTGGATGTGGAACGCCGGGGTGACGTCCCAGCGCCCCTCCTTCACGGCACCGTCCCGGTCGACGACACACAGGTCCGAGGCGCTCACCTCGTCCCACCACAGGCCCCACGGGTTGATCCACATGTCGCCGTCGGCGTTCTTGACCATGGTGATGTGCCCGGCGATGTTCTCGCTGAAGCCGGTGCCCGCCAGGATGCGGAACGCGCACGCCAGGGCCTGCGCCTCGGTGAGCTCGACCCCGATGGGCGGGGTGACGCGCGGCGACCAGACGGCCGCCCCGCCCTCCTTGACTCCACTCTCCGCGACTGCTGTCACGTCTCTTCACCTCCGGAGGTGACTGCCAAAAATCCTTTAAAAGATTTAGCAGTTGTACCGCCCTGAGGCAAGCAAACGCTTGGTTGTTTTCAACCGCCCGCCCGCAGCAGACCGAGCGCGACCCTATCGGCGCCCGTGCGATAACGTGAGTCCCGTGACCGAGCCCGCGGAACCCGCCGAGCCGGACGACCCCCGCGACCCGCCCCGCCGGCGCCGCCGCATCACCCCGATCGACCCCCGCCTCAGCCCCGAACAACTGGACCGAATCGTCGGCCCAGAGCCAAAACCAGAACCCCAAACAGAACCCCAGCCAGACCGCCAACCCGACGACCAAGCAAACGGCTCCTGATAGGACCAGGTGCGGTTTTGAGGGGGTGTGGGTGGAGCGGAGCTCCCCCACTGCTTTTCAGGACATTCGACGGAAAACCCCGCTGCCAAGGCGCCCATACAGTGCTGAGACCTTCCAGTGCCCGTCCAGCCCCAGTGGGTTGTGAAAACCCCGCTACCAAGGCACCCATACAGTGGGAGACCTCAGAGCCCCGTCCAGCCACAGAGGGTTGTTAAAACCCCGCTACCAAGGCACCCATACAGTGAGAGACCTTAGAGCCCCGTCCAGCCACAGAGGGTTGTGAAAACCCCGCTTCCAAGGCGCCCACACAGCGGGAGACCTTAGAGCACCGTCGAGCTAAACGCCTCGAAGGCGCTCGATGACGCCCGCTGCCACAGCCGCGTCGTGTTCGCCCCAGTAGTAGCCGATCTCGATGCTGATCTCCTGGGCCTGGGTCAGCTCCGCCCGGGCCGCCTCCGGGTCGCCCGCGTGCGCGCGCAGCTGGGCCAGCACGATCCGGGCGTCCACCTCGTACAGCCGGTAGCCCCCGATGATCGCCAGATGCAGCGCGTGCACCGCGTGGGTCAGCGAGTCGCCGCGGTCGCCGGTGGCGATGTCGAAGCGGCTGCGGCCGAGCAGCGCGGCGACCAGCACGTCGCGGCGGGTGATGCCGCGGGCGACCCGCAGCGCCTCGTCGTACGCGGTCCGGGCGGCGTCGAGGTCGCCCGCGGCCACGTGCACGTCGCCGATGCCCACGTGACTGCGGGCCACGTCGGCCAGCCAGCCCGCGGTGCGGCAGATCTCGACGTTGCGGCGCAGCACGGCGAGGGCCTCGGCGGACCGGCCGACCCGCATGAGGTGCTCGGCGTACCGGGTGCCGCTGGAGCTGTAGAGCGCCGGGATCGGGGTGTGCGCGGTGGCGATCCGCAACGCGTGCCCGAACGCCGCCTCGGCCTCGGTGGAGCGGCCCTCGATGTGCGCGAGCGCGCCGCGCAGGGTCTCGGCGACGAGCTCGTCCTCCTTGTCGGCCGCCCGTCCGGCCAGGTCGAACGCCTCCGGGATGAGCCGCCGGCAGCTGCTCAGGGCGCCCAGGTGCAGGTACAACTCGGTCACGTTCTGGCAGCTGACCGCCGCCTCGTGCCACGAGCCGAGCTCGACGAACGCGGCGCTCGCCCGCCGGAACGTGCTCGCCGCCTCCCGCAGCCGGCCCAGCATCTGCAGGCAGGCGGCGACCTCGTGCAGCAGCCAGCCCCGGGAGTCGGGGTCGGACAGCAGCGGCTCGGCGTGCACGTCGCCGCCGGGGAAGAAGCCGGTGAACATCGACAGCGCCGCCTCGTACGCGTTGAGCTCGCTGGTCACCAGCGCCCGGTCGCCGAGGTAGACGTGGTCGTAGGCGATGTCGCACGCCTCGTCGTAGCGCCCGGCCCGGCACGCGTGGTGCACCGCCTCGATCGCCGGCTCCAGGTCGTCGAGCGAGGCGGGGGCGGGCGCGAGCGCCGAGCGGTAGTACGCGAAGGCCAGCTCGTGCGCCTGCCGCCAGTCGAGCTGTTCCCGGCGGCCGTGCGCCTGGTAGAAGTCGCGGACCAGCGGATGCAGCACCAGCCGGGACCGGGAGTCGCGCCGCAGCACCCGGGCCACCTCGAGATAGAGCAACGTGCGGGCCACGGTACGGGCCCAGCCGGCGTCGTCCCCCGCCAGTCCCAGCACGGCGCGCAGGGCGTCGTCCTCGACCGGGCCGCGGAACAGCGAGCAGCGGACCAGGACCTGGCGCTCCTCCTCGGCGAGCAGGTCGTCGTACTCCCGCAGGATCCGCCGCACCCGCTCGCCCTCGGACAGCCCGGAGCCGGGCGGCGGGAGGGCGCCGATCCGCCGGGGGTCGCCCGCGTACCGGCGCTGCAGGTAGGCCGCGACCAGGGTGAGGGTGAGCGCGTGCCCGCCCCAGTCGGCCGCCAGCTGCTCGAGCGACGCGTCGGGGCCGATGACGCCGAGCTTGCGCAGCAGGTCGCGGCCCTCCGCGACGCTGAGCGGGACGATGGCCGCGTGCTGGTAGGTGCTGTAGGCAGCCAGGTCGAGCACCGGCACCCGGCTGGTGAGCAGGCAGAACGACTGGTGCCCGGGTGTCGCGGCGAAGCGCAGGAAGTCGTAGAGCTCCTGGCTGGTGACGGACCCGTACTGGTCACCCCGCTCGTACTGCAGCGCCTCCAGGCCGTCGAGCACGAAGAGGTACCGGCGCTGCTGCATGACCCCGGCGACCACCGCGGCCCGGCTGCCCGCCTCCCCGCCCACGTCGGCCGGGCGCAGCCGCCCGCCGCTGAGGAACTCCACCGCCGCCGACAGGAACTCGTCGGTGCTGGGCCGCTCGGTGAAGCTCCACCAGAAGATCCCGGCGACGTCGTCGCCGCGCTCGACGACCGTGTCGATCCAGCGCCGGGCGACGCTGCTCTTGCCCTCGCCGCCGAAGCCGATCATGCCGACGACGAGGATCCGGCGGCCCTCCCAGGCCTCGTCGAACAGGCCGATGAGGTCCTCGCGGCCGACCCAGTCGGTCACCACCGACGGGGCGTCGGCCAGCCGGTGACCCGGCACCGGCACCGCCTGCCGCGCGAGGGCCTCGTCGAAGACCGGCGGCTCGGCCCGGCGCAGCGGGAGCGGGTGGTCGCTGAGGTCGATGCCGAGCCGGGAGAAGCCGATCACCCGGGCGTCCACGGCCCACGCCGTCTCGCTGTCCTTGCCGGTGGTGTCCGGGATCCAGGTCTCGGACACCACCCCGACGATGAGGTTGCGCACGGTGTCGAGCACCGGGCTGCCGCTCATGCCGGCGTTGATCTGGGTCGAGCGCAGCTGCACCGGGTCGGTCAGTGCCACCGCCTCCTCGGGCGGCTCGACCTCGCCGAGGATCATCCCGTCGGCGATGCCGCCGAGGTACTTCTGCAGCCGCCGGAAGCCGTAGCTGCGGAACCGGTTGTCCTGCGAGTCGTGGGCCGAGCCGAGCGCGGCGACCCGGTCGGCGGGCAGGTCGACCCGGCCGCGCAGGCGCAGGCACACGATGTCGTCGTCGAAGCCGTCGGGGTACCAGACCACCCGGGCCACCGCCGACCAGCCCGGCCGGTCCTGCCGGCGCGGGATGTCGACGGTGACCGACGCGCCCAGCTCGGCCGGGTCGACGGCGGCCGCCCGCAGCACGTGGGCGCAGGTGATGACCAGGCCGTCGCGCGACACGATGATGCCGGTGCCCACCACCGCGGCGCCGTCCAGGGTGCGGACGCGCACGGTGCAGTTGCGCAGGTCCTGCAGGATGACGCGGTCGGTGGACCCGGTCACGGCGAGGGCTGCGGCGGCACCGCGACGACCGCGAGCTCCAGCGGCGGTTCGGCGTCGTCTTTGACTTCGGCTTCGGCTTCGGCTTCGGCTGCGGCTTTGGCGTTGGCTTCGGCCAGGTTGTGCGCGTCCCAGCGGAACACCACGTTGATCGAGGCCTCGACGCCGGCCTTGGCGATGACCGCGCCCGCCTCCCCGTCGAACTTGATGCCGAACGAGACCTCGACCTCGGACGGGCGGCCGGGCATGGCGCGCACGGTCTGGCGCACCCGTCCCGCCATCTGCCGGATGATGCCCATGGCGTCGTTCATCGCGCGTACGGAGCGGTCCAGCGCCTCGGTCCCGCCGAGCGCGACCTGGCGGACTCCTGGGCCGTACGAGAACTCCACCCGCAGCGGCGGTTCGAGCTGGGCGTCCACGGCCCCGATTATCCCGGGCGGCCGTTACAAGGGTCAATGGACGACTACGGAATGCATCCGACCGGCGCCGCGGGCGACCCCGTCGAGCTACCCGTTCCGGTTCCCGGCGGCCTCCTCGGCGATCGCGGCGAGCTGGGCGGTGACCAGGCCCCAGCCGTCGTGGAAGCCGAGTTCCTCGTGCCGGGCGCGGGCGGCCGGGTCGCCGTGCCGGACGATGACGCGGTAGTCGGTGCCGTCGGGGTGGTCGACGAGGGTGATCTCGGCGGTCATCGGGACCGGCGCCGGGCTCGCCGGGCGCCACGAGCTGTCCAGCGCGTTGGTCCACACGAGCCGCTCGAACTCGTCGACGACCAGGAAGCAGGCGTCCAGGTGCGGGACGAAGGTGGTGCCGTCCTCGCTGAACTCGGTGACGAAGGCGCCTCCCGGGCGGACGTCCAGCCGTTCGACGCGCGAGCGCGCCGGGGCCGGCACCCACCACTGGGCGAGGCGGTCGCGGTCGGTCCAGGCGCTCCACACCGACTTGCGCGGGGCGCGGATGACGCGGTTCAGGGCGAGGTCGAGGTCGGGGTTCATGACGGGTCCTCCGTGGTGACGAAGTGTTCGAGTCGGTCGGTGCGGCCCTGCCAGATCCGGCGCTGCTCGGCGAGCCAGTCGTCGACGAGGGCCAGGCGGTCGGGGTTGAGCGTGCAGGTGCGCACCCGGCCCGCCTTGGCCGTGCGGATCAGGCCGGCGCCCTCGAGCATGCGCACGTGCTTCATGAACGACGGCAGCGCCATCGGGAACTCGCCGGCGAGCTCGCCCACGCTGGCCGGGCCGCCGCCGAGCCGCCGGATCACGGCCCGCCGGGTCGGGTCGGCCAGGGCCACGAACACCCCGTCGAGCTGGGCCGAATACTGAGCCATGAGGCTTAGTATTGCCGCCATGAACAGTTAGCGCAAGGGCTAAGTGTTCAGCCGCTCCAGGGTGGCCGTCGTCGCGGCGTGGCCGGGGCCGAGGTGGCGGGTCTGGTCGTCCGCCAGCCGCCGCAGCACCCGCCTCCCCTCGCGCCGGCGGCCCTGTTCGAGCAGGGCCACGCCCAGCCAGTACCGCGGGCGCGTGTCGAGGGTTTCCGGGTGCTCGGCGCCGAGCACGCGCAGCCGGTCGGCGATCAGCGGCCGCAGTTCCCGCTCGGCCGCACCGAACAGCGAGCTCAGGACGAACAGCTCGGCGAGCGAGTGGCGGGCGTCGAGCGTCTCGACGTGGTCGGCGCCGAGGACGCGGCGGCGGTCGGCGATGACCTCGGCGTACCGTTGCCGCGCCTCCTCCTCCCGCCCGCACCGCCCGATCGCCCAGGCGAGGCAGCAGCGGGTGTGCAGGGTGTCGGGGTCGTCGGCGCCGAGCAGGGCGGACCGGGCCACCAGCACCGGCTCCAGCAGGTCCCGCGCCGCCTCCCAGTCGCCGAGCCGCCCCGTCGCCCAGGCGAGCTTGTGCCGGGTGTCGAGCGTGTCGCGGTGGCCGGCGCCGAGCAGGCGCGTCCGGGCCGCGCACACCTCGGTGAGCTCGGAGTGCGCCCTCTTCCAGCGGCCCTGCCGGCCGACCGCCCAGGCCCACTCGTTGCGCAGCGCCAACATCGCCGCGTGGTCGGAGCCGAGGCCGGACGCGTGCCGCAACGCCGAACCGGCGAGGGACTCGGCGGCCGCCTCGTGGCCGCGCCAGGTGCTGGCCGCGACGACCCGCGCGACGGTGGCGACCAGCTTCGCGAGGTGCTCCTCGCCGAGGGTGCCGCTGAACTTCAGCAGCTGCTCGACGTGCGGGGCGAACAGCCCGAACCAGCGCCACTCGGCGTTGTCGTCGAACCGCCGGGCCGCGACGGCCGCCACGAGCAGGTCGACCGCGTCACCGGCGGCGGCAGCACCTTGCCGGCTCACGTCGGCCACGAGCGGATGCAGCATGAGCAGCCGGCCGCCGTCGGGAGCGGTGGCGTCCAACCGGTCGATCAGGCCATGGTCGGCGAGCCCTTCGAGGCCGCGCTGCACGAGGCGCCGCGCCTCCAGCGTCTCCTCAGACTGCAATACCTTCTCCGGTACGGGCACCGCCGGCGCGAAGTACGCCAGCACCCGCAGCAGCGCGCGGCACTGCGGCAGGCCCTGGCGGTCGAGGGCGCTCAGGGACAGCTCCCAGGTCAGCGCCACGTTGCCACGGTGCCCGATCGACTCGTCGGCCGGGCCGAGCACGGTTCGGACGCCCAGCTCGCGCAGCGCGGCGCGGTAGTCGTCGAACGTGCGCCAGATCGGGAAGGGCGAGCCGAGGTACGAGCCGGCCAGATGCAGCGCGAGCGGCAGGCCGCCCAGGTCGGCGGCGAGCCGTTCGGCGGCCGGCCGGTCGCCGCCGCCGGGGGCCAGGTCGAGCAGCACCTGCGCCGCGTCAGGCCCGCCCAGCGGCCCGAGCTCGACCGTCTCCGCGCCGTCCCACAGCGGCCGCCCGCCGATCCGGCTGGTGCCGGCGAGCCGGCTGGTGACCAGCACGAGACCGCGGTCCGCGCAGCGCGCCACGGCGGACCCGACCAGCCCGGCGGCCACCTGCGTGTCGTCGACGTTGTCGAACACCAGCAGCCACCGCCGCCGGGTCCGGCTCAGCGCCTCCCACAGCTGCTCCACCGCCCGCGGCGACCCCGCCCGGATCGCGGTCACGTGCGCCCGGCCGAGGCGGAGGTCCTCGGCCACGCTGACCAGGCCCTCGGTCAGGCCCTCCTCGGCGGTGATCCACCACGCCCGCTCGCCGTGGCGGCGCTCGAACCACCGGCACGTCGACACGGCCAGGCACGACTTGCCGACCCCGCCGAGCCCGGTCAGGACGTACAGCCGGCCGTCGGGCCGCCGCGCCGCCCGCCGCAGCCGCCGCACGTGCTGGTCCCGGCCGCGGAGGAGCGCGGTCCCGCCGCCGGCCGGCACGGTGAGCGGGGCGCCGGTGAACGTGGCGCCCGAGCCGGACCGCCGGGCCGGGCGCCGCCGCCGCAGCTCGGCGATGACCAGCCCGGCCACGGCCGCGCCGCCGCCGGCCACGCTCGCCCACTTGTCGGCCCGGTCGAGGCCCTCCCACAACAGCAGCGCGACGACCACGGCGAGCACCGCGACGACGGCGATCCAGCTGACCCGCGGCCGTGACCAACGCATGCGAACATTGTCACCGACCGATGCCAGCGACACTTCCGTGCAGGGCGGGCCGGTAGCCGGCGGCCAGCGCGGCCACCGACGAGGGCGGGGTGAGCAGGTCGGCGCGGGCGGGCAGCGGGCGCGGCGGGCCGTAGCCGGTGCTGGTCCACGGCAGGAACCGCTCCCCCGCGACCAGCCCGGCGGTGCCGTCGTGGCGGACCATCGCGCCGGTGGGCAGCCCGGCGCACTCGACCGGGCGGGTGCGCTGGCGGCGGGTCCGCGGCTCGACCCGCTCGGCGTGCAGCCGGGCGTCCATCTCGTGCGCCCACGGCCGCCGGGTGAGCCCCGCCGCGGCCCGCCAGGCCTCGGCGTAGGCGAGGAAGTCGGCGCGCCGGCAGTACGCGCACGGCCGGTGCCCGGCGGCCAGCGCGGTCGCCTCGTCGAGGAAGAACAGCGCCGTCCAGCGGCCCGGCGGCATCGGGTCGCGGCGGACGTCCTTCCAGGTCAGCGTGCAGCAGATCCAGAGCTTGGAGCGCCAGCGGGCGGTGCCCAGCCGGTGGCCGGGGCCGTGCAGGCAGCCGCGGTTGCCCATCAGCGTGCCGCGGGCGGGATCGGCGACGATCTCGCCCGTCGGCAGGACGCGATTCTGCAGGGGCCGCTCGGCGATCAGCCCAGGCCGATCTTCTGGTGGTCGGGCTCGATGACCGCGATGATGCGCTCCTGGCTGCGGTCATAGGGCCCGCCGGTGTACTTCGCGGCCACCCGGTCGATCATCGCCCAGCCCTCGTCGCCGTCGATCCAGCGGGTGACCCGGCCGCGGACGATGACCGGCTGGTAGGGGTTGTCGGGAGTGGCGATCGACACCGCGACCCGCGGGTCGTGGCGCAGGTTGCGGGCCTTGCGCGAGTCCGGGCCGGTGAAGAACACGACGGCGTCGCCGTCGGTGCCGATCCACACGGGTGAGGTGTGCGGGGCGCCGTCCGGGGCGACCGTGGCGACGTGGGCGAGCGGGGTGCCGTCGAGCACGCGGCGGACGTCGGCTTCAAGCATCGTCGGGCTCCTTCGGAAGCGGGCTGCACGAACGAGTAGTGGGCGGTGTCCCCCGCGAACTCTACCGTCGGCGACGTGTACGGATATGTGATCGCCGACGTCTTCACCGAGACGGCCCTGGAGGGCAACCCGCTCGCCGTGGTGCCCGACGCGGCCGGGCTGACCGCCGAGTGCATGCAGCGCATCGCGCGCGAGATGAACCTGTCCGAGACGACGTTCGTCCTGCCGCCGCTGGCCGGCGGGGACGTGCGGGTGCGCATCTTCACCCCGGTCGGCGAGCTGCCGTTCGCCGGGCATCCGACGTTCGGCACGGCGGCGGTCCTCGCGGCGACCGGCCACAGGAGCGTGCACAAGGGAGCCCTGCGCATGGAGACCGGGATGGGTGTGGTGCCGTTCCGGTTCGTCGGCAGGACCCGGAGCGGCAGGACGCGCAGCCGGCGCTCGCTCACCGCGCGCATGCTGCAGCCGATCCCGGTCTGGGAGCCGTACGCCCGAGCCGAAGCACTCCTGGCCGCGCTCGGCGTCGAGCGGTCCACGCTGCCGGTCGAGGTGTACCGCAACGGCCCCCGGCACGCGTTCGTCGGCCTGGACAACGTTGAGCAGCTGTCGGCGCTGCGGGTGGACCTGCGCGCCCTCGCCGAGCACGACGACCTCGCGGCGAACTGCTTCGCCCCCACCGACGACCCCCTGGTGTGGCGGGCCCGGATGTTCTCGCCCGCGTACGGGGTGACCGAGGACGCCGGCACCGGCTCGGCCGCCGGCCCGCTGGCCCTGCACCTCGGCCGGCACGGGATGGCCCCGCTCGGCGGCGCGATCACGGTGCGCCAGGGCGTCGAGATGGGCCGGCCCTCCACGATCCGGGCCCGGGTGACGATGGCCGGCGACCGCGTCGAGCAGGTCGAGATCGCCGGCAGCGCCGTGGTCGTCGCCGACGGGAGGCTCTACGTCTGAAACCTGCAACAAACCTGCAAACGCCGCGTATTGCCCCCAGGAATGCGCTTTCCTACATTCAATAACATGAATAGAAACCTCAAGTGGCTGGTCGCCGGAGGAGCGGCCGTGGCCCTGGCCGCCGCCACGCAGGTCGCGTTCGCCGCCACGACGTTCAGCGCGACCTTCGAGGACGGCTCCACCAGCGGCTGGTCGAAGTCCGGCGGCACCTGGAGCGTCGTCACCGACGGCAGCAAGGTGCTGCAGCAGTCCAACGCCGGCAGCGAGAACGCCCGCGACTTCGCCGGCGACAGCGGCTGGACCGACTACACCGTCCAGGCGAGCGTGAAGCCCCTCGCGCTCGGCTCGGGCGGGTTCGCCGGCCTGCTGGCCCGCTCGACCGGGGCGACCACGTTCTACCGGCTCGCCCTGCTGCCCGGCAACCAGGTCCAGCTGCAGGCGGTGAACTCCGGCTCGGTGACCGTCCTGGCCGGCCGATCGCAGACCGTCGCCACCGGCACGTGGTACACCCTCGCCATCACCGCGACCGGCAGCTCCGTCAGCGCGTCGGTGAACGGCACGACGATCGGCACCGCCACCAACAGCTCGATCGCCAAGGGCCGGATCGGGCTGCAGACCGCCTACTCCAGCGCCAGCTTCGACAACGTCACCGTCACCACCGGCGGCACCACGAACCCGACGCCGACGCAGACCACACCGTCACAAAGCGCGAGCCCGACCCCGAGCTCGAGCCCGAGCCCGACGCCGTCGACGAGCCAGCCGCCGTCCTCCGCGCTCTACGTCGCACCGACCGGCAGCGCGAGCAACCCGGGGACGCAGGCCAGCCCGACCACCCTGGCCGCGGCGATCACCCGGGTGACGGCCGGCGGGACGATCTACCTGCGCGGCGGCACCTACAGCCAGTCGTCCACGATCACCATCGCGGCCGGCAACAACGGCACAGCGGGCGCGCTGAAGAACATCGTGGCCTACCCCGGCGAGACCCCGGTGCTCAACTTCGCCGCCCAGAGCGAGGATCCCGCCAACCGCGGCCTGGCCGTCAACGGCAACTACTGGCACCTCAGCGGGCTCGTGGTGGAGCGGGCGGGTGACAACGGCATCTTCGTCGGCGGCAGCAACAACACCGTCGAGCGGGTGGTGACCCGCTACAACCGCGACAGCGGCCTGCAGCTCTCCCGGATCGCCTCCGACACGCCCAAGGCGAACTGGCCCGCGAACAATCTCATCCTCAGCAGCGAGTCGCACGACAACGCCGACTCCGACGGGGAGGACGCCGACGGCTTCGCCGCCAAGCTCACCATCGGTACTGGCAACGTCTTCCGCTACGACGTCTCGCACAACAACATCGACGACGGCTGGGACCTGTACACGAAGACCGACACCGGCGCGATCGGCCCGGTCACCATCCAGGACTCCCTCTCCTACGCCAACGGCACGCTGAGCAACGGCACCGTCAACGCCAACGGCGACCGCAACGGCTACAAGCTCGGCGGCGACGACATCGCCGTCAACCACGTCGTCCAGCGCAGCATCGCGTACAAGAACGGGCATCACGGGTTCACCTACAACAGCAACCCGGGCGCCATGACGATCTCGAACAACCTGTCCATCGACAACGCCGAGCGCAACTTCTCGTTCGACGCGGGCAGCTCGACGTACCGGAGCAACACCTCGTGCCGGTTCGCCGGTGGCGGCTCGAACGACAAGACGATCGGCAACAGCGACAGCTCCAACCAGTGGTGGACGGGCACCAACGGGTCGCGCTGCGCCAACTTCAGCGGCGCGCTCGCCTGGTCGTTCGCCTCCGACGGTCACCTCGTGGTCACCCTCGGCGGGCGGACCGTCAGCCTCTGACCGCAACCACTCCCCCGCCCCGCGTACGACCGGCGGGGCGGGGTAGTCGCGCGCGATGACGGATTGCACGATCGGCGAGTACCTCCTCACGCGGTTGCGCGAGGTCGGCATCCGGCACGTGTTCGGCGTGCCCGGCGACTACCAGCTCGAGTTCCTCGACCAGCTCGAGGCGGCCGACGGCCTGGAGTGGGTCGGCAACTGCAACGAGCTCAACGCGGCCTACGCCGCTGACGGCTACGCCCGGCTCAACGGCATCGGGGCGGTCGTCACCACCTTCGGCGTCGGTGAGCTCAGCGCGCTCAACGGCGTCGCCGGATCGTACGCCGAACGGGTCCCGGTGGTGTCCATTGTGGGCACCCCGGCGACGTTCGTGGTGCGCGAGCGGCAGCTGGTGCACCACACCGCGGGCGACGGCGACTTCACCCGGGCCGCACGGTGCGCCGCGGAGTACACGGCGGGACAGGCCCTGCTGGACCGGGACAACGCCGGGTCGGAGATCGACCGGCTGCTGCGCCTGTGCTGGCTGGAGAAGCGTCCCGTGTACCTCATGCTCCCCTCCGATGTCGCCGGTCAGCTGATCGCGGCCCCGGCGGCGCCGCTCGACCTGCCGGAGCCGTCCTGCGACCAGGCGATGCTGGCCCGCTTCGCCGCCGAGGCGCGGGAGCGCGTCCGGACCGCGGACTCGGTGGCGATCCTCGTCGGGCCGGGCGTCGACCGCTACCGGCTCGGCCCGCAGCTGCTCACCCTGGCCGAGGCGCTGGGCTGCCCGGTGGCCACGCTGAGCAGCGCCAAGGGCGTCTTCCCGGAGACCCACGACCAGTTCGTCGGCGGGTACGCGGGCGCGCTGAGCTCCCCCGAGGCCCGGGCCGCGATCGAGGACGCCGACTGCCTGCTCGCCATTGGATGTCAGTTCACCGATTCGGTGACCGGCGGCTTCTCCCAGCACCTCGACCCCGACCGGATGATCGAGCTGCACGCGGTGGCGGCCGACATCGCCGGGACGCCGTTCGCCCACGTGTGCATGAAGGACGCGCTCGCCGTGCTGGCCCGCGCGCCCGAGCGCACCGGCCGCGGCCCGGTCACCCACCGGCGCATCCCGTCCAGCCCGGAGCCGATCACCGGCCAGCCGCTCGTCCAGGACCGGTTCTGGCCGCTGGTCGCCGGCTTCGTCCGCCCCGGCGACGTCATCGTGGCCGACCAGGGCACCTCGTACTTCGGCTTCGCGGCCCAGCCGATGCCCCGCGACTGCGCGTTCATCGGGCAGCCGCTGTGGGGGTCGATCGGGTACACGCTGCCGGCCCTGCTCGGCACCATGCTCGCCGCCCCGGACCGCCGCCACGTCCTGCTCATCGGCGACGGCTCCTTCCAGCTGACCGCGCAGGAGCTCGCGACGATCCTGCGCCTCGGCCTGAACCCGGTCATCGTCCTGGTCAACAACGACGGGTACACCGTGGAACGCTGCATCCTCGGCGAGCACGCGGCCTACAACGAGATCGGCACCTGGCGGTACGACCGGCTGGTCCAGGCCTTCGACCCGCAGGACCGCGCCGTCACGGTGACCGCGAGCACCGAGGACCAGCTCGCCGCGGCGCTGGACAAGGCGGCGTCGACCCGCGACCGCGCCGTGTTCATCGAGGCCCGGATGGGCGCCCTGGACGCCCCGGAGCCGCTGATGCGCCTGGGCAAGGCCTTCGCCCGGGCCGACTACCACCACGCACCCGTATAACCGATTGAGGTGAGGCAGGTGTCCGGGCGACGGTCCACCGTGGACTCATGGACCAGGTCGCGGTCGCTGAACGGCCCGTACAGTCCCGAAAACCCCGCCTGACGCCGCTCGTCGGACCGGCCGTCGTCGCCGCCGTGGCCTATGTCGATCCGGGCAATGTGGCCACGAACCTCACGGCCGGGGCCACGAGCGGGTATCTGCTGGTGTGGGTGGTCGTCGCGGCGAGCCTGGTGGCGCTGCTGGTGCAGTTCCAGGCGGCCAAGCTCGGCGTGGCGACCGGGCGGAGCCTGCCGGAGCTGTGCCGGGAGCGGCTGCCGCGCTGGGCCGGCCTGCTGTTGTGGGGGCAGGCCGAGCTGGTGGTGCTCGCCACCGACCTGGCCGAGTTCGTCGGGGCCGCGATCGGCCTGAAGCTGCTGTTCGGGCTGCCCGTCCCGGCGGCCGCGGTGATCACCGCGGTGGTCTCGATGGTCCTGCTGGAGCTGCGCCGCCGCGGCCGCCGCCGGTTCGAGGTGTTCACCGCCGGCGCCCTGCTGCTGGTCGGGGCCGGGGTGCTCTACGACGTCGTCGCGGTCGGGCACCAGTCCGCCGCCGGGCTGGCCGGCGGGCTCGTGCCCCGCCTCGACGGCGTCGGCAGCGCGCTGCTGGCGATGGGCATCGTCGGCGCGACCGTCATGCCGCACGCCATCTACCTGCACTCGGCGCTCGCGGTGCGGCCCGAGTTCCGGGTCGCCGACGCGATCGGCGGGCGCACGCCCCGGCTGGTGCGCCGGGCGCTGCGGCTGGACTGCGGGGTCGCGCTGGGCGGGGCGGCGGTGGTCAACGTCGCGATGATCGCGCTCGGGGCCGGCCTCGGCGCGCTCACCGCCGGCGGCTGGACCGGTGACATCATCGCCGCCCACGGCGAGATCGCGGCGCGGGTCGGCGGGGCCGCGGCCCTGGCGTTCGCCGTCGCGCTGCTCGCCTCCGGTGTCTCCTCGTCCGGGATCGGCACGCTCGCCGGGGACTTCGTGATGCAGGGCTTCCTCGGCTGGCAGATCCCGAGCCGGGTCCGCCGCCTGCTCACCATGTTGCCGGCGATGGCCGCGCTGCTGCTGGGCGCGCCGCTCACCGCGATGCTGGTGCTGAGCCAGATCGTGATCTCACTGGGCGTACCGGTGGCGCTGTTCCTGCTGGTGTATTTCTGCCGGGACCGGGCGCTGATGGGCGGGCTCGTCAACGCCCGGGCCACGACCCGGGTGGCGGCGAGCGCCGGGTTCGTGGTCGCCGCCGTCGGGCTCTCGCTGCCGGTCCTGCTCCTGCTCTGATCGTCCGATGTGGAGTGTCCATGCCCTCCGTCGTCTGTCTGCGCGTGCGATCCATCGGCTTCGCCCTGGCCGCCGTCGGCGCCCTGGCGCTCGGTGCCGCTCCCGTCGCCGTGCTCGCGTTGTGCTTCGCCGCCGCCGCGATCCCCGCGGCCGTCGCAATGTCCGGAGGTGTACCGCACGTGCGCGCCCTCTGCGGCCTGCGGCACACCGAACCCCAGAAGGAGCGTTGATGAGCAACCCCGAACGCATTCCGCAGCCCGAGCGCGGGCTGAAGGGCGGCCCCGACGTCGGGCCGCGCAACGTCGCCCTGGACCGGCAGAACCCCGACCTGCTCGCCCCGCCGTCGACCGACCGCGGCACGCTGCCGAACCTCAAGTTCTCGATGTCGATGGCGCACACGCGCATCGAGGACGGCGGCTGGACCCGCGAGGTGACCCAGCGCGAGCTGCCGATCGCCAGCGAGCTCGCCGGCGTCGACATGGCGCTCGACCCGGGCGCGTACCGGGAGCTGCACTGGCACAAGCAGTCCGAGTGGGCGTACGTGCTGTCGGGCAGCTGCCGCATCGGCGCCGTCGACCAGGAGGGCCGCAACTTCCTGGAGGACGTCGAGAAGGGCGACCTGTGGTTCTTCCCGCGCGGGGTGCCGCACCACATCCAGGCGCTCGACGAGGGTGTGGAGTTCCTGCTCGTCTTCGACGACGGCCAGTTCTCCGAGAACGCCACGTTCATGATGAGCGACTTCTTCGCGCACACGCCGCGGTCGGTCATCGCCAAGAACTTCGGCTGGACGCCGGAGCAGCTGGACCGGCTGCCGGAACGTGAAAAGTACATCTTTTCCGGCCAGGTTCCGCCACCGCTCGAACGCGACCAGGTGGTCAGCCCGACCGGTGACGTACCGCGCACGTTCAAGCACCGGATGCTGGCGCAGGAGCCGGAGTACTTCAACGGCGGCAAGGCCCGCGTGGTCGACTCGACCAACTTCTCCGCCGCCGACTCGATCTGCGCCGCGCTCGTCGAGATCGACCCGGGCGGCCTGCGCGAGCTGCACTGGCACCCGACCGACGACGAGTGGCAGTACTACATCTCGGGCCAGGGCCGGATGGGCGTCTTCGCGAGCTCGGGCGAGAACGGGACGTTCAACTACCAGGCGGGCGACGTCGGCTACGTGCCGTTCGCGTACGGCCACTACGTCGAGAACACCGGCAACGAGCCGCTGGTGTTCCTGGAGATGTTCCGCAACCCGAAGTTCGAGGACATCTCACTGAGTCAGTGGATGGCGAACACGCCGCCCCAGGTGTCCGCGGACACCCTCAACCTCCCGCGCAACGTGGTCGAGTCCATCCCGAAGACCAAGGCCCGCATCACCGCCTGAGATCGCCGGTGCAACGGCCCCGTCCACTCACGGACGGGGCCTCGCATTTCTCAGACGGATCCCGCTGTACCGCATGCTGCTCGCCACAACCGCATCCCAGAACGGCCACACGTTGTCGAGCAGCCGCAGCTGGATGCCGGCCGCTTCGTGCAGCCGCAGCAGGTCCCCCACCGGCTCGGCCGGCCCCAGCGGCACGACGGTCTCGGTGGCGACGAACGCGTGCCGCTCGAACGGCCGGAATTGCGTGATGTCGAACCGGTACGCGTACAACCGCGTCGTGCGCATCGCCTCCAGCCAGCCGAACTCGATGGCGTGCACCCGGTCGCCGCAGCCGGCCCCGGCGATGCGCTCCCGGTCCTCGTCCGTGGTGCCGTCGCCCGTCCAGGCCATCGCGCGCGGGCACTGCCGCGGGAACCAGTAGTCGGGCGCGCGCTCGGCGTCGACGGCCCAGACGTACGCCTCGGGCTGCTGCGCGGTGGCGGCGACGTGCGGCGCGAACCGCTCGATCCGCGGGTCCTCGGAGAAGTGCAGGACCTCGCCGGGCCCGGGGCGCATCAGGACTCGCCGGGTGCGACGTCCAGCAGGTACCAGTTGCCCTCCACGAACGCGGCGGACAGCAGCACCCGCCACCCGACCCGCGCCAGGCCCGCGATCCCGGCCGGCACCGCGACGGCGCCGATGCCCTCGAACGTGACCTCGCCCTGCCCGACGGCGGTGATGGCGCGGGGCTCGTCCTCGACCATCTCCTCGGCCAGCTCGACCAGCTCCGCCGGATCGGGGGCCTGCGGGTCGTCGGCGATGTGCTCACCCAGCGCCTCGACGAAGGCTTCGATGGAGTTGGCAGCCGCCGCCGGGACCGCCGCCGGGACCGCCGCCGGAACCGCCGCCGGGACGGCGTTCTTGACCCGGACCGGCACGGCGTTCGCGGACGGCGGGGCCTTCTCGATCGCCGCGATCGCCAGGGCGAGGTCGGCGAGCTGCCCCTTGCGGGGGTCCACGGCCGGGGCGACCAGCGCCTGGGCCTGGGTCAGCTCCTCGTACTCGCCGGACCAGCGCCAGGTGACCCGGTGGCGTCCGGCCGCGGCCTTGAACCGCTCCCGCAGCTCGCCGTCGCCGCCCCGGCGCACGTAGTCGTTGTGCACCCGCACCTCGACGGCGGTCGGCCGGGTCAGCGCCTCCAGGCCGGTGATGACGGCGGTGATCGCCATCCGGTCGGCGGACGCGCCGGGCTCGGCGCCCTGCAGCTCGCGCCGGTGCGCGCCGAAGGTGAGCACCACCGCCCAGGCCCCGGCACCGCCGGCCGCGTGCAGCAACGCCTGTTGGGAAGTCTGCTGATCCGCCACCGGCCCATCTTGCCACCCGCCCCGGGCGGCGGGCCCGCGACGTGCGGTCCTAACCGACGGTGTTCACCGGAGAACGCGGCGGGCGGCCGGTGAGCACCCGGACGGCCTCCTGGGTCGCGATCGCGCGAACATCGCGCAGGGACTGCTCGGAGTAGTGCGCGGCGTGCGGCGTGATCACCGTGTTGTGCAGGCTGAGCAGCGGGTTCACCGGCCGCCAGTCGCGCTGCTGGGCCGGCTCCTCCTCGATGTCGTCCAGCGCCGCGGCGGCGATCGTGCCGACGGCCAGGGCGTCGGCGAGGGCGGCGTCGTCCACGATCGGGCCGCGGGCGGTGTTCACCAGCGTCGCCGTCGGCTTCATGCGGGCCAGGGTGGCGCGGTCGAACAAGTGGTGGGTGTCCGGCGTCAGCGGGGCCTGGATGACCAGGTAGTCGGACTCCTCGACGAGCGTGTCGAACGAGACCGGCGCCACGCCCGCCTCCCGAATCCGGGCCGGGTTCACGTAGGGGTCGTGCGCGCGCAGGTCCACGCCGAACGGTCGGGCCCGCTGCGCGATCAGCTCGGCGACGGCGCCGAAGCCCAGGATGCCGAACACCCGGCCGCGCAGCCGCCAGATCGGCTCGCCGGTCTGCCAGCGCCACTCGCCGGCCCGGGCCGCCGCGTCGTACTCGTTGATCTTCCGCGCGGCGCACAGCCACAGCGCGATCGCGTGGTCGGCGACCTCCTCCGCGCACCAGTCGTTCGGGGCGTTGGTGACCTGGATGCCGTGCCGGGTGGCCGCGTCCACGTCGACGATGTCCACGCCGGTGCCGTACCGGGCGATCACCCGGCAGTTCGCCAGCTCGTCGATCGCCGTCGCGCCGATGTGCGCGTACTGCGTGAGGATGCCGTCGGCGTCGCGGCCGTACCGGATGACCTCCTCCTCGCTCCGGCACTGCCGCGCGTCGAGGGCGAACCCGGCCTCCTCGGCGATGGCGCGCTCGATGTCGACGTCGCCGAAGTCCGAATCGGCGATCATGATGGTGCCTCGCTCGAGCGAGCGGCCGGTGCGGGTCACGCGGCAGTCCCTTCGTGGGCACGATCCTCCGTCGCGTGCTGTCGCGCGCGGGCGAGGTTGACCCCGCTGGCGATGACGCCGATGTGGCTGAACGCCTGCGGGAAGTTGCCGGCGAGCTCCCCGGAGCCCGGGTCGATCTGCTCCGAGAGCAGGCCGAGCGGGCTGGCCCGGCCGCACAGCGACGCGTAGAGCGCCTCGGCCTCGTCGAGGCGCCCCTGGCCGGTCAGGTTGTCCACGAGCCAGAAGCTGCAGAGCAGGAAGGCGCCCTCGTCGCCGGGGAGGCCGTCCGGGGATTCGTCGTGGCGATAGCGGTACAGCAGGCCGTCGCCGGCGCCGAGACGCTCGGTGACGGCCCTGGTGGTCGCGACCATCCGCGGGTGGCCGGCCGGGACGACGTGCCGCAGCGGCAGGGCGAGCAGGCTCGCGTCGACGCCGCCGGGCCCGTCGAGGTGCCCGCCGATCGTCTGCGCCCGCTCGTCCCAGGCGTCCTCGACGATCGCGCGGCGGATCTCGGCGGCCGTGGACCGCCAGGCGGGGACGGGGCCGGGGAGCCCGAGCCGCTCGGCCATGCCGGCCGCGCGGTCGAGCGCGACCTGGCACAGGGCGGCCGAGTACGTGAACACCCGGCCCTCGTTGCGCACCTCCCACAGGCCCTGGTCGGGGTGGCGCCAGGTGCGGGCGGCGCCGTCGGCCAGGCCGGCCAGGCGGCTCCAGAGCCCGGGTTCGACGTGCCCACCCGCGCGGGACCACTGGTCGGCGCAGTCGAGGATCTCGCCGTACACGTCGTGCTGGCGCTGGTCGGCGGCCCCGTTGCCCCAGCGGACCGGGGTCGAGCCGCGGTACCCGCCCAGCGCCGCGTCGATCCGCTCGTCGGGGACCGGCCCGCCGGCCAGGGTGTACATGATCCGCGGCTCGCGGCTCTGCTCGAACGCGTCAAGGACCCAGCCCAGGAACGCGTCGGCCTCCTCGCCGAAGCCGATGCGCCGCAACGCGAACACGGCGAACGCGGCGTCCCGGATCCACGCGTAGCGGTAGTCCCAGTTGCGCACCCCGCCGACCGGCGCCGGCAGCGACGAGGTGGGCGCGGCGGCGACCGAGCCGTCGGCCCAGTGGTCGCAGAGCTTGAGCGTGACCGCGGCCCGGCGGACCATCGCCTCCTGCGGCCCGTCGTAGGCGAACCCGGTCATCCAGCCCCGCCAGGCCGCGGCGGTCTGCCGGAGGCTGGCGTCGGCGTCGAGCCGGTGGTGGCGGTGGATCCGGCCCCACGACAGCACCAGCTCCACGCGGTCGCCGCGGCCGAGCTGGTAGCGGTTGTGCAGCCCGCCGTCGAGCGGATGGCTGGAGCGCAGGTGCAGCCGGACCCCGGGCAGCCGCGCGGCCCGGATCTCCAGCCCGCCCAGGGCGGCCCGGGCGGTGGCGCCCCCGCGCGGCTCCACGTCGACGTGCAGTTCCACGGTCCCGTCGAGCACCTCGGCCAGGCGGACCAGCTCACTCCGGTCGGCGGGGGTGTCGTCGGTCAGGTCGGCCCCGGAGCGCAGCGCGAGCGCGTCGGTGAGCCGCACCAGGCCGGTCGGGGTGCGCAGCTCCGTCACGAGGACGCCGGTGTCGCTCTGGTACCGCTGCCGAGCCTCCACCACCCCCGCCGGCGCGACGCCGAACCGCCCGCCCCCGGCCGCGTCGAGCAGCCCGCAGAACAGCGGCTCGGCGTCGAAGCCGGGCACGCACAGCCAATGGACGCCGCCGTCGAGCCCGACCAGGGCGGCGGTCGCGCCGTCCCCGATCAGCCCCAGGTCCTCCAACGGCGGGTGCCCGTCACGCCGGCGCGGCGGACGGAACCGCGGTTCCCCATCCACGCGGCGGTGCCTACCCGGCCTCCCGGGGACTACACCGCGACCATCGTCTCGGGCTGCATGTCGTACGAGGACTGCAGCTGCGCGGGCCGCGTCCCCAGCCCATCGGTGGTTCTGCGCTCCCACGGCACCTGCTGCAGGTGCTTGGTCTCCTCGATCATCGACTTCGGTTCGAGGTTGCGGAACGCGTCGACCTCGCCGGCCGCGACCGCGGTCATCGTGGCGAACACCGGCTCGGGGTCGAACTGCGCCCGCGGGAACGCGAGCTTGGAGTAGTCGAAGAGCCGCTCCGACGGGTCGTCCTCCCAGCTCTGCCAGGTCTGGAACATCCGGTCGTTGAAGCCGGTCAGGAACGGCCCGGGGTTCACGGTGGCCACCTCGACGCCGAACTCCTGCAGCTCCATCGCCATCGTCTCGGCGATCGCCTCGATCGCGTGCTTGGACGCCGCGTAGATGCCGGTGAACGGGTTGACGTTGAGCCCCTCGCGGGACGAGACCCAGACGATGCGCCCCTTGCCCCGCTTGACCATCTGCTTGGCGATGCCCTGGGTCAGCAGCAGCGGCCCGGTCACGTTGGTCTCGAACTCCCGGCGGATGTTGGCCCCCGGGATGTCGAGCGTCGAACCGCCCTCGCCCACCCCGGCGTTGTTCACCAGCACCTCGACGCCCCACGACAGCGCCTTGCGGCGGTCCCCGTCGTCGGTGACGTCGAGCTTCTCCACCTGCAGCCGCACCCCGCGCCGCTCCGCCTGCCGCTTGAGGGTCTGCACCTGGGCCCAGATCTCCACGGAGGCGATGACGTCGAAGCCCTTCTCGGCCAGGCGCATCGCCACCTCGTGCCCGAACCCGGTGCCGCATCCTGTGATGAGTACCTTGGTCACGCCCGGTGGTACCCGCCCGGTCGGCCGCTACCGGCCGCGGACCCGAATCACCCGGCCCGGCGTCGTGGCCGTGGCCTGCTGGCGCCGGGCCTGGGGGCGGGTAGATTCGCAGCGTGAAGACCCTGAGGCGGCATGCGCTGCGCCGCGGTGACCTCGACGCCGGGACCGTTCCGGTGCCCGAGGAGTGCGACGGGGCGGCCACCGTCGTGCTCGAGCACAAGCTGCACGGGGTCACGCCGGGGCGGTACACCTTCGACGCCGAACTCGACGGGGACACCGTGAACGTGGCGTGGCCCGAGGACGTGCAGGTCGGCGTGCTCGTGGCGATCTCCTGGCAGCCGGCCCGGCGGCAGATCGTGCTGCGCACCAAGCCGCTCGACGAGCCGTTGCGGGTCGACGGGGTCGCCTACTTCCACGCGTACGACCCGCTGACGGTCACCCACGAGTTCCGGCCGGCCAGTTCGAACCGGGGCAAGGTGCTCGACGCGGTGCGCCGGCACGGGCGGGCGTTCCCGGACGGCAGCACGGTGTTCCCGGAGGCCGACCTGGTCAAGCGGGCCGGGCTGGGCAAGGGCACCCGCGGCACCTTCCTGCTGCGCAACGCGATCGACCAGCTCATCCGGGAGGGGTACGTCACCCGCGTCGACGGCAGCCTCGACGCCGGCGGGCAGCCCACCTTCCCGCCGGCGCCCGGCGCCGAGGTGCTGCCGATGCTGTTCTACGCGCCGCTCATCGACCCCGCGACCCGCCCGGACGTGGAGGAGCACGACCCGTCCAACCGGCACGAGCACTGGGTCACCGGCTTCACCCGCAAGCTGCAGCCCGGCACCCGCCCGTCCCCGCGCGCCCTGGCCCTGCACCGCCAGGCGATCGACAACGGCCAGTTGCCCGACGAGCCGCTGCCCGACGGCTACACGTTCGTGAAAAAGCACCACCGCAACGGCTAGAGGGGCTTCGTGCACACCACATCCGGCACCGGCAGATAGCCCAGCGACTGCCAGAAGCCCAGCCCGGCCGCGTTGTCCGGCAGCACGAACAGGTTGACCCGCGGGCACCCGAGCGCCTTGAGCCGCAGTTCGAGCTCGGCGACGAGCCGCGTGGCGATCCCCAGGCGGCGGTGCGCCGGGTCGACCGCGAGGCGCAGGATGAACCCGCGCCGCCCGTCGTAGGTGCCCATCACCACACCGGCTACCGCGCCGCCGGCCTCGGCGACCAGGAACAGCTCCGGGTCGCGGGTCAGCTTGGCCTCCAGTTCGGCCCGCGGCAACGGCTCGCTGCCCACCGCCCGCCAGATGGCCACCACGGCGTCGTAGTCGTCCCAGCCGAACGCGCGAATGCTCATGCGGCCGCGAACCCGTCGAGCAGATACGTCACCAGGCGGGCCGAATCGTCGACGCCGCAGTTGGCCTGGAGCACCACCAGCAGGTCGCCGGGCTTGAAGTCCGGCCGCAGCCTTCCCGCCGCCTGGGCACGGTGGACAAGCTCGGCGAAGGCGGCCAGCCCCCGCTGGAGTTCGTGCTCCAGGTCCACGAGGTGCGGGAACGCCTCGAGCACGGCGGCGCTGAACCCGCGGTCGGCGGCCTGCATCGCGCAGACGCGCCTGATGACGGTACAAAATCCGCGCCATGGGTCTGGGTCCTTGAGGGCGTCGTCGAGGACCGTGCCGCAGGCCGCGAACTGCTCGGCGAACACCTCGGAGACGAGCGCCTCGCGGGTCGGGAACCGGCGGTAGAGCGTGGCCACCCCGACCTCCGCGTGCCGGGCGATCGCCGCCATCGGCACGTCGATGCCCCGCTCGGCGAACAGGGCGCCGGCCACCTCGACGATCCGGTCGCGATTCTGGCGCGCGTCAGTGCGCAACTGAGAGACGCCGTGGCTCATGTCGATCACTTTAGGCACAACTGGACGGGGGTCTCCACTTGGCCGGTACGGTGGCGGTCGTGGAGCTTCCCAAGAACACCGTCCGCCGGGTGAACGCCTGCGTGCTGCGGCTGCGCGACTCGCCGCGGTTCGGCCGGATGGTGCGCCGGCATCTGACCGTGGTCACGTACACCGGGCGGCGCTCGGGCCGGACGTTCAGCACGCCGGTCGGGTACCGGCGCGACGGGGACACGGTGCGCATCGGCGTCCAGGTGCCGGACGCGAAAACGTGGTGGCGCAACTTTCTCGGCGCCGGCGGCCCGATCGGCCTGCACCTGGACGGCGAGGACCGATCGGGCCACGCGGTGGCGCACCGCGACGGGAAGGGGCGGGTCAGCGTCACCGTGACGCTGACCCGCCCCTCGGATCAGGAAACCGCGTAGGGGATGGTGAGCGTCGACTGGTTGCCGTTGGCGGCGCTCGCATCCACCCGGACGGTGGTGTTCGCGTTGCCGATGGCGTTCCACACTTCCAGGCGGACGCAGCCGCCGCTCATCGCCGACAGCGTGCCCGACGACGAGCTGAGCCCGACCGCCTGGGTGTACTGCTCGGTGCCGGTGACCGGGTCGGTGGCGAAGTAGCGGTACGTCTCGACCCGGCCGTAGGTGCCGCCGCCGGTGAAGTCGTACGACACCCGGGCCTGGATGCCCTGCCCGACCGCGGTTCCGGCGTCGACGTGGAACGCGAACTGCGTCGCCCCGCCGTTGAGGCTGCCGGTGATGCCGCACGTCCGGTAGGTGACCGGGTTGTGCGGAGTGCCGTCGTAGTTGCCGTTCGCGGCCGTGACCGTCTGCGTGGTCGCGCCGCCGCCGGCCGTGGTGCTGAAGGCCGGGCCGCTGCGCAGGAACAGCTTGTTGGCGCCGACCGGCGGCTGGGAGGTCGGCGGCTGGGAGGACGGCGGCTGTGAAGAAGGCGGCTGTGAAGAAGGCGGCTGTGAAGAAGGCGGCTGGGACGTCGGCGGGTTGCTCGTGCCGTTGCCACCGCTCCAGGTGTACGCCCCGTTCGTCGCCGTCTTCCCCGCGCCCACGATCAGCGTGTGGCCGTCGGAGAACGTCACCGTGAGCGCCGACGTGCCGAGGTTGGTCGCGGCGTACGTGCGCGCGCCGTTCTTCGTGAACACCGCGTACAGCGGCGTGTTCGCGGTCACCGAAGTGTCCACTGTGCCCAGTGCGGCGAGGTTGCGGATCCAGTGGAAGGTGTGCGCCTTGCTCTCGCCTTCTTCCGGGGTGTACCCCGCGTTGTTCCGGAAGTTCGCCAGCGCCTGATCGCCGTTGCCGAGCGCCTGGAACGACCACAGCACGTCCTGCCACACCGTGGGCGGGCCGCCGTTGTTGGTCGTCATCTCGTTGTAGTTGGTCGCGATGTAGCCCGGCTTGTAGCCCAGGTAGAACGATCCGCCGGTCACCGGGAGCATGTTGATGCCCTGGATCATCTCCGGCTCGGCGCTGAACCAGGTCGCGTAGGCGCCGCCGTCGCCCCAGACCATGCCGACGGTGTTGTGCGCGAACGTCGACGGGAAGTTCTGGTTGGACGAGTCGAACCAGTATTCCTGGATCGCCTGCGCCTGCGTGGTGTAGATGTACAGGCCGGCGTCGCGCATCGTGGTGTTGCCGGTGGCGATGCCCCACTGGATGAGCGCGTTGGCGAAGTTCATGCCCTCCGACGACGACTCCTGGTTGTTGCCGGCGCCGAACGAGCCGTGCCCGGACGCCCAGTCGTGGCCGGCGTAGATGTCGAAGTCGCGCAGGAACGGGAACATGGCGTCATTGCGGTCCGGGCTGTTGGCGTCCCGGATGAGCAGGTTGACCATGCCGCCGTACGCGCTGGTGGCCGCCCACGCCTTGTCGAACTTGGCGAGCGTGGCGGCGGCCGCGATGTAGTAGCCGTAGTGGAAGTGGTGGTCGTTGAGCTCCTGGTCGGAGCCGTACGACGCCGGGTAGCCGATGAGCGTGCCCCAGGCCTGGTTGTACGCGAACAGGCGGCCGGACTCGCCGGAGCCCGCGGTGAACCAGTCGGTGAGGCGGGTGCGGATCGCGCTCAGCAGCGCGTCGCGCTGGCTGGTGCGGCCGAGCTGGTCGGCGAGTTCGGCGGCGCGGGCGGCGCGGCCGAGGCCCTTGCCGGTCCAGTACGTGTCGTTGCCGAACGCGGCGAGCGGGTCGCCGGTCGCGACCTGGTCGAGGTACCCGCCGACGGTGCTCAGGTCGGCGCCGGACGAGTCGGCGACGGCCGGGATCTCGGGCAGGACGCCCTGGTACTTCGTGGCCGTGGTGAACGCGCCGGCCCCGGTGAGCACCTTCATGGCGCCGCGGGCGGACACGTACGTCTGCGCGATCGGGGTCGAGCCGGACAGGTTCTTCCACTGGTGCGGGTACAGCGCGAGCACCGTGCCGGAGCCGGTGCCCTCCCGGGCCGTGGTGGTGAACGTGTACGTGGCGTTCACCGTGCTCGTGGACTGGTTGAAGCTCCACGCGACGCGGGTGCCGGTGACGTGGTTGTGCGCGTACTGGCCGTAGGTGTTGGCCAGGGCGGTGCGGTCCGCGGCGGACGTCGACGTGGTGGTCGGCAGCAGCGCCACCGAGAAGTAGTTCTTGCCGGCGAGCGTCGAGGTGATGTTCGCACCGCTCACCGTCCACGTGGCCCCGGTCGGCGCGTAGGCCATGTAGTCGTGGCCGCGGACCGTGAAGCCGATCCGGTTGCCGCTGTTGGTCCACACGCTCGGGGCGCCGCCGAAGGACAGCTGGGCGTTGCCGCCGGAGGTCTGGGCGTACACGAACGGGATTCCGTGGCCGATCGTGGTCTTCAGCGCGCGGGTGCCGTCCGACCACGAGGGCGTGACGGTCCAGTCGGTCCAGCCGTCGACGAGGGTGCTGGGCGCGTTGAGGCCCGTCACGCCGAGGGTGAATTCCGTCGTGTACGGGAAGTGGTACTCCCCGACGCCGGTGGCCGTGCCGGAGATGGCGGCCTCGGTGGTGTACGAGACGCCGAGGCCGTTGTTTGCGGGCTTGAAGGCCATCGGGTGGGCCTCGAGCGGCAGGCTGTAGTTGCAGTCCGTCCGTTTGAACAACAGCGACGACCACCAGTCGTTGGTGGGCACGGCGCCGGCGGGGGCGTTGGCGGTGACGTACTGGCGGGGGTTGGTGGCGATGCTGCCGCAGCCGGTCGGGCCGGTGGTGCCGGCCGGGTTGCTGGTGGCGTACGAGCCGGAGCCGAGGGTGGCGGCCTCGGCGCTGGGCAGGACGACGAACGTGAGGGCGGTGGCGACTGCGGCGAGGGCGAGGGCGCCGGCGACGACGGGCCGGCGTCTGGGTATGCGCATTGATGGACTCCGTGGGATCGAAGTGGGCGGCTTCGGGGGGTCCTTGCGAATTCTGCGCACCAAATGCGACCAGTGTCAATGACGGGTTTGTGGAGAGCGCTCTCAATCGTCGCCCTGAGCTGGGAAAATGTCATGAGAGCGCTTTCAGCCAAGTGGCCCGTTAGGCTGGTGCCATGTTCAGCGTCGCACTGGGCGAGGGGGCGCAGTTGCGCCCGCTGGAGCCGTGGCAGGCCGAGGAGTTCCTCGCGCACATGGACCGCGCGCGGGCGGCCGTCGACCCGTGGATCCCGTGGGCGTCGGTGAGCACGGACCTCGACTCGGCAAGGGCCACCCTGCAGCGCTACGCCGACCTGCAGGCCCGCGACGCCGGCCGGCTGTTCGGCATCTGGCTCGACGGCACGCTCGTGGGCGGCACGATGTTCGTGAGCTTCAACGCCGACGCGGGCAAGGCCGAGATCGGCGTGTGGCTGGAGCCCGCCGGGCAGGGCCGGGGCCTGGTCACCCGGGCCGTGCGGGTGCTCATCGACTGGGCGTTCACGACGCGGGGCCTGCACCGCCTGGAGTGGAAGTGCCGGCCCGACAACGCCGCGAGCTCCGCGGTCGCGAAGCGGCTCGGCATGCGGCTGGACGGGGTGCTGCGGGACGAGTACCTGTACCGCGGGGAGCGCTACGACACCGAGATCTGGTCCCTGCTCTCCTCCGACTGAGGCTGGGCGACCCGCGCCGGCCACCAGAAGCGGTCGCCGAGCAGCAGCGCGAGGGCGGGCACGACGATCGTGCGCACGATGAGCGTGTCGAGCACGACGCCGATGCCGACGATGACGCCGATCTGGGTGAGCACGATGACCGGCAGCACGCCGAGCACCGCGAACACCGCCGCGAGCAGGATGCCGGCCGAGGTGATCACGCCGCCGGTGGTCGCCAGCGCGCGCACCATGCCCTTGCGGGTGCCCCGGTGCGCGGCCTCCTCCCGGGCCCGGGTGGCCAGGAAGATGTTGTAGTCGACGCCCAAAGCCACCAGGAACAGGAAGGCCAGCAGGGGCACCGCGGTGCCGAGTGCCGGGATGTCCAGCACGTACCGCAGCACGAGACTGGCGGCGCCGAGGCTCGCCGCGAAGCTCACGACGACCGTGAACAGCAGCAGCAACGGAGCCACCAGCGAGCGCAGCAGCAGCACGAGGACGAGCAGGACCACGGCGAGCACGAGCGGTACCACCACGAAATCGTCGCGAAGGTTGGCGTCCCGCTCGTCGAGGTCGGCCGCGGGGTCGCCGCCGACGAGCGCGCCCGGGGTCCCCTTGAGCGCCGCGCGCAGGTCCTGGACCGTGCGATCGGCCGTCGCGGTGCCGGAGCCGCTGGTCAGGTCGACGTCGAAGGTGACCAGGGTGCCGTCGTCGGAGCGCTCGGGCGCGCCGACCTTGGCCACCCCGGCGACGCCCTTCGCGGCGGCCACGGCCTGGTCGGCGGCGGACGCGTCGACGATGACGGTGACCGGCTGGGCCGCCCCGGCGGGAAAATGCCGCGCGAGGGCCTCGGCGCCGGTGACCGACTGGACCTCGGTGCGGAACTGCTCGGTCTGCGACAGCCCGAGCTTCGTCCCGGCAAGCCCCGCCGCGAGCCCGGCGAGCAGCAGCACGGCGACGCCGAGCACGATCCGCGGCCGCCGCTCCACCCCGCCGGCGACCCGCGACCAGAACCCGGCGTGCGCGGGATCGTCGGAGCCGACGCGGGGTACGAACGGCCAGAACACCCCGCGCGGCAGGCACACCAGCGCGGCCGGCAGCACGATCAGCCCGAACGCGAGCGCCACGACCACCCCGAGCGCGGCCGCCGCGCCGAGCGTCCGGTTCGTGGTGAGCACCGCGAACAGCAGGGTGAGCAGCGCGAGCACCACGGTCGTGGCACTGCCGATCACGGCCGGCGCGGCGCCGCGCAGCGCGGTCGCCATGGCCTCGCGGCGGCTCTCGGTGCGGCGCAGTTCCTCGCGGTACCGCGCGATGAGCAGCAGCGCGTAGTCCGTCCCCGCCCCGAAGACGAGCACGGAGACGATCCCGCTGACCTGCCCCTCGGTGGGCTGCCCGGCGACCTTCGCCACCCAGGGCAGCAGCTTGGCCACCACCTGGTCGGCGGTCCCGATGACCGCGAGCGGAACGAGCCAGAGGATCGGGCTCCGGTACGTCACCAGCAGCAACACCGCCACGACGATCGCGGTCGCGGCGAGCAGCGTGAAGTCCGCCCCGTCGAACGCCGCCGAGATGTCGCGGGCGAAGGCCGGCCCCCCGGTCACGAGCACGGTCAACCCGTCCGGCGCCTGCACCTTGTCCAGCGCCGCGCGCAGCTGCTCGACCTCGCCGGCCACCTGCTCGATGCCGCCGCTCTCGAGCGGAACGGCCACCAGCACGGCCTGCTTGTCGTCGGACGGCACCGGCGGCGCCTGCGCGTTCACGGCCTGCCGGGCCCGCTCGACGGCCTGCATGTCGTCCGCGGTGAGCGGCCCGCCGGTGCGCTCGAACACGACGAGCGCCGTCTGCGTGCGCCCGCTCGGGAACCGGTCCTCGAGCTCGGTCACCCGCGTCGACTGCTTCCCGGCGGGCAGCCCGTCGGTGGCGCTGGCTGCGGGTTGCCCGGGCGACGTGACGAACGCGAGGGCGGTGAGCCCGACCGCGACGATCAGCACGAGGATCGCACCCAGACGCCCGGTGATCGCCGACGCAACCCGCATGACACACCCTTCTCGGGGCCGATATTTCGATGATGGAAATACTGCCCCCGAGTGATACCCCGCAAACGACTCCCGACGCAACTATCGACGCAACAGCTGTTCACTCACCGGTGCACGGTGCCGCGGCGCTCGTACTCGAACAGCGCTTCGACGGCCAGCGCGACCGGTGCGCCGTACTCGCGCTCGACCAGGTGCAGTCCCAGGTCGAGCCCGGAGGTCACGCCGCCCGCGGTGACCAGGTCGCCGTCGTCGACCACGCGGGCCCGCACGGCCCGCGCACCGGTGGCGGCGAGCGCGTCCATGCCGAGCGTGTGGGTGACGGCCGGGCGCCCGGCGAGCAGCCCGGCCAGGCCGAGCGCGAGCGACCCGCCACAGACGGCCGCGACGGTGATGCCCGGGTTCTCCATTGCCGAACGCACGAGCGGTACCGCCGCGGACTGCGCGAACTGGCCGAGCAGCAGGGGGATGGCGTCCGGCGCACCGCTCGCCCCCGGAACGATCACGTACCCGGGCGCGTCCGGGTCGATGGTGTCCGCCGCGTGCAGGGTGAGCCCGCGCGTCCCGCTCACCACCGCACCCGGACCGTCCGCCGCGACCAGCCGGACCTCGTCCTCCGCCCGCCCGGCCAGGTCGGCCCCGGCCGCGAGCACCTCGAACGGGGCGACGACATCCAGCGGGTCGAACCCGTCGAACAGCACAATCTGCATCAACATGCCCACATGCTCGCGCTCGCGCCTGGGGCCTCGACAGTGGCAGGATTGCCGTTGTCCGGCTGTTTCCTGCCAGCTCCCGCTTCCGGAGGCCCGCATTGCACACGGTGGCCGTCCTCGCCCTCCCCGACACGATCCCGTTCGACCTCGCGACCCCGATCGAGACCCTGGGCCGCCTCCCCGGCTACCGGGTCGAGGTGTGCGCCGCGACGCCGGCGGTGGCCGCGGGACCGATCCGCATCGCGGTCGAGCACGGGCTGGACGCCCTCGAACGGGCCGACACCGTCGTCGTCCCCGGACGTGACAGCTTCGACCCCCTGGACCCGGAGATCCTCGACGCCCTGCGCAAGGCCGCCGCGAACGGCCGGCGCATCGCGTCCATCTGCGTGGGCGCCTTCACCCTGGCCGAGGCCGGGCTGCTCGACGGCCTGCGGGCCACCACCCACTGGCTGGCGGCCGACGAGTTCCGCCGCCGCTTCCCCGCCGTCGAGCTGGATCCCGGCGTCCTGTACGTCGACTGTGGACAGTTCATCACCTCGGCCGGCGCCACCGCCGGCATCGACATGTGCCTGCATCTCGTCCGGCGCGACTTCGGCGCCGCGGCCGCCGCACACGCCTCCCGCCTCGCCGTCGCTCCCCTGCACCGGGACGGCGGCCAGGCCCAGTTCATCGCGCGGCCCACACCCCCACCGTCCGGCGCCGGCCTCGCCCCGGTCCTCGCCTGGCTGGAGGCGAACGCCCACCGGGACCTGTCGCTCGCGGACATCGCCGCGCAGGCCGGGCTGAGCGTCCGCACGCTCAACCGCCGCTTCCACGACGAGACGGGCCGCAGCCCGATCCAGTGGCTGGCCGCCGCCCGCATCCGCCGCGCCCAGGAACTCCTGGAGACCACCGGCCACGGCGTCGAACGCATCGCCCACCTGGCCGGCTTCCCGTCCCCGACGAACTTCCGCGAACAGTTCAAACGCACCACCGGCGTGACCCCGCAGGCGTACCGCGCAACCTTCACCTGAGCGTGCGCACCGAGCCGATGCACTACGTTGAGGCAGATCGGCAGCGGTCTACTGCAAGGAGGCCGGTTTGGAAACTCCCGCGTGGGTGCGACTGAACCTGACCGGCGATGTACGCGGCCAGCTTGAGCGGGCCTGCAACGACCGGCGGATCGTCGTCGCCGGTGACGCATCGGGGCGGTTCACGGTCGCGGCCGAGGACCTCCGCGCGGTGGCACTGCGGGTATCCGAGCCGTTCGGTCTCCGGCTGATCGATGCACACATCACCGGCGAGCTCGACCTGCGCGCGGCGACGGTGCCGGTGCCACTGCACCTGCTCGGGTGCGTGTTCGACCATGCGCCGCGGTTCGACGGCGCCGACCTGCACGAGCTGGTCATCGCCGCCACCGAGGTGCCGGCCACTGGCCTCGGCGCCACCCGGGCATCGTGGCTGCCCGGCCTGCTCGCCAACGGCCTGCGTATCCGTCGTGATCTGGTGCTGTCCGCGAGCACGATTCGCGGTGCCCATCGGACGTCGGCCTCGCTGTCGAAGTCGTCGGCGGTCTGGCTCACCGAGGCTTCGATCGGCGGCCGGCTGCTCGCCGTGGGAACGGTGATCGAGGCCACGGGTGACCGAGCACTGCAATGTGACCGGACCGAGATAGCCGGTGACGTCCGGTTGGTACGCGGATTCCATGCGAACGGCGAGATCCGGCTGCTCGCCGTTCGACTCGGCGGCTCACTGGACCTCAGAGCAGCCCGGCTCCTGCCCGGCAACGCTCGGGCCCTGGACCTTTCTGAGTCCACAGTCGGCGGCAGCATCTTCATCATCGACGATCCCGGCTTCGGACTTCGGCCGGAAGTCCGAGGTCGCATCGAGATGGGCCGCGTGACGGTCAACGGTCGAATCCTTGTCCGCAACGCCGACATCCACGCCCCGTCCCCCGGGGACGGGCGACACGACTACAACGCCACCGAACACGACAGCCGGGTCGCCGTGCTCGCACCGCGCCTGGTGGTCGACGGCGAAGTCATCGTCGAACCCGACACGGTCATCAACGGCGGCCTCCTCCTGCCGGGTGCCGAGCTCCGGGGCGGAATCTCCCTCGAACACGCCCGCCTGTGGAACCCCGGCGAAACGTCCCTCGACCTTTCCCAGGCCAGAATCGGCAGCGGACTGCGTCTTGCCGGTGCGCTCGTCGAAGGCACGGTGTCCCTCGCCGGCGCCCACATCGCCGGACCGCTGGACCTCAGTGCAGCCCGGCTCACTCAGCCGTCGGCGACGGGCCGTTGCCTCGACGGTGTCGGCGCGTCTGTGGACGGCGATGTCGGCCTGCGCGGCCTCACCGCGCAGGAAGGCAGCATCAACCTCCGCGGCGCACGGCTGGGCGGCGTGGTGGAAGCGGAAGGGGCGACACTCGACAACCCCGGCGGACGAACGCTCAGCCTGCACCAGGCCCGGGTGGCGGGCAACGTCCGCCTGTGTGCGGGGTTCCGGTCCAACGGGCTCGTCATGTTGACCAGAGCGGTCGTTGAGGGCCGATTGCGTTGCGACGACGCGGTCTTCGCATGGGATCGGCCACCGGCCGCATTCAACTCACGAGCGGCTGCCGTGGAGGCCATCTCCGCGACGTTCCGCAACGGTATGAGCCTTGGCTGGACGATCACCGCCGGCTCGGTCGTCGTGACGGACGCGCAGACTTCGTTTCTCGCCGACCGGCCGGACAGCGACTGGCCCGGCGAGACCTTCATGAGCGGCTTCGAGTACGCGCGCTACAAGGCCCCGGACAACACAGGTGAGCCTGCCGTGTGGGACGCTCGGACCCGAATCCGGTGGCTGAGCCGGCTGGGGCCGTTCGATCCGGGCAGCTGGGAGCGCGCGGCACGGGTGCTGCGGGACAACGGCGACCGGATCGGCGCGGAGCAGATCCTCATCGCGCGCGGACGCCACGCCCGACGCCACGGGATCGGCTTCGCCGGCCGACCGCTGCGGCGCTTCGCCGACCTCGCCCTCGACATCCTGACCGGATATGGGCAACGCCCGTGGCGAGCGCTCATCGTGCTCGCCGCGCTGATCGCCGTCGTCACCCTCGCGCTGGCGCTGCCGGCCGGGCGAGCGCAGATGCGCCCGACCGGCTCGGCGCAGAGCGTCCCATGCGCCAGCGCCAACGTGCGCTGCATCAACCCGCTCTTCTACGCCGTCGACACCGTCGTGCCGGTGATCGACCTGAAGCAGCGGTCGACCTGGTATCCGGACACCTCCCACGGCGGACTCTGGCTCGAAGTGCTCTTGGACCTGTGCACCATCCTCGGCTGGGCCGCGTCGAGCGTCTTCTTGTTGAGCTTCGCCCGGCTGGGCCGAGGAGGGCCGTGACGGCGGCACCGTGGTCCGGCCGCGGCTGAGCCGACCGGCATGGCGTGAGACCGCGACGCGCCGAAATGTCCTCGACCCTGCCGCGGCGGCGCGCGAGGATCGGCCTCGTGCGCGTACGGCTGCGGCATCTGCAATTCGGTGAGCGAACGTTCACGTGGCGGGCGACGATCGGGCATGTGCGGGGGTCCGGGGACTGTCACCGCTGCGTTCGGGTGCGCGTGTGGGGGGATCGGCACGGGCGGGCGTTGCAGGCCGATCTGCTGTCGACGGCGTGGCCGGCTCCGCATGGGGCGTGCGCGTCGGACGGGTCGTATCCGACGTCCGGCGATGTGCGGTTGCTCGTCGAGGGTGCGCTGCGGCAGGGGTGGGATCCGGGCGTGCGGGGCGGCACGCACCGGATGACCGAGCGCGACGGGCGGGAGCTCGCGCTGGCGGGGTTCGTGCTCACCGATCGGGTGGTGGAACCGGACCGGGGAGAAGATCCTACCGCCGTCGTGGTGCGACTGTACGAGCGTCGTGACGGACGGTGAAAATGCTGGACATCAACCGGGGTTCACGTCATACGGTCGGATCATGAGCATCCGCGGAGACCGGCCGGCGTTCTTTCACCTGCTCGTGAACACCCTTCTGGTGTCCGTCATGAACTTTACCGTCTGGTTCGCGATCACCTTCTACGTGTTTCTGCAGACGCGCTCCGTGTTCGCCACCGGGGTGGTGTCCGGGATCTTTCTGGTGCTGACCGCGCTCACCGGGATCTGGTTCGGCAGCCTGGTCGACCATCACGGCAAGAAGGCGATGATGCAGGTCTCGGCGGCCGGCTCGCTGGTGATGTACGGGGCGGCGCTCGTGGTGTACCAGACGGCGCCCGAGGGGGCGTTCCGGGATCCGGCCGGCGGGCGGCTGTGGGCGCTCATCGTGCTGCTCATGGTCGGCGTGATCGCCGGGAACATCCGCACGATCGCGCTGCCGACGCTCGTGACCGTGCTCATCGAGGAGGACAGCCGAGACAAGGCGAACGGGCTCGTGGGTACCACATCCGGGGTCACGTTTCTGGTCACGTCGGTCATCAGCGGGGTGCTCGTCGCGGCCGGCGGGATGACGTGGGTGCTCGTGCTGGCGCTCGTGGTGCTGGCGGGCGGGCTCGCGCATCTCGCGCTCGTCCGGATCGACGAGCGGGCGGCGGCCCCGGCGGAGGAGGGTGCCGAGCCCGAGCCGCGCCGGGTCGACCTGCGCGGGACGTTGCGCGTGGTGGCCCAGGTGCCGGGGCTGAACGCGCTCATCATCTTCTCCGCGTTCAACAACTTCCTCGGCGGGGTGTTCATGGCCCTCATGGACGCGTACGGGCTGTCGCTCGTCTCGGTGCAGACGTGGGGCCTGCTGTGGGGCGGGCTCAGCACCGGGTTCATCGTCGGCGGGCTGCTCATCGCGCGCACCGGGCTCGGGCGCAACCCGGTGGGGCTGCTGCTGCTGGTGAACCTGGTGCTGTGGACGGTGACGCTGCTCTTCCCGCTCAAGTCCTCGATCGTGCTGCTGACCGCCGGGCTGTACGTGTACATGCTGCTCGTGCCCTACGCGGAGGCGGCCGAGCAGACGATCCTGCAGAAGGTGGTGCCGTACGAGCGGCAGGGGCGGGTGTTCGGGTTCGCGCAGAGCGTGGAGCAGTCCGCGTCGCCGCTGACGGCGTTCCTCATCTCGCCGATCGCGCAGTTCGTGTTCATCCCGTTCATGACCGACGGCTTCGGTGCGCGCACGATCGGCGGCTGGTTCGGGACCGGCGCCGACCGCGGCATCGCGCTCGTGTTCGTGCTCACCGGCGTGGTGGGGATCGCCGCGACGGTGATCGCGCTCCGCTCGCGGCCGTACCGGCGGCTGAGCCGCCGGTACGCCGCCGCCGAGTGAGCCGCTAGCCGACCCGGTAGGTCACGTGCGTCGCGCCGGGCGTGTCCACGGTCTCCAGGTGGTGCAGGGCCGGGCCGGGGGCGCCGTCGAACAGGGCGGTGCCCGAACCGAGGAGCACCGGCGCGATGTGCAGCCGCAGCCGGTCGACCAGGCCGGTGCGCAGCGACTGCTGGACGAGTGACGCGCCGCCCATGATGTGCACCCGCTTGTCCCCGGCGGCGGTCGTGGCGGCCTCGAGCGCTGCCGCCACGCCGGCGGTGACGAACGTGAACGTGGTGTCCCGCGTCCGCACCGGTTCGTGCGGGCGGTGCGTGACGACGAAGACGGGCATGCCGTAGTAGCCCGCGTACGCCGGCTCCTCCCAGAACTTCGCGTGCTCCGCCCAGCCGCCGGTGTCGTCGAACACGCGCCGGCTGGTCACGAACGCGCCGGACGCGGCGAACGTCGCCTCGCTCAGGCGCGCACCCTCCGGCTCGTCGAGCCACGCGTGCAACTGCTCGCCGCCCCTGCCGAGGCCGGGGAAGCCGGCCAGGTCCGGGCCGGTGGCGAAACCGTCCACCGACATCGAGATGTCCGCTTCAACAAGTGCCATACCCGGGTAGACGGTGCCGGGCCGGAAACTCATCGGTGGGGTAAGAAGATGCTCGTGGACTTCGCCGACCTTGCCCGCCGGTACCACCGTGAGCTGCACGTCCACTGCTACCGGATGCTCGGCTCGTTCGAGGCGGCCGAGGACCACGTGCAGGAGGTGTTCCTGCGCGCGTGGCGCGCACGGGACTCGTTCGAGCAGCGGTCGAGTGCGCGGACGTGGCTGTACCGGATCGCGACGAACGTCTGCCTGGACACCCTGCGGCGGCCGGCCCCGCCGTTGCAACCGTATCCCGACGAGTTGCTCGACGAACGCCCCGGACCCGACGCGCTGGTCGTCGACCGAGAGACCATCTCGCTCGCGTTCCTGGCCGCGGTCCAGGTGTTGCCGGCGAGGCAACGTGCGGTACTGATGCTGCGTGATCTTCTGTCCATGCCCGCCGATGAGACGGCGGAGATCCTGGACACCACCACGGCGGCGGTGAACAGCGCGCTGCAACGGGCGCGGGCGACGTTGCGCGAGCGCTGGCCCGGCGGGCGCCTCGAGTGGGCGCCGGCCGCCGAGCCGGACGCCGATCAGCGCGACCTGGTGCGGCGGTACATCGACGCCCACGAGCGCGCGGACCCTGCGGCGCTGATCGCGTTGCTGCGCGAGGACGTCCGGTTGAGCATCGAGCCGGGCGTCGGTTCGTGGCACGGCAAGTCGCGGGTGGCCCCGGCGCTGCGGCGGGACATGATGTCGGAGGGGCGCTGGCGGATGCTGCCGACGGCGGCGAACCGGCAGCCGGCGGTGGCCGCGTACATCCTGCGCCCGGGCGACACCGAGTTCCGCCCGTTCGCCCTCATCCTGCTGCGCGTCGCCGACGGTCTGGTGACGGCGATGGACGTGTTCGAGGCGCCGGGGCTGTTCGGTGCGTTCGGGCTGCCGTCAGTCCTCGGCGCACCGGGGGCATGAGACCGGGCACGGGGTGGCGGGCGCCCGGGTCGCGAGGCCGCTGCCGTGCAGGATCGTCGCCACGGTCTCGTCGAGCGTGGAGGCCGCGCCGATAACCGTCTCGCCCGGCGTGCCGAGGAGGTCGCGTTCGGCGTACCAGCCGCGCATGTCCTCGGGGGTGAAGGTGACGTGGGCGGCCCGGTTCGCGTGCCGGCGGACCGTCTCCTCGAACGGGATGTCGAGGTAGTACACCGCCGCTGTCCCCCCGTGGCCGGCGAGCAGGTCGAGGAGCGGCTGCCGGTAACGGCGGGAGTGGAGGATGCCCTCCAGGACGGCGTGGTAGCCGAGCGCCAGGGCGCTGCGCACGGTGTCCACGATGAACGCCGGGGCGACGGGGGCTCCGGAGTCGTGCTCGCGGAGGACGATCCGGCGCAGGTAGTCCTGCTCGATCAGGGCACAGCCGCGGCCGTACCGCCGCCTCACCTCGTGCGCGACGCTCGTCTTGCCGCTGCCCGAGTTGCCCCGGATCACGACGAGGGTCGGCGTCAGCGCGGGCCGCCGTGGTGCGGAGGCGGCGGAGGTGGCGGCGGGGGTGTCGTCACCAGCGGTTGGGCGGGCCAGACGAGCAGCACCGGGCACGGTGCGTGGTCGACCACGAACCGGGTGTGCCGGCCCAGGCTGCGCGGGCCCACCCTGGTGCGGTCGCCGTCGCGGGCCACCACGAGCAGCTCGGCGCCCAGCTCGTTGCAGGCGGCGATCACCTCGTGCTCGGTCCGGCCGCGGCGGACGGCGGTCTCGGCCGGGCGGTCGAGCTGGGCCGCCGCGGCGGCTAGGAGGTCGCGTTCGGCGGCGTCGGACAGCACGGTCATGGCCGGCGCCGGGTCGCGGTGGCCGCGCCCGAGCAGCCCGGTCCAGGCGCCGGTCACCTCGGCGGCGGCGGCCGGGTCGACGACGTGCAGCAGCGTGATGCGCGCATCCGCGGGGGCCAGGCGCGCGGCGGCCGAGGCGGCGGCCTCCCAGGTGCCCTCGGCAAGCCAGACGAGCACGTTCATGCCCTGAGACTTGCAGAAGTACGCAAGATCCGCCATAGCACCGCTGAATCCGACATTTCGCCTGTCGGGGTATAAATCCGAAACAGGTCATGAACGACTTCCCGGACCGGGTCTTCGCGTTCGACGAGTTCGGGCCGCTGACGATCCGCCCCCACGGCGGCGCGACCTGGGCGCCAGCCGGGCACCCGGACCGGTTGCCCGCGAACTACCACAAGCTGCACGGGGTCCGGCAGTTCCACGGCTGCGAACGCGCCCGCATCCGCTCCGAACGCCAACGCCGATGGGCCAGCCCACCCGCCTGGCGGCCTGATCACTGCCGGCAACACGCTGCAAACACCTCACAGATCGCACCCACACCGATCTACGTTGGTCGGCCAAACGGCTCCTCAACCAACGATGCAGGCAGTTCGTGGGGCACCATTACGGCCTGGCCGAACGCAGCTCGCAGGTCGGCATAATCAGCCCGTGCCGACCACACGATCCAGAAGCTGCTGTCCAACATGATGAACTGCAACTGCGGTGCACCACTGTCCTGGAACCCTACGAATTCACCATCCAGAATCTGCGCGTCCGTCCCAGCCAGCGCGGTCATCTGCGACCAGCTGATCGACAAGCCCTCCGACTGCCGTGACTGCGCCTCGATCTTCTCATGCCCCTGCTGCCACACCGCGCGGACATCACCGATGAAGTCGACCCAGAACAGTCGCCACCGCAGCGCGCCACCGTCGCCGACCAGGTGCATGAGGTCGCCAAGACCGATCAGCGCCTGGTCCACCCAGCACGGCACCCGAAGAGCCTGCACAGCCCCACCGGGCCTTTCCACCTCTGTCACCGCGACAGCTTGAGACCACGCACGCCGCGCGGCTGGGAGGCCGGGCGGCGTGTCACCCCAACACCGCGAAGGTTCGTGGTCAGAGCACTACGTTGGGGTGCGCCAGCGCCCGACATATTGCGCTAAAGCCCCGCGATCCGCAGCCCCGCCCACAACGCCGCCACCGCCGCGACCAGCCCCAACGGCACGGTCAACGCACCCAGCCGGAGAAACTGCGTGACCGACGGAGCCGCGTCCCGCGCATGCAGGATCTGCCGCCAGAGCAGGGTCGCCAGCGAGCCCACGTACGTCAGGTTCGGCCCCACGTTCACCCCGATCAGCACCGCCAGCAGCAGCCCCGGCGAGTGCTGCACCGCCGGGACCAGCACCAGCGTCGCCGGCAGGTTGTTCAGGACGTTGGCCAGCACCGCGGCCAGCGCCGCCACCGCCAGCAGGCCCAGGAACGTCGCGTCGCCCGGGGTCAGGGCGTCCACCAGGCGGCCCAGGCCGTGTTCGCGGACGGCGAGCACGACCACGCCCAGGCCGAGCACGAACGCGCAGAACGCCGGGTTCGCCGCCCGCACCACCGCGGGTACGCGCAGCTTCCGCACGATCGGCACCGCCAGGGCCAGCGAGCCGGCGACCGCGGCGAACGCCGGGTGCACGCCCAGCGGCTGGCCGACCGCGAAACCGGCCAGGGTCAGGACGAGCACGACCAGGGCGTACCGCGGCGCCTTGATCGGGTCCGCGGCCGGTGGGGGTGCGGCCACGGCGAGGTCGGAGGCGAAGAAGCGGCGCAGGACCAGGTACTCCACCCCGACCACGGCCAGCCACGGCGCCGCCATCAGGCCGGCGAAGGCGGCGAAGCCGAGGCCGCTGGCGGCGAAGGCGAGCAGGTTGGTGAGGTTCGAGACGGGCAGCAGCAGCGAGGCCGAGTTGGCCAGGTGGGTGCAGGCGTAGACGTGCGGCTCGGGCCGGGCGCGGATGCGCAGCGCGGCGGCGAAGACCACCGGGGTGAGCAGGACCACCGTGGCGTCGAGGCTCAGCACCGCCGTGACCAGTGCGGCGGCGGCGAACACGGCGCCGAGGAGGCGTTTGGGGCGGCCCTGGGAGTGCTGGGCGGCCAGGTCGCCGATGTACGCGAAGACGCCGTGCAGCTCAGCGAGGTACGACAGCAGCAGCACGGCGGCCAGGAAGCCCACGGTCGGGCCCAGCTCGCGCACCTCACCCCAGGCGTCGCCCCACGTGACCAGGCCGAACAGCACCGCGAGGAGCCCCGCGGGGACCGCCGCCACGGCCTCGGGCAGGCCGAACGGGCGCGCCACGGCGAAGCCCAGCACGGCGATCAGGAGGACGACGGCGACGACCAGCACGGCGGCAGCCTACGGCCATGATCGGCGGCACGCAGCGCAGGTGGCGGCAAACCTCACGGAGCGGGAAACAGGGTGACGAGCAGGCCGGGGTGGTCGGTCGCCTGCTGCAGGTCGAGGGCGGTGCTGCCGACGAGCGTGTGGTCGGGCGTGGCGATCACGTACTGCACGGCCCCGTCGTCCGCGCGCACGTACGCGCCGTCGGGGACGCAGCCCTGGGCCCGGTCGAGCAGGTTGAAGTCGCCCGCGGCCACCGTCGGGGCGTAGCCGGCCCGCGTGTGCAGGGCGGGGATGGCGGTGCCGAACAGGTACCGGCACTGCGCGACCGCCACCGCCGGCACCGTGTTGGCCAGGTGCGTCGTGCACGCCTGGTACGCACCGCGGGCGTGCACGCAGACCCACGCGCGCTCCTCGGGGTCGTTGGTGTCCTGGTCGGGGTAGAGCCCGCCGTTGATCACGGTCGGCCGGCGCGGACCGGCGACGCGGGCGAGCAGGCCGATGCCGTACCGCTGCCCGTTCACGCACGCGTAGGCCCCGCCGCCGGTGCGCCGGTCGCCGGCGGCCTGGAACGCGCGCACGATCGTGTCGCCGGGGAAGATCTCCTGCAGCACGGCGCCGAGGGCGTCGACGTCGCCGTCGCAGATCTCGTTGAGGGTGACCACGTCGGGCCGGTTCGCGCGCATCGTGGCCGCGGCCACCGGGATCGCCCGGCCGCTGTAGCAGCCCGCGTACCCGCTGTCGCACAGGTTGAGCTGCAGCACCCGCAGCGGCACCCGGGACGCCTCGCCCGGCGTGGGGGCGGCCCCGAGCACGGCGGCGGCGACGCAGGCCAGCATCGCCACGGTGCGCCGCACCACGCGCCCCCTCATGCCGCGGAGTCTATCGATCGGGTTACCGTCGCGTCATGCCCTCGTACGCCGCCACGCTGCTCGTCTTCGGCCGCGGCGTCGTCGAACGGGACAACCGGTACGAGCTCACCGCCGACAGCCTCGCGCGGGTGGCGGCGGCCGTCGCGCACACGGCGACGGCGGGCGCACCCGATCGGATCGTGTTCACCGGCGGCTGGGCCGGCGCCTCCGAGGGCGCGCCGGAGCCACCGCCGGGCAGCCGCGAGGGCGACCTGATGCTGCGGGCGGCCGAGGAGGCGGGCCTGGCCGAAACCACCAAGTTGTACGCCGAGACCCGCTCGACCAGCACCCTCGAGAACCTGCTCAACCTGGTCCAGGACGGGCTCGTCGGCGGCCCGTACTCGGCCCGGGAGCCGCTCGGCCTCGTCTCCCACGCCTGGCATCTGCCGCGGGTCCGGTTCCTGGCCGGCAAGATCCTCCGGCTGCGCGGCGCGGCGCTGCTCGACGTGCCGGCCGACGGGCCGTGGCAGTCGGAGCGCCTGCTGCGGCTCGGCGCGCGGCTGTGCTTCCTGGGCGCCTCCCGCGACACCACCCTGCGCCGCCGGGAACGGCTCCTCGTCGCGTTCATGCGGCGGGCCGGCGGGGTATCGACGAGGGATGATCCTGCTGCTGCCGGTGTACCGCCCGAGCTTCCACCTGCCTGAGCTGCTCACCGCCGTCGGTGGCGAGACGCCGGCGGTCGTGGTCGACGACGGCAGCGGTCCACAGGCGACCGCCGTGCTGGACGCGGCCCGCGCGCTGGGCGCGACCGTGCTGCACCACCCGGCCAACCGCGGCAAGGGTGCGGCCCTCAAGACCGGCTTCGCGCACCTCGCGGAGCACCGGCCGGACGAGGTCGTGGTGTGCGCCGACGCCGACGGCCAGCACAGCGCCGCGGACATCGCGCGCGTCGCGGGGCACACCGGGGTCACCGGGCACATCGCGCTGGGTGTCCGGACGTTCGATTCGGGGGTACCGCTGCGAAGTCGTTTCGGCAACGGCCTGACCGCCGCGCTGTTCCGGGCGGCAACCGGCCGAAGCCTGCGCGACACGCAGACGGGCCTGCGCGCGTTCCCGCCCGGCCTGCTGCCGTGGCTGTGCTCGGTCCCGGGCGAGGGCTTCGACTACGAGATGCGGGTCCTCATCGACGCCGTGCGGGCCGGCCATCCGCTCGACGAGGTCGAGGTGGCCACCACCTACCTCAACGGCAACGCGTCCTCGCACTTCGACCCGCTCGGAGATTCCGCCCAGGTGTACCGTCCGCTGCTCGAAGGGCTCATCCGGCGCTGACCCCCGCGAACGCCAGGTCGAGCACGTCGCCGAAGGCGCCGGTGCCGTCCCAGCCCGCGTAGGCGGCGTCGAGGCAGGACAGCGCGGCGAACACCACGGCCTGCGCGGGCACGTCGCCGCCCGGCCCGTCGCCGAGCCGCGCGCGCATGATCGGGGTGAGCAGCCGCGACCACATCAGGTGCTTCTCCAGGTGCCGGGCCCGCAGCGCGGCGGAGCCGTTGACCACCCGCATGACCCGCACCGTGCGCTCCGCGTTGGCCTGCGACAGCTCCACGATCGGCTGCAGGGCGGCCCGCATCGCCCGCCACGGGGACTCCCCCGCCGGCCGGGCGGCCAGGGTCTCGGCGACCAGGTGCCCGGCGGCCGCCGAGTCGCCGATGACGGCGTCCTCCTTGGCCGGGAAGTACCGGTGGAAGCTGCGCCCCGAGATGCCGGCCGCCGCGGCCACGTCGTCCACGCTGGTGGCGTCGAAGCCGCGGGCGTCGAACAGCTCGAGCGCGCGCTCGGCGATCGCCGCGCGCACCGCCGCCCGGGTCTGTTCCCGCAATCCCACGTGATCAGGGTAACCCGCCGCCAAACTTGTCAGCCACTGACAGATTCGGCGTAGGCTGACAGTCATGCAGACACGCACACTGGGCCGGCAGGGGCTGACCGTCTCCGCGATCGGGTACGGCGCGATGGGCATCCACCTCGCCTACGGCCCCGGCGACGAGCAGGAGGGCATCGCCACCATCCGGCGGGCCCACGAGCTGGGCGTCACGTTCTTCGACACGGCCGAGCTCTACGGCTGGGGCGAGAACGAGAAGACGGTCGGGCGGGCCGTCAAGGACTTCCGCGACGAGATCGTGATCGCGACCAAGTTCGGCTTCACCCGCGACTTCGGCTTCGACAGCCGCCCGGAGCACATCCGCGAGGTCATCGACAACAGCCTGCGGTACCTCGGGGTGGACCACATCGACCTCATGTACCAGCACCGCGTGGACCCGACCGTGCCGATCGAGGACGTCGCCGGGACGGTCAAGGAATACATCGACGCGGGCAAGGTGAAATACTTCGGGCTGAGCGAGGCCGGCCCGGAGACGATCCGCAAGGCGCACGCCGTGCAGCCGGTCTCGGCCCTGCAGACCGAGTACTCCCTGTTCGAGCGGGACGTCGAGGCGATCTTCCCGACCCTGACCGAGCTCGGCATCGGCTTCGTGCCCTACTCGCCGCTCGGCCGCGGGTTCCTGACCGGCACCGCGAAGCCGGCCGACCAGTACGACCCGAGCGACATGCGCCGCACCGACCCGCGCTGGCAGCCGGGCAACTACGAGAAGAACCTCGAGGCCGTCGAGCGCCTCACCAAGCTGGCCTCGTCCAAGGGCGCGACCGTCTCCCAGCTCGCGCTGGCCTGGCTGCTGACCCGGGGCGAGCAGGTGGTGCCGATCCCGGGCACCCGCAGCGTGGCCCGGGTCGAGGAGAACACGGCCGCCGCGGACCTGACGCTGAGCCAGGAGGACCTCGCCGCGATCGACGAGATCCTCCCCACCGGTGGTTTCGGCGCCCGCTACGCCGGCGGCCGCACCCCCACCTGGGTGTAACGCAGCACTCAGTCGTCGCCGAGCGGGTCGAGGCCGCCGACCAGGCCGGACACGCCGCAGTTCGGGGCCGACCAGAAGCGGGACGGGCGGCCGTCGACGTGGGTGTGGTCGTTGTGGTCGGGGTAGCCGGGTCCGAGGATGCCGGCGAACCCGTGGTTACGGGCCTCCTGGGCGAGCTGGCACAGCGTCCGGGAGCCCGACACCAGGTCGGCGGCGTCACCGTACAGGTGGCGGCTGCTGGACGCACCGCCGACCGCGGCGTTGCACGAGGTGCTGCGGAACCCGCTGGTGACCGTGATGGGCACGTCGCCCAGGGCGTGCCGCAGGGCCTGCAGCTTCCACATCGTGACCAGGGCGTTGGCCTTGGCCGTGGCGGCGGAGACGTTGCCGCCGGCCCAGGTGCTGTTGCAGCGGTTGAGCTCGCCGTAGGCGAAGTTGACGGGCGTGCAGTCGTCGTCCTGCAGGGCGTAGATCTTGGCGAAGGTCTGCGGGCCGGCGATGCCGTCCGCGCTCAGGCCGTACGCGCTCTGGAAGCGCTGGACGGCGGCTTTCGTGCCGGGCCCGAACTGCCCGTCGAGGGCCAGCACGCCACCGGAGCCGGGGTAGCCGGACACGCGGATCTGCAGCTGGCGAACGGCCTCGCCGGACGAGCCCTGGGCGAGCGAGCCGCTCCAGGTGTAGCAGCCGTCGGCGAGTGCGGGGGTGGCGGACACGGCCAGGACCGTGCCGGTGGTGCCGAGTGCGAGCATGACCGCGGCGGCCAGGCGTCCCAATCCAAGCATGCGTGGAAGTATTCAGATGTATCGATCAAACGTCAATGTCCCATGTGGACACGAATGGTGGTGCCGGAGGGGTCGGTGCGCACCTGGACGAGGTCGCACATCTGGTGGGTCAGCAGCAGCCCGCGGCCCCGCTCGCTGGTCGGGTCGACCGGGAGCCGGCCCGCGAGGGGGTCGAGCAGGTGGCCGCCGTCGGTGACCTGGCAGACCAGGGTCTCGCCGTCGGTCCACAGGTGCAGGGTGCCGCCGCCGCTGGTGTGCCGCAGCGTGTTGGTGGCCAGTTCGGTGACGACGAACTCCAGGTCGGCCGCCCGCTCCCCCGGCAGCCCGGCGGCCGCGGCGTGCTCGGCGACCGCGCGGCGCAGCAGCCGCAGGCCGCCCACCGCGTCGTAGGCCATCGCGGCCGCGTGGGCCGGCGCGGGCAGCGGCCGGTTGTGCTCGGCCAGGGCGGCCGTCGGGGCGAAGCCGGCGCCGGACTCCCCGACCCCGGCCCCGGTCAGGTGCGGGTGGGTGCGCCGGGCGTCGTCGACGTCGGAGGCGTGCAGACCCGAGATGTCGTACGGGCAGAGCGCCGTCCCGTCCACGCCCGCCAGGGCCGCGTTGACCAGCGCCTCGTGCACGATGACGGCGGAGCGCTCGGCCCCGGTCCGCCCGACCCACATCGGCTGGCCGAGCAGGGCGGGACGGCGGCCCGGGTGGCGGGCGCAGTAGTCGAGCAGCGCCGGAATGATCCGCCCCGGGTTGCGCGAGGTGGCCTCGGCGTCCCAGAACGTCACGTCGCCGCCCGGTCCGACGCCGTCCCGAATCCGCTCCAGGTCGGCCCCGCGGACGGCGACGAGCACCGGGCGGTCCTCGTCGCGGGCGGCCCGCACGTACGTCACGGCGGTGTCGAGGTACTCGGCGGCGCTCGCGTACAGCAGCGCGGTGTGGGCGAACCGGGTGTCCGTCATGCGAACTCCACCGGTCCCAGGTCGCACATGGCCACGATCCGCCGCAGGGTCGGGCCGGCGCCGACGAGACGCAGCCCGCCGGGGACCGTGCCGGCCGCGCGCACCAGCGTCCGCAGCGCGCCGAGGTCGGCGAACTCCAGCCCGGCCACGTCGACGACGAGGGGCGCCGCGTCGGCCCGGGCGGCGAGGCCGGCGAGCACCGGCTCGAGGCAGCCGCCGTTGGAGGCGTCGATCTCGCCGGTGAGCCGCAGCCCGAGCGGCTCGTCGGTGGTGGCGACCCGGGCCAGGGGCCGGTCGCCCTCGCCGCCGGGGTGCGCGGTGTCGGGGTGCACCCGGCCGATCGCGCCGAGCACCGCGGGCTCGAACCGGCGGACGTCATAGAGACAGAGCCCGATCGCATCGGTACCGGCGTACAGGGTGTTGATCTCCCGCTCGTACGCGAGCAGCTTCTCGTCGGCCAGGTGCCCGCGCGACCAGACCATGTCGCCGGCGAAGCGGACGCCGGTCCAGCCGTCTTGGCGGGCCGCGTCGATGATCTCGGCCAGCATCGCGATCCAGGCGCCGGCGTCGAACGGGCGGCTCCGGTCGACCGGCTCGGAGGTGAACTGGCCGGTGCGGCGGGCCTCGGCGGTGCCGGGAAGGTCGGGCTCGGCCGCGTCTGCGCGATAGTGCACGATCTTCTGCCCGGCGCGCAGGCCGCCCTGGACGTATCCGGTCAGCGCCGCCCGGTGGCCGGCGTCGTCGGCGTATCGCCAGCACACGTGGTCGCCCGGGGTCAGCTTGGCGGCGGCGAGTGCGTGCGCCCTCATGCCGCCAGGATAATCGCTCAGACCCGGAGGCTCGACCGAGGCATCGACGGCTGCGGGCGCGCGAACAGGTAGCCCTGGGCCTGCCCGCAGTGCAGCGCGCGCAGCCGGGCCGCCTGCCCCTCGTCCTCGACGCCCTCGGCGACGCAGGTCAGGCCCAGGCCGTGGGCGAGCCCGACGATGGCTTCGACGAGCACCGCGGAGCCGTCCACGCCGTCCAGGTCGCGCACGAACGAGCGGTCGATCTTGATGATGTCGACGGGCAGGCGGCGCAGGTAGGACAGGGAGGAGTACCCGACGCCGAAGTCGTCCAGGGCCACCCGGACCCCGAGCCGGCGCAGCTCGCCGAGGCTCCGGGCGGCCGCGTCCAGGTTGTCCACCAGGGCCGTCTCGGTGACCTCGATCACCAGGGCGTCGGCGGGCAGGCCGGCCGCGGTCAGCTCCCGGCGGACGTCGGCGGCCAGGGTACCCGCGGCCAGGTACTCGGCCGAGACGTTGACGTGCACGTGGTGGTCGGGCTCGACGGCCCGGTGCGCGGCCAGCGCGGTGACCGCCTCGGCGAGCACCCAGCGGTCGACGGCCGGCAGCAGCCCGGCGGCGCGGGCGGCCGGCAGGAACTGGTCCGGGGCGACGAGGCCGAGGCGCGGATGCTGCCAGCGCACCAGGGCCTCCGCGCCGACGGTACCGCCGGCGGCGAGGTCGACGATCGGCTGGTACACGAGACGCAGCTGACCGCCGGGGACCGCCGCGCGCAGGTCCTCCTCCAGCATCCGCCGCTGCTGCAGGCGGGCCGCGAGCTCGTCGTCGAAGATCCGGTAGCCGCCCTTGTCGAGCTCCTTGGCCTGGTAGAGGGCGGCGTCGGCGTCGCGCAGGAGGGTCTCGCCGTCGCCGCCGGAGCGGGCCCCGGCCACGCCGATGCTGGCCCGCAGCTCGACGTGGCCGTCGGTGAGGCGCACCGGGGCCGAGAACCGGGCGAGGATGTCGCGGGCTAGGGCGGTACCGCTGCCGGCACTGGAAATCAGGACGGCGAACTCGTCGCCGCCGAGCCGGGCCGGGGTCGCCCCGTCGCCCAGGGGAACGGTCGCCGCCCGAAGCCGCCGCGCGGTCTCCCGCAGCAGTTCGTCGCCGGCCGCGTGCCCGCGCGTGTCGTTGACCGCCTTGAAGCCGTCGAGGTCGACCAGCAGCAGGGTCGCGCCCGGGCCGGCGGTGTCGAGCGCGGCCTGCAGCCCGGCCCGGTTCGGCAGCCCGGTCAGCGGGTCGTGCACCGCGTCGTGCGCGAACCGGGCCCGCTCCCGGTCCAGATCGCGGGCCAGGGCGGCGTTCGAGCGCAGCGCGAGGAACTGGCGGCCGAGTACACCGAAAAGCATGACGACGGCCGCAATCACCACCTCGGGGTCCAGCCGGCCGCGGGTCGCCGTGTGCGCGACGACGGCGACCAGGCCCGCCACCGGCAGGTACGGCAGCGCCGAACCCGACGTCGCCGTGGCCTCGGCCCGGGCTACCGCCTCGGTGTGCTCCGGCAGCGGCAGGAGCGGGGCGACGGCCAGCAGCGCGACCGCGAGCACGTAGCCGCCGCGGGTCCACGGCTCGTACCAGTCGCCGTTGTCCGCCGCCCAGGCCGCGACCTCGACCAGCAGGGTGGCGGTGAGCACGACCACGCCGCCGCTCATCACGGTGAGCGCGTTGCCGCGACGGACCGGCTGCCCGGCCAGCACGGTGAAGCCCGTGGACAGCACGGCGATCGCGCCGAGCGGGTAGGCCAGGTCGACCATCGCGCCCACGGAGTCGCCGGTGACCCGGGTCAGCGGGCCCAGGATGAGCAGCCAGGCGATGCCGAAGAAGGCGCTGACCGCGACCAGCCCGTCGAGCGTCATCCGGGCCTTGCCGGCGGCGGTGCGGGGCGCGGTCGGCACGCTGACCATCGCGATGACGGCGAGGGCGAGCGCGCAGAAGTTGGTGATGTCGGCGAGGTTGCTGTGGACACCGGCGGTACCGGTGAGGAGCGTGGGAACGCCGACCGTCCACTCGCCGCAGGCCCAGCAGGCCAGCCCGGCGGCGGTGAGCCACCAGACGCGGGGCACCCGGCCGCGCCGGCGCCAGGCGTAGCCGGCGTGCCAGGCGGCGCCGCCCGCGGTCAGCACCATCATGCAGACGCTGTAGATGCGCAGCATGGTGGCGCCACCGAGATGCAGACCGGCCTCGGCCGCGGCGAGCAGCACGATCCCGGCCACGACGGCGAGCCGGGTCCGATTCACGTGCGTCAGATCGGCGCGCACCCGGCCCAGCTGAGGCGCGGTGCCTGTGAGTTAGGCCAACACGAGCGCGGCCTCGCGCAGCAGCCGGCGGGCGAGGACCTTCCGGTCGTCGTCGTCGAGTCCCGGGAGGTCACCGATGCGGTGCGGGCGGCCGTCCAGCACGGTGCGCAACGCGTCGGCGCAGGACTCGGGCAGGTGCAAAGTCCGGTCCGGCAGGTGTACCGCGACCCGCCCGCCCGCGGGATCGTCCAGCCGGAACGGCAGCCCGGGCCGGACCGTGACCAGGACATCCGGGCCGAGGCCGGACAGGGCGGCGGCCTGGGCGACCGGGCGCAGCGGGGCCGGCCGGGCACCCGCCCACGCGTCCCGGCGCAGCTCGGCCGCGAGGTCCTCGGGCGTGAGCGTGTCGAGCCACTCGTGCAGGGCGGCGACCGTCTCGGCCAGGGCCGGGGCGACGGACTTGGCGTCGGCCGGGTCGAGGCCCATCGGCAGCCCGGCCCGCAGCGCCGGCGCGGTCACGGCGAGGCGGGCGAGCGCGTCGACGAGCGTGAGCCGGGTCGGGGCGTGGATGCCGACGGTCAGGTGCAGCGACCACTCCCCCTCGGTCGTCGCCGCGTGCACCCACCCGCGGGGCAGGTACAGCGCGTCGCCGGGGGCGAGGACCGCATCGATCGCGGGCTCGGCGCCGGCGGCCGCGGCGACCTCCTCGGCCACGCCGCCCCACGGCTGGCGGGGCACCGGCGCGTCGAGCACGGGCGCGTGCACCCGCCACCGCTTGCGCCCGCTGACCTGCAGGACGAACACGCCGTGGGTGTCGTAGTGGGGGTCGAAGCCGCGGCTGTCGGGCGGGGTGAGGTACGCGTTGATCTGGACCGGCGTGCCGAGCTCCTGGCGCAGCAGGGTGGCGAACGCGACCAGCGGGGGCCACATGCGGTGCAGGCCCTGCAGGACCAGGGTGGCCCCGTCGGCCAGCAGGGCGAGGACCTTCTCGTCGTGGACCTGGTCGGCCACCTCGGCCCCGGCCCCGCCGCTGCCGGTGTAGCGGGCGGCCGGGATGACGTGGCCGTCCTTGGCCATCCGCACGAACGGGGTGCGCAGGGCCCGGCCGCCGAGCAGCTCGTCGACGCCGTCGAGGGAGAGCAGGTCGCGATAGTCGCCGTGGGCGGGGGTCAGCAGGGGGCGGCGGTCCCAGTACCGCTCGGCGAACTCCGCCTTGGCGACCGGAACGCACCGCGCCAGCGACGATCCGATGGCATCCTCGATCATCGCGGTCTCCTCCTGGGCACGTCCGGACGGGGTGACTCGGGGTTACCCACGCCGGACGGTCCCAATCGGATCGTTGCTCAGCCCTCGATGGACGCCGCCGCCTGGCGCAGGCGGGCGGCGGTGCGCTCGGCGCCGAGGGCCACCATCGTGTCGTCCAGCGGCGGCGAGACGGGCTTGCCGACGAGGGCCAGGCGGGCCGTCATGAACGAGCGGCGCCGGTTGGACCCGGACTCGGCCACGACGCGGTCGAGGGTGGCGGTGATCTGCTCCTTCTCGAACGGGTCGAGCTGCTCGAGGTTCTTCGCGAACGCCTCCAGCACCGCGCGCGCGTCGTCGGCGGGCAGGCCGTGCTTGGCCAGGTCGGCCGGCTGGACCGTCACCGTGTCGGCCGCGAGCCACTCCAGCTGCTCCGGCAGCTCGGCGAGCTTCTTGGTCCGTTCCCGCAACGGTACGACCAGTGAGCGCACGTCCTCGCTCGTCAACCCGGCCGGCAGGAACGGCTCGGCGGCCCGAAGGAACGCGTCGTCGTCCAGGGTGCGCAGGTAGTGACCGTTGAGCCAGTTCAGCTTGTCGATGTCGAAGACCGGCCCGACCGGGTTGACGCGGGCGAAGTCGAAGGACTCCACCATCTCGTCGAACGTGAAGATCTCCCGCCCGTCCGGCATCGAGTAGCCCATGAGAGCCAGGAAGTTGACGAGCGCCTCCGGGAGGTACCCCTCCTCCTGGAACCACTTGAGCCGCGCCGCCGGGTTCTTGCGCTTGGAGATCTTCGAGCGGTCGATGTTGCGCAGCAGCGGCATGTGCGCGTAGATCGGCGGGGTCCAGCCGAGCCAGCCGTACAGCAGGATGTGCTTGGCCGTGGAGCTGATCCACTCCTCGCCGCGGATGACGTGGGTGACGCCCATCGCGTTGTCGTCGACGACCACGGCCAGGTGGTAGGTCGGGAACCCGTCGGCCTTCAGGATGACCTGGTCGTCCGGCTCCGGCGGGGTGATCTTGCCGCGGATGAGATCCTCGAACGAGATCTTGGCGTCGGCCGGCACCAGCATGCGGATCACCGGCACGTCGGTGAACCCGGGCAGCTCGGCGCGCTCCTCGCGGGTCTTGCCGTAGCACATCCGGTCGTACCCGGTGGGGATCTTCAGCTGCTGCTGGCGGGTGCGCATCTGGGTGAGCCGCTCCGACGAGCACCAGCACTGGTAGGCGTGTCCGTCGGCGACGAGGCGCTCGGCGACTTCGCGGTAGCTGGGCAGCCGCTCGGACTGCCGGTAGGGCGCGGCGGGCCCGCCGACGTCCGGCCCCTGGTCCCAGGCGAACCCGAGCCAGTGCAGGGTGTCGAAGACCTGCTCCTCGCTGCCCTCGATGTAGCGCGTGCGGTCGGTGTCCTCGATGCGCAGGATGAACTCGCCGCCGTGCTTGCGCGCGAACGCCTCGTTGAACAGCGCGGCGTACGCGGTCCCGACGTGCGGATCCCCGGTCGGCGACGGGGCGATGCGGGTGCGTACCTCGGAAGTGCTCACCGTCCGAATTTAGCCTACGGCCGGTCCTGGCCTGCCCTCGGGCCGTTACGGGCGGCGAGCCCGTGGAAGAGCCGCTTCGGCTCCCAGTGCCCGTCATCGAAGGTCCGCACCACCGCGTACGAGGCCAGGTCGAGATCCCGCACCGGGTCGTCCGCGCGGTACGGAAGCTGGGGCGCCGCAAACGTGAACACGAACGCCCCCGCGGCGCCTTCGGCGTCCAGGATGCGCAGCAGGTCGAGCACTTCGCGGGCCTGGAGCTCCTCGTCACGCTCGTAGTGCCCGTTGAGCGTCTCGCCGTCCGGCCCGAGGATCGCCCACGCCATGGCCCCGCGCTCCTCGGCCCCGCGGTAGGCGCAGCACCCGACCTCGGTCGCGTAGACGGGCTTCCCGTACGCGAGGTGCCTCCGGAACCGCTCCCCGAAGTCGTCCCGGTTCCGCTTCCCCCGGTAGGTGTCCACACAGACGAAGTCGAACGGCGCCCAGTCCACCTTCTCGATGGGCGCGGAGGCGTAGGACACCCGCCCGTCGAACACGGCCCGCACTTCCCGCGCGGCCTTGCCGAGGAACGCGTTGAGCGGCTTGTTGTGCGCCCCGAGCAGCCGCATGCGGAGCAACTGCTGCGGTCTGAGCCGTTCCGCGAGCGTGTCGCCCTTGAGAATCCCCCGCATGAACAACGTCAACTCACACCCGACGAGGAACACGATCCGCCGGCTGCCGAGCTCCTCCGCCGCCCGCGCCAGCGCAACGGCGTTGGCGAGGGTCTCGTCGGCGTCGGCGTCGTGCACCTGGGGCGACAGCCAGACCTCGAGCCCCAGCTCCAGCGCGATCTCCGTGGCCGCGAGCAACCGCTGACTGTCCGTCCCGGAGACGCGGACGGCATCGCAGTGCAGCTCGTCGCGGATGACCGTGAGATCCCGGCGGGTCTCGTCGAGGTCGAACGCCACCCGCGACAGGTACCGCCCGGTCCGCGTCCCGACGTCGTAGTTGATCCCCCGGAGCGCCATGCGTCAACCTTAGTTGACACGATGCGCACGGGCAACGGTCAGGCGTCGATGGCGTTGCCGGCGATGACCTTCTTGTACCAGTCGGCGCTGGCCTTGTGGGTGCGGCGTTGTGAGGCGAAGTCGACGTTCACCAGGCCCCAGCGCTGGGTGTACCCCTCCGCCCATTCGAAGTTGTCCATCAGCGACCAGACGTGGAAACTCTCCAGCTTCACGTTCGACTGGATCGCGCGGTGGGCGGCCGCGAAGTGGTTGCGCAGGAACGTGATCCGGTCGTCGTCGCGCAGCGGGTTCGTGGTGGCCATGCCGTTCTCGGTCACCGTCAGCGGGACGTCGCCGTAGTCGCGTTTGATGCGGGTCAGCAGGTCGTACAGGCCGTCGGGGGAGATTTCCTGCCACGTGGCCTGGGACGTGGGGTGGACGAAGACTCTGGCGCCCGTACCGGTGACGTGGGTTGTTCCGTAGTAGTTGACCCCCAGCACGTCGTTCTGGGCGCTGATGACGGCCAGGTCGCCGCCCCGGATCGCCTTGCGGATCGGGGCGTCCGGGGCCTGGGACGCCAGCCAGTCCTGGGGGTAGCGGCCCTTGAACAGCGGGTCCAGCCAGCGGCGGTTCTCCTCGCCGTCCGATACCGCGGCCTGGTGGGCGGCCGCGGCCGAAGCATCGGCCGGGTACGTCGGGGACAGGCTCAGGGCCGCGCCGATGCGGGACTTCGACGTGGTGGCGCGCAGGGCCTGCACCGCGAGGCCGTGGCCCAGCAGCAGGTGGTGGCCGACGACGTTGGCCAGGTTGCGGTCGCGCTTGCCGGGGGCGTGCGTTCCCGCGGTGTACCCGACGTCGACCACGGTCTTCGGCTCGTTCAGCGTCAGCCAGGTCGGGACGCGGTCGCCCAGGGCCTTGAACATCACGGCGGCGTAGTCGGCGAACCACTTGGCGCAGTCGCGGTTCTCCCAGCCGCCGCCCTGGTCCTGCAGGGCCTGCGGGGTGTCCCAGTGGAACAGGGTGACGACCGGGGCGATGTCGCGCTCCAGCAGGCCGTCGACCAGGCGCTGGTAGAAGTCCAGGCCCTTGGCGTTCACGGTGCCGCGGCCGGTGGGCAGGACGCGGGGCCAGGAGACCGAGAAGCGGTACGACTGCAGGCCCAGATCCCGCATCAGGTCGAGGTCCTGGACGTAGCGGTGGTAGTGGTCGGCGGCCACGTCGCCGGTGTCCCCGTTGCGGATGCGGCCGGGCTGGTGGGCGAAGACGTCCCAGACCGAGGGGCCACGGCCGTCGTCCCGCGCCGCGCCCTCGATCTGGTATGCCGACGTTGCGGCGCCCCAGGCGAAGGACGAGGGGAAGGCCGTGCGCGGGGAGTCGAGCAGGCCCCGGGTGGAGACGGCGACGGTACCGGCGGCGGAGAGCTGCAAGAGGTGGCGGCGACGCATGCGGCGAACCTAGCTCGCCCCGTACATACCTACAAGAATCGCCCCAATCACCTCGTATCCGGGGAAGTCAGACGCTTATGCAAGGGGGACTCATGGCCCGGCTCGTCGGCGGGTTGCTGCTGTACCTGCTGGCGATGGGCGGGGTGGCCACCGTCGTGCTCGCCGCCGTCGCCGAGCAGCGGACGGCGGACAGGTACACGGCGCGGGCCGAGTGGCTCGACGAGGCGGCCGGCGGGGTGGAGCAGATGCTGCTGGACCTCGACCGCACCGAGCGGGGCTATCTCGTCACCCACGACGAGCGGATGCTGGCGGACTGGGCGCAGCAGCGGGACCGGCTCACCGGCGGGATCACCGTGCTGCACGGGCACATGCGCGACCCGGCCCAGGCCGAGCAGATCCGCACGCTCACCCGCGACAGCGACGCCTACCTGCGCGACCACGCGGCGCACCGGACGGACCCGGCCGCCGTGCGGGAGGGTGACCGGACCGTCGCCCACCTGCGGGCCGAGCTCGACGGGCTGGCCAATGCGGACAAGGACCGGGCGGCCGAGCACGAGCACGACGCCCGCTCGCTCGCCCGGGTCGCGGCGGTGGCGGTGGTCGCCGGCACCGTGGCGTCCGTCGTGGTGGGGGCGGGCCTCATCGCGTACCTCCACCGCTCCGTCGTCCGCCCCGTCCGGCGGGCCGCGGCGATGGCGGGCCGGCTCGCCGACGGCGACCTGGACGCCAGCGTGCCGGAGGACGGGGCCGGCGAGGTCGGCCGCCTGTCCCGGGTGTTCAACACGATGAGCGGCTCGATGCGGCACAGCGTCGCCCAGCTGATGCGGTACGGCCGCATGCAGGCCTCCCTCCGCCGGATCGCCACCGGGATCGCCCAGGGTGCCCGCCCCGCCGAGACCCTGAACGCGGTCGCGGCCGAACTGGGCCGGCTCGTCGGCACCGACGAGGTGCACATCGTGCGATACGACGACGGCGGGACCGGTCGCGCGGCCGTGCGGGCGGACCGGGTGCCGCGGGGCACGGTGGTCGCCGCCTGGGGCACCGGCCACGTCGGCCTGCCGGTCGGCGCGACCATCCCGCTCGACGGCGACAGCGTCACGGCCCGGGTGCGGCGCACCGGCCGGGCCGCCCGGATGGACGACTACGCGGGCGTCGACGGCTCGCTCGCCCATCACCTGCACGCGCATCACGCCCGGGCCGCCGTCGGGGCGCCGGTGCGGGTCGACGGGCGGCTGTGGGGGGTGGTCGCGGCCACCGTGACCAGCGACCGGCCGCTGCCGCCCGACGCCGAGCAGCGGCTGGCCGACTCGACCGAGCTCATCGCGACCACGATCGCCACCGCGCAGGCGCGCGCGGACCTGTCGCGCTCCCGGGCCCGGGTGGTGGTCGCGGCCGACCAGGCCCGCCGGCAGATCGAGCGGAACCTGCACGACGGGGTCCAGCAGCACCTGGTGACGATCGCGATGGGGCTGCGGGCGACCGAGGAGGAGGTCCCGGCCGAGCTGCCGCGGGTGCGCCGCGGGCTGTCGACCGCCATCGAGCGGCTCACCGCGGTGCTCGACGACCTGCGGGAGATCTCCCGCGGCATCCACCCGCCGATCCTCACCGACAGCGGGCTGGGCCCGGCGCTCAAGGCCCTGGCCCGCCGCTGCCACCTGCCGGTGGAGCTGCGCATCGACCTGCCCGGGCGGCTGCCGGAGCCGGTGGAGGTGGCGGCGTACTACGTCGCCGCCGAGTCCTTCGCCAACGCGGCGAAGCACGCCGACGCGGAGCTGGTGCAGGCCGAGGCGCGGGTGGAGGGCGACCGGCTGCAGCTGTCGGTGCGCGACAACGGCGCCGGCGGGGCCGACCAGGCGCGCGGCTCGGGCCTGGTCGGCCTGACCGACCGCGTCCAGGCCCTGGGCGGCGCCATCACGATCACCAGCCCGCCGGGCGCCGGCACCAAGGTCGCCGCCGAATTACCCCTGGACCTCGCCGCCGCCCCGCCCACCGTGGTGTGAGGCCGCGAGGGCATGGGTGACACTCAGGCGGCGGACCCGCAGGCCGAGGTCGATCAGCGCACCGAGCACGGTCAGGGCGCACGCCTCCCGCATCAGCTCGTCCGTCGGGCCCGCGGTGAAGATCGGGGTGGCGATGATCCACGTCAGGCCGGCCGCGAGCGCCAGGCTGTACACGAGATCGGCGGTCTGCAGCGGTGCCCGCCAGCGGCCCAGCCAGGCGAGCACGATCTGCAGCGCGATGCCGCTGAGCAGCAGCGTCAGGAGCACCGGCCCGCGGTACCGCAGAAACGCCGGATCGTAGGCGAACGCGTCGTAGGCCGCCTGCGCCGCGCGTCCCCCGGTGACGATGCGCAGTGCGGCGGCGGGATCGAGGAGAACGACGGTACCCAAAAGATAGAAAGCCACGGCGAAGAGCCGGCCGGTGCGGTTGATCCGGTCGGTCGGCAGCGGACGGGGCCGCCAGCGCGCGGGATGCCGGCGGCGCCACCACGACCTGGCCGCGAACACCGCGAACAGCATCCCCAGCCAGGCGAACACGACCGGCCAGGCGTCGTCGGCGGCGCCGCGGAAGTCGCGGACCGGCTTGATCAGCTCACCCAGGAACGCGCCCAGCTGGATGATCACGGTGCCGCCCGCGGCCAGGGTGAGGAAGCGGCGGGTGTCCACGGGATCGATCAGGGCGACGGGGGTACCGTACCGGGCCGCCACCTCCGCCGGATGCCCGAACCGGCGCAGCAGGTCCGGCACGTCCGCCGCGTCGCCGGCCTCCTCGTGCAGCAGGGCCCGCAGCTCCAGGGCCACATCGTGGCGCTGGCCGCGCGGCAGGAGCGCGACGACGTCGGCGACGTAGCGTTCAATCAGGTCTTCGGTGGTCATGGCTTCGGTGGTCATGACGACGCTCCGCTCTCCAGCAGTTGCCCCATCGCATCGTTGAGCCCGCGCCAGGAGCCGGTCAGCCGCTCGTACAGCGTCAGCCCCTCGGCGCTGAGCTTGTAGTACCGCCGCGGCTTGCCCTCCGCGGTCCGCCACTCGCTGCTCAGCACGCCCTGCGCCTCCAACCGGCGCAGCAGCGGGTACAGCGTGCCCTCCTCGATCGGCAGGCCGCGCTCGCCGAGCGACTGGCGCAGCTCGTAGCCGTAGCGCAGCTCGCGCAGCTGGGAGAGCACCGCGAGCACGACGACGCCCCGGCGCAGCTCCTGCTCGAGCTTCTCGTAGACGTCCCCGCTTACCATGCGCCACACAGTACCATGCGGCACACAGCACGGAAACTACCCGGCGAACGCCGACGCCAGCAGGAACCCGAGCGCGGCGGCGCACAGCCCGGCCAGCAGGGAGGCGAGCACGTTCATCGCCGCGGCGAACCGGGCGCCGGTCCGGGCCAGCCGCAGCGTCTCGTAGCTGAACGTGGAGTACGTGGTCAGCGCCCCGCAGAAGCCGGTGCCGAGCAGCGCGCTCCAGAAAGCGGAAGCGGGCAGCCCGGCGAGCAGGCCCAGCAGCAGCGAGCCGAACACGTTGACGGTCAGCGTGCCCCAAGGGAACGCCGAGTCGTGCTTCGACTGTACGAAGCGGTCGGTCAGGTACCGCGCCGGTGCCCCGACCGCCGCCCCGAGCGCGATCAGCAGCAGCGTCACCGCGCCACCCGCCGGACCACGGCGGAGGTGAGCGCGCTGCCGGTCCACACGGCCAGGAGCGCGCCGACGAGGGTCGCGGCGAGATAGCCGAGCGCGGTCCAGGGCGCACCGGCCACCGCGGTCTGGTGGACGTCGACGACGTAGGTGGAGAACGTGGTGTACCCGCCGAGGATCCCGACCCCGGCGAACGGTCGCAGCAGCGGCCTGCCGGTCACCACCTCGGTGACGACGACCATGAGCGCGCCGATGAGCAGGCAGCCCGTCACGTTGATGACGAACGTCGACCACGGGAAGCCGCCGGGCGCGTGCGGCCAGGCCAGCGCGACGCCGTAGCGGGACAGGGCGCCGATGGCGCCGCCGGCCGAGATGGCGCCGAGCACGGGCCACGGGCTGGGGCGCAGCTCGGCCCGCTGGGCCGGCACATGGAGATCGACATCGGGGTCCACGGACACTCCTCCCGGTTGGCATGGGAGGGACCGTTGGCGTCGTCGCGGTTCACCCTGAGGGTCGGCGGGCCCCACCGCCGTGTGCTCAGTTTAGCGTCTCGTACAGCGCCAGGTGCCGCCGGGCCGCCGCCTCCCAGGTGTAGCCGAACGGCAGCGCCGAGCGGACCGGGCCGCCGCGGACCGCCTCGACCAGCGCCGCGCCCAGCGTCGCCGGGTCGTGGCCGTAGCGCACGGCGGCGCCGAACACCTCGCGCAGGACGGGCAGGTCGCGCACCACCACGGGCACCCCGGCGGCCAGGGCCTCCAGCGCGGCCAGCCCGAACCCCTCCTTGGTCGACGGGAACGCGAACGCGGCCGCCCCGGCGACCAGCGGCGGCAGCTCGTCGTGCGGGATCGGGCCGAGGACCTCCGGCACCACGCCGAGCGCGGCGGCGCGCTCCTCCCACGCGGCGCGGTAGTCGCGGTAGTCGAACAGCGTCTCGCCGCCCGCGATCACCAGCTTGAGCTCCGGCAGCGCCCGGCGGGCGGCGGCATACGCGGCCAGCAGGTCGATGGAGCCCTTGCGCGGCTCGATGCCGCCGACCGAGAGCACGTACCGGTCCGTGCGGGACGGGGTGGCGGCGGCGAAGCGGGCCGCGTCGACGCCGTTGGGGATGACGGTGGCGGCTAGGCCCCAGCCGGCCCGCAGCTCCGCGGCGACCGCGGCCGAGACGGTGACGTGCGCGTAGGGCCGGACGATCGCCCGCTCGTGACACGCGGCCAGCTCGGGGGTGGTGAACTGGTCGAGGTGGTGGACCGTGCGCACGCAGCGGTCGGCGGCGTTGGCGCTGATGCAGTCCTGGGCGTGCACGATGTCGTAGTCGCCGGGCCGGAACGCGTCCCGCAGCAGCGCGATCGACCGCAGGATGCGCGCGCCGACCGGCTCGCCGGGGACGTCGGGGAACGGCACGAGCTCCTGCCGTACACCCGGGGCGACTGGACGGAAGAATCCCCCGCCGCGGGCGAGGGTCCACACCGTCACCTCGGCCCCGGCGGCGGCGAGGGCCTCGGCCAGGGCGAGGGTGTGCACGACGCCGCCGCGGGGGCGGGTGGAGTAGGTCAGCAGCGCGATCCTCACCGCTTGTAGACCTCCGGCCGCAGCTCGTCGAGGTGGCGCAGGACCCGGCGGGCGTTCGCGATCTCGCCGGCCACGTCCAGCTCGGCGACGGCCAGCCCGGCCTTGGCCCAGGTGCGGGCGAGGATGTTGCCGGCCGGGCCGACGACCTTGGCCTGGCCGAGGAAGCGCATCCCGCCCGCGGCGCCGGTCTGGTTGGAGGAGACCACGACGATCTGGTTCTCCGCGGCGCGGGCGCAGTCGTAGAGGTCGAACAGGCGGGACTGGCGGTCCTGGGAGAGCTTCGGGGCGGCGTTGGTGATGCTGGCCGGCCAGGCGGAGAGGCAGGCGACGATCTGGGCCCCGTCGAGGGCGAGGGTGCGCGCCGACTCGGGGAAGGTCTTGTCGTAGTCGATGAGCATGCCGATCCGCCCGACGGGGGTGTCGAAGGCGGCGAAGGCGTCCCCGGCGCGGTACGCGATGTGCTCGGCCGCCGGCAGGTGCACCTTGCGATGCCGGCCGAGCACGCCGTCGCCGGTGAGGCACACCGCGGCGTTGTAGCGCTCCTCGCCGTCGGCCTCGCAGAACCCGACGCACACCACCATCTCCCGGGCCATGGCGGCGACCTGCTCGAAGATCGGGTCGTCGGGCTTGAGCGCGGGCGGCAGCGCCTCCGGGTCGGGCCGGCGCAGGTCGGCCAGGTAGCCACCGATCGCCGCGTCCGGGAGCACGAGCAGGTGCGCGCCCTCGGCCCGGGCGTCGGCGATGAGCTTGCCGATGCGGCCGAGGTCGTGGTCGAGGTCGCGGCCGAAATGGGCCGCGGCGGCGGCGATGCGGGTCACTGGCTCATCACGGGGGCACGGTACGCGTCCGGCCGCCGGTCCCGCAGGTGAGCCATCGACCGGCGGGCGGCCGCGAGGGCGCCGGCGACGTCGATGTCGGCGATCGCCATGCCGGCCGCGACGCCGGTCGTGGCCAGCACGTCCCCGCCCGGATCGACCACCTTCGCGCTGCACACGAACCGCAGCGACCCGAACCGCCCGGCCTGGTTCGCCGACAGCCACACCACCTGGTTCTCCAGCGCCCGGGCCCGGTCGAACAGGTCGAAGCGCCGCGTCCAGCGGTCCTCGGCCAGGTCGTCGGGCGCGTTGGTGCGGCTGCCCGGCCAGGCCGACACGCACACGATGATCTCCGCGCCGTCCAGGGCCAGGTCCCGGGCCGACTCCGGGAACGCCTTGTCGTAGCAGATCAGCAGCCCGAGCCGGCCGACCGGGGTGTCGAACGCGGTGAACGAGTCGCCGGAGTCGTAGCTGGCGTTCTCGCGCAGCGGCTGGTGCACCTTGCGGTGGTTGCCGAGCACGCGCCCGCCGCCGACGCACACGACGCTGTTGAACCGGGTCCCGTCGCCGCCGTCCTCGCAATACCCGGCGCACACCACCAGGTCCCCGGCGATGGCCGTCAGCCGCGCGATCTCCGGCCCGTCCAGGCGCAGCGCGGGCGGCTGGTCGGCGCCGCCGTCGAGGTGCGCGAGATAGCCGCCCAGACAAGCCTCAGGCAGAGCCAGCAGGTGTACTCCCTGTGCCCGCGCCGCCCCCGCCAGTTCCTCGACGCGCGCGAAATCGGCCTCCAGGTCCCGGTCGAACGCCGCCGCCACGGCCGCCATCCGAATCATGCCGCTCTCCCCATTCCCGTGACTCCACTGTGGACGGCCTCGGTCAGCTCCCCGTCGGGCCAGCGCAGCCGTACCCCGCTGCCGGGCACCAGCTCCCCGCACGCCGCCGTCACCGCCGGCCCGGCCGGTGCGGCTGGGCTGTCCCTTGTGGACTGCGTCGTCAGCATCGCGAAGCCGGGGAAGCAGGTCAGCCAGTCGCCCATGGTCGCGCCGGCCGGTCCGGGCACGGCGGCCACGTCGAGGACCGCACCGCAGCCGCTCGCCTCGGCCAGCATGCCGAGCGTCCCGGCGATCCCGGCCATCGACACGTCCTTGGCCGCGGCCGGGCGGGCCGCCGCCACGTAGCCGAGCATGGCCCGCAACTCCTCGCCCGTGCGCCGGCTGGTCGAGTCCCACTGCCGGCCGTGGTACCCGGGCCGCCAGTCCCCGCCGAGGTCCACCGTCAGCCGCACGGTCTGCCCGGGCCGTCCCCCGCCGCCGGGCACCGGGTGGGCCGCCCGCCCGATCGCCGTGGCGGCCAGCGCGGCCGGCACGCCGAGCTGGGTGTGGCCGCCGAGGATCGGCACCCCGTAGGCGTCCGCGGCCCGGCGCAGCCCGGCGAGGGTGCGCCCGACCGCCGCCGCGTCCCGGCCGGCGACCGTGTTGAGCAGCCCGACCGGGGTGGCCCCCATCGCGCTGAGGTCGTTGACGTTGACCAGGACCGCGCACCAGCCGGCCCAGTCCGGGTCGCGCTCCACCATGGACGGCAGGATCGCGTCGCAGGCGGCGATCAGGTCCGAGCCGGGCACGGGCGCGCCGTCGTCGCCGACGAAGCCGGCCCCGCCGGGCCGCAGCCCGTGCAGCAGTCCGCCGAGGGGCGCCTTGGTCGCGGCCGCGAGCGCGGCGATCCGCCCGATCGGCCACCGCATGAGCGTGTGCGGGCGCCCGGCCACGGTGACCGGCCGCACGGGGTGCCAGCCGAGCCGTTCGAACATCCGCTGCCACCGGGTCTGCACGGTCGCGTCGAACCGCAGCGCACCGTGGCGCTCGGCGTGCGCACAGGCCGCGCGGATGAGCGCGGGTCCGATCCGCTGCGCGCCGCGCACGCTCGCGTCGACGGCCAGGCGGCCCCCGACCCACCAGCCGATGTCCGGCCCGTCGGCGGCCGGCCCCAACCGGACCCCGCCGAGCAGCGCACCGTCCGGGCTGCGCGCTTCGAGCACGATCGTGCGCGGATCGTCGTCGCGGTCGTCCCGGTCCGAGCGAACGAACAGCCGCTGTTCGTCGACGAACACTCGGGTGCGCAACCGGGCGTGGTCGCGCACGTCGTCCGCCTCACGAATGAGCAGCGCCGGTGGCGCCCCGAGCAGCGCCGGCACGAGATCGGTCATGCGCCGGCCGCCTGCAGCACACCGCACGCCCCGCACGCCGCGCAGCCGGCCTTCTGGTCCGCGCCGAGCATGCCCGCCGCGCGCAGCAACCCGGCCACCCGCGCGGTCACCTCGCGCACGAGCGACGGTGCCGGGCCGGGCACCCCGTCGCGGCGGGCAAGCGTGCCGAGCATGGGCCGGAAGGGCACCACGAACGGATACACGCCGCGCCCGATCAGCCGTGCACAACCGGCCACGAGCTCGTCCGGGTCCTCGCCCAGGCCGATGAGCAGGTAGGTCGACACCTGGTTGCGGCCGAACACCGCGACCGCGCGGTCCCAGGCGGCCTCGTACTCGGCCATCGGCACCGCGCCCTTGCCCGGCATCCACCGCCGCCGCACCTCGTCGTCCAGCGACTCGGCGTGGATGCCGATCGACACCGCGCCGGCCGCCCACAGCTCGTCGATCGCGGCCAGGTCGCGGGGCGGCTCGATCTGCACCTGGATCGGCAGCCCGGGCACGGCTTCGAGCACCGCGCGCACGGCCTTGACCAGATTGCGGGCGCCGCGGTCCGGGCCGGCCGTGGTGCCGGTGGTCATCACCATCTGCCGGACGCCGTCGAGCCGGACCGCGGCCTCGGCCACCTCGGCGAGCTGGGCCGGGGTCTTCACCGCGGTCGTCGCGCCCGATCGCAGCGACTCCTCGATCGTGCAGAACCGGCAGCGTTCCCGCTCCGCGTAGCGGATGCAGGTCTGCACCACGGTCGTGGCCAGGACGTCGCGGCCGTGCAGGCGGGCGATCTGCTCGTACCGCACGCCGTCCGCCGTGACCAGGTCGTAGAACCGTGGCCGGTGCACCACGTCGAGCGACAGGCCGGTGTCGGCCTCGCCGAGCCAGACCCGGTTGCCGCGGACCTCGTAGGGGCTCGCCGGGTCGATCGGCAGCGCCGCGTTGCGCCCGTCGATGACCACGTGGCCGTCGTCGCTGGGGCCGGCCCCGGCCGGGCGGCGCACGGGGACTGTCGCCCGCACGCCGCGCACGGCCAGGTCGGAACGCACGTCGAGGGACATGTCAGAACATGTACGTCGAATTGATGATCGCGCCCTTGCGCGCGTAGTGGATGAGCGCGTCCTGCACGTCCAGCGGATGCGTCGGGATGACCCCCTCGATGAGGTCCTCCTCGCGGGCGCCGTGCAGGGACAGGCCGAAGCGGCAGCAGTACACCTTGCCGCCCTCGGCGATGAAGGTCTTCAGCGAGTTGTTGATGTTGTGCTCGCCCGGGAAGGCGGAGTTGCCGGTCGTCGGGAAGCCGCGGGTGGCCAGGCAGTTGAGCGAGCCCGGGCCGTAGAAGTAGATGGCCGACTCGAAGCCCTTGCGCAGCGCGCGGGTGGCCTGCAGCACGGCGACGAAGCTGACCGAGGACTCGTGCGCGATGCCGTGCACGAGCGTGAAGTAGCTCTGCCCCTCCTCGGCCTGGTAGTCGGGGAACACCTTGGTGCCGCCGTAGATGCTGGAGCCCTCGGCGAGCGCCGGGTGCGGGATCTCGTTGAGGCTCTTCTCTTCGAGCTCGGTCAGGTCGGGCATGTCGTGTTCTCCTTCAGCCGTAGCGCTTGTTCTCAGCCGTAGAGCTTGTCGAAGTTGGATTGGAAGACGAGGTCGGACAGTTCCGTGCCGGCGACGGCCGCGCGGAGCCGGGCGTGCTCGCCCGCGTGGTCGCCCCACGGCTCGTCGCTGGCGAACAGCACCCGGTCGTGGCCGAGGCCGCGCCGGTCGATCTCGGCGGCGAGCCAGCGCGGGGTGAACCCGATGGCCCAGGACAGGTCGGTGTAGACCCGCTTGCCGGCCGCGATCCAGTCGAAGAAGCGGCCACCCACGAGCTTGATGTGGCCGCTCATGCCGCCGCCGAAGTGCACCAGGTGGATCCGCACGTCGTCGCCGTACCGCTCGACGAGCTCGCCCACCCGGTCGATGTCGGACGCCGCACCGGGCGAGGTGTGCACGTGGACGACGAGGTCGTGGGCGCGGGCGGCGGCGAAGACCGGCTCCAGCCCGGCGTCGCCGGTGCTGCCGCCGAGCAGGAAGCTGAGCTTGAGCGCGCGGACCCCGGGCTCGGCGGCGAGGGTGAGCGCACGGGCGGTACGAGCGGCGTCACTGTCCTTCGCGGACACCCACAGTCCACATCGGATCCGCTCGTCCCGCTGGGCCGCCTCGACCACGAGCTCGTTGAACCCGAAGGCGACGTCGGGGTCGGGGACGCCGTAGTTGGGCAGCACCAGGGCGCGCTCGGTGCCCTCCCGGTCGAGGTCGGCGAGGAGCTCGTCGATGGTGGCGCGGGCGGTGGTGTCGGGGTTGACCGGCGGGCCGCCGTAGAACGGGTAGGCCGGCAGCACGCCCAGGTGCCGGTGCGCGTCGTGGATGCCCTTCACGCGGCCCATTCCAGGTCCGGGTAGGTCTCGGTGGGGGTGCCGGCGAGCCAGCTGACGCCCTCGGTGATCTGGCGGCGGCGGGTGGCCGTGATCCGGTCGGCGAGGTACTGCGCGTCGCGGGCCACGCCGGCGAACCGGCCCGAGCCCCACGTGTGCTGCCAGGGCAGGCCCAGGAAGTACAGGCCGGGACAGCTGGTGACGCCGCGCTCGTGGGTCGGGTAGCCGCGCCCGTCGAAGACCGGGACCTCGATCCAGCGGTGGTCGCGGTGGAAGCCGGTGCTCCACACGACGGCCGCGATCCCGTCGAGGCGCAGCTCGGCGTCCGTCTCTTGTGGACGCCAGACCGGCGTGTACCGCGGCTCGTCCGGCGCCTCGAGCCCGGTCCGCGCGATGTAGGCGTCGATGGCGTCCTTGATGCCCTCCGCGACCGCGTCCGCGTGGTCGAGGTTGGCCGCGAGGTCGTCGGCGAACGTCGCGCGGTCGCGCTCGACGGTGCGCAGCCGGCCGTACAGTCGCATGCCTTCCAGCGCGAAGCGCCGCAGGTCGATGTCGCGCCCGCCGTCGCGGCCGGTCATGTAGTGGTTCGCGCGGACCCGCACCTCGTCGGCGTCGCCGAACTCGTCGACGCCCCGGTCGTAGTGGCCCATCGCGTCGAGCCAGGCGAGGGTGTCCCGCCCGCGGTAGCGCCGGGCCGCGCGGGGTGCCCCGCCGACGGCCAGGTGCACGGGCCGCCCGGCGAGGTGCAGATCCTCGGCGATCTGGCAGCCGGACTGGCCGGTCCCGACGACGAGGACCGCACCTTCGGGCAGCTGCTCCGGGTTGCGGTACTGCGAGGAGTGCAGCTGCGCGATGTGCGCCGGCAGCCGTTCGGCGATCCGCGGCACGGCCGGGCGGTGGTACGGCCCGGTCGCCACCACGACCTGGTCCGCGGTGCACCGGCCGGCGCTCGTGCGCAGCTCGAACAGGCCCGCCGGGGTGCGCCGCAGCCGCTGCACGGCGACGCCCTCGCGCAGCGGCGGGTCGAAGCTGGCCGCGTACTTCTCCAGGAACGTCACCACCTCGGGCCCGGCCATGAAGCCGTCCGGGTCGTCCCCGGCGTAGGCGAATCCCGGCAGGCGGCACTGCCAGTTCGGCGTGACCAGGCAGAACGAGGACCAGCGGCGCTCCCGCCACTCGTGGCCGACCCGCTCCCGCTCGAACACGACGTGGTCGACGCCGAGCCGGCGCAGGTGCCAGCTCATCGCGAGGCCCGCCTGTCCCCCGCCGATGATCGCGACCGCCACGTGCTCGCCCATGCCGCCATCCCTTCACCGGGCCATCCGCCCAGGTGGGGCGGTTGGTGATGGCGGTCAGTCAAGGAATCGCGCGTTTCGGCGAGGTTTCATCCGGAACAACTCGCCGTGAGATGGTCCTCACCGGGCCGCGCGATTTCGGGCCCGTTTCGGGCGTGCGTGCTCGGTGTGGCGCTGTTAGCGCGCCAGCCTCGTGCCGAGGCGTTCGGCGCGGCGGGCCAGCCGGCTCCAGTCCTTGTTACCGCGGCGGTCGGCGGCGGCGACGTCCTCGACGAGGCGGGCGTAGTCGGCGGCGACCGAGCGGTCCTTCTGGCTGCGCCCGTCGGAGTCGATGATCTTCTGGGCGACCCCGGCCAGGGTGGCGGACAGGATCGTGCGGCTGTCGGCGACCTTGTCGCGCTCCTCCCGGCGGGCGGCGGTGACCCGTCCCGCGCGGCGGGCGCCGTAGTACACCACCGCCGAGCCGATGAGCACCGCGAGCACGGCCGCGATCGCCGCCAGGTAGCGCGGCAGCGACGGGCTGATGGTGCGCGCGTCGGCCGGTACCATGTCGGCCTTGACGAGTTTGTCGTAGTTGACCGCGACCACCTTGATCGCGTCGAGGGGCCGGTCGGCGAACGGGGCGATGCCGTCGCCGATGGTGGTCTCGGCCACCGCGGCGGCGCCGAAGTGCTCGTCGCCGGCGCCGGGCAGCCGCGAGCAGCCGTACTTGTCGAAGCCGTCCTCCTTGCGGCTCATCGCCAGCACCAGGGTGCCGGCGGCGGCGCGGTCCACGTCGTGGCACGCGTCGCGCAGGTCGGCGCCGGGGCGCAGCAGGATGACGACCAGGCGCCGGTTGCCGATGACCCGTTCGGCCGCGGCGACGTCGAGTCCGGTGCCGGGATCGGCGTACACCGAGTGCGCCCGCACCTGCCGGGCCACCTTGCCGTCCAGGATGCCGCCGCTCCACGCCGCCCAGCCCGCGAAGATCAGGCAGGCCACGACCGCGACGTTGAAGACGCTCGGTTGTTTCATCGCAGCAGCCCCCGCAGGTATTCGGCCGGGCGGTAGCCGGGCACGCCGACCGCCTGCCCGACCCGGTCCAGGTCCTGCTCGGCCTTGTCGAGCTCGAGGTCGAGCGCGAGGTCGGGCGCGTTGCCGGCCAGCAGCTCGCGGACCCCGCCGAGCCGCTTGACGGCCCGGGTCAGATCCGGGTCCGAGCCCTTGCCGGTGAGCCCCGAGACCTCGACCGCGAGGGAGCTCAGCGCGGCGAGCCGGGCGGCCGGGGCGGTGCCGCGCCGGGTCCGCTGCGGGGCCAGGCTCGTCGCCGACAGCACCAGGAAGCCGGCCACGCACAGGCCGAACAGCCACGGCAGCGCCGGAAGCGCCACCCGCAGGGGATCGAAGGGGCGGTACGGCAGCGGGCGGTCGAACACGCCCGAGTACCGCACGTCGGCGACCCAGCCCAGGTACGCGTAGAGGATGTTGTCCTGCGGGTACGCGTACGTGCTGATCCGCTCGTCGAAGCGGGCGTAGAACCCGGCCGCGGCGATGTCGGCGAACTCGGACTCGTGCGGCCCGTGGTACTCGATCCAGTTGCCGAGCATGAGCACGAGCGGCCGGTCGGGGAAGGCGCGGGCCAGGGCCGGGCCGTAGTCGGGGGCGGCGGCGTCGCGGGCCTGGGCCGGCAGCGCGGCGACGAGCGCGTCGTCGGTGCCGAACGCGGCGCGCAGGGCGTCCGGTGTCGGGCTGACGTTGCCGTACCGCCCGGTGGAGCGCAGCGCCGCCACGATCGGGTCGAGCTCGGCCGCGGTCGGCTCGCGCCACTGCCCGTCGGTCGACGGCGCCGGGCCCTCGGTGTCGTCGATGCCGTGCACGAGCGCCACGAGCTGCGCGGTGACGTCGTCGCGGGCGAACTGCGCGCGCCACTCGCCGAGCAGGCTGGAGCTGGCCTGGTACAGCCCGCCGGTCACCTCGGTGCCCATGACCCGGATGTCGGCGTTGTCGACCTCGCGGACCTCCTGCTGCTGGTCCTCGCTGAGCCCGGGCGGGGCGACGATGATCCGCACGTCCCGCCCGCCCGCCGCCGCGCGGACCGCGGCCTCGTCCCACTGCGCGATCGCGCCGGGCAGCCGGACGATCGGGTCGGCCGCCACCCGGGCCCGCATGTCCTCGACCGAGGGCAGCGTGGCGTCGGAGAGCTCGCCGGCCGAGCCCTCGGCGAGCTTGGCGGTGGGCGGCGACTGCCCGTACGTCACGTCGGCGCTCTGCCGCTGCGCGACGAGGAACCCGGTGACGCTCAGCGCGGCGATCGCGAGCAGGACCCAGCGGGCCGGCTGGGCGTACCGGCGGATCCGTTCGATCATGCGTGCTCCCGCCACAGCCGGTCGGCCTCGCGGGCGCACCGGGCCGCCTCGTGGGCCGCCTCGATGCCGCCGCGCCCGGCCGCGATCGACTCGGCCCGGGCGAGCAGTTCGCCGGCGGCCGGCACGTCCCGGTCGGCGGCGTCCCGGCCGACCACGGCGACGTCGATCGCGATCCGGGCGTCGGCCCAGGCCAGCGCGCGGGCGCGGGCGGCGGCCCGGGCCCGCGGAACGTAGGCGGCGGCGAATCCCGCACCGGCGAGGACCGCCGCACCGATCACCCAGAACACGACCTCGATGATCCATGATCACCGCAAGTTCCGCCTCTTGTGGGGCCGCTCACAGCCAGCGGTTCTTGCGCAGGTACCAGTAGAGCAGCGCGCCCAGGCCGAGCATGATCACGCAGCTGGTGACGAAGCCGCCGGTCCGGCCGAAGCCCGGGTACGGGATGTTCTGCCCGTAGAACCCGGTGACCGCGGTCGGCACGGCGATGATCGCGGCCCAGGCGGCCAGCCGCTTGGTGATCTCGTTGAGCTCGGCCGCCTGCTCGTTGAGCTGCGTGTCGGCGATCCGGTCCACGCGGTCGCGGGCGGCGTCGACGGACTCCACGGTGCGCAGGGCGTGGTCGTAGACGTCCTGGTAGTACGGCGTCAGGGTCTCGTCGCGCAGGTGGCTGTCGGCCCGGGAGAGCCGGCTGACCACCTCCTGCATGGGCGCCACGACCCGGCGCAGGGCGGCGAGACTGGCCCCGAGCTCGTAGGCCCGGCGGCGCACGTCGACGTCGGTCTGGGCCTGGAACAGGTGGGTCTGCAGCTCGTCGACGGCGTCGTCCAGTTGTTCCACGGCGTGGTAGTGCCCATCGACGACGACGTCGATCAGGCCGTACACGAGGGCGCTGATCTGGTTTCCGGCATCGACGAGATCGGCGTTCAGGTCCCACCGGGCGATCAGGGTGTCGATGTCGAATTCGTCCTTGCGCACCGTGACCAGCGCCCGGGGCGTGATGAACACCGCGATCTCGCCGGACGTGAGTGTGGTCCCGGTCTCGTCGACGCCGACCGCGTACATGTTGGCGAACAGGTGCGACCGGTAGCGATCCACCTTCGCGCGCTGGTGCGAGGTGATCGCGTCCTCGACCGCCAGCGGGTGCAGCCCGAACTCGTCGACGACGATCTGCAGGTCGGCCTGGTCGGGATCGTACAGGTCGAGCCACACCACGCAGTGCTCGTCCTTGGCCAGCCGGTCCGAGAGCTGCTCGGCCGGAAACCCCTCGTCGAGCAGCTCACCGTCGCGGTACAGCCGGGTGCGCGTCGGACACCGCGGCGGAACCGCTCTGGTCACACTGGGCGCGGACGGCCCCGGCGTCTGCGGGTCCCCGGCCGCCTCACACGGCTCCGCCACGAGCTCGTCGAGCGCCGCCAGGTCCTGCTGCGTGTCGGTGGTGTCACGGGCCATGACCCTCAGGTTTCCCCAACCCGGCGATGGCTAACGGCAACGCTTTTTTGTCGTACCTCGGGGGCATGATGTGGGGCGGAAGGGAGAGGGACATGATCGGCAAGCTGGAGATGGTCGTCCTGGACGCGGCCGACATCACGGGATTGGCGGCGTTCTACCAGGCACTGGCCGGCTGGTCCGAGCTCAGCGCGGAGGACGACTGGATCACGCTGGGCACACCGGACGGCTGGCGGGTCGCGTTCCAGGAGGCGCCGGACCACCGCCCGCCGGACTGGCCGGGACAGTCGCTGCCGCAGCAGGCCCACCTGGACCTGCGGGTGGCGGACCTGGAGGCCCGCACCGAGCAGGCCGTGTCCCTGGGCGCGCGGGTACTGCGGCGCAACGAGGCCTGGCACACGCTGGCCGACCCGGCGGGGCACCCGTTCGACCTGTGCCTGTCCCCGGACACGGCCGGCGTGTCGTTGATGGGCGTGATGCTGGACTGCCCGGACGCGCGGGAGCTGGCCCTGTTCTACTCCGCGGTCCTGGGCAAGCCGCTGACCTACGACGGGGAGGGCGCGTCGATGATCGGGGAGGACGGCGCCCAGCCGATCCTCTTCCAGCAGGTGCCGGAGTACCGCGCCCCTCGCTGGCCGGATCCGTCCCAGCCGCAGCAGTTCCACTTGGACATCGAGGTCGACGACCTGGACGCGGGGGAGGCGGCTGTAGTGGCTTTGGGCGCGGTCAGGCAGGCTAGTGCGGGCCGGTTCTTCCGGGTTTTCCTGGATCCGGCTGGGAAGCCGTTTTGCTTGACGGTGCAGCCTTCTTGACGGTTGGAGCGCTGCTGACTGCTGCGCGGGTGGGTCGCCGCGCGGAGGGGGGTGGGCGGCGCTGAGTGGTGCGTCGGTGGGGCGCCGCGCGGCTGGGCGCGGGCGCCGCTGAACTACGGCTTGCCGCCGCTTCGCCTCGCGGAGGATTCGCCTCGCGGTGGATTCGCCCACCCCCGTTCCGCTCCGTTCCATCCCGCCTCACCGTCGTTCGTTCCGCCTCGCCGTGGTCCGTTCCCCCTCGCCGTCGCTGTGTCTCCCTCGCCGTGGTTCGTGCCGCCTCGCCGTCATCGTTGCCTCTCGCCGTCGCCGTGTCCCGCTCGCCGCGGTCTGTTTCCCCTGGCCGTGGCCATTCCGGCTCGCCGTGCTTCGTTCCGGCTCGCCGTGGCCGTTCCGCCCGCCGTGTCCGTGCTGCCTCGCCGTGGCCGTCGCCGCGCCGCCTGTCGCCGCCCCGCCGCGGCCGCGCCGCCGTCGCCGCGCCGCCATGGCCGCGCCGCGCCGCCATGGCCGCGCCGCCCCGCCATGGCCGCGCCGCCCCGCCATGGCCGCGCCGCCCCGCCATGGCCGCGCCGCCCCGCCGTCGCCGTTGCCTCTCGCCGTCGCCGTGGACGCGCCGCCTCGCCGTGGTTCGTTCCGCCTCGCCGTCGCCGTTCCGCCGCGCCGCTATTTGTTCCGCCTCACGTGGTTCGTTTCGCCTCGCCGTGGCCGCGCGGCCTCATGTGGTTCGTTTCGCCTCGCCGTGGCCGCTCCGCCTCGCCGTGGCCGCGCGGCCTCACGTGGTTCGTTTCGCCTCGCCGTCGCCGTGCCGCCCCGCCGCCGTGCCGCCCCGCCGCCGTGCCGCCCCGCCGACGCCGCGCCGCCGACGCCGCCCCGCCGACGCCGCCCCGCCGACGCCGCCCCGCCGTCGCCGCCCCCTCCGTCGCTGTGGCCGCTTCGCCTCGCCGTGGTTCGTTTCGCCTCGCCGTGAATTCGCCTGGCGGTGGGTCGGCCAAGCCCGCGGTCAGGCCGCTCACGGTGCGCGAGGCCGGGATGCCGGTCGGGACTCCCGATGCCACCGTGCCGACCACGTGGCTGCGCTCGAGTTCAGGGGCGGCGCGGCCACGGCGGCCGCTTCGCCCTTGCCGCCGCTTCGCCTCGCCGTGGATTCGCCTCGCCGTGGCCGTCGCCGCCCCGCCTCGCCGTGGCCGTCGCCGCCCCGCCTCGCCGTGGCCGTCGCCGCCCCGCCTCGCCGTGGCCGTCGCCGCCTCGCCTCGCCGTGGCCGTCGCCGCCTCGCCCCGCCGTGGTCGCCCCGCCCGGCCCCGCCGCCGCCGAGCTGACTCGCCGCGCCGCCGTCGCCGCCGTGGCCCACCGCCTCGCCGTGGCCCCACCGCCTCGCCGCCTGGCCGTGATTCGTTCCGCCTCGCCGTCGCCGTGGGCGCGCCGCCTCACGTAGTTCGTTTCGCCTCGCCGTGGCCGCCCCTCCTCGCCGTGGCCGCGCCGCCTCGCGTGGTTCGTTTCGCCGCGCCGTCGCCGTGCCGCCCCGCCGTGGCCGCGCCGCCGTCGCCGCCCCGCCGTGGCCGTCGCCGCCCCGCCGTCGCCGTGGCCGCGCCGCCCCGCCGTCGCCGTGGCCGCGCCGCCCCGCTGTCGCCGTCGCCGCCCCGCCGTCGCCGTCGCCGCCCCGCCGTCGCCGTCGCCGCCCCGCCGTCGCCGTCGCCGCCCCGCCGTCGCCGTCGCCGCCCCGCCGTCACTGTGGCCGCTTCGCCTCGCCGTGGTTCGTTTCGCCTCGCCGTGGTTTGTTTCGCCTCGCCGTGGATTCGCCTCGCGGTGGGTCGGCCAAGCCTGCGGTCAGGCCGCTCACGGTGCGCGAGGCCGGGATGCCGGTCGGGATGCCCGATGCCACCGTGCCGACCACGTGGCTGCGCTCGGGTTCCGGAGGCCAGATCGCCCGCGCGGGGGTCAGGATCTGGACCGCGACCGTTGTGACGCCCAGGGCGGTGATCGCAGCCAGCAGCAACCCGGTCGACGGGGCGGCCGCGCATTATCGAATACCGGTAATCCGATAATCAGTAATTCAGCCCTGCAGCGAAGGTCAGTGGTCGAGGAGGCCGCGGGCCTGGGTTGGGGTTGGGTCGCACAGGGCGTGGCGGGTCCCGGTGGCGTCCAGGATGCGTGCCGGGAGGCCCCTCGGGTGGCGGACGCGGAAGCCGCGGCCGTACTCGGCGGCCAGGTCGCGGGCGTCCAGCAGGGCGCGCAGGATGGCCGGGTCGATCAGCGTGGCGTGGTCGATGTCCACCTCGACGGAATCGTAATCTCCTTCGATGGCTGTGCGAAGTGCGGCGGCCAGCTGTGGGCGGTTCAGGCGCTCCAGGCGGCCGCCGGCGACGACCAGGACGGTGCGGGACTGCGGGCGGTTGCGCGTGGTGATCCAGCCGGCCTTGTCGTCGCCCGTCGCCATGTCGCCCCCACCTCGTTGTGCGCACCGAAGGGCCTGCCCGCGCGGTGGGCCGCGTGGTCGGCGGCTCGGCGGTGGGATACAGCGTGGCCAAGTTCGCGTGGTGCTCACTACCGGCAGGAGCGAAGGATCGCCGGGTCGCTTAGCTTGGAAACGAAGGTGCGTTTTCCGGACAATAATGTCACTGAGCGGGTAACGTCCCGGTGATCTGGAGGTGGTCCGTGGAGTCGACCGCAGGTCAGCCCGGTCTGTTGGAGATCCGTACGCGTGAGCGTGAGGTCATCGCGGAGGCGCTGAACCACATCGTGACCCATCGTGCTCGCATCACGTTCGACGACGTGCACGACGTGGATCTGTCGATGCGGTCGCGGGAGCACGGTGAGCTGGGTGCGTTGCGGCTGCGGCTGGGCGGGGTGAGCTACTCGGCGGCCTCCGAGCCGGTCGGGTATCTGCTGGCCGGTGTCATCGAGGCGGGGGAAATCGCCGTGCGTGTCCGGGGGCGGGACTTCGCTTTGGGCCCCGACGACGGCATGCTGTTCCCGGTGGGTCACCCCTTCGTCGGCGAGTACGGCCGCTCGGCGCTCGGCGCGGTGAGTCTGCCGCTGCCGTACGTGGCGGAGCTGGCCGAGGCCGAGACCGGTCTGCCCGCCGCCGACCTGCGTTTCGAGGGGACCATGCCGGTGTCGGAGGCGATGCGGCGGTACTGGGCCGGCGCCGCCGGGTACCTGTGCCGCCAGCTCACCACGCCCGGGGTCGAGTTGCCGCCGCTGCTGGCCGAGCATCTGCGGCGGCTCGGGGCGGCGACGTTGCTGAGCGTCTTCCCGAACACCACGATGACCGTGGCGCGGACGCCGAACGACGGGCGGGTCGCGCCGGCGGTGGTGCGCCGGGCGGTCGAGTTCATGGAGGGCAACCCCGAGCGGCCGCTGACCGTGGCCGAGATCGCCACCGCGGCCGGGGTCGGGTCGCGGGGGCTGCAGGTCGCGTTCCGGCGGCATCTGGGGTGCACGCCCATGGAGTACCTCCGCCGGGTCCGTCTGGAACGGGTGCACCGCGAGCTGCGGGCGGCCGGTCCGGGCGACGGGGTGACGGTGCGTGAGACGGCGCGGCGGTGGGGGTTCGCCAACCCGGGGCGCTTCGCCGCGGAGTACCGTGCGCTCTACGGTCAGCCGCCGAGCCGGACGCTGCGGGTGTGAGCATGACGACGCTCTTCGAGACCACCGATGTCGACGCCGCGCACCAGATGCTCGTGTCGACCTACGGCGCGATGCGCTTCACCGTGTCCGGCGAGCGGCGGCACCGGTGCCGGGTTGCGCGGCACGCGGTGGGCCCGCTGGAGCTGCACCACAACACGTTCACGATGCGCTTCCACGTCGACGCCGATCCGATCGGCGTGGTGACCATGGGCCGCGTCATCGGGGGATCCTTCTCGTACCGCAGCCACGCCGGCGAGTCCGACAACGAACCCGGGGACATCTTCCTGCTGTCCCAGCCGGACGTGCCGTACCAGTCGATCAACATCGACGTCGACCTGGAGTTCGCGGTCATCGATCCGCCGCTGCTGGCCCAGGTGGCCGACACCGGCCCGGCGCACTCCGCCCTGCCGTTCCGGTTCACCGGCTTCCACCCGGTCTCGGCGCAGGCGGCCCGGCTCTGGGGCACCACGTACGACTACGTGCGCGACCACGTCGCCGGCACCCAGGCCGCCCGCGAGCCGCTGCTGGCCGGCAACGCGGCGCGGCTGCTGCTGGCCACGGCCCTGGCCACGTTCCCGAGCAACGTCAGCCACGAGCCGACGATCGAGGACCGCCACGACGCCCACCCGGTGACGCTGCGCCGGGCCGTCGCGTTCATCGACGCGAACGCGCACCGGGACATCAGCCCGGGCGACGTGGCGAGCGCCGCGCACGTCACCATCCGCACGCTCCAGCTCGCGTTCCGTCGCCACCTGGACACGACGCCGGGCGCGTACCTGCGGCGGGTCCGGCTTGAGCACGCCCACCGCGACCTGCTCGACGCGGACCCGGCGGCGACGACGGTCGGGGCGGTCGCCTCCCGCTGGGGCTTCGCCAGCCACAGCCGTTTCACCGCGCACTACCACGCCGTGTTCGGGCAGGCCCCGTCCGAGACGCTGCGCCGCCAATGATCGAAGCCGGCACCCGGACCAGCGAGGACGACGATCGCCGGCGGCGGATCCAGGGCCTGGTGACGATCGCGGTCTGGCAGGTCGCCGCGGTCGGGCTGCCGATCGCGCTCGGCGCGGTCCTGTTCGGGAGCAGCTTCTTCGTCAACGTCGAGGATCAGCTGGTCAAGCCCTGCGACGACCCGATGGAATGCGGCGACCTCGTCCCCGGAGCGGATCAGGTGCTCAAGTTCATGGTGCCGTTCGCGCTGGCGAGTGCGGTCGTGGCACTGCCGGTACAACTGCCGCTGTTGAAAAAAATGCATCCGATCGCGGCGGGATCGTTGGCGTCGTTCCTCGCCTGGGGCGTCTGCCTCGCCGGAGTGTGCCTGCTGGGCGCGGTGGCGGGCCGATGATCGTCAGCCGATGCGCTGGGACTCGGTCGACCAGTTGCCCAGGGTGCTGTTCAGGATCAGCTTGCCGGGCCCGCACACGAACGTCGCCGGCTCGAGTTCGATCGTCGAGGGGCCGCCGGCGTTGAACTTCCCGTCGCGCGTGAGGCGCCCGGTGGCCGTCGAGGACAGCACCGACCAGGTGATCTGCCCGTTCTTGACGCCCCAGTGCATGGTGACCTGGCCGCGCTGGACATCGACCCAGGTGGAGCCGAGGTAGTAGCCGGTGTTGGGCTGCGCCTGGTCGTAGTCGACCACCAGCGTGCCGTCGGCGCGGAACTCGTGCACCTGGCCGCCGGCCCCGCGGTACTGCACCGGCGTGCTGTCGATCAGCCCGGTCACCGCATTCGCCGTGGCCCGCCACCGCCCGAGCAGGCACGGCTCGATCTCCGGCGGGTAGCTGGGCGCCGGCGACCCGGACGGCGACGCTGATCCCGCCGGGACCGAGGGCGACGGCGCGGCCGTGGGCGTCGAGGGCTCCCGGGCCAGCGCGGCCGCGGCCACGGCGGCGGCCACCACGAGCCCGGCAATGCCGGCGACCAGCAGCCGGGTGCGCCGCGGGCGGCCCGGCGCGAGCGCGGGCAGCGGCACCGCGGCGGGCCAGTCACCGGAGGTGTCCACCGTGGACACCGCGCGCAGGCTGCCCTCCGCCACGGCGAGCTCCGGCTGGTCCAGGATCAGCGGCTCGACGCCGAAGGCCCGGTGCAGCGCGGCCGACACCGCCGGCATCCGGCTCGCCCCGCCGACGAGCAGGATCGTGCTCGGCGCCGCGCCGGCCTCGCGCAGCACCGCCCGGGTCGTGTCGACCGAGCGGGCCAGGACGGGCCCGGCGAGCGAGTCGAGTTCCTCCCGCCCCAGTGGTACGTCCACATCGACCCCCGGCACGTGCACGATCGTCCGCGCGGTGCGGGTCAGCGCCTCCTTGCCGCCGCGCACGTTGTCCCACAGTTGTGCCCGCGCGCGCCGGTCGGCCACCGACTCCGGGGCGTCCAGCCGGGCCCAGCCGTCCGGGTCCGGCACGGCGGCGCGCAGATGGGCCACGATCGCGGCGTCGATGTCGAGCCCGCCCGAGTCCGGTCGCCCCTGCGTCGCCAGGACGGTGAACGTGTCCCCGGTGCGGCGCACGGCGGTCGCGTCGAAGGTGCCGGCCCCGAAGTCGTACACCACGGTCGTACCGCCGTCCGCCAGCCGGTCCGCCGCGACGCCGGTGAGGTGGTACGCGGCGGCGACCGGTTCGGGCACGAGCAGTACACCTATGGGAGCCAGCGCCTGCCGGAGCACGGCCCGCCGCTCGCTCCCCCACGCGGCCGGATGCGTGACGACGACCTCGGCGGGCGGCTCGCCGGCGGCGCGGGTGGCCTCGTCGACGACCCGGCCCAGGACCGCCCCGAACAGCTCCGCGACCGGGAACTCGGCGTCGCCGAGCAGGACGGTGCCGTCGTCGACGCACCGTTTCGGGTACCGCTCGACCGAGCCCGGCGCCGCCACCGCCACGTGCAGCGCGTCCCGCCCGACCACGAGCCGCCCGGTGGCGTCGACGCCGACGGCCGAGGGCAGCAGGGGCGAGCCGTCGAAGAGCAGCGGCCGCGGCTCCCGGCCGGGCAGGGCGAGCACGGCGACGGTGCTGGAGGTCCCGAAGTCGATGCCGAGCCGGATCGCCACGCGTCGAAGTCTACTTACTCATAGATCGCCAGTGTCCACGTGCAGTCGTCCCCGGTGACGACGGTGAGGGTGCGCGCGCCGGCGCTGCCGCCCTGTTCGAACACGCCGCTGTCGTCGCTGCCGTGCTCGTCCACGATGTGCCGCCCGCCGAGCTTGTCGTCGGCGACCGCGAAGCTGCCGGCGGACGGGCACCGGTACCCCCACGCCAGCTGCCACGGCGTCTTGAGCGCCGGCGTGTCGAGGTTGTCGTTGCCGTGCCCGTCCTGGCGCCACACCGGCGTCCGCGCGTCCGCCCCGCCGCCCTCGCCCTGGGTGACGAAGTCGAGCTGGAACTTGCAGTGGCCCTCGCTGAGCACCTCGACCGGGTAGTGGTTCGTCCCCTCCGGCCCGGTGCCCCAGATGTGGATCAGGCCCTCGCCGGTCGGGGTGGTGGCCTCGACCGGGTTGCGGTCCATCTCGTCGTGCCCGTCGAGGTAGCCGTTGCTGCCGCCGGTGCCGACCTCGATGCGGAACACGACGTTGTTGAACACGTCGGTCTTCTGGCAGTCCCAGTACTTGAACTTCACCGCGTTGCCGGCGTTGCCCGGCTGGTAGTCCGGCGAGTTGTCGGACCACTCGAAGTTGCCGTACGGGTTGGGCTCGGTGACCGTCACGGTCTTGAGCGTCTTCGTGCCGAGCGAGGCGGCCGTCGTCGTGGGCGGCGGCCCGGCCGGCACGGTGGTCGGCGGGACGCTCTCCCGGGACGGCGCGGCCGGCTCACCGCCCCCGCAGGCGCTCAGAAACAGGACCGCGACCAGGACCGGGAGTCGATGAGCAGCACGCACGCCAAGATATTTGCATCCCGGCAAACGGAATGCATCCGCCGACCGGTCAGTGGTGGGCTAGCCCGCGACCTGGAGCGGGTGCACCGCCAGGTGGGTGCGCACCGGCGCCGCCCCGCCCGCCCACATGGTGGCCATCCGCTGCCAGATCTCCCCGACCGCGGGGTGCTCGTGCGCGTGCGCGGCGGCCTGCTCGCTCGCCCACTCGAAGATCTCCACGACCGGCACGCCGCCGTCGATGTCGGGCGAGCCCGCGAAGTACTGCGGCGGCCGGTTCGTCACCAGCTCCAGCTCGCGCAGGACGGGCCAGTGCCGGCCCAGCAGCTCCTGGAACTCGCCGTACGCATCGACGCGCACACGGTACGTGCTGATGATGGTCAGGTCCATGCCCCGCAGCCTAGTCGGCGGACGCCTGCTTCTTGGCCGCATCGTAGGCGAGGTGCAGGAAGTCGGACCCGGCCAGCGCGGCCGCCACGCCCATCCCGAAGCGGGTGAGCCGCGGCGCGAAGACCATCCCGGCCGCCAGCCCGCCCGCGACCCACACGCCGGTGCAGAACGGGCAGGTCAGCAGCTCCCCCACGGCGTGCCGCGCCCCGTGCCCACGGGGGCTCTCGTTGAGTTCGGACTCCCCCGCCGCCGCCTCGAACTGGGTGAACGGTGCCCGCAACGGGCTGGTGACCGCGTCCTTGGTGATCAGCCGCGAGATCTTGTGCGTGGCCAGCGCCATCAGCGCCACGTCCCCGGCCGCGGGGCGGGTGGGCAGCTCGCGCCCCATGAGCCGGGCCACCCCGGCCACGACCCCGGCGGCGCCGGCGAACGCGCCGAGCACGGTGGCGTACCCCCGCAGCGGCCGCTCGTCGGGTGCCTTGCGCGCATATGCCCGAGCCGTGCGCGAATCGATGTCCACCATGCACTGCCGCTACCCGGTGACCGGCCGGGGGAAACAGTTCGCGCGTCAGCGTCCGGCGAGATAGGCGTCGGCGAGGGGGCGCGGGGCGCGGGCCAGCCAGCCGTCCACAAGGGACTCCCGCAGGGCCTCCAGGTGTACTGCCGGCAGGGCGACGAGCACCGCGGCGTACCCGTCGAAATGGGGGATCGTGAAGAAGCCCGGGCGGTGCTCGGCCAGCACCGCCTCCTTCTCGCCGAGGTCGGCGCAGGTAATGGCCACGATCGGGCCCTCCGGCGGCGGGGTGTCGCCGAAGCGCTTGAGGTCCGCCTTACTGAACGGTCGTTCCCAGGCGAACGACTTGCCGCCGACCGTCCAGACCCGCGTGCCGCCGCGCTTGGCGAGGGACTCGACGGACTCGGGCAGGGCGAGCGCGATCGCCGCCACGTCGTCCAGGGTGACCATGGCCCGACGTTACCCGACGTCACCCAAGCCGGCCTCGTCGAGGATTTTCCGGCGGCGGCGGGATGACAGCAGGTCGACGTACACGACGCCGTCGAGGTGGTCGAGCTCGTGCTGCAGGCAGCGGGCGAAGTAGCCGGTGCCCCGCACGGTGAGCGGGTTGCCCTCGACGTCGAAGCCGGTGACCGTGGCCGTGGCGGAGCGGCGGAACTCGGTGTGCGGGCCGGGGACGGACAGGCAGCCCTCGGTGTCCTTGGTCGTCGCCGGGCGGCGGCCGGGCACCTTGAGCACCGGGTTCACGATGTGCCCGGTGTGCTGCTCGCCCTCGGCGTCCGGGCAGTCGTACACGAACACCCGCAGCGGCACGCCGATCTGGTTCGCGGCGAGTCCGACCCCGTCGGCCGCCCGCATCGAGGCGGTCATGTCGTCGACCAGCTTCGCCAGCTCGCGGTCGAACGTGGTCACCTCGGCGCACGGTGCGTGCAGCACCGGCTCCCCGTACAGCACGATCGCCCGCGCCCTGCCCTTACCCATTCGGCACAAGTTACACGGCGAAGCGCCGCCGCAGCTCGCGCTTGAGCACCTTGTGGCTCGGGCCGAGGGGCAGCGCATCGACGAAGCGGACCTGCCGCGGATACTTGTGGCGGCCCAGACGGTCCCGGGACCAGTCCATGAGTTCCTGTTCCGTCAGCGGTACCTCCTGATCCCGCACCACCACCGCACAGATCTCCTCGCCGTGCACGTCGTCCGGCACCCCGATCACCGCCACCTGCACGACACCGGGGTGACGGGCGAGCGCCTCCTCGACCTCCCGCGGGTACACGTTGAAGCCACCCCGGATGACGAGGTCCTTCTTGCGGTCGACGATCGTCACGAAGCCGTCCTCGGTCTTCGTGCCCAGGTCGCCGGAGCGGAACCAGCCGTCCACCACGGCCTGCCCGGTGTCGGCCGGCCGGTTGAGATAGCCGGCGAAGACGTTGTGCCCGCGGATCACGATCTCGCCCAGCTCACCCGGGGGCAGCAGCTCGATCCGCTCCTCGATCTCGGGCCGCGCGACCTCCACCTCGACGCCCCAGACGGCATGCCCGACGGTACCGGCGCGGGTCCCGAAATGCGGCTGGTTGGTGGTGGCGGTGGGCGAGGTCTCGGACAGGCCGTACCCCTCGAAAATGCTCGTGGCGAAGGCGGCGTTGAACTTCTCCAGCACCGGCAGCGGCAGCGCGGCCCCGCCCGAGATGCACAGGCGCAACTGCGGCAGATCGGAGCGCCCGGCCGCGGCGGCGAGCAGCGCGACGTACATCGTCGGCACCCCGTGGAAGACGGTGACTTTCTCGCGCACCATGAGGTCCAGCGCGGCCTCGCCGGTGAACCGGGCCAGCATCACAAGCGTCGCGCCCAGCCGGAACGCCCCGTTCATGCCGACCGTCTGCCCGAAGGTGTGGAACAGCGGCAGGCAGCCCAGCACCACGTCCGACGAGCGCGCGTCGTTCGCGTCGAACACGTTGACCATCGTGTTCATGACCAGGTTGAGGTGGGTCAGCACCGCGCCTTTCGGTTCCCCGGTTGTACCGCTTGTGTACAGCACGACCGCGGGGTCCTCCGGTGCGCACGAGGCGTACGAGCGCACCGGCTCCGCGCCCAGCAGTTCGCCGGGCGCGACGACCGGAATGCCGGCGATCTCGGCCGCCGCCGCCCCCATCGCCGCCTGGCTCGGGTGGCACACCAGCAGCCGGGCCCCGCTGTCCTTGAGCGTGTAGGCCGCCTCGTCAGCGGTCAGCAGCAGGTGTACGGGTACCACGACGGCACCCAGGGCGAGCACCCCGAAGTACACCCGCGGAAAATCCACCACATTGGGAATCTGCAGCGCGACCCGATCGCCGGGCGCCACCCCGAGCTCCCGAAGGGCGGCCGCGCAGGACCGCGCCTGCCGCCAGAGATCGTCATAGCTCACCCGCTGCTCCCCGTCGACCACGGCGATCTTCTGCGGGTACCGGCGGGCCGACTCGGCCAACACCGCGGCGAGGGACAAGGTCGCGCTCATGCGCTCTAAACTAACGCTGGAAGTTTTTCCCCGCCAGCTTCAATTTGCATCGCGACTGCACTAACCTCCACCGGCATGGAGCGGTTCCGCACCTCCGACGGGATCAGCATCGCCTTCCACCGCTGGGGCGCCGCCACCGCCGGCCTCCCGCCGGTCGTGCTGCACCACGGCTTCATCGTCGACGCCCTGACCAACTTCCAGTCCCCGGGCGTGGTGGCCGCCCTGCTCGCCGCCGGCCGCGAGGTCATCGCCCCGGACGCCCGCGGCCACGGCGCCTCGGGCAAACCGCACGACACCGCGGCGTACGGCGAGCAGCGCATGGCCCGCGACCTCACCCAGCTCCTCGACCACCTCCGCATCCGCGAACTGGACCTGGTCGGCTACTCGATGGGCGGCGTGGTCGCGGCCATCTTCGCCGCCCAGGACCGCCGCGTCCGCCGCCTGGTCCTGTCGGGCGTCGGGGCCGGCCTGGCCGAACTGGGCGGCCTGGACACCCGCGCCCTGCCCCCGCCGGAGGTGGCCGCGGTCCTGCTCACCGAGTCCCGCACCGCCATCGAATCCTCACCGGCGGCGGGCTTCCGCCAGCTCGCCGACGCGCTGGGCGCCGACCGCCTGGCCCTGACGGCACAGGTGCACGCGGCGAACCGTACGCCGATCGCCCTGCACGCCATCACCGCCCCGACCCTCGTCCTGGTCGGCGCGGACGACCCCCTGGCCGTCCGGCCGCAGGACCTGGCGGCGGCGATCCCGGGGGCACGGTGGCGGGTGGTGAGCGGCGACCACCTGACGACCTTGCGCTCCCCGGCCTACATGCCGGCGCTGCTGGACTTCCTGTCGTAGGGCCGTGCCCTTCCACGCCGCGGCCCGATCCGCGGACGACCTGGCGCTGCGGGCCAGGCGTTGACCGTTCGGACGCCGGCACGGACGCTGTCCATGGCGCCGATGATTGGTCGTCAGTTCGGCAAACGCGGTGGAGGGTCGGTATGTCGTCGGTGTTGTGGCCCGCGCTCATCTCCAGCGCGTCCGCCCTGGTCGGCGTGGCCATGGGCGGCCTCCTGACCGCCCGCGTGCAGCGCCGCCAGTGGGCGCGCGGACAGCAGATCGAGGCCTGCATCGCCGTCGTCGTCGAGTCGACGCGGGTGCACCTCGCCCTGCGGGGTCAGTGGAAGGACGCGGGCCGGGTCGACTGGGTGGCCTGGAACGAGGCCCTCGCGCGGATCAGCCTGGTCGCCGAGCCGGCCGTCGTCGAGGCGGCGGGTGACGTGGACGCCGCGTTCTGGGAGTGCAGCGACCGCATCGATCGGGCCGAGATGGCGGACGAGACGGCATGGCTGGCGGCGGCGGAGCGGATGGAGGCCGCCCGGCTCGCCTTCACGAACGTCGCCAAGCGCCACGTGCTGGGCGCGACGCAGCGGCTCGAGCGGCTGCCGATTCGGCGGCCGATCAGCGTGACCTGAACGGCACCAGGGTGGCGCGGACCAGGTCGGCGGTGCCCCACAGGTCGTCGTACTGGGCCAGCACGGCCAGATGCTGCCGCAGCTGGATGATCGGCATCCGCTCCGCCCAGCCCGCGTCGAGCCCGGTCAGCTCCGCATAGACCCCGAAACACCGCGCCGCCTCCGGGGGCGGGGCCGTGGTCCAGACGTGGGCCAGATCGACCTCCGCCCACATGTACGACACGGCCGGATCGATCAGCGCCGGCGCCCCGTCCGCCGTGGCCAGCACGTTCTGCGCCCACAGATCCCCATGCGTCAGGCACGCGGGCCGGGCCGGCAGCAGCGACGGCAGCCGGTCGCACAGCCGCTCCACCGCCACCCGGTCGGCGGTGGACAGGGCGGCCTCGACCCGCGGCTCGGCAAGCCAGCGCAGCAGCCGGTGCTCGGCGAAGAACGCGAACCCGTCAACGTTCCAGGCGTTGTGCTGCCGGCGCCGACCCAGCCAGTTGTCGCGGTGCCAGCCGAACCGCGGATGCACCGTCGACGTGTGCAGCCGCGCCAGCATGTGGGCGAAGCGCTCCCAGAACGACTCGCTCGCCGGGCGCGGTGACAGCGGCGACAGCACCAGCACGTCGGCGGCGGCCAGCAGCACCGCCGGGGTGGTCACGCCGCCGAGGTCGTGCAGGGCGGTCAGGCCCTCGGCCTCCGTGGCGAAGACGCCGGGGAGGTCGTCGAGCGCCTTGACGAAGACCGTCGAACCGTCGCCGCGGGTCGCGAGGGCCGCCTGCGCCGCCAGGCCGCCCGACACCGGCTCCACCGCGACGACGTCGTCCAGCCCCGCCCGGTGCAGGCGGTCCAGCAGGGGCGAGGTCATCGCGCCAGCATAGGCAGGTCCAGTTCGCGCGTGCGCGTCCCGTCCTCGTCGCGGCGGTACACGGTGAGCGCACGCGCCATCCCGGCGACCGGCAGGATCAGCTCACCCGCCGCCGCGAGGCCGCCAGCCCGGCCGATCGTCATGTGCGGCACGAACCGCGCCGGGCGGTGCATCCCGGGCAGTCCGAGCCCGTACACCGCCTCGTGCAGCCGCCGCACCTGGTCGTGTCCCGCGCCGAGGAGCAGGAACAGGTACTCGTCCTCCCACACCGCCGGTTCGGTCAGCTCAACCCGGAATGGCGCGCACGCGGCGAGCACCGGCCGCAGCGCGCCGGCGAGCGGAGCGAGCCGTCCCGGGCCAGGCGAATGGGAACGCGATCGTGATGTGCGCCGGCACCGCGGCCGCCAGCGGATCCCAGCGGCCGCGAAACTGTTCGATGCCCGCGATGTCCAGGTCGGGAAAGATCGCCAGGACGCGGGTGGCCATGTCAGGCGGGGCGCTCGACCACGGTCGTCATGGCGGGCACCATACGGGATCGGCACGAGCAGTACTGTCCCGTGCGTGGAGGAACGCGACTACCTCTCCGGCACCATCGCGCGGCTGCGGCCGCACCTCACCCCGAGGCCCACATCCTGACCGGGCTGGGCCGCCGCGACGAGGCGGTCGCCGTGCTGCGGGCGCACGTGACCGCGCCCTACGTCGCGCCCGTCCTGGCCGAGCTGCTCCTCGAGGCGGGAGCGGTCGACGACGCGCTGGCGGTGCTCAGCCGACCGTCGCGTACCACTGGGCGCCGGTGAGCAGGATGCGCGTGGACTGGCGGCGGTTCCACCGGACGGCCATGCCGTGCTCGCGCAGGACCGGGAACACCAGCCCGTCGAGGAGCTGTTCCAGATCGCGCTGGTACTGCGCCTCGCGCTCGGCGTCCGTCAGCCGCTCGTAGGCGGCCTCGTCGAAGTCCTCCGGCGGGAACACGCCGTAGCCGAGGTAGACCGCGCCGTCGGTGCTGGCGGCCAGGGACTCGGTGTCCTGCTGGTGGTACCAGACGTAGCCGAGCCAGTGCCGGGATTCGTCGCGCTCGTCGAGGATCTCGGCCGAGGCGCAGGTGCCGCAGCAGCTGAAGTTCTCGCGGGCGATCACCCCGCGGGCGTTGAGTTCGGCGAAGGCGCGGTTCAGGTTGCTCCGCACGGGGCCCCAGGCGCGCTGCTGGTCGCGGCGGGCGTCGAGGGCCCGCTCGTAGGCCGCGGAGACCTCCTCGCCGGTCAGGCCGTGGCGCTCGTCCTCGTCCAGGTACTCCACGAACTCGGCCGGGTCGTCGTAGCCGCGCACGATCCAGTCCCAGATCTCGCGCTCGAGGTCCGAACGCGCGGGTTCGGCGATGCGCTCCGGCACGAACCGCGCACCGGCGGGCCGATCGTTGTAGGTCCATTCGCTCACGACCGCGATCATGCCACGCCCGCACCAACTGACCTCGCTCGTCGAGATCCTGGAGGGGTTCCGCGATCGGGCCCGGCGGACCTGCTCCGCTGGACCGCCGCGCTCTCGTTCACGGTGGTGGTGGACGGGATCGTGCTGTGGCTGGAGGAGGGGACGCCGGACCGCGACGGGGAGGCCGCGGCCCGGCTGTGCGCCATCACGGCCGCACTGTCCACCTGGGTCAGCCCTTGACGCCCGAGGCGGCGACGCCCCGCACGAAGAAGCGCTGGAACACGATGAACACGATGGCCACCGGGATGATGGTGAGGATGGAGCCGGCCATCATCACCGGATAGTCGAAGCTCTGGCCGCCGGCCCCGCCGCGGCCCAAGGTGGACAGTCCGAACGGGAGTGTCCACAGTGACGGGCTGGCCCGGACCACGATGAGCGGCAGCAGGAACTCGTTCCACACGCCTTGGAACGACAGGATCGTCAGGGTCAGCAGCGCCGGGCGTGCGAGGGGCAGCACGATGTGCCAGTACGCGCCGAAGATGGAGGCGCCGTCGATCCGGGCCGCCTCCTCCAGTTCCCGCGGCAGGTCCATGAAGAACTGCCGCATCAGGAAGATGCCCATCGCGTCCACGGCCAGCGGCAGGATCAGCCCGGTGTACGAGTTGAGCAGCGTCAGCTCCTTGAGCACCAGGAACCGGGGCACCGTGAGCACGATCGGGGGCACCGCGAGGACCGACACGACGCCCGCGAAGATGATCGCGCGGCCGCGCCACTCGAGGCGGGCGAGGGCGTAGCCGGCCAGGGAGTCCAGGAACACCCGCAGCAGCGTGGCCACCACGGTCACCACGATCGAGTTGAACGTCCACAGGGGAAAGTCGCTGTGCAGCAGGACGTCGTTCCAGGCGCGGAAGTCCCAGGTGAGCGGCCACGGGGTCACCGGGTGGGCGGCGACCTCGGGCCGCGACTTGAACGACGTGGCCAGCGAGAGCACGAACGGATAGATGAAGATGATCGCGAAGAGCGTGAGCAGAGCCCGGCGTACCATCACCGCTCCTTGCGCAGGACCAGCCGCTGCAGGCCGGTGAAGACGAGAATGATGACGAACACGATGAAGGCGATCGCGGCCGCGCGGCCCATGGCGGAGTTCTGGAAGCCCTCGCGGTACACCAGATACGCCGGGGTCAGGGTGGTCTTCTGCGGGCCGCCGGAGGTCATCGCGTACACCTGGTCGAACACCTGCCAGGTGCCGATGAGGCCCAGGGTGATGACGAGGAACAGGGTCGGCTTGAGCATCGGCAGGGTCACCCGCCAGAACAGCTGGCGCCGGGTCGCCCCGTCGACCTGGGCCGCCTCCTCGATCTCGACCGGGATGTTCTGCAGCCCGGCGAGGAACATGAGCATGAAGGTGCCGGTGGTGGTCCAGGTGGCCAGGATCATGATGGAGCTCAGCGCCACGCTCGGCCCGGACAGCCAGTCCCACCACGACAGGTCGAGGAACTCGTGCCGCAGCGGGCCCGGCGGGGAGTCGACCCCGACGGTGCGCAGCAGCAAATGGATGAGCCCGTCGGAGTTGTCCAGCCAGACCAGCCCGACCTTGCCGGGCAGCAGCGCCGACAGCACCGTGTTGACCACGCCGCTGGGGCTGAACAGGAAGACGAAGATGAACGCCACGGCGATCGAGCTGGTGACCGACGGGAAGTAGAACGCGGCCCGGAAGAAGGTGCGCCCGCGCAGCAGCTTGGCGTTGACGACGATCGCCAGGACCAGCGCCAGGAAGGTCTGGGCGGGCACGACGCCGAGCACGTAGTACACATTGTTCCGGAGGCTCTTGGCGAAGTCGCCGCGCACCACACCGGTGTGGGTCAGCAGGTCCTGGTAGTTGTCCCCGCCGGCGGGGGTCGACGCGGACAGCGGGGCCAGGCCGCTCCAGTCGCGGAAGCTCACCCACAGCGCCAGCAGGATCGGCGCCACCATGAACACGCCGAGCAGGACGAGCGCGGGCGACACGAACAGCCAACCGGCCAGTCCCTGCCGCCCGCGAATGCCGTTCCGGCTCATTAGCCGAGCACCGATCCGCCGGCCTTCTGCGTGCTCGTCACCACGTCGTCGACGGACTTGTTGCCCTTCGCCAGGCCCTGGATGCCGTCGTTGAACGTGTCGATGACGGTGCTGAAGCCGGGCACGAACACCGACTTCTTGGCGTAGTCGGCGCCGGAGACGAACGCCTTGAGCTCCGGCTTGTCGGCCAGCCACTTGTCCGCGAGGGACTTGCGCGACGGCATCACCGGGAACTCCTTGGTGATGGTGAGCTGCTCGTCGGGCGAGGTGAGGAACTTGACCAGGTCGATCGCGGCCGCCTTGCTCTTGGACGCCTTGGCCACGCCGTAGCAGACCGAGAACGACATGGTGCCCTTGCCGGACGGGCCCGCGGGCAGCTCGGCGACGGCGTACTTGGTGTTCGGGAAGTCGTTCTTCATCGCCCCGACGATCCAGTTGCCCTCGATGGTCATCGAGGTCAGGCCCTTGCCGAACGCCTCGCCGCCCCAGCCGGCGCCGACCGCGGCGGGCGTGCCGAACGAGCCGGCCTTGTGGTTGTCGGTGAGGTACTGCAGCGCCGTCTTCATCTGCGGCGTGTCCATCGTCATCTTGCTGATGTCGTCGTTGGTCGGCCACGCGCCGGCCTGGGCGAAGAACGCGCCCCAGCGGTAGAACTCGGGTGCCAGTACCAGACCGGGATGACCGGGCTTGGTCAGCGCCTTCGCGGTGGTGGCGAGCTCGTCCCAGGTGGTGGGCGGCTTGAGCCCGGCGGCCTGGAAGTCGGCGGTGTTGTAGACCAGCTGCAGGGTGGAGAAGTCCTTGGGCGCGCAGTAGTAGGTGCCCTGGTAGGTGAACGACTGCTTCAGGGCGTCGTAGAAGTCGCCCGGGTTGTCGGTCTGGTCGCCGATCGCCTCCAGGGCGCCGCTCTTGCCCAGGTCCGGCAGCTTGTTGTCGTTGACGTAGAAGACGTCCGGCGGCTGGCCGCCCGCGAGCGCGGTGGTCAGCGCGGTGTCGTACTCGGGCAGCACCTTCAGGTCGACGGTGTTCTTGCCCTGTTTGTTGTAGTCGTCGATGGCCTTGCGCAGCACGGCGTCCTCGGCCGGGGAGGACGAGAAGGCGAACATGGTGAGCTTGGCGCCGGACGCGGCGCCCTGTTCGCCGCTGCCGTCGTCACCGCAGGCGGCGGTGGCCGAGAGCGTGCCGGCGAGCAGCAGGGCAAGTGCGGGTCTCAACATTCGCATCGGTTGCTCCTTGGGGGTGTCAGGGCGAGACGCTGGACCCCCGGACGATCAGCTCGGGGGGCAGCAGGCGGGCGGGCGTCGGGCCGTCCGCGGGCGGGGGGTTGAGCAGGGCGGCGATCATCGCGTGCCCGGCGGCCTCGATGGGCTGCCGGACGCTGGACAGGTCGAGGGCGGCGGCGGTGGGGCTGTCGTCGAAGCCGACGACGGCGAGCCGGGCCCCGCGGGCGCGGACGGTGCGCAGGATGCCGGCGGCGAGGGTGTCGGTGGCCGCGACGACGGCGGTCGGCGGGTCGGGGTCGTCGAGCAGCCGCGCACCGAGGGCGGCCCCGGTGGCCAGCGAGTCCTCGCCGCGCAGATCCGGCCCGAGGGGCAGGCCGAGCGCGGCACAAGCCTCGCGCCAGCCGTCGGCGCGCCGATCGGAAACCGCGAAGCCGCGGGGGTACCCCACGAAGGCGATCCGCCGATGCCCGCTCTCGGCGAGGTGCCTGGTCGCGGCGGTGGTGCCGGCCGAGTTGTCGACGTCGATCCAGGGATGGCCGTCGTCGTCGCCGGTGCGCCCGAACGCCGCGAACGGCACTCCGTGCGCCCGCAAGGCCGGCGGTCGCGGGTCGCCCGGGGACAGCCCGTAGAGCACGAGCGCGTCGATGGCGCCGGCCTTGTAGAGCGCGACGGCCCCGGTGACCTCGCCCTCGGCGTCGTCGGCGGTGTAGAGCAGCAGGTGGTGGTCCTCGGCGCGGCCGGCGTCGGCGAGGGCGTGCAGGAAGCGGTCGTGGATGCTGCCGAGCGCGTGCGGATGGACCGGCTCGAGGCGGTACCCGATCATCCGCGACGACGAGGCGCGCAGGCCCTGGGCGAGGCGGTTGGGGCGGTACCCGAGCTGGGCGATGGCCGCCTCGACCCGTGCGCGCGTCTCCGGCCGGACCCGCTCGGGCGCGTTGAGCACGTTGGACACGGTCTGCCGGGAGACCCCGGCCACCCTGGCCACGTCCTCGACGGTGGGCTGCACAATCGCTCCCGGATGTCGTATGGTGCGTCGTGTTGAACGTTCAAATCCGCCGAAGCCGGGCGTTTGAACGTTCAACACCGGATGTCGGCACCGTCTCACCCGCTCCCCGAGTTGTCAAGCGCTCGCTCCTCGAGTCGTCAAGATCCCGCTCCCCGAGTTCTCAAGAGGAGGCGGCATGCGCCAGCCGTACCTGCATGAGCACGTCACGTGCGTCGCCGCGCCCGCGACCTGGCTGTCCGGGCCGTCCGGCGAGCTCGCCGCCGACCCCGACGGCCTGTACGTCGAGGACCGTCGCGCCCTGTCGAGGCTCGCCGTCACCGTGGCCGGCCACGTCCCCGTCCCGATCGGCGCCCGGCGCGACGGTGCGGCCGCGGCCGAGTTCACCGCGGTGATCCGCGAGCTCGGCGATCCCGGCCCCGACCCGACGGTGACGCTGACCCGCCGCCGCGAGGCCGGACCGCGGGGCGGGACCGAGACCCTGGTGCTGGCCAACGCCTCGCACGTGACGCTGACCGTCGCCGTCGTGGTGCGCGCGGCGACCGACTTCGCCCGGATGGGCGCCGTCAAGGACGGCCGCACCGATGCGTTGTCCACAGTCGAGCTCGGCGGTTCGGTGACGTCTCCGGACGGCATGACCGTCGTTGTGGACAGTGCGCCGGCTCCGGACGGGCCCGGACTACGGTGGGACGTGACGCTTCCGCCTCGGCAGCGGTGGACGGCCCGGCTCACGTTCACCCGGTCCGATGTGGACGGTGCCGTCGGTGTCGATTTCCGGAGCGCTTTGGAGGTGGTGGCCGACGATCGCAGACTCGACGCGCTCGTGCGCACCGGGGTCGAGGACCTCGAGGCGCTGCGCCGCACCGACGGCCCCGACGTGTACTACACCGCCGGCAGCCCCTGGTACCTGACGCTGTTCGGGCGCGACTCGCTGTGGGCGGCCCGCCTGGCGCTGCCGATGGGCACCGAGGTCGCGGCCGGCACCCTGCGCGCCCTGGCCCGACGCCAGGGCGAGCGGCACGACCCCGACACCGACGAGGAGCCCGGCAAGATCCTGCACGAGGTTCGCCCGCCCGACGCCTCCTACCATCTGCCGCCCGTCTACTACGGCACCGTCGACGCGACCGCGCTCTGGGTGAGCACCCTCGCCGACGCCTGGCGCTGGGGCATGCCCGCCGCCGAGGTGCGGGAGCTGCTGCCCAACGTCGAGCGGGCGCTGGACTGGCTGGCGGGGCACGAGGGCTTCATCGCGTACCGGGCGAACGGCAAGGGCCTGACCAACCACGGCTGGAAGGACTCCGGCGACGGCGTCCAGCACGCCGACGGCCGCATCGCCTCGGGTCCGCTGGCGCTGAGCGAGGTGCAGGCGTACGCGTACCGCGCCGCGCTGGACGGCGCCGCCCTGCTCGACGCCTTCGACCGCCCCGGTGCCGCGCACTGGCGCGCGTGGGCCGCCGACCTCGCCGAGCGCTTCCGCAAGGCCTTCTGGTGCCCCGGCGGCTATCCGGCGATCGCCCTGGACGGCACGGGCGCGCAGGTGGACAGCGTGGCGTCCAACATGGGCCACCTGCTCGGCACGGGACTGCTCAACCCCGACGAGAGCCTGCTGGTGGCCGAACACGTCGCGGCCCTCGCCTCGCCCTTCGGGGTGCGGACGGTGTCGCCGGGCTCAGCGGGGTACAACATCCTGTCCTATCACCTGGGATCGGTCTGGCCCCACGACACGGCGATCGCCCTGCTCGGCCTCGTCCGCGACGGCCACCGCACGGTCGCCGCGGAGCTGGTGCGGGCGCTGCTGGCGGCCGGGGAGCGGTTCGAGTTCCGGCTGCCCGAGCTGTACGGCGGTGACGCCGTGGCCACCGCCTACCCCGCCTCGTGCCGCCCCCAGGCCTGGTCCGCCGCCGCCGGCCCGGCCCTGCTGGTGGCCCTGCTCGGCCTCGACGCGGACGTCCCGGCGGGCCGGATCACGCTGCGGCCCCTCGCACCGTCCCCGGTCGGCGCCTACCGCGTCCGGGGCCTGCGCATCGGCGGCACCGACCTGGACGTCTCAGTCACCGCCGACGGCGTAGCGACCGTCCATAGTGGACCACCGGGCATCATCCCGGGGTGACATCCTCTACCATGGGGTCATGCGACGTTCGGGGGCGATCGTGCTGGCTCTACTGGTGCTCGGCGTGGCGGGGTGCGCGCCGCGGTCCTCGCCGGAGGCCGGGTCCTCGCCCGCCGGCAGCGACTCGCCGGATCTTCCGTCGGGCTGGCGGTGGGAGTACTTCGGCGGCGTGCAGGCCGGCGTCCCCGGCGAGTGGCGCTGGGACAACGGCACCCAGCGGCTTCACCAATGGTGCGTCCCGGACAAAGCTCCCGGCCCGGCGGTCGGGCGGCCCGGGGTGAGCACCCTGGTCGGCTGCCCGGTCGGCGGTGACCCCGCGCCGGGCACGCTGGTCGCGAAGACCGGCTCGCTGCTCGCCTTCGACTGGACCACCGAGCCGGACGGCAAGGCGGAGGCGGGCGACCAGACGCTGGTACGCCTGGACCGGGTCCAGGTCACCGTCAACGCGCCGGCCGACCTGCGGGACCGCATCGTGGCGACGATCCGGCGGGTGACGACCGACAGCGCCGGCTGCCCGACGACGCATCCGGTCAGCGAGCGGCCGCAGCAACGCCCGGCCAAACCGCTGGACGTGACCAAGCTGCGCGACGTGACGAGCGTGTCGGCGTGCAAGTACCTGCTCGCCCGGGACTTCCTGCACGACCCATTGCGCCTGCTGGCGGCCCTGCGCCTGGACGGATCGGCGGCCGCCGAGGCGATCCGGGAGGTCGGACGGGCGCCCATCGGCGGGGGCCCGGACAGCCCCGGCGACTGCACGGCCGAATACTCGTACGGCGACGACGCCATCGTGCTGCGCGTGCGGTCAGCGGCCGGGGTGTCCGAGATCGTGCTGCGGTACTCCGGCTGCGACCACAACGGCTTCGACGACGGCGTGCACGTGCGGGCCTTGACCGCGGCGGCCGTCGCGCCGTTCATCGCCGGGCCCAACGCCGTGTTCAGCTTCTCCGGCGCGGCCAAGCGCCCGATCCTGCGCCCGGAGCCGTCAGCCTCCTGACCGGGGGGACGAGCGGTGTCGATGCGATGTGGTCTACTTGATCAGACCGCATCTACGGGGGTAAACGCGTGCGTCGATCGATGGGCTCTGTGCTGCTCGCTGGGCTGCTGCTGGCGGCGGCCGGCTGCGAGGCCGACCACACCGCCGCGCCCGGGGGTTCCGCGTCCGCGAAGGCGCCGCCGCTCACGCAGGCCTGGCAGCGCACCGATCTCAAGCCCGCCGGGCAGTTCACGGCCGTCGGTGGGGTCGCCGTCGGGTACGTCGCCGACGCCGGGCGGCTGCAGATCGTCGCGCTCGACCCCGCGACCGGCAAGACGCTCTGGGGGCGCGCCGCGTCGCCCGGGGAGGTGGCGCTCGGCACGCCCGTGGTGGTGCACGTCGTGGACGGGAAGGTGGCGTACTTCCGGGCCGATCCCAAGGGGAACCTGTTCGCCCAGCTGGTGGTGGCCGATCCGCGCACCGGCGACGACGTCGCCGTCACCGCGCCGACGCTGTTCGGCTCGCCGCCGCTCGCCTGCTCGAACGGGACCGACGTGTGCACCACGTCGCGGGCCTCGTACAAGGACAAGGCGACGCCGCACCGGCTGCGGATGAGTGACAAGCAGTACGTCGCCGAGAACACGGGCGCGCCGGCCGGGTCGCGGTCGGTGGGCAGCAAGGGCCTCACCGATCTCGGCACCCGCGATCCGGAGAAGGTCGCCCTGATCCGCGACGGGAAGCTGGTGTGGCAGCGCAACCTCGGCGACGCGTTCCCGGCCGGGTTCACGTCCGACCTCGGGTGGAGCTGGTCGCTGTACTCGCAGCCGAAACTCTACGTCGGCTCCGTCTACGGTGGAGAGACCAGCTCCGGCGCCGGCGGGTTCACCCGGGACCTCGCGGCCGGGTCGGCCACCGCGGCGCTGTCGGAGGCCGACGGCTCGGTGGTGTGGCGCGACGCCGGCAGCGCGCTGGGCTGCCAGGGCACCGTCGAGGTGCCGGTCGACCCGGCGAACCCGGAGAGCGAGAGCATCCCGGTGCGGTGCCGGTACAAGGGCACCTCGACCTGGTCGGCGGCGTCGAAGTCCATGTCGCGCTCCGGGCTCGACGTCGTCGTCGAGGGCTTCGACCCGGCCACGGGCAAGACGACGTGGTCGGTGCCGGTCGGCGCGGCCGAGGAGCTCGTCACGCTGACTGCGGGACGGGCCCTGACCGGCCCCGGGCGGCTGCTGGTCAGCGGCGGGACCGGCCCGATCGTCATCGACCTGACGACCGGCCGGACCGAGAAGCCGGCCGCCGACGCGACGTTCTGGTGCGGGACGCGCGCGGAGTTCGAGTACGGCGAGGCCTACTACATCGACGGCAAGCCCGAACATCAGCGGATCGGCGGCGAGCTCGGCGCCCCCTGCGGCATCGACGCCAAGCCGGCCGACCGCGTCCCCAGCCCGGAGTCGACCCGCGCGTTCGGCACCGTGCTCGGCGCCGACGTGCTCGTGGCCAAGTCCGGCGGGGTCATCGGCTATCACCAGGGCTGACGCCCGTCCGGGGAGGGCGCCGGAGGGCGGCCCGGCCGGCCAGGAGCAGCAGCAGGACGTACACCACCGTCATCGCGGCCGACGTCCAGGCGTACGGGTCCGCGAAGCCGATGTCGGCCGTCCAGGAGCCGTCGTCGTCCGGGGAGAGCGTGGTGGAGGACGACGAGCCGAGGAAGCCCAGCGGCAGCAGGGCCGGGCCGCCGTACATGGCGATCAGCGCGAACGGCCACAGGCAGACGGACAGCACCGCCGTGCGCAGCGGGCCCGAGCCCGTCAGCCCGAGCAGGGCGGCGGTCGTCAGCAGCAGCACCGTGCGCATCACCATGAACCCGGGGTTGTTCAGGTGCAACAGGTCCAGCAGCTCGTACGTGTCGTTCGCGAGCAGCGTGTAGCGCGCGGCGAGCAGGCGGTACACAGTGGACAGTAGGCCCGTACACGCGACGGCGGTGAGCAGCGCGACCGTGAACTTCCTTGCCGCCCAGGCGATCCGGGACACCGACTGGGTTTGCACGAAATCGGCTCTATCGGTGGCGAACAGCGGGATGCCCAGGAGCAGGCCGAGCACGGACGGGACGAACGCCGCGATCAGTTCCATGACGAGGATCGCGCCGCCGCTGGAGTAGCAGCGGTTGGGGTTGACGCAGCCGGGCAGGCCGCGCGCGTCGAGCTGGTGCTGGACGACGGCCGAGCCGGCCACGAGCGCCACAGTGGACAGTGCGGTCAGCGCCGCCGCCGTCAACAGCCAAGGGCGCAGCAGTCGTACCGCCAGCCAGATCACGACTGCCCCGCAGGTAGGCGAGCACGAGGTCCTCCAGGCTCGGATGGTGCCAGGCGAGGGTGCCGGCCGGGACGGTCTCGCCGATGCGGACCAGCGCCGTGAAGCCGGTCCGGTCGCGGCGCAGCTCGACGACCTCGGCGCCGTCGAGCGCGGCGAAGTCGTCGGCGGCGCCGTTGACGAGGCGGTGGCCGGCCAGGGCGGCGTCGACCTCCACCGCCGCGCGGACGTGGCCGTGGTAGAGCACCACCACGTGGTCGCACACGCCGGCCAGGTCCGCCACCGCATGGGTCGACAGGACCACGGTGGTACCGCACCCCGCCGCGGCCCGCAGCAGCGTGGTCTTGCCGGCCCCGTTGCGCCCGACCAGGGCCGTGACCGAGCCGGCCGGAACGGCGAACGAGCAGTCGTCGAGGGCCGTGCGGTCGCCGAAGCGGTGCGTGACGGCGTCGACGATCAGGGCCGGCTCAGCCGTCGACACGGCAGGCCTCGTCGAGCAGGGCGTGCAGGTCGGCCCGGTCCAGCCCGGCCGCGGTGGCCCGGGCGACCCAGGCGGCCAGCTCCTCGCGCAGGTCGCCCAAATCCAACGGCCGTTGGTCGAGCACGTAGGTGCCCGAGCCCTGCCGGGCCTCGACCAGCCCGGCCGCCTCCATCTCGCGGTAGGCCTTGAGCACCGTGTTGGGGTTGATGCCCAGCCCCTCGGCGACCTCGCGGGACGTCGGCAGCCGATCGCCCGGCCGGAGCCGCCCGACCCGGACGGCCTGGCGGACCTGCTGGACCAGCTGGGCGTATACGGCCGTGCCGCCGCGCCGGTCGACGCGGAACAGCGTCAAAACCGTCATTGCACTAGTGAACTAGCGCAATTTCGGATTGTCAACGCTTGCGCAGGGCGTCCGCCAGCAGCTCGACCAGGTGCTTGCCCGGTTTCTGGGCCAGGTCCTCGGCCTGTGTGCGGCACGAGAAGCCGTCGGCCAGGAACACGTCGCCGGGCTCCGCCCGGTCCAGGGCGGGCAGCAGCTGCTGCTCGGCGACCTGCACCGACACCTCGTAGTGGCCGCGCTCGACGCCGAAGTTGCCGGCCAGGCCGCAGCAGCCGCCGAGCCGCTCGACCGTCGCGCCGGTGGCCTTGAGCAGCTTGGCGTCGGCCTCCCAGCCCATGACGGCGTGGTGGTGGCAGTGCGGCTGGGCGACCACCTTCACGCCCTCCAGCGACGGCGGGGTCCAGCCGGGCGTCCGGGCGAGCAGCTCGGCCACGGTCACGGTCGCCGCGCTCACGGCCCGGGCCGCGTCGGAATCCAGCAGCTCGACGAGATCGCTGCGCAGCACCCCGGTGCACGACGGTTCGAGGCCGACGATCGGGATGCCGCGGTCGACGGCGCCCTGCAGCGCGCCGACGGTGGAGCCGAGGATGCGCTTGGCCGCGTCGAGCTGGCCGGTGCTGATCCAGGTCAGCCCGCAGCAGGCGGACTCGCTGGTCAGCTCGGGCGCGTAGCCGGCCGCGGTGAGCACCTCGACCGCCGCCTTGGCGATGTCCGGCGCGAAGTGGTCGGTGAAGCTGTCCACGAACAGCAGCACCGGCTTGCCCTCGAACGTGCGGCGGCCGAACCAGCGGCGGAACGTCTTGCCCGCGAACCGCGGGATCGAGCGGCGGGCGTCGACGCCGGCGGTGTACAGGGCGAGGTTGCGCAGGCCGGGGGCCGAGGTGAGCGCGTTGGCGATCCGCGGCATGCGCGAGGCGAGCCGGGACCACATCGGGAGCTTGCCGAGGGAGTAGTGCGAGCGCGGGCGCAGCCGGCCCTTGAAGCTCTGATGCAGCACCTCGGCCTTGTAGGCTGCCATGTCGATGCCGGTCGGGCAGTCCGAGGCGCAGCCCTTGCAGGACAGGCACAGATCCAGCGCGTCGTGTACCGCGGGCGCGCGCCAGTCGGGGGCGAGGTCGCCGTCGAGCATCTCCTGCAGCACCCGGGCCCGGCCGCGGGTGGAGTCCTTCTCGTTGCGGGTGGCCAGGAACGACGGGCACATGACGCCGCCGAGCGCGGTGGTGTCGGCGCGGCACTTGCCCACGCCGGTGCAGCGGTGCACGGCCTGGTTGAAGTCGCCGTGGTCCGCGTGATATCCGAACGCCAGCGGCTGCTTGACCGGCCGCCCGGCCGCCACCCGGATGTCGGCGTCGACCGGGTCGGGCTCGACGAGGACGCCGGGGTTGAGCAGGTTCTCGGGGTCGAACGCGTGCTTGATGGCGCCGAAGAGGGCGATGGCCTCAGCGGAGTACATCCGCGACAACAACTCGCTGCGGGCCCGGCCGTCGCCGTGCTCGCCCGACAGCGAGCCGCCGTAGCTGACGACGAGGTCGGCCGCGTCCTCCAGGAACGCGCGGAACTTCCCGGGGCCGCCCGGCTTGTCGAGCGGGAAGTCGAGCCGGACGTGCACGCAGCCGTCGCCGAAGTGCCCGTACGGCATGTTGCTCAACCCGTGCCGCTCGCACAGCACGTCGAAGTCGCGCAGGTAGTCCCCGACGCGGGCCGGCGGCACGGCCGAGTCCTCCCAGCCGCCGTGCGCGGGCAGCCCGGACGGCGCCCGCCCGGCCAGCCCGGCCCCGTCCTCGCGGATCCGCCACAGCGGCGCGGCCAGGGCGGCGTCCTCGACCACGAGCGCGTCGACCGCCCCGGCCCCCTCGGCCAGGCGGCGGGCGCGGTCGCGGCACTCGTCGAGGTCGTCGCCGGCGATCTCGACGAACAGCCACGAGGTGCCGCCCGGCAGCGGCGGGACGGCATCGGGGCCGCGGCGGCTGCGCACCACGTCGACGATGCGGGAGTCGATGCCCTCGCAGGCGGTCGGGTCGAAGCCGAGCACCGTGGGAGCGGCGTCGCCGGCCGAGCCGATGTCCGGGTACCCGAGCACCACGAGCAGGCGGTGCCTGGGGTCGACGACCAGCCGTACCGTCGCCGAAGTCACGATCGCCAGGGTGCCCTCGCTGCCGACGAGCAGCCCGGTCAGGTCGAAGCCGCGCTCGGGCAGCAGATGCTCGACGGCGTAGCCCGACACCTGCCGCGGGAACGTGGCGAACTCGGTGCGGGCGACGGCGAGGCTGCCCTGCACGACGGCCTGCAGCTGGTCGGCGATCGCCTTGGCGCCCTCGAGGGTGGGGCGCCCGCGCTCGTCACGCCCGGTCGACAACCGCTCGCCGTCGATCGTGAGGGCCTCCAGCCCGACGACGTTGTCCGAGGTCCGCCCGTAGCCGAGGGTGCGCGACCCGCACGAGTTGTTCCCGATCATCCCGCCGATCGTGCAGCGGGTGTGGGTGGACGGGTCCGGCCCGAACCGCAGCGCGTGCGGGCGGGCGGCCGCCTGGAGGGTGGCGTGCACGGCGCCGGCCTGGACGCGGGCGGTGCGGCTGCCCGGGTCGACCTCGAGAATCCGGTCCATGTGCCGGCTGAAGTCCAGCACGACACCGCGGCCGATCGCGTTGCCGGCGACCGAGGTGCCCGCCCCGCGCGCGGTGATCGGCACGCCGAGCGCCCGGCACACCTCGAGGGTCGCCGCGACCTCCTCGTCGGAGCGGGGGCGGACGATGGCCCGCGGCACGACCCGGTACAGCGAGGCGTCGCTGCCGTACGCGGAGCGATGGGCCGCGTCGGTGAGCACGTCCCCGACCCCGGCCCGGGCGAGGCGAGCCACCAGGTCGTCAGCAATGTCGGGCGCCATTTCGGCAATCGTACCGGCTCAGCCGAACGGCCCTCCTAGCACCCGTCGTGCGGCTAATGTACCATTTTTGCACTTTGTCGCAATCATGCTCGCCGCCGCCGCGATCGTCGGCGTGCCCGGCACCCCGGCCCTGGCCGCCGAGTCGGCGACCCTGAAGGGGTACGCCGGCAACACGTTCGGCAACTCGGTGTCGGTCATCGACCTCGCCACCGGCGCCGTGGACACCACGATCGCCCTCGGTAACGGCCGCCGCCCGCAGGACGTCGTGGCGCTGCCCGACGGTTCCAAGGTCTACGCGATGAACTACCGCGACGCCGACGGCAACAGCTCGGTGTCGGTCATCGACCCGGAAACCGACGCCGTCGCGACCACCCTCCCGATGAGCACCATGGTGACGAGCGGCGCCGCGCTGCCGGACAGCTCCCGGGTGTACCTGGTGGAGCCCACCGCGAGCAAGGTCCAGGTCCTCGATACCGCGACCGACACGACCGGCCCGAGCATCCCGGTCGGCACGCTGCCGGTCGGGGTCGCGCTGTCCCACGACGGCAGCCGGCTCTACGTCGCCAGCCAGGTCGGGCAGAGCGTCACCGTCATCGACACCACCACGAACACGGTCACCGCGACGATCCCGATCGGCGCCGCGCTGTTCGGCATCGCCGTCTCCCCCACCGCCCCGCGCGCGGTCGTCACGCGCACGGACGGGACGATCTCGGTCATCGACACGGCCGCGAACCAGGTCATCGGCAGCCCGATCACGGTCGGCGCCGCGCCGGTGCGCGCGGCGTACACGCCGGACGGCTCGATGCTGTACGTCAACAGCCAGACCGGCCACGAGGTGATCGAGATCGAGGTGCCCTCGTACTCGGTCATCGGCAGCATGTCCACGGGCGCCGGCGCGCCGTTCGGCCTCTCGGTCAACCCGGCCGGCGACACGCTGTACGTCACGTTCCCGCAGCAGAACGCCATGCGGAAGATCGACATCGGCGGCGGCACGGTCGGCGCGCCGATCACGCTGGGTGACTCGCCGTACGGCGTCGCGGTCGCCGCCGTTCCTGGCCTGACCATCGCGCCGGCGTCGCTGCCGGCCGCCGTGGCGGGCACCGCGTACAGCCAGCCGCTCACGGCCAGTCACGGCAGCGCGCCCTTCACGTGGGCCGTCACCGCCGGCACCCTGCCCACCGGCCTGTCGCTGAACCCGGCGACCGGCGCGCTGACCGGGACGGCGACGAGCGACGGGACGTACCACTTCACGGTCACCGTGACGGACGCGGCGAGCCGGACCGCGCAGCAGGCGTACACGTTCACGGTCTCCGAACCGGCCGTCCCGGACGCCCCGACACAGGTCACGGCGACCGGTCAGGTGTCGTCGATCCTGGTCAGCTGGGCGGCGCCGGCCGGCTCCGGAGTGACCGGATACACGGCGACCGCCGCGCCGTCGGGGTCCACGTGCGCGTCGACCGCGCAGACTCCGACGTCGTGCGTGCTCGGCGCGGAGGCGGGCAAGCCCCAGACGGTCACCGTCGTCACGCACTCGGCGGCCGGGGATTCCGCGGCCAGCGCGCCGTCGGATGCCGCAACCGCAACCGCGCCAGTTGTACCGACTGTGCCCCCGGACACGTCGCTCACGCTCACGAGCGACCGCGGCAGCCAGGTGTCGACGATCGGCGCCGGTGAGCGGATCACGTTCCTGGGGACCGGGTTCGCGCCGCACTCCACGGCGGTGGTCACGATCTGGTCGGCGCCGGTGAACCTGGCCACGGTGCTGACCGACGCGAACGGCGACTTCTCGGCGCCGGTGACGATCCCGGTGGGGCTCGCGTCGGGGCAGCACCGCGTGGTCGCGCAGGGCGTCGCCCCGGACGGCACGGCGCGCGCGATGGCCCTGAGCGTTTCGGTCGCCGGCACGGTGCCCGCGGCGGGCGGGCGGCTGCCGGTGACCGGGGCCGGGGTGGTGCCGATGGCGCTGACCGGGCTGGCGCTGGCGGCGCTGGGCCTGGCGCTGGCCCTGTTCGGGAGGCGTCAGTCGCTGCCGGTGTACCGGTAGACGCTGAACACGTAGTCGGGGCAGACGAGCTGGCAGGCGGTGCATCCGGTGCAGCCCTCGTGCAGCAGCGGGAACCGGTAGCCCAGCTCGTTCACCTCGCTCGACATGGCCAGGACGCTCGGCGGGCAGGCGGCGATGCACAGCTCGCAGCCCTTGCACTTGTCGGCGTCGATGACGAGCGTGCCGCGGCTCGTGCGGTTCATGCGTCACTCCCTTCCACGACGCGCGCCGCGTCGTCCCAGCCGTCGTCGTCCGCAGTCGGGTGCTCGGGAAACACGCCACGGTTGCGCAGCGCGGCGATCGCGTTGCCGGCGGTGAGGCGGATGTGGGCCAGGGCCGCCTCGCCCGCCGCGGCGGGGGCCCCGGAGCGCAGCGCCAGAAACTCGGCGTGCAGCGCGGCCCGCTCCTCGGCCAGGTTGTCGTCGATGGCGAACCGGGCCGCGACCGGCACCAGGCCCGAGAACGTGCGCAGGAGCGCGCGGAGGTGGTTGCCGGCGCCGGCCACGTTCACCACGCGGCGGAACTCGCGGGCGAGCGACTCGTACTCGTCCGGGTCGTCGCAGCCGGCCAGCGATTCGTCGAGCTTGGTCAGCGCCTCGAGCACCTCCGGGTCGCGGCGGCGGGCGACGCGGCGGTTGGTGAGGGCGCTGAGCATGCCGTACAACTCGAAGGCTTCCCGGACGGTCGCGTCGTCGAACTCGGCCACGAACGCGCGCTTGTAGTGTGCGCGTTCGACCAGTCCGTCGCGTTCGAGCTGGATGAGCCCCTCCCGGACCGGCACCCGGCTCACCCCGAGCTCCTCGGCGATCGCGTCGAGGTCGAGGCGCTGGCCGCTCCTGAGCTCGCCGGCGAAGAGCCGCCCCAGCACGTACGCCGCGACGGCCTCGCTCGTGTTGGCCCGTTCGAGTTTCATGATGTCCGCAGTTCTCCCAGCCGGTAGGTCTGCTCCATCGTGCCCTGCTGATACGACGGGCCTTCGGCGGTGGGCACGAACCAGCCCGTCGGGCACATCGTGAGGATCTCCACCAGCGAGAACCCGCCGCCGGCCAGCTGCGTCTCGAACGCGCGCTTGATCATGCGCTTGGTCTGCAGGACGGCGCCGGCGGTCGAGACCGCGCCGCGCGCGACGTAGCCGACCCCGCGCAGCGAAGCGATCAGGTCGGCCACCGGAATGGGGTAGCCGTGCGTCTCCGGGTCGCGCCCGTCGATGCTCGTCTTCGTGCGCTGGCCGAGCACGGTGGTCGCGGTCTGCTGCCCGCCGGTGTCGCCGAACACCCCGTTGTTGAGCATCACGCAGGTGATGTTCTCCCCCCGCGCGGCCGCGTGCAGCACCTCCTGCAGCCCCTCGTTGACCATGTCGCCGTCGCCCTGCAGCGTGAACACCGCGACGCCGGGCCGCACGCGCTTGATCCCGGTCGCGCAGGACGGTGCCCGGCCGTGCAGGCACTGCAGCACGTCGACGTCCATGATCCGCACGAAGCTGCCGTAACAGCCGTGCCCCACCACGCCGATGGTCTTCTGCACGATGTCGAGCTCCTGCAGGACCTCCAGCAGGATGCGCAGCGCGACGGGCTCGCCGCAGCCGGGGCACAGCGAGTGCTCGCCGAGGATGAGGCTGGGCTTGAAGTCGGCGACCTGCTTGGCCTCCCGGGTGGGGGGCCGCGTCGTGTCGATGTTCACAGGGCCCCCAGGATGCGTTGGCGGATGACCGGGGCGTCGAGCAGCGGACCGTACGAGAGCCCCGACTCGGCGATGCTGACCCCGCCGATGAACTGCACCGCGCGGCGGTCGTGGGCGTGCATGCGCACATCGTCGAGCATCTGCCCGCCGTTGAGCTCGAACACGAGCACCTTGCGCGCGTTGCGGGTGGCCGCCGCGAGCGCGTCGCCCGGGAACGGCCACAGCGTGATCGGCCGGAACCAGCCGATGTCGTGGCCCTCCGCGCGCAGTTCGCCGGCGACGTGCTCGACGAACTTGGCGGCCGAGCCGAACGCCACGACGACCGTTTCCGCGCCGGTGTTGTCCGACTCCTCGAACCGCTGCTCGAGGGCGCCGATCCGGTCGAACTTCTCGGCGATCGCGCGCCAGTGCCCGTCGGGCCCGGGTCCCGGGTCGGTCGCCTTGCCCATCGCCCACGTCCAGATCTGGCGGCTGTGTCCGGTGCCGCCGCCGGTACCGTCGAGGGCCCAGTCCTTTTCGGGAAGCGCGCCGAAGTCCTGGCGCGCGATGTCGACCCCGACGCGGGTCTGCGCGAGGAGCGGGTCGCCGTAGAGCACGACGGGCGCGCAATGCTTGTCCGCGAGGTGGAACAGCAGCTGCGTGTGCTCGACCGCCTCCGGGATGTCCTTGGGCGCGAGCGTGATCGTGCGGTAGTCGCCCCAGCCGCCGCCCCGGGTCGCCTGGAAGTAGTCCTGCTGGTTGCGCGCGAGGTTGAACACGACGAACGGCGTCTCGTTCAGCGCGGCCTCGGCGATCGCCTCCTGCATGAGCGCGATGCCCTGCCCGCACGAGCCGGTGGCCGCCCGCGCCCCGGCCGCGGCCGCGCCGAGGGTCATGTTGACGCCCTCGATCTCGCTCTCGGCGTTCAGGCAGACCCCGCCGGCCTTGGGCAGCCGCTGCGACATCTGCTCCAGCAGCCCGGTGAACGGCGACATCGGATACCCGGCGAAGAACCGGCATCCGGCCGCGATCGCCGCCTCGGCCATCGCCGCCGACCCTTCGAGCAGTTCGAGCGTCATACGGTCACCCCCTCCAGGGCCTGTTCGCCGGCCTCGATCGCGCGGGCGTTGGCGGCGGCGTGCTGGCGGCGGTACGGCGGCAGCAGCTCCTCCATCGCCGACACCAGCGCGGCCGGCGCGACCATGCCGGTCAGCGCGTTGTACGCCCCGAGCAGCACGAACCCGGACGCGTTGGGCGCCTCGACCCCCTTGGCCACGGCCATCGCGTCCACCGCGAACACCCGCAGGTCCGGGCGGAACGCCGCGGGATCGACCAGCGGCGTGTTGGCGAGGACCAGCGCACCGGTCCGCAACCGGTCCTCCACCCCCTCGCTGTGCCGGTGGTGCGCGAAGATGGCCGACCACGCCGACGGCAGGATGGGCAGCGCCTTGAGCGGGGCGTCGCCGATGACCACGCCGGCCTTGGACGGCCCGCCGCGCATCTCCCCGCCGTAGTCCGCCGCGAGCATCGCGTAGCGCCCCTGCCGCGTGGCGGCGAGCGCCAGCGTCTTGGCGAGCAGCTGGATGCCCTGCCCACCGATGCCCGTGACGAGCACTTCCCGCTCCACGCGCGGCTCCCTTCGCCGTCGCCCGCGATCCGGCCTTGACGCCGTTTGAATATTGAATACAAAATCTGATTCAGGCGTCAAGGGAGGTCGTGGATGCGGGCACTGGTTCTACGCGGATTCGGCGACGCGGCCGTCGAGGAGGTCCCCGACCCGGTCCCGGGCCCGGGCGAGGCCGTCGTCGACGTGTCCTGCGTCCAGCCGAGCGTCACCGAATGCATGCTGCTGGCCGGCGAGCCGATCGCCATGCACACCGTCCTCGCCGCGCGGCTGGAGGCCGGCCCGACCCGGTTCGGCGGGCACGAGTTCGCGGGCGTGATCAGCGCGGTCGGTCCGGACTCCGGCGACCTGGCCGTCGGCGACCGGGTCACCGCCGTGGAGACCGCGCCCTGCGGGCGGTGTGCCGCCTGCCGGCGGGCGCGGCCCGACGCGTGCCCCTCCCCGGCGGTGCTCGGCTTCACCGGGCCGGGCGCGTTCGCCGAGCGGGTCCTCGTTCCCGCGCGGACCGTCGTGCGCGTGCCCGACGGGGTGTCCGCGTCGCACGCGGCGGCCGTCCAGCCCCTCGCGGGCGCGATCCACGGGCACGCCCTCGCGAACGTCAAGCCCGGCGACACGGTGCTCATCCTCGGCGCCGGGGTGATGGGCGTCCTGCACACGCAGGTCGCCCGGCTCGGCAACGCGGGGCTGATCATCGTCACCGGCCGCAGCGCGGCCAAGCGCGACCTGGCCAAGCACTCCGGGGCCGACCTGGTGCTTGACGTCGGCCGCGATGACGTGCACGCGGCCGTGATGGAGGCGACCGACGGGATCGGGGCCGACGTCGTGTTCGAGTGCGCGGGCGAGTTCACGCAGGCGGCCCGCTGCGTCCGGCGCGGTGGCACCATCGTGATGGTGTCCGTGCTGCCCGATCACCATCCGGCTCCGCTCGCCCTGATGCGCGAACGGTCGGTCCTGCTCGTCCATCCGCGCTCGGGCGCCGGCGGGTACGCGCCGGGCAGCACGGTGTTCGAGCACGCCCTGCGCCTCGTGCAGCGCGGCGACGTGGACGTGCAGGGGCTGATCAGTCACCGGCTGCGGGGCGTGGCGGCGCTGCCGGAGGCGCTGGAGATCACCCGGCACAAGTCGCGGTACGGCACGCTCGGGCCGGCCCAGGTGGACCTCTTCGACTGGGGGACGCGCGCGTGAGCCTGCTCATCGGGGACATCGTGACGACGGCGGCGCTGACGGTGCCGGACGGGATCGCCGCCACCCTCGGGCCCGACCAGCTGACGTTCCGTGAGCTCGACGCGCGGGCCGACCGCGCCGCGAACGCGCTCGCGGGCCTGGGCGTGGGGCGCGGCGACACGGTGCTGTGGTGCGTGACGCCGACCCTGCGCTCGGTGGCGGCGTTCGTCGCGTGCGCGCGCGTCGGGGCGGTGTTCGCGCCCGTCAATCCCGGCCTGCCCGGCGAGGAGCGGGACCGCATCCGCTCCTACGTGGACCCGAAGGTGGTGCTGTCCGATGTGGACTTCTCGGCCGCGGTCCTGCCACCGTCCACCCTCGACGGCGGCGCGCCTGGCTTCGCCCGGGTGGCGGTGGACGACCGGGAGCCGCACATCCTGTACCTGACCAGTGGCAGCACCGGCGCGCCCAAGGGTGCCCTGGTCAGCCACCGCGCGAGCTGGCTGCGCGCGGCCCCGGGCGGCGGCACGTTCACCAGCGGCCTGCGCGGCGACGGCGGCGTCGTGTGCACGTTCCCGCTGTACCACTACGGCGGCTGGCACTACGTGATGGAGGCCTGGCAGCACCGCACCGCTGTGCACCTGGTCCGCCGGGCCGACGCCGCCGACATGATCGACGTCGTGGAGCGCCGCCGGCCCTCCGCGCTCTACTGCATCCCGGCCGTGTGGGAACGGCTGCTCGACCACGAGCACCGCCACGCCGACCTGCGCTCGCTGGTGCACGCCGACACCGGTACGTCCGCCGTCGCCGCCGACCTGGTCGAGCGCATCAAGTCGCGGCTGCCGGGGACGACCACCACGATCCTGTACGGCTCCACCGAGGCCGGCCGGATGGCCGCCCTGCACGACTGGGAACTGCGCCGCCGCCCCGGCAGCGTCGGGCGCCCCGCGACCCCGAACGCCCTGTGGCTGGACGCCGACGCGGAGGTGTGTACGAGCGGCCCGGCCCTCATGAACGGCTACCTGGGCGCCGAACCCCTCGACGGCGTGTACCGCTCCGGCGACGTCGGCCGCCTCGACGACGACGGCTACCTGTACCTGACCGGCCGCACCCGCGAGGTGATCCGCACCGGCGGCGAGTCGGTCGGACCGGCCGAGGTCGAGCACGCCCTGCGCGGCCTGCCCGGCGTCCTGGACCTGGCCGTCGTCGGCGTGCCGGACGCGCGCTGGGGCGAGGTGGTCTGCGCGGTCCTGGTCGTGCCGCCCGGCACCGAACCGCCCACGGTCGCCGACGTCCGCGCGCACGTGGCCGGCCGGCTGGCGTCGTTCAAGCAGCCGCGCCGGGTGTCCGTCGTGGCCGCCATCCCGCGCACCCCGGCGACGGGCCAGATTCAACGCACCCGCCTGCGCGCGATCGTGCAGGACTAGGGCCGGTCGAGCCAGGCCGTGAGGCCGTCGACGTACTCGGGCACGTACTCCGGGTTCCACCTGGCGAAGTAGACCGCCGTCGCCAGGTTGTGGATGGCGGTGCCGAGCCGGACGCGCGCCTCCCAGTCGCCGGGCAGCGGCAGCACGGCGTCGTAGGCGCGCAGGAACGGATCGCGGCCCTCTGGATACGCGGCGAAGATGTGCTCGTCGAGCTTGCCGAAGTCCAGGAACCGGTCCCCCCAGCGGCCGTGCTCGAAGTCCAGGACGCAGCCGATGCGCCCGTCCCGGAGCAGGAAGTTGGGGCGCCACAGGTCGCCGTGGACGAGGGAGGGCACCGCATCGGACGGTACCGACGAAATGGCCGCGTGCAGCGCCGGACCTGCGCGGTCCAGGAGGTCCGCGGCCAGCACGCCGGGCGCCTTGGCCAGCTGCGCGTCGACCCGCGCGCGCAGGAAGTCGTGCACGGTGGTGAACGCCTCGCCGCCCGCGAGGATGTCGCCGAACCACGGCCCGGTGCACGCGTGGATGCGCCCGACGACGGTGCCGAGCTCGGCCGCGAAGCCCAGCCGCGCCGCGGGCGACATCGACTCCCAGGCGGCATCGGCGGGCGTTCCGTCCTGGAACTCCTGCACGAGCAGCGGCCCGCCGACGAACGCGGAGTGCGGCACCAGCGCCCGGAACCGCACCACCGGCACACCCCCGTCGGCGGCCCGGCGGGTCGCGGCGATCAGCCGGCGCATGTGCGACGGGTCGGGATTGCGCACCGGGGTCTTCGCGAGCAGCGGCCCCTCGTCGGTGTCGGCGACCCACTGCCGGCTGGTGTACCCGGCCTCGAGCGGGCGGATGTCCGCGACCACCAGCCCGGGACACGCCTCGAGCAGGGCCGAACGCACGTCCTCGAGTCCGATCACCGAGCCATCCTAGTGGCGCTGGTCCGCGGCCGCGGCACCCCCGATCTTGCGGTTGCGTCGCCGGCGTGGAGGATTGGCGGCGACACGTTCCCGGGAAGGAGCCCCCATGCAGGTCGGCGACGTGGTCGAGGACTTCGAACTCCCCGATGAGACCGGCACTCCGCGCAAGCTCAGCACCCTGCTCGAGGACGGCCCCGTCGTCCTGTTCTTCTACCCGGCCGCGCTCAGTGCCGGCTGCACCCGCGAGGCCTGCCACTTCCGCGACACCGCGGAGGAGCTGCGCGCGGCGGGCGGGCAGCCGGTCGGGATCAGCGGCGACGAGGTGGAGCGGCAGGCCCAGTTCGCGGCCAGACACAGCCTCGGCTATCCGCTGCTCGCCGACCCGGCCGGCGCGGTGCGCGAGCAGTTCGGGGTGAAGCGCTCGATCGGGCTGATCCCGACCAAACGCGCGACGTTCGTCATCGACACCGACCGCCGCGTGCTGGCCGTCATCAAGAGTGAGATCCGCATGGACGTGCACGCGGACAAGGCCATCGAGGCGCTCAACGCCCGCGCGGCGTCCTGAGCCTCAGCCGGTGCGGAGGCGCTGCCGCAGCTGCGCCTTCGCCACCTTGCCGCCCGAGCCGCGGGGCAGGTCGTCGACCAGTTCGAGGCGCTCGGGCCAGTTCTCCCGGGAAACCCCGCGCGCGTCCAGGTGCGCGCGCAGGCCGTCCAGGTCGAGCGTGGTGTCCGGGCGGAGCACCACGAACGCGCACACCCGCTCGCCGAAGGTCGGGTCCGGGACCGCCACCGCGGCGACCATGGCCACCGCCGGGTGGGTGCCGACCTGGTCCTCCACCGCCGCGGCCGAGATGTTCTTGCCGCCGCGGATGATGAAGTCGGACTTGCGGTCCACGACCCGCAGATAGCCGTCCTCGTCGACGGTGCAGATGTCGCCGGTGAGCATCCAGCCGTCGGCGGTGAAGAGCTTCTCGTTCGCCTCGGGGTCGTTGAAGTAGCCCAGGCAGGTGGCCGGGCCCGCGCACGCCGCCTGGCCCGGGCCGCCGATCGCGGTGACGTCGGTGCCGTCCTCGGCGAAGAGCCGGACGCGCATCTCGTCGATGACCTTCCCGGCGGTACGGAGCCGCTGGTCGACGGTGTCCGTGACCGAGGTGCGGGACAGGGCGCCGGTCTCGTTCGAGCCGAAGAACTGCAGGACCCGCGCGCCGGTGCGCCGCTCGAACTCGGCCGCGCGCTCGAACGGCACGGCCTCGCCGCCGGTGAACATGCAGCGCAGCGAGGACAGGTCGACCTGTTCGAGGATGGCCGAGTTGAGCATCATGATGAACTGGGTGCTCACGCAGCAGACCACCGTCACCCGCTCGCGCTCGATGAGCCGCAGCGCCTCCTCGGCCGAGAACCGCGGCATGACGACGGTCGGGGAGCCGAGCAGCGTCGGGGTGAAGTTGGCCGTCCACTGCGCGAAGCCGTACGGCGCCGGGATGAGCGTCAGGAACACGTCGTCGTCGCGCAGGTCGCCGCACTCGACCGCGAGCTCGTGGTAGTAGAACCAGCGGTTCTGGTTGTGCACCACGCACTTGGGCATCCCGGTGGTCCCGGACGTCGAGTTGAGCAGGTGGATGTCGCCCAGGCCGAGCTGCCGCCCGGCGAGCCCGGCGTCCGCCGGAGCCGCGTCCAGGGCCGAGGCGGCGCCGAACACGATGTGGGTGGCGATCCCGAGCCCCTCGACCAGACCGGCCACCGGCTCGCCGCGGTGGGTCTCCTGGCTCACCAGGGCCGTCGCGCCGCCCACGGTCAGCAGGTGCCGGACCTCCAGGCGCGCGGCCCGCGGGCCGATCGCGACCACGACCACGCCGGCCTTCATCGCGGCCAGGTACACCACGTGCACCTCGACGCCGTCCGGCAGGAGCACGCCGACCCGCGCGCCCCGGTCCAGGTCGGCGTCGACCAGGCGCTGCGCGAACGCGGTCGACCACGCGTCGAACTGCTGCCACGTCATGCGATCGTCGCCGGCGATGAATGCGGCCCCGTCGGGGTTCTTGGCCGCGTGCCGGCGTACGACGTCGGGGAGCGTCTCGTCGCCCCACCGTCCGACGTCGGCGTTGCGGTCCGCGACATACCGTTCGTGGACACTGCCCGCCACCGGAGCCGTACCGGGTGGGAACTGCACGAGCCGCCCCTTCCGCACTACCAAACAAGCGCTTGGTTGTGCCATTCTGTGTCGGTCGGAGAGACGGTGTCAAGGCGGGAGGGTGCACGTGGTCGACATGTGGGAGGCCCCGATCGGTGAACCTCTGGAGCTGGCGGTGACGGCGGGCCTGCCGCCGGTACCGCTGCCGGAGCACTGCCACGTCGAGCAGCTGATCTGGCACGGGGACCCGCTCACCGGCCCGCTGCGCGTGTGCGTCGCGGCCCGCGGCGCGAACGTGCTGACCCTGCGCATCGCGAGCCCCGACCGGATCGTCGCCGACGTGCGGGTGCGCCGCGGACCGGCCCGCACGCCGCGCCCGCACGCCCTGTTGCGCACGGACCTGCGCCCGGGCGTGCAGTACACGCGGCTGTTCGCGGTGACCAAGGACGTGACGACGGACCACGTGCCGGACGCCGAGCCGGTGCTGAGCACCCCGTCGCTGATCGCGTTCATGGAGGACACCGCGGCCGACATCCTGCGCGCGGTGTTCGCCCCCGGCACCGCCTCGCTCGGCACCTGGATCGGCATCCGGCACTCGGGACCGGCCAGCGCCGGGCAGTCGGTGACGGTCACCGCGGTCCTCGCCGACGTGCGCGGGCGCCGCTACCTGTTCGACGTGCGGGCCACCGTGGACGGCCGCGAGATCGGCGACGGCCAGGTGGCCCAGACCCTGATCAGCCAGAATCCGTGACCCCGTAGCGGGCGGCGGCGTCGGCGCGCAGGGCGGCCTTGTCCACCTTGCCGCCGGTGCCCAGCGGCAGGGCCGGCAGCTCGACGAGGTGCTCGGGCCAGTTCTGTTTGCCGACCCCGGCCGCGTCCAGATGCCGGCGCAGGTCGTCCAAAGTGAGCGGACCGCGGGTGACGACATACGCGCAGGCGCGTTCGCCCAGCACCGGATCGGGCGCGGCGACCACCGCGACGGCCGCGACCGAGGGATGGCCCGCGACCGCCTCCTCGACGACGAGGGCGCTGACGTTGTGCCCGCCGCGGATGATGAAGTCGGCGATCCGGCCGGTGATGGACAGGTACCCGGCCGCGTCGATGGAGCCGATGTCGCCGGTGCGCAGCCAGCCGTCCGGACCGAACAGCACCGCGTTGGCCGCCTCGTCGTCGAGGTAGCCGGGCGTGCAGCCGGGCCCGTTGACGGTGATCTGCCCGCCGTCGGCCAGCCGCAGCCGCATCTCCGGAACCGGCCGCCCGGCCGTGGTCAGGCGGGCCTCCGGCGGGTCGTCCACCGTGGTCACCGAGATGGGGCCGGCCTCGTTGGAGCCGTAGAACTGCAGCACCGCGCAGCCGGTGCGCTGTTCGAACTCGCGGGCCCGGGCGAGTGGCACCCGCTCGCCGCCGGTGAACATGACGCGCAGCGAGGACAGGTCGGTCGTCGCGAACGCCGGGTCGTTGAGCAGCATGATGAACTGGGCGGTGACCGCGCACAGCACGGTCACCCGGTGCCGTTCGATGAGCCGCAGCGTCTCGGCGGCGTCGAACTCGGCGGTGAGGACGGTCGGGTAGCCGTACATGGCGGGGACGACGTGCGCGCTCCACAGCCCGAACCCGTAGGGCGCCGGCAGCACGCTGGCGAACACCTCGTCCGGCCCCATCCGGCCCGCGGCGTGGGCGAGCGGCCCGAAGTACTTGCGGTTGTCCAGGGTCTGCCGGACCACCTTGGGCAGGCCGGTCGTGCCCGAGGTCGAGTTGAGGAAGAAGATGTCGCCCGGGCCCAGCGGAGCCCGGCCGTCCGGCAGCGGCCCGGACGGCAGCGCGGGCAGCGCGTCCAGGTCCAGCACCAGGTGCCGGGCCGCGCCGCAGCGGGCCGCGATCTCCGCACCGGGGCGGCCGCGGTGCGTCGCGCGGGTCGCGAGGGCGGCCCCGGTCTTGCGCAGCAGGTGCGCGATCTCGGCGTCGCCGGCCCGCGGGCCGATCCCGACCGTGACCAGACCGGCCTTCTGGGCGGCCAGGTAGGCGATGTGGGTCAGCGCACCGCCCGTCAGCAGCACCGCCAGCCGCGAACCCGGGACAAATCCCGTATCCACATAGGACCGCGCCAGCCGGGAGGACAGGTCGTCGTACTCCGCCCACGTGAACGTGCCCTCCGGCGCGTGGAACGCCACCCCCGCGTTGCGCGCCACGTAGTCGGCGATCGTCTCGTCAGACACCCGCTCCCCCGTCCAGCCGCAGCACGGCCCCGGTGGCGAACCGCGCCTCCGCCGACCCCAGATACGCGATCGCGGCCGCGACTTCGGCCGGATCGGCCACCGGCGGGTCGATGAGCGCACCGCCGATTCCCGCCAGACGCGGATGCGGATTCGGTACCGGACTGAGCCCCGCCCGCAGCGGCGTGTCCACCGACCCGGGGCAGACGCACGTCACCCGCACGCCGGACGGCGCCAGTTCGACGGCGAGCGACCGGGTCAGCGCGACCACGCCGCCCTTGGCCGCCGAGTACGCGGCGCTGTACCGCCACCCGCGCACCCCGGCCAGGGACGCCACGTTGACGATCGCACCGCGCGCGGCCACCAGCGGATCGAGCGCCGCCCGGGCGACCAGGAACGTGCCGGTCAGGTTGATGCCGATGATCCGCTGCCACTCGGCCAGCGTCACCTCGGACGTGTGCTGGTAGGACGCCACCCCGGCCACGTTGGCGACCAGGTCGAGCCGCCCGCCCCAGTCGGCGGCGGCCCGCACGGCCTCGGCCACGGCGGTCTCGTCGCGCACGTCGACGCGCAGCGGCAGGACGTCCGCGGACTCCTCGACCGGGTCGACGTCCAGCGCCGCGACCCGGGCACCCTCGCGCACCAGGCGGCGGACGGTGGCCGCCCCGATGCCGGAGGCGGCCCCGGTGACCAGGGCGACGCTCCCGCGGTACCGGAGCGCGCTCATGACGACGTGTCGCGCATGGACCTGGCGTCGTGCCCGCCGAGCGCGTCCTTGCCGACCTCGGCGTTGTGCGCGTGCGCGACGTGGTGCAGGCCGAACACCGAGTCCATCCCGGCCCGCAGCCCCATGAGGTCCTCGGCCTGGTTGACCGCCTTCTTGGTCAGGGCCAGGCCGAGCCGGGGCATGGCCGCGACGCGGTGCGCGATGTCCATCGTGGACGATTCGAGGTCGGCCCGCGGCACGACCCGGTTCACCATGCCGAGCGCGAGGGCGCGGTCGGCGGGCACCCGCTCGCCGAGGAACAGGAACTCCTTGGCGTAGCGCGGGCCCATGACCCACGGGTGCGCGAAGTACTCGACACCGGGGATGCCCATCCGCACCACCGGGTCGGCGAAGAACGCGTCGTCGGCCGCGACGAGCAGGTCGCAGCACCAGGCCAGCATCAGCCCGCCGGCGATGCAGGCGCCCTGCACCATGGCGATCGTCGGCTTGGGCAGCTCGCGCCAGCGGCGGCACATCCCGAGGTACACCTCGGACTCCCGGGCGTAGCGGCTCTCCGCGCCCTCCTTGCCGACGTGGTCCCACCACAGGCCGGCCCGGCGCTCGAAGCTGGTGTCGATGTCGCGGCCGGGGGTGCCGATGTCGTGCCCGGCCGAGAAGTGCTCGCCCGAACCGGCCAGGACGATCACCTTGACGTCGTCGTCGGCGGCCGCGCGGTAGAACGCGTCGTCGAGGGCGTAGGTCATGGCCGAGTTCTGCGCGTTGCGGTACTGCGGCCGGTGCATGGTGATGACCGCGACCGGGCCATCGGTGCGGTACAGCACGACGTCGTCGCTCATTGGACGTCCTCCAGGAGGGATACGGCGAGGCGGTCGAGGCGGGTGCCGGTGTCGGCCAGGGCTTCCAGGGCCCAGGCGCGTTTGAGGTACCGGTGCAGCTCGTACTCCACCGTGTAGCCGATGGCGCCGTGGCACTGCACCGCGTGCCGCCCGGCGTCGTGCGCGGCCTCGGCGGCGAGCACCACGGCGGCGTCGACGGCGCGCCCGGCGTCCACGTCGTGCTCGATCGCCCAGGCCGCCGCGAGCACCTCGGGCGCGGCGAACTCCAGGCCGAGCAGCGCGTCGGCGAGGTGGTGCTTGACGGCCTGGAAGCTGCCGACGGGCGCGCCGAACTGGTGGCGCTGCTTGACGTACGCGACGGTCAGGTCGAGCATCCGCCGCCCGAGCCCGACCAGCTCGGCGGCGAGCGCGAGCCCGGCCCGCAGCCGCGCCGCGCGCACGAGGGCGGCGTCCTCGGTGAGCACGCCGGCGCCGGTCGAGACGACCGCGTGCAGGGCGGTGTCCACGGTGGACACCGGCGCCCCGGCCGCGGCGCCGATCCGGGCGACGCCGTCGTCCAGATGCAGGATCCAGTCGGCGTGCGCCCCGAACGGGGTGAGACCGCCCGGCCCGGCCAGCGCGATGCGCGAGCCGTCGGTGCCGCGCGGATCGCCGAGCGCGGCCAGCAGCGGGCCGGCCACGAACGCGGTGGCGGAGAACGGCGCGTCGATCGCCGCATAGCCGGCCGCCTCGAGCACGCCGACGAAGTCGGTCGGTGCGAGGCCGAGGTCGGCGAAAACGTCCATCGCGGCGAGGGCCTCCCAGTCCCCGGCCGCGAGGGGGGCCCGGACCGCGTCGGCGAAGGCGAGCTGCTCGTCAGTTGGCGCGAAACGCATGGCGGGCCGACCTATCGGGGCAGGCCGAGCACCCGCTCGGCGACGATGTTGCGCTGGATCTCGTTCGTGCCCGCATAGATCGGGCCGGCCAGCGAGAACTGGAACCCGCGCGTCCACGGGGAGTCGAGCAGCGCCTCGGCGCCGAGCAGCGCCAGCGCGACCTCGTGCAGGTCGATGTCGAGCTGCGACCAGTACAGCTTGTTCAGGCTCGCCCGCGCGCCCGGCGGCCGCCCCTCGACGAGGCCGGTCACCTGGTGCAGCGTGAAGTGGCGGTACGCCCGGGCGCGCAGCCACACCCGCACGATCCGCTCCCGCAGCGCCGGCCGCAGCCGGTCGGGGTGCGCGACCGCCAGCGCGATCAGGCGCTCGGCGGCGTGCAGGAACCGGCCCGGGGAGCGCAGGGTCAGGCCGCGCTCGGAGCCGGTGGTCGCCATCGCCACCTTCCAGCCCTGGTCGACGCCGCCGAGGACGGCCGCGTCGGGGACGAACACGTCGTCGAGGAACACCTCGGCAAAGCCCTCGTCGCCGTCGAGCCGGCCGAACCCGCGCACGGTCACGCCGGCGGCGTCGAGCGGGACGAGGAAGTAGGTCAGGCCGCGGTGCCGGTGCGCGTCCGGGTCGGTGCGGAACAGGCCGAACAGGTGCGTGCAGAAGGCGCCGCGGGTCGTCCAGGTCTTCTGGCCGGACAGCCGCCAGCCGCCGTCCGCGCGCACCGCCCGGCTGGCGATCGCGGCCAGGTCGCTGCCGGCCCCGGGCTCGGACCAGCCCTGCGCCCACAGGTCCCGCGCGGCCGCCATCCGCGGCAGCAGGGTGTCCCGCTGCTCGTCGGTGCCGAACTCGAACAGCGTCGGCGCGAGCAGGAAGATGCCGTTCTGGGTGACCCGCTGCGGGGCGCCGGCCGCGTAGTACTCCTCCTCGAAGATCAGCCACTCCCACAGCGACGCGTCGCGCCCGCCGTAGGCCTCGGGCCACGACACGACCGCCCAGCGCGCGTCGAAGAGCCGCCGTTCCCATTCCAGGTGTACGGCGAAGCCCTCCCGCGTGTCGCCCGACGGCAGCGGCTCGGCCGGCACGTTCGCGCGCAACCAGTCGCGCGCCTCGGCCCGGAACGCCGCCTCGGCGGGCGAGTCGGCCAGGTCGACCGTGCTCATTGGCCGAACTCGTCGCGCACCCGGTCGGCGACCCCGGTGAGGTTGAGCTCGAAGGTGAAGCCCTGCTCGTACCGGTACGACCGCTTCGGATCCCACGGGTCGATGCCGTTGAGCGACTCCTTGGCCGCCCGGATCACGGTCGGGTCCTTGGCCGCGATGTCGCGCGCGATCGTCAGCGCGGCGTCGCGCAGCTCGTCGCGCGGCACGACCCGCAGCACCGACCCGAACGCGTGCAGCTCGGCGGCGGTCGCGGTGGCCGAGGTGTACATCATGGCGCGCATCTTGTGCTGCGGGACCAGCCGCGACAGGTGGGTGGCGGCGCCGAGCGCCCCGCGGTCGACCTCGGGCAGCCCGAAGGTCGCGTCCTCGCTGGCCACGATGATGTCCGCGTTGCCGCAGAGCCCGATCCCGCCGCCGAGGCAGAAGCCGTGCACGGCCACGATGACCGGAACCGGACAGTCGTACACGGCGGCGAACGCGGCCGCGCAGCCCTTGTTCACCCCGACGAGCGCGCCGAAGTCCTTGGCCGCCTGCAGCTCCTTGATGTCGACGCCGGCGTTGAAGCCGCGCCCCTCGGCCCGCAGCACGACGGCGCGCACGGCCGGGTCGGCGCCGGCGACGTCCAGGGCGGCCGCGAGGTCGAACCAGCCCTTGACCGGCAGCGCGTTGACCGGCGGGTTGTTCATGACGATCTCGGCGACGCCGTGCTCGTCCACAGTGGACTCGATCATTCGGTACCATCCGTTGCGAAGGTCGCCCAGCCGTACACGGCGACGGTGCCGTCCTGTGTGGTGCAGGTCATCTCGACGTCGAGCTCGCCGGGGCGGCGTGCGGTGATCGCACCGTCGCACGTCACGGTGTCGCCGGGAAACACCCGCGCGGCGAACCGGACGCGGAACGCGCGCACGTTCTCGGCCCCGAACCGGTCCGTGGCCCAGGTGGCCAGGAATCCGGCCTGCAGCATCCCGAGGGCGAGCGGCGCGGCCAGCCCGGACGCGCGCGCGAACTCCTCGTCGTGGTGGATCGGGTTGAAGTCGCCCGAGGCGCCCTGGTACCTGACCAGATCCGTCCGCGTGAGCGGCCCGACGACGAACGCGCTCATCCGGCCTCCACCCCGGTCAGCCTGGCCGTGGCGACCAGGCGGCCGGTGTCGTCGCGGAACTCGGTCACCATGACGGCGAACGCGAGCGGCCCCGAGCGGCCCTCCTTGCGCGTGACCGATTCGATCCGGGACACGCCGGTGAGCCGGGTGCCGGCCCGCGGCGGCGGGCCGTGGAAGACGAACTCCTGCTCGGCGTGCAGCCCCTTGTGCTGGTCCATGGCCACGGCCTGCCACGGGTCGGCCGCGCCGTGCTGCCAGAAGAACGCGGTGGTGAGGAACGTCGCCGGTACCACCGGATCGTCGCCCTCCAGATACGCCGGATTCGCCGAGTGCGTGGCCCGCGCGAACTCGCGGATCTTGCCGCGCTCGACGTCGAGCGTGAACGGTTCGCCGGTGCGGCCGGCGGCGCTGTCGTCAACCATGCGGTTCCCCTGCCTGCCCGACCCCTACGGATGCTGACTGCTGACCGAGACGACCTCGCCGGTCATGTACGTGCTGTAGTCGCTGGCCAGGAAGACGATCACGTTCGCGACCTCCCACGGCTCGGCCGGCCGCCCGAACGCCTCGCGCTGCGACAGCTCGGCGAGCAGCTCCTCGGTGGTCACCTTGGCCAGGTGCGGGTGCATGGCGAGGCTGGGGGCGACGGCGTTGACGCGCACCCCCGCCCGGGCCGCCTCGACGGCGGAGACCCGGGTCAGCGCCATCACGCCGGCCTTGGCCGCGGCGTAGTGGGCCTGGCCCTCCTGCGCGCGCCAGCCGATCACGGAGGCGTTGTTCACGATGACGCCCCGGCCGCGCGGCATCATGTGCCGCAGCGCCGCGCGCGTGCACCGGAACGTGCCGGTGAGGGTCACGTCGAGCACCGACGACCACTGCTCGTCGGTCATGTCCACGATGTCGGCCGTGCCGCCGAGCCCGGCGTTGTTCACCAGCACGTCGAGGCCGCCCAGCCGCTCGGTGACGGTGTCGAAGAGCCGCTGGACCTGGGCCTCGTCGGTCACATCACACGGTACGGCGAGCGCACCCAGCCGTTCCGCGGCCTCGGCGAGCCGCCGCTCGTGCCGGTCGCTGATCGCGACGGTGGCGCCCTCCTCGACGCAGCGCTCCGCCGTCGCGTACCCGATGCCGGTGCCGGCGGCCGCGGTGACGAGCACCGTACGCCCGGCGAGCAGCCCGTGAGCCGGGGGTTTCTCCACCATGGCGGTCACTCTACCAAGCGCTTGCTTGGTTCACCAGAGCCGCGGGCGACGTCCAGTGGCACCGACGTCCCGGCCCCGGTGGACAGGGACGGGCGGTCCGGCTCGATCGCCGCCAGGGGTGCACATTCGCGCAGGGAGGCGCGGCTGCGGGCGGCGAGTTCGCGGTACACCCGCGTGCCGTTGGCCTTCCAGGCGAGCTCCTGGGCCGTCAGCTCCCGGACGACCCGCGCGGGCGACCCGGCGGCCAGGGTGCGCGGCGGCACCACGAACCCGGCCTTCACGAACGCGTGCGCGCCGACGAACGCCTCCGCGCCGACCTCCGCGCCGTCCATCACGACCGCGTTCATGCCGACGAGCACGCCGTCGCCGATGGTGCAGCCGTGCAGGATCGCGCCGTGGCCGACGTGGCCGTGCCGGCCCAGGACCGCCTCGGTGCCGGGGAACGTGTGGAACACACAGGAATCCTGCAGGTTCGAGCCGTCGCGCAGGACGATTCGGCCGAAGTCGCCCCGCAGGCTCGCGAGGGGGCCGACGTAGCAGCCGGCCCCGACGTGCACGTCGCCGATGAGCACGGCGGTCGGGTGCACGTAGGCGTCCGGGTGGACGACCGGGATGACGCCCTCGAGCGAGTACGCGGGCATCAGGCGAGCCGTTTCAGCGCGGCCTCGGCCTCGGCCATGATCCGGTCGATCAGCTCGGCGCAGCTGGGCAGGTCGTCGATCAGGCCCGCGACCTGCCCGCTGGCCATCACGCCGGCGTCGGGACGGCCGTCGACCATCGCGTTGCGGATGAGCATCGGGGTGTTGGCGGCGGTCAGCACCTGGTCGTAGGAGAGGCCGTGGCCGCGCATCGCCCGCCCCTCGCGCAGCAGCGAGACCCACGAGCGGCCGGAGAGCTTCCGGAACGCGCGGGCGCTGCCGAACGCGCGCAGGAGCCGGCGACCGGGCACCGCCGGCGCGGACAGCGTGTCGACGAACGGGGTGCGCAGCACGCGCTGCGGCACGCCGTCGAGGCGGTCGGTGACGACGGTGTCGGTCACCGAGGCGGCCAGGTAGCGGCGCTTGACGTCCTCGGCGATCGGGCTGTCCGAGGTGAGCAGGAAGCGGGTGCCCATGGCGATCCCGGCCGCGCCGTACGCGAGCGCGGCGACCAGGCCGCGCCCGTCGTGGTAGCCGCCGGCCGCGACGACCGGGATGCCGACCGCGTCCACGACCTGCGGCAGCAGCAGCGAGATGGGCACCGGGCCGGTGTGGCCGCCGCCCTCGCCGCCCTGCACGACGACAGCGTCGGCGCCCCACGCGGCGACCTTCTCCGCGTGCCGGCGCGCCCCGACGGACGGCACGACCACGACGCCGGCCGACTTGAGCTTGTCGATGAGCTCCGGCTTGGGCGCGAGCGCGAACGACGCGACCCGCACCCCCTCGCGGATGAGCAGGTCCGCACGGCGGGCGGCGTCCGGTGCGTCGGCGCGCAGGTTCACCCCGAACGGCTTGTCCGTGCGCGCCCGCACGTCGGCGATCGCGGTGACGAGTTCGTCGTACGAGAGGGTGGCGCTGGCGAGGACGCCCAGTCCCCCGGCTTCGGCGGTGGCGGCGGTGAGCCGGGCGTCGGAGACCCAGCCCATGCCGGTCTGCACGATCGGGTACCGGATCCCGAACAGCGCGCAGATCGGCGTGTCGAGCGCCGCAGCACTCACCCGGCCACCTCCCGCTGGCGAGCGCCGCGGGGATCGATGACCTCGCGGATGAGGGCGAGTTCGGCGTCGGTGGGGGTGCGGGTTTCGGGGAGATCGGGCGGTACCACCAGATCGAACGCGGTGGCGGCGAGCACTTCGGCCACCGTCACGCCCGGATGCACGGACACGACGCGCATCCGGTGGTCGTCGGTGTTGAAGTCGAACACGCCCAGGTTGCTCACGACCCGGCGCAGTTCGTGGAACTTGGCCGCCGCCGGCGCCGTGGCCGCGCGGTCGTACCCGACGCCGCTGACCATGTCGACGGCCGCGACGAACGAGCGCGGGCCGTGCTTGGGCACCCAGTAACTGGTCGGGTGGCTGACCGTGTTGCCGGGCGCGCCGCGCACCCCGAGCAGCTGGCGGGTCGGGCGCGCGAAGTCGCCGATCGCGGAGATGTTCGCGTTGCCGTACTGGTCGATCTGGCTCGGCATCATCATGACGTGCCGGTGCCCCGTGTAGAGCAGGTCGAACACGGCGCGGAAGGGGATCCAGCCCTCGATCCCGGGCGGCGCCTCGCCCAGCGCCCAGGTGCCCCGCGCGAGCATCGCCTCGCCGTCGGAGAGCAGCAGGTCGGGCGCGAACGTGGCGCGGGCGAGGCGTACGCCGATGGTGGGCACGACCCCGGTCGGGCTGGCGAGGATCTCCCCGTCGCCGAGCCACGCCTCCGCGCACGCGATCGCGCAGATCTCCGCGCGGGTGACGTCGCTCATGCGGCCACGCTCCTGGACTCGACGGCGGCCCGGTAGGCGGCCTCGTCGCCGTTGAGGTAGCGCTCGTAGAACGCCTGCCACTCCTGCGGGTCGCCGGCGGCCTTGACGTACTCGCGCTGGAAGGCCTCGTCGCGGCCGTAATCGGGGTCACACGAGGTGAAGTGCGCACCGCCGGGCGCCTCGACCACGCCGTGCACCATCCAGCGCTGCAGCAGCAGGCTCTGCACCGGCGCGGCGCGGGTCAGCTCCTCGGTCGGCACGATGCGCTCGACGGAGACGTACGCCTGCTCGGCCGCCGTGCAGAAGAGGTCGTCGAAGTACGGGTCCGGCCCGAGGTACTGCGCGTTGCCGAGCACATCCGCGCGGTTCAGGTGGACCAGCGCGGCGTCGAGGTGCAGCGCGGGCACGGCGAGCAGTTCCTCTCCGCCGTACGGCGAGGCGACCGTGCGCAGCGCCGGGTTGACGGTGAGCACGTCGGAGCCGAGCCCGACCCGGCTGGGCAGGAACGGCAGCCGGCAGGTGGCCGCGTAGAGCGCCCACCTGAGCATGCCCTCGTCGTACTCGCTCACCTCCACCGAACCCGTCTCGCGCGCGGCGCGGAAATGCGGTTCGAGGGCGATCGAGTCGAGCGACACGAACCCGTAGATCAGGCGCCGGACCTTCTTCGCGGCCAGCAGCAGGCCGACATCGGGCCCGCCGTAGGTGACGATCGTGAGGTCGGTGAGGTCGGAGCGCAGGATCGCCCGGACGAGGGCCATGGGCTTGCGCCGCGACCCCCAGCCGCCGATCCCGATGGTCATGCCGGAGCGTAACCGGGACACGACCTCGTCGGGGGACATCTGCTTGTTCGCCATCGCTGTGTTTGGCCGCCTTACTCCCGCAGGCTGACTTGCCCCACGACCGTACCAAGCGCTTGCTTGATTACGCTACACTCGTTTTCTCGCGGGGTCGGTACACTCCGGCGGGATACATCTCCTTCTCTGTAAAGGACCATGGGATGGCGCGGGAGTCTGGGGAACGACGCGAGCGGATTCTCGCCAGCGCCGCAGCGTTGTTCGCGAACAAGGGCGTGGCGGCGACCACGGTGCGTGAGATCGCCGACGAGGTCGGCATCCTCTCCGGGAGCCTGTACCACCACTTCGAGTCGAAGGAGGCGATGGTCGACGAGATCGTCACCTCCTACCTCGAGGACCTGCGCACGCGCTACAAGCGGGTGCTCGCCGCGGACACCGATCCGCGCACGCGGCTGCACGACCTGATCGTGGCGTCGCTGGAGGTGGTGGAGGCACATCCGCACGCCACCGAGATCTACCAGAACGACGTCAACTATCTGATCCAGATCGAGCGGTTCGGCTACCTGCGCAACGCCGGCAAGGAGGTCCAGGCGGCCTGGCTGCAGGTCATCGAGGCCGGCATCGCCGACGGCGTGATCCGCTCGGACCTGGACCCGAAGATTTTGTACCGCCTGATGCGTGACGCCGTGTGGTTGTCCGTGCGGTGGTTCAAGCCGACCCGGGAGTACCCGATCACGCGCCTGGCCGAGGACTGCACCTCCCTGTTCCTGGACGGCCTCGCCCGCCGCTGACCCGGCTCATATCGCCAGCAGCCAACCGGCGCCGACGGCGCTCGCGACCAGCAGCCAGCGGACCAGGTGCTCGGCCCGGCCGCCGGTGCCGAAGCGCAGCAGGCGCGGGGTGCGCAGCCGGCGCCAGCGACGGCCGCCGATGGGCAGCGGGAACAGCGCCGGGACGCCCGTGTTGGTCATGGCGTCGCCGGCGATGTGCGCGAGGCAGCCGAACGCGACGGGCAGGCCGAGCCACCACCAGCCGTCCGCCGGCCCGAACGTGACCAGGGCGGCCGCCGTGAGCAGGCCGCCCAGGGTCGCCCCGAGCGTGCCGCGCTTGCGCTTGGGCCACAGGGCGCGGATGGCCAGGCCGGTCGTGGCGAACGTCACCACCGCGGCCGCCGCGATCCCGCCGAACCACCCGCCGACCGCCGCCAGCAGGCCCGTGACCAGGGCGAACAGCACGGTGTGGGTCAGCGTGCGGTGCCCGTCGAGGTCGCGCACGTCGAGCGGGGTGCGGGTGCGCGCGTGCAGGACGGCGCACGCCCGGCCGATCCGCCGGCACAGGAACCGGCTGACCGGCCCGAAGGTGTACGCCACGCACGAGCTCGGGTGGTCACAGTCCGGCAGCAGCGCGGCCCCGGCGGCGATCACGGTGCCCACGACGACGACCGGCGGGCCGACCGGAGCACCGGCCGCGGCCAGCAACGCACACCCGCCCAGCCAGCCGGCCGCCCCGGACACCGCGTGTGAGGATCCCATCACGCCCTCGATGGTGATCCATCAATGCAAGTCTCACGCCCGGTGCAGCCCGACCGGGCTGAGCGGGCCGACCTCGCCGGCCGCGAAGGCCGCGGCCACCGACGAGACGGTCCAGGCCGGGTTCAGGGTGCCGTGGCCCTGGACGGTCGGGTGGGCGACCATCGACAGCTCGTCGCCGTCGATGCGCACGATCTGCCCGTGCAGGCCGGCCGCGGCGTCCGAGAGCAGGTACACCACGGCCGGGGCGTTCTGGGCGGGCGGCTTGGCCACGTTCTGGCCCTGGGCCGCGGCGCCCAGGTAGGCCTCGTAGGCGTCGGCCATGCGCGTGTGGGCGTTCGGCGAGACCGCGTTCACCCGCACGCCGCTGCCGGCCAGGTCGGCCGCCCAGCAGTACGTCAGCGAGGCCACCGCGCCCTTGCTCGCCCCGTAGGCGCCCATCGCGGCCGAGCCCGCGTGCGAGCCCGAGGTCACGTTGACGATCGAGCCGGAGCCGCGGGGCAGCATGGCGCGGATCGCGTGCAGCCCGCAGTACGCGGTGCCGAGGACGTTGACCTCCAGCACCGCGCGGAACTCGTCCGGGTCCTGCTCGGCCGGGTTGGCGAGGCGGAAGATGCCGGCGTTGTTGACCAGGCCGTCGATCGCGCCGAACGCCTCCACGCAGGCGCCGATGATCGCGCCGGCGGCGTCCCAGTCGGCGACCGAGCCGGCGAACCCGGCCGCGGTGCCGCCGGCGGCGCGGATCTCCGCCACGACCCCGTCGGCCAGGTCGGCGTCGACGTCGTTGACGAGCACCGCGGCGCCCTCGGCGGCGGCCAGCCGGGCGTAGGCCGCGCCGAGCCCGCGGCCCGCGCCGGTGACCACGACTGCCTTGCCCGCGAGGTTCATGCCAGCCGCTCCAGGATCAGCGCCATGCCCTGGCCGCCGGCGGTGCACATGGTCTCCAGGCCGAGCTGCTTGTCCCGGAAGGACAGTCCATTGAGGAGGGTGGTGGCGATCCGCGCGCCGGTCATGCCGAACGGGTGGCCGACCGCGATCGCACCGCCGTGCACGTTGACCTTCTCCGGGTCGGCGCCCATCTGGCGGTACGACGGGATCACCTGCGCGGCGAAAGCCTCGTTGATCTCGATCAGGTCGATGTCCGAGATGGACATGCCGGCGTGCGCGAGGGCGCGGCGGGTCGCCTCGACCGGGCCGAGACCCATGATCTCCGGGCTGAGCGCGGACACGCCGGTGGCGACGATGCGGGCGAGCGGGGTCAGCCCGAGCTCGCGGGCCCGCGACGCGCCCATGACGACGACCGCCGCCGCGCCGTCGTTCAGCGGGCAGCAGTTGCCCGCCGTGACGGTGCCGTCGGGGCGGAACGCCGGCTGCAGCGTGCTCACCTTCTCCAGCGTGACGCCGGCGCGGGGGCCGTCGTCGCGCGCCAGCTCGGTGCCGTCGGGCCGGGTGACGGGCGTGATGTCGAGCTCCCAGAACCCGTCGGCCTGCGCCTTCTCGGCGTTGTTCTGGCTGCGCACGGCGAACTCGTCCTGCTCGCGGCGGGTGATCCCGCACATGCCGGCGACGTTCTCGGCGGTCTCGCCCATCGCGATGTACACGTCCGGCAGCTCACCCGCCGCCCGCGGATCGGTCCAGGTGAGCGAGGACGTGTGCTCGGGATAGCGCGGGTTCTTGGTGCCGGGCATGCCGTCGGCCTTGCCGGCCGGGTAGTGCGAGACGACCTCGGCCCCGGCCGCGACGAACGCGTGCCCCTCCCCCGCTTTGATCGCGTGGAAGGCCATCCGGATCGCCTGCAGCGACGACGCGCAGTAGCGGTTCACGGTGGTGCCGGGCACCATGTCGAGGCCGAGGTGCATGGCGACCTGGCGGCCGAGGTTGTACCCCTGCTCGCCGGCCGGCTGCGCGCACCCGAGGATCAGGTCGTCGAGGGTGGCCGGATCGAGCGCGGGCACCTTGGCCAGGGCCTTGGTGACGATCTGCGCGGCGAGGTCGTCGGCGCGCACCTCGGTGAGCGATCCCTTGTAGGCGCGGCCGATCGGCGAGCGCACGGCGGAGACGATGACGGCGTCCACAGTGGAACACCCCTTTCATTGGGAGACGGTCCAGCCCCCGTCCACGGGCAGCAGGACGCCGTTGACGTACGCGGCGGCCGGGGAGAGCAGGAACAGCACGGCCGCGGCGACGTCCTCGGGCCGCCCGGCCCGGCCCATCGGGTTGCGCTCGATGAGCGAACGGCCAAGGGCGGAGTCGGCGAATCCGGCCATGCGCGGCGTGTCGATGAACCCTGGTGCGACCGCGTTCGCGCGCACCCGCGGCGCGATCCGGGTCGCCAGATGTCGCGTGTACCCCGCGATCGCCGCCTTCCCCGCCGAGTACCACGCGGAGTCGGTGCCCACCAGGTTGCCCGCCACCGAGGCCACGTTGACCACGGCCGAACCCTCGGGCGGCCCGGTGGCCAGCCAGGCCGACGTCACCAGCTCCATGCTGCCGGCGGTGGCCGCGAGCCCGTCGGTGAACGCCAGCGCCGGGCCGCCGCTGGCCGGGCCGGCGTTGTTCACGAGGTAGCGCACCGGTCCGGCCGCGGCGAACGCCGCCGCGACCGCCTCCGGATCGCGCACGTTGACGACCGAACCGCCGTCGACCGCGACGAGATCCCACACGACGGCGCGCAGCCCCTGCTCGGCGGCGAGCCGGGCGACGGCGGCCCCGATGCCGCTCGCGCCGCCGGTGACGATGACGGTGTCCATGTCATGCCCTCCGGAGGGTCGTCTTGAGCACCTTGCCGCTCGCGTTGCGCGGCAGCGCGTCCACGAACACGAACGAGCGGGGTTGCTTGTAGTTGGCCAGCCGCTCCTTGCAGTACGCGGCGAGCGCGTCGGCCTGCACGGGCCCGCGCGACACGACGAAGGCGCGGGCGACCTCGCCCATCCGCTCGTCCGGCACGCCGATGACGGCGACCTCGGCCACGGCCGGATGGCGGGCGATGACCTGCTCGATCTCGGCCGGGTAGGCGTTGAACCCGCCGACGATGAACATGTCCTTCAGCCGGTCGGTGATGCGCAGGTAGCCCCGCTCGTCCAGGACGCCGACGTCGCCGGTGTGCAGCCAGCCGTCCGGGTCGATGGTGTCGGCGGTGGCGGCGGGGTCGTTGAAGTACCCCCGCATGATGTTGTAACCGCGGATCAGCACCTCGCCGCTGGCCTCGTCGACCCGCACCTCCACCCCGGGGACGGCGGCGCCGCAGGTCGTCGACACGGTGACCGGGTCGTCGTCGGGGCGGCACATGGTGGCGGTCCCGCACGACTCGGTCAGCCCGTAGGCGGTGAGCACGGTCTCCAGCGCGAGCTCGGCCCGCAGCCGCTCGATCATGACCACCGGGACCGTCGTCGCGCCGGTGATCGCGACGCGCAGCGTCGACAGGTCGTAGGCGGAGCGGGCGGGGTGGTCGAGCATCGAGGTGTACAACGTGGGCGGTCCGGGCAGCACCGTGATCTTCTCGCGCTGCACGAGCTCGAGGCTGGTCGGCACGTCGAACACGGCCTGCGGCACGATGGTCGCCCCGCGCAGGAGGCACGCGATGACCCCGGCCTTGTAGCCGAAGGTGTGGAAGCAGGGGTTGATGAGCAGGTACCGGTCTCCCTCGCGGAGTTGCGCGAGGTCGCTCCACGTGACGTACAACTGCGTCGTCTGGCTGTGGGTGATCATGGCGCCCTTGGGCCGCCCGGTGGTGCCGCTGGTGAAGAACAGGTCGGACAGGTCGTCGGGGTAGACCACGGCGTCCACGGCCTTGCCAACGGCCATGAACCGGTCCCACTCGGCGAACGGGACGATGTCGGTGAGGTCCGGGGTCGGCGTCTCGGTCGCGGCCTCGGCGAGCGCGGCGACGTAGCGGTTGCCGAGGAACCCGTCGTCGACGAGCAGGAGCCGCGCACCGCTGCGGGCGAGGATGTACGCCGCCTCGGGACCCTTGAATCGGGTGTTCAGCGGCACGAGGACGCCGCCGGCTGAGACGATGCCGAGGGCGGCGACGATCCACCGCCAGCCGTTCGGGGCCCACAGCGCCACCCGGTCGCCCTTGGCGACGCCGCGCGCCGCGAGCGCCTCGGCGCACCGGGTGACCTCGGCGCCGAGGTCGGCGTAGGTGAGCCGCACGTCGCCGTCGACGACGGCCTCGCGGTGGCGGTAGTGCGCGGCGCCGGCCCGTACCAGATCGGGAATGGTGCGGGCGTCCAGCGGTTCCATGCGAGGCACCTTACCAACCAAGCGCTCGCTTGGTAAGGTCTCGACCATGACGGAGGCTTATCTGGTCGAGGCGGTCCGCACGCCGGTCGGCCGGCGCGGCGGCGGGCTGAGCGCGATCCACCCGGCCGACCTCGGCGCGCATGTGCTCAACGCGCTGGTCAAGCGCAGCGGCGTGGACCCGGCGGCGGTCGACGACGTGATCTTCGGCTGCGTCGACGCGCTCGGCCCGCAGGCGGGCAACATCGCGCGCACCAGCTGGCTCGCGGCCGGGCTGCCCGAGCACGTGCCGGGCGTGACCGTCGACCGGCAGTGCGGCTCGTCGCAGCAGGCCATCCACTTCGCCGCGCAGGCGGTCATGTCCGGCACCGCCGACCTCGTGGTGGCCGGGGGCGTGCAGAACATGAGCGCCATCCCGATCTCGGCGGCGATGCTGGCCGGGCAGCAGTACGGCTTCGACGACCCCTTCCGCGGCTCGGCCGGCTGGCACGCGCGCTACGGCACCCAGGAGATCAGCCAGTTCCGGGCGGCCGAGCTGATCGCCGCCGAATGGGCGCTGACCAGGGAGGAGATGGAGCGGTACGCGCTGGAGAGCCACCGCCGGGCCGCCGCCGCCATCGACAGCGGCCGCTTCGAGCGGGAGATCGAGCCGATCGCCGGGGTGACCGCCGACGAGGGCCCGCGCCGCGACACGACGCTGGAGAAGATGGCGTCGCTGCCCACCCTCAAGCCCGGCGGCGTGGTGACGGCCGCCCTGGCCAGCCAGATCTCCGACGGCGCGGCGGCCGTCCTGGTCGCCTCCGAGCGCGCGCTCGCCGAACACGGCCTGCGCGCCCGCGCCCGCATCCACCACCTGAGCGTCCGCGCGGACGATCCTGTCTACATGCTCACCGGCCCGATCCCGGCCACCGAACACGCGCTGCGCAAGGCGAAGCTCACCATCGACGACATCGACCTCATCGAGATCAATGAGGCTTTCGTACCCGTAGTGCTCGCCTGGCACCACGAGACCGGCGCGGACCTGGCCCGCGTCAACCCCCTCGGCGGCGCCGTGGCCCTCGGCCACCCGCTCGGCGCGACGGGGGCGCGGCTGATGACGACCCTCCTGCACGAACTGGAGGCCCGCGGCGGCCGGTACGGTCTGCAGACCATGTGCGAGGGCGGGGGTACGGCCAATGTCACCATCATCGAACGCCTCTGAACCCCGCGCGGCGCTCGTCACCGGCGGCACCCGCGGCATCGGCCGGACCATCGCCACCCGGCTCGCCGCCGACGGCTACCAGGTCCTGGTCTGCGGCCGCAACGACCCGGGCGACCTGCCGTTCTTCCACCGCGCCGACGTCCGCGAACCGGACCAGGCGGCGGCCCTGGTCGCCGCGGCCGTGGCCACCTTCGGCCGGCTCGACCTCGTGGTGAACAACGCGGGCGGCGGCCCCCCGGCCCCGGCCGCGACGGCGTCGCCGAACCTGGTCACGGCCGTGGTCCGGCTCAACCTCCTGGCCCCGTTCTTCGTCGCGCAGGCCGCGAACGCCGTCATGCAGCAGCAGCCGTCCGGCGGCCTGATCGTGAACATCGGCAGCGTCTCGGCCCTGCGCCCGGCCCCGGGAACGGCGGCGTACGCGGCAGCCAAGGGCGGCCTCGAAGTGCTCACCCGCGCCCTCGCGCTGGAGTGGGCCCCGCGCGTGCGCGTCAACACGGTGACGGCGGGCGTGGTGCGCACCGACGACAACGCGGCCCACTACGGCGACGAGGCGGCCCTGGCGGCGGTCGCGGCGACGGTGCCCCTCGGACGCATGGCCACCCCGGACGATATCGCCGACGCCGTGCTGCTGCTGGCCTCCCCGCTGGCCGGCTACGTCACCGGCGCGTCGCTGCTCGTGGACGGCGGCGGCCAGCTGCCCCGCTACTCGGACGCGGCACACTCGTAACCTCCCGCGCCGCACGGCTGATCGCTGCGTCGCACGCGCGGCGACCCGGTGCTGGGGGCGTGGGGCGGCCATTACGATCCCGCGCATGGTTCGGTCCTCGCCGCTCGCGGTGCGCGTTGATGCGTTGCTGCGGGCCGTTGCCGCGTTCGACGTCGACGGGTTCTACGCTGCCCTGCCCGCGATCGCGCAGAGTGCCGAAGAGGCCGCGCCGGAAGAGATTCAAGCGGCTCTGGTACGGCTCGAGCCCGCCCTCCGCCCCGCCACGTTCGCGCTCGGCGGCGGCCTGGCGGGGCTGCTCGGGCAGATGGCGTGGAACGGCACCGATCCGGCCGCCGTCATGCCGCTGCTCGCCGATCGGGCGGCCGATGTGCTCGAACAGGCCGTGCGGTTCCGCGCGCTGTACCGCGACGCGTTCGGCGAACCGCCCGCGCCCCGCGAGCAGGAGGCGGCCGGCGCGGTGCTCGAGCGCTTCGCCGGGTCGGCCCGGCGGCGCGGGCTCGACCCCGACGCGGCCGAGATGCTGGTCCAGGCGTGGTTCTGCGCCGAGGAGTGGGTGCAGCCGGTGCTGTACCTGTGTCAGCGGGCCGAGGTCCGGGCGACGCTGCCGCAGCGCGAGCGGCTGACCGCGGCCGTCGCCGCCGCCCGTGAGCTCTACGGAACGGCATCCTGGCTGTGGGGCCTGCTGCGGGTGGTCGACCACGAACAGCTGATCGTGGTCGATCGCGATTTCGCTCGTACCGGCCGTGGTTTCCGGGTCACCGTCGGCGGCATCGGCGACAACTTCCAGCTGCACATCCTGCTCGCCGCGACCCTCATCGGCGACCCGGGCCGCGGCCTGCTGCCCGGACGGCGCCCGACCGCCGCCGAGTTCGCGGCCGCCACGGACGGCAACCCCCAGCCTCCGGGCGGCATCCGCGGCTGCTGGAACCTCGTCGACGCCCGCGGCGAGTGGATCTGGAACGAGGGCACCCCGGCCGACATCCCCCGCCTCGACGGGGTGCGGCTGATCGCGCTCGACCGCGAACCGTACGCCCGGACCTGGAACGCCGGCCGCTCCTATCCCCGCATGGCCCCGCGCCTGCTCATCGACGGCGCCCTCGCGCCCGGCGAGGCGGCCCACTGGCTCGCCCGGATCGGCGCCCCACGCGCCTGAATCCGGCTCCGCGGCGGCCTTCGTAACCAAGCAAGCGTTTGGTAGAGTACCGGCCGTGGAGCTGAAACTCGGGGTCATGCCGTCGCACGGCGGCGCCGATCCGGCCACCGTCGCGCGGTTCGTGCGGCTGCTGGAGGAGCTCGGCTGCGAGTCGGTCTGGGCCGTCGAGCACGTGGTGGTGCCGGACGCCTACGACAGTTCGTACCCGTACGATCCCACCGGCCGCATGAGCCTCGGCCCGGACGACGACATCCCGGACCCGCTGCACTGGCTGACGTTCGCCGCCGCGCACACCACCTCGCTGCGGCTCGGCACGGCGATGCTGATCCTGCCCGAGCACAACCCGGTCGACCTGGCCAAGCGCCTGGCGACCGTCGACGTGCTCAGCGGGGGCCGGCTCCTGGCGGGCATCGGCGTCGGCTGGCTGCGCGAGGAGTACGACGCGCTCGGCGTACCGTTCGCCGAGCGTGGTGCCCGCGCCGACGAGTACCTCGAGGTGATGCGAGCGCTGTGGACGCAGGCGCCCGCACGGTACAACGGCCGCTTTGTCGCCTTTGGCCCTGTGCACTCGCGGCCTCGCCCGACGCGCGGCACGGTCCCGATCGTCGTCGGCGGCCACAGCCTCGCGGCGGTGCGGCGCGCGGCCCGGCTGGGCGACGGCTGGTATCCGCTCGGCGTGCGCGGCGAGGAGTTCGCCCGGCTGCGCAAGGCCCTGCGCGAGGAGTGTGCCGCCGCCGGCCGCGACCCGGACGAGGTCGAGGTGACCGCGCGGGCCCCGGGCGACCGCGGCGAACTGGAGATGCTCCGCTCCCTGGGCGTCGCGCGGGTCGTCATCCGTGCGGACCCGAACGACCTGGTCGGGGTGCGGGACAAGGTGCGACGCTACCAGCGGGAGGTCCTCGGAGCATGAGAACGGTCATCATCACCGGCGCCGGCCAGGGCCTCGGCCGCGCCCACGCGCTCGCGTTCGCCGCGGCCGGCCATCACGTCGTGCTCAACGACCTCAGCGCGGAGCGGCTCGATGCCGTGGCCTCCGAGTGTACGCGCGGCAAGGTGACCGTCGCGCCCGGCGACATCGCCGACTGGTCGTTCGCGGCCGCGCTCGTGCGGACGGCGGTCGATGCGACCGGCCGCCTGGACGCGCTCGTGAACAACGCCGGGCTCGCGCGCGACCGGATGACCACGAACGTGACCGAGGACGAGTGGGACTCGGTCATCCGGGTCAATCTCAAGGGCCACTTCGCGCCGCTGCGGCACGCGTCGGCGTATTGGAAGGGGCTGGCCAAGGCCGGCACCCCGGTGGCCGCGCGGATCGTGAACACCACGTCGGGCGCCGGGCTCATGGGCAGCGTCGGGCAGGTCAGCTACAGCGCCGCCAAGGCCGCCGTGGCCGCGATGACACAGGTGGCCGCGGTCGAACTCGCGCGGTACGGCATCACGGTGAACGCGATCGCGCCCAGCGCGCGCACGCCGATGACCGAGGACGTGTTCGCCGACGCCATGCGGGCGCCCGCGGCCGGGTTCGACGCGATGGCCCCCGAGAACGTGTCGCCGCTGGTGGTGTGGCTCGCCTCCGAGGAGGCCGGGTTCGTCACCGGCCGGGTGTTCGAAGTCTCCGGCGGCAGCGTGAGCCTCGCCGACGGCTGGCAGCACGGTCCGGCCGCCGACGCCGGGCGCCGTTGGGACCCGAACGAGCTCGGCCCCGTCGTGCGCGACCTGCTCGCCCGCGCGCCCGAACCGGCGGCCGTCTATGGCGCCTGAGCACGAGGCGTTCCGGGCCGAGGTGCGGGCCTGGCTCGGCGAGCATCTCACCGGCCGGTTCGCGCCGCTGATCGGCACCGGCGGCCCGGGGCGCGAGCACGAGCACCTCGACCTGCGCGCCGAGTGGGAGCGGGAGCTCGGCGCCGGAGGGTGGATCGGGCTGGGCTGGCCGCAACCGTACGGGCGCGGCGCCTCCATCGCCGAGCAGGTCGTGTTCTTCGAGGAGTACGCGCGCTCCGGCGGGCCCGGGCGGCTCAGCCACATCGGCGAATACCTCCTTGCGCCGACGCTCATCGCGCACGGCACGCACGAACAGCGGGAACGCTTCCTGCCGCCGATCGCGCGGGCCGAGGAGTTGTGGTGCCAGGGGTACTCCGAGCCCGAGGCCGGCTCCGACCTCGCCGGCGTGCAGACGCGCGCGGAACTCGCCGGCGACCGCTGGCGCATCAGCGGCCAGAAGGTCTGGACGTCGCTGGCCCACATCGCCGACTGGTGCTTCGTGCTCGCCCGCACCGGGCCGGAAAAGCGCAAGGCCGGCCTCTCGTACCTTCTGGTGCCGATGCGGCAGCGCGGTGTCGAAGTGCGCCCGATCGTGCAGCTGACCGGCACCTCGGAGTTCAACGAGGTCTTCTTCGACGGCGCGGAGACCGGCGCCGACCTGGTCGTCGGCGCGCCCGGCGACGGCTGGCGGGTCGCGACGAGCACCCTGGCGTTCGAGCGCGGCGTGGCCACCCTCGGGCAGCAGCTGGGGTTCGCCCGCGAGCTGCAGTCCATTGTGGATCGTGCGCGCACCGTCGGTACCATCGAGGATCCTGTTTTTGCCGACCGGCTCGTGCAGGCCTGGGCGGGGTTGCAGGGCCTGCGCCACCACGCGTTGCGCACCCTGTCCGCGACCGGGCCCGACCCGACCGCGGCGTCGGTGGCCAAGCTGCTGTGGGCGAACTGGCACCGCGACCTCGGCGAGCTGGCCATGGCGGCGGAGGGGCCGGCCGCGACGGTCGCGCGGGCCGCGCCGTACGACCTGACCGACGCCCAGCGGCTGTTCCTGTTCACCCGCGCCGACACCATCTACGGCGGGTCGAACGAGATCCAGCGCAACATCATCGCCGACCGTCTCCTCGGCCGCGTCCCCCGATCGTAGGAGTGTCCACAGTGGAGCCGTTCGCCGGGGAGTTCACACCCGAACAGATGGCGCTGCGCGAGTCGGTGCGCGGGTTCCTGGCCTCGCCCGGCTACAGCTGGGCGCGGCTCACCGGCGAGCTCGGCCTCACCGCGCTGGCCGTCGGCGAGGAGCACGGCGGTTTCGGCGCCACCGCGGTCGAGGCCGGCATCGCCCTGGAGGAGGCCGGCGCCGCCCTGCTCTCCGCCCCGCTGCTGTCGACCACGGCCGCGATCCTGGCCCTGGACCCGGCCTCCGACCTGCTCCCGGGCCTGGCCGAGGGCACCTCGATCGGCGCCCTGGCCCTCGGCGGCACCGTCGAGGCGAGGCCGACCGCGCAGGGCACGGTCCTCGACGGCCGCGTCCACCACGTCCTGGACGGCGACGCGGCCGACCTGCTGCTGGTCGAGTGCGACGGCGACCTCTTCGCGACGGACGCCGCGGTCGTCCAGCCGGTGCCCACTGTGGACACCACCCGCAGCCAGGCGACCGTGATCCTGACCGCCGCCCCGGCCCGCCTCGTCGCCCCCGCCGGCGCCGCGCACGGCCTGGCCGTCATGTACGCGCTGCTCGCCGCGGAGTCGGTCGGCGTGGCCCGCGCGGCGCTGCAGTCCACCGTGGACCATCTGCGCACCCGGCGCCAGTTCGGCGTGCCGCTCGCGTCGTTCCAGGCCCTGCGCCACCGCGTCGCCGACCTGTACGTGCTGCTCGAACAGGCGACCTCCACCGCGCGCTACGCCCTGCGCGCGTACGGCACCGCCGAGTTCGCCCTGGCCGCGCCCCTGGCCAAGCTCTCCGCCACCGAGGCCGCCTGGACGGTGACCCGCGAGTCGATCCAGCTGCTCGGCGGCATCGGGTTCACCTGGGAGCACTCCGCGCACCGGTACCTCAAACGCGCCACCGCCAACCACCTGCTCTTCGGCGACCCGCCAACCCTCCGCCGCCTCCTGCTGGCCCGCGCCTTCACCTAGCTAGATCGGCTCACATCGATATACTCCGGCGCATGAGACGTATTCTGCTCACCGCCGGAGCGGCCGCGCTCGCCGTCGCCGCCGCGGCCGCGCCCGCGTCCGCCGCCACCGTGCGCACCTTCGGCTCGGTCGTCGAGGCCGAGTCGTACGACGCGCAGCACGGCGTCCGCACCTTCACCGACCCGGCCGCCTCGGCCGGCCGCGCGGTCGCGTTCTCCCCCGGCGACCGCCTGCGCCTCTCCGCCATCGACTTCGGCGCCCCGGGCCAGGCCAGCGGCTACGCGACCTGGCGCTCCTGCTCGACCGGCCCCGGCACGATCGACCTGCGCCTGGACTCGCCGACCGCCACCCCGTTCCTGACGTTCACCATCGGCACGACGGGCAACTGCACCCAGTGGTACCAGTCCAGCCTCCGCCTCGGCCTCGCCACCACCCCGACCGGCGTCCACGACCTGTACATCACCGCCGCCGGCACCGACCGCTGCGACTTCTACCGGCTCGACAGCTTCCAAATGATCAAGCAGACCAGTCCCCCGATCCCGTAGCCCGGCACCGCCGCGTCGCCGCCGTGAGAGGCTGGCCGGCATGCGAGCGATCAACGAGCGGTACTTCGAGGACTACGTGCCGGGCGCGGTGCACGAATACACGCAGGCGGTCGAGACGGTCGACGAGGCGGAGATGCTCGCGTTCGCGCGCCGGTTCGATCCGCAGCCGATTCACGTCGACGCCGGGTACGCGGCCGGCGGGCCGTTTCAGGGGCTGATCGCCAGCGGCTGGTTCACGGCCGCGCTGCTCATGCGGCTGTTCGCGGACAACTACCTGTCGCGCGTGGCCAGCCTCGCCTCGCCCGGCGTCGACGAGCTGCGGTGGCCGGTGCCGGTCCGGGCGGGCGACCGGCTGTGGCTGCGCGCGACGGTCGACCTGGCGCGGCCCTCGAACAGCAAGCCCGACCGCGGGATCGTGCGCACCCGCTGCGAGCTGGTCAACCAGGACGGCCGGGCCGCGCTGACCTGCGTCGCGGTCAACCTGCTGCTGAAACGTCCGTAGGCAGCCCGGAGCGGCGCAGGGTGAGCACGTCGGTCGTGGCGCGCAGGACCGCCACCACGGTCGCGTCCACTGGACGCGCCGGGACCGCCGGCCGGGGAAAGTGCGGTCGCAGGTTCGCGGCGGGACCCGGTCCGTGGTGGCCCGGGAAACTTTCAGCAATGAGCAGGAGCGATGCGCGGACCCGCGCGCGGGCGTTGACGCGGCGGCCCGGCGCGGCGGGACACTCGGCCGCGTGGACATCGTGGTGGCGTTCGAGGGCGAGGGGTCCGGCATCGCCGAGCTGACCTGGGGGCAGCGCGACGTGTGGGACCTGATGCGGCGTACCGGACGGACGATGAACATCGGCGGCACCGTCCCCGCCGCCCCCGGCGAGACCGTCGAGCACCTGGCCGCCCTGCTGCGGTTCATCGTCGGCCGGCACCAGGCCCTGCGCACCCGGCTGGTGCACACCGAGGGTGGCCCGCCGCGGCAGGAGGTGCACGCCGCGGGCGAGATCGTGCTCGAATGCGTGGCCGCCGGGCCGGACCCGGACGTGACCGCGGAGGAGCTGCGCGTCCGCTACCAGACCACGCACTTCGATCCGTTCGCCGAATGGCCGGTGCGGATGGGGGTCGTGCTCGACGGCGGGACGCCGACGCACGTCGTGCTCATGTACTACCACGTCATCGTCGACGGCTTCGGCATCGACGCGATCGTGCGCGACCTGGCCAACCTCGGCGAAGAGCGCGCGCCCGTGCAAGGGGTCCGGCCGCTGGAGCTCGCCGCGCAGCAGCGGGAGCCGGCGGCGCTCCGGCAGAGCGAGAAGGCGCTGCGGTACTGGGAGCGCCAGCTCGACCACGCGCGGCTCCCCGCCCCGCCTGAGCCGCGCGACCCGGGCCTGGACCGCCCGCGGCACTGGGAGATCGTGTGCGAGTCGCGCGCGCTGGCGCTCGCGGTGCGGGTGGTCGGGGCGCGCACCGGGCTCGCGTCCGGCCCGATCCTGCTCGCCGCGTACGCCAGGGCGCTCGCCCGCGCCACCGGGGCCGGCTCCGCCGTGGTGCAGGTCGTCGTCAGCAACCGGTTCCGGCCCGGGTTCGCCGACGCGGTCACGAGCCTGCGCCAGTTCGGCCTCTGTGTCATCGACGACGACGCCGACTTCGACGCGATGGCGGCGCGGGCGTGGGGGGCGACGCTCGCGGCGTACAAACACGGGTATTTCGATCCGGCCGGGCTGTCCGCGATCGGCGAGCCGACGTGCGTGCTCAACGATCGGCGGCGGGCCGTCGACGACAGCGGCGGCGAGGTTCCGGCGGCGGCGGAGATCCGGGCCGCGCGCGCGGACACCAGCGTGCGGTGGGGTGTGCGCGAGGAGACCTACGACGCCACGTTCTACCTGCACCTCGAGGATGAGCCGGGCCGGATCATGTACACCCTGTGGGGCGACACGCACCGCTTCGCGCCCGAAGCCATCGAGCGGTGCGCGCGGGACCTGGAGACGGCGGTCATCGATGCGGCGCTCGCGGCCGCTACCGTGGACGCGTGAGGAGCAGAGTGGTGGCCTGCGCCGTGCTCGGCGCCGGCTGGCTGGTCGCGGTCGCGGTGCTCACTCGCGCGGTGCTCGCCCGGGTCGTCGCCGGGCTGGACGCGAAGCCCGATCCGAGCACCGGACGGCTGCAGTTCGTGCTCGCGATCGTGCTCGTCGCCGGGCCGCTGCTCGTGGCCGGGGTCGCCCGCGGGCTCCGGGTCGCCCGGTTGCCGCGGATCGCGCTCGTCGTCGCCGGGGTCACGGTGCTGCCCGCGGTCATCCTCGGGCTGGCCGGGTCGCGCACGCTGCAGACGCCCGAGCCTGAGCCGACCCGCCAGCGGTGCGTCATCCTCAGCGGCGGCACCAACACCTGTCCGGGCGGCTGAGAGCGAACGCGCGCATACGTACGGTCGCTAAAGAAGATTTAAGAACGGAATTGCCAAAAAATGTAATCGGGTCCGCGCACGGGGCCTGACAACGATCTTCCAGAGAGCGCTCTCTAAGTTTTCCTTTGGTCTCTTGAACTGCATATGGGCGCTTTGAATACTGGCTGCGCACCCGAATCCAGGAAAAGGATCGATATGCGCAGAACTCGCGTCCTGATCGCGGCGGCCGCGGTCGCGGTCGTCGCCGGCGCCGGCGGCGTCTACATGGCGACCGCCAGTGCGGAGGAGAACTCGGCGCCGAAGCTGGAGGCCGAGGCGTTCGCGGCCCAGTCCGGCGCGCAGACGGAGGGCACCCGCGACGCCGGCGGCGGCAAGAACGTCGGCTGGCTCGCCAACGGTGACTGGCTGCAGTACGACAACGTGACCCTGAGCGGCGCGGACCTGAGCGTCCGCATCGCCGCCCAGAACAAGGCCGGCGGCTCGATCGAGCTGCACCTCGGCTCGCCGACGGGCCAGCTGCTGGCGTCGTTCCCGGTGACGTACACGGGGAACTGGCAGAGCTGGAAGACCGTCACGGCCACGGCCACCAGCGTCCCGGCCGGCAAGCAGACGCTCGTCGCGGTGATGAAGAGCGCGCAGCAGTCGGACTTCGTGAACGTCAACTGGTTCACCCTCGGCAGCGGCGGGCGCCCACCCGCCACGGCGACGGTGGCCCCGCCGACCACGAGCGCGCCGTCGCCGACGACCGGCACGACGCCGACCAAGAGCACCGGCACCAGCACCGGCACGGCCGGCTGGGTGGACGTCGACCAGGCCGCCTGGCAGCAGCAGCTCGCCGCGTTCGACAAGCTGCAGCAGCTGCCCGTGCCCGCCGGTACGACCAGGGTCTCGGAGTTCCACACCGACTGTTCGGTGGCGAACGAGGCCCCGGACGACCCGATCGTGTTCCCCGGGCTCGCCGGCGCGTCGCACATGCACACGTTCTTCGGCACGAAGGTCACCGCGAACAGCAAGCCCGCCGACCTGTTCGCGCAGACCGCGAACTGCAACGCCCCGGGCGACAACAGCGCCTACTGGGTGCCGCAGCTGCAGCGCAACGGCCAGCCGGTCAAGATGAAGAGCTTCCGGGTGTACTACGGGTCGCGCCTTCCGGACCCGTCGGTCACCAAGCCGTTCCCGCCCGGACTGGTCATGATCAGCGGTGACGCCAAGAAGCAGACGCCCACCCAGAAGGGCGCGCCGGGGCAGTTCTGGTGCGCGGGCAGCGCGGAGGTCGGCCGCAGCGCCGACGGCAACTGGCCGGTCTGCGCGGCGGGCGGCAACCTGATCTTCCAGCTGACGTTCGCGGACTGCTGGGACGGCAAGCACATCGACTCGCCGGACCACAAGTCGCACATGGGCAACGCGGTCAACGGCAAGTGCCAGGGCGACTACCCGGTCGCGATCCCGAACCTGTCGTTCATGGTGAACTACGACTCGCTGGGCGGTGACGGGCTGGCGCTGTCCTCCGGCATGGCCTCGTCGATGCACGGCGACTTCATGAACGCGTGGAAGCCCGAGAACCTCGGCCCGCTGGTCAAGGTCTGCCTCGACGCCCACGCGAAGTGCGGCACCACCCCCTCGTTCACCGGCGGCTGATCGTTGCACCGAACGCGGCGGGCGTCCCCACCCAGAGGGGGCGCCCGCCGCACTTTTCATCTACCGGAAACCCAGGTCGGGCGGACAGAGGGTAAGGTCCCGTCATCTTTGACGACGTAGATCCTTTCATCGGTACCGCCGCGACCGACCTGCCCAAGGCGCATGGTCTGGCCGCCAGTTGGTGGTGGCCGAAACCTCAGGTCGGCAACACCCATCCGGGCGCCACCTCGCCGCTGGGCATGGTCTCCGCCTGCGCGTACTCCGGCGCGTACCCGACCGGCTACGGAAGGTACAAGAAAAACACGGAGGGTGTGCCCGAGCTCCTCTTCGACCGGTTGCAGGCGTCCGGCTTCACGCACTTCCAGCAGTCCGGCACCGGCGCGATCCGCAAGTACTACAACTACGTGCGCGTCACGCCGATGGTCCAGCAGCTCGACGCGCTGGGCGAGTCCTGGCCGCTGCGCGACGAGGTGGCGGAGCCGGGGTACTACGCGGCCACCCTCGACACCGGCGTGCGCTGCGAGATCACGGTCGGCGAGAAGGTCGCCGTGCACCGCTACACCTTCCCGGCCAGCAGCTCCGCCCGCATCGTCATCGATCTCTCGTGCGGCGGGCTGGCGATCGAGCTCGGCCGGACGGTACCGCTGCGGGCCCATGCGGAAAGCCTCGGGCACGGCAAGGTGCAGGGCACGGTCGTGATGGAGGGCGTGCCGCTGTCGGTCCATGCCGAGGTGGAGAGCCCCGGCTGGCGGCAGATGCTCTGGTACGACCGGCGGCTCATCGACGGCGGCACCCGCCTGGACTTCGACAGCATCCGGCACACCACGATGCGCCCGTTCGGCATGCTGTTCATGGGACCGACCAGGGCCGGGCAGACGGTCGAGATCCGGCTGGGCTTCTCGCTGCGCGGCTGCGAGCAGGCCGCGCGCAACCTGCACAAGGAGTGCGGGGAGGAAGAGGAGGCCTTCGACACGGTACGGGAGGCGACCCGCGACCGCTGGCGCGAGCACCTCGGCCGGGTGTGGGTCGACGGTGGCACGCCGGCCCGCCGCCAGGTCTTCGCCACCGCGCTGTACCACTCGCTGATCAAGCCGTGCTTCGCCGACGACGAGAGCCCGTTCTGGCCGAACTCCGGCCCGTTCGCGTTCGACGTCTGCACGATGTGGGACATCTACAAGACGCAGCTGCCGCTGCTCGCCGCGATCGCCCCCGACCGCGCCTCCGACCTGCTCGAGTCGCTCATCCGGGTGTGCGAGGAGGAGGGCAACTTCCCCATCGGGTACCGCATGGCCCGCGGCGCCGACCGCTTCTTCCGGCAGGCCAGCACCCTCGCGCACACCGTGCTCGCCGACGCCCACGCGCTGGGCCGCACGCCGCTGGACTGGAACTGGGCCCTCGTGCACATGGTCGACGACCTGCGCCGCATGTACGGCGAGGACTTCTTCGAGCACGGCATCGTCCACCCGATCAGCCATACCCTCGACCTCGCCTACGCCCATCACTGCACGGCCAAGGTGGCCCGCGCGCTCAACGACGTGCACCTGGCCGAGGACCTGGAGCGGCGCAGCCGGCACTGGATCAACGCCTTCGACCCGGTCACCGGCCTGCTGCGGGACTCGGAGTTCTACGAGGGCGGCAAGTGGAACTACTCGTTCCGCCTGCTGCACGACATGGCCGCCCGGATCGCCCTCGGCGGCGGCGACGCGGAGTTCATCGAGAACCTCGACAAGTTCTTCGGCTTCGGCGCCCCGCCGGTCACCCAGCCCGGCCGCCGCCCGCAGCCCGCGGAGATGCTCGCCGGCTACGCCCTGAACCGCTTCGAGGGCCTGAACAACGAGCCGGACATGGAGGCGCCGTGGGCGTACCACTACGCCGGCCGCCCCGACCGCACCGCCGAGATCGTGCACGCCGCGCTGACCTGGCAGTTCGGCACCGGCCCGGGCGGCCTGCCGGGCAACGACGACTCCGGCGGGCTCAGCTCCTGGTACATCTGGGCGTCGCTCGGGCTGTTCCCGATCGCCGGGCAGAGCCTGTTCCTCGTCAACGCGCCCGCCTTCGAGCGAGCTGCCGTGCAGGTCGACGGCGGGGAGTTCATTGTGGAGACAAGCGGACACCGCTCGACGCCCATCGGCGCGGACGGGATCGACGGTGCCGCGCCCCCGCAGTACGTGCAGTCGGTGAGCCTCAACGGCAAGCCGCTGGACGCCACCCACATCAGCGCCGCCGAGATCCACCGCGGCGGCCGGCTGCACGTGCGGCTCGGCCCGGAACCGTCCGGCTGGGGCCGCACGCACCGGCCGCCGTCAGCCTCCGACCAGGCGTTCGCAGCGAAGGAGACCAGGTGACGTACATCAACCGCCGCCTCGTCATCGTGGTCCGGGCCGATCCGGTCATCTGCGGCCACTCCGGCGAGGCGCGCAACCTCGCCGAGGTGGCGCTGCAGCGGGGCTTCGACGACGTGCGGCTGCTGACCTGGCCGATCCCGGCGCTGCAGGCGGCCGGCCTGCCGCTCAAGCCGCTGGACCGGCTGCTGCCGTACAGCCCGGGGATCACCGTCGAGCGGCCCGAGCCGGTCGGCGACTACCGCGTGCCCGACGGCCGGTTCCTCGCCGGGCTCACCGGCCGGCTCACCGAGCTGCTCATGGAGCCGGTGCCGACCACGTGCCTGTCGATGTACCTGGTGCCGCACTCCACCGTCGTCGCCGACGCGGTCGCGGCCACCCGCGCGGCCGGCTTCAACCCGGACGTGCGTACCGTGGCCAAGGCGGTCGGCTCCGACGTCACCAACGTGATCCGCTCCTGCCTGCGCGAGGGCCGGATGGGCGCCGCGGTCGCCCTGTTCACCACATTCCTGGGCAACGACGAGCTGGTCGCGGTCTCGGAGTACACCCGCGACGAGATCGTGGCCGCGGCCGAGCAGGTCGACGCCCGCTGCGGCACCCGCTTCGCCGAGCAGTGCCGGCGCCGGGTCACCATCGGCTACCCGCCCATCGACGCCTCGGCCTACCTCGATCTGGACCCGGCCGCCGTCGACCTCGAACTGGCGCGGCGGGGCCTGGAGCGCGACGGGTACATCCTGTTCCTGTCCCGCGTCGCCCGGGCCAAGGGCATCCACGACCTGATCAACGCGTACCGGAAGATGCGCTGCCGCCCGAACGTGAAGCTCGTGGTCGCCGGCAACGGCCCCGCGCTGGAGGAGGTCCGCGCCCTGGCCGCCGGCGACGACCGGATCATCTTCCTGACCGACGTCGACGACGCCGAGAAGCCGCTGCTCATGCGGGGCTGCGCGGCCTACGCCCTGCCGACCCGCCCGGAGCCGGACTTCGTGGAGACCTTCGGCATCGCCCTGGCCGAGAAGATGCTGGCCGGCGGCGGCCCGGTGGTCACCACGCTGACCGGCGGCACCGGCGAGGCGGTCGGCGACACGGCGGTCATCGTCGAGCCGTTCGACGTCGACGGCCTGGCCGCGGCCCTGGACCACGTCATCCTGGAGATGCCGGCGGCCGAGCGGGCCGAGCGGGAGACCAAGGCCAGGGCCTTCGCGATGGCCTTCGAGCGCACCGCGGTCTTCGATCGGCTGTTTCCGGATACGGTACCGTCCGTGCGGTGACCGACTACCGCCCGCTCGCCGAGTCCGCCTGGTCCTGGGTGCTGGACCAGGTTCGCGACGACGACGGCCCGTGGCTGCCGGAGACGGTGCCGGGAACGCTCAAGGACGACCGGGACTCGCTGTACGCCGGGATCGCGGGACTGGCGCCGGTGCTGGCCGAAATCAGGCAGTACCGGCCGTGGTCGTCCGCCGAGTCGGCGCTCGCGGACGCGATCGTGGCCCGGCTGTCCCGGGAGGCCGCGACGAGGACGGACGTGTCGCTCTTCGACGGGCTCGCCGGGGACGCGCTGGCGCTGCGGCTGCTGGCCCCGGGCTCCGAGGCGGTGGCCGTGTCCCGGCTGGGCGCGGCGCCCGAGTACCACGACGTCATCTCCGGCACGGCGGGCGTGCTGCTGACCCTGACCTGGCTCGGCGCCCCGACCGGCGCGCTGGCTGCTTCCCTTGTGGACGGCGGCGAGCCGGCCGAGGGCGGCCTGGACTGGCGGATGCGGCCCGGCCACCCGTCGAGCAGCCCGAACTACTCGCACGGCACCGCGGGGGTGGCGGCCGCGCTGGCCCTGTCCGGTGCCGTCGACGCCGCCGTCCTGGGCGCGTCGCATCTCGTGGCCGTCGCGGACCTGTCGGACGGCGGGTTCGTGCTGGAGCACACCATGCCGCGCTCGAAGCGCGAGGTGGAGCCGGTGACGTACAACTGGTGCCACGGCCCGGCCGGCACCTCCCACGTCTTCGCGGCGCTGGCCCACGCCGGCGTCCCGGCGGTGGGTTCGTACTCGGTGGAGGACCTGCGGCGGCGGTGCCTGCGTTCCGAGCTCACCTCGGGCATTCCGGAGCGGCTGCGGCCGGGCTTCTGGGACAACGACGGCCGCTGCTGCGGCACGGCGGGCGTCGGCGACATCCTGCTCGACGCCTTCCAGTCGCTGGGCGACGAGCAGTACCTGGCGGGCGCCCGCACGATGGCCGACGCGCTGGTCGCGCGGGCCGTGGACGGGCGCTACTGGCGGTTCGTCGAGTACCGGATCGAGGAGCCGCTGCTGCCGCCGGGCACGGGCTGGATGCAGGGCGCGGCCGGCATCGCTGCCTTCCTGCTGCGCCTGGCGCGGGTGCTGGAGACCGGCGCGAACGCCCCGATCGTGGACCGGCCGGACAACTGGTTCGCGGTGCCGTCCTCATTGCGCACGGCCTGACGACAGCCGCCGCCAGGCCAGGATCGCGCACAGCCCGAACCCGAGCGCGTTGGCCAGCCCGTGGGTGGCCACCATCCACGACAGCGACAGGTGCGGCACCGCGGTGGTCACGGGCCCGAGGGCCCAGTCCAGGGCCAGCAGCATCGTCACGGCGAGGACGGCCGACGACACCACCATCAGCGCCCGCGTGACAGCGTCGGAGACCCGCAGCCGCACCGTGATCCAGGCCGTCAGCCACATCCCGGCGGTCAGCACCGCGGCCCCCGCGAGCTCGACCCACTCCCCCACGAAGAACCCGGCCAGCACCAGCCCGGTCCCGGCCGGCACGGTCAGGGCGGCGAGCCGTCCCAGCCGGCCGTCGTGCGCCTGCACCAGCCCGGCCACGAGCGCCGCGGCGAAGCCGGCGTAGTGGAAGTGGGCCTCGGTCAGGGCAAGAACATCAAGCCGGAAACCCATCAGTGTGTACTCGGCCCGCTCCGCCACCAGCGCCCCCGCCGCGATCGACGGGGTGACCAGGGCCGTGCACACGGCAACGCCCAGCCGCGGCCGGGCCCGGGTCAGCAGCGCGAGCGCCACGAGGAGGTACAGCGCCGCGAGTACCGCCGCCACCGGTCCGCGCGGCAGCCACAGGGCGACCGCGCCCGGGACGGCGCCAACGAACCACAGCCGGCGCCACGGCCACGCGCCCGGGATCAGACCGAGGCCCACCGGTACGACGACCAGCATGCCCAGCCCCACCAGGGCGGCGACGAGCACGCGGGCCCACTCCGACAATCCCATGACGACCCCCGAGTTTGAACGTGTTCAAGTTCGAGGATAGACAAGGGTGAGCAATTGGCAACGGACAACTCGCCCCCCAATGTGAGGCCCGCGTCACCAGGCGTGGCGCTTAGCTTCCCGTGTTCTTGCCATCAAGCCATTGGGAGGCTTCATGTCGCGGCTCGCAGTCCGCGTGTTCGTGCTCGCCGGCGTCGGGATCGCTCTGCTGATCGCCGGCCCGGCAGTGCTGCCGAGCTGGTCCGGCGTCACGCCCGCCACCAACACCACCACCGATCCCGCGGATGAGGGCTGGCAGCCCAAGCCGACGAAGACCTGGGATCGCCACACCAAGTCGCCGTCGCCCTCGCCGACGCGGACGCACTCGAAGTCGCCCTCGCCGTCGAAGTCGCCCTCCAAGTCGCCGTCGAAGTCGCCGACGACGTCGCCCGCGGCCTCGGTCACGGCGACCTCGCTGCCGGTCACCGGCGGCGCCACCAGCGGCACGCTGACCGGCATGGTCGTCGGCGGCATCGCGCTCACCGGTGTGGGTGGCCTGCTCTACAAGTTCGGCCGCCGGCGCATGCGGCTCCAGTAGTCACACGGCGCTCTTGAGGACGCCCATCCGGGCCTGGTACTCCGAGTCCAGCGCCCGGCCACCGTCCTCGCACACGGCCACGATCTCGCCACGGACCAGGACGTAGCCGCGGTCAACGGCACCGCGCACCGCGCCCAGGGCCGGTTCGGCCATGAGCACCGCCACCCCGTCGCGGGCCAGCTGCGTCACCGTGCGCAGCAGCTCCTGGACGATGAGCGGGGCGAGACCCGTCATCATCTCGTCCAGCAGCAGCACCCGCGGGGAGCCCATCAGCGCCCTGGACACCACGAGCATCTGCTGCTCGCCGCCCGACAGCACGCCCACGAGGCTGCGCAGCCGGGTCCGCAGGATCGGGAAGCGGTCGATGGCGGTGTCCACGGCCGAGCGGGGCAGCCGCAGCAGCTCGGCCATGACCATCAGGTTGTCGGCCACGTTGAGCTTCGGGAAGAGCTGACGGCCCTGCGGTACGACGGCGATGCCGGCCCGGGCCCGCGCGGCGGGCTTGAGCCGGCTCACGTCCTCGCCGTCGAGGAACACCTTGCCGGTCGAGCCGACCGAGCCGTAGGCGGCCAGCAGCGCGCTGCTCTTGCCCGCACCGTTGGGGCCGACGAGCGCGGTGACCTGGCCGCCCGGCGCGGTCAGGTCGAGGGCCTTGACGGCGCTGGCGTGGCCGTAGCGGACCGTCAGGCCCTCCAGCCGCAGTTCATGAGACGACATGCGGGACGTCCTCTTCGTCGGACTCTTCGTCGGACTCGGCGTCGGCGTCGACCACACCGAAGTACACCTGCTGCATTTCCGGGCTTGCGAGGCATTCCTGCGGTTCGCCGTCGAACACGGCCCGGCCCCGGTCCAGGAGCATGATCCGGTCGACCAGGCCGGCCACGAGGTCGACGTTGTGGTCCACGAGGATGACGGCGTGGCCGCGGCGCTGCACGGTGCGCACCACCTCGGAGATGCCGTGCACGCCGTCCGCGTCGGAGCCGGCGAACGGCTCGTCGAGCAGCAGGACCAGCGGGTCCTGGCCCAGCGCGCGGCCGACCTCGACCAGGCGCTGCTCGCCCAGGGAGAGGTCGCCGGCCGGGCGGTCGAGCCGGTCGATGCCCAGCTCGTCGGCGAGCTTCCGGACCGCCTCGGCGTCGGCCGGGCGGTGCGGGCGGAACGCGCCCGCGAAGCTGCCCGCGATCATCTGCCAGGCGGTGCCGTGCCGGCGGGCGGCCCGGCCCAGCAGCAGGTTCTCGGCCACGGTGAGCTCGAGGGCCAGCTGCGGGTACTGGAACGTCCGCGCGAGCCCCGCCTTGGCCCGCCGCGCGGCCGGCCCGGCGAGCCGCTGCCCGCGCAGGGTCAGCTCGCCCTCGGTGGCGGGCTGGGCGCCGGAGATGAGGTCGACGAGCGTCGTCTTGCCGGCGCCGTTCGGCCCGACCAGGCCCAGGATCTCGCCCGCCCGCAGCTCGAAGGAGACGTCCTGCAGGGCGGTGACGCCGCCGTACCGCTTGGCCAGCCCCTTCCCGACGAGCAAGGTCTCAGCCACGTCTTCCCCCCACGAGTCGGGCCAGCCTGGTGGCGTAGCCGATCACGCCCTGCGGCGCGAGCAGCAGGATCACGAGCACCCCGAGCGCGAGGATCAGCGTGCCGCTGGTCTCCACGGCCGGGAAGTTCAGCGTCAGCTCGACGGCGATGACGGCGCCGAGCACCGCGCCCCACGGGGTCCCCGAGCCGCCGATCAGGGGCATGAAGATGGCCAGGAACACCAGGTTCAGCGTGAACGTGTCCGGGGTGACGCTGCCGGCCGAGTAGGTGAACAGCCCGCCGCCGACGGCCGCGATGGCCGCGCCGATGGCCAGCGACACCAGGTTCATCACCGAGACGCGCACGCCGGCCGCCTCGACGGCGCGGGGCGCGTCGCGCATGGTGCGCACGATGACGCCCCACGGGGACATCCGCAGCCGGTCGAGCAGGAACGCGATGACGCACACGACGAGCAGCGAGCCCACCACGATCTGGTAGTGCGACGGCTCCCAGCCCAGGATGTTGAGCTTGCGCAGCGAGCCCAGGCCGCCGGAGCCGCCGGAGAGCCCCTCGGCGTCGACGAGCAGCGCGGTGAAGGCCATCCCGAACAGCAGCGTCACGGCGGCCAGGAAGAACCCGGACAGCCGGCGGGTGGCCAGCCCGAGCAGCACCGCCACGACCGCGGCCACGACCGGGCCGGCGATCCAGGCCAGGATCAGCGGCAGGCCGGTGCGCGAGGACAGCAGCCCCACGGCGTACCCGCCGATGCCCGCATAGGCGCCGTAGGCCATCGAGAGGGAGCCCGCCATGAGGTACGGCACGTACATGCCCAGCGCGATGAGCGCGTAGGTGGCCGTGGTGGTGACGAGGGTCTGCTTGTAGCCGTCGGCGCCGACCCACAGCAGGATCAGCACGGCGCCGACGACCCCGAGCACCAGCCCGAAGGAACCGGGAACGCGTTTCATGTTCGGATCCTCCGCACGAACAGGCCGCTGGGTTTGAAGGCGAAGAACAGCAGGGCCACCAGGAGCAGCCCGTAGACGTGCGACTGGCCGCCGAAGTAGTACGGCACGAACACCTCGACCAGGCCGAGCAGCAGGCCGCCGACGAGCGGGGCCCAGACCGAGCCGGTGCCGCCGATCACCATCGCCAGGAAGCTCGACAGCGCCCAGCTCAGCCCGGACAGCGAGCTGACCCCGGCCTTGGGGGCGAACAGCAGGCCGGTGATGCCGGCCAGCAGCCCGGAGATGATGAAGGCGATGAGCCGCACCCGGTTCACCGGCAGGCCGAGCAGGCCCGCCGCGTGCGTGCTGTCGCCGACCGCCCGCAGCAGCCGCCCGGTCCGGGTGTACCGGATCCACAGGGCGGCCACCGCGAACGCGACGACGGTGAAGCCGAGCAGCACGATCGTGCTGGGCTGGACCACGGTGTCGCCGACGGTCACCGGGTCGAAGGTGAACAGCGCCTGGCCCGGCAGGGTGGTGTACCCGAAGAGGTACCCGGCGAGCTGCTGGATGGCGAACATGATCGCGGCGACCGCGACCAGCGCCGGCAGCTCGCCCCGGCCGGAGCGTTTCTGCACCTGCCGGACCACCGCGACCTCGGTGAACACCGCGAGCGCGGCGGCCGCGAGCACGGCGATCCCGGCGGCGGCCCAGACGTTCATGTCCTCGTAGAGCACGAGGTAGGACGCGCACAGGCCGCCGACCATCGCGTACGGGCCGATGGCGAAGTTGAAGAACCCCGCCCCGACCAGCACCAGGTAGTAGGCCAGCGCGAGCAGGCCGAAGAAGCTTCCCATCTCCAGCGCGGACAACCACAGCTGCAACTGGCCCACGACGTCTCTCCTTGCCTGGGTGGAGTTACTTCTTACACGGAGGCTGGAAGGTCGCCCAGGGACCCTTCGGCTTGTTGTCCGAGCCGAATTCCACCAGGGACAGACCGCACGCACCGTCCGCGCCCAGGTGCTTGTCGGCGCTGAAGCTGAGCGTGAAGTTGCTCTGGCCGAACGTGGCCGGGTAGCCCTGGATGCTCTGGATCGCCGCGTTGAGCTTCTTCGGGTCGTCGACCCCGCCGGCCTTCTCGATGGCCTGCTTCAGCACGTGCACGGCGTCCCACGCCTGCGCGTCGTACGCGGTGATGTCGTAGTCCTTGCCGTTCTTGGCCTGCAGCAGCTTGATCAGTTCCTGGGTGCGCGGGTTCTCGGTGTTGATCGAGCCCATGAAGATGAGCCCGTTGAGCGCGCCCGGGGAGGCCAGCTTCCACGAGGAGGGCTGGTTGCCGATCGAGGCGAGCGAGAAGCGCTTGGTGCCGGCCATCTGGGTGCCGAGGGTGTTCTGGGCGAGCACCTCGAACGCGCCGCCGACGCTCGTCACCAGGATCGCGTCCGGGGCGGCGTTCTTGAGCCGGGCCACCTGGGCCGACAGGTCGCTGGCGTTGGCCGCGCCCTTCTCCGTGGCCACGAACTGCACGCAGGTCATCTGCGCGAAGAGGGCCTTGTCGAGCGCGGCGATCGTGGTGGTGTCGTCGGTCAGCACGCCGATCTTCTTGATGCCGGCCGCCGCGAACGCGCCGCAGTACACCTGGGCCCAGTCGTTGGTGGTGTTGGCCAGCATGTAGATGAGCTCGTTGTCCGGCGGCGTGACGAGCGTGGCGGTCACGCCGGTCGGGGCGATCGCCGGGAGCCCGAGCTGGGTCAGCGTCGACTTCGCCTGCAGGATGGCCGCGCTGCCGCTCTGCAGGAACAGCGCCTTGGCACCCTGGCTGGCGAGCTTCTGCAGCGTCGCCGGCACCTTGGTCGGGTCGGACTCGTCGTTCTCCACGACGAGCTTGATCGGCCGGCCGAGGACGCCGCCCTTGTCGTTGATGTCCTGGATGGCGAGGCGGATCGTCTTGCCGGCGATCACGCTGTACGCGGCGCCGGAGCCCGTGCTGTCCTCGTCCATGCCGATGATGATCGGTTCGCCGGTTGCCGTGCCGTTGCTCGGCTTCTCGTCGCCGGCCTTGTTGCCGCAGCCGGCCAGCGCCAGCGTGGCGACCGCGAGGCAGGTGACGATCCGACGAGACCTCGTCGCTAAAACGCCCATGTGTACCCCTGTCGGAATTGTACGAATCGTCAGCCTTGGGCCGTATTGTCCACTCGATTCAAAACCTAACAAGCGCTTGGTTTTTACATCTTGGCGAGGGCCGACGAGCGTGTCAAGGACACGCCGGACACCTGGACGTAACAGAACCGTGAAGGACCGACCGCCCTGAGCAGCACATCGACGGTGCTGTACAACTGCGGCATGATGCTGATCAAAACCTTCCCGGACGACCGCTTCGCCGGGGCGCTGGAGTCGTGGCAGTGGGCCGGCCTGGCGGGCAAGGAACCCGCGTTCGCCTCGCTCTTCGGCGACGTCTTCCTGCGCGCGGAGGACGGCATCTGGTGGCTGGACACCATCGGCGGCGAGTGCACCCTGCGCTGGCCGAGCATGGAGGCGCTCTCGGCCGAGCTCAACACCGAGGAGGGCCAGCAGCGCTACCTGCTGGCGGGCCTCGCCGCGGAGCTGGCCCGCCGCGGCCTGACCCCCGGACGACGAGCAGGTCTACGACTTCACCCACCCGCCGGCGCTGGGCGGCGCCCTCGACCCCGACAACGTCGACGTCATCGACTTCGTGGTCGGCGTCAACGTCGCCGGCCAGCTGCACGACCAGCTGCGCGCCATGCCCGCGGGCACCCAGATCAAGGGCGTGACCTTCGACGACGGCCGCCTGGTGGTCGACTACTAGTCGCCGATGCGGCGGACGGTCTCCGTGGCCCAGCGCACGGCCTGCAGATAGGGCGTGACCAGGTCCCCGGCACTCACCGGCGGCGGAGTCCCGTGCAGATAGGCGTTCACGGCCGAATAGGTCGGGCCGAGCGGGCCGGACCCGTCGGCGAGGGCCGATCGGGTGGCATCACTCAAGGGCAACTGCTGCGACAGTACTGCCGGTGCCTGCCCGATCAGCTCCGCGACCGACGAGAGCAGGCCGACCACGAACGCCTCGTCGCCGGGCTGTCCCGCCTGCTCGGCGACGAGCCGGCACAACTGGGCGCGGATCAGCGCGTCGGCCATCCGCTCGTCGCCGGCCAGGGTCAGGTCGCCGACCAGCATGAGCATGACCCAGTCGCGGACCTGGGCGATGCCGAGCAGCATCACCGCACCGTGCACCGTGGACACCGTGCGGGCCGAACCGTTCCACGCACAGTTGGCCGCCCGCAACAGCCGGTAACTCAGGGCCGGGTCGGCCGACACGTGCGCCACGATCGCCGGCACGTCACTCTCGGCCTCCATGAACTCCCCGAGCAACTGGATGCACCGCATCCGCGAGGCGCTCAGGCTGCGGGTGCTGGCGACGACCGGGCGGTCCAGCGCGTACCCCTGGAACAGCTCGTACCCCAGCCCGCGCGCCTCGGCGATGTCCGGCTCCGTCTCCAGCCGCTCGGCCACGAACCGGAGGTGCGGGTGCCGCTCGCGCAGGCTGCGGATGATCGCCCGCCCGCCCGCGTCGAGCCCGAGAAAGTCGATCTTCACGTAGCTCGCGACCGGCAGCAGGCGCTCGTGCTCGGAGCCGGGCACGAAGTCGTCGAGCGCGATCGCGTACCCGGCCGCGGCCAGCGCCCCGACCCCGTCCACCACCCGATCGTCGACCTGCACCGTCTCCAGGACCTCGAGCACGACCCGCCCCGGCACCAGCGGCACGGGCAGGTCGCCGCGCAGGAAGTCGTCGGTGAGGTTCACGAACCCGGGCAGCCCGCCGGTCAGCTCGTCGAAGTCGAACGCGGTGAACGCGCTGACGATGACCTGGCTGGTGGCGGCGGCCCCGCTGCGGCTGGCCTCGACGGCCTCGGGCCCGGAGCGGAACAGCAGCTCGTAGCCGAAGACGGCGCCGGCGGTGTCGTAGATCGCCTGCCGGCCGACGACCACGTCGGGCGAGACCGGCTCGGTGGTGGTCCGCGCGTGTGGGTGCCCCATGTTCCGCCCTGTCAGAACGCCGCCAACGATGTTGCTCCAGGCTCGGCTCCGCTGGTTGCAGGGTGGCGGCCGGGCCGGTTGCCGCTTGGTTGCGGCGACTTGTCTGACCTATCGGCAGCGGCGCTTGCTTCTCGCGCACTTTGGGGTCCGATAAGTCGGGCGCTGCGCGCCGCGACTTATCGGATTTTTCGCCTGTCAGGCGATATTGCTGATATGTCGGTTTCTGCTGCTATGTCGCTTTATGGTCAAACAAGCGCTAGGTCGGCCCGCCGGTTCTCCGCGGCCTCGATCAGGGCGTCGATGTCGGCGTCGGTGTCGGCGTCGGTCTCAGTCTCGGCGTCGGCGTCGGCGTCGGCGTCGGCGTCGGCGTCGGTCTCGGTCTCGGCTTCGGCTTCGGCTTCGGCGGTCGCGACCACGCCCGGCTATCGGCTCAGGCGCTCGACCGCGGCCTCGATCAGGGCGTCGGTGTCGGCGTCCGTGAACACGCCCGGCAGCGTGAGCCGGTCCAGGATCAGCCAGTTCAGCGCCAGGTAGAGCAGCCGCACCGTCGTCGCGTCCCCCGGGTGCCCGGCGGCGCGATGGAAGGCCTCGTTCGCCGCCAGGTCCGCGCCGATCATCTCCGTGAGCACCGAGCGCAGCGCGGGCCGCCGCATCGCCTCCAGGCGCAGCTCGACCAGGGCCAGGTACCCGCTCGGGAACGCGGACAACCGGGCCACCAGGTCGCGCATCAGCGCCGTGAGCTTCGCCCGGTCGGCCGGCCCGGCCTGCGCGGCGACCAGTTCGGCGTCGGAGGGCCGCAGCCGCTCGTACACCCGGCCGCCGGCCTGTTCGATGAGCGCGTCCCGGCTCGCGAAGTAGTTCGAGCCCGTGCCCGGCGGGACACCCGCCTCGAGGTCGACCGCGCGAAACGTCAGCCCGCGCGAGCCGTCGCGGGCCAGGACCTCGATCGCCGCGTCCAGCAGGGCCGCGCGCCGGGCCGGGTTCTGCCGTGCCATCGCACCTCCGATTGACATCACTACATCCATAGTACTACGTTCAAACCACTACGGACGGAGTGATTTGCATGCGAGCATTGACGTACTACATCGGGGCCACCATCGACGGCTACATCGCCGGACCCGGCGGCGAGACCGAGTTCTTCCCCCTCGAAGAGGACGTGCTGGGACACATCGCCGCGCGGTACCCGGAGACGCTGCCCACCCACGTGCGAGCCCGGTTCGGCATCGACGCACCCAACCAGCGGTTCGACACCGTGCTCATGGGCCGGGCCACCTACCAGCCGGCGCTCGACGCGGGGATCGCCGAGCCGTACGCCCACCTGCGCCAGCACATCGTGTCCACCACCCTCCCGGGCGCGGTCCGCGACCCGCTCCCGCTGGTGCGGGAGCTCAAGGCGGGCGACGGGCTCGGCATCTGGCTCTGCGGCGGGGCCCGGCTCGCCGGCACGCTCCTGCCGGAGATCGACGAACTGGTGATCAAGCAGTACCCGATCGTCGCGGGCGCCGGCATCCCGCTGTTCACCGGCGCACCGTTCGGCCCGCTGCCGTTCGCGCTGGAGGACGCCGAAACCTTCAAGAGCGGCGCGGTGATCCTGCACTACTCGCGCCGGTCCTAGACGCCTCCGCCGGCGCTGCGCACACCGCATGGCGCACACTCGGCGCGCCCGACCGACCGGCGCTACTCACGCACGGCGTAAGCCACCAGCCCGCCGACCGCCAGCACCCCGGCGCACAGGGCGGCCACGACGCTGCTCGCCGGCTGCACGGGCCACGCGGCGAGCTGCACCCCCACGTCGTCACCGGGGCCGACGAGGGGTAGCACCGCGACGAGCGTCCACAGCAGCGGCGCGATCCAGGCGTGCGCCGCCCCGACCACCGAAGCACCCAACGCGACCAGCCCAGCCAGCCCGGCCGCGTCCCGCACCACCACGGCCGGCGGCCCGAACCCGGCGGCCACCACGGTCGGCGGCCCGAACCCCGCGCCCACGACCGTCGGCAGCCCGAACCCCGCCCCCACCACGGCCGCGACAACCAGCGCGACCCCGGCGACGTGCGCGGCCCGGCGCGGCGGCCAACGCACGGAGGCGGTGCGCTCCAGGACGATCCCGCCGAGGGTGGGTGCGAACGCGACCGCCGCCAGCATCGCGGTCAGGGCCGCCACCCGAACGTCCGGCGACACGAGACGCACCAGCACGGTCGCGCCCACCGCCACGGCGAGCGCCCGCGGAACGCGCCGGCACCGCAGGTACAACCGAAGCCACCTCACGGCAGCAGTCCCGCGAACGCATCGGGATCGCAAGCCAGCACGGCCGAGCGGGCTTCGGCCAGCAGGCGGCGCCGCTCCGGCCCCGGGTCCGAGCGCAGCCAGCTCACCGCGACCCGCCGGCCCGCGAAGGCGTCCGCCGGGGACGGGTCGCAGTGCTGCTCCCACGCCGCGCCGAGAACCAGGTCCGGGAACGTGCCGTCGCGCAGGTCCGCGTGGCCGGTCGGGCCGATCGGCGGGGCCGGGAACTCCAGCGTGTCGGCGGCGTGCGGCGGCCCGCCCGGCCCGCGGCTCTCCACCGCCCGGGTCGGCGCGCCCGGCACCCCCGCGGCCAGGACGGCCAGCGCCGCACGCACCGGTCCGGCCACCCCGGGCAGCAGGGCCGCGTGCACCCGGGTCACACAGACCTGCGGGCCGCGGTCGTCGCACACCAGGTCCACGGCCCGCGGATCGGCCACGGCCACCGCCGCATAACCCCCCAAAGGCAGCAGTTGTACCGCCAGTGCCGCCCCCACCACCGCCGGCACCACCGCCGGGAGGATCGCCCGCCGGCTCGCCGTCGCCAGCAGCAGCCCGGTCGCGGCCAGGGTCGCCAGCCATCCCGCCTGCACCGCGCTGACCCGCGGCGCCACCGTCGCGAAATCGTCGATCGCCCCGCTGAACACCGGCGACAGCAGCAACGCCCGCGGCCGCGCCCGTCCGACCTGCACCCACTCCGGCAGCATCCCGACCAGGAAGATCCCGAGCACCGCGACCACCGGCGCCGTGACGAACCGCGGCACCGCCCGCCCGGCCGCCAGCCCCAGCCACCCGCCCGCAACCAGAGCGAGCGCCCCGACCCCGGCGACGGCCAGGGCGGCCAACGGAAAGTACCCGGCGGACGGCACCACCCAGACCGCCCCGACCGCGAACAACAGCCCATAGGCGGCCACCAGCCCGATCGCCAACGCGGCCGCGGTGACCAGCAGCCGGTGCGACCGCGGCCGGGGCGTACTGGCGAACAGCTCACCGACCCCCGCCCGAGCCTCACGCCGCCCCAGCGCCGCCCCACCGGCGAGCGCGACCGGAAACAGGAACACGAGCAGCAGCCGAACCGCAACGGCAAGCTGCAACCAGCGCCCGGCAAACCCCTGCGGAAACGACACCAGCAGCGCCGCGCCGACAACCAAACTCAGCCCGCCGACAACGACGACGCTGGTACGCCGCAACTCGAAGCCGATCACGCCGCCACCGACCCGCGACAAGCCCGCAGCAGCGCGGCGTAGCCCCGCCCGGCGCAAACGACAACGACGACCCCGGCACGCCGCAACTCGAAGCCGATCACGCCGCCACCGACCCGCGATGAGCCCGCAGCAGCGCGGCGTAGCCCGGCTCGGTCACCTGGTCGGCGGGACCCTGCCAGACGAACCGGCCCTCGTCGAGCAGGACCGCGTCGGTGCAGGCGGCGGCGACGTCCTCGACGAGGTGGGTGGAGACCAGCACGCAGCCGTCCTCGCCGAGGTCGCGCAGCAGGTCCCGGAACGCGATGCGCTGCTCCACGTCGAGCCCGGCGGTCGGCTCGTCGAGCAGCAGCAGCCGCGGGTCGTTGACGATGGCCTGGGCGATCCCGGCCCGGCGCAGCATGCCGCCGGACAGGGTCTTGAGCCTCGTGTCGGCCCGGGTGGTCAGCCCGACCCGGTCGATCGCCCGCTGCACGGCGCCGGGGATGTCGGCCCGCGGCATCTCCTTGAGCCACGCCACGTACTCGACGAACTCCCGCACCGTGAACCGCGGGTAATGTCCGAAGTGTTGCGGCAGGTACCCGAGGGCACGGCGCACCGGCCGCGGGTCGGCCCCGGCGGTGACGTCGGCGCCGAGCAGCACGAGCCGCCCGCCGGCCGGGCGCAGCACCGTGGCCAGGGCCCGCATGAGCGTGGTCTTGCCGGCCCCGTTGGGCCCGAGCAGCCCGTGCACCCCGGCCCCGAGCGCGAGGTCGAGCCCGTCCACGGCCAGCTGCCGCCCGGCCTTCAGCCGCAGACCTTCGGCGACAACGTTCATTGCGGCTCCTCCAATCGAGCGCGGCACCGCAGCACCACAACAACGCCACGGCGAACAGGACGGTCATCACGGCGACCCAGGCCGCCGGACCGGAGCACCGAGCCACATCGCAAGACCTGCGATCCGCGCTGGACTCGCAGCAGCGCCAGGCCGAGGCGACGAGCCTCATCGCGGGACCACCGACCGGTGGCGGGCCCGCAGCAACGCCACGGCGAACAGCACAGTCGTCACAGCGGCCCAGGCCGGCCAGGCCGAGGCGGTGAGCAGGGCCGGCAGCCGAGCGGCCGCGATGCTCGGCGCCACGACGAGCGCCGCCCAGCCGAGGGCCAGCCCGCCCGCGGCGCGGTCGACGCCGGTCAGCCCGCCGAGGGCCAGCGCGGCGGCGGTGAAGGCGAGGCACGGCAGCAGCCACAGGGCCGGCGCGTGCCCGGTCACCCAACCGGCCAGGGCGAGCAGGGGGATGACGGCGGCGAGTGCGGTGAGCGTACGGCGCAGCAGCAGACCCAGCCCGAACCGCGGCGCCGTGGCGATGAGCTCCCAGGCCGGGTCGGTCCGGCGGCTCCAGGCGGCGGCCACCGGAAGGAGCGGTGCGATGGGGGCAACGAGGAGTACCAGCGAAGGAAGGCTCTTGAAGCTCTGCTCCAGGGCGACCGCGACGAGCATCAACAGTGCCGCGGCGGCCAGCCGGGGCAGGGTCAGGCCGGTCGGGCGGAAGCGGCGGCGGCGCGCCGGGCCGGGTCCGGTGGCCATTCCGGCGGCGATGCCGGCCGCCGCCCGCTCGATGATCGCGCGGGTTTCGTCGTCGACGGTCATGACAGCGCCTTCCGCAGTGCGATCCGGGCCCGCCGCGCGCGGGTCTTCACCGTGCCCTCCGGCATGCCGAGCAGGTCGGAGGTCTCGCGGACGGTGAGCCCGTCCAGGACCATCGCGCGCACCACCGCCCGCAGCTCCGGCGGCAGGGCCAGCAGGGCCGCGCCGAGCTCGCCGCCGAGGTCGGCCGCGAGGGCCTGGTCCTCCGCGGCGGGCGCCACGGTCGGAAGTTCCGGCGGCGGTACCCGCACCGCCCGCGCCCGCCGCCGGAAACCGTCGACGAGCCGGTTGGCCGCCACGGTCCACAGCCAGCCCAGGGCGTTGCCGCCGTGGGCCGGGGCCGAGCGCCACACGGCCAGATAGGTCTCCTGCAGCACGTCGGCGACGAGGTCGTCGTCGGCGCAGCGGTGCCGGAGCCGGACGGTCAGCCAGGGCGCGGTACGCCGGTAGAACTCCTCGAACGCGCGCCGGTCGCCGCGGGCGCTGCGGCGCAGCAGTTCCCCGTCGTCGAGCGCGTCGAGTCCTCGTCCCACACCACTCCTGACGATCGGCCCCGCGCCCCAGGTTCTCGCCGGCCTGTGATCCAGGCCACAGACCGAGCGTTCCGATCGGTGGGCATTCCGGCCAGCAGGGTGGGGGCGGGGGTGATTGCGCTGGCACGCTCGTCCGGATGCGCCGAGCCATTCCTATCCTCGCAGTCGTGTCCGTACTCTCCGTGCTGCTGGTGTTCGGATTCCTCAAGCACCGGCCGTCCGCCGCCAGGCCCGTGGCCGCCCCGGCGCCGGTCGGCGGGCTGCACGTCAAGGGGGCGGACGTCGTGGAGGGCGGCGGCGAACGGTTCGTGATGCGCGGGATCAGTCACCCGTACGCCTGGTTCAAGGACCAGGGCCGCGCGTTCGGCGACATCAAGCGGCTCGGCGCCAACACGGTCCGGGTGGTGCTGACCGGCGACACGGCCGCCGGCGAGGTGGCCCGGATCGTCGCGCAGTGCAAGGACAACCGGCTGATCTGCGTGCTGGAGAACCACGACACGACCGGCTACGGCGACCGGGAGGGCGCGGTCACCCTCGATCGCGCGGCCGGCTTCTGGACCGGGCTGAAGCCGGTGCTCGCCGGGCACGAGGACTTCGTCGTGATCAACCTGGGCAACGAGCCGTACGGCAACGGCGACACCTCCGGCTGGACCGACGCCACCGGCGCGGCCGTCACCAAGCTGCGCGCCGCCGGGCTGCACCACCTGGTGATGGTGGACGGGCCGAACTGGGGCCAGGACTGGTCCGGCGGCATGCGCGACGGGGCGCCGGCCGTGCTGGCCCGCGACCCCGAGCACAACGTGGTGTTCTCCGTGCACATGTACGGCGTGTACGGCACGCCCGACAAGGTGACCGGCTACCTCGACGCGTTCCGGCGCAACGGGCTGCCGCTGGTGGTGGGCGAGTTCGGCTGGCAGCACACCGACGGGCCGGTCGCCGCGGACACGATCATGCGCGAGGCCGACGCGCGCGGGGTCGGCTACCTGGGGTGGTCGTGGAGCGGCAACGGCGAGGGGGTGGAGTACCTCGACGCGGCGGACGGGTTCGACCCCGCCCGCCTCACCGAGTGGGGCAAGCGCCTCTTCGCCGGCATCCGGGCGTCGGCCAAGGAGGCGGCCGTGTTCACGACGGCTTCGCGATGACCATGAAGCGGTTCGGCGTACGGCGGGCGAACTTGACGAAGCCGCGCAGCCCGGGCAGGCCCTCCATGAGCCCGAAGACGGGTATCAGGGCGATCACGGCGACCGGCTCCCACCAGCGGCGCCGGCCGTCCGCCGAGACGCCGGCGTTGACGCGCAGGCCCTCCCAGTACATCCACACGACATAGGCCATGTTCACCGCCCAGAGCGGAATGATGAGCACGGTCGTCGGTGACGTGTTGGGATCGGCGATGAGCAGACCGACCAGCAGTACAACGGCGACGTTCTGCAGGGGTCCGATGACCCACGACAGCACGGAGTAGCCCAGCAGCACCCGGTTGCGCAGGGGCAGCGACCGGTTGAAGACCAGCGCGGCCAGCCCCCACGACCAGCGCTCACGCTGCCGGAAGAAGTCGCGCATGCTGGCCGGGGACGCCCCGTAGCAGCGGCCGCCGAACCAGGCGCTGCGGCCCGGATAGCGCTCGCTGAAGATGAGCGCGAACTGGGCGTCCTCGACCAGGCTGCGCGGGCCGAAGTCCCAGCCGATGGTGGCCTCGATGGAGGCCCGCACCAGCAGCAGCTCGCCGTGCACGCCCGCGCGCGGGGTGCCGCTGCCGGTCCAGGCGGAGAACCGCCCGACGTCCTCGGCCGGGCGGGCCGAGTCGGCGAGCCAGGTGAGCCGGTTGACGGCGTACTCGCGCGGATAGGTCAGGATGCCCTGGGCCAGGTGCTTGGCGTCCGGGCCGGCCACCCGCTGCTCCTCGATGAACCAGGCCATGGCCAGCGCGGTGTCCGGGCCGACGCCGGTGTCGTCGTCCATGTGCAGCACCCAGACGTCGTCGCGGGCCTCCCCCTCGTGCACGCGCAGCTCGTGCGCGTAGTGCGCGGCCCGGGCCTTGAACCGGGTGCCGTTGGGGGTGACATAGTCCGACGGGACGGCGACCACCCGCACCCGGTCGCTGTCGGCGGCCAGCTGCTTGATCCGCGCCTCCGCCTCGCAGCCCTCGTCCACCACGATGTCGACGCGCACGTTCGGAAAACAAGGCGGAAGCCAGCTCGTGTACGAGTGGACCGAGCGCTCCAGCGCCGGATGCGTGTCGTCCCGGCCGACCGTGGGTACGACCACGACCAGCAGCTCGTCGGAGCGCGGCGGATCCTGCCCGTGCCACCGCTCCGCCGCCGCGCGCAGGCGCTTGCGGGTGCGGCTCAGGCCGAAGATGCCGGTGAGCGTGGTGAAGATCGGCCACGTCCACAGGACCGTCAAAGGCCAGCCGAGCATGCCCGGATGGGGCTGGGTGAGCCAGGTCTCGCTCACGACGATGATGAGATACGCCAACACCAGTGGCAGGTAGGCGGGCCGCCAGCGGGCAAGCCGGCGCTGCGAGGCTCCCACCGAACGCAGCTACCCGGGAAAACACGGGGGTATGCCTTCCGGCACACCCCCGTCTTCAAAAGGTCAGAACGTGTTTTTGTCGAGGGTCAGAACTGGCCGGCGGTGTTGCACTTCGCCTTCTGCCGGATGCAGTCCTTGACGCGCTGGCCCATGGCCGTGTTGTCCCACGCCAGGAACGAGTCGCCGTGGATCGACGAGGCCATCCCCGACGCCAGGGTGAAGCCGGCGGTCGAGCCGTGGGTCGGGTACGCGATCACGAACGAGATGTTCGGGACCGCCACCGGGTACTGACCCTGGCACTTGCCGTTGACGGCGTTGCCCATGTGCGACTTGTGGTCCGGGCTGTCCAGGTGGACGCCGTCCCAGCAGTCCGGGAAGACCAACTGGTAGTTGAGGTACGCCGTCTGGGCGCACCGCGGCCAGTTGCCGTCCGCGCTGCGGCCGATCTCGCCACCCGCCCCGGCGCACCAGAACTGGTTCGGCGAACCGGCCGGGGTGGCCGTCTGCAGCTTGGCGTCACCGGAGATGATCCGCAGCCCCTGCGGGAACGGCATGGTCACGCTCGGGTCCGGCAGGCGGGAACCGTAGTACACGGTCACGCCGCTGGGCTCGACGGCCACGCCGTTCTCGTACAGCGTCGGGATCCAGTACGCCGACAGGTCGTTCGCCGGCCCGCAGCTGGTCTGGGTGTACGCCAGCAGCGACTCGGTCGTCGAGTTGGCGTTCGCGCTCTTGTTGCCCAGGAAGCTGTGCATGTGCGACGCACCGGCCAGCCCTGGGAACACGATCGGGTCATCCTTGAACGAGTGGTCGTACGTGCAGGCCGCGTTGAACTCCGACACGCGCACGGCGTTGGCCGGGTACGGGTGCGTCGGCAGCGCGTTGAACGCCGCCACCTGCGCGTTCCACTTGTTCATGTCCATGTTCACCCAGCCGGCCCCACTGCTCGGCGGCGTGGTGCTGCCGCCGGTGCCGAAGACCTGGAACTCCCACAGCGACACGCCGTACTGGGTGGCGCGCTTGGTGGTGTTGAGCTTCACGTAGCGGCCGGAACCGCTCACGTTCAGCGTCTGGGTGCCGCCGGTGCCGTTGACCGTCGTGTTCACGGTCGTCCAGGCGGCGCCGTCGGCCGAGGTCTGGACGGTGAAATCCTTGGCGTAGGCGGCCTCCCAGCTGATCACCACCTTGGTGATGGTGGCGCTGGCGCCCAGGTCGACCTGCAACCACTGCGGGTCGCTGAAGGCGCTGGACCAGCGGGTGCCCGCATTGCCGTCGACGGCGTTGGCGGCGGCGGTCCCGCCGTTCTCGCTAGACGAGGCGGTAGCGGTCTTTCCCTGCGAAATTGGAGTCTCGGCAGCGTCGGCGGAACGCAGCGCGAGCCCCGTGATGAACGTGGCGACGAGCGCGGTGGCGGCGGCGCCGAACGTGATCGTGCGCAGCCGTGATCGGCCCGCGCGTGCGGGTCGGGGCATGAAGCATCCTCCGGGGTTTGGCGGGTCAACCGGGGGCGGAGTCCGGTCGATCTTGCCAGAGAGCGCTCTCTGAGATTCCCACTGTGAACCGCCGGGTAGACCTATGTCAATAACTCTTACGAATCGGAGAGCGCTCTCCCAAGGTCAGTGTTGCTGAGAGGGTGGGGGAGCTTCGCTCCACCCACACCCCCTCAAAACCGCGGCCGGTCCTACGAGCGCCACTCAGCTCGCGGCGGTCGTGGCTCGCCCGGGCAGGACGTTCGCCGGGAATGCGTTCGCTGCCTTGCCTTAGGCCGACCGCTCGCCTTGTTAAGCCGACCGCTCGCTATTTTTGGCCGACCGCTCGCCTCTTGGGCCGACCGCTCGCCTATGAGCCGACTGCTCGCCTCTTAGGCCGAACGCTCACCGGCCGCGCGTTCCTGGGCGGCGAGGACGTCGTCGCCGTAGCGCAGTGCCCATTGCCCCATCGCCCGCATCGGTTCGAGGAGCGCCTGCCCCGCTTCGGTCAGCGCGTAGTCGACCCGCGGCGGCGCCTCCGCGAACGAGGTCTTCGCGACGAGCCCGTTGTATTCAAGGCGCCGCAACGCATCATGCAGCACCTTGGCCTTGATCCCACCGATCCGCCCGGCAAGCGCGGACGGCCGCATGGGTCCCGAGGCGCCGAGCGTGAACACGACGACGCTGTCCCACCGGTTCGCGAGCACCTCGAACGCGATCCGAGCCTGACAGTCGGCACTGAACTCGTCCTCGTGCTGCTCCATCCCCCGATTCTCCCCCGCCCGACGGACACCGCGCGGTGTGCATCGGCGCACCTAGCGTTCTCCGCATGAAGATCGGCATCATCGGTACCGGCAACATGGCCACGTCCCTCGGCGCCGCCTGGACCCGAGCGGGCCACGACGTCCTCACCCGCGGCCGCGGCTCCCACCACGAGGCGGTCCAGCACGGCGACCTCGTCCTGTTCGCCGTACCCGCACCGGCCGCACCAGCGCTGGCCGCGGAGCTCTCAGATCTCCTGGCCGGCCGTACCGTGCTCGACTGCACCAACCCCATCGCCCCAAGCTCGTCCGGCCCGATGCTCACCGTGCCGCCCGGCTCCTCGATCGCCGCCCAGATCGCCACCGCAGCCCCGAACGCGTCGGTCGTGAAGGCGTTCAACGTCGTGCACTCAAGCATCTGGACCGCCGACGACCTCGCACTGACCGTGCCGTTCTGCGCCTCGGACGCGCACGCCGCCGACCAGGTCTCATCGCTGATCGCATCGATGGGCTGCACCCCGGCCTCCTGCGGCGACCTGTCCCGCGCCCCCTACCTGGAGGCAACCACGGCCCTGGCAATCGGCATCTGGTTCGCAGGCGGCTCGGTCCGCGGCATCTTCCCGGAACCCGCCCAGCGCTGACCTTCGCTTGGTTCCCCCGTCGCTCCTGGTTTTCCGGTCGCGCGCAGCAAGACGACCCGCCTAGGCTTGGCGATCGTGCTGGCCGATCTCATCTCCGCGTACCGTCCCGCCGACCCCGCCGAGTCCGCCGACGTCGACCGCGTACGCGAGTTGCTCGCGACCGGCGGGGACGTGTGGTCACGGGACACGCCGCTGCACGTGACCGCGTCGGCCCTCATCGTCCACCCCCCGACGGCCCGAATTCTCCTGCGCTGGCACGCCCGCCAGGAGGCCTGGCTCCAGGTCGGCGGCCACGGCGACCCCGGCGAGACGGACCCGGTCGCGGTCGCCTTGCGCGAGGGCGAGGAGGAGACCGGACTCGCCGACCTCGCCCAGTTCGGCACCGGCATCGTGCACGTCGTCGTGGTACCGGTGAAGCCCAAGGGCAACGAACCCGCCCACGAACACGCGGACGTGCGGTTCGTCCTGTCCACCGGCACCCCCGACGCGGCCCGCCCCGAAAAGCCCGACGCCCCGCTGCGCTGGCTGACGCTGCCCGAGGCGCTCGACCTGGCCACCGAGCCGAACCTGCGCGAAACCATCGCCCGCGTGGGCCACCTGCTCCACGGCTGATCCACAACGGTCATCCGCCCACCGGACCGCACCCCCCGCCGCGCTCCCCCGGCTCTAAACCGGCCCTACACGGCAACCACCACCCGGCCGGCCAACCGTTCGACGGCGACGAACGCCCCGTATCCCAGCACCCGCACCAGTTCCTCGTCCCCGCGCGGCCCGACCGTGCTGCGCCACTCGGCCACCGCGCTCTCCGTCAACCGGTACGGGGCCAGCGCCGCCAGCACCGCCAGCCGCGCACCCGGCCGCTCGTCCTCGGGCACCGCGCCGAGCACGCTCCCCGGCCACCCGCCGAGCTCGGGATGCTCGCCCCGCCACCGGCCGACCGTCTCGTGCAGCACCGCCCGCGCCGTCTCCCCGAGCAGTGCACCGCCGGCCTCCGCGACCCGCGCGAACGCCGTCCACGCCACCCCGACCGGCCCGTCCCCCGCCCAGGCCGCCGTCGCCGCCGGCACCGGCACCGGCACCGGCGCTGGCGCTGGGACCGGCGCTGGCGCTGGGACCGGCACCGAAACTGGAACCGCCCCGGACTCCAGCAGCGCCAGACTCTCCCCCGGCGTGACGCTCCGCTTCACCGTGCGGGCCAGCGCCAGCCCGGCCGCCCGTCGCGACGGCGATCGCAGCGCCCCGCCCGGCAGCGGCGATCCGGGCCGCAGCGCGTCCACCATCCGGTTGATGAAGTGGTTCGCCAGCGCCGTGCCCACGAACTCGGGCGCCTGCGAAGCCGGGAACGGCCACGGATCCGGCTCGGCCGAGCGCGTCGACCGGGCCCAGGCGACCAGCGGGTCGGGCGCCTCGCCGCGCAGCACCGCGCCCGCGAGGTCGTGTTCGCCGGTGGCGTGCAGCATCGCGGCGTGTGCGTCGATGCAGAACGGGCACCGGTTCGCCACCGCCACGGCCGCCGCGACCGCCTCCTTGCGCGCCCGCGGGACGGTGCCGGCGACCAGCGACTCGCGCAGCACCGCCCACAGGGCGGCGTGCAGGTCCGGTGCGGGTGAGAGGTGCGGGGCGAAGCGGGCTCCGAGCTCGCGGGCGGACGCGGCGTACACCGCGGCCACCATGCCGGTGGCGGCGCGCTTGGGGACCGGGGTGACGAACCGGTAGGGCGTTGGCATCGGGACCTCCTCGGCTATGAGGAAATCCTGCCGATCGCGGGCCCGGCCGTCGTCAACCCAGCGACGTCACTTTCGCCTACACCCTGGGTCGTACTCGGGCCGTCAGCCTGCATCGGACCAGGGTCGTCAGTTTCGGGTCCACCCTGGGTCGTACGCAGCAGCCCGAGCACGGCCAGACCGCCGAGCACCGCGATCGCCGCGCTGATGACGAAGATCCGGTCGAGGCCGTCGGCGAACGCGGCCGCCGACGCCCCGCCGCGCAGCACGTCGCCGGCTCCGGAGGCTAGGACCGTGGCGTAGACGGGCAGGGCGAGCGCATAGCCCATCTGCCGGAACGTGTTCGAGGCGCCGGTGGCCATGCCGGCACGATCGGGCGGGACAGCGGCCAGGGTCGCCGACGCGAGCACCGGCGTGCTCAGCCCGACGCCGACGCCGGCCACCGACAGGCCGGGAACCACCGCGGACCAGCCCGAGCCGGGGCCCACCAGCAGGCACAGCGCGTCGCCGGCGCCGACGAGCAGCAGGCCGATGCCGATGCTGTACCGCGCGGGAACCGCATGCAGCAGCCGCCCGCCCGCACCCGCGACGACGAACGCGACCACCGCCATCGGCGCGAGGACGAGGCCGGCGTCCATCGCGTCGAGCCGCAGGACCGACTGCGCCCACACTGACACGAACACGAGCCCGGCGAAAGCGGACGCGGTGAGCGCGGCCGCACCGAACATGAGCACACTGAACGCGGGGCGGCGGAACAACCGCAGGTCGAGCATGGGTTCGCGGCGGCCCCGCTCCAGGAGCACGAACGCGAGGATAGCGATCCCGCCGGCCACCAGCGCACCGACGGTCAGAAGGTCGCTCCAGCCGGCGTCACCGGCTCTGATCAGGCCGTACACGAGAAGGGTGGCGGCGGCCGTGAAGCTCGCGACGCCGGGGAGGTCGAGGCGGCCCGCGCGCCCGGCCCGCTGTGCGGTAACGTGCCGGGCGAGCCACAGCGCCGCCGCCGCGACCGGCAGGTTCACCAGGAAGATCGCGCGCCAGCTGACATGCTCGGTCAGCAGCCCGCCCAGGATCGGCCCCGCCGCGGCCGCCGCACCGTTCGCCGCGCCCCAGACGCCGAACGCGATCGAACGATCCCGGCCCTGGTACGCGAGGCCGAGCAGGGCGGCGTTCGTGGCGTACATGGCGGCCGCGCCGAGCCCCTGCACGCCCCGCGACGCGATGAGCGCGCCCACGTTCGGGGCGAACCCGCAGGTCAGCGACGCGACGGCGAACACGATCAGCCCGGCCACGAACACCCGCCGGTGCCCGACCCGGTCGGCGAGCGAGCCGGCCGCCATGAGCAGCGCGGCGAGGACGAGCACGTACAGGTCGACGGTCCACTGCAGCGCGCCGAACGACGCGTGCAGATCCCGGGCCAGGGCCGGAGCGGCGACGCTGACGATCGTGATGTCGATCAGCAGCATGAGGGTGCTCAGCGAGACCGCGAGCAGTGGCAACCATTTGCGCATGCCGGGAGCCTGCCGCCGGACCCGCCCGAGCGACGTGTGCCGGGCGGATCATGGCGGTATCCGGCACACGGTACCCTCGAAGCGGTGGATCCACTCACGCTCGACGAGCTCGACCGGCGCATCGCGCACGCGCTGCAGGTCGATGCCCGCGCCCCGTTCAGCCGCATCGGCGAGGTGCTGGGGATCTCGGATCGCACGGTCGCGCGCCGATACCGCCGCCTCCGCTCGACGGGTATGCTCCGAGTCGTCGGCCTCCCACACGCCGCCGCGCTGGGACACGTCGACTGGCTCGTGCGCATGCGGTGCACACCCGACGCCGCCCCGCCCGTCGCGACCGCACTCGCCCGGCGCCCCGACACCTCCTGGGTGCTGATCATGTCCGGCGGCACCGAGATCTCCTGCGTGACCCGGACCCGGCGGCAGGCCGACGAGGGCGAGCTGCTGCTGCAGAAACTGCCGCGCTCCCCCAAGGTCACCGCCGTGAGCGCCTACTGCGTGCTGCGCGGCGTCGCCGGCCTCGAGGGCTGGCCGGGCCGCACCGCCGCGCTCACCGCCGGCGAGATCGAAGCCCTGCGCCCCGACCCCCGGCCGACGATCGCCCCCGTCACGCCCACCCCGGCCGACAATGCCCTGCTCACCGCCCTGGCCCGGGACGGCCGCGCCGACTTCCCGACCCTCGCGCGGGCCACCGGCTGGTCGGAGACAACGGTCCGCCGGCGCCTCGAAGAACTGCAGAAGAGCCAGATTTTGTACTTCGATGTCGACGTCGAACCCGCCCTGTTCGACTACCACGCCGAAGCCCTGCTCTGGCTCACGGTCGCGCCGTCCGCTCTGACCCCGGTGTCGCGGGCCCTCGCCACGCACCCGCAGATCGCTCACGCGGCGGCGATCACCGGCCCGGCCAACATCAACGCCACCGTCATCTGCCGCGACCTCGACGAACTGTACGACTACCTCGCCGAGGGAGTCGGCGCCCTCGCGGGCGTAACCGGTGCGGAAACCTCGCCGATCGTCCGCCGCCTCAAGGGCGCGGGCACCCTGCTCGTGCCCTGACCGCGACGGCGAACGGCAAGGGCTTCCACGCGGTCGGCGCGCTCTGTCAGGCGTCCGTGAGCAGGCGGAGCAGGATGGCGGCGTCGGGGGTCAGGGCGTACAGGACGGCGTTGCGGGCCCGGTGCCGTTCCACCAGGCCGGCGGCGAGCAGGGTCGCCAGGTGCTGCGAGACGGTGCTAGGTGCCAGGCCGAGCTCGCGGGCCAGGCCGGTGGTGGTCGCCGGGGCGGTCAGCGCGCGCAGGACGGCGGCCCGTGCCGGCCCGGCGAGCAGGGCCAGGCGGTCGTCGGCCCGGCGCTCGGGCCGGTGCGCGGCCAGCACACCGGCGCCGCGGGACTGGTAGCTCACCATGAGCACCTCCGGGTCGTCGGTGGAGCACATGAGCACGTCCTGCGCGAAGAGGACCGGCACGAGCAACAGCCGGCGCCCGGTCGCGTCGACGGCCGACTCGACCGGCTTGATCAGGCCGAGCACCGGAGGCTTCCACTGCACCTGTCCGCGCAGTTCACCGAGCACGGCGCCCGGGCCGGCGGTGGCCAGCGAGCGCGAGCGGGCGAGCACCTCCTCGTCGAGGGCGGTGCGCATCGCCGGCCAGTACGGGGCCATCGCCACCCGCCAGAACGTGTCGACCGCGGTCGCGAGGCGGTCGAGGGCCCCCGCCGGGTCCGCCCGGTACGGTGCCAGGGCCGCCGGCACGCCGTCCGGGTAGTGCTTGGCGAGCTGCGCACGCATCAGCTCCGGCGGGGTCGCCCGCAGTTCGGCGAGCTCTTCGGCGATCGTCGGGCCGGGCGAGGACGGCGGTGGCGAGAACACGTCCGGCGTCGGTCGCTCGTGCCGGTTTCCGTACAGCACACGGTACAAGTGCAGCGGTTGGAAACGCGGATCGTCGCGCAACACGGCGCGGGCGCGCCCGGCCCAGTCGGTGTAGGGCCACGGCACGGCGCCGGGGCTGCGCGTGAGCAGGTAGAGGGCGCCGACGACCTCGTGCAGGGGGCTGACCGCGAGCCTGGTGCGGGCCAGCGCGCGCCCGTCGAGCCGGATGCGGATCACGCACCCACCGTACGCACGCGGGCAACGGTGATGCCATCGGCGACGGGCAGCATCACCGAGTCCACCCGCGGATCGGCCAGCACCTGCCGGTTGAACGCGGCCACGGTACGGCTCGGCTCGTCCTCGGGCGCCAGCACGCGCCCCGCGCGCAGCACGTTGTCGACGACGATGACGCCGCCGGCGCGCATGCGCGGCACGACCTCGGCCCAGTACCGCGGGTACGACACCTTGTCGGCATCGATGAACGCGAGATCGAACCGCGGCTCGGCGGGCATCGCGGCCAGCGTCTCGGCCGCCGGCCCGATCCGCAGCTCGACGCGGTCGGCGATGCCGGCGCGGGCCCAGTACCGCCGCGCGACCGCGGTCCACTCCTCGGAGATGTCGCAGCAGACGAGCCGCCCGTCCTCCGGCAGCACCCGCGCGACCGCCAGCGAGGACAACCCGGTGAAGGTCCCGATCTCCAGCGCGTCCCGGGCGCCGGTGATCCGGGCGAGCATCGCGAGGAACCCGGCCTCCTCGGAGGAGACCTGCAGGTCGTACTCGTCGGGCAGGGCGGCCCGCGTCTCGGCGATCAGTTCGGCGCTGAGCGCGTCCCGCGAGCTGTCGTGGGCGGCGACGTAGTCGAGCAGCGCGTCGGACAGCTCGATGGTTCGTGTGGTCATGCCCCGGACCGTACGAGCGCGCCCGGACCCTCGTGAAGCCTTTCGGCTCCGACCGAATGTCAACCAGGGTTGACGCTCGCCGACCTGTCAACTACGGTTGACGCATGACGGGGATACAGACTCTGGTGGCGGCGGCAGCGCCCGCCCGGCCGCCCCACCGCCCGAACCGCCTCCTGCGCGCCGGCCTGGTCGCGGGCCCGCTGTTCGTCGCGTTCTTCCTGCTGGAGCAGGCCTTCCGCGACGGGTACGACCCGCTGCGCCACCCGGTGAGCTCGCTCGCCCTGGGCCCGGGCGGCTGGGTCCAGGTCGTCAACTTCGAGATCGCCGGCCTGCTGTGCCTGCTCTTCGCCGTGGGCCTGCGCCGCGCGCTGCGCCCGGGTCCCGGCTCGGTGGCCGCGCCGCTGCTGCTGGCGATCTGGGGCGTGGGCCTGCTCGGCGCCGGGGCGTTCCGGACCGATCCGACCAGCGGGTACCCGGTGGGCACTCCCCCGCTGCCGGACCCGCCGACGTGGCACGGGCAGCTGCACGACCTGGCCTTCTCGCTGCCGGGCTTCGCCGCCCTCGCAGCCGCGATGCTCGTCCTCGCGTACGCGTATGCCCGGCGCCGCTCCCCCGCCTGGTCCATCTATTCGCTCCTCAGCGCCGCGGCGTTCGTGACGCTGTTCGTGCTCACCACGATGGGCTTCAGCCAGCACGCATCGCTGGTCGACGTGGCGGGTCTCCTGCAGCGCTGCACCGTGGGCGTGGGGTGGCTGTGGATGGCGCTGGTCGCCGCCCACGAGATCCGCGCCGACCGGCCGCACTAGCCACCGAAAGCGCCCGGTTTCGTCAGGTCAGCGGTTGCAGTACCACCGTGAACGTCGCCGGGGCCGCATGCAGCACGTACTGCGGCAACACCCCCGGCCCGCACGCGGCGCTCCCCAGCCCGTGATGCGCGTGGTCGAGATGCAGATGGACGCGGTCCGACGGCACGAGATCGGCGCCGTGCCGGGCCGCGTCCAGCGCCGCCGTCGACCACCGCCGCGCCGTGAAGTCGATGCGCGGCAAGCCCTCGACGCGCAGCCCGCGACCGTCCGGCCCGGTGAGCGTCAGCCAGCGCGCATCGGCCCGGTTCCCGTTCTCCTGCGGATACACGTACGGTGTCGCCAAGCCGTCCACAGTGGACTCGTAGCGGCCGATCAGCGCGGCCGTCCGCGAGTCGGGATAGGCCTCGCCCGGTCCCGCGCCGAACCAGGCGACGTCGCCGAGTTCCGGCGGCAGTTCCAGCCGCACCCCGAGCCGTGGCAGCGGGATGTCCCAGTCACCGGTCGGCTCGACCCGCACGGTCAGCTCGAGTGCCCGCCCGCGATTCCGCCACGTGTACCACGTCAGCAGCGCCCGATCCGACGCCGCCGGCGCCACCCGGGTCGCCACCACGAGCGCGTCGTCGGTCAGGTCGACGCCGAGCAGCCGGTGGGTCATCCGGTGCAGCCCGGCCGCGCGCCACCGGTCGGCGACCGGGTCGGGTCCGAGGCGGTCGTTGTCGATCGGCGCCCGCCAGACGTCGAGCACGGGGCCGTTCAGCGCGAGGCCGCCGAGCCGCGTCAGCCGGCCGTACACCGGCTCGAACTCCGCCGGGCCGAACCGGATCAGGCCGCCCTCCCGGCACGGTCCACCCTCGGCGCCGGCCCGGGTCGACGACGGAAGCGCCGCCGAGCCGGGCGCCGCGCGCAGCTGGACCTGGCCGCAGCCGAGCACCAGGCCGTCAGTGCCCACCGCCTCGACGGTCAGCCAGGATTCGCCGGCAGCGGACGGTACCGATGCGATGGGAAGCGACAGCATCTCCGCCTGGCCCGGCGCGATCGGGGGCAACGCGAGCGTGCCCTCGCTGACCGTCATCCCTTCGACGGCGATGGTCCAGCGGAGGTCGGCCCCGGCCAGCGAGCGGAACGCGTAGCGGTTGCGCACCGTCACCTCGCCGGGCCGGGCGGCGAGGCGGACCGGCGCGTAGACGGCGCCGAGCTCGGTCAGGCCCGGTGACGGGGTGCGGTCCGGGAACACGAGACCGTCGATGACGAAGTTGCCGTCGTGCAGCGGTTCGCCGAAGTCGCCGCCGTAGGCGTAGTCGCCCTCCGGCCGGCGGATGCCGTGGTCGAGCCACTCCCACACGAAGCCGCCCTGGCAGCGCGGGTGGCGGTCGAACAGCTCGTCGTACTCCGCGAGGCCGCCCGGGCCGTTGCCCATCGCGTGCGCGTATTCGCACAGGATGAAGGGCAGGTGCGGGACGTGGTCCTCGCCGCGGCCGATGGCGTCGACCTCGGCGTGGGTCGCGTACATGCGGCTGTACACGTCGACGTGCGCGCAGCTGCGATCGCCCTCGTAGTGCAGCGGGCGGCCCGGGTCGCGCTCGCGGGCCCAGTCGGCCATGAGGCCGAGGTTCGCGCCGACGCCGGCCTCGTTGCCCAGCGACCACATGATGATCGAGGGGTGGTTCTTGTCCCGCTCGACCATGCGGCGCATGCGGTCGACGAGGGCGGCGGCGAAGCGGGGGTCGTCGCTGGGGTTGCCGCGCCAGCCGAGCGGCTCGAACCCGTGCGTCTCGTAGTCGCACTCGTCGATCACCCAGAAGCCGAGCTCGTCGCACAGGTCGAGCACCGCCGGGTGGGGCGGGTAGTGGCTGGTGCGGATCGCGTTGACGTGGTGGCGTTTCATGAGCTCCAGCTCGGCGCGCACCACGTCCGGCGGCACGACCCGCCCGAGCTCGGGGTGGAACTCGTGCCGGTTGACGCCGCGCAGCACGATCCGCCGGCCGTTGACGGTGAGGATGCCGCCGACGATCGCCACCGTGCGGAAGCCGACGCGCAGGGTCGCCGTCTCGGTGGCGGTGGCGACCGTCAGCTCGTAGAGCCGCGGGGTCTCGGCCGTCCACGGCTCGACCGGCCCGGCGTCGTGCCCGGCACCGGTGGGCAGGTCGGCGAGGCCCAGCTCGGGGATGCTCACCAGCGCGTCCGCCGGCCCTTCGACGCGCAGCCGGCCGTGGCCGTCGGGCTCGAAGGTGGCGTGCACGAACACGTCGCCGACGCCGCCGTCGGGCCGGGCGAGCAGCGTGACGTCGCGGAAGATGCCGGGCAGCCACCACATGTCCTGGTCCTCGAGGTAGCTGCCGGCCGACCACTGCTGGACCCGCACCGCGAGGACGTTGCCGCCGCCGGGCCGCAGCACGGCGGTCACGTCGAACTCGGCCGGCAGCCGGCTGCCCTGCGTGACGCCCAGCTCGACGCCGTTGAGCCAGACGCGCCCGCACGAGTCGATGCCGTCGAACCGCAGCCGGGCGCCGAGCCCCGCGAACGCGGCCGGGACGTCGAAGACCAGGCGGTGGTCGCCGGTCGGGTTGTCCGTCGGCACGTGCGGCGGGTCGACCGGAAAGGGATAGACCACGTTGGTGTACGCCGGATGCCCGTGCCCGTGCATCGGCCAGCTCGACGGCACCGGCAGATCCGACCAGCCGGAGTCGTCGAAGCCCGGCTCCCAGAATCCCTCGGCCGACTCGGCCACGCTCGGCGCGAGCCGGAACCGCCAGGTCCCGTTGAGGCTCAGCCGCGGCGCGTCCGTATCGAACGCGGCGCGCGGGGCGCTTGTTCCGATGGGTTGGCCGAAGCCGGTCCGGTGGTCCACGCGATTAACTTACGCGCCGCCAGGGACCGGTGCGCCACTACGTTGCGGTGGAAGGCTGTGAGGGTGTCGGGGAGGTTCGGTGTACGTCGCCCGACCAGCCGCCGCGGAAGCCTAGCTTCGGAAGGGTGGAGACGATTGACGTGCTCGTTGTCGGTGCTGGGCTCGCGGGGCTGCACACCGCTCGGCTGATCGCTCGCCAGGGGCTTTCCGTCGTCGTGGTGGACAAGCGGCGGTCGCTGGCCGCCGGGGTGCGTACGACCGGGATCTTCGTCCGGCGGACGCTCGAGGACTTCGACCTTCCGGAGCATCTGCTCGGACCGGGGGTGCGGGACGTGGTGCTGTATCCGCCGTCGCGGCGGGAGCCGATCCGGCTGACGAGTGACCGGGTCGAGTACCGGGTGGCGGACATGCCGGGCGTGTACGAGCACGCGCGGCGGCAGGCGGAGGCGGCCGGGGCCCGGGTGCGGCTCGGGATGCGGTACGACGGGTCGGTGCGCGGGCCCGTCGGGGGGTGGCGGCTGGTGCGGTTGGCGGGGCACGAGCCGGTGCGGGTGCGGTTCATCGTGGGGGCGGACGGGGCGCGGTCGCGGGTGGCCCGGGACCTCGGGCTGGACGTCAACCGGCGGCTGCTGGTCGGGGCGGAGATCGTGCACGCGGTCGACGCGCCCGCGAGTGTGCCGACGTTTCACTGCGTGCTCGATCCGCGGGTCGCGCCGGGGTACCTCGGGTGGGTCATCGAGGACGGGCGGCACGCGCACATCGGGGTGGCCGGGTACCCACGGGCCATGCGCAAGGGGGTGCGGCATCTGCTCGACGACTTCGCGGCCGACGCGCCGGGGACGCATGCGCCGGTGGGGCCGGTCGAGCGGCGGGGCGGGCCGATTCCGGTCGGCGGGGTGCTGCGGCGACTGGCCGGGCCGGACGGGCTGCTCGTCGGGGACGCGGCGGGGGCTGTGTCGCCGCTCACGGCGGGCGGGCTCGATCCCTGCCTGCGGCTGTCGGAGCTGGCGGCGGTGGTGACCGTGGCCTATCTCCGGACCGGGGACGCGAGGGAGCTGAGGAGGTACGACGGGGGGACGCTGCGATCGAGGTTCCGGGGGCGGTTGCTGCTGCGGCGCGCCTTTGCCGGGCTGACGTCGCCGGCGTTGGTGGAGGCGGCGGTCGCGGCGATGCGGGGGCGGGCCGGTCGGGCGGCGGCCGCGCGGGTGCTGTTCGGGGACGGGTCGTTCCCGGACGTGGAGCCGACGACCGGTGGCCGGACGCTCTCGCGCCCGGCCACCGGATGAAGAACCGCCGAGCGGAAGTGTCAGAGGTCGCGGCGGGAGAAGGCGGTCGCGGCCAGGCCCAGGATCACCGCCAGCCAGACCAGTGACCAGGCGAGGTACACACCGGTGACGGGGTCGGCGCTCAGGAACGGGTGGCCGGCGAACGAGGCGTCGGCGCTCATCACGCCGGGGCTCTGCAGGCCGTGCATCGCGCCCCGCCACAGGCCGTCGGTGGGGAGCAGGACGCGGGACACCTCGCCGACGCGGGCGACGCTGTCGTTGTGCAGGGCCGTGCCGATGCCGCCGACGACGCCGGCGACCCAGGTCGCGCCGAACAGGCCGACCGCGACGACGCCCGACGCCATCGGGGAGATGACGGCGGAGAGGAGGAGACCGAGGGTGAGCAGCACCGTTGTCTGGCCGGCCAGCAGGGCCAGGCCGGCGATCGGGTGCGGCGGCCAGTAGTCGACGGTGACCTTGACGATGATGAGCTGGGCGAGCCCGGCCAGGACGACGAAGCTGCCGCCGAAGACGACGAGACCGAGCCACTTGCCGAGGAGGACGGCGTAGCGGCGTACCGGGCGGGCGAGCATCGACAGGGCGATGCCGGACTCCATGTCGCCGGCGAGGGTCGGGCCGGCCAGAAAGGCCGTGCCGAGGGCGGCGATGAGCGACAGGCCGAACATGACGAGGTTGAGCACGATCGACGCGGCGATGCGGGCCTCGCCGGTCGTGAGGCCGCCGAACTCGGCGTTGAGGCGGTTGAAGCCCCACGCGCTGAGGCCGAGCAGGATGACGGTGAGCACGGCCAGGGACCGCAGCACCTTGCGCCGGGCCGCCTCGTGCAGCGTCAGCGCGGCGATGGTGAAGACAGTGCTCACCGGTCGTCTCCCTTTCCGGTCCGCAGGATGTCCAGCAGGCGTTCCTCGAGGGTGATGCGGCCCGGCTCGACGGCGTGGACGCGTACGCCGAGGCCGACCAGGTCGGCGATGAGACTCGGCACCGTGGACTCGTCGGGTTCGGCCGGGAGGGTCACCGTGTAGGTGTCGCCGTCCTTGGTCACCGGGCCCGCGGCGGCGAGCCGGGCCGAGGCGTCGACGCCGACGTCGCCCAGGCGCAGGCGGAGTTCGCGGCGGCCGAGGAGCTCGGCGAGGGTACCGGCGGCGGCGACCCGGCCCTGATCGAGGATCACCACCCGGTCGCAGACGCGTTCGACCTCGCCGATCAGGTGCGAGTTGAGCAGGACGGCGACGCCGCGCTCCTTGAGGGAGAGCAGCAGGTCGCGCACGTCGGCGCGGCCGATCGGGTCCAGGGCGCTGGTCGGCTCGTCGAGGATCACGAGCTCGGGCCGGGCGACGAGGGCGACGGCGAGCCCGAGGCGCTGCTGCATGCCCTTGGAGAAGCCGCCGACGCGGTCACCGGCGCGATCGGCGAGACCGACGAGGCCGAGACTCTCACGCCGCTCCGCTTCCGGGACGCGCAGGCCCGCGAGCCGGACATGCAGGTTGAGGACTTCGGTGGCGGTGAGCCACGGCTGGTACCGGAAAAGCTCAGGGAGATAACCGACGCGCTCGCGCGACATCGGGTCGGTGGCGGGGCGCCCGAGCAGCAGCACCTCACCGGCGTCGGCGCGGACCAGCCCGAGCAGGATCTTGATCGCGGTGGACTTGCCGGCGCCGTTGGGGCCGAGCAGACCCAGCACCTCGCCGCGCGCGACGGTGAAGGAGACGCCGTCGACGGCGGTGCGCTTGCGGTAGCGTTTGCGCAGGCCGGAGCACCAGACCGCGGCGGACGGCTCGGTCACCACCGCAAACCCCGGGCGGCCGCGAGGACCTCGTCGGCGCTCATCGATCCGGCGACCGCGGTGACGATGCCGCCGTCGACCCACAGTACCGCGGACATCGAACCGTCGCGCAGGCTGAGCACGAGCGCCTGGACGCCGTCGACGTCGGCGGTCGCGTTCGTCTCCTGCCCCGACTTCACGATCAGCGGCAGGGTCGTGCCGTCGCCCGTGAACGCGCGCAGCTGGGCCGCGACCGACTCGGGCAGGCCGGGCAGCGTCAGCATGTAGTCGCGCGCGGTCGCGAACGGGATGCCGGACGAGTCGGCGGTCGGCGCGAACGCACGCCCGACGATCAGCGCCGGCGCACCCGACGCGGAGGTCCACACCACGGCGAGCCCCGGCCCGGCGGTGAGCCGGAAATGGCTGCCGTCGAGCCCGGCAGGTGGCGGCGGCAGCGGCTGGCCGGCGGCCTCGGCGGTGCGGGCGGCCTTCGCGGCGGAGAAGGTGAAGACCGCACTCGTTCGATCCCCGATATTGTACCGCGGGCTGCCCGTCACCCCCCGCGGCGTCGACGCCAGCCGGGGCACGGCGAGCCCGGTCGCCGCCTTCGCCGCGGCGGCATCGGGGACCTCGCGGACGCGGGCCCGTTCGGTCATCACGACGTCCCCGTACGCGGACAGTTCCGGCAGCCGCACCAGATCCGCCGGCGTGACGGTCACCGGCGCGACCCGCTCGGTGCGGAAGATCGGCAGCCAGTTCGTGGCGGCCGCGGCGGTGGCCCCGGTCAGCAGCGCGACGGCGGCGGTCGCGGCGATCACGGGACTGCGCCACGCGGTACGCCAGCGCCCGGGCCTCTTGACGCTCGCCGTGCTGGCCTCGGGGTTGTCGAGGTTCGCCGCCAGCCGCCGCCACCCGGCGTCGATGTCGACCTCGGGCTCGGCGTGCAGCAGTGTCTCGGCCATGGTGGCGTCCTCCTCGGCGGTGGCCAGGGCGGCCCGGCAGACGGGGCAGCCCGCGACGTGTTCACGATCGGCGTCGGCGACGCCGTCCGGCTCGTCCAGGAGCCGGCGCAGCGTGCCGTCATTGGGATGGCGCATGACGGTTCACCTCCTCGCTTCGCGCCGATTCGGCGCAACGACCAACGGCGCTCGTTTTGGCGCGACGGACAACAGCGCTCGATCCAGCGCGACGGACAATGTCGCCCGGCCCGGCGCAACGACCCACAGCGCTCGTTTTGGCGCGACCAACGATGGCGCCCGGCCCGGCGCAACGACCCACAGCGCTCGTCTTGGCGCGACCAACGATGGCGCCCGGCCCGGCGCAACGACCCACAGCGCTCGTCTTGGCGCGACGAACGATGGCGCCCGGCCCGGCGCAACGACCCACAGCGCTCGTTTTGGCGCGACGAACGATGACGTCCGGCCCGGATGCGACGGATGACGGCGAAGGCCTGCGAGCGTTAGCGTGCATGGCGGTCCAGCTCCTTGCGTAAGGCGGATTCGGCCCGCCGCACGATGGTGCCGACACTGCCGGGCGAGAGTTCGAGGGCGGCGGCGACTTCGGCGTAGCTCAGGCCGCTGTGCCGCAGTACGAGCGCGACGGCCTGTCGCCGGGGCAGCCTGGCCAGCGCGGCCCGCACCCGCCGGCGCTCGTCGCGGGCCACCACGTCGTCGGCGATGTCGGGTGCGAACGCGTCCGCCCCGCCGGCCGCCGACTCGCGGGTGGCGCGGCGGCGACCGGAGCGCAGCAGGTTGAGCGCGGTGTGCGCGGCGGCGACGCAGAGCCAGCCAACTGCCTCCCCCGCCGGTACCGTCGAGCGGCCGAACGCCAGGAACGCCTCCTGAGCCACGTCCTCGGCCTGATCACGCGAGCCGAGAACCCGCGCGGCGACGGCGACGACACGCGGGTACGCGGTGCGGAACACCTCTTCGAGGTCGGCCCGCACGGCCGGTCCTCGCCTCGGCGGACTCGACACGGGTTCGGCGTCCCTCCGCTCGGCCGGCAGCACATCCTGCTTCACATCTACCAAGCACCGCCGCGCCAGGGAATGTGACAGCCCAAAAATGCCATCAAACCGCGCGAGTCCCCTGACGGGGTATAAGTCCGAAAAGTCGCGGCGCGCCAGCGCCCGACTTTTCGATCAACCAGCCGCGACCACACAGCCGCGACCACACAGCCGTGATCCGCCGGCCCCGTCAACCAGCCGCGACCATCCAGCCGACCACCAACCGCCGCGATCACACAGCCGCGATCGAACAGGCGACGACCAAACAGGCGCGATCGAACAACCGTCGATCGAATGGCGGCGGTCATCAACCGCGATTTACCAACCGCGCGATCGCCAACCGCCGCCGGAGCAGTGATCAACCAGCCTGTCGCAGCTCCGCGGCGGTCTGGCGGTGCCGGCGCGCCCGGGACTTGTGGCCCGCGGCCTCGTCCAGGGCGGCGATCCGGTCGTGCACATCCGCCTGGGACAGTAGCGACGCGGTGTCCTCCGGGTCGAGCGCGGCCCGGCGGCGGCGGCTCGACAAGGCCTGGCGGTACAAGGCCCGGGCCGCCACCGCGTCGCCCGTGTCGCGCAGCCAGTCGCCCAGTCGCTCCCGGGCCGCGGCCAGGTCGCGGTGCAGGGCGCCGGTCCGGGGGAAGCGGTGGACCAGCGCCTCCGTCGTCTCCGCGGCGCGTTCCAGGTAGCCGCGGACCTCCTCCGGATGTTCGGCGGCCAAGGCGAAGTCGGCCTGCCGGCCGAACCCCGAAGCCAGGTCCCGCTGGGCGTCGGCGCTGGCCGGGTCGCCGTCGGCCAGGCGCTGGGCCAGGACCGCCGCCGCCTTCACGTGGCCCTCGGCGCACGCGAGGTCCCCGGCGCGCACGTCCAGGTCGGTCAGGCGCCAGTACGACTGGAGGAGTTTGCGCTGGTACCCCGCGTTGCCCTCGTCGGCGTCGGTCAGGCGGCCGGCGATCGCGGCCGCTTCCATGGTCAGCTCGCGGAAGTGCTCCTCGTCCACATTCGACAGTTCGTCCGACAGTGCGTCCAGGCAGTCGAACTGGTGCTCCAGCAGGGTGCCGTTGTCCGGGTCGGCGGCGGCGAGGGTGCGCCAGATGGCGAGGGCCTCCTCCAGGAGCGGGCGGGGCTGTGTGACCAGGGCGGCGGTACCGAGGCAGACCGCCAGATCCCACTGCAGGCCGACGTTCGACGGGTCCGAGGCCAGCAGCTCGCGGCGGATGCGCAGGGACTCGGTCGCCGCCGCCGCGGCGCGGTCGGGGTCGGAGTCGTCCAGGGCGACGCGGACGAGCTTCTGGTGGCTCAGGCCCAGGTTGCGCCGCAGGACCACGTCGTCGGGGTCGGCCGCGGCCAGCTCGGTGTCGATGGCCAGGGCCCGCTCGTAGTGCTCGCGCGCGTCGGTCAGCCGGCCCAGGCGGTGCAGGATCCGGGCCTGGCTGTCGAGGGCGGCGCTCAGCGCGACCGGGTCGTCCGCCGTGAGCTCGAGGACGAGGGCGCCCTGGGCGGCGGCTGCGGTGGTGCTGCCGGATGCGGCCAGGGCGTCCCGCGAGCGGGTCAGCAGCTCCAGGTACGCCGGATGCTCCCGCGGCAGCGCCTCCGTCACGTCGCCGAGGAAGGCCGCCACCGCGACCTCGCCGGCGAGCTTGGGCAGCACGGCCTCGGCGAACGTCGCGAGATCGTCGCCCTGCAGGTGGTACACGCCCTCGAGCACGGTGGCGAAATCGGCCTCGCCCGCCTCGACGCGGTGCCGGCACACGGCGCCCGCGCGGCCGTGCCGTTCGGCGAGGCGGTCGCCCTGGGCCTTGGTGAGTGCCTCGCGCAGCCAGGGTTCGACGGCCGCGCCGCCCTCCCCCGCACCCGCGCCCGCACCCGCACCCGCACCCGTGCCCGCGCCCGCGCCCGCGCCCGCGCCCGCACCCGCGCCCGCACCCGCACCCGCACCCGCGCCGATCAGGGTCAGGTCGCGCAGGCGGTCGAGCCGTGTCGAGACGGCCTCGACGTCCTCAGTGGACAGCGCGAAGGCCAGATCGGCGGCGCTCACCGGGATGCGGAAGACGGCCGCCTGCAGCAGGGTCTGGCGCTCGTCCGGGGTGACGAGGTCGAGCAGCTCGGTGAGCAGCACGTCCTGGGCGCCGAGGGCGATCGCCTGGCGGGCCGCCTCGCCCGCGTCCGACTGTCCGATGTGGTCGAGCTTCGTCAGCCTACGCAGGCGCTCGGTCACCTCGGGCAGCCGCGCGCCGCCGTGCAGCAGGGCGTCGACGAACTCGACGAGGCGCGGGTGGCCGCCCACGGTCGCCACGATCAGGCTGATGTCCTCAGTGGACAGTCCGCGCACGGCGGGCAGGCGCAGCAGGAGCCTCGACAGCTCGGCGTCGGTCAGGGGCGGGACGTCGATGCGGGCCAGGAGGGCGGCCTGCGGTACCGGATAACGGCTTGTGACAAGGATTTTGCCCCGTTCGGCGGCGGCGGTCAGCGTGGTGAGCAGCTCGCCGAAGCCCGGGTCGGCGAACGCCTCGCCGCCGACGGTGAGATTCTGCTCGAAGTCGTCGAACACCAGCAGCACTCGGCGGGTGCGCAGGGCCTCGGCGATTGCGCCGGGATTGTCGGTCTCGACGCCGGCCGCGGTAAGGTCGGCGAAGAGCTGCGGCGGGTTCCAGACACCGGCGTGCACCACGATCGTCCACGGGTCGTCGACGTCGTCCCGGAGGCGGCCGACCACCCGGCCCGCGAGCGCCGTCTTGCCGATGCCCGCCGGCCCGGTGAGCACGACGCCGTTGACGAGCGGCTGCCCGGCGGACTCGTCGCGCAGCAGCTGCGTGACCGTGCGCAGCAGCGCGCGCCGGCCGACCAGGTCGCCCAGCAGCATCTCGCGAACGCCCGCGCCCGTTGGCAGTTCCGTCGGGTTCCGCAGGTGTACCTCCCGTGCCCCCGCATCCCACAACGGCCCGTCGGAAGCGGCGAAGAGCGCCGGCACCGCGTACTCGGGGCGCCGGCCGGCCGACTCCTCGAACAGCGCGGCCCGCGAACGGGCGACGGCCGCCGCCACGCTGACGTTGTCCTCGGCGAGAGCCCGGTACACGCCGGTGAGCAGGCGCGTCGCGTACCAGTCGGTGATCGAGGTCTGCATCGCCAGCACCCGGTCGGCGCCGTGCCGCAGCAGGGTCACGGCCAGCCCGGCGTCCGCGTCGGCGGCCCCGCCGCAGCTGGACAGCACGATGAGCGGCAGCGGCCGGCCACCCCGGCGCAGCGCGCGCACCAGGTCCTCGGCGCGCACGTCGACCGCGTTGCCGTCGCGGTCCTCGAGCTCCACGCCGTACGGCGAGCCGTGCGCCGACAGGTGCAGCACATGATACGCGTCGCCGCGCAGCGCCTCGGCGATCTCCCGGACCCCGGCGACCTCCAGGATCGTGATCTCGGCCCGCCCGACCTCGCCGACGACGGACACGATGGCCTGCATCTCGGCCTCGACGTCCAGCGGCGGGTTCTCGGTCCGGTCGGGCGCGCCGACCGCCACGAGAATCTTCAGCGGCCCGGGTTCCGTCTGCTTCGCCGGTACCCGTACGCCGGCCACCATCCGCGTCAGCCGCACGCCGTCCACCGCCACCAGCGCCCGCTGATCGGTGAGCCGCAGCAGCTCGAACGGCAGCTCGTGGGCGGGCCCGTCGGCCTCGACGAGCACATCGAGCACGGTCCCGGCGACGCCCTCGCTCAGCAGCACCGTCACGTAGTCGAGGGCGTCGGCGTCGAACAGCGCCGCCGAGAGCCGCTGCCCGAGCCGGGCCACCCGCGCCTCGGCGTCGGGCAGGTCGAGCAGATCCCACACCTCGTCCCGGCCGAACGGCAGCGGCTCGTCGCGCTCGCACAGCACCTCACCGGCGAGCGTGACCGTGCTGCGCACCCGCCCGCCGCCGACCCCGACCGCCAGCCGCAGCTCGTGCGTGCTCGCCGGGGCCGCGTGGTGCTCACGCAGCCAGGTCAGGTCGTCGCCGGCCAGCGCGCCGAGGGCCACCTCGCGCCGATGGTCGCCGATTTCGAGTACGATGGAGTCGGTACTCAAGCCGTCGCGGGACTGCACGCGGGCGTCGAATCCGGCCGCCCGCAACAGAATCCACAGGTCCCGAACCGCGTCGACGTGCCCCGCGTCCCCGGGCGCGCAGGCGACCGTGACCACTGCCGTGTGAGCCATGCGCGACATCATGCCGGTTGCGCCGGATGTCCCGATTCCGGGGTACGGCCACCCGCCCTCACCTGCGAACACGCGCCAGCCGTCCCGGGCGTTCGAAATCCCACCGCGCGTCGCCAATACGGGCGCGCACCGGCGCTCGTCGTCAACACGGGCGCGCGCACCGGAGCGGCCCCGGCTTCGCAGCACCGTCGCGCTCGCAGCGCCGCCGCACGTCGTCGACATGGGCGCGCACGGAGCGGCCCGGCTTTCGCGTCGCCGTCGCTTTGCAGCGCCGTCGCTTTGCAGCGCCATCGCTTTCGCAGCGCCGCCGCGCACCGTCAACACGGACGCGCACCGGAGCGGCCCCGGCTCTCACAACGCCATCACTTTCGCAGCGCCATCACTTTCGCAGCGCCATCACTTTCGCAGCGCCATCACTTTCGCAGCGCCATCACTTTCGCAACGCCATCACTTTCGCAACGCCATCACTTTCGCAACGCCATCGCTTTCGGAGCGCCGCCGGAGCGTCGTCAGCTGCGGTGCGCGATCCCCCAACGCGGCCGGTCCGCCGCCGGTGGTGTCAGGTCGTCCGGGAGATCGGCGAACGCGGCCGAGTCGTCGACGGGGTGGTAGCCGGGCAGCGTGCAGCCGTAGACGCGCGGGGTGTTGGCGGAGATTCCGTGGTACACCCCGAAGCGCACGTCGGCCGCGAGCGCCGCGGCGACGAGGCGGTTGAGGTCACCCGGGCTCAGCCAGCCGCCGCGCCAGCTCGCCCCGAGCGGTCGCTCCGCCACGCCGCCCAGCCGCAGGCAGACGGTGGACAGGCCCCACACGTCGGCGTAGCAGCGGGCCAGCTGCTCGCCGAGGACCTTGCCGGCGCCGTAGGGGCAGCAGGCGTACGGCGGAAGGTCCTCCGGCACGAAGTCGCGGCCGGCGTCGATGTGGCCCGCCATCGCGTGCAGCGACGAGGCGAGCACGACCCGGCGCACCCCGGCGGCGACCGCGGCGTCGAGGACGTTGGCGGTGACGTCGGCGTTCGGCACCCGCAGCCCCGGCCAGGGCGTGCTGGGATCGGCCTGGCCCGCGAGGTGCACGACCGCGTCGGCGCCGGCGATCACCGCGCGCGCGAACCCCGGATCGGCGAGGTCACCCGCGACGATCCCCGGTCCTTCGATGATATCGGTACGCCGAAGCTCCCCATCCAGGCGCAGCCGGCCCGCCACGCCGCCCGCGGCCCCCGTGATCACGATCATCGCCCGACCCTACGGCACCATGGAACGGTGATAAGCATCGAACTCGCCACCGAACTGCGCGAAGCCGGCCTGGCCTGGCGCCCCGCCCCCGGCGACCGGTTCGCCATCCCGGACCGGGGCCTCGACGACCAGGCCTTCGTGCTCAGCGACATGATCATCCAGGTGCACGACCTGCCCGGCGGCGAGACGGTGATCGGTTTCAACGGCACCACCGAGTGGGCCCTGGACGACATCGAGCGCGACGAGGCGATCTGGTTGCCGCACGAGCACCAGCTGCGCGCGCTGCTGGGCAACGCCTTCCACGCCCTGGACCGCTCCGGCGACGGCTGGCGGGTGCGCGTCGCCGACCGCCCCGACTCGTTCGGCGCCACCCCGGAGGACGCGTACGCCCTCGCCCTGCTGCGGGTGCTGCTCGGATAATTCGGACATGTCCCTTTCGCCGCGTGCGTGTGCGTGCGATAGCCTTCGCCACGTGGATCTTCCCGATGGCCTGCGCGACCTGCTCGAGCGCAACAGTCTCTGCTACCTGACCACTCTCATGCCCGACGGCTCGCCGCAGATCACCCAGACCTGGGCCGACACCGACGGCAAGCACGTCCTCATCAACACTGTCCGCGGCCACCAGAAGGTCCGCAACATCGAGCGCGACACCCGCGTCGCCGTCGCGATCGGCGACCCCGACGAGACGAGCCGCTACTTCCAGGTCCGCGGCCGCGTCGCCGCCGTCACCGAGGAGGGCGCCGCCGAGCACATCGAGGTCCTGGCCCAGCGCTACCTGGGCGGCCCGTACCCGTGGTACGGCGGCCGCGACCAGGTCCGCCTCCTGCTCACCATCGAGCCGGAGCACATCACCGGCCGCTGAAACTCCACAGTGGATGGATCCGGTACCCGGGGAGGGAGTCGAACCCCCAGTACGCCGGGTCTGAGCCGACGGCCTCTTCCATTGGGCCACCCGGGCAGGGTGTGTTGCTGGTGCATGGAGCTGCCGCCCCACCGGGCCAACGGGGAGAGTCGAACTCCCTCCTCCGGGTTACGAATCCGGTGCACCACCACTCGTGCTGCATTGGCAGGTCCATCCACTGTGGAGCTCCGGGGGCAGGAGTCGAACCTGCGGGTGCCGCGTTCAGAGCGCGGCCACGGACGCCGGCGCCGTACCCCGGAACGAATCTGAGCCATCGACGGGACTCGAACCCGTTACGCTTGGGTGGAAGCCAAGTATGTAGCCTGGAACACCTCGATGGCCTGGTAGCGAGTAGGGGAGTCGAACCCCTGTTTCCGCGCTGAGAACGCGGCGGCCTGACCGCTGGCCGAACCCGCCATCAAACGATCCATCCGCTGTGGAGTTGTCAACGAACACGCGTGCGCAGGGGTGACAGGACTCGAACCTGCAACCTTCGGTTTTGGAGACCGACGCTCAGCCAGTTGAGCTACACCCCTAGGGCAGATACAGCAAACCGCCCGGGTCCCTGAGCGGGGCGGGCGGCTGGAGGGGGCCTGTCGAGGCCTTACCCTTGCCACCGTCCGCGCTCCAGCCACTCGGCCAGGGCGACGAGCGCACCGCCGAGCGCCGGCTGTAGCCGGGTCCCGGTCGTGGTCCACGTCGTCGTCATCGTTCTGGCCTTTCGCTGGGGGCTTCCGTCGGGGCTCGCCCGTTTCGCTTGTGACACCAACGGTACGCGCGGGGCCGGGGCGCGGGCAACGCATTAACTGCGTAAGGTCGACGACATGGGCGGCGACGGGTACACGGTGCGGCTGGCACCGCGGTGGAAGCGCCTGCTCGTCGTGGGCTCCGTCGTGGTGTCGGTGCCGGTGCTGGTCTTCGACGGGCCGCTGTGGGTGCGGGCGGTGGCGTGCGGGCTCATCGCGGTACAAGCGGCGGGGCTCTGGGTTCTTGACGTGCGACCGCGGGCCGGGACCGCGATCGTGCTCGCCGTCAGCGCCGGGTTTCAGGTGCTGGTGCCGGCGTTCGGGCCGGGCGTGGCGTTCGTGGTGCTGTGCACGTTCGCGTGGCTGCGACCGGCCGGGGAGTCGCTGTGGATGCTCGCCCTCGCCGTGGTCGCGGTGTGCGGGCCGCCGCTGGCGCAGCAGCGCTGGTTGCCGGCCGGGCTGTGGCTGGTGGCGTGCCTGCTCGCGTGGAGCTGGGGCGCGCAGGCCCGGGCGCGCGGGGCGCGGCGGGTGGCGGAGCGGCGGCAGGCGGCGCTGGAGGAGCGGGCCCGGATCGCGCGGGAGTTGCACGACGTGCTCTCGCACACCGTGTCGGTCATGGTGGTCCAGGCGGCTGCGGCCGACGACATCTTCGAGGTGAACCCCGGCAAGGCCCGGGAGGCCCTGCGCCGCACGGAGGAGGCGGGACGGCAGGCGTTGGCGGAACTGCGATGGTTCCTGCGTACTGTGCGCGACGACCAGAACGGCGAGAGCGGGCCGCAGCCGACGCTGGACGACGTGGCCGAGCTGGGGCGGACGGTGAGCGCGGCCGGGCTGCCGGTCGAGGTGCTGCGGGAGGGCGAGGGCGAGGTGCCGATGGCGGTGCAGCTGGGGGCGTACCGCATCGTGCAGGAGGCCCTCACCAACGCGCTGCGGCACGCCCGCGGGTCGTCGGCGACGGTCACCGTGCGGGTCGGGGACGGGGCGGTGGAGGTGCGGGTGCGCGACGACGGCAACGGCGGGACGGTGCCGTCGGCGAACCGCGGGAGCGGGCAGGGCCTGGCGGGCATGCGGGAACGGGCGGCGCTGCTCGGCGGGGCGTTCGCCGCCGGGCCGCATCCGGGCGGCGGGTTCGAGGTGTCGGCGCGGCTGCCGATCGACGAGGGTACGGGAGGACACGCGTGACGATCAGGGTGCTCATCGCGGACGACCAGGCGCTGGTCCGCTCCGGCTTCCGGATGATCATCGAGGCGCGCGACGACCTCGAGGTGGTCGGCGAGGCCGGGGACGGCGCGGAGGCGGTGCGCCTGGCCGGGGCCACCGACCCGGACGTGGTGCTCATGGACGTGCGGATGCCGGGCACGGACGGGGTCACGGCGACGGCCCGGCTGACGGCGGCCGGGGAGCGGCCGCGGGTCATCATCCTCACGACGTACGACCTCGACGAGACGCTGTACGCGGCGCTGCGGGCAGGGGCGAGCGGGTTCCTGCTCAAGGACGTGCGCCCGGCCGAGCTCGTCGAGGCGATCCGGGTCGTGGCGCGCGGCGAGGCGCTGCTGGCCCCGACCGCGACCCGGCGGCTGCTGGACCGGTTCGTGGCCACCGACACCACTCCCCCGGCGCCGGTCGGGGCGCTCGCGCAGCTGACCGAGCGGGAGCGGGAGGTGCTCGGGCTGCTGGCGCGGGGCGCGGCCAACGCGGAGATCGCGACCCAGCTGGTCGTGACCGAGGCGACGGTCAAGACCCACGTGTCCGCGATCCTGCGCAAGCTCGGCGTCCGCGACCGGGTGCAGGCGGTCGTGCTGGCGTATGACCTCGGGCTCGTGAAACCTCGGCCGTCAGCCTAAGGTGTTGCGGTCCCGCCGTCCTCGGCCAAAAGACTGAGAAAAGAGACCGGTCTGCGGGCCGAGGTGCTCGCCGTCCGGATTCCATAGCGTCGATGGCATGACAACCCAGCAGCGCAACGCCATCCGCGTGGTGGTCGGGCTGCTCATCGCCAGCCTGACGGTGAGCGTCACCATTGCCGTGCTCACGCTCGTGTTCCACCCGGGCGGCCTGACCGCCACCACCTGGACCCGCTCCGCGATGGTCCTGGCGCTGGCCGGGCTCTACGTCTGGCTCGCGCCCCGGTTACTGCGCGGGGTGGCCACCGCCCACCGGCGGGTGCGCATCGCCTCCGCGGCGGGGTTCGTGGCGGTGGCGTTCGTGTTCCTGACCTCGCAGAACCCGGCGTGGCTGCGGGGGCTGCAGGGGGTACAACTGGGGCTGTTGGCGGTGTTGATCGTGGCCGTGAACCGCCCGGTGGTGCGCTCCGCGTTCCCCGCCGTGGTCGACGAGCGGCCGCGCAACCGCCGGGCCGCGTGGCTGCTGGTGCTGGCCGCGCCGGTCGTCGCCGAGCTGACCCTGGGCACGATCCCGCTGCGGCAGGAGTGGGCGCTGCTGGTGTTCACGCCGATGTACGGCGGCGGCGCGCTCCTCGTGCGCGAACTCGTCCGGCGCACCGGCGGCGGCTACGCGAACCTGCTGCTCATGGGCGTCGCCTACGGGGTGGTCGAGGAGGGGATCGTGCTGCAGAGCTTGACCAGCCCCAACCTGTACCACGCGGCCGAGTGGGCGCCGCGGCTGTTCGGCCTGAACACGGACTATGCGCTGCTGAACCTGGTGTACCACGCGGTCTTCAGCGTCACGATCCCGGTGGTGCTGGTCGAGCTGTGCTTCCCGGCCCACGGGACCCGGCCGTACCTGCGGCGGGGCGGGCTCATCGCGACGGGGCTCATCGCGGCGTTCGGCGCGTTCGTGGTGCGGGTGAGCGTGCCGCCGTCGCAGGACCCCGGCTACACCATGCCACTGGCGCCCGCGCTGGTCTTCGCCGCGGTCGCGCTGCTGCTGGCGGTGGTGGCGCTGCGGGTGCACCTGCGGCCGGCGACGGCACTGCGGCTGCGGTCGGCGCTGGTGCCGCCGCGACCGCTGGTGGTGGGGCTGGTGACCGGGGTCGGTGCGCTGGCGTTCTTCGTCCTGGTCTGGCCGTTCGGTGGGGCGCATCAGCCGCTCTTCACGCGGGGTGCGTGGGCGCTGCTGCCGATGCTGGGCGCGACAATCGTCGTGATTTCGCTGGTGTACGTCATGAGCCGCTGGTCCGCCGCCGCCGGTTGGACCAGAGCGCACGTGATCGCGGCGTGCACGGGCGCACTGGCAGCGCACACGACGTTCGGGCTGATCGGGCAGGCATCGGGCGCGCTGGACCGCGGGTTCCTGGCGGCGGTGGTGCTGGCGACCTTGGCGCTGGGCACGGTAGCGGCCCGACGTTCACCGGCCCCGGCCCCGGCCCCGGCCCTGCAGCCAGCCTGACCCGGCCGGCGATCGGGCCCAGCGGCGGGCGGGCAGCGGGCGGGCACGGCGGACGGCGACGGCGGGCGGGCACGGCGGGCGGGCACGGCGGGCGGGCACGGCGGGCGGGCACGGCGGGCGGGCACGGCGGACGGCGACGGCAGCCGGGCACGGCGGGCGGCCACGACGGACGGGCACAGCGGACAGCGGGCGGTCACGACGGACTGGCACAGCGGACAGCGGGCGGCCACGACGGACGGGCACAGCGGACGGCGGACGGGCACTGCGAGCGGCGGGCGGTTGAGGGACGGCGGCGGGCGGACTTGGGCCGTTCGCCGTCGTCGCGTCCGCAGTGGACCGTTCGCGCGGCTCGTGGAAAACGCGATCGGGACGAGCTGTGGACGGCAGGGCGGTCGCCGGGCGCGGCTGGAGCGGGCAGAAGCGGGCGCGGGCGGAAGCGGGAGCGGGAGCGGGAGCGGGCGCGGCGGGCGCGGCGGGCGCGGGCGGAACGGGAGCGGGAACGGGCGACGCGGGCGGGAACGGGCGGGAGCGGTGGGTGTGGCCGGGCTCACGGGGCAGGTGTCAATTGGGTGAATGAGTTGAACCGGAGGTGAACGGCAGACTGAGAGCAACTTACGGAACGCAGGCCAAAGGAGCATCTCATGTCGATCGAAAGCACCGTTCGCAAGCCCAAGGCGGCCTGGACGACCCGGCGCACGGAGAAGGGGCGCACCGAGCTCGTCATGCGGTGGGAAACGCCGAAGCGCAGCCTTGACTGAGACGAAGCGCGGGCCGGGCCCTGGAAGGGCACGGCCCGCGGTGCGGTGGGAGTTCAGACGATGGCGCGGCAGTTCATGGCTGCGTCCTTCGTGACCAGGTACTGGGCCGCCTTTGCGTAGTTCTCGCCCTTGTGGACGGCGAAGACGCTGAAGTACACGACGCTGTCCTTCGGCATTTTCGCCGGGTTGATGATCAGGTCGTAGCGGGACTCGCCGGCCTCCTCGACTCGCTTGACGCGGAAGACGGTGTCGGCGCCGGGGAGTTCCTTGGCCTGGGGGGTGCACAGGACGCCGGCCTTGACGACGGCGGGGATGCCGGCGTCGGAGAGGGCCTTCTGCAGGGCGTCCGGGTTCAGGATTTTTTTGTAGTCCAGGACCAGCTCGACCGAGCCGTCCGCCTGCTTGGTCACCGCGAAGGCCGCCGGCTCCAGGGCCGGGGCCTCCGCTGCGCCGCCGGTCTCGGGGGCGGTCTGCGTGGGGGCGGCCGGGTCGCCGCCGAGCAGGGGCACGGCCACCGCGACCGCGGCCAGCGCGGCCAGGCCGGCGCCGGCGGCTACGCCCAGCAGGCCACGGTTGCGCCGGCGGGTCCGCCCGCGCTGTTCGATGGTCTCGATCGGCCGGTCCATCTGTACGTCGGCCAGAGTCTTCTTCACCGCGTCCAACACCTCGTCGTCTGTCATGGTCGATTCCCAATCCGGGCCACGGGCGCGCTCGCCCGCAGGGTTGCGATGGCACGGGACAGATGCACGGCGACGGTGCCGGGCGAGATGCCGAGCACCTCGCCCACGACGGCCGTGTCCAGGTCGAGCCAGATGCGCAGCACGAGCACCTCGCGCTGGCGCGGCGGCAGTCGCCGGATCGCGGCTAGCAGGGCCCCGTCGATGCCGGCGGCCTCCTCGGCGGGCTGGGGCCGGTCGTGGCCGTCCAGGGCGACCTCGCGCCGCAGCCGCCGCCACCATGACACCCGCAGGTTGAGGGCGGTGCGCACCACCCATGCCGCGGGGACCGGATGCCGGCTCACCTTGGTCCAGGACGCCCAGGCCCGCGCGAACGCCTCGGCGACCAGGTCCTCGGCCAGCACCCGGTCGCCCTCGGTGGCGAGCACGGCGCGCAGGCACGAGTCCCTGGACCGCGCGTAGAAGTCCGCGAAGTCCTTCCGTTCACGTTCCACACCTGCCTTACGCATGGGCGCCCCGATTCCTTTACACGGGTCTTGCGGTGCCGCCGTCCTTGCTGTCTATAGTGTCCATGTACAGTCGGGCACCGGATGGAGGGCCGTCGTGCGGGTGGTGTTGTCCAACAGTGCGGGCGTACCGCTCTACGAGCAGATCAAGGAACAGGTCGGGATGGCCATCCTGACCGGTGAACTGTCCGAGGGCGAGGTCCTGCCGTCGGTCCGGGCGCTCGCGCGCGACCTGCGGATCAGTGTCATCACCACGACCCGGGCGTACGCGGAACTGGCGAACGCCGGGTACATCGCGACCGTCCCCGGCAAGGGCGCCTACGTGCTGCCCCTGGACACCGCGCTGGTCCGCGAGCAGCTGCTGCGCCAGGTCGAGGACGGGCTGCAGGCCGCCCTGGACGCCGCGCGCCGCGCCGGGCTCGGCCGGGACGAGCTCATCCACCTGCTGGACGGCCTGCTGGCCGCGGAGGAGGAGGTCCCCAGTGAGCGATGAGGATCTGGCGTTCGCGCTGCGCGGGGTCGGCACGCCCGAGGAGGAGGTCCGCAGTGAGCGATGAGGATCTGGCCTTCGCGCTGCGCGGGGTCGGCACGCAGGCGGTCGGCAACGGCTTCGCGCTGCGGGACCTGAGCTTCGAGCTGCCGACCGGGTACGTCATGGGGCTGATCGGCGCCAACGGGGCCGGCAAGACGACCGCGATCCACTGCCTGCTCGGCATGCGCCCGATCGGCTCCGGCGCGATCGAGCTGCTCGGGCGGCCGGTGCCCGGGCCGGTGGCGTTGCGCCAGGACGTCGGCGTGGTGCTCGACCACGCGTTCCTGGTCGGCGACTGGCGGCTCAGCGAGGCCGAGCGGGCGCTGCGGCCGTTCTACGACCGCTGGGATCCGCACCGGTACCGGCAGTTGCTCGACGAGTTCGGGCTCGACCTGCGGGCGAAGGTGCGGGAGCTGTCGCGCGGCATGTCGGTGAAGCTCATGATCGCCGTGGCGCTGTCGCACGGGGCCCGGCTGCTGGTGTTCGACGAGCCGACCAGCGGGCTGGACCCGGTCGCCCGGGACGAGCTGACCGGGATCATCGGCGAGTTCCTGCTGGACGAGGGGCACAGCGTGCTGTTCTCCACGCACATCACCGCCGACCTGGACCGCATCGGCGACTACGTGACCCTCATCCACGGCGGGCGGATCGTGCGGACCGGGACGAAGGACGACGTGCTGGCCGCGTACCGGGTGGTCCGCGGCGGCCCCGACGACCTCGACGGCACGGGCGTGCACCTGATCGGCGTGCGGCGCACCCCGACCGGCGCGCAGGCGCTCGTCCCGGCGGAGGAGGCGGACCGGCTCGGCGGCCACGTCCTCGTCGAGGCGCCGACCCTGGACGACATCGCCGTGCACATCGGCGCCCGCCCGACCCGGGCACGGACCACGTCCGCGCCCACCGGAAGCGCCGCCGCATGAAAGCCGTCGAACGGCGCCCGCCCGCCTCGAGCGCGGACCACGTCCGCGTCCACGGGAGGCGCCGCATGAGAGCCGTCGCGCGGGTCACCGCCGCGAGCAGTGGGAGGGGCGTATGAACGGCGTTGCCAGGATCGCGGTGCTGGATCTGCGGACGATCATGCCGTACAAGATGCAGGCCTTGTTGTTGTTCGGGGTTGGCGTGCTGATCTTCGCGAACAAGCCGGCGGTGTTCGTGCCCGCGCTGGTGCTGCTGTTCACGGCGCAGTATGCGGGGATGCCGTTCAACGTGGCCGACAAGGCTGGGCTGGAGACATTGTACGCGGTGCTGCCGGTGCCGCGGCGGGCCGTGGTGGCCGGGCACTATGCGTGGGCGGTCGGGCTGTATCTGGCCATCGCGGGGGCCGGGACGGTGCTCGCGGTGGTGCTCGCCCGGGTGCAGGGGGTGGCGCTCGGGGCCGGGACGCTCGCGGATGCCGTGGTGCTGTCGTGGGCGGTGTTCGCGGTGAATGTCGCCCTGCAGTTTCCGCTGCTGATCCGGTTCGGGTACACCCGGTCGAGCGTGCTGGGCACGGCGCTGCCGATGGTCGCCGTGGTCGGCATCGTGTACAAGACGCACGTGACGATCGCCTCGATCGGCGACTGGCTGCCGTTCATCGCCGCCGCCGGGATCGCGCTGCTGGCCGGGTCGGCGGCGGTGGCGCAGGCGGCCGACCGGCGGCGCGGGCAGCCGCGCCGGGTCACCGCCTCACGTGCGTAGCGTGCGGCTCGGCAGGTTGCCGTAGACGTTGCGGTACTCGGCGGTGAAGCGGCCGGGGTTGGCGAAGCCCCAGCGGCGCGCGATCGCCTTGACCGTGGCGCCCTCCCCCGGTTCGGCGGCCTGCAGTTCGCGGTGGACGCGGTCCAGGCGGATGCGGCGCAGGTACTCCAGCGGCGTCTGGTCCAGGTGCCGGCGGAACGCGACCTGTAATCCGCGCACGCCGATGCCGGCCGCGGCGGCGATGGTGGCGGCGGTCAGGGGCTCGTCGGCGTGGGCGTCCATGAAGGCGATGGCGCGGCGCACCGCGGCGGGCGGGACGCGGCCGGGATCCGGCAGGCGCGTGGCGGTCATCGTGGTGTTCGGGAACACCGACAGCAGCGACGCGGCGGCCAGGCGGCGCAGCTGGTCGAGCAGCAGCGGGGGCAGGTTCGCGTCCGGCGCCGCCAGGTGCCGGGTCAGGTGTACGGCGGTCGCCGCCCAGTAGCGCCGCATCGACTCCGACACCGGGGTGACGGCCTCGAAGCGCAGGTCGGCGGCGGGCAGGCCGGTCGCCGCCTCGGCCACCTGGGCGATCACCGGGAGCGGGATGCGGACGGTGGCCAGCGTGGCCTCCTCGTACTCGGCGGCGAAGGGGATGCCGGTCGGGTACAGGAAACCGCCGTGCCGCGGGATCTCGCTGCTCGTGTCGCGGGCCTGCACGGCGCCGCGGCCATCGACGATGAATCCGGCGAGCAGGAAGTCCATCGGGTCGACGGCGGCACCGTAGTGCAGCCCGCCGAAGCGCATCAGGTCGGCGCCGAGGCCGTCGAAGTTGGCGTTGCGCAGCGACACCGTGACCGCCTCGGGGTCGGCGAAGCGCATCCGGGGCCGGTGCGCGGCGACGCGTTGCAGCGCGTCGGCGGCCACCTCCCGGTCACGGGTGCGGACCTCGAAGTACCCCGGACCTGCCAACGCCGACCTCCCGTCACGGTGACCCCGTTGGATTCATGGTGCCGTAATCGTTGCCCGCGCGGGAACACCGCGCCACGTGAGCCACCCGGCGGCGAGCGCGGCCGGCAGCGCCACGAGCGCCGCGGCCGGACCCACGTGACCGGCGGCCAGGGCGGTGACCAGGGCGAATGTTCCGTAGCAGGGCAGCGAGCGGACGAGCCCGGCCAGGGCGTGCCCGGCGGCGCGGATTCCGGCCGTTCGGGCGACCGCGACGGCGAGGGTGGCGCTCATCGCCGGGAACGCGGCCACGGCTCCGGCGGCGACGGGCCCGGCGACCGCGGCGGCCCCGATCGCGGCGGCGACGACGGCGCCGCTGGCCGCGCAGGTGAGCAGCGCACCGCCGGACCGGCCGGGTTCGCGGGGGCCGGCCGGGATCAGCCGCGGTGCCAGGACCAGGGCGGGCACGGCCAGCGCGAGGCCGACGACGGCCGGCATCCAAGCCAGGACAAAATACGCGCCGGTACCGGCGGCAAGCCCGGCGATCAGCCCCCGGCGGGCCAGCGCCAGGGCGAAGACCACCGCGAATCCGACCTGGGCCGGCACGTGCCCGGCGGCGGAGTACGCCATCGCGCTCGCCGCGCCCGGACCGGCCCGCAGCCCGACGGCCGTGACGGCGACCGCGAGGCTGACCGGCAGCGCGGCCACCCAGCCGGCGGCGGACGGGCCGAGGCGGCGCTCGGCGAGCGTGGCGAGGGCCATCAGGAACGGTGCGAGCAGTACGGGTACCAGAGCCATGGTCTTAGGTTCGTCCTGACCCATTCGTGGGGACAAGCGCACGTTTTCGACGGGAAAGCGTGGAAGAATCCGAACGATGGAGCTGCGACGGTTGCGGCTGCTGCACGAGCTGTCCCGGCGGGGCACGGTCGCGGCGGTCGCGGAGGCGTTGTCCTACAGCCCGTCGTCGGTCTCGGTGCAGCTGGCCGAGCTCGAACGGGAGGCGGGGGCGCCGCTGCTGCGCCGGGCCGGGCGCAACGTCGAGCTGACGGCGGCCGGCTGGCGACTCGCCGAGCACGCCGCCGAGGCGCTGGCCGCCGACGAGTCGGTGCGCACCGAGCTCGCGCACCTCGGCGGTGGCCCGCGCGGGCGGCTGCGGCTCACGCTCGTGCAGTCGATGGCCCTGGCGCTGCTGCCCGGGGTACTGGCCCGGCTCGGCACGACCGCGCCCGGGCTGGAGGTCGACGTCATCCAGCGCGAGACCGCCCCGGCCCTGGACGAGCTGCGGTCGCGGGCGGTCGACGTGGTCGTCGGCATCGAGTACGAGGCGGTGCCGGTCGGGCGGCACCGCGACGTCGACCGGCGGGACCTGCTGCGCGAGGACGTGCTGCTGGCCCTGCACCCGGCGCATCCGGGGCTGCCGGTGCGCGGGCCGGCGCGGCTGGCCGCCTGCGCCGGCTCGCCGTGGGCGTCCGGGCATCCCGGCACCGGGCTGGACGCGGTCATCCGCAACGTGTGCAACCGGCTGGGCGGGTTCGCGCCCGACATCCGGCACCGTACCGACGACGGCCTGATCCTGGCCGCGCTGGTCTCCTCGGGCCGGGCGGTGACGCTGCTGCCGGCGCTGCTGGCCACCGGCGTGCCGCAGCTGACCGCCCGGCGGCTGCGCGAGGAGCGGGTGCAGCGCACCGTGTTCACCGCCGCCCGGGCCTCCGCGGCGGGCGCCCCGGCGGTCGAGGCGGTCCGGGAGGCGCTGGTGCACACGGCCAGGCCGATCGCGGCCCGGCGCCGCGTCCTGGAGCTCTGCCCCTGATGTCCGCAGTGTCCGCAGTGTTCGGGGTGTCCGGAGTGTCCGGTGTGGACGTTCAGGCGAGGTACCCGGCGGCCTGCAGGCGGAACAGCTCGCTGTAGCGGCCGGCCCGCTCGATGAGCTCGTCGTGGGTGCCCTGCTCGACGATCCGGCCGTGGTGCAGCACGTAGATCCGGTCGGCGTGCCGGACGTTGGCCAGCCGGTGGGTGATGAGCAGCGTGGTGAGCCGGCCCTGCCGGTCGCGGATCGCCTGGAACAGCGCGTCCTCGGCGCGCGGGTCGAGGGCCGAGGACGGCTCGTCCATGATGAGCAGGTCGGCGGTGCGCAGGAAGCCGCGGGCGGCGGTGATGCGCTGCCACTGCCCGCCGGAGAGGTCCTGGCCGTTGGCGAACGTGCGGTCGAGCAGCGTCTCGTACCCGTGCGGCAGTTCGACGATCATCTCGTGGGCGGCGGCCCGGGCGGCCGCGGACTCGATGCGCGGCTGCGACGGTTCGGCGGCGGCGTCGCCGATCGCGATGTTCGTGGCGGCGGTGAACGGCCACTTGTGGTACTCCTGCGTGACGACGGCCATGCGGGCCTGCAGCGCGTCCGGGTCCCACGCGGACAGCGGGCGGCCGTTCCACTCGATCGTGCCGGCGTCCGGCGTGCGCAGCCCGGCGATCATCGAGGCCAGCGTCGTCTTGCCGGAGCCGTTCTCGCCGACGAACGCGACGGTCTGCCCGGCGTACACCCGCAGCGACACGTCGTCGACGGCCGGCGTGTCGCGATCCGGGTAGGCCAGACACACCCCGCGCACCTCGAGCGTCCGCAGCGCGTCCGGCCGGCTCCGCTCGGTGGTGTCGGCGCCGTCCGGCAGGTACTGCGCGGCCCGCTGCATGAACCCGGTGTAGTCGCCGAAGTGCCGCCCGTCGGTGTAGATCCGGTCGATCTGCAGCGTCACCGTGGTCAGCGAGCGCTGCGCCGCCTGCACCGCGATGACGCAGGTGGCGGCGGCCGCGATCGGGATCTGCCCGCGCAGCAGGAGCAGGCCCAGCAGGGTGTACACCCCGACGGTGGCCAGGCCGCCGATGACCGATCCGACGCTGGTGGTCGTGGTGACCCGCCGGGCCAGGGCGAGCTGGATGTCGGTCTCGGCGCCCATCACCCGGTCGTACTGGTCCAGCAGGAACCTGCGCAGCCCGTAGGAGCGCAGTTCGGTCGCGGAGTCGCGCTCGGCCATGAGCCGGTGCAGCAGCCACAGCCGCCGGCGGCGCACCGAGCCCGCGATGAACGTCCGGTACCGCTGGTGCCCGGCCCGCAGCGACGCCCACGCGTTCGGCACCGTGGCGACCAGCAGCGCGAGCAGCAGCAGCGGGTGGACCACGAGCACCGCGGCCGCCACGGCCAGCAGCCCCGCGAGCCCGGCGAGCAGGTTCATCGCGCCCTGCACCAGCCCGACCGCGGAGTCGGTGCCGCGCGAGGCCCGTTCCATGTCGTCGGCGAACGCGTCGGCGTCGAAGGCATCGAGCCGTACCGCCGTGGTGACCTCGAACAGCGAGCGCTCCACCTCCCGGTCGACCCGCGGGGTGAGCCCGTTCTGCGCGTAGCCGCTGGCGATGCCGAGGGTGGCCCGCAGCCCGGTGACGGCGGCGAGCGCGGCGAGGGCGGGCAGGGCGGCGGTCACCCGGTCCGGGGTGGGCCCGCCCGCGAACAGCTCGACGAGGACCTGCCGGGTCGCCAGCAGCCCGAAGGAGGCGAGGACCCCGGAGCCGACGGTGGCCACGCCGACGAGCAGGGTCCGGGCCTTGTCGGCGCGCCAGCTGAGGCGTACCGCCGCGGAGAGCAGTTTCGGCAGCTCGGCGAAGACCGCCCAGGTGCCGGCCTCGGCCCGGGCGCGCACCCCGCTCTCCCACCACATCTCGCGCAGTTCGGGCAGCACCGAGTCGGCCGGCCGCGGTGCTTTCGCCTGCTGCGGCACGGTTCGGTCACGGGTTTCGGTCACGGTGGGCCTCCGTCCGCTTCGACATCCGACGATGCCTGATGCCGGTACCGCGGACAAGGCGGCTCAACCGGAAGGGTGCCGTTGTTCATGTGTTCATTCACGAGTGGCCTTTACGCACCGGCTTCGCTGTTGCCAACGAGTTGCGATAGCGGAAGACTGCACGGTGTGCACATTCCCGACGGATACCTGAGCCCGCAGACCAGCGCCGTCTTCGGCCTCGCCATGCTGCCGCTGTGGTGGCAGTCCGCGGCCCGGGTGAAGAAGGTGGTCAAGAGCCGGTACGTGCCGCTCGTGGCCCTCGGCGCCGCCTTCTCCTTCGTCGTGATGATGTTCAACATCCCGATCCCCGACGGCACCACCGCGCACGCGGTCGGCGGCGGGTTGATCGCGATCCTGCTCGGGCCGTGGGCCGCGTGCATCGCCGTGTCCATAGCCCTGCTCATCCAGGCGCTCTTCTTCGGCGACGGCGGCATCCTCGCGTTCCCGGCCAACGCCTTCAACATGGCGGTCGTCCTGCCGTTCGTCAGCTACTGGGTGTACCGCCTGCTGACCCGCAACACCGCCCTGACCTCGACCCGGCGGGTGTGGGCCGGCGCCGTCGGGGCGTACGTCGGGCTCAACATGTCGGCGCTGGCCGCGGCGATCGAGTTCGGCATCCAGCCCGACCTGTTCCACAAGGCCGACGGCACCCCCCTCTACGCGCCGTTCCACCTGTCGCAGACGATCCCGGCCATGATGCTCGCCCACCTGATCATCGCCGGCGTCGTGGAGGGCGCGCTGACCGGCGGCGTGGTCGCCTACCTGCAGCGGGCCAACGTGCCGCTGCTGCGCATCAACGCCCCCGAGGTGCCGCTGACCGAGGCCGAGGTGCGGCGCAAGCCCGTCTCGCCGGTGCGCGCGGCGCTCGTCACGCTCGGGATCATGGCCGTGATCAGCCCGCTGGGGCTGCTGGCGCCGGGGGGTGCGTTCGGGGAGGACGCGCCGGAGGACCTCGATCTGGGTAAGTACGGGCTGTCGGCCGTGCCGTCCGGGCTGGCGAAGTACACCGACTTCTGGGGGAGCACGCTGCTGCCGGACTACGGGGGCGGGAGCTGGTGGCAGTACATCGTGAGCGCGCTGATCGGGGTGGTCGTGGTGGCCGCGCTGGTGTTCGGCCTGACCTGGCTGATCGGGCGGCTGCGCGGGGGCGAGCGGGAGGCGGCCGACCTGGACTCGCCGCCGGTACGGTCATGACCGCTCCTGCCTGGCTGCTCGAGCCCGAGGTCGGGCTCTGCCCCTGCGGCTGCATCGGGAGGCGGCGCAAGGGCAGCTTCGTCGGCAAGACCCTGGCGGGCGCCTCGGGGGTGCTGCGGCAGGCGATCTTCTCGGAGGACGTCGCCGCCGGCCGGGGGCTGCTGCAGCGGCTCGACCCGCGGGTGAAGCTCGTGTCGATGGTCGGGCTGCTGATCGTGGTGGCGCTGGTGCACTCGCTGCCGCTGCTGGCCGGCGCGTACGTGGCGACCGTCGCCCTGGCCGTGGCCTCCGGGCTGTCGCTGGGCTTCTTCATCAAGCGGGTCTGGCTGTTCATCCCGATCTTCACCGGGATCGTGGTGCTGCCCGCGACGCTGTCCGTGGTCACACCGGGCAACGTGCTGCTGCCGCTGTGGACCTGGCACGGGCACGCCGAGGGCATCACCGAGCAGGGCCTGCACGGCGCGGGCCTGATCATCGCCCGGGTCGCCACCTCGATCTCGCTGGTGGTGCTGCTCACGCTGACGACGCCGTGGGTGCGGCTGCTGGCGGCGCTGCGGGCGCTGGGCGTACCGAAGATCTTCGTGCTGATCATCGGGATGGCCTACCGGTACCTGTTCCTGCTGCTCGACGCAGTCGACGACATGTACACCGCGCGCAAGGCCCGGACCCTGACCGGCGACGGCGGGCGCCGCTCCACCGCGGCCGGGCGGGCGTTCGTGGCGGCGGGGGCCGGTACCCTCTTCGGGAAGGCCCACCAGCTCTCGGAGGAGGTGCACCAGGCGATGACGGCCCGCGCGTACACCGGCAACGCCAGCACCCTTGCCGGGTTCTCCCTGCGGCGCGTCGACGTCGTGTTCGTGGTGGCCGCCGCGGCGTTCGCGGCGGCGCTGCTGCTGGCCGACCGATGAGCGTCGTCTTCGAGTGCCGGGACCTGCGGTACTCCTACCTCGAGCGGTTCCCGGCCCTGGACGGCGTGAGCGTGACCGTCGCGGCGGGCGAGACGGTGGCGCTGCTGGGGGCGAACGGGTGCGGCAAGTCGACGCTGCTGAAACTCCTGGACGGGTTGCTGTTCGCCGATTCGGGCACGTTCACCGCCTTCGGCGAGGAGGTGACCGAGGACAAACTGGAGGACGAGCAGTTCAACCACGGCTTCCGGGCGCGGGTGGGGTTCGTGTTCCAGAACTCCGACGCGCAGGTGTTCTCTCCTTCGGTACGGGAGGAGATCGCGTTCGGCTGCCTGCAGCTGGGACTGGACCGTGCGACGGCGGCGGCGCGCGTGGATGACGTCATGGCGATGCTCGACATTTCGGACATTTCGGACAGGGCGCCGTTTCAGCTTTCGGGTGGGCAGAAGAAACGGGTGGCGATTGCTTCGGTGCTGGTGATGAACCCCGAGGTGTTGCTGTTCGACGAGCCGACGGCGGCGCTCGATCCGCGGACCCAGTTCTGGTTGATCGAACTGCTGGAGCAACTGCGTTCGGCGGGGAAGACGATTGTGCTGGCTACGCATGATTTGGAGTCTTTGCCGGCTTTGGCCGACCGCTGCGTGGTCTTCGGCGAGGACCACCGCATCTTGTCCGACGCGGCTACCTCGTCGGTCCTGGACGACCGCGATCTGCTGCTGCGCGCCAACTTGATCCACGCCCGCAGCCCGTTCGGCCGGACTTCCGCGCACTCCTGAGGGTTCCGCGCGTTGCTGAGGCTTCTGCGTGGCATTTGTGACGATTTGTTCCTTTTGCGTATTATATTGCAATCAGGCCGGACCTGGACCGTTCGCGACGATGGCGCAAGGCGCACGAGCGCCGAACGCAGGACGCGGGTAGCGCAGGACGCGGGTAGCGCAGGACGCGGGTAGCGCGGGACGCGGGTAGCGCGGGACCGCAGCATGCGCCGCCGGTGACGCGGGGCGCAGGTAGCGCAGGCCGCTAAGGGGCCTTCCGTGCGCGGGGCGGGGCGGGCAGGGCCTTCCGTGCGCGGGGCGGGGCGGGCAGGGCAGACTGCGCGGCATGAGCATCGAGGTCCACGAGTACGACCCGGCCTGGCCGGACCACGCGCGCGCCGTGATCGCTGAGCTGCGAGCCGCGCATCCCGGGGTGTTCTCCGCGATCGAGCACGTCGGCAGCACCGCGGTTCCCGGCCTGCCGGCGAAACCCGTCATCGATCTCATGGCGGCCGTCCCCAGCCTCGACGCGGCGCCGCAGGAGGTCGGCGACGGGTACGTGCTGATCGAGACCGGGATGCCCGAGCGGCTCTTCTTCCGGCGGGAGCCGATCGCCGGGCCGGCGGTGCATCTGCACGTCGTGACCGAGGACTCGTGGGGCACTCGCAACGAGCGGATCCTGCGTGATCACCTCCTGCAACATCCCGCCGATCGGGACGAATATGGGCAGCTCAAGCTCGCGCTCGCCGACGAGAATCTTGACGGGGCGGCCTACACGCGCGCGAAGACCGAGCTCATCCAGCGGCTCGTGGACGCCGCTCGAACCGATCGCTCACTGCCGCTCGTGTCTGTGTGGGAGGAGTGACGTCACGCGGGTACCTCGGTGGGGCGGGCGGTTCTTGGGGCCAACCGTAACAACTGAACGAAATTCACATCCCTTCCGTGACCGACGGTGAGATGTCGCCGCACTGGCGGTCACCGGAGGGTCGCTGCGCCCCAGACCGGTCAACAAGTGTGCTAAGGGCGTCACCATCGTCGGCCGCGACCAGAGTCGGAGATGTTGAGGGGGTGTGGGTGGAGCGGAGCTCCCCCACGGAAGGGGAAAATAGCCAAAAATTACCCCCTATAGGGTGATACTGGCGGGCATGAGCAGTACGGTAATCGCCGAAGATGCTCCGCACGCGCCGACGGTGTTGAGCCGGCGTCAGGTCAATGTCGTGTTCACCGCGATCCTCCTCGGCATGCTGCTCGCCGCGCTCGATCAGACCATTGTGTCCACCGCGCTGCCGAGGATTGTGGCGGATCTGGGCGGCGCGGGGCACATGTCGTGGGTCGTCACGTCGTACCTGCTCGCCGAGACCGTCGCCACCGTGCTTGCCGGGAAGTTCGGGGATCTGTTCGGGCGGAAGCTCGTGTTCCAGGTCAGCACCGTCGTGTTCGTGGCCGGGTCGGCGCTGTGCGGGCTCGCGCAGGACATGATCATGCTGATCGCGTCCCGGGCCGTGCAGGGCATCGGGGCCGGGGGGCTGATGGTCACGGCCATGGCGCTCATCGCCGACGTGATTCCGCTGCGGGATCGGGGGCGGTACCAAGGGGCGCTGGGTGCCGTGTTCGGGGTCACCACCGTGGTCGGGCCGACCCTCGGCGGGCTGTTCACCGATCATCTCAGCTGGCGCTGGGCGTTCTACGTGAACGTGCCCGTCGCCGTCGTCGTGCTCGCGATGTCGGCCCGGGCGTTGCCGGCGATCCGGGCGGCCGTCAAGCCGGTCATCGACTACGTCGGGATCGCGCTCGTCGCCGCCGGGGCGTCCAGCATGATTCTGGCGCTGTCGTGGGGCGGCAACCAGTACGAGTGGAGCAGCCCGGTCATCGTGGGACTGTTCGCGGCCGCCGTGGTGCTGCTCGCGGCCTTTGTCGTCGTCGAGCTGCGGGCGGCCGAGCCGATGCTGCCGATGCGGCTGTTCCGCAACTCGGTGTTCACGGTCTGCTCGGGGCTGAGCTTCATCGTCGGGTTCGCGATGCTCGGGGCGATGACGTTCCTGCCGACCTACCTGCAGTACGTCGACGGGGTCTCCGCCACCGCGTCGGGGGTGCGGACGCTGCCGATGGTGCTGGGGCTGTTCACCACGTCGATCATGTCGGGGACGCTGATCAGCCGGACCGGGCGGTACAAGGCGTTCCCGATCGCCGGCGGGGCCGTGATGGCGGCCGGGCTGTACCTCATGTCGACCATGCGTCCCGGCACCAGCGTGTGGCTGGAGTCGCTGTACATGTTCGTGCTCGGGCTCGGGATCGGGCTGTCGATGCAGGTGCTGACGATCGCGGTGCAGAACACCGTGCCCTACGCCGATCTGGGGACCGCGACGTCCGGGGTCACCTTTTTCCGTACCCTCGGCAGCTCCTTCGGCACCGCCATCTTCGGCACCCTGTTCTCCAACCACTTCGGGCCCGCGCTGGCCCGGGCGATGGCCGGCGACCCGGGTGTCACGCCGGCCGCGGCCGAGAACCCCGAGCTGCTCAACCGGCTCCCGCACGCGCAGGCCGCGCCGATCGTCGCCGCGTACGCGGACAGCATCACCGACGTGTTCCGCTGGGTGGTGCCGATCGCGCTGCTCGCGTTCGTCATCGCCTGGTTCCTGCGGGAGGTGCCGCTGCGGGACAGCGCCCGGGCCGCCGTGACCGATGTCGGGGACGGGTTCTCCGCGCCGCCGGCCGACCGGGTCTGCCGCCTGGAGCGGGCGATCAGCGACACCATCCGGCAGGAGCGCGGCACCGATCCCGGCTTCCTCAACCGCATCCTGGTCGACGCGGGCGGGGAGCTCAGCCCGTCGCAGGCCTGGGCGGCCGGCCAGACCCACCTGCACGCGACGGTACGCGGGGAGGCCACGCTGAGCGCGATCGCCGACCGGCACAAGCTGCCCCGCGAGGTGCTCGAGCCGACGTTCGCCGACCTCGCCGGGGCCGGGCTGGCCCGGGTGGAGGGCGACAGCGTGGAGCTCACGCCGGCCGGGCAGGCCCAGCTCGACCGGGTCCAGACGGCCTGGAAGCAGTGGCTGGACGCGAAGCTCGACGACATCACCCTCACCGACGCCGAGGACCGCGTCCTGCTGGACCGGGCGCTGTCCAACATCGCGACGAAGCTGGTGGGCGAGCAGAGCGAGCTGCAACCGGCGGCACGCTAAAACAGAAACGCCGGGTGCCGGGCCTGCAGCCAGAGTTCGAGGTCCGCGGCCGGCATCGGCCGGGCGTAGTGGTAGCCCTGGGCGATGTCGCAGCCGAGGGAGCGCAGCGCCAGCACGTGCGCCTCGCGCTCCACGCCCTCCGCGACCACGGTCAGGCCCAGGTTGTGGCCGAGCTCGACCGCCCCGCGGACCAGGATCGCGTCGTCGTGGTCGGTGTCCATGTTCATCACGAAGGTGCGGTCCACCTTCAGCTCGTCGACGGGCAGCTGCTTGAGGTACGCCATCGAGGAGTACCCCGTGCCGTAGTCGTCGATCGACAGCCGCACCCCGAGGTCGTGCAGCTGCTTGAGGGTCGCCGTGGCCTGGGCCGGGTTCGCCATCACGGCCGACTCGGTGACCTCCAGGCGCAGCCGGGCGGCCGGCACCCCGTGCGTGGACAGCAGCCTGGTCACGTCGTCGACCAGCCCGGGGTCGAGCAGGCAGCGCGGGGACAGGTTCACGGCCACCGTGAGCTCGCGGCCCGCGTCCATCCAGGCCCGCGACTGCGCGACGGCGTGCCGCAGGACGTACAAGGTGAGGCGGTTGATGAGGCCCGTCGTCTCCGCCACCGGGATGAAGTCCCCGGGTGCGATCGGGCCGCGCTCCGGGTGCCGCCACCGCACCAGGGCCTCGACGCCGCAGACGGCGCCGTCGGCGAGGGACACCTTCGGCTGGTAGTGCAGCGAGATCTGGTCGTCGGCGTCCAGGGCCCGGCGCAGGTCGCCCAGCAACTGCAGGCGCGAGGTGTCCTCGGTGTGCATCGCCGGGTGGTAGGCGACGATGCCCGCCTTGGTCTCCTTCGCGGTGTACATCGCGATGTCCGCGCACCGGACGAGCTCGTCGGCTGTACCGGAGGCGGAAGAGGCGACCCCGATCGACACCTCGATGTCGACGGTCACGGTGCCGAGGTCGAAGCTGCGGTGCAGGGCGGCCTGGACCCGCCCGGCCAGCCGGGCCGCGTCCTCGGCGCCGGTGGCCGGCAGCAGGATCGCGAACTCGTCGCCGGCCAGCCGGGCCACGGTGTCCGACGTGCGCAGCGCCGCCGCCGTGCGGGCCGCGACCTGGCGCAGGAGCTCGTCGCCGTACTGGTGGCCAAGGGTGTCGTTGACCTCCTTGAACCGGTCCAGGTCGACCATGAGCACCGACGGGCCGCCGGCAAGGGCGTCGGCGGTGCGGGCGATGAACACCGAGCGGTTCGGCAGCCCGGTGAGCTCGTCCTGCATCGCCTGGCGCACCAGCCGCCGCTGGTAGCCGGTGGCGACCAGGGCGAACACCACGATCATGCCGAGCCCGACGGCGAAGGACGACAGGGTCGCCACGAACACCCACCGCTCGACCTTGTCGAGCCGGTCGCTGGCGGCCAGCGCCGCCGCGTCCTGGGTGTCCTCGGCGTCGTGCAGGCTCGTGGCGATCTGCTGCTCGATCGGGTCGACCTCGTCCAGGTCGATGCGGCGGATCTCGACCGGGTCGGCGCGGTCGACCGCGAGGAACAGGGTCTCCATCGCGGCGAGGTACTGCCGCTGCAGCACCCGCAGGCGCACCACGAGCGCCCGGTCCTCGGCGTCGCCGCGCGCCTCGATGTCGGTGAGGGCGACGAGCAGCTGCTGGCTGGCGTCGGCGTGTTCGGCGCGGGCGTGGCGCTCGGGTTCCAGGCGGTACTGCTGCTCGGCGATCTCGCCCAGCGACACCGCCTCGTGGGCGCGGTGGTACGCCTCGGCCAGCAGCGACGCCGTGCGGGCCGAGGTGGCGACGTGCCGGGTCGCGACGGTACCGAGCACGCTCACCCCGGTGAGCGCCAGCAGTACCGCGCCCAGGCCGATGAACGCGGCCCGCCGCCTGGCTTGCGATCGTGGCACCGCCCGCTCCCGTCCGCGCCCCGCGCCGGGTCGCACACCGGAATCGTCGGCACCACACCCGATCCGGTTGACCTCAAAGCCGGTTGCCAAACGGGATCACCGCGGCGCAAACTTCCTAGGATCCTAGGTGCAGTTCCCCAGCTTCGTCGCATTCGGTACGTTCTCCTGCGCGATGAGTACTCCCCCGGACCCCACCCGCATCGACGACCGCACCGCCTTCGCCGAGGCGCTCACCCAGCTGCGCGAGCGGGCCGGGCTCTCGGTCCGCCAGGTCGCCGCGAAGGCCGGCGCCCGCAACTCGCTGAGCACCCTCGGGGACTGGTTCTCCGGCAAGGGCCTGCCGTCGCTGAACTCCCAGCCGCTGTTCACGCGGGTGCTGGAGACGTGCGCGGTCCCGGCCGGCGAACTCCCGGCCTGGCTGGAGGCCTGGCACCGGATCCGGCACCGGCCGGTCGGGCGGGGCGCCGACGGGGAGCCGTACCGCGGCCTGGCGAGCTTCCAGCCCGAGGACGCCGCCTGGTTCTTCGGCCGCGAACGGATGACCGCCGCCCTGCGCGAACGCGTCGAGGCCCGCCAGGCGGCCGGCGGCGGGCTGCTGCTCGTGGTCGGCGCGTCCGGCTCGGGCAAGTCGTCGCTGCTGCGCGCCGGGCTGGTCGCGGCGCTGCGGTCCGCGGGGTGGACGGCCGAGGTGGTGACCCCGGGCAGCGACGAGCCGGCGTTCCCGGCGATGGCGGCCGGGCGCGCCCTGCTCGTCGTCGATCAGGCGGAGGAGCTCTTCACCAGCGGTACCGAACCCGCCGCATTTCTGACCGCCTGCCATCCCCCGCCGGGCGCGGTCGTCGTGCTCGCCCTGCGCGCCGACCTCTACGCGCAGGCCCTCGCCGACCCGGCCCTGCTGGCGGCCGCGCAGGAGCACCAGTTCACGGTCGGCCCGATGACCCGCGAGGAGCTGCGCGCCGTCGTCGTGGAGCCCGCCCGCCGGGCCGGCGTGGACGTCGAGGCCGGCCTCGTCGAGCTCCTGCTGGCCGACCTGGGCACCGAGCAGGCCGGGCTGCCGCTGCTGGCGCACGTGCTGTACACGATGTGGAAGGCCGACCGCCGCCTGACCCTGGCCGGCTACCGGCGGGCCGGCGGGATCAGCGGCGCCGTCGCCGCCACGGCCGAGGAGGTCTACGCGGGCCTGCCCGACGACCGCCGCGCCCTCGCCCGCCGCCTGCTCACCGCGCTCGTGCACGTCGGCGTCGACACCGTCGACACGCGGCGGGTGGTGCCGACCGCCCGCCTGCTCGAGGAGCTCGCCGTCGACAGCGCGGACACCGCCGAGGCCGAGGCGATCCTGGAACGGTTCGTGCGGCACCGGCTCGTCACCGCCGAGGCCGGCACCGTCCAGCTCAGCCACGAGGCGCTGCTCACCGCCTGGCCCCGGCTGCACGACTGGCTGCGCGCCGGGCGGACCGGGCTGGTCGTGCGCCAGCAGCTCGCCGCGGCCGCCACCACCTGGCAGCAGGAACGCCGCGACCCGACCGCCCTCTACGCCGGCACCCGCCTCGCCGCGGCGCAGGACTGGGCCGCCGAGCACCCGGCCGAGCTGGCGCCGCACCTCGCCGAGTTCCTGCGGGCCAGTGCCCGACACTCCAGAAGAACGACCCGCCGTTTGTACCGCACGATCGCCGGCCTCACCGTGCTCGCCCTCAGCACGCTGTTCCTGGCCGGGTACGCGTTCCAGCAGCGGCACGCGGCCGTCGGCCAGCGCAACGAGGCCCTCTCCCGGATGATCGCCGGACGGGCCGACTGGCTGCGCGAGCGCGACCCCACCCTCGCCGGCCAGGTCGCCCTGGCCGCGTACCGGACGGCGCCGACGGTCGAGGCCCGCTCCAGCCTCCTCGACGCGGCCGCCACCCCGGCCCCGGCCCGCCTCGGCCCGTTCGAGCGCGCGGCGCAGGCGGTCGTGCTGCTGCCGACCCGTGGGCTGCTGGCCGCGGCGGGCGCGGACCAGACGGTGCGGCTGTGGGACACCTCGGTCAGCCCGCCCCGCGCCGGTGCCGCCCTGCAGGGGTCGACCGGCGCCCTGTTCGCGCTGGCCGCCAGCCCCGACGGCCGGCTGCTGGCCGCGGCGGGCGCCGACGCCAAGGTGCACGTGTGGCGCCTCGGCAGCCTCACCCACCCCGAGGCCCTGCCCGCCCTCGACGGACCGGGCGGCACCGTCTACGCCCTCGCCTTCAGCCCCGACGGGCAGACGCTGGCCGCGGCCGGAGCCGATCACGCCGTGCACCTCTGGCACGTCGATTCCGCGGGTGTACTGCCTGTTGCCTCCCTCCCCGACTCCCCCGCCGTCCTGCAGTCCCTGGCCTGGAGCCCCGACGGGCGCGCCCTGGCCGCCGGGGCCGCCGACGGCGCCGTGCACCGCTGGGACCTCGCCGACCCCGCCCGCCCGGCGCACCTCGCGCCGCTGACGGGGCACACCGGCAAGGTCCTCGCCCTCGCCTACAGCCCCGACGGCGCGCTGCTGGCCAGCGGCAGCGGCGACGCCACGGTGCGGCTGTGGGACGCGGGCCCCGGCACCGCCCACGGCGCCCCGATCACCGGCCCGACCAGCTGGGTCAACGCGCTCGCGTTCACCCCGGCCGGGGACCGGCTGCTGGCCGGGTCCAGCGACAGGACCGTCGCCGTGTTCGAGGTCGCCTCCGGCCGCCGGCTGCAGTCGCTGCACCACCCGGCCCCGGTCACCGCCCTCGCCCTCACCGCCGACGGGCACGGCCTGGCCACCGCCGGCACCGACGGGTACGTGCGCACCTGGACCCTGCCCGGCCCGCTGCTCACCGGCCCGGCCGGCGGCGTGTTCGGCACCGCCTACAGCCCCGACGGCACCACCCTGGCCGTGGCCGGCAAGGACCAGACGGTGCGGCTGTGGCACGTCACCGACCCGGCCGGCCCGTCCCTGTGGGGCGCGCCGCTGCACCGCCCGGCGGGCGGCGACGGCTACGCGGGCACCACCGCGTACGCGCCCGGCGGCCGGCTGCTCGCCGCCGCCACCCGCAAGGGCGAGATCGACCTGTGGAACGTCGCCGATCCGGCGCACCCGGTGCCGGCCGGCGCGCCGCTTACCGGGGCCGAGGACCTGATCGAGACCCTGGCGTTCGCTCCGGACGGCTCGGTGCTGGCCGCGGCCGGCGACGACGGCAACGTGTACATGTGGGACGTCGCCGCCGCCCGCCTGCTCGCCACCGTCCCCGGCAGCAAGGCGATCGTGTTCTCGGTCGCGTTCCACCCGACCCGCCCGCTGCTGGCCGCGACCGACACCGACGGCAACGTGCGCCTCTTCGACCTCGCCGACCGGTCCCGGCCCCGGCTGGTGAGCACGCTCGGGGGGTTCGGCGGGTACGCGTACAGCGCCGCCTTCAGCCCCGACGGCCGCCTGCTCGCCGCCGGCAGCGCCGACAAGACCGTGCAGCTGTGGACGATCGCCGACCCGGCCCATCCGGTGCCGCTGCCCCGGCGGCTGACCGGGCCGGCCTCCTACGTGGACTGGGTCGCGTTCAACCCGCGCGGCGACCGGCTCGCGGCCGCCTCGACCGACGGGACCGTGTGGATCTGGGACGTGCACGACCCGGCCCGGCCGTCCACGGTCGCGACCCTGGGCCGGGCCGACGAGGCGTACTACGTCGTCGCCTACAGCCCGGACGGGCGCACCCTCGCTGCGGGCAGCGACGACGCCACCACCCGGCTGTGGCCGACCGATCCGGACGCGGTGGCGGCAACGATGTGCCGTTCCGTGGGGAGCGTGATGAGCCGGGCGGAGTGGGAGCAGTACGTGCCGTCGGCGCCGTTCACCCAGCCCTGCTGAGCCGGCCCGCGTGTCCGGACCTGTCCGGAGTGCTGGACGCGGACGGGGCCGGACGGTTGGCTGGATGGCACGCGTTCCGAGGGGGGCGCCGCCCGCCGGGGGAACTCCAGCTTCCCGGCGGGCGGCCTCACCCCGCCGCATACTGACCCGGTGACGCGGCCGATGATCAGGATCAATCAGCTCGGGTACCGCACCGGCGCGCCGAAGGTCGCCACCTGGGTGACGGACCGCGCCGCGCCGGCCGCGTTCGCCGTGACCCAGGGCGACGCCGTGGTCCTGCGGGGGCACTCGCAGCCGTGGGGGCGCGATGCCGGGTCGGCACTGGACGTACAACTGCTGGATCTTGGGGCTCTTGAGGACGGCGCCGGGTATCGCGTCGTCGCCGGGGACGACCGCAGCCACGAGTTCCGGGTCGGCGCCGGCCTCTATGCGGGGTTGCGCTCGGACGCCCTGCGGGTGCTGACCCGGCTGCGCTGCGAGCACACCGGGGACGTGGCCGTGCCCGGGTGGACCGGGCCCGACGCGGAGCGGCTGTACCCGGGGTGGCGGCCGACCGGCACCTTCGACGTGTCGGGCGGGTGGTACGACGCCGGGGACTACGGCAAGTACACGGTCAGCGGCGGGATCGCGCTGTGGCAGCTGCTGTTCGCGCTGCGGTGGCGGTGGGACGACGAGCTGGCGGCCGAGTGCCGGTGGCAGCTGGAGTGGATGCTGCGGATGCGGGTGCCGGCCGGGCAGCCGTACGCGGGGATGGCGTTCCACCGGGTGCACGGGACGACGTGGTCGCCGATGCCGGGGCGGGCCGGCGACGATCCGACCGTGCGGGTGCTGCACCGGCCGTCCACCGCGGCGACGTTGCACGTGGCGGCCGTGTGCGCGTACGCGTACCGGGTGTTCCGGGAGGAGCGCCTGCTGCACAGCGCGCTCTCCGCGTACGCGGCCGCCGCCGCGCATCCGGTGCTGATCGCGCCCGACGATCAGGGGCGGTTCGGCGGGGGGCCGTACGGGGATCCGGACGTCCGGGACGACTTCTTCTGGGCCTCGGCGGAGCTCTGGCTGGCCCGTGGTGGCACCTTGGACGAGTTCGAGCCGACGTTTCCGCTCGACGGGTTCGACTTCGATCGGGTCGCGCCGCCGGCGTGGCTGGACCTGGCGCTCGAGGGCGGGCGGGGGGTCGAGCACGTCCTCGCCGCCGGGGAGCGGCTGCTCGCGGTGCAGGCGGGGCAGGCGTGGGGGCAGCCGTACGCGCCCGGGGACGGCTGGCAGTGGGGGTCGAACGGGCGGATCCTCAACAACCTCGTGGTGCTGGCCGCCGCGCACGAGCTGAGCGGTGCGCGGCGGTTCCGCGACGGGGTGGCGACCGGGATGGACTACCTGCTCGGGCGCAACGCACTCGGGCAGAGCTACATCGTCGGGTACGGTCCGGACGCCACCCGGCACCTGCGGACCCGGCAGTTCGGGCACGACCTCGACCCGACCCTGCCGCCGCCTCCCCCGGGCGCCGTGGCGGGCGGCGCGAACTCGGTGCCGACGCCGGGCTTCCCCAGCGATCCGCGGCTCGCCGGGCTCGCGCCGCAGCTGTGCTACCTGGACGAGCCGACCTCGGAGACCACCAACGACCTGTGCATCCGGTGGAACGCGCCGCTGGTCTTCGTGGCCGGCTTCCTCGCCTAGTTGGTGGTCTGGGACAGCGCCTCGCGGCGGTTCGCGATCAGGCTGGTGGCCGTGACCGCGACCAGGGTCACGATGATGACGATCAGGGACAGCGGGGTCGGCACGTCCGGGACCCAGGACCACACCGTGTGCGCCCAGTGCAGGACCAGCTTGGCGCCGATGAACGCCAGGATGATCGCCAGCCCGTGGTTGAGGTGGCGCAGCTTCGACAGCGCGTTGCGCAGCACGAAGTAGAGCGCGCGCAGGCCGAGCAGGGCGAACGCGTTGGTGGCGAACACCAGGTACGGGTCGCTGGTCACGCCGTACACGGCCGGGACGGAGTCGACCGCGAACACCACGTCGGTGAGGAACACCGCCGCGACGACCAGGGCCATCGGGGTGAGCGCGCGCTTGCCGGCCTGGCGGATCGTGAGCTTGGTGCCGTGGTACTCGTCGGCGACCGGCATGAGCCGCCGCAGCAGCTTCGTCGCGCGCATGTTGCCGGGGTCGACCGCATGCTCGGTGTGCCGGACCGCGTCCCGCATGACCTTGATCGCGGTCACGATGAGCACCGCCCCGAACAGCAGGAACGCCCAGGTCCCGGCCGACAGCAGGGCCGCCCCGGCCGCGATGAAGATGCCGCGCAGCACCAGGGCCCCGACGATGCCGTAGAGCAGGACGCGCTGGGTGAGTTTCGCCGGTACCGCGAAGGCGCTCAACAACAGCATGAACACGAACAGGTTGTCGACGGAGAGCGACTTCTCCACGACGTAGCCGGTGAAGAACTCGACCCCGGGCTCGCTGCCGTGCGCCAGCCACACGTAGACGCCGAACACCGCGGGCAGCGCCAGATAGAACACCGACCACGCGACGGCCTCGCGCATCGGCACGTCATGCGGCTTGCGGGTGAGCACGAAGTCGAGCGCCAACAGCCCAAGCAGGACCGCAATGGTCACCGCCCAGAGCTGCGGCGACGCGATGGACTCGGTAGGCATACGGGTCTCCTCGAACGCAGCGTGACACGTTCGAGGTCTCCCCCACCCGCCTTGGTGCCGCGGCGGGTGTCCGCCCGGGAACCGCAACGGCGGCTCGTACTGACCGGGACAGCGCTTACGGGGTACTCCCCTCAGCCCCGAACTATACGGGCCGTCCCTGGACGTTTCCTGAAAGCGCCCGGTTGCCTTCGGGTTGCCGCCACTTTTCCGCCCACTTTCCTCACCCCACCAGCCAGTTTCCTCACCCACCCCGCCGAGTTGCCGCCCCTTTCCGCAACCCATCACGCGCTTTCCTTCGTTTGCCGCAGCACGCCGCCAAGTTGCCGCCGCTTTCCGCAAGCCATCGCCGAGTTGCCACCGAGTTTCCGCAGACGATCGCCAAGTTGCCGCCGATTTCCGCAACACCACGCAGAGTTGCCGGCCAGTTTTCCAAGCCCGCGACGGAGTTGCCGCTGCGTTGGGCGCGATGTGTCCCATTCGCCGTCGGGGTTTCCATTCCCCGCGGGTGATTTTCCGCCCATCGCCGGGCGTCGAACGGCGGGCTGGTTTTCCGTCCGTCGCCGCGCGTCTAGCCGTGGGCTAGTTGGAGATGACCTCGAAGCCGGGCGGTGGCGAGGCGGCGCTGGTTTCGGTCTGGGGCTGCGGGTTGGTCCCGGTCGCCGGTTCGGTGCCGGTGCTGGCCGGGGTCGACTCGGTCGGTTCGACGGTGGCCGTCGGCGTCGGGTCGGAAGTCGGGGTGGCCGTCGGCGTCGGGGAGGCTGTGGCCGTAGGAGTCGGCGACTTGGTCGGCGTCGCCGAGGCGGACTCGGCCGGGCGCGTGGTCGGCGCCGGGTTGCCCGGGCCGCCGCCGTTCGCGGGCCGGGTCGTGCTCGTCACCGGGCGGTTTTTCGTCGTCGTGCCGGTCGCGGTCGGCCGGGGCGCGTCCACGGTCGGGTCGGCGGTCTTCCCAGGCGGGGCGACGTCCTGCCCGGTCGGCGGGGCGTCAATGGGGGGCGGCACGGCGGCCACCTCCGGAGAGTGGCCGAACCACGGCACCACGCCGCTCTGCGACGAGCCCAGGGCGCCGACCGCACCGGCCAGCACGACGGCGACGCCCACGCTGACAGCTCCCGTGCGGAACGCCCAACGCCGAGTACGGAAGCGCTCCGACTGCTCCCAGGCCCGGCGGCCCAGCGCGCGGGCCGAGGCGACCAGAGCGGTGCCGTCGAGCATGCCGCCGCTGCCGAACAGGCCCGCCGCACGACGGTCGCCGGCTGAGCCACGACTCCCCAACAGCCCGAAACGGCCAGCGGTCGGCTGCACGCCCGAGGCCGCGCCCGAAGCTGCGTCCGAAGCCGCGTCCAGGGCAGCGTCCGGGGCAGCGTGGTCGACGACCGGGCCGCGATTACCCAGGCGGCCGAATCGCGCGAACCGCCCACCGGCCCCACCAGCCGAACCGCCCCCAAGAGCCGAGCCAGCGGCCGCACCCGACCCAGCAGCGGCCAGGTCGGAGTCCGCCCCCGCGCGATCGGCAAGTGAGCCGCGATCAGCGTTCGGCCCGCGGTTGCCGTAGCGACTCAAGCGCGAGAAGCGGCCCGCAGCCGGCGGCGCAGCGTGAGCAGGCTCGCCGGCCTGCGCCGCACGCATCCCGGCGAGATCCGCGGACGACATCGGGCTGGTCGGCTCATAGTCAGACGCCGACATCGCCGAACTGAACTCGTCCGCCGACATCGCGCGGGTCGGTCCGAAGTCCGACATCGCCTCGTCGGCCGCCCGGGCCAGCCGCTCAGACGCGAACCCACCCCCGGAAGCGCCCACCCGCGGAGCATCCCCCGACGCGAACCCGCCGGAAGCAGCCAACCGCGAAGCATCCCCCGCCGCGAACCCACCGTCGGACGCCAACGCGCCGCCGATCACGCCGGCCTGCGCAGAGTCCACAGCGCCGAAAGCGGCCGCGCCGTCAAAGGAGTCCGCGCCGTCAAAGGCAGCCGGGGCCAAGGCCGAGCCGGTGTCGGACAGCCCGGCCCGGTACGCCCCCTCCGCGTCCGACATCCGCTGGTCCAGCCACGTCTCACGGACGGCGCGCGACGGGCGTTCCGACTCGTAGGTGGTGTCGTGCCAAGAGGCCTGGGCGGACTTCGCGGCGCGGCGGGACTGCCGGTCCGACCAGGTGCCGGCGCCGTCGGTCTGGGCGTGGCGGCCGGGGCGGGCGAAGCGGCCGGCGATGGCGGTGCCGCCGAAGAGGATGGAGCGGCCCAGGCGGGAGGCGAGCGACGGGCGGGAGTCGTGGTCGAACTCGGCCGGGCGGATCGTGGCCAGGACCGCGGTGCGCCGCGACTCGGCGGCCTCGCTCAGCCAGGCGGGCAGGTCGACGGTGGTGCCCGACAGTTCGGCGAGGATCAGGGCGACCTCGTCGCTGGAGGGGCGAGCGGCCGCGTCGGCGGCGAGGCAGCGGTCGACGAGGTCGTAGAGCTCGGCGGGTGGCGCGCCGGTGATGCAGCGGGACAGGACGCCGCCCAGGGCGTGGATGTCGGCGGCGGCCGCGGCCGGGTCGTACTCGGTGCGCTCGGAGAAGCCGACGACCTTGGCGCCGAGCTCGCCGATGAGGATCTTGGAGGTGCTCAGGGTGCCGTGCAGGACCCACTGGCCGTGTGCGTGGGCCAGGGCGGCGGCGACCTGGGCGCCGAGGCGGGCGGCCTCGCGCCAGGTCATCGGGGCGTCGGCGAGGCGGGCGTCGAGGGACGGGCCGTCGGCGAGCTCCATCACGACGTACGGCGTGCGGCCCCGCTCCGGCAGCTCGGCGATGCCCACGTCGTAGACGGCGGCGATGTTCGCGTGGACCAGCCGCGCGGCGGTCCGCCCGTCGGCGAGGAACTGCTCGGCGACATCCAAGTCGGCGGTGTGCGGGATGCGAACCGCGACCGGCCGATGCAGCAATCGGTCGGCGCCATGCCAGATCTCCGCGGTGCCACCGGTCCCGGCCAGCCGGTCCAGGCGGTACCGCCCCTCAAGCTCCATGGTCTCCTGCAACGCCCCCCAGCTCTGCCCGGATGCCACCCTCTGCCGCACTGCAACAGTACCGTCCGCCGACCAGCCACCACGTGACGGTTAGGTGTCGATTCGGCTGGTCTCGGCGCATCTTGTTCCCCGGTCAGGGGCCCATTCACCCGCTCGGGGTGTGGCCCGTGTCACCGGACCGTGTGACGCCGCCCGCCACACTGGAGCGATGAGCGCACGCGCCGCCTACCGACTGGCCGTCCTGGGGGTCATCGCCGTGTGCGTCATCGTGTCCTGGACCGTCATCCGGCACCGCCTCGGCAACAAGCCGCCGCCCGCGCCGCCCGGCCCGCGGCCCGCCTTCCAGCTGCCGTTTCCGTGCGGGGAATCGTGGACGCTCACGACGTACAGCGGACACCACGACTTCGACATCGACTTCTTCGCGAGGTCCGGGAACACCGGCGGGCGCACGGTGCTCGCCTCGGCGGCGGGGACGGTCACGTGGGCGGGCTGGAGCGCGACGCTCGGTGACGGCAAGCCCGCCCCGCCGGGGTCGTCGGGGACCCGCGGCGGGCTCGGCTACGGCGTGATCCTCGACCACGGCGGCGGCTGGTTCACCGAGTACGGGCATCTCGCCGCCGAGCCCAAGGTGCGCACCGGCGACACGGTCGGGCTCGGGCAGCCGCTCGGGGTGGTCGGGCACACCGGTTCGACGACCGTCGACCACCTGCACTACGAGCAGCTCAACGACCGCCTCGACGCGCGGCGCACGCGGGGCAACGGCGACAAGGTCGAGGCCGTGTTCGACGGCGTACCGTCCGGCATCACCGCCGACGACACCTCCAAGGACCAGGTCCGCACCAGCCGGAACTGCCCGCCGGCCGGTCCGTGAATCGGCACCCGCCGGGCAACGGCACGGCACCGCGGACGCACTCGACGATCCCCACGCTCATGGTCGACGCCATCCCCGAAACCCAGGAGGCCCGCCATGAAGCTCGTCCGACCGCTCACCACCGGGATCGTCGCCGTGGCGGCGTTCCTGGCCCTGCTGCCCGCCACCGCCGAGGCCGCGCCGACTGGCACCGCCAAGGGCCAGGTGCTGCACTCGACGGCCTGCAAGTTCCGGTCGCCCTCGTGCCGCTGGAGCTGAACGTCAAGACACTGTCATGATCCGGCGGATTGTCCGTCGTACAACGGTCACGTCCATCACGACGGCTCCGGCGCGGGTTCGAGCGCCGGGCCCTCGGCCCCGCCGCCGCGCCGGCGGGCGATGCGCCGGCTGAGCGGTTCCAGGGACCGGGCCAGGATCGGGCCGAGCACGGCGAGCACGAGGACGTACGCGGCGGCGAGGGGGCCGATGCTCTCGTTGAGCCCGGCCGACACCGCGAGCCCGGCGATGACGATGTTGAACTCGCCGCGTGGGCTGAGGGCCACGCCGGCCCGGGCCCGGCCGATCGGGCTGATCCCGGCTCTTCGCGCCGCCCACCAGCCGGTGGCGAACTTGGTCAGCACGCCGACGAACGCCAGCAGGACCGCGATGCCGAGCATCGGCGGCAGCGCCCGCGGGTCGGTGTGCAGGCCGAAGAAGACGAAGAACACCGCGGCGAACAGGTCCCGCAGCGGGCTGAGCAGCTGCCGGGCGGTGTGCGCGAGCGGGCCGGACAGCGCGATGCCGACGAGGAACGCGCCGACCGCCGCCGAGACCTGCAGCAGCTGCGCGACGCCCGCCACCAGGACGGTCAGGCCGAGCGCCTTGAGCAGCAGCACCTCCTCGTTCGGGGAGGCGACGAACATTTCGACGTACCGTCCGAAGCGCAGCGCGATCACGAGGATCACGGTGATCGTGGCGGCCGCGATGGCGAGGGTCGTGAGGCCCGCCACGAGGCCGACTCCGGCGAGCAGGGCGGTGAGGATCGGGAGGTACACGGCCATCGTCAGGTCTTCGAAGACCAGCAGCGACAGCACGATCGGCACCTCGCGGTGGCCGAGCCAGTTGAGGTCGGCGAGGACCTTCGCGGTGATGCCGGACGAGGTGACGTAGGTGACGCCGCCGAGCGCGACGGCGGCCACCGGGCCCCAGCCCAGGATGAGCGCGGTCGCCACCCCGGGTGCGGCGTTGAGCACGAGGTCGACCACGCCGGCCAGCGCGTTGTGGCGCAGGGTGCCGACGAGCTCCGGCGCGGTGTACTCCAGGCCGAGCGTGAAGAGCAGGAGGATGACGCCGATCTCGGCGCCGGTCGCGGTGAACTCCTCGCTGGTGGCCAGCGGCAGGATGCCGCCCTGCCCGAAGGCGAGCCCGGCGATGAGGTAGAGCGGGATCGGCGAGATGGCGAACTTCGCCGACACCGCGCCGAGGAGTCCCAGACCGAGGATGACCGCCCCGATCTCGATCAATGCGGCAGCACCGTGCATGCGCTCAGCCGTTGGCGAGGATGTCGGTGACCGCGGCGGTGCCCTCGGCCGTGCCCACGACGACGACGAGGTCGCCCGGGAAGAACGTGAAGTCGGGGCGCGGGCTGGCCAGGATCTGCCCGGCCCGGATGACGGCCACGATCGACGCGCCCGTGCGGGTGCGGGCCTGGGTGGCGCCGAGGTCCCGCCCGTCGTACGGCGAGCCGGCGGTGATCGGCACCTGGACCGTCTTGAGCCCGGTGACCTGGCGCTGCAGGTCGGCCAGCCGCTCGACGATGCGGGCCGTGCCGAGCAGCTCGGCGACGCCGTTGGCCTCGTCGGTGTTCAGCGACAGCGTGGCCACCACGGTGTCGGGATCCTCGCTGCTGTACAGCACGATGTCCCGCCGCCCCGACACGTGCGACACGACCGCCGCGCTCTGTCCCTTGGCGGTCTTGAACTCGTGCCGCAGACCGATGCCGGGCAGGGCGGTGCGTTCGACGTCCATGGTGCTCCTCTCAGGGACGCGGGCGGGTCACCGGTCGCCCGGTGCCCGCCCGCGTGGTGCCGCAGCAACCTTTACCGATCGATATGACCGAAATTCCGCGAGGCTGTGACAGTCGTGTGACGAAAGGCGGTCACGAGAAGTACCGCAGCCACACATACCCCCAGGCGATGACGGTCGTCATGACGGTGGTAATGATGCCGTACCGCGTGAACTGCCAGAAGCTGATCGGCTCGCCCGACCGCGCCGCGATGCCGAGCACGACCACGTTGGCGCTGGCCGCGACCGCCGTACCGTTGCCGCCGAAATCCGCCCCGAGCGCGAAGGCCCACCAGAGGGACCGGCCCGTCTCCGGGTCCGGGGTGGTGGCGACCATGTCCTCGACGATCGGGGCCATGGTGGCCACGTACGGGATGTTGTCGAAGAACGCGCCGAGCACGGCCGAGCCGAACAGCAGCCCGGTCGCGGCCACGAAATAGTCGTCGCCGACCTGGCCGACCACCCAGCCGCCGATGCGGTGGATGACGCCGGTCTCCACGAGGCCGCCGACCATCACGAACAGGCCCATGAAGAACACCAGCGTGGACCATTCGACCTCGGCGAGGTACTTCTCGGTCTCCACCCGCGAGACGAGCACCATGAGCCCGGCCCCCAGCAGCGCGACGATCGCCGGGTCGACGTGGATGACGGTGTGCAGCGCGAACCCGGACACGACCAGGCCCAGCACGATCATGCAGCGGACGAGCAGCCTGCGGTCGGTGATGGCGGCCTTCTCGTCGAGCTGCATGATCTCGGCGACCCGCTCGGGGTGATACTCGAAGCGCTTGCGGAACATCACCCACGACAGCAGGACGAACAGCACGAACAGCACGGCCACGATCGGGGCCATGTGCACCACGAAGTCGTTGAACGACAGGCCCGCCCGGCTGCCGATGATGATGTTCGGCGGGTCGCCGACGAGGGTCGCCGCGCCGCCGATGTTCGACGCGAGCGCCTCGGCGATGAGGTAGGGCGCGAACGGGATGCCCAGCTTGCGGCAGACCAGCACGGTCACCGGGGCCACCAGCATGATCGTGGTGACATTGTCCAGGAACGGCGAGGCCACCGCGGTGATGACCATGAGCATCACGAGCAGCTTGTACGGCCGCCCGCGCGAGCGTTTCGCCGCCCAGATGGCCAGGAACTCGAACAGCCCGGTCTGCTTGATGACCCCGACGATGATCATCATGCCGAGCAGCAGGAAGATGACGTTCCAGTCGATGCCGGCGTGCTCGGAGAAGAAGACGTCGTGCCCCGGGACCAGGCCGAGCAGCGCCATGGCCCCGGCCGCACCGAGCGCGACGGCGACACGGTGCACCTTTTCGGTCGCGATGAGGACGAACGCGACGGTGAAGATCGCGATCGCCAGGACAGCACTCATATGGGATGTACCTCCTGAAGGCAAACGGGAATCGGCCGTCGACCCGGAGGGGGCCACGGCTGGGTGGTGCTGGAATGCCTTCAGGAGTTGGGTGGGCCCCGGCAGCCGGCGGCCTCCCCGGACCACCCGGCGTGGGTCCGGTCGGGTTCGGATTCCGGTGTACCGTCGGCAAAGCGCGGTTCGTCGCCGCCCTCGCCCGCCACGGGTGATTCGGCCGCGGTGTCACGGACCTCGGCCACGGCGACCGTCTGGCCGTGCGCGGCGCGCAGCACCTGGAACGTGTCCCCCGGCACCGCGTGGTGGGCCATCGTGAGCCCGAGCAGCAGCGCGCAGACCGACAGCGCAAGGCTGACGGCGGTCGCACGCATTCGCATAGGCTTACCTTACCAGGCGCCGTAAGTCCACAATGGACGGTTTGACCCGCCGGCAACGGGGTAGTCGCGCGCGCATGACACCCAGGCCGCCGCTGCCGCCGTTCACCCTCGAGACCGCCCGCGCCAAGGTGCAGGCGGCCGAGGACGCCTGGAACACCCGCGATCCGGAGAAGGTCGCGCTCGCCTACACCGAGGACTCCGTCTGGCGCAACCGCGACGAGTTCCTCACCGGCCGCGCCGAGATCGTGGCGTTCCTGACCCGCAAGTGGGAGCGGGAGCTGGACTACGCGCTGCGCAAGGAGCTGTGGACGTACCACGACAACCGCATCGCCGTGCACTTCCAGTACGAGTGCCACGACCCGACCGGGCACTGGTACCGCAGCTACGGCAACGAGCTGTGGGAGTTCACCGAGGACGGCCTGATGGCCCGCCGCGAGGCCAGCATCAACGACGTCCCCATCCTTGAGCACGAACGGCGCATCTTCGGGCCCCGCGGCTCGTAGGAGCTCAGCCGGCCGGGCCGGTGGCGAGGCGGATGTTGGCGGTGCGGGTGCGGCCGCCCTGGTCGATCCAGGTCACGCGGACGGTGTCGCCGGGCTGGTGGGTGTCGATGAGGCCGGTGAGGGCGGCCGCGTTCTGGACGTCGCGGCCGTCGAAGGTGCGGATGACGTCGCCGGCGCCGATGCCGGCGCGGGCGGCCGGGCCGTCGGTGAGGACGCCGGTGACGGCGGCGCCGCCCGTGCGGCCGTCGGCGTCCTTGGTGCTGACGCCGAGCAGGGCGGTGGGTCCGATGTGGACGGTGTCGGAGGACTCGCCGTTCTCGATGCGCTGGGCGATGGCCAGGGCGGCGTTGCTCGGGATGGCGAAGCCGATGCCGGCGCCGGTGTCGGTCGACGCGGCGGTGTTGATGCCGATGAGTTTCGCGTTGCGGTCGACGAGCGGGCCGCCCGAGTCGCCCGGCTTGATGTCGGCGGCGACCTGGATGAGACCGGTCAGCCGGCGGGAGCCCTCGCCCTCCGGGTCCTGGGCGGTGATGGTTTTATTGAGGCCGGTGACGGAGCCGGACACCGCCTCCGGGGTGCCGCCCTGGCCGCCCGCGTTGCCAACGGCGACGATCGGGTCGCCGACCTGGACCTTGGCCGAGTCGGCCACGCCGAGGCGGGTCAGGCCGGTGGCGTTGGCGAGCTGGATGACGGCGATGTCGTGGGTACGGTCGAATCCGACCACGGTCGCCGCGAACGTGCGCCCGTTGGCGACGGTGACGCCGCTGATGGCGGTGGCGCCCGCGATCACGTGGTTGTTGGTGAGCACCAGGCCCGTCGAGGAGAGGATGACGCCGGTCCCCGCGGCGCGGGAGTTGCGCAGGCCGAGGGTGCTGGTGATGTTCACGACGCTCTTGTTGACGGAGGCGGCGATCGTGGCGGTGTCGGGCGGTACCGTTGCCGCGCTTGGAACCGGCTCGGACGGCTGGTCGGAAAGCGCGTCGCCGGGCGTGGCGGGGGCCGCCGCGCCGGGCCGCACGGCGGTTGGCGTCGGGCGCGGCTTCGGGGATTCCGAGCGCGCCTGCAACGTTGCCACCAGCCCGGCGACGCTGACCATGGCGGCGAGACCGACGAGCATGATCACGCCGACGATCCACTTGAGCACCGACCGGCCGCGGTGCGCCGGGGCCGGCCGCTCCAGGAAACGCGGCGGGCGGTCCGGCGGGGGTCCCCAGTCGGGGCCGCCCCACTCCGACGGCCGGGACCACTCCGGCGGGCGGGGCGGCGGCACCGGCCCGTCGCCCCACCCGGTCCAGCGCCCGGACCCGACCACGGCGGTCACCGGCACCGCCGTCACGGGTGCGTCGGTGTCACGGGCGACCGCGGCACCCTGCGCGTAACGCGCTGCTGTCATGCGTTCCACCACCGCCCGGAGTCGGCCATCTATCCGGGACTACGGCGCCGACGGGTGAACGGTTCGATACGGAGGGTCAAAAGCTGTCGCCGGTACGGCTGATTGGTTAGGCTTACCTACCTGCGGATTCATCCGCCGTTCATCGCACGGTCATCAATGCGACAAACGTCGACGCATCTGCATTCGGCTGTGGCGTAGCAGAGTGCCACCATGACCATTTCTCGTCGTCAAGTGCTCTCCGGAACGGCTGCCGCGGGTGTCGGTCTGACCGTCGCGGGTGCGCTCCCGACCCTGGCCGAGCCGGCGGCCGCCTCGCACGGCCAGGACGATTACCGCCCCGGACACGGCAACGGCCACGGCGGCAACGGCCGCCCCTTCCCGCCGCTGCAGGACGACCCCAAGGGCATCCTCGCGCTGCCCGCGGGCTTCTCGTACAAGATCGTCACCCGCGAGGGTGAGACCGACATGGCCGGTGGGCAGGGCAAGACTCCCGCGTACCACGACGGCACCGGTGTGGTCGGCTCCGACCGCAACGGCCTGACCATCATCCAGAACCACGAGATGACCCCGTACATGTCGACGTACGGCGTGCCGCACATCGAGGGCACCGTCTACGACCCGGGTGCGGAGAACGCCAGCGGCTGCACGGTCATCACCACCGACCGCGACGGGCGCAAGAAGAGCGAGTGGGTCGGCATCTCCGGCACCGTGCGCAACTGCGCCGGCGGCGTCACCCCGTGGGGCACCTGGCTGACCTGCGAGGAGACCTTCATCAACGCGGGGACCGCCTGGTCGGCGGCCGGGCACACCGGCACCTACCAGAAGGACCACGGCTACGTCTTCGAGGTGCTCACCACCGACTCGAAGCACCAGCTGCCCAAGCCGATCAAGGCGTTCGGCCGGTTCGAGCACGAGGCGCTCGCGGTCGAGCCGAACCTCAAGCACGTCTACCTCTCCGAGGACGCCTCCGGCCCCAACGGCCTGTTCTACCGCTGGACCGCGCCCAACGGCACCCGCCTGCGCCAGGGCCTGGCCAACCAGCTCAGCGACACCGCGGGCAAGCTCGAGGCGATGCAGATCCGCCTCGACGACGGCAGCATCCTGCCGGACGTGGCGTTCCTGACCTCCGCCCAGCTCGGCCGCCCGTTCAAGGTCAGCTGGATCGAGGTGCCGGACCGCGACGCGCGCACCAAGACGATCCGCACCCAGTTCACCGACGAGCAGGTGACCCGCGGCAAGAAGTTCGAGGGCGTCTGGAGCACCTCCAAGGGCTGCTACATCGTCAACAGCTTCGCGTTCGGCGCCAGCGACCTGCCGGCCGGCGCGACCAAGCACGACGGCATGGTGTGGTTCTACGACTACGAGGACCAGACCATCACCCTCGTGACGTACTTCCCGCACAACCCGGAGTCCGAGGGCGAGGGCGCCTTCCCGAAGTTCGCCGACATGGTCTTCGACGGCCCGGACAACGTCACGGTGACCCCGTGGGGCACCCTGGTGCTGGCCGAGGACGGCGTGAAGGCGTCGCACGTGCTGAGCTCCGTCCCGGGCGGCCCGACCTACGCGATCGCCCGCAACATGATCGTCAACGGCACGTCCAACGGCGCGTCGACGTACTCGGAGTTCACCGGCCCGACGTTCTCCCCCGACGGCCGCGTCCTGTTCGTCAACATCCAGGCGCCGGGCGTGACGCTCGCGATCACCGGCCCGTGGGAGAAGTACCTCGGCTGATCCTGGCGATTTCGCCCATGGCCGTCGTTGTGCCCGCCACGGCACAATGGCGGCCATGTTCGCTTTCGGGGTCGACCGACAGGACTTCACCGCCACGACGATCGTCGAGGCCGCGGCGCCCGAGGCGGGCGACGGCGAGGCGGTGCTGCGCGTGGACCGGGTCGGGGTGACGGCCAACAACGTGACCTACGCGGTCCTGGGCGATGCCATGCGCTACTGGCAGTTCTTCCCGCCCGCCGCGTTCGGCCTGGAGCCGCGGTGGGGCCTCGTGCCGCTGTGGGGTTTCGCCGAGATCGTTGCTTCTCGTGTACCGCACGTGCCGGTGGGCGGCCGCGTCTACGGCTACCTCCCGCCCGCCGGGCACCTGGTCGTGCGGCCGGGCCGGATCGACGGGACCGGGTTCCGCGACGAGAGCCCGCACCGGGCCGGACTGGCGTCGCCGTACAACGCCTACCGGCTCACCACCGGCGACCCCGTCTGGCGGGCGGAGCAGGAGGACCTGCTCGTGCTGTACCGGCCGCTGTTCTTCACCTCGTTCATGCTCGCCGACCAGGTGCTCGACCAGGGCGCCTACGGGGCCGGGCAGGTGGTGCTGTCCTCGGCGTCGAGCAAGACCGCGTACGCCGCCGCCTTCGAGCTGCGTGGCCACGGCCCGCGGGTGGTCGGCCTGACCTCGCCGGGCAATGTGGCCTTCACGGAGTCGCTGGGCTGCTACGACGAGGTTCTGCCCTACGCCGGGATTCGGGATCTGCAGGCGGTACCGACGGCGTATCTGGATCTTTCTGGTTCTGCCCCGACGCGGGAAGCGCTGCGGGAGCGCCTCGGCGACCGGCTGGTGCGCGACATCGCGGTCGGCCTCACCACCCAGTCCCCCAACGCCATGGCGGCCGGCGAGGTGTTCTTCGCCCCGACCCAGATGCGCAAGCGCTCGGCCGACTGGGGCCGCGACGGCCTGGACGCGCGCTTCGCGGTCGCCTGGGAACGCTTCGCCGCGGCCGTCGCGTCGTGGGTGGACGTCCGCCTCGGCCACGGCCCGGCCGGCCTGCGCGAGGCGTGGCTGGAGGTGGCGGCCGGCCGCACCCCGCCGCGAGTGGGACACGTCATCCAGTTGTGAGCGGCACGACGTACTGGATGAAGCCCCGGTTCTCCGCCACCTTGTCATAGAGCCGCCGCGCGGTCGCGTTGTCCTCGCGGGTGTGCCAGTAGACGCGTTCGCAGCCCTTGCGCCGGGCCTCCTCGGCGACGGCGGCGATCAGTGCCCGGGCGACACCCCGGCCGCGCAGGTCGGCGTCGGTGAAGAGGTCCTGCAGATAGCACACGTCGCCGGCCGTGGTGCTGGGGTGGAACAGGAAGTGCGTGAGCCCGACCGCCCGCCCGTCGAGGCGGGCCACGAGCGCGTGGATACGGTCGTCGCGGCGGAAGTCGTGCCAGGCCTGCTCGTACCGCTCCTCGGGCCATTCGCGGCCGTAGAAGGCGTTGTAGCCGCGGAACAGCTCCTGCCACGCGGTCCGGTCGCCGTCTTCCAGCCCGCCGATCTCGATCTCTGCCACGCGGGTCAGCGTAGGCCCTGCCCTGCCGCGGTTGTGCGGGCGGACCAGCACAGTGCTGGAGCCCGGCAACAGGGGGTCCACCGGCGGTGCGGCGATCCCTGCCGCAACTTCGGGATGGCGAGCTCGACCGTGCCGGCCCGGGTGTCCCAGTCCCGCTGCCGACACCCGTTGCGCTGATTCGTCCGCTCCTCGCTGCGTTCGCCGCAGGGCGCGCCGCAGACCGCGTCAGCCTCCGCCGACATGAGCGCCTCAGCGAACATCTTCACCATCGAACGCAGCAGATCGGGTGACGCCGAGCCGAGGTCCTCACACAGGAACCGCCCGACGTCCGCACTCTTTGGGTGCGGTCATTGCTTGATCTCTCCTTCGCACTTTGGTCAGTTCGAAGGACGGATGCGGAACATCTCTCTGGCGATGTAGCGCTTGAGGCAGCGGCGGATCTCCTTGGTCGACCTGCCTTCGGCTCGGCGTCGGGCTGCGTAGTCCTGGGTGCGGGCGTCGACTCGCAGCCAGGTGGTGACGATGTCGTACAGCGCGCGGTTGAGCTGCCGGTCGCCGCCGCGGTTGAGCCGGTGCCGGGTGGTCCAGCCGCTGCTGGCGGGTAGTGGGCTGACACCGGCGAGGGCAGCGAACGCAGCGTCGTTGCGGCAGCGGCCGGCGTGGGACCACGACACGATCGCCTGGGCAGCACTGACCGGTCCGATCCCGGCCCGCTCGAGGAGCTTCGGCGCCACCAGCGCGACGGACGTGGCGAGTTGGTGCTTGTTGTCGGTCAACTGCCGGTCGGCCTCCGCGATCGCCAGGGCCGAGCGGCGAGCTTCACCTCGGCGGATCGCGTGTTCCCGCGCTTCCGTGCGTGCGCCGCGCCGACGAGCGATCGCGGTCAGCCGCAGACCGCTCACCGGACCCCGGAGTAGTGCCCGATCGGCGTCGGTTCCGGTCAGCAGCAGCGCGGAGCCTGCTGACCTGGGGGGTCTCGGTTGTCACAAGTTCCTGCCGAGCGCTCAGCAGAATCCGCAGCGCTTCACGCTCGCCGTCGCAGCGCGGCACCGGCAGTTTTTTCACCGGCAATTGCAGCGTCCGCAGCACTGCCAGGTGGGCGTCCAGTGCATCGCTCTTGCCTTTCCGGCGTGCCGACCGGCTGGGCCGTTCCACCTCCACCACCGGCAGCCCGGCCGCGCCTACCGCTCGGGCCAACCCGATGCCGTAGCTCCGGGTGCCCTCCTACGCCACCAGCACCCGCGGGCCGGGTGCCAGCTCGGCGATCCAGGCCAATGCTGCAGCAAACCCATCCGCGTCGTTGCTGATCTGCAGCGTTGCCAGCGGCACGCCAGCGGGCGACGCCATCTCCAACGTGTGGGTGTCCAAGTGCGTGTCGCCACCCACAACCACATCGAACTGCTCGGCCACAACAGCCACTACGAGCTCCTTCCGCCAACAGCAGGGAAACGCTCCTGGCAGGAGACACCGAGCGGCACATCTGTGACGGGTCTCGCGAGACCTCGCGGACAAGCTTCTGATCAGGCCAGCCGGTGCGCCAGGTCGGCGCCGACGCCCGAGGTCCTTCGAAAGGCACACCAGAAGCGGCCAAATCAAGCGTGAGTCAGTCGCGGGCATCGGCATCGATCATGGCAACGATCCCGCCGGGACCGCACAACACACTCACAGATCAAGCGGTGACCGCCTGCATCCCCTCAACCACCACGCCAGACGCGCTGCGATCTACCGAGCCAGCCTGCAACCCATCACGAAATGTCGGGCGCTGGCGCGCCACAACATTTCGGACATTTCGGATATGCCCTACTTCAGGCGCGGCGTGGCGAGCTTGAAGATCTGGGTTGCGACGGCGGCCTGGTGGCCGATCATCAGCTGCGAGGCGAAGTCGATGGAGAGCTGCCCCGCGGGCACGTCGACGAGGACCTTGCCGAACTGGCCGAGGTCGGCGTGCCAGGCCCCGTCGACCCCCGCCAGCCGGGTGGCCCCCGGGTACGGCTGGTCCTTCCCGCCCGGCTTCCACGTGAGCGTCACGCTGCCCGTGCCGCCGGTGTACTCGGAGATCACGTAGGCGCACGAGTTGTCGTCGGCCTTGCCGGTGCCGACCAGCATCACCTGCCCGAACTCGGCGTTGAGGGCCTGGATCAGCTCGCCCGCCTCGAGGAACCGGCAGCCGGGCGGCAGCGAGGGCGGCGGCGCCGACGACTCGGTGTGGGGCACCGGCGCGGACGGCGGCCCGCCGGGCGACTTGAGCGGCAGCGTCAGGGTGGTGCCGCAGATTCCGTACGCACCGGCCGCGCTGTACGCCGACCGCCCGTCCACGTCGATCCCGCACCGCAGCCGGTACGTGCCGGGCGTGGTGCCCTTGACCGACAGCTGCAGCTGGACGTACGCGATCCCGGCCGGCACCTCGACGTCGGCGCGCCACGACGGCACGATCGTCGGATAGGACTCGGTCTTCGTGGCGGTGCCGGCGGTGTAGGTCACCTGCTGATCGCTGTTGATGTTCCCACCGCCGGAGGTGTACCAGTACGTGACCTTGTACGGCGGCCCCTCGGTCGTCGCGGCGCGCGGCGTGGAGTAGTCCTTGGTGAACGTCAGCCAGAGCGGCACCAAGCCGAGCACGGCCCCGGCCGCGACGATCCCGGCGATGATGAGCACGATGGCCCGCGCGGAGAGCTGCCCCTTGGGCCCCCGCTCCAGCGGCGGTCCTTGCGGCGGTCCCGGACGCATAGATCCGATCGTATATGAGGACCTAGTCGCCCGAGGTCCAGCGGACGATGGCCTCGGTGCGGCTGCGGACCTGGAGCTTGGCGAACACGTGGTTGAGGTGGTTCTTGACCGTCTTCTCCGTGAGCCGCAGCCGGTGGGCGATCGAGGCGTTCGACAGCCCCTCGCACAGCAGCCGCATCACGTCCTCCTCGCGGTCGGTCAGGCCGTAGTTGCGCCGGGCCAGGTGCTGCTGATGGCGTACCCGCTCCCGGGCCTGCTGGTCGCGCACCATCGACGCGGCCACCGAGGCGGCGATCGGGGACAGCCAGCCGCGCCCCCCGGCCACCTCGCGGACCGCGCGCAGCAGCTCCGGCGGGTCGAACTCGCCGTGCACGAGGTACCCGCGGGCGCCCTGGTGCAGCATGCCCGCGATCAGTTCGGCGTCGGAGTCGCTCGTCAGGACCAGCACCGAGCTGTACTGCGAGATCGTCGCGATCACCGACAGCCCGTCCGCGATCGGCATGCGGTGGTCGAGCAGGGTCACGGTCGGCTGGAAGCGGCGGGCGGCGGCGATGGCCTCGCGACCGTTCGCGGCCTCGGCCAGCACCCGCATGCCGCCGTCGCTCTCGATGATCCCGCGCAGCGCGGCGCGGACGATCGGGTTGTCGTCGACGATCACGAGGTCGGTCATGGCGCGCCGTCCACGGCCGCGTACGCGCTGGTCGGCACCCGGACGGTGATCGTGGTGCCGGCGCCCGGAGCCGAGTCCACGTGCAGCTCGCCGCCGACGTTGCGCGCGCGTTCGGTCATGCCCACGATGCCGAAATGGCCGGCGGTCTGCAGGCGGGTGAGATCGCGCGGTACCGCGAAACCCTGACCGTCGTCGGAAATCTCCAGCAGGATGCCGCGCCGGGTCGGGGCGAGCCGGACCGTGACCCGCCGGGCGTAGGCGTGGTTGGCGATGTTCGCCAGCGCCTCGCGCACGATCCGGCTCAGCTCGTAACCCACGGTGATCGGCGGGTCGAGGTGCTCCAGCACGGTGCGGACGGGCACGCCGGTGGCCGCCGTCCAGGCGGCACAGAGCTCGCGCAGGCTGGTGGCGAAGTCGCGGTCGGGCACGTCCAGCCGCATCTCCTCGAGCAGCTCGCGGGCCTGCCGGGCGGCGGCCGTGGCGCCCGCGGCGACGGTACCGGCGAGCTGCTCGGCCAGGGCGGGCTGGCGGCGCAGGGAGGTCGGCAGGGCCAGGGCGGCCAGGGACACCCCGCGCAGCGTCTTGCTCACCGAGTCGTGCAGCTCCCGCGCGAGGCGGGCGCGCTCGGAGGCGGCGGCGGAGCGCTGGGCCGAGGCGACCAGGCTGCGCGAGAGCTCCAGGTATCGCGTCAGCGCCGACGTCAGGATCGACGCCCCCAGCCCGGCCAGCGCACCGGCGAGCGGGAACGCGACCACGAACGCGGCCAGCTCGGCGGGCGGGTCGAGGCGGTGCAGGACCCGGCCGATCACGGCGAAGCTCAGCGCGGCCTGCACGGTCCAGACCGGCACCGCGCGCAGGCCGAGCACGACCCCGGCGAGGGCCCCGGCGCCGGCCGCGAACGCGAAGTACCCGACGTCGCCCCCGCTCAGCGCCAGCACCCCGAGCAGCAGCACCGAGTCGGCGGCGATCGCCACCAGCGGGCGCGCGGCCAGCCGCGGCCACCGGGCGAGCAGGCCGACCTCGACGCCCGTGCCCAGGGCCACCAGCGCCAGCACCTCGGCGACCCGCCACCGGTCGTCGACCAGCATCAATCCGGCCGCGGCCGCGATCATCGTCGCCACCGCACGGCCGATGAGCACCGCGCGGGCCAGCGCGGCTGCGGCGACCGAACGGTCGGTACTCACCACGGAGGCGACGCTACTGTGCGCAGGTTCCCGGTCGTATCGCGGGCTCGGCGCTTAACCGGGATTTGCACCCATCCTAAAGTCAACCTACGACAATTTCGTCGAGGTCCGGCGCCGGCGCGGAGTCGTTGTACAGCGTCAGCTCCACGGTCCCGGCCGGCAGCTCGGCGGTGAACCGGAACGACTGCGGCACCGTCCAGTCCGGCCCGCTCGCCGGGAACGTCCGCGCCGCGCCCCCGTTCACCCGCACCTTGAGCGACCGGTCGCCGTCCGACTCGTAGTACACGGTCACCGTGCGTGCACCGGCGCTCGGCAGCGTGAAGCGGACCACGAGGGTGCAGTCCGCGCACATGTACCGCACCCGCTTCCCGCCCCGGCACGTCGAGCACGACACCGCGGAGGCCCCGCCGGTGAGCTTGTTGTCCGGGTCCTCGGCCTGGATGGCCACAGGCGCAAAGCTGGGACTCGCGCCCGGCTGAAATGCACTAGCCGGAGGGTTGAAGGAGGGCGAGAGCGACGGCGCGACGGGCTCGTGGTCGGGAAGGATCAGGGGCGGCACGATGATCGCGGCGCCGGCGATGCCGACGGCCACCACCGTCACGCCGATCCACTGCCGCACACGCGCTCCTCGCTCGCCGATCCGGCGTCAGACAATACGCCACGACGGCGCCGCCGCCCCAGCATCGGGACGGCGGCGCCGCTTCTTACCAGAGGGGGGTTACGGGAGAACGTAGTTGTTGTTCAGCACGTACGGCGCGGGCTGCTGGTCGTCCCGCCCGTCGTGACCCTGGGCGTCGCACTGCCGGGCCGCCACGATGCACCCGTCGATCATCGCCTTGAGGGTCCGGTCGTCCCACGCGTTGACGAAGTCGTAGTGGAACGTCGGGCCGGCGCCGCTGGCGAAGTGCACCTTCGACATGTCACCGTTGACCGGCCACGCCATCTTGAACTCGAGCTTCGGCACCGCCACCGGGTGGTCGTCGGGGCAGACCACGCCGGCCGCCGTGTGGGTGTCGATCGGGTACGCCATGTGCGACTGGTGGTCCGGCGAGTCCAGGTGCAGGCCGTCCCAGCAGCTCGGCGCCTGGTACCGGATGTTGAGCTTCACGCTGCGCTCGGTCGGGCAGCTCAGCGGGATGTTCTTGTTCTCGTAGCTGTCGCCGCACTCGAAGCCCTTCTCGGTCGCGGCGAGGAACTTGTCGGCGTCGGTGTTCTTGGCGTTGCCGACCACGAAGCGCAGGCCCTTGGGGAACGGCCGGACCGAGCGGTAGTCGTACACGCCGGTCTTGTAGTAGATGGTCTGCAGGCCCTCGGGGTTGACCGCGACGTCGCCGTTGTACAGCGTCGGCATCCAGTACGCGGACAGGTCGCCCTTGGCCTTGCAGGTCGTCTGGCCCTTGGTGAGCGAGTCGACCGTCGAGGCCGCGTTCGTGGTCGTGTTGCCCATGAACGTGTGCATGTGCGAAGCGCCGGCGAGGCCCGGGAAGACGATCGGGTCGTCCTGCAGGTTGCTGCGGCTGACCGAGCAGTTCGCCTGGAACTCGTGGAAACCGCCCTTGTTCGGGGGTACCTCGTGCGAAGGCTTGACGTTCGTCACCGGGTTCGGCGCGTCGATCCAGCCGGCTGCCCCCGAGGTGGCGGTGCCGGTCGCGGTGGGCGTCGCGCCGCCGGTGGTGGGCACGGGCCCGGCGCTGGAGGGGCCGGAGGTCACCGGGCCGACCGTCGCGGTGGCCGGGGTGCCCACGGCGCCGAAGACCTGGAACTCCCAGAGGGAGAAGCCGTAGCCGCTGGAGCGCGCGGTGCCGTAGAGGCGCACGTACCGGGCCATGCCGGAGACGTTCAGGGTCTCCTTGCCGCCTTTGGACGCTTCAGTGGAGTACACCGTGGACCACTGGGCGGCATCGGAGGAGATCTGGATCTGGTAGGCCTTGCCGTAGGCCCGCTCCCAGTTCAGCACCACCTTGCCGATGGAGGTGTTGGCGCCGAGGTCGACCTGCAGCCACTGCGGGTCGCTGAACGCGCTGGACCAGCGGGTGCCGGTGTCGCCGTCGACGGCGGCCGAGGCGGGGTAGGCCCGCCCCTCGCTGGACGAGGCGGTGGCCGGCTTGCCCTGGGACACGGGCGTGGCGTCGGCGCTGGCGGCGCGCAGCGGGCCGGTGGCGAACCAGCCGAGCAGCCCGAGCAGCGCGACCGCGACGCCGGCCAGCACCAGCAGCCGTGACCGCGGCTGGCGTCGGAGGGACAGGGTCATCGAATTCTCTCCCGTTTGGGGTTTGGATCACCGTTTTCGCCCCGAACGCTAGTGATCGCGGGAGCGCCGATCCTGGGCCCAAAGACCCAGGACGGGTCCCAATCCATGGGCATTCATGCGGTGATTCCCCCCACCACATCGCGGTCCTCCGAAGCGGCGTTCCTTGGCTACGCTCGGTGGATGGGCAGTGAGCGGGAGGACGGGTACGTGCCGCGGTCCCGGGTCGGGACCGTGTTCGTCGCGCTGCTGGCGGGCGACGAGGACGCGGCGGCGCGGGCGGCCGAGCAGCCGCCGGACGAGCACGACACACCGGTGCTGGCGGCCGCGATCCGCCTCGCCGTGCGCAGCCTCTTCGACGAGGACACCCCGCCGGAGGCGATCGCCGAGTTCGTGGCCACCATGGCCCAGGACGTGGAGATCGACCCGGCCGTCGCCGAGGCGCTGCTGCGCACCCAGCTCGGCGAGGAGGGGCTGCTGGACGACTACGGCCCGCAGGACGTCTCCGACGCGACCTGGACGATGCTCGGGTACCTCTGCGAGCGGCGCCTGGGACCCGAGGACTCCCTCGAACTGGTCGAGCTGGCGGAGCGGGAGACCCTGCCCCAGACCTGAGCGTGACCACCAGCGCTGCGGCGTTGCGCGAGGCGAGTTACGCTGCCCTCCTCATGAACAATGACCAGCGTTCCGGTTCGGGGCTGCACATCACGACCGGTGCCGGCCCGGAGGGCGTGGTGCTGGGGGTCTCGGGCGCCCTGGACTACACGTCGGCCGAGCGCTTCGGCGCCGCCGTCGGCAAGGCGTACGCCGAGGGCGCGGCGGTGGTCACGGCCGACCTCGGCGCGCTGGGCTACTGCGACTCGTCGGGCGTGGCGTCGCTGGTCCGCGCGCACAAGCTCGCCGTGCGGGAGGGGCGCCGGTTCGTGGTGCGCGCCCCGGACACCACCCTGGCCCGGGTCTTCGCCCTGACCGGCCTGGACGCGGTGCTGGAGATCGAGAGCTGAGCGCTCAGCTGGGCAGGCGCGCGGTGTCGAGCCAGAACTGGTTGATCTGGCGGACCACGTCGACGAACTCGTCGTAGCCGGACGGCTTCGTGATGTACGCGTTGGTGTGCGCCCCGTAGCAGGCCACCACGTCCTCGACCGCGCTCGACGTGGTCAGCACGACGACCGGGATGCTCGCCACCGCCGCGTCGGACTTGACCTGGCGCAGCACCTGCCGCCCGTCCACCCGCGGCAGGTTCAGGTCGAGCAGGATGAAGTCGGGCCGCGGGGCCTCGGCGTGCTGCCCGCGCCGGTACAGGAAGTCCAGCGCCTCCTGCCCGTCCCGCGCCACGTGCAGCTCGCTGGTCTGCGCGTCGTCCTCGAAGGCCTCGCGGGCCATCAGCTCGTCGCCCGGATCGTCCTCGACGAGCAGGATGGTGGCGGCGCGGTCGGCGGTCGGCATGTGGCGGTTCCTTTCACCGATCGTCGGCAGGGTGCGCCGAACTGTACGGCATGCCTCCCCAAGCCGCACTCCGAGCGCGCCCGTCGGATGCGAGCAGCCGCGCGAGCGTCCCGGCGCTGGGCAGCACGGCCCCGACGATCGCGTCGAACCCGCCCAGCGGCCGCCGGATCGAGCGCAGATCGCTGAGCCGGACGTGCACCCGCCCGGCCACGCCCGCCGCGACCACCTTGCGCACCGCCGCCGCGCGCAGCACGGCCGACGACGTGACACTGTGGACGATCGCCCCGCGCCGCGCGGCCCGGATCGCCAGCTCCCCGCCGTCGCTGCCCAGCTCGAGCAGGCGCGTCCCCGGCCCCACCCCCACGGCGTCGAGCAGCCGATCGATCCGGCGCCGCCGCGCCGCGCTGAAGTCCAACACGCCGGTGATTCGGCGCCGGCCCGGCTTCGGATGGGAGTGTCACCCGCTTCCCAGCGGACCGCCGGGTCCGTGGTGTCGAATGATCGGCATGAGCCCGTCGCCCCGCCTGGCCGTCCGCGGCCCCACCGCCCCGAGCGTGCTGGTCCTGCTGCTGCCCGGCGGCCGCACCCGCAGCACGGCCCCGGGCGGCCGCGGCCTGGCCGACCTGCGCATGCTGCCCTTCGCCGGGGCCGCCGCGGGACCGGGCGTCGGGGTCTGGCGGCTGCGCTACCGTTACCAGGGCTGGAACGAGCCGGCCCGCCATCCGGTCGCGGACGCGCGCTGGGCCCTGACCGAGGCCGCACGCCGCCATCCGGGCGTGCCGGTCCTGCTCATCGGCCATTCGATGGGCGGGCGGGTGGCCCTGCACGTGGCCACGGAGCCGGGCGTCGCCGGGGTCTGCGGGCTCGCACCGTGGATCGAGCCTGAGGATTTCCAACTGCCAACCGATTCGCTTGTACCGCTTGTGCTCGCCCACGGATCCCGCGACCGCACCACGGACCCGGTGGCCACGGCCCGGTTCGCCGCCGACCACGGCGCCCGGTTCGTTCTGGTGCCCGGCGAGAACCACACGCTCCTGCGGCACTACCGCACGTGGAACCGCCTGGTCACCGACTTCGTCACCACCCACCGCACCACCGACTCCCGATGAGACCGAACGTTCTCCCAGCCACAGGCGCACCCGCACGACGCACGGCCCGCACGACGCGCGGCGCCCGAACGGCCCGCACGACGCACGGCGCCCGAACGACCCGCACGACGCACGACGCACGGCGCCCGAACGGCGCTCGCACGGCGCGGGCGGACGGCGGACGTTCTCTGAACATGCGTGCGGCGGACAGAACGTTCTGCCATTCAATTTCCGCTGGAGGCGGGCTTCGGTTCTCAGTAGCCGCGGTCGCGGTCGTAGACGTTGCGCAGCGGTTCGCCGGCCAGGTAGCGGCGCAGGTTGTCGCAGAACAGGTCGGTGATCGCCGCGTTCTCGGTCGCCACCGTCGACGCGGAGTGCGGCGAGACCAGCACCGAGTCGAGGTCCCACAGCGGCGACCCGGCCGGCAGCGGCTCGGTCGCGAACACGTCCAGCCCCGCACCCGCCAGCCGGCCCTCGACCAGCGCCGCGACCAGGGCGGCTTCATCCACGACCGGGCCGCGGGCGATGTTGACCAGGATCGCGCCCGCCGGCAGCAGCTCCAGCCGCCCGGCGCTGATCAGGCCCTCCGTCTGCGGGGTGAGCGGGCAGCACAGCACGAGCACGTCGGTGCCGGGCAGCACGTCGTCCAGCTCGGCGATCCGGTCGCGGCCCAGGCCGAGCACCTTGCAGCCCAGCGCCGCGAACGCGCTCGCCACCTGCCGGCCCATGCCGCCGAGGCCGATGACGGTGACCGTACGCCCGGCCAGCTGGGCGGTCGTGTACCGCTCCCACTCGTGCCCGGCCTGCCGTCGGCGCAGCTGCGGGATGCCCTTGACGAAGTAGAGCGCGGCGGCGACGGCGAACTCCGCGAGCGGTACCGCGTGGATGCCCGCCGCCGTCGTGAAGACCATCCCGCTGCGATCCAGCCCGGTGCGCTGGACGAACCCGCCGATGCCGGCACTGGTGGCCTGCACCCAGCGCAGGTTCGGCGCGCGGACCGGCAGTTCGGCCGGCGCCTGCCAGTCGAAGTCCCAGGCCACGTCGGCCCGTCCGAGCATCGTGACCCACCGTTGCTGATCGGCGACGCTCAGTTCCCTGGCCGCGCCGATGTGGTCGCACTTGTACCGCGGAATCGGCAGCAACTGCGGCTCGTACAGCACTTCGACGCCCGGTGCGACCGAGGCGATCCGGTCCACGTGCTCCGGCTCCAGGTAGGTCGCGATGAGGACGGCCGTGCGGGGCATGCCTGCACCCTAGTACCGGCGAGGCTTTTGCGGGTTATTGCGAGAAAAGCGGGGGTTCGCTACTGGGAGCGGACAAGTTGGCGATTGGTCCTTGGCGTGTCGGCCATTCATCGACCAAGATGAACGCATTGTCGCGATCGGGGGTTCTGATGACTGCCGTGCGTGAGCACGAGAGCGAGTTGCCGCCGCTGCCGCTGGCCGGCGAACAGGGTTGCCCGTTCGGGCCGCCGCCGGAGTACGCCGAGCTGCGCGCCGAGCGCCCGGTGCTCCGGGTGGCCTGCCCGACCGGCCTGAACGCGTGGCTGGTGACCCGGTACGAGGACGTGCGGGAGGTGCTCAGCGACCCGCGGCGCTTCAGCAACCGGCCCGGCACCGCCGCCCACATCCTGATGGGGTACGTCAGCGACCCACCCGGCGAGGGCGACTTCTCACGCATGGACGGCGCCGAGCACCTGCGCTTCCGCCGCCACATGGCGCCCGAGGTCTCCAACATGAAGCGGATCAACCAGCTGCGCCCGCTCGTACAGCATATCGTCGACCGCCGCCTCGACGCCCTGACCGACGCCGCCCCGCCGATCGACCTCTACGCCTCGTTCGCCCGTCCGGTCACCACCGGCGTCATCGCCGAGCTGCTCGGCGTACCGGAGCCGGATCAACCGCTCTTCCAGCGCGCCGCCGAGGCGCTGTTCGCGGGCACCTCCAGCGGCGAGGACGTGGCCGCGGCGATCGGGCCCCTGTTCCAGTACCTCTACGGCCTGGTCATGACCCGCCGCGCCGCACCGGGCGACGACATCCTGAGCCGGCTCATCGCCCGCAGCGACCAGACCGACCGCCCCTTCACCGACAACGAGCTCATCGCCATGGCCGCGGGCCTGCTCATCGCGGGGTACGACACCACGGCCAGCATGATCGCGCACGGCGTCCTCGCGCTGCTGGAACACCCGGCCGAGCTGGCCCGCCTGCGCGACGACCCGTCCCTGGCCGCGAACGGCGCCGAGGAGCTCGTACGCTACCTGGGCGTCGGCGGCGGCCTCATGCGCGAGGTCCTCGAAGACACCACGATCGCCGGCCAACCCCTGTCCGCGGGCGACTTCGTGGTGGTCGCCATCCAGTCCGCGAACCGCGACCCGGCCCTCTACGCCGACGCCGACCGCCTGGACATCGGCCGCAACCCCGGCCCGCACGTCGGCTTCGGCCACGGCCCGCACCAGTGCGTGGGACAGCAGCTCGCGCGGCTGGAACTGACCACCGTCCTGGCCACGCTGCCGGGCCGCATCCCGTCGCTGCGCCTGGCGGTACCGTTCGAGGACATCCGCTTCAAGACCGAGACCGCCGTGCTGGGCCCGCAGACGGTCCCGGTCACCTGGGACGCGGTGCTACCGGCGCCACCACCACCGGTCGAAGGCGGAGCCTGATGCGGGTGGTGGTCCACAAGGACAAGTGCATCGGCTCGGGCGTCTGCGCGCTGGTCGCCCCGGACGTCTTCGACCAGCGCGACGACGACGGCGTGGTGATCCTCCTGGAGGAGCACCCGCCGCCGAACCACCAGGAATCCGCGTACGAGGCGGCGACGCGTTGTCCGGCCTCGGTCATCGAGATCCACACCAACCGCGGCATGAGCTAACCGCGGGTCACGGCAGGAGCTTGCCGTCCCTCGCGGCGTTGGCAAGCCGCGGGTCACGGCGCACGCCAGCCGCCCCTCGCGGCTCTCTGGGCGTGAGCCAGCCGCGGGTCACGGCGTGATCCAGCCGCCGGTTGCGGCGGCTTCGCGGTCAGTCCAGGGCGGCCTGGAGGGCACCGAGCAGTTCGCCGTCCGGGGTGTCGCCGCCCAGTTCCCAGCAGAACACGCCGGCGAGCCCCTGATCGCGCGCGTAGGCCGCCTTGGACGCGAGCGTCTGCGGGGTGTCGTAGGACCACCACTGGTCGCCACAGCGCGCGTACGCCTGCCCGCCGACGGTGCCGCTCGCCGGGCACGCCGTGCGCAGCACCCGGTAGTCCTCGGCCCCCGGACCGCGGCTGCCGGGCGCCGGTCCGGTCGCGGTGCCGCCGGGCCCGTCCTGGGTGACGCCGCTCCACCCACGGCCGTAGAACCCGACCCCGAGCAGCAGCTTCCCGGCCGGCACGCCGTCCTGACGCAGCCGGGCGATGGCGGCGTCGGCGTCCGTGCCGGGCCGGGTCTGGCCGGAATACGACCGCAGCGCCGAGTGCGGCGCGGTCGGCCCGGCCGGGTCCCCGGTGCCGGCGTAGTCGTAGGTCATGGCCATCATCCAGTCCAGGCCCGCCGCCGCGGCGGCGTAGTCGGCCTTCCCGAGCCGCCCGCCACTCGTGGCGTCGGCGGTCACCGCCGCCGTGACGAGCCGGTCCGGACCCAGCGCCTGCCGCACCGCCGCGACGATCCGGGTCAGCGCGTCCGGCCCGCTGGTGTCGCACCCGGCGCCGCACGCGTTTGGGTACTCCCAGTCCAGGTCGATCCCGTCGAACACCCCGGCCCACCGCGGGTCGTCGAGCACCGCCTTGCACGAGGCCGCGAACGCTCCGGGGTCGCGCGCGGCGTCGGTGAACCCGGCCGAGCCGTTCCAGCCGCCGAACGACCACAGCACCTTCAGCGCCGGGTTGCGCTCCTTGAGCCGGCGCAGCTGGCCGAACTCCCCACCGTCTGCGGCCGCCCCGTCCACGCTGTCCCCCGCGGCGACGGCGTGCTCGTAGTCGGTCGCGGGCGACGCGGCGGCGCAGCGCCCTCCGGTCACGGCCCCGAACGCGTACACGAGGTGGGTGAGCCGCCTGGCCGCCCCGCTCCGCTCGACGTCGAGCACCCGGTAGGGCGCCGCTCCCCCGCGCGGCAGGTAGTACCCGACGAGCAACCCACCCGGCGCCGGCTTCCCGGGCTCGGCACCCGACCCACACCCGGCGAGCAGGAGCAGCACGACAACCAGCACTACCGCACGCGGCCGAGAGGATGGCATACCCGTCCAACGCGCCACTTCGCTCCGGGTCACGCCCAACCTCGTCGCCGTCAGCCGTAATCCGCAGCGCGACGCCGAACGCTCCCCATCAACGCGATGTCGTTCCTGGTCCCATCTGCCTCCCTTCCCGGCTGAAACCGATCCTTCCAGAGCGCCGGTGTCATCCAGGTGTCAACCGCGACCGGCCAGCAACCAACCAGAACGCCGCCGCAGCCACCCAGGCGCCACCCAGGCGCCAAGCACGACGGCACGACGGCACGGCGGTGCGACCGTGCGACCGTGCGACCGTGCGACCGTGCGACCGTGCGACCGTGCGACCGTGCGACCGTGCGACCGTGCGACCGTGCGACCGTGCGACCGTGCGACCGTGCGACCGTGCGACCGTGCGACCGTGTAACCGGAACGCCGCTGCCGTCCCTGCGTCAAGCGCGACGGGCAGCGACCAACCGGAACGCCGCAATCGCCCAGGCATCGAGCGCGACAGTGCGACGACCGACCGGAACTCCAGCGCCGCCCGGGTGCCGAGCGCGACCGGCAGCAACCAACCAGAACGACGGAGGAGTCGCTGACGTCGGCCGGCCCGGAACCGACTATGCGACGGGGGTGGAACGCTGCGCACGCCTGGCCGGCGAAGGAGGCGGGGCGGCGATCGACCTGAGCAAACGGCGTTGAGCCGCAGGTCACGTGCGGGGCGTGGGTGGTGGCCGGGCGAACGGCTCAGGTGCTCCGGCGCGCGGCCGATGGCCCGGCTGAAGCGGTCTCCGGCCGCACGGGAGGCGTCATGGCACCACGGTTGTCGCACGGCGCGCTCGCGCGTGACCCGGTCCTGCTCGCCATGGCGGTCGTTGCCGTGGCGGTGCCGGTGTGGTTCCTGGCCGGGCCCGGCGGGGCTGCGCTCTCGTGGGGCATCCAGGCGACGCTCGACGTCGGCATCATGTTGGTCGCGCGGCGGCTTGTGGCGCTCAACCGGTACGACAAAATGACGAGGCGTTTCTGGCGCGGGCTGGGTGTCGCCGGGTTGCTGTGCGCGGTCGGGGACGGCACGCAGACCGTGCTCGTCGCCGTGCGCGGGCCGGGGACGCCGATCAGTCTCGTGCAGTCGTGCGCCGTGGTGTGCGCGATGACGCTCATGATGGTGCTCATGCTCCGCCACCCGATCGGCGATGAGGGGCGGCTGCGGCTGCGGTTGTGGCTCGACGCGGCCACGGTGCTCGCGGGTGTGGCGGTGCTGCTGTGGTACTTCTCGATCGCCGGGCAACTCGACAACGCGCGCATCGCCGATCGGCTCGCCGCTGCGGCCGGGTCGGTGGTCATGCTCGTCATCGTGCTCGGGGCGCTCAAACTCATCCTGAGCGGTACGGCGCCGTTCACGCGGCTCGCCGGGGTGGCCGGATGCATCGGGGTGAGCGGCACGGCCCTGGGGTCGGCGGCCAGCATCGTCATCGTCGGCGGGCCCGATCCGCGCGTGGACGCGGTCACCTCCCTGCTGTCGTGCCTGCTCACCGTGGCCAGCCTGCGCATCCAGGAGGTGCAGCTGCGCCGCCCGCGGGAGGACGAGCGGCGGGGGCGGCGGCGGTTCAGCCTCATGCCGTACGTGGCGGTCGGGGTGACGGAGCTGCTGCTCGTGTACGCGCTGCACATGGCGGGCGCGGACGCACGGCTGTGGGGCGTGGCCGGCGGGGTGCTCGTCATCACCGGGCTGGTCGTGACCCGGCAGGTGATCGCCTTCCACGACAACGACCGGCTGCTCACCGACCTCGACCGCAGCGTGCTCGAACTGCGCGAGCTGCACGACGAACTGCGCCATCAGGCGACGCACGACTCGCTCACCGGGCTGGCCAACCGCGCCCTGCTGGCCGAGCACATGAGCACCCTGCCGCCTGCCGGCCGGCTCAGCATCCTCGTCCTCGACCTGGACGGGTTCAAGCAGGTCAACGACCGCCACGGCCACCACGCCGGCGACGAGCTGCTCGTGGTCGCCGCCCGCCGGCTCGCCGCGTGCGTGCGCGCCGAGGACCTCGCGGTGCGGCTCGGCGGCGACGAGTTCGCGGTGGTACTCCCGCACACCGACGCGGCCCGGGCCGGGCACCTGGCCGACGAGGTGACCGCCGCGCTGAGCCGGCCCTACGCGGTCGCCGGCACTGTGGCCCGCGTCGGCGCCAGCGTCGGTGTCGCCACCGGCACGCCGGCCGACCTCGACGCGCTGCTGCGCGATGCGGACACGGAGATGTACCGCATCAAGACCGCCCGCAAGACCGCCGCCGTCGCCACCGCGTGACGGGAACGCGTGACGCCACTGTATGCCGGGAACGCGTGACGGCGCTGTGCGAGGGGAACGCGCGACGAGAACGCGTGATGGCAGCGTGTGGCGGGACCGCGGGACGGGAACGCGTAACGCCGCTGTGTGACGAGACCGCGGCGACGTCGTGTGGCGGCGTTGTGCGGCGGCGTGTGCGCGGGGCAACGTCACGGGGCAACGTCACGGGGCAACGTCACGGGGCAACGTCACGGGGCAACGTCACGGGGCAACGTCACGGGGCAACGTCACGGGGCAACGTCACGGGGCAACGTCACGGGGCAACGTCACGGGGCAACGTCACGGGGCAACGTCACGGGGCAACGTCACGGGGCAACGTCACGGGGCAACGTCACGGGGCAACGTCACGGGGCAACGTCACGGGGCAACGTCACGGGGCAACGTCACGGGGCAACGTCACGGGGCAACGTCACGGGGCAACGTCACGGGGCAACGTCACGGGGCAACGTCACGGGGCAACGTCACGGGGCAACGTCACGGGGCAACGTCACGGGGCAACGTCACGGGGCAACGTCACGGGGCAACGTCACGGGGCAACGTCACGGGGCAACGTCACGGGGCAACGTCACGGGGCAACGTCACGGGGCAACGTCACGGGGCAACGTCACGGGGCAACGTCACGGGGCAACGTCACGGGGCAACGTCACGGGGCAACGTCACGGGGCAACGTCACGGGGCAACGTCACGGGGCAACGTCACGGGGCAACGTCGCGGGGCAGCGTTGCGGGGCAGCGTTGCGAGACCCGGGCGCTGTGTGACGAGACTGTGAATCCCACGTAACGAGAGAGCGCTCTCAGTAATTTTCGCAGTCTCACCAGGGGAAACATCGATATCCGTCGGTGATGGTCTGGACACTCGTGGTGATCTATGGAAAGGATGGTGATCGATGGCAATGCCAACGGGGAAGGAGGACAGAAAATGGCAGAGCTGTTCGCGTTCAACGTCGCCGTCCTGGAGCCCGAGCCGGCCGCGACGCCGGATCTCGGGTACTACGACCCGCAGCTCCAGCAGTTCGTGTGGGCCGGCGATGACGAGGTCACGCTCGGTGCGGCCCTGTGCAGCCGCGGTCCGGCCGGCTACAACCGGTGCAGTTCCACGGGCACGGCCTGCAACATGAGCGGCTCCGGGTGTCAGAGCCCGGGCTTTCCCAACTGTTACATCCGCTGCGACTACGGGTGATCCGACACCTGAGCCGTCGCACGTGACGTAGCGATCGATGGGAGTGTCATGGGGGAGAGCCGGATCCTGGTCGTCACCGACTATATCGACGCACACGCGGACCGCCTGATCGCGCTGCTGCGCGAGCGCGGTGCCGAACCGGTCCGGCTCAACTCCAGCGACCAGACCGCGACGCTGACCGGCCGCCCGCCGTACGGCGTCGCGCTGCACCTGCCCGAGGCCGGCCGTACCGCCGAGCTGGCCGGCCTCACCTCGATCTGGTGGCGCAAGCCCGGCCCGTTCGGGCTGCGCGCCGGCCTCGACGACCGGCAGCGCGCGTTCGCGATCGAGGAGACCCACCACGCGGTACTCGGCCTGCTCGGCAGCCTGGGCGCCCGCTGGGTGAGCCATCCCGACGCGATCCGCCGGGCCGGGTACAAGGCCGAGCAGCTGCACCGGGCGGCCGCCCTCGGCTTCGAGGTGCCGCGGACCCTGGTCACCAACGAGCCCGAGGCCGCCCGGGCGTTCCTCGACGCGTGCGGCGGGCGGGTCGTCTACAAGGTGCTCTCCGACCCGTACCTGGCCGCCCGCACCCAGACCGGGCATGAGCCGCCCGACAACCTGTTCGTGGCGACGACCCCGGTGACCGCGGCGACCCTGGGCGACGGCGAATCCGTACGCGCGGTGCCGTGCCAGTTCCAGGAGGAGCTGACGATCGCGAGCGAGCTGCGGGTGACCATCATCGGCGACGAGGTCTTCGCGGCCGAGGTGGTGGCCGGCACCATGGACTGGCGGCTGCCCGGCGCCGACGCGACCTGGCGCCCCGCGGTGCTGCCCGATGCCGTGGCGGGGCGGTGTGTCGCGCTGACCCGGGGGTACGACCTGGAATTCGGCGCCGTCGACCTCGTGCGGACCGCGGACGGGCGCCTGGTCTTCCTGGAGATCAACCCGAATGGGCAGTTCCTGTTCGTCGAGGACCGCGTGCCGCAACTGCGCCTCGGCGACGCGATGGCCGCCCATCTGATGCGCAGCAATGCCGCGCGAGTCCACGGCGGCACGGCGCAACCACCGCAAGCGCCCGGCGGCGCGGCGCAAACACCGCAAGCACCCGGCGGCATTGCGCAAACACCGCGAGACCACGACCGCGCGGCAGACGAGCCGCGGGACCACGACGGCGCGGTGCGGGCACCGCGAGTGCGGGGCGGTGTGGCGTGAGTCAGTTGAAGCCACTGCCGGAGCTGGGCAAGGTTCGCGACAGCCACGCCGTGCTGTTCCGCGGTCCGATCGACCACGACGCCGCGGCCAACTGCTACGAGCACCTGCGCGCGGCCCGACCAACCCCGCGGCTCGACCTGGTGCTGGCGACCACCGGCGGCCCGGCGACGGCGGCCAGGCGGCTGGCGTTGCTGCTGCACGAGTACACGGGAAAACTCACCATCCTCGTCCCGCATCGGGCCCGCTCGTCCGGCACGCTGCTCTGCCTGGCCGCGCACGAGCTGGTCCTCGGGCCGCTCGCCGAGCTGGGGCCGCTCGACCCGCAGATCGCCGCGGCCGGGCCGCCGCAGCCCGGGCAGCCCGCCGTGCTGTCGGCGGAGGATCTGCGCGCGTTCCGGGCCATGGCCGAGGACTGGTTCGGCGTCGACCGGCCCGAGGACCGTCTGCAGGTGCTGGCCCTCGTCGCCCAGCGGGTGTTCCCGGGCACGCTCGGCGCCTTCTACCGGGCCGAGCGGCTGGTCCGCGGGATCGCCGCCGAGCTGCTCGCCTTCCAGCTGCCCGACGCCGGCCCGGCCGCCCGGGAGGCGATCGTCGAGCACCTCGTCACCGGCCGGCACGCCCACGACGACGTCGTCACCCGCGGCCAGGCGCGCGCCCTCGGTCTGCGCGTCACATACCCGGACGCCGAGCAGGAAGACCTCCTGTGGGCCGCCCTCGAAGGGAGCACCGAGTGACCGCGCACCCGCTCGGCCAGCGCGTCACGTACCCCGACGCCGAGCAGGAGGACCTCCTGTGGGCCGCCCTCGAAGGGAGCACCGAGTGACCGCGCACCCGCTCGGCCAGCGCGTCACGTACCCCGACGCCGAGCAGGAGGACCTCCTGTGGGCCGCCCTCGAAGGGAGCACCGAGTGATCGCGCACCTGTTCGGCCTGACCGTCATCGCGCTCACATTCGCCGCCTCCGCCGTGAGCAAGCTGCGTGACCGCGGCGGGTTCGTGCAGTCGATCCGCGCCTTCCAGGTCGTGCCCGAGCGGCTGAGCGGCCCGGTGGCCACGCTGCTGACGGGTGTCGAGGTCGCCGTGGTGGCCGTACTGGCGCTCGGCACCGCGGTCCCGGCCGTCGTACCGCCCGCCCTGGTCGCCGCCGCGGCCCTGCTCGTGGCCTACACGGCCGGTCTGGTCTCGGTCCGGGTCCGCGGGCTGCACGTGCCGTGCCACTGCTTCGGCGCCAGCCCGGTGCCGGTCTCCTGGTACGACATCGCGCGCAACGCGCTCCTGCTCGGCATCGCCGGGCTCGCGCTCGCCGCCGGCACCCCGGCCGATCCGCTCGCCGGGGTCGACGCGGTGCTCGTCGCGCTGGCCGGCGCGGCCACCACCCTGGTGGTGACGAACCTCGCGAACGTCGTCCACACCGTTGTCACCGCCGCCGGTACCGACTGAGGAGCCCCCATGGACGCGAACTCCTTCGTCCTCGTCGCGCTGAGCCTGCTCTGCCTGCTGAACCTGGTGCTGGTGCTGCGCATCAGCGCGCGGCTGCGGGCCGCCGACCACGTGCGCTACGAGCGCGAGCACGACGGCGAGCCGCTGCCGCTGGGCTCGGCGGCGCCCCAGTTCAACGCGATGACCCTCGCCGGGCAGGGCATCACCGGGCAGCGGCTGGCCGGCCGGCCGGTGCTGTACCTGCTGCTCTCCCCCAGCTGCGACCACTGCCGCGACGTGCTGCCGCTGCTGGGCGACCTGACCCCGCTCGCCGGGCGGGCCGGGACCCAGGTCGTCGTCGTGGTCGACGTCGGGCCGGTGCGGGCCCGCGACTGGCTGGCCCTGGTCCGCGACGAGGACGGCGTGAACGTCACCGTGCCGGTGCTGGCCGCGCCCGCGACCCGCACCACGATGGTGGTCGACTTCAACCCACCGGGCCTGATGCCGTACTTCTGCCTCGTCGACGCCGCCGGCCGCATCGCCGCCCGCGGCCCGGTCGGCGGCCCCGACTGGCAGGCCCAGCTCGCCTCCTGGCAGGAGCCCGTCGGGGCGCACGATGCCCGCTGAGCTCTACCCCGGCTACGGCCCGGACCTGGCATTCGCCCATGCCGACGGCCACACGGGCTTCGTCGAGCTGGCGATCCCCACGATGCTCGGGTTCCTGCGGGAGGCCGGCATCCGCGACGGGCTGGTCGTCGACCTCGGCTGCGGCAGCGGGGTCCTGGCCCGTGCCCTGCTCGACGCCGGCTACGACGTGCTCGGGGTCGACCTGTCCCCCGCGATGGTGGAGCTGGCCCGCCACAACGCCCCCCGAGCGCGAATCGTGCAAGCGTCCTTTGTGGACGTTGAAGTGCCGGACTGCGCGGCGGTACTATCGGTAGGCCAATGCCTCGGCTACCAATTCGATCCGCGGGCCACGCTTCCGGCCCTCTTCCACCGTATCGGCGCCGCCCTGCAACCGGGCGGGCTGCTCGCCTTCGACCTCAACGCGCCCGACCCGGCCGAGCGCGGACACTCCATCCTGCACCGTGACGAACCCGGGTGGTCGCTCATCGCCGAGACCACCGTGGACACCGAGACCCTGACCCGGCGCATCACCCTGTTCCGGCGCGAAGGAGACGCCTACCGACGCAGCGACGAGCAGCACGTGGTCCGGCTTCACGAGGCCACATCCGTCCTCAGTGGACTGAAGGCGGCCGGATTCGACGCCCGCACGTTCCACGCCTACGGCGACTCGCCCTTCCCGGCCGGGCTGGTCGGCTACCACGCACGCAAGCCGTCATGAACAGACCAGCCGTCGTGAAGAGCAAGCCGTCATGAGAAGCAGCCGTCACGAACAGAGCAGCCGTCGTGAAGAGCAAGCCGTCATGAGAAGCAGCCGTCATGAACAGACCAGCCGGCGTGAAGAGCAAGCGGTCGTGACGAGACAAGTCGTTCTGAAGAGCAAGCCGTCATGAGGCTCCGGTCCGTGTTCGGGCTGGCCCTGCGCGCCGCGCCCGGGCACCTGATCGGCTACGTGGTGCTCGTCGTCGCCTCCGGCACCGCGCCGGTCGCGGGCGCCTGGCTCACCCGCGTCGTCGTCGACCGGATCGTCGGCGGTGGACAAAGCGGTAGCGGGCAAGGCGTTGGTGGGCAAGGCAGTGGTGGGCTCGGCGATGGCGTGTTCAGCGGCGGCTACCTCGGCCCGGCCGCGCTGCTCGCCGGCGTCGGGGTGGTGCTCGGGGCGACCCCGCACCTGGCGGCGTACCTGCGTCAGGAGCTCGACCGGCGGGCCGGGCGCACCGCCCAGCGCCGGCTGCTCGAGGCCGTCGACCGGCTCAGCGGGCTGCGCCGGTTCGAGGACCCCGAGTACCTCGACCGGCTCCGCCTCGCCCAGCAGACCGGCGACCTCACGTGCGGCGAGGTCGTCGACGGCACCCTCGGCGTGCTCCGCTCCGCCATCACCGTCGCCGGGTTCGCCGTCTCCCTCGCCCTCCTCGGCCCCTGGGTCACCGCGTTCATGCTCGCCGGCGGCGTACCCACCGTGCTCGCCGAGCTCGGCCTGGCCCGGCAGCGGGCCCGCATGTACTGGCGTATCGGCCCCGTCCAGCGCCGCGAGATGTTCTACACCCACCTGCTCACCACCATCGGCGTCGCCAAGGAGCTCCGGCTCTTCGCGGCCACGCCGTTCCTGCACGCCCGCATCCTCACCGACCGGGCCACCGCCGACACCGCCCGCCGACGCGTCGACCGCGTCCACGCCGTGGTGCAGACCGTGCTGGCCGTGCTCGCCGCCGCGATCGCCGGGGCCGGGCTGCTGTGGGCCGTCGCCGCCGCCCGCGACGGCCGGCTCACCCCCGGCGACGTCGTCGTGTTCGTGACCGCGATCGCCGGCGTCCAGGCCGCCCTGGCCACGCTCGCCGACGACGGCGCCCGGGTCCACTTCGCGCTGGAGAACTTCGCGCACTACGAGACCGTGGTCGGCGCCGGCCCCGACCAGCCGAGCGGCACCCGCGTGCCGGCCCCGCTGCGGGAGGGCATCGAGCTGCGCGACGTCTGGTTCCGCTACTCCGACGAGCACCCCTGGGTCCTGCGCGGCGTCGACCTCGTCATCCCGCGCGGCGCCGCCGTCGCGCTCGTCGGGCGCAACGGGTCCGGCAAGTCCACGCTGGTCAAGCTGCTGTGCCGGTTCTACGACCCGACCCGCGGCGCGATCCTGTGGGACGGGGTGGATCTGCGCGAGTTCGACGTGGCCGCCCTGCGCCGGCACATCGGCGCCGTGTTCCAGGACTACGTCACCTACGATCTCACCGCCGCCGAGAACATCGCCCTGTCCGAAGTGGATGGAGCGAACGAAACCAGAAAGACCAGCACAGCCATCAAGAACATCACACTGTCCGACGTGGACGGAGCAGACGAAACCAAGAAGATTCGCGCGGCGGCCGAGGCGGCGGGCGTGCACGAGACCGTCGAACGGCTCCCCCGCGGCTACGATACGCTGCTGTCCCGGGTCTTCGCGGCCGGCGAGGAGGACCACCCCGAGGCGGGCGTCGTGCTGTCCGGCGGGCAGTGGCAGCGCCTGGCCCTGGCCCGGGCGCTGTATCACGCCGGGCGCGACCTCATGGTGCTCGACGAACCGTCGGCCGGGCTGGACGCCGAGGCGGAACAGGCCGTACACCGGACGCTGTTGGAATCCGCCGCGGACAGCACGAAGCTGCTCGTCTCGCACCGGCTCAGCGCCGTGCGCCAGGCCGACCACGTGGTGGTGCTCGACGCCGGCGCCGTGGTCGAGCGCGGCGACCACACGTCCCTGCTCGCGGCCGGCGGCGAGTACGCGCGGCTGTTCACCCTCCAGGCCGCCGGCTACCAGTGACCGCTACAGGCTGCGCGGAAGGCTGACCGTCGCCGTCGTCGGGCCGCCCGGCGATGCCGCGCCGGACGGTGCCAGAGCCAGGTCCGCGCCGCCCCGGCCGTCGTCCCCCGGCCGTCGTCGTGCAACCAGATGCGCAGGGTCGTGGCCGCGCATTGCTTGACGACGTTGGCGAGCGGCTTCCAGTGACCGCTAGAGGCTACAGGCTGCGCGGAAGGCCGATCGCCGCCGTCGTCGGGCCGCCCGGCGGGCTGTCCAGGTGCAGGGTGCCGTCCACGGCGTCGAGGCGGTCGGCGATGCCGCGCAGGCCGGTGCCCAGAGCAAGGTCCGCGCCGCCCCGGCCGTTGTCGTGCACCGTGATGCGCAGGGTCGTGGCCGTGGCGGCGAAGGTGACCGTGGCCGCCGTCGCCGCGCTGTGTTTGACGACGTTGGCGAGGCATTCGGCGATGGCGAAGTACGCCGAGGTCTCGACCGCCGGCGGCAGCTCGTCCGGGACGTCGCCGGTGACCGTGACCGGGACGGCCAGGTCCAGCGCGAGGGCCCGCACGGCGTCGCGCAGGCCGCGGTCGGCGAGCACCGCCGGGTGGATGCTGTGCATGACCGCGCGCAGGTCGTCCAGGGCCGCGACCGCCGTGGCCCGGGCCTCCTCCACGAGCTTGGCCGCGCCGTCCGGGTCGAGCCGGACCAGGCCGCCGGCCAGGCCCAGGGTCAGCGACAGCGAGACCAGCCGGGCCTGCGCCCCGTCGTGCAGGTCGCGCTCGACCCGTTTGAGCTCGGCCGCCTGCCGGTTCACGGCGCCGCGGCGGGAGCGGGTCAGGGCGGTGACCCGGCCGGCCAGCCGTGCCTCGCGGGTGCGCACGAACACGAAGGCGCCGAACAGCAGGGTGAGGCCGAGCCAGGTCCAGGCGGGCCAGAAGTACCCGCCGCCGGTGAGCACCCAGACCGCGAGGTCGACCACCGCCAGCGCGGCGGCGGCCAGCCCCACGGTCCGGGTCGCGAACCTGGTCACCGGTAGGCGAACTTCCGCAGCGGGACCTCGGCCAGGCCGCGCACGCCCCGGAGCGCCAGCGCCTGCGCGCCGAGCGCCGACCCGACCCACACGCCGATCGCGGCGAACAACGCGGCCCACGTCCCGCCCAGGCCGAGCGCCCACGGGCTGAAGAGGACGAGCCAGCAGACGGACTGCAGCAGGTACCCGCTGAGCGACCGCTGCCCGAGCGCCACCACCGGCTGCAGCGCCCGCGGGGTGCCGCCGGACAGCCGCAGCGCCAGCAGGCCGAAGAGGGCGACGTAGCCGGCGCCGCCGTATTCGCCGGTGATCGCGTGGACACGGGCCATGGCCTCGACGGTACCGGGAGCGGCGTGCACGAGTCCCGCCGCCGTCAGCGCGTACGGCAGCGCCCCCACCGTCGAGATGCCCAGCCCGACGCCGGCGGTCCAGCGCAGCAGGGTCCGGTGCGCCGCCGGGTCCTCGAGCACCCGCCGCCGCGCCGCCCAGATGCCGAGCCAGACGATGACGATGAACGGCAGCACGGTCGCGGTGTGCACGGGCCACTCGGCGAGACGGTCCAGCACCGACGCCCAGTACGACGGGGCGGCCAGGGACGGGTTCGGCGCGTTGGAGATGCCGGCCGTACCATCGCGGAACCCGGTGGCGGCCAGAACGGCCAGGATCACCGCGTTGACGGTCTGGATGGCCCACAGCCACAGCACGATCCGGTGCACGCGGTCGCCGCGGCGCACCAGCAGCACGGTGGCGACCAGCCCGACGATGCCGTAGGCGCCGAGGAAGTCGCCGAAGTACAGCAGCGTGGCGTGCACGGCCCCGAACACGATGAGCATGGCGTTGCGGCGCAGCAGGACGCGGTCGGACCGGCGCCGGGCGAGCTGCACCAGGCCGTAGCCGAACATGATGGCGAACACCGGATACGCCCGCGCGTCGACGAACGTGGCCATCAGGAAGTTCACGACCCGGCCGGGGCCGTGCGGGTCCGGGTCGAGTCCGGGCTGTCCGGCGAAGGCGCAGTTGGCCGCGTTGGCGAGCGCGATGAACAACAGCATGGCGCCACGGGCGAGATCCGGCGCGAGCACGCGGGGTTCCTTGGTCATGGCCCCTACGCTCGTCGGTGCGCGCGGGCGATTCGAGGACACTAAAACCCCGGCGACGGAGGTACTACTACCCCTGTTCCAGATACGCGAGCACGGCGAGCACGCGCCGGTTGTCGTCCTCGGACGCCTGCAGGCCGAGCTTGGTGAAGATGTTGTTCGTGTGCTTGGCCACGGCCTTCTCGGTGATGAACAGCGCCCCGCCGATCGCCGCGTTGGTGCGCCCCTGCGCCATGTGCGCGAGCACCTCCCGTTCGCGCGCGGTCAGCCGGTCGAGCGGGAGTGTGCGCGCCCGGCTGTCGAGCAGTTTCGCCACGACCGTCGGGTCCAGCGCGGTGCCCCCGTCGGCGACCCGGCGCACGGCGGCCACGAACTCGTTGACGTCGGAGACGCGGTCCTTGAGCAGGTACCCGATCCCGCCCCGCCCGTCGGCGAGCAGCTCACGGGCGTAGAGGCGCTCGACGTACTGCGACAGCACCAGCACCGGCAGCCCCGGCACCTCGGCCCGGGCGGCGAGCGCCGCGCGCAGCCCCTCGTCGGTCAGGGTCGGCGGCAGCCGTACGTCCACCACGGCCACGTCCGGCCGCTCGTCGACGAGCGCGCGGAGCAGATCGGGCCCGTTGTCCACGGCCGCGACGACCTCGAAGCCGTGCGCCTCCAGCAGCCGGATCAGCCCGTCACGCAGCAGGGCAAGGTCCTCGGCCACCACGACTCGCACCAGCGTCACCCTACCGCGCCGCGCGACCGTCCCGCGAGCCGCCGCGCGACCGTCCCGCGAGCCGCCGCGGGGCCCGGCCGGGAGTAGCCGTTCGCGGGGCGGAGAAGGTGGCGGACATCGCGTAGGGTCACGGCGTGAGCTCGTTCGCGCTGGCGGTGGACTACGGGACGTCCAACACCGTCGCCATTCTGCGGTGGCCGGACGGCAAGACCCGGCCGCTGCTGTTCGACGGCTCGCCGCTGCTCCCCTCCGCCGTGTACGCCATGGTCGACGGGCATCTCGCCACCGGCCGCGACGCGCTCAACAGCGCCAAGCTCGACCCGGTCCGGTTCGAGCCCAACCCCAAGCGGCACGTCGACGAGCCCGAACTGCTGCTCGGCGACGCCACCGTGCCCGTGGTCGCCGCCGTCGGGGCCACCCTGCAGCGGGTCGCGGACGAGGCGCGGCACGTCTCGGGGCAGGCCGTGCGCGAGATCGTGCTGACCCATCCGGCCGAGTGGGGCGCGACCCGGCGCACCGTGCTCGTCGAGGCCGCGCGGCGGGCCGGGTTCCAGGCGCCGCGGCTCGTGCCCGAACCGGTCGCCGCCGGGCTGTACTTCACCGCCGTGCTCGGGCAGAAGGTGCCGCCCGGCAGCTGCGTCGTCGTGTACGACCTCGGGGCGGGCACGTTCGACGCCTCCGTCGTGCGGCGCACCGCGGGCGGCTTCGAGACCCTCGCGTACCACGGGCTCGACGACGTCGGCGGGGTCGACCTCGACGAGCTCGTCGTGCAGCAGATCGGCGGCGTCGTGGCCACCGGCCATCCCGAGGCCTGGGACCGGCTGTCCACCCCCCGGACGGCGAGCGACCGGCGCTCCGCGCGGGCGCTGCGCGACGACGCGCGGATGCTCAAGGAGCGGCTCTCCCGCGAGTCGTCGGCCGGCCTCCTGGTGCCGATCCTCGACCGCGACCTGCACGTGACCCGCGAGGAACTGGAGCTCGGCGCGCGGCCGCTCATCGCGCAGACCGTCGCCGTCACCACCGCGACCATCGCCGCGTCGCGGGTGCCCCGCGAGCAGATCGCCGGGCTGTTCCTCGTCGGCGGCTCGACCCGGATGCCGCTGGTCGCCACCGAGCTGCACCGCGCCACCGGCATCACGCCCACGGTGCTCGACCAGCCCGAACTCGTCGTCGCCGAGGGAGCCCTGGTCACCGACCCGGCGGGAGGACCGGCCCGGAGCGTCGCGCCGATCTCCGCCGCGCCCGTGTCGCCCTACCCGGTCTCCCCCGGCTACCCCAACACCGCGCCGGTCAGCCCGCCCGTCGTGCAGCGGCCGATGATGCCCCAGCAGCCGATCGTCGCCCAGCGCCCGATGACCCAGCCGATCACGCCACCGGTCGGCATGCCACCGGTCGGCCTGCCACCGCAGCCCGCGCCGCTGCGGCCGTTCTTCCCGGCCGGTGGGCGCGTCCCGGCCGTGTTCCTGACCAGCACCGGTGTCATCATCGGCAAGGCCGCGGCCCGGCTGCTGTGGCTCCTGCCCTTCTTCCTCGGCAGCATCCTCGCCTTCGGGGCGGTCTACGAGCCGACCGGCAACGACGACCTGGGCATCATCCCGACGCTGCTGATCTGGGTGTACGGCCTGATCTGGATCGGCAGCTGCATCGCGCGCATGGTCCGGGCGCCGTCCGAACCCCAGCGCCTGATCATCGACGAGGCCGGCCTGACCGTCTTCGTGCAGAACCGGCCGATCCACATCCCGTACGGCGAGGTCGAACGCATCGAGGTCCGGCACCGCGGCTTCTTCCTGCGCCCGACGCTGCTGGTGGTGCCCCGGCCCGGCTCCGGCCTCGCCGCCCACCCCGACCTGCGCAACCGCCTCACCCGCGACGGCACCGCGATCCGCCTGGCCGACCTGCGCACCCTGGGCGCGAACAAGAACTCGGTCCGCTCCGCGATCCGGCAGTATTACGGAGCATGAGGATCCCCAGCGACGACGAGATCCGGGACCTGCACGAGCGGCTGGCCCCCACCCCGCAGGCGTTCGCGAGCGTCTGGACGCACTGCCGGATCGTCGCCCGGATCGCCGCGCAACTCCCCGCGCCCGACGTGGACCCCGCGCTGGTCCGAGCCGGCTGCCTCCTGCACGACATCGGCGTCTACCGCCTGCGGCCCGGCGAGCACTACATCCGCCACGGCCTGCTCGGCCACGAGGTGCTCGCCGGCCTGGGCTACCCCGAGACCCTGTGCCGCTTCTGCTCCCACCACACCGGCGTCGGCCTGACCGCCGAGGACGTCATCGCCCAGCAGCTCCCGCTCCCGCCCGGCGACTACCAGGCCGGGACCGGGGCGGAGCGGCTCGTGATGTACGCCGACAAGTTCCACAGCAAGTCGACCCCGCCGCGGTTCGTCTCGGCCGCCGCCTACACCCTCGCCGTGACGCGCTTCGGCGAGGACAAGAGCGCCGCGTTCAAGGCCATGGTCGCCGAGTACGGCGAGCCGGACCTGCCGGACCTCGCCGCCGAGTACGGCCACCTGCTGGTTTAGGGCCTGTTTCGGAACGCCCCGCGGGCGCCCGGGCGGGTCTGCGCGAGGCGCTGGGCGATCAGCGGACCAAGCGTGTCGGCCGGCGCCGAACCATCCTCCAGCGACGCGGGCAACTGCCCGCCGGACAGGTCCGGGGTGTGCACGGTGTGCCCGCCGGCCCGCAGCCCGTCGGCGAACGTCAGCACGGCTGTGGTGCCTCCTGGACGGGATCGCCGCCCAGGAGGCACCACCGGCTAGTTCGGCGAGCCGTTGAACACGAACTGCGAGCCGGGTTCCTTCACGACGCTGCCCGTGGCCGAGTTGGTGATGGTCACGTTGGTCAGCGTGGCGCTGCCGCGGGCGCTGCCCATGGCCAGGATGCCCGCCCCGTTGTTGGACTTGTCGATGCGGACGTTGGTGATGGCCACGTTCGGGTACTGGCCGCTGCCCGCCTTGAACTGGATGCCGTCGTAGGTCGAGTCGATGACGTCGGTGTCCTTGATGGTGACGCCGACGATGTCGCTCGACGGCGCGAACAGCGTGATCGCGCCGAACTTCTGCTGCTCACCCCAGAACACGCCGCCGCACCGGTACAGGCCGTTGTTCGCGATCGTCGTGGTGCCGGAGAAGGCGATCGGCGAGTGGTCGGTGGCCAGCATGATGCCCGGGTAGTTCATGGTGTCGGAGATCAGGTTGTTCTCGATCCCGTTGCCGTAGCCGCCGTAGATGGCGATGCCGTTGGCCCGCCACGGCAGCTGGATGGTGTTGTTCGTGAAGTGGTTGTCGTGCCCGACGTCCACCGACTGGTCCTTGACGTAGGTGCTGGACCAGACCGCGAGCGAGTCGTCGCCCGTGGTGCGGAACGAGGAGTTGAACACCTTGGAGTTGCGGGTGCCGTTGGAGAAGTTGATCCCGTCGGCGTAGGTGTCGCGGATGCGCATGCCGGAGAACTCGAGGCCGTCGCCCGGGTTCCAGTAGGCCGGGGTGTCGCTGTAGTCGCGCCCGACCCAGGCCCCGACGTTCGTGTGCTCGATCCACACGTTGGAGACCTTGGTGTTCTTGCCGAAGCGCCCGTTGAGGCCGTGGCCGCGGTCCTTGCGGTTGGTGGTGCCACCCCAGATCGAGAGGTCGGAGAGCTGGACGTTGTCGTCGATGTCGAAGCCGACGTTGCCCTCGTGCGGGTGGTTGATGCCGCCGACCACGTTCTGCGGTTCGGTGGTGGTGTACAGGTTGGAGTACCACATCCCGGCGCCCTTGATGACGACGTTGCGGATGCCCTTCTGGTTCCACTGGCCCCGCGTCGGGTCCGGCGTGAGGATCTTCTGCTCCTGCCGCCACTGCCCGGCCGGAATCCACACGCAGCTGATGACGCCGTTCTGGTCGTCCATCACCGCGCGCTGGATGGCCGCCGTGTCGTCGACGCCGTCGTTGGGCACCGCGCCGTACTGCGTGATCGACGTGCACCCCGCCGGCTGCGACAGCGCCGGGGCGACCTGCTCGAGGTCGATCAGGTCGATGTAGTAGAACGACGCGTTGTCGCCGCTGTCCCGCTGCAGCTTGAACTTCGTGCCGACCGGGTAGCTCGACGTGAGCAGCGCGTGCGACTCGTCGAACAGGCGCCGGGCGTCGCCGCCGGGCGAGTTGGACAGGCTCTCGGTGTCGTCGCTCGTGCCGTACAGCCAGCTGAAGTGCGACGAGAGGGTCAGCTTCTGCACGAACACGTTGTTGGCGTACAGGCTGAGCGTGTAGTCGGCGCCGCCGCCCGAGGGCGAGTCCGGCACCGAGTTGCGCACCACGATCGAGTTGGCCTGGTTGGTGGAGGTGAACTCGACGTACTGCCCGGTGCTGTTGAGCCGCACCGACGCCCGGCCCGAGCTCTCGGTGCCGAAGTTGGTGTGCCCGAACGTGCGCAGCGAGTCGGCGGTCACCAGGGTGCCGTTGTAGCTCGCGGCCTCGGCCTCGTACTCGGTGTACGGCACTGCGGCGCCGCGCCCGACGACGATGGAGCGGGAGACGGCGTTGTTGTCCTCGCGGGTCTCCGCGACCACGTTCGTCGCGTCGGCCGTGGCGGTGATCGTCGCCCCGCCGGCGACCGCGGTCCACGTGCCGGGGACGGCCACGGTGACCGTCTGGCCGGCGCCGATCGCGCCCGTGCTGGCGTTCAGCGTCGTACCGCCCACGCTCACCCGGGTCACGGTCGTCGCGCTGACCGCGGTGGTGCCGGTGTTGGTGACCGAGACGGTGAAGGAGACCGCCGCGCCGGCCGCCGGGCTGGCCGGGTTGGAGGCGACCGCGGTCACCTGCAGGTCCGGGCCGGGCGCCTGGGTCACCACGAGCGGGCTCGCGGTGGTGAAGCTGTTGTTGTCGTTGTTCTGCTCGACGACGGTGTTGGCCGGGTCGACCGTGGCGGTCAGCGGGTAGCTGCCGATCGGGCGGGTGCCGGCGTTGAAGGTGACGGTGGTGGTCGCGCCGGCGGCGAGCGCGCCGACGTTCGCGGTGCCGGCGAGCGAGCCGCCGAGCGAGAAGTTGAGCGTGGTGGCGGCCGATGCGGCGGTACCGCTGTTGCGCACCGTGGCCGACAGGGTGATCGCGGTCGCCTCGTTGACCGACGCCGGCGACCAGGAGGCGGCGGTGACCACGAGGTCGGGGTTGGGCGCCATCGTGCCGAACACCTGGAACTCGGCGACCTGGCCGCCGGGGGCTCCGGTGTTGGTGAAGAACTGCAGCTGCACGTCGGCCACCCGGGCGCTCACCGAGATCGTCACGGTGTTCTGGGTGCCGCCCGGCGCGAACGCGTAGTCGGCCCGCGCCTTGAGGGTGGTGAACGTCGTGGCGGACTGGTCCCGGCCGAGCACGGCGATGCTCTGCGTGCGCGCGCCCCAGGCGGTGTCCGGGTTGAGCTTCACGACGATCGAGTTGATGTCGGCGTTGGCGCCCAGGTGCACCGTGAGGGTGCCCGGGAAGCCGCTGGACTCCCAGTAGCTGCCCACGTTGCCGTCCACGGCGTTGGCGGCCACGAACGAGAACACCGAGGAACTCGCGTCGACCGGCTTGCCCTGCGACAGGTTGGTGCCGCCCGGCGGCTGGGTGCTGCCGTTGCGGGTGACGTGGTTGCTGTCGGCGCTCTCGGTGCCGGCGGTGTCACGGGCGCGGACGAAGTACTCGACGGTGGTCCCGCTGGGCTGGGTGTCGGTGTACGTCAGGGTGCCCGCGGCGACCGTGGCCCGCGCGGTGCCGTTGGCGTAGACGGTGTACCCGCCGATGCCCAGCGACGACGAGGACGCGGTCCAGGTCAGCTTGATCTGCCCGTTGCCGGGCTCGGTGAACGCGAGGTTCCCGGGCGCGGTCGGCGGGTTGGTGGTGGTCGTGGCGCCGTAGACCTCGAACTCGGACACCTGCCCCGCGGGCCAGCCGGTGTTCGCGGTGATGGTGGCGCGCACGTAGCGTACCGTCGCGGCATTGAAATTGATCGTGGCCGTGTTGGCGGCGGCCGGGTCGAACACCCGCCCGGCCGAGGCCGAGAGCGTGGTGGTGAAGTTGGTGCCGTCGGTGCTGCCGGTCAGGGCCAGGGTCTGCGTGCGGGCGCCCCAGCTGCCGGTCGGAAGCTTGAGTTTGACCTGGTCGACGCTGACCGCCGAGCCGAGGTCGACCTGGATCCACTGCGGGAACGCGTTGTTGGCGCTCTCCCAGTAGGTGCCCTGGTTGCCGTCGGTGACGTTGCTCGCGCGGTAGACGTCGGCGAAGCTGCTGGCGGTGGCGGTCTTGCCCTGGGCGAGGTTCGGCCCGCCGGCGGCGGCGGCGGGCTGGGCGGCGGTGAGCCCGACGGCGCCGGCGACGGCCAGCATGACCGTCAGCGCACCGGCGGTGAGTCTTCTTCTGGGCATGGTTGTCCTCTGCTCGGATCAGAGTGTGGGGTGTGCCCAGCGGACGGTTGGCGGTGCGTCAGCCGGAAGTTGCAGATCTTTGCCTCGTTTTTGCGGACGGGGACTATAAGGTTGCAGACATCCGGCCCATTCGTCAACGTCTACATGCAAAAGGCCGACCCCGCGAGGGGTCGGCCCTGGTATCGCGACTGCTCAGATCTGTGCGCCTCCGTCGGCGCCGCCGTCGGTGCCGTGCGGGTCCGCGCCGCCGTCGTTCGGGCCCTCGGCCGAGACGTGCGAGCGCACCTCGTGCTCGTCGTGCTCCGAGTCGTGCGGCACACCGTTCACGTTCGAATGATGCTCCGAGTGCGAGTGGTGCTCGTGGTGCTCCGAGTGGGAGCTGTGCGAGGTCGTGGTGATGTCGTTGTCATTGAGTCCCATGTCGCCTGGGTACCCGTCCGCGCTCCCGCGCAACCGCTCAGCTTGCCGCCCCGACCGCCGATGACCCGGACGTCGACGGGGAGGAGTGCTCGTGGTCCGGCCGTTCCGGCTCTCCGCCGGCCTGCTGACCGCCGCGGCCGCCGTGCTCGTGCTCGCGGTCTGGCTGACCGGCGTGCTGCTGCGCGCGTGGCAGGCGCCGCTGGTCGGCTGGGCGATGCTGCCGATCCTGGCCGGGGTCGCCGCCGCGCAGTGCTGGCGCGCGTCCAACGCCGGGCTGAGTCCTTCGGCGCGCAACTTCTGGCGGTACGTCGCGGTGTCCTCGGCCATGCTCGGCGCCGGCGCGGTCAGCAACGCCTTCGACGCCCTCGCCGGACCCGGCGGCCCGACCCAGCGGCTGAGCGCCCTGACGCTCGGCTGCTTCATCAGCGCCTCGTTCATCACGCAGTGGGGCCTGCTGCGGCTGCCCGGCACCGGGACCCACCGCGGCGGCACGGTGCAGCTCGTCCTCGACAGCGGCACCGTGATGATCTCGATCGGGCTGGTCGCCTGGCACTTCTCCTTCCGCGACGCCGACGCCTGGGCGAAGGTCTCCGGTTCGGTCTGGCCGGCCGTCGTGGCCGTGGTCGCCGGCTGCGCCACCGTCGCGGTGTTCGTGAAGCTCTCCTCGACCGGGATCGGCGCGATCGAGCGGGTCGCGCTGCGCATCCTCGCCTTCGCCACCGTCGCCGCGGCCACCGCCGGCGCGATGGCCCCGATCTACATGGCGTACCCGGCGATCAGCGACGCCCACGTGACCGTCGCCGTCGCCGCCGTCTTCATCGCGCTCGCGGCCGACCGCCAGCGCCGCGCGGCCGACCTGCCGCCGCCCCCGCCGCTGCCGGCCCGGCGCTGGAGCGTGGTGCCGTACCTCGCCGTGGCCGGGGCCAACGGGCTGCTGCTGGTGGCCGGGCAGGGCAGCGACGGGCGGATCCTCACCGCCGGGGCGGTGCTGCTGACGCTGGTCGTGGTGGCCCGGCAGGTGCATGCGTTCCGGGACAACGCGCGGCTTTTGGAGACGGTCGACCGTACCGTCGCCCAGCTGCGCGAGGCCCGCGACCAGCTCGCCAGCCAGGCCGCCCAGGACGCGCTCACCGGCCTGGGCAACCGCCGGATGCTGAGCCGGCGGATGGAGGAGATGGCCGGCACGCCCCCGCACCGGCTGCACCTGGCGATCATCGACCTCGACGACTTCAAGCAGGTCAACGACCGCCTCGGCCATAACGTTGGCGACGAGCTGCTGCTCGCGGTGGCCGAGCGGCTGACCGGCGTGGTCGGCACCGCCGGCACCGTGGTCCGCCTCGGCGGCGACGAGTTCGCGGTCCTGGTCGACGCCGACCCGGCCGCGGCCGACGCGCTCATCGCAAGGATCGCCGAGGCCCTGCAGCAGCCGCTGACCGCCGGCGACGTGGACCTCATGATCCGCGCGAGCATCGGCCTGACCAGCTCCGCCGGCGGCGCCGACCCGCGCGAGCTGCTGCGCCGGGCCGACGTGGCCATGTACGCGGCCAAGGACCGCGGCAAGCACCGCACCGCCCGGTTCACGCCGGACCTGGACGCCGTGGCCACCGAGGACGCCCGGATCGCCGCCGAGCTGCGCCGGGCGATGGACCGGGGCGAGCTGCACATGGTGTACCAGCCGATCGTCCGCCTCCCCGACGGCAGCATCGAGGCCGCCGAGGCCCTGATCCGCTGGCGCCACCCGGAGCGCGGGTTCGTCCCGCCGTCGGTCTTCATCCCGGTCGCCGAACGCACCGGCCTGATCGCCCCGCTCGGCGAGTGGATCCTGCGCACCGCCGCCGCCCAGGCCGTCGAGCTGGGCCGCGCGGGCCGCCCCGACGTGCGCGTCACGGTCAACGTCTCCGCCCGCCAGCTGCGCGACCCCGACTTCCCGGCGACGGTGCGCCGCATCCTGACCGAGACCGGCACGGGCCCGCACCAGCTGACCGTCGAGGTCACCGAGACCGCCGTGTTCGACGACGACCTGGCCCTGGCCTCGGTGCGCACCCTGCGCGAGATGGGCCTGCGGATCGCCCTCGACGATTTCGGGACCGGCCACTCCTCGCTGGGCCTGCTGCAGATCTGCCCGGTCGACGTGCTCAAGGTCGACAAGAGCTTCGTCGACGAGCTCGGCGCGGGCGGCTCCCCGGCGGTCATCGCCACCGCCCTGCTCCAGATCGCCGACGGGCTGCAGTTGCGCGCCGTCGCGGAGGGCGTCGAAACCCAGGAACAAGCGCAGCAGTTGTACTCCCTGGGCTACCGCTACGCGCAGGGCTACCACTTCCACCGCCCCATGCCGGCCGACGAGCTGATGAAAGTCCTCGCCCAACCGGTCCCCGCTTGAGTCTCCGCGCCACATCCGACCGACGGCAGCACGTCATCTTGGCGCGATGGCTGCACCTGGCTGGGCTTTGCTGGAGCCGTTGCTGCCTGCGCCGTGCGGTTGCTGCCTGCGCCGTGCGGTTGCCGGCGCCCGCGGCATGCGGGCCGACCGCACTGCCATCCGGTCACGGCGCCCGGCTCGCCCTCGGACGCCAGCACGCGGCCGGCGCGCACCTGCTTCCACCGACCCCGGAGAACCGTCGCCGCGCACCGGCTTCGAGCGGCCCGTAAGACCGTCGGCGCGCACCCTGCTACGAGCGGCGTCGTAAGACCGGCGGCGCGCACCCGACTACGAGCGGCTCGTGCGACCGTCGGCGCGCACCCGAATACGAGCGGCTCGTGCGACCGTCGGCGCGCGGCTGTTGCGAGCGGCGTCGTAGGTCTGTCGGGCGGTTGTTACGAGCGGCCGCGTAGGTAGGAGACGGCTTCGGTCAGGGCGAGGTCGGTCAGCACTGGGTCGTGGCGGGCGCCCACGTCGCGCATGAAGGCGTGTTCGCCGCCCGAGTAGACGTGCAGCTCCAGGTCGTCGTGGCCGGCCTGGTAGAGGGCGTCGAGGATCTGGATCCGGGCCGGGGCGGGGACGTGCGGGTCCTGGGCGCCGAAGACGAGCATCAGGCCGCCGCGGATGTCGGCTGCCTGGGCGAGCGAGCCGGCGTCGTCGGAGCCGAGCTTCCCGTCGTGCAGGCCGGTCGGGTAAAAGCATACGGTCGCGGCCACCCGCGCGTCGAGGGCGGCGCGGAAGGCGAGGTGGCCGCCGATGCAGAAGCCCGTCGCGTACAGGTCGGTCAGGTCGGAGCGCGCCGCCAGGAAGTCCAGCACCGCGGTGCGGTCGGCGTCGAACTCGGCGGTGCTGGTGGCGGCCGCGGCGGCGAGACCGGCGGCCTTGCCCTCGTCGTCGAACTCCAGCGCCACCCCGGCGAGGCGGCGCGGATAGATCTCCGGGACGCAGACCAGGAACCCGTCGGACGCGAGGCGGCGCGCGGTGCGCAGGGTCGACTCGGTCAGCTGGAAGATGTCCGTGTACAGCACCACCCCCGGCACCCGCGCCGGCCCCACCGGCGCGATGACCCGCGCCCGGATCTCGTAGCCGGCGGCCGGAACCGTCACGTCTTCCTCGCGCAGCTTCATGCCCCGAAACCCTACCGGCGCGCTCAGTGCAGCGTCGCCAGGTGCGGGACCACCACACCGAAAGGACTTCTGCCGCCAGTCGGACCGGCCGCGGTTTTGAGGGGGTGTGGGTGGAGCGGAGCTCCCCCACGGACTGGCGACACAGCCGGCGCGCTCAGTGCAGGGTCGCCAGGTCCAGGCTGTGCCACACGTCGCCGCGGGACCACCAGAGCAGGTGGCCGCGGGCGAAGACCTGGTCGGCGTCGTCGGCCACGGTGATCAGGCGGTCGGTGCGCAGGTCGTACAGGGCGAGGCGGTGCGAGGAGTCGTATGCCGTGCGGGTGCCGGTCTGCAGCACCGCCGAGAAGCGGTCCAGCAGGGCGGGCGGGCCGGCGGCCGGGAAGGTGTCGACGCCTCCGACGCGGCGGCGGAACGTGCCGTCCGGGTGGAGGAGCGCGAGGCTGGTGTCACCGCCGGTACCGGCGGAGACCACGGAACGGCACCAGGACGGGCCGCAGTCGACGGTCTCGGCCGCCGACTTCACGATCGTGATGCGCTTGCCGGTGGTGAGGTCGCGCAGCTCCTGGCGGCCGGCCGCGCGGGCCGCGGCGCTGGTCTGCAGCCAGGGCCAGGCCGAGAGCTCGTAGGAGCCGTCGACGGTCGTCGTGGTCACCGGGCCGCCGGCCAGCGGGACCGAGCGGATCTCGGTGGCCGGGCCGGCGACGGCCGCCCAGGACAGCAGGCCGTCGTGGACGACGAGGTCGTACTCGCCGCCGGTGAACTCGGCGGCGGCGGTGTCGGCACTGAACGGTACACCCGCGGAATCCTGGCGCCAGGCCAGCCGGAAGATCCGGTGTTGCAGCGGCTGGGTGGTCGTGGCCGTGGACTCGACCCAGAACACGTCGTCGCCGGCGGCGGTGAAGGCGGCGAAGCGCGGATAGTGGTCCTGTCCGGCCCGCGCCACCTCGCGGACGGTGTCGCCGGTGCGCAGCAGCACCCGCTGGGCCGTGCCGTCCGGGGTCGGGGCGACGCCGATCGAGGTGGTCGCGTCGAGGTACAGGCCGGGCTGGTACTTCGTCCCGTCGGCCAGCCGCGCCGGCGCGTCGGCGATCGTGGCGGCCGGGAAGGCCAGGCGCAGCGGGCGCTGGGCCGGCGCGGAGACGGCCGGGGTCGACGGGCCGGACGGATCGGTGCCCACCAGCACCCCGCCGATCAGCAGAGCGACGCCGAGGGCGATCGGGCGGATGAGCCGCGCGGAGGCCACCCCGGCACCCTACCCGCCCGGCTGGGCCGTTCGGCCCTGCCCGCGAGCGCCCGGCCGCGTCACGCTGGCAGGAGGGGAACCAGCGTGAGGAGGACCCGATGAGCACACACGCGGACCCGTACGGGATCGTGGTCGGCTACGACGGCTCGCCGGAGGCCCGGCGCGCGGTCGAGTGGGCCGCGGCCGAGGCCGGTCGGTCCGGCAGCCGGCTGCAGATCGTCACCACCTACGAGATCACCTGGCCCGGCGCCTACTACGCGGCCGTGGCCGAGCAGGTCGACGCGGCCCGGGAGGCGGCCGAGGCGATCCTGGCCGACATCACGGCCGAGGTGCGCGGGCGCTCGGCCGTGGACGTGTACGGGGTCTGCGCGGCCTCCTCGGCGGCGGCGACGCTGCTCGACCTCGGCGACGCCGGCGCGCACATGCTGGTCGTGGGCAACCGCGGTGCCGGCGGGCTGGCCAACCTGCTGCTGGGCTCGGTCAGCCAGCAGGTCGCCACGCACGCCAAGGTCCCGGTGGCGGTCGTGCGCGGCCGGCCCGACCCGTCCTTCGGCCCCGTCGTGGTCGGCGTGGACGGCTCCGCGTCCGGCGACTCCGCGCTGGGGCTCGCGTTCGAGGCGGCCCGGGAGCGCGGCCGGGCCCTGGTCGCGGTGCGGGCGTACCCGGCGGACCACACCGACGAGGCGGCCGAGCGGGCGGCCCTCGACGACGCCCTGGCCAACTGGTCCGGCAAGTTCCCCGACGTGCCGGTGGCCCAGCTGGTCGCCGCCGGTCGCCCCGCCGCCGTCCTGGTCGACGCCTCGCGGACCGCCACCCTCGTGGTCGTCGGCAGCCGCGGCCACGGCGGCTTCACCGGCCTCCTGCTGGGTTCCGTGGGCCTGCAGCTGATGCACCACGCGGACTGCCCCGTACTGATCGTTCACTAGGACCAGCCCGGGAGCCGGGCGCCGAGGACCGCGGTGCCCTCGGGGCCCGGCAACGTCCTAGCCGCGGACCTCGATGACGTCGGCGGCGGTCAGGCGTGGGGTGTGCGGCGGACCGGCGTGTTCCGGGTCGGCCACGCCGAGGCGCAGCACCAGGTACGGCCAGCCCACGTCGCCCAGCATCCGGCGCAGCGCGACCCGGGTGAAGTCCAGCTCGATCGGGCTGCTGAGCGGGAGGACCGCCGTGCCCCGGCCGGTTGCCGTGAGCCAGAGCTCGCCCAGTGCCTCGCCGGCCGCGAGCCAGTCGGGGCGTTCGTCGCCCTCGCCGTACAAGATGGCGTAGTGGGCGGCGTTGTCGTGGCCGTCGCCGGCGGGCAGGGTGCCGGGCACGCCGAAGTCGCGCTCGGCCACCGTGGTGCGCGGGTTCTGCGCCGGCAGGGCGCTGTCCGGGATGCCGCTGCCGGCCGCCCGGTCGCCGCCGACCCAGGCCTTCGTCTCGTCGCGCATCCGCTCGTCGTGGCGCTCGGCCTCGCCGGCGTGCTCGATCATCACGGCGAGCTGGAGGACCTGGTCGCGGTTGAGCACGTGCAGGCGGGCCCCGCCGCGGCGGGCGCCGGCGGCGAGGGCGTCCAGGGCCTCGGGGGCGACCCGTTCGTCGGTGACGGCCCGCCGGTCCGTGCGCCGGACCTGCAGCAGTTGCAGCCGGTGCATGTCATGGGGGTCGGGCGCGCTGTGCGAGACCGCGCGGACGATGGCGAGGGGCTCCCCGGCCGGGCGGTCCACCTCGATCTTCCAGCCCGCGGCGGCCAGGGCGACGAGCGCGTGGTGCAGGGCGGCGCCACAGCTCAGTACCATCAAACGCCCTTGTGGGTCTTGCTCTTGCAGTTGCCGGGCGGGCACGGCGAAGAGCTCCAGCCGGTCGCCGTCGACCACCCAGCGCCACGGCTGGGTGTTGTGCACGGAGGGGGCCAGCCGGGCGGCGTCCGCCGCCGCGGCCAGTGCCCCGGTCGCTGTCGTGGTCATGACAGGCTCCAGTCCCGTACGTCGGGCATGTCCTCGAGGTGCTCCACGACGTACGTCTCGTGCTCGGCCAGCTTCCGCTCGCACCACGCCTTGAGCTCGGTGGCGCCGGGCGGGAGCCGCTTGGCGTTGTTGATCGCGTCCATGACCAGGTGGTACCGCGACACGCGGTTGCGCACGGTCATGTCGAACGGGGTCGTGGTGGTGCCCTCCTCCACGAACCCGCGCACCCGGAACCGGTCGGCGTCGGGCCGGCCGTGCACCAGCTGGTGGATGGCGCCCGGGTACCCGTGGAAGGCGAAGACCACGTCCACCTTGTCGGTGAACAGCTCGGTGAACTGGGTCGCGCTCATCCCGTGCGGGTGGTCCTTACTGCGCGGCAGGGTCATCAGGTCGACCACGTTGACCACGCGGACCCGCAGCTTCGGCAGCCGCTCACGCAGGATCTGGGCGGCCGCGACGGTCTCCATGGTGACCACGTCGCCCGCGCAGGCCAGCACGATGTCGGGGTCGGCGGTGCCGTCGTCGGTGCCGGCCCACTCCCAGACGCCGGCGCCGCGCGTGCAGTGCTCGATCGCGTCCTCCATCGACAGCCACTGCAGCTGCGGCTGCTTGTCGATGACGATGAGGTTGATGTAGGAGCGCGACCGCAGGCAGTGGTCGGCCACGGAGAGCAGGCAGTTCGCGTCCGGCGGCAGGTAGACCCGGGCGATGTCGCCGCGCTGGGTCAGCACCACCTGGATCAGGCCGGGGCCCTGGTGGCTGAAGCCGTTGTGGTCGTTGCGCCAGGCGGTCGACGTCAGCAGCACGTTCAGGCTGGGCACCTTGGCCCGCCACGGCAGCCGCTTGGCCTCCTGGAGCCATTTTCCATGTTGTACCGTCTGCGACGCCGACACCATCGCGAACGCCTCGTAGGTCGCGAACATGCCGTGCCGCCCGGTCAGGTTGTAGCCCTCCAGCCAGCCGTGGCAGTTGTGCTCGGAGAGCACCTCCATGACCCGCCCGTCCCGGCCGATCGCCGTGTCGGCGTCGCTGACCCGCTCCATGAAGGCCCGGTCGGACACCTCGAACACGGCGCCGAGCCGGTTGCTGTTGGTCTCGTCGGGGCAGAAGAGCCGGAACCGGTCGCCGTTGGCGCTGTAGACGTCGCGCAGCAGCTCGCCGAGGCGCCGGGTGCTCTCCGCGTGGTCCCGGCCGGGCAGGTTCACGTCGATCGCGTACTTGCGGAAGTCGGGAAGGTCGAGGTCCCTGGTGAGCAGGCCGCCGTTGGCGTGCGGGCTCGCGCTCATGCGCAGGTCCCCGTCGGGCGCGAGGGCCCGGACCGCCTCGACCGGCGCGCCGCTTGCGTCGAAGAGCTCCTCCGGCTTGTACGACCTGAGCCACTCCTCCAGCAGCCGCAGGTGCTCCGGGTTCTCCTTGACGCCCGCGAGCGGGACCTGGTGCGCCCGCCAGGTGCCGGTGACCTGGACGCCGTCGACCTGCTCGGGCCCGGTCCAGCCCTTCGGCGAGCGGAACACGATCAGCGGCCAGCGGGGCCGGGAGCCGTCCCAGTCGCCGCCGCGCGCGGACTCCTGGATCGACGTGATCTTGTCGTACGCCTCGGCCAGCACGGCGGCGAAGCGGTGGTGCATGCCGGGCAGGTCGGCGCCCTCGATCTCCAGCACGTCGTAGCCGTGGCCTTCGAGCAGGGACCGTACCTCGGCGGGGTCCTTGCGCCCGAGCACCGTCGGGCCGGCGATCTTCGCCCCGTTGAGGTGCAGGATCGGCAGCACCGCCCCGTCGCGGGCCGGGTTGATGAAGGAGATGCCCTTCCAGGAGCCTTCCAGGGGGCCGGTCTCGGCCTCGCCGTCGCCGACGACGGCCACGGTGAGCAGGTCGGGGTTGTCCATGACGGAGCCGAAGGCGTGCACGAGCACGTAGCCGAGCTCGCCACCCTCGTGGATGGAGCCGGGGGTGGTGACGGAGACGTGGCTGGGGATGCCGCCCGGCGCGGAGAACTGCCGGAACAGCTTGAGCAGGCCGGGCTCGTCCAGGGTCACCTTCGGGTAGATCTCGGTGTAGGTGCCCTCGAGGTAGCCGGCGGCGACGAGCGCGGGCCCGCCGTGGCCGGGGCCGGCCAGGTAGATGGCCTGCTGCCCGGTCTGCTTGATGAGCCGGGACAGGTGGGCGTAGATGAATGACAGGCCGGGGCTGGTGCCCCAGTGCCCGAGCAGCCGCGGCTTGATGTCGTCCGCCTCCAGCGGGCGCCGCAGCAGCGGGTTGGCTTGCAGGTAGATCTGCCCGATGGTGAGGTAGTTGTTGGCTCGCCACCACGCATCCAGCTGTGCGACCTCGACATCGTCGAGCTCGGCCCGCAGGCGCTGTGTCATGATCTCTCCCGGTTCCTCGGCCTCCACGTCCAGACTGACCGTAACGGCGCACCGCCGTCAGGGCCGGAGGTCCCGACAAACCCGGGACCAAGGCGGGCCGAACACCCGGTGACGGCGAACGGGACGGCCGTCACGCCCGGCCGAGGCCGGCCAGGGCCAGCGCCGCGTGCTCGCACCAGTGCGTGTGGCCGAGCTCGGCGAAGCGGTCGTGGGCGGCCCGCAGCAGGGTCCGGGCCTCCTCGACGCGGCCCTCGGTCGCGCACAGCCGGCCCAGCTCCAGCCGGGCCCGGGCCGCGCCGGTCTCGTCGCCGTGCCGGGTGAACAGGGTGAGCGCCTCGGTGAAGTGCTCGGCGGCGGCCGGGCCTCGCCCGCCGGCGGCGTCGAGCCGGCCGAGGTCCAGGCTCAGGTACGCCACCCCGGTCTCGTCCCGCAGCTCCTGGGCGTCGCGCAGGCTGCCGCTGAAGCAGGCCAGGGCCTCGTCGTGGCGGGCGTGGGCCTCGTACCACATGCCGAGGCGCCGCTCCATCATCGCGGCCTGGCGGATCGCGCCCATGCCGCGCAGCCGGTCCCGGCAGTCGCGGTAGGCGTCGGCCACGGCCGGGGCGTCGGGATCGTCCTCGTGGTCCCAGCGCACCAACTTGGCCTCGGCGTTGACCGCCATGTACTCGTCGCCGGCCTCCCGGGCGGCCGCGATCGCGCGCCGGAAGTAGTGCCGCACGTCCTCGCCGTCGTGCCGCCACTCGGCGATCTCGGCCATCGCGAACAGCGCCACCGAGCGGCCGACGGCGTGCCCCTCGGCGTCGAAGATCTTGTACGCGGCGACGGCGTCCCGGTCGTCGACGCAGCCGCCCTCCGAGGCCACCCGCTGGGCCAGGGAGACGAGCATGCAGGCCTCGCCGACCCGGTCGCCGCTGCGCCGGGCCGCCTCGAGCCCGGCCCGGGTCGTCTCGTCCCACAGCTGCCAGCGGCCGCGGGCCTCCAGGTAGTTGCGCAGCACCCAGGCCAGCCGCCAGCACAGCTCGTCGAGGCCGAGCTCGTGGGCCTGGTGCACGGCCGCCGCGACCGAGTCGACCTCGGCGTCGAGCCAGGCCAGCGGGTCGGCCGAGACCGACCAGTCGGAGATCTCGGCGAACTCGGTGACCCCCCAGGCCTGGGCCGGCCGGTCGCCGCTGAAGCGCTCGACGGCGGCGAGGGCGGCGGCGAGCCAGCCGCCGAGGATCCGCTCGGCCGCGGCGCGTACCGACGCCGGGTCCTCCTCCTCCGCGCAGCGCTCCGCGGCGAAGATCCGCACCAGGTCGTGCAGGTGGTAGCGGGCCGCACCGACGCTCTGCACCAGCTGGGCGTCGGCGAGCTCGTCGACGACCAGGTCGGCGTCGAGCGGCTCGTCGGCGGCCTCGGGACCGTTCGGACCCGGGCTGACTCCCGGAGTGATCGGACCCGGAGTGAGCGGGCCGGGGCCGAGGGCGCAGGCGACGGTCCAGGCCGGGAACGGGCGGGTCGCGAGGGCGCCGAGGCGGCGCAGGGCGGTGCGGGCCGGCGCGCCGAGGCCGCGGTACGACACGAGCAGGCTGGCACCCACCCCGCCGTCCGATGTGGACAGCGCGGCGAGCCGGCGCCGTTCGTCGGCGAGCCGCTGCGAGTAGGCGGCCACCGGCAGCTCGTGCCGGCCGGCCAGCCGCGCACCGGCGACGCACAGGGCGAGGGGGAGGCCGCCGCAGTACCGGATGACGTCCCCGGTCGCCGCCGGCTCCGCCCCGGTGCGCCCGGCCCCGACGATCTGGTCGAGCAGGGCGCGGCTGGGTCCCGGGCCGAGCAGCCCCAGCTCCAGGTGCTCGGCCTCGGTCAGCCCGAGCAGCCGCGGCCGGCTCGTCACCAGCACGACGCCGCCGGTCCCGGGGCTCAGCGCGCGCACCGTGGCCGCGTCCGGGGCGTCGTCGAGCACGAGCAGCACGCGGCGGCCGCCGAGGCGGGCGCGGTACAACGCCTCGCGCTCCAGCGGGCCGGCCGGGATCGCCGCCGGGGGCACGCCCAGCGCGATGAGGACCGAGGCGTGCGCCTCCCACGCCCCGCCGGGCGCGCCGAGCCGCACGTGCAGCTGCCCGCCCGGAAACTGCGCCCGGACCCGGTGCGCGACCGCCATCACCAGGGCGCTCTTGCCGATCCCGGCCGCGCCGCACACGGCCAGGATGCGGGTCGTTTCGGCCTCGGCGTCCAAGCGGTCGGTGTCGAGGCGGTGCATGAGCCAGGCGACCGCGTCCTCGCGCCCGACCAGCAGCCGCGGGGGCGGCGGCAGCAGGCACGGCGCCTCCCGCTCGGGCTGCGCCTCGGCGACGGCGGGCGGCGCCTCGGCGTCGAGCAGGATGCTCTGCTGCAGCTCGCGCAGCTGCGGGCCGGGCTCGATGCCGAGGTCCTCGACCAGGCGGCGGTGCCCCTCGCGGTACACGGCCAGCGCCTCGGCCCGCCGCCCGGCCCGGTGCAGCGCGGTCATGAGCTGGCCGCGCAGCCGCTCGGCGTACGGGTGCTCGGCGACCAGCGCGGTCAGCTCGGGCAGCGGGTCGCCGCCCACGGCCAGCTCGGCGTCGAACCGCTCGGCCAGCACGGCCAGCCGCAGCTCGGCCAGGCGGGCGCCCTCCACGGCGAGCGGCGGGGTGTCCAGGTCGGCCAGGGCCGGACCGCGCCACAGCTCGGCGGCCTGGCGGTACAGCCCGACGGCGTCGTCGATCCGGCCCGCGGCGGCGGCCCGGCGGGCGTCCGCGGCGAGCTCGGTGAACACGGCCACGTCGACCTCGGCCGGGTCGGCGGCGAAGAGGTACCCGGACGCCACCGTGCGCACCGTGTCGTCGCCGAGCACGGCCCGCAGCCGGTGGACCGTGCTGTGCACCTGCTGGCGGGCGGTGGCCGGGGCGGCGTCCCAGGTGGCGTCGATGAGCTCGCCCAGCCCGACCGGCCGGTTGGGGCGCAGCAGCAGCACGGTGAGCATGGCGCGCTCGCGCCGGCCGCGGGGCCGCCAGACGTGGTCCCCGGCGCCGACCTCGAGCGGGCCCAGCAAGCGGTACCGCACGCTACCTCCCCCGTGTGCACTCGGTATCCAGTTCGTAGCCCGACGATAGCCGTGGATGCCATCGTCGCGGGGCGGGCGGCTTCCCCCCTTGGCCGCCCGGCCTTCATGGCGCGGTGGCCTTCACGGGGGAGGTCACCCGCGCCGGGCCCTACCGGAACAGCGCGGCGATGTCGTCGTAGGCGGTGACGATGATCCCCGCGACCAGTCCGGCCCCGCCCGCGACGACCGCTCCGGGCACCGCGACGGCCCCGGTCCCGGCCGCGGCGACCAGCCCGGCCAGCGAGACCAGGATCAGCCCGCCGTTGCGCACGATGTGCCCCTTGCCCAGCGGCGTCGTCGAGGCGCCGAAGCACCGGCACGGCGCCCGGTTGCCGGCCCGCAGGCTGATCGCGATCGCCGCCGCGAACACCGCGAGCAGCCCGGCCGCGATCACGAACCCGGCCACCGCGGCCCAGCGCAGCGGCACCGCCAGCAGCACGACCACGGCCACCTCGGCCGCCACGGACGCGGCGGCGGCCGGCCGGGCCAGCCGCACGGGCACGACGTCCATCCGCAGCAGCGAGTCGACGAACGCGGCGTACGCCTTCGCGCCGCTCACCTTTCCGGCCAGGGCCACCACGAACACCGTCGCCACCAGCAGCCGAGCCGCCACTTCCAGGTAACCCACCGCACACCCTCCCCGTGATCGACCTCAGACTATCTCGGGGCACTAGGCTCGGGCGATGGCCGAGCGCTTTGTGGACGTTCCGGGCGGTTACCTGTACAGCCGCACCACCGGCGAGGGGCCCGACGTGCTGCTCCTGCACGCCGGGGCGGCGGATCTGCGCATGTGGGACCCGACGGTCGAGTGGCTGCGGCAGGTGGCCCGGGTCACCGCGTTCGATTTCCGCGACATGGGCCTGTCTTCAAGGGCGCGGCATCGGTACCGCGAGGTCGACGACATCGCCGCCGTGCTCGACGCGGCCGGGGCGGACCGGGCGGTGCTGGTCGGGGTCTCGGACGGTGCCCGCCGCGCGCTCGCCTTCGCCTGCGCGTTCCCGGACCGGGTGCGGCGGGTGATCGCGGCCGGGGCGGTGCTCGGCGACTTCCCCGACCCGACGCCGGAGGAGGCCGCGGCCCGCGCCGAGATGCGCGCGCACGTCGCCCGGACCCTGCCGCTGCTGGAGGCCGAGGGGATCGCCGCCTACGCCGCCGCCGACATCGCGGCGTGGGGACCGGCGCTCGGCCCGGCGCAGCGGCGCAAGATGGAGGCGCTGCAGATCGCCAACCGGCACTGGATCGAGCTGCCGGAGTCGCTCGGGGCCGAGCTCGACCCGCCGGTCCGGGACCGCTTCGCCGAGCTGACCGTGCCGGTCGACGTGGTCGTCGGCGAGCACGACTTCGCCGGCACCCGGCTGTGGGCCCGACGGCTGGCCGCGCAGGCCCCGGAGGCGACACTCGTCGAGCTGCCCGGCGCCGACCACTTCCCGATGCTCTCGGCCCCGGACGCCTTCGAGCGTGTGGTGCGGGCGGCCCTGCGCTGATCGTGGCCGGGCTCCGGGCCGGGCACAGGTGGACCGCCGCAGCGCCCGGGCTCACGCGGACGGCTCGATGGCCGCGATCCGCAATCCCGCCGGAAAAGCCGCTCAACCTTTTGTGCGCCCGGTCCCGTCGGTGGGGTGACAGCTACCGAGAGGACCATGGATGCGGGCGGAAACCCAGGCCGCGTACGTCGACTACGTGTCGGCCCGGCTGCCGGCGCTGCACCGGGCCGCGTACCTGCTGTGCGCCGGCGACGCCCACCGCGCCGACGACCTTGTGCAGATCACCATCACGCGGCTCTACCAGCATTGGAAGCGCGCTGCGCGCAGCGACAACCTCGACGCGTACGTGCACCGCATGCTCGTGCACACGCTGATCGACGAGAAGCGGCTCGCGTGGGCCCGGGTGCACCTGACCGAACGGCCCGCCGACCTCCCGGCCCCGGCCGGCGGAGAGGTGCACGGCCAGGTCGAGGACCGCAGCCGGCTCGTGCAGGTGCTGCGCACCCTCCCGCCGAGACAGCGGGCCGTGCTCGTCATGCGGTTCCTGCTGGACCGGCCCGTCGAGGAGGTCGCCGAGACCCTGCGCTGCTCCGTCGGCACCGTCAAGAGCCAAAGTTCGCGCGGCCTGGAAACGCTGCGGGGGATGCTTTCGAGGATTGAGGAGCACTGAGGTGTACGACGAGGGGAACGCCGGGGCGGAACTGCGCCGGCTCATGCTCACCGCCGACGTGCCGGCCGCCCGCGCCGACCTGGACCGCGCCATCGCCGACGGTCAGCGGGCCGGGCGCCGCCGCCTGGCCGTCCTCACCGCCGCCGCGGCCGGGATCGCGGTGCTCGCCGCGGCCGGCGGGTTCGCCGTGCTCGGCCCCGACCGCGCCGCGCCCGCACCGCAGCCGGCCGTGCCGTCGCCCGGTGTCTCCGTCTCCACCGCGTACGCCGGCTGCAAGGTCACCCGCCTGCCCGGGCCGGACGGCGGCGCCGAGGTCAGCGCCATGGACCCGAGCGGCACCATCCTGGGCGGCGACGCGCACGGCCGGCCGGTGCTCTGGCGGAACGGCCGGGTCGAGCTGCTGGAGGGCGTGCACGGCGGCGTCTACGACATCGCGGCCGACGGGGCCGTGCTCGGCAACGACGAGGCGACCGGCGGCTGGGTCTGGCGCGACGGGCACGTCACGGCGCTGGCGAAGCTGAACGGGTACAAGATGATGTTCCCCTCCGCGATCAACGCGAAGGGCCAGGTCGCCGGGTTCGCCATCGGCCAGAACGCGGACGACACGGTCCCGGTGACCTGGTCGCCCGACGGCAAGGTGCACAAGCTCACCGTGCCGGCCGGCGTCGGCGCCGCCAACGTCCACTACGCGATGGCCCGCGACCTCAACGACGACGGTCTGGTGGTCGGCGACGTCCGCGGGGCACCGGTCTACTGGACCCCCGACGGGGTGGCCCACGAGCTGCCCAAGCCCGGCCGCGCCGACACGATCGTCTGGGCCATCGCCGGCGACAACATCTACGGCGCGGCGGTCGGCGACTTCGCGGTCCGCTGGTCGCTCACCACGAAGGCGGTCTTCCCGCTGCAGAAGGGCGGCGACGCCGGGGCCAAGGCGGGCTCGGCCAACGGGTTCGCGGTGCTGCCGGGCAACCTGCCCGAGACGAGCCACCGGGTCGGCTCAGGCCGCGACGACGAGCTGCGCGGCCCCGACGGCGAACCGGCGACGGCCCTGGCGATCAGCGGTGACGGCAGGACGGTCGCGGGGTTGGTCGCGACCGCCGAGCCGTACTCCGTGATCTGGACGTGCGGCTGAGACATGCGGGTGATCAGTGGGCGCCGAGCTGGGCGAGCAGGACGTGCATGTCGGAGTTCAGCCAGTACTCCGCGAAGCGCCCGTCCGGACCGGTGCGCAGGGTGTCGGTGCCGGTGAAGGCGATCCGGGTCCCGGGGGCGGCCGCCGCCCCCGGGAAGCCGCCGGCGTAGGTCCCGGTGGCGGTCCAGCGGACGGCGCTCAGCGCACCCTCGGTGATCGGGCCGACATGGACGGCGAAGGTCAGGTCGGGGAACGCGGCGCGCAGCTGGCCGATCCAGCCGGCCAGGGCCTGCGGGCCGCGCAGTTCGGCACTGCCGTCGAGCATGGCCGCGTGGACGAGGAAGTCTTCGGTGACGGTCTGCTCGGCGAGGGACAGCTCGCCGTTCCAGAGCCGGAGCCAGTGATCGAACATGGTCGTTCTCCTTACATCAAGAGGGTCCAGGGGATAAGAGGTTTCAGGGGATCAGGACGACCTTGCCGGCGACGGTGCCGGATTCGGCGAGGCGGACGGCCTCGGCGGCGTCGGTCAGCGGGATGCGGGCGGCCACCTGCGCGCGCAGTGCGCCGCCGGCCAGCAGGGCGAACACCTTCGTGAGGTCCGCGCGGAGCTTGGCCTGGTGGGCGGGCTTGTCGCGGCGGCCGGCCCACAGGTTGTAGAAGGTGGCGCGGCGGCCGTTCGGGGTGAGGTTCCACCACTGCAGGCGGGCGAAGAGCAGCAGGACCGGCAGGCGGGAGCTGCCGCGGTCGTCGCGGGTGGCGGCGGTGCCGTACGAGACCAGGGCGCCACCCCGCCGCACGAGGCGCCAGGACTCGGCGAGGCCGGGGCCGCCGACGTGGTCGAAGACGGCGTCGTAGCCCTGCGGCGACATCTCGCGCAACCGGCGGTACAACAGCGGATCCTTGTAGTCGACCGGGTCGGCGCCGAGCGACCGGACGGCGTCGTGGTGGCGCGGGGACGCCGTGCCGACGACGTGGATGCCGGCGTGGCGGGCCAGCTGGACCAGGGTCGAGCCGACGCCGCCGTTCGCGCCGAGCACGAGGATGGTGCCGCCCGGGCGGACGCGGGCGATGCGGTGCAGCATCTGCCAGGCGGTGACGCCGTTGACGACGACCGTCTCGGCCTCGGCGGGGTCGACGCCGTCCGGGACCGGGACGAGGTCGCCGGCGTCGACGAGCGCGGCCGTGGTCCAGCCGCCGATCTTCGTGACCGCGGCGACCCGCCGGCCGATCAGGGCCGGGTCGACGCCGGGGCCCGTCTGCTCGACCCGGCCGACCAGGTCGTAGCCGGGGACGAAGGGGAACGGGGGCTGGTCGTAGTACTTGCCGCGGCGCATCTGCTGCTCGGCGAACGAGACGCCGCTGGCCTCGACGCGGACCAGGGCCTGGCCGCTCGCCGGCGCCGGGATTTCGCGGGCGCGCAGCTGCAGGCCGTCGGGCTCGACGAGGCCGGGGAGCACGATCTCGGTGATGTTCATCGCGGGTGTACCTCCAGTGCTGGTTAGTATGTGTGCACACACTTACAATTGCGGGCACGAAAACGGGGCCTACGGGTGGCGCATGCCGAAGGTGAGGGCGGTGGCCCAGGACTCGTCGACCTCGTCGAGGCCGGTGGTGACGATCAGGTGGCACAGCTGGCCGTAGGCGATGAACTGCTGGATCTGCCGGTCGTCGGCGCCGGCCGTGCGCAGGAACGCGACCAGGCGCTTGTAGCCGTGCTGGACCGCGGCCTTGATCTCGGGGACGTCGCTGACGCTCTGCGCGTGCACCTGCAGCAGCAGCAGGTTCTTGTCGGCGATGAGCTCGGCGTAGGCGCCGCCGAGGCGATACAGCAGCTTCTCCGGGTCCTTGTCGGGGGCCTGCTCGGCGGCGGCCTCCAGGGTGGCGAGGATCCGCTCGTAGCACGCCTCGACGGCGGCCAGGAACAGCCCGAGCTTGCCGGAGAAGAGCCGCAGCGCGTACGCCTCCGAGATCCCGGCCGCCGCCGCCACCGCCGTCACGGGCGTGGCGTGAAAGCCGTTCCGCGCGAAGACGGCGACGGCGCGATCGAGGAGGACGGCCCGGCGGGCCTCGGCGGTGCTGCGTATGTAAGTGAGTACACACAAACAAACTCAGCTTGTCAAGGGGACACGGCCGTCCGGGCGTCGCGGGGCAGGGTCGGGTCGAGCACCCAGTGCTCGGTGATGGTGGCGCTGTACAGGCGGAACGGGCGGCCCTCCCCCACCTTCTCCGGGCCGAAGGCGGACGCGCCCTTGGCCAGGCCGCCGCGGTTGTAGGCGTCCAGGCGGCCGTCGTCGATCGTGACGGTGCCGCTCATGTAGACCGCCTTGGCCCCACCGATCGGCACGGTCGAGTCGAACACCACGAGGCTGACCCGCGGCTGCACGGCGATGTTGCGCGAGTGGCGGGTCCCGGGGTCGGACAGCCAGAGCAGCGTGGAGTAGCCGTCCAGCGCGTAGAAGACCGGCGACACCCACGGCACCCCGTCGCCGTCGGCCGTGCCGAGCACCACGTACTTGTTCTCGTCCAGCATGTCCCGCGCGTATGCGGTCAGGTCGATCTGATCTTCGCCCATCAACCGAGGGTAGCGGCGATCGGGCCGAGCAGCGCGAGCTTGTCGGCGGCGTCGGTGGCGTAATCCGGGTGGTACACCACCAGCACGATCCCGTCGGTGCCGGTGACGAGGAGCTTCTCGCGGTTCAGGGGCAGGTCGCCGACGAGCGGGTGGCGGAACGGGACCATCGCGGCGGTGCGCGGGCGCACGTCGTGGCGGGCCCACAGGCGGCGGAACAGCGGGCTGGCCACCGACAGCTCGCCGACGAGCTCGATCAGGCGCGGATCGGCGGTGTCGGCGCCCGCGGCCTCGCGCAGGTGGGCCACCAGCATCGCCGCGCCCGCCTCCCAGTCCGGGAACATCGCCTGTTCGGCCGGGTCCAGCAGCAGGTCCCGCAGCCGGTTGCGGCCGGCGGCCAGGCGCGGCGAGAGGGCCCGCGCGAGGGGGTTGGCGGCCAGCACGTCCAGCCGGCGGCCCTCCACGAAGGCGGGCAGCGGGAGCAGGGCGACCAGCTTGGCGGTGCCGGCCGGGACCCGTTCGGGGCGGGGGCGGCGCGGCCGCCGGGGCTTGTCGGCGGCCAGGCCCAGCAGGTACGCGCGGGAGTCGTCGTCCAGCTGCAGTACCCGGGCCAGGGACTCCAGCACCTGCACCGACGGGTGGCGGTCGCGGCCGCGTTCCAGGCGCAGGTAGTAGTCCGCGCTGATGCCGGCGAGCATGGCCACCTCCTCGCGGCGCAGGCCCGGCACCCGGCGCACACCCAGCACCGGTACGCCCGCCTCGTCCGGCGTGACGAGCTCGCGCCGGGCCCGCAGGAACGCGCCGAGCTGGTTCTCCTCCATGGGCCAACCGTAGTTCGCCGGGCCCCCGGAAGAGGGGGTCCTGGCGGGACCCTGGCTCGCCCGGCGGCCGCGCGTGATGGTGTGAGGCATGACCGAACTCGCACTCATCACCGGCGCCTCCTCCGGGATCGGCCGGGCCTTCGCCGAGCGGCTCGCCGCCGACGGATACGACCTGATCGTCGTCGCGCGGCGGCGGGAGCGCCTCGACGCGCTCGCCGCGCAGCTGCCCACCAACGTGGAGGTGGCCACCGCCGACCTGGCCACCGACGAGGGCATCGACGCCGCGGCCGGGCTGTGCGCCGCGCGGCCGCTCACGATGCTCGTCAACAACGCCGGGGTCGCGCACTACATGCCCCTCGCCCAGCTGCCGGCGGCCAAGGCCCGCGAGCTGGTCAGCGTCAAGGTGCTCGCGCCCACGCTGCTGACCCGGGCGGCGCTGCCGGGCATGCTGGAGCGCGGCCACGGCACCGTCCTCAACGTCGCCGGCATGATCGCGTTCGGCGGACCGGCGGCGGCGATGCCGGGCTCGGGGCGCGCGGTGTACACGAACACGCTCGCCGGTGCCGTCGCCATGACCCAGACGCTCAACACCGAGCTGGCCGGCACCGGGGTCGGCGCGCACGTGGTCTGCCCGGGCATCGTGGCCACGGAGTTCCACGAGGTGCAGGGCATGGACCTGTCCGCGCTGCCGCGGATGGCGCCCGCCGACGTCGTCACCGCGGCCCTGGCCGGCATCCGCCTGGGCGAGGTGGTCAGCGCCCCGGGGGTCGAGGACTACGGGCTGCTGGAGCGCGTGTTCGCCGCCGACATCGCGGCGTTCGGCGGGCAGGGTCCGGCGCTGGCTTCGCGGTACAAGACGGCCTGAGTTCTTTCAGAATTTCGGAATGACGGCGGCGAGCGCGCTGACGACGAAGGGGCTCACGATCACCAGCCCGCTGCGCAGCTCGCCGAACGTCGTCTGGTCGATGCCGAGCAACTTCTCCAGCTTGCTGCGCTCGTCGGCCTTGCCGACCAGCTCCTCGACCGGCACCTTGGACAGCGGGAAGTGCCGGTCGACGAAGAGCGCGCAGCGGCGGCGCAGGGTGGTCGAGGCGGGCACGTACATGACGCCGACCACGAACGACGCCACCGCCCCGGAGAACAGGACCACCGACTTGGGCAGGTCGGCGCCCCAGTCGGTGGCCGCCCCGTTGACCAGCGTCACCAGCAGCACCAGGAAGCCGAGCTGGTTCAGCAGCCGGGACACCAGCCGGCGCAGGCTCAGCAGGGTGTTGAGCTGCTCGCCGGGGGTGCCGACGAGCGGGCGGCGGGCGACCCGGTGCACGGCGCCGAGGGTGGCCGCCGACGGCAGCGCGCCGCAGATGGCGATGGCCGACAGGGCCACCCCGCGGCTGGTCAGGCCCTGCTGGCCGAGCACGAACGGGGTCGCCGCGACCAGCCCGACGGCGACCGCGACCGAGGCGAGGACCAGGTGCAGCACCTGGTACAGCCGGACCCGGTGCACCAGGCCGATGTCCCGCCAGCGGGCCGCGCCGAAGCCGAACGCCTCACCGCTGGCCGCGCCGAGCACGGCGGCCAGGATCGCGAACAGCACCCACCGCGGCTCGTGCTGGTGCCCGGGGCTGGTCCAGGCGATGAACGTGCCGAGCACCGCGCCGGCCAGCATCGCGAGCAGGCGCAGCTCGCCGGTGATGGTCTCCTCGGCGTCGGAGAGCTCCGTCATAGGACCTTCGGGGGCGTGTTGCCGGCGGCCTCGATCGCGCGCCGGACCGGTACCAGCAGGAGCATGACCAGACCGGCGACGAAGAAGACCAGCGTCGAGGCGATCGCGATCCGGTAGGTGCCGGTGAGCTGGAACGCCAGGCCGAACAGCAGCGGGCCGAGCCAGCTGGTGCCGTCGGAGGAGATCTCGTACAGGCCGAAGTACTCCGCCTCCGAGCCGCGCGGGATCATCTGGCTGAACAGCGAGCGGCTCAGCGCCTGCGAGCCGCCCAGCACGATCCCGATCAGGGCGCCGAGCAGCATGAACAGCACCGGCTGCCGCTCGGGCAGCGGGTAGGCCAGGCCGACCGCGACGCACCAGACGACGAGGCTGGCGGCGATGGTGCGCCAGGCGCCGAACCGCTCGGCGATCCGGCCCAGCATCCAGGCGCCGCCGAAGGCCACGAACTGCACGAGCAGGATGGTGGCGATCTGGATCGACTGGTCCAGGTGCAGCTGCTGGTCGGCGTAGATGGTGGCGACGGTGATGACGGTCTGGATGCCGTCGTTGTAGATCAGGTAGGCGGCGAGGAAGAACAGGGTCAGCGGGTACGCCCGCGCGCTCCTGAGCGTGTGACCGAGCTGCCGGAAGCCGTCGATCAGCGGGTGGCCGCGGTCGTGCTCGCCGGCCACCGCCGGCAGGTCGCGCAGCCGGGCGATGGCGACGGTGGTGAACACGGCCCACCACACGCCGGCCGAGACGATCGACCAGCGGGCGACCGTGCCGGAGTACCGCTCGTCGAGGCTGAGCAGGGCGCCCAGGTTGATGACGAGCAGGATGCCGCCGCCGATGTAGCCGATGGCCCAGCTGAAGCTCGACACCCGGTCCCGGTCGTCGGGGCCGGCCAGCTGCGGCAGGTAGGAGTTGAAGACCACCTTGGCCGCGCCGTACGCGATGTTGGCGATCAGCAGCAGCCCGGCCCCGAGCAGGTAGCGGTCGCCGGTCAGGAAGACCATCGCGATGACGCTGCCGGCGCCGATGTACGCGAACAGCGCGAGCAGCCGCTTCTTGTGCGAGCTGCGGTCGGCCAGGGCGCCGACGAGCGGCAGGAGCGGGACGGTGAGCAGGACCGAGGCGGAGACGGTGTAGGTGAACAGCGAGCCCGTGGCGACCGGGACGCCCAGAACGGGCACGAGCCCGTCGGGACCGGCCGCGCGCTCGGCGATCGTCGTCAGGTAGGGGCCGAGGAAGACGGTGATGACGGTGGCACGGAACGCGGAGATGGCCCAGTCGTAGGAGTACCAGCCGATCCGCTCCGAGCGCGTGGCAACGAGGGCCGGCGCGGTCATGGCCGACATGCTGCCACGCGCCCCGGCGGTTAGGCCAGACGCGCCGGTCGTTTCTAGGCCAGACGTGCCGGGAAGCCTCCGGTGGCGATCGGGCCCCAGCGGTCGATCGTGATGCGGATCAGTGACTTGCCCTGATCGCGCATGGCCTGGCGGTACTCGTCCCAGTCGGGGTGTTCGCCGGAGATACAGCGGAAGTACTCCACCAGCGGCTCCAGCGCCTCCGGCAGGTCGAGCACCTCGGCGGTGCCGTCGACCTGGACCCAGGCGTCGTTCCACTCGTCGGACAGGACCAGGACCGAGACCCGCGGGTCGCGGCGCAGGTTGGTCACCTTGGCCCGCTCCGGGTAGGTGGAGACGACGATCCGCCCCTCCGGGTCGACGCCGCACGTGACCGGCGAGGCCTGCGGGCGGCCGTCGGCGCGGTTGGTGATGACGATCCCGTGGTGCCGCTTGCCGAGGAACTCCACCAGGGCGGCCCGGTCGACATGGTCGTTCGTCGCGATTTTGCGTGCCATGACCCCAACCTATCCGGATCTGGCTCTCACGAGGGAGGCTCCGGCAGTACACCCGAGGGCAGAATGACCGGCATGCGTGAACGCCTGATCGACCTGCTCATCGCCGCGGCGGTGACGGCCGCGACGACGTTTCCGGCGATCTGGTACCCCCCCGTCGCACCCTGGCGCGGTCGTGCTCGGGCTGTTCGCGTCCGTGCCGCTGATCTGGCGGCGCCGGGCCCCGGTCCTCGTCGCCCTGGTCACCGGCATCGCCACGACCTGGCTCTCGCTGATCCAGATGCTGCCGGACATGCCGTACGGGCAGCTGGTGGCCACCTACACCTGGGCCGAACTGGCCGCGCCCGCCTGGCGCGTCGCGGCCGTCGTCATCACCACCGGCGGCGTCGTGTTCTCGCTGGTGATGCCCCAGGAAAACCCGCCGTCCTTCGGGTACGTCGGGCTGATGTTCGTCACCGCCTACGCCCTCGGCGCCGGGGTGCGGGCCCGGCGCGACCGGATCGCGTTCCTGGAGGAGCGCACCCTGCGGCTGGTCGAGGAGCAGGCGGCCGCGGCCGGCAACGAGCGGGCCCGGATCGCGCGGGACATGCACGACGTGCTCGCCCACTCGGTCGGGCTGATGGTGGTGCAGGCCGAGGGCGGGGCGTCGGTCGTGCGGGCCGACGCCGGGCGGGCCGAGGCCGCGTTCGACGCGATCGCCGAGACCGGGCGGGAGGCGCTCGTCCAGCTGCGGCACACCCTGGGCGTGCTGCGGGAGCAGGCGCCGGAGCCGGCCGGGGTGGACGCGATACCGTCGCTGGTCGAGCGGGCCCGGCGGACGGGCCTGGACGTCGCTCTCGTTCGGGATTCGCTGCCGACGGTGGATCCGGTGGTCGGGGCCACGGCGTTCCGGGTCGTGCAGGAGGCGCTGACCAACGTGGTGAAGCACGCCGGGGCGCGGAAGGTTTCCGTCACGTTGGCGTTCGCGGATGGTCTCGACGTCTGTGTGCGGGACGACGGCCGCGGCGGGGAGGCGGTCTTCGGGCACGGGCTGCGCGGGATGCTGGAGCGGGTGCAGGCGGTGGGCGGGACGCTGCGGACCGGGCCGCGGGCCGACGGGCCGGGGTTCGAGGTCGTGGCGACGCTGCCGGTGGGTGCTCGATGACGCTGCGCGTGGTGGTGGCCGACGACCAGGACCTGGTGCGGGGCGGGCTGTGCATGATTCTGGAGTCGCAGCCGGACATCAGCGTCGTCGGGGAGGCGTCGGACGGCGCGCAGGCGGTGGCCCGGGCCCGGCAGACCGCGCCGGACGTGGTGCTCATGGACGTGCGGATGCCGGTGATGGACGGGATCGCGGCCACTCGCGAGATCTGCGCGGCGACCTCGGCCCGGGTGCTGGTGCTCACGACGTTCGACCTGGACGAGTACGTGTACGACGCCCTCCAGGCCAGCGCCAGCGGCTTCCTGCTCAAGGACATGCACCGGACCGAGCTGGTGGCGGCGGTGCGGACGGTCGCGGCCGGATCCTCGTTGCTGGCCCCGACGGTGACCCAGCGGCTGATCGCGGATGTGCTGCGGCACCGGGCGTTTCGCACCGACGAGCGGCTCGGCACGCTGACCCCGCGCGAGCTCGACATCCTGCGGGAGGTCGCGCGGGGCCAGTCCAATGCCGAGATCGCGGCGGCGCTGTTCGTCACCGAGCACACGGTGAAGACGCACGTCTCCAACCTGCTGACGAAACTCGGCCTCCGGGACCGGGTGCAGGCGGTAGTGCTCGCCTACGAGTCGGGCCTGGTGCGGCCGGCCGGCTAGTGGCTGTCCCAGGTCCAGCGGTCGTCCCAGGTCGCCTGGTTGCAGGCGCCGGTGAACAGCTGGTTGCCCGAGCTGGACGTGTTGACCCGCAGGCAGAGGCCGCCCTGCCGGTTCTGCAGCCAGTAGTAGTCGATGTCGCCGTTCTGCTTGATCGTCGGCTTCCACTGGTCGTTGAGGGCGGACGTGCTGCAGCCGTACTGGATGACTCTGGTCCCGGTCGTGACGTTGCCCGCCGCGTTGAGGCACTTGCCGGTCTGGCGGTTGAAGATGCGGTAGTAGCCGCCGGTGGTGTCCTGCCAGTACCACTGCTGGTAGAAGTTGCTCGCGATCCCGCAGTTGCGGATGACCACCGGCGCGCTCTGGTTGGCGTTGTCCACCTTGGCGCACCAGAAGATCCCGCCCCACGGGTGGATCTCGTACGGTCCCTGCGTGGCCGCGAGCGCCGGCGTCTGCGTGAACACGAGCGTCCCGGCCATCGCGGCCAGGGCGACGAGCAGCATGCGAATGAGTCGCATCGATCCCCCGTTCGTTCGGATTCGAAGCGTCCGAATCTATCGATCCATGGCCGCCGCCCGCAAGACTTGCCGCGGGCGTTCGCGGTGCCGATCCTGGGCGCATGTTCATCGAGGTGCCGTTCGCCGGGGCGGGCTCCGGGCGGGCCGAGCTGACCTGGGGTCAGCGGGCGATGGTGCAGGCCATGGCCCGGGAGGACTCGTGGCTGCCGATGGGCGGGTGCCGGCCGCTGGCGCCGGGGACGACACTCGCGGATGTGGCGGCGCAGGTGCGGTACACGATCGAGCGGTGGCAGTCCTTCCGCACGTTGTTCCGTGACGGGATGCAGGAGGTGGTCGCTTCGGGGGTCGCGCGGTTCGAGGTCCTGGACGGGGTCTCGGCCGCCGCCGTCGAGGCCCGCTATCGCGCGGCGGCCCCGGACCTGGCCGCCGACTGGCCGATGCGGATGGCCGTCGTCCGCCGGGACGGCGTGCCCGCCGAGATGGTCGCGGTGATGCCGCACCTGGTGACCGACGGGCTGGGCGCGGCCATCATGGTCGACGAGTCGACGCGCCGGGTCGCCACGCCGCCGGCCGGGCTGCAGCCGCTGGACATCGCGGCGTGGCAGCAGGGCCCGCAGGGAGCCCGGCAGCACGCGGGGGCGCGGCGTCATTTCTCGCGGCACGCGGACGGTCTCGAGGAGTTCGCGAGCGTCGTTGCGTCTCCACGGTACCGCAAGTGCCTCCTCGAATCCCCCTTGCTCGCCACGCGATTGCCGATGGCCGCGGCGCGCTTCGGCACCGATGAGTCCACGGTGCTGCTGGCGGCCTATTTCGTGGCCCTGTCGAGGATCTCGGGCCGTTCCGTGCTCGGGGTGCGACAAGTGGTGAGCAACCGGTTCCGCACTGGACTGTCCGATGTGGTCAGTCCGCTCACCCAGCTGGGGCTGTGCGTGGTGGACGTGCCGCCGACGTTCCCGGAGGCGGTGGCGGCGGTGGCGCGGGCGGCGCTGCCCGCGCGCAAGTACGCCTACTACGACCCGCTGGACATCCCTTCCCTGGCGACGCCGTGCTTCAACGACCGGCGGGCGGTGTCGACGACCTCGTTCGGGGCGGAACGTTCACCGTCGCCGGGAGTGCTGACCTTCTCGGCGCAGGCGGGTCCTACTGAGCCGCTGTTTTTGCACGTGGATGCGGTACAAGATGGGATGCGGTTGATCTTTGATTTTGACAGTGGTTGTTTCTCTGAGTCTTCTGTCGGGGCTCTCGCGCGCTGTCTTGAGGGGGTTGTTTGACCGATATGTCGGGCGTTGGCGCGCCACGACATATCGGAAATATACATTATGCCGGATTTTGGGGGAGTGGCTCGCGCTGGACCAGCCAAAACTTCGGGATTGCGGCGCGGCCCGTGTAGGCGGCCACGATGCCGCCGACCATGGCCGCCGTCGTGTCGACGTCGCCGCCGGCCTCGACGCAGGCTCTGATCGCGGCCGGGTAGTCGTCCAGGCGGGTCGCGGCCACCCACAGGGCGAACGGGACCGTGTCCTGGGCGAGGACCTGGGAGCCGTTGCCGAGTTCGTACGCGGCCTCGGCTACGCTCGCGTTGAGCAGCCGTCTGGCCCGCCGCACGCCGTCGAGGACGCCGCCGTCGACGAGGTAGCCGGTCACGGCGTCGAGCAGCTCGGCCGGCGTGGGGCGGTTGCGGATCAGGCGCGCCCAGCCGGCCTCGGCGGCCGCGACGGCCACGGCGACCGCGCCCAGGATGCCCTCGGGGTGCGCGTGGGTGACCTCGGCCTGGCGCATCGCCTCGAGGGCGGCCGTGCGCGAGTCGCCGGCGTGGAAGGCCCCGAGCGGCGCGACCCGCATCGCCGCGCCGTTGCCCATCGACCCGGCGCCGCCGAACGCGTCCTTGGCCACGTCCCGCCACGGCTCGCCGTCGCGGATGCGGTGCAGAATGACAACAGCGCCGCCACCGTACCCGCGGTAGGGTTCGAACCGCCGCGCGAACGCCTCGGCGAGCCGGTCCTGATCGATGGATGCGCTTCGGTGGAGCTCGTCCACCAGCGTGCAGGCCATCTCGGTGTCGTCGGTCCACGGCCACGCGCCCGCGGGGGCCGTGGTGTCGAGCAGGTCGGGCCACGTCGTGCCCGGTACGAAGAACTGCGCCCCAAGGGCGTCTCCCACACTCAGCCCATCCAGGCTGTCCGTACAGCGTCCGAAGTCGGTCATCGGGAAAATTGTCGTACCCCGGGTCTACCGTCTGCCACGTGAATGTTCAGGAGTTCCGGTATCTGGCCCCGTCGACGGCGGGCGCGGGCGGGGTCGACCTGCAGACCAGCGGCGGCCCCGAGGCCAATCCGCGCTTCTTCGCCGGGTTCCTGACCACGCCGCCGGCCGCCGCGGCCGGACTGCTCGCGGTGGCGGATGTGGCGCGCACGCGGTACTTCCAGCCCCGCGACCCGGCCAGCCTCGACCCCGTCGTCACCGGCAGCGAGGACCGGCTGCGCTTCGAGTCGTTCTCCGGCTGCGGCGGCGTCTACGCCCGCCTCGACATCCTCCCGCCCGGCCTCGACGGCGAGGTGCTCGGCCACGGCACCACCAACGTCGACGTCAACCCGCCGCTGCGCGAGGCTCTGGCCCGCATCGCCGGCCTGGACCCGCTGCACCTGTCGGTCGGCCCCGACGCGCTGACCGCATCGACGCTGGACGGCACGGTCGTGGAGAAGAAGGTGCCGCTCCCGCCCCGCTGGCTGCGCGGCTTCGCCGAGGTCCACGTGCTGTCGTCCGGCTTCGACCTGCGCGCCGAGCTCCCGGCCGCCGAGGCCAACGCGTTCCTGCGCCGCCTGCCCGCCGCCGGCGACCGCTCGACCCTGTGGGCGGTGCCGGCCGGCCGTTCCCTGCGCCTGACCTCCCGTCCGGTGCCGGGTGCGGTGTGCCTCGCCGGGGCCGGACGGCTGGCCGCGTTGAAACCGCTGCTCCGGTACGTCACGGGCCTGCGCGTCTACGGCCCGCCCGTCAAGCCGGGGTCGCCGCCGGTCCCCAGCGCCTGGGAGGTGCACACGCCTTCACTCCGGCTGACGCTGACCCTGTCGCCGGAGGTGCACCGCGGCTTCTCGGGCGAGGGGGCGGCGCTGCTGTCGCTGGCCGCGGACGAGGCCACCGACGACGCGGAGCTGGTCGGGGCGCTGCTCTCCTGGGACCCGACCATCGATGTGGCCGCTCTGGCCGACGCCGCGGGGGCTTCCGCCGCGCGGGTGCGGGCGGCGCTGGCGCAGCTCGGGACGGCGGGGCGGGTGGGCTACGACGTGGCGGAGGCGGCCTATTTCCACCGGGTCATGCCGTACGACGCGGCCCGCGTGGAGCGGGACAATCCCCGGCTGGCAGGGGCGCGGGCTCTCGTCGAGGCGGGCGCGGTCACGCTCGACGGACCGTTGGCGGCCACCGTGCGCAGCGGGGCGGAGACGTATCGGGTGCGGCGGCTGGCCGATGGGACGCTGACGTGCACGTGTCCTTGGTGGGGAAAGCATCGCGGAAACCGGGGACCGTGCAAGCATGCGCTGGCGGTGAGCATCGCATGAGCATTGTTGACGTTCTTCGGGCCGGGCAGGCGCCGGAAGTGATGGCCGCGGTGGCGGGGCTGACCGAGGCCGAGCGGAGGGTCGAGTTCAAGGCCCTGGAGGCGTACGTCAAGCAGGAATCCGAGCCCTGGTACGGACCCGCGAGCATCGCCCTGGCCGTGGCCACGGTCGGCACCGCCCCCTCCTCCGCGGCGGCCGCGCGCATCCTGCGACGCCGCCTGTTCCCCCTCGCGGCGGACGCGATCGCGGCCACCGGCCGGGCCCGCGGGGTGCCGTGGCTGGCCGACCTGGGCGCGCGGCTCGACACCGTGTGGCCGGTGGCCGCCGCCCTGGTCGAAACCCCACCGGACGGCGACTGGTTCGTGACCGGCTGGCTCGACGACCTGAACTTCCCCGCCGCGCAGGAGCTGCGGTCGGTGCCGATCGTCGACCGGCTGCGCACCGACCGCTTCCTCGACGCCCTGCTCCCCCGCGTGTTCACATCCGCGGAGGCGGGCAACCACCTGCTCATCTTCGACCCGAACAACCAGCGCGGCGGCGACCTGGCCATCGTGGAAGCCCTGGCCGCCCTGGCGGCGGAGGGTCGCCTGGCCCGCGCCGACCTGCTGACCGCGGCGCTGTCCCGGCTGCTGCGCGGCGGGGATCGACGCCAGGGGACCCGGGCGTTCCTGGCGCTGCTGACGGCCCTCTCCCCCACCCCGGCCGAGGCTTCGGCGCACGCCGGCGACTACCTGCGGCTGCTGTCCGACGGGCCGGTCACGGTGGCCACGGCCGCGCAGAAAGTCCTGCGCGGTGCGCGGGAGCTCGACCTGGACGCGGTGCTGGAGGCTTCGCGGGCCGTGTTGCTCCGGCCGGACAAGGGCCTCGTCAAGGCGCAGCGGACGTGGTTGGGCGCGCTGGCCCGCGCGTACCCGGCTCGGCGGGCCGAGATCGAGGCGCTGCTGGAGGCTCCGGCACCGGCACTGCTGCCCGTCACCGTCCCGCTCCCCGCTCCCCCGGCGGTCGCCCCGGCACCGGCGCCGATCGCCGACCCGGACGAGCTGGCCGAGGAGGTGGCGGCGTTCTACAGCGACCGTCCGTTCTCCGCGCTGCTGCCCCTCGAACGCATCCTCGACGGCGTCGTACGCCTCGCCGCCGGCGACCGGACCGCCCTGGCCCGCGCGCTGCAGCCGGTCGTGGAGCGGCACCGCGCCGGGATGGGCGAGCATCGGTGGGACCCGAACTGTGTGTGCGGCACGTTCACCCGGTTGCTGCAGACCGCGATCGACCCCGGTCTGGCCCCGGCGGCGACCTCGGGATGGGCCTCGCTGCTGGCCGCGGCCCGCCGGTTCCTGTCGCTGGGCGAGTCGCCGCCGGACCGCCGCATCCCGCCGCCGCAGCGACTGTTGCGGGCGCGGCTGGCCGAGATCGGGCTGCACCTGGGATCGGACTCGCTGCCGGCCGGCGGGTTGTTGAGCGCACCGACCTGGAGCAACGGGGTCCTCGACACCGACGTGCTGCTCGCCCGGCTGGCCGCCTTCCGTCCCGGCGACCCATGGCCGTGGGATCTGGCCCAGGCGATGCTGCGCCTCCCACCCGGGCCGGACCTGGACTCGGCGGCGCGGGCCGAGGCGCTGAAAACGCCGGCGGGGTCGAGGCTGGGCACGTGGCTGCGCGGCTACGGTCTTCCCAAGCCGGCGTGGCAGGTGGAGGTCAGGCCGCGCCGGCCGAAGAAGCACGGAGGCGACTGGGATTTCGACACTTTGCCGACCCTGCGCGTCGAGGTCACCACCGCGCCACCGGAGACGCCGAAGAAAGCGGGTGCGGCGGGTGCGGCAGGGACGATGGGCACGGCGGGTGCGGCAGGGACGACGGGCACGACGGGTTCGGCGGGGACGACGGATGCGGCGGCCACGACGGGTGCGGCGGAGGCGTTCGGGCTGCTCGGTACGGCGGCGCCGCCGGTCGGGGTCGGGAGCAACGGCTGGCATGTGCTGTGGCCGGGCATGCTGCCGTGGCATCGCGGGCTGGTCGCCGCCTTCGCGCTGTCCGACGTGGCCGCGACCGCCGACATGGATCAGCGCGGGGGTGGGGCGATCCTGCCGCTGCTGGCCGAAACCCATGGTGAGGGCGGACCGGCGCTGGCGATCGCCGTTGCCTATGGGCTCACCGCGCGCCACGAAGCCGACCGCCTGGCCGCCGTGGACGCGCTGCTGTTGCTGGCCGCCACCGATTCGTTCGACGCGGAGACGGCCGGGCACTATCTGGGGCTGCTTGCCGTCGGTGGGGCGATCAAGGTGAACCGGGCCGTGGAACCGTTGCGCGATGCGGCCGCCGCCGGGGCGCCGCATGTCGTGTTCCGGGTGCTGGCTGCCGCGCTCCCGGCGATGCTCGCCGCGCCGACGACGCCGCGCGGGACGCCCGATCTGCTTGCGATCGCCGCGGAAACGGCCGCCGCTGGACGAGGGGTAACCCACCCCACGAGCGACACGACTGCGACCGCCGTTGGGTGCGGTGAGTTGCGCGGCGGTTCTCGGGATGGCGGCGGGGATTCGTCGGCGTTGATTGCGGGGCTTGCGGAGGTGGCGGCGCGGAAAGGGGCGTCGCGCCTCGTCGTTGAGGCGCGACGCCTGGTTGGTGCGCTTGACGGGCCGGAGCGTCAGAAGTCGTCGTCGAAGGAGACGGTGCCGGTGACACCTACCTGATAGGCCGAGACTCGGCGTTCGAAGAAGTTCGAGAGTTCCTGGACGTCCTGGAGTTCCATGAAGGCGAACGGGTTGCGGCTGCCGTACAGGGGCTCGATGCCCAGCAGTGCGAGGCGGCGGTCGGCGACGTGCTGGAGGTATTCGCGCATGTCGGACAGGGACAGGCCCGAGATGCCTTGTTCGAGCAGGTCGGCGGCGAACTGGACCTCGCATTCGACGGCCTCGGTGAGCATGTTGCGGACCTCGGCGGCCATTTTGTCGTCGAACAGGTCCGGCTCCTCGGAACGGACCGTCTCGACCACGTCGAAGGCGAACGCCATGTGCATCGACTCGTCGCGGAAGACCCAGTTGGTGCCGGAAGCCAGGCCGTGCAGGAGGCCGCGGGAACGGAGGTAGTAGACGTAGGCGAAGGCGCCGTAGAAGAACAGGCCCTCGATGCAGGCGGCGAAGCAGATCAGGTTGAGCAGGAACGCGCGGCGGTCGTCGCGGGTTCGGAGCTCGTGCAGGTCGCCCAGGGAGTCGATCCAGCGGAAGCAGAAGTCGGCCTTGCGGCGGATCGACGGGATGTTCTCCACGGCGGCGAAGGCCGCGAACCGTTCTGTTTCGTCGGGGACGTACGTGTCGAGGAGGTTCAGATAGAACTGGACGTGCACGGCCTCCTCGAAGAGCTGGCGGGAGAGGTAGAGCCGGCCCTCCGGGGAGTTGACGTGCTGGTAGAGGTTGAGCACGAGGTTGTTGGCGACGATCGTGTCGCCGGTGGCGAAGAACGCGACCAGCCTCGAGACCAGGTGCCGCTCGGCGGGGGTGAGCCTGGCCAGGTCGGGCAGGTCGCTGTGCAGGTCGACCTCCTCGACGGTCCAGGTGTTCTTGATGGCGTCCTTGAAGCGGTCGAAGAAGTGCGGGTAGCGCATGGGCCGCAGGGTGAGATCCATGCCGGGATCGAGCAGGCTCACTGGCACGCCTCGCAGGACTCGGGGTTTTCCAAAGAGCAGGCGACCGCGTCAGCCGGGGCGATCAAACCAACAGCCGCCGGAGAGGAAACGGCCGGCGCCGGAGAACCAGCCGACGCCGCAGAAACGGACGAGGTAGCCGCCACGGAGACCGTTGCCTGCTGGATTCTGGTCGCGGGGCGGGAGCGCAGGTAGTACGTGGTCTTCAGGCCGGACTTCCACGCGTGCAGGTACATCGAGGAGAGTTTCCCGATCGTGGGAGCGCTCATGAACAGGTTCAGCGACTGCGACTGGTCGACGTACGGCGAGCGCGCCGCGGCCAGGTCGATCAAGGCGCGCTGCGGCAGCTCCCAGGCGGTGCGGTACAGGTCGCGCACGTCGGCCGGTAGCTCCGTGATGCCCTGGATCGAACCCTCGGCCCGCTTGATCTGCTCGCGGATCGTGGACGTCCACAGGCCGCGGGACTTGAGCTCCCGTACCAGATAGGTGTTGATCTGGAGGAACTCGCCGGACATGGTCTCGCGTTTGAACAGGTTGGAGACCTGCGGCTCGATGCACTCGTAGCAGCCCGCGATCGACGCGATCGTCGCCGTCGGGGCGAGCGCGATCAGCAGGGAGTTGCGCAGGCCGTTCGCCGCGATCCGGGTGCGCAGCGCCGACCAGCGCTCGGCCGCGGCCGGGACGGCGTCCCACAGGTCGGGGTGCAGCACGCCACCGGCGGCGCGGGTCTCGGCGAACGCCGGGTGGGCGCCGAACCGCTCGGCCAGCTCCGCCGACGTCTCCAGGGCGGTCAGGAAGATCTCCTCCTGGACCCGCGTCGAGAGCTCCTGCGCGCCGGGCGAGTCGAACGGCAGGCCCAGCGTGAAGAACGCGTCCTGCAGGCCCATCAGCCCGAGGCCGACCGGGCGCCAGCGCGGGTTCGACGCCGCCGCCTGCTGCGACGGGTAGTAGTTGATGTCGATGACCCGGTCCAGGAAGACGACCGCGGTGCGGACCGTGGCGCGCAGCTTGTCCCAGTCGACGCCGCCGGCGGTCACGTGCGCGCCGAGGTTGATCGAGCCGAGGTTGCACACCGCGGTCTCGCCGTCGCTGTTGACCTCGACGATCTCGGTGCACAGGTTGGACAGGTGAATCGTGTTGCCCGGCGCGCCGGTCTGGTTGGACAGCGCGTTGGAGCGGTCCTTGAACGTCATCCAGCCGTTGCCGGTCTGCGCGAGGGTGCGCATCATCTTGCCGTACAAGTCGCGGGCCTTGATCGTGCGCACCGCTTGCTTCTCCGCGACGCGATAGGCGGCGTCGAATGCCTCGCCGAACAGGTCGGGCAGTTCGGGGGCGTCGGACGGGTCGATGAGCGACCATTCCTCGTCGGCCTCGACGCGGCGCATGAACTCGTCCGGAATCCAGTTCGCGAGGTTCAGGTTGTGCGTGCGGCGGGCGTCCTCGCCGGTGTTGTCGCGCAGTTCGAGGAATTCCTCGATGTCCGGGTGCCACGGTTCCAGATAGACGCACGCCGCTCCCTTGCGCCGCCCGCCCTGATTCACCGCGGCGACCCCGGCGTCCAGGGTCTTCAGAAAGGGCACGATGCCGTTCGATTTCCCGTTGGTACCGCGAATCAGCGCGCCCCGCCCCCGCACGCGCGACCACGAGATGCCGATGCCGCCGGAGAACTTCGACAGCTTGGCGACCTGGTGGTACCGCTCGTAAATGGAGTCCAGCTCGTCGCGCGGCGAGTCGACGAGGAAACACGAAGACATCTGGGTGTGCCGGGTGCCGGAGTTGAACAGTGTCGGCGAACTCGGCAGGTACGCCAGCGACGACATGAGTCGATAGAACCCGATCGCCTCGGCCGGCGTCTCGGACAGGCCGCAGGCGACGCGCAGCAGCCAGTACTGCGGCGTCTCCACCACCAGCCGCGACTCAGGATGGCGCAGCAGGTAGCGGTCGGCGACCGTGCGCAGCCCGAAGTACTCGAAGCGCAGGTCCCCCCGCAGGTCGATGGCGTCGTCCAGCTTACGCGCGTTGCGGCCCACGAAGGCGGCCGTCTCGTCGCCGATGAGTCCCTGCTGGTGCGCGTACGCGATCGACTGACTGAAGCTCGCGACCCCCTGCCCGCGCACCTCCTTGTCGACGTACGCGGCGAGCAGCCGGGCCGCGAGCCGCGAGTACTGCGGCTCCTCCCCGATCAGCTCGGCCGCCGTCTGGATCGACAGCTTGTCCAGCTCGGCGGTGGTCGCGCCGTCGTACAGCCCGCTGATGGTGCGCGTCGCCACGCGCATCGGGTCGACCTCGTCGAGGTCCCCGGCCCAGCGCTCGACCGCGCGCACGATCTTGTTGACGTCCACCGCTTCGGTGTCGCCGTTGCGTTTCCGGACCTGCATCCGCGTTCCTCTCCTCGTGCCCTCGACGGTTTGAGGTCGAAAGGACACGCGGAGACGCCACCGGTGCCCCGCGGCGGCATGCGGCCAGGGCCCGGCACTCGGCGTCGGCCGTCCCGCGCGGCCTTCGACCGCCGCCCACCCTCATCGGTGCGCGGCGCGCTGGCAGGTCTTCGGACTCGTGGGCGTCGAGCGCATGCCTACTGGCCGTCGCTTCCCAGGCTTGATCGAGCCCAGTGCACATGACGGCTGTCGTTCCCACTGACCGCTGCGGGGCAGTCCCGGATTCGCACCGGGTTCCCTCTTGCCTCGGCCACCCTGGACGAGTGGCCGAACCAGCTACGGTCAACACCATATATGGGTACCGCCACGAATGCACGCCACTACACCTTGTGCGGCGTGTCGCGTCGCGCCGCGTGCTTCAGCGCACGCGGCGGATGGAGCCCGAGGGTGCCGGGGCGGCGGCGTCCGGGTGCAGGATCGCCGCGAGGGCCTCGACTCCGTCGACGAGCCGGGGGCCGGGCCGCACCACGATGCCGTCGGCGTCGATGGCCCAGACCTGCGCGTCCGGGAACCGCGGGGCGACGAGCGCGGCCTGTTCGGCGGCCCCGTCCAGGTGGAAGCCGCACGGCGTGACGACCACGACGTCGGGACGCGCGCCGGTCAGCTCGGACCAGTCGACCTGCACCGACCGCGCGCCCGGGCGGGCCGCCACGGGTTTGCCGCCGGCGGCGGTCACGAGGTCGGGAACCCAATGTCCGGCGGTGAACGGCGGGTCGACCCACTCGACGACCGCCACCCGCGGCCGGGCGCGCCCCGCCACCCGTTCCGCGACGGCGTCGAGCCGGGATCGGAGGTGGGCGATGAGGGTCGAGGCCCGCTCCGGCACCCCGGCCCGCTCCCCCACCGTCGCGATGGTTTCCAGCACCTCGTCGAGGGTGTGCGGGTCGAGGGACAGCACGTCGGCGCGGCAGCCGAGGTGGTCCAGGGCGTCCTCGACGTGGCCGGACGGCAGGGCGCAGACGCGGCACAGGTCCTGGGTGAGGATCAGGTCGGGGGCGAGTGCGGCCAGGGCGCCGGCGTGCAGGGTGTAGAGGTCCTCGCCGGCCGCGAACTGGTCGCGCACGTACGCGTCGATCTCGCCCGGCGTCATCCCCTTGGTGTCGCGGCCGCCCACCACCACGGTCTTCTCGGCCCGGGCGGCGGGCGGCTCGTCGCACTCGAACGTGACCCCGACGAGCCGCTCCCCGAGACCGAGGGCGTAGACGATCTCGGTGGCCGACGGCAGCAACGACACCAGGCGCATACCCCGACCCTATGCCGCGACCGCCCGCAGTGATTCCAGTCCCGGGCCGCGCAGGTGGTCCAGCGCGGCGAGGCGGCCGCAGACCAGCAGGAGCAGCGCGCTCATCGGGCCCTCGACCGCCGGCCCGTTGCCGAACTGCCAGGCGGTGTCGTCGGCCAGCAGGGAGTACCGGAGCAGGGTCTTTTTGATTGGGAAGGGTCGCGGCCAGTGCATCGTCATCATGCGCGTCGCGGCGGCCGCGGCGGCGTCGGGCGGCATCGGCAGGTCGCGGCCCAGGGGGATGGCGATGTCCTGGGTGTGGACGAGCATATCGGTCAATGTTTCGTAGGGGGTGACGCCGGTCTGCGCGCGGCGGGAGCCGATCGAGGCGCGGATCAGGGCGACCAGGCCGGCGTCGTCGACCTCGGCGGCCCGGGCGACGGCCATGTCGTGGATGCCGCGTTCGAGGTTGCCGCGGGCGCCGACCAGGATGGGCGTGCGGGCCAGCAGGTCGCGTACGGTCATCTGCTGCAGCGTCAGGTGGGCGGCCACCTCGCGGACAGTCCACTGTGTACAGAGCGAGGGACTTGACCACTCGTCGGGCGTGAGCGAGGCCAGCAGGTCGGCGACGGCGGTGCGTTGAGCATCGATCGCGGGCCACCAAGGGAACTTCATCGGGGTACCTCCAGGGTGCGGACCAGCGCGCGCAGGCCGGGCGTCGGGTCGAAGGCAGGATCGGGCATGGCGAGCTGGTGGAGCACCAGGCCGGTCCAGTAGTTCATGATCAGTGGGGCGTCGCGGTCGGGGTCGGGCGAGCCGCTCGCGCGGATCCAGTGGGTGGCCCAGGCGTTGACCCTGGCCCCGGTCTCCAGCAGCTGGGCGCGCAGTTCGGGACGGATGGCGGCCTCCAGCAGGATCGCGTACCGGGCCAGGGTGAGCGACCGCTGCGGGCCCGTGCTCAGCTTGGCGAACCGGCCGAGGACCTCGGCCAGCTCCTCCGGGCTCTGCGGCACCACCTCGGTGGCGATCCGCTCCCAGTTGGCCTGCTCGCGCTCGGCGAAGCGCTGCACGACCGCGTCGATGAGCGCCTCGCGGGTGCGGAACAGGTTGGACGCCGAGCCGACCGGCAGTCCGGCCCCGGCGTCGACGGCCCGGTGGGTGAGCGCCCGGATGCCGCCCGCGCCGATGACCTCGATCGCCGCGTCCAGCAACTGCTCCCGCCGAGTTCGCACCGCTTGAGACTACATCTGTAGTGAGCAAAACTACAGATGTAGTCAGGTGGCCGACTGTTATCCTGGCCGACCATGACGGTTGCGCGCCTGCGCCTCGGGATCGACTTCGGCACCTCCACCACGATCGCGATGCTGCAGCGCCCCGACGCGCGAGTGCAGCCGCTGCTGTTCGACGGGTCGCCGCTGCTGTCCTCCGCCGTCCTGCTCGGCCCCGACGGGCAGCTGCACACCGGGCGCGACGCCGCCCACCTGGCCCGCAGCGCCCCCGAACGGATGGAACCCAACCCGAAGCGGCGCATCGACGACACCGCGGTGCTGCTGGGCGACGCCGAGGTCGGGGTGCGCGACCTGATCGTCGCGGTCCTCGGCCGGGTCGCCCGGGAGGCCGCGCGGGTCGCCGGGCCGGTCCAGGACGTGGTGCTCACCCACCCGGCGAGCTGGGGCCAGAACCGGCGCGCGCTGCTCACCGACGCCGCCCGGCACGCCGGGTTCGTGAACATCGAGCTGGTGGGCGAGCCGACCGCCGCCGCCACGTACTTCGCGCACACCCGCGGCGCCGGTCTCCCGCTCGGGGCGTGCGTGCTCGTGTACGACCTCGGCGCCGGCACCTGCGACGTCACCCTGCTGCGGCGCACCCACACCGGCTTCGAGCAGGTCGCCTCGGACGGCCTCAACGACGTCGGCGGCCTGGACGTGGACGCCGCGGTCATCGGGTTCCTGCAGGCCACGTACGGGCAGCTGTGGACGGACCCGGCCACCCGCCGCCAGCTCTGGGACGATGTGCGCTCGGCCAAGGAGATGCTCTCCCGGGCCAGCGGCACCGTGGTCGGCATCCCCGCGCTCGGCCGCGAGGTGCCGCTGGGCCGCGAGCAGCTGGAGGGCCTCACCCGCCCGGTCCTGCGCTCGACCGTCGCGATGACCCGCGCCCTGGTCAACGAGTCCGGCGTGGGCACCGCCGCGATCGCCGGCCTGTTCCTGGTCGGCGGCTCCAGCCGCATCCCGCTCGTGGCCACCATGCTGCACGAGGCCCTGGGCATCGCCCCGATCGTCGCCGAGCAGCCGGAACTCGTGGTGGCGGAAGGCTCCCTCTACGTCAACCGCACGCCCAACGCCGCCCCGATCTCGGCGGTCCCGGCCTCCGGCGGCGCGCCCTACCCGACGACCGGCGAGTTCACGGCGGCGGCCACCCCGGTGTCGTCGCCCGTGTTCGCGGCCGCCCCCGTCTCCCCGGCCGCCGTCACCGGCCAGCCCCTGACCCCGCAACGCCCCTTCACCCCGGTGATGCCCCCGCGGCCACCGGCGGCGCAGCGGCGCGGTCCGTCGCCGGCGGTCCTCATCACGATGGTGCTTTTAGGTGTACTCCTCGTGGCCGGCACCGCCACCGCCGGTATCTACGCCTTCGCCAAGGACCGGACCGGCGACCCGGGCCCGACCAGCCCGACCACACCGGCCAACACCGCGGGCGCCCAGAACGCGGGCGGCCCCGGGAAGTACGCGCTCGAGAAGGTGCCCAAGGACGAGTGCGCCGCCTCGGACGCCACGCCGTTCTTCGACCTCTACGAGGGCGAGCTGAGCAAGCCGACCGGGAGCCGCAACCCCGACGCGACGGTGAACACGACCAGCTGCGCGTACACCCGCTCGCACGCCGTGGGCGACCCACAGCAGCAGCGTACGGCGACCGTCTCGTTCATCGTCTACGCGTACAACGACGTCTCCCTGGCCTCGCGCATGCAGACCCAGGCCGCCGCGTCGGCGGAACTGGCCGGACCGAACTCCCAGGTGCCCGGACTCGGCGAGGAGGCCGTCATCTACGAGAGCCCGGGCGTCGGCGACCAGGCCGCCGCGCAACTGCGACTGACCCTGAGCCTGCGCGACAGCAATGTGTGCATGCGAGTGGACTTCTTCGCTTCCCGCGCCGACGGCAAGACGTGGACGCAGGCCGAGAAGGACGACCTGCGCGACCGGACCATCGCCGCCACGAAAGCCACGTTCACCAAGACGGTGGCGGGTATGCAGCGGTAGGCATGGCGAAGGCCGGCCACCGTGACGGTGACCGGCCTCGAGCCAGGGGTAGCCCTTGTCGTGCTAGTTGGCGGCGACGCCGTACTGGCCGCCCTCGCCGTGGAACTGGGTACCCTCCGCGAACGCGGCGTCGAAGCGCTGCGAGAGCGCGTCGAGCTCGGAGAACTGGGCCGAGTGCGAGGACTCGGAGCCCTCGGCGGCGAAGACGTGGTCGTCCTCGGACGCGTCGTGGCTGTAGTTGGTGTAGTTGTCGGCCGAGTAGTGCACCGCGGCCGGCTGGTCGTACTCGACGTGCGAGCCGGTGGAGAAGTCGGTCGACTCCTGCGCGTGGTGGTCGTTCTCGTAGATGCCGAACTGCGACTGCGCGTCGTGCTCGGAGCCCTGGGCCTGGTGCAGCTGGTCGAGGGCGTCGTGCTCCTGGCCGGCCGAGTACTGGCCGTAGTCCACGTCGTGACCGGTGTCGCCGCTGTCGTAGGTGTCGATGTCGCTCATCTTCGGTTTCCCCCTGGGAAGTGGTTGTCGCTGCTGACATCACTAAAGTTACGGCGATCCGGGAACGGTCGAATCCCGGAAACGTGCCACCACCGGAGGGCGCGAACACTTTGCCGCCGATCGGCGAACAGGTGGTGTGAGGGAGACGGATTTGGTACCGCCGGAGAGCGACACCGCGCTGCTCCAGGACCGGTTCGCGGAGGTTTTCGACCGCCACTACGAGCACATCTACGCCTACGCCGCGCGGCGCCTGGGGCCGGATCTGGCCGAGGACGTGGCGTCGGAGACGTTCCTGGTCGCCTACGACCGGCGGGCCGGCTTCGATGCGGCGCGCGGGGAGGTGCGCCCGTGGCTGTACGGCATCGCCTCGAACCTGATCATGCGCCACTCGCGAGCCGAGGCACGGCGCCTCAGAGCGTTCGCCCGCAGTGCCGAGCCCGACACCGGCCCGGACGACACCGAGCTGGTGCCGGGACGGGTCGACGCCGGCGGGGCCCGCGGCCGGCTCGCCGCCGCCCTCAACCGCCTGTCGCTGGCCGACCGTGACGTGCTGCTGCTCGTCGCCTGGGCCGGCCTGAACCAGCAGGAGGCGGCCGCGGCCCTGGGCATCCCGCCCGGCACCGCGCGCTCCCGCCTGCACCGCGCCCGCCAGGAGATGCGCAAGGCCCTGGCCCTCGACCCGAAGGTGGCTGAGTGATGGATGAGATGACGGCACTGCGCGAGGCGTTCGGCCCGGATCCGGCGCCCCCGCCGGACACGCGCGACCGGGCCCGCGCGGCCCTGATGCGGCGCATGGAGGACGGGCCGGCGGTGGCCGCGCCTCGGAAAGTACACAAGCGATGGCCTTTCCGGGTTGCGCTCACGGCGGCTGCGGCGGCCGCGGCGGTCATCGGGGTCGTGGCGGTGGAGAACTTCGGCACGGTCGACGACAGCGGCCAGGGCTACTCGACCGTCGGCCTGCCGTTCCCCAAGCCCGCCAGCGCCGCCGAGGTGCTGACCAACGCGGCCTGGGCGGCCACCCACAAGCCGTGGGCCGACCCGCGACCGGACCAGTTCATGTACAACGAGGCGCAGGAGCTGCGCAACGACGCCGCGTTCGAGCGCGAGCACCCCAACGACCCGATCCGGCCCGGCAGCACCCGGGTCATCACCAGTCAGAACTGGAAGCGCATCGACGCCAAGGTGATGGCCACGAACGAGAGCGGCAAGCTGGAGGTGTACGAGCAGGGCGGCGCCGTCACCTGGGGCCAGCTCGACTACAACCAGCTCAAGGCCCTGGACACGCCGGACAAGGTGCTCGCCTGGGACAAGGCCCCGAAAAACTTCGGCATCGAGCTGGACCGGCTGCTCGGCCAGTACGTGCTACCGCCCAAGGTGGAGGCGGCGTTCTACGGCGCGCTCGCGAAGGGCGACGGGGTGCGGCTCAACCCGGACGCGGTGAACCTCGACGGGCGCCCGGCGATCGGTCTCGGCCGGGTCGAGGAGGGGTTCCTCGCCCAGGAGCTGCTGTTCGACCCGACCACCTACCGGCTGATCGGCGAGCGCGAGGTCGCCATCGCCGAGCGGCACGTCACCGACGAGCACGGCAACGACGACTTGACCCGGGTCGGTGACCTGTTCCGCCAGGTGATCTACACCAAGGCGGTCATCGTGGACAAGGTCGGCGACACAGAGTAGATGCACGGCTGGTGCCGAATTGCCGGCCGACGGCGTATCGTCGGCCGGCATGGTGCTCAAGGTGGACGTGCCGCACGAGCTCATCAGCGGCGGCGTCGATGAGGGGTACGGCCCGGTCGCCGACGCGTTCCGCCGGAACTTCGCCGAGCGGGGCGAGATCGGGGCGGCCTGCGCGGTGTACCGCGACGGGCAGAAGGTCGTCGACCTGTGGGGCGGCTACCGCGACGGCCGCCGCCGCGAGCCGTGGCGCGAGGACACGCTCGTCACCGTGTTCTCGACCACCAAGGGCGTGTCCGGCCTGGCGATCGCCGTCGCGCACGCCCGCGGCTGGATCGCGCACGACGAGCCGGTCGCGACCTACTGGCCCGAGTTCGCCGCCGGCGGCAAGGAAGCGGTGACGGTACGCCAACTGCTCGCCCACCAGGCCGGCCTGCCCGCCATCGACCGGCCGCTCAGCGTGGCCGACCTCGCCGACCTGGACGTGGTCGCGGCGGCCCTCGCGGCGCAACGCCCGGCCTGGGCGCCGGGGACCCGGCACGGCTATCACGCCATCTCGCTCGGCTGGTACGAGGGCGAGCTGATCCGCCGGGTCGATCCGCACCACCGTACCCTCGGACGCTTCTTCGCCGAGGAGATCGCCGGACCGCTCGGCGTCGAGTTCCACATCGGCGTCCCCGAATCCGTCGACCCGGAGCGGATCGCGACCATTCACGGTTACAAGCCGGCCGAACTGCTGCTGCACATGGGCACCATGCCGCGCGGGTTCGTGCTCGGCTTCCTCAACCCGCGCAGCGTCACCGCCCGCTCGTTCGCCAACCCGAAGGTGCTCAGCCAGACCGGCAACTACAACCTGCCGGAGGTGCGGCGCCTCGAACTGCCCGCGGCGAACGGCACCGGCGAGGTCCGCGCGATCGCCCGGCTCTACGGCGATGCCGCGACCGGCGGGTCGGCGCTGGGGCTCACCGCGGAAACCCTCGACGCGCTGATCCGGCCGGCCCAGGCCCCCACCGGCGGTCTCGATGATGTCGTACTGCACGTGCCCACCCAGTTCTCGCTGGGCTACGTGAAGCCGTTCCCCGCCCTGCGCTTCGGCGCCGCCGGGGATCGCGCGTTCGGCACGCCGGGCGCCGGTGGCTCGTTCGGCTTCGCGGACCCGGAGACCGGCGTCGGCTTCGCGTACGCGATGAACCGCGCCGGTTTCCACCTCTGGGACGACCCCCGCGAGCTCGCGCTGCGCGAGGCGCTGTTCCGCACCGTGCTGGGCGAGCGGAGCCAGCGCCCCGACGCGCGCTGACGGTCAGGACTCGCGCTCGACCCGGGCGCCGATCGCGGCGAGGCGCGAGGTCTCGTCGCGGCGGCGGACCCACCACACGCCGAGGAGGAAGACCAGCAGCGGCAGCAGGACCAGCGCCGCCCACTGCCCGAGCACGAGCGGAATCACGTGGCCGCGCTGCAGGTTGGACACCGCCCAGCCGTCGAAGCCGTAGTTGACGAGTTCGAGCATGGCGACCACCGGCGCCGCGGCCACGAGCAGGCGGCGGCGGATCGGGCCGGGGAGCCGTACCAGCGCGACGAGGAACGCGACGGCGGACCCGGCGATGGCGGCGAGCACGAGCCACAGCACCGCGGGGCCGGTCGCCTCCAGGGCGAACGAGCCGCCGGCCGGGCCGATGAGGTCGTACAGGTAGAACGCGCTGTAGCTGCCCCCGTCGTACCCGCGCATGAGGATGCCCGAGCCGCTGACCACCGCGAGCACACCCATCAGCAGCGGCGCGCCCACGAGCACGGCGAGGCGGTAGCGACCGGCGACCTCCCACGGGCCGCGGGGGCCGGCGGCGCTGAGGGCGAGGGCGGCGACGAGCGCGGCCACGAACCACCACAGGGCGTACACCACCGGCACCGGGTCGTGGGTGAACTGCCGCACCATCGGCACGACCTGGGTGAGGAACGCGATCCAGCCGAGCCAGCCGGCGACCCGGCGCAGCCCGGCGAACGCGGCCACGGTGACCAGAGCCCAGGCGGCGATCTGGATGAGCAGCGCGGGGCCGGGGGACATCGTGAGCCGCAGCGCCTTGGTGGCACTCAGGGCCAGGATGGCGAACGCGGCCAGGGGCCCGATGAGCGCGCAGGCGTCGGCCCAGCCGGGTCCGAGCAGGCCGCCGGTCGGGCGCTTGAACAGCCGCAGCCGCAGGGCGTGGAAGGCGATGTCGGCCGCGTCGCCGGGTCGCGGCCAGCGGCGCCGCTCCCCCGCGTCGGCGAGCATCGTGGTGAGCATGTCCTCGCCGTGCGCGCGGCGGAACCCGGCCGGGTACAGCCGCAGCAGCCGCTCGTAGCGCACCTCCAGCGGTGTCGTCACGCCGCACCTCCGCCCGCGAGCAGCCCGCTGTTGCGCAGCCGGCGCCCGGCCGTGTTGGCCGCGGCGCGGCGGCGCTCGACCTCGTCGGCGAGGCGCTGCGCCCCGGACGCCGTGAGCCGGTAGGTGCGCCGCAGCCGCGACTGCACCACCTCCTCGGCGGCGATCTCGATGAGGCCGTCCTCAACCAATTCGGCGAGCACGGCGTAAAGGGTCCCGGGGCGCAGGCGCACGGCGCCGCCCGACTGCTGCTCGACGTCCTTCATGATCCCGTACCCGTGCGTGGGCTCGGCCGCGAGCGCGGACAGGATGTGGAAGGCCGACTCCTTGAGTGGCATGGCCGGAGCATATATCTAATTTAGGTATATGCCTAACCTTGCCGGTAGTGGGTCACCACGATCCGCCCGTCGACCACCCGCGAGCCCTCGGTGCGCAGGTTGAGCCGCTTGCCCGGCGCCTGGAACAGCGGGCGTCCGCCGCCGAGCACCACCGGGTGTACCGCGACGTGGTACTCGTCGATGAGCCCGTGCTCGGTCAGCGCGGCGGCGAGCCCGGACCCGCCGGTGAGCAGGATGTCGGCGCCGGCCTCGGCCTTGAGCGCCCGGATCTCGCCGGCCAGGTCGTCGCGGATCACGCGGTCGGTCCACTCGTCACCGGCGAAGGTGCGCGAGCAGACCACCTTGGGCGTGGCCCGCCAGAACGGCGCGAACGCCTTGGTGTGCGAGTCCTGGTCGAACTCCTCGGCGCGGGGCCAGAAGCCGACCATCATGTCCCAGACCGGCCGCCCGTACAGCAGCGTGCCGACCCGCTCGTCCAGCGACTCGGAGTATGCGGACAGCTCCGGCCCCATGACCGGCCAGTCGAACTCGCCCTGCGGCCCGTCGATGAAGCCGTCGACCGAGGCGTGCACCCAGTAGATGAGGTTGCTCATGCCCTATTGTCGGAGCCGATCGCGGCCCCTCGACACGATCGCGCAGAATTTCTCCATGCCGCCGCCGCTGCTGTTCCTCGACGTCGACGGGCCCCTCGTCCCGCTCGCCCACCGCGGGGCCGCGCCGCACCCGGCGGCCGAGGCCGCGGCCCGCCGCCACGGCAACCCGCTGCTGCTGCGCGTCGATCCCGCCGACGGCCCGCGCCTGCTCGGCCTCGGCTGCGACCTGGTGTGGGCGACCACCTGGGCCGAGGACGCCAACGAGGTCATCGGCCCGCTGCTCGGCCTGCCGGAGCTGCCGCTCGTGGCGTTCTCCGACCACGACTTCGACGGCCCCGAGCACTGGAAGACCCGCGACCTGGTGGCGTGGGCGGCCGGGCGGCCGTTCGCCTGGGTCGACGACGAGCTCACCGCGGCCGACCGCGCCTGGGTCGCCCGGCACCACCCGGCCCCGGCGCTGCTGCACCGCGTCGACGGCCGCGCGGGCCTCGCGCCCGCCGACTTCGCGGCGATCCGGGACTGGGCGGCCGGCTGAACTACTCCGGGGCGAAGTGCGCCTTCGCGAAGGCGAGCGCCCCGGCCAGGTCCTCGTCGCTCGTGCCCCACGCCGACTGCACGACCGCGCCCCAGGCGTCGCAGCAGCCGGACGCGAACGCCTTGGCCTGCGGGGTGTCCTGCCACGTGGCCGGGTCGTAGTCCGCGCCCGACAGGTGCATGAACAGCCCGGCCAGGGCCAGGTCCCAGCCGCCGCCGATGCCGAGGGTGCCGCCCGGGCCGTACTGGGCGACCATCGCGTCCACGATCTCGGCCGGCGACGAGTGTTCCAGCTCCAGGTCGGTCCGGTCGCCCGACGGCGACAGGCGCAGCTCCACCTCGGTGTCCATCCCCTCGCCGAACGACCAGGTGACGCGCAGCAGCGACGGCGGTGAGCAGTGCAGGATCTGGCCGCCCGCGTTGCCCTGCAGCTGGTACTTGCCGCCCGGCCGCAGGTCGCCCTCGACCGGGGCCAGCCAGCGGGCCAGCCGGTCGGGGTCGGTGCAGGCGTCCCAGACATCGTCGACGGTCGCGTCGTACGTGCGGCGCAGCAGCAGCGACCGGCCCGGCCCGCCGGTCGACAGCGGGGCGGTGCCGAGCTCGCGGTGGGTGGCGTTGATCTGGTTGACCAGGTCGATCACGAGTCCTCCTTGCGTTGGCGCCGGCCCCGGGCCAGCTCGGTGGCCAGGGCGTCCAGGCGCTGGGTCCAGAAGCCGCGGAAACGTTCCAGCCAGGCGTCGACCTCCCGCAGCGGGGCGGCGTCCACGGCGTACAGGCGGCGGGTGCCCTCCGCCCGCACCGTGGTGAAGCCCGCCTCGCGCAGCACCTTGAGATGCTGGGAGACGGCCGGCTGGGAGATGCCGAACTCGGCCCGCACGGCCTCGCTGATCGCCCCGGCGGGCTGCTCACCGTCGGCGAGCAGCTCGAGGATCCGGCGGCGGACGGGGTCGCCGAGCACGTCGAACGCGTGCACGGACCGAGAATGTCACCGACCGCTTATATAAGTCAAGACTGAAATAGCACCGGTACGGTTCAATGGCGGGATGGACTGGCTCGCCGCACTCGTCTTCACCGTCATCGCGATCACCGGCGTGTCGCTGCTGTTCGGCCGGCGCGGCGAGGACCCGCAGACCGCCCGCCGGCTGGCCACGATCGAGCGCAAGCTGGACCTGATCATGGACCAGCTCGGCATCGTGGAGCCGGAGCCGGAGGTGGACGCGATGGTGCTCGAGGAGCTGCGGCAGGGGCGGAAGATCCAGGCGATCAAGCGGTACCGTGAAATCACCGGCCTCGGCCTGAAGGACGCCAAGGACGAGGTCGAGGCGCTCGGGCGCCGCTACGGCCTGCTGTGAGCCGGTGATGTGGCCGGCCGCGCGCTGCCCGGTGCGCGAAGAGGAACGGGCGTGGATCGAGCACTCGCTGGGCTGGCTCAGCGCCCAGTTCGGCCGCACCACGCTGTTCGGGCCGGTCCTCACCCCGAGCGACGCCGACTTCCCCGGCGTCTGGACCGGCAGCACCGACGAGATCGAGGCGCTGGTCGCCCGGCTCTGCGCGCACGTGGGCGCCGACCGGTCCGGGATCGCCCTGGAGTTCGAGCACGCCGGCGCCGAGCCGGGCCTGGCCGGGCACATCCCGCTGAACACGGTCGGCACCGGCGCGGCCGGGCACTACCACGAGCGCGACGGCTGCCCGGTGGTCACGATCCGCGAGGACCTGGTCGAGCGCCCGACGGCCCTGGTCGCCACGCTCGCCCACGAGCTGGGCCACGTGCGGCTGCTGGGCGAGCGGCGGGCCGAACCGGACGCGGCCGACTGCGAGCCGCTCACCGATCTGGCCACCGTCTTCTTCGGCCTGGGCCTGTTCGCCGCGAACGCCGCGCTGGACTACGCCCGGCTCACCCGCGGCGACTACGCCTACTCGCGCACGAGCCGGCTGGGCTACCTGACCGAGCCGATGTACGGGTACGCCCTCGCCCGCTACGCCTGGCTGCGGGGCGAGCCGAGCCCGGAGTGGGCGCGCTTCCTGGACACCAACCCGCGCACGTACCTCAGGCAGGGTCTTCGGTATCTCGCCCGGTCGCAATAGCCGCCAGGGCCGCGAACACCACCGCAGCCGGGACGGCGGGCAGCAGTCCCCGGGACCAGTCGGGCGGCGCGACGACGGGCGGCAGCAGCCGCGGCGGCTCGGTGCTGACCGCGATGGCGACGATCGCCCCGTCCTGGACCCCGGCCTGCGCCCGCGCGCGGGCGATCAGCGCCAGCCGCTCCTGCGCGCTGAGCACCGGCTGCAGCGAGGACGGGTCCGGCGGCTGGGTCCACTCGTACAGCGCCGGCGCGGTCAGCACCGCCAGCAGCGCGACGACGGCGAACCCGCGCCCGAGCGCCGCGACGAGCAGCAGCCCCACGCCGAGCACGAGCAGCGTGCCCTCGACCGCGTGCCGGGCCGGGGCGGCCGGGTAGATCAGGCAGTTCGGGAAGCCGTGGCCGCCGGTGCGCGCGTCGATCGAGGCGGCCAGCACCGCGAGACACGCGAACCCGGCCAGGCGCGGGCGGGGGGCGGGGAGGCTCAGGGCGTACAAGAGGAGGGCTGTCATGGTTGTCGTGCCGGTCCACGGCAGGACGTGGCCGGCGAGGATCCCGGCCACATGGGTGGCGGCGAGGCCGGTGACGATCAGCCGCACAGCCCGCCGCCGAAGAGGTGGTAGACGTCGGGCGCGGGCACGCACGCCGGGCGGACCGGGGCCCCGAGCGCCCGGGGTGGCGTCGCCGGCAGGCCGGCCAGCAGCGACACCGCCGCGACCACAGTGAGCCGCAGGGCCGGCCGGCGCTTCCACCGGGCCGGGCCACGCGCGGGCGGCCCGGCCCGGTGGTCGAGGTCGATCACCCGGCCAATGCTACGCGCTCCGGCTCCTCCACAGTGGAGCGAACGACCGGCGGCCGCGACGGCCACCAGTTGGCCCGGCCGAGCAGGGTCATCGTGGCCGGTACGAGCAGCATCCGCACCACGGTCGCGTCCAGCACGATCGCCACCACGAGCCCGACGCCGATCTCCTTGATGGGCGCGAACCCGCCGAGCAGGAACCCGGCGAACACCACGACGAGCAGCAGCGCGGCGGACGTGACGATCCGGCCGGTCTGCTGCAGGCCGTGCCGTACGGCGGCGCGGGCGTCGCCGGTCTCGAGGTACCGCTCCCGGATCCGCGCCAGCAGGAAGACCTCGTAGTCGACGGAGAGCCCGAACGCGATCGCCGCGACGAGCACCGGCACGGTCAGGTCGACCGCGTCCAACCGTTCGGCCCCGAACCAGCTCGCGAGGTGGCCGTCCTGGAACACCCACACGATCGCCCCGAACGCCGCCGCGATGCTGAGCAGGCTGGTCAGCACCGCCTTCACCGGCAGCAGGACCGAGCGGGTGAACACCGCGAGCAGCGCGAACGTGGCGACGAGCACGATGAGCGCGGCCCACGGGCCGTACCGCAGCAGCATGGCCCGGTAATCGACGAGGCGGGCCACGTCGCCGGCCACGAGCACCTCGAACGGGGCCGGCAGCGCGCGCACCGCTTCGAGGGTCGCCCGCCCCTCGGCCGTCCACGGCTGGTGCACCGGCGTCGCGCGCACCACGCTCACCGCGTCCGACACCGGCACGATCTCCACTGTGGACACTCCGGGCACCGTCCGCACCCGCGCGGCGAAGTCGGCCGTGGCCGGGGCGTCCGCGGCCGAGCGCACGACGGCGGCGATGGCGTCGGGCCCGACGAGCTGCGGGAAGTGCGCGGCGAGCGCGTCATACTGCCTGCGGGTCTCGGTCGTCGCCGGAAGGGCGCGCGCATCGCTGTTGGTCAACCGCAACTGCAGCGACGGTACCGCCAGCAGCAACACCCCCGCCGCCGTGACCACGGTGACCAGCAGCGGCCGGCGCTGCAACGCGTGCGCGAGCCGGGCGAACAGACCGGTCCCGGACGCGGGCCCGGCGGGCTTGATGCGCCGCCCGACCAGCCGCAGCACGGCCGGCAGCAGGGTCAGCACGGCCAGCATGTCGACGACCACGACGGCCGCCCCGGCCAGCCCCATCGAGCGCAGGAACGCGTCCGGGAACACGGTGAGGCCGAGCAGGCTCGCCGCCACCGTCAGCCCGGTGACCGCGATCGTGCGGCCGGCCTTGGACACCGCGCGCCGCAGGGCCTTGTCGCGGTCGGCGGTGGCGGCGAGCTCGGTGCGGTACCGGCTGATGAGCAACAGTCCATAGTCGACGGCCAGCCCCAGGCTCAGCATGGTGGCGACCTGGATCGCGTAGACGCTGATGTCGGTGACGAGGCTGCCGAGGTACAGGATGCCGAGCGTGGCGGCAGTCCCCGCGAGCGCGACGATCAGCGGCATCAACCCCGCGACGAGGCCGCCGAACACCACGATGAGCAGGATCAGCACGATCGGCAGGGTGACCAGTTCGGCCCGCTGGACGTCGGTCTGCGCCTGTGTGCCGAACTCCAGGTCGGTGAGCGGCCCGCCGGCCACGGTGACGTGCTCCGATCGCAGCGCCTTGGCGACCGCCCCGGCCTGCGCCTCGGTGGCGTCGGGCGTGAGCGTGACGTCGGTCAGCCAGGCCTGCCCGTCGGCGCTCGGCACCGGCGGCGCGACCGCGGCCACGCCCGGCATGCTCCGCACGGCTCCGGTGTCCACCGTGGACCCGACGGCGACGGCGGTCAGGTGCTGGCCCTGCGGCCCGGCCGCGTCGGCCCGCAGGTCGAGCGCGCGCTCGTTCTCGCTGCCGGGCACGACCGCGACCTGCGCGGTGAGGTTCTCGAACACCCCGCCGCCGAAGCCGGCCCCGAGCCCCACCACGGCGACCCAGATGGCAATGGTCAGTATTCTCAAGGTCGGTATTCGCAAGGTCGGTATTGTCTTGGACATGCGTCGATGCTCTCGCCGCGGCCCGGCCGGCCGCATCGCCGACAAGAGCCGGACGGATCCCTCGTGAGAGTGAGCTGGGCGGTCCGCGCAGCGTTCCGGTCCGGGCAGCCGTTCGAAGCCCAGGGCGCCACGGTACCGGCCCAGCTCATCGCCGAACTCCTGCTCGACGGCCCGCGCGCCCGAGCGGGCCGCACCGCCCGCGTCGACCTCTCCGGCGCGCGGATCACCGGCCGCCTGGACCTCACCGGCGCCCGCGTCGACGCCCCGATCCGCCTGCGGGGCTGCACGTTCACCCAGCCGCTCCTGCTCGACCACGCCGAGCTGGGCTCGGCCAACCTCGACGAGTGCACGCTCCCGTCGCTCGACGCCGAGTCCCTGCGCGTCCGCCGCTGGTTGGGCCTGCGCCGCGCCACGGTCACGGGCGAGGCCTGGCTCCACCACCTCCGCGTCGACGGCGGCCTGGACCTCACCGGCACCGCCTTCTCCGGCGCGGTGAACCTCCAGCGGGCCGTCATCGAGGGCGACGCCAAAATCGGCCACGGCGCCGTGTACTCCTCAGGCGTCCGCCTGGACGGCGCCCGCATCGCCGGCGACCTCAACATCGCCCAGTGCACCGTCCGCTCCCCCCGCCCCGGCGCCCCGGCCATCGCGGCGAACGGCGCGGTGATCGGCGGCGGCGTGTGGGCCCACGCCATGACCGCCGAGGGCATGGTCATGTTCATCGGCCTGCGCGCGGCGGGCGCGATCGTCCTGCAGGGCTCACTCCTGCGGACCCCGTCGGACTCGGCCCTGCTGCTCATCGAGGCCGAGACCGCCATGCTGACCCTCCGGCCGGCCCCGTCCTCGTCGGGCGCCATCAGCCTGCGCGACGCACACGTGGGGCGGCTCGTCGACGACCCGACCGGCTGGCCTGAGGCGTGCACCATCGAGCTGGCGGGGCTGACGTACGACCGGATCAGCCGCCGCTCGGACGACACCCGCGCGTGGACCGCGCGCGAGCGGCTGGCTTGGATGGCGCGCTGCGATCCTACGTTCGCGCCGGGGCCGTACGACCAGTTGGCGGCGGCTCTGCGCCGCGACGGCCGAGAGCAGGAGGCCCGGCAGGTCCTGCGTGTGCGCGAGCGGCTGCGCCACCGCGCGATGGGGCGGCTCGGCGCGGTTTGGGGGGCGGTGCAGGACGCCACGATCGGCTTCGGCTACCGCCCGGCGCGCGCTCTGTTGTGGCTGCTGGCCGTGTTCGGCGCGGGGGCTTCGTGGTTCGCCTGGAGCGGGCCGCTCGACCCGGTGAAGCCTGGCGAGTCCCCGACGTGGGATCCGCTGCTGTACACGTTGGATCTTCTGGTGCCGCTGGTCGATCTCGGGCACGAGCACGCCTGGAATCCGACCGGCGCCGACAAGGCCGTCGCTGTGCTGATCATGGCCGTGGGCTGGGTCCTCGCCACCACGGTGATCGCGGGCGCCGGGCGGGCCCTGCGGCGCTGAAAACACGGGGTGTCGCGGGAAGTTACTTGCCAGTACCATCGCGCCACACCCCTGGTTCCATCACCGCAAGGAGGCTCGATGGCACCGCCCGCCCGACGCCGCCGCTCCGGCTACTGGTTATTGGCCGTTCCGACGATCGCGCCGCTGCTCACACCCCTGTACGACCGGGCCGACCCGAAACTGTGGGGGCTGCCGTTCTTCTACTGGTACCAGATGGCCTGCGTGCTGCTGGCCATGGCGATCATCGCCTTCGTCTTCCTGCGCAACCGGCGGCCGGAGTTCGAGCGGTGAGCGGCGGGGTCGAGACCCTCGTCTTCGCCGGGCTGATGGGCGCGATGCTCCTGCTCGGCATGAGCGCGGCCCGCTGGCGGCGGCCGCGGGACATTCACAACCTCGAGGAGTGGGGCGTCGGCGGCCGGGCGTTCGGGAACTGGACGACGTGGTTCCTGCTCGGCGGCAGCATGTACAGCGCCTACACCTTCGTCGCCGTGCCCGCGCTCACCTACGGGGTCGGGGCGATGGGCTTTTTCGCGGTACCGTTCGCGACGATCACCACCCCGCTCTCGTTCATTTTCACCACGCGGGCCTGGTCCGTCGCCCACCGGCACGGGTTCGTGACGCCGGCCGAATTCACCGCCGCCCGCTTCGGCTCGCGCGGGCTCGGGGCGGCCGTGGCGCTGACCGGGATCGCGGCCACCATGCCGTACATCGCGGTGCAGCTCAGTGCCCTGCAAGCGGTACTGCAGACGGTCGGGATGGCCGGCGAGTGGCCGCTGCTCGCCGCGGTCACCGTGGTGGCGCTGTGCACGTTCCGCTCGGGGCTGCGCGCGCCCGCGCTGCTGTCCATCGCCAAGGACGTGCTGCTGGGCTGGGTCGTCGTGGCGGCGCTGCTCATCGTGGCGATGAACGGCGGCTGGGGCGAGGCGTTCCGCAAGGCCGGGCAGCATTTCGCCGCGACTCCCGCGCCGGGCGACGGGCTGCTGCTCGGCGGCTCGGCCGGGCAGAGCGCCTACCTGACATTGATCATCGGCTCCGCGTTGTCGATTTTCGTGTACCCCCACGCGCTCACGACGATGCTCGCCGCCAAGGACCGCTCGACCGTCCAGCGCAACGCCGCCGCGCTGCCGATCTACTGCCTGGTGCTCGGGTTGATGGCGCTGCTCGGCTTCTTCGCGCTGTCGCAGGGCGTCCGGCCGGTCGGGCGCGACCTGAACACCGTCATCCCGCAGCTGTTCCACAACCTGTTCCCGGCCTGGTCGTCCGGCATCGCCCTGGCCGCGTTCGGCATCGCCGCGCTCATCCCGGCCGCGGTCATGTCCATCGCGGCGGCGAACGCGTTCACCCGCTCGATCTACCGCGCGTACCTGCGCCCGGCCGCCAGTCCGGCCGAGGAGGCGCGGGTCAGCCGCTGGTCGTCGCTGGTGGTGAAGGTCGGCGCGGTGTTCTGCATCCTGCTGCTCAACCCGCAGTTCTCCGTCGACCTGCAGCTGATCGGCGGGGTCATCATCCTGCAGACCATCCCGGCCGGCTTCCTCGGGCTGCTGACCGGCTGGTTCCACCGGCTGGCCCTGCTGGCCGGGCTGGCCGGCGGCCTCGGGGTCGGGCTGGTGCTGCTGTACCGGATCCCGCAGGCCGGCCCGAACGGCACGATCGCCAAGGCGCACTTCGGCGGCTCGATCACCACGATCGCGGGCTGGCCGGTGTACGTCGGCATCGTCGCCCTGGTCGTCAACCTCGCGATCGTGGTGCTGGGCACGCTGCTGTTGCGGGCGGCCCGGGTGCCGGCCGGGCACGACTCGACCCGGCCGGACGACTACGACGCGGACGCCGACGACCCGATGGTCAAGCGCCTCGAGAACCTCCTCGACGGCCTGCCCAGCAGTCCCGCCGGCGTCCACGCCGCACCCCGCTACATCCGTCAGAACACGCGCAGCTCGTAGATCCGCGCCGCGCCGCCGGTACCCTGCTCCGGGGTGCCGGCGGTCAGCCGGACGTACCTGCCGGACACGCCGCTGACCGGGTGCGTGGTGCTCGCCGCGGTGTTGTTCGTGACGCTCACCGCCTGGGTCCAGGTGGTGCCGTCGTTGGACACCGCGATGGTGAAGGCCTTGGTGTTGTACGCCGCGGACTCCCCGCCGGCCTGCGCGTGCGCGACCTCGAAGCGGCTGATGCTCTTCGTCGCGCCGAGGTCGACCTGCAGCCAGGGCCCGGCCACCGACGAGCAGAACTTGTCGGTGTTGCCCCCGGACACGCTGCCGTTGACCGCCTTCTCCGGCCCCTCGGACGCCGCGCACGGGGTCGATCCGGTGGCCGGCCGGCCCTGCGCGAGGTTGGTGCCCTGGCCGGTGGGCGCGCCGACGGCCACGTTGTCGAACGCCGCCGCGGCGTTGAACACCCGCACCCCGTCGGCTCCGGACCCGAACGTGGCATCGGTGACACTGATCTTCGGCGTGGTCAGGTCGTCGACGTACACCTTGATGGATGAGCCGACCGCGGTCACTCGCAGGTGGTAGGTCGTGCCCACCGCCACGCTGAGGTTCGCCGTGCCGAGCTGGGTCCAGTTGTTGGCCGCCCGGCCCAGCACCACGCGGCCGGCCGGGCTGATCCCGGCGTAGTACCCGCTGTAGGCGTCGGTGCCGCTGCCCAGCCCGGTCGCCCGGAACACCAGCCCGGCGTCGCCCGTGCCGGAGGTGACGCTGACGTCGGCGTCGTAGCTGAAGTCGCCGAAGTTGGTGTCCAGCATCGCCTTGCCGCCCAGCGAGTTGCCCGCCTGGTAGCGGCCGCCGGTCACGCTCCAGCTGCCGCTGTAGGTGCGCCAGCCGTAGGCGTTGGCGTCGGCGAAGTTGTCCTTGACCCGCATGGTCACGCGCTGGATGGTGCCGTCGGCGTTGAAGTTCATCCGGTCGTACGCGAGCGCGCGGTGGTTGCCGTCGGTCTCGCTCAGCGGGCGGCGGTGGTAGAAGATGTACCAGGTGTCGGTGCCCGGCACGTTGACGACCGAGTTGTGCCCGGAGCCCTTGGCCACCGCCGCGTCCTGGGCGAGGACCCGGTCCAGCTTGGTGAACGGGCCGGTGGGCGAGCTCGCGATGGCGTACGACACCGAATAGTCCGGGCCGGTCCAGCCGCCCTCGGACCACATCAGGTAGTACTTCCCGTTGCGCTTGAACATCTGCGGGCCCTCGGTGTATCCGGACGGCGTGATCTCCTTGTAGGTGCTGCCGTCCGGGAACGTGCCGATGCTCGTCATGTCGGCGTTGAGCCGCGCCACGTTGGCGTGCCCGTGCCCGCCGTAGTAGATGTAGGCCTGCCCGTCGTCGTCGATGAAGACGTCCTGGTCGATCGGCTGGGCGCCGTTGTAGTACTGCCCGATGAGCGGCCGGCCGATCGCGTCGCGGTACGGGCCGGCGGGGTTGTCGGCGACGGCGACGCCGATGCCGCCCAGGGTCGAGTTGTTCTGGATGTCGTTGGCCGCGAAGTACAGGTAGTACTTGCCGTTGCGCTGGATCGGCGCCGGGGCCCACATCGCCTGGGTCGCCCACGACACGTTGGCCTTCGTCAGCACGTTGGCGTGCCGGGTCCAGGTGACGAGGTCGGTCGAGGAGAACGCGTCGAGGTACGTCTGCTCGCCGTAGCTCTTCGAGGTGGTCGGGTAGACCCAGTAGGTGTTGTCGTAGATGGCGATGTCGGGGTCGGCGTACCAGCCGTCGGCGAACGGGTTGCCCGCCTCGGCCGTGCTGTAGTCCGGGAGGGCGGCCGCGGCGGGGGCCGCGGGCGCGAGGGCGGCGAGCAACCCGGCGGCGGTGAGGGCGGCGGTGAGGCCGGCAAGCAGGCGTCTGTTCATCGGTGGCGGCTCCGATGCTGGAGGGAAAACGCTCAGGTTCCGTCAAAGATGCACACAACCCAACGCCTTCTGTCAATGCTTGACAAATAGGCGTCCGCCCGGGTCGGTGGCGGCCAACCCGGGCGGACAGTGTGTGAGAGCGCTCTCACATGGTTCTACGTCGATGTCTTCCGGTTGTCAACGGTCCTCACCAATCCCAGAAGAAGATGGCACCCACGAAGGCGGCGAGCGCCGTGAGGATCCACAGCCCCTCGACCACCCGCAAAGCGACCGTCCAGCTGTGCGAGGTGTGCGCGCAGGGCTCCAGGTTCGGGCGGTGCCGGCCGTCCGGATCGCTGCGCACCCGGGTCTGGTCGCCGGGCGCGAGGACGTTCTCGTTGCAGCCGATCCAGCCGAGGTCCTGCTCGGTACGCCGGTCGCTCACGCGGTACACCCAGGCGCACCCGCTGTCGGTGGACCGGCACTCCTTGCCCGTGACGATGGCCGCCTGCCACTGGCCGGTCCGGACCTCGAGGTCGATGGCGGTCAGCCAGATCGTGGCCACGACGAGGGCCGCCGCGGGGATCAGCAGGATCGAGCCGGCCTCCTCGCCGGCCTCCAGCGCGATCAACGGCACGAGGAAGGTCGCGACGATCCAGGCCACCACGCCGAGGAACAGGACGACCAGCCACCGCCACCACCCCGTTGAGCCGATGTGCCCGGCCCAGATGGCGATCCCGCCCGCCGCGAGCGCCGTCGCCGCGCCCCCGAGCCCCCGCAAGAACCGCATGCCCGCCCCCTCCCCCGCGCAGCGTATACACCTCCGGCAATGTCAGAAGTTGCTCAGCACCGAGATGAACACGTCCTCGATCGCGGCCGGGTTGCGCGCGTCGTACGCCGCGGCCCGCGACGAGCGCGCGATCGCGGACAGCGTCTTGAGGTCGGACTTGTCGCCGAACGCGATCGCGAAGACCCGCACCGAGCGCTCGAGGGTGTCGGCGTTGACGTCGCTGAGCAGCGCGGTGAGGTCGTTGTCGCGCGGGTACTCGTTCTTGCCGTCGGTCAGCACCACGATCGCGTTGATCCGGCCGGGGTCGTAGCGCTCGACCATGCCGCGCTGGGCCGCCCGCACGGTTGTGTACAACGCCGTCCCACCCTCCGGATGCAGGCCCTGGATCGCCGTGGTGAGCCGCCCCTGGACGTCGCGCATGGGTCCGAAGGGGACGAGCTCCACGTACGGCTGCGGTCCTCCGGCGTCCTCGGTCGAGAACTGCCACAGCGACACCTCGTCGTCCGGGTGCAGCCGCCGCAGCCCGGCGATCGCGGCGTCCTTGGCCGCGTCCAACCGGCTCCGCCCGCCGCCGGCCGACTCCCGCATCGAGCCCGACACGTCCATGACGAGCAGGACCCGCGCCTTCTTGCGCAGGTCGTCCCAGCCCGCCAGCATCCGGGACAGCACGTTGGGGGCCGGCGGGTCGATCAGCGACAGCGCCGGCTGGTCGGCCGACAGCCCGATCGCCGTGGCCAGGGCGCTTCCGGCCCGGCCCTGGTAGTCGCGGAACCCGAGGTCGGCGAAGCGCTGCTGCTGCTCGGGCCGGCGCAGGAAGTCCAGGAAGTCGGCGGCGGCGGCCCGCTGCTCGGCCGAGGCCGCGGCGAGGACCACATACGGGTGGTCCATCATGAGCGTGCCGTCCTTCGGGTGTACCGCCACCAGCGGCACCGAAGGACGCCGCCCCTTGCCGATCTGGCCGGGATCGCCGTCCGGGGCGCCGGAGTTGTAGAGGTACAACAGCTGCTCTTGCATGGCGATGGCGCTGACATAGGACGTGGCGCGACCCTGGGCGTCGGCCTCGGCCATGTTGCCGAGGAACTTCACCGCGTCGTCGGCGTAGTGCACCACGCTCGCCTCGACCCCGCGGACGAAGTCGCGCACCTGCGGGCGGGCGAGGTCGGCCGGGGTGAGGTCGCTGGACTTGCCGCTGGCCGCGTAGAACGCCGCCGCCGTGGCCGCCAGCCCGGACGTGGACAGGTGCGGGTTGTCCTTGCCGAGCGTGAACCGGCCCCACTCCGGGTGCCCGTAGGCGCCCCAGCCGCGCGGATCGTTGGCCAAGGCCAGCACGTCGGACCAGCCGAGCGGCTTGCCGGGCCAGCCCAGCGCCTCCGCCATCGGCCGGGGCATGCCGATCGTCAGCGGGCTCTGCGCGATCGAGGGCACGTCGGCGTCGGGCGTGTCGTCCAGCGGCGCCGCGCGATCCTGGGCCGTGGCCCGCTCCCGCGCCAGGCCCAGCCACAGCGACGACGACGGCGCCCACACCTGCGGGGCCGGCGCGCCGTCCGCGTCCGGGTTCCAGCCGTCCACAAGGGACTCCATCGCGGCGCCGGACGTTCGCTTGTGGACGGACACCCCGGCGCAGCGGCCGTCGAACACCCGGCCCGCCGTGTTGTACCGCTTGGCCAGCTCGGCGAGCAGGTCGCCCTTCTCGGTCGACGCACTCAGCTCAATTTGGACGCAGTCGTCACGGCCCCGGTTGCCCTCGGCCTTCTCGGGGCGCAGCCACAGATAGGTGCCGGCGACGGCGGCCAGGCCGAGCACGACCGCCGCCGCCAGCGGTGCCTTGCGCGTCACGGCTGCACGACCTCGGCGACCCGTGGCGCTTCGGGCACGCCCGCGCGGCGCTCCTCCTTCGCGAACGCCAGCCCGACGCCGGTCAGGGCGAGGGCGACGAGCACATAGATGGAGACGCTGAGCGCCGAGCCGGTGGCCGCGACGAGCTTCACCGCGATGATGGGCGCCAGGGCCCCGCCGAAAATGCCCGCGATCTGGTACCCCATGCTGGCCCCCGAGTACCGCAGGCGGGTCGAGAACTGCTCGGCCACGAAGGCGGCCTGGGGCCCGTACATGGCCGCGTGCGCGACGAGCGCGACGACGACCGCGAGCACGATCGCGGCCCGATTGCCGGTGTCCAGCAAGGGGAAGAAGGCGAACGCCCACAGCGCGGCCCCGATCGCCCCGGCCGCGTACACCGGCCGGCGCCCCACCCGATCCGACAGTGCCCCGAACAGCGGGATGAGCACCAGCTGCAGCGCCGATCCGATGAGTACGGCCGACAGCGCATAGTCCCGGGGCAGCTTCACGGTGCCGGTCACGTACGTCAGCACGTACAACGTGAACACGTAGAACGCGACATCGGTGCCGACGCGGGCGGCCATCGCGACCAGCAGCGCCCGCGGATGCCGGGTGAGCACCTCGAGCAGCGGCATCTGCGCGGTCCGGTCCACCGCGACGAACTGTGGCGATTCCGCGACCGTGAACCGGATCCAGAGCCCCACGAGGATCAGCACCCCGGAGAGCAGGAACGGCACCCGCCAACCCCAGGACAGAAAAACCGCATCCGTTTGTACCGTGTTGAGCAACCACAACACGCCCGCCGCGAGCAGGTTGCCGGCCGGGACGCCGACCTGCGGCCACGACGCGTTCAGCCCGCGCCGCTCGTCGCCGCCGTGCTCCATCGTCATGACCACGGCGCCGCCCCACTCCCCGCCGAGGCCGAGCCCCTGCAGGAACCGCAGCGCGACGAGCAGGATCGGGGCGGCGGCGCCCCACGTGGCGTACGTCGGCAGCAGCCCGATGGCGAAGGTCGCCCCGCCCATCAGGACCAGCGTCACGACGAGCACGCCCTTGCGCCCGACCCGATCGCCGAAGTGCCCGAACACGATCCCGCCGAGCGGCCGGGCCACGAACCCGACCGCGTAGGTCGCGAACGCGAGCAGCGTGCCGGTGACGCTGGCGAACGAGGGGAAGAAGAGCTTGCCGAAGACGAGCGCGGCGGCGGAACCGTAGAGGAAGAAGTCGTACCACTCCAGTGAGGTACCGACGAGGCTCGCGATGATGACCCGCTTGGGGGCCGACTGGTCGTGCTGGGCTGTCCGCTTTGCCATGGTGGGCTCCTAACGGATCGTGCTCCTTCCTGGAGACGGTAGAGGATTGTTCAACGATCCGGCAATAGGCTCCGGTTTATGTCTTGACGGAGTGAGTACTCACTCCGTACAGTTCCCGGCATGACAGAACCTCAGGCCCCCCGGCGGCGCGCGCCGGGCATGAGCACCGAGCAGCGCCGCGAGATGATCCTGCAGAGCGCGTTGCCCCTGGTCGCGGAGTACGGCAACCGCGTCACCACGGCCCAGATCGCCCGCGCCGCGGGCATCGGCGAGGCCACCATCTTCCGCGTCTTCGCCGACAAGGAGGAACTCCTGCGGGCCTGCATCGCCCGCGCCCTCGACCCGTCCCACCTCATGCGCCAACTGGAGACGATCTCGCTGGAGCAGCCCCTGGACGACCGCCTGCTCGAGGCGGCCGAGGCGCTGCAGGCCCACCTGGGCCGCATGGGCGCCGTGGTCGGCGCGCTGCACTCGACCGGCATGCACGCCCAGCGCACTCCCCCGGGCCCCGGCTCACCGGCCCCGGACCGCGCCCGCTCCCAGGCCGAGACGAAGGCCGCGGTGGCCGAACTGTTCGAGCCGGACAAGGACCGCCTGCGCCTGCCGGTTTCGGTGGCCACGGACGCGTTCCTGGGCTTCATGTTCGCCCGCGGCCGCTCCCCCCTGGCCCCGGAGGTGACGACGGCCGATCTCGTGGACCTGTTCCTGCACGGGGCCCTGGCCCGCTAGTCGCCGAACGCCTTCAGCAGCTGATCCTCGGCCGCGTCCAGATAGGCCGCCAGCGCCTTGTCGGCCGCCTTGGCATCGCCCCGCGCGAGCAGCTCGTAGATCTCCCGATTCGTCTTGAGATACGGCTCGTGAAACTCCCGCGGCGCCGACATCACCAGAAACACGAGCCGAAGCTCAGCCAACAGCCGGCGCACCGTCTCACTGACCCGGCGGCTGCCCGCCAGTCCGGCAACGGCCTGGTGGAAGCGCATGTTCGCGGTACCCACCGCAACCCAGGCACCCTGCTCCGCCGCCGCCTCGGCCGACTCCACCGCTTCCCGGACGCGATCGACCGCGCCGTCGGGCGCATCCTTGACCCCGCGAACGGCCGCACCCTCCAAAATGCGCCGGATACGGTAGAGGTCGCGTACGTCCTCGGCGGTCAGCTCGCGGACGAACACGCCCCGATTGAACTCGTGCGTGAGCAGTCCTTCGTGCGACAACAACCGAAACGCCTCACGGAGCGTGTTGCGCGAGACCCCGAGCGCCTCGCGCAACGCCTCCTCACTGAGCCGCGTACCGGGCGGAAAGACCCCTTGGGTGATCCGATCCCGCAGCACATCGGCGACGCGCTCCCCATAACCACCGCGATCAAGCTGCGCACGGTCATCGGCGAGCGCAAGGGCCCAGTCCTCGGGAGCAGCAGCACGCGTCACGCCCAGCAGCATCGCACAATGCCGGATCGTTGAACAATCCGTGCCAACGCTAGTCTCGTCGGGTGCCCGTGATCCGCATCGTCGCCGCCGTGGTCCGCGACTCCCAGGGCCGCTGGCTCCTCGTCCGCAAGCGCGGCACCACGGTGTTCATGCAGCCGGGCGGCAAGCTGGAGCGCGGGGAGACCCCGGCCGACGCCTTGGTTCGCGAACTGGCCGAGGAGCTTGGCTTGTCGGTCGACCCCGCGGCGTTGGGCCACCTCGGGCGGTTCGAGGCCCCGGCCGCGAACGAGGCCGGTTTCACCGTCGACGCGGACGTTTTCACCGCCCCGCTCACCGGCCCGGTGTCGGCGCAGGCCGAGATCGAGGAGTTGTACTGGCTCGACCCGGCCCACGCCGACGACGTACCACTGGCGCCGTTGTTGCGTGATCACCTTCTACCGGCCGCCTAGGGCACGCTCAGCCGATCAGCTCGTAGACCGAGTCGGGCGCCTCGATCGCGCCGGAGGGGACGGTGACCTTCTCGATCGAGCCGTACGACGTGAAGGTCAGCTCCATCGCCAGGTTCTCGTCCACCGAGGCGCCGTCGATGGTGAAGACGGTCAGGCGGTTCTGCTCGTCGACCGTGGCCGTGAAGGGCAGCGTCTTCGCGCCCGGCTTCTTCGCGGCCGCGTCGGTCGGGGCCATGATGCCCTCGGCGCCGGTGACGTCGATGGTGCCGGTGTAGTGGGTCTTGTCGGTGCGCTTGACGTCCGCGACGTCGGACAGCAGGTCGGTGATGCCCGTGTCGAGTTTGCCCGACTTGTCCAGGGGGATCTGGGCGCCGGTGATTTTGCTGTTGTCGACGTGCATCCAGGCTGTGGGGTTCATGCCGTAGTGCTGGTTGATCGTGTCGCCGAAGTCGGCCTTGATCCAGAATTCCGGGGCGATGACGGTGTACGCCACTGAGACCCGCGTCTTCGTCCCGTCGCCGAGGCCGAGGTCGACGTCGCCGCCGATGCCGAACGCGCCGGTGCCCGCGGCGGAGTCGACGCGGCCGCCGCCGGTCATCACGCCCTGCTTGATGCTGAAGTTGTACGCCGTCGTGTCGAGCTGCTTGATGGCCTTGGTCAGTGCCTCCTGCGGCGGTACGTTGGCCGCGTTCTGCACGGTCCGGCCGGCGGCCGGCATCGTGCTGGTGCTCGTGCTGGTCGAAACCTGACAGGCGCTCAGCGACACGAGTGTGAGCGCGCCGGCGAACATGACGGTTATGTATTTCATGATGTGTATACCTCCAGAAGTGTTGCTCCCTGGAGGGTAGGAAAGGCGCCGCAGCCGGGACTACGACGCCTTTCACAGTGTCGGGAACGTTCCTAACCCGCGACGCGCAGGAAGTCCAGCTCCGCGTAGCCGGATGCGCGCGTGAGCACGAGCCGATTCGCTCCCGCGCGCAGGGTGACGGTCGCGGTGGCCAGGCCCTCGTTCGCGTCCTGGGCGGCGGTGTCGAACCAGTGGCCGGTCGGCGCGTAGGCGATCGTTCCTTGTTGGGCGCCGTCCACCGCGATGGTGTGCGTCGCGCCTGAGGTCGTGCCGTTGTTGTAGCCGACCTCGATGCGGTACGTGCCGTCGGCCGGGGCGTCCACCACGAATCCGACCGAGCTGTCGGCGTGGTCGATGCCGCCCACGAAGTCCGGGAACTCGTTCCAGCGGAAGCCGTGGATGCCCGCGTGCGTCACGGTGGCGAGCTCGGCCTCGTACCGGTGGGTGTCCGGGCGCACGTCGATGGCGTCGAGCTCGGCGTAGCCCGCGCCCTTGGCCAGCCGGACGGTGTTCGTTCCGGCGTGCAGGCGCAGGCGTTTGGTCGCCGTGCGCAGTTCGGCCGGCGACCAGCCCGCGGCCGTCGTCCGGTACGACACCGAGCCCTGCGCGGTCCCGTCCACCGACACCAGGTGGCTCGCCGCGGACGTGGTCGCGTTCGCGTACCGGATGCGCATGGTGTAGATGCCCGCGATCGGGGCGTTCACGGTGAACGCGACCGAACTGTCGGCGTGGTCGATGCCGCCGACGTACCCTCCGGACGTCGTGGGCGCGGTGCCGTACCGGATCGCATGGGTGACGTTCGCGTTCTCGGCTTCGTACTTCGTGGAGTACACGATGGACGGTCCCGGCGCCGAAATGACGATGCGGTAACCGTTGTAGCCCTCCATGCGCCGGATCGGGACGCGCAGATGGCCGTCCGGGCCGACCGTCATCGCCTTGTCGAACAGGTTGTAGGTGGCGTCCTGGGCGTCGCCGCCGCGCTCGACGGTGCGATCGGCCGCGCCCGGGTCGACGTCCCACAGCGCCGCGTCGAGCTGCACCCGCACGTTCGGGCCGAGTCCGCGCGCGGCCAGGCCGGTGACGTCCACGTCGATGTCCGCGTCCTCGCCGCCGAGCAGCACGGTGAGGCTGCGCGCGCCGGAATCCCAGCTGGCCAGGCCGTCGGCCGCCTGATAGTGCCTGGCGTCCCAGCGGCTGACGAACGCGCGCTGTCCCTGCATCGACTTGTACCAGTGCATCATCTGCCACCCCGCGTTGGGTTTCGCGGTTGTACCGCATGTGCGTCGCAGGGTGTTCCCCAGCAGCCCGGGGTTGGTGTAGATGCCCATCGAGGCATAGTCCACCCCGGAGCGCTCGAACTCGGCCCAGTGCTTGACCATCGTCCCCGGAACGCCCTCGAAGTCGCCGGTCCCGGGACCGTACTCCTCGATCACCACCGGCAGCGGACGCCCGGGCACGCCGAGCTGCGTCTCCAGTGGACGGTAGTAGCGCGCGAGGTCCTCGGGCACGTCACCGGGGCTGGGGCCGAGGCTGTGCCAGCCGATCAGGTTTGGGCTGGTGCCGGTCGCGACCGCGTTGGCCAGGAAGGCGCGCATCCGCTCCTGCTCGGCCGGGACCCAGCCGGAGTAGTGCTCGAAGTTCGGTCCCATGATGGGGATGGACTGATCGATCGCGCGAATCCGCCGGAACGTCTGGGTCCACAGCCAGTTGAACTTGGCGTCGTACGTCGCACCGGGGATGGACGCGTCCGTGCCGAAGCCGCCCTGCAGCTTGTTGTCCGGCTCGTTGAACGGCGCGACGGCGTACAGGACGTCCTTGTAGCTCTGGACGGAGCGGGTGGCACTGTCCACCTTGGACATCCAGTCGTTGAGGCCCTTCCACTGGTACGGCCAGCCGCCCATCAAGTCGTTGTAGCGCCCGATCATCTTCGTCCCGGTGCCGCGCAGGGTCGCGGCGACGGCCTCGGTCGACGTCGGGTAGCTCGCGTCGCCCTGCGCGCTCTGGTGCTGGCTCAGGTACAGCTGCGAGCCGGCGATCAGGTCACGGGGCGTGGTGGGGGTGGCCGCGACGCCGAACAGCGTGCCGAGGCCGGCCTTCTTGAGCGGGCCGGACAGCTGGTTCGCGTCGACGGCCACCACCTCGGCGGTCGCGTCGGCGGCCCGGGCCGGCGGGAGTCCGGCCCAGATCGACGCCGCGACCAGCAGGGTGGCGGCTCCTGCGAGTACGAGTCTCCTCATGGCAGCACAGCGTGCGGTGGGAGCGCTACCGGGACAAGCTGTTTCGAAAACCATGGATGGACTGGGCGCGGCGGAATTAGCGTTCATCGCTGTCCCGGGTACACCGCCATGTCCCATCCGAGGAGTCACATGCTCAAGCGTTTCCGCGCACTCCTGCTCGCCGCGGCCACCGGCGCCGCGGCCGTCACGATCGGGGTCGCCTTCGCCCCGAGCGCGCACGCCGACACCGCCATCTGCGAGAAGTACGGCTCGACGGCGATCGCGGGCGGCAAGTACATCGTGCAGAACAACAACTGGGGCGACGACACGACCCAGTGCATCAACGTGACCGGGTCCGGCTTCAGCCTGACGCGTTCGGACCACAACAAGCCCACGAACGGCGCGCCCGGGTCGTACCCGTCGATCTATGCGGGCTGTCACTACGGCAACTGCTCCAGCGGCTCCGGCCTGCCGATGCAGGTGTCCAACCCGGCGTTCCAGAACGTCAGCACGAGCGTGTCGATGAGCTACGCGGGCGGGCAGTGGGACGCCGCGTACGACATCTGGTTCGACCCGACGGCCCGCACCGACGGGCAGAACACCGGCGCCGAGCTCATGGTGTGGCTCAACCACGCGGGCGCGCCGCAGCCGGTCGGCGGGCGGGTCGCCACGGTGAACATCGCCGGGGGTACGTGGGACGTGTGGTTCGGCAACATCGGCTGGAACGTCGTGTCGTACGTGCGCACCGCCGGCACCGGCTCGATCGCGTTCAACGTGCGCGACTTCTACAACGACATGCTCGGCCGCGGGTACGCGCAGAACAGCTGGTGGCTCACGAGCGTGCAGGCCGGCTTCGAGCCCTGGCAGGGCGGCGCGGGCCTGTCCGTCGGCACCTTCAGCTACAGCACCTCGGGCAGCACCAACCCCGGCGGCGGCCAGACCATCGTCGGCCAGGGCTCCGGCCGGTGCGTGGACGTCGACGCGCAGGGCACGGCCGACGGCACCAAGGTCCAGCTGTGGGACTGCAACGGCAGCGGCGCGCAGAAGTGGGCCCGGTCGGGCAACACCTTCGTCAACCCGCAGTCGGGCAAGTGCCTGGACGTGCGCGGCCAGGGTACCGCCAACGGCACCCAGGTCTGGCTGTGGACGTGCCTGGGCAACCCGGCCCAGCAGTGGGTGGTCAACGGCAACGGCACCATCGTGAACCCGAACTCCGGCAAATGCCTGGACGCCAGCGGCCGCGGCACCGCCAACGGCACGATCCTGCAGATCTGGGACTGCTACAGCGGCGGAACACAATCGAACCAGGTTTGGAGCCTCCGCTAAAACCAGACCCGTCGGACCGGGTGCGGTCTTGAGGGGGTGTGGGTGGAGCGAAGCTCCCCCACCGCTTTTCAGGACATCAAACGGTAACCAAGAGCGCTGGTGCGACCATCCGCCGCTAGGAAGAGCTGTAAGAACTGCAGGGCGTCGCCGTCGCGGCGCCCTGCGGGGTGTGGTCGACCTGCAGGGTGCTGTGCGTGATGCGGTACTCCTCACGCAGCAGTTCCTCGATGGACACTCGCGCGGCGTGGCAGTCGCGGTGTTCGGCCACGAGCACGTGGGCCGACAGCGCCGGCTGCCCGCTCGTGATCTCCCAGACGTGCAGGTCGTGCACGGCGGTGACGTCGGGCAGCGCGGCGAGCCGGCTGCCGAGGGCGGGCGGGTCGATCCCGCTCGGCGCCGCCTCCAGGAAGATCCGCCCGGACGCGCGCACGAGCCCGATCCCGGCCTGGACCATGAGCGCGACGACGATGAGGGTGGCGATCGGGTCCGCGCGCGTGAACCCGGTCGTCACCACGACGAGCCCGGCGACGGCCGTGGCGACGAACGCCCACAGGTCGTTGAGCACGTGCTGGAACGCGCCCTCGATGTTCAGGCTCGAGCGGTTCGCCCGCGACATCGCCCAGGCCGCGGCCACGTTGACGGCGACTCCGGCGAGCGCGGTGACCAGCACGAGGCCGCCCTCGACGGCCGGCGGGTGGATCAGCCGGCGCACGGCCTCGACCGCCAGCCACGCCGCGAGCAGCAGCATCGTGAGCCCGTTGGCCTGCGCGGAGAGGATCTCGGCGCGTTTCAGCCCGAAGGTGTACCCGCCTTTGGCCGGCCGTCCCGCCAGCCGCATGGCCACCAGCGCGAGCACGATCGCCCCGGCGTCGGTGAGCATATGGGCCGCGTCGGAGAGCAGGGCGAGCGAGCCGGCGGCGACGCCCACCACGACCTCGGCCGCCATGAACGCGCCGATCAGGCCGAGCGCGAGCCCGAGCCAGCGCCGGTCGGCGTGCCCGTGTACCGCGTGATCGTGCCCGTGCCCCATCGCTCGCCCCTCACATATGCGCGACTCCGCATATGAGGCTACCCTAACTCCGCCGTCAGGGACAGCGGCTGTCCAGTTCATGCAGCTGGGCGGCGGTCCAGCGCTCCTCGCCGTGCCGGTTGACCAGCACCAACCCGGCCACGGCGGGCGGGCCGGCCGGGCAGAGCGGTCCGGCGGCGCCGCGCAGCAGGCTGACGAACCCGGCCCGGTCGAGGTCGTGCTCGGGGCGGGTCGGTTCGAGGGAGACGACCAGGATCTCGTGGTCCGCGGCGGCCCCCGTCGCCGGGAGCACCCCTTCCCCGGTGACGACCGCCAGCCGGTACGTCGTGTTCGTCCGGACATCCGCCAGCGCCGGCGACCGGTCGTCGAGCCGCAGCCGCACGTCCCCGTCGTTGCGGAGCAGGTTCGCGGCGAACTCGAGCTCGCGCCGGAACGCCAGCTGCTCGGTGGCGGGCGCCGCCCCGGACGCGTTGCGCAGGATTCCGGCGAGCGCGGCGAGGTTCTCCACCCGCCCGGACCCGGTGATCGCCTGCACCTCGGGTATCAGCTGCCCGGACACGCTCAGTTCGAGCGCGCCGATGAACAGCTGCCGGTCCTGCGGCGGGAGCGAACCGCGCCCGCGCACCATCGCGTCGGCCGCACCGAGCAATATCGTCTGCAGCGCCGGGTCGAGCTCCCGCACCCGGCCCGACTGCGACGGATCGAGCCCGAGCGCGGCCAGCCGCTGCCGGGGTGCGGGGTCGAGGCCGTCGAGCGACGGGCAGTACACCTGCGCATGGGTCGTCGTCGTTCGCCCGGGATCGGCGAACGTCATCGCCGGGGTGGTCGCCGCCTGCCCCGGGGCGAGCACGCCGAGCTTCACGGTGCGCGGCCCCGGGCCCGGATCGACGGCGGCGAGCACCGTCACGTCGCACGGCGCGTCCCCCACGTTGACCACGCGCACGCTCCACGAACACTGCCCGCGGGCGCACCCGCCATCGTCGGGCTGCACCGAGAACCGCGGCGCGGTGAGCCGGACGGCGTCCCGCACGGCCGGCGGCTCGGGCGCGTCGGCGGCCGCGGCCCGGTCCGGCGGCGGCAGCACCTGCCCGACCTGTGCCCGCACCTCGGCCAGCGCGGCATCGTCCGGTGTGGACAGTGCGACCCCGACATAGGGCGGCACGGTGCTCGGCTGGTACGCCGGCCCGAACCGCAGCACGGCGGGTCGCACGGCCGCCGTCGCGGGTCCGTGCCGCGCGGCCGGTTGCAGCGGCCCGAATCCGGTCAGATGGCCGCCGAACCACACCACGGTGCGCGGTTCCTCGCGCGTGACGAGTAGCAGCCAGTCGTCATTGTCGATGACGTCGGCGTCCTTGCCGCGCCACGGCACCGTACCGCCGATTTTGGGATGCCCGGCCGCGGCGAACCGCACCGATTCGGCCACGCCCTTGGGCGTCAGCGCGCGGGTGATGTCGATCGGCAGGATGAGCCCGTCCTCCGGCAGGATCCACCGGTCGGCGAGCGCCGACGCCTGCCCGGGCGCGCGCCGCGACCACCAGCCGACATCCGCGCGCACGACCGTCCGCGTCCCGTTGGTGCGCACCTCGGCCCGCCCGCCGCCGGGATCGCTCACCACACCGGCCCCGAGCCCGTCGGCGGTGACGGTGAACTCGGCATCGACCAGTGCTCCATGGCGATCGCCAAAGGTCAAGGCCGCGGTTGTACCGCGAGCGCCCGCGATGTCCCGCACCGCCGCACCGACATCGGTGCCGTCCGTCCGATCGTCGTCACCGAACAGCCCGACGACCGCCACCACCCCGACGGCGGCGACGGCGAGCGCCAGCCCACCCGCGACCAGCCCGGCGCGCAGCCGCCTCGGTCCGCGATCGGCCACGCCGCCACCCCCGGTCACCGAACGTCATCGATGCACAGCGCAGCGATCGTACCGCTCACGAACGGGCCGCCGGTCAGCCGCCGAAGTGCTCGACGTACTCGGCGTCGGCGCAGCTGTCCCAGTCGTCGAGCGACCACCGCGCCCAGGCTCGGCCCGGGCCCGGCCCGACCCGCTGGGCGACCTCGACCGGGCGGCCCCGCGACCACAGTTCCGCCCGCTCCAACGAGTCGATGGTGCTGCCGATCGCGTCGAGCACCGTGTCGGCCACGCCGTAGCTGCGCCACTGGCCGAGGAAGTCGCGCCACGGGTACGCCGACGCCGGCGTGGTCGGGCTGTCCAGCTGGGCGTCGCCGAGGACCGAACGGTCGTTCTCGGCCCGGCGGAGCCACAGCCCCTCGGCGCGCCAGGGTTCGCCACCGCCGGCCGGGATCAGGCGCACCTCGTCGTACCAGTACTCGCAGATCCGCCAGTCGACGGTCCCGGCCAGGCCCGCGGTCCGGTGGCCGATGCGATCGAAGTCGGCGCCGCTGTCGAGGTAGCGCACCCACACCGACCGCAGCCGCTCGCCGATCCCGTCCCAGATCTGCTCGACGGCCGACACCCCGGACCACCGCGCGCCGTACTGCACGTCGACGACCCCGGCCCGATGCCACACCGGCACGTGGTAGCTGCCGCGCCCGGGATCCATGAGCAGCCCGAGCACCTCCTCGGCCGCCACCTCGGCCCCGTCGACCGGCTGGACGCGCACGAACACGGTGGCGATGTTGGCCATCGCCCCTTCCTACCACGGCGACAGGAAGCTGCGCACCGGGTGCGGGTGGTAGGAGTCGAACAGCGCGAAGTTGATGAACGGCGTAGCGGTCACCCCGAGCAGCGCGAAGATGCGGTTCAGCTTCAACATCGATGCGCGCCGCGGCCCGTTTCCGGCCAACAGGTTCGCGGCGCCGGTGAGGACGGTGCCGGCCACGAGCACCTCCTTCGCCGTGACCATGATCTTCGCGTCCTTGGCGAGCGACCGACCGTACAATGTGCGCCGTTCACTGAGCCAACCGGTCGCGATGGCCGCGTTGAGCAGCAGGTCGTGCTTGCCCGGCCGGCCGAACGCCGCCGCGGCCAGTCCGAGCCGCCCGATCGAGGCGGCCGTGCTCTGCGCGATCGTCATGATGATGACCGTCCGTTCCGTCGGATGAGCGGCTCGTCAGGTGAACAGCCGGAAGACCGTTCCGGGCCGGTACGAGCGCAGGACGTTGAAGTTCACGCGCGGCGTGAACCCGATGGCCGCCGCCGCGAAGGTGCGGTTGAGCGTGCGCAGGGCCGTGAACCAGCGGTAGTACATCCGGCCGCGCGCCGACGCCTCCGGTGCGAGGTTGCCGTCGTCGTCCAGCGGTACCCCCTGCGGAAACGCCCGCTCGACGAGCTGCCCGGCGGCGATCCCGGCCAGGTTCGTGAGCGCGGACCCGGCCACGGCGAAGTCCTTCAGCCGCACCGCGTCGTCCGTTGGCCGGTCCAGATGGCGTTGTGTCCGCAGCGTGTGCTGCTCGATCACCCAGCCGCCGGCCAGCATCGCATTCGCCGCGAGGTCGAACCTGCCCCACAGCCCCTTGCCCCGCTGCGGACCGCCGACGAGCGCCGCGGCCGCGCCGAGCTGGTGGATGGACGCCGCTGAAGTCGTGAGCAAACTCATCGGTGACCCCCAAAGCGGAGTGTGGTCACAGGACAAATCTCCACGTCTCGCGACCAACGGTACCCCGCACCGCATGCGAGGATGTCCCGATGTTCCAGCCGATCCCCGCGGTACGCACCACGCTCACCCATGCCAACTGTGTCGTGTCGACGCCGCCCGGGTTCCGGCCGCTGCTGCTCGACCTGCACGTCCCGCCCGGCGACGGGCCGTTCCCGGTCGTGCTGTGGGTGCACGGCGGCGGCTGGATGACCGGCAGTCGCATCTGGACGGTCGATCAGCGGTTCCACGAGCGCATGCTCGCCCGCGGGTACGCCGTCGCCGATGTCGACTACCGGCTCGCGTCCGAGGCCACGTACCCGGCCCAGCAGGCCGACATCGAGGCGGCCGTCCGCTGGCTGCGCCACCACGCGACGGCGCTGCGCATCGACTCCGAGCGCCTCGCGGTGCTCGGCGAGTCCGCCGGCGGACAGCTCGCCGCGATCGCCGCGCTCACCGGCACCGGCGACACCGCGATCCAGGCCGCCATCCTCTGGTACGGCCCGGCCGACCTCACCCACCTGCGCGACCCGGACGACCCGTTCACGAACCTGGCCGTCCTCTTCGGCGGCCCCCTGCGCGAACGCGCCTCCGTCGCACGCCTGGCCAGCCCGCTGTTCAACCTTCGCGCGGACGCGCCGCCGTTCCTGCTCGTCCAGGGCACCGAGGACGACATCGTGCCGTTCTCCGAGGCCGTCGCATTCGCCGAGGCCCTGCGCGCCGAGGGCGTCCGCTGCGACGTCCTGCCCGTGGAGGGCGCGGGGCACGTGTTCGTCGGCGCGTCCGTCGAGGTCGGCACGCTCACCGAGGCCGGCGCCGACTTCCTCGACGACGTGTTCGGCCGGCGCTGAACCCGGATGTGGCCGTGCGACCGCGGGGTCCCGGCCACCGCGCTGTCTGCCGGCCGCCGTGCCGTGCCGGGCCGGCCGGGCTTAGATGCCGCCTGGCCGGGTACACCGTGACTATGGACGACAACACACCGATCATCTCGGGGACCCCCGCCGCGGCGCGCACGGTGGACGCGTCCGGCAACCGCACTGCCCGTACCGGGGCGGACCAGGAATGGACGGCGGAGGACCTGGCCGCCGCGGAAGGGCACGACCCGACGCCGGGCAACGTGCGCAAGGCACAGCAGGAGCTCGACGAGCTCGGGCCGGCGGCGATCGAGCGGACGGTCCCCTAAGCGGGTATCAGCGGGTTTTCAGTCGCGGGGCGAGCATCGTCACGGATGGCTGGGCCTCGTTGTGGAGCAGGCCGGCGAGGCGTTGGACCGCGGTGCGGGCCAGCTCCTCGACCGGCAGCGACACGGACGTGATCGGACGCGCGAGCCGGTCGACGGCGTCGTCCGGACAGATCGCGACGATGTCGATCCCATCGGCGACGCGGTCGACCACGAGCGGCAGCGCCCACTCGTTGTAGACGACCATGGCCGTGATGCCGGGATCCTGGGCGCGCAGCCCGTCGAGCGCATCGGCCACACCCTGCGCGGACGTCACACACGGCGTCCAGGTCGCACGGGCACCGCCGTCCCGCAGCGCGTCGAGGGCACCGTCGCGCGCATGGGCGGCATAGGCGACGCCGCGGCGGTACGTCTCCGGGTGCTGCCCCAGGAACCCGATCCGCGTATGGCCGCGTTCGAGCAGGTGCTCCGCGGACATCCGGCCGCAGGCGACGAAGTCGAAGTCGACGTACGGCAGCCCGTCGGGATCGTCCGGGGTGCCGACGAGCACCGCGGGGCACTTGAGCGACGTGAGCAGATTCGCGCGGGGATCCTGCTGCTGTACCTCCATCAGGATGACCCCGTCCACCAGCGCACTGCCCACCGCGTCACGAATCGCACTCGTACCGTCATCGTCGGTGAGCATCAGCAGCTTGAGCCCCGCGTCCTGAGCGGCGTTGAGCGCGGCCCACACGTACGGCATCTGGACCTCGTTGTGCGGCCCGTGCATGAGCGGCAGCGCCATGGCGATGACGCCGGTCCGTTTCGTGCGAATCGAACGCGCCCCGGCATGCGGCCGGAACTGCAGCTCGGCGATGCTCGCCTCGACCCGCGCGATCGTCTCGGCAGAAATCGAGCGATTGCCGCTGAGCACGTACGACACGGTGCTCCGCGACACCCCGGCGTGCCTGGCCACATCCGCGATCGTGACTGCCATTGCCGGACCGTAGTCTCGGCGCCCGGCGCGGGCAAGACCATCAGCGCCGAGTGACCGGAACCAAACAGAACTGCGCGCCGTCCTTGATGACGAACGGCTGATTCACCTCCGGGCACCGCTCGGCCTTCGGGATCTGCTTGGTGATTTCGAACGCCCCGCGCGCATCGCAGTCCACCACGGTCGCGCGATCCGCCGTCTGCGCCACGCACTCACCGACTTCGAACTGCCGCTCCGGCAGCGACCCGGTCATCTTCAGCGCGACGACCGTTCCCGAGCCGAGCGCCACCAAGGCGACGAACAACGTGAGCGCGGCACTGACCGGCGGACTCAACCGCCTGCGCCGATGCGCCCGCGGCCGCGGGTCCGGTTTCGCCTTGGGCCGGCTCCGCTCCCGCCACCACCGAGCATCGCGCGCCCGGGCCTCCTTGCGCGAGCGATCGGCCAGCGTGAGCTTCGGCGCCGGAAACCGCGGCGCCGGCGAGACGGCCACATCGGACAACGGCGGCTCAGCCTCCGAATCCGCATTGGCGCCGTCTTCCAGCGGATCGGCGAGCGTGCCTTTGCGCGCGGATTGCATATACCGCCGCACAACCCGGACAAGCGCCCCGAAGTCCTCGGCGTCCGGCTCGGCCTCGACCCGCGTCGCCGTGCCGGCCCGACTGTCCTCACTCACCGCCGCGGCGGCGGGCTCGGCCTCCTCAACCGGCGGTTCCTCGTGCCCCTTCGCGCGCAATTGGGCAAGAAACGCCTCGATATCGACATCGACATCCGACTCCGCCTGCGGATCGCTGATGGCGCGCAGGGTGGCGAGCAAATCGGAGTCCTCGACCGCCGCACTGCCGGAGACGGGCACCCAAGGAACAAAATCCTGCTCCTCTTGTTCCGCCTGTGCCGCCTCCCCTTCCCGCCCGTCCCCGAAATGCACGTCAACCAATTCGGGCTGAACGTCCACTTCGACTTCGACTTCCACCGGCTCGGGCTCGAACTCGATGTCTTCGGCCTCAACTTCGGCTTCGGACTCCGCCTCGACAACCTCGGCAACCTCGGCAACCGGCTCTGGTTCGGACTCGAATTCGGGCTCAACGACGACGGCGATGGGCTCCGGCTCAGACTCCGGCTCGGGCTCGACGACGGCGGTGATGGATTCGGGTTCGGGTTCGGAAACGGCGGCGGCGACGGGTTCGGGCTCTGGGTCCGACGGGATCGAGACGGCCGGTTCGACCGCGGGTTCGGGCTGTTCGTATGCATGCAGCGCACGGAACCTGGTCGCCACGAGGTCGAGTTCGGCCTCGAACACCTCCATCTCCGCGCCGGCCGAACGCAGCCCGGCGCCGGCCGCGTCGAGGTCGGTCTCGGCCAGATCCATCTCGCTGCGGAGCCGCATCACCTCGTTGGCGATCGACACCAGATCGGCGCGGAGGGCCCGCGACTCGATCTCGGCCGCCCGGCACTCGGACCGGATGGCCTTCAGTTCCTTCTCGAACCGCCACGGCTTGTCCTGCTCCAGCGCCCACAGTTCGGCCCGGATCTCCCACGGTTCCAGCTGCTTCGGCCGCACCGGCGCCGGCTGGACGGTGGCAACCGCAGGCCCCGGCGCAACCGGCGGCGCCGCAACGGGAGGCGCCGCAACGGGAGGCGCCGCAACGGGAGGCGGCGCAACCGGAGCTGGAGCAGCCGCCGCGCGGGCGTCGTAGAGCACCCGACCCGACCGCCGCGTACCGATCGACGCCGAACCAGCCGCACCCGAACCAGCCGCCCCCGAACCAGCCGCCCCCGAACCAGCCGCCCCCGAAGCTGGAGCGGACGCCGCGGCCGATCCGGTGCGCCACGGAGCGGACGGCCTGGCCTCCCCCGCGCTCTCCCGCCGCAGCGCAGCCCACGGATCCTCCGCTATCGCCGAACCGGCCCGCGATCCATCCGCGACCGAAGCGGCCGAAGCGGCCGAAGTCGTGTGGTCGCCCGTGTCCGTGGAAGAAGTACCCTGCGCGGCTTCAGCGGCCCAGGACGCCGCCGCCTGCGCGCCCGCCGAGGCCGAGGCGGCCCACGTCGGACCGGCCGCGGCCGGATCGACGGTGCGGAATTGCGCCGGCGACACCGAGCGCGCGGCGTCGGGTGACTGTTGTTGCAGCGCGGCCCGCAGCTCGTTCGCATCCACACGAGCACCCGCCGCGGACGTCGCCGCAGAGGACCGTTGCTGCCGTGCCGCCAACAGCTCGTTCGCATCCACACGAGCACCGGCCGCAGACGCGGACGCGGACGTGGAGGGCTGTTGTTGCAGCGCCGCCCACAGCTCGTTCGCATCCACACGAGCACCGGCTGCGGACGCGGAGGGCTGTTGTTGCAGGGCGGCCCACAACTCGTTCGGGTCCACACGAGGGCCGGCCGGGGACGTCGGCGCCGCGGACACCGGGCGTTCAGCGACGGGCGGGCGGGGGCGGCGGGGCACCGGTGAAGGCTCCGCGAGCAGGGCACCCTCGGCGAGGGTCGGGCCGTCGAGGAGTACCGGCAGAACGCCCAGAATGTCGATCAGCAGCTCGGTGACGAGGGGCGTGCGCGCCAGGCCGCCGGTCAGGAGCACGCCCTGCAACTCCGGCACGGCGACCCCGGCGACGAGCGAGGCGACCGTGTGGACCGCGCGTTCGAGCGCCGGGCGGGCGAGGTTCTCGAACTCGGTGCGGGTCAGCGACATGCCCGAGGCCGACCACGGCACCGGGATCGTGGTCGACTTCGCGGTGGTCAGCTCCTCGCGGCCGGCGCGCGCGCCGTCGAGCAGTGTGCGGTCGGGGTTCCAGCGCCACACCTTGCGCCGCGCGAACGTGCTGCCCAGATGCGTCAGGATCGCGGCGTCCAGGGCCAGGCCGCCGGCCTCGGGGATGCTCGCCGAGGACAGCACGCTCACCGAGCGACCCGTCCGCTGCACGACGGAGGCGTCGACCGAGCCCGCCCCAAGATCCAGAACTACCGCCGCGGTACCGTCCGGCAGCGCCAGCACCCCCTGCTCGTCGGCGTGCAGCGCGGCGGCGGCGGGTTCGGGTACCAGACGGAGAGGACGTAATCCGACGAGTGCCGCCGCTTTTTCGAGCACCTGCGTCTGCGGCCGGTGCCAGTGCGCGGGATGCGTGATCGCGACGCTCGACACCGGTCCGCCGATCGTCTTGCGTGCGACCGACGCGATATGGGTGAAAACGGCGGCGAACAGGCTGCGCACCGGGCACTCGACGCCGCCGAGGACGACGGAGCCCTTGTCGATCGTGCGGCGCGGGTGCGGCTCGAAGCGGTCCGGGCTCGCCTCCCCCGCCGCGCACGCCGCCGGCCCGGCGACGAAGTGGGGCGCGTTGTCCAGGCACACCGCGGACGGCTCGAGCAGCAGCAGCTCGCGCCGTCCGTCCGGCCGGACCAGCACCGCGGAGGTGCGGGCGGTGCCGAAGTCGATCCCCAGGTGGTAGCCCCCCACGCCTACCAGTTAATACGAACAAAGTCGGTCAAAGGCCACAGAACGGCGAGGACGGATGCGTACGTTGCGCGACAACCGGACGGCGGTGCTTCGGCCGGACAAATCGCCTCGTACTTTGGTCGGATCCGTCCCGGCCGCACCGCCCATACCATGGGGGTGATGCTGGCTCGACTGCGCTCGTTCTGGGACGAGCCCGGCCCGGCCGACGCCCCCAGGCGGGTGTGGCGGGACTGGGTGCTCGTCGGCGGTTTCGCGCTCGTGGTCGTGCTCGAGGTCATGCTGCGGCCGGGGCTGCCCTACCGCTGGTACGCGGGGATCGTCGCGCTCCTCGTCATCCCGACGCTGCTGATCCGGCGCACCCGGCCGCTGCTCGCCGTCGGCCTGGCGTTCGGCGCGTGCGGCCTGGCCCCGCTGGCGACCGGGCTCGACCTGGGCCTGAACGCGTTCGTGTTCGTCCTGTTCCTCGGATACGCCCTGTCCCGCTGGGGCTCCGGCCGCCAGACGATCCTGGGCGCGGGCATCATCGTCGCCAAGCTGGCGTTCTCGCTGCTGCTGGGCCATTCGGGGCCGAACGACACCATCGGCGGCGTCGGTGTGCTGTTCGCGGTGACCGCGCTGGGTGCCGCCGTGCGCTACCGCGTGCGCGCCCGCAACCGCGAGTTCGACCAGGTGAAACTGCTCGAACGGGAACGCCTCGCGCGCGACCTGCACGACACGGTCGCCCACCACGTGTCGGCGATGATCATCCGCGCCCAGGCCGGCCTGGCCACCGCCCCGTTCAACCCGGACGCCGCCACCGACGCCCTGCGCCTCATCGAGTCCGAGGCGACCCGCGCGCTGGCCGAGATGCGCGGCATCGTGCGCGTGCTGCGCACCGACGAACCGGCCGAGCTGGCGCCGACGCCGGGCCTGTCCGACCTGCACAACCTGGCCGCGCCGCACCGCGTGGGCCCGTCGGTCGACGTGGACATCCGCGGCGACGTGGCGGACCTGCCGGCCCCGATCGGCACGGCCCTGTTCCGGCTGGCCCAGGAGTCGGTCACGAACGCCCGCCGGCACGCCCGCAACGCCACCCGCATCGAGGTGCGCGTGGTGGCCGACGACGCCGCGGTGCGCCTCCGGGTCACCGACGACGGCGAGACCGCCCCGGCCCGCACCTCGCATGCCGGCGGCTTCGGCCTCGTCGGGATGAGGGAACGCGCCGGCCTGGTCGGGGGCACCTGCGAAGCCGGCCCGGGCCCGATCCGCGGCTGGACGGTCACTGCCGTCCTCCCCCGCGCCTAGACCCTGTCCTGCCGATCGTGTCGAGCCGAGACGGAGTCCAGATTCCGGCTGCGTGCGCAGGCCGCCTTGGCCGGGTCGACCGGCGTAGCGGCCGGGCCGGCCTTGGCGTTGGAATCTGGGCCTGGTGCAGGCGGGCATGATCGGCAGGGCCTGAGCCGGCCGGTCGTACCTGGTTCCGCCGAAAGTACGGAAAAATCGCGGCCCATGTTCCGATGAAGGCGATCCCGCGAACGCCGAGCATCGATGGCATGAAGGCGATCGTTCAGCAGCGGTACGGCTCCGCGGAGGAGCTGCGGCTCATCGACCTCGACCCGCCCGTGGCCGGCGCGGGTGAGGTGCTGGTGCGGGTGCGCGCGGCGGCGGTCAACGCGCGCGACTGGCACGTCATGCGCGGCGACCCCTACCTGGCCCGGCTCATGATGCCGGCCAACTTCGGCCCGCGCGGGCCCAGACGCGCGGTGCGCGGCAGCGACTTCGCCGGTGTCGTCGAGGCGGTCGGGGCCGGCGTGACGGACTTCGAGCCGGGCGACGAGGTGTACGGCGACCTGCGCGAGGCCGACGGCACGTTCGCCGAGCTCGTGGCGGTGCCGCTCGGCTTCCTGGAGCGCAAGCCGGAAGGGCTCACCTTCGAACAGGCGGCGGCGGTACCCCTCGCCGGCACCACGGCCCTGACCGCCCTGCGCGACTTCGCCAAGCTCCGGCCGGGCGAGACGATCCTCGTCAACGGCGCGTCCGGCGGGGTGGGCACGTTCGCGGTACAACTGGGAAAGGCTTTTGGCGCGTCCGTCACCGGAGTGTGCAGCACGCGGAACCTCGGGCTGGTCACCGAGCTGGGCGCGGATGACGTCATCGACTACAAACGGGACGACTTCACGCGGTCCGGCGAGCGGTACGACGTCGTCCTGGACCTCGTCGGCAACCACGCCCTGTCCGAGCTGCTGCGCGCCGTGCGGCCCGGCGGTCGCCTGGTCCTGGGCGGAGGCGGCGTCTCCGGCGGCGGCCGCCCGACCGTCTTCGGCCCCATGGCGCTGGTCATCCGCGCCCAGCTGGCCGCGCGGTTCGGCGACAAGCGCGTCATCCCGCTCACCAACGTGCCGCCGAGCCCGGAGGCGCTGGCCACCCTGCGCCACCACCTCGAAGCCGGCGACATCACCCCGGCCGTCGACCGGACGTTCCCGCTGGAGAAGGCGGCCGACGCCATCCGCTACCTGGAGATCGACCACGCCCGCGCGAAGGTCGTCATCACCGTCTGATCAGGTCCAGAAGCCCTGGTGCACGGCGACGGCGCTCGGGAGGGGCACCGGGCCGTCGAGCCTGATCGGGCGGCCGCCGCGGGCGAACACCTCGAAGGCGGGCAGGCTCAGCGGCGGGATGCCCTCCTCCTCGGCGACCATCCGGGCCAGTTCCTGCTCGGAGAGGGCGAACACGACGCGGCCGATGCCGGACCAGTAGATCGCGCCGGAGCACATCGCGCACGGCTCGGTGCTCGTGAAGAGGGTGCTGCCCGCGAGCACCGCCCGGTCCAGCCGGCCGGCCAGGCGGACCAGGTTGGTCTCGGCGTGGCCGGTCGGGTCGGCCCCGGTGACGACGCTGTTGAGCGCCTCGAGCACCGTGCCGTCCGCGGTCACCAGTACCGCCCCGAACGGGTGGTCGCCGCGGTCGCGGGCCTCCCAGGCCAGGACCACCGCCCGCTCCAGGTGGGCCTCGTCCGCCGGAGTGATCGAGCCTGACGTCACGGATGTCATGAAGGCCTCCCGCCCGAACCCTACCGGCCGCTAGAGTGACGGGCGTTACCTTTCGCGGTACAGGGGAAGAGGCCGGAGGCGGCATGGCTTGTCATCAGCTGTGGCCGAGACCCTGACGACGACCCGATCCGACGCCCGGACCTCGCCCGGTGAGCAGTTCCCGCCGTGGCGCCGGTTCCGCCTGGTGCTGCTCCTGGGCTTCCTGACCGCCCTGGGTCCGCTCACGATCGACATGTACCTGCCGTCGCTGCCGACGATCACCAGCGACCTGCACGCCACCGCCGCCGCGGTGCAGCTGACGCTCACCGGGACGCTCGCCGGGCTGGCGATCGGTCAGCTGATCGTCGGGCCGCTGTCCGACGCGTTCGGGCGGCGGGTGCCGCTGCTGGCCGGGATCGGTGTGCACGTGCTCGCGTCCGTGGTGTGCGTGTTCGCGCCGAACCTGGCCGTGCTCGGCACGCTGCGGGTGCTGCAGGGGCTCGGGGCCGCCGCGGCGTCCGTGGTGGCCATGGCGGTCGTGCGCGACCTGTTCCGCGGGCTCGCCGCCGCGCGGCTGCTGTCGCGGCTGATGCTCGTCGTCGGCGTCGCCCCGATCCTCGCGCCCACGATCGGCGGCCTGGTGCTGCGGCTGACCGAGTGGCGGGGTGTTTTCGTGGTACTCGCCGTGGCCGGTGCCGCCATCCTCGCCGCCACGGCCCTCGCGCTGCCCGAGACGCTCCCCGCGGAGCGCCGGCGCTCCGGCGGCGTGGCGGGCACCCTGCGCGACTACGGCCGCCTGTTCGCCGACCGCGTGTACGTCGGGCTCATCCTCGTCGCCGGCCTCGCCATGGGTGCCCTCATCGCGTACGTGAGCGGTTCGAGCTTCGTGTTCCAGGACGAGTACCACATGAGCGAGCAGCAGTTCGCGTTCGTCTTCGCCGGCGGCGCGGTCGGCCTGATCGGGGCGACCCAGCTCAACGTGCGGCTGCTGCGCTGGTGGTCGCCGCAGCGCATCCTGACCACCGCGCTCGTCGCCGGGGTCGTGGCCGGTGCGGTGCTGCTCGTGCTGGCCGCCACCGACACGGGCGGGCTGCTCGGCGTGGTCATCCCGCTGTGGACGGTGCTCGCGATGGTCGGCCTGGCCATGCCCAACGCCCCGGCGCTGGCGCTGTCCCGGCACGGTGAGGCCGCCGGTACCGCCGCCGCGCTGCTCGGTGCGGTCCAGTTCGGCGTCGGCGCGCTGGCCGCCCCGCTCGTCGGCGTGCTCGGCATCGGCGCCGAGGCGATGGCGATCGTGGTCTTCGGCGGCATGACCTCGGCGGCCCTGGTGCTGTGGCTGGTCGTACGGCCGCAGCACCTTCCCGTGGAAAGCCTCGAACCGGTGGCGGTAGCGCACTGACGGGTAGCGCACTGAGCGCTAGCGCATGACCCGCCCGCTGTAGGTCGGCTCCTCGGGCCGCCGCTGCCCCGGCATCCGCTGCTCGGGGGCCGGCCCGAGGGAGCTCAGCCAGGTGCGCAACGCCTCGACGCTCATCGGCTCGCCCGGCAGCACGCCCTGCACCCCGGCGCAGCCGGACAGGGTCACCGCGTCCACCATCTCGCGCGAGTCGACCCCCTCGGCGACGACCGTGATGCCGAGCGAGCGCGCGAGTTCGACCGTCGAGCGGATGACCACGGCGTCCTGCGGGCTGTTCACCATCGGCGCCGCGAACGCCGGGTCCAGCTTCAGCTCGTCGACGGGCATGCTGCGCAACCGCGCGAGCGAGGGTGCCGAGCGGCCGTAGTGGTCGAGCGCGAGCCGTACACCGAAATGGCGGAACTGCCCGAGGGCGGTCTCCGTGCGGCGGGCGTCGATGAGCATGACGTCCTCGGCGATCTCCAGGGTGAGGGCCGAGGGCGGCACGATGAGCTTGTTGACCATCTTCGCGACGTCGTAGGGCAGCCGGGAGTCGAGCACGTCCGCGGCGGACACGTCGGCCGCCACGCCCAGCTCGAAGCCCTGCCGCCGCCAGCCCGCGCAGCTCTCGAGCGCGGAGCGCAGCAGGAAGCGGGTGAGCTGGCGGGTCAGGCCGACCTGCACGGCCAGGCGCTGCAGCACCTCCGGCTCGATCCAGCCGTGGACCGGGTGCCGCCAGCGCAGCAGGGCCTCCAGCGCGACCGGGCGGCGCGTGCTCAGGTCGACCTTCGGCTGGTAGTACACGAAGAACTGCTCCTGCTCGACCGCCCGGAGCAGGTCCGGCAGCAGGTGCGAGCCGACGTCGCCCCGGTGCCCGGGGTCGTAGATCTCCACCTCGGAGCGGGCCGACTTGGCCTCGTGCAGGGCGTCGGCCGCGCACCGGATGAGCTCGGCCGAGTTCGTGGCGTGCATCGGGGCGAACGCGACCCCGGCGCTGAGCTCGATCTGCACCGGCACCGGACCGGCCGGGACCGGCGCGGCGAGGCTGCGCAGCAGCAGCTCGGTGTCGCGCGCGATGCTGTCGGCGGTGCCCGCGGACACCGTGCGCAGGATGGCGATCTCGGCCCCGCCGAGCCGCACCGCGACCGCCTCCGCCGGCAACGCCTGCTGCAGCCGGTTGCCCACGGTGTTGAGGATCATGTCCCCCGCGGTGTACCCGAGGATGCGGTTCATCTCGTGCAAATGATCGACGGCGACGATGGTGAGCGGCAGGACCGCGCCCGGCGGCAGTTCCTCGAGCATGCTGGGCAGCGCCGAGTCGAGCACGCGCCGGTTGCCCAGGCCGCTCAGCTCGTCCGTGGCCGCCTCGCGCCGGGTGCGGGTGAGCTCCCGGGTCTGCTCGAAGGTGAGCGCCGTGCGCGCACCGGCGGCCAGCAGGCACGCGCTGGCCATCACGATCGTGAACGGGTGCAGGTGCACGAACGTGCCCACGATGAGCACCACGAGCGCGCACAACGAGAACAGGATCGGCACGAGCAGGGCGGCGAACCCGCGCACCTCGTCGATTGCGCGGCGGCGGTACACGGAACCGGCCAGGGCCATCATGGTCAGCCCGATCATCCAGGTCCCGTCGACCCAGCTCCCGTCGGTGTAGGAGTTGTCCGCGAGGCCGAACAGGTAGGCGGTGTCGGCCACCGTGAACGCGGCCGCGCCGAGGCCCGCCATCCACCAGACCGGGTCGTTGCGCCACCGGACCATCGCCAGCGCCGCGACCGCGACGACCATCAGGATCAGGTCGCCGATCGGGTACGACAGGCTCGTCACGGTCGCCGCGAACGGCTTGCCCGCGTTGCCGTCGAGCAGGCTGTTGAGCGTGAACGCGGAGAACGCCGCGCCGGCCGCGAGCGAGGTGACCACCCCGTCCAGCCAGACGGAGGCGGGCAGGCGGCGGACCGAGGCGCGGGCGAGCAGGATGAAGCCGATGTACGCGAGCGGGTACAGCCCCACGTAGAACACGTCCGCCAGGGACGGGATCGGGATCGCGTTCGCGTCGACGTCAGTGAAGCTGGCCTGCCAGTAGATGTCGCCGGCGGCCCAGGACGCGACCCCGCCGCCGACGAACGACCAGGCCAGCCGGTTGCGCCGGACGAGGACGGGCCGGGCCAGGGCCAGCAGCGACGTGGCGATGAGCACGGCCGAGTAGAACCAGGTGTCCAGCAGGGCCGGGCGCTCGCCGCCCATCGGGAACAGGGTGCTGAGCGCGTAGACGACGCCCAGACTGGCGACGACCGTCTTCACCCCGCGGTACACCGGCGAACCGAGAATCGCCAGGTCGGCGTCCACCTCGACGGCGGGCTCGGCCGCATGGCTGCGTGTCATCAGAGTTCCCCCGCTTGTTCGACGATGTCCACTACCGGCGGCTCGAAGCCGTTGAAGCTCGATGCGTAGACGGTCGTGTACGCCCCGGCGCTGCCGAGGTGCACGCGATCGCCCGTAGCCAGCCCCTCCGACAGGTCGACATCGAAGAGGATCGTGTCCTGGCTGTCGCAGGTCGGCCCGGTCAGCTGGCAGCGCCGCAACCGCGGGCCGCCGAACTCGTCGCGGACCGGGAAGCGCAGCTGGTTGCCGGTCTCCAGGCTCTCCATCAGCGCGTTGAACGCGCCGACGTCCAGGTGCACCCAGCGCTTGCCCATCCGGTCGGCGACCCCGATGACGTTCGCGATGAGCGTGCCGGCCTCGGCGACCAGCGCGCGCCCGGGCTCGATGACCGGGTGCACGGCATACGGCAACGCGGCCAGGCCGGCGTCGATGACCGCCGCATAGTCCCGCAGCGGTGGCGGTTCTCCCTGGTACCGCGCCGGAAAGCCGCCCCCCAGGTCCACCAGCCGCAGCCGGACGTCCTCGGCGAGCAGCTTGTCCATCAGCTCGGCCACCAGGTCCAGCGGCTGCGCCCACGCGCGCGGGTGCATCATCTGCGAGCCGACGTGGAAGGTCACGCCGTGCGGGTCGAGCCCCAGGTCGCGGGCGGTCAGCAGCAGCTGGGCGGCGCTGCCGAGGTCGACCCCGAACTTCCCCTCACTCGGTACCTCGCTGTGCAGGTCGGGCACCGCCAGCCGCACGTACACCGAGGCGCCGGGGGCGGACCGGCGCAGCTTGTGCAGCTCGTCGACGGAGTCGAAGGCGAACCGGTGCACGCCCGCCGCGAACGCGCGCGCGATGTGCGTCTCGGGCTTGACCGGATTGCTGAACAGCACCTCGCCCGCGGGCACCCCGATGGCGAGCAGCTGCTCGAGCTCGGCCGCCGAGGCGATCTCGAAGCCGCACCCGAGGCCGGCCAGGTGCGCGATCACGCGCGGGTGCGGGTTGCACTTCATCGCGTAGTGCACGGCCACGTCCGGCAGGGCCGCGCGCAGGTTCCGGTACGCCGCGCCGACCCGGGCCAGGTCCATGACGAGCCGCGGCGCGCTCACGCGGAGCTCCGCACGGTCCGGCCCGGCAGGCCCTTGCGCGCCTTGGCCCGCGGTCCGGCCTTGCGTTGCGCGGGAATGCGGGCCGCGCCCGGCTGGAGCGGGATCGGCTGGGTGATCTCGTCCTCCACCCGCCTGGTCAGCTCGACGGTGTCCTCCTCGGCGCCGGCCCGTTCTTTGCGCCGGCGGCGGATCAGCTCGTAGCTGACGATCGCCACGCCGTAGAAGGCGACGTCGGCCATGAGCTTGCCCAGCAGCGTGCCGGAGCCCATGCCGCCGGTGAGGCCGGGCCCGAGGTACATGAAAAAGGGCCGCAGGATTGTCGAGTCGAGCACCTCGATCACCCCGAATTCGGCCAGCAGCAGCCGCGCGGTCGAGGTCGTGGTGCGCCGCAGACCATAGCCGCGGGCGCGTTCCCGGCGCCATTCGACGGTCGCGATCAGCCCGTAGAATCCGACGATCTCGCCCACCGTGCCGGCCACCGCGGCCAGCACGCGATCGGTGAACAGCCCATAAATGACAGCGGTGCCGATAAATGCACAGACGGTGCCAGCAATTTCCGCCGGGACATAACGGCGGGCCCACACGATCAATTTTTGGCGCCATCGTCGGCGCAGCCCAATGACTTCGGTCGCCATCCCTTTGCTCGCCCCGTTCGAGCCGGCCCCACACGCGACCGCGCCCAGGGTTGGATTGCCTGCCTCATTGCCGCGGGGAAAGCTATCACGGGAGTTCGATATCTACAAAACGATGCCGGTCCTGACTTTCCGTAGTTTTCGACCGGGCCGCGGGGAGCTCCGGCGAAAGAGTCTCATGTTCGAGACATAGACGCTGTTCAGCCGCGCGGACCCCGCGCGCAAGTCGGACGTTCGGCCGGGACACGCGGTCCGAACGGGGCCCGATTCCGGCTCCCGTAATTGCCCGAACATTGTTAAGGGCGATTTAACCGTGCGCCGTGCGGCCACCGCCGATTCGCAAGAGCACGAGCCCGGCGAGCAGTCCGGCGACGCCCATCCACGCCGCCGGCGTCACGCCGTTGACCTCTTCCGGCCGGCCGAGGAACAGCCCGTCGAAGCCGACCTGCGACACCACGAAGATGCCGACCCCGCAGAGCACCACCCCGAGCGCCGCGACCACCGCGCCCCCTCCCCCGGCGGGCGGCCCGGGAATGCGCTCGGCCCGGCGGAACAGCGCGACGAGCCCGGCCAGCGGCATCGCGCACGCGACAATCCACAGCGGCAGGATGGCCCACCATCCACCGGTGCCGGCGGCCGGCGGTTTCCCGCCGATCAGCAGCAGCACGCCCTGCACGACGAACACGGCCGACAGGTGCCAGCAGAACAGGGTCATCACCACGCCGTTGCCGTACACCACGCTCAGCCACACCCGCGCCCGGCGCAGCCAGCGCTCGGCCGGCGCGCGCACCAGCAGGACGAGGCCGAGCTGCCCGATCGCATAGGCGAACAACGCCATGTTCGGCGGGGCCATGTTCGACGCCGGGCTGCCCGGAAGGCCGACCATGAGCACCGGATACCAATGCGCGCCATAGGTCACGGTCACTGCCACCCCGATGCCGGCGACCGCGCAGGCGGCGGGCATCCAGCCGCGGGTCAGGACGCCGTCGGACCAGAAGAATCCCAGTTGGTGAATGGCCAACCAGATGACGACGAGATTGACCACGCCCGCCCAGAGCTGCCCGTATCGGAATTCGAGCAGATCGAAGCCGATCGCGAGCGCGACGAGCACCGCGAGCACGCCCCAGCCGAACCGGCGGTGCGCGAATTCCATGAGCGGTGCGAACAACACCACCATGAGGTACACCCCGATGAACCACAGCGGCGTGGTCACGCGATCGACGGCCAGTCCCACCGGTCCGCGCTCCCAGCCGCCGGCCTCCAGCACGCCGGCCAGGACCGCCCACACGCCGAGCAGTACGAGCACCGGCGGCAGCAGACGGGCGGTGCGGGAACGGTAGAAATCACCGAGCGATCCGCCCTTGCGCCGCAGCGACGCGAGCGTCATCGCGTGCGCGAATCCGCCGACCGCGAAGAACAGCGGCATGACCTGCAGCACCCAGGTGATGATCTGGAACGGCAGGCGGAACGGGAGTTCCCCGGCCCCGTACAGCGTCACCATCGCGAGCAGCCAGTGCCCGACAATGACCGCACAGATCGACACCACGCGAATCAGATCGACATACCGGTCCCGACGGTCCGGCGTCGCGGCGGCCAGCTGCGCGGCCGACTCCGGGACGACGGCGCTCATGCCGCGGCATTCAGCGGAATCATTGCCACATCATCAGTTGGACCGCCCGCCCGGGCAAGGGCTTGACCCTGACACTGTGACAAGGTCTTGACTGGGGCCATGACGCTCTCCCACACCAACTCGTCGGTGCGGCTGCAGGCGGCGCTGGCGATCGGGACGCATCCGGACGACCGGTTCGTCGAGCCGCTCATCGCCCGGTGCGCGATCGAACCCGACTTCTACGTGCGCGACATGCTCACCTGGGCGCTCACCCGGCACCCGGCGGCCCTCACCGTCCCGCGGCTGATCGCCGAGCTGCGCGACGAGCGGGCCCAGGCGCGCAGTCAGGCCCTGCACACGCTGTCCAAGATCGGCGACCGCGCGGCCTGGCCGGCGATCACCCGCGCGCTGCTCACCGACGCCGACGACCAGGTCGCGCGCACGGCCTGGCGGACCGCGGTCGCGCTCGCGCCGGAGGATGACGCGGACGAGCGTTCCGCACTCGCCGCCGTGCTGGCCACCCAGTTCGGCCGGGGCGACCGGGAGACGCACCTGAGCCTGAGCCGCGCGCTGGTGGCGCTCGGTGACACAATCGAACCGGTGCTGGACACCGCGGCGAACCACCGCGACCCCGGCGTCCGCCGGCACGTGGCGGCCACCGCGCGCCTGCTGCGCGACCCGGAAGCCGCGTTCGAGCTCGGCGTCGAGGCCGCGAAGCGCGTCTACGCGCTCGGGCCAACCAACCAGGAGCACTGACCAACCGGGAGCACTGACCGACCAGGAGGCGTGACGAGCTCGTGTTGATCGGTGATGTGGCGCGGCGCTCCGGGGTCAGTGCGCGCATGCTCCGCCACTACGACTCGCTCGGCCTGGTGCGGCCGACGGGCCGTAGTGGTGCGGGCTACCGCGAGTACTCCGAGGACGACATCCGCCGCATCTTCCACATCGAGAGCCTGCGCACGCTCGGGCTGTCGCTGCGCGATGTCAAACGGGCCCTCGACGATCCCGCGTTCGCACCGGCGGCGCTCGTCGACGACCTGATCCGCCGGACGCGCGAGCGCATCGCGCGGGAGACCGAACTGCTCACCCGGCTGCAGCGCATCGACGCCGCCGAGCCGAGCGGCTGGGAGGACGTGCTGCAGGTCGTCGCGCTGCTGCAGGCGCTGGGCTCGGAGAGCGCCGGCCGCCGGCAACGCGCCGCGCTCTCCGCCGAGGTGCCGGTGGCGGCCCTGGTCGAGGCCGCGCTGCACGAGTCGGAGCCGAACGTGGCCGGCGCGCTGCAGTGGGCCCTCGCGCGTTCCGGCGACGCCGGCCTGGCGCTGCTGGCCGAGGGGCTCGCGTCGCCGTCGCCCGAGGTGCGCGAGCGCGCGGTCCAGGCCATCGCCGAGATTTCCGAAGACGCCGCCACGGTACTGCTCGAAGGCGCCCTCACCCACGCCGACCGCGCGGTCCGCCGCCGCGCCGCCCTCGCCCTCGGCGCGCGCGGCGTCCCCGCCACCGTCGGCACGCTCATCGAGATGGTCGTCGACGAGGCCAACGACGTCGAGGCGGCCGACGCCCTGAGCGCGGTGGCGAGCGATCCCGCGCAGGCGGAGGCCATCGCGGGCGAGCTCGTGCACCGCCTCGCGCACGTCACCGACTCCGGCGCCCGCCGCCGCCTGACCCAGTCACTCGCCGGCATCCCGGGCGCCACGGCCGACCGCGCGCTCGATGAGCTGTCCGGTGACGGGGACCGGGGCGTCGCCGTCACCGCGCAGTACATCCGCGGGCTTCGGGCTCAATAGTCGGCGTGGACGCGCCGGGCGACGCCGTCGACGGTCATCGTGCCGCCGTGCGGAAGGATCCACTGTGGACGGGTGTGGCCGAACGGGACGCCGGCGCACACGACGGCGTCCGGGTTGTAGCGGGCCACCTCCGCCACGACCGCGTCGCGCTGCTCCGCCCGCAGCCGCGCCCGCTCGTCCGGGCCCGGCCGGCTGGTGAAGTCCGAGACCGGTGGGCGCGCCAGCAGTACCGCGGAAACGGCACCCAGCAGGCCCCGCTCCCCCAGCGCGCGCACGATCCAGGCGACATTGCGCGCCGGGAGCAGCTCCTCCGACGTCTCCAGCAGCATCACCCCGCCGTCGAGGACGTCCGGTGCGAACGGGAACCGGCCGGCGGTGAGCACCCACTCGAGCACCTCGACGCAGCCGCCCCAGGTGCGGCCGGTGACCGTGCGCGCCGGGCCGTGCCAGCTCCACGGTTCGGTCGGCTCGCGCTCGCCGTACTCCGTCAGCGCCCGCGGGTCGTCCCAGCGCTGCCCGATGTCCTCGGACTCGCCGGGATCGGTGACCTCCAGCCGGCCGCCGGTGAGCAGCGCCGCGCGCAGCGAGCGCTCGTGCACGTCGTCGACGGCCGGCCCCGGGCCGAGGTGGACCTGGCTGGAGCCGCCGTAGAAACTCGCGATGCCGTGGGCCCAGAGCCACTGGTGCAGGTTCGTGTTGTCGCTGGTGCCCAGGAACGGCTTCGGATCGGCGCGGGCCAGGTCGGGGTCGAGGTGCGGCACCACCGTGATCTGGTCGTCGCCGCCGATCACCGCCAGGATCGCACGAATGGACGGATCCGCGAACGCCGCGTTCAGGTCGTCGGCGCGTGCCCGCGCGGACGCGCCGACCTGCCGCGTCGTCGGGAACTCCACCGGCATCAGGCCGGTCACCCCGTGCAACCGGCGCATCGCCTGTTCGTGCACGGCCGGAAACGCACCGGCCGCCGCGAACGACGGCGACAGGACCGCGATGCGGTCACCCGGTCGCGCCTTCGGGGGCAGTATCAGCTCGGACACGCTGCTAGCCTCGGCGGCATGACGGAGTTCGTCAATCGAGATCTGCGCGGCGCGCACTTCAGCCAGGTCGACCTCACGGGCGCGACCTTCCGTCATGTCGACCTGCGCGACGCGACCATCGAGGGCGACGTCGACCGCCTGGTGATCAACGGCGTCGAGGTCGCGCCGCTCATCGAGGCCGAGCTGGACCGCCGCGAGCCCGAGCGGGTCACGATGCGCCCGACCACCGCCGACGGGTTCCGCGAGGCCTGGGATTTGCTGGAGCGGCGCTGGGCCGAGACCGTCGAGCGGGCGCGGCGGCTCCCGCCGGAGCGGCTGCACGAGTCGGTCGGCGGCGAGTGGTCGTTCATCGAGACGCTGCGGCACCTGTCGTTCGCCACCGAATGCTGGGTCCACCGGGCGATCCTCGGCGACCCCGCACCCTGGCACCCGCTGTCCCTGCCGTGGGACCAGATGGAGGACACGCCGGGTGTACCGCGTGATCGCACCGCCCGCCCCACGCTCGACGAGGCGCTGGCCCTGCGCGCCGACCGCGCGGCCACCGCGGGTTCGCTCATCGCGGCGCTCACCGACGAGCGGCTCGCCGGGACGACCACGCCGGTCGAGGGGCCGGGCTGGCCGCCGGCGCACGCGTTCCCGGTGTCCGAGTGCCTGCTCGTGCTGCTCAACGAGGAGTGGTACCACCGCAAGTTCGCCGAGCGCGACCTCGCCGCCCTGCTCGCCGGTTCATGAGGCGGTTCGTCGTCGCCGTCGTGCCGGTGCCGATGCTCAGAAGTTGGACAGCACGTCGTTGAACACGTCGCGGATGTCGAGCGCGTTCGTGGCGTCGTAGCTGCCGCCCCGCGACGCGCTCGCGATGCGGTCCAGCGCGGCGTTGTCGGCGTCCGAGCCGTACGCGATCGTGAACACCCGCACCGGCTTCTCCAGGCTCCCCTTGCCGAGCTCGTCCACGAGCTTGTTCAGGTCGTTGTCGGCCGGGTACTGGTTCTCGCCGTCGCTGAGCACCACGACCGCGTAGATGCGCCGATCGTTCTGGACGTCCTTCATGCGGGCGACGGCCGATCGGATCGTCGCGTACAGCGCGGTCTCGCCATGCGCGCGCAAGACTTGCACGGACTGGCGGTACCTGTCCTTCGCCGCGCCGGCCGGGCTCAGCGGCATCAGCTCCCGCCACGGGTCCGCGCCGCTCGTCTCCGGCCCGCTGAACGCCCACAGCCCGATCTCGTCGGTCCCGGCGAGGGTGTCGACGGCCGGCGTGGCCGCCTCCTTGGCCAGCCGCAGCCGGGTCTTGTCCGAGTCGCCGACCTCCTGCGCCATCGAGCCGGATTCGTCGACGACGATGAGCACGCTCGCCGGCTTGCGCACCTGGTTCCACAGCGCGAGCAGCGTCTCGACGGTCTTGGCGTCCGGCGGCGCGACCGTGGTGAACGACGGCTCCGACTGCAGGCCCGGGTCCGCCAGCAGCCACTTCCCGGCGTGGTCCTCGACGTCGCGGAACCCCTGGTCGAGGAACAGGGCGGCCTGGGCGGGCTCGTGGACGTACCGGAGAAAATCCTCGGCGGCGGCGGACTGATCGGCGCTGACCCAGGATTCGCGCAGGATGGCATAGGGGTCGTCGGACGCGATCGTGCCGTCGGACGGGTAGATGGCGACCAATGGCGTCTTCGGTGCCGCCTGTTGTCCGCCGTCGAGCAGATTTCCGCGGTTGTACTGGAAGATGACCTGCTCCTCCAGCGCGATCGCGCTCACGTATTCGAGTCCGCGACCGACCTGATCGGCCTGATACAGGTTCTTGGTGAACGTGGACGAACTGCTGCCGTAGTGCACGGTCGCCAATTCCAGGCTGCGCAGCCGCTCGGGCGCGGAGCCGAGCGCCTTGGCGGTCGAGGCGAACGAGAGCAGGCCGGTCGTCGAGGTGTTCGGATTGGTCTTGCCGAGCGTGAACGGCCCCCACTCGGGGTGCCCCTTCGCGCCCCAGCCGCGCGGGTCGGCGGCGAGTGCGGCGAGATCGGACCAGCCGATCCTCGCCCGCGGCCAGCCGAGCGCCTCGGCCATCGGCTTCGGCATGCCGATCACCACCGGCGTGCGCGTGACCGACGGCAGCTCGCCCGGCGGCAGCACCGCGGGGCGCGCCGCGCGCAGCCGCTCGGTCCACACGCTGGAGGACGGCGACCAGATGTCGGGCCGCGGGCGGCCGTCCCACGACGCCCCGTTCGCGAGCGCGTCGGCGACCATGCGCGAGCTGCCGATGGTGACGCCGATGTCGACGCAGCGGCCCGCCGTCCGGCGGCCGGAATCGCGGTACTGCCGGGCGAGTTCGGTGAGCACGGGCGCCTTCTCGTCCGAGCTGACGAGGCTCAGGGTGAGGCAGCGGTCGAGCCAGGCGTTGCTCGCGTAGACGGCGCCGGCTCCGAGCAGTACGAGCACCGCGAGCACGGCCGGCCAGCGGCGCCGCTGCTTCGGCATGATGCCCGGCCCGGTCGCCGGCCGCGTCCGCGCTGCCGCTGGGGACTTCGGCGGCGGCGGTGTCGCTCCCGGTGTCAGCGTCGCGCCCTCGGCCACGATGAGTTCCGGTCGCTCGGTCGAGATCGGCGTCCGGCCCAGCCGGCGGTGCAGCATCGTGGCGACGAGGGACAGGCGGCTTCCGCCGCCGACGAGCAGTACGGCATCCAGGTCCTCGGCTCGAATGCCCGCCTCGCGCAGCACCGCGCGCGCCTGGTGCACGGTCCGGTCGAGAATCGGCGCGGCGAGCGCATCGAGTTGTTCGCGTCCGAACGGTGCGTCGTCCGCGAACAGCGGGACGTGGATGACGGTGGCGGTGGCGCGCGCGAGGCTCTCCTTCGCGGCGCGCACGTCGTCCCAGAGCTGCCGGGCCGCGCGTCTGTCCTCATTGGACTGCGGATGGGTGAGCCGGCGCCAGGTCTGCGCGTCGCGGCCGGAGTAGACCGAGCCGAGGTACGTCACGATCGCCGCGTCCACCTCCAGCCCGCCGGCGTCGTCGAGCCCCGCCTCGGCCAGGACGTCGAACCCGCTCGCGGTGCGGCGCAGCACGGACACGTCGAACGTGCCGGCGCCCAGGTCGTAGATCAGCGCGGTGCCGCCGGGCCCGAGCCCCGCGCTGGTGATCGGCTCCCCGTCGGCGCCGGCGCGCAGCCCACCGTGTGCGCGGGCGGCCGCGATCGGCTCGGCGACGAGCTCGGCCCGGTGCATCCCGGCCTCGCCGGCCGCCTCGAGCAGCACCCCGCGCCGGCGCGGCCCCCACCCGGCCGGGCAGGCGATGGTCACCCGCGCGGGCCGCTCACCGGCGACCCGCGCCGCCTCGTCGAACACGCGGCGCAGCACGGCCCCGATCACGGCCGTGACCGGCACCTCGTGGCCGCCGAGCACCACGGTACCGTCGTCGATGCACCGTTTCGGATGCGGTTCGAACGCGCTCGGATCGGTGCGGGCGGCCCGGATCGCGTCCCGCCCGACGAGCAGCGTCCCGTCGACCGCCCGGCAGACGGCCGAGGGCAGCAGCTCGGAGCCGTCGAAGACGAGCGATCGAGTTGTACCGTCGGCGAGTCGCAGCACCGCCGCGGTGTTGGATGTGCCGAAGTCGATACCCAACCGAAGCCCGGTCACGCCGGACACAGTAGGCGCCGCACGCAAGCCTCCACGCCGGCGACCGCGATGTTCACCGACCGGTCACCCCAGCGACTCCCACCGATGCGTTTCGGGCGGGACGCGCCGCGGTCTGGCACCCTTGCTCGAATGCACATCGTGGCGTTGGGCAGTTCGTTCGCGGCCGGCCCGGGGATCGAGCCGGTGCTCGACCGGCGTACGGGTCGATCGGGCCGCAACTATGCCCGCCTGCTCGGGGACCGTCTCGGCGCCCGGGTGACCGATCTGTCGGTCTCCGGGGCCACCACCGGCACGCTCCTCGCCGACCGGGTCCCGGCCGACGCCGACCTGGTCACGATCACGGCCGGTGGCAATGATCTCGGCTACGTCGGCGGCCTGATCCGCACCGCGATCAGCGGCCGGCTCCGCGCCCACTGGCCGACCCGGCTCCTCGGGCGCCGGCTCGCCCGCAACGCCGTGCCGCCCGTGCGGGAGGCGGACCTCGAACGCGTCGCGGCCGGCCTCGCCCGAGTGGTGATGACGGCCCGCGAGCGCGCACCGCGGTGCCGGGTCGTGCTCGTGGACTACCTGCCGCTGCTCGGCCCCGAGACCGCCTGGACGCGCGCGACCCCGTTCGATCCCGCGCAGATCGCCGCCTTCCGGCACATCGGCGAGCAGCTGGCGGACGCCTTCGCGCGCGCCTCCGCGCGGACCGGCGCCGACCTGCTGCGCGCCTCGGAGCTCGGGGCCGGCCACGCGCTCGGGTCGCGCAACCAGTGGGTGACGGGCCTGCGGCGGCCGGCCCCGTTCCACCCCAACGCGGCCGGCATGCAGGCCATCGCCAACGCCCTGGCCCTGCTCGTCTGAGTGATCCCCGGCTTGCCCTCAGACCGCGCAAAACGGTGAGATCGACGCATGGTCGACATGGCGCGAGTGGCGAGCCGGTGTTCCGGGGTGACGAGGTCGCGGGCCTTCGAGGTGGCGATCGTGCTGCTCATCGGGGCCAACGCGGTGGTGCTGGCCATCGAGACCTATCCCCATCCGGGCGCGATCGGCGACGTGCTCGACGAGCTGGAGTGGGGTTTCCGCATCGCGTTCGTGGCCGAGATCGTGATCCGCATCCTGGCCCACGGACGGCGGCCGCAGGACTTCTTCAAGCAGGGCTGGAACGTGTTCGACTTCGTCGTGATCGCGGCGGCGTTCGTGCCCGGCCTGCACGGCGACTCGGCCGCCCTGCGCGTGATCCGCATCGCGCGCGTGTTGCGGCTCGTGCGTTTCTCCCCCGGGCTGCGCACGATCGTCACCGCCCTGCTGCGCAGCCTGCCCGGCGTCGGCGGCTTCCTCGCCCTGGCCCTGGTGACCCTGTACGTGTACGGGATGGCCGGCTGGCTGATCTTCGGCAACACCTACCCGGAGGAGTACGGGACGATCGGCGCGGCCGTGCTCACGCTGTTCGTGCTGCTGTCGCTGGAGACCCTGCCCGACCTGATCCGGCAGGGGCTGGACCTCTCGCCGTGGACGCTCGTGTACTACGTGAGCTACGTGCTGCTCACCGCCAACCTCCTGATGAACATCCTGATCGCCGTCATCGTCAACTCGATGGAGGAGGCCCGCCGGCTGGAGATGACCGACGGGCTGGCCCCGGACTACGACGTCGACGGCGACGGCGTACCGGACGAGATCGACCGCATCGCGATCAGCCAGCGCCTGGACGACCTGCGCGCCCTCGTGCAGGAACTGGAACGTGACCTGCGCATCGACCGCGGCCCGGGTGGGCCCGGCGCGGTCACCCAGCGCCGGGCCCACGAGTGATCAGCTGATCTGCACGGCCGCGTCGTCGAGGACGAACGAGGTCTGCAGCGAGGAGTCCTCGGTGCCGTTGAACTTGAGCGTGACCGTCTGGCCGGCGAACGCGCTCAAGCTGTACGACTTCTGCACGTAGCCCGTCGCCTTGTTCAGGTTCGACAGCGTCCCGAGCGTCGTCGAGCCCGCGGTGATGGTCAGCTTGTCGTAGGCCGTCGACGTCGTCGTCTCCGCGCTGTCGATGTGGACGTAGAACGACAGCGTCGCCGTGCAGCCGGACGGGATCGTGACCGACTGCGACAGGCTCTCGGTGTGCGTCGAGCCGTAGCCGAGCAGCCAGGCGCTGTACGAGCCGCCATGCGCGGCCTGGCCCTGCGACGCCCACTGGCCGATCGCGCCGGTGGTGCCCGACCAGCCGGTCGCGCCCGACTCGAAGCCGGGGTTGGTCAGGACCTGCGCGGACGTGCAGCCGGTCGGCGGCGGGGTGGTCGTCCCGCTCACCGAGGTGGCCCAGATGGTCGAGGCGACCCCGTCCGCCGCGCGGTTGAGCAGCGTGGCGTTGATGTTGCTGGTGGTGTCGCAGGCCTGGTGGTAGCACGAGTCGTACGCGCTGTTGGCGGTGCCGCCCCACTTGGCCGCCTGCGCCGAGGTCTTGCGCGCGCTGGCGCCGGCCGCGTAGCCGGAGGTCGGAATGCCCACCCGCTCGAACGAGTAGTCGTCGGAGCGGCCCGCGCCCTCGGTGTTCTCCTCGGGCTGCAGGCCGAGCGAGTCCCAGTACGCCTTCATCGGCACCGCCGCCGAGGACGTGATGTGGTTGATGAAGTAGCCGCCGTTGGTCGAACCGACCATGTCGAAGTTGTAGTACGCCTTGATCTGCGTGCGCTGCGTGCTCGTGAGCGCATTGGCGTAGAAGGCCGAGCCCTGCAGGCCCTGCTCCTCCCCGGCCCACCAGGCGAACCGCACGTGCCGGCTCATCGTCGGGTGCTGCTGGGCCAGGACCAGCGCGTTCTCCAGCAGCGTGGCCGAACCGGAGCCGTTGTCGTTGATGCCCGGCCCGGCGGCCACGCTGTCCAGGTGCGCACCGAACATGGTGATCTGGTCGGACGGCCCGCCCGGCCAGTCGGCGATCAGGTTGTTCGCGCGATACGTGCAACTCGTGCACGTCTGCTCGGCCACCGTGTAGCCGGCGGCCTGCAGCTTGCCCTTGATGTACGCGACGGATGCGGTGTATCCGGCGGTGCCGCTGCGCCGGGTGCCGCCGTTGCTCGAAGCGATCGTGCCGAGCTGTGCGAGGTGGGCCTGCACGTTGGCCACCGCGATGTCGGGCGCGGCGGCGAGCGCGGGCGTGAGCTGGACCGGGGGCGCGGCGCCGGCCGGGAGGGCCAGACCGGCCCCGATGAGCGCGGCGGACACGGTCAGTGTCAGCGCCACTGCACGGGATCTCATGGGAGAGCTCCTCGATCTCGGGGAGAGGGGTGGCGCGAGATTCGCACGCGTCGATTCCCGAGATCAAGGAGCAGTTCCATACCACCTTGGCCATACCGCGCCCGAACGACACGGCCCTGACCTGCGCATACGCCCGCCGACCGGCCGGCGCCCACCACCCGCGCAACACCCTACCGCGCACGGGGTGACGCGGGCCGGGGCGGAGGGGCGGCAGGATTGCGGCAATGTTGCCGGACACTCCCGCGATCGCGGCCGCGCTGTCGGTGGCCGAGCGCCACTTCTCGCCCGCGATGCTCAATCACTCCGTCCGCTCGTACGAGTGGGCGGCGGCCTACGGCACGGCCCGCGGGATCGACCGCGACGACGAGCTCGTCGGGGTGGCCGCCCTGCTGCACGACATCGCGCTGGCGGCGTCGTTCGACAGCCACACGGTGCCGTTCGAGGAGGCCGGTGGCGACCTCGCTCGCGTGTTCGGGCGGGCCGCGGGGTGGTCGGCGGCGCGGTCCGACCGGGTGGCCGAGATCATCGTGACCCACATGCGCGACGACGTGTCCGCCGCCGACGACCCGGAGTCGCACCTGCTGCAGGTGGCCACGAGCTGGGAGATCGTCGGGCGGTGGCAGGAGGAGTTCCCACCGGACGTACGGGCGGCGACCCTCGACCGCTATCCCCGGCTCGGCTTCGCCGAGGAGTTCCTGGGCTACTTCGAGGACCAGGCCCGCCGCAAACCGGCCAGCGCCGCGGCCGCCTCGGTGCGCCGCAACCTCGCGATGCGCATCACCGGCAACCCCCTCGACACCTGACCTTCTTTCAGTGCCGGATCCTCAGTGCCGGTTCGCGGTGAGTGCGTGGGCGGCGCTCGCGGCCACCAGGTCCGCCGCGCCCGCGGCGGGCGCCGGGCGCCGGGCGCCGGTAGTGCAGCGACAGCACGCCGTGGATGCGGCCGTCCGGGGTCAGCAGCGGGTACGAGCGGATCGCCCGCGAGCCCGCCGCGCGGATCGGGGCCAGGGTGGGCTGGCCGGCGAAGATCGGGTTGCGGGTGACGTCGTCGACCACGACGGCCTGGCGGGTGCGGACGGCGGCGGCGCAGGCGGTGGGCTGGCCGGCGCCCACGGTGGCGAAGTACTCCAGGAAGTCGTCGCTGAAGCCGCGGTGCGCCTCCATGCGCAGGGCGGCCGTCACCGGATCGTAGATCTGCAGGTCGGAGAAGTCGGCGCGGCCGACGGTACGGGCGACGTCGAGCATGGCGGCGACGATCGTGGGGCGGTCGGCCACGGCCAGGAAGTCGTGGTCGATCAGGGCCAGGGCCTCCGCGCCCGCTCGGCGGCGCAGGGCGTCGAGCAGGATGCGGCGGGTGGCGCGGACCTCGGCGTCGATCACCCCTTGTTGCTCGCGGGCGCGGATCTCGCCGACCTGTTCCTCGATGCGCCGGCGCTCGGCGGCGGCGCGGTGGTAGTCGGCCCGGGCCGCCAGCAGACGGCCCAGCGGCGTCTCGTCCCGGCGAGCGGCGGCCGTCTCTCCAGTATCTCCCCGCGACGCCTCCCTGGCGACGCCTCCCTGGCGACGTCTCCCTGGCGACGTCTCCCTGGCGACGTCTCCCTGGCGACGTCTCCCTGGCGACGTCTCCCTGGCGACGTCTCCCTGGCGACGTCTCCCTGGCGACGTCTCCCTGGCGACGTCTCCCTGGCGACGTCTCCCTGGCGACGCGGAGCGGCGTCACACCCGGAAGCGGCTCACCGTCGCCTGCAGGTCGCTCGCCACCCGGTTCAGTTCGTGCACCGTCTGGTCGACCTCGCTCAGCGTCGTCGTGGTGGACTGGGCCGCCTCCGCCACCCCGGCGATGTTGCCCGCGATGTTCGTCGCGCCGTGCGCCGCGTCGCCCACGCTGCGGCTCATCTCGCCGGTCGTGGCCGTCTGCTCCTCGACCGCCGAGGCGATGGTCAGCTGGTAGTCGTTGATCCGCGCGATGATGCGGCTGATCTCGCCGATGGCGTCGACCGCGTTGGCCGTGTCGGACTGGATGGCCTCGACCCGGCGGGAGATGTCCTCGGTGGCGCGGGCGGTCTCCTGGGCCAGGTCCTTCACCTCGCTGGCGACGACCGCGAACCCCTTGCCGGCCGCACCCGCGCGGGCCGCCTCGATGGTGGCGTTCAGCGCGAGGAGGTTGGTCTGCTCGGCGATCGAGGTGATCACCTTGACCACGTTGCCGATCTCGGTGCTCGAGTCGCCGAGCTTGGACACGGTGTGGTTGGTCGTCTCGGCCACGCCGACCGCCTCGGAGGCGACCCGCGCGGCGTCGTTGGCGTTCTGCGCGATCTCGCGGATCGAGGCGCCCATCTCCTCGGAGCCCGCGGCGAGCGTCTGCACGTTCTGCGAGACGGTGCCCGCGTCCCCGGCGACGACGTTCGCGCGCGCGGCGGCCACCTGCGCGCTGTCACCGATGCGCGCCGTCACGCCGGTCAGGCGGTTGGTGCTGTCGCCGAGGGTACGGGCGGCGGTGGCGAGCGTGTCGACGGTACGGCCGATGCTTTCGTTGGCCTGGTTGACCGCGACGGCCATCCCGCCGAGCTCGTCGCGGGCCAGCACGGCCGCACGCCTGGTCAGATCGCCGTCCGCGGTGGCGCGCAGGGTCTCGGACACCGTGCGCAGCTGACGGTTCATCCGCCGTCCGATCAGGCCGGCCACCGCGAAGGCGAGCAGCAGGCCGATCACCAGCGAGCCGACCGTCCAGTTGCGCGCGGTGTGGTACGCGCCCAGGGCGTTGCTCGCCTCCGCCGACGCCTCGGTGTTCTCCAGCGCCTGCAACTGCGCGAGCGCGTCGTTCATCTGCGCCTCGAGGCTCTGCCACAGCTTGGTCCGCTCGGCCGCGTCGCTGGTGACGCTGGTGCCGGCCCTCGGCTGCTCCTGGAACACCACGACGTTGCGCAGGTTGGCGTAGCCGTCCCAGGCCGTCGCGAACTTGTCCAGACTCGCCGCGCGCGCCGGAGAGTCCGAAATACGCATCCGGTACTGCTCAATCGCACCACTGATCAGCGTGTCACCATTGGACCGGGCCTCTTGCGCGCGCGGGCCGAGCGTCGGGTCGTACGACGCCCAGGCGAACAGCGACTGCGCACGGTAGTTCTCGGCCACGCCCTGCCGGATGACCACCAGCTCGGCGACGCTCTCCAGATGCTCGGACTTGAGGCTCCCGAGCCGGTCGTTGATCCGGCCCATGCTCACGATGGACAGCACCCCCACCCCGACCGCGACGAGCGCCACCAGCGCCACGCCGATCATGGTCTTCACGTTCACGGACCGGTCGGCGACCAGCGCGGCCACCCGGCTGCGCCGGACGGTCACCTCGATCGGCGTGGTGTTCGCGGTCATCCCGGTTTCCGTCCCATCGGGCCAGCTGCTGTCGTGTACAGCGGATGTCCGTGACATCGGCACCGAATGTCCGAGGTTTAGGCATGGCCACATGGCGGAATGGGGCGGGCGCGGGGCCGGCTGGGCCACCGTCGCCGGGGCCCGGTCGTTGCGCAGTGATGTACTGGGTCGATGGCGGTACTCACCGAGCTCGAACGACGCCTGCCGGCCGATCGGGTCGTCACGGACCCCGACGTCCTGCGCTCCTACGCGCACGACGAGGCCGAGTGGGCCCCTTACGCGCTGCCGGTCGCGCTGGTGCGGCCGCAGTCGGCACAGGAAGTACAAGCGACGGTCCTTGCTTGTATCGCCACCGGAACGGCGATCGTGCCACGTGGGGCGGGCACGGGGCTGTCCGGCGGGGCCAATGCGATGGCCGGGTGCGTCGTGGTGTCGCTGGAGAAGATGGCCGCGGTCGTCGAGGTCGACCCGCTGGAGCGGCTGGCCGTCGTGCAACCCGGCGTCGTCAACGATGCGCTGCGGTCCCACGTCGCACGTTTTGGTCTCTGGTACCCCCCTGACCCCGCCAGTTCGCCCTGGTCCACGATCGGCGGGAACGTCGCGACCAACGCGGGCGGCATGTGCTGCGTGAAGTACGGGGTCACCCGCGACTACGTCCTCGGGCTGCAGGTGGTGACCGGCACCGGCGAGCTGGTCCGGCTCGGGCGCCGCACCGCGAAGGGGGTCGCCGGCTACGACCTCACCTCGCTCATGGTCGGCTCGGAGGGCACCCTCGGCGTCATCACCGAGGTGACCGTGCGGCTGCGGCCGGCCCGCGCGTCCGAGCGGACCGTCGTCGGGTACTTCGACTCCGCCGCCGACGCCGGCCGGGCGGTCACCGCGGCGGCCGCGGCCGGGCTCACGCCGTCGGCGCTGGAACTGGTCGACCGGCACTGCCTGGCCGCCGTCGACGCGTGGAAGAACATGGGCCTGTCCGCCGACGCGGCCGTGGTGCTGCTCGGCCGGGTGGACACGCTCGGCGCGGAGGGCGACGGCGAGGCCGAGCGGCTGCGCGAGGCGTTCGCGGCCGGCGGTGCCACCTGGTCGGCCGTCTCCACCGATCAGGAGGAGGCCGACGCGCTGTTCTCGGCCCGCCGGCTCGCCTACCCGGCGCTGGAGCGGCTCGGGCCGGTGCTCACCGAGGACGTCTGCGTACCCAAGGCGGCCGTCCCGGAGATGCTCGCCCGCATCGACGCGATCGGGGTCGCGCACGACATCCGGATCGCCAACATCGCGCACGTCGGCGACGGCAACCTGCACCCGCTGCTCATCACCCCGGCCGGCGACGACGCGGCCCGCGGGCGCGCCCAGGCCGCCTTCGCCGAGATCGTCGCGGCCGCGCTCGACCTCGGCGGCACCGTCACCGGCGAGCACGGCGTCGGGCTGCTCAAGCGCGAGGGGCTCGAACGCGAGCTCGCGCCGGCGGTCCGGGCGATGCAGGCGGCGGTCAAGGCCGCGCTGGACCCGCATGGCCTGCTCAATCCGGGCAAGGCAATCTGAACACCATGACCGGACGGATCGAGATCGACGACCTGTACCGCATCGCGCTGGTCGAGCAGCCCGCCCTCTCCCCCGACGGCGCCCAGGTGGTCTACGTCCTGCGCACCGCCGACCGCGAGGCCGACCGGGACGTCCGCTCCCTGTGGCGGGTGGCGGCAAGTGGCGGGGAACCCCACCGGCTCACCCGCGGCCCGGCCGACAGCACCCCGGTCTGGTCGCCGGACGGCACCTGGCTCGCGTTCCTGCGCTCCGTGGACGGCCCGGCCCAGGTGTGGCTGCTGCCGGCCGGCGGCGGCGAGGCCGAGCCGCTGACCGCGCTGCCGCTCGGCGCCGGGACGCCGGTGTGGAGCCCGGACGGCAGCGCGATCGCGTTCGCCGCGCCGACCGACCCGGCCGGCGGCGAGCGGTCCGCGCCCGTCGCGACCGACCGCCTCGGCTACAAGGCCGACGGTGTGGGCCTCATCGGTACCGTCCGCCGGCACCTGCACGTGCTCGACCTGGACAGCCGCGAGGTCCGCGCGGTCACCGACGGCGACTGGCACGCGAGCGACCCGGCGTGGTCGCCCGACGGCACCATGCTGGCCTTCGCGTCCGCCCGGGACCCCGACGCCGATCTCACGATGCGCTCGGCGGCGTACGTCGTCGAGGCCCGCGCCGACGCGCCCGAGCCGCGCCCGGTCGGAGCGGCCGACGGCCAGGCCGGCCCGGTCACCTGGACCCCCGACGGGCGGGCGCTGCTCGTCGTCGGCCGCCGGGACACCGCCACCGGCCACGCCGGGCTGCTGCGCGTCCCGCTCGACGGCGGCGACCCGCTGGACCTGGCCGCGCCGCTGGACCGCAACGTCATGCCCGGCGGCCCCGGCTACCCGGGCGCGCTCCCGGCCGTCTCCGGCGGCGAGGTGTACTTCTGCGTCCGCGACCGCGGCTGCTCCCACCTCTACGCGACCGCCCTGGACGGCGGCGCGCCCCGGCGGGTCCTCGGCGGCCCCGGCGACGTCGTGCAGGGCATGTCCGCCGCCGCCGGCACCGCGGCCGTCGCCCTCGCCACACCGTCCTCCTACGGCGAGATCGTCCGCGTCGACCTGCGCACCGGCGAGCGGACCGTGCTCACCGCGCACGGCGCGAGCCTTGGCGACGCCGAGCTGTTCACGCCCGAGGAGCGCGAGTTCACCGTCTCCGACGGGACCGTCGTGCACGGCTGGCTGATCCGCGACCCCGCCCGCACCGGACCGCGGCCGCTGCTGCTGGACATCCACGGCGGGCCGCACAACGCCTGGCATCCGGCGGCCGACCCCGCCCACCTGTACCACCAGGAGCTCGCCGCCCGCGGCTGGACCGTGCTGCTGCTCAACCCCCGGGCCAGCGACGGCTACGGCGAGGCGTTCTTCACCGCGGCCCTCGGCGGGTGGGGCGAGGCCGACGCGCGCGACCTCCTGGAGCCCATCGACCAGCTCGTCGCCGCCGGCAAGGCCGACCCGGACCGCCTCGCCATCGCCGGGTACAGCTACGGCGGCTTCATGACCTGCTACCTCACCAGCCGCGACGACCGGTTCAGCACCGCCGTCGCCGGCGGGGTGGTCGCCGACCTGACGAGCGAGGCCGGCACCGCCGACCTCGGGCATCATCTGAGCGCGGCGGAACTCGGCGGCACCCCGTGGGCCGACCGCGCGCGGTTCGCCGAGCTGTCGCCGCTGGCCGCCGTCGAGCACGTCCGCACGCCGACCCTGGTGCTGCACGGCGCCGACGACGAGCGCTGCCCGGCCGGCCAGGCCGAGCAGTGGTTCACCGCGCTGCGCGAGCGGGGGGTGCCGAGCCGGCTGGTGCTGTACCCCGGGGCGTCGCACCTGTTCATCCTCAACGGCCGCCCGTCGCACCGCGCCGACTACAACCGCCGCGTCGTGGCGTGGGTCGAGCGGAAGGCCCCGATCGACGCCGCGCACTGGCAGCGGCGGCTGGACCGGCTCGCCCGCCGGCACAAGGTGCCGGGGGCGGTGCTGGGCGTGCTTCGGATCGGTACCGACGGGGCCGGGGACGAAAGCATGGTGGCCGCCACCGGCGTGCTGAACACCCGCACCGGCGTCGCCGTGACCGAGGACTCGCTGTTCCAGATCGGCTCCATCACCAAGACGTGGACCGCGGCCGTCGTCATGCAATTGGTCGACGAGGGCCTGCTCGACCTCGACGCGCCGATCGCCGACGCCCTGCCCGGCCTGCGACTGTCCGATGTGGACGTGGCCGCGCAGGTCACGATGCGCCACCTGCTGAGCCACACCAGCGGCATCGACGGCGACATCTTCACCGACACCGGCCGCGGCGACGACTGCCTGGAGCGCTACGTCGCCGAACTGTCCACCGCCGCGCAGAACCACCCGCTGGGCGCGACCTTCTCGTACTGCAACTCCGGCTACACCCTGGCCGGCCGCGTCATCGAGCACCTAACCGGCATGACGTGGGACGCCGCCCTGCGGTCCCGGCTGATCGCCCCGCTGGGTCTGGAGCACACGGTCACGCTGCCGGAGGAGGCCCTGCTGCACCGCACCGCCGTCGGCCACCTCGACGCCGCCGACGGCCCGCGGCCGGCTCCAGTGTGGACACTCCCCCGCTCGGCCGGCCCGGCCGGCCTGATCTGCGCCTCGGCGGCCGACGTGCTGTCCTTCGCCCGCACGCACCTGACCGGCGGCGCGGCATCCGAGGCCATGGCCGCACACCAGGCCGACGTCCCGGACAAGCACAGCCTCGGCGACTCGTGGGGCCTGGGCTGGATCCGCTTCGGCTGGGACGGCGCGCGGCTCATCGGCCACGACGGCAACACCCTGGGCCAGTCCGCGTTCCTGCGGCTCCTCCCGGAGCAGGGCCTCGCGGTCGTCCTGCTGACCAACGGCGGCAACACCAAGGACCTCTATCACAGTTTGTACCGTGAGATCTTCGCCGACCTCGCCGCCCTCACGATGCCCGAGCCACTGTCCCCGGCTGACGTGCCCCCGACGGTCGACGCGTCCCGGCACCTCGGCACGTACGAACGCGCCGGCGTGCGCCTCGAGGTGTTCCTGTCCGACGACCGCCTGCGGTTGCGCCAGACCACCACCGGCCCGCTCGCCGCGCTGGTCCCGGAACCGGTGCAGGAACACGACCTCGTGGCGATCGACGACTCCCTGTTCGTCCTGCGCCCGCCCGGCACCCAGACCTGGATTCCGGTCACCTTCTACACCTTGCCGACCGGGGAGCAGTACCTGCACACGGGCTTGCGCGCCAACCCCAAGGTCTCCTGAGCGGGGGCTACCGTTGGTGGTGTGGACGCCGACCAGCGGATCAGGGCAGCGATCGAGGCACACTGGCGAGCCTCCGACGCGGGTGAGGTCGAGGCCGAGCACGCCCTCTACGCGACCGATGCGGTGCTGGACTACCCCCAGTCGGGTGAGCGCTTCCGGGGCCGCACCGCCATCGCCGCCCAGCGCGGCGGACATCCGGCCGAGCGCCGGTTCACCGTCCAGCGGATCAGCGGGGCGGGTGAGCTGTGGGTGAGCGAGTGCATCATCACCTACGACGGCGCGCCGACGCACTCGGTGAGCATCATGCAGTTCACCGGCGAGGAGGTCGCGCACGAGACGCAGTACTTCGCCGACCCGTTCCCCGCACCCGAATCCAGAGCCGGCCTCGCCGAGCGAATGCGCTGAACCGGTCTCACGCGGAGCGATCCGACGGCCGATGGTCACCGAGCGTATTCCGGGAATGGGCCGGTGGTCCGGGCCGTGGTTCGGGAGCCGGGCGGTCCCGGCAGTCCCCGACGGTCCGGACCACCAACCTTGAGCAGCGTCGGATCAGCCGAGGCTGCCGCCGATCTTCGTCCAGGACCAGGAGCTGCCGTTCCAGGCGTTCTGCCACAGCGCGTTGTCGGCGCCGCGGGCGAAGACGCGCAGGTAGTAGCCGTCGGACGTGGCGCCGGCGCCGCTGGTGACGGTGCCGCCCAGGCTCTGCAGGGTCCAGGTGTCGTTGGCGAGGTAGTACTGGTACAGCGAGCCGTTGCCGGCGCCGCGGGCGTAGACGCGGACCACGCCGCCCAGCCAGTAGGCGCCGAAGCCGCTGGTGAACTCGCCGCCGATGCGTTGCTGGCGCCAGCTGTCGCCGTCCCAGTAGTACTGCCACATCGCGCCGTCGGTGCCCTGGAAGAAGACGCGCAGGTAGGCCGAGTCGTCGACCGCCGCCGGGTTGTCCAGCATGTAGCCGCCGATCTCCTGCGACGTCCAGTGTCCGCCGGAGAGGTAGTACTGCCACAGGGCTCCGTCGGCGCCGCGGAAGAAGACGCGTACGACGCCGTTCTTGACCACCGCGCCGGTGCCGCTGGTCAGGGTGCCGCCGACCTCCTGCTGCTGCCAGGTCGAGCCGTTCCACCAGTACTGCCACAGCGAATGGTCGGTGCCCTGCGCGAACACCCGGATGTAGTTGTTGCTGGGGTCGAACACGGCCGAAGGGCTGCCGATGATGGCCCCGCCGATGCGCTGCGCGGTCCAGTGGCCGCCGGCCAGGTAGTACTGCCACAGCGCACCGTCCGAGCCGCGGTAGAACACGCGGGTGGTGGTGCCGTCCTGCACGACGCCGACGCCCGGCGACGTGTCCTGGATTCGGGTGTACCGGTAGGCGTTGTAGTGCGACGCGAGGTGGCCGGCGATGGACGCGCCGGAGGCGAAGCTGCCGTTCGAGTAGTGCGTGACCGGCGTGTCCCCGAAGCTGTAGTACTGGAACGTGGTCTTCGCCGCGTTGTTCCAGCCCTGGAAGATGACCGCGTGGTGCTCGCTGCCCACGTTGTCGACCAGGATGTCTCCCGGCTGCAGCTCCGATCGGCTGATCGGCCGGGTCGGGCCCTCGCCGTCCTGCAGGCCCCAGGTGTTCGGCTGGACGGAGTTGTGCCAGGCCATGGCGACATAGCCGGAGCAGTCCCGCCGGTACCGGTGGTCGCCGTCGACGTCCGTGGCGGTCCCGGTGCCGGAGTCGCTGTACGTCATGTCGGCGTCGTCGCCCCGCCGGTGCCAGTCGCGGGTCCGGCTCAGTACCTCGGACCGGGTGATGGCGGTGCCGTACGTGGATGCGGCGTGCGCCGCGGCGGGCCCGGCGACGAGGTCGGTCACGACGGCGCCGGCCAGCCCGACGACCGGCGCGAGCAGGACGGCGGTGCATCGCCGTACCAAGGCTGAACGTGTGGTCATGGTGCCCTTTCGCGAAGGGGAATGAGGGAGGCGTTCTACGGCCACGAGTGCAGGCGCCACATCTCGTTGACCCTCGAAATGAATTCGGCCCGGTCACGATGTCAGGGGGCGGTTGGGACTTTGTTGGGCGTTTGTTGGGTGAGCCCCCGCACGGCCGCGAGCACCGCGCGGGCGTGCTCCTCGCCCGGGCGGTGGCCGGTGTGGACGCACGCGCGGCGGGCGTGCCGGGCGTGCGCCGCCGCGGTCGCGTGGTCGCCGCGCAGCAGCGCGATCTCGGCCAGGACGAGGACGGCGCGCGCGGTGTAGACGGCCATTGACATGCTCGCGGCCTCGGCCCGGGCCGCCTCCGCCCGCCGCTCGGCGGTGTCCAGGTCGCCGAGGCCGCGGTGGGCCACCGCGGTGCCGAGGACCGCCTCCACCGCGTACGGCCGGATGCCCATCGCGTCCGCCACCGACGCGGCCCGCTCGTAGCGGCGCAGGGCGGTACCGAAATCGCCGAGGTGCACGTGGATGGCGGCCACGGTGATGGCCGCCTCGGTCTCGGCGTTGCGGTCGGCGATCCGCACCGCCGTCTCCAGCGCGGTCTCGGCCCGGGGCAGCCCGTCGCCCGGCCGGCCGTGGTGCAGCGCCTCGACGAGGGCCAGGCGCAGGTTCGCCCGGATCTCGGCGTCGCGGAAGCCCAGTTCGTGGGCCAGCGCGACCGAGCGCGCGAAGTGCTCGGCGGCCCGCTCCGGCCGGCCCAGTTCCCAGTAGACCCAGCCGAGGCTGTGCAGAGCGGTGGCCTGGCTGCTGAGGTTGCCGGTCCGCAGGCCGAGGTCGAGCGAGCGCAGGCCGGTGCGCAGGGCCTGGCGCAGCTGGCCCAGGCGGATCTGGATCAGGCAGAGGTTGTTGGCCAGGTTGACGTGCAGCAGGCCCGACTCCTCGCTCAGGCCGATCGCCCGTTTCATCACCGTGCCCGCCGCGATGAGCCGGCCGACCTCGCGGTGCACGATCCCGAGGTTGGCGGTCAGGGCCGCCTCGGCCATCGCCCAGCCGTCCTCCCGGGCGAGCTCGGTGGCCTCCCCGAGGTACGTCTCGGCGGCCGGGTACCGCCCCATGACGTAGTTCGAGTGGGCCGCGCTGTGCAGCATCGCGACCACGGCCCGGCGGTCGTCCTCGGCCCGCGCGGCGGCGAGCCCGGCGTCGGTCGTGGCGGTCCAGTCGACGATGTGCCGCAGCCGGTCGAAGATGCCGCGCAGGGCGTCGGCCAGCAGCCAGGCGGTACGCCGGGGCCCGTGCTCGGCGCAGTGCCCGACCAGCGCCACCAGGTTGGCCCGCTCCTCCTCCAGCCAGGCCCGCGCGGCGGCCCCGGTCTCGAACCGCATCACCCCGGCCGGTGCCTCCTCGGGCCACAGCGGCAGCCGCAGGGAGTGCCGGTGCAGGTGCTGGGCGGCGGCGTCGACCGAGTGCAGGTACCAGTCGCACACCCGCTGGAACGCGGCCGGCCCGTCGGGGTCGTCGGCCGCGTGCTCGGCGGCGTACCAGCGCAGCAGGTCGTGCAGCGTGTACCGGCCGGCCGCGGGATTGGTCAGCAGGAACCCGGCGGTGAGCCGGTCCAGCAGCAGCGCCGCCTCGGCCACCGGCGCGCCCGCCAGCACCGCCGCCGCGGTGGTCGGGATGTCACCGGTCGGCAGCAGCCCCAGCAGCCGGAACATGCGCCGCACGTCGGTCGTCAGCGAGGCGTAGGAGGCGTCGAACGCGGCCCGGATCACCGCGTCCCGCTCGCCGTCGACCGTCATGCTGCGCAGGCCCCGCGCCCGCAGCAGCTCGGCCTGTTCGGCGACCCCGCGGAACGGCGCGTCGAGCAGCTGCGCGGCCACGATCCGCAGCGCCAGCGGCAAATACCCACAGACCCGGGCCAGCACCTGCACCGACGCGGCCGGATCGGCACCCCGCCGATCCCGCAGCAGCGTCGCGAGCAGCGCGGACGCCTCGGCCGGGGCGAGCACGTCGACGTCGAGCCGGCGGGCCCCGTCCTGGACCGCCAGCCCCGAGAGCCGGTGCCGGCTGGTGACCACGACGTGACACCCGCCCCCGCCGGGCAGCAGCGGCCGCACCTGCTCGGCCGACCCGGCGTTGTCGAGCACCACGAGCACGCGGCGGTCGGCGAGGACCGTACGGTACAACGCGGAGGCTTCTTCGACCTCGAGCGGAACGGCCTCCGCGGCCACCCCTAGCCCGCGCAGCATGCTGGCCAGGGCGTCGATCGGCCGGACCGGCGTGCCCGGCCCGAACCCGCGCAGGTTCACGAACAGCTGCCCGTCGGGGAACCGGCCGACCAGCCGGTGCGCCCAGTGTGCGACGAGCGTGGTCTTGCCGACCCCGGCCATCCCGGCCACGACGGTCACGCCCGCGGGCAGATGCGCGTCGAGCGCGGCGAGCAGGCCGGCCCGCCCGGCGAACTCGGCGGTGTCCCGGGGCAGCTGCAGCGGCGTGCCCGGCCGCAGTCGCGCGGAGGCGCCGGCCAGAATCTGCTGATGGAGTTCGTGCAGGCGAGGCCCGGGGTCGAGGCCGAACTCGTCGGCGAGTAATCGGCGGGTCTGATGGAACACGACGGTGGCCTCGGCCTGCCGCCCGGACCGGGCGAGGGCGGTCATGAGATGGGCGGTGAGGTTCTCCCGCAGCGGGTGCTCGGCGGCCAGCGCCCCGAGCTCGGCGCACAGCTCGGCGTGCCGGCCGACCGCGAGTTCGGCCGCGGCACACTCTTCGAGCACGTTGAGGCGGGCCTCGTCGAGTGCGGCCGCGGCGGCCTGGATGACGGGGTGATCCCGGAGGTCCGCGAACGCCGGACCGCGCCACAGCGCCAGTGCCTTCCGGAAGAGTTCCCCGGCCGCGGCCTCGCGGGCCTGCGCAGCCAGGCCGCGGAAGCGGTCGGCGTCGGTCTCGCCGGGCGCGACGACCAGGCGATACCCGCCGGGGGCGCGCAGGATCCGGTCCCGGCCGAGGATCTGGCGGAGCTGGTGCACGTAGACCCGCAGCGTCCCGGCCGCACTCGGCGGCGGCTCGTCACCCCACAGCACCTCGGCGAGCAGGTCCCCGCTGACCGGCGCGTTCGGCCGGGTGAGCAGCGTGGCGAGCACGAGCCGCCACTTGTACGGGCCCAGCTCCAACGGACCGGACCCGCCGACTTCCACGCACAAGGGCCCGAGCACGCCGAACTCCATCGAATCCCCCCGATCCTCCGACTGGGGGACAACCTACCTGGACCGGAGCTGAGCGTGCGCGGGACGGCGCCCGGACCGGGAGAGCATGATGGAGGCGACAACCCACAGGAGGTGCCGCATGCTGCCCTGGTCCTCACCGCTCGCCGGCCGGTTCGAGGAGCTCGTCGTCGACAGCACCGCCCTGCGCGGCAACCCGCTGGGTGATCCGCACGAGCGGCCGCTGCTCGTGTACCTCCCCCCGGGCTATGACGAGGATGAGGCGAAGCGGTATCCCGCCGTCTACGTGGCGCAGGGCTACACGGGGCACATCGGCATGTGGTGGAACCGGGTCCCGTTCCGCACGCCGTACCCCGAGCTCGCCGACGCCATGTTCGCGCGGGGTGAGGCGCCGCCCGCCATCGTGGTGTACTTCGATGCCTGGACCTCGCTCGGCGGCAGTCAGTTCCTCGACTCGCCCGGCACCGGGAAGTACCACACCTATCTTTGCGACGAAGTCGTGCCGTTCGTCGACGGCCGGTTCCGCACGCTTCCGCGCCGGGAGCATCGGGCGATCACCGGGAAGTCCAGCGGCGGCTACGGCGCCATGGTGACCGCGATGCTCCGGCCGGACGTGTTCGGGGCGCTCGCCACGCACGCCGGGGACGCGTTGTTCGACGTGTGCCATCGGGCCGACTTTCCGCGGCGGGCGCGGCAGTTGCGGGATCAGTTCGGCGGGTCGTACGACACGTTCTTCGCCGAGTTCCGCAAGCGCGCGATCCCCAAGGACGGCGACATCGAGCTGCTGGAAATGTACGCGTACGCCGCGGCCTACTCGGCCGAGCCCGACGGGACCGTGCTGATGCCGTTCGACGCCAACGGGGCGGTGATTCCGGACGTGTGGCAGCGGTGGCTCGACCGCGATCCGGTGGTGATGGCCGGGCAGGAGCAGTACGCCGAGGCGCTGCGGTCCATGCGCGGGATCTGGATCGACGCCGGGCGCCGGGACGAGTACTTCCTCGACCTCGGCGCCTCGGCGTTCCTCGACAAGGTGCTCGCGGCCGGCGTCCAACAGCAGCAGGTGTACTTCGAGCTGTTCGACGCCGGCCACGGCGGGATCGAGTACCGGTACCCGCTGGCGCTCGCCTGGCTGTGCGAGCGCCTCACGGACTAAACCGGCTCGATCCAGATGTTCCGGTACCGCACGTTCGCGCCCGCGTCGCCGTGGTCCTGCAGGCGGATCGGCAGCGCCGCGGCGCTCTCGGCGGCGCCGTTGCCGGTCGGGCCGTCGACGGACACGTTGTTGTGCACCGTGACGCCGTTCCACACGAGCGTGACGCGGGCGTTCTCGGTCTTCGTGGTGCCGTTCCAGCGGGCCGCGCGGAACGTCATCTCGTACGTCTGCCAGGTCTCCGGGGCCGTGCCCGCGTTGCTGTCGGGCGCGCGCTTGAGGTAGATCCCGGCGCAGTCGTCGCTCGCGAGCGGCGACTTGCCGTACGTGTCCAGCACCTGGACCTCGTAGCGGTCCTGCAGGTACACGCCCGAGTTGGCGCGGGCCTGGCCGGTGACGTCGGACGGCAGGTTCGGCAGCCAGAACTCCACGTGGAGCTTGAAGTCGCCGAAGGTCTGCTTGGTGCGCAGGTCGCCGCCGAGCACCTCGGCCGAACCGCCCGAGACGGGCCAGGTCGGGGCGGTGCCGTCGGCGTTCTGGAACGCGTTGAGGCTGCCGCCGTTGAACAGCGTCACCCGCGACACTCCATTGTGGACCCACTTCTGCTGGGGCACGTTCGCGTTGTCCCAGATCTGCAGCTGGGTGCCGTCGGCCGAGGCGCCGCCGGCCGCGTCGAGCACCCGGCCGGACTGCGGGTTGCGCAGCGTGCCGTCGGACTGGGCCTGCCAGACCTGGGCGGCCGAGCCGTTGCAGGTGTACAGCTGCACCTTCGTCCCGTTCGCGGTGCCCCCGTTGTCGATGTCCAGGCACTTGCCCAGGGCGCGGAGGGTGTCGCCGGTGCGGGTCCAGCTCTGCGCGGTCGAGCCGTTGCAGGTCCACAGCTGGATTTTGGTGCCGTTGGCGGTGCCGGCGTTGCTGACGTCGACGCACTTGCCGCCGATGCCGGTGATGGTGCCGGTGTGGTCGGCCGTGGAGCCGCCGCCGGCCGGGGTGACGACGATGTTGTCCAGGTTGACGTGGCCGATGTCACCACTGTCCACCTTGTACGCGATCGTGTTGCCGCCCGCGCGCAGGGTGAGCGTTTCCGTCTGCGTCGCCCAGGTGTCCCAGTTGCCGGTGTCGGCCAGCGCGACCTGTTTCACCTTGGCATTGTTGAGGTACAAGCTGACGGTCTTGGATCCCGCGGACGGGTTGGGTCCGTTGCTGAACCGCAGGGCCACGTTGTAGGAGCCGGCGCTCGGGGCGGCGACGCTGAACGTGGCGGCGGCGCCCTGGTTGCCGAACCCGGCAACGAACCCGCTGCCGGTGTATCCACTGTGGTCGGTCGCGACGCCCGCGCTGCCGCTGAGGCCCGAGTGCTCGGCCTCCTGCTGGCCGGTCGGCGGGAGCGTGCCGTCGGCGAGGGCGTTGAGGGTGTACCACGCCTCGGTGCTCCACAGCGACTCGCCGCTCGTCGACGTGAACGGCCGCGGCGAGCGCACGTGGACGACCCGGCCCGGCTTGAGCCCGGCCACCTGCACCGTCACCTTCAGCCGGTCGGACGACAGGGTGGCCGAGGTGACCTGCAGCGACTCCTCGTCGACCTTCGGGCCGCCGTAGGCCGGCGTCGAGACGTACCGCCACTGCTTGAAGGTGTAGTGCGAGGCGAGGTTGGCCGCCGTCTCGGTCGAGACCGGCTGCGTGTACTCCAGCTCGAAGCCGCCCGGCTTGACCCGCATCGCCTTGAAGTCGAAGGGGTTCGCGCCGTTCGGGGTGATCTTCTGCAGGCCGTAGGTGAGCTTGCCCTCCTGGCCCCAGTTGCCGCCGGCCCCGAGCCCGCCGGCATAGAGCGCGCCGTCCGGCCCCTCGCTGATCCGCAGGACGCCCATCTCCAGGCCCTGCGTCATCCGGAAGACCGCGCCCTGGTACTCCCCGTTGACCTTCTCCAGCGATGCGCGCTGGATCCCGCCATACGTCACGTCGCCGAACGCGAGCTGGCCCGCGTAGGGTCCACTGTGGAGTACCAGCGGGGTGCTCGGTGAATTGGCGATCTCGTTCTGCGGCAGCCACAGCACGGGCTGGGTGATCGGCTGGTTGTCGAACGGGCCGTCGGGGTTGGTGTAGTGGCCGAAGAAGCGGTCCTGCTTGATCTGCACCAGCTTCGAGGCGGGCAGCCAGCCGCCCTGGTTGTCGGTCACGAAGATCTCGCCGGCCGGGCCCCAGCCGATGCCGTCGGGCGTGCGCAGGCCGCCGGCGACGTACTGCACGGCCCCCGTCGACCGGTTGATCTTCAGGCTGGTGCCGCGGTTCGCCGAGCCCTGCGGCTCGGTCGTCGCGCCGCCCTCGTTGATCGAAACGGACAGGTTCATGTAAAAGAAGCCGTCCTGGTACAGCAGCCCGAACCCGAACTCGTGGAAGTTGCCGTCGAACGGCCAGGTCGCCACCGTACGGTACCGGTCGATCTGCCCGTCGCCGTTGGTGTCGGTGAGCTCGGTCAGCTCATGCTTCTGCGAGACATAGATGATGCCGTCGACGATTTTGAGCCCCATCGGCTCTCTGAGCCCGCTCGCGATCCGGGTGTACTGCACCTGCCCGGGCGACGTAGCGCCCGTCACGTTGCGCAGGATGTAGACCTCGCCGGTGGTGTTGAGGCTGCCACCCCAGGTCGCGATGGCCAGACGCCCGTCGGGGAACCAGTCCATGGCACTCACCTGCGGATTGAAGCCATTCGGCCGCAAATTCGTGAGGGTGTACCCCGGGTGCACCGACGAGAGCGGAAGCCCGTCGCCCGGCGCGTCACCGCTGCCCTCGCACTCCTTGCGCCCGGGCGCGGTCACCCGCACGACGCCGGAGTCCGTGCTCAGCACCGAGTTCGGCACGACGGCGAACGCGGTGGCACCCGGCGGCCGCCACTCCAGGGTCAGCTGCTGGCCGCCGTCGCGCTCGAAGTAGTCGATGCGCAGCGCGTGGTACCCGGTCGTCAGGGCGACGCTGCCCTCGACCGCGGTCGCCCCGTGCAGCCCGTCGTTGCTGATCACGGTCGCGCCGTCGACGGCCAGGCGCGAGCCGTCGTCGCTGGTGAGCCGGAAGGCATAGGTGCCGGCCGTGGCGATGTTGACGTTGCCGAGCACCTGGGCCTGGAAATAGTTCTCCAGCCCGAAGTCGGCCGCGGTGGACCAGTTGACGGTCGGCATGAGCTTGTCGATGTTGGGCGTCTGGCCCGTCTTCAGCACGCAGATGGAGCTCTGCGGGGTCTGCAGGTCGAAGACGCGCAGGGTGACGCCGGGCTCTTGCGGTGGCACGGCGGCCGCGGCCGGAACCGCGGGCAACAGGCCGGCGCCCACGAGCAGCGCGGCGAAGAGGGTCGTCCATCGCTTCATGGATCGCTCCAGGGAGGGTAGGAGCCGTCACGGACTCCCGCGCGCGCTCGCCGAAGACGGGCACGGGTCAGCGCCGCTCATCGGTACTGGCGGAACCGATGAACGTCGATGTGGTACGCCACGCTAAAGGACTTCCGCCGAAATGTCGACAACTTCTGTCGGGCTCAGCGAAAGTTTAGGGACGCTCGGTCCTGATCGGATCGCCCCGGATGATCTCGTCATGGATCTGCCAACGGGCCGTGACCAGCGCGTTCGCCGCGTCTTGATCGCCGCGTTCCAGCCGCTCGCGGAGCTGGCGCAGCGCGAGGCCGCGGTTGAGCCCGAAGTGCCGCTCGGTGTCCACCACCACGACCAGCCCGGTCGGCCGGTGGGTGGCCCGCACGGCGGTACTGACCTTGTTGCGCCGCTGCCCGCCCGGCCCGCCGGTCCGGCACGGCACGATGTCCACATCGGACTCCCGGAACTCGGTGCGCGGGGCGTCGAGCGTGCAGGGCCGGGCGATGACGTACCAGTTCTTGCGGCCGTGATTCGGCCGGTACGGGCTGTTCGCCTGCCAGCACAGCGTGCCCGTCCACGCTTTCGCGCACGCCTCGGCTCCGGGCCCCTGCAGTTCCACCACGACGGATCGGGGAGTGCTCTCGTGGCGTTTCGTCGGGATGTTTCGGTGGGCCGCGTCCCGCTCCAGGCGCTTGGCCAGCTCGGCCACGGCCCACTCGCACTCGCGCGGGCCGCGGCCGGCGGACAGCATGAGGTACACCGTCATCGGCGCCGCTTCGGCTCGGCCGTCTTGTAGGTGACGACCGGCACCGTCACCGCCACGGGTGTCGCCAGCCCGTGCGTGACGAGGTCGGCGATCACCTGCTCGATGCGCTTGTACGCGGTCGGCGCCTCCTCGAACAGCAGCTGCCGGTCCCCGCACACCACGTACGACCCGACCGGCGTGCGCCGCAGCTCCTCCACGGTGTGCTTGGCCTTCCCACGCTTGAGCGCGTCGGCCCGGGACATCTTGCGCCCGGCCCCGTGCGCGACCGACCACCCGGCCTCGCGACCGGCGTGCGTGGCGACCACATAGGACGGTGTCCCGCGGGTACCGGCGATGAGCACGTCCTTCCCGTCCCCGGGCGCGGCCCCCTTGCGGTGCAGGTACTTCGACCCGTCCACGACCTCGACGAGGTTGTGGCACTGGTCGACGATGGGCTCGGCCGGCTCGGCCCCGAGCGCGAGCGCGACCCGTTCGGCCAGGAGCCGCCGGTTGAGCGACCCCCACCGCACCGCCTCGTCGTGGGCCTTGAGGTAGGTCTCGGGATCCGCCGCCGGCCCGGCCCCGTGCACCTCGGTGTGCTCGCGGAGGATCCGCTCACCGAGCCCGCGCGATCCACTGTGGACGATGAGCACGAGGTCGCGCTCGCGCAGCCCCGCGCGCTCCGCGAAGGCGGTCTGCACGCGGGCGAGCTCGACGAAGTGGTTGCCGCGCCCGACGGTGCCGAGCCCGTCGGTGTACCCGGCCGGGATGTCCTCGCCCGGCTCGGGCGCGACCGGGACGTCGAGGTCGGGGAAGCGGGCCGCGAGCTTCTCCGGCACCGGCTTCTTGAGCGCGATCGGGAACACGGCGATCCCGCACCCGATGTCGGAGCCGACGAGCAACGGGTACAGCACGGACGAGAGCATCGCGGCCCCGATCGGCGCACCCTTGCCAGGATGCAGATCGGGCATGCCGGCGACGTGCTCCATCCCGTCGAGCGCGGCCACCTGGTGACACTGCGCAACGGCGTCGGACTCGATCCAGCTGTGCGGGGACGCGAAAAGGGAAACGCTGGCAGCCAAAAGGAGAGGTCCTTCGAAGACGACACGGACGGATGAGGGGTGATGCCACTGGGGTGGTCCGTCAGTACGTCATGCCGCCCAGGATGCCCGGCCGCCCGCCGGCGCGGCAACCGAATTAGCGTCGCTCAGACCTCGCCGAACGCAATCTCGAGGTCGAGGGGCGCTACCGGGGATGTGATTGCCCAGGCCCAGCCGGGAAGCGCGACGGCCTCGGCGAAGAACTCGTCCAGGGAGGTGTCGAAGGACCACAGCTGCCCGGAGCCCAGCCCTTCGGTCGCGGCGCTGGGAGCCCAGTGGAGCGTGCAGTGCAGCTGCCAGATCACCTGGTCGTCGCCAGGCTCGATGCACTGCCGGGTGAGTACGGCGCAGAACTCGTCCCGGCCGCGGAAGCCGAACGTCCCGTACTCGGCCAGAACTCCGTCGCCGTCCTCCTCGATCGGGGCGGCATCCTCAACCGGAACGCCCGCGAAACGCCGGAAGACCTCGACGATCGTCGGCACGTCGGCCGCGGCGACCGCGCCGGGCCCGACACCGGCCTCGGCCAGCATCGCCGTCAGCACTTCCGCAGCCGCACGGATCATCATCGACGAATCATCCCGCTCCGCGGATCGATTGTCTCGAGGCCCGCCGCCCATACACTGCGGAGATGCTGCTGCTGTTGCTCCACGGGCTGGGCGGGACCGGTTCGGTCTGGGACGGTTGGGGGCCGCTGCTCGCCGACCGGTGGCCCGGCCGCGTCGTGGCCCCCGATCTGCCGGGCCATGGCCGGGCGGGGGAGCTCGCGGAGTACACCTTCGAAGCAATCGCCGACCACGTGCTGCCGCTGGTCGAGGAGCCCGCACGCACCGTGGTGCTGGGGCACTCCCTCGGTGGTGTGGTCGGCCTCGCGCTGGCCGCACGAACGCCGCTCAAGGCGGTCGTCGGGCTCGGCATCAAGGTGGCCTGGACCCAGGAGGAGCTCGACCGCTCGCAGGCGCTCGCGCAACGGCCCGTGCAGTGGTTCGACACGCGCGAGGAGGCGGTCGCGCGGCACCTGAAGGTGGCCGGGCTGGCCGGGATCGTCGGCGCGGACGAGCCGGCGGCGCTCGACGGGGTGCGCGAGGAGGACGGGCGCTGGCGGCTCAACCTCGATCCGCGGGCGTTCGCGGTCGGGGCGCCGGACATGGATCAACTCCTGCGGCGGGCGAACACCGCGGTCACCCTGGCCCGGGGCGGGGCCGATCCGATGAACACGGACGAGCAGCTGACCCGGTTCGGGGTGGACGTGGTGAGCATCGACGGGCTCGGGCACAACGCTCACGTGGAGAGTCCGGAGCGGTGTGTGGCGCTGCTCGAACGGTACAGCTGAGACTCGCGGGTGAGCGTCACCGCCAGCGCGGCGAGCGCGGCCGCGCCGGTTGCCGTCCAGCCGGTGCCGCTGGCCGTCCAGTTGCCGTAGTCGCCGCCGGAGGCGTACGGGAAGACCGGCAGGTGGCGTTCGAACGGGCGGACCAGGGCCCAGACCGTGACCGCCGGGATGACGGCGATCGCCCAGCGCTGCCCGGGGGTGGCCTCGCCGCGGGTGCGGCGCCAGGTCACCCAGGCGGTCGCGACGGCCGCGGCCGCGTAGCCCTGGCCGAGGACGGCCCAGGGGTGGCCGTACAGCTCGGCCCGCGCCCACCACACGGCGGCGGACCAGGCCGCGAGCAGCGTCGCGGTGCCGGTCGTCCGGGCCAGGGTGCGCCAGGCCAGGCCGCGCGGGGCGGGGTCGACGACGGCGGCGGCCGGCTCGTCCAGGCACCAGCCGACCGCGCCGGCGAGCAGGCCGACCGCGGTGCCCTGCAGCGGCCAGAGGGTCCAGTTGTCGAACCGGACCGCCGCGAACAGAGCGGCGATGAGCAGGGCGGCCGCCGCGACCAGGGGCCACGGGACCGCCCGGGCGGCGTGGCGGAGCATCAGGCGGCGGGGCCGGTGAGCGGGTTGTACACGGCCGCGGGCAGGCCGAGCAGCATGGTGAGCACCAGGGCGGCCACGGCGACGGCGAGGGTGGCGGCGATCAGCAGCCGCAGCCGGGTCCGGGGCGACTCCGGGTCGTGGTAGAGCGCGACGAGCAGGCCGAGGGCGCACAGGGCCAGGAGGTAGACGATCCAGAGCTGGGGCGAGCCGGGCAGCGCGACCCAGTGCCCGGTGCCGGTGTTCCAGCCGAGCGGGCCGTACCAGTAGGTCCAGGGCCAGACCACCCGCCAGCGCCAGGTCGACTCGAAGTTGCCCTGCATCAGGATCGTGACCAGCACGAGCAGGACGACCGCGAGCGGGGTGACGCCACGGCCGGGCAGCCAGCGGGCGAGGAGCAGGCCGAGCAGCGGGCCGCCGAGCGCGGGGAGCACGCCGGAGGCGAACATCACGGCGAACACGTGCCCGTCGCCGAACGGGCCGAACGGCACCGTCGCCGGCGCGGGTGGGTGGATCGCGTACTCGGCCAGGGCGGCGGCGTACCAGAGCAGCGCGGTGGCGACGGGGACGACCACGGCCCCGGCGAGCGCGGCGGTACGGGTGCGCTCCGGCACCGCGACGGAGCCCGCGGCCGCGGCGGCGCGGTCGGAGCGGCGGGCCAGCCCGGCCATGACGATGAGGCCGAGGACGCCCAGCAGCGCGGCCGGGCCGATCATGCTCAGCGCCGAGGACGAATATTCGCCGCCGGCGGTGGTGGAGGACGAGGAGCCGGCGAGGTCGATCGCGGTGACCACGGCGAGCAGGGCCGCGCCGAGCCAGTAGAGCTTGGCCGTGAGGTAGTGGCGGATCTCCCGCCGGGTCAGCACGCCCAGCATGGGCGCGACGGGGGTGACGGCGGCGGTCATGCCACGGCTCCTTCGACATCGGCGCTGCGCAGCAGCAGGTAGGCGTCCTCGACCGTCGGCTCGACGGCGGAGGAGCCGGGGGCGGGCCGGCCGCCGACGGAGCGGACCAGGCCGGTGCCGGTCCGCCAGGTCTGCACCGCGCCGGGACTGGCCTCGGCGCCCTGGTGGACCCGGTCGGCGGCGGTGGCGAGCAGTTCCGGGACGGTGCCGTCGAAGCGGACCCGTCCCCCGTCGAGCACGACGACCCGGTCGCAGAGGGCCGATACGTCCTCGGTCTGGTGGGTGGAGATCAGCACCGTGCCGGGGCGGCCGGACAGCAGGCCGCGCAGCGAGGCCCGCTGCTCGGGGTCGAGGCCGGTGGTGGGCTCGTCGAGGATCAGCAGGGCGGGGTCGCCGAGCAGGGCCTGCGCGATCGCCAGGCGGCGCCGCTGGCCGCCGGAGAGGGCCTTCACCTTGACCGTGGCCCGCTCGGCCAGCCCGACCAGGGCGAGCACCCGGCGTACCTCCTCGTGGCGGTTCGTCGTGTCGGCCCATTCCTTGAGCACGGCGATGTAGTCGAGGAACCCGAACGCGGTCATGCCGCGCGGGAACACGACCTCCTGCGGCAGGTACCCGATCCGGCGCCGGGCCGCGGTGCGCTCGGCGTGCGAGCCGGTGACGGCGTGGCCGGCCACGGCGACCGTGCCGGTGCTCGGCGCGAGGGCGCTGGACAGCACCCGCAGCATGGTGGTCTTGCCGGCGCCGTTGGGGCCGAGCAGGCCGATCACGCCGGTGCCGAAGCGCAGCGTGGTCGGGTGCAGCGCGACGGTACGGCCATAGATCTTGGAAACGTCGACGAGGTCGGCGGTCATCGGGCGGCTCCCCGGGCGTGGTGGGTGGTGGTGACGTGCACGAGCACGACGGCGAGGACGGCCACGACGAGCGCCGAACCGGCCTGCCCGGCGGGTGGTGGCCAGCGGGTGCAGCCCGCCGGTACCGGCCGCGACCGAGGCCAGCACCAGCCAGCCGGCGGCCACCGCGGCGGTCGCGGCCCGGGCCGTGAGCCAGGTCAGCAGGATCAGCGCGGCCACGGTCAGGGCGAGCCCGGGCAGCAGCCAGGTGGCGAAGTACCCGTGCAGGGCCGGCACGGCCAGCGCCGCCACCACGGTCAGCGGCACCGCCGCGGTCAGGGCGGCCGCGGTGCGCAGCAGGGCGAGCCGCAGCCTGGAGTACGGCGTGGTCCCCGAGACCTCGCGGAAGGGGTCGGTGGCGTCGTAGGTGGCGATCACCGCGAGCACCGGGATGAGCGGCGCGAGCAGCAGGAACATCGTGGCCGGCCCGCCCGGCAGCCGGACCGGGGCCAGCCCGGCGAGGAAGGCGCAGCACACCGCCGCCCCGACCGCCACGGACCAGGACAGCCGCAGGTCGCGGGCGGCCGCCACGACGACGAGGTCGGACTCGGGCACGCCGAGCCGGGCGAGCATCCGCAGCGGCCAGGGCGGCCGGGGCCGGGTGATCTCGGCGTGCACCGCGTCCCAGAGGACACCCACGTCCGGCACCAGCGGGCGGGCGCCCGCCCGGCACGGCGCGCACACCGTCACGTGCTGCTCGAGCGCGGCCTCGGCCACCGGGTCGAGCCGCCCGGCCGCGTACCCGCGCCAGGTCTCGTCGTCGACGTGCCAGCTCATGCCAGTCCCTCCAGCAACTGCCGGCGCAGGCGGGCCTTGGCCAGCCGTACCCGGCTCTTCACCGTGCCCTGCGGCACCCCGAGCAGCAGGGCGGCCTCGCTCGTGCTGAGCCCGTCCAGCACCGTCACCTGCAGCGCCTCCCGCAGCTGCGGGGACAGTCCGCGCAGCGCCGCGCCGAGGTCGCCGTGCTCGACGGCGGCCAGCAGCTCGTCCTCGGCGCTGCGCAGGCTCGGCGACAGCGCGGCGACCACCTGCTGGCTCACCGGCGTCGGCCCGCGCCGGACCCGCAGCCGCGAAACCAGCTGCCGGATCGCGATGCCCCACAGCCAGGCACCGACGTCGCCGTCGCCGCGGTACCGCCGCGCCTGCTGCCACACCGCGACGAACGTGTCCTGCAGGGCCGAGGCGGCCAGCTCCTCATCCGGGGTGCGCCGCCGCAGCCGCAGCGCCAGCCACGCCGAGTGCCGCTCGACCAGCTCGCGCAGCGCGCGTTCGTCACCGGCCGCGACCCGCGCCAGCAGGTCGGCGTCGCTCGGTGTCGGCGTCTGCATGCCACCACTGTCGCGGTCCGGGCCGCGATCGGATCACCGTCGCGGCGACTTTTTTCCGATCCGGGCGGAGGACGGACGCCAGGACGTCAGGACACCGTGTCGAACACGACCGACCAGGGGCCGGGTGCGCCCAGGATGCGGCCCGGGGCGTCGTTGCGGGGCTCCAGCACCTCGCGGGCCAGGGCGCCGAAGCGCTCGGCGGCCGGATGCGGGGCGCGCCGGGGCCAGACGGCGGAGGTCTCCTGCCACAGCGGGTCGCCGGCCAGCGGGCGCCACGCCACGCGGGGCTCGCGGCGCACGGCGTCCTCGCGCTCCAGGCCGATGCCCAGGCCGGCCAGGACGAGGCCGCAGAGGAACTCCGGGTTGCGGGCGTGCCGCACGCGCGACGGCACGAAGCCCAGTTCGCGGCAGGCGTTGATGAGGGTGTCGTACCACTGCGGCGCCGTCGCCCGCGGGAAGACCACGAGGCCCTGGCCTGCGAGCTGGTCCACGGTCAGCTCGGTGAGCCGGGCCAGGGGCGAGACGCGGGGCAGCACGACGCCGAGCCGGACGCGCGTGACGGGGCCGCGGCGCAGGTCGGCCGCGGTGACCGGGTGGTGGACCAGGCCGACGTCCAGCCGGGCGCCGGCGAGCAGGTCGAGCTGCTCGGCGGTGGTGAGCTCCTGCAGGTCGACGTCGAGGCCGGGGGCCTGCTCGCCGAGGCGGCGCAGCAGCTCGCCCAGCGCGGCGGCCGGGGTCTCGGGCGGCACCCCGGCGCGCAGGGTGCCGAGGTCGCCGTCGCGGATGCTGTGCATGAGCGCGCGCAGCCGGCGTTCGGCGCCCAGGAACTGCGGGGCCTCGTCGCGCAGCGCCCGGCCGGCCGCGGTGAGCTCGGTGCCGCGCGGCAGCCGGTCGAACAGCGTCACGCCCAGTTCGCGCTCCAGCCGGCGCATCGCCTGGCTCAGCGGCGGCTGGGCGATGCCGAGCACCTCCGCGGCCCGGCCGAAGTGCAGCTCCTCGGCGACGACGAGGAACTGCCGCAGATGCCTGGAAAGGTCGGCCATACAGTGACCCTATGGTAATCGAGGAGGTCTTCGCCGCCGCCGGGGTCCGGGGACGGCTGCACGCGTGCGACATCGACTCGGGCCGCGCGGTCGGGGTCGGCGCGGACGAGCCGGTCGTCCTGTCCTCGATCGTGAAGGTGCTGCTGGTCCTGGAGTTCGCGCGGCAGGCCGCGGCCGGGGTGCTCGACCCGGCCGAGCGGGTCGTGATCGGGGCCGGCGACCGGTTCGGCGGCTGGGGAACGGCCGGATGCGCCGACGACGTCGAGATGTCCCTGCGCGACCTGGCGTACTTCGCGATGTCCATCAGCGACAACACCGCCGCCGACGTGCTGCTGCACCGGCTCGGCGGCCCCGACGTGCTCGGGCTGCTCGCGGCCGAGCTCGGGCTGCACCGCACGCGGATCGTCGGCGGGCCGCGGCAGATGCTCGAGTCGATGTTCGCCGACATCGGCGCGCGCGACGACGCCGAGTTCGCGCGGCTGTTCCCGACGCTGCCGCCGGAGCGGGTGGCGGCGCTGCGCGTGTTCGACCCGGCGCGCACGACGTCGAGCACGCCGCGGGAGCTGACCCGGCTGCTCGGGCTGATCTGGCGGGACGAGGCCGGGCCGGCCGGGGCCTGCGCGGCGGTGCGCGGGCTGATGGCGCGGCAGATGTCGTGGACCCGGCTGCGGTCGGGCTTCCCGGCCGACGTGCGGGTCGCGGGCAAGACCGGGACGCTGCCGGGGCTGGCGATGGAGATCGGCGTCGTGGAGTACCGGAGCGGCAGTCGTTTTGCGGTCGCGGTCTTCATCGACGGCGGCCCGGCGCCCCGCATCGACGCCGACACCGCCCTCGGCCGGGCCGCCGCGGCCGCCGTGAACCTGCTGCGTGAGCAGGGCTGATATCGGATCGGCTATCGCTCGTTCGGTCCACCGGTCTTGGACAGGCCGCGGCCGGGACTGCTTGGGTGGGCGACATGTCCGACCTGAACCGACGTGCCCTGATGAAGACCGCCGTCGCCGGCACCGCCGTGGCGACCGGCCTGACCGCCCTCGCTCCCCCGGCCGCCGCGGCCCGCCCGCGCACGGGGACGTTCCGCTGGTTCGGCACCTCCGGCTGGCGCATCGACGTGAACGGCCGCACGGTCCTCGTCGACCCGTACCTGTCCCGCTATCCCACCGGCCTGTTCACCGGCGCCTTCGACCCGGGGACCCCGCTGCGGGTGGACGCGGACGCGATCGGGCCGCGGATCGGCAAGCCGGAGACGGTGCTCGTCACGCACACGCACTGGGACCACTTCAACGACGTACCGCACATCGCGAAAACCGTCGCGGGCGTGCGGGTGCTGGGGACGCTGACGGCGTACCACCTCGCGCTCGCCTCGGGCGTGCCGGCCGCGCAGGCGGTGCCGGTCAAGGGCGGCGAGGTCCTCGACTTCGGCGACTACACCGTGGAGGTGGTGGCCGCGCTGCACAGCCGCAACCCCGCGTACTCCCTCGCCTTCCCGGGCGTGCGGGTGACCCAGCCGCCGGCGCCGCGGACGATCGCGGACCTGCCGGAGGGCGACACGCTCGCGTACCAGGTCTCGATCGCCGGCGGGCCGAAGGTGTTCTTCATGGGCGGCAGCGACTTCGTCGAGCGCAACCTGACCGGCCTGGCGCCGGACGTGGCGATGGTGGCCCTGCCGTCCGGCGGGATCGTGCACGACTACACCGCGCGGCTGCTCAAGGCCCTGGAACATCCGCGGGTCGTGGTGCCGGTGCACTGGGACGACTTCGAGCGGCCGCTGCAGAATCCGCCGGTGGCGCCCGCTGCCGACGCGGCCAAGCTGGACGCGTTCGTCGCCGAGATCCGGCGGGTGTCGCCGCGGGCGCGGGTGCTGCGGCCGGAGTACGAGACGCCCTACAGCTTCTGACAAGACTCTTACATTCACGGCATCGATTCGCTTCTATCGTGATTGGAGATCGTCGATGGGAGTGCGTTATGTCAATGCAACGGCTGACGAGGGCCGCCACCGTCGTGAGCCTCCTGACCGCCGGGATCGTGGCGCCCGGCACCGCCGCGAGCGCCGCGATCCCGGCCCCGCCCGCGGGCTTCACCCAGATCTGGGCCAGTGACTTCGACGGGGCGGCCAACACCGGCCTCGACACCGCGACCTGGATCTACGACACCGGCCCGGGCAGCAGCTTCGGCACCGGTGAGATCGAGACCATGACCAGCAGCACGCAGAACGTGTACCGCGACGGCAACGGCCACCTGATCCTCAAGGCCAGGCACGCGGGCACGAACCCGGCCACCGGCTGGACCTCCGGGCGCGTCGAGACCAAGGCGACCTTCGGGGCCGGCGCGGGCGGGGTGCTGCTGGTCAAGGCCTCGATCCAGCAACCGGACGTGACCACGGCCAACGGCGCCGGCTACTGGCCGGCGTTCTGGATGCTCGGCGCCCCGCTGCGCACCGGCACCCCGTGGCCGACGTCCGGCGAGATCGACATCATGGAGGACGTCAACGGCCGCAGCTCCGTCTTCGGCACCCTGCACTGCGGCACGAACCCCGGCGGCCCGTGCAACGAGTCGACCGGCATCGGCAGCGGCGAGCGCGCCTGCGCCGGCTGCCAGACGGGCTACCACACCTATGCGGTCCAGATCGACCGCTCGGTCAAGCCCGAACAGATTCGCTGGTACCGCGACGGCGCCAACTACTTCACCGTGAACGCCAACCAGGTGCCGGCCGCGACCTGGAGCAACGCCGTCGACCACCCCTTCTTCATCATCTTCGACCTGGCGATCGGGGGCGGCTTCCCCGGTGCCTTCGGCGGCGGCCCCAACGCGGCCACCGCGGGCGGCCACGCGATGAAGATCGACTATGTCGCCGTGTACCGGAAGTGAGGCCCTGATGCGTCGCCTGATGGTTTTTGTCGTCGTCGCGGCCCTCGTGTTCCTGGGCGCACCGCCAGCTTCGGCCGCCGACTTCTGGGGTTCCACGACCGGCATCCCCGTCTCCAGCCGGGTCATGACGTTCAAGGTGCTCAATCGCACGAACGGGCAGTACCCCGACAACAAGGTGTTCTGGACCTTCAACGGCCAGACCCACTCGATCGCCGAGCAGCAGTTCGTCGACGTGCCGGTCATCTCGGCCGCGCGGATGTACTTCCACCTCGGCACCCCGGACAGCCAGTACTCCGACTTCATCGAGCTCAACACCACCGCCGCCTGGATCGGCGTGAACACCACCCGGGTGGACGGCTTCGGCCTCAAGCTCGCGCTGCGCGTGCACACCAAGGGCGGCCAGGAGGCGACGGTCGGCGAGACCCAGGCCGTCTTCGCGCAGGGCCGCACCGCCACGTTCCAGGAGTTCGTGACCGCGATGCCGGCCCAGTTCAAGCACCTGGCCCAGGTGCAGGCGCCGTACCGGATCCTCGCGCCGAGCAAGTCCGCCCAGTTCCTGCCGGGCGGGCAGTATCAGAACTACTACAAGGCGTACACGTCGTCGCTGGGCCTGAACGTGTCGACCGGCGACGTCTTCGGCTGCGCGGGTTCACTCGCGCAGAACGCGGCGCTGTGCGGCGCCCTCAACCGGCACGTGGCCCAGCTGCCGCAGGGCCAGTGGGGCGACGTGAGCAAGTTCTACCAGGCGGCGCCGGCCAACTACTACGCGCGGTTCTGGCACAACCACGCGATCGGGAACAAGGCGTACGGCTTCCCGTACGACGACGCCGCCAACCAGTCGAGCTTCATCGCGCTGAACAATCCGCAGTACATGCTGATCGCCGTCGGCTGGTGACGCTCAGCTGAGCCTCATCCCTGGCGGGTCGGCCTGATCGTGAGGTCGCCGATCTCGACGTCGTCGGGCTGGTCGATCGCGAACGCGATGGCCCGCGCGACGGCGTCGGGGTCGATGCCGAGCTCCGCCATGTGCTGCTGGGCCTGCTCCCGCACCGCGGGATCGTCGACGGCATGGTCGATGAGCTCGGTCCGCACGTACCCCGGCGAGATCGACGTCGTGCGCAGCACCCCGTCGGTGCTCTCCTGGCGCAGCGCCTCCAGCAGCGTGCGGACCGCGTTCTTCGTTCCGGCGTAGACCGCCTGCGTCGGCACGATCTTCAGCCCCGACGTCGACACGACGGTCACCAGGTGGCCCGAGCCCTGGCGGCGGAACACCGGCAGGGCCGCGGCGATCCCGTGCAGGATGCCCTTGACGTTCACGTCGACCATGGCCGACCACCCCGCGAGGTCGAGGTCGGCCACCGGCCCGATCCGGCTGACCCCCGCGTTGCCGACGAGCACGTCGAGCCGCCCGAACCGCTCGACGGCCAACCCCACCAGCGCCTCCAGGTCCGCGGCGGCGACGACGTCGACCTTCAAAGCGGCAGCGGTACCGCCTGCCGCCCCGCCCGCGAGCTGGTCCGCGAGCCCGGCGAGCTGAAGCTGAACGCGGTCGCGAAGGCGTGCGGGATCGGCCAGGGCACGCTCTACCGGCACTTCCCGACCCGCGAGGACCTCCTGTCCGAGGTGTACCGCCAGGAGGTGGGCGACCTCGTGGCCGCCGCGCCGCAGCTGCTGGAGACTCTTCCCCCACTGGACGCCCTGGCGGCGTGGTTCGACCGCGTGGCGGCGTACGCCCGCATCAAGCGTGACGTGTTCGCCGCCGTCGAGGCCGCCACCTGGCGCGACCTGGCCGCCCACAGCCTGGGCCCGATCGGCGACGCGGTGGAGCTGCTGCTGGTCGCGGGCCGCGCGGCGGGCACCGTCCGCCCGGACGCGCAGGCCCGGGACGTGATCGTGCTGATCAGCTGGCTGTCCCGGCTGGACGACGCGGAACTGGACGCGCGCGGTCCGCGTTTGCTGTCCATCCTGGTCGACGGGTTGCGAGCTGCGACAATGTGACCCATGCAGGCGGTCCGCTTCAGCCGATTCGGCGGCCCTGAGGTTCTCGAACTCGCCGACCTCCCCGACCCTCATCCGGGTCCGGGCGAGATCCGGATCGCGGTTCGCGCGGCCGGCGTCAACGCCAGCGACTGGAAGAAGCGCGAGGGGCTCATGGACCAGGAGCTCCCGCAGACCCTGGGCTACGAGGCCGCGGGCATCGCCGACGAGCTGGGCCCCGGCGTGACGGGCGTGGCGCTCGGCGACCGGGTGTATGGCTTCTCCAGCGCCGGCGCGGCCCAGGCCGAGCTGGCGGTGCTGTCGCACTGGGCCCCGATCCCACCCTCGCTGAGCTTCCCGGAGGCGGCCGCCCTCCCGGCCGCTGTGGAGACGGCCTGGCGCGCCCTGGACCAGCTCGGCGTCGCCCGCGGCGGCACCCTGCTCATCAGCGGGGCGTCGGGGAGCGTGGGCAGCGCCGCGGTGCAGCTGGCGGTGGCCCGCGGCGCCCGGGTCATCGGCACGGCCGGCGCGGACAACCAGCAGTACGTGCGGTCGCTCGGCGCCTTCTCCGTGCCGTACGGCGAGGGCCTGACCCAGCGCGTGCGCGCGCTCGCCCCGGACGGCGTCGACCTGGCGCTGGACGTGGCGGGCAGCGGCGTGCTCCCGGAGCTGATCGCCCTGGCCGGCGGCGACCCGGACCACGTCGTAACGATCGCCGACTTCGCGGGCGCGCAGCAGCACGGGGTGCGGTTCAGCCGGGGCGACACCGGCCGCGCCCTGCACGCCCTGGCCGAGATCGGCCCGCTGATCGACGCCGGCCGGTTCGCGCTGCCGGTCGCGCGGACGTTCCCGTTGGCCGACGTGGCCGAGGCGCACCGCGTGAGCGAGCAGGGCAAGGTACGCGGAAAGCTGGTACTTCTGGCACATTAGGGCGCCGTGGCACCTGACACCCCGCTCATGGTCTGGCTCCCCGGCGAACGAGAGTCCTGGCTGTCCCGCGCGGCCGCCCTCGACCACGGGCGCGAGCAGCCCGACTGGGCCGCCGCGGCCACGCGCGCGGGCCGGTTCGCCGATCTGACCCCGCCGCAGGTCGCGTGGCTGCTGTCGCGCGGGCCCGAGGCGGTGGCGCGGCGCCTGCTGCCAACGGACCTGCCGGTGTGGCAGCCGCAGCGGATCGACCTGGTCCGGGTCGCCGTCGCCCGGTTCGGCCCGGACGCGCTGCCGCTGGCCCTGGAGGAGGCCGGGGCGAACGCGGACGGCCTGGGGTTCGTGCTGTTGCCGTTCCGCGCTCCGGAGGCGGCCATGCTGGTCGCCGGGTGGCTGCGGAACCTCGGATCGTCGCGGTTGTTCGCGCGGCTGTGGTTGCGGCGGCACGCGGAGACGGCGGTGCGGGCGCTCACGCCGGTCGCGCAGGGCAAGCCGGGGCGGCCGCGGCAGCACGCCGACGACGCGCTCGGCTACCTGTCCGTTGCCGTACCCCCGGACTCGCTGCTGCCGCCGGCCATGGTCGCCGCGCTCGGGTCGGAAGGACGGCTGCCGCGGTGGGCGCGATCCGTGCCCGCGCCGGTGGCGGACGAGGAAGCGGCCCGGTTGATCCGCCTGCTGACCCGGTCTCGGCTGGCCGACCCGCCCGAACCCGCGCCGGGCGACGCGGGCGTTCCGGTCGTCGTCGAGTCGTCGGCGGCCGTGCAGCCGCTCGTCGCCCCGGCCGGCCCCGAGCTCGAGCGGGCGGTCGCGCGGTGGGAGCGGACGACGGTGGCCGCGTTCGGGCGGTCGTTGTTGCGGGCCTGGCTGGACGACAAGATGCCGGCGGCCGAATCGTGGGTGCTGCTCGCGCAGGCGCACATCGGCGACGACGCCACCATGGACGAGCTGGCCCCGCTGATCCGGTCCTGGCCGCCGAAGAGCCGGTACGCGCGGGCCATCGACGGGTACGCGGTCCTCGCCACGGCCGGCACCGACACGGCGCTGCGGCATCTGCTGGCCATCACGGCGAACATGTCCGGCGGCCCGATGAACGATCGGGCGAACGACTACCTGCGCCAGGCCGCCGCGCGGCGGGGGCTGTCGCCGGCGCAGCTGGCCGATCGGCTCACCGTGACGCACGGGCTGGACGCGGGGCTGACCCTCGACTACGGGCCGCGGGTGTTCACTGTGGACATCGACGAGCACCTGACGCCGTTCGTGGTGGACCGTGACGGGCGGCGGATGGCGCGGCCGCCGAAGCCGGGGGCCAAAGACAGCAATCCCGACGCGTACAAGCAGTTCCAGCAACTGGCCAAGGACCTGCGGGCGACCGTGGTGGCGCAGACGGCGCGGTTCGAGCGCGACATGCTCACCCGGCGGCCGCGCCCCGCGCGCGATCTGCACGACGTGCTGCTGCCGCACCCGATCCTGGGCCCGCTCGCCCGGCGGCTGCTGTGGGGCGACGGCGACCGGGCGTTCCGGATCGCCGAGGACGGCAGTTTCGCCGATGCGCGCGATGCGAGCACGACCGTCCACCCCGACGCGCAGATCGTGATCGTGCATCCGGCCGAGCTCGGGGCGGAGCTCGCCGGGTGGTCGCAGCTGCTCCTGGACTACGAGGTGCTGCAGCCGTTCCCGCAGGTCCATCGGCCGGTGGTGATGCTGACCGAGGCCGAGCGCGGGGCCACGAGCCTGGCCGGGTTCGGGCCGGTCCCGACCGGGCGGCTGGACGCGCTGCTGAACGGGCGGCGGTGGCACGGCAACGCGCACCAGCTCTCGAGCAACCGGCACACGCAGCTCGCCCACCCGCTCCCCGGCGGGCGGTCCCTGCTGGTCGAGCTGAGCCCGGGCGTGCCGACCAGCGTGCGCGACCCGGACGAGGAGCAGTGGATCACCGAGATCTGGGCCGACGACGAGTGGTCGAGCCACTGGCAGCTCGCCCGGCGCACCCCGCTGGGCGCCTGCGACCCGGCTGCACTGTCCGAACTGCTCGTCGCGCTGTACGCGCTGAAGGAGTGATCAGTGCGCGTACCGGTCGCCGGCGTGCTGCTCCAGGGCCTCCTTGACCAGCTCGTCGCCGAACGCGCTGGTGCTGGTCAGGAAGAACACGCTGTACGGGCGGGACCAGAACCGTGCGGTGCCGTGGTCGCTGCCCAGCGCCGTGTTGCTCGCCGGCGTGCACACCAGCCAGCGGCTCGCGCGGTACGGGCGGATGTACACCGTCGCCATGAGCGACCACGGGAACGTCGTGTCCTGCCCGCCCAGCGTCACAGTGATGCCGGTCGCGTCGATGCGCGTCGGGCGGGTGTCACGGGCGCTCACCGCCCACTGGAACAGCTTCCACCCGAGGCCCGCGCCGCCGCCCAGGATCAGCAGCCAGCTCAGCAACGTGAACAGGACGCCGTCGAACAGGCCGAGCACGATGCCCGCCACGAACACGGCGGCGAAGCGGAACGTGGCCGGGCCGTGATGGCGGTACGGATTCGGGATCAGCTTGCGCTTGTCCTGCTGCGGCGGGCCGTACGGAACGGGGCCCGGCGGGGGAACGGGCATTGGCGCGGGCGGCATCTTGACGGTGACCGACTCGCGCCGCGTCGGAGGAGCCTGCGTGGCCACCGCCGGTTCCTTGAGCGTCCCCCCGTCCTGCGGCGGAATCCAGGCCGGCACCGAGACCGGAGCAGCCTCCGGCGTAGTCCTGAATGGCGTTGTCTTCAAAAGGGGTTCGTTGGCCCGCATCGCGAGGTACCGCAGCGCCCCCTCGGCCACCACGAGCTCCGGATGCTCGACCCGCCGCGGCGAGCGCCCGGTCGCCTGACCCAGCAGCGTCCCCACCAGCGGCGTGCGCGTCGCCCCGCCGACCAGGAACAGCTCCGCCCGGTCGTCCCGCCCGATCTTGGCCCGGCGAAGCACCTGGTCGGTCATCGACACCGTACGCTGCAGCAACGCCCGCGCGTCGCGCTCGAAGTCGCCGCGCGTCACCGACACGTCCTCGTCGACGAGCGGCACCTGCACCCGGGCCACCCGTTCGGTGCTCAGCCGCTCCTTCGCGCCGCGGCAGTCGTCCCAGAGCAGCCGGGCCGACCAGCGGTCCGGGCCCTCGGGTTCCATGAGCCGGGCCCACTCGTCGGGGTACCGGTCGCCGACCGAGCGCCCGACCCGCTTCTGCACCACCTCGTCGAGGTCGAGCCCGCCCACGTCGCCCAGCCCGGCCTTGGCCAGTTGCTGGAACTCGCGGCCGGTCCGCAGCACGGCGGTCACGTCGCAGGTGCCGGCGCCCAGGTCGTACACGATGAGCGGGTCCCCGTCGGCGACCGTGGCCCCCGACGCGATCAGCTGCGCGGCGGCCGCCTCCGGCTCGCTGACGAGCGTCGGCTGGTGCAGCCCGGCATGGCCCGCGGCCGCGCGCAGCACGCCCTGCCGGTCGGCCGACCACGCGGCGGGATGCGTCAGCACCACGCGCAGGCGGTCGGTTCCGGCGAGGCGGACCGCCTCGGCGTACACCTGCGCGAGGGTCGCCCCGATCAGTTGCGCGATGTCGAACTCGTCGCCGCCGAGCAGGACCCGCTTCTCGTCGATGCGCCGCTTCGGGTTGGGCTCGTAGCGGCCCGGGTCGAGGCGGGCCGAGCGCACCGCCGCGTTGCCGGTCACCAGCGAGCGGTGCTCGTCGGCCCACACCGCCGAGGGCAGCAGCGGCCGCCCGTCGAACTGCAGCGCGAACGGCGTCTCCCCCGGCGGCTGCAGGTACGCGACCGTGTTCGTCGTGCCGTAGTCGATGCTGAGCCGGAACTCGCTCATTGCGATCCCCCTTGGAGGGCGAAGATGACGACGGCGACCACGGCGACCAGGACGAGCGCGGCCCCGCCGACCATCAGCAGCAGCCGCGACGAGATGCGCGAGGCGGGCGACGGCGCGGCCGAGGAGCGCGTGACCGTGCCGGCGAGCGCGGCGACCGGACGCTGCCGGACGGTCGTGCGGCGCTCGGCGAGCAACAGTTCGGACCGCTCCGGCCAGATGTCGTCGAGCCCGGCGGCCAGATAGAAGTCCCGCGCCGCGAGCTGATCGACGCGGGCCTTGCCCACCAGCGTCTGCGGAAACCGGCGAAGAGCAAAGGCAAGCGGCGGCGGTACTTCCGGTGCGTCCTCCCGGGCCAGGAACTTCAGCACGTCGTGGAGCGCGCGCCCGTTCTCGGTCTCCAGTTGCGCCCCGAACACGGCGAACAGCAGCCGGTGCCACCGATCCTGCGCGACCTGCGCATCGCCGGGCAGGAACGGGATGCAGTAGATGAGGAAGTCGGTGCGTTCCAGCGCGGTGTGCGCGGCGTCCAGCGCCTCCTGCTCGAACCGCCGGTTCTCCGCCGCGCTCAGCAACAGCTCGGTGATCTGCACGTCGGAGCCGGTGTGCCGGTTGGCCAGTTCGATCAGGTCGGCGAGCGCGATGCGGTCCATCAGCGCGCGGATGCCCGGCGACTGCAACGCGGGCGGCACGCCGAACGAGGACGCGAGCTGCGCGAGCTCCACAATGGACGCCGGGGCGGCGCTCGCGTTGCGGCCGTGGCCGGCCCAGGCGCGCAGGTGCGCGTCGACGAGCGCCGGGTCGAACGCGGAGCGGCGCAGCGACTCGCGCAGCGTCTTGCTGGCCCCGGAGCGCATCGCCCGCTGCACGACGAGCCGGGTGATGACCTGGCTCGCGCCCGGGTACTGCGCGCCGAGCGCACCCGCGGGCTGCCACGCCTGGTAGGTGGTCGCGAGGTCGCCGTCGTTGAGCTTGGCCGCCTCGGCCTCGATCTGGCGCTGCCCGGCCTCGGTGCGCAGCAGGTCCAGGTGCTCGGGGGCGGCCTGGCCGGAGCCGACCGCCTGCAGGAGCGTGGTCTGCAGGATGCGCCCGCCGACCACCACGTCGCTCTGCCACTGCCGCACATCCGCGGACCCGGCGATGGCCCGCCCGCCGCGCAGCGGGGCCAGCTCGGCCGCGCCGCCGCGGCGCCACATGTCGGCGAGCTGTTGCGCGAAGCCGTCGACGCGGACCGTACCGTTGCCGGGGTAGAGCCGCTCGCGGGTGGCCGCATAGCCGCTCCCGCCCGTGACCGCGTCGAGGAACACCAGCCGGGGCAGATCGGGGTCGGTGTCGTCGTCCTCGTTCGCGGCGAACGTCAGGTCGCGCACATCGCCGAGCACGTCCACGAGCCCGCGCACCAGGGCGGTGGCGGGCGCGTCCGGCATGACCACGGTGAGCGGGGCGGCCGGGTTGGCCAGCACCCGGTCCAGCAGCTCGTCGAAGGCGGGCCCGGGGTCGGCCGGCGGCTGGGCGTTGGCCGCGTCCGCGTGCTCGCGCAGGGCCGCGTAGGGCACCGCGCCGAGCCGGCCCGGCGGATACGCCCCGGGGTCGTTGCGCCCGGCCCAGTGCGGCCAGTGTTCGAGTCCGAGTGCGAGCTGCACGTTCACGAGCTCGGCCGGCCCGATGAGCGCGTGCGCGATCGCGGCGCCCGGCCGGTTCTTGTCGTCCCGCGCGGGCACCTTGTGCAGGATCACGCCGGTGCCCTCGATGCGCAGGTACGCCAGCGCCGGGCGTTCGTTGCGCCCCGGCGCGCGGGTGATGCGCAGGGCGAGCCGCTCGTTCCACCACGCGACCGCCGACTCGGCCAGGGAGGTGGCGTCGGGGCCGACACCGTCCTGGCCGCCGCCGGCCGCCGCCCGGGCCCGCCAGCGGAACACGATCTGGTCGATGCGGCCCGTAGGTTGCGTCATCGGCGCTCCTTCAGTTGCCGAGCACGGACCGGTCGAGCACGCCGGTCATGGCGAACAGGGACAGCAGCGGGCGCAGCACCCGCCGCGGGCCGAAGCCCTCGGCCGGGAAGTGCCCGTCCACCGGCGCGACACCGGCCGCCGAGGCGTAGTGCAGGCTCACGTCGCTGACCCGGTTCACCGGCGGCAGGAAGCGCTCGGCGCCGTTCGTGGCGAGGAACTCGTACACCTCCTCGCTCTCCTCGGCGACGGTGTTCAGCCGCACGTTGTCGTCGCGGTTGAGCCAGCGCGCGACCTCGGGGCGGCGCGGGGCGAGCAGGTCGGACTTGGCCACCACCATGGCCGCCGGGATCGGCAGGAACTGGGTGGCCTTCTCGCCGCGGACCTCGACGAGCCGGTCCATGACGGCGTTGAAGGCCGGGTCGCCGTAGACGGTGGCCGGTTCGCCGAGCGCCGAGGGCAGCGCCTTCTCCGGGTCGACGACGAAGACGAGCGCGTTGACGGCGGAGAGGAACGACGTGTCCAGGAACCGGTCACCCGAGCGGCGCCGGCGCAGCTGTTCGCCGGCCACGTCGAAGAAGGCGACGGCGAAGTCGCGGCGGGCGTGCGCGCTGTACACCTTGGCCACATAACTGAACGCGATCGGGCTGATCTGGGTGAGCGGCAGCTGCTCGCGCCGGTGGCAGAACGGCTCCACGAACCGGGTCATGTAGTTGTGCTCGATCGCCTCGTCCAGCCGCTCCACGCGCAGCCCGAGGTCGGCCAGCTCCAGGTTGTTGCGCAGCGCCTCGACCATCGCGGCCAGCAGCAGGGTCTTGCCGGCCGCGCGGTGCCCGACGAGCCCGATGACGATCGGGTCGCCGTAGTCGCCGTACCGGTCGGGCAGGTAGTGCGTGGTGGCCATCCCGTCGCGCATGAGCGTGCACGAGCGCTGGGCGCCCAGCCGCCGCTCGGCGAACGCCTCCTTGGTCTCGTCGGCGCCGCGGGGGCGGAACGGGCGGTGCTGCTGGGTCTCCACGTCGACCTCGACCCGCTGCGCCTTGCTCCAGTGAATCCACTGCAGACAGATCGGGCAGAGCACGCGGCCGAGCAGCCGGCTCGGGCTCGCGAGGTTCACTTGGACCCTCCCAGATTGGTGACGACGAGGATGACGAGCAGCAGGGGGACGCCGACCACCACGAGCGCGATGGCGCCCATGATGATGCGGCTGGAGAGTTCGTCGCGGCTGTACCACAACACGTCGAGCAGGCCGCGCGAGAAGCGCCAGGCGACGCGCTGCGGGGCGTTGCGCTCCTCGCGGTACTGCCGCTTGGCGTCCACCAGCCGCCGGAACTCGTCGCGGGCCGGGCTGAGCGGCACGGCGGCCCGGGCCACGGCGGCGGCGGTGGCGGCGGGCATCGGGGAGTACTGCTGCGGGATCTTGATCGTTGCCGTGGTGGCGTCGGACGGGTCGCTGCTCTGCCAGACCGGCTCGTAGCGCGCGTCCTCGACCCGCCGCAGCAGCTCGTGGGCGTCGGGGCGGTCCCGCGGGTCGTCGGCGAAGACCCCCTCCAGCAGCGCGGACAGCGCCGAGCCGCCGCCGATCCCGAGCTCCTCGCGCACCGCCGCGGCCGCGGCCGGCCCGTGCTGCAGGGCGATGCAGAACACGACCATGCCGGCCTGGTAGACGTCGTGCGCCTCGGTGGCCAGCCGCAGCCCGTCGGGGCCCGGCGGCGGCTGCCACTGCGGGTCGAGGGCGGCCCGGGCGGGCTCGCCGACCGCGACCGTCTCGCCGAGGTTCACCAGTTGCGCGTGGCTGCCGTCCCAGAGCACGAACTCGGGGATGATCGAGCCGTGCGTGAGCCCGGCCTTGGCCAGGTGCTGGATCGCCGTGAGCAGATCGCCGAAGATGGTCAGCAGCGTCTCGGGCAGCGGCGCACCCGGCTGCCCGGCCACCGGCACCCCCCGGTACGTGCTGGTCACGTGCGGGTTCGTCCCGTTGAGGTCGTGGTCGACGACCCGGGACAGCTGCGGCGGGTAGGTGCTGCCCGGCAGCGCGCCGAGCAGGTTCCCGGCGTGGACCTCGGCGTGGACGAGCCGCTGCGCGTCGGCGTTGCGCGCGGTTCTGCGCAGCACTCGCTCACCGGTCGCGCTCAGGCGGCCCCACTGCAGCTCGAACTGGTCCGTGAAGCGCCGGTCCGGATCGAACTCGATGTGCACCGTCATGTGGGCAGTCGCTCCCCGTCGTCGGCGTTGATGGCGAACAAGGTGTAACCGTTGTCGACGTACAGGACACCGTCGCCGACGACCGGTGCGCGGGTGACGACGATGTCCGGCGCGGACCATCGGGCGGTGCCGTCGTGGCGTTCGTAGGCGCGCAACACGCCGGCGTCGACCACGAACACCAGTGTCCGGGTCGCGTGCACGCCCGGCCACACGGCGACCCCGGGCACCCGCCACAGGATCTCTCCATCCGGGCTCAACGCGGTCACCCCGCCGGGTTCAGATACGAAAACCGTCCCGTGTACCGCATGTGGCACGCCCTCCCCGCTCCGCCGCCAGCGCAGCGTCCCGTCGGCCGGGTCGAGGCCGAGCAGTTCGCCGGCGGCCGGCTGCACCACGATCTCGGCGGTGGCGGTGGGCGCGACGCGCGGCGGCAGCCCGGGGCGGCGGAAGCGCGGCTCGCCGTCGTGCACGCCGAGGGCGAGCAGCTCGTCACCCGCCCGGACGAGGACCAGGTCGCCCGCGGTGGCGAGGGCGGCGGCCGGCGCGGGCAGCTCGCCGTGGCCCCATCCGGCGCTGCCGTCGCCGCGCCGCTCCCGCACCATGCGCCCCTGCACGATGGCGACGCCGCCGGGCAGCGGCACCGGGCGTAGCGTCGCGGCCGCCGTGCGCCACGTCTCCTCCCCCGTGCCCGCGTCGACGGCGAAGAGGTTGCGCTTGCCCGGGCCGAGCACGTGCACCTGGCCGTTCGCGTAGACCGGCTCACTGTGCGCGACCACCGGGACGCGCCACTGCTCGGTGCCGGTGCGCAGGTCGAGCGCGACGGTGCTGGTCCGCGTCGTGCTGATCAGCGTCCCGCCGGCGACGACCGGGCGGTGGCCGGGTGCGGGCGGTTCTGGGTGGCGCCAGCGTTCGGTGCCGTCGCCGGCCTCCAGCGCGTGGATGCCGTCGTCGGCGCTCACCACCACGGTGTCGCGGGCGACGACGACCTCGCCGCGGGCCATCGCGTGCCCGGCCCGCCACGGACGGTTACGGCCGGCTCGCAGCAGGTTGCGGGTGGCCTGCTCGCGGGCGGCGATCGCGGCGAGCACCGGCGCGGGCAGCCACGGCCCGGTCGCCTCGCGCAGCCCGCTGGCGAGCCGCTCGCGCACCTGCCGGGCGGTGGGCCGGTCCTCCGGGGCGGCCTCCAGGCACTTGCGCAGCGTCCAGGTCATGCCGGCCGGGACGCCGACGAGGTTGGGGGCGCTGTAGTGCACGGCGTAGAGGTACTCGGCCATGGTCTTGCCGTCGAAGGGCAGCCGCCCGGTGGCCGCGCGCACGAGCACCGCGGCGAGCGCGAACACGTCCGAGGCGGGCGTGCCGGCCTTGCCCGCGAACCGCTCGGGGGCGATGTAGCCGACGGTGCCGTGGAAGTACTGCGACGCCGTGAGCCGGGGCGCGTCATCCGGCCGGGCGATCCCGAAGTCGATGATCTTGATCTGGTCCTTGAGCACGAGCACGTTGCTGGGCTTGAGGTCGCGGTGCACCACCCGCGCGTTGTGGATCGCCGCCAGCCCGTCGGCGAGGGCCGCCCCGAGCCGCCGCACCAGCTCCTCCGGCAGCCCGCCGGCCAGCTCTTCGACCTCCGCGAGGGTGATCCCCGGGAGGTACTCGGTGGCCAGCCACGGCGGCACCCCGCCCGGATCGGCGTCGAGCACCCGGGCCGTGTGCGCCGAGCGGATCTTCGCCGCCAGCTCCACCTCGCGCCCGAACCGCTCGACGAGCTCGGCGTCGTACCCGCTCCCGTCGTGCAGGGTCTTGACCGCCGCAGCCGCCCCCGAGGCGTCGCGGCCCAGGAAGACCTGCCCCATGCCGCCGGCGCCGAGCCGCCCGAGGAGGCGGTAGGGCCCGAGGCGGCGCGGGTCGTCCGGCCGTAACGGGTCAACCACCGCTGCTCACGAGGTCCATGGTGCCTGCCTCGCGCAACTCCCGGCTCCTGCGCGCTGTGGCGTTGTTCCACCACAGCCCGGAGGAGTCATCGAAGCGGTATTCCCGCTGGAGCCACGGACCGTACTCGGCGACGAGGTGAACCGCGTCGACGATGTACTCGGCCTGCGCCTCGGACAGGTAGTAGGCGAAGCTCACCCGCGCCCACCCCGGCTTCACCCCGAGCCGCCCGCTCACGGCCTCTCGCGCCAGCCCCTCGGCCTGTGCACTTGTGATGCCGAGCAGCTCGTGCCCGTACGGCCCGGCGCAGGAGCACCCCCCGCGCGCCTGAATCCCGAACAGATCACTGAGCAGCGTGACGACCAGGTTGTGATGCACGTTCCGCACCGTGAACGACACGATGGGTAGCCGGTCGGCGTCGAGCTCGCCGAGCACCGTGATCGTGGGGTCGGCCCGCCACGACCGGATCGCCCGCTTGACGAAGGCGTCCTCGCGGGTCCGCATCGTGCGCTGACCGACCGCCCGGTGCAGATCCATCACGAGCCCGGCCCGGACCGACTCGAGAATGGCCGGCGTACCTCCCTCCTCCCGCTGCACGACGTCGTCGGCGTAGTGGTGCGCGTCCCGGTGCACGTAGACGATCGTCCCGCCCCCGGGCACGGTCGGGACCGCATTGCGCACCAGGTCCTTGCGCACCACGAGCACGCCGGGCGTGCCCGGCCCACCGGGAAACTTGTGCGGCGACAGGAACACGGCATCGCGCCCGTGAGCCGCGTCGATGTCCACGTGCGGCCCGGCGGCGGCGTAGTCCCAGGCGGCGAGCGCGCCGTAGCGGTGCAGGAGGTCGCTGACCGCGTCGACGTCGGTCTTCACCCCGGTGACGTTCGACCCGGCCGAGAACGACCCGATCATCGTGCGGTCGCGGTGCGCTTCGAGCTGGTGCTCGAGGTCGTCGGGGTGGACCCGGACCACCTCGGCCCCGGACTCGCGCCACAGCAGCTCGTTCGAATGATGCTCGTACGGCCCCACGAACACCACCGTCCGCCGGTCCGGCCGCATGATCCGCACGAACTTGTCGATCGCCGCCGTCGACCCCGACCCCGTGAAGATCACGACCTGGTCCGCGCCGGCCCCGACCGCCCTGTGCACGGCTTCGCGCGCCGCTTCGCGCATGGTGGTCATCCGCCGCCCGGTGGCACTGGCCTCGGTGTGCGTGTTGGCGTACCACGGCATGACCCGCGCCCGAATCTCGTCCTCGATGAACCCCAGCACCCGCCCGGAGGCGGTGTGATCGGCGTAGACGAGCGGCCGCTCCCCGAACGGCCCGGCCACCGGCATCCCGTCGCCGACGACCGACTCCCTGACCCGCCGCACGATGGGCGGCTCTTCCAGCACCATGACGACTCCCTGGCAGACGTGGTCCCTTGTGATCCGGGCCACGCACGCCGAGCCCCCACCGGCCGGGCCCGGTCAGGAACCCGACTCAGGGCATCGCGCGCTGGATGGTGATCTGGCCGTACCAGGTGCGGGCGACCACGCGCACCCGCTCGGCGAAGCCCTCCGGCCCCGGCCGTACTTCGAGCATGTTGTGCACACTGCCGAGGGTCGAGTGGGCGTCGATGTGCGCGGCGGTGCCGGCGGCGATGCCCACCTCGATCGAGCCGCGGGCGGTGCTCAGGTTGGCCTTGCCGCGGGACAGTTCGGCCACGCGGATCGAGCCGTTGGCGGTCTTGGCGCTCACGCTGCCCGCCGCGCGCACGACCGTGATGCCGCCGTTGGCCGTGGCCACTTCGACGTCGGCCGCGCACTCCTGCAACCGGACGCTCGCGGTGGCGCCGGCGACCTCGACCATGCCGTCGACGCGGCCGGCGATGACGTCCGAACCGGAGGTCGAGACGTGCAGGGCGCCGACGTGATCGAGTTGGATGGGGCCGGAGACGGTACCGAAGCGGCAGTCGCCCATCCGCCCCTCCGTGCGGATGTCGGCGCGCACCGTCTGCACCTCCAGGCTCGAGCCGGCCGGCACCTCCAGGTGCACGTCGATCCCGCCGCCCGGGCGCAGGAACATCCGGTGCGGCGCCTTCACGGTGAGCGTCCCGGCGGCGTGCTCGACCGTGGTCTGTTCGGCGGCGGCGACGGCCGACGAGCTCGTCCCGGCCGGCATGACGGCGACGGTGCTCGCGGAGCGCTCGGTGGCGACCACCCGCACGCGTCCGGTGTCGAGCACCACTTTCACCGCGACCGGCCCGGGCGTGTCGAACGTGCGCATCCGCCGTCCCTTCATGGCGCCATGATGGCGCCAGCTTACATTGGTTCATCTTGGGCGGTCTCCGGCCGATAGGGGTTCGTGTCCCGGTTCGGTGTGGTCGCATCCGTCGGTGCGCGGCTGCTCGAGGCCGCTCCCGATGAAGAGCGCATGCTCCGGTACCTCACCAAAGCCCTCACCGCCGAACTGCCCGACCGCCCGGTGTCGGTCACCCTGCACCCGGACGCCGAAGGTGCCGCCGCGCTGGTCGTGCACGGCCGGACGATCGGCGCCCTGCGCGTCGACGGCGCCCTGACCGCGGACGAGGACGAGTTCGTGCAGGCGCTGGCGTCCGTGGCGTCGGCCGCGCTGGAGCACGGCCGGGCCCTCGAAGCGGCGCTGAGCCTGCTGGACGACGCCCAGCGGCAGAGCCAGCTCCTGGACGCCATCTCGGACGCGGTCATCTCGTGCACGCCCGACAACGTGATCGTGTCGTGGAATGCCGGGGCCGAGCGCCTGTACGGGTACCCGGCCGGGGACGCCGTCGGCTGCGACCTGTTCGCGCTGCTGGCCACCTCGACCGGGACCGGTCCCCGCCAGGTCCTGGACGACCTGGAGTCGCTCGGCCGCTGGGACGGCGAACTGCGCGAACGCCGCTTCGACGGCGCCCCGCTGACCGTGCTGTCGTCGGTCTCCACGCTCACCGGCCCGGACGGCGGGCGCACCGGCTTCGTGTACGTCAACCGCGACGTGACCGAGCAGCGCCGCCAGGAGCACGCGGCCTCGCACGACGCGCTGACCGGCCTGGCCAACCGCCGCCGCCTGATGGACCGCATCCACGACGCGGCCGGCCGGGTCCACCGCGGCGGCGGCCCGATGGCGGTGCTGTTCCTGGACCTGAACGGCTTCAAGCCGGTGAACGACCGGCACGGCCACGCCGCGGGCGACGAACTGCTCGTCGCGATCGCGAACCGCCTGACCACCACGGTGCGCGGGTCGGACTTCGTGGCCCGGGTCGGCGGCGACGAGTTCGTGGTGCTGCTGGAGGACATCGGTTCCGCGGCGCGGATTCCGGCGGTCCTGGAGCGGATCCTGGAATCGGTGGCCGAACCCGCACCGCTGTCCTCCGGCGACACGGTCGCGGTCACCACGGCGATCGGCGTGACGGTGGTCGAGTCACCGGACGAGGCGGCGACGGATCCTGAGCGGCTGGTGCAGCTGGCGGACGAGGCGATGTACCGGGCGAAGCGCCGCCCCGGTCACGTCGCCTTCAGCGATCCCGTGCGCGACAAGGAATGGCTCGCCTAGGCGGCGGCCAGGGCCTAAGCGGCGGCCAGGGCGCGCAGGCGTTCCTCGGCGCGGTCGGGGATCTCCGGGCTGAGCTCGCCCAGCACCCCGTTCGTCCAGCGCAGCGCCGACAGATACGCCGCCACGATCGCCCCCGGTTCGCCGTGGTCGTTGTCCGGGTCGGGGTCGGTGTAGGCGCGCGCGGCGGCCAGGATCGCGCCCAGCGGCCCCTCCCCCGCCCGCAGCGCGGCGCGCAACGGCGGGCTCAGCGGCAGCCCGGCGACGACCTCCTCGACGGGCCGGCTGAAGTGGTCGGCGACCGCGGAGAGCAGGCCACCGAGGTAGGCCGCGTCGGACTGGCCCTCGGCCCCCGCGAACTCCGAGGAGTCGACCAGGAGCTGGCACAGCCGGGCGCGGACCAGGATGCGGGCGAGTTGTTCGTGGTTGGCGGTCGTCAGGTCCGAGACGAGCATCAGGGTGACCCACTGGCGCAGCCGGTTGAGGCCCATGGCGACGATCGCCTCGCGCACCGACGAGACCGTGCGGGTCAGGCCGAACGTGGCCGCGTTCGTCGCGCGCAGGACGCGCATCGACAGGCCGGCGTCCTGCGAGACGAGCGCGACGACCTCGTCCATGTCGACGTCGTCGGCCGTGAGCGCGGCGAGCACGCGCAGGCGCGCGAGCCGGCCCGGGGTGAGCGCCATGGTGGTGTCGACGTGCGGGCGGCCGAGGATGTGCCCCTGGAACAGGTCGAACCCGAGCTCGAAGGCGAGCCGCAGGGACTCGGCGCTCTCCAGGCGGACGGCGACGAGTTGCAGGTGCGGGTACCGCCGGCAGACCTCCACGCACGCCCGCACCGCGGCCTCGTCGACCCCCAGCATGTCGATTTTCACGTAGCTGACCAGCGGCAGCAGCACCTCGCGGGGGCCGCCGCAGACGAACCGGTCGATGGCGAGCGTGAAGCCGCGCTCGGACAGGACGGCCAGCCCGGCCCGCAGGTCGTCGCCGACCTCGACGCTGGAGAGCACCTCGAGGACGGCCTGGCTGTAGTCGAACGGCAGCGGCAGCGTCCCGGTCAGGAACGCCTCGGTGACGTTGAGGAAGCACACCTTGCCGCCGGTCAGCTCGTCCAGCCCGAACTCGGTGAACGCGGCGACGAGCACCCGCGCGGTGGCGTGATCGTCCGCGCGGGCCGCCGTGGCCGCGTCGGTCCCGGCCCGGAACAGCAGCTCGTACGCGACGACGGCGCCCTCCCGGTCGTAGATCGGCTGCCGCCCGACGTGCGCCGACGAAACCTCGGGGGTGTCCAGTTCCTCCACGGGTTCGATTCTCTGCCGCAAACGCCGTCAATGCCGCCAAAACCGACAAATCGCCAGGAGCAGCGAGCCCACCAGGACGGCGAGCCCGCCCGTCCCGGCCAGGCCCACGACGTCGGCGCCCGTCACGGGCAACAGGACCGCGACGGGAACCGCCGGAAGGATGGTGCTGCCCGGCGACGGGCCGGCCGCGTTGCGCGCCCAGACGACCACCGCGTACTGCTCGCCGTTGCGCAGGTCCGGCACCGAACCCGCCAGGCGGTCCCCCGCGACCGCCGTGGTCAGCGGCTGCCAGGTCTGCGTGCCGTCCAGGCTGACCTCGTAGCTGGTGACCGGCCCGGTGCCCGGGTCGAGCGGCGCGCGGAACGACACCTCGAGGGCGCCGTCGCGCGGCGTCACCCGGAGGTCGCGCGGGGCGCTCGGGGTGGCCGGCCCGATGCGGTGCACGCCGTCGGGCGCGCCGACGAAGACCGCGCCGGCCGCGGTGGCCACGGCCGAGCGGCCGGATGTGCGCGAACCGCGCAAGGTGAGCGAGCCGTCCGGGGCGATGGCGGCGACGGTACCCGCGGCCGCGTCGGCGACGTACAGCACGTCACGCGCGTCCGTGCTCAGGTACGCCGCCGGACCGAGCCGGGAGTCGAGCGCGCGACCGGGTGCCGGGCGACCGCAGCCGCGACCGGCGTACGTGCCGCGCGTGCCGGACGGCGTGATGCGCGCGATGGTGCAGTCCGGGCCCGGAACGAACAGGTTGCCGGCCGAGTCGACGGCGACGCCGCGCCCCGCCGCCCCGGTGGCCGCGACGCTCAAGGTGCCGGCCGGCGTCACGCGCAGGATCGAGCCGGCGTCCGCGATGTACAGGTTGCCGTCCCGGTCGACGGCGAGCCCGGCCGGGTCGGCCAGCGGGGATGCGAGCGCCGGCCCGGGAACGGCCGCGCCGGCCGAACCGTTGCCGGCCACGATCCGCAGGCGCCCGCCGGGCGTGATCCTCGCGACACGGTGACGAGCGTCGCTGACGTACACCGTGCCGTCCCCGCCGACCGCCACCCCCTCCGGCCGGTCCAGCCCCGCCGTGGCGCCGCCGGCCACCTCGGTCACGTCGCCGCCCGGCGCGACGCGGACCACGCGGTCGCCGGTCGGATCGGCCCCGACCAGGGAACCGTCGGGGTCGGCGGCGAGTTGGGCCAGCTTCGCGGTGCCGGAGAATCGGCTGATGGCATCGGGCCGCACGGCAGCGGAGGCCGGGGCGGCGAGCGGCGTGGCGAGCAGGGGCAGGACGAGCGCGGCGGCGAGGCGCAGATACCACACACCAGGAAAAACGCGCAAATCGGCCAAAAGTTACCGCCTACACTGACCCCAAAAGCAACGCCGAAGTTGTACCGTCCGGCAGGTGCACTGGATCAGCCGCTTCTACGACGCGCACTGGCAGGTCACGGCCGGGCAGTCGATCAGCTACCGGGAGATCGTGGGCAACCTGTTCGGGCTGGCCTCGGCGCTCTTCGGGCTGCGCCGCAGCGTGTGGGCCTGGCCGGTGGGGATCGTCGGCAACGTGCTGCTGTTCACCGTGTTCGTCGGGCAGGCGACGGGCACCGACGAGCCGACGACGCCGTTGTACGGCCAGGCGTCCCGGCAGGTCTTCTTCGTGCTCACGAGCGTGTACGGCTGGTGGCGCTGGCGCCGGACGCGCAATGCCGAGGGCGGCCCGGCGGTGCACCCGCGCTGGGCGAGCACCGTCGAGCGCCTCTCGCTCGTCGCCGGTTCCCTCGCGCTCGTGATCGTGTGCTTCTACGTGTTCCGGGCGGTCGGGGCCGGCTTCCCGGTGCCGTGGTGGTACTACCTCGCCGACTCCTGGATCTTCGTCGGCTCGATCGCCGCGACGTACGCGATGGCCCGCGGCTGGGTCGACTTCTGGCTGTGCTGGATCGCGGTCGACCTGGTCGGCGTGCCGGAACTGCTGCATTTCCGGTACTACCCGTCGGCGATCCTCTACGCCGTGTACGCCGGCTTCGTGGTCTGGGGCTTCGTCGTCTGGCTGCGCATCTCCCGCCGGGAACGGCTCCGGCGCGGGTCGATGGGGCCGGCGCTGAACCCCGCCTGACGGTCGAACCCCGCCGGCCCGGCTGGTCGCTGCAGCCGGGCCGGCGGGTGGAGCGGGGTCAGCTGGTCGGGAAGTTGTCCGTGGTACGGATCCGGCTGCGCAGGTACGCACCCGACTCGCTCAGCGAGTTCGCGTTCGTGTACGACCCGGCCGAGCACGTGCCCGGCTTGAACGCGGCGCTGCTCTCGTTGGCGTCCGAGTAGGTCCAGTTCGCGTAGCTGATCTTGTTCTGGTCGAGCAGGTCCAGCCACGCGCCGGTGCTGGACAGGTCGACCGTGCCGCCGCCGGTGTAGGTGACGCTGCCGAACTCGGTCACGAACAGCGGCAGCGACCGCGCGGCGCGGGCGACCACGCTGCGGTAGTCGTCCTTGTGCGAGGCGGCGTAGAAGTGGAACGTGTACATGATGTTCGTGGCGTTCACCGGGTTGTTCACGATCTCGGACTCGTTCGCGCCGTCCGAGACGCCCAGCGAGGACCAGCCGCGGGTGCCGACGATGACCACCGCGTCCGGGTCGGCGGCCCGGATGATCGGGATGACCGTCTCGGCGTAGCTCTTGATGCCCTGCCACGAAACGCCGTTGGGCTCGTTGGCGATCTCGTAGATGACGTTCTTCTTGTTCGCGTTGCGCTGGGCGACGCTGGCGAAGAAGGTCTTGGCCCGGTCGAGGTTGTAGTTCGGGTCGCCGGGGGTCAGGGTGTGGAAGTCGATGATCGCGTACATGCCGCGCGCCTCGGCCATGTCGACGTAGTTGTTCACCTGCGCGGTGAAGCCGGACGGGTTGGTCTCGTAGCCCTGCTCCTGCACGTACATCGCGATGCGCAGCAGGTCGGCCTTCCAGTCGTTCGCCAGCGCGTCCAGCGAGGCGTTGTTCAGGCAGGACGAGAACCACTGGATGCCGTGGCTGCTCATGCCGCGCAACTGGATCGCCTTGTTGTACTGGTTGCACAGATTCACGCCGCACACGTGCAACTGGCCGTTGATGGCCAGCGGCGTGGTCCCCGGCGGCGGGTTGCTCGGGCTGGTGCTCGGCGACTTCGACGGGCTCGGGCTGGTGCTCGGCGACTTCGACGGCGTGGGCGACTGGGTCGTCGGCGTCGGCGTGCTCACCGAACCGGTGCAGGCCACGCCGTTGAGCGTGAACGACGACGGGTTCGGGTTCGAGCCGGTCCAGGTGCCGTTGAAGCCGATGTTCGTCGAGGCGTTGGTCGCCAGGTTGCCGTTGTAGTCGAGGCTCTTGGCGGTGACGGACGAGCCGCTCTGCGCGTACGTCGCGGACCAGCCCTGGCCGACCTTCTGCCCGGCGTCCGGGAAGGTCCAGGCGAGCGTCCAGCCGGTGATCGGGTCGCCCAGGTTCGTGATCGCGATGTTGCCGGTGAAGCCGCCCGGCCACTGGTTGGTCGTGTACGAGACGCGACAGCCGGCGGCGGCGGACGCGTTGACCATCGGCGCCAGGATCAGGCCGCCGGCCACGAGGGCGCCGACGGCCCCGGCCACCCCGAGGGTGCGGCCGCGCGGCAGGCGTTTGAGCAGGCTCATGACGATGTTCCTCCGGATACGTGTCGCCGGGCGGCTGGCCTCGCCCGGGACGGAGATCGTCACGTGCCGCTGCTGAAGGGCTCAAATGCAACAAGCCCTTCGCCGGTACCGCACGTGCTCTGACCTGCGCTTTGATCGTGCACAAAGCCTGAAATATTCATCTCGAAGCGCTTCGACACTTGTGTACCTTTTCGCGGCCTGAGCAACGTGCCAATTTCGTTCGGCCCCGAACGCTTGAGCTGCGGCGGAGCGCCGTTGCCGGAATACGGTGGCCGAACGGCGATGCAATGCCGGGTGCCCGCCTGCGCACAATGGCGCCGTGCCCGATCCCGAACTCGCCGCGCTGCGCGACGCGATCCGCCGGCGCGGCCCGGCCGACGTGCACGGCGCGGCCGCGGTCGTCGAGGAGTACCTCGGCGACATCCTGCGCGACGCGGGCGCCCCCGGCCACGAGGGCGCCCGACGGTGGGCCCGCGACCGGCTCAAGCTGTTCATGGTGGTCAGCTGGGGCAACTGGTTCGGCGTGCTGGAGCGCCTCCCGCAGGAGTACCCGGCGCTGCGCGATGAGTGGCGCGACCTGCTCGCCGATCCGGCGCGATACGGCCCCGAGCACCTCGTGGCCTGGTGGTGGCGCCTGCAGCCGGCCATGTTCCAGCCGCTCGTCGCCACCCAGCTGCGCGAGATGGGCGCACCCCTGCGCGACGGGGTGGCCGGCATCCTCAAGGACGGCGGCGACTTCGAGGGCCGTCTCGTCGACTGGGCCGCGTTCGGCGCTGCCTGAGTTACCCGAAGGCTTTCGCGGGGATCGGGGCGGGCACCGGCGGTACCAGCGACAAATCAAAGGTGTAGCGCAGCAGTCCGTCCTCGTAGGACGGGCTCTGGTCCGGGCCGGCCAGCGCGCGGATCAGGCCGTTGCTCGCCTGGTTGGCCCCGGACACGTCGGCCTGGATGGTGCGCACCCCGGCCGCGATCATGCGGTGGACCAGGGCGCGGATGAGTGCCGTGGCCAGGCCGGTGCGCTGCCACGGGTCGGCGACCAGGACGGCCAGGTCGGCGGCGGGCGAGGCGGCGGGCCGGCGACCGTACTCGGCCCAGCCGCACAACTCGCCACCCGCCACGGCGACCTGGGCGTCCCACTCGGGGCGCGGACCGGCCGCGAGGTGGCGCAGGTAGAACGCGGGCAACCGGCCGCCGCTGCCGGCGAGGAAGCGGCGGTCGATGCTGCGTGGGGACAGGTTCCGCTGGGCGGCCTCGACCAGGTGCTCGTCGCCCGTCTGCCATGGCCGGATGAGCATGGGCTGAGTCTAAGACTCGAACCCAGGTCTTGTGACCCGGTACGTGACCGGCCCCACACCCCGTTCGGCCATACCCCGGTCGTCTGGCCTTCGCGTGCCTGGGGTACAACCCCTGATCATGCTTGCCGTCGTGCTGTCGGTCCTCGCCGCCGCCATGTTCGCCACCTCGGCGGCCATGCAGCAGCGCGCGGCCCGCCGGGCCGCTCCCGACGTGCACGACCGGGCCCTGCCGGTGCGCGTGTTCCTGCTCGTCCGCCGGTTGGTGAAGGACCGCTGGTGGCTGACGGGCTGGATCCTCAACGTGTTCGCGTTCGCCGCGCACGCCGTCGCGCTGCACGTCGGGTCGCTCACCGTGGTGCAGGCGTTGCTCGTCTCGCAGCTGCTGTTCGCGATGCTCACCATCCGGCGGCCGCCGGCGCGGGCCTGGCTCGGGACGGTGGCGGTGTGCGCGGGGCTGGCGCTGCTGGTCGTGGCCCGGCCGTCGGCGCCGCACACGCTCGACCGCGCGGACGCGGGACCGGCGGTGCTCGTCGCGGCGGCGGTGATGGTGCTGTTCATCGGGGTCGCGCACGTGCTGCCGAGCCGGACCGAGGCGAAGCTGCGCGGTGCGCTCGCCGGGGTCGCGGCCGGGGTGTGCACGTGCCTGACCGCGGTGTTCGTGGTGCTCGTGGCCGACACCCTCGCGCGGGACGGCGTCTGGGGCCTGGCGAGCGACTGGGCCACGATCGGCGTGATCGCCTCGACGACCGCGAGCGGGCTGCTGACCCAGGACGCGTTCGCGGCGGGGTCGCTGCCGACGGCGCTGACCGCGATCAGCATCGCCGACCCGCTGGCGAGCGCGGTCTTCGACGCGACCGTGTTCCACGCCGGATGGCGCGGGGTGCTGTGGTGGCCGTGGAGCCCGATGGTCGTGATCGCCCTGCTCATCGCGGGCGTGGGCCTGCTGGCCGCCGCCCGCGTCCAGGAGCGCGCCCCGGTGCCGGCCTAGCGGAACGCTAGGCCACCTTGGCGCGGCCGGTGGCGGTGGCGAACACGTCCAGCAGGCCGTCGACCGTGGCCGACCACGGGAACTGCTCCCCCACCGCCCGGGCGTCCGCGCGCCGCAGTGCCGGGGCCACGGCCAGCAGGGACTCGACCCCGTCGGCCAGGCCCGCCGGCGTGCCGTCCGTGACCCGCCCGGACTCGGGCCGCAGGATCAGCTCCCGCGCCGCACCCTCCGAGGGCACCACGACCGGCACCCCGCAGGCCATCGACTCGAGCGTGGCCAGCCCGAACGTCTCGGCCGGCGACGGAGACAGCGACACGTCGGCCGACGCCACCAGCTCGGCCAGCCGGTTCCGCTCGGCGACGTGGCCCAGGAACCGCACCGGCAGGTCGCCCGCGAGCTTCCGCAGCCGCTTCTGCAGCGGCCCGGTGCCGATGACGTCCAGCGTCGCCGGCACTCCCCGCCGCCGCAGCTCCCGCAGGGCCTCGATCGAGAGCTCCGGATGCTTCTCCGTGGACAGGCGCGTCACGGTGACCAGGCGCACCGCCGAGGTGTCCATGAAGGAGACGGGGCGGAAGGTGTCCAGATCGACGCCGAGCGGCACCCGATGGATCTTCGAGGCCCCGAAGACCTCGAACTCGGCGGCCGAGAACGCCGAGGCCAGCACGATGTGGTCGACCAGGCGGTGCAGGCGGCGGTTGGCGGCGGTGGCGGCCGAGTCGAGCGGGAACCAGCGCGGCACCCGGGTGCGCAGGATGGCGTTGATCCGCTCGTGCGAGACCAGCACGAGCGGCACGCCGCGCTTGCGCGCCCACGGCGCCAGCCAGCTGATGCTCAGCTTGTCGTTCGCCTCCAGCACGTCCGGCTCGACCCGGTCGAGCAGGTCGCACACGCGGCGGCGGGCGGTGAGCACCCGGTAGCCGCCGCTGCCGGGCAACAGCGGGCTGCGCACGGTGAGGTGGCGCCCGTCGGGCAGCGTGATGTCGCGATCCTCGGTGCCGGGGACCAGCGTGACCCGCTCGTGGCCGGCCGCGATGTAGCCGCGCCCGGTCTGCTCCACGCACGTGCGCAGGCCGCCGGAGACCGGCGTGTAGAAGTTCGCGAGCTGGACGATCCTCACGACGCCGCCGCGTCGAGGACGGCGCCGTAGGTGGTGGCGCGGGCCCCGGCCTTCAGCGCGCCCTCGATCGCCCGCAGGGTGTCGTCGCGCAGGCCGGGGCGGTGCAGGTCGTCGGGGTGCAGCGCGACGCGGACCAGGCCGCGGCGGCGGGTGGCCCAGGCCGCGCCCGCGCGCAGGACGGCCGAGCCGAGCCGCTCGCCGGTGCCGCCGGGACGGTGCGAGAGCGCGAAGCCGCGGCGGGCCCGGGTGGACCGCGGACCGCGCAGGTCCTTGACCCCGAAATGATCCGTCGTGTACCGGAAACCGGCCCCCGCCAGGGCCCGCTCGGCCGCCGGCGAGGCCAGCCAGCCCGGCGGGGTGAAGCCGGTCGTACTCAGCCCGAGGCGGTCCATCACCGCCTTCGCCTCGCCCAGCCGCCCGGCCGCCTCGCGTTCGTCCAGCGCCGCGAACTCGGCGGCGCCGCGGGCCACGGCCCGGCCGACGGCGCGGCGCACGGCCCGCCCCTCCGGCCCGGCCTGGTGGCACCAGCCGTGCAGCACCAGCTCGTCGCCGTGCGTCGCGCGGTCGCGCAGCACCTCGGCGTAGTCACCGTGCTCGCCGAGCGACATCCCGCGCCAGGGACCGGGGATCACCAGCAGCGACACGGGGATGCCGAGCGCGTCGGCGTCGGCGCACCAGCGCGCGGTCTCGTCGGCGGTCGCCGGCGCCACATCGTGGACGCTGACCACCATCAACGGTTCCACAGTTGTCATATGGGCCCATCACACCAGGTCAAGGCGGCGTGCCGCGCCGAGTCGGGGTACCTGTCGGCCGGACGGTAGCACGTACCGCACAACGCTTTCGGACCCCGAGCGTCCGGCACCGGACAATGCGGCGCACGTCACGATCACATCGATGAACATGCCCTCACATCAGGGTGAACCAGACATGTACACCCAGGGTTTTGACAAGTATTGACAGTTGTCGCCAGGACAGCGACCCTAATCAATATGCGCCGCCGCCTGTTCGCGCTCCTCCTGCTGCTCGCCGCCGTCCCGCTCACCGCCGCCACGGTGTTCGCGGGGCCCGCTGAGGCCGCCGTCACGACCCGGCCGATCCGCGTCATGCCGCTCGGCGACTCGATCACGTGGGGCGCGGGCAGCGCCACCACCTCCAGCTACCGCGCCGCGCTGTACAGCCGCCTGGTCACCCAGGCGGGGTACGGCATCGACTTCGTCGGCTCCCAGCAGTCCGGCGCCCTGCCCGACACCGACAACGAGGGCCACTCCGGGTGGCGCATCGACGAGATCGCCGCCCAGGTCGACGGCTGGCTGGCCACCTACCAGCCCGACGTGGTGCTGCTGCACATCGGCACCAACGACATGAACCAGAACTACCAGGTGGGCACCGCACCCCAGCGCCTCGCCGCGCTCGTCGACAAGATCCTCGCCGACCGGCCGGCCGCGCAGGTGCTCGTCGCGAAGATCGTCCCGGCGCTCGACGCGAGCATCCAGGCGCGCATCAATACGTTCAACGCGGCCGTACCCGGCGTCCTCGCCGGCAAGGCGCGCACCCGGGTCGTCGACCTGAGCGGCCTGGCGAGCAGCGACCTGAACGACACGCTGCACCCGAACGACACCGGCTACGCGCGGATGGCCGTCCGCTGGTACCAGGCGCTCGAACCCGTGCTCGGCGACGGCCGCGACTGGCCGCTGTTCGGCACCGCCTTCGAGCCGTCCGGCCCCGCCCCGACCTGGGCCGACAGCGCGGGCGCGGCCGTCGGGGTCGGCGGGTACTGCTGCGCGCTCACCGCCGCCGAATCCTCCCCGCGGGCCGAGGTCGCGCACAGCGGGACGAGCGCGCTGCTGTACTCCGGCTCCGACAATTCGGCCACCCAGTCGTACTCCTACCAGCGCATCTACGCCGCCGATGTGCCCCTGGCCGCGAGCAGCGTGCTGTCGTACTGGATCTACCCGCAGCAGGCGACCGGCACCTTCGTCGGCGTCGACCTGCAGTTCACCGACGGCTCGGCGCTGCGCGACTCCGGGGCGGTCGACCAGTACGGCGTGCGCGCCCACCCGCAGTTCCAGGGCGAGGGCGGCCGGCTCGTGGTCGGCCAGTGGAACCTCGTGCGGGTCAACCTCGGCGGGCTCGCGGGCCGGACGGTGGCCCGCATCGATGTCGGCTTCGACCGCCCGACCGGCACCGGCCCGTTCCGCGGCTACGTCGACGACATCGCGATCGCCGACGAGGGCGGCGCCTACCCGGGTGTCAACCTGGCCCTCGGCGCGCCCGTCACCGGCTCGGCCCCGTGCGTCGCGGCCGAATCGCCGGCCAAGGTCACCGACGGCGTCGTCACCGGCAACAGCAAGTTCTGCTCCGGCACCGCCAACGCCTCCCTCCAGATCGACCTCGGCGCGACGAGGACGGTGCGGCGCTTCGTGGTCCGGCACGCGGCGGCGGGCGGGGAGCAGGCCGGGTACAACACGCGCGCCTTCACGATCGCCACCAGCACCGACGGCACGACGTGGAGCACCGCGGCCACCGCCACCGCCAACGCCGACGGCGTGACCACGCACGCGATCGCCGCGCGCGGTGCCCGCTATGTGCGGCTCAGCGTCACCACCCCGAACCAGCTCGACGGCGCGACGCGCATCTACGAGCTCGAAGTGCACGGAGCCTGAGCATGCGCCGCGCCCTGCTGCTCACCATCGTCCTCATCGGAGTGTCCACGGTGGACGGAACTTCCGCGCACGCAGCGGTCGCCCGCCCGGCGCTCACCTTCAGGTGGTCCAGGACGACCAGTGGTGGGACCAGGTTGTCTGGCTCACCGCGGCCTGGAACCACTACCTGGTCACCGGCGACCGCGCGTTCCTGAGCGATGCCTTCCAGACCGCCCGGAACACGCTCGGCACCCGCCGGGCGGCCAACTACAACGTCACCTACGGGCTGTTCCAGGGGCCGTCCTTCTTCAACGACGGCATCGCCGGCTACCCCGCCCCGCCGGCCGACGCGACCGAGAGCCACGGCAGCTTCGTGCTCGGCTACCCGACCGCCGGCGACCTGGCCCTGTCCACGAACGCGCTCTACTACAGCGCCTACCGCAGCGCCGCCCGCATGGCCGAGGCGCCGGGCCAGTCCCCCACCGCCCTCGACAGCGCCGCCGAAGCGCTGAAGAGCAACATCAACCGGTACTTCTGGATCGCCGCCAAGGGCACCTACGGCTACCTGATCCACAATGGACAGCTCGACCAGTCCGAGGAGGGCACCGGCCAGTCGTTCGCGGTGCTGTTCGGGATCGCGAGCACCGACCAGGCCCGGCTGGTGATGCGGAACAGCCACATCCAGCCGTACGGCATCGTCGACGTCTGGCCGCACTTCGCCCGCTACAGCGACAGCAGGCCGGGCCGGCACAACGTCTCGGTCTGGCCGATGATCCAGGGCTACTGGGCCGAGGCCGCCGCCCGCGCCGGCGACCCGGCGCGCTTCGCGTCCGAGACCCTGACCCTGGCCGCGCTGGCCAACACGTCGGGCGGCTTCTACGAGATCTACAACTTCCGCTCCGGCGCCCCGGACGGCGGCTGGCAGACCGGCTCCCACTGGGGCCCGCTGGCCGACCAGACCTGGTCCGCGACCGCCTACCTACGGATGATCTACAGCGGCCTGTTCGGCCTGCAGTTCACCACCACGGGCCTGGCCTTCCGCCCGACGCTGCCCTCGGGGTGGGGCGACGTGCGGCTCTCGGGCCTGCGCTACCGCGGCGCGGTCCTGGACCTGGCCCTGCACGGCGCGGGGACGGTCATCACGGACGTGCGGCTCGACGGCACGCCGACCACGGCCCGTTCGGTCCCCGCCACGCTGACCGGCACCCACACCTTGGACATCACGCTGTCGGCAGGCGCACCGGGGCCGGTCCGCGGCTACGGCAACCTGTGCCTGGACGTGAACAACGCCGCAACCGCGAACGGCACCCCGATCCAGCTGTGGGGCTGCAACGGCACGAACGCGCAACAGTGGACGGGTGCCGCCGGCGGCACCCTGCGCGTCCTGGGCAAGTGCCTGGACGTGAGCAACGGCGGCACCGCGAACGGCACGCCGGTGCAGCTGTGGGACTGCAACAACACCGGCGCGCAGGCGTGGGTGCCGCGCGCGGACGGCTCCTTGCGCAACCCGCAGTCGGGCCGCTGCCTCGACGACCCGAACGCCTCGACCGCCTGGGGCACCCGCCCGCAACTGCGCGACTGCGACGGCACCGCCGCCCAGCGCTGGTTCCTGCCGGGCTGACGCCCGCCGCCCAGCGCTGGTTCCTGCCCGGCTGACGCCCGCCGACCCGCGTCAGGTGAGGTGGAGCGCCGCCACCGGGAGCATGCCGGGCTTGGTGGTGGCGCTCGTGTCGGGGCGGAACACGTTGACCACCACGTCGTCGCGGTCGAGGTCGCCGGTCGTGGTGAACCGGTACGCGCCCTGGGACAGGTAGAACGGGCCGCGGGCCAGGGCGGTCTGCACGGCGGCGCGATCCCGGGCGCCGTCGCCGATCGCGTTCAGCAGCAGGGTGGCCGCGTCGTAGGCCAGGGCGGCACGGCGGCCCGGCTCCTCCTTGAACTCGGCCCGGAACGCGGCGGCGAAGCTCGCGTCCAGCGGGTCGCCGCAGCCGCAGGTCGCGAACGTGTTGGCGCCCGCCGGGCCGGCCACGGTGGCGTACTCGGGGTCCAGCAGGGCCTCGGTGCCGACCATCGGACCGGCGAAACCGGCCGCGCGCAGGGCCTTGGCGAAGATCCCCGCCTCGCCCGCGAAGCCGGTGAAGTAGACGGACTCGGCGCCCAGCGAGCGGATCCGGTCCACGACCGGGGCCCAGCTCGACGGGGCGACCTCGACCTCGGCGGTGCCCACGACCTGGACCGGGCCGCCGGTCCGGGCGAGCCGGTCGGCGATCCGCTTGTCGGTGTCGAAGGTGTGCCGCACCACGAAGACCTTCGTCGTCTTGAGCCGGCTCGCGAGCAGCGTCGCGGCGGCGTCGGCGGCGTCGAGGTCCGTCGGGTACAAGCGGTGGAACGTCTTGACCCCGAACGTCGCGGCGATCGGGTCACCGGCCGACGGGGTGATGAACGGCAGCTCCCGCTCGTCGAACCAGAACCCGGCCTGGCCGACGTCGACGTTGCGCAGCGGACCGACGACGCCGAGCACCTCGCGCCCGAACTGGTTCAGCGCCGCGGTCACGTCCGACGGGGCGGCGTGCTTGGTGTCGGCCTCGACCAGCCGGACCGAACACCGCGAGGTCCGGTTGTACGTTTTCACCGCCAGCTGCACCGCCTGCCGCGCGCGCAACGCGTCCGTCCCGAGCTCGGCCGCGCCCAGGAACCCGATCGCCGGGCAGCCCGCCGGCGCGGTCGACTCGACCACCCGGGCCGGCGGCGCGGGGGCGCCGGCGTCGTCGTCATCGTCGCCGCTGTTGCGGGCGACCGCGCAGCAGATGAGCGTCACGACGACCACCGCCGCGATGGTCACCCACGCCGCCGTCGCGCCCTTGCCCTTGCCGCCCGGCTGCGCCTTGAGCACCGGCACCAGCGGCGGCGGCCCAGGCGGCTGAGCAGCGCCACGCCGAGCCTGCGCCGGTTGCTTCGCCGCCTTCTGCTGTGGCCCGCGCTTCTGCTGGGGCGAGGTCCGCGCCGGCCGCGCCGACGCCTTCGGGGGCGGCGCGGGCAAAGACGCCGACTTGGGCAGCGGAGCCGCAGGCGGCGGCTCTACCGGCTTCGCGGGCGACGGGATCTCGAACGGCTTCAGTTCCGGAAACGCCGCTTCGCCGAACGACTCCGGCAGCCGGCCATCGGGCATCTCCATCCCGCCAAGATAGAGCCCACCGCCAAACGACGAGGTGGCCCGTCCGGTGCCCGCCCCGCCATCGACCGGACCGCACGCCGAATAATCCCCAAATGCGCGCGCTGATCCCGATCCTGACGTGCCTGCTCCTGGCCGCCTGCGGCACCCCGGCGCCCACGGCGACGCCGGCAACCGGGGCGGCAACCCCGCCGGCAACCCCGCCGGCCAGCCCGAGCGCCGCCCAGAAGCCGGAGCCGGGCACCACCCCGAAGCGGCAACTCCCGGACGGCTTCGTGGACCTGTCCGATGTGGACGCCAGCATCCTGTCCGACATCCGCTACGCCACCCCGCACAACTTCGTCGGCCGCCCGGTCACCGGCTACCTGCGCCCCCGCTGCCTGCTCACCAGCGAGGCCGCCGAAGCCCTGCACCGCGTCCAGCGGAGCGCACAGGCCCGCGGCTACAGCCTCAAGGTGTACGACTGCTATCGCCCTCAGCGGGCCGTGGACGACTTCGTCGACTGGTCCAAGAACGCCGACCAGCGCATGAAGGGCGAGTTCTACCCGGCGGTCGACAAGTCCGCGCTCTTCGACGACGGCTACATCGGCGGCCCCACCGCGCACAGCCGGGGCAGCACCATGGACCTGACGATCGTCGCGCTCCCGGCCCGCACCCAGCCCGAGTGGCACCAGGGCGACCCGCTCGAGGCGTGCACGGCCGCGGACCGGTTCCCGGACAACACCCTCGACATGGGCACCGGCTTCGACTGCTTCGACCCGCTCGCCCACACCGCGGCGACCGGGGTGAGCGCGGCCGAGCGGGCCAACCGCGACCTGCTGACCGGGCTGATGGCGGCCGGCGGGTTCACGAACTATCCCAAGGAGTGGTGGCACTACACGCTCACCAAGGAGCCGTTCCCGGACACGTACTACGACTTCCCCGTCGAGTAGACCCCGGTGTTCTTTTGAGGGGGTGTGGGTGGAGCTTGCTCCCCCGCCGCTTTTCAGGACATCGCACGGTATACAACGGTGCACGCTCGACCATCCGCCGATCGACATCGACGGGCATCTCCGGCACAATCGTCGCGGTACCAGGCATTCGGGGGCCTGGCCGCCACGACGGGGGATCATGGACAACAGCGGTGCGTCACGACTGGGCGAGCTGCTCCGTCGGCACCGGCTCCGCGCGGGCATCGACCAGCAGGAACTCGCCGGCCGCGCCGGGCTCAGCGTGCGCGGGCTGCGCGACATCGAGCACGATCGGGTCCGCCGGCCCCGCCCCGAGTCGGTCGAGCGGCTCGCCGACGCGCTGCGGCTGTCCGAGGACGACCGGCACGCGCTGCGATCGGCGTTGACGGGCGGCGGGAAGGGCGCGGCTCAGACGGTACAAGTGCGGGTCCTTGGGCCTTTGTCGGTGGCGCGCGAAGACGTGGCGGTCGAGGTCGGCTCGCCGATGCTGCGGTCGCTGCTCGGGCTGCTCGCGATCCATCCGCGCCAGGCCGTATCCCGCGACGAGATCGTCGACGTGCTGTGGGAGCGCCCGCCGCGCAGCTGTCTCAACCTGATCCACGTGTACATCGGGCAGCTCCGAAGGCTCCTGGAGCCCGAGCGGCGACGGCGCGGCACCGCGGCGACCGTGCGGCTGGCGCCCGGCGGGTACCTGCTCGACCTGGACCCGACGGGGCTCGACGTGGCCCGCTTCGACGAGCTGCACGCCCGGTCGCGCGGGGACGCGGAGGCACTTGGCGCGGCGCTGGACTGCTGGCGGGGGCCGGTGCTGGCGGGCGCCGATCCGCGGCTGCGGGCCCACCGGACCGCGGTCGCGCTGGGCCGGCGCCGGGTCGAGACCGCCCTCGCGTACGCGGATCTGGCGCTCGAGACCGGCGACAGCGCGCAAGCCGTGGCGCGGTTGCTGGCCGTCGCGCCGGACGAGCCGCTGCACGAGGGCCTGCACGCCCGGCTGGCGCTGCTGCTGGCCGAGGGCGGCGAGCGGGCCGGGGCGCTGCGGGTGCTGGCCGACGTGCGGACCCGGCTGGCCGACGAGCTCGGCGTGGAGCCGGGCGACGAGCTGCGCGCGGCCCAGCTGCGGGTGCTGCGCGAGCCCGCCGCCGACCTCGCCCCCGCGGTGCCGGTCGTGGTGCCGGGTCAGCTGCTCGCCGACGTGGCCACGTTCACCGGGCGCGCCGACGCCCTGCGCGACCTGGACGCGGGCGCGGGGGTGGTGGCCATCGCCGGTACCGCCGGCATCGGCAAGACCGCGCTCGTCATGCACTGGGCGCACCGGGTCAAGGAGCGCTTCCCGGACGGCCAGCTCTACGTCAACCTGCGCGGCTACGCCCAGGGGTCGCCGCTGCGCCCGATCGAGGCCCTGGCGCGGTTCCTGCACGCCCTCGGCACGCCGCCCGACGAGGTGCCGCTGGAGGTCGAGGAGGCCGCCGCCGTCTTCCGCAGCCTGCTCGCGGACCGCCGCGTGCTGGTCGTGCTCGACAACGCGCGCGACGCCGAGCAGGTGCGCCCGCTGCTGCCCGGCGGCGACGGCTGCCTGGCCCTGGTCACGAGCCGGGACCGGCTGGCCGGCCTGGTCGCCCGGGAGGGTGCCACGCTGCTGGTCCTCGACGTGCTGGCCGCCGGTGAGGCGCGGGACCTGCTCGGGCGGATCCTCGGCGCCGAGCGGATGCGCACCGAGGCGGCCTGCGTCGAGGAGCTGATCGGGCTGTGCGGCGGGCTGCCCCTCGCGTTGCGGATCGCCGCCGCCAACCTGCTGTGCAACCCGCACCAGAGCGTGGCCGAGTACGTGGCCCGGCTGCGCGGCGGCGACCGGCTGACCGCGCTGCGGATCGAGGGGGACCGGCAGACCGCCGTCGGGGCCGCGCTCGACCTGTCCTACGCCGCGCTGCCGGCACCCGCCCGGCGAATGTTCCGGCTGCTCGGGCTGGTGCCCGGGCCGGACTGCGGCGCCGCCGCGGTGGCCGCGCTCGCGGGCACCGACCCGGCCGGCGTCACCGGCGTGCTGCGGCTGCTGGCCGAGGCGCACCTGCTGGAGGAGACCGGGCCCGGCCGGTACGCGTTCCACGACCTGCTGCGCCTGTTCGCGCAGGCCCGCGGGGCCGAGGAGGACGACGAGGCCGGCCGCCGGGCCGCCGTGGACCGGCTGCTGGAGCACTATCTGTCCGGTTTGGACGCCGCCGCCCGGCTGTTGTACCCGGAGAAGCTCCGCCTCCCCCTGCCCGACCTTCCGCCGACGGTGTTCGCCGACCACGCGCACGCGCTGGCCTGGGTCGACGCCGAGCTGCCGAACCTGGTGGCGGCGGTCGAGCACGGCACCGACCCGGGGACGTGGCTGCTCGCCGACGCCCTGCGCGGGTACTTCCACCTGCGCATGCACACCATCGACTGGCTCACCGTGGCGCACGCCAGCCTGGCCGCCGCGCGGGGCGCCGGGGACCTCGCGGCGCAGGCGGTCAGCCACCTGAGCATCGCCGACGCGCACTGGCGGCGCAGCCGGCACGACCTGGCCATCGAGCACTTCCGGCTGGGGCTCGCGGCCGCGCGCCGCACGGACTGGGCCGAGGGGCAGGCGAGCATTCTGGGGAACCTCGGCGCCGTACACTGGCAGACCGGAAATCTGCGGGCGGCGGGCGACCAGATCGCCGAGGCACTCGAGCTCAACCGGCGCAGCGGCTGGCTGGCGGGGCAGGCGGTCAGTCTCGGCAACCTCGGCCTGGTGCGCATGGAGGCCGGGCAGCTCGACATGGCGGCCGGCCACTTCCAGGAGGCGCTCGAACTCGCCCGGCGGATGGGGGCCCGCAGCAGCGAGGCGAACATCCTGGGCAACCTCGGCGAGGCCTGCCAGCTGCTGGGCCGGCTCGACGAGGCCGAGACGCACCTGAACGCGGCTTTGGAGCTGCACCGCGAGCTCGGCGGGCGGGGCAACGAGGCGGCGAACCTGCGTACGCTGGCCGCCACCCACCGCGACGCGGGCCGCCTCGACCGGGCCCTCGCCTCGGCCCGGGCCGCGCTGGACCGGGCCCGCGAGACCGACATGCTGCGCCTGGAGATCGACGCGCTCAACGTCCTCGGCACGGTGCTCGTCGCGCTGGGCCGGCCCGCCGAGGCGGTCGACAGTCACGAGCGCGCGCTGGACATGGCCCGGGAGACGGGCGAGCAGCTGCCCGAGGCGGAGGCGCTCATCGGGGTGGCCGCGGCCCGCCGCCGGCTGGGCCGGCTCGACGAGGCCCTGGCGGACATCCGGCGCGCGGTCACGCTGACCCAGCGGGCGGGCTTCCACCAGCTCGAAGGGGCGGCGCTGACCGGGCTCGCGCAGATCCATCTGGCCCGCGGCGAGCCCCAGTGGGCCGTGCAGGTGGGCGAGCGCGCGGGCGCGATTCATGAGAAGACCGGGTACAGGATGGGCATGGTCGTGACTGACGCGCTGCTGGACCGCGGGCCCGGCGAACCGGGCCCGCGGCATCCGGCGGTCCGGCCGGACTAGCAGCCGTCCCACGGGTCGTTGCAGGCGGTCGAGCTGGTCGTGCAGTTGGGGTTCACCCAGACCTTCTTGTAGATGTTCCCCGAGCAGACCTGGCACCACGACTCGTACGGGCAGCGCGCGGCGGCCGTCGCCTTCGGCAGCACACGGGCGAGCATCCACTCTCCGAGCTTCACCATGCCGTCCATCCCTTCCCATCGACGCCCGGCCCCGTGCCGGCGCGTGTCGTACCCTCGGCGGCCCGGTCGGCCCGGGCGCCGAAGTCCTGGGGCGGCCCCGGCGACAGCCGCCGCACGACGACCCCGAGCAGCCGCTCACCGGGCAGGAAGCCCAGGCGGCGCGAGTCGAGGCTGAAGGCGGGGTTGTCGCCGAGCACCACCATCCGGCCGGGCGGCACCGTCCGGCCGTCGAGCACGGCCGTCCCCGTGACGTCGATGTCGGGGACCGGGTCCCCGGGCACCGCGACCGCCCGCTTGATCATCAGGTCTTCCCCGGCGTCGTCATCGCTTTCGGGGTCGCGCAGCACGACGACCTGCCCGGCCCTGATACCGCCGAGCCCCGCGCGCCGCACCAGCACCCGGTCCCCCGGCTGCAGCGTCGGCTGCATGCTGACCCCACTCACGGTGACCGCCAGGAACCGGCGCCGCAGCACCGCGAGCGCGGCCACGACGAGCAGGAGCGCCGCCGCCAGCGCGAGGGCGGTCATCCCGGCACCCCGGCGTCGGTGTACCCGCGCGCCTGCACGTCGAACAGCTCCGCGTAGCGCCCGCCGAGCGCCATCAGCTCGGCGTGGCTGCCGTCCTCGACGATCCCGCCGTCGCCCAGCACCACGATCCGGTCGGCCTCCCGGACCGCGCTGAGCCGGTGCGAGATCAGCAGCGTGGTCAGGCCGGCGCGGTGCCGCCGCAGGGCCGCGTGCACCTCGTACTCGGCCTGGGCATCCAGCCCCGCACTGGGCTCGTCGAGAATCACCAGATCCCGCCGCGCCCGCAGCAACGCGCGCGCGAGCGCCACCCGCTGCCACTGCCCGCCGGAGAGCACCACGCCCGTCTGCGGGTCGTCGCCGGGCGCGCCCTGATAGAAAAACCGCGAAAGCAGGGTGTCGTACCCCCTGGGCAGCGCCTCCAGCGTCGCATGCACCCCGGCCCGGACCGCCGCCTCCGCCACCCGCGGCCGATCGTCCAGCGCGCGCAGGTCACCCACCGCGACGTTCTCGGCCGCCGACAGGTCATAGGCGGTGAAGTCCTGGAAAATGGCCCCGATCCGCTCCCGCAGCGACGCCGGGTCCAGGTCCCGCAGGTCGACCCCGTCCCAGGTGATCGAGCCGCGGGTCGGGTCGTAGAACCGGCACAGCAGCTTCACGGTGGTGCTCTTGCCGGCCCCGTTCAGCCCGACCAGCGCCACCGTCTGCCCGTGCGGGATGAACAGGCTCACCCCGCGCAGGATCCACGGGTGCTCGTCGCTGTAACGGAACCAGACGTCCCGCAGTTCAAGCCCCAGACGCAGCTCCGGTACCGCCTGTGCGTCCACCCGCACCGGCAGGTCCGGCCCGCCGCCGACCACGGCCTGGTAGTGCTCGAACAGCAGCAGCGCCTGATGCGCGGCCGCCGCCTGCTGCACCCCGCCGGCCAGCCCCATCTGCACGCCGGCCATGGCCGCGATGAACATCGACACGTCCCCGAGGGTGGCCCGCCCGGCCGCCGTCTCCGCGATCATCCACATCAGCCCCCCGCCGGCCACGACCGCCGAGAGCAGCCCGAGCAGCCCGTGACTGCGCAACTGCCGCAGCCCGATCCGCCGGTACTCGTCGTTGACGGCGGTCAGCTCGGTCCGCATCCGCTCGCGGAAGAAGTCCCCGAGCCCGAACAGCCGCACCTCCTGCGCCACGCCGGGCGTCGTCAGCAGCCGAGCGAAGAACATGTGCCGCCGCTGCGCATGCCCGGTCCGCCACAGCATCGCCGCCTGCTCCCGGCTCAACGACAGGTGCACCAGCAGCATCGGCAGCGCGGCCACGAGCACCGTGATCGCGGTGACCGGGCTGACCGCGACCAGCGCCCCGGTGAACCCGACCACCCCGATGAGCGCCTGGACGAGCCCGAGCACGCTCGACACCAGCTGCCCCGGCCCGCTGCGACTGGCCTGCTCGGCCATCTGCAGCCGATCCTGGAAGCCCGGGTCCTCGAGCCGCGTCAGCCCCGGCTGCCCGTTGACGGCGAGGTAGAGCCGCTCCTGCGCCCGGACCCCGATGCGGCGCTCGGTCTCGGCGGTGACGTACCGCAGCGCCTGCGGAGTCACCCCCGCGACGAGCCCGGCCAGTCCCATCGCCGCGGCCAGCCCGAGCAGCGGCCCCAGCGCGGCGCCGCCACTCAACCGGTCGAACACCTGCTTGGCGAGCACCGCGGTCACGACGGGCAAAACCCCACCGGCCACGGTGAGCACGACTTCGGCAACGAGCAGCCCAGGGGCGGCCGACCAGGCCAGCCCGAGCGCGGCCCGGGCGTGCCTCACGTGGCGGCTCCCGCCTTGGTCCTGGCCGCCCCCGACCGGATCTTCGCGCCGTACCGCTGCGGATCGGGAAAGCCCCCGAGATCGGTCCCGGAGGAGAGAATGACCCCGTCGGCATCGAGCAGGTACATGGCCGGCAGCCCCCGCACCCCGAACGCCTCATAGACGGACCCACCCCCGTCCGGCTCATCGACGACGTGCGCGGCAGGACTGAGCTCCTTGGCGAGCGGGGCCGTTTCGTCGGGCGTGCCCACGACAACGGCGAACACCTGATCCCGCTCCAGCCCAGCGGCGCGCGCATACTTCAGGAACTTCGGCATCCGGTCGTGACACAGGTTGCAGTGCGGCGTGAAGAACCCGACCAGCCGCCCCTTGCCCCCGACCGTCTCGAACAGCTCCCCGTCCCGGGAGCTGACCGAGAACGCCTCCGGCCGCTCCCCCGGCGGCAACACCGGCCGCGCCCCTTCATCGCTGATGACGCCGGGCGCCTCGGCCTTCTGCAGCCGCTTGATGACCCCGAGCAGCAGCACCAGGTTGAGCCCCGTGACAATCCCAAGCAGCACAACAGCGGCGGTGAGGTACGTCATCGGTCGCAACGCTCCCTTGGTCTCGGCCTGTCGTACCGGCTTCCGACACCAAGCTATGCAGCCCCATCGGCAGCTTCACTGAACCCCGACTGAACCCGCCGCCCGCACCAGATCCCCACGTCGACGCCGGTGCGCGGCTTCGCACCGGCAGAAGCGGCAGAACCGCACCGGCAGAGCCCTTCCGCACAGGAGCGCTCCCACGCCGACGCCGGGAGCTACCGGGTCAGGCATCGCCGCGGGCCATGGCGATCAGGCGGTCCAGGATCGCGCGCGAGCTCACCCGCAGGGCGTCGTGCTCGAACTCGTTCGTGATCCAGGTGCGCGCACCCTTGATGGCGGCCGCCGTCGCGAGGGAGAGCGTGCGGTCGACGTACATGTCCTCGTAGTACACCGCGGCCACCACAGGTACCTCGTTCGCGGCCAGCTGGGCCCGGTCGTACAGGCGCGGCCAGGTGTCGCGCGCGGCCAGCACGTGGGCCGCCTCGCGCAGCGGGGTGAGGGCCGGGTCGACGTCGAACTGCCACGGGTACGTCATCTCGCCCGTGAAGTACACGACGTCGGAGGAGTCGAACTCCGGGTGCTCGGCCCGAAGACGCTGCGCGGCCCAGGCCGTCGCGTTCTGCTGGCCGTAGCAGGCCTCGTGCAGCAGCGGGAAGATCGGGGTGCTCGCGAAGCCCACGCGAGCCTGCACCTGCGCGAGGAAGGCATCGGACAGTACACCCGGGGACTCGAAGGCGGACTCGAAGAGGTAGTGCAGCTCGTGGGAGCCGGTGCTCGAGCCGAACGCGATGCCGAGCGTCTGGAAGGACTCGACGGTCAGCCGCGCGCCGTCGGGCAGGCGGACGTCGTGGTCGCGCAGGAAGGCGCAGATGTCGCGGACCAGGGCGACATCGCCGGGGTACCGGGCGTAGTGGGCCTCGTTGCGCGCGGCGACGCGGGGGTAGGTGGCGCGGTACACGTCCTCGGCCCGCGCGTCCAGGCCCGGTAGGCCGCCGGTGATCAGGACCTCGCGCAGGCCTTCGGGGGCGAACGACAGGTAGTTCACCGCGCAGAAGCCGCCGAAGGACTGGCCCAGGACGGTCCAGCGCTCGTCGCCTAGCATTGAGCGGCGCAGCAGTTCGGCGTCGCGGACGATGCTGTCGGCGCGGAAGTGGGACAGGTACTCGGCCTGCGCCTCGGGCGTTCCCCGCCGGGTCACCGAGTGCCGGCTGACGCGGGTCGAGCGGCCGGTGCCGCGCTGGTCGAGCAGCAGGACGCGGTAGTCGTCGAGGGCCCGGCCGACCCACGAGTCGCGGCCGATCGGGCGGGGTGAGGCGCTGCCGGGGCCGCCCTGCAGGAACAGCAGCCACGGCTTGGCGGCGTTGTCAGGTGTGACGACCGCGCGGGCGAAGATGTCGATGGTCTCGCCCGCGGGGTCGTCGTGGTCCAGCGGCACCGTCAGGACGTGGTCGGTCAGGACGGTGCCGGGGTGGCGGAAGCTGCTCATGCCGCCATTTCTAGCGGATCGGCACGTCTACATACGATCCGCCCGCGACCGTGACGGCCGCGCCGAAGGTGTTCGCGTCGTAGTACAGCGGGTCGGTGGTGTCCACCACGAGGGTGAGCGAGTGGCCGGCCGGCACGTCGTACGCGGTCGCCGACAGCGCCACGTCGAGCGAGCGGTTGCCGGTCGCGGTGCCGAGCCAGCTCACCGGGGCGTGCGTGATGAGCTTGGCGTTGCCGAGGCTGTCCAGGTCGTAGAGGTACGCCACGACCGTGCCCTGCGCGGCGGTGCCCGTCAGGTTCAGGTGAACCGTCGGGATGCCGCGGATGCGCAGTGCGGTGCCGGGCCGCTCGGAGGCCCACACACCCGCGCGCAGACGGTCAACGGCCGGCAGCCAGATTTGCGGCTGCTGTCCCGTAAATGCGCCGACGCCGTTGGTGAGCAGCACGACCCCGCCGTTCGCGACCGTGTCCAGGTCGCCGGGCAGGGTCTTGCTCCAGCCGCCGCTCGGGGCGCCGCCGAGCAGGCCGGTGCCGTCGAGCCAGCGGATCGCGCCGAGGCCATAGCGCCGGGTCGAGGTGTTCAGCGCCGACCAGGACGCATAGGACTCGGTTGCCGCATTCAGAGGCCGCAGTTGTACTGCCGGTTCTGCGCCGATCCCCGTGTCGTTCCCGGCGAGATACTGGTCGAACCAGCGGTACAAACTGGTCCAGGCGTCGTTCGGCAGGCCGAGGATGCCGGTGAACTCCGCGATCGCATGGTCACCGGGGCGCAGCTCGAGCCGCTTCGGGGTGTTCAGCCGGCCGAAGAAGTCCACGAGCTGGTCGGGCGGGAAGAACGAGTCGCCCCACGCGTTCGCGATGAGCACGGCCGGCTTGTTCGCGTTGATCGCGTCGAGGTAGGTGGCCGCCGAGCGGGCCCGCGCCCACGCCTGCACCTGCGCAACGTTGCGGTTGGCGTTGAAATCGGCGAGCTTGCCGGACAGGTCCGCGCCCGGGTGGCCGAGCAGGCTCGCGGCCAGGCTCAGCAGCCCGGCCGACTGCTGGTGGCGGGTGTTGTCGCCGTACAGGCTGTACACGAGGTCGGTCCAGCCGCTCATCATGACGACCGCGCGGATGCGCTTGTCGAACGCGGAGCCGAGCAGGCTGATCCCGGCGCCGTAGGAGACGCCCGCGGCCCCGATGCGCGCGGGGTCGGCGGCGGTGTTGGCGATCGTCCAGTCGATCACCTTGGACAGGTCGGCCATGTCCTGCGGTCCGGCGGTGTCGATCTCGCCGCCGGAGGCCCACCAGCCGCGCGGGGTGTAGGAGACGACGACGTACCCCCGGCCGGCCAGGACGTTCGCCTGCGCGAGGTATTCGAGGTCGTTGAGGCCCCAGCTGGACGGGAAGACGATCGCCGGGCGTTTCGCGGTGCCGGCCGGGGCGACGACGTTCGCCTTGAGCACGACACCGCCGGCCCCGGTGATGTCGACGAACGTCGTGGTGCTCGCGGGCGCGGCGGCGGCCGGGGCCTGGAGGGTGACCGCGGCGAGCAGCGCCACGGCGAGCAGGGTGAGGGCTTGGCGGGTACGGGTCATACGCACGCTCCTGGCGGGGTAGCGCTTCGTGGTGGCGGCAGCGTAGGAGCCCGTTCCGAGAATTAGAAGTTCGTGACATTATCATTACCGGTCGGTAACATACCCTGGTGCTCTACGGGTCTCCGACGCCGCAGCGCCGTGACGCGCAGCGCAACCGCTCGGCGATCGTGCGCGCGGCGACCGAGCTCGTGCTCACGCGCGCGGCGGTGCTGATGCCGGAGATCGCCGCGCGGGCGGGGGTCGGGCAGGCCACGTTGTACCGCCATTTCCGCGACCGCCACGCGCTCGCCGCCGCGATCGTGTCCGACCAGCTCGAACGGCTCGAGGCCGACGAGTCGTGCGACTTCCGCGGGCTGCTGACGGCGGCGCTGCGGCTGTACACCGTGATGCGTCCCCTGTCCAGCGGCGGGCTCGACCGCCGGCTGTCCGTCGCGCTCACCCCGGCGCTGCGGCGGGCACAGCAACAGGGCCAGGTCCGGCCCGACCTCGTGCCGGACGACCTGGCCCTGCTGTTCGCGATGCTGTCCGGCGCGCCCGCGGACGCCGAGCGCTCGATCGCGCTGCTCCTGGACGGCGTGTGCCGCTGAGCCCGAGCCAGGGCCGGGGCCCCGGTGCGGTGTTGAGGGGGTGTGGGTGGAGCGGAGCTCCCCCACCGTTTTTCAGGACATCGAGCGGTATACCCCGTCGCCAGCAAGACCATACGCAACAAGCGTCTGGCGCTGCCGGCCCAGCCCTTCGATCTCCAGCTCCATGACGTCGCCCCCGCGCAGGTACGGCTGTCCGGGCAGGCCCATCGCCACGCCCGCCGGGGTGCCGGTGTTCACGATGTCGCCCGGGTACAACACCATGAACTGGCTCAGGTACCAGATCAGGTGCGGCACCCCGAAGATCATGTCGGCGGCGAGCTCGTCCTGCCGCGCCTCGCCGTTGACCCACGAGCGCAGCCGCAGCCCGGGCACGTCGACGCCGTCCGCGGTCACCAGCCAGGGGCCGAGCGGGTTGAACGTCTCGCAGTTCTTGCCCTTGTCCCACTGCCCGAGCCGTTCGAGCTGGAACTCGCGCTCGGAGACGTCGTTGCTCACCGCGTATCCGGCGATGTGGGCGGCGGCGGCTTCGGGGCTGTCGAGGTACCGCGCCGTCGCCCCGATGACGACCGCCAGCTCCACCTCGTAGTCGGTCTTGACGCTGGCCTTGGGGATGCGCACGTCGTCGTTCGGCCCGACGAGCGTGTCGGCCGCCTTGAGGAACACGATCGGCTCGGACGGCGGCTCCGCCCCGGACTCGGCCGCGTGCCGCGCGTAGTTCTGCCCGATGCACACGATCTTGCCGGGGTCGCGGACCGGCGGACCGATCCGGGTGCCCTCGGCGACCCGCAGGCGGGGCAGCTCGTCCAGCGCCGCCCGGGCCCGGTCGAGCCCGCCGCCGGCCAGGAAGGCGGCGTCGATGTCGAGGGTGACGCCGGACAGGTCGAGGTACGTGCCGTCGTCGGCGACCACCACGGGTCGCTCCTGACCGGCATGGCCGATACGGGCAAGTCTCATACCGGCCAAACTATGCCCGCCCTGGTCAAGTGGTCAAGCCAATCAGGTCCGCGCCGCCGCCGCGCGCCGGGCCTCCCCGGCGATCCGCGTCAGGTGCGCCGTCATCGCCGCCCGCGCCGCCTCGGCGTCCCGCCGGTCGATGGCGTCCACGATCGCCCGGTGCTCGGCCGCGGACCGGCGCAGCACCCCCGGCCGCGAGGCGGTCATCGCCCGGCTCGCCAGCCCCAGCGTCGCCAGCGTCTGCAGCATCGTGGCCAGCAGCGCGTTCCCGGCCGCGTCGGCGATCAGCCGGTGCAGCGCGAGGTCCGCCGCCACCCGGTCCGGCTCGGCCAGCGCCGCCCGCATCGCCGCCACCTGCCCCGCGTCGGCGTGCGCGGCGGCGAGACCGGCCAGCGCGGGCTCGATGATGAGCCGGGCCTCGAAGAGCTCCTCGACGGTACGCCCGCTCAGCGCCATCACGAACTGCAGCGGCTCCAGCAGCGTGGCGGTGTCGAGCGCGGCCACATAGGTGCCGGACCCGTGCCGGCTCTCCAGGATGTTGAGCCCGACCAGCGCCCGGATCGTCTCGCGCAGCGTGGGCCGGCTGATCCCCAGCATCTCGCTGAGCTCCCGCTCGGCCGGCAGCCGCTGCCCGGGCACCAGCCGCCCGTCGACGATCATCTCCTGGATGAGGCGGGTCGCCTGGGCCGCCGCGGAGGAGCGGTGCACCGGCGTGAACTCGGCGGTCAACGGCTGCTCCCGGGTGACTAGGTGACCTGACCATTTTAGGGACATGGCCGGTACCCTGTGCCAATGCGGCTCAGCCTGGTCGACATCGTCTTCTTCGAGGGCGTGAACCACCTGCGCCCCAGCCCGTTGCAGACCTTCCGGGGCGGTGGCGACCGCCCGGAGACCCGGGACCGGATCGCCGTCGACGACCTTTACGGTATCGAGGCGATCGGCCCGCCGGTGCCGTTCCGGGTCGGCCTCAGCCTGCTGGAGGGCGACCTCCGCGAGGACTTCGACGCCTGCCTGCGGGACATCCCGGCCGATGCCGAGCTTGGCACCCCCGGCGCCGAGGCGCTCATCGCCCCGGGCGGGCGGCTCGAGGAGGCGCACCGGCTGGTGCGCGAGGCGTGCGCACGCGATTACCAGGCCGACACGATCGCCGCGAACCTGCTCGCGCGCAAACGGCCGCGGCTCGTCTTCCTCGCCGGCCGGGGCGTCGCCTGCCAGTTCGGGCAGCCCGGGCCGTTCATGCAGAAGGTGCACCGGCGGCTCGCCGCGAACGACGGCGAGTTGCGGGCGGCGCTCGCCCGGGCCCGCGCGGCGGCGAACCTGGACGAGGACACGGTGAGCCTGGTGCAGGCCCTCGGGACCATCCTGGGGTCGCGACACGGCGACCACTGGGACAGCGACCGGGCAGGCAGCAAATGCCCGTACGACGCGACGGTGGTGCTGGAGTAGGCGAAGACGCCGGGGCGGGCGCCGATCGGGCGCCCGCCCCGTCTCCTGAACCCCCAGTAACGTCTGTGAACTAGCGGTGCGGCTTCTGCGGAACCCGCGGCTGCACGAGCGGCGGCCCCGCGGCGGCCAGGTCGCCCTGGACCGTGCGCAGCGACTTCTTCGGCTGGTAGTTCGCGTCCCACAGGCAGCCCGCGCCCTCCGGCGGGTTGGTGAACCAGCCCGGAATCCACGAGTGCTTGTCGGTGAAGCCCCACACGGTGAACGACAGGCAGTGCCGGTTCATGAGGCACGCCTGCAGCAGGACGTGGTAGTTGTAGGCGGCGGCCTGGTCCCGGGCGTTGAGGTCGGCGCCCGCCGCGTCCTGGGTCGGGTCCTTGGCATCCTTCAGCAGGCTGCGCACGTCCACCTCGGTGAGCGCGACGGCCAGGCCGAGGTCGGTGAAGCGCTGCAGCGAGTCGGCCACGGCGAGCACGTCGTAGTTGCCGTACTGCGTGCTGAGATGCCCCTGGCTGCCCACCCCGTCGATCGGGACGCCCTGCGCGCGGAGCTTCTTCACCATGTCGTACACGAACTGCGTCTTGTCGCCGGGTCCACCGTCGCCGAAGGCGTCGATGTTGTAGTCGTTGTAGAACAGCAGTGCCTTCGGGTCGGCGGCCCGGGCGGTGCGGAACGCCTCGGCGAGGTAGTCCGGGCCGAGCAGGTCGGCGAACTTCTGCTTCAGCGAGCCGGTGTTGCCGCCGAGGTGGATCGCCGACGGCGTCTCCCACGGGTCGGAGACGGCCTCGTTGACCACGTCCCACTGCCAGATCTTGCCGCGGAAGTGGGTCACGACGTCGGTGATGTGCTTCTTGAGCAGCGCGCGCAGCTGCGGGCCGTCGATGGTGCCGTCCTGGATGCCGGTGTTCAGCCAGCCGGGGAGCTGGCTGTACCAGGCCAGGACGTGGCCGCGCACGAGCTGGTGGTTGCGCTGCGCGTTGGCCACGAACGCGTCGGCGGCGGCCCAGTCGTAGGTGCCGCGGGTCGGCTCGAGGCTCTCCCACTTCATCGCGTTCTCGACGGTGACGGTCGAGAACTGGCTGTCCACCAGCTTCTTGTACTGCGGGTCGGCGGCATCGGCGTACGCCGCCGGGTCGACGGCGGTGCCGAAGTACAGCCCGTTGCGCGCGGCCAGCCCGCGCAGGCTCTGGTCCTGCGTCGCCGGCGGGCGGGGGCCGCCGGCGGACGCGCCGACGGCGCCCAGCGTCGCCGCGACCACGGCCGCCAGAAGACCGGCCGTGGCCATTCTGCGTAATGTCATGAGCGTGGCTCCCGATTGTTTCGAAACAATTGCAGGGAATCGCCTTGAGACACCGACGCTATTGGGCGCTCAATACACCCGTCAATACGCCTCCGTTATCGAAACATTGCCAATTACTGAGCCGAGTTGGCGACCCGCTTGCTGACGATGTCGAACGCGACCGCGGCGATCAGCACGAGGCCCTTGATGGCCTGTTGCCAGGCCGCGTCGACGCCGAGAATCGACAGGCCCATGTTCAGCACGCCCATGATGAGCGCCCCGATCACGGCCCCCGTGACCTTGCCGATTCCGCCGGTCACGGCCGTGCCGCCGATGAACGCGGCGGCGATCGCGTCCAATTCGTAGTTCGTCCCGGCGCCCGCCACGCCGGCCCCGGCGCGGGAGGTGGTGACGACCGCGGCGACGCCGGCCAGGATGCCCATGTTGACGAAGATGAGGAAAGTTACACGTTTCGTCTTCACGCCCGACAGTTTCGCGGCGGCGAGATTCCCGCCCATCGCGTAGATGTGCCGGCCGAACACGGTGTTGCCCATGACGTACGTGTAGAGAATGACGAGCGCGCCGACGATGATGAGCACGTTCGGGGTGCCGTCGGTGCTCTCGGCGAGCAGATACGTGATGTAGGCGATGAGCGCGGCGAACACCACCAACTTGCCGATGAACGCGGCCCGCGGCTCCAGCCGCAGGTCGTAGCGGATCAGCTCGCGGCGGGTGCGCAGCTGCGTGTAGGCAAGTCCGCCGATCGCCACGCCGCCGACGAGCAGCGTCATGCCGTCGAGGTTGCCCAGGAACCCCAGCGCGTTGGGCAGCGACTTGGCCGCGATCGCGCCGAAGCCCTGATCCTGCACGGGCACCGTCTGGCTCACCGCGAGCACCGCGAGGCCGCGGAAGAGCAGCATCCCGCCGAGCGTGACGATGAAGGCCGGGATCCCGACGTACGCGATCCAGAATCCCTGCCAGCAGCCCACGACGATGCCGATCGCGACCGACGCGGCCACCGCGACGGGCCACGGCCAGCCCCACTCGGTGATCATCAGGGCACAGACACCGCCGATGAACGCCACGATCGAGCCGACGGACAGGTCGATGTGCTGGGCCACGATGACCATGACCATGCCGATCGCCAGGATCAGCACGTAGGCGTTCTGCTGGACCAGCGCGGCGACGTTGTCGGGGTACAGCAGCCGCCCGTCGGTCAGGATCTGGAACGTGATGACGATGGCGATGAGGACCGTCAGCATCCCGTACTGCCAGAGGTTCTGGCCGAGATAGCCGCGCAGCGACGAGACCTCGGTGGGCCGCGTCTCCGGCTGCAGCGTCTCCGTGGTGGTCACCGCGACACCCCGCTCTTGTCCATGGTCATGTACCGCATCAGGCCCTCCTGGGTAGCCGCAGCCCGGTCCATCTCGCCGGTGATCCGCCCCTGGCTCATCGCGTAGATCCGGTCGCAGATCCCGAGCAGCTCCGGCAGCTCGGAGGAGATGACCACGACCGCCTTGCCGGCGTCCGCGAGGGCGTTGATGATTTCGTAGATCTCGTACTTGGCGCCGACGTCGATGCCCCGGGTCGGCTCGTCGAGGATGAGCACTTCCGGCTCGGTGAAGAGCCACTTGCTGAGCACGACCTTCTGCTGGTTGCCGCCGGAGAGCTTCCCGGTGAGCACGGCGACCGAGTCGGCCTTGACCCGCATGTCCTTGCGCAGCCGCTCCGCCCGGTGCACCTCCTCGGCGTTGTTGACCACGCCGAGCTTGGCGACCGCCGCGAGTTTGGCCGCGGTGATGTTGCGCTTGATGTCCTCGATGAGGTTCAGGCCGTAGCGTTTGCGGTCCTCGGTGGCGTAGGCGATCCCGTGCCCGATGGCCTCGTCGACGGTGCGGACCCGGATCTCGCGGCCGTGCAGGTACAGGCGGCCGGAGATCCCGGTGCCGTAGCTGTGTCCGAACACGCTCATCGCCAGCTCGGTGCGGCCGGCGCCCATCAGCCCGGCGATGCCGACGATCTCGCCGCCGCGCACGCGCAGGGCCGCGTTGTCCACCACGACCCGGCCGCGGTCGATCGGGTGGTGCACGGTCCAGTCCTCGATCCGCAGCACCTCCTCGCCGATCTGCGGGGTGTGGTCGGGGAACCGGTGCGCGAGGTCGCGGCCGACCATGGCCCGGATGATCTGATCCTCCGAGACCGGCTCGGCCCCGTGCATCTGGAAGTCCGCCACGGTACGGCCGTCGCGCAGCACGGTCGTCGTGTCGGCGATCGACGCGATCTCGTTGAGCTTGTGCGAGATGATGATCGAGGTGATCCCCTGGCTCTTGAGCTGCCGGATCAGCCCGAGCAGGTGCTCGGAGTCGGCGTCGTTCAGGGCGGCCGTCGGCTCGTCGAGGATCAGCAGCCGGACCCGCTTGGACAGCGCCTTGGCGATCTCGACGAGCTGCTGCTTGCCGACGCCGATGTCCAGGATCTTGGTGTCCGGTTGTTCGCGCAGGCCGACCCGGGCGAGCAGCTCGGCCGCGCGCTTGTTGGTCTGCGGCCAGTTGACGATGCCGCGGGTCGCGCGTTCGTTGCCGAGGAAGATGTTCTCGGCGATCGACAGGAACGGGCTGAGGGCCAGCTCCTGGTGGATGATGACGATCCCGCGCTGCTCGGAGTCGCGGATCGACCGGAAGTGGCAGGGCTCGCCGTCGAAGACGATGTCGCCGTCGTAGGAGCCGTGCGGGTACACCCCGGAAAGAATCTTCATCAGGGTGGACTTGCCGGCACCGTTCTCGCCGCAGATCGCGTGCACTTCGCCCTCGGCCACGCTCATCGTGACGTCCTGCAGGGCTTTCACGCCCGGAAACGATTTGGTGATGCCGTTCATCTCGAGCAACAAGGGCATGGGGGGCTTCCCTTACAAAGTCGCGTGTGGGCCGGGCCCGCACTCGGCGGACCCGGCCCGTCTGGCTCCGGCGGTTACAGGCCCAGGTCGGAGGCCTTGAAGAAGCCGGAGTCGACCAGTTTCGACTTCACGTCGTCCTTGGTGACCACGACCGGCGGGAGGAGGTAGGAGGGGACGACCTTGACGCCGTTGTTGTAGGTCTTGGTGTCGTTCGTCTCCACCTGGGTGCCCTTGCTGATCGAGTCGACCATCTTGGCCACCTGGTCGCCGAGGGTGCGGGTGTCCTTCCAGACCGTCATCGACTGCTTGCCGGCCAGGATGTTCTTGGTGTTGGCGAGGTCGGCGTCCTGCCCGGTGAGCAGCGGCCAGTCACCGCCCGGCTTGTAGCCGTGCGAGTCGAGCGACTGCGCGATGCCCAGCGCGAGGGAGTCGTTCGGGGACAGCACGACGTTGACCTTCTTGCCGCCCGTGTAGAACGAGTTCAGCCGGTTGTCCATCTCGGCCTGGGCCGTCTCGGTCTTCCAGCCGTTGATCGAGACCGTCTTCCAGTCGTCGTTGCTGGCCAGCTTCTTGCCCGACGGGATGACGAGCTTGCCGCTGTCGACGTACTGCTTGAGCACGTCCCAGGCGCCGGCGAAGAAGAACTTCGCGTTGTTGTCGTCCGACGAGCCGGCGAACGGCTCGAGGTTGAACGGGCCCTTGCCCTGGTCCAGGCCGAGCTTGGAGACGATGAACTGGCCTTGGAGCTGGCCGACCTTGTAGTTGTCGAAGGTCGCGTAGTAGTCCACGTTCGGGCTGGAGTTGATCAGCCGGTCGTACGCGATGACCTTGACCTTCTTGTCGGCCGCCTGCTGCAGCACCGGCGCGAGCGCGGTGCCGTCGATCGAGGCGATGACCAGGATCTTGGCCTTGTCGTTGATCATGTTCTGGAGCTGGGTGATCTGCTGGTCGACCTTGTTGTCGGCGTACTGCAACGAGGTCTTGTAGCCCGCCTTCTTCAGCAGGTCCTCGAGGTGGGCGCCGTCGTTGTTCCAGCGCTCCAGGCTGCGGGTCGGCATGGCGATGCCGACCAGGGCCGGTCCGCTGTCGCCGCCGCCGCTGCCGGCGTTGTCGTCCTTGCGGGTCTCGCTGCAGGCCGAGGTCGTGGCGAGCAGGGCAGCCAGGGCGGTGGCGGCCAGGATCTTGAGAGTCTTGCCCATCCCCGACGCCTCCTTTCGTATCGGGAGGAGAGGGTGTGCGCGCAGGGTGGTGGGGTTTGTTATGGCCGCGAACATACCTCCCTTCGCCGGTGGAAAGTGGTCACAGATCGGTAACACCATGGTCAACTCCGTTACACGGCACCATGTTTCGAAACATCTTGCTTTAGCTCTAATGTAATTAGTGCTAATGTACTTCCCGTGAGCGTGGATCTCCGGCAGGTCTTCGAGGACCTGGTGCGGTTCGAGACCGACCTGTGGAACGGCGTGGACGCCAAGCTGCGGGAGGCGGGAGCGATCCCCCTCGGCAGCCTCGACGTGCTGCGGGTGGTGGCCCGGACCGAGGCGTGCCGCATCAACGACATCGCCACCACCCTGGGCATCACCATCGGCGGGGCCAGCCAGGCGGTCGACCGCGTGGTGGCCCGCGGCCTGCTGGAGCGCCGCCCCAACCCCGACGACCGGCGATCGTCCATTGTGGAGCTCACCGCCGCCGGCATCATCGCGATCGCGGCCGCCGAGACGGTGTTCGACGCCGAGCTGGCCGCGCGGTTCGGCGGCGCCCTGACGGGTAGCGCCCTGCGGAGCTTCGCCCGCTCACTGTCCACCCTGCGCAACTGGAGGCAATCATGACGCAGACCATGCCCGGGACCACGGCCCGGGCCGTGCGGTTCGACACCTTCGGCGGGCCCGAAGTGCTCTATGTGGCCGACATTCCGATGCCCTCACCCGGCCCCGGCGAGGTGGTGGTGGCGGTGCGCGCGGCCGGGGTCAACCCGGGCGAGAGCGGCATCCGCACCGGGGCGCTCGAATTCCGGTACCAGACCTCGTTCCCCAGTGGCGAGGGCAGCGATCTGGCCGGCGTCGTCACCCAGGTCGGCCCGGACGTGACCGGGTTCGCGGCCGGCGACGAGGTGCTCGGCTTCTCCTGGACGCGCTCCAGTCACGCCACCCACACGGCGGTGCCGGTCACCCAGCTCATCCACAAGCCGGCCGCGCTGTCGTGGGAGGTGGCCGGCGCCCTCTACGTCGTGGGCTGCACCGCCTACGCCGCCGTCCGCGCGATCGGGGTGAAGCCGGGTGAGACGGTCGCCGTCTCGGCCGCGGCCGGCGGCGTCGGCTCGCTGACCGTCCAGCTGCTGCGGCGCGCCGGCGCCCGGGTGCTCGGCATCGCCTCACCGTCCAATGCGGACTGGCTCACCGCCCACGACGTGGTGCCGGTGCCCTACGGCCCGGATCTCGCCGATCGGCTGCGCGCGGCCGCCCCGGACGGGATCGACGCCTTCATCGACCTGTTCGGGCCGCAGTACGTCGATCTCGCCCTCGAACTGGGCATCCCCAAGGACCGGATCAACACCATCATCGCGTTCCAGGCCGCCCAGCGCCTCGGGGTGAAGGCGGAGGGCAGCGAGGACGCGTCCACTGTGGAGGTCATGACCTACATGGCCGGCCTGGTCGCGGACGGCACGCTGGAGCTGCCGATCGCGGCCACCTACTCGCTGGACGACGTGGCCAAGGCGTTCGAGGAGGTCGACCGCCGCCACACCCGCGGCAAGATCGTCCTGCTCCCGTAGGCGCTGACGAACACCGCGGCGTAGAGCAGCGTGATCCAGGGCTGGTAGTCCACGTACAGCTCGTGCGGCGTGAGCGACCACGGGTTCTGGATGAGCACGAAGCCCACGAAGTCGACGAGCATCGCCGCGGCCGTCCAGGCCACCGCGAGCGCGACGGCCTCGTGCCGGCGACCGGCCGGGCGGCGCCAGTAGAGCATCCCGAACAGCCCGGCGACCACGAGCATGATGCCGACGTGGTACGGCACGGTGGCCGTGAACGACGGCGCCAGCACCATGCTCGCCGCGCGGGCATCGGCGTCCTCGGTGTGATTGACCGCGGCGTAGATCAGCGTGGTCGCCCCGGCCAGCACGGTCACGACGGTGTAGGCGGCGGCGAAACAGACGGTGGCGCGAAGCACTCGCATGGCGTCTCCCCGTATTTGTGTAAGCCTTACACTAAAGCCGGTGGCAGACTGAGTCAATGCTCGAACGTTCCTGGACCGTGCCGGCTCCCGTTCCGCGCGGCCGGCCGCGCACCATCGACCTGCCCGCGATCGTCGCGGCGGGGGTCGGGCTGGCCGACGCGGAGGGGGTGGCCGGGGTGTCCATGCCGCGCGTGGCGCGAGAGGTGGGGGTGACGCAGAACGCGCTGTACCGCCATGTCGCCTCGAAGGACGACCTGCTCGCGCTCATCGCCGACGCCGGAAGCGGTCCGCCGCCGGTCCTGGACGCCACGGCGGGATGGCGGCCGGCCGCGCGCGCGTGGGCGGACGCGCTGCTCGCGCGGTACACCACCCGGGCCTGGCTGCTCGATGTGCGGCTGCGCACGCCGTTCACGCGCAACATCGTGCTGTGGACCGAGTGCTTCCTGCGGGCGACCCGGTCGAGCGGGCTGGCCACCGAGGTCCGGCTGGAGTTCGCGATGCTGCTGGACGGGCAGGCCCGGCTCCGGGCGGCGCTGCACCGCGATCTCGCCGCCGCGCCGCCGGACCTCGGCGTGCTGATCCCGCTGCTGGAGGCGAACGACTGCCCGGAGTACGCGGCCTATCTGCGCGCGCCGGGCCAGGAGCCGCCCGCCTTCGGGGTCGAGCGGATCCTGGACTCGATGGCGTCCTACGCGCCCTGAGCCCGCGCCACGGCCCGGCGCACGGCGGACAGCGACTCCTCGATGTCGGCGTCGTCGGTGGACCAGTTGCTGACCGAGACGCGCAGGATCGCGCGGCCGCGCCAGCGGGAGCCGGACATCCACGCGCGGCCGCCGTCGAGCAGCGCGCGGGTGACCGCGGCGGTGCGCCCGTCGTCGCCGAAGCTCGCGCAGACCTGGGTGAACACCACGTCATTGAGCACCTCGGCGCCCTCGATCGCGGCGATGCCATCGGCCAGCTTCGTCGCGTTGCGCGCGAAGCCGTCCACCATGTCGGCCACCCCGCGCCGGCCGAGTGAGCGCAGCGCCGCCCAGACGGGCACGCCGCGCGCCCGGCGCGACAGTTCGGGGACCTTCTCGAACGGATCGGCGGGTCCGCCCGGGCCGGCCGGTTCGATGAGATAGCTGGCCTCGACGCCCATCGCCGCGCGCAGGGCCGAGGGGTCGGCGACGATCACGATGCCGCAGTCGTACGGCACGTTCAGCGTCTTGTGCCCGTCCGTGGCCCAGGAATCGGCGCGGTCGAGCCCGTCCACGATGTGCCGCAGGTTCGGCGAGGCGGCGGCCCAGAGCCCGAACGCGCCGTCTACGTGCACCCAGGCGCCGTGGCGGTGGGCGAGGTCGGTGGCCGTACCGATGGGATCGAATGCTCCACTGTGGACGTTTCCGGCCTGCAGGCACACGATGGTGGGCTCGTCGCCGGCGTCCGCGAGCGCCTCGGCGAGCGCGTCGAGCCGGATGCGCCCCTGCTCGTCGGCGGCGACCGGGGTGGGCGCGCCGAGCCCGAGATAGCGCAGCGCGAGGTCGAGCGTGTCGTGCCGCTCCTCCCCCACCAGCACCCGGATGCGCGGCGCCCCGAACAGCCCGTCGAAGTCGAGGTCCCACCCCCGCCGGGCGAGCACGTGCCGGCGCGCGGCGGCCAGGCCGGTGAAGTTGGCCATGGTGGCGCCGGTGACGAACCCGACGTCGGCGCCGGACGGCAGCCCGAGCAGGTCGAGCACCCAGGCCCCGGCGGCCTCTTCGAGCGCGGCGGTGGCGGGCGTCGGGTACCGCATGGCGCCGTTCTGATCCCAGGCGCTGACCAGCCAGTCGGCCCCGAGCGCGGCGGGCAGCGTGCCGCCGATCACCCAGCCGTAGAACCGCCCGGACGGCATCGCCATGAGCCCCGGCTCGGCCTCGCGGGCGAGCATCGCGACGACTTCGGCGGGATCGGCCGGCTCCTCGGGCAGCGGACCTCCGAGCACGGGCGCGAGCCGGTCGGCGTCGACCCGCGGCGGCACGGCCCGCTCGGGCAGTGACCCCAGCCAGGCCCGGGCGTGCGACTCGGCGACACTCAAGACGGCATCGTAGGCGTCCTTCTTCGCACTCATGCCGTCTACTGTGTTCGGCTCCGCTCAGCCGGTCAATCGCGTCAGGAGGATGGCCAGCCGCCGGTCCTGCAGCTCACGCGGCAGCCGCCCGCCGCGCGTCAGCGTCGCCAGCCCGTGCAGCCCCGCCCACAGCGTCTCGGTGAGCAACCCAAGATCTTCCCCCCGGGTGTACGGCGCGATCGCCCCCGCCAGCGCCTCGAACCCGGCCCGCAGCTGCGGCGGCGTCTGCTCGCTGGCGAACGCGAGATCGACGGCGTGCGAGAACATCGCGTCGTACAACGCCGGCCGCCGCTCCGCGAAGTCCAGATAGGCCCGCGCCACCTCCTCGAGCCCGCCCGCGGCGTGCAGTTCGACCGCCAGCTCGGCGAACCCCTCGACGGCAACGGCCGCCATGATGGCGTCCTTGCTCTTGAAGTGGCTGTACAGCACCGGCTGGCTGTACTCGACCCGCTCGGCCAGCCGCCGCGTGGTCACCGCCTCCCACCCCTGCGTCTCGGCCAGCTCCCGCGCCGCCGCCACGATCATCTGCTCCCGGACCGCCCGGTCCCGCTCACGCCGATCTTCGCTAGCCACGCTTGCAATCCTAGCACTGCTAGGCCTAGCATCGACAGCGTTCCTAGCAACGCTAGATTTCCGTCTCGAAAGGACTCGGACGATGCTCACTCCCCTCGCGTACGGCCTGGCCATCGTGCTCAACCTGTTCATCCTGTTCATCGGCGCCCGCTTCCTGCTCCAGCCGCTCCCGTCCGCCGTCGGCTACGGCGTGCCCGGCACCGGCGCGTACCTGACCGTGAAGGGCGTCCGCGACGCCACCTACGGCCTGGTCGGCCTGGCCCTGCTCGCCTTCGCCGGCCCGACCGCCGAGGCCTGGTTCATGCTGGTCGTCGCCCTGGCCCCATTCGGCGACACCGTGATCGTCCTGCGCAACGGCGGCTCGAAGGCGACGGCGTTCGGCGTCCACTTCGCCACCGCCATCGTCGTGCTGATCAGCGCCGCCCTGCTCTTCGCGGTGTGACCGCCTCCCTATGATCGCCACATGCGCATGTTTCTCACGGGGGCCCTGCTCGTCGTGGCGGCCGCGACCCTGACCGCCTGCACCACCTCGGACGACTTCGACACGAAGCTCAAGCCGCAGATCACCGTCCTGTTCACCGACAACGCGACGGCCGAGCAGAAGTCAGCGGTCGAGACCAAGGTGCGAGCCCTGCCGGGCGTCGACAGCGTGCGGTTCGAGTCGAGCGACGAGGCCCAGGCGCACGCCCAGGACCAGTTGAAGGACGACCCGTCCCTGGCCGCCGCGGTGGCCGGCGTCCCCCTGCCGCCCTCGCTGCGCTTCACGACGAAGGACCTGACCTCCTACGACGCGATCCGCAAGAGCACGTTCGCCAACGATGTGAAGCAGATGGACGGCGTCACCGACGTGGTCATCCAGTGCGCAACGCTCGACGAGTGCAAGAAGACCCTCACCCCACCCCCGACGCGCTAGGGTCGCGCACCGCTCACACTGGGCACCGTCCCCGATACTGAACGTATGAGCATCGCCGATATCGTCCAGACGGTCTCACTCCTCGCGGCGGCCTTCGCGCTCTGGCTGAGCCTGCGGCAGACCCGCGAAACCGCCCGCCAGACATCGTCGGCCCTGGCCGCGCTGCAGCAGGGCACTCGCGAGGAACTGGTCCGATACGGCGCCGACTTCACCTACAACGCCCTGTCCACCGACCACGACCTGCTCGAGTGGTTCCTCGCCAGCCGCCACTTCCCGCCGGCCGGATACGTCGAGAACCGCAAGAGCCTCTTCCTGTGGGTACGGCTGGATCAGCACGAGGGCACCTTCCACGCCTACCGCACGGGAGCCATCGCCGAGGACCTCTGGCTGGACTGGAAGCGATCAATGGAGATCGACTTCGCCATGCCGGAGTTCCCCCGCGTGTGGACGGCCGTCCGCGAGATCTACTCGTCCGACTTCATCGCGCTCGTCGACGCGGCGACGGGCCTGCGCCCGGGTGGCGGGCCCCGGCCCGACGTTCCCCGGACCCCGGGTCAGGTCGCCGGCCCGCGCCGCCCGGTCGAGGATTCCGAGGGCGACGGTCTGGTCGCCCCGTCCTGACGCCGGGCGAGGGCGGCCAAGCGGTCGAGCAGGAGGCTGGTCATGGCCCGCACGCCGAGTGGGATCGCGCGCTCGTCGACCGTGAACGTCGGGGCGTGCGGCACGCCGGCGGGGCCGACGCCGAGGAAGAACATCGCGCCCGGGGCGTGCGCCAGGAACAGGCCGAAGTCCTCGCCGTTGAAGGGGAACGCCGCATGCATCGTGGCGATCGACGAGACCCCCGGCACCGTCAGCAGGTGCGCCGCCGCGAGGGTGCTGAGCTCGGCCGAGCAGACCATCGCCGGGAACGGGTCGCCGTCGAAGACGATGCGGCGGTCGCCGGCCAGGCGGTGGAGCTCCGTGCGCAGCTCCGGGTACCGGTCGTCGGGCCAGGCGCGCACCGCGAAGCGCGCCGCCGCGGAGCCCGGCTCGATCCACGACTCCGCGAACACGAAGCGGCGCAGCGGGCCGTCCGGGGTGTGCAGGTCCGCGAACAGCCGCTGGAACTCCGCGTCGTTCGTCGGCCGCCGTACCGTCGACAGGCCCTCGATCGCCGCCACCAGCGCGGCATCTCCGCCCTCGACGTGCCCGGTGTCCTGGCCCGGCTGGCCGACGCCGGGCATCACCCCGAAGGTGCCCACCGGATAGGGTCCACAGTGGAGGGCGTAGACCTCATCCGGTACACCCGAAGCGAAAACGCCGGAAGCGAGCATCGCCCGCGCGCCCTCGAGGGTTTCCTCGGCCGGTTGGAAGAGCACCATCGCGCGGCCGGCGAACGGGGTGCGCGCCAGGGTCTGCGCGATGCCGACGCCGATCGCGGTGTGCACGTCGTGGCCGCACAGGTGGGCGGGGCCCGCGGCGGTGAGCATCGCGTCCATGTCGGCGCGGTACGCGATCGTGGGGCCCGGGGTGCCGCCCTCCACCACCGCGACGACGCCGTGGCCGCCGACCCCCGTCGTCACCGGGATGCCCGCCGCCGTGAGCCGGGACGCCACGGCCGCCGCCGTCCGTTCCTCGTGGCCGGCCGGTTCGGGCCGTTGGTGCAACTCCCGCCGCAGGAGGATCATGTTCGCGATCATACAAAACGATGCAAGAACTAGACGGCCATGAGGGCGAGGTGCAGGGCGAGGCGCTGGTCCGGGTCGTCCAGGGCGTCGCCGAACAGGTCGCGGAGGCGGCGCAGGCGGTACCGCACCGTCTGCGGATGCGTGTGCAACTCCCGCGCCGCCGGGATGACCTGGCCCTGGCAGCGCAGCCAGGCGAGCAGCGTCTCGGTCAGCGCGGCCCGCGCCGCCGCCGACACGCCGTCGAGCGGGGCGAGCGCGCGGGCGGCCAGGCGATCGGCGACCCCGGGCTCCCAGCCGAGCAGGAGCGGCACCAGATGGTCGTCACACACGAGCACCCCGTCGGGCAGCCGCGCCGCCTGTTGCAGCTCCAGCGCCCGCCGCGAGATGCGGTACGAGCGCCGGGCCGCGCGGATCGGCACCAGCGGGCCGATCGCGGCGCGCCGGGACGACAGCGCACGGTCCAAGGTGGACGGTGACGGGCACAGCAGGCGGGTCGCGCCGTCGATGACCGTGGCGATCGCGCCGCCGCCGGCCGCGCGGGCCAGGTGCTCGGCGTCGGTGCCCTCGACGCTCACCGCGCACACCGACGCGGGCAGCGGCCAGTTCGCCTCCTCGGCCGCGGCCGCCAGCGTCGGCTCGGCCGGCGGGTCCGGCTGGATGAGCAGCGTGATGAGGCGGCGGCGGAGTTGCGCCCAGTCCCGGGCGGCGTCGCGCTGTTCGTCGAGGTAGCCCTCCGCGGCGGCGCCCGCGAGCGCGTCGACGTAGGCGAAGAGGGCGGCGGCAGTGGAGTACAACTGCGGCGGTTCAAGGGAACCCGGGCGTTCGACGAGCGTGGCCCAGAAGGTCTGGGCGCCGAGGGTGAGGATCGAGCGCAGGGCGTCGACGCGGTGCCCCTCGCGGTATTCGGTGCGGCCGAGCTCGGCGAACAGCGACAGGGTCGGGGCGAGGTCGGCGCCGGAGATGAAGGTGGCGACGGCGGTCTCGACACCCAGCGTGAGGCCGTGACCCTGGCCGCCGGTGAGGGAGCGGCCCTGCTCGCGCATGGCGGCCCGGACGGCGGCGAGCACCGAGTTTGTCACCGGGATGACAAATTCCGCCGGGAGATGTGATTCGGGCACCAACGATTTTGGCACGGCGGTGCCTAGTCTGGTCGGGTGGATGCGGATGTGATCGTGGTCGGGGCCGGGCTCGCCGGGCTGGTGGCGGCGGCCGAGGTGGCCGATGCGGGCAAGCGGGTCATCCTGCTCGACCAGGAGGGCGAGCAGAGCCTCGGCGGGCAGGCGTTCTGGTCGTTCGGCGGGCTGTTCCTCGTCGACTCGCCCGAGCAGCGGCGGATGGGCATCAAGGACTCCGCCGACCTCGCCTGGCAGGACTGGCTGGGCAGCGCGCAGTTCGACCGGCCCGAGGACGAGTGGCCGCGGCGCTGGGCCGAGGCCTACGTGCACTTCGCCGCCGGGGAGAAGCGCGCCTGGCTGCGGGCCATGGGGCACCGGGTGTTCCCGGTCGTCGGGTGGGCCGAGCGGGGCGGCGGACCGGCCGACGGGCACGGCAACTCGGTGCCGCGCTTCCACATCACGTGGGGCACCGGGCCGGGGATCGTCGAGCCGTTCGAGCGCCGGGTGCGGGCGAGCGACAAGGTGCAGCTGCGCTTCCGGCACCGCGTCGACGAGCTGCTGCCCGGCGGGGTGGTGCGCGGCACGATCCTGGAGCCGAGCACCGCCGCGCGTGGACAGACGAGTTCGCGCACCGCCGCCGGCACCTTCGAGCTGTCCGCCGCGGCGGTCATCGTGACGTCCGGCGGGATCGGCGGCGACCACGACCTGGTGCGCAAGGCCTGGCCGCAGCGGCTCGGCCCGCCGCCGAAGCGGATGGTCTCCGGCGTGCCCGCGCACGTCGACGGCCGCATGCTCGGCATCACCGAGGCGGCCGGCGGGCGGGTCATCAACCCGGACCGGATGTGGCACTACACCGAGGGCCTGCGCAACTGGGACCCGATCTGGCCTGAGCACGGCATCCGGATCCTGCCCGGTCCGTCGTCGCTGTGGCTGGACGCGACCGGCAAGCGGCTGCCCGCCCCGTGCTTCCCCGGCTTCGACACGCTCAGCACGCTGCGGCACATCACCGCGACCGGGCACGACCACAGCTGGTTCATCCTCACCCAGAAGATCATCGAGAAGGAGTTCGCGCTGTCGGGCTCCGAGCAGAACCCGGACCTGACCAACCGCAGCGTCCGGCAGGTGTTGCAGCGGGTGAAGAAGGGCGCGCCCGGCCCGGTCGAGGCGTTCAAGCAGCACGGCGCCGACTTCGTGGTCGCCACCACGCTCGACGAGCTCATCGCCGGGATGCAGAAGCTCGAGCCGGGTGTACCGCTGGATGCCGCCGCCATCCGCGACACCGTCGTCGCGCGGGACCGCGAGATGGCCAACACGTTCACCAAGGACGCGCAGATCACGGCGATCCGAGGTGCGCGCTCGTACCGCGGGGACAAGCTCATCCGCGTCGCCACGCCGCACCGGCTGCTCGATCCGAAGGCCGGGCCGCTCATCGCCGTGCGGCTGAACATCCTGACCCGCAAGACGCTCGGCGGGCTGGAGACCGACCTGTCCGGCCGGGTCCTGCGCGCCGACGGCAGCCCGCTCCCCGGCGTGTACGCGGCCGGCGAGGTCGCGGGCTTCGGCGGCGGGGGCATGCACGGGTACAACTCGCTCGAAGGCACCTTCCTCGGCGGCTGCCTGTTCTCCGGTCGCACGGCGGGTCGCGCCGCTGCACAGGCGGTCTGAGCCGCGCGCCGGTAAAGTTCGCGAGCATGCGACGACCGCCCCTCTCGGGCCTGCTGGCGCTCGCGGCGACCGTCCCCGGAGTGGTCGTCGCGCTCGCCGGCATCGACCTGCCCGCCCCCGCGGCCGCCCTCGTCTTCGGCGGGGCGATCGTCGGGGCCGCGTTCGTACTGGCCTGGGCGGCCGAGGCGGCGCAGGTCGACGTGTCGGCCGGGCTGGCGGTGGCGGTGCTGGCGCTGATCGCGGTGCTGCCCGAGTACTCCGTCGACTTCGTGTTCACCTGGCGGGGCGGGCAGGCGGCGGCGCAGTACGGCGCGGACTGCCACCCGCCCGGCGACCCCGGAACGCCCGCGTGCTCGCTCGCCCTGGCCAACATGACCGGCGCCAACCGGATCCTGGTCGGCATCGGGTGGGTCGCGGTCGTGCTCATCGCCTGGCGACGGTCCAAGAAGCGCGGGATCACACTCGGGCGCGCCGACGCCGTGCCGCTCGCGTTCCTCACGATCGCCTCGTTGTACTGCCTGATCCTCCCCTTCAAGCGCACCCTCACGCTGTGGGACACGCTGGTGCTGGTGGCGGTCTTCGTCGCGTACAGCTGGCGGGTCTCGCGCGCCCCGGCCGGCGAGCCGGACCTCGTCGGGCCCTCGGCGTGGGTCGGCAACCTGGCCAAGGTCCCCCGCCGCAGCACGGTCATCGGGCTGTTCCTCGTCGCGGCGGCCGTCATCCTGCTGGCCGCCGAGCCCTTCGCCGAGAGTCTCGTCGACACCGGGCAGGAGCTCGGGATCAGCGAGTTCCTGCTGGTCCAGTGGGTGGCCCCGCTCGCCTCGGAGGCGCCCGAGCTGCTGGTGGCGGCCCTGTACGCGTACCGGCTGCACACCACCGAGGCGCTCGGCGCGCTCGTGTCGTCCAAGGTGAACCAGTGGACCCTGCTCGTCGGGACCCTGCCGGTGGTGTTCGCGGTGTCCAGCCGCGGCTGGTCGGGGCTGCCGATCGAGCCGGCCCAGCGCGGCGAGCTGCTGCTGACCGCGTCCCAGTCGCTGCTGGCGATCGCGCTGCTGCTCGGCCTGACGCTCAGCCTGCGCGCGGCGCTCGCGCTGCTCGGACTGTTCCTCGTGCAGTTCGTGCTCGCGGCGGTACTCCCCGTGCAGTGGCACGACCGCTCCCTGTGGACCCTCAGCGGGGTGTACCTGGTCCTCGCCGCGATCGCCGTCTGGCGCAAGCGGACCTGCCTGATCCCGATGCTGCGCGATGGCCTGCTCACGCCGTACGACCAACTGGGCGACGGCCTGCGCTGCATGACCACCGGCGGCGGGCGGCTGCGGCTGCGCACCCGCCTGAAAGAGGCGATCTCGTCCCACCCCGGTGGTTGATTCCGGCGCCGCGCCCGGCCCTGCCGTAATCTGCCACGCGTGACTGATCGGCGGCGGCTCACCAGCCAGCGGCTCTTCGCGCTGACGATCGGCGCCCTGACGCTGCTCATCGGGCTGGGTTCCTGGGCCGGGTACGCCTCGCTGGCCGACACCACCCGCGTGTCCGACCGGCTGCAGCTGAAGATCTCGCCGGCCGCGACCGCCGTCGTCGAGCTCGGGGCGGCCCTGGTCGACCAGGAGACGGCGGTGCGCGGGTTCGTGCTCGCGCGGGAGCGGCAGTTCCTCGATCCGTACAACGAGGGCATCGAGACCGAGCAGCGCGTGGCCGACCGGCTGCGCGGCCTGCTCGCCGACGAGCCGAACGCCCTCGCGCGCCTGGAGGCGGTCGAGAAGGCGGCGGCCGGCTGGCGCACCGCCTACGCGCAACCACTCATCGCCGACCCGGATCCGCAGTCGCCGCTGGTCGTGTCGAGCAAGACCGCGTTCGACGCCCTGCGCGCCGACGTCACCAACCTCCAGCAGCGCGTCGACGACGCCCGCGCGGCCGGGCGGGCGGACCTGGACACCTCCCGCCACCGCCGCGACACGATCTTCGCCATCATCGTCGGCGGGCTGCTCGTCGGGCTGTTCGCCATCGCGTTCATGTTGCAGCGGCTCGTGCTGCGCCCGCTCGAACGCCTCCAGGCCTCGGTGCGCCGCGTCGCCGACGGCGACTTCGAGCACCACGTCCCGGCGGGCGGCCCGCCCGACCTGGCCGAGCTGGGCGCCGACGTGGAGGCGATGCGCGAGCGGATCGTGACCGCGCTGGAGGCGAGCCGGGCCCAGGAGGAGCGGCTGCGGCGCTCGAACTCCGACCTCGAACAGTTCGCCTACGTCGCCAGCCACGACCTGCAGGAGCCGCTGCGCAAGATCGCATCCTTCTGCCAGATGCTCCAGCGCCGGTACTCCCCGCAGCTCGACGACCGCGCCCGCCAGTACATCGCCTTCGCCGTCGACGGCGCCACCCGGATGCAGGCGCTCATCAACGACCTGCTGGCGTTCTCGCGGGTCGGAAGGGTGTACGACAACGTCACCGAGGTCGACCTCGCCGCCACCATGCGCCGCGTGCGCTCCGACCTCGAGGCCCGGCTCGCCGCGGCCACGCTGGAGTGCGACGACCTGCCCGTGGTGCAGGGCGACCCGACGCTGCTCGCGATGCTCCTGCAGAACCTCGTGAGCAACGCCGTCAAGTTCCGCAAGCCGGACACCGACCCGAACATCGTCGTGCGCGTCGAGCCGGAGGACGGCTTCCACCGCTTCTCGGTGCAGGACAACGGCATCGGCATCGAGCCGCAGTTCGAGGAGAAGATCTTCGTCATCTTCCAGCGCCTGCACCCGCGCGACGTCTACCCGGGCACGGGCATCGGCCTGGCCATCTGCAAACGCATCGTCGAACACCACGGCGGCCGCATCTGGCTGGACGCCTCCTACACCGACGGCGCGCGCATCTGCTTCACACTCCCCCGCGCATCCGACTGACCACCAGCACGGCCAGTTCGACCCAGCGATTCCCACAACCGCAGCGCCGGTACCGGATGATGCCCTCGCTCGTCGCATGCTCCGACTCCACGACGGCCGTCGCCGCCGCCCGCCCGCAGGCACCGCACTCGTCCATGCGTCCCAGCGTGCGCAACGGCCGCCGCCGCTTCTGCTCGACGGCCTGCGCCAACCGCGTCAACGTCGCCGCCCACCGGGCTCGTCAGGTCACGGGCTGGGGGTAGGCGACCGGGCTGCGGTGCCCGGTCTTGTCCACGGCGCGCACCCCGAAGTGCACGTTGTCCTTGGCCACGTCGATCGTCGCGGTGGTCACGTCGCCGACCGGGAGCACGTGCGTCCAGTCCGGGGCGGTGCTGTCCCGCCAGAGCACCTCGTAGCCGGCGAGGTCCGGTTCGCTGCCCCGCGTCCACCGCAGCGTGGTGTCGTTGGTCAGCACCGCGGCCACGATTCCGACCCCGCTCGGGGTGGCCGGGGCCTGCGCGAGCGACCAGAGCGTGGCCGCGTTGACCTTCGCGACCCGGACCATGTAGCCGAAGTCGCAGAACTGCGGCAGGTCGCCGAACTGCTTTCCGCCCTCGACGCGCACGTCCTGGTGCTCGTGGTCGAAGTTCTCGCGGGGCTCGGTGAGCCGGCCGGCCGGGTACCCCTGCTGCAGGAACGGGATGTGGTCGCTCCCGCGCAGGAAGCGGTCCCGGCGCCACACGACGCGGATGCGCATGCCGGTCGCGTCGTTCTCGGCCACGTCGCGCACGAAGCGGGCGAGCTGGCGCGACGGGCCGTCGTCCTCGCCGCCGACGCTCTGCCGGGTGGCCGTCTGCGCGGCGGTCTCGCTGGTCGGCACGCCCTCGACGAACAGCCGGACGGTGCGCGGGTCCGGCGGTGTGCCGTCCCACGCCTGACTGGCCCCGACGATGTCGTTGCTGAACATCGCCGCGATGTTGGCCCCGGCCGCCTTGAACTGCGCCGCCATGTACGTCGAGCCGAAGAGCCCCTGCTCCTCCCCCGCGAACGCGACGAACACGATCGTCGACTCGACGGTGCGGGTCGCGAACACCCGGGCCAGTTCGAGGACCACGGCGACCCCGGACGCGTCGTCATCGGCGCCGGGCGCGTCGTCGCTGAAGTTCATGACGTCGGTGATGCGCGAGTCGTAGTGCCCGGACACCACGTGGACCCGCTCGGGCGCGACCGAGCCGCGCAGCGTCGCCACGACGTTCGTGACCGTGACCGGTTCGGGATTGCGCGCACCCGGCGGCTGCACGAACGTCTGCAGCGCGACGCTCATCCGCCCGTCGGACGCGGCGGCGGCCGCCTGGAACTGCGCGAACAGCCAGTCCCGGGCGGCCCCGATCCCGCGGTTCGGGTCGGTCTGGCTGGACAAAGTGTGCCGCGTCCCGAACGCCACGAGCCGCGCGACGGTGGCCCGGACCCGGTGCTCGTCGATCTCGCCGAGCAGCCGGCGCAGGTCCCGGTCGGGCCCCTGCGGCTGCGGCCGGCGCCCGGGCCCCGCGCTGTCGAAGTCCGCCGTCGCGGTCTCGGCCTGGGCCGGTGCGGCCGCGCCGAGCCCGAGGGCGGCGGCCGGCACGGCGGCGGTGGCCACGGTGAGGAGCGCCCGCCGCGTGGTGGCCGGGTGGTGGTGTGGTTCGCGATCGGTCTCCATGCCTTCGCATCCTGGCCCGGCCCCGGGAACAAGTAAACAAGTATCAATATCCAACCGGCCCGCGCAGGGTATCTACGCGGGTCTCACCGGCCGCAGTCGCGGGCGAGCAGGTCGTGCTGGGTCTCCCGGCGGATCAGCGGGCGGGCCCGGCCGTGCGCGACGGCGACCAGCGGCGGGCGCGGCACCAGGTGGTAGTTCGAGGCGCGGGCGTGGTGGTACGCCCCCGTGGCCGAGATCGCCAGCAGGTCGCCCGGGTGCACGTCCGCCGGCAGGTCGGCCGCCGGGACGACGACGTCCGCCGGGTCGTTGTGCCGGCCCAGGACCGTGGCCGGGACGACCGGCGCGACCGACCGGCGCGCGATGAGCATGGCCCGGTGCCGATCCGCGCACTCCACCGCCGGGCAGTCGGTCAGGCCGCCGTCCGTGGTCACCGTCAGGTGGCCGTCGGGGCTGGTGGTGACGGTCAGCACACGGTACAGGGTGATGCCCGCCCGCGCCACGACCGCCCGGCCCGGCGACACCGTCAGGCGCGGGATCGGCACGTCGTGATGCGCGAACGCGCAGCGGAGCGTCGTGCGCATCCGATCGGCGAACGCGTCCAGCGCGAAGTCGTGGTCGCTGTGCCCGCCGCCGAGGTTGAGCACGTCGACCGTGACACCGCGCAAACGGCCGCAGAGGTCGGCGAGCCGGCGGATCTCCTGCTCGTACCGGCGGGAGTGGCCGATGTCGTGCCCGATCGAACAGTCGAAACCGGCGAACCGCAGGCCCGGCTGGCCGGCGAGCCGGGCGACGGCGGCGGCGAGCTCTCCGGTGTCGGCGGCGAGACCGGCGGTACCGTCGCCGCCGACCCGCAACAGGACCCGCTGCCCGCGCGGGGCGGTCGCCGCGAGCCGCGTGATGTCGCTCATCGACTCGGCGACGATGGTGCCCACCCGCGCCCCGTACGCGGTGTTCAGGTCCTCGGGCGTCTTCGCGCTGCCGTAGAGCACCATCCGCGCCGGGTTCGTCCCGCCCGCGAGCGCCACCCGGATCTCACCGGCCGAGCCCACATAGAGGCCGAGTCCTTCGCCGGCGATCCAGTGCGCGACGCCGGAGGTCAGCAGGGCCTTCCCGGTGTACGCCACGTTGCCCGCCCCGAACGCCGCCAGATACGCGCGGCACCGATCGCGGACGGCGGCCTCGTCGAGCACGTACAGCGGGGTGCCGTAGGTCTCGGCCACCTCCGCCAGCCCGACGTCACCGATACGCAGATCGGCGGACATCCATCGCGCGGACGCCGGCCACACGCCTGATTCGAGCCGGATGGGAAGCGACTGAAGCGTCATACCTCGACGCTCGCACCGCGCGGGCCCGCCGCCAAGGGATCCATACGCTTTCCATACGCGCAAATCGTTGTGGCGCAAGGGATGCCGTGACAGCGTCGGTCTCTGTGAGCAGCACCCCGGTGACCCTGGATCCCGCCGCCGCCTGGCTGATCGACCGCCTGGCCGCGACCCCTTCCCCCTGGATCGTCCTCGACGGCGGCCCCGCGCCGGCCGGTTCCCTGCACCTGACCGTCACCCCGGCCGGCCCGGCCCGCGACCGCCCGCTGGTCGTGCGCGGCGACACCACGGCCGGCGTGCCGACCCTGCGCGTGTGCGCACCCGACCTGGTCCCGGCGGTCGCCGCCGTCCTGCTGACCGTTCGCGACCGTACGGGCACCGTCCCCCGCCTGTCCTGCGCCTGGCCTTCGCGCCGCCGCCTCAACGAGGTGGTCGCCCTCGTCGATCCGGGCGTCTTCTCCATCCCGCGGTTGCGCACTCTGCTCCGCCGCGCGGAACCGGTCGTGCTCCGCCGCCCGATCGTCTGCGCGAGCCTCGCCTAGCCTCAGATCGAGTCGGCCAGGACGTTCGCGACCGCGACGCGGGTCGGATCCGGGTTGGCCCAGCTCCAGTTCGGGTGGGCCCGGTTGGTCAGCAGCACCAGCACGAGCTTCCGGCGCGGCTCGACGACGATCTCGCAGCCGGTGAAGCCCGTGTGCCCGTACGCGCCCGAGCCGGCCAGCTTGCCCATGAACCACGACTGATCGAGTTCCAGGCCGATGCCGTGCGTCGAGGTGCGGTTCGGGCGGTCCACGTCGGTCGCGGGCAGGCCGGCGTTCTTGTTCGTGAGCATGTTGCGGACGGTCGCCTCGGACAGGATGCGCTTGCCGTTGTACTGGCCGCCGCCGAGCAGCATCAGGCCCAGCACCGACAGGTCGGCCGCGGTGGTGAAGATGCCGGCCGAACCGGCCACGCCGCCCAGCACGTTGCAGATGTCGTCGTGCACCGTGCCGCGCAGCAGGCCGCGCGACGAACGCGCGTCGGTGGCCACCAGGCGGTTGGCCTTGTCCGCGGCGGACAGCCAGCCGAGCGGCTTGAAGCCGGTGTCACGCAACCCGAGCGGGCCGGTGAGCTCGTTCTTGACCTGCTGGTCGAGCGGCTTGCCGGTGAGCTTCTCCAGGATCTGCTGGGTGAGCAGCAGGCCGAGGCTCGTGTACCGGAACAGCGTGTTGGGCGCGACGCCGTCGGCGAGCGGGGTCGAGATGATGTACGCCCACTTCGCCGCCAGGTCCGGCTTCTTCGACGTCTCCGGGATCGACGGTCCGACCGGCAGGCCGCTGGTGTGTGTGAGCAGCATCTGCACCGTGACGGCCGCCTTGCCGGGCCCGTCGAACTCGGGCAGATACTGCGCGACGGGCGCGGACAGGTCGAGCTTGCCCCGATCGACCTGCTGGAGGGCGAGGATCGTCGTGTACACCTTCGTCACGGAAGCCACGTCGAAGATGGAATCGGGGCGCATCGCCACCCGCGACTTGGCCGGCAGCTCGACCGGCCCGGCGCCCCAGTGCAGCGCCTCGCCCACCGCGGCGTGCGTGGTCACCTTGCCGGCCACGTTGACCAGCACGACCGCGCCGGCATATCCCGGGTGCTTCGGGTTGTCCGAGGTCGGCACCAGATAGCGCTTGAGGGTGTCGACGAGCTTGCCGCTGTACGGCGCCGAGAGAATCTGCCCCGGCCCGCTCGCGCTCGCCGAACCGGACGCCGACAGCCCGGCAACCCCGTCCGCGGCGGCGGGTTCGGCCGCGATCACGTCCTCGGCACCCGAGGCGGAGGGTGCGGCGGACTCGCCCGGCGCGGGCTCGCCGGAGGAGCCGCACCCGGCGAGAGCAGCGAAGGAGGCGGCAAACCCGGCACCGAGCGCGGCGCGCCGGCCTAACCGGCGATCAGACAGCACGAGCGGGATTCTTGCACTTGCAAGCACCGCCGTCCTACCCGCCGAACAGCCGATGCGACGCTCCGCAACCCAACACCCTCCCGCATCCCGCGCCCGAACAGCCGAAACGATCACCCGGCCCGGCGCACCGCGTGCACAAACGCGCATTTCGCACCCGGCCGGTGCCGAGCGCGACCCCGGGCGCTGGGAAGATGGACAGGTGAGCAGCGAACACACCCGGGGCGCCGTGGTCGCGGTGGTCGGGCTGGCCGCGGCGACCGCCGTCCTCGCGCCGCTGCGCGGGCACCTGTCGCTCGCGTCGGTCACGCTGCTGTACCTGGTCCCGGTGGCCGGCACCGCGGTCGCGGGCGGGCTGTGGACCGCCCTCGGCGCGGCCGTCGCCGCCGATCTGCTGCTCAACTTCTTCTTCGTGCCGCCGCTGCGCACGTTGGGCGTGGCGAGTTTCGACAACGTGATCGCGCTGGTCGTGTACGTCGTGGTGGCGGCGGCGGTCGCGGTCGCCATGGACGTGGCCGAACGCCGCCGGGCCGCGATCCGCCAGACCCAGGAGCTGACCGAGGTCGACCGGCTACGCACCGCGCTGCTCGACGCGGTCAGCCACGACCTGCGCACGCCGCTGGCCGGGATCAAGGCCGCCGCGTCGAGCCTGCGCAGCCCCGACCTGGACTTCTCGGCCGAGGACCGGGCCGAGCTGCTGGCCACCGTCGAGCACGCCACCGACCGGATGACGGCGCTGGTGGAGAACCTGCTCTCGCTCAGCCGGCTGCGCGCGGGCGTGCTGTCGGCCACCCCGGAGCCGACGGCCCTCGACGCGGTGGCCGCCGAAGTTGTACTCCACCTGCCCGACCCCGAGCACGCCCGCGATCGGGTGACGGTGGAGGTACCGGATGATCTGCCCCTCGCCTTGGCCGATCCCGGCCTGCTGACCACCGTGCTGGCCAACCTCGTGCAGAACTCGCTCAAGGCCGCGCCGCGGGTGCGCATCACCGGCACGGCCGACGGTTCGCGGGTCCGGCTGGTCGTGGCCGACAACGGCCCGGGCGTGCCGGCGGCGCAGCGGGACGCGCTGTTCGAGCCGTTCCAGCGGCTCGGCGACCGCGGCGGGGCCGGGCTGGGCCTCGGCCTGGCGATCGTGCGCGGCTTCACGGAGGCGATGGCCGGCACCGTCACCCCGTCCGAGACCCGTGGTGGAGGCCTGACGATGACGGTGGAGTTGCCGCGCGTATGAGCAAGGTCCTGATCATCGACGACGACGAGCCGCTGCTGCGCGCGCTGCGGCTGAACTTCGCCGCGCGCGGCTACCAGGTGCAGACGGCCGGTTCCGGTGCCGCCGGGCTGGCCGCCGCCGCGCATCACCCGCCGGATCTGGTGATCGTCGACCTCGGCCTGCCCGACCTGGACGGGCTGGATGTGGTGGCGGGCATCAGGGGGTACAGCGGCGTGCCCATCATCGTCCTGTCCGCCCGCCACAGCGGGCCGACGAAGGTGCAGGCCCTGGATGCCGGGGCCGACGACTACGTGACCAAGCCGTTCGGCATGGACGAACTGCTCGCCCGGATGCGTGCGGCGCTGCGCCGGGCCGCCCCCGCCCCGTCGGCGCCCGTGATCGCGACCCCGGCGTTCACCCTGGACCTGTCGACCAAGCAGGCGACCGGCCCGGACGGCACGCTCATCCGGCTCACCCCGACCGAGTGGCACCTGGTCGAAGTGCTGGCGCGGCACGAGGGCAAGCTGGTCGAACACAAGCGGCTGCTGCGCGAGGTGTGGGGCCCGCAGTACGAGACGGAGACGAACTACCTGCGGGTGCACTTCGCCAACCTGCGCCGCAAACTCGAACCCGACCCGTCGCGGCCGCGCTACTTCGTGACGGAACCGGGCATCGGCTACCGCATGGACGTCACGCCCGCGGCAGGGTGAGGGTCATCGTCAGGCCGCCGCCGGGGGTCGGTTCCGGGGTGAGCGTGCCGCCCATCGCCTCGGCCAGCCCGCGGGACAGCGCCAGCCCGAGGCCCACGCCGGTCGAGTTGTCGCGGTCGCCCAGCCGCTGGAACGGCTGGAAGACGCGGTCGTGGTCCGCCGCCGGCAGCCCCGGGCCGTGGTCGACGACCCGGATCTCGACCCGTCCGGCGTGCGCGCTCGCGCCGAGCGCGGGTGGACGGCCGGGCGGGCTGTACCGCAGCGCGTTCGCGAGCAGGTTCACGAGGATGCGCTCCAGGAGGGCCGGGTCCGCGCGTACCGGCGGCAACTCCGGTGGCACGCTGATCGGCACGGCCGCGTCCAGGTCGTCGGCGGCGCGGGGCAGCGCGTCGGCGAGGTCGACCGGCTCCAGGGCCAGCGCCAGCGCGCCCGCCTGCAGCCGGGACATGTCGAGCAGGTTCTCCACCAGCCGGGTCAGCTTGTCCAGCGACTCCTCGGCGGTGGCGAGCAACTCCGCCTGGTCCTCGTCGGAGAAGTGCACATCGGGACTGCGCAGGCTGCCCACCGCGGCCTTGGCCGAGGCGAGCGGGGTGCGCAGGTCGTGGCTCACCGCCGACAGCAGCGCGGTGCGCAACTGGTCGACCTCGGCGAGCGTGCCGGCCGCGGCCGCCTGTTCGCTGAGCCGGCGCTGGCGCAGCGCGATCGCGGCGTGCGCGGCGAACGCCTCGACGAGCCGGCGGGCCTCCGCGGGCAGGGCGTGACCGCGCAGTACCAGCGCGACGTTCTCTTCGACCGGGACCTCCGTCTCGCCCTCGGCCGGCGACATGCACGGCACGTCGCCGCCGACGGACGCGGCCACCCGCCACGGTGCGGGCTCGGCGTCGCGCTCCAGCAGCGTCACGCAGGTCAGCCCGAACGACTCGCGGACCCGTTCGAGCAGCGCCTCGAGCGGGTTGTCGCCGTGCAGGACGCTGCCGGCCAGCGTGGACAGCGTCTGCGCCTCGGCCGAGGCCCGGGCGGCGTCGCGGGCCCGGCGCGCGGCCCGGTCGACGACGGTGGCCACCGCGACCGAGACGAACACGAACGCGACGAGCGCGAACACGTTCTCCCGCTCGGCGATGGTGAACCGGTTGACGGGCGGCGTGAAGAACCAGTTGAGCAGCAGGAACCCGCCGATCGCGCAGAGCAGCGCGGGCAGCAGGCCGCCGACGAGCGCGGCGGCGACGGCCAGCACGAGGTAGGCGAGGATCTCGCTCGGCAGCACCATGTCCTCGCGGAACTGGGCCAGCACGAGGGTCAGCAGCGGCAGCCCGGCCACCGCGAGCAGCAGCCCGGCGAGGCGGCGGCGCAGGTCGAGGCCGCCCGGGCGGCGGGCGCGGAAGGCGAACCGGCGCGCCTCCTCGTGCGTGACGAGGTGGACGTCGATCGCCCCGGACTCGGCGGTGGTCGTCACGCCGACGCCGGGCGACAGGATCTGCGCGAGGCGGCCCCGGCGGCTGGCCCCGAGCACCAGCTGCGTGGCGTTCACCCCGCGCGCGAAGTCGAGCAGGGCCTTGGGCACGTCGGCCCCGAGCACCTGGTGGTACGTGCCGCCGAGGGACTCCACGAGCAGCCGCTGCCGCGTGAGGTTGGCCGGATCCGCGCCGGCCAGACCGTCGCCGCGCACGATGTGGACGGCCAGGAGGTCGGCCGCCTTCGTGCGCGCGGCGACCCGGGCCGCGCGGCGGATGAGCGTGTCGCCCTCCGGCCCGCCGGTGAGCGCGACGACCACCCGCTCCCGGGTCTCCCACTTCTTGTCGATGCCGTGGTCGGCGCGGTACTGGTCGAGCTGGTCGTCGACCTTGTCGGCCAGCCACAGCAGCGCCAGCTCGCGCAGCGCGGTGAGGTTGCCGACGCGGAAGTAGTTGCCCAGCGCGGCGTCGATCTTCTCCGGCTTGTAGATGTTGCCGTGCGCCATCCGCCGGCGCAGGGCCTCGGGGGTCATGTCGACGAGCTCGATCTGCTCGGCGCGGCGCACGACCGCGTCCGGGACGGTCTCGCGCTGCGGCACGCCGGTGATGCCCTCGACCACGTCGTTGAGCGACTCCAGGTGCTGCACGTTGACCGTGGTCAGCACGTCGATGCCCGCGTCGAGCAGCCGCTCGATGTCCTGCCAGCGCTTCTCGTGCCCGCTGCCGGGAATGTTCGTGTGCGCGAGCTCGTCCACGAGCGCGACCTCGGGCCGGCGGGCGACGACGGCGTCGACGTCCATCTCGGTGAACGTCGAGCCGCGGTACGCCACGTCCTTGCGCGGCAGCACCTCCAGCCCGTCGAGCATCGCCGCGGTGGCGGGGCGCGCGTGCGTCTCCACGAACCCGACGACGACATCGGTGCCGCGTTCGAGGCGCCGCCGCCCTTCCTCCAGCATCTTGTAGGTCTTGCCGACGCCGGGCGCCGCCCCGAGGTAGACACGCAGCGTCCCGCGCGCCATGTCAGCGCCGATCCAGGGCGCGGTTGAGTTCGAGCACGTTCACGGCCGGCTCTCCCATGAATCCGAGGGTACGGCCGTCCGTGTGCTCGTCGACGACCTGGCGCACCTGCGCGGCGCTCATCTTGCGCGCTCCGGCCACGCGCGGGACCTGCAGCGCGGCATACGCCGGGCTGATGTGCGGATCGAGCCCACTGCCACTGGCGGTCACCGCGTCCGCCGGCACCACGGGGTTCGCGGGCGCGTCGCCGCGAATCGGGGTGATCACGCCACGCTCGGTGTCACCGTTCGCGCATTCGACGGGCCTTCCCTGGTACTGGCGGATGAACGGCGTCTGCGGGCAGCGCTCGTTGACGCTCACCGCGCGGTCGGGGTGGACGGCCAGCACGGCGCCCGTCCCGCCGGGGGTGCAGTAGGGCCGGGACCCATCGACGTGTTCGAGTTCGCCGACCGCCTTGCTGCGCTCGCACACGGCGTTGAGCAGTTTCAGGTTCTCCGGGCCGAGGTTGCTCGCGCCGGTCGCCGTCGGGTCGTAGGTTCCGGCGGAGGGGCGCGACTGGAAGTACTGTGGCAGCGGTTTGCCCTGAGCGTCCACGAAGGACTGTCCAATGAGGTCGGACCGGTCCGGGAAGAGTATGCCGGCGGCCACCATCACCAGCGGGTAGGCGATGCCGAGGACGACGGTGAGGGCGAGCAGGGCGCGGAGGGCGGCGAGGTGCTGGGCGAGCCAGGCTGGGAGTCGCATCAGGAGATCCCCGGGATGGTCATGATGAGCAGGTCGATGAGTTTGATGCCGATGAAGGGCACGATGATGCCGCCGGCGCCGTAGACGAGCAGGTTGCGGCGCAGCATGGCGGCGGCCGGGCCGGGCCGGTACCGGACCCCGCGCAGGGCGAGGGGGATCAGCGCGACGATGACGACGGCGTTGAAGATGACGGCGGAGAGGATGGCCGAGGTCGGCGAGTGCAGGTGCATGATGTTGAGCCGGTCGAGGCCGGGGTAGATCGCGGCGAACATGGCCGGGATGATCGCGAAGTATTTGGCGATGTCGTTGGCGATCGAGAACGTGGTCAGGGCGCCGCGGGTGATGAGCAGTTGTTTGCCGATCTCGACGATCTCGATGAGTTTGGTCGGGTCGGAGTCGAGGTCGACCATGTTCCCGGCCTCTTTCGCGGCCGAGGTGCCGGTGTTCATGGCGACGCCGACGTCGGCCTGGGCGAGGGCGGGGGCGTCGTTGGTGCCGTCGCCGGTCATCGCGACGAGTTTGCCGCCCTGCTGTTCCTGTTTGATGAGGGCCATCTTGTCCTCGGGGGTGGCCTCGGCCAGGAAGTCGTCGACGCCGGCCTCCTCGGCGATCGCCTTGGCCGTCAGCGGGTTGTCCCCGGTGATCATCACGGTCCGGATGCCCATCCGCCGCATCTCGTCGAACCGCTCCCGCATCCCCTGCTTGACGACGTCCTTGAGGTGGATGACGCCGAGCGTGCGGGCGTCCTCCCCCGCTCGGCGGGAGGCGACGACGAGGGGCGTGCCGCCGGACGAGGAGACGGCGTCCACGATCGCGCCGACCTCGGTGGTGGGGTGCCCGCCGTGCTCGCGGACCCACTTCATGACCGCGGTCGCGGCGCCCTTGCGCACCTCGCGCCCGTCGACGTCCACCCCGGACATTCGGGTCTGCGCGGTGAACGGGACCCACTGCGCGCCGGTGACGTCACGCTCGCGCAGGCCGTGGTGCTCCTTGGCGTACACGACGATGGAGCGGCCCTCGGGCGTCTCGTCGGCGAGTGAGGACAGCTGCGCCGCCTCGGCGAGTTCGTCGATGCTCACGCCGTCGACGGGCAGCAGATTGCCCGCCTGCCGGTTGCCCAGGGTGATGGTGCCGGTCTTGTCCAGCAGCAGCGTGTTCACGTCGCCGGCCGCCTCGACCGCGCGGCCGGACATCGCCAGGACGTTGCGCTGCACGAGCCGGTCCATGCCCGCGATGCCGATCGCCGACAGCAGCGCGCCGATCGTGGTCGGGATGAGGCAGACGAGCAGCGCGACGAGCACGATGCCGGAGACCGGGCCGCCGGAGTAGATGGCCAGGGGCTGCAGCGTGACGACGGCCAGCATGAAGATGATGGTGAGCGAGGCGAGCAGGATGTTCAGCGCGATCTCGTTCAGTGTCTTCTGCCGGTTCGCGCCCTCGACCAGCCGGATCATCCGGTCGATGAACGACTCCCCCGGCTGCTGCGTGATCCGCACGACGATCCGGTCCGACAGCACCTTCGTACCGCCCGTGACCGCGGAACGATCGCCGCCCGACTCACGGATGACCGGCGCCGACTCGCCGGTGATGGCCGACTCGTCCACCGACGCGATGCCCTCGATCACGTCGCCGTCACCCGGGATGATCTGCCCGGCCTCGACCACGACCACGTCACCCTGCTTGAGCTCGTTCGCCGGCACGGTGGTGCCGTCCCGCAGGTACGCCATCGTGTCCTGCTTGGCCCGGCGCAAGGTGTCGGCCTGGGCCTTGCCGCGCCCCTCGGCCACCGCCTCGGCGTAGTTCGCGAACAGCACCGTCAGCCACAGCCAGACCGTGATGGCCCAGGCGAACACGCCGGGATGCACGATCGCGAGCACGGTCGTGTAAATAGAGCCGATTTCAACAATGAACATGACCGGGTTGCGCCACAGGGTCGTCGGGCTGAGCTTGCGCACCGCGATGAGCAGCGAGGCCGGGTTCACTGGATGCCCTCCGCGAGCGGGCCGAGCGCGACCGCCGGCAGGTAGGTGAGCAGCACGACGACGACCGTGACGGCCACGACCATGCCGACGAACAAGGGTTGGTACGTCCTGAGCGTCCCCGCGGACTCCGGTGTCGGCTGCTGCTGCGCGAGCGAACCGGCCAGCCCGAGCACGAAGATGATCGGCAGGAATCGGCCGAGCAGCATGCACAACCCGAGCGCCGTGTTGAAGAAGGTCGTGTTCGCACTGATGCCCGCGAACGCCGAGCCGTTGTTGTTCGACGCCGACGTGAACGCGTACAGGATTTCGGAAAGCCCGTGCGCGCCCGGATTGGCCATCGACGCCCGCGCGGTCGGCGAGCCCATCGCGATCGCCGTGCCCACCAGCACCAGCGCCGGGGTCGTCAGCAGATACAGCGACGCGAACTTGATCTCCCGCGCACCGATCTTCTTCCCCAGATACTCCGGCGTCCGCCCGACCATCAGACCGGCCACGAACACCGTGATGACGGCCAGGATCAACATGCCGTAGAGCCCTGATCCGGTACCGCCCGGTGCCACCTCGCCCAGCATCATGTTCAGCATCGTCACCATGCCGCCCAGCGCCGTGTACGAGTCGTGGAACGAGTTCACCGCGCCCGTCGACGTGAGCGTCGTCGCCGCCGCGAACGTGGCCGACTGCGCGACGCCGAACCGCGTCTCGACGCCCTCGGTCGCCGCCCCGACGGCCGTCGGCACCGTGCCGGCGTGGTGCAGCTGCAGCGCGGTGAGCGCGATGGTTGAGCCGATCGCCAGGATGGCCATGATGCCGGCGATCGCCAGCCCCTGCCGCTTGTCGCCGACCATCCGGCCGAACACCCGCGGCAGGCAGAACGGAATGAGCAGGATCAGGAAGATCTCGAACCAGTTCGTCCAGCCGGTCGGGTTCTCGAACGGATGCGCGCTGTTGGCGTTGTAGAACCCGCCGCCGTTCGTCCCCAGCTCCTTGATGACCTCCTGCGAGGCGACCGGGCCGCCGGTGATGTGCTGCGTCGCACCGGCCAGGGTGGTGACGTCGTGCCCGGCGGACAGGTTCTGGATGACGCCGCCGGCCATGAGCACGAGCGCGCCGACCACGGCCACCGGCAACAGGATCCGCACACAGACGCGGACCAGGTCGACCCAGAAGTTGCCGAGCCGGTCCGACTTCGACCGCGCGAAGCCGCGCACGAGCGCCACCGCGACCGCGACGCCGACCGCCGCCGAGACGAAGTTCTGCACGGCCAGCCCGGACATCTGCACGAGGTGGCCCATGGTCGACTCGCCGGAGTACGACTGCCAGTTCGTGTTCGTCACGAAACTCACGGCGGTGTTCCAGGCCTGGTCCGGTGCGACCGGATCGAAGCCGAGACTGAGCCACAGGTGGTTCTGGACGCGCTGGAAAACGTACAGCAGCAGGATCGAAACGGCCGAGAATGCGAGCACACTGCGCGCATAGCCGCCCCACGACTGCTCGCCCGCGGGATTGACGCCGATGGCGCGATACATGAGCCTTTCGGCGCGCAGGTGCCGGGCCGAGGTGATGGCGCGGAACATGTAGTCGCCGAACGGCCGGTACAGCACGACCAGCACCAATATCAGCGAGGCGGCGAACAGCGACCCGGCCATCAGAAACGCTCCGGAAACAGCAGCGCCGCGACCAGGAACGCGGTCAGGGCGACGGCCAGGACGAGGCCGACGAGGTTTTCCGTGCTCACAGCCGCTCCACCGCCCGCACCGCCAGGCCGAGCAGCGCGAACGCCGCGACCGTCAGCACCACGAAGACCACATCGGACATGGCTGTACCTCCCTCTCCCGCAAGTGAAGTTGCGAGGTGGTGCACTGCCCAGATGCGTTGACGCGATCCCTACGCGACCGCCCGTTTTCTTGATGCGTTCTTTACGCCCGAACGGACGATGGTGTTCGTCTCTGCGATCACTACGGTCATGCTGTCCAATTTCATCCCACGGGGGACCCATGAATCCGCAGTACCGCGGCGCCGTCTTCAGCGCCGCCCTCGGTGTCGTCTTTCTCGGCATCGGCGGCTTTCTCGCCACCTCGACCGACGTCAGCTGCGGCGACGGCGGCAAGCAGATGCAGCCCGGCGACCAGTGCGTCACGATCGCGAAGGACGGCACCCGGACCGTCGAGACCTACGACGAGGCGCTCTCCTCGCAGCGCACCACCGGCGGGCTGACCGGCGGCGTGATCGGCCTGGTCTTCGTCGGCCTGGCCGGGCAGCAGATCGTCGCCGGCCGGCGGCGCGAGCGGGAGTCGGCCGCGGCCGCGCAGGCCACCCGCGAGCTGCTCGCGATCCCGATGCCGCCCGAGGCGCAGGCGCCCGCGGCGGCGCCGCCGCCCACGGTGCCCACCGACGCCGTCCAGGCCGCGTACTCCGCGCAGCTCGGCGGGTACGTCCGCTCGATGCAGCCGGGCAAGCGCTCCGCGATGCTGGTCTACCTCGGCCTGGTCGCCCTCGTCGCCATCTTCCTGTTCGCGCTCGTCGCCGGCCAGGGCGGCACGACGATGCTGGTGTTCGGCGCATTCGCGCTGGTGTTCGTCGGCGTCTTCGTCGCGGTGCTGGTGCGCTCACCGCTGGTGTCGAAGAAGGCCCGGCTCCTCGGCTTCCACCTGTTCGCGCACGGATTCGTGCAGGCGACGGCGGCCGGCATGCAGGCCTACCGGTGGGACCAGATCATCACGATCTACCAGTCGATCATCCGGCAGCAGGTGTACGGCGCGACGACCAACACGAACTACGCGTACCAGCTGGAGTTCGCCGACGGCCGCTCGCTGCGGCTGAACAACTTCTCCGCGGACATGCGTGAACTCGGCCCCATCCTGCAGGAGCAGGTGGCGCGGGTGCAGGTGCCCCGGGCCATGCGCTACCTGCACGGCGGGCGCTCGATCCCGTTCGGGGCGTACACCGTGAACGCCGGCGGCGTGACCAACGGCGGCCGCAGCGCACCGTGGACCGACATCGCCGGCGTGAAGATCGAGAACGGCGGGCTGCGGCTGTGCCGGCCCGGCGGCAAGACCATCCTGGGCGGCCGGAAGGTGCGGGACATCCCGAACTTCCTGACGTTCGTCACGCTGGTCGACGCGCACGCCGGACAGCCACAGCCCGCGCCGTCACCCACGCACGGCTAGGAACTCCTCCCAGGTGCGGCGGCCGACCGCACGGTCCGGGGCCAGGTTCGCCCCGTCCCGGATCGCGCGGTACGCGCCGCCGCCCATGGGCATCCGCACCATCGGCCGCCGCTTGTGCACCGCGCGCAGATAGGACCGCACGAGCTCGTCGAAGCCGTACGCGCGCGGCCCGGCCAGGTCCGGCACCAGCCCGGCCGGCTCCCCGAGGGCGAGCTCACCCAGGCGGGCGGCGACCTCGGCCCCGTCGACCGGCTGGAAGCGCACCCCGGCCGGCACCGGGATCACGGGAAGCTTCGCCAGCCGCTCGACGGTCGCGAGGGTGAGCTCGTGGAACTGGCTCGCCCGCAGCGTCGTCCACGGGATGCCGGACCCGGCGACGAGCAACTCCGCGGCTCGTTTGGCCCCGAAGTACCCGAACGCCGCCCGGTCCAGCGCACTGCACACCGGCACGCGCTCCGCGCCGACGACCGAGATGAACACCACGTGCCCGACCCCGGCCCGGACCGCCTCCCGCAGGAGGTTCGCCGCCTTGACGTCGTCGCCCTTGGCCGAGCCGGCACAGTGCACGATCGTCGCCGTACCGTCGACGGCTTCGGCGACATGTTCGTCGGCGGCCAGATCGCCGACCGCATAGTCGATCCCCGGCGCCGGTTCGGCCGGCCGCCGCCGGGTGAGCACCCGGATCGGACGGCCCGCGGCGCGCAGGTGGGGCAGGAGCAGGCGGCCGAGCGTACCGGTGCCGCCGGTGACCAGAATCGTCGTCATACCACCCCGACCCGCGGCCGGGCGCGAATGTGACTACCGCGCGTTGAAGACCCGCAGGGTCCACGCGTCGAGCTTGCGCCACGCGTCGCGCACGAGCTGGCGCGCGGCGGCGGGCTGGACGGGAGGCAGCGGAAGCATGGGCATCTCCTTCGTAATTTTCGATGGCTTCTGGATCGATCCAGAACGTCCACCACCCACGGTAGATGACGCTCCGTGATCGTTTCCACCGCTTGCGGTGTGGGCCGCGCCACGCCCGCGGATTCGCTAGGGTCTCGCTCCGTGGCGCTGCGACACGCGTATGAGGACCTGGCGTACCGGCCCGAGTTCGGCACCCTCGTGGTCCGCGACGCCGGCCCGTGGGCCGAGGCCCGCCCCCGCCCAGGCCCGCTGCTCGGCGACGGGGCGATGCACCTGCAGCCGTCCGGAACGTTCGCCCGGGCCGGCGACGGCTGGTTGGAGGCGCGGGCGTACGGCGACCGTTTCGAGGTCCGCCTCGAGGCCCACGACGAGCCCCCGCCGCCGGAGGACACCGCCTGGACGGACGTCCTGGAAACCCCGCTGATCTCCGGCGGCCGGATCGGCCTGACCACCATGACCGGCGGCCCGGCATCGGACGCCTTGCCGCTCGGATTCGGCCCCGCGCTGTACCGGGTGCGCGTCTGCGCCCGTGCGCACACGTTCGCGCTGCGCTGCTGGCCGGTCGACGGCCCGCTGGACCCACCCCGCCGCCTGCGGCGCGCCGAGGCTTCGCCGGCCCCCGGCCCGGAGGACGTGTCGGACATCGTGATGCTGCTGCTCTGGGCGAACGCGGCGCTCACCCTGAACGAGCTGGCCGACCGGACACTGCGCGATCCGGCCGACGTCCGGGCGACGATCGAACGCGCCATCACCCGGGAGCGAGTGCTCGCCTCCTTCGACCCACTCGTGTTCCTGGACGCGGACGGCCGACGACGCCCGCTCGAACCCCGGACCGCCCGCCCCCCGCTCACCCCACCCCCGCCGGACGACGACCCCGAGGCACCCCCACGCGCAGGAGTGGTCGCCGGCGAGCACGTGCACGCGCGCATCGCGGGCACCTGGACCGTCATCGGACACTGGCCCGGCCAGTTCCCCCGCACCGCACTGCAGACCCGCTACGGCACAGTCCTCATCGCCGCCGGCGGCGTGGCCTTGACCACCCCGGACGGCCACCTCGACCTGCTCAGCGCCGGCGCCGGCACCGACTGCCACCTGAACGCGACCGGCACCCTCCTGGCCCTGTCCGAGCGCGGCCGCGTGCACGTGATCGACCTGGCCACCGGCACCCACGACGTCATGCCGTGGCCCGAGAGCCCGCTCCTGCAGGTCATCGGCCTGCACAACGACACCGTCTACGCCAACACCGACCAGGAAACCCTCCGCTGGCGCCCCGGCACCACCCCCACCCCGATCGGCGGCCGCCTGCGCAGCCTCGACCCGATCAGCGGCACCGCCCTGGAACAGGGCAATCGCCTGTGGCGCCCGGCGACAGGCTGGACCCCGATGGCCATCACCGACCGCACCGCCCGGCTGATCCCCGGCGGCCGGTCCCTGGAGCACTGGCAAGGACAACCGCCGCAGTTGTACCTCTACGAGCCCCCCGAATCCGCCCAGCCCGCAACCCGCGTGATACCACTGCCCGGCGCCGGCCGCCGGTCCCAGGGCCCCGACCCCTACCACCCGTCCGGCCGAGTCTGGGAGTCCCCGGACCGCGTCCTGCTGCGCGGCCGAAGCGGCGGCCTGTACCGCCTGCTCCTCTCGACCGGCCAGGTCCACCGCCCAGCCCTGCCCGACCGCGCCACGGGAGCCATCCCTGTCAGTCCACTGTGGACCTGATCATGGTGGTGCTGATCCAGGTGTCGTGCCACCGCTTCGGCGAGCCCGGCGCGCAGCGCGTCGTCGGTCACCGGCCCGCACGAGCCGTCCGCGCGGTGCCGTTCGGACGGGAACAGCGGCGCGTCCGGGTTGTTGACCCGGTCGTCGGACTCCCATCGTGGACCGCCGACCCACCAGTCCAGCAGCGCCCGCGGTCCATTGATCATCGGGAGCAGGCGCTCCCTCTTGCCGCGGCCCCGGCTGCCTTCGCCCCGCAGCAGAATCTTGCCTAAGCTGCCCAGTTCCCAGCACAGATCGCCCATGCGCAGCAGGCAAGCTCGGAGATTCGTGGACCGATCAGGCTCGACAGCCGTGCCCCCGTGTAGTTACGAGCGACAGGCGCGTACTTGCGGGCCCCGTCCATGTCGGCCCGCCAGCCAGCGAACAGCTCCTCGATCTCCGCCGGCGACGGCGGGATACGCAACCGTGCTGCCTGCCCGCCGCGGGGCCGGTTGACCTCATCCAGTGGCGACTCGACGACCCAGCCGGTCGCGGCGTGGATCGCCGGCTTGTGCCGCAGCTCCAGAAACTCGACGGACACGCCGATCGCCGCGGCCTTGCGGACCTTCGTGCCCGCCGCTTGCGCCCGATGGTGACGGCCGAAGAACCGGTCCACGTCATGCGGCTGCATCTGCCACAACGGCTGGCCGAACCACTGCCGGACCTCCGCCACAATCGACACGTCCGCCCGAATCGTCGCGTCCGTCACGCCCGCCGACGACCGGGCCAGCACGAACTCCGCGAGCAGGTCCGGCTCAAACGCGGCGAGCTCGTCGACGGTGTCCAGCCGCGAATGCAGGCGCAGATCCCGCACCACCGCCAGCGCCACCCCGGGCCTCCGCTGACAATCCGATGTATTCACCTCAACAACGAGGCAACGTTCAGGAACCTCGAAGCAAGACGGGAAATCCACCCAACGAGCGCAGTGCCTCCCGCAGGATGCGCCGGTACACCGTGCCGCTCAGCCAGCGCGCGGATCGAGAGCATTTACGGCGCGCGTCGCGGCGGATCACCTCGAACAGCTCCACCCGGGATCTCAACCAGCCCCCTACCGCGATGCGACACGGGACCGCCGAGATTCAGCCCGCTGGTGAGGCCAATATCAACCGTCACAAACACTGGTCGTGTCACCCAGGTGGGGCCAGATATCTCCGTCATGCAATGACTTCGGATCCGGGTGGGGCCAACTTCGTCCGCCACAAGCCGGCGAGGTCCGGCACAGCCAGAATGTCGATTCCGGGCATACTTCGTTCGTATGGCCGGTATGACGAACGCACGCATCCTGCTCGACGGGCTGAAGCTGGTCGAGTCGCCGCGCTGGCACGAGGGACGGCTCTGGTTCTGCCACTGGGGCGCCGGTGAGGTCATCGCCGTGACGCCGGAAGGGGACCATGAGGTCGTACCGCTCGCCGGCGGTGTCGACCCGCACACGATCGGCTGGCTGCCGGACGGGCGCCTGCTGGTCGTACCGAAGAATCCGGAACCGGACGGAGGACTGCTGCGGCGCGAGGCCGACGGCTCGATGGTCCCGCACGCCGATCTGTCCGCGCTCCCGCCCGGCCTCAACGAGCTCGTCGTCGACGGGCGCGGCAACGCCTACGTCAACGGGGTCGGGTTCGCGTTCCTCGAGTTCATCAAGAATATCGACCCGGCCGACCCGCGGCCGCTGACCGAGCGCCCCGGCTACCGGCCCGGCTTCATCGCCCTGATCCGCGCGGACGGCACGGTCGTGCGGCAGGAGCACGACATCGCCTTCCCGAACGGCATGGCGATCACACCCGACGGGCGGACGCTCATCGTCTCCGAGTCGTTCGCGGGTGTGCTGACCGCGTTCGACATCGAGCCCGACGGCACGCTCACCAACCGCCGCACGTTCGCCGACGGCCTCGGCCCGGACGGCATCTGCCTCGACGCGGACGGGGCGGTCTGGACGTCGAGCGGCGGCAACGAGGCCGTCCGGGTGGCCGAGGGCGGCAAGGTCCTGGACCGCGTCGAGCTCGACCGGGCGCCGTTCGCGGTCATGCTGGGCGGCGAGGACGGGCGCACGCTGTTCATCTGCGCGGCGAAGTGGGACGCGCAGGACCCGTTCGCCGCGCGCACCGGGCAGATCCTCGCGGTACCGGCACCCGCCGCGCACGTCGGCCACCCGTAGACTGCGCGGCATGGCGTCGGTGCGGGTGGAGACCATCGTGGCGGCGTCACCGGACGTGGTGTGGGCGGCGGTCGCCGATGTCGGCAATGTGCACCGGCGCCTGCTCCCTGGCCGGGTGGCCGATGCGCGCATCGAGGGTGACGAGCGCATCCTGACGATGCCGGACGGGACCGAGGTCCGGGAGCTGATCGTGGCGATCGATCACGAGCAACGCCGTCTCGCGTACTCCGTGCAGGGACCCGGCCGCCTCACGCCCGCCCATCACCATGCGGCGTTCGAGGTGTACGACCACGACGGCACCCGGGCCCGGCTCGTCTGGACGACCGACGTCCTGCCGCACGACCGCGCACCGGCGGTGCGGGCGCGGGTCGAACGCGGCATCGAGGAGATGCGGGCCGTCCTGGAGTCAGCCGCCGCCTGACGCGCTCAGGTGTCCTGACGGGCGCGCTCGACCGCGGCCAGGGCGCGGCGGCAGATGCGGGCCTCGTAGTGGTCGCGGCCGTAGCGGCCCTGCCAGATGTCGCGCGCCCGGCGCAGCGAAGCGGCCGCCTCGTCGAGCCGGCCCAGGCCGAGCTGGATCGCGCCGAGCACGGCCGCGTCGGCCGCCACCTCGGGCGAGCCGCAGCCGCGTTCGCGCGCGTGCCACACCAGGGCGGTGAGGGCCGCGATCAATGCCTCCTCGTGCCGCCCGCGCGCGTGGGCGAGGCCGGCCAGGTTGTGGTGCACGACGCCGTGCAGGCCCGGGTCGGCGAGGGCGGCGGCGTAGTGGGCGGCGGCCTCGTCGTACCGGCCGGTGTCCTTGCACAGCACCCCGAGCGCGTTGCGGATCGCCGGTTCGGGCGGCGCGGCGGTCAGCACCGCCTCGGCCTCGTCGAACTCCCCGAGCTCGCGCAGGCAGTTGCCCAACGGCAGCGGCGCGTCGGCGGCCCGGAACGTCTCGACCGCGTCCTCGTGCCGCCCGAGCTGGAACTGCAGGTCACCGAGGGTGACCCGGGCCGCCGTGAGCTCCGCCGAGCGTCCCGTGCGCTCGAACAGCCGCACCGCCTCGACCGCCGCGGCCAGGGCGTCGATGTGCCGATCGGCCGCCCATTGCCGCAGCGCCCGTCGATGCGAGCGCCGGGCCTGGGCGAGCATCCGCAGCGGCCCGACGGCGGCATGCAGCGGAAACGGGGACCGCAGCGGCCGGCCGGTCCAGGTGAGGGCCATCATGTCAGCCAGTACGCAACGCCGCCGCGCCGGGTTCAAACCGTCACGCCCGGGCGGTGAAGATGCCCTGGTTGCGCGGGCGCGGGACGATGGGAACATGGACGTCTTCGCCCCGTACGTCGGAACGTTGCTCCTGCCGGACAAGGCCCCGTTCGGCAGCGAGTCGTCGGTCACCCTCGCCGACGGCCGCCCCGTCGCCGTGATCCGCTGGCACAACTGGTCGATGCGGGCCCGCTACGAGATCCTCGCTCCCGGCACGGGCGCCCCGCTGGCGGCCGGTCACCGGCAGGGCTTCGGCGGGCGGAACTACTACCTGACCGACGCCCAGAGCCGCGCGCTGTTCCACCTCAAGCTCGGCTTCTGGGGCCCGAACCGGCCGAGCGTGCTGACCCTGGCGAGCGGCCGGGTGCTCAGTACCCGCGGCAACTGGACCTCCCGCCGCTTCTCCGTCACCGACGAGCAGCAGCGCGAGGTGGCCCGGCTGGTGAACAACAGCCCGATCCTGTCCATGCGCCCCGACGGCCTGGCCTTCGAACTGCAGAGCCCGGTCCTGTCGATCGTCCAGGCGATCGGCCTCGCCCAGTCCATGCGCGCCGCCATCGAGGCGAACCGGAGCGCGTCGGTGGCCGCGAGCGGCTGATCTGGCGGACGGTCTCACTGGCACCGTTGGATACGGCGCGATGTTCTGAAAAGCGGTGGGGGAGCTTCGCTCCACCCACACCCCCTCAACACCGCACCGGGTCCTGCGCGGATTGCAGCGCGGGGCCGGATCAGTGCGATTCGGCGGCGGCGGCGACCCAGGCGGCGATCTCGGCTCGGCGGGACGCGCCCAGTTTCGGCAGGATGTGCTCGATGTGGGTGGCCACCGTGCGCGGCGAGATGAACAGGGCCGCGCCGATCTGCCGGTTGGTCGCGCCCGTCGCCACCAGCCGGGCCACCTCCGCCTCCCGCGCGGTGAGCGGCTTCGCGCTATCGTCCACTGTGGACCAGGGCGCCGAGGGGCCGGTGACGGGTTCGCCGGCGGCGAGGGTGCGGCGGCCGGCCTCGGCGGTGAGGGTGGTGGCCTCGGCCGGGCGGCGGGAGCGGTGCGCGGCGCGGGCGCGGTCGTGCAGTGCGGCCACGCCCTCCCAGAAGCGGCGGCGCTCGTCCCAGCCCGTGGAAGCCGCGGCCAGGGCGGCGCGCGCCCGGCCGGTCTGGCCGGCGGCGAGGTCGAGCAGGCCACGGGCGTGGTCGAGGGCGGGCAGGGTGCCGGGGATCATGCGGTACCGTAGCCGCTCCTCGCACTTGGCAAGGAATTTGCGCGCGGCCGCGGTGTCGCCCGTGCCGAGGTTCGCCCGCACGCCGGTGACGACGAACGGGAACAGGTAGGCCGCGTCCCACGACGGTTCCGAGAGCTCCCAGCCGCGCTCGCACCACGCGACGGCCTCCGCCGGGTGTCCACTGTGGAGGGACAGCTCGGCCAGGCCCCAGACGGCGGGCGAGAGGCGCTGCAGCTCGGCGATGCTCTCGCCCAGGACGCGCGCCTCGTGCAGGATGCCGGCGGCGGTGTCGAGGTGGCCGGTGCCGATCGCGAGGTAGCCGAGCACGTGCAGCGCGGTGGCCCGAGTGCCGAGGTCGCCGCGCCCGTCGGCGAGGGCCTGCTCGGCCCAGCGGCGCGCGCCCGTCCAGTCGCCGGTGGCCCACAGCACGTGGCCGACGTGCGCGGCCATGTAGTTGCGGTCGTTGAAGCGCTCGATCCGCTCGGCGAACGCGTAGCCCTCACGCAGGACGCGCAGCCCGCGGTCGTACTCCACGAGCGCCGACGCGCAACACCCGATCATCCGGTGGCCGCGCGACACCTCGGCCTCCAGCCGCGCACCGGTGGCGTGCTCGACGGCCGTGGCCATCAGCTCCCAGCCCTCGGCCATCCCGCCGAAGACCAGCGCCGCGCCGAGGGTCGCGTCCACGTTGACGCGCGTCTCGCCGTCCGCTTCGACCGCCTGCGCGCGCCGGCCGAACTCGATCGAGTCGTCGAGGCAGCGATCGAGCATGTACGCGGCCGACAACGCGGCCAGAAGGCGCGCGCGAGTGGCGCCCGCGTTCGCTTCGCCCAGCAGGGTGAGCGCCTCGCGCAGCAGTTCGTCGCGCTCGTCGATCCCCGCGCCGAGGCGGTGCCGGGCCTCGGCCAGGTCGGGCGCGAGCGCGGCCGCGTCGACGTCGGCGCCGAGGGTGCGGAACAGCTCGTACGCGGCGGTGAGCGCCTCGGCCGCGCCCTCGTTGTCGTCGACGGCGACGAGCTCGCCACCGAGCTCGGCCAGCACCGCCGCCCGTTGCGCGTCCGGCGTGCCGGCCGGGGTGGTACGCCGGGCCCGCCGGTAGAGGTCCGCCGCCTCGCGGTGCGCGGACAGCCGGGCCGCTTCCCGCGCGGCCGTCAGCGCGTGCGGGTACGCCTCGCCGGGGCGGCCCGCGCGCTCGTACTGGTCGCTGATGAACGCATCGCGCAGTCCGGCCCGCTGCGCCGCCCGGGCCGCGCGGGTGTGCAGGTCGCGCCGGCGCAGCGGACTCAGGCCGGCGTGCAGGGCCTCGCGGATGAGCCAGTGCCGGAAGTCGTACCGCAACGCCCCGCCCGGCTGCACGAAGGCGCGCTCCTCGAGCTCGCGCAGCGCCGCATCGACCGCACCCTCGGCGCCGGACGTCATGGCGTGCAACAGGTCCAGGTCGAACGAGCGCCCGATGACCGAGGCCGCGTCGGCGAGGGCCCGCGCGTCCGGGCTCAGCGAGGCGGCCCGCGCGAGCACCGCGTCGGCGAGCGTGTCCGGCAGCGCCGCGTCGCCGCGCAGGCAGGGGCCGGTGAACTCCTCGATGTGCAGCGGCACGCCGTCGCTGCGCTCGTAGAGGGCCGCCGCGACCGCCTCCGGCACCGCCGCGCCCGCGATCCGCGCCGCCATCTCGGCCGTCTCGGACCGGGGCAGCCGCCCGAGCCGCGCCTCCTCGGCCAGCCGGCGGTTGAGCAGGCGCGCCCGCCACGCTCGGGTCGGGGCGCGCGGGTACAGCTCGTCCGTGCGGTACGTGCCGACGATGAGCAGCGGCGTCGTGGCGATGTCGCGCGCCGCCCGTTCGAGGGCGTCCAGCGTCAGCTCGTCCGCCCAGTGCAGATCCTCGAGCGCGAGCAGCACCGGCCCGTCGGCGGCGCTCGCGGCGATCCGCCCGGCCAGCGCGGCGGTCCGCAGCCGGCGCCGGCGGTGCGGATCGCCGTCCGTCTCGGCCGCGGCGGGGTCGTCGAACGCGGCGAGCATCCCGCCGGCGACCTCGGCGTCGCCCGGGTACGCGGGAATCGTGCGCACCGCGAACCCGGCCGCCGTGGCCCGCGCGAGGATCGCCTCCAGCAGCCGGGTCTTGCCGATGCCGGCCTCCCCGGCCAGGAACAGCACGTGCCCGGCCCCGGCGCGGACCTCACCCAGGCGCCGGTCGGCCAGCGCGAGGAGGTCGTCGCGGCCGATCAGGACCGGACACAGCGGCTGCACGCCCGACCCTAACCCGCCCGGTCTCGCCCAGTCTGTCCGCTCTCCGACGGGCCCGAGCCGACCTGTGACCCAGGTCACTGTCACCTCCGCCCCGGCCCGGCCCGTGGGATCCGGGTGAGGGCAGCATGGACCCGGGAGGGCACGTGGAGCAGGATCTTCGCACGCGGCTGGACGACGAGCTGGCGGCCGCGCCCGAGCCGCCGATCGGCGATCTCGTCGGCGGCGCCGTGCGGCGCGGACGGCGCCTGCGCGCGCTGCGCCGGCTGCGCACCGGGGCGGCGGCCGTCGCGGTGCTGGCGGTGTTCGCCGGCGGCGCGGCCTTCGCGCGCGGCGCCGGGGACGAGTCGGACGCCCAGGTCGCGGCCCCGGTGCACCTGGTGCCCGCGAGCCCCGCCGGCCTGCTGCAGCTGCTGCTCGGCAGCCTGCCGCCGGGTGCGACTTCGCACTACGCCGCCGATCCGACGCAGCCGATGATCCAGGTGTACCTCGACCGCGGCAACGGCCCCGGCATGCTCCGCGTGGCGGTGTCGAAGGCATCGGGCGGTACCGAGAGAACGACGGTTTCCGAACTGCCCGACAATTGCGTGCAGCGGACGATCGTCACCGGCTATCACGCCGACGGGGTGTCGGTGCAGGTGAACGTCGCCTCCTGCCTGGCCTGGGACGGCACGCAGAACGCGCCCGCCGCGCAGGCGCTCACCGTCGAGGAGGCCCGGGCGGTCGCGGCCGACCCGCGGTGGGGCCTGAGCATCGACGAGTCGATCGAGACCGCGGGCGCGGCCCGGTTCCCGCACCTGCCGGCGATCGAATGAGCGATCACGACGACGACTTCGTCGGCTACGCGCGCATCGCGGCCCCGCGGCTGCGGCGCACGGCGTACCTGCTGTGCCACGACTGGCACCTCGCGCAGGACTTCACCCAGTCCGCGCTCGCGAAGCTGTTCGTGCACTGGCCGCGCATCCAGCGCCGGGAGAGCCCGGACGCGTACGCGCGCAAGGTACTGCTGCGCGTCTTCCTCGATCACCAGCGCCGCAGCAGCAGCCGCGAGATCGTCACGGACCGCGTCGCCGAGCGCGCGGCCCCGGACGGCCGGCCCGAACTGCGCGTGACGCTGCTCGAGGCGCTGCGCCGGATCCCGCCCCGCGACCGGGCGATCCTCGTGCTGCGGTACTGGGAGGACCAGAGCATCGACACCGTCGCCGACCTGCTCGGCGTGTCCGCGGCCACGGTGAAGACGCAGAGCACGCGCGGGCTGAACCGGCTGCGCGAGCTGCTCGGCGCCGGCGAGCTCATCGAATCCTGAAGCCGCGCAGCCCTTCGACCGGCTCGTCGAGCGCCTCGACCCCGCTGACCAGGGCCTCGGCCGGGCCCTCGCCGGCCCACGCGACCAGCGCGGCGACCGGTTCCGGGGCGCCCTCGAACACCGCCTCGACCCGCCCGTCGGGGAGGTTGCGCACCCAGCCGGCGACGCCGCGCCCGGTTGCGACTTGCCGGCACGTGTCGCGGAAGAAGACGCCCTGCACCCGGCCGGAGACGAGCACGCGTTTGCGGATCACGCAGCCGACCGTACCCGTCGGAGCAGAAACGCACGCTCGGGTTCGGTCCGGACCAGCCGCAGGGCGTCCTCCCAGGCCGCCCGCGCCGCAGCCGCCCGGCCGAGGCGTTGCAGCAGGTCGGCCCGGACCGCCGGGACCAGATGGTGCTGCGGGAGCCGCTCCGCGAGCCCGTCGGTCAGGGCGAGCGCCGCCGCCGGATCACCCGCCTCGGCGACCGCCACCGCCCGGTTCAGGCGCACGATCGGCGACCCCGTCCGCGCGTCCAGCCGCGCATAGAGCCCGGCGATGCGCGCCCAGTCCGTCCCGGCCGCGGTCGGCGCCCGTCCGTGTTCCGCCGCAATAAGAGCCTCCAGGGTGTACCGTCCAGCGCCCGCACCATCGCGCACGAACTCGAGCAGTTCGAAGCCCTGCCGCAACTCCGTCCGGTTCCACCGGGCGCGATCCTGCTCGGCCAGGGGCACGAGGTGTCCGTCCGCGTCGAGGCGCGCATCGCGGCGCGCGTGCTGCAGCACCATGAGCGCCAGCAGCGCGACGGGCTCCGGCTCATCGGGCAACAGACCACCCAGCTCGTACCCGAGCCGGATCGCCTCCGCCGCCAGCCGCGGCCGCACCAGCCGGGCCCCCTCGGTCGCGCGGTAGCCCTCGGTGAACAGCAGGTACACCGCCGTCAGCAGCCCGTCGAGGCGCTCGGCGAGCTCGGCCGGGGCAGGTGCGCGCAGCGGGATGCCGGCCTGCGCGATCTTCTTCTTGGCCCTGGTCAGCCGGGCCGCCATCGTCGGCTCAGGGACCAGGAACAGCCGGGCGATCTCGGCGGTGGTGAGCCCGGCGCCGAAGCGGAGCATGAGCGCGGCCCGCGAGTCGGGCGCGAGCGCCGGGTGGCAGCAGGCGAAGAACAGCCGCAGCCGCTCGTCGCCGACCTCGCCGGGTTCCGCGCTCGCCGCCGGCTGGTCGACGAGGAGGAGCGGCAGCCGCCGCCGGTCCGCCTCCTCGCGCCGCATCCGGTCCAGCGCCCGCCGCCACGCGGTGGTCAGCAGCCAGGCGGCCGGGTTGGCGGGCACGCCGTCGCGCACCCAGTGCCCGGCCGCGGCCGCGAACGCGTCCTGCAGGCAGTCCTCGGCCAGGTCGAACCGCTTGAGCCGGGTCACGAGCAGCGCGAGAAGGCGCGGCCCGTGTTCGCGGTACGCGCGCTCGACCTCGTCCCGGTGCGCGGAGCTCAGCCGGCCGCCTCGGGTCCGGGCACCATCGGCCGCACCTCGATCACGCCCGAAGGCAGCTCCCGCGCCAGGGCCAGGGCCTCGTCCAGGTCGGCCGCCTCGATCAGGTAGAACCCGGCGAGCTGCTCGCTCGTCTCCGCGAACGGCCCGTCGGTCACGCTGGTCGCGGCACCGTCCCGGCGCAGCGTGGTCGCGGCCCCGGTCGGCGCGAGCTCGGCCCCGCCCCGCAGGGCGCCGCGCTCCATGAGCAGCTTGATGAACCGCTCGTGCTTGGCGTAGATCTCCTGCCTGGCGGCCTCGCCGGTCGCCTGCCACACCTGTTCGTCACCGTACAGCAACAGCGCGTATTGCATGACCTCTCCTCATCGTCCGTTGCCACCATGACGCAGCCGCGGCCCCGAAATCGACAACTTCACCGTTCACCGCAGGGTGTCGAGGTCGAGGGCGCGCAGCCGGTCGGGGTCGGCCAGGACGTCGATCGCGATCGTCCGTTGCCACCATGACGCAGCCGGGGTCCCGAAATCGACGACTTCACCGTTCACCGCAGGGTGTCGAGGTCGAGGGCGCGCAGCCGGTCGGGGTCGGCCAGGACGTCGATCGCGACGATGCGGCCCGCGGTCACGGTGAAGGCCATCACGAACAGCGGCCGGTCCGGGCTCGCCGCCACCACGACGCCGGCCGCGCCGTTGATCAGGGCCGGGTAGACGAACGGGGAGAGCCGCGACGACGCCAGGGCCTGGGTGGCCACCTGCTCCGGGCCGTGCAGCGTGAACGTGAGGCGCGGCCGGGTCGGGCCGCCGTCCGAGCGCAGGATGATGTCCGGGTCGAGCACCGCGACGAGCGCGGCGAAGTCGCCGTCGCGCGACGCGGCGAAGAACGCGTCCACGACCGCGCGCTGGCGGCTGACGTCCGGGTCGGGGACGGTCGGCCGGCCCTGCACCCGGCGCCGGGCGCGGCTGGCGAGCTGGCGGGTGGCGGCGGGTGAGCGTTCCAGCATCGGCGCGATGTCGTCGAACGGGACGGCGAACATGTCGTGCAGTACAAATGCCAGACGCTCGGCCGGGGTGAGCGTCTCGAGCACCACGAGCAACGCCAGCCCCACCGAGTCGGCGAGCAGCGCCTCGTGCTCGGGATCGACCCCGGCCGCCGGGCTGACGATCGGGTCGGGCACGTGCACGTCGAGCGGGTCCTCGCGGCGCTGGGTGCGCGCGCGGAGCTGGTTCAGGCAGACCCGCGCCACGATCGTGGTGAGCCAGGCGGCGAGGTTGTCCACGCCCTCGGCCCCGGCGCGGCTCACCCGAATCCAGGCGTCCTGGACGGCGTCGTCGGCCTCGGCGGCCGAGCCGAGCATCCGGAACGCCACCGCCCGCAGCCGCGCCCGGTGCGCCTCGAACTGCTCGGCCAGCCCTTCGCGCTCGTCCACGCCAGGTCCCCTCTCGACGGTCGATCCTCCTCCGGGAGCGCTGCTCAGTATTGCCCGAGCTCCCAGGGAAAGAGCAGCTCGCCGCCGTCCGGAGCGGCCAGGTCGAGCTCGCTGCCGTAGGAGAGGCCCCGTCGGGGCGGGCGGGCCTTCGCCGGCTCGCCGAGCTGGCGGGCGACCTCGGCCAGCACGATGCCGGTGACGAGGCGGTAGCGGCCCGGCACGCCCGGCACGTCGACCCGGGCCCACTCCACCGCGCGCGACGGCGGCGGCTCCCAGCCCTCGTCCGGGATGACGACGAGCGTTCCGGTGCCGGTGAGGTCCGTCCGGTGTACCGGCGGGCCGTCGGAGGTGGGGGAGCAGACGACGATCCGGGAGTACACCGGATCGGGTCCTTCGCTCGGAAACACGCGCAGCGGGTTGCGGTGACTGCGGGCCGCCGCGCGGGACTCGGCGCGCAGGGGCCGGGGTGTGCCGAACCACACCTTGTCACGATCCTCGACGGCCACCGCCGACCAGCCGAACGCGGCCGCGGAGCGCAGCGAACTGCCCGCCTCGACGTGGTCGCGCGGTGCGGCGAGCAGCACGCCGGGCCGCGACGACCGGCGCGCGGGACGCCGGCCCGTGGCTCCGCCCAGATAGTAGAGCGCGACGGCGGCCGCGGTGGCCACGTTGAGCGTGTTGACCCCGCGCCCGGGCATCGGAATCTGCACCGTGTGCGCGGCGGCGCGCAACAGGTCCGGCCGAATGCCCCGGCGCTCGTTGCCGACCACAATGGACGCTCCATCGTGGACCCGGCGGATGTTGTACACCGATTCGGCGCCCGGAGCGTTGTCGACCGCGACGATCGGCGTGGCGAGCAGCCCGGCGGTGTCCACCGTGGACAGCCCGGGCAGGTGCGACGCGAGGTCGCGGCTGTCGCGGAACCGGCACGGCACGGCGAACATCTCGGCGGCCTCCGTGAGGGCCGTGGCGTTCGCCGGGTTCTCGATCCCGTCGCCGACGAGGCTCACCATGGCGCCACCGCGACGGCCGCCCGGGCCCGGGCCGCGAACGCGTCCGCACGCCGCTCGTGGTCGGCGGTGCGCATGGTCGGCGTCCGGTGCTTGTTGGCCGAATGCTGGATCGTGTGGTGGCCGATCTCGTGCATGAGACCGTCGAAGAGCACGAAATCGCGCAACGTCCCGCGCGGCCAGTCCACGCGCGTGGTCGTGCTGCCCGGTTCGACGATCGCACCGGCGCGCTCCAGCCGGAGCAGGGCGGACCGCCGCAGCCGCCCGGCCAGGTACCACGGCGGGGTGCGCTGTTCGAACAGCAGGATGACGCCCGGCACGCGCAGCGCGGCCAGCGCGGTGCCGATACCTTGGCGCAGCTCGATGCGGCGCAGACCGTAGGTCGCGGCCGGGCCGAACGCCTCGAGCAACTCGGCGATGTCGGCGGGGGACGCCGGATGCACGAAGCCCGGCCGGGCCGGCCGCACCCGGATCGGCACGGCGTGCGGACGGCGGGCGGCGCGCAGGTGGTAGGGGTCGGTGTGCAACGTACGACTCAAGAGGCCATCACACGCTTGTTGATAGCAGTGATCACCGCGGGGGAGCAAGGCATATATGAATCCCCTGTCGGGGTATAAGTCCGAAATGTCGGGCCGCGAGGCGTCCGACATTCTGTTCAGGTCCACGTTGGACGCAGCCACATCGAGGACGCCTGGGCGACCGGTGAGCTCCGTGCCCGCCGCCGCGGACGGCGGGCACCCCGACCTGCAGACAGCTGCCGGCAGTGCCTGGCCTGGGGCTGCCACGGCGGCCAGTGCCGCGCCTGCGAGTATCTGGCCGAGCGACGGTCACGCTGGCCGAACACCGGCAACCCGCACCTGCTCATCACCCTCCGCACCGCGCACGACCACGAACCGGTCAGCGACTACTGGCTCACCACCCTCGTCCGCGACCTGCCCATCACGCTCGCCAAACTGCGTGAAGACCGGCTCGTCGACGAAGCCGTCGCCACCGGCGCAGATCCGCTGCACATCGCGACCATGTTCGGCCTCAGCGCCCGAACCGGTCTCCGCTACGCCACCGCGGCGACCAGCGCCGCCGAACCGTCCGCGTTGTCGGCGTACGACCTGTAGTGCAGGGCCGCATACGCCACCGAGTACACAGCGGCCGTCCCCTTGCCGGCTTCCCCTCATGGCCGATGAGTGGATACGCACGCGCCGGTGTGATCGATCGAGTCGAGAGCACGTAGAGGAGATTGCTGAGTGCGCCATCTACTGCGTGGAGCGACAGACGGTACGGCTCGGCCTTTCATACTCAGATTGCCGCGGATCATATTTGCAGAGTCGTCAACCGTCGGTCGATCCAGCCGGAACATCCAATTCCACCGCCCACTCTTCGGCGCAGATAATCTAGGTACATAGTAGTATTTCGAGGAGGTTGACCTATGGCCTGGCGCCCGTTCTGCCGAGTCTGCTTCAAGTTCCTTCCGGGCGACGCAATCAGTGACTTCAAGTCGCCGTCCGGCCAGATTGGTTGCTGCCCGGTGTGCGGCACGCATCTGGAAATGAAGGACGAGAACAACCCGCCGAGCCGTTAGTGTTCCCTGCGCCTATGCCATGCGACGCCTTCCCGCAGCGTTCGGGTTCGCGGGCATAGGCTTGGATCATTGGCGGGCGCGGCGCATCGTTATCGAGCAACGAGAGCGGGCTGTGCTGGCGTCAATTTTGCCGGTGCAGCCCGCGGGTGGCGGGCCGAGAGGAAAGCTTACTCATCAGCATCCGCGATCGCACGGTCCATGCTTTGTTCGATTTGAGCACCAAGCTCATCATCGGTAAGATCTGGTTTGATAATGCTCAGAAGCATACGTGCAGATCCAATGAAGGCCGGCGCCACTGTGATGTCTCCAAGCACACTCACCGCAAGCGCAATGATCTTTCGATACAACAATTCCAGATCGTCCCGTAGGTCGTCCAAGGATGACCCTCGAGCGATCTCCCCCAGCTTTCGATCCACGAAGCTGCGGGCGTCCGCCGCTCGGCCGTCTCCGGCATCCCGCGCCTGCTCCGATAGAGTCCGAAGGACGTCACGCAGCACCTGAACGTTCCGCCACAGAATATCGTGCGGTTCCTGACTCTGTTCCGGATGGGACACCATGATCCTCCTTGGCCTTGCCCGGACTGCAACAGGCCCGACAAACAGGATTCGCCTGGTGCGTCGGCGTACACATCGTGCTGCTGGCGCGCGCTTTGTGTCGTTTCGATGGCCGCTCGTCGCCACTCGGTCAATGTTCGAGGCCGACTCGGCTTAAGCAATCCGAGACACTTGTCAGTAATCCAGCGGATGTTCATAACCGTGACTCCTGTGATCACGTTACCGCTCATGGCCACGATCCGAGCGGTCGCTCACGTCCGCTGAGAGCTCATCGTGAGGAAAAGACGTACCTCATCAGGGCGGCCGGCGTAACGTCGCCCCGGGCCTCTGCACATTGGCGCACCTGGCTCTGCACAGGAGCCCGTACGCCGACACGCGTCCGAACTCACGCACCGGCCAAGCCCCGAATGAGCACCCAGCACCTGAGTTCTACATCTGCAGCCATCAGTATTCGTGAACTCACGGAGGATCGGCTTCGACCCGTCCTACTGCCTGCCCGGCGTCGAAGGCGCCCAGGTGAAAGGCGGCGTCGAGGGCGAGGTCGGCCGGCTCCGCCGCGCCCACCTCACCTCGGTCCCGGTCGTCGCCGACCTGGCCGAGCTCAACGCGGTCATCGACCAAGTCGACGCGGCGGAGAACGCCCGCCAGATCACCGGCAGGACGACCACGGTCGGGTAGGACTTCCTGACCGAGCGGCCGCTGCTGCGCCCGCTGCCCAGCGACGCGTTCGAGACCGGGCTGTGGCTCACGCCGCGGGTCGACCGGTTCGGCCGGGTCACGGTCCGCTGCTGCCACTACTCGGTCCCGGCCCGGCTGATCGGCCGGCAGGTCCGGGTGCTGCTGCGCGCGTCCGAGGTGGTCGTCCTGGACGGCCAGCGGGGAGTCGCCCGGCATCCACGCGCGGTCGCGGAAGGCTCCGTTTTGGATCACTACCTAAAGGTGTTCACCCGCAAGCCCGGCGCCAGCAGGTACCCCACCGACCGCAGCTGTCCTGGCCGCCGTCCCACGGCTGCGGCGCTCGAGTGGTCAGCCTCACCGAACGGCGCCTGGCCGACCCCGCCGCGGTGATCGGCGGCCTCCCACCGGACCCGCAGCCGCTGCCCAGCGTCGCGCAATACTCACCAAGACCTTCGCACGCTACGTCCGCGTCGACCTGCTCTGCATCGACGAGCTCGGCTACATGGACTCGACAAAACGCGGCGCCGAACTGCTCTTCCAGGTCCTCACCGAACGCGAGGAGAAAGCCTCCGTCGCGATCGCGTCCAACGACGCGTTCTCCGGCTTGACCAAGACCTTCACCGACCCCCGGCTCTGCGCCGCGATCGTCGACCGGCTCACCTTCGGCGGCACCCGAACCACCGTCGTCGAACAGGCCCAACCTCGGGACTGAGGCCCGGCGCCATCCCGGCCGGTGATCACAGCATGAACGACGTACCCGGTGACCTCACCGCTCCCCGCCCGGCAGAACGCGCCAGGCTCAACGCTGCGCTCGCCGCGACCGGCAAGGAGACCGGCTTCTGGAACGATGATGGCCAGCCCGCTCGCTGGCCCGACGACATCGACCACTGGCAACCCGAAACCGGCGAACCCGCTACCCGGCACCCGGGAGAACAACCCTTCTAGCTCACACACTCCGCCTCGATAGGTCTGACCCACGACCGCTAGTACGGTCCGTCGCGTGCTCATTCGGGGAAGGCGGCCGACGCCCTCAGACGCTCGACGAAAGCATCGAAGTCCGGCGCAAGCGGAAGTTCGTGGTTCATCTCATTGTCGATCCACACGACCGCCGGCTCGCCTCCAGATCCGCATGCCCGGTAATCGAGGGCGATCCAAGAGTGCCCCGCACCGCTGAGCAGGACCACCGGTGACGGAAGCTCCCACTCCTGCACCAGATACGGGGTGTCGAGCAGCGTCATGGTCTCGGCTCGTCCGCCTGGCCCGATCCCATAAAGGTGCTCGAAGGGGACGTGATCGGCTGCATGGAAATTCGTCTCCGCGGGGCACGCATCCCAGGAATCGGCGACGACACCGCCGTTCTGAAGCCGAAGCAGGCGGAGAAGATCAGGCGGCAGCGTGACCTTGAGTTTTCGCTCCGCGTCGAAAACCAGCTCGTCCGTCAACGGCGGCAGCTGAAGATGCTCACTGCCCGGCTGCCAGAAGCTGGCCGCAACATGGTCGAACGACGCCACGCCGATCATGATCTCATGCGTCACGAGTCGAGGTCGCCGATGTCAGTCAGCCCGGGCTATCCACTGATAGCACCCCGGCAGCAACCCCGGGTGGGTCAGAATGCCCCGTCACACGCGTCGCTGCCCATCTGTTCACCACCGAGCAACGCGTTGCCGCATCGCATCGTCCGATGGCACCTGGTGGGGCCGCCTACCACGGCCCCGATGGGGCCACTCATGACCGTCACAGTCAGACATTCACAGCCCGAGTTCGTCGCACAACGTCTCGTACCGCTCGAGCCGCTCCGGTGTGTGCCGGTGACGTCCCAGCCCGACCTCGTCGAATGCGTCGGTGGAGCCGGCGCCCCGGACCCCGAGCGCACGCAGTGCGTCGTTGATGGTGTGCACGGCGGGGTCGCGGCGGCCGGAAGCGTCGTAGAGGCAGGCCCACTGGTCCCCGACGCCGCCGAAGTAGTCGGTCTGGATCAGGGCGAACGGCCCCGCAGCGAGCGCCGCGGCCAGGTCGAGGAGCACGGCCTCGGTCGGGAAGATCGGCGGTACCGTCGCGGGCACGTCCAAATCGCCGGAGCGCCTGCGGCGAAACTGCCACACGGCGGCGTAGTAGTGCGTGACGTGGACGAGCGAGATGCCCTGCGCCAGCGGCACGACCTCGACGTCCCACTCCCGCGCGGCGTCCTCGTCGACCGGGCCCCGCAGCAGCAGCGCCGTGATGGAGTGCCCCATGAGCATCAGGCTAGTGAGCGGGTCCAGAGCCGGTTGAGCCAGCGCAGCACTTCGTTGGCGTGGGTCGACGGCGCCGGGATGGGATGGAAGACGTGCTCGATCACGTCGTCGCAGACGACCAGGGTGAGCCGGCGGTAGAGGGTCATCTCGCCGGCCGTGAACGTGGGCAGGCCGAGCGCGGCGGCGAGCGTGAGGCGCGGGTCGGGGATCAGCGGGTACGGCAGCCGCAGCCGGTGCGCGAGTTCCCGCTGGTAGCCGGCGGACTGCGCGGACAGGCCGTAGACCCGCGCGGCTCCGGCGCCGAGGAGTTCCCCGTGGTGGTCCCGGAACCAGCGGGCCTGTTCGGTGCCGCCGCGCGCGCCCGGTATCTCGAGCAGGCCGTCGGGCAGGTCGACGCCGGGGCGGCCGGTTAGCGGGTACACGAACAGGATCGTCCGCCCTGGGCCGAGCCGGCCGAGGTTCACCACCTCGCCGTTGGTCGCGAAGATCTCCTCGTCGGGCAGGGCGCGGCCGACGAGCGACGCCGGCTCCACGGCGTGCCCGGAGATGTCGGGGTTTCCGGTGACGTTCACCAGCGCGAGGCGAGCCTCGAGCGCGTCCCGCTGGGCGGTCAGCTGGCCGATGCGTGACTGCAGACCCACAATAGCGCTACGGTACGTCACCAAGGCCGCCGCGCACACGTCCGACTCGTCGGCCCCGGCGGCCAGGCTCTCCACGAAGGGCCGGGTCTCCTCGACGGTCAGCCCGAGCGCGGTCAGCTCGCGGATCTGCACGACGAGCCGTTCGGCGATCGGGTCGTACTCGCGGTACCCGTTGGCCATCCGGCGCGGCACGACCAGGCCGAGCGACTCGTAGTACCGCAGCGCCCGGATCGTGCTCCCCGAGCGCCGCGCCAGCTCCCCCACGCGCATGCCCGCCACGATAAACCCGAACCCTGGGGTGCGGGTCAAGGTGAGCGTCATCGCGTCGCGCCGAGCGCCCCTGAGCTGCCAGGATTCAGCCTCATGACAGTCATCGAAGCAGTGGCCGCACGGCAGATCCTCGACAGCCGCGGCAACCCGACGGTCGAGGTCGACGTCCGCCTCGCCGACGGTTCGCTCGGCCGGGCCGCGGTGCCCTCGGGCGCGTCGACCGGCGCCGCCGAGGCGATCGAACTGCGCGACGGCGACCCGAAACGCTTCCACGGCAAGGGCGTCGCCACGGCGGTCGCCAACGCCACCGGACCGCTCGCCGACGCCGTGCGGGGCCTCGACGCCGAGGATCAGGCCGCGGTCGATGCCGCGCTCATCGATTGCGATGGTACCCCCAACAAGTCCCGCCTCGGCGCCAACGCGATCCTCGGCATCTCCCTGGCGACGGCGAAGGCGGCCGCGGCGGCGAAGGGCGTGCCGCTGTACCGGTTCCTGCGCCGCGACACCGAACCGCGCCTCCCCCGGCCGATGATCAACATCGTGAACGGCGGCGCGCACGCCGACAACCCGCTGGACTTCCAGGAGTTCATGATCAGCCCGGTCGGCGCGCCGACGTTCTTCGAGGCCGTGCGGATGGGCTCGGAGATCTTCCACACCCTGCGCCGCTCGCTGGCCGCCGCCGGCCACAACACCAACGTCGGCGACGAGGGCGGCTTCGCCCCGCAGTTCACCACGGCCGACGAGGCGCTCACGTTCGTCCTCGAGGCGATCACGGCGAGCGGCTACGAGCCCGGCACCGACGTCGCCATCTGCCTCGACCCGGCGGCGTCGGAGTTCTTCAAGGGCGGCGCCTACGACTACGCCGGCGAGGGCGTCAGCCGCTCCGTCGAGGAGCACGTCGCCTACCTGTCCGGCCTGCTGCGCCGGTACCCCATCGTCTCCATCGAGGACCCGATGGCCCAGGACGACCTCGCCGGCTGGAAACTCCTGACCGACCGCGAGGGCGCGACCACCCAACTGGTCGGCGACGACGTCTTCTGCACCGACGCGGCGCGCCTGCGGGCGGGCATCGACGACGGCTACGCCAACGCCATCCTGATCAAGGTCAACCAGGTCGGCACCCTGACCGAAACACTGTCCACGGTGGACACCGCCCGGCGGGCCGGCTACCGCGTGGTCATGTCCCACCGCTCCGGCGAGACCGAGGACACCACGATCGCCGACCTGGCCGTGGCCACGGGGTGCGGCCAGATCAAGACCGGCTCGGTGTCCCGCTCGGACCGCACCGCGAAGTACAACCGTCTGATCCGCATCGAGGAGGAGCTCAACCTTCCGTTCGGCCGGATCTGAGCTCCCAGTCGAGGTACCAGACGCGGGCCACACCGTCGAGGTCGCCCGACAGCGCATACCAGTCACCGGCCCCGGTCGCCACCGCCTGCACCTCACCCCGGTGCCCCGGAAGGGTGGCGACCGGCTGGCCGTCCACTGTGGAGTACAATCGGAGTTTGGTGTCGGTGCCGGCCGCGATCACGAACCGTCCGTCGCCGGTGACTGACACCGCGTTGACACCTTGGGTGAGTAGGGTGGAGGGAAGGACGGCGGCGGTGGGACCCCAGCGGCGGAGGGTCCGGTCGTGGCCGGCCGACACGAGGAAGCCGGATCCGAAGGCGGCGGACGTGATGGCGCCCTCGTGGCCGCGGTACACGTTGACGGGCTCCCCGGACGGCATGGACCACAGGCGGAGCGTCCGGTCGTAGCCGCCGCTGAGGGCTTGGCGGCCGTCGGGGCTGAACGCGACCGTCTTGATGCCGTCGGTGTGCCCGGCGAGCTCGGCCACGATCCGGGCGGTGGCCACGTCGACCAGGACGAGGCGGCCGCGGGCGGTGCCGGCGAGGGCTTGGCGCCCGTCAGGGCTGAGCGCTACGGCCCAGACGGCGTGGCCGAGCCCGGCGAGCACGCCAACGCACTCGGCGCCGGTCTCGCGCGCGCCGGACTCACGCGCGCCGGACTCACGCGCGCCGGACTCACGCGCGCCGGACTCGTGGGCGCTGGTGTCGGGCCTGGCGGGGTCGGCCGTCGACCGGGGTGTGGCGTCCTTGGCTGCCGGGTCGTGGGGCTCGGCCAGTCGCCAGACGCGCAGGGTGCCGTCCTGGCCGCCGGTGAGGACGGTCGTGGAGGCGTGCACGGCGACAGCGTGGACCCGGCCCTCATGGCCGTGCAGCACGTGGTCGCCGCTGTCGGACCACACCCGGGCCGTGCCGTCGAGGCCGGCGGTGACCGCGCAGTGCTCGTCGAGGGCCACGCCGACGATGGGCGCGGTGTGGCCGGTGAGCGTCCGCACCGTCCAGGCCGCGCGCAGGCTGCCGCGTGGGAGCGAGCCGAGCGTTCGCCAGGCGGCGAGGACGCGTGCGTTGCGTTCGTAGCCGGGAACGGCTCGCGCCGCTTCGAGCGTGGCCGGGCGATCCGCGTCCGGCCGCCCGGCCGCGGCCAGGAGATCCTCGAACCGGTTGGCCCGCGCCGCCAACACCCCGGCCGGGTGCTGTGGGCTGGGCTGAAGCGACGCGCGGTACAACCCGGGCAACTGCCATCGGCGTTCGATCCCGGTCACGGCGCCCGTTCGCGCCGTCGTCCCGTCCGCCGAGATCCAGGCGGCCGCGACCTGGCCGCCCGCCGGGAACGTCCGCAGGCACCGTCCGGCAACCTCGGCTCCGTCGGCGATCGGGGCGAGCTCCCAGTACCTGCCGGTCCCGTCGTACCCGCCGCTGAGCAGATGCCGCCCGTCCGGTGCGACAACCATGCTACGCACCCCGCGCCGGTGGCCGCGCAACGAGTGCACGACTTGTCCACTGTGGACGTCCCTGAGATGGATCGCCTCGGAGTCGGCGCTGATCGCGTAGCGGCCGTCGGGGGTGAAGGCGGCGGCGCCCGGCGGGCGGGTCGACGGCCAGTGGTGCAGGAGGTCGCCGGTGGTGACGTTCCACAGGCGGAAGCCGTCGAACGAACCGGCCAGCGCCAGGCCCGCCGCGGACAGGGCCACGCACTGGACCCAGTCGTCCTGCCGGAGGGCGGTTACCGGTTCACCCGCCGGGAGACGCCACAGCCGGAGCGTACGGTCGTAGCCGCCCGACAGCAGCAGGTGACCGTCGGGGCTCACGGCGAGGGCCATGACGTCGCGGTCGTGCCCGTCGAGGACGCCGCACGGTTCGCCGGTCTCCAGGTCCCACAGCCGGATGCGCGAATCGCGGCCCGCGGCGATGACGAGGTGGCCATCCGGGTGTACCGCGGCGGCCCGGATCTCGCCCTCCGCGCCGATCAGCTCCCGCTCCAACACACCGTCCCGCCACACCCGCAGCACCCGGTCGCGGTGGCCCGAGACGAGCAGGCGGCCGTCGGCGGAGTACGCGAGGGCCAGGTCCGGCAGGTCCCGGTTGGACCGTAGCGGTGGCAGCCACGGGCAGTGCGCCTCCCCGAGCAGCGCCGCATCCACCACGCCGTCGGGTGGGGGCACGCCGCGGCTCCGGGCCGCGGGCAGGTCGCCGCGCTCCAGGTGGACCCGGCCGAGCAGCTCGCCCGGTTCGGACCGGTCCGGCTGTTCGCAGCGGATGGCGTCGAGCTCATCGACCAGTGCGGCGTCGGTCGTCAGCCCGGACCGCCAGCGCAGGAGCCCGGCGTTGTACGCGGCCGCCGGGTGCCGGGGGTCCGCCTCCAGCGCCATCGCGAACGTGGCCGCGGCGTCGGTGGTCAGGCCCGCGGCCAACTGCTCCAGCGCCCGGTTGTTGAGCTCGTCGGCCGGCATCGGGCCAGTCTGCCATCCAGCCGCGGCCGATGCGGCGGAGCACGGCACAGGGCCTAAGCTCGCCGGTGTGGGGATGTCGGCGTCCGAGGATCAGAACCGGCGGCTGCTGCGGGCCCGGGACGCGATGGACCGGGACTATGCGCAGCGGCTCGATCTGCCCGCGCTGGCCAGGCTGGCGCTCATGTCGGAGGGGCACCTCAGCCGGACGTTCCGGGCCACGTTCGGCGAGACGCCGCACCGGTACCTGCAGCGGCGGCGGATCGAGCGGGCCATGGCGCTGTTGCGCGATCCGGCCAGCAGTGTCACCGACGTCGGGCTGCGGGTCGGGTTCGACAGTCTCGGGGCGTTCAGCCGGGCGTTCCGGGCCGTCGTGGGGGTGGCGCCGTCGCAGTACCGGGAGCGGGGGCTCGTCGCGCGGGTGCCGGTGTGCTTCGCGAAGGCGTGGCTGCGACCGGTCAGTTTTGGCGAAGCGGGCGAGAGCGTGCCGACCGTACGGTGAAGGGCATGTTCAACGCGATCACGATCACCACGGTGTGGGTGCTGGACCAGGACGAGGCCCTCGACTTCTACGTCGGCAAGCTGGGATTTCAGGTCGACGAGGACGTCGATCTGGGCTTCATGCGGTGGCTGACCATCGTGCTGCCCTCCGACCCCGGGCGCAACCTGCTGCTCGAGGTGCCGGGGCCGCCGGCCATGAGCGAGGAGACGGCGGCGCAGCTGCGCGATCTGCTCACCAAGGGTGCGCTCGGCACGGCCGCCATTCTGACCACCGACGACTGCCAGGCCGTGCACGACAAGCTCAAGGCGAGCGGGGTCGAGTTCACGCAGGGGGTCGAGCAGCAGCCGTACGGGCTCGACTGCGCGTTCCGCGATCCGTTCGGCAACCAGGTTCGGGTGACGCAACCCGTCAAGGGACCGATCGAGATCACCGAGGCCGACATCGCGCGCTGGGGCGGGAAGGCCTGACGGACTGAGGGTGACCACCGGGAGTCGAACCCGGACCTTCAGCTTCACATGCTGATGTGCACAGTCCCGTACACCATGGCCACCGTGTCCGCGCCAGGGTTCGAACCTGGGGCCTCCGCTGTGTGAAAGCGGCGCTCGTTCCGGCTGAGCTACGCGGACCTTGCACTTGCGCGCCCCGAGCAGGAATCGAACCTGCGACACACGGCTTCGTAAACCGCTGCTCTCTCCGCTGAGCTACCAGGGCAAGTCCCGTCGGCTGGAGTCGAACCAGCTGTCTCCTCGTTATCAGCGAGGCGCCTCTACCACGCAGGCCGCGACGGGGGGAAGGGGAAAGGGGGAAAGCCGAAGGCCGGAGTCGAACCGGCGGCCTCTGTCGTACCAGGACAGCGCTCTGACCGAACTGAGCTACATCGGCATCGTCGGAAACCGGGGAGTCGAACCCCGCACTTCCTGGTCCCAGGCCAGGTCCGGTCACCGCGCCGGTCGTTTCCGAGGAATGCAAAAAGAATGGGCCGCAATTGGGCAAGAAAAAACCGCCCGGGTCCCTGTCGAAAGGGGCGGGCGGCCGAGGTCACGGCAGGCTGCCTACCCTCGCCACCGGCCCACAGGACGGCGCACCGGAATGATATGCGGTCGGGGAACGCGTCGGGTGGTGGTCATCGCAGCTCTCCTCCTTCATATCTTCCGGTGTCGTTCGATGTGGACAACAATACGCGGCGAATGGCGGCCCGGCAATGGATTAAAACAGCGGATGCAACAGTGGGGGGCGCCCGCGCGTGCAGTTGGATGACGGTACACACGGCGGCGGGAGGGTCCGAGTGGACTTCGACGACTATGTGCGCACGCGTGGGCCGGCGCTGGTGCGGCTCGGGCGGCTGCTGACCGGGGACCGCCATCAGGGCGAGGACCTCGTCCAGGACGTGCTGGCCCGGGCGTTCGTGCGGTGGGAGCGCATCGCGGCGGACGGGCAGCCGGACGCGTACCTGCGCCGGGCCCTCGTCAACGCGTCCATCTCGCGGTGGCGGCGGCCGAGCGCGCGGGAGGTGGCGGTCGCGGCGCCGGAGGACTCGCCCGACCCGGTGGATCTGGGCGCCGCGGCGGCGGAGCGGGACGCGGTCTGGCGGCTCATCCGCGGGCTGCCGGCCAAGCAGCGCGCGGCGGTGGTGCTGCGCTACTACGAGGATCTCGACGATGCCGCCATCGCGGCGTTGCTGAACTGTTCGCAGCCGACGGTCCGCAGTCAGGTGAAGCGCGCGCTGGACACGCTGCGCGCCCGGATCGAGCCGGATCGGGCACTGAACGGAGGCCGGGCATGAACGACCTGGACGAGCTGGTCCGCACCAGCCTCGCGGGGGCGGCGGACGACGACGTGCACGTGGAGAAGTTGCTGGCGAGCGCCCGGGCGGGCGGGTTGCGGCGGCGGCGCCGGCGGGCCCTGGGCCAGGCGGCGGCGGTGGTCCTGACGGTGGTCGCGGTGGCCGTGGGCACGGCGACGGTCCTGCGCCCGCCGCCGGAGGAGCCGAACCCGGCGACGGGGTCCACACTGCCGACGGGGCGGATCGTTCCCGGCGCGCCTTCGCCGCTCGACGACCCGGGTGTGCTGGGGGCGGCGCCGCTGGTGCACCTGACGCTGACCGCATCCCCGTTCACGGCGGCGACGGTGCGGTACCTCACCGACTCCGACCGCCTGGTCGCGACCGGCACGGTTGCCACGCCGCCGGCGAGCGAGAGCATGACGCTGGAGAGCGCCGACGGTGACGTGCTCTACGTCGGGGTCGGCTCCGAGCCGCCGGACGATCGGCTGCCGACGCGCCAGACCGGAAAATCCACGCAGGTGCGCATCGGCGGGCGGGAGGGGACCCTCTTCCAGTACGACCAGGCGCCGCCGGACATCAAGGGCAGCCGTACCAAGGGGATCCGGTCCGTCCTGACGTGGCCGGTCAGCGACACCCTGACCGCGCGGATCAACACCTCGCTCGACGACCGGGCGAAGATCCTGGCGGCGGCGAACGGCCTGCGGTTCGACCGGGTGCACTCGTGCGGGCCGGCGTTCCGGTTGCCGTGGTCGCCGCCGAATCTGCAGCCCATCCGGTGCGAGCTGGAGTTCAAGGGCAACCAGGTCAGCCGCACCTACCTGCGGTTGTCGTCGGGCACGGTGGACGAGGCGCTGGACGTCAGCATGGACAACGCCGCGATCCCCAGCACGCAGCCCAGCGGCCTGCCCGAGCTCGCGACGGCGAACATCAACGGCCGGGCGACGTGGCTGACCGCGGACGATCGCCAGGCGCGGTTCACTTTCGGAGGTGCCTGGTTCTTCTTGTACGGAGCAAGTGCCGACATCACGCGCCAGGTCGCGGGCACTATCGAGCCGATCGGGTTCGATCCGCAGCAATGGCCGCTCTAGGCTCGGGTCATGAGGGAAACGGGGACGGCTGAGCAGTACCGCTTCTTCGCCACGGTGATGGCCCGGGGCTCGTCCCCGCTCTACGAGGAGCTGGCCCTGGGCGTCGCCGCGGACCCCGAGATGCTCGCGCTGCTCGACGGGCTGCCACCGGCCAAGCGGCAGCCCAACCTCCTGCTCGCGGCGGCGCGCCTGGTCGGCGGGGTTCCGTCGAGCTACGGCCAGCTCCGCGAAACGGTCTTCGGCCGGCGCGACGAGGTGGTGGCGGCGATGCTGGCCCGGCGCACGCAGACCAACGAGCCGGGGCGGTGCGCCGGGCTGTACCCCGCGCTCGCCTCATTGCCACAGCCCCTCGCGCTGCTGGAGGTCGGCGCCTCGGCGGGGTTGCTGCTGCTGGTGGAGCGGTACGGGTACGAGTACACGGGAACCGACCGGGTCACGCACGGCGGGGCCGGCGACGGTGCGCCGCTGTTGCGGAGCCGTGTCGACGGGCCGGCCCCGGACGTCACGCACGGCGGGGCCGGCGACGGTGCGCCGCTGTTGCGGTGCCGCGTCGACGGGCCGGCGCCCGACGTCACGCCCGGCGCGGTTCAGGTGGCCTGGCGGGCCGGGATCGACCTGAACCCGCTCGACGTCACCGACGACGAGGACGCCGAGTGGCTGCGCACGCTGGTCTGGCCCGAGCAGCAGGAGCGGCGGGCCCGGCTCGACGCGGCCATCGAGCTGGCCCGGCGCGACCCGCCGCGGGTGGTCGCCGGCGACCTCAACGACCGCCTCGACGCCCTCGCGGCCGAGGCCCCGGCCGACGCGACGCTGGTGGTGCTGCACACGGCGGTGCTGGACTACGTCCCGGAGCCGGGGCGCGGCGCGTTCGTGGAGAAGGTGCGCGGGCTGCGCGGGCACTGGCTGTCGCAGGAAGGCGCCGACGTGTTCCCGCACATCGCGGCCCGGCTGCGCGAACCGGCGCCGAAGGACGAGGCGGCTTATCTGGTGTCGCTGGACGAGCGGCCTCTCGCATTCACGGCGCTGCACGGGTCGTGGCTGCGGCCCATCGCCGAGACCGCGCTCCCCGACCCGGCGGAGGCGGCGGCACCCGGGAGGCCCATGGCTCGCTGACGCCGACCGCAACCCACGACACTGGCGCAGACGGCGGGAACCCGGGAGGCTCATGACTCACCGACACGGACCGCGACCCACGACCCGGCGCAGACGGCGGCAACCGGGAGGCCCATGACTCGCTGACGCCGACCGCGACCCACGACCCTGGCGCAGACGGCGGGCACGCATTGCAGAGCGCGATCCTTATCGCCTATGCGGTGGCGAGCCGTGTGCCCACGGGCGTCCGATTCAGATTGCGATCCATGTGGCGCGGGCGGTGGCGAGCGGGGTGCCGGCCGGACCGTACACAGTGGACAGGACCTGCGCCTTGCGGCCCTCGCCGCCGAGGTACTGGCCCATGACGACGCAGGTGTCGCCGGGGGTGGGGAGGGTGTCGAGCCAGACGGCGAGGCGGCCCAGGACGTACGGGCGGCCGGCGCCGATGACGGACCAGCCGCCCGGGCAGTCCAGGGCTGCCCACATCGTGACCGCGTCCACAGTGGACTGGACGGGCCAGGGTGCGGCGGTGCGGTTGTCCGGCAGCGGGCCGGGGAACAGGCCGAGGCCGTCGGACCGCTCGGGGCCGCACACGTAGCAGGTCGGGAACGGGTGGTCGGTGAATCCCGGGTAGCGCTTGGAGGCTTCGGCGGCCTCGTCGGGGGAAACGGGCGGTACCAGATCAGGCTTGTCTTCGGTTGTGGCACGGGCCTCGGCGATCAGGTCCGCGCCGTGCAGGAGCCGGGTGCCGTCGAGGGTGAGGTCGACGTCGAGCGGCGGCGGGCGGCGCAGGGTCACCTCCGCCGGGGCCAGGCCGAGCTGGGTGGCGAGCAGGCCGGCGCTGTAGCCGCCGTTGCCCGAGCCGGGAGGGCCGTTGAACCGAGCCGCGATCCGCATCCTGCCGGTCTATCACACCACCCGTTTGAACATTTCGTTGAAAACAAAGTGTGCTACGGTACCCGTATGACCGACCTCCTGGACCGACCGGACCCCGCTGCCCGCCGCGCTGAGCGGGTCTATGCGGCGCTGACGCATCTGACCGAGCGGCACGCGGGCTCGCCGGAGCTGCGGTCGCGGCACGTGCACGCCGACGTGGCGGCCCCGCACGAGGTGGTGCGGGTGGCCGCCGCGATGGCCGCCGGGTCGATCCCACCCGCGCCGGGCGAGCCCGCACTGGACGAGTCCGACCTGGTGGCGGCGCTGACACTGCTGCCGGACGTGCGGGCGGAGCTGGACGCGACGGAGCTGTACCTGCTGCAGACCGCCCGGGAGCGCGGGATGACCTGGCAGGACATCGCCCTGAGTCTCGGCCTCGGCACCCCGCAGGCGGCTCGGCAGCGCTACGAGCGGCTGGCCGCCCGGAGTTGAGACCGAAACCCTCCGCGGCCCGGCAGCACCACCAGCGGCCGGCCGCCCGAAGCTGCGGCTGCTGGACGCGATCAGCGTCAACCCGCCCGGTCCGGACGCGCCACGGAAACGTCCGGACATGCTCCTGGCCGACCAAGGCTATGCCCGCGACTCGACCCGGATAGCGTTGCGTCGCCGCGGTGTCCGGCACACCATCCCGGAGCGCACGGACCAAATCGCCCGCCGCGCCGCCAGAGGCAGCAACGGCCGGCGCCCACCAGACTTCAACAACACCGTCTACCAGCAGCGCAACGTTGTGGAGCGCTATTTCAACCGGCTCAAGCGACGGCGCGACCTTGACGCCCACTACGCGAAACGGGCCAGCCTCTACCGCGCCACCCTGGTCCTCATCGCCGCCGTCATCTGGCTCCCATGATCGGCAGGACACGCCCTAGTCGAAGCGGCGGAAGCCGCCCTCGGTGTTGATGACCTGGCCGGTGATCCAGGCGCCGTCGTCGGTGGCGAGCCAGGCGATCAGCCGGGCCGGGTCGTCGGGCTCGCCCCAGCGGCCGGTCGGAAAGTGCCGCCGCACCTGTTCGTGCACGTCCGGCGGGGCGTAGCCGGTGTCGACCGGGCCCGGGTTGATCGTGTTGAGGGTGATGCCGCGGTCGGCGAGCGTGTCGGCGAGGGTGCGGGTGATCGAGGCGAGGGCGCCCTTGCTGGCCGCGTACGGCACCTGGTCGCGCATCGGGCCCAGGTCCTGCCCCGAGGTCATGAACACTACCCGGCCGCCGGGGCGTCCGTCGTGGCGGGCCGCGAACGCCTGGGTCAGCAGGATCGTGGCGCGGGTGTTGACCGCGTAGTGCCCGTCCAGCATCGCGGCGGTCAGGATGCCGAGCGGGCCGTCGCCGCCGCTGCGCGCGTGGTTGCACACGAGGATGTCGAGATGGCCGAACTCGGCGTACGCGGCCGCGACCACGCGCTCGGGGGCATCCGGGTCGGCCAGGTCGGCGCCGCCGTGGGCCACCCGCGCGACCGGATCAGCGCCGCCATGGGCCAGCCGCGCGGCCAGTTCGGCGCCACCGTGGGCCACCCGCGCGGCCGGGTCGGCGAGCGCCTCGGCCACGCCCGCGGCGACGGCGTCCGGGCCGCCGGGGTCGGCGCCCCAGGGCTGGTCGTGGTCGTGCGGCACGTGGTGGTGCAGGTACACGCTCGCCCCGAGCGCGGCCAGTCGGCGGGCGACGGCAAACCCGATCCCGGCCCGCCGGCTGACCCCGGTCACGAGGGCGGCGCGCCCCGTCAATGGAAAGGTCACGCCGGGCAGTTTGTCACGGAAAAACCGTCGGCCGGTACCGCATGACGGGGTGCAGTCCCTGCTTGACCTCGTACATCTTGTTGTCGGCGTGCGCGATGAGCGCGTCGGCGTCCAGGCCGGCCGGGCGGGTCCAGGCGACCCCGATGCTCGCCTTGGGCTTCAGGACGGCGCCGGCCAGGTCCAGCGGCGTGCCCTCGATCGCCGCCCCGAGCCCGGCGGCGAGGTTCTGCGCGTGCTCCAGGCGGGCCACGTCGCGGCAGACCACCACGAACTCGTCGCCGCCGAGGCGGCCGACGACGTCGCCGTCGCGGACCGCGCCGCGCAGGACGTGGGCGACGTGGGCGAGCAGGCGGTCCCCGGCGGCGTGCCCGAAGCGGTCGTTGACGAGCTTGAACTCGTTGAGGTCGACGAAGACGGCGGCGGTGCCCAGGCGCGCCGCGGCCAGCGCCTCGGTCAGGGCGGCCAGGGTGGCGGCGCGGTTGCGGCAGCCGGTCAGGTCGTCGAGGGTGGCGCGGCGGCGCAGCTCCTCGCGCAGCCGGGTCTCCTCGGTGACGTCGGCGAGGCAGATGACCGCTCCCGCGACCCGGCCGTCGGCGGTGGTGAGCGCGCGGGCCTTGGCGCTGGCGCGGCGCAGGCCGAGTTCGGGGTCGCGGTAGCCGTACTCGATGTCGTAGTCGCCGCCGTCGCGCAGGACGCCGTCCAGGACCGCGTCGACCGCGAGCCGGTCGCCGGGGACCACCGCGGCCAGCTGCGCCTCGCCGAGCTCGCCGCCGACGACGGTGCCGACCATGCGGCCGCCGCGCGCGTTCTGGTACACCACGCGGCGGTGCGCGTCGATCTGCACCACGCTCATCGGCAGCGCCTCGGTGAGCCGGCGCAGGAGTTGTTCGCTGGCCCGCAGCGCCTCCTCGGCGGCCATCTCGTCGGTGATGTCGAGCATCTCGGCGAGCACGCACGGCTCGGCCCCGCGCAGCAGGTTGTGGTTGGTGATCTCGAACCAGATGACCCGCCCGTCGCGGTGCAGGTGCCGCAGCCGGATGCGCCGGGCCTCCCCCACCGGTACGGCCAGCAGGTCCATCCACCCCCCGATCGCCCGCTGGTGGTCGTCGGGGTGCACCAGGTCGAGCGAGCGCCGCCCGGCGAGCTCGGCGGCGGTCCAGCCGAGCACCCGGTGGATCTGCGGATCGGCCTCGGTGATCACCGCGGCCTGGTCCTTGCGCACGGTGATGAGCCGCGGCGGCACGTCCTCGTGCTCGAGCGCGCCGGCGCTGTCGTCGAGGCCGGTGATGACGGCGGCGATCACCCCGTGCGCGGCGGTGACGTCGATGAGGTGCAGCCCCACCGAGTGGTCGGGCTGGGAGCGCGGCCGGAACCGGCAGCCGGCGGTGCCCTCGGTGAGCACGCGCTGCCAGGCCTCGATGATCGTGTGGTGGTCCTCGGGCCGGGCCAGGCCGAGCGCGGAGGCCGGGCCGTCGATGGGGCGCAGTCCGGTGTACCGCAACGACTCCGGCAGCGCGACGAAGAGCCCGGTGGGGCCCACGGCGCCCAGCAGCGCGCCCGGGTGGTGCGCGATCGTCTCGTCGAGCGCCGCTGCGCGGTCTGCTTCGTCGGCCATGCCCGGACATCGGCACGGCCCCTGCCGAGTCAAGCAATCAGGGGGTGCCCGGACGGATGAGCCCGCTCTCGTACGCGAACGCGACCGCCTGCACGCGATCGCGCAGCCCCAGCTTGGTGAGCATCCGCGACACGTAGGTCTTGACGGTCGCCTCGCCCAGGAACAGGGTCGCGGCGATCTCCGCGTTCGACTGGCCCCGGGCGACCAGGCGCAGCACGTCGACCTCGCGCTCGGTAAGCTCGGCCAGCCGGGCGGCGGCGCGCGGGTCGGCGCTCGGCGCGCCCGCGTAGGACTCGATGACCCGCAGCGTGACCGCCGGGTCGAGCAGCGCCTGGCCGCCGGCGACGGTACGCACGGCGTGCACCAGCTGCTCCGGCGGGGCGACCTTGAGCAGGAACCCGCTCACCCCGGCGCGCAGGGCGGCCCGGACCGCCTCGTCCTCGTCGAACGTGGTGAGGATGATCACCCGGGCGGCCGACTCGGCCAGGATGTGCCGGGCCGCCTCGATCCCGTCGCCACGCGGCATCCGCACGTCGAGCAGGACCACGTCGGGCGCGCAGCGGCGGACCTCGGCGCGGGCGGCCGGACCGTCCGCGGCCTCGCCGACGACCTCGATGTCGGGCTGGTGGTCGAGCAGCATCCGCAGCCCGGCCCGGATCATCGCCTCGTCATCGGCGACCACCACCCGGATCATGCGGCGCCCACCCGGGTCATGCGGCACCCAGCGGGAAACTCGCCCGCACCGTGAAACCACCCGGCCGCTCCCCCGCGCTCAGCGTGCCGGCGAGGGCGAGGACGCGTTCGCGCATGCCGATCAGGCCGTACCCGCCGCCCGGCGACGGCGGGCCGGTCAGCTCGTTGTCGACGGTCAGCGTCAGCCGGTCGGGGCCGCGCTCGACGTGGACCGTGGTCGCGGCCCGCCCGTGGTGCAGCGCGTTGGTCAGGGCCTCCTGCAGCACGCGGTACGCGGAGATGTCCTGCGCCCGCGGCACGTCGCCGAGGTCCCCCTCGACGGTCAGCGTCACCGGCAGCCCCGCCGCGCGCACCTCGTCCACGAGCTCCCCGGCCCGCACCAGCGTCGGCTGCCGAGCCGATGCCGGCCCGGTCAAGGGGTCGCGCAGCACCCCGACCAGCGAGCGCATCTCCTGCACCGACTCCCGGCCGAGCCGCTCGAGCCCGGCCAGCATGTCGGCCTGCGGCGTGCCCGCCGGCAGCGTGCTGCGCACGGCCCCGAGCTGCAGCACCATCACGCTGATCGAGTGCGCGACGGCGTCGTGCATGTCCCGGGCGATCCGCCGGCGCTCCTCGGCGACGGCGGCGTGCTCGCGGGCCTCCCGCTCGGCGTCCAGGGCGGCGTTGAGCCGGGCCAGCAGCTCCGCGCGGTCGCGCAGCCGCCGGGCGACCAGGCCCACGCCCCACGCGCCCCAGGCCAGCAGCCCGAAGAACAGGTTCTCCCACGCCTGGGGGCCGACGCCGGCGACCGTGGATCCCGCCGCCCGTCCCGCGATCCACGTTCCGAGAGAAGCCAGCAGGTGTACTGCCAATGCCCCCCGCCACGACGCCCGCGCCACCCGGTACCCGGCCCAGCAGGGCGCGGCGACGAACCCGAGCACCGCGGCGCCCGTCGGCCCGTCGAGCCCGCCCGCGACCGCGATCGGGAACGCCAGCCCGACGACGGCGGCGCCCCACAGCGGCCACCGCACGGCGAGCAGCATCCCGCCGACCACCGCGCCGAGGACCGCGGCGGGTGCCGCCGGCGCGGCCGCGAACTGCCCGTCGAGCAGGATCTCGGCGGTCCCGATCACCGCGAGGGCCGCCGCCACACCCGCGGGCACGAGCTTGGGTTGCATGCCGGGAGCGTAATCGGCGCAGGTCAGCCGCCGGGTCGTCCGTACGGCGGACAGCGTGACCGGCCGCCGTCCCCCGCGCGGCGGACGGCTTTCGAGACTTGTGCGGGCAGCATGCGGTACCAGCGAATCCTTAGGTTTTTGGGCATGACGAACGAAACCTCTCCCGCCAAGCGGGTCATGATGATCACCGCCGGGGCCGCCCTGATCGCGGGCGCCGTCTGCTTCTTCGCCGGGCTCGCGACGTCGCCGCCCGCGGTGGACGACTCGAAGGCCTCGTATCTGCGGTCGCTGGCCGCCGACCCGTTCACGACGCAGCTCTCGGCGCTGCTGCTGCACTACGGCAACCTGCTGATGGGCGCCGGCCTGCTGGCCGTGCCGCTGCTGGTGCGGGGCCGGCGGGGCGCCGTGCTGACCGTGGTCGGGGCGCTGTCCGGGGCGCTCGGGTTGCTGCAGATCTCCGGGTCGCTGCTGTCGGACTGGTTCCACATGGAGCTCGGCCGCAACCTGCCGATCGAGCAGGCGGTGCTCGTGTCGGACAAGGTGCTCGCCCACCCGGCGGAGCAGCTGGCGTTCAATCCCGGGCCGCTGGTGTCCCTCGCTTTGCTGATCACGTTCGTGGGGCTGGCCCGGGCCGGGGTGGTGGGCTGGTGGAGCGGGCCGGCGATCGTGCTCGGCTACGCGGGGATGCTGCTGCTGCCGTACTCCACGCCGATCCTCCCCGCCGCCGGTGCCCTGCCGATGCTGGGCACGCTGGCGTTCGCCGGGTGGCGGGTGCTCGGCCGCGCACGGGTGCCGCAGGAGGCGGGCGTGCCCGCGCTCGTCGGGTAGCGCACAATCGTGGCGTGAAGCGAGCGACGACGACGCTGCTGGCCGCCGCCCTGACCATTCTCGCCGGCTGCTCCGGCGACCCCGCGCCCGCCGGGTCACCGGAGCCGTCGCCGACGCCACCCGGGGGCCCGGTGGTGCGCATCCTGCCTCTCGGCGACTCGATCACCGACGGGCGCAAGGACCCCGGCTCGTACCGCATCGAGCTGTGGAAGGAACTGACCGCGTCCGGCGTGCGGCTGGACTTCGTCGGCTCCAAGCAGAGCGGCCCGTCGAGCCTGCCGGACCGCGACCACGAGGGCCACTCCGGTTTCCGCATCGACGAGATCGACGCGGAGGTCACCGGCTGGGTGCAGGCGGCCGACCCGCGGTTCGTGCTCGTCCAGCTGGGCACCAACGACGTGCTGCAGGACTACCAGATGGCCGGCGCGCCGGAGCGGATGTCGAAGCTGCTCGACCACGTCATCGCGGCCGCGCCCGGTGCCGACGTGTACGTCGCCTCGCTGCTGCCGCTGGAGGACAAGGCGCAGCAGGCCCACGCGACCGCGTTCAACGCCGCGCTGCCGGAGATCGTCCGGGACAAGGGCGCGAGGGTGCACTTCGTCGACATGCACGACAAGCTGACGCTCAAGGACCTCGACGACGGCATCCACCCGACGGCGGGCGGGTTCGTGAAGATGGCCCAGTTGTGGGCGGACGCGCTCAAGCCGCAGCTGACCGCAGCGCCCGTCGCCTCCGGCAAGGCGCCCCAGGGCTGAGCTGACCTCAGCCCCGGGGCTTCGTACTATCTACCTACCGCAGGCCCGGCAGGGTGCGCCGCTGCCACGGGCGGAGCAGGCCGATGCCGGCCAGGAGCATGCCCAGGCCCGCGAGGGCCATCGGACCGGCCGGTACGCCGGTCACCGGGAGCATGCCCGCGCGGGCCGGCCGCGGCGGGGCCATCGGGGCCACCGTGACCGTCAGGTTCATCGCCCGCGGGTTGCCCGACGGTGCGACGCCCTGCGCGACCAGCGTGTGCGTGCCGGGCGCGAGACCGGGCGGCACCGTGACGGCCTTGCTGAAGTTGCCACTGCCGTCGGTGACGACCGTGCCGAGGGTCATCGGCGCGGAGTACACCGTGATCGTCGCCGTTGAGTAGGCGGCGAACCCGGTGCCGATGACGACGATCTGCTGCCCCGGCGCGGCCGTGCTGATCTGGCCCTTGTCCGTGGTCAGGGTCAGCGGCGTGTCCGGCGGTGCGGCCGGGACCGTCGGCGCGACCGCGGTGACCGGGCCGCTCATCGCCGGTGCCGAGGAGCCGAGGGCCGAGTTGGCCACGACCGACACCGTGTACTGCTGACCGGCCGTCGCCCCCAGCACGCAGCCGAGCGGGTTCGGGTCGGTGACCAGCGTGGTGCAGGTCGCCGGGCCGGGCGAGGCGGTGGCGGTGTACCCGGTGATCGGCTCGTCGTGCGCGGTGGCCGCCAGCCAGCTCACGTTGATCGACGAGGTACCCGGCGTCGCGGTGACCGCGCCGGGCGCGCTCGGCGGGGCGGGGCAGACCGACACCTGGTTCTGGAAGAAGACCTTCTTCATCTCCGGCGCCTTACCGGCCTTCGCCTTGTGCTTCGCCGTTGCCTTGTGCAGCGCCTTCGCCTTGTGCAGGGCCTTGGGCTGGGCCTTCACCGAGTGCTTCGCGGTGGGCGCGGTCGTGGGTGTGGCCTTGGCCTTGACCTCGGACTTGGCCTGCGACTTGGCCTGCGACTTGGCGTGCGACTTGGCTGCGGCCGCCCGGTCCGCGTGGGCCGCCGCCGGCGGCTTGGCCTCCATGGTGACGGCGCTCGCGTAGCTGTACGTCCCCGGCGCGTACTTCGCCCCGGCGGTCGTCATGACGGCGATCGACACGACGGCGTCGCCGTGCGGCGGGGTCTGGACCGTCACCTCCGTGTCGCTCACGACGACCAGGTTGGTGCCGGAGACGCCGGCGAAGGTCGCACCGGTGGAGCCGGTGAGCCCGGTGCCGTAGATGTGGACCAGGGTGCCGCCCTCGGTGACGCCGGAGGTCGGCGAGAACGAGGTGACCTCGATCGGCGTCTGGTAGGTGAATGCACCGGCCTTGCTGCCCGTGCCCGTCGGCCCGGTCACCGAGACGGCCACCGACCCGACCGCGTGGGCCGGCGCGACCGCGGTGAGCTCCGAGTCGCTGTCGACCAGCACCGACGTGGCCGGGTTGCCGCCGATGGTCACCGCCGTGGCACCGGTGAAGCCCGTACCGGAGACGGTCACCGTGGTGCCGCCGGAGGTCGAGCCGCTGGCCGGCGACACCGACGTGACGGTCGGCGGGGACACGTAGGCGTAACCGGCCTGCGCGGTCGCCGTCCCGCTCGGTGTGGTGACGGCGACGTCGACCGGACCGGCCTGGTGCGCCGACGTGACCGCCGAGATCGACGTGTTGCTGTCCACTGTGTACATCGCCGGGCTGCCGCCGAGCGTCACCGCCGTGGCGCCGGTGAACCCGGTGCCGGTGATCGTCACGCTCGTGCCGCCGCCGGTCGATCCGGAGCTCGGCGCGACCGACGTGATGGCCGGCGGCGACGCGTACGTGAAGCTGCCGGCGCCCGTCGAGAGGCACCCGCCGATCGCGACCTGCACCATCGCGATGCCCGGCGTGCCCGCGGGGGTGACCGCGGTGATCGAGGTGTCGCTGGTGACCGTGAACGTGGTGGCGGCGACACCTTCGAACGTCACGGCCGTGGCGCCGGTGAACCCGGTGCCGGTGATCGTCACGCTCGTGCCGCCGCCGGACGGGCCGGTTCCCGGGCTGATGCCCGACACGACCGGCGCGACCACGCCGGCGGTGAGGGCGGGCGCGTGGCTGCCGTCCGCGGGCCCGCGCGGGCCGGCGGTGGCCAGGGTGAAGGCGCCGAGCACCAGGACGCCCAGCGCGACGTTCGGCCACGGCGATCCCCTCCGCTCGGAACGCCTCCGGAACAGCTTGAACACGAAAAATCCCCCGTCTGCTGATGCTTCGCGGTGTGGTCACCGCCCGGGGGTGACCGTATCGTGCACTACCTGTACAAATAGCGCAGATCCGAATAATCCCTACGTTTAGGGGAAATAGGACGCGCCCCGGGCAGTCGGCCCGGGGCGCGTCAACCTTCAGCCCAGTTCCCTACCGCGGGCCGAACCGCCGCGGGCGGACCAGCACCGCGCCGGTCAGCAGCATGGCCAGGCCGGCCAGGGCCAGCGGGGCCGCGGGGGCGCCGGTGACCGCGAGGGTGCCCGACGACGCCGCGCGGTGCGCCACGGTGACGGTCAGCTTCATCGCCCGCGGGTTGCCCGACGGTGCGACGCCCTGCGCCACCAGCGTGTGCGTGCCGGCGGCGAGACTCGGCGGCACCGTGACGGACTTGCTGAAGTTGCCACTGCCATCGGTGACGACCGTGCCGAGGGTCATCGGCGCGGAGTACAACGTGATCGTCGCGGTTGAATGGGCGGCGAACCCGGTGCCGATGACGACGATCCGCTGCCCCGGCGCGGCCGTGTCGATCTGACCCTTGTCGGTGGTCAGGGTCAGCGGCGTGTCCGGCGGCGAGGTCGGCACGGCCGGCGCGACCGGGGTGACCGCCGCGCTCGTCGCCGCCGCCGAGTCGCCGGCGGCCGAGTGGGCCACGACCGACACCGTGTACTGCCGGCCGGCCGTCGCCCCCAGCACGCAGCCGAGCGGGTCGGCGTCGGTGACCAGCGTGGTGCAGGTCGACGGGCCGGGCGAGGCGGTGACCGTGTACCCGGTGACGGGCGTGTCGTGCGGCACGGCCGCGCTCCAGGTCACGTTGATCGACGAGGTGCCCGCGATGGCGGTGACCGGGCTCGGCGCGTCCGGCGGGGCCGGGCAGGCGGGCACCGGCATCTGGAAGAAGACCTTCTGCATCTTCTTCTTTGCGTGGCGCTCGGTCGTGAGCCCCGAGCCGAAGCTGAAGTTGCCCTGCGCGGTCACGCTGCCGTTCGGCGTCGTGACGGTGAGCGCGACCGGACCCGCCTGATGCGGCGGGGTCAGGAGCGTCAGGCTCGTGCCGTCGTTGGACACCTCGATGTCCGTGCCCGCGACACCGCCGAAGGTCACCGACGTGGCGCCGGTGAGGTTGGTGCCGGAGATGGTGACCATCTCCGCGCCGAGCGTGTCGCCGGAGGTCGGCGTGAACGAGGTGATCGTCGGAGCCGGCGACACGTACGTGTAGCCGCCCGTCACCGTCGCCGAGCCCAGGATCGTGCTGACGCTGACCGGGACGTTGCCGGCCACGTGCGCGGGCGTGACCGCGGTGACCGTGGTCGCGTTGACGGGCACCACCGAGGTGGCCGCGGTGCCGCCGATGGTGACGCCCATGACGCCGGACAGGTCGGTGCCGGTGATCGTGACCGCCGTACCGCCGGCCGTGCTCCCCGTGGCGGGCGAGATCGACGTCGCCGTCGGACCCGGCAGCGGGACGATCGGCACCGGCGTGTAGAGGAACGTGCCGCCGGCGGCCGAGACGCACCCGCCGATGGCGACCGTGACGGCCACCGGCCCGGCGGTGCCGGCCGGCGTGACCGCGGTGATCGACGTGTCGCTGTTCACCGCGAACGAGGTGGCGTTGGTGCCGTTGAACTTCACGGCCGTCGCGCCGGTGAACCCGATGCCGGTGATCGTCACCGACGTGCCGCCCAGGGCCAGGCCCGAGCCCGGGTTGACGGTGCTCACCACCGGCTGGCTCACCGCGTTGGCGAGCACCGGCGCCGCGTCCTGTCCCCCGGCCTCCGGCGGCCCGGCGGTCGCGATGCCGAGCGCACCGGCGACCAGCAGGCCGAGCGCGAGATTCGGCCACGGCGAGCCCCGCCTGGACAACTTGCTCACGAAAATCCCCCGTCCGTACGACCCTGACGGTGTGCATGCACCGCCGCCGTGACCGTACCGGACATTTCTCGCTTTTATCGCTTATAGCCGCTTATGCGATCGAGAACCGCATTCCAGTCATCTGGTACGGCATCGTCGCGCCACGCCACGTGCTGGTCCGGCCGGACGAGCACCAGGCGGCGACCCCAGCAGGCGCGCACCGCCGGATCGGCGATCGGCAGGTGCGTGACCGGCACCCCGCGCGCGGCGGCGGCCGCGGCCAGCCCGCTCCCCTCGGCGTCGTCGGTCAGATCGACGAGGGTCAGCCCGAGCCCGAGCCGGTCGAAGAGCTGCCCGCCGTCGGCCAGGCGCACCGCCGGCGGCCGCCCGCCGGGCCACGTGCTCGGCGTGATCCGGCGTTCCTGCAGCCCCGGCGGGTTGCCGCGCTCGGGCCAGACGACGGGCGAAGCGGCGTACCGGCCGCCGTAGCCGATCCCGACATCGTCCCCCGGCGCCGGCTCCTGCCGCAGGAACCCGGCCAGGTAGTCCTGCGGCGCGCCGGCGGCGGCCAGGCGCCCGAACCGCAGCCGCGTCTCCAGCCCGCGGGCGAGCAGCTCCCGGTCCATCAGCGCGCGCGGGCGCCGCTCGGCCTCGTAGCTGTCCAGCAGCGCCGGCCCGCCCCAGCCCCGGATCGTTGCGGCGAGCTTCCAGCCCAGGTCCACGGCGTCGCCGATGCCGGTGTCGGCGGTGTCCCCGGCCGGCCGGAACCCGTGCGCGGCCTCACCGGCGAGAAAGACGGGGCCTCGGCGGTACACCTGGGCAACCGGCAGCGTGTCGTCCCAGTCCTGCACCCCGAGCACCTCGACGGTCGCCCCGAGCCGCTCGCGCAGCTGGTCGACCGGCCCCGTGAGACTCGCCGGCGCGTGCCCCACCCACAGGTGCCGGTCGGGCCGCGACAGGATCGTGAGGTCCCCCACGACGATCGTGGTGAGCCCCGGCCCGCGCGCGTGCAGCGCCAGGTCCTTGCTGCGGAATTCGATCGCCCGGTACTGCATGTGCTGCCCCGCCATCGCCTCCACCCCGACGTCCACGCAGCGCCGCACCGTGCTCCGCGGCCCGTCACAGCCGATCACGAACCGGGCGTCGATCGTGTGCTGCACACCGGTCCGCTCGTCGACCGCGGTGACGGCCGCGCCGTCCTCGCCGACCCGCACCCCGACGCAGGCCCAGCCCGTCCGCAGGTCGATGCGCCGCTCGGCCCGCATGGCCGCCCGCAGGACCTGGGCCAGCTGTCTGCGGGAGATCTGCTGGTGATGCTCGACGGGGGCGCTGCCGTCGTTGACGGTGGCGTACCGCTGCACGAGCTGACTGACCGAGGGCCGCCGCGCCACGAACACCGGCGGCCGCTCGAGGCCCGCGCTCCACACGACGTCGGTCTCCTCATCGGCGTCGACCCCGGCCCGGCGGATGGCTCCGGCCAGGTCGAGCCGGCGGAGCAGCTCCATGCTGCGGCCGCTGAGGTGCTCCAGGCCGGCTTGATCGCCGTCGCCGCCGCCTCGGTCGAGGACGATGGACTGCACGTTGTGGGCGGCCAGTTCCAGGGCCAGGACGGCTCCGGTGGTTCCGGCGCCTGCTATCAGTACGGGCACACCGGCCTCTCTTTGCTTGCTGCTGCTGGTCAAGGGCCGATTGTGGGACGGGTGCGCGGGCTGGCAGAACAGCCGTTCGGCCCACTGGTTCCGTTTGGTGTTTTCTTTGCGGTTCGATAAGTCGGGCGCTGCGCGCCGCGACTTATCGGATTTTTCGCCTGTGGGGCGATAAAGCGGGTCTGCCCGATTTCTGCCTCGCTGACTCGGTCTGCGGGACGATTTGAAGACCCTACTTTTGACCGGTACGCCGCAGCCCGCCCTTCCGTAGCCTCGAACGCGTGACAGCCTGGAATCGCATCGTGGACGCGGCCCTCGTCGCCGGCGGGGGCCTCCTGCTCGCCGCCGTCGGGGTGGCGCTCGCGGTGAGCTGGCACGGGCTGTACTGGCTGCCGGGCCTCCTTGCCGGCGCCGCCGTCCTCGTCCTCGCCCTGCTGCGCCGCCGGGCACCACTCGGGGCCGCGGCCGCCGCGATCGCCGTGGCCGTCGCCGCCGTCCTCGCGGCACGGCTGACCGGCCTGCCCGTCGAGCCGCAGCCCGCCCTGGCCCTGGGCCTGGCCGTCCTGGCCGGCAACGCGGTCCGCCGCCTCGCTCCCCGCACGGCCGCCGCGGTCGCGGTGGGCGCCCTGATCGTGCTGGCCGCCGGCCCCCTGCTCTCGGCCCAGGACACGTCCGGCGGCGCCACGGTCCTGGCCGTGACCGACGTGCTGGTCTGGGTCGCGGGCACCGGCGCCGGCCTGTGGCTGCGACTGGCGGGGCACCGGCGGCAGGAGCTGGCCGACGTCGTACGCCGGGAGGAGCGCCTCGCCCTCGCCCGCGAACTCCACGACGTCGTCGCCCACCACGTCACCGGCATCGTGGTCCAGGCCCAGGCCGCGCGGGTCGTGGCCCGCCGGCACCCGGAACGCCTGGAGGACTCGATCGCGGGCATCGAGGAGGCCGGCTCCGAGGCCCTGACCGCGATGCGGCGCATCGTGAGCCTCCTGCGCGACACCGCCGACGCGGCTCCGTCCACGGGCGAGCCGGAGCATCTGGAGACCCTGGTCCGCCGCTTCGAGGACGGCACGGCGCGGGCGGTGCGGCTCGACCTGCCCGATACGACGACGGGGTGGCCGCCGGAGTTGACCAGCACGGTGTACCGGATCGTGCAGGAGTCCCTCACCAACGTGGCCCGGCACGCTCCGCAGGCGTCCACGGTGGACGTCCGCGTGACCCAGTCGGCCGGTGACGTCACAGTCTCGGTGACGGACGACGGGCCGCCACTGCCTCGCCCGGGATTGAGCGCTCGCTCGGGATTGAGCGCTCGCTCGGGGCTGGGGGCGCGCCCGGGGCTCGACTCGCGCCCAGGGCTGGAATCGCCCCCGGGACTGGAATCGCGCCCAGGGCTGGAATCGCGCCCAGGACTGGGCTCTCGCTTGGGGCTGGGGGTGCGATCGGGCGGCTTCGGTCTGATCGGTATGCGCGAACGAGTCGAGGCCTTGGGCGGCCACCTTCGGGCGGGCCCGCGGACGCCGTTGGGCTGGGCGGTTGAGGCGACGCTGCCACTCGTCGCTGTCGACGGCCGTGTCCAGCCCGGCGCGCAGGTCGGCTCACGGATCGGCCTGGAGAACGGCTCCCATCCCCGCGCGGCGAACGACTCGCGGCATGGCACGGGCAACCGCTCACAGCCTGCCGCAGGAACCAGCACCCCGCACGACACGGGCAACCGCTCACAGCCCGCCGCAGCAACCAGCACCCCGCACGGCACGGGAGACAGCTCACAGCGCGGTACAAGCAACGGCTCACAGCACGATGCGGGAGACAGCTCGCAGTCCACCACAGGCGACGGGTTCCGGCCCGCCGCGGGAGACAGCTCCCTGCACGGCGCCGGAGACGGCTCACAGCACGATGCGCGGGACAGCTCAAAGTCCACCGCAGGCAACGGGTCGCGGCTCACTGCGGGAGACGGCTCACCGCGCGGCACGGAGGAGAGTTCACAAGCCGCGTCCGGCTGGACCGTCGGAGCGAGGCTGCCGCAATGACGCGCCGAGCCGGCTTCCATGCCGGGGCACTGATCCTCGCCGCGATGGCTCTTCAGGAACCCGCCCAACCGAGGCCACCCGACGCTCGGCCGCAGGCAGACCGACCACCGCGGGCAAACTGTCGACCACCGACCGGCGGCGCACCGCAGTCGGGCGGCCGATCACAGCGCGGGGTGCCGGGGTCGGCCGGGCGAATGCAGGCCGAGGCGCCGAAGTCGAGCCTGCGGTCGCGGCGCGGGGCGCGGGGGTTGGGCGGGCAGGCACAGGCCGGAGTGCGGCACCCAAGTGTGCGATCGCGGCCCCGGGTGTGGAGGTTGGGCGCTCGGGGTGGAGAGGCGGGGCGGCGGCGGTGACGATCCGGGTGTTGGTGGCCGACGATCAGGCGATGGTCCGGGGCGGGTTGCGGCTCATTCTCGACGATCAGGATGACATCGAAGTTGTCGCTGAGGCGGCTGACGGGGTGGAGGCGATCGAGGCGGCCCGGCGGCTGCGGCCCGATGTGTGCCTGGTCGATATCCGGATGCCTCGGCTCGACGGGCTTGAAGTGACGCGGGCGTTGGCGGGGCCGGCCGTGGCTGAGCCGTTGCGGGTCATTGTGGTGACGACCTTTGACCTCGACGAGTACGTGTACGGGGCGCTGCACGGAGGTGCCGTCGGGTTCATTCTCAAGGATGCGGGGCCGGCGCTGCTCGTTGAGGCGGTTCGGGCGGCGCATGCCGGGGATGCGTTGGTGTCGCCGTCGATCACGGTGCGGTTGTTGCGGCAGTTGCGGCGGCCGGCTCGGGCGGCTGCGGCGCGGGCTCGGTTGTCGGAGCGGGAGACGGAGGTGGTGCGGCTCATCGCGCGGGGGCGGACGAACCAGGAGCTGGGGGCGGCGTTGTTCATTTCGCTGAGCACGGTGAAGAGCCACGTCTCGACGATTCAGGGGAAGCTCGGGCTGCGGAATCGGGTCGAGATCGCGGCTTGGGCCTGGGAGCACGGGGTGGCCAAGGAGGATTGACCTGCAGCAGAACCCGAGGGCCGCGACGGCGTTGGTTGGGGGTGATCGCACCGCGCAAGAGAGCTTATTGTACGCAATGCAAGCGAGAACCGTGGCCTCGCGAACCCTACCGTGTGCGAACTGACGTTGCCGGCGGCCCACCACCTTGGCTAAGTTGCATACAATCACGCCGGAGGGGGCAGCATGCGGGTCGACGTTATCGAGGTGGGTCCGCGCGACGGGCTGCAGAACGAGGCGGTCACGGTACCCACGGAAGCGAAGATCGAGTATGTCCGGCGGCTCGCTGCGGCGGGGGCTCGCCGGATTGAGGTCACCAGCTTCGTGCGTCCGGACCGCGTGCCCCAGCTGGCCGACGCCGAGGCCGTCCTCGCCGGGGTCGCGGACCTGCCGGATGTCGTCTTCAGCGCTCTGGTCTTCAACGAACGCGGCCTGCAACGGGCGGCCGCCGCCGGGGTGCGCGAGATCAACCTGGTGCTCGTCGCCACCGACAGCTTCTCGATGCGCAATCAGGGCATGCCCGTCGCCGGGGCCGTTGCCTCCGCTCAGCGGCTCTCCGCGCAGGCCCACGAGCTCGGGATGCGCGCCACGCTGACCGTCGGCGCCTCCTGGGGCTGCCCGTTCGAAGGTGTGGTCGACGCCGGCAAGGTTCTGGACATCGTCGGCGCCGTCCCGGACGTCGACGAGGTGTGCCTGGCCGACACCATCGGCGTCGCCACGCCTGGCCGCGTCACCGCGCTCATCGGCGCCGTGCGCGACGAGACGGCCCTGCCTATCCGCTGCCATTTTCACAACACCCGCAACAGTGGGTACGCCAACGCGTACGCCGCCCTCGCCGCCGGTGCCGTGGCCCTTGACGCCAGCTCCGGCGGGATCGGCGGCTGCCCGTTCGCACCGCGCGCCACCGGCAACATCGCCACCGAGGATCTGGCGTGGGCGTTGGAGCAGGACGGGTACGAGACGGGGCTTTCGGTCCAAGGCCTGCTCCGGGCGACGGAACTCGTGGAACAAAGGCTCGGCCGGCAGGTCCCGGCACTGCTGGGCCGGACCGACCCATTCCCGCCACGGAGCAGCCGGGGTTGACATAGTTCGTAGTACCAACCATTCTGGAAGTAGTTGGTAGTACGAACTATTTCTCGAGGGGGAAGTCATGCGCGCCGCTGTTGTGAGTTCGTTCGAGGCGCCGCCGCGGTACCAGGAGGTGGCCGAGCCGGTCGCCGCGGGGCGGGACGAGATGGTGGTCGAGGTGCTGGCGGCGGCGTTGCATCCGCGGGTGCGGTCGCAGGCCGACGGGTCGCATTACACGAGCACCGAGGAGTTGCCGCTGGTGCCCGGGATCGATGCGGTGGTGCGGGATCCGAAAGGGCGCATCCGGTACACCGTGCTGGACGACACCACGCTCGGGACCATGGCCGAGCGGACCGTCATCGAGACCGACCGCAGCGTCGTGCTGCCCGACCACATCGACCCCGTGCAGGTCGCCGCGGCGATGAACCCCGTCATGTCGTCGTGGGTGGCGTTGCGGCGGCGCATCGACTTCCAGCGCCGGCAGCGGGTCCTGATCCTCGGCGCGACCGGCAGCGCGGGGCGGATGGCGATCCAGGTGGCCAAGCGGTTCGGGGCCGGGCAGGTGATCGCGGCCGGGCGGGACGCGGCGCGGCTGGAGCGGCTGCGGGCGCTCGGGGCCGACGTCGTGTGCACGTTCGACGAGCTGGCCCGCGCGGCCGACGTCGACGTGGTCATCGACTACGTGTGGGGCGAACCCGCCGCCCGCGCCATGGTCGCTCTGCTCACCGCCCGGGCCGACCGGTCGGCGCCGCTCACCTGGGTGCAGATCGGCTCCGTGGCCGGGCCGGACGCGCCGATCCCGTCGGCGGCGCTGCGCTCGGCGCGGCTGCAGATCGTCGGCAGCGGCATCGGCTCGGTGCCGGGGCGCGACTTCATCAAGGAACTGCCGAAGATGGCCGCGGCGGTCGGCGACGGCGCGTTCGACGTGCGCGCCCGGGCCGTGCCGCTGGCGGAGGTCGAGCGGGCTTGGATGGACACTTTGGGTACACCGGAGCGGATTGTGTTTGTTCCTTAGCGCAGGAAGCGCTCCAGCGACTGGTGCAGCTGGCGGCGCTCCGCGGGGCGCAGACCTTCGAGCAGCGGGGCGAGCAGCTCGGCGATGCGGGCGTAGATCGGCCCGGCGAGCGCCGCACCCGCGGGCGTCACGAACACCTCGACCGCGCGGCCGTCCGTCGCGCTGGGTGCCCGCCCCAGCAGGCCGCGCTTCTCGGCCCGGTCGACGAGGCCGGTCATCGTGGATTTTTCCAGGCCGAGGTACTCCGCGAGCTCGGTGATCCGCAGCCGGCGGTCCTGCAGGATGCCGAGCACGCGCAGCTGGGTCAGCGACAGGTCGTGCTCGGCGCCGACCTTGTTCAGCGCGGCCATCACCGTGAACGCGGTCTGCGCGAGCGCGTCGATCAGCTCCGCGTCGACACCGTTCGTCTCCATGACTCCGACCTTAGGACTCCCGTGCCGTGTAGGGTCGCCGGCCATGGACCGGTTCGAGTTCATGGTGCGGCTGCTGCGGCGCGGCCTGACCGAGCGGGCCGCCCAGGTCCGGGCCGAGGAGCCCGGCGCGTGGCTGCCCCGCTGGACCGCGGGCGCCTCCCTGCGGCGCTCGATGCGCCAGCTGCACCGCTTCGACCGGGGCGTCACGGCCATGGCCCTGGACGACGACTCCGCCTGGGTACTGTCCGGCGGCGCCGTCCACCGCGTCACCATCGCCGACGGCGAGGTGCGGCGGGTGATGCTGGAGGACCCGCCGGACTACTGCCGGGCCGGCGCGTTCACCGGCTCGACCGTGGTCGGGGTCGACGAGGATCGTCTGTGCGCGTGGGACCGCGGCACCGGAAGGCTGCTCGTGGCCACCGACCCCGCCGACGTGCCGCGCGCGGCCGGCGACCTGCGCTCCCTCGCGATCGCCCCCGGCCGCGCGATCGTCGGCACCGAGGGCGGGTTCCTGTTGCACTTCGACCTGACGAGCGGGGCCCGCCTGGCCAAGCAACACCTCCACGACGACGGCTACGCCGGACCGGTGGCGGTCAGCGCCGGCGACCCGTCACTCCTGCTCAGCGCCGGCGGCGACAACCGGCCGGGCATCTCGTTCCAGAACCACGACTTCCAGGCCGACCCCGAGATCGCGGTCCCGTCGATGGTGCGAGAGGCCGTTTGGACCACTGTGGACGGGCGGCCCAGGGCCGTCACCGTCGACTGGGCGGGAACCCTGGCGATCTGGGACCCGGCGGCGCCCGATCCGGTGGCCCGCTACCAGGTCCGGACCAGCGGCCGCGGCGGCCTCGCCATCACCCCCGACGGTTCCGCCGCGCTCGTGGGCGATGGCACCGCGATCCGCCTCGTCGACCTGCGTGACGGCACCCGCCGCGGCTGGATCCAGACCGACCTCGATGACCACGCCGACCGGCTCGCCGCCCACGGCCCGTACGTCCTCGCCGCGGCGGGCGGGCACGCCAATCTCCTCGAGCTCGCCGACACCCAGGCGGAGCCGCTGTACTTCGTCGACGCCGCCGCCACCGCGATCGACGGGCAGCCGGCGGTCGTCGCCGTCACCGGTGGCGGCGAGCTGCACGCGTTCGCGGCCGTGGACGGGCGGGCGCTTCCGGCACCTCAGCGGCTGCCCGAGGCTGGCCGGGCCGGCGGCGAGGGGGTCGTGGAGGCGACCGCCGAGCGGCGGATCACCCTGGTCGACGGCTACCTGCTCGCCGCCGACCCGCTGCCGTGGTGAACGATGGCGGCATGCGAGAGATCCACACCGACCGGCTGGTGTTGCGCGGCTGGCGGGAGGCCGACCTGGCGGCCGTGGGCGGCGACGAATGCCGATCCCGCGGTGCGCGAGTTTCCGGAGCGGCCGCTGATCAGACCGCGCTGGATCGCGACGGGTTCGGGTTCTGGGCCGTGGAGGTGGCGGCGAGCGGCGAGTTCATCGGCTTCACCGGGCTGGACGCGGTGGACGACGGGCTGCCGTTCACCGGGGTCGAGGCCGGGTGGCGGCTGGCCCGTGGCGCCTGGGGACACGGCTATGCCACGGAGGCGGCGCGGGCGGTGCTGGAGTTCGGGTTCGGCGAGCTGGGGCTGCCGGAGATCCTGGCCATCACGGCGCGGGCGAATGTGCGCTCCCAGGCCGTGATGCGCCGCCTCGGCATGAGCACCGATCCGGCCGACGACTTCGACGACCCGGGGGCGGAGCTGCCCCAGCTGCGGGCGTCGGTGCTCTACCGCAAGGCGGGGGCCGGGTTGTGAGCATCGACGAGGTGATCGGGCGGTTCGACTGGGGGCGGCTCCGGACGTACGTCGGCGCGGGCGAGATGCTGCCCGCGCTGCTCCGCGGCCTGCTCGGGGCGGCGAGCCGTGAGGACGCCCGTCGGCTCTCCGACGCGGTCGAGCACATCGTCGTGCCGGTCGCGTCGGGGCCGTGCGAGGCGACCGCGCCGGTTGCCACCGTGCTGGTCGCGTCGCTGGGCGGGGCGACGCCGGCCGGCCGGACCGCGGCGCTGGGGCTTCTGGCGGACGTCGGGGCGGCGGAGATCTGCGGGCCTCCGCACGAGCAGATCGGGCCGTTCGACCTCGGCGAGATCCGGGCTTGCGTGGCGGCCGGGTTCGAGCACTACGTCGCGATCCTGCGGGCCGGTGCCGCCGAGGTCGACCTGCGCATCTGCGTCGACCTGGTCGAGCTCGCGACCGAGCACGATCCGGGTTTGATTCCGGCGGCGGACGCGGCGCTCGCTGCAATCCGGAACAACGAGCGTGGGCCGGCCGCGTAGCGCAAAAGCGGACGCGGCGCTCGCTGCAATCCGGAACAACGGGCGCGGGCCAGCCGCGTAGCGCAAAAGCGGACGCGGCGCTCGCTGCAATCCGGAACAACGGGCGCGGGCCAGCCGCGTAGCGGCAAAGGCTTTTCTGGCGTGGCTTCGCCACGCTCGTCATGCCGTCCTAGGATGCTAGGATCAAGGCAGCGCGGCAAGAAGGCTTATCGGGCGGTCGACAGCTCCCGCGTGAAGGCCGGGGACTCCTCGGGCCGGCCGAAGAGGTAGCCCTGGCCGAAGCGGTACCCCATCCGGAACAACGCATCGGCCTGCTCGGCCGTCTCGACGCCCTCGGCGATCGCGGTCAGCCCCAGGTGCACCGAGACGTCGATGAGCGCGGTGACGATGGCGGACTGGCCGCCGCCCGCCAGGTCGTCGACGAAGGACTTGTCCACCTTGAGCACGTCCACCGGGGCGGTGCGCAGCAGGCCCAGGCTGGAGTGGCCGGTGCCGAAGTCGTCGAGGGCGATGCGCACGCCGAGGGCCTTGATCGCCCGCAGCGCGTCGAGGGCCGTGGAGCTGTCGAAGACCGCCGTCTCGGTCACCTCGATCGTGAGACAGGCGGCGGGGAGGGCGGCGTCGTGCAGTACCGACGCGACGAATTGCGGAAAGTCGGGCTCGGACAGCTGCCGGGCGGACACGTTCACCGAGACGTAGCCGGGGGCCGCCGCGCCCAGTTCACGCCGCCAGGTGCGCATCCGCTCGGCCGCGGTGCGCAGGATCCACGCCCCCAGCTCGACGATCAGCCCGTTGTGCTCGGCGACCGGCACGAATGCGACCGGGCTCACCAGGCCGCGCTCCGGGTGCCGCCAGCGCACCAGGGCCTCCACGGCGGCGGTACGGCCGGCGGGCAGGGCGACGATCGGCTGGTACACCAGGAAGAACTGTTCCTCGTCGAGTGCGGTGCGCAGTTCGGCGCCCAGTTGCGCGTGCTCGCTCGCCCGTTCGTCCAGGGCCGGCTCGTAGCGCAGGTGGCGGCCGCCGGTGACCTTGGCCGCGTACATGGCGACGTCGGCGCGGCGCAGCGGCTCGAACGGGTCGGTCGCGCCGGCGTCGTCGGCGACCCCGATGCTGGCCCGCATGAGCAGCCGGTGGTCGCCGGCCTCCAGCGGCCGGGCCAGGGAGGCGACGATCGAGGCCACGATCCGGTCGGCGACGCCCTCGGCGGTGCGCGGCATGAACACGGCGAACTCGTCGCCGCCGAGGCGGGCCACGGTGTCGCCGGGGCGCACGAGGCCGGTGAGGCGCGCGGCAACGGCCGTGAGCAGCCGGTCGCCGACGCCGTGGCCGAGCCGGTCGTTGACCGCCTTGAAATCGTCGAGGTCGATCAGCGCGATGTGCGCCCGCGGGCCGGGGCCGAGCTCGGCGCGGATGCGGGCCTCGAGCGCGCGGCGGTTGGCCAGGCCGGTGAGCTCGTCGCGCAGGGCGAGGGTGCGCACCTGGTGCACGAGCCCGGCCATGCGGACCACCGAGAGCAGGAACAGCACGGCGGCGCAGATGCCGACGGCGAACCACTCGATGTGGTTCGGGTCGCGGAAGCCCTGCACGAGCAGCACGGCCGGGGCGAGCAGCGAGGAGGCGGCCAGCATGACCAGCCGGGACCGGCCGTCCGGCACGCTCTCCCGGCGCTCGACGGCGGCGTCGGCGCGCACCGCGGGGTGCAGCGCGGCGGCGGCCCACACGATGTAGGAGAGCATCCAGCCGGCGTCGAACGCCCCGCCCTTGTAGGCGGTGTAGGAGGTGACGATCGAGTACGCGATGTCGGAGGTCAGCAGCAGCCCCAGCGACAGCCCGAGCAGCCGGGTGCTCGCGTCCCCGGCCGGCCCGGCGAGCATCAGCCGCGCGACCAGGGCGAGCAGCAGCACGTCGGCGGCCGGGTAGGCCAGCGCGATCACCCGGGCCGGCAGGCTCGACGCGCTGTCGTGGGCGATCGGCTGCATGACGAACGTCCACAGCACCAGCCCGGTGCCGGTGGCGAAGATCAGCGCGTCGACGATCGCGGCCCAGCCGGGCCCACGGGAGCGGCGCCGGCCCAGCACGAACAAACCGCCGAACATCAGGGTGTACGCGCTGAGGTAGAACACGTCCGCCAGCGAGGGGAACGGCTCCGTGTGGGCGACCCGCTCGAAGTAGGTGTAGACCCAGTCGCCGGTGGACCAGATCGCGTTGCCGGCCGCCAGCAGCGACCAGGCGATCCGCCGGGTCCGGTCGGTGCGGCGGGCACCGGCCAGCATGACCAGCGCGGCGGTGCTGCCGATGCCGTTGTACACGCAGGCCTGGGCGGCGGTGCCGGTGGGCAGCAGGAAGTACGCCCCGACCGCCGTCATCCCGGCGAGGAGCCACCACATCCACCGTCTGTCCCGCACCTGGCCATCATCGGCAGGGTTGCCGGACGGCTTAGCGTGATCGGTACCATCCGTGCATGGCGCTGCTGCACCGTGCGGAGCTCACTCCCGGCAAGCTCGACTTGCTCACCTCCTGGCTACCCAGTCGACCCTGGTACGCCGGCCCTCAGGCACCGTCGCTGACCCGCGTCGGCGCGTTCCGGTTCGACGACCCGGCCGGCGCGGTCGGGGTGGAGACGATCCTCGTCCAGGCCGACCCGGACGGGCCGATCTTCCAGACCCCGCTCACGTACCGCGACGCGCCCCTCGCCGGCGCCGAGACCTTTCTGGTCGGCACGACGGAGCATTCCGTGCTCGGCAACCGCTGGGTCTACGACGCGGCCGGGGATCCGGTCTACGCGGCCGCCCTGGCCGAGGCGGTCCTGACCGGCGGCACGCAGGCGGCGGAGGAGGTGCTCGCGGCCGACGGGACCACGACGGCGCGGACGCCGCTCATGTCCGTGCGCGGGACCGGTTCTCGTTCTGCTCCGGTACCGCCGGTGCGTGCCGTCACCTCCGTGGCCGACGGCGACCCGACCGTGATCTCGGCGGGCTCGGTGCTCGTGACGCTCTACCGGGTCGTGCCGGCGACGGCGATCTCGGAAGCGCCGTCGCTGCTGTGGGGATCGCGGCCCCTCGCCCTGGTTCGGGTCATTTAAAAAGTCGCGAAACCCGGTATTTTGGGGGTATGACCGTCGATCGGGCGGTGGCCCCCGCCGCCCTCGGTCGGGCCGTGCTGCTCGGCCGGGGCGCCGCCACGCTGACCGCGGCGGGCACCGGGTTGCGCCTGGCGCCCGACCCGGGCCCGCTGCTGCTCGCCGCGGCCGTGGTCGCGGTGACGACGGCGGCCGGGCTGGTCCTGTTCTCCCGCAACCCGTACGTGGTGCGCCACCCCGTCGCGTTGCTGTGCGGTGATGCGCTGGTGACGCTCGTGGTGCTGGCGGCCGACCCCGGGATCGCGTACTTCTGCGCGGCGGCCGGCGCCTCGGCCCTGGCGGGGGTGGTCATCGGGCTGCGGGCGCTCCCCCTGGCCGCGGCCCACGCGGCGCTCGGCTACGTCGTCGCGGCCCGGGTGCTGGCCGGTGACCCGGCGCACGCCGAGTTCGTGCTCGCCTTCCCGATCGCCTGCATCCTCGCCGCGACGGGCGCGGCGGTGGCGACGGCCGCGCTGCGCCGGCACGTCGAGCTGTCGGTGCGGGTGGTGGCCTCCGCCCAGCGGGAGGCGGCGGCCGACGAGCGGGCGCGGCTGGCCCGGGAACTGCACGACTCGGTGGCCAAGACGCTGCGGGGCGTGTCGTTCGCGGCGCTGGCCCTCCCGCAGAGCCTCCGGCGCCATCCGGACCTCGCGGAGCGGCTCGCCGACACGGTCTCCACGGGCGCGGCGGCCGCCGCCCGGGAGGCCCGCGACCTCCTCGACGGGCTGCGCTCGGACGAGCCGACCCGGGACTTCGCCGCGGTGCTGACCGACCTGTGCGCCGCGTGGCAGCGCTCGGCCGGGATCGCGGTGGTGCTGGAGCTGGCGCCGGTCGACCCGCCGCTGCCGGTACGGTACGAGCTCTCCCGCATCCTGCAGGAGGCGCTGCGCAACGCCGCGCGGCACTCGGCCGCCACCTCGGTGACGGTCCGGCTGGCCGCGGTGGGCGGGCGGCTGGTGCTGACGGTGACCGACGACGGGCGCGGGTTCCCGGTGCCGCCGAGCCTGGTGGCGTTCCGGACCGAGCACCGGTACGGCATCCTCGGCATGTCCGAGCGCGCCCGGCTCTCCGGCGGCGCGCTGCGGGTCCGCTCGACGCCGGGCCGGGGCACCTCGATCGAAGCCGCCATCCCGGCATGATCACCGTCCTCGTCGTCGACGACAACCCGATCGTGCGGGAGGCCCTGCGCTCGTACCTCGACGCCACCGACGACGTGACCGTGGTGGGCGAGGCGGCGGACGGCGCCGCCGCGTTGGCGGAGGCGCGCCGGCTGGCGCCCACCGTGACGCTGCTGGACCACCGGATGCCGATTGCGGACGGGCTGTCGGTGCTGCCGGACCTGGCCCGGCTCACGTCGATTCTCGTGCTGACGAGCGACCCCGATCCGGCGCTGATCGCCGACATGCTGCACGGCGGCGCGCGTGGCTATCTCATCCACGGCGCCTTCACCCCGTCGGAGCTGCACCGCGCGGTGCTGGCCGTCGCCGCGGGCTACGGCTGGCTCTCCCCCGCCGCCGCGGCCGTGGCGACGGCGACGATGCGGGCCCGGCCGGCCCCGCGTCCCCGGCCGCGCTACGGGCTGACGCGGCGGGAGCAGGACGTGCTGGACCTGCTGGCCGAAGGGTTGTCGAACGCGGCGATCGCGCATCGGTTGCTGCTGACCGAGAAGACCGTGAAGAACCACCTCCACCGCGCGTACGCGAAGCTGCGCGTGACCAACCGGACCGAGGCGCTGCTGCGCTGGACCGGCCGCTCGTGACGCCCTTGCATCGTCGTCTGGGCTGGACGTCGCTCGCGGTGGCCGTGGTGGCTACGGTCGCGATCGTCCCCCCGCTGGTGCTGCCCTCGACCGCTCCACCGGTCTCGGCTCCTTCGGCATCAGCTCCTTCGGTCTCGGCTGCTCCCTCTTTCCTTGCGCCTTCTTCGGTCTCGGCTGCCCCCTCCTCCCAGGCGCCTTCTTCGAACGCACCTCCACCGCCCGCTTTCCGGGTGATCGCGGTGCACGCCGCGGACAACGGGAACCTGCGCAAGGGTGCCCGGATCATCGAGTGCCCCAGCTGCGACGGCGGGCGTCGCGTGGGGTACATCGGCGGCCCGAACACCCTCGCCATCCGCGTCCCAGAGGTGCCCGTCGCCGGCGAGCGGACCCTGGTCATCGTGTACGAGACCGTGGTTCTCCGCACCCTCAAGGTGGCCGTGGCCGACGGGCCCGTGCACACCCTGACGCTCGCCGGCGCCGGTGACTACCTGATTCCCGCTCGCACCTCCCTCTCCGTGTACCTGCCCGCCGGTACCACCTGGATTCGCTTCTTCAATGACGCCGGCGACGCCCCCGACATCAACCGGATCGAACTGCGCTGACCGACCTGCCCCCTCACCTTCCTCATCGGATCGAAGGGCCCGTCCGGTTCACGATCGTCAGAAGTTTCCGGCGGTGTTGCACTTGGCCTTCTGGACGATGCAGTTCTTCACCCGGTGGCTCTGCGCCGCGTTGTCCCAGGCGAAGAACGCGTCGCCGTGGTACGAGGACGCCATGCCCGACGACAGCGCGAAGCCGTCCGCCGTACCGCTGGTCGGGTAGGCCAGCACGAACGACAGCGACGGGATCTTCACCGGGTACGCGCCGCCGCACGTGCCGGTGTAGGAGTAGGCCACGTGCGACTTGTGGTCCGGGCTGTCCAGGTGCGTGCCGTCCCAGCAGTCCTGGAACACCAGCTGGAACATGAGCGTGGCGCCCGGCGCGCAGAGCGGCCAGTTGCCGTCCGCGCTCCGCCCGATCTCCCCGCCCGGCCCGGCGCAGTAGAACTGGTTCACCGAACCGGCCGGCGTCGCCTGCTGCAGCTTGGCGTCCCCGGCGATCATCCGGAAGCCCTGCGGGAACGGCACCGTGCCGGCCGGGTCGGCCAGCCGGGAGCCGTAGTACACGACGACCGCCTTCGGCTCGACCGCCGTGCCGTGCTCGTAGAGGGTCGGCACCCAGTACGCCGACAGGTCCGGCGCCGGCGCGCAGCTCGTGCCGGCGTTGGCGAGCAGGGTGTCGCCGGTCGAGTTCGCGTTGGTGCTGTGGTTGCCCAGGAAGCTGTGCATGTGCGAGGCGCCGGGCAGCCCCGGGAACACGATCGGGTCGTCCTTGAACGAGTGGCTGTACGTACACGAGGCGTTGAACTCCGACACCCGCACCGCGTTGGCCGGCGCCGGGTCCATGGGCATCGCGTTGAACTCGGCGAGCTGCGCGTTCCACCGCGCCGGGTCGACGTTGACCCACCCCGCCGCCGCCGTCCCGGTCGCGCTGGGGCTGGCGGAGGCCCCGCCCGCGAACGAGAACCAGTTGATGTTCACGAAGTCGCGCCCGCCCGTGGTGTTGCGCAGGACCGCGAACACGGTCTGCGCCCCGGCCGGGTGGCTCGCGGCGGTCGCGGTGAGCGTGGTCCAGGCCTGCCAGCCGCCGGTTGGCGCGACGGTGATCTGGGCGAGGACCGGCCCGGTGAGCGACCCGGTGCGCAGCTCGATGCGGCCCGTCCCGCCGGTGCCGGCCGACGCGACGCGGGCACCGACGCTCAACGCGCCGGCGGCGCCCAGGTCGACGTTGTCGTAGCGCAGCCAGTCGCCGTCGGCGAGGTACCCGACGGCCTGGCCCCCACCCGTGTCCACGGTGTTCTCGATCTGCGCCCCGGACTGCGCACTGAACGCCTCCGCCTGCACCGTCACCGGCGTGGCGGCGGCTGCGGTCGTCACCATGGCGGCGGCGACGACCAGGAGGGCGGCCGCCGCGGTTCCGGCGGCGACCATGAGGCCCCTGACGTTTGGCACGAGGATCTCCCTACTGCTTACGGCGTGCACGAACGATGGCGAGGGCCTCGACACCGTACGGGCGAACCGCTGGGCCCAAAGTCCCAGCCGGGGGACCCAATTCCTGGGCGCATCACGGGCTCCACATTCCTGGGCGCATCACGGGCTCCACATTCCTGGGCGCATCACGGGGGCTCCACATTCCTGGGCGCATCACGGGGGCTCCACATTCCTGGGTGCATCACGGGGGCTCCACGACGAAGTCGGCCATCATCGCCATGTCCTCGTGCTCCAGGTTGTGGCAGTGCAGCATGAACGTGCCTGGGTAGTCGGTGAACCGGACGGCGACCTCGACCGCCTCCGACGCGCGCAGGTCCACGGTGTCCTTCCAGCCGTGGTCGTACGCCCCGATCGCCTGCGCGTTGCGCGAGACCACCTGGAAGTGGTTGAGGTGCAGGTGGATCGGGTGGTGGAAGTCGGTCACGAACCGCCAGTGCTCCACGTCGCCGAGCCGCGGGCGGGCCAGCGCTCGTCCCGGCCGGTATTCCAGGTCGTTGATCCGCCAGGTGCCGTCGGAGCCCTGGTTGAACCGGAACGTGCGGGTGCGCACCGGCGGCGGAAGGGGTTCGGCGGTTCGGCTCAGCTGTGCCGGTACCGTCGAATCGTCATCGCGCCGGGAACCCTTCACGTCGAACCGCATGACGTCGCCGCCGTCCCGGTCGACGAGGCGCACCTCGGTGCCGGGGCGCCAGCGGCTGAAGTCCACGACGACGTCGAACCGCTCGGCCGGCGCGATCACCAGCGCGTCGTGCCCGATCGGGCGCCGCAGCAGCCCGCCGTCGCTGCCGATCTGCACGAACGCGTCGCCGCCGGGCGGTTGCGGGTCGAGCTCGAGACGGTACCGGCGGGCGTTGGATGCGTTGAGGAACCGGAGGCGGTAGCGCGCCGGGTCGACGTCGTGCACCGGCCAGGGCCGCCCGTTGACGAGCACGACGTCGCCGAGGACCCCGTTCATGTACGCCGCGTCGCCCACCGGATAGCGGAACGACCCGTCGGCCTCGAAGGCGCGGTCGGTGAGCATCAGCGGCAGCTCCCGCTCGCCGCGGGGCAGCGGCAGCGCGTCCTCCTCGTCGTCGCGCACCAGGTGGAAGCCGGCCAGGCCGCGGTAGACCGCCGGGCCGGTGAAACCCATCCGGTGGTCGTGGTACCAGAGGGTGGCGGCGCGCTGGGTCATCGGATAGCGGTACACCCGGCTGCCCATGCTCGTGTCGCCGCTCATCGCGGCCATGTCGTGGTGCGGGTGCGCGCCGCCCGGACCGTGCTCCGGCAGGATCTCGTCGATGGGGTAGCCGTCGCTGCCGGGCGGGGTGTGGCCGCCGTGCAGGTGCACGACGACGGGTTCGGGCAGCTGGTTGCGGTGCGTGACGGTCGCGGCCCGGCCCGATCGCGTGACGACCGTCGGCCCGGGGAAGCTTCCGTTGTACGTCCACGCGCGCGTCGTCAGCCCCGGCAGGATCCGCAGGTCGGCCTCCCGCTGGACGATCTCGTCGCCGTTGAGCACGGGCGGGACGGCGAGCCGCGCCTCGAACGGTTTCGGCAGCGGCGCCCGGCTGCGCAGGAGTTTCCCGGGCCGCTTCGGGGTGAGCAGCGACCAGCCGAGGCCGGTGGCGGCGACCGCGGCGGCGCCGGCTCCGAGCAGTGCGCGGCGCTTCATGCGAGCACCTCGGCTTCTTCGCTGGCTTCTTCGCGGGCTTTTTCGCGGCCCGGGAGCGGGGTCTTCCACGCGAACCGGGCTATCTGGAACGTCCCGATGACCATGAGCACGCCGATCGGGACGTGCAGTTCGAGGATGCGGAACACGCCGAGCACCCCCTGGGCCGCGAGCGCGAGCGGCACCATGATGGCCTCGACCACCAGGTTCGACGGGCGGTGCTGCCGCCCGGGCAGGAAGATCACGATGGTCATCAGCAGCGCGACGACCGCCATCGAGAAGCCGTTGAGCATGTGCCAGCGGACCGCCACGTAGTGACCGCTGAGGAAGATTCCGGCCAGCAGCACCTGGACCGCGGCGAGAACGGCGAGCGCGGTGCTGGTCCCCCGCAGCGCCATGTGGACCGTTCGAGGATTCATGGGCGGTCATGTTGCTCCGCCGCGGAGATCAAGTCGTCAGACCACGGTAGAGATCTTGTACCACCCTGGGCTGACGATCCGGATACCACCCTGGGCCGACGCGCGAATCGCCCGGACCGCCTACCGTCGAGCGCATGAAACTGGCATCGCGCTCCTTCCGGGGATCCGACCTCGCCCTGGCGGCCGGGGCCGCCGTGGTGGCGGTCGGCGGGGCGCTCACCGCTCCCGAGGCGCGCACCGGGCTCGACACCCTCGGTGTGGTGCTGCTGGTCGTGGCCGGTCTGGCGCTGGTGGTGCGGAAGCGGTTCCCGCGCCCGGTGCTCGCCGTGGCGGCCGCGAGCCTGCTGGCCTACCTGGTGCTCGGCTACCCGGGGGTGGGGCCGGCGGTGCCGGTGCTGATCGCGCTGTACACCTGCGTCCACCGCGGCCACGGCCGGACCGCGCGCGCCGTCATCGCCGCGATCCTGCTCGTCGGCATCGTGGGCGACGCCATCGGCTCCGGCGCCAAGCCGGCCGACGTGTTCCAGCGCTGGTTCCTCATCATCGGCTGGATGGTCGCCGCCTCGGTGATGGCCGAGGTGTCCCGCCAGCACCGGGCCTACCTCGAGCAGGTCGAACGCCGCGCCGAGGAGGCCGAGCGCACCCGCGAGGAGACGGCCCGCCGCCGTGCGGTCGAGGAACGCCTGCGCATCGCCCGCGAGCTGCACGACTCCCTGACCCACAGCATCTCCATCATCAAGATCCAGGCCGGGGTGGCCGTCCACCTGGCCCGCAAGCACGACGAACCGGTGCCCGACGCCCTGGTCGCCATCCAGCAGGCCAGCGGCGAGGCTATGCGCGAGCTGCGCAACACCCTGGAGGTCCTGCGCACCGACGCCCCGGCGGCCGGCGACGTGGCCCACGGCATCGACGGCCTGGCCGGCCTCGCGGAGGGGGTCCGCCTGGCCGGCCTGCCGGTGACGGTGCGCATCACCGGCTCGCGGCGGGAGGTGCCGGTCGCGGTGGACGAGACCGCGTACCGGATCGTGCAGGAGGCCCTGACCAACGCGGCCCGGCACGCAGGCCCGGCGGAGGTGACCGTGTGCGTCGAGTTCGCGGCGGACGCGGTGACGATCCGGGTCGACGACGACGGCCTCGGCACCGACGACTTCGTCCCGGGCGTCGGCCTGACCGGGATGCGCGAGCGGGTCACGGCCCTGGGCGGCACCCTGCGCGCCGCCGCCCGCCCGACCGGCGGATTCACCGTGGAGGTCCGGCTCCCGCTCAGCCCGCAACCGGCCGAGGCGCGGGCCGCCGCGCAGGCCGCCGCGCGGGCCACAGCGCAGGCCACCTCGGAGAACGGCGCGCAGACCACCGCGCACGCCACCTCGCAGGCCCCCGCGCACGCCACCTCGCAGGCCCCCGCGCACGCCACCTCGGAGAACGGCGCGGAGAACGGCGCGGAGAACGGCGCGGAGAACGGCGCGCAGGGCGACCGGGCGGACGGGACCGTGGTGCGGGCATGACCGGCGTGATCCGGGTGCTGCTGGTCGACGACCAGGCGCTGATCCGGGCCGGGTTCCGGGCGCTGCTGGCCGCCGAGGACGACATCGAGGTGGTGGCCGAGGGCGCCGACGGCGAGCAGGCGGTCGCCCTGGCCACGAAGCACCTGCCCGACGTGGCGCTCGTCGACATCCAGATGCCCGGCGTCGACGGCATCGAGGCCACCCGGCGGATCGCGAACGACCCGGCGCTGGCCGGCGTGCACGTGGTGATCCTGACGAACTACGGCCTGGACGAGTACGTGTACGCGGCGCTCCGCGCGGGCGCCGCCGGCTTCATGGTGAAGGACACCGAGCCGGACGACCTGCTCTACGGCGTGCGGGTCGCGGCCCGTGGCGACGCGCTGCTGTCCCCGGCGGTCACCCGGCGCCTGATCGCCGAGTTCGTGGCCCGCCCGCCGCGCGGCCCGCTGCACGGCGCGGTGAACACGCTGACCAACCGGGAGCGCGAAGTGGTCGCCCTCGCCGCCCGCGGACACTCGAACGACGAGATCGCCGAGCGCATGGTGATCAGCTTGGCCACGGCGAAGACCCACATCAGCCGCGCGATGACCAAACTCCAGGCCCGCGACCGCGCGCAGCTCGTGGTCTTCGCCTACGAGTCGGGCCTGGTCACCGTCTGACGGCCCGCACGACGGCGGCGGGTCAGAGGTCGTTGCTCGGGCTCCCGATCCCGCGCCGGGCGAAGACGGCGGCGGGTCAGAGGTCGTTGCTCGGGCTCCTGATCCCGCGCCGGGCGAAGTCGGCGGCCACGTCGTCGAAGACGGCCACCGCCCGCTCCGGGCCGGCCTCGGCCACGGGCGCCTCCACCTGCGGGTCGTAGCCGATCAGCCCGGTGTGCCGCTCGACGACCAGCGCCAGCGCGTACAGGGCCCGCACCACCTGCACGGCGTCCTCGCCCTTGTACCAGAACGGGACGGTCAGCGAGGCATAGCCGCCGTACACCGCGAGCTCGATGCCCGTCGGCTCATGCTCCAGCTCGAACGAGGATCGACCACTCTCCACCTCGACCTCGCCCAGGATCCGGCGCGCGGCGTCGGTGATGGCCGCCCACGCAGCCGCATCCGGCGGGGTGTCCGGGAACTCGCCGCTGAGCGCGTCCTCCCAGGACTGGTCGGCGGTCTTGGGCACGAAGTGAAGGTCGTAGCTCATGAGCGCCATGCAACCATGGGCGGATGCGGTTGGGGATCGTCGGGGCGGGGGACGTCGCCTGGCGGCATGCGGCCGCCGCGGCCGAAACGCCAGGGCTCGAGCTCGTCGTGGTCGAGGATCGCGACCCGCAGAGGGCGGAGCGGCTCGCGGGGCAGTACGGTGCGCGCGTCGGGCGGGCAATCGAGGAGGCCGAGCTCGTGGTGCTCGCCGTGCCGCACGCCTACCACCTGGAGCTGGCCCTCGAAGCGCTCGCGGCCGGCCGGAAGGTGCTCGTCGAGAAGCCGATGGGACGCACCGTCGACGAGTGTGACCGGATGATGGCCGCGGCGCAGCCGGGTCAGTTGTACGTCGGGCAGCAGGGGCGGTTCTTCGGGCAGGTGATGGCGGCGAAAGACGAGCTGTCCAGGCTCGGCGCGCCGTTGCTCTACCTCGAGCGGCGTTCCACCGACTACCGGAGCCCCGGCCGACCGGCGTGGTTCACCGACCAGGAGCTGGCCGGTGGCGGGATCGCGATGCTCGTCGGCGTGCACAGCATCGACCGGGCCTGCTGGCTGCTCGACACGCGGCCGCACCTCGTGGCCGGGAGCGTGGCCCGCCCGGGCGGCCTGGCGGTCGAGACGTCCGCGGCGGCCGTGCTGTCGATGGAGAGCGGCGTGCAGGCCCACATCGTGCTCGTCGACTCGACCGAGTTCTTCCACGAGACGACCGTCGTGTGTGCGGGCGGGACGCTCATCGTCGACCCGCAGGGCGTGCGGGTCGACGGGCGGAGGGTGCACACCGTCGACGGCGATCGGGAGTACACGTTGTCGTTTCGGCGGCAGTACGAGGCCATCCTCAACGGCGAGCCCGTGGCAACGGCTGAGGAAGGACGAACGGCCGTTGCCACGGTGCAAGCGCTGTATCGGTCGGCCCGGAACCAGGGGCGGCCTACCCGGCCAGGTGCCCCCAGGTAGGTTCCAGCTCGCGCCAGGTGCCCTGGGCCGCGGCGGTGCCGTCCTGCAGGACGATCACGCGGTCGGCCTGGGTCAGGGCGGCACGCTTGGACGTGGAGCCGATCACCGTGATGCCGTGCTCGCGCAGGGCGCGCCACAGCGCCAGTTCCGTCGTCACGTCCAGGGCCGAGGACACGTCGTCGGCGATGAGCAGCTCCGTGCGCGGGGCCAGGGCGCGGGCCAGGGCCAGGCGCTGCAGCTGCCCGCCCGACAGGCGGGTGCCCTTGTGGCCGATGAGCAGGCCCAGGCCCGCCCCGGCCGCGGTCAGGTCGTGCTCCAGCTGGGCCGTGGAGACGGCGCTGGTGGCGTCGACCTCGTGGCCCAGGGCGATGTTGTCGGCGACCGTCCCGGAGAGCACGCGCGGCAGCTGGGCCACGTAGCCGATCTGGTTGGGGCGCAGGAACATCTCCGGCTCGGTCACCGGCTCGCCGTTCCAGCGCAGCCGGCCGGTGTGGTGCACGATGCCGGCCAGGGCGCGCAGCAGCGACGACTTGCCGGAGCCGACCGGGCCGACGACCAGGACCAGCTGGCCGCGTTCGATGGACAGGTCGAGGTCGCGCACCGCCACCGTGCCGTCCTCGTGCACCGCGGCGAACCCGTCGAGGTCGAGGCGGCGCAGCGGGTGCCGCGGCGCGGTCGGCGGGGACGGCGCGGTGCCCGCGGAGAGGTCGACGCCCGGCACGGCCGCCGCGTACTCCCCGTTGCCCACCATCTCGATCGTCCGGCGCGTCCACACCCGGGCCGAGGGCAGCTGGGAGATCAGCGACGCCGTCGTCCAGGCGAACCACCGCGCCGAGCCCAGCGTCGAGACCGCGATCAGCGTGGCCCCGGCGGTGAGCCGGCCCGACAGCAGCAGCGCCCACGCGCCGATCGGCAGCAGGCCGCTGGCGAGCGCCGGGGTCGACCGGGCCCAGACCTGCACCGCGATCTCCTGGCGCAGCCGGCCGCTGCGGACGCGGTCGAGCTCGGCCAGGTGGGCGAGGACGGGCGCGGTGGCTCCGGCGAGCTTCACGGTCCGAGCGGCGGACAGCGACGACACGAGGGCCGTGGCGAACGCGGCCCGCGCCGTCACCGTCCGCTGCGCCGAGCGCTTCAGCCACGGGCCGAACAGGGTCGCGGCCAGCCCCGAGAGCACGATCGTGGCGGCCATGAACGCGGCCGGGACGAACGAGCCCGCGACGACCGTCATCGACACCAGCACCCACAGGCAGATCCACTGGTCGACGAGGTTGTCGGCGAGCACGACGACCCGTTCGGTGTCGCCGCCCTGGGCCACCACCTCGGCCGGGGTGTGCTTGCTGACCCGGCGGGCGCCGGTCTGGCCGTGCACGAGCCGCAGGCTGATGCGCAGCAGCTGGCGGACCCACCACTCCGGGAACCACTTGCCGGTGTAGTACGGCAGCGCCATCGGCACCAGCAGCGCCGCCGTGATGCCGACGGCCGGCCACAGCGTGCCGCCGGCGCCGTCGACGAGGTCGGCCCACAGCCACGGCAGCACGGAGCCGTCGAGGCTGACCAGGCTCATCAGCGCGAACATGACGACGGAGACGATGCCGAAGCGCCAGTCGTTGGTCGCCAGCTTGAAGATGTTCCACATCGTGCGGGTCCGCGGCACCGACGGCAGCGGCGGCGGGTCGGACTTCCCAACGGCGCTGCTGATCACGGGCGCGCGGTCAAGCGAAACCGGTGCATCGAACGACGAGTCGGCCAGCAGCGCGGCGAACCGCGACGACGTGGCGAGCGGACCGGCCTCCAGCACGGCGCCGTCGGAGAGGACCACGACCTCGTCACATTGCTGTACCGAGGAAAGCCGATGCGCCACGATGATGCCGATGCGCCCGGAGAGCAGCCGGCCGGTCGCCCGCTGCACCTGCGCCTCCGTCACCGGGTCGAGTCGCGCGGTCGCCTCGTCGAGGATGACGACCTGCGGGTCGCGGACCACGATCCGGGCGAACGCCACCAGCTGTTCCTGCCCGGCCGACAGCACGTGGCCGCCGTCGCCGAGGCGGGTCTGCAGGCCGTCGGGCAGCTCCGCGACCCAGCCGGCGAGGCCGAGCTCGTCGATGGCCCGCCCGGCCGCGCCGAGCAGGGCCGGGTCGAACAGCGCGATGTTCTCGGCGAGCGTGCCGGCCAGGATCTCGGTGCGCTGCGGCACGACGGCGATCCAGCGGCGCAGCAGTTCCAGGTCGAGGTCGAGCAGGTCGACGCCGCCCAGGAACACCGTGCCGCGCGGGAGGTCCACGGCCCGGGTCAGCACCTTGGCCAGGGTCGACTTGCCGGATCCGGTACGCCCGATGAGCGCATACGAACGGCCCCGGGCGAACGTGAGGCGCACGTCGCGCAGGGCCGGTTTACGGGCCGTCCCGGAGTACCGGAAGGTCAGGTCGCGCACCTCGAGGTCTCCGGGTTCGGGCGTTCGCCCGCCGAGAGGTTCCTGCGCGGAGTCCCGCAGGAGCTGGACGCGGGCCCAGGCGCCGAGCGCGTACTGCAGGTCCGGCACCATCCGGCTCGTATGCTCCACGGTCGCGCCGAAGCCCAGCGCGAGCAGCCACACGGCGCTGAGCCGGGCCACGTCGAGGTGCCCGGTGGCGAGCGCCCACACGCCGCCGAGGACGATCACGGCGATGGTGAGCCGGACGAAGCCGGAGGCGACGGAGGTGACGGCGGCGGAGCGGACCCAGACCCGGCGGCCGCGTTCGAGCACGACGGCGGCGCGGCGGGCGAACAGGCGCAGCACGTACGGGCGGGCGAGGGATGTCCGCACGTCGTCCTGGCCGTGGATGGACTCCTCCATGACGGCCGCGAGGTCGCTCCAGGCCTCCTCCTCGCCCATCCGGCTGGCGGCGATCTTCGCGGTCGGCTTGCGCAGGCCGAGGTAGAGCGCGACGGCGATGACGATCATCGCGATGCCGGCCGGCCACCACACGAACAGCGCGGTCGCGATCGACAGCACGGTGTAGCAGGCCGACTGGGCGATGCGGACGCCGGCGTTGCGCAGCTCGGCGGCGACCTGGTAGACGTCGTTGTCGATCCGGTCGAGCAGCTCGCCGACCGGCGTGGTCTCCAGGGTCGGCAGGTCCTGCCCGAACGCGACCCGGCACAGCCGGCGGCGTACGTCGGCGGCCCAGTCGGCGGTGAGGCGGGCCATGATGAGCCCGACGGCGAGGTCGGTGAGCACGGCGGCGGCCAGGGCCGCGGCGAGCACCCCGAACATCACCCAAGATCGATGGATGAGCACGGCGCCGCCGATCGCGGACGCGGCCGCCTGCCCGGCGGCGCCGAGCACGACGAGGAAGGCCACCACCGCGGTTCGACGCGGTGAAGCGGCCCAGAGGTCCCTGATGAGACGCACGGTAGAGCCCCCGGAGGTTTACTTGCTGCGGTGCCTCCAGCCTGCCTCGGGAGCCGGGGGCGGCTCAACGCAATTACGGGCCGGGAAGTAGTCGAGCACGTTCTCCAGCGTGGCCTTGCTGCCCTGTTCAACGGCTGTGGCGTACACCTCGGGAGTCAGTTCCTCGACAGCCCGCACATAGACCGCGGAAGTCCACGGACGGGTGGCGTCGGTGGCGCCCCGCACCGTCTGCGCGGCGGTCATCAGCAGCACCGCCCGGGCCGGGTCCCCGCCCAGCAGCGCGGCCTCGGCGGCGTCGTCCACGGCCGTACCGACCGCGAGGGCATCGAACGCCGCCCGCCCGAAGTCGACCGCGGTGCGGATCGCGTCCCGGGCCGCCTCGTGCGCGCCGTCGCGGGCCAGCAGCACCGCGCGGCCGGAGTGCAGCATGGCGAGCATCTGCGGCGAGACCCGGTTGTCCCCGACGATGTCCAGCGCGTGCGCGAACCGGCTGCGGGCCTCCTCGAAGCGGCCGGCGCGCAAGGCCTGGTCGGCGTACGCGTACTCGACGAACGCGATGCTGTCGGGCACGCCGGAACGGTTGGCGGTGCGGCGGGCCTCGGCCATCGTCGCGTCGGCGCGCGGATGGTCGCCGATCAGACGGTACAACTGGGCCAGTCGCACTTCTGTGACCGGCCGGTCCTCGGTCGATCCGAGCAGGCGCAGATAGGTCAGCGCCTCCTCGTAGTGCGCGATCGCCTCCCCGTGGCGCCCCTGGTGGGCCTTGGCCTCGGCGAGCGCGGCGAGCGCGAAGGACATGCCCCACCGCTCGCCGAGGCCCTGGAACGCCTCCAGCGAGGACTCGAACGCGGCCAGTGACTCGCCGGCGTGGGCGCCGGTGTTGAGCAGCGCGTGCCCGACGAGCAGGCGGCCGAGGCCGGCGATCCACGGATCCTCGTCGGCGGCCAGGGCCTTGATCCGCTCCAGGACGGAGCCGACCGGGCCCTCGCGATAGAGCCCGGCGACCGCTTGGAAGAGCCGGAAGAGCGGATGATTTCCCTGGTACTCCACTGCCTCCGAGAACCAGCCGTCGAGCATCTCGGTGTCGCCGAGGCCGTCGAACCCGTTCACGGCGGCCACCCCGCAGGCCAGCGCGCGGGCGTCCGGGTCGGCCGGCCCGGGCAGCGACAGCGCGGCGGAGGCCAGGGCGGCGCCCTCGACCCGGTGCCCGCCGAGCCACCAGTACCAGCCGACGACGGCGACGAGCCGCACCGCGAGGTCGCTGTCCCCGGCCGCGATGGCCCGGCGCAGCGCCCCGTGCAGGTTGTCGTGCTCGGCGCCGAGCTCGGCGAGCGCCTCGAGCTGCTTCGTGCCGCGCAGGTCCGGTTCGCGCCGCTCGGCCAGGGCCAGGAACCAGGCGCCGTGGCGGCGGCGCAGCTCGTCGGTCTCGCCGCGCTCGTCGAGGCGTTCCAGGCCGTAGGCGCGGATCGTCTCCAGCATCCGGTACCGCAGGTCGTCCCCGGCCAGCAGCAGCGACTTCTCGGCCAGGGTGGTGAGCAGCCCGTCGGGGTCGCCGAGGGTGCCGTCCGGGTCGCAGACCGCGGCCGCCGCCGCCAGGGTCGCCCCGCCGGGGAAGATGGCCAGCCGGCGCAGCATGACCCGTTCGGGCTCGGCTAGCAGGTCCCAGCTCCAGTCGACGACCGCGCGCAGCGTCTGGTGCCGCGGCCGGGCGGTCCGGCTGCCCCGGTTGAGCAGCCGGAACCGGTCGTCGAGCCGGTCGGCGATGTGGGCCGGGGTCAGCGCGCGGCAGCGGGCCGCGGCGAGCTCGATCGCGAGCGGCATCCCGTCGAGGGCCCGGCAGATCCGGGCGACGGCGTCCGGGTCGTCGGCGAGCCCGGGCCGCACGGCCGCGGCCCGGTCGGTGAACAGCCGCGCGGCCGAGTCCTCGCCGAGCGGCTCCACACCGAAGAGCGTCTCGCCGGTGATCCCGAGCGGCTCCCGGCTGGTGGCCAGGATGCGCAGCGGCGGGCACTCCCCCAGCAGCCGCTCGGCCAGCTCGGCGGCGGCCGCCACGATCTGCTCACAGTTGTCCAGCACCAGCAGCAGCCGCCGGTGGGCCAGGGCGGCGGCGAGCCGGCGCGGCGCGTCGTCGGGTTCGACCCGCCGCCCCGGCCCGGGCTTGCCGGCCGGGTCGCGCAGCCCGAGGGCGCCCCAGACGGCCTGGATGACGTCGGCCGGGTCGGTCACCGGCGCCAGCTCGACCAGCCACACCCCGTCCGGGAACTCCCCGGCCAGGGCCCGCCCGGTCTCGATCGCGAGCCGGGTCTTGCCGGCGCCGCCCGGCCCGACGAGCGTGACCAGCCGCCCGGCGGCGACCAGCCCGCGCACGGTGCCGAGGTCGGTGTCGCGCCCGACGAAGCTCGTCAGCGGGGCCCGCAGGTTGCCGGCGGCGGGTTCCCGGCGCTCCCGTTCGGCCTCGCCCCGCAGGATCCGCACGTGTACCGCGAGCAGCCCCGACGACGGATCCGCCCCCAGTTCCTCGGCGAGGCGGTCCCGGCAGCGCTCGAACGCCGCCAGCGCCTCGGCCCCGCGGCCGGCGTCGGCGAGCGCGCGCATCAGCAGCCCGACGAGCCGCTCCCGCAGCGGATGGGCGGCGACCAGGGCCTCCAGCTCGGCCACGACCCGCTCGCCGATGCCCAGCTCGGCCTCCAGCCGGTCCTCGACGGCGGCGAAGCGCAGCTCGTCGAGGCGGGCGCGCCAGGGCCGGGCGAACGCGGCGTCCCCGGCGTCGGCCAGCGCCGGCCCCCGCCACAGCCCCTCGGCCCGCCGGAACAGCACCACCGCGGCGGCCGGGTCGGCGCTCGCCCGGGCCTGCTCGACCAGCGCCTCGAACCGCAGGTGGTCGACGTCCTCGGCGGCCACGTCCAGCAGGTAGCCGGTCGGGCGGGCCTGCAGCACCCCGTCGGGCAGCACCCGGCGCAGCCGCGACACGAGCGACTGCAGCGCGTTGCCGGCCCCGCCGGGTGGATGCTCGCCCCACAACCCGTCGGCCAGCCGGGCGGCGGTGACGACCCGGCCGGGCTGCAGCGCGAGGAGGGTCACCAGCACCCGCAGGCGCGAACCGCCGACCTCGACGAGCTCCCCGTCGCCGGCGCGCACCTCCAGGGGGCCCAGCAGCCCGATCCGCACTCGCTCTCCCCGTCCGCTCGCCCGCGCCGGCGGTGGTCTAGGGTGCCGGTCGTGGTCCTGCTGCCGATCCACACGGAACGGCTCGTGCTCCGCGAGCCTACCGTCGCCGACGCGCGGGACGTCCTGGTGTTCCGGGGCGACCCGGAGGTCCAGCGCTACAACGACGACCCGCTGCGCACCCTCGCCGAGTGCGAGGCGTTCCTGGAGTACCTGCTGGCCGAGACGGCCGCCGACCTGCGCCGGCACTGGGCGCTCGAGGCCGGCGGGCGGGTGATCGGACTGATGGGCCTGCACAGCTGGCACCGCCTGCACCGCCGCGCCGAGCTGGGCTACGACCTGGCCCGCGCGCACTGGGGCCACGGCTACGCGAGCGAGGCGGCCCGCGCGATCCTCGACTTCGGCTTCGGCCCGATGCACCTGCACCGCGTCCAGGCGCACACGATCGCCGACAACCACCGCTCGGTGCGGCTGCTGCACTCCCTCGGGTTCACCCGGGAGGGGACGATGCGGGACTTCTCCCTGGAGGACGACGGTCGGTTTCACGACAGCGCCGTCTTCGGCCTGCTCCGCTCGCAGTTCCTGCCAGCGGCGTGACAGGGGTTTGCCAGCGCCCCCGCCCAGACTTCCGGGCATGACCGACATGGATGTCGCCGTCTCCGCGGACGGCACGGCGATCAGCTTCCGCAGCACCGGCCAGGGCCCCGGCCTCGTCGTGGTGCCGGGCAACAACCGGCGCGCGCACCACTACGAGCGATTCATGCAAGCCCTGCCACGGTACCGCGTGCACGCCCTCGACCGCCGCGGCCGCGGCGCCAGCGGTCCGCAAGGTCCCGCGTACTCGATCGAGCGCGAGGTCGACGACGTCCTGGCCGTGGCCGCCGCCACCGGCTCCGAACTGCTCTTCGGCCACAGCTACGGCGGCCTGATCGCCCTGCACACGGTGCTGCGGCGGCCGTTTTCGAAGCTCGCGGCGTACGACCCGGGCGTCAGCCTCGACGGCTCGTTCGACCTGACCTGGCTGCCCGACTTCGCCCGCCTGCTGGCCGCGGGCCGCCCGCACGCCGCGATGGCGACGTTCACCAAGCGCACCGGCCTGGTCCCGATCCCCCCGGCCCCGCTGGCCGTCCACTACGGCCTCGCGTACCTGCTGCTGCGCGGCAAGGACGGCGCCGACACCCTCGCCATGATGCCGACCACGCCCGGCGAGATCGGCGAGATCGCCCGCCTGGACTCGGACGGCTCGCGCTACGCGGCCATCACCACCCCGACCCTGCTGCTCACCGGCACGAAGGTCCCCGCGTACATCCGCGAGGTGGCGCCGCGGCTGGCGGCGATCATGCCGGACGCGCGGTGCTCCGTGCTGCCGGACGCCGACCACAACGCCCCGGACCTGAACCGTCCGTCCCTGGTCGCTGCACACGTGGACGCTTTCCTGACCGCTCGGTCGTGACCGGCTCTGACCGCCGACTTTCTCTGGAAGCCGGGGCGGCGGCCCGCACGCTTAGGGCCGCCGCGCCGGTGTCGCTTCAGCTGCCGTAGACCTGGAACTCGAACAGGGAGTATCCGTAGGCCGTGGCGCGCTGGGTGCCGTTGACCCGCACGTACCGGCCGGAGCCGGTAACGTTCAGCGTCTGGTTGCCGCCTGTGCCGGTCGTGGTGCTGTAGATCGTCGTCCACGTGCTGCCGTCGTTGGACGTCTGCACCTGGAAGGCCTTCGCGTAGGCCGCCTCCCAGTTCAGGTTCACCTTGCTGATCGCGTGGGTGGCGCCCAGGTCGACGCGCAGCCACTGCGGGTCGCTGAACGCGCTCGACCAGCGGGTGCCGGTGTTGCCGTCGGTGGCGTTCGCGGCGGCGGTGCCCGCGTTCTCCGTCGACGAGGCGGTGGTCGGGTGGCCCTGGGACAGCAGCGTGCCGCCGCCCGTTCCGCCGCCGGGCGTGCCGGTCAGGCCGAACTCGTAGAGCGAGTAGCCGTAGGCGGTGGCGCGCTGCGTGCCGTACACGCGGACGTATCTTCCGGATCCGGAGACGTTCAGCGTCTGGTTGCCGCCGGTGCCGGAGGTGGTGCTGTAGATGCTGGTCCAGTTCGTCCCGTCGGCCGAGGTCTGGACCTGGAAGGCCTTGGCGTAGGCGGCTTCCCAGTTGAGATTGACGCTCGTGAGGTTGTACGACTGGCCCAGGTCGACCTGCAGCCACTGCGGATCGCTGAACGCGCTCGACCAGCGGGTGCCGGCGTTGCCGTCGGTCGCGTTGCCGGCGGCCGTGCCCGCGTTCTCCGACGACGACGCGGTGGTCGGCTTGCCCTGCGCGATGTTGGTGCCGGGCGGCGTCGTGGTGCCACCCTTCTTGTTGTACACCGCGACCCAGTCGATGTTCATCTGCGCGCCGGAGATCGTGTTGGCGTTGGGACCGCCCCCGAACGCGTCGGGGAATCCGCCGCCCATGGCCAGGTCGTAGATGATGAAGAACGGATGGTGCACGGCGTTGTTCCAGGTCGTGGCGTCCACGCGGGTGGCCGGCAGGGTGAAGTAGTTCGCCCCGTCGAGGTACCAGCGAATCTCCTCCGGCGACTTGGACCGGTCGATCTCCACCGCGTACGTGTGGTACCCGGTCTGACACCCGGCGCACGCCCGCTCGCCGCTGCCCAGGCCGGTAGACTCGTTGCACGGCCCGCCCGGGTTGGTGCCGCAGTGCAGCGTGCCGAAGACCGAGCTGCGCCCGTTGATGTCCTCGAGAATGTCGACCTCGCCACTGGTCGGCCACGTCGTGCCGGTGCGCAGCGTGGAGCCGAGCATCCAGAACGCCGGCCAGTACCCGGCGCCGTTGGCCGTGGTCACGTTCGGCTGCTGGATCGAGGACTCCATCCGCACCACGTCCCCGGCGTCGGCCCCGAACGTGGCAGCCTGCGTCTCGATCCGCCCGGACGTCCAGCCGGCCCGCGGGTCACTGCCACTGTGCAGCGCGCGCAGCACCAGGTGCCCGGCGCCGTCCTGGAACACGTTGGCCGTGCTGTTGGTCATGGTCTCGATTTCGCCGGTACCGAAGCTGCTCCCCGGCCCCGTGTCGTACTTCCACGTCCCGGTGTTCACGCCGGTGCCCGAGGCCCCGTTGAACTCGTCGCTCCAGGTGAGCGTGAACCCAGCCGGCGGCGCAGGCGCGGCGGCGGCCAGCTGGGCACTGCTCCCGGCCGCGGCGTTACTGCTGGTCCCGGCGTTGGTCCCGGCGTTCGCCACGGCGGTGATGGCGACCAGTGCGAGCGTGGCCGCGGCAGTGACGCCAACGACCCATTTCCTTGTGGTACGCATGGCTCTCCTAGCTTCCTGGCGGGGACAGAGAGCGCTCTCTCAACCGGCACGCTACTCCTGGCTCATAGTGCTGCGTCAAGTGGGGAGAGCGATTTCCTGACGGTTTTGGTTAGCGCCACTCCCCCGCTTGCACACCGCCCCCGCGCCGCATCGCCGACGCTTGCACGCCATCACCGCTTGCACACCACCGCCGTGCCGCTTGCACACCACCGCCGCTTGCAGACCACCCCCGCGCCGCTCGCACACCACCGCCATGCCGCTTCACCGCGCTCACACACCACCGCCGCGCCGTCCTCACCGCCGCTCACACACCACCGCCGCGCCGTCCTCACCACCGCTCACACACCACCGCCGCGCCGTTCTCACCGCCGCTCGCACTCCACTGCCGCTCGCGCACCCGCCGCCGCGCCGCCGCTTGCACACCGCTCCCGCGCCGCTTCGCCGCCGCGCGCACTCCGCCCCCACGCCGCCTTGCGCGCACCACCCCCCGCGCTGCTCGCCGCCGCTTGCACACCGGCGCCGCGCCGTTTCCACCTCCGCTCTCGCACGCTTTGCAGCGCCCTTCTGCAGCGCCCGGGCCACGCCTGGGCCTCGGCGGCCACGCCGTCGATCATCAGCGGCGGGACGAGGGTCGTGCGGGGGTCAGCCTTCATTGACGCCCGTCGTTCGATGCCCGGATGCTCGCGGCATGACGATCCGGCTCCTGACCGCGTTCACCACCACGGTCATCACCGCCACCGCCGTCGCCGTCGGGGTCATCGCCTCGCCGGCGAGCGCCGCGGTCGACACCACCAGGACACCCGGCCTGGCCGACTACACCGTGACCCTCACGAGCAACAGCACCGGCGCCTCGTGGACCGGCCACGAGACCGTCACGTTCACCAACACCTCACCGACGGCGCTGCCCGAGGTGTACCTCCGCCTCTGGGACAACTACCACGGCACCTGCCCGTCGAACACACCGATCACCGTCACCAACGTGACCGGCGGCACCCCGGCCGCCCTCACCGTCAACTGCACCGCCCTGAAGATCACGCTCCCTGCTCCGCTCGCCCAGAACGCGTCCGCGACGATCGGCTTCGACCTCGGCATCGTGGTACCCGCGGGCGCCGACCGCTTCGGCCGCGACGGCGCGTACAACTTCATCGGCAACGCCCTGCCGATCCTCGCGGTCCGCGACGGCGCCGGTTGGCACCTGTCGCCCTACACGAACAACGGCGAGTCGTTCTACAGCCTCATCAGCGACTTCGACGTGACCCTGGACCACCCCACTTCCCTGTCGGTCCCCGCGACCGGCACCGCCACCGGCACTCCCGGCACGACCGGCCGCACCGTGACCCGCTCGCTGGCCACGAACGTCCGCGACTTCGCCTGGGCCGCCGGGCCTTTCACGAAGACCACCGGCGTCTCCCCCGGCGGCTACCGCGTCAACGTCTACCGCACGAGCGCCATCTCAGCGAGCAGCGCAAGCTCCATGCTCTCCACCGCGATGGGAGCCCTGGACGCCCACTCCGCCCGCTTCGGCGCCTACCCGTACGGCGAGGCCGACGTGGTGCTGGACAACAACTTCTGGTTCGGCGGCATGGAATACCCCGGCTTCGTCCTCGACGTCGTCTCCTCAACCGCCCTGGCCCACGAACTGGCGCACCAGTGGTTCTACGGCATCGTCGGCGACGACGAGTACACGACGCCGTGGCTGGACGAGGCCTTCACCGACTACGCCACCGACCTGTACTTCAACAAGACCGGCACCAACTGCTGGAACTCGGCGACCTGGCAGTCCTCCAGCGAACGCCTGACCAGCTCGATGGCCTACTGGGACGCACACTCCTCCCGCTACTCGACGGTCATCTACGGCTACGGCAAGTGCGCCCTGCACGACCTGCGCCGCACCCTCGGCACCACCACGATGTCCAACCTGATGCTCAACTACGCCCAATCCCACCGGTACGGCGTCTCGACCGTCCCCGACTTCAAGGCCGCGGCCCAGTCCGCCGCCGGCTCAACCAGCCTCGCCTCCTTCTGGACCACCCACCGCATCGACGGCTGACCCGCACCCTCCCCCTCCCGAAGGCGCGGGCTCCCGGTCCGCGCCTCACACTCCGCCGCTCGATCACGTTGCCGCGTCAGCACTCCGGCTCACCGACCCGACCTCGAAGCGCCACCGTCAAGCCCGCTCATACACCTCCGCTGGCTCCCCTCGCAGGCACTCCTCCCTGGCTCTCCTCCCTGGCTCTCCTCCCTGGCTTTCCTCGCTCGCTTTCCTCCGTTTGCTCTCCCCGTGTTCTTCTCCGCGTTGCCGGGTCCGCAGCCGCGACTCGCAACTCGCTCTCCTCCGTTTGCTCTCCCCGCGTTCCTCTCCGCGTTGCCGGGTCCGCAGCCGCGACTCGCAACTCGCTTTCCTCCGTTTACTCTCCCCATGTTCCCCTCCGCGTTGCCGGGTCAGAAGCCGCGACTCGCATCAGTCCGGCGCGGTCAGGAACTCCTCCACCATTCCCGGCAGCGACGGCGCCCCGGTGATGTCGTAATGCGTCCGCCCCGGGATGATCGCCAGCCGCGACGCCACCCGCTTCGAGGCGTCCCAGTCCGCATCCCGGAGCCCGCCCCCGAGCAGCGCATAGAACTCGCCGATGTGCGCGGGCGGGATCGAGTCGGCGTCGGCGTACATGAGCATGGTCCGCGCCTGAATCCGCGCCGCCTCCGGAGACCAGTCGTAGTCCCGCCGCAGCAGCTCCCCGACCTTCGTCGCCAGCACCGGCCAGTCCTCGACCCGCGGCGCGACCTTGGCATACGCAGCGTACAGCGGCGAGCCCTTCATCCCTTCCGCCGCCTCCGGCCCCAGCTGCGCCATCCCGGCCAGCACCTCCGGGAACCAGCCCGTCCGCCGCACCGGCGTCGAGATGACCACGAGCCGCCGCACCACGTCCGGGTGCTGGATCGCTACCCGAACGGCCGTCCCCGCGCCGAGCGAATACCCCATCACGTCGGCCCGCCCGATCCCCAGATGCCGGATCAGCGCGGCCACGTCATCGGCGCACGTCTCGTAACGCAGCGGCCGGTCCGCGTCCGGCGTGTGCCCGTGCCCCTGCAGCTCGACCGCGATCACCCGCCACCGCTGCGCGAGCGCCGGCAGCAGCTCCCCGAACATCTCAATCGTCCAGAACCCGCCGTGCAGCAGCACGAGCGGCTCACCGGCCCCGTGCTCCTCGTACCACAGCGAGACCCCGTTCACGTCGGCATACGTCATGGCCCGACCCTAGTCTCCAGCCGCCGCACGTACTCGCGCACCAACGGCGACCACGCTTCCGCGGGCCGCTTCTCGCCGACGATCTCGTACCACCCGGTCGTCTCGATCCACAGCCGCCGCAAGAACTCGTCGAACGAGTCCGCCACCTGCACAAGCTCGCCCTCCTCGGCGTCACCCGCGAGCACCGGCTGCGCCCCGCCTGACCCGTCCTGCCCGACGAACAGGTACCAGTAAACGCACCCCTGCGAGTCGGCCATGAACTCCACCAGCCGCCCGCCCTGGGACTCCCCGCGGTCCCGCACCCGCCAGAAACAGTCCGTCGGCGACGCGAACGCCATCGGCAACTCGGGCCGCGCGAAGAACTCGTCGAACGCCAGCCCGGCCGGCACATCGCCCGCCGCCTCCGCCCGATACATCCGCTTCCCCACCGGATCGGCCCCCACCAGCCACTCGTAGCCGGCGGGCACCTCAACCGCCGGCAGCGAAGCGAGGTCATAGAGCTGATAGGTGAACCTGCAGGGGAGGTAGTCCCCGAGACCGATGCCCCACCATCCACGGTTGAACTTCATGCCCGGAACGCTAGTCGGGGGGTACGACAAATTTCGGCGGGCTACTGTGGACCCCGGAGGCGTGCGGGCGGCTGGTGCCCCTCCCAGTCTTCAAAACTGGTGTGGTCCGGAATCCGGGCCAGGCGGGTTCGATTCCCGTCCGTCTCCGCCAACAGCCCCTGCCCGCGCGTGTGTGAGGCACGCTGCCAGTCCCGCCGGCGAGGGCTGTTCCAACCCGGACGGTGATCTCTCCGGCCACGAGTCGTGGCCAAGGCACCTCGTGCGGCCAGGTTCAAATCATTGTTCTTCCTTCCCTGGGTGATAAAGGATTTTCGCTCGTTCCGACGTGGTGCTCATGCAACTGCCGGCCGCTGCTGGCGCCCGCTGCCACCTGCGCTCGGATTCGCTGCTGTCCGCCGGCCGAGTCCAAGCGGGCGATCATCTCTTGACCCCGACGGACGACGCCGAGCTGCCGGACGGTGGCAGCCACGTCGACTTCGGCGGCGGCTCACACGCCCTGTTCGCACGCTCCTACGACGGCGCCGCGACCATGTGACGCCCGTCCGGAAGGCGCCTGGTCGCGCCCCTTCGGTGCAGAAACTCCAGCAACGGTACCGCCACCCGCCGAGTCGTCCCCAAAGCCTGCCGCGCCGAGCTCAACGTGAACGGCTGCTCCAACCGCGCCAGCCGTTCCAGCGCCGTCGCAGGCGCCGAGGGCAGCAGCACGATCCCGTCCGCGATGCGCAGCAGGAGGCCCGCCTTCGCCGCCGCGCCCAGTTCCTTCGGGCCCAGGCCCAGCGCCGCCAGCCGGTCGGCCTCCGGAGCCGCGAACGGGTGTGCATCCAGATCGGCCCGTACCGCGTCCAGCGCACGCCGCAGCTTCTCGGGCAGCCGGCTCCCGCTACTGATCCGACCGTCGCGAATCGTCAGCGGTGCCGCCACCAACCGCTCCACCAGGGCGCGGTCGGGCAGCCCCAACCGGCTGCGGATCGCGTCGACCGGTGGGTCGGGGTCGACCGGGTGCTGCTCGGCGTACGCCCCGACCTCCGCCGCCAGCCGCGCCCGCAGCGACTCCTCGTGCGCCGGGTCCAGCAGCCAGCCCGGCGCCGGGGCCGGCACGCCCATGCGGGTCAGGTCGTCGGCGTGGACGAGCTTCCGCCGGCGCAGCTCGTCCGCGGACGACGGGTGGCCGTCCATCGTGGACAGCTCCACAGCGCGCGCCGCCGCGGCGCCCCGCCGGCGCAGGGGCGGCGGGGACACGTCCAGCACCGTCACGCCGCCCGGGACGTGGTGCAGGCCCGGGTCGCGCAGCAGCGCCCGGTCGCCGACGTGCAGCGGCAGCGCGCGGGCCAGGCGGAGGCGCGCCGTGTCGGTGCCCAGCGGCCGCACATGCGCGGCGACCGCTGCCGATCCGATGTGGAACACCGCCGAGGACGGCAGTCCGGCGACCGGATCGCCGTGGATGCGCACGTCGATGAGGTCGGTGAAAGTGTACCGGCCGGGTGTGACAAGAGCGTCGCCGCGCGCCACCGCCGACCGTTCGACGCCGCGCAGATTCACGGCCACGCGGGCGACGGCGTCCACAGTGGAGACGGGCGAGCCGAGGGCTTGCAGGGCTCGTACGCGTACCGACGAAGCATGCAGCTCCAAGTCGGACTCGGCGCTCAGGCGGCCCGCCCCCAGGGTGCCCGTGACGACCGTGCCGCTGCCGCGGATGGTGAACGCGCGGTCGACCCACAGCCGCACCGGCGCGTCGAGGTCGGGCGTGGGCAGGGCGGACCCGAGGCGGTCGAGGGCAGCGCGCAGCTCGTCGAGGCCGGCCCCGGTGACTGCGCTGACCGCCACGCTCTCGACGCCGCCGATCGTGGTTTTCGCCAGGTGTTCCAGGGCCTGAGCACGCGCCGGGGCCGGGTCGGCGAGGTCGGCGCGGGACACGACGAGCAGCGCGTGGCGCACGCCGAGCGCGTCGAGGGCGGCCAGGTGCTCGGCGGACTGCGGCTTCCAGCCCTCGTCGGCCGCCACGACCAGTATAGCGGCCGGGACCGGGCCGACGCCGGCGAGCATGTTGGGCACGAACCGCTCATGCCCCGGCACATCGACGAACGCGACGGTCGCCCCCGACGGCAGGGTGGTCCAGGCGAAGCCGAGGTCGATCGTCATGCCCCGGCGGCGCTCCTCGGCCCAGCGGTCGGGCTCCATGCCGGTGAGTGACCGTACGAGCGTGGATTTGCCGTGGTCGACGTGCCCGGCGGTGGCGACGACCCACATGCCCGTCAGCGACCCGCCGCGCGCAGGATGGCCGCGGCCACCGACTTGTCCTCCGCCTCGGGCACGCACCGCAGGTCCAGCAGGAGCCGGTCGCGCTCGACCCGGCCGAACACGGACGGTTCCCCCGTTCGCAGCGGTTGCGCCAGTACGGCCGGCAGCGCCAACGCCGCCGACCCGAGCTCCACCGCCGGCGCCCCGCCCCCGCCGACGACGGCGACCGAGTCCACGACCGTAGCGTCGATCCCGGGCAACTCGGCCAGGATCGCCTCGGCCCGCCGGCGCAGCACGCCGACGTCCGCGCGCAACCCGCGCCAGGTAGGCGTTTCCGGCCCGAGCAGGGTGGCCTCGATCGCGGCAAGCGTCAGCTTGTCCACGCGCAGCGCCCGGGCGAGCGGATGCCGCCGCAGCGACTCGACCAGGTCGGCCCGGCCGAGCAGCAGCCCGGCCTGGGGCCCGCCGAGCAGCTTGTCCCCGCTCGCGGTCACGAGGTCGGCGCCGTCCTTGAGCACCGTGTCGGCATCGGGCTCGTCGGGCAGCACCGGATCGGGCCGCAGCAACCCCGATCCTATGTCCACGACGACGGGGGCGTCGAGGCCGGCGAGGGCGGCAACCGGTACCATGGAAACGAAACCGCGCTGAAAGAAGTTCGACGGGTGGACCTTGAGGATGAACCCGGTCTGCGCCCCGATCGCCCGCCGATAATCCTCCAGCGACGTCCGGTTGGTCGTGCCCACCTCCCGCAATCGCGCGCCGGTCGACTCGAGCAGGTCAGGCAGCCGAAACCCGTCCCCGATCTCGACGAGCTCGCCGCGGCTGACCACGATCTCGCGGCCGGCCGCCAATCCCGTGGCCGCCAACACGAGTGCCGCCGCACCGTTATTCAGCAGGTGTACCGCCTGTGCCCGCGGAACCGCCCCCGCCAGCGCATCCAGCGTCCCCCGTCCACGGCGGGCCCGACGGCCGCTGTCGAGGTCCAGTTCGACGTCGGTGTAGCCGGCCGCCTTGACCAGCGCCTCGATCGCCGCGTCGGACAGCGCGGCCCGCCCGAGGTTCGTGTGCAGCACGACGCCGGTGGCGTTGAGCACGGTACGCATGCCGCCGCGCAACCGCCGCTCGACCTCCCCGACCACGTCCGCGGCCGCGAGCTCCCCACGCCGGACCCGGTCGAGCTCCTCGCGCACCACGACCTTGGCCCGGTCCCGCGGAAAGCCGGCCAGCCGCGGATCATCCAGCACTGTGTCGGTCCTGGGCACCGCCCGTCGCGGATCCAAGGCAGCCTCACTCTCAGCGTTTCCCGTGCCCCTCCACGCTAACAGCGCGGAGTTATCCACAGGCGGCGATTGCTCCTGGCGCGCGCCGGGTGAGGGCGCGCACGCTGAGGGTGACAGACGAGACGGGGGTCCGCACATGCGCCGCTTCACCCTGTTCGCCCTGGACTGGACGGGCAAACTGCTCCTGCTGGTGGGCCTCGTGGCGGCCCACGGCGCCCTGCTGGCGGTGGTGCTGACGGCCATCTTCGCCCGGCGCCACCTGCACACGGCGGCCGACGGCATGGCCTGGGCCGGCTGGTGCCTGGGCGCCGCCGGCATCTGCTTCTGGCTGCACCGCCGGCTCACCGCGAGACAGGCGGCCGAGTCATGAAGGACGCAACCTCCAAAGTCACGAAAACCACGACCGTCCGCGGCCGCACCTACAAGATCTCGGCCGCCGCCACCGGCTCCGAGGACATCGACATCGAGGTCCTCCTGCTGAACGGGTCCGACACGGAGATCGGCCGCCTGGCGGGCCGCATCCCGCGCCCGAGCCTGCACGCGGTCGCGCTGTCGTTGACCGCCCTGGCCGGCATCACGGGCGGCCCCCGCGCACCGGGATCGGGCAACAAGCGCATCGACGAGCTGCGCAAGACCTACCCGAACGCGTACCAGCCGTGGACCGACGAGGACGACCAGCAACTGGCCAAACTCTACGGGGACGGCACCTCGATCAAGGACCTGTCGACGGCGTTCGGCCGCCGGACGGGCGCCATCGTCGCGCGGCTGGCGGTGCTGGGCCAGATCGAGGCCGCGGTGCCGCCCCGCAAGCCGCCGTCTCGGCCTTCCCCGACGGCTGCCCTGCCGACCGCCGCTGTGCCGGATCGCCCGGCCTCCACGGGCGGCGAGATGGACCCGCCGTTCTGAACGGACGCACGTCGGGGTCAAGATCTCATCGCCCGCTTGGACAGCAGCGAATCCGAGCGCAGGTGGCGGCGGGCGCCAGCAGCGGCCGGCAGTTGCATGAGCACCACGTCGGAAAGAGCCAAAAATCCTTTATCTCCCAGGGCAGGAAGAACAATGATTTGAGCCTGGCCGCATACGGTGCCTTGGCCACGACTCGTGGCCGGAGAGATCACCGCCGGGGTTAGAACAGCCCTCGCCCGCGGCACTGGCAGCGTGCCTCACCCAACGCGCGGCCAGAACGAAGAGCCCGTCACGGCCCGCTCCAGATGCACAGGCCCAGCACAACCACCACCAGGATCACCGTCAGCACGATCGTCATAGTCGTCGACAGGCCGCTGCGCTTGCCCTGGGAGTAGGCGCGCGCCGCATTCCACTTGCGCCGCTCCATGAACGACGGCTTCTCCGCCAACGACTCGGACCCAAGTCCGCCCGCCAAGCGAGTCAGCAACGCATCCACCGCCTCCGAGGTGACCCCGCGCGATGCGAGCCAATCGACAACCGGCGACGAAGGATCGGTTCGCAGCAAAGCGGCCAAGAGGTGCTCGGTCCCGATGTGCTCGGCGTTCGCCGTCATGGCGATCCGCCCCGCCTGCTCCAGGACCTGCTTCAACGGCTGGTCGAAGTCCGCCGGCGACTGGGCCGAGGCCGGCGGCGGCCCGGGATGGGGGTCGGTCCAGAGCGCGGCCGTGTTACCCGCGCGCAGGCTGTGCAGGGCGGCCGCCAGATCCTGGGGCGTCACCGAAGGGTGGGCGGCGGCGTGGGCGAACGTCGGCAGCAGGGCGATCGCTGCTCTAGCTTCCGTGGTGATACGGGAGAACACGAGTCACCTTTCTACCCCAAGAGGGCACCGACCTTGCAACCGGAGGCGAGCACGCTTCAGCCATGAAGCGGAAGATGGTCGCCGTGATGGCCGCTGCGGTCGCTGCGGCGGCGTTCGGGGTGCAGCCCGCGCAGGCCGCGATGCAACCCGTTGCCGTCGTCAAGAGTCCGGCCAAGGCGCGGGCCATGTGGTTGTGGTCGCAGGCCCAGCCCGCGGCCGTGGTGGCCTGGGCGAACAAGCAGGGCGTGAAGGAGATCTTCGCGGCCGTGTCGTGGCAGCCCGGGAAGGCCGAGGTCGCGCGGCTGCAGGAGCTGCGGGCGCGAACGAAGGCGGCCGGGATCAGGCTTTCCGCGCTCGGCGGGGATCCGAGCTGGGCGACCAACCCCAGGGATGCCGTCGCGTGGCGGCAGCGGGTCAGTGCGTTGCGGCTGTTCGACGGGGTGCATCTGGACGTCGAGCCGTACCTGCTGGCGAACTGGGCGCGCGATCAGGCGAGTATCGCGTCGAGCTTCCTGAGCATGTTCGACCAGGTGCGCAAGGCGGGGCCGGAGCCGCTCGAGGCCGATGTGCCGTTCTGGCTGGCGACGATCAAGGTGGGTACCCGGAACCTGGCCGAGGAGGTCATGGCGCGGGTCGATGCGATCACGGTCATGTCGTACCGGGACAGTGGGTCGGCGGTCGTCGGGGTCGGCACGGATCTGCTCGCGCGGGCGCAGGCGGGGCGCAAGCCGGTGCGGCTGGCGGCGGAGACGCAGCCGGCGAGCGATTGCTCGTACTGCACGTTCGCCGGCCGCTCCCAGAACGCCCTGCAGCAGCAGCTCACGGCGATCGATGCCGGGGCCGCCGGGTACAGCACGTATCAGGGTCTCGCTGTGCACGACTACGACAGCTGGTCGAAGATCAGCTGAACGCGACGCGCCGGTTGTGCGGGTCGAGCGCTTGAATGCGCACCGTGACGGTGCTGCCGACCGACGGCCGGTCCCTGGTCACCAGCAGGCCCGGCACGTCGCCGGACACCGTCAGGAACACGCCGAACGGCGTCAGCCTCGTGACGGTCCCGGCCACAACGTCCCCGACGTTGTGGCGGGCCACGAAATCGTCCCAACTCACCGCGAATCACCTCCTCTCCGAGCGAGCGCGAACGGCGTTGGAAACGCACAAAACTCGCGAAAAACGTGCGCGGAGGAGGCGGGCCACGGGCCCGGGGCGGGATCAAACGTCAGCCGGGCACAGCTCTCGTGAACGGCCAAAGGCCGACCCGGCAGTCATGCGCGCAATCGTACATCCGGCGCATGGCGTCCGGGGAGAGCCGTCCGTAGAGTACCGACGAACGCCGATGCGTCCTGCTGCGACCCGCCACGTTTCGCAGGCCGCCTCTGCCCGCCGCGCGCCGATGCCGGACGGGTCGGGAGGCCGCGCACTGCCGTCACGAGCGATGGGAGGGCCGGCGGGATGCCTGCTGCGCCGGAGCGAGTCAGCGTCGAGTTCGAGGGCGAGTCGGGGGGCGAGGGCCCGTTATCGTGGGGCCAGCTCGAGAACTGGTCCGCAATCGTCAAACAGGGCACGTGGCTGCCCCTGGGCGGGGTGAAGCCGCTGCCCCCGGAGACCACGATCGATGAGGTCAAGGGCGAGCTCCGGTACCTCATGAGCCGCTACGAACCAATGCGCACGTTGATCACGCAGGAAGCGGGCGAACCCCGGCAGATCGTCCACCGCAGCGGCACGATCGACCTGGCGATCGTCGACGCCGGCGAGCACGACCCGGCGCACGTGGCCGAGAACCTGTGCGAGGCCTGGCGCGCGAAAATGCTCGACTTCAGCACCGAATGGCCGCTGAAGATGGCGGTCGTCAGGCAACACGGCCGGCTCACGCACATGGCGGTGCTCATCTCGCACCTCGTCACCGACGCCGCCGGCGCGATGACCATGCTGCAGGAAGTCCCCGCGCGCACCGGCACGCCGGTGGAGGGGCTGCAGCCGCTCGCGCAGGCGCACTGGCAGGCGTCGCCGGCGGGGCAGCGGCACAATGCGGCGGCTCAACGGTACTGGCAGAACATCCTCGACACCGTCCCGCGCGACCGGTTCCCGAAGCCGGCGACCACCACGAAGCCGCGGTACTGGCACGGCGAGTTCACCTCCCCCACCCTCGGCCTCGCGGTGCGGCACTGGGCGGCGAGCACCGGCCTGGACAGCTCCACCGTGCTCCTCGCCGCGTTCGCGGGCGCCCTGCATCGCGTGTTCGGCGCCGATCCGGTGCTCATCCGGCCGATGGTGAGCAACCGCTTCCGCCCCGGCCTGGCGAACGTGGTGTGCACCCTCGCCCAGGCCGGACTGCTGAGCCTGCCGGCCACCGACGCACCCTTCGCCGAACTGCTCGGACGGGCGCGGCGGGTGACCACAGCGGCGTACAAATATGCGTACTTCCACCACACCGGCGTGCAACGCATCATCGACGCGCACGACGTCGAGATCGGCTGCTACTTCAACGACCGGCGCGGCCCGTCGCGCGACGAGCCGATCGAGCCGGGCGAGTCCGCGTTCCGGTGGGTGACGGCCCAGGACGCGCCGACCTTCGAGCCGCTGTTCGTGCACGTCGACGACGTCCCCGGCACGCTGCGCCTGAGCCTCTACCTGGACGCCGACCACGTCGCCCCGGACGACGCCGAGCAGGTCATGCGGGAGATGGAGCGTCTCGCGAAAGCGTAGCGAGCGGCGCCGACGCGCCGAACCGGTGCCCCTGCCCGTAGTCGCAGCCGAGGGCGGCCATGGCGGCCGCCTGCTCGTCGGTCTCCACGCCCTCGGCCACCACGGTGACGCCCATGCCCGCGCAGATCTGCACGATCGAGCGGCACACGGCCTCGCTGCGACCGCCGTCGGCGACCGTGAACGAGCGGTCGAGCTTCACCTCGTGGACCGGCAGTGCGTGCAGTTGCGCGAGGGCGTTGTACCCGGTGCCGAAGTCGTCCAGCGCGAAGCGCACCCCGAGCCGCCCGAGCCGGCGCACGGCCCCGGCCGCGGCCGCGAGGTCGGGCAGCGGCGCGGTCTCGGTCAGTTCGAGGAGCAGCCGGTGCGGGGCGAGCCCGTGCCGCAGCACGGCGTCGCGGACCGTCTCCTCGTGCTCGGGCCGGCCGAGGCGCGCGGCCGAGGTGTTCACGTGGACGGCGATGCCCTCCCACGCCCCGCGGAACCCGGCCGCGTCCCGGCAGGCGCGGTCGAGCACGAAGTCGTCGACGAGCCGGATCAGCCCGATCTCCTCGGCGGTGGCGATGACCAGGTCGGTGGAGACCGGGCCGAGGCTCGGATGCGTCCACCGGGCGAGCGCCTCGACGGCCACCACGGTCTCGTCGGCGAGCCGGACGATCGGCTGATAGTGCACGTCGAGCCCGTTGCCGTCGCGCAGGGTGGCGGCGAGCGCCTCGGCCAGGTCGGAGCTGCCCGTGCCGTCCGGCAGGTCGACGCGGTACCGCACCAGCCGCCCCTTCCCCCGCCGCTTCCCCGCGTACATGGCGGCGTCGGCCCGGCGCAGCATGACGTCGGCGGTCAGCGCGGAGCCGGCCTCCACCAGTCCGATGCTCACCCCGATCGTCACCGTCTGCCCGTCGAGGTCGAACGGCCGGCCGACGGCGTTCATGATCCGCTCGGCCGGCTCGCCGGGGTCGCCGCCGCCTTCCAGCAGCACCGCGAACTCGTCGCCGCCGACCCGCGCGACCGTGTCGGCCTCGCGCACCGCGCCGCGCAGCCGGGCCGCGACCTGCCGCAGCAGCCGGTCGCCGGCGTGGTGGCCGAACCGGTCGTTGACCGTCTTGAAGTCGTCCAGGTCGCAGAAGAGCACGGCGAGCGGGTGGCCGTCGCGGTGGTGCAGGGCGAGTGCGTGGGCGAGGCGGTCGTGGAAGAGCACGCGGTTGGACAGGCCGGTGAGCGCGTCGTGGAACGCCTGGTGGGTCAGGCGCGCCTGGCTGTCCGAGACGCGGTCGAGCAGGACCGCGTTCTCGATCAGCGTCACCGCCTGCCGGATGATGAGCAGCGAGATGACCGCGGTCTCGACGGCGATCTCCACCCCGTCCATCTCGATGCCGCGCACGAGTTGCACGATGAGCAGCACGCCGGTGCCGGCCACCGGGACGTACGGGAGCAGCAGCTGCACCCAGCGCGAGCGGCGCGCGGCCGGGCGGGCCTGCGTCTCCGCGCCGGTCTTGAGCGCGGCGACGGCGACGAGGGCCATGCCGGCGGTGAAGCCGGCGTCGGCGAGCGGCGGCATGCTGTCCGCGCCCTTGGACACCAGGTACGCGAACACGCTGTCGGAGAACGTCAGGCACACCAGTCCGGCGCCGAGCACGGTCAGCTGGGCTCGGTTCGCGGGCGTGGACGCGGCGAGCAGCAGGATGACGATGACCGTGAGCACGAGATCGGTGACCGGATAGGCGATGGCGACCGAGTACGCGAACGCCGACCCCGCGCCCGCCCGCACCACCGAGCCGAGCGTGGTCGCCCAGGTGAGCACGAACAGCGCGCCGACGACGATCAGCCCGTCGAGCACCATGACCAGCTGCCCGGGCCGCCGCCGCGGTCCGTCCCCGGCCGGGCGGGCGGCGGCGAGCGAGACGACGGCCGGCAGCGCGAACACCGGCAGCATCAGGTAGCCGGCGTCGGCCGCCGAGGGCGAGGGCAGCGCGTCGGCGCGGAACAGCTGGTACCAGCTCCAGATGAACTGCCCGATCGTCCATCCGAACGCGCCCGCGCCCATCCACAGCCGCCAGCGCCGCTGGGCCCCGGACCGGCGGGGCGCGGTGAGCCAGCAGGCCAGGGTCGCGGCCGCCCCGGCGCCGAACTGGCCGAGATCGTCGACGAACTGCGACCACCAGGGCGACAGCAGCCCCGATCCGCCCAGCCCGACGACGGCGGTGACGGAGACGGCCGCGACGAGGAGCGGCTTCGAAGCGGATCCGCGCGGCAACTGGCTCCATCCTCACCAGGACGTGCTCAGGACCATTCGGCCGCTACGGTACCGCATCCACCGCCGTCAGAGCCGCACATCGACCTCCGCCGCCGCGTCGAGCAACACCTCGCGGTCCGGCGCCGGCCGGACGGTCACGGTGAGCGCAAGATCGGTGTAGGGGAGCTTCTGGACGACCCGCAGCCCGCCGTCCTCGGCGAACAGCGCCGCCGGCCGCCCGTGCAGCGAGACGATCTCCCCGCCGGGCTCCGATTCGGGCGTGGGCGCCAGCGTCGCGGTGAGCGTCCCGCGGCCCCGCGCGGATCCGTCGGCCACCACGGTCGTCGCCCAACGATCTTGGTCAATCAGGCTCATCGTGTACCGCACGTCGGGCGCCCAATCCACCATCAGCGGCTTGTCCAGCCAGAGCGAGTGATCGGCCACCGACGCCGCCAGTTGCACGACGGCGGCGCGCCCGAGCCCGGTCCCCACGGCGTCGAGCGAGACGACCCCGCCGAGCCGCGCCGGCCAGGTGACCCGCGCCGGCTCTTCATAGACCCCGCGGACCGCCCCGACGTCGACTGGCTCGCCGTTCGGCAGCCCACCCGGCCGTACCGTCAACGTGATGTGCGGCCCGCCCGGCGTGACGCTGTAGCTCCGGGTCGCGATGACCCCGCCGGGCCCCTCCTCGATGGTGCGCAGCCGCTCGCGATAGCCGTCCGGCGGCTGCTCCAGCTCATAGGGCATGGCGACCCGCACCTCCGGCGTGCGGGCGGAGGGCGGTCCGGCCGGCGCCTGTCCTTCTCGTGTACCGCCCGGCAGCGCGGCGATCCCCGCCACCCCGAGGACCGCCACGAACGCGGCGGCCACGAACCCGGCCCGCCGCCGGCGCGCCCGGCGACGGCTCAGGACCGGCAGGGCGGCCCGGATCCGCTCCAGGTCGGGCGCGGCGGCCTCGGCCCGCTCGTGCTGGGCGCGCCGCACGAGTTCCTCGATCGGCCCGGTCATCGCGGCTCTCCCGTCGGCAGCAGGGCGCTGGGCAGCGACGTCCGCAGCGTGGTGAGGGCCCGCAGCAGGTGCGTGCGGACGGTGCTGACCCGGCACCCGAGCTCGTCGGCGATCTCGTCGACGGACCGGTCGGCGTAGAACCGCAGGGCGATGACCGCGCGCTGCCGCGGTGGCAGCGCCCCGATCAGGCGCATGACGGCGTCCCGGTCGTCGTACTGCCCGGTCGCATCGCCCTGCGGCGCCAGCAGCCCCTCCAGTGCGTCCCCGGCGTGGATCGTCCGCGCGGCCCGGCGCCGCCGCCACGAGAGGAACTCGTTGACGAGCATGCGCTGCACGTACCGCTCGGGCGCGTCCAGCCGCTGGATGCGCTCCCACCGCGCCTGGGCCCGGACCAGCACGTTCTGCACGATGTCCTCGGCCAGGTCGGCGTCCCAGGTGACGACGGTGGCGTAGCGCACCAGCGCCGCCAGCCGTACCGCCACGAACTCCTCGAACGTCACAGCACCTCAACGCATCGGGGACGGCGGAACTGCTACCCGATCCTAGAAAGTTTTCGCCGCCTCCACCGCGTCGGCCTGCGCGCGGGCGCGGCGCTCGTCGACCGCGTCGGTGGCCAGGTTGGGCCGGAACTCCACCGGCGTGATGTCGGTGATGCCGGCCCAGCGCAGCCAGCCCTCGAAGTACGGGGCCTGGAAGTCCGCGCCGAACGCCGGGCCGCGGCCTTCCCCGTAGACGGCGCTGGTGTACACCACGGCCGCCTTGCGCCCGGTGACGAGGCCGGAGTAGCCGAGCGTGCCGTCGAAGCCGAAGACCATGCCGGGCTGGCTCACCACGTCGATGAACTGCTTGAGGATGTACGGCACGCCGGCGTTCCACATCGGCACGGAGAACAGGTACTTGTCGGCGGCGGCGAAGCGCGCGAAGGCCGCCCGCGCGGCGTCCCACGCCCGCGCGCCCGGGCCGGTCGGGGTCAGGCCCGCGAACACGTCCATCTTGGCGGTCGCGGCGGCCGGGCCGAACTCGGGCAGCGTGCCGTCCCACAGGTCCCACTCGTCGACCTCGTCGTCCGGGTGCAGCTCGCGGTACACGTCGAGGAAATCGCGGGCCAGGGCGAGCGACTCCGACCGTGCGCCCCGCGGGGACGCCGAGATGTGCAGCAGCTTGGACATCGGTTCCTCCAGGTTCGTTTGTGTGCGTGCGCACGCAACGTTAGGCGATGTGTGTGCGCACGCACAAGAGTGGTAGGGTGTGGCCGTGGACACCGAGGCGTGGGGCATGCTGCTGCGCGTGCACGCGGCCCTGACGCCGGTGCTCGACCAGGAGCTGCAGGCCGCCCACGGCATCCCGCTGACCTGGTACGACGTGCTCCTCGAGCTCAACGCCGCCCCCGCCCGCCGGCTCACCATGTCCGAGCTCGGAGCGGCCGCGGTGGTCAGCCGCAGCCGGGTCAGCCGGGTCGTCGACGAGCTCGTGCGGGCCGGGCTGGTCGAGCGGGTGGCCAACCCCGAGGACAAGCGCTCGGCCTTCGCCAAGCTGACCCCGGCCGGGCGCACCAAGCTCCGCGCGGCCGCACCCACCTACCTGGCCGGCATCGAGCGCCACTTCACCGGCCGGATGACCCGCGCCGAGGCGCAGACGGTGGCCGCCGCGCTGGGCAAGGTGCTGCGGGCGCACGAGGCATCGACCGTCATCCCGCTCGGCCGCACCCGGTAACGGGTTCGTGCCGGGGCCGCCGGCACGGTAGGGTCACGCCTCGTGATGCGCGTGCTGCCGCCCCTGCTCGTCATCGGCGGCCCATCGGGGGCAGGCAAGAGCAGCATCGCCGCCGCGGTGGCCAAGCTCGCCGACGCCCCGGTCGTCGGCCTCGGCGACAGTGCCGGCGCCGACCAGCACATCGTCGACCTGGTCGCGCTCCAGCTGCGCCTGGACGAGCACGAGGAGGCCCCGCTCGTCGTCATCGAGGGCGTGTACGCCCTGTCCCTGCCCCCGATCCGCTGGGCCGCCCGCTGGACCGTGTACGTCGACACGCCCCTCGACCTGAGCCTGGCCCGCCGCGCCCTGAGCCAGGACGACCCCCGCGCGGTCCTGCGCGCCTACCTCGACGGCGGCCGCGAGGCCCAGACCCGCACGGCCGCGCAGGGCCGCCAGCTCGCCGACCTGGTCGTCGACGGCACCGCCGACCTGCCCGACATCGCGGCGCGCATCCACCGCTTCATCCGCGCCCGCGGCTGAGCGGCCGGGCGCACGGCGCCGCGACCGCCGTTCGAGAGAAAGTCAGTCGCGGATCGCCGCGCCGGTCTCCGGGTCGAAGAAGTGCATGCGCTTGGTGTCCACCACGACCTCGATGTGCTCGCCCAGGCGGACCCGGGAGCGCGGCGCGAACGCCGCGACGAACCGCGTGGCCGCGGAGGCAGGCGAGGACGCGGATGCGGCGGCCGGCAGGTCGGCGGTCTTCGCGTCCTCGGCCAGCAGCCGGGTGTCCTCGGTGACGACCGGCGGGGCATCCAGGTTGAAGTGCACGACGAGCTGCGAGCCGAGCGCCTCGATGAGGGTGGTCGTCGCGGCGATCCGCGCGTCCCGCGGCGCGTCGGGGACGAGCCGGGCGTCCTCCATGTCCTCGCTGCGCAGGCCGGCGGCGAGCTCGCGGCCGGCATACTCCCGCAGCCGCGGGCGGGCGGCGAGCACGCCGGGATGCAGCCGCAGCACCGTCGATCCGAGGTGCAGGTGCAGGTCGTCGCCGTCGAGGGCGAGGGTGGCCAGGGCCATGTTCATCGGCGGCGAGCCGATGAAGCCGGCCACGAAGATGTTGTCCGGGTGGTCGTACACGTGCTGCGGGTTGCCGACCTGCTGCAGGACACCGTTTTTCATCAGGGCCACCCGGTCGCCCATGGTCATCGCCTCGACCTGGTCGTGGGTCACGTAGATGGTGGTGACGTTGAGGTCCTGCTGCACGGTGGCGATCTCGGCCCGCATCTGCACGCGCAGCTTGGCGTCCAGGTTGGACAGTGGCTCGTCCATCAGGAACACCTGCGGATCGCGGACGATCGCGCGGCCCATCGCGACCCGCTGGCGCTGGCCGCCGGAGAGCCGGCTCGGCCGGCGGTCCAGCAGCGGGCCCAGTTCCAGCATCGTGGCGGCCCGCTGCACGCGGCGCGCGATCTCGTCCTTGGGCATCCGGCGGATCCGCAGGCCGTAGGCGATGTTCTGGGCGACGGTCATGTGCGGGTACAGCGCGTAGGACTGGAAGACCATGGCGATGTCGCGGTCCTTCGGCGACAGCGTGTTGACCACCCGGTCACCGATGCGCAGCACGCCGCTGCTGATGTCCTCCAGCCCGGCGACCATCCGCAGCGCCGTGCTCTTGCCGCAGCCGGACGGGCCGACCAGGACCAGGAACTCGCCGTCGGCGATGTCGAGATCGAGGTCCCGCACCGCGTGGAAGCCGTTGTCGTACTGCTTGTTGACCTTGTCCAGGACCACGCCCGCCATGACGACCCCTAACCCTTGACCGCGCCGGAGGTGAGGCCGCCGACGATGTACCGCTGCAGGAACTGGAACAGTGCGACGGTCGGGATCGCCGCGATCAGCGAGCCCGCCGCGAACATGCCGAAGTTGTTGTTCCGTTCACCGGCGACCAGCCCGTAGAGGCCGACCGCGACCGTCTTGGAATCGGGATCGGTCAAGAAGATGCTCGCGATGATGAACTCGCTGACCGTGCCGATGAACGCGAGCAGCCCGGTGATGGCCAGGATCGGGGCGACCAGCGGCAGGATGATGTCGAAGAAGATCCGCACGTGGGAGGCCCCGTCGACCTTCGCCGACTCGTCGAGGTCCGTCGGGATGGTGTCGAAGAAGCCCTTCATCAGCCAGGTGTTCACGCCGAGGGCGCCGCCGAGGTACAGCAGGATCAGCGACCAGGGCGTGTTGAACCCGATGCCGGGGTACAGGTCCGTGACGGTCGCGAACATGAGGTACAGCGTCACGATCGCCAGGAACTGCGGGAACATCTGCACCAGCAGCAGCGACAGCAGCCCCATCCGCCGGCCGCGGAAGCGGAAGCGGGAGAACGCGTAGGCGGCGCAGGTCGACAGGAACATGCCGGCGGCGGCCGAGGCCAGCCCGATGAACAGGGTGTTGAGCATCCAGCGCAGGAAATCGGTGCGCGCGAAGAGGTTGCGGAAGTTGTCCAGGCTCGCGTCGCTCGGCACGATGCTCGCGGTGCCGAGGGTGCCCAGCGGGTTGAGGGCCGCGGAGACCAGGAAGACGATCGGGAACAGCGCGAAGAACAGTGCGACGATGCCGACCAGGTGCCGCCAGCCGGCCCGGCGCAGCCAGCCGCCGCGGGCGCTGCCGAGGCGGACGACGTCGGTGCTCATCGGTTGACCTCCTCGAGGACGTGGGTGCGGCGGAAGCCGGCGATCGACACGACCGCGACGATCAGGAAGATGAAGACGGAGATCGCGGCGGCGAGGCCGTACTGCGCGCCCTGCCCGCCGAAAGCGATGCGGTACGTGTAGGTGATGAGCAGGTCGGTGGCGCCGGCGTTCGGGTTGTCGGCCGGGAACGGCCCGCCCTCGCTGACGAAGTAGATCGCGCCGAAGTTGTTGAAGTTGAAGGCGAACGACGCGATGAGCAGCGGGGCCATGGCGACCAGCAGCAGCGGGAAGGTGACCGTGCGGAACGCGTAGAACGGTTTGGCCCCGTCGACCGCGGCCGCCTCCTTCAGGTCGCCGGGGATCGCCTGCAGAGCGCCGGTGCAGACCAGGAACATGTACGGGTACCCCATCCACAGCTGCACCAGCAGGATCGCCGTCATCGAGCTCCAGGACGTGCCGAACCAGTTGACGTGCACCCCGAAGAGCCGGTTCACCAGGCCGAAGTCCGTGTTGAACATGTCCCGCCAGAGCAGCAGCATGGCGAAGCCGGGCATCGCGTACGGCAGGATGAGCAGCGAGCGGTACAGCCGCTGCCCGCGCAGCCGGTCGGTGTTGAGCACGATCGCCACGGCCAGCCCGAGCGCGAACGTGATGAGCACGGTCAGCAGCGCGAACGCGAAGTTCCACAGCAGGATCCGCAGGAAGTACTTCGCGATGAGCGGATTGGACAGCACGTCGGCGAAGTTGCGCAGGCCGACCTGGACCTTCCAACCCTGGGCCAGCGTGGCGCCAGTGCCGTCGGCGAAGTAGCCGCGGGAGTCGTCGGCGGTCCAGGTGTGCCCGTCGCGCGTGTCGCGCACGCAGTCGCAGCCCTGGTCGTACCGTTGCCGCGGGACACCCTCGAACGCCCCGGACAGTCCCTGGCCGCGGATGGCGCCCCGGGCCGTCGGAACCGAGAACGCCTCGATCTCGGCCCCGCGGGCGTCCGCCTCGATGATGCTCAGCGGCTGGTATCCCTCCGCCCGCACGACCTTGCCGGCCCCGTCGACCTGCACGTCGCCGGCCGGCACGGCGCTGAGCCCGTCCTTCGTGCCCGCCTGTACGGCCCGGGAGGCCGGATCGACCAGCAGGAACACGAGGTCGCCGTCCTTCGTGGCGATGGTGAGCACGTACTCGACCGAGTCGGCGACCTGCTGGACCGAGGCGCCCTCGATCGACCGGATCGCCTCGGCCTTGCTCCCCCGGTGACCGTCGCCGAAGTTCGTGAACGCGGTGGTCATCGTGTACAGCACCGGGAAGATCTGGAACGCGACCAGGAACAGCGTGCCGGGGATGAGGTACTTGGCCGGGATGCGCCGCCGGGACAGGTAGACCCACAGCAGCAGCGCGGTCGCCCCGGCCAGGAGGGCCAGCAGCAGCCAGCGGCCCTGGCCGATCAGCGGGAACGCGGCCGCAAGTGCAAGGGCGACCATGAGGCCGAGCAGCACGATCTTCGTGATCAGCGCGACGGGGGACGCGGGCCGCGGCACGGGCCGGGCCGCAGTCGCGGCCCGGACGTCGGTCTTGAGCGCCACAACGACCTCCTCCTTACTTGATCTGCGACTGGATCGCCGCCGCGGCGGCGGTGATGGTCGGGCCCGGTGCGGCGCCGCCGGTGACCGCGGCCTCGGCCTTGCCCAGCGGGTCCCACACGGTCGCCATGGCGGGGATGGCGGGCATGATCTCGCCCTGCTGGCCGGCCTTGAGGACCTTCTCCAGGTTGGGGTCGCCGCCCTTGACCTGGTCCAGCGCGGCGATGAGGGCCGGCGGGCGGGGGTCGGCCCGGTACAGCGCGACGGCCACCTCGGTCCGGGTGAAGTAGCTGGTGACGAACTCCTGCGCGAGCAGCTTGTGGGCGCCCCGGCGGGCCACGTAGGCCGCGTCGACGGTCACGAACGGGCGGGCCGGCTTGCCGCCGGCGAACGGCGGGATCGGGCTGACGTCGTACTTGACCCCGGACTTGTTGATGTCGGCGAACTGCCACGGCCCGGAGAGCAGGAACGCGGTCTTGCGATCGGTGAACAGCCCCCGGGCGTTGTCGTTGGAGATGGAGCGCTTGAGGGCGCCCGCGCCGCCCTCGCCGAGCGCGGCGATCTTCTGGAACGCCTGGGTCGCCTCCGGCTTGGCCACGCCGAGATCCTTCGGGTCGTAGTCGCCGTCGGCCTTGGTCCCGAACATGTAGCCGCCGGCCGAGGTGAACAGCGGATAGAGGTGGTAGAAGTCCCCGGTCGGCCCCATCGGCAGCGCCATGATCTCCTGGGTGCGGCCGGCGGCCACCAGCGCGCGGCCGGTCTCGACGAGCTCCTCCATGGTCTGCGGCGCCTGCGGGACCAGTTCCGTGTTGCGGATCAGCACGACGTTGGCCACGGCGAACGGCACCCCGTAGAGCTGCCCGTTGAAGGTGACCCCCTTGAGGGCGAGCGGGTCGAAGGTCGCCTTCTGCCGGTTGGTCATCTGGACCGGGTCGATGGTGCCGTTCTGCACCAGGTTGCCGATCCAGTCGTGGGCCCCGAGCACCAGGTCCGGGCCCTTGCCGGCCTGGGCGGCGGTGACGAACTGGGTCTGCAGGTCCTTGGCCACGATCTCGGTGCGGACCGCGACCCCGCTGTCCTGCCCGAACTTGTCGGCCGCCTGCTTGATCGCGGGAGCGCGCAGCGCGTCGATCCAGATCGTCAGCTCGGGTCGGGGCCCTTCCGCGCCCGCCGCGCCCGGCCCGCCACATCCGGCCAGCAGCAGCAGCGCGACCACGCCGATCAGGAGTCTCTGCGGCCTCATCGCCGACACCTCCCGGAGGTGTTTGCTGAATCGAGTTAGCAAGAGCATCCGCTTCGACGGTGACCGATGTCAAGGGTGGCGTGGCCGGCGCCGGACACCGATGGTTCAGACTGCTTGCATGGTCGCGGCCCGAGTGACGCTGCTGGACGTGGCGCGGCGGGCCGGTGTCTCGCGCACCACCGCGTCGTTCGTGCTCACCGGCCGCCGGGACATGCGCATCTCGGCCGACACCGAGCAGCGGGTGCTGCGGGCCGCGCGGGAGCTCGACTACCGGCCCAACCTGACCGCCCGCAGCCTGCGCACCCGGCTCACCCACACGATCGGCCTGGTGTCCGACACCATCGCCACCGACGCGTTCGCCGGCGAGATCATCCGGGGCACCACCGCGGCCGCGCTGAACCGCCAGCACCTGCTGTTCATCGGCGAGACCGAGGGCGACCCGGCGACGGAGAAGCGGCTGGTCCAGGACATGCTCGACCGGGGCGTCGACGGGTTCCTGTACGCGTCGATGTACACCCGGGAGATCCGGGTCCCGGCGGCCCTGCGCGGCCATCCGCTCGTGCTCGTCAACTGTGTGGCCCGCGGGCGCACCCCCAGCGTCGTGCCGGACGAGCTCGCCGCCGGCCGGTCCGCCGCCGCCGCGCTGCTCGCGGCCGGCCACCGCGATCGCGTGTACCTGGTCGGCGAGAGCGCCGTGCACGTGTACGCCGACCGGAACCGCCGGGCCGGCATCACCGCCGCCTTCGCCGCCGCCGGAGCGTCGATCGCCGGGACCGTCGCCTGCGAGTGGTGGCCGGAGCCCGGCTACGAGGCGGTCCGCGCGTTCCTGGCCACCGGCGCCCGGCCGTCGGCCTTCATCTGCCTCAACGACCGCCTGGCCCTCGGCACCTACCAGGCCGCCGCCGAGGCCGGCCTGAGCATTCCCGGGGACCTGTCGATCGTCTCCTTCGACGACTCCGACCTGGCGTCGTGGCTGCGCCCGCAGTTGTCGTCGGTGGCGCTGCCGCACTTCGAGCTCGGCCGGCGCGCGGTCGAGCTGCTCCTCGACCCGGGCGGCGGAGCGCACCTGGTCGACATGCCCCTACGGCCGCGCGCCTCGATCGCCCCGCCGGGCTGAGGTCAGCACCGCTACGACCGCGAGCAGCCCGAGCCCGCCCGCGAGGGCCAGGGCCGGCGGCCCGAGCGGCGGTATTCCCCGCAGGCCGGGTGGTGCCGCGACCGCCCACGCCGCCGCGGTGGCCGGGATCGCGACCACGCCCGCGAACAGGACCAGCAGGACCGAGGCGAACGGCTCGACGGTGCGGGCCCGGCGCGCGGCCAGGCCCTGGGTCCGCAGCGAGCGCAGGTCGTTCGACGAGCCCTCGACGGTACCGCTGAGCAGGGCCGCCGCCGCGAGCACCACCGCGAGCACGCCCGCCACCAGGTAGAACCGCAGGCCCAGCGCCGATCCCTCGCCGGCCAGGGCGGCTCGGGCGTCGGCGATGGTGCGCTTCGCGTCGATGGTGACGCCGTTGGTGGCGATCGCGTCGGTGACCGACTGCGGGGCGTCGGCCGTCAGCCAGACCTGCGCCCCCTCGGCGGTGCTGTCGATGGAGAGGCGGTCGGCGTAGGAGAGGTCGACCAGGGAGCCGGTCGAGCCCAGCCGCGGCAGCGAGGAGACGGTGCCGACGAGTTTCGCCGGTACCGGCCGCTGCCGGTCGAACACCGTCAGCAGCCCGTCCGGCGGCAGCGGACCGGTCGACACCACCGGCAGCACCGCGGGACCGTCGTCGGGGCGGAGCACGCCGGTGCCGGCCGCGGGGCCCGGCGGGAGCTTCAGGGCCACGTCCGTGCCCTGTGCCGTCGCCGTCGCGCCGTCCGGGACCTGCCAGGTGGCCGTCGGCGCGTTGTGCAGGGTCAGTTCCAGCGCCGCACCCGCGTACGGGGCCAGCCGGAACGCCAGCTGCGCCAGGCGGCACCCGTCCGAGCACGGGATCGCCGCCGAGTAGGTGTGCCGGCCCGGCAGCACCGCGCCGAACTCGACCGTGGCGTTGGGGCGTCCGTCCAATGGGGACACCACGGCCGAGAAGGCGTCGTCGGTGCGGTCCAGGTGGGTGACGGTGATGTCGAGGCTGAGGGTCGTGCCGGTCACCGTCGTCGGGGCGCCGAGGTCCGCCGGGTGCAGCAGCGCCGCGAGGCCGGTGCCGAAGGTCAGGCGGGGCGCGTCGACGGCGAGCGCGCCCGGGAACGGGACGACCGCCATCGCGTACCGTCCGGCCGGGTCGGCCGCGTGCACCGCGTCGAGGAGGGCGCGGCGGGACGGGGCGCCCACGGACAGTACCGTTGCGGCGCCCATCTCCTGATCGGCCTGGGCATTGCGGCGCTGGTCGGCGGTGGTGGTCGCCGCGGCCGCGAACGCCAGCGACGACAGGGCGACGACGAGCACCGCGAGGAGCCGGGCCGAGGACGGGCGGCGGGCCAGCCACAGCCCCGCGAGCGCGCCCGTCAGGCGGCCGCGGCGCAGCGCCAGGCGGCCCAGGCGGGCGGCCAGGAACGGGGACGCGACGGCGGCGGCCAGGCCGAAGAACAGGAACACGCAGGCCGGGGCGAGGCCGCCACTCACCTGGAACGCCGCCACGGCCGCGGCGACGGCGGCGAACACGGCGACCCGCGCCCCCCATCGTCCACTTCGGACGTCGACCCGGCGCAGGAGGGACACGACCGGGCCGGAGACGGTCCGGATGCCGACCGCCAGCCCGGCGAGGAGCGCGCCGAGGACGGCCACGGCCGCGTACGGCAGCGCGCCGGGGGTGCTCCAGCCGCCGATCGCGGTGAACCCGGCCACGGCGCCGAGCAGCATCGGCAGCAGGGTCTCGCCGGTCGCCAGCCACCAGCGGCCGGGGCGGGCCACGCCGCGCAGGGCGATGATGCCGTGCTCGAAGCGGCGGGCCCGGGTCGCGGCGGCGACGGCCAGGATGATGACGGCCCAGGCGAGGACGAGGACCGGGGCGACCGCGAACGGTACGGTGCGCCGCACGTCGGCCCGGGCCGCGTCGATGCGGTCGAGCAGGCCGCTGAGGTCGGTGGTGAGCCGCGCGCCGCTGTTGCGGCGGCTGTCGGCCTCGTCCACCCACTCGCGCAGCTCGCCGAGGTGGGCGACGCTGATGGCGCCGGGCAGCGGGTAGGCGTCGAAGCTCTGCAGCTCGGCCGGGCGGGCGAAGGTGGCCAGGGTGCGCCGGTCGACGGCGAACGCGGGGCCGCCGGCGTCGGTCAGCGCGCCGCCGCTGCCCCAGTACGGTTCGGTGCCGTCGCTCGCCCGCACGATGCCGACGACGGTGACGGGCGTGGGCACGCCGGCGGCGAGGTACCGGTTGTTGGCCGAGTCGAACATCGAGCCGGTCAGCTCGACGGCGTCGCCGGGTTTCAGGTGCAGCCGCTCGGCCGCGCTCACCCCCAGCACGGCGTCGCCCGTGCCCATCAGGCACCGGCCGGCCACGACGACCACGTGGTCGCACAGGCCCTCGCGGTACACGACCCGGCTGAGCTGTTCCGGGTCGGCGACCGGCACCGCGGCCGGCTGCACGGCGAACTGGGCGCTGAACACCGACGTGTAGCCGGGCGCGTCGAGCCAGCCGGAGCCGAGCCGCTCGAACGTGTTCGGCATCGTGCCGTCGGAGCCGGACTCGACGGTGCCGCTGACGAGGATGTTGCGCTCGCCGACGTCGGCCTGCGCGACCGCGGTGTCGACGATGCGCCGGTCGGTCCGGTCCACATAGACCGGTGCGGCGACGGCGGCCACGGTGGCGAGCGCGGTCAGCAGCGCCACGGTCAGCGCCCGGCCGAGCCGTGAGCGCAGCATGCCCAGCACCAGCGCGGTCATCGGCGACCCACCCGGGTGATCACGACGGCACCGAAGACCACCAGCGCCGCCAGCCCGGCACAGACAAGGGCCGTCGCTTGTACTGCCGGTGCCTGCACCGGCCACGCATCGCTGAACGCCCGCACGGGCGGCGGGGCGAGGATCCGCAGCAGCACCGCCGCCGCCAGCCCGAGCACGACCGCCACGAGCACCGGCGCGAGCGCGGCCCGCCGCTCGACCCGCCGCATCAGCCGCTGCGGGACACCCTGGCGGCGCAGCGCGGCCTGTTCGGCGTCGCGGTCGCGGCGGTCCACGGCGGCCACCACGAACGCGGCCACGGCGGCGAGCAGCAGCACGATCCCGGCCCCGGCCAGGTCGCCGAGCGCGGCCACGGACGGGGCGAGCCGGTCGGCGCGGGCGGTCGCGGCGGTCACGGTGTCGCTGCCGGTGATGTCGAGCCCGGCCGCGCGCAGGTTGGCGATGACGGCGTCGCCGGCCCCGGCGGCCAGCCAGACCTCGGGGCGCTCGGCGGACGGGACGGCGCCGACGGCCACGGCCGTGATCCGGGCCGCGTACTCGAGGTCGACGAGGATGCCGTTGCCGCCGCCGCGCGGGACGAGCGCGGTGGAGGTGGGGTCGAGGGGTACCGACGCGCCGAAGATGCTCGCCGCGGGCTGGTCGTGGGTCTCGCTCGCCGCGGCGTCCCCGGTGGCGAGGGCGGGCAGCGGGACGGGGGCGTCGACGACGTACAGGCGGCTGTCGACCGGGCGGCGCGTGCGGGGCTCGGCGTCGCCGATCCGCAGCACCCCGCCGGTCTGCACCACCTGGATGCCGGCGCTGGCCTGGGCGACGGTGGTGCGCCAGCGGGCCGGGTCGGCGAACATGGCGCCGCCGATGACGGTCCGGCCGCCGGCGCTGAGCTCGCGCAGCTCGACGGTGCCCCGGTCGGCCTCGACCGCCTCGACCCGGCAGCCGCGCGCGCAGCCCGGCACCACCGCCGTGTACGGGTCCGGCCCCGCCGACAGCGGCCCGAACTCGGCCACGGCCTGCTCGCCGGTCCCGTCGGCGGCCAGCAGCACCCGCAGCTTGTTGCCGTCGCCGGCGGCGCGCAGGGACAGGTCGGTGCCGGTGAACACCAGCGGCGCGGGGGCGCCCGGGTGCAGGGCGGTGCCGTCGACGCCCGCGACCGCGCGCAGCCGGACCGCGTCGACGGCGATGACCGGCGCGGACCCGGCGGCCCCGGTGACGACGACGGCCATCGCCTCCCGCCCGCCCGGGTCGGCGGCGCGGACCGCCGCGAGGAGCCGCTCGCGCGGGACCGGGGCGACCCGCAGCACCCGCTCGGCCCCGAGCTCGACGCGGGCCCGCTCGGCCCGCGCGGTCGCCCCGCCGTGCCAGTCCTGGGCGGCCAGGGCGAGCACGCAGGTGGCCGCGGCGAGCAGCGGCACGATCCGGTAGGCGGTGCGCCGGCGCCCGAGCGTCAGCCCCGCGAGGGCCCCGCTCAGCCGACCGGCGGCGAGCGCGTGCCGGCCGTAGAGCCCGGCCGCGGCCAGCAGCACCCGGGTGCCGAGCACGCCCAGCCCGGCCGCGACGAGCAGCGGGGCGACCTGGGCCAGCCCGAAGCCGGTGTCGCGGCGCACGTCGGCGGCGGGCGCGGCGACGATCTGGAACAGCGCGGCGGCGGCCAGGCCGAGCGCGCACAGCTCGGCGGTGGCGGCGGCGAGGGGGCGGCGCGGGCGCACGTCGCGCATGAGCTCGGTGACCCCGCCGCGGGTGGCGCTCCAGTCGGCGGCGGTCACGATGACGAACCCGGCCGCGAACAGCCGCGGCGACCAGATGGCGCCGAGCGCGAGCGGCAGCAGGCTCTGCCCGGCGGTCGCGGCCCGGATGCGCCAGCGGGGCAGGCCGCGGATGGCCAGCCGGGCGGCGTCGCCGCGGCGCTCCTGGGCGGCGTAGGCGGCCGCGACCGCGATGGCCAGGCCGCCGACGAGCAGGATCTGGGCCTCGGCCAGGCCGACGGAGCGGTGCACGGAGCGGCGGTCGGCGGCCACGGCGTCGGCGAGCCCGGCCGCGCCGGAGGTGACCTCGAAGCGGGCCGTCCGCAGCCGGTCCAGGCCGCTCTTGAGCCCGGCCGCGTCGTCGAACGCCTCCGGCTCCAGCACCGCGTCGAACGTGGCGGTGACGGTCGCCTTGGCCGCGGTCACCGTCGGGGTGGTGGTGTAGGCGGCGGTGCCCTCCTGGCCGGCCCAGAACCAGCCGGCCGGGTCCAGCGGGGTGTAGATGCCGACGACGTCGAGCGTCACCGGTTGGGCGGTGAGCCCGGTCGCGTGCACGATCCGGGCGCCGACCCCGACCCCGAGCAGCCGGGCCAGCTCCTCCGGGATGATCGCCTCGCCGTCGGCGCCGACGCACCGGCCCTGGCGCAGGGTCACGTTCGCGCACAGCTTCTCGGCCGAGCGCAGGTCGGCCGCCTGCCGGTGGTTGCCGTCGGCGTCGACGAGGTCGCCGGCGAGGCGCAGGCCGCCGCTCTTCTCGTCGACCGGCGCGTCGACGAGGTTCGCCATCCGGCGCAGCACCTCCTCGGGCCGGTCGCCGGCCGTGACGGTGCCGCGGACCCGCAGCGTGCGCTCGGTGACGGTGGCCGCCGCGACCCGGGCCCGCGCCGCGTGCTCCCCGGCGGTGTCGGCGGCCCGGGCGGCGACCGCGGCCGCGACGACCGTCACCGCGGCCAGCGCGAGCATGACCAGCGCCTGCACCCGCCGCGCCCGCAGCGCCCCGATCACCAGCCCCAGCATCGCTCAGACCCTAGTACCTCCCTACCGAAATAGGGCCACCAGAAAGTCCGATTCCGGCGTGTACGGTCGTAGATCCCACGTCGAGAGCAGCACATCCCGGGACAGACCGGCGGTGGCCGCGTCGGCGAGGAAGTCGTCGAAGGCGTAGCCGCGCCCGGACCCGAAGCCGACGACCACCCGGCCGCCCTCGCCGAGATGGGCCTTGAACCGGCGCAGGATCTCCACCCGGGTCGACGGCGCGACGAACGTGATCACGTTGCCCGCGCACACGACCGCGTCGAAGCCGGCCTTGACCCCGGCCGCGGGCAGGTCCAGTTCGGCCAGGTCGCCGACGAGCCAGGTGGGGCCCGGATGGTCCTGCTCGGCCACGGCCACGAGCTCCGGGTCGAGGTCGACCCCGACCACCTCGTGCCCGGCCGCGGCGAGGAACGAGCCCACCCGTCCGGTGCCGCTGCCGGCGTCGAGAATCCGCGCGCCGCGGGGCACCATCGCGTCGATCAGCCGGGCCTCCCCCGCCAGGTCCGCCCCGCCGGCGGCCAGGTCGCGGAAGCGCTGGACGTACCAGCTGACGTGGTTGGGCTCTTCGGCCTTGCGCCGCAGCCAGGCGTTCTCCTCGGCCATGTGGTGCTCCCTCCCCGTTGCCGGGTTTCGTTGCCGGGTTCCGTTGAAACTTACTCAACCGCACCGCCGCGGCGCCGATGAGCGTGGTGTGCGGTCTGAAGTCGACGGTGGGCCGGTCAGCACCGACGAGCCGGCGCGCGGCCCGCGATGAACCGGGTGCTGGCGAACCTGAGCCTGCGCACGAAGATCGCTTCGGCGGTCTTCCTGATGGCGATCGTGGCGGTCCTGGTGGCCGGGGCCGCGCTGCAGCGCATGTCGGCGATGAACGAGGCGGCCGACCGGCTGTACACCAACGGCCTGCTGCCGGTGCGCGACATCGACAAGGTCGAGATCGACATGGAGCGCACCCGCCGGGACGTGCTCAACCACGCGCTGAGCGAGGACGACGCCACCCGCGCCAAGTACGAGCAGGCGCTCGCCGCCGACGACCAGGCGTTCGCCGCCGACCTGGCCGTGTACGCGGCGACGCGGCCGCGGCGTCCGGCCGGGCCGGCACCGCCGCCGAGGCCGCCGACCAGGTCAACGACAGCGTGCAGGCGGTCGCGACCGGCGCCGAGCAGATGAGCGCCTCGATCGGCGAGATCGCCGGCAACGCCGCCCGGGCCGCCCAGGTCGCGCAGCGCTCGATGGACGTCGCCCACGGCGCCAACGCCCAGCTGGAGCAGCTCGGCGCGGCCGGCGACCGGATCGGCGAGGTGGTCAGCCTGATCACCTCGATCGCCGCCCAGACCAACCTGCTCGCCCTGAACGCGACCATCGAGGCGGCCCGGGCCGGGGACGCCGGCAAGGGCTTCGCCGTCGTCGCCGCCGAGGTCAAGGACCTGGCGCAGGAGACGGCGAAGGCGACCGAGGAGATCACCGCGCGGATCGGCGCCATCCAGGGCGGCACCGCGAGCGCGGCCCGGGCCCTGGAAGAGATCCTCGAGGTCACCGGGCAGATCACCGAGTACACCGCGACGATCGCGTCCGCGGTGGAGGAGCAGTCGGCGACCACCAGCGACATGAGCCGCTCGATCAGCGCGGCCGCCGAGTCCAGCGCCCGGGTCTCGGAGACCTTCGGCGCGGTCGCGTCGGTCGCCGAGGCCACCGCGGAGAGCGCCGGGGCCAGCCGCCAGGCCGCCGACGACCTCTCCGGCCTCGCCACCAAGCTCAACACGATCGTCAAGATTTTCCGGTACTGACGGTGGGAGCCGCATGAATCCGCCCGGTCCGTACGGCCTGAGCGCCCCGTCGCTCGCCGACGCCCGCACCGCGCTCGACACCGTCTTCGGCGAGCGGGCCGACGCGATCTGGAGCCGGGTGACCGGGCGGGCCGGCGGCGAACCGACCCTGCCGGCCGTCATCGCGGCCATGCGCGAGGAGCCCGACCCGGTCGTCGGGCTGTGCGCGCAGTCCCTCGACATCCGGCTCAGCACGTACGAGTACCTCTCCGCGGCCGACCACACCATCCGGAGCGTCCAGTGACCGAGCACCTCACCGACGTGGACCGGCTGCGGGCGATCACGCGGTACGACCTGACCGACCCGCACCTGCGCCAGGCCCTCGGCCGGATCACCGCCGAGACCGCCGGACGGCTGCCGGGCTCGCTGACCGCGGTGAACATCCTGCTCGACCGGGCCGTGCTCACCATGGCCACGCACGGGGCCGAGGGCACCATGACCGCCGCGATCGGCGGCGCGCCGGCCGAGTGGTCGTTCTGCAGCCGCGTGGTCACCGAGGGGCGGCCGCAGATCGTCCCCGACATCGCCCTCGACACGCGCGGCGACGTGGACGGGGGCCCGCTGACCGCGGCCGGCATCCACTCGTACGCGGGGGTGCCGATCGCCACCGCGGACGGCCACACGATCGGCACGCACTGCGCGTTGCATGCGCGGCCCGGGCAGTACGACGCGGACACGATCGCGGTGCTGGAGGACGCGGCGGACCGGATCCGGCACGAGCTGGACGCCGCGCTCAGTTGAGCAGGCTCACGACGTCGACCACCCCGTCGACCCGTTCCACGCGCCGCACGAACTGCGGGATCGCGGCCCCGCGCCGGACCTCGCCGAGCAACGTCACCACCCCGTCGGCGACCTCGACCCGCACCCCGGCCCGCTCGCACAGCCCGGCCACCTCGCGCCGGATGTCCTCGTCGGCGCGCAGGAACACCTTGAGCAGGTCCCGCCGCGTCACCATGCCGATGAGGTGGCCGCCGGCGTCGACGACGGGCAGCCGCTTGAGCCCGGCCGCCTCCATGATGCGGGCCGCGGTCGGCAGGGCGGCGGTCCCGGCAACCGTGACGGCGGGCGCGTTCATCAGCTCGCCGGCGGCGGTCGCGTGAGCTTTGACGGTACCGGCGAGCTCTATCTTCGGGAGCAGGTCCGCGGAGGACACGACGCCGACCACGCGATCGGCCGCGTCGACCACCGGCACCGCGTTGACCCCGTGCGCCTCCAGCAGGTCGACGATCGCCTTGAAGGGCGTGTCCTCCGTCACGGACACGGCGCCGAACGTCATCACGTCCGCGACATTCCACCGGCTCATCACGGGCCTCCTTCCCATCTGCCCCGACGGTAGGCGCGCCCGGGATGCGGGCGGCAGGGCCGAAGGTCCCGCCGCGATGCGGTACAGTGGCCGCGTGATGCTGGGTTATCGCGCGTTTACCGTGGCTCCGGGTGGAGCCGGCGGTCGCTTGCGCTGACCTAGTTCACCCGGAGCCAGCAGGGGCAGAGACGTCGTCGTCTCTGCCCTTCGTCGTGAAGACGGCGGGCTGGTGACACCGGGCCCGCCTCCCTGGAAGGAACCAGACGGGCCATGGAAACCAGCAACCTCCGCGTCACCGGCTACCGGCCGCTGTTCTCGCCGCGTGAGCTCACCACCGACCTGCCGATGGACGACACGCGCGCCGCGGTCGTCCAGCGCGGCCGCGACGACGTGCACCGCATCGTCACCGGCGCCGACGACCGCCTGCTCGTCGTCGTCGGCCCCTGCTCCGTGCACGACCCGGTCGCCGCCGTCGACTACGCCCGCCGCCTGGCCGTCCTCGCCGACCGCCTCTCCCCCGACCTCGCGATCGTCATGCGGGTGTACTTCGAGAAGCCCCGCACCACCGTCGGCTGGAAGGGCCTCATCAACGACCCCGGGCTGGACGAGACCTTCGACGTCCCCCGCGGCCTGCGCCTCGCCCGCGAGCTGCTGCTCGACGTGCTCGCGCTCGGCCTGCCGGTCGGCTGCGAGTTCCTGGAGCCGACCAGCCCGCAGTACATCGCCGACGCCGTCTCGTGGGGCGCGATCGGTGCCCGCACCCCGGAGAGCCAGGTCCACCGCCAGCTCGCCTCGGGCCTGTCGATGCCGGTCGGCTTCAAGAACGGCACCGACGGCGACGTCCAGGTGGCCATCGACGGCTGCCGCACCGCCGCCTCCCGGCACGTCTTCTTCGGCGTCGACGAGGACGGCCGCGCCGCCGTGGTCTCCACGACCGGCAACCCGGACTGCCACATCATCCTCCGCGGCGCCCGCACCGGCCCGAACTACGGCCCCGAGGACGTGGCGGACGCCCTGTCCCGCCTGGAGAAGGCGTCCATGCCGAGAAAGCTCATCGTCGACGCGAGCCACGGCAACAGCGGCAAGGACCACGTCCGCCAGGCCGCCGTGGCCCGCGAGGTCGCCGACCAGATCGCCACCGGCCAGGACGGCATCGCCGGCATCATGCTGGAGAGCTTCCTGGTGGCCGGCCGCCAGGACCTGGGCGGCGAGCTGACCTACGGCCAGAGCGTCACCGACGCCTGCATGTCCTGGGACACCACGGCCGCCCTGCTGGACGACCTGGCCGCCGCGGTCAGAGCCCGCCGCGCCGCCTGAGGTTCTTGTCGGCCAGCGCCGGCGGCGTGGTGCCGTAGTTGTCGGCCGGATTCACGTCCGTCCCGGGCGCCACGATCGCGTCGATGCGGTCGAGCACGTCCCCGGGCAGTTCGACGCCCGCCCCGCTGAGGGCCCCGTCGAGCTGCCCGGCCGTGCGCGGCCCGAGCAGCACCGAGGTGACCGCCGGATGCGCGGCCGCGAACCCGATCGCCAGCTGCGGCAGGGTGAGCCCCGCCTCCTGCGCGATCAGCCGCAATTGCGGCAGTGCGGCCGCTTTCACCCGCCCGGTCACCGACTCCGGATCGAAGTGCGCCGGCTGTCCCGCCGCCCGGTGCCCACCGGCGATGTCCGCCCGCCCGGAAAGCCATCCCGAGTTGAGCGGCCCAAAAACAAGGGCCCCCATTTGGTACCGCTGGATGGCCGGAAAAACGGCCGCCTCCGGCCGCCGCGTGAAGATCGAGTACATCAGCTGCTCCGACGCGAACGCGTGCGTGCCGGCCCGCTCCGCCGCCCACTGCCCCTCCACGATCGCGTCGGCGGCGAACATCGACGACCCGAACGCCCGAATCTTCCCCGCCCGCACGAGATCGGTGAGCGCGCCGAGGGTCTCACTCAGGTCGGTGGCGGGATCGGGGCGGTGCATCTGGTACAGGTCGATGTGGTCGGTCCCGAGCCGCCGCAAACTGTCCTCGACGGCCCGCACGATCCACCGCCGCGAGCCGCCCCGATGGTTCGGGTCCTCCCCCATCGGCAGCCCGAACTTGGTCGCCAGCACCACATCGTCCCGCCGCCCCTTGATGGCGGCCCCCACGATCCGCTCCGACTCCCCGAGCGAGTACACGTCGGCGGTGTCGACGAGATTGACGCCGGCGTCGAGCGCGGCGTGCACAATACGGGCGGACGTCTCCTGATCGTTGCCGCCGAACGGTCCGAGCATCATGGCGCCGAGCCCGAGCTCACTGACGGAGATACCGGTCCGGCCAAGCATCCTGTGTCGCATGCCCTCAATGTCAGCGCGCCCGGCCTCGGTGCGGCGAGCCCGATCCTGCCGCGCTTGTGCCGGATCCTGGCACGCTTGACGCGTGGACCTCCTCGCAGAGTTGCGCAGCCTGATCCTGCGCCGGGCCGGCCGCGGTCCGGTGCTGGACGGCGTCACGGTCGCCCGGGTCGACCAGCCCAGCCCGCCGTCCGCGGTGATGGCCGAGCCGTCGGTGGCGATCGTCGCCTCAGGCCGCAAGCGCGCAACCCTCAACGGCGTGCCGTACGACTACGGGGCGGGGCAGTACCTCGTCGTGTCCCTGGACCTGCCGATCGTCGGCCAGGCCCTGGAAGCTTCGCGGGACGAGCCCTATGCGGTCGTGTCGCTGCGCTTGCGGCCGTCGGACATCGCGCCGCTGCTGCCGTCGGCCCCGACGCCGGCCCGTGCTCCGGGCCTGGCGATCAGCGATGCGCCGGTGGAGCTGCTGGACCCGGTGGTGCGGCTGCTGCGGGCCGCCGAGCACCCGGCCGACCTGCACGTCCTGGGCGAGTCCTACCGCCGCGAGATCCTGTGGCGTCTCGTCACCGGCGAGCAGGGGGCGACCGTACGCCAGATCGGCGGCTCCATCACCCCGGTGGCCCGAGCCGTTTCCTGGCTGCGGGAGCACTACGCCTCACCCGTTTCGGTGGACCGCTTGGCGGCGCTGGCCGGGTTGTCGCCGTCGGCCTTCCACCGGCACTTCCGGGCGGCTACTTCGATGACGCCGGTGCAGTACCAGAAACAGATCCGCCTGCAGGCCGCCCGCTCCCTGCTGCAGAGCGACCCGGCCACGGTGGCGGCGATCGCGGGCCGGGTGGGTTACCGCAGCGCGTCGCAGTTCACCCGCGACTACCGCCGCGCCTTCGGCACCTCCCCCCGCGCCTGACTGTTTTGAAGCGATCGCTTCGACGACGCCCCACGGACACCGCCTTCAACTACCTCGACGCACCGGGCGGCTCGTGCAACGCTGACCGTATGTCGCTGCCCACCCCCACGCTGCGCACCGCGCGCCTCCGGCTGCGGCCCTTCGCCGACGCGGACGCGGACAAGCTTTTCGCGCTGCACAGCGACGCCCACGTGCTGCGCTACTGGGACGCGCCGCCGTGGAGCGAGCCCGCGCGCGCCGGGCGGTTCCTCGCCGACTGCCGGCAGATGGCCGAGGACGGCACCGGGGCGCGCCTGGCCGTGGATCGCGACGGCGACGGGACGTTCCTCGGCTGGTGCAGCCTGACCCGATGGAACCCGGACTACCGCAGCGCCGCGCTGGGCTACTGCTTCGCCGCCACGGCGTGGGGCCACGGCTTCGCGACCGAGGCCGCCCGCGCGGTGCTGTCGTGGGCGTTCGGCACCCTCGACCTCAACCGCGTGCAGGCCGAGACCGACACCCGCAACGCCGCGTCGGCCCGGGTGCTGGAGAAGCTCGGGTTCGTGCGGGAGGGGACGCTGCGCGAGGACTGCGTCGTGAACGGCGAGGTCTCGGACTCCTGGGTCTACGGGTTGCTCAGACGGGACCGGCCGGGCGCGACCCGCAGGAAGTCCGCGCTGTACTCGGCGAGGTAAATCCGCCACTGCTCCGCCGTACGGGGCCGCCCGGTGAACGTCACGCCCCACCCTAAGCGAAGACCTAGCCGGTCTGGGCCGCGAAGCCGGTGCGCCAGGTCGGGAAGACCGGGCGCCAGCCACGGGAGCGGGCCAGGGCGTTGCTCGCGCCGCGGGCCCAGTCCTGCTTCACGTTCATCGGCGCCGGTGCCGGTGCGCCGAGGGCGGCGGCCAGGACCGGGATCCACTCGCGGCCCGCGGCGGGTTCGTCGTCGACGATGTTGATCGGGCCGGGTGGCCAGTCCAGGGCGGCGACGACGGCTCGGGCCGCGTCGGCCACGTGGACGAAGGAGCTGATCGAGTCGTCGGGGGTCAGGTTGGCGATGAACGGGGCGCCCGGCTCACCCGACAGGGCGGAGGCGACCGCGCCGCCCGGCTCGTACCAGGTGTGCGGGCCGTAGAGGACGCCCAGGCGCAGCACGACCGTGTCGCCGAAGGCGAGGGCCGTTTCCTCCAGGGTCGCGATCGCCGTCACGCTGTCGCGCCAGGGTGGGTCGGCGTGGACGTAGAGGGGGACCTGTTCGTCGGCGGGGGTGGCGCCCGGCTCGTAGGCGAAGGCGATGGACTGGGCGATGAACCGGCCCGCGCCCGCCGCGGTGGCGGCTTCGACGAGGTTGCGGGTGCCGTCGCGGTACAGGCGGTTGTTCGCCGCGCCGTCACCACCGATGAGGTCGGTGAGCTGCTGGACGACCACGTCCGGGTTGGCGCTCTCCACGGCTCGGCGCAGGCCGTCGCGGTCGAGCGCGTCGGCCTGCACGGACTCGGCGCCCTGGGCGCGGATCCACTGGCCGCCCGCCTCGGAGCGGGACAGGCCGATGACGTCGTGGCCGGCGTCGAGCAGCAGCGGTACGAGCGGCCGGCCCACCGCGCCGGTGGCCCCCGCGACCAGGACTCGCATGCGTTCACCGTACGCCGGAGGAGGGCCGTCCCGGCATGACGTGCGGGGTGAGGGGGCTAGCCGAGCGCCCAGCGCTGGTTCGCCTGCCCGTTGCACGACCACAGGACCAGCTTCGTGGCGTTGGCGGTGCCGGCGTTGTAGGCGTCCACGCACAGGCCGGACTGCACGCCGCGGATGGTGCCGTCCGCGCTCAGGGTCCACTGCTGGTTGGTCTGACCGTTGCAGTCCCAGATGTCGACGGTCGTGCCGTTCGCGGTGCCGTTGTTGTAGGCGTCGAGGCATTTTCCGCCGTACACCTTCAGCTGCTTCGACCCGGTGAGCGTCCAGGACTGGTTGATCTGGTTGTTGCAGTCCCACAGCTGGACCTTCGCGCCGTTGGTGGCGGCGGCGCCGTCGACGTCCATGCAGCGGCCCGACTGGGTGCCGGTGACGGCCACCCCGCCCGCGAGCGTGCGCACCTCGACGGCGTCGAGATCCGGTGCCCACGCGCCGGGATTGGCGAACGTCAGCGCGTTTGTTCCAGGCTGCAATGGTACCGCCACACTCACACTCCCCACCGACGTCCACGATCCGGTGGGCGGGAACGCGACCACAGTGGACGGTCTGCCGTTCACCTGCAGCGTGGCGGTGCGCGCGGTCGTCTCGCCGTTGACATAGGCGATGGTGGCGACCGCCCAGCCGCCGTTGGTTGAGGCGACGCCGTTGAAGCGCAGCGTGCCGCCGTTGCCGACGTTGCCCACCTTCGAGCCGCCCGAGCAGCCGGGGCACGTGGCGGTGGCGGCCGAGCCGGTGCGGGTGTTGGCGGTCGACTCGGCCTCGTAGGTCGTCGCGGCGGCGTCGGTGCCGGCGACGGTCAGGAACACCGAGTCGTTGGCGGGAACCGAGATGCTGTAATACGTGTCGACGGCCGTAATTTGGGCCGTCCACGCGTTGCGCACCGTGGCGGTCGCGGTGGTGAGGCCGAGATCGGCCCAGCGGACCGTCATCGTGGCGGCCGAGCCGGTGCGGTTGAGCAGCACGACGGCGCGCTTGCCGGATCCGGCGAGGATCTTGCCGTACACCTGGCGCCCGGCACTGTCCTCGGCCACCTTGATGCCCGGCAGTCCGCGGGGGTCCTGGTCGGCCGCGATGACGTCGGCGTTCTTCAGCGTCGATGTGTCCACAGTGGTCAGATTCGCGCCGAGCAGCAGTGGCGCGCCGGAAATGGCCCACAGGTTCATGTGGGTGCGGTTCTGGGCGGCGCTCAGGCCGGGCATGCCCGCGATCATCATGTCGGGGTCGTTGACGTAGCCGGTGTGCTGGGCCGCCGGGTGCAGGCCGCGATCGAAGTTGGTCAGCACCATGGACTGGTTCGCGGTCTGTCCCCAGTAGATGATGTCGGTGCTGGTGCGCCACATCGGGGCCAGGCCGGGCGCCCAGTCCCACGGCGCGTTCACGCCCCAGTTGCAGATCGACAGCAGCAGCTTGCGGCCGGTGCTCGCGCTCGCGCTCGCGACGGCGGTGCTGATCGCGCGGTACGTGGCCTGCGGGTCGAGGCCCTCGGCGCTGCCGCCGCACCAGTCGACCTTCACGAAGTCGAAGCCCCAGCGCGCGAACTGCAGCATGTCCTGCGCGTAGTGGCCCTCGCTGCCGGAGCCGGGCGCGGCCGGGCGGCCGGTCGGGTAGTAGTAGCCGCAGCCGTCGCGGCCGGCGTCGGTGTAGATGCCGGCCTTGAGCCCCTTGCCGTGGATGTAGTCGGCGACGGCCGCCATGCCGCCGGGCCACTCGTTCAGGTCGACGGTGATGTTCCCGGCCGCGTCGCGGGTGCCCTGCCACCAACCCTCGTCGATGTTGATGTACGTGTATCCGGCCGCCGCCAGCCCGGTGCTCACCATCGCGTCGGCCTGGCGCTTGATGACGGTCGCGTTGATGTTCGCCGCGAAGCTGTTCCAGGACGCCCATCCCATGGCGGGCGTGGGAACGCTCACTTGCGTGGCCGCGACGAGCCGGGGCTCGAGCGTGGGCAGTCCGAGCAGCAGGAGCAGGGCGGCAAGCGTCAGCGCAGACAGGCGGGTCATGGCGGCTCCCTCGACTGTGTGAGCGCTAACATAGCCGCCCTGTCGACCGCCGTCAATGCGAGAGGATCAGCCCGGCCGGACGGCGGGCAAGGTGCGACAGACTACGCCGGCCCGGTTTCGAGGGGGTCCGGGTGGAGCGGAGCACCCCCGCTCAGCGGATCCCAGTGCGTGGCGTAGCGCAGGAGCGACGACGCCAGGTCCGGGTGGGCGGCGGCCCAGTCGGTGTCGAACAGGTACCACTGCTGAAACCCGAAGAAATCGTCGCAGTGCATGGCCAGCTGGGCCAGGTGCTCGCCCGCCTGCAGCACGCTCAGCTCCGGATTGCGCCCCGACTCGAACTCGGCGCCGGCGAGCACGGCCCAGGCGTCGGTGGTGTCCTCCGGCCACGGATCGGCGTTGATGTTGAAGCCGGGCCAGCGGTTGCAGCGCTCCAGGGCCGGGCGCACGGTCTCGTCGCCGGGGGCGGTCAGCGCCTGCAGCACCATCAGCTCCGGCGGCCACACGTCCGAATCGGGCTCGGCCGCGCGCAGGTGGGCCGGCAGCTCGGGCAGGGAGACGCCGGGGAACACGAACGGCGGGGTGGCCTCCAGGCTGGAGCCGTCGTAGTACGTCAGGAAGACCGCGAACGTGCTCGGCTCGCCCTCGCCCGCACCGGAGTCGGCGGGCAAGGGGCCCTCGTGCACGACGTAGGCGAGCCGCTCGGGGTGGGCGGCGAGCACCTCGTCGTCGAGGAAGAAGTACGCGAGCTCGACCTCGTCGTCGTCCGTGCGCACCCGCAGGCTGTGCTCGTCGAGCCGGATGTACTCGTCGGGGTCGCCCTCGACGTACAGGTGCTCATGCAGTTGGGCGCGCAGCTCGTCGAGCGTCCCGGGCTTCGGCAGGTCGTGCTCGGCGGCCGCGTCGAAGACGGTGTGCAGGCCGTAGGGGTCGACGCCCAGCTCGGCCTCGGCCCAGCCGTCCGGGTCGCCGGAGTCCCAGCCGCGGCGGAACCAGTCCAGCACGCCGCGGTCGGGCAGCCGCCGGATGTGCTTGCTCCACTGCCCCTCGTAGTGCGAGCGGTACACGAACAGCAAGGGTCAGTCCTCCGTGACGGCGGGCGTCATGACGACCGTCCACGTGCGCACGGTCACCGCGAGCAGCCCCGAGCGCACGGCTTCGTCGTCGGACTCGGCCAGGCGCAGCGCGTCGTCCAGGCTGGCGGCGGCCAGCACCGTCATGCCCTCGTCCACGGCGCCGTCGGTGTCGTCGAACGGCCCGGCCGCCACTAACGTCCCATCCTCGGCCCGCCGGTTGAGAAACGCCAGGTGCTCCTCGAAGCCCGGCTGGTCGGTGAGGCGGACACCGGGTTTGGCGGCCGGGCCCGGGCGGTGCTGCAGGACGAACCAGATGCGCGGGGTCATGCCACCAGGATCGCACCCGTCAGGCGGGCGGCGGCGGGGCGGTCGACGAGCGCACCACCAGTTCAGTGGCCAGCTCCACGTGCAGCGCGTCGAGCTCGTGCTGCTCCAGCAGCCGGACCAGCAGCGACACGGCCATCCGGCCCATCTCCTGCAGCGGCTGGCGCACCGTGGTCAGGCCGGTCGCCTGAGCCAGGTCCAGGTCATCGAAACCGGTGATTGACAGCTCATCCGGTACCCGCAAGCCTCGCTCGGCCGCCGCCCGCAGCGCACCGACGGCCGCCTTGTCGTTGAAGCACACCAGCGCCGTGGGCCGCTCGGGCCGGTCGAGCAGCTCACCGGCGGCGCGATGGCCGTGCTCGGTGGTCGGCTCGACGCTGCGCAGCAGCTCGGCCGCGGGCAGCACGCCGACGTCGGCCAGGGCCGCGTTGTGCCCGGCCAGGCGGGCGTCGCTGGCCAGCCACTCGGTCGGGCCGCCGATCACGCCGATGCGCCGGTGGCCGAGCTCGACCAGGTGCCCGGTGAGGCGGCGGGCCCCGGCGAAGTGCGCGGCCGAGACCGAGACGATGTCGCGCGGCAGCGTGGTGCGCGGGTCGACGACCACGAACGGCATCCGCCGCCGCTGCAGCTCGACCAGGTCGTCGCCGGGCTCGGGCGGCAGGATCACGATCGCGCCGGTGACCCCTTCACGCCCGTCGAGGTCGGCCAGCAGCTGGGTGCGCTGCGCGGCCTCGCCCGCGGTGAGCACGAGCTGGCGGCCGTGCAGGGTGAGCGTCTCGGCGATCGAGGAGACGATGAGGCCGAAGTAGTCGGTGAGCACGTACGGGCAGCGCACGAACACGATGCCGCCCTTGGGCTTGCCGCTCACCCCGATCCGCGCGCGCAACCGCTCGGCCGCGTCGTGGACGAGCGCGCGGGTCGCGGGCGTCACCGCGTGGTGGTCGTTGAGCGCGCGCGACACGGTGGCGATGGACATGCCGGTCTCGGCGGCGATGTCGCGCACGGTCACCCGGCGATGGCCGGCCATTCGTCACCCCTCCTCTGTTAGGACTCTTGACAGTCGCTCCAGGCGGCGGTTTGCTGATGTCCAGCGATGTTACAGGACGTTTCATTCCGTTACATCGCGAACGCATCCAGGCTCCGGGCGGCGACGGTGGGGTGGTCGCCCGGAGCCTGGATACTGGCGGACATGCTGTTCATGGTGATCGAACGGTTCCGTGGCGGGCAGGCCGAGCCGGTGTACGCCCGCGCCCGCGAGCAGGGCCGGATGCTGCCCGCGGGGCTGCGGTACGTCGACAGCTGGGTCGCCGCCGACTTCGCCCGCTGCTACCAGCTCATGGAGTGCGAGGACCTCACGACGCTCATGCGCTGGGTCACGAGCTGGAGCGACCTGGTCGAATTCGAGATCGTCCCGGTCGTGCCGTCCTCCCGGGCGTCGGGGCTGCTGTGAGCCGCCGCCAGCCCGGCCACTCCAGCGCCAGCTCGTCGCCGACCGCGAGCGCCGACCAGCCGGCCTGAGCCCGCCGCAGCGCCCCGGCCGCGGTGCGCAACTGCTCGACGGTCATCGGGATGTACGCGTCCCGCACCGCGAACCGCGCCAGATCCGCGTCGGGCAGCGCCGCGGCGCGCTCGCACAGCCCGCCCAGGTGCTCGGCGCGCTTGATGAGCTCACGGTGCTCGCGGATCAGGTCCTTGGACCGCTCGGCGGCGTGCGGCGGCCGGCGCCCGGAGACGTGGTGCATGCTGCGGAACACGACACCCCCGGCGATCGACCCCCAGATCCCGTCGCGCATGCCGAACGCGTCCTCGACCGTGTAGTGCACGAGGTCGTGCGGCATCTCAGGTCCGGATGGGCCCGAATCCATCTTGTACACCACGCCGTCATCGCGCTCGATGCGTACGTGCGCGCGCTCGTGGTCGGGGAACCGTACAAACGTCACCCGCATGCCTCCACGATGACCCCGGCCCGGCCGCGCCTCAAGCGATTAACCGCCCCGAAACGACACCGGCGGACCATGGGTTCCATGGTCGACGAACGCGCACAGCTCGAGGTGGCCCGGCTCGGCGAGTGCCGGGTCGACTCGCCGTTGTCGGTGCTGCTGCGCCGGCAGGGCACCACCCAGCACTACGTCGACGAGACCGACCGCGTCCTGCTCGACGACACCGTCGCCCTGGTCGCCGCGCGCGGCGTCCCGGTGGCCGAACTGCCCGGCTTCGAACCCGGCGGCCCGCGCTCCAAAATCTACTTCGACCCGTCCAAGACCCGGGTCGGCATCGTCACGTGCGGCGGGCTCTGCCCCGGCCTCAACGACGTGATCCGGGCGCTGGTGCTGGAGCTCACCAACCACTACGGCGTCCGGCGGATCGTCGGCTTCCGCAACGGGTACCAGGGGCTGACCGCCCGCTACGGCCGCCCCGTCGTGGATCTGGACCCGGAGGTGGTGGCGGGCATCAACGAGTACGGCGGAACGATCCTCGGCACTTCGCGCGGCAACCAGGACCCGGACGAGATCGTGGACTGCCTGGAACGCCTGAGCCTCAACGTGCTGTTCGTGATCGGCGGCGACGGCTCCATGCGCGGCGCCCTGCGCATCGCCGAGACCGTGGCCGCGCGCGGCATGCGGATCGCCGTCGTCGGGGTGCCGAAGACGATCGACAACGACATCCCGTACATCGAGCGCTCCTTCGGTTTCCAGACCGCCTTCGGCAAGGCCACCGAGGCGATCCGAGCCGCCCACGTCGAGGCGACCGCGTTCCCCAACGGCATCGGCCTGGTCCAGCTCATGGGCCGGCACTCGGGCTTCATCGCGTGCTACGCGGCGCTGGCGAACAACGACGCCGACTACGTCCTCATCCCGGAGGTCCCGTTCGCCCTCGACGGCCCGGGCGGCTTCCTGGAGCACCTGCGCCGCCGCGTGCTCGACCGCGGCCACGCGATGGTCGTCGTGGCCGAGGGCGCGGGCCAGGAATACCTTTCGGCGACCGGCCGCGACGCGTCGGGCAACGTGCGCCTGGAGGACTTCGGCCGCTATTTGCGCGGCCGGATCGCCGCGCACTTCGACACCGCCGGCGTGGAGGCCAACCTGAAGTACATCGACCCGAGCTACACCATCCGCAGCGTCCCCGCCGACCCCTACGACAGCGTGTACTGCATCCGCCTCGCCCACGCCGCCGCCCACGCCGCCATGGCCGGCCGCACCGAAATGGTCGTCGGCCGCTGGCGGGGGCGCTTCGTGCATGTGCCGATCGCCCTGGCCATCAGCTCCCGCAACCTGGTCGACCCGGACGGCGACCTGTGGCTGTCGGTCCTCGAGGCAACCGGCCAGCCGCCGGTGTTCGCCTAGCCCACCTGGCACACCGGCTTCGCCGCCCAGGCCGGCTAAATGTCGGTGGGGGTCCCGGGGTCCTGCGAGAGGAGCCGGAGGTGGTCCGCCCGCGACTCCAGGACGCAGAACAGGTTGCCGCCGGGATCGGCCATGACCACCCAGCCCTCATCACCCCGCTGCCCGACGTCGGCGGGCCGGGCCCCCAGCTCGACCGCCCGCGCCACGCACGCCGCCTGGTCGTCCGGCCGCAGATCGAGGTGGATCGCGCCCGGCTCGACCGGCTCCGCGGAGGGCTGGATGAGCAGCGCCGGACCGGTGTCGCCGACGAGCAGTACCGAATCACTGTGGTTCGGCGCAACCCGGTAACCGAGCAGATCCCGCCAGAACCGTGCAACCTCGGCCGGCACGTGCGTCTTCATCGTCACTGTAGCGATCGTGATGTGGACCATGCCCCCATTCTCAGTGTTCGCCGCGCGGTCAGGGCCGGTCGGCGCGGATGGCTGCGGCCTGCTCGCGGGCCAGGGCGCGCATGCGTTGGAAGAGGTCGAGCAGCAGGTGCAGCTGGGCTTCGTCGTAGCCGGCCAGGGCGGTGTTCCAGCCGGTGGCCATGCCGGCGAAGAGGGGTTCGATCTCGCCCAGGCGGGCGGCGACGGGTTCGACGATGACCCGGCGGCGATCGACCGTGTCGTGGGTGCGCCGGACCCAGCCGGCGCGTTCCAGCCGGTCGACCATGCGGGTGACGGCGCCGCTGGTGAGGCCGGTGCGCTGCATCAGCTCGCCCGCGGTGGCCGTGCCCTGTTCGAGCAGCGCGGTCAGGCACTTGAAGTCGGCCAGCGGCAGCCCCAGGCGGTCGGCCGCCGCCTGCTGCACCAGGATCGCGTCGGCCACGGCCTGGGTGAGCGTCGCCTGCAGGTCGGCCATCAGCGCCTGCCTTGACCTTGACATAGCCGCACTCTACCGGGGCATAATCTGCGCGAGTCGTTATCTGCACGATGCAGATTATGATTGGAGCAGATATGTCACGTGTACGCCTCGCCGCCGGGATCGTCGGCCCCGTGCTGTTCACCGTGGCGACGGTGGTCCAGGGCGCCGTCCGGCCGCACTTCGATCCGGTGCGACACCTCATCAGCGACCTCGCGCTGACGTCCCAGGGCTGGCTGCAGACCGCGAACTTCGTGGTGACCGGCATCCTGGTCGTCGTCTTCGCCACCGGCCTGCGCCGGACCATCCGGGACGGGCCGGCCTCGGCCTGGGGTCCCCGCTGGATCGCGCTGGCCGGCCTGGCGCTCGTCGCGGCCGGGCTCTTCACCACCGACCCCGGCCCGGACTATCCACCGGGCGCCACCCCGACCACCTCCTGGCACGGGATCCTGCACCAGATCGCCGGCCCGCTCGTGTTCGTCAGCCTGAGCGTGACGGCGTTCGTCTACGCCCGCCGCGTCGCCCGGGGCTGGGCCGTCGCCGCGGGCATCCTCGTCGCGCTGTGCTTCCTCGTCACCGACGTGCTCGTCACGCTCGCGTACAGCGGCACCTGGCCAGACGCCCCGGCCGGCCTGTTCGAGAGCGCCGCCCTCTACATCGGCCTGGCCTGGCTCACCACGCTGGCGATCCGCACCCTGCGCCGGCCACCGGCCACCGCGACGCGGCCCGGCTAGCCGGCCAGGACGTTCGCGGCGGCCTTGCGGGCGGGGTTGGCACTGCCCCACGTCGCGTCGGGGTGGACACGGTTGGTCAGCAGCACCAGGATCAGCTTGCGGTGCGGGTCGACCAGCAGCGAGGTACCCGTGAAGCCGGTATGACCGAAGGCGCCGTGACCCGCCAGGCGGCCCATGTACCAGCTCTGGTCGATGTCGAAGCCGAGCCCGTGGGCCGCCGCCGGGCCGAAGCGGGCGTTGTTGTCCGTGCGCAGCTGGTCCACTGTGGAGGGTCGCAGCAGCGGGCCGCCGCCGTCCAGCAGGGCGCGGGCGAACTGGGCCAGGTCGGCGGCCGTGGAGAAGATGCCCGCGTGGCCGGCTGCGCCGCCCAGGCCGGCGGCGGCCGGGTCGTGGACGGTGCCGCGCAGGCCGTGCTCGGTCGCCGCGATGCGCGGTAGCAGGGTCGGCGGCGGGAGGTAGCCGGTGTCGGGCATGCCGAGCGGGGCGGCGATGTCGCGGCGGACCAGGGTGTCGAGGGAGTCGCCGGTCAGGCCGGTGACGATCGCGCCGAGGGCGATGAAGTTCTGGTCGGCGTACAGGAAGCCGGTTCCGGGGGCGGCTACGGGAGGCTGGCGCAGTACCGATGCGAGCCGTTCTTCTGGGGTTGTTCCTGACAGTGGCGTGTCCTTGGACAGGCCCGAGGTGTGGGTGAACAGCATGCGGACCGTGATGCCGGGTTTGGTGTCGAAGAACGGGAGATAGCGCGCGGCCGGGGCGTCCAGGTCGAGTCGGCCGCGCTCGACCAGTCGCAGGGCCAGGACCGCGGTGAACATCTTGGTCAGCGAAACCAGGTCGTAGATGGTGTCGGGGCGGGCGGTGACGCGCTCGGCGGCCGGCAGCTCGGACTTGTCGGCCGCGTACCGCACGGCGTCGCCGACCGCGAAGTGCGCCGCGACCCGGCCGTCGACGGCGGCGAAGGCGACCGCGCCCGGGTACAGCGGATGGTGCGGATTCTCCGGCGTCGGCTGCAGGTAGCGGGCGACGGCCGGCTTGAGGCCGGCATCATCCTGGGTGACGGCGGTCGTCGGAGTTGTCGGGTTGGACGGCGCGGCATGCGCCTCGCACCCGGCCACGGCGGTGGCCGCGGCCAGGGCGAGGAAGGACCGGCGGGTCAGGCTCACTTCGGCCGGCGGACGGCCTCGTAGACGGCGGCCAGGTCGCGCTCGCCCAGGCCACGGGCGAGGGCCTCGTCGTACCGGCCGCGGGCCGCGTCCACGATGGACGTATCGACGCCGAGGGACGCCGCGAGCTCGCTCACGAGCCGGGCGTCCTTGGCCGCACCCTCGGCCGGGAACGCCACCGGATAGTCGCGGCGCTGCATCATCGGGCCCTTGACCTGCGCGTACGGCCAGTCGAGGGCGCCGCCGGCGATCAACGGCAGCAGGTCGACACCGAGCGCGTCGGCGAGGGCGGCGCTCTGGGCGTACGCAGCGGTCGCGGTCACCACCCAGCTGTTCACGACGAGCTTGGTGCGGCTGCCCTGCCCGGCCGCGCCGAGCCAGCTGACCTTGGCCGCGATCGGCGCCGCCAGCTCCTCGACCCGGCCCCGGACCTCCGCCGGCCCGGACGCGAGCACGTGCAACTGCCCCTGCTCGGCGGGGCCGCGGGTGCCGAGGACGGGCGCGTCGACGTACAACAGGCCCAACTCCGACGCGAGCCCGGCCAGCTCGTCGGCGCCGTCGGCCCCGACCGTGCTCAGCTGCAGCCAGAGCGTCCCCGGCGCGAGCCCCGGCGCCGCCGCCCGCATGACGTCGGCCACCGCGCCCGCGTCGAACAGCATGGTCACCACCGGATCGGCCCCGGTGACGGCCTCGGCCGCACTGTCCGCCACGACCGCCCCGTCGGCGGCGAGCGGCTCGGCGTGGGCGCGGGTGCGGTTCCACACCCGCACCTCGTGCCCGGCCTTGCGCCAGTTGCGGACGATCGCGGCGCCCATGATCCCGGTGCCCAGCACTGCCAAAGTCATGGCACCGATACTGCCACGCGGTATTGCCCTAGATGTCCAGGTCCACCCAGACCGCCGCGTGGTCGCTGGCCCCGTGCTTGGCGGCGGTCAGCTCCTGGTACGTCGTCCACAGCTTGGGCGGATTCTTGTTCTCCGGGCTCCCCCAGAGCCCCTTGCGGAACACCCCGCCGCCGGTCACCTTGGCCGCCAGCTCGGGTGAGAGCAGAATGTAGTCGAGCCGGTTGGAGATGGTGCACGACTGGAACGTGCCCGGCCGCTCCTTGCCGGTGTCCTTCGGGTCGAACAGCCCCCCGAACGCATCCAGGTCATAGCAGCTGACCAGCGGCGTCCCGGCGTCGAGCAGCGCCTCCAGCGTCGGGTGGTGCTTCGGATCGTGCCGGTCGGGCCCCTTGTTGAAGTCCCCGAGCACCGCGATGTACTCCGCACCCTCCGCCCGCAGCCGGTCGTAGATCGCCCGCACCTCGGTGCTCTGCCGCGTCCGCAACGGATCCGGATCGCCCGACGCGAACGACTGACTCTTGAGATGGTTCAGCAACAGATACAGAACGGCGCCGCTTTCCAGTTTCAGCTTGTACAGCGGGCAGTCCCGACTGAACAACCGCTTCCCCGCCACGGCCGGATCGGGCACGTCGACGTGACTGCGCACCCAGTCAATGGTGACGTCGCCGGTGGCCACCAGCCCGACATCGATCCCGCGCGGATCGTTGCCGTCGACGAGCATCGCGTGCTCGTAGCGCCGCTCCAGCAACTCGTCGTTGAACCGCACCAGCGCCGGCCGGTTCTCGGCCTCGACCAGACACAGCACGTCGGCCGCGAGCTCCCCGATCACCCGAGCCGTCATCCGCGTGCCGACCTCGTCAACCGGCTCGGTGATCAGCTCCACCCACCCGGTCCAGTCCCCGCGCCCCTTGGCCACGATCCGCGGCTCCCGATCACTGGGCGCGGCCAGGAAGTCGCCCCGGTTCTCCCGGAGCAGCGCCCAGGCCGTGTCGAACTGACTGGGATTGAGCCGCCGCCCGGCCCTCGTCTGCACCAGCACCTTCAGCGTGACAAGGGCGTCGAGCATGGCCGCCTTGTCGTCGTCGCTGTACTCGTCGTTGGCCGCGATCCGATTGAACGTCTCAAACGCCGCGAGCGCCGGCTGCCCGACCTCCCGCACGGTGTTGTCCATCGCCTTGGCCCGAGCGAACAGATTCTCCACGTTGAACGTAGCGAGCCGCATGTCACGCAACGTAGCAGCCCCCCACCGTGGGTCAGGTCAGCTAAACGACAGCCCGTGCCTGCTTAGCGCCTCGTCGAGTATTCCGAGCGCCTTGGGCCCCATCCCATGCAACTTGGCCAGCTCAGCCCGAGACACCCGATCAAGTTCCCGCAGCCGCGTATACCCAGCGTTGTGGAGCGCCCGAGTAGCAGGCGCCCCAATCCGCGGCAACGACTCAAGCTCAGCATCCACGCAACAGATGCTAGGCCTTTCAAAGACAACCGAAACCACAAGCCGACATCTCTGACCAGCACGGCAACCTTCGGGGCTTCCGGAAATGCCAGGCCCTTCAAACACGACCGAAACCACTAGTGTCGTGAGTCGTTAATGCGTGTGCAGTAGCGGGCGATGGATTCGAGGATCTGGTCGGCGGTCTTGGTCCAGACATAGTGAGTTCCCCCCGTTTCGACGGAGCGGTGGTTACCTGCTTCCGGTCGGGGCAGGGCTGAGGTTATCTGGCTCGGCCTGGGCGTGCCAGGCGGCCTCGTACTCGTCGGGGCTGCGGTAGCCGAGTTCGCGTTGGATGCGGCGGGTGTTGTACCAGGTGTCGATGTAGGTGAAGATCGCGTTCTCGGCCTCGTCGCGAGTCCGCCAGCTCGTTCGGTAGACGAGTTCGATCTTCAGAGTGGACCAGAAGTTCTCCATCAGGGCGTTGTCGAACGAGTCACCGACCGAGCCCATCGACGGCCGGATTCCGTTGTCCTGCAAGCGTTGCGAGAAGCGGAAGCTCGTGTAGTTCGACCCGCGGTCGCTGTGATGTATGAGCTGGCCGTCGCGGACGTCGCGGGACCAGATGCCGTACTCGAGAGCGGCGAGAATCAGGTCGGTGTCGCACCGGTCGGAGGTCTTCCAGCCGACGATGCGGCGGGAGAACACGTCGCGGACGGCGGCCAGCCAGAACACGCCCTCGCCGCAGGGGATGCGGGTGGCGTCTGCGACCCACAGCCGGTTCGGGCCAGCCGCGGTGAACTGCCGATTGACCAGGTCCGGTGCCGGCGTGTGCCGCGGGTCCTGCCGGGTTGACCCGCCACGCCAGCCGCGGCGCAGGAACGCCCCGTGCCAGCTCTGCTGCGCCATGAGCCGCTCGACCCGCTTACGGCCGACCCGGATGCCGTCACGGCGCAGTTGCCGATGCACCCGGTCCGCGCCGTAGGTGCAGCCGGAGGCTTCCCAGATCTCGTAGATGTTGGAGAGCAGGCCGAGGTCGACCAGGTCGCGGTCACATGGCTGCTCGGCTGCGCGCACCCACTGGTAGTAGGTTGACTCGGCGATGTTGAGGACCCGTAGCAGGAGCGCGACCGCGAAGCGGCCGGAGTGTTCGTTGATGAACCTCATGACCGTCGCCGGGCCGGGCCGAGCTCCGACGCGAAATAGCTGCTCGCAGCACGCAGGATCTCATTCACCCGGCGCAGCTCAGCGACCTCTTCCCGCAGCCGGCGGTTCTCCTGCGCCATCTCGGTCGTCGGCCGATCGTGTCGTTCACCTGCGTCGGCCTCAGCCTGGCGAATCCAGTTCCGCAACGCCTCGTGATGCACGTTCAGCTGCTCGGCGAGTCGCCGGATGGTCGGCTTCGGGTTCGACTCGCGATACAGACGCACGGCACGCGCACGCAGCTCGTCGGGGTACTTCTTCGGTGCGGCCACAGAACTTCCTCCCCATGATCAGTCGATCACGTTTGAGAAGCTCCGCCAAACCGGGGGGAACTCATAGGGCTTTGGGTTGTTGTTCCAGGCCTCGATCCAGGCGCGGATGTCGGTGTTGAGGGCGCGGACGGTGCGGTGAGTGCCGCGTTGGAGTTTCTTGGTGGTCAGTTCCCCGAACCAGCGTTCGACGAGGTTGAGCCAGGATGCGCTGGTCGGGACGAAGTGCAGGACGAACCGCGGGTGGGCGGTCAGCCAGCGTTTGATGGTCGGGGTTTTGTGGGTGGAGGCGTTGTCCAGCACTACGTGCACGTCCAGGTCCGCCGGGACCTGCCGGTCGAGGGTCTGGAGGAACTTCTTGAACTCGATCGCGCGGTGCCGGGCATGGAGGGAGCCGATCACCTGGCCGGTGGCCAGGTCGAGGGCGGCGTAGAGGCTTGAGGTGCCGGCCCGGACGTAGTCGTGGGTGGCGCGGGCCGGGGTGCCGGGCAGCATCGGCAGGACCGGGGCGGTGCGGTCCAGTGCTTGGATCTGCGACTTCTCGTCCACGCACAACACCACGGCGCGTTCCGGCGGATCGAGGTACAGCCCGACGACATCACGGACCTTGTCGATGAACAGCGGGTCCTTCGACAGTTTCCACGCGTCCTGCCGGTGCGGCTGCAATCCGAACGCCCGCCAGATCCGTGAGATCGCGGTCTGCGACAGACCAACCTCAGCAGCCAACGAGCGGGTCGACCAGTGCGTGGCGTCCTTCGGTGTCGTCTCGAGGGTTGTGGTGATCACCCGCTCTACATCAGCGTCGGCGATCGTGCGGGGCCGGCCGGGCCGCGGCTCGTCCAGCAGGCCGTCGAGCCGATCACCGGCGAACCGGTTCCGCCACTTCGTCACCGTGCTACGCGAAACGCCGAGTTCCTCGGCGATCTGCCCGTTCGCGGCCCCGCCGGCAGCCGCGCAGGCAAGGACCACCCGCGACCGCAACGCCAGGGCCTGCGCACTCGAGGGACGACGCGACCACGCTAGCAACTGCTCTCGCTCGTCATCAGTAAGCACGATCGGTACTGCTGTCGGCAACGGCATAACACACCTGTACCCACTGACGACGATTTAACGACTCAGGACACTAGCCGACATCACAAGGCAGTGAGCCTTTCTGACACTTCCCCCCCCACCACCCGTTACCTTTTTTAGGTCCCCGTTGGGGGCGCTCGGTCGCCTGGTTCGGTATGACTTACTGCCCCTGTCGTCGGCATGATCCGGGGGGTGTTGTCGCCGGGCTGGGTGGCGTCGACGGACCGCTGATAGGGACACGACCACCTGATGTGCCTGGGTAGGTCTCTTCGTAACGTGGCTGCCGGCAGTCGACGCCAAGTTCGCGATCGAGGCTTGGGACCGTCGCGGGGAGGCGATGTGCACGGCGACTATCAGGTGTTTCTCGGGCTTGACGTCGGTAAGGACGGCCATCACGCGGTGGCGTTGACCCGGGAGGGCAAGCGGCTGCACGACGCCGCGTTGGTCAATACCGAGGCGAAGCTGCGGCAGGTGTTCGACCGGCTCGCCCGGCATGGCCGGGTTCTGGTGGTGGTTGACCAGCCGGCCTCGATCGGGGCGCTGCCGGTCGCGGTCGCCCGGCACGGCGGCCACCAGGTCGCATACTTGCCCGGACTGGCGATGCGCCGCATCGCGGACCTGCACCCGGGTGCAGCGAAGACCGACGCCCGTGACGCCTACGTCATCGCTGACGCCGCCCGCACGTTGCCGCACACCCTGCGCCGCGTCGACGTCGGCGACGAGACCCTGGCCGAGCTCGAGGTCCTGGTCGGCTTCGACGACGACCTCGCCGGTGAAGCCACCCGGATCAGCAACCGCCTCCGCGGGCTGCTGACCCAGATCCACCCCGCCCTCGAGCGGGTCCTCGGGCCGAAAGTCCAGCACAAAGCCGTGCTGGAACTGCTGTCACGCTGCGGCGGCCCGGCCGGTCTGCGTCGCGCGGGCCGGTCGAAACTCGCCGAGATCGTCCGTCCGCACGCACCCCGCATGGGCGAACGTCTGGTCGAGCAGCTCGTCGCCGCCCTGGGCGAGCAGACGGTGACCGTTCCAGGCACCGCTGCGGCGGAGAAGATCCTGCCGAAACTCGCTGAGAGTCTGCGCGAGGTGCTGCGCCAGCGTGACGAGGTGGCCCGGGAGGTCGAAGGGATGCTTGATGCGCACCCTCTTGCCTCGGTCCTGACGTCGATGCCGGGCATCGGGGTCAGGACCGCAGCCCGCATCCTCCTCGAGGTCGGCGATGGAGGCGCCTTCCCGACCCCCGGACATCTGGCCGCCTACGCCGGCCTGGCCCCGGTCACCCGCCGTTCCGGCAGCAGCATCCGCGGCGAACACCCACCTAAGGGCGGGAACAAGCAGCTGAAACGCGCGTTCTTCCTCGCCGCGTTCGCCAGCCTCTCGCACCCACCCTCACGGGCCTACTACGACCGCAAACGCGCCGCCGGCAAACGCCACAACGCCGCCCTCATCTGCCTCGCCCGCCGCCGCTGCGACGTCCTGTTCGCCATGCTCCGAGACCAGACGCCCTACCAAGCCCGTCAAGCTGCCGCTTGACGAAACCCATAGGGACACCCCCCCGGCCCCCGGCCCCGCAGCCTTCACCTCATCGAGCAGCAACCATCTCCCGAACCGGCGCATCGAACTCGATCGGGTAGTCGAACTGCCACGCGAACTTCTCCGGGTCCGCGAACGCCTTCATCGCGATCGGCATCAGCATGTCGCGCAGCAACCGCCCCACCGGCCCCGCCGCCTTGTCCGCGTTCGTCCGCGACGCCATCTTGATGATCCGCTCCACCCGCTCTCGCCGCATCCGCTCGTACTCCGTGAAGGCCGCCTGCACCGGCAGATCCCGCAGACCCCGGGCCAGCTGCACCGCGCTTTCGATGGCGAGGGACGCCCCCTGCCCCGAGCTCGGCGAGGTGGCGTGCGCCGCGTCTCCGAGCAGGACCACGTTGCCGCGGTGCCAGACCGGCACGCTCGGGATGTCCTCGAGGCCGCCGGTGATGACCAGGTCCTCCGGGCGCGTACGCCGGATCATGTCCACCATCGGCGTGCGGTCCTTGCTGGCCGTCTCGGCGATCCGGCGCAGCCACTCCTCGGCCGGGGTGGCCTGGGCCTCGGCGGCGCGCATCGGGGTCGGGTGGGGCAGGTTGGCGAACCAGCCGGCCTCGTCGGGCTCGATCTGGTACCCGAAGAAGGCCCGCTTGCCGAACACCATGTGCATCTTCGGGCCGGTCGGGACGAGCCCCTCGGCGGAGCAGCGGGCGCCGAAGCCGAGCAACCCGGCGTAGCGCGGGGCGGGTGCGTTGGGGTCGATCGCGTGGCGGACCGTGGAGCGGATGCCGTCGGCGCCGATCAGGATGTCGCCGGCGGCGGTGGTGCCGTCGGCGAAGGTGGCGACCGGGCCGTCGAGGGAGACCAGGCGCTTGCCGTGCTCGATGCGGATGCCGCGGTCGGCGGCCTCGTCGTAGAGGGCGCGGTAGAGGTCGGAGCGCCAGATCAGCAGCTGCTCGGGGAGGCGGTCGGGGGCCGTGAACTCGCCCAGCTGCTTGCCCGTCCAGCTCTGCATGATCATCGAGCGCATCGGGCGGCCGGCCGCGACGACCCGCTCCTCGGCGCCGATCGCGGCCAGGGCCTGGCGGCCGTTGGGAGCGAGGCCGAGGGCGCCGCCGACCCCGGTCGCCAAGCCGTCGTAGGCCTCGTAGACCGTCGCCTCGATGCCGACCTTCTGCAGTGCCATCGCCGCCACCGGACCGCCGATGCCGCCGCCGATGACGACCGCTTTGCCGATCTTCTCCATGACCAGTCCCCGCTCTCTGGATTAGTTGATACCAACTATCCGGGAGCGACTAGTCAGTGTCAACTATTCGGGGCGGTATTCTTCGCCGTGGGCGGCGGCCCACATCGGGCCCCACTCGTTGACGTGCGCGAACAGGTTCTGGACGAAGGTGATCTCGGCGTCGAGGAGGCTGACGCGGTACTGCTCCTCGATCAGGAACAGCGCCGGCACCCCCTCGGCCTCGGACTTCTCGATCGACTCCTCCGCCTCGGCGCGCAGGTCGGCGAGGCCCTTCAGCCGGTTGCGCAGCAGCGGGATGACCTCGTTGGGCGTCAGCGCGGCAATCATCGACAGCGCGGACACGAACGCCGGGTACTCGTGCTGCGGCTCCCCCACCAGCTCCCGCAGCCAGTCCCGCAGCTCCTCCCGCCCGGCGTCGGTGATCTGGTACACGGTCCGCTCCGGGCGCGCGCCGTCCCGGTTCACCTCCTGCTCGGCGACGAAACCGGCCTTGGCCAGCTGCTGCACCACCATGTACAGCGAGCCGTGATTGAACTTGATGCTGCGCGCGTCGCCGTGGTTGCGCAGGGTCTTGCTCAGCTCATACGGGTGCATCGCCGCACGGCTCAGATACGACAGGACCGCCAGCGCGAGAAGGTTTCCGACCTGTCGTTTCTTCATGGTGTACCCGCAGTGCTCAGTTCGGCCATCGCCTGCTCGTCGAGCTTCAGGTGCCCCGCCGCCATGTTCTCCTCGAGGTGCTCCAGCGACGCCGTGCCCGGGATCAGCAGGGTGTTGTCGGCGACCGCGAGCACCCACGCCAGCGCGACCTGGGCCGGGGTGGCGTCGAGCCGTTCCGCGACCGCCTTGACCTTGGGGTGCCCGAGCACCCGCGCCCGCCCGAACGCCGCGCCGAGCGGGAAGAACGGGACGAACGCGATCCCGCGCTCCCGGCACAGTTCCAGCACGGGCTGCGACGCCCGGTCGACCAGGTTGAACGGGTTCTGCACGCAGACGATCTCGGTCTTGTCGACGGCCTGCCGGAGCTGCTCCACGTCGACGTTACTCATCCCGATGCCGTCGATGAGCCCCGCGTCGCGTAGGTCGATCATGGCGTCGAGCTGCTCATCCAGTACCGACGCCGCGTCTTTCGAATGCAGCCGCAGGTTGACCGCATGCAGCTTGTCCAACCCAAGTGCCCGAAGGTTTTCCTCGACTCCGGCCCGGAGCTCCGCAGGTCGCTGCGCGGGGAGCCAGCCGCCCTTCTCGTCGCGCTTGGCGCCGACCTTGCTGACGAAGACGAGCTCCTCCGGATAGGGGTACAGTGCGCTGCGCAGGATCTCGTTGGCCACGTCGGGCCCGTAGTACTGCGCAGTGTCGATGTGGTCGACGCCCAGGTCGACGGCTCGGCGCACGACGGCGAGCGCCTCGGCCCGGTCCCGGGGCGGCCCGAAGGCACCGCGCCCGGGCAGCTGCATGGCGCCGAACCCGACGCGGTGGACGTTGCGCTTGCCCAGCGGGAAGGTTTTCACCGTCCCAATGTTTCACACGACCAGGTTGAGACGCCGCTCTGCTACTCCGATGCTCACCCGCTGCCCCCACGCCAGCTCCAGCCGGTCGCTCTCCAGCCCGTCGGCGAACACCACGAGCCGCTCCCCCTCGCAGGCGAGCTCCAGCCGCTCGTCGCCGCCGAGCCGCCCGCTGGTCAGCGTCGCCCCGGTGGCCGGCGAGGGCCAGGCCTCGCGCACGAACCAGCACACCTCATGCGCGAGCGGCGCCGGCAGCTCGGGCGCACCGGCGCGTTCCAGCGCGATCGACGAGCACCAACCGGTCGCCCCGGTCCCGGTCCCCACCACGACTCCGGAGGACGACTGCCGTTCGCGTTCCCCGCCTTGGGTCGTCAACGTGTACCGTGCGGACTGGTGGCCGACGTGCCCGAAGTACACCTCGTTCAGGCCCATCAGCTCCTGCCCGTCGTCGAGGCGCGCGGACACCATGGTGCGCTGCTCGGTGTTCCGCTTGTGCAGCAGTCCGCGCAGCGCCTTGGCCGAGTGCCGCACCAGCACCCCGGGATTGCGCCCCGGCTCCGGATCGACCCCGATCACCGGCTGCCCGTCGAGGTACTTGGCCACGTTCGCGACGAGCCCGTCCTGCCCCACGGCGATCACGATGTCCTCCGGCCCGAACAGGAACCGCGGCAGATCCTCCCGGTCGATGTGCCCACGCCGCCAGTCCGCGGGGATCGCGGCGCCGGCGGCGGTGAGCGCGGCGTTCAGGGCCGCGTGCCGCTTGGCCACCTCGTCCAGGTCCCGCCCGCGCTGGCGCAGGTAGTAGTCGGCGGCCGCGCGGGTGCCGTGCCGAGCGAGGAGTTCGTCGAGCTCACTACGCCGCGACACAACCACCGCGCGGGGTGCGAGGGTGCTCATGACTCGCCGCGCCCGTGGTTGCGCGCCTCGACGAGTTCGCTCTTGACCCTCCCGAGGCGATCGCGCACCTCGACCAACTCGCCGCTCCCACGCTCGCGCGCCTCGAGATCTCCTTGGACGCTCCCAAGGCGATTGCGCACCTCGACCAACTCGCCGCGTCCTCTCTCGACCGACTCCGGGCGATCACGCACCTCGACTCGCCCGCGGGGTGCCCGGGTGCTCGTGGCCGGCCCTGGGCGGTCGCGCACGTCGGCGACCACACGGGGTGCACGGATGTTGACGAGCAGCCCCGGACGATCGCGCACCTCTCCTCGCCCCCGGCACCCACGCACGGACGGCCGCAGGCGATCACGCACTCCGACTCGCCCCCGGCACCCTCGCGCGGCCGGCCTGCAGCGACCGCGCACCTCGACTCGACCTCGGCGCCTGCTCATGACTGGCCCAGACGCCCGAGCAGGCCGGTCAACATGTCCGGGGTGATGGTGAGCTGGCCGATCTCCGGCAGCTGACCGGCGAGGTCCCGAAGGGCCAGCGCCTGCAGTACCGCCGGTGCGAGGTCACGGTAGGCCGCCAGCCGCGCCGCCTCCGCCTCGCCCTCCGCGAGTCCGACGGCGCGCACACCGTCGGCCCGCGCCGCCATGCGCAGCCGGTCCGCCTCGGCCTCGGCGGCGGCCGCGATCCGGCTCCGCTCGGCGTCGGCGGTCGCCGTGATGCCCGACCGTTCCGCCTCCGCCTCGGCCGCGACCTTGGCCCGGTCCGCCTCGGCCTGCGCCGCGACGAGCGCCGCGGCCGCGTCGAGCTCGGCCTGCCGCTGGGTGTTCGCGCCGTGCTGCTCGACCAGCTGCTGCTCCCGCCGGGCCAGCTCGATCTTGTTCTGCAGCTCGTTCTCGGCGATCGCCCGCTCCTGCTCCACGGCCCGCGCCCGGCGCGCGTACGTGGCTCGGTCGGCCTCCTGCTGTACGGCCTCGCGGGTCGGCGTCTGCAGCGCCCGCTCCAGGTCCGGCTCGGGCCGGATCGCCACCACCCGCGCCGAGACCACGCTCACCCCGGTGTCGGTGAGCCGCGGATCGCTGCCCAGCGCCGCCGACACCGCCTCCCGCACCGGCGCGATCCCGGCCGTCAGCGCCTCGGTCAACGGCAACCGCGCGAGCAGATCGAGCGCCGGCTGCTGAGCCAGCTCAGCGAGCAGCGTCGCCACCTGGTCCAGCGGCTGGGCCCGCCACTGCCCGCCCTTCGGATCGACCGAGAAGTCGAGCCGCTCGGCCGCCGTGGCCGGCGCGCTGATCCGATACGTCACGGTCGCCTGCACCGTCACATCCGCAAAGTCACCGGTCCGCGCGTGGAACAGCAACGGCAATTCACGATCATCGACTGGTACCTCGCTGAGGACCGCGGTCAACGGCCGGTACCAGAACGATTGTCCAACCCCTTCGTGCTGCACCTTGCCCTTGACGTGGTGCCGCACCCAGCTCGTCGGCGCCCCGCGAAGGTGGCGCAGAAACAGACGCCGTGTCACGTCCGCCATGGCGACCCTCCCCATGAGTTATCGTCATGTAGACGATATAAGTCGTCGCCCTTTCTCGTCAATGTGGTGATAAATACATGACCTTCGCCGTCACGGTCGACCTGGTGATCCTCACCGTCCGGCAGGACGCCCTGCACGTCCTGCTGATCCGCCGGGCCATCCCGCCCTTCGAGGGCACCTACGCCCTGCCGGGCGGCTTCGTCCTGGATGGGGAGGACCTGCCGGAGGCGGCGATCCGCGAGCTGCGGGAGGAGACCGCGCTGAGCCCGTCAGCCGCCCACCTGGAGCAACTCGCCACGTACGGCACCCCGAACCGCGACCCGCGAGGCCGCGTAGTGACCGTGGCCTACCTCGCCCTACTGCCGGACGCCCCCACCCCGTCCGCGGGCAGCGACGCCGCCGAGGCCGCGTGGCTCCCGGTCGACTCCTTGCCCGCCCTAGCCTTCGACCACGCCACAATCCTGGCCGACGGCGTGGAACGAGCCCGCGCCAAGCTGGAGTACTCGCCGCTGGCCGCCGCCTTCTGCCCCCCGGAGTTCACCATCGCCGAACTCCGCCAGGTCTACGAGGCCGTCTGGTCGGCCAAGCTCGACCCCCGCAACTTCCACCGCAAGGCCACCTCGACGCCGGGCTTCGTAGAGCCGACGGGCCGCTCCACCGAGGGCGACCGCGGCCGCCCCGCCCAACTGTTCCAACGCGGCCCGGCAACGGTCCTGCACCCGCCACTCCTGCGCGCCCTCCCTTCAGCGGAGGTCTGACTCCTTCCAACTGCTCAACCGCGGCTGTTCAACGCGCCAGGCAACGGTCCTGCGTCCCCCCGCTCCTACGCGCACTACCTTCAGCGGAGGTCTGACTCCTTCCAGCTGTTCGACCGCGGCCCGGCAACGGTCTCGCATCCGCCATTCCTGCGCGTCCTCCCCCAGCGGAGGTCTGACTCCGTAGCCCTCGATCCGGCAACGGACCTGCATCTCCCCTCTGCGCGTCCTCGGCCCGACAACGGTCCTGCATCTCGCACTCCTGCGCTCTCGCCTCCCAGCGGAGGTCTGACTCGCAAGCCCCTCGGTCCGGACTCGTCGGCATGGCAGCACGAACTCCGACTCCTTGGCCCTCGGCCCGGACTCGTTGGCACGGCAGCGGGAACTCGGACTCCTTGGCCCTCGGCCGGGACTCGTTGGTGCGGCAACAGGAACTCCGACTCTTTATCCCTCAGCCCGGACTCGTTGGCGCGGCAACAGGAAACCGGCGGCGATCAGCCAGGCGAGGGCGGTGAACCGGGCGACCGGCAGCAGGTACGAGGCCCCGTCCACCAGCAGTGCCAGGGTCGACAGTTCCGCGATACCGGCGATCACCAGCCCGGCCCAGGCGAGCCACCTCGGCAGCAGCCGGGCGAGCAGTCCCGGAACCGCGATCCCGGCCACCAGCAACCCCAGCGGCACGACGTGCCCGACGCCGCCGGCGCCGAAGTTCAGGAATTGCAGCGCCCGTACGAGCGCCGGGTCGCCCTGCACCTCCGCCCGCGACAGGGTCCAGCCGATCAGGCCCGACAGCGCCAGGAACCCCGATGCGAGCAGCCCGCCCGCGAGCGCGATCGTCGGCCCCGGCACGCGAATGCCGAGTTGGTGCAGCCGCGCGCTCACGGTTGCCGCGTAGATGGCCAGCGGGATGGCGGCGCCGAACTGGAACGCACCGCCGAGCCTGACCGGGTTGGGGTTTTCGCGGAAGTACGCCACGATGTCCGCGCCATCTCCGAACGGCGACGGGTATGGATGGCCGCCGGCCAGTGCCGTGCCGAGCACCAGCCCGACCAGGAACAGCGCCGCGACCACAATCCCGAGCGCGCCCAGGTGCGGGCCGCCCTGCACGCGCCGCCGCGGAGGTGAAACCGCCGCTGAGGTGTCGGTGGTCATACGATCACCCGGCCGCCGGTGCCGAGCACCAGCCCGACCAGGAACAGCGCCGCGACCACAATCCCGAGCGCGCCCAGGTGCGGGCCGCCCTGCACGCGCCGCCGCGGAGGTGAAACCGCCGCTGAGGTGTCGGTGGTCATGCGATCACCCGGCCGCTGGTGAGGTCCGGTGAAGCCGCCGCTGGGGGTGTTGGCGGTCATACGATCACCCGGCCGCCGGTGAGGTCCAGGGTGGCGCCGGTGATCCAGGAGGCGGCGTCGGAGGAGAGGTAGAGGACGGCCTCGGCGATGTCCTCGGGGCGGCCGATGCGGCCCAGTGGGAAGTGTTGCACCATCTCGGCGAACTGTTGCTCGGTCATGTTGGCGTGCATGCGGTCGTTGAGGACCGCCGACGGGGCCAGGCAGTTGACCCGGATGCCGTGCCGGCCGACCTCGCTGGCCAGGTGCTTGCTGAACATCACGACGCCGGCCTTGGCCGAGGCGTAGGCGATGCTCGCCAGGCCGGCCAGGCGGCCGGCGGTGGAGGACATCGTGATGATCACGCCGGCGCGGCGGTCGATCATGCCTGGCAGGACCTCGCGCACGGCCAGGAAGACCGAGGTCAGGTCGGATTCGATGGTGGCGCGCCACTGGTCGGCGCCCAGGTCGGCGGTCGGGACGGGGCGGCCCTGGCCACCGGCGAACGGGGCGAGGATGTCGATCGGGCCGAGGGCGCGTTCGACGTCCTCGCGGATGCGGTGCACGGTCGCGGCGTCGGTCACGTCGCCGACCGTGGCCAGGGCGGTGCCGCCGGCCTCGGTGATCTCGCTGACGACCCGATCGACGGCGGCGACGTCGCGGCCGTTGACGGCGACGCGGACACCGTTGGCCGCCAGCGCGCGGCAGGTGGCGGCGCCGATGCCACGCGAGCTTCCGGTGACGAGGGCGACCTTGCCTGACAGGTCTGGATGGCTGGTGAACGACATGCGAGCACTCCTTTCAGGTGGCTGAATAGTTCATTGGAGTGAATCGTTCTCTTGGTGTACGATAGACCCATGACGGACGGCGGGCAACCCAAGCGACCACGAGGAGCGGCTTTCCTCTTGTCTCAACTTGGGGCGCACGCGGCGGAGCTGTTCGCGGATCGGGTGCAGCAACTGGGCCTCTCCCCGGCCGAGGTCGGGTTGCTGCGGATGATCAACGGGCAGCCGGGGCGCAGCCAGCAGTCGGTCGCTGTCGACCTGGGCGTGGTGCCGAGCCGCGTCGTCGTGCTCATCGACAACCTCAACCACAAGGGTCTGGTCGAACGCCGGCCGGGCAGCACGGATCGCCGGCATCACGAGCTGTATCTGACCGTGGACGGCGAGCAGATCATGATGGATATGCGCGCGATCGCTACGGAGCACGACGATGAGCTGCTCGAGGGTCTGGAGCCGGAGGAGCGGCGGCAGCTGACTGGGTTGCTGCAGCGGATCGCCGATCAGCAGGGGCTGACGCCGGGGGTGCATCCGGGGTATCGGCAGCAGGCAGGGCGCCGGAAACCGATCGCGCAGGGGAAGTAGCGGGGCTTCGCAGGGGCGGGGCCGCCGGAGGGGGGTCACCGGGGGCGCCGGGGGCAGGCCGCCCGGGGGGGCCGCCGGGGATGATGAGCGAGACGGGCTGTTTGTGGGTCGCGGGGGTAGAGAGACGGACCGTGCGGGCCAGGACCGAGCGACCATCGCCGAGTGGGGGCGTCCGCGTCGGGTGACCAACGGCGACAAAAGGCGGCGACGCCAGGGAACGCGGCAGCGTCAGTAAAGCGACCACCGCCGAGTGGGAGCGTCCGCGTCGGGCGACCAACGGCGACAAGAAGGCGGCGACGCCAGGAAAAGCAACCACCGCCGAGTGTGGGCGTCCGCGTCGGCGACCAGCGGCGGCAAAAAGGCGGCGACGCCAGGGAAACGCCGCGACACCAGGAAAGCGCGGCGCCAGGAAAAGCGAGACCGCCGAGCCGGGGGCATCGGCGTCGGGCGACCAACGGCGACAAAGAAGGCGGCGACACCAGGGAAACGCCGCGACACCAGGAAAGCGCGCGGCGGCACGAAAGCGGCCACTGCCGAGCGGGTGCGTCGGGCGACTAACGGTGGCACGGAAGCGCCGCGGCGGCAGGGAAACGCGGCGGCGGCAGGGAAGCGGGTGGCCGAGTCGGTGGTGGGTGGTGGCGGCCGGGTGGTGCGAGCTGGCTCACGTGCTGAGTGTTGGGTTCGGTAAGTGTCGAAAAGCCATCGGTCCGGGGCAGTGACGAGCCTGGTTCCCGGCGACTACGGTCTACGGGCATGAGCTCACCGCATGAGGCCGTGGTCGAGGCCGTGCCGCCACCGTCGGCGCCCAATGGGCCTACGACGGCCGGGCTGGGCAGCCGGGTTGTGGCGCTCATCGGTGCGGTCGCCGCCCTCATCGCGCTCGCGCTGCCGTGGGCGCGGGAGGACAACACCGTCACCGTCGAGACGAACTATGGGACGGCGACGCTGCTGCAGCGGGGCGGTGATGTCTGGAACGGGTGGGCGCTGCACGGGGCCAGCCGGCTCGATGGGCATCGGCCCGTCACGGTGGCCATGGCGATGCTCATCATCACCGCGACCGTGGTGCTCGTCGGGGCGGCCTGGGCGGCGTTCGAGCGGCCGCGGGCGATCTGGGTGGCGCCGACCATGGCCGGCGTGGCCATCCTCACGCTCGTGGTCAGCATTCCCGGGCTTGATGACGTTGCCGGGCGGTTTGGGGCCGGGCATCAGACGACTGTGGAGTTCGGGTTGCTGGTGTGGCGGGTCGCCCTTGCCGTGGTTGCCATCGGGGCGGCTCGGCTGGCGTTGCTGCAGGAAGCCGGCCGACGCCGCATCAAGAGCGACTAGAAAAAGCGCACCACGAGCGGCCGGATAAGACAGCAATCAAGAGCGGCCGGACGAAGACCCGATCAAGGACGAAGACCGGATCGAAGACGAAGACCCGATCAAGAGCTGGCAGCCCGCCGTTCCGCCGCGGCGCGCTTCTGGTTTTCGCGCATCTGCTTGTACTGGTTCTGGGCCTGCGGGCTCCAACCCTGGATCGCCCCCTCCACAGTGGCCGGGCCGAAGATCCGGAAGAAGAAGTTGCCCATGCGGTCCTTCTTCGCCGCGCGCTGCTTGAAGCCGAACACGTCCCCGGCCCTCCTTGGTGTGGCAATGATTGGTGTACCAATCGTTGGTGTACCGCTAGTATGGCAGCCACACGGTCATGAGGGAAGGGCGTACGCGGTGACCCGGAACGCACTGCCGGCCGATCCGCTGGCGTTGGAGCATCAGGTCTGCTTCGCGCTCGCGGTCGCCTCGCGGAACGTCGTTGCGCTCTATCGGCCGTTGTTGGAGCCGATGGGGCTGACGCACCCGCAGTACCTGGTGATGCTGGCGCTCTGGGGGCGCTCCCCGCTGTCGGTGAAGGAGCTCAGCGGGCTGCTGCAGCTCGACCCGGGCACCCTGTCGCCGCTGCTCAAGCGGCTCGAGGCCGGCGGGCTGATCAACCGGGGGCGGGCCGAGCACGACGAGCGGGTGCTGGAGGTCACGCTCACCGCACAAGGCAAGGCCCTGCGCGCCGAGGCCGAGAAGATTCCGCCGGCCATCTTCGACAAGCTCGGGATGCCGATGGAGGAGCTGCTGCAACTCCACGCCGCGCTCACCCGGGTCATCGCGATCACGAGCGAATAACCGAGAAGCGACGGCCAGAACGCGACGGCCAGAACGCGGCGACGACAAGCGACAGCAAGAACGCGATGGCCAGAATGCGACGGCCAGAACGCGACGGCCAGAACGCGACGGCCAGAACGCGGCGACGACAAGCGACAGCAAGAAGCACAGCGACAAACGGCAGCGGCAAACTAGCCGCGCACCTCGTACAAGTCAGCCTCGAAACGGCGCTTCAACAACGGGATCCGGTCGGTCGCGCGCAGAAACGTGCGCTGCGCGGCCAGGGCCACGCGGCCGATGTAAGGGCGGTGCACCAGCTGGTCGCCGCCCGTCTGCCGCTTCGAGGCCTCGACCGCCGCGAAGCCGTACGCGAGCATCTCCCGCTCATAATCGCCCACGGCCGCCACCAGCGGCCGCCCGCTCGTCAGCGCCTGCACGAGATGGTGGGCGTCGCGCAGTGCGGTGTTCGCGCCCACGCCCTGGCCGGGAGTCATCGTGTGGATCGCGTCGCCGAGCAGGGTCACGTTGTCGGTCGCCCACGGTTCGACGCGCACCGAGGTGCGGATGGTGATCGGGAAGCACGTGCTCGGGTCGGTCAGCGCGAACAGCCGGTGCAGCCGGGCATCCCAGCGCGGCGTGAGCGCGGTGACCAACCGGGCCAGATCGGCCCCGGAGCGTTGCATGACGTCGGCCGGAAACTTGTCCGTCGCGGCCCAGAAGCCCCAGTTCAGGTAGTCCCGCGTGTTGTCGAAGAGCAGCCCGGGCCAGGCTTCGAGGAGTTCCCGGTCGTTGCCGCCGATTTCATGTTTTAACGTGCCGTCGGCCCATGGGAACTCCATCCAGTGCAGGATGCAGGCCATCCCCCGCGGCGCGAGGACCATGCCGATGCCGGGAAACACCCCTGCAGGCATGAGCGAAGTGCTTTCAGGCGTCATCGGTACCTTCGCCGCCACCGCGATGATGCCCGCGTCCTCGAGCCGGGCGTGCGGGAGCCGCTGCCCGCGCACCGGTGAGTTGACGCCGTCGGCTCCCACCAGCAGGTCGCCGGTGTCGCTCGTACCGTCCGCGAAGTGCGCCGTGACCCGCCCGTCGGGCTCGTGGGAGTACCGGACGAAGGTCTTGTCGAAGTGCAGCACGTCCTCCATCCCGGTGAACAGCACCTGCCGCAGCGTCATGCGGCTCACGGACTTCTCGTCGTTCACGTCGTCCGTCGGCTCACGCAGCGTGAGGGTCAGCGTCCGCCGCAGGTGCTCGTCGAGGAACACGAAGCGCTCGGGAGCCTTGGCGCAGGTGGCCACGAACGTGCGGTACAGGTCGGGGGGCAGGCAGGCCTTGAGCGCGCGCGATCCGTGCGGGTCGATGCCGACGCGGTAGCCGTGCAGGCCCGAGCGGCGGGTCCGGTCGCGCTCGTAGACGGCCACGGTGATGCCGGCCCGGCGCAGGCCGTGGGCCAGGCACATGCCGCCGGTGCCCGCGCCGATGACGATGACCTTCACGTGAAGTTACCTCGCAAGTCTAGTCGCTAGAATTTCTAGTAACTTAGCGTACGAGCGATCCGGTAGCATCGCAAGGGTGGGTTCGGAGGAGCTGATCGGCGCGTTCGGCCGGGCGATGCAGGAGTACCAGCGGGCGGTCGACGCGCTCGACCAGCGCGCCGCCGACCGGCTGGGCATCAACCGGACCGACATGCGCTGCCTGGAACTGCTCTTCAGCGACGACGCCGAGAAGTCGCCGGGCGAGCTCGCCGCCGCGGCCGGCATGACGACCGGCGGGGTGACGACGGCGATCGATCGCCTGGAACGTGCTGGATATGTCACGCGAGAACGTGACGCGACCGACCGTCGCCGGGTGACGGTGCGCCCGACCCCCCGCGCCGAGCGCGCCGTGTTCGAGATCTACGGCCCGGTCGTCGAGCAGGGCCGTACGATCCTGGCGCGCTTCGACGACACGGTGCTGGCCGGGATGATCGAGGTGCTGGAACAGGCGACCCGCCAGCACAACGAGCACGCCGAAGCCCTCGGACACGTCACTTGAGCACCTTGTAGTAGAGGTGCGTGACGCCGGTGCCAGGGATGATCTCGGGGTCGGACAGGCGGGCCGAGACGCCGGTGAACCACGTGATGCCGCGACCCAGCAGCACCGGGGCCAGGGCGACCCGGATCTCGTCGAGCAGGCCCAGCTCCAGGCACTGCCGGGCAATCGAGGCGCTCGCCACCCCGACCCACTTCGCCGGGCCGGCCAACTCCCGGGCCGCGGCGACGGCCCGCGAGACGCCGTCGACAAACGAAAACGGCGCGGCGCCGGACGGGAACGGCGCATCGACGGACGAAAACGGCGCGTCGACGGACGAGAACGGCCCCTCGGCGGACGAAAACGGCGCATCGGCGGACGAGAACGGCACGTCGACGAACGGGACCGCGGCGGCCCGCGAGACGCCGTCGACAAACGAAAACGGGGCCGGGCGGTGCGAGACGACCACGACCGGGACCCCCATCGGGTGCGCACCGTTCCAGCCGCCGGTGAGGTCGAACAGGCGGCGCCCGCAGACCAGCGCCCCGAGATGCTCGAACCCGGAGCGCAGATGCCGGGCGCTGTTCTCCGAGACGGCGAACGGCGGCACGGCGACCGGCCCGTTGAAATACCAGCCGAACAGCTCGTCGCAGCGGTCGTCCGGGTCGGCGATGAAGCCGTCGAGGGACATGGTCATGTCGGCGATCACGATGCTCATGCGGGATATAACGCCACGCGCGCCGGGAACTCATCGGTGTAGGGTCCGCGCCGTGAACGGTACCGTTGCCAAGGGTTTCGAACCCGTCGCCGCCGCCTTCCAGGAATTGCTTGAAGACGGCCGGGAAACCGGCGCGTCCGTCGCGGCCTACGTCGGCGGCGAGCTGGTGGTCGACCTGTGGGGTGGCTGGGCCGCGCCCGGGAAGCCCTGGCAGGCCGACACGCTCACGACCGTCTTCTCGGCCGGCAAGCCGGTAGCGGCGCTCGCCGTGCTCAAACGCGTCGCCGACGGGCTGATCGGGCTCGACGAACCCGTCCAGGCGTACTGGCCGGCGTTCCGGCACGACAGCGGCACCGTCCGGCACGCGCTCGCCCATCAACTGGGGCTGCCCGCCATCGCCGAGCCGCTCACCGCCGCGGAGGGGCTGGACTGGGCGCGCTGCACCGGGGCGATCTTCGACTCGCCGCTGGAGTGGGAGCCGGGGACGGCCGTGGGTGAGCACGCGCTGACGTACGGGAACATTCTCGGCGCGATCCTGCGCGGGGCGACCGGCGAGAGCGTCGGGGACGTGGTGCGCGGGTTCGGGCTCGACGTGCACTTCGGGGTGCCGGCCCACGAGCGGGGGCGGTGCGCCGAGCTGGAGCACGCGACGCCGGACTGGCCGCGGGAGTCGGTGTCCGGCCACGGCGAGCTGTGGGCCCGCGCCCTGGGCAACCCGGCCGGGCTGCTCGACCTCGCGGTGCTCAACGGCGACGCGTGGCGCGGCGGCGAGCTGCCCGCGGTGAACCTGCACGCCACCGCCCGTGGACTGGCCGGGGTGTACCACGCGCTGCCCCGCCTCCTGCCGCCGGAACTGCTCGCCGAGGCGCTCGCGCCGCAGGCCGTGGGCGTCGACCGGCTGCTGGAGGAGGACGCGGTCTGGACGCTGGGCTGGCGCCGCGACGAGGACTGGGTCGGGATGGGCGGGATCGGCGGCTCCTCGGCCGGCGGGCGGCTCGACGACCCGGACGGGTACCGGATGGCCTATGTGACCCGCCGGCTGGCCGATCACGACCGGGGCAACCTGATCTACGACACCCTCGAGGCAGGTCTGTAAGACTTCGACCGCGTACGATGCGTCCGTCCAAGGGGGAGGACCGACGCACATGAACCGGAAACGACTGCTCGCCGGCGCCGCGGTCATTGTGGTGCTGCTCGGCGGGGCGGCCGCGGCGGCCGGGATCTACGCCGGCAACGTGACCGTGCCCGAGCTGCCGGACCCGGGCGGGTCGACCGAGATCCTGTACTCCGACGGCACGCTCATGGCCCGCACCGGCCAGGACGACCAGGTGCCGATCGACACCGGCCGCCTCCCCGGATACGTCGCCGATGCGGTGATCGCGGCGCAGGATCCCGGTTTTCGGGACAGCCACTGGTTCGGGCGGCCGACCGGGATCAGCATCCAGTACACGCGAAGGCTTGAACCGGGTGCGGACAGGGCGCGCCTCGCCGTGATCGCGAGCCGGCTGGAGAGCCGCCACGGCAAGGACGTCATTCTCGACCGGTACCTCAACACCGTCTACTTCGGCCGCTACGCCTACGGCATCGAGGCGGCCTCCCAGGCGTTCTACGACAAGCCGGCCGCGACCCTGTCGCCGGGCGAGGCGGTCGTGCTCGCCGCGCAGCTGGACGCGCCCGGCACCGCCGACTACGACCCGACCCTGCACGCCGACGCGGCCAAGCGGCGGTTCGAGGAGATCCGCGGGCGGATGACCGGCGGCCTGACCGGCGTGGTGTTCCCCGAGGGCACCACCCGCCCGGTCGCCGACACGGAGAAGCGGCGCGCGGCGCTGCGCCCGACCGGCCCGGCCGGGCTGATCCGGACCCGGGTGCTGGCCGAGTTCGACGCGCTGCACCTGCCGGCCGCGGGCGCCCGGATCACCACCACCATCGACGCGAAGCTGCAGAGCTCGCTGCTCGGCGCGGTCGGCACGGCGATGACCGGCCAGCCCGGCACCATGCAGGCGGCGGCGGTCGCGGTCCAGCCGGGAACGGGGCGGATCGTCGCGTACTACGGCGGCGAGAACGGCGCCGGCCTGGACTACGCCGGCCTGCAGCACCCGCCGGGCAACACGTTCGCGCCGGTGACCGTGGCCGCGGCGCTCAAGGCCGGCATCTCGCTGCAGTCGAAGTGGCAGGCCCCGGCCGAGGGCGACTTCCCGGCCATGGGCCGCACGATCAAGAACGGCAACCCGATCCGGGACACCCGCAAATGCCCCGGCGGCAAGCCCTCCTGCACGCTGCTCGACGCCCAGCGCGACGGGCTCAAGGTGCCGCTGTTCGCGGTGATAGCCAAGACAGGGCCCGCGTCGATACTGGACATGGCGCGCTCGCTCGGCGTCGGCACCATGTGGATCATGCTGAAGGACGGCGGGCCCAAGGCTATCGCGCTCGACCAGCCCGGCGACCGGCTCTATCCGCAGTATTTCGACGCCGAGGCCGGCCTCGGCCAGTACCCGGTGCCGCTGCTCGACCAGGCCAACACGATGGCCACCCTGGCCGCGGACGGGCGGCGGGCCAAGCCGCACCTGATCGCGCAGGTGACCTTCGGCAGCCGGACCACCTACCGCGCCACCGACCAGGTCGAGGCGGGCGTCGACGAGTCCATCGCGCGCAACGTGGCCTGGGCGCTCACCCAGCAGCCGGCCGGGAAGCTCGCCGACGGCCGCCAAACCGCGCTCGCCGTCGGCGACTGGCCCTACGGCAAGGAGCTGACCAAGACCGCGAACGCCGCCGCGGCCGGGTTCGCGCCGCAGATCGCGGTGGCCGTGTGGGTCGGCAACAAGGCCGAGGAGCGGCCCCTGGTGGACCGCTCCGGCGCGCCGGTCACCGGCACGGGCCTGCCCGCCGCGATCTACCGGCAGTTCGTGGGAGCCGCCCTCGGTACCGCGAGAACCACCATCGACCAGCCCCCGCTGCTCGGCGACCCGAAGGCCGGCAACGCCTGAGCGCTCAGTAGCCGGCGGCCCGCAGCGCGGCGCGGACCACCCCGGCCTCGTCGTCGGCGGTCTCCACCACGATCGTGCAGCGCGGGTCGGCCGGCAGCCGCAGCGCCGTCTCGGTGGTGACCACCACCTGCCGGCCCTCGCGGTGGAAGCCCGCCGGCACCCGGTTCTCGCCGAGCCAGACCTGGGCGCCACCGGCGAGGCGGGCGTGCAGCTGGCGGTACCCGTGCGCCCACTCCCCCAGGTCGACGAACGCGCAGCCGAGCTCCTCCCCCAGCTCCGCGGCCAGGTCGTCGAGCCCGACACCGGCCCGCACCCGCAGCGCCGACGCCTCGGCCTCGTCGACCAGCCCGGCCAGGAACATGTCGAAGTCGCCCGCGACCGGCCGGACCGTCTCCCCGTCGACGTCGACGTAGACGACCTCCGGCTCGGCGTCCGGCCCGCACTCGCGGTAGTCCCAGCACAGGTCCCAGTGCCCGCCCCCGTCGAACGGGATCAGCCGGGTCGCCCCGTCCGGCACCCACATGTCCTCGTCCTCGGCCGGCGGCCGCCACCAGGCCCCGTCGAGCGTGATGCTCGGGAAGTGCGGCCCGATCCCGGACAGCCCCTCGTGCGGCAGCCCGGGCCAGGTCGCCCGCAGATACCCGCCGTTCTGTACGGCCAGCATGGCCAGGTACGCCGCGGGCAGCCGCACCCCGAGCTGCTCCTCGGCCGCCGCGACCGCCCCGTCGGTCAGCGGCGGCTGCACGAACGGCAGGTACGCGGGCACGCTCCACAACACCATGGACCCATTTTCGTTACAGGCCGCCCGCGACGCGCAAGGTGGTGCCGGTGGTGTAGGAGGCGGCCGGGCTCAGCAGCCAGGCGATGGCCTCGGCGATCTCGTCCGGGGTGCCGAGCCGGCCGACCGGGATGCGGGACACCACGTTCGCGGCGCGGTCCGGGTCGCCGGTCTGCTCGTGGATCTCGGTGTGCACGAAGCCCGGGGCCACGCCATTGACCCGGATGCCGTCCGTGGCCAGTTCCTTGGCCAGGCCCAGGGTCAGCGCGTCGACCGCGGCCTTGCTCGCCGCGTAGTGGATGTAGTTGCCGGGGCTGCCCAGGGTGGCCGCGGTCGACGAGACGTTGACGATCGCGCCGCCCGCGGTCATCACCCGGGCGGCCTGGCGGGCGCACAGGAAGGCGCCGATCACGTTGACGTCCATGACGCGGCGCAGCTCGGCGGAGTCCAGGTCGGCCAGGCGGCCCAGGGCGGAGGCGATGCCGGCGTTGTTGACCAGGCCGGTGACCGGCCCGAGCCGCTGCGCCGCCGCGCCGAACAGGGCGATGACGTCGTCCTCGGAGACCGTGTCGGCGCGCACGGTGACGGCCTGCGAGCCCGCGGCGCGCACGTCGTCGGCGACCTTCTCGGCGGCGTGGGCGTTGCTGCGGTACCCGATGGCGACCCGATGCCCGTCGCGAGCCAGCCGCACGCAGGTGGCCGCGCCGATGCCCCGGCTGCCGCCGGTCACCACGGTGACGGGGGCCATCAGCGATCCGCGGACGTCGTGGGCGGAGTGCCGTCGCCGAACGGGCGGCCGCCCAGGGCCTCGCGGCCGTGCGGGGTCTGCCAGCCGGCCAGGTCGGGGCCGTCCGGGACGATGCCGGTCGGGTTGATGTCGCGGTGCACGACGTAGTAGTGGCGCTTGATGTGCTCGAAGTTCACCGTGTCGCCGAAGCCGGGGGTCTGGAACAGGTCACGCGCGTAGGCCCACAGCACCGGCAGCTCGGACAGCTTCTGCCGGTTGCACTTGAAGTGGCCGTGGTACACCGGGTCGAAGCGGACCAGCGTGGTGAACAGCCGCACGTCGGCCTCGGTGATGGTGTCGCCGACGAGGTACCGCTGCCGCTCCAGCCGCTCGGAGAGCCAGTCGAGGCGGGCGAACAGCCGGTCGTACGCGGCGTCGTAGGCGTCCTGCGAACCGGCGAAGCCCGCACGGTACACCCCGTTGTTCACGTCCTTGAAGACGAGCTCCATGACCTCGTCGAGCTCGTCCCGCAACGCTTCGGGGTAGAGGTCGGGCGCGCCCTCGCGGTGGTGGGCGGTCCACTGGGTGGACAGGTCCAGGGTCAGCGGGGCGTAGTCGTTGGTGACGACCTGGCCGGTGGGGATGTCGACGACCGCCGGGACCGTGATGCCGCGGTCGTAGTCCGGGAAGCGCTTGAGGTAGGCCTCCTGGATGCGCTCGATGCCCAGCACCGGGTCCCGGCCGCCGGGATCGAGGTCGAACGTCCAGCTGCGCTCGTCGTGCGTGGGTCCGCACACGCCCATGGACAGCACGTCCTCGAGTCCCAGCAGCCGGCGCACGATGATGGCGCGGCTGGCCCACGGGCAGGCCCGGCTGACGACCAGGCGGTAGCGGCCGGGCTCCACCGGCCAGCCGTCCCGCCCGTCGGCCGTGATGCGGTCGTTGATGTACCGCGCGTCCCGCTTGAACTCGCCCTCGGCCCGATATGCGCTCACCGTGCCATTACATCAGCTTCTCACCGGGACCAGCTGGGGGTACAACGCCTCGCCGGGCTCGGACAGGTGCCGCTTGACGTGGCGCGTCACCTCGTCGGCGAGCACCTCGAACGCGCCCGCCTCGACGCCGTCGAGGGCCAGCCGGACCACGTCGGCCGCGCTCTCCTTGGGCCCGTCGACGCCCTTGGTCATGTCGGTGTCGACGTACCCGACGTGCAGCCCGGTCACCGTGGTGCCCTGCGGCGCGAGCTCCAGCCGGAACGCGTTGGTCGCCTGCCACACGGCGGCCTTGGTGGCGCTGTACGAGGTGCCCTGCGAGAGCCAGCTCAGCACCGAGTGCACGTCGAGGATGTGCCCGCCGCCGTTGGCCGCCAGGATCGGGGCGAAGGCGCGGGTCACGTGGATGGTGCCGTAGAAGTTGGTCTCGAACTCCTGCCGGATCTCGGCCAGGTCGCCGTCCAGCAGGCTCGCCCGGGCCGAGACGCCGGCGTTGTTGATCAGCACGGTCACGTCGGTGGCGATCGCGGCGGCGCGCCGCACCGACTCGGGGTCGGTGACGTCGAGCTGCAGCGGGATCGCGCCGGGCGTGCTCACCGACTCGGGGTTGCGGGCCGCCGCGTACACCTTGCGCGCGCCGCGGGCCAGCGCCTCCTCCACGAACGCCTTGCCCAGTCCCCTGTTGCCACCAGTGACCAGCACGACCTCGTTGTTCATGGTTCACACCTTCCGACTGTGGAAACCGATCGGTTTCCCGTGTAGCCCCACCGTAGAACGATCGGTTTCCGATTGGGTAGACTTCCGCGTGTGACCTCCATCGCCACCCCGCGCGAACGGCTGCTCAGGACGGCGGCCGAGCTGTTCTACGCCGAGGGCGCGGCCGCGGTCGGCGTCGAGCGGCTGTGCAAGGCCGCCGGCGTGTCGAAGCGGTCGATGTACCAGCTGTTCACCACCAAGGACGAAGTGATCGCCGAGAGCCTGCGCGCCTTCGGGCCCTCGACCGTCGCCGCGTACTTCCCCGGCCCGGCCGCCGACATGCCGCCCCGCGAGCGCATCCTGCACGTGTTCGCCCGACTGGAGGAGCAGGCCGGCACCCCGTCCTTCCACGGCTGCCCGTTCGTGAACACCGCGGTCGAGCTGCACGACCCCGCCCACGAGGCCGCGGGAGTCGCCCTCACCTTCAAGAAGCGCCTGGAGTCGTACTTCCACGAGCACGCCACCGCCCTCGGCGCGACCGACCCCGACCTGGTGGCGGCCCAGCTCACCATGCTCTTCGACGGGGCCGCGGTGCGGGCGGTGATGCGGGCCGAACCCCTCGGCGGCCTCGCCCTGCGCACGGCCGCGGGGATCTTGGACCACGCCGTACCCTGATTTGCGCATCCAGGTAGCAGGCGGGGTCGACCCGCTCTACGTTGGTCATCGTGGAATCGGTCGATGTACTGATCGTGGCGGCCCTCCCGGAGGAGTTCGCCGCCGCCAAGCAGGTCGCCACCGCCGCCGGGCCGGACCAGCCCGGGGTGCGGCGGTGGCAGGAGCACGCCGAGGACGAGCGCGCGCCGTACGTGGCCGGCGAGTACGTGACCGCCGCCGGCCGGCGCTTCTCAGTGGCCCTGGCCCGCCCGCCGCGGATGGGCGGGCGCACCACCGCGCCGATGGTCACCACGCTGACCGACCGGCTGCACCCGACCTGCCTGGCGATGTGCGGGGTGTGCGCGGGCAACCCGTCCGAGACCGCGCACGGCGACGTCGTGGTGGCCGAGGCGGTGTACGAGTACGACGAGGGAATCCAGACCGAGGACGGCTTCCTCGGCGACCACCGGCAGTACCCGCAGGACACCCGCTGGGTGCGCCGGGCCCAGGAGCTCGACCCCACCACGCTGCCCAGCTACGGCCCGGCGACCGAGGCCGAGGCGGGCACCTGGTTCCTGGAGCGGCTGCACCACGGGCAGAACCCGCGCACCCACATCGCCCGCCGCCGGTACTTTCCCACCGGCACCTGGCACACGCGCCTCGAAGCGCTCGCCGCCGACGGGCTGATCGAGTTCGACAACGACAGCGCCGGGTGGGTGCTGACCGGCAAGGGCACGCAGGAGATCCGCCGCCGGCTCGCCGACGACGTCGACGGCCCCGAGACGCTCCCGCTCGCGGTGGTGACCGGCCCGATCGCCAGCGGCAGCGCCGTCGTCACCGAGTCCGGGATCTGGGACCGGCTCAAGGCGATGGGCGTGCGGCGGATCGCGGCCCTGGAGATGGAGGCGGCCACCGTCGTCACCGTCGCCCACGAGCGGGCGGTGCCGCACTGGCTGGTCGCCAAGGGCGTGATGGACCGGGCGGACCGGCACAAGGACGACCGCTACCGGTTCTTCGCCGCCCGCGCCTCCGCCGAGGTGCTGTTCCGCCTTCTGGAGGACCTGATTCCCGGACAGCCCGCTCCCGTCTCCGGAAAGCTCAAGCTGGAGGTCGTGCGCCGACTGTCGTTCGACTGGCTCGATCTGGCCGACGCGGTGGGGGTACCGCCGCATGCTCGTGCTCGTTTTCCGCACGGCGACGAGCCACGGGGCCTGTGGGAGTGGCTCGAGAGCCGCGACCGGCTCGGCGAGCTGCCAGACGCGCTGACCGCCATCGGCCGCGCCGACCTCGCCGAGCTGATCCGGACCGGCGGCGTTGCCTGAGCCGGGCGCCGAGCGCCCCAAGGTGGCGTTCGTGCGGCGGATCGGCCCGGACTGGGTGGACCTCGCGGACCTGGCCGGGGTGCGGCCGCACCAGCGGGCCCGGTTCCCGCACGGCGACGAGCCCCGCGCGCTGTGGGAGTGGCTGGAGGCCCGCGGCCGGCTCGGCGAGCTGGCCCCGGCGCTGCGCGCGCTCGACCGCGACGACCTGGCCGACCTCGTCGACGTGCCGCCCGCCGACGCTCCGGCGTTCGCGGTGCCCGAGCCGCTGCCCGACCGGGAGCCCGGCCCGTGGGCGCTCGCGGCCGACGGCGACCTCGCCGCGCACTGGCTGCCCCGGGCCCGCGGCGCCGACCCGGACGCGGGCGGCTCGGCGTGGAACTTCACCGGCCGCGAGGCCGCCGTGGCCCGCATCGCGATCCACCTGACCGCCCCCGACGCGCCCCGGGCGCCGCTGGTCGTGCTCGGCGAGCCCGGCTGCGGCAAGTCGGCGCTGCTCGCCCACGTCCTGGTGCTGGCCGATCCGGCGCTGCGGGAGGACATGCCGCGGCGGTACCGCACCCCGCTCACCGACGCCCTCACCGGGGCGGTCGACCTGGCGATCCGGGCCACCGGCAAGACGCTGCCCGAGGTCATCGCGGCCGTGGCCCGGGCCGCCGGTTCGGGCGCCACCGACGCGGCCCGCCTGGTGACCGCGGTGCACGCGCGCCCCGGCGGCCTGCGGATCGTCGTCGACGCCCTGGACGAGGCCGACCCGGCCCACCTCAAGCCGATCGCGCTGCTGCTGCGCCAGCTCAGCCTCGACCCCGACGGGCACGGCACCCGCGTGGTGGTCAGCGTCCGCCGCGCGCCCGACGGCAGCGGCCTGGCCGAGGTCATCCGGCTCTCCCTGCGGGCCACGCCGGCCACGACCCTCGAAGCCGACCGCGCTCCTTTTCTCGTGTACGGCGATGTCGTCGGCTACGTCGAGCGCCGGCTCGAGGGCAGCGGCGCCCGGCCGACCCCGTACACCGGCCAGGACACCGCCGGCCGGGTCGCCCGCGCCGTGGTGACCCGGGCCGGCGGGAACTTCCTCGTCGCCCAGCTCGCCAGCCGCAACCTCGCCGACGGGCCGGAGCCGGTCGACACGGGCCAGCGGCGCTGGTGGGCCGAGTTCCCGGTCGACGTCGAGAGCGCGATGGACCAGTACCTGGCCCGCTTCGGCGGCACTGCCGAGCTGGTCCGCGAGCTGCTCACCCCGCTCGCGTTCGCGTTCGGCGACGGGCTGCCCGACAACGACGTGTGGGTGGTGGCCGCGACCGCGCTGAGCGGCGGGCCGCACACGTACCGCCGGCACGACCTCGCCCACGTGCTCGAACGCGCGGCCACGTACCTCGTCGCGCACCCCCGCCCCGGCGGGCGGACGTACCGGCTGTTTCATGACGCGCTCGCGCAGTACCTGCGGAACCGGTGCCCGAGCGACGCCCCCGAGCGCGCGCTGGTCCGGGCCTGGCGGGCGCACCGCGCCGACTGGGCCGGCGCCGACCGGTACCTGATCACGTACCTGTCCCGGCACGCGGCGGCCGGCGGCGAGCTCGACGACCTGCTGCTCGACCCGCTGTTCGTGGCGAGCGCGGAGCCCGCCAACCTGACCGTCGCGCTGGGCCAGGTCCGCACCGACGACGGCCGGCGCATCGCCCGCGTGTACCGCCAAATTCCCGCCACCGCCGCCCCCGACCCGGCCGAACGCGCGGCGTATCTCGCCCTCAGCGCGCAGCGGTTCGGCGAGCCCGGCCTGCGCGACGCGTTGCTCGGCTGCGGCCTGGACCTGCCGTGGTCCGTCATGGGCGGGGTCGGCCGCCCGCCCGACGAGCACGACGTGGTGCTGTGGCTGGAGGACGCCACCACGGCCGTGACCCTGCTTCCGGCCGCGGACGGCGCCGTCTACGTCATGACCGGCGACCGGGCCGGCCGGCTGCGCACCCACGAGCTCGCCGACGGCGTCGCCTTCCCCGCCCCCGACGTCGCGGCGCACGCGGCCCGGGTGACGGCGCTGGCCGGTCACGCCCGCCCCGACGGGCTGCACCTGCTGGTCAGCGCGGCCCAGGACGGCGAGGTCCGGCTCTGGCAGGCCGACGCGGGCCTGGTCTCCCCGGCCGGCGCCCACCGGCTCGGCGAACACGCGATCATCGCCGCCGCCGTGGCCTGGACCCCGGACGGCGCGCTGGTGGCCGCCGGCGACACGCAGGGCGCCGTGGCGCTGCTCCGCTTCGCCGACGACGGCACGGTGCGACTCGTCGCCGAGGCCACCGTCGAGGAGCTGCGGCGGGTGGCCGTGCACTCCCCCGGCGACACCGCCCCGCTGGTCGTGGCGGCCACCTCCACCGGCCTCGGCGTGCTGCTGACCCCCGACGGGAGCGGCGGCTTCGAGAAGGTCGATCTGAAGCTGAGCCGCTGGTCGATCACGGCCCTGGGCGTCGACGACCGCCTCGGCGCGATCGTGTTCGGCACCGGCGGCCGCGAGGTGCACCTCTTCGACCCGCCGGCGGGCCCGCTGGGCACCATCCCGGACGCCTCCGCCTCCGGCATCTCCGCGCTCGGCCCGATCCCCGCCGACGGGCTGCTGATCGGCGACTTCGACGGCGGGGTGCAGTACTGGACCTTCGACGCCGACGGCGGCCTGAGCCGGCAGCGTCTGGGCCGCCCGCACCAGGACGAGGTGCTCGCGCTCGCCCTCGGCCGCGAACCGACCGGCCCCCGCGCGGTGAGCGCCGGCCGCGACCGCAAGGTGGCCACCTGGGACCCGTTCGGCGGCGACACCGACGGCGGCGAGCACCCGCGCGACCCCGACCTGGTGGGCGCCTCGCCCGGCCCGGACGCCGTGACGATGGTGATGCTGGAGGGCGCCGACACCGAGCTCTGGCAGCTGCGTGAGGGCCGCGAGCTGGACCTCGTCGCCCAATCCGCCTCCGACGGCGGCGTCGCCGTGACCGGCACCGTCGACGGTGAGGGCGTGATCCGCCGCTACCGCAGCGAGCTGGACACCCGCACGACGGGCTCGCGCCGGCCGATCAGGCTGCAGCCGTACCGTGGAATCGCCCTGGACTGGATCGAGGGCACCCTGACCACCCTGGCCCTGCGCGCGGACGGCGGCCTGGACGTGTATTCGGGGGACGACTACGGCACCCCGGCCACCCGCATCGCCACCGGCGTCGTCCAGCCGATCTCCCTGTCCCTGGGCCGCCTCGGCGACGGCGAACCGGTCGTCGGCTGCGGCGACCCCGACGGCAACGTCCGCCTGGTCCGCTGGCGCGACCTCACCGACTGGTCCCAGGTGCCGGCCTGGCCCCTGTGCGGCCCGGACCCGCGCACGGCGGTGGCGCCGGACGAGTACGGCCGCAGCGTTCTGCTCACCGGAGACGCAACGGGCCTGCTGGCGCTGTGGTGGCTGACCGGCTCCACCCCGGGCGCGGCGGGCCCGGCGGTGCGCCACCACGCCGCCCCGATCACCGCGGTCGCCCTGGTCCACGGGGCCGGCGGCCTCCTCGCCGCGGCCGGCGACCGCAACGGCCTGCTCACCCTGTCCACGGTCGGCCCCTGGGGCCTGGCCACGGCCCCGCGGCACCGCATCATGCTCGGCTCGGCCGTGCTGGCCATCACCCCGATCGCCGCATCGGAGATCCTGGTCTGGTGCCGCACCGGCGCCGTCATCATCTCCTGGACCTGACCGCCGACGGGTCCGCCGCCCTTCGCCCGGCGGCGTACACCGACGCTCCCGGCGTACTCCTGATGCCGTAGTGGAACGTCAACCGTGCGCGGATGTGCGGCGGACAGGTGCCCGCATAGCCTCGCCGGGTGGACGTGTCGCCGTGGCTGCGGTCGGACCGCTGGCTGCCGATCAAGCTGGCCGCCATCCAGTCGGTCGCCGTCTACGCTGCCACCCGCCGGCCCAGCGACCGTCTCGACCTCGACGCCGTCGCGGTACTGCTCCTCCTGGCCGGCCCGCTGCTGCTGGCCGCCCGCCGCCGGGCGCCGCTGCTGGTACTGGCCGGGAATCTTGTGGCGTCGGCGCTCTACTTCTCACTCGGCTATCGGTTCGCGCCGGTCGTCATCGGTCTCGCGGCCGCCATCATCTCGATGGTGAACCAGCCGGGTCGGCACCTCCAGGCCTGGGTGGCGACCGGCGCGGGGCTCGCGGGATACCTTGTGCTCAGCCGGGTGGTGCACCGGCAGGACGGCCCAGGCATGGTGGCGGTCGTGGCGATCGCCGCGGTGCTGGCGCTGGTCCTGGCGGCCGGGGAGGCGATCCGGGTCAGCGCGCGGCGGCGGCGGGAGATCGAGCGGGTAGCGGTCTCCGAGGAGCGGCTGCGCGCCGCCCGCGACCTGCATGACGTGCTGGCGCACCAGGTTTCGCTGGTGACCGTCCACGCGAACCTGGCCCTGCGGGCGCTGGACCGCGACCCGGAGCGGGTCCGCACGTCGCTGAGCGCGATCAAGGAGGTCAGCAAGGGGACCATGGTCGACCTGCGGGCGGTTCTGGCGGCGTTGCGCGGCGATGAGGAGCCGCCCCGGCAGCCCGCGCCCGGGCTGGCTCAGCTCGACGAGCTGTGCACCCGGTCCACCATGGCCGGGCTGCGGGTGGAGGCCGTCGTGGTGGGAGTACCGCTGCCGCTGCCCACGGCGGTCGACCTGGCCGCGTACCGGATCATCCAGGAGGCCGTCACGAACGTGCGCCGGCATTCGTCGGCGCGGACGGCCACGGTCACGCTCGACTTCGGCGCCGACGCGCTCGACGTCGAGGTGGCCGATGACGGCCGGTCGAGCCAGGTCAGCGAGGGTGCCGGGGTGGCCGGCATGCGGGAGCGCGCATCGACGGTGGGTGGCTCGTTCGAGATTGCCGCGAAAGGTACCGGCGGGGTGCGCATTAACGCCCGCCTGCCGTACCGGGAAAACCCATGAACCAGGCCCACCCGATCCGGGTGCTGCTGGCCGACGACCAGGCGATGATGCGGGCCGGTCTGCGGGCGCTCCTGGAGGACAGTGCCGACATCACCGTTGTTGGCGAGGCCGCCGACGGTCGCGAAGCGGTGCGGCAGGCGGGGATCCTGCGGCCGGCCGTGGTCGTCATGGACGTCCGGATGCCGGTGATGGACGGCATCGAGGCGACCCGCGCGATCATGACGGATCGGCGGCTGGCCGGCGTCCGGGTGCTGATCGTCACCACCTTCGAGCTGGACGAGTACATCTTCGCGGCCCTCCGGGCCGGGGCGAGCGGCTTCGTGGTCAAGGACAACGAGCCGGAAGATCTCCTCCGGGCGGTCCGGGCGGTGGCGGCCGGCGCGTCGATGCTCGCGCCGAGCGTGACGAACCGGGTGGTCCACGAGTTCGCCAGCCGGGCCAAGGAGTTGCCGCCGGCGTCCGCGCTGGACCGGCTGACCGATCGGGAGCGGGAGGTGATGGCCCTCGCCGCGCAGGGGCTCAGCAATGACCAGATCGCGCTGCGGCTGTTCGTCAGCGTCGCCACGGTGAAGACGCACATCTCCCGGCTGATGCTGAAGCTGGACGCCCGGGACCGGGCGCAGGTGGTGGTGACCGCCTACGAGACCGGTCTCGTGCGTCCAGGCTGGATGAGTTAAGAAACGTCTCGCCGGGCGAAGACGACGCCGGCGACGGCGACCGCGACGGTCAGGTAGGCGAGGGTGGCCGCGAACGCCGGCCAGTAGCCGACGGTGTCGGTGCCGCCGGCCATCACCACGCCGGCGAGCAGGCCGGGCAGCCAGTGCGGCGCGTCGGACCAGATGGTCGCGGCGATGTTCTCGGCCATGAAGAACCAGCCGAGCATCACCCCGACGGCCAGGACGGTCGAGCGCAGCAGCACGCCGAAGGCCAGCCCGAACGCGCCGTACAGCGCGCAGGCCACCAGCGCGTCGGCGTACCCCGCGGCGGCGTGGCCGAGGCCGGCACCGGTGAACCAGGCGTCGACGGGAAGCCCGCGGGCCAGCATCGTGACGGTGGCCGAAGCGACGCTGAGCAGCAACGCGGCCAGCAGCGCGGCCGTCATCGCGACGAGCAGCGCGACGAGCTTGCCGCCGAGTACCGCGATCCGGTCCGGTTGCCGGGTCAGCAGCACGCGGATGGTGCCGAAGCTGTATTCGGTGGTCACCGAACTCAGGAACAGCACCAGGATCACCAGCCCGACCAGCCGGGACGCGTTGCCGAAGCCGATCGTCAGGCCGTCGGCCGCGACGAGCCGCGCGATCGGCACCGCCCGCGGGCCGGCCGTCTCGGTCGCCGTGGCGACGCTGAGGATGCTGACCAGCAAGGTGAAGCCGAAGAGCGCGCCGAGCGAGCCCCACAGCAGCCGGGGCCGGCGCAGCTTGAGCAGTTCGGCGCGGAGGGCCCGGGTCATGACGGTTCCCCCTCCAGGATGCGGAAGTAGCGCTCTTCGATGTCGCCTTCGCCCATGACGCCCTCGAAGCGCCGCCGGCCCTGGTTGATGACGATCAGCCAGTCGCACACCTGCTGCACCTCGTTGAGCAGATGTGAGGTGACCAGCACGGTACGGCCGTCCTCGCGGATCGACCGGATGATGCCGCGCATCTCGCGGATGCCTGACGGGTCGAGCCCATTCGTCGGCTCGTCGAGCACGACCAGGGCGGGGTCGCCGAGCAGCGCCGCGGCGATCCCGAGCCGCTGCCGCATACCCAGCGAATAGGTCCGGTAGGCGTCGGCCGCCCGGTCGGCCAGCCCGAGCCGCTCCAGGACGATCGGCACGCGGGACCGGTCGGTGCCGGCGAGCGTCGCGTACACGGCGAGATTCCGGGCGCCCGACAGCCCGGGGTAGAACGCCGGCCCCTCGACCAGCGCACCGACCGACGGGAGGTAGGCCGCCGGCGTGGTGATCGACTGGCCGATGACCGTGCCGGTGCCGCCGTCCGGGCGGACCAGGCCGAGCAGCATGCGCAGAATGGTGGTCTTGCCGGCGCCATTCGGCCCGATCAGGCCGGCGACCGTGCCGGCCGGGATCTCGAAGTCGAGCCGGTCCACAACGGCGCGCGAGCCGTACCGCTTGGTCAGGCCGCGCACCACGACAGCTGGAGGTGTATCCATGGCACGCATCGTCACGGCCGGACCGGGTGCCGGTCGTCCACCGGCGGATGGCTTCCGCGATACCGCAGCGGGTTGACGCGCACCGCCGGTTCGCGGGCCACGCCGGGCCGCGGCCGGGCTAGTCGCGGCCCTGCCAGGTGGTGATGCAGGCCTCGTTGCCCTCGGGGTCGGCCAGGACCCAGAACGCCGGGGCGTGGGAGTCCGTCACGAGGTGGCCGCCGGCGGCGAGGGCGGCCACCACGCGGGGCTTCGCCTCCTCGTGCGGGACGGAGATGTCGATGTGGATGCGGTTGCGCTGTGGGCGTTGGGCGTCCATCTGCTGGAACCACACCGCCGGGCTCAGGCCCAGCGGGTCGATCAGGGCGGCGCCGTAGCCGTCCGGGGTGTCCGCGTAGGCGAGGGCGGCCTTCCAGAACGGGCGTACCGCGGCGATGTCGAGGGCGTCGATGGCGAGCTCGATCTGCTGGGTCTGTGCCGGTACCGTCGCCAGATCCAGCTGGGCGAGGACCTCGGTGAGGCGTCCGGCCAGGGCGACGCCGGCGGTGGTGAAGTCGTTGATGGTCAGCAGGACGCGGTCGGGGCGCAGGTCGATGGACAGGGTGGCAGGAGAGCCGCCGGCGCAGGCGGCGGCGGCCGTGGCGGCTTCGGCGAGGGAGGTCACGGGCACCGTCGCGCGGAGGGTGCCGAGGATGTACCGCCAGCCCAGGTCGGCTACGGCGGCCTGGGCGGCGGCACGGGTCAGCGGGGTCACCAGCTACATATACAGGTCGACGCCCTGGCCGTCGTTGAGGTTCGCGGCCACCTTGCCGCCGTGCTTGGCTCCGAGGAGCTGGCTCAGCGTGTCGGCCTGGGCGTTGACCTGGGCCTTGCGGGCGGCCGGGTCGACCGGGGAGCCCGCGTTGGGAACGCTGAACGTGATCGAGTCGCCGATGCGCATGCGCTGTCCTCCGTGACGTGCGGCTACTGGTCCCCCTGCCATCGGCAGGGGGACCAGCGCACTTAAGGCAAACGCAGCTGCGCGGCCAGGGCGACCAGCGCGGCGAGGATGATCGCGGCGCCGTACCAGAGGACGGTCGTGAGCAGGCCCAGCGGGGCGACGAGCTGCCCGGCCACGATGGCCGGTACGCCGAAGCTCAGGTAGGCGACCAGGAAGACCGCGGCGAACAGGGCGGCGCGCTGGTGGGCCTCGGCCAGGGGGCCGATCGCGCGCAGGGAGCCCGAGAACGTGGCGCCGAAGCCGGCCCCGCCGACCAGGCCGCCGAGCAGGAGCAGGGGCAGCACGCCGGTGGCGATGCCGGTGAGCACGATCGCGGTGCCGATCAGGACGGCGACGGTGCCGAGGCGGACGACCTTGCGGGCGGGGTGGCGGCTGAAGAAGTACGCCGCCGTGGCCGCGGTGGCCGGTGGGATGAACGCGGTCACGCCGTTGAGCAGGCCGCTGCTGTGGTGGAAGAGGTCGCGCAGGATGCTCGGGGACAGGCCCATGAACAGGCCGGCGAGCATCCACGAGGCGAGGTGGGCGGGTGCGGCGGCGACGAAGTCGGGGCGGGCGGCGTGCGGTACCGAAACCTGGGGCTTCAACGCCGCCAGCGCGCCCGGCCGCGGGCTGACCGTCTCCGCCGAGAGGACCGCGGTCAGCGTGCCGACCGCCATGATGACGGTGAGGCTCGTGAAGACGATGAGGTTGGCCTGGTGCGTGAACTGCACGGCGGCGCCGGTGAGCAGCGCGCCGAGGCCCAGCCCGCCGGCCGGGGCGACGGCGCCGAGGATGCCGCCGAGGCGTTTGTGGCGTTCGGGGGCCAGCTCCACCAGGGCAGCGGTGAACGCGCTGCTGGCCGCGCCGGTCGCCAGGCCCTGCACGATCCGGGCGGCGATCACCCAGCCGATGTTCGGCGCGAACACGAACATGAGCATGGCGGCGAACTCGACGGCCAGGGCGCCGATGAGGACCGGGCGGCGGCCGACGTGGTCGGAGAGCGAGCCGACCACGACGAGCGAGGCGAGCAGGCCGAACGCGTACGCGGCGAAGGCGACCGTGAGCACCCACGGCGCGAAGCCCCACTCGCGCTCGAACAGCACGAGCAGCGGCGTGGGGGCGCCGGCGGCCAGGTACAGCGACCCGAACGCCAGCGCGGCGCCGGTGAAGGCCACCCCGGCGGGGAGGGTGCGCCGTTGAACCAGTGATGCGGTCGTCATCGCGCAGCTCCTAAAGCAACGGTCTTTGCGTTACGCTGAAGCTAACGCCACTCAGCCTCGCTTAAAGCAAATATCATTGCTTTAGTTAGGAGCGTCACACCATGGCTGCCCCAGTACGCCGGCCCGGCGGGCGCAGTGCCGCCGTGCTGACCTCGATCCGGTACGCCGTGGAGGAGCTCGTGCGCGAGCGCGGGGCGGAGAAGGTGACGATCCCGCTGGTCGCGGAGCGGGCCGGGGTCAACCCGACCAGCGTGTACCGGCGGTGGGGCGACGCCGCGACGATGCTCAACGACATCGCGACCTACCGGCTGGACCCGGAGCGGGAACTGCCGCACACCGGCGACCTGCGGGCCGACCTGATCACCTGGGCCCGCGAGATCGTCGAGCACTACCGCAAACCGATCAACGCCGCCCTCCTGCGCAGCGGCAGCGCCAGCGCGGGCGAGCAGGAGACCGAATGCCTGCGCAACCGGCGCACCGAGGGCCTCGCCATCGTGGGCGAGACGGCCGCCCTGAGCGCCGACGAGCTGATCGACGGACTCATCGGCCCCCTGGTGTACCGCGTGATCTATCTCCCCTGGACGCTCGACGACGAGCTGCCGGTCCGCCTGGTCGACAAACTCCTGCGGGCATAGCGTTGGACGCATGAGTCGTCCGCATCTGATCCCCGGCCCCGACCACCCGATCACCGTCACGCCCTCCGACGTGCGGGTCGTCGTCCGCTCCGGCGAGCACGTCGTCGCCGACACCACCGCCGCCCTGGCCCTGCAGGAGTCCACCTACCCGGTCGCGTACTACGTGCCGATGGAGGACGTCGACCAGCGGCTGCTCGAGCGCACCGAGCACAGCACGTACTGCCCGTACAAGGGCGACGCCTCCTACTACTCGGTCGTCACGCCGGACGGCACCGTCGACAACGCCGTGTGGAGCTACGAGAAGCCGTACGACGCCGTGTCGCCGATCGCCGGCCGGGTCGCCTTCTACACCGACCGCCTCGAGGTCACCGTGGTGTCGGGTTCCTGACTCAAGCGATCTTGTAAACGGAAACGCCCTCCCCGCTCGTCTAACCCTCGGGCACCGCACGGCCGCGCCGTTCGGACATTGCGGGCAATACCACACGGGGGTTTTGCTCGGCGGCTCCCCTTGAGTACCGTTCGCGAACGGGGAGGGCACGAGACATGTTGAGTCGCCGCAGGATGCTGGCCGCCGGCGCGGGAGTCGCCGCGGCCGCCGCGCTGGCCGCGTGCAATGACGGGAACACGGGCAAGGCCGCCTGGACCGGCGGAGGCTCGCCCGGTCCCGACGGGGGCGGCGGAGGCGGCGGCGGGGCACCCGCGACCGTCACCATCACGCCCGCCGCCGACACCAAGGACGTCGCGCCGACGAGCCAGGTGACGGTGGCCATCGACAACGGCACCCTCAACACCGTCACCGTGGCGGCCGGCGGCAAGAACCTCGACGGCAAGCTGTCCGACGACAAGAAGAACTGGACGTCCAGCGGCGCCCTGGCCTACGGCCAGACGTACACGGTCACCGTGGCCGGCGCCGGCGCGGACGGCAAGGACGTGAGCCAGAGCAGCAGCTTCACCACGCTGCAGCCCAAGGCCGTGGCCAGCACCACCTTCCAGGCCAACCCGATGCTCGCGCTGAAGAACGGCGGCACCTACGGCGTCGGCCAGCCGGTCATCGTGTTCTTCAACAAGGCCGTCAAGAACCAGGACGCCGCCGAGCAGGCCATGAAGGTGACGACGTCGCCCGAGGTCGAGGGCAAGTGGCACTGGGTCACCAACCAGAGCGCGCACTGGCGGCCGGAGAAGTACTGGGCCAAGGGCACCACGGTCAAGGTCAGCGTCAACCTCCTCGGCGTCGACCTGGGCAACGGGGTCTACGGCGGCGGCAACTCCAGCGCCAACTTCTCCATCGGCCCGTCCCGCATCGCGATCGCGGACTCCAACACCAAGCAGATGGAGTGCTGGATCGACGGCCAGATGGTCAAGAAGATCCCGGTCAGCATGGGCAAGGGCGGCGAGACCAAGGGCTCCAAGGGCGAGACGATCGACTTCTTCACCCGCTCCGGCGTGCACGTGCTGATGACCAAGGAGCCGCTCGTCACGATGAGCTCCGCCAGCTACGGCATCACGGACAAGAACAACCCGAACTACTACGAGGAGAAGATCAAGCTCGCCTGCCGGATCTCCCTCTCCGGCGAGTACGTGCACCTCGCCGACTGGAACATCCCGCAGCAGGGCAAGTCGAACACCTCGCACGGCTGCATCAACGTGGCCCCGGCCAACGCGCAGTGGTTCTACGACACGTTCGACGTCGGCGACGTGGTCGAGGTCAAGAACACGCCCAAGAACCTGCCGCTCACCGACGGCCTGGGCGACTGGAGCATGCCCTGGAGTCAGTGGTAGCCGAGCAGGCTCCGCACGGTCGCCGCGAACGCCCGCGGCCGCAGCACGTGGGCGTTGTGGCCCCCTTCGAACACGGCGAGGTCCCGGCCGAGCTTCTTGGCCAGGGCCTCGACCGGCGCCGCGGCTGACGTTCCCCGGCTGCTCGCGCCGGCGGCCGGCACGACGTGCTCGGCGAGCAGCGGGCTCTCGTAGAGCCAGAACCGGCGCGCCGCCGGGGCGTCGTGGGTCAGGAAGAACGCCAGGTTGGCCGCGCGTTCAGGGCCCGGCCGGGGAAGCTCGACGTCCGGCTCCCGGTCGGCCGGGTCGAACCCGGTCAGCGCAAGGAAGCGCTGCATGGCGGCCGCGACACCCTCGGCCCGGAACGCCTCCTCGACCGCGCGCTGCCGCGTCACGAACGGCTCCGGATCGTCCATGACCTGCGTCAGCGGCGGTTCGTAGGCCACGACGGTGCGCACCAGCCCCGGGTACCTGGCCGCGAGGTCCAGCCCGATCAACCCGCCGATGCTGATCCCGAGCACGTCGACCGGCCCGCGCGCCTGCGTCGCCAGCAGGAGCGCCAGGTCGTCGGTGTGCGACTCGATCGTCACCGGATCGTCCCCGGCCGGGCTCCTGGAGAGACCGCGGCGGTCGTACGTCATGACGGTCCGGTCCCGCGCCAGTTCCTCGACCAGCACGGGCGTGGCGTCGGCGTCCCCGTCGCCGCCCTGCACGACGACGAGCATGGGCTCGCCGGTTCCCTGCTTCCTGGAGTACATGCCGCCGACCGTAAAGCATCAGGTCTGATACATCAAGTCTGTTGTATCATCCTTGATGTGAATGCTCTCGAGCTGCTCATGCTGGGCCGGACGCTCATGAAACTGGCGGGATCCGCGATGCCGGTCCTCGGCGACGACGACTCCCTGCCGGCCAGCGTGCGCTCGGTGCTCATGGACGTGTCGTCGCACCCGGACAGCTCGATCGGCGCGATCGCGGAGCGGACCGGCTTTCCGCAGAGCCACGTGTCGGCCTCCATCGCGCGGCTGCAGGAGCGGGGCATGGTGGCGACCTCGCCGGACCCGCGGGATCGTCGGCGCACGTTGGTACGAGCGCAGACGCTTCTGGTGGTGCACGCGTCCCCGGCGGACGACGTGTTGCTGGGCGCGCTCGCCGACCCGGAGGCGTTGCCCGAGGTCAAGGCGGCTTTGGAGACGCTCCACCGCCATCTGCTCGCCTAGCTGCTGGTTGGTGACGGCTCAAATGCTGACATGTCGGAAAAATCCTGCTGTGGAGCGTATTGTGCATGATCGCAAGACCCGTGGGGCTGAACCGGACGCGTCGGTGCGTGTGTCCGGAAATATCCGGATTTAGCGTCTCTCTCGCCTGATAGACGATCTGGTGACACCAGTAATGGGGGACTTCGTGAGGCCATATGCCGCGGCGGGACTGCTGGTGGTGCCGGCTGCGGTGCTGACCGCCAGCGTGGCCGCCCATCCGGAGCCGCCGATCCAGCCGTCGTTCGACACGCCCGCCGCGACCGCCGCCGGCCTGCGCCCGGGCGACGTCGTGCGGGGCGCCGCGTTCGCGACCAAGGCCGGCGACCTGGTCGGCTACGACCCGACGGCGGACATCCTGATCACCCAGGCCGACGCGGGCACCCAGCTGACCGGCGTCGACGCGCACACCGGGATCGTGCGCTGGCGGCGGCAGCTGGACGGGTCGGCGGAGTTCGGCACCGTCCTGTGGTCGCAGAGCGATCTCGGCGCGGGGTCGGTGCTGGTCAACACGTATCGCCGGGACACGAAGAAGGCCGAGCTCACGGCGCTGTCGACGCGCACCGGGGCGGTCCGCTGGCGGATGCCGCTGACCGCGCGCTCGGAGGCGATGGCGGCCGGGCCCGCGCTGCTGGTCGGGGAGCCGGCCGAGGACTCGTCGCCGATGCAGTGGGCCGACCAGCGCGAGGCCCCCAAGGCCGCCAAGTCCGGTAACGCGCGCAACGCCGGGCGGGCCGAGAAGGGGAAGGCCACGCCCTCGGCCAGCTGGGGGCCGCACGCCGCCAGGTCGCCCGGCGCGACCCCGAAGGCCACCAGCGGCGCGGCGCACAAGATGCGCCCGGCCGGCCCCACCCCCACGCCGTCGGCCTCGCCGTCGCCGTCCGCGTCCGCCACCCCGAGCGTGAGCGCCAAGGCGGACGAGCGGGGCTCGGGCCGGTCGCGGCTGGGCCACACCGACGAGGACGCCGCCACGGTCGCCACCCGGGACGCGCCCGGGGCCGGCACGATCAACGCCGTCGCGGCCGGGGACGGCGGGCGGCTGTGGAGCGCCCAGCTGCCCGAGGACTGCGACCTGCGCGCCACGGCCGGCGACGGGCAGACGACCGCGCTGCGGCTGGCCTGCACCGAGGACGACCGGTTCGTGGACCACCTGGAGATCCGCGACGCGCGCACCGGGGCGCTGCGCTCGCGCACCACGCTCGACCCGAACGCCGACGACGGCGGGCTCGGCCTGCTGGTCCGCGACGGGGCCACGCTGGTCCGGGGCGCGCGGACGTTCCAGGTGTACGGTCCGGACGGCCGCCAGCTCGCCCAGCGCGCCGGGGACGGCTGCGCCGAGTACTGCGACCTGGCCGTCGAGGGCGACGTCGCGATCGTGGCGCAGTCCGGCGGGAGCGTCGACCGCACCGACGGCGCGCTCGAGGCGTTCGGCCTGGCCGACGGGCGCGAGCGGTGGCGCGCCGAGCGGACGGTGCGCGCCCTGGTCCGCGAGGGCGGGCGGCTCTACGCGGTCGGCCCGGCCCCGCGGCCGGTCCCGTTCACGGCCGTCTCCGGCGTCGGCGAGCACGGCGTCTCCGACCCGTTCGCGACCACGCTGCCGGCCGACGCGGTGCCGCAGCGCGGGTCCGCGGTCCTGGTGAGCGAGGGCGACGAGCTGGCCTGGTACCGCATCCGCCCCGTCGACCAGCCGGCCGGCTTCCTCGGCGGCGCGGTCGAGCGGCCCGATCCCTGCGCGGTGCTCACGGCGGCCGAGGTCGCCAGGCGGCTGGGCAAGCAGCGCGCGACGGCGCACCGGGACGACGCCGCCACCTGCACGTTCACCACCGTCAAGGACCGGGACACGCTGCGGGTGCAGGTGTTGTGGGCGGGCGCGGACGAGGCTTCGGCGATCCGGCGGTACGACATCGTGAAGGGCGACGACGTCCAGCGCATCGGCACCGTGATCGTCGCCGCCCGCGAAAGTTCCGCGCCGAAGGCCTCCGCCCCGGCGACGCCGTCAGCCAAGGCGAGCGCCAAGGTGCAGTAGGGTCGGGCGGTGTCCGACGACCTCTGGCCGGCCATCCACGCCGAGCGCGCCGCCCTCGCCGACGAGCTCGCCGCGCTCACCGACGAGCAGTGGCGCACCCGTTCGCTCTGTGGCGAGTGGACGGTGGAGGAGGTCGTGGCCCACCTGACCGCCGCCGCGAGCATCGGGCGGTTCCGCTGGCTTCGCAGCATGGTGGGCGCGGGCTTCGACGCCGACCGGCACAACCGCCGCCGCCTCGACGAGCAGCGCGGCGCCACGCCGGCCGAGACACTGGCGCGGTTCCGGGCGGTCGGCACCGGCCGTACCGCCGCGTCCGGGCACTTGCCGGCCTGGCTGGGCGAGGTCATCGTGCACGGCCAGGACGTCCGGCGCCCGCTGGGACTGCCCGGCACGCCGTCCGTGGACGCGACGACCCAGGTCGCCCGGTTCTTCGCGGCCCGCAACTTCACCGTGGCCAGCCGCACCGCGATCGAGGGCCTGCGCCTGGAGGCGACCGACGGCCCGTTCACGGCCGGCGACGGGCCGCTGGTGCGCGGCACGACACTCGCGCTCACCATGGCGATGGCGGGCCGGGGCGTGTTCCTGGACGAGCTCACCGGCCCCGGCGTGGAAACGCTGCGCTCGCGGATCTAGCTACCGCGTATGCCGCACGGCATAGGCGCCCGTCTGTCGCGCGGCGGTCCCGTGCGGCGCGGGCCGTCCCTAGCGTTGCCGGCATGACCGATGTACAAGTACCGACGCGACTCGGGCGGCGGCTGGTGGCCGGCGGGGCGCTCGCCGTCGCCGGCTTTCTGGTCGTCTTCCACGTCGACGCGGCCACCCGGCCCGGGTTCGTGCTGCTGCGGCACGGGCCGAGCCTGCTCATGCTCGGCGACCGGGGCTGGATCCAGGTCGTCAACTTCATCTCCTGCGGGCTGCTCATGGTCGGCTGCGCGGCCGGGCTGCGCCGGCTGTTGCACACCGGCCGGGCCGCGCGCTGGGGGCCGCGGCTGCTGACGGTGTACGGGCTGGCCATGGTCGGCACGGCGGTGTTCCGGACCGATCCGCAGCTCGGGTACCCACCCGGGACGCCGGACAGCCTGCTGCCGGGGACCAATGCCGCCGAGTCGTGGCATTCGGGGCTGCACACCCTGGCGGTGCTGGTGCTGTACGCGGCGACGACCGCCGGCTGCTTCGTCTTCGCCCGCCGCTTCGCCCGCGAGGACGGCGGCCGGTGGTGGGCGGTGGGCCTGGCCGCCAACGGGATCGCGGCGCCGGTGGTGCTGATCGTCGGGGCGTTCGTGCTGCAGACGCTGTCCGTCACGAGCACCGGGTCGAGCGGCGCGTTCCAGCTCGCCGACGGGATCGCCGGGCGGATCATCATCCCGCTCGGCTGGGTCTGGTCGGCGGTGGTGGCCCTGCGCGTGCTGGCCACGGCGCCATAGGCTGCTCGCGATGAAACGCGCTGTGTGGGTGCAGGACGCGGGGCTGGCCGCCCTGCTGGCCCTGGCCGACGCCCCGGGCGCGACGGGCGGCTGGGCGTGGTTCGCCGCGATCCACCTGCCGCTGGTGCTGCGGCGCCGGTTCCCGGTCGCGGTGTTCTGGACCGGGTTCGCCCTCGCCGTGACGGCGTGGGTGGTGGGCGGGATCGAGGCCGTGTACCCGTTCGTCGCGCTGCTGGCCGCGCTGGCCACCGTGGCCTGGCACCGGTCCTGGCGCTGGTGGTCGCCGGCCGTCGCCGCGATCGCCGCGGTGCTGGTGACCGGCCGGCTGCAGGGCGCCCTGCGGGACAGCGACCTGGTGGCGCTGGCCGCCGCCCTCGCCGCGGCGGTGCTGCTGGGGGTCGCGGTGCGCACCCGGCGCGCGTACGTCGCCGAGGTCGAGCGGCGCGCGGCCGCCGCCGAACGCACCCGCATCGCCCGCGAGGTGCACGACGTCGTGGCCCACAACCTGGCCGTCATGGTCGCCCTCGCCGACGGCGCCGCCCTGACCGCGGTCGCGAACCCCGAACGGGCGGCGGGGGCGCTCGGGACGATCGCCGCCACCGGGCGGGAGGCCCTCGACGAGATGCACCGGCTGCTGGACCTGCTCCGGGATGCACCGATGGATCTCGACGCGCTCGTCGACCAGGTCCGCGCGGCGGGCCTGCGGGTCGAGGTGGTCCGCGAGGGCACGCCCGGCCGGTGGGGCGCCGAGGCCGGGCCGACCGTCTACCGGGTCGTGCAGGAGGCGCTGACCAATACGCTGCGGCATGCTGGGCCGGCGGCGCGGGTTCGGGTGCACGTGCGGTACGAGACGGGGGCTTTGGCATTGGAGATCACCGATGATGGCGGCGCTGCTCGGAAGGCGCGGTCGGCGCCGTCGGCCGGTGGGCGAGGACTGGCCGGCATGCGCGAACGGGTCGCCGCCCATGACGGCCACCTCGAAGCCGGGCCGTTCCGCAACGGCTGGCGGGTCCGGGCCACCCTCCACTTCGGACAGCCGGGGTGGCCGTGCGGGTGCTGCTCGCCGACGACCAGGCGCTGCTGCGCCTGGGTTTCCGCATGGCGCTGGAGTCCCAGCCGGACCTGGAGGTGGTCGGCGAGGCGGGCGACGGCGCCCAGGCGGTGGCGATGACCCGCGCGCTGCGGCCCGACGTGGTATTGATGGACGTGCGAATGCCGGTCCTGGACGGCATCGAGGCGACCCGGCACATCACGTCGGCCGGCCTGCCGGCGCGGGTGCTCGTGCTCACCACGTTCAACCTGGACGAGTACGTGTACACCGCGTTGCGGGCGGGGGCGAGCGGGTTCCTGCTGAAGAACGTACCGCCGGCCGATCTTTTCACCGCGATCCGCGCGGTGGCGGCGGGAGACGCGGTGGTGGCCCCGAGCGTGACCCGGCGCCTGCTGGACGCCTTCGCCCACCATCTGCCGACCGGGTCTCCCCGGCCCGACCCGCTCACGCCCCGGGAGCGCGAGGTGCTCGTCGAGCTGGCCCGCGGTCACTCCAATGTGGAGATCGCCCGGCGGCTCGGCGTGGGCCCGGGCACGGTGAAGACGCACGTCGCGCGGATCCTGGCCAAGCTGCACCTGCGCGACCGCGTCCACGTCGTCATCCACGCGTACGAGTCCGGGCTGATCCGCCCGGGCGACGGCTAGAAGTCGTCGTCGATGAGGCCGTACGGGGGCTGATCCGGGCGCCGCGAGAACCGCACGATCACGTCGTCCGCCGCCGTCGGCGGAGGTGCGTTGTCGGCCACCACGATCTGGGCGCCCACCCCGCGGCCCGCCAGCCAGTCCTCGATGTGCCGGTAGATGCGCTCGATCGTCTGCCCGTCCTCGAGGTCCCCGAGGGCGCCCAGGTTCTTCTGCGGGCTGTCCAGCAGCAGGAACCCGGGGTGCGACGACCGGCTCTCCCAGGCCGTCTCGAACATCGCCAGCTGCCAGGCCAGCGCGATCAACGTCCGCCCGCCCGAGGAAGCGGCGGTGTAGGGCTCGCCCCGCACGTACGGCGTCAGGTCCTCGGCCAGATAGGCGTCGGCAAGCTTCGGGTAGCGGAACTCGGCCAGGATCGAGACGTAGCGGCCGCTCACGCGGCGGACCACGGCGGAGCGGTCGGCGCGGCGGGATTGCGTGCCGGCCGCGCCCAGCTCGTCGCGGTCGGCGTCGAGCTGGTCCATCATCTGCAGAATGCCGTTGGCCCGGCGTTCCAGGCTCTGCACCAGCCGCAGGCCGTCGGCGGCACGTTGCAGGGACGCGGACGCCTCCTCGCGGCGGCGGGCGATGGCGTCGCGCTCGGCCAGGTACGGCGTCACCGCGTGCGACGTCGCCGCGTCGACCTCGGCCGCCGCCCGGGACTCGGCGTCCTGGGCCCGGGAGGCGGCCGCGCGCAGGTGCGGGATCTCGCGTTCCAGGTCCTCGATGTGGCGGGTGAGCTCGCCCAGGCGGGTCTTGGCCGAGCGCAGCTCGCCGGAGACGTCGACCGGGCCGACCGGGAACCGGCAGGCCGGGCAGCGCTCGTCGGACGGGGTCAGCGCGGCGCCGCAGGAGGCGCACACGCCGGAGCCGGTCTCGAAGAGCCGGTCGGCCTCGGCGAGCATGGTCCACTTCGACACGTCGTCGGCGTACGAGCCGCGCAGCGGCACCATCCGCTGCAGCTGGGTCTCGCGGTCGCGCAGCTCGTTGTACGCGGCCAGCGCGGAGCGGGACGCGTCGCGGTGCCGCTCGCGCAGGTCGGCGGCGAACGCGGTGGAGGACCGGGCGCGGGCGTCCAGGCCGGCCAGGGCCTGCGCGCACGCGGCGAGCTCGTCCTTGGCCGCCTGGGAGACGGCTTCGAGCTCCGGGCGGGTGCCGATGTGCTGGTCCTCGACGAGCTGTTCGGCGGCCCGGTACGCGGTGCGCGCCGCGGCCAGTTCGGTCTCCACGGACCTGATCCGGCGGCCGATCTCCACGGTGTGGTCGTCGTGCACGTCGAAGACCACGTCGACGACCTGGCGCAGCTTGAGGTGCTTCATCGGCACGCTCTCGAAGAGCAGGTCCTTGCCGTCGAGCCGTTCGTTGGGCAGGAAGCACAGCCACATCAGGTCGCGGAAACTCAGCGGGTCGTCCGTGTCGAACGAGAGCCGTACACCCTGGAGCTTGCAGTGCGAGAGCAGCAGGCTGGACAGGCTGTCGGGGTGGCCGGCGGGCCGCAGGGTGCGCCGCACGCGCGGGGCGTTGCCGGGCTCGTCGAGCCGGCCGGCGCGCACGTACGCGAACATCGACGGCTCACCCACCGCCCGTTCGATGAGGTACGGCGACCCCGACAGCTCGACTTCGAGGGTCGCCGACTTGACCTTCGGCGTGATCTCCGGATGCCGGGGATGGTCGTTGGCGCCCAGGCAGTAGTCGACGAACTCGAGGATCGTGGTCTTGCCCGTGCTGAACGCGCCGGCGAGCACCGAGAGCCGGCGCGGCGTGTCGTCGGGGGCGCGGAAGTCGACGTCGTAGTTGCGGTCGTCTCCGTGGAGGCGCAGCCGCCTGATCCGGATGCCCTGCGTGCGCAAGCCGATCATGGCACGTCCTTGACTGGGACGGGGAGGAGACACTGTCGCAGGTTCTCTCGAAGCTTACGACCGCTGAGGCGACGGAGCCGCCGGACGACGATGCGCACCGCTGTGATGTATGACTGAGCATACATCGCCGTGAATCGCCCGGCCATGCCCGTTCCCTCCTCCGTTAGGGCATATTTCACCCGGCCGGCGGCCGTGACCGCGATCAGTCCCTGGTTGACCAGGGCGGCGAGATCACGGCCCAGGCTCAGCTGCGCGGTGACGAAGCGCTGGGCGGGGCTGGCATAGGCGACGGTACGGTCGTCGAACCCCGCCAGCCGCAGCGCGGTACGGTCGGGATCGTCCTCGGCTCTGGCCAGCAGCAGCGGCTGCCCGGCCAGGAACTCGTAGACCCCGAGCCGCTCGGCGTCGACCGGCTCGCCGGCCGCGGCCAGCACCAGCAGTAACCGGGCCCGCCGGAAGGCACTCAGATCGTCGGGCGTCATACCAGCTCCCGCCAGTGCGTGACCCAGCCGGCCCGGCGCTGCTCGACGACCCGGTGCATGAGCCCGCACCGGTGCACCACGCCGGCCCGCAGCACCTCCGGGAACGCGCCCGACTCCCGGATCTCGCGCATCACCGCCGCATGCAGGCCGGGCAGCAGCGCGTTGCCGGGGTGGCGGGCCGCGTGGTCGTTGAAGCCCGCCTCCCAGATGCCGTGCACGAGCCCGTCGGCCTCGTCGAGCGCGGCGAGCTCCGGGTCGACCCGCTTGTCGAGGATCTCGCGTGCCAGGAGGTCGGCGTTGAAATACTCGCGCTTGGCCGCGCCGACCTCGACGTGCCCCGCCGCCCGCAGTTGCCGGACGAAGAGCGCACCCTCCAACGCCGCGTCGGCTTCAGGTTCAAGATCATGCGTTGGTACCCGCTGGGCCCGCGCCGGTCCCGCCTGCGCGACGTACGGGTCGTAATAGTGCCGGCGCACATGGGCGCAGTCGGGCTTGACGAGCAGCCCGCGCAGCACGTTCTCGTGCCACAGTTCGATCTGGACCCCGGTCTCCCGCTGCCGGCGCGCCCGCCAGTTGTCCCACCACTGCGCGGTCGGCGCGTCCATGCTCGCGGGCACGCACAGCACCCACTGCGCGAGCCGGTACCCGTTGCGCGCGGCGGCGGCCACGGCGGAGTCGAAGGATTCCCGGATCTGCCCCTGATGCGAGCGGGTCACGATCGGCCAGAAGTACTTCGACTGCCAGATCACGACCAGCCCGGAGAGCTCACCGAGCAGGATGTCGATCCCCCAGTCGCCGGGATTGGCACTGATGGCCCGGGCGCCGGGATAGATCGCGGCGAGCAGCATGGCGAGCATCTGCTCGAAGTCATCGCGCGCGCCCGCGATGTTCCCCGCCCGCACCTGATGCGCGGCGAAGTTGATCGGAGGCTCGCCGGAGGCAAGGCTGGTCGATGTCGCTGTCGCCGTCATCTCCCCTCCGCATCCGACCCCCGACCTGCGTGATCTTCTATTTCCAGATTGTCACGGGCGGCGATACTACCGCTACTGTGAGCGTAGATTTCACCTGATGTGTGATCACAGTTTGTTCAGATCGATATCGGCGAAGATGGCCGCATGGTCCGATCCGGCATGAACCGCCCGCGTCATGGTGTCGTAAATGGGCCACAGCACCCCGTTGCGACCTCCCCAGACACCCTTGCGCAAGATCCCGCCGCCGGTCGTCGCCGCCCACAACGCCGGCGACAGCAGAACGTAGTCGAGCTTGTTACGCGCCGTGCAGGACCCGTAGGTCCCCGGCCGCCCGGCGTCGTCGAACGCCGGATGCTCCGACACGTCCCGCAGATCACTGTCCCGCAACAGCGGCGCGAGCGGCTCGCTGTCCGGCGTGTCATTGAGATCCCCGACCACGGCGACGTACGGCGTAGCCTGACTCCCGTAGATCGCCGCCACCCGAGCGGCCTGCCGCCGGCGGGTGCTGTCGGAGGCGACCTTGCCCCCGTACCCTTTGCTCTTGAGATGGTTGACCAGCACCACCAGCCGCTCTGACCGGCCCGGCAGCACGAAGTGGTACTCCGGGCAGTCCCGGCTGAACACCCGCCCCCGCTCGTCCACGTCGTCGACATGGGTCCGCTGCGAGGCCAGCGGAAAGCCCTCGGTGGACATGACCCCGACATCGATGCCACGCTCGTCGTTGCCGTCCATGACCTGGATGTGGCGGTACAACCCGGAAAGCCCACCATCGGTGAACCGCTTGAGCGCGTGCCGGCTCTCCGCCTCGACCACCCCGAGCACATCGGCCCGCAGTTCGAGGATGACCCGAGCCGTGTTGAGCAGCGCTTGTTCGTCGCAGCGATCGAAGGTCAGCTCGACCCACCCGATCCAGTCCGCCCGCCCACCGGCGATCACCTCGACCCGCCCGTCGCGGGCCCGCTTGAGCAGCCGGCCCCGGTTCTGCCGCAGCCGCGCGAACTTGGCCAGGTCTCCGTTGCGCAGGCCGAGCTTGGTGAGCTCGCGCAGGATCTCGCGCTTGATCTCGTCGGTGTAGACCGGCTCCTCGAGGAGTTCACCGGCGCGCGCGAACGCTTCCAGCACCGGCCGCCCGTCGGCCCAGGTCCGCTGATCCAGCGCCTTGGCCCGGTTGAACAGGTTCTCGACGTTGTAACTGGCGATGCGCATCAGTCACGAGAGTAGGGGTAGATCGTCACCTGCGGATGGCACCGTCGCCCGGATGGTCGCCGAGTTCATCCTGGTGTTCTTCGTACTTCCCGTGGCGTTCGCTTTCGTCAAAATCCCGGGCGGCCCGATCCCGATCCTGCTCGTGCTGACCATCGCCGTCGCGTTCTACTTCCGCCGCGAGTCCCGCCTCGGCGGCGAGCTCGACCCGCAGCGCACCGACGCCGATGACCGTGGCTTCGACCGTCGGGATCTGTGGCGGGCCGGGGCGCTGCGGCCGGAGTTGCCGCGCATCCTGCGGCTGTGGGCGGTCGCCGCGGTCCTGGCCGTCGCCGCCGTCTGGGTCTTCGACCGTGAGCACCTGTTCGACCTGCCCCGGCACAACCCGGGCCTGTGGGCGCTGATCGTCGTCGCGTACCCGGTGGTGTCCGTCTATCCGCAGGAGCTGCTCTTCCGGGCGTTCCTGCTCCACCGGTACCGCCGCATCCTGCGCACCGACAAGATCGCCGCCGCCGTCAGTGCGGTCTCGTTCGGGCTGGCCCACCTGCTGTTCGGCAACCCCGTGGCGGTCGTGCTGACGCTGGGCGGCGGCTGGCTCTTCGCCCGCCGCTACCAGCGCACCCGCTCCCTGCTGACGGTCTGCGTCGAGCACGCCGCCTACGGCCTGCTGATCTTCACCGTCGGCCTGGGCCGGTACTTCTACCACGGCACCAACTTCGGCGACTAGCCCTGGCGCCACGGTCCCGGCGTGGACCCTCGAGCTGCGCCGGTGCTCGACGGTACTGCGATGACAAATGTCCTGCCGATTCTCCGACTTGTGACTCCTGCGCCCGGCGGGGCGCGGGGTTAAGAATCGACGCATGGGGATGATGAAGAACCTGATGATCGGGATTCACAAGCGCACCGGCGACCGGTTTGCCGGCATGGATCTGCTCTACATCACCACCGTCGGGGCCAAGTCGGGCAAGGAGCGGACCTCGCCCGTGGCGCGGTTCGCCGACGGGGACGGGGCCTGGCTGGTGGTCGCCTCGAACAACGGGGCCGAACGCAACCCCGCCTGGTACCACAATCTCAAGGCGCACCCGGACCAGGTCTGGATCGAGCACGGCGGCACCAAGCGCCACGCCACCCCGCAGGAGCTGACCGGGACCGAGCGCGAGGCCGCCCTCCAGCGCATCGTCGCCGCGCAGCCGCGGTTCGCCGGGTATGAGAGGAAGACCTCCCGGGTGCTGCCGATCATCCGCCTGTCGTAGCCGCCGGCGCCCCGGGAGCAAGGCGGTGTAGGGCATGGGGGCACGCGGGCCAGGCGCGGAGTTGACCATTCCCGTGGCTGGTTCCCGACTGTTCGCGGGGCGCTTCTACGCTGAAATAGCCGGAGCGGCTTCCCGACAGCGAGCCTGGAATCCCCAGGAACGGTTGCTAGGGTCTGCGACGCTCGATGATCCGAACGCAAGGGGGACCGACGGTGGGACTGTGGGACAAGGTCAAGGGCGAGTTCATCGATATCATCGAGTGGCTCGACGACAGCCGGGACACGATCGTCTGGCGGTTCCCGCGCTACCAGAACGAGATCAAGATGGGCGCCAAGCTCGTCGTCCGCGAGTCCCAGGTGGCCGTCTTCGTCAATGAGGGCCAGGTCGCCGACGTCTTCGTGCCGGGCACCTACACGCTGCAGACGCAGAACATGCCGATCCTGTCCACCCTGAAGGGCTGGAAGTACGGGTTCGACTCGCCGTGGAAGGCCGAGGTCTACTACGTCAACACGCGGCAGTTCACGGACTTCAAGTGGGGCACCCAGAACCCGATCATGATGCGCGACGCCGAGTTCGGCATGGTGCGCATCCGGGCCTTCGGCGCCTACTCGCTGCGCGTGGTGCACCCCGAGAACCTGCTCAAGCAGCTCGTCGGGACCGACCCGCAGTTCCGTACCGAAGAAGTCTCGGAATTCCTGCGCCAGCTGATCGTCGGCCACCTCGGCCCGGCGCTCGCCGCCGCCCAGGTGCCGGTGCTCGACCTGGTCTCGCAGCAGCTGCTCATCGGCCAGAAGCTGGCCGGGGTGCTGACCCAGGAACTGGCCGAGTACGGCATCCAGATCCCCAAGTTCATCATCGAGAACATCTCCCTGCCGCCGGAGGTCGAGGAGGCGCTGGACAAGCGCACCTCGATGGGCGTGCTGGGCAACCTCGACCAGTACTCCAAGTTCCAGGCGGCCAACGCCATGGAGGACGCCGCCAACAACCAGGGCGGCGCCGGCGAGGGCTTCGGCCTGGGCCTGGGCATGGCCGCGGCCCAGCAGGTGGCCAACTCGATGAACCGGGCCCAGCAGCCCCAGCAGCCCCAGCAGCAGCAGGCCCCGGCCGGGCCGCCGCCGCTGCCGCCGCAGGCCCAGTGGTTCGCCGCCGTCAACGGCGCTCAGGCCGGGCCGTTCGACCAGAGCGCGCTCGCCCAGCAGGTGCAGGCCGGGGCGATCAGCCGCGCGACGCTGGTGTGGAAGAACGGCATGGCCGCCTGGACCCCGGCCGAGCAGGTCCCCGAGCTGGCCGGCATCTTCGCGTCCGTTCCCCCGCCACTCCCCCCGATGGGCTGATAGGACCATGTCACAGACCCAGTACCCGTGCGCCGGCTGCGGCGCCAACGTCGAGTTCGCGCCGGGCACCAACGTGCTCAAGTGCCCGTACTGCGGCCACGAGACCGTGCTGCAGACCACGGGCATGCGGGTGCGCGAGCACGACTTCCTGTCCTTCGCGAGCCTGCCCCGCAAGCCGATCGCGCTGCTGGCCAAGCACGTGTTCGTGTGCCGCAACTGCGGCGCGCAGACGGAGAGCGACGCCATCTCGGACCGCTGCCGGTTCTGCAACGCCCCGGTCGTGGCCGAGGTGTCCCCGCAGGACCAGGTGGTGCCCGAGGCGGTGCTGCCCTTCGCGCTGGACAAGCGTGCGCTGCGCGAGTCGCTGGGCAAGTGGGCCTCGTCGCGCTGGTTCGCGCCGTCGGGGCTGAAGAAGGTCACCGAGGCCGAGACGGCCAAGAGCATGTACCTGCCGCACTGGACGTACGACTCGCGGACCGTCACGGACTACCAGGGTCAGCGCGGCGAGCACTACTACGTCACCGAGACCTACACCGAGAACGGCGAGACCAAGAGCCGCCAGGTGCAGAAGACGCGCTGGTACGGCGCCAGCGGCCGGGTGTTCCGCGACTTCGACGACGTTCTGGTGACCGGCACGACCAAGGTCAGCCCGAAGCACCTCGACGCGCTGGACCCGTGGCCGCTGCCGAACTCGGAGCCGTACCGCCCGGAGTTCCTGGCCGGGCACGAGACCCTGCGCTACGACATCGAGCCGGAGCAGGGCCTGGAGAACGCCAAGGGCAAGATGCGCCCGATCCTGGAGCAGGACTGCCGCGAGGACATCGGCGGCGACGAGCAGCGCGTCGACCAGATGCACACGCAGTACAACGACGTGACCTTCAAGCTCATGCTGCTGCCGGTGTGGATCGCCTGCTACCTGTACGCCGGGAAGACCTTCAACATCCAGGTCAACGGCGTGACCGGGGAGGTCGCGGGCGAGCGGCCGTACAGCGCGCTGAAGATCGCGGCGGCCATCGCCGGGGTCGTCGCGGTGATCGCGATCATCATCGTCCTCATCGCGATGAGCAAGCACTGACGGTGTCCCGCGCGGCGTGCTTCGAGCGCGCCGCGCCCGCCCTGGCCCGGCTCGGCGACGCGGACCTGCTGGACCTCGTCGCCGGCGCCGCGCGGCTCGGGGCGGGCATCGGCGGCACCACGGCGGCCCTGGAGATCGACGGGGCCGCCGTGTTCGTCAAGCAGGTCCCGCTCACCGCGACCGAGCTGGCCACCCCGCACGACACCGGGAACCTCTTCGGGCTGCCCGGCTTCTACCAGTACGGCGTCGGCTCGGCCGGCTTCGGCGCCTGGCGCGAGCTGACCGCGCACCGGCTCACCACGGCGTGGGTGCGCTCCGGGCGGCAGCCGAACTTCCCGATGCTGTACCACTGGCGCATCCTGCCGCGGCTCGCCGGCGAGGCGGCCGACGTCGAGGCGATGACGGCCTACTGGGACGGCAGCCCGGCGGTGCGCCGGCGCCTCGAGGAGCTCAACGCGGCCACGGTCGCCGTCACGCTGTTCCTGGAGCGCATCCCGCAGGGGCTCGGGGTGTGGCTGCGCGAGCGGCTCGACGCGGGCGACGAGCACGCCGGGGTGGAGACGGCGGCCCGGCTCGCGGCGGCCGTGAGCGCGATGAACGCGGGCGGTCTGCTGCACTTCGACACGCACATGGGCAACCTGCTGACCGACGGGCGGCTGGTGTACTTCGCCGACTTCGGCCTCGCGCTGCACCCGACCTTCGCGCGGACGGCGGACGAGCACGCGTTCTTCCGGGCCCACGCGGGCTACGACCGGCGGTTCAATGCCGGGCATTTCGCCACCTGGCTGGCCGGCACGGCGGCGTGCCCCGGCGACTGGACCCGGGCCCAGGAGCTCGTCGCCGAGGCGGCCGCGGGGTCCCTCCCGGCCGAGCTGGACCACCTGCCCCGGGGGACCCGCGCGGTGATCCTGCGGCATGCGGGCACCGCCGCGGCCATGAACCGGTTCTTCGCCGACCTCGTGGCCACGTCGAAGCGGACGCCGTACCCATACGCGGAGCGGATCTCCGCAATCGGCGTGCGATAACGTTTACGCCGTGCAGGACACCGACTCCCCCTCTCCGGTCGTGCGGGTTCTCGAGATCGGTGGGAGTCATGTGACCGCCGGTAGCGTCGAGGTCGCCGGCCACCGCATCCTCGACCGGCAGCGGCACCCGCTCGACCCGGCCCAGGACGCCCACACGATCGTCGGCGCGCTGGCGGACGCGGCGAAGCGGCTGCTGCCCGGCCCCGAGGACCGCTGGGCGGTTGCCTTCCCCGGCCCGTTCGACTACGTCGCCGGGGTGTCGCTGCACGAGGGCGTCAGCAAGTTCGACCAGTTGCACGGCGTGAACCTGCGCACCGCCCTGGCGGCGGCGATCCCGGCCGCGCCGGAGGCGTTCACGTTCGTCAACGACGCCGACGCGTTCCTGCTCGGCGAGTGGGTCGACGGGGCCGCGAGCGGGACCCGGCGCAGCGTGGCGATCACGCTCGGCACCGGCATCGGCTCGTCCTGGCTGGCCGACGGGGCGGTGGTCTCCGACGGGCCGGACGTGCCCAAGGACGGCGAGATCCACTTCTGCGACGTCGACGGGGTGAACATCGAGGACCTCGTCTCCGACCGGGCGCTTGTGCGCGGGTACCTGGCCCGCACCGGCGTGGCCGTGGACGGCATGCGCGGGTTGGCCGGCCTGGCCCGCGGCGGCGACCGGGACGCCTGCGAGGTGATCGACACCGCGTTCGGCATCCTGGGCGACCTGCTCGGCGAGTGGCTGGGCCGGTTCGGGGCCGAGGTCGTGGTCTTCGGCGGCTCGATGACCGGCGCCTGGGACCTGATCGAGCCCGCGCTGCACCTGGCGGTCCCGGCCCGCCCGGTGGCCGACACCGAGCGCTCAGCGCTGCTGGGCGCCGCCTACGCCGGATCCTGACAAATCGGCGGTCGGGTGCTACCAACGTGAGATGTCCTTACCGCCCGCCGTGTCCGAAGTCGCCCCTGGTGTCTGGGTCCTGCGCACCCCGAACTCCGCCTACGTCCTGAACCTCGGCGGCGGTGAGGACGTCCCGCTTGCCGCGCACTGGGGCGCCCCGGTCGACGACGAGGCGGCGATCGCCCTGGCCGCCGTGCCGCTCGCCCCGGCGCGCGGCTGGGAGAGCCGGCTCGACGGGCGCGAGGAGTACCCGTCGGACACCGGCCTGCGCTTCACCGAGCCCGCCCTCGCGCTGCGGTTCCCCGACGACAGCCGCACCGTGCGCTGGGTCCTGGACACCGCCGAGGCCGACGGATCGCATTTGCGGCTCCGGTACCGCGAGCAGACCCGCCCGCTCCGCCTGACCCTGCACTACCGGGTCCCGCCCGGCCACGACGTGATCGAGCGCTGGGCCGAGCTGGCCACCGAGGTGCCCGTCGAGGTGCTGCGGGCCGACAGCGCCGCCTGGTGCGTGCCGGCGCGCGAGGGGGCCCGGCTGTCCAGCCTGCACGGCCGGTGGGGGGCCGACAGCCGCCTGCAGCGCACCGAGCTTCCGGCCGGCACAGTGCGCCTCGGCAGCCGCCGTACCACCACCAGCCCCATGCACAACCCGTGGGTGGCGCTGGACGACGGCTCCGCCACCGAGACCCACGGCGAGGTCTGGACGGCCACCCTGGCCTGGTCCGGCACCTGGCGGATCGACGTGCAGCGGCTGCCGGACGGGCGGGTGGTGGCCAACGCCGGCGCCGGGCACGAGGCGCCCCTGGCCCGGCTCGCCGCCGGTACCACCCACACCACCCCGAAGTCCCTCGGGCTGTTCAGCGCCGGGGGTCTCGGCGGGGCGAGCCGGGCCTGGCACGACTACGTCCGGGCCGAAATCCTGCCGCACGGCGACGAGGTGCGCCCGGTGCTCTACAACTCCTGGGAGGCGACCGGCTTCCTGCTCGACGAGGCCAACCAGCTCGCCCTGGCCGAGCAGGCGGCCGCGCTGGGCTGCGAGCTGTTCGTGATGGACGACGGCTGGTTCGGCACCCGGGTCGCCGACAACGCGGGCCTCGGCGACTGGCTGCCCAACTCCGAGCGCTTCCCCAACGGGCTCGGCCCGCTCGTCGCCCGGGTCCGCGAGCTCGGCATGGGCTTCGGCATCTGGGTCGAGCCGGAGGCGGTCAACCCCGACAGCGACCTGTACCGCGCCCACCCCGACTGGGTCTACGCCTCCCCCGGCTATCCCCGCCACGAGCTGCGCAACCAGCTCGTGCTCGACCTGGGTAAGCCGGAGGTCGCGGCCTGGCTGCACGGGTGGCTCGACACGCTGCTCACCGAGCACGACATCGCGTTCATCAAGTGGGACATGAACCGGCCGGTGACCGACCCCGGCCCCTACGGCGACGTGCTGTGGTCCACCCGGCACGCCGAGAACCTGTACGCGATCCTGGACCGGCTCCGCCGCGACCACCCCGGCGTCCGGTTCGAGTCCTGCGCGTCCGGCGGCGGCCGCGTCGACCTCGGCATCCTGGCCCGCACCGACCAGGTCTGGCCCAGCGACAACACCGACGCCAGCGACCGGCTGCACATCCAGGAGGGGTTCTCGCAGCTGTACCCGGCGCGGGCGATGACGGCCTGGGTGACCGACGCGCCGAACTTCCTGACCGGCAACCGCCTTCCGCTGCGGTACCGCTTCCACGTCGCCATGGCCGGCGTGCTCGGGATCGGCGGGGACCTGCCGAAGTGGACGCTCGAGGAGCAGCAGGCGGCGATCGCGCTCATCGGCCAGTACAAGCGGATCCGGAAGGTTGTCCAGCACGGGCGGCTGTTCCGGCTGCGCTCGCCGCGGGAGTCCGACGCCCCCGCCCTCGCGTATCTGTCCGCGACGGGTGACGAGGCGGCCGTGTTCCAGTTCCTGGACGGCCGCCGCTTCGGTGCGCCCGCCCCGCCGGTCCGGCTGCCGTTCCTGCCCGCCGGCACCTGGGAGGACGCCGACACCGGCACCCGCTATCCGGCCCCGTTCCTGGCCGCGCACGGGCTGGACGCCGGGCTGTTCCGCACGTACGACAGCGCCGTCACGCACCTCAAGAAAATCTCGTAGGCCGGTAAACCGGATGCCGCCCCGCCGTTGACCTATCGGGCAGGGAGGTGTGATGCCGAGCGATTTCGACGAGTACTTCGCGGTGCGGCGCGACACCGTGCGCCGCACCGCGTACCTGCTGTGCGGGGATTGGCTGCCGCACCGCCGACATCGGCAAGACCTGGACGCCGGTCGACCCGGGGCACACGGTGCCGTACCTGGACCGCGGTCAGGGCGCCTACCTCGCCGCGGACGGCACACTCGTGGTGCGGACCGTGTTCGACGACCCGGCGCAGTGGTTCGCGGGCCAGGGCGGCGGCTTCGCCCCGGGCCCGGTCACCGGCATGCCGAAGCTGGAGGGGTACCGGCCGATCGTACCGGCCGGGCCCGGAATGTACCTCACCAGCGACCGGCATGCCCTCTACAGGTCGGCGGACGGACTGCGCTGGACCAGGCAGCCCGTGCAGGTGCCGGCTAGATGAGCGACTTGATGTAGGCGAGGTTGTCGCGGGTGCGCTCGCGCAGGGGTACGGCGGTCGAGAAGTCCTCCAGGGTGACCCAGCCGTCGTACCCGTGCTCGCGCAGCGCCCGCAGGTAGGCGCCGACGTCGGCCTGGCCCTCGCGCAGGGTGGCCCAGTCCTGCTTCCAGGTCACGGTGCCGTCGGCCGCGGTCGACACCGGCTTCCAGGCCACGTTCTTCACGTGGACGTGCTGCAGGTACGGCCCGAGCAGCTGGAACGCGGCCCGGTGGTCCTCGTGCCCCTCGATGATCAGGTTGCCGAGGTCGTGGATGACGCCGACGGCGGCCGGGTCGAGCCCGTCGATCAGCCGCAGCGCCGCCGACGCGGACGAGGCGATCGTCTCGTGGTGCAGCTCGACGAGGACCGTGACGCCGAGCCGCTCCGCCTCCGCGGTCGCCCACTCGAGGTCCTTGCGGGCGCCCGCGAACAGGTCCCGGTAGTCGCCGGTCTTCAGCAGCGGCATGGTGACCCGGACCCGGCCCGCCCCGAGGGTGGCGGTGGCGGCGAGCAGCCGGGCCACGTCGGTGCGCTCGAAGCTGCGGGCGTAGCCGCCGATGCCCGAGAAGGCCAGGCCCGCACCGCGGGTGACGGCGCCGATCTCGGCGAGCGACTCCTCCAGCCCGGTCAGCGGCCAGGTGGCCCGGTTGCCGGCCCAGAAGCCGGGTGCGGGCGCGTCGTCCTGGTCGGTGATCCGCCACTCGACGCCGTCCCAGCCCTGCGCGGCGAGCTCGGCCGCGGCTTCCTGGGGGGTCCAGTCCGGCGTCGAGGCGGTGAAGACCGAAAACCTCACTGCTGTGCTCCCTTGGTGTGCGGCTGAACGTCGTCGAAGGCCCCGTCGAGGACCCTGGTGAAGGAGACCGGCCGGCCGAGCGCCGCCGACACATAGACCGACCGCACCAGGGCAAGAGCGAAAAGACCGTCCTGCACTTGTACTCCCGGTGCGCGCCCGGTCTCGATCGCCTCGACGAGGTCGTCGTACTGGCGCAGGTGCCCGGTCACGAAGCCGTCGGCGGGCTTCGGCGCCCCGTACACGTCCCCGGCCGGCACCAGGTCCTCGGCGCGCAGGTCCGGGTCGCTGCTGGTGTGGAAGTACTCCAGCTGGTCGTCGTGCAGGATCGCGGAGCCGCCGGTGCCGTGCAGGGCGAGGCGGACCGGCAGCCCGGGCGCCGCGCCGGTGGTCGCGTGCAGCACCGCGAGGGCCCCGGACTCGAACGCGATCGTGGCCACCGCGAGGTCCTCGACCTCGATCCGCTCGTGGCTGACCAGGGCGGTGCGGGCGTACACCTCGGCGGGCCGGCCGAGCAGCGCCAGCATCTGGTCGACGAGGTGGATGCCCTGGTTGGCCACGGCCCCGCCGCCGTCGAAGGCCCACGTGCCGCGCCAGTCGGCGGAGTCGTAGTACGCCTGGTCGCGCCACCACGGCATGGACACCACGGCGCTGGTGACCCGGCCCAGCCGCTGCTCGCGGACCGCCTGCAGCACGGCGGCGGTCGCGGGGTCGAAGCGGTGCTGGCTCACGACCGAGGCGACCAGGCCGCGGCCGGCCGCCTCCTCGGCGACCTTCGCGAACGCGCGCGCCTTGGCCAGGTCGGTGTCGAGGGGCTTCTCGACGAACAGGTGCTTGCCGGCCGCCAGGGTCTCCTCGGCGGCGGCGACGTGCAGGCCACTGGGGGTACAAATGGCGACGATCTGCACTTGCTCCTGTGCCAGGGCCTCGGTGAGCGTGAGGTGGACCGACGGGCGCGGGTCGAGCTTGCCGGCGAGCGCCTCGGCGGCCTCGATGCGCGCGTCGACCAGGGCCGTGACCCGCAGGCGCGGATGACGGGCGATGGCCTCGGCGTGGTTGGCGCCGATGATGCCGCTGCCGACGATCGCCACGTTGAGCACAGTCATTTCACTCCTCCGGCCGTGAGGCCGCCTACCAGGAACCGTTGGAACGCCAGGTACAACACGACCACGGGCAGCGCGCAGACCAGCGCGGAGGCCATCAGCTGCCCGTACAGCGGGATCGCCCCGCCCTCCTGGGTCGCCCCGAACACCTGCAGCGCGACCGCGGCGGTGCGGGTGTCGGCGTTGGTGATGACCGAGGCGAACAGCACGTCGTTCCAGCCCAGCAGGAACGCGAAGATGGCCGACACGACCAGGCCGGGCCAGCTGAGCGGGATCACGATCGAGCGCAGGATCCGCCACGACGAGGCCCCGTCGAGCCGGGCCGCCTCGTCGAGCTCGTGCGGCAGCCCGCGCAGGTACGTGACCATCACCCAGGTCGAGAACGGCAGGGCGAACGTGAGGTAGGTGACGAACAGCGCCCACCGGGTGCCGATGACGTCGATGCTGAGGATCCGGGCCAGGTTCGCGAACAGCACGAAGACCGGCAGCAGCATCAGGGTGCCGGGGATGCTCTGCAGGGCGAGCAGCCCGCGCAGGATCAGGCCGCGGCCGAAGAAGCTGAAGCGCACGAGCACGTAGGCGGTCATCACCGAGACGAGGGCCGAGACGACGGCGACACTGCCGGCCACGGCGATGCTGTTGAGCAGGCCGTCGCCGAGCTCGACGGTGTCCCAGATCTCGGCGTAGTTGCCGGGATGGAAGGCGCTGGGCCAGAAGTCGCCGCGGGCCACCGCCAGGTCGTCGTTCACGCTGGCGAACAGCATGTACACGACCGGCGTCAGGGCCACGACCAGCAGGACGGCGTTGATCACGATCTGCACCCAGCGCGGGAGCAGGCGGTACACCTCAGTCTTCATTGCGGTTGAGCCTTACCGCTCGCAGGTACACCGACAGCGGGATGGCCACCAGGACCAGCGACAGCACCGCCATCGCCGCGCTGAGGCCGAACTGGAAGTTCTGGAAGCTCTCCACGTACGTGAGCACGGGCAGCACCTCGACGTCGTGCGGGGCGGGCACGCCGAACAGGACGTACGGCAGGGTGAAGCTGTTCAGCGTGTGCAGGAACTCGATCACCATGCCCAGCGCGATGGTCTTGGTCAGGTGCGGCAGGATGACGCCGCGCAGCTTGGCCCAGTAGCCGGCGCCGTCCAGGGCGGCCGCCTCGTGCACGTCGTCGGGGATGCCCTGCAGGCTGGCCACGATCAGCAGGTACAGCAGCGGCCACGACGTCCACAGCTGCACGATCACCAGCGCCCAGTAGCTGCGGGGGCCGTTGAGCCACAGGTCGTCGGTGGTCAGGATGTGGCTGGCCGGGCCGTTGGGCTGGAGGATCGTGCGCCAGACGGTGCCGACGACGAAGGCCGGCAGCACGTACGGGATGAGGAACGCGGAGCGCACCAGCGCCCGGCCGGCGAAGCGCTGCTGGGTGGCGAGGGCGGCGGCCAGCCCGATCGGCACCGCGGCGACCGTCACGATGACCGCGTAGCCGACGGTCACCCAGATCGCGTGCGGCAGCGCGGTCTCCTGCCACGCCTCGACGTAGTTGTCGAACCACACGCCGGGCGCGTCCGTCCACTGCCGCAGGGTGTACTGGTTCAGGTCCAAAGTGGACACCAGCAGCGCCACGGCGAGCGGCACCAGGATGACCAGGACCATGAGCACGCCGCCCGGCGCCAGCATCCACAGTGGACGCTGACGCCGGGAGACGGCCTTGCTCACTTGGCTTCGTCCACGGCGGCCTGCGCGTCCTTCTGCGCGGCGGTCACCAGCGACTTCAGCTTGCCGTCGTCCACCTTGCCGGCCTTGAGGTCGGGGATGGACTGCACGACCACGTTCAACAGGGCCAGCTGCACCTTGCTCCAGCCGCCGTTGAACGGCGTCCCGGCCGACTTGCTCGCCGAGTCCACGATCGCCGCGAGCGCCGGGTCGGCCGAGAGCTCCTTGGCCGCGGCGGCGTTCGTCGGCAGCTCACCGAACGTCTTGTAGTAGTTCTTCTGCGACTCGGCGCTGGTCAGCAGCTTCACCAGGGCCAGGGCGAGGTCCTTGTTCTTGCTGTACTTCGCCACCACCAGGTTGTCGCCGGACAGGATGCTCGTCGCGGCCACGCCGTTGCCGGGCTTGGCCGTCACGCCGGGCGGGATGGTGGGCATGATGGCGTACGCGTACTTGCCGGCCACCTGCGACTTGTCCAGGGTCACCTTGGACGTGGCCGAGACCATCGGCAGGAACGCCGCCTTGCCCGCCCCGAACTCGGCGATCGCCTGGGCGTTCTTCCAGCCGACGGCGGCCGGGTCGACGACCTTGTCGGTGGCGAGCCAGCCGAGGTAGGTCTGGTAGGCCTTGACCGTCGCCGGGTCGTCCAGCGAGGCCTTCTTGCCGGCCACGAGCGGGTTGCCGGCCTGCACGGACATGGCCCAGATGAACTTCCACGGGTCGAAGCCGTCGGCGTAGGCGACCGCCATGCCGTAGGTGCCGCCGGTGGTGAGCTTCTTGGCCTGCTCCTTGAGCCCGTCCCAGCTGTCGGCGGGCTTGTCGATGCCGGCCGCCTTGAGCAGCTCGGTGTTGTACGCCATCACGAACGGGCGGCTGGTGAACGGGATGCCGACCTGGTGCTGGGCGTCGGGCCCGGAGATGCCGAGCGCGGCCTGCACGAAGTTGTCCTTGCCGCCGACCTTCTGCCAGTCGGCGTCCTGCAGCTCCAGGAACGCGCCGGTGGCGTAGGCGGTCGGGGTGAACGTGGTGCCGAGCGAGTACACGTCCGGCCCCTGCCCCGACACGACCGAGGTCTGGATCTTCGTGAGCTCGTCGTTGGCCGAGGCGAAGGTCTCGAACTTGACCTCGGCCCCGGTCTGCGCCTTGAACGCGTTGCTGGTGTCGGTGAACCACTGCTTCTGCTGCTGCGGGTAGATCGTGTTGGCCTGCACCAGCACGTTGAGCGTCTTGCCGGCACCGTTGAGCGCGCCGTCGCTGCTGCCGCTGTCCTTGCTGTCGTCACCACAGGCCGCGAGCACGACCAGGGCGGCGGTCGCGACGGCGGCGAGCTTGAGTCTCTTCATGGGGGTGTCCACTCCTTCGTCGCTGATCTATTGGGGGTGTGCGACTGGGGCTTTGTCGGGGTGGCAATCGGTGGCACTGATCGATGGTTGCGGACGCTATCAACGCTGGTGAAGTGGTGGCAATCGTTTGCCATCTTTTGCCAAATCTGCTTCGCTGTCGGGCATGCCCCGCCCCTCCGGCCGCGACCGCCCGGTGACGATCAACGACATCGCCGCGGCCGCCGGCGTCGCCGCCTCCACCGTCTCGCGGGCCCTGAACAACCCGGGCCGCGTCAACGCCGTGACCCGCGAACGCATCGAGGCGGCGGCGCGGGAGCTGCGGTACGTGCCCAGCTCCCCCGCCCGCGCCCTGTCCTCCGGCCGCACCCGGGCCATCGCCGTCCTCGTCTCGGACGTGACCAACCCGTTCTACTTCGGCGTGCTGCGCGGCACCCAGCAACAGCTCAAGGCCGCCGGCTACGCGCAGCTGCTCATCGACACCGAGGACTCGGGCGAGCTGGAAGCCGAGATGCTGCACAAGATGCGCCGCTCGCTGGACGGCGCGATCCTGGCCGCCTCCCGCCTGCCGGACCGCGAACTGGCCCGCCTGGCCGGCGAGATCCCCCTGGTCACCATCAACCGCAACGTCCGCGGCGTGCCGAGCGCCATCATCGACACCCCGTCGGGCATCAGCCAGGCCGCGGAGCACCTGCTGTCCCTGGGCCACCGCGACATCGCCTACGTCTCGGGCCCGCAGCGCTCCTGGCCGAACGAGGCCCGCTGGCACGCGATGCGCGAGGTGGCCGCGCGGCACCGCCTGTCCTTCACCCGCGTCGGCCCCTTCCCCTCGGGCCGCGGCTCCGGCCCGGCGGCCGCGGACGCGGTCCTGAACACCGGCGCGACGGCCTGCATCGTCTTCAACGACCTGCTGGCGATCGGCATCCTGCAACGCCTGCGCGAACGCCACGTCCGCGTGCCGGAGGACATCAGCGTGGTCGGCTGCGACGACATCTTCGGCGCGGACTTCTGCCACCCGCCGCTGACGACGCTGACCGCGCCGATCGAACAGGCCGGCCGGGTGGCGGTGTCGATGCTGCTCTCCCGCCTGGACCGGACCTCGGCCCCGTCGCCGACCACGCGCCAGCAGGTGATGCTGCCGGTGCACCTGACGGTCCGCGGCTCGACCGGCCCGGCCGCCGTGCGCGTCTGACCCTTCGCCGGAACGGGTGGGTCGTTAGGTCCACGGGAGCGGCTTCAGGCCGATGCCGGCGCGGACGCAACGAGCTGCGGTGCCGATGGCTGCAAGCCCAAGCGGGTCGGCATTGCCTGACGGCCATGGGTACGGACCCGGCGGCGGACGAGCAGATGCTGGTGCCGACCGATGCCTCCGCCCAGCCGGACGACGTGGACGCCCTGATTGCCCAGGCCAAGTCCGCAGGCGTACGCATCAACGTCCTGCTGACCGGCGACTGCTCGGACCACACGGCGGCCCTGTCCCGCCAGGGCGACCAGGTCAGGGCCGCGGCGGGTCCACCGTTGTCGAGCCGGTTCGTCCTGCAGCGCATGGCCGCGGAAACCGGCGGCCGCTACTACTACCTGCCGGACGCGACGGCGGCGCTGAAGAAGGCCCTGGACGAGATCTTCGCCGACTTCGCCACCGTGACTCCCCCGCCGACCACACCTCCGCCTTCGCCCTCGGCGCGGTCGACCGGCACCGCTGGGCCGCAGCTCGCGGTGACCGGGACGAACATCCCGGCCCTGGTGACCACGGGCGCCGTGCTGCTGGGCGCCGGCGTGGTGCTGCTGCTGTTCGGCCTGCGCCGCCGCCGGTTCCGCTAGCCATCGGTCGCAGGCAAAGCCTAGGCCCCGTCGGTGTCAGCCAGGTGTCACCGGACGGGGGCCTTCGCCGAAGCAGGCGAACCTACGGGACGCGGGCCACCACGCCGTACATGGCGGTGTCGACGAGCGGGGGCCGGTCCTCTTCGGGGATCGGGTTGCGCCAGGCGGTGACCGGGACGATGCCCGGCTCGAGGATCTCCAGGCCGGTGAAGAACTGGGCGATCTCGTCCTTCGAGCGGGGCATCGCGTCGACCTTGAGGCGGCCCGCCCTGATCTCGGCCATGGCGTAGTCGCGGGCGGCCGGGTCGTTCAGGTCGGCGGTGCCGTGGGTCATGACGACGTAGCTGCCGGACGGGAGGGCGTCGATGAGGGAGCGGACGAGCTCGTACGGCTTGTGCTCGTCGAACAGGAAGTGCACGATCGCGATCAGCATGAGGGCGACCGGCTGCTGCACGTCGATGGTCTTGCGCAGGCTCTCGTCGGCCAGGATGCCGGCCGGGTCGCGCAGGTCGGCGTCGATGTACGCCGTCGCGCCCTCCGGGGTGCTGGTCAGCAGCGCGCGGGCGTGGGTCAGGACGATCGGGTCGTTGTCGACGTAGACGATCCGCGAGTCCGGGGCGATGCCCTGGGCCACCTCGTGGGTGTTGTTCGCGGTCGGGATGCCGGTGCCGATGTCCAGGAACTGCCGGATGTTCGCCTCGCCGGCCAGATACTGCACGGCGCGCTGCAGGAAGTAGCGGTTCTCGAGGGCCGTGGTGCGGATCGCGGGGTACACCCGGGCGATCTGCTCACCCGATTCGCGGTCGGCGGCGAAGTTGTCCTTGCCGCCCAGCCAGTAGTTGTACCGGCGGGCGGGGTGTGCGGTGGTCGTGTCGATCCGGTCCGACCAGCCGGCCTGCTCGTCGCCGACGCCATCTGCCATGAGTACGCATCGTAGGGCATCACCGGGATGTGGTGACAGCGTGTGGAGATCACCGCTTCATGACATCGCGTCAACGGGTGAGCCGGCCGAGGATGGCCGAGGCCGCGAAGACGGCCAGGGCGCACGAGCCGACCAGGACGCCGAAGTCCAGCAGCAGCCGCGACGGGGTGCCGATCAGCAGGCCGCGCAGGGCGTCGACCTCGTAGCTCAGCGGGTTGACGTGGTTGAGCACGCGGAGCCAGCCGGGCATGGCGGAGACGGGGTACAGCGCGTTCGACGCGAAGAACAGCGGCATCATGATCGCCTGGCCGATGCCCATCATCCGGTCGCGCTTCAGGACCAGTCCGGCGAGCGTGATGGACAGGCAGCAGAAGAACGCGGAGCCCAGGAGCAACGCACAGGCGGTACCAAGGAGCTTGAACGGGTTTGTGGTGAGGGAAACCCCGAGGACCGCGGCCAGCACGAGCACCACGACCGCCTGGACCAGGGCACGGATGCCGGCGGCGAACGCCTTGCCGGTCACCAGGGCCGCGCGCGGGGTGGGCGTGACCATGAGTTTGGCCAGTACGCCGGCGTCGCGCTCCCAGATGATGTGGATGCCGTAGAAGATCGACACGAACAGCGCCGACTGGGCGAGGATGCCGGGGGCGAGGAAGTCGAGATAGGGGATGCCGCCGGTCGGGATCGCGCGCAGGTGGGTGAACGTCTGACCGAAGATGATCAGCCAGAGCGCCGGCTGGATGGCCCGCGTGACGACCTCGGTGCGGTCGCGGCGGAGCTTCTGCAGCTCGACGAGGCACATCGCGACGATCCGGGTCCACAGGACCCGCACCGGGTTCGCGGCGCGCGCGTCAGCCGAGGCGGCGTGCGGTGCGGCGAGCTGCACGGACATCGCTGAACCCTCCCGAATCCAAATCATCGCCGGTGTACTCCCGGAACACGTCGTCCAGGCTCTCGCCCGTCGCCGAGGCGACCAGCTCCGCCGGGGTGCCCAGCGCGCGGATGCGTCCGCGGTGCATGAGGGCGACCCGGTCGCAGAACTCCTCGGCCTCCTCCATGTAGTGCGTGGTGACCAGCACCGTCATCCCGGTCTCGGCCCGCACCTGGGTGATCCGCTCCCAGACGCCGGCCCGCGCGACCGGGTCGAGCCCGATCGTCGGCTCGTCCAGCACCAGCAGCCGCGGCGCGCTGACCAGGGCCTGGGCCAGTTCGAGGCGGCGGATCATGCCACCGGAGTAGGTGCCGGCCACCCGGTCCGCGGCCTCGGCCAGGCCCATCGACTCGATCGCCGCGTCGGCTCGGGCCTTGCGCTCGGCGCGGGGTACGTCGAACAGCCGCGCGAACAGCGCGACGTTCTCGCGGCCGCTGAGCCCGGCGTCGGCGGAGAGGGCCTGCGGGACGTACCCGATGAGGCGCCTGACCGCCATCCGGTTGCGCCGCACGTCGAGCCCGAACACCGCGACCCGGCCGGCCTGCGGGGGCAGCAGCGTGGTGAGCACCCGGATCGTGGTCGTCTTGCCGGCACCGTTCGGGCCGAGCAGCCCGAAGATCTCGGCCGGCCGCACGTCGAGCGACAGGTCGTCGACGGCGAGCGTCTCCTTGAACCGGTGCCGCAGCCCGTGAATCTCGACCGCCTCAACCGCGTTGTCCATCGGCACTCCCTTGCTGTGAGAGGACGTCGGCGAGACGGGCCAGCGCCGGTACCGCCGCCGCCAACGCCAGCCGCTCGTCCTCGCCGAGCTCGTCCAGCGCGCCCGCCAGCAGCGAGATGCGCGCCTGCCGCCAGGCGTCGAGGCGCGCGACGGCGGCCGCGGTGAGGAACAGCCGGGCCGAGCGGCGGTCGGCGGGGTCCTGTTCGCGGCGCAGCAGCCCGGCCTCGGTGAGCTGGTTGACCAGGGTGCTGACCGAGTTGCCGGCCAGGCGCAGCTGCGCGGCGGCGGCCGAGACCCCGGTGCCGGGCGCGCTCTCGACCAGCCGGAGCAGCTCGACCTGGCTGCCGGTCAGCGCGGGAACCGCCAGACCGGCCCGCAGCTGCCGGCGCAGCACCCGGCGCACGCCGTTGAGCTGCCCGGCCAGCGCGTCGGCCAGCCCCTCGTGATCCACGCAGAGAACAATACCTCGTTAGCAGAGCTAATGAGAAGCGAGGTCCAGGGTGTACCGGTCGCCGGTCGGCTGGAAGCCCAGGCGGGAGTAGTACGGGGCGACCATGCCGGGCGGGGTGAGCACGCGGCGGAACCCGTGCGCGGTGAGCTGGCCGCTCTGGCGGAAGACGAACTCGCCCGGGGACAGGTCGCGGTAGCGGCGGGTCACGTAGTCCAGCTCGACCTGCGCGACCTCGGGGTCCTGCGGGTCCGGGCGCAGCATGAGCACGCCGACGACCTCGTCGCCGTTGAGCGTGATGAAGGCCAGCCGGTGCTCGTCGTCGAACTTGAAGGCCGGGTTGAACTTGGCGATGTCGGCCCAGTGCACCCGCAGCACGTGGGCCAGGAAGTTGTCGTCGGTGGCGACCTCCACGACCTGGTAGGTGCGCTCGTCGTGGCGGGTGCGCAGCAGGGAGTACAGCTGCCAGACGTTGATGACGGCGAGCGTGAGGTTGAGCCCGACCATCGGCCAGACGCCCACCAGCGCGTTGTAGCCGACCAGGATGACCGAGCCGATCAGGTTGAACACCCGCAGCCGCAGCAACCGTTTCTGCAGCAGCGACCAGACCAGCACGGCCGAGCCCAGCCAGCCGACGATCTCCAGCCAGCTCATGCCCGCTCCCCTTCGCGCCAGCCGCGGGTATACACCACGCCGAGCTTCTCCCCCACCGCCCGCTCCAGGTCGAAGCCCATGGTGTGGGCGGTGACGAACGCCGTGATGACCACGTCGGCCAGCTCCGCCTCGACGTCCTGCATCGATCCGGTCCGCCGCGCGAGCCCGTAGTGCCGCCGCACCGCGCCCACGAACTCGCCGGCCTCCTCGGCGAGCGCGAGCGCCTGGCGCAGGTGCGGCGCCTCGGTGAACCCGGCGGCGGTCAGCTTGTCCGCGATGTCGGCGGCGACGTCGGGCAGGGCGGCGAGGGTGAAGGGGCGCGAGTTGTCCACACCGCTCAGCATGCCGGAGGGACGGGCCCGTCCTCACCCGGCGGTGAAGAATTCGCGCAGGGCCGGGGCGACGACGAGGGGGTGCCCGTCGTCCTCGGGGCCCTCGTGGGTCAGGCCCGGGAACGTGATGCGGCGGGCGTCGGGCAGGGTGGCGGCCAGCGCGGCCAGGGCCGGCTCGAAGAACGACGGGCCGCGGGTGCCGCCCAGCAGCAGGACGCGGGCCCGCACGGCGGCGTAGTCGGGGACGGTGTCGGCGAGCTCCTCGGCGAGGCGGACGTCGTGGCCCTGGGTCGGGATCAGCTCGGCGATCGTCGTCTCGTCGGGGCCGGCCTTCTGGGCGCGCAGGCCGAGGGCGAGCAGGGGGGTGAGGGCTGCTCGCGGTACCCGATGAAAGATCGGCTCCACCGGAAGCCCCCGCATCGCGGTGATCAGCGCCGACGCCCGGTGGCCGGCCGCCAGTTCGCGGTCGTAGCGCGGGAGCCAGTCCATCGGGATCGAGCCGTTGATCGACAGCGGGGGCTCGTAGACGGCGAGCCGGCGCAGCGCGGGTGTGACCAGGGCCGTGCGCAGCGCGATGAGGCCGCCGACGCTGAGGCCGAAGACGAACTCGGCGCCGGTCGCGGCGAGCAGGGCCCGCAGGTCCTCGACCTCGCGGGCGATGCCGTGGCCTTCGCCGTGCGGGCCGCTCCGGCCGCGGCCCCGGCGGTCGGGGACGTGCACCGTGAACGCGTCGGAGAGCGTCGTGGCCAGGGTCGAGAAGTGTTGCGCGGCCTTCATCCCGCCGTGCAGCAGGACCAGGCCGGGGCCGGTTCCGCCGTACCGCCGGTAGCCGATCACGGTGCCGTCCGCCGAGTTGACCGTCGCTGTCGTGTACCCCGTCATGCGGTCGAGGATAGGTATACCCGGTTTACTTTTCAACCCGGTATACCATTCGCGTCGTGACGGGACTTCGGCAGCGCCAGAGCGAGCGCATCCGGCAGGGCATCCAGGACGCGGCCACCCGGCTGTTCCTCGCGTCGGGGTTCGAGGCGGTCAGCGTGAACGAGATCGCGGCGGCGGCCGAGGTGTCCAAGCGGACCCTGTTCAAGTACTTCCCGAGCAAGGAAGATCTGGTCATCGGGGCCTTCAGCGACCACCAGGACGAGCTGGCCCGGGTCGTGGCCGGCGGGGGGCCGCCGCTCGCGGTCCTGGAACGGCACTTCCTCGACGGGCTGGCGCGGCGCGATCCGGTGACCGGGCTCGACGACCGGCGGCCGACCCTCGCCTTCGTGGCCATGGTGCTGGCCACGCCGTCGCTGCAGGCGCGGCTGCTGCTGTACCAGACGCGGGCCGAGGAGGCGCTCGCCCAGGCCATCTCGTCGCGGGTGGCGGCCTACATGATCTTCGCGGTGCACCGGGCGCTCGCCGACGAGAACCGGCGCCGCCTCACCGGCGGCATCAGCGCCGACGAGCGGTATCCCGGTGCCGTGGAAGCCGCCCGGGACGCGTTCAAGCTGCTGCGCGAGGGATTGACCTATTGACACATATCTGTCAGTAAGGTTTCCTGTCGGAACGTCCGCGCTACCGCTGTCTTCCAAGGAGCCTGCTCGTGAAGAGGTACCGCGTCCCCCTCATCGCACTCGCGGCAGTTCTGCTGTCGTTCGGCGCGTCCACCGCGTACGCCCTGGCCCAGACCGGCAGGAGCGCCCTGGCCGCCGGGCCGAGCGCGAGCCAGCTGCTCGCGAAAACCCAGACCTGCAACCAGGTGTCCAACGGCAAGTACGCCACCGACGACGGCGGGGCGGCCACCGTCGCCATCTGCAAGAGCGGTTCGGCGTACTTCTGGAGCGCCGACATGGACATCGACTGCGACGGCATCGGCACGTCGCACTGCAACGCCTCGACCGACCCGTGGTACCAGGCGCAGACCTCGTTCACCACGTCGAACGGGTCTTACTTCACCTCCGAGAGCACGCGGTACTACGTGATCCCGCTGCCCAGCTCGCGCTTCGACTACGGCGCCAACGGCATCCGGCCCGGCGCGGTGGCCGCGGTCGTCTACAACAACCAGGTCGCCTACGCGGTCTTCGCCGACGAGGGGCCCGACAACATCATCGGTGAGGGCTCCTACGCCCTGGCCACGGCGCTCGGCATCGACCCGAACCCGGCCACCGGCGGCACCGCCGGCCCGGTGACGTTCATCGTCTTCCCGTCGTCCGTGCCCAGCCCGGTGGAGAACAACACCGCGATCGACAACACGGGGTCCGCGGCTGCGAGCGCGTGGGTCGGCACCGGCCCCACCACCGGCCCGACCACCCCGACCACCGGCCCGACCGGCACCGCGGGCCAGATCGTCGGCTACGGCGGCAAGTGCGTCGACGTCGCCGGGGCCAGCTCCGCCAACGGTACGGCCGTGCAGCTCTACGACTGCAACGGCACGACGGCCCAGAAGTGGACCCGCGCCTCGGACGGCACGCTGCGGGCGCTCGGCAAGTGCATGGACGTGGCCGCGGCGGGCACGGCGAACGGGACCAAGGTGCAGCTGTACGACTGCAACGGCACCAACGCCCAGAAGTGGACCCGCACCGGGCAGACGCTGGTCAACGTCGGTTCGGGCAAGTGCCTGGACGCGACCGGGCCCAGTTCCGCCAACGGCACGCGGCTGCAGATCTGGTCCTGCGGCGGCGGCGCCAACCAGAACTGGACCCTCTGATCCGACCGGCCCCATGTCGAGCTCCCGCTGTTCGGTCCGACCTCCTGGTAGGAACGGATTGACGGAAGGAGCTCGACATGGGACTGCCCGTGGTGCATTTCGAGATCAGCGGTACCTCACCGGGCGCGCTGCGTGACTACTACGCGGGGCTGTTCGACTGGGAGTTCCACCCGCCCGGCAACGCGGCCACCACCAGTGTCTCCGCCGACGGCGAGTACCACTTCGTCGAGGCCGGCATCAACGGCGGTGTCGGCGGTGGCCCCGGGTATCCAACACGGGTGCTCTTCTATGTGAGCGTGCCCGATGTCGAGCAGGCCCTCACGCAGGCCGAGCGCCTGGGCGGCAAGCGCGTCATGGGACCCGAGCCCGCGCGGGGCGACTTCACCGTCGGGCACTTTCAGGATCCCGAGGGGAACCTGCTCGGGGTGGCCGGGCCGAGCGCCTGACGCAGGCGGCGGACCAGGTCCGCCGAGACGGGGGCGGTCCAGCGGCCGCCGGGACGAACCGCGCTGCCCGAGTGGAAGGCGCGGACCCCGGCGGCCGTGAGCGCGGGGAGGTACGACTCGCGCAGGCCGCCCCCGGCGAGCATCAGCGGCCCGTGGCCCGGCGCGTCGGCCAGGAGCGCGGGAAGCCCGGCCGCCATCCCGTCCGGGCTGCCCGCCGTGAGCACCGAGGTGAGCCCGGGCAGACCGTCCAGGGCGGCCCAGGCCGCGGCCCGGTCGGCGGCGGCGTCGAGGGCCCGGTGGAACGTCCACGGGTAGCCGTCCAGCAGCGCGTCGAGGGCCGGCCGGTCCACCGCCCCGGCCGCGTCGAGGAAGCCGAGCACGAACTCCGCCGCCCCGGCCTCCCGCAGTTCGTGCAGGGTCTTGACCAGGTCGTCGGTCGCGGCGAAGTCCGGTCGCGTGCGCAGCATCACCCGGACCGGGATCGACACCGCCCGCAGGACCGACGCCACGGTCGACGGGTCGGGGCTCAGCCCGCCGACGCCCATGTCGCTGACCAGTTCGACGCGGTCCGCGCCGCCGTCCTGCGCGGCCCGGGCGTCGGCCGCGTCGAGCGCGATGATCTCCAGAAACACAAGGGCCATGGTGACACCCAAGTCTTCGCGAGCAGGTCACTCGGGCGTTTCCTTGACCGGGCTAGCGTGCGAACATGGTCCGCCGTCAGTCGGTGCTGGCGATCGCGCTGGTCGGTGTCGCGCTCGCCATCCTGCTGCTGCAGCTCGTCGTGCTGCCACTCGTCCTGCTACCGCTCGACCTGCGCTGGGCCTGGCTGCTCGGGCCGATCGCGCTCACCACCGTCCCCCTCTGGTCGCTCATCCACGAGTCCATCCACGGCATCCTCCTGCGCGACCGGGCCTGGAACGATCGCCTGGGCCGGCTCCTCGCGGCCGGCTACGGCGGCCCGTTCACCCTGCTGAAGGCCGGTCACCTGCTGCATCACCGGTACAGCCGCACGCAACGCGAACGCACCGAGGTCTACGACCCGCAGCGCTCCACCTGGCTGACCGCCGCACGGACGTACTACCCGAGACTGCTCGGCGGCCTGTACCTCCTGGAGCTGCTCTCGGTCGTCCTCGTGCTCCTCCCCCGGCCCGGCTGGCGCTGGCTGGTGCGGCGGACCGACTCGCTGGACTCGGTGACCGGCCTGCTCTTCGAACGCGTGGCGCGCCGCGACAACCTGCGCAAGTTCCGCGTCGAGGCGATCGCGGTCGTCGTGACGTACACGGGATCGACCCTGGCTTATGGCGGCCACCTCTGGATGCTGTGGAGCGCGGTGGGTGCCCGGGCGCTGATCGTGTCGCTGGCGGACAACGCGTACCACTACCGGACCCGCCTGGAACGCCCGCTGGACGCGATGAACCTCGCCCTGCCGCGCGCCCTGGAGTTCTTCGTCCTCGCGTTCAACCTGCACAACGTGCACCACCGTCACCCGGGCCTGCGCTGGCACGAGCTGCGCGCGGCGTACGTGGCCGACCGCGACGAGATCCACCTCGGCTGGTTCACGGCGGTCGCCCGGCAGTTCCGCGGCCCGATCCCGCTGACGGCGGAGGAGGTGCGCCCACAGCCCGCCACCGGTACCGTGCCGGCGTGGACAGCGGAGATGTCCGGCGCGCCCTCGACGAGTCCCTGACCCTGCTGTCGCCCGTGACCTCGCCGCCGTCGGCCTGGTCTGCGCCGGCGGGGGTGCTCGAATGGACGTGCCTGGAGACGGCGGAGCACATCGCCCACGACCTGACCGCGTACGCGACCCAGCTCACGGCCCGCGCCGAGCATGCGTACCTCCCGCTGGACCTGGTCGTACAACCGGGGACGGACCCCGCGACGACCCTGCAGATCATGGCGGCGTGCGGCCGGCTGCTGTGCCTGTCCCTGGACGCCGCGGGCCCGTCGGCGCGCGCCTGGCACTGGGGCCCGACGGATCCCAGCGGGTTCGCCGCCATGGGCGTCAACGAAATCCTCGTGCACACCTGGGACGTGGCCCAGGGCCTCGGCCTGACGTGGACGCCACCCTCGGATCTCGCGTCGCAGGTCCTGTCGCGTCTCTTTCCCGATGTACCGCCTGAGGCCGACGCCGGACACCTGTTGCTCTGGGCCACCGGTCGGATTGCGCTCCCGGATCGGCCTCGGCGCTCTCTGTGGACGGTCCGCGCGGCTACTGCGTGATGGGGATCGATATGTCAGGCGCTGGCGCGCCCGACATATCGCCAATATCATCATTTAGCGGGTTTTGTCCAGTTCGGCGGTCTCGGCGATCAGGCCGACCAAGCGCTTGATCAGCTCGGGTGCCAGGTGATGCGACATGCCCGCGATCTCGACGTGCCGGGCGCCCGGGATCGCCGTGGCCGTGGCCTTGCCGCCGCTCGGATGGACCATCCGGTCGACGTCGCCGTGGATGACGAGCGTGGGCGCGGTGATGGCGCGCAGCGCGGCGGTACGGTCGCCGGAAGCCTGAATCGCGCCGATCTGCCGCGCCACGCCGGCCGCACGGGCCGGTCCCCCGCCGCGCTCCCACACCTCGGCGGCCCAGGCGCGCTCGATCGCCTCGTCGTACGGGTACGCCCGCGAGCCGATGTGATCCAGCATCGACAGGTGCCGAACGGTCCACTGCTCGACCGTGCGGGCCGGTCGCTTGGCCATGCGCAGCAGCGTCGAGCGGGCCGGCTGACCGACGCGCCGCTCGCCGGTGGTGGAGAAGATCGACGTGAGGGTGGCGACCCGGCCGGGGTGGGTCGCGGCCAGCGCCTGCCCGATCATCCCGCCCATCGACATGCCGACCACGTGCGCGCGGGCGATGCCCAGATGCTCCAGCAGCCCATCGGCGTCGTCGGCCATGTCCTCGAGCCGATACGCACCGCGCGGCGGCCGCGCGACCAGCTGGCGCAACAGACTCGGCGGCGGCGCGGCGACGCGGGTCGAGTGACCGGTGTCCCGATTGTCGAACCGCACCACCCGGAAGCCCCGCTCGAGCAGGCCGTCCAGCATGGCGCGCGGCCACGCCGTCAGGTCAAGCCCTAAACCCGCAACAAGCAGCAGTGGTACTCCCCGTGCCTCACCCTCCACGCGGTAGCACACGCGGATGCCGGTGGGCAGGTCGCAGTACACGTCCTCGGTCACGCTGATCACGGTCGCATGCCCGGTGCCGGTGGTCCATCGATTGAAGCCGCCGTTGTTTCGCTTGCACACGCTGGGGAAGTTTGCGCACACGGTGAGTTGCGCTCCATACCTGGGCAGGTCACGCTGCGTGTTGGAACCAGTTCTTTCGGGCCCGCACGAGGCGTGAATTCGAACTGGTGTTCGAGTAGCATGGAGGCAGCTTCGATCGTTGCCTCAACGAGTGAGGGGTGGTGGCGATGGCTTCGAACATTCCGGACGGCTACGCGGTGCGCCTCGACTGGCCGGTTCCTCGGCACGGCGGCGTGCGGCATGAGTTCACGCAGTTCACGACGAGCTTGCGGCGGGCTCTTCGGCGGGCGGTGGGGACGCAGCGGTACTGGGCTAGTGGGGCGCTTCGGCCGCTTGCGGTGACGGTGGTGCCGATTGGGCGGGATGTGTATGACGCGCATTCACGGGAGTGTGTGTCGTTGCTGTGTCCGACGATGGCGCCGTTGCTGGGGATGGCGGGGTCGGTGGATGTTGCGGAGCGGAGGGCGCTGCCGTAGCTGAGCGCCGGGGGCCGGGGGGCCGGGGGGGCCGGGGGGGCCGGGGGGGCCGGGGGGGCCGGGGGGGTGTCCCTATGGGTTTCGTCAAGCGGCAGCTTGACGGGCTTGGTAGGGCGTCTGGTCTCGGAGCATGGCGAACAGGACGTCGCAGCGGCGGCGGGCGAGGCAGATGAGGGCGGCGTTGTGGCGTTTGCCGGCGGCGCGTTTGCGGTCGTAGTAGGCCCGTGAGGGTGGGTGCGAGAGGCTGGCGAACGCGGCGAGGAAGAACGCGCGTTTCAGCTGCTTGTTCCCGCCCTTAGGTGGGTGTTCGCCGCGGATGCTGCTGCCGGAACGGCGGGTGACCGGGGCCAGGCCGGCGTAGGCGGCCAGATGTCCGGGGGTCGGGAAGGCGCCTCCATCGCCGACCTCGAGGAGGATGCGGGCTGCGGTCCTGACCCCGATGCCCGGCATCGACGTCAGGACCGAGGCAAGAGGGTGCGCATCAAGCATCCCTTCGACCTCCCGGGCCACCTCGTCACGCTGGCGCAGCACCTCGCGCAGACTCTCAGCGAGTTTCGGCAGGATCTTCTCCGCCGCAGCGGTGCCTGGAACGGTCACCGTCTGCTCGCCCAGGGCGGCGACGAGCTGCTCGACCAGACGTTCGCCCATGCGGGGTGCGTGCGGACGGACGATCTCGGCGAGTTTCGACCGGCCCGCGCGACGCAGACCGGCCGGGCCGCCGCAGCGTGACAGCAGTTCCAGCACGGCTTTGTGCTGGACTTTCGGCCCGAGGACCCGCTCGAGGGCGGGGTGGATCTGGGTCAGCAGCCCGCGGAGGCGGTTGCTGATCCGGGTGGCTTCACCGGCGAGGTCGTCGTCGAAGCCGACCAGGACCTCGAGCTCGGCCAGGGTCTCGTCGCCGACGTCGACGCGGCGCAGGGTGTGCGGCAACGTGCGGGCGGCGTCAGCGATGACGTAGGCGTCACGGGCGTCGGTCTTCGCTGCACCCGGGTGCAGGTCCGCGATGCGGCGCATCGCCAGTCCGGGCAAGTATGCGACCTGGTGGCCGCCGTGCCGGGCGACCGCGACCGGCAGCGCCCCGATCGAGGCCGGCTGGTCAACCACCACCAGAACCCGGCCATGCCGGGCGAGCCGGTCGAACACCTGCCGCAGCTTCGCCTCGGTATTGACCAACGCGGCGTCGTGCAGCCGCTTGCCCTCCCGGGTCAACGCCACCGCGTGATGGCCGTCCTTACCGACGTCAAGCCCGAGAAACACCTGATAGTCGCCGTGCACATCGCCTCCCCGCGACGGTCCCAAGCCTCGATCGCGAACTTGGCGTCGACTGCCGGCAGCCACGTTACGAAGAGACCTACCCAGGCACATCAGGTGGTCGTGTCCCTATCAGCGGTCCGTCGACGCCACCCAGCCCGGCGACAACACCCCCCGGATCATGCCGACGACAGGGGCAGTAAGTCATACCGAACCAGGCGACCGAGCGCCCCCAACGGGGACCTAAAAAAGGTAACGGGCCGGGGGCAGGGTGGAAAAAGACGCGGGACAGTTTGGGCCGTCGGGGTCGGGGTGGTGAAAAGACCAGGAACAGTGCGGCCGTCTGGGTTGGGGTGGTGAAGGACGACGAGTGGGTCGCGCCAGGAGAACGTCTTCGAAGTCGGTGTCGCGGACCGCCGGCTACAGGGAGATGTCGCGGTCCAGGTCGAAGGCTGGGCCGCCGTTGTGGTCCAGGGTTGGGTGGGCCACATCCGTGCCCAGGTCGAAGGAGGCGTCGTCCTCGTCTTCGGACAGTTCGTCGTCGATGTGGGCGTCGATCGCGCCGAAGTCGGTGCCTCCGTCCGCTTCGGCGGCGGCCTCGGCGGCGTGCAGGGGTTCCGTCTGGTGGGTCGCCAGGGCGGACAGGTCGACGGGCTGGGTGGCGCGCTCGTCGGTGCTCATCCAATGATCCTGCGAGATCAACCATGGTCGACACAAGCCAACAAACGGTTAAACCCCGGATTTGCGTTGACACACTTCGATAGATGGCAAAGCGCGGGTAAGGGATGGCGACGCTGCATACTGCACGGCGTGGCTCATTTCAGCAGGCTCTACGCGATCTCCATCGACGTGCCGGCGGCGGATCACGACGCGACCGTGGCGTTCTGGTCCGGGGCGGTCGGCGCCGAGTTGGAACCGGTCGGCAAGTATCCCGAGTTCAATGGGGCCCGGCTGCCCACGCACGACATGCTCGTGCTGGCCCAGCGGCTCGGTGACGGCGGGCCGGGCCGCGTGCATCTGGATTTTCATACCGATGACGTCGACGCCGAGGTGGCGCGGCTGGAGCGGCTGGGGGCGACCCGGGTCGAGCGGGCCGAGAACTGGCAGGTGATGCGGGACCCGGCCGGGCTGCTGTTCTGCGTGGTCCTGGACCGTCCGGGCACGTTGTCCGAGGCCAACGCGACGCGCTGGGAGTGATCGGTCCCGGAAACGTGCCAGGACGGACGGAAAGTGTGTGCCGGCGGGCAATGATCGCGCACCTTGGTCGTACCAACGAAATCCAGGGAGCGCACCAATGTCTCGTCGCATTCTTGTTCTGGCCGCGGCCGCCGCCGGTGCGCTCGCACTGGCGGCCTGCAACGACGGTTCCGCCACCACGGCCGCCAAGCCCTCGTCCGCGCCGTCCGCGGAGGCACCTGTCTCGGCCGCGGCTTCCGCGAAGCCCTCGGCGAAGTCGAGCGGGTCGGCCAAGGCCTCGTCGAGCGCCAAGGCGGCCACGGCCACCAGCGTGCCCGACATCTGCAAGCTGATGTCCAAGGCGGAGATCGGCACGCTGACCGGTGAGTCCGTCACCCTCATGACCGACGACGGCGGGTCGTCGCCGACGTCGCGCTACTGCCAGTGGCAGCTCTCCCAGGGCCAGGTCACGATCGCGGTGACGCTGGAGACCCGGGGCAACTTCGACGTGCGCAACAAGCAGGCGACGCCGGTGATGGGCGTCGGCACCACCGCGTACTCGCTGTCCGGGCACCTCTACGTGTGGGAGAACGGGCACGACATCGACGTGTACGTCTCCTCGGAGTCCAGCGACAGCGCCAACCTGTCCGTCGCCCGCCGGGCGGCCCTGCAGTTCATCCCGCGCCTCGAAGCGGCCTCGAAGTAGCGAAAAAGGCCCTCCCCGACCAAAGGGGGAGGGCCTTTCCCGTGCCGGCTACGCGACGGTGTTGCGCCAGGCGCGCCCGCTGCGCTCGATCAGGCGGTTGGCGTCGGTCGGGCCCCAGGATGCCGCCTCGTACGTCGGGATCGGGCTGGTGTCCTGGGCCCAGCGCTCGATGATCGGGTCGACCACCCGCCAGCTCTGCTCGACCTCGTCCTTGCGGATGAACAGCGTGGTGTCGCCGATCAGCGCGTCGAGCAGCAGGCGCTCGTAGGCCTCCGGGGACTCCTCGCGGAAGGTCTTGTCGTAGGAGAAGTCCATGCTGGCCGAGCGGACCCGGAACGAGTGGCCCGGGACCTTGGCGCCGAAGCGCAGCGCGATGCCCTCGTCGGGCTGGATGCGCAGGATGAGCGCGTCGGGCTGGAGCTCGGTCAGCTGGGAGTCGGGGATCGGCAGGTGCGGCGGCCGCTGGAACTGCAGGGCGACCTCGGTGACGCGGCTCGGCAACCGCTTTCCCGTGCGTACGTAGAACGGCACGCCGGCCCAGCGCCAGTTGTCCACGTCGAGGCGCAGCGCCGCGTAGGTCTCGGTGCGCGAGAGCGGGTCGACGCCGGGCTCCTCGCGGTAGCCGGGCATGAGCTCTTCGCGGGTACCGCCGCGGGTGTACTGCCCACGCACCGCGATGTCGTCGATGTCGCGGCCGCGGGGCAGGCGGATGGCCTGCAGCAGCTTCACCTTCTCGTTGCGCACCGCCTCGGCCGCGAAGGACGCCGGGGGTTCCATCAGGGCCAGGGCGAGCACCTGCAGGACGTGGTTCTGCACGATGTCGCGCATCGCACCGGCGTGCTCGTAGAAGCTGCCGCGGGTGCCCACGCCCAGGGTCTCGGCCACGGTGATCTGCACGTGATCGACCCAGGTGCGGTTCCAGATGGGCTGGAAGATGGAGTTGGCGAAGCGCAGCGCGAGCACGTTCTGGACGGTGTCCTTGCCCAGGTAGTGGTCGATGCGGAAGACCTGCGACTCGTCGAACGAGGCGTGCACGGTCTGGTCGAGCTGCTTGGCGCTGCGCTCGTCGTGCCCGTACGGCTTCTCGATGACCAGGCGGGCGAACGAGCCCTCCCGCGACTGGTTCAGCCCGGCGCCGGCCAGGCCGTTGATGACCAGCGGGAACGCCTCGGCCGGGGTGGACAGGTAGAAGATCCGGTTGCCGCCGGTGCCGCGCTTCTCGTCGATCTCGTCGAGCAGGGCCGCGAGGTGCTTGTAGGTCTCCGGGTCGTCGTAGCCGCCGGAGATGTACCGCATCCCGCCGTCCAGCTGCGGCATGCCGCCCAGCCCGCGGTCGCCGAGCACGTTGTGGATGAACTGGTTGTCGTCCATCGGGGTCCGGGCCACACCCACGACCGCGAACCGTTCGGTGAGCCGGTTGTGCCGGGCCAGGCTCTCGATCGCCGGGATCAGCTTGCGCCGGGTGAGGTCGCCGGAGGCGCCGAAGATCACCACCGTCGCCGGCGGGGCGTGCCGGTTGTCGGATTCCTGCAGGACCGTGGTGCTGGACATGGGGAAGGCCTCTCCGTCGGACTGCCGCCGTGACACTACGAGTCAACCGAAGCGGGCAGCAACGATTCCGGAACGTGACCGGCGTCTCTGCGCGGCCTCCGATAAGCGTAATCAGTAGGTTGGGTGCCATGGGACGACCCGCACGGCATGAGGCCGCCGGCCGTCCCCACCACGAGGGGACGTGGAGCCGTGTCGGTGAAGGTGTGGGGTACCCGTCCGGAGGAGACCGGTCTCGCGTACGGCGGGGACGCGCTCGTTCCCGGCCGCGAGGCGTATTACCGGGCCGTCGACGTGCACGCCCCGGCCCCGGTCGTGTTCCGGCGGCTGTGTCAGTTGCGGGTCGCACCGTACAGCTATGACTGGATCGACAACGGCGGCCGGCGCAGCCCCCGCGAGCTGACCCCGGGCGTGGACGACCTGGCGACCGGCCAGCGCTGGATGACCATCTTCGACCTGGTCGCGTTCGTGCCCGGCGAGCAGCTCACGTTCCGCGTCACCGAGCGCCGCGGCCGCGCCCTGTTCGGTGACGTCGTGATCACCTACCTGCTGCGGGAGCTCGGGCCGGGGCGCTGCCGGCTCGTGGCCAAGCTGCACATGCCCGAGCCGCGCGGGCCCCTCGAGCGGGTCACCCGCCCGCTGCTGGCCGCCGGCGACCTGGTGATGATGCGCCGGCAGCTGCTCAACCTGGCCGGCCTGGCCGAGCGCGATCAACTGAGGTAGCCCCCGTCGACCGTGATGGTGGTGCCGGTGACGAAGCCGGCCTCGGGGCTGGCCAGGTAGGACACCGCGCCGGCGATGTCGCGGGTCGTGCCGTAGCGGTCCTGGCTGGTGAACTGCTGGGTGAACGGGGCGAAGTCGCCGCTGAGCGGGTTCATGTCGGTGTCGATCGGGCCGGGCTGGACGGCGTTCACGGTGATCCGGCGCGGGCCGAGCTCGCGGGCCAGGGCGTGGGTGAGGCCGATGACGCCGGCCTTGGTGAGGGCGTAGGCGGTACCGCCGGCGTAGTGCACCCGCTCCGCGGCCACGCTGCCGATGTTGATGATCCGCCCGCCGTCGCCGAGGTGCCGCAGCGCCTCCTGGGTGGCCGCGTAGACGCCGGTCAGGTTCACCGCGACGGCCTCGTCGTACTGGTCGTCGGCGGTGTCCTCGATCGGGGCCATCAGGTTCACCCCGGCGCTGTTGACGAGGATGTCCAGGCGGCCGAACTGCTCGGCGACCGTCTTCACCCCGGCCCGGACCGCGGCCCGGTCCCGGGCGTCGACGTGCAGCGCGACGGCCTGCCCGCCGTGCTCGGCGATGTCGCCGACCACCTCCTCGGCGTGCCCGGGCGAGCGGTTGTAGGTGACCGCGACCGTCGCACCGTCGGCGGCCAGGCGCTGCGCGATGCCGGCCCCGATCCCGCGGGAGCCGCCGGTGACGAGGGCGACGCGCCCTTCGAGGGTGCTCATGTGACAAACCGTGCATCGCCGGGAGAGGTTTGCCGTCACCCGAACGTGGTAACTTTGAGTAATCGGGATCATGCAAGTAGTGATGGGGTTGCAATGTCGATCACACCGGTAGCAGCGACCACGCCGACCACGCTGACCTCGGCGACCGCGACGAGCGCCGCCACGGCCAACGCCACGGGGACGCCCACGTCGCGGGACATGCAGGAGCGCCTGCAGCAGGACCGCCTCGACCAGCAGCGCACCGACGACCTGCGGTTGCAGCAGCAGCGCACCGACGACACCCGCGCCGCCGACCGGCAGGACCTGGTCCGGCAGCAGGACGCGCGGGCGCAGGACGTGCAGCAGCGGGACAACGAGCAGTACACGCTGAACCAGCAGCGGCTGGCCGACCAGCGCCTCGCCGCCCAGCGCACCCTCGACCAGCAGCGCCTCGACGACCAGCAGCGCATCGCCCAGCAGCAGCTGCTCGAGGACCAGCTCCGGCAGCGGGCCGAGGAGCAGCGGGCCAACTTCGACGCCATCCAGCAGCAGCGCCTGCAGACCACGGCGTTGTTCTCCGGCCGGTTGGACGTCTATCTCTGATCGTCGGCTGGATCGTCACCTGACGGCCGTGTCCGCGGGTTATGGTCCGGCCATGACCACGGCGGTGAAGCCCCTGATCGGACGCAAGCGCCCCATCCCGGCGCACGTCGCGGTCTACGCGTTCGTCATCATCCCGTTCCTCGCGCTGCTGGCCGCCGTCCCGATCGCCTGGGGATGGGGCCTGGCCTGGCTCGACATCATCCTCGCGGCGGCCTTCTACACCGTGACGTGCCTGGGCGCGACGGTCGGCTTCCACCGGTACTTCACGCACGGCGCCTTCAAGGCCAAGCGCGCCCTGCGCATCGGGCTGGCCGTCGTGGGCAGCATGTCGGTGCAGGGCCCGATCCTGCACTGGGTGGCCGACCACCGCCGCCACCACGCGTTCGCCGACAAGGAGGGCGACCCGCACTCGCCCTGGCTGTTCGGCACGTCCCCGGTCGCGCTGGCCCGGGGTTTCTGGCACGCCCACCTCGGCTGGGTGCTCGAACGGGAACTGACCAACCAGGAGCGCTTCGCGCCCGACCTGCTCGCCGACCGCGACATCCGCCTGGTGCACCGGCTGTTCGGCCCGCTGACGATCGTGACCCTGCTCCTGCCGGGCGTCCTCGGCGGCCTGATCTCCTGGTCCTGGCAGGGCGCGCTGACCGCGTTCTTCTGGGCCGGCCTGATCCGCGTCTTCGCCCTGCACCACGTGACCTGGTCGGTGAACTCGGTCTGCCACATGATCGGCGACCGGCCGTTCACCGCCCGCGACAAGTCGGCCAACTTCTGGCCGCTGGCGATCCTGAGCATGGGCGAGTCGTGGCACAACCTGCACCACGCCGACCCGACCTCGGCCCGGCACGGCGTGCTGCGGGGCCAGATCGACATCTCGGCCCGTACCATCTGGATCTTCGAAAAGCTCGGCTGGGCGTGGGACGTCCGCTGGCCCACCCCCGCCCGCCTGGCCCGCCTCACCGCCGCCGCCTGAGCGACAGCGAGGCGGGCGATTCGCTACGGCGGCGGCAGCTCGGTCCAGGTCCTGCCGTCGGTGGTGACGGACAGCCGCACCGGGTTGCCCCACATGGCCCAGGCGACGCCCGGGCCCGAGCCCATCCGCAGCGAGTCCCGGTCCACCGGCGGTCCGGGGTTCACGACAAAGTGCTTGCCGTCGTCGGTACTGACCCAGACCGCGAACGGATCCGGCTCGACCATGAGCAGCGTGCCGTCCGCGCGCACGGTCAGGTCCCGCTCGAACGTGGTGACCGGCAGGTCCGTGGTCACGTCCTGCCAGGTCGTCCCGCCGTCGGCGGTGCGCAGGACGTGCTGCGGCTGCCCGATCTCCGGCGTGAACGAGACCCACGCCCGTCTGGCGTCCAGCGCGGCGATGTTGTCCGCGCCGAAGTGCACGTTGAGCGGTTTGCTCTGCCACGTCGCGCCCCCGTCGGCGGTCCGGCCGATCTCGCCCGTGCCGGAGCTGCCGCCGTACAACGTGGCCCACAGCACGCCGCCCGCCTGCTGATAGCGGCCGATGGACCGCCCCGGCGGCTGCTTGGTGAGGCGGTAGGCGACCCCGGCGCCCGCGTCCACCGCGACCGGGCCCTCCTCGTGCGACCCGAAGCAGCGCGAGTGCGCCCCGCAGTCGGCGGCCACGGCGGCCTTCGGCAGCACGTCGGTGTCCATGATCGCCGCGCTGGCCGGCTTCCAGGTCCGCCCCCCGTTGGCGGTCAGGTACCGGGTTCCGTTCAGGGAGTACACGTAGGTCCGGGCGTCCAGGACCTGCCAGCGCTCGTCCGGCTGACCCTGCTCGCAGGCCGGGACCGGGGCCGGCTCGGTCCAGTACTGCCCGCCGTTCGTGGTGTGCGCGAACCGGGCCGGGCAGCCGCTCCAGAAGGCCACCGCGACCTCCGGCGAGAGCATCGCCAGGTCCGTCGGCATGACCCCGGAGGACGGGTGGGCGCTGTTCTCCGGGGTGGCCGGGCGCTGGTCGGGCACCGGCCGGAACGCGAACGCGGCGCCCGCCACGGCGACCACGAACACGACGGCGAAGGCCACGGCGGCGGTGCGGCGCTGCCGGCGGCGGCGCGCGCGGGTGTGGAGTTCCCGCAGCGGTACGGACCGGACCGCCGCCGCCACGCGGGCCCGGTCGAACGGCAGGTGCTCGAGGTCAGGCAACGGGACTCCTCTCGCTGAAGAACTCGGCCAGCGCCTGGCGGCCGCGGGACAGGCGGGACTTGACCGTGCCGATCGAGACGCCGAGGATCTCGGCCACCTCGTCCACCGGCCGGTCGGCGAGATAGTGCAGCGCGATCGCGTGGCGCTGGCCGACCGGCAGCCGGCGCAGGCCCGCCATCAGCGCCACGTGCTCCGGCGACGGGTCCGGCACGACCGGCTCCGGCCCGGCCCGGCGCAGCACGTTCTCCAGAAAGATCCGGCGTCGGTACCGGCTGCGGCTCACATTGATCGCCACCCGGCACAGCCACGCCTCGGGGTTGTCGAGCCCGCGGAACTTGCGGGCATTGCCGATCGCGCGGACGAACGCCTCCTGCACCGCCTCCTGAGCTTCGCCCAGATCGCCTGTCACCGCGTAGAGCTGTACCACCAGGCGCTGGAAGCAGGCCGCGTACACCTGGCCGATCACGTCCCGTTCGGGCACCGTGCGCTCCTCCCTTTGCCTGTTCCACTCCCGGGAGCGCCGCGAGGTTCCACTACCCTCAGGCCATGATCTTCCGCACCGCGACCGGCAGCGACCTGCCCGCGATCGTGGCCCTGCTCGCCGACGACGTGCTCGGCCGGACCCGCGACACGGCGCGGGTCGACGAGGCGTACGAGCGGGCGTTCCAGGAGATCGACGCGGATCCGCGCAACGAGCTCATCGTGGTGGAGGAGCACGACGACGTCATCGCGTGCCTGCAGGTGACGTACATCCCCGGGCTGAGCCGGCACGGCCTGGAGCGCGCGCTCGTGGAGTCCGTCCGGGTGCGCGCCGACCAGCGCAACCGGGGCGTCGGCGTGGCCCTGATGCACTGGGTGATCGACCGCGCCCGGGCGCGCGGCTGCGGCCTCGTCCAGCTCACGACGGACAAGGCCCGCACGGACGCGTACCGCTTCTATCTGCGGCTGGGCTTCAGGCCGTCCCACGAGGGCCTGAAGCTGCCGCTCTGAGCGTCAGACGATCTCGAACCGGGCGGCGAGCAGGTCGGCGAGCTTGGAGCTGCGGCCGACCAGCAGCTCGAAGGTGCCCGGCTCGACGACCCGGCGGGCGTCGGCCGTGACCAGGGTGCAGGCGGCGGCCGGAAGCTCCAGGTCGACCGTGACCGTGGCGCCGGCGTCGACCGTGACCTGGGTGAAGGTCTTCAGCTCCCGCTCGGCCCACGTGACGCTGGTGACGAGGTCACTGACGTACACCTGGACGGTCTCCGGGGAAGGGCGCGAACCGGTGTTGCTGATCGTCACGCTGGCCCGCACGACCCCGTCGGCGGGGACCGTGGCGTCCTCGATGCGCAGGTCGGAGTAGGTGACGGCGGAATAGGACAGGCCCTCGCCGAACGCGAAGAGCGGCTCCTGGGTCAGGTCGGCGTAGCGGTTGCCGTGCTGGCCGCGGAGCTGGTTGTAGTACACCGGCAGCTGCCCGGCGTGGCGCGCGAAGGAGATCGGCAGGCGCCCGGCCGGCTCGATCTGGCCGAGGAGCAGCTCGGCGACGGCGCGGCCGCCCTGCATGCCCGGGTTGAACGCCTCGATGATCGCCGCGGCGCGCTCGGCCGAGGCGGGCAGCGTCGACGGCTTGCCCTGGATGAGGACCACGACGACCGGCTTGCCGGTGGCCACCAGCGCGTCGAGCAGCGCCGCCTGGCCGCCCTGCAGGTCGAGGGTGGCGGTGGACTTGCCCTCGCCGGTCAGCGCCACGTTGTCGCCGAGCACGGCCACGACCACGTCGCTGGACTCGGCCAGCGCGACCGCGTCGGCGATGGCGGCCGGGTCGGCGGGCGCGGCCTGGAACAGCGGCGGGCGGGGCTGGCCGTCGGGGAAGTGGGTGCCGTCCGGGTCGGGCTGCAGGCTGCCGATCTCGGCGCCCGCCCGGTAGGTGACCTCCCAGCCGTCCGGCAGCGCCTTGCGCAGCCCGTCCAGCACGGTGATGACGGTCTCGCGCGGGTGGCCGTCGGGCATCCAGTCGACCTGGCCCGAGGCGCCGGCCCAGTCGCCGAGCTGGTTGTGCGGGTCGTCGGCGTTGGGGCCGACGAGCGCGATCCGGCGCACGTCCCCGCCCAGCGGCAGGGTGCCGTCGTTGCGCAGCAGCACGAGGGAGCGGCGGGCCACCTCGAGGTTGAGCTCGGTGTGCGGGGCCGAGCCGATGACCGCGGCCTGGCGCTCGGCGTCGGCGCCGCGGGGGTTCTCGAACAGGCCCAGCTCGAACTTCAGGCGGAGGATGCGCCGTACCGCATCGTCGATCTTCGCCTCGGCGAGTTTCCCGCTCGCCACCGCCGTCTGGGCCGCCTCGAAGAACGCCGGGGTGGTCATGATGAGGTCGTTGCCGGACTCGACGGCGATGGTCGCGGCCACCACGTCGTCGGCGGCGACCTTCTGCTCCCACACCATCCGCCCGACGTTGTCCCAGTCGGTGACCAGCGTGCCGGGGAAGCCCCACTCGCGCTTGAGCACGCCGTCGAGCAGCCAGCGGTTGGCGGTGACGGGGACGCCGTCGATCGACTGGTACCCGAGCATGAACACCGCGCAGCCCGCCTCCACCGCGCGCTGGAACGGCGGCAGGAACCACGAGCGCAGTTTGCGCGGGGTGATGTCGGCCTCGCTGGCGTCGCGGCCGCCCTGGGTCTCGGAGTAGCCGGCGAAGTGCTTGGCCGTCGCCAGTACCGCGGTCGTGTCGTTGAGACCGCCGCCCTGGTACCCGCTGATCATGGCCGCGCCCAGCTCGCCGATCAGGTAGGGGTCCTCGCCGAACGTCTCGTCGACGCGGCCCCAGCGCAGGTCGCGGGCGATGCACAGCACCGGGGAGAACGTCCAGTGCAGGCCGGTCGTGGAGATCTCGGTCGCGGCCACCCGGGCCGCCCGCTCCACCAGCGCCGGGTCCCAGCTGCAGGCCATGCCGAGCTGGGTCGGGAACACGGTCGCGCCCGGCCAGAACGCGTGGCCGTGGATGCAGTCGTCGGCCATCAGCAGCGGAATGCGCAGCCGGGTGGTCTCCACCATGGCCATCGCCTCGCGGATGCGCGCGGGCGAGGCGTGCAGCAGCGAGCCCGCGGTCTTGGTGAGGACCGCCTCGGCCAGGTCCAGCCGCGCGTCGAGCTGCAACATCTGCCCGACCTTCTCGGCGAGGGTCATGCGCCCGACGAGGTCCTCGACTCGCTCGGCCACGGGGAGCGTGGCGTCCTGGTACGGGAGTCGCTCGGTCACAGTCGTCACGATCCGTCGTCCTCTAGGTCGGAAACTTTTTCGTGGAGTTTCGTGTTGTACCGAAGGTATGGGTAACCTACTCTGCTGTCAACGCGTGAAACAGTTTCGGGAGGGTGGATGAGCGACCAGCCCGTGCGCGTCACCCTCGAGGACGTCGCCCAGGCCGCCGGGGTGTCCAAGGCGACCGCGTCGAAGGTCCTGAACAAGCGGCCGAACGTCGATCCCCGCACCCGCGCGAAGGTCGAGGAGACGATCACCGCGCTCGGATACGTGCCCAGCACCGGCCCCCGCGAGCCTCAGACCGAGCTCGTCGTCGACGTGGTCTTCGACTCCATGGTCAGCATGTACTCCCTGCAGGTCCTGCACGGCATCCTGACCGGCGCCCGCGACCTCGGCGTCGAGCTGGCCGTCGACGTCCTGGACCGCGAGGGCCGCGCCGGCCTGCCGCTCAGCGACGCCTGGCTGGTCCGCGCCGCGTCCCGCCGCCGCCTCGGGGTCATCGTCGTCTCGCTGGCCCTGACCGCCGAGCAGGTGCGCACCGTCGACGAGCTCGGCCTGTCCCTCGTCTCGGTGGACCTGACCGGCGCGTTCGGCACCGGACTGGCCAGCGTGGCCGCGACCAACTTCGCCGGCGGTACGCAGGCCACCGAGCACCTCGTCGCGCTCGGCCATCGCCGCATCGGCTTCGCCGGCCTGCCCGCCAACATCGCGGCGTCCCGGGAGCGGCTGCACGGGTACCGCAACGCCTTGGAACTCGCCGGCATCGAGGCCGACCCGGCCCTCGTGGTGCACGGCGGCTTCACCGCCGAGGCGGGCTGCCGGATGGCCCTGGACCTGCTCGGCCGCCCCGACCCGCCGACCGCCATCTTCGCCGCGTGCGACGGGGCCGCGCTCGGCGTGTTCGAGGCGGCCCGCCGCCTGGGCCGGCGCGTCCCGCAGGACCTGTCGGTGGTGGGCTTCGACGACATCGAACCGGCCAAGCTGTCCTCTCCCCCGCTGACCACCGTCCACCAGCCGATCGCCGACATGGGCCGGGTCGCGGTACGCACACTGCACACCCTGGCCCGCGGCGGCACCCCGGACTCGATGCACGTCCAACTGGCCACCCACTTGGTCGTCCGCGAGTCGACTGCGCCGTTGCTGGCCTAAGAACGGTGGGGGAGCTCCGCTCCACCCACACCCCCTCAACACCGCACCGGGTCCTACGCGTGGCGAAACGTCATGCTGCTGTGGGGCCTCGCCGACTCTTAGGGCGGCGTCACGTCGGCCGGTTCGTGGTTCTCGCCGCCCTCGCCGTCCTCGCCGTCGGAGGTGTGGTTGTGTGCCGGTTGCGCTCCCGGCCCCTTGGCACCGTGACTCGACCGGATCGGCTTGACCTGCTCCCCGGCTTCCCTGCTGCCTTGCTCCCCTGCTCCGTTGCTCCCCTGCTCCGTTGCTCCCCTGCTCCGTTGCTCCCCTGCTCCGTTGCTCCCCTGCTCCGTTGCTCCCCTGCTCCGTTGCTCCCCTGCGAACACGAAAAGTCCGGCGCAAGCGCCGGACTTTTCGGACTTATCACGATTTAACGGTGCGCGCACCCTTCGACAAGCGTTTCCGCATCTCACGGCTCCGAGACCGTGCGACGCGGCGGGACAGCGCGACCGTGCGGTGCCGTGCGACGCGAACGTGCGACGCGGCCGTGCGACGCGGCCGTGCGACGCGGTTGGAGGACGGTGCTACTGCAGCTCGCCCGGCTCCTCCGGTTCCGGCCGCTCGCGCAGGTGGCGGTTGTTGCGCGGCTCCTGGCGGGTCTTGCTGTCGTTGAGCTTGCGGCGCAGGTCGTCCCGCACGTCGTGGAGCGCGGCGAGCAGTTCCTCCTCGCCCGAGGTGGTGACGATCTTCTGCCGCCCGGCGATCCAGCACTCGAGCGTGACCTTCTGCCCGGGTGCCTCGCGGTCCTTCACCGACACCTCGATCTCGGTGGCGTCGGCCTTGAACGCCGCGAGCCGTGCGTCGAGCGTGGCGAACTGCTCGGCGATCCAGTTGCGGTCGCCTTGCGAGAACCCGGCGCCCACGCGCAGGCACTTGTCGACGGTGGCTGGATCCGTGGCAACACTCATCACATCTCCCTCGAAACCGGCAAAACAGCGTTCTGAGGGATCTCTACCCAGCGAGCGCATGCTCAAAAACCCTGCAGCCGCTCGCGGGGCTCTCGCTGCGCGCGATGACCGCGTCCAGCCGGTCCCGTGCGGTCAGGAGCCGGTCGATCTGCTCCGAGATGCGGGCGCGCTCGGCTCGCAGCAGCGCCCGCGACTCGGGCGTGTTCACCTTGGCGTCGACGCACGGGAGCAGGTCGAGGATCGAGCGGCTGGAGAGGCCGGCGGCGTACAGCGTCTGGATCAGCCGTACCCGCTCCACGGCGCTGTCGGCGTAGTGGCGTTGCCCGCTGCCGCTGCGGGCCGGGGCGAGCAGGCGCTGCTCCTCGTAGTAGCGCAGGGCCCGCACTGAGACCCCGGTCTCACTGGCCAGTTCACCGATGCGCATCCTTGCCCCTCACGTCAGCGTCAGGTTTTAGCGTAGCCCGCATGCAGATCAACGGTTCCGTCGCGCTGGTCACCGGCGCCAACCGCGGCCTCGGCCGCCACTTCGTCCGCCAGTTGCTGGAGCGCGGCGCGGCCAAGGTGTACGCCACCGCGCGCGACCCCGAGCGCATCGACATTCCCGGCGTCTCGCGGCTGCGGCTGGACATCACCGACCCGGCCCAGGTCGCCGCCGCGGCCGCGGCCGCACCTGACGTCACACTGCTGGTGAACAACGCCGGCATCTCGACGTCCACCAACCTCGTCACCGGCGACCTGGACGGTATCCGCCGCGAGCTCGACACGCACTTCTACGGCACCCTCGCCGTGGTGCGCGCGTTCGCCCCGGTGCTGGGGAACAACGGCGGCGGGGCGATCCTGAACGTGCTCTCGGCGATGTCCTGGTTCTCGTACGACGGCGCCAACGCCTACAGCGTGGCCAAAGCCGCCCAGTGGGCCCTGACCAACGGCGTGCGCCTCGAGCTGGCGGCCCAGGGCACCCTCGTGACCGGCCTGCACCTGGGCGCGGCGGACACCGACATGATGGCCGGCTACGACGGCGAGAAGGCCGACCCGGCCGAGATCGTCCGGGCCGGCCTCGACGGACTCGCCGCCGGGCGCATCGAGGTGCTGGCCGACGACTGGAGCAGCCACGTGAAGGCGTCGCTGGCCGCCGACCCCCGCGAGTTCTACACCGCGGTCGTCTAAGGCTCGCGAAGGCGTCACTGGCCGCCGACCCGCGCGCGTTCTACACCGCGGTCGTCTGAGGCTCGCGAAAGCGTCACCGACCGCCGACCCGCGCGCGTTCTGCACCGCGGTCGTCTGAGGCGCGCGCGGCGGCGCGGGTGCTCAGATCCGGTGCATCCCCCACCCGCCGTCGATCATGATGGTCTGCCCCGTGATGTAGGTGGCGTCGTCGCTGGCCAGGAATGCGACCAAGGCGCCGATGTCCGTGCGGGTGTCACCGATCCGCTGCACGGGAACCTTCGCGAGGGCGGCGTTGTACCCGTCCGGATCGAAGCGCTCCCACAGCTGCGCCCCTTCCGAGTTGGCGAACGGGCACACCACGTTGACGCGTACGCCGGCCGGGCCCCACTCGGTCGCCGCCACCTTGGAGAAGCCGCGGACGGCCTCCTTGGCGGCGGCGTACGTGGCCCAGCCCGCCTGCCCCTCGGTCCCGGCGCTGGAGCCGAGGTTGACCACCGACCCGCGGCCGCTCGCGACCAAATGCGGGAACGCGGCCCTCATGAGGCGGAACGTGGCCCGCGGCCCGGTGTCGAAGACGAGGTCGTAGTCGGCGTCGCTGTGCTCGGTGAACGGGCCGGCCGCCCGCGTGGCGATCGCGTTGTTCACCAGCACGTCGAGCCGGCCGAACGCCTCGACCGCGGCGGCCACGATCCGCTCGGGCTGGTCCTGCTCGCGGATGTCGGACAGCAACGAAGCCACCTGAGTGCCTTCCAGGCCCTTCACGGTGGCGTCGAGCGTGTCGGCGTTGTGGTCCACGAGCAGCACCGCGGCCCCCCGCTCGGCCAGCGCCTGGGCGATACCGCGCCCGATACCCTGGGCCGCCCCGGTGACGATGGCGACCTTCCCGCCCAGCCCGGTCCCGCTCGCATAGGTGTTGGTCATTCGCAGAAGGTAATCGATGGATCAGCCGCGAGGTAGGGACAGCCCCACCATCGATCCGGGGGCGCGCGGGGCTGATTCGCCACCCGGCGCACGGGATGGTCGACGCATGTCGAACTCTCATGCGGTTGCCGGCCGGTGGCACCGGCCGTTAACAGGGCTGGCGGCCGTCATGGGCCTGCTCACCCTCGTGGCGCTCGGCGGGCTGCTGCTCGACGACCGCACCATCGGCGGCTCCCCCGCCTGGCTCAAGCCCTTCAAATTCGCGGTTTCCCTCGGCTTGTACGCCCTGACGCTCGCCTGGCTCCTACGCTTCACCAAACCGGGCGCGGCGCACCGGGTGGTGGGCGGCCACCTTCGTCGCGCTCGCGTCGGCCGGGGAGATGGTCGCCATCCTCATTCAAGCGGTTCGCGGGCGCGCGAGCCACTTCAACGTTGCTACACCGACGGATGCGCTGATCTGGAACCTCATGGGCGCCACGGTGATGGTGCTGTGGACGGCCAGCCTCATCGTCGCCGTCGTCGTGGCGGTGCAGAAGGACACCGATCCGGTGGTGCGTTCGGCGGCGCGGCTCGGGTTCGTCATCTCGCTGGCCGGCATGGCGCTCGGCTTCATCATGACGTCGCCGACGGCCGCGCAGGAGGAGGCCCTCGAGAGCAAGACCGCCACGATGATCGGGGCGCACAGCGTCGGAGTAGCGGACGGCGGGCCGTCGATGCCGGTCACCGGCTGGGCGACGACCGGCGGGGACCTGCGCATCCCGCACTTCGCCGGGATTCACGCGCTGCAGGTGCTGCCGCTGCTCGCGTTGCTGCTGGCCGTGGTCGCGGCGAAGTACCCCATCCGGACAAGGCGGAACGTGGTTCGCGTGACGGCGGCCGCATATGCGGGACTTGTCACGCTCCTCACGTGGCAGGCACTGCGCGGGCAACCGCTGCTGCAGCCGGACCTCAAGACGCTCGCCGCGCTCGGCGGGCTGGCCGTGCTCACCTGCGCCGGCGTCGCGCTCGCGATGAAGAAGCGCTACCCGGAAGGGAAACCCAGGCCGACCGCGCTCACCGATGCCGGCGTCGCGCCGGCGATGCAGCAGCGCTAGGCGGAAGGCGAACCCAGACCGGCCACGCTCGCCGACACCGACACCGACACCGACGCCTGCGCCGCGCCGGCGACGCAGCAGCGCTACGCGGAAGGCGAACCCAGGCCGGCCACGCTCGCCGAAACCGAAACCGAAACCGACACCGACGCCCGCGACGCAGCAGCGCTACGCGGCAGGCGAACCCAGACCGGCCACGCTCACCGACGCCGACACCGACACCGACACCGACACCGACACCGACACCGAAGCCGGCGTCGTGCCGGCGATGCAGGAGCGCTACGCGGAAGGGGAGCCCAGCCAGGAGCGCACGTCGTTGGCCTCCTCGTCGGTGAACGGGATCTGAGCCGCTTCCGCGCGGCTCAGCACGTTGTTCACGAACGCCGAGGCGATCTCCGCGGGGGTGGGCGGGGGCTGGCGGTGCAGCGGGAAGCCGCCGAACGACGTGCCCCGCACCACGAAGGCGACCGCGCCGCGGCTGACCGGGACGCCGTTGTCGCGCAGGCGGTCCCGGGACCAGCTGGTGCACTGGGTCAGGTTGAAGCGGTGCTCGCGTGCGTAAGCCGAGAGGGTCTCGTAGATGGACGGCCACCACGCCTCGGGCAGCCGCGGCAGGCTCAGCTGGTCGGCGAGGCGCTCGACCGGTTCGGGCAGCGCGGTGCGGGGCGCGCCGGGAGCGGCGGGCTCCGGCGGGTCGTGCCGGTGCTCGTCCCACAGCAGGTGCTGGGACATGTGCAGGCCCGGCAGGTCCAGCGTCTCCAGGGCGCGGGCGAAGGAGCCGAAGCCGAACCAGTTGCTGGTGCCGACGATCGGGCCGAGCTCGCTGCGCAGCCGGTACGCGAGGGCGGCCATGTTCAGCGGCGAGTCGGCCGCTTCGTACTCCGCGGTCACGATGGTCCGGAACTGCTCGTAGGCTTCATCGGGTACAAAATCCGCGGTTGTTTCGTCGTCGAGGTCGTCGAGGTCCACCGGCTCGCCCTGAATGAGGGCGAGGAGCTGCTGGCTGTCGAGCAGCTGGTCGGCGATGGCGGTGAAGGCCTCGGCGGCGTCGGCCGGGGAGACGATCATCGTGCGGCGGTCGGCCCGGCGCAGGCGCTGCAGCAGCGGGGTCATGTCGGAGTCGCCGGACGCGATGACGAACTCCTCGTAGCGGGTGTCGTCGGCCAAGGCGTCGACGGCGTCCACCACAATGCGGATGTCGGCCGCATTCTTCGTGGCGTTGTAGCGCGGGCAGTCGATGACCTCGAACCCCGCGCGCACGAACGAGGGGCGGAAGCGGGAGAAGTACAATCGCGTCGGTTCGCCCTTGTCGTCGCGGTGGTTGACCCAGCCCGCCGGATTGAGGTAGCAGCGCAGGATCAGCCAGCGGCGGGGCGCGTCGGCGGTCAGCGTGGTGGCCAGCCGGCGCAGCCACACGCCGGGCTCGGTGGCGAACTGGACGGCGACCTCGGGGTCGAGCTTGAACAGCCCGCTGAACACGTTGTCGAAGTCGAGGAAGAACGCCGTCCGGGTGGGTGCCATCCGAAGCACCCTACTTCGGTGGCAGCGTGGCGACGAACTGGCTCGCGCGCGCGAGCCAGTGGTCGAGGTCGGCGTCATCCAGGTATTCGCCCGCCACCACCACCCATCCGCGCATCGGGCGGCGGGTGAGGCCGAACTCGCGCACGCCGGGCGTGCCCAGGGCGGCCGGCGCGTCGACGGGGCCGAGGCGGACGAGCAGATCGTCGTCGTACGCGCCGACGGCCAAGTTGCCGTTGATCATGAACGCCACGCCGCCGAACATACGCTTCTCGACCGCGTCCGGGAGCCGTTCGCGCAGTCGCCCGGCAAGGACCTCGTCATGCGCCATGGTATGAGATTCAACACCGTACGAGCACTCGTTCGCTGAGTGAACGGTCATGAATGTTGGGTTCCTGTGTTGCTATCGTTTTGCCGGATCACGCTCGATGATATGCACCACCTTCACTGAGTGTCATCCAGCCGCTACTCTGAATGCCCGGCGTCCTGATTGGGGAGGAAAAGCCACCATGGTCAAGAAGATCCTCAGATGGGGTGGCCTGGCGTTCCTGGTGTTCTTCATCGCGTACCGGCCGCAGTCCGCGGCGAACGTGGTGACGTCCATCGGCGGCGGCCTCCTCGACATCGCCAACGGCTTCGGCGACTTCTTCGCCAGCCTGGGCAGCTGAGGCTCGGGCGACAGACTCCTACGACGAGGCGTCCTGCACCAGCAGGGCGATCTGCACCCGGTTGTTGAGCGCGAGCTTGGCCAGCAGCCGCGAGACGTGCGCCTTCACGGTCGGCACGCTCATCCGCAGCGAGGCGGCGATCTCCGCGTTCGAGCTTCCCTGACCGACGGCCGCGGCCACCTCGCGCTCGCGGCCGGTCAGGCGGGCCAGCCGTTCGCGGGCCTCGGCCCGGCGGGCGGCGGCGGCCGGATCGGCGACTCGGTCGATGAGCCGGCGGGTCACGGCCGGGGACAGCATCGCCTCGCCGGCCGCGACGATCCGCACGGCCCGCAGGATCTCCAGCGGCGGCGTGTCCTTGAGCAGGAACCCGCCCGCCCCGGCCCGCAGCGCCCGCAGCACGTAGTCGTCGGCGTCGAACGTGGTGAGCACGATGATCTGCGGCGCTCGCGGCCGCGCCCGCAGCCGCTCGGTCGCGACGAGCCCGTCGACGCGCGGCATCCGGATGTCCATGAGGATCACGTCGGGTGCGTGCGCATCGGTGAGCGCGACCGCTTCCGCCCCGTCGGCGCCCTCGGCCACCACCTCGATGTCGCCGGCCCCGCGCAGCAGCATCGCCAGCCCGGCCCGCACGAAAGGGTCGTCGTCGACGATTGCGAGCCGGATCGGGCGCTCAGCCATGGTCGGTCGTCCACGGCAGCCACGCGGTCAGGCGGAAGGACGCCCCCTCGAAGCCGTGCTGCAACCGGCCGCCGACGAGCTCCACGCGCTCGGCGAGACCGATGAGCCCGGTGCCGGAGCCGGGCACACCCGACGACGCGGTCAACGGATTGCACACCTCCACCCGGATTCCGGTGTCGGGCGCGCCAATCACGACCACCTGCACGGGGGTACCGGCGGCGTGCTTGCGCGCGTTGGTCAGGGCTTCCTGAATCAGGCGGTACACCGTGCGGCCGATCGTCGCGTCGGGCGGTCCGGAACCTTCCAACGCGCACTCGTACAGCGCCCCGGAGGACGCGATCAGCGCGGGGACGTCGCCCAGGGTCGGCTGTGGGGCCTCAATCGACCGAAACGGTGAAGTGTCACGCAAAACGCCGATGACGGCGCGCAGCTCCCCCAGGGCCTCGTGCGCGTTGCTGCGGATGACTCCCGCCGCCGAGGCCACCTCGTCCGGCGACGCGTCCGTGCGCACCTCCAGCGCCCCCGCGTGCAGGCTCACCAGCGACAGCCGGTGGGCGAGGACGTCGTGCATCTCGCGGGCGATCCGGGTGCGCTCGGTCAGCCGCGCCTGCTCGACGCGCAGCTGCTGCTCCGCCTCCAGCCGCGCGGCCCGGTCCCGCAGCGACGCGACGAGGCGGCGCTGCGCCCCGGCGAACAGCCCCCAGCCCAGCGCGCCGGCGAGGATCGCGCCGCGGACGACGAGGTCGATGGCGAGGGGGTGGCGGGGGTCGGTCTGCAGCAGGAAGTACACGATGACGGAGAGCATGTCGGCCAGCGCCACCACGATCGCCGTCCGGGCCCGGCAGCGCACCGCGACGGCGAACACCGACACGGCCAGGGCCGGGGTGACGGAGCCGGCGACCGCGCCCGCCGGGACCAGCAGAAGGGCCACAAACAAAGGACTGCTGCGGCGGTACCACACGAGCAGGCTCCCCACCGCCCCCACCACCGCGTCCGCGCGCCACGACAGGGCCGGATCGGCACCGGGCCGCGCCCACCCGGCGTCGCCGAAGCGCAGCAGCAGCCCCCCGAGCGCGAGGCACCCGAGCACGCAGGCCGCGTCGGCGATCCGCTTGCGTGACATGTCCGAAGAGTACGGCGGCACGGCCGCATCCGGGACCGACCAAAGTCGGGGGTGCGGGCCGACCCCGGGCGGATGTCCGCGCACCCCGCCGGGCCGCAGGCGGGACCGACCAAAGTCGGGGGTGCGGGCCGACCCCAGGCGGATGTCCGCGCACCCCGCCGGGCCGCACGCTGGCCACATGATCGAAGTGCAAGAGCTGTCCGGGGTGTACGTCCACGACGTATCCTTCCGCTGCGAACCCGGCACGGTCACGGGGTTCCTCGGCCCCAACGGCGCCGGCAAGTCCACGACGCTGCGCATGATCTGCGGCCTGACCCGCCCGGCCCGGGGACGGGCGACGGTGTGCGGCCACGAGTACCGCGAGCTGCCCACCCCCGGCCGCCGCTGCGGCGTGCTGCTCGACGCGGCCGCCCAGCACGCGGGCCGCACCGGGCGGGAGACACTGCTGGTGTCAGCCCGGCTCCTGCGCCTGCCGCCCGCCCGGGTGGACACGCTCCTGGAGCAGGTGGGCCTGAGCGCGGCCGCCCGCCGCCGGGTCGGCGACTACTCGCTGGGCATGCGCCAGCGGCTGGGGATCGCCCATGCTTTGCTCGGCGCGCCCGAGGTGCTGATCCTCGACGAGCCGGCCAACGGCCTGGACCCGCAGGGCATGCGCTGGCTGCGCGACCTGCTGGCCGGTCACGCGGCCGCGGGCGGGACGGTGCTGCTCTCCTCGCACCTGCTCGCCGAGGTTGAGCGGATCGCCGATCGCCTGGTCGTCATCGCCCGCGGCCGGATCGTCGCCCAGGGCACGCCCGCCTCCCTCGCCGGTGGGGGCAGCCTGGAGGACGAGTTCCTGCGCCTGACCGGAGGCCTGAGCGGAGGCCCGACCGGAGGCCTGAGCGGAGGCCCGACCGGAAGCCTGAGCGGAGGCCCGACCGGAAGCCCGACCGGAAGCCCGAATGGAAGCCCGAACGGAGGGCCGGCGCGATGAACCTCGTGCCGGTCAAGTTGCGCAAGGCCGTCGACACCCAGGAGGCGCGATGAACCTCGTGCTGGTCGAGTTGCGCAAGGCCGTCGACACCCGGGCGGCGCGGTGGCTGCTCGCGACCGTCGCCGTCCTCACCGTCACGGCGCCGCTGGTGCAGACCGGCGCGCGGACGTTCCCGGACCTGGCCGCCGCCGCCCAGCTCCCGGTGTCGATCCTGCTGCCCGTCCTCGCGGTGCTGAGCGTGACCAGCGAATGGTCGCAGCGCACCGCCCTGACCACCTTCGCGCTGGTACCGCGGCGCCACCGGGTCGTCCTCGCCAAGCTGGCCGCCGTCACGCTGCTGGGCCTGGCCGCGGCCCTGTTCGCCCTCGGCTGCGCGGCCGCGTTCGCCGGCGCCGTGGACCTCACCGTGGCCGGCCAGCTGGTGCTGGTCGAGCTGGCCACGATGCTGTGCGGATTCGGCTTCGGGCTGCTGGTGCTGGCCTCGGCGCCGGGCGTGGCCGCCTACTACGTGCTGCCGATCGCCTGGGCCGCCGCCGGCCGCCTGGTGCCCGCCCTGGATCCGGCCGCGAGCTGGCTGGACCTGAGCCGGACCCGGGTACCTCTCGCCACCACGAACGTGAGCGCCGACGAGTGGGCCCGCTTCGGCGCCTCGGCCGCCCTGTGGGTCGCGCTCCCGGTGCTGCTGGGGCTCCTGAGAACGGCGCGCGCCGACGTGCGGTGAACCGCCCCGACTGCCGACTGGTGCGGCTGCCCGAAGAGACGCCGATCGGCCGCATGTTGCGAGAGCCTCAGGTCCGGGAGAGGCCCGCCGATCATGAGGTTGTGACCGTCGGTCTGCTCGAGCGGCTCGACGAGCAGTCGCGCGCGCAACTGCTCGCCGAGGTCTTCGAGCGCAGCGCCATCGCCAAGGCGGTGGCGACCATGGGCGGCGAGCTGGCCGAGGTCAACGACGCCTTCTGTGTGCTCACCGGGTATCGCCGCGAGGAGCTCGTCGGCCGCCCCCTCGCGCTGCTGCTGCACCCCGACGAGCCCTTCGGCGGCTTCACCGAGGCGACCTGCGAGCGGCAGATCGTGCGCCGCAACGGCGTCAAGGTCTGGATCAGCACGCGGACGCTGCTGGTCGCCGGGGGCCGCCTCGCCGTGCTGGAGTCCATGGAGAGCACCGACCGGCATGCGCTCGCCGATCGTGCGGCCCGGTCCCAGGACGAGGCGCGGCGGCTGCGCACGACGATCGTGGTCCAGCGGGAGATCGCCGCGGCCGCCGGGGACCGTGACGCCGTGCTGAGTCTCACCGCCGAGCGGGCGCTGCAGGTCATGCCCGAGGGCGAGGGCGCCGCCGTGCACCTGCTCGACGCGACCGGGGAGGGGCTGCCGATGGTCGCCGTGGCCGGGTTCGCGCCGGCCGGGGCCGCCGGGCCGCAGTTGCCGATGACCGGCTCCATCGCCGGCCTGGCCATCTCCACCCGCTCGACGCTGCGCTGCGACGACACCGCGACCGACCCGCGCGCGGGCACCCGGCTCGGGCAGGCCACCGGCATCCGCTCCCTGGTCATCGCGCCGCTGCTGCGCCCCGAGGGCCCGATCGGCGTGCTCGCCGTCATCGCGCGGCGGGCACACGCGTTCGACGAGGCCGACGAGCAGCAGCTGACTCTGCTCGCCGACGCGCTCACCGGGGCGCTGCGGCACGCCGAGCACGCCGAGCGCACGCAGGAGCTGCTGCACGAGGCGACCGAGACCAACGCCGAGCTGGCCCGGCAGCGGGCCGCCGCGCTGGCCGCGGTCGAGCGCCTGGGGCACAGCGAGCGGCGCTTCGCCGAGGTGTTCGACCACAGCCCGCTCGCCAAGGCCGTGGTGGGGCTGCGCGGCCCCGAGTACGGCCGGATCGTGCTGGCCAACCCGGCCTTCAGCGAGCTCGTCGGCCTGGACCCGGACGAGGTCGGCGGGCGGGAGCTGGGCGAGCTCATCGCGATTCCCCGCGACCGGTTCGACCTCGCGCTCGCCTCCCTCGCCGACGGCCGCCGGCACCGCAGCGCCCGCGAGGCGGCCATGCGGCGCCGGGACGGGACGCTGGTGCACGTGGCCGCGCACACGTCGGTCATCAGCGACGGTGAGGGCCCGGCGGCGGCCGTGGTCCAGCTGCTGGACGTGACCCGGGAGCGGGCCGCGGCGTTGGCCCTGGCGCGCAGCGAGGAGCAGTTCCGGGCGGCGTTCGCGGGCAGCCCGCTCGGGCTGGTGCTGTGCGACGAGGCCGACGTGTTCCGCCAGGCCAACCCGGCCGCGGCCGCGCTGACCGGGCGCAGCGCCGGGGAGCTGGCCGGGCTGCGGTACTTCGACGTCACCGACCCGCGCGACCTGGCCACCGCCACCGACGCGCGGACCGGGCTGCGGGCGGGCGGGCAGGTGCAGTACGACCAAAGGGTGCTCCGCCCCGACGGGCGCACCGTGTGGGCGCGGGTCACGCTCTCCGTCGTGCCGGGGCCGCTGGGCGAGCCGTGGCGGCTGATGCAGCTGCAGGACATCGCGGCCGAGCGGGCCGCCACCCGGGCCACCGAGCGGGAGCTGCGCCGGCTCGAACACACGGTGCGGGTGCAGCGCGAGCTCATCGCGGCCGCGGCCGACCGGGACGCGGCGCTGCGGGTGGTCGCCGAGCGGGCGGTCGAGCTGTTCCCGGCGGCCGACGGGGCCGCGGTGTCCCTGGCCGAGGGCCCGGAGCTGGTGTACGCCGCGACGGCGGGCACGATCGCGGACGCGCGCGGCTGGCGGCTGCGCGCCGACGGCTCGCTCGGCGGCTCGGTGATGGCCGCGGACGCGCCCGCGCACTGCCGCGACGCCGCCACCGACCCGCGGGTGGACCGCGAGACCTGCGACCGGCTCGGCATCGCCGCGATGCTCGTCGCGCCGCTGCACGCCGACGGCGTCGTGTTCGGCGCGCTGCTGGTCTCCTCGCAGCGCGCCGAGGTGTTCGACGACGCCGACGAGCAGCAGCTGGCCCTGCTCGCCGAGGCGCTCGGCTCGGCCCTGCGGCACGCCGACGACGCGGCCGCGCTCGCCGCCCGCAACACCGAGCTGGAGGAGGCGAACCGGCTCAAGCGCGACCTCATCGGCATGCTCGGGCACGAGCTGGGCAACCCCCTGGCGGCGATCCTCGGGTACACGGAAATCGCCTCCGACACCTGGGATACGCTCGGCGCCGGGATGCGCACCAAGGTGGTCGACGGCATCACCCGCCAGGCGCACCGCCTCGACGGCATCGTGCAGGAGGTGCTCACGATGGTCCGCAGCGAGGCGGGCACGCTGAGCGCCAAGCGGGTGCCGGTTGCGCTGGGCGGCCAGATCGCGCTGGCCCTGGCCAACGCCGGTGCGGAGGGCGTACCGGTGTCCGGGCCGGACGCGGGCGTGCTGGTCGACCCGGGGCAGCTGCAGCAGATCCTCACCAACCTGCTGAGCAACGCGGCGAAGTACGGCGGCGGCGCGACCGCGATCCGGGTGCACGCCGGCGCGGGGCGGGTGCGGGTGGCCGTCGAGGACCGCGGGCCCGGCGTGCCCGAGGACTTCCGCGACCGGCTGTTCGAGCGGCTGGCCCGGGCCGAGCGGGATGCGGCCAAGGTGCGCGGGACGGGGCTCGGGCTGTACATCGTGCGCAACCTGGCCCAGGCCAACGGGGCCGACGTGATCTTCGAGCCGAACCCCGGCGGCGGCTCCGTGTTCGTCGTCGACCTCGAAGCCTGCCCTTGACCGCAGACATCGACCGGAGTGAGATTGATGCATGTTGCGACGATCTCTGCTGGTTGGTGCGGTTGGTTCCCTGGTGGTCGCGAGCCTGCCCGACGAGGCCGCGGCGGCGCCCGCTGACCCGCTGGCGGGGATGACGCTGGAGGAGAAGGTCGGGCAGATGTTCGTCGGGTACGTCTACGGCGACAACGCCACCGCCCCCGCCGCGGCCGACGCCGCCGCGAACCAGGCCCACTACGGGGTGGCCAGCGGGGCCGAGGTCGTGCAGCGGTACCACCTCGGCGGTGTCATCTACTTCTCGTGGAGCCACAACCTGGCCAACCCGCCCCAGATCGCCGCGCTGTCGAACCAGCTGCAGGCGGCCGCCCGCGCCGACACCGGGATCCCGCTGCAGATCAGCACCGATCAGGAGGGCGGGATCGTCACCCGGATCGGCGCCCCGCTCGCGGTGTCGCCGGGCAACATGGCCATCGGCGCGACCCAGGACCCGCTCAACGCGCTGGGGGCGGCCCGGATCAGCGGCGAGGAGCTGCTGGCGCTGGGCATCAACGTGGTCGACGCGCCGGTCGTGGACGTGAACACCAACCCGCGCAACGCCGCCGACGGACCCCGCGCGTTCGGCGACCGCACGGCCCAGGTCTCGCTGTTCGGCGCGGCGGCCGTCGCCGGCTACCGGCTGGCCGGGATCGGCGCGCAGGCCAAGCACTTCCCCGGCCTCGGCGACACCACGGTGAACACCGACAACGGCGTGGCGGTGACCAACGAGACGCGGGCCCAGATCCTCGCCACGCACGTGCCGCCGTTCCGCGCCGCGATCGCCGCCGGCGTGCCCAGCATCATGGCCGCGCACATCGTCGCACCGGCCCTGGACCCGTCCGGCGCGCCGGCCAGCCTGTCCCGCCCGATCGTCACCGACCTGCTGCGCCGGCAGCTGCGCTACGACGGGGTGGTCATCACCGACGCCCTGGACGCGGCCGCGCTGGCCGGCATCCCGCAGGCGAAGATCGTGCTGGACGCCATCGACGCGGGCATCGACCAGCTGCTGATGCCGGCCGACCCGCCCGCCGCGATCCAGGCGGTGCTGGACGCGGTCGCCGCGGGGACGCTCAAGGAATCCCGGATCGACGAGTCGGTACGCCGCATCCTGCGCATGAAGCGCGAGCTCGGCCTGTATCGGCGCGGCGACGTCTCCACCGCCCCGGTCGTCGGCACCCCGGAGCACCTGCGGACCATGGCCACGATCGCGGCCCGCTCCATCACGAAGCTGCGCGGCGGCGGCATTCCCCTCGCGGCCGGCGCGCGCGTGCTGGTGACCGGCTGGGGCGTCGGCACGACGCAGACCCTGACCGACGCCCTGAACGCGCGCGGGGTCACCGCCACCCGGCTGTGGACCGGATCCCCGTCCGCCGCGGTGATCGCCCAGGCCGTGGCGGCCGCCGCGACCGTGGACGCCGTGGTGGTGACGACCAACAACGTGTGGGCCGACGCCACCCAGGTGGCGCTGGTCAAGGCCCTGGTCGCGACCGGGCGGCCGATCGTGGCGGCCGCGGTCGGCGGACCGTACGACCTGGCGTCCTTCCCGGAGGTGCCCGGGTTCCTGGCCGCCTACGGCTACCAGCCGGTCTCGCTCACCGCCCTCGCCGACGTGCTCGTGGGCCGGGCCGACGCCCCCGGCCGGCTCCCGGTCACCATCGCGTAATTGCGTCGCGGGCCCGTTGCCGCGGGTCTAGCGTGGCGCGGATGACGCTGACGATCCGGCACGAGCGGGACGACGACCACGGCTCCGTGCGGGAGGTGCAGGGGCAGGCGTTCGGCGACGGTGACCGGGTGCCGGGGCTCGTCGACGCCCTGCGCGCCCTGCGGCCCGTCTCGCTCGTCGCGGTCGCCGGCGAGCGGGTCGTCGGCCACGTGATGCTCAATCCGTGCCGGCTCGACGCCCCGCGCCGCCTCGTCGACGTGTACTCCCTGTCCCCGCTCGCCGTCCTGCCCGAGTTCCAGGGGCAGGGCATCGGCACCGCGCTCGTCGCGCGGGCGCTCGAAGAGGCGGAGGGCAGCGGACTGCCGCTGGTGTTCCTGGAGGGCTCGCCCCGCTACTACGGCAAGCGGGGCTTCGAGGACGCCACCGAGCTGGACTTCCGCCCGCCGACCCTGCGCTACCCGCCGGGCACGTTCCAGGTCGCCCGGATGTCGTCCTATGAGGACTGGATGACCGGCACCTTCATCTACTCCGACCCGTTCTGGGCCCACGACTGCGTCGGTCACCGCTAGCCGAGGACGGCGACCGGCTGTCCCGCGAAGACGGCCGACTCGGCCTCGTCCAGCATCGCCGCGGCCACCGTCGCCCGGCTCACGCTCGCCGGGAACAGCCGGCGCGGCACGTCCGGCAGCGCCATGGTCCGCCGCGCGGCCGACAGCGGCCCGTCGGTCAGCGGGCCCGCGTGGAAGACCGTGCCGCCCGCCGCGAGCACCGTCTCGGTGGCCGCCACCCGGTCCGGGAGTTCCTTGCGCATCATGGTGCCCAGCAGCGCCCGGGTCAGCGCGCCCGCCACGGGGGCCGACGGGCCGGTGCCGAGCGCGGCCAGCCAGACGATCCGCGCGCCCGACTCGGCCGCCGCCCGCGCCCCGGCGGTCAGCGCGCCCGGCGCCTCGCCGTTCGCGATGCCCAGGCCGGACAGCACCACCTCGGCGCCCTTGAGCGCGAGCGCGATCGCCGCCGGGTCGCGGACGTCCGCCGTGACCCCGCCCGGGCGTGGTGACCGGGAGACCGGCCGGACCGTGTGCCCGCGTTCGAGGGCCTGGCGGACCAGTTCGCGGCCGGTGCCGCCGGTCGCGCCCAGAATCGTCAGCTCCATCAGAGGTCCGCCATCGCCTTCAGGGCCTCCGCGTGCAGCGCCGGCGGTGCGACCAGCAGGCTCGCCGCGCCGGGCCGCCACGGTGCGCCGGTCAGGTCGGTGGCGAGCGCGCCCGCCTCCGTCGCCAGCAGCACGCCCGCGGCCACGCCGGTCAGCGCCGGCTCGTACTGCCAGAAGACGTCCGAGCGCCCCTCCGCGAGGGCCAGCAGCGGGAACGTCGTCGGGATCGTCGTGCGGACCAGCAGCGCGCGGGACATCAGGGTGCCGATGGCGGCGCCGATGCGGGACTTGAGCGCGGCCGGTTCGTCGCCGACCTGGCTCGTCTCGACGATCGCGTCGGCGAAAGCGGATTTCGGCGACACTTCCAGCCGATGGCCGTTGACGAACGCGCCGCCGCCCCGGGTCGCGGTGTAGAGCAGGTCGCCGACCGGCTGGTAGACCACCGCCAGCTCCACCTCCCCGTCGCGGACCAGCGCGATGTCGACGCACCACTCGGGGCGGCCGTGCAGCAGGTTGACCGCGCCCTCCACGTCGTCGACGGCCCACCACTCCCCCGCGCCGAGGGCGGTCCGCTCCTCGTCGTCGCTGACCCAGCCCGCCGCCGGGCGGATCGCCCGCAGCGCCTCGCGCAACGGGTCCTCGAAGTCCAGCGCGCCGGCCCCGGCGCGGATCGCGTCGCGGCCGGTGAGGCGGTTCGCCGGGGAGTACAGCTTCAGGAGACGCGCGCCGAAGTCCCGCGCCGTCTCGACCACCGGTTGCAGCAGCAGTTCCATGCCTCCCAGTGAACGGGGCGAACAGCAGTGCGGCAAATGCATCCTTGGTACGGCTACCGTTACCCACGTGCACTCATTGGACCTGAATCTGCTGACCGCCCTCGACGCGCTCCTGGAGGAGGGCAGCGTGCTCGGCGCGGCGCGGCGGCTGCATCTCTCGCCGCCCGCGATGAGCCGGACGCTGGGGCGGATCCGGCGGGCCACCGGCGACGCGATCCTGGTGCGGACCGGGCGCACCATGGCGGCCACGCCCTTCGCGCTGCGCGTGCGGGCCGACGTGCACCGGCTCGTCGAGGAGGCGCAGGCCCTGCTCGCGCCGGACGCCGAGGTCGACCCGGCCACCCTGCGGCGCACGTTCACGCTGCGCTTCCACGACGCCATCACCGCCTCGGTCGGGCCGCGGCTCGTGGCGGCGGTGCACGGTATGGCGCCCGGCGTGCGGCTGCGCTTTCTCGGCGAGGCCGGGGACGACACCAGCGACCTGCGCCACGGGCGGGTCGACGCCGAGATCGGGGCGACCGAGCCGGAGCTGCCGGAGATCCGCTCCGAGATCCTCGGGTACGACGCCCGGGTCGTGGCGGTGCCGCTGGGCGTGCGCGGGAAAACGTTGGGGCTCGGGCGGTACACGAAAATGGCGCATGTCATCGTGTCGCGGCGCGGACGGCTGCGCGACCCGCTCGACGACGCCCTGGAGGCGCGGGGGCTGGCCCGCTCGACGGTGGCGTCGGCCCCGACGGTCGACGCCGCGCTCGCGCTCGCCGGCGCGCTCGGGGCCGCCGTCACCGTGCCCGGCCGGATGACCGCGGACGCCCTGACCCGCCACGGCATGCAGCCGCTGCCGCTGCCCCTCGAAGCGCCGCCGGTCCCGATCGTGCTGACCTGGCATCAGCGCAACGACACCGACCGGGCGCACGCGTGGCTGCGCGACGAGATCAGAGCGGCGTTCGCCCGGTGAGTCAGACCCAGCGGTTGCCGAGCCACAGCCGGTCCAGCCAGTCCTGGTACGGGATCGGCGTGCCGGTGAAGATCGGGTAGAAGTACGCGAAGCAGAGGGCGACCAGCAGCACGTACACCCCGGCGATGACGGCTCCCAGGGTGCGCCGCTCGCCGCCGGGCGGGCCGATGATCGCCCCCAGCACGTAGACCACGGCCAGCACGAGGAAGGGCTCGGCCGGCAGGGCGTAGAAGATGTACATCGTGCGGTGCGCCGGCATCGACTGGAACCAGGGCACGATCCCGGCCAGGGCGGCGGCCATCACGAACCACGCCCGGCCGTCGCGGCGGGCGAACCCCAGCCAGCCGAGGGCGGCCAGGGCCGGCAGGAACGACCACCACAGCAGCGGCGTGCCGAGCAGCAGGACCTCGGACGCGCACTGGCTCGCCCCGCACGCCTCGTCGGTCTCCCAGGAGAACACGACGGGGCGGCCGAGCAGCAGCCACTGCCACGGCCACGACTGGTACCGGTGCGGCTTGTCCAATGTGGAATGGAACTGGTAGGCCGTCTCGTGGTAGTGGACCAGGTTGACGATCGCGTCGAACGGGCGGTCGTGCGGGAGGTTGTGCGAGGCGGCGTACCAGTGCCGGAAGTAGCCGTCGTCGCTGAGGAACCAGCCCCACCACGTGTTGAGGTAGGCGAAGAGCGCAAGCCCGACGATGGCGACGAGCCAGCCCGTCGCGGGCAGGATGCTCTCGGCGATCCAGTGCCGCACGCCCGCGCTGCGCCGCGCACCCATGTCGAAGGCGACGGCGGCGAGGGCGAACAGGATGAGGTACCACAGCCCGCTCCACTTGACGCCGCAGGCGAGCCCGAGCGAGATGGCGCAGGCGATGCGGTACCAGGGAATCCCGAGCTTCGGCCGCAGCGTGTCACCGCGCGCCTCGACGATCGCCAGCCAGCGGGCCCGGCGCTGTTCGCGGTCCAGGACCAGGAAGAAGAACGCGACGACGATCCAGAACAGCAGGAAGATGTCGAGCAGCGCGGCCCGCGAGAGCACGAAGTGCATGCCGTCGAGGGCCATGAGCAGCCCGGCGGCCGCGGCGAGCACCGTCGAGCGGAACAGCCGCCAGGCCGCGAGCATGACGAGCACGATCGCCGCCACCCCGACCAGCACCGCCGAAATGCGCCAACCGAAGGAGTTGTACCCGAAGAGCCACTCCCCCGCCGCGATCATCCATTTCCCGAGGGGTGGATGCACCACGTACTCCGGCTGCCCGCCGAGCGGCTCCCACTCCACGCCGTGCTGCAGCAGGTCCCACGCCTCGTTGGCGTAGTACACCTCGTCGAACATGATGTTCTTCGGATGCGTCAGCCCGACGAGCCGCAGCGCCAGCGCGATCGCGGTCACCACCCCGGCGGCGAGCCAGAACTGCCGCGGATACGGCCCGGGCCGCCCGAGCCGCCGCCGCGCGATGCTGATCCGCTCCCCCGTGGTCACCGCCCGATCGTAAGGCCCGGCCGATTACGCCACGGTCCCGGTGGCGGTGATCGTCACCTGCGCCGGCAGCGCCCCGGAACTGAGGGTGGCGGCGAGCGAGGTGGCCCCGTCCCGCTCGGCCAGCGCACCGCCGGAGATCTCGGCGTCGCCCGGGATGACCCCCTGGATCATCGGCGCCGACACCACCTCGTCGTCCACGAGGATGGCCACCTGCCGCTCGAGCGCCTCCCGCGTGAGGTCGGTCCACTTCCCCTGCCCGGCCGGGGTAAAGCTGATCTTGACGACGTAGGACCCGATGTCCGCCCGTGTCCCGGCCTCCGCCCCGGCCAGCTCCGCCCCGGTCACCTTGGCCACGTCGAGCCGGTACTTGACCCGGTCGTCACACGCGGTCACCGCTTCACCGTCGGCGAGCACACCGGCCGGCCGGTGCCCGAGCATCGTGCAGCTGACGCCCGGCACGTTGTACTGCATCCCGGCGGGCAGCGCCGCGACCTCGGCACACGTCAGCTTGTCGAACCCGGTCAGCCTCGCCCCGGCCGGGTCGTCGGGTTCGGTGAGCGCCGCGGCGGCCGCGTAGGTGGCGTCGCCGAGTTTCGCCTTGGCCGACGCGAGCGGCCCGCCGGCGTCCCCCGGCACCTGCACTCCGGCCTGGCAGTCGGCCGTGGCCGCCCCGATCGGCGTCTGGTCGAGCACCTTCCGGAACGTCAGATGCCCCGGTTCGAGGACCGCCTTGACCCGCCCGGCATCGTCGTGGGCCGCGGTGACCCGCAACGTGTCGGCCGCGGTCTTGTCGACGTGCGGCCGGTCGACGTCGAGCGTCCTGAGCCGGTCCTGGAGGATCCTGCGGGTCTCCTCCATCGTCCAGTCGTCGGGCGCCCGCCCGTCCTCGCCGGCGACCCGCAGCGTGTAGGCGACGTCCCCGGACCGCGCGCCACCGCCGAAGCGCGCGGTGAGAAAGACGGCGGCGGTGATCGCGCCGGCGATCAGCATCAGCACGACAAACCCGATCACAAACCAGAACCACGTCGGTGTACTGCGCGGACGACCGACCACGACCGGCGGAAGCGACATGCCGCCAGGGTACGACCGGGTCCCAAGGGCGGCCCGCGAGCGCTCAGCCCAGGTGCTGGTACACGAGTTGCCAGTTGCCGGCGACGACCTTCAGCAGCATCGTCACGTGCCGGCCGCCGGACGTGGCGGAGCAGAGCGCCTCCCAGCGGCCGGTGCCGACGAGCCAGGCGGGGTCGTGCACGCGATGCCGGCCGAGCACCGCTTCGCGGCCGTGGTGCGGTACGCCGTCGCGCCACAGGACGGCATCGGCGGCGACGAGCTCGGGCCGGCGGGCCGGGTCGTCGTTCCAGGCGGCGAGAAACGTCGCCAGCTCGCGGGCCGTCTCCTGGCCGGCGTCGATGGTGATCGCCTCGCCCGCCGCGATCGGCCGCCGCGCGACGTCGCAGGCGCGATCGAAGTCCTGGTAGCACGACGGGTCGTCGGCGTGGTTCACGTAGCGGGCCGGCGCCGGGTACAGGTAGCGGCGGCCCCAGTAGCTGTGCACGAACAGCTCCTCGCCCGCCGGCAGGGCCGCGTACTCGCGGGCGTCGAGCTCCCGCAGCTCGTACGCGACGACGACCTCGCCGGCCGCGAAGTCCCGCTCGGCCCAGAGCCCGCGGCCGCCCAGGTTGCCCGCGCCGATGCGCACCCCGCTCATCCGCGCGACGATAACCGGTTCGTAATGACTTTGCCGGGTGCGGCGGGGCGGTGCGACGCTGCGGCGGTGACGCTGGAACTGAACCTCGTGGACCCGGCCGCCGCCGAGGCGCTCGTCCCGGTCCTGCGCGACGCGGAGGAGGGCGACGACCGCATCCGCGCGACGATCGCCGACCCGCACTGCAAGTCCTACGCGGCCCGGGACGGCGGCGCGCTCATCGGGGCGGCCGTCGTGCGGCTGAGCCCCGGCGAGCCGGCCGAGATCGTGTACATCGCGATCGCCCCCGAGCACCGCCGCCGCGGCCATGGGCGGCGCATCCTGGCCGCGCTGCAGGCCGGCTACCCGGCGGGGCTGATCGTCGGCACGGCCACCTCGTCGCTGGAGAACATCGCGTTCTACCAGGTGTGCGGGTTCCGCATGCTGCGCGTACACCGGGACTTCTTCGCCTACGTCGACCCACCGATCGCCGAACACGGCATCCCGATGCGGGACATGATCGTGTTCTCCTACGAACCCGAAGGTGACTGACCATGTTCTGTTCCACCGATCTCGCCGCGCGGCTGGAGCGGGCCGAGGCCGGCCTGATCGCGGCGGCGGTGCCCGGAGCCCGGCCGATCGGCGGCGGGGTGGCCGCGTTCGCGAGCCCCGGGTCGCCGCTGAACAAGATTGCCGGGCTGGGGTTCGCGGAGCTGCCGACCGAGGCCGAGCTGGACGACGTCGAGCGGTGGTTCGCCGCCGCCGGGTCGCCGGTGCAGGCCGAGGTGGCCACGCTCGCCGACCCGGCCGTGGCGGAGCTGCTGACCGGGCGCGGGTACCGGCTCGTCGGGTGCGAGAACGTGCTCGGCTGCGTGCCCTCGCCGCGGCCGGCCGTGCCTGGGGTCGACATCCACCAGGTCTCGTCCGCCGCGGCATTGCGGGAGTGGCTCGACGTCGTCGCCGACGCGGTCATGGTCGACGACACGCAGGGGGTGCCCTCGCACGAGTCGTTCGCCCGCGACACCGTGGTGACGGCGATGCTCGACATGGCCAGGGCGGGGCTGCGGCACTATCTCGCGCGGCGCGACGGGGTGGCGGCCGGCGGGGCGAGCCTGCGGATGGCCGGCGGCGTCGCCCAGCTCACCGGGGCCGCGACCCTGCCGGCCCACCGCCGCCGCGGGGTGCAGCAGGCGCTGCTGGCCGCGCGGCTGCGCGACGCCGCCGCCGAGGCGGCCGAGCTGGCCACGATCACCACGCAGCCGGGCTCGAAGTCGCACGAGAACGCGCAGCGCCAGGGGTTCGACCTGCTGTACACGCGATTGATCCTGGTCAAAGATTAGTGCAGCGGGTGTACAAATTCCGCTCTTGACTCGTCAGCTTGAAGAGTGTTTTCTGCAAATACTTGCGTACGCCGCTACGTGCGCGGGTTCCTGAAGGGACACTCCATGGCCCGATCATCGATGCGTGTCGTTCGCCGGGCGGCGGGGCCGCTGGCCGTGCTCGCCCTCGCGGGGGCCGCGCTCGTCGCCGCCGGCTCGCCCGCCCTGGCCGCCGCCGGCGCGACCACGCCGTTCACCAGCTTCGAGGCCGAGGCCGGGACGCTCGGCGGGGGCGCGAGCACGGTGGCGCTCACCGCCGCCCCGACGACCCAGTACTCCAGCGCCGCCCTGGAAGCCTCCGGCCACGCCTACGTGCACCTGACCGCGACCGGCCAGAAGGTGCAGTGGACGAACACGACCGGCAAGCCGATCAGCGCGATCGTGGTGCGCGCCAGCATCCCCGACGCGGCCGGCGGCGGCGGGATCACCTCGTCGCTGAACCTCTACGTCGACGGCACCTACCGCCAGGCGCTCCCGCTCACCTCGAAGCAGTCGTGGGTGTACGAGGGCAACAACCACTACAACGACAGCGCCGACCAGAACCCGGCCGACGGCAACCCGCGGGTGTTCTTCGACGAGGCCCGCACCTTCGTCACCGGCGCGCCGATCGCGCCCGGGGGCACGTTCGCGCTGCAGCGCGACGCCGCGAACTCGGCCGCCTTCTACGACATCGACGTGGTCGACGTGGAGAACCCGGCGCCGATCGCCCAGCCGGCCGGCTCCATCTCGATCACGTCCTGCGGTGCGGCCGACAATCCGGGCGTGGACAGTACGAGCGCGATCCAGAACTGCATCAACCAGGCGCAGTCGCAGGGCAAGGTGCTGTGGATCCCGGCCGGGACCTTCTACCTCAAGGGCACCAGCGGCCTGCACGCGAACGGCATCACCATCGCGGGCGCGGGACCCTGGTACAGCACCATCTACCGGGCGGTACCGCTGCCGAACCCACAGCCGCTGGGTGCCGTCTTCGACCTGACCTCGTGCACGGTGCGCGACTTCCACATCGACTCCAACGCGACCAGCCGGGCCACAGTGGACGGAGCCGGCGGCGCGATGGACACCACCGGCACCAACTGGGTCGCCGACAACATCTGGACCCAGCACACGCTGTCGGGCTTCTGGGCCTCCGGGACCGGCGGCCAGGTCCGCAACAGCCGGCTGACCACGATTTGGGCCGACGGCATCAATCTCAACAACGTCTCGCTGAACAACTCGGTCGGCAACAACCTGAGCGCAACGAACAACTTCGTGCGCGGCACCGGCGACGACGGCATGGCCATCAACTCGGTCAACTACAACACCGACGGCAACGGCAACCGGACGTACTACACGCCGATGGCCAACACCACGTTCACCCGCAACACCATCATCGCGCCGTGGGGCGGCAAGGGGATCGGCATCTACGGCGGCAGCGGGCACGACGTGGAGTACAACGCGATCAGCGACACCGCCCGCTACATCGGTCTCGGCGCCGGCCGCTTCGGCGTCAACGGCAACGACCTGCTCAGCGCCACGGTCTCGAACAACGTGGTCACGCGTTCGGGCGGCAACGGCTACAGCCAGGGCCAGCCCGCCCTGCACGTCGGCAACGGCGGTGACGGGCAGAACGTCGGCACCGTCGACCGGGTCACGGTGGCGAACAACACCGTGGTGAGCTCGCTGTACGACGGCATCGGCTTCTCCCAGTCGACCAACACCCAGCTGCTGAACAACACCGTCACCAATCCGGGGCGCAACGGCGTCGTCATCGCGCCGCCGTTCTACCCGGCCCCGTCCGGCTCGGCCACCATCACCGGCAACACGGTCAGCGGGCTCAAGGCGGGCAGCAGCGCGTACCTCAACAACTCCGGCGGCTTCGCGGCCACCCTGAGCGGCAACAGCTGGCAGGGCGGCAGCGGCCCGGTCGAGGCGCCGTTCGGCGGCACCCCGGCCGCGATCCCCGGCACGGTGCAGGCCGAGAACTACGACACCGGCGGCCAGGGCCTCGCCTACAACGTCACCTCCGTCAACGGCACCGCGAACGGCTACCGCGCCGACGGCGTCGACCTGGAGTCCACTTCGGACACCGGAGGCGGCTACAACCTCGGCTGGACGAGCAACGGGCAATGGTTCCGGTACTCCGTGAACGTCGCGACAGCCGGCCAGTACACGCTCACGGCGCGGATCGCGGCCCCGAGCGCGGTCACCGGCGCCCTGCACATCGCGAACGCGGCCGGAACCAACCTCACCGGCCCGGTGAACATCCCGGCGACCGGCGACTGGCAGGCCTGGTCGGCGGCGACCGCCACGCTGACCCTCCCGGCGGGTCAGCAGGTGCTCGCCCTCGTGCAGGACACCGGCGGCTGGAACCTCAACAGCCTCCAGTTCAGCCAGGGCACCGGTACCCCCACCCCGACCAACATGGCCGCCGGCCGGCCGACCGCGGAGTCGTCGCACAACCAGACCTACGGCTCGGGCAACGTGACCGACGGCAACCAGGGCACATACTGGGAGAGCGCCAACAACGCGTTCCCGCAGTGGGTGCAGGTCGACCTGGGCTCGGCGCGCTCGGCCACGAAGGTGGTGCTGCAGCTGCCGGCGTCGTGGGGCGCGCGCAACCAGACGCTGACGCTGAGCGCGTCCTCGGACGGCTCGTCGTTCGCGACGGTCACCGCGGGCACCTACACCTTCGGCCCGACGGCGACCATCACGTTCCCCGCGACGACCGCCCGCTACTGGCGTGTAACGATCACGGCGAACACCGGCTGGCCGGCCGGGCAGCTCGCGGAGTTCCAGGTCTGGAACATGTGACAGTCACAAGCGAAAGGCCTGTTCGGCGGCCGGTTTTATGGCTCGCTTAAGTTTCAGTTACCGCCGTCGAACAGGCCTTGCGCGCCCCTATATTCGGCGCCGTGAAGCTCCCCTTCGAACGCTCCCGGCGCCGCGTCGTCATCGCCGCCGTCGCGGGTGTGGCGGTCGTGGCGACGATCGGCGCCGTGGCCGCCTTCTCCTCCTCGCCCGGCGGCCCGGGATCGTCCGGCGACCCCGGCGCCGGGGCGGCGGCCGGATCGTCCGAGGGCACCGGGTTGCTGGCGGCCGCGTCCGGGAGCGCGGCCACGAGCCAGTCGGCCGCGCCGAAGGAGACCGGGCCCTGCGGCCGGACCGCGAGCGCCACCCCCGTGGTGAAGGTGACCGACGTCAGCGTCGGCAGCGCGGTCACCGGCTACGGCCGCGAGGGCGACACCGACCCGCTGCCGATGGCGATCGCCGCGACCCCGGACGGCGGCTCGTGGCTGGCCTGGCTCGGCACCAACGGCAAGGTGTACCTCGGCAAACTCGGCTGCGACGACAAGCTCGCCGGCACTCCGACCAGCTTCGACGGCATCGACCTGCAGGACGTCGCGGCCGACGCGAACGGCGGCGTGCTGCTGCTGACCCGCAAGGGCGAATGCCACACCGGCCCACTCTGCGGCGGCTCGTCGAGCCCGTGCAACACGATGCACATGGTCCGGTTCGACAACAACGGCAAGCAGGTCTGGGAGCGCCAGGTCACCAACCTGAGCGCGAGCCTCGGCGGCTACGACAACGGCGCCCGCTTCGTGTGGTGGTACCAGCACCACGGCCGGCTCGCCACCGACGGCAGCAACTACGCGGCGTACTTCGGCGTCGCCATCACCGTCCAGAACGGGTCCTGTGTGGACATTCACGAGGGCGACCGGATGCAGGTGGTCAGCGCCGGCGGCGGCCTGGTGAACCACAAGGACGCCTTCGAGGTCGGCTGCAGCCACAGCTGGGGCACCCGGATCGCGTGGGATCCCCGCACGAGCCACTTCGCGATGGTCTGCGCCACGGACAACAACTGCCGCATCGCCCAGCCGCACCCGTACCGCACCGTCTCCGCCGGCACCTGCGACAACACCCTGTTCGGCGGCGACCTGGTGCTCGCGAGATCGGCCGGCTACTGGACCGCCTGGAGCCAGGGCGGCACCGCCCGCCTGTCCCACTTCACCACCGGCGCCGCGGACACGACGAAGCAGACCTCCGCCAAAACCTCCCATCCGCACCTGGTGACCTACTCCGGCCGGATGCTGCTCGCCTGGGAGTCGGGCTCGGCGATGGCCGCGCAGGTCTACGACGCCGGCAGCGGCGCGACGGTCGGGGCCCAGTTCACCATCGGCGTCAAGGACCACAACTATCAGGCGTTCAAGGCGTACCCCGACGGCAGCGCGGCCTACCCGGCGGCCGGGGCCAACAGCTTTTCAATGAAGATCGCGCGCGTGATGCCTTTGACCTGAACCCGGGAGAGCGCTCTCTCAAGTTTGGCTTACGACCCGCTTAAGTCGGGCCGTTCGGCTTGACGGCCCTGCGCCACATGGACGAGTTTGAGCGTCGCAAGCGTTCCGCGACCGTCCCGAGGAGAGCCATGTCGCCCGGCCGCAAAACCCTGTTCGCCCTGCTCGCCACGGCCGCCGTGGTCAGCGCCGGAGTGGTGGGGCTGCATGCCGCCGCCGCCGCGACCGGCGCCCCGATCACCGGCATCGCGGGCAAGTGCGTCGATGTCGCGGGCGCGAACGCGGCCAACGGGACCGCCGTACAACTGTGGACCTGTAACGGCACCGGCGCGCAGGCGTGGACGGTCAACACCGACGGCAGCATCCGCGCGCTGAACAAGTGCCTGGACGTGACCGCCGCCTCGAGCGCGGACGGCGCCAAGGTCCAGCTCTACGACTGCAACGGCACCGGCGCCCAGAAGTGGGCCGCGGGAGCGGGCAACCGGCTGGTCAACACCGGCTCCGGCAAGTGCCTGGACGCCAGCGGCAACAGCTCGGCCGACGGCACCCGGCTGCAGATCTGGACCTGCACCGGCAACGCGAACCAGCAGTGGAAGCTGCCCGGCGGCACCGGCACCACGGCCGCGCCCACCGCGACGGCGACCCGCACGCCGTCCCCGACCCCGTCGGCTTCCCGCACCGCGACGCCCACGGCCAAGAAGAAGGGCGTCAGCACCTGGCAGTTCACCGGCCTCTCGGCCGCGGTGACCAACGTCGGCGCCGGCTGGTACTACAACTGGTCGACGAACAACGACTCGATGCCCGCCAACGCCGAGTTCGTCCCGATGATCTGGGGCGCCGGCGCGGTCACCGACAACGACCTGGCCAAGGTGAAGGCCGAGGGCAAGACCCTGCTCGGCTTCAACGAGCCGGACCTCAAGGAACAGTCGAACATGACGGTCGAGCAGGCCCTGTCCCTCTGGCCCCGCCTGGAGGCCACCGGCATGCGGCTCGGCAGCCCCGCGGTCGCCTACGGCGGCGACACCCCGGGCGGCTGGCTGGACCGCTTCATGACCGGCGCCCGCCAGCAGAACCGCCGCGTCGACTTCATCACCCTGCACTGGTACGGCTCCGACTTCTCCGACGCCGCCGTGGGCCAGTTCCTCGGCTACGTCGAAAAGGTCCACGCCCGCTACAACCTGCCGATCTGGATCACCGAGTACGGCCTGATGAACTTCACCGGCACCCCGAAGTTCCCGAACACGGCCCAGATCACGTCCTTCATCACCCGCACCACGACCCAGATGCAGGCGACGTCGTACATCGAGCGCTACGCCTGGTTCTCGCTCCCGGCGGTCGGCGACTCCCTGCCCTACGGCCTGTACAAGGACGGCACCACCCCGACCCCGGCCGGCGAGGCCTATCGCGCCGCCGCCTAGCTTCCGTCGTCAGGCGTCACCCTCGGCCGGCACGCGTCCCGAACCGCGTGCCGGCCGAGCTACTCTCCGCACCATGCCCTGACCAACCCATGCCTCCCCCCGCCGCGGCGAGAGCGGAGCCGGCCTACTCAAACGCCGCGCGGCGGCTGCTCGGAGATCACCGCGGGCGCGGCGGCACGGCGGTGATCAATGTAGAGTAACCGCGTGCTCACTGCGGCGATAACAGCGGGGAACGCGCAGGCGGCCGACTACTGTCATCGGCGGCGGCCGGCCGAGGTCCGGTGCTTCTACGTGATCAACCCGCGGTCGCCGCACGGCGAGTGGGCGTTGCGCGAGATCATCCGGCCCGCCTTCCTCGCGCTGCGGGCCGAGTACGGGCTCTCCGTCGAGCCGCTCGCGTTCGGGGACGTGCCCGCGCCGCGGCCGGAGCTGATCACCTACGTCGTCTACGGGCCAACCGATCCGCTCGAGATGGGCGAGGACGAGAAGGTGTACCTCGCGTCGCTGGCCGCGAGCGGCGTGCGGACGAACGTCGTCTCGGCGTACGAGCTCACCCCCGAGGGCACCGACCGGCCCGGCTACGAGCGGGCCCACACGGCCGTGCCCGAGCTGTGCGACGCGCTCGACGTCAACGCGATCTACCCCGACGAGCTCGACCTGGTCCGCGGCGTGCGGACCAACACGTGGCAGGACGTCTACGTCAACGTCATCGGCGAGACGATCCGGGTGAAGTACACCGCGACGCGCAGCCTCGACCCGGGCGACCAGGCGGTGCGGGAGCGGCTCGGCGCCCAGCACGCCGGGGAGATCGCGGAGCTGGCCCGGCTGCACCGCGAGCACCACCTCTGGCAGCGCAAGCCGTGGACCGACGGGTCGATCGTCTTCGCCCACGACGGGCACTGGTTCGTCTCCCAGACGGTGACCGACAAGACGCTGATGACCCCGGCCGACTTCGACCTCGTCACCTCCTACGACGAGGGCCGGCGGGCGCTGACCTACACCGGGCCGCGGCTGCCGAGCTCCGACGCCCCGGAATACCTCATGCTGAGCTCGCTGCTGAGCATGCACGGACGCCGGCCGCGGCTCATGGTGCACTTCCACCACCGCGAGCTGACCCGTGGCGAGCGCTACCGCGAGCTGGTCACCTCCACCACCGTCGAGTGTGGACAGTTTGCGGCCGGCCGCCGGTTCTACGCCGAGCTGCGGGCCCGCTCCACCGACTGGTTCATCATCCGCGAGCACGGGATGGTGTGGACCGGCGACTCGGCGGCGCAGTTCGAGGCGTTCTGCCGGCGGGTGCTGGGCTAGCGGCGCGCCGGAAGGCCGGTCACGGGTCGGGCTGGCCGGCCACCAGCCGGACGGTGAACTGCCCGCGCTCGTGGCGCAGGTCGACGTGGGCACAGATCTGGTGCGCGATCCAGAGGCCGAGCCCGCCCGTCGGGGTGCGCACGGGGCGCAGGCCGACGACCGGGTTGCGCGGCCCCGGCCCGGCGTCGGCCACCAGGACCAGGATGCGCCGCTCGGCGGTCCACACCCGGACCTCGACCGGCGGGGCGCCGTGCACGAGGGCGTTGGTGACCACCTCGGTCGCGGCCAGCACCAGGCTGCGCAGCTCGGGCTGGGAGATGGTGCTGTGCCCGCCGGCGGCGATGACGGCCGCGCGGACCTCGGAGGGCATCGGGTCGGTCAGCTCGGCCCGGGGCCGGGTCACTTCGAGCGGGTCGTTCCAGGTCGAACGGCGCTCGCGCAGGAACGTCTCGGGGTCGGCGAAGTCGGGGTTGGCCCGGTGCCCGCTCGGCGTGGCGATGTACGGGTGGGTCCGCCGCACCTGGGCGAGGACCTCGGCCGGGGTGTTGCGCACGTCGTACGGGCACAGCCCCCACAGCGGGAAGTCGTCGTACGCGCTGTTGATGACCGCCTCGTAGCGGGCCCACCAGTCCCAGGGCACGCCGACGCCGGGGTGCGGGACCTCGCCGGCGATGCGGATCTGGTCCGCGCCCGCGGCGACGTGGTCGGCGAGCAGGCCGCGGTAGCGGTGGATGGCCGTGGCCGGGCGGGAGTAGTGCTGCTCGCCGTCCATGAACACGACCCCGGCGTCCGCGCCGATCGCGTCGCGCAGCAGGTCCTGCCGGCGCGCGCCGAAGGCACACACGACCGGCTCGCCGGCCGCCACCCCGTCGGCCAGGAACGGCGTGAGGATGGCCAGGAACTCCTCGTCGGTGCGGTAGAAGGCGGCCTCGTGGAAGAACCCGCGGTGCCCGGCCGGGGCGCCCGCCCTCACGCGTCCGCCTGCCGCACGAGCTCCAGCAGTCCGGCGAGGCGGCGGCTGGCCCCGGTGAGGCGCAGGCCCGGGACCCGGCGGGCGGCCCGCACGAGCGCGGAGGCGGCGGCCACGTCGGCGAAGTTGAGGCCGGTCAGGTCGATGGTGAGCGGGTCGGTGCCCGGCAGGTCGGCCCGCAGCCCGTCGAGCACGGCGATCAGCGCGGCCCGGTTGGCGATGTCGGCCTCGCCGGTCAGCGCCAGCCCGCGGGGCTCGGCGGTGTGGCGCATCCGCAGCTGCGGCGGCTGCGGGTCGTCGGGCTCCAGGGTGCCGGGGTGGGTGGCGATGTACCGCCGCAGCCGCGCGGGCGTGAACGTCGCGCGGTCGTACAGGCAGACCCCGCGGGCGAAGCCGCGCGCGAAGATCCGGTTGACCTCGGCCTCGTACCAGGGCAGCCGCTCGGTGCCGGGAACCGCGCCGGTGGCCCAGCTCATGTCCGCGATGATCCGCAGGCCGGAGTGGCCGTCCCGCTCGGCCCGCCCGACCACGTCGCGCCAGTCGGCGGCGGTCCGCTCGGCGTCGAAGCGCCCGGCGGCCAGGTAGCTGTCGGTGGCGCTGCAGACCAGGAGCCGGCCGTCGCGCAGCGCCTCGGGCACCCGGGCGTCGGCCTCGGCGAGCGCGGCGGCGAGCGTGGCCGGGTCGTCCTGGACGGTGCAGCAGATGACCTTGTCGCCGTCGGCGAGCCCCTCCCGGACGAAGTCCGCCATGAGCCCGGCGCGCACCTGGGCGCCGACGTACGGCACGCAGACGTGGTCGCCGGCCTGCAGCCCGGCCAGGGTCGCGGTGCCCGCCACGTCGTCACCTCACTCGCAGTACTCGAATCATCACACGGTACCGCGTGCGGTGATCGTCACCGATGCTTGCGAGCGGGTTCCATCCGCGCGGGCTACGCCACCCGGCCGGTCGGCGCGACCCGATCGTCCGGTCGGCGTCAGCCCTTCACCGCCCCCGAGGTCATGCCGGCCACGATCTGCCGGTTGAAGAACACGAACATGATCAGCGGCGGAACGGTGATCAGCAGGATGTTCATGAACAGCAGGTTGTACTGCGCGCTGTACTGGCTCGAGAAGTTGTACAGGGTCAGCTGGACGGTCGCGTTCTGATCGCCCGGCAGGAAGTACAACGGGCTGGTGAAGTCGTTGAAGACGGCGACCGACTGGACCACCACGGTGGTGATCGCCACCGGCCGCAGCAGTGGCAGGACGACCCGGAAGAACAGCCGCAGCGGCCCCGCCCCGTCGATGACGGCGGCCTCGTCGAGCTCCTTGGGGATGGTGGCGATGAAGGCGCGGAAGAGCAGGATGCTGAACGAGAGCCCGAACGCGATCTCGACCAGGATCAGCCCGGCCATGGTCTTGAACAGCCCGATCCCCTGCAGCACCCAGATCGTCGGCACCACCGCCGGCGGGATGATCAGCCCGGACAGCACCAGCAGGTCGATCACCCGGTTCCACCGGCTGCGGCGGCGCTGCAGCACGAAGGCGACCATCGCGGCCAGCACCACCATGGCGGCCACGCTGGACACGGTGAGGATCGTGCTGTTGATGAACGCGATCACCAGCATGTAGTCGCGGGCCTCGATGACGTCGACCAGGTTGGTCCACGGCTGGAAGTGCTTGGGCCAGCTGAACGCGGGCAGCGCGGCGTCCTGCCGGTCCTTCACCGCGTTGAGCACGATGAACAGGAACGGCACCACGAACACCACACCGGAGACGAGCACCGCGACGGCCCCATGCACGTGACGTCTCATTGTTCGACCTCCTTGCGGCCGAGAAACCAGTACAAGGGCAGCACCAGGGCGGTGACCACGAGGAACAGCACGACGTTGCCGGCGGTCGACAAGCCATAGAAGCCCGCCTGGTACTGCTTGTAGATCACCGAGGCGATCACGTCGGACGTGAACCCGGGCCCGCCGCGGGTCATCGCCCAGATGAGGTCGAACGAGCGCAGGCCGCCGATGAGCGAGAGGATCACCACGGTGACCGTGGCCGGGCGGGCCAGCGGCAGCACGAGGTGCCGGAAGTTCTGCACCGGGCCGGCGCCGTCGACCCGGGCCGCCTCGAAGTACTCCTGCGGGATCGACACGATGCCGGCGATGTAGATGAGCGTGGCCAGCCCGACCCCCTTCCACACGTCGACCAGGGCCACCGACAGCAGCGCGTAGTGCGGGTCGGTGAGCCACCCGGGGCCGTCGACGCCGACGGCCCCGAGCGCACCGTTGATGAGCCCGTGCTCCGGGTTCATCAGCACGGTGAAGGTCAGCCCGACGCCGATGGTGCTGACGAGGACCGGGAAGAACACGACCGAGCGCAGGTAGCCGCGGGCCGAGAGCCGCGAGGTGAGCAGCACCGCCAGCAGCAGCCCCAGGACCACCTTCAGCCCGCACGTGACCACGGCGTAGACGATGGTGTTGGTGAACCCCTTGACCAGGGCGGGCTCGTCGAAGAACTGCCGGAAGTTGTCCAGGCCGATGAACTGCGCGTCGAACAGGCTCCAGCGGGTCAGGCTGAACCAGAACGAGGCGAAGGTCGGGACGAGGAACAGGGTGCCGTAGACGAGCGCGGCCGGCAGGTAGAACCAGTACGGATAGGGGCTCCTGGCTCTGGTCATGTTCTTACCAGCCCGGCAGGCCGAGCTGCTGGGCCTGCTTCTTGACGTCCTGGTCGTAGAGCGCGGCGCCGTCGGCGGCCTTGCGGATGCCCGAGCCGACCTCGACCGTGATCTGCTCCAGCGAGGGGCCCTTCACCGGCGACAGGAACTCCAGCGCGGGGCTGTTGGCGCCGCTGTCGAAGTACGGCTGCATGTCCTTGATCGGCGCGGCCACGTCGGCCGGCAGCGTGCAGCCCTTCACGAGGAACGGGCCGAACGGGGTGGTCGCCTTGGCCATCGCGTCGCAGCCGTCCTTGCTCGCCACGAACGCGAGGAACTTGCGGGCCGCGTCGAGCTTCTTGCCGGTCGTCGACTTCGGGACGTACACGCCGGCCGGCTCCCAGACGGTGAGCCCGTTCTTCGCGGCGTCGTCGCCGGGCAGCGCGAAGAAGCCGATGTCCCCCATTTTGTCCGGGGCCTGCGAGGTGATCGTGCCGACCGCGAACGTGAGCATCGGGTAGTGCGCACCCGTCCCGTCGGCGAGATGCTTGATCCCGGCCTCGAGCTTGGTGGAGGCGAAGTCCGAGCTGAGGTACCCCTGGTCGTGCACCTCCTGCAGCCGCTGGAAACTCTTCAGCGCGGCCGGGGTGCTCGCGTACTTGGCCTTGCCCGCGGTGTACTGCTCGGCGAAGTCCGGCTGGGCCGTGGCCACGTTGTGGAAGTCGGCCAGCACGATGAGCTGCGACGTCCACGTGTCCTGATAGGTCTGCACCACCGGGGCGATGCCGGCCGCCTTGATCTTCGCGTTGTTGGCCATGAAGTCGGCCCACGTCTTCGGCACCTGCAGGCCGAGCTTGGCGTACACCGCCTTGTTGTAGAGGATGCCGCCGCCGGTCGCCCCGCCGAACGGCACGCCGTAGAGCTTGCCGCCGGCCGAGACCGTCGACTTGAACGTGCCGTCGAGGTCACCCACATACGGCTGGTCGTCGAGTGGAGCCAGGTTCTGCTCCGGCTTCAGGGCCGCGAAGAGCGAGCCCGAGTTGTACATGAAGACGTCCGTCATGTCGCCTGTGGACAGTCGCGTCTTGACCACGTTGTCGCCCTCGGTGCCTTGCGGCCGGGTCTCCACCTTGACGGTGACGCCGGTCTTCTTGGCGTTGAAGGCGTCGGCGAGCCCCTGGGCGGTCTTGAGGCTCGCGTCGGAGTTGTCGGCCAGGAAGGACAGGGTCTCGCCGTCGCCGCTGCCGCCGCTGGAGCCGAGGTCGCCGGCGCTGCAGCCGCCGAGGGCCAGCGCGGTCGCGGTCAGCGCTATGACGAAGGGGGATCGTCGTTGCATGTTCGGTCACTCCTCTTCTGGGGTGTGGAAGGGGTGTGCGGCCCGGACCGGCGGGGGGTCGTCGGCCGGGGTGCGAAAATCGCAGGTGTACTCGTGGACGCCCGGACCGGCCTCGGCCGGCTGGTCGGCGCCGGGGAGTTCGACGCGGGCGGTGACCCCCGGCGGGAGGGCCACGGTGACGTGCAGCCGGCCGCCGGCGCGCCGCCAGCCGACCGTGATCCGGCCGTACGGGCTGTCGTGCACCGCCTCCGCCCGCCCGAGGCCGCCGCCCGGGCGGGGGCGGACGAGGACGCGGCGGTACCCGGGTGCGGCGGGGGCCAGCCCGGCGACGGTGCGGTGCAGCCAGTCGGCGACCGCCCCGAGCGCGTAGTGGTTGAACGAGGTCATCTCGCCCGGGTTGACGGTGCCGTCGGGCAGCAGGCTGTCCCAGCGTTCCCAGATCGTGGTGGCGTCCATCGTGACCGGGTACAGCCAGGACGGGCACTCGCGCTGCAGCAGCAGGTGGTACGCGTCGTCGTCGGCCCCGGCCAGGGTGAGCGCGTCGCAGATGAGCGGGGTGCCGGCGAACCCGGTCCCGATCCGGTGCCCCTCCGCCGCCACGAGCTCGACGAGCCGGCGCCCGGCGCGCTCCCGCTGCTCCTGCTTGGCGAGCAGCCCGCCGGTCAGCGCGAGCGCGTACGCGGTCTGCGCGTCGCTGGCCAGCCGCCCGCTCGGCGTCACGTATTCGGCGTTGAACGCCTCGGCCACGGCGGCGGCGTGGGCGGCGTAGCGGGTCTGGTCGGCTGTCTCGCCGAGCTGCCCGGCGATCGCGGCCAGGAGCCGGGCGCTGCGCACGTGCGCGGCCGTGGCCACCAGGTACGGGTCGGTGCGCGCGTCCGCCGGGCGCTCGGGCGGGGCCGCCGGGTCGAGCCAGTCGCCGAACTGGAACCCCTCGTCCCACCGGCGGCGCTCCCCGGCGAGGGCGGCCACCTGCTCGACCCAGGCGCGCATGCTGCGGTACTGCTGCCGCAGAATCCCGGTGTCGGCGAACCGCTCGAACAGCGTCCAGGGCGCGTCGACGGCCGCGTCGCCCCAGACCGCCGCCGGCCGGGGCGGGCCGAGCAGCTCGACCCACGGCACGTAGAACGGGACCGTGCCGAGCTCCTCCTGCTCGGCCGCGAGATCGGCCAGCCACGAGGTGAGCAGCCCGGCACAGTCGTAGAGGTACGCCGCGGTGGCCGCGAACACGGCCAGGTCGCCGGTCCAGCCGAGCCGCTCGTCGCGCTGCGGGCAGTCGGTGGGCACGTCGAGGAAGTTGCCGCGCATGCTCCACACCACGTTGTCGTGCAGCCGGTTGAGCAGCGGGTCGTCGCACGTGAACCAGCCGGTGCGGGTCATGTCGGTGTGACAGACGACCGCCTCGACGCGTTCGGTCTCCCCGGTGATTTCGGCGTACCGGAAGCCGTGCACGGTGAAGCGCGGCTCCCACGTCTCCGGGCCGCCCCCGCGCCGGGTGTACTCGTCGCGGGCCTGTGCCTCGCGCAGCGGGCGGGTGTAGAGCTCGCCGTCCTGGAGTACTTCCGCGTGGCGCAGGACGACGGTGGTGCCCCGCTCCCCCACGGTCGTGATGCGCAGCCGGCCGGTCAGGTTCTGTCCGAAGTCGACGATGGTCCGGCCGTCGCCGGTCGTCCGGCTGCTGACCGGGCGCAGGATCTCGGTGCGGCGCACCGGCGGGCCGTCCGGCGCGACGAGGCGAGCGGAGTCCAGGGGCCGCTCGGTGACGGGGGCCCAGTCGCGGTCGTCGAAGCCGGGGCGGGACCAGCCGTCACGTTCCAGGCGGGCGTCGTACCGCTCGCCGTCGTACAGGCCGGTGGCGGTGATCGGACCCGGGGCGCTGCGCCAGTCCCCGCCGGACGCGATGACGTGCCGCGAGCCGTCGGCGCAGGCCACCTCCAGCTGCACGGCGAGGGCGGGCCGGTCGCCGTAGACACCGCGCCGCCCGCCGCGGAAGCCGAGCCGCCCGGCGTACCAGCCCTCGGCGAGCCAGGCCCCGATCGCGTTCGGTCCCTTGTGGAGCTCGTTCGTGACGTCGAACGTCTGGTACCGCAGCCGGTGGTGGTAGCTCGTCCAGCCGGGCGCGAGCACGTGGTCGCCGACGCGTTCGCCGTTGAGCTCCAGCTCGTACACGCCGTGCGCGGTCGCGTAGAGCCGCGCCCGGACCGGCTCGGCGGGCAGCTCGAACTCCCGCCGGAACAGCGTCGCCGGCCCGTCGTCGGTGGTGATCGGCTGTCCGTTGATCAGGGTCGCCTGCAGCGCCTGGCCGAGGAGCCCGGCCTCGACCCGGATCGGCGCGCTGACCGCCTCCGATCGCCCGGTCCAGACCCGGACCGCGACCTCGCGCTCCTCGCGGGGCCGCAGCGGCGCGGCCGGCCAGTCGACGAGCACCTGCTCGACCGACTCCACCCGGCCGGTGCCGGCCCCGCCGATGATCAGCTCGTACGCGACCTGGGTCTCACCGGCCACCTCCGACTCGACCCGCCAGGACAGCCGGGGCCGGGCGGTGCCGAGCCCGATCGGTTCGCGGACGTGCTCGGCCCGCAGTTCGACTACGTGCATGGTTTTGGGGTGCCAATCTCGTTGTGAAACGATTCAACGCCACGTCTCGGGCGGCTGGGGCGGAGCGCGCTGGGGCGGATTTCGTAGAGCGTTCTCCACATGTTGGGCTCGCTCTGGAGGCCTGTCAAGACCCTCAATATGCCGGATCGTGTAGACCAATATCCACGTTGCCGAGCGCTGGCTACACTCGTGCAGCGTGTAGTTCGTTCTACGTTTTTCGGAGGAGCGGCGGGATGGCAACGGACCCCGAGGTGGAGCCGGCACTGCCCGCCGCGCGCCGGGCAACCATCGCCGACGTGGCCGGCCGGGCCAACGTGTCCACGGCCGCGGTCTCGAAGGTCCTCCGCAACGCCTACGGCGTCAGCCCGGCCATGCAGGAGCGCGTCCGCGCCGCGATCGCCGAACTGGGCTACCGCCCCCACGCGGCGGCGCGAGGCATGCGCGGCCAGACGTACACCATCGGCGTCCTGATCCCCGACCTGCGCAACCCGTTCTTCCCGGAGCTCATCGAGGGCATCACCGACCACTTCGCCGGCACGGACTACCAGGCCCTGCTCGGCCCGGGCGGCAGCACCCCCGAGTCCCAGGCAAGAATCACCGAAGCCATGATCGACCGCCGCATGGACGGCCTCATCATGATCGCCCCGGTCCTGCCACGCAGCCAGCTGGAGGCCACCGCCCGCACCATCCCGACGGTGACCATCGGCCGCCACGGCCGCTCCTCGGACTTCGACGCCGTGGTCGACGACGACATCACGGGCGCCGGCCTGATCGTCGACCACCTGGCCGCGCTGGGCCACCGCCGGATCGCCCACATCGAGCACCGCGACACCACGCGAGGCATCCCCACGACCATGCCGCAGACGGTCCGCGCCGAGGGCTACCGCCAGGCCATGCAACGCCACAACCTGGAGGTGGACGTCGTCTCGTCGACATACAGCGAACAGGGCGGCTACACCGCGGCCCGCGACCTGCTGTCCCGCCCCGCCCGTCCCACCGCCATCTTCGCGGGCGCGGACGTGGCCGCGATCGGCGTGCTGAACGCCGTCCACGAGGCGGGCCTGCGCATCCCCGACGACATCTCGGTCGCGGGCTACGACAACACCACGGTCGCCGCGATGGGCCCGATCTCGTTGACAAGCGTGGACCAGGACGGCCACCTGATGGGCACGAACGCGGCGCGGCTGCTGCTGGAGCGGGTGGAGGGCAAGCGCCGGCGGTCGGTTCTGCTGTCCCTGTCACCGACACTGATGCCGCGTCGGAGCACGGCTCCTCCACCGCCGGACTGACCTCTTCGCGGTGCCGCTTGTTCTCTTTCCGAAATGCTGCATCGGGTGGGTGGAAAAGCGTCAGGCCGGACCGATGGTCACCACATATGTGCCCTCGGCCGATGGTCCCCGGCCGCCTGCGGCGACCGGAATGTATTAGCGTGGTCCCGCAGACGACTTTGGTCACCGTTCGGTGGTCCAGGCCGTGAATTCAGGAGCCGGGTCCGCCGTGGTCGACGTTCGGTGGTCCAGGAGAGAAATCCAATAAAACCAATTTCCTGAGTTGTACCACCGAATGATGACCACGACGGACCCGGCAGTCCCTCTACGGTCTGGACCACCAACCTTGACCAAAGTCGAGCCGGGACCACGCTAACCCTGTGGGCCGCCGCCAGGCGGGCCGAACCATCGGCCGAGGGCACATTTGCGGTGACCATCGGGCCGGTCGAAAAGCGTTAAGCCGGACCGATAGGCAACCGCGTTCAGCCGGTTACCTGGGCGTCAGGGTCAGTTACCGGCGGCAGGCTGGACCAGGGGAAGTTGATCCAGCGGTCCGTTCGGCGCCACACGTACTCGCAGCGAACCGTTGACTCCGGCTTCTCGTACAGCACCGCGCACCGAACCTCGGCGACCCGGCCGGCGCAGAAGTTGCGGACGGTTTCCAGGGTGGCGCCGGTATCAGCCACGTCGTCGGCGATCAGGATTCGCGCGGCGGCGAGGTCGGCCAGGTCTGGCTTGGGGTCCAGGATCAGCGGGGCGTCGAGGCGCTGGTCGATGCCGGTGTAGTACAGGACGTTGAGCATGTGGATGCTTTTCACGTCCAGGGCGTAGCTCAACGCGCCCGCCACCAGCAGGCCGCCCCGGGCCACGCTGAGGACCAGGTCGGGGCGGAAGTTGTCGTCGGCTATGGACTGCGCCAGCTCGCGGGCGGCGCGGCCGAAGGTCTGCCAGTCGAGCACTTCCCGCTCAGGCTGTTCCATGTGCGGGAAGCATACCGGCCGATGGTTGCGAGGCTACTTCTTCCGGGTGGTGGCTTTCGACTGCGTCGTCGCCTTGGCCGTCTTCGCCGGGGTGGGAGCGGCCGCGGGAGTTGCGCGGTTCGCGGCGTCCGGGCGGCGGCGGGTGGTCGATACCGCCAGGACCGCGTCGTTCACGGGGGCGGGGACCATGGCGATCTCCAGGTGGGCCGAGTCGGCGGTGGGGGCGGCCGCCGACAGTTGCGGCTCCTCGCCGGGGCGCAGGGTGATGGCTGTTGTGGCGAGGGTGACCAACAGCGCGCCCCAGGCGAGGGCCGGGCCCCGGCGGCGGCGTCGGGTGTGCCGGGGCCGGCCTTGCGGGGGTTGGGCGGAAGGTTGGGCAGGGGGTTGGGCAGGGGGCTGAGCGGAGCGTTGCGCGGACGGCTGGCCGTCGTGCCGGGCGCGGTACGCCGGTGGGGTGGTGCGGATCGGGACCGTCGAGCGCCTTGACGGGGCCGGGGGGATGTGCGCGATGGGGATGACGCGGACGTACGGGCGAACGAGGGCCGGAGGCATGCAACGAACGTAAGCCTCATCGGCCCTCGCCGATCCTGTCGAGCCCGGGTGAGCAGACGAATCACCCGGGCGTCACCCGTTCAATCACCCCAGGACGCGGAACTCGTAGATGCGCGTTGCGGTATCCGTCGTCTGGGTCGGGGTGCCGACCGTGAGGCGGACGTATCGGGCCGACGAGGTTACCGCGTGCGCGGTATTCGCGGCCGTGTTGTTCGTGACCGTGACGGCTCTCGTCCAGGTAGTGCCGTCAGTCGAGACGTCGATGGTGTAGGCCTTGGTGTTCCAGTCCGCCGACTCGCCGCCGGCCTGGGCGTGGGCCAGCTCGAAGCGGGTGATCGCGCGGGACGAGCCCAGGTCGACCTGGAGGGTGGCGCCGGTCGACAGGGAGCAGTACTTGTCGGTGTTGCCGCCCGTCACGCTGCCGTTCACGGCCTTCTCCGGGCCTTCCGTGGCCGCGCACGCCGGGGAGGCGGTGACCGGGCGGTTGAGGGCGAAGTTCGTGAGCGACTGGCCGTACGCCTCGAGTTCGTAGATGCGGGTGGCCGTGTCCGACGTCTGGGTCGGCGTCGTCACGTTCATCCGGATGTAGCGGGCCGACGTGGCCGCAATTGGGTGAGATGTCACGGGATCCGCGTTGTTCGTCACCGTCACCGGAGTGGCCCAGGTGGAGCCGTCCGTCGACGTCTGGAGCGTGAAGGCCTTCGTGTTGTACGCCCCCTGCTCACCACCGGCGCCCGCGTGCTTCACGACGATGCGGTTCACGGTCTGCGCGGAGCCGAGGTCGACCTGCAGCCAGGCGCCGGTGACGCCGGAGCAGAACTTGTCGGTGTTGCCGCCCGTGACGCTGCCGTTGACCGCCTTGTCCGGGCCCTCCGTGGACGCGCACGACGACGATCCGGTCGCGGCCTTGCCCTGCGCCAGGTTCGCCGTCGCGGCCGGGGGACTCGTGTGGTTGGCCGACGGGGGCGTGTCGCCGGCGGCGGTGCCCCAGGCACCGGGAGTACCGGTGACGCTGTAGTTGAGGGAAGCGCCGTGGGCGATGTCCGACTGGGACAGCCAGGTGCGGGTGAAGGCCGTGCCGCCGAGCGTGGCGGTGCCGATGTAGCGGTTGGTGTCGCTGACGCCGGCCGCGCTGATGTTCAGGGTGCCGCCCTGTTGGGACCCGAACGAGCCCACGGTCACCTTGGCCGAGGGGAACTGCGGGGTGCTGACGCCGTAGAAGTTGGCCCCGTTCATGAGCGGGTACAGGCCGAGGGACGAGAAGACGTACCAGGCCGACATGGTGCCGAGGTCATCATTGCCCGTGACGCCGTTCGGTCCGTTGGCGAACAGCGTGTAGGCGGCGCGCAGGACCGTGGCGGTCTTGTAGGGCTGACCGGTCCACAGGTAGGTGTAGGGCGCGAGCAGGTCCGGCTCGTTGTTCGGGTTGTAGGTCGTGAAGCTGTAGTAGTCGTAGGCGCCGTTGACCCACTTGGTGTGCGCGGTGCCCGACGGGTCGGCCAGCAGGTCGTTGTAGGCGAAGAACTGGTCCAGCCGGGTGTTCGTGCTGGCCTTGCCGCCGAGCAGCCCGACGAGGCCGTCGGGGTCCTGCGGGACGAGCCACTGGTACTGGTAGGCGCCCGCCTCGTGGAACGTGTGCGCGCCGTCCGTCGGCGAGTAGCTGGGCGCGAAGACGCCGTTGGCGTTGCGCGGCCGGAAGAAGCCGATCGACGGGTCGAAGAGGTTGCGGTAGTTCTGGCCGCGTGCGGCGAGCGCGTCGGCGTCCGCGGTGTGCCCGAGCGCTCTGGCCATGATGGACAGTGCCGAGTCGGCCGCCGCGTACTCCAATGTGGACGAGCTCGGGTACTGGCAGTCATGGTCGAACTGGTTCGTCGGCGTGCACGTGACGCCGGTGGGGATGTATCCGAGCGCGGTGTAGTACGGGTTGCCGTTGCGGCCGTTGAGCCCGGTCGACGCCGGCGGGGTGCCGAGCGCGTTCTTGCGCAGCGCGGTGTAGAACTGCTCCTCGTAGCCCGACAGCAGCCCGCGCGACCACAGGTCGACGAGGAACGGCGTCACCGGGTCGCCGGTCATGGTGTTCGTCTCGGTGTTGTCCAGCGCCCAGCGCGGCAGCCAGCCCAGCTCCCGGTCCACGGCGAGCAGCGAGAGCGCGGAGTCGCGGGCGACCTGCGGCTCCAGCAGCGCCACGAGTTGGTTCTGGGCGCGATAGGTGTCCCAGAGCGAGAAGGTCTGGTACGGCGTGTACCCCGAAGCCGTGTGCACCGCGTTGTCGAAGCCGCGGTAGCTGCCGTCCACGTCGCCGGCGAGGTTCGGGTGCAGCAGGGAGTGGTACAGCGAGGTGTAGAACGCCACCTGCCGGTCCGTGGTCCCGCCGTCGACCTCCGCCTTGTGCAGCTTGGCGTTCCAGGTGTCGTGGGCGGCCGTCCGTACCGAATCGAAGCCGAACCCCGTCGAAGACGTCTCGGCGCTCAGGTTGGCCCGCGCGCCCGGCAGGCCCGTGTAGGACAGCCCGACCTTCACCGTGACCGTGCGGTCGGAGCTGGTGTCGAAGCGCGCCCAGCCGCCGCGCGCGCCGCTGCCCGACGAGGTGCGGGAGCCGTTGCTGAACGTCGAGCCCGACCAGGTGCCGAACGAGGCGAACGCCCGGCTGAACTGGGCCGTGAAGTAGACCGTATGTGCGGGCGAGGAGCCGCAGAAGCCGCCGACGGTGACCGAGCCCTCGACCGTGTCACTGCCCACAATGGACACGCTGGAGTTGCTGGCGCCGGTGGCCGAGCCACGCGCCTGGGCGGTGTTGAACAGCACGTTGGACTGGGTGCCGGCCGGGAACGTGTACCGCTGCCAGCCCGTGCGCAGCGTCGCGGTCAGCTCGGCGGTGACGCCGTTGGCCATCCCGAGCTTGTAGTAGCCCGGGGTGGCCTGCTCCTGCGCGTGGTTGAGCGGCTGCCCGTACGTGTTGGGGTCGTTGCTGCTGACCGCCCCGACGGTCGGCATGAGCGGCACCTCACCGGCGACCGGGCAGCCGACGCCGGACAGGTGGGTCTGCGAGAAGCCCCAGACCTTCGTGTGGTCGTAGTTGTAGCCGGTCCCCCAGCCGGTGTCCGGGCTGACCTGCACCATCCCGAACGGCAGCGCCGCACCGGGAAACGTGTTGCCCTCCTTCTGCGTCCCGATCAACGGATTGACGAGACCAGTGAGGTCGGCGGGTACGGCGGCCCGGGCGGGCGCACCGAGGGCGGTCACGGTGACGGCGGCGGCGCATGCCGCGGCCAGGACGTTGCAGAGCAGCCTTCTCACGTCGCTCCGATCGATCAACCAGGTGAGTGGCCGCCGACCGCCGAATCGACGCTCGTGAAGGTTCTCCCATTCCAGGGAGATCTGTCAATACTTGACAATTGCGGGCTTGGTGACGCCCTCGATCAGGCGGACGACCTCGGCCGCGGTGTCGATCCGCGCGTACGCGTCGCGCAGCCGGTTCGCGCCCCGCTGAAACGCCGGATCGCCCAGCACCTGCAGGATCGCGGCGCGCAGGTCGGCGTCGGCGGGCGTCGCGGAACGCAGCCGCCGCCCCGCCCCGGCGTGCTCGACGCGGGCCGCGACCTCGGGCTTGTCCTCGGTCGCGCCGGCCACCACGAGCGGCACGCCGTGCGCGAGGGCGGTCTGCACGCCGCCGTACCCGCCGTTGGTCACCATCGCGCTCGTGTACGGCAGCAGGTACCGGTGCGGGACGAACCGGGCGGCGCGGGCGTTGGCCGGCAGCTCCCCCAGCACCGCCGGGTCGGCCCCGCCGGTGGTCGCGACGACGAGCACGTCGTCGCCGGCGAGCACCCGCGCGGTGCGGGCGACGAGCGCGCCGAGGTCGTCGTTGGCGACGGTGCCCTGGGTGACGTGCACGACCGGGCGCTCGCCGGCGATGACGTCGAGCCACCAGGCGGGCGGGTCGAACGGGATGCCGGGTTCGTCGCCGAGGTAGCCCACGAACCGCACCTGTTCGGGCAGGTCGGAGCGGAAGTACTCGAACTCGGCCACGCCGTTCTGCAGGTGCAGCAGCGGCGAGATGGCCGACAGCGGGGAGACGCGGGTGGGCGGGAGCTCGACGCGGGCTCGGATGGCCTGCCAGTGGCGGTGGACGTCGCGCAGGACCACGCGGTCCATCAGTGCGTAGAGGGCCAGATTGCGCAGCCGGCCGAGCGCGGTGGCCGACGGGGGCAGCGCGGTGCCGAAGGGCGCGGTGTCGCGGCTCGGGATCGGCAGCGGCGTGATCCCGACCGAAATCCAGTCGATGCCGGTGAGCTCGTGCAGCGCACCGGCGCCGAAGAAACCCATGTCGGCGATCAGGGCCGTCGGCCGCGTTTGCGTGACGAGCGACGTCAGTTCGGTGACCTGGAGCGGTACCGGATCCAGGAAGAGATGCTTGAGGTCCCAGCGGATGCCGGCCAGGCCCGTGTGCTCGCTTCTCGGCGGTGGGCCGTCGAGGTCGGGGTGCATCGGGCGGTGGGTGGCGCCGGTTGCGCCGACGTTCTGGTCGCGGCCCGTGTACCAGTCGACCGTGTGGCCGGCCGCGATCAGGGCGCGGGCGATCGGCTTGAGCGGGTTGGTGTGGCCCGCCTGCGGCATGGATGCGAACAGGAAATGGGACATGTCTGCGGACACGCACAGGGCGGCGCCATGGTTCGGCGCCGCCCTGTCGGGTTCGGGACTTACACGAACTTGAACCAGTCGAGGTCGAGGACGTCGGCGGAGTCGCCGACCTTCACGACCGCGGTGATGGAGGTGGTGCCGGCGGGCAGGTTGCTGACGTTGAAGGAGATTTCCTTGTACGACGTCCAGCTGCCGGTGCCCAGCAGGCCGGGCGCGGCGATGACCGGGCCGGTGGCCGAACCCGCGTGGAACTCGAGCGTGAAGGCCTGGTTGGTGGCGCGGCCGGACGAGTAGCGGAAGGTCACCATGTTGGGGTTACGGCCGCCCCAATTGAGGCCGTCGTACCGCATCCAGTCGTTGTTGCTGGTGTAGCCGACCTCCTTGCCGCCGCTCGCGGTGGAGGTGCTGACGATCTGGGTGCCGCTCTGCGAGTTGTACGACTCGGCCTCGATCGTGCTGAAGGCGTTGCGGTTACCACCCCCGGTCGGCGGAGTGGTCGTCGGCGAGGTCGGCGGGTTGGTCGTCGGTTGCGTGCCGCCGCCGCCCCAGTTGGCGCCGCGTCCGGTGAGCGTGCCGTTGACGAAGACCGAATTCTGCAGCTCGCGCTTGAAGTTCGCGCGGATGTTGGCGTTGTCCTGCACGCGGCTGTTGCCCCAGTAGCCGTCGGTGCAGTTCGGTGAGCCCGCGGTCGAGCCGGGCGGGCAGGCGAACTGGGCGATCGCCTCCCAGTTGCTGTTGATGTACGCGGCCGCCCGCAGCACGTCGGTGTTCGCGTTGATGTAGGAGAAGTACTGGTCGTACCAGCTGCCGATCTTCGTCCAGTCGCCGTTCAGCGAGACCCGGTTGTTGACGTTCGTGCAGGAGGCGTCGAGGTTGGCGGTGCGGTACGCCTGCGGGGTCGCCTCGGCGATCATGGCCGGCTTGTTGTGCCCGCGGGCGAAGTTCAGCGCCCGGTCGTAGAGCACCTTCGGGCTGCTGGTCGGGGTGTCGCAGGCCCACTGGTACTGCCGGTAGGTCGCGTCCCAGTAGAACGTGCTCATGCCGACCCAGTCGACCACGTCGTCGCCCGGGTACCAGTCGGCGAGGTGGTTGGGGTTGCTGAAGTCGAACTTGTAGGTGGCGTCGCCGTCCTTGGCGTAGGTCGCGCTCTGCCACACCGTCGCGATGTTGGCCGCGCCGAGGGCGTCGATGCGGCCCTTCACGTACCGGAACGCCTGCTTGTAGAAGTCGGTGTTGTAGCAGTTCCACGGGCCGTCGAACTCGTAGCCGACCCGCAGGTACACGGAGCGGTTGGTGTCCTTCAGGTACGTCACGAGGTTGTCGAGGTTCTGCCGGTACTGCTGGCCGAGCCCGCCGGCGATGTCGGCGTCCTGGCGGCCGATGAGCGCCCGCAGCGGCTGGTTGGCGCAGCCCGGCCCGTCGGCGAGGTAGAGCCCGACGGCGACGGCCGCGCCCGGATACTGCGACAGCGTCTGCCCGAAGTCGGTGACGTTGCCGTTGAGGTTGCACGAGCCGCTGAGGCCGTTGCAGACACCGGGGGTGATGTTGGTGTACAGCGTGATCCCACCCGGCCGCGGCATGCTCGCGTCGGTGTCGAGGACCTGGGTCTTGTACGCGGACAGGTCGGGAGTGCTCTGCCCGATGAGGGACAGCACCTTGCCGTTGGCGGGAAGGTTGCGCCCGGCCACGGCGGCGGCCGGGAGCGCGTTGAGGATCGGCACGGAGACGGCGGCCGCGAGGGCCAGCCCGGCGCCGAGCAGGATGCGTTTACGCGAGGACATTGGGGGTGTCGGACCTCTCTTGTCGGGGAGTCAGGCGGTTGCGAGTCGCCAGGATTGGTTGGACTGCGGCCCCGTCCCGCAGGTCCAGATCTCCAGCCGGGTGCCGTTGGTGGTACCCCAGCCGGTCGCGTCCAGGCACTTGCCGGACTGCGGGTTGAGCATGGTGCCGTTGGCCTGCATGACCCAGCGCTGCGCCCCGTTGCCCAGGCACGTCCACTGCTGGACCTGCACGCCGTCGGCGGTGCCGTTGCCGGTCACGTCGAGGCACTTGCCGGAGCCGTTGACCCAGGCGTCCCCGGTGCGCCGCCAGGTCTGCGCGCTGTTGCCCAGGCAGTCCCAGAGCTGCACCGCCGCCCCGTCGGCCGCGCTGCCCCCGGACACGTCGACGCAGCGGTTCGAGCCGGCGCCGATGATGCGGTTCGCGGTCGTACCGCCGGAGCATCTGTCCACGAAGCCGCGGTCCACGAGGCCCTGGCAGAACGACGCCTTCGCCGCCGGATACCGCGACAAGCGGCCGTCGACGAACCAGGTGGAGTTCACCGGGAAGTCGAAGCTGCCGTCGTTGATGCCGTCCCAGCCGTACCGGAAATCCAGATCGATGTAGACGGCGGCCTTGATGACGTTGCTGAGGTCGTAGGTGCCCGCGAGGTTCGGGATCGGCCCGGTGTAGTTCATCAGCCCGAACAGCCGCTGCACCCACGTGTTGCCGCGGGAGGCTTCGAGGCCGGAGGTGTCGCCGCCGTTGTCGGTGAAGTTCATCATCCCGGACTCCGACACGATCATCGGCTTCGCGTGGTCCTTGCTGAACTTCATCATCTTCAGCACGTTGCCGTCGTAGTCCCAGTTCTTCCACACGGCGGCCGCGTTGCCGTTGCTGTCCGTGCCGATGTACGCGTTGCGGCACTGCAGGGCGCCGGTGTCGTAGTTCTGCGGCGGGGTGCCGTTGTAGAGGTAGCCGTTGTCGTAGATCGGCAGGCACAGCTCGTGCGCGAACACCGACACGCCGACCCAGTCCACCACGTTGTCACCCGGGTACATGGCCTCGTACTCGCCGCGGACCGGGTGGTAGACGTACGTGACGTTGTCCTGCCGCTTCGCCCCGTCGATGAGCTGGCGGATTTTCGCGAACGCGCCCTTGTACGAGGAGCACGACGCGTCGGTGCAGTGGTAGAAGCTCGACACCTCGTAGTCGAGGCGCAGGAAGAACTTGGCGTTCGGGTACTGGTTGACGAACGCGATGAGCTGGTTGAACTGCGCCGCGTACTGCCCGGCGGCCAGTTCCGCGGTCACCTGGCGGGACCGCGCGGCCTTGGCGTTCTCGTCCCCGCCGCCGAAGCCGGGCGGGTTGTCCTTCCAGGAGACTCCGACCTGGATCATCTTGCCCTGCTGGGCCAGGTAGGTCGCGTAGTCCTTGTGCCCCTGGTTCACCCAGGTGCCCGACTTGACCTCGTAGTAGACGGAGCCGCCACTGGGGGCGGCGGCGAATGATGTGTAGTCGTCCCACGCCGTTTTCGTGGACTGTCCCACGAACAACAACCGCCCGTTCCCCGGCGCGAACGTCGAGGCGGTGGCGGCCGCCGGTGCCACCGCGAACAGCGGCACGATGAGCATGAGCACGACGAGAAACCGTCGTAGCATGCCGGTACGCTACGAAGCCCGCCGATCTTTCCGAAGCGTTTTCGAAAGCCGCCTGAACGTTGCACGCCGCAGGTCGACCTTGGGTAACGACCTCGTCTCGGGACAGACAGGCGGCACCCTCGTTGCCGATAATGTGAACCGAATCCACATAACGGGGGACGAAACGCTATGAAGACGACGATCCGGGCCGCCATCTCGGTCGTGCTGCTCGCCGGGTTCTACCTGCTCGCCATCGCGCTCATCGGGGGGCTCGGGTGGGCCACCGTCTGGCTGTGGAATGAGCACCCCGGCGCCGCGGCCGGGAAACTGGCGTTCCTGACCATCGCCGTGGCGGTCGGGCTCATCGTGGCGTTCTGGAAGATCCTCACGGCCAAGCCGGGCGAGCCCGAGGGGCTGCCGCTGGCGCCGCACGAGGCGCGCGGGCTGTGGGACACCGCGCACGAGCTGGCGCATCAGGTCGGGACGCGGGCGCCAGACGAGATCCGGCTCATTCCGGACGTCAACGCGGCCGTCGCCGAGCACACGCGGTTTCTCGGGCTGGCCGGCGGGCGGCGGATCATGTACGTCGGGCTGCCGCTGCTGCAGGCGTTCAGCGTCGCGCAGCTGAGCTCGGTGCTGGCCCACGAGCTCGGGCACTACTCCGGCAGCCACACCAAGCTCGGCGCCCTCGCGCACCGGGGCCGGATGGCCATCGTGCAGACGATCGTGCAGGTCGGGCCGTCGAGCCTGGCCGGGTTCGTGTTCCGGACCTACGCGCGGCTGTACATCCTGGTCGAGCAGGCGGTGAGCCGGCGGATGGAGTACGAGGCCGACGAGTTCTCGGTGCGCATCGCGGGGCGGGCGGCGGCCGTGAGCGCGATGCGGGACCTCGCGGTCGTGGACGCGGCGTGGAACTTCTTCGTCAACCGGTACGTGACGATCGGCTGGGACGCCAAGCTCGCCCCGCGCGACGTGTTCGGCGGCTTCGCCCAGCTGCTGCGCGGGCGCTCCGGGGAGCTGGCCAAGCTGCGGGACTCGGCGCCGGAGGAGGAGCGCTCGCGGTGGGACTCGCACCCGCCGATCGCCGACCGCATCCGGGCCATGGAGGCCATGCCGGACTCCGGCGTGGCGGTCGACAACCGGCCGGCCGCGGCGCTGCTCGGGGACCCGGCCGGGCTCGCCCTGCGGCTGCAGCGGGCCGCGCTGAACATCGAGGACAAGACGCTGCTGCCGTGGGACGAGCTCACCGACGCCAGCATCTCGGCCAACGCCCAGCGGGACGTCGACGCGCTGTTCCGGGCCGCGGCCCGGCTCGCGGGGGCGCCGCAGGGGGACCTGGGGCTGGTGCTGTACATCGTCGAGCGGGGCGGCGCCGGCGACCTGGGCCGCGCGGTCAACCCGCACGGCGACCCCGAGGAGCAGCGGGAGATCCTGGCCGACCGGATCGACTCGGCCATCGGGCTGGCCGCGCGCCGCGGGGGCATCGGCCGCTGGAAGCACTCGTGGACCGGAGGCGCCACGTTCGCCCGGACCGACGGCAGCGACCTGCCGATCATGGAGATCGCCCGGCTGGCGATCGCGGCCGAGACGGTGCCGGCGGCTCGCCAGCGGCTGGCCGAGGCCGGCATCGACGCGCGCGCGGTGCAGCAGCAGTCGGCCGTGGCCACCGCGGACGGCGGCGAGGTCATCGGCGGCATCGCGAACATGAACGCGCCCGGCAAGCTGCACTTCGACGTGCTGCTGCTGTCCAACGGGCTGGTCCTGGTGCCGGGCCCGAAGTCGACCGACGACGGCAAGAAGCGCCTGATCCAGATCCTGCAGTCGGCGCCCGTCGCGCAGCTGGCGAAGCAGCACCGGTTCGTGGCGTACGAGGACATCCGCGCGGCCGAGGTGCTCAAGAACGTACCGATCAAGGTGCGGTTGATCCTGCACAGCGGCGAGACGCTGGAGCTGGCCGAGACCTGGACCGGGGAGTCGCTGGACAAGAACGACCGGGAGCTGCTCGCCGCCGCCCTGGCGCCGTATCTCCCCCAGCCACAGGCGTCCTGAGGCGGCTCAGGCCACCAGGGCGAGGATCTGGGCGACCGTTTTCTCCCAGGTGTACCGCTCGATGATCTGCGACCGCAGCTCCCGGGCCCGCCGGAAGGCGGCCCGGGGGTCCTCCAGGGCCCGGGCCAGCGCCTCGCCCCAGCGCCCGGCGATCTCGTCGTCGGTCCCGTCCATCGCGACGATTTCCCGCTGCTCGGGACGGCCGCCGTCGCGCGGGAGCTCCCGCAGCAGCTCGGCGAGGCCGCTGTTCGACGTGATCAGCACCGGTACCCCGGCCGCGATCGCCTCGTAGGCCGCCAGCCCGAACCCCTCGTGCCGGGACGGCATGATCACCACCGCCGAGCCGAACAGGTCCCGGCGCAGGGCGTCGGGGTCGGACGTGTACTCGCGGCGGGTCACCTCCACACCCGGCGCCAGCTCGCGCAGGGAGTCGATGCGGTCCTTGACCGTCGCGTCGTCGGCCGCCCGCACACCCCGGATGATCAGCCGGGGCCGCGCGCCCGCGCCGCCGCGCAGCCGGTCCACCGCGCGCCGGACCGCGTCGACGGCGTAGTCGAGGCCCTTCGACGCGCTGTCCTCCGCCCGGGCCAGCAGCAGCACCTGGCGCTCCTCGGGCGGGTCCTCGGGGTCGGCCACCCTGCCCCAGTCGCGCAGGCCCGGCACCAGGTTCAGCACCGGGCGCGGGCCCGAGCCGTCGCGCAGGCCGTTGCGGATGGTGCGGGCCAGCAGCGGGCCGACGCCGGCGATGAAGTCGGCCGTGCCGGCCAGCTCCTCCTCGAGCCGCCGCTGCTCGGCCGCGGTCAGCATCCGCGACGCGCCGCCGGGCACCTCCTTGGCCACCTCGAGCCGCTCGGCGTCGGTGTGCACGATGTGCAGCCGCCGGGCCCGCGGGTGGTGGGCGTGGCACACCCCCAGCGCCAGCGGGCCGAGCACCGGGCCGTGCCCGACGATCAGGTCCGGCTCGAAGCCGCCGGCGCACACCGCGCAGCCCGCCGGGAGCAGCAGCAGCTCGCGGTCGGACAGGCCGGGCAGCTCGGGCGGCGCCACGAGATGCACGCCCGCGGCCCGCGCGTCCTCGCCCAGCCGGACGTCGGCCCGCGGCACGAGCGCGTGCACCTCGGCGCCGGCCCGGGCCAGGGCGATGGCGAGCTCGCGGTTGACGGTGGAGATTTCGCGGGTACTGGAGCGCCACTCATCCCCCACGAGCAGCACGCGCGCCCGGGGCAGGACCGGCGCGGGGCCGGGTTGGGGGCGCGCGGTCCGCTCCGGCGGCGGGGACGGTTCGGTGCCGAGCAGGTGGCTGACGGTCGCGTTCAGATCGGGGAGCGGCTCGAACTCGATGCCGCCCAGGCGGTACCACGACGGGGATTCCGCGGCGACGCACACCGCGATCCGGGGCAGCCCCAGCCGGCGCAGCCCGGCGCCGATCGGACCCAGGTCGACCGGGTGCCGACCGGCCACGACCACGAACTGCGCGAGTTCGGCGTCGGTGTGCTGCTCCCGGTAGCGCGCGACCCCGCCGTACAACTTCTGGATCTTGTCCTGGAGACTGCCGGGCAGCTCCGCGGTGGGCCAGACCGCCACGTCGATGACGAGCATCGGGCGGCCCGGGCGCACGACCTCGATCGGCGGCGTGTCGAGACCCTTGGCCGCGACCTCGGCGTGCAGCAGCTCGGCGAGGCGCACGCGGAACTGTTCCACGGCGGCGGCCTGGCTGGTGGGGGTGCCGTCGAGGAACGGGCGGGCGAGATCGGCGATCACGTCCATGCCGCGATGCTAGGCAGGTCGCGCCACCGCCGCTACCGGGCGTCGGCAAGCGTACACCGGGAGCGATCTTGTCAATCCACGCCGAGGCGGTGCTCCGGGTCCTCGCACCAGCGCAGCGCCGAGTGCCAGCGGCCGTAGCCTGCGACCATGTCGACGTGCCCCGCCCCGTCGATCCGGTCCACGTCGAACAGCCCGGCGTAGCGCTCGTCGGCGGGCGGCTCGCAGTACGGGTCCGCGGCGGCGCACGCCAGCCGCGGCGGCGCGGCCGAGGAGGCCCGCACCGCGTCCAGCGCGGCCATCGGCGGCGCGAAGTGCCGCAGCGGCTCGGTGCGGGCCAGGAACTCGGGGCTCGGCGGCGCGACCAGCAGCACCCGGTCCACGGGCAGGTGCACGCTGCCCTGCGCGGCCAGGTGCAGCCACGCCACGCACGACAGGCTGTGCGCGATGACGGTGAGTCCCTGCCCGGGCTCGCGGGCGATCGCCTTCTCGATCGCGCCCAGCCAGTCCTTGAGCACGGGCCGGTCGGGCTCCGGCAGCCCCGGGTAGTCGACGTCGTGGCCGGCCGCGCGCAGCCGCTCCGCGAGCCAGAACTGCCAATGCCCAACCGGACGCTGGTTCTCCCAGCCGTGCAGAATCAAGAATCGGCTCATCAGAACAACTCTGCCCAATGGATTAGGCCCGGCAGCAGCAGAAGCGCCAGGACGAATGCCACGAGCGTACCGATCAGCGGCGCCCACGCCTTGCGCATCGCCGCACCGATGTACTGTTCCCGGATTTCGCGCTTCTCCTCGTCGCTGAACTCGCGGTCGATGTACAGGTCGGCGTCGCGCTCACCGTGCTCGACGAGCTGGGCGGCCCAGGTCAGGAAGCCCGCCGCGGCCACCCAGCACAGCGAGTCGACGGCGACCTTGCCGGTGCTCACCGTGCCCTCGGGCCCGGTCGCGACGGACGTGAGCAGGTTGATCCCGGCGCCGGCGAAGATGCCGGCCAGGAAGTTCAGCGACGAGGGACCGGGCAGCCGCAGCTTCACCGCGGGCCGCCGGCGTCGTCAGCCGACGGGAAGGGCAGTTGCAACGGCCAGGCTCCCCCGCACACCTCGCGCCCGAGCTCGTCGAGCGCGGTGAGCACCTCCCGCGGCGCGTCCGGGCTGAGCAGCTGGTTGAGGGTCTGGTAGAGGTCGCGCTGCTTCTGCAGCTGGTTGAGCTTCTGCTGCACCGACGGCGCGCCCGAGACCGCCGGCCCGCTGCGCACCCGCAGCTGCTGCTCCAGGCGCTGGTGCAGCTGCTCGGCGGCGTCGGTCCAGCGCCGCAGCTCCTCCGGGGAGAGCTTCGGGATGGCCGCCTCCACCGCGTCGGGCACCGGCTTCGGCACGGCGGGCAGGGTCGGCACGTACGGGCTCACCGCCTCCTCCTCGTTGCCGTTGAGCACGTTCTCCAGCAGCCCACGGAACTCGGCGCGGACCCGCGCCCAGGCCATGTTGGTCAGCTGGGAGCTGATGAACGGCACCCGCAGGGCCTCCTCGGGCCGCGCGTCGCGGCTCAGTTCCGGCCGTTCGAGCAGCTGCCGCGACTCGCTCTCGACCCGGTTCAACAGCTCCACGAGGTTCGTCTGGATCGGCCAGTTCGTATACAGCGCGAGCGTCTCGAGCATGTTGGCCAGATCGATCTCCCGGTCCGGCTTGGCGCACTCCTCCACCCGCTCCTGCAGCCAGGTCACGGCCGAGTCGATGGTGTCCCGGCGGACGAACCCGGCCAGGTACAGCCCGGTGAGGCACATGGACGTGGTCGCCTCGTCGGAGTTCCAGTCCCCGGTGCCGCTGCGCCAGTGCACGGCGGCCGGCCCGAGCCGGTCCAGCAGCCAGCTGCACGCGCGCTGGACGACCAGATCGCCGGCGTGCCCGGCCTGGCACAGCCCGATCACGATCCGGGCGGTCACCCACGGCACCCGCGCCGGATAGAAGTTGCCGTCGATCTCCTGGGCCCTCCTGGCCATCGCGACCAGCGCCTCGATCCGCGCCCGCTCGCGGTGCTCGGGCGGCGCCGTGCCCTCCAGGCCGAGCAGCAGGCCCAGCGCCCAGTTCTGGTACGCGCGCCGCGGCTGGATGCCCGCGGCCGCCATGCCCGACGGGTGCTTGTCCGGGGAGTACAGCCGGTCCTCGTTCTCCATCCGCTTGACGATGTGCAGGAAATCGGTGATGTCCGTGGTCGGGTCCCCGATCGGCTCCGGCAGCACGGCGATGGGGTCGAGGTACTTCCACTTCGCCCGGATCGGCCCGGCGATCAGCGCCCACCGGTCGGGCTCCTCCGGCCGGTGCCGGATGAACGCCGTGGCCGCGAAGACGGACGCGCCCAGCGTGCCGCCCCACGTCGGGTCCCGCCGGGTCAGCACCTCCAGCGTGGCGTCGACGCGCTCGACGATGTCCCAGGTGGCCTGCAGGCGCAGGTTGCTCCAGCGCATCCGCTCGGGCGAGACGAACCGGTCGAGCTGGCTGAACACGGCCCGGATGCCGCGGGTGCCGCTGCGCTGCAGGTGCCGCCACGCGATGTCCTCGGGCTTGTCCCGGCACACGTCGGGCCAGGTCCGCCGGGCATACCGCATGACCAGCTGAGCGCGGCGGCGCGGGCCGATGGTGTACGCGTCGTCGGTGCGGTGGATCAGCTTGCGCGCGTGCAGCCGCTCGACGGCCGGCCCGAACAGGTCCGCGGCCTTGCGGGCGGCGATCACCAGGCCGAGCGAGCCGAGACAGGCCAGGTGGTAGAGCGCGTGCTGCTCGGCGGGGTCGGTGGTGTCGCGGGTGTACTCCTCCTGCAGGTCGAGCTGCGTCGGCACCCGCCGCTCGTTCGACCGGTAGAACTTCAGGGCCGTGTCGGCCATGTGGACGTCGGTGTCGACCAGCCGCTCGATCCGCGACCGGTCGGCCGGGGCGAGGCCCTCTTCCTCGTCCAGCATCAGCCGCACGGTGTCGCGGCCGTCGATCGGGACCTCGTACAGGTCGAGCACCCGCTGCTCGCCCTGCTGCAGCAGCTCCGCCACCGGCGGCAGCCCGATGGCCAGGACCCGGATCGGCAGGTCGTAGTCCTGCCGGAGCCGCTTCACGCACCGGAAGACGTTGGTGACGATCGGCAGGTTGGCGTGCAGGCCGTCGACGATGAGCAGGTAGTCCTGGGCCTGTTCGAGCTCCAGCAGCGTGCGTACCACCGACTCGGGCCCGTCGGCCGGGTCGGTGAGGTTGAGCCAGACCACGCCCCGCCCGGCCCCGGCGCGCTCGTCGGCGATCGCCGCCGCGAGCGCCGAGCGGCCCGAGCCGTGATCGCCGAGCAACAGCACGTCCTGGCCCTTGGTCAACGCGTTCTCCACCGCGTCGTAGGCCGGCGTGCCCTTGAAGACCCGCATCTGCTCGATGAGCTGGGCGCGGTCCGGTGGGTGCGCCTCCCCGATCCGCCGCGGCCGCCAGCCGGACGGCAGCGGCTCCGCCTCCAGGATCGCGTACGCCAACAGCCCCAGCTCGTCGACGCCCTTCTCCAGCGCCGACCTGATCACCGCCAGGTTGAGCTCGACCCGCCGGCGCGGCGCCGCCCCGAGCGCGAAGATGTCGACCTTCAGCGTCGGATCGTGGTCGAAGGCGAAGGTCACCGGGGCGAACCACAGCGCCCCGTCGCGTTGCTGACGGTCCAGATCGACCCGGGCCCCGGCCCGTTCGACGTCGTCCATGGCGGCACGCAGCACATCGGCCGCCGCGCTGCCCTCGATCTTCAGCGCGGCGGTGGTGTGCGGCCATAACGGGTCCGGCACGACACTCCCTCCTGGCAGGGTCGCCGGTGGGGTCCGGCGCCGCCTAGGGGGGATGACGCGGTGAGGTGCGTCCGCGGTATCCCTGCGAATCAGTGGGCGGTCAGGTGGAGCTGGGGGTGTTTGCGCTTTCTGCCTTGATGGCCTCAATGCGCAGATACTGCGTGCTGACGAGTTCGCCGTCTACCCGTTCGCGCTCGGGCTTCTCCACCGTGAATTGTTCACGAAGGAAGAGTGCTTCGACGTCCCCGACGTCACCGAGGTCATTGCTTTTCATCCGAATGGCGTACTGCCGGCCGACGTTCGTAAGATCATCGAGGTCGATAGGCAGCATACCGCGCCAGCCCGCCGCACGCTCTCGGAGCCGCAGCTCGAAATCGTCCGTCGGATCGGTGACGCGGTACCGATCATTGACCGCCGGCTCCTCGGTATCGGGCGGCGGATAGGCATTTCGCGGGTGCAGCCGGACCGTGGTCAGCACGTGCCCGCCGTCGGCCAGCAGCTGGTGCCAGGAGGTGACGACCTGGTGCGCCTGCTCCGAGCCGAAGCGGGTCAGAAACGCGTCGGCCACGATCACCTGGAACCCGGACGCGCCCTGCTTCTTGAGGGCACAGGGGTCGGTGATGTCGCCCTCGAGGAAACGCACGTGATCGGCCAGGCCGAGCTTCTTCGCGTACCACTCGCTGGCCATCAGCGGCGTCCGGCACAGGTCCAGCACCTGCACCTCGAGGTCCTTCGGCACCTGCCCGAGCGCGTTGCGCGCGGCGGCGAGCACGAACGCCAGGGTCGTGTAGTCCGCGGTACCGCTGACGAGCACCTTGCGGTCGCCGGCCGCGAACCGGCGTTGCAGCGCCCGCATGTAGAACGCGCTGTGCCAGCTCGGGCTGCTGACCATGTTGAACAGGCGCAGGTACTGCCAGGAGCCGTGGTACCAGCGGCAGTCCTTGGGGTCGATGTACTTGCTGCCCTTGCACGCCATGCCGGCCAGCGAGTAGAGCATCTGGGCCGATTCCAGGAGGTCACCGGTCAGGTCGGGCCCGGCCGTCGCCTCCGGCTTGAGCTCCTTGTCGGCCCGCTCCTTGAGCCGTCCCAGCAGGCGGCGGGCGTTGTCCAGCTCCTTGGCGTGCCCGCTGACCAGCCAGGACGCCGGACCGCCGCCGAGCTCGCGGCGCACCACCACCTGGTCGTCGATGAGCCAAAGGTCGGCGAGCGGCACGTTCGGCCCCTGGACCCAGTCCTGGCCGACCTGGACCAGGGCGGGGACGAGGCTCTCCTGGAGATCCCGGCCCGCCTGCTCGCGGGCCCGGGCCAGCGCGTCGCTTCCGGTGGGCACGAGGTAGTACCGCATGACCCGGCACCGCGCCGCGGCCAGCTGACGCCAGATCATCCCGGCGAGGGGCTCGTTGCGCCGCGCACCGGGCGCGAACGGCACGATCTGCTCGACCATGCGCGGGGTGCGGCCGGCGAGCTGCTGCAACAGCTCCGCGACGGCGTCGCCGGGGAGGCGGACGCTGAGCGGGTCGGTGCCCTCGAAGGAGACCCGGTGCTGGATGCAGGCCTGCCGTGCGTGGTCGATGAGGGTGGTCGCGGGATTGGTCCAGGTCCGGGCGCCGCCGTGCAGCGCCTCACTCGTCATTGACATTGCGACCCCTGCTTCCGGGCAGCGACGACTGTCATGTGGTTGCCGGTCTCGTCGACCCGGATCGCCCGGATCGACCAGCCGGAGTCGGAGAAGAGCCGGACCACCTCATCGCCGGTGAAGCGGCGCGACAGGAAACACCGGATCTGGTGCCCGCGCGGGAGTTCGGTGCCGCCGACGCGCGCGTCCCGGCACAGCGTCGCCTCGCCGACGACCGCGTTGTCGTCGTAGCCGATGCGCAGGTCCAGATCGGACGGGTCGAGGCCGGCGGCCAGGAGCGGTTCGAGCACGGCGCTGCGGAAGGCGTCCGTGCGGTACGCCGTCATCGTCGAATCCTCGCTCCCCGGCGGGATTCGCAGCAGCACGCTGGCCAGCAGGACGTCCCCCGCCCGCAGACCGCCGGCCAGGTGCCGCAGCGCCTGGTTCGGGTCCTCCAGGTTGCCCAGCGTGTGGCCGAGCAGGCAGACCACGACCGGCGAGCCGCCCGACCGCCAGCGCTCCAGGTGCCCGGTCGGGCACTCCTCGACGTCCCAGACCTCGGTGTCCAGGCGCATCCGGGGCCCCAGGCCGTCGCGGACCCGCCGTTCGGCGATGCCCAGCAGCGTCTGGCTGAAGTCCATCGCGAGGTACCGCCGCGGCGCACGCCCCCGGGCCGCGAGCTGACCGAGGAACGCGACGCTGTGCCGCCCGTTCCCCGGGCCGACCTCGGCGATCTCGTTCAGGTCGAGATCGGCGAGCCCGGAATGCAGCAGTGTGTCGGATTCGGCCGCCGCCGAGGCCATCATTTCCGCGTAACTGTCGGTCTCCGCGTACCGGTCGTGGGTGAATGCCGCCGACCCGGCATACGCGAACTTCAGCGGCACCGCGCCCGTCGATATCGACTCGATCAGGGCCGCGCGGTGACGGCTGCTCTCGAAATACGAATTCTTGTGACGATCCAGTAGGTGTACGTCATCCACGTCGGTTCCGCCTCCCCCTGCTGCGGACTTCCCTTCGCGGTCGAGCCGCTGGTGACCCCCCGGTCCACATACTCCAAGTACAACCCACGCCATCAACCCGGTCAATCACCGATGCATGTCGATGAATGAAATCAGGGTGAAACCATTCTTCAGGGCGATGATTCAGGCCCGGCCCCCGCGGCCGAAGAGACGAACGGACCTGGCATTCCGGCTAGGAAAACGCTAGCGGGCCCACGGCCTACCGTTCGCGACCCAACCAGTCAACCTGATCCAGCCAACCTGGCACAAGCACCAACCGGTCAGGTTCGCCGACCACAGTGGACATCATGCGCGACGGGCGGCGTACAGCTCGCGCAGGCGGGGCTTCGGGACCTTCAGCGCGGCGTTGCGCGGCAACGCTTCCAGGAACAGCACCGCCGTCGGTTTCTTGTACGAGGCCAGCTGCCGCCGGCACCACGCGATGACCGCCTTGTCGTCGAAGGTGTGTCCCGGGGCGCGGACTACGGCCGCCACCACCGTCTCGCCCCAGTGGTCGTCCGGGGCGCCGAAGACCGCGACCTCGGCCACGCCCGGCATGCGGGACAGGGCCTGTTCGACCTCGGCCGGGTAGACGTTCATGCCGCCGGTGACGATCATGTCCTTGAGGCGGTCGGTGATGTAGACGTAGCCGGCCTTGTCGAGGCGGCCGATGTCGCCGGTGTGCAGCCAGCCGTCGCGCAGGACGGCCGCGGTGGCCTCCGGGCGGCCGAAGTAGCCGGCGAACAGTGTGTCCGACGAGACCAGCAGCTCGCCCTGTTCGCCGGGTGGCAGGTCGTGGCCGTCCGGGTCGACCACGCGGACCGCGGCGATGTGGGCCGGGCGGCCGGCCGCGGCGAAGATGTCGTCCGCCTCGCAGGACGCCGACCAGTCGGACGGGACGGTCGTCGTCACCGGGGCGCCGGTCTCGGTCATGCCCCAGGTCTCGACGAAGCGGTCGCCGATCACGGACACGAGGTCGCGCATGACGTCGGGGCGCATGGCCGAGGCCGAGTGCAGGACGCCGGTCAGCGAGCGCAGCACCTCGGGGCGGCGTCGGACCTCCTCGGTGAAGGCGGGGGCCAGCGGGGACGGGACGTACGTGAAGGTGCTGCGCTCGCGGATCATGCGGTCGATCCACTCGGCCGGGGGGAGGCCGGCCATGAAGGAGAGTTCGCCGCCGAGGAACAGGTGGGGCAGCATGACGCCCCAGATGCCGGCCACGAACGAGAACGAGCCGGTGAAGGCGCAGCGGCTGCCGGGGCGCAGGCCGTCGTGGATCGGCATGTGCAGGATGATCCGGCTCAGGTTCTCCTGGGTGATCACCACGCCCTTGGGGGTGCCGGTGGTGCCGCTCGTGTAGCCGATGATGGCCGGGCTGGACGGCGGGACGAGCCGTGGCTGAACAGGGGCGGCGTCGAAGACCGGCTCCAGGACGACCGGGGCGGAGACCGACCGGCCGTAGGCGACGAACGCGGCCACCCCGGCGTCGTCCACAATGGACTGCACCTCGGGCGGCGCGAGGCGGTCGTTGACGTGGACCGCCGGGAAGCCGCCCAGGAGGCAGCCCAGGTAGCACTCCAGGGCCTCGACGCGGTTCTCCATCATCAACGCGACCCGGTCGCCGGGCTGAAGGCCCTGGGCGGACAGGACCCCGGCGAACCGGGCCGCGTTGTCGAACAGGTCGCCGTACGTGCGCTCGGTTCCGCCGGCGCGCACGGCGACCCGGCCGGGGATCCGCCGCGCGACTTTGAGCAGCAGCATCCCCGGGGTCACAGCAGTTCCCTGGCGTGGGCGAGGGTCGCGGCGCCGAAGGGATCCGCGTCGGTCGAGGCCGGCACCAGGACGACGTCGTCGACGCCGTTGTCCAGGAATGCCTGTACCCGCTTCGCGGCCGTCTCCGGGGTGCCGACCACGCCGATGGCGTCGACCAGCTCGTCGGGGATCGCGGCCAGCAGATCCCGCGGATGGGGACCCGTTCGCGCGTACGCCACGACCTCCCCGAACCCCGCCCGCACGAACATGTCGGAGTAGCCCGGCGCGGCCAGGTAGCCGACGACGCCCCGGCGCAGCTGCTCGTACGCCGCGTCCAGCGAGGTGCCGATGGCGGCCGGGGCCCAGGCGGCGACGCGCGGGCGGGGGCCCGGAGAAGCCGCCTCCAGCTGCGCCACGAGGTCGCCCGCGGTCGGCGGGTCGACCAGGTTCAGCACCATGCGGTCGGCGTGACGGGCGGCCGTCGTCACCGCGCGCGGGCCGAACGCGGCCACCACGAGCTGCGCGGGAACGGGGGGCAGGCGCAGGCGGTACCCACGAAGCCTGGATCCTGAAAGCAGGGCCCGGACGGACTGGGCGGCGTCGTCCAGCGCCTGGGCCGAGCCGGACCGGGAGCGGCCGTGCCACTGCTCGACGACGACCGTGCTCGACGTGCCCAGGGCGACGTCGACCGGGCGGCCGGTGAGGGCGGCGACCGAGGCCGCCCCCATGGCGATCATCATCGGGTCGCGGACGGTGACCGCGAACGGGCCGAGCACCAGGCGGGTGGTGGCGGGCAGCAGCGGACCGGCCGCGGTGGCGAGGGCGAACGCGTCGTAGGTGGCCATCTCGCCGATCCACACGGCCGGGAAGCCGTGTTCACCGGCGAGGCGGGCGGTGTCCAGGGCCTCGGCCGCCGGGCGGTCCTGCCACAGGCCGAGGGAGATCTCGATGCTCATGAGTGGCTGAAGTCCGCCGGGAGGCCCATGCCGCGCATCATCGTGGCGCGGTCGTAGTACTCCAGCCACTCCGTGATGCGGCCGTTTTCACCGATTCGCAGGATGCCGACGACCGGCACCTCGACGTGCCGGCCGTTGATGTCGAAGTCGTCGACGCGCTCGATGAAGACCCGGCCGTCGATGACGCCCATGGCCTTGACCCGCAGCTCGATGCGCTCCAGGCCGGCGGTCAGGGACCGGATGCGGGTCTCGATGGCCGGGCGGCCGACGATCGGCTCCTGCATCACGCTGTGCAGCACGCCGTCCTCGGCGAACAGCGCGACGACCCGGTCCCAGTCCATCCGGTTCCAGGCGCCGACCATGTCCCGCGCCACGTCCAGGGCAGTACTCATGCGTTGATCTCCGCTCGCAACGAACGCTTCAGGACCTTGCCGACCGGGTTGCGCGGCAGGGCCTGGCGCAGCTCCAGCCGTTCGGGCAGCTTGTAGGAGGCGATCCGCCGCTCCTTCAGGAACTCGACCAGGCCGGGCAGGTCGAGCTCGGCGCCGTCGCGGGGCACGACGACGGCGCAGACCCGCTCGCCGAGCACGTCGTCGGGGTAGCCCACGATGGCCACGTCGGCCACCGCCGGGTGGGCCGCGATGAGCCCCTCGAGTTCGGCCGGGGCGATGTTCATGCCGCCGCGGATGACGAGGTCCTTGGCCCGGTCCACGTACTCCAGGAACTGCATGTGGTCCCCCGCGATGACGAACACGTCGCCGGTGCGCAGGTACCCCTCCTCGTCGAACGGGCTCGCGAGGCGATCGCCGTGCAGGTAGCCCGCGAACACCGTGGGGCCCTTGAGCCGCAGCTCGCCGGGCACCCCGGGCTCGGTCACCTCCGCGCCGGTGACCGGGTCGACGAGGCGGACGCTGGTCCACTCGGTGACCCGGGAGCTCCACGTGTAGCCGGGCACGCCGTAGCGCGGGAAGAACCGCGCCCGCTGCTCGGGGTCGGGCACGTCGTGCGGGTCGGTGAGCAGCGAGATGCCCTCGTTGGAGCCGAAGAAGTTGATGATCCCGATGCCGTAGCGGTCCTGCCAGCCGCGGACCATCGGTGGCTGCAGCGGCACCGAGCCGGAGCCGATCTGTTTCAGGCTGGTGATGTCGGCCGCCGCGAGCAGCTCGTCGCGCTGCAGCAGCAACGTCAGAAGGGCAGGGGGCGCCACGGTGTACGTCACGCGCTCCGTCGTGATCTGCTGGAGAAACGTCGGAAGGTCGAACGGGTGATGCTGCACCAGGACGCAGCCGACCCGCAGCCAGGGCAGGAACATGCCGTTGATGCCGGCCATGTTCACCATCGGGAACGGGTTCAGCAGCACGTCGTCCTCGGTGAGGCGGGGCGCCTCGACGGTGGCCCAGCAGATGGCGAGCCAGTCGTAGTGGCTGCGCGGGACGCCCTTCGGGGTGCTCTCGGTGCCGGACGTCCAGCAGATCGTCACGCAGTCGTTCGGATCGGCCCGGTACACGTCCACTGTGGACGGATCGGCCGCGGCCATCAGCTCGTCGAGCGGCAGGACGCCTTCGGGGAGGTTCTCGCCGTGGGACAGCACGCGGCCGATCCCGTAGCCCAGGAACTCTTCGGCGTGCGCCCGGTCCCCGATGCGTGAAGACGTCACGAAATACTTGACGTCGGCCAGATTCGACAGCGGCACGATCTCGTGCTCGCGGAACTGCACGGGGAACGGCGTGACGATGAGCCCGATCCGCCAGGCCGCCAGGTAGGCGACGACCAGCTCCACCGTGTTAGGGAGCTGGACCCCGAGCACGTCGCCCTCCTGGGCGCCTTGCGACAGCAGCACCGCGGCCAGGCGGTCGGTCTCGGCATCGACCTCGCCCCAGGTCAGGCGGCGGGGTGGCGATCCGACGAGCGCGGCCTTGTTGGCCGGGTCGACGACCGCGAGCCGGTCGGGTTGCCGGGCGACCTGCGCCCGCAGCAGTGCATCCATGGTGTCCTGCGACCACCAGCCGCGCGCGGTGTACTCCGCCACGCGCTCCGGCGGGTGCAGTTGTCGTCCCGGCATGCCCGAACCCCCTTGGCTACTTGGTGATGTACTTGCTGGAGATGTCGATGACGTCGCCGTAGGGCTTGAACGCCACCGCGGTCGCGTCCCACTGGAACGGGCGGAACGCGAGGATGCCCAGCGGCGCCGTCGGGGCCATCTTCCACTTGATGCCGTCGATGAACATCGGCGGCTGGTACTCCTGCGTGCGCGCCGCCTCCATGATGCCCGCGTGGGACAGCTTGGAGGGAGAGGCCGCGGCCTTCTTGAACACGTCGATCATGAGGTCGCCGATGACCCAGCCGTTGACCGTGTAGCTGTTGGTCGGCGCCGGGTTGCCCTGGGCCTTGAGCTTGGCGAGGTAGTCGGTCATGCCGGCGTCGGACGCGTACAGGTCGCTGGCCGGGTTCTTCAGCCACACCGGGACGAGCTGCCCGTCGGCGGCGGCCCCGGCCGGCTTGTACAGCGTGTTGCCGTCGACGCAGTTGGACGGCTGGATGAACGTCTCGGGCTTCCAGCCGCTGCGCCCGACCGCGGTCGACAGCGCCGGGCAGTCGGTGGTGACGCCGGCGTCGAAGAGCACCTGGGCGCCGCTCGCGCTCAGCGTGGTGGCGGCCGCCGCCGGGTCGGCGAGCGAGACCTCCTTGACGAGCTCGAAGTTGGTGCCCTGCAGCGCCTTCTTGAACCCGTCGGCGAGGCCCTTGCCCGACTCGGTCTGGTTCGCCGCGATCGCGACCTTGGCGCCGTTCGGGTACTTCTTCTTCAGCAGCTCCACGTCGAACGCGGTCTCGACGTCGGCGCTCGGGAGGTACTGCGTGGTCCACGGGAAGTTCTTGACGTCGCGGAACGTCGGCACGCCGGACTGGGCGAACAGCAGCGGGACGCAGGCCGCGTTCTGGTCGTCGGCGACCGCGTCGAGCTGGCCGGAGCCGAAGACGTCGAGCACGTCGACCTTGTCGGACTGGATGAGCTGCCCGACGTTGGCCTTGGCCTTGGCCGGGTCGAACGCGTCGTCGCGGGAGACGACCTCGAGCTTGACGCCGTTGACGCCGCCGGCCGCGTTCTCCACGGCGAAGCGGTCCTTCATGCCCTGCAGCACCGCGCCGACCGCACCGGCGAGCGGGCCGGAGAGCGCGGCGGACCAGCCGACCTTGAGCGTGCCGCTGATCTCCTTGGTGGCGGCGGCGGGGTCGTCGCAGTCCTGCGTCGGGGCCTTCCAGGCACTGGCCGCGGTCGATCCCGCGCTGGCGGCGGTCTCCGGTTCGTCACCGGAGTTGGCGTTACTGCACGCCGCCAGCAGTAAGGTCGCGCTCGTCGCGGCGGCTATCAGACGTAATGGGCGCTTCATGGTGCTCCTCCTGGACAAGCAGCAGCTTGGGAAGCCGGCTCAGCCCGCCGACGATGCCGTCGGGCATGAGGAAGATGATCAGGATCAGCACGACGCCGAAGAGGACGCCGGACAGCTGGCCCTGGCTGACGTTCGCGGGGTTGAGGTTGGCGGTCAGGTAGGGGATGTAGACGACGGCGAAGGCCCCGACGAGCGGGCCCAGGCGGGTCGCGGCGCCGCCGATCACCAGGCCGGTGATGAACTCGATGGACTTGAGGAGGGTGAAGGAGCCGTCCGGGGAGAGGGCGGCGAGGTACATCGCGAAGAGGCATCCGGCGAGCCCGGTGACGGCGCCGGAGAGGCCGAAGACGGTCGTCTTGACGGTGGCGACGCGCACGCCGGAGGCGGCCGCCGCGATCTCGTTGTCGCGGGTGGCGACCATCGCCAGGCCCGCGCGGCTGCGCATCAGCACGTGCACGAACAGCAGGACCGCGGCGAGAACAACGGCCGAGAGCCAGAACAGCCACTCGGCGCGCTCGCCGGCGCTGAAACCGCTCCACGGCGGCGGGTTGAGCAGGCGGCGCCGGATGACCAGGCCACGGGCGCCGCCGGTGAGCCCCTCGAACCGGCGCACCAGTTCGGGGAAGGCGACGCCGACGGCCAGGGTCACCAGTGCGAGATACAGGCCGCGGATGCGCAGCGCGGGCAGGCCGACGACGAAGCCGACGACGAAGCACAGCAGCATCGCGGGCACGATCGTGGAGAGCGGATCCAGGTTGTACCGCATGACGAGGATTCCGGTCGTGTAGGCACCCAGGCCGAAGAAGGCGCTGTGGCCGATCGACAGGAGGCCGGTGTACCCGGTGGCCAGGTTCAGCCCGCTGATCGCGATCGCGTAGATGAACACGCTCGTCAGCTGGGAGACCCGGAAACTGGGCGAGCCCGGAGGCCCACAGCAGCGCGAGGATCGCGAGCGCGGCCAGCACCAGCATGGCGGCCCGGTGCGGCCAGGAGCCGCGGGTGAGCACGATCGGCGGTCGCATCACACGCGCTCCAGCTGTTTGGTGCCGAACAGGCCGTTGGGGCGCAGCACGAGCACGGCGACGATGATGGTCAGGGCCGCGGTCTGCGGCAGGGTGTCGCCGATGAAGCCGACGTAGCCCATGATCAGCTGCTGCAGGACGCCGAGGACGAGGCCGCCGACGACCGCGCCGATCGGGCTGTCGAGGCCGCCGAACAGGGCCGCGGCCGAGGCGTAGATGAGGATCGGGAACATCGTCTGCAGGCCCAGTTGCTGCGGCGAGAGCGGGGTGACGAGCACGCCGGCGACGGCCCCGACGGCGCCCGAGACGCCCCAGCCGAACATGAGGACCCTGCCCGTCTTCACGCCGCTGAGGGCGGCCGATTCCGGGTTGCCGGCCACGGCCCGCATGTGCAGGCCGAGCGTGGTCCGGTTGAACAGCAGGAACATCAGGCCCACCACGACGAGGACGACGAGCCAGACGCCGAGTCCGTCGAAGTACAGCCGGGCGCCACCGATGCTCAGGTAGTCGTCGAGCCCGTTGGGGAAGACGCTGGGCATCACCTTGGTCTCGGAGTTCCAGATGAGGCCCGCGAGCGCGTTCAATGCCGTGAACAGGCCCAGGCAGACGATGAGGACCGCCATGTCGTTGCGGCGGCGGACCGGGCGGATCAGCGTGCGCTCGATGCCCGCCCCGAGCACCAGCCCGACGACGGTCGCCACGATGAGCCCGGCCCAGATCGGCGCCCCGAGCGTGCTGAGCCACCAGGCGATGTAGGTGGTGAACAGGGCCAGCTCGCCCTGGGCGAAGTTGATGGTCCCCGAGCCCCGGAAGACGATCACGAGGGCGAGGGCCATGATGGCGTACACGCAGCCGTTCGTGATGCCGTCGAAGAGCCGGTCGAGCAGGAGCGCCACGGTGTTCCTCCCCTAGTAGCCCAGGTAGGCGCGGCGGACCGCGTCGTTGTCGCGGAACTCGGCGGCGGGGCCGTGCCCGGCGACCCGTCCGACCTCCAGCAGGTACGCGCGGGCCGCCAGGTCCAGGGCGAGCTCGGCGTTCTGCTCGACCAGCAGCAGGGCGGTACCGTCGGCGGCATTGACGTTCTTCAAGGTCGCGAACAGCTCGGCCACGATCTTCGGGGCGAGGCCCAGGCTGATCTCGTCGCACAGCAGCAGTCGCGGCCGGCTCATGAGGGCGCGGGCCACGGCCAGCATCTGCTGCTCGCCGCCCGAGAGCGTCCCGGCGACCTGCCTGGTGCGGGCCTTGAGCACCGGGAAGACCTCGAACCAATGCTCGATGTCGGCCGCAATTCCGGCCTTGTCCCCGCTTCGGGTGGCCGCACCGACGCGCAGGTTCTCGTGCACGGTGAGGGCGGTGAACGTGCCGCGGCCCTGCGGCACGAGGCTCATGCCGGTGCGGCGCCTGGCGATCGGGTGCCCGTCGAAGGCGATCGTGCCGCGGCTGGGCAGGAGGCCGGCGATGGCCCGCATGAGCGTGGTCTTGCCGGCCCCGTTCGCGCCGAGCACGACGACGACCTCACCCGGCCCGACGGTGAGGTCGACGCCGTGCAGCACCTGCGCCTGGCCGTACCCGGCGACGAGTCCCTCGACGCGCAGCAGGTCGCTCATGCGGCCCGGCCCAGGTAGGCGGCGGCCACGGTGTCGTCGCGCTGGACGTCCGCGGGGCTGCCGTCGGCTATCTTGCAGCCGGAGTCCATCGCGACGACGTGGTCGCAGATGCCCATCACCAGGCCCATGTGGTGCTCGACGAGCAGCGCCGAGAGCTCGTACCGGTCGCGAATCCGCCGGATCAGCTCGCCCAGGTCGCGCACCTCGGCGTGGGTCAGGCCGCCCGCCGGCTCGTCGAGCAGCAGCAGCTTCGGCCGCGCAGCGAGGGCCCGGGCCAGCTCGACCCGCTTGAGGGTGCCGAACGGCAGGCCCTGGGCCGGGTGGTGGGCGACGTCGGTGAGGTCGAGCGCGGCCAGGATGCCGTAGGCCTCGGCGCGCAGCGTGCGGTGCCGCCCGCGGCGGACGTGGGCGCCGGCGACCGTGTTCTCCAGGACGCTCAGCGAGCCGAACAGCGCCAGGTTCTGGAACGTGCGGGCGATGCCGTGCCGCACGATGCGGTGCCGGGGCACGGCGAGCAGGTCGGCGTCGCCGAACCGGATCGTGCCCGCATCGGGCTGGTAGATCCGCGTGATGCAGTTGAACAGCGTCGTCTTGCCGGCCCCGTTCGGCCCGATCAGGCCGCAGATCTCGCCGGGGGCGACGGTCAGGCTGATGCCGTCGAGGGCGGTGACACCGCCGAAATGGATTCGAACGTCGCGCACGTCCAGCGCCGCAACCGACACCGGCACCTCCGCTCCGAGGCCGCATACTTCAATTGGCAGTGCTACTGCTGTTACTACAACAGTCGGAGTAACCCGTCAATGGTCCTCGGACAGTGGGCTGGTAGGTGCCCTGGCGTAACGGCCCAGAAATATTTCGGGACCATCCCCCTGTGCAAGTCACTCTTGTAGTTGTAGCTTGTGAGCACCCGTACGGGTTGTTTGGAGGTCAACGATGTTCTCCATCGCCGAGGTCGTGCGCGAGGCTGCGAGGGCGCGGCCCGACGCTCCCGCCGTCTCCGGACAGGGCCGGGCCGCCATCTTCGCCGAGATCGACCGGCGCTCCAGCAAGGTCGCCGCCGGACTGCTCGCGTTGGGCGTGCAGCGCGGGGACCGGGTGGCGTACGCGGGGCTCAATCGCACCGATGTGCTCGACATCGTCGCGGGGATCTCGAAGGCGGGCGCCGTACCGGTTCCGCTGAATTTCCGCCTGGCCGGGCCCGAGCTCGCGGCGATCTTGTCCGACTCCGGCGCGGTCGTGCTCTTCGCCGAGCCCGCGCAGGCTTCACTCGTTGCGTTCGCGGGGGCGATGATCACCCTCGACGGCGACTACGAGGCGTGGCTGGAGGCGCAGCCCGAGACCGACCCCGGGATCGTGACCGGGCCGGACGAGCTGGCCGTCCTGCTGTACTCCTCGGGCACCACCGGCCTGCCCAAGGGCGTCATGATCCGCAACCGCAACCTGCACTCGATGCTGGACGTGGCCCGCGGCCGCTGGCAGCTCGACCCGGGCGACGCCTCGCTGAACGTCTCGCCGTACTTCCACGTCCTCGGCTTCGCGTGGGCCGTGCACAGCCTGCGCCAGGGCGCGATCCTCGCCCAGGTCCGCGACGCCGCCCCGCAGGCCCTGCTCGGCATGATCGCGGGCGAGCGGGTGCGGGTGGCGGTGCTCGTACCGGTGCTGATCGACGTGGTGCTGCGCAGCCCCGGGCTGGACGAGGCCGACCTGAGCAGCCTGCGCCTGATCCTCTACGGCTCCGCGCCGATCTCGGCCCAGGTGCTCGTCGAGGCGACCAAGCGGCTCGGGGCGGCGATGGAGCAGTCGTACGGCCTGACCGAGGTCTCCGGCGGCGCCACGTTCCTGAGCCCGGAGGACCACGACCGGGCCCGCGACGAGCCGGGCCTGCTGCGCTCGTGCGGCAAGCCGGACCCGGGCAGCGAACTGCGCATCGTCGACCCGGTGACCCTCGATGACCTGCCGACCGGCGAGCCGGGCGAGGTGCTGATCCGCTCGGCCCAGGTGATGGCCGGCTACTGGCAGCGCCCGGAGGAGACCGCGCACACGCTGCTCGCCGACGGCTGGATGCGCACCGGCGACGTCGGGCGGCTCGATGCCGAGGGGTACCTGTACCTCGTCGACCGGGCCAAGGACATGATCGTCTCCGGCGGCGAGAACATCTACCCGGCCGAGGTCGAGCGCGCGCTGCAGGCCCACGACGAGGTCGCCGAGGTCGCGGTGGTCAGCGCCCCCTCGCGGCAGTGGGGCGAGTCGCCGATCGCCGTCGTCGTGCGCGAGCCGGGAAGCTCGCTCTCGGAGGCCGCGCTCATCGCGTGGGTGCGCGAGCGGCTGGCGCACTACAAGTGCCCGGTCGCCGTCCATTTCGTGGAGGCGCTGCCCCGCAACGCCTCCGGCAAGGTGCTGCGGCGCGTGCTGCGCGAGCCGCTGTGGGAAGGCCACTCCCGCCGCGTGGCGTGAGCGGCTGTGGGAAGGCCACGCACGCCGCGTGGCGTGAGCGGCTGTGGGAAGGCCACGCACGCCGCGTGGCGTGAGCGGCGATGAACGAAGGGTCGGCTGAGTGTCGCTGCAAGATCTGTTGGACAAGCAGGAAATCACCGAGAACCTCATCCGGTACATGCGGGCGGTCGATCGCGGCGATGTCGAGGCCCTGCGCGCGTGCTACCTGCCGGGCGCGACCGAGGAGCACGGCGGGGTGTACAGCGGCCCGGCCGACGCGTACGTCGACAGCATCGCCCGCACCCTGACCCACCCCAAGGCGATCACCACCCACGTCGTCACCAACGTGCTCATCGAGCTCGCCGGCGACCGGGCGGAGGTCGAGTGCTACGTGACCGCGTTCGCCCGGGTGAAGCCCGGCGACACCCTCACCGTGGCGCGCATGCTCGACGTCTTCGAGCGGGTCGACGGCCGCTGGGGCATCCGCCGCCGGCGGCTGCTGTGGGAGTGGAACCACGACATGGAGCGAACGGAAGGCTGGATCTTCGGCATGCTCGTCCCCGACCCCGCGGTGCTCCAGCACGGCGCGAAGTTCCCGGCCGATCCGGTGTACCAGCGGTGAGCGGCGTCGTCGCGCTCGTCACGGGCGGCAACCGGGGCATCGGTCAGGCCTTCGTCGAGGAACTGCTGGAACAGGGCGCCAAGGTGTACGCCGGCAGCCGCGACCCGCACGGCGTCTCCGTCGACGGCGCGATCCCGGTGGAGCTGGACATCACCGACACCTCCCAGGTCGCCGCGGCTGCGGCCCGCTATCCCGACGTGAACCTGCTCGTCAACAATGCGGGACTGTTCACCAACAAACGCCTCGTGGTCACCGACGACCCCGACGCGGCCCGGGCCGAGATGGAGGTCAACTTCTTCGGCACCCTGAACATGACCCGGGCCTTCGCACCGGTGCTGGGGGCCAACGGCGGCGGCCAGATCATCAACGTCCTGTCCGTGGCGGGCATCGTGCCGACCGCGTTCATGGGCGGGTACTCCCCCTCCAAGGCGGCCGCCCTGTTCCTGTCCGGCATCACCCGCGCCGAGCTGGAGCCGCAGGGCACGAAGGTCACCGCGCTCATCGTCGGCTCGGTCGAGACCCGCATGTCCGAGCACGTCGACGGCCGCAAGGAGGACCCGCGGGACATCGCCCGCACGGGCCTCAAGGCGGCGGCCAAGGGCGAGCTGACGTTCGACACCGACTGGATGGCCGTCGACGCCCGGGCCCGGCTCGCCCGCGACCCCGTGCGCTACGAGCGTCAGCTGGGTCGTCTCGTGCACAAGGCGGTCCTGCGGACGGGCCGGGAGTAGCCGTGGGGACCCGCGTCATCCAGTGGGCCACCGGCGCCATCGGCAAGACCACGCTGCGGGCCGTGCTCGACTCCCCCGATCTGGACCTGGTCGGCCTGTACGTCTACGGCGACCGCAAGGCCGGCCGCGACGCGGGCTCGATCGCGCGGCGTTCCCCGACGGGCGTCATTGCCACCCGGGATGTTTCGGAGATTCTGGCGCTGAATGCGGACGTGGTCATCCATTGTCCGCGCCTGCGTCTCGACTACGGCGAGCACGACGACGACCTGTGCCGTCTGCTGCGTTCCGGCAAGAACGTCATCACCACCGCGGGCCACCATTACCCCGCTCCGGAGCGCGCGGCCCGATTTACCGCCGCGTGCGCGGAGGGCGGCAGCACGCTGTTCGGGGTCGGCGTCAGCCCCGGCGTCATCGGCGAGCGGCTGGCTCTCGCCTTGACGGGGGTCTCGGTCCGCCTCGACCGCGTGGAGATCGACGAGGTGCTGGACGCGAGCGCGATGCCGGACCCGGACTTCGTCTTCAACGTGATGGGCATGGGCTCGTTGGAGCCTTCGCCGCTGGGGCCGCTCTACGGCGAACTGTACGCGGAGACCCTCCGCTATATGGGCGACAGGATGGGCGTGACGTTCGACCGCATCGAGTCCGACCACCACCACGAGCTGGCCGCGGCCGATCTCGCGGTCGCGGCCGGCACGATCTCCGCAGGGACCGTCGTGGCGACCGAATGGCGCTGGCACGCCATCGTGGCCGGCCGCCGGTTCCTCACGCTGTCGATCATCTGGACCATGGACCCGGAGCTGCCACGGTATGCCGGCCGCGATCACTGGACGATTCACGTATACGGCATACCTGAGGTCGTCATGTCCCTGAACCTGGTGGAGCCGGACGAGCCGGGGGTGCGGACGACGGCCGCCCAGTACGTGACGGCGGGCCCGGTCATCAACGCGATCCCGCACGTGCTGGCCGCCCCACCGGGCATCCTCGGCTTCTCGGTCTTCGGCGCGTGGTCCGCGTGAGACGCTTTTTCGCCGTGCACGCCGACGGCACAAGGGTCACGAACGTCGCCGACATCATCCGCCGCCGCGCCGCCGCGACCCCTGATCTGGTCGCCGTCATCGAGCCCAGCCGCACCACGACGTTCGGCGGCCTGAACGAGCGCTCGAACCGGGTGGCCCAGGCCCTGCTGGCGGCGGGCGTCTCGGCGGGCGACCGGGTGGCGTACATCGGCGCGAACGCCCCGGAGTTCCTCGAGGTCCTCTACGGCGCCACGAAGGCCGGCGCGATCGCCACCGCCATCAACAACCGCCTGGCCCTCCCGGAGATCGCGGCCATCCTGTCCGACGCCGCGCCGGCCGTTCTCGTGGTCGACGATCCCGCATTGGTACCGCCCGGCGCTCAAGCCGTGTGCACCGGTCCGTCGTACGAGCGATGGCTGTCCACAGTGGATCCGGTCGACCCGCGGGTGCCGGTGGGGCCGGCCGACACCGCGGTCATCTTCTACACCTCGGGCACCACGGGCCGCCCCAAGGGCATCATGCTGAGCGGCGACAACCTGGGCCAGGCGCTGGCCACGATGCACTACGACATGGACCTGACCACGTCCTCGGTGGCGATGGCTCCCATCCCGTACTTCCACATCTCGGGCCTGGGCCTGGCGCTGGTGGCCAACCTGAACGGCGCCGCCCTGCTCCTGGAGACGGCCGGAAATCCGGACGAGCTCATCGAGCTGTTGTCCGCGCGCCGGGTCTCCCATGCGGCCGTGGTCCCGACCATCCTCCAGACCCTGCTGAACCTCCCCCGCACCCGCTCCACGGACTGGTCGGCGTTGCGCTACCTGGTCTACGGCGCGATGCCGATCCCGCTGCCGGTGATCCAGGCCGCGACCGAGGTCTTCGGCTGCAAGTTCCTCCAGTCGTACGGCCTGACCGAATCCACCGGCGGCGTCACGGTGCTGTGGCCGGACGACCACCTGCCGGACGAACCGTGGAAGGAACGCCGCCTGCGCTCGGTGGGCCGCCCCATGCCGGGCGTCTCCCTGCGCGTCGTGGATCCGCTGACGCTCATGGACCTGCCCCCGGGCTCCCGCGGCGAGGTCCTGATCGGCGGCGGCCACGTCATGCAGGGCTACTGGCGCAACCCCGCAGCGACGGCCGCGACAATCGTGGACGGCTGGGTCCGAACGGGTGACGGCGGCTCCTTCGACGAGGACGGCTACCTGTACCTGCACGACCGCATCAAAGACATGATCGTCACCGGCGGCGAGAACGTGTACCCGGCCGAGGTGGAGAGCGTCCTGACCGGCCACCCCCACGTCCTGGAGGTCGCGGTGGTGGGCGTGCCGTCGGAGCGGTGGGGCGAGTCACCGATCGCGGTGGTGGTCGCCGACGGACCGGTCGACGACCTGATCCCGTGGTGCCGGGAACGCTTGGCCCACTTCAAGTGCCCGGTGGCCGTGCACGTCATGGATGCCCTGCCCCGCAACGCCTCCGGCAAGCTCCTGAAGCACGCGTTGCGCGCAACCTACGCGTAGCGGAACCGTACGCCCAGCATGCTCTCCTCGCGCAGGTTCCCCCCGCGCTCCGAGCGCAGCAGCGTCACCGTCCACTGTGGCAGTTCGGCCGCCGGCCGGAAGGTGACCAGCCGGCCGCCCAGGTCGACGGTGTCGGAGGCGGCCGCGTCGTAGCCGAGGATCTGCGACCACTGCTTGACCGTGGCCTCCGGGTCGCGGGCCGGCACCTCCACCGACACCACGTCGTCGATCAGGGCGTGCGGGGACGGTTCCACGCCCATGCCGTCCCAGAACCAGGCGTCGCGGTCCTCGATGCCGTCCAGCTCCAGCAGCAGGCCCACGTCCGCCGGGTGGAACTGGACGATCGGGTGGCCCATGACGAGCTGGTCCGCCACCACGCGTACGCCCAGCGAAAGAGCCCGGTCCCGCGCGGCCAACGGGTCGCTGTGCTGGACCGACAGCGCGTAGCCGCCCTGGCCGTACTTGGCCAGCCAGCGGGCGATCGACACGTCCGGGGTCAGGGGGCCGACCAGTTCCAGGTAGGAGCCGCCGGCCAGGGCCATGGTGTCGTCGGACATGCCGATGGTCGCCAGCTCGGGGTCGGCGAAGCCGTCGCCCAGGCCGTAGTGCTCGCGCAGGAGGCGGCCGTCGGCGGTGATGTCCGGGGTGGCCAGGACTAGCTGGCGCAGTAAGGCCCAGTCGGTCATGTCGGTGCTCCAAGGGGGCTTCGCCGAAGCGCTCATGAGATGGTCACGTCGGTGCCGCCGCGCAGCGGCTCGCGGCACTGGTCGCAGGCCAGGCGGGGGGTGAAGATGCGGCGGCACTCGGTGTGGCGGTAGACCAGCGCGCGGCCCTCGGGGGACTTGAACCAGCGGTGGCCCCAGTCCAGGGTGCACATGACGACCGGGAAGAAGGCGCGGCCCTTGGCCGTCAGGTGGTAGCTGAGCCAGTCCGCGCGCTCGGTGCCCGGCGCCGGGTCGAGGACGCCCAGGTCGCAGAAGGTGCGCAGGCGGTCGGCGACCATGGTCGGCGGGGCGCCCAGGCGTTGCTCGAAGTCCTTGAAGCGGTGGGCGCCCAGGAACGCGGCGCCAAGTAGGGCCGAGGACCAGCGATTGCCGATCAGGGCCATGGTCTGCGGGAACAGGCCGGGGCTGGCGCCGCCGCCGGCGAAGGAGCGCCGGCGGGTGGTGGCCGCCGGGACGCTGCGCTCCCAGGTGCCGCTGGGGCCGAAGCCGCCGGTCACGTCGCGCGGCTCGACCGGCTTGCCGCAGGCGGCGCACAGCAGGAGGGGCTGGAACGCCTGGCCGCAGCGGGTGTGGCGCATGAGCGGGAGCTGCTCCTCGTGCTGCGGGACCCAGCGGGCCTCCCAGGCCCAGATGGTCAGCAGGATGGGCCAGGTGTCGCGGCCGCGCTTGGTCAGGCGGTACTCGAAGCGCGGCGGGCGGTCCTGGTAGGCGACCTTCTCCATGAGCCCCGCCTCGGCCAGCCGGGAGAGCCGGTTGGTCAGCACCGAGTTGGAGATCGGGAGGCGTTCGAGATAGTCGCTGTAGCGCCGCACGCCCGCTGTCGCATAGCGCAGGATGAGCAGCGTCCACTCGTCGCCGATGAGGCCGAGCGCGTGCGCGACCGCGTTCTGGCCACCGGCCTCGAGCTGGGTGGGCGCGTCTCCCAAGGTCACGCAGCGTCCATGCGCAACGCGGCCGACATGGTGTCGGCGGTGGACCAGCCCGGGATCGAAGAGCCAGAAGCCCAGGTCGCGTGGGTACCGCTGGAGACCCGCTCCGGCAGCGCCACCCGTGCGAGGGGGCCGTCGGCGACCCGCTGGGCGTCGAAGATGAGGCACTCGGAGAGGTTGCGGTTCATGTCGGTCACGATCGTAATCAGGTACCCGTCGTCCTCGCCCGTCGAACCGACCCGGGGGGCCATGGCGGTCTCGCTGCCGAAGACGCCCTCGCCGAACGCGAAACGCTCGTCGTGCCCGGTCTGCAGGTCGTGCTTCACGACCCCGTCAAAGAGGAACCAGCCCTCGACGCCGGTGGCCGCGTACGCGTACCGGTTGCGCCGCCCCCCATGCCCCCCGTTGATCATGCCGAACTCGGTGACCGTGTCGCGCAGCCGTTCTTCGCGGACTTGTCCCGTAATCAGGTTGAGCCGCCAGCGGTGCAGGTGCGACTGCATCCGGTCGAGCGCGAGGAAGCGGAACATGCGCTGGTAGTACGAGCCGTCGCCGCGGTCCTGGGGCTCAGGGTCGTCCTGGAAGAAGCCGTCCAGGACGATCTCGTCGCCCTCCTCGTAGGCATTGACCCAGTGCAGCACGTAGGTGGGGTCGGCCTCGAACCAGCGGACCTGCTCCGACGTCCCGCGGCGCGGCACGACCCCGATCCGCAGCGGCAGCTCGGGGTGGAAGCGGGCCGCATGGACGCCCTGTTCCAGCAGCTCAGGCTCCCAGAAGAGGGGGCAGTCGTTCAAAATCGCATAATTTTCCGTGTACGCCATGTCGTGCGGCAGCCGCGGCCCGGGCAACGGTACGTCGATGTAGTGCACCAGGTGGTTCTGCGCGTCGACGACCCCGTAGTGCAGGTAGGGTGCGGCCTTGCCGTAGTTGAAGAACAGCAGCTCGCCGGTGTGCTCGTCGCTCTTCGGGTGCGCGGATACGCCCCACTGCGACGGGAACCGGCCGCCCCACGTCGACTTGCCCAGCGTGTCGAGGGTGAGGGGATTCAGGCGGTACAAGTCGCCGCATTGATAAAAGCTCGTCAGGGCCACCCCTGCGTGCACGACGACGTCGGTGCTGGAGGAGTCCTTGAGCCCGCCGCGCGCACCCCATCCGTCGCGCAGGCTCCTGGCCGGGGGCTCGGCCAGGCCGGCCCAGAGCGGCTCCTTGCTCTCCTGCTCGGCGAGGAACCCGTCGGTGCGCACGAACCGGTTGCGGTAGAACGCCTTGCCGTCGCGGAATCCGACGACGTGGATCATGCCGTCGCCGTCGAACGGGTGATACTTGCCGGCGATCGCGGGATGCACGGGGTTCTCGGTGTTGCGCAGGTACACGCCGTCGAGGTCGGCCGGGATCTCGCCGGTCACGGTGAGGTCGTCGGCGCGCCACTCGCTCGTCTGCGGCTGCCAGGGGCCGGTGCGGTACGGGTGGTCGTCGTCCTCCGGCAGCGTGGACAGGGCGTGGCCGACCAGCTCGACATCCATGGAGTCGTCCTTCTAACTGGCCGCGCCGACCACGAGGCTGACCGTCGTGGTGGTGCTGCCGCCGATGTTGAGGGTGGCGAAGGTACGCGCGCCGGGCACCTGGTAGGGGCCGGCCTGGCCGGTCACCTGCCGGTGGGCGTCGACGAGCATCCGCACGCCGGTCGCGCCGACGGGGTGGCCGCCGCCGATCAGGCCGCCGCTGGGGTTCATCGGGATCCGGCCGCCGATGGCGAGCTCGCCGGACTCGACCGCCTTCCAGCTCTCGCCGGGCGCGGTGATGCCGAAGTGGTCGATCGCCGCGTACTGCGACATCGTGAAGCAGTCGTGCGTCTCGATGCCGTCGACGTCCGCGACGCCGCCGATCCCGGCCCGCCCGAACGCGTCGAGCACCGCCTTGCGCACGTGCGGCAGCACGTACGGCTGGTCGGCGCTGTGCCGCAGCTTCTGCTCCAGCGACAGCCCGACGGTGGCGTGGCCCCAGCCGAGGATGCGGCTGAGCGAGCGGCGGGCGAGGTCGGGGTGGGCGGCGAGGTACCGGTCGGAGACGAGCACGACCCCGGCCGCGCCGTCGGTGACCTGGCTGCAGTCGTTGCGCCGCAGCCGCCCCTCGACCGGCGGGTTGGCCGCGTCGTCGTCGGTGAAGCTGGCGTCGGTGAACGTCCAGTTGCGGGTCTGGGCGTTGGGGTTGACCCGGGCGTTGTCGAAGTTGAGGCGGCCGATCGCGCGCAGGTGGGCGTCGTCGATCCCGTACCGCTTGTCGTACTCGTCGGCCAGCGCGCTGAACATGTACGGCCACATGAACTTGGCCTGCTGCCCCTCGTGGCCGATCCAGGCGGCGGCGCCGAGGTGCCCGGCGGCCTGGTCGCCCGGGACGGTGCGCTCGAGCTCGGCCCCGAGGACGAGGGCGACGTCGTAGCGGCCGGACTCGAGGTCGGCCATGGCGGCGAGGATCGCGGTGCCACCGGAGGCGCAGGCGGCCTCGTGGCGGGTGGCGGGGACGCCCCAGAGCCGCTCGTCGACGGTGGCGGGCATGCCGCCGAGCTGGCCCTGGCCGGTGAAGAGCTGCCCGAAGGCGTTGCCGACGTGGATCACCCCGATGTCGCCCGGATTGATGCCGGACGCGTCGAGGGTCCCGGTCGTCACCGCTTGGAAGAGCTCGGCGAAGCCGTGACCGGCGCGGGCCCAGTTGCGGGCGAAGTCGGTCTGGAAGCCTCCGGCGACCCAGCTGCTGCTCGTGGCCATGAGCCACCTCCAATTCGAGCTTCCTTACTATAACAAGCAGAGTCGCTCGTCAACGCCTGGCCGCCCTGACCTAGGTCATCTCTTGCCAATAGTGCACATTGAGACTACACCTAACAGAGTGACCACACGCGACGTGTACGTCTTGGAGTACCTGCGGACGGCGCGCGGCAAGGGCTCGGCCAAGGGCTCCCTGCACCACCTGAGCCCGACCGAGCTCGTCGTGCGCCTCCAGCGCGCGCTCGTCGAGCGCACCGGGCTCGACCCGGCCCGCATCGACGACGTGACCCTCGGCCTCGCCTCCCAGAACGGCGAGCAGGGCGCGAACCTCCCCCGCACCGCCGCGCTGCTGGCCGGCTGGGGCGAGCACGTGCCGGGGGTCAGCCTCAACCGGTTCTGCGCGTCCGGCATCGACGCGGTCGCCCAGACCGCCGCCCGGGTCCGCGCCGAGGACCTCGACCTGGCCGTGGCCGGCGGGGTGGAGAGCGTCTCCCGGGTGCCGATGTTCTCCGACGAGGGCCCGCTGTGGAGCGACCCCGACACCATCCGCCGGGTCGGCTCGATCCACATGGGCATCGCGGCCGACCTCAACGCAACGCTGGACGGCATTCCCCGCGACGCCCTCGACGGGTACGGCCTGGAGACCCAGACCAAGGCCGCCCGCGCCTGGGACGCCGGCTTCTACGCGCGGGCGGTCGTGGACGTCGACGGGTTCGCCCGCGACGAGCTGGTGCGGCCCGGCACCACCCTCGAGTCCCTGGCCGCACTGCCGCCGGCCTTCGCCGAGCTGGGCGCCGCCGGGCAGGACGCCATCGCGCTGGCCGCCCACCCCGAGGCCGGGACGATCGAGCACCGGCACACGGTCGGCACCTCCCCCGCCATCGCCGACGCCGCCGCCCTGGTGCTGCTCGGGACCGGAGCCTCGGCCGAAGCGGCCGGTCTCCAGCCGCTCGCGCGGGTGGTGGGCGCGGCGACGTGCAGTACCGACCCGGTCATCATGCTGACCGCCGGGCAGCAGGCCGTGGAGAAGGTCATCGCCAAGGCCGGCCTCACCCCGGCCGACATCGACGTGTTCGAGTTCGCGGAGGCGTTCTCGGCGCTGTGCCTGAAGTTCCGCCGCGACCTAGACGCCGGCCCCGAACGGATGAACCCCAACGGCGGCACGATCGCGATGGGGCACGCGTTCGGCGCGACCGGCGCGATCCTGCTCGGCCAGTGCGTCGAGGAGCTGCGGGCCCGCGGCGGCCGCTACGGCGTCGCCGCGGTGTCGGGCGCGGCCGGCCTCGGCGTGGCCGTGCTCGTCGAGCGGGTCGGCGCGTGAGCCGCCTGGACGGCCTCGCCGGCATCGTGACCGGCGGCGGCAAGGGACTCGGCCGCGCGTTCGCCCCGCACCTCGCCACGCTCGGCGCGGCCGTACTCGTCGAGCGGGTCAGCGCGTGAACCGCCTCGACGGCCTCGCCGGCATCGTGACCGGCGGCGGCAAAGGGCTCGGCCGCGCGTTCGCCCTGCACCTCGCCGCGCTCGGCGTGGCCGTGCTCGTCGAGCGGGTCGACGCGTGAACCGCCTCGACGGCCTCGCCGGCATCGTGACCGGCGGCGGCAAAGGGCTCGGCCGCGCGTTCGCCCTGCACCTCGCCTCGCTGGGCGCGGCCGTGGTGGTGAACAACCGCAACCGCGAGGTCGACTCGGCGGGATCCGTGGTCGCCGAGATCACCGCGGCCGGCGGGCGGGCCGTCGCCGACTACACCGACGTGACCGAACCGGATGCCGGCGACAATCTCGTGAAGACGGCCCTTTCGGTGTACGGCCGCCTCGACTTCTGTGTCACCAGTGCCGCGATCTCCGGGCCGGCGATGTTCCACAAGACGACGCTGGACGCCTTCGCCGCCGTGCAGGGCGTGAACGTGCTCGGCACCGCCGGGGTCGCCGCCGCGGCCGCCCGGCACATGCGGGGCGCGGGCGGCGGGCGGATCGTGCTCGTGGCGAGCACCGCCGGGCTGCACGGGGAGCCGACCGTCGCGGCCTACGCGGCCAGCAAGGGCGCGGTCATCGCGCTGGGCCGCACGATCGCCGTCGAAGGGGCGCCGCGCGGGGTGTACACGAACGTGCTGCTGCCCTACGCCACGACGCAGATGACGGACGCCGGGATGGCCGAGCGGTTCCGCGACGCGATGACGGCCGCGTCGGTGGCGCCGGTGGTCGCCGCGCTCGTCGACCCGGCCGGCACGCTCAACGGCGAGGTGATCGTGGCCGCGAACGGCTCGCTGCGCGCGACCAGCTCCGTGGAGTGGGGCACCGTCCAGGTTCCGTCCACGTTGGACGCGGCCGGACTCACCGGATTGCTGGACGCCAGCCGCTCGGGGAAGCCGCACGAGTACCGCACCGCCCAGGACGCCTTCGCCGACTTCGCCGAGGAGACGCTGCCGTGAACTGGACCGCGCTCGGCCTCAATCTGCTGCTCTCGGCGGCGGCGGTCCTCGTCGTGATGGCCTTGACGATGGCGTACGCGCTGCGCCGGGGTGAGCAGTCCATCGTGGACACGGTGTGGGGACTCGGCTTCGTCGTCGTCGCCGCCGTGTCGTTCTTCCTCTCGGCCGGCCACGGCGACGGGCGGCAGCGGTGGGTGACCCTGGCGTTGACAGCGGTGTGGGGCGTGCGGCTCGGCGCCTACATCTACGCGCGCAACCGGGGCAAGGGCGAGGACCCGCGGTACGCGGCCCTGCTCCGGCACAATCAGGGGAAGCTGGTGCCGTACGTCATCCGGACCATCACTGGCCGCAGGGCGCCATCATGTGGGTCGTCTCGCTCCCGGTCCAGGTGGCCATGTACGTCGCCGAGCCGATCCCGGTGCTGCTGTGGGCCGGCGTCGCGGTCTGGGCGATCGGCTTCGCGTTCGAGGCGGTCGGCGACGCGCAGCTGGCGAGCTTCAGGCGCGACCCGGCCAACACCGGCCGGCTGATGGACCGCGGCCTGTGGGCCTGGACCCGGCACCCCAACTACTTCGGCGACTCCGTCGTGTGGACCGGGCTGTTCCTGCTCGCCTGCTCGCACTGGGTCGGCCTGCTGAGCATCGTCGGCCCCGCGCTGATGACCCACATGCTGGTGAACAAAAGCGGCAAGGCCCTGCTGGAGCGGCGGATGAGCCGCAAACGGGGCCCGGAGTACGCCGAGTACGTGGCCCGCACCAGCGGCTTCTTCCCGCGTCCGCCGCGCCGTGGGACAGCATGACGTACCGGACCTGCTGGAAGTTTTGAACCTCCGGCAGGTCGCACCGTCCACATTCGAGGGTAGCAACGCCGCCCTGGACCTGCCCCGCGTCTTCGGCGGCCAGCTCGCCGCCCAGGCCCTGGTCGCCGCCGCCCGCACGGTGCCGGCGGCGCAGGTCCCGCAGTCGCTGCACGCCACGTTCCTGCGCCCCGGCCTGCCCCCGGCGCCGAACCGGTTCGCGGTCGAGCACGTCCGCGACGGCCGCACCCGCTCGACCCGCTCGGTCGCGATCACCCAGCACGGCCGCGAAGTGGTCCGGCTGACGGCCGCATTCGGCGCCCCGTCGAGCGGTGTCACGCACCAGACCCCGCCACCGGACGCGGGCAAGCCGGAGGACGCCCCGACCCTGCACGAGACCATCGCCGACGAGGGCGGCCTGACGGGCCTGTGGACCGGCTTCGACGCCGTGGAGCTCCGCGTGGCCCCGACCCCCGCGGGCCCGCCGTCACGCGGCCTGGTCTGGATGCGCGCGGCGGGCGCCCTGCCCGACGATCCCGTCGTGCACGCGGCGGTCCTCTGTTACGCCAGCGACCTGACCCTGCTGTCGGCCGCTCTGGTACCGCACGGTCTCCGCCTCGGCCGCGAACGCGACCACAGCCACGCGTGGGACACGGTGTCGCTGGACCACGCCCTGTGGTTCCACCACATCTCGCGCGCCGACGAGTGGTTCCTGTTCGACCAGCACTCGCCGGTCGCCTCCCACGGCCGCGCGCTCGGCACCGCCCACGTGTACGACGGCACCGGCGAACTGGTCGCCACCGTCACGCAAGAAGGCCTACTCGTCGCCGAGCCGCTGCCGGACGGCCTTTAACACCGGCCCAGTGCCGGGTGCAGACCACGGCGGCGCGGGCGATGTCGTCGGCGTTGAACGCGCCCCGGCCCCACTCCTCGCCGGCCAACTCGTCGCCGGGCCGCTGGCGGACCGCCTCCAGCACCGGTCCGTCGGCGGTGGCGACCACGTGGTCGCCACCGTCACGCAAAAGGGGCCTACTCCTCGTCGTCGAGCCGCTGGCGGACGGCCTCCAGCACCGGTCCGTCGGCGGTGTCGACCACGCGCCAGCCGGCGGCGGCGATCTCGTCGCGGATGCGGTCGGACTCGGCCCAGGCGCGGCGCTTTCGGGCGTCCTCGCGCTGGGCGAGCAGGTCGCGCAGCTCCTCGTCCACCGTGGACACCTCGGTGCGGCCGTCCAGCTCGGCCGGGTCGAGCGTGTCCAAGCTCAGGCCGAGGACGGTTTCGGCCGCCGCCAGTAGTACCGTCGCATCGCCTTCTGGAAGTTCTTCGGCGCGCAGCGCGGTGGTCAGGTCGGCCAGCGCGCGCGGGGTGTTGAGGTCGTCGGACAGCGCCTCGTCCAGGCGGTGCAGGGCGGCGCGGCCGGCTTCGGTGGTCATCGCGTCGAGGGCGGCGGTCAGGGTCGGGATGGCGGGCAGCGGGCGCAGGGGCTGAGCGCGGCCCAGCAGCCGGCGCAGGGCCGATGAGGCGGCCCGCACGGCGGCGTCGGTCAGCTCGAGCTGGCTGCGATAGGTGGCCGTGAGCAGGAAGTAGCGGTAGGCCAGCGGGTGCAGGCCGTCGTCCACCAGATCCTGCAGGAGCGGGGCGCCGCCCTCGGACTTGGCGACCTTGCGGTTGCGCAGCAGGACGAACTCGTTGTGCAGCCACAGCGGGACCCAGGGGCGGCCGGCGCCGAGGTACGCCTCGCTCTGCGCGATCTCGTTCACGTGGTGGATCTCGCGGTGGTCGACGCCGCCGGTGTGGATGTCGAAGTGCTCGCCGAGCAGGTCCATGCTCATCACCGAGCACTCCAGGTGCCAGCCGGGCACGCCGGGGCCCCACGGGGATTCCCAGCGCATGACCCGGCGCTGGCCGGGGGCCTCGGTGCGCCAGACGGCGAAGTCGGCCTTGTTGCGCTTCCCGGGTACGGTCTCCAGCCGCGCCCCCTCGCGCTGGCCCTCCATCGAGATCTGGGCCAGGGTGCCGTAGCCGGGCGAGCGGGCGGTGTCGAAGTAGAGGCCGCTGTCGAGTTGATACGTGAAACCGTCCGCATCGAGCTTGCGGGCGAAGTCGATCATCTGCGGTACATAGTCGGAGGCCCGGGGCAGGTCGGACGGGGTCCGGACGTTCAGCCTCGCGATGTCGCGCAGGTAGGCCTCGGTGTAGTGGGCGGTGACCTCCCGCACCGACTTGAGCTCGCGCTTGGCGGCCGCCTCGACCTTGTCCTCGCCCAGGTCGCTCTCGCCGACCGTGTGGCCGACGTCGGTGATGTTGACGACCTGGCGGACGCGCAGGCCCTTCCACTCCAGCACCCGGCGCAGGGTGTCGCTGAAGACGTACGGGCGCATGTTGCCCAGGTGCGCGTAGGAGTACACGGTGGGACCGCACGTGTAGATGCCGACCTCGCCGGCGACGAGCGGGCGCAGCGGCTCCGCCTGCCGGGTGAGCGAGTTGTACAGCATGATGGGTGCACCGTCGGCCATGACCGAAAACGGTACCAACGGCTCCGATCAGGCGTTCAGATGGCGTCGCAGGAAGTCCAGGGCGTGGGCGAGCAGGCGGGACACGTGCATCTGGGACAGCCCGACGGCGGCGGCGATCTCCGACTGGGTGTGGTTGCCGTAGAAGCGCAGTGCCAGGATGCGCTGCTCCCGCTCCGGCAGCCGGGCGATCAGGCGGCGCAGCGCCTCCTGGTGCTCGACCAGGTCGTACTCGGGCTCGTCGACGCCGACGGTCTCGGCCACCGTCACCTCCGGCTCCGAACCCGTGTGGGTCGGCGCCTCCAGCGACAGCGGGCGCAGCATCCGGGCCGCCACGATCAGCTCGGCGACCTCCCGCTCCGCCACGCCCAGATAGGCCGCCAGCTCGGCGATCACCGGCGGGCGGCGCAGCTGCTGGGTGAGCTCGTCGCGCGCCCGTTGCAGCCGGATGCGCAGGTCCTGCAGGCGGCGGGGGACGCGCACGCCCGAGGTACGGTCGCGGAAGTACCGCTTGAGCTCCCCGATGATCGTCGGGGTCGCGTAGGCCCCGAAGTCGACGCCGTGCTCGGGGTCGAAGCCGTCCACCGCCTTGACCAGCCCGAGCGCGGCCACCTGCATCAGGTCGCCGCGCGCGTCCGGCGGCCCGTAACGGCGGGCCATCCGCCGCGCCGCGGGCAGGCAGGCCTCGACGACGGCGTTGCGGGCCCGCAGCCGCTGCGGGTCGGACGGGTCCAGCTCCCGGAACCGGCGCACCAGCTCGATCACCTCGGCCGGGAACTGCCCGGGCGGCGGCGGCAGCTCGCTGAGGATGATCGGCTCGCGTTGTCGCTCGTCGACCGGCCAGTCAAGCTCGTCGTAGGCGCGTAACCGCTTGGCCGCCCCGACGATCTCCAGCGCGGCCAGGACGGTCCCGTTCGTCCCGGCCAGGCGCACACAGGCACCGTGCTGCTCGGCGCGGCGGCGCACATACAGCAGCACCCGGATGGCCGCGGCGTCGATCAGCCGCAGCCGCCCAGCCTCCAGCACGATCTCGCGCCGCCCGGCGTCGAGCTGTGCGAACACAAGCTGGCGCAGGTACGGCGCGGTCGCGTAATCGGCCACCCCGGTCAGCTCGAACAGGCACCGCTCGCCGTCGGTCGACGAGAGCACAGACAGCTCCACAGTGCCATCGTGTGCTGGGAGGCTGCTCACAACTAGTCCGTGAAACGACGATTCGCCCGCAAGTTATACAGAGAGCGAACTGTCGATCCCTCTCCGGAGTGAAAGTTCGGCAAACCCGTAACCTGCGCTTGTCCCCCGAACGAGCTACACGAGGGTGCCCACCGCACGGTGACGCCCGGCCCCGCCCGCTCCACCTAGCGTCATCGATGTCATCTTCCGAAGGAGACAACGATGACCGAGACCCGGACGGTACCGGCGCGGCGGATCGGCCTGCGCCTGCTCGTGATGATCGCGGTGTTCGCGGTGGTGCTCGTGGCCTCGGCCGCGCTCAACCAGGCGGCGTCGGGCAACTTCGCCTTGGCCCTGATCTGCGGAGCCTCGACCGCGATTGGAGCCCTTTTCATGTACCGCCGGCTCGTCTCCACCTTGGAGAAGCGCCCGGTCACCGAGGCGGCCTGGTCCACCCTGGCCCCGCAGGTCCTCCGCTGGACGGCCGCCGGCATCGCCCTGTTCACGGTGACGATCGGACTGATCGCGCTCTTCGGCGGCTACCGCGTGGAGGGCTGGGGCTCCTTCTGGGCCATGCTCGCCACCCTGGGCACGATGATCGGCGCCGCGGTGGCCGAGGAGCTGCTGTTCCGCGGCGCCCTGTTCCGCCTGGTCGAGGAGTGGCTGGGCACCTGGGCGGCGCTGGCCGTGTCGGGCGTTCTGTTCGGCGCCCTGCACCTGCTGAACCCCGGCGCAACGGCGTGGGGCGCCCTGGCCATCGCGGCGGAGGCGGGCCTGATGCTGGGCGCGGCGTACACGGCGACCCGCTCACTGTGGGTCCCGATCGGGCTGCACCTGGGCTGGAACTTCGCCGAGTCAGGCCTCTTCGGCACGGTGGTCTCGGGCACCACGGGCACCCACGGCCTGCTGCGTGGCTCAGCCCCGGGCTCGGAGCTGATCAGCGGGGGCTCGTTCGGGCCGGAGGGAAGCGTGCTGGCAATCGTCGCGGGCGTGGCGGTGGCGGCATTGTTCCTGCGCCACGCATACCGGACCGGGCAAATCGTTCGCCGTGGAGGCCGGGGTTGAGCTAGTGGGCTTCCCCTAAAACAAGAAATCCTCCTTCTTTCCAAATGCTCCTCCTGGACCACCGAATGATGACCACGACGAACCCGGCTCCTGAATCTACGGTCTGAACCACCGAACGGTAACCAAAGTCGTCTGCGGGACCACGCTAATACATTCCGGTCGCGCCAGAGCCGCAGCAGTGCGTCAGAAGAGGCACGACAGGTGGAAGGACAGGCGAACGACGATGGCGGACGGTCGCTACGCTGCGGGCGTGTTGCGTCTGGCCGCCCCGAGCCGTGGCGCCCTGGTCTGGTGGCGCGAGCGCAGTGTCGTGGTGCGCGACGGGGCGTTCGGGGTCCTGCTGGCGGTGCTGGCGTTTCTGCCGCCGCTGCCGCCGTACGGGACGCGGCTCGGCGAGCTGCCGCACCGGCCCATCGACGTGCTTGCTGTGGCCGCTGCCCTGGCGCAGACGTTGCCGTTGGCGTGGCGGCGGAAGTGGCCGGCGGGGGTGCTGGCGGTGGCGGTGGCCGGCTTCGCGGTACAAGAGCTGCGGGGTTATCCGACGTTTGCCGGGGCCGGGCTGCTCGTCGCCCTCTGGAGTGCGGCGGCGCACCAGGAGCGGCACCGGGCGTGGATGACGGGGGCGACCGTCGCCGCGTATGTCGGGCTGGCGGTGGGGCTGCACGCCGCCGGGTCGGGTGCGCAACCGCAGGACTTCGTGTTGTTCTTCCTGCTCGTGGCGCTCGGGTGGGCGGCCGGGGCGCGGTTGCGGCAGTGGCGGATCGCCGAGGACGAGCGGCGCCGGGCCACCGCCGCGGCGGCGCGGGCCGGGGAGCGGGCCCGGATCGCGCGGGAGTTGCACGACGTGATCACCCACCACGTTACCGCGATGGTGGTGCAGGCGGATGCCGCCCAGTTCGCGCCGGCGAAGGCGAGCTCGAACCTGGAGGCGATCAGCGGCACCGGGCGGCGGGCCTTGAGCGAGCTGCGGGACCTGCTCGGGGTGCTGGACCCGGACCGGATCGCGCCGCGGGGCGAGCTGCCGACGCTCGCGGCGCTCGGCGATCTCGTGGCGCAGGCGCGGGGCGCGGGGCAGCCGGTCGAGCTCGTTGAGGAGGGCCAGCCGGGTGGGCTCGGGTCCGGGCGGGAGCTGGCCGCGTACCGGGTCGTGCAGGAGGCGCTCACCAATGTGCTCAAGTATGCGCCCGGGCGCGCGACGACCGTCCACCTCGCGCACCAGCGCGACGGGGTGCGCATCACGGTCGTGAACGAGGCCGGCGACCTTCCCGCGCGGGCGGTCGGCGGGTCCGGGCGGGGGCTGGACGGGCTGCGCGACCGCGTCGAGATCCTGGGTGGCGAGCTGACCGCCGGCCGCTCCCCCGACGGCGGCTTCACCGTGGCCGCCCGCATCCCGGCTGGAGACACCGCATGAGCATTCGGGTGCTCGTTTGTGACGATCAAGCGCTCGTTCGTACCGGCTTCGTCACCATCCTCGACGCGCAGGACGACCTCGACGTGGTCGGGGAGGCGAGCGATGGCCGCGCGGCCGTCGACCTGGCGCGCAGGCTGCGGCCCGACGTGGTCGTGATGGACATCCGGATGCCGGTGCTGGACGGAATCGAGGCCACCCGCGAGCTCGCCGGGCCCGGGGTCGCCGATCCGGTCAAGACGCTCGTGGTGACCACGTTCAACCTGGACGAGTACGTGTTCCAGGCCCTGCGCGCCGGCGCCAGCGGGTTCCTGCTCAAGGATGCCACCCCGCAGCAGCTGATCGCGGGCGTGCGCACGGTCGCGGCCGGGGAGGCGCTGCTCGCGCCGGCAGTCACCCGGCAGCTCATCGGGCGGTTCGGCACCCGGGTCCGGCCCGCCGACCCCGCGACGGCGGCCGGGCAGCTGCTCGCGCCGCGGGAGCTGGAGGTGCTGCGGCTGATCGCGACCGGGCTGTCCAACGCCGAGATCGCGGCGACGCTCGTGATCAGTGCCGAGACCGTCAAGACGTACGTGTCGCGGATCCTGACGAAGCTGGATCTGCGCGACCGGGTGCAGGCGGTGGTGTACGCGTACCGGAACGGGCTGGCCGATCCGACGCAATGACGTCCGCGAATTTCAACGGCGTCGAACCCTATCATCACCCTCTATCTTGAAATGCTTACATGAATCGATGTCATTTGCATCCGTACCGTCGCTGAAGCCTTTGTGGCGCCGCTAAAGTCCGACCCATCGACCGACGCGGTGCCCGAAGGGAGGTCGACCATGAAGTCCGTTCGCACCCTCTGAGAATCCGTGGTATCGGGCCGGCGGCGAGCGCAAGCGCCGCCGGCCCCGACCGTTTCGAAGGAGCCGGCAAATGCGTCGCATCACCGTGGCATTCGCGGGTGAGGGGTCCGGCACCGGCGAGCTGACCTGGGGCCAGTTCGCGGCCTGGCGCTCGATGCAGGTGGTGCAGGCCGTGGAGTGGGCGGGCGGCACCATGCCCCTCGAACCGGGCACGACCGTCGACGGGATCGCGGAGCTGCTCGGGTTCATCATGAGCCGGCACCAGTCGCTGCGCACCCGGCTGCGCTTCGAGGACGCCACGCCTCTGCAGGACCTCGCGCCGGCCGGCGAGATCGTGCTCGAGGTGTTCGGGGCGGACAGCGATCCGAGCGCCATTCGCGCGCAGTACGAGTCGGCGCCCTGGGATCCGGTGACCGACTGGCCGGTGCGCATGGCGGTGATCGCTGACGGCGAGCGGGCGCTGCACCTGGTCGCGCTCTACTGCCACATGGTCATCGACGGGTACGGCTTCGAGGCACTCGTCGCCGATCTGGCCAACCTCGGCACCGACGCCCCGGTCGAGGGCATTCAGCCGCTCGAGCTCGCGCGGGCGCAGCAAGGGCGGGCGGCGCGGCGGCAGCACGATGCGTCGCTGCGGTACTGGGAGCGCCACCTGCGCGCCATCGAACCCCGCCGCTTTCCGCGGGCCCTGGAGCCGCAGCCGATGCGCTGGCAGGAGGCGACGCTGACCAGCCCGGCCACCGATCGCGCCGTGCACCTGCTCGCCGAGCGCACGAAGGTGCACAGCGGGACCGTGCTGCTGGCCGCGTACGCGGTGGTGCTGGCCCGGCTTTCCGGGCAGCCGGTCGGCGCGTTCCGGATCGTGGTGAGCAACCGCTTCCGGCCCGGGTTCGCGGCCTCGGTGAGCAATCTCGCGCAGGCCGGGCTGGCCGTGTTCGACGCGGGCGGGGACGCCGATTTCGACGAGGTCGTCGCGCGCGCCTGGAGTGCGCAACTCGCGGCCGGCATGCACGCCTACTACCACCCGCGCGACCTGTGGGCGCTCGTCGACCGGGTCGGCACCGAGCGCGGCGTGGAACTCGACACCATGTGCTACTTCAACGACCGCCGGCGCTCCGCCGCGCAGGCACCGCCCGCCGCCACGGGGCCGAGCACGCTGCGGTGGGGGCCGAGCTCCAACGAGTACGACGCGACCTGCTTCTTGCACGTCGACGCGGGAGGCGACGGGCTGGAGCTGACGTGGCGGGTCGACACCGCCGCCGTGTCGCCGGACATGCTCGAGGCGGGTCTGCGCGGCATCGAGCGGCTCACCGTCGACGCGGCTCATCTCTTGCCTATCGGTTGAGTATGATTAGGACGTGGCGAGCGAGTATCTTTGGTACATCCCGAACGAGGCTCGACCCGGGCACCGGGGCGATGACGTCGTGGACGGCCACAACAGCCTGGACACCCTGACCGCGCAGGCCCAGGCCATTGAGGCTCATGGCTGGGGCGGGGCACTGCTCGGCGCCGGCTGGGGGCGGCCCGACACGTTCACGGTCGCCGCGGCGCTCGCCGCCCGGACCACGACGTTCAAGCCGCTGATCGCCGTCCGGCCCGGGTACTGGCACCCCGCGCACTTCGCGGCGGCCGCGGCCACGCTCGACCACCTCACCGGCGGTCGCGTGCTGGTCAACGTCGTCTCGGGGACGGACGACCTGGCCGCGTACGGCGACGACGAGACCGACCGCGCTCGCCGCTACGCCCGCACGGCCGAGTTCCTGCAGCTCGTGCGCCGGCTGTGGACGCGGGAGCACGTGACGTACCACGGCGGGCATTTCAGGGTGGCCGATTCGACCCTGGCGGTGCGCAACGAGTCGCGCCACCCGCGGCTGTATTTCGGCGGCGCGTCGGAAGCGGCCGAGCGGGTCGCCGCGCTCGAGGCCGACGTCCAGCTGTTCTGGGGCGAGCCGCTGGACGCGGTGCGGGCCCGCATCGAACGGCTGCGCGCGCTCGCGGACGAGCTGGGCCGGGAGCACGCGCCGCTCGAGTTCGGGCTGCGCGTCACGACGCTGGTGCGCGACACGGCGGCGGAGGCGTGGGCGGAGGCCGAGCAGCGGATCGCCCGGATGGCCGCGGCCGCCGTCACCCGCGACGCGAACTGGGACAGCGCCGTCGGCCAGCACCGGCTGCAGGAGCTCGCGGCGCGCGGCGACGTGCTCGACGACAACCTTTTCACGGCTCCGGCCCGGGTCGGCGGCAGCGGGGCGGGCAGCACCTGGCTCGTCGGATCGCCGGCCGACGTGGCGCGGTCGCTGCACCGGTACCGCGAGCTGGGCATCACCCACTTCGTGCTCTCCGACACGCCGTACCTGCCGGAGATCGCGCGCCAGGGCCGGCAGTTGCTGCCGCTGCTGCGGGAACCGGCCGCGCCCGGTGCGCGTCTGCCTTGACGTGAGGATGCTGCTGATCGCCGTACTGGCGGAGGCTCTGTTGTCCGGATGCATGCTGCCCGCCGGACCGGTGCAGTCCGGCGGTGGTGCGGCGGCGCCGTTGCGCGGGTTCGCGGTGTCGGTCGACGAGGCGCTCGCCCCGCGCGTGCCGTCGGTGCAGCTGCGGGTGTGCGGCGGCTGGGGCTGCGACGAGCTCGACGTGCCGCTGATGATTTCGGGACAGATGAGCCCGCTCCCGTGTACGTCCGACACGTGCGGGGCGGTGCGGCTCCCGTCCTCCGGCCCGGGGTACGGCTACGCGCCGGTGCCCAGGCTCACGATGGATGCGGTGACCGTGACCGTGACCGCTCCCCTGGTGAGCGACGCGCCGGTCACCGTGCGCCCGACCGGCGTGTGCCCCGGGACCGCGAGCGCGTGCGCGGACCCCACCCCGCAGGGTGAGATCCGCGTCGCCGCCGACGGAACGGTCAGCCAGTCCCGCTAGCGGGTGGCCGCCGCGAACGCTTCGATGTGCTCGGTCACCCACTCGCGGTACGTGCGCGCCGGCGCGCCGGTCACCTCCTCGACGGTCGTGGTGTGCAGCGGCGGCGTGCGCCGGGCCCGGTCCTCCAGCACGGCGTCGACGAACGCGGCCGGCATCCAGGCGAGCATCCGCGCCCGGTCCTCCTCGACCGTGCCCTCGTCCCAGCGCAGGTCGCGGCCGAGGACCTCGCCGATGACCGGGACGAGCTCGGCCGGGGTGCGGATCTCCGGGCCGGTGAGCACATAGCGGCGGCCGAGGTGCTCGTCGCCGGTCATCGCGCGCACCGCCACGGCGGCGATGTCGCGCTCGTGGATGAGCGTCGTCGGAACGTCACCGTGCGCGCCGCGAACGACATCGCCCGCGCGAATCTGCGGGACCCATTCCAGGGTGTTGGCCGCGAACTGCGCGGCTCGCAGAAACGTCCATTCGAGGCCGGTCGCCCGGATCAGCTCCTCGATGCCGTGGTGCAGCGCGGCTACCGGGCCGTCCGCGGCGGCCGAGGACAGGAACACCACCCGGCGGGCGTGCTTCGCCTCGGCGATGGCGGCGACGACCGGCGGGGCCGCGTCGAGGGGCAGCGCGCGCCACAGCAGGAACACGGTTTCGACGCCGTCGAGCGCCTTCGCGAGGGTGTCGGGTTCGGTCAGGTCGCCGGGCACCGAGTCGATTCCCGCCGCAATGGTACGGGCAAATGCCCGCACCTCCTCGCCCGCATTCCGAAGCTCCGCCACGACATGGCGCCCGACGTTGCCGGTGGCGCCGATTACGAGGTTCGTCGTCATGCGGCCCACGCTAGGCAGCCGGGCTATCTTCTGGATAGCTCATACCTCGGGGTAAGCTCAGGTCGTGACGGTAGGGGTCGAGTCCGGGCCGGGTGCCGGCGGGTTCCCGGGTGACGTATTCAACAGCGCCTGCCCGGGGCGCGCGGTGTTCGACCATGTGACGAGCCGCTGGGGCATGCTCATCCTGGCGACCCTGCACGAGGGGCCGCTGCGCTTCTTCGAGCTGCGCGACCGGATCGGCGGCATCACCGAGAAGATGCTGTCGCAGACCTTGCGCACGCTGGTCCGCGACGGGTTGATCGGGCGCGAGGTGCGGGCGACGGCGCCGCCGAGCGTGACGTACCGGCTGACGCCCTTGGGCCACGGCCTGGCCGAGCGGCTGCTGGTGATCGTCGGCTGGATCCGCGGCAACGTGGACGAGATCCTGGCGGCGCAGGCCCGCCACGACGCCGGCCCGGCTTAGACCGGCGTCGGCCTTTGCGCCGGCCCGGCGCGACGCCGGCCCGGCCTAGACGGGCAGCAGGCCGTTTTTGGCCATGAAGGTGCGCAGCGTTGCGTCCTGGTCGGGTGACATCAGGGTGCGTGGGATGACCGTGGCCGGGATGCGTCCGACGTAGACGATCCAGAACTCGGGCGTCTCCGCGACCCGCGACACGCCGTCCCAGGCGATGCCGCCCTGCTCGGTGCCGCTGCGCATCTGGATGTTGTCGTCGGTGATGTCGTACGCGCCCTCGACCGCGTACTTGCCGGACTTGCGCTTGGCGTTGAGGCGGACCCACGGCGCGTACAGCATGGACAGGCCGCCGCCGATGATCAGCGCGAAGTACAGCTGCTCGAGCTGCGTGCCGAAGCCGGCCACCCGCGACGCGGCCAGCCCGATGATCCCGAGCGCGAGCAGCACGGCACCGATGTTCGTGAACTTGCGCAACCGCGCGGCGCTGAGCACGGCGGCCACGCGGCCCGGATAGCCGGGGTCGGCCGGCACGTCGAATCGGATCTGCACCCCAGCACGATAATGCGCTACCGCGCCGCTACGGAAAACCTACCGCGCGTGATTCGGCCCGATCGATCCGTTGATCTCGCGTTCGGGGCGCCTCTACGCTTCCGATGGCCGCCGGCCCGGGCGGTTTCCGGGGACTCGCCGCGCTCCACCGCGGCGAGTTCCTTTCAAAGCTTGGTTGCTCTCTTTTTATCGCTTGGTTGCTACAACTCCGACGATGCCCAGGTCCTTGCTGACAGGCCGCGGCGCATCCGAGTCGTCGGGATGCCAGTCGGCGACCGGCACGATGCCCGGCTCGACAAGCTCCAGCCCGCGGAGGTACTCCCCCAGCCTCGCCCGCGACCGCGCCCGCACATCGGTCCCCCGGGCGGCGAACATCTTCTCGTACGCCGCGATCCCGTCAGCGTCGCTGAAGTCCATCGTCCCGTGACTGAGCACCACGTAGCTCCCGGGCGCAAGCGCGTCGACGAGCGTCCGCACGGTGTGCTCGACCTGCGCGTCATCGTGCACGAAGTGCAGCAGCGCCACGAGCAGCAGCCCGACGGGCTGCCCCAGATCGATCGTCTCGGCCAGCTCCTTGCGCCCGAGGATCACCTCCGGCTCGCGAGCATCGGCCTCGAGATAGCTCGTCCGCCCCCGCGGATCCCCGACGAGCAACGCCTGCGCGTGCATCATCACGATCGGATCGTTGTCGACGTACACCACCCTGGCCTCGGGCGCCACACCCTGCGCGACCTCATGCGTGTTCCCGGGCGCCGGCAGCCCGGTCCCGATGTCGAGGAACTGCCGGACCCCGGCCTCGGCGACATGGCGCACCGCCCGCCGCAGAAACGCCCGGTTGGCCCGAGCCAGCTCCACCACCGCCGGAAACGCCTTCGCGATAGCGTCCCCCGACTCCCGATCGGCGGCGAAATGGTCCTTCCCGCCGAGCCAGTAGCTGTACCGCCGCGCTGGGTGCGGCACCGACGTGTCGATCCGGGTGCTGTCCATCACCATGGAAGCTAATGGATCGACCCTTTTGATGGCTATACTGAACGTGACGCCGCGCTCGCGGCCGTCCCGGACGAGTGGAGTCGTACCCGGCCTGACAAGACGACCACACGATTGGTTCGGTGTGTTCGTCATGGCCTGGATCGTCCTCGTCATCTCTGGCCTGTTCGAGTCGGTGTGGGCGATCGCCCTCAGCCGCACCGCGGGCTTCACCCGCCCCGTCCCCACGGTCGTGTTCGCCGTGGGCCTCGTGATCAGCATGGTCGGCCTCGGGTACGCCCTGCGCTCCATCCCGATCGGCACGGGCTACGCGGTCTGGGTGGGGATCGGCGCCGTGGGCACCGCGCTGGCCGGCATGCTGTTCCTCGGCGAGTCGGCCACCGTGATGCGCCTGCTCTGCCTCCTCCTGGTCGTCGCCGGCGTCATCGGCCTCAAGGTCTTCCACTAAAAGTCGATCACCTATATCGTGCGACTCGCCCGCCCAGCCACGTCCAGAACAACGGCTCGCCGACCCGCTATGGTTGGCGTCCGATGTCCGGTTTGGGTGAGTTAATCCTTTCAGTGGAGGAGCAGTGCAGTTGCGCCCCAATCGTTCGGCATGGCGTCGCGCGTCGAGCTGCGTAAGTGAGCACAATTGCGTCGAGTTCTCGAATTCCGGCAGCACCGTCGGAGTGCGGGACTCCGTCATCCCCGACGTCGCCTTGACGTTCGCCGCAGCGGACTGGCGATCATTCCTCGGCGCCGTAAAAGACGGTTCGCTCGACGGGCACCATGGACTCATGGGCACGGGCGGGCGGCCCTTTCTTGATGGCGCATAGGTATTCTTCGTTGACAATGGCACGGAAGCGGTCCCGGCGGGGCCAGCGCCGCTGCGGGTCGTGCCAGTCGCCGTTGCGCTCCCAGTACATGCGGGGCACCTCGGAGTCGAAGTAGGCGACGAGCAGCACGCGGAGTTCCCGCTCGTTGAGGATGCGGTCCTCCCAGGCGAACTCCCAGTTCAGCACCACGAAGCCGGCGTAGAAGAACAGCCGTTCGTCCACATGGGACGGTGCGAAGCGGGGCCCCAGCACTGCGCGTACGCGGGCTCCCGCATGCACATCAGCACCGTCTCACGGATCCGATGCCGATGCTCGGCCCGCCGCGTACGACTGAAGGTGTTGCGCTGCACGAGAAGCGACGCCGACACGACGATCAGCGCGGCCGTCGACAGCAGTGCCGACGCGGGTCCGTAAGCCTGGCCGATGTCCCCGAGGCGCGACCAGTCGCGGCTGTCGTCGTACAGCGAATAGATCAGCAGCGGCGACAGGACGACCGCGTAGAACGCCGCGGCGACAGCGGCCAGCATCCCCGCCGCGAGCAACATCTTCGAGAGCACTCGCGCCGCGCCGTCGAGGTCCATCGCCTTCTGGGCTGCCATACCGCCCCCTCGCCGCATGCAACCGTTGTCTTGCAGTATCGCCGAGCGCGGGTACAAATCGTCGATTCATTCACGTCGCAGTAATAAGTGCCATATCGCTATCGGGGAGACGGCGAAACGTCGCCTCACACTGCCATTCGCTGTGCGATTTCCCGCTCGTCCCCGGCCCGGGGCTCTATCTTGCCCTGCGGGTGATTCCGGGGTGGCGGGTCGTGTTAGCGTCCGCCGTGGCTCTGAGATCATCCAGGTGGGTCGCGGTCGGTGTGGTGGCGGCGGTGGCCGTCGGCGTCGTCCTCGCGGTACTGGTGCGGCCCGTTCCTGAGCAGCACTGGATCGATGCCGGGCGGCTCGGGGTCGGTTCCGAGGCCGCGGCCGTGGCCGATGTCGCCTTCTCCCCCGACGGGTCGTTGCTCGCCACCGCCGGGGCCGATCACGCGATCCGGCTCTGGGACGGGCGGACGCTCGAACCGGTCGTCACCCTCGAAGGGCATTCCGGCGGGGTACGGTCGGTGGCCTTCTCCGCCGACGGCAAGACCCTCGTGTCCGGCTCCGACGACGACACCGTCAAGGTGTGGAACGTGGAGACGCGCAAGGCGGTGGGCACGCTGAACCACACCACGAACGCGTTCTACCACCGCAGCTACGGCAAGGTCGCGCTCTCCCCGGACGGGCGCTGGATGGCCGCGGCGTACTCGGCGTACAACGAGACCGGCATGGATCTGTGGGACGTGCCGCAGCAGCGGTTCGTGGCGGCGGTGCCGCAGATCAGCAAGCCGGTGCGGGCGATGGCGTTCACCGGCGACGGTGAGCTGGTGGTGGCCCTGCCCGACGACGATGCCCTGCGCCTGTACGGGGTGCCGGGCTGGACCAGGCTCGCCGAGCTTCCAGGGGCTGGCAACCCGTACAGTGCCGCGGTCTCCCGGGACGGACGGACCCTCGCCACCGGCGGGGCCACCGGTGAGGCGCGGCTGTGGAGCCTCGGCACGCGGACGAGCACGCGCACGCTCACCGCCACCGGGGAGCCCGCCGCCGCGGCCGGGGTGGCGCTCTCGCCGGACCTCAAGCTCGTCGCCACCGGCGGGCTCGACGACAAGGTGCGGATCTGGTCGGCCGCCGACGGGCGGCTCGTGGCCACCCTGCCGGGCGACGGGGACGTCAACAACGTCGCGTTCTCCGCCGACGGGCGGACGCTGGTGGCGGCGACCGACAAGGGTGGCGCGCACGTTTGGCGGCTGACGCGCACGTAGGGCGTGGCACGATCGGGTACATGCAGATCGACTTGACCGGGCGGACCGCGCTCGTCACCGGCTCCACCCGCGGCATCGGGGCGGCCATCGCCACCGGGCTGGCCCGGGCCGGTGCGCGGGTCGGCGTGAACGGCCGCAACGAGCAGTCCGTCGCCGAGGCCCTCGAACGACTGGGCGGAGGTGACTTCGTCGCGGCGCCCGGGGACGTGGCCACCGACGCGGGGGCCCGGGCGGTGCTGGAGGTGCTGCCCGAGGTGGACATCCTGGTGAACAACCTCGGGATCTTCGGTACCGTCGAGCCGCTGGAGATCAGCGATGACGAGTGGCGCCGGTACTTCGAGACCAACGTGCTGGCCGGCGTGCGGCTCACCCGCGCCTACCTGCCGCGGATGATGGAAAAGGGGTGGGGGCGGGTGCAGTACATCGCGAGCGACTCCGCCGTCGTCATCCCGGCCGAGATGATCCACTACGGGGTGTCGAAGACGGCGCTGCTCGGGGTGGCGCGCGGGTTCGCCAAGGCGGCGGCCGGCAGCGGGGTGACCGTGAACGCGGTGATCGCCGGGCCGACGCACACCGGCGGGGTCGAGGACTTCGTGTACGAGCTCGTCGACCGCGACCTGCCGTGGGACGAGGCCCAGCGCGAGTTCATGCGCAAGCACCGGCCGCAGTCGCTCCTGCAGCGGCTCATCGAACCCGAGGAGATCGCCAACCTGGTGGTGTACCTCAGCTCCACGTTCGCCTCGGCCACCACCGGCGGCGCGGTCCGCGTCGACGGCGGGTACGTGGACGCGATCCTGCCCTGAAACCGCCCGAGTTTGTCAAGATCTGTTACGAATCCGGCGCGAGCCGCGATGCACGAACATGGACGCCAAACTGCCACCCCTGCGGGCCGTCATCTACCTGCGCCAGATGACGTACCTGGATCAGTGCAACGCCCACGCCGACCGGCACGGCTACGACACCGTCGACACCGTGCACGATCCCGACGGGGTGCTGCTGCAGGAGCTGCTCAACCGGGCCCTGGGCGGCGAGCTCGACGTCATCGTCAGCTGGGACTACGCGAGTCTCCCGCACGACACGGTCCCCCGCATCGAGCTCGTCGCCCCCGCGGAACGGGGCTCACCGCAAGGCGAGCCCCAGCATCACCGCTGCGGCTTGTAGGTAGCCGCGGAGAAGTCGGCGGGCAGCCCGCCGCCGGTCAGGTCCTGGGCCCACAGGCCGAAGAACGCGCCGGTGAAGCCCCACGCCCGGGCCGTCTCGCCGTCGAACTCGCGGGCGTACTCGTCCGAGAGGATCGACGCGTCGAACGGGCCCCACTCGGTCTCGCCGCAGGAGGCGCGCAACGCGCCCCCGTCCAGGTCGAGCCGCAGCCGCACCGCCCCCGCCACCGGTACCGCCGGACCGTGCAACCGCAACCGCCCGCGATCGCTGGACAGCACGTCCACCGCCGCGCCCCGCCGCTCGTCGAAGCCGATGCGCAGGAAGTACCAGTTGCGGCTGTTGTAGTACGCGGTGATCCCGGCCATGTGCTGGAAGTGGGCCGGGCGGAACTCGACCGTCGCCTCGAACGTGGCGCGGGCGTGCTGGACCCGCCGCGCCACGAGGCTCTCGCCGGCCAGCGCGCCGGCCGAGCGGCCGCCGTGGATGCGCAGGTGGCCGGGGCGGGCCGCGGTGCTCACCCAGTCGCGGGAGGCCGGGCGGCGCAGGGTCGCCCAGTGCACGCCGAGTTCGGGGGTACCGAAGTCGTCGGTCTCGGGCTCGTCCGGCCACGGGTGGGCGGGGAGTTGCGGGGCCGGAACCTCGTCGTGCGGTACACCACCGTCGATCCGCGGCCATCCCGCCCCGGTCCACGTGACGCGCTGGATCGCCGTCTCCCGGCCGAGCACGCAGCGGCCGCGGGGGCTCAGCGGACGGCCGGTGAGGTGGGCGAAGAACCACTCGCCGGCCGGGGTGTCCACGAGGCTGCCGTGGCCCGCCTTCTGCAGCCGCAGGTCGGGCCGGTGCACCGAGGTGAGCAGCGGCCCGCCCGGATCCGTCTCGTAGGGGCCGAGCACGTCGCGGGAGCGGGCCACCGTCGCCTGGTGGAACCACTCCGTGCCGCCCTCGGCGGTGACGAGGTAGTACCAGCCGTCGCGCCGGTACAGGTGCGGGCCCTCGGTCATGCCCGCCGGCGTGCCCGTGTAGATGGTGACGGGCTCGCCGACGAGCTTGCGGGCGGTGCGGTCGTACTCCTGGGCGATGATGCCGTTCGCCCACGGGTTGCCCGGCCGCCAGTCGGTGCGGTTGGACAGCAGCCAGCTGCGGCCCTCGTCGGTGTCGTGGAAGAACGACGGGTCGAAACCCTGCGCGTGCAGCGGGACCGGATCCGACCACGGGCCCTCGATGGACGGCGCGGTGACGAGGAAGTTGGGGGTGTCCCAGAACCCCGAGTACGACTTCACGTCGGTGAAGACGAGGTGGAACAGACCGTCCGCATAGGACAGACACGGAGCCCAGACGCCGCCGGAGTCGGGGTTGCCGGTCATGTCCAGCAACCGCGGGCTGTCCAGCGCGCCGCCGATCGGCCGCCAGTGCACGAGATCGCGCGAGTGGTGCAGCCGCACGCCGGGGTACCACTCAAACGTCGACGTGGCGAGGTAGTAGTCGTCCCCGACGCGCAGGATGGACGGGTCGGGATGGAAACCCGGCAGCACCGGGTTGACGATGTTCAATCTGGTTCCCATCTACTTGCCGAAACCCGCGGCCAGCCCGCTGAGCAGGTGGCGGCGGCCGAACAGGTACAGCGCCAGCACCGGCAGCGCCGAGAGCACCACGGCGGCCATGAGACCGGGGACGTTGGTGCCGTACTGGTTCTGGAAGTTCCACAGGCCCAGCGGCAGGACCCGCTGCTCCTCGCTCTGGGTGAGCACCAGCGGGAACAGGAACCCGTTCCAGGCGCCCAGCCCGACGAAGATGCCGACGCTGGTGAGCCCCGGGCGGGCCAGCGGCAGCACGAGCCGGCCGAAGATGCGCCCGGCGGTGGCGCCGTCGACCGTCATCGCCTCGTAGAGCTCGCCCGGGATGTCGCGCAGCGAGCTGGTCAGCACCACGATGGCGATCGGCAGCGAGAACGCCGCCGTCGGCAGGATGATGGCGGTCAGCGTGTCGTACATGTGCAGCCGCGTGATGATGAGGTAGATGGGCACGATCACGGCCTGCGCGGGCACGGCCAGGCCGAGCAGGAACATGTTGAACGCGGTGCGGACCGTACGGTTGGGATTGCGCACGATGGCGTAGGCGGCCGGCAGCGCGACCGCGAGCACCAGGACCACCGTGCCCAGCGCCACCAGGATGCTGTTGAGCAGGAACGTGGGGAAGCCGAGGCTCCACAGGTCGGCGAAGTTGTCGAGGGTCAGGTCGCGCGGCAGGTCCAGCGGGCCGGCGTCGATGTACGACTCCTGCGTGCGGAAGCCGGTGACGACGATGTAGTAGAGCGGCACGGCCACGATGACGAGCCAGATCGTGGCGGCCGAACCGGCCAGGACGTTTCCGATCCGCTTCACGCGCCCTCCCGGTCGCTGGTCATCCGGTGGTAGCCGGTGGAGCGGACGACGACGATGGACAGGGCGGTGCCGACGAGCACGAGCAGCACCGCGAGCGCGCTGGCGTAGCCCATGTCGAAGCCGACGAAGCCCTTGATGTACATGTGCAGCGGCAGCACGCGGGTGGCGGTGCCGGGGCCGCCGTTGGTCGTCAGCAGGATCATCTCGAAGTACGTCAGCGAGCCCACCAGCATCAGCACGGACGAGGCGATGATGGTGTTGCGCAGCTGGGGCAGCGTGATGGACAGGAACTGCCGCGGCCCGGTCGCGCCGTCGAGGGCCGCCGCCTCGTACAGCGAGCGCGGGATCTGCCGCGTCGCCGACTGGTACAGCAGCGTGTGGAACGGCACGAACTGCCACGCGATGATGAACGCGATGACGTAGAGCGCCCGGTCCGGGTCCCCGAGGAAGTTGCCGTCCCCGATTTCCGCGGCCAGGCCGAAGTTCGGGTCCAGCAGCGCCACGAACGTGACCGCGATGGCCGCCGTGGACAGGAGCAAGGGCAGGAAGAACAGCGTCGACAGTACTGCCCGGGAGCGCTGCGGCCCCGCCGCCCACACCCCGATGAGCAGGGCGAGCGGGGTCTGCAGCAGCCACGACACGACCGTCAGCAGCAGCGTCCGGCCGGCCGCGCCGAACAGCTCGGTGTCGTCGCCGAGCGCCGTCCAGTTCGACAGGCCCGTCCAGACCGGATCGCCCAGCCCGTTCCACTCGGTGAAGCTGAGGTACACCACCGCGAGGACCGGCAGGATCCCGAACGCGGCGAAGAAGACGACCGCCGGCGCGGCCCAGATCACTCCGGGCCGTGCCGCCGCTTTCGCTGTGGTCATTTCGCCTTGGCCATGTTGGCCGCGAACGCGTCCGGGGTGATGTCGCCCAGGAAGAGCTTCTGCAGGTTGGTCAGCAGCTCGGTGCCGACCGACGGGCTCAGCGCCTGGTCCCAGGACTGGGTGAAGCTCGGCGCCTCGGACACCAGGTTGTAGGTGAACGTGGTGAAGTCCGCGTTCGGCTTGCTCTTGAGCGAGTCGCCGACGCCCTTGACCGCGGGCACCTGGCCGGCGTCGATGAGGCCATTGATGTAGTCCTCCGAGGCCAGCGACTTGACCAGGAAGTCGGCCGCCTGGTCCTTGCCCTTGGACGCGGAGTTCACCGAGTAGTAGTTGCTCGGGTTGCCCACGATCGCCTTCGGGTCGCCGGCGCCGCCCGCGTAGGCCGGGAACGGCACCACGCCGAGCTTGCCATCGGTGATGAAGCTCGGGTTGGCCTGCTGCTGCAGCGTGAAGTCCCAGCTGCCCATGAGGTGCATCGCGGCCTTGCCGGTCGCGATGAGCTTCGAGGCGCCCTGGTTGTCGTAGTTGACGCTGGCGAAGTTGGAGCCGAACGCGCCCCGCTTGGCCAGGGCCTGGATCTCGGTCAGGGCCTTGATGACGGCCGGGTCGCTCCAGGCGCCCTCCTTGCCGTCGGCGATGGCCTTGAACTTGTCGGCGCCGCCGATGCGGTCGAGCATGTACTCCAGCCACATGAGCTCGGTCCAGCCCTGCGACCCGGCCAGCGCGATCGGCGTGACGCCCTTGGCCTTGAACGTGTCCACCGCGGCCAGCAGGTCGGCGTAGGTCTTCGGCGGCTGCACGCCGGCGGAGGTGAAGACCTCCTTGTTGTAGAACAGCACGACCGGGAGCACGCCGAGCATCGGCAGGCCGTACTGCTTGCCGTCGACCTTGCCCACGTCCATCACGCTGGGCAGGAACTTGTCCTTGAGCTCCGGGCTCTTGGCGAGCAGGTCGTCGAGCGGCTCGACCTGGCCGGCCTTGACGAACTGGGCGAGGTTGCCGCCGCCCCAGTTGAAGAACACGTCCGGCGCCTGCGGGGAGCCCATGGCGACCTGGAGCTTCTGCTTGTACGCGTCGTTGACGTACGTGACCAGCTTGACCTTGCTGCTGTTGGCCTTGTTGTACGCGTCGATGCTCTTCGTGGTGATCGGGTTGACCGAGGCGTCCTGGATCGCCCAGACCTGGATGTCGCCGCCACCCGCGGCGGACTCGGTGCCTGGCCCGGCGGAGCCGCAGGCGGTGAGCGAAACAGCGAGCCCGGCGGCGATGACTCCGCGTATCAGCGCAGCAGTGCGCATTCGCCATCTGTCCTTTCGAGAAACATTTCGAAAAAGGCGGTGTGGGGTGTACGGTGCCGATCACAAGGCACCCCCCGCCACACCGGCAATGGTTTTCGAAACTCACAGGTGGCCCATGACGGCGAACGGCAGACCCACGATGGCCGAGATCGCGCGCGAGGCGCGGGTGGCCGTCTCCACGGTTTCGAAGGTTTTGAACGGGCACACGGATGTTTCGGCGAAGACCCGCCAGACCGTGGAGCGGCTGCTCGCCGAGCGCGGCTACCAGCGGCCGCGGGCGGCGAAGAACGGGCGGCGGCGCCGTACCGACCTCATCGACCTGGTCATCAACGAGCTCGACTCCGTCTGGGGCCTGTCGATCCTCACCGGCGTCGAGGAGGTCGTCGAGGAGGCCGGGCTGGGCCTGGTCGTCTCGGCCGTGCACAACCGGCAGTCGCTGACCCGGCGCTGGGTCGAGTCGCTGCTCGCGCGCGGCTCCGAGGGCGCCATCCTGGTCCTGTCGGAGCTGGCCGAACGCCAGCACGACGACCTGCGCCGGCGCAACCTGCCGTTCGTCATCATCGATGCCGTGAACCAGCCGCCGCCGGGCACCCCGTCGATCGGCGCGACCAACTTCGCGGGCGGCTACGCGGCGGCCGAGCACCTCGCGTCGCTGGGGCACCGGCGGATCGCGGCGATCGGCGGGCACGAGCAGTTCCAGTGCACCCGGGCGCGCATCGCGGGCTACCGGGCGGCCCTGGAGTCGGCCGGGCTGGCGGTGGATCGGCAGCTGGTGCGGTACGGAAACTTTCATCACGACGGCGGCCTGCGCGCGGCCGAGGCGCTGCTCGCGCTGCCCGATCCGCCGACCGCGGTCTTCGCCGGCAGCGACCAGCAGGCGACCGGCGTCTACGAGGCGGTCCGCCGGGCCGGGCTGACCATTCCGGGCGACGTGAGCGTCGTGGGCTTCGACGACCTCAACTTCGCCCAGTGGACCGCGCCGCCGCTCACGACCGTGCGCCAGCCGCTGCACGAGATGGGCGTGGCCGCGGCCCGCACACTGCTGCGGATCGTCAACGGCGAGCGCATCGAATCGCCGCGCATCGAACTGGCGACGGAACTCGTCGTCAGAGAAAGTACCGCTGCAGCCTAGGGCCTGTTTCGGAACTGGGGTGGGAGCTGCGGCGGAGTCCAGATTTCTCCTGCGTGTGCTCCGTGGAAGCTTGGATACCGGGGTTGTATCCGGGCTTTCGCGGAGTGCGCGCAGGGGGAATCTGGGCCCGCCGCAGCCCCGCCTCAGTTCCGAAACAGGCCCTAGCTCTTCAGCATTTCTTCAGGATTGCTCTGCTCAGCTGTCCGGATGGGGGTGAGGGCGCGCCGGGCGGCGCTGATGGCCGGCGCGGCGGGGCTCGTGGGCTGGGCCGCCGCCAACGTGGGCGAGGTCGGGGCGTCCTGGGGCGAGGCGTGGCGGCTGATCGCCCACCTCGGCTGGCGCTGGCCGCTGTTCCTCGGCGTCGTGTGGCTGCTCGGCCTCGTGGTGCACACCCGCGTGCTCACCGCGTCACTGCCCGGATTGTCGCACCGCCGCGCGCTCACGCTCAACCTGTCCGGCAGCGCCGTGGCCAACGTCCTGCCGCTCGGCGGGGTGGCCGGCACCGCGCTCAACCTCGGCATGGTGCGCGGCTGGGGGCACACCGGCCTCGAGTTCGCCCGCTTCGTGGTGGTGTCCAAGGCCTGGGACCTCATCGCCAAGCTGTTCATGCCGATCGTTGCCGTGGGTGTACTGCTCGTGGCGGCCACCCCCGGCGGGCACGTGCTGCTGTGGCTGCTGTGCGCGCTCGTCTGTTTCGCGGCCGGCGTGCTCGTCACGCTGGCCCTGCTCGGCCGGGCCGCCCCGCTGCTGCGCCTGGTCGCCTGGTCCGAACGCACGTGGTCCCGCCTGCGCCGCCGTCCCGACCCCGACCTCGGCTGGACGAAGGCCGCCGCCGCGCTCCTGGACGGCACCGACAGCCTCGTGCGCCGCCGCTGGGCCGAGCTCAGCTGGGGCATGGCGGGCTACTGGGCGCTGCAGGGCGCGCTGCTGTGGCTGAGTTTCAGAGCCATCCATGTGTACCTTCCGTGGCCCGTCATCCTCGCCGGGCTCGTCGCCGAACGCCTCCTGACCCTCGCCGCCATCACCCCCGGCGGAGCGGGACTCGTCGAGGCGGGCACCATCGCGGTCCTCATCGCGCTCGGCGCCGACCCGACCGGGGCGCTGGCCGGAGTCCTCGTGTACCGCGCGTTCGTCTTCGTCGCCGAGATCCCCGTCGGCGGTCTGGCCACCGCGCTGTGGCTGCTCGGCCGCCGCACCGCGTGACGGAGTGGAGTCCCCCCTTTGCGCATCGCTCATGTCACCGACGTGTACCTGCCCCGCCTCGGCGGCGTCGAGCTCCAGGTGCACGACCTCGCCGCCCGGCAGTCGGCCCAGGGCCACCATCCACTGATCCTCACGACGACGGCCCAGTCCCCCGCGGTGCTGGATGACATGCCGGTCCTGCGCGTGACCGGCCTGGGCGCCGGCCCGTACCGCCGGTTCGGCGGCCGCGCGCTCGACACGACCCTGCGCGCCCACGGCATCGAGGCGGTGCACGCCCACGTCTCGGCGTTCTCCCCGCTGGCCTGGACGGCGGCCCGCGCGGCGGCGACGAACGGCCTGCCCACCGTCGTGTCGGTGCACTCGATGTGGCACGACATCCTGCCGCTGGTACGCCGCTTCGCCCGCTGGGCCGACGCCTCCGCCTGGCCCGTGCAGTGGGCCGCGGTGTCGAGCGCGGCCGCGTCGGCGGTACGCGCGGCCCTGGACGGCACGCCGGTGGCGGTGCTCCCCAACGGCATCGACCCGGCCGCGTGGCTGCTGCCGAGTTCTGGTGCGGCCGACCGTCCGCCGACGTTCATCAGCGTCATGCGCATGGTACGGCGCAAGCGTCCCCGCGCCCTCCTGCGCACACTGCTCGCGTTGCGCGACGCGTACCCGGGCCGCTTCCGCGCGGTGCTCGTCGGCGACGGCCCGCTGCTGGCCGGCCTGCGCCGCGACGCCCCACCGGAGGTCACGTTCACCGGCGCCCAGGACCGCACGACGATCCGCGCCCTGCTCGCCGCGGCCGATGTATACATCGCCCCGGCACCGCGCGAGTCGTTCGGCATCGCGGCGCTGGAGGCGCGCAGCGCCGGACTGCCGGTCGTGGCGCGCGCGGGCAGCGGCGTCGCCGACTTCATCCGGCACGGCGTCGAGGGCTGGCTGGTGCACTCGGACGCCGAGCTGCTGAACGTCCTGTCGTCCGTGCTGGACGACCCGCGGCGGGCGGCGGCGATGGCCGAGCACAACCGCGCGGTCGCGCCGTGCGTACGCTGGGACACCGTGCTGGACGCGGCGGACGCATTGTATGCACGCGCCTTCTCGGGAGACCGCGCGCATGCGTAGCCGCACGATCGTGACGTTTCACGCACATCCGGACGACGAGACGCTCTTGACCGGCGGCACCTTGGCCCGCGCGGCGGCCGAGGGTCACCGGGTCGTCCTGGTCACCGCGACCCTGGGCGAGGCGGGGCTTGCCACTCCCGGCGCCGACCTGGGCTCCCGCCGCCACGCCGAACTGATGGCGGCCGCGACGGCGCTGGGCTGTGCCCGGGTGGTCGCACTCGGCTATGCGGACTCCGGCCTGGACTCCGCTGCCGACGTCACGGGTGCGCGTTTCGCGGATGCGCCCGTCTCGGAAGCGGCCGAGCGCCTGGCCGCCATCGTGCGCGAGGAGCATGCGGACGTCCTCACCGGATACGACGCGAACGGCGGATACGGCCACCCCGACCACATCCAGGTGCACAAGGTCGCCCGCGCGGCAGCGGCCCTCACGGACGTCGTCCTGTTCGAGGCGACCGTCGACCGCGCACGCCTGCGCACGGTGCTGGCGGTGCTGCGGGTCGCCGGCCGCCTGCTGCCGTCCCTGCCGTTCGGCGATCCCGCCCGGGTGTTCACCGCGCGGCGGGACATCACGCATGTCGTTGACGTCAGACGGTACGAGCGACAAAAACGAGCGGCCATGCGCGCCCACGCCTCCCAGACCGAGGGCGGCTCGGGCGTGCGCACCCTGGCCCTGCTGTCCCGCCTGCCCGGCCCGCTGTTCCGCGCGGTCTGTGGCCGGGAATGGTTCACGCGGACCGAGCGAGCTTCGTGAACGACAGCACGTACATGGTGCTCAACAACCATCCGGCGAGCGTGGCCAGGTTGAGCCACCACTCGGCGAGCCGGCCATACCTCGTGTGCGGGCTCGGGTACCACGTCGTGCGCTGCCCGAGCGAGATGAGCGGCACGACGGTGTCCACGGCGTACAGCACCGGGTTGAAACAGCGCACCTGCCCGTCCCCGCACGCATCCGACCGCGCGGCCTGAGCCGACCTCGCCGCGTCAGGCGGGATCCCGCCCGGATCGGCCGGATCGACGGTCACCACCCGCCCGTCAACGGCGTACGTGTTGCCGCGCGGGTCGGTCGCGCGCAGCGTGCCGCTGACCGCCGGCACATACAGCGACGCCGAAACCGCGATGAGCAGCACGAGCAGCAGCCACGCGGTCCGCTCGGCGCGGTAGCCGTAGCCGACCAGCCGCCCGTAGGCCGCGTCGAGCAGCCCGCCCGGACTCAGCCGATGCCGCCGCGCCGCCCGCCGGGCCTGATCGCGCCGCTCGATGAGGATCGCCTCGGCATCCGCGGTGTACCCGTGCCGCCGGAAGACCCGCGCCAGCTGCTCGTACGGCCCGGCGTCGTACTCGACCTGGCGCCGCAGCCACCTGAGCCGCGCCGCCCGGTCCCAGCGCGGATCCCCGAACCGGTCGTAGGTCATCCCGGACACCTCGATGCGCTCGGGCCACCGCTCCGGATCGTCCTCGAGCACCGTCGTGGTCAGATTGCGGAAGTCCACGCTCGGCTCGGCCACGGTCCAGAGCAACGCCGCCCCGCCCCGCGCGGCCGCGCCGACGGCCTGGATCGCATGGCCGCCCTTGTTGTCGGGGGACGGCCCGGGGCACGTGAAACTCCCGCGCCGCAGGTTGAGCCGCCCCTCGATCGTGCACCGATTGAGCACCACATAGCCGGTCGAGCTGAACCCGTCCCACAAACGCACCGAGTTGCGGACGACCGCCTGGAACAGGAAGACCGTACGATCGCTGCCATTGCTGATCGTGCATCGAGCGGCGTTGACCGCGCCCCCGATCACGGCGCCGCGGAACCCGAGGTAGCCACCGTCCGCGCTGAGCCGGTTGAGCTGCACCTCCCCACCGATGTCGGCCTGATCCGCCGCGAGCAACGCCCCACCGGCCATCGGTTCGCGCAGCGTCACCCCGGACAGCGCCAGGTTCCCGCGGATGCGCGCATCGGCCACCCGCACCGTCCCGGCGACATCGGCCCTCGCCTCCAGCGTGACGTGCGACCGGACGTCCGCCCCACCGAGATCGAGCGCGATCCCACCCGGGTGTTCGAGCCGGCACTCCCCTCCGATGGACACGGTGGTGAAATCCCCATAGGACAGTTCGAGCCCGTCCTCGACCCGGGTCGCCCCCTCGACGGTGAACGGTCCGGCCACCGAAAGCCGCGGCGCATCGACGCCCGCCAGCCTGGCGTCACGGATCAGCACCCGCCCCGCGACGGCAACGTTCCCGGCCGTAATCCGCCCACCTATGGTCGAACCGGTGACCAGCAACCCGCCGCCGATGGTGGCCTCGCTGAGATCCAGCGCTTCCAGCTGGGCATCAAAGACCTCGAAGGACGCTCCGACCCTGGCCCCGGTGACCCGGATCTCACCCCGAGCGACGAAACCGCGGGTGAGTCGGAGGCTTCCCCCGAGCTTGATCCGGTCGGCCCGCACCGTCCGCCCGCCCTGCCCGTCAATGGTGGACCCGTCCAGCAAAAGCCGCCGCCCAACCTCGGCCCCCCGCAGCCACACGGCGGCGGTGAACCGGCTGCCAATCCCGGGATGCGCCCCGACAATGCTCGACCAAGACAAATCGAGGTCGCCCCGCACATGGACGCCGTCAGCGAACAGTCCTGGCAGGCGCGTCGCGCCGGTGATGGCCAGCGCCCGGACCGACCCGCCGGTGAAGTCGGGCGCCTCGTCGAACGTGCAACCCTCGAAACGCAGCGGGAACCCGACGTCGACGCCGGCGAGGTCGAGCTTGTTGCGGACGCGCACCCCGGCGAGCCTCAAGCCGCGCGGGTCGACACGGTGCGCCGCATTGACGCACAACTCCCGCAACAGCGCCGCGTCGACGGAGCCGCCGCGCAGGGTACGGCCGGCAATCAGCACTCGACGTTGATGACCACCGATCCACACCCGGACCACGCTACCGTTCTCTCGGCGAACAACGAATGCGTCGCCGCGATCGACGCCTGCAGGCTGGCGTAGCGTTACGGCATGAGCGAGCCGTTCACCTCGAGCACCACGCCGGCGGAACTGGACGACCTGCGTGCGCGGTTGCGGGCCACGCGGTGGCCGGATGTGCCCGAGGACGCCGGCTGGGCGCAAGGCGTGGACGTCAACTATTTGCGTGACATCGCCACGTATTGGGCCGACGGCTTCGACTGGCCCGCACAGGAGGCCGCGCTCAACCGGCTGCCGCGGTTCCGGACCACCATCGGCGGGTACCGGATCCACTTCGTGCACGCCAAAGCGCCCCATGGTGACGGGTGGCCGCTGCTGCTGAGCCATGGCTGGCCCGACTCGTTCTGGCGGTACACCAAGGTGATTCCGCTGCTGACGGAGCTTGGCTTCGACGTGGTGGTGCCCGATATGCCCGGTTACGGCTACTCGGACCGGCCGACCGGGACGACGCCGCCGGACACGATCGCGGTCGCCGGGCTGTGGGCCGAACTCATGTCCCAGCTCGGCTACGAGCGGTTCGGCGCGGCCGGCGGCGACATCGGCAGTGGGGTGAGCCGCTACCTGGCGCTCGATCACCCGGAGAGGGTCGTGGCCGTACACCGGATGGACGCCGGATTTCCCGTGTTCACCGGTGACCGGGCCGAGCTGGCGCAGGAGGAGCGCGACTTCCTCGACAGCGCCGCCGCCTGGGGTGCGGCCGAGGGCGCGTACGCGGCCATGCACCGCACCAAGCCGCAAACCGCGGCCGTCGGCCTCAACGACTCGCCGGCCGGGCTGCTCGCCTGGATCGTGGAGAAGCTGCGCGCCTGGAGCGACTGCGGCGGCGACGTCGAGCGGGCGTTCACCCGCGACGAGATCCTCACCAACGTCACCATTTACTGGTTGACCGGCACCATCGGGTCGGCGATGCGCATGTACCGCGTCAACGGCGCCATCCCGCTCGCGCAGCACGCGCGGCGGGTGGAGGTGCCGTCGGGGTTCTCGCTGTACCCGGCCGATCTCGTCCGGCCGCCGCGGGCCTGGCTCGACCGGATCGCGAACACCGTGCGGGTCACCGAGCATGCGCGCGGCGGGCACTTCGCGCCGTTCGAGCAGCCCGCGGAGTACGCCGCGGAGCTCAAAGCCTTCTTCGAGCGCTACTGACGCCGGCGGGCGGCGAAACGCTCGATGGTCATCGTGCCGCCGTCGATCCGGGCGCCGAAGCCGAACTTGTACGTCGCGCGCACGGCCGGGTCGTCGAGGCGGACGAAGCGGCCGATGTCCGCTGTATAGAGGTACTGCCACGCACCGCCGGCCGCGATCGCGTAAGCGGTGATCTCGTCGCCGTGCAGCACGCAGGCCAGGCGCGCGTTCGGGCCCGGGTAGTTGATCGCGCCGTCCAGCTGGGTGACGCGGTTGCCGGTCAGCGTGCCAGCGATGCGCACGTCCCAGCCGGCGCGTTTCTGGCGGTGGTTGTACCAGGCGAGCACGTAGTTCTGCGCGTCCTTGACGAAGCCGGCGAAGAGCGTGTCCTGGGCCGTGGTGGCGGCGTTCGCGTACGAGCGCTGGCTCACGATCGCGGCCACGTTGTCGGCGCCGACGGCGAGGGTCGAGCGCAGCAGCGCGAACGCCGGCGAACCGCCGGCGGTGACGGTGAGCGCGCCGCCGCTCGCCGCGACCGTGCCCGCGCGGCTCTCCGGGGCCGGGGCGAGCACCGTGAATCCGCCCAGGCCGGCGTCGAACTCCTGCTCCAGCAGCGCCGTCGGGAAAGCACCTGGCGAGGGCGGGAACCGGTCCACGTCGCGCAGGTGCGCGTCGAGCGCGGTGCGCAGCTCGGTCGCCTTGGCCGGCATCGACGCGGTCAGGTCGGTCGTTTCGGCCTCGTCGGCGATCAGGTCGTACAACTCCTCGTGGTTGTCGTGCAGTCGCCGGAACAGCTTGTAGCGGCCCTTGCGCACCGACGCGCTGGGCAGGCCGGGGTCGTGCCAGTGCGGGTACACCCAGAAGAGCGCGTCCCGGGCAGGTGCGGCGCCGCCGTCCAGCAATTCCGCGAAACTGACGCCGTCGGCCTTCTGACCGGCGGATGCGGCGATGCCGGCCGCCGCCAGCAGGGTGGGCATGAAGTCGACCGTCGACAATGGAGCGTCGACGACGCGGCCGCCGGGTGCGCCGGGGCGGTACGCGATCATCGGCACCCGGACGCCGCCCTCGTAGAGGGTCGCCTTGGCCCCGCGGAACGGCACGCTGGTGTCGGTCGCCGAGTCGCCGCCATTGTCGGACAGCAGCAGGATGATCGTGTTGCCGGCGATCCCGAGCGAGCTGAGCGTGTCCCGGATCCGTTTGACGCCGCCGTCGATGACCTCGAGCATCGCCGCGAGCACCGGCTTCTTGCCCGGCTGGCCCGCGCCCGGCTTGGCCGCGTACTTGTCGATCAGGGGCTGCGGCGCGGCGAGCGTCTGGTGCGTGGCGTAGTGCGAGAGGTACAGGAAGAACGGCGATCCGGCCCCGTGCGCCCGCGTGATGAAGTCCGTCGCCTCGAGGTTGAGCCGGTCGGTCAGATACTCGTTGTCGAGGCGCTGCGGCAGGTCCGGCAGCATGAAGTACGGGTAGAAGTAGTCGCCGTCCGCGATGTACTGCTGCTCGGACGCGATGACCTCGTCGAACCCGTGCGACCAGGGGTTGCCCGGCCGGTCGCGGACAGGTCCGGTGTAGGTCTCGGAGAGGTGCCACTTGCCGATCAGGCAGGTCCGGTACCCCGCGCCGCGCAACGTCTCCGGCAGCGTCTGGAAGCTGGTGGGCAGGAAGTCGTCGCCGCCGGGTCCGAGGAATTCGGTGATGCCGACCCGGGCCGGGTACTGCCCCGTCATCAGGCTCGCGCGGGTCGGCGAGCAGACCGGCGCCCCGGAATACCCGGCCGTGAACCGGATCCCGTCGGCGGCGAGCCGGTCCATGTTGGGCGTCTCGTTGAACGTGTTGCCGTAGCAGCCGAGTTCCCGGCGCGCGAGGTCATCAATCAGGATGACCACGATGTTCGGCGGCGCGGCGGCGGCAGCGGTGGCCTCGGTCGCTTCTCCGGTCAGCGCGACCGCCGCCGCTCCGAGGCCTTTCAGGACGGTCCGTCGATCGACGCTCGCAGATTTCCCCACGCGGCTCACGGTACGGCCGCGCGATTCTGCCGTCGAGACCCCGACGCATTGAGGCCCGGCCGCGTGGTGCCGGCCGGGCCTCCGCGCTACACAGCGCTAGTTGCCGGACTTCGACGGCTTCTGCGAAAGGGCACTGCCCGCGGCCTTCTTGTCGGCCGTCGTGGCGTCGGGGTCGCGCAGGACCTCGCTGGCCGCCTTGGCCGCCTGCTCGCTGGTCTGCTTCGTGTTCTCAGCCATCGTCACTCCCTCGCTTCTGTCCATCCACAGCAATGGTTGCCCATTCGCGGCCCAATTAACCTTGATGCGGGAAAACGGCCGTAACCTGCCAGCCATAGGTGAGGGTGCCGCCCGCCGCCGCCACGTCCGCGGCGAGACTACGCAGGCCGAAGCCGTCCTCCTCGGCCGGACGGCTGGTGACGCTCAGTGTCGATGCAGTGCCGTTCTCTCGTACGGTGATGTCGACCGTCGCCCCCGGCCCGTCATGCCGCAGCGCGTTCGTGGCCGCCTCGCCGACGAGCCGATGCGCGATCTCGGGCAGCGCGTCGAGCCCGTCAACGGTTCGCACATCGAGACCGGCCGCGCGCAGTCCGGCCAGCCGTCCGTCCAGCATTTCGGTGACGTCGGCCGGAGTTTCTCCCGCGAGCGCGCGGCGGACTTCGGCGAGGGCGTCGCGGCCTGCTTGCAGGACTACCTGGAGACGCTCGGCATCGGTGGGCGACAGTTGCGCCGTCGCGCGCAATGCCTCGCCCTGCACGAGCATGACCGTCATCGTGTGCGCGAGGCTGTCGTGCAACTGCCGCGCGAGCCGCTCACGCGACCGCGCGGTTTCGGCCGCCGCCCGCTCCCGCAGCAGTTCACCGCGCTCGAATCCGGCCAGCCAGGTGACGATGAGCGCGACGGCCGCGAGCAACCCGCCCTCGATCGGCCCGTGCCGCACCGCTCCCGCCACGGTGACGAGCACGAATGCGCCGCCGCAGGCCCCGAAACGCACCCACCGCGACCGCTGCGTGGCCGCGAAATACACCGCGAGCGCCACGGGCAGATAGCCGACCGCACGCGCCATGCCGAGCAGCGAATGCGCCGCCGTGGCCCCGGCGATGAGCATGACCGCGGTTCCCGGATACCGCCTGCGCAGCACCAGCGGCACCAACTGCGCAATTGCGAGCGGCCACGACACCACCGCACTCGACAGCGCGAACAGCACCGCCACCAACGCGTACAGTGCGATGTCCACGTCGCGCCCCCTCTACGATCGGTTGATGATCCGGCTCGCGATCGTCGACGACCAGGCCCTCGTACGCGAGGGCCTGAGCCTGATCCTCGGCGCCCAGCCCGACCTGTCCGTCACGGCAATCCTGGCCGACGGCGCTGAGCTGCTGGAATCCGCTGTCGATGTGGACGTCATTCTGCTCGACCTGTACCTGCCCGGCCAGGACGGGGTCGCGGTCCTGCAAGCGGTGCGCGGTCGCGGCTACACCGGCCGGGTCCTGATCCTGACCACGGTCGGCAGCGCCGCTGACGTGCAACGCGCCCTGGCCGCGGGCGCGGACGGCTTCGTCCTGAAGGACGCCACCGGCGACGAACTGGCCGCCGCCGTCCGCGGCGCCCACGCGGGCGTCCGCCCGTTGAGCGCTTCGGCGGCGGAACTCCTCTGGCCGCGGCAATCCGCTCGCGTTCCGACCGTCGATTTGAGCACCCTGACCACACGCGAACGTGACGTGTTGCGATCGTTGGGCCAGGGCCAGAGCAACCGCGACATCGCCCGCACATTGTCGCTCGCCGAACGAACGGTCAAGACGCACGTGAGCAACATCCTGACCAAGCTCGATGTGGCGAGCCGTACCCAGGCGGCCTTGCTGGCCCAGGCCCTAAAGGACTAGCCGCCCTACGTCCTTGGCCGGTGTCGCTCCGCCGCCCGGCTTGGCAGGCTCCTTCGGGTGCGAATGTTCCGCCGTTGGTACGTCATCACACTCATCGTCGTCGTGCTGGCCGGCCTGGCCCTCTACCTCGGCAACCGCTCAACGGATCCCGCCCCCGGCCGCCCGTACCTGCTCGCCCACCGCGGCATCGCGCAGACCTTCGACCTCCAGGGCGTCGAGGCCGACACGTGCACGGCGACGAGGATCCACCCACCCGAGGTCCCGTACCTGGAGAACACGCTGCCGTCGTTACGCGCCGCATTCGCCGCGGGGGCGGACGCGGCCGAGATCGACGTCCAGCTGACGAGCGACGGCCAACTGGCGGTCTTCCACGACGCCACCTTGGACTGCCGCACCGACGGCACCGGCACGGTCGGCGACCACACCCTGGCCGACCTGCGCAAACTCGACCTCGGCTACGGCTACACCGCCGACGGCGGCAAGACGTTCCCCTTCCGCGGCAAGGGCGTGGGCCTGCTCCCGACGGTTCCCGAGGTCTTCGCGGCGATCCCCGACCACGACCTGAAGCTGGACCTGAAGCGCGACAACGCCGCCGACGGTGAGGTTGCGGCCGATTTCCTGCAAACCCTGCCGCCGTCCCGCATCGCCCACATCACGGTCACCGGCGGCGACGCGGCCGTCTCGGTGGTCGCCGCCCGCCTCCCCCAGGTGCGCACGTCGTCAAAGTCCATCATCAAGAAGTGCCTGCTCTGGTACGCCGCTGAGGGCTGGACCGGCCACGTCCCGTCCGACTGCCACCACCGCGAACTCATCGTGCCCATCACCTACGGCAAGTGGCTGTGGGGCTGGCCGAACCGGTTCGTCGCCCGCATGCGGTCAGCCGACACGCGTGTGGTCCTCGTCCAGTTCGTGGGCGACTGGTCAGCCGGCTTCGACACCCCCGCGGACGTGTCGACCCTGCCCAAGGGCTGGACCGGCGCCGTCTGGACCAACCGCGTCGACGTCGTCGCACCGCTTGTGCGTTGATCGCTTCCGGCCGCTTCGCCTCGCGCCGACATCGACCAATCGCGGCGGGTCGGCCGTTTCAACCTGGCTGAACGTCTCCCGGCTTCAAGGCGCTTGCGGGCGAGCGGTGGTGGCCGAGTGTGGGTACGTTCAAGGCATGTTGACGAAGGGCCGGTCGCCTTGGTCGCCGAGGTAGCGGCTCCGCCGAGCCGGCGGGAGACGCGTGCGCTGCTCGCCCGGGCGGGCCGGCTCCAGGCCGACGCCGAGACGATCGTCGGCGCGCTCGAAGCGGCGCGGGCCGAGGTCGTCGCCGCGTACGAGGTTGCCAGTGAGCCGCAGGTCTGGGACGCCGTCGGGAAGATGTCGATCGAGACCGTCAAGGACACTGTGGACGGCCGGGCGCGCCTCGATGAGCTGCCCGCGCACGGCATCCGGTCCGTGGCCGACGTGCTCGAGGCGGGCCCGGAGCGGCTCAAGCGGGTGCCGGGCATCGGGGAGGTCGCCGCGCGGAAGACCATGCACGCGGCTGAGCAGCTCAAGCGGGCAGCGCGGGACTCGTTGCAGTTCCGGATCGCGTTCGACCCCAAGAACGCCGAGCTGACCCGGTTGGTGCGGTCCCTTGCCGTGTACGGGCTGGTCTGGGACGCCGCCGGGAAGTACGAGGGCCAGGCCAAGAAGCTGGCCGGCGAGCTCGGCACGCAGCGGCCCATCGCCGCGCCCGCCGAGGCTGGGCGGCTGCGGCGGATGTTCATGCGCGCCGGGGACAAGGCCGTGGCCGACGAGGCGGCACAGCAGGTGCGCGCGTTGGTCGAGGGCGCGGACGGGCTGTCCGAGGCGGCCGATCAGGTGCGGGCGATTCGCAAGCCCAAGGACAAGCAGGTCTGGCGCGACTTCGAGCGGCGCTCCGCCGAGTACTACGGGCTCCTCGGGCAGGTCGTCGGGCTCGGCGGGGACGTCGCGGCCAGCGAGGGGTTTCTGCCCGCGGACATCGTCGAGCGGGTCGGTGCGCAAAAGCTTGACACGTCACGTCTTGATGCGGGGCTGCGATTGCGCGGGTACCAGTCGTTCGGCGCCCGGTTCGCGCTCGTCCAGCGGCGGGTGGTGCTCGGGGACGAGATGGGGCTCGGCAAGACGGTGCAGGCGATCGCGGCCATGGCGCATCTGGCCGCGCGGGGGGCGACGCACTTTCTGGTGGTCTGCCCGGCCAGTGTGCTCATCAACTGGGCGCGTGAGGTCGATAAGCATTCGAGCATCCCCGTGGTCAGTCTGCACGGAAGTGGACGGGCGCGGGCGATTGCGAGATGGCGTACCGGCGGCGGGGTCGGGGTGGTGACGTTCGGGTCGCTCGGCGCGCTCCAGTTGCCCCCGCCCCGGCCGGCCATGCTCGTGGTGGACGAGGCGCACTATGTCAAGAATCCGGGGGCGCAGCGGTCGCAGGCGGTCAACCGGGTCGCGGCTGAGTCCGAGCGGGTGCTGTTTCTCACCGGGACGCCGATGGAGAACCGGATCGACGAGTTCCGGGCGCTGATCGACCATTTGCGGCCCGAGATCGCCGGGGAGATGGGTCGCGAGCACGCGGCGATCAGCGTCGAGGCGTTCCGGCGGGCGGCCGCTCCGGTCTATTTGCGGCGCAATCAGTCCGACGTGCTGACCGAGCTTCCCGAATTGGTACAGGTTGACGAGTGGGAGGAGTTCGGCCGCGAGGACGGCGCGGCGTACCGGGAGGCGGTGCGGGACGGGAACTTCATGGCGATGCGCCGCGCCGCGTTCGCCGTGCACCGCGCGCAGGACTCGGCGAAGCTCACCCGGCTGCTCGAACTCGCGCGCGAGGCGATGGCCAACGGGCGCAAGGTCGTCGTGTTCTCGTACTTCCGCGATGTGCTCACCGCAGTGAGCACATCGCTCGGCACCGATGCCCGCGGCCCCATCACGGGATCGACGCCGGTCGCCGACCGGCAGCGCATCGTCGACGAGTTCACCGCCGCCAAACGTCCCGGTGTCCTGGTCTGCCAGATCGAGGCCGCCGGCGTCGGCGTGAACATCCAGGCCGCATCGGTCGTCATCCTGTGCGAGCCGCAGGTGAAGCCGTCCATCGAGGCGCAGGCGATCGCGCGGGCGCATCGGATGGGGCAGGTTCGTACGGTACAGGTGCATCGCCTGCTCATCGCCGACTCGGTCGACGAGCGGATGATCGAGCTGCTCGGCTCGAAGGCGCAACTGTTCGACGCCTACGTCCGGCACAGCACCATCGCGCAGGCCTCACCGGGCGCCGTGGACATGTCCGAGGTACAACTGGCCCGGATGATCGTCGCGCAGGAGCAGCAACGGCTGGCGGTCTGAACCCGGCTCCGGAACGCTACGCCTCGACGGCCGGAAGGCGGTCGAGGAGCGGAGCGCGAGATCGGCCCCGCAGCGAGACTGCATCGCCGAATCAAACAACATTCACCTCTTCAGGCGCATGACGATCAATGTAGCGCCTGAGTGAAATGCGCCAATAATTTGAGTCACCCGTTTGGGCTCGACCGTTGAGCGGCGGCCCGGCTCCGAACGAAGCCGCTGTTGGTGCCGCCTGTCGCGGCTCTACGGGCGCTCATCCGATGTAGTCCGACTAGTGCCCGGGCAGACTTCGTCGTGCCGCCGGGCCTTTTGCCCGGCTCCGGGATTCGACTGCGACTGAATGCCGCGACTCAATCGTCGCCTCGCTGGCGCACGCCTTCGTTAGGGGTCATCGTTGTCTTCGGTACCGAGGTTGCGCGCACGCCGGGGATTCCTCCTTCCGGGCGTGATCACGGTCGCCGGTGCGCTCCTCGGCCTGGCACTGCTGCGGGCCGGCCTGTCCCCCGCGGTGGCCTACGCGGCCCAGCTGGTGGTGGCCACCGAGGTCGCCTTCCTCGTGATGCGGACGCGGTGGCTGCGGTTCCACGCGGCCCGCGCCACCGGGGCCGCGATCGGGCTCGGCGGCTTTCCGCTCCTCGCCGACGTGATCGGCCCGATGCCGGCGTACTGGCTGCTCACCTTGGTCGTCCTGGGTGTGGACGCGGTGCTGGACCGGCACTGGTCGGTGCGGGCCGGCCGGGGCCGCCACGCCGCTGCGAGCCGGCCGGCGCGAGTGCTGCCCGTGGTGGGCACCGGCCTGCTCGGGGCGTACGCGGTCACGGCTCGGCTCGACGCGGTGCTCGCCGTGATCTCGCTGGTGATGCTGACGGTGGCGATCACGACGCTGGTGTTCCAGCTCTACAAGTGGTGGACGCCCGAGCACAACGATCCGGGCCGGTACGGCGAACCGGACGCGCCCCGCCTGCCCGGCGTGATCCTCGTGCCGATGCGTCACGAGGAGTCGGTCGCGGCCAACACGCTCGAGCGCCTGGCCGGGCTGCGTCACCCGAACTATCTCGTCGTGCCGATCATCGACCACCCCGACGACCCGGGCACCGCGGCCATCGCCCACGACGTCGCCCGGCGCCATCCGGGGCGGGTCGTCGTGTGCCGGTACCCCGAGGACACCGACGTGCACAACAAGCCGATCGCCCTGAATGCGGCCATCGCGATGCTGCAGGGAGCCGGTGTCCGCTACGAGTGGGTCGGCGTCGCTGATGCCGAGGACCTGTTCCATCCCGATCTGCTCCGCATGGTCGACTACCGGTTCCGCACCACCGGCGCCGGCATCGTGCAATGCGGCGTACAACTGATGAACTTCGCTTCCGACCATCGCGGGCAGCCGGTCCCGGCCGGGGCGGGCGGGCGGCTGCGGCGCTGGTGGCGGTCGAACACCTCGGCGTGGTGGCGCGCGGCCAACGTCCTGGAGTACTACAAGTGGTTCCAGTCCCGGCTCAAGCTGCAGGCCGCGATCGGGGTCATGCCGCTCGGTGGCAACACCGTGTTCTTCCGGCGCGGCTTCCTCGAGGCGCTGCACCGCCGCAGCGGCAGATACTGGGACGAGGCCTGCCTGACCGAGGATTGCAAGATCGGCATTGTCGCCTCGGTGCTGGGCTACAGCGTCGACGTCGTCTACGTGGATGCGATGGTGACGCAGGAGGAGACGCCGGGAAGCCTGCCCGCGTTCGTGCGCCAGCGGGTCCGCTGGATGCAGGGGTTCATCCAGGTCTTCGGCGAACGGGACTGGCTCTGGCTGCCGACCCTGACCCAGCGCGTGCTCGCCGTCTACGTGCTCGGCTTCCAGTTCTTCCAGGCCCTGACCGGTCTGCTCGCGCCGGTCGCGCTGGCGGTGGCGCTGACGTACAAGGCGCCGATCGTCATCACCCTCGTGGCGACGCTGCCGCTGGGCCTGAGCGCCCTCAACATCGTGCTCGATGTGGTGCTGCTCGCGCAGTTCACAAGAGCCTTCCGCGTTCGCGCAAGGCTGCGTGACTACGCGGGACTGGTCCTCGGCGCCTACCCGTACCAGATCGTGCTGAGCATCGCCGCGGTGTGGGCGACATGCCGGTTCCTGACCGGGCGCAACGACTGGGTCAAGACCGTGCATCACGGAGCCCACCTCCCGCAGCCGGTGCCCACCCCGATCGGCGTCGCCGCGTGACCGCCACCGTGCTGGCGGACGTCGTCGACATCCGCGAAGGCCTACCCCCGCGGCGTCGGGTCGCCGTGTCGATCGACGAGTGGTGGCGCCGGCACCGCCGAAGTCTCCTGGTGCTGGCCCCGATCCTGGCCGCGGTCGCCGCCGCGCACCTCTTCGGCGCTTCCGGCGCCAGGTACGTCGACGATCCGGGCACCTACCTGTCGCAGGCCTGGGCGCTGCGGTACGAGGGCAGCCTCTCGCCGTACTCGTACTTCTACGACCACGCCCCGGCCGGCTGGATGCAGATCGCGCTCTGGGCGGCGCTGACCAATGGCTTCGACCGGTACGACTCGGCGCTCGCCTTCGGCGTGGAGTGCATGCTGCTGGCCAAACTCGCCAGCACCGTGCTGATTTTCGCCCTCGCCCGGCGGCTGGGGTTCCCGCGCGTCGCCGGGGCTGCCACGGCGCTCCTGTTCGGCCTCTGCCCGCTCGAGGTCGTCTATGGCCGCTGGACCTTCCTGGACAATCTCGTGGTCCCGTGGCTGCTCGCGGCTCTGGTCCTGGCCGCCTCACCGCGGCGCAGCATCCTCGCCGCCACCGGCGCGACGCTGTGTTTCGCGATGGCCACCCTGACCAAGGAGACGGCCCTCGTCCTGCTGCCGGCGTTCGCCTGGGCCGTCTGGCAGAACCTCGACCCGCGCAACCGGGCTCAGGTGCTCGCCGTCGCCGCGTGCTCCGGTGCGCTGCTGATGTCGTTGTACCCCCTGTTCGCCCTCTACAAGGGCGAGTTCTTCGCGGGTCCGGGACACAACAGCCTCCTCGGTACGGCGCACTGGCAGCTCGTCGACCGCCCGTCCAGCGGCTCGCTCCTCGACCGGGACAGTGCGGGACGGGCGCTGCTGACCAGCTGGCTCGGGTACGACCGAATCCTGCTCGTGCTCGGGGCGGTCGCGGCGGCGCCGGCGCTGTTGATCCGCCCGCTGCGGCCGGTCGTGGCGATGCACGCCATCCAGTGGTTCGTGCTCATCCGCGGCGGCTACGTGCCCTTCATGCACGTCATCAATCTGGTGCCGGGCAGTGCGCTGCTCACGGTCGGCGTCCTGGTCGCCGTCGGCGGCCGGACCGCGGCACCTTCCTGGCGGCGACTGGTCGCGCTCGGCGCCGGGGCCGCGCTGGCCGGGACGGCCGCGATCGCCTGGACCGGGCCGCTGCTGCAGGCGGCGGAAGCGGGGCGCCCAGCGCTGCGCTCGGCCGAGCTCTGGGTCGCCGACAACGTGCCGCGCGATGCCCAGCTCGTCGTCCACGACGCGATCTGGACGGACCTCGTGCACCACTACGGGTTCGACCCGCGGCCCATCATCGTGTACAAGCTCGACACCGACCCGGCCGTGCAGCGCGCGACCCGCAGGGTGGACTACCTAGTCCTGCCGAACTGGTACTACGAGACGCAGGGCGCGGATAAGTACCCGACCGTCATGGAGGCGCGCCGCCACGCCATCGTCGTGGCCGAGTTCGGCGGCGGCAGCGACGGCGTGCGGATCTACCGCGTTAGCCGGTTCTGGCAACCGACGTGGAGCGGCCGATGACCCGGCGAAGCCGCGCGATCGCCGCGGGCGCCGTCCTCGCCGTGCTCGCCGCAAGTGGCTGCGCGGCCCGACCGGACACCGCGCTGCATCCCGAGCCGCCGGCCCGGACGTTCGTCCCGCTGCGCCACCCGTTCCGCGACGCCCGGCTGGTCGTCGACCGCGACACGGCGGCGGGACGCTGGCAGACAGCCCATCGAGCAACCTGGCTGGACCCGATCACGTCCGCCCCGCAGGCCCGCTGGCTCAACGGTCCGCAGGACCTCACGGCCGTACCGGCGCTGATGAATCGGGCGGCTCGGACCGGGACCCTGCCGGTGTTCGTCGCCTACTACGTGCCGAACCGTGGCTGCAGCGGCTTCGCGGAGGGCGCGCCCCGCGACGCCGACTACGACGCGTGGATCGACGGGCTGATCCGGGCGCTGGGCGCCACGGCGTCGGTCGTCGTGATGGAACCCGACGCCGTACTGACGGACTGCTTCACGAACGAACGCGCCGCCCTGCTGGCGCGCAGCGTGCGGCGGCTCACCGACGCTGGCCACTCCGTGTACCTCGACGCGGGCCACGCCAACTGGCGCCCCTCCGGCGAGGTCGCCGAGCGGCTCCTGCGTGCGGGGATCGAGCACGCCGAGGGCTTCGCCGTCAACGTCGCGAACCGGCAGACGACCGAGGAGAGCTACCGGTGGGCCCGGGAACTCTCTGATCTGGTCGGCGACCGAGAGTTTGTCATCGACACGTCCCGGAATGGGCTCGGGGCGCCGCCGGACGAACCCGGCCGTGACGACGAGTGGTGCAATCCCGCGCACCAGGCCCTCGGCGAGGCGCCGACCACCGCGCCGGGCCGCCCCGGCCTGGCCGCCCTGCTGTGGATCAAGCCGCCGGGCGAGTCCGACGGCCACTGCGGCGGCGAGACGACCTATCTGTTCTCTCCCGGCCAGGCAAGCAACCTCGTGGCCAACACACCGTGGGTGCCGGAACCGGTCCGCCGGCTCGCACTCGCGGCTCGAACCGATTCATCAGGTCAGTCGTGACCCACACGAAAGGAACGAGATGATCGCCGCGACGATCGCCGAACCCGCCGTCTGGCGGCGCTCGATGCTGCCACCCGATCTGGACCTCGAAGTCATCGTCCCGGCCTACAACGAAGAACACCGCATCGGCCCGACCATCGCCGGGATCGCCACCGAGCTCGCCGCGATGCCGCTGCGCGCGGGCGTGCGGGTGGTGGACAACGGCAGCTGCGACCGTACCGCCGACGTCGTCGACCAGTTCGGCGGCTACGGCATCCCAATCGCGGTCACCGGTTGCTCACGCCGCGGCAAGGGCGCTGCCGTCAAGCGCGGCATGCTCGAGAGCACCGCGCGGTTCGTCGGCTTCTGCGACGCCGACCTCGCCACCGATCCGGCCGAGATCCCGGCCGCGGTGCACCAGCTCGAGCAGGGCTGGCAGGTCGTGATCGGCTCCCGTCGCTGCGCCGAGGGGCGTATCGCCGGGCGGCAGACCGTGGTCCGCCGGCTCGGCGGCGCAGCCTTCCGCCGGTGCACGCGCCGGTACGCGGGCGAGATCAGGGACACCCAGTGCGGCTTCAAGTTCTTCGACGGCACCGCCGCCCGCGGCCTGTTCAGCACGATGACGCTGTCCGGGTTCGCGTTCGACCTGGAGCTCGTGGCCCGCGCCCGGATGATGGGATTGAGCATCAAGGAGGTCGGGGTGCTCTGGTCCGACCGCGCCGGCAGCAGCTTCGACCCCGTTCGCGACGGCCTGCGGGTCGCGGCCGACCTGTGGCGGCTGCACCGCACGACGACGCGGCCCGGGTGGGGCGCATGAGCGCGCGCGGCAGGCACATCGTCATCTGCAACTGGCGCGATACGGCCCATCCCCGCGCCGGCGGCGCCGAGCTGTACTGCGAGCAGGTCGCCGATCGCCTCGCCCGCCGAGGCATCACGGTGACGCTGCTGACCGCGCGGCCGCGGGGAACCGCACGGCACGAGGCGACGGGCTTCGGCCAGATCGTGCGGCGCGGCGGCACTTTCGGCGTGTACCTGGCCGCGCTGTGGTGGCTGCTCACTCACCGGCGCGAAGTCGACGGTGTCATCGACTCCCAGAACGGCATCCCGTTCTTCTCCCCGCTCGTGCTGCGCCGTGCCACACCGGTCGTCCTGCTGATTCACCACGTGCACCAGCAGCAGTTCGGCGCCTACTTCCGCTGGCCCGTGAGCCTCGTCGGACGCTGGCTGGAACGTACTGTCAGCCGCTGGGTGTACGGCCCGCGCGCCCTCTGCGTCGTGTCGCCCTCCTCCCGCCGGGAGGTTCGCCGCCAGCTCGACTTCAGCGGTCCGGTATTCCTGACGCCGTGCGGGCAGGCACCGGCGGCGGGCGAGCCCGGTCGGCGCGCGACGGCACCGACGATCGTCGTGGTCAGCCGGATGGTCGAACACAAGCGGCTTGACCTCCTCCTGGCCGCGGTCGCCGTGGCCACGAAATCGGTACCCGGTCTCCGCTTGGACCTCGTCGGCGACGGCCCGGCCCTGGCCGAGCTGCGCCGGCTCGCCGCCGAGCTCGGCGTGACCGGCCGGGTGCGCTTCCACGGGCGCGTTTCCGACGAGGACCGCGACGCGCTGCTGGAGACGGCGTGGCTGACTGTGGGCACCTCAGCCGGCGAGGGCTGGGGCCTGTCGATGATGGAGGCCGCCGTCCGTGGCGTCCCTGCCGTGGCCATGCGGGTGCCCGGGCTGCGCGACTCGGTGCTGCACCAGCAGACCGGGTGGCTCGTCGATGGGCCACAGGAGCTTCCCGGTGTGCTCGTGGACGTCCTCGACCGGCTCGCCGACCCGGGCGTGGCGGCCTGGCACGCGGAGCGTTGCACCGCGTGGGCGGCGCGGTTCTCGTGGACCGCGACGGCCGACCGGATGCTGGCCGTGCTCGACAGCGAGGCCCGGCGACGATCGCGCCGGCGGACCAATGACGCGGCGGCCGTCGTACGGCTCTCGCCCTCGATGTTCAGCCGCCTCGACCTGCGGGCCTTGCGGCGAACCGACCAGATCGACTTCGCCGATGGCGAGGTCCGGCTACTGCTTGGCGGGGCGGACGAGCGCGATGCCCTCGCGGCACTGCGGCGCGCCGGGCTGCCGGACGACGCCCACATCCAGATCCGGGCCGCACGCTCGGCCGACCTCCTCGGCTGGCCGGTCTGCGTCGCCGACGCGGCCGACGCCGGCCAGAAACCTGCGATCGACCGGATCGCACCGCGACAACCCCATCCGGACGGTGTCCATGCCTGACCGCCTGCGCATTTTGCACCTCGCCTACGAGGACTGGGCCCAGCCCCGCTCGGGAGGCGGGTCGGTGCGAACCCACGAGATCAACCGCCGGCTGGCGCGCGAGCACGACATCACCGTCGTCGCCGCCGGCTGGCCAGGCGCCGCGGACCGGGTCGAGGACGGCGTGCGGTACACCCATGCCGGAACCGGCCGGACCCGCCTGCGCGCGCTGGCGTACCTGGCCCGGACGCCGATGCTGGCCCGCCGCGCCGTCGCCGACCTCGTCGTCGAGGACTTCGGGGCGCCGATCAGCACGCTCGGGCTGCCTCGCTTCACCGGGGTGCCGGTCGTCGCGATGGTCCAGTGGCTGTTCGGCCGGGAGATGGGCCGCAAGTACGGATTGCCGTTCCACGCCGTCGAGTCCTGGGGCCTGCGCGCCCACCAGACTTGTATCGCGGTGTCCGCCGGTCTGGCCGGGCACCTGCGCGAGCGGCACCCGTCGGCGCGGATCAGCGTGGTGCCCAACGGCGTCGATGCGACCGCGTTCGCGGTCCAAGCGGGCCCGCGTCGCTTCGCCGACCCCGCCGCACCGATCGTCTACCTCGGGCGGCTCGACACCGCCCAGAAGGGCCTTGACGTCCTGCTACGAGCCCTTGCCGACGTGCCCGGCCGGCGGCTGCTGATCGCCGGCGACGGGCCCGGCGCGGCACCGCTGGCACGGCTCGCCGGGCGGCTCGGACTTACCGAACGCGTCCACTGGCTCGGACGCGTCGAGGGCGGCGCCAAGTACCGGCTGCTGGCCGACGCCGCGGTGGTCGCCGTCCCGTCCCGGTTCGAGACGTTCGGGATGGTGGCGGTGGAGGCCTTGGCGTGCGGCACGCCCGTGGTCGCGACCGACATCCCATGCCTGCGCGATGTTGTTCCGGACGAGGCCGGGCTGCGGGTACCGCCGGGCGATCCGCCGGCGCTGGCCGCGGCCCTCCGGTTGGTGCTGGACCATCCGGAGTTGGCGGCGCGGTTTGCGGCCGGCGCCCGCCCGTTCGCCCGGCAGTTCGGCTGGGACGAGCTCGCCGGGCGGCAGGACGAGATCTATCGTGCCGCGGCACGGTCGGGGTCCGAACGGTACGAAGGAGCCCGGTCGTGACCGCCGGCGCGCACCGGTCGGTCGCGGTCCGGGTGCTCGCGCCGGCGCGTGGTCCGGCCCTGCCGCCGGTCCGTTCCTGGACGGGATGGCCGGCGGTCGCCGGCATCGTGCTCGCGGCCCTGATCCTGCGCCTGACCGGGCTGTCGACGGCCTACGACGTGTTCATCGACGAGCCGTTCTACACGCTCATGGGCGCGTCCGTCGCCGACGGGCATCTGCCGCCACTCAACTACGGCCAGCCCTTCCTGCTGCACCCGCCGGGCCTCTTCGTCATGGAGGCGATGGCCTCGCTGGTCCTGCCGGACGGCTCGAACCTGTACGGCGACGTCTTCCTGATGCGCGCCGTGCAGCAGCTGTTCGCGGTGATCTCGGCGGTTCTCGTCTACCTGCTGGTGCGCCGGGCCGCCGGCCACACCGCTGGGCTTGCCGCGCTGCTGCTGTTCAGCGTCGACCCGTTCGTCCTGCGCCAGAACGGCCGGGTCCTGCTCGAAACGGCGACGACGATGTTCGTGCTCGGCGGCTTCGTGGTCCTGGCCCGGATCGCGGCCGACGGCGCCCTGACGCCCGCCGCCCGGCGGCGCTGGTGGTGCGCGGGCGCGGGGCTGCTGTTCGGCGCCGCGATCCTCACCAAGGACATGGCGGCCGTCCTCGTCGCTCTGCCTCTCGCCGCGATGTGGTTCGCCGGCAAGGGACTGCGGCGCGCCGAGGTGGTCCTCACGGCCGGCGTGGCGGCGGGTGTGTATCTGGCCTACGTCCTGCTGATGGTCGTCATCGGCGACGGTGCGGCGTTCTGGCGGGCCAAGACGGGCGGGTTCGCCCGGATGTCGGGCGCCCACGTCACCACAGGTTTCACCAGTGCCGGGGCGCCGTCGATGTTGGACGCCGCGCTGGCCCGGCTCCAGGACGTGGGGCCGAGCTACGCGGTCGTCGCCGTCGGGGCCGTCTGCGGACTGGTGCTGCTGCTACGGCCGCGCAACCCGACGGAGCGCCTGATCGGACTGTTGGCGGGCGCGGCCGGCCTGATGATCACCTACGGCGTCGCGTTCGGCACGTTCGAGGAGCATTTCTTGTACTTCCTGATCGTGCCCGCGATCGCCGGTCTCGCGACGGCCGCCGCCCGCATCCGGCCCGGCACGCACCGCCGGGTGCTCGTCGCCGCGCTGTGCCTCGTCGTGGCGCTCGACGCGGTGTCGTGGGCGCGCACCCGCCTCGAGCCTGATGACGGTCAGCGCCGGGCCGCGGAATGGTTGATGCGGCACGCGCCGGCCGGGTCAAAGGTCGCATGGGTGACGGAGCAGACGCAGTACTCGCTGGATGGGACCGGCCTGCAGGGCGTCGAGCTCGGCGAGCCGGGCGCGATGGCCGCGCAACGGGTCACGTACCTCATCGTGCTGGAACGGGTCGTCGCGGAGCACTACAGCTCCGTCGAGCCCGAGGACGTCGACTGGTTCACCACCCGGGCGACGAAGGTCTTCTCGTTCACCGGTCGCGCCTACGGCGAGGTCGCGGTGTACCAGACGCGCGACCCGGCGGTCTGGTGAGCCTGTACGTCAGCCGTGTCCGGTGGGACTGCGACCCGATCCTGCCGGACCCGGCGCTGCTCGGCCTCGACGTGCGCGGACATCGCCGGGGATCACCGGTCGCGACCGGCCGCGGCGGGGTGCTCATCGCCGGCACCGTCGCGACCGGGGCGTTGAACTACGGCTACAGCCTGCTGCTCGTGTACCTGCTGGCGCCGGCCGCGTTCGCCACGGTGGCCTCGGTCGCGTCGCTGCTGCTCGTGGTCGGGGCGGCCGCAGCGGCCACGATCCCCTGGTCGCTCGCCCATGACGTGACCAACAGCCCGGCCGGGAGCCGGGTCCGGCGAGAGGCGATCGGCTTCGCCACCGTTGCCGCGACCGCCATGGGCGCGCTCGCGGCGATCGTGGTCTGCGCCCTCACGTGGCGCTACGCCCACGGCTGGCTGCCGGCCGCGGTGGCCGTCGCCTGCCTCTCGATCTTCCTCACCGCGGTGGTCGGCGGGTATCTGCAAGGCACTGAGCGCTTTGCCGCGCTGGCCGCGTTCCGGCTCGCCGAGGTCGTCGTACGCTGTGGGGCCGGCCTCGGGCTGACCGCCGTCACCAGCTCGGCCGCGGGCGGCGTCGCGGGCTTCACCGCGGGCGGGCTCGCCTGCGTCGCGATCGGCGGCTGGCTGCTGCGCCGGGACCTTCCCCGCTTCACCGTCGACCGAGGCCGCGCCCGGATCCTGTGGACCCGGACCGCCGGCGTGGGTCTGGTGCAGACGCTGATCGGCACGGTCCAGGCGCTCGACAGCATCCTGCTCGGGCTCACGGCGGGCGACACACCCGACGTCGGCGCGTACCAGACGATGCTGACCCTGGCCCGTATTCCCTTGTTCATCGCGACCGCGCTGTCGGTCGTCTCGTTCGCACCGCTTGCGGCCGAGCACAACTCCGACCGGAAGAAAACCATCACCATGCGCATGACGTTGCGGACGTACCTCGCAATCGCCACCGTGACCGCGGCCGGGGTCGGCACCACGCCGGACGCGCTGCTCGCGCTCGTCCTGCCCGATCGCTACCTGTGGGCCGCCCCGCTGTTGCCCGCCCTGACCATCGCCGGCGTCTGCGCCGGTCTGCTTGCCCTCACGGCCGGATTCTTCCTGGCGGCCGGCCGGTACCGCGCGCTCACGCTGATGCTCGCCGTGGCCGTGCCGGTGAACGCCGCGGCGTTGGCGGTCGCCGCTCCGGATGTCATCGCGGTGGCGTGGACCGCGGCCGCGACGATGCTCGCGACGGCCGCGACCGCGGCGGCACTGCTCGCCCGCTGGCGCCGGGTCGACGCGCCGGTCGCCGAGTTCGCCGGGCTTCTGGCCACGGGCGGGGCGCTGTGGATCTGCCGTGACCGGCCGATCTGGTGGTTCGTCGTGCTGGCCGCGCTCTGCTGCTGGGCCGGCGCCCGCCTGCGCCTGGACGCCCGGCAGGCTGCCCGGGCCCGGATGCCCGAACCGGCGGAGCTGTTGCGCGAAACCGTGGTCCGGGCCGGTCGTGATCGCCGCCAACGGCCAGGCCGGCTTCTGCTCATCGGCAACTACGGCAACGGGAACACCGGCGACGAGTCCATTCTGGCCGGGCTGCTCGACCTGCTGGGCGATCGGCGCCGGGCCACGGTGATCAGCCGCAACCCGGCCGCCGTCGAGGCACTGCACCGGGTCGCGGCGGTGCCGACCCTGTCCCGCGCCGCCGTTCGGGCACTGCTGCGGTCCGACGCGATCGGCATCGGCGGCGGGGGCATCTTCGGCGATGGGCTGCCGCCTCTGGTGCGGCTGCTGCCGTGGGCCGCGCTCGCAGCAAGAGCGATGGGCAAGGAGGTGTACTTCCTGAGCCTCGGCGCCTACGCCAACACCCCGGCCACCACTCGCCGGCCGCTGCGTCTCGCCGCCCGCCTGGCGACCGCGGCGACGGCGCGCGACCCGGAATCCGTGCGGACATTGGGCGGCCGTTCCCGGCGCAGCAACCGGGTCGCCCTGGTTCCCGACCCCTCGCTGTTCGTACGCCCGGCCGGCGCCGACGCGGTCAGGCAGCTGCTGACCGGCGCCGGCATCCACGGCCCGAGCCCGCTCGTCGTCAACGTCAAGGCGATGCCGGACGTAGCCGCGCTGAACCACACGCTGGCCGCCCTCGCTGCCGGCCTGTCGACCTGGGCGGTTACCCACGACCGCCCGATCGTGTTTCTCGCCCTGTCCACGAGGGGCGACTACGGACTGGGCGAGCGCGCCTCGGATCTCCGCTTGGCCGAGGCCGTCATCCGGCTCGGCGGGCTCTCGCCGCGCGCCCGGATCGTCGGTCCCGGCCTGGAACCGGCGCTGGCCAAGGCGCTCTGCCGCGAGGCCGCCGCGGTGATCGCCATGCGACTGCACGCGCAGATCTTCACAACCGGCAGCGGCACTCCCCTGCTGAGCCTGCCGTTCGAGCCGAAGACCCGGCTGTGGCTCGCCGAGCACGCCCTGCCCGGCATCGAGACGGCCGACCTCACCCCCGCGGACGTGGCCGAGTGGCTCACCGCGAATGTCCCGCCGACGGGCGAGCGCCGCCACCGGCACGGCTTCAGCGCCGTCGCGCCTCAGGTCTCGCCGGGCTGATCAGGGCTGCTGCGCCTCGACGGCGGGCTTCAGGACCTCGGTGCACCACTGGCCGAACGTGGTCGGGGTGGTCCACTGTGGAGTGCGGGTCACGCCGTTGTCGAGGCCGTTGTTCTTCGCGACGACCATGTCCATCATGCCCTGGGCCATCGGCTCGGACAGGCCCACGCTCTGCATCTGGGACTTGAAGGCCTCCGGTGGGATCTGCTGGAAGCGGACCGTCCGGCCCAGCACCTCGCTCATGATGGCGGCCATCTCGTTGCACGTCAGGTCTTCGGGGCCCAGCACCGGGACCTCCTCGACGCCGGTCCACGTGTCGTCCAGCAGCAGCCGGGCCGCTACTTCGGCGATGTCCCGGGTGGCGACCGCCGGGGCCGGGGCGTCGGGCAGGGTCGCGCCGTAGAAGACGCCCTGGGATGCGATCGCGGCGGCCTGTTCGGCGGTGTTGTCCATGAAGGACGGCATGCACAGGGCGCGGTACGCCACGCCCGTCGCCGCGATGCGGTCGTCCATCGCCAGCGTCGCGGTGACGTGGCCGGCGCGGTCGGCGAACGGGGTTCCGCGGCCCAGGGCCGAGATGCCGACGACGCGGGCGACCTTGTGGGCGGCGAACGCTTCGAGGGCGGGGCGGGCGAAGCCGGAGTACGCCTCGTCCAGCGATGCCGCCTGCGGGTCGGCCGGGACCAGCCAGAAGACGGTGTCGGCGCCAGCGAAGGCCTCGGTGATGACGGACGGGTCGGCGTGGGAGCCGCGGACGATTTCCACGCGGTCGGCTACGCCGGGGGCCAGGCGGGCGGGGTCGCGGGCGATGAGGCGCAGCGGGGCGCCGGCGTCCAGGAGGTGCTGGACGAGGCGGGTGCCGATGTTGCCCGTCGGGGCGGTGATCACGATCATGCGTTCAGCCTGCGCCTGGTCGGCGTCCGACTGAAGGATCGGGTGCGTCTCGATTGATACCCTGGAGATATGAGTGAGCTGGAGACGCGGCAGCTGCGGTACTTCGTGGCCGTGGCCGAGGAGCGGCACTTCGGGCGGGCGGCGGCGCGGCTCTCGATGGCGCAGCCGCCGTTGTCGCGGGCGATCCGGGAGCTCGAGCGGCAGCTCGGCGTGCAATTGCTCATTCGCACGACGCGGCAGGTTTCGCTCACGCCGGCCGGGGAGCAACTGCTCGATGACGCGCGAGTCGCGCTTCATGCGGTGGCGACGGCGGAGGGGCGGGCTCGGCGGTCGGCACAAGGGGTACAAACGCTGCGGTTGGCTTTGAAAGCCGACTATGACGCTGGACTGTTGCCGCGATTGCTCGACGCCTTCGACGTGCTGCCCGTGGAACTGTTGATGGGCGGGCGGGGCGAGCAGGTGCCGGCGTTGCACGACGGGCGGGCGGATGTGGCGCTGATACCGACGCCGTTCGATGCGCACGGGTTGGACGTGGAGCCGTTGCTCACGACGCCGTGTGTTATCGCATTGGCGGCGGCCGATCCGCTCGCGGCGCACAGGACGCTGCGGCTGGCCGATCTGGCCGGGCGGCAACTGCCCGACGGGTCGCCGGCCACGCGTGGGCGGATGCTGGCGAAGGGGCGCAGTTTCGACCTGTCGCAGATATTCAACCTGGTCGAGGTCGGCGGGGTGGTCTGGTTCCTGCCGGAGTTCGTGGCGAGTCGTTTTCCAAGGCCCGGCATCTCGTACCGGCCGATCGCCGGAATCGACCCGGTGACGCTCGCGGTGGCGTGGCCGGCCAATTCCCGCTCGACGGCGGTGGCGGCTTTCGTGCGCACCGCGCAATCGGTGGTGCTCGATTTCGATCCGGTGACTCAGCCCATGATGTAGCCGACCTGCGGAGCCTCCTGGCTCACGCAGGCGGACGGCGCGACGACCTCGGAGGTGTCGCCGCCGTTGACGCCGGTGCGGAACGTGCCGGGGGCGCCGGTGCACGAGGTCGCGGTGTAGGTGATCCGCACGCCGCTGCCGTCCCACGCCGGGGCGCTGCCGGTGCGGTCGCTGACCTGGTGCTGGTCGCTGCCGTCGACGTTCATCACCCAGACGGTGTCGTTGTGCACGTAGGCGATCTGGGTCGCGTCCGCCGACAGGACCGGCTGCTTGTTGACGTCGTCGCTGGTGAGGCGGGTGGTGTGACCGGCCTGCTTGACGTAGACGGCGCCGTGGCTGGCGTAGACGCTCGGGGTGGCGGCGGCCTGCGCGGCGGTGCCCCCGGCGAGGGCGGCGATCCCGGCGGCGGCGGTCAGCCCGGCGAGAACCAGCGTGCGCTTGATGGTCGTGTTCGTGGTCATCCCTGCCCCCAGTGTGTGTGTCGCTTCCGTGTGACGCTGAGACCATCGGCGCAACCGGGCGGCACCTGAACGAAACCCGCCGGAAAACCTGGTCAGAGGCGCGTCGCGGCGCGGACGAGGTCGGCGACCGCGCGGGAACAACTGTGGGCCGGCCAGGCGATGAGGGTGGTGACGGTCGGGGCGTCGAGCAGCGGGACGGCGACCAGGTCGCGGCGGAGGTGGGTGCGGGCCGAGTCGGGCAGCACGGCGCAGGCACGGCCGAGGGCGATGAGTTGGTACAGCTGCGAGTTGCCCGTCACCTGCGGGCCGCGGCCCGATGGGTAGCTGCCGTCGGACTCGGGCCAGCGGGGCAGCGGCAGGTCGGGCAGGTCGGTGATGTCGGCCATGCGCAGGCTGGGGCGGGTGGTCAGCGGGTGGCCGGCGGGCAGGATCGCCACCTGGCTCTCGACCGCCAGGACCTCGGTGTCGAAGCCCACCGGCGAGTCGTACGGCAGATGCAGCAACGCCACGTCGGCCCGCCCGGCGCGCAGCAGGCCCTCCTGCTCGCCGATGCCGCACAGTTGCACGTCGACGGGGACGGCGCCGGGCTCGGCGGCGTAGGCGTCCAGGAGCTTGGCCAGCAGCTCCCCCGACGCGCCGGCCTTGGTCACGAGCACGATCCCCGGCTCGGGCGCGGCGGCCCGCTGGGTGCGCCGCGCGGCCGCCTCCACCGCCTCCAGCGCCGCGCGGGCCTCGCGCAGGAGCACGTTGCCGGCCTCGGTCAGGGCGACGGTGCGGCTGGTGCGTTCCAGCAGCGCCACGTCGAGCCGGCGTTCGAGCTGGCGGATCGCGCGGGACAGCGGCGGCTGCGCGATGCCCAGGCGCTGCGCGGCCCGGCCGAAGTGCAGCTCCTCGGCGACCGCGACGAAGTACCGCAGCTCCCGTGTCTCGATGTCGATACCGCCAGGGTATCGCCGGCCACCCGATCGGTGTTTTCGCATCCGGCCGGCGGCGAGCAGGATCGATGCCATGAGTGATGCAGTGAAGGTGGCGCTCGTGACGGGCGCGAACAAGGGCATCGGGTACGAGATCGCCGCCGGGCTCGGCGCGCTGGGCTACCGCGTCGGCGTGGGCGCCCGCTCGGCTGAGTCCCGCGACGCCGCCGTGGCCAAGCTGGTGGCGAGCGGGGTGGACGCGTTCGGGGTCGCCCTCGACGTGACCTCCGACGAGAGCGTGGCCGCGGCCGCCGCGTCGTTCCCGGCGCTCGACGTGCTCGTGAACAACGCCGGCATCACGGGCGGCATGCCGCAGCAGCCGACGCTCGTCGACCTGGACACGATCCGCGCGGCGGTGGAGACGAACGTGCTCGGGGTGGTCCGTGTGACGAACGCGTTCCTGCCGTTGTTGCGCGCGTCCGCGGCGCCGCGCATCGTGAACATGTCGAGCACGGTCGGCTCGCTCACCCGGCAGTCGGAGGGCGACCAGGGTCCGATCTCGGCCGCGTACGCGCCGTCGAAGTCCTTCCTCAACGCGGTGACGCTGCAGTACGCGAAGGAGCTGCGGGACACGAACATTCTCGTCAACGCGGGCTGCCCGGGGTACTGCGCGACGGATCTCAACGGCTTCCGCGGCTATCGCACGCCGGCCCAGGGTGCGGCGATCGCGATCCACCTGGCGACGCTGCCGGACGACGGGCCGACGGGTGGCTTCTTCGACGACGAGGGCGTCGTCCCCTGGTGAGACCACCCCGCCGCGGCGGATGCTGGGCGGCATGAGCGCGACTGTGAACTTGCTGCACACCGGGTACGTCGGCGGCCACGTCGGCAGCACCATCAGCCTCATCCGCGACGGGGACCGCCTGATCGTGACCGACCCCGGCATGGTGCGGGACCGGGGCCTGATCCTCGATCCGCTGCGCGCGCTCGGGGTGGAGCCGGGTGACGTGACCGACGTGGTGTTCAGCCATCACCATCCCGATCACACGCTCAACGCGGCGCTGTTCCTGAACGCGCGGTTCCACGATCACTGGGCGATCTACGAGGGCGACCGGTGGGAGGACCGGGACGCCGAGGGGTTCCAGGTGGGGCCGTCCGTGCGGCTGATCCGCACGCCGGGGCACACGCCGGAGGACATCACGACCCTGGCCGAGACGGAGGACGGGCTGGTGGCGTTCACGCACCTGTGGTGGGACGCGAACTCGGCCGCCGACCCGTTCGCCACCGACCTGACCGCCCTGCACGCGGGCCGTGAGCGGGTCCTGGAGATCGCCGGCCTGATCGTCCCCGGGCACGGGCCGGCGTTCAAGCCGTCCGCCGATACCCCGCGCTGATCTTCAGGATTGGTTCAGGATCGCGGTGTGACCCTACGGTGTCGCGCCGTGGTCGAAGGGGGCAAGCGTGCGGGTGCTCGTGGTCGAGGACGAGGTCAATCTCGCCGAGACGATCCGGGACGGGCTCAACGGGGAGGGGTTCACCGTCGACCTCGTGCACACCGGGGTCGACGGGTTGTGGGCGGCGACCGAGACGCCGCACGGGGCGTACGACGCGATCATGCTCGACATCATGCTCCCCGGGCTGTCCGGCTACGAGGTGTGCCGGCAACTGCGCGCGCGGCAGGTCTGGACGCCGGTGCTGATGCTCACGGCCAAGGACGGCGAGTACGACCAGGCCGACGCGTTCGACCTCGGGGCCGACGACTACCTGACCAAGCCTTTTTCGTTCGTGGTGCTCGTGGCCAGGCTCCGCGCGCTCATCCGGCGGGGCGCGCCGCAGCGGCCGGTGGTCCTCAGCGCCGGCGACTTGCAGCTCGATCCGGTGCAGCGGCGCGTCACTCGCGGTACCGACGAAATCTCCGTGACGGCGAGAGAGTTCGCGCTGCTCGAGTTCATGCTCCGGCACCCCGGCGACGTGCTCAGCCGCACGGCGATCATCGAGAACGTCTGGGACGCGCACTTCGACGGGGACCCGAACATCGTCGAGGTCTACGTCGGCTACCTGCGCAAGAAGATCGATCACCCCTATCAACGGACCGCGATCCGGACCGTGCGCGGAGCGGGCTACCGGCTCGATCCCGACGGCGGTTGACGGACCGCTATACGCGCGTATAGTCGGCTACTGGAGTGAGTAGTCGGCAATACGCGCGTATAGGGGTGATCGCACATGACGGATCCGGCCAACGAGGACCTCACGGCCCGGGCGCGGATCCGGGACGCCGCCATCCGGCTGTTCGCCGAGCGCGGCATGGACGGCACCACCGTGCGGGACATCGCGCAGGCCGCCGGGGTGTCGCCGGGGTTGCTCCGGCATCACTTCGGGTCCAAGGAGGGCCTGCGCGAGGTCTGTGACGAGTACGTCCTCGACCGGGCCATGGGCATCAAGGAGGAGATCCTCCTCGACGGCAAGATGGCCAGCCCGGGCTTCATGCCGTCGGTGCACCCGACGGTGATGCTGACGTACCGGTACATCACCCGCGCGCTGCTGGACGGGTCGCCGGCCGCCGCGAAGCTGTTCGACCGCATGGTGGGCATCGCCGAGCTGTGGATCGACAAGACCGCGCCCGGCGTCACCGAGGACCGGCGCGGCTTCGCGACCGTCCTGATCGGCATGCAGTCGGGCCTGATCGCGATGCACGACCACGTGTCGCGCAACCTGGGCGCCGACATGTTCGGCACCGAGGGGTACACCCGCATGGTCGGCGCGCTGATCGACTTCTACTCCACCGCCATGCTCGATCCCGAGCTCGCCGCCGCCGCCCACCGGGCGATCGACGAACTGCGAGCCAGTCAAAAGGAGCAATGAGCAACCATGACCGAGGCGATCCGCGTCGACGCACTGGTCAAAACGTTCGGGCGCACCCGTGCGCTCGACGGGCTCGATCTCTCCGTGCAGACCGGGGAGGTGCACGGCTTCCTCGGCCCGAACGGCGCCGGGAAGTCCACCACCATCCGCGTGCTGCTCAGCCTCCTGCGCGCCGACTCCGGCTCCGCGCAGCTCCTCGGCGGCGACCCCTGGACGGACGCGGCGCAGTTGCACCGGCGCCTCGCCTACGTGCCCGGCGACGTCACGCTCTGGCCCGGCCTCTCCGGCGGCGAGGTCATCGACCTGCTCGGCCGGCTCCGCGGCGGGCTCGACCCCGCACGCCGCAAGGAGCTGCTGGAGCGCTTCGACCTCGACCCCACGAAAAAGGGCCGCACCTACTCCAAGGGCAACCGCCAGAAGGTGGCGCTCGTGGCCGCCCTCGCCTCCGACGTCGAGCTGATCCTGCTCGACGAGCCCACCTCCGGCCTCGACCCCCTCATGGAGGATGTCTTCCGCCAGGTGATCCGCGAAGAACAACGCCGCGGCGATCGTACTGTCCTGCTGTCCAGCCACATTCTGGCCGAAGTCGAGGCGTTGTGCGACCGCGTCACGATCATCCGGGACGGACGGTCGGTCGAGACCGGCACCCTGCAGAGCCTGCGCCACCTGACCCGCACGTCGATCCAGGCCGAGCTCGCCGGGCCGGTCGACGGCCTCGGTGACCTCGCCGGCGTGCACGACCTGCAGACCGCCAACGGCTCGATCCGCTTCAGCGTCGACAACGCCGAGCTCGACCCGGTCCTGCGCAAGCTCACCGCCATCGGCGTGCGCGGCCTGACCAGCACCCCGCCGACGCTCGAGGAGATCTTCCTGCGCCACTACGACCGCTCGGAGGCGGCGCGATGACCACCCTGAGCGGCACCCGCGCCCTCGCGCGGCTGGCCCTGCGGCTGGACCGGTTCCGGCTCACCGTCTGGGTGCTCGGGCTCGCGGTGATGCCGATGGGCACCGCCGCCAACTACCAGAAGTTGTACCCCACTGACGCCGATCTCCAGGCCGTCAGCGGCGTGCTGAGCAACCCGTCCCTGGTCGCGCTGAGCGGCCCGCTGTTCTCCTTGAACATCGGGGCGCTGACCGCGTGGAAGATCGGCATCACCGAGTTCATCCTCATCGGGCTGATGAGCATCCTGACCGTCGTCCGGCACACGCGCACCGAGGAGGAGACCGGGCGGCTGGAGCTCGTGCGGGCCACAGTCGTCGGCCGGTACGCCCCGCTGACCGCGGCCCTGCTCGTCACCGCCGCCGTCGACGTGCTCATCGGGCTGCTCGCCGCGCTGGGGCTGCTCGGGGTCGGGCTCGACCCGGCCGGCGCGTTCGCGTTCGGCCTGGCCACCACGCTGTTCGGGCTGCTGTTCGCGGCGATCGCGGCGGCATCGGCGCAGCTGACCCAGAGCGCCCGCGCGGCCACCGGGATCGCCGGGGCCGTGCTCGGCGGCACGTACCTGCTGCGGGCCGTCGGCGACACCGGCCCGACCGCGCTGAGCTGGCTGTCCCCCACCGGGTGGGCCCTGCACATGCGGCCCTTCGCGGGGGAGCGCTGGTGGGTGGGCCTGCTGTTCGTGGGCTTCGCGGTGGTGTTCGGCTTCGTGGGGTACACCCTGGTGGATCGTCGTGACGTGGGCGCCGGGCTGCTCCCGGACCGCCCCGGCCCCGCCACGGCCTCCCCCGGCCTGCGCACGCCGCTCGCGCTGGCCTGGCGCCTGCACCGCGGGCTGCTGATCGGCTGGCTCGTCGCGCTGGCGCTCAGCGGGGCGGTGATGGGCGGCGCGGCGACCGGCATCGACGGCCTGCAGTCGCCGAACCAGCAGCTCACCGACATCCTGACCCGGATGGGCGGCAAGGCCGGGCTCACCGACGCGTTCCTCGGCGCCATCTACGCGATCATCGGCCAGCTCGTCGCCGTGTACGCCATCCAGGCCACCCTGCGCCTGCGCCAGGAGGAGGCCAGCGGCCGGGTCGAGGCGCTGCTGGCGACCCGGGTCGACCGGGTGCGGTGGGCCGCGAGCCACCTGACGTTCGCGGTGCTCGGCACGGCGGCGCTGCTGGCCGTGGCCGGGATCGCGGGCGGCCTGGTGTACGGCGCGCAGGTCCACGACGTCGGCGGGCAGACCGCGCGGCTGTTCGGGGCAGCGCTGGTGCAGCTACCGGCGGCGCTGGTGCTGGCCGGGATCGGGGTCGCGCTGATCGGGTTCGCGCCGCGGCTGAGCACCCTGGCGTGGGCCGCGCTGATCGTGTCGGTGCTGCTGGTCGAGCTGGGCGGGTTGTTCGGGCTGAACCAGTACGTGCTGGACGTGACCCCGTTCGCGCACGTGCCGAAGCTGCCGGGTGCGGCGTTCACCGCCACGCCGGTCGTGTGGCTGACGGTGGTCGCGCTGGTGCTCGGCGCGGCCGGGCTCGCCGGGCTGCGGCGGCGGGACATGCCGGTGGGGTGATGTTTGACTGGGGTGACTTCGGCTTCCTATTGACAACAATCTTTCGAGTCAGCGATGCTGCCTGAGAGCGCTCTCACGTCCGCCAAGTGAGGGCTGAACAGGCATGGCTCTACCCCCCGCCCCCAGTTTGAGAAGGGCCAAATCGCTGTGGAAAGCCAACAGAAACCCACACGTCGTCGCCGGGGGCGCTTCGCGCTCCTGGCCGGCGGCGGCGTCGCCGTGCTCGCCGCGGCCACGTTCGCGGCGCTGCCCAGCGCCTCCGCGTCGCTGCCCGCGACCCCGTCCGGCTGGACCCAGGTCTTCGCCGACGACTTCAACGGCGCGGCCGGTTCCGGCGTCAACACCGGCAACTGGATGTACGACCTCGGTCACGGCTACCCCGGCGGCGCCGGCAACTGGGGCACCGGCGAGATCGAGAACATGACCAACAGCACGCAGAACGTGTACCTCGACGGCAACGGCAACCTCAACATCAAGCCGATCCGGGACGGGTCGGGCAACTGGACCAGCGGTCGCATCGAGACGCAGCGCACCGACCTGGCCGCCCCGGCCGGCGGCAAGCTGCGCATGGAGGCCCGCATCCAGCAGCCGAACGTCAACACCTCCAACGGCGCCGGCTACTGGCCCGCGTTCTGGGCGCTGGGCGCGGCGGCGCGCGGCACCGGGGCGACCGGCTGGCCGGGCATCGGTGAGATCGACATCCTCGAGGACATCAACGGCCGCAGCTCCGAGTTCGCGACGCTGCACTGCGGCACCAACCCCGGCGGCCCGTGCAACGAGACGACGGGCATCGGCAGCGGTGAGCGCGCGTGCGGCGGCTGCCAGACCGGCTTCCACACCTACGCCGTGGAGCAGGACCGCAGCACCTCGCCGGAGCAGATCCGCTGGTACCTCGACGGGAACAACTTCTTCACCGTCAACGCCAACCAGGTCGACGCCAACACCTGGAACAACGCCACGCACCACGGCTTCTTCATGATCCTCAACGTGGCGATCGGCGGCGGCTTCCCCGACGCGTTCGGCGGCGGCCCCAACGGCAACACCGTGTCCGGCGTCCCGATGATCGTCGACTACGTCGCCGCGTACACCGCCGGTGGCGGCGGCGGGGGTGGCACCACGACCCCGCCGCCGACCAGCGGCAAGGCGGTCAAGGGCCCGGGCGGCCTGTGCCTGGACGTCCGCTCCTCCAACAGCGCCAACGGCACCCCGGTGCAGATCTACACCTGCAACGGCACCGGCGCGCAGCAGTGGACCTACGTCGAGGCCGGCAGCACGCTGCGGGCGTTCGGCAAGTGCCTGGACATCCCGGGCGGCTCGACCGCCAACGGGGCCAAACTGCAGCTGTGGGACTGCAACAGCACCGGGGCGCAGGTGTTCATCCACCGCTCCGACAACACGTACTACAACCCGCAGGCCAACAAGTGCCTGGACGACCCGAACGGCTCGACCACGGCCGGCACCCAGGTGCAGATCTGGGACTGCAACGGCTCGGGCGCGCAGAAGTTCACGCTGCCCCAGTAGTCACTGCCTGTTCCTGAGATAGGCGACAAGACCGTTCTGTTCGATGGCGACCAGGTGCCAGCCGCGCGTTTCGAGCAACTCGACCGCGCTGAGCACCTGGTCGCGCATCAGGTCGCCGTGGCCGGTGCCGAAGCTGAACGCGGCCCCGGCCAGGGCGGTCGACCCGGGCACGATGTAGCAGTACCGGAACGGGTAGCCGTCCATCGTGTACCGCCCGTTGAGGATGTCCTCGGCACTGATCCGCCGCGAAGGCCTGGGCACGTTGACGGGCATCTGCGGCATGACCATCTGTTCATTATGGAACTTTCGCGTGCCCCCGCAGGTCGGGCGGGCGCCGCCGGCGACGCGGTTGACGCCCCGGACGCGGGGCGCGGACGTTGCTGGCATGCATCGTGGAATCTGGTGGGCCCGCCTGGCCATCCCGGTCATCGCCGCGTCCGGCGCCGCCCTCATCGTGCTGGCCCTGCAGCCCTCCGCGCGGGCCACGGTGCCGGAGCCCACGGCCCCGGTGACGGGCAACGCGACATACTTCGACGGCCTCGGCGCCCCGTACGGCGGCTGCGGTCTCCCCCAGGCCGAGTTGGAGACGCAGAACTTCGTCGCGCTGAACGTCTTCGACACCCCCGGCGACGGCACCTTCTACCCGCGCCCGCTGTCGTCGGCCAACGCGGCCAAGATGGGAATCTGGAACAACGGCCGCAACTGCGGCCGCTGGGTCCGCGTGAAGATCAGCGACTACTGCACCGGCGTCAACGACGGCGCCCTGGGCCAGCCGTTCTGCCGCAACGGCGCCTTCACCGCCGACGCCTACAACGACGGCACCCTCGACATGATCGTCGCCGACAGCTGCGGCGACTCCAACGCCTGGTGCCGCGACGACAAATACCACCTGGACCTGTCGAAGGACTCCCTCAACAAGTTCGTCAAGAACGGCGCCCCGATGACGGACCTGTACCCGAACCACTGGAACAACCGCCACGTCTCCTGGCAGTTCATCCCGGCCCCGTCGTACTCCGGCGACATCAAAATCGGCTTCCTGAACGGCGCCCAGCGCTACTGGCCCGCCATCGCCGTGTCAAAGCTCCCGAACGGCATCCACGGCATCGAGTACTACGCCAACGGCACCTGGACCGCCGCCCCCATGAACAGCGACATGGGCCAGTCCTACATCATCGGCGGCACCGTCTCGGGCGGCACCGACTTCCGAATCCGCGTCCGCGACTCCTCCGACGCCCTGCTCTTCGGCGGGCGGGAGTACGCGTTCTCGCTGCCGTCGGCCTGCTCGTCGCAGTGCAGCCAGGCGTACACCCAGGCGACCTACACCACCACGAGCACCTCCACGTCAGCGTCACCGTCGACCTCCCGCTCGGTCTCGACGTCGCCTTCGGTTTCGACGTCACCCTCGCGGTCCGCCTCGTCCTCCCCCGCTCCGACCGGGGGTTGCACCGCTTCGGTGACGACGACGGGGTCCTGGTCGGGCGGCGGCCAGGCGGAGGTTCGCGTGACCAACACCGGCACCGCCCCGACCTCCGGGTGGACGGTGAAGTTCACGCTGCCGACCGGCGTGACGATCGCCAGCTCCTGGAACGCAACGCTGACCCAGTCGGGCCAGACCGTGACGGCGGTAAATGCGGCCTACAACGGCGCCATCAACGCGAACGCGAGCACGAGTTGGGGCCTGGTCTTCAACGGGCCCAACTTCGCGGTGGCCGGGGTCAGCTGCTCCGCTCGCTGACCTCCGCCCGGGCCGGGGTGAGATTTCGCTCCGGCCCGACGGCGATCAACCCCCGAACGCGCGAGCCCCGTCGGGCGTCACCGAAAGTTATCGTTGCGCGTCAATGGGTTAATTGTTAACTTTCTTTTATGAAGCGACTCATCACCAGCATGGTATTGATCGCGAGCGTCGCGCTGGCCAGCGTCGGCGTCGGCGCGACGGCGGCCGAAGCGGGGGCGCCCGGCTACACCAGGCAGGGGCTGTACGGCTGGCCCGACCAGTGTGCCGGCATCGGGTACGTCGGGCAGCAGAACCATCAATGGACGTCGTACTACTGTGAGACCATCACCGCGACCAACTGGAACGCGCCCGGGCTTTACGCCCTATGGGTCATTTGATACGTCGGTATCAGCTAGCCGACTGCTCCCTGGACGTCACGGAGCGTGAAGGCGCACGTTAACGGGTATGAACACGGAGCCGAACGAGACGTGGCTGCGGTCGTACCTGTACGTCCGCATCGCGATGGTCGGGCTGCTCGTCGCCCTTGGGGTGGCGGTCGGCTTCCAGACCTGGCACCAGGGCGGGGAGTTGCTCTCCTCCGTGAGTGCGTACTACTACACGCCGGCGCAGGGGATCTTCGTCGGGTCGCTCATCGGGCTCGGGGCGTGCATGATCGCGCTGCGCGGTACGACCGAGATGGAAGACGTGCTGTTGAACATCGGCGGCATGTTCGCGCCCATCGTGGCGGTCGTGCCGACGGCCCGCGGCAAGGATTATGACACCGCGGTGGAGCAGTGCAAGGAGGGCGGGGAGCTGCCGACCGGGTTGTCGTGCCCGGACGTGCAGGCGCTCGCCGATGCCACCCGCGCGAACGTGCAGAATAACATGGTGGCGCTGCTGGTGCTGGGCGGGCTCGGGATCGCCATCACGATTTTCCTGTTCCGGCACGACCGGAGGGCGCCGTGGCTGGCGATCATCGGGGGTGCGGCCGTCTATGCCGCCGTGCTCGCCGCGTTCGTCCTGTCGCTGGACTGGTTCGTGGCCAGCGCGCACTACCTCGCCGCGCTCGGGTTGCTGCTGGCCATCATCGCCGTCGCGCTGGTCAATCGGCGGCGGCATCGGACGCCGGGGGCCCAGGTGAGGCTCGACCGGTACGGTCTGCTCGCCTGGGCCCTCATCGTCGCCGCGATCGTCGCGGTGCCGCTGTGGTTCTCCGGGGTGAACCTGTTCTGGCTGGAGATCGGCATCGCCGCGCTCTTCGCCTGCTTCTGGATCGTGCAGACCTACGAGCAGCGGCCCGGATCGCCCACCGCGGTCACGCCGATGACGCCGGAAGTCCCTACGGCAGCGGTGCCTTCGGCAGCGACGGAACGGAGTTGAACGCCTGAATGCCGGCCTCGTTGTCGCCGTCGAACGGCGTCACGGGGCCGCCGCCGTTGCCGAGGCAGAAGTCGTCGTCCTTGGGGTCGGCGAACCACATGCCGACGTGGTTGAGCTCCTTGCGGACGCGCTTGTCGCCCACCAGGGTCGAGGAGAACGCCTCCTCCACGATGAGCTTGAGCTCGACCTTGCCGTTGCCCTTCTTGTCGGTGTTGACGTCGCCGATGTACTCCGCGGCGCCGAACGGGCTCGCCGGCACCTCGAGCAGGAAGATCGTGAACGAGGTGTTCGGCGGGGCGCCGGTCAGGTTCACGTCCATCACGTCGAAGCCCTTGGCGTCGGTGGTCAGCGCCACCGCCACGTCGACCTTGACCTTCGGCATGCACTTGGCGAGCTGGTCGTTGCTCGGGGCCAGCTTGAACCGGACGACGTTCTTGGCCGTCGAGGTGTAGTCGCCGACCTTGTCGAAGTCGGGGACACCCGCCCCGCCGCCGAAGGTGCTGACGCCGGCGTACACGCCCGCGCCCACGATCGCGCCGGCGGCCAGGGTCGCGATGCCCTTGATGATGCTGCCCATGATGTGTCTCCCCTCCCCTTGATCGGGGCTCCCCCGCGGCTCTTGGCGCCGCCGGACACAGAGGGACACGCCGCCCGCCGCAGCCCCGTTCACCTGCGGCGATGTCGTCAGACCGACAGGATCGAGATTGAACCGGCGATCACCCGGGCCGGGGCATGACCGGCGCCCAGGCGAGCCGCCTCGGCCAGGTGCCGCTCGTCGACGCCGGAGATCGCGTCGGCCGCGACCACCACCCGGAAGTCCCGCTCGCTGGCGCCGATGACGGCCGCGCGCGGACAGTTCGGGAAGTTGCACCCCGCGATCACCACGGTCGAGACGCCGAGCTCGCGCAGGAAGGCCTCCAGCCCCGTACGGTGGAACGCACCCCAGCGCGGCTTCCACATCGCCCACTCCCCCGGCCCCAGCGCCTGGAACGCCCCGCCCAGCAACGCCTCCGCGTCCAGGTCCGGCGCGTCCGGGGGCAGCAGCGCGGGAACGATCGCGGCGCCGGCGCTCCCCGGCCGCACGATCGGCGCGCCCCCGTCGAGGAGCGAGCGGCGGGGCAGGTCGACGTCCTCCCCGCGGTACAACCGGATCACGTGCACGATGGGCCGCCCAGCCCGGCGGAAGGCCTCGGCCAGCCCCGCGACGGCCGGAATTACGGCCGCCGTCCCGTAAATGGGGCTGGCGCCACCCTCGACGAAGTCGACCTGGGTGTCGATGGTCAGCAGGGCGGCGCGGTCCCACTCGGGGCGCGTCCACGGGTCGTCGGCGATGGCGGCGGGTTCGACGCTGAGGGTCATGGAAGGATCATCCCGCACGGTCCGTAGGCTGGTTGTCCGTGACTTCATGGGCCTCGGCGCACGCACTCGCGCACACCGCCGCCCGCCCGCTGCCCCCGGTCACCGTGCCGCTCGCCGCCGCCACCGGCCTGATCGCCGCGGCCGACGTCCCGGCCCGCGTCCCGTCCCCGTCCTTCGACGCGGCCGCGATGGACGGCTACGCGGTCGCCGGCCCGGGCCCGTGGCGGGTGGTCCCCGCCGCGATGCTGGCCGGCAGCACCCGCCCGGCCGTCCTCCGCCCGGGTGAAGCCGTCGAGATCGCCACCGGCGCCGTCATTCCAGAAGCAACCGCCGCAGTTGTACCGTACGAGCGCTGCACCAGAACGCACGACCTCGTCACGGCGGAACCACCGCCGCGCGACCACATCCGCCGCGTGGGTGACGACGTCCGGGCCGGCGACATCGTCCTCGCGGCCGGACGGCCGATCACCGCCGTCGCCGCCGCGGCCCTCGCGCAGGCCGGCGTCACCGAAGTCCTCGTCCACCCCCGGCCGGCGGTCGTCTGCCTGGTGACCGGCGACGAGGTGGTCATGCACGGCCCGCCCGGGCCTGGCCAGGTGCTCGACGCCTTCTCCGGCATCGTCGCCGCCCTCGCCCCCGCCGCGACCGCACGGCACGTGGCCGACGATCCCGGGTCGCTCGCCGCCGCGATCGCCGAGGCGCGGGCCGAGGTGGTCGTGGTGACGGGCGCGTCCTCGCGAGGAGCGGCCGACCATCTGCACGGCGTGCTCGACCGGCTCGGGGCGCAGTGGCTCGTCGACGGGGTGGCGTGCCGGCCCGGGCATCCGCAGGGGCTGGCCGCGCTCCCCGACGGGCGGTGGGTGGTGAGCCTGCCCGGCAACCCGTACGCGGGACTTGTCGCCGCCGTCACGCTTTTGGAGCCGTTGCTCGCGCGGCTCGCCGGGCGCCCGCTGCCCACTGTGGACGAGCGGCCGGTCGACGGGGAGGCCAAGCCCTATCCGGGCGGGGTGCGGATCGTGCCGGTCGCGCTCGCCGGGCCGCGGGCGGTCGTGGTGCCGGGCGCCCGCCCCGGCGGCCTGCGGGCGGCGGCGGGGGCGGACGCACTGGCGGTACTGGAGCCGGATTGGGAATCGGGAGGCACCGCCCGCCTGCTGCCCCTCCCGTGATCAGCTCCTGTAAGTTACATATACAGACCATCGATATACTGGGGCGCCGGTTTTTGCTGGTCCTTGCGGGTTGGATGGCCCCTCGCCGCCGTGCCAGAGTTCCCCCGGCCCGGCACGGGGCCGGGCGGACAACGCGAGGGGGACCACGTTGCACACCAGGAGACGACGGATGCTCGGGCTGCTGACCGCGGCCGCGATCGGGGTGGGGTCGATCGCGTACGCGCCGGTGGCGGCGAACGCCATGCAGACCGTCTGCGACGGGTACACCAGGATCGGGTCGAAGGGGCTGTCGCTGCCGGGCAGCACCGGCGAAGTGATCCGGCTGTGGTGGTACAAGAACAGCAGCACCGGCGAGTGGTGCGCCTACACCGAACTGCGCGGGATCTACTACGACACCGCCTCCGGGTACCACATCGGCGTGACGCTCAAGAACAGCGCCGGGCAGAACCTCGTCGTGCCGGACGACAGGAACTACTACAAGTACGCCGGACCGGTGAAGGCCAGGGGCGTCTCGTACGCCGAGGGCTGGGTCTACTGGGGCGGCGTGAAGAAGCCGGTCGACTCGAGGTGACGCGCTAGGAAAGGGCCGGTCCGCGCGGGCCGGCCCTTCTCGCGAGTGGACAGGCAAGCATCAGCTTGCCTATCGTGGGAGCGTGAGCGACGTCTTCGCCGCGCTCGCCGACGTCACGCGGCGCGCGATCCTCGACGAGCTGGCCGAGCGCGACGGGCAGACGCTGTTCGAGATCTGCGCCCGGCTGGCCAGCAAGCACGGGATCGCCTCGTCGCGGCAGGCCATCTCCCAGCATCTGGACATCCTGGCCGAGGCCGGATTCGTGCGGGCGGAGCGCAGCGGGCGGTACAAGTTCCACCATGTGGACTTCGGGCCGCTGCGCGCGATCGCCGAGCGGTGGCCCATCCCGGGCCGGCCGTAACAGTTTTACCAGTTCGTTTCACCACAAGTCTTCGGTGGTAGTGCCCGCGGGTGGCATCATGCGCGCGTAACCATAGATCCACCTGGAGGTTCCAGTGGCCGAAGCCCCCGTCTCGACACAAAGCCGTGTCGACCGGTTTTTCGAGATTACCGCGCGCGGCTCGACGCTGAGCCGGGAGGTCCGCGGCGGCCTCGCGACGTTCTTCACGATGGCGTACATCGTGGTGCTCAACCCGCTCATCCTGTCCAGCGGCGTCGACAGCACGGGCGGCAAGCTCGCCATCACCGCGCTGGCCTCGGGCACGGCGCTGGTCGCCGGCGTGATGACGATCCTCATGGGCGTCGTGGCCCGCTTCCCGCTCGCGCTCGCCGCGGGCCTCGGCGTCAACGCGCTCGTCGCGTTCGAGATCGCGCCCCAGATGACCTGGGCCGACGCGATGGGCCTGGTCGTCATCGAGGGCGTCCTCATCACCATCCTGGTGCTGACCGGGCTGCGGACGGCGGTCTTCCGGGCAGTACCGACGCAGCTGAAAACCGCCATCGGGGTCGGCATCGGGCTGTTCCTCGCCCTGATCGGCTTCGTCGACTCGGGCTTCGTGCGCCGCGTGCCCGATGCCGCCAACACCACGGTGCCGGTCGGGCTGGGCATCGGCGGCAAGCTCCTGAGCTGGCCCGCGCTCGCGTTCGGCGTCGGGCTGCTGCTCACCGTCGTCCTGGTGGTGCGCCGGGTGCGCGGGGCGATCCTCATCGGCATCCTCGCCTCCACCGTGTTCGCCATCATCATCGAGGCGATCGCCAAGGCCGGACCGTCCTTCGTGGACGGCAAGCCGAACCCGAAGGGGTGGAGCCTCAACGTGCCCACCCTGCCGGACAAGGTGGTCGACAAGCCGGACCTCTCCCTGCTCGGGCACTTCAACGTGCTGCACTCGTGGCAGGCGGTCGGCGTACTGGTGCCGCTGATGTTCGTCTTCACCCTGCTCATCACCGACTTCTTCGACACCATGGGCACGATGGTGGCGGTGGCGCAGGAAGGCGAGATGCTCGACGAGAACAACATGCCGCCCCGCACCCGGGAGATCCTGCTCGTCGACTCGATCGCGGCGGCGGCCGGCGGCGCGGCCAGCACGTCGAGCAACACCAGCTACATCGAGAGCGCGTCCGGCGTGGCCGAGGGCGCCCGCACCGGCATCGCCAGCATCGTCACCGGCATCCTGTTCCTGCTGGCGATGTTCTTCGCGCCGCTCGTCACCGTCGTACCGTTCGAGGCGGCCTCGGTCGCGCTCGTCGTCGTGGGCTTCCTCATGATGACCGCGGTCCGCACGATCGACTGGTCGGACTACGACATCGCGCTGCCGGCGTTCCTCACGATCGTGCTGATGCCGTTCACGTACTCGATCTCCAACGGCATCGGCGCCGGGATCATCTCGTACGTGGTCATCAAGCTGGTCAGCGGCAAGTTCCGCGAGGTGCACCCGATCCTCTACGGCGTGGCCGTGCTGTTCATCGTGTACTTCCTGCGCGGCCCGATCGAGGCCGTGCTGTAAAGCGGTGGCCGGGCCCCGTCGCGGGGCCCGGCCAGTGCACTACTTCGGTGTCGTGGGCGAGTCGAGCCAGGTGTTGATGAGGCTCGTGAAGTCCTTGCCCGTGTGCTGGTTGACGAACGCGATGAAGCTCGCCCGGTCCTGCGCGGTGCCGCGATTCTTCTGCGCCCAGTCGGTACCCAGGGAGAAGAACGCCTCGTCGCCGATCTGCTTGTGGATCTGGTGCAGCATCAGGGCGGGGCAGATGTAGACGTTGCTCTCCGCGAAGCTGTCCGCCCGCGGCTTGCCCGGCGGCCCGAGGGTCTTGCGCAGGCGGGCGTCGGTGGTGCGGGCCCAGTCCTCCCACTGCTTGTCGGTGACCTTGTCGCGCTCGTTGGTGTACAGGAACTGGGCGTACTCGGCCCAGCCCTCGTTGAGCCACAGGTCGTTCCAGTTCGTCGGCGACACCGCGTCGCCGAACCACTGGTGGGCGTACTCGTGCAGCAGGTCGGCGTCGAAGCCGCGCTTGAAGTCGGCCTCGCTGCCGTAGTCGGGCAACCCCATGGTGATCATCTGCTGGGTCTCCATGCCCGACGCCGACGGGACCATCAGCACCCCGGCGCTGTCGAACGGGTACGGCCCGAAGTGCTTGGTCAGCCAGTCGAGGTACTGCGGCGACTTGCGCAGATACGGCAGCGCCTTGTCGTCGGCGCCCGGCCGGTACCAGTAGCTCAGCGGCACCCCGCCGGGCCCGGTCCCGGTCTCCTGCTTGTACTTGCCGACCGCGAGGGTCGTCAGGTAGGTGGCCACCGGCGTGGTGGCGCTGTAGCGGAACAGGTTGCCGTCCTTGCCCTTCGGCGTGCCGCCGGCGATCGCGGTCCAGCCGTCAGGAACGGAGACCGAGATGTCGTACAGCGCCTTGTCCGACGGCTGATCGTTGGCCGGATACCAGGTGCTGGCCCCGTACGGCTCCTGCATCGTCCACAGTGCACCGTCCTTGGTGACCGTGAGCCCGAGCGGCTCCACGTCGTTGCGGTGCGAGGGCATCGCGACGGTCGTGGGCGTGCCGTGGTACCGGATGACGAGCTCGGCCAGCCCGTCCTTGGCCACCTTCCCGGCCACGGTCAGCTTGGTCCCGTCGACGGCGCCGGTCACGCTCGCGCCGTCGAGGGTCACGCCGTCGATGGTGTAGGCCTTGGAGAAGTCGAGCTTCACGTCGCTCAGGTCGGCCGCCGCCCGCAGCTGCAGCGTGGCCGTGCCGGTGAGCGTCTTGGTGTCGGGCGCCCAGGCCAGCTCGAGTCCATAGTGGAGCACGTCGACACCGGGGTTGCCGTAGCCCGGGTACACGGGGTCGGCGACCGGAGTCGACCGCCCGGCCGCGTACTTCTCGAACGCCGGATTAGCCGAGGGACTGGCTGACGCGGTAGCCGCCTGCGTCGGTGCCGGCTTGGGCTCCTCGCCGGAGCACGCCCCGAGCGCGAGCGCGCCACACAGGACGAGGGGAATGAGGGGTCTCACGGGGTGAAATAGTCCCGCAATGAGCGGATCTTGTCGCCGTCGCGCCGGAAGATCTGCACGATCGACACGGTGGTCGACCCGTTCGGTCCGTCGAGCACCGCGTCGATCTCGGCGATGAACACGCCCGGGTCCTGGGTCTCGTGCAACGTGGACCGGCTCGCTGCCAGGTTGAGCTCGCCTTCGGGACCGGGGCGCTGCTGGATTTCGGCGACCCCGCGCTCGATGTCGGCACGGCCTTCGAGCCGCAGGCCCTCGATCGGCCCCTCGTACACACCGTCATCGGTGAACAGGTCGGCGACGGCCTTGGGATTCCGGCTCATCGCCCCGGCGTAGATGTACCGCTGAAACAGCTCCTCATGCGAAAGCGTCACTTTTTCAAGTGTATCTCGACGTACATGTAACACGTCGGTTACGCTTCCCGGCGTGGACGAGGTGGCGGCGGCCATTGCTGATCCCGTGCGGCGGCGGATTCTCGAGACGTTGCGTGAGGGGCCGGTTGCGGCTGGGCGGATCGCGGCCGGGTTCGAGATCAGCCGGCCCGCGATCAGTCGGCATCTTCGCGTGCTGCGGGAGAGCGGGCTCGTCCGCGACACGCTCGTCGGGCGGGAGCGGCACTACGAGCTGGACACCTCGGCGCTCGAAGGACTGCGGGCGTGGATCGACGGGCTCACCGCCGAGCGGGGATCCGTCTGGGGTCGGCGCTTCGATGCCCTGGAGACCGAGGTCTACCGCACCCGGCGCGAGCGGCGGCAAAGCGGGCAGCATCAGGAAGTACCAGACGAGGAGAGCGCATGAACGGAAGACTTGTCCGGGCCGGGGAGCAGCACGACCTCGTCCTCACGCGCAGGTTCAAGGCGCCGATCGAAGACGTGTGGGCCAGCGTCACCGAGTCCGAGCGCAGCGCGCGGTGGTTCGGGCCGTGGGAAGGCGAGGCCGGGCCGGGGCGGACGATCAAGGTGCGGATGGTCCAGGAGGAGGGCGAGCCCGTGATGGATCTGCGCATCGACGCGTGTGAGCCGCCGCGGCGGCTGGCGGTTTCCGGGTCCGATGAGGCCGGCGGGTGGAAGATGGAGATCCGGCTGGTCGAGGAGGGCGGGGCGACCGTGATGGAGTTCGTGCATCACGGGGTCGATCCGGCGCAGGTCGGGGAGATCGGGCCCGGCTGGGAGTACTACCTCGACCTGCTCGTCGCCGCCCGCGACGGTACGCCCGAACCGGAGTTCGAGGCGTACCTCGCGCGGTTCAAGCCGCAGTACGAGCGGCTTACAGCTGGCTGATGCGCACCAGGTTGCCGGCCGGGTCGCGGAAGGCGCAGTCGCGGACGCCGTAGTCCTGGTCGGCGGGCTCCTGCACCACGTCGGCGCCGGTGGCCTGGACGCGGTCGAAGGTGCCGGCCAGGTCCTCGGTGGCCAGGACGATCGAGGCGAAGCTGCCCTTGGCCATCAGCTCGACGATCGTGCGGCGCTCGTCGTCGGTCAGGCCGGGCTCGATCGCCGGTGGGTACAGAACGATCGACGTCGACGGCTGGTCCTTGGGGCCGACGGTGATCCAGCGCATGCCCCCGAGGCCGACGTCGTTGCGGACCTCGAAGCCGAGCGCGTCGCGGTAGAACGCCAGCGACGCATCCGGGTCGTCGGCGGGGAGGAAGGTGTGCTGAATGATGACGCTCATGCGCCCACGTTAGACGCCGGGGGCGGGCGCCACTTCTCGATTCCTGATCGGCCGCATGACCTGTTTCGCCACGCAGTGCGGGATGCCGCGGGCGTCCTCGGCGGCGCGGCGGCGGTACACGCTGGGGGACATCCCGACCAGCTCCGAGAACCTGGTGCTGAACGTGCCCAGGGACTGGCACCCCACCGCGAAGCACACGTCGGTGACGGAGAGGTCGCCGCGGCGCAGGAGGGTCATCGCGCGCTCGATGCGGCGGGTCATGAGATAGCTGTACGGCGACTCACCGTACGCGGCCCGGAACGCCCGGCTGAGGTGGCCGGACGAGACGTGCACGCCGCGCGCCAGGGCCTCCACGTCGAGCGGCTGCGCGTACTCACGGTCGATGCGGTCGCGCACGCGCCGCAGCATCGCGAGTTCGCGCAGCCGGGGGTCGGTGTTCACCGGTCCAGGATGCCATCTCAGTACGTTCGGTAGTGACACCAGCCCCGCGCGGCCCGCGTGTTGAGCAGGATCACGAACAGCAGCGGGAACGCCACGGACATGAGCGTCGTCGCGTACGGGGCGCCGGCCGTGTAGCCCTGGTAGACGCCGCCGGCCACGCTCAGGCCGTTGAGCAGGGTGAGCAGCACACGGACCCAGTTGCGGCCGTTCTGCAGCTTCCGCCCGAGCACGATCGCGATGAGCCCAATGAGGGCGATCGTGCCGATGACGGTGTACGTCGCGAGCGTGAGCGTTTCCGGCCTGGTCGTGTACACACTGTTGCCGGCGGGCAGGTCCCACTTCGGGGTGACCTTGGCCGCGGCGAGGGCGAGCAGCGCGGCCGCACCGAGCATGAACACCCCGCCCAGGTACTGGAAGATGGCCACGATGTGCAGGGAGATCGGGGCCGTGGAGCGGACCGGGTAGGGCTGCCAGGCCTGCTGCGGCTGGTATGCGTACGCCATGCGACCAGCCTGGTCCGCGCCGGCCGCGGAGAAATCCCGGTTTCATGCCAGTTCCCTTTTCCACCGCTTCTGGTCAAGGTTTCCTCAAGGTCCGGATTACGGCCTGTGCCCGGTGGCGCGACGGCGCTTAGGTTCGCCGGGGCCGTTTCGGGAGGGCAGGGGTTCGTGAAGCGCAGGGCATCGATGGTCGCCGCGGTGGTTGGACTGGCGCTCATCGTCGGTGGTTGCGGTACGACAGTGGCGGACGGCGGCGGCGACGACGGCAGCCCGATGCACGTCCACCTGTACGGCTCGGACGCCAACATGTCGAACTCGCTCCGGGACAAGCTGACCGACATGCCCGCGATCCTGTCCGGGATGGTCGGCACGGCGCCGCTGCTGGAGTTGCCCGAGTCGTTCAAGGAGCGGCTGCGCGGCGTCGACCCGTCGCTGGCCGACTACGGGTACGCCGCCGAGGCCTACGACGCGGTGATGCTGGCCGGGCTGGCCGCCGAGTCCGCGCGCTCGACGGAGGCGCCGGCGATCTCGAAGTTCATGGTGGGCGTCTCCAACGGCGGCACCGTGTGCGACGACGCCGCCACCTGCCTGGGACTGGCCAAGGCGGGCCGGGACTTCGCGTACCGCGGGGTGTCGATGCGCCGCAGCGGGTTCACGGATGCGGGCGAGCCGTCGTCGGCCTCGTACGGCGCGCTGCACTTCAGCCGCAGCAACACGGTGAACGACAACCTGACCGAGTACATCGGGGCGGGCGACCCGGCGAGCGCTTCGACGACGGCGCCGCCGCCGTACCCGGCGTATCCGAGCACGAACGCGAAGAAGCGCATCCCGCCGCTGAAGGTCGGCGGCCTCATGCCGCACACGGGCCGACTGGCGTTCCGCAGCGCGCCGCGGTTCGCCGGTGCGCGCCTCGCCGTGGCCGACCTGAACGCGGCCGGCGGCGTGATCGACCAGCCGGTCGAGTGGGTCGACGGCGACGACGGCACCGACGAGAAGGTCGCCGCGGCCACCGTGGACCGGCTGGTCGGCCTGGGCGTGCAGGTCCTCATCGGCGCGTCGTCGTCGAGCGTCACCAAGGCGATGATCCCGCGGATCGCGGCGGCCAACCGGATGCTGATCTCGCCGTCGTCCACTTCGGACGAGCTGACCTCGGTCGCCGACAACGGGCTGTTCTTCCGTACCGCACCGCCGGACACGCTGCAGGCCCGCGCCCTCGCCGACGTCATCATGCGCGACGGCCCGCATCGCGTCACGATCGTGGCCCGCGAGGACGCCTACGGGCTGGGGCTGCAGAAGAACGTCAAGGCCGACCTGCTGACCGCGGGCATGGCCGACGGCGCGGTGGATCTGATCTCGTACCCGATCACGACCGAGGACTACGCGGGGATCGCCGCCCGCATCCGGCAGAACGCGCCGGACGGGGTGCTGATCCTGGGCTACGACGAGACGGCCCTGATCGTGAAGGCCCTCGCGGCCCGCAAGGTCGGCACCGCCGAGGGCCTGGGCGGCTGAGCTAGGCGCGATCCAGGTGCTCGCTCAGCGCGTCCAGCCGGCCGTCCCAGTCGCGCGCCAACGCGGCCAGGAACTGCTGCGCCACCCGCATCGGCGCCGAATTCACCTTGTACCGCACCCGCCGGCGCTCCCCCGGCTCGGCCGTGACCAGGCCGGCGTCGGACAGCAGGGCGAGGTGCTTCGCGATCGCCTGCCGGGTGATGGGCAGGCGGTCGGCCAGGTCCGTCGCCGTGGCCGGACCCTCCTGGGCCAGCGCGGCCAGGATGGCGCGCCGGGACGGGTCGGCCAGGGCGACGAAGACCTGCTCGGCGATCGCCTCGTGATCAGGCGGCATTGAGGTAGTCGACCAACTCACCCAGCTCGTGCTTCCAGCCCCCGGTGTTGCTCTCGAAGGCCTTACGGTACGCATCCTCGGGCAGCTGCGCGAAGCCGGACTCCACCATGCGCAGCCGGGTGCCCGCGCCGGCCGGTTCGAGGCTGAACTCGACGTACGTGCGGCGCGGGTCCTCGGCCGCCAGCCCGTTGATGCCCCAGGTGAACGCGAACAGCGACGGCTCGTCGACCCGCTCGATGTGCAGCGTGGCCTGGTCGCCGCTGTCCCAGGTGAGCTTGGCGGTGCCGCCCTCGCGCAGGTCGACGGTGGCGCCGTTGCCGAACCACGTGCCCAGGCCCTCGGCGGTGGTCAGCGCGGCCCAGACCTTGGCCGGGGCGTGCGCGAGCTCGACGGTCCGCTCGATGCGATCGGGGAATCCCATGACAACCTCCAGTGAGTAGCAACCATTCGGTTGCTACAAACGTTATTGCAACCGTTCGGTTGCGTCAAGGCCGGGCGGCGAGGAACTCCAGGATCGCCGCGTTGGTCGCCTCGGGCTGGTCCAGGTTGGCCGCGTGCCCGCAGTCCTCCAGCGTCACCACCGAGGACAGCGGATTCGTCGCGGCGACGGCGGCCGCGTGCTCGCACGGCCACAGCTGGCTGTCCCGACCGGCAATGAGCAGGTTCGGTACTTCCATCCGCGCGATCACGTCCCGCCAGTCGGCCTCGGCGTGGCTCTGCAGCAGCGCCCGCCGCTCCGGGGTGCCGGGGTCGGCGAACGCGGGCGCGCCGCCGAGCAGCTCGACGATCCGGGCGAACCCGGCCGTACGCGGCTGCCGCAGCCCCCGCCCGGTGTCGGGCACCCCGTCGGCGAAGAACGTCCCGACGTTCTCCTTGGTCAGGCCGTAGAACCCGTGCTCCCAGCCGTCGCCGTTGACCATGCGCGGGGTCTGGTCGATGCTGACGACGGCCCCGATTCGGGCCGGGCCGAACAGGTCGTAGTACGCCCAGACCGCGCTCGCCCCCTGCGACCCGCCGACCAGCACCGCGTCGCGCAGGTCCAGCTCGACGAGCAGGTCGTGCAGGTCGGCGCCGTGCCGGGACATGCGCTGCCCGTACGCCGGCGACTCGGAGCGCCCGTGCGAGCGGCGGTCGAAGCCGATCACCCGGTAGCCGGCCGCGGCCAGCTCGCGCCGCTGCAGCTCCCAGCTCTCCAGGGGCGCGCAGAAGCCGGCCGGGAGCACCACCGGCCGGCCGTCCCCCTCGTCCTCGTAGTGCAGGCGTACCCCGTCCCCGCTGGTGAAGTTCGGCATAATCCCGAATCTACCGACGTGCGGAGCGCTGAGACGCCGGTCACAGATTCGGCGCGCGCATCACACTCCGGGCGGGCCGGGGCTCTCAGGTCGCAAACACCACGGGAGGTACCAGCGATGCCTGACGTTTTCGGCGACCACCGCGAACTGCTGTTCTCGGTTGTGTACAACATCCTCGGCAGCGTGGCCGACACCGAGGACGTGCTGCAGGACACGTGGCTCGCCTGGACCGGCCGGGAAAGCGACGCGGGCGCCGGGCCGGTCGAGCACCCGCGGGCCTACCTGGTGCGGGTCGCGGTCAACCGGGCGCTGCGCCAGCGGGCGGCGATCAGCCGGCGGCGCGAGACGTACGTCGGGCCCTGGCTCCCCGAACCGCTCGTCCGGCCGATCGAGGAGGATGCGGCCGAACGCGCCGAATCGGTGTCGATGGCGCTGCTGGTGGTGCTGGAGACGCTGACGCCGCTGGAGCGCGCGGTCTTCGTGCTGCACGAGGTGTTCGGCTACGCGCACCCGGAGATCGCCGAGATGCTCGGAAAGACGCCGGCGGCGGTACGGCAACTGGCCCACCGCGCCCGCGCGAGCGTCCACGCCCGGCGGCCCCGCTACGAGCCCGATCCGCGGCTGCGACGGCAGGTCACCGAGCGGTTCCTGGACGCCGCGCTCGGCGGGAACATCGACGCGCTGCTGGAGATCCTGGCCCCGGAGGTCACCCTGTGGGGCGACGGCGGGGCGCAGGGCGCGGGCGGCACCAGGCCGATGCAGGGGCGGGAGAAGGTGGCCCGGCTCATCGCCGCGATCGCCCAGCGGCCCGGGCCGGGGCTGCGCATCGCGTACCGGCGCACCAACGGCGACCCGTCGGCGCTGCTGCTCGCCGGCGACGAACCGTACGCGGTCATCGTGCTCGACCTGGCGCCCGGGGACGGCCAGGTCACCGGCATCTACGTGGTCGCGAACCCGGAGAAGCTGACCAATGTGGGCTGACCTCGTTGCCGGGCGGCGCGGCAAGTGGGTCGTCGTCGCGATCTGGGCCGTGCTGCTGGTGCCGGCGCTCATGCTCGCCGGGCGGCTCGGTGACGCCGAGGAGAACGACAACGCGGCCTGGCTGCCGGCCGGGGCCGAGTCGACCGCGGCGGCCGAGCGGGCCGCGAAGTTCCTGCCCGCCGACGCGCTGCCGGCGATCGTCGTCTACGACCGGCCGGGCGGGCTCACCGAGGCCGACGTGGCCAAGGCGCGCGCCGACGCCGAGGCGTTCGCCCGCGTTCCCGGCGTCGCCGGTACGGTCCAGGGCCCCCTCGTCTCCGATGACGGCGCGGCGATCCAGACCGTGGTGCCGGTACACAAGGATCGGACGGGCTGGGAAGGCATCGGCGCCACCGTCGACGCCCTCACCGCCATCGGGCAGCGCGACGCGAACGGGCTCGGCTTCCACGTCGCCGGGCCGGCCGGCTACGCGTCGGACTCCATCAAGGCGTTCGGGCAGGCCGGCATGCTCACCACGGTCACCGCGCTGGCGGTGCTGGCGATCCTGCTCGTGACGTACCGGAGCCCGCTCTTGCCGTTGTTGCCCTTGCTCACCGCCGGTGGCGCGCTGGCGGCGGCCGAGGCGCTCATCTTCCTGCTCGCCGAGCACGCCGGGCTGACCGTGAACAAGCAGACGAGCTTCCTGCTCGTGGTGCTCGTGTTCGGCGCGGCGACGGACTATGCGATGTTGCTGATCTCGCGGTACCGCGAGGAGCTCCAGCGCCACGCCGACCGCCACGAGGCGATGGCCGAGGCGCTGCGGCGCTCCGCCCCCGCCATCGTCGCGAGCGCGGCGACGGTCGCGGTGAGCGTGCTGCTGCTCATGTTCGCCTCGCTCGGCTCCACGCGCGGGATGGGCCCGGCGTGCGCGATCGGCATCCTCGTCGGGCTGCTCGCGATGCTGACGCTGATGCCGGCGCTGCTGGTCATCTGCGGCCGCCGGGTGTTCTGGCCGTCGTTCACCGCCCGCCGCGAGCGCTTCTGGACGCGCACGGGTGACGCGATCGCCCGCCGCCCGCGCACGGTCTGGATCGGCACCCTGCTCGTCCTGGGCGCGATGGCGCTCGGCGTGCTCGGCCTGCGCGCGAACGGACTGTCCAATCGCGACCAGTTCGTCGGCCGCACGCAGCTGTCCGCCGCCGAGGACGTCCAGGCCCGGCATTTCCCGGCCGGCGCGGGCGATCCGATCGTCGTCGTGTCCGCTGCGGACACCGCTTCCACCGTCCATCTTGTACTGTCCAATGTCGACGGCATCGCGAACGTCTCGCCGCCGGTGGTCAAGGACGGCGAGGCGCTCGTCCTCGGCGAGCTGCGCGATGTGCCGGGCAGCACCGGGGCGATGCGCACCGTCGAGCGCGCCCGCTCGGCCCTCCGCGGTGTCGCCGGAGCCGGCGCCCAGATCGGCGGCAACACCGCGGTCGCCCTCGACACCCAGCGGGCGGCGGCGCGGGACGACCGGCTGATCATCCCGATCGTGCTGCTGACGGTCCTGCTGATCCTGGCGCTGCTGTTGCGGGCGATCGTCGCGCCGCTGGTGCTCATCGCCACGGTGGTGTTGTCGTTCGGGGCCGCGCTCGGGGTGAGCAGCCTGGTGTTCAACCGGCTGTTCGCCGGCGCCGACGCGTCGTTCCCGCTGCTGACGTTCGTGTTCCTGGTGGCGCTCGGCATCGACTACAACATCTTCGTCGTGACCCGGGTGCGCGAGGAGGCGCGGCGGCACGGCACCCGGCGGGGCGCGGTGCGGGGCCTGGCCGCCACGGGCGGGGTCATCACGTCGGCGGGGTTCGTGCTCGCCGGTACGTTCGCCGCGCTGGGCTCCCTGCCGCTGGTCTTCGCGGCCGAGCTCGGCTTCGCGGTCGCGTTCGGCGTGCTCCTGGACACGCTCGTGGTGCGCTCGGTGCTGGTCACCGCCCTCATCCTGGACGGCCGCTTCGGTGCCCGGTTCGGGAAGGTCGTCGAGCCTGAGCGGGTCCCCGTGGGGGCGGGCATCTAGGCTCGGCCCATGGCAGACGCCGACGACGTGCGCCGGATCGCGCTCGGCCTCCCCGACGTGGTGGAGATCGACAGCGACGGGTTCGACTTCCGGGTGGGCAACAAGGGCTTCGTGTGGTCGTACCCCGAGCGCCTCCCCGGCAAGCCGCGCGTGATCCGGACCGACATCGCCGTGCTGTACGTGGGCGACGAGGCGGAGAAGCAGGCGCTGCTGCTGGGCGAGCCGGAGCACTTCTTCACCGACCCCGGGTACGACGGCCTGCCCCTGGTGATGCTCCGCCTCGCCACCGTCGATGCCGCCCGCCTCGACGAACTCATCACCGACGCCTGGCGCATGCGCGCTCCCGCATGACATCTGTCATCCCGGGCCCATGCGCATCGGCATCCGCCTCGGGGCCGGGCCCCGCCTACCGTCAAGGTCATGGATGAGAACGAGACGCCGTTCCTGACCGGCAAGTCGGGCGCCACCTGGTACTTCAACCTGCTCGGCGGCACCAAGCGGCGCGGCCCTTGGACCATGCCCCAGGACATGCGCGTCATCGGCCCCCTCGGCGGCGCCAACCTCGACCTGACCGAGGCCACGCTGCCGGAGCACCCGGTCCTGACGAAGATCAGCCTCATCGGCGGCGTCTCCCTGCGCGTCCCGGCCGACGTCGAGATCGAGGTCGAGGGCTTCCGCATCTTCGGGGGCGTCCGCATCGCCCCGCCGACGGTTTCGCCGGTTCGCAAGCTCAAGGTCCGCGAGTACAGCCTCATCGGCGGCATCCACGTGGAGCGGGAGCATTAGGGCAGACTTTCGCTCAAAAAGACAAAAGTTCTGTTGATCTCAGCAATTCGATAGCGTGCGATGTATGGAACTTTTGTCTCGTCGTTCTGTGCTCGGAGCCGCCGCCGGGGCCGCCACGCTCGCCACCGTGGGGAGCGCCGGTCCGGCCGGGGCGCATGAGGAATCGCGCGGCACGCCGCACCGGGTGCCGCGCGAGCAGATCAGCGTGCAGTTGTACACGCTGCGCGACCAGCTCAACATCGATCTCGCCGGGAGTCTGGCCGAGCTGAAGCGGATCGGCTTCACGCGCATCGAGCATGCCGGGTTCGTCGGGCGGACGGCCGCGCAGTTCCGGGCGGCGCTCGATGCGGCCGGGATCAAGGCGACCTCGGGGCACGTCGGGATTCCGCAGCCGTTCGACGCGAACGTGTGGGAGCAGGCGCTGCACGACGCGAACGTGGTCGGCAACAAGTACATCGTGCATCCGTTCTTCGGGATCGACTCGGCCACGGGGCAGCCGATCCGGGACGGGGCCAAGTATCGGGCGATGGCGCGGGACCTGAACCGGGCCGGAGCCATGGCGCGGCGGGCCGGGATCGACTTCGGGTACCACAACCACAACCTGGAGTTCACCCGGCAGGACGGGGGCAGCCGCACCGGGTACGACATCCTGACCGCCGAGACCGATCCCGGGCTGGTGCATTTGGAAGTGGACCTGTTCTGGGCCTGGGTCGGGGCGGCGGACCCGGTCGACCTCATCGCCAAGCACCGCGGGCGGATCCGGCAGGTGCACGTCAAGGATCTCAACACCGCCCGCAGTTTCGAGGACGCCGGGTCGGGGCTCATCGACTTCGGCCGGATCTTCCAGCACACCCGGGAGGCCGGGATCGCCGAGTTCATCATCGAGCGCGACGACGCCGGCACGCCGCCGCGCACGCCGGCCGATGCGCTCACGACCGCGCGCAACGGGTTCCAGTATCTGGACAACCTGCGTTTCTGAGCACCTCCGGCCGCCCTCGATGCGCGTCGGGGGCGGCCGCAGGGCAGGGTGTGCACTGTGGAACTTCGACTGCTGACGTTCAACGCGTTGTTCAAGGGCGACGTGCGGCCGCGCATCGAGGCGATCGGGGCGCTGCTCGAGCGGTCCGACTACGACGTCGTGTGCCTGCAGGAAGTGATGGCGCCGGCGATGGCGCGGTTGCTCGGGCGGCTGGCGGCGTCGTTCGGGCACCGGCAGTACACCGGCGGGGGTTTGGTCAAAGGCGGGCTCGTGCTGCTGTCGCGGCGGCCGATCGCCGCGCGGGAGTTCGTGCGGTTCCCGCTCACCCGGCCGGTGCGGCCGGAGCTGTTGATGCGCAAGGGTGCGCAGATCGCGCGGTTGCACACCGCGGCCGGGCCGTTCGTGGTGGTCAATACGCACCTGTCGGCCAATCGCGACGACGACTGGAGCGCGCAGAACCGGTTCACGGCGGTGGCGCGGGCGGAGCTCTCGACCCTGAGCGGTGCGCTTTCCGCGATTGATCCGGGTGTACCGGTAGTGGTCTGCGGCGACCTGAACCTCCCCCGCACGTCGGCGGCGCTGGCGGAGTTCCGCGCCGGCAACGGGTTGCGCGATGCCTTGGTCGGCGACGATCGCCCGACGTATCGGCCGACGGCGCAGTGGCCGAATCCGCCCGCGTTCGACCACGTGTTGCTGCGCGGTCCGGTCACCGCGGCGGGCCGGATCGTGCTGACCGAGGACTCCGTGACGTTGCCGGACGGTCGCAGCGTGTACCTGTCCGACCACTATGGAGTGGCGGCCGACCTCCGAGTTTGACCTTCACCCGGGGTCAAGGCGCATGGTGATCGATGTGGACACGAGCGACCTGCTGACCATCGGGGTGTTCGCGCGGCGCAGCTGGCTCTCGCCGCGGGCATTGCGCTTGTACGAGCAGCAGGGCCTCCTGCTGCCCGCGCTCGTCGACGAGCGGACGGGGTACCGCTGGTACCGGCCCGACCAGCTCGAGGCGGCCCGGCTGGTGGCCCGCCTGCGCCGCCTGGAGATGCCGCTCGCCCGGATCGCGGAGATCGTGGCGGCGCCGCGCGGGGACGCGATCGGGCTGCTGGACGCGTACTGGACCGACGAGGAGTACCGCGTCGCCGCCCGCCGGGAGCTCGTGAACCACCTGCGCATCCGATTGCTGGGCGAGGAGGGGGATCTGTCGATGTACGACATCCAGGTGCGGGACGTGCCCGAGCAGCTGGTGCTGACCGAGCAGCGGCACGTCCGCGTCCAGGAGCTGCAGGGCTGGATCGACGAGGGCATCGGGCGGCTGCTCAAGGCGGCCACCGGGCACGGCGACGGCCTGGCCGGGCCGTGTTTCATCATCTATCACGGCGCCGTGAACGAGGACTCGGACGGGCCGGTGGAGATCTGCCTGCCGATCACGCCCGGCAGCGACGTCGCCGCGGCGACCCGCGTGGAGGCGGCGCACCGGGAGGCGTACACCCGGATCAAGAAGTCGCAGGTGGAATTTCCGCAGATCCTCTCGGCGTACGACGCCGTGCAGCAGTGGTTCGACCGGGAAGGCGCGACGCCGCTCGGAGCACCGCGGGAGGTGTATTTCGCGGACTTCATGGCGGCCGGACCCGACGACCTCGTCTGCGACATCGCCCAGCCCATCGAATAGACATGGTTGACATCGCTCTATGTGAGCGATAACACTCGGGACACTCCGCAGAACGCCGCACTGCCATGTGAGCGTTCACACCCCATCGTCCCCGAGAGGCCCCCATGCGTCTCAGATCCTGGTTCGTCAGCGCCGCCGCCGCGGTGCTCGGGCTCGGCGTGCTCGTCGCGCTGCCCGGCACCGCCGAGGCGGCCGGCACCCTCCCGTGCGACATCTACGCCAACGGCGGCACCCCCTGCGTCGCCGCGCACAGCACGACCCGCGCGCTCTTCGGCTCGTACAGCGGCTCGCTCTACCAGGTCCGCCGCTGGTCGGACGGCGCCACGTCCAACATCGGCACGCTCAGCGCCGGCGGCTACGCCAACGCGGCGGCCCAGGACTCGTTCTGCTCCGGCACCTACTGCACGATCGTGCGCATCTACGACCAGACCTCGCGCCACAACGATCTGACCATCGCCCCTGGTGGCGGCGCCAACCCGACCGCCGACCAGGGCGCCAACGCGGCCGCGCTGCCCGTGACGGCGGGCGGGCACAAGGTCTACGGGGTGTACATCTCGGCCGGCAACGGCTACCGCAACAATAACACCAACGGCGTGGCCACCGGCAGCGCGCCCGAGGGCATGTACATGGTCACCGAGGGCACCCACGTCAACGACCGCTGCTGCTTCGACTACGGCAACGCCGAGACGAACAACCTGGACACCGGCAACGGTGACATGGACGCCATCTACTTCGGCAACCTGTGCTGGTTCTCCCCCTGCGCGTCCGGCCCGCGGGTCGCCGCCGACCTGGAGAACGGCCTGTTCGCCGGGGGCAACGGCTCCAACACCGCGAACACCGGCCGCAACTCCGCCTTCGTGACGGCGATGCTGAAGAACAACGGCACCACGACGTACGCGATCAAGGACGGCAACGCGCAGTCCGGTGGGCTCAAGACCCAGTACAACGGCGGCCTGCCGACCCAGTCCGGCTACCGGCCGATGACCAAGCAGGGCGCGATCATCCTGGGCATCGGCGGCGACAACAGCAACGGCTCGGTCGGCTCCTTCTTCGAGGGCGTCATGACCAGCGGCTACCCGACCGACGCGACCGAGAACTCGGTGCAGTCGAACATCGTCTCGGTCGGCTACAGCAAGAGCGTGACATTTCCCGTGAATGGCGCCGCATACCGGCTGACCAACCTCGCGAGCGGCAAGGTGCTCGACGCGGTGAACTGCGGCACGGCCAACGGCACCGGCATCCAGATGTGGCAGAACCTGAACAACGCCTGCCAGCAGTGGCGCTTCAACAACGTCGGCCCGAACAAGTGGACCATCACCAACGTCAACGCCGGCAAGGTGCTCGACGCGGTCAACTGCGGCCTGGCCCTCGGCACCGCCACGAACCTGTGGCAGTCGCTGGGCAACACGTGCCAGCAGTGGGCGGTCATCCCGGCGGGCAACGGCCGGTACGAGATCGTCGTCGAGAACAGCGGCATGGTCCTCGACGACCAGAACTGCGGCACCGCCAACGGCACCAAGGTCCAGATGTGGATGTGGCTGAACAACACCTGCCAGCTCTGGTCGTTCTCCTCGTAAGGGCTGGTCCAGGGCGGTCGGTAGGATGGAGCCGACTGCCCTGGGCCCCCTGCATTGGAGTTTTCTTGAACGCCGAGTCGACTGCATTCCGTGCCGCGTTGGAGGCCGTCCGCGCCGTTGAGCCGCGCATCGCCGACGCGATCGCGAAGGAGCTCACCGATCAGCGGGAGTCGCTGAAGCTGATCGCGAGCGAGAACTACGCCTCGCCCGCCGTCCTGCTCGCGATGGGCAACTGGCTGTCGGACAAGTACGCGGAGGGCACCATCGGCCGCCGCTTCTACGCCGGCTGCCAGAACGTCGACACCGTCGAGTCCGTCGCCGTCGAGCACGCGAAGGCCCTGTTCGGCGCCCCGTACGCCTACGTACAGCCGCACTCGGGCATCGACGCCAACCTCGTCGCCTACTGGGCCATCCTGGCCGACCGGGTCGAGGTGCCCTACCTGGCCAAGTTCGGCAAGCGGCAGGTCAACGACCTCACCGACGCCGAGTGGGCGGAGCTGCGGGCGGCATTCGGCAACCAGCGCATGCTCGGCATGTCCCTCGACGCCGGCGGGCACCTCACCCACGGGTTCCGCCCGAACATCTCGGGCAAGATGTTCGACCAGCGCAGCTACGGCGTCGACCCGGCCACCGGCCTCATCGACTACGCCGCGCTGCGCGAGACCGCCCGCGAGTTCAAGCCCCTGGTGATCGTCGGCGGATACTCCGCGTACCCCCGCAAGGTCAACTTCGCCACGCTGCGCGAGATCGCGGACGAGGTCGGCGCCACCCTCATGGTCGACATGGCCCACTTCGCGGGCCTCGTCGCGGGCAAGGTCTTCACCGGCGACTTCGACCCGGTGCCGCACGCGCACATCGTGACCACGACGACGCACAAGAGCCTGCGCGGCCCGCGCGGCGGCGCCGTGCTGGCCCAGCCGGAGCTCGCCGACCAGGTCGACCGCGGCTGCCCGATGGTGCTCGGTGGCCCGTTGTCGCACGTCATGGCGGCCAAGGCGATCGCGTTCGCGGAGGCTCGCCAGCCCTCGTTCGCGACCTACGCCCAGCAGATCGTGACCAACGCGCAGGCGCTGGCCGAGGGTCTGGCCCGGCGGGGTGTCGAGCTGGTTTCGGGCGGGACCGAGAACCACCTGGTGCTGCTGAACGTGCATCCGTTCGGCCTCACCGGCCGCCAGGCCGAGCAGGCACTGCTCGACTCCGGCGTGGTCACCAACCGGAATGCCGTGCCGAACGACCCGAACGGCGCCTGGTACACCTCGGGCATTCGGATCGGGACGCCCGCCCTCACCAGCCGGGGGCTCGGGGCCTCCGAGATGGACCAGATTGCCGAGCTGATCCACACGGTGTTGTCCGGGACCTCGGCCGCTGAGGGGTCGAAGGCGAAGTACCAGCTCGATCCGGCGCTGGCCGATCGGGTGAGCAAGCAGGCTACTGAGCTGCTGGCGCCGTTCCCGCTGTACCCGTCGGTCGACCTGGGCTGATTCACCGCTTCTCGTGGGGCCGGCGCCTTCGGGCGCCGGCCCTTCGGCGTTGGGCCGTCAGCGGCAAAGCGGCGTGCAACCGAATTCGGGGTGGGGGCGCACCTATGTGCAGGGAGGTGTCATGCCGCGGGCAGAGACGGAAGAGCAAGAGCAGTTTCGGGAGTACTTCACGGCAAGGCACGACGCAGTCCGCCGGACCGCCTACGTGTTGTGCGGCGACTGGCATTGGGCCGACGATCTCACGCAAGCCGCGTTCATCCGCCTGGCCACCGGCTGGCGCACGGTGCGCGATCGCGGCGCGCTCGACGCGTTCGTCCGCACGTGCCTGGTCAGGGCGTACCTGTCGGACGTGAAACGGGTCTGGCGGCGCCGGGAGCGCAGTGTCGCCGAGCCGCCGGACCGCGCCGGGAGCGGAAACTCGGCCGAGCGGGCCGACGGCCGGATGACGTTCGAGGCCGCGCTGCGCAAGCTGCCCCCGCGTCAGCGGGCGGTCCTGCTGTGCCGGTACTACCAGGACCTCGACGTCGCCGAGACGGCCGCGACGCTCGGGTGCTCGCAGGGCACGGTCAAGAGTCAGGCCGCGCGCGGGCTGGCGAAGCTCAAGGAGTTGCTCAACGAACAGTCGACGATGCTGGGAGGCCGGCGGTGAACCCCACGCGGACGGATTTCGAGGAGATCGCCGGGAAGAGTGCGCCGCCGTCGCGGTTGTCGGCCGACGGGGTGTACGCGGAGGCGTTCCGGCGGCAGCGGCGCCGCACGACGGCGTGGGTGGCCGGTGGGGTGACCGCGCTGCTGCTCGCCGCCGGGACCGGTGGCGCGCTGCTGAACCGGGCGGCGCCGGCACCCGCCACGCCGAGCACGTCGGCGGCACCGAGCACATCGGCGGCGCCGAGCGTGGCGCAAGCCGAGCCGCAGGGGCCGGTCGTGCGGGTGGAGGCCGCCGACGCCGAGCACCTGTACGCCGCGGTCAACGACTGCACCGGCAAGTGCCGCGTGAAGCTCATCGGCTCCGACGACGCCGGCAAGTCGTGGACGGTGCGCCAGGACGACTTCGGCGGCGGCGGGGACTTCACCGCGCCCGTGCCCGGAGTGCTGTTCCGGACCGTGGCGACGTTCAACGACAAGTACGACGGGCAGGCGGCGAACGGGCCGAAGGAGTACCACGCGTACGAGATGAGCAGTGACGGCGGGCGGACCTGGCGCGGCATGCAGGAGAGCACGCAGGCGGTCACCGAGATGCCGGTGGGCGGCTGGATCGACCGGCCCTGCTGGTCCGCCGACGACCCGTGCCTGGTCAAGGCCTTCGACCCGGTCACCGCGCGGATCGCGCCGCTGAAGAACCAGCCGCCGGTCGACGGGGAGGTCGCCTTCGTGCCCGCCGCGGCCGGGCTCTGGGTGGCCGGCCCGCAGAAGACCAGCTCACCGGATGACATGGGGCGGGCCGCCGTCGCGGTCAGCCACGACCGCGGCCGCACCTGGACGACCCGGGCGTTCGGGGACGAGCATCCGAGCGGGCGCCCCACCGTGGTGGCGTTCACGGCGGACGGCGTCACCGGGTACGTCGTCGTCCAGCAGACCAACCTCGAACTGGACCGGAACGCGCCGGCCACGCCGACCCCGAACAGGACGACGAGCCTGGTCCAGCGCACCTCCGACGGCGGGCAGACCTGGCAGGAGGTCGACCTCGGGCACACGCTGCCGGCGCAATACACGATCTTCAACGGCGACGGGTTCGTCGCCACCGACGGGACCCACGTGGTGTTCGTCCGCGGCGACGGACCGGTCACCTGGGTGGCCGGCAAGGACGGGAAGTACCAGCCGGGCAAGCCCGCCGGGCTGGGCGACAAGCTGACCAGCACCGGCCTGCACCCGATCGTGATCACGGTGGCCAAGGGGTTGTACGTCGCGTTCGACTCCAACGCCGTCTACCGCTCCACCGACGGCCGCACCTTCACCCGCATCCCGGTCGACGCACCCCGCTGACCGCTGACCGCACGGCCCGGACTCGGCGAAAGCGGGTCCGGGCCCGTGCGCGTTAGGCTGCGCGCGTGAGCAAGCTCGAGACCCTGGGCGTGCTGGCGCACCGCGGCGGGCTGATCGCCGAGCACCCCCAGCTGACCGTCGGCGTCGTGCACGCGGTCTCCCGGCCCACCGGCCTGGAGCTGGAACTGCTCGCCCGCCGCCCGCTGGACCGCCGCACCGCGGAGCAGCGCCAGGCGGACATCCGCGCCGGGCGCACCGGTCCGCCACCCGCCCCGCGCCGGCTGCTGCCCGCCTTCGACGAGGGCATGGAGCTGCGGGTCGGCTGGCTCGACGAGGACGGCCGCCCGCACTGGGAGTTCGGATCGTGGCAGGGCAGCAGCGGCGACTTCTTCGGCGGGACCGACGGCCCGAGTCTGCGCACCCGGCTGCATTTTCCGCCACGGTACTCCCATGTGCCCGTCGTCCTCGCCTGGCCCGAGATCGGCTTCCCGGAGACCGTCGTGGACCTACCGTTGCCGGACCGCGCGACGGTCGAGCGCGGCACCGTGTCCATTTGGGACGCCCCGCTGGACGGCCGCGAGCCCCCGGACGGGTTGACCTATCGCGCCGAGGACGCGCCGCTCGACGAACCGCACGTGGAGGCGGGCCGGATCGTGGCGGCACCGCGGGTACTCAACCGGGAAGAGCACGCGGCCGTGGTGCTCACCCGCGTCACCGCGCTCGGCGACCTGCTGGCCCTGGAGATCTCCAGCGTGGCGCGGGGCGAACGGGCCGCCGCCGCGAGCGCGACCGCCTTCCCGCCGCGCGAACCGGCCCGGGCCCCGGGCGCGGCGATCGCCGCCGTGCACGACGGGGCCGCGACCTGGGCCCGCTCCCACACGGGCTCGGCGGCCGGCGGGTACGAGACCTTCGAGGCCAGCACCGGCTACACCGTGCGCCGCCCGGCCGGTAGCACCCTCACGCTGCTGTCGGCGTGGCCCGCGGCCGGCCTGCCGGCACGCTGTACAACGGTCGAACTCGATGCCTGAGCGCTATTTCTGGTAGCCGTTGTTGTCGCAGGTGCGCCGCTGCTGCACGCAGTTCTTCGTGCGCTTGTTCATCGTGGTCACGTCCCACACCACGAACGCGTCACCGTGCATCGAGGAAGCGGACTTGCCCTCCGGATCGGAGGCGAGGTAGTAGCCGGCGGTGCTGCCTTTCACGCCGTACTGGATGTCGAACGTGATGGCCGGAATCTTCACCGGATGGCTCTTCGGGCACGCGTTGCCGGAGCCGTAAGCGACGTGGTCCTTGTGATTCGGGCTGTCCAGGTGCTGACCGTCCCAGCAGTCCGGGAACTGCAACATGAAGTGCAGCGTCGCCCCTTCACCGCAAATAGGCCAGTTCCCGTTGGTACTGCGGGCAACCCCATCGAGATCGCCCGGCCCGTAGAACGCGCAGTAGAACTGCCCCTTCGCCCCGCGCGGCGTCGGCTGCTGCTTCTTCGCGTCGCCGGAAATCATCCGCAGCCCGGTCGGCATCGGCATCTGCCCCGCGCCGGAACTCATGAGCGACCGGTAGTACACCCGGAACCCCGTCGTCTCGGCCGGCTTCCCACTGGCGGCGTCGTAGAGCGTCGGCACCCAGTACGCCGAATGGTCCTGCACGGGCTTGCACGAGGTGGCGGTGTACTTCTGCAGATCGGCGACCGTCGTATCGGCCTTCGTCACCGCGTTCCCCACGAACGAATGCATGTGCGAGGCCCCCGGCAACCCCGGCGCCACAATGGGATCGTCGGCGAGCGAATGGCTGTACTGGCAGTCGGCCCGAAACTCCGCCAGATTCCCGACCCCGGCCGGCACCGGGTCCATCGCGAGCGCGTTGTACGCGTCGACCTGTGCCTTCCACGCCACCGGATCGACATTGACCCACCCGGGCGGCGCGGGCTTGACGCTGGCCGCCTTCCCGGACGCACCGGCCGAGGCGCCCGCCGACCCGGACTGCGCCGTCCCCCCGAGCCCCGCCTGCGCGTCCTCCCACGTCGGCCCGGCGGAGGCCGCGAGCGCGTTGTCGGCGCCGGCGGGCTCGGCCCGCGCGTCGGTCCGGTTGAGGTACACGACGGCCGCCCCCACCCCGAGCAACACGACGACGGCACCGGCAATGAGACTGCGCTTGCTCAACAGCGCGGAGAACGACACGGCGCAGATCGTAGGCGCCCCGCCCCGCAGCCCCTAGTGATCTAATTGAGCCTTAAAGCACGGACGTCCCACAGGCGGACGCCCTCGATGGGGCGGCTCGGGCCGAACAGGTCGTCCAGCAGCGCGTGCTGGGCGGCGAAGGCCTGGTCGGGCAGGCTGATGATGATCGCGGTGTGCCAGTACGCGAGGTCGGCCCGCGCCGCGCTGCGGTCGGCGTCGGTCACTGGGCGGGGGGCGCGCAGCAGGCGGTCCAAAGAGCGCGCCGGCGGGCCGACCACGGCGTGGTGGCCCGTGACGCCGCCCTCCGGGCCGAGGAAATAGCCGTGCGAAAGGCGCATGTCGAGGCCCGTGGCGGTCGACCAGGACAGGGCCGTCCAGTGGTCGAAATCGGCTAGGGGCACGACCAGTACCGAATCATCGGCATCCACGTAACCGCGCCAGGCGCCGCTGGAAACGAAGGCCGGAATGGCCGGGCGGTCGATGACCGGCGTGGGCGTCGGGGCGGCCGGAACGAGCAGCGCGGCGACCAGGCCCACGGCCAGGATCCGGGACGGGAAACGGCACCGGGCCACGGCCAGGGCGGCGATCGGGGCGAGGGACCACGTCAATGCCTCACCCATCCGGGTCGGCAGCAGCGTGTCGAACAACGGCAGGTGGGCGAGCAGCGCGTAGGGGCCGGGAATGCCGGTCGCCCGGCCGCGAATGGTGAGTTCGGTCCCGAACGAGAGGACCAGGAACACGGCGCCGGTGATGGCCAGGGAACGGATCAGGCGGTCGCGCCACTGCCATCCGACGAACGTCAGCGCGGCGAGCATCAGCGGCCAGCCGAGATGGGCGTGCTGTTCGGCCGAGAATCCGGGTGCCGGCGGGAATTCGCTCCACCGGACGGCGACCGAGGTGCGCGAGAACGAGCCGACGCCGAGCAGGTCGGTGTGGAAGGTGGTCATCTGGTGCTCGCCGCCGCGGTACGCGCCGGTGCCGAAGAACTGCCACCACAGCGGGTAGGCCAGCACGACCAGGGAGATCGCGGCCGCCACGCCGAGCCCGGGCAGCAGCGCCCGCCAGCGTAGGCCGCGCCACGCCAGCAGGAACACGCCTAGCGCGAGCGCGGTGATGAACAGCGTCTCCTCGTTGATGAAGACCTGCCAGACGACGAGCGCGGCCAATGCGATGCCGTCGCGGGCGTGCCGCATCTTCACGACCCGCCACGCGATGACGGGGACGAGGAACTGCGCGGCCAGGTTCGGGTGGAAGGTGACGTGACCGACGACGCTGGGCGCGAATCCGCCGAGCAGCCCGCCGACCCAGGCGGCCGGCCGGGAGTCGACGACATGCCTCGACAAGAGCCAATACCAGGCCGCGGCGGTACCGCTCAATGCCAGCACGATCAGCACGTCGAACGCGATTGCGGGGCCGAACAGCCAGGTGATCGGGGCCAGCGGCACGCCGAGGCCGTACTGCATCGTGTTCGCCATCGCGTTGACCCCGACCGGCGCGTTCATCCGGTCGAGCAGGAACGGATTGCCGCCGTGCCCGAGCAGCCGGGCCGCGAGCGCCAGGTGCCATTCCGCCTGAATGCGATCCCCGGGCGTGTACGGCAGCCGCTGCCCCGGATGCGCCAGCAACCGCCCGCAGACGAACAATGCGGCGAGCACATAACTGCCAACAGCGAGAAGATCGGCCCGGCGAAGCACGGGCGAGTTTATCGCTTTCCCGGCAGCGTGCGGCCGCTGACCGGGCTACCGTGCGCGGGCATGCTGACCGTTGAGCAGTACCTGGCGCGGGAGCGCGTCGGCCGCCGCCTGGTCGCCGGGGCGCTGGGCCTGCTCCTCGTGACCCTGATCGGCGGCGTGATCGACGCCGCGCCGGCGTCGATGGTGATCGGCATCGCCGGCGCGATCGGGTCGTACATCCTGTGGATCCCCGGATCCCTGAAGATCGCGGCGGACTTCCGGGCGATGGCGGCGAACTTCCTCGGCTTCCTCGCGCTGGCCATCGCCCTGCTCTTCGCGCCGCGGATCCTGCTGCTGGAGCACTTCGGCGTCGAACGCGTCTGCGTCGTCACCGCCATCGACGTCGGCTCGTCGACCAACCACCGGACCCACACCCGTACCCCGGCCAACGACATCACGCTCGACTGCCCGAACGGCCGGTTCGAGATCGGCGGCGCGTACCACACGCCGATCCGGGGCGATCAGGTGCCGGTCACGTTCGACGTGTTCGGCGTCGCGCGGCCGCAGCTGACCTCGGAGCTGGCCGGCTCGACGTGGTGGATGTGGCCGGCGACCTGCGTGCCGCTCGGGCTGCTCGTGTGGCAGCTGGCCTCGATCCCGCGCCGGCGCCGCGAGACCCTGCGCCGGCTCGCCGAGTCGGACGCGAAGCTCGCCGCCGAACGGGAGGCTTGACTTTGGGGCCATGTGGCCACATTGTGTACCCCGGCAGGCATCGACAAGCGATAAGGTACGGCGATGACGCGACCGGAATGGGCCCCGGAAGGCATTGACATCAGTGTGCCGAACGCGGCGCGGATGTACGACTACTCGCTCGGCGGCTTCCACAACTTCGCGGCCGACCGGGAGATGGTCGAGAAGGTCGTGGCGATGGCGCCCAACGCGCGCCAGATCGGCCTGGCCAACCGGGCGTTCCTCGGCCGCGCGGTGCGCCGCCTGGTCGCGGGCGGCGTGCGGCAGTTCCTCGACGTCGGCTCCGGCATCCCGACCCTCGCGAGCACGCACGAGGTGGCCCAGCAGGCCGATCCGCGGGCCCGGGTGATGTACGTCGACATCGACTCGGTCGCCGTCGCGCACGGCCGCGCGATCCTGGCCGACAACCCCAACGCCGACGTGATGCTGGGCGACGTGCGGGCCCCGGACGACATCGTGCGGGACCCCGCCGTCAGCGGGCTGCTCGATTTCACGGAGCCCATCGCGGTACTGCTGATCGCCGTCCTGCATTTCGTGCCCGACTCCGACGATCCGGCGGGGATCGTGCGCCGGTTCCGGGAGGCGGTGAAGCCCGGCAGCTTCGTGGTGGTCTCGCACGGCTCGCCCCCGCCGCAGCGGGAGGAGGACGCCGAGAAGGTCAGCAGCGTGTACCAGAAGACGTCCACGCCCCTGCACCTGCGCAGCTCCGACGAGATCCGCGGCCTGCTCGCCGGCCTGGAGATCGTCGAGCCGGGTGTCGTCCCGGTGACCGACTGGCACCCGGAACCGGAGGACGCCGGCACCGAACAACGCCCGGAAGTCCTGGCCGCGGTGGGTCGCAAGCCGTAGTGCCCATTGAGATGTATCGTTAGCGCCTATGAGACCGGAGCTCCAGGCGTTCACCCGCGCCTGGACCCGGATCATCACCGATCACACAGTGCTGCGGCACAGTCGCAGCGAGGTGTACGGTCTGCTGGAAGGCTTCGCCCGCCGCATCGACGACACGCTGCGTGCCGATCCGTTCACCCCCGATCCGGCCCGCCGCATCGGCGCCGACCTCGTCCTCGCCGGCCTCGCCACGCCCGAGCTGCTGGGCCGCACCACGACCCTGATCGGCCGCCACTTCGCCGCCGACGGCCGCCTGCCCGCGTTCCTGGGCGCGCTCATCACCGGCCACACCACGGCGCTGATCGACCAGACCGTCGCCGCGCAGGAGGAACTGCGCCGCGCCGAACTGCGCCGCGACTCGGCCCGCCTCGGCCTCACCGACCTGCCCGACCGCGCCGCCCTGCTGAGCCGCCTGCGCACCGCCCTGTCCGCCCCGCAGTCCCGCGTCGGCCTGCTGCTGCTCAACGTGGACCGGTTCCGGACCATCAACGACAGCCTCGGGTACCGCAGCGGCGACCAGGTCCTGCGCACCGTCGCCCACCGCCTCGGCCGCCTCGCCGCCGCCTCCGGCCACTTCGCCGCCCACCTCGGCGCCGACGCCTTCGTCCTGCTGATGACCGACACGACCGGGCCCGACGAGGTGACCAAGGCCGCCGACCAGGCCCTGGCCGCGATCGCCCACACCTTCCCGATCAACAACGGCTACCACCTCCCGATCGGCGCCAGCGTCGGCGTCGTCGAACGCCCCGGCGAGGGCACCGACCCCGCCGCCCTCCTCGGCGCCGCGGAACGGGCCCTGGAATGGGCCAAACGCGAACGCCGCGGCCGCTGGATGGTCTTCGACCCGGACCGCGCCGCCCTGGAAGCCGCGCGGCACGCCCTCAGCGCCGAAATGCCCGACGCCCTGACCAGAGGCGAGTTCATCGTGTACTACCAGCCGCTGGTCGACCTCGCCGGCAGTACCGTAGCCGGAGCAGAGGCCCTGGTCCGCTGGCGCCACCCGGTCCACGGCCTGCTGGCCCCCGGCCGCTTCATCGACCTCGCCGAGCACACGGGCCTGATCGTCCCCCTGGGCGAAGCGGTCCTCCGCCAGGCCTGCGCCCAGGCCGCCGTGTGGCGCACCCCACTGTTCGTCAGCGTCAACATCGCCGCCGCCCAGCTGCGCCGCCCCGGCCTGCCGGCCATGATCAGCGCCATCCTGGACGAGACAGCCCTCCCACCACACCGCCTCCAACTCGAGGTGACGGAAAACGTCCTGCTGGACCCGGAAATGCTGGGCACACTGGACGACCTGGCCCGCATGGGCGTGCGGATCGCCCTGGACGATTTCGGTACGGGCACCTGCCGCCTGGCCGAAATCAGCAACCTGCCGGTCCACACCCTGAAAATCGCGGCGTGCTTCATCGCCTTCCTGCGCGACGACCCCTACGCCGTCACCGGCCCGGACCGCACCGTCCTGACCTCCATCATCAACCTGGGCCGCGACCTGGGCCTGTCGGTGACCGTGGAGGGCATCGAAACCCCGGACCAGGCGCGGCGGCTGCTGGAGCTGGGCTGCGACACGGGGCAGGGCTACCACCTGGGGCACCCGGTGCCCGCGGAGAGCATCACCGACCTGCTCGCCGGCTGAGCCCGCCGAGATCGGCGATGGGCAGCACGGTTACTCGCGGGTGAGGGCGGGGTCCTGCCCTGCGGGCTAGCGTGCCAAGGAGTAGCTCACGGGAAGGGAAGGGGAACATCGTGATGCGCGATGACAGCTCGATCAACCCGATCCGCTCCGGTACGCCGCCGCAGGCTGCGCCGACCACGCCGGGGATGCCGCCCGCGCCGACGACCGGGCCGCCGGCGCGGATGCCGCAGCCCACGCCCAACCAGCAGGGCCAGCAGGCCCAGCAGCCGATGCCGGTGCAACAGCCGCCGACGCAACAGACGGCGACGCAACAGACGCCGCCTACGCCGACCCAAGCGCAGCAGTCGGCGGCTCAGCAGCAGTCAGCGGGGCTCTGGGATCAGGGGAAGAAGGAGCAGTACCAGCAGCGCTGGTTCAACGAGGTGCAGACGAAGTTCGTCGAGGACCCGCCCGGCAGTGTGGCCGATGCCAAGCAGCTCATCGACCAGGCGTTGCACGAGCTCAGTGACAACGTGCACGCGCAGGAGGAGCGGGTGGCGGCCCGGCAGGCGAATCAGGCCGACCGCACCGAAGGGCTGCGCGACGAGGTGATGCAGTACCACAAGCTGTTCGACCGGGTGCTGTCGATCTAAGCCTCGAACGAGTGCTCGTGCTCCTCGCAGAAGCGTTTGAAGCCCTTCAGGTTCATGTGCAGCCGCTCGTGCAGCATGGCCTCGGGGGACGCGTCGAAGAGGGGGATCAGGACGTCGTCGAGTTCGGTCATGGCGGCGATGTCGGTCACGTGGTCGCCGGCCTCGTGGAGCCAGAAGGACTCGGTCAGGGCCTCGCTGCGCCAGCGGACGAAGCGGCCCGGTTCGGTGTCGGAGAGCTCGACGTTGGCCTCGACGCGGCGGCCGCCGATGTCGAACGTCAGGTGGCCGCCGTGGCCGGCCGCTTCGGTGAAGAGTATCGCCGACATGAAGCTCGGATACTCGCTGAAGTGCACCAGGTGCTCATATGCGCACAACGGTGTCACGCCGACCCGCACCTCGTCGCGTGTGACGATCATGGCAACCCCGCCTTCCAGGAACCGTCCATTTCGACGGTACTTCGGGCAGGCCGACCCGCAACGCACGCCGGCTGGTCACACCCCCCGGGGTGACCAGCCGGTCTTGTCGATATTGTCCGGCTTCCGGGGGTGAGAACACACTCCCCAGTCCTGGTGAGCGGGGCTCGCAACGGGACTAACACAGGTTCAACTCGCGGGCCCAGAGCTGGGCCGCCGTGCGCTGTGGCAGGTTGGCCGGGGCCTCCGGGTGCACGAGGTGGTACTTGCGCCGGATCGAGCGCAGGTGCGTGTTCGCGGTGTCGATCGAGACGTACAGGCGGCGGGCGACGGCGGCGGTGGACAGATGCTCGCAGCCCACCAGCCGCACCACCTCCAGTTCGCGCGGGGTGAGCTGGAGCTGCTGGCGGCGGGCGATGGCCGCGGTGAAGATGCGCCGTACCGCCGCCCGGGCCTGATCCACCGTGAGGCCGCACGAGCGGGCGGCGCGGTCGAGCGGCTCGCCCTGCACGAAGGCGCGCAGCACCCGTTGGTCGCCGGTGGACAGCTCGGAGCCGGTGGGCCGAGGGCGGCGGCGCAGGTCGGCGTAGAGCATGGCGGCGAGGGCGGCCGAGAGGTGCAGGCCCTCGAAGTCCACGGCGCGGACGGCGGCGACGAGGCCGGCCGGGTCCTCGGACTTCTCGAGGTAGCCGCCGGCACCGGCGGCGATCGCGTCGAGGACCTGCTCCTCGGGCGCGTACCCGGAGATGAGCAGCACCTTCCAGCGGTGCGCGACGAGCTCCTTCACCGCCTCCGCGCCCGATGCGCCCGCGCCGAGGATGACGTCGCAGACGGCCAGGCCGGGCGGGCCCGAGGCGATGCAGGCGGCCACCGTCGCGGCGAGCGGGCGGACGGTGAACCCGTGCGCGGCGAGCAGCGGGGTGAGCACGGTGACGAGGGGGCCGGCGACCAGGCGGTGGTCGTCGACGATGACTACGGCGCCGGCCACCGCAGCTCCACCTTAGTTCCCTGGCCGGGCGCGGACGTGACGTCCCACGAGGCGCCGACGGTGTTCACGGCGGGCAGCGACGACGTGTAGCCGCGGCCCTGCGGGGTGCCGGCCGGGTCGAAGCCGGCGCCGCTGTCGAGCACCGAGATCTCCACGGTGTCCTCGGTCGCCTCGGCGAACAGGACGACCTCGGCGTCGGCGCCCGCGTACTTGAGCGCGTTCGCGAGGGCCTCGTGTGCGGCCGACAGCAGGACGTCGGACACCTCGGGGGGCGGTTCGTGGTGCACGTACACCCGGGGGAAAAGGAGCAGCCCGAGATCCGAGAACGTGGCCGCGAGCTCGAAGACCCGCGCCTCGAAATTGCCCTTGGCATAGTCGGTCGAGAGCAGGGCGCGGGCCCGGATGGCGCCGCGGCGGGCGGCCCGGCGGGTGTCGCGGCCGACCCGCTCGTCGAGGGCGATGCCGTCGAAGATGGGCAGCACGCCGTCGTGCAGGGAGCGCTGGAAGCCCTCGCGGTGCACGGCGAGCTCGAGGCGGCGGGCGTGGGCGACGGCGGCGGCGGTCTGGGCCGCCATGCCGCGCATCAGGGTCGCGACGGCGAGGCCGGCGACGTACCAGACGACGAAGCCGAGCACGTCGGAGCCGAGCTTCTGGGAGACGTCGGGCCAGACCGAGGCGGCCCAGGTCGCGCAGAGCAGCAGCACGGCGGCGGCCGCGCGGGCGCGCAGGCCCACGGCGAAGGCGAGCACGACCGGGCTGACCAGGCTGACCGGCACCAGTTCGGTGAGCACGGCGTTGCGCTGCTCGGGCAGGCCCGCGCGGGAGCCGGCGACCATGAGCGCGACGCAGAACGCGACGTCGGCGAAGGCGAGCAGCTGGTCGCCGCGCAGGCCGCCGTTGGTGCGGACGCGGCGGAGCACGAACAGCGCCCAGGCGGCGGTGGCGAACAGGGCCGCCACGACGATCCAGGGGCGGGGCAGGTTGCGCCATTCCACCAGGGGTACGGCCAGAAACGGCACGGTCGCCAGCCGCACGTACGCGACCATGCGGGCGAGGCGCTGCTCGTTGGCGCGGACGATCTCCTCGCCGGACTCGTCCGGAATCCGCGACCAGTCCAGCGCGGCCCGGACTCGCTGTGTCAGCCCCATCGGGTCACATCGTGCCGTAGTCGGACGGTCACGCGGCATCGGTGCGAAGGAGGATGCATTCCGAGAATAGCGCGGATGCGTTCCGGCCGTGCCTCCTCGAGGCCTCCCAGGTACTCGCCCCGGGGTGGCACGGCCGGCGCGCCCCCGCCCCCTCGGCGTGCCCCCAGTGATGGCACAGGCGGAGAAGGTGCAACGCCATTATTGCGGCAACTCGTACATCCCTGTCGCCGGATGCCCCGCGCGTTCGTGTGCGCGCACGACGGCCTCCCGGTCCGGCCCGTGCACCAGCCGGAACATCAGCCCGGTGCCCGGATCGAGCCAGCCGCGCCCGAACCGCACGCCCTCCTCGGCGGCGCAGGCGCGGTCGGCGGCGAGGGCCGCGGCCAGCTCGCGCGGAGTGACGTCCGCGTAGCCGGCGTGCACGCCCATGAACGTCGGCATGCCGCTCAGGAGCCTTCCTGCACCTGGTAGATCTCGCCGGCGACGAGTCCGTGGGCCTCGCGGTGCACGGCCGCGGCGGCCTCGGCGGACGGCGCCTCGGCCAGGCAGAAGATCTTGCCCCGGTCCTCGTCGACCCAGTACCGCAGGTAGCTCACGTCGTACTTCGCCTGCGTGCGCAGGTCGGCCTGGTGCGCCTTGACGACGTCGTCGACGGCCACGCCGCCGTCGATGCTGTGGATGTCCATGTAGAGCGGCATGGTGGTGCCTCCTCGGTCGGGTTCGTGCGCTGACCGTACGGAGACCGGCGGTACCGGCGGATCGGGATCGGATCCCCAGATTTCCCGGCGCGGCTACCGGGTTTTGCCGACCGCCTCGGTGCGCGAGGCCACGCCGAGCTTGGCGAGCACGGCGGAGACGTGGTGATCGACGGTCTTCACCGACAGGACCAGCCGCGCGGCGATCTCGGCGTTGGTCAGGCCCTCCGCGACCAGGTCGAGCACCTGCTGCTCGCGGCGGGTCAGGCCGTGCGAGTTGGCGCGGGTGGCGGTGCGCGGGCCGACCGGCACCGAGCGGGCGCCCAGGTCCCGCAGCCGCTGCCGGGCCACCCGCACCGCCGCGGTCGCGCCCAGGTCGGCGAAGACCTGCAGGGCCCGCCGCGCGCTGTCCTCGTCGCTCGCGCCGAGAAGTGCGAGGGCGCCGTCGTACGGGCACCCGAGCGCCTCCCACGCGCCCGCCGCACCCGCGAAATCGCCGGCGATCTCCAGCGCGAACGGCTCCGCCAGTGCACCGCGCGCGGGGCGGTCCGAGCCGGTGCGGGCCAGCCAGGTCGCGACCCAGCCGCGCAGCCAACCGTCGGCCCGGGCGCAGGCGTCGTCGGCCAGTTCGGCCTCGGCGCGGGCGTCGGAGAGCTTGCCGGCCAGCCAGTACGCCTCGGCCCGGCCCAGCCGCGCCTTGATGATCCACTGTGGCTCGCCGGAGCCGTCGGCGGACTCGGCCGCCTCGTCCAGCGCCGCCCACACGTCGGGCTCGTCCTTGCGGGCGCGGATGGTGGCGTGGACGTACAACGCGTAGATCCGGTTGATCGGGGACGCCTCCTCGACCCGGGTCAGCACGATCCGGCACAGCGCCAGGGCCTCGGCCCAGCGGCCCATCCGGGCGAGGGAGGCGGCGCGCTCGCCGCGCAGGCAGGTGCCGTAGGTGTCGACGTCGTGCTCGTCGCAGTAGGCGATCGCCTCCCGGTAGACCGGCTCGGCCTCCGGGAAGCGGCGGGCCCGGCAGAGCAGGCCGTAGAGGTTGGTGTACGCCCGGCCGGCCTCCTCGTCGTGCCCGTGTTCGATCGCGACGGAGAGCGCCCGGCGCATCAGCGGGATCCACGCCTCGCCGAGCATGAGCCGGGCCGCCGCCTCGGTGTTGAGGGTGTCGCTGAGCAGGTCGTGCCGGCCGAGCGGGGCGGCGATGGCCTGCGCGCGGCGGGCCAGGTCGATCGCCTCGGCGTTGCGGTCGGCCAGCGCGCGGTGCTTGGCCAGCTGGGCGTACGCGCGTGCCAGCTCCTCGGTCGGGCCGAGCGGCTCCAGCACGGCGAGCGCGGCCTCCAGGTCGGTCAGGGCGTCGCCGCCGCGGCACAGGCTGACCCAGGCCGAGGCGCGCACCCGCAGCGCGTTGCCCTCCCGCAGCCCGTTGCCGGCCGCCCGCCACAGCACCCGGGCCCGCTCGGCCGCCTCCGCCACCTCGGCCCAGGCGTCGATCATCGACAGCTCGACGGCGAGCGCGTCCAGCAGCGCCGGGTCGTCGCCGTCGGCGCGCACGGCCCGCCGGTACTGCGCGGCCGCCTCCCGGTGCGAGCGCAGACCGGCCGCGGTCCGGGCCGCGCGCACGGCGTGGTGCAGTGCGGCTTCGGCGTCCCCGGCCGCCTCCGCGTGGTGCGCCATGCTCGCATCGTCACTCGAGCCGAGCCGCTGCAGCGCGGCGAGCACCGCGGCGTGCGCGGGTCGCGTTCGATGCGGTGGTACCGCCTGCGCGATCGCCAGCCGCGCCAGCTCGTGCCGGAATCGCAGGACCGTCCCGTCCCCGATGAGCAGCCCGGAGGCGACGAGATCGTCGAGCGCCTCCGGTGCCGCCCGAGTCGCGCCGGTCAGGAGTCGCGGGTCGACGCGCGTGCCGATGAGGGCGGCAACATCCAGTACAAGACGGGCGGTTTGCGGCAGTTGAGCGGCCCGGGCGAGCACGGCGTCGCGGGCGGAGGCCGGCACTCCCCCGCTGTCGTCGCGCAGCAGCTCGCTGACGAGGTAGGGGTTGCCGCCGGTGAGCCGGAACAGCTCGGCCGGGTCGACCCCGCGGTCCTCGGCCAGCGCCCGGACCGACGGTTCGGACAGCGGGGCCAGCCCGATGCGCCGGGTCGCGCGCTGGGTGCCCAGGTCGCCGAGGGCCACCCGCAGCGGGTCGCCGGGCGTCAGCGCGTCGTCGCGATAGGTGAGGATGGCCAGGGTACCGCGCAGCCGGCGGCCCAGGAAGCGCACGAGGTCGACGGTCGCCTCGTCGGCCCAGTGCAGGTCCTCGATGACCAGGATGTCGACGCCGGCCAGGGCGCGCAGGGCGGCCGCGAACAGCTCGTCGCGGCTCACCGCCGCGACGTCCAGCCCGATCTGCCCGGCGATGTCGAACAGCGGGCCGAGCGGCCGCGGCGTGAACAGCCCGTCGCACATGCCCCACACAACCTTCGGGCGGCCCGCGGTGAACGCCTCGACCAGCGCCGTCTTGCCCACCCCGGCCTCGCCGCCGACGAGCACGATCCGGCCCTCGCCGGCGCTCGCCTGGCGGGCGTACTCGGCGAGCGAGGCGAGCGCGGAATCCCGTTCCAGCAGCGGCATGCGGGGCTACTCGCGGGGGCCGTACCGCTGCTCGGCGCGCGCCCGGGCCCGGGCCGCCTCGGTCTCGCGGTCGCGCGGCGGGGTGCGGGTCACGAGGCTGTCCAGCAGCACCCGGGTGGCCTCGGTGACCGCGCGGACGGCCTCGTCGAACGCCTCCTGGTTGACCGCGGCCGGGCGGGTCATCCCGGCGACCTTGCGCACGTACTGCAGCGCGGCGGCCTCGATCTCGTCCTCGGTGGCGGGCGGCTCGAAGTTGTTCAGCACGCGGATGTTCCTGCACATGCCCTCCACGATGCCAGGCCCGCGGAGAAATGTCGCACCCCCTCGATAGTGTGCCGGACATCCGATACCGAGGTGGACGGAGGCAACCCGGGATGGCGTGGCTGGCGGCCGGCGGCGGCTATGAGGTGACCCTGGATGCGGGGCGGATAGCGGCCCGCAATCAGAAGGGCAAGGTGCTGCGGTCCGTGCCCGCGACGCTGCGTGACGACCCCGTGGTCGCCGGGTTGCGGCAGTTGCAGGAGTGGCTCGACCGGCACACCGCCGAGGTGCGCGAACAGGTCGACCTGTGGATGATCCGGTCGCTGCCGGTGCCGGCGGAGCTGCTGGCCCGGGTCTGGCCCGACGAGACCTGGCGGGCCGCGCTGACCGACCTGGTGGTCGCGGTGCTCGACGACGACGGCGGGTTCGACCCCGACGAGGCCGGGTTCCTGCGCGACGCCACCGCCGACGGGATCGGCATCGTGAACCTCGACGGCGAGACGGTCCGGCTGCCCGCGCAGCGGATCGCGGTGCCGCACCCGACCCGGCTGCCCGACCTGGAGGACCTGCGCGAGTTCGCCGCCGACCTCGGTGTCGAACAGGCCGTCGACCAGCTGTTCCGGCAGACCTGGACCCGCCCGGCCGACCTGGAGCCGGGCGCGGGCAGCGTGCGCGACTACGCCGGCGGGCGGTTCAAGGAGCTGCGCCACCTGCTGGCCCGGGCCGGCTCGCTGGGCTATCCGGTGCGCGGCGGCTACGCCGTCTGCCGCGTCTTCGAGGACGGGCGCGGCCTGGAGGCGCGCAGCTGGGTCGGGGCCGACGATCCCTACTCGGAGGCGGAGACCGGCGACCTGGTCTTCGTCCACCCCGACGGCAAGTCGATCCCGCTCGCCGAGGTGGGGCCGGTCGCCTGGTCCGAGGGAATGCGCATGGCCGCGGCGCTCTACGCGGGCCGGATCGTCGAGGAGAGCAAGGAGGAGGAGGCGTGAGCGAGGCTCTGCTGGACGCTGGTGCGGTGGTACCCGCCGGCGCCGACGTCGCTGGGGACACCGTCGACACGCTCACGACCCGGGCGTACAGCCATCCGGTGCTCGAAGGCCGCACGATCGTGCGGCTGGTGCCGGGCACGCTGGGGCCGGCCGAGGACCTCACCATGGAGTTCCTGGGCTTCGGGGCGCCGGAGGCGGTGGCCGAGGTCGGGCTGGTCCGCCAGCAGGCCCTCGGGTTCCCGGCCTGGGCCCTCGTGCACGACCCCGCCAACGGCCACCACGCGCTGGCGCTGGTGAAGGACATCGAGCGGCTCGTACGGGTGGCGAAGTCCCGCATCGGGCCGGCCCGCGACGGGTTCAACGAGCTCGGCAACCGGCTGGCCCGCGCCGTGCCGCACTTCCTGCCGACGTTCTACGAGGAGGCGGCCCGGGCGTTCCTGGCCGCCGACAGCCAGACCTACGCGGCCTCCATGTTCGGCAAGGCCCGCGAGGCCGAGCGCACCTACGCCCTCGCGATCGACGAGGAGCGGCAGCACACCGTGTTCCTCGAGTTCGCGCTGGCCGGCGCGCTGACCGCCAAGGCCCTGGCCCAGCACGCCCGGGACCTGGCCGCCCGGGCCGAGCCGGCGGTCGCCTACGAGCGGTTCCGCCGGCTGTGCCTGGAGCGCACGCTGGGCGGGATGCCGCCCTACGCACAGATGCACGTCGACCTCGGGCGGCTGGCCAAGGCGGCCAAGCTCGGCCCGGAGGAGGACGAGGCGCTGCTGAGCGAGCTGCTCGCCGCGCCGTCGCTGCTGCGGGCGCCGGGCGGGTTCTGGAAGGCGTACCGGCCGGCCCTGCTGCGCATCGCGAAGCGCGATCCGAAGGTCCGCGGGCAGCTGCTGGGCATGTTCCCGCAGGACTGCCCGTTCGAGACGTGGCTGGAGATCCTGGAGGAGTCCGGCGCGGCGGAGGCCCTCACCGGGGCGGCGGGCGGCGTCGAGCCGGCCGCCGAGTCGCCGGACGGGCCCGCGGGCTGGCTCGGCCGGGCCGACCGCAGCCGGGGCTGGCGCAAGGAGCGCAACGCCCGGTTCCTGGCCCTGGCCGAGCGGATGGTGCCGCGGCTGGTCGCGGACGGCACCCCGGTGGAGATCGCGTCCAGGCACACCCGGATCGACCTCGACCTGGCCGACCTGATGCTCGACCGCGCGGTGCCGGTGGCGGCGCCGCACGAGCACGCCCGCTGCGACGTGAACGTCTGGCTCGCCGACGAGGGCGCGGGCCGGCGCGACCTGCGCGTGGTGGCGGCCGACGAGCGGCTGCGGGCGCTGATGGCCGCGAGCATCGAGGGTTACCTGCACACGTGGTACCGCGCGGGCGAGGCCCGGGTCGCGCCCGACCGGGTGGCCAACGTGGTGGCCGTGCCGGGGCTGCGCACCGCGCTGCACTGGTGGCTCGACCGGCTGGCCGAGCGGGCCGAGCAGCAGGGACTCACCACCATCGGGCACGAGCTCGACCGGCTCACCCTGGTGGCCTGCCCGGACGGGCTCGCGGTCAACCCGGAGGCGATCGCCCGGATCACGGCGCTCGATCTCGGGCCGCTGCTCGGCCGGACGCTGCGGGCCGGGGTCGTCGACGAGTTCGGCTGGCCGGCGCTGGAGTCCGCCGCCGCGACGCTCGACGCGCTGGACCGCAACGCGCTGACCGACAACCTGGTCATCACCCCGCAGTGGCCGGCGCTGCTGCTGCGGCGCAACGACCGGGTGCTGGTCGTCGGCGACGAGGGCGTCGAGCTCGACCACGTCCTGCGGGTGCCGGCCGAGGAGCTGCGCTACTCGTGGAACGTGCACGTTCGCTGGGCCGACGGGCAGCTGCTGGTCGGCTGGAACCGCGACGGGGAGCGGGCCGGCTACTGGAGCGGGGCCCCCGACGACGTGTTCACCGGCCAGGAGGACGGGCTCAACGAGCACGGCGAGCGCTCGCTCGCGCTGCCCGGCGGCGGGCGCACGGCGGGCGGGCGGCCGCTGCGGGCCGGCGACCGCAAGGCGCAGGAGCTCGGGCGGGTGGCGAGCGACGGGCGGCACCACTGGGTGCTGCAGCAGGAGTCCGACTACTCGATGCGGTGGTACGAGTACGACGCCGCCACCGGTGAACGGGGCCGCGCCTCCCTGCCGGGCTTCTTCGAGAGCGGGGCCGCGGACGGGCAGCAGCTCGACGTGGCCAACTGCGGCCTGCGCCCGGCGTCGGCGCGGATGGCGGGCAGCCCGCTCGGCCACCGCGACGGGCTCGTCGGCTGGCGGGTCCGGCACACCGACGCCGGCCGGTCCGGCGAGGGCATCGACGGGCGGGCGTTCACGCTGGCCGATCCGCCCCCGACCCGCTCCGGCAACGCGGGCGTGCTCTCCGGCGCGATCCGCTTCCCCGGCTCCGACACGGTGCACGGGCTCTACGTCGAGCACGCCTGGCGGCAGGTGACCGTCCGGTTGTACACCGCCGACGGGCTCTGCTTCTCGAGCGTCGGCACGCACGGCGACGACGGCGCGTTCGCCGAGGGCACCGCGCTGGTGCCGCATACCGCGTTCTGGCACCAGCTGCGGCCGCGCGACGAGGCCGGATCCCTTGCGCTGCGGGCGTTCGGCGACGACGAGGCCGGGCGGGTCATGCACGCCGTGGCCGGGCTCGCCGGGGCCGACGCCGACAAGGCCGAGATCCCCGACGAGGGGGTGCGGGAGGCCGTCCGCGCGGCGCTGCCGGGCCTGCGCGACCCGAAGCTGATCGCGGGCGTCGGCGGGGTGGTGCGCCACGCCGCCCGGGCCGCGTTGCGGCTGGCCCGGCTCACCGGCGTCACCGAGGAGATCCTGGCCGGCGGGCCCGCGGCGGCGGCGCTCGTCGACGCCGACGCCCACCTGGCGAGCGACGACCTGCTCGACGACGCGACCGAGGGGCTGATCCCGGGCTGCTACGACCACGGGCGGGAGTGGGCCAAGCACTTCACCGACGGCGGGGCGGTGCTGACCGGGCGCGAGCCGCGGACGCCGGTGGACGCCTGGTGCCGGGGCGGCGACCTCGACTGGTGGGAGACGCTCGGGGCGCTGCCGTCGATCATGTTGCGGGCGGCTTCGCCGGCTACGGGTGGGGAATACCGGACGGCTCTGCTCGACCTGCTCGAGGTGGTGGCCGGGTCCGGGCTGCTCGACGGGGCCGGCCGGACGCGCCGGGTCACGCTCGAGTCCGACAGCAAGGCGCCGGTCATGGTGCCCGGCCAGCCGTTCGCGGCCGGCCCGGGGCGGATCGTCCTGCCGTTCCAGGTGGTGCCGGGCGACGGCACGGTGAGCGGCATCGAGCACGCCGCCGACGGCCGCTTCGGGCCCGTGCCCGGCCACGCGATCCGGTTCGAGCGGGAGTACGACACGCGGGGCCTGGACCGCGCCGCCGTGGAGCGGTTCGTCGCGGCCGGGCGGGCCCACGGCGGCGCGGCCGTGCTGCTGCGGCCCGAGACCGTGCGGGCGCTGTCCGCCGCGGCCGGGATCAGCCTGGCCGAGGCGACCGTGCTGGTGTCCGGGACCACCGACGCCAAGCAGTGGTCGGCGTCCGGGTGCGAGCCCGCGGGTCCGGCGGTCACCGAGTACGCCGTCGAGGCGGCGATCGAGTCCGTGCGCCGCGACCCGGGGCTGACCGCGAAGGGCGGCGCGCCCGCGGCCCTGCTGCCCGACGACCCGGCGCGGTTGTGGACCGACGGGCCCGACGCGAAGCGGTTCGGGGCGTGGCGGGCCGCGGCCGTCGGCGCGCGGACACCGGTGAGCGACGAGCTCATCGCCGACTGCCGCCGGGCCGGGATCCCGTCAGACATCAGCGCGTCGGAGTTCCTGCACGGCGTGGCCAACCCGGACACCTGCCGCTGGCTGCACGGGGTCGACCGGGGCGTGGACGGCGACGACCTGCTCGTCACCGTCGCCCGCGGCCTGCCGTGGCTGGTCCGGCGGCTCCCGGCCGACGACCCGATCCGGGCCGGGCTGCCCGCAGTGCTGGCGGCCGTGCGCGCGCTGACCCGTGACCCGGCGTTCGAGCTGTTCGTGGCGGGCGGCGAGGAGACGGCCGTCGAGAAGGTCTTCGCCCAGCTGGGCCTCGATGTCCAGCGCGGCGAGGAGGAGCTGGACGCGGGCCTGTTCGTGGCCACCGCCCGCGGGTACTGGCGGCAGGTCCGGGTCCGCCCCGCCCGCATGGACGGCATCGACGACCCGCGGGTGGAGGCCGTGATCGAGGCGCTGGACGGCACCCGGCACCCGATGTTCGCGCTGCGGACGGTGCTCGGCGACGCGCTGACGGGCTGGGTCGACGCCCCGGCCGTGGAGGCGCCGCACGACCCGTCGCGCTCGGCGCCGGAGCTGGTCGCGCAGGTCGCGGAGCGGCACGGGCTGGGTGCGGACGCGGCCACGCTGTACCTGCAGCTGCTCGCCCTGCCCGACCCGACCGACCGCAACGTGGCCGCGTGGACCGGATGGAAGCCGGCCCGGCTCAAGGCGGCGCGGGCCGAGCTGCTCGGCTCCGGGCTCGTCGTCGAGGCGAAGCGGCCGCGGGCCGGGCGGTCGCTGTTCCTGCCCGGCGGGTGGCTGGCCTGGAAGGCGCCGGTGCTGCCGATCGAGCGGTGGAAGAAGCCGATCCTCATCGGGGCCGGCGACCACGCGCCGTTCCTGGCCGCCGCCCTGCCGGTGGCGCCCGCGCCGGCGCTGTTCGGCATCGCGTGGGAACGGATCGTGTCCGGCGACTCGCCGCGTTTCGAGGAACTCCAGACCAGGGGCCGCAAATGAGCACTTCCCGACAGGTTGATCCGGCCGAGCACGCGCACGCGGAGGAGCTCGCGTTCCTCGCGGCCTTCGACGGCGGGGCGCGGCCGCCCGGGTGGCGGCTCACCCCGCGGGCCGTCGTCACGTTCATCGTCGGCAGCGACGGGGAACTGGCGTTGCCGAAGGGCAAGCGGCCCGAGGGGGTGCCGGCCAAGCTGGAGATCGCCCGCAAGTTCGTCGGCGACCGGGCCCTCGTCGAGCGGTGCGTGGTGACCCTGGCCGGCGAGCGCGGGCTGCTGCTCGTCGGCGAGCCGGGCACCGCGAAGTCGATGCTGTCCGAGCTGCTGGCGGCGGCGGTGTGCGGGACGAGCGAGCTGGTCGTGCAGGGCACGGCGGGCACGACCGAGGACCAGCTGCGGTACGGCTGGAACTACGCGCTGCTGCTGGCCCACGGCCCGAGCCCGGAGGCGCTGGTGCCCTCGCCGGTGCTCAGCGCCATGCGGGCCGGTTCGGTGGCGCGGATCGAGGAGATCACGCGCTGCCTGCCGGAGGTCCAGGACGCGATGGTCTCGATCCTGTCGGACCGGCGGATCGCGGTGCCGGAGCTTTCCGGCACCGACGGGGCGACCGTCCATGCCGCCCCGGGCTTCACGCTCATCGCGACCGCGAACCTGCGGGACCGGGGCGTGTCGGAGATGTCGGCCGCCCTCAAGCGCCGGTTCAACTTCGAGACCGTCGGCCCGATCCCCGACCTGGCCCAGGAGACCGCCCTGGTCGGCCGGCAGGCCCGGGCGGCCCTGGAGCGGGTGCAGACCCCGTTCGAGGTCGACGAGGCGGTGCTGGAGGCGCTGGTCACCGCGTTCCGCGACCTGCGCGGCGGGCGGTCGGTCGAGGGCTGGGAGGTCGAGCGCCCGTCCACGGTGATGAGCACGGCCGAGGCGGTGGCGGTGGCCACCTCGCTGGGCCTGGCCGCCGCCTACTTCCCGGGCGACCGCGACGTCCTCTCCCTGCTCCCGGCCCACCTGCAGGGCGTCGTGTGCAAGGACGACCCGGCGGACGGGGCCAAGCTGCTGGGGTACTGGGACGGCGCGGTACGCCGCCGCGCCGAGGAGGGCGCCCGCATGTGGCGGCAGCTGTGGGAACTGCGCGATGTCCTCCAGCCCTGACGAGGCCCTGGCCGCGCTGGCCGGGTCGCACTCGCCGTACCTGATCGGGGTGCGGCACCACTCCCCCGCGCTGTCGGTGGTGATCGGGTCGCTGCTGGACGCGTACCGGCCGGAGGTGCTGCTGCTGGAGCTGCCTTCGGAGTTCGCCTCCTGGCTGCCGTGGCTCGCCGATCCCGCCACGACGGCGCCGGTGGCGCTGGCCGGCGTGGTGGGGACGGACGGGAGCCCGGCGTTCTACCCGTTCGCGGACTTCTCGCCGGAGCTGGTGGCGGTGCGCTGGGCGGCGGCCAACGGGGTGCCGGTCGTGCCGTGCGACCTGCCGCTGGCGTCGCGCGATTGGCGGGCCGGCTCGCTGTCGCCGGATTCCAGCGCGCCGGGGACGGCGTTCGGGGAGGCGTTGCGGCGGGCGGCCAGCGGGCGGCCGGACGAGGACATGTGGGACCGGGTCGTCGAGGCGCGGGCGCCGGGGTCGTCGCCGGAGGCGGTACGGCGGGCGGCGCTGCTCGTCGGCTGGGCGATGCGGACGGATGCGGCTTCTGGCTCGGGGGTGCCCGCGCTCGACCTGCGCCGCGAGGCCTGGATGCGCAGGTGCCTGGGCGCCGTCGAGGGGAAGCGGGTGGCGGCGGTCGTCGGGTCCTTCCACGCCGCGGCGCTGTTGCCGGGCTCGTCGCTCGGTGCCGACGCGGACCTCGTCGACGGCACAGCGGGATTCGGCGACGCGGGTGTCATCGACGCGGGGACCGCTGCCGACGGCGATGGCTCCGGCGTTGTCGACGTGGGCGGCGGGCGTGGTGGTGGCGGCGTGGTGACGTCGTTGGTGCCGTACAGCTTCGCGTTGCTGGATTCGCGTTCGGGGTATCCGGCGGGGATTCGGGATCCGCGGTGGCAGCAGGCCGTGGTGCGGGCGGCGGGGCGGGCCGACGGGGTGGAGGCGGCGGCGCTCGCTTGCGTGGTGGAGGTGTGTGCGCGGGTGCGGGCCGGCGGGCATCCGGCCGGGCCGGCGGAGGCGCGGGAGGTGGTGCGGCTCGCGTCGGATCTGGCGCGGCTGCGGGGGCTGCCGGCGCCGGGGCGGGGGGAGATCGTCGAGGCGCTGCAGAGTGTGCTCGCGCACGGGGAGGTGCTCGGGCGGGGGCGGGTGGTGGCCGCGGCGATGGAGGCGGTGCTGGTCGGGGACGTTCGGGGGACGCTGGCGGCGGAGGCTCCGCGGTCGGGGTTGCGGCCGGCGGTACAGGTGCTGCTGGAAGAACTGCGGCTGCCCGGGCCCGGCGGCGCGGCGAAGGAGCTGCGGCTCGACCCGTTGCGCTCCGAGCTCGACCGGCGGCGGGACGTGGTGCTGCGGCAGCTCGGGGTATGCCGCATCCCCTATGGCGAGCACACCGCGGTCGAGGGGACGGCCGGGGTCGACGCGCTCACCACCCGGTGGAACGTCGGGTGGACGCCGGGGACGGAGGCGATGCTGGACGTGGCCGGCGTACGCGGGGTGACGCTCGCCCAGGCGGCCGAGGGCGCGCTGCGGGAACGCCGGCGGCGCGAGGAGGCGGCTGAGGGGGCGACCGCGGCGCAGATCATCGCCGGGCTCGCGGCGGCGGCCGAGTGCGGGCTGGCCGGGCTGGCCGGCGAGCGGCTGGCCGAGGTCGCGGAGCAGCTTCCGGCGAGCGCCACGCTCGACGAGCTGATGGCCGCGCTGGGGCTGCTCGACCGCCTGCGCAGCGGGCACGTTCCGGGGCTTCCGGCCGCGGTCGCCGCCGGGCTGGGCGATCTCGGGGCGCTGGGCGATGCACTCGAGGCGGCGGCGGTACGGCAGATCGACGGGCTCGCCGGCTCCGACGAACTGGCCGACGTGCAGGCGCTGGTGGCCCTGGGCCGGCGCGCCGATGCCGCCGGGGTGGGGCTGCGGCTGGCCGACGCGCTGCAGCGGCTTTCGGCGGACGGCACGCCGACGATGTCCGCCGCCGCCGGGGCGGTGCAGGTGCTGCTGGGCCTGGCCGAACCCGCCGCGCTCGGCACGCGGGTGGCGTCCTGGGTGGACGCGGCGATCGACGACGACTCGCGCCGCCGGTTGCTGGGCCACCTGCGCGGACTGCTGGGCGCGGCCGAGCCGCTGCTGCAGTCCGGGCCCGACGCGTTGGACGGGCTGCTCGACCGGGTGGCGACGCTGCCCGACGACGCATTCCTGGCGCGGCTGCCGGCGTTGCGGGGCGGCTTCCATGCGGTGAGTCCGGCGGGGCGGGATCGGCTGCTGGCCGTGGTCGAGGATCGGCTCGGCTTGGCCCCCGATGTCGCCGACGCCGACCCGGACGCGTTGCTGCGCCGGCTGCTGGCCGACCGCGCCGGCCGGGAGGCGGCCGCGGCGCTGGGTCTGATGCCGGACGATGCGCGGCCGACGTCCGCCGCGGGGCCGGTCGAGGAGCACGCGACCACTGTGGACGGTGCGCCCGGCGATCGGGCGAACGACACTGCCCCCGACGCACCCCCGCGCACCGGCACGACACACGCGAACAAGACCGGCGCCGGTCCAACGGCGGGCGGGAAGCGGGATCTCGCGGTGGCCGATCGGTGGCGGTTGTTGCTCGGACGGCAGGAGCAGCGGTTGAGCCCGGCGGCGCGGCGGTATGCGACGGCGCTCGATGAGCTGTACGGCAAGGGGCGGGGCGAAGGGTCCGCGGCCGAGGCGGGAGGGCGGGCCGGGCGGGAGGCGCCGTTCCCGAACGTGCGGGAGTGGGCCGAGGAGTTGCAGGCGCTGTTCGGGCCCGGGATTCGCGAAGAGGTGCTGGCCCGCGCGGCCGAGGGCGGGCGGCGGGACGCGGTCGAGTTGCTGGAGCCGGAGGCGGTCAATCCGTCGGTCGAGCTGCTGCAGACCGTGCTGTCGCTGGCCGGGGCGATGCCCGAGAGCTCGCTCGCGCGGTTGCGGCCGCTCGTGGCGCGGATCGTGGACGAGCTCACGCGGCGGCTGGCGACGCGGTTGCGGCCGGCGTTGGCGGGGATCAGCACGCCGCGGCCGACGTACCGGCCGGGCGGGCCGCTCGATCTGCCGCGGACGTTGCGGGCGAACCTGGCCACCAGCCGGCGGCTCGCGGACGGGCGGGTGCAGGTCATTCCGGAGCGGCCGGTGTTCAGGACCCGGGCGCGGCGCGGGGTGGACTGGCGGCTCGTGCTCGTCGTCGACGTGTCGGGGTCGATGGAGGCGTCGATCATCTGGTCGGCGCTGACGGGGGCGATCCTGGCCGGGGTACCGGCATTGACGACGCACTTCGTGGCGTTCTCGACCGAGGTCGTGGACCTCAGCGAGCGGGTCAGCGATCCGCTGGGGCTTCTGCTGGAGGTGCGGGTCGGCGGGGGTACGCACATCGCGAAGGGGTTGCGGCATGCGCGGAGCCTCGTGACGGTGCCGTCGCGGACGCTTGTGGTGGTTGTCAGTGACTTCGAGGAAGGCTATCCGCTCGGGGGGCTGCTCGCCGAGGCGCGCGCGCTGGTCGAGTCGGGCGTGACGCTGCTCGGGTGCGCGAGCCTCGACGACGCCGGGCGGCCGCGCTATTCGGTCCCGGTGGCCTCGCAGCTCGTCGCGGCGGGCATGCCGGTGGCGGCGTTGAGCCCGCTCGAACTGGCCCGGTGGGTCGCCGAGAAGGTGAAGCCGTGAACGCGTCACTGCCGCCGATCGAGGCGGCCGTCCTGGTGGCGGCGGTCGACGGGTTGCCGGCCCGGCTGCGCAAGAAGCTCGACGACGCCGTGGGGCGGTTCGCGGGGCTGACGGTGACCGTCGACGGGAATCGGTACACGGTGGCGATCGACGACGCCACGACCGTCACGCTGGTCGCGACCGGCGGGGTGGTGCGGTCGGCGGCCGACGTGACCTGCACCTGTCTGCTGGCGCCGAACTGTCTGCACCGCGCGGGCGTGCTGTCCAATGCGCCGGTGGGTGACGCGCCGGCGGCGACGACGTCGGAAACCCTGCCCCAGGGCGAAGAAGCCGAAGAGCTGGGGGTGGCGCAGCGCGCGGCCGTCGAGCAGGTGTGGCGGGCCGCCGTCGACGTGCTCGGGGGCGGGGTCAGCGGGTCGGGGGCCGTGGCGCGGGCGGCGCTGCTGCGGGCCGCGCACGAGGCGCAGGCGACGAAGGTGTACCGGCCGGCGGCCGCGGCGCGGGTCGTGGCCACGCTGCTGCAGGCGGCCCGCGGCGACGACGCGCACTACCGGCTCGCCGACCTCGGCGTGGCGCTGCGGGAGCTGCTGCTCGTCACGCACGCACTGCGGACCGGGGCGAGCCGCGAGCTGGGCACGGCGCGGCGGCAGTACCAGGTCGAGGGCAGTTTGCGGTTGTACGGCCTGTGCTCCACCGCCGTCCTCGCCGGCACCGGGCACGCGGGGGTCGTGACGTACGCGGCGGACCGGGACGGGCGGCTGTGGATGGTCGCCGACGTGATGCCCGGCGACGCCAAGCGCGCGGCGCGCGGCGGGGACGCGACGCTCGCGATGGGCGAGACGGCGCTCACGCACCGGGGGTTCGCGCGGGCCGGGCTGGTGCTCACCGGGGCCACCGCGGCGGAGAGCCGGCAGCTCGGGGCCGGGCGCGGGGTGCGGGCGGTCACCGCGTCCGGGGTCGCGTGGCACGAGGAGCCGCTGGCCGGGCTGTGGGCGGAACCCGTGGCCGCGCAGGTGCGCCGGGCGTTCGCGGCGCTCGCGGTGCCGGTCGGCGACCGGGCCGCCGGGGGTGAGCTGCTGTTCCTGTCGGTCACCGTCCGCGGTACCGACGGAGACGCCGTGCAGGCCGAGCACGCCGACGGCACGCCGCTCACGCTGCGGGTGGCCGTGGATCATCCGGACCTCGGGTATCGGGAGAACCTGCGGGTGCTCGGGCGGGCCACCGGGCTGCGGATGCTGCTGATCGCGCGGCCCGACCCCGGCCGGCCGGGGACCGTGTTGCCGCTGGCCGTCGCGCCGGTCGCGGGCGAGCGGTGGCGGATCGAGGGGCACGCCGACCTGGCGTTCGACCGGCTGCACGCCAGTCAGCTGCCGGCGGCGCCCGCGGAAGGCGCACCCGCGCCGGTGCCGGTCCCCCGGGAGGCCCACGATCCGGCGCTGCGGCTGCTGACGGCGCAGGTCGAGCGGGCCGTCGCCGGCGGGCGGGTGATGCTGACGCTTTCGAGAACGTCGGACGCGAGCCGGCTGCGGCGGGCGCGCTTCGAGGCCGGGGCGGCGCTGCTGGAGCGGCTCGTCGCGGCGGCGAACGACCGGCCGCGCAACGCGTTCGGGCGGCTGGCCGACGACGACGGGACGGCGTTCGCGCAGGCCTGGCTGGCCGCCGCGACGTACGCCGACGCCGCCACACGCGCGCTCGCCGAGGCCGCCTGGCTGCCCGCGGAAGCCAGCGAATTCTGACGCATCTCAGCAAGGAACCTTTTGCCTCCGTCAGGCGTGAGCCTTGTGAACGGAGGCGACACATGACGGGGGCCCCCGACTTCGACGACTTCTACTCCGGCAGCTACCGCCGGATCGTCGGTCAGCTGTACGCGATGACCGGCGATCTCGGCGCGGCCGAGGAGGCGGTCCAGGACGCCTACATCCGGGCGTGGCAGCGCTGGGCGACGGTCTCCGCCTATCTGGAACCGGAGGCATGGGTGCGTACGGTGGCCTACCGGCTGGCGGTGAGCAACTGGCGCCGGGCCGTGAACCGGCTCGCCGCGCACCGCCGGCACGGCATACCCGACAACGTGCCCGACCCCGGCCCCGACCACGTGGCCCTCGTCGACGCGCTGCGGCAACTGCCGCCGGACATGCGCCGGGTCCTCGTCCTGCACCACCTCGTCGGCCTCGCGATCGACGACATCGCCCGGGAGACGGGCGTGGCCATCGGCACCGTGAAGTCGCGGCTCTCCCGCGGCCGCAAGGCCCTGGCGGCGACACTCGGCGACACCTTCGTTGGCGGTGCGGCATGACGGAACCGAACGTGGACGAGCACCTGGACCGGCACCTGCTCGGTCTGGCCCGGCACGCCGAGCGCGCCGTCGCGCCGCCGCCGGTGGCCGACATCCGCCGCCGGGCCCACCGGCGCAGCGCCACGCAGCGGGCGAGCGTTGCGGTGCTGGCGCTGGCGGTGCTCGGTACCGGTGCGGCGTTGGCTCTTCGGAACAGCCCGGACCCGGAACCGCCGCTGCCCGCGCAGAGCGTCAGCCCCACGCCGGCCCCGCCCCCGAGCGCCGCCCCGGCGACGACCGGCCCGCAGAGCCCGCCGGCCAGCGCGAGCAGCGCGACCGGCACGACCGGCGCCGCCACGGTCCCGTGCCGCACGAAGACCGGCCTGCGCGTCTCGGCCGGCACCACCGCGGCCGACCGGGGCCACTACAGCCAGGTCATCGTGTTCATCAACGCCGGCACCGCCCCGTGCCGGATGCGCGGCTACCCGGGCGTGGACGCGATGAACGCGCGGGGTGAGCCACTCGCGGAGGCCAGGCGCACGCTGTCCGGGTACCTGGCCGGGCCGGGCTCCATCGCCACCGTCACCATCCCGGTCGGGAAGTCGGCGACCGCGACCGTGGAGGCGTTCGCGTACGAGTCGGCCAGCCCGGCCTGCCTGCCGTTCGCGAGCCTGCTGGTGATCCCGCCCGACGACACCGAGTCGACCGTCGTGCCGTGGTCCGGCCCGGGCTGCGAGGGGCTGGAGGTGCACCCGGTCACGCCGGCCCAGTGACCGCCGGCCATGTTATGTTCGGTCCGTGAACACCGGACCGGCGACCAGCCACGCACGGATTGGTGACCCGGTGGACCACTGATCCCGGCGCGCCTCACGGCCCCGACACGCGGACCCCCTCGCGGGCGAGTTTTTCGCGTCCTGTCGGAAGTACCAGTGAGGAGCTTTTTGCACATGCCGGCCAGTTTCAACCACACCATCATCGCGTCGTCCGACCGTGGCGAGTCCGCGCGGTTCTACCGTGAGCTGCTCGAGGCGGCGGAGGCCCCGTCCTGGGGGCCGTTCACCAACATCCAGCTCGCCGACGGCGTCCTGCTGCAGTTCGCCGAGCCGCCGGTGGAGATCCAGATGCAGCACTACGCGTTCCTCGTCGACGACGAGCTGTTCGACCGGGCCCTCGCCCGGCTGCGCGACCAGCACCGCGAATTCTGGGCCGACCCGCAGCGGCAGCGGGCCGGGGAGATCAACCACGAGCACGGCGGGCGCGGGCTCTACGTCATGGACCCCGCGGGGCACGGGCTGGAGCTGCTCACCCGGCCGTACCTGTGACCCGGGTGGCCTCGACCGCGGCGATGAACGCCTTGGCCCGGGCCTCGTAGTTGTCGTAGCGGCCGTAGCTCGGCGCGGCCGGCGACAGCAGCACCACCCCGCCCGCGGGCACCAGCTCCCGGGCGCGCGCGACGGCGGCGGGCAGGTCCTCGGCCACCTCCCGGCCGACCCCGGGCAGGTCCCCCACCACATCGAGGATGTGCTCGCCGCTGTCGGGAATTGCCACAAGCGTCAGGTGTACGGCCTTGTCGCGCAGATAATCGCGCAGCGGCGTGTAGTCGATCCCGCGGTCCTGGCCCCCGACGAGCACCACCAGCGGCCGCCCGGCGTAGGCCTCGATGGCGTGGATGGTCGTCTGCGGCGCGGTCGACAGCGAGTCGTTGACGAACTCGATGCCGGACGGGTCGGCGATCGGGGTGAGGCGGTGCGGCAGCGGCGTGTAGGAGCGCAGCCCGGCCTCGATCGCCGCCCGCTCGCCGGCCACGTCGACGCCGGCCGCCTCCAGCGCCGCCAGCGCCACGCAGAGGTTGCCGGTGTTGTGGGTACCGCGCAACGGAAACGCCTCGCGCGGGAACAGCTTCTCGCCGTGGCGCACGACCCAGCCGTCGGCCACCGCGGGCTCGACCGGCACCAGCGGCAGGCCGGGGCGCGCGGCCAGCTCGGCGCGCAGGGTCGGGTCGGTCGCGTTGTAGACGACCGCCTCCGGCCCGTGCATGGCGATGTTGAGCTTGTGCGCGTAGTACTGGGACGGCAGCCCGTCGCGGGTCCAGTCCAGGTGCTCCTCGAACAGCGAGGTGACCACCGAAACGCGGGGCGAATGCTGCAGATCGGCGCACTGGTACATCGACAGCTCCAGCACGTACCGCTCGGCCGGCGGCAGCGAGAGGACCGCGATGCCGATGTTCCCGCCCAGCTCGTTCGGGCGGCCGGTCGCGGTGAGCAGGTGCGAGATCAGCGTCGTGGTGGTGCTCTTGCCCTTGGAACCGGTCACGCCGATCGTCTGGTTGGCGTGCTCGGCCATCCACAGGGCGGTACCGCCGGTGATGGCGACCCCGCGCCGGCGCAGCTCCTGAATCCACGGGTTCGACTCGCCGACGCCCGGGGACCGCACGAGGACCTCGACGCCGTCCAGCGCGGGGCCCATCGCCTCACCCTGGAACAGCGGGACGTCGCGGTCCCACCCCGCGGCGGCCAGGAAGGTGGTCTTGTCCTGCACGGCGATGAGGGACGCGGGTCCGACCGGGGCGATCGCGTCGAGCGCGGCGATGCCCTCCCGGCCGGTACCCCACACCGCCACCCGCCGCCCGGCGAGCTCCGACAGCTGCATGAGTCGGTACTTTATCCGCGCCGTCCGGTCGCCGCCTTGCGGTAGTCGCTGTTCAGCCGGCCGATCAGGGTGAGCGGGATGCCCTTGGGGCACACCGTGGTGCACTCACCCGCGTTGGTGCAGCCGCCGAAGCCGGCCTCGTCCTGCGCCTCGATCATGCTCAGCACCCGCGTGTCGCGCTCCGGCTGGCCCTGCGGCAGCAGCCCGAGGTGGCCGACCTTGGCCGCGGTGAAGAGCATCGCCGAGCCGTTCGGGCAGGCGGCCACGCACGCGCCGCAGCCGATGCAGGTGGCCGCCTCGAACGCGGCGTCAGCGTCGACCTTGGGTACGGGCGTGGCGTGCGCGTCGGGTGCGGCGCCGGTCGGGGCGGTGATGTAGCCGCCGGCCTGGATGATCGAGTCGAACGCGCCGCGGTCCACGACCAGGTCGCGCACGACCGGGAAGGCGGCGGCCCGCCAGGGCTCGACGTCGATGGTGTCGCCGTCGTTGAAGTGCCGCATGTGCAGCTGGCAGGTGGTGGTCGCCTTCAGCGGGCCGTGCGCGACGCCGTTGATCATCATGCCGCACATGCCGCAGATGCCCTCGCGGCAGTCGTGGTCGAAGGCGATCGGCTCCTGGCCCTCGATGATCAGCCGCTCGTTGAGCACGTCGAGCATCTCCAGGAAGGAGGCATCCGGGGAGATGTCCTTCACCTGGTACGTCACCATCCTGCCCTTGTCCTGCGGGCCCGCCTGGCGCCATACGCGCAGCTTGATGTCCATTACTTGTAGCTCCGCTGGGTCGGGTGGACGTACTCGAACTCGAGCGCTTCCTTGTGCAGGACGGGCGGCTCGCCGGTGCCGGCGAACTCCCAGGCGGCCACGTAGGAGAACTCGTCGTCGTGCCGCATGGCCTCCCCGTCCGGGGTCTGGCTCTCGGCGCGGAAGTGCCCGCCGCACGACTCGGCGCGGTGCAGGGCGTCGACACACATGAGCTCGGCCAGCTCGAAGAAGTCGGCGACGCGGCCGGCCCGCTCGAGGTTCTGGTTGAGCTGCTCGCCGGTGCCGGGCACCTTGACCCGGGTCCAGAACTCCTCGCGCAGCCCGCGGATGAGCCCGAGGGCCTTGGTCAGGCCCTCCTCGGTGCGCTCCATGCCGCAGTACTCCCACATGATGTGGCCGAGCTCGCGGTGGAAGGAGTCGACGGTGCGGTCGCCGTTGACGGCCAGCAGCTTCGTGAGGCGCTCCTCGACGGCGCCGCGCGCGGCCACGACCGCCTCGTGCGTGGCGTCGACCTTGGGGAACGGCCCGGCGGCGAGGTAGTCGTTGATGGTGTTGGGGAGCACGAAGTACCCGTCGGCCAGGCCTTGCATCAACGCGGACGCGCCCAGCCGGTTGGCGCCGTGGTCGGAGAAGTTGGCCTCGCCGACGACGAACAGGCCGGGGATGTTCGACTGCAGGTCGTAGTCGACCCACAGCCCGCCCATGGTGTAGTGCACGGCCGGGTAGATGCGCATCGGCGTCACGTACGGGTCGTCGCCGGTGATCCGCTCGTACATCTCGAACAGGTTGCCGTACTTGGCCTCGACCGCCGGCCGGCCCAGCCGGGTGATGGCGTCGGCGAAGTCGAGGTACACGCCGAGGCCGCCCGGACCGACACCGCGGCCCTCGTCGCAGACGTTCTTGGCGGCCCGCGAGGCGATGTCCCGCGGCACCAGGTTGCCGAAGGATGGGTAGATCCGCTCGAGGTAGTAGTCGCGCTCGTCCTCGGGGATCTCGGCCGGGGCGCGGTGGTCGCCCGCCCGCACCGGCACCCAGACCCGGCCGTCGTTGCGCAGCGACTCGCTCATCAGCGTGAGCTTGCTCTGGTGCGTGCCCGACTCGGGGATGCAGGTCGGGTGGATCTGCGTGTAGCAGGGGTTGGCGAACAGGGCACCCTGCCGGTGCGCGCGCCACGAGGCCGTCACGTTGCAGCCCTTGGCGTTCGTGGAGAGGAAGAAGACGTTGCCGTACCCGCCGGAGGCCAGCACCACCGCGTCCGCGAGGTCGGTGGTGATCTCGCCGGTGACGAGGTCGCGCACGACGATGCCGCGGGCCTTGCCGTCGACCACGATCAGCTCGAGCATCTCGTGGCGGGCGTTCATCTCCACGTTGCCGGCCGCGATCTGGCGCTCCAGGGCCTGGTACGCGCCGAGCAGCAGCTGCTGGCCCGTTTGTCCCCGGGCGTAGAAGGTGCGGGACACCTGGGTGCCGCCGAACGAGCGGTTGTCGAGCAGGCCGCCGTACTCGCGGGCGAAGGGCACCCCCTGCGCCACGCACTGGTCGATGATGTTCACCGAGACCTGGGCCAGGCGGTAGACGTTGGACTCGCGGGCCCGGAAGTCGCCGCCCTTGACGGTGTCGTAGAAGAGCCGGTACACCGAGTCGCCGTCGTTGCGGTAGTTCTTGGCCGCGTTGATGCCGCCCTGCGCCGCGATCGAGTGGGCGCGGCGGGGGCTGTCCTGGTAGCAGTACGAGCGGACCTTGTATCCGGCCTCGGCCAGGGTCGCCGCCGCCGATCCCCCGGCCAGCCCGGTGCCGACCACGATGATCGTGAGCTTGCGCTTGTTGGCCGGATTGACCAGCTTGGCGCCGAACTGGCGGCGCTCCCAGCGGGTCTCGATCGGCCCGTCCGGCGCGGCGGTGTCGGCGACGGGGTCGCCCTCGGTCCACATCATCACTTCACCAGCCCGGTGAGAACGGCGAACGGTACGGAGAGGTAGCCCACGACCAGCACGAGCGACAGCACCAGGGCGACCGCCCGGGCGATCCGCTCGCCGCGCGGCGACTGCTGGCCGAGCGTGCGGACCGCGGAGAAGAGCCCGTGCCGCAGGTGGAAGCCGACGGCCACGATCGCGAGGGTGTAGAAGAGCGTCACGTACCAGCGGCCGGGGGCGAAGTCGGCGATGACGTTGGCCGACGGGTGCTCGTGATCGCCGACCGGGTTCACGGTGCCCGTGGTCAGGTCCAGGATGTGGAAGATCACGAAGAGCACGATGATGACGCCGCCCCAGCGCATCGTCCGGGCCGCGTAGCTGCCCTGCACCTTGGCCCGGTGGGCGTAGCGCACGGGGCGGGCGGCGCGGGCCCGGCGGGCCAGCACCACGGCGGCGAAGATGTGCAGCAGCACCGCGGCCGTCAGCCCGCCGCGCTGGATCCACAGGAACCACTCGTGCGGCAGCGCCGGCGCACCCAGGTCACGCAGCCAGTGCGCGTAGTGGTCGAACGACTCGGCCCCGATGAAAATCTTCAGGTTGCCGGCCATGTGCGCGAACAGGAACAGCACCAGCAGGATGCCGGTGACCGCCATCAGGAGCTTCAGGGCAACGGACGATGCCTTCTTCTTCCGGATTGCCGGAGTCGCCCGTTCTGCCGTCATTACCGCCACTCCGCCGACGCTAGGGGCGGCCTTCACGATTCGTCCAATGCATGAATCTCGCAGTCCCCATAGCCATAAGCTATCGAGGTGCAGCTGCAACAGCTCCGATACTTCGTGTCCGTCGCCGAACTACGACATTTCACCCGCGCGGCGGAACAGCTGGGTGTGAGCCAACCCACGCTGAGTAAACAAATTCACACCCTGGAGGCGGCGCTGGGCGCCCCCCTGTTCGACCGCTCGCGGGGCGGCGTGGTCCTCACGACGGCCGGCGAAACGCTCCTACCCCTGGCCCGCCAGGTGGTCGCCGACGCCGACACCGCCCGCGACGCCGTCCAGGAGGTGGTCGGCCTCCGCCGCGGCCGCGTCCGGGTGGGCGCGACCCCGAGTCTTTGCACCTCGCTGGTACCGCTCGTGCTGCGCGACTTCCACGCCCGCTTCCCGGACATCGAGCTGCACGTCGACGAGGGCGGCTCGCAGGACCTCGTCGCCTCCCTGGTCGGCCACGGCCTGGACCTGGCCCTGATCGTCGAACCGGCCCGCGGCACCGACCCGGCCCTGGAGACGGTGCCGGTGCTGCGGGAGAGCCTGGTGGTCGCCTCGGTCGCGCCGCTGCCCGACCGGGTCGCCCTGGCCGAGCTCCGCGACACCCCGCTGGTCATGTTCCGCACGGGCTACGACCTGCGCGACACAACCCTCGAAGCCTGCCGCCGGGCCGGGTTCACGCCGCGGTACGCGGTGGAGGGCGGCGAGATGGACGCGGTGCTCGCCTTCGTCGAGGCGGGCCTGGGCGTTGCCCTCGTGCCGAGCATGGCCATCGTGAACCGGCCCCTGCTGCACGCGGCGCCGCTGGTGGCGCCGGGCGTGCACCGGACGATCGCGCTGGCTCAGCGGCGCGAGTCGGTCCTCTCGCACGCCGCCCAGGCCCTGCGCACGACGCTCCTGACCCACGTCGCCACCGGCCCCCTCCCCCTCGGCGTCCAACCACTCTGACGTTTGGCCGTGTGGCCACTTGGCCTTATTGTCATCCCATGTGGAGAAGAGGCCCTCTCCGTAATACGAACGCAGTCGCCGCGTATTACCCTGAGGGGACAGAGCATGCCTCCAGTCAAAATCCTGCTGATCCGTTGGGGCCTCAACAGCACGTACGCGACCAAGCGGGCCACGTCGGCTGAGATCGAAGAGGTGCTGTTGAGCCGGCCGACCATCCGCCGGAACCTGCGCGGACGAACGTCGACGCACGTCGCATACGGCAAGACCCGCGCCGGCCGGAGGCTGGCGGTGGCGTTCATCTACGACGCGGAATTGCACTCGGCACGTCCGATCACCGCATGGGAGAAGAGATGATCAAGCCAACCGATATCGACGAGGAGACCGGCTACACCGTCGCGGAGATGGAGGCCGAGGCCGAGGACCTTTACGAGCACCGGGATGAGGTCGCCGGGGAGGTGGTCCCGAGCGAGTGGGTCCCGGCCTCCGAGGTTCGGTCGGTGGTGTCGGTGCGGTTCGCTCCCGGCGAGATCTCCAGCGTCATCGACGCCGCGAACGCCGCCGGGGTGCCGTTGTCGACCTACATTCGCAACGCGGCGCTCGCGGCGGCGGCGCCGGTTGATCTCGAGGCGGCGCGGCGGGAGTTGCGGGCGGCGCAGCGGGCCATTGACGAGCTCAGACGGAATCTTGGGGCGGCCGCCTGACCCGTTCGGGTGGGGCACAGGTCACGGTGCGGATCCTGGGTCGCGCGGGATCATGCGGGACCGGCGATACTTGTCGATCGTGGAGACTGCACGCAGCGAACGGACCCGGCAATGGCTGGCCGCGCACAGCCTCGACACGGAGGGTGATCCGGATGACGCCGCCCGTGATCTGATGCCGGAGATTCGCGGGGACGAGGAACTTTCGGCGGCGGAGAAGCTCGAGGTCGGGCTGGGGCTGCTGGAGATCCTGAACGCGTACTGGGTGCTCGTCGAGCTGCGGTGGTTCGTCAACGCCACCGAGGACGAGGCGCTGTGGGACACGCACTGGCAGGCGCTGCGGGAGTATCTGGAGCAGCCGCGGCCCAGTGAGGCGGTGCTGTACTCGCTGTGGGTGGACTGGTTCGAGGACATCGCCACCGTCGAGCGGGCGTTTCACGAGGTGCTGGGGCGCGACGCGCAGCGGCTCGGGGAGGACGACGAGGGGCTGCAGCGGCGGGCGGGCGCGGTGCTCAAGGTCAGCGGGCCGGTGCCGTGGAAGCTCAAGTATCCGGTGTACCAGCTGGCGGCCGAGCACGAGCGGCTGCGGGCGGCGGTGTTCGGGGGCGTGCTGTACAGCTTCCATGACGTCTATGGCTCGCTGGAGATCCAACCGGCGCTGGAGCTGCTCGATCGGCTCGATCTGCCGGCCGGGACCGAGCACCTGGCGGAGCTGCGGGAGGAGCTCGCGGCCGGGCACGCGAATCAGCACCACCGTGACTGAAAGCCTTCTCAGGCGCGTCCGGTAAGTTCCCTGGCGGCGAAGTCGGGCGCGACGAGGAGGAACGGCGTTGCAGATCTGGGAAGCGATCGTGCTGGGCGTCGTGGAGGGCGTGACCGAGTTCCTCCCGGTGTCCTCGACCGGGCACCTGACCATCACCGAGAAGCTGATGGGCATCCCGATCGACGACAAGGGCGTCACGGCGTTCACCGCGGTCATCCAGGTCGGCGCGATCCTCGCCGCGGTCATCTACTTCCGCAAGGACATCATCCGGTTCGTCACCGCGCTGTTCCGCGGGCTGTTCAAGGCCGAGCAGCGGCAGGGCGAGGACTGGCGGATGGCGATCAACGTGATCGTCGGGTCGATCCCGATCATCATCGTCGGGCTGCTGTTCAAGGACTACATCGAGGGCGCCCTGCGCAGCATGTGGTTCGTGGCCGGCGGGCTGGTGCTGTGGAGCATCGTGATGACGCTCGGCGACCACCTGGGCAAGCAGGAGCGCGGCGAGTCGACGGTGACGTGGAAGGACTCGCTGATCATCGGGCTCGCGCAGTGCATCGCGGTCATCCCCGGCGTGTCGCGCTCCGGCGCCACGATCAGCGCGTCGCTGTTCCGCGGGCTCGATCGGGTGACGGCGACGCGGCTCTCGTTCTTCCTGGGCATCCCGGCGCTCACCGCCGGCGGCGTGCTGGAGGCGGTGACCCGCTCCGACGAGATCGCGGACACCGTCGGCTGGGTGCAGACCGGCGTGGGCACCGTCATCAGCTTCATCGTGGCTTACGTCAGCATCGCCTGGCTGCTGCGGTACGTCGCCCGCAACACCTTCGCCGCGTTCGTCTACTACCGGGTGGCCGTCGGCGGCATCATCATCGCGCTGCTCTGGGGCGGCGTCATCACGGCGACCTGAGTTTTCTGTCCCGCCGCGGCGGCGAAAAGGCATGTTGACGCGATCCGAACGATGCTCGAACCTATCGACGGGCATCATTCGGTACAGCTGAATCATGCGCAGAATGCCCGCCCTGATCGCTGCCGTGCTGGCCGTGACCGGGCTCGTGAATGCCGCCGCCGCCAGCGAGACGGCCGCGGCGCCGGCCAAGCCCAACATCGTCTTCGTGCTCGTCGACGACCTCGCGTGGAACCTGGTGCAGTACATGCCCCAGGTCCAGCAACTGCAGCGCGACGGCACCACGTTCACGAACTACACGGTGACCGACTCGCTGTGCTGCCCGTCCCGCTCGTCGATCTTCACCGGCAAGTTCCCGCACGACACCGGCGTCTTCACCAACGAGGCGCCCGACGGCGGGTTCGGGGTCTTCCACAACCGTGGCAACGAGGACCACACGTTCGCCACGGCGCTGCAGGGCCAGGGCTACGCGACCGCGATGATGGGCAAGTACCTCAACGGGTACCTGCCCAAGGACCTCTACGTCCCGCCGGGCTGGAGCGAGTGGGACGTGGCCGGCAACGCCTACGGCGAGTACAACTACAACCTCAACGAGAACGGCAAGCTGGTCCCCTACGGCAACGCGGACGCCGACTACCTCACCGACGTCGTCAGTGGCAAGGGGCAGGCGTTCATCAAGCGCTCGGCCGCCGCGGGCAAGCCGTTCCTGCTGGAGATCGCCACGTTCGCCCCGCACGGCCCGTTCACCCCGGCCCGGCAGGACCTGGACAAGTTCCCGGGGCTGACCGCGCCGCGCGGCCCCGCCTTCAACACGCTGCCCACGAACGCGCCGGGCTGGCTGGCCGGCAACGGGCCGCTGACCGCGGACGAGCTCAAGAAAATCGACACCGACTTCCGCAAGCGCGCGCAGGCCGTGCAGGCGGTCGACCGGATGATCGCGAACCTGCGCCAGACCCTGACCGCGGCCGGGGTGGCCGGCAACACGTACGTGGTGTTCAGCTCCGACAACGGCTTCCACATGGGCCAGCACCGGCTCGTGGAGGGCAAGCAGACCGCGTTCGACCACGACATCCGGGTGCCGCTGGTCGTCGCCGGGCCGAGCGTGGCCGCCGGGCTGGAACGGCCGCAGGTGGTGCAGAACATCGACCTCGCCCCGACGTTTGAGCGCCTCGGCGGTGCCCCGATCGCCACCGACGTCGACGGCCGGCAGCTCGTCACGCTGCTCACCGGCGGCACCACGGCCGAGTGGCGCACGGCGTCGCTGATCGAGCACCACGGCCCGGGCACCAGCGCCGACGACCCGGACGTGCAGGACGCGCGCAACGGCATGCCAACGACGTATTCGGCCGTACGTACGGCCGATTTCACGTATGTCGAGTACGACAACGGCGAGCGCGAGTACTACGACCGCGGTTCGGACCCGAACGAGCTGCACAACACCGCGGGCTCGCTCCCGGCGGCGCGGCTGAGCGAGCTGCACTCGTCACTCACGGCGCTGGTCGGCTGCCACACCGGAGCCGCGTGCTGGACCGCCGGTCACGTCTCCTGAGCACGGCGCCCCCTGGTCCTCGCCAGCAATTCGACGAGGACCAGGGGGATCACGCCCACCGGATACCAGAGCATGTCGTTCCAGTCGAACGCGTCGCCCAGCATCAAGCGCAGGAGGATGCTGTACTGACTGAGCTCATGCGGTACACCTGAAAGCTGGAAAAGCTCGATGAGCCAGCACAGGCCGATCGCCCACGCACCGGCCACGAGCGGCGAGCTCCGCGGCGCGACGAAGACCACGCCGGCGTAGAGGGCGGACGCGTAGAGGGCGGTGCCGCTGTTCTGTTGCAGCGCCCCGTTGCTGTAGAGCGTCCCGCCGTAGAGCGCCCGGATGCCGAACGCCAGCGCGAGCGCGGCCAGGGCGGTGATGACGGCGGCGATGCGCACGGCACGGGTCGTCTCCAGCACTTGGCGGATGTTAGCCGAACGTTGGTTGCCGCGCCGACAGCACCGCAGTGGCCCTGACCGTCAGCCGAACGACGGTTGCCGCGCCGACAGCACCGCAGTGGCCCTGACCGTCAGCCGAACGACGGCTGCCGCGCCGACAGCACCGCGGTGGCCCTGACGTCGGCGCCGGCCGCCCGCAGCGCCGCGGCCAACTCCTCGACCAGCCGCGGTACGTCGTCCGCGGCCGTGTCGTGCAGGCCCTCGGCGACGATGAGCACGCGGCTCGTCCCGGGCCGGATCGCCGAGCGGCCGCTCTGCCGGTTGGTCCATCGCCGGGCGTGCGCGAACCCCTCGTCGTCGGCGAACACGACCTCGCGCGGGTCGGGGTGCTCGACGGTGCCGGCGAACGTCTCGTACGTCTCGGTGCCGTCGGCGTATCGCACCTCGAGGTCCCCGGCGACGCGGTCGAGGTCGATGGCGGCGACGGGGATCGCGTACGCCGCCGACACCGCGTTGCCGAGGTCGACCAGCGGGTGCAGCGCCGGCAGGTCGCCCTCGATGCGAAGGCGGCGCAGCAGCGATTCCGAGGCGCACCGGTACTGCGTGGGCTTGATCCCCTGCGCCGCGAACGCCTTGCGCCACGCCTGGATCTCCGGCAGGGCACTCTCGGTGGTGCCGGTGAGCCGGTTACGGCCGCGGTCCAGTAATTGCTCGAACTTGGCGTCAAGGGACGGGGTGACACCGTCGACCGCGAGCACGCCGGGGACGAGCTGCGGGAAGTCGCGCCAGATGGCCGCGTGATGCTGGAAACGCATGCCTCGATCCTCGCCGCCACGCCGTGGTTCCGGCAGGTCCACTTGGCCGCCGGTCAACAGGGCCGATTGCCGGCGTTGGTGCTGCCCCAGATGCGATCCTCGCCGCCGCGCCCTGGTTGCGGCAGGTCCACTTGGCCGCCGGTCAACAGGGCCGATTGCCGGCGTTGGTGCTGCCCCAGATGCGGTACTCGCCGCCCGGCCGGGTGATCGAGTACGTCACGTCCCAGCGGGTGCACGTCTCCGACTCGCGGCCCTTGGGTCCCTTGCCGGCCTGCTGCTGGCTGCGGAACGTGACCCGGGCCTGGAGCACGCCCTTGCCGCTGCCGTCGGGGCCGAGGGCGAGCAACAAGACATCGTCGTCGGTACTGGTGCTGATCCCGTCCGTGAACCGCTTGACCGCCGCCGCGTCGCTCTGGTTGATCGAGCCGTTCGGATCCATGACGGCGAGCGCGGCACCGGCGTTGCGGGCGTTGACGGCGGCGAAGTACTTGTCGAACACGGCGCCGACGGCCGGGCCCTGGGTGGGATCGAGGCTCGGATCCAGCCGTACCGCGCCCACGCTCGCCGGCACCGTCGGCGGCGCGGCGGTCGTCTGGGTCGGCGTCGGTTCCCCCGTGGCCGTCGCGGTGGGCGCGGCGGCGGTGGTGCCGGTCGGGGCGATCGGGTTCGAGGTCGCGGTGGGGCCGGTGGTGGGGCCGCCGCCGGCCTGGTCGTCGCCGAGGATGCGGTCACGCAGGACGAACGCGACGGTACCGGCGGCGAGCAGCAACACCACCGCCACGATCGCGGGGAAGATCCACACCGGGCGGCGGCGCGGGCCCTGATCGAGCGGCTCGTTGGTCACCCACTGCGGCTGCGCGGGCACGCTCGCCGCGCCCCACTGCGGCTGCGTCGTGGCATTCGCGCCGGCCCATTGCGGCTGGGTCGTGGCACTCGCGCCGGCCCACTGCGGCTGCGTCGTGGCGTCGGCGCCGGCCCATTGCGGCTGGGTGGTGGCGTTGGCGGCGGGTCCCGAGACGGGCTGGGTGGGGGCGCCGGCGACCCACGGGGTCGGGGTCTGGCCGTAGTTCACGCCGGCGCCGGGCCAGTTCTGGGCGGCCAGATCCTCGCCGGGCAGGGGTTGCGTCGGACCGTTGGGCATCGGCGGGGTCCGGGGTTCCGCACCGGGCGCCGGCGCGTCGCTGCCGAGGGCCGGCGTGCCGCTGCCCGGGGCTGGCGCGTCGCCGCCCGGGGCCGGTGCGCCGCTTGACGGGGACCAGGAGCCGAAAGCGTCGGCCGGGGCCGAGGCGGGCCAGGAGACGGGGGGCTCGGCGGGCAGTTGTCCGGGCGGCCAGGACCCGAGTCCCTGGGCGGCGGGGTTGGGTGCACCCTGCTCCGGACGCCGCGCACCGCACGACGAGCAGGCGGCAACGTCACCGTCGTTGCTCGCGCCGCAAACCCCACACTGCCACATGAATTCCGACAGTAGTCCCCCCGCTCAAGCTCCCGGGCTCAACCTGTGACGCGAAAGCTGCCCGGCGCCGACTTCCGGCTGGTCCGGCCCAGCAGTTGCACGACGATTTGTCCGGCCTTGGTCCCGGCGGGCGCGATGACCACGCTTGCCTCGGCCGACCCGCTGTCGTCGGCGGTGAGGGTGGTGAGCAGCTTGGTACCGGCCCGGACCTCGATCTTCTCCCCCGTCGCGAACCCGTGCGCCGTGAGCTGAACGGTCGTGCCCGCTTTGCCGGAGTTCGGTTGCAGCTGCACCGTGGCCGTCGACTCCTTTAAAGGCGGCGGCGTGGACGGCGCGGCGGACGCGGAGGCGGTGGGGGTCGGGGTCGCACCGAGGAGGCTCTCGACCCTGGCCTTGCCGTCGTTGAACAGCGCGCGGCCCCACGGCGTGACGGCCATGATGATGACCCAGGGCAGCAGGGGCAGGGCCGCGAACCGCAGCCAGCTCCTCCCACGCCGCCGCGGCGGTTTCGGGGGCTTCGAAGGCTCGGGCTCCGGCTCGTCGTCATCATCGCGGGGCATGAGGGAGTCGTCGCCGTAGATCGCCACGTTGCCCTGGATGGTCACACCAGGCCCGATGACCACAGAGGGGCGCCGCGGCTGCTGCGGTACGACCGGCGCGCTGATAGGCGCTACGGGAGTGCTGCTGACGAGCGCTGTCGCCGACATCGGGTACCCGTGCGACGGCGTTGCGGTCGGGGTTGGATCGCCGGCCGTGAGGAGCAGGGCACCGAAGGCGACCGGGAGTTCGGGCTGCTCCGGCACGATCGGCGCCAGGCCGAACCGGGCGTGCAGCCGGCTCGCCACCAGTGGGAGGCGCGAGGAGCCGCCGACCAGGACGATGGCGTCCAGGTGGGCCGGGGTGACGCCGGAGCGTTGCAGGACCCGGCGGGTCTCGTCCACGGCGCGGTCGACCAGCGGGCCCGCGATCCGGTCCAGTTCCTCGCGGGTCAGGTGGGTGGCGCCGTCGCGGCCGGGGACGTGGATCGGGGCGGAGGCGGCGCGGGCGAGCATCTCCTTGGCCTGCCGCACCTCGGACCAGAACGTGCGCCGGTCGCGGTACTCGCCCGGCGTGCGCGGCCGGGCCATCCGCTGCCACAGGTCCGGCTCGATGAGCCGGCCGACGTGGCCGACCAGCGCGTCGTCGATGTCGGTGCCGCCCAGGTCGGCCAGGCCGCCGGTGGCCAGGACCCGCAGCGGGGCCGCGCCCTGGGCCTGCACGACCGTGACGTCGAGGGTGCCGCCGCCGAAGTCGAAGACCACCGCACAGCGGCCGGGGGCGAGGCGGCCGCCGAGGGCGCGCACGCAGTACGTGGCGGCCGAGACCGGCTCGTCCACCAGCGTGACGGGCCCGAGTCCGGCGCGGCGGGCGGCGTCGAGCAGTACCGAACGGCGGGTGTTGCCCCAGTCGACCGGACAGGTCAGCACGGTCGGCAACGGCCCGGAGCCGCCGGCCTCGGAGGCGGCGCGGCGCAGCACCGCGGCCAGGAGCTCGGCGACGGGCACCTCGCGGTCGCCGAGCAGGATGACCCCGTCGTCGACGCGGCCCTTCGGGTTGGGCTCGAAGCGGGCCGCGTCGGTCATCATGTGCCGCTCGGCGTCCCGCCCGACCAGCAGCCCGCCCGAGGCGTCGGCGAAGACGGCCGAGGGCAGCAGCGGGCTGCCGTCGAACAGCAGCGGCCGGGGCGAGCCGTCGCCGCGGTCGACGACGGCGACCGTGTTGGACGTACCGAGGTCCACCGCGAACCGGAGGGGCATCGCGGAATCCTAAGACTCAGTGCGACGCCGAGCGGAACGGCACCCCCAGCGCGGCCGACAGCCCGGCCCCGAGTTCGGCCACCTCCGCCGGTTCGCCGCCGGGCAGGGCGGCGAGACCGACCTCGCGCACGGTCCCGTCCTCGGCGCGCAGCACGGCCATCATGCGCGGGTACGGCCCGTCGGCACCCTCGACCCACACGGTCTGCACCGCCTCGACGGGCGCGGCGAGCAGCCGGACCCGGGCGAGCACGGACGGCAGGTCGGCCGCCGACGGGTGTGGCAGCAAACCCTCCGCCACGAGGTGGTCGCGGCGCAGCTCGGTCGCCTCGCGGCTCTCCTGCAGCGTCGGCCGGTCGTCGGCGAAGACGTCGATCCCGTGGTTGGTGTGCACCAGCTGGATGGCCCGCACGGTGGAGCCGGCGGCGAGTTCCTCATCGATCTGCGCGCGTACGTCGGCCGGCAGCAGCTCCCACAAGCGGTTCATCGCCAAGATCCAAGCAGCTCGCCCCGCGACACGCCCGGCTCTGTCGGAACCAGGACGGGCCGGATCACCGGCTTTCGAGCTCGCCGAGCACCGGTTTCACGTCCAGCAGCGGGGTACCGTCGATGGCTTCCAGCCCCGACACCCGCAGCCGCAGCCCGTCGACGGCGAGGATCTCGGCCCCGTGCAGCCCGATCGGGTTGGGCCGGTCCGGGGCGCGGGTGCTGAACACGCCCGTCTCCGGCCGGGTCCGGTCGCCGCGCGGATGCACCGCCAGCACGTCCCGGTCGGCGCGGTGCAGCCAGGTCAGCAGCAGGACGCGGTCGCCCGGGCGCAGGTCGGCGAGGGCCGGGGCGACCCGCTCCTCGAACACCAGCCAGGCCTCCGGCGCACCCTCGTCACCTTGGCGCGGGGCGCCGGCGCGGTCGGTCAGGGGCGACTCGACGCGCCCGATCGGCCGTACGACGAAACCGTCATGCTCCATCCCGGCACGCTACACCGCGGCAGGCCCGACGATAGGATCTCCTGGTGGGCGACTATTTCCAGGTCATCGCGGATATCGAGGCCACCGGGGACGAGGCGCCGCGGCTCGCCGCCGACCTGCTGACGTGGCTCGTGGCCGAGGGCATCGTGCGGGCCGAGCGGACCGACTGCGTGCTCGGGGCGCCGCTGGGCAACCCGCCCGGGCCACGGTACGAGGCGGCGGTCACCACACCGGACGGGCACCTGCGCACCATGCGGACCAACGGCGTCGAGGTGTTCGCCGCGGCCACCGTCGTCGACTCCGGGCAGGGCGGCGGGGACGACGAGTTCCGCTGCCCGCACTGCGGGGCCGTGAGCACCTACGGCGACCCGCAGTGGGAGCCGTTCGAGACCGCGATGTCGGCCTGGCACGCCGACCGGCCGAGCGACGTCACGTGTGTCGCATGTGGATGGTCGGCGCCGATCGGCGACTGGGCGGCGGCGTGGGCCTTCGCGCGGGTGGGGCTGCAGTTCTGGAACTGGCCGCCGCTGCGCCCGGAGTTCGTGGCCGAGGCGGGACGCCACCTCGGCCATCGCGTCCGCCTCATCGACGGCAAGCTGTGACGCTCACTTCGCGCCCGCTCGTCGGCGGCGAGCTGTAACGCTCACTTCGCGGCGAAAAGCTGTGACGCTCACTTCGCGTAGGTGAAGGCCTGCACGTCGAAGCTGCCGTCGAGCTTGCGGGCGGTGCTGTAGCCGCCGACGGTGTAGACCACGCCGTCGGAGGCCGCGACCGCCTGCCCGGCCCGCGGAAGTTCCTGCGTCGGCAGCGTGGACGTCTTCGAACCGTCCTCACACCACCAGTCGTACACCTCCTGGCCGTTGTTGCCTCCGAGCACGCACAGGCCGATGCCGTCGATCATCATCGCGGCCGCCCCCTCGCGCGGGTGGTCGAGCTTGGGGTGCTCGTCGATCAGCGTGCGGTTCTGCAGCACGTCGATCGTGTCGAGGGCGGCCTGGCCCTCGCCGCGCCGCCCGCCGATGAGCCAGACCCGGCCGGCCCGGTCGGTGGCCGCGGTGAGCTTGTCCCGCGCGACCGACATCTTGCCGATCGTCGACCAGCCGCCCGAGCCCAGGGTCCAGATGGTGTCGGTCGCGTTGTGGTCGGTGCCGGTGCCGCCGGCGTAGACGATGCCGTTGGCGTCGTACAGCGCGGTGCCGGACGTGCGCTTGCCGGGCAGCTTCGGCCCCTCCTCCCACTCCTTGGCGCCGGTCTTGAGCTGCCAGACCTCGTCGGTGGCGCCTTCGGCGGCGAGCCCGCCGAGCACCCAGATGCTGCCGACCCCGTCGACGACGACGCTCATGTGGCTCAGCGGGTGCGGCAGCTTCGGGCCCTCGGTGAAGGTGCCGCGGTCGATGTAGTAGATCCAGACCGAGTCCAGCTGCCGCCGGTTGTTGCCCGCGGTGAGGCCGCCGATGACGTACAGCTGCCGCCCGACCACCGCCGCGCCCGCGCCCTCGAAGGCCACGCTGCCCGGGACGTCCACGAGCTTCTTCCAGTCCCCGAGGAGCTGGCTCGCGAGATACGCCCGGTAGGCGAAGAACCCTCCAGCCACGAGCACCACCAGCGCGACCGCCCCCGCGATGAGCGCGGTCCGCCGTTTCTTAGGAGGCTGCTCGGCGACCTGTGGCACGACCGCCGGCGAAACGGGAGCCGCGGTCATGAGCACGGGAGGCGCGGAAATGGGGGCCGGCATCGCCGAGACCGGGAACGCTGCGCTATAGAGGGTGCCCGAGGGCGGGGCACTGACCGGGATCGGGACCGAGGCCGTGCCCGAGGCGACCGGCACCCGGCCCGCCGTGGTCAGCTCCGACGGGTGCACGACCGCGCCCTCGGCCACCGGCAGCTCCGGCTGTTCCAGCACGGTCGGCACCACGCCGAGCTCGCGGTGCAGCATGCGCGCCACCAGCGGTACCCGCGAAGAACCGCCGACGAGCAGGATCCCCGCCATCCGGTTGGGCTCCAGCCCGCAGTCGCGCACGACGCGCGCGGTCTCGGCGACGGTCCGGGCGATCATCGGCCCGATCTTCTGCTCGAGCTCGTCGCGGGTCAGGTGCAGCGCCGACTCGACGCCGGGGACGCTCACCGGCGCGACCGTGGTGCGCGAGAGCATCTCCTTGGCGCCGCGGACGTCCTCCCAGAACAGCCGGCGGTCGCGGCGCTCCTGCGCGGTCTGCGGCTGCTGCAGCCGCCGCCACACCTCGGGCTGCGACGCCTGCAGGACCTCGCCGAGCCGCTCGACGAGCGCGGCGTCGAAGTCGAGGCCGCCGATGTCCTCCAGGCCGCCGGAGCCGATGACGGTGAAGCCCTGCGGGTCGTTGCGGACGACCGCGATGTCGATCGTGCCGCCGCCGAAGTCGTAGACGACCACGGCCTCGCCGGGGGGCAGCGGGTGGTTGAGGGCGCTGATGAAGTACCGGGCCGCGGCCACCGGCTCGGGCAGCATGCTGACGTCGGTGAAGCCGGCGGCGAGGGCGGCGTCGTGCAGCGCCTTGCGCCGGGTCTGGCCCCAGGAGGCGGGATAGGTCAGCACGACCGGCGGCGCGAACCGGGTCACCTCGGCGACCCCGACGGCGACCTGGCGCAGCACTGCCGCGAGCAGCTGCACCGTGGGTACACCATCGTTGCCCAGAAGAACGGAGGGCTCGTCGATGCGGCGCTTCGGGTTGGGCTCGTAGCGGCCCGGGTCGAGCTGGGCCAGCCGCTGGGCGTCGCGGCCGACCGCGAGGTGCCCGTCGTCGGTGCGGAACACGGCCGAGGGCATGAGCGGGGCGCCGTCGAACAGCACCGGGCGGCGGCGGCCGTCGGGCGAACGGATCACCGCGACGGTGTTCGACGTGCCGAGGTCGATGCCGACGACGTACCCGCCGGGCGTGGGGCTCACCACGACGCTGCTCCTAATTCGATCTGGGTGCGGAGGCGACCGGGATGCTCCGGCGCGGGGTCATGTCCGGGTCCCAGCGCGCGGCGAAGTACGGCTGGGCGATCCCCTGCGCGAACGCGGCCGACGCGGCGGGCGTGGCGGCGATGCGCCAGTCGGTCTCCTTGACCGACTCGTACCACAGGAAGCCGATGATCTCCGGGTGCTTCGGCAGCGTCTGCAGCAGGTCGGTGATCCAGTCGGCCTTGCGCCCCTGCTTGTCGGTGGCGGCCGTCTCGGTGACGACGATCGGGCGCTTGCTCAGCGACTTGAGCTCGTTGAGGGTCGGGCGGTAGATTTGGTCGAACGTCTGGTACGTCTCCATGCCCGCGGTGCCGTAGTAGCCCGACAGGCCGACCCAGTCCACGTAGTCGTCGCCGGGGTACAGCTCCGACAGCGGCGTCGAGTTCTCGTAGACGACGTTGGGACTCCAGACCCAGAAGACGTTGTTGGTACCGATCCGCGCGAACAGGTCGTGCACGTGCCGCCAGGCGGCCACGTAGTCGCCGCTGCGGTTGCCGTTGGCGGACTCGCCCCACGGGTACCAGTAGCCGTTCATCTCGTGCGCGAAGCGGATGGCGACCGGGTACCCCAGCGCCTTGATCCCCCTCGCCCACTCCTCGAGGTAGCCGTCGAACTGGCCGCCGGCGATCTTCGACAGGCGGTACGATGGCTGCGTTCCCCGGTCTTTGTCCTGTTTGGACTCGGCGCGGTAGTCCCACGGCTCCCAGCCCAGCATCGGCAGCATGCCGCGGTTGACGATGCGGTCGAACGGCTGGCGGTCGAAGTGCTTCTCCGCGCCCCAGCCCGACGCGAACATCATGACCTGCGGGCCCTTGCCGGCCGCCTGCACGAAGCCGTTGTAGTCGGTCAGGTCGCCCGGCCCCTTGTCCGTGAACACGCCGAAGAACGCCGTGCCGGCCTGCGGGAACACCTCCGGGCGGCGGCGCGGGTCGGGCGCGGCGGGCGTGAAGCTGGGCACCGGCTCGGCCAGCTGCTCCTGCCAGCCGGCGGTCGTGCTCGTGTACGCCTCGACGCGCGGGGCGATCACGAACACGTACCCGCCGATCAGCACGAGCGCGGCGAGCATGAGCCGGGGCAGGGTGATCACGCGGCGCTCCCCTGCGCGACGGCTTGCTGCGGCAGCGGATAACCGGCGTGCGGCACGGCCGGGAACCCGCGCACGGTCGGCAGATCGTCGATGGCCGTGGCGCTGGCGGCCGTCGCCCGCACGGTGATGACCAGCCCGGATGTCACCGGGTCCGCCTCGGGCACCTCGACGCCACGCTCGCGCAGATAGGTCGCATACGCGATCAGGGGCGGGAGGACCCCGACGACGATGCTGACCGCCGCCCAGAAGCGAAGGGCGATCGAGTTGTACCCCATGATGCCACTCACCGCGAGCAGCGCGACGCCCACCAGGGCCCAGATCGCGTGCGTGCGGAACGTCCTGGGCCCGTCGACACTGCGCAGCCGCCCCTTCGCCGTCACCGCGTAGGCGAGCGGCCGCCGGGCGAGCGCCGCCAGCCCGGCCGCGGCGTAGATCGGCACCGCGAACAGCGCGAGGGCCATCCCGTGCAGCCCGATCTCCTTGCGCTCGTGCCGCGCCAGGTTGAACCGGCGCAGCCACAGCCACAGGATCGCCCAGCTGCCCATGCTGGCCGCCCACAGCCCCAGCCACCACCGCCACTCGATCGTCGCGGCGTTGATCCCGAGCCCGAGGTACACGCCGGTGGCCACGATCCCGCTCACCGCGGACAGGGCGACGCTCGGGTAGTACGACTGGACCAGGCTGTAGCTGATCTTCTGCGCCCCGCCGAGCTGCTTCAGATGCGGGCGGGCGCGCAGGAGGATCTCCCACACGCCGTACGCCCACCGCTTCTGCTGGTTGAAGTAGTCGGTCCAGCTCGTCGGCCCCTCACCCACCGCGACGACGTCCGGCGTGTAGACGCCCTTCCACCGCCGGTCCGTGAGCGGATTCCTGGCCCCCATGACGACCATGCTCGTCAGGTGATCCTCGATGATGGAGTCCTGATACCCGTCGATCAAAGCCCAAGCCAGCGGCCGGTACAGGTGGTTGGTCCCGATCAGCAGCGGCGCGTCGAGCCCGTTGCCGCCCCGCTCGATCAGCCCCGAGAACAGGTACTGCTGCACCGAGGCGCCGTGCACGACCCAGTTGCTGTACATGTTGCCGTACACCTGCGGCGCCACGACGAATGCGACATCGGGATCGCGGAAATACCCCAGCGTCCGCTCGAGAAAGCTCTCCAGCGGCACGTGATCGGGATCCATCTGCGCCACCACGTCGTACCGGTGCTCGTGCGTCGCCCGCCAGGCATTGTGGTTGCCGGACTTCGTCTTGGCCCGGAACGCCCCGTGCTCCTGGTTGAACTCGGGCTTCCCCTTGCGGCTGAAATGGTTCACGCCGAGCCGCTTGGCCATCGCCTTCACCCGCGGATCGTCACCCTCGTCGAGAATCCAGATGTCGACCTTCCCGTCGTACCGCACCCGCTGCATCGCCCGCAGCGACCGCTCAACGACGTCAATGGGTTCCTTGGCCGGCACAATGGTCGTGAGCATCGCGATGCGCAGCCCACGCTCGGCCACCATCGGCACGGGATCGCGGGCCCGCCAGGCGAACACCCAGACCGCGAGGTTCTGCAGCATCCGGACCGCCTCGACCAGCACGACGAAGCAGAACGCGACCCGCGCCACGATGACGTGCCAGTCCCCCGCGTCGTCGCCCGGGATGTGTTCCGGCAGCAGCAGCCACCCGACGAACACGAACCCGGTCAAGAAGTTCAGCGCGATCAGCAGCGACAGCATCACCCGCCGCCAGGCCCCGCCGACATGCCGGTACACGACGGGATGCTGCGCCCTGCCCGGGGTGGTCAGCGGTCCGGCAAGCTCGTTGCAGTCCTCATAGGCACGGTGCGTCTCGGCGAGCTTCGCCTCGGCCTTGACCCGCCGCCGCTCGGCACGGCGCTGGGCCCGGCTGGGCGCGGCGGCCTGGACCTCAGCTCCGGGCGTCGCCGATCGGGGCACAACGGTGTCCAGCAACGACCCGGCCTCCGATCTTGAATCCTGGGTGTTTGGTCCGGTGCTTGTTCAACTTTTCCGGTTCAGCTTTTCCGGCAATGCCGATGGTAGGCACAGAATGCGATCTCGCGGACCACCCGAACGTGCCGTCATCAATCCCCACCACATGATCGTTTCCCCAGCTCAAGCGCCGTGCGGCGCGCCAGCCGCCCGCTCGGACCAACCCCCGATGTAGCGGATCCGACAGGGCATTTCCGGATCTCTTTTTTGAACCACTCCAATACCGGCGATTTTGTCGACTACCCGACATCGAGCAACAGTTGTATTCCGCATCACCGGACGCCCGACTGCGTTCTTACGTTGAATAGGGCTTTCCCGCCCTGCCCCTACCCCTGCTCCGTCCGACGGCGCTCGGCTCCTTTGCGGCACCGAACGCCCACCACCGGCTTGATGGCCGCCGCCCGGACTGATCTCCGTCGACGCTTCGGCCCTTCGGCGCAGCCGCGTCCTCGGCCACAACGCCATCTCCCTGGGCACACCACGGCGGCGATTCGCATGCGTCGCTAGCTGGGACGTCCCCCGGGCTCGCGATGGGACTCGCCGACGCTCCGGCCCTTCAGCGCAGCTGCGTCCTCGGCGCACGACGCCCATCTCCCGGGCGCACTACGGCGTCCTCGACCCACGACGCCATCTCCCGGGCGCACCACGGCGTCCTCGACCGTGACGGCGGCCCTCCGCCGCAGCAACGTTCCTCGCGCAACAAAGCCTCGGCGCAACGGCGTCCTCGCGACCGCGCGACGGCCTCCCTGGCGGACGATCGCAATCCCCGGCGCAACGATTCTCCCGCCGAGCCCACTTCCACCAGGCTCGGGACTCGCCCAGGCGGAACGGCCCGGTCGCGACCGCCGCCCTCGCCCGGACGCGGTAGCCCACTACGCCACGACTCGCCGCACGGCTGCCGAGCACGCGCCACCTCGGACTGCGGCTCCGCTTCAAGCGCCGCCGCGCTTCCACCAGGCTCGGGATTCACCCAGACGGAACGGCCCGTTCGCGAGCGCCGCCCTCGCCGGACGCAGCGGCCCACTGCGCCACAACTCGCCGCAAGACGGCCGGGCTCTCGTCGCCTCGGGCTGCGGCCCCACTACAAGCGCCGCCCCGGCCGAACGCAGCGCCGCTTATGCCACGGCTTGCTGTAGGGCGGCCGAAGTCGCGTCGGTTTGGGATTCGGGTGCGGGCGCGGTGGAGCGGCGGCGGGCCAGGTGGGGTTCGGTCAGCAGGAGGAGGACCGCCAGCGCGGCGATCAGGGCGCCGGCCAGGGCTACGGTGCGGACGGTCGAGTGGTCGATGATGACGCCGCCCAGGAAGGAGCCGGTGGCGATGCCCACGTTGAAGGCTGAGCTGCCGCCGGCTGAGGCCAGGTCGGTGCTCCCTGGGGCGACCATGAGGATGCGGTTCTGGACGGCGGCGGCCATGGCGCTGTAGGCGAAGGCGTTCAGGGCCAGGGCCACGATCGCGGGGGCCTTCAGGGTGCCGAGGGCGTAGAGCATCAGCAGTGACAGGACGATGAGGGCGAGCGGGGCGAGGAGGGCCGGCCACGGGTACCGGTCGAGGAAGCGGCCCACGACCAGGGTGCCCAGGAAGCCGGCGCAGCCTGTCACCAGGAGCAGGGGGCCCAGCGTGGTGGCGGCGAAGCCGGTGACGTCGAGCAGATAGGGCGTGATGTAGGTCTGCGCGGTCAGGGCGCCGGTCACGCCGATCGCGGTGCACAGGATCAGCAGGACGTAGCGCAGGCGGGACGGGCTCGAGCCGCGGGAGGCGGCTTCGGCCTCGGGGGCGGTGCGCGGGACCAGGGCGACCACCATCGCGCAGGTCGCGACGCCGACGGCGGCCATGACCAGGAAGGCGACGCGCCAGCCGGCTTGTTGGCCGAGCCAGGTGCCGAGCGGTACGCCGAGGACTGGAGCCAGGGCGGCGCCGATCGACATGCGCGCTACCGTGCGGCCGCGCTGGGACGGGGGGAACATGCCGGTCGCCGTCGAGGCGATGATGGACCAGAACAGGGCCTGGGTCAGGCCGACGACCAAACGGGCGGCCAGGAGCACCTCGTAGCCCGGGGCGAGTGCTGTCAACAGGGTCGCGGCGGAGAAGACCCCCAACGTGACGCCCAGCAGCAGGCGTTTCGGGAAGCGCTGGGTCAGGCGGGCCAGCGGAAATGACATGAGCACGACCACCGCCGCGTAGCCGGTCATGAGCAGGCCGACCTCGGATCTCGAGCGGTGCAGATCGTCGGCCATGAGCGTCAGGAGCCCGACAGGCAGGATCTCGGTGGTGACGAACGTGAAGGTGGAGATGGACAGAGCGGCCAGGGCCAGGTTTGCGCGTCGGTGTTCGAGCATGAGTGCTCTCCCATTCCGAGGATTCCAGTAAAGCCTTTGACGGTGGTAGCATCGCACACATGGAGTCGTCGGACAAGCCCGTTCTCCGCCTCGTGGGAGGGCACACCGCGCTCGACCTGGTGAATACGGTCGAACCGCGGGTGCCTCAGGCAGTACCGGAGAAGGAGCACTTGAAAACGCCGCTCGACCTGCTGCGGTGGGCCGAGCGCACCGGGGTCGTGGAGCCGGAGGAAGTGAGCGACATCCTGTCGGTCTGGCACGGCGAGCAGGCGTTGGCCGCGGCGCTGGGGATTCGGGAGGCGCTTTATGCGGTGCTGCTGACGCGCATGGACGACGAGCGGTCCACGGCACCGCTGCAGCCCGCGTTGGAGCAGCTCAGCACCCGCTATTCGGCCGCCGTCGCGCGGGCCGCCCTCACCCCTTCGGTCGACTCGCCGACGGCCGCGCGCCTGCGGATCGGCGACGTGGCCCCGTTCGCCGTGCAGGACCGGCTCGCCGCGATCGCCGTCGACCTGCTGACCACGGAGAACGTCGCCGACCTGCGCGCCTGCCCGCTCGACGAGGGCGGCTGCGGGTGGTTGTTCCTGGACCGCAGCCGCAACCACACACGGCGGTGGTGCTCGATGGAGGATTGCGGGGCCCGCGTGAAGGCCCGTCGCCTCACGGACCGCCGGCGGGGCAGACAGCTACCACCTAACTCTGCTATAGTGGAATCATGACGATCGCACGGATCCGATGCGACTTCTCCTCCGACGCACTCGGGGTCGCGACCTCGATGACCGCGTTACTGCCCGACTCGACGACGCCTCTCCCCGTTTTGTACCTCCTGCATGGCCTCAGCGACGACGACACCGCTTGGACACGCTTCACCTCGCTCGAGCGCTACGCCGCGGAACTGGGGCTCGCGATCGTCATGCCACAGGTCGAGCGGAGCTTCTACACCGATGAGGTGTGGGGCCGTCCATATTGGACGTTCGTCGCCGAGGAGCTGCCGCGCAAGGCCCGCGGCCTGTTCCACATCACCGACGATCCCGCCAAGACCTTCGTGGCGGGACTCTCCATGGGTGGGTACGGTGCGTTCAAGCTCGCCCTGCGCCACCCCGACCGCTTCGGCGCCGCGGCCAGCCTGTCCGGCGTGCTCGACCTGCCCACCCGGGCGCGCGAGCTCTTCATCGCCGGCGACCCGCGAATGTGGGAACGCATCTTCGGCGACCCGCCGTCGATCGCGGGCACCGACAACGACCTGCTGCACCTGCTCGAATCCGTCGCGAACCCGCCACCGCTGTTCGCCGCGTGCGGGACGGAGGACCCGTTGTACGTGGGGAACGTGAAGTTCCGCGACGCGTGCGACAGGCTCGGAATTCCACTGCGGTCCGAGTTCTCGCCGGGCGAGCACGACTGGGCGTTCTGGGACGCGAAGATCCGCGAGGTGCTGGCATGGCTGCCGTTGCGATGAGGCCGCCGCCAGCGCGTTCCTCCCCGATCGGCGACGCCCTCGCCGAGGCGCTGGCGGCCGGGGCGTTGCGGGACGCGATCGCGCACGGGCCTACGCCGGTCCGCGGCGAGCTGACGGTCACCGGCGCCGACGAGTTGGCCGAGGTCGAGGCGGCTGCCGACGATGGGGCTGCCCACGACGCGACCGCCGACAACGCGGGTGCCGGTGCGACGACTCCGCCGAGCGCGCGTGACGGGGTGTTCCAGGGAGCGACGACGCCCAGGGGGCGGGCATGACGGCCGTTGCGATGACTTCGCTGCAAGTGCATTCCTGGGCGTTCCGGGACGCGGTTGCTCACGGGTCTACGCCAACCCGCAGCGCCCTGGCGGCCACCGACGCCGATGAGATCGCCGAGGCCGATGCGACCGCCGACGACGATGGCGCCGACAACGCAATCGACGACGACGCTGTGGACAACGCGACCGACGACAACGCGACCGCCGACGAGGCTGCCGGTGCGACGACTCCGCCAAGCGCGCGTGACGGAGCGTTCCGGGGAACGAAGACTCGCGAGGTGCGGGCATGGCCGGCGTGGTGATGATTCCGCCGGACGAGATCGGGGTCTGGCTTGGGAGTCCGGTGGTCGAGACGGTGTTGCGGACCGGGCATCTGGCTGTGGTGCACGTGCTGCGGCTGGCCGACGGGCGGACGGTGGTGGTGAAGGCTCGGGCGGCGGAGGAGCGGTTGGCGGGGTGCGCGTTCGTGCATCGGCATTTGTGGCGGGCGGGCTTTCCCTGTCCGGAGTTGATCGCCGGGCCTACGCGGTTCGGGGAGTTGGCCTTGAGCGCCGAGATGGCCGAGTTGGCAGGTGGGGCGGTGCAGGGGCCGGGTGCTGGGGAGTTCTCGGCGTTGTTGGCTCGGTTGATAAGGATGGCGCCGCGGGTTGGGGAGACGCCTTCGTTGGCGCCGGCGCCGGCTTGGATTCGGTGGTACCACGAGGACGGGGCGATCTGGCCGTGGCCTGATGATCGGGATGCCGATCTGCATCTGGTGGCGAGTTGGCATGATGCGGCGGCGGTTGAGGTACGGCGGGCGCTGGGGCGGTTTGTGGCGGAGCCGGTGGTTGGGCACTGTGATTTTGAGGCGCACAACATCTGGTGGCGTGGGGATCAGCCGTTGGCGGTGCATGACTGGGACAGTGTGGTGGCCGAGCCCGAGGCGGTGATCGTGGGCGTGGCGGCGGCGATGTGGCCGGCCGGTGATGGGCGGTTGGGGGCCACCGTGGAGGAGAGCGCTGGGTTCCTTGACGGGTACCAGCGGGCTTGTGGAAGAGCATTCAGCGGCGACGAGGTGCGGGCGGCGTGGGCGGCTGGGCTTTGGATTCGGCTGTTCAACGCGAAGAAGTGGGCGCTCGACGGGCTCGATGCGCTGGGGCAGGACGAGGCCGAGGAGCGGGCGCGTATGGCAGGGCTGTGAGAGCGCACGCAGCTAAGGGCAGAGGACCGAGCACAGCGGCCGGACCGCACAGCAGCTCGGACAGCGCGGGCAGCCCAGGCCGAGCACCAGCGCAGCGCCCGACGCGCCAAGCAGCCCAAGGTCGGAGCGACGCAAGATGATGGCCCGATCGCAGCCGCGCAGGGACCGCGAGGGGCGCCGAAGGACGGTCTGCGAGCGGCAGGAGTGCGGTTGGAAGATGGGCGGCGGCGTCAGGGTAGCGCTGGGGTAGTCGGGTCCAGGGCGGCCGTGACGGTGAAGTGCTCCATCTCCCGCAGGAGGCGCAAAACCTCACCCACCGAAAGGTAAGCCGTATCCACCTCCGTAGTGATCTGGAGGGTGTTGGGCACGTCGTCGATGTTGGACATGAGTTTTTCGTTGAAGAACGGCAACGTGGTTTCGCGGGTCACCGAAGTTTCGGGCTGCAGGGCCAGGATCGCCGACTCCGCCGGGATGCTCTGGGGTGGGCGCAGGGCCAGGCGGCGTTCGTTGTACAAGACCTGCAAGTCGATCGGTTCGCCGCGGTCCTTGCCGATCTGGTCGATCAAGGACTGGCGGACGGACGGGTCGTAGTAGGCGTACTTCGAGGCGCTCATCGAGGCCTGGCGGGCTCGCAACACGACCTCGGCGGCGGTGGCGTTTCGGGGGTCGATGACCACCAGGCCGTTCTGGGCGAACGGGGACACCGCCGTGGCCAGGCCGGGGCGGAAGCGGTTGCTGATGATGACCTGCGAGGCGAACGGGGCGCCGCCGACCACGCGGGTGAAGGCTACGGCGTACGCGGCCAGGAGGACCGGGGCGGTGTCGATGGACAGGAGCGCGGCCAGGCGTTCGCTCGCGAGGTGCAGGGCCGGGGAGGTCCAGACCAGCTGGCGGAAGCGGTCGCCCTCGTAGGAGTGGTGACCGGCCGGGAAGCGTTGGGGGTCGATCAGCCGGAGCTGCGTGTCCCAGTATCGCATGGCGTGGTCGGTCTGGCGGGTCGCGGCCTCCTGCTGGGCGGCGATCTCCAAAGGGCCCATCGCGGGCGACGAGCCCAAGGGGCCCATCGCGGGCGACGAGCCCAAGGGGCCCGTCGCAGGCGACGAGCCGAGCGTGGAGCGCTCCGACAACTCGCGGATCATGGTGGCCAGGCCGGTCACGTCCGTGGCTACGTGGGTCACCTCGACCAGGACGTGGGTTACCGGGCCGTCGGTACCGGCGCGGATCACGGCCATGCGGATCGGCCACTCGTTGGTGAAGTCGAAGATACGTGCTTTCCACGCCGCGAAGACCTCGTTGGCCAGGGCCTCCGCGGCCGGGGAGACCGCCATCGCGGCCGCCTCGGCGGGGATCAGGGACGAGGTTGCCTTGGCGGAGGGGACAGTGGCGTCCGACTCGGGTGCGGTGTGGACCTCCAGGTACGCGGTGCCCTTGGCGAACGTCTCCTGGGAGTAGGTGCCGTCCGGGTTGTACCGCAGCAGGGTGCGCATCGCCGGGTAGCGGGTCATGAAGAAGCGCAGTTCCTCGACGAAGTCCGGCACCGTGCGGCCGTCGTGCACGGGGACCACGCCGCCCATGCTCATCGAGGTGTTCAGCTCCCGCATGGCCTGGAAGACCTGTTGCTGGCCCCACGTCAGATTGCCGGTTCCGGCGCCCGCGCCCTCGAAGGTCACCGTGATGCGTTCCATGAATGGCGATCGTTCTCGGTACGCATAGATGTAGGCAAGAAGACGAATGGCTCGGGAATCGCCACGACCGACCGAGGCAGAGGACCGATACAGGGCTAGGCCGAGTGGTGCACCGCCAGACCCGCGAAAGCAGGAGCGGCCGTCGTGGCCCGCGCCGCGACGTCCTCGGGGGCGAGCGGGCGGGAGTAGAAGAAGCCCTGGCCGTACCGGTAGCCGAGGCTCCGCAGCATGCGCGCCTGCGCCTCGGTCTCGATGCCCTCGGCGACGGTGTCCAGGTCCAGCGCCTGGGCCATCCGGATGACGGCCGTGGCCACCGCCTCCTGCCGCGCGACCGTGGTGATCTCGTCGACGAAGGAGCGGTCGAGTTTGAGGGCGGTCACCGGGCAGGTCAGCAGCAGGCCCAGCGACGAGGCGGCCGTGCCGAAGTCGTCCAGGGCGACGCGGATGTGCCGGTCGCGCAGGGCCTGCAGGGCGGCGATCGCGGCCTCGTCGACCACCGCGGTCTCCGTCACCTCGACGGTGAGGTGGCGCGGGTCGAGGCCGGCGTCGGTGAGGGCGGCCAGGACGTCGGTGACGAAGTCGGGGTCGGTGAGCTGGCGGCCGGCGACGTTGACGGAAACATAGGCGGGCGCGGCGTCGCCCAGTTCGTGCAGCCAGCGGGCCTGCTGGGCGCACGCCTCGCGCAGCACGAAGCGGCCCAGCGGGACGACCAGGCCGGTCTGCTCGGCGGCCGGGATGAAGTCGCCGGGCGGGATGACGCCGAGCTCGGGGTGGCGCCAGCGGACCAGGGCCTCAGTGCCGGCGGTGCGGCCGTTGTCGAGGCGGACGATCGGCTGGTACTGCAGGTAGAGCTGGCCCGCGTCGATCGCGTCGCGGAGGCGGGCGCCGAGTTCGGCGTGGGCGACGATGCGGGTCGTCATGCCCGGCACGTACACGAAGTGGCCGCCCTTGCCGCGCTCCTTGGCCGCGTACATGGCCAGGTCGGCGTTGCGCAGGAGGGTGTCTACGGCGTCGCCGGGCACGGAGGTCGCCACGCCGACGCTGGCCCGCACGAGCAGTTCGTGGCCCGACGCCTGCACCGAGGTGGTGAGGACGTCGCGGATGCGCTCGGCCACGCCGGTGGCGTGCTCGCAGGTCACGTCGTACAGCATCGCCGCGAACTCGTCCCCGCCCAGCCGGGCGACCACGTCGTCGTGGCGGACGGCGCCGCGCAGGCGCTCGGCGACCGTGGTCAGCACGTCGTCGCCGACGGCGTGGCCCAGGGTGTCGTTGATGAGCTTGAAGTCGTCGAGGTCGATCAGGAGCACGACCGTCGGGTGCGGGCGCTCCAGGGCGGCCCCGAGCAGGTCCGTGAAATGGTTGCGGTTGACCAGGCCGGTGAGCGCGTCGTGGGTGGCCTGGTGGCGCAGCTGCTGCTCCTGGGCGCGGACCTCGGCCAGCAGGCGCTGGTTGTCGCGCAGCGCGAGGAGCTGGCGGACGCCGACGACGGCGCTGACCGCGATCGCCCCGGTGGCCACGGCGGCGATGTCCTTGTGGTCGGTGTACGCCACGAAAGCCAGCAGCACCAGCGTCGCGCCGACGGCGTAGTAGGGCAGCTTGCTGTACGGGCGGTGGGCGGAGACGTCCCGGCCGGCGTCGGCCGGGCGCCACTGGGCCCGTCCGGCGAGCGCCAGGAGCAGGCCCTCGACCACCGTCGGCATCGACTGCAGGCCGCTCAGGTGCGGGAACGGGGCGACGAGCGCGGACACCCCGGAGCCCAGGCCGCCGGCGACCAGCACCGCGGCGAGCAGGGCCATGGAGCGGCGGCTGACGGTGCCGCTGCCGAGCATCACGACCTTCAGCACGGCCACGAGCGTGAGCAGGCACGCGGTGCCGACCAGGGACAGCCCGACGACCGCGAGGACGTCGCCGTCGCGCTCGGCGAGGGGGCGCAGCGCGAGGTGCCAGAGGAACAGGGCGGTGGTGACGAGCACCGTCAGCCCGTCGAGGGCGAGGCGGGCCCACTCGGCCCGGGTCTGGGTGCGCACCGGCAGGCGCAGCAGGGAGTACAGGACGATGAGGATGCTCAGGACGAGCACCGGGGCAGCGATCTGGGTGAGCCGTGCCGCGTCCGGGGCGTCGGGGCTCAGGCGGGCCGGGGTCAGGATCGCGGTGCCGGCGGTGACGAGCGCGGCGGCGAGGGCGAAGCGGTGCCAGAACCGGCGGGCGCTGCCGGCGAGCCCGGGCACCTCGCCGGCCAGCCAGATCACGCGCGCCGACAGGCCGAGGGCGAGCGGGCCCAGCACCCACAGGATCTGTTTCGGCAGCGGTACGCCCAGCGCGTACAGCGTCGCCCAGGTAGCTGCGGCCAGCAGGCACGCGACGATCCCGTGAAGCAGGCGTCGCGTCGCCGTCCGCGCGGTATTGTGCACGACCTGACATCGGCAAGCGGCGGGAAAACGTTAGCGGCCGGCGCCCGGCGTGCCGATAAGCCCGGTGTGGAACTCAACGGCCGGTTGGTGACGTGGGTGTCGCTGCTGGCCGTCGGCTCGTTCGACGCGGCGCTGCTGGCGACCTGGGGCAACCGGGCCGACCCGCACGGCTGGGCCGTCCCGATCGTCGCGCTGCTGCTCAACGGGGTGGTGCTGGCGCGGCAGGCGGTGTCGCTGCGCTCACACGCGCGGCTCGTCAAACAGCTGGACGGCACCCTCGGCGAGCTGCGCAAGGGCATGGTCCGCGACCAGATCCTGGCCGACATCGGCACCGGCCTGCTCACCGCGGGCGACGTGCACGCCGTGCACGACCTCGCCGTCGAGGGCGCGGCCGCGCTGCTGGTCGACACCCCGGACGCGCTGGCCGTCCTGCTCGTGGCCGACGTCGACGAGCTCGTGGTGACGGCCGCGGCCGGGACCGACCTCGACGGGACGGACACCGGGCTGGTCGGGCGGCGGGTCGCCCCGCCCGTGCAACTGCGCGCGCTCATGCAGGCCGGGGAGGTGCTCGGGTTCGGCTCGATCGCCGAGCTCGGGGTGCCGGGGGTGGAGTCCCGCCGCACGGCGCTGGTGCTGCCCCTGGTCGTCAACGGCCGGTTCTTCGGCGTCCTCGTCGTCACCGCCGAGCGCACCCTGCACGCCGACCTGCGCCGGGCCCTGGAGACGCTGCGCACCCAGGTCGCGCTGGCCCTGGACGGGGCGGCGCTGACCGCCGAGCTGACCGTGCGCGCCCTGCACGACCCGCTCACCGGCCTGGCCAACCGGGTGCTCATCGGCGAGCGGCTGGTGCAGGCCCTGGCCCGGGCGCGACGCACCGGCCGGCACGTCGGGGTGCTGCTGCTCGACCTCAACGGGTTCAAACCGGTCAACGACACCCTCGGGCACGAGGCCGGCGACGAGCTGCTGCGCGCGGTCGCGGGCCGGCTCACCCACTGCGTGCGGCTCGAGGACACCGTCGGGCGGCTCGGCGGCGACGAGTTCGTGGTGGTCGCCGAGGACCTGCCGGACCTCTACGCGGCGGTGCGGATCGCCGAGCGGGTGGTGGAGTCCATCGACCGGCCGGTCATCGTCAACGGGCACTCGCTGCCGGCGAGCGCCAGCGTGGGCGTCGCGCTGTCCAACGAGGCCTCGCTGCCGGACGAGCTGCTGCGGCAGGCGGACAGTGCGATGTACACCGCGAAACGCAGCAAATCGGACTCGTTCCACATTTTCAGCCCGGCGTAGGCGCTCAGAGCACCGCCGCGACCTGCTTGACGTGGCGCAGGGCGGGCACCGACTCCAGCCGCTCGACGCCGGGCAACGGGCCGATGCGGCCGGTCACGTACGTGTACAACTCCGCCATGTCATGGCAGATGATCGTGGCCATCAGGTTCGTCTCGCCCGTCGTCGCCGCGACGAACACGACCTCCTCGTGCCGGGCCAGCTCCTGCCCCACCGCGGCCAGGTGCGCCGGGGCGACGGTCAGCCACAGCAGGAACCGCGCCCGGTAGCCCAGCAGCGCCGGCTCCATTTCGACGTCGAAGAAGATCGCCCCGGTGGCGCGCAGGTGGTCGAGGCGGCGCCGCACCGTCGACTCGGACCAGCCCGTCGCCGCCGCCAGCTGCGGAAAGCCCAGCCGCCCGTCCCGGTTGAGCGCGGCCAGCAGCGGCCGGTCCTCGTCGCTCAGCACGGCCACCGCGTCCGCGGGAGGCGCCGGGTAGCGCAGCAGCGAAACCTGATCGGGCGAGAGCGAGATGTTCCGCGCCTCGCCCCCGACCGGGCCGCCGGCGAAGTGGTGCATCAGGCAGTGCGCCCGCACCGACACCAGGCGCGGCGTGCGCGGCAGCTTCTGCAGCAGCAACTGCTCGCGGTCGGCGGTTCCCGGATTCTGTACGACGCACGTGACCTCCGTGCCGCCCGAGCCCAGCGTGACCCACGTGGTGTCGGGCCGGCGGGCCAGCGCGTCGGCGATCGCGCCCGCGCTGTCCGGGGTCGTGGTCAGCCGGATCATCCACATGTCGTAGCCGAGCCGGACCCCGTCGGGCAGGGCGGCCACCCGCAGGCCGCCGTCGCGCAGCCGCCGGTACCGCCGCGCCACCGTCTGGTCGGAGACGCCCAGGATCTCGGCGAGCGCGCTGAACGCCACCCGCCCGTCCAGCCGCAGCGCGTCGATGATCCCCCGGTCGAGCGTGTCGACTTCCACCAGGAGACGGTAGCGCGCGTCGGAATCCGCCGCGAGGAGGAAAAAACATATGCAGAACCAGGCGGACGCCGCAGATTCGACCGCATGCGCAAATGGTCTGCCCTGACTGCCGTGTCCATCGGCACGTTCATGTTGCTCGTCGACGTCACGATCGTGACCGTCGCCCTGCCCGCTATCTCCCGCGACTTCGGGACCTCGCTCGGCGGGCTGCAGTGGGTCCTGGACGGCTACGCCCTCGCCCTCGCCGCGGTCCTGCTCGCCTCCGGTGCGCTCGCCGACGGGCACGGGCGCAAGAAGGTGTACCTCGCCGGGACCGTCGTGTTCGCCGCCGCCTCGCTGGTGTGCGCCGTCGCCCCCAACGCGGGACTGCTCATCGCGGCCCGGTTCCTGCAGGGCCTCGGCGGCGCGGCGATGCTCGCCACCACCGTGGCCATCCTCAGCGTCGCCTACACCGGCCGGGACCGGGGCGTGGCCTTCGGGATCTGGGGGGCCGTCAACGGCGCCGCCGCCGCGGCCGGCCCGATCGCCGGTGGCCTGCTCACCGAGCACTTCGGCTGGCGCTGGATCTTCCTGGTCAACCTCCCGGTCAGCCTGCTGGCGCTGTGGTTCACCATCCGAGGCGTGACCGAGTCCCACGGCCGCGCGCCCGAAGCCGTGCGCGGCGTGACCGAGTCGCACGGGCGGGCGAGCGAGAACCACAAGCTCGATCTCGCCGGTACCGTCACGTTCACCCTCAGCGCCGCCGCCGTCACGTTCGCCCTGATCCGCGGGGGCGACGCCGGCTGGGCCGCGCCGAGCACCCTGGCCGCCTTCGCCGTCAGCGCCGCGGCCCTCGTCGCGTTCATCGTCGTCGAGCGGCGCACCGACCACCCGATGCTCGACCTGCACCTGTTCGCGAAGCCGTCCTTCAGCGCGCTCATGGTCGCGGCGGTACTCGCACAGGCCTCCGCCTTCGCGTACCTCCCGTTCACCACGGTCTGGCTGCAGCAGTTCCTCGGCAAGGGCCCGGTCGACGCCGGCCTGGTCGGGGCGCTGCCGATGAGCGCGGCCTCGTTCGTCGGCGGCGCGCTCGCCGGCCGGTTCCTGCAGCGGGTCGCCCCGCGCTGGACCATCGGGATCGGCCTGCTGCTCATCGGGGCCGGCGCGCTCATGCAGGCCCGGCTCACCCCGGCGTCGACCGGCACGGCGCTCATTCCGGGTCTGATCGTGGTCGGCCTGGGCGTGGCCGCGGTCCTGCCGACGATGGCCTCGGCCGCCCTGGCCGCCGTCCCGCACGAGCGCAGCGGCATGGCCGGCGGCGCGGTGAACACGTTCCGCCAGCTCGGCTTCGCCCTCGGCGTGGCGGTGTTCGGCTCGGTCTTCGCCCACCGCCTGGAGGGCCGGCACGCCCCGACCGACGCGGTCAACCACGTCGTCGCCATCGCCGGGTTCGTGGCGCTGGCCGCCGCGGTACTGGTGCTGCTCGTGGTACGCACCGGCCGCCCGGCATGGGAGGCCCCGAAGCCGGCCACCGAGCCCGCCGTCAGCGAAACGGTTTAAGCCCGGCGCGGAGGCGCCGAAGCCGGCCGCCGAGCCCGCCGTCAGCGAAACGGTGTAGTCCCTGCTCATAATGTCTGCATGGACGTCACCTGGTGGGGACACGCGACCGTGGCCATCCGCGAGCGCGGGGTCACGATCCTGACCGATCCGGTGCTGCGCGACCGGCTCGCGCACCTGCACCGGCGGCGGGGGCCGCGCCCGCGGCTCGACCGGGCCCCGGACGCGGTCGTCGTGTCCCACCTGCACGCCGACCACTGCGACCTGCCGTCCCTGCGGCCGCTGCCGCCGGAAACGAAGCTGATCGTGCCGCGCGGGGCGGCGGCGTTCCTGCGCGCCAAGCTCGGCGAGCGGGACTTCGTCGAGCTCCGGGCGGGCGAGGAGACCAAGGTCGGGGACGTGACGGTGCGGGCGACGCCAGCCGCGCACGACGGCGGGCGCACCCCGAAGTCGAAGATCCGGGCGGTGGCCCTCGGCTACGTGGTCACCGGCGACCGCTCGGCCTGGTTCGGCGGCGACACCGGGCTGTTCGACGAGATGAAGGAGATCGGTCCGGTGGATCTGGCTCTGGTACCGGTCTGGGGCTGGGGCTGGACGCTCGGCCCCGGTCACCTCGACCCGGGCCGCGCGGCCGAGGCCATGCGCCTGGTCGAACCGGGGCAGGCGGTGCCGATCCACTGGGGCACGCTGTGGCCGATCGGCTGCGGGCGGGTGCGACCCGACCGGTTCCATCGGCCCGGCGACGAGTTCAAGGAGTTCACCCGCAGCGCGGCGCCGCAGACCGACGTGCGCGTGCTCGCGCCCGGCGAGAGCCTGACCGTTTCGTGATGATCACGTTCGGGGGGCTCGTCACCGCGGTGGCGATCATGTTCGGGATCGTCGCCGTCGGCTCGACGGTGCCGGTGCTGCCGACCGGGGCCGCGGTCAGCGCGACCGCGGTGCTGGGCGCGCACTACAGCCCGCTCGCGGTCCCGGTGGTGATCGCGGTCGGCGGGCTCGGGGCGTACGTCGGCGACGCCATCACGTTCACCATCTGCCGGGCCGGCGGCGAGGCGCTGACCCGGCGGCTGAAGCTGCTGCGCCAGCCGTGGAAGCTCGCCGAGACGGTGCGCGAGCGGCTGCACCGCCGGCCGGTGACCGCGCTGCTGGTGTCCCGGCTGGTGCCCGGCGGGCGGATCCCGGTGCTGCTGGCGGCCGCGATCGTGGGGCTGTCGTGGCGTACGTTCATCGTCTCCAACATCGCCGCGTGCCTGCTGTGGTCGGCCACGTACTCCGCGATCGGCCTGCTCAGCCGCAACGTCTTCCCGCAGCCGTGGCAGGGCGTGGTCTGCGCGATCATCGTCGTGCTGGCGGCCGGCCAGATCGCCGGCTGGGTCGAGAAGCGGCGTCAGCGCTCGGTGCAGGAGAACGACACCAACGCCGGGGTCACGCCGTAGCCTCGATGTAGATGGTCTCGTCGTTGCGCAGCACCTGGTCCAGGTCGGCGACGTCCGGGATCGCGCCGTCACGGTAGGCCCGCACCGCGATGCCGTCCTCGGCGAACCCGGCCGCGGTGAGCGCGTACGTGAGCTCCTCGCGGTCGTACAGCCAGCGGTGCCCGTACACGTAGAACAGCTGGTTGAACATGAACGCGCCGCGGGCCGGCATGGCGGGCGCCACTCCGGTGAGCGCGCGGTTCATCCGGCGGCGGTGCTTGCCGAAGAAGCCGTCGTCGTTGACGTAGGCCTGGGCGTACACCCGCAGATCCGGCGTGGTGATCCGCAGCAGGCCGCCGGGGCGCAGGATGCGCTTGACCTCGGTCAGCCAGGCGATGCCGGCCTTGAGGGTGACGTGCTCGATGAGGTGCTCGGCGTAGACCCAGTCGACGGTGTCGTCGGCGACCGGCAGCGCGCCGGTGATGTCCATCTCCATGAAGTACGCCGTGTCGTCCACCCGGTACACCTGACCGGCCTCGGTCCGGGTGCCGTCGCCCGCGGTGAGCGACACGAGGTCGGTGCCCAGCGCCCGCGGGTGGTTCGTCTTGAACGCGGCGAACTCGATGCCGGTCAGCCCGAGGCGGTCGAAGTGCGCGCGCTCCAGGACTTCGGCCGCGAACTCCGGTGCGAGTTTCTCGACCCGGGCCAGGTCCTCGGTGAACGAGTCGACCGTGACCGCCAGCTCCTGCGGGTCTTCCCAATTCCAGGGCCGTAAGGCGTCCTCAGACATGCAGCGATCTAAACACCTCGAACTCTGGCGGACAAGGGAAGATCCTTCTCGCGCGGCGCCGGCGCGGGCACCGGGGTGCGCAGCCCGAGCTCGTCCAGCCAGGCCACCAGCTGCTCGTGCACGGCGACCGGGCCGCGCAGCTCGGTCGGGGCGGCCGGCCACTCGGCCGGGTGCACCAGGATCGCCTCGGTCTGCCAGCCGCCGATGCCGCCGTGCGAGCCGACGAGCTCCTCGAACGCGGCCACCTCGTCGGTGCCGGGATCGACCCGGCTCACCACGACCACGTCGCCGACATGGGTCATGGCCTGGTGGGCGAGCAGGTCGGCGGCGGCGGACGGGCCGTAGGGCAGCAGCGGGTCGTCGCCCTCGACGCGCCCGCCGTCGAGGTGGTGGCGCCCGGCCGGGCCGATCGCCACCGGGCCGTCCGGCGTGCCGACGACCACGAGCCCGATGCCGGGATGCTTGGCCAGGCCCTCGACGAGGCCCGGGCGCAGCGACTCGACCTCGGCGAGGGTGGCGCGGCCGGGGACGTCGGTGAGGTACAGCATGGCCAGGTTCCCGGACGCGATCGTCACCACCTCGCCGCGGGGGCCGTCGGTGACCGGCCCGCACGAGCGCGTCTGGTGCGACACCCCGGCCAGCAGGGTGTTGGCCCGGCCCCACTCCTCGTCGTTCGGGCCGTGGGCGGCGGCCTCGACGCCGTTGCCGGCGAGGTCGGCGACGAGGCGTTCGAGCGTCACGCCGTACCGTTGGCTGAACGTCGCTCCTTGGCTCTGCCCATGGTCGGACAGCACGACGATCTGGTAGTCGCGGCCGGCCACCCGGGCGAGCTTGGCGAGCGTGCCGAGCACCCGGTCGAGGCCCTCCAGGGTCTGCAGGGCCTCCGGACGCAGCGGGCCGGCATGGTGGGCGACCTCGTCGTAGTCCACGAAGTCGCAGTAGATGACCGGGGCGCCGCGGCTCATCTGCTCGGCGATGAGCGAGACGTTGAGGTCGCGCAGCAGCACGTTGGTCACCGCGCGCAGGGCGACGTACGCGGCGGTGCGCGGCACCCGCGGGTACACGTTGCGGAAGCGCTGCCGGCGGGCCTGCTGCACCTCCTTGAGCATCTCCCCGACCGAGAGCACCAGCGCCCGCGCGAAGCCGTAGGGGCTGGCCACGAACGCGAGGTAGCCGCGCGCGGACCGGCCGGGCAGGGCGGCGTTGCTGAACGTGAGCAGGCTGGTCGGGGCGTCGCCGGAGAAGACGTTGCTGATGCTGACGCCGCCGTCGGCGAGCAGGCCGCGCCCGTCGGTGATGCGGGCCTCGACGTCGGCGGCGTCGCGCGGGCGGTTGGTGACGACGAGGCGGGCGCCGTCCTTCTCGTACCAGCGGAACGCCGGGATCTGGGTGAAGTCGCCGTGCATGATCCCGGCCTGGCTGGCGGGCGTGGTGGCCGGCATGCCGGTGTGCCAGGCGCGCATCGCGTGGCTGCCGGTGCGCACCCACTTGCCCAGGTTGGGCAGGTTGCCGGCCTTGACCGCCCAGGACAGCAGCGGCGCCGAGAGCCCGTCGAGCTGCACGATGAGCACGCCCGGCTCGGTGGCCGGGATGCCCCGGTGGCGGCGGGCCATCTGGCGCAGCGCCTGGCCGAGGAAGACGTCCTCGGACCCGGCGTCGGCCAGCCAGTTGATCAGGGCGGTGAGCGCGGCCGCGAGCCAGCTGGCGATCCAGGCGTCGGCGAACGAGCCGACCGTGACCCCGTCGGCCAGGCGCAGCGCGGTGAACATGACGACGGCCTGGATGATCACGCCGACGGCGAGGACGCCGACCCCGCCGACGAGCACCGCCACGCCCAGCAGCACCAGCCGCATGACGGTGCCGATCACGGCGAGCAGCACGGTGAGCTCGACGAGGGCCCAGGGACCGCCGGTGGCCGTCACGCCCGGTAGCGCCCAGAACACCACGGCGAGGACGACGAAGCTCGTCACGCCGGAGCGCAGCAGTGACTTGGCCCACGCGACCGTCAGCCGCCAGTCGCGCAACAACCGGATCGCGAAGCGTATCCGCCGACCGACGACCCCCACGGTGCAAGATTACGGCCGCCCCGCGGCGGGCCGCATCCGGCATCACACCGCGGTGGGGCTCAGCACCGCCTCCACGGCCTGCAGGTACCGCTCGGAGCTGCGCAGCGTCTGCTCGGCCGCTGCCCAGCGCTCGCCGGGGTGGACCGGGCGCGGCGCGGCGAGGACGTGCCGGAGCGCGGTCATCTCGGCGAGGTGAGCGTCGAGCAACGAGAGGAGGTCGTAGTGCACTCATCGTTTATCTCACGTTCACGTTCGCGTAGGAGCCGGTTCACTGGGAGAATGGGCTGATGGCCGGAAAGCTGGAAATTGAACGAAAGTACGAGCTGCCGGACGGCTTCGCCCTGCCCGACCTGACCGGGATCGGCGGGGTCACCGCCGTCGGCGAACCGGACGATCAGCGACTCGACGCCGTCTACTACGACACCGCGGGCCTGCACCTGGCGCGGGGCCGGGTCACGCTGCGCCGCCGCACCGGGGGCAACGACGCCGGGTGGCACCTCAAGCGCCCGGCCGGCGGCGACCGCAGCGAGCTGCAGCTGCCCGCCGGCAACCGGCAGAAGACCCCGCCCCGGGCCGTGGTCGACCAGGTCCGCGCGCTCACCCGCGGGGCTGACCTCTCCCCCGTCGCCCGCATCCGCACCCACCGCGTGGAGCGGGCGCTGCGGGCGGCGGACGGCAGCACGGTCGCCCTGCTCGCCGACGACACGGTGAGCACCGAGTCGCTGCGCAACGGCGCCGGCGGCGCCCGCGAGTGGCACGAGCTGGAGATCGAGCTCGTCGACGGCGACGCGGCCGCGCTGGAGCGCCTCGACGCCGCCCTGCGCAAGGCCGGCGCCCGGCCGGCCAAGAGCCCCTCGAAGCTCGCCCAGGCGCTCGGCCCCGACTATCCGGCCCCTTCCGCCGTCCAGCCCCGCGGCTCCAAGTCCCGCCAGGCCCTGGCCGCCTACATCGCCGCGCAGCGCGACGCGCTCGTCGAGCACGACCCGCACGTGCGCGAGGGCGACGCCGAGTCGGTGCACAAGATGCGGGTGGCGACCCGCCGGCTGCGCTCGACGCTCCGCTCGTTCCGGCCGCTGCTCGCCGGCGACAAGGACGGGGACCTCGACCGCCTGCACGACGAGATCAAGTGGGTCACCGGCCTGCTCGGCGACGTGCGCGACACCGACGTGATGGGCGAGCGGCTGGCCCACCTGGTGCACGAGGAGCCCGAGGAGCTGGTCCTCGGCCCGGTCGCCGCGCGGATCACCTCGCTGCTGGCGGCCAGGGCCGCCGAGGCCCGCCGGGCGCTGGTGACCGGGTTGGACAGCGAGCGGTACACCTCCCTGCTCGACGACATCGACGCGCTGGTGGCCCGCACCGCCACCCCGGAGAACGTGCCCCGCAAGCGGCTCATGGCCCGCGCCCGCAAGGCCCTGCGCCGCGCCGACGGCCGGATGGACGCGGCCCGCAGCGACGTGGAGAAGCACGAGGCGCGCAAGGCCTACAAGCGCGCCCGGTACGCGGCCGAGCTCGTCGCCCCGGTCGCCGGCGGCACGGCCACCAAGCTCGCCGACCGGGTCACCGACCTGCAGGACGCGCTCGGCGACCACCAGGACGCCATGGTGACCGGCGAGCTGCTCAAGCAGTACGCGATCACGGCGTACGGGGCGGGCGAGAACGCGTTCACCTACGGGCTGCTGCACGCGCGCATCGACGAGCACGGCCGCCGCTCGCTGGAGGACGTGCCGAAGGCCCGGCGCAAGGTGCGGAAGGCGGCGCGCGCCCTCTACGGGTGAGGCTCGGGTGACATCGGGTGTGAGGGTTCGATACTGTTCGAAGTGTGCAGTTGCAGATCCACCTCGAGCCCTCCGGGGACGGCCCTCAGCCCGATGTCGACGAGCTGCTGAACCTCCAGCGGTGGCTGGTCGGCGAGCCCGGCATCGTGCAGTCCGAGATCGGCCTGTCCACCGCCACCCGCCCCGGTGAGCTCTCCGGCGCCGTGGAGATCATCAGCCTGGTGCTCGGCACCGGGCTGTCGGTCGGGCAGCTGCTGCTCGCGATCTCCAACTGGCGGCGGACCCGGCCCGCGGCACCGGCGATCATCCTGACCCGCACCGACCCCGACGGGCGCTCGGTGCGCATCGAGTCGTCCGACCCGTCGGCCGTCGCCGCCGCGGCCCGGGCCCTCGACGGCTGAGGCCGGGCCGGCATCGGTGGCGGAACTGGCGGACCCGCGCGCGTCGCGGGCGGTGCTCGTGGGCGGGGCGCGGTACGGGTCGCTGCCCGAGGTGCCGGCGATCACGCGGAACCTCAACGGGCTCGCCGGGGTGCTGCAGGACCCCGACCTGTGGGGCCTGGCGCCCGAGCACTGCACGGTGCTGCACGACCCCGACGACGCCCGCGAGGTGTCCCGCGTCCTGCGCCGGGCCGCGGAGGAGACGGCCGCCGAGGGGATGCTCGTCGTCTACTTCGCGGGGCACGGGCTGGTCGACCCGGTCGACGGCTCGCTGGTGCTGGGGCTTCGGGACACCGATCCGGCGGTACCATATGAGGCCGGTCTGCCCTTCGAACTGATCCGGCGGGCCGTTGCGGGCAGCCGGGCCCGGCGCCGCCTGGTCATCCTGGACTGCTGCTATGCCGGTCGCGCGGCCGGCCACCTCGCCGCCGGGGAGTCGGGCACCCTGGCCGTCGCCGACCAGGCCGGCACCGACGACACCTGCCTGCTCGTCTCCGCCCCGCGCAACCGCGTCGCCCAGGCCCCGCCCGGCGAGCCCTACACCGCGTTCACCGGCGAGCTGCTGCGGGTGCTGCGCGGCGGGCTGCCGGACCGGCCCGCCGTGCTCGACGTGCGCACGGTGTGGCGGGAAGTCACCCTGCGGCTCCGCGAGCGCGGCTTCGAGCTGCCGGAACTGCGCTCGGCCGGCGACGAGCTGCCGCTGATCCACAACGCGGCCCGCCACCACCGCGACATGGTCGGGCGGATCGTGGTCGCCACCGCCGCCGTCGAGGACCGCGACCTGCGCCAGGCGGCGGTGCTGATCCTGCGCCACGACCGCGGCCGGGGCGCCGTCGGCGTGCGGATCAACCGGCCCACCACCGACCCGCTGCCGGCCGACATCCCGCCGGGCTGGCGGCGGCTGTTGACCACGCCGGCCGTGCTCTTCGACGCCGGGCCGCTGAGCCGGTACGAGGGGTTCATCGCCCTGGCCCGCCTGCGCCCCGACGTCGAGCCGCCGCTGCGGTGGCGCCCGGTGCGCGACCGGATGGGCGTGATCGCGCTGTCCGCCGACCCTCAGCCGCTCGCCCCGGTGATCGCCGGGATGCGGCTGTTCTCCGGCTATCTCGGCTGGGGCCCCGAACAGCTGGAGGCCGACATCGACGGGGGCCTGCTGCTGCCCAGCGACGCCGACGTGCGCGAGGCGCTGTCCAGCCGCCCGCGCGACCTGTGGACGACCCTGCACGCCCGGGCCGCGGGAGAGTGAGCATGGAGCTGAGGCTGATCGACGAGCTCGTGACCGCGATCCGGCACGGCGGGACGGTCACGCTCATCCTCGGGGCCGGCATGACGATGCCCGCCGTGCCCGGGCTGGCCGAGCTCGTGGAGCTGGCCGACCGCTATGCCGCCGGACTCGGTGACGACGGCGAGCTCACCCAGGCGCTGCGCCAGGCCCGCGCCGGGCTCGACCCGCATGCCCTGCCGATCCAGGTGTACCTCGCGTACCGCCGGGTCTTCACCGCCCGCCGCTCCCCCGGCGAGTTCGACGTGGTGGCCCAGCAGGCGGTGCTGGCCGGCTACCGGGCGCCCGACCTGAACTCCTCGCCGCTGGCCACCCACGGCATCTGGCAGCGCGTCGACCTGCGCCTCGGCGAGCGGGTCGAGAACAGCCTGGACTGGTGGGAGGTCCCGGCCGGCGTCCGCGCGGTCGGGCGGCTGCTCGCCGGGCGGCCCGACGAGTTCGGCAACAGCATCCTCACCACGAACTTCGACCCGCTGTTCGAGGTCGCCGTGCGCCAGACCGGCCGGCAGGCGCTCAGCGTCCCGGTCGCCCCGAACGGCCGCCCCGACCGCCGCCCCGAGGGCGAGGGCGCGGTGCAGGTCTTCCACCTCCACGGCTTCTGGCGGCCGGTCAGCGAGGAGGTCCGCTCGCCGCTGCTGCACGACCCGGCGCCCGACGCGACCGCGACCGAGGACCACGCGCGGGCGCTCGGCGACCTGATCACGGGCGATGTGGTGCTCGTCGTGGGGTACAGCGGCTGGGACGACGTCGTCACCAGCGCCCTGCGCGCCGTGGCCGCGTCCCGGCCGGTCCGGGTGCTGTGGGCGCTGCACGACGCGGCCCCGCTGCGGCTGCCCGACCGCCTGGCCGGGCTGGTCGAGTTCTTCACCGACGTGCACGGCGACGACCTCTTCACGGGCCTGGCCGACCGGCTCGAGGTGCCGCCCGCCCGCCCGCGCGTGGACCCCCGCCGCCGGGTGCGGCACCTCGACTGGGAGCGCGAGCTGTTCTCCCAGCCCGGCAACACGGCCCCGGAGGCGGTACTGCCGCTGCTCCGCCAGCTCGAACGCCGGTACGGCTGGGGCGTGGACTGGACCGCCGAGCCGCAGCGCCCGCGGCTGCTCTTCTGGCCGGTCCGGCTGCGGGCCCGGGCCTCGCTGATCAACGCCGTGCAGGCGCTGACGGCCGCCGCCCTGAGCGCCCGCGGGGTGCGCGTGGCGGTCTGCCTCGACGACTTCGGCGTGGCCGGCCGCGAGGAGATCGCCGCCACCTTCGCCGCCGACCTGACCCGCTGGATGCGCCGCGTCGACCCGGCCGCGGCCCCGCAGGTCGCCTCGCTGCAGGACTACGTGGCCTCGGCGCCGGTGTCGCTGCAGCGCCCGACCGACCCGTGGTCCGTGGCCCGGGTGTTCTACGGCGAGCGGAACCCGTCGCTGTACAGCGTGCTGGCCGCGATCAAGGTGGTGCCGCACCTGGCGCTGCACGACCTCGAGCGCAACGCCGGGGCGATCGTGCAGACCCTGCTGAGCAAGGACGCGAACCGGCTGCTGACGCCGCTGACCACCTGGGCCTATCTCCATCATCTGCTGGAGACGGAGCCGGCGGCGGAGGTGATGGCCTACGCGGGCAGCGACGAGCGGCTGCTGTGGGAGCAGTTCCGCGAGCATTTCGGGCTGGGCGGGACGTTGCTGTACAACCCGTACATCAAGCACCTGACGAACGAGTCGCGGATGGTGCGCTGGTCCTCACCGGCGGAGCTGCGGGCCTACCTGACCTCGACGCGGGACCTGCCGGGGTGGGGTGAGGAGGGTGGGTACGTGCACTGGCTGGTGCAGAACGCCTTCCTCCTGCCGCGCTACCTGACCGGCGAGTCGTTCCCGGAGGCCGGCGGGTACCACCTGGACTCCTGGTCCGCCTTCGCCGCCGCCCTGGACGCCGGCGTGCCCGTGCTCGATCTGCTCGCATCGGACATCTCCGACTTTTATCTCGGATAACACCCGCTCGCTGTGCTGGCGGGATGCGGGTAGCGTTTGTGGCATGACGGTGGGGGTCCTGTCGGCGAGCGGGATTGATCGCTGCGTGTCGTTATTGGGCGAGGAGCTGACCGCGTACATCGCGGGGGCCGCCTCGGTGAGTGAGTTCCACCGCTGGCGCGGCGACCGGCGGCGGTGGGCGGAGTTCTCGGCCCGCCTGCAGAGCGCGGTGGAGGTGGCGGACACCTTCGCGCGCGCCAACCGGCTGGGCACCGCGGCCGGCTGGCTGCGCGAGGTCGGCGCGGCGGGCATCGCGGGCCGCTCCCCCGCACGGCTGCTGCGCGAGGCGACGGGTGACACCCTGAAGCGTGTGATCGTGGCGGCGGAGCGTTTCACGAAGCGGTGACGCGTACGCTGTTTCCTGTGCTGCTCTTGGAGCACCAGGACATCGGCGGAATCCTGGACCGCCTGGTCGCCGACGTACGCGCGGGCCGGTTACCGGCGGGCGCGCCCTACCGGCACGTCAACGGCTTCACGAAGATCGTCGCCGCGGAGCACCCCGACGGTTCGCGCCTCACCCTGCACTACTGGCCGGCCGCCCGCTCGCAGCGCGAGCACGTCTCCCGCCCGCACGACCACCGGTTTCCGTTCAGCTCCGTCCTGCTGGGCGGGCGGCAGCACTTCGTCGAGCTCGCCGAGACGCCCTCACCCGATCCTTGGCGGCGCTTCGCCTACCGGCCCTACCTGGGCGGGCGGATCGCGCACGTGGGGTACACGGGAAGCATCGGCTTGGAGCCCTTTCGCACCGTCTCGCGGGAGCCGTTGCGGGGCCTCTACGAGACGACCTCGGACGTCGTGCACCAGGCCGTGACGGACCGGAGTGAGGCCTGCGCCACGCTGGTGCTGCGGGGCCCGCGCGAAAAACGGCGGTCGCGGGTGTACTACCGGCCGGACGAACCCTCCCCGCGAGGCGGCATCCAGCTCGGCCGCCGGCTCGCCCCGGACGAGGTCCTCCGCCAGCTGGCGGACGTCGTCGCCATGATCTCCTAGCGGGCGACCGGCCGTGCTGTCACCGCGGTTCGAGGAGGCGCTGGCGTACGCCGCCCGCCGCCACGGCGCGCAGGTCCGGCACAACACCGGCACGCCGTACGTGTCGCACCTGCTGGCCACCTGCGCGATCGTGCTCGAGGAGGGCGGCGGCGAGACGGCCGCGATCGGCGCGCTGCTGCACGACGTGCTGGAGGACCAGCCGACGGGGCGGGGCGCGCTGCGGGAGGCGTTCGGCGACGATGTGTACCGGATCGTCCACGACTGCACCGACGCCGACGCCACCGAGCGGACCGGCCTGACCTGGTGGGAGCGCAAGCGCGAGCACCTGGGCCGGATGAGCACCGAGGCGGGCGCCGAGTCGCTGCTGGTCATCGCGGCCGACAAGGTGTGCAGCCTGCAGTCCCTTGTGGACGATCTGCACCGGTTTGGGCCGGCGTTGTTCGACCGGAGCGCGCGGTCGGCCGGCGAGCTGCTGTGGAACTACCGCGAGGTACTCAAGATCCTGGAGGGCAGGCTCGGCGAACGGCCGGTCGTGGTCCGCCTGCGGCGGCTGGTGACGGAGTTCGCGGTTGCCGTCGATGCGCGCCGATGACAAGATCGGCGCGTGCGCCTGGACCTCACGCCCCTCGGGGGCTTCGCCGGTGAGCTGCTCACGCCCTACGACCCCGCCTACGAGGGGGCCCGCGTCCTGTTCAACACGCGCGTGCGCACCCGGCCCGCGCTGATCGCCCGCTGTGCCGACGCGCAGGACGTTGCCGCCGCGATCAGGTACGCGCGCGAGCAGCACCTCCCGATCGCCGTGCGCGGGGGCGGGCACCACGCCAGCGGGCTGTCCCTTGTGGAGGGTGGCGTCGTCGTCGACGTGCACGGGCTCGGGCAGATCGACTTCGACCCCGACGAGCGGACCGTCACGGCCGGGCCCGGCGTCGGCTGGCGCGAGCTCGACCGGGTCACCTACGCCAACCACGGCTTCGAGCAGGACGGCATCCAGTACGGCCTGGCCGGGCCGGGCGGCGAGTGCCCGACCGTCAGCAACGCGGGGTACACCCTCGGTGGCGGGTACGGCCCGCTCGGGCGCACCTTCGGGCTCGGGCTCGACCACCTGATCGAGGTGGAGATGGTGAACGCCGACGGGGAGACGCTCGTCGCCAACGAGCAGCAGCACGCGGACCTGTTCTGGGCGCTGCGCGGGGCGGGCGGGGCCGGGTTCGGGGTGGTGACGAGCCTGAAGTACCGGCTCAACCCGCTGCCGAAGACCGTGTTCGGCGGCTGGGCGGCCTGGCCGATCAGCCGGGCCAAGGAGGTCTTCGCGGCCTACCGGGACATGTACGCCGGCCGCACGGACGAGCGGCTCGCGCTGTGCCTGCTGCTGAGCACCGAGCCGTACCCGGAGGGCGAGCCGGTCGTCGCGCTCTACGGCCTGTACGTCGGGGAGGTCACCGAGGGCGCCGCCGCCGTCGAACAGGCGATCGGCGGGCTGGGCGAGCCGTCGTTCGGCGGGTTCGGCGAGACCGGCTACCTCGACCTGATGACCGGCATGGGCGAGGAGATCGTGTACGGGCTGCAGTCCAAGTGGCTCGGCGGGTACTTCACCGAGCAGGGCTTCGACGAGGCCGCCTTCGACGTGCTCATCGAGGGCTTCCGGCGGGCCCCGTCGGGGTTCTCGATGGTCCGCTTCGACCTGCTCGCCGGCGGCGCGATCGCCCGCGTCCCGGCCGACGCCACGGCCTTCGTGCACCGGGACAGCCTGCACTACGTCTCCGCGATCGCCCAGTGGCAGGGCGACGAGGAGACGGACGCGAACGTCGCCTGGATCGACGACTTCCACGAGGCGCTCCGCCCGCACCTCAACGGCGAGGTCTACCAGAACTACGCCGACCGCGACCTGCAGGACTGGCCGGCGGCGTACTACGGGGCCAACTACCCGCGCCTGCAGCGGGTCAAGGCCGCCTACGACCCGCAGGACGTCTTCCACCACCCCCAGTCCATCCGCCTCCCCTAGGCGCTCGGCCCACAGACTGTCCATAGTGGACCGAGGTTCGACAGTTAACTGAAAAAGCCGAGGTTGACACCCCTGGCGGGGCCGGACGAATGTAATGGGCAACGGCCCGGCAGCCGGGCGTGCCAGACCTTCGGGTCCGGCGCGGTTCGGACCGGCCGCCGGCCGGAAAGCCGTACAGACACAGCGGTCCCGCGCTCCCTCGAGCGGCGACCCCGTAGACGGGCGGTCCCATCGCGGGACCGCCCGTCCGGCTTTTCCCAGGCAATCCGGGCGAGGGTCACCGATAGGGTGACCCGGCATATGTCCGTTTGAACCCGAATGACCGCGCGGCCGCGCTGGAAACGCGCAGTTAGTTAGCCGTCAGCAATCGATATCCGCCTATTCGGATATGTCCATGTTGACGGCGATCAGGGGCGATTCTGCGGCGATTGACATACGTCGCTAGCTGGGACGATGCTGGGTGAACAGTCGTGCAGAAAGGAAGGTGATTGTCATGTCGAACATCTCCAGCCGCAAGAACATCTCCAGCCGGAACATCTCGAGCTGACCTCGGATGCGGGCGGCCCGGAAATCGGGCCGCCCGTGCGTAAGAAAGGGCCCGGCATGACCTATCCCGCGACCGTCGGTCAGCTCTCGGTCTGGCGCGATCTGGAGAAGATCCCGCGCGAGCGGCACTGGGAGGCGAACCTGCAGTTCGTCTGGGACCTCCCCGCGGGCACCACCGACGAGCAGGTCCGGGCCGCGGTCGGCAAGCTCGCCGCCCGCCACGGTTCGCTGCGCACCCTTTATGTCGTCGACGACCAGGGCCTCCCCCGCCAGCGGCTCACCGAGGACGCCATTACCATCGGTCGCGACGACGGACCGGACGCCCCGGAGCGGGAACTGCGCCAGGTCATCGACGTCACCAGCCAACTGCCCTGGCGGGCGCTGATCAGCCGGAACACCCTCGTCGTCACCATCCACCACATGGCCGCCGACGGGGTCGCCGCGCTCATCATGCGCGAGGACTTCCTGCGCCTGCTCGGCGGCGAGGAGCTGCCGCCGGCGCGCGGGCCGCTCGAGCTGGCCCTGGAACAGCAGAGCCGGGACAACCCGCGGCTGCGCAACGCCGAGCGGCACTGGAGACGTACCCTCGCCGCGGCGCCGCGAGCCAAGGACGAAACGGCCGCCTCCGAGCGGATCGGGGCGATGCTGCGCACCGGGATTCCGATGCCGAGGGCGCACGAGCTGGCCGCGGCGGCGGGGGCGAGCCTGTCCAGCGTGCTGCTCGCCGTGTACCACCGGGCGCTCTGCGTGGTCACCGGCGAGCCCGCGCACCTGATGTTCTCGATGTCGAACAACCGGTACGACGACGACCAGGCGGGCATCGTGACCAGCCTCAACCAGTGGGCCCCGCTGCTGCTCGACGCCGCGACGTCGAACCCGGGCGCGCCGTTGGCCACGGTCGCCGAGAAGGTGCACTGGCGCCATTTCAGTGCCCTCAAGCACGGGGTGTACTCCCCTGACGCCGCCGCGGCCGCCCGCGCCGAGCAGCCCGAAGCCGATGCGGGGTACCACTACAACCCGATGCTGACCCCGCCCGGCTTTCCGTCGCGGGACGAGCCGGTGCCGTCCACTGTGGAGGTCTACCCGTCGCCGCGGGCCACCGGGCCCGGCTTCTACGTCATCGCGCGCGGGCTGACGTCGCTGGAGTTCGAGCTGCGGGTGAGCCGCCCCGGGTGGGACGGCTCCCGCGTGCGCGCCTTCGCGGACCACGTGCTCGCCGAGCTGCACGCGCTCAGTCCCGCAGCGACCGCCCGGTCTTCGTGAGGAACACGTCGTCGAGGGTCGGCCGGTGCAGCTCGATCGTGGTGAGCGCGACGCCGGCGCCCTCGAGGGCCCGCATGATCTGCGGGATGGCGGTGTCGCCGGACTCGACGGTGAGCCGCACCTCCTCGTCGCCGCGCACCTCGACGTCCCGGGCGAACGCCAGGCCCTTGAGGACCGTGGCCGCCTCCTCGGAGGGGGACGAGAGGCCGAGGGTCACCACGTCACCGGAGATCTCGCGCTTGAGCTCGTCCGGGGTGCCCTCGGCCACGATCTCGCCGTGGTCGATGATGGCGATCCGGTCGCACAGGGCGTCGGCCTCGTCGAGGTAGTGCGTGGTGATGAAGACGGTCATGCCCTCGGTACGCAGGCGGCGCACCTCGTCCCACATGTGCGCGCGGCTCTGCGGGTCCAGGCCGGTGGTCGGCTCGTCGAGGAACAGCACCTGCGGGCGGTGGATGACGCCGAGCGCGATGTCGAGGCGCCGGCGCTGCCCGCCGGAGTACGTCTTGCACTTGCGGTCCGCGAACTCGCTCAGCTCGAACGCGGCGATGACCTCCTCGGCGCGCTGGGCGGCGTCGGCGCGGCCCATGCCGTACATGCGGGCCTGGAGGATCAGCTCCTCGCGCGCGGTGACGTCGTCGGAGGTGCCGCCGCCCTGCGCCACGAAGCCGATCGCGCGGCGCACGGCGGCCTGCTCGGAGCGCAGGTTCGCGCCGGCGATGGTGGCCTCGCCGTCGTCGGGCGGGATGAGGGTGGCGAGCATCCGCAGCGTCGTGGTCTTGCCGGCGCCGTTCGGGCCGAGGAAGCCGAAGATCTCGCCCTGGGCCACGTCCAGGTCGATCCCCTTGACCGCCTCGACCTCGGTGGTCTGCCGCTTCGCCTTGGTCTTGTAGGACTTCTTGAGTCCCTTGGTCTTGATCATTGCAGTCTCCCGGGAGGCAGAGCGAACTACTTGACCGAGCGCGCGAAGAGGCTGGCCGACCACGTGACGGCGACGACGACGAGCGCGCCGCAGAACACGATCGAGCCCCACACGTGGGTGTCGCCGGGGTGGCCGGCGTACAGGGCCCGCATGCCGGTGACGGCCCAGTTGAACGGGTTGTAGTCGGCGATCGTGCGCAGCCACAGCGGCGCGAGGGCGAGCGGCAGCAGGGTGCCGGACAGCAGCATCAGCGGCTGGGCCACGTTGTTGATGACCTGGCCGAGGACGTTGGGGTTGTTCACCTTGATGGCGATGCCGTAGGAGATGGCGGCCGCGGCGAGGCTGATGAGGGCCAGGATCGCGTAGCCGAGCAGGATGTTGCCGAGGTTCAGGATGAGCCCGAACGGCAGCGACAGCACGGTGATGATGAGCGACTGGACCAGCACCGTGACGACGTCGCGCAGCGCCCGGCCGAGCAGCAGCGCGACCCGGCTGACGGTGGTGACCCGGGAGCGCTCGATGACGCCGTTGGCGAGGTCGCCGAGCAGGCCGAAGCCGACGTACAGGCCGCCGCCGATGGCCAGCGCGACGAGCATGCCGGGCACGTACACGCGGTAGGCGTCCAGCATCGTGGCGGAGCCGAGGGCCGGCTTGAGCAGCGGAGCGAACAGCACGAGGAACACCACCGGCTGCGCGATGCCGAGGAAGATCCACAGCGGCGAGCGGACCATGAGCAGGATGTGGCGCTGGAAGATGAGCCAGGTGTCGCGCAGGACTTTCACGGGTTACCGCCTCAATCGTTGTGGTGTGCCTCGAGGATCGTGGCCGCCGCCTCGGCGCCGCCGGCTTCGCGCAGCCGGGCGCCCTCCACTCGCGCGGCGGCGGCGAAGGACGGGTCGTCGAGCAGCCGCAGGAGGTGCCCGCGCAGCCCGGCGGGCCGGATGTGGTCGAACGAGACGCGCACGCCCGCGCCCACCCCGGCGATCGCGTTCGCGTTGAGCGCCTGGTCACCCTTGATCGGCGCGATGACGAGCGGGACGCCGTGCACGAGCGCCTCGGAGACCGTGTTGAGGCCGCCGTGCGCGACGACCGCTTGCAGCCGCGGCAGCAGGTCGAGCACCGGCACCCGGCGGCGGACCAGCACGTGGCCGGCGACGGCCGCGTCGAAGGTGCCGTCGGGCGCCACCACGATCGCCTGCAGCCGGTCGCCGAGCGGCGCGAGGGCCTCGGCGACCCGGCGGTAGAAGTCCTTGGCGAGGTCCATCGACAGCGTGCCCATGGTGACCAGCACGTGCTGGCGCGCCGGGTCCAGCCAGTCCATGGGGAAGTCCGGATCGGGGACACGCGGCGCGAGGGCGGTCCCGACGAGGTCCACATCGGACGGAGCGCCCGCAGCCAGGGCACCCGCGGTGAAGGCGATCGTCCCATGTGGAGAGAAGCGCAGGTCGTGCGGTGGCGCGCCGGGCTGCCCGGCCGCGGTCCACGCGCCCGCCAGCTGGGCGAGTATCCACTCCTCCACCCGCGGCAGCGAGCGCCGGAACGGCCGGGCGAGCTCCATTGTGGTCGGTGCGACGCCGACCCAACGCAGTCCGTGCGCGTGCGCGGCGATGGCGCCCGCGATCGCGTGCTGGTCGACCACGAGCACGTCCGGCCGGAACGCCGCGATCGCCGCGTCCACGCCCTTCCGGGTCGACTTCGCGTGCGGGACGATGTAGCCCTCCCACCGCGAGCGGGTCGCGTCGAGCCCGCGCTCGGCCTGACCGCGGTGGGCGCGCAGCGGGATCGGATGGATGGCCGCCCCGTCCCCGAGCAGCGGCCGCAGGAACGACTCCGACCCGGCCCACAGCACGTCGTGCCCGCGCCGGGTCAGCGCGGCCGCGACCGCCGCCATCGGGTTGACGTGTCCCGTCAGCGGAAGAGCCAGGAACAGGAGCCTCATCGTGTACCGCTTGTGCTGTCCACATAGGACGCGACGTCGGCCACGCTGAGGCGGAGCAGCGCGTCGAGGTCGAGTCCCGCGACGTACTCGGTGAGGCGGACGCCGGCCCCATATACGGCCGTCAGCCGTTCGCCGAGCGCGGTGAGCTCCAGGCTGTCCACGAACAGGTCGCCGTCCAGCCGGGTGCCGGGGTCGACGCCGGCCAGCCAGCCCGCGTCCTCCCCGGTCACCTCACGCAGCAGCTCGGCGACCGCGAGCTGCGTCGGCGTGGCCATGCTCAGTCTCCGGCCACAGTGGACTCAGCGGGCTTCGTCGCGCGGACCGCGCCGTACGTCATGGCGCCGGTGCTGAAGCCCTTGAGCATCAGCGGGCCGGCGTAGAAGAACCCGAGCACATCCACGCCGCGATCGCGGGCCAGGTCACGCATCATGGCGCGGCCGTTGCCCAGCTCGCGCACCTGGGCGAAGGTCGGCTCCCACGAGTTGGCCACGTTCGCCGACCAGTCCACAGAGGACACCTCGGTGAACCCGGCCGCGGTGGCGAGCCGCTCGTGCTCCTCGAGCGACGAGAAGCTCGGCATCACCTGGTGGCGCAGGATCTGGTCGACGACCCGGTGCTCGTCGGCACTCAGCTCGCCGTCGCGCACCGACCAGGTGGCGATGGCGAGGATGCCGCCCGGGCGCAGCAGCCGCATCGCCTCGGCGAAGAAGGCCACGCGGTCGGCGATGTGCATGAGGCTCTCCACGGCCCACAGCGCGTCGAAGGACGCGTCCGGGAAGCCGTTGTCGAGCGCGTCGCGCTGGTGGAAGTGGGCCCGCTCGCCGAGCCCGGCCGCGGCCGCCTTCTCGTTGGCCCGGGCCGCCTGCGCGGCGCTGAGCGTGACGCCCTCCACGGTGCAGCCGTGCGGACCGGCCAAATACAGCGCCGGGCCGCCGATCCCGCAGCCCACGTCGAGCACCCGGGCGCCGGCCGGAATACCCGCGAACGTCACGAGCTCACGCACCAGCCGGTCGGTCGCGGCGTGCCGCTCGTCGTCGCTGCCGGGCCGCTCGCCCGCGTCCCAGAACCCGTGGTGGACGTGCTCGCCCCACAGGTCCTCGTACAGGTCGAGGGTGGTGTCGTAATAGCGCTCGACCGCGGCGTTGAGGCCCGGGCCGGCGGGTGCGGACGGGTATGCGGAACCGGTATCGGCTTTCACAGTCGCAAATCTCCGTAACGCTGTACCGGGAAAGAAAAGCCCGAAACCCGAAGTCGTCGCGAGCGGGGCCATTGTATGAAGGCAAGGATGGCGCTTGTCAATGACGCTCGTATTGCCGCTGTAACTTCCATCGGCCTGGTATGCGGGCCGGCGAGATACCTGCACAACCCATATATCCGCGTACCGGACACGACCCCCCGGTCCGCCCCGGTATTGCTGGTGAAACACCTCGGCTCGTCACGGAGCGGGCGGTCATGGGAGGCAATGTCCGAATGTGCGTGCACCGGATGTGGCCGCCACCGGCCCTGACCAGTGCGCTCACCGAATTGCCGATCGTATCGATCCAAACGAGTTTTCCCGGGAGGTGGTGTGACAGATCGGACATCCCGTCACATGGTCAGGCTACCCACTCTTGTAAAACGGGTTCGATTGCGTAAGGTCTATCCCTGTCGAGGAGCGGCTCATTCTTGCGCAATGCGCCCAAGGGAGTCCGAGTTCCGACCTCAGGCGCCCCATGCCCTCGACCTTCGCAGTGTGTTCATCGGGGGTGTGCACGCTGGTCGGCGGCCAATGGTGACCGTCCCGATCAGCCGCTCAACCCTGCGCAGAGCGCGTCCCAGCGGCCTCCGCGCCGCATTCGCCGGCCTCGGCGAATACGGCGGGCCGGGCCGCCGATGCACCCTGCCGAAATGACGGAGAAAGGGGTGGTCGCGTGGCGACACCGGCCCTCGACCCGAGCTGGGTCGACGACGTGCTGCTGGCCGGCCGGCCCGGGCGCCCCGACGCCGCGCCCGCCCTGGTCCTCGACACCCCGATCACCCGCGCCGAGCTGCGCCGCCTCGTCGAGCAGCGGCAGGCCGTGCTGGCCGCGGCCGGCATCGGCGCCAACGGCCCCGGGGACTCGGTCGCCATCTGCCTCGCACCCTCCCTGGCGTTCGTGGCGAACCTGCTCGCCTGCTGGCGGCTCGGGGCGCGGGCGGCGCTGCTGGATCACCGGCTCACGCCGTACGAGATCGATCAGGCTCTGCAACGCCTGGCCCCGCAGGCCGTGGTGTCGGCCAAGCACGCCACCGGCGGCCCGCTGCGCGGGTTCCAGGACGTGCAGGAGCGGGTCGCCACCTACCCCGGCCGCCCGTCCGACTCCCCACACGCGTTGGTGCAGCTCAGCTCCGGCTCGACCGGCCCCTCCAAGGTGATCGCGCGCACCGCGGCCGACCTGGTCGAGGAGGTCGAGCGGTACGTGGCCATCGGGGCCGGCGTACCGCAGCCGGGCGAGCGCATCGTCTGCCTCGCCTCGATGGTGCACGTGCTCGGGCTCGTCGGCGGGCTGCTCTACGGGCTGCACGCCGGGGCCGAACTCGTCATCCCGGCCCGAATGACCGCCGACGGCATCCTGGCCGCGGTCGCCGCCGGGACCGCTCCCACCACCGTCCTCGGCGTGCCCTTCCACATCGAGCTCCTGTCCTCCGGGCCGACGCCGCCACGCCTGCCCCAGCTGACCGGGATGACCACCGGCGGCGAGCTCGTCCGCCCCGCGGTTTACCAGACATTCGTGGACCGCTTCGGCGTCCGCCTCGGCAACATGTACGGAATGACCGAGGTCGGCGTCATCGCCACCGACCTCTTCGGCGAGCACCGCCCGGCCCTGACCCCGGCACCCGGCCTGCGGGTGCGGGAAGAGGGCGGCGAGCTGCTGGTGTCCCTCGAAGCCTCGCCGTACCTGGGGCTGTCCGACCCGACCCGCTGGGCCGACGGGTGGCTGCACACCCGCGACGCCGGCACGGTCGACCCGGACACCGGGCGGTTCCGCATCCACGGGCGCAACGACTCCCAGGTCTCCGTGGGCGGGCTCAAGGTCGACCTGACCGAGGTCGAGCACACGCTCGCCGCCCTGCCCGGCGTCGCCTCGGCCGTCGTGACGTACGAGAAGGCCATCGAGGCGTACGTGATGCTGCGCGAGGACGCCACCGCCGAGCAGGTCCAGGCCGAGCTCGCGACGCGGCTGGCCGCGTTCAAGCGCCCCCGCGTGCTGCGGGTCGTCGAGCAGCTGCCCCGCACGGCCACCGGCAAGCTCGTCCGCGACCGCACCCTGCTGGTCGCGGCGTCCGTGAAGGAAGGAAACACCGAGGCATGAGCGACGAGACCACCACCGAGATCCGCCAGTTCCTGCTGGACTCGCTGACCGAGATGAACTACAGCACCGACGACATCGACGACGACACCGCGCTCGGCCCGGCCGGCGCCGACCTCGAATCGCTGTCGCTGGCCGAGCTCGCGGTCCGCGTCGAGGACCGCTTCGGGGTGCGCTTCGACGACGACGAGGCCGAGAAGCTCGCGAGCATGACGGTCGGCGAGTTCATCGCGGCCGTCGCCGAGCGCCGGGCCACCGCGGCGACCGCGGGCAGCTGAACCGTGGCCAAGGCACCAACCCGCGAGGAGATCGTCGCGATGCTGGCCACCTACGGGGACCGGCGGGCCGAGGACGTCGCGGAGGGCATCGACTCGCTCGAGCTGGCCTGGCTCATCCACCAGCTCGAGCAGCACTACGGCACCATGCTCGACTTCACCGATGACGACCTGGCCCGCATGTCCACCGTGGACGGCACCCTCGCGGTCCTGCGGGACATGGCCCCGGCCGAGACGGCTGCGGCTGAGATGGGCCCGGTCGCGGCGATTCCCGGCCAGCGGGCGGCAACGGACCCGCACGAGGTCGAGACGGGCGCGCTCCCGGCCGGCGCGACGGCGGGCCACGACGGCGGTGCGGTCACGGTTTCGGCCGGGCACCAGGTCGAGACGGGCGCGCGGTGAGGTCGTGAACAGCAAGGGCGAGACGGACGTGCTGATCACCGGCCTGGCCGTGCTCAGCGCGTTCGGGCGGGGCATGGGCGCGCTCGCCGCCGGACTGGACGCCGGGCAACCGGCGTTCGCGCCCGTCACCCGGTTCGACGTGTCCGGGCGGCGGGTCGGCGTCGCGGCCACGCTGCCGGGCGATCCGGACCTCGACGACGAGCTGTGGTGGCTCGCCGACGAGGCCTGCGACGAGGCCAAGCTCGGCACCGCCGAGCGGGCCGCGACCCCGCTGTTCCTGGCCGTGCACGGCGATCCCCGGCTGGCCCGTGCGGCCCCGGCCGAGCGCCCGGCCCACGGCGGCGCCGCGTTCGCCGCCCGGCTCGCCGAGCACTCCGGCCTCGGCCCCGCCCGCGCCTACACGTCGGCCTGCGTGGCGGCGAGCACCGCGATCGCCGACGCCGCCGGGCTCATCACCCGCGGCGAGGCCGACCGGATCGTGGTCGCCGGCGGGTACCTGGTCGAGCGGGACCAGTACGCGCTCTTCGATGCCGGCCGCGCCCTCGCCGCCGACGGACAGGTCCGCCCGTTCAGCGCGCACCGCAAGGGCCTGCTGCTCGGCGACGGGGCCGGGGTCGTGGTGCTGGAGTCCGCGGCGGCCGCGGCCGAGCGCGGCATCGAGCCCCTGGCCCGGCTGGCCGGCTGGGGCCGGGCCGGCGACGCGTACCACCCCTGTCAGCCCCACCCCGGCGGCCGCGGCCTGGCCCGGGCCGTCACCGGAGCCTTACGCCGGGCCGGGATCGAGCCCGGCCGGATCGGCTACGTCAACGCCCACGGGTCCGGCACCGCCCAGAGCGACGCCGCCGAGACCCTCGCCCTGCGCGCCGCCCTCGGCGAGCACGCCGCCACCATCCCGGTCTCCTCCACCAAGGCCCTGCACGGCCAGGCCCTGGAGGCCTCCGGCGTCCTCGAGCTGGCGGTCACCCTGCACGCCCTGCGCAGCGGCCGGTTACCGGTCAACGCCGGCTTCCTGGACCCGGACGAGGACTGCGCGCTCGACCTGATCCTCGACGAACCCCGGCCGGCCTCCCCCGCCTATGCGCTGACCCTGAACGCGGCCTTCGGCGGCGCCAACACCGCCCTGCTGCTGGGCGTCGCATGATGACCGGTTCAGGCCTGCGAACCCTGGCGACGGCCGAGTGGCCGGCCGGGAGTGAGCCGCCGCGGATCGCCGGGTTCGTGCACTCGGACTTCAACCCGCTGGTGGCCGCCGTGGCCGCCCGCTGCCTCGAAGCCGCGCCCGAGCCCGAGCCCGACACCGCGCTGGTCCTCGTCACCGATCTCGGCGACGTCGACAGTGCGGTACACGTGGCCAAGGCGGTTGACGGCGGGTCGCGGGTCGGGCCGTTGTTCTTCTTCCAGTCGGTGCCCAACGCGGTCCTCGGGCACATCGCGGCCAAGTGGGGCCTGTCCGGACCGGTCAGCTGTCTGTGCGACGCCGCGGCCGGCCTCGATGCCGCCCGCGGGCTGCTCGGGGACGGGGACGCGGCCCGGGTTCTGCTCATCGACGTCAGCGGCGGCCGAGCGACCGCCGTGCTCCTCGCGGGAGGTACCCCATGAGCGTCCACGCGGCCGTCACCGGGATCGGGCTCGTCACGCCGGTCGGCAGCACCGGCGCCGAGGTCTTCGACGCGATGTGCGAGGGCCGCTCCGGGCTGTCCAGCCCGCCCCCGGAGCATCCGCTGGCCGGGTCGGTGGACGTGGCCGCGTTCGGACCGCCGATCGACCCGCTGTCGGTGCTGCCGGGGCCGGACGCGCGGCTCGTCGACCGGTACATCGTGATGGCCCTCGCCGCCGCCGAGGCCGCGCTCGCCGACGCCGGGATCGTGGCCGGGCGGGACGTCGACCCGTACCGCGTCGCCGTGATCCTGTCCGGCACCGGCGGGCTGGCCACCCTCGACGCGCAGGCCGTGCAGCGCGAGAAGCGGGGGCGGGCCGGGGTCAGCCCGTACCTGCTGCCCGGGATGCTGCCGAACATGGGCGCGGCGCGGGTCGCGATGAAGTACGGCCTGATGGGCTTCAGCTCCTCGGTCGGCACCGCGTGCGCGGCCGGCGCCCAGTCCATCGGCGAGGGGCTGCGGCTGCTGCGCTCCGGCGAGGCCGACGTGGTGGTCTGCGGCTGCAGCGAGGCCCCGCTGTTCCCGACCCTGGCCGACACCTTCGGCAACGCCCGCGCCCTCGCGCGCGGCTGGGCGAACCCGGCCGAGGCGAGCCGCCCGTTCGACCGGCGCCGCAACGGCCTGGTGCTCGGCGAGGGCGCCGGGGTCATGGTGCTGGAGCGGCCCGAGCACGCCGACGCCCGCCGCGCCGCCCGCCACGCCGACCTGCTGGGCTGGGGCGCCACGAACGACGCGCACCACCCGACGACGCCGCGCCCCGACGGAACAGCCGCCGCCGAGTGCATGCGCCGCGCCGTCGCGGACGCCGGGCTCGCCCCCGCCGACATCGGGTACGTCAACGCGCACGGCACCTCGACGAAGCTCGGCGACGTCGCCGAGTCCCTCGCGATCCGCGCCGTGTTCGGACCGAGCACCCCGCCGGTCAGCTCCACCAAGGGCGTCACCGGGCACATGCTCGGCGCCTCCGGGGTGGCCGAGGCGGCGGTGACGGTGGAGGCGCTGCGCCGCGGCGTGCTGCCGCCGACGCACAACCTCGACGAGCCCGATCCGGCCTGCGACGTGGACCACCTGCGCACACCCCGCACCGCGCCGGTGACCCACGCCCTGTCCAACTCCTTCGGCTTCGGCGGGCACAACGTGAGCCTCGTCTTCGGCCCGCCGACCTCGGAATGGACCAAGGCCTGACGGCCCGGCCCGCCCGCACCACAACCCGAAAGGGACCGCAATGAAGATCCTCGACACCGATCACATCGAGCTGTACGTCGGCGACGCGCGCGCGGCCGCCGCTCAGCTCTGCGCCCAGTACGGCTTTCACGTCTACGGGCAGGGCGGCCCGGAGACCGGCCTGGCCGGGCAGCGCAGCGTGCTGCTCGGGCAGCGCGACATCCGCATCCTGCTCACGTCCGGGCTCTCCGGCGGCCACCGCGCCAGCCGGTACGTGGCCCAGCACGGCGACGGCGTGGCGATCGTCGCGTTCGGGTGCACCGACGCCGAGGCGGCCTTCGCGGAGGCGGTCGCCGCGGGCGCCACCCCGGTCGAGGCGCCGCGCACCGTGACCCGCGGCGGCTCGACGGTCGTGATGGCCGAGGTGTCGGGCTTCGGCGATGTGACCCACCGGCTCGTCCAGCGCGACCACGCCGACCCGGACTTCCTGCCGGGCCTGATCGCGATGGCGCCGGTGCAGGAGAGCGACGCCGACCTGTTGCACGCGATCGACCACGCGGCCGTGTGCCTGCAGGCGGGCGAGCTGGACAGCACCGTCGCCTACTACGAGCGCGTCTTCGGCTTCGAGATGATCTTCCAGGAGTACATCGAGGTCGGCGAGCAGGGCATGCAGTCCAAGGTGGTGCAGAGCCCGTCCGGCGGGGTGACGTTCACGCTCATCCAGCCCGACATCAGCCGCCGCGCCGGGCAGATCGACGACTTCCTGGCCTGGCACGAGGGCGCCGGGGTGCAGCACATCGCGCTGAGCACGCACGACATCGTGACCGCGGTGCGCACCCTGGGCCGGCGGGGCGTCGAGTTCGCCGAGACGCCGGGCAGCTACTACGACATGCTCGCGACCCGCCTCGGCGAGACCGACGTGCCCGTCGACGCACTGCGCCCGCTGGGCATCCTCGTCGACCGCGACCACTGGGGCCAGATGTACCAGATCTTCGCGAAGTCGACCCACATCCGGCGCACGTACTTCAACGAGCTCATCGACCGCCACGGCGCGCGCACGTTCGGCACCAGCAACATCCCCGCGCTGTACGCGGCGAAGGAGCGCGAGCTGGCGGCGGTCCGCGACACCACTCTCTCCGAAGGGACCGCACTGTGACCATCTCGGTAACGCCCGACTTCGTGCTGTCGGACGAGGAACTCGCGCTGCTGCCGACCGACGAGGAGGTCGCGGCGTACGCGCGCAACGGCTGGTACCTCACCCGCAAGCTCTTCACCGACGACGAGGTCGACACGCTCGTCGCGGCCAGCGAGCGGTTCTACGCCGGGGAGCGCTCGCGGACGTTACCGGGCCGGCCGCCGCGGCTGGCCTACTGGACCCCGGACAAGGGCCCGGTGCAGCGGCACAACGACTACATCCACTACGAGCACGACGACATCGCGGCGATCCTGCGCAAGCCGATCGTCGGCGCGGTCGCGGCCCGGCTGGCCCAAGCCGACGAGATCCGGATCTTCCAGTCGACGCTGATCTACAAGCCGCCGATCGCCGGGGAGCCCTCCAACGTCGTGCCGTGGCACTTCGACCGGCACTACTGGCAGTCGTGCACGTCCGACGACATGCTCACCGCGTTCATCCCGTTCCACGACTGCGGCCTGGACATGGGCACCATCACCATGGTCGAGGGCAGCCACCGCTGGGAGGAGATCGGCGCCGACGACTCGACCAGCAGGCACTTCGCCGACCGCGACAACGACGACCTCGAGGTGATGCTCGCGCGCAACGCCGAGCACAACCACGCCTCGGTCACCAAGGTGCCCATGATCATCCCCAAGGGGCACATGAGCTTCCACCACTGCCGCACCTACCACGGCAGCGGCGCGAACGTGAGCGGCCGCCCCCGCCGGGCGATCTCGTTCCACCTCCAGCCGGGGTCGAACGAGTACCGCGCCTTCCACCTCTCCAACGGGGACGTCGTGGCCTACAACCACGACGTCCTGGTCCGCCGTACCGCCGACGGCCGGCCCGACTACGCGGACCCCGAGTTCTGCCCGGTGCTGTGGCGGAACGCCTAACCCCCTGAAGGAGTTCACATGTCCCGTTACGACTGGGGCCAGCGCCACCCCGGCATCGACCGCCTCGAGGAGCTCATCGCGAGCGCCCGCACCGACGTCGTCACCCACCCGATCTACGCCCGGCTGTCCGACCTGGACGCCGTGCGCACGTTCCTGGAGCACCACGTCTTCGCCGTGTGGGACTTCATGTCGCTGCTCAAGTCCCTGCAGCGCAACCTCACCTGCGTCGAGGTGCCGTGGATCCCGACCGGGCCGACCGGCAGCCGGCGGCTCATCAACGACATCGTGCTGGTCGAGGAGAGCGACGAGCTGCGCGGCGGGTTCATCAGCCACTTCGAGCTCTACCTGGAGGGCATGGCCGAGGCCGGCGCCGACCGTACGGTCATCGACGGCTTCATCGACCTGCTGCGCGCGGGCACCCCGGTGCCGGCCGCGATGGAGCGGGCCGGGGTGCCCGCGCCGGCGGCCGAGTTCGTGGCGCTCACCTGGCACCTCATCGACACCGCGCCGGTGCACTGCCAGGCGGCCGCGTTCGCCTTCGGCCGCGAGGACCTGATCCCGGACATGTTCCAGCAGGTCGTCAAGGTCAACGAGCAGGTCGGGCAGCTCGACACGTTCGTCGACTACCTGGCCCGGCACATCGAGGTCGACGGCGAGGAGCACACCCCGATGGCCATGCAGATGGTCACCGACCTGTGCGGCGACGACGAGAACAAGTGGAACGAGTGCGCCGACACCATCAACCTCGCCCTCGCGGCGCGGGCGAAGCTGTGGAGCGGCATCCTCGCCGAAATCGACGCCACCGTTCCGGTCTAGAGGGGACGCACGTGACTGACGACGCCGGGCTGTACCGGACGGTCCGCCTGATCCGCCGCTTCGAGGAGCGGGCCATCGAGCTCGTGCGGGACGGCACGATCGTCGGCGGCATCCACCCGTACCTCGGGCAGGAGGCCATCGCCGCGGGCACGTGTGCCGCGCTGCGGCCCGGCGACGTCATCACGAGCACCCACCGCGGCCACGGCCACGTGCTGGCCAAGGGCGCGGACCCGGCCCGGACAATGGCCGAGCTGGCCGGCCGGGCCACCGGGCTCAACCGCGGCCGTGGCGGCTCGATGCACGCGGCCGACTTCTCGCTGGGCATCCTCGGCGCCAACGCGATCGTCGGCGCGGCCGTGCCGATCGCCACCGGCGCCGCCTGGGCCGCCCGCCGCGCCGGGATCGACCGAGTCGCCCTGACCTACTTCGGCGACGGCGCGGTGAGCCAGGGCGTGGTCCTGGAGACGTTCAACCTGGCCGCCCTGTGGAAGCTGCCGGTCGTGCTGGTCTGCGAGAACAACGGGTTCGCGACCACCACGCGGCTGGCCGACGCGGTGGCCGGCAGCATCACCGGGCGCGCCGCCGCCTTCGGCATCCCGGCGTCCACCGTGGACGGATGCGACGCCGCGGCGGTGCGCGCCGCGACCGCGGAGGCGGTCGGGCGGGCCCGCGCCGGGGAGGGGCCGACGCTGCTCGAGTGCGTGGCCTACCGGTTCGACGCGCACCACACCTGGGAGCATGCGGCCAGGCCCCGCTACCGCACCGACGCCGAGGTCGCCGACGGCACGTCCCGCGATCCCGTCGAGGTCCAGGGCGCGCGGCTCGACCCGGCCGTGCGGGCCCGCATCGACGCCGAGCTCGAGGACGTTCTGGAGGCCGCCGTGCGCTTCGCGAAGGAGAGTCCCGGGCCGGACCCGGACGGGGCGCTCGAGCACCTGTACGCCGACGGACTGCGGGTGCGGGCGGGTGCGGTATGACGAACCTGTCGTACCTCAAGGCGCTGAACCGGGCGATCGCCGCCGAGATGGAGCGCGACCCGGCGGTGTGCGTCTTCGGCGAGGACGTGCGGGTCGCGGTCAGCAACGTGACCACCGGGCTGCACAAGAAGTTCGGCCCCGACCGGGTCATCGACACGCCGATCTCCGAGCAGGCGTTCACCAGCTTCGCCACCGGCGCCGCGATGGCCGGGCAGCGGCCGCTCATCGAGTTCCAGATCCCGGCGCTGCTGTTCCTGGCCTTCGAGCAGATCGCCAACCAGGCGCACAAGTTCTCGCTGATGACCGGCGGGCAGACCCGGGTGCCGGTGACGTACCTGCTGCCCAGCTCCGGATCGCGCGGCGGCTGGGCCGGGCAGCACTCCGACCACCCGTACAGCCTCTTCGCCCACGTCGGCGTGAAGACCGTCGTCCCGGCCACCCCCGAGGACGCCTACGGCCTGCTGGTGTCGGCGATCCGCGACGACGACCCGGTGGTCGTCTTCGCCCCGGCCGGCGCGGTCGGCGTCCGGGCCGACGTCGACCTCGCCCGGCTGGCCCCGATCCCGCTCGGCGCCGGCCGCGTGCACCGCCCCGGCGACGACGTGACCGTGGTCGCCGTCGGCCACCTGGTCCACGACGCGCTCGCGGTCGCCGAGGAGCTGGCCGGCACCGTCTCCGTCGAGGTCTTCGACCCGCGCACGCTGCACCCGTTCGACTGGGCCGGGCTGGCCGCCTCCCTGGAGCGCACCGGCCGGCTCGTGGTCGTCGACGACTCCAACCGGTCCTGCGGCATCGCCGGGGAGATCCTGGCCTCCGCCGCCGAGGGGATGCGCCTGGTCGCGCCGCCGCGGCGGGTGACCCGCCCGGACGGGGCGGTGCTGCCGTTCGCCCGCGAGCTCGACCTGGCCCTGCAGCCGTCCCGGGCCCAGCTGCGGGCCGCGATCGAGGACGTGGCCAAGCTCGGACAGGAGGCGTGAGCATGCCGGTCGCACTGGTCACCGGGGGCGGCGGCGGGATCGGGGCCGCGGTCTGCGCGCGCCTCGCCGCGGACGGCTACGCCGTCGTGGTCGCCGACCTCGACCTCGACGCGGCCGAGCGGGTCGCGAAGGAGGCCGGCGGCACCGCCGTCTGCGCCGACGTCGCCGATCCGGCCGGCAACGCCGACATGGTGGCGTGGGCCCTCGATCTGCACGGATCGCTCGACCTGCTGGTGCTCGCCGCCGGCATCCAGTCCGACGTGCCGCCCGACCCCGGCATCGACCCGGCCAGGTACCGCCGCGCGCTCGGGGCCAACGTGGACGGTGTGGTGTTCGGGGTGGACGCGGCGCTGCCGGCCCTGGAGCGCGCCGGCGGGCAGGTCGTCGCGGTCGCCTCGCTCGCCGCGCTCGGGCCTGAACAGGCCAACCCGGTGTACGCGCTCACCAAGGCGGCCGTCGTCGGCTATGTGCGGGCGATGTCCACGCCGCTGGCCGCGCGCGGGGTGCGGATCAACGCGCTGTGTCCCGGCTTCACCGACACGCCGTTCCTGGGCATCACCGGGCGGCTGCTGCGCAAGCAGAAAATGCCGCTGCTGGCCCCGGCCGAGGTCGCGGCGGGCGTCGTGACGGTCGCGGCGGGAGCCAGGACCGGCGAGGTGTGGGCGCTCATTCCGGGTCGTCCGCCCTACCCCTACGCGTTTCCGGAGTTGCCGGCTTCGCTGCGATCAGACGGTACCGAAGCGGCCTTGAAGCCCTTCCTGTCGGCGAAATAGAAGGAGTCCATCGATGGCGTCCACCAACATCCGGGCCGCGCTGGCCGCCGACCCGACCGTCGGGGCGGGCAATGTGCTGCACAAGCTCATCGAGCACGGTGCGCCGCTGGACGGGCCGGGCATCGCCTTCGACACGGCCGTCGACGGCTTCCCGGCCTGGCACGGGCTCACCCTCGGCGAGCTGCGCGACCGGGCCGCCGCCCGCGCGGCCTGGCTGCACGCGGCCGGCATCCGCCGGCGCGACCCGGTCGCGATCTACGTGACCGGCGCCGCCGACTGCTTCCTGAACTGGATGGGCCTCACCTGGCTCGGCGCGATCCCGGCGCTGATGAACCCGAACATCCCGGGTGACATCGCCGCCGAGTACATCCGCAAACTGCGCGGCGTCGCGCTGCTCACCGACGCCGCCCACATCGAGCGTCTCGGCGACGCGGACCTCGGCGGGATCGCGGTGCACGACGTCGCCGAGACCGGCACCGGCGACCCGGCCCAGGCCCCGCCGGTGTTCGAGCACCACGCCGACGACCCGATCGCCATCACCCACTCCTCCGGCACCACCCGGATGCCGACCGCGGTCGTGCACTCGCACGCGAGCCTGTTCCACGCCACCCGGCGCATCCGGCTCAGCGGGCCGCGGGCCCAGGGCACCGAGCGCATCCTCAGCGCCCTGCCGGCCCCGCACGCGGCCGGCATCATGACCATCAACCACGCCCTGAGCAACCGCTCGGAGCTGCTGTTCCTGTCCCGGCAGGACGACGGCGGGGCGGTGCTGGAGGCGATCGAGCGCTGGCGGCCGACCGGGGTGTTCGGCTTCGCCGTCACCTGGGCCGAGCTGGCCCGCTACGACCTGTCCGCGCGGCCGATCGACTCGGTGTCGCTGTGGTTCAACACCGGCGACTGCGCGCACGAGCCGCACATCCGCAACCTCGTCAACGCCGGCAGCCGCAACGTCGTCACCCGCGAGGGGGTGCGGCGGGTCAAGGGCTCCAGCTTCGTCGACGGCCTCGGCTCGACCGAGATGGGCCACTCCGCCTTCCACATCACGCACCGCAGCGACACCGAGCGCTACGGCCGCTGCGTCGGCGTCCCGCACGTCTTCGCCGACGTCGCCCTTCTGGACACGGAGACCGGCGCCGAGGTGCCGGTCGGCCAGGTTGGGCACTTCGGGCTCAAGTCGCCAACGCTCGCCCCGGGCTACTGGAACGACCACGTCAACACCTACCGCAACCGCCTGGCCGGCTACTACCTGACCGGCGACCTCATGTACCGCGACGAGGAGGGCTACTACTACCACGTCGACCGGGCGGTGGACTCGATCGACCTCGGCGGCGGCGAGTGGCTCTACACCGCGATGTCCGAGGAGCGGATCCTGCGCGCGGTGCCCGAGGTGCGCGACTGCACCGTCGTGTCGGCCCGCACCCCGGAGGGCACCGTCGTCAGCGACGTGCTGCTGTCCCTGCACGCCGGGGCCGACCCGGCGACCGACCACACCGAGGCGGTCCGGGCCGCGCTGACCCCGGCCGCGGCGGCCACCCTGCGCAAAGTCGTCGTCTTCCCCGAGGACGACATCGTGGTCGGCCCGACCGGGAAGGTGCGCAAGTTCCTCATGCGCCAGCGGCACCTCGCCGCGATGGCGCATGCCTGACCTCGCCGCCGACCCCGCCCCGCCGCTCGCGGCGACGCTCCGGCTCCCGGTGCGGTTCGCCGCCGCCGGGGCCGGGACGGGCGAGCTCTCCTGGGGCCAGCGCGAGCTCTGGCTGACCATGCGGCGGCAGCGTTCGTGGCTGCCGATCGGCGGCTGGTCGCGGCTGGCCCCGGGCACCACCCTCGGCGACGTCGAGTCCGAACTGCGCTGGATTCTTCGCCGGTACCCGCCGATGCGCACCCGCCTGCGCTGGTCCGGCGGCCGTCCACTGCAGACGGTGGCCGACCGCGGCACCGTCGGGCTGGACGTCTACGACTGCCCGGACGGCGAGGACCCCGAGGCGTTCGTGATCGCGCTGGACGCCCGCGACCGGGCCCGCCCGTTCGATCTGGTCGAGGAGTGGCCGATCCGGATGGGCGTGGTCCGCCACCGCGGCCGGCCCACCCACCTGTCGACCGTCATGCCGCACCTGGTCACCGACGGGCTCGGCGGGCGCATCTTCCTGGCCGAGGTGGCCGACCGGGCCGCGACCGACCCGGGAACACCCCCGCTGGAGCAGGCGCGGTGGCAGGCGTCCGAGGCCGGGCGGCGGCAGAACGCCTCCGCGCTGCGGCACTGGGAGCGGGTCATCGCCCGCGTGCCGGCGGCGTCCACTGTGGAGTCCGGGCCGTACCTGCGCGGCGAGTTCCGCACCACCGCGCTGCCGCTCGCCGTGCACGCGCTGTCCGAGCGGGCCGACGCCGACTCCTCCCAGGTGCTCATGACGCTGCTGGCCATGGCGCTGCCCGGGGACGGGCCGGCGGTGCTGCGCCCGATGGTCAGCAACCGGTTCCGGCGCGGCTTCGAGCGGGTCGTGGCCATGGTCGCCCAGCGCGGCCTGTGCGCGGCCGACGTGGCCGGGGTGCCGTTCGCCGAGGCGCTGCGGCGGGTTGGGGCGGCGGCGATGGGGGCGTACAAGTACGCGTACGTCGACCCGGACGCCGTCGCCGCCGCGTTCGCCCGGGCCGGGGCCGACCCCGACGCCGGGCTGTGGTGCAACGACCGCCGGGTCGCCAGCCGCCAGGGGTTCGCCGGGCCGGTGCCGTCCGCCGCCGACGTGCGGGCCGCGCCGCCGGGGACGTTCCGCTGGACGGTGGCCCAGGACGACCCGTTCGACCCGCTCAGCGTCGACATCGACGACGACGGCGACGGGCTGCTGCTGACCGTGTTCACCGACGCCGCCCGGCTGCCCGCAGCGGCGGCCGAGGCGCTGGTCCGCCGCGTCGAGACGCTCGCCCTGGAGGAGGTTTCATGACCACGCTCGCGGCCGTCGGGACGTTCGTGCCCACCGAGCGGGTGACCATCGAGTCCTACGCCGACGCGTTCGACCTCACGCCCATGCAGGTCAGGGTCTTCCGCCGGTACCACAAGCTCGGCGCCGCCGCCCGCTCCTCCGCGCCGCTGACCGAGCTGCTGCGGCTGGCCCTGGAGGACCTGGCGCTCACCGGCGAGCAGCGCGGGCGGGTCCGGTACGTGTTGTACGCGCGGACGTTTCCGGTCGTCGTGGCGTACCCGCGAAATCCTCTGCACGATGCCGTCGAGGCGGCCGGGCTCGGGCACGCGCAGGCGTTCGCCGTGGGGCAGCAGGCGTGCGCGTCCGGGCTGCTCGCCGTCGACCTGGCCGGGCGCCTGCTCGCCGCCGACGGGGACGACGGGCTGGCCGTGGTCCTGGCCGGGGAGAAGGCGTTCACCGGCGAGGCGCGGTTCGTGCCGGAGACCTCGATGTTCGGCGAGGGTGCGGCGGCCTGCTTGGTCGCCGCGTCCGGCTCGCGGGACCGGCTGCTGTCCTATGTGGCCCGGCTGCGCGGGGAGTTCGACGGCGACCTGGAGGAGGTGGCCGCCGAGTTCCAGCGCATCTACCACGACGCGCTCGGCGAGGCCGTCACCGCCGCGGTGGCCAAGGCCGGGCTGGGCCTGGACGACATCGCGGCGATCCTGCCGCACAACGTGAACCAGGTCGCCTGGCAGCGCACGTGCAAGCGGATCGGCTACCCGCTCGACCGGGTGCTGCTGGAGCACGTCGCCGACTTCGGGCACGTGTTCTGCGCCGACGCGTTCATCAACCACCGGACCGCGGTCGAGCGCGGCCTGCTGCGGCCCGGGGACCGCTATGTGATCGCCGCCGCCGGGGCCGGGCGGGGCGCCACGTTCTCCGCCATGGTCTTCGAGCACTGATTGTCTTGAGGGAGATACCGTGTCCGACACCGCCACCGCCGTCGATCCCGCCCTGCGCGAGCACGTCGTGGAGACGATCTGCGCCCTGCTGCCCCGCGTGCTCAAGCGGGACGTGCCCGACGCGTCCGAGGGCACCACGCTCATGGACGACCTCGGGATGAGCTCGACCACCGGCCTGGAGCTGGTCCTGGAGCTGGAGGACCGCCTGGAGCGCGAGATCAGCGTCGAGGACCTGGGGCGCGACGACTTCGAGACGGTGGGCACCCTCGCGACGTACGTCGCCGGCAACCTGCTCGCGGAGGAGTGAGCGTGCCGTGGGGCCTGCGCCGGGCCGAGGCGCGGCGGTTCCCGGACCCGGCGGCGCGCTCCGGTGACCCGGCGCACGCCGCTCGGCTGTCCACGTACCTGACCGATCTGCTGGCGCAGGACGGGCTCGGTCCGCCGGCCGGGATGGCGTCCGGCCACTCGTACGGCGAGATGGCGCTGTCGTTGCTGCCCGCCGAGCCGGTGGACGCGTTGGTGCTGGCATACGACATCCCGGACATCGAGCCGGGGCGGGCCACGGCCACCTGGCTGAGTCACGTGTGTCCGGGCGGCCCGATGGCGTTCGCGGTGTCGGATCAGGGCCGGGCGGGTGCATATACGGGACTGCGGCTGCTTCGTGACTACGCCCTGTCCGGCACGTACGTGCGGGCGTTGCTGGTCGTGGCCGAGCAGTCGTCGTTGCCGTACGACCCGGGGGTGCCGGTCGAGGTTCCGGCCGCGCACTGCGCGGTTGCGGTCCACTTTGGACCGTCTCTGCTGGAGGCGGGTGCACCGCGGATCGTTCGGGGGGCTGCACCCGACGATCTTGTCGAGATCCTAGGGGCCGTGGAAGACGCGACCGTGGTGTTGGGCGGCCATTTGGCCGGGGTCGACGTCAAGGCGGACCGCGTCGTGCTCGCCGACCCGGGGCAGCCGATGACGGGCGTCTGGGAGGCCATGGCGTCCGTGGACGGGCCCGTGGTGGTCGCGGACTACGACCCCGCGCTGCGGTACCTGTGCGTCAGTGCGTTCGGATGACGAAGGGCTCCGGGCCGGCCAGGGCCACCGCGGCCCGGAAACCCGCGGGCGCCTCGAGGTCGGCCAGGGTGTAGATGACGCCGTCGTGGGTGACCCGCGGGGGCGGGTCGCCGGCCACCGGGAGCAGCAGGCCGCGGGTGAGGCGGTCGCCGGCCGCCTTCACCACCGCCTCCTTGCGGGCCCACAATTGTGCGAACGTCCCCGATTCCGTGATGTCGGCCTCAACGGGCGGGAAGAAGCGGCGGGCCATCGCCGCGTAGTCGAGGCCGGCCACCAGGTCCTGCAGGTCGACGCCGACCGGGCGCCCATCGGTGAGCGCGATCGCCGCCCACTCCCCCGCGTGTGACAGGTTGACCTGCAGCGTCGTGCCGACCAGATGCGGCTTGCCGTTGGGGCCGCGGGTCCAGGTCCGGCCGGGCAGGATGCGGTGCAGGGCCGAGTGGGCGGACGCGAACCGGCGGCGGTCGTCGGCCAGCCGCAGCCCGTCCCTGCGGCGCCGCTCGTCGGGGTTCAGGCACTCGTCGAACGGCTCGCGGGCGTCGACGAGCCAGACGTCGACGAGCGTGGTCACCGCCGCAGCAGCGCGGCCAGCCGGCGGACGCCCTCGTCGATCTGGGCCGGTTCCAGGGCGCTGCACGACAGGCGCAGGGCGTGGGTGCCGCCGCCGTCGACGTAGAAGAAGCGCATCGGGGTCCAGAGCACGCCGTACTCGCGGGCCGAGACCTCCAGGAGCTCCTCGCTCGCGTCGACCGGCACCTCGCACACGACGAAGAAGCCGCCGCTGGGACTGTTCCAGCTGACCGCGGTACCGGCGAAATGCTTCTGCAGAGCGGCCAGCAGCGTCCGCAGGTTGTGCCGGTAGAACGCGATCTTCGCCTGGTTCACCGTGCGCAGGCTGAAGCCCGCGTCGATCAGCATGCCGCCGACGACCGCCTGGGACAGCGCCGACGTGTTCACCGTCAGCATGCTCTTGACCGTGGACAGCTCCTCGGCGAGCAGCGAGCGGCGGCCCGCGGCATCGGCGACGATCTGGTCGGCGACCAGGTACCCCACCCGGGCCCCGGGGAAGTACGACTTGGCGAACGAGCCGAGGTAGATGACCCGCTGGTCGTTGTCGAGGCTCTTGAGCGTGGGGCGGGGCTCGTCGTCCAGGCCGAACAGCCCGTACGGGTCGTCCTCGAGGATCAGCAGGTCCTCGTCGGCCGCCGCGGCCAGCAGCGCCCGGCGCACGCTCACCGGCAGCGAGACGCCGGACGGGTTGGCGAAGTTCGGTACCAGATACAGCGCCTTGGGGTTCTTCCCACGGGCGCGGGTGGCCGCGGCGACCTCCCGCACCGTCTCGGGCCGCAGCCCGTCGGCCGACTCCGGCACCCCGACGACCTCGACGCCGAGGATGCGCGCGGCCCCGGTCAGCCCGACGTAGCAGGGTTCGGCCGCGAGCACCACGTCGTCCGGGCCGGCGCACAGCCCGCGCAGCGCGATGACCATCGCCTCCTGGCAGCCGGTGGTCACCATCACCGCGGCCGCCGGGACCTGGATGTTCTCGTCGACGTCGAGCATCCGCGCGATGAGGTCGCCGATGTGCCCGTTCGTCCGCCCGTACTGCGTGAGCAGCTGCCGCGCCGCGCCCGCGCTCAGCCCGCGCTCGCGCAGGTGGGTGAGGTAGGCCTGGATGTGCTTGTCGATGTCGGTGACGTCGTGGAACTCGTCGAACGGGCGGCCCGCGGCGAGCGAGATCGCCTCCGGGAACCGGCCCGCGACCTCGTTGAGGAAGTTCATGGAGGCCGACACCGGGTCCACGACCGAGGTGTGCAGCGCCTCCCGGGACAACACCACCATCAGGCATCGGCTCCGATCGTTCGTACGGCGCTGCGGTCCAGCGCGGCCAGCGTCGGCCGCCCGGCGAGCACCATGGCGTGTTCGAGTTCGTCGGTCGCGGCGCGCAGCACGCCCGTGACCCCGTCGGCGCCGCCCGCCGCGAGCCCCCACAGCGGCGGCCGGCCCATGAGGACCATCCGCGCGCCGAGGGCGAGCGCGGCCAAGGCGTCGGTGCCGCGCCGCACCCCGCCGTCGAAGAGCACCGGGAGCCGGCCGCCGACCGCGTCGACGACCTCGGTGAGCGCGTCGAGGCTGGCGACCGCGCCGTCGAGCTGGCGGCCGCCGTGGTTGGACACCACGATCGCGTCGGCGCCGTGCTCGACCGCCAGCACCGCGTCCTCGGCGGTGAGGATGCCCTTGAGCACCAGCGGCAGCCGCGTGCAGCCGCGCAGCCAGGCCAGGTCGGTCCAGGTGAGCGTCGGGTCGAACGCGTCGGCGGTGTGCCGGGCGAGGGCCGAGCTGCCCGCGTCGCGCTCGTGGGCGGAGGCCATGACGGCCGGGTCGATGTTGACCGCGGCGACCCCGCCGCCGATGACGAACCCGTTGCGCATGTCCCGCCAGCGCCGGCCCATGCGGGGCACGTCGACGGTGAGCATGATCGCGCCGTAGCCCGCGCGTTCGGCCCGTTGCGCCAGGGCCTGCAGGACGTCGCGGCGCTGCAGCCAGTACAACTGGAGCCACAATCCGGACGTGGCCGCGGCGGCGATGTCCTCGACGGTGCGGCTGGCGAAGATGCCGGCGACGAACAGCGCGCCCGCCGCGCCCGCGCCCCGGGCCGTGGCCACCTCGCCCTCGGGGTCGACGAGCCGGTGGTAGGCGGTGGGCGCGACGCCGATCGGGGTGGCGTAGGTGGTCCCGAACAGCGAGACGGTGGTGTCGGCCCGTGGGACGCCGGCGAGCACCCGCGGGCGCAGCCGGACCCGGTCGAACGCGCGCAGATTGGCCGCGAGGGTGCGCTCGTCCTCGGCGCCGCCCTCGATGAAGTCCCACACGTCCGGCTTGACGGCGAGCTCCGCGCGGAGCCGATAGTCCGCGGCAGGCCTCATAGGCGCTAGCCTATCTTGTACGCCACTCACTCCTCCATGAGCCGAAAGGCCTACATGGCACCGGAATATGCGCCCATCCACCGCTACTGCGCGCTCGGCGACAGCGTGGTCCAGGAGCCGGGCAGCTTCGCCGAACTGGTCCGCGACGCGCTGGCCCCGGCGGCGTTCCTGAATCTGGGCGTGCGCAACGTGCGCACGGCCGAGGTCCGCGACACGCAGCTGCCGGCGGCGCTGGCCTTCCGGCCCGATCTGGCGATGGTGGTGTGCGGGGCGAACGACGCGATGCGGCCCGGCTACGAGTCCCGCGCGGACGCGGTCGACGCCGCCTACGCCGACATCGTCACGGCGTTGCGGCGAGCGGGCGCGACCGTGATCACGGTGTCGGTGTTCGTGATGCGCGACTATCCGCACATGCCCGCCTGGCTCAGCGCCGGCTTCTCCCGGCGGATGGCGCTGCTCGCGAGTCGTACCAACGCCCTGGCGGCGCGGCTGGGGACCGTGCACGCCGACCTGTCCGCCCATCCGGCGATCGCCGCCGGCGAGGTGTTGACCGGACCGGACGGGCTGCACGGAAACGCGCTGAGTCATAGGATCGCGGCGGCGGCCGTGCTCGACCGCCTTCGCTCATGTCTGGGGGATGCCGCCGATGCCGCTCGACCCGCAGGTGCAGGCCATGCGCGACGCCAAGGAGCGGGATGACACCGCCCCGCTCTACTCGATGAGCCTGGAGGAGGCCCGCGCCGCCGACCTCGCGTCGATCCGGGCCGCGGGCGGCAACCCCGAGAAGGTCCACGAGGTCACCGAGCACTGGCTCGAAGACCCCAGGATCCCGATCCGCGTGTACCGTCCGAACGCCGCACCCGGCCTGCCCGTCCTCATGTATTTCTTCGGCGGCGGCTGGGTCCTCGGCACCATCGACACCGCCGACGCCATCGCGCGCAGCCTGGCCAACGCGGCCGGATGCATCGTCGTGGTGCCGGGCTACCGCCTCGCGCCCGAGCACCCGTTCCCGGCCGCGGTCGAGGACTGCTGGCGGGCCACCGAGTGGGTCATCGCCAACGCGGCCGCGCTCGGCGCCGACCCGGCCCGCATCGCGGTCGGCGGTGACAGCGCGGGCGGCAACCTCGCCGCCGGCATCACGCTCATGGCCCAGGAGGCGGGCGGCCCGGCCCTCGTGGGCCAGCTGCTCGTCTACCCGAACACCGACCAGACCGCCGACGACGAGTCGATGCGCGCCAACGACGACCCGTACCTGTTCAACCACCACTCGGTCGCCTGGTACCGCAAGCACTACCTGCTCGACGGCGACGACGTGTACAACCCGCTCGCCTCGCCGCTGCAGGCCGAGAGTCTCGCCGGGCTGCCGCCGGCGCTGGTCATCACGGCCGAGTACGACCCGCTGCGCGACCAGGGCGAGCGCTACGCCGCGCGGCTGGCCCACGACGGCGTGCCGGTCGCGGTGACCCGCTACGAGGGCATGATCCACGGGTTCTTCGCCATGGCCGGCACCCTGGAGGCCGGCAAGGTGGCCCAGGCCCAGGCGGCGAAGCAGCTGCGGGTGTGGTTCGAGGGGTGACGTGATTTCTCTCCCGCTCGGGGTAGGCGCGCGCGCATGACCGTTTACGAACTGCAGGAAGTCAAGCCGCCGTTCTTCCCGCCCGACGCGCACGTGATGACGATCGTCGTCGAGCACCCGCCGGGCTCGTCCGGCACGCCACCGCACCGGCACTCCGGCCCCGCCTTCGGCTACGTGCTGGAAGGCGAGATGGTCTTCGAGCTGGAGGGCGAGCGGCCCCGGGTGATCCCGGCGGGCGAGGCCTTCTGGGAGCCGGGCGGCGACGTCATCCACTACCAGGACGGCAACAACCGCACCGACATGCCGCTGCGGTTCACCGTCACCATGATGTGCGCGCCCGGCGCGCCGATGCTCGCCTTCGTCGACGAGCGGGAACTGGCCGACCGGGCCGATCGGCGCGCGATCGCTTGAGCCTGTTCGCGCGCTCCTGGTCGGACCTGCTGGCGGCGGTCGACAACCTCGACGACGCCGACTTCGCCGAGCCGTCCGGGTGCGCGCGCTGGCTGATCCGCGACCTGGTCTGCCACCTCGTCATCGACGCCCAGGACGTGCTCATCACCCTGGCCACGCCGGCCGCGGGCGAGCCGACCCGCGACGCCGCCTCCTACTGGAACCTGCTGGACGCGGAGCCGGCGGGCGACGATCCGCTCGACGCGCTGACGGTGCGGCTGGCCGGCGCCTACGGCGACCCCGGCCTGCAGAAGTTCCACCTCGACGACGTGGGCGCGGCCGCGGTCCGGGCGGCCCAGGTCGCGGACCCGGACGCGCTGATCGCCACCCGCGGGGAGATCCTGACGGTGCGCGACTACCTGGGCGCGTACGTCCTGGAGGCGACCCTGCACCACCTCGACCTGCGGACCGCCGCTCCGCCCTGGCCGGAGGGCCTGGCCCGCTCCCGCGCGATGCTGGAGACCATCGCCGGCAAGCCCTTCCCGGCGTCGTGGTCGGACACCGACGCCCTGCTGATCGGCACCGGCCGGCGCAGACTGCCCGGCTTCCGGCCCATCTACCTCGGCTGAGCGTTCCCTCGCGCGATGCCGGCGCGGCGGTCGTCGCCCAGCCGCTGGTACAGCTCCGCCGCCTGGCCCGCCGCAGCGCGCGCGGCCGCGTGGTCGCCGCGCCGGTCCGCGACCACGCCGAGGCTCTCCACCGCCGACGCCTCCCCGAAGCCGACCCGCAGCTCCCGGCAGATCGCCAGCATCTCGGTGAACTCCCGCTGTGCCCCGTCGAGGTCGCCGAGGTCGAACAGCGCCCAGCCGGCCTCCTGATGGCAGTAGCTGAGCTGGTACCGGTCCCCGGCCTCGCGCGCGACCGCCGCCGCCTCCTCGACCAGCGCGGCCGACGCCCGCGCGTCCCCGGCGAACCGCACGCTCACCGCCAGCGACAGCAGCACCCATCCCCGCCGTACGTCCCGCACGTCCGGCAACAGCGCGAGCGCCCGCTCCAGCACCGGCCGGCTGCGCTCGAACCGCCGGTCGTTGTTGTACAGCACCCCGAGCGCGGCGCTGACCTCGATCTCCTCCTCGACCATGTGCGCCGCTGCGCACAGCTCGAGGGCCCGCAGCAGCGCCGCCTCGGCCTCGTCGTCCCGGCCGAGGTCGCGCAGCGCCTCCCCCAGCCGCCGCGCGCACTTCGCGATCTCCTGCTCCTCGGTGGCCAGCGTCAGGGCCTCCTCGATGGGTGGGAGGGCCGCCTGCACCTGGCCGACGAACGTGTACGCCCCGGACAGCGCGCGCAACGCCTCCGCCAACTGCACCCCGCCGGTCTCCCGCAGCGCCTCGACCACCACCTGCCGGACCGCGAGCCACTCGTAGCCGTCGTCGATCCGCTGCGGCAACGCCCTGGCCGCCCGCACGACCTCGTCCCGCAGCCCCGCCGCGAGCCCCTCCCGCAGCACGGCCGCCTGCGCGGTCTCCCGAAGGAGCCGCCCCACCACCGCGCGCCGCTCGCCCGCCGCATCCACCATTTCGGCGGCGAACAACCGCAAAAGATCATGCAGCTGGTACCGGTCCGGCTCCGGCGACTCCACCAGGAACCCGTCGACGAGCCGTTCGAGGGCTTGTTCGGTCGCTCCTACCGTCAGCCCGGCGCGGGCGGCCGCGGCGCTCGTTCCGAACACCGGCCCGGGATGGGACCCGGCGCGGCGGAAGACGAGCTGCTCGGTCTCGCCCAGCCCGTCGTACGCGCCGCGGAACGTCGCCCGGACCTCGTCCAGCAGCTGCGTCTCATCGCGCAGCCGCGCCGCCAGCTGCCCCGGCGTCCACTCGCTACGGGCGCGGAGGCGGCCACCGACGATCCGTACCGCGAGGGGCAGCCCACCACAGGCGGCGACAAGCGCCCGCGCCCCGTCGGGATCAGCGGTGATCCGGTCACCGGCCAGCTCGTGCAGCAACGCCAGCGCGGCGTCGTCGTCGATCGCCCTGAGCCCGACGACCCGCGCACCCGGCAGCCCGTCGAGCTGCGCCCGGCTCGTCACGAGCGTGGCGCACCGGTTGCCACCGGGAATCAGCGGCGCGACCTGTTCGGCGTCCCGGGCGTCGTCTAGCACCACGAGCACGGCCCGGTCGGCCACGGCGGAGCGGAACCGCGCGGCAAGCTCGTCGACCCGTCCGAGCCCCTCGACGTCGGGCATACCGAGCGCCTTGAGGAACCGCGTGAGGACTGCCTCGGCCGCCAGTGGCGTGCCGGCTCCCCCGAGCAGCGTCGCGTAGAGCTGCCCGTCGGGGAACCGCTCCCGCACGTCATGCGCGACCCGCAACGCGAGCGCGGTCTTCCCGGTCCCGGGCGCCGCGGCGACCACAACCACAGCGGCCCGCCGAAGCGCATCCTTGATCTCCCCGGCGATCGCCTCCCGCCCGAACACCACCGGCGCCGGCGGCAACTCAGCCGGGCGCGGGACTCCTGCCACGGGCGCCGCGGTCTCGACGGCGGGCGGCGCGGCGCCGGCCAGGTGCTGCTGCCAGATCGCCAGCCCGACCCCGATGAGCCCGAGCACGCCGACGGCCGGCCAGGCGAGCCACGCGACCGATGCGAGCGCCCCGGGCAGCTCCCCGCCGGTGGCGACGTTGACGGCGACGGCCAACAGTACCGAGAACAGCCCGGACGTGACCGCCAGCAGCACCCCGACCTGACCGCGCCGCACACGTGCCTCCCCCGCCGAGTGCCGACCGCCGAGCGCCCAGCCTATCGATCGCCGGCGTTGCCGTGTGGTCGCGCTCGGGCCGGACTCAGCCGGGCTCAGCCGCGCGTCGCCGGTGCCGCCGCCCTCCGTGGGGGTGCCGTGGTCGCGCGGGCCGTCGCGGCGGCGACCGCGATCAGCAGCGCGAGGGTCAGCAGCCAGGTCAGCGGCAGGGCCGGCCCCGTCGGCCAGTGCGGCAGCGGCAGTTCGGGCATCGCCTCGCCGAACAGCGGCAGGGCCCAGCCCGTCAGGTGCCACGCGATCAGGGCCGTTGCCAGGCCCGGTGGCGCCGCCGCCAGGACCAGGGCCGGGTACGTCCACAGCGCCACCCGGCCCGCGGCGCGGCGGGACAGGCCCTGGGTGCGCAGGGCGGCCAGGTCGGCGCGGCGGTCGCGGCGGTCCACGGCGATGACCAGGGCCAGGCCGCCCGCGGCGAGGAGCACGGCCAGGGCGCCGGCCAGGACGTGGAACCACAGCGACAGGGCCGGACCCTGCGCGGCCAGGCGGGCGCGGGTGTCGCCCACGCCGGTGTCCGCGACGACCACGAGCCCCTCGGCGGCCAGGCGGTTCAGCACGTCCGGCGGGGCGGCCGGGCCCAGCCACACCTCCGGCTCGTCGGCGAGGCCGGCGTCGGTGGCGAGGCGCTCGGCGTACTCGAGGTCGACGAGCGTCCCGTCCGTGCCCAGGCGTGGCACGGCGGCCAGGCGGACGGCCACGGTCGCCGGGACGTCGAGGTTGTCCAGGCCCGAGATGGTCGTCGTGGCGGCGGTCGAGGCCACCGGCAGCGGCAGCTGGACCTCCGCCGGCTGGACCCAGGCGCCGTTGGGCAGGCCGTCCGGGGCGTCGACGCCGATGCGCAGGCCGTCCGGGGCGGCGGTCAGGGTGGCGTCCGCGGCCCGCCAGCGGCCCAGGTCGGCCAGTTCGGCGCCGGTCGCCGCGGTCCTCGGCGGGTTGATGGTGCGCAGGGTGTTGAGGACCACCGTGATGCGGGTCGCGGTCGCCGCCGGGTCGAGCGTGACCAGGTGTACGCCCACGAGCCGGCAGCCGTCGGCACAGTCCGCGACGCGCTGCTGGTAGGTGCCCGGCCCGTTGTGTACCGCGCCCAGGTCCACGTTCGCGCGACCCTTCGGACCGGCCAGCACCAGGCGCAGCGAGACCGGGTTGTCGGGGCGGGCGCCGGTGACCGTGGCGTCGACGGTGAGGTCCTGGCCGGGGATCGTCAGCCCGACCTCGCGCACCGGCGGGCGGAGCAGGGTGGCGAGCCGGGCCGGGTCGACGTCGCCGTACGCGCCCAGCCACGTCGACGCGGCCGCCAGCCGGGTCGTGTCCACGGCCAGCCGCGGCGGCTCGCCCGGGCGGCCGCGGGGCATCTCGGTGACGGCCATCGCGTATTCGGCCCGCGGATCGGCCGCCCGCACCGCCTGCAGCAGCTGCTCCCGGCCGATCGAGGCCACGCTGAGCACCCGCGGCGCGCCGGTCGCGACCTGCGCGGCCAGGTCGCGGTCGCGGGCGGCGAGGTCGGTGGCGGTCACCGCGTAGCCGAGCACGCCCACGGCCGCCACCAGCAACAGGATCAGCCGCTGGGCCCCGGGCCGGCGGGACAGCTGGAACGCGGCCAGCGCCGTGGTGACCCGGCCCCGGCGCAGCGCCCACCCGCCCACGAGCCGGGCCAGCGGGGTGACGGCCCGCGCGGTGGCGAGCGCGAGGGCCAGGATCACCAGCGCCGGTGCGACGACCGCGACCCCGGTGAGGGAACCGCCGGTCAGGAACAGCTGCGCGGTCGCGGCGGCGGCGAGCACGGCGACGACCGCCTCCCCGGCCCGCACCCGCCAGGTCGCGGTCCGTCCCCGCACCCGGCGCAGCAACCCGGCCACCGGCGCGGCCAGGTGCCGGCGCTGGGCCACGAGCGCGGCGGCGATCGCACCGAGGAGCGCCACCGGGGCGTACCGCAACGCCTCCACCGTGAACACCGGCACCTCGACCCCGGGGAAGCGCCAGGCGACCACCGCGCCGACGAGCAGTTGCCCGGCCACGCATCCGGCCAGCCCGCCGAGCAGGATCGCGGCCAACCCCTCGCCGAGCGTCAGCCACCACCGGGTCCACCAGCGCGTCCCGCGCAGCGCCACGACGGCGAGCTCGGGCCGGCGCCCCTGGGTGGCGTAGTCGGCCGCGATGAACAGCACCGCGTACGCGAGCAGCAGCAACGGCGCCGCGCCCGCCGGAACGCTGCGCCGGGCCAGCTCCTGGCTGCGGTCGATGCGCGCGAACAGGTCCGGCAGCTTGGTGCTGACCACGATCCCCTGCCCGAGCCGCGTGGCCCGGTCCCGCAATTCGCCGAGCCGGCGCCGGGTGTCGGGCAGCGCCGCCGCGGTGAGCGCGCCGGGTCCGGCCGTCAGGTCGAGCGACGCCTCCGTGGTCCCGTGGTCCATCCCGGCGACGGTCGCCGCCCCGCCGAACACGGGCTCGCCGGGCGCGCCGGTGGTGTCGGGGTCGAAGTACCCGTGCCCGCCCCAGTACGCCTCGCCCGCGTCCGTCGCCCGATAGGTCCCGGCCACGACGAGCGGCGCCGGGACGCCGTCGGCGAAGTACGTCGGCAGGGAGCTGCTGCCGCCGAGCGACGCGTAGGTGAGGGTGATCGGGTCGCCGGGCCCGAGCCCGAGCCGCGCCGCGGTCCGCTCGCCGAGCACCACGTCACCGGCCCCGGCCACGCACCGCCCGGCCACGATGGTCAGGTGGGCGCACACGTCCTGCCGGTAGGTGACCCGCGACGCCCGCACCCGGTCCGGCTCGATCCCGACGGCCGGGAACTCCTGGCCGTACACCTGCTCGAAGCCGGGCAGCTCGACCAGCCCGGAGGCCACGTCGGCGAAGTCGAACCCGTCGTCCTGCCGCAGGTTGACCCGCGCGGTGATGGTCAGCGACCGCTCCCGGGCCGGCGCGGTCGCCACCTGCCCGGCCACGATCGACCGGTCCACCGCCTGCAGATAGGCCGGCGCCGCCACGGCCGCGGCCACCGCGAACAGCGCCAGCAGCGCGAGCACGACCGCCTGCCCCCGCCGCGCCCGCAGCATCGACAACAGCAACGAGATCATCGGACGTTCCCCTCCGCGCCGCCGGCGGTGGCGGTGCGCCAGACGATGGCGAGCAGCAGCAGCGCCGCCACGCCGGTGGCCAGCAACGGCAGCGGCGGCAGCGGGTCCGGTGGCACGGGCGGCGCCCAGCCGTCGGCGAAGTACGGCAGCGGCGGCCCCGACGCGAACCGCGCCACCACTGCGGCGAGCACGCCGGTCACCACCCCGGCCAGCACGACCGCGCCGGAGCCGGCCCGGCCCGCGGTCGAGGCGGTGCGCGCCGGGAGGCCCTGCACGCGCAGCGCCCGCAGGTCGGCGGCGCGCTGGCGGCGTTCGGCGGCGACCGAGACCGCGAGCGCCGCCCCCGCGGCCAGCAGGATCAGGGCGGCGGCGAAGAGCCGGAAGCGCTCGGCGACGGCCGGCCCGCGCGCGGCGAAGCGGGCCGCCCGGTCGGCGACGGTGTCCGTGCCGAGCATGGTCAGACCGGCCGCGCCGAGCCGGTCCGCGATGGCGGGGTCGGCGCCGTCGGCCAGCCACACCTGGTAGGTGCCGGACGAGGACCCCACGGCGCCCAGCCGCTGCGCCGCGTCCAGGTCGACGAGCACACCCTCGGTGCCGAGCACCGGCAGCAGCGGGGCGGTGGCGCCGACGTGCACCGGCACGGGCGCGCCGCCGAAGAGGTCGAGCGTCGGGTCGGTGAGCCGCCACGCCGCCGGAGCCGGCCCGGCCAGGACGGCGGGCAACGGCAGGGCGGTGCCCATCACGTAGGCGCGCGCGTCAGGCTCACCCGCGTCGGCGGCATTGGCGTCGGCGGCCGGGGCGTCAGCGGCAGCGTCGGCGGCAGCGTCGGCGGCAGCGTCGGCGGCAGCGTCGGCGGCCGAGGCGGGGGCCGGCACCGTCAGGGTCAGGGCGCCCTGCCGCGCGCTCACCTGGATCGCCGGGCCGGTCGCGCCGCTGCGCCACTGGCGGGGATCGCCGAGGAAGGCGGCGCCGAGCACGTCCGCCGCCGGCCCCTCCTGCCGCAGCCCGGTGATCGTGAGCGTGGCGGCGGCGGGAGGCTGCAGGAGGTCGAGGCGGACCACGCGGCAACCGTCGGCGCACCCGGTGACGTCCGCGGCCGCCTCGTGCTCGCCGGGCTCGATCGGGCCGAGCGTCGACGTCGCCCGCTTGCCGGTCACGGTGTTCTGCAGCACGACCGCCAGCCGCACCGCCACCGTGCCGCCGTTGCGCGCCCGTACGACCAGCCGCCCACCCGTCACCGCCGGCGCCTCGGCCCCCGTCCCGGCCGGCAGCAGCACCGAGCGCCACGCGCCCGCGTCCGCGCCCGCGCCCGCGCCGGTCACCGCGCCGAGCCGGGCGGCGTCGACGGCCAGGACGGCCGGGGCCGTGGTCCGGTCCACGACGGCCGCCATCGCCGAGCGGCCGTCCGGGTCGGCGCGGCGCACGGCGTCGAGCAGCGCCGTCGGATTCGCCGCCCGCACGGTCAGCACCCGGGGCGCGCCAAGCTCCTGCGCGGCCCGGGCATCGCGCGCGTCGTGCCCGGCCAGCAGCCCGCCGGTCGCCGCGCACACTCCCGCGACCGCCACGGCCACGAGCGCCATCAGCCGGTCGGCGCCGGGCTGGCGGGACAGCGCCACGGCGGCGAGCCCGGCCCGCAACCGGCCCGACCGCAGCGCCCCCGCGCCGGCCCGCGACGCCCCGGCCGCCAGCACCCGGGCCGCGGCCACCGCGACGATGACCGCGACCAGCAACGGCACCGCCGTGCGCAGCCCGGTCCCCCACAGCTGCGCGGCCGCGAACCCGGCCAGCACGACCAGCGCGATGTCCGCGGCGGCGCGGCGGGCGCCGCTGCGGGACGGCACCCGCCGCAGCAGCACCGCCACCGGGGCCCGCAGCACCCCGAGCTCCCCCGCGGCGAGCGCGGCCAGCCCGCCGAGGACCGCGGCGCCGGCGGCGGCCCCGGCCAGGAGCCAGACCTCGGGCGCCGCCGGCCCGCCGAGGAGCCGCCCGGCGCACCAGCCGAGCGCGAGCCCGGGCGGGAGGCCGGCCACCAGCGGTACCCCCAGCTGCCCCACCCCCAGCCGCAGCGCCCGCCCCCGCGATCCGCCCCGCAGCTTCAGCAGCCCCGCGTCGCCGCGCCGGTCGCGGGCGGTCTGCCGGCCCGCGAGCACGAGGGCGCACCAGCACAGCACCACCGCGCCGAGCGTCCCCGCGAGCACCCCGGCCCGGATCGCGTCGCGGTCGGCGTCGATCCGGCCGGCGAGGTCCGCACCCGGCGCGACCAGGGTCAGCCCGCCCCGGCCGAGCGCGAAGTCGGCCTGCCGCAGGACGCCCGCGACCGGCGAGTCCGGTTCGGTGAACGCGGACTCGGGCAGCTCGGCGGTGTACGCGAACGTCGGCCCGGCCAGCTGCGCGCTCTCGAACGTCTCGACGGCCGTGAACACCGGGTCGAGGCCGCCCTCGGGACCCGTGCGGAAGAGCGGATCGCCCCAGTACGCCCCGGTCGGGTCGGCCAGGTCGTAGCGCCCGACGACGGTCGCCGGCACCTCCTTGGCCCGCGGCCGGTTGCGCAGCACGACCGGGTCGCCGGTGCGCAGCCCGAGCGCGTCGGCGGCGGCCGTGCTCAGCATGACCTCGCCCGCGGCCGCCGGGCACCGGCCGTCGATCCGCAGGTGGTCGCAGACCTTCTCGCGGTAGACCACGGCGACCTTCGGCGTGCTGTCGGGCCGGTCCAGCAGCATGTCGGCGGCGATGCCGACGGTGCTGGGCGCGGCCGGGCCGCCCAGCGGGAGCAGCCGCTCGACGGTGTCCCGGTAGGCGGCCAGGGCCGATGCCGGGTCGCCGTCCGCATTCGTCTGGCGACGAACCGAAACGGTGCGCTCGCTCGCGGGCGCGGCGGCGACGTCGGCCGCGGCGGCCCGGCGCTCGGCCCCGGCGGCGAACCACGGTCCGGCGGCGGCCGCGGTCACCAGCAGCACGGCGAGCACGAAGACGGCCCACGCCTGCGCGGCGCGCGCCCGTAACGCGCTGAGCACCAGTCCGAGCACCGCGGGCCTCCTCTCGTGGGGTTGATCGCATTGGGCACCTTACGCGGCGGGTCTGACAGTTTTCGCGAGCCGATCGAAGGATCGTTTCCGCGAGTCGAAGGTCCCTATGCTTCGCCCCGTGCCGGATGCCGCGCTGGGAATCGACTACGGAACGTCGAGTACCGTTGCCGTGCTCCGACATCCCGGCGGCAAGGTCCGGCCGCTGCTGTTCGACTCCTCCCCGCTGCTGCCCTCGGCCGTGTTCCGCAACGACGCCGGGCGCCTGCTCGTGGGCCGCGACGCGGAGAACGCCGCGCGCCTCGATCCCGCGCGCTTCGAGCCGCACCCCAAGCGCCGCATCGACGACCTCGAGGTGCTGCTGGGCGACCGCGCCGTGCCCGTCACCGAGCTGGTCGCGGCCACCCTCACCCGGGTGCGCGACGAGGCGGTGCGCACTCTCGGCGGCCCGCCCGCGACGCTGACCATGACCTGCCCGGCGACCTGGGGCTCGGCCCGGCGCCAGGTGCTGCTCGACGCGGCCGCGCAGGCCGGGCTGCCGGCGCCCACGCTGATCGCCGAGCCCGTCGCCGCGGCCACGTACTTCGCGGCCGTGCTGGGTCATGCGGTACAAGTGGGGCAGTCGGTTGTCGTCTATGACCTCGGGGCGGGAACCTTCGACGCGAGCGTCGTGCAGCGCACCGCCGACGGGTTCCGGGACCTCGCGTGCCGCGGCCTCGACGACGTGGGCGGCCTGGACCTCGACGCGCTGGTCGTCGCGCACGCCCGCACGGTCGTCGAACCGTCCGCCGCGGACACCTGGCGCCGCCTCGCCGCGCCGCAGTCCGCCGCCGACCTGCGCCACGCCACCATGCTCTGGACCGACGCCCGCCACCTGCGCGAGGCGCTGTCCCGCGAGTCGTCGGCGAGCATGTTCATCCCGGCCGCGGACAGCGAGGTACTGTTCACCCGCCAGCAGTTCGACGCCGCCGCCGAGCCCGTGCTGGCGCGCACGGTCGAGCTCGCCCTCACCACGGTGAAGGAAGCCCGAATCCGGCCAGAGTCGGTCACCGGCTGGTTCCTCGTGGGCGGCGGCACCCGGACGCCGCTGATCGCCACCATGCTGCACCGCGCAACGGGCGTCGCCCCGACCGTCCTCGAGGAGCCGCAGCTGGTCGTGGCCGAGGGCGCCCTGCACCTGGCGACGGCCCCCGCACTCCCACCGATCGCCCCACCCGCGTTCGCGACGCAGGCGCCGCCGCAACCCCTCGCGGTGGCGCAACCGGCCGAACAGCTGTGGCCGGAAACGCCTCGAGAAACGCCAAAAGCCGCGTCGACGGTACCGTCCGGGCGCCCGATTTCCGGCGTCGGCACCGGTTTCGGCGAGGTGTTCGCCCTCGTGTCCGCCGGTCTCGCCGCGCTCCTGCTGCTGCTCCCGGCCGCGGGCGGCGAGATCAACGGACCGGGGCTGCTGGGCGGCCTCGGTCTCGGCCTCGCCGTCGCATGGCGGGCCTGGCGACTGCGTCGGCCGGGTCCCCGCGCGGCCGACTGGACCGCCATCGTCCTCGGCGGCATCGGCGTCGCCTTCGCCGCCGTGAAGTTCATCATGGGGAGCTGACCATGGCCGACATCAGCTACACCATCGCGCACCAGCTGGTTCCCGTCGCCGCGGTGGCCCTGGGCGTCACCGCGACCGTCATCTGGTCCAGGCGGACCGCCGGCACCGACCTTGCCGCAGACAAGCCGGAAACCGCAACCCGCGTGACCGGCAACGGCCAGGTCGCCACCATCGCCGCGGTGGCCGTCGCGGCGATCGCGATCATGCTGGCCAGCCCGATCCACAGTCTGCTGCCCGCCGACCTGCCGTTCGACTGGCTGGCCGCGCTGACGCTCCTGCTGGCCGCCGCCCTGCGCGGCATCCGCCTGTCCAGGCCCGCCACGCGCACGTTCGACCGCTTCACCGCCGCCCTGGCCATCGTCCCGGCGTGCGCCCTGCTCCTCGCGGTGGCGTACATGGGGCTGTACACCGGCTGGGACACGACGACCCGCATCGTGTGGGCGGGCGGCTACCTCCTCGCCGCCGCCCTGGCCCTGACCGCCGGCCTGCGCTGGCGCCGCACCGCCGGTTAATCGCTCGCCGCGATCGCGCGGGCACGCTAGAAACGGTGGAATGACCGAAGAACGGCTCCCCGGCGGCCGCACCTACGGTGCCGTCCGCGTCGACAACGAGGTCCGCCGCCCAGCCCAACCGTTCACGGCAACCGTCCACACCGTCCTGCGCCACTTGGAACAGGCCGGATTCGCTGGCTCCCCGCGGGTTCTGGGCTTCGACGACCAGGGCCGCGAACGCCTGACGTACCTGCCGGGCGAGACCCTCGGCGAACCCCAGCCGTGGCCGGAGTGGGTCCGCTCCGACGACACCCTGCGCCAGGTCGGCGCCTGGCTACGCCGCCTGCACGACACCACGGAGTCGTACCGCCCGCCGACCGACGCCGTCTGGTTCACCGGCCGCCCCTGGGAGCCGGGCCTGCTGATCGGCCACCTCGACGCCGCCCCGTGGAACGCCGTCTGGTCCGACGGCGCCCTGACCGGCTTCGTCGACTGGGAGCTGGCGAGCCCCTGCACCCGCGAGGACGACCTGGCGTTCACCGCCCTGACCTGGTCCCCGCTGCTGACGGCGGCGATCACCGAACCGGCCGGCTTCCCGCCGAACGACGACCGGCGGCGCTTCCACCTGCTGCTGGACGCGTACGGCTACACCGGCGACCGCACCGCCGTCCGCGACGCGATGCTGGGCCGCATCGAACGCAACGTGGCGGTGATCCGGCAGCTGGCCGCGACGGGCCAGCCGACGTTCGAGCGCATGCTGCCGTGGGCCGCCGACCTGGAACAGTCCGGCCGCGAGGTGGCCGCCCGCCCGGCCGACTTCTGGGACTAACCCTGGGCGCCGCTCATGATGCGGCCGAGGTTGTCCGGGGCGAAGTACTCCGGGATCGGCGTACTCCCCTGCAGGACGCCGAAGAAGCGCGTCGACTCGGCCGGGCTGGCGGCGATCGTGGCGAACAGCGCCGCCATCTCCGGCGTCGGCGGTTCCATCGACGCGAGCTGGCACGTCAGCTGCAGGGCCGGGAGGAAGCGCCGGTCGCGCTCCTCGACGTAGGCCGCCACCGCCGCGTCGAGATCACCGCCCGCCGAGAGTCCACTGTGGACCGCGTCGGCCAGCAGGGAGGCGCACACGAAGGCGTCGGTGATGCCGGCGGCCATGACCGGGTCCTTGTGGTAGCCCGCGTCGCCCACCAGGGCCCAGCCCGGACCCGCGGACTGGCGGAAGAAGTTCGGGACGTCCGCCGTCGCGTGCATGCGGCCCGAGCGGGTGGCGGCGGCGATTCGCGTGGCCACTGGAGGTACACGGGAAAGGGCTTCTGCGTAGTTGGCTTCGACGTCGGTGCGGAATTCGTGGAACTGGGCGATCGGGCAGGCCACGAACACGCAGGTCTCGTCGTCGTTGGTGGGGAACAGGACCACCGCGCGGTCGCCCAGCTGGTAGATCTCGGCGCCCTCGCGGGGCTCGACACCGCGGTAGTATGCGTAGTAGCACGCGGTCAGGGCCGGAGTTTCCGTGTAGCGGGTGGCGCCGACCGCCGCGGCCACCGTCGAGCGCAGGCCGTCCGCGCCGATGACGATCCGGGCGTATTCCTCGAAGCCGTCGCCGCGCACGCCCACGACGCGACCGTCCTCGACGACCAGCTCCGTGACCGTGACGCCCTCGCGGACCGTGACTCCGGCCGAGCGGGCCGCGTCGAGGAGGATGCTGTCCAGGACGGTGCGGCGGACGCAGTACGGGTGCGCGGCGCCGTCGACCGCGGGCGGCGGGGCGCTGATGGCGAACGGGCCGAAGTCCATCGTGAAGCGTTCGTGCGGCGGAGCCCCCGCCGAGGCCACGGCGTCGTGCAGGCCCCAGCGTCGCAGGTACGCCATCCCCGGTACGTGGATCAGGTGGGTCGAGATGACGTCGCTCGGGAAGGTGGCGCGGTCCAGCAGCAGGACGCGGTGGCCCGCCCGGGCGAGCAGCATGGCCGTGGGGGAACCGGCGACCCGGGCGCCGACGACGATGGCATCGAAGCTCATGGCCAAGAACCTAACGCTGCCATCGTACCGAATCCACGTACATCGTCTGCGGAAAGCTGGTCGAGGGCGGTGGGGTGCCGGGCCATCTTCCGCCGACGGCCACGTTCAGCAGCAGGAACATCGGGCGTTCGAAGACCCACGCCTGCTTGGCGCCCAGATCCTCCTCGCGCAGGGTCGCCTGCACCACCCCGTCGACCGTCCACTGGAGCAGGCCGGGCCACCATTCCAGGGCGTACCGGTGCGGTCCGTTGTCGACGCGCGCGGTGAACTGGCGTTCCCAGCCGCGCTCGGTGCCGTCGGGGCCGTGGAAGGTGCCGTAGACCCGGTCCGCGCCCAGGGATTCCATGATGTCGACCTCGCCGGCGGCGGGCCAGCCGGTGGTGGCGACGTCCGCGCCGAGCATCCAGAACGCCGGCAACAAGCCCTTTCCCGTTGGTACTCGCAGCACGCTCTCGATCCGCCCGTACTGGGCCGCGAACTCGCTGCGGAGTCGCGCCGAGGTGTACCTGCCACCATCGCGTCTCGCGGTGATGGCGAGGCGGCCGTCGCCGGTTCTTACCGCGTTGGCCTGGTCCGCGGTGTACTCCTGCAGCTCCGCATTCCCCCAGCCCCCGCCGCCGAGCTCCGGGGTCCAGCCGGTCAGCGGGCCGGTGCCGTCGAACTCCTCGGCCAGCTCGGTGCGCAGCGGGTCGGTGCCGGTGCGGGCCATGGTCGCCGTGACGGCGGCGACCCCGGCCAGGTGCTCCAGCGCGCTCACGGCGACGGTGGCGGTGTCGCCGGTGACCGGGACGAGGACGATGGCGTGGCGGACCCGCCCGGCGCCGGTACCGGCGAGACGGACCCGCTGCCCGTTGACCGTGACGGCGGCCTCCGGAGCACCACCGCGCTCGGGTGCGGCCAGCGAGAGCGTCACGGCATAGGTGCCCGGCTGCGGCACCGGAAGGCTGAACGTCGGGGTGCCGCCGCGGCTGTACCGGTACGGCGCCGAACTCCCCGCCGCCAGCTCCTTGGCCGCGGCCCCGCCCTGGACCACGGCCGCGTCGGACTCCCACTCGTTGCCGGCCGCGTCGGTGACCCCGCCCGGCGCGGCGGTCCAGCGGTGGGTCCAGCCGACGCCGGCGACGATCCGGGTCGAGGAGGTCCGGGTCAGCACGCGTCCCGGCCGGTCGCCGGGCCGGGCCAGCGTCTCCGCCGCGATCCCGGCCGCGGCCGCGATCAGGACCAGGAGCGCGGCGATGGCGACGCGGCGGGTCACCCGCCCAAGGCTACGGCGCGGTGGCGACCTTGAGCGCCGCTGTCGGCTTGCCGACCTTGAACGTCCCGGCCCCGATCAGCACCGCGACCAGCACGATCGCGGCCCCGGTGAGCTGCCCGGCGGACAGCGCCTGGCCCAGCGCGACCCAGCCCAGGGCGGCCGCGACGACCGGGCTGAGCAGGGCGAGCAGCGTGACGCGCTCGGGCGGGAGGGAGGTGACGCCGCGGAACCACAGCAGATACGCGCCGGCCGTGCCGACCAGCGACAGGTACCCGAAGCCGGCGACGTTGGTCCAGCTCAGCGCGGGCGGCAGGCCCTCGACGAGGAGCATGGCCGGGACGAGCAGCAGCCCACCGACGGTCAGCTGCCAGCCCGTCAGCGCGAGCAGGGCCTGCCGGCGCTCGGCGAAGCCCTCGGGCACGCCCCAGCGCTTGCCCAGGACGGTACCGAGGGACATGGACACCATGCCGCCCGCCGCCGCCGCGAGCCCGATCGGGTCGAGGGCGGCCGACGAGCGCAGGACCAGCAGGGCGACCCCGGCCACGCCGGCGGCCCCGGCGGCCAGGACCCGGACCGCGGGGCGCTGGCCGAGCAGCCCGAAGGCGAGGCCGGCCACGACGAACGGGCCGAGCGCGCCGAGGACGGCCGCGACCCCGCCCGGCAGCCGGTACGCGGCGACGAACAGCAGCGCGAAGAACAGCCCGATGTTGAGCGTGCCGAGCACCGCCGCGCGCCACCACCAGGCGCCCTTCGGCAGCGCGCGGGCGGCCGCGACGAGCAGCAGCCCGGCGGGCAGGGCGCGCAGGGTGCCGGCCAGCAGCGGCCGGTCGGCCGGGAGCAGCTCGGTGGTCACGAGGTACGTGGTCCCCCACAGCACGGGGGCGATCGCTGTCAGGTTCCTCATGACTAAGTAGCTTACCACTAAGCTACTTAGAAGCAAGCGAGTGCTAGCCTGGGATCGTGGACGACGTCGACCGGATCGTGGAACAGTGGGGCCGCGAGCGCCCGGAGCTGCAGACCGACGCCATGGCCGTGTTCGGCCGGATCTACCGGCTGTCGCGGATCATGGGCGATCGCCAGGAGAAGGTGTACGGCGCCCTCGGCATCAACCGCGGCGAGTTCGACGTGCTCGCGACCCTGCGCCGCGCGGGCGAGCCGTTCCAGCTCTCCCCGAAGGCGCTGACCGCGTCCTCGATGCTGACCACCGGCGGGATGACCGGCCGGCTCGACCGCCTGGAGAAGGCCGGCCTGGTGACCCGCGCCCCGGACCCGGCCGACCGCCGCGGCCTGGTCATCACCCTGACCCGCCGCGGCCGCGACCTCGTCGACCAGGCCGTGGTGGCCGGCCTGGACGCCCAGCGCGAGGTCCTCGACCACCTCCCCGAGGCCCGCCGCCGCCAACTCTCAGCGCTGCTCCGCGAGCTCCTCGCCGCCGCCGAGGGCTAAACCGTCCCGCTGGCCACCCACATCGTGAGCGTGGCCAGGAAATCGCCGCGCTCGCCGGCTTCGCCGAGGGCGCCGAACCAGTCCTCGCGCAGGTCGCCGGGGATCAGGCCGGCCTCCGGCGGGACCATCGGGTTGACCATCGGCAGGACGGCGGCGGCCGCGATGGGATCGGGGAAGTACAGCGCGACCGGGACCGCTGTGACCTCGGCCAACCCGGCCCGCCGCAGCCGCCGGCGCAGCGTGCGGCCCATGTCCAGGTGCTGGCCGACCACCGTGGCCAGCAGGTGCTCGCGGACCCGGGCGACCAGCGGGCGGGGCAGGCCGTCGACTGCCACCGACTCCCAGTCGGTGTCGACCAGGCAGACCCGGCCGCCGGGGCGGGTCACCCGGGCCAGCTCGGCCACGGCCGCGTCCGGGTCGCCGAGGTGCAGCAGCACCCGCTCGCAGCGCACCGCGTCGAACCAGCCGTCCGGGAAGTCCATGGCCGTCACGTCGCCGCAGATGTACTGCACGCACGACCCCTCGTCCCGCTCCCGCGCGACCGCGATCGCCGCCTCCGAGGCGTCCAGGGCCACGATCGCGCCGGAGTCGCACAGCCGCGTCGCCAGCAGCCGCGCCACCTCCCCGGTGCCCGCCCCGGCGTCGAGAATCCGCTGGCCGGGCGCCAGGTGCAGGGCGGCGATGGCGACCTCACGGACCCGCTGGATCTCGGGGTTCGCGCGGTCCAGTTCGCGGAAGGCGTTCGCCGGAACATCGGTGGCCATCACGACAGTCTGGCCGGGGGCGCTCCGGCCGCGCTGCCCGGAAACCGATCGTCAATCCGACATGAGGCGGACAAGCAGGTTTCGGTACTCCGCGAACGGCGGCACGTCCGCCGCCGGCTCTTTGGCCTGCTCATCCCAGCGACGCAGGGCCACGGCGGCGTCCGCGTACTCGTGCGCGGCGAACCGCTCGGCCTGCTCCGGCGACATCGGACCGCCCTGCACGCCTAGCGTGAACTTGGACGCCGCCGACAGACGGTCGTAGTAGCCGGGTTCGACCACGCATAGGTACCGCTTCGCCGCCACGTGCAGCCGCACCGGCTCGCACACCGCGGGCCCGAACCACTGCGCCAGCCAGTCGGCCCCGGTGTCGCTGTGCCGGTTGTCCCGGCCCTCCATGAGGTCGGCCCCGCTCAGCAGCCCGTGGAAATGTCCCACGTCGTGCAGCAGTGCCGCCGCCACGAGGGTTTCCGGAGCCTTCGCTTGTACTGCCAGTGCCGCCGCCTGCAGCATGTGCTGGGCCTGCGTCACCGGTTCGCCGAGGTACTCCTGCGCGCCCTCGCTCGTGAAGAGGGCCTGGATCTCGTCGACCGCTGCCTGGTGGTTCATGCGGTGATTGTGTGCGGCTCGGGTGAACGGGGCGTTGCGCGCATCGCAAAGTACAAGAGGACGATCGCGAGCACCGCGAACACGACGTGGCTGACGGGTGTGACGACTGGCCCGTCGCCCATGAACGGCCGCATGAAGAAGGAGTGCCAGGCATAGGTCAGCGTGGCTCCCGCGGCGAGCGCGAGCCGGTGCCCGGCGCCCCACCCGTCCCGGCGCGACCAGCGCAGCACGGCCACCGTCAGCCCGCCGAACACCAGCACCATGAGCGCGACGTTCAGCCAGGTCGGGGTGGCGTCGGGCAGCCGGAACAGCGCCCCGGCGACGAGCGTGAGCACGAGCACCTGCCAGGCCGGCGGCACAGTGCCGGGTGTCGTTTCGCGATGCGGCCAGCGGAACGCGAGCACGATCAGCGCCAGCCCGACGATCGCGGCTCCGGCCAGCCGCGGCCAGGGCGCCTGGAAGTGATCGCTGGTCCAGGTCCCGAACACGTTGAGCAGCGCGCCGAGCAGGCACAGCGCGCCCGCCACGACCAGCCCCGGCACGCGCAGCCACGGCGTCGTACGGGTGGCCGGGCTGAGGTGCTCGACCAGCGCGATCGGCACGCTGATGCTCCACACGGTGTGCACGGCGAGCACGGTCAGCGTCCACGGCACCGAGATGCCCAGCACCGGGACGAACCAGTGCTCGAGCAGGTGCAGCCCCGCGTAGTTCGGGTTGAACAGCGACTGCGTGACGAGCCCCTCCTCGATCACGCCGTACGCGAGCGCCAGGGTCAGCATCGTCGGCCACCCGCGCCCGGTGCGCCGCGCGAACTCGCGGATCAGAATGGCGCCGCCGCCGTACATCGGGGCCAGGAACACCAGGGCAAACAGCGCATTGATCCCGAAGTCGCCGAGCAGGAACTCCGCGACCAGCGGGGCCAGGAAGAACAGGGCAACAGCGTTATTTCGCATGCCATCAGCCTGCGCCGATCCCGCCCCGCGCCGTAGCCTCGCTTGTACGCGATCGGACGGTACAAATGTCATCCCGGGTGTGCGAGGATCACGGGCGCCCCGCACCTAGGAGAGCAATCTTGCGCGAGTTCATTGCCGCATTCCTCGCCGCGGTAGCCGCGGCGCTGGGCCAGCCCCCCGCGGCCGTACAACAGCAACAACCAGCCGGCCAGCCCGGCGGCGTCACCACCTCCAAGCGCCCCCGCGACCTCGGCACCGCCGCCTACTCGATCATGCCGATGGGCGACTCGATCACCCTCGGCCTGGCGAGCACCGACGGCCAGGGCTACCGCAAGTTCCTGGACCAGCTCCTCACCGGCCGCCCGCACACCTTCGTCGGCACCCAGGGCACCGCCCCCATGTACCACGAGGGCCATTCAGGCTGGACCATCGACCAACTGGGCGCCGAGGCCCGCACCTGGGTCGCCCTCAAGCGCCCCAACATCATCCTGATCCACGCCGGCACGAACGACGACGGCCTGAACCACACCTCCGCCCAGATGCTCGCGAGCATGAACCACCTCCTGGACGAGATCCACGCCGCCTCCCCCACGTCGTACGTGATCGTGGCGAAAATCCCGCTGACCCCGTTCAACAACCAGTGGCAGCAGGACCAGGAGGTCGGCTACAACGCCGGCCTACCCACCCTGGCCGCCGCCCGCAGCCACGTCATCGTCGTGGACATGGTCTCCACCCAGATCTCAGCCGACTCGATCGGCGCCGAGCGGGTCCACCCGAACGACAACGGCTACAAGTACATGGCTCAGGTCTGGTACAACGCCCTCCCCAGAGTGAACTGACTGACACTGACGCGCAGCCGCGGGTCTGCTGCTACTTGAGCTGCCCCGCGGTCAGGCCGGACTGCACCTGACGCTGAAACGCCAGATACAGCAACACCACCGGCAGCATCGCGATCGTCATCCCCGCGAACAGCCCGCCGAAGTCGCCCGCATAGCCCTCGTTCACGGCCAGGGCCGTCAGCCCCTGCGCGAGGACCCAGCGTTTTTCGGCGCCCTCCCCCTGCATCAGCACGATCGGGAAGATGTACTGGTTCCACTGCGTCAAGAAGTTGAAGATGCCCACCGAGATCAGGCCCGGACGAGCCATCGGCAGCATGATGCGGAAGAACAAGCTCCAGTGTGAGCACCCGTCCACCAGTGCCGCCTCGCCCACCGCCGTCGGCAACGTGCGGAAGAACGCGGTCAGGAAGAACACGGTGAAGGGCAGCGAATACGCCGTGTACACCAGGATCAGGCCGGGCAGCGTGCCGAGCAGGCCCAGGTTCTTCACCACGAAGAACAGTGGGACCAGCGCCAGGAAGACCGGGAACACCATGCCGCCCGCGAAGGCGTAGTAGAGCAGGCGCATGCCGCGCAGTTCGTAGCGGGCCAATACATAGGCGGCCATCGCGCCCAGCAGCATCGTCAGGAACAGGGCGCCCGCCACGACGATGGTGCTGTTCAGGAAGTAGCGGCCCATGTGGGCCTCGTTCCAGGCGCGGGACCAGTTCGAGAAACGCAGCGTCGAGGGCAGGCCCCACGCGTCGGACAGGATCTCGTCGTCCGATTTGAAGGACGACAGCACCGCCCACAGCAAGGGGAACGTGGTCAGCACGGCCCAGCCGAAGAGGAAGACGTGGGAGAAGGCGTTGCCCAGACGGAGGCGCATGGTCAGTACTCGATGCGATCGCGGCGGGTCAGGCGCAACGACGCTATCGCGACCGACAGCGTCACGAAGAACATGGCCACGCCGATCGCCGAGGCGTAGCCGAACTTGGATTCGCCGAAAGCCGTGTTGTAGAGCCGCAGCCCGACGACGTCCGTGCTGAACTCGGGGCCGCCGTTGGTGATGATCTGGACGAGGGCGAAGCCGTCCAGGGCGATGATCGCGAGGTACACCCAGGCGACCTGGATCGTGTCCCACAGCAGCGGGATGGTGATGCGCCACAGGACGGTGAATCTGCCGGCGCCGTCCAGGGAGACCGCTTCGTAGATCTCGCGCGGAATCGCCGACATGGCGGCGCCGAACAGGACGACGTAGAAGCCGACATTGCTCCAGATCATCACCACCAGCACGGCCCAGAAGGCCACGTCGGCGTCGCCGAGCCAGGTGCGGGTCAGGGCGTTCAGGCCCACCGCGCGCAGGAATCCATTCACCAGGCCGCCGTTCGGGGCGTACATCTCGCGCCAGAGGACGCCGATGATGGCTACCGAGAGGACCTGCGGGAAGAAGTACACGATGCGGTACACGGAACCGAACCGCACGCCGTGGATGTTCAGCATCGAGGCGAAGAACAGGCCCAGTCCGATCGTCGCGAGCGGGAGGACGGCCAGCAGGATCGCGTTGTGCCGCAACGCGTTCCAGAAGTACTCGTCGGACAGCAATCGCGTGAAGTTGTCCGGGCCGACGTAGTCCCACGTGGGGCTCAGGCCGCGCCAGTTCGTGGCCGAGATCTGGAACGCCTGCAGATACGGGGAGACGACGAAGACGGCGTAGACGGCCACGGCCGGCAGCAGGAACGTGATGGCGAACAGGCGCCGCCCGTGGCGCATCCGGTCAGCTCCGCTTGTACTTCTTGATGGTGTCGTCCTTGGCGATCGCGTCGGCGCCCTTCTGGCACTGCTCGACGAATTGCCGGGCGTTGATCTGCTTGGTGAACAGGGCGCCGCACGCCGCATCGACGAGTTCGCGTTCGAGTTTGCGGTAGTAGGAGTTGTACACCCAATTGAAGCCCTTGTCCCCCGATGCCTTCAAGGCCTTCGTGACCGACGCCAGGCCGGGCGGCAGGTTCACGCCCTGGTCCAGGCCCGCGACGCAGGTGAGGCTGGCGACGCGGTTCGTGAAATCGATCGCTCCCTTCCTGGACAGCATGATGCGGAGATATTCGAGCCCGCCCGCGAGATTCTTCGCCTTGGCGGGAACGACGAAGGGCTCCCCTGTTGTACCGCGCAGTGCCTCGAACGGCAGCTTGTCCGATGAGGACAGACTGGACGTGGGCGCGACCGTCATCTGGAAGTCGGGCGGGGTGACCGCCTTCTGCTCGCTCTCCAGCCAGGAGCCGCAGGAGATGAAGACCGCTTTGCCCTTGCACCACTCGGTCTGGGACTGGATGTGGTCCAGGCCCTCGGAGCCGGGCAGGATGTACCCGTCCACGGCCAGCTGGGAGTACGCGTCGGCGGCGGCCAGGATCGCCTCGTGCTTCCAGGCGTTGGGCTCCAGGTTGTCGATGGCGACGAGGACGTCCGGGCCGGCCAGCTTGGCGGCGGCGGACAGGATCGGCCACGACATGTACCGCGGATGCTTCCCCTGATACGTCCAGGGCGCGATGCCGGCCGCCTTGATCGTCTTGCACAGGGCGATCATGTCGTCCCACGTCTTCGGGTACTGCCAGCCCTTGTCGTTCAGCAGCTTGGCCGAGTACCAGATGCCGTAGACCGTGTATGTGTAGTTGAGGGCCATCGTCTTGCCGTCGTAGGTGCCGGGCAGGAGGGATCCCGGCAGCAGCGTGTCGCGCACCTTCCTGGCCGGGTCGTCGACGCTCGGGGCGTCCAGCAGTGGGGCGAGGTCGGCCAGGGCGCCCTGCGAGACGAGGCCGTTGAAGTCGATCTGGCCGGCGCCGGAGTTGTCGATCACGTCCGGCGGGCTGCCGTCGACGAAGCGCGGCTGCAGGGTCTGGCCGATCTGCTGGGTCGCGGAGTGCTTGATCTGCGCCTTTGGATACTTTTCGGTGTACATCGCCTCGTGCGCCTTGGCGTAGTCCTCGCCGAAGCCGCCGTTGAAGATGACGACCTCGAGCGGCGCATCCTCCTTGACGCCCAGGGGGTTCGCGGCGTTCTTGGCGCCCTGCTCGGTGCTGGTCGGTTGGTCGTTCCCGCCGCCGGACAGTGCGCAGGCGCCGAGGGTGGCCGAGGTGGCGGCCAGCGCGCCGGTGCGCAGCAGGGCTCGCCGGGAGAGAAGACTCATCGCGACTCCTTGGAGAAGGGACGCCTGTCGATGAGCTTGAAGGTTTCCAACCAAACTTGCAAGAGGCGGAAGATTCTTACCGAGTGAGCCGGGCGTGTACCAAGGGATCGGGAAATGCCCCGCTGAGCTGGGAAATCGCCAGCCACAGGGCGCCCGCCGGGCCGTACCGGGCATCGATGGGCACGATCCGGTAACGCTCGCGCACACCCGCCCGGACGCGCTCGGCGACCGGCCCCTCGGTCAGCAGGACGGACCCGGCGAGGACCACCGGCGGATCGGCCAGCGCGGCCCGCGCGGCCACGGTGTCCAGGGTGTGCAGGAGATGGGCGGCCGCCTCCTCGACGATGCCGAGGGCCACCGGGTCGTCCGGGAGCGAACAGATCAGCGGCGCCAGCGCGCCCAGGGCGGCCGGCGGATGGTCGAACGCGTCGCGCAGCAAGGCCTGGGGATCGGCCGGCACGTGCAGGAAGTCACTCAGCAACGGCGTGAGCGCGGTGGCCGGGCCGCGGCCGTCGAGCGCGCGCAGCACGGCCCGCAGGCCGGCGCGACCGATCCAGACGGCCGAGCCTTCGTCGCCGAGCAGCCAGCCGTACCCGTCGCAGCGATGCGTCAGCCGCCCACCCGTGAACGCCGCGCCGACCGCCCCGGTGCCCGCGAGCAGCAGCAGCCCGTCCGGCGACGAGGTGCCGGCGGCGAAGCCCGCCTCGAGGTCGGTCACCGCGGCCACCCGCCCCGGCAGCCCGACGGCGTGCCAGGCCTCCTCGGCCGCGGCCTGGGTCGCGGCCCGCAGCGACGCCCCGCCCGCGACCCCGACCACGCCGAGCGCGACCCGGGCGAGATCGTCCCTTGACTGATCGAGTAGGGTGCGCAGCGCGGTCGCGAGGGCCTCGGCCGGCGCCGAACCGCTCGAGTTCCGGTTGGCCCCTCCGGCCTCCGCCCGCGCGAGGATGTTGCCGTCGAGGTCGCTCAGCGCGCAGCGGGTCGTGGTGGCGCCGGCGTCCACGCCGATGACCAGGGACTCGCGCATCGCGCCACCGCATTCCATTGACGAAACCGACGAGGCAACGGAAACTTTTCCACATGAAGGACGAGGCTCGCCAGGTCTCCACGGCCGTGAAGATCCGCGGGCTCCTGCCCTCGCTGTCGCGGGCCGAGCAGCGGGTCGGCCGGATCATCGTCGAGGAGGCGGCCACCGCCGCCCAGATGACCATCACGGAGCTGGCCAAGCGGGCCGACACCTCCGAAACTACGGTCATCCGGTTCTGCCGCGCCATCGGCGTATCGGGCTATCCGGAGCTCCGCCTGAAGCTGGCCGCCGAGTCCGGACGGGTGCAGGACGACCCGGCCCAGGAGGCGATCGGCAGCGACATCAGCCTCTCCGACGACCTCGGCCAGGTGGTCAAGACCATCGCGTTCGCCGACGCCCGGGCCGTCGAGGACACCGCCGCCCAGCTCGACCTCGAGGCACTGGAGAAGGTCATCACGGCGATCGCCGCGGCCCGCCGGATCGACATCTACGGCGTCGGCGCGAGCGCGTTCGTGGCCCAGGACTTCCAGCAGAAACTGCACCGCATCGGGCTGACCGCGTACGCGTGGTCGGACCTGCACCTCGCCCTGACCAGCGCGGCCCTGCTCGCCACGGGCGACGTCGCGGTCGGCATCTCGCACACCGGCACGACCGTGGACACCATGGAGGCCTTCGCCGAGGCCGGACGGCGCGGTGCGACGACGGTCGCGCTCACCAACTTCCCGAAGTCGCCGATCACCCGCGAAGCCGACCTGGTGCTCACCACCGCCGCCCGCGAGACGACGTTCCGCTCCGGCGCCATGGCCAGCCGCCTCGCCCAGCTCACGGTCGTCGACTGCGTGTTCGTCGGCGTGGCCCAGCGCACCTACGACCGCACGCGCACGGCCCTGGAGGCCACCCGCGACGCGGTACGCAGCCGGCGAACCAAGGCCGAGCGGGGCCGCTGGTGAGCCACACGCACGACCCCGCCGGCGACCCACCACACGGCGCACAACCGGCGGACCAAGGCCGAGCGGGGCCGCTGGTCTCGCACGACCCCGCCGGCGACCCACCACACGGCGCACAGCCGGCGGACCAGGGCCGAGCGGGGCCGCTGGTGAGCGATGCCCCCGGGTCCTCGCCCACCGAGGAGCGCAATCCGCTCACGGTGGCCATCGACCGCCTGCCCACGCTGGACATGCTCAGGCTGATCAACGCCGAGGACCGCAAGGTCGCGCCGGCCGTTTCGCTGGTACTTCCCGAAGTCGCCCAAGCCGTCGAGCTCGCCGTCACCGCGCTGCGGGGCGGCGGCCGCATGCACTATTTCGGGGCCGGCACGTCGGGGCGGATGGCGGTGCTGGACGCGGCCGAGCTGCACCCGACGTTCGGCGTCGGCTACGAGCGGGTCGTCGCCCACATCGCGGGCGGGCTGCCGGCGCTGCACACCGCGGCCGAGGGTGCCGAGGACGACGCCGAGCAGGGCGCGGCCGCGGCGGCCGGGCTGCGCGCCGGGGACGTGGCGGTGGGCGCGACGGCGAGCGGCACCACCCCGTACGTGGCCGGCGCCCTCCGCGCCGCCCGCGCCGCCGGAGCGAGCACGGTCCTGGTCAGCGCGAACCCCGCGGCTCCCCTCGCCGACCTGGCCGACGTGCACATCGCGGTCGACACCGGCCCGGAGGCGATCACCGGCTCGACCCGCATGAAGGCCGGCACCGCCCAGAAGCTCGTCCTCAACGCCCTGTCCACAGCCGTGATGGTCCGCCTCGGCCGCACGTACTCGAACCTGATGACCGACATGGTCGCCAGCAACACCAAGCTGCGCGGCCGCCAGGTCCGGATGCTGACCCAGGCGACCGGCCTGCCCGCCAAGACGTGCACGGTCGCCCTGGCCGAGGCGGACGGCGAGTCGAAGGTCGCCCTGGTCGCACTGCTGGCCCAGACCCCCACCGCCGACGCCCGCCGCGCCCTGGAACGCACCGAGGGCGTGGTCCACGCCGCGTTGGCCGCGCTGAACGGCCGCTAGCGCAAACCCGCCCACCCGGCCCGCGTTGCACGGCCGCCGGACAAAGCCGCACGCACTCGCCGCACGCACTCGCCACGCACACTCGCCGCACGCACTCGCCGCACGCACTCGCCGCACGCACTCGCCGCACGCACTCGCCGCACGCACTCCCCGCACGCACTCCCCACACGCACTCCCCACACGCACTCGCCCACGAACACTCGGCCACGAACACTCGGACACGCGAAGTGGCCGCGCGAAGTGGCCGCGCGAAGTGGCCGCTGGAGCGAACGCCGGCCGCCCCGGCCGCATTGAGCGGCCGCTAGGCAGTGGCCTTCGGGCGGCCCGCGCCGGTGAGGATCACGGCCAGGTCCGGTGGCACCGGTTCCTCGATGACGATCCGGGCCTCGCCGGAGGCGTGCAGCATCACGCCCGGCTCGACCACGATGCCGACGTGGTGGATGCGGGCTCCGGGCAGGGCGAAGAAGTACAGGTCGCCGGCCCGCTCCTCGCCCGGCGCCAGCGACTCGGCCGCCGCCGCCTGGTCGCGGGCCTCGCGCGGCAGCCGCATCCCGGCGCACCGCCAGGCCAGGTGCACGAGGCCGGAGCAGTCGATGCCGCCCGGGGAGAGCCCGCCCCAGACGTAGACGACCCCGAGCAGCCGCCGCGCGGTCGCGACCGGGTCGGCCGGATCGGTGCGGACGTCGGCCTGGGACACCCACAACGGAGCCCCCGCCCCCGGTACGCGCACCGGCAGCCACCCGTCGCGCGGTGACCCGGCCGCGACGAGCCGGGTCCCGAGCGGCACGCCCGGCATGGCCAGGGTGCCGCCGGGCTCGTCGCGCAGGTCGGTGCCGAGCGCGTCCACGATGGACACCGGCCCGCCGTCGTCGCCGAGCGGGGCGAGCTGGGCGAGGGGCAGCCAGCCGCCGTCGCCGTCCTGGTCGGGCAGCGTCACCCGGGCCCAGCCGTCGGCCCGTTCCTCCTGGATCTCGACCGGATCGCCGAGCAGCGCCTGGGTGACGACGTTCGCGGCGGTGCGATGCGACGGATCGGACCACAACGTGGCAAGCGGGATGCGCACAGCGTGTGTCACAACAACTCCTTCACGGCCGGCCGATCGCCCAGCAGCGCCTGGATGACGACGTTCGCAGCCGCGCAACACGACGGATCGGACCACAACGTGGCAAGCGGGATGCGCACAGCGTGTGTCACAACAACTCCCTCACATCGGCCCGGTCAGCAACCAGCGCCCGGCTGACGACGCTCGCGGCGGTGCGATGCGACGGATCGGACCACAACGTGGCAAGCGGGATGCGCACAGCGTGTGTCACAACAACCCCTTCACGGCAGGACGCGAGTTCACGGCAGGACGCGATCTCGCCACGCCTCGGCGGACAGTTCGGCGATGTGGCGGCAGGCCCGCTCGTCGTAGTCGGGCGGGGGTACGCCGCGGGACGTGGTGCAGACGGCGATGACGTACGGCTCGGCGTCGGGCGGGGTGACGAGGCCGGCGCTGTGGCGTACGCCGGTCATCCAGCCGTTCTTGTGGGCGATCCGGACCCCGGCCGGCACGCCGAGCGCGAGGTCCTGCCGCCACTCCTGGGCGGCGAGCAGGTCGAGCATCTCCGCGCACGACTCCGGTTTGGCGAGGGTGCCCAGGTGCAGGGCGCCGAGTAGGGCGGCGAGGTCGGCCGCGGTGACCACGTTGTCCCGCCCGGCGTCGCGGGCCGCGTAGTCCTCGATGCCGCGCGCGGTCACGCTGTTGACGGCGCCCGCGCACCGCCAGGCGTCGGCCACCGCCGGCAGGCCGACGAGGTCCAGCAGCACGTTGGTGGCGAGGTTGCTGGAGCGCACGATCATTCGCCGGGCCAGCCACCGGGCCGGGACGGCGTCGCCGAGCCGCGTCCAGACCTCGTCCTCATCGTCATAGGTGCGATCGTTCTGGTAACGCGTGCCGTCGCCGAGCGCGCTCGCGAACCCGTTCACGACCGGGACCAGCGCATCGAGATCGACAGTTCCCGCATCGGCGGCCCGGTACAGCGCCGCGAGCACCGCGAGCTTCATCGTGCTGGCCGCCGCGTGCAGGCGATCGGCGTCGTCGGCGCGCCGGGGCGGATCGCCGGGACGGCTGACCCACACCGAGACGAAGCTCGTCATCGCATCACTTCACATCGCCCGCTGTAGCTATCCGCCGCCCGGCCACGTTGCTCCGAAAATAAGCTACAACGGTCACCGGCGATGTGTGAAGGGCCTCTACCATCGGCGGGTGGGAAAAGTCTTGCGGGCCGTGCTCGTCGCGAGCATCTCGGCGCTGGCCGTGAGCGCGCTGCTGCGGCTGTACGTCCCGCCGCAGGACACCGACCGCCAGCTGACCTACCTGCGGCAGACCCTCGACGCGGGCGCCGGCGAGGGCGCCCAGACGCTGTTCCCCGAGGGGTACTTCTTCAGCCACGTCCTCTACGGCCTGGCCTGGGTCGACGAGGGCAAGCGCGGCGGTGACCGGGACCGGGCGGTGCGCGAGGCCGGCTGGGCACTGTCCAGGCTGGACGGACCGGAGGGCACCGCGCCGTTCGCCGACAGCCTCGCCCCGCGCTACGGGATCTTCTACGCCGGCTGGACCAACTGGCTGCGCGGCGGGCTGCTGAGCATGCGCGACGACCCGGAGCAGCGCACGCGGTTCGAGGCGACGTCCCGGGAGATCGCGGCCGCGTTCGACGCCTCCCCGTCGCCGTTCCTGCAGGCATATCCGGGGCAGTCCTGGCCGGTCGACTCCACGGTCGCGATCGCCTCCCTGCGGCTGCACGACACGCTGGCGACGCCCGCGTATGCCGGGACGGTCCAGCGCTGGCTGGACGCGGCCAAGCAGCGGCTCGACCCGGCGACCGGCCTCCTCCCGCACGTCACCGACCCCGGGACCGGGCGACCGCTGCAGGGCGCGCGGGCCAGCTCGCAGAGCATGATCCTGCGGTTCCTGCCCGAGGTCGACGCCGGGTTCGCGCGGCAGCAGTACCTGAAGTTCCGCGATCAGTTCGTCGACCGCCCGTTGCACCTTGGACCGGCGGTGCGCGAGTACCCGAAGGGCGTCGACGGCGCCGGGGACGTCGACAGCGGGCCGCTCCCCCTCGGGATCTCGTTCTCGGCGACCGTGGTGACCATCGGCGCGGCCCGGGTCAACGGCGACGACGGGCTCGCGGACGCGCTGTCGTCCTACGGCGAGGTGGCCGGGGTGCCGATCACGACGTGGCACACCAAGCGCTACGCGTTCGGGGCGCTGCCGATCGGGGACTCGTTCCTGGTCTGGGCGCGGACGGCCCCGAGCGCAGCGACGCCGATCGACGGTGGCACCGGTCCACTGTGGAAGGCGCCGCTGACGCTGATCCTACTGGTCCTGGCCGGCGTCCCCTGGTGGCGTAACCCCAAGCGGCGCAAGCAGCAGCGCGACGGCGCGGAGGTAGGCGGCGTGGTCGAGCCCGTCGTCCCAGAGCGTCTGTAGCACCAGCCCCTGGTAGATCGCGATAAAGATCCGGGCCAGGGACTCGGGGTCGTCGGTCACGCCGGCCAGGACGGGCGCGACGGCGGCCACCGGGCGGTCGACGTTGGCGCGGGACATCTCGCGTACGGCCGGGTTGCGCGCCGACTCCGCCCACACCTGCACGGCCAGCCGCAGCTCGTCGCGGGTCTTCGGGTCGCCGACGCGGCGCAGCACGTCGAGGTAGCCCGTCGCCGGATCGTCGCCGAGCATGGTGGTGCGCCGCTCGTGCCACTCGGTGACGATGGCGGCGATCATGTCGTCCTTGCCGGTGAAGTACCGGTAGATGAGCCCGGCGCTGATCCCGGACTCGCGGACGATGTCCTGCATCGAGGTGCGGTGGAAGCCCTCGCGCGCGAAACAGGCCCCCGCCGCGTCGAGAATCTGCCGCCGCCGGGCCGCGAAATGCGCATCGTCGACCTTAGGCACGGGTGCCCGCCTTCCGAACGAGATCGACCTCAGGCACGGAGGCGCCCGCGATCCAAAAGGAGCCGACTTCAAGCAATTGCGACCGCGATCCGGTAGAACTCGGCCGTTGGCTCGTCCCGCCCCAGCGGCTCCAGGTACCGCGCGGCGGCGTCCCTTGTGGACAGGTCGGCGGTGCGGTGCAGGCCGCGCTGCTGGAGGTACAACGGAAGGTCCTGGGGCTTGAAACCGAAGGTCCAGGGCTCCCCGCCGCGGCGGACGGCCGCGTGCCAAGGCCTCCACGCCCTCGAACCCGCCGGTGCCGTCGAGCGCGGCCCGGTCCACGTAGGTGAAGACGATCGTGCTGCCTGCGGCGAGCAGGCCGGCCAGGGCGCGCAGGGTGGTGTCGACGGCCTCGGCGGTGAGGTAGTTGGTGACGCCCTCCCAGACCACCACGGCCGGTGCGCCGGCGTCGAACCCGGCCGCGAGCAGGGCCGGGGCGAGCGCGTCGACGGTCAGGTCGACCGGGACGAAGCGGACGGCGGCGGCGAGGCCGGCCGGCACGCGGCGGCGCTTGGTGGCCTGGGTCGACGGGTGGTCGACCTCGAAGGCGACCGGCGCGGCGATGCGGTGGGCGCGGTTGTCGAAGCCGGCGCCGAGCAGCACCAACTGGGTCGCGCCGGCCGCCAGCGCGGCCCGCACCTGGTCGTCGATGAACCGGGTGCGCACCACGGCCGAGGCGCGCGGGCCGCCGGTGAAATGCGTGTCGATGTACCGCACGATCCACCGGTGCAGCGCCGGCACCCGGGACGCGGCGACCACCGCGCGGTGGGCCGGCGGGAGCATGCGGGCGGCGAGCCCGTCGTCGAAGAGCCGGTCGTGCCGGCGGTTGTGCTCGAGGGCGCGGAAGAGCGCCACGTGCTCCGCGGAGCGGCTGCTGCCTCGCATGCCGGTCAGAATAATGAATGAACGTCCATTTTCACAACCGCACGGCGAGCTGGTCGGCCACCGCGTTGAGCAGATCGGTCCCGGTGAAGGGCTTTTCCAGCAGGTGTACGCCCGGATCGAGGATGCCGTTGCTGGTCAGCACCGGTTGCGCGTAGCCGGACATGAACAGGATGCGCATCCGGGGCCGCAGCCGGGTGACCCGGTCGGCCAGCACGCGGCCGAGCATGCCGGGCATCACGACGTCGGTGAGCAGCAGGTCGATCGGGCCGCCGTGCTCGGAGGCGAGCTGCAGCGCGGCGACCCCGTCGCTGGCCGAGAGCACCGTGTAGCCGCCGCGGCGCAGGATCCGGGTGGTGACCTCGCGCAGGGCGGGCTCGTCCTCGGCCACCAGCACGGTCTGGCCGCGGCCGGGCGGGCGGGCCGGGCGGGCGGCCGCGTCGGGCACCACCTCGGCGTCGCTGGCGGGGAGCAGGATCGTGATCGTGGTGCCGACGCCGGGCTCCGAGTAGATCTGGACCGTGCCGCCGGCCTGGACCACGATCCCGTACACGGTGGCCAGGCCCAGCCCGGTCCCCTCGCCGCTGGGCTTGGTGGTGAAGAACGGCTCGAAGGCCTGCTCGATCACCTCGCGGGGCATGCCGGTGCCGGTGTCGGAGACGCGGATCCGCACGTACGGCCCGGGCGCGAGCCCCTCCCGCACCGCCGTGTGCCCCTCGTCGACCTGGACCAGTCCGGTGTCGATGGTCAGGTCGCCGCCGGCCGGCATCGCGTCGCGGGCGTTCACCGCGAGGTTCACCAGCACCTGCTCCAGCTGCCCGGGGTCGGCGACCACGGTCGGCAGCTTGTCGGCGAGCGTCGTGGCCAGGCCGATGTGCTCGCCGATCGAGCGGGTCAGCATCTGCTGGACCTCGCCGATGACGTGGTTGACGTCGAGCGGCTTGGGCCGGACCACCTCGCGCCGCGCGAACGCGAGCAGTTGGTGGGTGAGCTCGCTGCCGCGCCGCCCGGCGCGCAGGATCTGCTCGGCGTCGATGGCGAACGGGGTGTCGGCGCCGTCCTCGACGATGAACTCGGCGTAGTTGAGGATCACCGCGAGCAGGTTGTTGAAGTCGTGGGCGATGCCGCCGGCGAGCTGGCCGAGGCTCTCCAGGCGCTGGGTGCGCTGCTGGCGGACCTCGTCCTTCTGCCGCTCGGCCTCCTCGCGCAGCCGCCGCTGCTCGGTGATGTCCCGCACGCTGGCCAGTGTGATCACGCCGTCGTCGCCCTGCAGCGTGTTCAGCGTGATGTCGACCGGGACCTCGGTGCCGTCGCGGCGCAGCGCCACGCCCGAGTGCCCCGGCGCGGTGTCGGCCCCGCCCGGCACCAGCAGCCGGACCGGCATGCCGATCATGTCGAAGCGGGGGATGCCGAAGAGGCCCTCGGCGGAGGCGTTGACGAGCACGACCCGCTCGTCCGCCCCGATCCCGATCAGCGGGTCGGGCGCGGCGTCGAGCACCGCCTGCATCTGGGCCTCGGCGCGCTCCCGCTCGCTCATGTCGCGGGTGATCGTGGTGACCCCGACCGTCCGGCCGTCGGGGCCGGTGAGCGGCGAGACCAGCATCGACACGGTCAACGGGGTGCCGTCTCGGCGCTGTCGTACCGTCCGGTAGCGATCGACCCGCCCGCCCGCCGCGACGATCGCGCGGATCTCGGCCTCGTCCGCGCGCCGGTCCGGCGGGATGATCACGTCCTTGGGCCGGCCCACCATCTCGCCGGCCGCGAACCCGTAGAGCCGCTCGGCGCCGGGGTTCCAGGACAGCACCAGCCCGTCCAGGTCGGTGGTGACGATCGCGTCGTGCGAGGACTGCACGATCGAGGCGAGCAGCGACTGGGCCGGGTCGAAGCCGTCGCCGACGGGGTCGCGGATGGTCGCCACGAGCAGCCGGCCGTCCGCGTCCGGCACGACCGACAGCGTGATGTCGGCCAGGAACTGCGAGCCGTCGCCGCGCAGCATGGTCAGTGGCTGGCCGGTGCGGCTGGGCGGGTGCTCGCCCTGCAGGTAGGCGGCCATCCGCGGCACCATCGAGGGCCCGTCGGCCGGCACCAGCACGTCGACGGTGCGGCCGCCGAGGTCGTCACGGCCGAAGAGGGCGCGGGCGGCCGCGTTGGCCAGGGCGATCCGGCCGTCCTGCCCGGCGATGATCAGGGCGTCGGGGGCCACCTCGAGTAGGCGCTCGGCCAGTCCGTCCGTCCACCGCACGTTACCAAGAGTAGAACTGTCGTGACTTTACGTTTGAAACTTCGGACATATCGGAACTATATGACACGTGAGCGTCGACCCGAACCGCCCGAGTGTGGCCCGCATGTACGACCACTACCTCGGCGGCCGGCACAACTTCGCGGTCGACCGGGCGGTGGCCGAGCGGGCGGTGGCGATGGTGCCGGCGATCCCCCGCATCGCGCGGGCGAACCGGGCCTTCCTGCACCGGGCGGTGCGTTTCGCGGTCGAGCGCGGGGTCCGGCAGTTCCTGGACATCGGCTCGGGCATCCCGACCGAGGGCAACGTGCACGAGGTGGCACGGGCGCTCGACCCGCAGGCGCGGGTGGTGTACGTCGACATCGATCCCACGGCCGTCGTGCACGCCCGGCAGATCCTCGACGGCGACCCGCACACCGCCGTCGTCCAGGCCGACCTGCACGAGGCCGGCGCGATCCTGGGCGACCCGCAGGTGAAGGCCCTGCTCGACTTCGCCCGCCCGATCTGCCTGCTGCTGGTGGCGATGCTCCACTTCGTCCCGGACACGCCGGAGCTGCGGGCGGCCCTTCGCGCGTACCACGACGCGCTCGCCCCGGGCAGCCTGCTCGCCGCCTCGCACGCGACCGGCGACGTGGGCGAGCTGGCCGACCTGTACACCCGCACCGGCACCCCGATGGTGCTGCGCGACCGCGACGAACTCGCCGCACTGCTGGACGGCTGGGACCTGGTTCCGCCGGGCCTGGTCTTCAGCGCCGAATGGCGCCCGGACACGCCGCCCGACGACCCCGCTTCCTACGCAACGCTCGCCGCCGTGGGCGAGCGACGTTAGTTCTCCTCGGCCAGGGCTGTGATCACGAGGGCTTTGCTGCCGGCCGGTTCGACGTGGCGGTGCGGGTCGGGCTTGCCGGGCTCCGGGATCGCGGCGGCGACGGCGTCCAGGGCGGCCCAGACCTCCTTGAGCGCACCCTCGTCGCCGCGCAGGTAGAGGGTCGGGGCGGGGCGCAGCTCGATCACCAGGCCGCCGTCGCCGCGCTCCTGCATCACGGCGCCGTTGCGGATCGGGATCTCCACGCTCGGGCCGGCCTCGCGCAGGAGCTGGGCGAGCGCGGTGAGGGCGGCCGGAGAGCCGGCCAGGTCGAGGTTCTCGCCGATCACGCGGAGGCGGCACTGGCGCTGGTCATCCATGCCGCCATTCTGCCCGGTGCCTATGACAGGGCGCGGCCTGCCGCCGTGTAGGCGCGGCGGGCGGTTCGGCGGACCTCGTGGCGTACGACATCCGGCGGTTGGCCTTTGCCGATATCGCGGCGGATCTGGGCGTGCAGCGAGCGGTCGATGCCGGCCAGGACGGCCGCGGCCCACCAGGCGTCGGGCTCGGGGCGGCCGGCCGCCATCAGCGCCGTGGCCACGGCCTCCTCGGCCAGCTCACCGAGGAGCCGGACCCGGGCCTGCAGCGCGGGACTGTCCTCGACCACCTTCCAGAACCGCGGCGAGTCCGGGTGCAGGCCGAGGGTCGGCTCGCCGCGGTCGAGCTCCTCCTCGAACAGCTTGAGGGCGGCCGCGGCCGGGTCGGGGGCGTCGCGGACCGCGCCGGCCAGGCGGCCGACGACCTCGTCCTGGCGGTCGAAGAACAGGTCCTCCTTGGTCGCGAAGTAGTTGAAGACGGTGTTCACCGAGACGCGGGCCACCTCGCCGACCTCGGCCACGGTGACCTTGTCGAAGCCGCGCGCCAGGAACAGGCCCATGGCCGCGTCCGAGATCGCCGTGCGGGTCGCCGCCTTCTTCTCCGCTCTGAGCGCCATGGCACAAATCTTAGCGTGAAACCAAATTTGGTGTGACACCAAGATTTCGGTTACGGTCGGGGCATGACGATGACATTCGGCATCTACGCGGGCGGACTCGGTGCGGACGTCGACGGCTCGGTGATCCCCGGGCCGCCCGAGGATCCGGGGCCGACGGCCGAGCTGCTCGACGAGCTGGGCGTGCGGGTGGTGCGGGGTTACCTGCAGTACAGCGACGCCGAGGGCGGCCACATAGAGGCCCCGCCCCGGCCGTGGCAGCACGCCGTCAACGGGCGCAAGCTCGACCTGGTCGTGTGCTTCCGCGAGCCGGGCGCCGACCTGACCGGCTGGATCGACTTCCTGCGCACCATGCTCCGCACGCACGGGGACTGCCTGGCCACGCTGCAGGTCGCGGAGGAGGCGAACCACGACGGGCCGGGCGGGGATGCGGGCTTTCCGGCGGTACGGCGCGCGATCGTCGAGGGTGTGCTCGCGGCCCGGGCCGAGGCCGACCGGCTCGGGCTGGACGTGGGGATCGGGTGCAACTCGACGCCGATCTTCGACCCGGCGCAGGAGTTCTGGACGTCGCTCAAGGAGATCGGCCCGGTGATCGACTACGCCGGCCTGGACTTCTTCCCCGACGTGTTCCGGCCCCTGGCCGACATCCGCGGCGGGGTCGAGGGCGTGCTGCGCGGGTTCCGGGAGCAGAGCCTGGCCGCGGCCGGGGTGCCGGCGACGACGCCGATCCACATCACCGAGCACGGCTGGGGCACCGGGCCGGGGCGGTCCCTGGAGCGGCAGGCGGAGGTGGTCGAGGAGGTGGTACGGACGGTGGCCTCGCTCGCCGGCTCGCTGAACATCGCGGCGTACGAGCACTTCGCCCTGCGCGACGGCAACAGCACCGTGCCGCGGCCGATGTCGCAGTTCGGGCTGGTCCGCTCGGACTACACCCCGAAGCCGGCCTTCGACGTGTTCCGGCGGCTGATCGCGGAGCTCTCGTGAGCATCGGCTGAGCACACGCAACGGCCCGCGCTGTGGCGAGCGCGGGCCGTTGCGGCGAGAGGGGAATCTCGGTTCTAGGGGGCTTCGCCCAGGGTGACGGTGACCGTCTGGGTGCTGCCGTTGCGGTTGACCACGACCGGGACCTGGTCGCCGGCCTTGTTCGCCTGCACCGCGTTGATGAGGCTGGTCGCGTCGGTCACGGTCGAGGTGCCGAACTTGGTCACCGTGTCGCCGGTCTTCAGGCCCGCCTTGTCGGCCGGGCCGCCCGCGACCACGCCGCCGATGAGGGCGCCGCCGGTGCCGTCGGTGAGCTGCACGCCGAGGTACGGGTGGCTGACCTTCCCGCCCTTGGCCAGCTGGTCGGCTGCGGCCCGGGCCCGGTTCGCGGAGATCGCGAAGCCGACGCCGATGTTGCCGCTGTTCTCACCCGCGGTGGCGATCGCGGTGTTGATGCCGACGACCTCGCCCCGGAGGTTGACCAGCGCGCCGCCGGAGTTGCCCGGGTTGATGGCGGCGTCGGTCTGGATGGCGTCCGCGATGGACTTGCCGCCGGACTCGCCGGAGATCGTGCGGTGCAGCGCGCTCACGATGCCGGCCGTCACCGAGCCCTGCAGGCCCAGCGGGGAGCCGACGGCCAGGACGGTGTCGCCGACGCGCAGGTCGTCGCTGTCGCCGAACTTGGCCGGGGTCAGGTTGGAGACGCCCTGGATCTTGATCACCGCGATGTCGCCGGCCGGGTCGGTGCCGACCACGGTGGCCGCGGCGGTCTTGCCGGTGCTGAACGTGACCTGGAGCTGCTTGGCCCCGGCGACCACGTGGTTGTTGGTGATGACCTGGCCGTCGGCGGTCATGATGACGCCCGAGCCCTCGGCCTCGCCGGTGCTGATGTCGACCACGCTCGGGAGCACGGTCTCGGCGACCCCGCCGACGCTCGACCGGTCGAGGTTGGGCGCCGGGTTCTGGGCCGCCCTGGGCGCGGCGGCCGGCGTGTCGTCGTCACCGGCGACCGCGGTGGCGACCAGGCCGCCGCCGAACGCCGAGACGAGCGCGATGACCAGGGCCGCGACGATGAGCAGGCCGACCCTCCCCCCGCGCTGCGGGCCGGGCTGTCCCGGCTGGCCGTAGGCGGGCTGGGGCGGGTATCCCGGCGGCGGCCCGTACGGGTGGCCGGCCTGCGGGAACGCGCCCGTGGTGGCCCCGGCGTACGGCGCGCCGGAGTAGGGGCCGCCGGTGGAGATCGGCGTCGTGGCGAACGTGCCCTGGCCGGGCAGCTGCTGCGTCGTGTGCTGGCCCGGGGCGGGCGGGTAGCCGGGGCGGCTCCAGGGCGAGCTGGGCGCGCCCGGGGCCGGGACCGCCGGCTGGGGCACCGTGACGCCGCCGGGCGGCGCGAACTGCGGCGGCTGCGGCGGGTGTGGCGGGGCCGGCGGGGCGCCGTTGATGCCGGCACCGTTCACCGGGACGGGCGGGGCCGAGGCCGGCGGCGCCGAGGCCGGAAACATGTGGGCCGGCGGGGCCGAGGCCGGGTAGGCGGCGGCCGGCGGGGCCGAGGCCGGGAACGCCGGGGCGGCGTGCTCCTCGGGCGTCGAGGCGGAGCCGGGCTGATCGGCGGGCTCCGGGCTGCTCCACGGGCGGACCTGGTCACTCATGTTGTCCAGATTGCACGCCGCGGCTGCCACGAAACTGGATTCTCCCTGGGAGAAAGCCGAGAGCCGGGAAACGAGCTTCGCGCGAGCTGCAAAACAGGACGAACCCGCCCGTGATCGGGGGCGCTAAATGCCGATATTGGCGAAAAATCCGGACAAGCTGGCTTGTCCGGATTTTTCGGGAAGGCGATGACGGATCAGGCGGTCCAGTCCGGCCGCAGCGGGTAGGAGCTGACCCCCTCGCGAGTGGTCTTGGTGCCCAGGATCTGGTGCAGCTGGATCTCGTTGCGCTCGAAGGCGAGCCGCGACCCGGCCATGTACAGGCCCCAGACCCGCGCCGTGCCCAGCCCGACCTCGTCCACGCAGGCGTCCCAGTGCTCGACCAGGTTGCGGTTCCAGCCGGCCAGCGTGAGCGCGTAATGCAGCCGCAGGTTCTCCTCGTGCTGCACCTCGAACGCGGCGTCGTGCATCTCGGTGACCAGGCGCCCGGGAGCGGCCAGCTCGCCGTCCGGGAAGACGTACCGGTCGATGAAGGCGGCCGGCTTGCGGCTGGTGCGGCTGTGCGCGCGGGTGATGCAGTGGTTGAGCAGGCGGCCGCCGGGCTTGAGCCGGTCCCGCAGCGAGCGGAAGTAGCTCGGGTAGTTACGCAGGCCGATGTGCTCGGTGAGGCCGATCGAGCTGACCGCGTCGAAGTGCTCGAGCGGCGCGTCGCGGTAGTCGAGGTAGCGGACCTCGGCCAGGTGCCCGAGACCCTCGCGCTCGATCGCCGCCTGGGCCCACTGGGCCTGCTCCTTGGAGAGCGTGACGCCGAGGGCGCGCACGCCGTACTCCCGGGCCGCGTGCCGCACCATGCCGCCCCAGCCGCAGCCGACGTCGAGCAGGCGCTGGCCCGGCTTGAGCGCGAGCTTGCCGGCGACCAGGTCGTACTTGTTGGCCTGGGCCTGCTCGAGCGAGTCGGACTCGGAGCGGTACACCGCGCAGGTGTACGTCATCGACGGGCCGAGCACCATCTCGTAGAACCGGTTCGAGACGTCGTAGTGGTGGTGGATCGCCTCGGCGTCGCGGCTCTTGGCGTGCCGCAGGCCGTGCAGGGCGCGCCGCCAGGCCGGGACCGACTCCTGCGGCGGGGGCGGCGGCGGGCGCAGGCGCTCCCAGCCGAGCCCGCGGACGAGTCGCAGGGCCTCGCCGGCGGCGGGGATCCGCAGCTGCAGGCCGGTGGCGAGCTGGCGCAGGGCCTCGTACGGGTCGCCGGGGTGCACGCCGCCGACCTCGAGGTCGCCGGTCACGTAGGCGCGGGCCATGCCGAGGTCGCCGGGGGCGGTCAGCAGATAGGACAGGCCGCGCTCGGAGGCGACGTTCAGGGTGATCGCGGCGTCCGCCGGGCCGATCGCGCTGCCGTCGTACGCCGTGATGCGAACCTTGGGCTCGCTCGCGGTGACGGCGCGGACGATGTCGGCGACCTTGGGCACGGGGGGCCGGCGGCGGGGCTGGCCGGGTACGGATCCTTGGGTGTTCGTCGAACGGTAGGTGCTGGTCATCTGCGCCCCACAACCTTGTCGTAGAGGTCGGTCAATCGGTGATCGGGGTCGTAGCGGTCCTTGGCGGCGCGGTACGCGGGGCCGCCGTAGAGCCGGTCGAAGGTCTCCCGGTCGTAATAGGCGTCGGAGTAGAGGGACTTGTGCCCGCCGAGCTCGAAGACCTTGTCCTCGATGAGGCGGTTCACGTCGCCGTCGGCGCGGCCCGGTTCGATGGGCACGGTTCCCCAGAAACCGACGTTCACGTACTTCTGTCCGGCGTGCATGGGGTACAGCGGCCACTCCCGCTCCCGCAGGCGCAGCGGGCAGAGCCAGAGCGGCGCCATCGGTACCTCCTGCGCGAACCACCGCAGGAAGTCGCCCGTGCGATCGAGGGGCAGCTCGACGTCCTGCACCACCCGCTCGCGGTCGAGCTCGCCACGCCAGCGGCCGATGCGGGCGGCCACGCCGTAGCGGTTCTCGAGGCGCACGATGCGGTGGTACACGTCGGAGCGGCGGTACTGCCGCGGCCAGACCCGGCGCACGAGCGGGTTCTGCGCGCCGAACGCGCTGGAGCACCAGAACCAGTCGGTGTCCCAGCGCCAGAGGTAGTCGTAGGCCGAGAGGCGGTCGCCCGCTTTGGCCCGCAGCGACCGGTAGTAGATGTCCTGGCCGGTGTAGTCGCTGGTGGCGCCGGCGTCGTCGGAGAACTCGCCCAGGACGAGATAGGACTCGCCGGGCCGGAACACGACACCGTCCATGACGTCGACGTGGCGTCCGTCGTACTGTCCCGACTCCATCACCGCGCCGACGACCTCCAGGAGCTCGTCGATCTGGTCGAAGCGCAGGTTGACGGTACGGACGCCGGCCGCGATCGGCATCAGCTCGATCTTGAGGCGGGTGGCGTACCCGAGACTGCCCAGGGAGTTCGGGAACGCCTCGAACAGCTGGGCGTGCTCGTTGTCGGGCCGCACCGTGAGGACCTCGCCGGTGCCGGTGAGGATGTCGAGCTCCAGCACCGATTCGTGCGGCAGCCCGTGGCGGAACGAGGTCGCCTCGATGCCGAGCCCGGTGACCGCCCCGCCCAGCGTGATCGTGCGCAGCTGGGGCACCACGAGCGGCATCAGGCCGTGCGGGAGGGTGGCGTCGACGAGATCCTCGTACGTGCACATGCCCTGGACCTCGGCGGTGCGCGCCTGCGGGTCGACCGCGATCACGCCGCCGAGCCCGCTGACGTCCAGTCCGCGGCTCATGGTGTCCCGCGGCCGGAACAGGTTCGAGGTCTTCTTGGCCAGGCGTACGCGGTCGCCGGGTGGGATCGCCGCGTACGAGTCACGGAGGGTCTGCACCGCCTCGCGGTGCCTGGCCCAGCCGACCGGTTGGCTCCGTTCCACGCAACCACCTCGATTCCCCGTGTGGCGTTGCTCCGCTGAAGTGGAGGCCTGCCTCCCAGCCAAACTTGCACACTACGCAAGATCAGCCAACGCCTGGTGACTGAACTCACGCTCGTCGTAATGCCGAAGGGTGATGGCCGTTTGAGCGCCGCGAGCGTGATGTTTTGGAGACCGGCACGTACCACGTTCCGGTGCCCGCAAAGCGTTACGCGAGGCGGAAGACCGGCCAGCCGATCTCGGTGCGCCAGGCGGCCGGATCGGCGGTGTCGCGCGGGCCGCAGAGGTAGGTCTCGTGGATCGGGCCGTCGACCTTCAGCGCGTGGTCGACGACCCAGGCGCCGAGCCGCCCGTAGGTCACGTCGATGTCGTCGTGCGGTCCCTCGTGGACGGCCACGGCCAGGTCCACGGCGGGCAACTCCAGGGGCTCGACCCGGCCCCGGGCGATCGGGACCGGCGTCGGCCGGTACACGGTCATCTGACCCTTGCCGTCGGAGAAGAGCTCGTTGGCGTACAGGCCGCCGGGCGGGCCGGCATCGACCGAGGCATCGAGTTCTGTCATGGCCGTGGCGTACCAGGACAGGACGTCCGGCAAGGCGACGACCGCGGTGATGGCGGCCACCGTCCGCGCCGGCACCGAGCGGACCGTCACCACGGGGTCCTCCGGTCGCAGCAGGCGGCGCAGGGAGGCGACCGCGGCCCGGGTGCGATCCAGGGTTTCCTGCAGGCGTTCGAGGTGGCCGGCGATCAGTGCGGCGCGGCGGTCCGGGTCGGCCGTGGCCAGGATCGCCCGCACCTCGGCGAGGGGCACGTCGAGCTGCCGCAGCTGGTGGATCACCTGCGCGGCCGGGATCTGCTCGGCGGAGTACCGGCGATAGGCGGTGTGCTCGTCGACGACGGCCGGCTCCAGCAGGCCGGCCTCGTGGTAGCGGCGCAGGGTCCGAACGCTCAGGTGGGTGAGGGTCGCGAACTCGCCGATGCTCAACACTCCCCCACTGTGCATGTTGACCCTCTCCCCGCGGGAGGGGTCACGGTGGTGACATGCGCACATGGTTCATCACCGGCGGATCTCCGGGCGGGTTCGGCATGGCGTTCGCCGAGGCGGCCCTCGAACTCGGCGACCGCGTGGTCCTCACGGCCAGGAAGCCGTTCGCCGACGACCGCATGACGGTCCTGCCGCTCGACGTAACCGATCCGGAACAGGTCAAGGCCGCGGTCGACGCGGCCGGGGACATCGACGTGCTCGTGAACAACGCGGGCCGGGGCTGGTTCGGGTCGGTCGAGGGCACGCCCGAGGACTCACTGCGGTACACCTTCGAACTCAACTTCTTCGGTCTGCTCGCCGTCACCCGGGCGGTGCTGCCCGGCATGCGCCGCCGCGGCTCCGGCTGGATCGTCAACATCTCCTCGGTGGCGGGCCTGCAGGCGGCGCCGGGCTTCGGGTACTACAGCGCGGCCAAGTTCGCGGTCGAGGGCCTCACCGCGGCGCTGCGGCCCGAGGTCGAGCCGTTCGGCATCCGGGTCCTCGCGGTGGAGCCGGGCGCGTTCCGGACCCGGGCCTACGCGGGCTTCGCGGACCAGCCGGTGGAGGACGGGCCGTACCACGACCAGATCGCCGCGGTGCGCGACGCGTTCGTGGCCGCGGACGGCAACCAGCCCGGCGACCCGCAGCGCGGGGCGCGGGCGGTCATCGCGGCCATGGCCCGGACCGACCCGCCGCGCCGGCTGGTGCTCGGCGACGGGGCCTTCGACGCCGTCACCCGGGGGCTCGAAGCGGACCTGGCCGACATCCGAAGCTCCGAGGAGCTGTCCCGGTCGGCGGACATAAAACCGTGAGCCGGGGGCAGCGTGGTCGCATGACGGTCAAGGACCTGGCCACGCTGCAGCCGACCGGGTATCCGGCGGTCTCGCTGCTCATGCCGACGCACCGCACCGCACCGGCCAACCAGCAGGACCCGATCCGCCTGCGGAACCTGCTCGCCGAGGCCCGGCGCCGGCTGGACCTCGACGAGACGGTGCCGCGGGAGGTCGCCTCCCAGGTGTACGACGAGATCGCGACCGCCGCCGGGCAGGTCGACCTGCGGCACACCGGCGACGGGCTGGCGGTGTTCGCCTCGCCCGGGCAAGTACACGTGCGGGTCCTCGACACCCCCGTCCAGGAGCGGGTCGTGGTCGCGGACACCTACGAGGTGCGGGACGTCGTCGCGGACGCGGCCCGCAAGCACCGGTACTGGGCGGTCGTCCTCTCCGAGCAGCCGACCCGCCTCTGGAGCGGCGACGGGCCCGAACTCGTCGAGGTGACCTCGCACGGGTTCCCGTTCACGCACGAGGGCATGGGCCTGCCCCGCGACTACGGCCAGGAGCCGACGAAGCACGAGATCGAGCGGCACCGCCAGTTCTTCCGCGACATCGCCACCGCGCTGGCCGAGATCGACAAGCTGGACACGCGGCCGGTGTTCGTGCTCGGCGTCGACCGGTACCTCGCCTACTTCGCCGCCGAGTGGCCGCGCCCGTTCGCCGGCACGGTGCTGGGCAACTACGACCACGCGGGCGCCCACGACGTGTACGAGCTGCTGGCCCCGCGCCTGGCCGCGTACACGGCGATGGAGCAGGTGGCGGCGCTCGAGTCGCTCGACGCGGCGCGCGGGGCCAACCGCTTCGCGGCCGGGCTGGCCGAGTGCTGGAGCCTCGCCCACCAGGGCCGGGGCGCGCACCTGCTGGTCGAGGAGCACTACCACAGCCCCGGCTGGGTGCACGACGACCACCTGCACCCGCCGGAGCAGGAGCCGCACAGCGATGCGCCCGGTGTGCTGCTCGACGACGCGGTCGACGACATCGTCGAGTCCGTGGCACGCCAGGGCGGCGAGGTGACGTTCGTGGGCGACGGCAGCCTGGTGAGCGACGGGCGCATCGCACTCATCGTGCGGTACTAAGTTCAGCTTGACCGCTGCCGCCCGCAGGACCCGGTGCGGTGTTGAGGGGGTGTGGGTGGAGCTTGCTCCCCCACTGTTCTTCAGGACATCGCACGGTGTCCAACGGTGCCGGACAGACCATCCGCCTACAGCCGCAGTTCTTGGATGAAGGCCGCCGCGGCCTTGTCGTCGGCCGTCGGATCGGCGGCGAAGAACGTGATGAAGGCGTGCTGGAAGCAGGCACCGAGGACGAGGCCGGCGAGGGCGGCCGGGTCGGCGCCGGGCGAGATGTTGCCCAGCGCCTGCTCGGCCCGCAGGTAGTCGGCGAGTGCCTCGTTGGCGCGCTGCGGCCCCAGGTTGCGGGCGCGCAGGTGGTCGCGGTGGGCGGCCAGGATCGCCGGGTCGGAGAAGATCGAGGCGAACATCGGGAACCCGTCGCGGTAGAACGTGATGCACACCGTCGCGAGCTCGGTCAGGATGTCCCGCACGGGCGCCGTCCCGGCCCGCGACGGCAGCGTCATGAGCAGCGGGATGAACTGCGGGCCGCGCTCGTGCAGCACCACGACCATCAGCTCGAGTTTGTCGCGGAAGTGCTTGTAGAGCGTCGCCTCGGAGAAGCCGGCCTCCCGCGCGATCTCCTTGGTCGTGGCGTTGGCCAGACCCCGCTCCCGCAGCACCCGCGCCGCCGCGTCCAGGATCACGTCCCGCGTGCCCGCCACCGCCCACCCCTTTCGCGTTCACCGTCCACGTGCCATTCTAGGGGTTAGTGAGCACTCACTAACCGACCTTGGGGGACGTGGCATGAAACTCACCGTGTTCGGGGCGACCGGCGGGATCGGCCGGCAACTCATCAAGCAAGGGCTGTCCCGTGGGTACCGGATGACGGCGATCACCCGCCGCCCGGCCGACGACCTGGGCTGCGAGGTCGTGGTCGCGGACCTCGCCGACGCCGACGCGCTCGCGGCCGCCGTGGCGGGCTGCGACGCCGTGCTGTCCGCGCTCGGCATCCGCCCCGCGGAGATGAAGTCGCTGCGCGCCAAGGATCCGGGCGCGCGCAGCACCGTGCAGGCCGACGGCGCTCGCGCGGAGGTCGCCGCCATGCGGGCCACGGGGGTGCGCCGGCTCGTGAGCGTCGACGCGGCCGGCCGGGTGGGGGACTCGGGCGACGGCCCCGTCACGCGCTATGTCGCCAAGCCGCTGCTGCAGCGCATCCTTCGCGAGGGCTTCACGGATCTCGCGGTGGCCGAGCGGATCCTGCGCGACAGCGAGCTCGACTGGACCCTCATCGCTCCCCCGCGCCTCACCGACGGCGAGCACCGTCCATATCGGACGGTCCTGGACGTCAACGTGCGCGGCGGCCGGTCGCTCGCGCGCGCCGACGTGGCGGACGCCATGCTCCGGGCGCTCTCAGAACCATCGTGGATCCACCGGCGGGTGAACGTCGCCTACTGAGCCATCGGCCGGCCGCCCAAGGAGGAAAGGCGGCCGGCCGGGGTGACCGCGTGCCCGGGAAGTCCCTCGTCAACCCGGGCACTCAGGCGCAAGCGGTCAGCTCATGACGCCGAGGTTGCCGAAGTCCACCTGCCCGTAGTACTGGGTGATGTAGACGTTGGTCAGCCGCGGGTTGCGGTAGTTCAGGGCCTTGTCGTACGTGAACGGCATGTAGGTCGCCGACTCCGAGACCTTGCGGTTGATCTGCTTCCAGATCTCGGCGTTCTTGGCCGGGTCGGGCTCGGCCGCGGCCTGGTCGATGAGCGCGTCGACGGACGGGTCGGACAGCTCGGCGTAGTTGTTGTTGCCCGACTCGAAGATGGCCCGACTGTCCACGATGACCTGCAGGAACCCGGCGGGCGACGGGTAGTCGGCGCCCCAGCCGGCGAGCATCAGGCCGTAGCCCTTGTTGTGCACGTTGCTCGGCGCGCCGATGATCGAGCGGAAGTACAGCGAGGCGTCCTGCGGGTCGAGCCGGGCGGTGATGCCGACCGCGGCCATCGACTGCTGCAGCGCCTCGGCCGTCTTCATCTCCTTGCCCGTGTTGCGGGTCGCGATCACCGTCTCGAAGCCGTTGGGCTTGCCACACGCGGCCAGCTCCTCCTTGGCCTTGTCGATCTGCGGCTTGCCGGACTTGGTGTTGAACACGTCGTCGGCGTCGTCGTGGCCGTTGATGGTCGGCGGCAGCATGTTGGTGGCGATCTCACCGCCGGCCTGCTCGCCGCCGCGGGCCGTCTGCATCGCGGTCTTGTCCAGCGCGTACTGCACGGCCTTGCGGCAGTGGATGTTGTCGAACGGGGCGACCTTGGTGGAGATCGCGACGTACCGGATGAAGCCCGTCACCGGCGCGTCGGCGTTCTGCTTCTTGTCCGGGTTCAGCAGGATCTTCGGCTGCGAGCCCTGCTGCACGCCGGTCTGCGCGATGTCCAGGTCGACCTCGCCGGCCAGCAGCTCGTTGTCGATCTCCTCGACGGCGGTGCCGTAGGTGATCTCCACCCGGTCCGGCAGCGCCTTGCGCACCGGGTCGGTCTTCGGGTCCCACTGGTCGTTGCGGACCAGCGTGAGCTTCTTGCCCTGGTCGTACGACTCGAACTTGTACGGTCCGGTGGACTGCGGGTGGTTCGCGTACTGGGTGCCGTTGTCCTTGGCCCGCTGCACGGGGCTCGAGACGGGCATCTGCATGTGGTACAGGAAGTCGGAGTTCGGCTTGTCCAGGGTGAACACGATCGTGGTGTCGTCGGGCGTCTGCACCGACTTGAGCCCGAGCTTGTCCGGGTCCGGGTCCTTGTACGCGCCCGGGTACTTCTGCCCCTGGTCGAGCAGGTCGACGAGGTACTTCGGGCCGGCGTTGACGACCTCGGTGGCGAAGATGCGCTCGATGCCGTACTTGATGTCCTTCGAGGTCACGGGCGAGCCGTCCTCGAACTTCACCCCCGGCTTGAGGTGGAAGGTGTACTTCTTGCCGCCGTCCTCGGGCGTTGGCACCTCGGTGGCCAGGTCCGGCACGAGCTTGAGCCCGTCGGCGCCCGGCTTGGTGTCGTTGGCCAGCAGGGTGCGGACGAAGAAGCCCTTCATGAGGTTCCACTCGTTCGCGTAGTACGCGATCTGCGGGTCCAGCGAGTCCGGGTTGTCGTGGATGGTGAGCTTGAGCGTGCCGCCCTTCTTGTCGGACGGGTTGACCACGCCCTTGACGGCCGCGTCGAAGCCCGAGGGCCCCTTCTTGCCCTGGTCACCGCTGTTGTTGTCGGTGCTGGAACCGCCGCCGCAGGCGGACAGCGCGAGGGCCGCGGCGGCCGCTCCGGCCACCAGGGCGGTACGTTTGCTATTGGCGTACATAGGTGTTCGAGGCCTTTCCGGGTGCCGCGGACGTGGGACCGCGGATTCGGGGTTTCCGCACGCGGGCAGCCGGCAGCGCACACAGTGGACTGTCCATTGTGGACAGAGCGCGGGCATGCACCACGCCCACCGTGTGGGTCGCCTGATTTCGGTTGCTACGTCGCGTGGAACGGCGGTGTTCGCCGCCGTTCACTGTGCAAAGACCTCGGGCTCATCGACGCGGTTGCAGTTCGCGTCAATGCGTCGCATAACGGAATGGTCTACCGCATCCGGTTGCGTACGTTATCGATTCTTGTCCTCGTCCAGCGCTTTCAACCGGGCGATGCTCCCGGCCTCGTCGGGATCGGGCTCCGGCGTCTCCAGGAACGCGCGCAGCACCTCGACGGCCACGTCCGGGGCGAGGCGCTTGAGGCTCATCGCGAGCACGTTCGCGTCGTTCCAGAGCCGTGCGCCGCGGGCCACCCACGGGTCCCAGGCCACGGCGGCGAGGGCGCCGGGGACCTTGTTGGCCGCGATGGCGGTGCCGGTGCCGGTCCAGCACATGACCACGCCGAGCTCCGCGCGTCCTTCGGCGACCGCCCGGCCGACGCCGGCCCCGAGGTCGGGCCAGGGCAGGTCGTCGATGCGCTCGACGTCGTGCCCGGCCGCGGCGAGGTGGGCCAGGACGGCCTCGGTGGTGGCGTTGCTGTCATCGGCGGCAAAGGCGATTCGCATTTGTACAGTCTTACGCCAGCTTCGGCTTCTCGAACCGCAGCCGCTGGGTGAGCGCGACACACGCGAGCACGGCGACGGCGGCCAGAATCGCGGCGGCCGGCACGTGCTCGTGCAGCAGCCAGGCCGACCACGTCATGGTGAGGACCGGCTGGATGAGCTGGATCTGCCCGACCCGGGCGACGCCGCCCCGGGCCAGCCCGGCGTACCAGGCGAAGAAACCCAGGAACATCGAGATCACGGTGAGATAGGCGAACCCGGCCCAGGCCGCGCCCGGAGCGTGCGGCGGGTGCCGGAGGCCGGCGACGGCGGTCACGGCCGCGGTGACCGGCAGCGACAGCACGAGGGCCCAGCAGATCGTCCGCGCCCCGCCGAGCTCGCGGGCCAGGGCGCCGCCCTCGGCGTACCCGAGGCCGCAGAGCGTGATCGCGGCGAGCAGGAACAGGTCGGCCGGGCCGAGCGCGCCGGACACGGACCCGCTCACGGCCAGGAACACCAGGACGGCGGCCAGCCCGGCCCCGCCCGCGAGCCAGAACGCGGTCGTCGGCCGCTCCCGGGCGCGCAGGACGGCGAACCCGGCCGTCACCGCCGGCAGCAGCCCGACGACCACGGCGCCGTGCGCGGCCGTGCTCGTCTGCAGCGCGAGGGAGGTGAACATCGGGAACCCGGCCACGACCCCGAGCGCCACGACGGCGAGCCGCCGCCACTGCACCTTCGTCGGCCGCGGCGCCCGCACGATCACGAGATAGGCGGCGGCGAGCAGGCCGGCCCCGACCGCCCGGCCGAACGCCACGAACCACGGGTCGAGGTGCTCGACCGCGACCTTGGTGGCCGGCAGCGACATGCTGAACGCGATCACCCCGAGCGCACCGAGGGCGGCCCCCGTTATCGCATCCTGCCGAGTAACGTTATCCTTGCTCCTCATGAGTGACGATAACGCAGCGGCTCGCGTTATCCAAGATCTCCGCGCTGCGGCGGTGGCCGCGCGGGCGGGGACGAGGCTGCCGACCGTACGGGAGCTGACCGCGCGCCATCAGGCCTCCCCCATCACCGTGAGCCGCGCGATCCGCGCCCTGGCCGCGGAGGGCCTGCTGGAGAGCCATCCGGGCCGCGGCACGTTCGTGGCCGCGCGCGTGCCGGCCGCGACCGCACCGGACTTCTCCTGGCAGTCGATCGCCCTGGGCCCGCGCCCGGCCGGCGAGGACGCGATGCAGGCCCTGCTGGCGCTGCCCCGGCCCGGCGCGATCCCGCTGTCGAGCGGCTACCTGGACGAGGAGCTCCAGCCGGCCGCCGCCCTGGGCGCCGCGCTCGCCCGCGCGGCACGACACCCGTCGAGCTGGCTGCGCGGCCCGGTCGAGGGCCGCGAGGACCTGCGCGCCTGGTTCGCTCGCGGCGCCGGCAGCGGCCTGCGCGCGGAGGACTTCACCATCTGCGCGGGCGGCCAGGCGGCCCTGTCGACGGCCTTCCGCGCCCTGGCCGCCCCCGGCGAGACGGTGCTCGTCGAGTCCCCGACCTACCTGGGCGCCCTGGCCGCCGCCCGGGCCGCCGGCCTGCGCGTGGTCCCGGTCCCGGCCGACGACGCCGGCGTCCGCCCCGACCTGCTGGCCGCGGCCCTGCGCCGGACGGGGGCCCGGTTGTTCTACTGCCAGCCGCTGTTCGCCAACCCGCACGGGGGCGTCCTGTCGCCGGCCCGCCGCGCCGAGGTGCTCGCCGAGATCCGTCTCGCCGGTGCCTTCCTGCTCGAGGACGACTACGCCCGCGACCTGGCCATCGACGCCGACCCCCCGCCGCCACTGGCCGAGGCGGATCGCGACGGTCACGTGGTGTACCTGCGCTCGCTCACCAAATCCGCCGCCCCGGGCCTGCGCGTGGCGGCGATCGGCGCCCGCGGCCCGGCCGGCGCCCGCCTGCGCGCGGCCCGGGTGCTGGACGACTTCTTCGTCTCGGGCCCCCTGCAGCAGGCCGCGCTGGACTTCGTCACGTCCCCGGCCTGGCCCCGGCACCTACGATCGCTGCGCACGGCCCTGCGGTCCCGCCGCGACGCCCTGCTGGACGCGATCCGCCGCCACCTGCCGCAGCTGCCACCCCCATCGGTGCCGCGCGGCGGCCTGCACGCGTGGCTCCGCCTGCCCGACGGCACCGACGACATCGCCCTGACCACGGCGGCCGCCGCGCGGGGCGTGGTGGTGTTCCCGGGCCGCCCCTGGTACGCCGCCGAGCCCGACGCCCCGCACCTGCGCCTCACGTTCGCCGCCGCTCCCCCGGCCCTCCTGGAAACGGGCGTCCACCGCCTGTCCCAGGCCCTGACCGACCTCTGACGTCCCACCGCCGCCGCATTGCGGCCACGACGTGCTCCGGGCGCACCGACCTTCGACGCCTACCGATCGACGCCCGACGCCGCGCCTCCGACGCGCGCCGCGGGTCAGCTCAGCTACCGGCCGCCACCCAACGCAGCATCCGATCGGGCAGTACCACTGAAATGTCCATGGCCTCGATCCGCGCCGCGAGCACGCCGCCGTCGATCAGCCCGGCCTCCAGCAACGCCGAGACGAACGCGAGGTCTTTCTCGCGGCCGGTGGCGAGCTTCGACGCGGCGCAGTCGTGCGGCTCCAGGCAGCAGGCCCGGGTCCCGCCGGTGTTGGCGCTCTCGACGAGCACCAGGCGGTCGCGCCAGCCCGACGGGAGGATCGCCGTCGACGTGTCCACGCCCTGGGCGTAGTAGCCGTAGGTGCTGTCGAACGCCGACATCTCGCCGATGCCGCCGTCGACCAGGTCCGCCTTGTGGCCGTCCGGGTCGTCGAAGAACGCGATGTCGACCTCGGTCGAGCGGGTGACGACGGGCGGCAGCAGATGCTCCGGGATCGCGCCGAGGATGGACTGGCTCCCGATGACGAGCACGTCGGGGTCGCCGACGATCGCCGAGACCGCGCGCAGGACCTGCTCCAGCTGCCGGCGGTTCACGCGGAACGGGCCCGGCGCGGGTGGGTCGCGTCGAACGAGGCCAGGACCTTCAGGCGCTCGCGCTCGGTGAGCAGGCCCGCGAAGGGGGTGTTCTGGCGGAAGTCGGCCGCCTCGTCGGTGCGGGCGGTGATCATGTCGACGACGGCGTCGACGCCCTCGTCGAGGAGGCGGTCCCAGGCGTCGAACCAGTCGTCGGCGCTGCCGTCGGTGTGGACCGCACGGCGGTGGGACAGGTTGCGGCGGGCCAGGGCCAAGGCGCGATCCGGGTCGGCGACGAGCTTGCCGGCGACGGCGCGGTGCAGCCAGAGCGACTTCTCGGTCTCACGGCGCAGCGGCGGGCGCAGCAGCCGTTCGACGTCGGCGCGGCGAACGCGGCGGTGGGTGCCGATGCGGGCGAAGGGCAGGGTTCCGCTGTCGCACAGGTCGGCGACGTGCTGGCGCGAGCAGTGCAGCAGCGCGGCGGCCTGGGTGGTGGTCAGCAGGTCGTCCGAGGTCGGGCCCACGCACTCATGGTAACGCGCCAAACGCCAAAAACGCCAAATGTGTTACGCGGACTTGGGTGGGGCCCAGCCGCTCTTGCCGGTGGGAGTGCTGAGGATCTCCAGGAGGCCGAGGAGGCTCAGCACGCGGCGCACGCCCGGGCTCGGGTTGACGATCCACAGGTCGCTGTTGCTGGTGATGGCGTGGGCCCGTGCGGAGACGAGTTTGCCGATGCCGGTGGAGTCGATGAAGGTGACCAGGCTCAGGTCGACCTCGACGGCTCGGGCGCGGACGTCGTCGATGGCGCGGAAGAGGACCGCGCGCAGTTCGCCGACGTTCTCCAGGGTTACCTCGCCGGCTACGCGGACTCGCAGGGCCTGGCCGGGCAGCGGCTCGACGGTGACGTTGAATTCGGGGAACACGGCGAAACGATCGGCGGGACTCATCGGGCTCAACACCTTCCAACATCCGAGCCGCTCTCACGATACGGGCATTCGCCGCCCGCGTCACCCCGGCGACCGCGGTGCGGGGATTCGTTCAGGGCCGAATGACTTGTGGCACAAGGAAAAAGTCGTGTTCACGGATGGGTGACGTCGATGGCCACGCGCAGGCCGCGCAGTTCGTAGGCGCTGATGTCGGGCTTCATGGTGATCCTCGGCACGGTCGTCATCCGCACGCCGGGCAGGGCGAACAGGCGCGTCAGGAAGGTGTCTGACTCCTGGATCGCCACGTGGGCGCCGGGGCAGCGGTGCGGGCCGTCGCCGAAGGACAGGGCCATCGGGGCCACGCCCTGGGCCAGCTCGCGACCCGGGCACACCGCGCCCGGAGTGGGACCCACCGCCGACTCGTCGAGGTTCGTGGCGTGCACGGCCACGTCGACCAGGGTGCCGGCCGGGATCGTGGTCGTGCCGTCGCCGTCGGGGACGGTGATCGGGGCCGTGGTGCGGCGCTTCAGGTTGCCGACGACCGGTTCCAGGCGCAGCAGCTCGTGGAGGATGGCGTGGCGGGCGGGTTCGGAGCTCTGGCGGTACCGGCGAAGGAGCTCTTCGTTCGTGAAGAGGTGCCAGGCGCACAGGTTGATGAATTCCCGCGTCGTCACCATGCCGGCGGCGGCGAACGTGATGACCTCGCCGAGGATCTCGCCGTCGCGGCAGCCCTCGTCGAGCAGGTGCGAGATGAGGTCGTCGCGGCGGGCCCGGCGGCGGGGTCTGATGGCGGGGCGGACGTCCTTGAGGTAGATGCCGAGGAACTGCGCGTTCTGCCGCAGGAACCAGCCGATGCCGGACAGGCTCGTGAAGCCGGGCCGGCCGAACTTCTCCGGGAAGAAGCGCTCGAGGCGCCGGTCGATGCCGGGACGGCTCTCGGTCAGGCCGATCACCGCCGCGGCAACGTCGATGGCGAGGCGGAAGCTCAGCGCGGACAGTTCGACCTCGCCGGTGCGGCGCAGGATGTCGAGCTGCCGCTCGGCCGCCTCGATCATGAGCTCGCGATAGTGCTCGTCGACCCGCTTCGGCGTGAAGAAGCGCGCGGTCTGCCGCCGGTACTCCCGATGCTCCGGCCCGTCCCGATAGAGCACCGGCCGCCGGATCCCGGGCGGCAGCTTCTCCACCGTCTCCACCCCGAGGCCGGCCTGCACCGTGTCGGAGCTGCGCAGCACCGCCCGCCCGGCCGCGTGCGTGCACACCGGCCAGACCCCTTCACCCTCGCTCGCGTCCCGCTCCACCTTGCGTGACTGCATCGACACACTGTAAAGCGTTCGCCCGAATGGCGGGTTGCGCTCGTACGCGTGTTCGAAGTCGAGTACGCTTGTTCCCATGATTGACCTCGCGTACCAGCCGTCGATGTTCGACGTCGCCGGCCCCTCCCTCGGGTCGCTCGCCGGCCAGGTCACCCGCCATGAGCTGAGCCGCGGCGCGTGGGTCGATCACCTGCCCGGCTGGGTGCTCGGCTCCGACGCCATCCTGCAGACGCTGCTGCACGAGGTCGACTGGCGGGCGGAGCGCCGGAAGATGTACGACGACGTGGTCGACGTGCCGCGCCTGCTGCGCTGGTACCCGGCCGAGGAGACCCTCCCCCACCCCCTGTTGACCGAGGCAAGGCGGCGGCTCACCGCGCACTACGTCGAGGAGCTCGGCGAGCCCTTCATGACGGCCGGGATGTGCCTCTATCGCGACGGCCGCGACAGCGTGGCATGGCACGGGGACACGATCGGCCGCGGATCGCGCTTCGACACCATGGTCGCGATTGTGTCCTTCGGTTCACCCAGGTCGCTGCTCCTGCGCCCGCGCGGCGGCGGCGACAGCGTGCGATTCCCGTTGGGACACGGCGATCTGGTGGTCATGGGCGGGTCGTGCCAGCGCACGTGGGAGCACTGCGTGCCGAAGACGGCTCGGGTCGTTGGTCCTCGCGTCTCGGTGCAATTTCGGCCGGCGGGTGTTGCGTAGCTTTTCTTGCGTGGGGCCGGGGCCGGGGGGCCGGGGGGCCGCCGGGGGGAGTCTGTCTCTCTTCGTGGCGCGCTTTGCGCGATCCCAGCAAGACGTGGCGGTCGGTTAGTGGGCGCTCCCAGCAAGACGTTGCGGTCGGCTAATGGGCGCTCGCCAGGGAAGACGTCAAGGTTACGGCCGTTGGGTCGTCGATCATGCGCTCCACGACGACGCCGGCGCCGCCCCTTGCTGCGGCGGTGAAGCCCAGGTGGGAGGCGACGAAGTGGCAGCGTGCGGCCGTTGAGGCGACGGCTAGGCGGGCCAGGTTGGCTTGGGCTGACGGGATCAGGTGGTCGGCCAGTTCGGCGAAGTAGCCGCCCAGCACGATGACGCGTGGGTTGAACAGGTTGACCAGGATCGCGCCGCCGTGGCCCAGCCAGCGGCCGACCTCCTCGACCGCCTCGACCGCGGGGCGGTCGCCGCGCTGCAGGCGGCGGTGGATCTCGGCCACCCGTTCCTGGGGGTCGGGGATCGGGCCGTCCGCGGGGCCGTACGCGGCGTCGGGAGTGGCTCGGCGGACCAGCTCGGCCAGGCCCACCTTGGTCTCCCAGCAGCCGACCCGGCCGCAGCCGCACGGGGCGCCGTCCGGCTCGACGGGCAGGTGGCCGACCTCGCCGGAGAAGCCGTCGGCGCCGCGCAGGAGATGGCCGCTGACGATCACGCCGCCGCCGACGCCGACCTCGCCGGTCAGATATACCAGGTCGTCGGTGCCGGCGGCGACGCCCCAGGTGTATTCGGCCAGCGCGGCCAGGTTGGCGTCGTTGTCCACGCCGACCCACAGCGCCGGGGGCAGGACCTCGGCCAGGCGGGCCGCCACCGGGACGTCGCGCCAGCCCAGGTTCGGGGCCAGCACGACCACGCCGCGGGCCACGTCGACCAGGCCCGGCACGGCCACCGTCAGGCCCACCGGGGTCACCCCGCGCCGGGTCAGCTCGGCCAGCGAGCGGCGGGCCGCCGCGGCCAGGTCGTCGAGGCAGCGGTCGACGTCGCGGTGCATGGCGTCGAAGCTCACCCGCTTCTCGATCACCGTGCGGCCGGTGAGATCGGCGCCGTGGACGGCCAGGTAGTCGACGTTGATCTCGATGCCGATCGCGCCGACCTCGGGGCTCAGGGCGATGCCGCGGCCGGGGCGGCCGGCGGCGCCGGAGTGCTCGGCGCCGGTCTCGCGGACCAGGCGGCGGGTCAGCAGCTCGTCGACCAGGCTCGACACGGTGGCCTTGTGCAGGCCGGTGGCGGCGGCGATGGCGGCCCGGGACCGCGGGCCGTTCGCGCGGATGTGGCGCAGGGTCCGAGTCAGGTTGGTGCGGCGCTGGGCCAGCTGGTCGGTGGGTTCCTCCGCGGACCCGGCGCCCGCGCGCTCCTTGCTCACCATCGGCCCCTGCCTCCGCTGTCCGGCGCGCGCGCCGGCTCACCGGCCGGGGCGTCCGCGCATGGTCGGACCGACCGGGAGCGGGCCGCGTGGGTCGCGGCGGCCAGCCGGTTCCGATCCGATGGGGCGGGCCTTGCCGAAGGGCCTGCCATCGACGAATCAACCACGAAGGGTCCCGCCCGCACCAGAGCCGCGGGCAACGAATGAGGAACGTTTCGAAACTCGTCGTTGCAAGCGCTAGCAGCCGCGCAGATTCCAACGCATAAACCCCACGCGATGGAACACAACCGAAGACAGCCGCGACAGACCGTTGACTTGTCGGTAGCCTGTCTGCAACATTTGGCGCAACGCTGTGCAAGATTCCTACAAGCGCCCGACAGTTACGCAGCAACGGGCAGTACGCAAGGGACGCGCCGCCAGCCCCCGCCAGGGAAGCGTCCCGAGCGCCACGAGGTCCACCCCCCTCACTTCGTAAGGATCCCTCATGAGCAGAAGGACCGTGACGCGAAGGGTGCTGGCGGCGTTTGCCGTGGCCACCCTCGTCGCCGTGACGGCACAGACGCTGCCGGCCGAGGCCGCCGGCGGCCCCAATCTCTCCTCCGGCCGGACCGCCACCTCCAGCAGCACCAACGGCCAGAACGGCATCGGCAACGTCAACGACGGCAACCAGGCCACCTACTGGGAGAGCGCCAACAACGCCTTCCCGCAGTGGGCCCAGATCGACCTCGGCAGCGCCAAGCCGATCGATCAGATCAAGCTGAAGCTGCCGAACGACACCGCCTGGCAGACCCGCACCCAGACGCTGTCGGTGCAGGGCAGCAACGACGGGAGCAGCTTCTCCACGATCGTCGGCTCGGCCGGCTACGTATTCAACCCGTCGAGCCAGAACACGGTCACGATCAGCTTCAATGCCACGACCACCCGGTACGTGCGGCTGAACATCACCGCCAACACCGGCTGGCCGGCCGCGCAGCTCTCCGAGTTCGAGATCTACGGCGTGTCGACCTCCGGCAGCAACCTGGCCGCGGGCAAGACGTTCACGTCCAGCTCGGTCAACCAGACCTACCAGGCGGGCAACGCGGGCGACTCCAACCAGGAGACCTACTGGGAGAGCAGCAACAACGCCTTCCCGCAGTGGGTGCAGGTGGACCTGGGCGCGGCCGTGCCGGTCAGCTCGGTCGTGCTGAAGATCCCGTCGGGCTGGGGCGCGCGCACCGAGACCCTCGCCGTGCAGGGCAGCACCAACGGCAGCTCGTTCTCGGACATCGTGGCGTCCAACGCGTACAACTTCGCGCCGGGCGCGGGCAACGCGGTGACCATCCCGTTCACGCAGACCACGACGCGGTACATCCGCGTCAACGTCACGGCGAACACGGGCTGGCCGGCCGCGCAGATCTCCGAGGTCGAGGTCTACGGCCCGACCACCGGTGACACCACGGCCCCGTCGGCCCCGGGCAACCTCGCCTACACGATCCCGGGCAGCGGCCTGATCAAGCTGACCTGGTCCGCGTCGACCGACAACAGCGGCTCGATCGCCGGCTACGACGTCTACGCCAACGGCGCGCTGCGCACCAGCGTGGCCGGGAACGTGCTGACGTACACCGACAGCCAGCCGGACTCGGCGACCGTCGCGTACTACGTCAAGGCCCGCGACGCCGCCGGCAACCAGTCGGGCAACTCCAACACGGTCACCCGCACCGGCACCAACCCGGACACCCAGGCGCCGAGCGCGCCCGGGAGCCTGGCCTACACCCAGCCGGCCAGCGGCCAGATCAAGCTCACCTGGTCCGCGTCGACCGACAACAGCGGCTCCATCGCCGGCTACGACGTCTACGCGAACAACTCGCTGCGCGGCTCGGTCGCCGGCAACGTGCTGACCTACACGGACAGCCAGCCGGACTCGGCCACGGTGTCGTACTACGTCAAGGCCCGCGACGCCGCCGGCAACGCCAGCGCGGCCAGCAACACGGTCACCCGGACCGGCACCGGCAACCCGCCGACCGGCACCAACGTGGCCCTGGGCAAGACGATGGAGGCCAGCGGCTCGGTCTTCACCTTCGTGCCGGCCAACGCCAACGACAACAGCGTCACCACCTACTGGGAGGGCGCGGCCGGCTTCCCGGCGACCCTCACGGTCAAGCTCGGCGCCAACCACGACATCAGCAAGCTCACGCTGAAGCTCGACCCGAGCAGCGCGTGGGGCCAGCGGACCCAGAACGTCCAGGTCCTCGGCCGTGAGCAGAGCGCGTCGACCTTCACCAACCTGGTGTCGGCGACGAACTACACGTGGAACCCGGCCAGCGGCAACTCGGTCGACATCACCGTCTCGGCCCGCGTGGCCGACGTGCGGCTGCAGTTCAACTCCAACACCGGCGCCCCCTCGGGCCAGCTCGCGGAGTTCCAGGTCTTCGGCACCGCGGCGCCGAACCCGGACCTGCAGGTCACCGGGATCACCTCGTCGCCCGCCTCGCCGGTCGAGACCGACTCGGTGAGCCTGACCGCCACGGTGAAGAACAACGGCGCGGCCGCCTCGGGCGCGACGAACGTCAACTTCTACCTCGGCACCGCCCAGGGCACCGTCCTGGCCGGCACGGCCAACGTCGCCGGGCTCGCCGCCGGCGCCCAGGCCAACGTCACCGCGAACGTCGGGCCGCGCACGGCCGGCACGTACACGGTGAGCGCCAAGGTCGACGAGAGCAACGCGGTCATCGAGACCAACGAGGGCAACAACAGCTTCACCAGCGGCACCAACCTGGTGGTCGCACCGGTGCAGAGCTCGGACCTGGTCGCCTCCCCGGTGGCCTGGTCGCCGTCGAACCCGTCCGCGGGCAACACGGTCTCCTTCACCGTCGTCATCAAGAACCAGGGCACCCAGGCCACGGCCGGCGGCGCCCACGGGGTCACGCTGACCCTGAAGGACTCGGGCGGCACCACGGTCAAGACCCTGACCGGCTCGTACTCCGGCACGCTCGCCGCCGGCGCCAGCTCCCCGGTGATCAACCTGGGCACCTGGACCGCGGTCAACGGCAAGTACACGGTGCACACCGTCCTCGCCGCCGACACCAACGAGCTGTCGGTCAAGCAGGCCAACAACACCAGCGACCTCCCGCTGTTCGTCGGGCGGGGCGCGAACATGCCGTACGACATGTACGAGGCCGAGGACGGCACCGTCGGCGGCGGCGCGCAGGTCGTCGGGCCGAACCGCACCATCGGCGACCTCGCCGGTGAGGCCTCGGGCCGCAAGGCGGTCACGCTGAACGGCAACGGCCAGTACGTGCAGTGGACCACGCGGCAGAGCACCAACACGGTGGTCGTGCGGTTCTCGATCCCGGACGGGACGACGTCGTCGATCAACGTGTACGTCAACGGCTCCTTCGCCAAGGCGATCCCGCTGACGTCGAAGTTCTCGTGGCTGTACGGCAACGAGGCGTCGCCGACCAACTCCCCCGGCACCGGCCCGCGGCACATCTACGACGAGGCCAACATCATGCTCGACAGCACGGTGAACCCGGGCAGCACGATCAAGCTGCAGAAGGACGCGGCCAACGGCGGCAACATCGCCGTCGACTTCATCAACCTGGAGCAGGTCGCGCCGATCGCCAACCCGAACCCGGCCACGTACATCACCCCGGCCGGCTTCACCCAGCAGGACGTGCAGAACGCCTTCAACACCGCGACCCAGAGCTCCACCGCGGTCGGCGTCTACCTGCCCGCCGGCACGTACGTGACCAGCCAGAAGTTCCAGATCAACAGCAAGGCGATCCAGGTCGTCGGGGCCGGTCCGTGGTACACGAAGTTCACCACGCCGCAGGACCAGCAGAACACCGACGCCGGCTTCAGTGTCCAGACGTCGGCCAACGGCTCGTCGTTCAAGAACCTGTCGTTCTTCGGCAACTACGTCGAGCGCATCGACGGCCCCGGCAAGGTGTGGGGCGAGCTGAAGGACAACCAGAACCTGACGATCGACAACGTCTGGGTGGAGCACACCGTCTGCATGTACTGGGGCGTGCACAACAGCGGCATCAACATCAGCAACAGCCGCATCCGTGACACGTTCGCCGACGGCATCAACTTCACCAACGACACGACGAACACGCACCTGAACAACATCGACGCCCGCTCCACGGGTGACGACTCGTTCGCGCTGTTCTCGGCGACCGACGGCGGCGGTTCCGTGGGCAACCACGACAACCTCTGGGAGAACCTGTCCGCGACGCTCACCTGGCGCGCGGCCGGCCTCGCGGTCTACGGCGGCTACAGCAACACGTTCCGCAACCTGTACATCGCGGACATGCTGACCTACGCCGGCATCACGATCAGCTCGCTGGACTTCGGCTACCCGTTCGTGGGCTTCGGCACCCAGCCGACCAACATCCAGAACGTGTCGCTCGTCCGCGACGGCGGCCACTTCTGGGGCAGCCAGGCCTTCGGCGCCATCTGGGTCTTCTCGGCCTCGAAGGTGTTCCGCGGCATCCGGGTGTCCGATGTGGACATCGTCGACCCGACGTACTCCGGCATCATGTTCCAGACGAAGTACACGGGCAGCTCGCCGGAGAACCCGGTGACCGACACCGTCTTCACCAACATCAGCATCAGCGGTGCGAAGCGCAGCGGTGACGCGTTCGACGCCAAGTCCGGCATCGGCATCTGGGTCAACGAGATGCCCGAACCCGGTCAGGGCCCGGCGGTCGGCTCCGCCACCTTCAACAACCTGACGTTCTCCGGCAACGCCGAGAACATCAGGAACACGACCAGCACGTTCACGCTCACGATCAACCCGTAGTACCAGCGTCACAAGGGACGGCCGCCGGGAGTACCGGCGGCCGTTCCTGCTTTTGCACGATCTCTGAGGCGACGCAGCATCCGGGCGTCCTCGAAGCCGGCCGCACGGGCCGCGGCCTCGACCGTGGCCCCGTGCCCGATCAGGTGCTCGGCCCGCTCGAGCCGCAGCAGCTGCTGGTAGCGCAGCGGGGTCAGCCCGGTCGCCTCGCCGAACGCGCGGGTCAGGGTGCGCTCGCTCACCCCGGCCCCGTCCGCGAGCTCGTGCAGGGGCAGCCGCTCGGCGAACCTTCCGTCGATGACGTCCTGCACGCGGTGCACCACGTCGCTCAGGTGGTCGCGGTGCCGCAGCATCGCACTGTGCTGGGGCGCGTCGCCGTTGCGCCGGGCGTAGACGACCATCTCGCGGGCCACCTGGGCGGCGAGCGCCGGGCCGTGCCGGGTCGCCACCAGGTGCAGCGCCAAATCGATCCCGCTGGCGATGCCGGCCGAGGTGACGACCCGCTCGTCGACCACGTACAGCACGTCGCGCACCACCCGCGCCGCCGGGTACCGCTGCGCGAGGTGATCCTGCAGCCCGTGGTGGGTCGTGCAGCGGCGCCCGTCGAGCAGCCCGGCCTGGCCGAGCGCGTCGGCCCCGGCACACACGCTGGCCACGGTCCCGCCGCCGGCGTGGTGGGCCGCGATCCGGTCGCGGGTCGATCCGGTCAGCAGCCCGTGGTCGCCGAACCGGGCCCCCTTCCAGCCCGGGATCAGGATCAGGTCCCCCCGGCCCAGGCGCGGCCAGCGGGTCTCGGCCCGCAGCGGCACGCCCTGCGCGGTCGGCACCTCCTCCCGCTCGGCCACGTAGTGCAGCTCGTAGCCCAGCCCGAGGTCGCGCACGGTGGAGAACACCTGCGCGGGGCCGGCCAGGTCGAGCAGGTGCACCTGCGGTACGAGCAGGAAGACGATCCTCACCGCGCGAGGACCTCCTTGACGGTGGCGATGGTGGCGAAGCGGCCGGCCAGAGCATATTCCGTCCGCGCGATGACGTCGTCGGTGCTCAGGGCCGGTCCGCCGGGCTCGCGGTGGGCGATCGGGAAGGTGGCCGTCGCCTCGGTGACGAACGTGACGTCGTAGCCCAGATCGCCCGCGACCCGGGTGGTGGTCTCGCAGCACAGCTCGGTCTGGATACCCGTGACGATCAGGTGCCGGATGCCCTCGGTGGTGAGCAGCTGCTGCAGGCCGGTCGTGGTGAAGCAGTTGGCCGACGTCTTGACCAGCTGCGGCTCGCCTTCCGCCGGTGCGAGCCCTTCGATGTACCGGATGTGGTCGTGCCCGGCCGCCGGGTCGAAGACGCCGCCGGTGCCGGGCTCGGTGTGCAGCACCCACACGACGAGGTCGCCGCGGCGGCGGGCGTCGTCGATCAGCGGGTTCACGGTGTTGACGATGTCCGGGTTGGAGACGGCGGCCCAGCTGGGGCGCTGCCGGAACGACTCCTGGATGTCGATGACGATGAGAGCGCTTCGCATGTGCTCAGACTCCTGTCTCCGGAAGCGGTTTTCCAGCCTCTTCAGCGGACGCATCCGGTCAGCTGCCATCTTGGCATATGGGATTCTTGTTCCGCAGTTTGAGATGAGAATACTAACCTCTGGGACATGCCTACGAACGTGTACACGCACGGCCACCACGAATCGGTGCTGCGCTCCCACCGCTGGCGCACCGCCGAGAACTCCGCCGCCTACCTGCTGCCGGTGCTCATCGAGAAGATGCACGTGCTCGACGTCGGCGCCGGGCCGGCCACCATCACCCGCGACCTCGCCGCGCGCGTGCGCAAGGTGACCGCCCTGGAGGTCAACGAGGAGGCGGTCAAGGTGGCCCGCGACGGGCTCGCCGGGGTGGCCAACGCCGAGGTCGTGCTGGGCGACGTGCACGCGCTGCCGTTCCCCGACGACACGTTCTGCGTGGTGCACGCGCACCAGGTCCTGCAGCACGTCGCCGACCCCGTCCTGGCGCTGCGCGAGATGCGGCGGGTGTGCAAGCCGGGCGGCTACGTGGCCGTGCGCGACAGCGACTACGCGGCCTTCACGTGGTACCCCCAGATGCCCGAACTCGACGACTGGCTGGCCCTCTACCAGCGCATGGCCCGGGCCAACGGCGGCGAGCCGGACGCCGGGCGGCGGCTGATGGCCTGGGCCCACGCGGCCGGGTTCAGCGACGTGGCCGCCGGCTCGAGCACCTGGTGCTTCGCCGACGAAGAGGATCGCGCCTGGTGGGGCGGCATGTGGGCGGACCGCGTGCGGGAGTCCGCGATGGCCCGGCAGGCCCTGGCTTCGGGTGTACCGCAGGAAGAACTCGACCGCATCTCGCAGGGCTGGCGACGGTGGGCGGCCGACCCCGACGGCTGGATCTCCCTGCTGCACGGCGAGATCCTGGCCCGCCCGTAGGCTGTGCGCGTGACGCTGCCGCCCGATCTGCACACGCACTCCGAGTTCTCCTGGGACACCCGGACCGGCGACATGGCGGGCTCGTGCGCGCAGGCGGTCGCTCTGGGGCTGCCGGCGATCGCGTTCACCGAGCACGTCGACTTCATCGCCTGGAACGTGGCGCCGCGGGACGTGCCGGCGCACTGGGCCGCGCTGTACCGCGACGGGGTGCTGACCCCGCCGCCGCTGGACGTGGACGGGTACCTGGAGGCGATCGACCGGTGCCGCGCGAAGTACCCGTCGCTGCGGATCATCACCGGGGTCGAGCTCGGCGAGCCGCACTGGTTCGCCGGGCCGGCCGCCGAGCTGCTGGCCGCGGCGCCGTTCGAGCGGGTGATCGGCTCGATGCACTCGATCCGCGTGGGCGGGCGGGACCGGCTGGTCGAGGACGAGTACGCGCTGCGGCCGATCCCCGATGTGCTGCGCGAGTACTTCGCCGAGACCGCGCGGATGATCGAGTCCTACGGCGACTTCTCGACACTGACGCACCTCGATTACGCCGTACGATATCTGCCGTCGTCCTTTGCTTTTCGCTGGTCCGACTTCGAGGACGAGGTGCGGGCGGTGCTCGGGTCACTGGCCGGGACGGGGCGGGCGCTGGAGATCAACACCCGCCGCACCCTGGATCCGATCCTGCTCTCGTACTGGCGGGAGGCCGGCGGCACCGCTGTGTCCTTCGGCAGCGATGCGCACCGGCCCGAGGCGGTGGCGGCCGGGTTCGCCGACGCCGCCGCACTGGCGGAGGCGGCGGGATTCCGGCCCGGCCGGCACCCTTACGACCACTGGGTTATTGCGCGCTACAGCTGAGCGTCGGCGGATTGTTGGTCCCGTTCCAACTGCCGTTGAAGCCGAAACTCGTGCTCTGGCCCGCGCTCAGCCGCCCGTTGTAGCTGGCATTGACCGCGGTCACCGTGGAACCGCTGGTGGTCAGTGTGGCGTTCCAGGAACTGGTCACGGTCTGGCCATTGGCGAACGTCATCCTGACCGTCCATTGGCTGATCCCGGCCGAGCCCGCGGTCACGGTCACGTTGGCGCCGAAACCACCGGCCCATTCGGACGACTTCGCGTAGGTGGCGGAGCAACCACCCGGCGCCTGACTCACCGACCGCGACGGGCTGGCACTCGCGCTGGGGCTGGTGCTGGCCGAGCGCGACGGCGAGGGCGAGGTGGACCGGGACGGCGACGGCGACGGCGAGCCCGTGCTGCCGCCCTGGCCGGTGAAGATCACGTCACTGCACAGGTAGTACGACTGGTCGAGGTGGCTCGCCTGCCAGATCGTGTAGATGACGTGCCGGCCGGTGCGGGTCCCGGCGTCGACCTGGGCCTGGTACATCGGCGCGGGCGCGTACCGCGACGTGCGCTGGATGAGCTCCAGGCTGTTCCACGTGAGCGGCTGCGTGGCCGGGTCGAAGCCCTGCTTGGTGATGTAGATCAGCAGGTAGTCCGCGCCGTGCTGGGCCTGGTCGGTCAGCGTGAGCGTGAACTTGTTCGGCTTCGTGGCGGCGACCCACGGCCCGACCGTGTCCAGCGAGGCGTAGAAGCCGTTCTGGGTACGGCCACCGCTGCACAGCTGCCCGTCCGGCACAGCGGCCTGGTGGTTGCCCGCCACCCCCTCGCGGAACAGGCCGTTCCAGTTCCACATGGTGTTGGGGTTGGCCTGCCACGCCTGGGCACACATCGGGTCGACGTTGGCCATGTTCGGGTTCTGGAAGTCGGAGCCCCAGCGGTCCCAGCACCCGTAGTTGCGCGACGGCGGATCGGTGAGCGACCCGTGCGCGGCCGCCGGTCGGGCGAGCGCGGCGAGGCCGAGGGCGGCGGTCACCAGGACCAGGGCCCCGGCCGCGATGCGCCGGGCGGTCGATGAAACTTGCATCGGTACTCCTCGGGAGGTGCGCCGCCACCGCCGGGCTTCCAAGCACGACGGCGACGCGGCTGACATCACAAGAACGAAGTCAACGCGCGCGGCTCCCGCCGGGCAGAGTAGCCGTTTAAACGAGGAATGTGAATATCGCAACGGGACGGTACCGCCACCGTCGCCGGCCCTTCAGCGGCCTGGGCCTGAACATCGGCGCGGGGGTGCGGGCGTCGCACTGGCTGAATCCGGTGAATCCGGCCGCTTACCGCCGCGTCACGCCTACTGTGCTGGGCCGCCTCCCGGCCGCCACGCCGAGCACTCCCGCCGCCACCCCGATCGGCCTCAGCTGACCGTCGCCACCAGCCCGCCGCGCCTGCCTCGCACGGTCGCGGCGGGTTCACGGGAGGGTGGCCGCCAGCGCGGCGTACGTCGGAGCGAGTGCACGCAACGCGCGTGAAGCCGCGGTGCGGTCGTCCGCCACGAAGGCGTACTGCAAGCCGCCCACCAGCATCGACTGCTCCGTCAACACCTGCGCCGCCGCCACTAGGCCCAGCGAAGCCAGCGCGGCCGCGGCGTCCGAGAGGCGGCGCGCGCCCACCCGTACGGCGAAGTGGGTCAGGTGCGCCCGCACGTCGTCCGGCAGGCCGGCCTCCACGCGATCGGCCAGGGCGTGGAGGGCATCCGCGCCGTGCCGGGTGTCCGGAGGGACGGGCAGTTCGAAGCGGCCGCGGAGCCAGGCGGCGAAGGACGGGACGGCGTCGCGCAGGGCATCGGCGACCGTGACCGATCCGGCGCGGTTGAACGCATATCGCAGCGTGTAATCGGTGCTGCGGTACCCGATCGTCTCGCCCTTCCACGCGGCCAGGAACGTGTCCGTCGGCAGGGTCGCGTACGGGTGGCCGTGTGGGTCGTGGAAGCGGACCAGCTCGTCGTCCGCGGACAGCACCACGACGAAGTGGTCCGCCTCGATCGGGCCGGTCATCCCCGGCTGGTGCGCGAACAGCCCCATCTCGAGCGGTCCGGCCAGCACCGGCCCGCTCGTCAGCGCCTCGCGCAACAGGGACAGGGCGGCCGCGGAGGAGGTGGCACCCGTGCCCTTCTGGGCGGGTGCGGCGTGGTCATGGGATGTGGCAGACCCCGCCCACCTCGTGTGCGTCGGCGTGGATGGTGGCGGGCTCGCCCAGGGCGTCGCCCATGTCGACGGTCACGGGCGTCCCGAGCGCGGCGGCCAGGCAGAAGGTGCTGTTGGCGTTCGCGATGTCCTCCGGCACCCCGATCGACGGCGCGAACATCCGAGCCGCCGCGCGCCCCTCACCGTCCGGCCGCGAGTACACGAAGCACCCGAGCAGCCCGGAAGCGTCGCAGGCCGCGCGCAGAGCCGCCTGGTCGGGCGCGAGCGCCGCCAGCTCCTCGCGTGTGCCGACCGGAACCAGCAGCCGTGCGCGCCCGACCGAAGCGACCACCACCCCCTCGACGGAGCCGAGCCCAAGGGCAGCAAGCACAACACCGGCGTCAGAAGGCGAACGCAGGGTTACCGGCCCGGGATCGAAGGCCGCCCCCATCAGCTCGCCCGAGCTCCAGGCGCGCCCACGGAAGGTGCGCCCGCCGGCCCGTACCTCATACCCGCCGGGACCCAGGACCGCCAGCGCCGCGATCGTCCCGTGGCCGCACGCCGGGAGTTCGCCGGTCGAGGTGAAGAACCGCAACTCCGGCCCGGGACCGATCCACACCGTGTGAGACGTCGGGCCCAGCTCGAACGTGTGCGTCACAGTCGTCGGGCTGCCACCTGTGCCGTCGCGCAGGCAGGCGCGGACGACGATCATCCGAGGACCAGGGCGACCGCCCGCTCCACCGCGTCCCGGGTCGGCGGCGGGCCGGTGCGATCGGCGAACAGCAGGTGGGCGGTCCCGATCAGCATCGCCGCCAGCCCGTCCGGTTCGGCGCCCCGCGGCACGCGCCCCAACTCGCGCTCGGCCGCCAGATACGCGGCGAGCATGCGCGCCGCCTCGGTCAGCACCGGCACGCCCGCCGGCCACGTTTCGCGGAGGCGGGCGCGCAGCTCGTCGCGGAACGTCACCAGGGCCACGATCGCCACCGCGACCGAGCCGAAGACGGCCACCAGCGCGTCCGTCACGTTGCCGGCGACCGTGCCGGTGCCGGCCAGTGAGCGCAGGGCTACCGCCTGGGGGGCCATCTGGTGGACGCGGTCCAGGACGAACGCGGCCAGGAAGTCGTCGAAGTCCGTGAAGTGCTTGTGCAGCACGCCCTTCGCCACGCCGGCCTCGGTCGTCACGGCGCGGCTCGTCAACGCGCTCGGGCCGTCTCGCAGCAGGATGCGATCCGCGGCGGCGAAGAGCTGCTCGCGGACGTCGCGGAGGGCTACTCCCGTGGGCACTCGTGGACTCCCATCTTGTCAGAGTGGGCGAGTGCCCACTAGAGTGGGCGCATGCCCACTGTACCGCACGAGGAACGCGCAGTAGCCGAATCGTTCGGGGCCGACGCCGAGCGCTACGACCGGGCCCGCCCCAGCTATCCGTCCGCGCTCATCGAACGCATTCCCCAGGGTCACATCCTCGACGTCGGGTGCGGCACCGGCATCGTGAGCCGCCAACTCCATGGGAGCACCGTGCTCGGGCTCGATCCCGATCCGCGCATGGCCGAGGTGGCGCGCCGGCACGGGATCGAGGTCGAGGTCGCCAAGATCGAGGAGTGGGATCCGGCCGGGCGCACCTTCGACGCCGTCGTCGCCGGGCAGACCTGGCACTGGGTCGAGCCGATGGCCGGGGCGCGCGCGGTGGCGGACGTGCTGCGGCCCGGCGGGCTGGTCACCATGTTCTGGAACGGTGCCGACCCGCCGGAGGAGGTCGGGGCGGCCGCCATGCGCGTGCTGCGCAAGCACCTGCCGGAAATGCCGATGCCGCAACGGTACTCCTTCGGCGGCAACGCCTACCGCCCGCTCGCCGACAAGGCGGCCGAGGGGCTGCGCGCGACCGGGGCGTTCAGCGAACCGGAGGACTGGATCTTTCCCTGGGAGCGGGTCTACACCCGCCGGGAGTGGCTCGATCAGCTGGCCACCTCCGGGTTCGCGAACCGGCTCCCGCCCGAGGTCTTCGAGGAGATCGAGACGCCGGCGACGTTCACCGTCACGTACAGCACCGTCGCCACGGCCGCCTACAGAAGCTAAGCGTCCTCCAGGTCGCCCTCGGTCTGGAGGTACACCTCGCGCAGACCGTCCAATGTGGACTGCTCCGGGTGCTCCCACAGGCCGCGGTCGGCCGCTTCCAGGAGGCGCTCGGTGATGCCGTGCAGGGCCCACGGGTTCGACTCGGTCAGGAACTTCTGGTTGTCCGGGTCGAACACGTAGGACTCGGCCAGTTTCTCGTACATCCAGTCGGCCACCACCCCGGCCGTGGCGTCGAAGCCGAACAGGTAGTCGACGGTGGCCGCGAGCTCGAAGGCGCCCTTGTACCCATGCCGGCGCATCGCGGCGAGCCAGCGCGGGTTGACCACCCGGGCCCGGAAGACGCGGGCGGTCTCCTCGCTCAGCGTGCGGGTGCGCACGGCGTCCGGGTTGGTGCTGTCGCCGACGTACGCGGCGGGGGCCCGGCCGGTCAGCGCCCGCACGGTCGCGACCATGCCGCCGTGGTACTGGAAGTAGTCGTCGGAGTCGGCGATGTCGTGCTCGCGGGTGTCGGTGTTCTTGACCGCCACGCTGATCCGCTTGTACGCGCCCTCCATGTCGCCGCGGGCGGGCACGCCGTCGACGCCGCGGCCGTAGGCGTAGCCGCCCCACACCGCGTACACCTCGGCCAGGTCGCGGTCGTCGCGCCAGTTCCGGCTGTCGATGAGCGGCAGGATGCCCGCACCGTAGGCGCCCGGCTTGGACCCGAACACCCGCAGGGTCGCCCGCCGCTCGTCGCCGTGGGCGGCGAGGTCGGCCTCGACGTGCGCGCGGACGAAGTTCGACTCAGGAGCCTCAGGAGCAGAAGCCGCCATTTGTACGGCATCGTCGAGCAACGCCACCACATGCGGGAAGGCGTCGCGGAAGAAGCCGGAGATGCGCATGGTCACGTCGATGCGCGGCCGGCCCAGCTCCGTGAGGTCGATGAGCTCCAGACGGGTGACCCGGCGGGAGGCCTCGTCCCACACCGGGCGGACCCCGAGCAGCGCCAGGGCCTCGGCGATGTCGTCGCCGGCGGTGCGCATCGCGCTGGTGCCCCACATCGACAGGCCGACCGAGCGGGGCCAGTCGCCGTGATCCGCGCGGTACCGCGCCAGCAGCGAATCGGCCATCGCCTGCCCGGTCTCCCAGGCGAGCCGCGACGGCACCGCCTTCGGGTCCACCGAGTAGAAGTTCCGGCCGGTCGGCAGCACGTTGATGAGGCCGCGCAGCGGGGACCCGCTGGGCCCGGCCGGCACATAGCCGCCGTCGAGCGCGTGCAGCACCATCGTGAGCTCGTCCGTGGTGCGCTCCAGCCGGGGCACGATCTCCTCGGCCGCGAACCGCAGCACCCGTACCACATCCGGAATTTCGGAAATATCGGAAAGGTCGGAGGTGCTCCAGTCCCGCGACTCCATCGCCGCGACGAGCGAACGGGCCTGCGCCTCGATGGCGTCCACATTGGACCGTTCCGGCGTGGACTCATCGAGACCGAGCGCCTCCCGCAGACCCGGCAGGGCCGCCGCCTGGCCGCCCCACATCTGCCGCGCCCGCAGCATGGCCAGGACGAGGTCCACGCGGGCGGAACCCGAAGGAGCCACGCCCAGAATGTGCAGGCCGTCGCGGATCTGCACGTCCTTGACCTCGCACAGCCAGCCGTCGACGTGCAGCAGGAAATCGTCGAACTCCGCGTCGTGCGGCCGGTCGTCCAGCCCCAGGTCGTGGTCGAGCTTCGCGGCCTGGATCAGCGTCCAGATCTGGGCCCGGATCGCGGGCAGCTTGGCCGGGTCGAGCGCGGCGATGTTCGCGTGCTCGTCGAGGAGCTGTTCGAGGCGGGCGATGTCACCGTACGACTCGGCGCGGGCCATCGGCGGCACCAGGTGGTCGACCAGCGTGGCGTGCGCCCGGCGCTTGGCCTGCGTGCCCTCGCCCGGGTCGTTGACCAGGAACGGGTAGATGAGCGGCAGGTTGCCCAGCGCCGCGTCGGCCCCGCAGCCGGCCGACAGCCCGACCGTCTTGCCGGGCAGCCACTCCAGGTTGCCGTGCTTGCCGACGTGCACGACCGCGTGCGCGCCGAAGGAGTCGGCCAGCCAGCGGTACGCGGCCAGGTAGTGGTGCGACGGCGGCAGGTCCGGGTCGTGGTAGATCGCGACCGGGTTCTCGCCGAAGCCGCGCGGCGGCTGCACCATCACCACGACGTTGCCGCGCTGCAGGGCGGCGAGCACGATGTCGCCGTCGGACACGAACAGCTCGCCCGGGGCCGGGCCCCAGTGCTGCTCCATCCCGGCCCGCAGGTCGTCGGGGAGCGTGTCGAAGAACGCGCGGTAGCGCTCGCCCGGAATGCGGACCGGGTTGCCCTGCAGCTGCTCCTCGGTGAGCCAGTTGACGTCCTGCCCGCCGGCCGCGATCAGCTCGTGGATGAGCGCATCCCCATCAGAAGGGAAGCCTTCCCCGAGGTCGTAGCCTTCACGAGCAAGGGCCTCAAGCAGCCGCACGACGCTCGCAGGCGTGTCGAGGCCGACGGCGTTGCCGATCCGGGAGTGTTTCGTCGGGTACGCGCTGAGCATCACCACGACCCGCTTGTCCGCGTTCGGGATGCGGCGCAGGCGCGCGTGGGCCGTGGCGATCCCCGCCACGCGGCCGGCCCGCTCCGGATCGGCGACGTACACGGTCAGGCCGTCCTCGTCGATCTCCTTGAACGAGAACGGCACCGTGATGAGCCGCCCGTCGAACTCCGGGATGGCCACCTGGGTCGCGGTGTCCAGCGGCGACAGCCCGTCGTCGTTACCGTCCCAGGTGTCGCGGCTGGACGTCAGGCACAGCCCCTGCAGGATCGGCACGTCGAGCGCGGCCAGCGCGCCCACGTCCCAGGCCTCGTCTTCGCCGCCGGCCTGGGCGTCGGCGGGCCGGGTGCCGCCGGCCGCGAGCACCGTCACGATCAGCGCGTCGGCCTCGGCCAGGGTCGCGAGCAGCTCCGGCGGCGCGGTGCGCAGCGAGGCGGCGAACACCGGCAGCGGCCGGGCGCCCTCGGACTCCAGCGCGGTGCACAGCCCCTCGATGAACGCGGTGTTCCCGGCGACGTGGTGCGCCCGGTAGTAGATGACGGCCACCGTCGGTCCGTCGACGTCCTTCTCGGCGCGCTCCAGCACGCCCCAGACGGGGGTCTCGACCGGCGCGGCGAAGCCGTGGCCGGTGAGCAGGACCGTGTCGGAGAGGAACCGGTGCAGCTCGGCGAGGTTGGCCGCGCCGCCGAAGGCGAGGTAGGCGTGGGCCTGCGCGGCGAGGCCGGCCGGGACCGTCGAGTGGCTCATGAGCTCGGCGTCGGGCGCCTGCTCGCCGCCGAGGATCACCACCGGGCGGCCGGTGGCCAGGAGCGTGTCGAAACCGTCCTGCCAGTCGCGGTACCCGCCGAGGAAGCGCACCACGATCAGCTCGGCGCCGTCGGCGAGCCCGGGAAGGTCCGCCACGGACGTGCGCGACGGGTTGGCCAGGCGCCAGCCGGCACCACTGGCCCGCGCGCTGAGCAGGTCGGTGTCGGACGTCGACAACAGCAGGATCACGCCGGGGTCCTCCCTCGGGGTCCGCGCCCCAAGCTGGTGGGTCGATGCCGGCGCCGGAGAGTCTCCTGGCTCCCGGATCGGCGCTCACCCCCGGGCCTTCCCGGGCTGGGCCCGGTGGCCGTCGTGCTGGAGGCTCACTCCCCGGTCACAGTGGCGGGACCGTCCCGGATTCGCACCGGGTTCCTCCACACGTCGCCGTTGTACAGCGCCTCAACTCTCCTGGAAGAGGCTGTGCGGCGTCAAGCGAAGGTAATATCCGCCGCGTGCAGGCTCCAAGCGGACGCGACGTCCCCGACCGGTGCCCCGGCGCCGTGCAGGTGCACGCGGCGGCCGACGGCGGGCTGGCGCGCGTCCGGCTGCCCGGCGGCCGGATCACCGGGGCCCAGCTGCGCGTCCTGCGCACCGCCGCGGCCGAGCTCGGCGACCCCGCCCTGGAGCTCACCTCGCGCGGAAACGTGCAGGTCAGGGCGTTGCGGCCGGGTGCCGAGCGGGAGCTGGCGGCGCGCCTGACCGACGCCGGGCTGCTGCCGTCGGCCACCCACGAGCGGGTCCGCAACATCGTCGCCAGCCCGTTGAGCGCCGCGGTCCGGCCGCTGGTGGCCGAGTTCGACGCGCTCCTGTGCGCCACGCCCGCGCTCGCCGGGCTCCCCGGCCGGTTCCTGGCCACCCTCGACGACGGCCGCGGGGACGTGACGGCGCTGGTCGGCGACGTCGGCCTGCACGATTCCCGATTGATCCTCTCCGGTGTACCGACCGAGCTCCACGGCGGCCCGCCCCTCCTGGTGCGCGCCGCCGAGGCCTTCCTGGCGGAGCGGGCCGCGCAGGAGTCCAAGGCCTGGCGGCTCGCCGAGCTCTCCGACGGCCCCGCGCGTGTCGCGGCGCGTCTCGGCACGACGCTCGGGACATTTCGGATTTTTGGCTCGGACGCGCCCGGCCCCGGGATCCATGGCGAGCTCGCGGTGCTCGTGGTGCCGCTCGGGCTGCTCACCGGCGCCCAGTCTGCCGCCCTGACCGCGCTCGAAGAGATCATCGTCACCCCGTGGCGGACCGTCGTGGTCCCGGCCGCGGCGATGGCCGACGCTGTGGCGTCCGGGCTCGCCGCCGATCCCGCCTCGCCGTGGGCCGGGGTGACGGCCTGCGCGGGCCGGCCGGGCTGCGCCAAGTCCCTCGCCGACGTGCGCGCGGACGCCCGGGCCGCCGTCGCCGCGGGCACGCCGGAGCCGGCGCACTGGGTGGGCTGCGAGCGCCGCTGCGGCGCGCCGAAGGGAAGGCACGTGGAGATGCTCGCGACGGGTTCAGGTTATCGGCGGAGTGTGACCGGGTGAGCGACTACATCCGCGACGGCGCCGAGATCTACCGGCGCTCGTTCGCCACCATCCGGGCCGAGGCCGACCTGTCGGGGCTGCCGGCGGATGTGGCGCGGGTGACGGTACGGATGATTCACGCCTGCGGGATGGTCGACCTTCCGGCGGACGTCGGCTGGTCGCCGGGCGTGGTCGCGTCCGCCCGGGCCGCGCTGCTGGCCGGCGCCCCGATCCTGTGCGACGCGGAGATGGTCGCGTCCGGGGTGACCCGCGCCCGGCTGCCGCGGGGCAATGACGTGGTGTGCACGTTGCGGGCACCGGAAGTACCGACGCTGGCTCTGCAATTGGGAAACACGCGCAGTGCGGCCGCCCTCGAATTGTGGCGGGGCCGCATCGAGGGCGCCGTGGTGGCCGTCGGCAACGCGCCGACCGCCCTGTTCCGGCTGCTGGACATGGTGGCCGAGGGAGCCGGCACGCCGGCCGCCGTCATCGGCATCCCGGTCGGCTTCATCGGCGCCGCCGAGTCGAAGGCCGCACTGGCCGAATCGGGCCTGGAATACCTGGTGGTGCACGGCCGCCGGGGCGGCAGCGCGATGACGGCCGCCGCCGTGAACGCGATCGCGAGCGAAGAGGAATGAGCACTGTGGACAGTGGGCAGCTGTACGGCGTCGGTCTCGGCCCGGGCGATCCCGAGCTGGTGACGGTCAAGGCGGCCCGGCTCGTCGCGGCGGCCCCGGTGGTGGCGTACCACTCGGCCCGCCACGGCAGGAGCATCGCGAGGTCGATCGCCGAGCCGTACCTGCGCCCGGACCAGATCGAGGAGGCCCTGGTCTACCCGGTCACGACGGAGGCGCACAACGACTACCGCGGGGTGATCGAGGAGCACTACGACGCCTGGGCCGCCCGCCTGGCCGCCCACCTGGACGCGGGCCGCGACGTGGTCGTCCTGTGCGAGGGCGACCCGATGTTCTACGGCTCCTACATGCACATGCACAAACGCCTCCGCGGCCGGTACCGCACCGAGGTCGTCCCGGGCGTCACGTCGGTCTCGGGCGCCTCGGCGGTCCTGGGCCGCCCGCTGGTCGAGCGCGACGAGATCCTGACCGTCCTGCCGGGCACGCTGCCGGGCCCGGTCCTGGCGGAGCGGCTGGCCGCGACCGACTCGGCCGCCGTGATGAAACTGGGCCGCACCTTCGGCAAGGTCCGCGACGCGCTGGAGCAGGCGGGCCGGCTGGACGAGGCCTGGTACGTGGAGCGCGCCACCACCACCGGCGAGCGCGTCGCCCCGCTGGCCTCCGTCGACCCCTCGTCGGTGCCGTACTTCTCGATCGCGCTGCTGCCGTCGCGCGTCCACGACGAGACCGCGGCCGCACTGGCCGCGGCTCCCGCCGTGGTGGCCGCGGGCGAGGTGGTCGTGGTCGGCCTGGGCCCGGCCGGGCGCGACTGGCTCACCCCGGAGGCGCAGGCCGCCCTGGCCGCGGCCGACGACCTGGTGGGCTACGGGCCGTACCTGGACCGCGTGGCGGCCAACCCGCGGCAGCGGCGGCACGCCTCGGACAACCGGGTGGAGGTGGAGCGGGCCGAGTTCGCCCTCTCCCTGGCCAGGGACGGCCGCCGCGTCGCGGTGGTCTCGTCCGGCGACCCGGGCGTCTTCGCCATGGCGGCGGCGGTGCTGGAGGTGGCCTCGGAGCCGCGCTGGAAGGACGTGCCGGTGCGGGTCCTGCCGGGCCTCACCGCCGCGCAGGCGGTGGCGAGCCGGGCGGGCGCGCCGCTGGGGCACGACTTCTGCGTGCTGTCGCTGTCGGACCGGCTGAAGCCCTGGGACGTCATCGCGGGCCGGCTGGAGGCGGCGGCCAAGGCCGACCTGGTGATCGCGGTGTACAACCCGGGTTCCCGCTCGCGCACCTGGCAGGTCTCGGCGGCGAAGGAGTTGTTGCTGCGGCACCGCGCCGAGGACACCCCGGTGGTGGTGGGCCGCGACGTGGGCGGCCCGGAGGAGTCGGTGCGCGTGGTGCGGCTGGCCGACCTCGAACCGTCCGAAGTGGACATGCGCACGCTGCTCATCATCGGCTCCTCGCAAACCCGCCGCCGCGACGACGACTCGCAGGTGGTCTGGACCCCGCGCCGCTACCCGGCCTGAGGTTGAGCACGACGACCGCGAAGGTCAGGGCGAGGGCGGCGCCGATCCAGGCCAGGGCCGGGTAGCCGGCACTCGCGGCGAGCGGGCCCGACAGGCCGCCTCCGGTCGCGGCGGCGGCGCCCATGCCGAGCTCGCCCCAGGCCTCGCGGCGTGGGCGGTCCGGGGCGGGGACGTCCGCGACGAGGAGGGTGCTGCCCGCGACCAGGCAGAAGTTCCAGCCGACGCCCAGCAGGAACAGGCCGGCCACCAGCCCCTCGGTCGCGCCGGACGCGACGGTCAGGCAGGCGATCAGCAGGACCGCGGTGCCGAGCAGAGCGGTCCGGCCCGCGCCCACCGCGGCGACCAGCCTCGTCGAGATCAGCGAGGGCGCGAACATGCCCGCGATGTGGGCGCTGATCACGGCACCGATCCCGGTGGCCGAGGCCCCGCCGTGGGCGAGGTGGACCGGCGCGAAGGTCATCACGCCGACCATGACGAGGTTGGCGAACGTCAGCACGGCCAGGCCCGTCCGGCTCGGCCGCACCGAAGGACCTGCCGGCACCTCGACCACCGACCGCACCCGCGCCGGCAGGTAGCACAGCGCGGCCAGCACGAAGGCGGCGGCGGCCACGAGGTAGGGGTCGGCGAGGCCGAGCAGCAGGGGGCCCGCGATCGCGCCGGCGGCGGTGGCGGTGAGGACGGCGGTCATGGTGCCGGCGAGTTCGGCGGCCGCGTACCGGGTCAGCGTCACGGCCGTGTTGCCCGCGCCCGACAGGAGGGTGCCCGCCAGAACCAGGGGCAGGCTGGCGAGGTGGGCCGCGAGCAGGACGACAGCGCATCCGACGGCGGCGGTCAGGGTGCCGGTCGCCAAGGCGCGGGTGCGGCCCACCCGGCGGGTCAGGGCGGACAGCAGGAGAGCGGCCAGCGCGGCGCCCAGCACCAGGGCGGTCTGCGGTAATCCGGCCACCGCCGGGCCGGCAATCCGGAAGGCGAGGAGCGCACCGGCGGCGCCGGCGAGGGACTGGGCGAAACCGCCCAGGGCGGCGGCCATCCACAACCAGGTCATGCCCTACAACCGTAGGCAGATCGGGGCTTGCGGCACATGGGCGTTGCCACCGGGGACGCGGGAAAGGCTTTGCGCTCGTACCGTGATCCGCATGGCCACTTCACGATCGTTCGACGCCGACGCGGTGGACTGGCGGATCCTCGGTGAGCTGCAGGCCGACGCGCGGCTGTCGTTCAACGAGCTCGCGCGCCGCGTGCATCTCTCGCCGCCGGCCGTGGCCGAGCGGGTGCGGCGGATGCGGGAAGCCGGGGTCATCGCGGGGTATCGGGCTGTCGTCGAGCCCGCAGCCGTCGGGCAGGCCGTCCGGGCGTTCGTGCAGTTGCGCTGCCGGCCCGGCGCCTGTCTGCTGCGGACCACCGGCGAGGCCGACTATCCGGAGGTGGCGGCCATCCATCGGCTTTCCGGGGAGTACTGCACGCTGCTCGAGATCCGGGCCCGCGACCTCGCGCACTTCGAGGGGGTCGTGGAGCGGATCGGGACCCATGGTGAGGTGCGGACGCACATCGTGCTGTCCACGCAGTACGAGGGAAGGCCTGTGACCGCCCTTGACAACGAGCGGCCGGTCACGCCGTCGGCTGGATGGAGTTCGCGCGGCGGCGCGGAATGACCATGGCCGTTCCGGTTTCCGGGTCCGGAATGACCCGGCACGGCAGGGCGAAGACGGCTTCCATCATCTGCTCCGTCACGACCGTGTCGGGTGGGCCCTCGGCCAGGATGCGGCCGTCGCGCATGGCGACCAAATGGGTGGCGTAGCGGGCGGCCAGGTTCAGGTCGTGCAGGACGGCGACCAGGGTGCGGCCGTGCTCGCGGTGGAGGCGCGCGCACAGTTCGAGGATGTCGACCTGGTGGGCGATGTCCAGGTACGTCGTGGGCTCGTCGAGCAGCAGGATCGGGGTCTCCTGGGCCAGGACCATGGCGATCCACACCCGCTGGCGCTGGCCGCCGGAGAGCTCGTCGACGAACGAGGTGGCCAGTGGGGTGACGGACGTGGCGTCCATGGCCCACTGGACGGCCTGCTCGTCGGTGGCGCTCCAGGTGCTCAGGGGGCCGCGGTGCGGGTACCGGCCGCGGGAGACCAGGTCGGCCACCGTGATGCCGTCCGGGGCGATCGCGGTCTGGGCGAGCAGCCCCAGGGTGCGGGCGACCTCGCGGGCCGGGCGGGTGGCGATGTCGCGCCCGTCGAGCAGGACGGTGCCGGCCTTCGGGCGCAGGACCCTGGCCAGGGAGCGCAGCAGGGTCGACTTGCCGCACGCGTTGGGGCCGACGATCACCGTGAAGGAGCCGTCCGGGATGTCGATGGAGAGGTGCTCGGCGACGGTCCGGCCGTCGTAGCCGAGGGTCAGGTCGGTTCCCCGAAGCCGGTCAGACACGGGCTCTCCTTGCGGTACGGGCGAGCAGCACGATCAGGTAGCCCCCGCCGAGTAGGCCGGTGACGACCCCGACGGGGAGCTGGTGGCCGGGGAACAGCCGCTGGGCCAGCACGTCGGCCCCGGTGAGCAGGGCGGCGCCCATGAACAGCGAGGCCATCAGGTTGGGCCCCGACGCCCCGGTGAGGCGGCGGGCGAGCTGCGGGGCGGTCAGGGCGACGAACAGCACCGGCCCGGCGGCGGCCGACGCGGCCGCGGCGAGCAGGACGGCGCACGCGAGGGCGGTGAGCCGGACGAAGCCGACGTTGACGCCGAGGCCGCGGGCCGGGTCGTCGCCCAGCTCGAGGTTGGCCAGGGCCTGGCCGAGGGCGACGACGATCGGGGTGAGCAGGACGAGCGCGCCGCCGGCGACGGCCGCGTTGCCCCAGCCGCGGCCGTCGAGGCTGCCGGTGAGCCACAGGACGGCCCGGGCGGCGTCGACGATGTTGGCCTTGATGAGCAGGTAGCTGTTGACCCCGGTGAGGATGCCGGCCACGCCGATGCCGACGAGGATGAGCCGGTGCCCGTGCCCGCCGCCGCGCCAGGCGAGCAGGTAGATGGCGACCCCGGTGGCGATGGCGCTGAGCACGGATCCGGTGGCGACGGCGGTGGTACCGCCGCCGAACACCACGACCGCGATCAGTCCGCCGGTCGCCGAGCCCTGCGTGAACCCGAGCACGTCGGGGCTGCCCAGCGGGTTGCGGACCAGCGACTGGAACAGCGCGCCGGCCAGCGCCAGGGCGGCCCCGGTGGTCAGCGCGGTGACGACCCGCGGCAGGCGCAGCTCCTGCACGATGAACTCGTCGGCCGGCGAGCCGTGGCCGAAGAGCGTGCGGACCACGTCGGGCAGGCTCATCGGGTAGTCGCCGCTGCCGATGGCGACCAGGGCGATGACGATCGCCGCGAGCGCCAGGGCCACGCTGACGGCAAGGACGCGCAGCCGGTTCATGCCCGCCGCCGGCGCACGATGGCCAGGAAGAAGCCGCCGCCCAGGACCGCGGTGACCACGCCGACCTGTAGCTCGCCCGGGCGGGCCACGACCCGGCCGAGCACGTCGGCCGTGAGCAGCAGGGCCGGGGCGAGGATGGCGCTGAACAGCAGCAGCCAGCGCACGTCGGGGCCGGTGAACGAGCGGACCAGGTGCGGCACCATCAGGCCGAGGAAGACGATCGGGCCGCAGGCCGCGGTGGCCGCCCCGCACAGCAGCACGATCGACACGGCGGCGAAGATCCGGATGCGGCCCGGGTGGGCGCCGAGCGCGCGGGCCGAGTCGTCGCCGAGGGCCAGGGCGTTGAGCGGCCGGGCCAGCAGCACCGCGATCACGACCCCGGCCAGGACGAACGGCGCGATCAGCGGCGCGGTGCCGGGCCGGGCGGCGGCGAGGGAGCCGGCCGTCCAGAACCGCATCCGGTCGAGGGAGGCGGTGTCCAGCAGTTGTACGGCGGCGACGTAGGCGTAGAGGGCGGCGCTGACGGCGGTACCGGACAAGGCAAGACTGCCCGGTGAGGAGGAGCGCCCTCCGGCCACGGCATAGACCACGACGGAGACCAGGGCCGCCCCGCCGAAGGCGAACCAGACATAGCCCGAGAGATCCGTCACGCCCAGGAAGGCTATGGCGCTCACCACGGCCGCGGACGCGCCGGCGTTGACCCCGAGCAGGCCCGGGTCGGCGAGCGGGTTGCGGGTCAGCGCCTGCATGAGGGCCCCGGCCAGGCCGAGCGCGAGCCCGACCAGCAGGCCCAGCACGGTCCGGGGCAGCCGCAGCTCACGCACGACGGTGGCGCCGGTCGAGGTCGCGTCGGTCAGACCCTGCCAGACCTCGGCGGGACCCATGGCCCGGGCGCCGATGGCGAGGCTGGCGACCGCGACGACGACGAGGACGCCGACCGAGCCGGCGAGGCGCACGAATGGGTGCAAAGGTACCGCCTTGACATGAATATCTTAAGTGAGGCTACCCTAAGTGCCGAACGAGAGAGAGGCAACCCACCATGTCCTTGAACGTATCCCGCCGCGGCCTGCTCGCCGGCGTCCTCGGGCTCGGCGCGCTCGGTGCGCTCGCGGCCTGCGGGGACGACACCTCCGAGTCGGGCACCGACCCGGCGGCGAGCGGCGGCGCCGGTGGTCCCTTCGCCTTCACCGACGACCGCGGCACCAACGTCAGCCTGCCCGCCGCCCCGAAGAAGATCGTGGCGTACGTCGGCACGGCCGCCGCGCTGCACGACTTCGGCGTCACCGCCTTCGCCGGCACGTTCGGCCCGGTCAAGGCGGCCGACGGCGGCAAGGACCCGCTCGCCGGCGACCTCGACCCGAGCAAGAGCGAGTCGCTGGGCAACGCGTGGGGCGAGTTCAACATCGAGAAGTACGCCGCCCTGCGCCCCGAGCTGCTGATCACGAACATGTACGAGGCGAACCAGCTCTGGTACGTCCCCGAGGACAGCAAGGACAAGATCCTCGCCCTGGCCCCGAGCGTCGGCCTCACCGTGTCGCGCACGTCGCTGGCGAAGGTCATCGAGCGGTACGCCGCGCTGGCCAAGGCCCTCGGCGGCGACCCGGCGGCCGGCAAGGCCCGCTTCGACACCGCGGCCGAGGCGGTCAAGGCGGCGGTCAAGGCGAACGGCGGCCTCAAGGTGCTGGCCGCCTCGGCGAGCCCCGACCTGCTGTACGTCTCCGACCCCAAGGTCTACGGCGAGCTGAGCTACTACCAGGAACTGGGCGTCGAGGTGATCGCCCCGACCGCGGTCAGCGGCGGCTACTTCGAGAACCTGAGCTGGGAGAACGCGGACAAGTACAAGGCCGACGTGATCCTGCTCGACAACCGCGCCCAGGCGTTGCAGCCCAAGGACCTGACCGCCAAGCCCACCTGGGCCAACCTCCCGGCGGTCAAGGCGGGCCAGATCGTGCCGTGGCAGAGCGAGCCCCGGTTCAGCTACACGGGCTGCGCGGGCGCCCTGGAGACCCTGGCCAAGGCGCTGACGGGAGCCAAGAAGGTCGCGTCGTGACCTACGACTTCTTCGATGTCTCCGTGGTACGGCACGAGCCCCTGACCCCCCACGCCGTCCGCGTCACCTTCGCCGGCCCGACGTTGTCCTCGTTCGTCAGCGGCGGCCGGGACCAGCGGTTCAAGCTGTTCTTCCCGGCCCCCGGCCAGTCCACGGCAATCGTGCCGCGGACCGACGAGTGGTACCTGGACTGGCGCAAGCTGGATCCGGCCGTGCGCGGGGTCATGCGCACGTACACCGTGGCCGCGACCCGGGACCACGAGTTCGACGTGGACTTCGCGCTGCACCCGGGCGGCGGCCCGGCGATCCAGTGGGCCTCGTCCGTCCAGGTCGGCGACACGCTGCTGGTCCTCGGCCCGACCGTCGCGGAGAACGGCGGCGTCGACTTCCAGCCGCCGGCCGACACGGAGTGGATCCTGCTGGCCGGCGACGAGACGGCGGTGCCCGCGCTGGACGCGATCCGTTCCTGGGTCGGTTCGGCGCTGCCGGTGCACGCCTTCGTCTCGGCCTCGGAACCGCGCTGCGTCTCCGGCGTGCACTGCCCCTCGGGGCTGCTGGACCCGGTGCGCACGGCCGAGTTGCCGCCGGGGACGCCGTACGCGTTCATCGCCGGCGAGTCGGGCGAGATCCGGGCGCTGCGCAAGCATCTGGTGCACGAGCGCGGCTTCGACAAGCGGCGGGTGCAGTTCGCGGGCTACTGGCGCCGCGGCGCCACGGAGGACGACCTCATCGAGGAGTCCGCGGCCGCGTGAGACTTCGTGGTCCCGGCGGCTGGTCTGTCCGCCGGGACCACGAACCTACGACGTGCGTTGGGTGATCACACATCCACCGGGTTGTTCGGCACTGCGACGATGAAGCGGGGACCCGAAGGTGTGGCCGAGTTTGAAACTTGGATCCTCCGCGAGGATCCGTCCGGGCCGAACACGAGGACGTACATCTGCTACGCCGACCCCACGCTCGCGCTGCGAGCCGCCTTTGCCGCGGTTTCTGTGTCTGATGGAACGAACTCCATTCAGGTGCGCCTGGACGGATTCTCGCTGTATGGCGTCGACTTGGCCGGCCCCAACGTTCAGGTGTTCGACGCGCCGACCGACGCCGTACGACCGTTCGGCGTCTTCTCCGCCGTCGCCGGAGCGGATATCGCCGAATACGGCACCACCGAGAGACTCGCCCGTGCGCTGCATGCCAGCGAACGGGAAGAGCTCTTGCAGTCAGGATCGACCGGGCCACATCCGTCGATCGTGGTGTGGCAACAGCTCGCGGACGCTCTCCGTGGCGACTATGTCGGTCGAGCCAGATCGTGAGAAGGCCCGCGCCGCGGTGCGCACAATGGCGAAAACGCTTGCCGATGACGGGTTCTCACTGGCGCGAATCGACAATCGGCTCGTGGTCCGAGGCGACGCTTAGCGCTGCCGTGCTCCTGGTCAGGCTGCAGGCGAGTGTGGTGCGTCGCGACGAAGGATGGCCCGCCGCGCTGGTCAGTGCGTGCGCGGCGGGCGGTGCTGCCAGGCGGGGGCTCAGCCGATCGGGGTGGCGGCGGGGGTGCTCGTCGTGGCGGCCGGGAGGCGGCCCAGCACAGTCGGCGTGACGCGGCGGTAAGCGGCCGGATTCACCGGGTTCAGCCAGTGCGACGCCCGCACCCCCGCGCTGATGTTGAGGCCCAGGTCGCCCAGCACCTCGTCCACGTTGTGCAGCGAGAACGGGATGATCTTTCCGCCACGCGAGTGGTGCCTGTTCGTCGCCTCGTCCATGAAGGCCAGCTGCTCCATCACCGCCGCGCGCATGTCCGAAGCCGGCGGCCGGGACACCGCACCGGCCAGGTCGGCGGCGATCCACACTGCGGCCATCTCCGCGTTCAAAGGGCTGAAGAACGAGGAGTTGTACCCGTTGAAGTACAGGTCCGGCACGTCCACCGGGAGGATCTGGCGGTACAGCTGGAAGTTGCCCCGCTCGTCCAGCACCCGGGCGGTCACCGCGGCCGGTAGGAACGGCACACCCTGGGTGAACCCGGTCGCGCAGACGATCAGGTCGGCGGGGAGCAGCGTGCCGTCGTCCAGCTCGGCGGTACCGGCGGACAGGCGTTTGATCGTGCGGTTCTTCCGCACGGCGATGCGGCCGGCCGTGACGCCCTCGAAGAAGCCCTCCGTGGCCAGGCCGATGGCGCCGCGGACGATGTCCTCCATCCGGCCCGGCGGCACCAGATCCAGGTCCCGCAGGCCGAACTGGCGGACCGAGACCGAGCCGATCGAGTTGACCATCGAGGCGCGCATGCCGTTGCCCGGGCCGTGCAGGAAGCGTTCCATGCCGCGCAGGACGCGGTAGCGGAACAGGGCCTCGCCCATGCGCGTCAGGAGCAGCAGCTTGAAGTTCAGCACGCCGCCGACCTTGCGCGGGACCTTCCACAGCAGATGGCGGGCGATCACCGTGGTCGAAAGGGCGACCTCGCTCACCGGTACCGTCACGTCGCACGCCGATTTGCCGTAGCCCACGACCAGGACGTGCTTTCCGGCCGCCTCGGCAGCGGAGTGCAGCTCGGTGCCGGCCAGGACCTTGCCACCCGCCGCGACGAACTCGGGCAGGCCGTCGAAGGCGGGGACCAGCGGCTCGCAGAAGATGCCGTTCGCCACCACGAGCTTGTCGAACTGGGCCGACTCCGTGGCAGTCGTCAGCGTCCAGCCGCCCGATGGCACCGGCGTTGCCGACAGGACCTCCGTCGACAGGCGCAGGCACGGGCCCAGGCCGAAGTGGGTGGCGTACGACGCCAGGTACTCCTGGACCTGCGAACCCGTTGGCCACTGCGGGAACGAGCGGGGCATGGGAAAGTCCGACAGGGAGTACTGCGCCTTCGGGCTCTGGGTGGTCAGGCCCGGGTACCGCCGCGTCGCGCTCCACACCCCGCCCACGTCCGGGGCCTTCTCGTAGACGGTCACCTCGTGGCCGGCCTGTTTGAGGACCTTGGCGGTGCTCAGGCCGGCCACGCCCGCGCCGATCACGGCGACGCGCATGGTCAGCTCACCTCGGGCGGGAGCTGGAGCTCCAGGCCGAAGTCGGCCATGATCTGCTTGATCTTGCCGATGTCGCGCGGGCCCGGCGGCAGCTCGGCCAGGGCCTGGTAGTAGCCCTCCAACCCGGCGGGAGAGACGACCGAGATGACCCGGGCCTCCTCGTCGGTGCTGTTGCGGAACGTGTGCACGACGTCGCGGGGCAGGTACAGGTAGTCGCCCATGCCGATGGTGAACTGCTCGCCGCCCAGGAAGCAGTCGAGCTTGCCGGCCAGGCAGACGAAGGACTCGTCCTCGCGGGTGTGCAGGTGCGGCGGGGGTCCGTCGGTGTGGGCGGGGACGGCGTACTCGAACAGCGAGTACGCGTCGCGCGTGGTCTTGCCGTCGGCCTTCATGGTGATGCCGAGGCCGATCGCCGCGATCTGGGTGCCTTCGCGGGAGGGCAGCAGGTAACCGCCGCCAAGTGTCATCGTCGACTCCCTAAGCCGTAGGTCGTCACAGCGTGGGCGCCCCCAAGAGCCAGACGCAACGACCAGTCCCAGTCAACGGGACTACAGGCGGCTCGAGTACGCCCGGGAAGCGCCGGCGGCGGCCATGCGCACCGCGGGGCCGATGCGGTCGGCCCGCACCAGGGGGCTCGGGCCGGTCACCGACAGCGCGGCCACCACCGAGCCGAGCGGGCCGAAGATCGGCGCGGCCACGCAGCTGACGCCGATGTTGCCCTCCTCGCGGTCGACCGCCCAGCCCCGCTCCGGGACCGCTGTCAGCTCGCGCATGATGGCGACCGGGCTGGTCAGGGTGCGCGGGGTGCGGGCCGGCAGCGAACCGCTGAGCACCGCGTCGATGATCTCCGGCTGCGAGTAGGCCAGGATGGCGCGGCCGAGCGCGGAACAGTACGCCGGGATGACCCCGCCGACCTGGGACAGCATCGGCATCGCGCGGTGCCCGGTGATCTTGTCGACGACGAGGATCTGGGCGCCGTCGAGCACGCCGAGCTGCACGGTGATCTTCGTGGCGTGGTGCAGGTCCTGCAGGAACGGCAGCACGGCCTCGCGCAGTTCGAGGCGGATCGGGGCCAGGCCGGCGATCTCGAAGAGGCGATTGCCCACGCGGTACCGCTCGGCCGGCTTGTCCAGCCACCCCAGCCGGATCATCTTCTCGGCGGTGCGGTGCGTGGTCGAGCGCGGCAGCCCGCACCGCGCGACCAGGGCGGCCAGGGTCAGCTCGCGGTGCGCGGGGTCGAACGCGCCGAGGATGGCGGCGGCCCGGTCCAGCGCACCCTCGGCCGGCCCGTCCCGCTCAGCGGGACTCATCGTTGGTTCCGGCGGTCACACCGGAGAGGCTAGGCGAACCGGAGCACTTTGAGGAGGTCGGCCATCAAAGCTCTTGTCGGCGGAGGCTCCAACGGCATCGGGTACGCCATCGCCGCCCGCCTCGCCGCCACCCACGACGTCACCATCATGGGCCGCACCGAGGACCGCCTCCGGAAGGCCGCCGCGGAGCTCGGCGCCACCCCACTGCAACATGACATTGCACGAATGTCGGAGACAACCGACTACGACATCCTCGTCCTCAACGCCGGCGGCCCACCCCCGGGCCGGATCAGGGACATCGACGACGACACCTGGCACCAGAGCGCCGAACTGCTCCTGTTCGGCCCCCTGAGACTGGCGAGAACCGCATTGCCCACGATGGCGGACAAAGGCTTCGGCCGCATCGTGTTCATCACCTCAACCGCGGTCAGACAGCCCCAACCAGATCTGGCCATTTCGGTTGTACTGCGAGCAGCAGTCACCGCCGCCGCCAAACTGCTGGCCCAGGAATTCGCCCACCGTGGTGTGACGGTGAACTGCGTCGCCCCCGGCCCCACGAACACGGCCCGCCGCCGGGAAATCCTCCGAGCCAGAGCCGAACGAACCGGCCGGCCATACGCGGAACTCGATCGCGAGGACACCGGCAAGGTGCCGGCGAGAAGAGCCGGGGAGCCCGACGAGATCGCCGCCGCCGTCGCGTTCCTGGTATCCCCGGAGGCGAGCTACATCAACGGCACCGTACTCACGGTCGACGGCGGAAGGACGGAAACCATCTGATGGCCACCTCGGGAGCGGGTTTCAACCTCGGCGAGTTCCTCGGCGCGATCAGCGACACGGTCAGGCCCAGCCAGGCGCGCCCGGTCGTCGTGCACGACGACGAACTGGAGACCCTGCCGGCCGGGCAGATCCACAACCCGACGACGCTGCGGATCGCCGGGAAGCTGCCGACGGCCACGTTCGAGATCTTCCGGCAGACCATCCCGCCGGGCGAGAGCTCCGACATGCAGCGGCACTACCACGAGACCGTCCACTACGTGATCGCCGGGCGCGGGCACAGCGAGGTCGAGGACGAGACCGAGGCGTGGGCGACCGGCGACTTCGTCTACACCCCGCCGTGGACGTGGCACCGGCACTACAACGACTCGGCCGACGAGCCGGTCGAGTTCCTGACCATCGAGAACTCCCGGCTGCTGGCCGCGCTGGGCATCGCCCGCCGGCAGAGCGCCGGGCTGGTGTCGATCGACGAGGCCCGGAGGAGCGCACATGACTGACCTGCCCGAGCACATCTCCATCTGGGGCGAGCTGGCCGGCACCGACCACGAGCTGCGGCACGTCGACGTGGCCGGCGTGCGGACCCGGGTGCTGCGCGCCGGCCGCGGCCCCGACCTCGTCCTGCTGCACGGCACCGGCGGGCACCTGGAGGCCTATGCGCGGGACATCGCCGGGCTGGCGCGGGACTTCACCGTCACCGCGTACGACATGGTCGGGCACGGGTGGTCGGATCTGCCCGACCGGCCGTACACGATCGATGTGTTGTGCGCGCACCTCGTCGGGCTCCTCGACGCGCTCGGCATCGCGACCGCGCACCTGTCCGGGGAGTCGCTCGGCGGCTGGGTCGCCGCCTGGACCGCCGCCCACCACCCGGAGCGCGTCGACCGGCTGGTGCTGAACACGCCCGGGAACATCGCGAACAAGCCCGCGGTGATGGAGCGGCTCAAGGCCTCGACCCTGGCCGCGGTGCGCGACCCGAGCGACGCGACCGTCCGCCGCCGGGTCGAGTTCCTGTTCCACCACACCGAGATGGTCACCGACGAGCTCGTCGATTTGCGCCGCCAGGTGTACTCCCGGCCCGGCTTCCTCCGCGCCATCGAGAACACGCTCGTGTTGCAGGACCCGGCGATCCGGCGGGACTTCGCGTGGGACCCGTCCTGGGTCGGGAAGATCGCGGCACCGACCCTGCTGCTGTGGACCGACCACGACCCGACCGGCGGGCTCGACGAGGCCGGCCTGCTGCTCGGCTGGCTGCCCGATGCCAGGCTCACGGTCATCGAGGACGCCGGGCACTGGCCGCAGTGGGAGAAGCCGCAGTTGTACTTGCAGCGGCACCGCCAATTCCTGCTCGACCACCAGGATCCGGCATGAGCGAGATCGTCGGGCTGGTCGGGATGTCGCACTCGCCGTTCGCGACGATGATGCCGCCCACCGATCCACGGGCGCCCGGCGGACGGTTCCTGGCCGACACGCACCGGGTCGCCGCGGCGGTGCGAGCCCTGGCCCCGGACGCGGTGGTCGTCATCGGCCCCGACCACTTCCACGCCAACTTCTACGACGCCATGCCGCCGTTCGTGCTCGGCGTCGAGGCGGTGCACGCGTTCGGCGACTTCGACAGCCGCCGCGGCCGCCTCCCGGTCGCCGAGGAGCTCGCCTGGTCGGTCCGCGACGGGCTGGCCGGCGCGTTCGACGTGGCGCTGTCCTTCGCGTTGACCGTCGACCACGGCATCGTGCAGAGCTACGAGATGGTCCGCGGCGGCGCCGAACTCCCCCTCGTCCCCCTGGTCGTCAATACCGCCGCTCCCCCGCTGCCCCCGCTCGGCCGCTGCGTCGAGCTGGGCCGGGCGTTGGGCGCGGCGATCAGCGGCTCGGCGTACCACGGAAGGGTGTTGCTCGTGGCGAGCGGCGGCCTCTCGCACTGGCTGCCGTCCAACGACCCGCGCGACCCGGCGGTCCCGGCCGACCGGCGCGCCTCGATGATCCACGGCCGCCGGGACGTCGCGGCGTTCTCGGCCGCCCGCGAGCCCCGCGTCCGCGCCCTGGCCGGCCGGCCCGACGCCCCGGTCAACGCCGGCTGGGACGCATGGTTCCTGGACCGGCTCGCATTGTCCGATGTGGACGCTGTGGTCGGCCTGGGCGACGAGGGCCTGGAGAAGGACGCCGGCACCGGCGGCCACGAGGTGCGCACCTGGCTCATCGGCCTCGCCGCCGCGAACCGCCCCCTGGTATGGACGAGCTACGAACCGGTCCCGGAATGGATCACCGGCATGGGCATCGGCACAACGTTCGAGGTGAGGTGACGTGGACGCGCTGTCGTGTCTCCTGGAGGCGCGGGCCGGCGGGGTGCCGTGCCCGCCGGTGCGCGGGCTGTTGCCGGCCAAGGACATCGCCGCCGCGTACGCGGTGCAGGCGGCCTGGGTCGCGGCGGACGGCTCCCCCGTCGTCGGGCGGAAGGTCGGGCTGACCAATCCCGCGGTGCAGGCGCAGCTCGGCGTCGACCGGCCCGACTTCGGCACGCTGCTCGCGTGGATGGACCGCTCCGGCGAGGCGCCCATCGACGCCGGATCGCTGCTGCAGCCGCGGATCGAGGCCGAGATCGCGTTCGTGCTCGGCGAAAACCTGGACGGCGGCGATGTCGGGCCGGAGGCGGTGGCCGCGGCGACCGTGGCCGTCGCGCCCGCGCTGGAGATCGTGGACAGCCGGATCGCCGGGTGGGACATCGACATCGTCGACACCGTGGCCGACAACGCGTCCTCCGGGCTGTTCGTGCTCGGTGCCGCCCGGGTTCCCCTCGCGGGACTGGACCTGCCCGCGTGCACGATGGCGATGGCCCGCGACGGGTCCGTGGTCTCGACCGGCACCGGCGCCGCCTGCCTGGGCAACCCGCTCGACGCCGTCGCCTGGCTGGCCGCGACCGCCCGCGACCTGGGCCGCCCGCTGCTGGCCGGGGAGATCGTGCTCTCCGGCGCGCTGGGCCCGATGGTCCCGGTCGCCGCCGGCGAACGCTATGAAGCCACCATCACGGGCCTCGGTACCGTCGCGGCGGTCTTCACGTGAGCGCCGGCGCCGCCGTCATCGGCTCCGGGAACATCGGGACCGACCTGATGGTGAAGCTGCTGCGCGGGTCCGGGGTGCTCGAACCCCTGGCCATGGTGGGGATCGATCCGGGCTCGGACGGGCTGGCCCGGGCCGCGCGGCTCGGGCTCGCGACGACCGCCGACGGGGTCGACGGGTTGCTGAAGCTGGACTGCTTCGACGACGTGCGGGTGGTGTTCGACGCCACCTCCGCCGCGGCGCATCGGGCGAATGCGGCGAGGCTCGGGGAGTACGACATCCGGCTCGTGGATCTGACCCCGGCCGCCGTCGGGCCCTATGTGGTGCCGGCGGTCAACCTCGGGGCGCACCGCGGGGCGGCGAACGTCAACATGGTCACGTGCGGCGGGCAGGCCACCATTCCGATCGTGGCCGCGGTCGCGTCGGTGGTGCCGGTCGCCTATGCCGAGATCGTGGCCTCGATCGCGGCCCGCTCGGCCGGTCCGGGCACCCGGGCCAACATCGACGAGTTCACCGAGACGACCGCGCGGGCCATCGAGACGGTCGGCGGGGCGCGGCGCGGGAAGGCGATCATCGTGCTCAACCCGGCCGACCCGCCGATCATCATGCGGGACACGGTCTGCTGCCTGGTCGCCCTCGACGGCGGCGCGGCGCGCGAGGTGACCGCGGCGGTCGAGGCGATGGTGGCGAGCGTCGCCGCGTACGTGCCCGGGTACCGGCTGAAGCAACCCGTGCAGGTCGAGCCGCTGCGCGACGACGTGTCCACGCTCGCCGCCGGGGTCACGCACCAGGTCACGGTGCTGCTCGAGGTGGAGGGGGCCGGGCACTACCTGCCGCCCTACGCGGGAAACCTCGACATCATGACCGCCGCCGCCGTCCGGGTCGGCGAGGGGATGGTCGCGCGATGAAAGTCTATCTGCAGGATGTGACACTTCGCGACGGCATGCACGCGACCCGGCACCGGCTCGACCCGGCGACGGCGGCGGCGATCGCGAGCGCGCTGGACGCGGCCGGGGTCGACGCGATCGAGGTCGCGCACGGCGACGGGCTCGCCGGGACCAGCCTGACCTACGGGCCGGGCAGCCACACCGACGCCGACTGGATCGCGGCCGTCGCCGGAGCCGTCACCGGCGCCCGGCTGACCACGCTGCTGCTGCCCGGCATCGGTACCGTCCGCGACCTGCGCGCCGCCCACGCGCTCGGGGTGCGCTCGGTGCGGATCGCCACCCACTGCACCGAGGCCGACATCGCCGCCCAGCACATCGCGACCGCGCGCGAGCTCGGGCTGGACGTGTCGGGGTTTCTGATGATGAGCCACCTGGCCGCCCCGGGCGAACTGGCGGCCCAGGCGCGGCTGATGGAGTCGTACGGCGCGCACTGCGTGTACGTGACCGACTCCGGCGGGCATCTGACGCCCCGCGGGATCGCCGAGCGCGTCCGGGCCTACCGGGACCTGCTGGACCCGGGGACCGAGGTCGGCATCCACGCGCACGACAACCTGTCGCTCGCCGTGGCCAACTCCCTGGCGGCGGTGGCGGCGGGCGCGGTGCGGGTCGACGCCTCGCTGGCGGGGCACGGGGCCGGGGCCGGGAACTGCAACCTGGAGGCGTTCGCCGCGGCGGCCGCGCTCGACGGGTGGGAGCACGGCGCTGACCTGTTCGCGCTGCAGGACGCGGCCGACGACCTGGTGCGGCCGCTGCAGGACCGGCCGGTGCGGGTCGACCGGGAGACGCTCACCCTCGGTTACGCGGGCGTGTACTCGAGCTTCCTGCGCCACGCCGAGCGCGCGTCCGAACGGTACGGCGTCGACGTGCGCACGCTGCTGCTCGAAGCGGGCCGCCGCGGCCTCGTCGGCGGGCAGGAGGACCTGCTCGTCGACATCGCGCTCGACCTGAACCCGGCCGGGCGCAGATAGGCCAGGCCGGGTGGTCGAAGGCGCGGGTCAGCGGTCGGCGACCCCGAGGCCGGCCGAGCCGGTCTCCTCGTCGCTGCCGCCCAGGCCGCTCAGGCGGCTCTCCAGGTCGTTGATGTCGCCGCCGGTGAAGGAGGGCTGCTCGCCCTCGTCGTAGCCGGCGCTGTACTGCACGTGCTGGCCCTGCTCGAGCGCGCTGGTCTCGTGCTGGGAGAAGTCGTGGCCGTAGACGCCGAACTGCTGCTCGAGGTCGGTCTCCGAGCCGTGGTCGGCGTGCAACTGGTCCATCGCCGAGTGCTCCTGGCCGGCGGCGAAGTGGCTGTAGTCGGTGTCCGGGCCACCGAGATCGGGCTGCTCGTCGCCGGTGTAGCCCTGGTCGAGCTGGCCGCCGTCGTCGTAGTCGCTCATGTCGTATCCGTCCCTTGGATGTCGCCGTCGTGTACCCAAACGATATGCGGCGCGCCTCGGTCGCCGTATCCCCAAACCGCGCCACGCCGCCGTCGGCTTAGACTGGTCAGTCGGGTTTCGAAGGGGGCACAACGTCATGTATCGGCCGGTACCTGCGCAGGTTGACCTGTCCGCGGTGGACCATGAGGTGCTCGCGCTCTGGAAGGCGCGCGATGTCTTCGGGCGCAGCCTCGCGCAGTCCGAGGGGCGGCCGGAGTGGGTGTTCTACGAGGGGCCGCCGACCGCGAACGGCATGCCCGGCGCCCACCACATCGAGGCGCGGGTGTTCAAGGACGTGTTCCCGCGGTACAAGACGATGAAGGGCTTTCACGTCGCCCGCAAGGCCGGCTGGGACTGCCACGGCCTGCCCGTCGAGCTCGCCGTCGAGAAGGAGCTCGGCTTCACCGGCAAGCAGGACATCGAGGCCTACGGCGTCGCCGAGTTCAACGCGAAGTGCCGCGAGTCCGTCACCCGGCACACCGACGCGTTCGGGCGGCTGACCGAGCGGATGGGCTACTGGGTCGACATGGACCGGGCCTACCGGACCATGGATCCGCAGTACATCGAGTCGGTCTGGTGGTCGCTCAAGCAGATCTTCGACAAGGGGCTGCTGGCCGAGGACTTCCGGGTCTCGCCCTGGTGCCCGCGCGACCAGACCGGGCTGTCCGACCACGAGCTCGCCCAGGGCTACGAGAACGTGGTCGACCCGTCGGTCTTCGTGCGCTTCCCGCTGACCTCGGGGCCGGTCGACGACGCGGCGCTGCTCGTGTGGACGACGACGCCGTGGACGCTCGTGTCCAATACGGCGGTGGCGGTACACCCGGATGTCACCTATGTCGTCGCCACCGACGGCACGGAGCGCCTGGTCGTGGCCGAGCCGCTGGTCGGCAAGGCGCTCGGCGAGGGGTGGACCGCGACCGGCGAGTCGTTCACCGGCAAGGAGATGGAGCGCTGGACGTACCGGCGCCCGTTCGACCTGGTCCCGATGGAGGGCGCGCACTTCGTGGTCCTCGGCACCTACGTGACCACCGAGGACGGCACCGGCCTGGTGCACCAGGCACCCGCGTTCGGCGCCGACGACTTCGCCACCTGCCGGGCCTACGACCTGCTGATGGTGAACCCGATCCAGCCCGACGGGCGTTTCGACGCCGACCTTCCGCTCGTCGGCGGGATGTTCTTCAAGGACGCCGACGCGGTTCTGGTCGCCGATCTCGAGCAGCACCACAAACTGTTCCGGAATCTCCCCTACGAGCACAGCTACCCACACTGCTGGCGGTGCCACACCCCGCTGTTGTACTACGCGCAGCCCTCCTGGTACATCCGCACCACGCAGATCAAGGACGCCCTCCTGCGGGAGAACGAGGCGACCAACTGGCACCCGGAGTCGATCAAGCACGGGCGGTACGGCGACTGGCTCACCAACAACGTCGACTGGGCGCTGTCCCGCAGCCGCTACTGGGGCACCCCGCTGCCGATCTGGCGGTGCGAGGAGGGGCATCTGACCTGCGTCGGGTCCCTCGCCGAGCTGTCCGAGCGGGCCGGGCGGGACGTGACGGACATCGACCCGCACCGGCCGTACATCGACGAGGTCACCCTGCCCTGCCCGGAGTGCGGCGGCACCGCGCACCGGGTGCCCGAGGTGATCGACGCGTGGTACGACTCGGGGGCGATGCCGTTCGCGCAGTACGGGTACCCGCACCAGAACGCCGCCCGGTTCGAGGCGGGCTACCCGGCCGACTTCATCTCCGAGGCGATCGACCAGACCCGCGGCTGGTTCTACACGCTGATGGCCGTCGGCACCCTGGTCTTCGACCGGTCCAGCTACCGCAACGTCGTCTGCCTCGGCCACATCCTGGCCGAGGACGGCCGCAAGATGTCCAAGCACCTCGGCAACATCCTGGAGCCGATGGCGCTGCTGGAGCGGCACGGCGCCGACGCGGTGCGCTGGTTCATGGCCGCGGTCGGCTCGCCCTGGTCGGCCCGGCGGGTCGGGCACACCCTGATCCAGGAGGTCGTGCGCAAGGTCCTGCTGACCTACTGGAACACCGTGGCGTTCCAGAGCCTCTACGCCCGCACGGCCGGCTGGACCCCGGACCAGTCGGTGCCGGTGGCCGAGCGGCCGGTGCTCGACCGCTGGGTCGTCTCCGAGCTCAACCAGCTCGTCGGCGAGGTCGACGCGGCGATGGCCGCCTTCGACACCCAGAAGGCCGGGCGGCTGCTCGCCGCGTTCGTCGACGACCTGTCCAACTGGTACGTGCGGCGGGCCCGGCGCCGGTTCTGGCGCGGCGACCCGGCCGCGCTGGCCACCCTGCACGAGGCGGTCACGACCGTCACGCTGCTCATGGCGCCGATCACGCCGTTCGTGTCCGAACGGGTCTGGCAGGACCTCGTCGTGCCCACGACGCCGGATGCGCCGGAGTCGGTACATCTGGCGGCCTACCCGACCGCGGACCCGACGCTGATCGACGAGCGGTTGTCGGAGGAGATGGCGCTCGTGCGGCGCCTGGTCGAGCTGGGCCGCGCGGCCCGGGCCGACGCGACCGTGAAGACCCGCCAGCCGCTGGCCCGGGTCCTCGTCTCGGCGCCCGCCCTGGACGCGGCGCTGCTGGAGCAGCTCACCGAGGAGCTCAACGTGCAGGCGGTCGAGCCGCTGACCGGCTCGCTGGTGAACACCACGGCCAAGGCCAACTTCCGCAGCCTCGGCAAGCGGTACGGCAAGCGCGTCCAGGAGATCGCCAAGGCCATCGCCGCCGCGGACGCCGGGGCGCTCTCGGCGTCGCTGCGCGAGTCGGGCACGGCCACCGTGACCGTCGACGGGGAGCCGATCCCGCTGGAGCGCGACGACGTGTTCCTGACCGAGACCCCGCGCGAGGGCTGGGCGGTCGCGAGCGACGCCGGCGCGACCGTGGCGCTCGACCTGCACATCACACCGGAGCTGCGCCGGGCCGGCATCGCCCGCGAGGTGATCCGGCAGGTGCAGGAGACGCGGAAGTCCTCCGGCCTCGAGGTGGTGGACCGGATCGAGGTCGGCTATGCCAGTTCGGACGACGAGACCGCGGCGGCGCTGTCCGAGCACGCCTCCGCGATCGCCGACGAGGTGCTGGCCACGTCGTTCGGGGCCGGTTCGCCGTGGGCGGGTGCGGACGTGCAGGAGGCGGCGGGGCTGACGTACTGGCTACGCAAGCAGTCGTAGCACTTCGTCCACTGTGGACGCGATAGGTACGCCTGGGGTGACCGGGGGTCGGTCGACGACCACCACCGGAATCCCCAGGCTTTCCGCCGCTTCGAGCTTGGCCTCGGTCATGGCGCCGCCGCTGTCCTTGGTGACGAGCACGTCGATGCGGTGCGCTCGCATGAGGTTGAGCTCACCGTCCACTGTGAACGGTCCTCTGGCCAGGATCACGTGGAAGTTGGGCGGCAGCGGCTCGGGCGGCTCGACGCAGCGCACGAGGCACGCCATTTCGACATTCCGGAAATTTCCGATTCCCTGACGGCCCGTCGTGATGAACGCGCGTTGGCCGAGCGTCGGCAGCAGGTCAGCCGCGGCCTGCAACGACGGTGTTCGGCGGAAGGTCCCGGAGTAGCCGGGTCTCCGCAAAACAATCAAGCGTTTGTTCGTCCCCGCACAAGCGATGGCCGCATTTGCCGAGATCTGCTCCGCGAAGGGGTGGGTCGCGTCCACCACCACGTCGACGTGCTCGGCTTGCAGGTAGGCGGCGAGACCCGAGGGGCCGCCGAAGCCGCCGATGCGAACCTCCCCCGCCGGCAGCGCCGGGTCGGCGACGCGGCCGGCGAGGGAGGAGATCACGCGGTACGTCGGCGGCAGCACCGAGGCCAGCCGCCGGGCCTCCCCGGTGCCGCCCAGAATGAGCACGGTCGGCACCGGGCCAGTATTTCGCGCTCCCTCCGGTCGCTCCCCAGCGGGGGGCGCGGCCCACCCACGCCCCCCGCCACCTGGTGCGCCCTACGGGAAGTTGACCAGATTCTCGACCTGGTGCCCCGAGTTCACGGCCGCGCCGGTGTTGTTGATGACGTGCGAGATGGTGCCGGTGCCGCCCAGCGAGACGGTCACCATGTCGTGGAACTTGACGCCCGCGGTCTGCGGCACCTCGAACGAGTGGCCGAGCACCACGCTGGGGTTGGTCGAGAAGAAGCAGTAGCTGCCCAGCCCCCAGGCCTCGTGCGTGGTGACGCCGGTCCCGATCTTGTACGCCGCCCAGCCCTGCGCCCCGCCGCCGCTGGACCAGCTCGACTGGTTCGGCACGTCGTAGGGGATCTCGTTCTGGAAGAAGTAGGTGCGCCCGCCGTTGCCGTTCCAGATCACCTGGTACTGCTGGTAGTGCTCGACGAACAGCCCGTAGAACGTGACGTCGGCGCCGTTGACGACCAGCCCGTTGGCGGCCGTGTTGGTGTTCCAGCCGACGGTGCCGCCGTTGCCGTGGTCGGCGCGCCAGATCCAGGTGTGGTCGCCGATCACGTTGTTGGAGTTGATCCGCAGGCTCACGGTGGCCTTGCCGACCGTGGCGCCGCCGATGCGGAAGAACACGTCGTGCAGCGACGTCGGGTTGGAAGCGTGGTTCGCCGCCGAGCCGCTCGGGCCGACCTCCAGGAGGACGGGCGAGTTGACGGTGCCGGCGTCGAACAGTACACCCGCGATCTTGACGCCGTCGACGTCGGCGACCGTCATCGCCGTCACGCCGTTGTCGGGCACGATCGTGGCCAGGCCGAGGCCGAGCACCACGGTGTCCGGGCGGGTGATCCGGATGGTGTCGTTGACGTGGTACACGCCGGGGGTGAAGAGCAGATTCTGGCCGGCCGCCAGCGCCGCGTTGATGGAGGCCGCGGTGGCGCCGGACTTCACGATGTAGAACTGGCTGATCGGCAGCGAGTTGCCGGCGGTGCTGCCGCCCTGCCACGAGTTGCCGGTCGAGTTGCTGCGCAGGCTCGGCACGAACACCTGGTAGTTGCCGCCGCCGTCGACGTAGAGGAACGGCTTCTCCCGCACCACCGGGGTGCTCGCCACCCGCGTGTACGGCGGGCTGGGGAAGTTGCCGCTCGGCGCGTTCGTGTCGCCGACGAACACCATGTTCCAGTTGGAGCCGGTCCAGCTGCCCATGGTGGAGTTACGGGTGATCCACTGCTGCTGGGAGCCGGAGCGGATCTGCCCGTCGATCGCCGAGTCGGAGATCCAGCCGCCGGAGGACCAGCCGCCGTCGTCGAGCTGCAGGTTGCCGCGCACGTGCATGCGGCGGTACGGGGCGGCCTGCGAGACGGCCCAGCGGTCGGTGCCGCCGGTGGGGTTGACCGACAGGTTCTCGGCCGAGCGCCAGAAGTTCTGGGTCGCGTTGCCCTGGAACCAGTCCGCCTCGGCGTGCACCGCGCCGTTGATCGTCACCTGGTCCGGCGACAGGCCGAGGCCGGCCACCTGGGTGTAGAAGCCGACGTTGGCGTCGACGTTGTACGTCCCGGGGCGGAACAGCAGCGCGTAGCGCTGGGACCCGAACTGGTTGCTCTGCTGGCCGTTGAAGACCGAGTTCAGCTTGCTCTGGATGGTGGCGGCCGACATCGACGGGTCGAAGATGGACACGTTCGGCCCGAGGTCGGGGTTGCCGTTGTTGGGCGGATTCGACGTCGGCGGGTTGGAGGTCGGCGTCGTGGTGCCGCCCGGCAGCGTCCACTTCTGGTTGGCGCTGGCGAAGCAGTCCCAGATCTGCAGCGGGGTGCCGTCGGCCGAGGACGGCCCGGTCGCGTCGAGGCACTTGCCGAGCGAGCGCAGCGTGCCGTCGCTGTTGCGCGACCACTGCTGGGCCGCGGTGCCGTTGCAGTCGTAGATCTGCACCTTGGTGCCGTTGGCCGAGCTGGCCGCCTTGACGTCCAGGCACTTGCCGAGCGCGCGGATCGTGCCGTCGTCGCCGACCGTCCACTGCTGGGCGTTGGTGTTGTTGCAGGTGTAGAGCTGCACCTGGGTGCCGTTGGCGGAGCTGGCCGCGGCCACGTCGACGCACTTGCCGCCGTAGCCGGTGATCGGCCCGACCGTGGCGGCCGAGGCGTTCGCCATCGCGAACACGCCGACGCCGGCGGCGACCACGACGGTCGCCGTGGCACCGAGCCAGATTCTCAGGCGGGAGGTCACTGCGGGTCCCTTCTGGGGTGGGTTGCGAAGAGCGTTCACCCACCCCAGAACCCGTGGCTCAGGCGAGGATCTCCCCCGCGCCACCGGCCGTCTCGTTGACCGACTGCAGCCAGGCCTTCATGTCGGTCTTGTCGAGCCCGGTGCCGCCCACGACCACGGTGCTGCCGACGATGAGCGTCGGGTACATCGAGGCCTGGTCCTTCGCGTACGCCTTGGCCGCGTTGGCCGCCTTGAACTCCACGAAGATCGCCTGCTGCCCGCGGTGCGGCAGCGACTCGTTCTTCTTCATGTAGCAGTCGAACTGCTTGAAGCTCGCGACGGACGAGCGGTACTTGGCGTCCACGCCGGTGGAGTTGGCGTCCCACTGGCCGAACGGGCAGTCGGGGTCCTTGGTGAACAGCTCTCCGGTCATCTTGCCGACGGTGGAGAACTCGAGCTTGCCGGCCGTGCCCTTCTTCGAACTGGACGGCGCGGCGGAGGCGGGCGCCGCGGACGCGGGTGCGGACGCGGCGGCGGTGTCGGTCTTGGGGGCTTCCTTCTTGTCGTCGCCACAAGCGGCGGTGAGAACCAGCACGGCGCAGACGATCGGCAGGAGGCGCTTCATCGGGAATTCCTTTATGTGGTACCGCGAAAACGCGGGTTGTCTTCAATGGACGAAGAGCAACCTATGCGTGCCGCGAGCCCGTTGAATCCCTGATCCATGCCAGCCCCGGGGAGAGGGCGGGCCGGTCTCGGGTGAATTGACCGGCCCACCCTCCCTGTGCCGGTGCCCCCGGCCGTCCGCTTACCGGGGCACCGCGTCCTCTATCCCTTGTACTGCGCGATGACCTTCGTGTAGTCCCAGGCGCCCTGGGAGACGCCGCTGCACGTGTCGTCGTTGGTGCTGCCGCCGTTGCAGGGCCGGTCGCGGTTGGCCGACCAGAAGGTGAACCGGGCCAGGTGGTGCTGCTGGGCGTAGGCCAGCATGGTGCGGAAGTCGGCCACGGTGACCGTCTCGCCGACGTCGGTGATGCCGTTCATCGACGAGATACCGGAGTGCCGGTAGGCCTGGTCGTCGGTGTACTTGTAGGCGTTCTTGACGACGTTCTTCAGCCCGTCGGTGGCCTGGATCGTCAGGTTGCCCATGTTCTGCCCGGCCGCGCCGAAGTCGAAGGGCATGATGGTCCACGCGTCGACGGTCAGCCCGCTGGCCGCCGCCCGGTTGATCATCGAGGAGTCCGGGCCGCTGCGGTCGCTGGGGAACGTGACGTAGACGGCGGTGTTGGGGTTGTTGGCCTTGACCGTCTTCAGCGCGTCGATCGTGCGCTGCTGGAGGGTCGGGTTGTTGTACACCGTGCCCTCGATGTCGATGTCGATCGCCTTGAGGCCGTAGGCGTTGATGACCTTCTGGTAGGCCGCGGCGAGCGCGCTCGCGCTGCTGCAGGTCTGCTCCAGCCACGGGCCGCTGGCCCCGCCGAACGACACGGCGACGTCACCGCCGGCGCCGCGGATGTTGTTGATGGTGGTCTGGTCCTGCCCGCCGGTCAGCGGCCGGTAGCCGTCCCACAGCGGGTCGCAGGCGCCGTTGGACAGGATGAACGCCATCGTGAACCACTTGATGCCGGTCGCGCTCATGATGGTCCGCGGGTCGGGCAGGTTGCCCCAGCCGAGGTACGCGTACGGCGCGGCGCCCATCGCCGGGTTGCTCGTGGGCGGGTTGGACGTCGGCGGCTTGGTCGTCGGGCCACCGGTGGTCGGGTTGGTGGTGCCGCCCGGCAGCGTCCACTTCTGGTTGGCGCTGGCGAAGCAGTCCCAGATCTGCAGCTTGGTGCCGTCGGCCGAGCTGGGGCCGGTGGCGTCCAGGCACTTGCCGAGCGAGCGCAGGGTGCCGTCGCTGTTGCGGCTCCACTGCTGCGCGGCGGTGCCGTTGCAGTCGTAGATCTGCACCTTGGTGCCGTTGGCCGAGCTGGCCGCGTTGACGTCGAGACACTTGCCGAGGGCCTTGATCGTGCCGTCGTCGCCGATGGTCCACTGCTGGGCGTTGGTGCCGTTGCACGTGTACAGCTGCACCTGGGTGCCGTTGGCCGAGCTGGCCGCGGCCACGTCGACGCACTTGCCGCCGTAGCCGGTGATCGCTCCGACGGTCGCGGCGGACGCCGAGTTCATCGCCACGACGCCGACCACGCCGACCACGGCGAGGGCGGCGGCGACGATCACGCCGCGGCGGAGCAGGCGGGTTCTTGCCATGGAGGAGCCTTTCGCGAGGGTGGCTCCGGTCGGGCGGTCGATTGGGCGGTCGACTATCTGTTAAGCGCCCTTCCAGATTGAGGGCAGGCTATGACCGGAAACATCACGCGTCAATAAAAGAGGCAAAAAAAGGGGTGCCATTAAGGACCGCTTAGGGCTGGCCACCGCCCGTGAACAGGGCGTGGCGCAGGGGATGCTTTGTTTCAGCGCTGCCGTGCGGTGTTTCAGGTTCAGAGCCGCGAGGCGCGGCGCAGGATCTCCGCCATCGGCAGGGTGGCCGCGCCGAAGGCGACCGCGTCCGGGCCGAGCTCGCACAGCTCGATCGAGACCTGGCCGAACGGGTGCTCAAGGGCCTGCTCGCGGGCGGCTTCCCGGATGCGGTCGAGCACGCGGGCGCCGAGGGCCACGCCGGCCCAGCCGCCGAGCACGACCTTCTCCGGGTTGAAGAGGTTGACCAGGTTGCCGATGCCCGCGCCGAGCATGCCGGCCGTCTCGGCCAGGGTCTCCGCCGCGGCCGGGGTGTCCGCCGCGAGCAGGGCGGCGACGTCCGCGACCTCGCCGTCGGCGGCGGGCGTGGCGGGGTCCAGGGTGCGGTACCGCTCCAGGATGCCCTCGGCGCCCACGTAGGCCTCCAGGCAGCCGCGGGCGCCGCAGCGGCACTGCCGGCCGCCGTAGACGACCGTGGTGTGGCCCCACTCGCCAGCGCTGCTGCTGGCCCCGCGGTACACGGTGCCGTTGGTGATGACGGCCGCCCCGACGCCCGAACCGACCAGCACGATGACGGCGTTGCCGGCGCCCCGGCCGGCCCCGAACCACATCTCGGCCTGGCCCTGCGTCTTCGCCCCGTTCTCGACGAACAGCGGCGCGTCGATGCCCCGCTCGCGCAGCAGGTCGTGGAAGGAGACGCCGCGCCAGCCGAGCGTCGGGGCGTACACCCGGGGCGGGTCGGCTTGTTCGACGGTGCCGGGAACGCCGATGCCGATGCCGAGCACCTCGTCCGGGGCCGTGTCCTTGAGCACCGCGCGGATGCCGGCCTCGAGCTGCCCGGCGACGGCGGCCGGATCGGGGCGCGAGGAGGGCAGCGGCTCGTCGACCGTGGCCAGCCGGGCCATCGACAGATCGAACAGCTCGACCTTGACCCCGGTCTCGCCGACGTCCGCGCCGACCAGCCGCCCGAAGCCGGGGTTGACCCGCAGCAGCACGCGCGGGCGACCGCCGTCGGACTCGATCTGCCCGGCCTCGATGATCAGGTTCTCGTGCAGCAGCTCCGCGGTGACGCTGCTGGCCGTGGCCGCGCTGAGCCCGGTGATCCGGCTCAGGTCGTGGCGGCTCAGCGGGCCGCGGAAGAACAGCTCGGACAGCAGCGTGGAGCGGTTGCGACGGCGCATGTCGCGCGTCGTCGCGCGCTCGACCTCAATGCGCACCACCGCGGCTCCGACCTCCCCGTCAATCCGTCGGTGACGATCGTGTCACGCTCGCCGTTGGGCGTCGACACCGGATGGCCTCAGCGCCGCCTCGCCCGTCTGTCAGCGCCGCCTGGCTCGTCTGGCCACCGCAGCTACCAGGCCGATTCCGACCACGACGAACGCGCCGGTGAGCAGCGCGACCTTGCCGCGGCGGTCGGGGCCCTCCGGTGCGGCGGCGCTTTCGCCGGGCTTGCTTCCGGTGTTCTGCCCGGGCTTGTTTCCGGTGGTGTTCGCGGGTGTGGGCGACGGGCTCGGCTTGGGGCGGTCCACGGTGTAGCGCAGGATGCTGACCGGGCCGGCCTGGTCGGAGACGGTGAGGAAGTCCTTGCCGTCCGGCGTGTAGGCGATCGCCTCGCCCTGCGGCTCGTCCGGGAGCGGGGTCACCCGGGGCGTGCCGGTGGTGATCGCCTTGGCCACGTCGCCGTCGGGGACGTCGAACTCGTAGGCGTCGGCGTACGTGCGCACGACCGCCTCCGTCCCGTCGGGCGAGGCGGCCGCCCCGGTGACGAAGCCGTCGCCGAGGAAGCCGAACGGGTTGCTCGTGCCGCTGTGGGTGGCCGTGAACCGTCCGATGCTGGTGAGCGGGGCCCCCTCGGCGTTGTCGGTCGGCAGCGGGGTGTCCAGCCGGAACACGTCGCCGCTGGGGTCCTTGGTGACGATGACGGGCCGGCCCTGCCCGTCGATCAGCAGGGCCTCCGCGTCGCGCGGGGTGCCGTCGGGGTACCGCAGCCGATGGATCTTCAGGCTTTTCGCCCCGGGCGCGAGCGTCCACAGCGCGATGGTGTCCCGGCGCTTGCCGGAGCCGCCGGTCAGCGGGCTGTTGTCGCCGATGTCGGCGATCCAGACCGTCCCGTCCCGGCCGACGGCGAGGTCTTCGGGGTCGCGGGCCGTCGTCGGGTACCCCACGCTGCGGGTCACCTTGCAGTCCGGCCCGAGGAAGAACAGGCGGGTCTTGCGCGGCTCGGGGTTCGAGTCGTTTTCCACGAGGTACCCGCCGCCGGGCAGCGCGGCCAGCCCCGACACCTCGGTGACGGCCGGGTCGGTGATCCGGCAGACCTCGGCCGGGCTCGCCGACTCCCGCGCGAACGCCGCGCCGGGTGGGCCGAGCACGAGGGCGACGACCGCCACGATCATCGCCCACCGCATCCCCACAGTCTTGCAGAGCCGCGTTCGGGTGACGGCTTGTCGTCCGAACGGTTGCATACTGTAACCGACACGATGGTGGGATTGCGTGTTTGCGAGCCGGTAAATATGGCACATTTCGGACATGAGGACATGGGGGACTCTCGCGGCGACGACGCTGGCCGGCGCCGTGGCACTGCTCGGCACGGCCTCGCCGACCACCGCCAGTGCCACGGAGGGCGCGGCCGGACCGGTGATCATCGCCCAGTACACCTTCGACGCGATCAATCCGGGCGGGACGATCGGCGACGCGTCGGGCCGCGGCCACACCCTGACGCCGTTCGCCATCCACGGCGGCAAGGTCAAGCTCTCGGCCCGCGACGCCGGCCGGGCCGCGGCGTTCCCGGCCAAGTGCACCGGCCGCAAGTGCCCGCACGCCGTCCTGCAGGCCCCGAACGCCCCGGAGCTGAATCCGGGCGCCGGCCCGATCCGCTACGGCGCCACGGTCAAACTGGGCAAGGGCCAGACCGGTTCGGGTGAGAACATCCTGCAGAAGGGCTACTCCGCCGCCGGCGGCCAGTACAAACTGCAGGTCGACGGCCGCGCCGGCCGCCCAAGCTGCGTCCTGTCCGACAACGTCGTGCGCGGCATCCACGTAGCCCAGTCCGACGTCTCGATCGCCGACGGCGGCTGGCACAAACTCGAATGCCGCCGCGCGGGCGCGACCCTGACCCTCCTGGTCGACGACGCCGTCCACGCCACCTCAGCCATCCCGGCCGGGCTCGCCATCAGCAACACGGTGCCCCTGAGCATCGGCGGCAAGGGCGGCGGCAACGACAACGACCAGTTCCACGGCACCCTGGACGACGTCTGGATCGCGCTCGGCTGACGGTCAGGCGCGGTGCCGGCTCGCCGAGTACAGGTGGCTGTCCGGGAACTCGGCCGCGGTCAGCACCGAGCCCACGACGATGACCGCGGTGCGCTTGATGCCCGCCGCCCGCACCTGATCCGCGATGTCGGCCAAGGTGCCCCGCAGCACGATTTCGTCGGGCCGGCTGGCGTACGCGACCACCGCGGCCGGGCAGTCGGCGCCGTAATGCGAAGCCAGCTCCGGGGCGAGTTCCGCGATCCGCTGTACGGCCAGGTGCAGCACCAGCGTGGCCCGGCTCGCGGCCAGGGTGGCCAGGTCCTCGCGCGGCGGCATCGGCGTGGCCCGGGCGGCGGTGCGGGTCAGGATGACCGACTGGGCCACGCCGGGGACGGTCAGTTCGCGGCCCAGAGCAGCCGCCGCCGCCGCGAAGGCGGGCACGCCCGGCACGATCTCGTACGGGATGCCCGCCGCGTCCAGGCGGCGCAGCTGCTCGGCCATGGCGCTGAAGACCGAGGGGTCGCCGGAGTGCAGGCGGGCCACGTCCAGCCCCTGTTCGTGGGCCGCGACCAGCTCCGCCAGAATCTGGTCCAGGTCCAGGTCGGCGGTGTCGACGAGGCGGGCGCCGGCCGGGCAGTACGACAGCAGCTCGACCGGGACCAGACTGCCCGCGTAGAGGCAGACCGGGGCGGCGGCGATGCGGTCGCGGCCGCGGACGGTGATGAGGTCGGGGGCGCCGGGGCCGGCGCCGATGAAGGACACGGTCATCGGTACACCGTCCACTGGGTCACGGGGAGCATGGGGCGCCAGGCCAGGAAGCCGCCGACGGGTGCGGCGCGGTTGACGGCGATGCGGGTGAGCTCCCCGCCGTGCCGGCTCTGCAGTTCGGCCACGAGCCGCTCGGATTCGATGGTGACGGCGTTGGCGACCAGCCTGCCGCCGGGGCGCAGGGCCGCCCAGCAGGCGTCGAACACGCCGGGCGCGGTCAGGCCACCGCCGATGAAGACGGCGTCGGGGGCGGGCCGGTCGGCGAGGGCCTCGGGGGCGGCCCCGACGACGATTTCCAGACCGGGCACGCCGAAGGTACGCGCGTTGCGTCCGATCCGCTCGGCCCGTTCGGCGTCCCGCTCGAAGGCGACGGCGCGGCAGGCGCGATGGGCGCGCATCCACTCGATGCCGATGCTGCCGGAGCCGGCGCCGACGTCCCAGAGCAGTTCGCCGGGGCGCGGGGCGAGGACGGCGAGTGTGACCGCGCGGATTTCGCGCTTGGTGAGCTGGCCGTCGCTGTCGTACCGCGCATCCTCGATCCCACCCGCCACCGCGATCCCGTCCCCGCCGCGGCACTCGACCGCCACGACGTTGAGCGGCCGGGCGTCGGCCGGGTCGTGATGGATGCGCTCGCCGGCGGTTCCCAGGTCCTCGAGGATGGTGACGGCGCTGCCGGCGAACCCGGTCTCGGCAAGGATGTCGCGGATTTCGAGCGGCGTCTGCCGACCGGCGGAGAGCACGAGCACCCGCCGTCCATTGTGGAGGTAGCGGCGCAGCAGCCCGGCGTCGCGGATCACCTCGGTGTCCTCGACCGCCCAGCCGAGCCGGGCGCAGGCCAGTGAAACCGACGACGGCTGCGGCACGACGCGCACATGCCCGGCGCCCAGCAGCCGCACCAGCGTGGTCCCGATCCCGTGCTGCATCGGGTCCCCGCTGGCGAGCACGCACACCCGCCGCCCGTACTGCTCGGCCAGCACCCGCGGCAGCGCCGGCACCAGCGGCGACGGCCACGCGATGCGCTCGAAACCGTTCGGGTCCGAAGGCAGCAGGTCGAGCTGCCGCGGCCCGCCGAACACCACCTCGGCCTCGCGAAGAGCCGCACGCCCGGCAGCGCTCAGCTCCCCGTCGGCCCCGATGCCCACCACGACGACATCGGGCGCGGCCGCGGCCACGGCGACCGTAGCGACCGCCGAAGATCGTTTCCCGACCAGCAGCACAGCGGCCGATGACGAACCAGCGGCGAGCAGGGCGGCCGCCTCAGCGACACTCGGCGTGCCGAGCGCGGAGGTCACGCGGGCGGACGGCGACGGAACAACCACTTCGTTCAGCGCCTCGGCGGCGAACGAGACGACACCACATCCTAGCTCCGCCGCCACCGCTTCCGCCAGCCCGCGCCGACCATCCACAGTAGACACGCAAGCGACCGGATCCAGCGTGGGCAACAACTCCAGCACGTCCGCGGCGACGGCCGTGGACCGCCCGCCGACACCCACTACGACACGCACGAAGCCACCAACCGCTGCGCGAACGACGGCTGCCCCGCCCAGTGCAGGTGCAGATAGGACGCGTGCACCGACCCGGCGACGAACCCGTCCCGCCCGTCCCGCCAAGCCCACGCCGGCGACGGACCCGAGCCCGGCGTCACCCGGGTGCGATGGAACTCGTGCCCGGTGACCCTGGTTCCGGCCGGCGCCAGCACGCTGTCCGACAGGGCAACCGCATCCCGGTAGCCCAAGGTGAGCGAAGGAGTCATCGCCGCCGAGGCATCGAGCACCCCGCACATCGGCAGCCCGTCGAGCGACGAGCACAGCCACAACAATCCCGCGCACTCGGCCGCGATCGCACCCCCCGAGGCGGCGAGCTCGGCCACGGAGGCACGGAGACCGGCGTTGGCGGAGAGCTGCTCGGCGTACACCTCGGGGAACCCGCCCCCGACAACGAGCGCCCGCGTCCCGGACGGCAACGTCGTGTCCCGCAGCGGATCCACTGTGGACACCCGGGCACCCGCGGCGGTGAGCAGCTCCACGGTCTCGGCGTAGGAGAACGAGAACGCCGGCCCGCCCACCACCGCGACCACCGGCTCCCCCGCGACCGGCTCGGCCACGGCCGGCGACCACGGCACCGCGGGCAACGGCGGTGCCGACCGGGCCACCGCCGCCACCGCGTCCAGGTCCACGCTCGCTGCCACGAGGGAGGCCAGCGCGGCCACCGAGGCGGCCGCGTCCGACGAGCGCTCCACCACCGGCACCAGCCCGAGATGCCGCGACGGCGCGGCAACGGCGTCGTGGCGGCGCAGGATGCCGAGCACCGGCGTACCCACCTCGGCACACGCATCCCGCAGGATCTGCTCGTGCCGATCGGAGCCGACCCGGTTGAGGATCGCCCCCGCGATGTGAATGCCGGGCCCGAACGACCGGAACCCATGGATGAGCGCCGCGACCGACCGGGCCTGGGCGGTCGCATCCACCACGAGGATCACCGGCGCGCCCAGCAGCCGGGCCACGTGCGCCGTCGACCCGAACTCGCCGGCCCCGGTGCGCCCGTCGTACAGGCCCATGACGCCCTCGACGACGGCCAGGTCGGTGCCGGCCGAGCCGTGCGCGAACAGCGGCGCGACCAGCTCCTCCCCCACCAGGACCGGGTCGAGGTTGCGGCCCGGGCGGCCGGCGGCGAGCGCGTGGTACCCGGGGTCGATGTAGTCCGGCCCCACCTTGAACGGGGCGACCCGCATCCCGCGCGCGGCGAAGGCGGCGAGCAGGCCGGTCGCGACGGTCGTCTTGCCGTGGCCGGAGGCGGGCGCCGCGATGACGATCCGGGCTACCACTCGATGCCCTGCTGGCCTTTTCGCCCGGCGTCCATCGGGTGCTTGACCTTCGTCATGTCGGTGACCAGGTCCGCGATCTCGACCAGATCCGGGTGGGCGTCGCGGCCGGTGATGACCACGTGCTGGTTGCCGGGCCGCTCGCGCAGGGTCGCCACGACGTCGGCGATGTCCACCCAGCCCCACTTGATCGGGTACGTGAACTCGTCGAGCACGTAGAACCGGTACGCCTCCGCGGCCAGGTCGCGCTTGATCTGCTCCCAGCCCTCGGCCGCCTCGGCCGCGTGATCGCGCTCGGTGCCGGGCCGCTGGATCCAGGACCAGCCCTCGCCCATCTTGTGCCACACGACGCTGCCGCCCTTGCCGGTCTCCCCCAGGGCGCGCAGGGCGGACTCCTCGCCGACCCTCCACTTCGGACTCTTCACGAACTGGAACACGGCGATCGGCCAGCCGGCGCTCCAGGCCCGCAGCGCCATGCCGAACGCGGCGGTGGATTTTCCCTTACCCTGCCCCGTGTGTACGGCCAGCACGTGCTGCCGCCGCCGCTGGCGCGTGGTCAGCCCGTCGTCCGGGACGCTCTCGACTTTCCCTTGCGGCATGTTGTCAGGCTCCCAGGCTGCTCAGCGGGATACAGGAGGCCTCGAGCGCGGCGGCGAGCCGGCGGGCCAGATTCAAGCGAATGGGGCCGTTTTCACAGTCGACGACGACCGCGGGCACCCCGGCCAGCAGCGGCACCACGCTCAGCGGGTCGGGCCCGCTGGTCGAGCGCCCATCGGTGACCACCACGAGCAACGGCCGGCGGCGGGCGTCGCGGCGCCGCTCACCGTGCAGCACCCGCGCGGCCTGGCGCAGTCCGGCGGCCAGCGGCGTGCGGCCCCCGGTGCGCAGCTCGGCCAGGCGCACCACGCCGACCTCGTGGCTGGCGGTCGGCTCCAGCACCAGCGTGGCCTCGTGGCCGCGGAAGGAGACCATGCCGACCTTGTCCCGTCGCTGGTACGCGTCCCGCAGCAACGACAGCACGGCCGTCTTCACCACCGTCATCCGCTGCCGGGCGGCCATCGACCCGGAGGCGTCGACGACGAACAGGACCAGGTTCGCCTCGCGGCCGACCTTGACCGCCTCGCGCACGTCGCGGGCCTCGGCGCGGCTGGACCCGCGCAGCGCGGCGGCCCGGATCGTGTCGGGCACGTGGATGCTCGTCAGTTTCCCGCCGATCGGCGTGCGCGACCGGACCACCCGCCCGTGCCGCGAGAGGGCGGGCGAGCGCCGTCCCGCGTGCGAGCCCTGCTGCCGGTTCGCCCGTCCAGCAATGCTCAGCAATTTCGGCTTGTACGGCACGCCGGCGAACGCCATTTGCCCGGGCGACGCGACGCCGGTAGAACCCGGCGTGTCCGACATTTCCGATAAGTCAGACTCGCCCGGCGAGTCGGACTTATAGGACAGCGAACCACCGTCACCCTCCTGCTCGACCGGCGGCCGCTGTTCGGGCGCGACCGGGGGCGGCGGGCCACCGCTCGAATCGGATGAATCCGACATTTCCGAAATGTCGGAAGGGCCGGGAGGAACCGGATCGTCATCGGGCGGCGGCGGCGGCCCACCATCGGCCGGCGGATCGTCGTCGTCCGGCCCGGCCTCCTGGTCAAGCACCTCCTCGAGCCGATCCCGATCGGCCCCCGGCGGATCGAGCGGGTCCCGCCGCCGCCGGTGCGGCAGCGCCAGCCGCGCCGCGTCCCGCACGTCCTCCCTGGTCACGATCGACCGCCCGTGCCAGGCCGCCAGCGCCACCGCCGTCCGCGCGACGACGATGTCGGCCCGGAGCCCGTCCACGCGGTACGCGAGACAGATCCGAGCGATCCGATCCAGCTCAGCGTCGGGAAGGGCCACCGCGCCCAGCCGGGACCGCGCCGCCACGATCCGCTCGGCGAGGGCGGCGTCCTCGGCCACGTAGCGGGTGGCGAACGCGGCCGGATCGGCCTCGTAGGACAGCCGCCGCCGCACCACCTCGGCCCGCGGCGGGGCCTCCTGCGGCGCCGTCACCCCCACGACCAGCCCGAACCGGTCGACGAGCTGCGGCCGCGGCTCGCCCTCCTCCGGGTTCATGGTCCCGACCAGCAGGAACCGGGCCGCGTGCTTGACCGACACGCCGTCCCGCTCGACGTGCGCCCGCCCCATCGCCGCCGCGTCCAGCAGCAGGTCGACCAGGTGATCGGGCAGCAGGTTGACCTCGTCGACGTACAGCACGCCCCGGTGCGCCGCCGCCAGCAGCCCCGGTTCGTACGCCTTGACCCCGTCCCCCAGCGCCCGCTGCAGGTCCAGCGTGCCGACCACCCGGTCCTCGGTCGCCCCGACGGGCAGCTCGACCAGGGCGGAGCGGCGCACCTCGAACCCGACGGTGACCGGCGACTCCTCCAGCAGCTCGAACCCGGCGTCGCGCACCGGCAGGCCGTCGGCGGCGTCGAGGGTCGGCGCGGCGAGCAGCGTGTCGACGGTGTGCGGGCCGTCCGGGCACTCCGGGTCGGGCGCGGCCGGGTCGCAGGCGAACCGGCAGCCGGCCACCACCGGCACCTCGGGCAGCAGCGCGGCGAGGGCCCGCACGACGGTGGACTTGGCGGTGCCCTTCTCGCCGCGGACGAGCACTCCCCCGATGGCCGGCGAAACGGCGGTGAGCAGCAGCGCAAGGCGCAGATCGGGCAGGCCGACGACGGCCGAGAACGGGTACGGCGGGGTCACGGGCACTCTTTCCCTTCGGCGGGTCCGCGCCCGCGAGGTGACGTCTGATCGGCGGCCGGAGTCTCCTGACTGCCGGATCGCCGCCGCCCCCCGACCTTCCGGCCGAAGCCGGCCGTGGTCCGTGCGCTGAGGGACGCCTCCCCGGTCACAGTGGCGGGACCGTCCCGGATTCGCACCGGGTTCCTCCACATACCGCTCCGCAATCGTGTCCCACCGGCACCGGAACGTCAACGTGGCGCGGTGTGACCCTCACAATCCGCAGGCGGCGGCCGATGGGACGGGTATGCGGCGCGTGGTGGATCCGGCCGCCCAGGCGGTGCTGTGCGTGCTCCTCGTGGCGATCGCGCTGATCGCCGCCACGCCCCTGCGCCTGCCCGGCCTCGCCCCGGAGACCTACGTGGCCCCGCCGGGCACGCGGGCGATGTGGCTGTGGAAGCACGAGGAGCCGCAGCCGGTCGTCGACTGGGCCGCCGCCAACGGGGTGCGCGCGCTGTTCGTCTACTACGACCCGACGGCCGGCACCACCGAGCTCGAGCGGCTCAAGGAGCTGTGCGACGAGGCCGGGATCATGCTCGACGCCCTCGGCGGGGAGCCGTCCTGGACGACCGATCACGCGACCGCGCTCGCCTGGGCCCGGGGCGCCGCGGCGACGGGCCTTTTCCACGGGTTGCACCTGGACGTGGAGCCCTACCTGCTTCCGGCTTGGGAGAAGGACCAGGCTTCTCTGGTACCGGACTATCTCTCGCTTCTGGATCAGACGATCGCGGCGACCGATCTTCCGCTCGAGCTCGACGTGCCGTTCTGGCTGCCCACGGTGGCCGTCTCCGGCGGCGGGAGCCTCGCCGACGCGGTCCTGGCCCGGGTCGCCGGCGTCACGGTGATGAGCTACCGCAACACCGCCACCGGCACCAACTCGATCGTCGGGGTCGCCGCCGACCTGCTGAACCGGGCCGCGTCGCTGGCCAAGCCGGTCCGGCTGGGCGCCGAGACGCAGGCCCTGGGCGACTGCGCGTACTGCAGCTTCCACGGCGACACGGCCTCCCAGCTGCAGCAAACCCTGCGCGCCGTCGACACCGCCGCCCAGCGCTATCCGGCGTTCGCGGGAATCGCGGTGCACCAGTACGACTCCTGGATAGCGCTCACCGGCTAGCTCAACCCGCCCCTTCCGCCGCCGATCAGCTCGTCGACACCAGTCATCTTGGGAAGGACCCCATCCGATGCGCCGTTCAGCCTCCATCGCCCTCGCCTGCGCCGCCGGTGCGGCCGCCATCCTCCCCGCGGCGGCCCCCGCCTCCGCCGCGACGACCGACCTCGGGCTGGTCATTCCGGTGCTCGCGCCGATGCTGCCCGGCCAGACGGGCTGGGTGGGCACGATGTGGGCGGCCACGGACGACGTCTGCAACGTCAAGGTCACGGCGAGCGGCACCGGCGTCACGGTGAAGTACCCGACGAACACCGCCACCTACAGCTCGCTGTCCAAGGGCGACTCGCTCAACCAGGGCCAGGTCGACTACGCCGCGTTCCAGGTCACCATGAAGACGGACACGCTGCTGGCGCTGGTACCGCTGACGCTCAACTACTCCTACACGGTCAAGGCCGACGGGGCGACCTCCTGCACCGGCACCGCGAAGACCGGCTCGACCACGGCGACCCTGCCGGTCGTGGCGGTCAGCGGCGACGCCGTGGTGCAGAAGACCACGACGGTGACCGTGCCCAAGGCCACCCCGGTCTGGCAGCAGGTCGTCTTCCAGTCGCGCAAGAGCGGCGTGGACAACCTGCAGATCTCGGTCTCCGGCGGCCCCTCCGGGCTCGTCGTGTCGTACCCGGCCGACCGCACCTACACCCAGCTGAACAAGGGCGCGGGCCTGGCCGTCGGCACCGACGACTTCGCCGCGGTCAAGTTCGACGCGACGAACGTCGCCGCCGGCACCTACAAGCTCACGGTCAAGCTCTCCTACGGCACCACGACCGACTCGAACGACCTGACGCTCGTCGTCGCGTAACGGCCCCGGGCCGGCCGGCACCCCCACAAGGTGCCGACCGGCCCGCCGTGCTTTTCCACAGAGAGGTGGGAACTTCGTGATCCGCTCCCGTGCCCTGCTCGCCGCGGCCGTCCTGGCCCTGGCGGCGGGCCTTTCCGCGTGCGGCAACTCCTCCGACAACGCCGAGGACAACACCACGCAGCAGATGACGGCCCCGAAGCCCACGGCATCGGCGTCACTGACCGCGGACCGCCGCGAGACCATTTTCCTCGACGCCACCGCGGCGCACCTGTGCTCGGTGCAGTCGCAGGTCTACACGGACCCGTCGGCAATGGCCTCGGCGTACGCGTCGCGCCCGATCTACACCGACCTCAGCACCGACCAGGTCGAGACGTTCCAGCAGCGGGTCATCAGCGACGCCGCCTTCGCCGATCGCCTGACGCAGCGCATTCAAGCCACCTGCGGTACCGCCAAGTAGCCCGCGGACAAATGAGAGCCCGGCGGCAACGGGGGCGCCGCCGGGCTGGCTCAGTTATATGTGTATCGAGAATGTTCTCGAGGTAGGTGGTGCGAGGGCCATGACCTTTTCCCGTGGCCCTTTCAAGTGGCGCTGAGGAAATGATGCGCGACGACACTTGGCGGAGACTTGGCAGCCACTTGCGCCGAGGTGTCACCCAGCCGACAGGTGCCCTGCCGTAGCCTTCCCGCCGTGAGCCGCGACGAACTCGACCTCGATGCGCTGGCGGTCGAACCGGTCGTGCCGGCCGACCGACGCCGCGCCGCGCTCTGGGCCGCGGGCATCGCCGCGAGCGCCATCGCCGTACTGTTCCTGCTGCTCACGACCGACCTGGTGCTCGGCCGCCCGACCGCGCCGGGCGCCCTCACCGCCCCGGACGGCTTCGGGGAGTGGCGGGCCGACCCGCAATCGGCCGCCGTCGTGGCCGACCAGGTGCGGGCCGATCAGCAGTCGCTGGGCCTGACGCCGTTCAGCGCGGCCTACACCGACAACCGGGTCGGCCTCATCGTGGCCTGGGGCGGCACCGGGCCGACCGGCGGGCGGCCCGACGACGACGCGATGCTGCGAACCCTGCGCGAGCGGACCCAGCGAATGGTGCCCGACGTGCGGGCCGGCGCTCCCGCCGCCGCCGATCCCGGCGCCCACCGCGGCCGGGCGTCGTGCGCGCAGGCGGTCGATGCCGACCGGCAGTACACCATCTGCGGTTGGATCTTCGGCCGGACCGCCCTCGGCCTGCTCATCGTCGACGGCACCGACGCCGGCACCGACCCCGGCGCCAGGCTCCGCGAGGTGCTCGACCACCTGGTCCTTTAGGCCCTGTCCTGGAGCATCGCTTCCAGGTTGATGCGCTCGGCGGCGGCCGCGCGGACCTCCAGGGTCTCCAGCGGGTCGTCGCGCAGGTAGGCGAGGCGGCGCTCCAGCTTCTCGTCCAGCGGGACCCGGCGCACCGAGATCAGGCGCACGTCCGCCTCGCAGTCCCACAGGCCCTCGGTCAGGGCGCCCGCGCAGGCGTCCGGTTCCAGGGCCAGGCGGGCGCGCAGGTAGGCGGCGCGCTCGTACGAGTGCGGGCTGAACCACAGCGAGCGGATCCGCGGCAGCGCCTGCACGGCCGCGTCGCCGCCGACCCGGGCCAGGCCGTCGACCAGGCGGTCGTAGCCGCACAGGTCGTCCTCGCGCTTGTCCAGCCAGTCGAGGCCGGCCAGCAGGGCGGGGCCGTCGGACTCGTCGCCGCGCTCGGCCAGCACGCACAGGGCCGGCCAGTACTCCCCCGAGCCCGGATCGGCCGCCGCCCGCCGGGCCGCGGGCAGGGAGTCGAGGACCGGCTGGGCGGCGCAGTCGTCGTAGAGGTCGGCCGCGGACAGCAGCTCGCCGAGGCCGCGCAGCGGTTCCGGGCCGTGCGCAACGGCCTCGCGGATGCGCTCGTCGCGGCCGGCCCACTCGCCCCACGGGGCGCCGGGCGGCAGGTGCAGGGCGCGGCCGGCGCTGGTGAGCCGGTCGGCGGCCACCGGCAGCAGGTCGTCCCACCAGTTCGCGGGCCACGCGGCGGCGATGGTGCCGAGGGCCTCGCGCCAGTAGTGGCCGATCTGGACGTACCGGCGAAGGCTTTCGACCATGTCGTCGTTGCCCGCCCGGCCGAGGGCCTCGGCGACCCGCAGGACGTGCGTGAACTCGCCGGTCTCGTCGGTCGCGGCGAACAGCCGGGCCGCGATCGGGCCGATCGGCAGCTCCAGGTCGCGGACCAGGCGCGCGAGGTAGACCGCGCGGTCGTCCAGCGGGAGCCAGCGGTGGTCGCGGCGGATGCAGGCGTACACCAGCTCCGGCGCGGCCGGGTCCTGTCTGGCCCGCACCGCGCCCCGGCCGAGTCCACGCTGCAGCGCGCCGGCCCGGGTCCTGGTGGGCAGGTAGTGCCAGTCGTCGTCGAGGCTCATGGCGACCCAGTCTGCGTCGGTTCTTCGCGGAATGCCGCCCATTTCCGGCGGTTTAACTGCTTGACAACGGACACGTAAACGAAACGGCGCCGGTCAGCGGGGATCCCGCCGACCGGCGTCGTGAGCGCAATCTCACCGACCCGAGGGGCCGTCGTCACGCGCTGGCTTCGTCGATCTCGTTGTTGTTCGTCAGGCCGGAGCCCAGGAAGTTCTCGAACCGGGACGTGATGCTCTCCAGGCCGGAGGAGATCGACGCCGCGCCGAAGCCCGACTCACCGAAACCCGATTCGCCGAAGCCCGCCTCACCGAAGCCGGCGTCGGTGCCGTCGGCCGCGCCGAAGCCCGACTCGCCCACGCTCTCCTGGCCGTACGCCATGAGGGTGTGGTCCTCTTCGACCTCGGTGTGCTCGTAGTGCGTGTACTCGGTGATCTCGTAGTGGTTGCCCGCGGCGTCCGTGTACTCGATGTGCTTGAGGTTCTCGAACTCCTCGTGCTCGAAGCTGCGGTGGTCCTGCTCGAGGATGCCGTACTGGGACTGGTGGTCCAGCTCGGCTCCGTGGCCCTCGTGCACGGCCTCCAGGGAGGCGTGCTCCTGGCCCGCGTCGATGTCGCCGTACTCGCTCATGGGGGTGGTTCCTCTCGGTTCGCGTGAGGGGTGCGCTCAGGTACTGCATTCAAGGTACGGGCCACCGGCACACCTCAAATCCCGGAAACGTGCCACGCGGAATGGGCCAAAAGGGCTCAATAGCCGATCACTGGCGCACCCGTATGACTCACCTGCACCAGGTGCGTCACGCATTCACTGCCCTCCAGGCGGTGCAACAGGAAGCCGGAGGGCTCGGCGACGAACCCGACCGGGCGGTCCGGGCGCATGCCGAGGTCGACTTGACGGTACGTGCTGGGCGCCACGCTGAGGATCGTCCCGGCGAACCCGGCCGTCACGACCCGGTGCAGGTGCCCGGCCAGCACCCGGACGACGTGCGGGTGGCGGCGCACCACCTCGGCCAGCTCCGGCCCGTCGACGAGCCGGATGGCGTCCATGCCGGGGATGCCGACCCGCATCGGCGGGTGGTGCAGGCAGACGAAGGTCGGGACGCCGCCGTGCCGGCCGAGGGTCTGGTCGAGCCATTCCAGCTGCTGGGGGCCCAGGATGCCGGCGTCGCCCAGCGCGGGTTCGAGGGAGTCGAGCACGACGACGTTGAAGCCGCTGTGCTCGGCGAGGCGGTGGGTCCGCTCCAGGCCGAACGCCGCCTGGAGCGTGGCCTTGCCGTCATGATTGCCCGGTACCAGATGGATCGGCACCGGGAAGCGCTCGATCAGCTCCTTGAGCACCTCGTACTCCGCCGAACGGCCGTGGTCGACGAGGTCGCCGGTGATGATCACGCAGTCGGGGCGCGGCTCCAGCGCGAGCACGCGGGTCAGGGCCCGGTAGAGGCCCATGGCCGGCTCCGCGGAAAGGGCGCCGGTGGTGATGTGCGGATCGCTGAGGTGCGCGATGAGCGGCATGCTGCGTTTATAACAGCGAAACGGGCCGGCACCAGGGGGTGTGCCGGCCCGCTTCGGGTCTTGTTCGATAACGGTTGGCTACCTGTTCGCGCCGACCGGCTCGTCCTCGGCCTTCTTGGCCGACAGGTCGAGCGTGCTGCGCAGCATCGCCGGCTTCATGAACACGGCCGCGATCACGCCCACCACCGCGATGGCCGCGGAGATCAGGAAGATGTGGCCGGTCGCGTCGCCGTACGCGGCCCGCACGATGTGCTGGAACGCGGGCGGCAGGGCGCCGAGGTTCAGGTTGCTGGTCTCGCCGCCGGCCGGGGCGGGCACGCCCGCCGCCGCCAGTGAGTCGGTGATGTTGCTGGTGACCCGCCGGGCCAGCACCGCGCCGAGGACCGACACGCCGATGGTGCCGCCGAGCGAGCGGAAGAACGCGACGGTCGCACTGGCGGCGCCGATGTCCTTCAGCTGTACCGTGTTCTGCACCGCCAGCACCAGGTTCTGCATCGACATGCCGACCCCGACGCCGACCAGCAGCATGCCCACGCTCACGTAGACCAGCGAGGTCTCGTGGTCGATGGTGGCCAGCAGCCCGAAGCCCGCGACCAGCACGATCGTGCCCGCGATGATGTACGGCTTGATCTTCCCGGTGCGGGTGATCAGCTGGCCGACCACGATCGAGGAGATCAGCACGCCGGCCATGAGCGGGATGGTCAGCAGGCCCGCCTCGGTCGGGGTGTAGCCGCGGCCGATCTGGAAGTACTGGCCGAGGAAGACGGCACCGCCGAACATCGCCATGCCGACCGCGAGGCTCGCGAGGATCGACAGGGCCGTGGTGCGCTCCTTGACGATGTTCAGCGGCACGACCGGCTCGGCGGCGCGCGACTCGACCCACACGGCGATCGCGAGCAGCACCACGCCGGCGCCGACCATGACCGCGGTCTGCCAGGACGCCCAGGCGAACGACCCGTCGACGAACGACACCCAGATCAGCAGCACGCTGACCCCGGCCGCGATGAGCGAGGCACCCGCGTAGTCGATCTTCACGTTGTCCCGGCGGATGGTGACCAGGTGCAGGGTCTTCTGCAGCACGATGAGCGCGATCACGGCCACCGGCACGCCGACGAAGAAGCACCAGCGCCAGCCCAGCCAGTCGGTGTCGACGATCACACCGCCGAGCAGCGGCCCACCCACGGTGGCAACCGCCATGACGCCGCCGAGGTACCCGTTGTAGCGCCCCCGCTCGCGCGGCGGGATCATCGCGGCGATGACCACCTGTACGAGGGCCTGCAGGCCGCCGACGCCGATGCCCTGGAAGGCGCGGGCGGCGATGAGCTCACCGGCGCTCTGCGAGATGCCGGCGAGCATCGAGCCCACCACGTAGATCAGGATCGAGATCTGGACCAGGACCTTCTTGCTGTACAGGTCGGCCAGTTTGCCCCAGATCGGGGTGGTCGCGGTCGCCGCCAGCAGCGTGGCCGTGACGACCCACGTGTACTGCGTCTGCGTACCGTTGAGCGCACCAATGATCTTCGGCAGCGCCGTCGAGACGATCGTCGAGCTGACCATCGCGACGAACAGCGCGAGCAGGAGGCCGCTGAGCGCCTCCAGCACTTGCCGATGGGTCATCGGCTCCTCGGTCTGGGTGGGATGACTCATCGTGTTGCCTCCAGGGTCTTGCTCTGTGCTGTGGTGGGATCGGTCGCGGCCAGGGACTGCGCGAATCGGCGCAGCAGGCCGGCCAGAAGTTCGGTGTCGGCGGGGGTCCAGTCCCGCAGGGTGGCGGCGAGCATCGCGGCGTACCACTCGTCGGCCTTTTTGAGCGCCGCGGTCCCCTCGTCGGTGAGCTCGAGGAAGCAGGCCCGCCCGTCGCGCGGGTCCGCGACCCGCCGCACGAGCCCGTCCTGCACCAGCCCGCTGACCGCCCGGCTGGTGGTCGACTGATCGAGCGCGCAGGCCGCGGCAAGGTCCTTGAGGTGCAGCTTCTCGTGCCGCTGGATCACGGCGAGCATGCCGCTGACCGCCGGCGCGTGCTCCTGATGCTGCTGCTTGAGGAGCCGCACGACCTTCATCAGCTCGCGCACCCCATCTCGCAGCGCCTCGACGTGCTCCACCGACCCTCCCGAATACTTGCCTGATACAAGCATCCAAAAAACTTGCCCAATGCGCAAGTTTGCCCACTGAGAACTAGGTAACATCGGCCGCGTGGGAACAGCAGGCCTGCGGGAACGCAAGAAGCAAGCCACCCGGATGGCCCTCCACGAGGCCGCGGTGACGTTGTCGATCTCGCACGGCCTGGACAAGGTCACCATCGAGGCGATCGCCGACGCCGCCGAGGTCTCCCGCCGCACCTTCTCGAACTACTTCACAAGCAAGGAAGAGGCCCTGCTGTACGGCGACCAGCAACGCGTCCTCCGCCTGGTCGAAACGGTCCGCGAACGCCCCCGCACGGAGGCACCCTGGGCGGCCCTGACCGCGGCCGCCCTGGAGTTCCAGCGCGACCTGGGCGCCCGCGACCCGCACTGGGTCACCCAGATCCGCCTGGTCCGCCGCCACCCGGCGCTGGCGGCACAGCAGGTGTCGACCTACGCCTCGATGGAGGACGAACTGACCGCCCAGGTGGCCTTGCGCTCCCGCGAGGCCGAACCGATGCAGGCCCGGCTGATGGCAGCGGCCTTCCTGGTCACGATGCGGGTCGCGGTACAGGAATGGCTGGACCGCCCGAAGGGCACCCCACTGTCCGACGTCATGCGCGAGTCCCTGGACAAAATGGCCGCCGCGTTCCGCTGAGCCACCGGGCCTAATGACAGTCGATCGTGAACGCCTTCCGCGCCGACTGCGCCCGGCTCGGCGCGGTGGTCTCGACCCAGAAGTCCACGACCTTGTGCGGGTGACCCGCGTCCATCGCCACGCCGACGATTTGCTCGAAGCTGATCGCCCCGTCTCTGGCGAGCCAGTAGCCCGGGAGGGCCGCCCCGTCACTGGTATGGACGATGAGATTCACCTTCTGCTCCGTGTTGAGGCTGAGGTGAACACTCCAGGTGACGTACACCTGAAACGGCGTGTCGGAGCAGCTGCCGGTGAACGAGCTCTTGGCCAACGTCACCGTCACACTGGTCACCGTCGCTGTGGTCGCCGCCGGCGTGGTCGCCTTGGTCGTGGCCGCTTTCGTCGCCGCCTTGGTCGTCCCGGCCGGCTTGACGTTCTTGGTCGCGTCCGGCGCGGCGGTCTCGGTCGCGGCCGGCGCCGGGGACACTTCACCACTCGGGGACGGCTCTGGACTGGCCGACGGCACCTCGACGGCGGCACTCGCACTGGCCGTCGCACCGGCCGCTGCCGTCTTGGTCGCATCGTCGTCGCAGGCGGCGACGGCCAGCAGCAAACCGGCCAGCACCAACACGAACGGCTTCCGCACGCGGCGGATCTTAGCGCCCGCGCCGACTGCTGGCCGCCTCTCCAGCGGCCGGCAACATCCGGCCGCCGGCGGCCGCGCCATCTCGGACGGCCGCCGGACTGCGGAAGTCCTGCTGGTCCGATGCGGTCTCTGAGAACGCCTCGACGACCGTTCTCCAGTCGAGTGACGGGTTGGCTGCGGCATCCCCGGCAAGTTCCGCGTCGTCGAGCAGGGCGGTGATCCGGTCGGAGGTAGACGCGGACAGCGGGCCATCGCCTTGCGGACGCGCTGGTGCGAGTCGGTGGTCAGGTGTTCGATCACCGCCGGATCAGCGTCGGGGTCGCGGGCAACGAGAAGCCGCACAACCGGATCAGCGTGATCGGCGAGGCGGGACAGACCGGGTTCCGGGAATTGCCCAGCTCCGCACCCAGCCAGCTCGTCGTGATCGGGTCGAGACTCCCCGCGCCGGCCGCGAAGGCGGTGACCGCCGGCACGACCGGGCCGGTGGGTGCGGCCGGTCGCGGCCCGGCGGCATGACGGCGCGGCAGGATCTGCCGGCGGCGGATCGACGCTTTCGACAGTTCGGCGAGCGACGTCGCAGTCACCGGTGCGGCGTGCTTCAAGGCGACCTCCTGTACTCGGTTCGGCCCTTAGTTGCTTGACGCGCTCCTGCTGTGCGGGTGGTTGGCGTTCAGGCGGCTGGGCATCATGACGGCGTGACCGCAGACCGCAAACGCGAGGCCGACGCGTTCGTCCTGTTCGGCATCACGGGCGATCTCGCCTACAAGATGCTGCTGCCGGCGTTGTACGCCATGGAGGCCCGCCGCGAGCTGAAGGTCCCAGTCATCGGCGTGGCAAGGACCGACCTCGATGCCGACGGGCTCGTGGCCCGGGCGCGTGCATCGCTCAAGGACGCCAAGGTCGAGGTGGACGACGCCGTGTTCAAGCGGCTCGCGAAGCGGCTGGTCCTGGTGGCCGGGTCGTTCGACGATCCGGACCTGTTCACCCGGGTGAAGGAGGCGCTCGGCGCCGCGCAGTTCCCCGCCTTCTACCTCGCGGTGCCGCCGAACCTCTTCGAGGTGGTGGCGGCCGGGCTGGACGCCGCCGGGCTGTCGGGCAGCTCGCGGCTGATCGTGGAGAAGCCGTACGGGCACGACCTGCGCAGCGCCCGCGAGCTGGATACCAAGATCAAGCAGTTCTACCCCGAGGACCGCATCTTCCGGGTCGATCATTTTCTGGGCAAGGACGCCGTGCAGAATCTCATGGTGTTCCGGTTCGCGAACACGTTGCTCGAGCCGCTGTGGAACAGCTCGTACGTCCGGACGATCCAGATCACGATGGCGGAGAACTTCGGGGTCGAGGACCGCGGCTCGTTCTACGATCCGGTCGGCGCGATCCGGGACGTCGTGCAGAACCACCTGCTGCAGGTGGTGGCGCTGCTGACGATGGAGCCGCCGGCCGACAGCGACCCCGATGCGCTGCTCGACGAGAAGCACAAGGTGCTCCGGTCGGCCCGCCCGATTCGCAAGCGCGACACGGTGCGCGGGCGTTACGTCGGGTACCCCGGGGTCAAGGGCGTGGCCCGCGGGTCGAGCACCGAGACGTTCGTGGCCACCACGATGTACATCGAGAACTGGCGCTGGCACAAAGTGCCGATCAGCATCCGGGCCGGCAAGGAGATGGCCGAGACGACGCTCGAGGTCGTCGTCGAGCTGCGCCGCCCGCCGGTCCTGCTGTTCACCGACGTCGACGGCCAGCCCGACCCGAACCTGATCCGTTTCCGGCTGGGGCCCGACGAGGAGATCTCGTTCGAGCTCTACGGGCGCGACCCCGCCGGCGGCGACAACCAGGTGCGCCAGATCCGGTTGAGCGGCGACCTCGACGAGCAGCTGGTGGGCGGCCGCAAGCCGTACGAGCACGTGTTCCTGGGCGCCCTGCGCGGCGACCCGGCGCAGTTCGGCCGGATGGACATCGTCGAGGAGAGCTGGCGGATCGTCGGGCCGATCCTCGACGATCCCGAGACCCCGGCCTCCTACGCGAAGGGATCGTGGGGCCCGGAGGACGCCGACAAGGTGGCGCTGTACAACCGCTGGCATCCGGTCGGCTGACCCGCCGTCACCAGGTGCGCTGGCGCACCAGGGCGGCCTCGATGCGTTCCGCCGGGGCCGGCTGGCCGTAGTAGTGGCCCTGGCCATAGCGGCACCCGGCCCTGCGCACCAGCTCCAGGTGCTCGCCCGCCTCCAGGCCGTGGGCGATCACCGTGACGCCCAAGCGGCGGCCCAGGTTCACGACCACGTCGATGATCGGGGCCACGCCGCCGCCCGGGGAGGCGGTGAACAGGGTGCGGTCCACCTTCAGCAGGTCGGTCGGCAAGCGCCGCAAGTGAGCCAGCGACGTCGCCCCGCTGCCGAAGCCGTCCAGGGCCGTGCGTACGCCGATTGCCCGTACCGTCGCCAAGGGTTCTGCCACCCGCTCCAGGTCGGTGCCCAGCTCGCGCTCCGCGAGTTCGATGATGAAGTCGCGGGGGTCGACCTGATGGCTGTCCAGGGCGAGGCTCAGCCGCGCCGGGAACGTCGGGGCCACGAAGTCGTCGAAGGCCACGTTGACCGAGATCCAGAGCCGGTACCCCTCGTGCTGCCACAAGGAGAGCTGGCGCGCCGCGCGGGCGAGGACCCAGTCGTTGATCGGGGCGGTCAGCCCCAGTTCCCGGGCGACGGTCAGCGTCTCGCGCGGGGGGATCGTGCCTAGGCGGGGGTGGCGCCAGCGCAGCAGCGCCTCGACGCCGATCGGGTGGCCCTCCACCAGGTCGTACACGGGGTGGAAGGCCAGGTCCAGCTCGCCCCGCTCGACCGCCTGGGGCAGGTGCTGTTCCAGGGTCGCGCGGCGGACGTACGCCTCCTCGGCCGCCTCGTCGTGCCACTCGACCTGGCCGCGACCGGTGCGTTTCGCGCGGCGCAGGGCCAGGTCGGCGCGGCGCAGGGAGTCCTCCGGTTCGCCGGCGACCGGGGCCAGGCCGATGCCCGCCGAGAGCTGGAGCACCGTTCCCGGCATCGGGTATGGCTCGCCCAGCTCGCCCAGCAGGCGGGTCGCCAGGGTGTAGGCGTGGACCTTGTCGACGCGGGTGAACACCGCGAACTCGTCGCCGTGCAGGCGGGCGGCCAGATCATCGGGGGCGATCGCGGCTCGGATGCGCGCGGCCACCGCCACCAGCAGGGCGTCGCCCACGTCGTTGCCGTGCAGGTCGTTGACGCCGGCGAAGCCGTCCAGGCCGACGGTGACCAGGAAGCCGGTGCCGCCGTCGAGTTCGCGCAGGAGGGTGCCGCGGTTGGCCAGGCCCGTCAGCGGGTCGGCGCGGGCGGCGCGTTCGAGGGTTCGTTCGAGTTCGAGCCGTTCGGCGGCGTCCCGCAGGTGCACCACCACGCCCTCGACCGACGGGTCGTCTCGAAGGTCGCTCACGGTGTACTCCACATGCCGCCAAACCCCGAACCCGTCGCAGATCCGGGTGCGGACCGGGGCCGGTGAGGAGCGTCCCGAAAGTGACCGGCGCACCGTGGCGACGTCGGCGGCGTGGACCAGGCGGACGAACGGGCGGCCGAGCACCTCCTGGTCGGACAGGCCGAACTGGCGCGCGGCGGCCGGGGACTGCCAGCGCACGGCCAGGTCCTTGCCCAGCACCAGGATCACGTCGCTGGAGCCGGCCACGATGGTGGCGAAGGCCTCGCGGGCGGCGCCGAGCTCGCCGCTGAAGCGCCGGGTGGCGAGCGCCTCCACGATCTCGCGCAGCACCACGACGAGGACGGCGGCCGCGCCCACGACCATCGCCGGCTGTCCGATCCGGCCGTGGCTCACCAGGGTGTAGAGGACCGCGGCGGCGCCGGCGAGCACCGGGGCGACCAGCAGCGGGTCGCCGATCAGGGTGCCGTCGATGACGCGCGGGCTCGACGTGTGGCCGTAGACGGAGCGGCAGGCGCCGGCCCAGACCAGTACCGAACCCAGGACGAGCAGTCCGCCGGCGGACAGCAGCCAGGCGTCGTGCCGCGCGGGCTCGGCCGGCAGCAGCGGGACGATGGCCAGGGCGAGCACGACCAGGGCCACGCCGCCGGCGGCGGTGAGGGCGGCGCCGCGCGGGAACGGGGCCCGGACGCCGCTGACCACCGCGACCGTGATGCCGGTGGTGGCCAGCAGGCAGGTGACGAAGACGGTGCGGCTCGGCGGGCCGGACTGGTCCAGGACCAGGACCAGCAGGGTCAGGAACTTCCAGAGGGCCACGCAGATGCCGTCGAGGCCGCGGCGCAGGGCGGCGGCCGGGCTCGCGGTGACGCCGGGCAGGGCGAGCAGGCCGGCCACGAGCAGCAGCGCGGCGGCGGGGCCGGCGAACGGGGCGGTGGGCGGCCAGGCGGCGCAGGCGGCCGCGGCGCCGAGGCCGGTGCCGAGCGCGGTCAGGCTCGCCGCGCTGGTGCCCTGGCCGGCCACCTTGAACAGCCAGACGGCGTGCAGCAGGCCGGAGGCGGCCGCGGCCACCAGCACGGCGGCAGGCACGGCCAGGCCGAGCGGGGGGCCGCCGAGCAGTACTGCGGCCGCGGCGGTCAGGGTCAGCGGCGCGGACGCCGTGAGCCACCGTTCGCGGGATCTGTGCGCTCCACCGACTCCTGGTCGCATGAGGGGTCCGTTCGTCCACCGGGGCACTTGACCCCGGTAACGAGACGGATCGACGGTGGTGACGCTGAGCGGTTGATCGTTCACTCGCGAGCAGTACCGTGTGGCCACTGGACGGAATCGGGGTCTGTCGGCTCTCTATAGACGTGATGCACGAAATGGGGACGGCACCGGCGGACTTCGCGGAGTTCTACCGGACCGAGGCGGCACGGGTGCAGCACGTCTTGTGCGCATTCGCGGGCCGGGAACTCAGTGCGGAGGCGACCGCGGAGGGTTTCGCGCGGATGCTGGAGCGCTGGGAGCGGCTGCGCGAGCTGGGGCCACCCCAGCGCCGCGCTTACGTGCTGACGACCGCCAAGAACTACGCGCGGCGGCGGGCCGAGGCGGAGTCGCGGTTCATCGGGCTGGACGACCGCCCGTGGACCGAGCCCGCCCACGACGACGAGGCCATCAGCCGGGTCGAGGACGCCCTCGGCCTGGAGGGGGCGGTGCGGCAGCTGATCGACTCGCTGCCGCCCAGGCGCCGGCAGGTGGCGCTGCTGTACTTCCTGCACGACGACGGCTACGCGGAGATCGCCGGCGCCCTCGAGATGAGCGAGTCGACCGTCCGCTCGCACGTCGCCGAGCTGCGCAAGGTGCTGCAGCCCTACGTGCGCCGATTCCAGCAGATCATGGAGGCGAGTGAGCATGGCCGAGCATGACGTGACGAGGGAGCTCGTGCAGCGGGCCTATGCGGACGAGCGGTTCGACGCCGACGCCGGCCTGGCCGAGGTGGTGCGGCGGGCCGGGCGCCCGCCGGTGGAGGACTCGGCGCGGGTCATCGAGCGCCGGCACACGGTGAACGTGAAGCGGCGCCGGCGGCTGGCGCTGATCGGCGTCTTCGTGGGCGTGGTCGGCGTGGTCCTGGCGGCCGCCGCGGCGGCGGGGGGCTTCGGCGGCAACCAGGGGCAGCCGGTCGGCACGGCCCCGTCGGTGCAGCTGTCGCGGCCGGCGGGCACGGACCCGTCGGCGCGCACCTGGCCGTCGGGCGGGCCGACGCCGACCATCAGCATGCCGGACGACCCGGGCGGGATCGCCCCCGTCGGCCTGCCCAGCCAGTGCGCCGTCGGCTGGACGCTGAAGTTCAAGGACGGCACGTTCACGGTGACCGACCGCGGCAGCAACTGCCCGCCGGTGGATCCGAACCGCATCTGGCTGCTCGACGACCACGCCAACGGCCTGATCTTCCCGGGCTCCGGCGAGGTGTACCCGACGGTCACGGCCGGCACCACGATCTCGCCGCCGTTCTCGTTCACCGTGCCGCAGATCCCGGCGCTGCAGCCCGGCCACGCCTACGAGCTGCTCTACCTGCCGGCGGGCGCCCACCCGACGGCTGGCCAGGACGCGTCCACGGGCGCCCGGGACGCCATGACCCTGTCGACGGCCGCACTGCCCTAGTGGCCCAGGCCGGCCTCGCGGGCGCGCACGATGGCCTCCGCGCGGTCGGCCACCCGCAGCTTGGCGAAGACGTTCGAGACGTTGTTGCGGACGGTCTTCTGGGACAGGAACAGCGCCTGGGCGATCTGGGCGTTCGAGCGACCGGCCGCGAGCAGCTCCAGGATCTCCCGCTCGCGGCCGGTGAGCTCCGGAAACGCGGAGCTCGCGGACGGGGGTCCGGCGGCGAAGAACTCGGCGATGCGCCTGGCGAGGGTGGCGCCGAAGACCGCGCCGCCGGACGCGACCGTGGTGATCGCCCGCACGATCTCCTCCTGCTCGGCGCCCTTGACGAGATAGCCGCGGGCCCCGGCGCGCACGGCCGCGAAGACGGTGCCGTCGTCCTCGGACATGGTCAGCACCACGACCCCGGTCTCGGGCGCGGCGGCCACGAGCCGCCGGGTGGCTTCGATCCCGTTCAGATCCGGCATTTGTACGTCCATGACGACGACATCCGGCGCCAGCGCGACGGCCCGCTCGACGGCCTCGACTCCGGTGGCCGCCGTACCGACGACCTCGATCCCGTCGACGGAACCGAGCAGGACGGCGAGCCCGTCGCGGAAGATCGGGTGGTCGTCGGCGACGAGCACCCGGATCGCGCGGTCGTTGGTCATGTCGTCAGCCTAATGTCGTCGTGGACAGGGGCAGATGCGCGCGCACGAGGGTGCCGCCGCCGGCGGGGCACTCGATCTCGCAGCGCCCGCCGAGCTCGGCCGCCCGCTCCCGCAGCGAGACCAGCCCGACGCCGCTCGGTGTGCCGGGCGGGATCCCGGTGCCGTCGTCGCGGACTTCGACGACCAGGTCGCGCTCGCCCGCGGTGAGCGTGATCGTGCAGCTCGTCGCGTGCGCGTGCTTCGTCACGTTGGTCAGTGCCTCCGACGCGATCCGGTACGCCGCGACCTCCACCGCCGCCGGCAGGTCGGCCGGCAGCGTGGCGGAGACCCGTGTGGTCAGCCCCGGCGCGCGGAGGCGCTCGGCGAGCTGCTCGACCGCGCCGGCCAGGCCCACGTCGTCCAGCGCGGGCGGGCGCAGGTCGTGCACGAGCCGCCGGACGTCGGCCAGGGCGGTCGAGACGTCCTCGCGGGCTCGGCGCAGCACCCCGTCGGCCTGTTCGGGCGCCCTGCCGAGCAGGTTGCGGGCGGTGTCGATGCGCAGCGCCACCCCGCCGAGCGCCGGGCCGAGGCCGTCGTGCAGGTCGCGGCGGACCCGGCGGCGCTCCTCCTCCCGCGCCCCGACCAGCCGCTCCCGGCTCACCTGCAGCTCGGCCGCGAGATAGCTGGACCGGGCCGCGGCCGCCGCCTGCCGCACCACGTCGGCCAGCAGCCGCTCGTCCCGCGGCGACAGCGCCGTCCGGTACCCCCCGGCGGCAAGGATGAGGCGGCCGACGGTCTCGTCGCGGTACGTGATGGGCAGCGTCTGCGTGTCGCCCGGCGCACTGCCGAACTCGGCCAGCAGCGCCTGCCCGCCGTGATGGTGGACCTCGACGGCGACGTAGGGCGAGCGGAACGCCTCGGCGACGCTGCGCGCGACGGCCAGCAGCTGCCGTTCGGGGCTGTCGGAGCGTTCCAGCTGTTCGGCGAGGCCCGAGATGATGCGGTACGGGTCGTGCCGCTGCCCCAGCACCACCCGCTGGACGAGCGTCCACAGGCGGTTGCGCAACGGGCCGTACACGAGAAGGACGACCAGCAGCCCGACCAGCGCGGCGCCCTGGGAGCCGAGGGCGGTGGTGACGAGGGCCAGGATCGCGGCGTCGACGAGCACCACGATGGCGGCCAGGGCTCCGTAGAGCACCGTGCCGCCGAGGAGCCGGTCGATGTCGAGCCACTGCGGGGCGAGCACGCCGATGGCGATCGACCCGCCGGTGACCGCGATGGCCACGAACAGCCCGATGCCGAGCGCGGACCGGGGCAGCACGAGCGCCGAGAGCATGACGAGCACGTCGACCACGCCGGCCCACAACAGCCACCGCATCCGGGCGCGATCGAGGCCCCTTGCCGCGCGGTACCGGCGAAACACCACCGCGAACGGGATCAGCAGGCTGACCGGGAGCGCCGCGTAACCCACCCGCAGCAGCACCTCCCACGCCCCGTCGGGCAGCGGCAGGCGGAGCAGATCGATCGACAAGGCGCGCAGGGACGCCGGCTCGGACCCGTCGTTCATCGCGTCGGCGATCCGTGCGGGCACGAACAGCAGCGTCAGCGGCAGCACGGCGGTCGCGGCCAGGCTGCCCACCGACGCCCACCGCCACCACCCGCGCGGCAGGCGTCCGTCCGGATAGAACACCAGCAGCAGCGGCAGGCTGAAGAGCAGCGCGGAACCGACCCGTTGGTACAGCCAGTACGCCAACGACGCCCCCGGTTCGACGGGCGGCGCGGCGATGGCGTGCGCGACGTACGCGGCGGCGGCCCCGTCGACCGCCCAGTGCAGCCCGCTCGCGCACAGGATCCAGGCCACGGCGTTGCGCGGCACGTAATAGGCGAGCAGCCCGCCCGGCACCGCGAGCGCCAGCCCCGCCACTCCCGAGATCCACCCCGCCTCGAGCCCGTCGTCCGCCGGTACGCCGGCTTCGAGCACCACACTCGCCCCGGTCGCGGCCAGCGTGAGCACCACGAACACGCCGCCGACCAGGGTGGACACGCGAGGCTTGGACACTCGGAAATGGTGCCATCCAGGGTGTCCCGAGCGCCCGAGGACGCGCGTCCCGCGTTTTCCGGGACACCGGCCTCTCGTGCCCGGGTCGCCGCGTTCGCCAGTCTTCTGGGCATGACCATCAGAACCGAGCCCATTCCCGCTCGTACCGACCTTTCGCCCGCCCCCGCCGCGAAGTCCTTCACCCGCCCCCTCGGCCTGGCCCTCACCACCGGCACGCTGATCTGGGCCGGCGCCATGTTCACCGTCGGCAACAACCCGACCGACTCGCTCGGCCGCACCATCTCCGACCTCGGCGGCGCCTGCTTCCAGCTGGGCCTCTTCGCCCTCCTGGCCATCCAGCTGCGCACGGCGGCGACGGGCACCTCGAAGGTCGCCCGCGGCATGCTGTACACCGAACACGTCCTGCTGGCGATCGCCACGCTCTGGAGCGTCCTGCACGCCGTCCCGTCCCTGCGCGACGAGGCCTTCCTGGTCCCGATGGACGTCTTCTGGCCGCTGTCCATGCTCGGCATGTTCATCATCGGCCTGAAGATCCTGTTCACCGCCCGCTGGAAGGGCGCCGCCCGCGTCTGGCCGGCGGTGGCCGAGAGCTGGGCGGTCATCACCGTTCCCGCGTTCGCCATCCTGGGCTCCCCGACCGCCGACTACATCGGCGGCGCCCACCTGCTCGTCGGCTACGCGACCCTGGGCCTGATCCTCGCCGCCCGCCCCACGCTGACCTCCTGACGCTTTCGTGCGAGGCTGGATGGCATGCCGTTGAGCAGCTTCCCGTTGCGCGCCTCGATCGCCGTGTCCGACATCCACGCCGCCGTCGCCTTCTACGAGGGCAAACTGGGCCTGCCGGTACTCCACACCGGCCCCAGCGCCCGCATCGAGGGCGGCGGCCGCGTGTACGGCTCGGGCGGCGGGCCGGCCCTGAACGTCTACCAGTCGACCACCGCCGGCACCACGGCGGCCACCCTGGCCACGTGGTACGTCGACGACCTCGACCAGCTCGTCGACGAACTGGCGGCGGCGGGGGTGGAGACGGTGCGGTACGACGGCCTCGAATACGACGACCGAGGGATCACGCCTCGCGCGGGCGGGGGACGGATCGCCTGGATCCAGGACCCCGACGGGAACACCTTCGCCCTGGAATCCGACAGTTGACGGTCGCTGGTTCACTGACGTCGATACCTTGATCCTCATGAACCTGCGTTCGGGTATCACGCTCGCGTCCGGCCTCGTCGCCGCTACCCTCGTGCTGGCCGCCTGTGGCGGGTCGTCGACTCCCGCGCCGAGCGGTGGCGCCACGACGACGACGGCACCGGTACCGGCACCGGCCACCACGGCGGCGGCCGCGGCCGGCGTGGTGCAGGACGCCTGCGTCCTCGTGAGCCTGGACGAGGCGGCCTCGGCCAGTGGTCTGAGCGGCTTGTCGAAGCGGGAGAGCTCGGCCGCCTTCTGCAGCTACCAGCAGGGCAACCAGGCGGTCGACGTCAGCGTGGCGCGGGCGCCCTTCACGAAGGCATCGGTCGACGCGGCCAAGGCCGGCCTGGACTCCCCGGCGACCGACCTGCCGGGCGTCGGCGACGCGGCCTTCGTGGCCAAGGAGCAGGCGGGCGTCGGCTTCGGCGACACGTGGGCGCGCGGCTACTACATCGAGATCCGGGTGCAGTCCTCGGCGAAGGACCCGGTCGCAGCGGCCGGCGTCCTGCTCAAGACGGCCGTCAACCACATCCCGAGCGCTTGATCTGACCTGCGACATCGGTGACATTTGTCGGTACCGTGCCGGCATCGCCTTTCCTACGCTCGTCGCATGAGCAATCGCCGGTTCCCGATCGCCACGACCGTCGTGTTCGCCTTGACCGCGGTCGCCGAACTGCTCCAGTGGACGATCAAGGATTGGGGCCCGGCCCTGCAGCGCGACCCCGGCGGCCTCACCTGGTCGCACTGGTGGCGGCTGTTCTCGCCGCTGCTCACGCAGATGGCCTCGCCCGGCGTCTCCGGAACCGCGCAGTTCGTCAGCAACATGCTGTTCCTGGCCGTCATCGGCGTCGGCGCGGAATGGGTCCTCGGCCCCCGCTGGTGGCTGGCCGGCTACCTCACCGGCGGGATCGTCGGGCAGCTCACCGGGTACTGGCTGGAACCACCCGGCGGCGGCACCTCCGTCGCGGTACTCGGGGTCGCGGCCCTGTTGGCGATGGCCGTCGTGCTGGGCGCGCGGGCGCAGTCGGTATCGCTGATGTTCGTCGGGTACTTCCTCGCCGCGATCACCCTCGTCAGCCTCACCAACCTCATCACCGCCGTCATCGTCATCGTGGTCGGCGCCTGGCTGTACCAGTTCGCGCGGAACCGCTGGCCGCGCCGGGCCGACCTCACCCTCGTCGGCGTCTCGGTGCTCTTCGCGGCGGTGCTGATCGCGGCGGGGGACCACCACGGGTGGGCGTTCGCGGCGGGCATGGCTCTCGCGCCGCTGTACCGCCGCTCGCCGACCGCACGCTCGGCCCGGTCACCGGAGACTCAGCTCGCGGTGGAACGACAAGCATGATTGTCGCCGTGACCGGCCCCAGCGCGGCGGGCAAGACGACATGGTGCCGCGAGCACCATCCGACGGACACCGTGCCCGAGTACGTTCCGACCGGCGAAGCCCTACCCGGCCCGGACCCCGCCGAACAAGCGGCGTTCTGGTGCGCGGTCAACGCGCGCCGGTGGTCGCAGGCCCTGCACCGGGAGCGCGCCAGTGGACTCGCCGTCTGTGACGATGACCCGCTCAAGCTGCATTACAGCTGGTCGCTGGCCCGGATCGGCGAACTTTCCCGGCAGCATTGGCAGGCCGAGGTCGACGTACACCGGCGGGCCGTGGCGGAAAGCCGGCTCGGGTTCGCCGATCTGATCATCGTCTGCGCACCACCGGAGGACGAACTCCGCAGGCGCCGCAACGCGGATCCCACACGGCGGCGACGCAACTTCGACCTCCATGTCCGGCTGGCCGGACCCCTCCGCCAGTGGTACGAGGCGGTCGAGCGCGTCGGCGCGGCCCGGGTTGTCTGGGGACTGCCGCCGTCGGGTCTGCCGGTGGAGCCGCCCCCTCCAGGAGCGGACCGATACGACCTCGGCGCTTTCGACGCAGTCATGGCCGAGTTGCCCCGCTTCCGGTGAACTGACGGGTGCCCAGCGTCACGGAGTCTGGATCGGGTAGCCGATCGTGGCGACATCGGTGCGCAGTTCCGCGACCGTCGCGCTGGAGTGCAGGGCCTGCACCACGGCCTCGGTGAGCGGGCGGTGCGCGACGATGTGCTCGACCGCCGCGCGGTCGAGCTCGATCTCGTAGTAGTCGGCGGCGAACTCGGCGAATCGGTCGACGATGTCGTCCAGCAGGATGGCCAGCAGGCCGGACCCGTCGACGGTGTCGTACGGTCCGCGTGACGGCGGGAAGACGATGCCGTCCCCGGCGTGCCAGCGATCGTCGCCGGCGCCCCGCCACAGCACCGCGGTGGCGAGGAACTGGCCCTCCTCGTCGCCGAACGCCGGCTCCTCGACCTGGGGACGGAACTTCGCGGGGACACCGTCGAGCAGGCCCGGCCACAGCTCACGGTCCTCGTCGCGGTACGGGGACATCGGCGACTCGTGGTCGAACACCCGGATGAAGGCGCCCTGCGCGGTGAACACCACGGCCCACTCGTCGCCGCTGCCGTTGCTCATCAGCGCCGCCTCGTCGCCGCCCCACTGCGTGGTGTAGGCGTAGTACGGCTCGCCACCGTCGAGGATCCGGTCGAGCACCGCGAGCGCCTTGCAGCGGTCACGCAGTACGTCGATCGGCGGCAACTGCGCAGCAATGTCGTACACGGTCACCGGGCGACTCTACGCGGATTCTGCGCACCCACAGAACTCGCCGCGAACCGGATTGCCGCCGGCCGAGGTTGCGGGCGATGGACTCGTCATGATTGCTGCGGACCGTTCCAGGACCAGCGTGGAATGGTCAGGCCCTCGGGGACGGCGTCGGCCGACTCGTGGTACCGGGCCATGGTGGTCGTCGTGGTGTGGGCGAAGTAGTCGTGCAGGACCTGGCGCAGTGGCTCGGCGGTCAAGCCGACCGCGTCCAAGGCGTCATCGAAGCAGTCGATCGCCCGGCGGTCCATCTCCTCATGCCGGCCGTTGCCGCTGTGCATACGCACAACCGACGTCTCGTCGCCGTAGCGCTGCGAGTAGACGGCCGGGCCGCCGAGCGCCTCGGCCCAGTACGCCGCCAGCCGTTCGGTGTGCTGCGGATGGTACCCACGACTGAACGCGTGACTGACAATCTCGTCGGCCATCACGCGCTCATGCCAAGCCTGAGCGAGGCGGCGCAGACCCGCCTCGCCACCGGCCGCTTCATACACACTCTGCATCATCACAGCTTGCCGCAGCGGGCGTCGCCGCCTCGGAGGGGTGCACTACGGTGCCGCGATGACGAGCTCGCCGCCCGTGTGCTTATTCGCGGGGCACCCGGCCGGTCCTGACCAGCAGCACGATGAGGATCACCGCGACCAGCAGCCCGGCCGCGGCCCACGGCGGAACCGGCCCCCAGCGACCGAAGCGGCTGACGTGGCCGACCCGGGCGACGCTGTAGCCCTCGCCGCGCAGCACGTAGGCCTCGACGCTCGCCGGCGCGGCGTTGCTGTCGCGCGGAAAGTCCTCGTCGGCGAGGGTGACCGTGCCGTCGTGCTGGCGCCCGTCGAGCGTCCAGGTGGCGTGCTCGCACGTGATGACGTGCCCGGTCGCGGCGCCGTTGCGGGCCATGCTGTAGTAGCTGGTCTCGCACTGCTTGGGCAGTGCCACCGTCACCTTCGTCCCGTACCAGCCGACATATTCGGCCGGGCCGAACCAGCGGACCAGCTGCCCGGCGACCCCGGCCAGGCCGGCGGCCATCGACACGAACAGCACCGCCAACGCCACCCCGCTCACCAGGGCCGCCCGGGCCCGACCACTGGTGACCGCGGTGGAGGGGTCGATGGCCCCGAGCCCGGCGGCCACGCCCAGCGGCAGGCCCACGACGATCAGCCCGACGCCGAAGTCGGGGTAGCCACCGCAGATGGTCATGACGACGCCGACGACGACCGCGATCAGGCCAACGACGGAGCTCAGTCCGTACAAGAGACCACCGACGTGTTCCGGCGCCGTGTCAGCCGCGGGCAGGGATCGACTCTCGTCCACGGGTGACACGATAGCGAGCGCTCGCGGCCCTGTGGGGGCGCCAACAGTTGCGTGCAAGGTTGGGCGGCCGCCCCGAGCGGATTGGGAAGGCGATTCCGTGTGAGGGTTGCCGGCCAGCCACGGCACATGCACGACGTCGAACGATGGACCGTCGGCCGGCTTCGCGACGCACTGCTGGACGGTCGCGGGTGCGCTACGGCTTGGCAGTCGCCTGGATGAACGACAAGACCTGCGGCAGGACGTGGCAGAACTCGCCGCCACCCCACGAGTCCACGAGACCGCCGGCTCGCTCCATCGCATCCCAGAACGGCTCGGCCGATCGAATGATGTCTTCCGCACCGGCCGCATCGACGTCGATGACGGCGCGTACAGCCGCCACCAGTTCCGTGCGGGACGCGACCTGCATGTCTTCCAATGGATCACGAAGCATTCGCAAGAAGCTACCCCAGCGGACGCGTACGCTCATGCCGCCGGTGGTGAGCGGCGGATCGCTGCGCCGATCGGTAGCGAGGCATTCCAGTTGTGGTTCGGCAGGCGCGCCGTAGCGCACCGGGGATTCAACGACAAGGCAACTGCCTGTTTGTGACTGCAGGATCTCGGAGCCGGGCGTCATGAGTCGGCTCAGGTGCCGTTGTTGTCGACCCAACGGCAGAAGGGGTCCGTGGTGTCCTCGTCGCCCATCTCGGCGGGCTCCCGCACTATCTCCAGCCCGACCGCCGGGGCGGTGACACCGAAGGTGCGGTGCAGCCAATCCCGGTAGGGCGCATTGACAATCTCGTGGTCGGCGTCCCACGGCTCGGGCGGCGCGCCGAACTCCTCGTTCCAGCAGATCTCCCGGTAGCCGACCGCCAGCAGCCGCAGAAAGTCGACCGCATCGTCCGCGAGCACGCACGTCATGATCGAACCGCTGCCCGAACCGAGATGGACGATCCTGACCCGTCCCTCACCGTCGCGCCACAAGGCGGCCAATGAACCTTCGCCGCCGGTCTGCGCGAACGGCCACAAGCGTGCGGCCGCATCCGGGACCGAATCGTCGAACCAGGACCGTGTGTACGCAAGGGTCTGCTCGGCGGTGTAGCCACGCAACTCGATCGAGGTGCCCACCCAACCGTTGTCGCTCAGTGAGCCGTACAGATCTCCGTCGTGCCCTTTCACCACGAAACCTTGCTCGTCGACCCAGGCGAAGAGCAGGCGCAGCGGCTCCGGCAGGTCGAATCCGTCCGGCACCCGGGCCAGCGTCGTCTCGAGAAAGTCACCCACGCCCGGCAGCGTACGAGATCAGCTCGTCAGCACGATCGTCAGAGAGACGTCGGTGCGACGGATGGCCTGCCGTCCGGGCAAGATGACATTGTGCGAAGGGAGCGTCTGAGCTTCTCCGTGGATTCGGTCCAGGCCGTGGCGGAGGGCTGGCGGCTGGAGGGCGAACCGGGTTATCACCCGCGGCACTGGGCTCGCCCGGGAGACCGCTTCGACCGGGCCTGCCGCGAGCACGGCCGCCATCCGCGAAATGTGGGCCTGGTCGTGGTTGAGCTCACCGGGTCGTACGCCATCGTCACCGGTGTCGGTGGCGACCTTCTCAAGCCCGACGACATCGTCTCGGGCGAGCGTCTCGTCGACGACAGCGGCTGGACCGGCGGAAGGCTCCAGCGGCCGGTCGACGCCGTGCAACGCCTGTCCCAGATTCTCGTTCTGCCGGCCCTCGCCACGGCCGGTGGGACCGGCCGCGACTGGTCTCCCATCGAGGCGGGACTGGGTGTCGCGCTTCCGAACGACTACAAGATGTTCGTGGACGCGCAGGGGCCCGGATCCGTCGACGACCACCTCATCGTCTGCGCCCCTGACGCTGCCCACGACTGGGCGGATCTGCTGCAGAACAGCACCTATGCGCGCGAGTGCGTCCGCCTCAACTTCGCCGGTCCCGATGCCTGCTCCGGAGATTGGGCCCTGGGTGACGCGTTGCGGTGGGCACCGAACAGTGAAGATGTTCCGTCCTGGTTCGAGCCCGGTGACGACCTGATCTCGTGGGGGCATTCCGTCAACGGTGACTTCCTCTTCTGGCACGTCAGGCCCGGCACGGCGGCTGACGAGTGGCCCGTGGTGCTGAAAGAACGAGGGCCGTCCTGGGAGCAGTACCACGTCGGATTCGCCGCGACACTGGCCGGGCTGCTCACCGGCGAAATTCAGTCCGAGTACCTCAGCCGTTGGCTCGGCGGACCGCACTCCTACGCGCTCTGACAGCGTGACCATGGCGCAACGCCGTGCGCTGAGGTCAGTGGCATGTGGTCGCTGCGGCTACCCCGGGCGTCGGGATCTGCCGTTGACCGGGTGCCCTGCTGGCTGTCGCCGATGAGGTTGTGGCGTTCAGGAAGGACCCCGGCTACGGCTTTTTGGCGATCAAGGGCAGGCCGGCGCGGTCCGGGTTGACGTGCAGGACGCTGAACGTGATCGGTTCGCCGTTCGGCCAGGCGATGGACAGGCGGTGGGTCTCGCGCGTGGCCGGGAACAACATGCGCCCCGTGGCCACCACCGGCAGGCCCAGTTTGGCCGGTTGGGCGCCGCGGTTCTTGATGTTGCCGCCGATCACGTTGATGAGTTCGCCCATGGCGTCGGTGACGTCCTGGTCGGTCACCTCGCCGGACTCCATGGCCAGCATCAGGGCGGTGATGTCGCCGGCCGCGGTCGGAGGCACCAGGACCCGCACGTGGCCCTCCCAGGCGCCGGTGATGGACACGGCCGCGGTGATGGCCTTGCGGTCCTCGGGGGCCGCGAGGTCGGTCGGGGTCGCTTCGGGCTGCTGCAGGTAGGCGTCCCAGACCTCGTTGACGATCTCGAGGAGGTCGCGGTCGACCAGGCCGGACTCTGCGTAGGTGGCGTCCGCCATGGCGGCTCCCCAAGCGTGCGGCACCGCCTGCCGGTGCCTCCTTCCCCGCATGGTGCCAGTCCAGGGTTTCAACGCGAGCGGTTTGCCATATTTGTGAAGCCCTCAGCGGAATCCGGGGTGCACGAGGGGCCGAACCACGCATTCGCGCCTAAGTTCGGCACATGCGGCCATTCAACGAAAACGAGCCCTCATGGCTGGACGAGCAGTTGTTCACGCGGCGCATGGTGTTTCTGCGCGGGCCGATCGAGCCCGACATGGCATCTCGGGCGGCGGCCACGCTGCTCGCGCTCGATGCCACCGGCAGTGAGCCGATCAGCGTGCACATGAGCGCCGACCAGGGCAACCTCGCCGCCGTCTGGACGCTCGTGGACGCCATCGACTCGATCGGGGCGCCGGTGCACGCCACCGCGGTCGGCGAGGTCAGTGGAGCGGCTCTGGGCGTGTACTGCGCCGCCGCCGAGCGTACCGCCTTCGCCCACGCGCGGTTCCGGCTCGCCGAGCCCAAGGTGACCTCGCCCGGCGGGACGGCCGATCAGGTGGTCGCCGAGGCGGGGCGGTACCTGCGGGATCTGGAGGACCTGATCCTGCGCATCGCCGGGGCGACCGGGCAGCCGCGGTCCCGGGTCGAGGACGACCTGCAGGCCGGCAAGGTCCTCAGCGCACCGGAGGCGATCGACTACGGGCTGGTGAGCGCCATCGTCAAACGGTGACACCACTGTTAAATACTCATCAAGGGCGGATGTCACGCATCCGGACGTTTCGACACAAGGTCCCGGCGCTGGTTACAGTGCCGAGTGCTCAAAGCCGAAGGCAATCCCCCGGTGCGGCGCGAAGGCCGCCTCGCCGCCCTCGACGGCATGCGATTGGTCGCCGCCCTGCTCGTGGTGGTGTACCACTACGTCGGCACCCCGCAGTCCCAGTTGTGGGAGCGGGCCAACCGTGCCGTGTTCGGGCGGCTGTTCGACTTCGCCAACTACGGCTACCTCGGTGTCCAGCTGTTCTTCCTGATCTCCGGTTTCGTCATCTGCATGAGCTGCTGGGACCGCAACCTCAAGGACTTCGCCGTCTCCCGGGTCACCCGGCTGTACCCGATGTACTGGGTGGCGGTGCCGATCTCGTTCCTGGTCGTGCACTTCAACCGGGACACCGCGCTGTCCACCGGCGTGATCAAGGCCCCGACCACCCTGTCCGAACTGCTCGTGAACCTCACCATGGCCCAGGACGCGCTCGCCGTGCGCAGCGTCGACGGGGTGTACTGGACCCTCTGGGCCGAGCTGCGCTTCTACCTGCTCTTCGCGGTCGTGGTCGGGTTCGGCCTCACGTACCGCCGGGTGGTCGCGTTCTGCGCGCTCTGGCTGATCGCGACGATCCTCACCGGCAGCTACGGCATCCCGCTGATCGACTCGATCGTCCAGCCGATGTTCTCGCCCTACTTCATCGCGGGCATCCTGCTGTACCTCATGCACCGCTTCGGTTCCACGCCGCTGCTCTGGGGCCTGATCGGGCTGTCGTTCGTGCTCGCGCAGTACCAGGTGCTCAAGGACACGCGGCACATGAACCAGTTCCTCGGCGTACACATGAAATGGACCCTGGCGATGGTGCTCGTCGGCGGGTTCTTCGTGGCCGTCGCGGCCGCCGCCTTGGGACGGCTCGACTGGGCGCGCTGGCGGTGGCTCACCGTGGCCGGGGTCATGACCTATCCGCTGTACCTGCTGCACCAGGACATCGGGGTGATCACGATCCGCCGGCTCAAGGGCGTGATCGACCCGTACCCGCTGCTGGCCGGCATGATCGCGGCAATGCTGGTCGCCGCCTATCTCGCCCACCGGCTGATCGAGCGGCCGTTCGCGCCGCGGCTCAAGCGGCTGCTGCAGTCCGGGATGAACCTCGATCCGCCCTCGCGTGTCCTGCCCCGGGGTGAACATGCCATCCGTACCGACAAACCGGTCGAACCACCCGCGCCGGACCCCGAAACCACCCCAATGGCACGTATAGTCCCGGCGGTCGAACGCGACGGGGACCACGATCCGGTGGGGGTTGGCAATGGCGGAGGGCGCAGCCGGAAATAGCCGGCTCGCGGCGCGGCTGATCGTCATCGTCCTGGCGGCCGGGGCCCTCGTCCCGGCCGCCTGGAACGCCGCGCACGCCGCCCACATGGGCGCCTACCTCGCGGCCAGGTACCGCGGCGCCACCAACGGCCCGCAGCACCGGGTCATCGCGGCCATGGAGTACCTCGGGTCCGAGATGGCCGCCCGGGTGCCCGCCGGCACGCGGGTCTGGGTCGACGAGGCCGACGAGGTGTGGTGGTTCCGGATGCAGGAGCTCGTCACCATGCACGGGCTGGTGCTCACCAAGGACCGCGCCGGCGCCGAGCTCGTGCTGCACCGTCGCGTGGATCCGGCCGCGCCGGCCGGGGTCCGCCTCGACGTCACGTCGGTGGCCGGATGACCAGCGTCGTCGCCGTCTTCGTGCTCGCCGTGTCCGGGCTCCCCCTCGCCTGGGCGCTGACCCGTTCGGTACCCCTGGCCACCCTCCTCGCCCCGCTCGCCGGCGCCGTCGTGGCGACCGCGGCGGTGGTCCTCATGCTGTGGCTGCGCGGCCCGCTGGTGCCGTGGTTCGCCGCCGTCTTCGCCGGGACCGTCGTCATCGCGTGGCTGGCGCGCCGGGCCGCACCCGTGGCCGCGTTCGGCTGGCTGGAGGCGGGGCTGCTGGGAGTACCATTGCTGGCTCCTTTCCTGATGATGTTCGATCAGCCACTGAGCTGGGACACGCACGCGATCTGGTGGCAGCACGCCGGGTATCTCGCGCACGGCGGGGACTTCGCGCGGGCCGCGATCGGCAGCGAGGCGCTCGCGGTCACCCACACCGACTATCCGCCGATCGCCTCGGCGCCGATCGCGGTCGTGTGGCAGCTGCTGGACTCGTTCACGTTCCGCCCGGCGTTCGCGGTGAACGTCGCCGTCACCTTCTCCGGCGTCGCCCTCGTCGGCTTCGCGGTGCGCCGGGCCACCGCGGGCGCGCCGGCCTGGCTGTCGATCCCGGTCGCGGTCCTGGCCGGGTGCGGGGCCTGGCTGCCCGAGTTCACCGGGCCGGCGCTGGGCTACAGCGACACCATGTGCGGGGCCGCGTTCGTGGCCGGCGCGGTGCTGCTGCTCGGCCGCCCGGAGCCGGCCGGGGTGACGCCGCTCGCGCTGTTTCTGGTCTCCGCGGCGGTACTCACCAAGAACGAGGGCCTCCCGCTCGCCGTGATGCTCGCCGTGGCGGCGACCGTGCGGTACCGCCGCGAGCTGCGTCGCGCCGCGTGGTGCTGGCTGCCGCTCGGGGTGACCGCGGTGTGGTCGGCGACCACGCGCGCGCTCGGCGCCGAGAACGACCTGATCGCCGAGGGCCGCTTCACCGCGCTGCTGGCGGGCGACGCCGACGCCTGGGGCCGGCTCGGTGCGATTCAGCGCGGGATGTTCGACCAGGTCAGCCTGGTGCTGGCGGCCGCCGCACTGGCGGCCCTGGTCGGGGCCGCGCTCCTGCGCGCCCGGCGCCGCGAGCTGGGCCTGGCCGGGGACGGCTGGCTGTGGGCGGTCCTGGCCGGATACTGGGCGGCGATCACGTTCATCTATCTGATTTCGCCGTATCCGATCGAGTGGCACCTGATGACCTCGGCGAACCGGGTTACGATCGTGGTGGCCATGCTGGCCTGTGTCAGCGCCGCCGGCTGGCTCGCCGTGGCGCTCGCACCGACCGGCCCGGCCCGTCCGATCCCGGCCCAATTATCCGCGGAGCGTGACCGTGGAGATCGAGGTGACCGGCGCCCAGCCGGTGCCGGAGCCGCCTGAGCGCGCCCGGAACCCGCGCCGCACGCTGAGCATCGCCCTGGCCCTGCTCATCGGGGCCGGCTTCGGGTTCGCGGTAGCCGCGGCCCGGCCCGCGCCGCGCACCAGCACGGGGGTCGCCACCGCGCCGAGCATGGCGGTCGCGAGCGAGACCGCGCTCAGCCCGCGCGAGACGGCCGACATGGTCCGCCGGGTCGTGGAGTACAACAAGCGCGACCCGGACGCGGTGGAGACCACGCCGGAGCGGTTCATGAGCGGGCTGCGCAACAACGTCACCCGGCTCGACGACGACCGGTCCTACCCGGCCGGCGAGTACCGCCTGCAGGTGATCTGCCTCGGCGACGGCCAGGTCTGGGCGCTGTTCCGCATCGGCGACGACGAGACGTACGTCGACATGGACTGCCACGCCGACCGCGTGCTGTTCACCCAGCTGCTGCTCACCGCCCGGGCCGGGGGCCGGCGCACCGTGACGGCGGTGACCGACGCCCCGCTCGGCGTGGCCATCGGGCTGCAGATTCTCAAAAAAGGCTGAGGTCACGCCGGTGGAGGTTGTCACAGACCGGAACGTTTCCCGGGAAGCGGATCTAACGTGTCCAGCATGAGCGCGCCCACCCAAGACGATCTCCGGGACTGGCAGCGGCTCGCACTTGGCGTGCTGCGCAAGTCCGGGCTGGCCGGCGAGGACACCCCGCCCGAGGCGGTCGCCGACCTGCTGGCCACCGAGACGTACGACGGGCTGCGGATCGCGCCGCTGTACACCGCGGCCGACCGGGCTCCGGACGCCGGCGCGCCCGGGCACCTGCCGTTCGTGCGGGGCGGGAGCACCGCGCCGCGGCCGTGGGACGTGCGCCAGCGCCACGCCGACCCGGACCCGAAGGCGACCCGGGCCGCGGTCCTGGCCGACCTGGAGAACGGGGCCACCTCGCTGTGGCTGACCGGCGTCGCCCCGGCCGACCTCGCCGAGGCCCTCGACGGGGTGCTGCTCGACCTCGCCCCGGTCGTGCTCGACCACGGCCCGCTGGGCCTGGAGGCGGCCCGCGCGTTCCTCGCCCTGCCCGGCGCCGACAAGTCCGGCAACCTGGGCCTCGACCCGCTGGGGCTGGAGGCGCGGACCGGCGTCGAGTCGGAGATGTCGGTGCTGTCGGCCCTGCTGGACTCGCCGGTGCCGATCGCCACGGTCGATGCGACGGTCTACCACGACGCTGGCGGCAACGACGCCCAGGAGATCGGGTACGCCACCGCCACCGGCCTGGCCTACCTGCGCGAACTGGTCGCGGCCGGGCTCAGCGCCGGGATGGCCCTCAAGCAGCTCGAGTTCCGCTTCGCCGCCACCGCCGACCAGTTCGCCACCATCGCCAAGCTGCGCGCCGCCCGGCGGATCTGGGCCCGGGTCGCGCAGGTCTGCGACGTGCCGCACCTGGGCGCCCAGCGGCAGCACGCGGTGACCAGCGACGCGATGATGACCGCGCGCGACCCGTGGACGAACCTCCTGCGCACCACCGTGGCGTGTTTCGCGGCCGGCACCGGCGGCGCCGGCGCGGTCACCGTCCAGCCGTTCGACGCCCGGCTCGGCCTGCCCGACGGCTTCTCCCGGCGCATCGCCCGCAACACACAGTCGCTGCTCATCGAGGAGTCCGGGGTCGCCCGGGTGCTCGACCCGGCCGGCGGCTCGTGGTACGTCGAGTCGCTCACCGACGCACTCGCGCACGCCGCCTGGGACGTGTTCACCGAGGTCGAGCGGGCCGGTGAGATGGCCGCGGCGCTGCGTTCGGGGCTGGTCGAGGAGCGCATCGGCACGGTCCGGCAGCGGCGCGAGGCCGACCTGGCGCACCGCCGGCAACCGATCACCGGCGTCTCGGAGTTCCCCGATCTGGCCGAGCGCCGGCCGGTGCGTCCCCCGGCACCGGTGCGGCCCTCCGGGGGTCTCCAGCAGATGTGGTACTCCCAGAGCTTCGAACACCTCCGCGACGTCGCCGAGGCCGCGTCAGAACCGCCGACGGTCCGCCTGGTCGCGCTGGGTTCCACGGCGTCCAACTCGGCCCGGGTGTCCTTCGCGGCCAACCTGTTCGCCGCCGGCGGCGTCCGCCTCAGCGAGGACAGCACGTCGCCGGTCGCCTGCATCTGCGGCTCCGATCGCTCGTACGGCGAGCAGGCCGCCGAGACCGCCGCCCGCCTGAAGTCCGAGGGCGTGACGACGGTGTGGCTGGCCGGCCAGGGCTCCTACGAGGGCGTGGACGCGTACCTGTTCACCGGCTGCGACGCGCTGGACGTGCTGCGGCGCACGCACGAGGACCTTGGAGTGGCACCGTGATCCCCGACTTCTCCGAGGTGGCCCTGGGCACACCCACCGTGTCTTCGGACGCTGACGAGCCGTCCGAGGTGTGGGCCACGCCGGAGGGCATCGACGTCAAGGGTGTATACGGCCCCGACGACCTCGCCGGGGTCGAGTTCCTGCACGGGTTGCCGGGCATCGCGCCGTACGTGCGCGGGCCCTATCCGACCATGTACACCACCCAGCCGTGGACGGTGCGGCAGTACGCCGGCTTCTCCACGGCCGAGGAGTCCAACGCGTTCTACCGGCGCAACCTCGCGGGCGGGCAGAAGGGCCTCTCGGTCGCCTTCGACCTGGCCACCCACCGCGGCTACGACTCCGACCACCCGCGCGTGGCCGGCGACGTGGGCATGGCCGGCGTGGCGATCGACTCGATCCTGGACATGCGGCGGCTCTTCGAGGGCATCCCGCTGGACCGGATGAGCGTCTCGATGACCATGAACGGGGCCGTGCTGCCGGTGCTGGCGCTGTTCATCGTGGCGGCGGAGGAGCAGGGGGTGAAGCCGGAGCAGCTCTCGGGGACGATCCAGAACGACATCCTCAAGGAGTTCATGGTCCGCAACACCTACATCTACCCGCCGGAACCGTCCATGCGGATCATCAGCGACATCTTCGGGTACACCTCGAAGCACATGCCGAAGTTCAACTCCATCTCGATCTCCGGCTACCACATCCAGGAGGCCGGGGCGACCGCCGACCTGGAACTGGCGTACACGCTCGCCGACGGTGTGGAGTACCTGCGGGCCGGCCGCGACGCCGGGCTGGACGTGGACGCGTTCGCGCCGCGGCTGTCGTTCTTCTGGGCGATCGGCATGAACTTCTTCATGGAGGTCGCCAAGCTGCGGGCCGGGCGGCTGCTGTGGGCGCGGCTGGTGCGCGAGTTCGGCGCCAAGAACCCGAAGTCGCTGAGCCTGCGCACGCACTGCCAGACGTCGGGCTGGTCGCTGACCGCTCAGGACGTGTTCAACAACGTGGTGCGCACCTGCATCGAGGCGATGGCGGCGACCCAGGGCCACACCCAGTCGCTGCACACCAACGCCCTGGACGAGGCCCTGGCCCTGCCGACCGACTTCTCGGCCCGCATCGCCCGCAACACCCAGCTGCTGCTGCAGCAGGAGTCCGGCACCACGCGGGTGATCGACCCGTGGGGCGGCAGCGCGTACGTCGAGCGCCTCACCCACGATCTGGCCGCCAAGGCCTGGGCCCACATCGAGGAGGTCGAGAAGGCCGGCGGGATGGCCCGGGCGATCAGCGAGGGCATCCCGAAGATGCGCATCGAGGAGGCGGCCGCCCGCACCCAGGCCCGCATCGACTCGGGCCGGCAGCCGGTGATCGGCGTCAACAAGTACCGTCCGGACACCGACGAGCCGATCGACGTCCTCAAGGTCGACAACTCGGCCGTCCGCGCGGCCCAGATCGCCAAGCTGGAGCGGCTGCGCGCCGAGCGCGACGAGACCGCGTGCCAGGACGCCCTGACCGCCCTGACCGAGGGCGCCACGAACGGCGGCAACCTCCTCGAACTGTCCGTCGACGCGGCGCGAGCCCACGCGACCGTCGGCGAGATCTCCGACGCGCTGGAGAAGGTCTTCGGGCGGCACACGGCACAGATCCGTACCATTTCCGGGGTGTATCGCGACGAGGCCGCCGGAGCGGGCAACGTGGAGCGGGTCCGCGCCGCGACCGACACGTTCGCCGAGGACGAGGGCCGCCGCCCCCGCATCCTGGTCGCCAAGATGGGCCAGGACGGCCACGACCGCGGCCAGAAGGTGATCGCCACCGCCTTCGCCGACCTCGGCTTCGACGTCGACGTGGGCCCGCTGTTCTCCACTCCCGCGGAGGTGGCCCGCCAGGCGGTCGAGGCCGACGTGCACATCGTCGGCGTCAACTCCCTGGCCGCCGGCCACCTGACCCTGGTGCCGGCCCTGCGCCACGAGCTCGCCGAACTGGGCCGCGACGACATCCTCATCGTGGTCGGCGGCGTCATCCCACCCCAGGACTACGACGCCCTGCGCACGGCGGGCGCGGCCGCGATCTTCGGCCCGGGCACGGTCATCGCCGACGCCGCCCTGGACCTGCTGGAGGTGCTGCGATCCCGGTTGCAGCACTGAGCGACCTCGTCGACGGCGTCCGGTCCGGCTCAAGGGCCTGGATCGCCCGCTCGATCACGCTCGTCGAATCCACCCGCGCCGACCACCGCACGCGCGCCCAGGAACTGCTGCACGCCCTGGCTGAGTTCTCCGGCGCCGCCCGCCGAATCGGCGTGACCGGCGTACCAGGCGTCGGCAAGTCCACCTTCATCGACGCCCTAGGCATGTACCTGATCGAGGCCGGCCACCGCGTGGCGGTCCTGGCCATCGACCCGTCCTCGACCCGCACGGGCGGCAGCATCCTGGGCGACAAGACCCGCATGAACCGCCTCGCAGCGGACCCGAACGCGTTCGTACGCCCCTCCCCCACCTCGGGCACCCTGGGCGGCGTGACCCGGGCGACCCGCGAGGCCATGGTCATCGTCGAGGCGGCCGGCTACGACGTGGTCCTCGTGGAAACGGTGGGCGTAGGCCAGTCCGAGACCACGGTGGCGGACATGGTCGACACGTTCCTTTTGCTGGCCCTGGCCCGCACCGGCGACCAGCTCCAGGGCATCAAGAAGGGCGTCCTGGAGCTGGCCGACGTGATCGCCGTCAACAAGGCGGACGGCCCCCACGAACAGGAGGCCCGCGCGGCGGCCCGCGAACTGTCGGGCGCGCTGCGGCTGCTGCACACCTCGACGGCGGTCCTGACGTGCAGCGGCCTGACCGGCGCGGGGCTGCCGGAACTGTGGGACCGCCTGCAACGCCACCACTCGGCCTTGGAGGCGTCCGGGGAGTTGCAGGCGCGCCGCGATCGGCAGCAGATCGGCTGGGTGTGGGCGATGACCCGCGACACCCTGCTGGACGGCCTGCGCACTTCCCCGGCGGTCCGTTCGCTGGCCCCCCGCATCGAGCAGGACGTCCTGACCGGCCGCCTCACCCCGGTCCAGGCGGCGGAGGCTCTTCTGGCGGCGTACCGGGGCGCCTAGACCTCCGTGATGGTGATCGCCTCCATCGGACACATGTCGACGGCGTCCTGAACCGCTTCGCTGGGCTCGACTTCCGCGTTGATCGGGTGCGCGCGGCCCTCGGCGTCGTCCAGCTCGAAATGCGCGGGGGCTACGCCTACGCAGCTCCCGGAGCCGACGCAGGCGTTGTTGACGGTGATTCGCCACATGGGGGTCAATCTATCCTTCCACCGGACCGATGGGCACCGCCATGTGCCCTCGGCCGATGGTCCCCGGCCGCTGGCGCGACCGGAATGTATTAGCGTGGTCCCGGAGACGACTTTGGTCACCGTTCGGTGGTCCAGACCGTAAATTCAGGAGCCGGGTCCACCGTGGTCGACATTCGGTGGTCCAGGAGAGAAATCCTAAAAAAAACCAATTTCCTGAGTTGTACCACCGAATGATGACCACGACGAACCCGGCAGTCCCCAACGGCCTGGACCACCAACCTTGACCAAAGTCTGACCGGGACCACGCTAACCCTGTGGGCCGCCGCCAGGCGGGCCGAACCATCGGCCGAGGGCACATATGTGGTGACCATAGGACCGGCTTGAAAAATAGCGCAATCTGCGATTCCAGGACAGCGAAAATAGCGCAGCCAAACACCAGGCTGGGATAATACAAAGCATGGCGCAGATGTCATTGTTCAGCCGCGCAGAAACGAACGCCATGCGAGACGTAACACGGCGAAGAAACTACTCAAAGGTCGGCGAGCAGTTTCGGCAAGAGCACAAGCAGCACCGCGACTGGGGCCTCCAGCAACGCCACACCCTGAAGCTGCGCCGCCTGGTGGCCGAGGAGATGGGCATGGCGGTCGAGCGGCTAAGCGGGCTCCGGAGCGCGCCGGAGCTTGGTGGCCCCGCCCTCCCGCCACCAGGCGGCGTAGGTGCTGTCCCACGGGAGCGGGTCGCGTCGCGGGCCGTCGAAGCGGTACGTGCGGCGGGTGGGGAAGACCGTGACGGCCATGGCGGCTTCGGACTCGTGGGAGGCGAGGCGCACCTCGTCGAAGGAGGGGTCCACGGCGACGATCGGGCGGCCGCTCATGGCGAGGTGGATGTGGTCGAAGATGCCGTGCTCGAAGTTGTCGAAGACGGTGATCGTCAGGAAGCAGGCGCCGAGCGGGTTCGGCGGGTCGGGGTTTTCGCGGGCGTCGGCCCATTCGGCGATCGTGTGGCCGGCCGTCCACGTGAAGCGGGCCACCTCACCTGGGCGCAGGAGGCGTTCGCGTCTCGCGGGGGCCGGGTCCTGGAAGTGGGCCTGCTCGTCGAGGCGGACGCGGGCGGTGGTGGCGCCCTCGTTGATGAGGATGCCGTCGGTGCGGAAGTGCAGGGGCGTGTTGCGCTCGGCGTCTCGGGCGTAGAGGCGGGCCGGGGAGGCGGCTTCGGCCGAGGGCTCCACGAGTGGGGGCCAGTGCGGGGTTTCCAGGAGGGCTACGACCAGGGGTGCGCGCTCGTCGGTGCGGGCGCGGGCCGCTTCGCGCAGGGCGGCGGTGGCTTGCTGGAGCATTTCCTGGGTGAGGGCGACCTGGTCCTCGGCGGCCTTGGCCTGGGTGGCGTTGAGCTCGACCTGGTGGTGCAGCTCCGGCAGTTGCTTGGCGGCGGTCCGGGCCGCGGCCCGGCCGGCGCGGGCGGCTGAGAAGGCGGCGAAGGCCGCGGCGAGGGCGCCTATGGCCGCGACGATCTGCATCCACTCGGCCGGTGTCACCCGGCCTAGGGCGGCTGTCAGCGCATCCCAGAAGGCCCGCATCCGTCGGATCTGCCCCGGGCGGGGACTAATAAGCACAAGAACCTCAAGTCAGGCCGGGCGGCGCCGATCAGCCGAGCAGTATGACCAGATCACGATGGATCGTGGCGGCCCTGTGCGCCCTGTTGGTCCTGCTGGCGCCCGTCCCGGCGTCGGCCGCGCCCGGGCAGCCGAAGCCGTCCCCCAAGACGACCGCGGCCGAGGAGGCCGGGTCCAGCGAGCTCTCCGAGCAGCTCGAGACGGCCAACCGGGCCTACATCGACGCGCAGAACCTGCTTGCGGCCTCGCAGCAGCGGCAGGCGCTCGTGCAGGCGCAACAGGCGGAGCTCGAGCCGCGGTACCAGAAGCTGGTGCACGAGACCGAGACGGTGACCGTCAAGGCGTACCAGTACGGCGGCGGGCTGCGCGATGCGGCGACGCTGCTCGACAGTGGCAGCCCGGGGGTGTTCGCCGATCGGGTCAGCCTGCTGGAACTGGTGGCGCGGCGGCAGAACGCCGATCTGCGGGAGCTCGCCAGTGTGCGAGCCAGCCTGGAGGCCAACCGGGCCACCATCGACAACGAGGTGCGGCGGCAGCAGCAACAACTCGACATCATGGCGAGCCAGAAGGCGGCGGTCGAGCAGGCCCTCGCCGAGGCGCTCAACCGGGAGTCGCAGCCGATCATCGATCCGGGTACGACCGTGAGCACGAAGACGCCTTCGACCAAGGCTCAGCCGGCGCCGCGGCGACCCGACGGGTCGTGGCCCACCGAAACGTGCAGCCTGCACGACCCGACCACGAGCGGGTGTCTCACGCCGCGGACGCAGCATGCGTTGGAGCAGGTGAAGCTGGCCGGGTTCGAGCACTACGTGTCGTGCTTCCGGCCCAGCGGGCCCTACGAACACCCGAAGGGGCGGGCCTGTGACTTCGCGGCCGATGCCAAGGGGTTCGGGGGGATCGCGATCGGGGCGGCCAAGGAGTACGGGACCGAGCTCGCGACCTGGCTGGTGCGCAACGCCACGGCGCTCGGGGTCACGTATGTCATCTGGTACCGGCAGATCTGGACGCCGGCCGCGGGCTGGCATCCGTACCGGAGCGGCAAGGGCGATCCGAGCAGTGACCACACCAACCACGTACACATGTCCATCTATTGACGACCTTGCCCGAAGGTGATCTGATCCGAGAACTCTTCACGTTCTGGGATCGAGGAGACCGCCAGTGTCCAAGCTCCTTCGTGCCTTAGCCGTCGCCGCCCTCGTCGCCTCCGGGGCGGTCGTCGCCACCGCCGGCCCCGCCACCGCCGCCCTGCCCACCGCCGCCGTCGCGCTCGGCGACAGCTTCATCAGCGGGGAGGGTGCCGGCAGCTATCAGCCCGTCGTCGACGTCAACGGGGTCGCGCAGGGCTTCCCCGGCTGGTCGGCGCCGAACAACAACGCCTTCTTCTGCCACCGCTCCGCCAACGCCTCGCTGCTGCAGGCCACGCTGCCCGGCATTCAGGACCGGTACAACCTGGCCTGCTCCGGCGGCCGCCCGGCCGACTTCGCGACGGCCAGTTCCGCCCGCGACAAGGGGCGGACCGTCGCCGCCCAGCTCGACCAGTTGCGCGCCGTCGCCCAGACCCATGACATCGATCTGGTACTGGTCGGTCTCGGCTCCAACAACAGCCAGTTCACCTTCGGCGACGTGGCCGAGAAGTGCGCCAACCGGTTCATCGCCGACGCGTGGACGGGCTGGTGGGAGTTCTGGGCGTACCTGAACGGCCCGGTCGAGCAGGCACCCTGCGCCGCCGGGGACCTCGCGACGGCCGCGCAGATGTCGGCCGCCACCACCGAGACGGTCGCCGCGATCCGTCAGCTGCTCGTGACGCTCGACCAGGTCGACGCCGACCACCAGCACAAGGTCGTGTTCCAGGACTACACCAACCCGCTGCCGTTCGACCTCGACCCGTCCTACTGGGAGGCCGACGGGCGCCAGGACGACCGGGACAAGTTCCGCGACCTCGGCGCGCTGCGGTACGCCGCCGGCTGTCCCATCCACCGCGCCAGCCTCTCCGCCGGGCACCTGTTCTCGCAGGGCCTCGGCACGCTGGTGCAGAACGTGCGCAACACCGTGGCCGCCGAGCGCCCGAACGACGACCTGGTCTTCCTCGACGTGCAGCACGCCTTCGACGGGGCCCGGCTGTGCGAGCGCCCGGGTAGCCCGGCCAATGCCCTGGCCACGCCGATCCGGCTGCAGGACGGCCCGAGCGGCACGTTCGTGACCAGCCTGTCCGGCAAGGACAAGATCGCCATCCAGAAGATCGCGAACACCTGCGCGTCGTACTTCCAGACGTGCCAGGAATCGTGGCACCCGACGGCGGCGGGGCAGGCCGTGCTCGGCAAGTGCCTGACAGCGGCCACGGCGGCGGCCCCGCGCGCGGCCGTCACCTGCTCGCGCCAGCCCGACGGGACCATCGTCACCGGATAGCGGCCTGAAGGCAGGACAGCAGCGCCTCGACCGCCGGCAGATGGGCCCGGGCCGCGGTCACATGGGCGTCCAGGCTGCGCGCGCCGGCCACGGGCAGCGCCGTCACCGTGATCTCGTCCCGGCGCGCGTCGCGCAGGGCGAGGTCCGGGGCGATCGTCGCGCCGTGGCCGGCCGCGACCAGGGCCAGCACCGTCGGGTAGTCCACGCAGGCGTGCGCGCGGCGGGGCACGAAGCCCCGCTCGCGGCACACCCGGTCGAGGATCTGGCCGGTCGTCGAGGAGGGCGGGCCGGCCACCCACGGGCGGTCGGCCAGGTCCTCCAACGCGTGCACCGGCGGCCACCCGACCGGGACGACCACGCGGTACGGGTCGTCACAGAGCGGTACCACGGAAACCTGACGGTGCTGCAGGCTGCGCTGCACGGCGTCGCGCTCGGTGATGGTCAGGTCGATGCCGCCCAGCCGCAGCTCGCGCAGGGCCGGCGCGCCCTCCAGTTCGGTGATCGAGCAGACCACGTCCGGGAACTCCGCCGCCAGCCGGGCCATCGCCGGGACCAGCAGGTGGCGGATCACGGTCGCGAACGCCGCCACCCGCACCAGGCCCGCGGCCCGGCCCGAGAGCGCCGCGAGCTCGCGCTCGGCGGCACCGAGTTCACGGGCGATCGCCTCGGCGCGGTCGGCCAGGATGCGGCCCGCCGCGGTGAGCACGGCCCGGCGGCCGGTCCGGTCGACCAGCGGCCGGCCCACGCTGTGCTCGAGCTGCGCGAGCTGCTGCGACACCGCCGAGGGGGTCACGTGCAGGGCGGCCGCGGCGCCGGCCAGGGTGCCGCGGCGGGCGATCGCGGCGAGCACGGCCAGCCGGCGCGGGTCGAGATCCATGTTGAGGCCTGCTTAAGGTGCGCTGTAGGAATTCTCGTTCACACGTTAGCTCCACTTGATGCGACGATCGTGCCCATGCTGATCGACTTCATGGGCTGGATCGGTGCCGCCCTGGTCCTGGCCGCGTACGGGCTCGTCTCGGCCAAGCGGCTCGAAGGCGACGGGATCGTCTTCCAGACCATGAACATCGTGGGGGCCGTGGCCCTGGCCTGGAACTCGGCGGTCAGTCACGCCTGGCCATCGACGGCCGTGAACGTCGCGTGGGTCGGGATCGGCGCGGTGGCCATGTTCAGGATTGCGCGGCGGGCCCGGGCGCGTCAGAGCGAGTACCAGGGCGCCCGGATGCGGTAGAAGGTGAACTCGCCGGCCGTCGCGCACGCCAGGTAGGTGTGGCTCCAGGTGCACGAGTCCGGCCGGGCGTCGACGGAGCCGAGGTCGCGCGCGGTGCCGTGCTCGGCGTCGACGCCCATCCAGGCGAAGGCGCCGGCGGGCGGCACCGCCGGCAGCAGCAGGTAGCTGCCCTCGTCCAGCCGCGCGGCGCGCTTGCCGGGCCAGCTGCTCACGGTCTTGCCGGCCGCGTCCAGCAGCGTCTCGGTGGCGCCGTCGGACTGGCTCGCGGTGCGCACCATGATCCGGTCGCCGACCGGCACGGCCTGCGAGGGGCGCTCGGCCTCGACGCGGAACACGACCTGGCCGGTGGCGATGTCGAGCTGGGTGAGGTGGTGCTCCTCGCCGACGCACACCCGCTGCTCGCCGCACGAGGCGACGAACAGGGGCCGCGCCTGCTGGTCCGGCGACGACCAGGTCCACTGGCTCTTGTTCAAGTGCGTTCGCTCGTACGCCCGGAGCTCGAACCCGGCCCCGCCCGTGGCCACGAAGACCTGTTCCTCGTACGGGTACACGAGGTCCCCCGGCCCGGCGAGGTCGCGGCCGGCCCCGAGCACGTGCCCACCGGCCAGCCCGACGACCTCCAGGCCCCGCTCGGCGGTGGCCCGCACGATGTGCGGATCGACGGTCAGGGCCTCGTCCAGCGGCTCCCCCGTCGTCGACGTCGGCACCTGCTGGCCGCTCCAGTTGTCGGTCAGCCACCAGCTCGCCGCGCCGCCCGGCTGGTCGAACGCGGCGGTCGGCTTGCCGGTGCCGACGTCGGTAACGGTGAGGCGGTGCTCGGCGTCGGCGTACCGCACGAAGTACTTGCCCACCAGCGCCCACCGGTCGCGGCCCTCGACGTCGAACGTCGCGAACGGCACCCCGTTGTTGGCGTTGAGCAGCGTCACCCGCCGGTGCCCGGCCGCGTCCGGCAGCCCGGTGACCTGCACCATGCCGCGGGCCGAGCGGAACGTGTCGACGTCGGTCAGCGACGTGTTGGTCCAGATCGCAGTGGCGGGCTTGTCGGAGTCGACGGCCCGCAGCTCGTACCCGCCGCCGCCGGTCGCGCGGCCGAGGAACGCCCGGCCGCCGTCCAGGTAGGCCCGCGCCCGTTCGCTGCCGGCCGGCAGCGCCACGCCGCCGATCCGGTCGAAGGGTTTGAAGCCGTAGGGGCGCTGGCTCACGCGGTACACGATGCCGAACACGAGCAGCACGAGCACGAGCCCGGCGACGGCCCCGGCCGACCACCGCGCCCGCCGCGAGAGCCACAACGAGTGGGCGTGCGTTTGCACCCGCCGAGGTTACCCCGGGATGAACTCAGCTAAAGCTGTTGGGCCCGAGCAGTGCCTTCAGGTCGCCCTTGAGCGCAGTCGTGGGATTCACGTGGTACGGCCCGAGGCGCAGCAGCGTCACCCGTGACCCGTGACTGAGCTTCACGTGCACCTCGGCCTTGCCCGGATGGTTGACCAGGATCTCCTTGAGCCGGTCGACCAGCGGCGGGGTGCAGCGCGTGGCCGGCAGGGACAGCACGACCGGCCGGTTCTCGTCGGCCGCGCTGACGTCGGGCATGGACAGGTCCATCGCCATCAGCCGGGGTGTCTCGTCGCGCCGGTCGACGCGGCCCTTCACCACCACGATGGCGTCCTCGGCGATGTACTGCCCGACGAGCTCGTAGGTGTTGGGGAAGAACAGTGCCTCGACGGCGCCGCCGAGGTCCTCCAGGGACGCCGACGCCCAGGGCTTGCCCTGCTTGGTGATCCGGCGCTGGACGCCGGTGAGCATGCCGGCCAGGGTGACGACGGTGCCGTCGGCGATCGCCCCTTCCTCCGACAGCCGGCTGATCTCGGTGTCGGCCGCCTTGGACAGCACCGACTCCAGGCCGAACAGCGGGTGGTCGGAGACGTACAGGCCGAGCATCTCCCGCTCGAACGTGAGCAGCTCGCGCTTGTCCCACTCGATGTCCGGGATCTGCACCGACATCGCCGTGCCGCCGCCGGAGGACGAGTCGTCGCCGCCGAGCAGGTCGCCGAAGAGGTCGAACTGCCCGATGGCCTCGTTCTTCTTGAGGTCGGCGTAGTTGTCGATCGCGTCGGCGTGGATGGCCAGCAGGCCCCGCCGCGGGTGCTTCATCGAGTCGAACGCGCCCGCCTTGATCAGCGACTCGATCGTCTTCTTGTTGCAGGCGACGGCGTCGACCTTGGACAGGAAGTCGTCGAAGTCCCGGTACAGGCCGTTCTCGGTCTGCCGGCAGCGCACGATCGCGTCGACGACGTTGTGCCCGACGTTGCGGACCGCGGCCAGGCCGAACCGGATGTTGCTGCCGACCGGGGCGAACGGGCCGATCGACTCGTTGACGTCGGGCGGCAGCACCTCGATGCCCATGCGCCGGCACTCGGCCAGGTACATCGCCATCTTGTCCTTGTCGTCGCCGACGCTGGTGAGCAGGGCGGCCATGTACTCGGCCGGGTAGTTCGCCTTGAGGTACGCGGTCCAGTAGGAGACCAGGCCGTACCCGGCGGTGTGGGCCTTGTTGAAGGCGTAGTCGGCGAACGGGACGAGCACGTCCCAGAGGCTCTTGATCGCCTCGTCGCTGTAGCCGTTGCCGCGCATGCCGTCGCGGAACGGGATGTACTCCTTCTCGAGGACCTCTTTCTTCTTCTTGCCCATGGCCCGCCGGAGAAGATCCGCCTGCCCCAGGGTGTACCCCGCGAGCTTCTGCGCGGCGCGCTGGACCTGCTCCTGGTACACGATGAGGCCGTAGGTCGGGCCGAGGATCTCCTTGAGCGGCTCCTCCAGCTCCGGATGGATCGGGATGATGTCCTGCTGGCCGTTCTTGCGCAGGGCGTAGTTGGTGTGCGAGTTGGCACCCATCGGGCCCGGCCGGTAGAGGGCCAGCACGGCCGAGATGTCCTCGAAGTTGTCGGGCTTCATCAGCCGCAGCAGCGAGCGCATCGGGCCGCCGTCGAGCTGGAACACGCCGAGGGTGTCGCCCCGGGCCAGCAGCTCGTAGGCCGGCTTGTCGTCCAGCTCCAGCGAGAGCAGGTCGAGGTCGATCCCGCGGCGCTTGATGTTCTTCACCGCGTCATCGATGATCGTCAGGTTGCGCAGGCCCAGGAAGTCCATCTTGAGCAGGCCGAGCGTCTCGCAGGTGGGGTAGTCGAACTGCGTGATGATGGCGCCGTCGGCGTCGCGCCGCATGAGCGGGACGTGGTCGATCAGCGGCTCCGCGGACATGATCACGCCGGCCGCGTGCACACCCGTCTGGCGGATCAGGCCCTCGAGACCCTTCGCCGTCTCGACGACCTTCTTGACGTCCGGGTCGCTGTCGTACAGGGCGCGGAACTCGACGGCTTCGGAGTACCGCGGATGGTTGGGATCGAAGATGCCCGAGAGCGGGATGTCCTTGCCCATCACGGCCGGCGGCATGGCCTTGGTGATCTTGTCGCCGACGGCGAACGGGTAGCCCAGCACGCGGGCCGAGTCCTTGATCGCGGCCTTGGCCTTGATGGTGCCGAAGGTGGCGATCTGCGCGACCCGGTCGTCGCCCCACTTCTCGGTCACGTACCGGATGACGTCGCCGCGCCGGCGCTCGTCGAAGTCGATGTCGATGTCGGGCATCGACACCCGGTCCGGGTTCAGGAACCGCTCGAAGATCAGCCCGTGCGGGAGGGGATCGAGGTCGGTGATGCCCATCGCGTACGCGACCAGGCTTCCGGCCGCCGAACCACGCCCGGGGCCGACGGCGATGCCCTCGTTCTTGGCCCACATGATGAAGTCCGAGACGACGAGGAAGTACGCCGGGAAGCCCATCGAGAGGATGATGTCCGTCTCGTAGTCGGCCTGCTTCTGGTGCACCTCGTCGACGCCGTTCGGGAACCGCCGGGCCATCCCGCGGGCGACCTCTTCGCGGAACCAGGACTCCTCGGTGTGGCCCTCCGGCACCGGGAAGCGCGGCATCAGGTTCACGAACTTGAACATGTCCGCGGTGTCCACCCGCTCGGCCACCAGCAGCGTGTTCTTGCAGCCGTTCTGCCACAGCTCGGACGAGTCGACCGCGCGCATCTCGTCGGCCGACTTCAGGTAGTAGCCCGACCCGCCGAACCGGAACCGGTTGGGGTCGTTGATGTTGGCCGCGGTCTGCACGCACAGCAGCACGTCGTGCGCCTCGGCCTGGGCCTGGTGCGTGTAGTGCGAGTCGTTGGTGACCACCGGCGGGATGTTGAGCCGCTTGGAGATCTCGGTCAGCCCCTCGCGGACCCGCCGCTCGATGTCGAGCCCGTGGTCCATGACCTCGAGGAAGTAGTTCTCCTTGCCGAAGATCTCCTGGTACTTCGCGGCGGCCTTCAGCGCCTCGTCGAACTGGTCGAGCCGCAGCCGGGTCTGGACCTCGCCGGACGGGCAGCCGGTGGTGGCCATCAGGCCCTCGGCGTGCTCGGCGATGATCTCGGCGTCCATCCGGGGCCACTTGACGAAGTGCCCCTCGATGCTGGCCCGCGAGTTGAGCCGGAACAGGTTGTGCAGGCCGGTGTTGTTGCGCGCCCAGATCGTCTTGTGGGTGTAGCCGCCGGAGCCGGAGACGTCGTCCTGCTTCTGGTCGGGCCGGCCCCACTTCACGCGCTGCTTGTGCAGCCGCGACTCCGGCGCCACGTACGCCTCGACGCCCAGGATCGGCGTCACGCCGGCCGCCTTGGCCTGCTTGTAGAAGTCGTACGCGCCGTGCATGTTGCCGTGGTCGGTGATCGCGACGGCCGGCATGCCGAGCCGGGACGCCTCCGCGAACATCTCCTTGAGGCGCGCGGCGCCGTCGAGCATGGAGTACTCGGTGTGCACGTGGAGATGCACGAACGAGTCGGCCATGCTCTACCCCCCAGGGCTCGGTCGGACAGGTCCGGCCATGGACCCTACCCCTGTCGCCGGGGCTTTGGGTGGTGCCGTCCCGATCGTGTCTCACCCCACTTCGCTACTGGCTCTCCGCCGTTACGGACAGTCGTATGTGGGCCTCGACCCATGCCTCCGGCCGGTTCGTTTCCTGGTACTTCTGCACGGCTTCGGCCGCCTTGTAGAGCCCGACACCGACGAGTCGATCACGGGCGGTCCGCAGGCGGTCACCGAAGGTCGGCGGGAGGTGGCGCATACCCCGGTGCGGTACCTCCGCGAGGGTGGCGAGGGCATGGTCGAGCGCGGCCCGGATCGGGTCGGCGCGGTCGGTCCAGTGCGGGCCGAGCTCGCCGCCGCGCGCCTCGGCCAGGTCGGGCAGAACGACCCGGCCGTCGGCGGCGATGGCGAGGGGGTCGAGCTCGATGGCGCCGCCGCGCCGCCGGACGACGCCGCTGACGTACGACGGGGCCCGCAGACTCGCGGCGATCGCGTCCAGGCGGCCCGGGGCGGCGGCGGTATGGGTCGCGATGAGCGTGGCCTCGTTGCCGTGCTCGTCGACCAGGACGGCCTCCAGCTGCTGGGCGCCCGGCGCGTACGTGAGCTCGCGCACCGCCGCCACCTTGATCACCCGGACCAGCTCGGCCTCGACCCGCGGCCGGAGCATGCGCGGCGGGAGCCGGTCGAGCTCGGCGGCGAGCTGGGCGAGGTCCCGCACGAGCAGCGCGTCGGGCAGCGCGTCCCAGGCGCCGCGGGACGGGGTGATGGTGGCCTTCGCGACCCGGCTCGTCGTCAGCCGTACCGCGCGGCTGGCGCTGCGCACCGCCGACTCTGTCACCACGATGCCGCCCGCCAGTCCCTGCGCCGTCCTGGCGTTCTTGAGGCGCAGCACGAGGACGGTGGCGCTGTCGGCGTGGGCGAGGTACACCTTCTTCTCGCCGTCCTCCGTGACGCTGCAGCCCAGGCCGTCCAGGCGGGCGCGGCGCAGGGGGGTCTCGGCGGCCTCCTCGGTGCCGAGCACCCTTCCGCGGTTTTGCGTGCCGGCGGCGCGGGCGCGGGCGTGCAGCTCGGTGATGAGCTCGGCCAGGCGCTCGGGGGTGTAGGCGCTGGCTCGTTCGCGGTACGCGTCCAACTGGGCCTGCAGCTCCTCGACGGCGAGCAGGGGCCAGCGGAGGTTCTCGCGTTCCAGGCGCTTCCTGGTTTGCGCGATGCTTGCCTTGATGCCCTGGCCGAGGTTGACGGCGCCGTCCTGGAGGATCTCGTTGGCGAGTTCTACTGCTTGCTGCTCACCTCCTTGGCTGTCTTTGGAGTCCCCCACGTCGACCTGGGCGTCGGGTTCCCCCGGAGTCTGCTCGTCGGCAACCCGGAACGCCCAGACGGCGAGGGCGATCACGTCGTCGCGGGCGCCGGCCACCGCGTCGGTGTGCACGAAGCCCAGGTCGTTCGGGACCAGGAACCGCACGGTGGCCGAGCCGAGGTCGGCGCGGGCGGTGTGGTCCTGGGCGGACGGGCGGTACACACGGGCGTGGTAGCCGGCCTTGCGTGCTCTTCTTGCCGCGGCCATCATCCTTGCGCCGATGCGGGATTCCAATTGCTCGTCGGTGAATGCGCCCGGCGTCCACGTTGCTTGTGTCGTTGGGCTTTCCGCACCTTTTTCATGGGCTTCTCTTTGATAGGCGAGGATGAGTCCTACGACGTGTCGGCAGACCCCTGTTGCACCGCAGGTGCACGACGCCTTCTCCAGGCCGCCCGGGGGCAGCGCGGGGGTGGCGCCGTCGGCGAAAGTTGCCCGGATCGTTCCGTCGGGGTCTTCCGTGATGGTCGGCGGTGCGGCCTCGATCTCCTTGGCCGCGCGCTTGACGAGGCCGCGGTTGGTCAGGGCGGCGAGGGAGTCCGGGGTCAGGTCCTGGATGCTCATCGGCCGACGTGCTCCGCCACGAACGCCGCCAGCTCGCCCGGGGTCATCGCGCCCACGCCGGCCCCGACGTCGGCGAGGCGCTGGGCCGTCTCCGCGTCGTAGCTCGGGTCGGCCTGCTCGTCCAGCGCGGCCAGGCACAACACCTTGGTGCCCTGCTCGACGAGCGCGTGCACCCCCCGCACCAGCCCGCCCGGGTCGCCGCCCTCGTAGAAGTCACTGATGATCGCCACGATGGTCCGGCGGGGCTGCTCGATCAGCTGGGTACCGTAGGCGACGGCGCGGGCGATGTCCGTACCCCCGCCCAACTGCACCTTCATGAGAATCTCGACCGGATCGTCGATCTCCGCCGTCAGATCCGCGACCGCCGTGTCGAACGTGACCAGATGCGTCCGTACCCCCGGCAGCCCCCACAGACACGCGGCGGTGACGGCGGCGTGGATGACGGAGCCGGCCATCGATCCCGACTGGTCGACGAGCAGAATCAGTTGCCACCGCTCGAAGTGCCGCCGGGTGCGCGAGAAGAAGTAGGCCTGCTCGACGTACACCTTGCGCTCCTGTGGCTTGTAATGCCCCAGATTCGCCCGCAGCGTCCGCCGCACGTCGAAGTCCTTCGCCACCCGGAACCGGCTGGACGTGCGCGACCGGGCCCCGGTGAACGCCCGCCGCACGTCGACCGCGAGCCGCTCCATGAGCTGCTTGACCACCGCCTCGACGATCCGCCGCGCCTGCAACAGCACCTCGGGATCCATGAGATTCTTGGTCCGCAGCACGGCGCGCAACAGCGTCTCGTTCGGCTCGATCCGCGCCAGCACCGCGGGATCGGTCACCACGTCATGAATGTCGTACCGCTCGACGGCGTCGCGTTCGAGCCGCTCGATGGTCTCCTTCGGGAACAGCTTGGTGATCTGCTCCAGCCAGTCGACGGTGGTCACGATCGACGGCCCGTCCCCGCCGTGCCGCCCGGTCCTGCGCACACCGCGGCGCTGCAGTTCCTCGTCGCGGCCGTACAGCCATTCCAGCGCAGCGTCCCGCCCTTGCCCGACACCGTCGAGCGTGTTGGCGCCGAGCGCTCCTTCGGCGGCTTCACCAAGGACGAGCCGCCAGCGCTGCAGGTCTTGTTCGTTCGGGGCTTCGGGTTCTTGCGCGGTCATGGCTTCTTCTGGCGTGTCGGTGTCTATTGGCGTTTCCGGTTCTTGTGGCGTGTCGTTCATGGCTTTAGTCCGTGGCGGGTGAGGGTGGCGTCGACGCGGGTTTCGAGCGCTGCTGCTTGCGCCAGGATCATCGGATCGGCGGCCGGACCGCGCAGCAGCGGCCGTCCCGACCCGCTCCGCCCGCGGCGGGTCAGCACATGCCCGGCGATGGTCTCCCGTTCACGCGGCGGGAAGTACGCGAACGCCTGCCGCAACGCCGGCAACGCCACCAGGAAGTCGTCCGCCCCGAGCCCGCTGACAAGCTCGTCGAGCAGGTCGAGCACCCCGTCGGCGTGCAGCACCTCCTCCCGCGCCACGGCGAACAGCCCCGCGAGCCAGTCCCCGAGCGCGACCGGCCCGCCCGCGCCGCGTACCGCCCGCACTGGATCCCCCTGCGCCCCGAGCGCCCACCCGAACCCGAACGCGGCCCCCCGCAGATCCGGCGGCGCCTCCGCCCCCGCGGCCACCCGCGCCATCACCCCGAGCGCCGCCTCTTGATCGAGCCCCAGCGCGTCGGCCGCATGCCGCACCACGTCCCGCAGCGCGACCACGGCCCCGATCCGCACCGGATCGGCCGGCGCCGAGCTCCCGCGCGTCCCCTCCGCCAGCCACAGCACCCGATCGTGCGAGCCGCGCAGGACGGCCCCGATCGCCGCCGACCCCGCGGTTCCAAGGAGCCGATCGTGCCGCCACAGCGCCAGCAGCACCCCGAGCAGCCGCCCAAGCTCCCCCAGATCCTGCGCCGCCGCGATCCCGAGCCCGAGATCCTCCAACACCCGGTCACTCAATTGCGTCGTCCCACAAAGCGCCGCGTCGAAAAGCGCCTCCGCCAGTACCCCGACCCGCCCACCGGCCTCGCCGACCCGCTCGGCAATCCGCGCGGCCGCCGCCGTTTCGAGCGTCGCCCCGTACGCCCCAGCCTCAATCAACGCCGGCAACCGATGCTCATGCTCGTCCACGGTCCAGCGCTCATCGAGTACCGGATCAATCCCGGTCGAAGGCCCATGCCGCCGCACGACCCCCGGGATCCTGAGGACCCGCAACCGATGCAGCACCCGACTCCGCCGCAACCCGTCCACACTGGTGAGCGCAAGCTTCACGGTCCCGCCGAGCTGCTCCCGCTCAACCTCAGCCGCAACATCATGCACCAGCGGCGGCAACGGCGTGTCCTTGTGCAGCCGCCCAACCCGCTCCCCACTGAGCGCCGCAACCATCTCGACCACCACGGGATGCGTCCCGGCCCGCAACCGCCCCCGCCCGGCCCACGGCAACGGCTCATCGAGCGCATCCTGCACCAGCGCCGCCGCCAACCCATCAAGAATGTCAGTCCGCGCCGGGTACCGATGCCCCCGCACCGCCGCCAGCCCCCCAGCCAACGCCCGCGCGGCAATCAGGTCAGCGGTCGACGCCCGTTGCTTCCGCTCCCGCAGCCGCCCGACAACGGCCGCGACCAGCCCTTCGGTCGCCCGCTCCGCCCCGTCCTCCCACAACCGCTGGTAGTACTCCGGCGACGGCATCCCCGACTGGTACCCGTCAAACGCATCCAACCGCCGAAACGAATACGGCACCAGATAACTCCCCCCAACCGCCCCCGCCGGCAACACCACCGCCTCCGGCCACTCAGCCACGCCGTCGTCGGTCACCGGTCCACTGTGGACGTTCCCCTGTTCGCCGGCCTTCGCACTCAGCCCATCGCGAACCTCGCGCTTGCCGTCCTCGTTCCCACCACGTTCGGCACCGCGACCCTCGCGCCAGTCGCGGTCACCCTCGCGCCCTGCACCCTTGCGCCCGCCGGCCTCGCCACCGTTCTCTCCGCCGCCCTCGTCATCGCCGCCCTGACGTCCGCCGCCGCCGCCGCTGTCGCCACCGCCGTTGTCGTCGTTGTCGCCGTTGCCATTGCGTTTGCCGTTGCGGCTTGCGGTGTGGTTGTCCCTGCCTTCGATCTGCGCGGTCAAGCCGCCGCCGTCTTCGTCTCGGAGCTCGACCGTGTCCTGGGCCACGAGCCGGATCAGCGCGGGCCGGTGGAACCCGCCCGTGACCACCACGACCGGCCGCTCCCCCGCCTCGTGCACGGCGGCCCGCACCCACCGCGCCATGTACTCCTCGCGCGCCCGATCCCCCGCACTCGCCTCCGACTCCCCGCGCAGCAGGTCGAAGTAGGCCGCCAGCCGCGCCTCGAGCTCGCTGCTCGCCCCGTCGACCTCGAACAGGTGGTCCCACAACGAGTCCACGTTGTCGACCGCGAACGCCGTACACAGCCGCTCGATCGCCTCGGCGTAGCGCTCCTCGGCATCGGAGTACCGATTTTCCCGCCCTGCGAGGGCCTCATGCCACGCCGGCAGGTCGATGAACCGCAGCTCGGCCCCGGCCGCGCGCCCGGCCTGCAACGCGACCCACTCCGGCGAGTACTCGCAGAACGGCGCCCACGACCCCGCATGCCGCTGCTCGTCGCGGTAGCTGCTGAACACCGCGATCGGCAGATCGTGCCCGAGCAGCAGCTCCCCGATCCGCTCGTTCATGTCCGCCGGCCCCTCGACCAGCACGTACGCGGGCCGCAGCGCCGCAATCCGCTCCCCCACCAGACGGGCGCACGCGGGACTGTGGTGCCGCACCCCGATGAACGTCGCCGGCATCGCGCACCTAGCCCGGCAGCTCGTGCCGCGCCGCGTGCAGGGCCCGCCACGGCTCGCCGCCGCGCCAGGTCACCTGCTGCTCCAGGTACCGGCGCAGCTTCGCGAGGTCCTCCGGGCTGTCCTTCGCCGCCGTGCCGGCCAGGCACGCCACGAAGTCCGCCACGCTCCCCGCCTCCCCGCGCAGGAACCACCCCCGCAGCCCGACCGCGTGCGCCACGGACACCGCCTCGGCCGTGCTCATCACCGCCGTCAGCCGCTCCATCGCGTCCCCGCGCGCCGTCTTCCCGGTCCGCAACTCCCGGAACGTCGTAACCAGCACCTCCAGCACGTCCCGCCGCGGCGGCGCCGTCACCCCGGACCGCCGCAGCAACGCCCCCGCCTCGGCCTCGACGAGCGCCAACTCCGTCTTCAGATCCGGGATGGGGAACACGGTCTCGAAGTTGAACCGCCGCTTGAGCGCCGCCGACATCTCGTTGACCCCACGATCCCGCGTGTTCGCCGTCGCGATCACGTTGAACCCGTCCCGCGCGAACACCATCGCCTCCGCCCCGGTCAGCTCCGGAATCGCCAGCACCCGGTCCGACAGCGGCGACAACAAACAGTCCTGCACCTCGAGCGGACAGCGCGTGATCTCCTCGAACCGCACCACCCGCCCCTCGGCCATCCCCCGCAGCAACGGCGCCTTCACCAGCGACCGGCTCGACGGCCCTTCAGCCACAAGCAGGGCATAATTCCACCCGTACTTGATCTGGTCCTCCGTAGTAGCCGCCCCACCCTGAATCGTCAGCGTCGACACCCCGCTCACCGCGGCGGCCAGCAATTCCGACAGCAGCGACTTGGCCGTGCCCGGCTCCCCGACCAGCATCAACCCCCGGCTCGTGGCCAACGACACCAACGCCCGGTCGATCAGCGAGGGATCCCCGACGAACTTCCGGCTGATCCCGGCCGCCGAATCCCCGACAATGAACCGCCGAGCCGCAGTAAGACTCAACACCCACCCAGGCGGCCGCGCCCCGGTGTCGGTCTCCGCCAGCATCCGCAGTTCGTCAGCGAACCGCACCTCCGCCGGCGGCCGCTGCACCGACTCCGCACCCTCGACCACGGCCTCGAGACCATCCACCGCAACAACCTCCGGCCCGCTCCCAGCCGCGGTCGCCGCCCCACCGCCAATCGCGGTCGCCGCCTGATCGCCGGCCGTGGCCCCCGCCCCGCCGCCCGTCACGGTCGCCGCCCCACCGCCCGTCGCGGTGATCGCCCCACCGCTGGCCGTGGCCCCCGTTCCACCGCTCGTCGTGGTTGCCGTCTCACCGCCGTCCGCGGTCGCCTTGGCCCGGCTCACTGCGCCACCTCCCAATCGTCGTAGCCGGCGACCACTGTGGCCCCGAGGCGGCTCACTGCACGACCTCGCGCAGGTCCCGCAGGATCTCCGAGGCCGTGATCGCGTCCAGGGTGGCGAACGGCAGCCCGGATCGCCGGTTCCAGCTGAACTCGGCCTCCGGCAGGATGTACGCGGCGCCGAGCTTCTGATCCTCGAACTCGTTCACCATCCCCACGACGATCCCCGGGTCGAGGTCGACCATCAGCGTCGCGCCGCCCGGCAGGTCCCGCTGCATAGCCGGCTGTACGCCCGCATCCTGCGGCGCCGCCCGGCGCCACCCCCGCCGCTCGAGCCCGAGCACCTTGGTGGTTGGGACCTTCACCCCGTCGTACCGCGTCACCTGCCTCCCCGCCCGTTCCGCCTCCGTCAGCTCCTGCACGTCCCGCGCGAGCTGCTCGAAGGGCTGCAGGATCTCGTAGTCGGCGAACACCTCGGCCCAGCCGGCCAGGTCCTCGCCGAGCTCCAGCGGATGCGCCACCCCGATCACCGCCCCCTCCGGAATCACGGCCGGCTCGTCGTCGACCCCGGCGAGCGTCCGGTCCTCGGCCATCCGCAGGCTGACCAGCAGTCGCCCACCCGCCGCCGGCGGCCCAACCACCACGCCCCGCGCCGGCTGGCTCGGCGGCGCTGACACCAGCTCACCGCTGGGCGAACCGGCATTGCTCGCTTGTGCCGGCACCACCTCGCCGCCGGGCGAACCGGCCTGGGCGGGGTGGGCATGCGTGGCGTCGGGGGCGTACGCGGCCCACACCAGGCGGCGAGCCACGTGCCACACGAGCGGGTGGTCGACGATGAAGCGCTGGAACTCGTCCGGGGTCCAGCGTCGCCGCCACACCATGGCTCGTTCGAAGCGGCGGATCTGGTCGGCGGCGACGGTGCGCACGTCCTTCTTGAGACCCGCGAAGCGGGTCGAAGCCGCCGGGGCGAGCTGCGGGTCGTCCTTGGCGCCGGGTTTGGGCAGGTCCTTGCGACGCTTGCCGTCCTCGTCCGCCACGTACGGTTTGAGCTGCTCGTCGAAGCCCACCACGAACCGCCGCGGACCGTAGTCGAGCACGAGCGTGCCGTCCGGTTCGAGGCCGAAGTCCGGGACCAGCCGGTCGGCGAGCTGCTCGGGCGAGAGGCCGAGGGCGTCGGCGACCTCGGCGATCTTCTCCTGGGCGCGCTCCTTCAGGCCGCGGAACTTCACCTTCTCCGCGATGCCGTGCAGGTGCATGAGGGCCACGTCGGTGCCGACCTCGGCGAGCACGTCGAGGCCCGCGACCGCCCGGGTGTGGCCGCCCTCGCCGGGCCAGGCACGGATCAGCGGGGCCAGGCGCCGCACGGACTCGTCGTCGCCGAGGAAGCCGAGGGCGTCGAGCACCCACGACTCCTTCGGCGGGTACCCGGCCAGCTGCCACCGCTGGAACAGCGACCACGCGAACTCGGCGAGCGAATCGGCGGTGCAGGTTCTGGTGACGACAGCCAGCCCCGCGTACGGTTCGCCGAGCCGCGACATCGCCAGGACCGTGAGCACCGAGCCGGCGGCCGCGGCGGGCAGGCTGCCCGAGCCGTCGGCGAGCTCGATCGGGGCCAGCAGCGCGGGATCGGCCCACTCCGGCACCGCGGGCATCTTGGCCGGCAGCAGCTGGATCGGGTCGGTGTCCAGCAGCGCCGCGATCCCCTCGGCGGCGGCCGGCCCGTACGTCAACGCGGCGGCCCGGATCACCTCCCCGTGGCCCTCGCCGGCCAGGAAGTAAAGCGCCCGTTCCGCGTATCGCCGCGCCGCCCCGGCCTTCCCCAGCGCCGCCGGGATCAGCTCGCGGGCCGCGGCCTGCGGATGCCGGCGCAGCCACGCCGCCGCCGCGGGCCGGACCGACTTCAGCCGGCCGAACCACTCCGCCATCAGCGGCCCGACCTGCGGCCCGGTGAACGGCTGCAGCGCCTGGGCGACGCCCGCCGCGGCCGACGACGCCCCGGCCAGCGCGATCGGGAACGCCGCCACCCCGAACCGCGCGGCCAGGGTCGGCAGCCAGTGCTCGACGTTCCAAAAGTCCCGCGGCTGCCATTGACTCAGCATTGGTACCGCCAATGCCTCCGGCGCCGCCTCGAAGAACCCGACCTCGTCGTAGGGACGGGCCCGCCCGGCGCGAATGTCCTCGGCGAGCCGGTCGAAGTCGCGGCGCCCGTAGGAGCGGTAGCCCTGCCGGGCCTTCAGCCACGCCTCCCGCTCGCCCGGCGCCCAGTCCAGCGCCACCGGGTCGGTGCAGGCGAGCCCGGCGACCACGATCGGCTTGCGGAGCTTGCCGCCGGCTGTCCATGGGGGCGCGGCCAGCAGCGGCGGTACGTTCTCCGGCGGCGCCTCCCGCACCGCGTCGAGCCGGCCGGTGATGGCCGTGACCCGGCGGGCGGCGGCCTCGGGCAGGGTCGCGGCGACCTCCTCGGCCTCGGCCCGGTGCCGGATCACCTGCGTGCGCAGGAGCTCGCCGAGCACCACGGCCCGCGATCCGGAGCCGGATGCCGTCGCGAGCAGACGGATCGCCCGGCGCGGGAACCGTTCCGCCGCCTCGCTCAGGGCAAGGGATCCGGGTTTCGAGTCCGACCGTTCGAGGAGGGCGAGGAAGGCGGCGTCGGACGGTACCGACGAAATCAGGGAGAGCAGGTGGCGCATTCCGTCGCCCCAGGCCGCATTGGTCGACATGAGGTCCAGGTAGATCGGCAGCCCGTCGGCGCCGAGGCCCTCCGCGACGGTGTAGAGGTATTCCGGCGTCCCGGCGAGGAACCGTGGCACATAGCCGTTGAAGAGCGGCCGCAGCCGGTCCGGCTCGGTGATGCACGAGGTGAGCAGTAACTCCAGCCACTCGTGCCCCGATCGGCCCGCGAAAGCGCCCACGTCCCGGTTGACCCAGGCTTGCTCGGTCGGGGCGAGGAACGTGGCGACGACCGCCTGGTGCGGGGTGAGATCACCGGCGCGGAGCCCGGCCAGGGCGCCCACCGCATCCGCATAGTCCTCGTCGGACGCCGCGGCCATGGCGACCCGGAGCCGCCGCAGCACCTGCGTCATGCCGTCGTCGCCGTAGTGGGTCGGGGGCCTGTCCCGCCCGTACCGCGTGATCGGCCCGGGTCCGACATCCTTGCCGTAGCGTTGCTCGCGGTCAATCATGAAGCGCAGGTCGACCAGCTCGACGGCGGCGTTGACCGCGAACGCCAGGCTCCGGGTGCGGATCCACTCGTCGGCGATGGCCCGGCTCGTCCTGGCGTCGGTCTTCGCCTGCGGGCCGATCGCGTAGACGGCCACGGACGCGGCGCCGAGTGGGGTGCTGTCGGGCGCGCCGTCCAGGTGCCGCAGGCCGGCCGCGGAGACGTCCTGCGGGGTCAGCCGGTGGGTGAGGGTCTGGCGGAGGTCGCCCTCGGCCGCCTTGGCGACGATGGTGGCCGCGTCCGGCTCGGGCACGAACGCGACGGGCAACCCGCCACGCCGGGGCAGCAGGTGCCGCCGCCATTCGGTTGGTGTGACGAACCGGTCTTCGCTCATCGCCTGTCGACCCCCTCGTGATCGGTCCCGACGGGCGACACGATAGCGGGACCCTCCGACAATTTTTGGTTGCAGGACCCGTGAGCTGCGGCGATGCGGATCGGGGCCGGATACCTCGACAAACTCGCCAAATGGGGAAAATCGGATCCCAGGAAAAGTGTCGTACCGTCCTGTTACACCAGAGTCATGGGATTGCGGACCGTACGCGGGGTGAGCGTCGACGAGGCGCTACGGATGGTTCTCATGCTGCCCGAGGTCGACCAGCGCCAGCACGGCAACCACATCGGGTTCCGGGTGCGGGACAAGGCTTTCGCGTACCTGTGCGCGGACGACTTGACCATGCTCGTGAAGGCCACCCGGGAGGAGCAGGCGGCGCTGGTGGAGGACGACCCGCGGGCGTACAAGAAGGCCCGCGCGTCGGGCCGGATCGGCTGGGTCCAGGTGCGGCTGCGCAAGGCCCACGAGGACGAGCTCGCCGACCTGATCACGGAGGCGTGGCGCATGACGGCTCCCCCGCTCATCGTGGCTCGGGCGGACCTGCCGCTGGGCTGAGCAACGCCATCCGGCGACATCCGGACATCAGCGCGGCCGTCGGGCGGCTCGGGCGGGGCCAAGCGGATCAGGCGGCTCGGAAGGACCACGCGGCTCAGGCGGCTCGGGCGGGCCGCGCAGGATTAGGCGGCCCGGGCACGACCACGTGGAGCAGGCGGGCCAGGCGCGATCAGGCGACTCGGGCAAGGTCAGGCGGTTCAGGCGGCTCGGCGGGTTGAGGCCGCTCAGGTGACTCGGGTGGATCGCGGGGTTCACGCGATTCACGCAGCTCGGCGGGTTCAGGCAGGTCAGGCGGCGTCAGGTGAACCGGGAGGGCCGCTCGTTCCGGCTCGGCGATGTCATCACGACGGGCATCGCGGACGACCGAACAGCGGACAGCGCTCAGCGGCTCACCGTGGCGTCGCACGCGGCGACCATGAGCGCCTGGCAGACGACCGCGCCGCAGGACGTGCCAAGAGCGCGTCCAGACGACCGCGGAGCGTGCGGCGTGGGCGTGCGGCGTGCGCGTGGGCGTGCGGCGTGCGGCGTGGGCGTGCGCGTGGGCGTGCGGCGTGGGCGTGCGGCGTGCGCGTGGGCGTGCGGCGTGCGCGTGGCGTGCGCGTGGGCGTGCGGCCACGAGCGCGTGACGGCAAGCTGCGCTGCGGTTTCCGCGAGGCGAAGCGCGGCGGCAGAGCGCGGGGCTCGCCTCTGTGTGGGCGGCGTGGTTCGAACTTGTGGAGCGCGGCCGAGGATGGCTACGGGCTGAGCGTGTGGCGCATCATCGTGCACCCGTTGTTCTACAGCGACCGGGGCGTGGCACGTCGGGGTGTGGCTCGTCGGGGTGTGGCTCGTCGGGGTGTGGCGGAGCTGTTGCTGGATAGAGTTGGCCATCCCGTGAACCGAAAGGGCCGCTCGATCCGATGAGGGGGTGTGCGGGGTTCGCGAGAGGCGGCTCAGGTGATGGACATGATGGTGGTGATCAGGCCGGCGGCCAGGGCGGTGACGAGGGCTACGGCCAGGGCGATGCGCCAGGTGAGGCGGATGGCCAGGCCGGCGTGGGTGGCGGCGTGCTTCATCCGGCAAGGGAAGCAGGGCGGGCTGACGTCCGGCTTTGGTGAACCTGAAGTGCACCGATGGGAGGGCTCAGGTCCTTCGGAGGGCTGCCGAATGCGGCGGCGTGGACGTACGGGTGCTGGGCACGATCGAGATCATCGACCCCGCCGATGTGGGTGGGGTGCGGCTGACTGGGGAGGACCTGCCTCGGCGGGCTCGGCAGGTGCTGGGGGTGCTTGCGGCGCGGCACGACCGGGTGCAGTCGAAGGACGCACTGGCCGATGCGGTGTGGGGCGAGGAGCTGCCTGGCAACCATGCGGCGGCGCTGGAGCACTACGTGTCGGTGCTGCGGCGGGCGTTGCAGCCGGGGGTGCCCACGTCGCGGTCGTTCATCGTGACGCGGGCGGGCGGGTACATGTTCGCGACGGACCGGGCGCGGCTGGACCTGGCCGAACTGCGGGCGGCGGCGCGGGTGGCCGAGGCCGAGCCGGAGCGGGTGGACGTGCGCGAGGAGATCGTGCGGCTCGTGCGGGACCTGCCGTTCGCCGAGGACGAGTACGCGGATTGGGCGGCGCCGGCCCGGGCCGAGGTCAAGGCGGTGCTCGTGGGAGCGCTGCTCGACCTGGCCGAGCGCGCGGTCGAGGGCCAACCGGCGCGGGCGTTGCGGCTGGGGCGGCAGGCGCTGGAGCTGGAGGCGTACGCCGAGCGGGGCTACCGCGTGATGATGCGCGCGGCCGCCGGTGAGGGACGGCAGGACGAGGTGGTGCGATGGTACGAGCGGTGCGTCCAGGCGCTCACTGACGAGCTCGGGATCGCGCCCGGAGCAGCGACCACGGCGCTTCGCGACGCGCTGGTGGCCTCGCTGGAGGGCGGGCCCCCGGCGTTCGACCGGCGGCGTGGCGACCGTCGCAAAGCCGATCGCGAGCCGGGGACGGGGCGGGCGAACCTGGCCCTGGTCCGGGACGTGGCAGAGGGCATGGCGACTGTCACCGAACTGCCGGGGACGAATGGGACCTCCGCGCCCAGCATCACGGGGTCTAGCAGCGCCGTGGAAAGACCAGCCGCCGTGGAAAGACCAGCCGCCATGGAAGAAGCGGCCGTCGTGGGAGGACCTGCCGCTGTGGGAGGACCTGCCGCTGTGGGAGGACCTGCCGCTGCAGGAGGACCTGCCGCTGCAGGAGGACCGGCCGCTGCAGGAGGACCAGTCGCCGCACTGGGAGGACTGGCCGCTGTAGGAGGACCAGCCGCCATCGGAGGAACGGCCGCCATCGGAGGAACGGCCGCCATCGGAGGAGGAGGGATCGGCGCCGTTGGAGGAGCGGGGGCGGTGGGAGAGCTGGGGGCTGGCGGCGTGGGAGTTGGGGGCGATGGCGGGCATAGCAGTGGGATGGTGGGCGGGCGTAGGAGAGTGGGTGAGGTGGTACCGGGCGGGTTTGCTGCGTCCGGAGGGTTTGTTGGGCGTAGTGCTGAGCTTGAGGCGCTCGCCTATGGGGCCGATGTTATTCACGTGGCTGGGCCAGCGGGGGCGGGGAAGTCGGCGTTGCTGGCGCGGGTTCGGGAGCTGTTTCCGCGCGTTGTCGGGCTTGGGCGAGGGCCGGGGCCCGGTGGGGCGTTGCGGTTGGGGTGGCTGCGGTCCGTGCTCGGCCAGCTTGGGGTGGGGGCTGATGAGGTGCTTGACGCGGCCATGAGTGAGCGGCGGCATCTTCGGCCGGCTGAGCTTGATGCGATTGCGGCGCGGTTGCGGGAAGGCCAGGTCGACCAGCAGCGGGCTGTTGTCGCTATTGACGATGCTGAGCATCTTGATGCTGATTCGGTCAGTGAGCTTCGGTGGTTGCAGGAGCGGGGGGTGCGGGTCGTCGTGTCGTACCGGTATCCGTCGGCGATTGTTGAGCGGCCGCTTGGGGCGTTGGACGCCGATCTGGTGTTGCGGCTGGCGCCGCTCACCGCTGAGGAGTTGCCGAGCGAGCTGCTCGAGGCCAGTGGGGGGATTCCGGCGCTCGTGACGGCTGCTCGGGAGTTGCGGCCTGAGCTGGCCGGCGAGGTGGCGATGCATCTGGCTCGGCAGCGGACCCGGTGGATGACGCCTGCGGCTTGGGAGGTGCTTCGGCTTACCGCTGCGCTTGGGTCGCTTCGGGTTGAGCAAGTTGCTGCGGCCGGGCAGCTGGAACTCGACGAGGTGCTGGGAGCCGTCGATCAGCTGGTGCACGCGCATCTGCTGGTTGAGGGGCCTGGGGGGCATGTCCGGCATCGCAGTGGGCTGGTTCGGGCCGCGGTCAGTTCGCAAGTTTCCGCTGCCCGTGGGCAGCATCTTCGAGCGCGGCTGGCATAAGCCAAGAGCACAAGAAAGCCAGGAGCATGAGAAGCCAAGATCCCCGGAAAAGGCAGTCAGCCTAAGACGGGCGTTTGCCCCAACGGTTGGGGGCGGTCCAGGTTCGGGTGTGGGCCAGGCCTACGGCGGCCAGGCCCACGCCAGCGGCGGTCAGGGCCGGCCACAAGTGGGCCTCCGCATGCGCGAAGTGCCAGGCCACCGCCGCGATGGCGAAGGCCACGACCCCGACCAGGACGCTCACGGCCGGGCGATCCGGGAACGGGGACGGGTTGCGGCCCTCGCCCCGGCTGCCTTGGCGTAATAGGGCAGGCCGTTGCCGGCGAAGAAGCCGGCGACCAGGGACAACAGGATAGTCGTAAGCACGGTGCGGCCTCCGGAACGCAGCAGCGGGCGGACGTACAATCGGACTCGTGACTCCGATTGAAAGATACGGAGCGGCGGCTCCGGATGTCAACCGGCCGGTTCGGGCTGACGCTCGGCGGAATCGGGCGAGGGTGCTCGAGGCGGCCGAAGCGGTGTTTGCCGCCGAGGGGGTTGGGGCGTCGACCGAGGCGGTGGCGCGGCGGGCCGGGGTCGGGATCGGGACCGTGTTCCGGCACTTTCCGACGAAGGAGGCGCTGCTCGAGGCGGTTCTGGTTGAGCGGATGCGGGTGCTGGTGGAACACGCTCGGGCGGCGGCGGCGGAGGCGGAGGACGGGGATCCGGGGCCGGCGCTGTTCGGGTTTCTCGAGCATGTCGTGGCGCAGAGTGCCAGCAAGAATGCGTTCGCCGATGCGTTGTCGGGGGCCGGGGTCGACGTCACCGATGTGGTCGGGGACGTGCGGGGGGAGCTGCTCGGGGCCGTTGACGTGCTGGTGACGAAAGCCCGCGACGCTGGGGCGCTGCGTCGGGACGTGGGGGCCGGTGAGGTCATTGCGGTGCTGGTCGGGGCCTCGCACGCGGCCATGTGGGCGCCGGATTCGCGGACGCGGGACAACGCCGTGCGGGTCATCCTCGACGGGCTGCGAAAAATGCCGTGACCGGCGGGCGGGTGACGGCGGAGAATCTAGGCCGTTATGGAGTACGCACAGTTAGTCAAGATCAGTAAGCGGATGTCGAAGGCGCTCCGCCATGAGCCGGGTCGGGTCGGGTTGACGCTCGACGAGGCCGGGTGGGTGCCGGTGTCCGACTTTCTTTCGGCGCTCGGGATCGATCGGGCCACGTTGGACGCGGTCGTGGCCGGGAACGACAAGCAGCGGTTCGCGGTCGCGGTGGGGCCGGACGGGGTCGAGCGGATTCGCGCGAACCAGGGACACAGTGTCGCGGTTGAGCTGGGGCTCGTCGCACAAGCGCCGCCAGAGGTGCTTTTTCACGGTACAAACGCGGCGTTTTTGGCTTCTATTCAAGAGACCGGACTGAACAAGGGCGGGCGGCATCACGTGCACCTGTCCCCCGACACGGCGACGGCGCGGCGGGTGGGGACGCGGCGTGGGGGTGCGGTCGTGATCCTCACGGTGGCGGCGGGCGAAATGGCGCGCGCCGGGCACGTGTTCTATCGGTCCGACAACGGGGTGTGGCTGGCCGACGCGGTGCCGCCGGAGTTCATCAGCGTGGGGTGAGCAGGCGCTGCAGGATGGTGGCCAGGGGCATCGACTCGCCGTCGCGGGCGCCCTCGCCGACGATCAGGCGCGGGGGTTGCGGGACCGGTTCCGCGCCCAGGAGCAGCGCCTTCGCGGAGGACGGGACCAGCAGCGAGTAGTACTCCCCGGCCTCGGAGATCGCGATCGTGCGGGCGGGGTTGAGGTACCAGCCGCGCAGGCCGGTGCGGTACGACCGGCCGCTGTAGGAGCGCGCCCGCAGCGGCTCCGCGGGTGGGCCCGACTCGCGCGCGGCGGTCACGAAGTCGGTGATCAGGGCCCTGGCCTGCTCGGCCTCGGCCTCGCGGCGGCGCTCGAGCTCAGCGCCGTGGTGCGCCACCGCCCGCGCACGCTGCTCGTGCCAGTCGTCGGTCACGGGCCAAACCTTAACCGGTCGCAGATCACACACGGCGACCGCGCCACGGAGCACCCTCGGAGCGTTTGGGATGCTAGAGGGGCCGCCAGCATTGCCCGAGTGAGGAGCACCCCGTGACCGCGAGCATTGACGATGGGGACGTGACCGGCTTCGGCGAGCTGGGGCTGCGTGACGAGCTGCTCAAGGCGCTCGCCGGGCTGGGCTACGAGGAGCCGACGCCGATCCAGCGGGAGGCCATCCCGCCCATGCTCGCCGGGCGTGACCTGCTCGGACAGGCCGCCACCGGCACCGGCAAGACGGCCGCCTTCGCGCTGCCGCTGCTGCAGCGCCTGCCCGCACCGGGGGGCGACAACCCGTCCGCGCTGGTCCTCGTGCCGACGCGGGAGCTCGCGGTGCAGGTTTCCGAAGCCATTCATCGGTACGGCCGGGACCTCGGCGTCCGCGTCCTGCCCATCTACGGCGGGCAGCCGATCGGCCGGCAGCTGCGCTCGCTGGAGTTCGGCGTCGACGTGGTCGTCGCGACCCCCGGCCGCGCCCTGGACCACCTCGGCCGCGGCACCCTGCGCCTGCACGACCTGCACGCCGTGGTCCTCGACGAGGCCGACGAGATGCTCGACATGGGCTTCGCCGAGGACATCGAGGCGATCCTGGCCGAGACCCCCGAGGACCGGCAGACGGTGCTGTTCAGCGCGACGATGCCGCCCCGCATCGAGGGGCTCGCCGCGAGTCACCTCACCGACCCGCTGCGGATCCAGATCGGGCGGGAGCCGACGCCGGCGGGCGAGGCGCCCCTGGTGCGTCAGGTCGCCTATGTGGTACCGCGGGCGCACAAGCCGGCCGCGCTCGGCCGGGTGCTCGACGTGGAGGCCCCGGGCGCCGCGATCGTCTTCTGCCGCACCCGCGACGAGGTCGACCAGCTCACCGAGACCCTGAACGGCCGCGGCTACCGGGCCGAGGCCCTGCACGGCGGCATGGGCCAGGAGCAGCGCGACCGGGTGATGGCCCGGCTGCGCAACGGCACCGCCGACCTGCTGGTCGCGACCGATGTCGCCGCCCGCGGACTCGACGTCGAGCACCTCACGCACGTGGTCAACTACGACGTGCCATCGGCCCCGGAGTCGTACGTGCACCGCATCGGCCGCGTCGGGCGGGCCGGGCGCGAGGGCGTGGCGATCACCCTCGCCGAGCCGCGCGAGCACCGGATGCTCAAGACCATCGAGCGGGTCACCAAGCAGCGCATCACGATCGAGAAGGTGCCCTCGGTCGCCGACCTGCGCGCCCGCCGGATGGAGCTGACCCGGGCGGCGCTGCACGAGAGCCTCATCGCCGACAACGGCCTGGACCGCTTCCGGCCGATCGTCGAGTCCCTCGCCGAGGAGTTCGACCCGATGGAGATCGCCCTCGCGGCGATCAAGCTCGCCCACGAGTCGACGGCCGTCGGGGAGAACGACGAGGAGGAGATCCCGGACGTCACCCTGCGCCAGCCGCGGGACCGGCCCGAGCACCGCGACGACCGCCCGGCCCGGCGGGTCGCCGTGCGCGACGACGGGCGCGGCCGGGGCCGCGAGACGGGCGGCCGGCGGGCCCCGACGGGCGGCATGACCAGGCTGTTCGTCGGCGCCGGGCGGGCCGCCGGGATCCGTCCGCAGGACCTGGTCGGGGCGATCACCGGCGAGTCCAGCCTGACCGGGCGGGACGTCGGCGCGATCGAGATCGCCGACCGGTTCTCGCTGGTCGAGGTGCCGGACGGGGCGGTCGACGAGGTCATCGACACGCTGCGGCGGACCACCCTGAAGGGCCGCCGGCCGGTCGTGCGCCGGGAGCGCAACCGCCAGTCCTGAGCTTTTCCGGTACTCGTCGTCAGTTTGACGATAAATACCCTTGCGCCCTGAGCGCTCTCTGCCTTACGTTGTTCTCAGATCGAGAAAGACTCTCCCTGAGAAGGACTAGGCGCCGTGAGCAACGAAGAGGCCGAGTTCCTCGCCAACTACGACCCGACCCGGTACCCGCCCGTCGCGGTCACCGTCGACGTCGTGGCGTTCACGATCCGCGACGGGCGGCTGCACGTTCTGCTCGTGCGGCGCGCATGCCCGCCCATGAAGGACATGTGGGCACTGCCCGGCGGGTTCGTCGGCGAGTGGGAGGACCTGCCCACCGCCGCCGCCCGCGAGCTGGCCGAGGAGACCGGCGTCGCGACCGCGCACCGGCGGCTGCACCTGGAGCAGCTCGGGACGTACGGGGCGCCGGACCGCGACCCGCGGATGCGCGTGTTCTCGGTGGCGTACCTGGCCTTCGCCCCGCACCTGCCCGACCCGGTCTCCGGCAGCGACGCGCGCGAGGCGGCCTGGGTGGCGATGGACGACCGGCCGGAGGCGCTCGCCTTCGACCACTCCACGGTCCTGGCCGACGGGCTGGAGCGGGCGCGCGCGAAGCTGGAGTACTCACCGCTGGCGACCAGGTTCGTGGACGACGAGTTCACGATCGCCGACCTGCGGGCCGTGTACGAGACGGTGTGGGGCGAGCCGCTGCACGCCGGGAACTTCCACCGCAAGGTGCTCTCGGTGCCCGGCTTCGTGGAGAGCACCGGCGCGACCACGGAGCGGGGCGGGGCTCGAGGGGGGCCGCGCGCCAAGCTGTACCGCGCCGGCGACGCCCAGCTCCTGCACCCCGCGCTGCTCATGCCGAGCCGGGAGGAGACGGTGCGATGAACTCCGACGAGGCCATCGCGCTCGTCGAGCGGGCCACCGCCGAGGAGCTGTTCGGCGGTGGGGACGCGCATGGGCGGTACCGGACGCTGGCCAAGCTCGTGCATCCGGACGCCGCCGGGCCGCGGGGCACGAAGGCGTTCGCGCGGCTGGCCGAGCTCTGGCGCGACCGGGGGACGATCCGCACGCCGCGCGGGACGTACTCCACCGACGTGCTGGAGTACCGCGGCGACCTGGCCAACCTGTACCGCGTGCCGGAGGGCCACCTGAAGCTGGTCCGCGACCCGTCGTGCAACGACCTGATGGCGCGCGAGGCGGCCGCCCTGCGGCGGATGGCGGAGCACGGGGATCCGCGGTACCTGCCGTACGTGCCGCGGCTCGTGGACGCGTTCCGGCACAAGTCGGCGGCGGGTGCGACGCGGCGGGCGAACGTCATCGCCGTGTCGGCGGCGGGGTTGTGCTCGCTGCGGACGGTACAGGAGAAACGGCCGCACGGCCTCGATCCTCGCGATGCGGCCTGGATGTGGCGGCGGCTGCTCGTCGCGCTCGGCCTGGCGCACCGGGCGGGGGTCGTGCACGGGGCCGTCGTGCCGCAGCACGTGCTCATCGAACCGTCCGACCACGGGGTGATCCTGGTCGATTGGTGTTACAGCGTATCGACGCCCGGCGAGCGGATTCCGGCGATCGTGCCGGGGTTCGACTATCCGTCCGAAGTGCTTTCCCGTGGTACTCCCGGTGCCTACACCGACATCGCCATGGCCGCTTCCGTCATGGCGGGCCTGATGGGTGATCGGGCCCCGAAAGCGTTGCGGCGCTTCGCCGACGGCTGCCGGCTGGCCTCGCCGCGGCAGCGGCCCGACGACGCGTGGAAGCTGCTCGGCGAGTTGGACGAACTGCTGCACCGCTTGTACGGGCCACGGAAATTCCGGCCATTCTCGTTGTGAGGGAGATTGTCATGGGAAGTGGAACCTGGTCGACGGACGTCTATGACGCGGCCGACCGCTACCGGCGGGCGACGGGGACGAGCGCGTTCGCGTACAGCGACTCCGGTGCCCGTACCGTCCACAAGGGACTCGACCCGAAGGGCGTGACGGCCCGGGAGAGCCGCGACTCCGACGAGCACCCGGACTCGGTGGCGATCGCGGTGCTGTTCGACGTCACCGGGTCGATGGGCTCGGTGCCGCGCGTGCTGCAGCAGAAGCTGCCGCAGCTGCTGGGACTGTTGCTGCGCAAGGGCTACGTGACCGACCCGCAGATCCTGTTCGGCGCGATCGGCGACGCGACCTGCGACCGGGTGCCGTTGCAGGTGGGCCAGTTCGAGTCGGACAACCGGCTCGACGAGGACCTGAGCCGCTTCGTGCTCGAGGGTGGCGGGGGCGGTCAGATGACCGAGTCGTACGAGCTGGCCATGTACTTCATGGCTCGCCACACCTCGCTCGACTGCTACGAGAAGCGGGGCAAGCGCGGGTACCTGTTCATCATCGGCGACGAGCAGGCCTACTCGCGGGTGAAGCCGTCCGAGGTGCGCGACGTGATCGGCGACAAGCTGTCCGAGCCGATCGCCCTGCGCGCGATCGTGGACGAGGTGCGGCGGATGTACGACACGTACTACATCCTGCCGGCGGGCTCCTCGTACGCGGGCAACACCACGATCCTCGACTTCTGGCGCGACCTGCTCGGGCAGAACGTCATCGCGCTCGACGACCTCGACGCGGTGTGCGAGACGATCGCGCTGACCGTCGGGCTGGGCGAGGACAGCATCGACCTCGACGAGGGCCTCGCGGACCTGGACGAGGTGGGCTCGGCCGCGGCCGGCTCGGTGAGCAAGGCGCTGGCCCGCATCGGCGGCGGGCGCGCGCCGCTGGCCCGGGGTGCGACCCCGTCGGATCTGGCCGGCCCGGTCACCGTCGAGCGGCTGTAGATGCACTACATCGTCGTGGACCTCGGGTTCGGCGACTGCGGCAAGGGCACGACCGTGGACTACCTGTGCGCGACCCGCGACATCGACACCGTCGTGCGGTTCAACGGGGGCGCGCAGGCGGCGCACACGGTCGTGCTCGCCGACGGGCGCAAGCACACGTTCGCGCAGTTCGGTTCGGGTTCGCTGCGGCCGGGGGTGCGGACGTTCCTGTCGCGCTTCATGGTGGTGGACCCGCTGGCGCTGGTGACCGAGGCCGCGCATCTGCTCTCGCTCGGCGTTTCGGATGTGTGGTCGCGGTTGAGCGTCGATCGCGCCGCGTTGATCTCGACGCCGTACCACCGCTCAGCGAACCAGGCCAAGGAGGTGGCTCGAGGCGCGGCTCGGCACGGGTCGTGCGGGATGGGCGTCGGCGAAGCGATGGCGTACGCCCTGGCTTATCCCGACGATGCTCCGCGGGTCGGGGATTGTGCCGATCTACCCGTTTTGCGGCGCAAGTTGGCGTTGCTGCGTCTGCGGCTCGGCGTTTCGGACGGCCCGTCGATTGCTGCGTGTCTGCAAGCTTTCGCCGGATTTGCGGCGACCGTGCGGTTCGTCGACGGATTCGAGCCGGCCGGGGCGTGCGTGTTCGAGGGGGCCCAGGGGGTGCTGCTCGACGAGTGGCACGGGTTCCACCCGCACACGACGTGGAGTACGACGACGTTTGCCAACGCTTTGTCGCTTTTGCCACCCGATGCCGAGGTTGTCCGGCTCGGCGTGTTGCGGACGGTGACCACGCGGCACGGGGCGGGGCCGCTGCCGACGGAGGACGGGTCGCTGGATCTTGCGGACCCGAACAATCCCGCGAACGACTGGCAAGGTGCGTTTCGGTTCGGGCACTTCGACGCGCCGCTGCACCGGTACGCGCTGGACGTGGTGGGCGGCGTCGACGGGCTGGTGCTGACGCACCTGGACCTTCCCGTGGACACCATGTGCCACGAATACCGCGGCGGCAATCCGCTGCGGGTCGGGCCGGCGGGGGATCTTGAGCGGTTGGAGGTGATGACCCGGGCGCTGGGCTCGGTCGAGCCGGTCTACGGGCGGGTCGGCGACTGGGTCGGCGCGGTCGAGGAGTCGCTCGGGGCGGACGTGGTGCTTGAGTCGTGGGGGCCGACCGCCGAGGACAAGAAGCCGTCCGGCCGGTTGACATGCTGAGGGTGCAACTCAGCCGCACCAAACCCGAACCTCAGCACGCTGTGTGAGGCTGACTCCACAACCGGCGAGCGAACCGAACGGGGCGGGGTCATGAAGCTGGTACGCGACGTAGTCCGGGCGATCTCCCTCGCCGCCGCGGCCGGGGTGGCCGTAGGCGGCGGGTTCGGCCTGCTGGCACCCGCGTCGGCAGAGGCCGGCAGCACGACGCCCGTCCCGGCCGCGGCCCGGGCTCACGCGATCGTCACCAGCGTCGACCTGCTCGGGTCGGAGCGGCTCGAGGTCACGGTGCGGTTCACGAACACCGGCCGTACCGCCGAGCACGTGGACACCTTCGACGTGCTCGCCGACGGACAGCCCCTCGCGCACCAGGGCCCGGCGACCGCGGCGTTCGACCTCCGTCCAGGCATGAGTGCGGAGGAGACCGTGGCGTTCGCGGCGCCGCCCGTCACGGCCTCGCTGGTCCTCACGCTGAGCAACGGCGAGCGGCTCGGACTCCAGCTCTGACGCGAAAAATCTTGAGCCGGATGGGAAATCTGACCGTCCGCCGGCGTTGATAGGGGTGAGCGGCGCCGCGAGGCGTGCGCTCGAGTGGACGCGTGTTCGCGCGTTCAGGCCCAGTCCCGTCGCTTGGCAGCAGCCAGGAGGCGAGACACCTCCCGCGTGAGCGGGCGGCGGGCCAACCCGAAGGGGACCCAGACCGATGGAACCGAATCCTTCCAGCCCGGTCGACCCGGTCGGCGGCTTGCTCCCACGAGACGCCGGCAGCGCACCCGCGGGTGCCTTCAACCTCGATCCCCAAGCCCGGGACGGGAGCTCCTACATCACTTGGCTTCAGCCCCGGCTGGAGCCCTCGTGGAAATACGCGTGCTTTCGGTGCCGTAACGCATCCCTCGCCGACGACCTCGTTCAGGCCGTGTCCGAAAAACTCTTCAAGATGTGGCCGAACGACATCGCCCGCCGCTCGATCAAGGAAGGCGACCTCGCCTACCTGCGGAAAGCGATCGACAGCGCCTACGCCGACTTCGGGCGGAAGTGCTGGCGGGACGAACGGCGCGCGGAGAAGCTACGCGGCAACGCGCTCGACGCACTTCGATCAACGATCGGCGGTCTCGACCTGGAGACCGTCTGGACAGTCCGGGATGCGGTGCGGTCCCTCGAGGACGCCGAGTCCTTCGCCGAAGAAGTGAAGAAAGGGTTCGATGCCACGGCGCTCCTCACCCGGATCGCCGAACGCCTGGGGATCGAGCCCGAATCGTCGATCTCCAAGATTCCACCGGGCAACGGTCTCAAAAGGGCCGGCCTGTCGGTGGACCAATCACGATAGACGTTGCGCGGGAGGGCCTGGAGGTCTCTCTCGACCTGCCTCATCTCGGGGCTACGCGAGAGAGCGCCTCAGGCCCTCCCGCCGGCGCGGAGGGCAGCACATTCGTCCGGCTGACGTCCGGACCACCGCCGTCGAGGATTCCGCGGCAACGCGGACGGCGATCACCAACTAGACCTCAGGGTTGAAGCGGCCAGAACGCACACGGCACGTCTCCACGAGGGTTTCTGTCCGAACCTGAAGGGAGAACGAAGTTGGACGACCATTCAGTAATCAATCTCCGCCCGCCTGGCTTGATCATCGTGCTGCTCTACGTGTTCGTCGCGATCATGGCGAGCTTCACGGTGGCGCCCTTGGCGGCAATCACGGCCGACGCCGAGTTCAAGGTCGGTATGGGCATCACCGCCGCGACGGGGATCGCGTGGTGCTGCCTGGTAGCCATTCGCCGCTGACCGAGCGGTAAGCGGGGGGTCCCGGTTCGTGAACGGACCGGGGCCTCCCGTTGTCACGCAGACTCCGAGCCAGCTCGCTCGGCCGCCGTTGGCGACGGACTCGTCGCACCAGCAATCAGGGCGAGCCGCAGCGGACCAACTCGGAGGTCGATCGTGCAGTACAAAATCGTGTTCGTCGTCGTGACGGCGCTCGCCCTGGTGACGGTGCCGGCGATCCTGGCGGCGGTGAGCATCGCCGTCGCCCACCTGGCCGGCCTGCGCCGGGCCGCCACGGTCAGCCTGGCCTTCGGCGTCGTCGGCGTCGCGGCCACCGGCGTCATCGCCCTGGCGAGCCTGATCGCCGGCCTGGCCTTCCCTCACTGACTGCGGCGGGTCGCGAACACCACGCGGTCCGGGCGCAGGACGATCTGGCGGCCGCGCATCCAGCGTCGTAGCGATCCATTCGGGTCCACCTCGTCGGTGACCTTCACCAGGCGGTACTCGGCGGGGAACCCGGACGGCTCGGCGCCCGTGTACAGCACCGCCCACCCGTCGCCCAGCACGGTGTCGAAGCCACGGGACGGCTGGGGCGCGAACGTGCCGGCCAGGCGGCCGCGGCCGACGCCGCGCAGTGCGGGAGACGTGGAGCGGAGGGCGAGCCCCTTCATCCCGGGCAGGCGCCACACCGAACCCAGCAACAGCCGCCGTACCGCCGCGGCGCGGTCCTGGCCGCCGGTCATCGCCCAGCCCGCCACGATGGCCAGGCGGATCTGGGCGCGAACGTGGGGCAGGCGCTCCCGTTCGTAGGAAGCCAGGAGCGCGGCATCGCCCGTCGCCAGTTTCCAGGCCAGGTTGTACGCGTCGCGCAGTCCGGCGCCCAGGCCCTGGCCGATGAAGGGCGGGGTCTGGTGGGCCGCGTCGCCCAGCAGGAAGACGCGGCCGGACTGCCAGGTCGAGGCGACACTCGCGCGGAACGTGTACTCCGCGCGGCGCACGATCCGCACCGGGACCGTGCCCAGCCAGGGTGCGAGCAGCGGGTCGACGTCGAGGTCGGTTTCGCCGGGCAGCAGGCGGAACTCCCAGCGGTACCGGCGCGGCCCCAATTGCATGAAAGTGGCCGCACGGCGCGGGTCGCACACCTGGTGGACGCCGCCCCAGGCGCGCAGGTCTTCCTCACAGATCCCGTCGACGACCAGCCAGCGCTCCTCGAAGCCCAGGTCGACGAGCGTGGCGCCGATCAGGTCACGGACGGTGCTGTTGGCGCCGTCGCAGCCCAGCACGGCCGAAGCCTGGACCGATTGAACCGTCCCGTCCGGAAGGCGATAGCCCACCGTTGGGAAGTCCACCGAGACGACGGTCCCCGGCACGAACGAGATCAGCGGCTCGGCGGCCATTCGCCGGCGCAGCAAGCGTTCCAGGTCCGGCTGGTCGAACATGTTCGCCTGCGGATAGGCGTGCGGCCCGCGGGAAGGGTCGCGGTCGAAGGTGGCCATCACGCGGTGGCGCGCGTCGAGCAGGCGCAGCCCCAGGCCGGGCCGGCTCACCTGCAGGAACTCCTCGGCCACGCCCAGGACCTGCAGGATCCGCATCACCTCGTCGTCGACGTGGACGGCGCGCGGCAGCGGATACGGCTCCGGATAGCGGTCCAGCACCAGCGACGCGATCCCCCGCTGGGCCAGCAGGATGGCCGCGGCCACACCCACCGGACCGGCGCCGACGATGACCACCCGCTCCACCCGCACAGGTTAGGCCATCGCCGGCGCCGCCGCGGATCAGCTACAGGTGCGGCCGTTCAAAGCAAAAGAGCCAGGAGCCGCATTTGTACTGTTCCAGCTCGACAAGAAGCCGAAGCTCACCGATCCCCCGGCGGGGATGCTCGCGGTGTAGCTGACATTGGTGGCCGTGACAGCGGCCCCCGACTGGGCGTAGGTCGCGCCCCAGGCCTGGTTGAGCACCTGCCCGTTGGCGAAGTTCCACTTGAGGTTCCAGCCGTTGACGGCGGCGGTGCTGGAGATCTTCACCTCGCCCTGGAAGCCCCCGGGCCACTGCCCGACGATCGTGTAGGTGACCTTGCACGACGAGGACGAGGAGGAGGACGGAGAAGGAGACGCCGACGAGCGGCTGGGACTGGGCGACGCCGACGAGCGGCTGGGACTGGGCGACGCCGAGGAGCGCGACGGGGAGGGTGACGAGGTGCCGCCCGCGTAGACCGACGCTTCGCGCGAGGTCGCCTTGATGCCGTTGGCGCCGTTGAAGATGCGGTCGCCCCAACTGGTCAGCTGGGCCGGGTTGAAGTTCGTCACCATGTCGAGGTACTCGACGCCACCGCCGTTGCCGCTCCACGACCACCCGAGGTAGCCGATGCGCAGCGACGTGGTCGTCGCCATGATGGTGTCCTCGTCGGGGTTGCCGTCGGAGTGGTTGAAGCCGAACTCGCCCACCACGATCGGCAGCTTGGCCGAGATGAAGCGGTTGAGGTAGTCGTTGATCTCCGCGGCGGTGTCGAACACGCCGTACATGTGGATGGAGAACACGGTGTTCTTCTGCGGGTCGGCGGCGAACACCGTCGCCGCGTTGTCGCGCATGGTGAACGACCAGTCCTGGCCCCAGTTCGGGGCGTCGACCATGATGGTGTGCTCGAAGCCGCCCGCCCGCAGGCGCTTGACGGCGTTGGCGGTGTCCGTGGCCCAGTTGGCGACGGTCGCCGCGTTGTTGCCGTACGGCTCGTTGCCGATGTTCACGATGACGTACTTCTCCTGGCCCACCAGCGCGCTCTTGATGGACAGCCAGTAGTCGACCGCCTTGTCCAGCGAGACCGCGGCGCCGGCCTCGCCGTAGCCGGTGGTGTCGTGCGCCTCGAGCACGCAGATGAGCTTGTTCGCCTTGCACAGCGAGACCACGTTGGCCACGTCGGCGGTGTCGTTCTTGGCCCACTGGTCGCCGGTGGCGAGCACCACCCGCACCGTGTTCGCGCCCAGCGCCTTGATGTTCGCGAACGCGCTGGTCTGCGACTGGTACCAGGTGTGCGCGTGACTGACGCCCCGCATCACGAACTCGTTGCCGTTGGCGTCGTACAGCCGGCCGTTGCTCACCGTGAACCCGGCGGCGGCCTGGGCCGGCTGGACGGCGACGAACACGGAGATCACGACGGCCAGCGCGGCGGTGGCGGCCAGGATGATCCGTTTTCTCATGTTGAGCCTCCCTTCGTTGCCGGGCAATGTATTAACCGGTTCAGTAGGGGTCAACGAACCACCCGCGGCCCACCCCGCGACCAGCGCAGCGGCCGTGAAAATTACGGGTAGGGCCGTTGCGTCCCAAGAAGAGCCGTCTTCAACCGAGACAGGGAGAAGCGCATGCCAATGGACAACCCGGCCGACCTGTTCCTCTACGAGCTGTCGGGCATGTACGACGCCGAGCACAAGAGCAACCAGATGATCGGGGAGATCCTCGGCCGGACGGAGCAGAGCCCGCTCGCCCAGATCCTGCGCGCCCAGCAGCAACAGGGGCAGCAGAAGATCCAGAACCTCGAGACGTGCTTCGCGATGATGGAGTCCGAGCCCGACGACGTGCCCTGCATGGCGATGGACGGGATGCGCGCCGAGTTCCAGGCGTTCGCCCAGCAGTCGCCGTCGATGGAGGCGATGGAGATCTACACCGTCGACGCCGAGACGCGCCTGGCGCACATGGGCATCGCGATGTACCAGGGGCTCATCGACAAGGCGCTGCTCATGGGCGAGCTGCAGTGCGCGCAGATCCTGCGCACCAACCTGGTGCAGAAGCAGGAGAACGCGGGCACGTTCGAGCGGATCAGCCACGAGCTCGGGCAGCGCGTGGCCATGAACGTCTAACCCGGCTCGCGCACAGCCACGACGACGTTGGTCTCCGACTCCTCGTCGGTGACCGTGTACGGGTTCAGCCCGCCCGCGCGCAGCAGCGCGTGGGCGGTGCCGAGCTGGGCCGGGCCCGCCTCGGTCAGCAGCGCGCCGCCGGGGGCCAGCCAGCCCCCGGCCTCGGCGGCGACCCGGCGCAGCACGTCCAGCCCGTCGGCGCCGCCGTCCAGGGCCGCGCGCGCCTCGTGCACGCGGAACTCCTCGGGCAGATAGGCGATCTCGGCGGTGGGCACATAGGGCACGTTCGCCAGCAGCAGGTCAACCGATCCGAGCAGCGTCGACGGTACCGCCGAGAAGAGATCGCCCGCGAAGACCTCCTCCGTCACCCCGTCGAGGTTGCGGCGCGCACAGTCGACGGCGACCGGATCGATGTCGGTGGACACCAGGCGCACGCCCGCGAAGCCGCGCACGACGACCAGGCCGAGGGCGCCGGTGCCGCAGCAGAGGTCCAGCACCACTCCCCCGTCGCACAGCAGCCCGCGGCCGGTCGCGGTGAGCAGCTCCGTGCGGTGCCGGGGCACGAACACGCCATCGGCCACCGCGAACGGTACACCCGCGAAAAACGCCACCCCGAGCACGTGTTCGAGCGGATGCCCGGCGACCCGGCGCGCCACCATCGTCTCCAATTCGTCCACAGTGGATGCCGCGGCGAGCAGCCGCTCGGCCTCCTCCTCGGCGAACACGCAGCCGGCCGCGCGCAGGCGGGCGGTGAGCTCCGTAAAAGCGTGACGTTTCATGCGTTGCGGGACTCCAGAACGGCGAGGACACTGCGGTTGTCGTCCTCGGACGGGGGCCGACGGGTGAAGAGCTCCGTAATAGCGTGACGTTTCATGCGTTGAGGAACGCCAGGACGGCGAGGACGCGGCGGTTGTCGTCCTCGGACGGGGGCAGGCCAAGCTTGCCGAAGATGTTGTTGATGTGCTTGCCGACCGCCTTCTCGGTGACGAACATGCGCCCGGCGATGGCGGCGTTGGAGCGGCCCTCCGCCATCAGGCCGAGCACCTCGCGCTCGCGCGGGGTCAGCGCGCGGGTCGGTGCTCCGGCGTTGCGGGCCAGGAGTTGGGAGACGACCTCGGGGTCCATGGCCGTGCCGCCGGCCGCGACCCGGCGCACCGCCTCGACGAATTCGCCCACTGTGGACACTCTGTCCTTGAGCAGGTACCCGACGCCGCCGCGGCGGTCGGAGAGCAGCTCCCGCGCGTAGAGCTGCTCGACGTGCTGGGAGAGCACGAGCACGGGCAGGCCCGGCACCTCGGCGCGGGCGGCGATCGCGGCGCGCAGCCCCTCGTCGGTGAACGTCGGCGGCAGGCGCACGTCGACGACGGCCACGTCGGGCCGGTGCCCGAGCAGCGCGGAACGCAGGTCGGTGCCGTTGTCGACCGCCGCGACGACCTCGAACCCGTACGCCCCGAGCAGGCGGATCAGCCCGTCGCGGAGAAGGGCGAGGTCTTCGGCGATGACAACACGCACGGCAGCTCCATCGTCAGCACGGTCGGGCCCCCGGGCGGGCTGTCGAGGCGCAGGCTGCCGTCGAACGCGGCGAGCCGGCGCTCGACCCCGGCCAGGCCGGAGCCCGACCCGGGCGCCGCGCCGCCGACGCCGTCGTCGCTGACGCTGCAGTAGAGCGCTCCCCCGAGGTACGACAACGATACCCAGGCCGCCCGCGCGCCGCTGTGCTTGGCCACGTTGGCGAGGGCCTCGGCGGCGGCGAAGTACACGGCCGACTCGACCGGCGCCGGGGGCCGCCCGGGCAGCTCGCCCTCGACGACGACCGGCACCGGCATCGTCAGGGCCAGCGCGCGCAGGCCGCCGACCAGGCCACGCTCGGCCAGTACCGGTGGATGGATGCCCCGGACCAGGTGCCGCAGCTCGGCCAGGGCCAGCCCGCTGGCCTCCCGCGCCTCGGCGATCAGCTGCTGGGCGGCGGCCGGGTCGTGCAGCACCAGGTCCTCGGCCATGCCCAGGCTCATGCCGAGCGCCACGATCCGGGCCTGCGCGCCGTCGTGCAGATCGCGCTCGATGCGCCGCAGCTCGGCCGCCTGCGCGTCGACGACCTGGGTGCGGGTCTCGGTCAGGCGGTCGACGCGCCGGGTGAGCACCGCGGCGCTGGTCGGGCCGAGGAGGCTCTGGTCGTACTTCGCGAGCGCCCATTGCAGCCACGGCGCGGCATACAGGATGCCGGCCGTAATCAGAGCCCCTTGGAACGGCACGGAGCCCCAGCTCACCTGGTTCAGGGGCCACGTCACGCCGTAGCCGGTGTCGTCGCCGGAGACCAGGTTGATGATGACGGGCAGGAGGATGACGCCCTGCAGGCCGTACACGAGAAGGATCGCGGATCCGAAGCCGAACCCCAGGCCCAGCGGTGCGCCCCCGACCAGCCATAGCAGGTCGCGCCAGGTCGCGGGGTCGCGCACGAGCCACAGCCACCGCTTCGGGGTGCCGATCCAGGCGCCGTCGGGCCGGGGCCGGTACGGGCGGGGGATGTCCACGCCGCTCCACTCGCGGGCCATCCACCGGCGCAGGTCGGCGTAGGCGCGCACCAGCAGCTGCACGAGCGGGGCGAGCACCAGTCCGACGCCGACGACCGTGGTCGCGAGCGAGATGAGGGTGAGCAGCACGAGCACGATGTGGATGGGCGTGCCGAGGATGCCGGCCACCGCCACCCGCGCGACGGCGACCAGCCCTCGTTTCGCGAACGGCCACGGCTTCATGCTCGCCATTCTGGCCGTTTTCGCACCTGGGCACAGTGGGGCTAAGCCCCTAATAGAGGCCGCGCGCGTAATTGCTCTCCGCGTAGTACGCCTCGAGCTCCTCCACCGTCTCCGCCGTGTCCTGCACGCTCTTGACCAGCTTGGCGTGCGACGGCAGCGCCTCCGGCGTCCAGCTCTCGGGCTTCCACAGCTTGGAGCGCATGAACGCCTTCTGGCAGTGGAAGAAGATCGTGTCGATGTCGACGACCAGGGCCATGATCGGCCGGTGCCCCTCGACGACGAGCTCGTCGAACCACGGCGCGTCGGTGAACAGCCGGGCCCGCCCGTTGATGCGCAGCGTCTCCCGGCGGCCGGGAACCAGGAAGATCAGCCCGACGTGCGGGTTGGCGAGGATGTTGTGGAAGCCGTCGGCCCGCCGGTTGCCGGGGCGCTCGGGGATCGCGATCGTGGACTCGTCAATGACATACGTGAAACCGGCCGGATCGCCCTTCGGCGACACGTCACAGTTGCCCTCCGCGTCGGACGTGCCGACGAGGACGAACGGGGACAGGCCGAGCCAGTCCAGATCGGTCTGGCAGAGGCGGTCGCGCTCTTTGCTGACGGCCCGGGGCATCGGCGACCCGAGCAGTTCCTCCAGTTCCCGCACCGAGGTGATCTGCATGGCGACAGGATACGTCCGGGAACATTTTGAAACAGAGCGGATATTGTACGGCGCGATGTGTGCCATTAGCGTCAGCCCATGACGGAACACCGCACCGACGCCTACCGCGACGACCGCGCACACGTCTTCCACTCCTGGTCCGCCCAGCGGATGCTCGACCCGGTCGTGGTCGAGGGCGGTCTCGGCGCCACCTTCTGGGACGAGGCCGGGACGCACTACCTGGACTTCTCCTCGCAACTGGTCAACCTCAACCTCGGCCACCAGCACCCGCGGGTCGTGGCCGCGATCCAGGAGCAGGCCGCGCGCCTGTGCACGATCGCGCCGACCTTCGGCAACGCCGCGCGCAGCGCGGCCGCGCGGCTCATCGCCGGCATCGCGCCCGGGGACCTCTCGCACGTGTTCTTCACCAACGGCGGCACCGAGGCGAACGAGCACGCGATCCGGATGGCGCGGGGAACGACCGGGCGACACAAGATTCTCGCCGCGTACCGCTCCTACCACGGCGCGACCACGGGATCGATCACCCTCACCGGGGATCCGCGGCGGTGGGCCAACGAGCCGGCCATGCCTGGCGTGGTGCGGTTCTTCGGGCCGTACGCGTACCGGTCACCCTTTCACAGCACTTCGGCCGCTTCGGAGGCGTCGCGCGCGTTGGAGCACCTCGAGGAGGTGTTCATGCTGGAGGGGCCGCAGACGATCGCGGCGGTGATCCTGGAGCCGGTGGTGGGCACCAACGGGATCCTCGTGCCGCCGCCGGGCTACCTGGCGGGCGTGCGCGAGCTGTGCTCCCGGCACGGCGCGCTGCTCATCGCCGACGAGGTGATGAGCGGGTTCGGGCGGTGCGGGGAGTGGTTCGCGGTCGACCACTGGTCGGTGGTGCCCGACCTGATCACGTTCGCGAAGGGCGTCAATTCCGGTTATGTACCGCTCGGTGGCGTCATCCTCGGCCCGCGGGTCTTCGAGGCGTTCGCGGAGCGTCCGTTCCCCGGCGGGCTGACGTATTCCGGCCATCCGCTGGCGTGCGCGGCCGCTGTGGCCACGATCGGCGTCATGCAGGACGAGTCGATTCCTTCGCGGGTACGGGATCTGGGCGAGCGCGTGGTCCGCCCGCGCCTCGAGAAGCTGCGGGATCGCCACCCTTCGGTCGGCGATGTGCGCGGGCTCGGCTTGTTCTGGGCGATCGAGCTCGTGCGCTCGAAGGAGACGCGGGAGATGCTGGTGCCGTACAACGCTTCAGGCGCGGCGGCCCGCCCGATGGCCGAGGTGGTCGCGGCGTGCAAGGCGCGGGGAGTGTGGCCTTTCACCCACTTCAACCGCGTCCACGTGGTGCCGCCGCTGATCATCTCGGAGGAGGACCTGCTGCGCGGCCTTGACGCGATCGACGATGCCTTGGACGTCGCGGACGCTTATGTTGTCTAGCTTTTCCGGGTCTTCTGGGCTTGGCGTGATCGGGGTGTAGGCACCTCACTCGGCCAGGGCGGCGCGGAGGCCGGACAACTCCTCGGGAGCCCTGCGACGGGTCTCATCGAGCCGGCGGCGCAGTTCGCCCAGGGACTGCCGCTCCTGCTCGACCGCCTTGTCGGCCCGCTCCCGGGCACCCTGCAACCGCTCGTTCCGCTCGTTGACCTCCATCCGATCGGCGAAGATCCGCCGCACCCCCACGAACCCGAACACCAACGCGAGGAGGACCAGCACGACCCCGAACCCGAACGGCACCGCGAAGGCGAGGCCGACCGCGACGACGGCCGCCGCGAACCAGGCGTACCGCACCCAGACCCTGGCGGCCCCAGCGGGATGACGCTCCTCGATCACTCGGTAGACCGCATCCATGTCGGCGGGCGCCGGCCCGTTGGCCCGCACCCGAACCGACTGCCGCTCAACGGCGATCGTCTGCTCCTCGGGCCCGGCAACCTCGGCCTCGGCGCGCAACGCCTCCCCGACGGCGAGCACCCGCTCCTTGAGCACCCGCCGCGCCAAGGCCCGCGGCCCCGGCGCCTCCCCGAACGCGTCCTTCACCAACAGATCAAGCGGCAGCCCCACCGGATCAGACCACTTCACCGCGGGCGTGACCTCCCGATCGTCAATGACCGCCCGCAGCTCCGCGATCCGCCGCAACGTCGGCGCTTCCTCGGCGCTGCCCTCATCCACGAGCCCAGGCAACAACGCCACCAACGCCGCCCGACTCCCATCCCCAGCCCCGTCCACACCCGCCGACTTCGACCCGCCGCCGACGCCTTCGCCGGTCGCGGCCGAAAGGCCGGCTCCTGGGGTGGCGGGGGCCGTCGATTCCGCCCACTGCCGAAGGGCGGCAAGCCGGGCACCGGCGGTCAGTCCGGCAACGGCCTTGCGCTCGGACGAGGAGGACACACCGGTAACCGGCACCATCGACGGCAGGGCATGCACCCGGTCGACGAGCCACCGATCGAGCGACGCCCGCCGCTCCTCACCCAGCCCGCCGACCAAGGAGGCCAGCCGCCCGGCAACGACCTCGAGCGCCGCCTCGCCGAGCAGCCCGTCGGCCGCGGCGGTCCAGATCCCCCGCTCGGCGGCGGTCAGTTTGGTATCAGCGAGCAGTTCGGGAAAGGCGGCACTGACCCAGCGCACATCGAGGTCGGCCCCGGACATGACCATGAGCAACGCCGTACGCCGGTGATCGCGAGCACTCGCGCGCTCCAGCTCAGCCGAGGCATCGTCCCCCCGAGCGAGCGCGGCCAGTGCGGCGGCGGCGGCCGACAGCCAGTACCCGTCGACATCCTCAACCGCGGCGGGCAGAGCAGGGGCGGCTCCGGCCCGATAGGCGAGGACCTGCCGCATCCGGTACCGGGCGCGCGCCGCCTCATCAAACCCCGCAAGCTCGGCCCGCAGGTCACTGAGCTCGACAAACGCGTCAAACGACGAAATCAGCCGGCTCAGGCGCTGCTCGATGGACCCCTGCACCCGCGACAGCTGCGACCGCAACGCCCGGCTCTCGGCCCGCTGATCGTTGAGCGAATACTCAATCTCACGAATCGCCCGCTGCTGCCTGAAGTCCTGCCAGCTGTCGCTGACCAGCCAGTCCTGAAACGCGCTGTCCGCCACCGGGGACGACCTCCTGCCAATCGATCTCCCCGCACGGTACCCACACCGCGCCACCCCCGCAGATCAGCAGCCCCGCCCGCATCGCCAGGCGGTCGGGCCGGGACGTCTCGCGGCGCCGGGTGGTCACGATCGCGGCGCCGCGGGGTTGGGTAGAGCTGTCAGGCGACCGGAGCCTGCGGGGTGATCGGCGTGATCGGGGCCACCGAAGTCTCCGACGGCATCAGGATCCACAGGATCGGGTAGATCAGAATCTGCGAGCCCGGAATCGCCAGCAGAATCAGCACGAACAGCAGCCGAGCCGGCCAGGGGTCGATCCCGAAGCGCTGCCCCAGGCCGGCGATCACACCGCCCAGGAGCCGGCCCTGCGTCGGGCGGACCAGGCCGTGCTGGCGCATCGAGCCGTAGACGGTTTCCATTGTGTCGCTCCCTTGTCAAGGTACCGGAAAGAGGTACCGGAAAATCTGATGCCTCAAGCATGGGTCCGGCGACCACCACGACACATCAGGGAACGACCCCGGCCCGGCCCTGGCCACGACCACTTACGGGAGACCTCAGTCACGCAGGCAGCGCCCGCCCGGCAGGTGGCCCTGCAGGGTGAACCCGCCGCCCCCGGAGCCCGCGGCCTGGTAGCCGAGCAGGCAGGCGTCGCCGATCGGGACGGCGAAGAGGATGGTGCCGTGCGGGGCCGGGTCGTTGTCGCGGGCCACCCGGACCACGGCGCCGGGGAAGCCGGCCTGCTCCAGCGCGAGCCTGATCGCCTCGGCGTCGGCGGGCGTCGGGGCGCGGCCGGCGCCGCGGTCGGATCCGGAGGACACGCCCGCGCACTGGGCGAACTGCCGGTTCTCCAGGCCGCGGGCCAGGTCGCGGCAGAGGGCGGGATTGCGGGCCGCCTCCCGGGCCCGCTTGGCGTCCGGCTCCAGGGCGTCGCGCTGCTCCTGGGTGAGCTCGTCGCGGCGGGCGATGTCGTCGACGAAGCGGTCGCAGTACTCCTTGTCGCTGGTGCCGAACTGGATGCACGACACGTACCGCGGCGACGGCGACGTCAGGGGTGCGCCGCTCAGGCGGGTCAGGATCAGGGCCGTCGCGCCGCCCAGCACCGTCAGCACCGCCACGACGACGAGGGCGATGATGCCCCACCGGGTGGCCGGCGCCTTGGGAGGCGCCGGCTCCGGGGTTGCGAGGTCCTCGGACATGCGGGGCAGTCTGCCAAAATCACGCACATTCCGCTGACCCGAACCAGGCGATATCAGGCGCCGCCGGCGGTGAGGGTTACCGGGGTGGGGGCGAAGGACGAGCCCGTGGTGTCGACGCCCGCGGCCTTCGCGGCGTCGAGGGCCTTCTGCATGTAGTCGTTCGTGTACGCCTGACCCTCCGGCTTCTTCTTCAGGACTGTGTCGCCGGTCTGGTTCTTCGTGGTCATCGAGATGTCGACCGTGCGCGTCCAGTCGGCCTCGTTCACCAGGCCGATGCCGCCGGTCGAGGGCCAGATGAGTTTGTTGACCTCGTTCATCTGCCAGAGCTGGTGGGTCTTGCCGAGCTTGGAGCCCTTGGCCACCACCAGGTCGCGGCACTCTTCGGCGTGGTCGCGGCAGTACGCCCAGCCCTTGATCGTGGCGGTCAGGAACTTCACGGTCTGGTCCTGGTACGCCTTGTCCTTGAGCTTCTCGGTATTCGCCCACACGGCGTCCTGCAGCATCGACGAACCTACCGTCTTCCAGTCGATGATCTGGAAGTCCGCCGGCTGGTACAGCTTGCCGGTGGCCGGGTTCGTGGCCTCCAGCAGCTGGGCGTACTCGTTGTAGGACATGGCCTGGGCCACGTCGATCTCCTTCTTCAGCAGCGCCTGCATGTCGAACTGCTGCTGGACCAGCGTCACGTCCTTGCCGGGGTCCAGGCCGGCCTTGGTCATGCCGGCGAAGAGTTCGAACTCGTTGCCGAAGCCCCAGTTGCCGACCTTCTTGCCCTTGAAGTCGGCCGGGGACTTGATGTTCGAGCTGGCGAAGGCGACCTGGTAGGTGCCGGAGCGCGCGAAGATCTGGCCCACGTCGGTGATGCCGGCGCCCTGTTCGCGCGAGGCCAGGGCCTTGGGGACCCAGGCCACGGCGTAGTCGGCCTTGCCCTGGGCCAGGACGGTCTGCGGGACGATGTCGACGCCGCCCTCCAGGAGCTGGACGTCGAGTCCCTGCTCCTTGTAGAAGCCCTTGTCGACGGCGGCGATGTAGCCGGCGAACTGGGCCTGGTAGAACCACTGCAACTGCAGTTTCACGGTGGTCATGCCGCCGGCGCCGGCGGGGGTGGTGGGGGACGTCGAATCAGCAGTGCCGCAGGCGGACAGGAGGAGCCCGGCCGCGATGACAACAGCGTACTTCCGCATAAAAGAACCCCTCAGAAACGAGCCTTCCAGGGCATGGCGAGACGTTCGAGCAACAGCGTGGTCAGGTAGAAGACCAGGCCGAGGACGCAGGCGCCGAAGACGAAGGCCCACGCCCGGGGATAGGCGGTGAACGCGGCCGCGGAGGTGATCCGCGCGCCGAGGCCGTCCTGGAGACCGCCGAAGTACTCGGCGACGACCGCGGCGATGACCGCGAGGGATGAGGCCTGCCGCAGGCCGGTGAACAGGTGCGGCAGCGCGCCGGGGAGCCGGACCAGTCTTGCGAAGGTCCAGGAGCCGGCGGCGTAGCTGGTCATGAGCTCGCGGTGGGTCGGGTCGACCTCCCGCAGGCCGCGCAGCGTGTTGATGAAGACCGGGAAGAACACGATGATCCCGGCGACCAGCCGGCGTGGCACGCTGCTGGTCGATTCGAACATGTTGTTGAGGATCGGCGCGAGCGCGATGATCGGCAGTGCGTTCACGACGGCCGCGAACGGCACCGACACCTCGCTGAGCAGCCGCACCCGGCTCGTGACAAGAGCGGCAAGAACCGCGGCAACGGTACCGCCGATCAGCCCGACGAGCGCGTTGGCCCCACTGGCCAGGGCCGCGTCGAGCACGTTGGAGCGCTGCTCGACCAGCTCGGCCCAGATCGCCGACGGCGCCGGCAGGATGAACGGCGCGATGCGGCCCAGCCGGACCACGAGTTCCCATCCGGCGAGTCCCAGGATGCCGACCAGCACCGGCGGCAGCATCCGTCTCATGACCGCAGCGCTTTCCGCACGGCGGTGACAAACTCAAAATACTCAGGCGACTGCCTGGTCGAGTCATCGCGAGCCGGAAAAGCAATATCGATCGAAGCGGTGATGCGCCCGGGGCGGGCCGACATCACGACGACCTTGTCGGACAGGAACACCGCCTCGGAGATCGAGTGGGTGACGAAGACGGTCGAGGTGCCGGTCGCCGCACAGATCTGCAGCAGTTCCGTCTGCAACCGCTCGCGCGTCATCTCGTCCAGGGCACCGAACGGCTCGTCCATCAGCAGCAGATTCGGGTGTACCGCCAAAGCCCGCGCAATCGCCACCCGCTGCTGCATGCCCCCGGAGAGCTGCGCCGGATAGTGCCCGCCGAAGTCCGACAGCCCGACGAGCGAGAGCATCTCCTCGGCCCGCGTCCGCCGCTGCTGCCGCGGGATCCTGCGCAGTTCGAGCGGCAGTTCGACGTTGCGCCGCACGGTGCGCCACTCGAAGAGTCCGGCCTGCTGGAACGCGATGCCGTACTCCTGGTCGCGGCGCGCCTGCCCGGCCGCTTTTCCGGCCACGGTCACGTTTCCGGCCGTCGGCTCGATGAGGTCCGCGATGAGCCGCAGCAGCGTCGACTTGCCGCATCCGGAGGGGCCGATCAGGGAGACGAACTGTCCACTGTCGACGGTCAGATCCACATCGGACAGTGCCGCCACTTCGTCGGGGCGACCTTGGTTGAATACCTTGCTGACACCGGCGATCGACACCGCCGTCATACGACGTTCACCTCGACTCGACGCCTGTGACGCATGAGGGGAAGCTCGAGCAGACTCACGAACCCGGCGACACAGAGGCCCAGCAGGGCCGCGCCGAGCATCGCGGTGTAGACCTTCGCGGGGTCGGTGGTGGCCTCGCGGGAGTACTCGATGACGAGCCGGCCGATCCCGCCTCTGGTGCCGGTCGAGATCTCGCCGACGACCGCCCCGACGACCGCCGCCGCACCCGCCAGCCGCAGGGCCGGGAACAGGAACGGCAGCGCCGAGGGCAGCCGGAGCTTGACGAACGTGCGCCACCAGCCGGCGGCGTAGCTGCGCATCAGCTCGACGCCGGCCGCCGAGGGGGACTGCAGGCCGCGCAGCAGACCGACGGCGACCGGGAAGAACGCGAGGTACGCCGCGATCGTGGACACCGTCATCCAGTCCTGCCACGGGTACGGCCCGAACGACAGCGCCCCGCTCCAGCCGGCGACGAGCGGTGCGAGGGCCACCAGCGGCACCGTCTGCGACAGCACCACGTACGGCAGCAGGCCCCGCTCGACGACCCGGAAGCGCTGCATGAGCGCCGCCAGCACGAATCCGATCAGGACGCCGGCCGCGAACCCGGCCGCCGTCACGCCGAGGGTGAACAGGCACGCGTCGAGCACCACGCGCCAGATCGCGCGGCCGCCGGTGAGCTCGGGCCGGGACAGTCGCTGCAACACGCTGTACAAATGCGGCATGGAAAGGTCGTCGGCCCGCGGGAGGATGCGGACCCCGAAGACGGCGGTGCCCTCGTCGTTGCCGACCGCCTTGTAACCTTCCCAGAGGGCCCCGAAGGCAACCACGCCGACGAGGGCGGCCAGGGCTCGTCTCATCTGACGGCCGGGATGATGTGCTCGCCGTATGCGGCGAGCGTGGACTCCTTCGCGTCGTGCTGCAGGTACAGGGCGAACTGGTCCACGCCGAGGTCCTTGAGCTCGGCGAGGCGCTTGAGGTGGTGCTCGACCGGGCCCAGGATGCAGAACCGGTCGACGACCTCGTCGGGCACGAAGTCGGTGTGGGTGTTGCCGGCGCGGCCGTGCTCGGCGTAGTCGTAGCCCTTGCGGCCCTTGATGTAGTCGGTGAGCACGGTGGGCACGGCCCCGTCGGCGCCGTAGCGCTCGACGATGTCGGCCACGTGGTTGCCGACCATGCCGCCGAACCAGCGGGTCTGGTCGCGTTGATGGGCCAGGTCGTCGCCGACGTAGGCCGGTGCGGCCACGCAGAACTTGATGGCCGCCGGGTCGCGGCCGGCCTTCTCCGCCGCCGCGCGGACCGCCTTGATCATCCAGGCCGCGATGTCCGGGTCGGCGAGCTGCAGGATGTAGCCGTCGCCCACTTCCCCGGTGAGGGCCAGGGCTTTCGGCCCGTAGGCCGCGACCCAGACCTCGAGCCGGGAGTCGGGCGCCCACGCGAATTGCAGGTCACGATCCCGCAGGTGTACCGCACGCCCGTTGCCGAGTTCGCGAATGACCTGCACGCACTCGCGCAGCTCGGCGAGCGTGGTGGGGCGCGAACCGAGCACCCGCACCGCGGAGTCGCCGCGCCCGATGCCGCAGACGGTGCGGTTGCCGTACATCTCGTTGAGGGTGGCGAACAGCGACGCGGTGACCGTCCAGTCCCGGGTCCCCGGGTTGGTCACCATCGGGCCGACCACGACCCGCTCGGTGTCGGCGAGGATCTTGCTGTAGATGACGAACGGCTCCTGCCACAGCACGTGCGAGTCGAACGTCCACACATGCGTGAAACCGGCCGCTTCGGCCTTCCTGGCCAACTCGACCACGCCCATCGCGGGCGGGTCGCACTGCAGGACCACCCCTACGTCCATGGTCGCTCACCGCACTTTCGGGAATCCCAGGTCGACCTCGGAGGTGGCCGGGTCGGGCCAGCGCGAGGTGACGACCTTGCTGCGGGTGTAGAACTGGATGCCTTCCGGGCCGTACATGTGCAGGTCGCCGAAGAGCGAGGACTTCCAGCCGCCGAAGCTGTAGTAGGCGACCGGGACCGGCACCGGGACGTTGACCCCGACCATCCCGCAGACCACGTCGTACTGGAACTGCCGGGCCGCCCCGCCGTCGCGGGTGAAGATCGCGGTGCCGTTGCCGTACTCGTTGTCGTTGACCAGCTTGACGGCCTCGTCGTAGGAGTCCGCGCGCACCACCGACAGGACCGGGCCGAAGATCTCGTCGCGGTACAACGGCGAATCCGGCGTCACCTTGTCGACCAGCGAGGCGCCGAGGAAGAACCCGGGCCCGCTGCTGACGGGAGCCTCGCGGCCGTCGACGACGACCTCGGCCGCCCCGGGCTCGGCGAGGTAGCCGGCCACCCGGTCGCGGTGCTCGCGGGTGATGAGCGGGCCCATCTCGGCCGCCGGGTCGGTGGCCGGGCCGACCGCGATCTGGCCGATCCGCTCGCTGATCGCGGCGACGAGCGGGTCGGCGACCGAGCCCACCGCGACGACGACGGACACGGCCATGCACCGCTCCCCCGCCGAGCCGTAGCCGGCCGAGACCGCGGCGTCGGCGGCGGCGTTCACGTCGGCATCGGGGAGTACCACCATATGGTTCTTGGCTCCTCCGAGCGCCTGCACCCGCTTGCCGGCCCGGGTTCCGGCCTCGTAGACGGCCCGCGCGATCGGGGTCGAGCCGACGAAGCTCAGCGCCTGCACGTCCGGATGCACCAGGAGCCGCTCGACGGCCTCGCGGTCGCCCTGCACGACGTTGAAGCAGCCGTCGGGCAGCCCGGCCTGGCGCAGCAGGTCGGCCAGCAGCAGCGCGGCGGACGGGTCCTTCTCGCTGGGTTTCAGCACGAAGGTGTTGCCGCACACGAGCGCGTTGCAGAACATCCACATCGGCACCATCGCCGGGAAGTTGAACGGCGTGATGCCGGCGACGACGCCCAGCGGCTGGCGGATCGAGTACACGTCGACGCCGTTGCTGGCCTGCTCGCTGTAGCCGCCCTTGAGCAGGTGCGGGGCGCCGGTGGCGAACTCGATGTTCTCCAGGCCGCGGGCCAGCTCGCCCTCGGCGTCGGCGACGGTCTTGCCGTGCTCGGCCGAGACCAGCGCCGCGATCTCCTTGCGGTTGGCGTCGACGAGCTCGCGGAAGCGGAACATGACCTCGGCGCGGCGGGACAGCGACGCCGCCCGCCAGGCCGGGAACGCGGCCAGGGCGCTCGCCACGGCGGCGTCGGTCTCGGCGGCGGTCGCGGCGACGACGTACGCCTGTTGCTCGCCGGTGGCCGGGTCCCAGACCGGCAGCTGCCGGCCGCTGGTGCCGGCGACGGCCTGCCCGTCGACCCAGTGCTTGATCTCTCGCATATCGCTCACCCCTAGACCAGGTAGTCCGACAGTCCCCGGCGGAGGAACTGTCCGTGACCCTTGCGGCCGTGGTAGGTGTCGCCGGACACGATGACGGTCCCCCGGGAGATGACCGTGTCGACCTTGCCGGCGATCTCGTAGCCCTCCCAGGCCGAGTGATCCATGTTCATGTGGTGCGTCTCGACGCTGATGCGGGTGCGGGCCGCGGGGTCGTACAGCACGATGTCGGCGTCGGACCCCGGCGCGACGACGCCCTTGCGGGGGTAGAGGCCGAACATCCGGGCCGGGGTCGTCGCGATCGTCTCGACCCAGCGGCCCAGGCTGAGGTGGCCGTCGACGACGCCCTGGTACAGCAGGTCGACGCGGTGCTCCACACTGCCGATGCCGTTGGGAATCTTGGAGAAGTCGCCGATGCCCAGCTCCTTCTGATCCTTGAAGCAGAAGGGGCAGTGGTCGGTGGAGACGACGGACAGGTCGTTGCTGCGCAGGCCCTTCCACAGGTCGGCGCGGTGGCTCTCGTGCTTGCTGCGCAGCGGGGTGGAGCAGACCCACTTGGCACCCTCGAAGCCGGGCGCGCCCAGCTGGTCCTCCAGGGTGAGGTACAGATACTGCGGGCAGGTCTCGGCGAAGACATTGCGGCCGAGGTCCCGGGCGGCGGCGACCTGTTCGAGGGCCTTGGACGCGGACAGGTGCACGATGTAGAGCGGGCAGTCCGCGGCCACGGACGCGAGCCAGATGGCCCGGCTGGTCGCTTCCGCCTCGAGCGCCTCGGGCCGGGTCAGCCCGTGGTGGATCGGGTCCGTCTCACCGCGTTCCAGCGCCTGCTTGACGAGCACGTCGATGGCCGGGCCGTTCTCGGCGTGCATCATGATCATGGCGCCGTTGTCGCGGGCCTTCTGCATCGCGCGGAGGATCTGGCCGTCGTCGCTGTAGAAGACACCGGGGTACGCCATGAAGAGCTTGAAGCTCGTGATGCCCTCGTCGGCGACGAGCTGGTCCATGGCCTTGAGCGACTCGTCGTCGACGCCACCCAGGATCTGGTGGAACGCGTAGTCGACGTGGCACTCACCGGCCGCCTTGGCGTGCCACGCGGCCAGACCGTCCTGCACCACCTCGCCGGTGCGCTGCACGGCGAAGTCGATGATGGTCGTGGTGCCGCCGAACGCCGCCGCCCGGGTGCCGGTGTCGAAGGTGTCGCTGGCGAATGTGCCGCCGAACGGCAGCTCCATGTGGGTGTGGGCGTCGACCCCGCCGGGGATCACGTACTTCCCGGTCGCGTCGAGCACCTCGAAGTCGCCCTCGACCGGCCCGTCGCCCGGCATGAAGATCGCGGAGATCTTCTCGCCGACGACGAGGACATCGCCGGGAACGGCCCCGTGCGGGCCGACGACCGTCCCCCCTTTGATGAGCAAACCCGTCACGGCTGTACCAGCTCCCCATAGGCGTCGGGACGGCGGTCGCGGTAGAACTGCCAGCGGTCCCGGACCGTGGCCAGCAGGTCGAGGTCCAGGTCGCGCACGATCAGCTCGGGGTTGTGGGCGTCGCCGACCTCGCCGACGAACTTGCCCTCCGGGTCGACGAAGTAGCTCGTACCGTAGAAGTCGTTCTCGCCCAGGTCCTCGATGCCGGTGCGGTTGATCGCGCCGATGAAGTACTCGTTGGCCACCGCGCTGGCGGGTTGTTCGAGCTGCCAGAGGTACGCGGAAAGGCCCCGGCTCGTCGCCGACGGGTTGAACACGATCTGGGCGCCGTTGAGGCCGAGCGCGCGCCAGCCCTCCGGGAAGTGCCTGTCGTAGCAGATGTACACGCCGACCTTGCCCACGGCGGTGTCGAAGACGGGGTAGCCGAGGTTGCCGGGGCGGAAGTAGAACTTCTCCCAGAAGCCCTTGACCTGGGGGATGTGGTTCTTGCGGTACTTCCCGAGGTACTTCCCGTCCGCATCCACCACGGCGGCGGTGTTGTAGAGGACGCCGGGCTGCTCCTGCTCGTACATCGGCAGGATCATGACCATGCCCAGCTCGGCGGCGAGGGCCTGGAAGCGCTCGGTGGTCGGGCCGGGGATCGACTCGGCGTACTCGTAGTAGGCGGAGTCCTGCACCTGGCAGAAGTACGGGCCGTAGAACAGCTCCTGGAAGCAGATGACCTTGGCGCCCTGGGCGGCGGCCTGGCGCGCGTAGTCCTCGTGCGCCTTGATCATCGACTCCTTGTCGCCGGTCCAATTGGTCTGGACGATGGCGGCGCGGACGATCGTCATGGCTACCCCTCTCTGGTCGGTCCACATTGGCCGGTGGCGGGGAGTTTGCCCGGCGGCGGACCGACCTTGTATCGGGTCAGATGCCGTAGGACACTAACGACACAAATCTAGGCGGACAATGGTCCCACCGTTACAGAATGTTTCGGAGATGTAATTTGCTGGCTCTGATCACGGGAGCGGTCGACGATCGCAGCGCCCGGGGAATCGCCGCTGCCGTCAGCCGGCTCGTGACCGCCGGGACGCTGCCGCCGGGCACCCGCCTGCCGACGGTCCGCGACGTCGCCCGCGAGCTCGGCATCAGCCCCACCACGGTCAGCGAGGCGTGGCGCAGCCTTGCCCGCGCGGGGGCCATCCAAACCCGCGGCCGTTCGGGCACGTTCGTCGCCGGCCCGTCGGTGCCGCGCCAGCGGTTGCGGTACGCCCAGCTCGGCACCCGGGTCAGCGAGCTGCGCGGCGGCCCGGTGCACGACTACTCGACCGGCATCCCGGACTACGACCTGCTGCCGAGCCTCACCGAGGCCCTCAAGCGGATCGGCGACGCCCGGCTGACCACGTCGTACCTCGACGGGGCCGTCCTGCCGGGCCTGGAGGAGGTCCTGCGGGAGCGCTGGCCCTTCCCGCCCGAACGGCTCACGGTCGTCGACGGCGCGATGGACGCGCTGGACCGGATCACCGGCGTCGTGGTCCGCTTCGGCGATCACGTGCTCGTCGAGGACCCGGCCTTCCCGCCGACGCTGGACCTGCTCGAAACGGTCGGCGCCACCGTCGTCGGGGTGGGCATCGACGAGCACGGCCTGCGCCCCGACGCGCTCAACGCCGCCCTGGCCTGCGACCCGGTCGCGCTGTTCCTGCAGCCGCGGGCGCACAACCCGACCGGCGCGAGCATGACCGCGGCCCGCGCCGACAAGCTCGCCCGCGTCCTGGCCCGCCACCCCGGCGTCACGGTGATCGAGGACGACCACGCCGGCGCGATCGCCACGGCCCCGCCGGTCAGCCTCGGCCGCCGCCTGCCCGACCGCACCGTGCACGTGGTCAGCTTCTCCAAGAGCCACGGCCCCGACCTGCGCCTGGCCGCGATCGGCGGGCCGGCCTCGGTCGTCACCGCGGTCACCGATCGCCGGCTCCTGGGCCCGGGCTGGTCGTCCCGCCTGCTGCAGGCGGTGCTGCTGGAACTGCTGACAAACGCGGCTACGGTACTGCAAGTGTCCCAGGCCCGCGACGAATACGCCCGTCGCCGTACGGCGCTGCTGGACGCCCTCGACGCGCGCGGGGTCACCGCCACCGGCGCGGACGGCATCAACATCTGGGTGGCGGTGGCGAACCAGCAGGTGGCGCTGCTGACGCTCGCCGCCCACGGGATCGCGGTGGCGCCCGGCGCCCCGTTCGAGGTGAGCCACCTGGACTCCGACCACGTGCGCATCACGGCCGGCCTGGTCCGCGACGACTTCGACGCCCTGGCCGACATCCTCGCCGAGGCGGCCGGCGGCGAGCTGCGCGGCAGCGGCCCGCGCGCGGCCAGCCACCCGCGCGGCTGGCGCTGATCTTCAAGGGGCATGATGGGCTCGTGCGGTATGTGGCGATCGGGGACAGTTTCACCGAGGGCATGGGCGACGAGCGCGCGGACGGTGTTCCCCGCGGCTGGGCCGACCTCGTAGCGGCCGGCATCGCCGAGGCGACCGGCGAGACCGTGCAGTACGCCAACCTCGCCATCCGCGGCCGCCTGCTCGGCCCCATCCTGGACGAGCAGCTGGACGTGGCCCTGTCGCTGGACCCGGCCCCGACGATGCTGTCGCTCAACGGCGGCGGCAACGACATGATGCGCCGCGGTACCGACATGGAAAAACTGCTTTCCCTCACCGAAACGGCCGTGCGCCGGACCACCGAGGCGGGCGTGCGCATGCTCCTGCTCAGCGGGGCCGACCCGTCCGAGCACCTGCCGATGGGCAAGGTCATCCAACGCAAGGGCACCGTCCTGTCGGCCGCCGTGCGCGAGCTGACCGCGCGCTACGACAACGTGCTCTTCGTCAACATCTTCGGCGACGAGGAGATCCGCAAGGCCCCGTACTGGTCGGGCGACCGCCTGCACCTCAACGCGGCCGGCCACCAGCGGGTCGCGAGCCTCGTGCTGACCGCCCTGGGCCACCCGACCACGGCGCACCGCGTCGACCCCGGCCCGAAGGCGTCCAGCGGCCTGCTGGCCGAGGCCCGGTACTACCGCGAGCACGTCCTGCCCTGGGTGACCCGCCGCCTGCGGGGCCGCTCGTCGGGCGACGGGCGCGCCCCGAAGTACCCGCTGTGGACCCCGGTCGGCGCGTCAGCGACTGCTTGACGGCGCCGGCCGCGGCGCCTGCGGTGCGGGCGTCTGACTGGCGATCAGCGCGGCGGCGGCCGCCCCGGCGAGCGCGGTCCCGAGCGCCGTGACCACGGTCAGCACGACGGTGCCGACGGGCGTGGCGAGGGTGGTGATCCGGCGCATGTCACGCAGCCGGCTCCACCCGACGTCGGCCAGCACCGCGAGGCGCCGCTCCCACAGCAGCCCGAGCACCACGAAGAACACGAGCACCTGCCCGGCCCGCAGCAGCACCGCGATCGCCAGTTGCCGCCCGCCGGCCGTGGCCCGCGGATCGGCCAGGATCGGCAGCAGCTCGGCCACGAGCACGACGGCGGCGAGGCCGAGCGCCTTGGGGTTCGGCCCGCGCCCGCGCAGCAGTGGGTAGCAGTAGCCGAACAGCCCCGCGTACACCGGCCACCGCAGCAGATGCCGGGCCACGTCGGCCAGTTCGAGCAGCGACAGGTACCGCAGCCCCGCGCCGTCGTCCTGCTGCACCATGGCCACAACCTCGTAGGCGACGAGCAGGACCGCTGCCGGAGCCGCGTACCCGATCGCGGCCAGCGCGTTCGCCCACGGCGACCGCCCGGCATCGGTGGCCAGGGCGTGCCCGGCCGGCACCCCGTCGACGGGCCGCCCGCCCCGCTCGACCGCCGCATCGAGCCGGGCCTGCGTCTCGTCGTACTCCTCCAGCGCCGTCCCGCCCGCCAGCTTCGCCCGCGCCCCGCGGAACACATCTCCGGCGGCCGCGCGCAGCATCCGGCGCCGCAGCTCGGCCCGCACCAGCCGCGCGTGCGTGGCCACGGAGACCAGCCGGCCCCGCGCGCTTCCGGCCAGCGCGAGCAGCCCACCCCACAGCACCCCGAGCGCGGCCACGTGGGCCCAGGTGTACGGCGCCGCGTCGATCGCCACACACAGCACGAGCACCACCGCCGCGACGACGATCCCCCGGTCCCGCAGCGCCCGCCGGTCCCGCCCGGCCCGCGCCAGCAGCACCACCAGCGCCCCGGCCAGCACCAGGTTGCCCAGCATCAGCGCCCGCTCGGCCAGCTCCGGCCACGCCACATCCCAGGCGAAGTCCGGCCGTTGCAGCGGCACCAGGAGCAGCGCCCCGGCGAGGAGCCCGCCGCCGAGCCACCACCAGGGCCGGCGCGCCGGCAGCGCGATGGCGAGGGGCAGCACCCACATGACGCCGATCGCCGCGACCGCCAGTGGTGCCCAGCCGTGCGGCGCGGCGCCGAGCACGGTCGCGACCCCGGCGAGCGCGGCCGCCGCCCCGAGCACGGCCGACCGGCGCGCCAGCGCCATCGCCGCGGCCCCGGCGAGCGGGCCGAAGAGCAGGGCCCATCCGGCGGCCGACGGCATCGGGGGCGCCTGCGTGGCGACGAGCGCGGCCGGCACCAGCGCCGTCCCGGCCACCGCCGTCGCCGCGATCGCGAGCGTCCGCACCCGCGGCCGGGCGACACCCGCCACCCGGGCGATCGTCAGCAGCACGGCCGGGACGCCGACGCAGACGAGCACCGCCCCGGCCCGGTCGGTCACCGCCCCGGCGCGGCTCGCCAGGACCGTCACACCGATGGCGAGGCCGGCCGCGAACACCGCGCCGACGGCCCGCCTCATGCGCCGCACCGGGGCAAGGGCCAGCCACGGCGCGAACATGACCAGCAGCCACGCGATGCCCTCCGGCAACGGGCCGCCGTCCCGCGTCGGCGGGGCGGCATCGGCGTCGAGCCGCACCGAGAACGCGCCCGTCCCGGTCAGCACGGCATGCGTGCGGTCCTGGCGCTCGGGCTCACCGCCGACTGCCCAGATCGCGTACCCGTCGGCCTGGATACGCACGGTCCGGCGCACTCCGGCCGGCGTCTCCAGCGTCAGCGGCACGACCTGGAAGCTGACGGTGACCGGCCCGGCCGCTTCGGTGTACGACGACTGGAAGGACGCGTGCACGTCGTCCCGGGCGTTCGCGTAGGTCAGCACCGCCATGCCCCGGGCCGACCCACCGGCCAGGCGCGAGGCCAGCTCGTCGCTGCCGATGCGACCGGTGCGCACCTGGGCCACGAGCGGATCGCCGGGGCGCAGCACGATGTCGTAGGCCTGCGTGACGCGGACCTCGTCGCCCTCGGCCCGCACCACCACGTCGACCTGCACGTCACGCGGCGGGTGCGGCTCCTCCCACCACGCGCGGGGCTCCCGCGGGGTCGCGGTCGGGGCGGAACCGTCGGCGTAGCGGCGCACGCCGTCCTCGCCGGACCGGGCCGCGCGGTCGGCCACGAACAGGGCGAACACCGCGATCAGCAGACAGGCGAGCGCACCGATCCTCCGCACCGGAGCATGATGCCATCGATCGCGATCAGGCGCGGGGTCACAGTACCAATGCGGCGGTCTGCTCCGCGATGGCGAACTCCTCGTCGGTGGGGACGACACACACGGCCACCCGGGCGCCGTCCGGGCTGATGATGCGCTCGTTGGCCGCGTTGCGGGTCTCGTCGACGGTGATGCCCCAGGTTTCGAGGCCGCTCAGGGCGCCCGCGCGGACGGCCGGGGCGTGCTCGCCGACGCCCGCGGTGAAGGCGATCGCGTCGAGGCGGCCCAGGACGGCGTGGAAGGCGCCGACGTACTTGCGGATGCGGTGGCAGTACACGTCGAAGGCGAGCGCGGCGTGCTCGTCGCCGGCCGCGCGGCGCTCCAGGACCGTGCGCATGTCGTTGACGCCGGCCAGGCCGAGCAGGCCCGCGTGGCGCTGCAGGGCGTCGTCGACGGCGGCGAAGTCCAGGCCGGCGACCCGGTTGAGGTACGCGGGCACGGCCGGGTCCAGGTCGCCGGAGCGGGTGCCCATCACGAGCCCCTCCAGCGGCGTCAGCCCCATCGAGGTGTCGACGCTCTTCCCGCCGCGCACGGCCGTCGCGCTGGCGCCGTTGCCCAGGTGCAGGACGATGAGGTTGAGGTCCTCGGGGCGCCGCTCCAGCAGCGCGGCCGTCCGCCCGGCGACATATTCGCACGAGGTTCCGTGAAAACCGAAACGCCGGATATTGTACTGCGCGGCAAGGTCCCGATCGATGGCGTACGTCGCCGCGGCCGGTGGGATGGTCGCGTGGAAGGCGGTGTCGAACACCGCGACGTGCGGGACGTCCGGCAGCTTCTCCCGGGCCGCCTCGATGCCGGTGATGCCGCCCGGGTTGTGCAGGGGCGCCAGCGGTACGAGCTCGCGCAGCGCGTCCAGCACCGCGTCGTCCACCACGGCCGGGGCGGTGAAGCGGGCGCCGCCGTGCACGACCCGGTGCCCGACCGCCTCGATGTCGGCGTCGCCGAGGCCGTCGAGCACCTGTTCGAGGGCGGCCGCGTGGTCGGGCACCCCGCCCTCCTCGCCGATCTTCTCGATCAGGCCCCGCTCCCCCGCGCCCGGGTCGCTGAGATCCACGACACGAAACTTCACCGACGACGAGCCGCTGTTGAGCACCAGGATCATGGGAGGCAGACTAACTCCGTGGCCCGCATCGTGTACCTCGTCGAGCACGGACCCGACTCCGGCAAGTCGGCCGTGGCCCTCGGACTCGCCGAACTGTTGTCCCGCAAGGTGCCGCGGATCGGCGTTTTCCGGCCCGTCGCCCCGGCGTCGGAGGACGTTCTGCTGGAGTTGCTGCGGTCGCGGTACAACATCGGGGATGACCGCCTCTTCGGGGTGACCTTTGCCGAGGCGTCCGCGATGCTCGCCGCTGGCCGCGCCGAGGAGCTCGTGGGGCAGGTCGTCGAGCACTTCCGCCAGGTGGCCCAGCACCACGAGGCGGTCGTCGTCATCGGCACCGACATCGACGACGACCTCGCGTTCAACGCGCGCCTGGCCAACGAGTTCGGCGCCGTCGTCGTCTCGGTCGTCAACGGCAGCGGGGCGGACGAGTCCACATTGGACTCGATGGCCCGGCACGCCTATCACGCGCTCACCGACCTCGACGCGACCGTCGCGGCGGTCGTGTTGAACAAGACGATGCAGGCGGTACCGCCGCCGAAGTTGCCCGTGCCCTGCTTCGTCATCCCCGACGTGCCCACCGTCGGCGCCCCCACGGTGGCCGAGGTCGCCGCGCAGCTCGGGGCGAGCGTCGTCACCGCCGGCGCCGACCGCGACACGGCGCTCGGGCGCGACGTGCTCGACTACGTCGTCGGCGCGGCCCAGGTCCCGACGGTGCTGGACCACCTCACGCCCGACTGCCTGCTCATCACCCCCGGGGACCGGGCCGACCTGCTGGTCGCGGCCGGCGCGGCGCACGCGTCGGGCCTGGTGCCGCTGGCCGGGATCGTACTGACCCTCGGCATCGCACCGGACCCGGCCGCGCTCGCCCTGTTCGAACGGCTCAATCCCGGCCTGGCGGTCTTGTCGGTACCCACGGCCAGCTACGACACCATCGCCTCCTCCACGCGCATGGAGCACCGCCTGAGCGCGGCCAACCCGCGCAAGGTGGAGGCCGCGCTGGGCGCCTTCGAGTCCAATGTGGACACCGCCGCGCTGACCGGCGTGCTCGAGCTGACCGCCTCGTCCCGCGTGACGCCGCTGATGTTCGAGTACGACCTCATCGACCGCGCCCGGGCCGACCGGCGTAGGTTGGTGCTGCCGGAGGGTACCGAGGAAAGAATCCTGCGCGCGGCGGACATCCTGCTGCGCCGTGGGGTCGCCGACCTGACCCTGCTCGGCGACCCGGCCGTCATCCGGTCCAAGGCCCGCGACCTGAGCCTCGACCTCGGCGCCGCGCAGCTGATCGACCCGGCCACGAGCGAGCTGCGCGAGAAGTTCGCCGAGGTGTACCGCGACCTGCGGGCCCACAAGGGCGTCTCGTTCGACCTGGCGCACGACGTGGTGGCCGACGTGTCGTACTTCGGCACGCTCATGGTCCAGCTCGGCCACGCCGACGGCATGGTCTCCGGCGCCACCCACACCACGGCGGCCACGATCCGGCCGGCCTTCGAGATCATCAAGACAGTGCCCGGCCTGAGCGTGGCCTCCAGCGTCTTCTTCATGCTGCTGCCCGACCGCGTGCTGGTCTACGGCGACTGCGCGGTCAACCCCGACCCCGACGCCGCCCAGCTGGCCGACATCGCCCTGTCCTCGGCGGAGACGGCGGCCCGCTTCGGCGTGACCCCGCGGGTGGCGATGCTGTCGTACTCCACCGGAACCTCGGGCTCGGGCGCGGACGTCACCAAGGTGGCCGAGGCGACGGAGATCGTCCGCTCCCGCCGCCCGGACCTGCCCGTCGAGGGTCCCATCCAGTACGACGCGGCGATCGACCCGGCGGTCGCGGCGACCAAGCTGCCCGGCAGTCCCGTCGCCGGCCAGGCCACGGTCTTCGTCTTCCCGGATCTCAACACCGGCAACAACACGTACAAGGCGGTGCAGCGCTCGGCGGGTGCGGTGGCGGTCGGCCCGGTGATGCAGGGGCTGCGCAAGCCGGTGAACGACCTGTCCCGGGGCGCCACGGTCAAGGACATCGTGAACACCGTGGCCATTACGGCGATCCAGTCGCAGCCTTCGTAGGCCCTTCGGGCGGTTTTTTGTCATACCGGTGGGGCACGATGGGAGGATGATTGCGAGACTTTCGACCGTCGTGCTGGACACCTCGGACCCGCATGCCCTCGCGCGGTTCTACTCGGAGCTGCTCGACCTGCCCATCACCCGGGTCGACGGCGACTGGATCGACATCGGCGACGGGGCGAGCCGGATGAGCTTCCAGCACGCGCCGCACCACATTCCGCCGCAGTGGCCGGACCCGAACTATCCGCAGCAGCTCCACCTGGACATCTGGGTCGACGACATCGACGCGGCCGAGTCGAAGGTGCTGCGGATGGGGGCGCAGCTGCTCTCGACGAAGGAGGCGGGCTTCCGCGTGTACTGCGATCCGGCGGGGCATCCGTTCTGCTTGGAGTACGAGTAGCCGCTGCTGGTCGCGCGGTCGCGCTTCGGCCGCTCGCGCTGCCATGGATCGCGTCCGAGTCGATCGCCTGCTCGGTCGCCCGCATGCTGTCGCGTGAGGGTCGGCGGGGTCGGTCGCGTCCTGGGCCATCGCGGGTGAGCTTCGTCGGGGGTGAGTGTGGTCCCGCGGCGAGTGGGTGCGTTGCGGTGGCGGTTTACGGGTCGGCGGTCGCCTTGGCCGGGCAGCCGTGCTGCTGCTCCCAGGTGTCCAGCTCGGCCACCGGCGACTTCTCCTTGCCGGCCTTCCACGCGTCGAGGTACGACCACGGCCAGATCACCCCGCGCCGGGTCCACCAGTCGCCGGTCTTGGCGCACGCCGGTGAGAGGCCGAAGTGGATGTGGCAGGCGCTCGCGTCGCCGGTGCGGCCGACCTTGGCCACCGGCTGGCCGGCCTGGACCGTCGTGCCCGGTTCGATGCCGCTGTCGATGGCTGAGAAGTGCGACATGTAGTACCGGGCGCCGTCGTTGCCCAGGATCGACACCGACAGGCCGCCGCGGGACGAGCCCTCGTTGACCTTGGCCGTCCAGGTGTCGACCTTGGTCACCTCCAGCACGGTGCCGTCCACCGGGGAGAGGGCGTTGAGGCCGCAGTTGGCGATGATGTCGCTGGCCGGGTAGTCGTGGTGGTCGTGCGAGTACGAGCCCTTGCCCTGCAGCGGGAACACGTGCTTCGTGGTCCCCTTCGGCGCGGCACTCGCGGTGCCCCCCAGCCCGGCGGCGTTGTTGTCGCCGGTGGGGGCCGAGCTCTGCACCTGCCGCCCCTGCGACTGCTGCGGCGCGGGCGTCTGGCTCGTCGGGGCCGGATCGCCGCCGCCGCAGCCGGCCGCGCCCAGGGCGACCAGGAGAGCGATACCGGCGAGGCTGACACGCTGAGCTGACATCGCCAGCCACCCTACTTGCCGCCGGCAACCCCGCCCAAGGGTCCACCTGGCCACCAAAACCCGCCCGTTCGCCGCCCCATTCTGCCCATCCACCCTCGAACACCCCGTGCCCGATATTTCGCCTGTCGGGCGATAAATCCGGCATGGGAGCGAGCCACGCCCCCGAAGATCGTGCGACGACCATGAGACCAGCCGCGCATAAGAGGCATGAGTTCGACCAGCCGCGCACAGGAGAACCGTTCGACGACCATGAGTTCGACCAGCCGGGCACACAAGGACCGTGCGACGACCATGAGTTCGACCGGTCGCGCGGGCGGAGGCGGTGCGTCGACCGTGAAGTCGTGTCAACGCGGGCGGCGAGGGGGTCAGTAGCGCGCGGCGTAGGTGGTCGGGGGTTCGCCGAACATGTTGGTGAAGTCGCGGGTCAGGTGGGACTGGTCCGCGTAGCCCAGATCCGCCGCGAGCGCCGCCCAGTCGATCGGGCTGCGAGCCTCCATGCGCGAGGTCACCTCGTGCAGGCGGAAGCGGCGCAACACCCACTTCGGGCTCACCCCCACATGCTCCGCGAACAACCGCTGCAACTGCCGCTCGCTCACGCTGAACCGCGCCGTCAGCTGATCGACCCGCCGCAGGTCGGGTGACTCGGCGATCGTCTCCACCCATGCCGCCACCTCGTCGCCCACCGCATCCGCCGGCGGTAGGTTCGCCACCAGGTACGCGTCGACCGCTGACGCGAGTGCGGCCGGGTCCAGCACATCCACGTGCTGCGGTAGAGGGTCGCGAAGTACCGCCGAAGCCGGCAGGGAGCGGTCGGTCACGGTCTCCAGCGGGGCGGCCAGGTAGCGGCGGAACACGCCCGGCCGGAAGGCCACGCCCAGGACGGCGTCGCGGCCGGACAGTACGCGGCGGATGCGGCCTCGGTTGACGCCTCGGATCATCGGATCGGCCGCGGCGGAGAAGGTCAGGTGCACGTTCGGGTACGGGATGATCAGCTGCTCGTAGGCGGGCTGGCCGGTCAGGTCCCAGCGGGCCCACCAGTACCGGGCGACCAGGGAACGCAGCGCGGGCGAGGGCGGCAGGAAGCCGTGGGACTGGAACGACGACCAGCTCCCGGCCAGCTCTCTCGGGTCGCGCATGCCACGCATCATGTCAGGCACCGCAGGCCACCCCGAAAGGGGAATAAAACGGATATGTCGGATTTGTCGGCGAGCAGCGGCTTAACTGACTCCGCGGGCCCGCCGAGGTGTGAACGGGGGACGGTGGGAAGCCGCTTAGCGGCGGGTCCGGGTGGCAATGGCGCCAACCGGGCCCGTTTCTGTTTGGCCTCGTGGCGGGGGCGTTGCGTACAGTTCCCGTCGTGACCCCGCACGACCTTGTTGACACGATCATGGACGACGCGCTCGGCCAGGACCCCGCCGGCGCGGCGCTCGAAGAGTTCGGCCCAGGCATCGATCCCGAGCGGCTCGCCATCTGCCTTGCCGTGTTCGAGGAGCTGCAGGAGCTGCCGCCCGAGCATCCCGATGTGCTCACGGTGCGGCGCGCCACCTCACACCTGTACAAACACGTCAAACGGCAGCGGCGCAGCGAGCGTCGCGCCGCCGTCACCGCCAGCGACAAGGCCGTGACCGAGGCGACCGCGACCGGGGCGCCCGGGCGGATCGACGACGAGACGCAGGGCATCGCGCTGGTGTCGCCGACCATCGGCGCGTCGGCGGGGCGACTCAAGCGGGCGCGGTCCTGTTACACCTGCAAGGACCGGTACGTCGACGTCGACGCGTTCTACCACCAGCTCTGCCCGCCGTGCGCCCGGCTCAACCGGGAGCGGCGCGACCAGCGGACCGACCTGACCGGGCGGCGGGCGCTGCTGACCGGCGGGCGGGCGAAGATCGGGATGTACATCGCGCTGCGGCTGTTGCGTGACGGTGCTCACACCACGATCACGACGCGGTTCCCGAACGATGCCGTGCGGCGCTTCTCGGCCATGGCGGACAGCGCCGACTGGCTGCACCGGCTGCGGATCGTCGGGATCGACCTGCGCGACCCGGCCCAGGTCGCGGCGCTCGCCGACGACGTCGCCGCGCAGGGGCCGCTCGACATTCTCATCAACAACGCGGCGCAGACGGTGAAGCGGGCCGCCGGGTCGTACTCGCACCTGGTCGCGGCCGAGTCGGCGCCGCTGATGCTCGACGGGCCGATGCCCGACGTGGTCACGTTCCACAAGACCGACGCCGAACTGGTGCTGGAGTCGGCCCGGACGCCGACCATCATCCCGCCGCACGCGCTCACGGCGCTCGCGCTGACCAGTGGCAACACCACCGCCGAGAAGGTCGCGGCGCTCACCGCGATCGACGCCGGCGGCCTGGTGCCCGACCTGGCCGACACCAACAGCTGGGTGCAGACGGTCGAGGAGGTCGACCCGCTCGAGCTGCTCGAAGTGCAGCTGTGCAACGTGACCGCGCCGTTCATCCTGGTCTCGCGACTGCGCGCGGCGATGCAGCGCTCCACCGCGCGGCGCAAGTACGTCGTGAACGTCTCCGCCATGGAGGGCCAGTTCAGCCGCCGGTACAAGGGGCCCGGGCACCCGCACACCAACATGGCCAAGGCCGCGTTGAACATGCTCACCCGTACCAGTGCGGAGGAAATGCTCGGCGACGGCATCCTGATGACGGCCGTGGACACCGGCTGGATCACCGACGAGCGGCCGCATCCGCAGAAGATGCGCCTGCACGAGGAGGGCTTCCACGCCCCGCTGGACCTCGCCGACGGCGCCGCGCGGGTCTACGACCCGATCGTGCGCGGCGAGCGCGGCGAGGACCTGTACGGGTGTTTCCTGAAGGACTACGAGCCTTCCGCCTGGTAAGTCAGCGCAGCTGGTACAAGAGCATGAACTTGCCGACCTGAACCTCGTCGCCGTCGTTCAGGTTGGCGCTCTTGACCCGCTCGCCGTTGACATAGGTGCCGTTGAGGCTGCCCATGTCGAGCATCGAGTAGCCGAAGCCGCCGCCGTTGCGGTGGAACTCGACGTGCTTGCGCGAGACGGTGTTGTCGTCGAGCACGATCTGGTTGGCGGAGTCGCGGCCGCAGCGCACGACGTCGCCGTCCAGCGCGAACTCGGCCCCGGCCTCGGCGCCCTTGCGGATCAGCAGCGTGGCCCGGCCCGACGGCAGCTTCTCCATGTGCGCGGTCAGGTCCAGCGGCTGGGTCGGGCCCTCGGGCGCCTGCACCGAGGCCGCGTTGAGCAGCTCCTCGGTGGTCAGGATCGGCACGCCCCAGTGCCGGGCCAGCGCGATCGCCTCCAGCGGCGCCGCCGGCACCCGGATGCCCTGCCCGAGCACCAGCTGGAACGGCCCGTGCGCGGCGACCACCTCGATCGCCCGCAGCGGCGCGTTCAACGCCATCAGCGCGCGCTGGAACAGCTCGGCGCTGATCGGCTCGTCCATGCTGCGCGGGCCGCCCTCGACCGGCAGCTGCAAATGGCGGCCCGTCGGTTCGTCCTTGAGCAGGACTACGGGACGGCTCTGCCAGGTCTGCGCACGCACACCCACCACGACGAGCTCTCGCATGCCCCGCCTCCCGCATTCGTCCGTGTTCAACGGCTGTCAACCCCTGTGCGCCTAACGGTACCGTGTCGGGCGATCAGCGCCCTGGCCCGGTCAGGTGGAGGTCTATCGGCGGATCTGCCCGATCTGCCGCATCAGCCGGTCGACCTCGGCCTCCCAGTCGACGTGTTCCCGCCGGTCGTAGCGGGTACGCGCGGTGCCATTGAGGACAATCTCCACGAAATCCGCCCCGGTCGTGAAGCCGACAGCGATTTCGGTGGCAATCGTCTGGTACCGCGGCGAAACCCAGAATTCGAACACCTGCGCGACATCGGCGGAGTTGAACCGGAACCCGAGCGAGCGCAGCGCCTCGAGGAACGCGGCCTCGGCGGGGAGCGGGTGCACGGCCACGAAGTCCAGGTCGCCCGGGTCGAAGGCGAACGCCACCTCGAGCTCGGTGCGCACCCCGACGGCCAGGCCGGGCACCCGCTCGCCGAAGACGTGCGTGATGGGCGTGGACAAAGGCACCACAAACTCCACCGGTACTGCCCGGGCCTCCCCCGCCCCCAGCCGGAACCCGCCGGCCACCTCCTGGCGCCGCAGCTCGGTGGTCGTCTCGCCGGCCCGCGTGACCAGGGTCAGCACGATCCGCTCGATTTCCACCTCACGCTCGCCACCGGCCAGGTGAACGACGCCGGCGAGGGACTCTCCCGGGCGGATCACAGGATCGTCGAGTACCGTATCGACGGCCGGACCGCCCACGCCCAGCGCGGCGCGGCGCAGGCTCCGGAAGACCATGGCGGGCACACTAGCACGCGGCACTGTAGGGTTGGATCGTGTCAAAGCTGCTGCGGATCGGGGAGCTCGCCAATCAAGCCGGCGTGTCGACCCGCACTGTTGACTTCTACACCGGCCTCGGCCTGATCGAGTCGACCGAGCGCACGGCCGGGAACTTCCGGCTGTACGACGCCTCGTGCATCGAACGGATCGCCGCGATCAAGGCGCTGGAGGCCAACGGGGTCAGCCTGGCCGACATGGCCGGCGCGCTCGAACGGGGCGCGGGCGTGGCCGACCTGACCGGCCAGCTCAGCCAGGTGCAGGGCGACATCGAGACCCTGCGCGAGGCCGCCGCCACCGCCGGGCCGGCCGCGCACCAGCTCCTGCTCGCGCTTACAGCGCGCTTGCAGTCGCTGGTGCACACGGCCATCGAACTGACCCAAAACCTGCCCCCGCTGGGCTGAGCCCACTCGGGCTGGACAGCATTCGGGCTGGACAGCACTCGGGCTGGACAGCACTCGGGCTGGACCCCCACTGGGGCTGGATCTCACTCGGGCTGGACCCCACGCACGCGGGCAGGACCCCACTCGGGCTGGACTAGCTGTATGGGCTGGTCTTCAACCCGCTGTATGGGCGCCCGAGCACTATGTGTTACACCGTTATGTCCTGAAAAGCGGTGGGGGAGCTCCGCTCCACCCACACCCCCTCAAACCGCACCGGGGTCTACTGGGGTCTACCGCGCAACGAGGTCGGCGATGGTGCGGCCGTGCTTGGCTGCGTGCTCGTGGCCGGTCTTCAGCAGGTCGGCCGCCATGCCGCGCAGCGACTCCATGGCCGGGGTCACGTCGGCGAGGGTCAGTTCGGCCTCGGCCACGTGGACGTCGAGGTGCAGGACTTCGGCCAGGACGCGCTGCACGTACGGGCCGCTGTGGTCCCAGCCGTGCTTGGGCGTGCCCGGGCTGTAGCCACCGCCGCGGCTCATCGCCAGCACCGCGGGGCGACCCGCGAGGGGGCGGTCGCCGGCGCCGCCGAAGCGCGGGTTGAGCAGCACCAGGTCGATCCAGGTCTTGAAGTGGGCCGGGATGCCCCAGTTGTAGAGCGGCACCGCGAACACGTACGCGTCCGCCTCCAGCAGCTCGGCCGACAGCTTCGCGTTCAGGTCGACAGCTTCGGGGGCCTTCGGCGCCGTGGGGTCGACCGCGGAGCGGGCCGCCTTTGCCCACAGGTCGCTCGGCAGCGGCTCCAGGCCGATGTCGCGCCGCGTGACGGTCGCGCCCGGGTGCTCGGCGAGCCAGGCCTGCTCGGCGGTGTCGGCGAGCGCGCGGCTCACGGAACCCGTCGTACGGACGCTCGCGTCGAGACGGAACAGGTGCATGAGGTACCTCCACAGGATTGTGCTTCTGTGGAGAAAGTCTGCGTCACAGAACATCTCGTTGCAAGAGCGAGTGAGCTGCTTATCATTGCTGTCATGACGCAGGCGGCTCACGAGCACGTCGAGCTCCAGTCGGACCTCGGCTGGGCGCTTGGCGTGCTGCTGCGCGGCTACGCGAAGGGCGCCCAGTCGGTCATCGCCGACGTGCCCGGCGGCCCGCGCGGCTACCAGGTGCTCACCTCCGCCGCCGACGGTGCGGCCGACACCCAGCTCGCCCTGGCCAACAAGCTGGGCATCGACCGGACCGTCATGACGTACCTCCTGGACGACCTGGAGAAATCCGGGCTGATCGAGCGCCGGCCGGACCCGTCCGACCGCCGCGCCCGCCGGATCGTGGCCACCGAGGCCGGCCGGGCCAAGCTCTGCGAGCTGCAGCGCAACCTCCGGCACATCGAGGACCGGGTGCTCGGCGCGCTGCCGGACGAGGACCGCGAGCGCTTCCGCGAGATGCTGCGCACGGTCGCGGTCAACATCGACGCCGGCGACCCGCTGCAGGACGCCTGTTCGGTGGTGGAGTCGCTCACCGAGGCGGCTACGAAGCCTTCCAGAAGGGGTCGCGGCCGCTGAGCGCGAGCACCTGCTCGAACAGCGGCGCGCCGTCGGCGACCGCGATCTCGGGGCCGTAGACGCCCATCGCGCGCCCTTGGTCGGCCGAGCGCGCGACCTCGCCGTACGTGAGCCGCAGCACGTCGTCGGAGAACGCGATCGGCACGTCGAGCGCCCGCGCGAGGTCCCACCCGTGCAGCACGAACTCCCCGAGCACCATCCCGCCGACGAGGTCCGCCGGCAGCTCGCCGCCGCCCATCACGGTCGTCCCCGCCCAAGCGCCGGCCGTCCCCCACGCCTCGGCGATCCGCTCCGCCTGCGCCCGCACCGAGTCATGCACGGCCCCGGGCGGCACCGACTCCTTGCGCGCCGCCCCTTCGAGCGGCGGCCCCCACTCGAGCAGGTGCGCGCACAACCCACGCACGTCCCACGCGACGCACGGCGTGACCCGATCCAGGTCCGACGGTGCGATCCGGTCGACGACGCCCAGGAAGACGGGCGCCGCCTCCGCCAGCAAAAGGTGCTTGTCCATGCCTTTCAAACTGCCGCAGTTGTACCGCCTGTGTCTTGAACAAACCCGCCCGGCGCATGGCGGGCGACCGGACGCAGCCAGGGCACGGCGAGCAGGATGACCACCGGCGACAGGATGAAGCCGACCCGGGTCGACGTCACCGCGTTCAGGATCGCCCCGTCCACGGCCGCCCCCGCCGCCGCGCCGACCGAGAACGCGGTCGCCACCCAGGCGAACGCCTCCGCCGCGGTTCCGGCCGGCGCGATGTGGTCCACCGTGAGGAACGCCCCGGCCAGCAGCGGCGGCAGGCACAGCCCGCACAGCACGGCCAGCGGCAGCATCAGTGCGGCGGGCGTGGGGGTGAGCAGGAGCGGGACGTACCCGAGGCCGAGACCCAGACCGAGGAGGGGCAGGCGGCGCGGCTCGATCTTCAGGCGGGTGTTGGCCAGGCCGCCGATGAGCGCCCCGAACGCCTGCGCGGCCAGCAGCCAGCTGGAGAACGAGCGGTGCCCGACGGACTCGGCGTAGTCGAGCATCGCGACCGGCAGCGAGCCGACGCCCGCCCCGATCAGCACGACCGCGGTGAGCAGCAGCCGCAGCGGGCCCGAGCGCAGCGCGCCGGCCCAGTGCCGCTCGGCCCGCTCGCCGCGCCAGCCGCGGACGACCGGCGTGGTGACGAACCACACGGTGCCGAGCAGCTGCAGGGCCGCGGTCGCGTACACCCCGGCCACGCCGCCGCCGAGCGCGACCGCCAGGCCGGCGACCAGCGGGCCGAAGATGAAGATGAGCTCCTGGACCGCGATGTCGAGGGTGTACGCGGTCGGGACCTGGTCCTCGTCGAGCAGGTCCCGCCAGAGCACCCGCAGGCCCGCCTCGAACGGCGGCGCCCCGAGGCCGGCGAACAGGACGGCGATCGCGGCGGCCCAGAGCGGTACACCCTGAACGAGCATCAGGAATCCGAGCGTGGACACGGCGGCGCCACCGAGCAGGACCGGGGGCTGGCGGAAGCGGTCGGCGATGCGGGCCAGGACGGGCCCGCCCACCGCGAGGCCGGCCGTGTAGACGCCGACCAGCAGGCCGGCCGCGCCGATGGAGACGCTCTCGCGCGCGTAGAGCAGCAGGGCCACCGGGGCCGCGCCCAGCGGGAGGCGGCCGACACAGCTGGCGGCCAGGACCCGGGCGACCTGCGCGGCGCGCAGCACGGCGGCGATCGACATGGCCGTGATCATGCCATCCCCCGCCATTAACGACACCATAAAAACGCGTTAGGCCGGATTTGCAAATCGCACGAGGCCTTGTTAAGCGGCGCTCGGATACGTTTTTCGCACCCGAGAGAAATGGTTTCCACAATGCGCAGATCCGTCCTGTACCCGCTGGTCGCCCTCGGTGCCGCCGCCGCTGGGACGCTCATCTACGCCGAGCCCGCCTCGGCCCACGGATACGTCTCCTCACCGCCGAGCCGGCAGGCGCTGTGCGCGCAGGGGAAGGTCGCCGACTGCGGTGCCATCCAGTACGAGCCGCAGAGCGTCGAGGGCCCCAAGGGGCTCAAGAGCTGCGACGGCGGCAACGCCCGGTTCTCCGTGCTCGGCGACGACTCCCGCAACTGGCCGGCGACGTCGGTCGGCACCGCGGTGACGTTCAACTGGGTGCTGACGGCGCGGCACTCGACGAGCACGTGGGAGTACTTCATCGGCGACAAGCGCATCGCCCAGTTCAACGACGGCGGCAAGCAGCCCAACGCCACGGTGTCGCACCAGGTGTCACTGTCCGGCTACTCCGGCCGCCAGAAGATCCTCGCCGTGTGGAACATCGCCGACACGGTGAACGCGTTCTACAACTGCATCGACGTCCAGATCGGCTCCGGCGGCGGCGGCGCGACCCCGACCGCTTCTCCCACCAAGACCGCGACGCCCTCCCCGACGAAGACCACTGCGGCCCCGACGAAGAGCCCGACAAAGGCTCCGCCGACCACCAGCGCACCCAAGTCGGATTGGGCTCCGGACACGCTGTATCACGTCGGCGACGTGGTGACGTACAACGGCAAGCAGTACCAGTGCCGCCAGTCCCACCGCTCGATCTACACCTGGGAGCCGATCTACACCCTCGCGCTGTGGCTCCCGCTGTGAAGCGCGTCCTGATCGCGATCGTCGCGCTGTTCACCCTCGCGGCCTGCGGCCAGGCGGCCGAGCCGGTCCCGCCGCTCACCGCCAGCCAAGGCATCGCCGAGGCGGACGCCGTCACCGCGGCCGGCCCGCACAACGACTTCGACGTGATGTTCCTGCAGATGCTCATCGCCCACCAGCAGCAGGGCCTGCAGATGCTCAAGCTCGGCCAGCAGAAGGGCGTCCGCGAGGAGGTCGTCGACCTGGCCGGCGCGATCGACGTCGTCGAGGCCGAGGAGGTCCGCACCATGCAGCGCTGGTTGCAGGCGTGGAACGTACCGCAGACCGACATCACCGACCCCGCCATCCACGCGGCCCACGGCGGTCAGCCGGCCACCGGTCCGGAGGAGATCAAGGCCCTGCAGGACGCGACCGGCACCGACTTCGAGACGAAGTTCCTCAACCTGCTGATCGCCCACCAGCACAACGCGGTCGAACTGGCCCAGCAGCTCGCCACGCACGGCGCGAACACCACGGTCAAGCAGCTCGCCGAGCGCGTCCAGCTCTCGCGCACCCAGCAGATCAAGCAGATGCTGACCCTCGCCGCCGGATGAGATGTTCCGACCGGCCGGGCCTGGGGAATCACCTCCAGGTCCGGCTTTGTCGTTCTCATCGGAGGTGTACCGCCATGTCGTCGACGGCCACGGAGGCGATCAGCCGCTGCCCGAAGTGCGGCGCCCGCGTCCACGTGAACGCCGGGTCGCCCACACCCGCCCACCAGCCCGACGGCGCCGCCCCCGGCGCGGGCGAGTGCCCGGGCAGCGGCCAGCCCAGCCGCTGATACGCCCGTCGGCGCCTTCCGCTCGCCGGGCGGAAGGCGCCCCGCGTGCACCACTTCGACCGCTACGGCTCGCACACAATCCGGTACTCCGGGTCAGAAAGAGCCGATCGGCCGTTGAGGTCCAACTCGGGCGTCGGTAGGTTGATGCGACTCGCTTCCTGCCGCTCCCGGACGACCGAAGTCGATGGCCCAGTCGCCGTTCACATTCAGGGGCGCCCTCGCCCTGGTCGATCCGCAGCACAGCGTCTCGTCCCGATTGGATCGGCTGCTGGGCGGAGCCCTGTTCGCGGGAGCGGCGGCGGCAGCGATAGCGGGCGGCCCGCCTACCATCGCGGCGACCGGAGCCGCTGCGGCTACCGGCATCGGCCTCTCCGACGTGCTCGGGCTCGTCGACCCGAAGAACGAGGCGACCCGGCTGCTCGCTCCGCTCGTCGACGGCGCGGCGGCTCAGATCCGGGGCCATGCCCAACATGGTCGCCGTGATCTGGTGGCGGCCGCGCATTCGGTAACCGTACTTTCGTCGTTCTTCGACGGCCTGCGCGCCGAACTCGGCCCGGTGTACGAGGCGCTGAAGTTGTCCGAACACGACCGGCGCCGGATCGCAGGCCTGTCCGATCAGTCACCGCAGCGTCGTCAGTTCGTCACCGAGCTCCTGGATTCTGAGATTCCGCTGCCGTCCGGCGAACGCGGTCTGGACGAGATGATCGCCCAAGACCTGCGCCCGTACTTCCACCGGCTCTCGGAGCGTTCCCTGGAAATGTTCTCCGGGCTGGCGATATGGGAGAGCGCGGTGGCCCCCAAGGACCACGCGGCCACCGCCAAGCGCATGACCGATGCCGCCGTGCGCAACTACCAGAACCGGATGCTGACCCTCGGTACCGCTCCACCGTATGCCCTGTGGCTGGTGCTCAACGAGCACACTGCGACGAGGAAGACGACCCAGGCGGTGCTCGATGAGGTCAGAGGGCTGCTGGCGGTCGTTGTCACTGGGGTCCGCGCTCGCCGAAGCAGCTACCGCGAGCAGTTGGCGCTCGCGGCGCGTGAGGTGCTGACCGAGTCGTTGCTTCGCTCGCAGGCGCGGGGCATGGCCGCACCGACGGTGGCCCGCGGCTTCGTCGAGCCTGCGTTTCAGGCGGCGGTCGCACGGGACGACGTCAACGCCGCCGACGAGCAATGGTGGCAGCACGCGGAGACTCGCGACGGGCTCATGGGCTTCCTCGCCGGCTTCCTCGCCGACCCCACCAGCACGCAGCTTTCCCTGCTGCTGCTCGGTCACCCGGGCGCCGGCAAATCTCTGCTGACCGAGGTGCTCGCCGCGCAGCTACCGGCTGATTCGTTCGCGGTGGTGCGGGTGCCGCTCCGGCTCGTCAGCACCGAGTACGACCTCACGATGCAGGTCACAGCGGCGCTGCGCCGCTCGCTGCAGCGCCCCAACGCCGACTTCGAGGCACTCCGCGAGGAATGCGGGCCCTGTGTCGGCTGCGAGACAGCGGGAATCGGCGCCGCGTGCCGGCATCGGTGCCGGATGGTCCTGCTACTCGATGGTTTCGACGAGCTGATGCAAGCGACCGGCCCGACGCACTCGGGCTATCTGACGCGGATCGCGGACTTCCAGAAGCGTGCGCGGACCATTGGGCAGCCGACTGCGGTCATCGTCACGTCGCGGACAGTTGTGGCCGACCGGGCCGAAATCCCGAACGGTGCCATGCTCGTCAAGCTTTGCGACTTCGACGACCAGCGGATCGGCATCTGGCTGGATGCGTGGAACGAGGCCCACACGACGTCGCCAGGCTTCCAACCGCTGTCGCCGGCCGACCTGCTCGACACGGGCGCGGTGGCGGAGCTGGCCCGCCAGCCCTTGCTGCTGCTGATGCTGGCCGTCTACCTCGCGGAAACCGGGTCATCGGGTTTCGCGGGTGAGCGCCTGTCCCGGGCCGTGCTGTACCGCAGGATCTTCGATCGCTTCATCCAGCGCCAGACAGCACTCAGCCCCGTAGACCGGCGGACCGGCGAGCTGGAACCGCTCCGCGAGTCGCATCGCGTCCTCAGTGAGTTCCTGTTCATCCACAATGCCAAGGCCGACCGGGAACGACGCGGGACGTACGAGTTTCTCCACGCCACCTTCGGTGAATTCCTCATCGCTGAGTTCACTGTCCAGCGCCTCGATCTGCTGGCCAAGCATCGCGAACTGGAGGCGCAACAACCGGGGCTCGCCCGGATGGACGCTGACGATGTGCTGCTCCGGGCGATGTTGTCGCACATGCCGATCAGCGTGCGGCTTCCGATTCTCACCTTCGCCGAGGAACTGGCGCGTGACCTGCCGAACCGGCACTCCATCGGCGGGACGACCATGCATCTTGCCCGCCTGGCCCGGACGCAGCCCGACGTCGCGCCGGGACGCTACGCCCCGGTTCCATACAACCCGGCACGGCGCCGAGCGGCCTACCTCGCCAACCTGGTTCTGCTCAGTCTCGTGCTGGGCGACGGGCCGATACCGGTCACGTCGCTCGTCGATGAGCCGGCCTCGATGGCAACGGCCGCGTGGCAGCAGGTCGTCGGACTGTGGCGGGCCGGCCTGGACCGGGCAAGCTGGGCGACCGTCGTGCAGTATCTCTCGCTGCGAAACGACGGCGATCTCGGCGCCGCCCGAGTCGTTCGATGCGACCGCAACGGCGTGGCGGCCGATCGCCGCAGCGCTGTCGGTCGACGCCCGGAACATGCCGATCGATCCGCTGGAAACTCTGCTACGCAAGGCTCTCGCGACCAGGATGATCGGGATCGAGGCCGGGCTCGTCGTGGCGGTTGCGGTACAGCCCGGCCTCGCCCGGACCGTTCCCGGACTTGTCGCGGCGCTCGGCCGGGACGGAACCCAGTCAGACGTCATTGCCACAGTGATCGTGTCGCTGTGGTCGGCCCTCAGTGCGATCGGCCCGCTCGATGCCACGTTCGCGGTCGAATTTGTCGGTGGATCGCATTCCTCCAGGTTCGCCGCCGCGTACCTCGTTGCCCGCAACGCGCGGCCGGAACTCGGCGAGGATCCGATCGAGGCGCTGCGCCGGTACTCGGCCGCGGAAGCGTCGCAACTCTAGGCCCGAAGAAACGCGAGCACCGCTCTCACCCGGCGGTGCTCGCGGTCGTCGGGCGCCAGGTCCAGCTTGAGGAAGATCGCCCGGACGTGGGCCTCGACGGTTTTCAGGGCCAGGTGCAGCTCGGCCGCCACCGCCGCGTTCGACAGGCCCTGCGCCATCAGGGCGAGCACCGCACGCTCACGCTCGGTGAGCGCCTGCAGCGGATCGTGTGAGCGGCGCCGGGCGACCAGGCGGGTCACGAGCTCGGGGTCGATGACCGTCTCGCCCGCGGCGACCTTGCGGATGTCGGCGCCGAACGCGGCCAGGTCGGAGACGCGGTCCTTGAGCAGGTAGCCGACGCCGCCGTCGAAGTCGGTGAGCAGGCGCAGGGCGTGGTGCACCTCGACGTACTGCGACAACAACATCAAGCCGACCCGCGGGGCGAACGCGCGGATGGCGGCGGCGGCCACGATGCCCTCGGCGGAGTACGACGGCGGCATGCGCAGGTCGAGGACCGCCGCGTCCGGTGGATCCGCGCGCACGTGGCGGAGGAGTTCGGCGCCGTCCGCGGCCACGGCGGTCACCGCGAAGCCGGCCTCGGTGAGGATGCGGGCCATGCCCTCGCGGAAGAGCAGGCCGTCGTCGGCGAGCATCACGCGCACGGGATCACCGTGCGCAGGGTCGTGCCGGCGGGCGTGCTGTCGACGGTGAGCCGGGCGCCGAGCATGGTCAGCCGGTCGGCCAGCCCCTCCAGGCCGCCGCCCGGGGCCACCGCCGCGCCGCCCGTGCCGTTGTCGCACACCGACAGCGCGAGCCCATCGGCGGACAGCGTGCAGCCCACCTCGACCAGCGTCGCGCCCGAGTGCTTGGCCGCGTTGGTCAGGGCCTCGCTGACGAGGAAGTAGGCGGTCGACTCGACCCCGGCGGGCGGGCGGCGATCCACCCGCACCTGGACCCGCACCGGGATCGCCGAGCGGTCGGCCAGGAACTCCAGCGCGGCCTCCAGGCCGTCCTGGGTCAGCACCGCCGGGTGGATGCCGCGGGCCGTCTCGCGCAGCTCGGCCGTGGCCCGCAGCAGCTCGGCGCGGACCGCCTCAGCCCGCGCGGCCAGGTCGGGGTGATCGGTGGCCAGCCGGATCAGCCCGCCGAGCTCCAGGCCAACGGTGACGAGCCGCTGCTGGGCGCCGTCGTGCAGGTCGCGCTCCAGCCGCCGCCGGGCCTCGTCGCCCGCCGCGACCAGGCGCTGGGCGCTCGCCTGCAGGGCCAGGATGAGCCCGGCCTGCGCGGCCAGGTCGGTCACCAGCCGCCGCTCCGCCGCCGTCAGGTTGTCCGCCCTGTGTACCGCGAGCATCCCCAGCGTCTGCCCATTGTGGACGATCGGGACGCCCGGTCCGGCGTCCGGCGGCAGGAGTACGACCTCGCGCGCGCCCACCGCGTCGGCGATGGTGGCGCACAGGGCCGCCGCGCTCGACGACGCCGACATGCGCGCGAGCGACTCGTACGGGGTGACGCGGTGCCCGTACACGAGGCGATCGGCCCAGCGCTGGGCCCACCGGCGGACCGGTTCGAAGGCGACCGCCACCACGGCCACGGCCAGCAGGGCGAGCACCGTCTGCCGGCCGCTCAGGACGGTGCCGATGCCCACCACGATCGCCGCGTAGCCGGCCGTGACCAGGCCGGCGAGGACCCCGAAGACCAGGGCCTTGTTGATGACCGGGTCGAGGTCGTAGAGGCGGTGGCGCAGGATGGCGGCCCCGGCGGCCACCGGCACCAGCGCGGCCAGCAGCGTGCCGGGGACCGGCGTATGCCAGCCGGCGAAGCCGATCACCATGCCGAGCGCGGTCAGGGTGACCACCGCCACGAAGCCGCGGAGCTGCCGGGCCTCGTCGCCGCGGGCCCGCCGCAGCCGCAGCACCACGCAGACCGCCCAGACGAGCTGGATCGCCGGATACAGCACCGCCCGCCCGACGGGGTAGAGCGACTCGGCCACCGCGCGCCCCGGCAGATCGAGGGGATGACTGTTCAAACCGATCCGGGTGTACTCCACGGGCCACAGCGCAGACACGCCCGCCAGGATGACGGCGCACGCCGCGAGCGCGCCCACGATCGGCCGCCAGACCCGCCCCGGCAGGCGGCCGTCGGGGAAGCCCATGATGGTGACGCCGACGAGCACCAGGACGAGCGGCAGCGGCCACACCCCGATCCAGCCGGCCCAGGCCGCGCCGGGCAGCGCGGGCGCGTGCAGGCCGTACTGGCGCCCGGAGTACATGACGGCGTGCGCGAGCCCGGTGGCCACGAACAGCCATCCCTCGCGGTGCCCGGGGAGGCGCCGCACGACGTACAGCCCGACCGCCGTGAACGACACGGCGAGCAGCCCGTTGTGCAGGTTGCCCAGGTGGAAGCCGAGCACCGCCGCGCCGGCCACCAGCAGCGCGGCGGCCGATCCGGTCGCCACCGCGAGCACTCGGGCCATCCGGTCATGCTCGCATCGCAGACCGGGCCGCCGGAACAGTGCAGACCCTCGAACGAACGGCGGGTCTGCCCCGATGTACAGCAGCACGGGAACAGCGACCGTGAAGGCATGACTCCCACGGATCGCGTGCTCAACGCCTCGCTGTACTTCGCGCCGGTGCTGTACCTCCTGGCGGACGTCCTCTACGCACTCAACGGATGGTCCGATCCCACCGCCGGCGCGGTCCACGTGGTCGCCGCGACCGCCTACGGCTTCCTACTGGTCCGCGCGCTCGCCTGGACCGGCGGGCGCACGGAGGCCGCCCTGCTGGTGGTAGGGATGCTGGGGCTGGCCGGCAACGTCGGGTACGGCTTCAACACCATCCACGTCTCGCTCGGCGACACCGACCTCGTCGACGCCACGGGCGCGGCCACCATCATCAAGCCGCTCGGCCTGTTGTTCCCGCTGACCCTGCTGATCATCGCCTGGGTGCTGCGCCGGCGGCCGGTCGCGGCGGCGCTGATCGGGGTGGCCGGGCTGGCCTGGCCGGTCGCGCACATCGCCGACATCGCCTGGCTGGCCGTCCTGGTGAACGTGCTCCTGGTGGCCGGCTTCGCGCTGTGCGCCACGCGAGGGGTCAGTCGCGCCGTGGCGCCTGTCCCAGCGACCGCGTCGCCTTCGCCGCGCACACCGTGACCGCGTCGATCGCCGCGCGCACGACGTCGGGCCGGGCCTTGAAGCCGAACACGGTCAGGGCCAGCACCGGCTGCCCGCCGTCGTCGAAGACCGGGGCGGAGACGACCCGGGCCTGGGCCAGCACCTCGTCGGTGAGCTCGGCCGGCTCGTAGTCGAGCGAGGCCACCAGCGCGTCGAGCTCCTCGTTGGGCACCGTGCCCGGCTCGGCGGCCAGGCGTTCGAGGGCCGCGGCGAAGCGGCGGTGGCCCTCGCTGCCCAAGCCGATGGAGAAGCCGCGCTCGCGGATCCGGGCCAGGGCCTGGATCTCGGGCTCCTGCGAGTCCGGCGTGAACTTGGCCACCCACGCCGCCTGCTCGGCCGGGGGCGCCCAGGCTTCGAAGATCGAGGGGCCGTGCGGGCGGAACGGCAGCCGCTGCCCGACGAGCGTGGTGGGGCGGTCGGAGGCCGACGCCGACGGCGGGTCGAGCTGGCCGACCACCACGACGCTCTCGCTCACCGGCGCCGTCACCAGGCAGCGCAGGCCCTGGTCGGGCAGCTCCTGGGCGATCGCGCGAATGAGTTCGAAGTGCCGCAGCGGGCGGGTCAGGCGCATCTCCGGGTCGTAGGCGGTCAGGGTCAGCGGGGCGAAGCTGCCGTACCCGCTGCGGAAGAACAACAGCGGCAGCTCGCTGCTCGCGGTGTCCAGGTGCCGCACCTCGGCCAGGGCGATCTTGTGGTCGCCGGCGTCGTGCACGGCGACCGGGACGCAGTCGATCCAGGCCACCGCGCCCTCGATGATCGGGGCGCCGGACGGGGCCGGGCGCCAGGGCACGCCGTCGAACCGTTCGGCCAGCGGGGCGGTCGCGATCCGGCGGCACACGTCGGACTGGTGGGCGGCCAGGATGTTGACGCACCAGTTGCCGGCCGCGCGCAGGTGCGGCCAGGTCTCCGAGGTGACGCTCGGGTAGAACCCGACCAGCGGCGGGTGCAGCGACACCGACGAGAACGAGCCGACCACCATGCCGATCGGCGGGCCGTCCTCGGGCTGGGCGGTGATGACGCAGACGCCGGTGGGGTACTGCCCGAGCACGTGGCGGAACCAGGCGGGATCGCCAGCCGGCCGCTCGGCGGTGGGAAGCGACATGGCCGTCCTTTCGATGAGCGGGAGCCTCAGCCGTCGGCGGGCCGCAGTTCGCGGTCCTCGCGCAGGCCGATCGCGTCCGCCCACAAGGTGGTCAGGTGGTCGATCACGCCCTCGGGGTCCAGGGGCGGGTCGGGCGGGTCGGCGACGAAGGCGTCGTAGCAGTACGCGCTGACCATGAGACTCATCGCGCGGGCCGTCTCCTCCGGGTCGAGCCCGGGCCGCACGTGCCCGCTCTTCATGCCGCGGGCCAGCGAGCGGGCGAAGGAGTGCCGGAAGTTGCCGACCCACTCCCGGCGCAGCTCGGCCAGCCGGGCGTCGCTGTGGCTGGCGGTCTCCCAGAGGCTGAAGAAGTCGCGGTTCTCCCACTGCGTGGTGACGATCGCGCTGATCGCCCGGCGCAGGCCGAGCCGTCCGGTGGCGGCGTCCCAGAAGTCGGCGCCGAGGTTGAGCATCCGCAGGGCGCTCTCGCCGGCGAGGGTGGCCACGATGTCGTCGCGGTCGGCGAAATACTGGTAGACGGTCCCCAGGCTCACGCCCGACTGCTGGGCGATGTCGCCGAGCGAGACGTTCGCGTAGCCGTCCCGGGCGAAGAGCTGCTCGGCCACGTCGAGCAGCTTCTTGCGGGTGCGCATGGCGCGCGGCCCGACCGGCGTCTCCCGCCCGTCCTGGCGCCGCACCGCCCCGCGCAAATCAGCGGCGACCCGCTCGAGGCGCCGGCTGCGCGCCGCATCCGGCTCCTCGGAAACCTCCGGCATGTCGCCCCCTTTCGATGCCGAGTGAACGCCGGTGAACCATAGCGCCATCCTGTGGCGTACGCCACCCTGAATCTGAATAGATTCAGGTAAGCCTCTCGACGCTTCCAAGCCGCCCAGTGGGGCAAGATCCGGGCATTTCCGCTGAAGCGCACGCGGCGGGACACCGCTGAACCGGATTGCGAACGTCTCTTGCGTTCGCCGAGTTTCTGAGTAGATTCAGCAATCACTTACCTGAGACCGGCGTCACATGTGCGCGGGTCGGCCCTTCTCCGCTCTCGATCGACACCCGCTTCTGAGGGGATCTCTCCATGGCTCGTCCGGCGCCCATGACCTTCGGTGTGTTCATCGCCCCGTTCCACGCGAACAACGACAGTCCGACGCTCAGCCTGCGCCACGACCTGGCACTCATCGAGCTCGCCGACAAGCTCGGCTACGACGAGGCCTGGGTCGGCGAGCACCACTCCACCGGCGTGGAACGGATCGCCGACCCGTTCATGGCCCTGTCGGCGGCGGCCGTGCGCACCTCGCGGATCCGGCTCGGCACGGGCGTGGTCAGCCTCCCGTACCACCACCCGCTCCTGGTCGCCGACCGCACCGTGCTGCTGGACCACCTCAGCTACGGCCGCGCGATGCTCGGCGTCGGACCGGGCGCGCTCATCTCCGACGCCGACATGATGGGCATCGCGCCGGTGACCCAGCGGTCCCGGATGAACGAGGCCCTCGACGTCATCATCAAGCTGCTCGACGGCGAGGTGGTCTCCGCGTCCACCGAGTGGTTCGAGCTGCGCGAGGCCCAGCTGGCCTTCCTGCCGGTCAACCCCAACGGCGTGCCGATCGCGGTGGCCAGCACCACCTCACCCTCGGGCGTGACCACGGCCGGCAAGCACGGCGTCGGCGTCCTGTCGCTGTCGGCCGGGTTCATCGGCGGCAAGAAGGACATGCGCGCCCAGTGGGAGATCGCCGAGCAGGCGGCCAAGGACGCCGGCACGACGATCAGCCGCGCCGAGTGGCGCATGGTCGTGCGGGTCCACCTGGACCTGGACCGCGAACAGGCCATCCGCGACGTCGAGAAGGGCCGCGAGCAGGAGCGGCAGGACTACTTCAAGCCGGTGCTCGGCCTGGAGAACGACTACACGCTGGCCGACGAGATCGCCGACGACAGCTCCATCATCGGCACGCCCGACGACGCCATCGCGGCCATCGAGCGGATGCTCGAGCAGACCGGCGGCTTCGGCGGATTCATGATCATGACGCACGACTGGGCCCCGCGCGAGAAGGCCCTGACCAGCCTCGAACTCTTCGCCCGCTACGTCATGCCGCACTTCCAGGGCACGCTCGGGGCCGCCCAGCGCTCCGCCCGCGTGGTCACCGAGAAGCGACCGTCCTACAAGCCGCTGGCCCAGGCCGCGATCTCCAAGGCGTACTCCGACTCGGGCCGCGAACTGCCCGCCGGCGTGAACATCCAGAGCCTGCGCTGACCTGGTCCCGGGCTGGACACCCCTCCATGCGGAGCCCCCTCAGCGCATAGACGGCCAGGAATATCCGAAAGGACCGACATGCACCTCCCCGCACCCCGCCATGTCCTCGTCCCCTTAGCCATCCTCGCGCTCGCGGCCGGCGTCGCCGGCTGCCGCGGCGAGGACCAACCGAGCACCGCCGCCAGCAACAGCGGGCCGATCAAGATCATGCAGATCGGTACCTTCGAGAGCCCCAACCTGTCGCTCAAGGACGCCAAGGCCGGTCTCGACGCGCACGTGCAGTCGATCAACGCCGCCGGCGGCATCGACGGCCGGAAGATCGAGGTGACGTTCTGCAACGACGCCTACAACGCCAACACCGGCGCCGCCTGCGCCCGTCAGGCGGTCAGTGACGGCGTCGTGGCGGTCGTCGGCGCGGCCAGCTCGCAGGCCCCGGCCGAGCTGCCGGTGCTCGAGGCGGCCGGCATCCCGTGGCTGGCCGGCGCCGGCTCGGGCGGCCCGACCGAGGGCACCAGCAAGGTCTCCTACCCGATCACCGGCGGCACCCAGTCGATGCAGGTCGGCCTGGGCCGGCTGCTGGCCAACAAGGGCGGCAAGAACATCGCGGTCATCGTGGCCGACGCGGCCGCCGCCTACGCCGCCGCCGACGACATCGCCAACGGTGCCAAGGCGGGCGGTGCCCAGTCGTACCGCATCCTGGCCCCGCTCGGCGCACCCGACTTCAGCGCCGTCGCCTCCTCCGCCCTGGCCAAGACCCCGGACGCGATCGCCGTGGCCTCCACCGCGACCGACGCGCCGCGGATCATCCGGGCCGTGCGGCAGGCCGGCTTCAAGGGCAACATCGCAACCCTGGCGAACATCTTCAAGCCCGCCGATCAGAAGGCCCTCGGCGACCTCGCCAACAACGTGTTCATCACCTCGTCCGCGGTACCCGTGACCAACACCGCGATCCCGCAGGTCAAGCAGTTCCTCGACGACATGGCCAAGTACCACCCCGAGGCCGTGACCGACAACGGCTCGCTGGGCACCTGGAGCTCGATCACGTTCCTGGTCGAGATCGTCAAGCGGCTCGGCGGCAACGTCTCGGCCGCCGCGATCACCGGGCTGCTGGACAAGCTCGACAAGCCCATCGTGCTGGGCACCGTGCCCGACTACGCCGGCATCCCGAACCCGCCGGTCGTCGCGACCTACCCGCGGGTGCCGACGTTCAAGGTGTACGTGTCCGAGGCGACGGGCGGCACGCTCAAGCAGGACGGCGACGCGATCGACCCGCTGGGCACCAAGTAGATGAGCTCGGCGGCAGTGGTGGATGAGGATGCTCCGGTCCTCGAGCTGCGCGGGCTCAGCGCGGGCTACGACGACCTGGCCGTGGTGCGCGACGTCGACCTCAAGGTGATGCGCGGCGAGATCGTCGCGCTCCTCGGGGCCAACGGGACGGGCAAGTCGACGACGATCCTCACCGCGGCCGGCGAACTGCCGCCGATCGGGGGCGAGGTCCGGTGGCGCGGGGCGGTCACGACGGCCCCGCTCCACGTCCGCGCGCGCATGGGCATGAGCTTCGTACCCGAGGAGCGCTCCGTGCTCATGGGCATGTCCGTGCGCGACAACCTGCTGCTCGGACCGGGTCGCATCGAGCGGGCGCTGGAGCTCTTCCCCGAGCTCGAACCGCTGCTCGCGACCCGGGCCGGGCTGCTGTCCGGCGGCGAGCAGCAGATGCTCGCGCTGGCCCGGGCGCTGGCCGCGAACCCGGTCGCGCTGCTGCTCGACGAGCTTTCCCTCGGCCTCGCGCCGCTCGTGGTCGACCGGCTGTTCGCCGCGCTGCGGCGGGCGGCCGACGACGACGGGGTGGCCGTGCTGCTGGTCGAGCAGCAGGCCCGCCGGGCCATGGCGGTCGCCGACCGCTGGTACCTGCTGCGGCGCGGGGCCGTCGCGGCCGCCGGGGACGCGGCCGACGGCATCGCCGCCGTGGAGTCCCTCTACCTCGGTGACGCCACCGCGACCGGAACGGAGTGATCGTGGAAGTCGTCCAGTTCCTCCTGCTCGGCCTGGGCATCGGCGCGATCTACAGCCTCCTCTCGCAGGGGCTCGTGCTGATCTACCGGGGCTCCGGGATCGTGAACTTCGCCCAGGGCTCGCTCGTGATGGTCGGCGGCTACGCGTACTACGAGTTCCGGGTGGCCGCCGGCTGGCCCGCCGTCCCCGCCGTCCTCGCCGCGACCGCGGTCGGCGTGCTGCTCGGCGTGGCCGTGCAGTACCTGATCCTGCGGCCGATGCGCACCTCCTCGCCGATCGAGCGGGTCATCGCGACCCTCGGCGTCCTGCTGACCCTGCAGGCCGTGGCCGTACTGCGCTACGGCGTCGGACCGATCAGCGTGCCCGGGTTCCTGCCCACCGACGCGGTGGAGCCGCTGCCCGGCGCGACCCTCGGCGTCGACCGGATCATCATCCTGGCGATCGGGGCCGTGCTCGCCACGGCGCTGTACGCGGTCTTCCGCTGGACGTCGTTCGGCCGGGTGGCGAGCGCGATGGCCGAGAACCAGCGGGCGGTCGCCAGCCTGGGCCACTCGCCGGACCGGATCGCGATCGCCAACTGGGCCCTCGCCGCCGGCATCGCGGCCCTGGCCGGCACGCTGATCGGCCCGATCACCTACCTGCAGCCGACCCAGCTGACCCTGCTCATCGTGCCGGCCCTGGCGGCCGCGCTGCTCGCCCGGTTCGTCTCGTTCCCGATCGCCTTCGCCGGCGCCCTGGGCATCGGCGTCGTGCAGTCCCTGATCACCCGCTACGTCACGGTGACGGGCTGGGGCGACAGTGTGCCCTTCATCGTCATCGTCGCTTATCTGGTACTGCGCGGAAGCTCGCTCCCCCTGCGCAGTCACGTGCTGGAGCGCCTGCCCAGCGTGGGCGACGGGAAGATCCGGGTCATCCCGACGATCGTGGTGGTGGGCGTGTTCGCGTTCCTCATCGCGTTCGTGGTCTCGCCGGTGTGGGCGCAGGCGCTGACCGTCACCATGGCGTTCGCGATCCTCACGCTGTCGGTCACGGTGGTCACCGGGTACGCCGGGCAGCTCTCCCTGGCCCAGTACGTGCTCGCCGGGTCGGGCGCCTTCGCCGCGGCGACCTTCGTGTCCCGGGCCGGCTGGAGCTTCCTGCCGGCGCTGATCGGCGCGATGGTGGCCGCCGCGCTCGTCGGCGTGCTTGTGGCGCTGCCGGCCCTGCGCACCCGGGGCATCAACCTCGCCATCGCCACCCTGGGCATGGGCATCGTGCTGTTCAGCCTGGTGCTCAGCGACTTCAAGTTCACCGGCGGCGACGTCGGCATCCTGATCGGCGAGCCGTCGATCTTCGGCTGGGACTTCGGCGCGATCAAGCACCCGTACAACTACGGGCTCGTGACCCTCGCCGCGCTGACCCTCAGCGCGCTGGCCGTGGCCAACCTGCGCCGCGGCCGGGTCGGGCGGCGGCTGCTCGCGGTGCGCTCCAACGAGCGGGCGGCGGCGGCCCTCGGCGTCAACGTGCTCGTCGGCAAGCTCTACGCGTTCGCGGTCGCCTCGGCGCTCGCCGCGCTCGCCGGGGTGCTGCTGGCCTTCCAGGGCGTCGCGGTCCTCCCGGCCCAGTTCGACGTGCTCACCTCGATCACCGTCATCGGCATGGCGGTCGTCGGCGGCATCGGCACGATCGGCGGCGCGGTGTTCGCCTCCACCCTGCTGCCCGGCGGGGTCGGCACCCAGATCCTGCACGGCGTGGACAACCTGGAGAGTTACCTGCCACTGGTCAGCGGCCTGTTCCTGTTGTACGTGCTGCGAAGCGGGCGCAACGGCCTGTACGAGATGAACGCCCATCTCGTGCGCCGCATCGGGCGGCTCGTGCGCATCCCGGCCCGGCCGAAGCACCCGCGGCCCGTCGAACCGGCGGTGACCGATGCCCCGGCGCACGACCGCCGGCCCTCGCGGACGCTGCACGTCGACGGCCTGCGGGTGCAGTTCGGCGGGGTGGTCGCGGTCGACGACGTCTCGCTGGAGCTGGTCCCCGGCGAGGTGCACGGCCTGATCGGCCCGAACGGCGCCGGCAAGACGACGGTGATCGACGCGCTGACCGGGTTCGTCCGGCCCGCCCGCGGCGCCATCCGGCTCGACGACACCTCGATCGCACCGTGGAGCGCGCGGCGGCGGGCCCGGGCCGGGATGGCGCGCTCGTTCCAGTCCCTGGAGCTGTTCGCCGACCTGTCGGTGCGCGAGAACCTCGCGGTCGCGTGCGACGACGACGGCGCCCGCCGCTACCTCAGCGACCTCGTGGTGCCGGGCCGCATCCAGCTGACCCCGCCGGCCCTCGCCGCCATCCGGGAGTTCCGGCTGGAGGACGACCTCGACCGCAAGCCGGGCGAGCTCGCGTTCGGCAAGCGGCGCCTGGTCGCCATCGCCCGCGCGGTGGCCGCCGACCCGCGGGTGCTGCTGCTGGACGAGCCGGCCGCCGGGCTCAGCGACGAGGAGTCCCGCGAGCTCGGCACCCTCATCCGGACGCTGGCCCGGGACTGGGACATGAGCATCCTGCTCGTCGAGCACAACGTCGACCTGGTGCTCAGCACCTGCGACCGGGTCACCGTCCTGGAGGCCGGAGCGGTGCTGGCCCGCGGCACACCGCAGGAGATCGCCCGCGACCCCCGCGTCGTCTCGGCCTACCTGGGCCGCGAGGCCGAGGAGACCGAAGCGGACGACGACAGCGCCCGCGTATGAACACCGAACCAGCGCACAACCCGCAGGAGGATCCGATGACCACGCCGACGACGCGCGAATCCGTGGCCGCCGAAGCGCACGCGTTCTTCTCGGCCCGGGCCCGGCGGCGCGAGCGGCGCGGCATGCTGCACGGCGTCGGGGACGACGACGTGGTCGGCGTCGGGCTCACCCAGCCGGACGCCGAGGCCGAGGAGGTCGCCCGGGCCCAGCGGTGGCAGCGGGAGCTGTTCGACGCCGGGCTGGCCTGGCTCGACGGCCCGCAGAGCCTGGGCGGGCGCGGGCTCGACCACGAGTACGTGGAGCTGGTCGCCGGCATCGCCGCCGAGTACGAGGTGCCCTCCACCTCGACCTACATGGTCAGCCACGGGATCGTCGCGCCGACCATCCGGGCCCACGGCACCGAGGAGCAGCAGCGGCAGTTCCTGCCCGGCATCTGGCGCGGCGACCTGATCTGCTGCCAGCTCTTCTCCGAGCCGGAGGCCGGCTCCGACCTGGCCAGCCTGCGCACCACCGCGGTCCGCGACGGCGACGACTGGATCGTCACCGGGCAGAAGGTCTGGTCGTCCTTCGCGCACGTGGCCCAGCTCGGCGAGCTGCTGGTGCGCACCGGGCCGCCCGAGAGCCGGCACCGGGGCCTGAGCGTGTTCCTCATCGACATGGACTCCCCCGGCATCGACGTGCGGCCGCTGCGCCAGGTGACCGGCTCCGAGCACTTCAACGAGGTGTTCCTCGACGGTGTACGGGTGCCCGACTCCCGCCGCCTCGGCCCGGTCAACGGCGGCTGGAACATCGCGATGACCACGGTCGGCAGCGAGCGCTCGGTGCTCGGCCGGGCCCACAACGGCATCATGATCGAGCCGGTCATCCGGCTGTTCGCGCTGGCCCGCTCGACCGGCGCGATCGAGGACCCGGCCATCCAGGACCTGCTGGCCGAGTGCTGGGCCCGCGAGCAGGTGCTGCACGAGACGGCGACCCGCCTGCGCGACGCCGGCGGGCCCGCACCGGGCTCGGTGGTCAAGCTCATGACGACCTCGGACATGGAGTACTACTCCGACGTCGCCGCCCGCCTGCTCGGCTACCGGATGGTCGCCGACACCGGCGCGTGGGGCACGTACTCGTGGTCGCAGCTGCTGCTCAGCGCCCCGTCGCACCGCATCGCCGGCGGCAGCGACGAGATCCAGCGCAACATCCTCGCCGAGCGCGTGCTCGGCCTACCCCGCGAAGAGCGCCCGGCCGTCGAGAAGAGTGCCTGACATGGACGACATCGAGCAGTTACGGCAGGTCGTCCGCGAGCACCTCGCGCGGGACCCGGGTGCCGCCCTGCGCGGCGGGACGTTCGACCCGGCCGACGTCCAGCGGCTCGACCGCGCGCGCTGGCGGCGGCAGGCGGGGGATCTGGGGTTGCCGGGCGTACGGATTCCCGAGGAGTTCGGCGGCGCCGGCATGGGCCTGGCCGAGGAGGTCGCGGTCCACACCGAGCTGGGCCGGGCCCTCGACGACGGGCCCTTCCTGACCACCTCGCTGGTCGCCGCCGCGCTGGTCGCCCTCACCGACGACGAGGCGAACCACGACCGGCTCCGGCGCATCGCGGCCGGCGAGCTCGTCGCGGTGCCGGTGCTGCCCATCGAGGAGAAGTTCCCGCTGGACTACCCGCACGCCAAGGCGAGCCCGGACGGCGACTTCGAGATCCAGGGCGAGCTGCCCTGCGTGGTCGACGCGACGGCGGCCGACGCGCTGCTGGTGCTGGCCGACTACCAGGGGTACCACGCCTTCTTCTGGGTCGACGCGACCGACCCGGGCGTCGAGGTCGTCCCGCTGAACACGCTCGACCTGACCCGCCGGATGGGCGCCGTCCGGCTCAACGGCGCCCGGGCCGTGCTCGTGGCGGAACAGGACCGGGCCCGCGCCGGGGTGGCCGCGATCCGCCAGGGCGCGATCCTCGGCATGTCGGCCGAGTGCGTCGGCGCGGCCGAGCGGGCGCTGGAGATGGCGGTCGAGTACGTCAAGGTCCGCACCCAGTTCGGCCGCCCGATCGGCTCGTTCCAGGCGGTCAAGCACAAGTGCGCCGACCTGCTGGTCTCGCTGGAGCGGGCCCGCTCGGCGCTGTCGGTGGCGGTCCGCTCGGTGCAGCACAACGACGCCATCGGCCGGCGGCCGGAGTCGCTGGCCGGGCTGGCCGTGGCGCGGATGTACTGCGGCCGCGTCGGCGCCGAGATCACCCGCGAGGCGATCCACCTGCACGGCGGCATCGGCTTCACCTGGGAGCACCCGGCCCACCTGTACTACCGCCGCGCCGTCTCCAACCGCCAGCTGCTCGACTCCACCGGCCAGCAGCCCCGCCTGCTGACCGCGTCGGTGCTCGCCGCACACGGCGAGGACACCCAGCTCGCCTCGTTCTACGCCGGGAAGGCCGGCCGATGAGCCAGCTCTCCGGGCTGGCGCCGGGCGACTGGGTCACGCTGCACGCCCGGTTCACCCCGCAGGCCGACTTCCTGCTCGCCGCGGACGGCCGGGCCCGCTCGTACGCCGAGGGCGACGCGCGGATCACGCGGCTCGCCCGGGCGCTGCAGGGGATCGGGATCGGCCGCGGCGATCGGGTGGCGCTGCTCGCGGTGGACTCGCCCGAGTACGTCGAGGTGCTGCTGGCGTGCATGAAGCTGGGCGCGACCTACGTGGCGCTCAACTTCCGGCTGTCGGCGGCCGAGATCCGCACCGTGCTGGCCGCGAGCGGGGCGCGGACGATCTTCTACAGCGCGCGGTACCGGGACATCGTCGACGAGTGCGGCCTGAGCACGGCCGTCGCGTTCGAGTCGGGCTACGAGGAGTTCCTGGCGAGCGGGCCGGACGGCGGCGAGCTCGCCGCGGTCAGCCACGACGACGACATCCTCAGCATCTCGTTCACCAGCGGGACGACCGGCACCCCGAAGGGCGTCCTGCAGTCCCAGCGCATGATCAAGGCGATCACCCAGTCCGGGATCCTGGAGCTGGGGCTGCGGCCGGGCGACCTGATCTACGCCGGCGCGCCGCTGTTCCACGCGGCCGGGTTCGGGCATCTGCTGTACGGGCTGGCGCGCGGCGGCGCCTCGCTGGTCGTCCCGCAGTGGGACGCCGACCTGGCGCTGTCCTGGCTCGGCTCGGGCCGGGTGCGGCACACCACGCTCGTGCCCAGCATGATCATCCAGCTGCTGGAGCACCCGAAGCTCGCCCAGGCCGACTTCTCCGGACTGCGCTCCATCATGTACGGCGGCGCGCCCATGCCCACGTCCGTCATCCGGCGCATGGTCGAGGTCTTCGGCTGCGACCTGCACAACGGCTTCGGCGCCGGCACCGAGGCGGGCGGCCAGCTGGTGCTGCGGCCCGAGGACCACCGGCGGGCCCTGGCCGGCGACGAGTGGCTGCTCGGCACCATCGGCCGGCCGGCCTTCGGCTGCGACGTGCGGCTGCTCGACCCGTTCGGCGCGGAGGTGCCGGACGGCGAGATCGGGGTCATCGCCAGCCGGGGCGACACCGTGATGAGCGGGTACCTCGACCGGCCCGACCTCACCGCGCAGGCGGTCCGCGACGGCTGGTTCGTCGCCGGCGACCTGGCCTGGAAGGACCCGGAGGGCTTCCTGCACCTGGCCGGCCGGGCCGACGAGATGATCATCCGGGGCGGCGAGAACGTCTACCCGGTCGAGATCGAGGACGTGGTCGGCGGGCACGCGGCGATCGCCGAGATCGCGGTCGTCGGCGAGCCGGACCCGCACTGGGGCCAGGTGGTCACCGCGGTCGTGGCGCTGCGCGAGGGCCATCCCGCGCCGTCGGCGGCCGACGTCAAGGAGCACTGCCGCGGGCGGCTGGCCAGCTACAAGGTGCCGCAGCGGATCGTCGTGGTGGAAGCCTTCCCCCGCAACCCCGCCGGAAAGATCGACAAGCTGCGGCTGCGTGAGCTGCTCGCCGCACCCGATGTTGAGGAGCCGTCCTGATGCTTACCGGAGACCAGTACCTGCAATCCCTCCGGGACGGGCGGCGCGTCTTCGTCAACGGCCACGCGGTGCCCGACGTGACCGCCGAACCGCTCCTGCGCGGGCCCGCCCTCGCCGCGGCGCTCGGCTACGACCGGCACTACCGGCCGGGGGACGATGTGCACGGGCCGTACTTCTTCATCCCGACCTCCGTCGACGAGCTGCGCGAGTCCCAGGAACGCCAGCTGCACTGGGACTTCCCGACCATCTCCACGTCGGCCAGCCTGCTCATGGTGCTGACCGCGGCGAGCCGGATGCGGGCGCAGCACCCGGAGTACGCCGAGCGGGCGCTGGCCTACTTCGAGGACAGCAAGCGCCGCGACATCCGCATCGTGCAGGGCATCACCGACGCCAAGGGCAACCGCGCGCTGTCGCCGGGCAAGCAGGACGACCCCGACCTGTACGTCCGGATCGTCGACCGCAGCGCCGACGGTGTCGTGATCCGGGGCGCGAAGATGCACATCTCCTCGGCGGCGGTGTCGCACGACGTGATGGTCATGCCGACCAAGCGGATGAAGCCGGGCGAGGAGGACTGGAGCATCGCCGCGGCGGTACCGCTGAACGCACCCGGAGTCCGCGTCATCAACGCCTCGTTCGCGCCCCGGCCCGACCTGGACCCGGACTTCTACCCGTACAGCTCCCGGCACGTGATGACCGAGGGCCTGATCGTCTTCGACGACGTCTTCGTGCCCAACGAGCGGGTCTTCCTGGCCGGCGAGCTGGAGCACTCGGCGACCTTCGTGCACTCGCTGGGCCTGTGGGAGCGGCTGGGCAGCGTCGGCAGCTACGTGCGCCTCGCCGACACCCTGGTCGGACTCGCGCAGCTGGTCGCCGAGGCCAACGGGCTGCAGAAGATCCCGCACATCAAGGACAAGATCGCCGAGATGATCACGTACGCGACGCTGATCCGCGCCGCGTTCGAGGCGGCGATGAGCCACGCCACCTTCACGCCGGAGGGCTGGGCGTCGCCGGACGAGCTGTTCACCAACGCCGCCAAGTACCACGCGGCCGCCGAGTTCAGCACGATGGTGCGCAACCTGCACGACATCGCGGGCGGCTCGGTGCTCACCGCGCCGTCCCTGCGCGACCTGCAGAACCCGGAGACCGCGGCCGACCTGCGCAAGTACATGCGCACGATGGAGGGCGTCGACGCCGACTACCGGATGCGGCTGTTCCACACCATCCGCGACTTCACCGCCGACTCCTACGGCGGCTGGAAGCACGTGACCGTCATCCAGGCCGGCGGCGGTCTCTACGCCCAGAAGGTGGTCGTGACGGCCCACTTCGACATGGAGAACGCGAAGGCGCTGGCCCGCGAGACGGCCGGGATCAGCGCGTCCGGCGAGGTGCTGTCCGGGCTCGAGCGGCTCGGCCCGCACGGCTACGACCCGTCCGGGGCGGTGTGATGCGCTACGAGGAGTACACCTTCGCCTGGACGGACACGGCGTCGGCGCAACGGCCCGACGGCCTCACCCGCCTGCTGCTCGACACCGACGCCGGGGTCGCCACGGTGACCTTCAACCGGCCCGACCGGCTCAACGCGATCGACCGGGCCACGCTCAACGAGCTCAGCGCGGTGCTCCGCTGGTGCGACACGGCCGACGAGGTGGGCGCGATCGTGCTCACCGGGGCCGGCAAGGCGTTCTCGGCGGGCTCGGAGATGACCGAGAACGGCTTCGGGGGTGCCGAGCCCGACCGGCCGGTTCCCGGGTGGATCGCGCCGTACCAGGTGCGCAAGCCGATCGTCGCCGCAATGCAGGGCGCGGCCGTCGGCGCCGGGCTGACCCTGGCCATGCAGTGCGACATCCGGATCGTGGCGTACGACGCCGTGCTCGCGCTGCCGTTCGTGCGCCTCGGCGTGACCGCGGAGTGGCTGGGGCACTGGAACCTGGTCCGCCACGTCGGCCTGGGCCGCGCGCATGAGCTGCTGCTGACCGGCCGGCGCTTCACCGGCCCGGAGGCGGTCGCCTGGGGGCTGGCGATCTCGGCGCTGCCACGGGACCAGGTGCTCCCCCGCGCGCAGGCCCTCGCCCGCGAGATCGTCGAGCACTCCGCCCCGGTCGCCGTCGCCGCGACCAAGCGCCTGCTCTGGGAGGCCGTGGACGCCGACCCGTTCGCCCACGGCCGCACCGAGCGGCTCGTCATGGAGGCGCTGCTCGAGCGCCCCGACGCCCGCGAGGGCGTGACCGCCTTCCTGCAGCACCGCCGCCCGGCCTGGACCGGGCGGGCCTCGACCGACCTGCCACCATGGCCCATCGAACACGGGGAGGACTCCGCGTGACCGCCATCGACCAAGAGTTCATCGGGGTACCGTCGCCGGCCCTGGGCCGTGCGGGCGCCGGTGGCCACCCGTGCCAGGGCATCTACTACACCCCGTCCGGCCGCGCCCCGCGCACCGCCTTCATCGCCGCGCACTACAACGTCGACTTCAGCGAGCACTACATGGCCACCCGGATGGCCGAGCGCGGCTACGGCTTCCTGGGCTGGAACACCCGGTTCCGCGGCGCCGAGCATCTCTTCAGCCTCGACCACGCGCTGGCCGAGATCGGCGTCGGCGTGCAGCTGCTGCGCGACCGCGGCGTCGAACAGGTGGTGCTGCTGGGCAACTCGGGCGGCGGCTCGCTCATGGCCGCGTACCACTCCCAGTCGCGCGAGCCGAACATCCGCCCGGCGTACGGCCGCTCCAAGGTCTTCGAGCCGGCCCTGCACCTGCCGCCCGGCGACCTGATGGTCTTCCTGGCCGCGCACCCCGGCCGCCCCGAGTGGATCACGCGCACCATGGACCCGTCGGTGACCGACGAGCAGGACCCGAACGCCGTCGACCCCGAGCTGGACATGTACGACCCGCGGCACGGCGGCACCTACTCGGCGGAGTTCCTGGAGCGCTACCGGGCCGCCCAGATCGCGCGCAACCAGCGCCTGACCGCCTGGTGCAAGGAACAGCTCGACGCGTGGCGGGACCGCGCGGCCCGGGACCGCATCTTCACCATGGGCCGCACCTGGGCCGACCCCCGCTACGTCGACCCGGCCATCGACCCGTCGAACCGGCCGACCCCGATGTGCTACTTCGGCGACCCGCGGAAAGCCAACTACGGCGTGATGGGCGTCGGCGTGGTCAACACCATGCGCACCTGGCTCAACATGTTCAGCCTGGAGGAGTCCGACTGCGTGGCGGCCAAGCACCTGGCCCGGATGGACCTGCCGACGCTGGTGGTCCAGCCGGACGCGGACAGCGGCGTGTTCCCGAGCGACGCCCAGGGCCTGTACGACGGCGCCGCCACCACGGACAAGGAGTTCGTCACGCTGCCCGGCGACCACTACTTCGCCGACGCGGAAACCAACCGCGACACGGTGGCCGACACCCTGGCCGACTGGCTGAAGGGCCGCGCCCAGCCCTAGGGTCGGCCTTGCATCTCCAGTTGGTGGAGGTAGGAGGCTGGCCGGCGTGGACGACGGGACGCTGTACTCGATCGGAGATCTGGCTCGGCGCACCGGACTGCCGGTACGCACGATCCGGTTCTACTCCGACGCCGGCGTCCTGCCGCCCACCGACCGCAGTTCCGCGAACCACCGGCGCTACGACCTGACGGCGATCGCCCGCCTGGAGCTGGTCCGCACGTTGCGTGAGCTCGGCCTCGACCTGGTGACGATCCGGCGGGTGCTCGCCGACGACATCAGCATGTCGCAGGCCGCGGCGATCCACGCCGACGCGATCGACGTGCAGATCCAGGTGCTCCGGGTGCGCCGGGCCGTGCTGCGCCTGGTGGCGAAGCGGGACGCCACCACGAAGGAGATGGAACTCATGCACCGCATCGTGCAGCTGTCCGAGGCCGAGCGGCACCGGCTCATCCACGACTTCATCGACAGCACGTTCGGCGCCGTGGACGCCAACCCGGAGCTGGTCGAGCTGCTGCGCTCCACCATGCCCAACCTGCCCGACGAACCGACCGCCGAACAGGTCGAGGCCTGGATCGAGCTCGCCGAGCTGGTGCAGGACGACGACTTCAAGGCGAGCATCCGGCGGATGGCGGCGCACCAGGCGGCCGAGCGCGCCGAGGGCGACCGGACCGGCCTGCACCACGAGCTGACCGTGCACGTCCGCGACCGCGTGACGCAGGCCCTCGCCGACGGGGTCGAGCCGTCGTCGGCGGCGGCCGCTGAGATCGTCGACGAGCTCGTCGCCCACTACGCCCGCACCTTCGACACCACCGACGGCCCCGAGTACCGCGAGAAGCTCCTCACCCGCCTCGAGGTCGCCAACGATCCGCGGGTCGAGCGGTACTGGGCACTCATCTCCACCATCAACGGGTGGGCGACCGCACCCTCGCTCGCGCCGGTCTTCGACTGGTTCACCCGGGCGTTGCAACAGCACCGGACGCCCTGACCCGGGTGGCTCAGGCCTCGTCCTCCTCGTCGCGCAGGGAGGCGACGATGGTCGAGCGCGCGGCCAGGATGTGCGCGCGCATGACCGCCTCGGCCCAGGCGCCGTCGCGGGCCCGCAACGCCTGGACCAGCTCGGCGTGCTGGCGGACGCTGGTGCGCATGCGCTCGCCGCCGTACCGCTGGAAGGTGCGGAAGATCAGCGGCGTGTCCATGATGCCGCGGACGATGCTGTCGAGCTGGGTGTGCCGGGAGGCCCGCAGGATCGCGCGGTGGAAGTCGCCGTTGAGCACGGTCAGCTCGTCGGCGGCGGCCGCGCCCTTGCGGGTCAGCGCCGTCATGCGGGCCGCGATCTCGGCGATCGCGTCGAGCTCCTCGTCGGTGATCCGCTCGGCCGCCAGCCGGGCGCCGTAGCTCTCCAGCATCGCGCGGACCTCGTAGTTGTCCTCGAGCTCCTGCTCCGACCAGGCGACCACCCGCGCGCCGCGGTTCGGGGCGAAGTCGACCAGGCCCTCCGCGTCCAGCCGGCGCAGCGCCTCGCGGACCGGCGTGCGGGACACTCCGGCGCGCGCGGCGAGCTCCTCCTCGCGCAGGCGCTGCCCGCGGGCGAACTCGCCGGACAGGATGCCGGCGCGGATGGCCTCGTACGCCGTCTCGGCCGCCTTGGCCATGCACCGCTCCCGGACGCTCGTCGGAATGGATCCGGGCGCGATTGTACGGGCTCAGATCGTGGCGGCGAGGCCTCCGTCGACCAGAAGGGTGGTGCCGGTGACGTACGAGGACGCCGGGCTGGCCAGGAACAACAGCGCCCCGTCGACCTCGGACTGCTCGGCGAAGCGGCCCAGCAGGCTGTGCTCGGCGACCATGGCGCGCAGGTTGTCCTCGCCGTGCGCGGTCATCTCGGTGGCGACGTAGCCGGGGCACAGCGCGTTGACCCGGATCCCCTTGCGGCGGGACCACTGCTGGGCGAGGTCGCGGGTCAGCCCGATCACGCCCGCCTTGCTCGCGGCGTAGGAGGCTCCGGGGTACCGCGACGCCACCACCCCGTGCACGCTCGCCACGTTGACGATCGAGGACCCGGCCGGCATCACCCGCGCGCACGCCTGGGCCATCCAGAAGGTGCCGTGCAGGTTCACGTCGATGATCTGGCGGAACGAGTCGGGGGTGTCGCGCAGCGCCGGCACCGATCCGCCGAGGCCCGCGTTGTTGACGAGCACGTCGACCCGGCCGTGTTCGGCCACCGCCGCGTCCGCCAGCGCCTGGCACTGCTCGGGCACGGTGACGTCGACGGCCTGGACGAGCACGGTGGTGCCCGCCGCGCGCAGCTCGTCGGCGAGCTCGTGCAGCCGGTCCACCCGCCGGGCGCCGAGGACCAGCGTGCCGCCGACGGCCGCGACCGCCCGGGCGAAGCCCAGCCCCAAGCCGGAGCTCGCGCCGGTGATGACCACGACCCGGCCGTCGAGCCGGAACGCGTCCAGGGGGCCGCTCATCGTGCCTCCGGACCCTGGTACTGCACCGTGGCGAGCGCGAGGTCGCAGTACCGGCGAGCCATGGTGGAAGCGTCGACCGGGCCGCCGGGACGGAACCAGCCCGCGACGCCCTGGCACATCGAGAGGATCGCGCGGCCGCACTCGTCCGGGTGCGGGGTCCGGAACACGCCCTGCGCCACGCCCCCGCGGATGGTGTCGCGCAGCTCGCGCTCCAGCTCGTCGCGGCGCTCGACGTAGCGGGCCCGGTTCTCCGGGGTGAGGCTGCGCCGCTCGGAGTCCAGGAACGCCAGGTCGCGATGGTGGGCCATGTACAGCACGATCGCCTCGACCAGCGCGCTGAACCGGGCGGTGCAGTCGGTCCCGGCCTCGTCCAGCGCGGCCCGGGCGTGGGCCAGCACGATCCGCATCGCGTGGTCGAGCAGCTCGCGGAGCATGGCCTGCTTGTTCTCGAAATGGTAATAGAGCGCGGGCACGGTGACCCCGGCCCGGTTGGCGATCTTGCGGACCGAGGTCCCGTCGTAGCCGTGCTCGACGATCTCGTCCAGCGCCAGGGCGAGCAGAGGCTGCAACTCCAGTGGGGGGTACTCCCGCCAGTCGCTCAAGGTCACTCCTCTCGGCCGGACCAGAACCTAGCAAACGCTCGCTAAGTACGCTAGCTTAGCGATCGCTAACTCAGTCGATCGGGTGCGGAGGTCGTGGCATGGAGGTCCGGGGCAGGCAGGCACTGGTGACCGGGGGCGCGTCCGGGCTCGGGCTGGCGACGGTGGAGGCCCTCGCCGCCGCGGGGGCCCGGGTGGTCGCGCTCGACCTGCCGGGTGCCGACCGCACGCGGCTCGACGCGCTGGGCGACGCGGTCCGGTTCGCGGGCGCTGATGTGACGGACGAACAGGCGGTACAAGCGGCGGTCGCTCTCGCCAACGACGACGGCGGGCTGGCCGTGCTGGTCAACTGCGCGGGCATCGGCAACGCGTTCCGGACCGTCGGCAAGCAGGGCCCGTTCCCGCTCGCCGAGTTCGAGCGGGTGATCCGGGTCAACCTGGTCGGCACCTTCAACGTGCTGCGCCTGGCCGCCGCCGCGATGGCCGGCAACGAGCTGTCCGGCGAGGAGCGCGGGGTCGTCGTCAACACGGCGTCCGTGGCCGCGTTCGACGGGCAGGTCGGGCAGGCCGCGTACTCGGCGTCCAAGGGCGCGATCGTCGGCATGACGCTGCCGATCGCCCGCGACCTCGCGTCACTCAGGATCCGGGTCGTGACCATCGCGCCGGGCACGTTCGAGACGCCGCTGCTGGGCCAGGTGTCGCAGGAGATCCGCGACTCGCTGGGCGCCCAGGTGCCGCACCCGAGCCGGCTGGGGCGGCCCGCCGAGTACGCGCAGCTGGTCACCTCGATCGTCGCCAACCCGATGCTGAACGGCGAGACCATCCGGCTCGACGGTGCCATCCGCATGGCCCCGCGGTAGAAGGGAACTGCACACATGCGTCAAGCGGTCATCGTCGACATCGTCCGCACCGCGTCGGGCAAGGGCAAGCCGGGCGGGGCGCTGTCCGGCGTCCACCCGGTCGACCTCTACGCCACCGTCCTGCGCGCCCTCGCGGAGCGCAACGACCTGGACCCGGCGCGGGTCGAGGACGTCATCACCGGCTGCGTCGGCCAGGCCGGGCAGCAGGCGCTGAACATCGGCCGGCACGGCGTGCTGGCCGCGGGCTGGCCCGAGTCGGTGCCCGCCACGAGCATCGACCGGCAGTGCGGCTCCAGCCAGCAGGCCCTGCACTTCGCCGCGCAGGGCGTGATGGCGGGCGCCTACGACATCGTCGTCGCCGGCGGCGTTGAGTCGATGAGCCGGGTGCCGATGGGCGTCTCCACGATGGGTGAGGACGCGCAGGGGCCGTCGGTGCGGCAGCGGTACCCCGAGGGGCTGGTCGGCCAGGGCATCTCGGCCGAGCTGATCGCGCAGAAGTGGGGGCTGTCGCGGGAGCGGCTCGACGAGTACTCGGCCCGGTCGCACCGCCTCGCCGCCGAGACCGCGCGGGCCGGCGGGTTCGACCAGGAGATCGTGCCGGTGGACGGGTTCGCCGCCGACGAGACGATCCGCCCGGCCACGACCGCGGAGAGCCTGGCCGGGCTGCGGTCCGCCTTCGACGCGCCCGACATGCGCGAGCGGTTCCCGGACCTGGACTGGCGGATCACCGCCGGGAACTCCTCGCCGCTGACCGACGGCGCCTCGGCCGCGCTCATCATGGGCGAGGACGTGGCCGAGCGGCTCGGCCTGCGCCCGCGGGCCCGGTTCCACGCGTTCGCGGTGGCCGGCGACGACCCGATGCTCATGCTGACCGCGCCGATCCCGGCCACCCAGCAGGTCCTGGCCCGGGCCGGGCTGGGCCTCGACGCGATCGACGCCTACGAGGTGAACGAGGCCTTCGCGCCGGTACCCCTGGCGTGGCTGGCCGAGCTCGGCGGCGACCTCGAGAAGCTCAACCCGCGGGGCGGCGCCATCGCGCTGGGCCATCCGCTCGGCGCCTCCGGCATCCGGCTCATGGCCACGATGCTCAACCACCTGGAGGCCACCGGCGGCCGGTACGGGCTGCAGACCATGTGCGAGGGCGGCGGCATGGCCAACGCCACCGTCATCGAGCGCCTGTGACGCCATGACCAAGGACCTGTGGGCCCGCCGCCCGTTCTTCTCCGCCGACCACGAGGCGTTCCGGGCCAGCGTCGCCGAATACCTGAGCCGGCACGTCACCGGGCACGTCGAGGCGTGGGAGGAGGACGGCATCATCCCGCGCGAGCCGTGGCTGGAGGCCGGGCGGCAGGGGCTGCTGGGGATCAACGCCCCGGAGGAGTACGACGGCGGCGGAGCACTCCGCGACTTCGGCTTCCGCTGCGCGATGATGGAGGAGTTCGCCCGGGTCGGCGCCACCTCGCTCGCGTCGGGCTTCTCCGTGCACGCCGACATCGCGCTGCCGTACTTCTTCGACCTCGCCACCCCGGACCAGGCCGAGCGCTGGCTGCCCGCCCTGTGCGCGGGCGAGAAGATCGGCGCCATCGCGATGACCGAGCCCGGCACCGGCTCGGACCTGCAGGGCATCAGGACCACGGCCCGCCTCGACGGTGACCACTGGGTGCTCAACGGGGCCAAGACGTTCATCAGCAACGGCATCCTGAGCGACCTCGTGATCGTCGTGGCCCGCACCGACCCCGACCCGGCCGCCGGCAGCCGCGCGTTCAGCCTGCTGGTCGTCGAGCGGGACACCCCCGGGTTCCAGCGCGGCCGCAAGCTCGCCAAGGTCGGCCTCAAGAGCCAGGACACCGCCGAGTTGTCCTTCGACGACGCGATCGTCCCGGCCGGCAACGTGCTCGGCGAGGCCGGCCGCGGGCTGTCGTACCTGATGGGTCACCTGCCGCTGGAGCGCCTGGGCATCGCCGTCGCCGCGTGCGCCGGTGCGCGGGCGGCGCTGGCCTGGACGATCGGCTACGTCACCGAGCGGCACGCGTTCGGCCGGCCGATCGCGGGCTTCCAGAACACCCGGTTCGCCGTCGCCGAGATGCTGACCGAGCTGGAGGTGTCGCAGGCGTACGTCGAGGACGCCGTGCTGCGCTTCAACCGCGGCGAGCTCAACGCGGTCGACGCGGCCAAGGCCAAGTGGTGGGCGACGGAGATGCACAAGCGGCTCGTCGACCGGTGCGTCCAGCTGTTCGGCGGCTACGGGTACATGCTCGAGTACCCGATCGCCCGGGCGTACGCCGACACCCGCGTCACCACCATCTACGGCGGCACCACCGAGATCATGAAGCACATCATCGCCCGCGACGTGTTGGAGAGCCGATGACCACCTCCCTCGAGCCGGCTGCGCTTTTCGAGCGGACCGGGCACATCGCCGTCATCCGGCTGAACCGGCCGGAGGCGCTCAACGCCGTCAACGCCGCGCTGTCCACGGCCGCCGGCGAGGCCCTCGAACGGGCGGCCGCCGACCCTGAGGTGCGGGTCGTGGTCATCACCGGTAGCGGCCGGGCCTTCTGCGCCGGCGCCGACCTCAAGGAGCTGGCCGCCGGGCGCCCGGTCGCCGCGCCGGAGCACCCGGAGTGGGGCTTCGCCGGGCTGGTCCGGCACTGGATCGACAAGCCGCTGATCGCCGCGGTGAACGGGTTCGCGATGGGCGGCGGCACCGAGATCGCGCTCGCCTGCGACCTGGTCGTCGCGGCCGAGGACGCGCGGCTCGGGCTGCCGGAGGTCAAGCGCGGCCTGATCGCGGCCGCCGGCGGGGTGGTGCGGCTGCAGCGGCAGATCCCGCTCAAGCGCGCGCTGCAGATGGCGCTGACCGGGGACGCCATCGACGTGCAGGAGGCGGCCGAGTGGGGCCTCGTGAACGTGGTCGCGCGGCCCGGGGCGGCGCTCACCGAGGCGCTGGAGCTGGCCGAGCGCATCGCGGCGAACGCGCCGCTGTCGGTGCGGCAGACCAAGCGGGTGATGCACCAGGTGGCGGCGGCGCGGTCGGACTGGGACCCGGCGTGGTCGGGCTTCGAGCCGTGGGCGGTCAACCAGGAGGCGACCGACCTCGTGTTCGGCAGCCGGGACGCCGTGGAGGGGCCGACCGCGTTCGCCGAGAAGCGGGCGCCGGTCTGGGAAGGCCGGTAGCACCGTGCGGGAGCTGGTGCGCCCCGAGCGCCTCGGGCCGGTCCTCGCCGAGGTGCTGGGCGACGACGCCTGGCGCGCGTTCGAGGTCACGCTGATCGCGGGTGGGAAGTCCAACCTGACGTTCGATCTCGCCTGTACGGCCGGTGCCGTCGTCCTGCGCCGCCCGCCGACCGGGGCGCTCCTCCCGAGCGCGCACGACATGGGCCGCGAGGCGCGGGTGCAGCGGGCTCTGGCCGGCACCCCCGTGCCGGTGCCCCGGGTGCTGCTGGAGGACTCCGGCGACCTGCTCGGCGTGGCGTGCTACGTGATGGAGAAGGTCGACGGGCACGTGGTCCGCGACGAGCTGCCGGCCGGGTACGCGCCGGAGCCGGCCGACCGGGTCGCGATGGCCGACGCGCTGATCGACGTCCTGGCCGAGCTGCACCGGCTGGAGCCGGCCGCGGTCGGCCTCGGCGACTACGGGCGGCCGGGCGGGTTCATGGCCCGGCAGCTGCGCCGCTGGCGCGGGCAGTGGGACGCGTCGAAGACCCACGAGCTGCCGGAGCTGGACGAGCTCGGCGCCCGGCTGGTCGACGCGGTGCCGATCGGCGGGCGGTCCGCGATCGTGCACGGCGACTACCGGCTCGACAACTGCCTGCTCGACCGCGGCGATCCGGCGCGGGTCCGGGCGGTGCTGGACTGGGAGCTGTCCACCCTGGGCGATCCGCTGGCGGACCTGGGCCTGCTGCTGTTCTACTGGCGGGAGCCCGGCGAGCCGAAGCCGCTGCTCACCCCGGCGATCACGCGCGGAACGGGGTTCCCGGGCCGCGCCCACCTCGCCGAGCGCTACGCCCGGCGGACCGGGGCGGACCTGGCCGAGCTCGCCTTCTACGAGGCGTTCGCGCACTTCAAGTTCGCCGTCATCGCCCAGGGCGTGGCGGCGCGGGCGGCGGCCGGGGCGATGGCCGGGCAGTCGTTCGGCGACCTCGACGACGAGGTCCGGCGGATCGCCGCCGAGGGCTTGGCCGTACTCGACCGGAAAGGCTGACACACGTGGACTTCGCGCTCTCGCCCAAGGCCGAGGAGACCGTCGGGCGGATGTGGGACTTCATGCGGGAGGAGGTCTTCCCGGCCGAGCCGGTCTGGGCGGCCTACCTCGCCGGGCACGGGGCGCACGCGTACCCGCCGGTGATGGACGAGCTGAAGGCCTCCGCCCGCCGGCGCGGGCTGTGGAACCTGTTCCTGCCGGAGCTGTCGGGGCTGTCGAACCTGGAGTACGCGTCGGTCGCCGAGGTGTCGGGCTGGTCGCCGGTGATCGCCCCCGAGGCGGTCAACTGCCAGGCGCCCGACACCGGCAACATGGAGACGCTGCACCTGTTCGGCACGGACGAGCAGAAGGAGCGCTGGCTGGAGCCGCTCATGGCCGGCACGATCCGCTCCGCGTACGCGATGACCGAGCCGGAGGTCGCCTCCTCCGACGCCACCAACATCCGGACCACCATCCTCCGCGACGGCGACGACTACGTGATCAACGGCCGCAAGTGGTGGATCACCGGCGTCGCCGACGAGCGCTGCCAGATCTTCATCGTGATGGGCAAGTCCGACCCGGCCGCGGAGACGTACCGCCAGCAGACGATGATCCTGGTCCCGCGGGACACCCCCGGCCTGGAGATCGTCCGGCACCTGCCGATCTTCGGCTTCCAGGACCAGCACGGCCACTCGGAGCTGGTCTTCCGCGAAGTCCGCGTGCCCCGGGCCAACCTGCTCGGCGCGGAGGGCGACGGTTTCGCGATCGCCCAGGCCCGCCTCGGCCCGGGCCGCATCCACCACGCCATGCGCGCGGTGGGCATGGCCGAGCGGGCCCTGGCCCTGATGGTCGGCCGCGCGAAGTCCCGGGTCGCGTTCGGCCAGCCCCTCGCCGAGCAGGGCGTGGTCCGCGAGCTGATCGCCCAGTCCCGCATCGACATCGACCAGGCCCGGCTGCTGGTGCAGAAGACGGCGTGGCTGATCGACCGGCACGGCGCCAAGGGGGCCCGCACGGAGATCGCCGCCATCAAGGTGGCCGCCCCGGCCATGGCCACCGCGGTGATCGACCGGGCCATCGAGGTCTTCGGCGGCGCCGGCGTCGGGGACGACACCCCGCTGGCGTACTTCTACGCCTGGGCAAGGGTCCTGCGCATCGTCGACGGCCCGGACGCCGTGCACCGCCGCACCATCGCCCGCGAGGAACTGCGCCGCGAGCGCCCTTACGTCGGGTAGACCGGGTCGCGCCGCTCGCGCAGGGCGGCCAGGCCCTCGGCGTAGTCGGGCCCGTCGAGCAGCTCGCCCTGGTCGTCGAGCTCGTGCCGCATCGCGGTCTCCAGGGCGTCGGCGCCGGCCCGCCGCAGGGCCCGCTTGGTGCGCCGCAACGCCTCCCGCGACGCACCGGCGGTCCCGGCGGCCAGCCCGTGCGCGGTGGTGGGCAGCTCGGCGGCCGGGACCACGTCGGAGACCAGGCCCCAGGCGAGGGCGGTCGGGGCCGGGACCCGCTCGGCGAACAGCGCCATCCGGGCCGCCCGCACCCGCCCGATCGCCGCCGGCAGCAGGTGGGTCGCGCCGCCGTCGGGGGTCAGGCCGATCTTCACGAACGGCAGCTGGAACCAGCTCGTGTCGGCGGCCACCACCGCATCGCAGGCGACGGCGAACGAGACGCCGACACCGACCGCCGGCCCGTTGACGGCGGCGATGACCGGGATGTCGGCCCGGACGACGGCCAGCACGACGTCATTGGCCGCCGCGACGATCGCCCGGCCGTCCGCACCGCCGCTCGCCGCGCCCTCCGCCGAGACGTCGGCCCCGGCGCAGAACGCCCGGCCTTCCCCGGTCAGCACGACGCAACGCACGCCGGGCGTGCCGGCCACCTCGCGCAGCCGGTTGCCGAGCAGCCGCAGGCCCGCGAGGTCGAGGGCGTTGAGCCGATCGGGGCGGCTCAGGGTGACCGTCGCGACCGGGCCGTCGACCGCGATCCGCACCGTCATCGCGCCACGACCAGCGGGCCGAGCTTGCCGCTGATGATCTCCTCGGCCTCGGCGACCATGCGGTGCACCAGGTCGGCGACGGTCGGGATGTCCTCGATCAGGGCCTGCGACTGCCCCACGGTCCACAACCCGCGTTCGAGGTCGCCGGTCTCGTAGACCTCGCGGCCGCGGACGCCGGCCACCAGGTCGCGGACGTCGGCGAACTCGCCGCCGGCGCGGAGGATCTCCACCACCTCGTTGCTGATGGTGTTCACGGCGACCCGCGAAGTGTTGCGCAGGGTGCGGAAGATCAGGGTGGTGTCGAGCTCGGTCGACGCGACGATGCGCCGCTTGACCTTCTCGTGGATCGGGGCCTCGACCGTGCACATGAAGCGGGTGCCCATGTTCACCGCGTCGGCGCCCAGGGCCAGCGCGGCGACCAGGCCGCGGGCGTCGGCGATGCCGCCCGAGGCGATGATCGGCACCGTGACCCGGCGGGCGGCCGCGGCGATGAGGATCAGACCGGGGACGTCGTCCTCGCCCGGGTGGCCGGCGCACTCGAAGCCGTCGATGCTCACCGCGTCCACGCCAAGCGACTCGGCCTTCAGCGCGTGCCGGACGCTCGTGCACTTGTGGATCACCTTGATGCCGGCGGCCTTGAAGGCGGGCATGTGGTCGGCCGGGCTGAAACCCGCCGTTTCGACGGTACGGATCCCCGACTCGATGATCGCCGCCCGGTACTCCGCGTACGGGGGTGGCGAGATGGCCGGCAGGATCGTGAGGTTGACGCCGAACGGACGGTCCGTCATCTCCCGGGTGCGCGCGATCTCCTTCACCAGCGCCTCGGGCGTCGGCTGGGTGAGCGCGGTCAGGAAGCCGAGCGCGCCGGCGTCGGCCACCGGGGCCACCATTTCGGCCCGGCCGACCCATTGCATTCCGCCCTGCACAATGGGGTGCTGGACGTTGAACTCACGGGTGAAGCGCGTCTCGATCATGCCGGTCGTCTCCTGTGCAAAACTTGATGTTAATATCACTTTTAGTTATCGAGAGAGCCCGGCAGGAAAGCAGGACCGATGCCACGCCAGTACTCCAAGGGAGCGCGCACGGCGGCCGCGTTTCTCGAGGCGGCCCGCAAGGAGTTCGCGACCCGGGGGTACCTCTCGACCAAGGTCGAGGACATCGCCCGCACGGCCGGCCGGTCCCCCGCGAGCTTCTACAACTACTTCACCGACAAGGCCGACGTGCTGGCCGCCCTCGCGCAGGCGTTCCACGAGGACACCCGGGCGCAGATCTCGGTGCCGTACCAGAAGGGCCGCCCGCCCCAGGAGGCGATCCGGACCGCGATCACGATCTTCTGGGAGACGTACCGCGACCGGCTCGGCGCGCTCAGCGGCGTGTTCCAGGCCTCGATGGCGGACCCGGCGTTCCTGGAGAGCTGGCGGGAGATCCGGCAGTCGGCCATCGACTTCATCGTCCAGGGCGTCGAGCGGGCCCAGAAGGAGGGCTACTGCCCGGGCATCGACGTGCGGATGACGTCTTCGGCGCTGTCGTCGATGCTGGAGCTGTCCTGCTACGTGTGGCTGGCCCAGGGCGGCGACGACGGCAACTCCCGGGTCGACGAGGCGGCGGCCATCGACTCGCTGGCCAGCATCTGGTACCACGCCATCTACTGGCGTCCCGACGCCCACGCCTAGCGGCCCAGCACGCGCAGCTCGACCTCGGTGCGCCGGCCCAGCGCGGCGACCACCTCGGCGAACCGTTCCGGGTCGAGGCCGGACCTGATCTCGTCGACCAGCGCCCGCTCGTCGGCCACGCCGAGCTCGGCGAAGACCGCCGCGTCGACCTCCTGCCGCGCGGGCCCGGCGGCCAGGTCCCGCCGCACCGTTTCGAGCGCGGCGACGCAGGCCTTCAGCAGGTACCGCCCGCGCCCGCTGACGGATGGCGCGAGCTCGTCCCGCAGGGTCTCCACGACGGCCTCCAGCAGCTCGTCGTGGTCGGGCACCGCGGCATGCGATCGCATCTGTTCTCCCCCCGTCACCGCAGGAGCCCGAGCAGGTCGTGCTCCACCTCGACCACCCGCCGGCCGACGAGCGCCAGGTCGATCGAGCGGGTCTTGCCGGACAGGTGCCGGTCCGCCTGTTGCAGGCAGCCGACCGCCCAGATCCAGGTGCCGAGCACGACCGCCCACGCGAAGTCGGCGTCGGACACGTCGATCCCGGACGCGGCCCGGTACCCGCCGAGGAAGTCCTCGACGTCGCCGAACCCGCCGATCACGCCCGGCCCGCGGAAGCGCCAGCTGCGCACCGCGATCCAGCCGAGGTCCTCGAGCGGATCGCCGCGGTGGGCCGACTCCCAGTCGAGCACGCCGACCAGCCCGCCGCCGTCGACCACGAAGTTGCCGAGCCGGAAGTCCCCGTGCGTCACGGTTTTCCGCCGGTGTACCGGCTGCCGCTCCATCAACCACGCATGGGCCAGTTCGAGCACGGGGCGGTCGGGGTCGAGCCGGTCGAGCGTCGCCCGGTACTCCACCAGCCGGTCCTCGTCCGGCAGCCCCGCGATCGCGCCGGGATCGACGGTGTGCAGCCGCCCGAGCGCCTCGCCGCACTGCCGGGCCAGCTTCGGCCCGTCGGACAGCCCGTCGAGCACCCGGCGCGGCACCGTCTCGCCTTCGAGGCGTTCCAGCACGAGCCCGCCGGGCACCACGGCGACCGCCTCGGGCGCCGCGACCCCGGCCGCGCGGGCCGCGCGCAGGACGCTCGCCTCGAACGCGGCACCCTCGCCGCGCTGCTCCCCCGGCGGATCGGTCAGCAGGATCAGCTCGCGCCCCGCCGACTCGAACGCCCACACCTCCCGCGAGGAGCCGCCGGTCAGCCTTTCCAGGCCGACAACCGGCGCGCCCAGAATGTCGGCGAGGGCACCGGACCGGGCATCGGGAAGGGCGTCGGCGTTCATCGGGCGGCCACCCGGTCCCACGTGCCCGCCGTGAACGGGTCGCGTTTCAGCTCCACCTTGCGCACCTTGCTGGTCGGGGTCTTGGGCAGCTCGTCGAGGAACTCGATGTACCGCGGAACCATGAACCTCGGCATCGTGGCCATCAGGAACTCGGCGAGCACCGCCGCCTCCAGCTTGGTGTCCGGCATCGGCACGACGCAGATCTTGATCTCCTCCTCGCCGTCGTCGGACGGCACGCCGATCGCGGCGCACTCCAGCACGTCGGGGTGGGCGGTGACCATGGACTCGACCTCGAACGAGGAGATGTTCTCGGAGCGCCGCCGGACGGCGTCCTTGGCCCGGTCGACGAAGAAGTAGTTGCCGGACCGGTCGCGGCGGAAGGCGTCGCCGGTGTGGTACCACCCGTTGCGCCACGCCCGCGCGGTGTCCGCGGGCCGGCCGAGGTACCCCACGTTCATGCTCCAGGGCCGATCGGCGCGAATGATGAGCTCGCCGATCTGCCCGGCACCGACCTCGGCGTCGAAGTCGTCGACGATGCGCAGCTCGTAGCCGTCCCGGCCGCGGCCGCAGCTGCGGTGGTCGACGACGTCGCCGCCGGTCGCGATCGGCCAGCCGGCCTCGGTCATCCCGTAGTTGGTGCGCATCTGCAGCCCGAACCGCCGCTCGAACCCGGCGTAGTCGGGCAGCAGCGGCCCGCCGGTGACGGTCTCCAGCGGGTTGTCGCGGTCGTCCGGGCGGGGCGGCTGCTGCCAGAGGAAGTTCGCCATCGCGTAGAAGGCCCAGGCCCGGTTGCACGAGTGCGCGCGGACGTCGGGCCAGAACCGGTCGGTCTTGAAGCCGTCGCGGAAGACGAACGTGCCGCCCCAGTGCGCGAGGATCTGCAGCGGCACCTTGCCGCCCAGGTGGAACGCGGCGAACGGGGCGTAGAGCACGTCGCCCGGGCCGAACTCGGCGAACGCGTCGATGCCGGTCACCAGCTGGCCCCACGGGGTGAGCACGCCCTTGGACGGCCCGGTGGTGCCGGAGGTGTAGATGACGGCCGCGAGGTCCCACGGCTTCGGGTCGTCGAGCCCGGCCAGCACGCCCGGCCCGGCCGGCAGGGTCTCGCCGAGCTCCAGGACGAACACGGCCGCGTCGCAGGCCTGGCGCATCTCGTCGGCCCGGGCCGCGACCGTGACGATCAGCCGGGGCCCGGAGTCGTGCAGGACGTGCCGGAGCATCTCGCCCCGGTAGGCCGGGTTGATCGGCACCTGGACCGCGCGCAGCCAGCCGCACGCGATCCAGACCGCCTGCTCGTCGATGGACGTGGGCAGCAGGACGGCGACCCGGTCCCCCGGGCCGACGCCGTGCGCCCGCAGCAGCACCGCGAACGCCTCGACCCGCCGCTGGAACTGGGCGTAGGTGGCCAGGCCCCGCTCGGTGTCGACGAGGAAGTCCCGGTCCGCCAGCTCGGTCGCCCGGCGGCGCAGCAGCCCGGGCAGCACGCGCGCCGGGTCCAGCTCAGCCACTGCCCACCTCGCTCAGGTAGCTGCGTTCCAGCTTCGACCAGTCCCGGGCCAGCTCGGCCGAGGAGCCCTCGGTGATGACCCGGCCGCGGCGCAGCACGTACGCGCGGTCGGCCACCTCCAGGGCCCGCGCCGCCTGCTGCTCGACGAGCAGCACCCCCAGCCCGTCGTCGGCCGCCTGCCGGATGGCCCGCAGCAGCCGGTCGACCACCAGCGGCGCCAGGCCGAGCGAGAGCTCGTCGGCGAGCAGCAGGGCGGGCCGCCCGGCGAGGGCCCGGGCCAGGGTCAGGATCTGCTGCTCGCCGCCGGAGAGCAGGCCGGCCCGGCGGTCGAGCAGCGGGGCCAGTTCCGGGAAGGTGTCGAGGGCGAGCTGCCGCGAGCCGCGCCCGAGGCGCAGGTTCTCGGCCGCGCTGAGCTGCATGAAGACCGAGCGCTCCTCCGGTACGAAGGCCATCCCTTCCCGGGCCCGCCGGTGCAGCCGCGCCGAGGCCGGCCTCCCGCGCCACTGCACCGATCCGGCGAGCGGTTTGAGCTCCCCGGCCAGGGTCAGCAGCGTCGTGGTCTTGCCGGCGCCGTTGGGCCCGAGCAGCGCCACGATCTCGCCGGGCCGGACCACCAGGTCGAGGTCCCGCAGCGCGGCCAGGTCGCCGTAGCCCGCACTGAGCCCGCGCGCCTCGATGAGCGGCGCACCGTCCACTGTGGTCGCCGGTTCGCGCTCGATCACCTCGACCGGACCGGCCTTCGTGGCGTCGCCCAGGTAGGCGGTGATGACGGCCGGATCGGAGCGGATCTCGGCCGGCGTGCCGCTCGCGATCAGCTTGCCGAAGTTCAGCACCGACACCCGGTCGCTGACGTCCAGGACGACCGAGACGTTGTGCTCGACCAGCAGGACCGCCATCCGCAGCTCGGTGGCCAGCCGCCGGATCAGGTGCCCGAGCTCCGCCGTCTCCGTGTCGTCCAGTCCGGCGGCCGGCTCGTCCAGCAGCAGCACCGAGGCGCCGGTGGCGACCGAGCGGGCGATGGCGAGGAGGCGGCGCCGGCCGTACGGCAGCTCGTCGGGCTTGCGCTCGAGGTCGTCCTCCAGGTGGAACTCGCGGATGGCGGCGAGGGCCGCGGGCGAGTACCGGTCCCGGCCGGGGTGCACCAGGTTGGCCAGGAACGCGAGCCAGTCCCGCCGGTCGCTGGCGGCGAGCAGGTTCTCCCGTACCGTCATCGTCTCGAACAGTTCGAGGCTCTGGAACGAGCGGCTGATCCCGGCGGCGGCGCGGCGCTGGGCCGGCCACCGGCTGATGTCCTGCCCGTCGAGGGTCATCACCGCGCCGGGGCTCTCCACGAACCCGGTCAGCGCGTCGATCAGGGTCGTCTTGCCGGCCCCGTTCGGCCCGATCAGCCCGTGCACCTGCCCCGGCACCAGCTCCAGCGCGACGTCGTCGAGGGCCGTCACGCCGCCGAAGCGCACCGTCAGCCCGCGGACGTCCACCGTGCGCTCGGTGACGCTGAAGTCGGTCGGGTCCGGCAGCGCGGCCACGGGACGGCGGCGTTTGCGCGCGCGGAACCACGCGGGGATCAGCCGCCCCGGCAGCCGTTGCGTGGCCAGGCCGTTGGGCAGCTGCGGCAGGACCAGCAGCAGGGTCAGGCCGAGGATCATCTGGCCGACCTCGTTGCGGGAGATGAACTGCGCGAACGCGGTGCCCGGGAACAGCTGCGAGATGACGCCGGACAGCAGGCCGGCCGGGGCGTACATGGCCCCGATGACCGCGCCGACGAGGTAGCCGATGCCGCCGATGATCGAGAACACCACGGCGAAGATGGACTGGAACGCGGTGTACGTCGGCACGAAGGTCACGTTCGGCTGCCGGAACGACAGCAGCACCCCGCCGGCCGCGGCCAGGCCGGCCGAGATGCCGAACGCGAAGATCTTGGCCCGGGTCACGCTGATGCCGAGGCTGGCCGCGGCCCGCTCGTTGGAGCGGACGGCCACCAGGCGGCGCCCGGCCCGGCCCCGGCGCAGGTTCGCGACCATGATCGCGGCCAGGATGAACAGCACCAGGCAGAAGATCGCGTAGCGGCTGGGCCAGAAGTAGGTGTCCATGTCGACGCCGAAGATCTTCGGCGAGCCGACGTTGATGCCGGTGAAGCCGCCGGTGCGCTCGGTCGAGGAGAAGATCTGGTGCTCCAGCACCACGGCCAGGCAGAGGGTCACGACGGCCAGGTTCATCCCGCGGGTGCGCAGCGCCGGCAGCCCGACGATGATGCCGACCGGGACCGCGCCCACGACACCGGCCAGCAGCGCCAGCCAGAAGGGCACGCCGTGGTCGGCCACCAGCCGGGCCGCGATCCAGGCGCCCATGCCGGCCAGCGCCATCTGCGCGAGCGACAACTGCCCGGTGTAGCCGGTGACGACCACGAGGGACAGCACGACGAGGCCGAGGGCGAGGGTGATCTCGGTGGCGCCGAGCAGGGCGGGCGGGAACACGAAGTACAGCAGCCCGAGCGCGATGACGCCGGTGACAAGCAGGACCCAGGGGCGCACGATGCCGGTGCCGAGCTGGGGCGGGCGCTGGATCGCCTCGCCGCGCAGCGGGAGCGAGCGGCCGGAGATGACGAGCACGAGGATGATGACGATGAACGGGACCGTCTGGCCCCAGCCGTCGGCGTGCTGGCGGGTGCCGATCCAGGCCACCTCGGACTCCAGCATGCCGATCAGCAGCCCGCCCGCCATGGTCAGCGGGAAGGACCTGAACCCGCCGAGCAGCGCGGCGGCCAGCGCCGGCACGATCAGCATCGCGAGGTTCTCCACCTGCAGCGTGCCGATGCTGACGATGAGCACGGCCGACACGACGCTCAGCGCGCAGCCGATCATCCAGTTCACGGTGGCCACGGTGTCCGGGGAGATGCCGAGGGCCGAGCTGGCCCGGCCGTTCTCGGCGACGGCGGAGGTGGCGAGGCCGAAGCGCGTCGAGCGGTACACGACGGTCAGCACGACCGCCAGCGCGACCCCGATCGCGAGGATGGTGAGCCGGTCCGTGCCGATCCGGATGCCGGGCAGGACGGTGGTCGACCCGCCCGGCAGGATCGACTGGACGATGCGGGCCCGCCCGACCCCGAAGAGGTACTGGCCGAGCCCGAACAGCAGCGCGAAGACGCCCAGCGTGGCGATGAGCCGCGACACCGGTGGCGCGTCCCGCAGCGGCCGCATGACGAGCTGGTGGACCAGCGCGCCGATGGCCAGCCCCACGCCGATGGCGAGCAGGGCCGCCACCGGCGCGGGGGTGCCGTCCTCGCGCTGGAGGTAGAACACGTAGGCGCCCAGCATGCCGACCGCGCCCTGGCTGAAGTTCAGGATGCCGGAGCCGCGGTAGATGAGCACGATCCCGAGGGCGGACAAGCCGTAGATCGCACCGGCCCCGAGGCCGAGCACGGCGAACCTGATCACGTCGGTCAGCATGGTGGGCGGTCCTCAGCCCTTGGCCGGCGTCGGGCAGTTCTGGCCGGTGTAGGCGTCGCGGAAGGTGTCGTAGACCGGGAGCTCCTTGCCGCCGGTGTACTTCACGATGAAGGCGCAGGAGGTGAAGATCCGCGGATAGCCGCCCACGTTGCCCTTGGTCCACTGGATCGGCGGGGTGAGGCCGATGTCGATGCCGCTCATCGTCGGCAGCGCGTCCCACAGGGCGGTGTTGGTCGGGTCCGGCACCTTCTTGGCCGCCTCCGCGAAGGCGAGCACGGCGGAGTAGGCGTTGAGCCGGAAGCCGCGCGTCTCGGTGAGGCCCTGCTTCTGCATGGCCGCGACGTAGTTCTTGGTCGCCTTGTTCTCGTACGACGGCGGCAGGTAGCCCAGCGCCTCGTACAGGCCGTCGGAGGCGGTCCCGAGCGCGTCGGCGACCTTCTCCTTCTGCGTGCCGATGATGCCGATGGCGACGTTCGGCGCGTCCTTCTTGAGCTGCTTGATGAAGGCGGTCGAGTCGGTGCCGGGAAGGACCGTCAGGATCGCATCGGTACCGTTGGCCAGCACCGCCTGCACGTAGGGCGCCATGTCCGGGGCGCCGGTCGGCACGGGCACGTCGTTGAGGATCTTCTGGCCGCTGGACGTGAGGCCCTGGTTGGCGAAGCCGCTGAACGCGCCGCCGCCGTCGATCTGGATGCGGGCCATGCTGATCTTCTTGAAGCCCTGCGCGGCGAGCGCGTTGGCCAGCGACGCGGTCTGGATCGGGGTGCTGCCGTCCAGCGGGAACTGGGCGACCTCGGTCAGGTCGGTGCCGGAGGTGACGGCGCCGATGATCGGGATCTTCGCCTCCCGCAGGATCTTCTCGTGCCCCTTCTGCAGGGTCAGCTCGCCGACCACGGCCGCGACGCCGAGGCTCTGGGCCTGCCGGGCGCAGTTGTCGGCGGTGTTCGGGTCGTTGCCGGTCTTGCACACGGTCAGCTCGATCGGCCGGCCGTTGACGCCGCCGTTCGCGTTCACCTGGGCCAGGCCGGCGTTCGCGCCGTCGACGAGCTCCGGGGCGGCGCCCGAGCCGGTCTCGTCGTAGATGAGCATGACCTTCACCGGGTTGCCGGCGGCGGTGCCGCCACCGCCCGGGTTGGCCGCCGGCGACTTGCTCTTGTCGTTGCTACAGGCGGATAAGGCGACGAGCGGTAAGACCAGCGCCGCCGCGAGGCGGATCCGCAGCGTCCTCATGGATGCCTCCATCAAGGCCAGGGAAAGTGGGGTGTGGGCCTGATACTGACATTAGTTTCAGAAAAATGGAACGGCGGTTCGATCACGCTTTGGCGGTCGCCTGGGCCGCCGGTGCGGCCGGTTCGTGGCGGACGTCCGCGGGCGTGAACGTGCGGGTCCAAGCGGCGAATTCGAGCAGGATGCCGTCCGGGTCGAAGAAGTACAGCGAGCCGACGTACACCCCGTCGTGCATGCGCGTGGCGATGGTGGACGGGCTGTCGTCGTGGAACAGGACCCGCCCGACCTCCACGCCCTTGGCCTTCAAGCGCTCACGGTACTCGTGGAACTTGTCGACCGGGATCTGGAAGGCCACGTGGTTCATCGAGGCGACGGCGCTCGCGATGTCGCCGAAGCCGGGCATGGCACCGGGATGCGTCACGCCGGGCACCTTCTCCGGCGCACCGGGGAACCAGAAGAAGGCGAGCGCGTTGCCGCCGCCGCAGTCGAAGAAGAAGTGCTGCCCCATCCCGTCCGGCAGCTCCACCGTCTTGATCAGCGGCATGCCCAGCACGTTGGTGTAGAAGTCCACCGTGCGGCGCATGTCGCTGCAGACCAGCGCGAGGTGGTTGATCCCGCCGAGCTCGAACGCTCTGTCGGCCATGGTTTCCCCTTCGAAGTGCTCAGATCCCGGCTCGGCCGGCGACCAGTTCCAGGTGCGACGCCGCACCACCGGCGAGCTGACTGTTGGTGTGGGCCCGCTTGAGATAGACGTGCGCGGGGTGCTCCCAGGTGAAGCCGATGCCGCCGTACGTCTGGATCGCGCCCTCGGCCGCCGCCAGGTACGCCTCCGTGGCGGCGAGCTTGGCCACGGACGCCGCGAGGCTCGCGTCCGGCGCGTCGAGGTCCAGCCGGCGCAGCGCGTAGCCGACACTGGCCACCGCGCCGTCGAGCTGACTGGAGAGGTCGGCCAGCCGGTGCTTGACCGCCTGGAACGAGCCGATCGGGCGGCCGAACTGCAGCCGCTGCCTGGCGTAGGCGACGGCGTCGCGCAGCACGGCCCTGGCGCCGCCGATGGAGTCGGCGGCGACCAGCGCGGCCAGCTCGGCGCGCAGCCGATCCGGGTCGCACTCGCCCAGGTGCGTCACCGCCGACGCGTCGAACTCGACGCGCCACAGGACCCGCGTGGGGTCCAGTGTGGACAGTGGACGCCGGGTGACGCGATCGGCCGGCACCGCGGACAGGCGCGACCCGTCCACGACCACGAACCAGTCCGCCGCGCCGCCGTCGAGCGCGTAGCCCTCGGGCAGGACCAGCGCCAGCCGTCCAGGCACGAGCGGCGCCCGCAGCGCCCGCAGGCCGAACATGTGGCCCAGCAACGGTGTCGCCACCGCGGCCGCGCCGCACTCCTCGATCGCCACGCCCAGGTCCTCGAAGCCGGTCTCGGTCACCCCGAGGTCCAGCAACGCGTCCCAGGAGGCGCCGCGCCGCACGACCGCGGCGACCGAGGCGCGCCACTCCTCGCGCTCGGCCGCGCTGAGCGGGCTCATGGCCGCAGGGCGGCGGCGGCCTGGCTGTCGAGGTACTCGTCGATCCGCGAGATCCGCCCGCCGGTCACCGTCACCACCAGGCACGCGTGGATGTCGAGCTCGGTGCCGTTGGGGGCCGTCCCGCGCAGCACGTGCTGTTCCACGTACCCGGTCGGCGTCGCGTGCCGCACGACCTCCTCGTAGCGCTTGTTGCCGACCTTGCGGTGCAGCCAGTTGAGCACCTTGAGGTTCTGGTCGACGTGCTGCTCGTGCTGGTCGTCGTTGTGCCAGACCACCACGTCGGGGGTGTAGATCTCGTTGCGCAGCGCGTCGAGGTCGTTGGCGTCGATGGCCGCGGTCAGGCGCTCGGCCAGCGCGAGCGAGACGTCCGCCGGGCTGGTCGTGGATTCGCTCGTCGTCATCACGGTTCCCTTGTAGAGACTGAGTCTAAAAGTAACGTCAGATTCAGAAAATGGCTAGTGGACGATGTCGGACCACGGCGCCTGGTTGCGGTAGTCGCCGCGCAGCAGCCGCTTGGCCACCACCATCCGGTGCACCTCGTCCGGCCCGTCGTAGATGCGGGCGTACCGGGCGTCGCGGTACATGCGCTCCAGCGGGGTGTCCTCGGTGACGCCCATCGCGCCGTACACCTGCAGCGCCCGGTCGACGACGTCGTGCAGCATCTGGGCGCCGAAGAACTTGATCAGCGAGATCTCCATCCGGCCGTCCAGCCCGGCGTCGATCTTCCGCGCCCCGTCCAGGGTCATCAGCCGGGCCGCCTGGATCTGGGCGGCGGACTCCGCGATGTACCGCTGAATCTCGCCCTTCTCCGCCAGCACCGAGCCGTGCGCGTAGCGCGAGTTGGCCCGGTCGCACATCAGCTCGAACGCCCGCTGGGCCTGCCCGAGCCAGCGCATGCTGTGGGTGATCCGGCCCGGCCCGAGCCGCGCCTGGGCCACCTTGAAGCCGCCACCCCGGGGCCCGAGCAGGTTCGCCGCGGGCACCCGCACGTTGTCGTAGCGGACCTCGCAGTGGTTGCCGCCGTAGTGGCCCATGGTCCGCACGACCCGCTCGATGTTGTAGCCGGGCGTGTCGGTGGGCACCAGGATCAGCGAGAACTGCTCGTGCTTCGGCGCGTCGGGATCGGTCTTGACGAACACGCTGGTGTACATCGCCTTGTTCGCGCCGGACGTGAACCACTTGTGCCCGTTGATGACCCACTCGTCGCCGTCGAGCACCGCCGTCGACTGGACCAGCGTCGGGTCGGAGCCGGCCACCTCGGGCTCGGTCATCCCGATCGTCGGGCCGGTCACGCCCTCGAACAGCAGCGGGATCCAGTGCGCCTTCTGCTCCTCGGTGCCGAACTCGAGCAGCATCAGACAGTCCTGAAAGGACAGTGTGCCGAGGGCCTCGGTGCCCCAGTACGAGCGGCCGACGATCTCGTTGATCATGACGTACTCCATGAACGGGAGCCCGCCGCCGCCGATCGACGTGGGGTGCCCGAGCGCCCACACGCCCCGCTCCTTGGCGAGCTTCTTCAGCTCGGCCATCGCGTCGGCGCTGCTGTCGTCGTTGCGGTCGAGGATCGGCTCCCGCGGGATCAGCTCCTCGTCGACGAACCGCCGGACGTCCTGGCGCTGTTGGGCGAAGTCCCGGCTGGACAAGACACCACTTCCATTCTTGATAGTAACGTCAGTTTCAGTTTTACAGGTGCGCTGCGCCGCTGGTCAACCGCCGAAAAGGTCACCGCGGGATCTGCGACCAGGGGGTGTCCCGGGGCAGGCCGGGCTCCCGGGGCAGGCCCAGCACGCGCTCGCCGATGATGGTGCGCATGACGTCGGACGTGCCGCCCGCGATCGTGTAGGCCTGGGACTGCAGCCACGTCCACACCGGGTCGTCCGGGGCCGGGCCGCCCGCCCGCACCGCGTCGGCGTCGTACACCAGCCCGGCCGGGCCGAGCAGCTCCACCGCGAACCGGGCGATCCGCTGCTCCAGCAGGGCCCGCCGCAGCTTGAGGCCCGACCCACCCGGACCCGGACCGCCCTCGGCCCGCGTCTCCTGGTCGCGCAGGGCGGCCAAGCGCAGCACCTCGGCGTCGACCCAGAGCCGGGTCAGCTCGGTGCGCCGCGCCGGGTCGCAGCCCGTCCGCCGCCAGGTCTCCACGGCCAGCGCGATGGCGCCCGTCCCGCGCTCGCCGACGGAGGCGCCGATCACGGTCCGCTCGCTGGTCAGCATGGTGGTGGCGACCGCCCAGCCGGCGCCGACCGCGCCGACCCGGGCGTCGTCGCCGACCCGCACGCCGTCCAGGAAGACCTCGTTGAAGTGCGTCCCGCCGGTCAGGTCCCGCAGCGGCCGGACCTGCACGCCGGGAGCCCGCATGTCGATGACGAACGCGGTCAGCCCGGCGTGCTTGGGGGCGCCGGGATCGGTGCGGGTCAGCGCGAGGCCGAAGCGGGCGGTGTGCGCCAGGGACGTCCACGTCTTCTGGCCGTCGACGACCCAGGCCGTACCATCGCGAACGGCTTTGGTGGAAAGGCCCGCGATGTCGGACCCGGCGCCCGGCTCGGAGAAGAGCTGACACCAGAGGTGCTCGGCGGTGAAGATCGGCCGGAGCAGCTCCCGCTGCGCGGGCGTGCCGTGCACCATCAGCGCCGGCGCCACCATGCCGATGCCCATCGGATTGCGCTCCCAGGACGCCAGCCGGCCGGCCGCGGCCAGCACCGCGTCCACCTCGGCCTGCCGGTCCGGGCTCAGCCCCAGCCCCCCGGCGCCCTCGGGATGGTGCACCCAGGCCAGCCCGGCGTCGAACCGGGCACCCAGGAAGTCCGCCTCGTCGGTCTCGCGGACGACCTCCTCGACGTACTGCCGCAGCTCCTCCGGGCCCATCATTGGATCAGCGTCTTCCGCCCGGACCAGTACTCGTCCTTGAGTTTGCGCTTATACAGCTTGCCGGTGGGCAGCCGCGGCAGCTCGCGCACGAAGTCGACCGAGCGCGGGCACTTGTAGTGCGCGATCGACGCCCGGCAGAAGGCGATCAGCTCCGCCTCCGTCTCCGGCCCCGGCTCGACGCCCTCCGCGAGCTGCACGACCGCCTTCACCGCCTCGCCGAAGTCCTCGTCCGGGACCCCGATCACCGCCGCGTCGTACACCTTGTCGTGGGTGATGAGCAGGTTCTCGGTCTCCTGCGGGTAGATGTTGACGCCGCCCGAGATGATCATGAAGCTCTCCCGGTCCGTGAGGTACAGGTAGCCCTCGTCGTCCAGGTAGCCGATGTCGCCGACCGAGCTGGCGCCGAGCTCGGGATCGCGGGTGGCGGCGGTCTTGGCGGGGTCGTTGAAGTACTGGAAGCCGGCCGGGCCCTTGAACCACACCGTCCCGGTCACTCCCGGCGGGCAGAGGCGGCCGTCCTCGGCCCGGATGAGCAGCTCCCCCATCGCCGCCCGGCCGACCGTGCCCGGGTGCGCGAGCCACTCCGGCGAGGTGCAGAACGTGTAGCCGATCCCCTCGCTGGCCGCGTAGAACTCCAGGATGATCGGCCCCCACCACTCGATCATCTGCCGCTTGACCTGCGGCGGGCACGGGGCCGAGGCGAGGATGACGGTGCGCAGCGACGACACGTCGGCCCGGCGGCGGCGCTCCTCGGGCAGCTTCAGCAGCCGGGAGAACATCGTCGGGACCAGCTGCGAGTGCGTGATGCGGTGCTCGGCGACGAGGTCGAGGTAGCGCTCGGCGTCGAACGACTCCATGATCACCGAGGTGCCGCCGGCCCGCAGCATCATCGACACGCTGCCTTGCGGCGCCGAGTGGTACAGCGGCGCCGGCGAGAGATACACGCTGCTCTCGTCGAGCCCCCAGCGCTTGCTCTGGATGCGCGAGCCCAGCGGCTCCTCGGCCGGGTGGGCGACGGCGAGCGGGTGGTAGATGCCCTTGGGGCGGCCGGTGGTGCCGGACGAGTACAGCATCGCCGTGCCCTGCTGCTCGTCCGCGATCGGCCCGGCCGGCTGATCGGCCACCGCCCGGTCGTAGGACTCGAACGGCGCCGGCGGGTCGTCGGCGTCGGCCATCAGCCACCGCTCGACGCCCGGACAGCGCGCCGGGAGCTGCCGGGCGAGGTCGAGCTTGGCCGCCGAGGTGACCACGATCCGGGCCGCACTGTCGTTGATGATGTACGCGGCCTCGTCGGCCGACAGGTAGTGGTTGATGCAGGTGTAGTACAGACCGCTGCGTTCGGCGGCCGCCTCGCTCTCCAGCAGGCGCGGGTTGTTCTCCATGAGCATCGCCACGTGGTCCCCGAACCGCAGGCCGCTGCCCCGCAAGAGGTGCGCCAGCCGGTTCGCCTCGGCCTCGTACTCGCCGTAGGTGACCCGCGTGCCGGACTCCGCCATGAGGATCGCCAGCCGGTCCGGGTGGGCCCGCGCGATGTGTGTGGCGTACATGGTCGGAGTGTGCCGCAGCCGCCGATTGTGTGCAATAGTGCAGACCAACGCGGCTCATACGGGGTTTCAGCGTCGCTAGAGCCTCAGATTGTGCACATTCGGAGGGGCATCGTGTCGAACGGACCACTGTCGGGCGTCCGGGTGCTGGAGCTGGGCAGCTTCATCGCGGGCCCGTTCGCGGGTCAGCTGCTCGCCGACTACGGCGCCGAGGTGATCAAGCTCGAGCCGCCCGGCACTGGCGACCCGATGCGCCGCTGGGGCGTGGTGCAGGACGGTCAGAGCCTCTGGTGGCCGGCCATCGCCCGCAATAAGCGGTCGGTCGCGCTGAACCTGCGCGACCCGGAGGGCCAGGCGGTGGCCCGCGCGCTCGCCGAGCGCTGCGACGTCGTCCTGGAGAACTTCCGGCCCGGCACCCTCGACAAGTGGGGCCTGGGCTACGAGGCGCTCGCCGCGGTCAACCCCGGCATCATCGTCGTGCACGTCTCCGGGCTCGGGCAGACCGGCCCGCGCTCCCGCGAGGCCGGCTTCGGCAGCATCGGCGAGGCGATGGGCGGCATCCGGTTCACCACCGGCGACGCCGGCTCGCGCCCGGCCCGGACCGGCATCAGCCTCGGCGACTCGCTGGCCGCCCTGTTCGCCGTGGTGGGCACCTCCACCGCGCTGGTCGAGCGGTCCCGCAGCGGCCGCGGCCAGGAGGTCGACGTGGCCATCTACGAGGCGGTCGCCGCGCTCATGGAGTCCACGATGGTCGACTACGAGCGGGCCGGTGTCCTGCGCACCCGCACCGGCAGCGTCCTGCCCGGCGTGGCACCGTCCAATGTGTACACCACCGCCGACGGGGCCGAGGTGGCGATCGCCGGGAACGCCGACGCGGTGTACCGCCGGCTGTGCACCGCCATGGGCCGCCCCGAGCTGGCCGACGACCCGCGCTACGCCGACCACGAGGGCCGCGGGCGCAACGCGGCCGTGCTCGACGAGGAGATCGAGCGCTGGACCGGCTCGCTCGACGCCGAGGAGCTGCTGCGGGTCCTCGCCGAGCACGGCGTGCCGGCCGGGCGGATCTACACCGCGCCGGACATGCTCGGCGACCTGCACTACGCGGCCCGGCAGATGGTGCTGCGGCCGGAGACGCCCGACGGCCCCGCGGGCCCGATGGCCGGGATCGTGCCGAAGTTCAGCCGCACGCCGGGCGAGGTGGCCGCGGTCGGGCCGCGCCTGGGCGAGCACACCCGCGCGGTCCTCGGCGAGCTGGCCGGGGTCACCGACGAGGCCTGGAAAGACCTCCTCACCCGCGGGATCGTGGCCGAATGAGCGCCATCGTCACCGGGGCCGGCCGGGGCCTCGGCCGGGCCCATGCCCTCGCGCTCGCGGCTCTTGGACATGCGGTCGTCGTGACCGACGCCGACGACGGGCCGGCCGGGGAAGTCGCGGCCGAGATCGAGGCCGCGGGCGGCACCGCCGTCGCGTGCCGGCTCGACGTGACCGACTTCGCCGCGACCGGCGAACTGGTCGCCTCGGTCGTCGAGCGCTTCGGGCGGCTCGACGCCGTGGTCGCCAACGCGGGCATCCTGCGGGACCGGACCCTGGCCTCGATGAGCGAGGCGGAGTGGGACGGCGTCATCGCGGTACACCTGAAGGGAACCTTCACCGTCGCGCACCATGCCGCCGCCCACTGGCGGGCCCGGGCCAAGGCCGGCGAGGACGTCGACGGCCGGCTGGTCACCACGACCTCCGCCTCCGGGCTGTTCGGCAACATCGGGCAGTCGAACTACGCGGCCGCGAAGGCCGGCATCGCCGCGTTCACCCTCGTGGTGGCGCAAGAACTTCGCTCGTACGGCGTGAGCGTCAACTGCGTCGCCCCGAGCGCCCTCACCCGGCTGACCGAGGCGCCGCTGATCCGCTTCGAGGGCGGGATCACCGACCGGCGCCGCGAGGAGCTGGACCCGCACTGGGTGGCCCGGATCGTCGCGTGGCTGTGCGGGCCGGGCGCCCGGGACGTCACCGGCCGGGTGTTCGACATCCGCGGCCCCCGGGTCGGCATCGCGTCCGGCTGGCACCTGGAGCCGACCTTCACCCAGCCCGACGATCCCGACGAACTCGACCGAGCGCTCCGGGCGGCCATCGCGGCCGCGCCACCGGCGGCCGACATGGAAGGGCAGCGCCATGCCTGAAGGTTTGTTGCACGGCATCCGGGTCCTCGAACTGCTCGGCATCGGGCCGGAGCCGTTCGCCGGCATGCTGCTGGCCGACCTGGGGGCCGACGTGCTCGCCCTGCGCCGGCAGGGCCAGGTGCCGGGCGGCGGCGGGCTGGAGCGCGGCCGCGCCGTCCACAGCGTCAACCTCAAGGACCCGGCCGTCCTGGAGCAGGTGCGGGGTCTGGTCGCGTCGGCCGACGTGCTCCTGGAGGGGTACCGGCCGGGGGTCGCCGAGCGGCTCGGGCTCGGGCCGGCGGAGTGCCACGCCATCAACCCGCGGCTCATCTACGGGCGGATGACCGGCTGGGGGCAGACCGGGCCGCTCGCCCACACCGCCGGGCACGACATCAACTACATCGCCATCACGGGTGCCCTGCACGCGGCCGCGCGGCGCGGGCAGCCGCCGACCCCGCCGGCCAACCTGCTGGGCGACTTCGGGGGCGGGGGGATGTACCTGGTCACGGCGGTCCTGGCCGCGCTCGTCGAGCGCTCGCGGACCGGGGTCGGGCGGGTGCTGGACATCGCCATCACCGACGGGACCGCGTACCTCGCGTCGATGCTGTACGGGATGCACCGGGACGGATCCTGGAGCGACGAGGCGGGCACGAACCTGCTCGACACCGGGGCGCCCTTCTACGACGTCTACGAGTGCGCCGGCGGCGGGTACGTGGCGATCGGCGCCCTGGAGCCCCAGTTCTTCGCCGTGTTGTGTGAGCTTCTGGACGTCGACCCGTCCCTGCGCGAGGATCCCGCTCGCTGGCCGGCGCTGCGGACGGCGATCGCGGCGGCCGTACGGACCCGGACGCGCGACGAGTGGGCCGCGCTCGCCGCCTCGACCGACGCCTGCCTGGCGCCGGTGCTGAACCTGAGCGAGGCGCAGCAGTACGACCACGTCGTGGCCCGTGGGTTGTTCGGGGATGACGGCATGCCGCGGCTCCCGATCGGCGGCGCCGCGGCCGGGGGGTGGTCGCTGTGACCGACGCCGTGATCGTCGACATCGTCCGGTCCGCCTCCGGGCGCGGCAAGCCCGGCGGGGCGCTGTCCGGGCTGCACCCCGTGGAACTGCTCGCCACCGTGCTGCGTGCGCTCGTCGACCGCACCGGGCTCGACCCCGCGCTCATCGACGACGTGGTCACCGGCTGCGTCGGCCAGGCCGGCGAGCAGGCGGCGAACATCGGGCGCAACGCCGTCCTGGCCGCCGGCTGGCCCCTGTCCGTCCCGGCCACGACCGTCGACCGGGCCTGCGGATCGGGCCAGCAGGCCATGCACTTCGCCGCCCAGGGCGTCCTGGCCGGGGCGTACGACGTCGTGGTGGCCTGCGGGGTCGAGTCGATGAGCCGGGTCCCGATGGGGGTCGCGATCGGTGCGGCCGACCCGTTCGGCCCGAGCGTGGCCGCCCGGATGAGCCTGGTGTCGCAGGGCATCGCGGCCGAGCTGGTGACCGCCCGCTGGGGCCTGACCCGGGAGCGGCTGGACGCGTACGCCGCGCGCTCGCACGCCCTGGCCGCTGCGGCGCAGTCTTCGGGCGCGTTCGCCACCGAGATCGTCCCGGTCGGCGCGCACGCCGTCGACGAGACCGTCCGCCCGGCCACGTCACCGGAAGGCTTGGCCGCCCTGAAGCCGGCCTTCCGGGACGATGCCCTGCTCGGGCGCTTCCCGCAGATCGGCTGGCACATCACCGCGGGCAACTCGTCGCCGCTGACCGACGGGGCCGCGGCCGCGCTCATCATGAGCGCCGAGCGGGCCGCCTCCCTGGGCCTGCGGCCGCGGGCCCGCTTCCACGCGTTCGCCCTGGCCGGCGACGACCCGGTGATGATGCTGACCGCGCCGATCCCGGCCACTCGCAAGGTCCTGGCCAAGGCGGGCCTCGCGCTCGACGACATCGCCGCCTACGAGGTGAACGAGGCCTTCGCGCCCGTACCCCTCGCCTGGGCGGCCGAGCTCGGCGCGGACCCGGACCGGCTCAACCCGCGCGGCGGCGCGATCGCCCTCGGCCACCCGCTGGGCGGCTCCGGCGTCCGCCTCATGGCGACCCTGGTCAACCACCTCGAACAGACCGGCGGCCGGTACGGCCTGCAGACCATGTGCGAGGCGGGCGGCCAGGCGAACGCCACGATCGTGGAACGGCTCTAGCGCTCTTGGCGCGGCACTTCGAACACGGCGGTGCCGGCTTCGTCGAGCGGCTCCAGCGGGATCTCGAACACGGCGGTGCCGGCGAGATGGACCTCGCCGGTCTGCCGGGTCGCCCGCAGCGCCACGGTGCAGACCGTGTGCGTGGCGGTTTCCTCGACGGCGGTGATTTCGCCGGTGTACGTGAGGATGTCCCCCGGCCACGCGATGGCCCGGAACTGCACGTCGAACCGGCGCACGTGATCCGGCCCGAAATGGTCCGCGGCGAATGCGGCGAGGACGCCGGCCTGCCGCATCCCGACCGCGAACACCGTCGGGAACCCGGCCGCCTGCGCGAACTCGGCGTCGTGGTGGATGGGGTTCATGTCACCCGACGCCCCTTGGTACCGCACGAAGTCCGTGACCGTGAGCGGCCCCTCGACCAGCGGCGCCCGGAACTCCCCCAGCGCCGTCATGCGGTCGGCGCCTGCTCGGTCAGCACGAGCGTGGCCCGGGCCTCGGCGACGAGCTTCCCGCCGGCGTCCCGGAACTCGGTGACGATGTCGGCGAACTCGAGCGCCCCGCCGCGCCGCCCCTGCTTGGTGTAGACGCGGTCGATGCGCTCCCGGCAGTGCAGCACGGTGCCGGCGCTGGGCGGCGGCCCGTGAAAGACGTACTGCTGCCCCGCGTGCAGAACCCGCGACAGGTCGGGCGGCGAGTCCCCCCACGGCGAACTGTCCCCGGTCGTCCAGAACGCACTGGAGGCGAGAAACGTCGGCGGCGCGACCGGCGCATCGCCGCCGTAACGCGGATGTGTTGCCTGCACGGCCGCCCCGAACTCGCGGATCTTGCCCTTCTCCACGGTCATCGTGAACTCGGCCCCGGACCGCCCCTCGAACTGCGACAGCTGACCCATGCCCTGAATTGTGCGCAATCCCCGGCTTCTTGTCTACGATCCCGGCTTCATGGCCCGCGATTGTACACAAAGTGCGTTCACTTGCGGCTGATGCGGTACTCCAGCGTGAGGAACGGCAGCCCGAACACCGAGAAGGCGTGATCGGCCCGCAGCTCGCCGTCCCGCACGTAGACGTCGAGCTCCTCGGCGAACCCGGTGACCCCGAGCGTCGTCAACGCCCGGTTCCCGGCGTCGATGTAGCTCAGGTAGTGCCCGGTCTGCCCGTCGTGCGCCCGGCTCGTGAGCCGGAGCCCGCCATCGGCCCGCTCCCGCGGGGCGAGGGTGGCGGTGAAGTTGGCCTGCGGGAGCGGAAAGCCGACGCTGACGTACCCGCGGTCGCCGTGCCGGTAGGTGGTGTAGATCCCGACGTAGATGGGCTCCCCGCTGTGCGCGAACGACCGGATCCACCCGCGCGTGGAGACCACCCCGTCGGCCCCGGTGATGGTGTCGATCCGGCTGTGCATCCCGCGCTGCGCCTCACGCAGGTTCATCGGCACGTTGGCCTGCCCGAGCGGCCGGGCGACGAGCGTGCGGTAGAGCAGGTACCCGGGCCGCACCCACGGCCGCCACCGGGGCACGATGTCGAGCGTGAACCTGGTCGTGTGCTCGTAGAACTCCCGCACCAGCGGGTCCACCCCGGCCGGATCGAACTCGGGCCCTTGCAGCGCGTCAAGGTCGGCCACGATCCCGATGTCGGCCGTGGCTTCCTCGTAGGTGCCCCCGGTAGCGGCGGCGAGGTCCCGGACGTAGCTGGTGCCCACGTATCTGGTGCGAGCTTCGAGCGGTACGACGAAGGGCATTTGTTCTGCGGTTGCGTTTTCGGCGAGCAGCTCGACCTGCGGCTCCCGAAACACCAGCTGCGACACGGTCCGGAACGCCACCACACCGGCGGCAGCCACCTGAGCGGGCGGCCGGTCGCGCATGGCGGCCCCCACCGCGAGGCCCACCACCGGGCCCAACGCCACCTTGTGCGGGCGGATGCCCATGGCGCCGGCCAGGGCTCCGGCGGCCACGCCTACCGCGAGCGGGGAGGCACCGGCCTTGCCGGCCGCCCAGCCGACGGGAGCGGCGAGGGCACCGCTGGCGGCGATCCGCGACCAGACCGCGGGGATCTCGTGCTCGCGCTGGCGGGCTCTCGCCACACCGTCGATCACGGCCAGGGCGCCGGCGCCGAGGGCTGCGGCTTTGAGCGCTGACTTCGGGCCGCGGTGCGCACCCAGGGCGGCGCCGGCGGCGGCCCCCATCAGCGCGGCGAATCCGATCCCCTGTACCCGCTTGGCATCCACGCCTCTGTTCTACACGCCCCGGCCCGAGGCGTTCCGGGAGTGCGGCGGCGGTCACACCGGGACAGATCGTGGCGTTCGGGATGGTTCGCCCCAAGCGCTATTTCTGGATGGGGTTCAGCCTCGCTCAGGTCTTCGGCCGTATGGACGATGTAGACAGCACCTAAAGCTGCCCGCCCACGCGGTAGAGTCCGGCGCAAATGAAGGAGTGCCGTGAGCACATCCCATGAGCAGCGGTCTCGCCCGGCGGCGCGGACCGTGCTGCTGCGTGACCCGGTGCTGCGTGCGCTGATTGTGTTCACGGTGGCCTTCAGTGTCTGGTACGCCATCCCGGGGGCCGGGGAAAGCGTCAAACTCGCGCTGTTCTGGCCCGTGCAGGTCGTGCTCGACCTGACGTTCGCGGCGCTGTCGGCGCGGATGAGCGCTCAGCCGGGGGTGTCCGCCGCGCACAAGCGGTTCTGGCGGCTCATCGCGGCCGCGGCGCTGTTCTTCACCACCGGTGACACGATCATGGGGGTGCAGACCTTCGCCAATCCCGTCGCCGGGATGGTGCAGGGCAGTGCGGTGCAGTCCGGGCTGGTCACGCTCGGGTCGATTGTGTGCCTGCTGGCCATGGTGCTGCATCCGACCAATACGGCGGGGCGGGAGCGGCTGCGGTTCACGCTCGATGCGGCCACCGTCGTCGCCGCCACCGCGGTCTTCGTCTGGTACCTCTCACCCAGCGTCGACATCCGCCAGGGCGGCGGGGCGCTGCTGCTGGCGTTGGCCTCCGCCGGTGCCAGTCTGGCGGGGTCGTTCGGGCTGGTCAAGCTCATGCTCGGCCGCAACATGCCGTTCACGCCGATCGCCGGGTGGAGTGCGGGGCTCGCCAGCGTGCTCGTCGGGCTCAGCACCGGGCTCAGCGCGGCGATGCTCGAGGTCACCCGGCCCGACCTGGTCATGCTGGCCCGGCTGCTGCCGTGTGCGCTGCTGGCCGCGGTACCGCGGATCAACGAGGCGAACCTGCGCGCCGACCCCGACATCCTGGCGCGGCGGCCCGTGCGGCCGTTCAGCCTGCTGCCGTACATCGGGGTGGCGGCCGCGTACGTGCTGCTCATCGTGTCGCTCACGCACGGCTCGCTGGACGTGCGGGTCTGGGGCGTGGTGATCGGCGTGCTGCTCGTGACCGGCATCGTGGTGACCCGCCAGCTGATCGCGTTCACCGACAACGCGCGGCTGCTGGGCGAGGTGGACCGGAGCATGCGGGCCCTGGCCGAGCAGGAGGAGCGGTTCCGGGCGCTGGTCCAGCACTCCTCGGACATCACGGTCATCGCGGGGCCGGACCACATCGTGTCGTACGCGAGCCCGGCCGTGCAGCGCACCTTCGGCGTGCCGGCGGAGTCGGTGATCGGGCGGCGGATGGACGAGCTCACGACCGCCGAGGGGCGCGAGGAGTGGCGCTCCCGGCTGGCCGAGCTGATGGCCCATCCCGGCGCGAGCATCACGCTGCGCCTGCAGGTGCCGCACCGCGACGGCCGGCCGCGCTGGCTCACCGCGGTGGCGACCAATCTGACGCACGTGCCGAGCATCGGCGGCGTGGTGTACAACGCGCACGACATCACCGAGGTCATCGCCTTCCAGGACCGGCTGCGCCACGAGGCCACCCACGACGCGCTGACCGGGCTGGCCAACCGGGCCCTGTTCGCGGAGCGGATCGCGGCGGCCGGCGGCACCGCGGCGGTGCTGATCATCGACCTGGACGGGTTCAAGGCGGTCAACGACACGTTCGGCCACCACGCCGGGGATGCCCTTCTGCGTACCGTCGCCGACCGCCTCCGCAGCTGCGTCCGCCCGGCCGACACCGTGGCGCGGCTGGGCGGCGACGAGTTCGCGGTGCTGCTGCCGGACACGTCGCTGTCCTACGCGGAGGCGCTGACCGAGCGCTTCCACGAGCGCCTCGCCGAGCCGGTGGAGATCGACGGCGTTCTGGTCCCGATCCGGGCCAGCATCGGCTCGGCATGGGGCGCCCTGGCCCGCGCCGACGAACTGCTGCGCGACGCGGACACGGCCATGTACAAGATGAAGCACGGCGAACGGCGTTCAGCCGTCTAGAGGTCGTGGCGGTACCAGGCGTTCGCCTCGACGTAGGTGGCGAGATCGCGCTCGGGGTCGCACAGGACCGGGCCGAGGCCGCCCGGGACCAGGATCGGGCCGGCGGTGTCGAAGGGCAGGCCGGTCCACTCCCGCCAGCGGTGCAGCGGGGCGGTGATCGTCATCGAGTGCGGGGCCACGGCGACGAACCGGCCGCCCGCGCGCTCGTGGACGCGCAGCCAGGGGTCTTCCGCGGTGCCGTCGGGGCGGCGGCGGGCGACGTAGCGCTCGAGCGGTACAAGAGGATGCTTTTGCTTCTGGGTCGGACGGACCGGGGCGACCAGCGCCGTGTGCCCCAGGGCGGCGGCGTTGCGGCGGGCCCGCTCGACCAGGTGGCCGGAGACGGCGCGGCCGCGCAGGTCGGGGCGGACGGTCGCGAACAGCGCCGAGACGTCCGCGCCGGTGGTGCCCGTGAGCGCGTGCCCGGCCGCCGACAACAGGACCGCGTCATAGCCGCCGGATGGCAGTTCGCCATCAATCGCGGTGAAAGGCAGCGTGCACAGCATGCCGGCCGGGCGGCCCGAGTCGCGTTCGACCGCGAGCAATGTGTATTCGGGGTGGCGGGTCACCAGCGCCGGGAAGAGCGCCGCCGAAACCGGGTCCTGATAGAGGAACGGGGCCACCGTCGGATCGTCAAACGTGGTGATGAGGGGCAGCCGGTCGGGCCGCTCGGCCAGCGTCGTCACCTCGAGCCAGGCGAAGTCCATGGGCGAACCCTGCCAGAAGAGCCAGGCCTCCGCTGTACCGCACGTGCAAACGCAATCGCCGCGAAAGCGCGTGCAGGCGTCTGTCCTATGTGGGCACGTGCACTCGATCCGCGGGGAGAACAAACGGGCCGCAAAGCGAACAACTTGTGCACCGTTGCGGACCCTTCAGAGCGCTGGCGAGTGGCCGATGTATATAGCAATGGATCAGACCTTGCCCGCGCGGGATCGGCGGGAGAAAGTAGCTCTCAGCGCGCGGAGAGGAGCGGCGTGACGAGGCGGGTGAGCTGGGCATTTGCGCTCTGTGCGCTGACCCTTGCCGTCGGTTACGTGCTGGTCCCGACGGCCGGGCTGCTGTGCTACGTCGGGCTGGTCGCGGCGACGTTCGCGGCGATCGGCTACGGCATCCGCCGGCACCGCCCGCGCCGCAAGCTCCCGTGGGTGCTGTGGGCCGGCGGCTCGTGCACCCTCGCGGCCGGCACCGCGGCGGCGCTCGTCGTGGACTCCACGCGGTACCCGTCCATCGTGGACGCCATCTCGCTCGGCGGCACGTTCCCGCTGCTGCTGCTCGGTCTGCTGATGCTGAGCCGGTCCGGGGCGGCCAACCGGGACTGGGCCGTCATCGCCGACTCGGCCATCTTCACCGCCGGCGCGGGGCTGCTGGCGTGGGTGTACCTCATCGAGCCGTACCTCAGCGACCCCGGCCTCACCGCCGGGCAGAAGGCCGTGTCCATCGCCTACCCGCTGTGCGACGTGATGCTGCTGGCCATCATGGTGCGGATGGTGCTGGAGGCCCGCCGCAGCTGGAGCGTGGCGCTGCTGCTGACCTCCGGCGCGGTCCTGCTCGTCTCCGACGTCGTGTTCAGCCTGCGCCGCCTCAACGGGGACTGGGACCTCGGCAGCTTCGTCGACGTCGGCTGGATCGTCTTCTTCGCCGCCGGCGGGCTCGCCGCGCTGCACCCGTCGATGGCCGAGCTCTCCGAGCCGCGGGTCATCGGCTCCACCCAGGTCAAGCCGCGCCGGGCCGTGCTCGGGGTGGCCTCCCTGGTCGCGCCCGGCATCCTGTTCGCCGAGGCGCTGACCGGCCCGGTGCACAACGGCCTGGTCATCGCGGTCGGCTCGGCCGCGCTCGTCGCCCTCTCGCTCGGCCGCGGCAGCCTGGCCGCCCGCAGCGTCGGGCACACGCTGTCCCGCGAGCGCGCGCTGCGCCGGGCCTGCGAGGCGCTGCTCTCGGCGACCGAGGTGTCCGGGGTCGAGGCGGTCGTGCGCCGCGCGGTCGGCTCGCTGCTGCGGCCGGGCACCGCGCACCGCACGGTCCTGCGCGTTCCGGCGACCCGTGCGGACGGGATGCGCATGCGGTACATCCGCGAGCTCGACGACCAGGAGCTGGAGGGCTTCGAACTCGCGTTGTACTGCCCGCTGAGCATCGGCGGCGTCCGGCTCGGCGAGCTCTGGGTGGCCGCCGACGAGCGGGCCCTGGTGACCCTGCAGGAGTCGGTGCGCGTGCTCGCCGGGCAGGCCGCGAGCATGCTCGACCACATCGCGCTGAACCGCGAGATCACGCGGCGGGACAGCGAGGCGTACTTCCGGACCCTGGTGCTGAACGCGGCCGACGTGATCCTCATCGTCGGCGAGGACGACGTCATCACCTACGCGAGCCCCTCGGCCCGCCCGCTGTTCGGCGCCGACACGGTGGGCCGCGCGCTCGGCGACGTGCTGCGGCCCGGCGAGACGGCGATCCGCGCCGACGGCAGCACCGCCGAGGTCGAGGTCACCGTGCGCGACCTCAGCGACGAGCCGACGGTCGCCGGGCGGGTGCTCACCATCCACGACGTGACCGAGCGCCGCCGGCTCGAACGGGAACTGCTCGACCGCGCGTACCTCGACCCGCTCACCGGCCTCGGCAACCGCCTGCGCTTCCAGGACTGCGTGCAGGGCGCCACGGCGGCGGCGGTGCTCATCGTGGACATCGACGGCTTCCGTACCGTCAACGACACCATGGGCCAAGAGGTCGGCGACGAGCTGCTGCGCGCGTTCGGCGCCCGGCTGGTCGAGATCTGCCCGCCGCTGGCGACCGTCGCCCGCCTCGGCGCCGACGAGTTCGGCGTGCTCGTGCCCACCACCGAGGTCGCCGCGGTCGAGGCGCTGGCCCGGCACATCGTCGAGGAGTTCCGCCCGCCGTTCCTGGTCGGCGGCAGCGTGGTGACGGCGCCGCCCAGCGTGGGCGCGGCCATCTCGCACCAGCAGGACCCGGACGACCCCGCGAAGCTGCTGCGGGAGGCCGACGTGGCCCTGGAGAGCGCGAAGGGCACCCCGGAGCGCTGGCGCCGCTACGAGTCGGCCATGCACGCCCAGGCCCTGCGCCGGATGCGGCTGCGCACCGACCTGGACCAGGCCCTGGCCACCGACGCCTTCGTGCTGCACTACCAGCCGATCGTCGACCTCGCCACCGGCCGCCCGCACGGCTTCGAGGCCCTGGTGCGCTGGCAGCATCCGTCCCTCGGCCTGGTGCCCCCGCTGGAGTTCATCGAGATCGCCGAGGAATGCGGCCAGATCGTCCCGCTGGGCGACTGGGTCATGCGCAACGCCATCGCCACCGCCGTCAAGTTCCGGCAGTTGTACCCCACTGAGTCCCCGACCATGAGCGTCAACGTGTCGGTGCGCCAGTTCCGCTCACCCGGCTTCGTCCAGCGCGTCCTCACCGAGCTGGCCCAGGCCCAGCTTCCCGCGGGCGCGCTCACGGTCGAGATCACCGAGAGCCTGCTCCTCGGCGACGACGAGCACATCCACGCCGACCTGGCCACCCTGCGCGCCGCCGGCGTCAAGGTCTCGATCGACGACTTCGGCACCGGGTACTCGTCGCTGTCCTACCTGCACCGCGTCCCCGTCGACGCGCTCAAACTGGACAAGTCCTTCGTGGACACCATCTCCACCTCGCGGCGCCAGTACGACCTGGTGCGGGGCATTGTGCAGCTCGCCCGTACCCTCGACCTGAGCGTGGTGGCCGAGGGCATCGAGACGGAGGCGCACCGGCAGCGCCTGGCCGACCTGCGCTGCGGCTTCGGCCAGGGCTACCTGTTCACCAAACCCCTGCCGTTCGCGGAGGCCCTGTCCTGGCTGCGCAACCAGGACGTGGTGGAGCCGGCCGCTTAGATCGTCAGGATCCAGTGGTCGCACTGGATCGGTTCGCCTTCGTAGTCCATCTCGCAGGGCCCCTGGTTCACGAACCCGGTGCGCCGGGCCACCACGGCCGCGGCCCGGTTCCCGGTTCCGATGAACGCATGGATCTCCCGCACACCCCCGCCGGCGCGCACCTCATCGACGATGAGCCGCACCGCCCCAGCCGCCAGCCCGTGCCGCTGGGCCCGCCCGGGCCGCAGCATGATCCCGAGCTCGTGGATCTCGCTGCCCTCCCACTCGCTGCGGAACACGGCCACCACGCCGGCGGGTGCCTCGCCGCCGTGGTCCTCTTGCAGGATCGTGCGGTACCACTCCCGGTCCCGCCCTTCGAGCCGCCGCCGGTGCACCCGCTCGGCCCGCTCGCCCACCGCCGCCCCGCCGAGATGGCGCATGACCTCGGAATCGCCCTCCAGCTCGACGGTGAGCCGCCGATCCTCCTCGCCGTAAGGCCGCAACCTCATCCATTGATCATCTCAGACTTCCGCGGGAACGATCGCCAAGAGCTGCGTGGGCGGCTCGAGCGCGTCCACCAGGGTGTCGCCCTCCAGCCAGAGCCCCCCGGCCCGACACACGAGCGCGGCGGCGGCTTCTACGGGACAGGGCAGCGGAGCGCCGCAGGCCCCGCACTTCTCGGGATCGTCGGGGTCCCGCTCGAGGTGGCGGGTCTGCAGCTCAGCGGCGGTGGTGACGAGAACGCTGTCCGGATCAAGATGCAACATGGCACTGATGGTCCCGATTGATCTCGCTCCAGCGACCGCACGAAACGGGTGATCTCGCCTTTCACCCTGTTTGCCGCGGCCTCCAAAGGCTGTACACCGACTCCCCGTAGCCGCGGTATCCCGCGTCGGAGAGCCACTCGTTCAGGATCGCGGCGGCGGCGTCACGCAGCGGGACGTGCTTCGGCCCGATCGCGAGCGTCTTGACGTGCTGGGTTCGCTGCGTCGCCCCTCGCCGCTGTACTTCGCCAAGGTTGACCGCCCGGTCGAGGTCCGAACGCGTCACGAGCATGAGCTGTGTCGCGGTGCTCTGACCGGGGTGCACCCCGCCGCGCTTACGGTGCAACTCCGGAATGAGATCTGATGCCTGCGACACGGCCGAGATCACGGCGTACAAGATCGCCAACGTCGGCACTTGGCATTCGGACGCATCGTGCTCGATCGTCGGGGCGAACGGCAGCAAGGCGCCGGGATCGTCTTCCTCGGCCTTGAGCAACTCCAGGATCTGCCGCGCTACCGCCCGGCGACGGTTGGGCCACCGGACATCGTCCTCGTCGAGCGAAATCGAGCGGGTCAGCCGCATCGGCCAGGTCGCGGTGCGCTCGGACAACGCGCGCGTGTCCGACGCGTTGCACGAACTCACCGGCGTCAGAATCAACCAGGGTCGGCGCGTTGGTCCCTTGATATACGGTCGTTTCAACCAGCCGCGAGGCAATATCGAGCAACGGGACGCCTTCATCGATCGCGGCCGTCAGTCGCCGGTCGACTTCGTCGGTGCCCCACACTTCCTCGACCCATTCGACGAGCGCTTGCGTCGCGTCCGGCGGGGCGTCGTCACCGAGGCGCGCACTGGTGAGCACGCGGTCCCAGGCTGCGTCGGTGGCGGCCCTGGCGACCATCGCCCGCCATTCAGACCTGGCGCCGGCGTCCGACGACACGCGGGCCCGAGGCGGAAAGCCTGTCGGAGCACGGAGGGGAACCGCTGCCAATGCGAAGTATCGGTCGATGTGGTCAGCGTCGTTGGCCCGGCGGTCGCGTTTACGTTTCCGCTGCCATGTGGCGTTCTGCCCGTATTGCCCGTCCGGCTCCAGCGCCGAGCCACGCTCGACAAGGCCTGCCGGGCCTTGCTACCCCGGCGGCGAGGCCGATCGCCGCGAGCACCTAGGCTCCCAGCTCGTCTGAGCCCCCGAACGCCCAAGGGTTAATCCAGGCGACCGCCATTCCACGGCCGAGAGGCCGGACACACTGCGTGACGCTACCGCAGGGCGGCAAGCAGGTCCGGGAGGCGGGGCCCAGGGCGCGGGCACCGGCGATCGGGTCGGTGTAGTCGCGGGTGTGGACGATCAGCCCGTCGGCGAGCGTCATCACCATCACGAAGCGGAGCACGAACGGGGCGTCCGTCGCCAGCATCACGCCCTTGACGTCATACTCCAGGACGACCGTCGTCCCGTCCGCGCATTCGTGGATCCGGGGATTGAGCACCTCCGTGTAGCGGCGTACCGCGGTGCCGGCCCGGAAGCGCGCCCGCAAGTCCTCCCGGGAGATCTCCAAGCGGTCCGGCATCAGGCCCGGCACCGCGAACGGCATCTCGATGACCGCCCGCGGCGCATAACAATCGGCCAGATCTCCCGGGTCCGGCGAGACGACCGCGGCCAGGAAGCGTGCAACCAAGCTCATAACCGGAGCGTAGACTCCGGCTAGAATCGGAGTCAAGGCTCCGCATAGGCGGCAGTGGAAATTTCAGGCGATCGCCGGGACAACGGGGACAAACGTATCGAAGCGCTTGACTGGCCCGGGGCGCGGCGAAAGATGGGAGCGCTTCCAACCGCCATCGAGAAGCTTCTAAGGAGCCCCATGCGGTACCGCACCACTACCCTCGCGGTGGCCGGTGGTCTGCTGCTCGCCTCGGCCGGAGCGGTTCTGCTGCCGACCTCGGCCCAGGCCGCCGCCGGTTGTCAGGTCACGTACACCACCAACGACTGGAACGGTGGCTTCACCGCGGCCATCACGATCAAGAACCTGGGCGATCCGGTGTCGTCCTGGAACCTCGGGTGGACGTTCCCGGCCGGGCAGCACGTCGATCAGGGATGGTCGGCCACCTACACCCAGTCCGGCGCGAGCGTCACCGCCGCCAGTATGTCGTACAACGGCAGTCTGGCCACCAATGCCAGCACCAGTATCGGTTTCAACGGGTCCTGGTCCGGGTCCAACCCGAAGCCGACCGCCTTCACGTTGAACGGGGTCGCCTGTAACGGGACGACGACCACGTCGCCGACGCCGTCGAGGAGTCCCAGCCAGAGTCCCAGCGCCAGCACGAGCCCGCCGCCGGTGGGAGCGGCGCCCAGGCTCAAGGTCAGTGGGAACAAGCTCGTCACGGGCACCGGCGGGACGTACCGGCTGCTGGGGGTCAATCGCTCGGGGGGCGAGTTCGCCTGCATTCAGGGTAACGGGATCTGGGACGGGCCGATGGATCAGGCGTCGGTCACCGCCATGCGCAGCTGGAAGATCCGGACCGTTCGGGTGCCGCTGAACGAGGAGTGCTGGGTCGGGACCAGCAACGTGCAGGCGGCGTACGGCGGGGTGAACTACCAGAACGCCGTCAAGGCCTACGTGAACCTGCTCGTGAGCAACGGGATCACGCCGATCGTGGAGATGCACTGGAACTACGGGCAGTACACGGGGCCCTCGGCGGGCTGCTCCGACGTCAAGGCGACCTGCCAGAAGCCGATGCCGGACGCGCAGTACGCGCCGACGTTCTGGACCGGGGTCGCGAACGCGTTCAAGGGCAACGACGCCGTCGTGCTCGACCTGTTCAACGAGCCGTACCCGGAGCGGGCCACCGGCAGCGCCACCAGCGGCTGGACCTGCTGGCGGGACGGCGGCACGTGCACCGGCATCGGGTACCAGGTGGCGGGCTTCCAGTCGCTCGTCAACGCGGTGCGGGCGACCGGGGCGACCAACGTCATCATGATCGGCGGGCTGGCGTACTCGAACGATCTGACGCAGTGGCTGCAGTACAAGCCGGCCGATCCGCTGAACAACATCGCGGCGTTCGCGCACATCTACAACTTCAACACCTGCTCGAACACCTCCTGCTACGACAGTCAGCTCGCGCCGGTCGCGGCGCAGGTGCCGCTGGCGCTCACCGAGATCGGTGAGAACGACTGTGCGCACGGGTTCGTCGACACGCTCATGAACTGGGCGGACAGCAAGGGGATCGGGTACCTCGGGTGGACCTGGAACACCTGGGACTGCTCGACCGGGCCCTCGCTGATCAGCAACTACAACGGCACCGCGACGAACTTCGGGCAGGGCATCAAGGACCACCTCGCGGGGGTTTCCTCATGAAGAAACTCGCACTGGGCGCCGCCACGGTGCTTGCCCTGGGCACGTTCGCCGTCATCACGAATCAAGCCGAGGCGGCCACGCAGACGCTGCAATCCCTTGCAGCGGCCAACGGGCGGTACTTCGGGTCCGCCACCGACAATCCGGAGCTCTCCGACACGGCGTACACCGCGATCCTCGGCGGCGGCGAGTTCGGGCAGACGACGCCGGGCAACGCGATGAAGTGGGACAGCACCGAGCCGGCGCAGAACTCGTTCAGCTACGCCAAGGGCGACGCCGTCGTCAGCTTCGCGCAGGCGCACGACATGAAGGTGCGCGGGCACACGCTGCTGTGGCACAACCAGCTCCCGGGCTGGGTCGCGCAGCTGCCGGCGGCGCAGGTGCAGGCGGCGATGGAGAACCACATCACCAACGTGGCCACGCACTTCAAGGGCAAGGTGTTCGCGTGGGACGTGGTCAACGAGCCGTTCAACGACGACGGCACGTTCCGCACGACCTCGCCGTTCTACGCGGCGATGGGCAGCGACTACATCGCCGACGCCTTCCGCACCGCGCGGGCCGCCGATCCGGACGCCAAGCTGTACATCAACGACTACAACACCGACGGCCAGGGTGCCAAGGCCGACGCGATGTACAACCTGGTGAAGACGCTCAAGGCGCAGGGCGTGCCGATCGACGGCGTCGGGTTCCAGGCCCACCTGGCCATCCAGTACGGCTTCCCGACCAACATGCAGGCCAACCTGCAGCGCTTCGCCGACCTCGGGGTGGACGTGGCGATCACCGAGCTCGACGTGCGGATGGTCCTGCCGCGGGACTCGGCCAAGGACGCCACCCAGGCCACGTACTACACGAACGTGGTCAAGGCGTGCGTGGCGGTGACCCGCTGCGTGGGCATCACGATCTGGGACTACACCGACAAGTACTCGTGGATTCCCGGCGTCTTCTCCGGCCAGGGCGCGGCGCTGCCGTGGGACGACTCGCTGGCCAGGAAGCCCACCGCCTACAACGCGATCGCGACCGCCCTGGGCGGCGTGGCCGAGTCGCCGAGCCCGACGAAGAGCACGAGCCCACCACCGACCGGCGCGTGCTCGGCGACCTACAGGATCGTCGGCAGCTGGCCCGGCGGCTTCCAGGGCGAAGTGACCGTCACCGGGAAGTCGGCCTGGACCGCCACATGGACGTTCGCGAACGGTCAGACGATCAGCCAGCTCTGGGGCGGCACCGTCACCCAGTCCGGCTCGTCGGTCACCGTCGCTCCGGCGTCGTGGAACAGCACGCCCCCGGCCACGTTCGGGTTCCTCGCGTCGTGGAACAACAGCACCAACGCGATCCCCGCGGTGACCTGTTCGTAAACTGAACGCATGATCAGAAGGCCCCGGTTGTCCACGACCGGGGCCTTCGCGCCGCTGCGGCAACACGCGTTCCGGGCCATGTGGATCGCCGCGCTGGCGAGCCAGGTCGGCACCTGGATGGAGACGGTCGGCGCGCAGTGGATCCTGCTCGCCCACCCGCACGCGGCCGTGACCACCGCGCTGATCCAGACCGCGACCACGCTCCCGGTCCTGTTCCTCGCCCTGCCCGGCGGCGCGCTGGCGGACGTGTTCGACCGGCGCCGGCTGCTCATCGGCATCCAGAGTGTGCAGGCGGGCACGGCCGGTACCATAGCCGCCCTTGCGTTTTTTGATCTGCTCAATCCGATCGAGCTCCTGGTGCTCACGTTCGCGCTCGGCTGCGGGGCCGCGCTGACCGTCGCGCCCTATCAGGCCCTGATCCCGGAAATGGTGCCGCGCAAGGATCTGCCGTCCGCGTCGGCGCTCGGCTCGCTCAGCGTCAACCTCGCCCGCGCGGTCGGCCCGGCGATCGCCGGCCTGCTGGTGGCGCGGCTCGGGCCGGCCTATGTGTTCGCGCTCAACGCCGTCTCGTTCGCCGCGTTCGCGGTCGTCATGGCGAGCCTGCCGCGCAAGGCCCCGGCCGCCGAGACCCTGCCGGAGGCGTTCCTGGCCGCGGTACGCGCCGGCGAGCGCTACGTCCGCTTCTCCCCGGAGATGCGCCGGATCCTGCTGCGGATCGCGCTGTTCATCACGCCCGCGGTCGCGCTGTGGGCGCTGCTGCCGGTGCTCGCCGCGCACCGCCTCGGCCTCGGCCCGACCGGCTACGGGCTGCTGCTGGCCGCGGTCGGGGCCGGCTCGATCGGCGGCGCGTTCCTGCTGCCGTGGGTACGCTCGGTGCTGACTCCGAACCGCTCGTACGCGGTCTGCGCGGCCGTCTACGCCGCCGTGCTCGCCGCGCTGGCCCTGACCCGCTCCCCCGGGCTCGCGGCGGCGGCGCTGGTGCCGGCGGGCGCGGCCTGGATCGTGGTGCTGAGCAACTCGAACGCGGCCGTGCAGCTGTTCCTGCCCGGCTGGGTGCGCGCCCGCGGGCTGTCGGCCTACCAGTTCGTGTTCTCCGGATCGCAGGCGCTCGCCGCGGCGGCCTGGGGCGTGGCCGCCGATCGCTTCGGAGTTCCCGGTCCACTCCTTTTCGCGGTGGTACTGCTCGTGCTCGCCCTGATCAGCGGACGCTGGTGGCCGTACCTGGACACCGTGCCGCTCGACCGCGGCACGAAGGTGCACTGGCCGGAGCCGCACCTGCTGATCGAGCCGGAGGAGGCGGAGGGGCCGGTCGTGGTGCTGCTGCGCTACCGGGTGCCCGAGGAACGCCAGCCCGACTTCGTGCGGGCCATGCACCGGGTCCGCGAGGCGCGGCTGCGCACCGGGGCCCTGCAGTGGGGCGTGTTCCGCTCCGGCGAACACCCCGGCACCATGGTGGAGATCTACACGGTCGCGTCGTGGGAGGAGCACCGCCGCCAGCACGACGAACGGCTCACCGCGGCCGACTACGACGACGAGCTCGCCGCGCAGTCCCATGCCGACGGCGAGCCCGAAGTGACCCATCTGTTCAGCGGGTCACCGTGAACATGAAACATCCATAGGCGATGTTGCGGCTGTCGACCCGTACGACCTCGGGATGGGCCAGGATCGCGGCCAGCGCGGCCTGCGGGTCGGTGCCGTCGTGCGCGCGGGTCGACGGGTGGATCCAGCCGCGGGCGTCGTAGGCCCGCAGCACCTGCGGCCGGTGCGCCCAGTCGGCCGGGTAGCCGGCGTCGGCCGGGCCGTCGCAGCGCGCGGCGTGCGCGAAGACGGCGCCGATCTCGCGGTACGGGCTCGGCGGCAGCTTCGGCTCGTAGCCGAACAGCAGCAGCCGCTCCCCTTCGGTGGCGTCGCGCAGGCAGCAGCGCAGCGGCTCGCCGCCCGTGGCCACCCACGGCTCGGGCGCGTTGCCGGAGGCGTCGAGATTCGTGCGGCGGACGGTTTCCAGCGTGCCGGCGTCGATGGCGTGAATGGTGTACATGCCCTCAGCCTGCCCCCGCGAAACGCCTGATGCTGGCGGGAATCGGTCCTCGCATCAAGTGCTAGTGGATCATGCGAGGTCCGGGTCGCTTCCGTACCGTTGAACAGGTGGAACGGCTACCCCTGGACGAGAACGCCGCCGCGGTGGCGCGGCTCAAGACACTCATCGACTCCCTCGGCGACGAGGGACTGGCCAAACCGGTGGCGCCCGGCTGGAGCGTCGCGACCGTCCTGGCGGAGCTCGCGTTCTGGGACCGCTGGGCGCTGACCCTCATGCGGCGCTGGCGGTCCGGGCACCTGCCGCCGCCGACCGTCCCGAACTGGTACGACGACGCCATCAACGACACGCTGCTGCCCACCTGGCAGGCCCTGCCCGGCCCGGTCGCGGCCCAGCTGGCGTGCCACGCGGCCGAAGAGGCCGACCTGGAGATCCGCAAGGCCGAGACGCCGGTGGTAGCCGGCATCCTGGCCGCGGGCCAGGCCAACTTGCTCAACCGCTACGTCCCGCGCAACGCCGCCTTGGACCGCATCGAAGCGGCTCTCTAAGGCACGAACAGGCCCAGAAACGGCGGCGGGGTAGGTGGAGTGACCACCTACCCCGCTTTCGCGTCTGCGGACCGCTCAGGCGTCGAACTCCTTGCGGATGTCCTCGAGGATCTTCGCGGTCTCCGTCGGCGGGCGGGCCTCGACGCACAGGCGCTCCATGGCCTCGGCGTAGAGGTCGACGTCGTCGCGCTTGTCGAGGTACAGCGCCGACGTGAGCTGCTCGATGTAGACCACGTCGGGCAGGTCGTCGTCGGGGAAGCGCAGGATCGTGAAGGCGCCGCCGGCCGCCGCGTGGCCGCCCGCGTTGAACGGGATCACCTGCAGCCGCACGTTGGGCAGCGTGTTGTTGATCTCCAGCAGGGCGTCGAGCTGGGCCCGCATGATGTCGTGGCCGCCGATCGGGCGGCGCAGGGCGGCCTCGTCGACGACCATCCACAGCTTCGGCGCGTCGGGCCGGGTCAGGATCTGCTGGCGCTGCAGGCGGAGCTCCACCCGGCGCTCGATCTCGTCCTCCTTGGCCCGGCCGTGGCCGAGCAGGACGACGGCGCGGGCGTACTCCGCCGTCTGTAACAGCCCCGGCACGAACTGCACCTCGTAGGTGCGGATCAGCGCGGCCGCCGCCTCCAGCCCGAGGTAGGAGTGGAACCAGCTGGGCAGCACGTCGCCGAAGCGGTGCCACCAGCCCGGGTTGTTGGCGTCGCGGGCCAGGGCCAGCAGGCGCGTGCGCTCCTCGGGGTCGTCGACCCCGTACAGAGTGAGCAGGTCGGCGACGTCGCGCTCCTTGAAGCCGACGCGGCCCAGCTCCATCCGGCTGATCTTGGACTCCGACGAGCGGATCTCCCAGCCGGCGTCCTCCCGGGTCACCCCCTGCGCCTCACGCAGGCGCCGCAGATGGGCGCCCAGCAGCATCCGGAGGACCGTGGGGCCTCCGGACGCTCCTCCTTCAGTCAGACCGCTCGTCACCGTGCTGCCTCCGGGACCGTCATGGTCAACCAGTCACTCCGCCGCGGGGCTCCCCACGACCGGAGTAAGCATGCCATGACCCGACAGTAAGCGGGAGTGGGCTCGCGAGGCTCTGGCGGATGCGAGCCTGCTCGATCTTCCGGACGGTATTACTCAGCCGCTAACAGATTGTCGAAGTCGCCGTCGGCGGCGCCTCCGACGAAGGCGGCGATCTCCTCGTAGGTGTAAATGAGTGCGGGACCCTCGGGGTCACGCGAGTTGCGCATCGCGAAGCCGGTCCCGTCGGGCAGGCGGGCCAGCTCGACACAGTTGCCGCTGGGGTTGCTGCGGCGGCTCTTCTGCCAGGTCACACCGGGGAGGTGGCCGGCCGGCATCCCGTTGTACGTCTGCTCCATCGACATCTCTCTGATGACCTTGGTTGAAAGTTCACCAAGCAACCGGCGTCTGCACGTGCATCGGCTCTTGCTTCTGCAGCCGATAAAGCGCATGCTAGCGCATGTGCGGATGTCAGGGGTCGCTCACACTTTGTGATCAAAACCCGACATCCGGGCCCAAAATGATCGAGCGGCTTCCCCAGCTGCGATCTGAAGGGAACGTGCGCATGGATCCCCTCGCCTTCCTGGCCGGTGCGGCCGCGACGGCTGGGGCGTGCGCGGGCGTTCCCCTCTATCTACGCGCGCGCCGCGCCGAGCGGCTCGCCATCCGGCTCGGCGCGGAGCTCGAGATCGTCCGCCACGCGGCCAGCCACGACCCGCTCACCGGCCTGCCGAACCGCCGCGCGTTCTACTTGCGCGGCACCGAGCTGGTGGCGGATCGCAACCGGCATCCCCTCGTCGCCGTCGTGCTCGACGTCGACGGGTTCAAGCAGATCAACGACGTGTTCGGTCACTCGGCCGGCGACGAGGTGCTCGTGACGACCGCCCGCCGCCTCTCCGCGTACGCCGACGACGGGCTGGTGGCACGGCTCGGCGGCGACGAGTTCGCGGGACTGCTCCCCTGCCGCCCCGGCAGCAGCCAGGAGCAGGCCGACCGGCTCGCCGAGGCCCTCGCCGCACCCATGCGGCTGGGCGGTCAGGTCGTCACCGTGAGCGTGTCCGTCGGGCTCGTCCCCGTCGAGCCCGACGCACACCTCGCCGACGCCGTCCACCGGGCCGACGCCGCCATGTACCGCGTCAAGGGCGCCCATCGCCGCCCGCACCCGCCCGCTCAGCCCCTCGCGATCCGGATCGGCGAGCAGCACGTGCTGCACCATGCGACGCTCCGGCTCGCCAAGCCGCGCGAGACCTCCCCCCGTCCGTCCACGGCGACCTGAAGGATTCGCTATGGAGCTTCCAGACCTCGTCCGTCAGCGCCGCCGGCACCAGCCGCGCCCGCGCGGATGGCTCGCCGCGAAGTTGAAGCGTGGCGAGCTGTGCCGTGACTGCGGGCGGCCGTGGCCGTGCGACGAGTACGTGACGGCCCGCAACTCGGTGCTCGTCTACGCCCTGCGACGCCTCGAGGTCGCCCGGCCCGGGAGCCTTGGGTGACGACGGAGGCGCACATGCCGGCCCGCCCGCAGTGGCGGTGCACCGGGTGTGCGGATCCGTGGCCGTGCGCGGCGAAGCGGGAACAACTCGTCGCCGAGTACAGCGAGAACCCCGGCGCCCTGCGCACGCTGATGGCGCTGCGGGTCGCCGACGCCGCCGAGGACCTTCGCCAGTACGGCGCCGAGCAGCTCTGGCAGCGCTTCCTGGGCTGGCTGCCCGCGCCTGGGCAGGGTCCGATCATCCGCTGGGTGGCCAACCCACCGCTCGGCGGCAACCGCCGGCTGGGCCCGCCCCGCCAGCAGATCGACCCGCGGACCGCCGGCACCGCCGCGCAGGCCGCCGCGGCCCAGGTCTCTACGCTGTCCGGGCCACCAGCGGGTAATGGTCCGAACCGGATTCCGCCTCCCCGCCGGTCACGACGCGGCAATCGGTGAACCGGGCGGCCGTTTCCGGGGTCGCCCACAGATAGTCCAGCCGCAGCCGGGTGAACTCGTGCCCGCCACCGGCGGTCGTCGGCACGGTCCACGGCTGGCCGGTGCCGCAGCGCCGGAAGACGTCCACGAGCCCGCGGCGGGCCAGCAGGGCGGTCGCGCGCGCGTCGGGCTTGCCGCGATCGAGGTGGCGTCGACGGTACCGTGGCGGCAGTTCCTCCAAACGCTCCCCGTGATCGGTCCACGGGTCGAGCGTGTTGAGGTCCCCGAGCAGGACACCCTCCCCCTGGCGGCGCAGAAAACCGGCCAGCCAGCCGGCCTCGATCCGCCGGACGTCCCCGCGGTAGGGGAACAGGTGGGCCGACACCAGCGTGAGCGGCCCGGCCGGGGTCGCCACCCGCACCCACGCCGCGGCATGGAAGAACGGCCGCCGCACCCGGCCCGCCCCGAGCACCCGCAGATGCCGGGCGACCAGCAGGCCGACCGCCTGCCCGCGCCAGGACGTCGCCAGGAACTGCCGCATGCCGGTCACGGCGCCCAGGTCCGGCTCGCCGCGCAGCTCCTGCAGGGCCACCACGTCGGGAGCCCGGCCGGCGATGATCCGGCCGATCGCGCCGAGCCGATCGCCGCCGCCGTGCCGGATGTTGTACGTCATGAGCGTCAGCGACATATCGTGCCCTCGTGAACCCTGGAGTACAGCCGGCCCTCGACGCCCTGCGCGACGCGCGGGACGAGGCCACCCGCACGCTGACCGACCTGATCCGCATCCCCAGTGTGGGCGGGACCGCCGCGGAAAGCGAGATCGTCCACCACGTGGCGGACCTCCTGCGGGCCGAGGGCGTCGAGCTCGACCTGTGGCAGCTCCCGGTGGCCGAGCTGGCCGCGCGGGCCGACTTCCCGGGCATGGAGGTCGAGCGCACCGAGGCGTGGGGCCTGGTCGCGCGGGTCCCGGGCACCGACCCGGACGCGCCGTCGCTGATGTTCAACGGCCACCTGGACGTGGTCCCGCCCGGCGACCCCGGCACCTGGACCACCTCGCCCTGGTCCGGCGACATCCGGGACGGCCACGCGTACGGCCGCGGCGCCTGCGACATGAAGGGCGGCTTCGTCTCGGCGCTGCAGGCGCTGCTCGCCGTGCACCGCACCGGCACCCGGCCGCGCGGCGACCTGCTGCTGGCCGCGGTCGTCGGCGAGGAGGACGGCGGCCTCGGCACGTTCGCGGCCCTGCACCGCGGCTGGCGCGCCGGCGCCTGCGTGATCACCGAGCCCACCGCCCTGGACGTGCTGGCCGCGAACGGCGGCGCGCTGACCTTCCGGCTGCGGGTGCCGGGCCTGGCCGCTCACGCCTGCGCGCGCACGTCCGGGGTCAGCGCGGTCGAGAAGTTCCAACTGATTTTTCCGGTACTGCGAGCGCTGGAAGCCGGCCGCAACCGCACGGTCGACCCGATGATGCGCCGGTGGGACATCGCCTATCCGCTGGAGATCGGCACGGTGCGGGCCGGCGACTGGGCCTCGACGGTGCCCGACCTGCTCGTGGCCGAGGGCCGGTTCGGGGTGGCCCTGGACGAACCGGTCGACGCGGCCCGCGCCGAGTTCGAGGCGACCGTGGCCGCCGCGTGCGCGGAGGACCCGTGGCTCAAGGAGCACCCGGTCACGGTCGAGTGGTGGGGCGGTCAGTTCGCCTCCGGCCGCTGCCCGGACGGCACCGACCTCGTCCAGCGGGTGGTCCGCACGCATCAGGCGGTCAGCGGGGCCGAGCCGGCCGTGGTGGGCGCCCCGTACGGCTCCGACCTGCGGCTGCTGACCGGCGCCGGGGTGCCCGCGGTCCAGTTCGGGCCCGGGGTCGGCTACGGGCACTGCCCCGACGAGCGGGTCTCGCTGGACCAGGTGCACGCGTGCGCCGAGACGCTGGTGCACCTAGCGCTCCGGGCCAATGACTGATAGTAGTTTTACCGGAACCTGATGCAGTCGAGGGTCCCGAGCCATTGACCCGTAGCTGTTAAGACAGTTAACTAAATTTCTGGATCGGCCAACCGATCGGGTTATTGCATATATCGATGGTCTTCATATAGTGATGGGTATGACTGGCTTACCGTTACGCGAACCCACGTTCCTGGTCCTGACGGCCCTGGCAGCCGAGTCACAACATGGGTACAGCATCCTCGAGGACGTCCGCCGGATCTCCGAGGGACGGGTCCGGCTGCAGGCCGGGACGCTGTACGGCATCCTCGACCGGCTCCGGGCCGACGGCCTGATCGAGGTGGACCGCGAGGAGGTCGTGGCCTCCCGGCTGCGGCGCTACTACCGGCTCACCGGCATCGGCCGCGACCTGCTCAGCGCCGAGACCGACCGGCTGCACCGCAACGCGGCCGCCGCCGATCGCCGGCTCCACCTGGCCGCCGGCGGCGCCGCGGCTTAGGGGCGGAAGGCCCTTCGGGCACTTTCGGATTCCGTTCGATGTCCTGAGGTGCAGTGGGGGAGCTTCGCTCCACCCACACCCCCTCAAAACCGCAGCGAGGCATGCCCGAAGGGGGCCGCTACTGGCCCTTTGTGTAGGTGCCGGGCGTCACGCCGACGTGGCGCCTGAAGTGCCGGTGCAGGTGCGCCTGGTCGTGGAAACCCACCTCGGCCGCCACCTCGGCCGGCTTGCGCCCCGCCAGCAACAGGCGACGGGCGCGCTCGATGCGCCGGCTCATGAGGTACCGGTGCGGCGGCAACCCGAACGCGGATGTGAACGTGCGCACGAGGTGTCCCGGGTGGGCGCCCAGCAGCACACCCGCCTCCCGCAGCGTGATCCCGCCCGCGGTGTTGGCGTCGAGCAGCTCCCGCAGCCGGTCGGCCAGCCGCCGCGGCGCCACGGCGGGCTCCCGGTAATGCCGGTCGAGATGCGCGCGGAGCCGACCTTGAATCAGCGCCAGCCGGCTCTCGGCCTCCAGTTCGTCGCCCGGCGAATGCAGACTTTCGTGCAATCGATCGATGCGCAGCCGCAGGATCGGATCGTCGAAGCCGGCGGCGTCCACGGCCGCGCCCGTGAGGTACACCGGCAAAACCGACGAATCCAGGTAGACCACCCGCTTGCGAAACCCGGCCCCGGTCGCCGCCCGTCCATCATGTGGGACATCGGGCGGCAGGAGGGTGACGCTCGCGCCCGCCGCGCCGCGGTGGTGTCTGTCCAGATCGAACCGGATCGCCCCGGAATCGACGATGAGCAGCGTCCAGGCGTCGTGGACGTGCAGCGGATACGCGTGCGACACGAAATGGGCGTGGAAGACCTCGGCGACGCCCGGCACCCGCGGGCGCCACGCGCTGACGAGCTCGGACGCCATGTGCACAACGTACAAGCCAGGCGGCCCGGCCGGGATCAGGCTCGGACCATGAGCTTCCCCACCAAGATCGCCGTCCTGCTCCGCGACGACCTGCCGACCTGGCAGCGGCTCAACGTCACCGCGTTCGTCGTCTCCGGCGTGGCCGGCACCTCCCCGGAGCTGCTCGGCGAGGACTACGAGGACGCGGACGGGACCCGGTATCTGCCGATGTTCGGCCAGCCGGTGATGGTCTTCGAGGGCGACGCGGCCGTGCTCGCCGCCGCGCACGGCCGGGCCGTCGAGCGCGGGGTGGCCTGCGCGGTCTTCACCCAGGAGCTGTTCGCGACCGGCAACGACACCGACAACCGGGCCGCGGTGCGCGCCGTCGCCCGCGCCGACCTCAAGCTGGCCGGGCTCGCGGTGCACGGCCCGAAGAACGCGATCGACCGGATTCTCAAGGGCGCGCGGCTGCACGGCTGAAGTTGTCCATCGCGGCTCCGGCTCGTTCGTCCTTAGGGTGACACTGGATGTTCGAAGGAGCTCGCCATGACGATGTACGCCGCGTTCACCTACACCGAGGACGTCGACTGGACCCGCCCCGAGCAGGCCCAGGAGATGCTGGAGTACAACGCGTTCGCGAAGGCCGCGGCCGCGGTCATCAAGGGCGGCCACGCGCTCTACCCGACGGCCAGCGCCACCACCGTCCGCGTCCAGGGCGGCAAGGGTGGCGAGGTGCTGACCACCGACGGGCCGTACACCGAGACGAAGGAGGCCCTGACCGGCTTCTACCTGCTCGACTGCGCCGACCTGGACGAGGCCGTGGCGGTCGCGGCCACCATCCCGGCCGCGTGGAACGGCGCCGTCGAGATCCGCCCGGTGATCGTCTTCAACCGGTAGTGGAGCCGCTCGAACGCCTGGTGCGGGACGAGGGGGCGGTCGTGCTGGCCACCCTCGTCCGCGTCACCGGGCGGCTGGACCTGGCCGAGGACGCGACCCAGGACGCGCTGGAGAAGGCGCTGGTCACCTGGCCCGCCACCGGCGTGCCGGACAACCCGCGGGCGTGGCTGATCGTGGCCGCCCGGCACCGCGCGATCGACATCATGCGGCGGGAGGCGCAACGGCCGGTCAAGGAGGCGCTGTTCGATGCTGCCCCGTCCTCCGACCGCGATGACCTGCTGAGCTTGATCTTCATGTGCTGCCACCCCGCGCTGTCGGTGGATGCCCAGGTGGCGCTCGCCCTGCGGACCCTCGGCGGGCTCGCCACCGCGGACGTGGCCCGGGCGCTGCTCGTGCCGGAGCCGACCGTCGCCAAGCGGCTGACCAGGGCCAAGCAGAAGATCCAACAGGCGCGGATTCCGTACCGTGTGCCGCCCGAGCACGACCTGCCCGCCCGGCTGACCGCGGTCGCCGCGACGGTGTACCTGATCTTCAACGAGGGCTACACGAACGGCACCCCGCTGCTGGTCGGCGAGGCGCTGCGGCTGGCCCGGCTGATGCCCGACGAGCCGACCGCGCTCGGGCTGCTGGCCCTGCTCCTGCTGCAGAGCTCCCGCCACTCCCCCGAACTGCTCGCCGACCAGGACCGCTCGCGCTGGGACCGGCGCGTCATCCGGGAGGGCGTGATCGTGCTCGGCGACGCCCTGCGCCACAGCCCCGACCGCCCCGACCGGTACGCCGTCCAGGCCGCCATCGCCGCCTGCCACGCCCTCGCGCCGTCGTACGAGCAGACCCCGTGGGACGCGGTCGTCTCCTGGTACGACGTCCTGCGCACCGTCCACGACACGCCCGTGGTCCGGCTGAACCGCGCGGCCGCGATCGCCGAACGCGACGGCCCGGCGGCCGCGTTGCCGCTGGTCGAGGCGCTGGCCGGGCTGGAGTCGTACCCCTGGTGGCACGCGACCCGGGGCGAGCTGCTGGTGCGGCTGGGGCGGACCGCGGAGGCGGCCGCCGCGTTCGAGGCCGCGCTGGCGCTCGACCTGCCGGCGCCGGCCCGGCTCAGGGTGATTTCAGCGGCGCGTCAGGCCCGGGCGGCATCGTGCTCGCATGAGCCTCACCGCCCCGGACTCGATCGTTGACCGGTTACCCGTCATGCAGCTGCTGGACCGGCTGCCGCCCCGCCGCCGCGCCGTGCTGGTGCTGCGGTACTGCTGTGACCTCTCCATCGACCAGACCGCCCGCGCGCTCGGCTGCTCGCCGGGCACCGTGAAGAGCCAGTCCGCCCGGGCCCTGGCCACGCTCCGCGTGCTCTCGGCCCGCGCCATGCTGTGATCTTGCCGCTGGTTTGCGCTCCCCCGTGCTGGGCACGCGGTACGCCGTGGGTGGAGTGGAGAATCGGTGGCGGGCAATGAGCGTCGTGCTCGTCGCCGGGTTCATGACGTTGCTCGACGTCAGCATCGTCAACGTGGCGCTGCCGTCGATCAAGACGTCGCTGGGGCTCAGCTCCGGGGAGCTGCAGTGGGTGCTCTCCGGGTACGCGCTCACGTTCGGCCTGCTCCTGGTCCCGGCCGGCCGGTTCGGCGACGCCCGCGGCCGGCGCACCGCGTTCATCGCCGGCCTCACCGTATTCACCCTGGCCAGCATGGCCGCCGGGCTGGCCACCTCGGCCGCCTGGCTGGTCACCGCGCGGCTCATCCAGGGCGCGGCCGCCGGCGTGGTCAACCCGCAGGTCTCCGGCCTCATCCAGCAGCTGTTCGAGCCGTCCGAGCGCGGCCGCCCGTTCGGCCTGCTGGGCGCCACCATCGGCGTCTCCACCGCGATCGGCCCGCTGCTCGGCGGCCTGCTCATCCAGGCCTTCGGCGCGGCCGACGGATGGCGCTGGATCTTCTACATCAACCTGCCGATCGGGATCGTCGCCATCGTGCTCGGCGCGCGCTGGATACCCGGGAAACCGCAGGAGGAGCGGACCCGCGAGACGCTGGACCCGCTCGGGGTCGTGCTGCTCGGCCTCGGCGTGGTGCTGCTCCTGCTGCCGCTGGTGCAGGAGCGGGAATGGCCGGGACCCGCGAAGTGGCTCCTGGTCGTGGCGGCGGCCGTGGTACTGGCGGGTTTCTGGGCCTGGGAGCGGCGGTTCGCGCAGCGCGGTACCTCCGTGATCGATCTTTCGCTCTTCCGGGTGCGCTCCTATGGCCTCGGCGCGCTGGTCGGCCTGTTCTACTTCGGCGGCTTCACGTCCATCTTCTTCACGTTCACGCTGCTGCTGCAGAGCGGGCTGCACTATTCGGCGCTGGAGGCGGGGCTGGCCATCACGCCGTTCGCGCTGGGCTCGGCGGCGGCTTCGGCGCTGGGCGGGCGTACCGTCAACCGCTTCGGCCGCCCGCTCGTCGTGATCGGGCTGGTCCTGGTCGCGCTGGGCCTGGCCGGGACGGAGCTGGCGCTGCACCTCGTGCCGGGCCGTGGGGCGGGGTTCGCGACGGCGATCCCGCTGCTGGTGGCCGGGATCGGCAGCGGGCTGGTGATCAGCCCGAACCAGACGCTGACGCTGGCCGAGGTGCCGGTGCGGCGGGCCGGCAGCGCGGGGGCGGTGCTGCAGACGGGGCAGCGGATCGGGACGGCGGTGGGGATCGCGGCGGTGGGGTCGGTGTTCTTCAACCGGCTGGCCCATCACGACGGGAACTGGTCGCTGGCCTTCGAGGGGTCGCTGCTGGTGACGATCGGGTTCGTGCTGATAGCGCTGGTCGCGGCGCTCACGGACGTGGTTGCGGACTTTCGGAAGCGGCGGTCCGCGGCCTGACGGCGGCGGCGCTCGCCGCGACCAGCAGGGCCAGGACGGCCGGGAGGGCCAGTGCCACCGGGAGCGGGACGGCCTGGGTGGCGGCGCCGATGAGGACCGGGCCGGCCAGGAAGCCGGCGTACCCCATGCTGACCGCGATCGACAGCGCGCGGGCGGGCTGGGCCGGGTTGCGGGCGGTGGCGGCCGAGAACACCTGGGGCGCGACGCAGGACAGCCCGGCGCCGAGGCAGGCGAAGCCGGCGACACCCGCGTACCGGTTGTCGACGAGCAGCGCCGCGCCCAGCCCGACCGCCGCCACGAGCCCGCCGAGGCGGACCAGGCCGGCCGGGCCGAGCCGCACCGTGAGCCGGTCCCCGACCAGCCGGCCGGCGGTCATGGCGATCGCGAAGGCCGCGTACCCGGATGCCGCGAACCCGGCGGTGCCGCCCAGGTTGTCCCGCAGGTAGACCGCGCTCCAGTCGGCCGCGGCGCCCTCCCCGACCAGGGCGCAGAAGGCGAGCGCGCCGAGCAGGTACACCCCGTTGAGCCGGGTCCTCGTGGCCTCGGCCGGCTTGTCGGGGGCGGGTTCGGGGGCCAGCCACCGCAGCGCCCACGCCGCCATGACCATGGTGATCACCGCGACGAGCAGGAAGGTGCCGCGGGGCGACCAGCCGAGGTGCGCGCAGAGGCCGCCGAGCGCGGCCCCGGCGAAGCCGCCGATGCTGTACACCGCGTGGAACGACGAGATGATCGGCCGCCCGTAGGCGCGCTGGACGCCGAGCGCGTTGGCGTTCATCGAGACGTTGAGGATGCCGTGGTTGACCCCGAACACGAGCAGGGCGATCGTGAGCCAGGCGAGGGACGGGGCGTACGCGGTGGGGAGCAGCAGCAGCCCCTCCAGCAGCGCCGTCGGGGCCGCCACCTTGACGCTGCCGAACCGGTCGACGAGCCGCCCGGCCCCCAGCTGGCCGACGATCGCCCCGGCGGCGAGGCCGAGCAGGGCGATGCTCAGCCGCCAGTCGTCGAGCGCCAGGCCGTGCTTGACCTCGGGGACGCGCGAGGTCCAGGCGCCGAGGGTTCCGCCGAAGAGCAGGAACAGCAGGCAGCCGGCGATCCGGGCTCGTCGAAGTGACACCCCGGCACGGTACTTCAGAAAGCGCTCTCCCGGAGGGCCGCCCGGGTGCGGATCACGTCCGGGTCGCCGGCCACGGCGGTGCCGCGCAGGTCCGTCGCGCGCCGCAACAGGGCGGCGGCCTCGGCGCGGTCGCCCATGAGCGCGGCGTAACCGGCCCGGCCCTCCAGGACGTCGGCCAGGCTCGATGCCAGCGGCACCTGCTCCGCCGCCGCCCAGGCCTCGGCGTGCAGCCGGCCCGCCTCCTCCAGCTCCGCGCCCGCCTCCGCCAACCGGGCGCGGGCGGTCAGGAGGCTCGCCCGCAGGTACACCGAGCCCGGGTCGCCCACTCGCAGGTCGTCCCAGGCGCGCGCCAGATGCGCGGACGCGGTGGCCAGGTCGCCTCGATGGCGGTACACCTCGGCCAAGCCGAGCTCCGCCGCCGGGAACCCCTGGCCGCGGCGGAAGTCGGCCTCGGCCGCGTCGAGGTCGCCCTGGCGCAGGTAGTCCATGCCGCGCCGGCGCAGGACGTCGGAGGCCTCCTGCGCGGCGCCCAGCTCGTCCAGCGCCGTCAGCGCGGCGGCCCAGCGCTCGTGGGCCAGGGCGTGCTCGCCGCGCCAGGAGGACAGTTCGGCCAGCGTGTCCAGGGCCTGGGCGGTCCCCCAGCGCTCGCCCAGGGCCTGGAACCGGGCCAGCACCGCGAGCAGATCCTTCTCGTCCGGGTGACCGCCCAGCACGTCGAGCAGCGCCAGGCCGAGGTCCTGCAGCGCCAGGTTCCACGGGTCGCCGGACAGGATGATCGGATCGGGGTCCGGCCCGGCGCCGGGCACCCGCGCCATGCCCCAGACGGCGGCGCCGAACGGGTGCCGCAGCGGGCGGTCCAGCGTGGCCATCACGGCGTCCACGCGCTCGCGATGCCCCGGCGCGGCGTGCGACTCGGCGTGCACGACGCAGCTGACGTACTCCTCCTCGAGCCCGTCGATCGGCCCGTCCAGCAGCGCGGCGGCGATCGGGGCGACCTCGCGGCGGCGGCCGGCGAGCCACCAGTACGCGGCCAGGGCGGCGATCAGTCGCATCGCGGTCGGTCGATCCGTCCCGGCCGCGCGGCGCAGCGCGGCCATCAGGTTCTCGTGGTCGGCGGCCAGCACCGCCAGCCATTCCAGCTGCTCGGCCCGGCGCAGGTGCGGGTCGGCGGTTCGCGCCAGCTCCAGGAAGTACGACGCGTGGGCGCGCCGCAGCCGTTCGAGCTCGCTCGAGGCGAGCCGGTCGCGGCAGAAGAGCAAAATCGTCTCCAGCATCCGGTACCGTCCGTCGCGCGCCACCAGCAGCGAGCGATCGGCCAGATCGGCGAGGGCGTCGGCGGAGGCCCCGCAGACCGCGAACGCGGCGTCGCGCGTGGCGCCTCCGGCGAACACCGACAGGCGCGCCGCGACCGCGCGTTCGGCCGGCCCGAGCAGCTGCCAGCTCCAGTCGACCACGGCGTGCAGGGTCCGGTGCCGATCCGCCGCGGTGCGGTCCCCGCGCGACAACACCGCGAAGTGCTCGTGCTGCGCCAGCCGCTCCGCCAGTTCGCCGACGTCGAGCTGCCGCAGCCGCGCGGCCGCGAGCTCGATCGCGAGCGGCAGCCCGTCGACGAGCGCGCAGATCCCGGCCACCACCTCGGCGTTGCCCGGCCCGACGGCGAACCCGGGCCGCACCGCCGCGGCGCGCTCGGCGAACAGCGCGACGGCCGGATCGGGCGGCAGCGGCCCGACCGGCACCAGCACCTCCCCGGTCAGCCCGAGCGGCTCCCGGCTGGTGGCCAGGATCGAGAGCCCCGGGCACGCGGCCAGCAGCTCCCGCGCGAGCCCGGCCACGGCGTCGAGCGCCTGTTCGCAGTTGTCCAGGACCAGCAGCAGCTCCTGATGCGCGAGCGCGTGCGCGATGAGCCGCACCGGATCGGTTCCGGCCGCGGGCGCCAGCCCACCGTCCCGCAGCCCAAGCGCGGCGGCCACCGCGTGCGCCTCGTCCTCGACCGCGGACAGGTCGGCGAAGCAAGCATCCCGCCCCGCCACCTCCACCGCCAGCCGCGTCTTGCCCGCCCCACCCGGCCCGACCAGCGTGACCAGCCGCCCGGCCGCCCGCGCCGATGCGATCCTGGCTGACTCAACTTCCCGCCCGATGAGCCGCGTGAGCGGCGCGGGCGGAGTGCGGCGGGCCGGCGCCGGGGTTTCGAACTGCAACAGCCGCAGGTGTACCGCCCTGAGCTCGGCCGAAGGATCCGTGCCCAACTCGTCGGCGAGCAGGCGCCGCCCGTCCTCGTACACCGCGAGGCCCTCGGCGGTCCGCCCGGCTGCGTGCAGGGCGCGCATGAGCAGCGCGCGGAGCCGCTCGCGGAACGGGTGCTCGGCGACCAGGCGCTGCAGTGGCCCGACGTCCGCGCCGCTGGGCAGCTCCAACTCGGCGGCGGCGAGGTCCTCGAGGGCGCCCAGCCGCTGCTCGTCCAGCCGTACCTTGAGCGGGCCGGCGTCGGGAAGATCGGCGAGCGCGGGACCGCGCCAGAGGTTGAGAGCATCGTGGAGTACCACGGCGGCGGTCTGAAAATCCCCGGCGGCAAGGCGCCGGCGGCCCTCGCGGGCGAGGCGCTCGAACCGGTGGGCGTCGACGTCATCGGGCTCGACGGCCAGCCGGTAGCCGCCGCTGCCGAACTCGAGCAGCCCGTCGGGCAGCACCTTGCGGAGGCGGGAGACCTGCGCCTGGAGCGCGTTGGGGCTCTCGGAGCCGAGCTCGTCGGCGGGGATCAGGCGGCCGGCTTCGAGCAGGAGGCGGGTGAGCAGCGCTCGGGGCTTGGGCCCGGCGACGACGATGACGTCCCCACCGTCGCCGACGACCTCCAGCGGACCGAGAATCCCGAAGCGCATTGCCCCATTGTGATCGGTCTGTTCACTCGGCCGCGGCCCGCCGGAGCCCGGCGACCGTCGCTCAGGCGCTTATGGGCGCTGCGGTCAGCGGACCGTGGCTCGCCGGACGCCGGCGACCCGGACTCGGGCGGCTACCGTTCTGGTGGCGACTGTCGCCCAGGCCACGACGAGCAGCAGGTAGAGCGCGATCGCGAGCCCTTCGAACATGGCCGAGCCGGTCTGCGCGGCGAGCCCGGCGGCGCCGGTGACGCAGGTGCCGACGGGGAACGTGAACGCCCACCAGGCTGGCGTGAACGGCAACCCTCCGTCGGCGCGAGCTGTGCGCAGGGTGACGGCGGCGGCGAAGGCGAGCCAGAGCATCGCGAAGCCGAGCGTGGGCACGCCGTAGAGCAGCGCGAAGACTTCGGCTCCGGCGGCGTACCGGTCGGGCAGCACCTCCCCGGCGGCCCCCGCGAGGGCATGGGCGGCGGTCACGGATTGCCCGAGCGGTCCCAGCACGATCCAGAGCGTGGGCACGGCTGCCGCCTCCCCCGGGCCGTGGTGGAGCAGCCGGCCCCAGAGCTGTCCGATGATGGCGACGGCGGCGAACAGGCTGATCCCGAAAAGGGCGTAGCAGGCGAGGAGGGCATCGGGGCGTACTGAGGAAGGAAAATGCGCGATGAGCGGCCCTCCGGTGGCGGCGGACACCATCGGCGGCACGACGGGCATCAGCCAGCTCCCGTCGATGACGGAGTCCCTCCTCGAGCTCAGCCGGACCGGCACGGCGACGGCGGTCACCAGCCCGAGGACCGTCCCGACGAGCCACAGCACGACAGCGCCGGCCACGAACGGCGTGAAGTGCAACGCCCCGGCCCCGACCGTCATCAACGCCATCGGCACCGCCCCGAGCACCGGCGCGGCTTCCAGCCTCTTCCCGAACGCGCTGACAACGGCCCGGACCAGCAACCCGCACGCGCCCACCCAGACGATCGCCGCAACCGCATGCAGCCCCGGCAACACGACCGCCGCGTTGGCCACGATGCCGGTACCCATGACGGCACTGAAGTCACTGGCCCGTAACGCTGCTCTGTCCACGATCCGAATCTGCCTCGTCCCAGGGCCGCCCGGTAGCGGGGTAGATCTTGTGAGGCCATAGTCTGCGGTTATGCCCTTGCCGCCCACGGTCGCCGACCTGACCAGCTTCGACCTGCTGCTGTCGGTGGCCCGCCTGGGCTCGGTAGGCCGAGCGGCGGCGGCGCACGGCATCTCCCAACCGGCCGCCAGCGCAAGGCTGCGCCAATTGGAGCGCCGGCTGGCCCTGACCCTTTTGGACCGCAGCCCAAGGGGTTCAACCTTGACCGAAACCGGAGCTCTGGTCGCCGACTGGGCCCGCGCGGCGGTGGAGGCGGCGGACGCCTTGAACGCCGGGATAGCGGCGTTGCGCGCATCGAGGCACAGTCGCTTGACGGTGGCCGCCAGTCAGACGGTGGCGGAGTACCTGCTGCCGGCCTGGTTGGTCGCCTTGCACACGGGCAGCCCGGGTCTGTCGGTGACGCTGCGCGCCCTGAACTCGACGGACGTGGCGGAGCGAGTCTTGTCCGGCGAGGCGGATCTGGGCTTCGTGGAGGGCCCATCCGTGCCGCCGGGGTTGGATGCGGCGGTGGTGGGCGCCGACCGCTTGACGGTGATCGTCGCGCCGGGCCACCCTTGGTCCCGCCGCCGCCGTGGCGTCACCGCAGCGGAACTGGCGGCGACACCCCTGGTCTCCCGCGAGGCGGGGTCGGGGACTCGGGGCGCTTTGGAGGCCGCCTTGGGCTCTACACCGGCGTCGTTGCTGGACTTGTCGTCGACTACGGCCATCAAGCACGCGGTGGCGGCGGGCAACGCTCCTGGCGTGGTGAGCTCGCTGGCCATCGTGGCCGAGTTGGCCGCTGGCACACTCGTGGCTGTGGCGACGCCCGACGTGCCGCTGCAACGCCGGCTGCACGCGGTGTGGCCGGCTGGCGCACAACTCGCGGGGCCGGTGCGCGACTTGCTGTCCATCGCCCGGCGCCGGTGAACACTCGCCAGCCCGCGCCTGGTTCCCCGCCCGCCGCACATGGGGAATGCCCCGCCAGCCAACGCTTAGCCCGCCCACCGCAGACGGCAAATACCCGCCGGCCGACGCTCAGACCGGCACTCCGCATACGGGAACGCCCCGCCAGCTGACGCTCCTACGGCGGCATGCCCCCGGGCCAGCGTTGGTCTGCAGTGCCCATCGACGGCAGGCTCTGACACCGAGATGACACCTTGCTGGACCTATCGTGGAGGCAGCGAAATCGACGGCTTCACCGCCGGCAACGCAACGTTCAGCGGGGAACGTTCAGCGACGCCAGCGTGGACCAACTGCACGCGGGAAGCCCTGTGCAGCTGGAAGCCAAGTCACACATCGCGGCGGCGGGATGCTTGCGGCTGCGGTAGTTCGCGCACCGCGCGGCAGCCGGTCCGTAGCTACCGGCGACGCGCAATGGCACGCGGCTGACGGCGAAGGATGACGACGGCAACACGCGACGCCGAACGACGACAGCGACGGCGGCGGCACCCGCACCGGCACCGGCACCGAACGACGACGGCGACGGCGACGGCGACGACGACGGCGACGGCGACGGCGACGGCAACGGCAACGGCAACGGCAACGGCAACGGCAACGGCAACGGCAACGGCGACGGCAACGGCAACGGCGGCGACGACGGCGGCAACGGCGGCGGCGACGCGCGACGGCGACAACGCGACGCTGGACGACGACGACAGCGCGCGGCCTCGGACAACGACGGCAGCGGCGTGCGATGGGCAGTGTGCGGCGAAGCGTGATCGGCAGTGTGCCCCGACGAGCGGCGGATGACTGCGGCCGGCGCCCGCCCGGTCGCGGCGGGCACTGAGCAGCGGTGCGCGACGGACGACTGCGGGCGGCGGCTAGTTGCGGTGGGCGGCGGGCGTCCCCACAGCGCACGCCCGCGCGGGCCGGCCGCCGCCTCGCAACCGCTTGTGGCCGCCCGCAGTCGCGCAGCCGTTCACCGCTCGTCGCCCGCCGTCGCGCCCGCTCGCGGGTCATCGCCATCCGAGGTCGCACACCGCCGCAGCCGCGCCACACTGCACCGCCCGCAGCCGCCAGCCCATCGCGTCATGCTGGCTCGCCCGCAGCCGCCAGCTGCTTGGGTCGTGCTGGGCTCACCGTCCGACGCCACGCGCGGCCCGCAGCCGCGTCACACTCCACCGCCTGCGGCCGCCAACCCATCGCGTCATGCTGCGCTCGCCGTCCGACGCCACGCACCGCCCGCAGCCACCAGCCGGCTCCCGTCATGCCGGGCCCGCCGTCCGACGCCACGCACCGCCCGCAGCCACCAGCCCCTCGCGTCATGCTGGCTCGCCCGCAGCCGCTAGCCGCTCCCGTCATGCTGGGCCCGCCGTCCGACGCCACGCACAGCCCACAGCCGCACCACACTCGGTCGGCCGCAGTCGCCCGCCACCATGCCCGAGCACGCTACTCGGCGCAGCCCTCCTGCCACTGCGCACGGCACGCAACTCGCCGCCATCCACGTCCGCCGCCGCGCGCTGAACGTTCCCGGCCGAATGTCGCGCCGGCAGTGAAGCCGTCGATTCGCTGCCTCCACAATAGGTCCCGCAAGGTGTCATCTCGGTGTCAGAGCTAGCCGTCGATGGCCGCTGAGTGCCATGCGCCGCCCGTGCAGCCGTGCGCTGGCCGCCGCCGTGCGCCGTGCGGTGGCCGCCGATGCCGCTATGGGTCCTGCGCTGCCGTGTGCTGGCCCGCCGCCGTGCGCCGTGTACTCGCCGCGCGCTGTGTGCTGACCGCCGCCGTGCGTGGCCGCCGCCGTGCGTGGTCGTCGATGCCGCTGTGGGTCGTGCGTCGCCGTGCGGTGGGCGCCGCTGTGCGCCGTGCGGTGGCCGCCGATGCGCTATGGGTCCTGCGCCGCCGCGTGCTGGCGGCCGCCGTGCGCAGTGTGCTGACCGCCGTGCGCCGTGCGGTGGCCGTCTATGCCGCTGTGGGTCGTGCGCCGCCGTGTGCTGACCGCCGCCGTGTGCTGACCGCCGCCATGTGCTGGCCGGCGCCGTGCGATGGCCGCCGATGCCGCTGTGGGCCGAGCGCCGTGTACAGGCCGCCGCCGTGACCCGTGAGCGAGCCGTGCGCCGTATGACGTTTGCTGGCCGCCGCCGTTGCGCCGTAGTCGGTGCGGACGGCCGGCAGGAAGTCGCTGCCGGCCGTTCTCAACCCCGCAATACGCCACCGGTGCACGATGTGCCGAGCCGGAGTATCAGTGGCCTCCGCTCCGCCAAGGGCCGGTGATGACGCAAGTCAGCCCCGGGTACTGGACATTGATGAACAAGTACCGCCCGTCCGAGGTGAAGGCCGCCCCCGCCAGTTCGCTTGCTCCAGTCGGGCCAGGTTGAGGGAAGTCCTCCGGGTTCCAATAATGCAAGTCCAACGGCTCAATCACCCTGGCCAGGTTGGCCACAAACCCGGAAGGCGTCAGCACCCGCAGCCAATTGTCGCCGCCCGCCTCGTCCTCCCCGTCGCCGTCCTCCGCCAGCAGCAGCAAGCCGCTCGGCGACACCGCCACCGTGTCCGGCTGGTTCAAGGTCTTCGGGTTGGGCGACTCGAACAACAGCTGCAACGTCCCCGCGTCGTGGGAGGTCGGCACGTACCGCCAGACCTGCCCATTTTCCCCGTCGCCCGCCTCGCTCGCCACGAACGTTACGCCGCCGTTCGACCACGCTGAGCCCTCCAAACCCAGGAAGCGGCAGCCGCCCTTGGCGCGGCCCTGGGAGTACACCGAACCGGGGTTGTCTTCGGCGTCTGAGGGGTCGGGGTTGGCGATATCGACCCAGTGGGTGTCCAGGACCTCGCCCACGCGCTGGCCGGTGGCGGTGTCGTAGGTGCGGTCGCCGGTCACGGCCAGCATCTGCAGTGTTCCGCCCGCGGCGAGCTGGCCCGGTTTGCGCGGGAGGAAGCGGTAGAAGCCGTCGCCGGGGTCGCCGTTGTCCTCGGTCATGTAGACGATGCCGGTGCGGGGGTCGATGGGGGCGGTCTCGTGTTCGAAGCGGCCCATTGCCTTGAGTGGCACCGGGTCGACCGGGCCGCGCGCGCTCGCAGGGATCTCGAAGACGTAGCCGTGCGGTTTTTCGAAGCCGGCCTTCACGCCGTCCGTGGTTTCCTCGCACGACAGCCAGGAGCCCCACGGGGTGGGGGCGCCGCTGCAGTTGGACAAGGTGCCGTTGAGCACCAGAAAGCTTTCCAAGAGCTTTCCGGCCCCGATGTCGTACAGCGATGAGGTGCACCCAGCCGGCGCCGCCCGGTCGTACGCGTTGCGGGGGCCCAGCGCCTTCTGCTTGGCGCCGGGGATGTCGAGGTCGATCTCGTGGTTGCGGATGAGCCGGACGCGGCCGTGGCCCGCGTCGAAGACGGCCTGGCCGTCGTGGCAGCCGGGGGTGGGCAGGCCGTCGTGCATGCGGGTGCCGGCCGCGCCGAACGTGCGGTAGGAGAAGCCGGCGGGCAGGGCCAGCTCCTTGCCGGCTTTCTGTAATGGTCCGTAGCCGTCCCGGACTTGCTGCGGTTCGGCCGTGGCGGCGGCCGGGCCCGCGCCGAGGAAGGCTCCGCCCAGTCCGCCGCCGACCAGCCCGAGGCCGGTCACGGCCAGCACGTCACGCCTGTTCAATGCCATGGCGCTCACGGTCCTCCCGGGCACGTGACGTGATCGACTCCGATCAGGTGAACATTTGTCGGTAACGAATCCGCGAGCGCGCACACAGAGAAGGACATGGACGTCGTCAACGAACGCGACGCCGAGTGGTTCCGCGGCATGTACGAGCGGCACTACCCGGACGTCGTTCGGTACGGGCTGCGAAGGCTCGGCGGCACCGCCGCGGCGGAGGAGCTGGCCCAGGAGGTGTTCCTGGTCGCCTGGCGCCGCCGGTGGGAGGTGCCGGTTCGTACGCTGCCCTGGCTGTACGGGGTGGGGCGGCGCCTGCTCGCCAATCACTGGCGGGCCGCCCGGGCCGCGCCTCCCCCGCTCGAGCTCGCCGACGCGCCCGTGGCCGATCGCCACGACGGGGTGGCGCGTCTCGTGGACGTGCGGGCGGCGCTGGGCCGGCTCTCGGAGGAGGACCAGGAGATTCTGCGACTCGTCGGCTGGGAGCAGCTTTCGGTGCAAGAGGCTGCGTTGGTACTGGAATGCAGTACCACCGCAGCCAGAGTGCGCCTGCATCGCGCCCGCCGCCGCCTGACCGACCAGCTGCGTGAGCAGCCGGCCCAAGCAACCGCTCGGATCGGAGGGACTCGATGAACCGGCACGACATTCGCGCCCTGCTGGAGGAGGCCGACCCGGCCCGGGGGGTGCCCGTGGGCCGCGGGGACGCCGAGGCGGTGCTGCGCCGGGCCGCGCGGGACATCACCAACTACGACGCACCGCCGCGGCGGGCGAGCCGGCGCGCGGTCGTCGCGGTGGCCGCGGCGGTCGGCGTGGCCGGGGTGTTCGCGGTCGCGGTGGCCTGGCCGCGGCCCGGGGAGCAGCCGGTGCCGGTGCCGGGCGTGTCGGTCCTGCGCTCCGCGGACACCGGCGACTGCCTGCTCGACCTGGCCGATCGCGCCGAGGCCGCGTCCTACGACGGGGCGGCGGGCCGGTACGAATTCCTGCACCTCTCGACCCTCAGCGGCGACACCACGCAACTGTCCGGCGGGTCGTTCGCGCAGGCCACCTGGCCCGAGGACGTGCGGGTCTGGCTCGCCGCGGACGGCTCCGGCCACCGGACGTCGAAGCGCGGCGAAGTGTCGTACGCGAACGCGGCCTCCCGCGAGTACTACACCCAGCACCCCGACATGCTGGGCGGCGACGACCAGGACGCCGACTTCGCGGCCGGGCAGTGGAGCGTGACCCCGCTGCCGCCGCTCGATCCGGCCGGGATCGCCGCGGAGTTGTACCAGCCGCGGGAGAACGGCCCGTCGGCCGCGATCGTCAGCGTGGCCGAGCTCAACCAGAACCGGGTTCTCGACCGCGCGCACCGGGTTGCCGTCCTGCGTTTCCTGGCCGGCGTCGAGGGCGTGACCTGCGACGGCACGGTGGAGACGGGCGCCGGGACGGGTCTGCTGGTGAGCGCGCCGATCGGCCGGGGCCCGCACCCGACCCCGGGCGATCAGGGTCGCGAGTCCCTCGTGCTCGACCCGCGCACCGGCGACGTGATCGCCGCCGGCAACGGCCCGGGCCACTGGAACACCTTGTGGCTCGAACGGGGCCGGGTCGACCGCTGACCTGCGGCGCAACATGATCCATCGAGGTTTGTCGGTATGACTCGACACAGATCGTTCCGGTTTGCCCGGGTTCCTCGCGGCAATGCGAAAGGGGTCCCCGAAACCGAACGAGGAGGATCAATGGACAAGCCAAGGCTCCGGACCGCCCTCGGCGCGCTGACGCTGGTCATCGCGGTGGTCGCCGCCATGCTGGTCGGGTCGCCGGCCGCCAACGCGGCACCGGCCAAGGCCCAGGACGCCGTGGGCACGCTCACCTCCACGGTGACCGGAACCTTCACGGACGCCCAGGGTGGCGCGGGTACGTTCCGCGGCACGTTCACCCCGCAGCAGTTCACGGCGGCCGGCGACCACGTCGACGCCACCGGCGTGCTCGCCGGGCAGCTGACCGACTCCACCGGGGCGGCGCAGGACGTCTCGCAGCCGCAGACGTTCGCGGTCCAGGACATCAGCGCGATCGGGTGCCAGGTCCTCGACCTGAACCTCGCCCCGCTGGACCTCGACCTGCTCGGCCTCGTCGTGCACCTGGACCGCGTGCACCTGAACATCACCGCGGTCCCGGGCGCCGGCAACCTGCTCGGCAACCTGATCTGCGGCATCGCCGGCCTGCTCGACGGCGTCGGCGTGCTCGCCCAGATCGCGCAGCTGCTCAACCAGATCCTGGCCCTGCTGCGCCTGTAACACGCTGCACCTGTAACACGTTTTGCAACGGGGCGCGACCTCTCACCCGGGGTCGCGCCCCGCACTACCGCTGCCCCACGTAGGCCCCGGTGCGGTCTTGAGGGGGTGTGGGTGGAGCGAAGCTCCCCCACTGCTTTTCAGGACATCGAACGGTATCCAACGGTGCCAGACAGACCGTCCGCTGCAGACCCCTAGGTTCGGCCCAGGAGCCGCAGCCGGAGCGCGCGCAGGACGACGCCCGGTTTGGCCAGGGCGGCCGGGTGGGTCTCCATCGCCGTCACGCTGTTGAGCCGGCGGCAGGTCGCGGGATCCGTCATCGAGGCGCGCAGCAAAAGGTTGCTGGCCCAGCGGATCACGCGGTACCCCCGCGGCTGCCCTTCGGTGATGTGCGGCAGACCCAGATCGGCGAAGGTCGACACCTGCCACGCCGCGTCGACGACGACCCGCACCTTCTCGAAGTAGGCCCGCGCGGGCGTCGCCGTCACGTCGGGCCCGGTCTGCAGCCAGGCGGACAGGCAGGAGGCGTGCAGCATGGCCGAGGTCATCCCCTGCCCGTACACCGGATTGAACGACGCCACCGCATCCCCCGCGGCGACGAGCCCGGCCGGCAGGCGCTCCAGCGTGTCGAAGTCCCGCCGCCGGCTGTCCGCCTGGTGGTACGTGATGACCCCACCGATCATCCGCCCCCGCTCGGCGATGTCGCCGAACATCGCCGGGAAGTACTTGCGGCACCGCTCCGCGTACTCGGCGGTGTCGCGGGAGGGCCGGTCCTCGTCGTACCCGGCGACGAGCATGAGCCAGCGGTCGCCCTCGACCGACAGCACGCCGCCGATCCGCGGCACCCGCCCGTCGCCCGGCGTCTCCTGGGTGATGACGCACCACTCGTCGCTGATCGCCTCGTCCCGCTCGAACAGCGCCGAGGCGTAGTTGAGCTTGATCGGCATCCGCTGCATCGGCGCCCGCGGCCAGCCGTGCTCCTCGAGCCAGTCGTTGAGCTTGCTGGAGCGCCCCATCGCGTCGACGACGAAGTCCGCCTCGACCTCGACCGGCTCCCCGCCGCCGTCGGGCACATAGGTGGCGCCGTTGACCGATGACTCGGTGAAGCGAAGACCTTCAACCCTTCCAAACTCCATGTGTACGTTCGGCAGCGCCAGCACCCGCCGCCGCACCTGCGACTCCAGGAAGGGACGCGTGGTGATGAGGATCGGCCGCGGCGGGGGCGGGTCCTGCACCTCGCGGCGCTTGTTGTTGATGTACACGCCCGCATCGGTGCGCCCGAAGTCCGGTGCCCCGGCCGCGACCGCCTCGTCGGTGAACCCGGGGAACCACCGCTCCAGCTGGGTCTGCCCGGCCGGGAGCAGCGCGTGCACCTGCGTACCCTGCGGCACCCCGGGCCGCGGCCCGGCACCCTGCGTGGGGTCCCGCTCGATGATGACAACTTCCTCGGCGTGATCGCTCAGGACGCGCGCGGCCATCAGCCCGGCCATGCTCCCCCCGAGCACAACAGCCTTGCGCATGACGATCCTGGGCGGTCCGGGCGGCTCGGGAGTACTGATCTGCGCGAATACCTGCGACGCTGACGGTGCCATGAAGTTGATATTACTAGTGCAAATATTTAGCTACGTGCCCTGACGCCGACGACGACGCCCCGGCCTCAGGGAGTACAACGGAGGAGGCCCGCGCTGCGGCTGGAAGCCTTTCTCGCGGCCGACGAGCCCACCGCCGCCGCGCTCGCGGAGCTCGTCGGTAGAGTCGCCGGATGAACCCCGACGCGGTGCTCGCCGTCCTGCGGTCGTTCGAGGCACCGCCGGAGCGCCACCGCGCCTACGCGGATCGGATGCGCTGGTTCGCGGCCCGCTTCGACGCCGGGGATCGCGCGGCCGCCGCCGAGGGGGTGCTCGCCGAGCTGGGCAGCGGATTCGACGAGTCGTTCGCCGCCGACGGGCCCCGCATCCTGGCCGTCCTGCCGCCGGAAAGGGTTCTTGCCGCGATTTTGCAGAGCCCGCAGTTGTACTCCCGGTGGTGGCGAACCTCCGGCCAGCGCCCCGAGGACCACGTCGCCGGCGTCCTCGCCCGCGCGGTGGCGGGCACCCCGGCGGCCGAGGAGGCCCTCCTGCGCGCCGTGCTGCCGCCGACCGATCACGAGCGCAAGTACCCGAACCACCTCGACCGCGCGAAACGCGTCTCCGGCACCGTCGCGGGCCTGGCGAGCGCGTACCCCGACGGCGACCTGGAGCCCCTCGACCGCTGGTCCGCGATCCTGGAGGACGAGCCCCACCACCTCGCCGCCGCCGCGCACCTGCTCGCCCCGCACGGCCTGGCCGCGGCCGAAGCGCGCTGCGGCCGCGTCGACGACCACGACGGGCCCGCCCTGGTCGCGGCGCTCGGCGCCGCGGGCCGCCTCGACGACGCGCTGGCGCTGGCGGCACGGCTGGAACCCCGCACCCGCCAGACCGCCCTGGTCCGGCTAGCCCCGATCGGCGATCCGAAGATCCTGGCCGCGTTCAAGAAGTCCCCGAAGGCCAGCCGGAGCCGCGACGACCAGATGCTCTGGCGGCACCGTCTCGGCTCGCTCCAGCTGCGGTACGGCGCGATCGACGACGCCATCGCCACCCTCGCGAGCATGCGGGACTGCCGGTACGCGGAGTACGGCCCGGCCGTCCTGGCCCTGGAGCTCCTGCGGGCCCTGGACGCGGGCGAGGCCGACCCCGAGCGGCTGGACAAGGTGCTCGCGGTGCTGCTCAGCGCCGCGGTCATCCCCCAGGAACTGGCCGCCGTCGTCACCGAGTCGGTCCTGCTGCTGCACCGCAACGGCGCGCTCACCGCCGCGCAGGCCCAGGCCCTGCGCGCCCACCTGCGCCAGCACCCGGCCGACCTGGTGGCGGGCGGCCTCGCGCTCGACGGCGCCCAGCCCGACACCGGCGACCCGCGCGTCTGGCTCAAGTCCGCCCGGCTCGCGGCGGCGGCGATGGCGGCCGGCCTGCCCGCCGCGCGGCCGCGGGAGTACGCGGCGGCGCTGGTCGCCCGCCCGGCCGACCTCACCGCCCTGGTCCCGGCGGTCCCGGCCGGCGACGTCGCCGTGGCCCTGGCCGCGCTCGGCGAGCGGGACCGCTCCCGCGCCGTGCAGGCGATGTCGCGCACCGGGAACGCGGACCTGCTGGCCGTGGCGCTGCCGGCGGCCCCGGACGCGGAGGCGGCGTACGCGGTGGGCCGGGCCGTGGCCGTCGCGCTGGCCCGATCCGGGGACCTCGAACCCGCCGTACGCGTCGCGGAAGCCTGCGTTCGTTGATGGCATTCCGCGTGCACCTTGCGGTCCGATTGCAGGCATGCAGGAACTGACGGTGCCGCCGATCGACGAGGGTGCTCGGGCCGCGGCGGAAGTGGCGCTCGGGGAGTTCAGCGGTGCGGCCGCCCGCGACGACGGGGCCGGGGTCGTGGCGGCGGGGCTCAGGCTCGCGCGGGCCGGCGGGTTCGGCGGGCTGCTCGACGTCATGGAGCGCAGCCGGCACGGGGGCACCGAGGAGCTCAACCGGCAGTGGTACTGGCTGCTGGCCGTAGCCCGCTACGCCGCCGAGCGCGGCGACACGCAGACGGCCGTGCTCGCGTTCATGTTCGCCGACGTCTGGCGGCTGCAGATCTCGCCCCGGCACGGCCTCGGCGAGCTCGACGACATCGGCTTCCCGCCGCCGCCCGAGCCGCTGCAGGCCGACCTGGCCGCGCTGGCCATGGCGTTCCTCGTCGACCAGGATCTCAACCGGATCGTCACCGAGGGTCCGGCCGCCACCATCACCGTGCGGGTGGTGCTGTTCATGGCCGCGTCCCGGGTGGTCGAGCTCGCCGAGAGCGGCATCGACATCACCCCGTCGCTGGTCAACGGGGCTCGGCAGATCGTGCGCGGGCTGGCGGGCTGACAGGGCTGTCAGCGGACTGGTCGTGCCCTGTCAGCGGCCCCGGGCACCGTCAAGGGCATGAAGCAGACCACGGTCCTCATCTCCGGCGCCAGCATCGCCGGACCCGCGCTGGCGTTCTGGCTCTCCCGGTACGGCTGCGACGTCACCGTCGTCGAGCGCTCGCCCCAGCTGCGCACCGGCGGGCAGGCCGTCGACTTCAAGGGCGAGATCCACCGCACCGTGCTGACCCGGATGGGGCTGCTCGACGCGGTCCGGGCGCGCCAGACCGGCGGGCACGACCAGACGATCATCGACGAGCACGGCAAGGCCATCGCGGTCATCCCCGGCGAGTTCACCGGCGGCGAGGTCGAGATCGCCCGCGGTGAGCTGTCCGAGCTGCTCCACGGCGAGACGAAGGGCAGCTGCGAGTATCTCTTCGGGGACTCCATCACCGCCCTGGAGGAGACCGCCGACCAGGTGCACGTCACGTTCCGCAATGCCGCGGCGCGAAGCTTCGACATCGTGGTGGGTGCCGACGGGATGCACAGCAACGTGCGCCGGCTCGCGTTCGGGCCCGAGCCGGACTTCGTCAAGTATCTCGGCTACTACTACGCGCTGGTCGAGCTGAAGGCCGACGGGGACCCGGTGATGTACAACGAGCCCGGCCGCATGGTCGCGCTCGGCGGCCCCAAGTCCCCCGCGTTCTTCGTGTTCAAGTCGCCGGAGCGGCACTACGACCGCTACGACCCCGAGGCCATGAAGCGGATCATCCGCGGGGCGTACCAGGGCGGCAGATGGCGCATCCCCGAGCTGCTGGACCGGCTCGACACCGCCGACGACATCTACCTGGACTCGCTCAGCCGCTCCGAGGTCCCGTCGTACGCCAAGGGGCGGGTGGTGCTACTCGGCGACGCCGCGTACGGCAACACGCTCGGCGGCTTCGGCAGCGGCCTGGCCGTCGTCGGCGCGTACGTGCTGGCCGGCGAGCTGCGGGCGGCGAACGGGGACCACCGCGCGGCGTTCGCGAACTACGAGCGCGAGTTCCGGCCCTACGCCAAGGTCTCCAAGCAGGGCAGCGCCGGACCGTTCCTGGCCCCGCCGAGCCGCACCCGGATCGCCATGCGCGACTGGACCTTCCGCTCCCCGTGGCTGCTGCGGCAGATGCTCAAGCTCACCGACAAGTACGCGACCGGGATCGAGCTCAAGGACTACTGACCACTTTTCGCGACGGGCGGTGTCGGTACAGCCATGCAGACATTCGAACAGGCCGCGATCGTCACCGGCGGGACGCGCGGCTTCGGGCGGGGCATCGCGGAGGCGCTCGCCAAGGCCGGGTACACCACCCGCACCGTCGCCCGCGGCGAGGAGGCCGACATCGTGGCCGACGCGGCGGAGCCCGGGGTCGCCGAGCGGGTCCTGACCGAGCACGCACACGCGCCTGTTGTCGTGGTGCTCAACGCCGGCGCGATCCCGGACACCGCGCCGGTGCACGAGCAGACCTGGGAGTCGTTCACGGCGCCGTGGGAGGTGGACGTGCGGCAGGCCTTCGAGTGGACGCGAGCCGCGCTGCGGCAGCCGCTCGCGCCCGGCAGCGTGGTGGTGCTGCTGTCGAGCGGGGCGGCGCTGGGCGGGTCGCCGCGCAGCGGGGGCTACGCCGGGGCGAAGGCGATGGTGCGCTTCATCGCGCGGTACGCCGGCGAGGAGTCGGAACGGCTCGGGCTCGGCATCCGGTTCGTGGCGCTGCTGCCCGGCCTCTCCCCCGGCACCGGCGTGGGGGATGCGGGCGCCCGGGCGTACGCCGCGAAACAGGGCATCTCCGTCGAGGAGTTCCGCGCCCGGCTCGGCCCCGTCGTCACCCCCGAGATCGCCGGGCAGGCGGTGCTCGACGTCCTCGGCCGCCCGGGCGCGCCGGCCTTCACGGTGTCGGCGGCCGGGCTCGGCGAAATCCAGTAGCGTGGCCCGATGAGTCTGCTGGAGCGGGCCCGGGCCGGCGACGACAGCGCGTTCGGCGAGCTGGTCGAGCCGTTCCGGCGGGAGTTGTACGTCCACTGCTACCGCATGCTCGGCTCGGTCCAGGACGCCGAGGACGTGCTCCAGGAGACCCTCACCGCGGCGTGGCGCGGCCTCGGCTCCTTCGCGGAGCGGGCTTCGGTGCGCACGTGGCTGTACCGGATCGCGACCAACCGGTGCCTGAACTGGCTGCGCGACGGCGAGCGGCGGCCCCGCACGGTGCCGGGCGACCTCGGCGCGCACGCACCCGCGCCGACCCGGACGGTCGAGCCGGTCTGGCTGCAGCCGATCCCCGACGCGCTGCTGGCCGGGCTGCCCGACGACGCGCCCGGGCCGGAGGCGCGCTACGAGCGGCGGGAGGCGGTGTCGCTGGCCTTCGTCACCGCGGTCCAGGGCCTGCCGCCGCGGCAGCGGGCCGTGCTGCTGCTGCGCGACGTGCTGGGCTTCCGCGCGGCCGAGACCGCGGGGATGCTGGAGTTGACCGAGGACGCGGCCAACGCGCTGCTCAAGCGGGCCCGCGCGGTGGACTTCGACCGGGCCGCGGCCGCACCGGCCTCACCGCGCCAGCTCGTCGCCGCGGGCCGCTTCGCCGACGCCTTGGAGGCGGGCGACGTGGACGCGATGGTGGCGCTGCTGACCGACGACGCGTGGCTGACGATGCCGCCGGCGCCGCTGGAGTACCAGGGCCGCGCGGCCATCGGCGCGTTCATCCGGCACGTCGGGCTGCGCGACGGCCGGCGCCGCTACCGGCTGGTGCCCACGGGCGCCAACGGCCAGCCCGCGTTCGGCTGCTACGTCAGCGACGACGGCGACCCGGTCGCGCACGCCCTCGGCACGCTGGTGCTGACCATGCGGGACGAGCGGGTCGCGGTGTTCACGCGCTTCCTCGACAATGCCGTTCTGCCGTACTTCGGGCTGCCCCGGAGTTTGTAGCGGGTGGCGACCGGACGCCTGGCCGCCACCCGCTCGAGGTGCCCGCGCGCCGGCCTTCGGCGGTGACCGGCGCGCGGACGTTCTCGGGGGAAAGCGGTCAGCCGTTGTAGACGCGGAACTCCGAGACCTGCCCGGCCGGCCATCCGGTGTTGGCGGTGAAGGTCAGCCGCACATAGCGGGTCGTCACCGTGGACGGGAACGTGATGGTCGCGGTGTTGCCGCTCGCCGGATTGAAGGTGTACCCGGCCGCGGCCACGATCGTCGCGAAGTTGCCGCCGTCCGTGCTGCCGCTCACCGCGATGGTCTGGGTGCGGGTGGCCCAGGACGACTGCGGCGGCAGGGTCAGCACGACCCGGCGGGTGGCCACCGCGCTGCCGAGGTCCACCTGGAGCCACTGCGGCCAGGCGTTGTTGTTGCTCTCCCAGTAGGTGCCGGTGTTGCCGTCGACGGCGTTGCCGCTGCCGTAGACCTGGGTGTGGCTGCTCTCCGCGGTCGGGCGGCCGGCGGCCAGGTTCACCGTGTTGTTCGGCGGCGCGGACGTGGTCGCGGTGACCTGGTTGGACGCCCCGGACGCGTTGCCGGCCGCGTCGTAGGCGGCGACCGTGAACGTGTAGGCGGTCGAGGCGGTCAGGCCGGTGGCGGTGTAGGCCAGCGTCGTGGTGGTACCGATGACGGCTCCGGCTCTGCTGACGCGGTAGCCGGCGACGCCGACGTTGTCCGTGGCCGCGTTCCACGCCAGGGCGACCGTCGTGTCCGAGGTGCCGGTGACGCGCAGGTTGCCCGGGACCGAGGGCGCGGTCTGGTCCGGGCCGGTCGGGAACGGGACGGTGAAGCGCGTCGCCGTCAGCGCGATCTGGCCCTTGAGCATCCGGCCGCCGTCGTTGGTCAGGCGCAGGTAGTAGTCGGACGAGCAGGGCGTGCCGTCCTCGTCCAGGGCGCGCATCCCGGAGTTGGTCGGCTGCCAGGCCGCGCTCTCCGCGGTCTTGGCGATCTGGTTGCCCTCGTTGAACTCGTCGAACATCGAGATGTAGACGCTCTGCACGCCGGCCCGGGTGTGGTTGTAGAACTGCCGCCACATCAGCTCGCCGTGGTGGCGGTGGCCGGCCGCGAGGTCGCCGGGGATGACGCACGGCTGGTAGTCGATGCCGCGGCCGTTGAGGTCGGCGAGGTCGCCCAGCACGCGGTTCTGGTAGAACCAGTCGGCGCCGTTGTTGTCGCTGATCCGGCCGACCATCCATGGGGAGACCATGTCGAAGGCGTGGTACACGTCGATGTACCCGGCGCGCGAGTCGTCGGTGCCGTAGCGCCAGTGGGTCGGCACGCCGCCGATGACGTAGCAGCCCTGGCCCTTGAACCAGTTGATGACGTCGAGGCAGGCGGCCGGGGCGAACGGGCGGCCGTCGTCGTTGAAGCCGAAGCCCCAGATGCACACGACGGGCTTGCCGTTCTGGCGGGCGTAGGCGGACGAGGCGGCGTGCGCCTTCATCTTGTTGGTCCAGTCCGCCTTGATCTCGTTCTGCATCGTCAGCCACCAGGTGACGTCGTACATGATGTAGAACTTCCGGCCGTACGTCTCCGCCGCCTGGCGCACCTTCTGGGCCATCGCGTCGCGGGTCGCGCCCTCGCCGCCGTTGGGGTTGAAGCGCTGCAGGGCCGCGGTGTCGCAGCCGTTCTGCTGCATCCAGCGGAAGTGCGTGTCGACGGTCTGCTGGTCGTACGAGGAGAACAGGTTGGCCGGCTGGCCGTTGCCGAGGTTGGCGAAGTTGGTGCGGTACCCCTTGGTGAAGTCGCGCATGTCCGGCCAGCACGTGATCGAGCAGGCGCCCGGGGCGGGGCTCTGCGACCAGTTCGGGCTGTAGTGCCACCAGCCGTTGATCGGGGCGCCGTCGCCGATGGCGGCGAACCAGCCCTGGTAGCCGACGGTGACCTTGCCGACGACGTCACCGGGCGCGCTGGCCGCCTCGGCCTCGTTCGCGACAAGTGGCAGCGCGGCGGCGGTGGCCCCGGCAAGAGACGTGGCGATGACGGTACGGCGGGAAACTCCCATGTGTGGAACTCCTCAGGGTGAACCCCGGGCATGGCGAGGGCAGGCCCATGTCCGGGGCGAGGCGGGGACGGGCCGGGCGGGACCCGTTCACCGGCACTGAGCAGCTCACGCGGGGTGGGACGCGCGGTTGGCGGCGCTGACCATTGTCGGCTTCTGGCGTCGAATCCTGCCAGCAGTCGTTCGGTTAGCGCAATACTTCGATGTGTCGATCGCAAGTTTGCGACGAACTTTTGCTGCAATAGCCGTTAGGTCAGGCTCGGCAGGTTGACCACGATCGCCTCCTGGCTGCTGCGGGCGATCACTACGACCGCCTCCTCGGCACCCGGGTTCTCCTCGCGATGCGGCACGAACGGCGGGACGAACACGTAGTCGCCGGGGCCGGTCTCCAGCCGGACCTCCGCGCCGTCCCTCGCGAAGACGAAGACCGGATGGCCGGAGACGACGTAGATCGCGGTCTCGGCCTCGCCGTGGTGGTGGTTGCCGGAGTTGGTGGCCGGGGCGACGTGGGTGCGGCCCATCCAGAGCTTCTCGGCGCCGACCGTCTTGCCGGAGATCGCCTCCAGCCGCGTCATCCCCGACGTCTGGCCGGTGTCGCCACTGAGTTCGGTACCGCGGATGTGGCGAAGCGGGAGGTGCCAGTGATCGGTCAAAAAAATCACCTTATGTCCGATTTATCGTTACATTGATGAGTGGCCGGGCACGAGGCCCGGACGGACGGGAGCTTCTACACCATGAACCGCAGAAGCCTGCTGCTGGCGGCCGGGGCCGTCGGCGTCACGACGGCGGTCGGGGGCGCGGCCGCCGCGATCGCCGCCGACGACCCCGAGGCGGGCCGCAAATCGCGGCCGATGCTCACCTGGGAGCTGACCGGCGGCTTCGTCCCGGCGGGCTGGTCCGCGCTGCGGGCGCCGCGCCTGGTCGCGTACGACGACGGCGTGCTCATCGCCGACGCCCAGAAGCGGCTGCGGGTCGGCGCGGGCGAGATCCGCTCGCTGCGCAACCACGCGACGACCGTCCTGCGCGACCCGGCCAACGCCCACCGCCGCCAGGGCGCCCCGATGATCGCCGACGTGCCGTCCACCGTCTTCACCGCGCGGACCAACGGGCGGAAGTTCAGCCTGCAGTTCGAGGGCCTGGAGGAGACGCGGCGGGACCGGGCCTACCCGGCCGCGGCGTACTCCCTGCTCGACCACTGCGCCCAGCTGCGCGACCGGGTCAACCGCTCCGGCGCGGGGTTCCATCCGGATGCGGTACGGGCGATCGTGGTGCTCCTCGACGCCGCTCAGCCCACCACCGCGACGGTGCCGCCGTGGCCCGCCGGCGTGCCGGTGCCCCGCTTCCGCAAGGACGAGTTCGTCACCCAGCTCGACCTGCGCGACCGCCAGGCCCGCGCCCTCATGCGCGCCGTGCCGCGCCCGGAGCAGCCGCAGTGGCCCGTCTTCAAGCTCCCCGACGGCCGCCGCGCTCAGCTCAACTGGCGTTTCCTGCTGCCTCACGAATAGCCTTCAGCGTCTCGATCAGCACGTTCAGCGTCACCTCGACGTCCTGGCGCATCTCGAAGCCGCCGCGCAGGACCGCGAAGCCGTGCAGCGCGGCCCGCAACACGCGGGTCGCGTGCACCACCTGGTCGTCGGCCAGGTCGTAGCCCTTGAACACGGCGAACACGACGGCCAGGAACCGGTCGGCGGCCGCGGTCACACCGGGGTCGGCGACGGCCCGCTGCGGCACCAGCGCATACCGGTTCGGGTGCCGGGTGACGAACGCGTAGTACGCCCGGGCCAGCGCCTCGAGCGCGTCGTCCCCGCTGCGCCCGAGCATCGCCGCCGTGGCCGCGGCCGTGAACTCGTCGAGCACCCGGATCGCGAGCAGCGCCTTGAGCTCGGCCAGTCCGGCAACGTGCTTGTACAACGACGGCGTCGCCACTCCGCACTCCCCCGCCACGGCCGCGAGCGTGAGCACCTCGGGCCCGCCGACGTCGACGATCCGCAGCGCGGCGTCGACGACGGCCCCCGGGCTCAGCCCCGCCCTAGGCAACGGCGCGCTCCCGCAGAAACGCCACCACCGCGTCGGCGGTCTCGCCGGGCAGTTCGGCGTGCGGATAGTGCCCGGCCCGCGCGATCACGGTGGTCTCGCCCCGCAGCCGCTCGGCGAGCAGCCGCCCCTCCGCCGCCGGGTCGGGGAAGTCGGGGTCCTTCTCGCCCATCAGCACGAGCACCGGAGTCCTCACCTCACCCATCCGCGCCTCGCACACCGAGGCATCGGACTGCATCATGGCACGCATCGCCGCCATGCGTCCGGGCTCCTTGAGGCTGCCGCTGAGCGCCCGCTTCTCCGCCGGGTCGGCCTTCTTCGTCTTGTACAGCGAAGCCCAGTACGCGATCCACAATGGACGGACCCGGCTCAGGGCCACGGTGGCGGCGCGCATCACGAGATTGGGCTTGGGCATCACGCGGGCGAACGGGTTGGACAGGATGACCGCGGTGAACAGCTCGGGCGCCTCGGCCGCGGCCCACACGGCGGTCGCCCCGGTGTAGGAGTTCGTGAACAGCACCGCCGGGCCGGCGTTGAGCCGCCGCAGCAGCGCGATGGCGTCCCGGGCCACGGCCTGGGCGGAGTAGTCGCTCCACACCGCGCTGGACTCGCCCTGCCCGCGCAGGTCCATCGTGACGACCCGGTAGCCGCGGGCGGTGAGCTCGGGGACGAACGGCGCGTAGGTGCGCCGATTGACGCCCATGCCGGGCAGGCAGAGCACCAGCGGGCCGTCGGCCTGGGTGTCGTCGTAGGCGATGGTGCCGTTCTCGTGCTCAAAGCTCATCTTCATAGCCACAAAGCTAATGCCATTAGCCAGCCGTGTCAACAACCGGGACGCCACGGCGCGGCAACTTCTCAGGACCCGGAGCCGGGCGCCGATGTGGGGGTGTGGCTGCCGAGAAGAGACGATGGCTGGCCGACCAGCCCATGGCTCGCAAGCTCATGCTGCTGGTCCTCGTCGGCTGTCTCGTCGGCGCGGTGGTGCTCGGGGCCGGGGTGTTCAGCCTGAAGAAGGTCAACGACCGCGCGGACGAGCTCTACAAGCTCAATCTCGTCCCCGCCGCGCATCTGGCCGCGCTGGACCGGGCCGCGCTGCGGGTGCGCAACGACGTGGCCAATCTCGCGCTGTCCAACGGGCCCGTCGCCAGCAAGGCGTTCACCGACGACATCGCGGCGGCCGAGCGGCAGGTCGACGCCGAGGTGGCGGCGTACCGGGGCACGGTGCGCGAGGCCGAGCAGCGGCGGTTGCTGAGCCGGTTCACGATCTGGTGGTCCGCATTCCGCAACATCCGGGACCATCGGCTGTTGCCGCTGATCGAGGCCGGGGACATCGCCGGGTTCCAGGCGGCGTACCTCGGCGACGGCGAGACCGTCGGCGGCAACGCGATGCGTGCGCTCGAGGAGCTGATGGAGTTCGAGCAGACCAACGGGCGGGAGGGAGCCGAGGACGCGGCGAGTGCCTATCGCACCGGGCGGATCGCGATGCTCCTGGCGCTCGTGGTCGGGCTGCTGCTGGCGATGGTGCTCAGCCGGTACCTCACCGGGCTGATCGTGCGGCCCATCCGGCGCGTGCACGCCGTGCTGACCGCCGTCGCCGCCGGGGACCTGACCGTCGAGGCCGAGGTGGCGCAGCGCGACGAGGTCGGCGAGATGGCGCGGGCGCTGGGGGCGGCCACGGCCAGCACCCGCGAGGCGGTGCGTTCGCTCGGGGACAACTCGGCCACCCTCGCGGCCGCGGCCGAGCAGCTCACGGCGGTCAGCCGGCAGATCGACAGCAGCGCCAAGGCGGCCAGCACCAGGGCGGCCGAGGTGACCCGGGCCGCCGGGACGGTCAGCGAGCACGTGGCCGCGGTCGCCGGCGGGGCGACCGAGATGGGCGACGCGATCGACGAGATCTCCCGCAACACCGCGCACGCGGCCACGGTCACCGCGTCGGCGGTGGCGATCGCGGCCAACACCAACGAGACGATCGGCAAGCTCGGCGCCTCGTCCAGCGAGATCGGCGAGGTGGTCAAGGTGATCACCTCGATCGCCGGGCAGACCAACCTGCTCGCGCTCAACGCGACGATCGAGGCGGCCCGGGCGGGCGAGTTCGGCAAGGGCTTCGCGGTCGTCGCGCAGGAGGTCAAGGACCTGGCCCGGGAGACCGCGCGGGCGACCGACGACATCGGCCGGCGGGTGCAGGCGATCCAGCTCGACACCGAGGACGCGGTCGGCGCCATGGGGCAGATCGGGGAGGTGATCGCGCAGATGAGCGAGTACCAGAACGCGATCGCGGCGGCCGTGGAGGAGCAGGCGGTCACCGCCCGCTCGATGAGTCACAGCGTGGGCGCGGCCGCCAACGGGTCGACCGAGATCGCCGGCACCATCGCCGGGGTCGCCGACGCCACCGAACTGACCAATCAGGGCGTGTCGAGCACCGGCGACGCCGTCGACCAGCTCGCCGCGATGGCGTCGGAGATGCGGGTGCTCGTCGCCCGCTTCAAGTACTGAGGATGCATATGCGCAAGGCTCTCGCGGTACTGACGACGGCTCTTCTCCTGTCCGGATGCACGGAGACCCTCAAGACGGACACGGACAGCGGACCCACCGCGCGGGTGGCGCTGCTGCTGCCGGAGCGCAAGGCGAGCCGCTACGAGGCGGGCGACCAGCCGTACTTCGCCCAGAAACTCGCCGACCTCTGTCCCGGCTGCACCGTGGACTACCGCAACGCCGAGCAGAGCGCCGACACCCAGCTGCAGCAGGCCAAGGACGCGCTCGACCAGGGCGCCAAGGTGCTCGTGCTGACCCCGGTGGACAGCGTGGCGGCCGGGCAGATCGTGACCGCGGCCAAGCAGCGCGGCGTGCCGGTGATCTCGTACGACCGGCTCGTGCTCAAGACCGCGGTCGACTACTACATCTCCTTCGACAACGCCAAGGTCGGCACGCTGCAGGCGGAGGCGCTGCTCACCGCGCTCGGCGCGAAGGCGTCCCAGGGCGAGATCCTGTGGATCAACGGCTCCCCCACCGACAACAACGCGACCCTGTTCAAGCAGGGCGCCCACGCGGGCCTCGACGGCAAGGTGAAGGTCGCGGCCGAGTCCGACACCGCCGACTGGAGTCCGGACAACGCCAAGGCCTGGACCGCGCGTGTCCTGCCGACCCTCCGCGACCGCACCATCGTCGGCGTGTACGCGGCCAACGACGGCACGGCGGGCGCCGCGATCGCCGCGATGCAGGCGGCCGGTCTCCCGCAGGTCCCGGTGACGGGCCAGGACGCGGAGACGGCGGCGCTGCAGCGGATCCTCGTCGGCGACCAGTACATGACGGTGTACAAGGCGATCCGCACCGAGGCCGAGACCGCCGCGACGCTCGCCGACGACCTGGTGCGCGGCCGGAAGCCGGCCGTGACCGAGGCGGTGGACAACGGCGCCGGCCAGGTCCCGTCGATCCTGCTCGACCCGGTGACGGTCACCAAGGACACGATCGCCGCGACGGTGGTCAAGGACGGCTTCGTGACCCCGGGCGCGCTGTGCGCCGGCCGGTACGCGGACGCCTGCCGCACCGCCGGCATCGGCTGAGGTTCGGTTTTCCGAACCATTGCCGGCGTGGCAGCACCATGTCGGCGGGCGTCGATCCGGCCGACGCTGGACCCATGACGCGGTTGAAGTATCTGCTCGCCACCGGACTGCTGGGCATCGCCGCCCTGGTGCCGCTCGGGTTCGTGGTCGTCTTCGTGCTGCGCGGCGTGCTGTACGGCGTGGTCGACCCCGGCCCCTACGACCACTCGTGGGGCGGCCCGAGCCGCGCCGGGGCGTGGGCCGTGCACTTCCTGGTCGGCATCCCGGTCCTGGGCGTGGGCCTGGGCGGCCTGTGGGGCCTCCGCGCGCTGCACCGGCGGCTGCGGGCCGCGCGCAACGGCGAGCGGGCGCCGTGGTGGCTGCTGCCGGCGGTCGGCGCGGTCGCGCTCGCGGTGGCCGGCTTCCTCGTCGCCTGGAGCCGGCAGCTCTAACGCTGTTCGAGGTACCGCAGCACGGCCAGCACCCGGCGGTGATCCGAGCCGGACGCGGGCAGGTCGAGCTTGGTGAAGATGTTCGCCACGTGCTTCTCGATGGCGCGTTCGGTCACCGCGTCCTTCGCCGCGATCGCCGCGTTCGTCCGCCCCTCGGCCATCAGGGCGAGCACGTCGCGCTCCCGCGGGGTCAGCCGGGCCAGGCCGGCGTCGCGGCGGCGGGCGCCCATGAGCTGCGTGACGACCTCCGGGTCGAGGGCGGTGCCGCCGGCCGCCACCCGCGCCAGCGCGTCGGTGAAGTCGTCGAGGTCGCCGACCCGCTCCTTGAGCAGATAGCCGACCCCGGCCGAGCCCTCGGCCAGCAACTGGCTGACGAACCGGGTCTCGACATACTGCGAGAAGAGCAGGATGCCGATCCCCCGGTACCGCCGGCGCAGCCCGATCGCCGCCCGCAATCCCTCGTCGGTGTGCGTCGGCGGCATCCGGATGTCGATGACCGCGACGTCCGGCCGGTGCGCGGCCACGACCTCCTCCAGGGCCGCCGCGTCCCCGGCCACGGCGACGTCGTGCCCGCGCAGGGCGAGCAGCTGGGCCAGCCCGTCGCGCAGGATGGCGAGATCCTCGGCGATCACCACTCGCATCGCGGCCTCACAGCACCAGCGGCAGGTCGACGGTCACGACAGTAGGGCCGCCGGGCGGGCTGACGACGTCCACGGTGCCGTCGACCGTGGCCGCCCGGTCGGCGATCCCGCGCAGGCCGGTGCCGCCGACCAGGCTGGCCCCGCCCCGGCCGTTGTCCTGCACCACCAGCCGCAGGGACCCGTCGCGCCCGGTCAGCGTCACCGTCGCCCGCGTCGAGCCGCTGTGCTTGGCCACGTTGGTGAGCAGTTCGGCCAGGGTGAAGTACGCGATCGTCTCCAGGGCCGCGGACGGGCGTTCCGGCAGCTCCACCGTGGCCTCGACCGGCACCGGGCTGCGCGCGGCCAGGGTCTGCACCGCCGCGTCCAGGCCCGAGTCCAGGATCGGCGGGTGGATGCCCTGGATGACCTCGCGCAGCTCGCGGACGGCGTCCTGCGCGTCGGAACGGGCGGCCAGCAACTGCCCCCGATCCAGCGTCTCGGTCGCCATGGTCAGGTGCATGGTCAGCGCGACCAGCCGGGCCTGCACGCCGTCGTGGAGGTCGCGCTCGATGCGCCGCAGGGTCGCCGCCGCGCTGTCGACGGCGCCGGCCCGGGTCCGCTGCAGGGCGGCGATGCGGCGGTCGCGAGCGCCGCGCCGGCCGTGAGGCAGAGCAGCACCCAGGCGAAGCCGAGGATCGCCAGCGGCGCACCCGCCAGCACGTAGAGCAGCTCCGACCCGGCCCGGCGAAGCATCGTCAGACGCGCTTGATCGAGCCCAGCAGCGCGTCCAGCTCCGGTTCGAAGGCCGGATGGTCGGTCTCGGCGAGGGCGTGCACGAGCTGCGGGGAGCCGTCCTCGACGAGGGCCTCCCGCATGTGTACCGCCGACGAGCCGCCGATCCCGGTGTGCACGTGGATCCAGTCGGTGGGCAGGCCGAGCAGGCGGCCGCCGGCCCGGGTCACGGCGTCGGGCGGGAAGCGCTCGTGGATCATCGACGGGGCCGTGCCGCGGTACAGCGTGACCGACGCGAACGGGCCGCCCAGCGGGGTCAGCCGGAAGAGCCGCAGCACCACGAAGGACAGGCCCGGCTCCTGGTAGGCGACCCAGCCCGGCGGCGTCTGCACGGTCAGGATCGGCGCCCCGTCCAGGCCGACCAGCGCGCGCTCGCCCGGCGTCGCGTCCAGGGTGCGCGGGCCGCGCTCGACGGTGTTGAGGATGCGGGTCGCCAGCGCCGTCAGGCCCTCGCGGTCGTCGGCGGCGTTCGGCGAGACGAACAGCTGCACGCGCACGATCGCGCTGTCGGCGGTGCGCACAAAGGCATCCGCGATCGGCACCGCCTGCCGGCCCGTGTCGAGCGGGAAGTAGCCGTACGCGACGGTGTCGGGGCCGGTTTCGAGCGGCTCGAGCTGCTGGCCGGGCGGCAGCTCCCAGCTCCGTGCGATCGGGTCGATACCGGCCCGCAGGTCGCCGGCGACGAACCGGAAGAGCTCGGACGCGAGCAGCACCAGCCGCTCGCCGTCGCGGTCGTAGAGCACCCGGGTCTCGGTCTGGCCCGACGTGGCCACGCCCATGAGGGACTGCGCCCGGGCCTCGGCCCGCGCCCCCTCGGGCAGGGTCACCGTCAGGCGGCCGTCCAGCAGCGCGATCGGCTGCTCGGCCCGATAGTCCCGTCCAGCCTGCGCGAGAGAGCCCACCCCCGCACCCTACAGCGCGCGGCGCAGCCACTCCTCGACCCCGGCGACGTGCACGGTCGCCCACGAGCGGGCCAGTTCGGGCTGGCGGGCGGCGATGGCGTCGACGATCGCCTGATGTTGTTCGCGGGTCCGGGCGGCCGCACCTTCCTGCGTGAGCCCGCGCCAGATCCGGGCCCGGGTGGTCGGGCCGGACAGGCCCTCGATGAGCGAGCAGAGCACGGCGTTGCCCGAGCCGGCCGCGATGTGCCGGTGGAAGTCGAGGTCGTTGGCGACCAGGGCCTCGATGGTCGGGTCGTCGCCGAGCTCGTCCAGCACCGACTGCAGCTTGACCACGTCGTCGTCGCTCATCCGCGCGGTGGCCAGGGCGGTGGCGGCCGGCTCCATGATCCGGCGGACCTCCAGGAACTGCAGGACGGTGTCGTCGCGGTGGAAGTCCACGACGAAGCTGAGCGCGTCGAGCAGGAGGTCGGGTTCGAGGCTGGTGACGTAGGTGCCGTCGCCCTGGCGGACGTCGAGCACCCGGATCATCGACAGCGCCTTGACGGCCTCGCGCAGCGAGTTGCGCGACAGGCCGAGGCGCTCGGCCAGGTCCGCCTCCTTGGGCAGCCGATCGCCCGGGCCGAGCTCGCCCGAGGTGATCATGCCCTTGATCTTGTCGATTGCCTCGTCGGTCAGTGCCATGGGTCCCTCCGCGGCGACTGTACCGCCGGGAGGCCGTACACCTCCCGCGCCGTGCTCGTGAACACCCGCGGGTCGTCCACCAGCTCGCGAATCCTGGACAGGGACTCGGCGTACGGGACGGCGAGCGTGCTCACCGGCCAGTCGGAGCCCCACATCAGCCGCTCGGGGCCGAGCAGTTCCAGCGCGGTCTCCACGTAGGGACGCACGTCATCGACTTCGGTGAACAACCCCGAGAGCTTGGCGGCGACGTTGGCGGGCAGCCGCGCGAGGTCGGATCTCCAGGCCGTGAAGGCTTTCGGTTTGCCCAGGTGATCCAGGACGAACCGGACGTCGGGACAGGCTTCGGCGCAGGCCGCGGCGCCGGCCAGCTGGTCCTGGCGGATGACGAGGTCGAAGACGAGGCCCGCGCGGCCGTAGGTCCGCAGGCCCTTGCGCACATCGTCGCGGCCCAAGTAGTCGACGTCCTCCGCCTGCACCTGCGCGCGGAGGCCGACCAGCCGGTCGGCGCCCGGGAGGTCCCGGTAGGACGGCAGGAACGAGGCCGCGGGATCGTCCCAGGCGACCACGCCGGCGATCTCCGGGAGGTCGTACGACAGCAGCAGCGCGGCCTCGTCCGGATCGCAGCGGCCGCCCTCGACGAGCACCGTCTGGGTGACGCCGGTGCCGGCGAGCGCGGCCTGGAGGTCGGCCGGCGTGAAGGTACGCCGGATCGGGGCCAGCTCGGGCGCGTCCAGCCAGTCGTAGCCGGCGCCGAGCTGCCACAGGTGGTGGTGCGCGTCGATCACAGCAGGCCCCGCTCTTCGAGGGCCGGCCAGAGCTCGTCCGGCGGCGGGGCGGCGAGCAGGGCGGCGTTGCGGCGCACCTGGGCGGCGTCGTCGGCGCCGAGCACGATCGCGGTCACGGCCGGGTGGCGGGCCGGGAAGGCGATCGCGGCGGCCGGGAGCGTGGTGCCGAACTCGGCGCAGACCTCGGCGATGCGAAACGCGCGGGCCAGCAGGTCCGGCGGCGCGGCCCCGTACTCGTAGGGCAGCCCGGCCCGCGGGACGTCCTCGGCGAGCAGGCCGCTGTTGAAGACCCCGGCCGCCAGGACCGCGACGCCCGCCTCGGCGCAGGCGGGCAGGAGCTCGCGGGCGGCGGGCTGTTCGAGCAGCGTGTACCGGCCGGCGACCAGCACCGTGTCGGGCGTGCACTCCTCGACGAGCTTGGTCAGTACAAGCGCGTCCTTGGATCCTGCTCCGATGGCGCCTACGACGCCCTCGGCGCGCAGCTCGGCCAGGGCCGGGAACCCGTGCCGCAGCGCCGTTTCCGGGTCGAACTCGGGGTCGTGCAGCAGCGCGGTGTCGATCCGGTCGAGGCCGAGGCGGTCGAGGCTCTCCTCGATCGAACGGCGCACCCCGTCGCGGCTGAAGTCCCACACGCGGCGGTGCGTGCGCGGGACCGCGAAGCCGTCGGCCAGGTCGTCGGCCGGGTCGTCGGCCGCGTCGTCGCCGCCCGCGCCGGTGGGCACCAGCAGGCGGCCGACCTTGGTGCTGACCGCGAACCCGTCCCGCGGACGGTCCGCCAGCGCGGCCCCGAGCCGCCGCTCCGACAGGCCGAGGCCGTAGTGCGGTGCGGTGTCGAAGTCGCGGATGCCGCACGCCCAGGCCGCGTCGACGATCGCGCGGGCCTGCTCGTCGGTGCGCTCCTGGTAGAGGTTGCCCAGCTGCGCGCAGCCCAGGCCGAGTCGCAGGCCCGGTCTCACGGCTTCGGCCTGACCCGCAGGCCGTGCATGCCGCCGTCGACGGCGAGCACGGTGCCGGTGGTGGCGCTGGCGAGCGGGCTGGCCAGGTACGCGATGGCGTGCGCGACCTCCTCCGCCGAGACCAGCCGGCCGGTCGGCTGGCGGGCCTGCAGCGCGGCGAACTCGGCGTCCGGGTCGTCGGTCTGGTCCAGCAGCCGGCGCACCCACGGCGTGTCGGCCGTGCCGGGGTTCACGCAGTTCACCCGGATCCCCTCGCGCACCAGGTCGGCGGCCATGGCGGCGGTCAGCGACTGCACGGCGCCCTTGGTCGCGCTGTACAGGGCCCGGTCCGGCAGCCCCGCGTGCGCCACGATCGAGCAGGTGTTGACGATCGCGGCGTGCTGCGAGCGGCGCAGGTGGGGCAGGGCGGCGCGGGTGACGCGGACGAGGCCGACCACGTTCACGTCGTACACGCGGTGCCACTCGGCGTCGTCGTTGGCCTCGACGGTGCCGATCGCGCCGATGCCGGCGTTGTTGACCAGGATGTCGATCCCGCCCAGGCGCTCGGCCGCGGCGGCCACGCCGGCCCGCACGGCCCCGTCGTCGGTGACGTCGGCGACGAACCCGGCGATGCCCTCCGGGATGCCGTCGGTGCGCAGGTCGAGGCCGGCCACGCGGGCACCCCGGGCGGCGAGCTGGCGGGCGGTGGCCAGGCCGATCCCGGACGCCGCCCCGGTGACGACGGCGGCGAGACCGTCGAACTCTCCACTCACTTCAGACTCCCCAAACATCGGATGATTGATGTCTATCAGGGGCTTCCCAGCGAAGCAAGAGGATCTCGCCGGTCGATAGATCCGACGTCAACTACTCCATGCCGCGCTTGCCGGGCGTCCAGAACGGCTTGGTCAGCACCGAGCGCCGCGGCCAGCCCCGATCCCGGACGAGGTGCGCGCGCACGGCCTGCACGGCACGGGCCTCGCCGGCCACATAGGCCTGTCCGGGCTCCTGCGGAAGATCCAGCGTTTGTACCGCACTGACGAGCCCCTCCGGCGCCACCCACGTGACGTTCCCGTCGAGGGCGAGCCGGTCCGCCGGCGCGGCCTCGACCACCACGCGGCTGGCGGCCCGCTCGGCCTCGGGCAGCGCGCGCAGCATCGCCCCGAACGCGACGGAGGCGGTCTCCTCGCCGACGAACAGGTGGTACGGCGCGGGCCTGGTCACGAAGCTGCCCTCGGGCCGGCGCAGCAGCACCTCGTCGCCGGGCCGGGCGGCGGCCATCCAGCGCGCGCCGGGGCCGTCGCCGTGCAGCAGCGCCTGCAGCTCGATGGTGTCGCCGTCGCGGGTCCAGACGGAGTACGTGCGCAGGAGCGGGCTCTTGTCGCCGACGTGCACGCGCACCTGCTGGCCCGGCTGCCACTCGGCCTCGCGCAGCGCGTCACCGCGGAGCTTGAGCCGGCGGAACCGCCCGGTGGTCGTCTCGGCCTCGACGACCCGCGCGCGCACGAAGAATCTCTCCCACAGCATGCCGGGGACGCTACAGCCTATCGGCGATATATCGGAACCTTCGTCCGGTGCATTGTCGCAATGCACCGGACGCAGAGGGTTCCTTAGATGTCTTCGTCCAGCTGCGTGCCGCGGCGGGGGTCACGGATGCTGCGGCCCGTGGAGTCGACCGCGCCGTCGTCCACCTTGCCGCCCCGGGCCAGCTGGTGCTCCAGGCTCTGCTTGCGCTCGGCCTCGAACCGGGCCGCCTCGCGGGCCGCGGCCTCGGGGCTGGTCGGGTCGATTCCGGTCGGGTCGTTCGCGTTCATGCTGCTCACTCCCAGTGCTCGGCGGTGCGGGGACGGGCGGGTCGGGAAACCATACCCAGGGTGATCTGCGCTAATCCAGACTCCGCGCCCCCCGGATTCTCACAGCGGCGCGTTCGCGTGGCTAGGTTGGAAGCGAGAGCATTCACTCCCTGAAGGAGACTGACGCATGTCAGCACAGAGCAGCGCGGCGAACGCGGGCACGATCGACGTCGGCGGCGACCTGACCGTCAACCGGCTCGGTTTCGGCGCGATGCGCATCACCGGCGACGGGATCTGGGGCCAGCCGCGCGACCGCGACGAGGCCAAGCGGGTCCTGCGCCGCGCCGTCGAACTCGGCGTCAACTTCATCGACACCGCCGACTCCTACGGCCCGGACGTCAGCGAGGAGCTGATCGGCGAGGCCCTCGCTCCGTACGCCGACGACCTGGTCATCGCCACCAAGGGCGGCCTGACCCGCGGCGGCCCGAACCAGTGGTCGCCCGACGGCCGGCCCGAGCACCTGCGCGAGGCGCTGGAGGGCAGCCTGCGCAAGCTGAAGCTGGACGCGATCCCGCTGTACCAGTTCCACCGGCCCGACCCCAAGGTCCCGATCGAGGAGTCGCTCGGCGCGATCAGCGAGCTCAAGGCCGAGGGCAAGATCCGCCACGTCGGCGTCTCGAACTTCACCGAGGACCAGCTGCGGGTCGCCCAGCGGATCACCCCGATCGTCTCCATCCAGAACCGCTACAACGTCGACGACCGCGACTCCGAGTCGCTGGTCGACCTCTGCGAGCAGGAGTCGATCGTCTTCCTGCCGTGGGCGCCGATCCAGAACCTCGACGGCAACGCCACGATCGAGGCGGTGGCCAAGAAGTACGAGGCCACGCCCCGCCAGATCGTGCTCGCCTGGATGCTCGCGCGCTCCTCGTCGATCCTGCCCATCCCGGGGACCGGCTCGGTCGGCCACCTGGAGGACAACATCGCCGCCGCCGGGATCAAGCTGACGCCGCAGGAGGTCTCGGACATCACGCAGAACTCATAAAGTTTCTTCGGGCGCGATGTCGGATCCGGCGCCTCCCCTTCGAGGTAGGGGTGTAGGAACGAAAATCGCGTGAGGAGAAACGACTGTGCGTTACGTGATGCTGCTCGACGCCACCCCGCCGCCGACCCCGCCGCCCGCCGAGCTGATGGAAGCGATCATGAAGCTCGGCGAGGAGGCGACGGCGGCGGGCGTGCTGCTGGACCAGGCCGGGCTCCTGCCCAGCGCGGCCGGCGCCATGATCACCGTGACCGGCGGCGAGCTGACCGTGACCGACGGCCCGTTCGCCGAGACCAAGGAGCTGATCAGCTACGCGGTCTACGCGAACCGCGACATCGAGGAGGCGGTCGAGTGGGGCTCCCGGTTCATGAAGGTCCACCGCGACCTCTGGCCGGGCTGGGAAGGGACGTGCCGCATCCTGCAGGTCATGGAGTTCTGACCCCGTGCCGGACGTGAGCGACGTCGTCGAGGCGGTGTACCGGATCGAGTCGGCCCGCATCATCGGCGCGCTCGCCCGGCTCGTCGGGGACGTCGGGCTCGCCGAGGAACTGGCCCAGGACGCGCTCGTCATCGCGCTCGAGCAGTGGCCGGCCCGCGGCGTGCCCGACGATCCGGGCCCGTGGCTCATGGCCACGGCCAAGCACCGGGCCGTCGATCACCTTCGGCGACTGGGCAACTATCAGAAGAAACTGCAGCTCGTGGGTACCGTCGAAGCCTTCGACCCGGAATCCTCGATCGTCGACGCCCTGGACGACCACATCGGCGACGACACGCTGCGGCTGATCTTCACCGCGTGCCATCCGGCGCTCACCACGGAGTCGCAGGTCGCGGTGGTGCTGCGGATGCTGGGCGGACTGCGCACCGACGAGATCGCGCGCGCCTTCCTGACCACCGAGGCGACCGTCTCCCAGCGGATCCTGCGGGCCAAGAAGGCGTTGCGCGGGGTGGCGTTCGAGCTGCCGCCCCCGCCGGAGATCCCGGCCCGGCTGTCCGCGGTCCTGGGCACGGTGTACCTGATCTTCAACGAGGGGTACTCGGCCACGGCCGGCGACGACTGGACCCGCCCGGCCCTGTGCGAGGAGGCGCTGCGGCTGGGGCGGGTGCTGTGCGGGCTGCTGCCCAACGCGGCCGAGGTGCACGGGCTGTCCGCGCTGATGGAGTTACAGGCGTCCCGGCTCGGGGCGCGCAGCTCCGCCGACGGCCGCCCGGTGCTGCTCGCCGACCAGGACAGGCGGCGGTGGGATCGGCTGCTGATCCGCCGTGGCCTGGCCGCACTGGGCCGCGCCGAGTCGCTGGGCACGCTCGGCCCGTACGGTCTGCAGGCCGCGATCGCCGCCTGCCACGCGCGGGCGCTGACGTTCGCGGAGACCGACTGGGGACGGATCGCGGCGCTGTACCGGCTGCTCGCGCACGTCGCCCCGTCGGCGGTCGTGTCGCTGAACCTGGCGGTGGCGGTCGGCATGGCGTCGGGGCCCGCCGCGGGGCTCTCGTTGCTGGACGCGCTGGCGGCTTCGGGTCAGCTGGCGTCGTACCCGCACCTGCCGGCCGCACGCGGCGAGATGCTCTCGCGGCTGGGCCGGTCCGCGGAGGCGCGGGAGGCGTTCCTCACGGCCGCGGCGCTGACCCGCAACGCGGCCGAGCGGGAGTTGTTCACCGGGCGCGCCGCTGCTTCCTGAGCAGCGGTACCGCCACGCCGAACAGCACCAGCGCGAGCCCGGCGGCTACCGCGGGGATCATCCACGGGCGGTTGCTCGTTGTCCGGTGCCCCGGCGGAAGCGCGTCGAGACCCGCGTTGGCGGCCGGAACGTCGGCGGTGAGGGCGGCGAGAGGGTCGACGATGCCGGCGCCGAACTGGTCGTCCCGGCCGGGCGGCCCGGCGTCCTTGGCCGTGCGGAGCAGGCGGTCCACCGCCTCGTCCGGCGTGAGCTGGGGAAACTTCGACCAGATGAGGGCCAGCACGCCGGCCGTGATGGCGGTGGCGCCGCTGGTGCCGGAGCCGACCGCGAAGCCGGAGGAGTACTGGGCCTTCGGCGCCGCCCCGATGATGTCCTCGGCGGGCGCGGCGATCGCGACCTTGGGATCGGCGATCGAGCCGTCCCAGAAACCGCTGCTCTTCGTGGTCCCGCTGACGGTGAGCACCCCGTCGTACCGGGCCGGGAGCGGAACCCGGTCGTCCCCTTGGGGCCGGTTGCCGCCGGCGGCGACGAGCACGGCCCCTTTCTGCCGCGCGTACGCGATCGCCGCCCGCTCGTCCTCCTGCGGCTCGTCCCGATCGAGCGTGAACGAGAGACTGATGATCCTGGCCCCGTGATCGGCCGCGTACCTGATCGGCTCGGCCAGATCACCCACGGTCTTGCCGTCGGCGGCCGCCCGCTTGCCGATCGGAATGGCGACGGGGAGGAGCTTGGCCTTGGGCGCGATGCCGAGCATGTGGTTGCCGTCACCACCCCGCCCGGCGATGACGGTGGCCATCTGCGTGCCGTGCCCGTCGGGGTCTTCCCAGCCCTTGCCGCTCTGCACCCCGTTGGTGCCGGTCCCGGGCAGGAGCGCCCCCTTGAGATCGACCTGCGCCGAGTCCACCCCGGTGTCGAGCACGGCGACTGTCACGCCTTCGCCTTGCGCATACTGGTGCGCCCTGGTCACCTGCAGCGCGTCGATCCACCACTCCTGCTGGCGGACGGTGAGCGCTTCGGCACGGGCCGGCACCGCTCCCCCGACGACGGCGACCACCATCGCGACTAGGACCGCGGCAACGATTCGCACGCGGCGAACCGTACTCCGCCGAACGCTCCCCGCGAACCCGCCAGCATCTCCCCCGCGCCGTTCAGCACCCGCTGCCGCAGGCCGCTTCAGCGTCCCTCCCACGGGCGCCTTCGGCACTTCTTCCGCGGCCCACTACGGCATCGCTTCGGTCTTTCTCGGCGCCTCTTTCGCGGCGGCGGAAAGTGTCGTACCCGGGGCGTAGCGTCACGGGCAGACGGGCAGGGAGCCGCCGGCAAGGCTCCGGGTCCGCCGCTGGAAACGATCGGCTGCGAGGTGCCCGAGGAGGTGGTCCAGTCCCTGCGCTGGAAACGACCGGCCGCGAGGTGCCCGAGGAGGTGGTCCAGTCCCTGTTGAAGCATGCCGTGCTGCTGCCCGTGTGACCCGGTGCGGTCTTGAGGGGGTGTGGGTGGAGCGGAGCTCCCCCACCGCTTTTCAGGACATCGCACGGTATTCAAAAGCGCCAGAAAGACCGTCCGCTGCGGTTTTGAGGGGGTGTGGGTGGAGCGGAGCTCCCCCACCGCTTTTCAGGACATCGCACGGTATCCAAAAGTGCCAGAAAGACCATCCGCGGTCATAGAACGTTTGCGGCGGTACATGGCGGCGTCGGCTCGGCGGAGGAGGGCGTCCGGATTGCCCGGGGCGCCGGCGGCCAGGCCGACGCTCGCGTGGATGCGCAGGTCGTGGCCGTCGACCGGGATCGGGGTGGCCAGCAGGTGCAGGAAGTGTTGCACGGTCGCGGCGGCCGTGTGCGAGTCGGCGCCGGGCAGGAGCATCGCGAACTCGTCGCCGCCCAGGCGGGCGGCCAGGCCGGTGGGCGGGGTGGCGGCGGTCAGGCGCTGCGCGACCGCGGTCAGGACGGCGTCGCCCGCGTGGTGGCCCCAGGTGTCGTTGATGAGCTTGAAGTCGTCGAGGTCGACCAGCAGCACCGCGCCGGGCGCGTCGAGGGCGGCCAGGCGGGTGTCGAACAGCGCGCGGTTGGCCAGGCCGGTCAGGCCGTCGTGGGTGGCCTGGTGGCGCAGCTCGTCCTGCAGCAGGCGGGCCTGCGTGGCGTCGCGCGCGTTGCTGACGTAGGAGCGCACGCTCGGCACGTGCAGCAGGTTCCGGCTCACCACGTCGAGCCAGCGCCAGGAGCCGTCGGCGTGGGCGTAGCGGATCTGGTAGGTGACGGTGGCGCCCGGGCCGGCGCGCAGCTCGGTCATCGCCCGCTCGAGCACGCCCAGGTCGTCGGGGTGGACGTGGGCCACGACCGGCGTGCCGAGGACGACCGCCGGCTCCTTGCCGAGCAGGCGTTCGGTGGCCGGCGTGACGTACGTCAGCGTGCCCTCGACGTTCACCAGCGACGTGATGTCCGTCGAGTGGGCCAGCAGGCTGCGCATGCGCTCCTCCTGGCCGCCGAGCTCGCGCATCAGGGCCGCGTTCTCGGTGAACGCCAGCAGTTGGCGGCTCACGGCCAGGACCGTCGCGACGAACAGGCCGCCCAGCAGGAGCCACCCGTCCAGGCCCACGCCGTCGTTGATCACGAACGGCAGGGCCACGAACATGCCGGCCAGCGTGGTGTACGGCAGCAGGCTGTAGGGCTTCGCGACGCGCTGGGACATCGGGGCGGGCGGTCCGCAGATTTCCTGCAGGCGGGGACCGAGCACGAGGAGTACCGAGGAAAGGAATTGCGCTCCTAACAACAGCCCGAGGTGCGCCGAGTCCGGCCCGACCAGCGCCCCGACCGCGCCCTGCAGGACCGCGGCGAGCAGCATCGGGGCGGCCGCGACGACCGTCAGCGGGGCGTTGCCGCTCAGGATCAGCTTCACCGCCGCGAACCCCGCGACCAGGATGATCCCGGTGCCGAGCAGCAGCGCCAGCAAGGTGCCGACGGCGCGCCCCTGCTGCGACGGCAGGATCAGCAGCCAGACCAGCACGGCCACGCCGACCAGCACCGACCCGGCGTCCAGCCAGAAGCGCAGCCGTGCGCTGCGGGTCAGCCGGCGGCCCGGGTGGGTGAGCATGACGTACACCATCCAGGCCACCCCGCCGAGGATGGCGCAGACCTGGAACAGGTTCGGCGCGGCCGCCGCCGGCCCCGGGTGCAGCCACGCGACGATCGCCTGGCTGCCGTCGCCGAGGACGAACAGGACCGAGATGTGGCTGACCGCGCGCCAGAAGCGCCGGGTGTCGGCGGGGAGGTCCATGCGGGTCACGCGGCGCGCGGAGTACCAGAGCAGGGCGTCGCAGCCGGGCAACAAGGTCCAGAACAGCCGGACCTGCGCCGCCGCCCCGCCCAGGTCGAGCAGGAACCAGCAGGTGATCAGCGCGCCGCCGACCAGTAGCGCGCGTACCGTCCGGTCGCGCCCGATGAGCCGCAGCTGCCCGGTCATCGGACCACCGCCGGGTTCAGCCGCGCGAAGGCCGCCTCGAGATCCGGAACGGGGCCGGGCTTGGCGAAGTGGTACCCCTGGGCGAGCCGGCACCCGAGTGCGTGCAGCACCTCGGCCTGCTCGGCGGTCTCGATGCCCTCCGCGATCGCGGGCAGGCTCCGGCTGGAGCCGAGCTGCAGCACCGCCCGCGTGAAGGCCTGATCGACGCCCGAATCGGCGCCGGACGGTACGAACGACCGGTCTATCTTGAGAATGTCGACGGGCAGTTGGGTGAGGTAGGACAGCGACGAATAGCCGGTGCCGAAGTCGTCGATGGCGATCCGGATGCCGTGCCCCCGCAGCTGCGCGAGGGCGGCCGGCAGCGCCTCGGCGTCACCGGCGAACACCGACTCGGTGATCTCCAGCACGAGCGCGGCGGGAGGCAGCCCGGTGCGCTCGAGGATCGCGAGCACCTCGTCGGCGAACCCGGGCTCAGCCAACTGCCGGACCGAGACGTTCACGGTGATCGAGGTCCCGAACCGCTCGTGCCACCCGCGGGCGTCCCGGCAGGCCCGCTCCAGCACCCAGGCCCCGATGGGCACGATCAGCCCGGTCTCCTCGGCGACGGGAATGCAGTCGCCGGGCGGCACCGGCCCGCTGTCCGGCGTCCACCGCAGCAGCGCCTCGACCGCGACGATGCGCGCCCCGGGCAGCTCGACGACGGGCTGATAATGCACCTCGAGCTCGTCGCGCTCGACGGCGTGGCGCAGCCCCTCACTGATCCGGGTGAAAGTCTCCCGGGCGGTTCTCAGCTCCGTCTTGTACCGTACGACGCGATCCCGCCCACCCCGCTTGGCCGCCCGCAGCGCGAGTTCCGCGTCGGCGATCGACTCGCGCGGCTCGACCGGTCCGCCGTCGCCGTGGACCCGCACGTGCCCGATGCTCGCCGTGAGGTGCACGGTCCGGCCGCCGACGGTCAGCGGGGCCTTCACCTCGGCCCGGACGAACTCGGCCAGCTCCTCGGCCGCGGCGTCCCCCGCGAGCGCGTTGCTCTCGTGCCTGATGAACAGCGCGAACTCGTCGGCCCCCAGGCGCGCCAGGGTGTCGCCGGACCCGACGACGGCCCGCAGCCGGCCGGCGAGCGCGACGAGCACCTGGTCGCCGAACGCGAACCCGTTGGCGTCGTTCACGTCCGTGAACCGGTCGACGCCGACCAGCAGCAGCGCGTGGTGCCGCGCCGGGTCGCGCAGCGCCTGCTCCATGCGCTTGGCGAGCAGCCCGCGGTTGGCCAGCCCGGTCAGCGGGTCGTGGTCGTGCAGCCGGCGCCGGGCCCGCCTGACCATGAACGCGGCCGCCACCAGGACCGCGAGCATGCCGAGGGCACGCCCGACCGGACCGGCGGCCGCCGACGACCCCACGATCGCGGCAGCGCCGGCCGCCGCGAGGTACCGGGAGCGTCCGTGCATGCTTACCAGCTCACCGGGCCCGGGTTGTGCCGTCCGGTGCGGCCGGGTTGCATGCACGTTCCACGGCTTCCGGGGCCGAAATCACCCTCGGGGAGTGTTTCGGCTTTTCAACCGTCGACTCCGGGGGAAACAGGACGGGGTGCGGGTTCTGGGCGGACGGTACCGGCTGCGGCGCAAGCTGGGCGAAGGCGGCATGGCCAGCGTGTGGGAGGCGCACGACGAGGTGCTGGACCGCGAGGTCGCCGTGAAGCTGCTCACCCCTGAGCACACCGCCGACCCGGAGGCGTTCGACCGCGCCCGCAACGAGGCGCGGTCCGGTGCCCGGTTCGCGCATCCCAACGTCGTCTCGGTGTACGACTTCGGCACCTCCCGCCGCGCCGGCCGCGGCACCGCGTACCTGGTGATGGAGCTGGTCGAGGGCCAGCCTTTGGACGCCGTGATGAGCGAGGGCCCGCTGGACTGGCAGGTCGCCGGCCGGGTCTGCGCCGAGGTCGGGGCCGGCCTGGCCGCCGCACACGGCCACGGCGTGGTGCACCGCGACATCAAGCCGGGCAACGTCGTGCTGACCGCCGCCGGCGCCAAGATCCTGGACTTCGGCGTGGCCACCCGCACCGGCCAGCCGGACCAGCTGCCGGACGGCACCCTCCTCGGCACCCCCGCCTACCTGGCCCCCGAGCGCCTGGAGCGGGGCGCGGCGGCACCCCCGGCCGACGTGTACGCGGTCGGCGTCCTGCTGTACCAGTGCCTCACCGGCCACCTGCCCTGGCCGGCCAACACCGACGAGCAGATGCTGCACGCCCACCGCCACGTCGTCCCGGAGCCCCTGCCCACGATCGCCGGCCTGCCGGACGAGGTCGCCGAGGTCTGCGCGGCGAGCCTGGACAAGCTTCCCGAGGCCCGCCCCACGAGCGTCGCCCTCGCCCTGATCCTGTCGGCCGCGGTCGACGTGCCCGTGCACGTGCCGCCGGTCCTGCAACCACACCCGATGACCGCCACGCTCCACGCGACGACCGAGGCGATATCCGTTTGACGGCCGTGTGATGGTCGCGGTGTGAGCGAATCTCTCCGGCTCAACCGGGCGCAGTGGGACGAGAAGGCGCCGGCGCACGCGGTGTCGCGCGGGTACAACGTGCAGGGCCTGATCGACAATCCCGAACTGCTCAGCGAGGTCGTGCGCTTCGACCGGCCGCGGCTGGGCGACGTGCGGGGCCTGCGGGCCGTACACCTGCAATGTCACATCGGCACCGACACGCTCTCGCTGCATCGGCTGGGCGCGCGGGTCACCGGGCTGGACTTCTCCCCCGCCTCCCTCGCCGAGGCGCGGACCATCGCCGCGCGGGCCGAGGCTGAGATCGACTATGTCGAATCGGACGTCTACGGGGCGCTCGACGTGCTCGAGGCCGGTGGGTTCGATCTCGTGTACACCGGTGTCGGCGCCCTGTGCTGGCTGCCCGACATCCGGCGGTGGGCCGGGATCGTCAACGCGCTGCTGCGGCCCGGCGGGCGGCTGTTCATCCGCGAGGGCCATCCCATGATGTGGGCGATCGACGAGACGCGCAAGGACGACGTGCTCGCGGTCGCCTTCCCGTACTTCGAGACGCCGGAGCCGCTGGTCTGGGACGAGGGCGGGTCGTACGTCGACACCGACGGGGTCGCCTTCGAGCACACCGTCACGCACTCGTGGAACCACGGGCTGGGCGAGATCGTCACCGCGCTGCTGGCCGAGGGCCTGGTCCTGACCATGCTGGAGGAGCACGACAGCTGCCCCTGGGACTTCTACCCCGGCCGCACCGTCGTGGACCCCGACGGCGAGCACCGGCTGGCCGCGGGACGGGAGCGGTTGCCGCTTACATACACTCTGCAGGCGCGTAAACCATCTGTGTAGGAGGCGCTGTGGGCGAGGACGTCAACCAGGTCGTGGCCGAGGCCGCCCGTTCCGCCCGCGCCGCGGCCGCCGCACTCGCCGCGGCGCCGGCCAAGACCATCGACGAGGCCCTGCGCGGCATGGCCCGCCGCCTGGCCGCGGCCCCCGACACGATCCTGACCGCGAACCGCGCCGACGTCACCGCGGCCGAGGCCGGCGGGATGAGCGGCGGCCTGCTCGACCGGCTCCGCCTCGACGAGACGCGGCTCGCGGGCATGGCCGAGCAGCTGAACATCCTCGCCGACGTCGAACCGGAGCCCGCCCGCCGCACCGTCCGCGAATTGGGCGGCGGCCTCGTCCTGCAGGAGTGGCGCCGCCCGGTCGGCGTCATCGGCGCGAACTACGAGGCCCGCCCCAACGTCACCGTGGACGTCGCCTCGCAGCTCATCAAGAGCCAGAACGCGGGTGTACTGCGCACCGGCTCCGCCGCCCTCGCCTCCGCCATCGCGCTCATGGACGAGATCGTCGCTCCCGCCCTGGCCGAGGCGGGCCTGGACCCGGCCGCCGTCCAGCTGATCCGGGCCCGCGGCCGCGAGACGGCGGACGCCCTGGTCGCCCAGCCCGGCCTGATCCCGCTGGTGATCCTGCGCGGCAGCGGCGAGAGCACCCGGACCCTGGCCGAAAAGGCGGCACTCCGGGGTGTACGCACCCTGGCGCACGCGGACGGCGGCGGCGTCCTGTACATCGACGAGGGCGCCGACCTCGACAAGGCGTTCTCGCTGATCACGGCGGGGCTCGACCGCCTCGGCGTGTGCAACCGCCTGAACCTGCTGCTGATCCACCGCTCGCTCTACGACACGCTCGTCCCGCAGGTCACCGAGCTGGTGGGGCCGCGGATCTCGGTGTCGCTGCCGCCGCACGCGCACGAGCTGGGATACGAGTGGGCGCTCGACTCCGACCGCGAGGCCACCATCACGGTATCGCCGGTCGCGTCGCCGCTCGAAGCCGCGCAGGTGGCCAACGACGCGACGTCGGGCCTGGCCGCGGGCATCGTGACAGAGGATGCCGGCGCGGCTCGGGCGTTCCTGTCCGCGTACGCGGGCACCGGCGCGTTCTGGAACGCCACGACGCGGCTGCTGGACGGCTTCAAGCTGCTCAACGTCCCGGAGACGGGCATCAACATCGACCGCGTCCCGGGGCCGCGGGGGCCGGTGACGTTCCGGGACCTTTCGCTGCGCCAGTACACGGTGGTGCCGGCCGACCGCCTCGCCGACCTGGACTGAACTCCCGCCGCCGCTGATTGGCTGAGCTGATCTTCGCGGGGAGGGCTGGAAATCGCTGCACGAGGGATTTATCGCCCGACGACGGATAAGTCCGAAAAGTCGCGGCGCGCCAGCGCCCGACTTTTCGTGATCAGCAACAAAGTGATCAGCGACAAAGCCCGTCAGGAGGGGCGCTTGCGCGTGGCGTGGAGGGCGGCCAGCAGCTGCAAGCGGTCCGCGTCCGGCGTGTTCGGTTCGGCGGTGAAGACCAGCATCACCGGGCCGGGGTTGCCGGGCAGCGGGTACGTGTCCCAGTCCAGGTCGATGTCGCCGACCTCCGGGACGTGGAAGGTCTTGGTGCCGGAGACCGACTCGCGGACGTCGTGGCGGGACCACAGGCGGCGGAACTCCGGGCTGCGGATGCTCAGCTCCCCCACGATCGCCGTCGCGCGCGGGTGGGTCGGGTCCGTGGCAACGGCCGTGCGGAGCATGCCGATGTAGTCCAGGGCCTGGCGTTCCCAGTCCTGGCAGCGGCGTTCGGCCGTGCGGGTGTCGTCGAACATCAGCAGGAGCATGTTGAGGCGGTCCGGCGGGTAGTCGTCGGGGTCGCCCAGCAGCGCCTCGGCCATTGTGTTCCAGGCCAGGATGTCCAGGTGGCGGCCCAGTACGACGGCCGGGGTGTCCATCACCTGCAGCAGGCGGTAGGTGCTGGCGGGGACGCGCTCGGGGCCGTGGTCGACCTGGGCCGGCATGGGGCGGCGGGCGGCGTGGGCCAGGGTGAACAGGTGGCGGCGTTCCTCGTTGTCCAGCGCCAGGGCGGCGGCCAGGGCGTCCAGGACGTCGTCGGACGGGCGGACCTCGCGGCCCTGTTCCATGCGCTGGTAGTAGTCGGTGCTCAGGCCGGCCAGCAGGGCCAGTTCCTCGCGGCGCAGGCCGGTGACCTTGCGGTTGGCGCCCGGTTCGAGGCCCACGTCGCTCGGGTGCAGGCGGCTGCGGCGGGCGCGGAGGAAGTCGGCCAGCTCACGAGCGTACGGGTGGGTCATGGTCCCAGTGTGCCGCCGCCGGCCCGGGCCAGGGTAGGTCTCGTGGTCCTACTGACGGCGGGGGCCGGGCTTCTAGCTTCCAAGGCAACGAGACTAGGAGCTGCGACATGAGCGGATGGACGGTCGAGCGGATGCCCGATCAGCGCGGACGGGTGGCCGTCGTGACGGGGGCCAACTCCGGGCTCGGGCTGGTCACGGCGACCGAGCTCGCGCGCCGGGGTGCGCACGTGGTGCTCGCGGTGCGCGACACCGCTGCCGGGGCACGGGTTGCGCGGGACATCGGCGGCGATTGTGCGGTACAAGAGCTGGATCTGGCTTCTCTCGAGTCGGTGCGCGCCTTCGCGGACAGGCTCGAACACGCCGCCGTCGACCTGCTCGTCAACAACGCCGGGGTGGTGTTGCTCGGGCCGCGGCGCACCACGCGGGACGGGTTCGAGCTGCAGCTCGGGACGAACATGCTCGGGCACTTCGCGCTGACCGGGCTGCTGCTGGACCGGCTGCGGGCCGCGAAGGCGCCGCGGGTGGTCGGGCTCAGCTCGATCACGCACAAGGGTGCGCATCTGGACTTCGACGATCTGCAGTTCGAGCGGAACTACCGGGCGTCGCCGGCGTACGGGCGGTCGAAGCTCGCCTCCACCGTGTTCGGCGTGGAGCTGGACCGGCGGTTGCGGGCGGCGGGCTCGAACGTGGTGAGTGTGCTCGCGCATCCGGGGTTGACCCGCACGAATCTGACGCCGCGGGCGTGGGAGCACCGGGGGCGGCTCGGGCGGGTCATCGCGTGGGGTGGGCTGCTGGCCACCCAGCCCGTGGAGCGGGGAACGCTGCCGCAGCTGCGGGCCGCCACCGATCCGGCCGTCCAGGGCGGGGACTTCTTCGGGCCGGTCGGGCTGTGGGAGACGCGGGGCCGGGTCGGCGCCGCCCGGCTCAGCCGGGAAGCCGCCGACCCGGCCGTCGGCCGCCGGTTGTGGGCCGTTGCCGAGGAGCTGACCGGGGTCAGGTACCTGTCAGCACCGTGACGGTCAGGGTGGCCGCGTAGAGGCCGGGCTGGGTGGTCGACGGGATCTTCAGGGACAGGTCGGCGCCGAGGACCGTGGTGCCGAGGCCGTTCGCCGCCGCCGCGGTGGCCAGGACGGCGCCGCCGGGCAGGCCGGGCGTGGTGCCGGGGGCGACCGGGGCGCCCGCGATCACGTCGTGGCCCGGGTTCTGGCCGGCGACGGTCGGCGACCAGCCCAGGCGGTTGCCGCTGAACGTGTGGGTGCCGTCGGAGAAGTCGCCGACCTGGCCGGTGATGCTCCAGCCGGGGACGGTCTGGTCGCGGCCGTCGCTGACCGTCACCGCGCCGAGGACGCCCGTGGCGACGAAGGTGTGGTCCGGCCGCAGCTGCGCGGTGCCCATCACGACCGGGTCGCCGTCGACGGTGACGGTCAGCGTGCCCTGTTCGAGCGGGACGCCGGTGACGATCTGGCTCTGCGGCGGGCCGCCGGTGCCGACCGTGACGCTGAACGGGGCCGAGGACGACGGCGCGTACGCGGTGTCCGACGGCACGAAGCTCGCGGTCACCGTGAAGGTGCCGTCGCCGGGAATCGCCGAGTACTGCGCGATGCCGTCGACCACCGGAACCGTCGCGAGCGGATCGCGGCCGGCGACGAACTGGACCGCGCCCGCCGCGGTCGGCGGGTCGACCGTGGCGCGCAGGGTCACCAGCGTGCCGGACGGGACCGAGTCCGGGCCGGAGACCCTGGTGATGGTGTGGATCGTCGGGTCGCACTGGGTCGGGCCCGGCCGGTCGCACGCGCGCGGCATCGGCTCGCTCGCCGAGATCAGGTCGGTGCCGTCGGCCGAGAACGCCGGGTTGTTGCAGGTCTGCAGGATCCCGGCGTCGTCGCGCAGGTTCGCGCCGGGAACTCGCCGCAGCTGTGCGAAGCCGGCCCGGACCAGGTTCACCGGCAGCAGGCCGTAGCCGAGCGGGGTGGCGGTGCGCTGCCCCTGGCACAGCGCGTACTGGCCGAAGTCGGCGAGCGAATGGCCCTTCTGGGTGCTGAACCCGTAGCCGGTGCCGGTCGGCAGGACCAGGTATGAGTACCACGACAGCTCGTACGAGCGCGGGTCCGGGTTCGTCCAGACCTGCGACAGGTCCGCCACCTGGTCCGCGCCGATCCGGGCCTTGAGCAGCGCGATCCCGACATGGCCGGCGGTCGGCGCAGTGTAGTAGCCGGCCGCGTTGAGCACCTGGGCCACCGGGATCCCGGCCTGCACGGCATAGCTGTACTCCGAGTACCCGATCGCGCCCACCGACGAGTCCTGGCCCACGTACCCGCTGACGCCGACGTCGCCCGCCTGCCCGACCATCGCCGAGCCGGCCTTGACGGGGAACGCGGACACCGGGCCGCACGCGCCGAGGCCGACCGCGGCGCAGTACGCCGCCCACTCCGGCCCGTGCCGGCCGGCCAGCCACTGGGTGAACTGCCACGACACGCCGCTCGCATCCACCCGCACCACCGGCACCACGAGGATGTGCGGCAGGGCCAGACCCGGGTTGTCGGCCGCGATCGCCGCGTCGTCCCAGCTGGTGATCAGGCCGGTGAAGATCCGGGCGACGGTGTCCCCGGAGAGCCGCAGGTTCGTGACCCGCCGGCCGTCGATTTCGAGGTTGTACATGACGCTCGTGGCGACCGCGACGTCCGGCATGTACGTGGAGGGGCGGGCGGCCTGGTCGCCCTCCACGCCGTACGGCACGTCGGTCGCGGCGAAGTCCCGCACGCCCTCGTTGAACCGGGCGCGCCCGGCGGTGGAGCCGTTGCGCTCGTAGTCGACCCGCATCCCGTACTGCGCGGTGTTGCCGATCCAGGCATGGAAGGCGTTGTACGCCATGGTCGAGCCGCCCCCGGCCAGCGGCACGTAGTCCGCGGCGGCGGCCGGCTCGGCCGAGAGCATCAGTGCCGCCACCACGGCGGCCAGGACGGTGAATCCCCGTTGCATCACAACCGGCGAGCGTTCGCCCCGCGCATGTCGCCGCGCGCGAACCGCGGCCGGACGCCGGTCATCCGACAGGTGAACAGCGGGTCGTCAGTAGCGGAAAACGGCCACAGTCCGGCGCAGCTCGCCCGCGATGTCGTTGAGCACCTCGGCGGTGGCGGCGGTGTCCCGGGCGATGCCCGTGGTCTCGTCCGCGGCGGTCGCCACCCCGCCCACGTTGGTGCTGATCTGGTTCGCGCGGCCGGCGACCTGGCCGACGGTACGGCTCATCTCGGCCGTCGTCGCCGACTGCTGCTCGACCGCGGCCGCGATGCCCGTCTGCGCGTCGCGGATGGACGTGATCACGTCGCTGATCTGCTCGATCGCGAGCACCGCGGCGGCCGAGTCGCGCTGGATGGCGCCGACGCGGTGCGCGATGTCCTCGGTCGCGCGGGCCGTCTCCTGGGCCAGGTCCTTCACCTCGGTCGCCACGACCGCGAAGCCCTTGCCCGCGTCGCCCGCGCGGGCGGCCTCGATGGTCGCGTTGAGGGCCAGGAGGTTCGTCTGCTCGGCGATGGAGGTGATCAGCTTCACCACGGTCTCGATCTCGCGCGAGGATTGACCGAGCTCGTGCAGTACCGCCGCGGCTTGGGAAGCTTCCCGAACCGCCCGATCGGCCGTCCCGGCGGCGTCGGAGGTGCTGCGAGCGATCTCCTGGATCGACGCGCCGATCTCCTCCGAGCCGGTCGCGACCGTCCCGATGTCCTGGGTGATGCCGTCGGTGGCCTGCGAGGCCAGCCGGACCTCGCCCGACGAGCGGGCGGCGCTGTCGTTCATCGCCCCGGCCGCCGCGGTGAGCTGGGCGGCGGCCGTCGACACGCGGCCGACGTTGCCGTCCACCTCGCGCAGCGAGCCGCCGAGGCGCTCCAGCCCGCGGTTGAGCGCGGCGGCCATCCGGCCCACCTCGTCCCGGCCGCGCAGGGCGAGCCGGCCGCTGAGGTCGCCCTCGGCCACGGACTCGAGCACGCGGACGGTCTCGCGCAGCGGGCGGGAGATGGTGCGGCTGAGGATCGAGACCAGGATCGCGGCGAGCACGACGGCGGCCAGGATCATGCCGATGATGAGCCAGCGCGAGCGGTCGTACGCGCGCCGGGAGGCGTCGAGCGTAGCCTGGGCCTTGACGTCGACCGCCCGGTCGAGCCGGTCGAGCGCGCCCTGGGCGGCGGTGGTGAGCGGGTCGGCCTTCGACTTGCGGATCTCGGTGATCGCCGCCTCGTCGGTGATCTCGGCCTGCGCGAGGGGCAGCAGCCGATCCTGCAGGACCGCGCGATAGTCGGTCAGCGCGGTCTCGAACGCGATGTGGTCGGCGATCTCGCCCGCCATCGGCAGCACGATGAACTCCGCCCACGCCTTGTCCAGCGCGGTGTTCGCCGCCTGCAGCTTCTGCAGCGCGGTCTGCTGGTCGGCCGGGCTCTCGGCCAGGGCCATGTTGGCCACCTCGGCCTGGACGGTCTTGAAGTGCAGCCCGACGTCGTCCAGGTCGGCGATGTCCTGGAGGTTGTCGGAGTACATCAGGCGCAGCCGGTCCTGAGCGTCACCGAGCTGCCGGATGCCCAGGCCCCCGACCCCGGCGAGCAGGGCGCACACGACGGCGACGGTCGCGGCGAGTCTGGCGGCGATCGGGAGGTTTCTCACCATGACTGCCCGATCGGCAGTACACCCGGAAACTTTACGTCAAGAGCTTGCCCCGCACCCAGTCGCGCAGCGGGTCCACCCGGGTCGTCGTCTCGTCCTCGACGTGCGGGCAGGACGGGCCGGTGCTCTCCACCGCGACCAGCACTCCGTCCCGGAAATAGGGCGCCCCGGAGTCGTACTCGCAGGCGCTCGTGTCCGCCGCCGGCCGGTACCCCTTGACGCCGAGCGTGACCGGCCCGACCGTCGACACCTTGACCTGCCCGGTCTGCAGGTGGGTGGCCGGCCCGGCGTCGGTCGCGGCGAGCTTGCCCCACCCGGCGATCCGCAGCACGTCGCCGGCCTTCGGCGCGCGGTCGGCGATCCGCAGCGGCACGACGTCGTACACGGGCTGAGCGAGCTTGGCCATCGCGATGTCGCCGCCGGGCGCCTGCTGCACCGAGACGACCTTCACCACGTGCCCGCTCCTGCTCGCGAGATCCGCCCGCCCGACCGTGGCCGTGGTCTCGTAGGGGACCGCCCCGGAGACGGGATCGCGCTCGCGGTCGTGGAAGCAGTGCCCGGCCGTGATGATCCACCACGGCGAGAGCAGGGCCGCCGAGCAGAAGCTGTCCTCTTCGGTACCGTCGGGTCGCGGGACATCGTGCATCGCCAGCCGTACCGCGAACCGGTAGCGGCCCTCGGGCACCGGACCGCCGTTCGCGACCGCGTCGGCGGGGGTGGCGGCGCTCATGCCGGCCGCGGCGGCCACGGCGGCGAGGGCGGCGACGCGGGCGATCCTCGACATCATGGTTGGCTCATCTCCAGGTTCGTGACCTTCTATGCCTTCGAATGAGCCTTGTGGCGCTTGTGGGCGTTTTCGTCCGATAAGTCGGGCGCTGGCGCGCCGCGACTTATCGGATTTTTCGCCTTTCAGGTTATATATCGTAAATGTCCGATCACGGAGTGTCGGACATTTACGGGTGTCACTTGATTGGTTCGAGATCCATGAACACGGGGTCGGTCAGCTGCCCGTTCGCCGTGATGTGCAGCGCCGCGGTCTGGGCCGGCGGCGTGCGGCGGTCCCAGATGCGCTGGTTGCGGATCGTCGCCGAGCTCACCCGGGCGTTGAGGCAGATGCCCGAGGCCGGCCGCCCCGGCGTGCCGTTGCCCCGGATCCGGTTGCTCACCAGGAACGGGTCGATGAGCTCGCCGTCCACGCGGATGCCGTCGCCGGCGTTGTCCCAGATGTCGTTGCCGTCCAGGACAATGTCGCTGGCCGGGACCGAGATCGCGCCGGGGAGGTTGTGCTGGCGGTACCCGTGGCCGCCGTTCCGGCTGATGCGCGTCGCGCTGACCGTGTAGCCGCCGGGGGTGTTGCCGATGCTCACGCCGTCGCCGGGGTTGTCGTCGACCACGCAGCCGGTCACCACGCCGTAGCGGCCCGCCACGTGGGTGGTGCCCTGCCCGGAGACGTCGAAGCCGGCGGTGTGGTTGCCGATCATGGTGCAACCCGAGATCAGCAGGCCGTCGGCGCCCCAATCGGAGATCCCGTACTCGTTGTCCTCGGCGTGGCAGCCCAGGATGCGGATGCCACGGGGCGGGGTCCATCCCGCGTCCTGCAGCTCGACGAAGATGCCGTTCGTACCGTTGCGGCGGGTCACACACTCGGAGACGGTGAGCCGTTCGATCGGGCCCCAGCCGCCGACCCCGATGCCGATGCCCGCGCCGCCCTTCTCCCAGCCCGAGTCGAGCCGCCCGCAGTGCACGGCGACGATCCGCTCCACGGTGCAGTCCTGCAGGAAGTCGCAGCCGAAGCCGGTCGCCGGGGTGTCGTGGATGTACAGGTCCCGGAACGAGCCCCGCACGACGTACTGCATCCCCAGGCCCTTGGCCAGCACGTCGTAGGCCGGCAGGGTGATCTGGGAGCCGTCGATCTCGAAGCCGGCGAAGGTCACATCGGCGATCGGGCGCTCGGGCGAGGCCCCGTGCTGCAGGGTGGTCCAGAAGGCGAGCGGCACCGGGGTGGCCGGCGCGCCCGGGTTCGACAGCACGAAGCGCGTGGCGGACGGCCCGTCGCCGATGAGCGAGACCCCGGTGCGCCAGACGGTGCCGGCGTCCTTGATGGCGTACGTCGCCGCCGGACAGTGGATCACCTCGCCCGGCGGGCAGGAGTCGACCAGCTTCTGCAGTGCGGGCTGGTCATTGGTGACGCCGTCGCCGACGAGGCCGTGGTCGAGCGCGTTGATCACGTAATGGGCGATACCCGCAGGGCGGCGAGTATGCGCGCCAGCTCGGCCCGATCCCGCTCGGGCAGCGCGGCGAAGAACCGCTCACCTTGCGCGCCCCGCTCGGCCCGGATCCGCTCGGCGGTGGCGGCGCCGGAGGCGGTCAGCCGCAGCAGCGTGGCCCGCCGGTCGTTGGGGTCGGGCAGCCGCTCCACCATCCCGCGCTCCTGCAGCCCGTCGACCACCTCGGTGGCCGAGCGGGGCGCGATCAGCAGGTGCTCGGACAGGCCGCTGGGGCGCATGGTGCCGTGCTTGGCGAGCACGCCCAGGGCGCGCGCCTGCCCGGGCGTGATGCCGAACGGCTGCAGCGACTCGTGCGACTGGTGCCGCAGCCGGCGGGCGACGCCCCAGAAGAGCTCCGCGAGGCTCTCGTCCTCCATGGGAATACGGTACCAAAGCTTTGTGTTGTTCCCTCATAGTGAGGTAACCTCAGCATTGTTCCCGAACGAGAGGTGTTCCCCTTGGAGCCCAATCCCCCCACCCGCGTCCGCGGGTCCCGCAAACTCAGCGCCGCCGAGAAGCAGCAGGCCAAGCAGGTGTCGCTGGCCCGCATCGGCCGGCTGTTCACCGCCCACCGCCGCCGCCTGGCGCTCGTGGTGCTCATCATCGTGGCGTCGTCCATCATCTCGATGGCCTCGCCGTTCCTGCTGCGCGAGGTCATCGACCGCGCGCTGCCCGGCAAGGACGTCCGGCTGCTGGTCTGGCTGGTGCTCGGCATGGTCGCCGTCGCCGCCGTGACCTCGGCGCTCGGGGTGATCCAGACCTGGCAGTCGACCAAGGTCGGCCAGCTGGTCATGCACCGCCTGCGCGTCGACGTGTTCACCCACCTGCAGCGGCAGTCCGTCGGCTTCTTCACGCGTACGCGCACCGGCGAGGTGCAGTCCCGCATCACCAACGACATCGGCGGGATGGAGGCGGTCGTCACCAACACCGCCACGTCCATCGCCTCGAACCTCACCACCGCGGTCGCCACCGCCGTGGCCATGGCCGCGCTGTCCTGGCGGCTCTCCCTGGTGTCGCTCGTCGTGCTGCCGCCCGCGATCTACCTGACCCGCAAGGTCGCGAGCATGCGCCGCGAGATCACCGCCCAGCGCCAGCGGGAGCTGGCCGACCTCAACGTGACCATCGAGGAGGGCCTGTCCGTCAGCGGCGTGCGCCTGTCCAAGACGATGGGCGCCGGCGCCGCGGTCGTGGGCCGCTTCACCGAGTCCTCCACCCGGCTGATCGACCTCGAACTGCGCTCGGAGCTGGCCGGCCGCTGGCGGATGGCCTCGATGAGCATCATCTTCGCCGCCATCCCGGCGGTCATCTACCTGAGCGCGGGACTGCCGATGACGGCCGGGTCCCTCAGCATCGGTACCCTCGTCGCCTTCACCTCCCTGCAGGCCGGACTGTTCCGCCCGCTGATGGGCCTGCTCGGGGTCGGCGTGCAGCTGACCAGTTCGCTGGCGCTGTTCGCGCGGATCTTCGAGTACCTGGACCTGCCCGTCGAGGTCGCCGAGCCGGCCCACCCCAAGCAGCTCCGCGACGTGCGCGGCCATCTGCGGTTCGAGGACGTCACGTTCACCTACCCCGGCAGCGATGCGGCGGCGGTGGCGGGGGTCTCACTGGACGTACCGGCGGGAACGTCTTTGGCTCTTGTCGGTGAGACCGGCTCGGGCAAGAGCACGATCGCCGCGCTCATCGCCCGCCTGCACGACCCGGGCGCCGGCCGGATCACCATCGACGGCGTCGACCTGCGCGACCTGCGGCTGACCGACCTCGCGGCGATCGTGGGCGTGGTGAGCCAGGAGACGTATCTGCTGCACACCACCGTCCGGGAGAACCTCCGCTACGCCAAGCCGGACGCGACCGACGCCGAGATCGAGTCGGCGGCGCGCGCGGCGCGGATCCACGACCTGATCGCCGGGCTGCCGGAGGGCTACGACACCGTCGTCGGCTCGCGCGGGTACCGCTTCTCCGGCGGCGAGCAGCAGCGCATCGCGATCGCCCGCACGCTGCTGCGCGATCCGCGGATTCTGGTCCTCGACGAGGCCACGAGCGCCTTGGACAACGAGACCGAGCGGGCCGTCCAGCGCGCCTTCGACGACCTGGCCCAAGGTCGCACGACGATCACGATCGCGCACCGGCTGTCGACCGTGCGGGACGCGGATCAGATCGCGGTGGTCGACCACGGGCGGATCGTCGAGCGCGGGACGCACTCGTCGCTGCTCTCGGCCGATGGGACCTACGCCACCCTGGCCGCCTGATCCGGGGAGTCCCTGATGACGGCGGTGGCGCGGCAGGAGCATGCTAGGTGCATGGGTCGTTTCCTGGTTGGTGCCATCGCGGTCGTCGTGGGCCTGTTCGTGGTCGGCGCGATCGCCGTGTGGGTGTTCCACGCCCTGTTCAGTGTGCTCGGATACCTCATCGTCGGCGCGCTCGTGGTGGGCGGGGGCATCTGGCTGTACGGCAAGGCCAAGCGCGGCCTCGGCAGCACCCGCAACCAGCGCCGCCTCGAGGCCACCGTGGCCACGTGGAAGCAGCGCAACAACGGCTGAGCGGTAGCTCTCAGTTCCGGCGCACGATCGCGGCGTTCAGAGCGGTCGCGAAGCCGGTCCAGGCCACATAGGGCGCGAGGGCGGCTCCGGCCGCCCGATCGGCCTTCCACGCCCGCCGCAGCAGGTCGACGTTCGACGCGTTGAGCAGCGCGATCTCGGCCAGCGCGGCGCCGGGCTTGCGCGCGCCGAAGAACACCGCGGTCCACCCGGCGTTGAGCGCCAGGTTGGTCCCGTACGCGATCGCGAAGTCCCGCCGCTCGCGCCCCTTGCCCGCGTCGAGGGCACGGGCGCCGGCGAGGGCGATCAGACCGTACAAAGGCGTCCACACCAGCGGAAACGCCTGCCGCGGCGGCTGCCAGGACGGCTTGTCCAAGCGCCGGTACCACGAGTCGCCCGGCTTCGTGACCAGCGACCCGACCCCGGCCGCGAGAGTCACCGCGGCGGTCGTTTTGAGCCATGTGGGAACGCGCATATCGAGCTGATACCCACCCCTAGCGCGGCCTCACCTCCAGCACCCGCGTCGCGGGCACGTCGGCCCCGAACCGCTCCCGCAACGCCAGCCGCTCCGGGTCGGCCATGAACCCTTCCAGCCCGTCGCGCGCCGCGAAGTGGATGATCTGCACCTCCTTACGGCCGCTGGTCAGCCGCCGTTCCAGGGCGCCGCCGTGCCGGGGCAGAAGGGCCAGGACCTCGTCTTCGTACTCCGCTGAAGCCTCCGACACCAGCTCGACCAACGCCACCAGCAACAGTCCCGTCATGCCCAACGCATATCAGAACGGCGCTCGATACGCCTCCCCTTACCGCCGTTCGCGCTTCGCCTTTGACGCACTTCGGCTTTGACGCCTTTCGGTTTATGACGCCCTTCGCCTTTGACGCCCTTCGCCTTTGACGCCTTTCGTCTTGGGCACACCGGCCATCCGCGGCATTGCGGGAACGCCGGCCGTCGGCTCAGTACGATGCTCGATGCGCCTCCACGTATTGCGCGAACGTGCGCGCCGGCCGCCCCAGGATCGCGCGCACCCCGTCGGTCGGCGGGTGCTGCGGGCGATCGAGATGCCGCCGGTACCGGTCCATGAGCGCCTCCGCGAATGCCGCCGGCATGCCACCGCCGATCATGCCCCGCGCCGCGACCTCGGGCGGGACCTCCTCGAACCGCAGCGCCCGGCCGAGCACCGCCCCGATGATCGCGACCTGCTCGCCATGACTGAGCGACTGCGGCCCGGTCAATTCCAGCACCCCGTCCCCCGCCCCGAGCAGCGCCGCCGCCGCGACCTCGCCGAGATCCCGCTCGTCGAGGAGCGATTCTTCGAAGCCCCGGAAGGTGTACCGCACGACGTCCCCGCCCCGCACCTGCGCCCCGAACGCCCGGACGGTGTTGCCCGCGAACGAACTCGCGCGCAGCGAGACCCACGGCAGCCCACTCCCGGCCGCGGCCTGCTCCGCCTCGCGATTGCGATCCCCGGCCAGCCGCGACGGCTGGTACTCGTCCGGATCGTCGACGTTCATCGCCGACAGCGCCACGATCCGCCGCACCCCGCACTCCCGGGCCAACGCGGCCAGCTCCCCGGCCCGCTCCCCCACCGCGCGCGGGTGCAGGAACAGCGCCTCGACCCCACCCTCCCGCAGGATGTCCTCCGCGCTGCCCCCGCCGGACCGACTGACCCCCCGCACCTTGTGCCCACCAGCCTCCAGCGCCGCGACAAGATGGCGCCCGACGGTGCCCGTAGCACCAGTGACCAGCATCATGACAGCTCCCTCTCCGGTATGGTTTCTATCCGAGACCAATATCTTACGAGGTTCATACTATATGAGTTCCGTACCGCAGTCACGCCGCCGGGCGACAAACGCCGTCAAGGAATCACTGCGCGCGCTCGGCACCCAGCTCACCCTGCTCAACCACCGGGTAGGCGCCCAGCTGGAAATCAAGGACGTCGACTTCGACTGCCTGGACGTGATCCACCGCCACGGCCCCCTGAGCCCGACCGCCCTGGCCCGCCACACCGGCCTGCACCCAGCCACGATGACCGGCGTACTGGACCGCCTGGAACGCGGCGGCTGGGTCGCCCGCGAACGAGACCCGGACGACCGCCGCGCGGTGCAGATCCGCGCCCTCCGCGAGCGCAACGCCGAGATCTACGCCCTGTTCGCAGGCATGAACGACCGCATGGACGACTTGTGCGCCGACTACGACGAAGCTGAACTGGCCCTGCTGGCCAAATTCCTGAACCAGGTCACCGAAGCCGGCCGCGCATCCTCGGACCAGGACTTCAGCTGAATCCAGCGGCCCCACGGCACCAACGCCGCACGCAAGTCGTAGCGACGCGACCTCAGCCGACGTCGACCCACGCGTTGACTCGCGCGACCAACGCCGCACGCAGGTCGTGGCGAAGGGGCTTCAGCCGACGTCCCAAATTCGCACGACGCCGTCCCGCGTGCCGGTGGCGAGGCGGTCGGCGCGCGCTGGGCAGAAGGCGAGCGCGTCGATCGGGCTGTGCGCCTGATCGAACGACCGGATCAGCTTGTGAGCACCGGGATCCCACAGGTGTACCACCTGATCCTCGCCCCCACTCGCCAGCACCCGCCCGTCCCGGTCGAAGGCGACGGCGTTCACCGCCCCCGCCGAGCCCGTCAGCCGCGAAGCGACCACCCCGGCCTGCCCCGTCCACAGCAGGATCTGCCGGTCGGCCCCACCACTGGCGAGCAGCGTCCCCTGCGGATTGAAGGCCACCGCGCGGATGGTGTCCGCGTGCTGGACCGATTCCTCGACGGGCAGACGACGGCCGTTTTCCTTCGACGTGTACACCGCGATCACCCTCGAAGCCCCGCCCAACGCCACCTCGTCGGCCTCGCCGGCGGCCGGGCTGAAGGCGACGGCGGTGATGGCCCCGGGGTTGAACACGTCGAACTCGGCCACCTGAGCGCCCGATTCCACGTCGAGCACCACGGCAATGCCCCCGTCACCACCGGCCACGAGCGTCTTCCCGTCCCGCGCAAAGCTGAGCGCGGTCACGGCGAACGGCGTGCCACCCTGCAAACTCTGCCGCCGCTCCTGGCGCGTTTCCACATCCCAAAGGTGTACGCGCCGATCCTCCCCTCCCGCCGCCACCAACCTCCCGTCCGGGCTGAACGCCACCGCCCGCCCCGACGCCGCCGTGGTCAGAACGGTGGCCTTCTCCCCGTCGACGTCCCACAGCCGCAGCGTCTTGTCATCCCCGACGGCCGCGAGAAGCTCACCGTCCGGACTGAACGCCACGGCCCGGACGGCCCCGACGGCTCCCCGCAGCTCGGCCACGACGGGCCCGCGCAACCAGTACCGCACCCCGAGAACGCCCGCCACCAAGACAAGCACCAGGGCCGCCGCAATGAAGAGCCGCCGACGGCTCCGCGAAGCCGCACCACCCGCAGCAACGACGCCAGACCCCGGCGCCGCACCTCCGGAAACAGCCCCAGACCCCGCCGCCGCGCCCACGGAAACAGCCCCGGGTCCTGACGACGCACCCACGGAACCAGCCCCAGGCCCCGACGACGCACCCACGGATTGCGACGGAACGACCGCCGGGGCGACCGGTCCGGACGGCACGTCCACCGGCTTCGACACCGCCGCTACCGGTTCCGACGTCGTGACCTCGGCTCTGGACGGCGCGACGGCCGGTTTCCACGGTGCGACCACGGTTTCGGACGACTCGACCACGGGATCTGCCGACCCCACGGGCTCCGCCGCGACCGGCCGCGTCGACCCGGACTTCGGCTCGAGCTCCACGGCGGCCCGACCTACCGGCACCGAATCCCCGGCGGCCCGGCTCCCGGATCGGTCGGCCAGAGTTTCCGACGCGGCGGGCAGAGTTTCCGACGCGGCGGGCAGCGTTGCCGTCGAGGCAGTCGCAGTTTCCGGCAAGGTGCGCGAGGTTTCCGGTGCGGCGGGCAACGTTTCCGGCAAGGCCGTAGGAGTTTCCGCCCAGGTTGCCGAAGTTTCCGCCTGGGTTGCCGGAGTTTCCGTCGAGGTTGCCGGAGTTTCCGTTGCGGCGGAACGGTTTTCCGTTCGCCGGGCCGCACCCGGCGGGTTCCAGGCGAACGCAGAGTCCACTGTGGACAGCTTAGAATAGGTTGTCGACGGGCGGATCGCGATGACTGGCGTGAGCTCCTCGGTCGGGAGGGTCGTCTCCCAGCGCGTGGCCGGCGCGAGCAGGCTGCCTTCGGCCACGACCAGTTCCGGCTGGTCGACGACCGTCGGGGCGATGCGCAGCTTCCGGTGCAGCAGCGTGGCCGCGAGCGGGATGCGGGACGACCCGCCCACGAGAAAGACGCCGGCGATGCGTTCCGGCACGGCGCCCGCGTCGCGCAGGACCTGGACGGTCAGCGCGACGGTCCGGTCGAGGTACGGTCTCGCCGCCGCCTCGAACTCCTCGCGGGTCAGGTGCAGGTTCGTGTCGACCAGCGGCAGGTGCAGGTCGGCCGTGGCGTGCCGGGACAGCTGCTCCTTGGCCGCCCGCGCCCCCGTCCACAGCGCCCGCCGCGCGGCCTGATCGGCCCGGTCCTGCGGCCAGTCGAGCCGCCCCCAGGCCGCGGCCGCCCCCGGCGTCAGCGCCCGCGCGTGCTGCACCACCGCCGCGTCGAGGTCGAGCCCGCCGACGTCGGTCAGCCCGTCCGCGGCCAGCACCGCGAAGCCCCCGCCCTCCGCCCGCCGCACCACGCTCACGTCGAAGGTCCCGGCCCCGAGGTCATAGACCACCACGGTCTGCCCGGGCCGAAGGTCGCGCACCGTGCCGAAGTACGCCGCGGCCGCCACCGGCTCGGCGACCAGCCCGACCTCGCCCAACCCGGCCCGCGCGGCAGCTTCCGAGAGCAACCCGAGCCGCGTCCGCCCCCACGCCGCCGGATGGGTGAGCACCACGTCCCCGATGAGGCCGCCAGAACCGACGAACCCGCCCTCGACCCGCCCAGACTCGCCGCCCGCCCAACGCCCGTCGGGACCGATGGGATCACCCGCCACGCGGTGGGCCTCGATGGCGACGCGGCGGAGGATCGCGGCCAGCACCTCGGCGACCGCGTACTCCCGCTCACCCAGCCAAATCGTCCCGTCGTCGATCCGCCGCTTCGGGTTCGCCTCAAGACCGGCCGGCTGCGCAACCGCCGCCCGCTCAGCATCGAGCCCCGTCAGCAGCGCAGACCCACCCCCCGCGAAGGCCGCCGGCTCCCCCGGGAGGACCGCCGGCTCCCCCGCGAAGACCGCCGACGACAGCAGCGGCGAAGCGTCGAACAGCAAAGGCCGCCGCGCCGCCCCGGGACCCGAAAGCACGGCAACGGTCGTGGAGGTGCCCAGGTCGATGCCGAGCCGGTAAGCCACGCCCCCAATGTACGAGCCGCGACCAAACCCTAACGCGCGGCAGCCGCCCGGGCCATCAGGTGGAACGCCTGCGCCTCCGCCGAGGTGCCCGGCCGGTCGAACGACGGCGCCCCGCACACCGACGTCACCACCCCGTCGACCACGTACGGTTCGACGGCAGCGACGAGCGAGTCAGCCAGCGCACGGTACGAGGACGGCAGCCACCCGTCCGCCACCCCGGTGTAGGCGGCGTACGCGAGCATCTGCGCCAGGTTGGCCTCGCGGAAGCTCCCCGGATCGTCGAGCACGTCCCCGAAAAGCCCATCCTCCCGCCGGTACGAGATGCAGGCGTCGATGACTTCGCGCGCATGCCCAGCCAAATCGGCGCCCAGGTCAGGGGCGTGGTGGATGGCCCGCGCGAGCCCGGCCGCGACCCACCCGCTCCCGGTCCCCCACAGAGACGGGCGCGTGTCCGCGGCCAGGTAGAGGCCGTCGCGGCACAGGGCAGCGCGATGGCCCAAAACCTGCTGAACAGCCAGGTCGGGGCGCCCGGCCAGGGCGAGCATCGGGACGACCATGTACACCGAGTCCGCCCACACCTCGGGCGTGTCCAGCACGTGGTAGAGCGTGCCGTCCGAGGCGCGCGGGGCACCGTTGACGACCCAGTCGAGCTGGCGCGCGGCGGCGGCCGGATCAACCAGTACAACACCCTGATAAAGCGACGCCGAATTCACGGCGCCGCGCTCCCCGCCGATCGTGCCCAGGCGGCCGTCCGGCGACTGGTGCACGACCGAGTCGCGGGAGAGCCGGGCGGCGAGGTCGGTGTGGCCCAGGTCGAGCAGGGCGTGGACGGCCACGCCCTGCTCCCAGTTCTGGCGCTGCATGGCCAGCAGCGTCAGGAGGACCGGGTCGGTCAACGCTGCGGCGTGAGCACGAAGAGCGGGATCTGCCGGTCGGTCTTCTTCTGGTACTCCGCGTAGTCCGGCCAGGTCGCCGTGGCGCGCTCCCACCACTCGGCCTTCTCCTCGCCGGTGACCTCGCGGGCCGTGTAGTCCTGCTTGACCGGGCCGTCCTGGAGCTCGACGTGCGGGTTGGCGACGAGGTTGTGGTACCAGACCGGGTGCTTCGGCGCGCCGCCGAGCGAGGCCACCACGGCATATTCGCCGTCGTGCTCCACGCGCATCAGCGGCGTCTTGCGGATCTTGCCCGACTTGGCGCCCAGCGACGTCAGCACGATGACCGGTCGCCCCCGCAGGGTGTTGCCCTCGGCGCCGTTGGTGCGCTCGTACAGCTCGACCTGGTCGCGCGACCAGTCGGTCGGGCTCGGCTCGTACTCACCGGACAACGGCATGGTGCTCGCTCCTCACTGATCCTTGATCTCCCCGTCGACGCTACCCGGCCCGGTGCCGCTCGACGCGCGTTCCACCCGCTCGCGTTCCGGGTCGGCCGCCCGTTCCTCGGCGTCCTCCTCGCGCCGCTCGTCGTCGTCGGTCGGCTCGGTGCCGGGGGCGGCCTGGTTGTCGGTGGGCTCGCCGTCGGGGTGTTCCGCGAGGTACCGGATGGCGGTGTTGCCCACCGCGAGCAGCGGCACGGCGACGAGCCCGCCGACGATGCCGGCCGCCACCACGCCCGTCGTGATCGCCAGGATGACCGAGAGCGGGTGCAGGGCGACCGCGCGGCCCATGATCAGCGGCTGGAGCACGTGCCCTTCCAGCTGTTGTACGGCGATCACGACCGCCAGCACCAGCAGCGCGCTGACCGGCCCGTTGGTGACCAGCGCGACGAGCACCGCGACCGCGCCGGACAGCGTGGCGCCGATGACCGGGATGAACGCGCCGAGGAACACGAGCGCGGCCAGCGGCAGGGCCAGCGGCACCCGCAGGACCGCCAGGCCGATGCCGATGCCGAGCGCGTCGACGAACGCGACCAGGACGGTGGCGCGGACATAGGAGACGAGGGTGTACCAGCTGTAGTGCCCGGCCCGCGCCACCGGCAGCTGGGCCTGGCGCGGCAGCAGCCGGCACAGGAACGACCAGATCTGCCCGCCGTCGCGCAGGAAGAAGAAGAGCGTGAACAGCACCAGGAAGAAGCCGGTGACGACCTCGCCCAGGGTGGTCGCGGTGCTCAGGGCGCCGGTCGTGAGCATGCTCCGGTTGGCCGTGACCTGCTTCTCCAGCGAGCTCATGGTGTCGCTGAGCTGCTTCTCGGAGATGTGCAGCGGCCCGGACGCCAGCCAGCTCTGGATCTCGTCCAGCCCCTCGCCGACCCGGCCGGTGAGGGTGTCGAACTGGGCGATGAACGTGGTCACGATGGCGCCGAGGCCGCCGAAGACCACCACCAGGCCGCCGACCAGCACGATCGCGGCGGCCAGCGACCGGTTCAGGCCCCGTTTGCGCAGCAACCCCGCCACCGGCTCGAGCAGCGCGGCCAGCAGGATCGCCACGACCACCGGGATGACCATGAGGCGCAGCGCGGCGATGAGGCGCAGCAGCAGGTAGATGGCCAGGATGAACAGTACGATCCGCCAGGCCCAGGCCCCCGCGACCTTGATGCCGCGGGGGATGCCGTCCTCCACAGTGGACGCCGGCCGGACCTCCACCGGTCCCGTCACCGTGAACGGCGGAACGCGCCGCGCCGTGCTCAGGCGCGTCCGTGCGCGCTCGCCGACCTCAGTAATCCACTGCGCCATGCCTCGGCTGTACCCCTAACGGGGTGCGATCAACCGGTTCTTACTTCTGTCGGTCGTATCGCGAGAAATCGTCGTCGTTGTCCTTGCTCGACGTGCGCCAGATGTCTCCGTTGCACGTGTACTTCGTGTCGTCGAGGTTCGGCTCCAGCTCGATGCGGCCCTTGTCCACGCCGTCGACGCTGATCGTCACGACGGTGGTCGCCTCGCCGCCGGCGTACGAGATCTGGCCGTCCTTGGTGGTCATCTTCCACTCGGTGCGCCCGGCCCAGGTCGCCGTGACGGTGCGCCCGTCGTCGGTCTTGCCGTTGTACACCGTGTTCGTGTCGTCCTCGATGGCCTCACCGTCGGCCTTGATCTCCCAGAGCTTGCCGCCGCCGGTCATCTTGATCGGCTTGGTGATGTTCGCGCGGGTCGCGGTGTCGGTGCCGGTGAGGTCGACGAGCTTCTGGTACGTCGTCTGCTTCCACTTGCCGACCAGGCACTTGTCGACCGGGCCGCTCTGCGTGGAGGCGCCGGCCTGCGGGCTGCTCGGGGTGTCGGAGCCGCGGTTGAGCGCCACCACGACGATCGCCACCACGACAATGACGAGCAGCACCGAACTGATGATGAGCGCGGGAAAGAAGCGGTTGCGCCGGCCCGACCCGTCCTGCAGCGGCGGGGCCGAGGTCTGGTACGCCGGGGGCTGCTGCTGATACTGCGGCTGCTGGTACTGCGGCTGCTGGTACGCCGGCGGCGCGCTGTAGGGCTGCGTGGCGTACGGGGCGGCGGAGTACGGCTGCGCGGGCTGCTGCTGGGGATACTGGGGCGGCTGCTGGGGGTACTGCGGCGGCTGTTGCGGGTACTGCGGGTACCCGCCCTGGGGCGGCTGCTGTCCGTAGCCGCTGTTCGGGTCCGGCTGCTGCCACTGGCTGCTCGGGTCCACGATCCCTGTCCTCCCGCAACGTTCACGCACGCATTGCCTGTCATTCGCCGTCGAGAATGGCATACGGGCGCATCTTTCGCAGGTCGTCGCTTCCGACAAAAGCCGCGAATCGTCACGGCGCTGACCTGCGAAATTCCACTTGGCGCCAACTGGCCGACCCACAGCGGCCGTTTGTGTGTGACGATCGATCGCAGCGGGTACACGTCGCGCACCGGGCAGGCCCGTCGGAGGAGGTTGGGCGTCATGCTCAGCGAGAGCGAGCAGAAGCGGCTCGCAGACATCGAAGCCGCGTTGCAGAGCGACGCGCGCTTCGTCAACGGATTCAACCGGGCCATGACTCGCCGGATCACGCCCCGCCGGGTGACCGCGGTCGTCATCGCCATTGCCGCAATCGTCGGAGTCATCATCGGCCTGGCCGCGGGCACTGTCTTCTGGACCGTGCTGGCGATCTGCGCGGTGGGCGTCGCCGGCGGCGTCTGGACCTACCGGTCGGCCCACCCCGAGCCGCCGGCCCCTTCGATAGACCCCGAACTCTGATCTGACCTTCCGCGATCCCCGGCCCCTTCCCCCAAGGGCGCCGGGGACTCGTGTTTTTCCGGCCCCCCGCGCGCCGATCTTGCGAGCGGCCGGGCGAAGCGCGACAGTTGTGCGGTGATGCCCCCAATTGCCCGGCTCAAGGTGGCTTTGAACGGCGGCCGCCCGCCCGGCGCGCACCCGGCGCTGCCCACCTCGCCCGAGGAGCTGGCCGCCGCCGCCCAGAACGCGGTCGCGGCCGGCGCGGAGGCGGTCCACCTGCACCCGCGCGACGGCCGCGGGGCCGAGTCGCTGGCCGCCGCGGACGTGGGCGCGGCCGTCGCGGCGGTCCGGCGCACCTGCCCCGACACCCCCGTCGGCGTGACCACCGGCCTGTGGATCACCGGCCGGGACGTCGCCGCGCGCCAGGAAGCGGTGGGCGGGTGGGAGAAGCTTTCACAGTACGAGCGACCCGACTTCGCCTCGGTGAACGTCTCCGAGCCGGGCTTCACCGCGCTCGCCGCCACGCTGGGCGAGCTCGGCATCGCGGTCGAGGCGGGCGTGTGGACCTTGGAGGACGCGGGCGCCCTGTCGATCGCCGGCGGCGTGCCCCGCGTGCTCGTCGAGATCATGCGCCCCGAGGTCGACGCCGAGGCCGTGCTGGCCCGGCTCGACGAGGTCGGCGTGGGCGGCGAGCGGCTGCTGCACGGCGAGGGTGCGACCTGCTGGCCGATGATCGCGCTGGCCGGCCGCCTCGGGCTGCCCACGAGGATCGGGCTGGAGGACACGCTGACCGGCCCGGACGGCCAGCCGGTGCAGGACAACGCCGCATTGGTACGGCTGGCGCTCGGCCACTGGTCCGCCGCCCGTTCAGCCGCGTAGGTCCCAGGCCACCCGCGAGAGCACGGCGCCCAGCGGAGCGTCGAGCAGGATCGTGGCCAGCGCATCGCTGCGCGTCGGTCCCTGGTTCACGATGGCGATCGGCAGCCCGAGCTTAGCCGCCCGCACCACGAACCGCCGCCCCGACATCACGGTCAGCGACGATCCCAGCACCACCAGGGCCGCGGATTTTTCAACAAGCTCGAAGCAAGTTTGTACCCGCAGTGCCGGCACCGTCTCGCCGAAGAACACGACGTCGGGCTTGAGCAGGCCCCCACAGCCGGTGCAGTCCACCACCACGAAGTCGGCCGCCTGCTCGTCGGTGAGGTCCACGTCCCCGTCGGGATTGACCTCGCCGGCGACCGCGGCGTACCCGGCGTTGGCCGTGCCGAGCCGGGCATCGAGCTCGCCGCGCGCGGACAGCTCGCCGCACGCCAGGCAGACCACCCGATCGAGGGCCCCGTGCAGCTCGACGACCCCGTCCGCCCCGCCGGCCTGGTGCAGCCCGTCGACGTTCTGCGTGATGACCCCGGTGAGCAGGCCGAGCCCCTCCAGCCGCCCGACCGCGTGGTGGCCGGCGTTGGGCGCGGCCCGCGCGATGGTCCGCCAGCCGAGGTGGCTGCGCGCCCAGTACCGCCGCCGCGCGATCGGATCGCGCGTGAACGTCTGGTACGTCATCGGCTGGGCGTTGCGGCGGATGCCGCTGGGGCCGCGGTAATCGGGGATTCCGGACTCGGTCGAGAGCCCGGCCCCACTGAGCACGAGCACCCCGCCTTTGCCGACAAGCGCACTGAGCGCCGCGACTGACTGTTCCACGTGCTCAATACTGCCTCGCGCGGCGCGGGGCGGATCTTATGAGCATGAGCACGCGAGTTTTTTTGAGCTTGAAAGGTCTTTCGCTGTATGGGCGCCTTGGCAGCGGGGTTTTCACAACCCACTGGGGCTGGACGGGCACTGGAAGGTCTCAGCACTGTATGGGCGCCTTGGCGGCGGGGTTGGACCGTCGAATGTCCTGAAAAGCGGTGGGGGAGCTTCGCTCCACCCACACCCCCTCAAAACCGCACCTGGTTCTCTATGGAAATGTAGTGGGATGCGCGCCATGTCCGAAATAAGCGACATGTCCCTGGTCGCCGAAGGCGTCCGTGACGGGGCGCACAGTGGGTGCGGCGGGGGACGTATCGTGTTCGGCATGGGTTTGGTGAGCAAATTCAACGCGTGGCGCCGCAAGCTGCAGGAGCAGCCGGGCACCACGATCGACCTCGAACCGATGCGCGCGTTGCTGCCGGAGATCGAGAAGCGCGAGGCCGAGCTGTCCGAGCTCACCGACGACGAGCTTCGTGCCGCCGCCACGGCACTGCACCAGCGCGAGGACACGCAGGACTTCGTCGAGGCGTGCGCGCTCGGGCGGGAGGCGGCCAAGCGGGCCCTGGACGAGCGGCCGTACGACGTGCAGCTCCTCGGCGCCCAGGTCCTCCTCGCCGGGCACGTCGTCGAGATGGCCACCGGTGAGGGCAAGACGCTGACCGCCGCGATCGCCGCCGCCGGGTATGCCGCGCAGGGGCCGGTCCACGTGATCACGGTCAACGACTACCTGGCCCGGCGCGACGCCGAGTGGATGCGCCCGGTGTACGAGCTGCTCGACCTCACCGTCGGCTGGGTCAACGAGGGCTCGACGCCGGACGAGCGGCGCACCGCGTACGCGCAGGACATCACGTATGTCTCGGTCAGCGAGGCGGGCTTCGACCTGCTGCGCGACTCGATCGTGACGAACACCGCCGACCGGGTGCACCGCGAGTTCGCCACGGTCATCGTCGACGAGGCCGACTCCATCCTGATCGACGAGGCCCGGGTGCCGCTGGTGCTGGCCGGCTCGACGATCGCCACCGAGGACCAGCCGATGGCCATCGCCGAGATCGTCGGCGGGCTGCACCGGGACCGGGACTACGAGGTGGTCGACGAGGGGCGCACGGCCCACCTGACCACCCGCGGGCTGGCCAAGGTCGAGCAGGCGCTCGAGGTCGACCTGTACGCCGAGGAGAACGTCGACCTCCTCACCGCGGTCAACCTGGCCCTGCACGCCGAGGCGCTGCTGGCCCGGGACGTGGACTACATCGTGCGCGAGGAGCGCGTCGAGCTCATCGACGAGTTCCGCGGCCGGGTGGCCCAGCGGCGCCGCTGGCCCGACGGGCTGCAGGCCGCGGTCGAGGCCAAGGAGAAGATCCGCTCGAGCGGCGGCGGCACCGTCCTGCAGACCATCACGGTGCAGGCGTTCCTCACGCAGTACAAGCGGATCTGTGGCATGACCGGAACGGCGATGCCCGTCGGCGACCAGCTCCGCGAGTTCTACAAGCTCGAGGTCGCGGTCATCCCGCCGCACCTGCCCAACATCCGCAAGGACTGGCCGGACCGCGTCTACGCCTCGGCCGAGGAGCGCGACATCGCGGTCGTCGCCGAGATCGTCGCCATGCACGCGACCGGGCGCCCGGTGCTCATCGGCACCCTGAGCGTGGCCGAGTCGGAGCGGCTGGCCGCCACCCTCGCCGAGGAGGGCGTGGAGTGCGTGGTCCTCAACGCCAAGAACGACGAGGCCGAGGCCGGGATCGTGGCCGAGGCCGGTGCGGCGTCGGCGGTGACCGTCTCCACCCAGATGACCGGGCGCGGCGTCGACATCCGCCTCGGCGGCAGCGACGAGAAGGAGCGCGAGCGGGTCGCCGAGCTCGGCGGGCTGTTCGTGATCGGCACCGCCCGCAACGACTCCCGCCGCATCGACGACCAGCTCCGCGGGCGCGCCGGCCGGCAGGGCGACCCGGGCGAGTCGATGTTCTTCGTCTCCCTGGAGGACGAGCTCATCGAGCGGTACGGCCCGGAGCCGATGCCGATGGGCCAGGCCGACGCCGAGGGCGCGATCGAGGACGAGGACGTGCGGTGGGCCATCGGCTCCGCCCAGCGGGTCGCCGAGACCGTCAACCTGGAGATCCACCGCAACACGTGGCGGTACAACTACCTGCTCGACCAGCACCGCCAGCTGCACGGCAAGCGCCGCGAGGAGCTGCTCACCACCGACGCGGCGGCCGAGCTGCTCGCCGAGCGGTCCCCGGACAAGTACAACGAGCTGGCCGAGGAGCTGGGCGAGGAGACGCTGCTGCGGATCGCCCGGGTCATCGCCCTGTTCCACGCCGACCAGGCGTGGTCGGAGCACCTGGCCGACATGAGCGAACTGCGGGAGGGCATCCACCTGCGGGTGCTCGGCTCGCAGGACCCGCTGGACGAGTTCCACCGCGAGGCCATCCCGGCGTTCCGCGGCCTGCTGGCCGAGATCGACAACCGCATGGTGGCCGAGTTCGACGAGCTGGAGATCGACGGGCCCGACTGGGAGCCGGAGGACGCGGGCCTGGTGCGGCCGAGCGCGACCTGGACCTACGTCGTCAGCGACAACCCGTTCGGCTCCGAGATGGAGCGGTTCTTCGCCGGCATGGTCAAGCTGTTCCGCAGTGGCAAGGGCGTCAAGAAGTCCTGATCCGGTACCGCGAAAAGGCCGCCGCTTCTCGCAAGCGGCGGCCTTTGCCGTGGTTGTTACACGAAAAGCGCTACTGTTCGAGCGCCTTGAGCAGCGCCTCGTTGAACGCGGGCAGGTCCTTCGGCTTGCGGCTACTGATGAGGTTGCCGTCCACCACCAGCTCCTCGTCGACCCAGGTGGCGCCGGCGTTGCGGAAGTCCGTCTGCATCGAGGGCCACGACGTGATCCGCTTGCCGCGGACGGCGTCGGCCTCCATGAGGATCCAGCCGCCGTGGCAGATCACCGCGATCGGGCGGCCCAGGGCCGCGAAGCCGCGCACGAACTCGACCGCGGCCGGCTGCCAGCGCAGCAGGTCACCGTTGGCGACGCCGCCGGGCAGCACCAGGGCCGCGTAGTCGCCGGGGCGCGCGTCGGCCGCCGTGACGTCGACGTCGAACGTGTCGGCCGGGTCGAGGTGGTTGTACCCGCGGACCTGCCCCGGCTCGGGCGAGACCAGCCGCGGCGTGTGGCCCCCGTGCTCGACCGCCTTCCAGGGCTCGGTCAACTCGACCTGCTCGATGCCCTCCTTGGAAACCAGGAACGCGACATCCATCGCTCTCGTCCTCCTTTTCGAGCGGTTTTGTACGCCATTCCGGTACCCGTTATGCGGGCGCCCAACCCGACGAGGCCTTCACGCGGTACATCGCGGCGTCGGCGTCGTGCAGCAACTGCTCGGCGGTGCGATGCAGCTCACTCGTGCTCGCGCCGATGCTGATCCCGATCCGCACCGGCCCCGCCGCGAGGTTGAACGGGGCGCGGATGGCGGCGCCGAGCCGGTCCACGATCTCGGTCTGGACGAGGCCGGCGGTGACACCTGGGAGCAGTACCAGAAACTCGTCTCCCCCGAAGCGGGCCGCAACGTCGCTGGACCGGAGGCTGCCGCGGATGCGTTTGGCCACGTGCACGAGCAACTCGTCGCCGGCCGCGTGCCCGAGCGTGTCGTTGACCTTCTTGAACCCGTCCAGGTCGAGGAAGAGCAGCGTGAACGGCGGCCCGCCGGCGTCCGCCCGCGCGACCGCCGACTCCAGCGTGGCCAGGAACGAGGCCCGGTTCGGCAGCGCCGTGAGCAGGTCGGACAGCGCGCTGCGGCGCAGCCGGTCCTCCTGTTCGCGCAGGTCCAGGGCCACGGTCAGCAGCGCGGCACACTGGTTGGCCAGCTCCCGCCCGTCCTCGACGTCGCACTCGACGGTGTCCACGACGGCCAGCCAGCCCCGGTCGCTCGCGCTGATCTTGGCCGGCACCAGCACGACGGCCTGCCCGGGCCCGGCCGCGGCGATCAGCTCGGCCGGCGGGAACGCGTCGATCGTCGTCGGCCCGCCCGGAATCGCCGGCCCCGCCGCCCGCCGCCACCCCGGCCCGCGGGTCAGCTCCCCACCGGGCCCGCGCAGCGCGATGGCCGCCGCGGTCGCCGGCGTCGCCGCCAGCCAGGACGGATCCCGCGGGTCCGTGTCGCGGTTATACAGAAGAGCCGTGTTCAGCGTGTACTGCATGCTGATCAGCGACCGCAGATGACGCCGATCGGCGAACTGGACCCCGTTGTTCGCCCGTCCGAGCACCATCATGAGCTCCTGCACCCGGCCCCCGACCCGCCCGGCGGCGGCCACATCGAGCCCGGTGATCGTGCCGGCGTACTCCTGGATGGCCCGGAAGATCAGCCGCAGCGTCTCCAGCGACGGGTTCAGCGCGTACAGCCGCTGCAGCACGCCGGTGGCCCGCACCACGTCCTCGGGCGCCTCCGCCACGACCGCCTTGACCGTGGCCTCGACCGCCTCGTCGACGGCGGTGCCCGACCCGGGAAGCCGCAGCCCGGGCGGCGGCAACGCACCCCGGAACCGCTCCGCGAGCCGCTCCCGCCCCTCCGGCGCCGAGGTGGGCGGCAGGGTGCCGGCGAAGTCGGTACACCCACAGGAAGACCTCGGCAGAAAGACCGCCGGCAGCCGGGTGGTCCCGACCGCCTCCCCGCCGAGCGCCCGCAGCAGCAGGTCGACCGCCCGCTCCCCCATCGCGTCGAGCGGCTGGGCGGCGCTGGCCAGCTCGGGCCGCAGGAACGCGGCGACGTCGATGTTGTCGAACCCGGTCAGCGCGTAGTCGCCCGGACAGTGCAGCCCGGCCGCGGCGAGCATCCGCTGCGCCCCGATCGCGTTGCGGTCGGTGCCGGCGATGAGCGCGGTGGCCCCGGTCGCCCGCCAGTCCTCGGCGCTCCAGGTGATCCCGCTGTCGAGATTGTCCGACGCGGGCAGGAACAGATCGGCCCCGCCGCCGACCGCCTCGACGGCACGGCGATAGGCCTGATAGCGCTCGGCGACGTCGGTGGCCGCCAGGTACCCGGTGAACGCGATCCGGCTGTGCCCGTGCGCCCGCAGGTGGGCCACGATCTCGCGGATGCTGGTGCCGTTGTCGGGCAGTACCGCGGGGAAGTGCTCCTCCTGATGCCCGACGAGGACCACGTGCTTGCCGGCCCGCCGCAGCCGCGCCAGATAGGCCGGGGTGACGGCGTCGGCGAGCACCACGAACCCCTCGGCCTGCCGCCACGCCACCGGCTCCTGAAACGCCGGATTGCCCCCGTTGATGCTCATGTCGGCGGCGGCGTCGAGCGTCTGCACGGCGATCGTCCGGCTGCCCCGCCGCTCGGCGGCCGCCGCGACGGCACTCACGAGGCGCCCGTAGTACGTCCCGCCGACAAAGGGGGACAGCACCCCGATGACCCGCCCCTGGACCACCATCGGAGTATTCCAGGAACTTTCACATTCGGTGCGACAATCCCTCACACGGATATCGTTTGTTTACCCCTGCACCGCCGGTTACCGTCGGTCCCCGTGCCCCACCCGGTCCGCCCGCCCGTCCGCCGCGCTACCGCGGCCGACACCGATGAGCTGATTCGCCTGCGGATCGTCATGCTGGAGGCGATGGAGGCCGGCCCGGTCGCGCCGGGCGACTGGTCCCACCGCTCCGCCGTGGCACTGCGCCGGCGCCTGCCGGACCCGGACGCGACCCTGGCCGCGTTCGTGGTGGACCGCCCCGACGGCTCGCCCGGGCTGGCCGCCTGCGCGGTGGGCACCATCGAGGAGCGGCTGGGCGCGCCGGGCAACCCCGACGGCCGGCTCGGCTACGTGTTCAATGTGGCCACGGACGGGCCGTACCGGCGACAAGGCCTTTCCACGGCCTGCCTGGAGGCGCTGCTGGCCTGGTTCACGGAGCGGGACGTGCCGACGGTCCGCCTCTTTGCCACCCAGGACGGGCTGGCGGTCTACGAGCGGCTGGGCTTCACCCGCGAGACCAACACCTCGATGCGACTCAACCTCCCCCGCCGAGTGTCGTAGCTGCCGGCCTGCTGGTTACTGAGCCTCGGAAATCGGCGCGACGGCCAGGCTGCTTGACCAGGTTCACCAGGTCCGCGCCCGCTTGCATGACGCGCGAACGTGGGCCGCCGGCCGCCGGTGCACGCCGCGAACGTGGACCCGGCCGTTGCGAGCCGCGGCGGATTCGGCCCAGCGGCTGGCGGGCGGCTGGTGGCGCTGGGTTACTGCGCTTCGGGAGCCGGCGCGACGGCCAGGCGCCGGCCGTTGCGAGCGGCGGCGGATCTCGCCCAGCGGCTGGTGGCGACGAAGCCGAGCGCGAGGGCGAGCAGTCCGCAGCCGCTGAGGACGGCCCAGGCGCGGTGCGGTAAGGAGCGCGGTGCGGCGGCGAGGGGCGGCGTGCGGCGGCGAGGGGCGCGGTGCAGTGAGGGGCGGGTGGGGCTGTTGGGGCGTTCGGTGTGACGTGGGCCGCTCGGGATGAGGTTCGGGTATGTACCCATGGGTAGGGTTAGCTCGTGACCATCGCCGGGATTGAGGCCGGTCTGTTCCGGCGGGTTCTCAGGCGGCACGCCGCGGCTGTCGTTGTCGTCACCGCTCCCCGCCCCGGAGCGGCCGGCGCCGGGTTCACCGCGACCTCGTTCACCTCCGTTTCGCTCGATCCGCCGCTGGTGTCGTTCTGTGTCGCGCAGGCCGGGTCCGCCCGGCCCGCCATCAGCGAAGCCGCGCTCGTCGCGGTCCATGTCCTGACGGCGCAGCAGGAAGAGGTCGCGCGCGTCTTCGCCACGCCGGGGATTGATCGGTTCGCCGAGTACTCGAGGATCGGAAGCTGGCACGAAGGGCCCGAAGGAGTGCCGGTGCTCCACGGGCCGCTGGCGGTCCTCATCTGCCGGGTCGTCAACCAGGTCGAGGCCGGCGACCATGTCATCGTCATCGCGTCGCCCGTCCAGGCCGAGCACCACGACGACGCCCGAGCTACCCCCCTCGTCTATCACGACGGGACCTACACCGGACTCTAAACCCCCGGTACGACACTTTCCCCCCACAGCCGCAGCCGCGCCGCGCCGCCGTCGGGGTAGATGTCCAGCCGCACATGCGAGGCCGCGTCGGCGGCATCCACGCGGAAGAAGTGCCGGGTGTCCGGCTGTACGGGCGTCCGGGGCAGCAGATCCCACCAGGAATGGAGCCCGGGGTCGGAAGTCGCGCGCAGCGAGGCCTCCCCCGGCGCGTTGCCCTTGAAATGCGTGGTGTCGAACTCGATCAACCGCACCCGGCCCGGAGTCGCCAGCCGCACCAGGACCCATTCGTTCCCGGGGACTCGGCGACGCGCTGTTTCCCAGCCCTCGCTCATCTGCCGTGCCCGGTCCGGCAGGAGCAGGTTTCCCGGCGAGCCGTAGAACATGTCGCTGCACCCCGCCACCACCGCGCCCAGTTCCATCGCGGCCAGGTTCACCGTGAGGCCGTGCAGCAGCGCGGGATCCGGCTCGGCGACGCCGTGCACCCGCAGCCTTGCCACGCCGCCGTCCGGGTAAATGTTGAGGCGGACGTGCGTGTAGCGGGGGCCCGGGGTCAGCGCGAAGTGGTTGCGCGCGTCGCCCTTCACCGGTGACTTCGGCAGCAGCTCGGTCCATGTGGCCGCCGCCAGGTCGGCCGGGGACGGGTGGCCGGGCAGGGCCACCGCGTCCAGCGAGACGTACGGCGGGAAGTTGCCCGTGAAGTGGGCCGTGTCCACCACCACGCCGTGGATGTGGCCCGGGGCGCCGAGGCGGACGATCGCCCAGTCGTGGCCCGGGGAGCGGCGGCGGCGGGTCTCCCAGCCGTCGTACACCTTTCCCTTCGGACCGTACGTCCACGTCTCGAACTCCGACGGCGCCGGGTTGACGAGGTTGTCCATGGCCGCGAAGAACTCGTCGTTCGCCGCCACCACCCCGCCGCCCAGCAGGCGGGAGGCCAGATCGGTCAGGTCGGTGAACGTCATCGGGCAGCATCCTCCCGCCGCAGGAATCGGCCGCGCGGCGTCGCGCCCACCGGCTCGCCGCGCAGCCACGTCGTGCGCACCACGCCGCTCAGCGATCGTGCCGCGTACGGGGTGACCGGGTGGCGGTGCAGCAGGGCCGCGGGGTCCACCACGAACGTCGCCGTCGGGTCGAAGGCCACCAGATCCGCGTCGGCGCCGGGCGCGATCCGGCCCTTGTTCCGCAGTCCCACCAGGTCGGCCGGGCCCGAGGACATCCAGCGGACCACGTCGGCGAGGGTGAAGCCGCGCTCCTGGGCCGCCGTCCATACCGCGGACAGTCCTAATTGGAGCGACGCGATCCCGCCCCACGCCGCCGCGAAGTCGCCCGTGCCGCGGGCCTTCAGCGCCGGGGTCGACGGGGAGTGGTCCGAGACGACGATCGAGATGGTGCCGTCGGCGAGCCCGCCCCACAACCGGTCCTGGTTCGCCCCGTCACGAATCGGAGGGCAGCATTTGTACTCCGTAGCGCCATCCGGCACCGCCGCCGCCTCCAGCGTCAGGTAGTGCGGGCACGTCTCCGCCGTCACGCGCACGCCGGCCAGGCGGGCCCGGCGCAGCGAGGTCAGGGCGTCCGCCGCCGACAGGTGCAGGATGTGCACGCGGCGGTTCGTGTCGGCCGCCACCGACAGCGCGGTGTCCACTGCGGACACCTCGGCGGCGGCCGGGCGGGAGGCCAGGAAGTCGGCGTACGCGCGGGACGGCCGGGCGTCGTGCAGCCGGGTCGGGTCCTCGGCGTGCACGATGAACAGGGCATCGACGGAGGCGAACGCGGCGGCCAGCCCGGCCCGGTCCAGCGGCGGGAACTCCGGCACCCCCGAGTCGACCAGGAAGCTCTTGAAGCCGAACACGCCCGCCTCGTGCAGCGGGAACAGGTCGCGCGCGTTGCCGGGGACGGCACCGCCCCAGAAGCCGACGTCCACGAAGCACTTGCCCCGCGCGGCCGCCTGCTTCTCGCGCAGGGCCGCGACGGAGGTAGTCGGCGGCAGCGAGTTGAGCGGCATGTCGACGATCGTGGTGACGCCGCCCGCCGCGGCGGCTCGGGTGGCGGTCGCGAAACCTTCCCATTCGGTACGCCCGGGCTCGTTCACATGCACGTGGGTGTCCACGAGGCCCGGGAGCAACGCCAGCGCCCCCAGGTCGGTGACCGGACCGTCCACGGTGGACTCGTAGTCGGTGACCGCGGCAATCCGTCCATCGTCGACGGTCACCGTGGCCGCGCGGGGGCCGCCGGGTAAGTAGACCTGCCGGGAGCGCAGGGAGAAGGTCACAAAGCCTCCAGCACCCCGAGGGGATGGCGCACGTGGCCCGGGCCGAGGGCGCCGCAGTGCAGCCCCCGCAGCAGGAAGTGGGCCATGGCCCGTGCGGTGGCGGGCTCGTCGAGGTGGCCGCGCACCCGGCGGCCCAGGTAGTGGCCGAGGCGCCGGACGGCCTCGTCCACGCCGTCGTGGAAGAACTCGAAGGTGGCGCCCCAGCGGGTGACGAGGTGCCCGGGGTGCAGGTCCCAGCCCTGGTAGATGCCGCGCTCCAGGCTGCGGCGGACCAGCCGGGCGTGCAGGGCCCAGGCGCGGTGCACGTCCTCGGTGGACCCGGCGGGCAGGATGTTGGTGGAGCCGTCGGCGATCGCGACCCCGGTGCCGGCCGCGGCCACCTGCATGACGGCCTTGGCGTGGTCGGCGACCGGATGTTCGAGGCTCTGGTACGTCGGGGCGATGCCGAGCGCCGTGCTGTAGTCGTACGTGCCGTAGTGCAGCCCCGTCAGGCGCCCCTGCGAGCGGACGATCAGCTCCGGGAGCGGGCTGCGGCCGTCCGCGCCGAGAATCGCCTGCGGGGTCTCGACCTGCAGCTCGAAGCGCAGGGTGTCCTCGGCCAGCCCGTGCGCGTGCTCCAGCTGCCGGCACAGCAGGACGGCGGCGTCGGCGTGGCCGGCCGAGGTGGCCTTCGGGAACGTGATGACGAACGTGTCGGGCGGCGGGCCGAGTGCGGTGAGGAACAGGTCGATGGTGCGGGCTGCCCGCAGTACCGTATCCGGCTCGAGGCTCTTGCAGCGCAGGCCGAAGAACGGCGGCGGGCCGGTGCGCAGCGCGGTGCCGGCCGCGGTCGCGTGGGCGTCCTCCTCCTCGTCGGGGCGGCGGCCGTAGCCGTCCTCGAAGTCGACGCGGAGGTCCTCGATCGGCTCGGTCATGAGCTTGGCCAGCACCATCTCGACGATGGCGTCCGGGAAGGGCGGGCGGCCGTGGTCGCGGACCAGCGCCCGGGCCGCGGTGCCCCACTCCCCCACGGTCTCCGCGCCGAACCGGTCGGCGGGCACGTAGACGGTGTGCACCGGCTGCCGCCCGGGCCGCGCGTCGGTCTGGCCGGGCAGCTGGAGCCGGTCCAGGTGCTCCGCGCGGGCCGCCAGCTCGTCGAGGTCACGCTCGGACAGCGCCATGCTCACGTTCCCGTCAGGTGCTCGGGCCGGACCGGGACCCGCTTGAGCGGCAGGCCGGTGGCGGCGCGGATGGCGGCGACGATCGCCGGGGTGGACGAGATGGTCGGCGGCTCGCCGACGCCGCGCAGCCCGTACGGCGCCTCGGGATCGCCGAGCTCGAGGACGTCGATGAGCATCGGCGGCACGTCGAGGATCGTCGGGATGAGGTAGTCGGTGAACGACGGGTTGCGGATCTGCCCGTCCACCACCTGGATCTCCTCCATGACCGCGAGGCCCAGGCCCTGCGCGGTGCCGCCGGCGATCTGCCCGCGCACCGACTGCGGGTGCAAGGCCCGGCCGACGTCCTGCGCGGTGACGATCTCGACCACTCGGACCAGGCCCAGCTCCACGTCGACGTCCACAGTGGCCCGGTGCGCCGCGAACGCGTACTGCACGTGCGCGTTGCCCTGTCCCGTCGCCGGATCGAGCGGGGAGGTGGGCTTGTGCCGCCATTCCACCGTCTCGTCGATCGGCCCCTGGGTGAGGTCGCCACCCCGGCGTTCGAGCTCGGCCCGCACCGCCTCGCACGCCGCCTTCACCGCGCCGCCGGTGACGTAGGTCTGCCGCGACGCCGACGACGACCCGGCCGACCCGATCGACGTGTCGGCGGTGGCCACCGTGACCTGCTCGACGCCGAGCTCGGTCCGCACGATCTGGGCCATCACGGTGACGAGCCCCTGGCCGACCTCGGCCGCCGCGGTGTGCACGACCGCGACCGGCTCCCCGCCCACCAGCTCCAGCCGCACGCGCGCGGTCGAGTAGTCGTCGAAGCCCTCGGAGAAGCCGACGTTCTTGATCCCGATGCCGTAGCCGACGCCGCGCCGCACGCCCTCGCCGTGGGTGGTGTTCGCGACCCCGCCGGGCTGCTCGCGCGGATCGCCGGACGAGACCGCCGGAGCCGGCCGGTCGCGGACGCGGCGCAGCAGGTCGGCGACGGGCGCGGGGCCGGTGACGACCTGCCCGGTCGGCATCGTGTCGCCCGGCTCGAGCGCGTTGCGGGCCCGCAGCTCCACCGGGTCGAGCCCGAGCGCCGCGGCGAGCTTGTCCATTTGCGACTCATAGGCGAAGCACGCCTGTACCGCACCGAAGCCCCGCATCGCGCCGCACGGCGGGTTGTTCGTGTAGACCGCGTACCCGTCCACGGTCACGCTCGGCACCCGGTACGGGCCGATCCCCAGCGTGGTCGCGTTGGCGACGACCGCCATCGACGTGGAGGCGTAGGCGCCGCCGTCGAGCACGATCCGGGCCCGGACGTACTGCAGGATGCCGTGCTCGTCGGCGCCGTGCTCGTACCGAAGCCGCGCCGGATGCCGGTGGACGTGGCCGAAGAAGGACTCCTCGCGGGAGTACACCATCTTGACCGGCCGGCCGGTGTGCAGGGCCAGCATGCACGCGTGGACCTGCATGGAGACGTCCTCGCGGCCGCCGAACGCGCCGCCCACCCCGGCCAGGCTCAGCCGCACCTTGGCCGGCGGCAGGCCGAGGCAGTCGGCCACCTGCCCGAGGTCGCCGTGCAGCCACTGGGTGGCGATGAACAGGTCGACGCCGCCGTCCTCGGCCGGGATGGCCAGCCCGGACTCCGGCCCGAGGAACGCCTGGTCCTGCATGCCGACCTCGTACTCCCCGGTGACCACGACCGCCGCCACCGCGTCCTGCGGCCCCTTGCGGATCGGCACGTGCCGCAGCAGGTTGCCGCCCGGATGCACCGGCTCGGACGCCGGGTCGAGGGCGGCCTCACTGTCCACAATGGGCGTCAGCACCTCGTACTCGACGGCGATCCGCGCCGCCGCCCGCCGCGCGGTCTCGGGGTGGTCGGCGGCCACGATGGCCACCGGCTCGCCGGCGTAGCGGACCTCGCCCATCGCGAGCACGGGCTGGTCGCGGTGCTCCAGGCCGTAGTGCGGCTTGCCGGGCACGTCCTCGGCGGTGAGCACGGCGTGCACGCCCGGCAGCTTGAGGGCCTCGGTGAGGTCGATGCCGAGGATCCGGGCGCGCGGGTGCGGGCTGCGCAGGGTGGCGCCCCACAGCATCCGGTCGGCCCACAGGTCGGACGAGAACGCGAACTCACCCGTCACCTTGAGCGTGCCGTCGGGGCGGACGGGCGAGGTGCCGATCCCGTTGAGCGTGCCGACCTGAACGGTCATCGCAACCCCCGGGCGGCACGGGCCAACGAGCCGGCGATCGCGGACGTGTCCACGGTGGACAGCGCGCCCTCCTGGACGACCGCGCGGCCGTTGACGAGCAGCAGCCGCAGCGGGGCGGCCGGGCCGAACACCAGCGCGGCGACCGGGTCGGCGATGCCGGCGTGCCCGAGGCCGTTCAGGTCCCACAGCGCGATGTCGGCCAGCTTGCCGGCCTCCAGCGAGCCGAGCTCGTCGGCCCGGCCCAGGCAGCGGGCCCCGCCCATGGTGCCCAGCGCGAGGGACTCCCGGGCGGTCAGCGCGGCCGGTCCGCCGCGCAGCCGGGCCAGGTACAGCGCCTGCCGCAGCTCCGCGCCCAGCTCGCCGGCCTCCTGGGAGGCGGCCCCGTCGACGCCGAGGCCGACCGGCGCCCGCGCGTCGAGCAGGTCGCGGATGGGGGCGATGCCGGCCCCGAGGCGGCCGTTGGAGCTCGGGCAGTGGGCGACGCCGGTGCCGGTCGCGCCGAGCTTGGCGATCGCGGCCGGGTCGAGGTGCACGGCGTGGGCGAGCCAGACGTCGTCGCCGAGCCAGCCGAGCCGCTCGGCGTACTCGACCGGTGTGCAGCCGTGCACCTCCTTGCAGTAGTGCTCCTCCTCGACCGTCTCCGCGAGGTGGGTGTGCAGCCGCACGCCCTCGGCGCGGGCCAGCCGGGCCGCCTCCTCCATCAGCCGCGGCGTGACCGAGAACGGGCTGCACGGCGCGACCGCGATCCGCACCATCGCGCCGAAGGAGCGGTCGTGGAAGCGGTCGATCGCGTCCTTGGTCGCGGCCAGCGCGGCGTCGGTGTCCTCGACGACCGAGTCCGGTGGCAGCCCGCCGTCCTTCTCGGACAGGTCCATCGAGCCGCGGCACGGGTGGAACCGCAGCCCCACCTCCGCCGCCGCCTCGATCTCGGCGGCCAGCAGGTCGCCGCCGTCGCGCGGGAACACGTAGTGGTGGTCGGTGCTCGTCGTGCAGCCGGTGAGCGCCAGCTGGGCCAGGCCGGCGGAGGCGGCGGCGTGCACGATCCCGGCGTCCAGCCGCGCCCAGACCGGGTACAGCTCCTTGAGCCAGCCGAACAGGATCTCCTGCTGCGCGTAGCCGCGGGTGGCCCACTGATAGAGATGGTGGTGGGTGTTGACCAGGCCCGGCGTGGCGAGGCAGCCGCGGCCGTCCACTGTGGTCACGCTCGCGTCGCCCCGGTACGGCCCGGGGCCGACCGCCACGATCCGGTTTTCGGCCACCACGATGTGGCCGTCGGCGTGCTCGGTGCCGCCCGCGTCGACGGTCGCGATCGCGCAGCCCTCGATGACGATCATGCGTCGGCCGCCAGCTTCACCGCCGCGACGATGTGCTCGTACCCGGTGCAGCGGCACAGGTTGCCGGCCAGCGCCTCGCGGATGTCCGGGTCGCTCGGGTGCGGGTTGCGCTCCAGCAGGTCGTGCACGGCCACGATGAGGCCCGGCGTGCAGAATCCACATTGGACGGCGCCGGCGCTGAGGAACGCCCGCTGGATCGGGTGCAGCTCCTCGGCCCCGGCGAGGCCCTCGACCGTGCGCACCTCGCGCCCCTCGGCCTGGCCGGCCGCGACCAGGCAGGCGCAGACCGGGATCCCGTCCAGGTACACCGTGCAGGACCCGCACTCGCCCTGCTCGCACGCGTTCTTGGCGCCGGGCAGGCCGAGCCGCTCGCGCAGCACGTACAGGAGGCTCTCGCCCTCCCAGACGTCGTCGGCGGCGAGCGCGTCGCCGTTCACGGTCACGTTGACCCGCATCGGTACTCCTCCCAGGCCCAGCGCAGCGTCCGTCCACCGAGGACGGACAGGGCGTGCCGGCGGTAGGCGGCGCTGCCCCGCACGTCGTCGATCGGCCGGGCGGCGGCCGCGACGAGCTCGCCGAAGCGCGCCACGAGCGGGTCGGGCAGCGGCTCCCGCGACTCCCACGGCAGTTCGGATGCGAACGACTCCGCCGCCGCCGCCCGCAGCGGGGTGGGGCCGGCGGAGCCGATGCCGGTGCCGACCGTTCGCTTCGAAACGTCCATCGCGACCGCGAACGAGCAGACCGCGATGACCATCGCGTTGCGGGTGCCGACCTTGGCGAACTGCTGCGGGCCGGGCGCGGGCGGGATGCGGAACGCGACGATGAGCTCGTCCGGGGCGAGGGCGCTGCGCTTCGGGCCGGCGAAGAAGTCCTGGGCCTTGATCCAGCGGACCCCGCGCACCGAGGCCACCTCGACCTCGGCGCCGGCGGCGAGCAGCGGCGGGTGCGCGTCGCCGGCCGGGGACGCGGAGCCGAGGTTGCCGCCGACGGTGCCGCGGTTGCGAATCTGCGGTGACCCGACGGTCCGGGCGGCCATGGCGAGGCCCGGCAGGCGCTTGCCGAGTTCGTCGATGATCCGCCGGTACGTCACGCCGGCCCCGATCCGCAGCACGCCCTCGTCCTCGGACCAGTCGGCCAGCGCCGCGATCCGGGTCAGGTCGAGCAGCGCGGACGGGCGGCGGCGGTCGAAGTTCAGTTCGACCATCACGTCCGTGCCGCCTGCCAGCGGTACCAAATCCGGCATTTCTGCTTTGGCTTGCACGGCCTCGTCCAACGTGGACGGTCTCAGAAAGTCCACGCGACCTCCTGCGGCACCGTCGCGCCGTCGCGGCGCACGACCCCCTCGATGAGCCCGTAGGGGCGGTCGGCGGCGAAGTAGACCTCGTCGGGGTTGTCGAGCCCGAACGGCCGCAGGTCGACGAGGAAGTGATGCCGGTTGGGCAGCGAGAGCTTGACCTCGACGACGTCCGGGCAGCGCTCCAGGACCCGGGAGCCCATCGCGAACAGGGTCTGCTGCAGGGCGTAGCTGTAGGTGTCGGCGAACGCCTCGACGAGCGCCTCGCGGGCCGGCCCGGGGTCGGCGAACCCGGCGGCGGTGCGCCAGGTGGCGTCGACCGAGGTGGCGAGGATGCGGTCGCGGGTCTCGGGCAGCGTGGTCCAGCGGTCCTTGAGGAAGCCGTGGAACTCCGAGTCGGTGGTCTTGAGCAGCACCAGGCCGGTGACGCCGGAGACGACCTGGGTCCCGTACTGTCCATGGTGGACGGTGGCGGTGCGGACCTCGCTCGCGTCGCGGCGGAAGGTGTGGCGGCCGTCGACGGGCTGCCAGGGGTACTGCTCGATACGCACCCGCGCCTCGTGGATCGTCGGCTGCGTGGCGACGAAGTGCTCGGCCAGGCGGACCGCGAACGCCTCGATGCTCGCGATCCCGAACTCGCGCGCGAACGCGTAGACCGTGTTCTTCTGCGTGTCGGTCGGCAGCACGGCCGCGTTGTCGCCGGTCAGGTGGCTGGCCGCGAGGTCGCCGCGCAGCGCCACGCTCACGTTGAGGTCGGTCAGCCGGTCGCCGCCGGTGTCGCCGCCGCCGCGTTCGACGCGCACGAGGCGGGTCTCGGCCTTGCCGTACTGGTTCGGGCCCAGCTCGAAGTCGGGCATCGCCTCAGCTCCCCCGGTAGGTCGAGTACCCGAACGGGCTGAGCAGCAGCGGCACGTGGTGGTGGCGGGCGTCGGCGATGGTGAACACGATCGACACCTCGGGGAAGAACGCGTCCGGCCCCAGGTACGCCGCGGTGTCGATGACCAGCCGGTAGCGGCCCCGGTCCACGTCCTCCCAGCGCAGCCGCCCGTCGACGTCGGTGATCCCGTCGCCGACGAGGATCTGCTCGGTGGTCTCCAGCCGGATCGGCACGCCCGCGGCCGGAATGCCGCGGGCGGTGTCGAGCACGTGCGTGGACAAGCTCATGCGGCCGCCGCCTCGGCGAGCCGCTCCAGCCGCAGCTCGACGATCTTGCGCAGCTCGCCGCGGACGACCACGCGCTCGGTGTCGTCGTCGTTGCGCAGCCGGCCCCGGGCCGCCGCGAGCACCTCGTCGGCCGACTTGCCGGTCGCGAAGATCAGGAACAGGTGGCCGAACCGGCGCTCGTACGCGTCGTTGACCTGGGCCAACTCCTCGGCGGCGCCGTCGGTGGCCTTGACGCCGGACTGCTCGCGGCGCGACCAGGCGGCCTCGGCGCCGTCGCCGACCGGTTTCTGCCCGATCCGCGGGTGGGCGGCGAGGACCCGTTGCAGGTCGCCCCAGCCCAGCTCGTCGAAGGCGGTCACGCCGGCCACGACCAGGTCGGCGGACGTCTGGTACGGCCGCGCGGCGACCACGCGGGCGGCCCAGCCGGGCGACGCGCAGCAGGCGAGCAGGGCCTCCTCGGCGGCCTCGGGCGCGAGGCCGTTGAACCGATCGAGCATGGCACCCCTCTCGTATCCCCGGCACGTTACTCCGAGGATGTTTCAAGTCCAGACCTTTGAGATCATGTCCATTATCCGCGTTTTGTCCGACCCCGTTAGGCCTGATGCCGCTTTCGTCGCCATCGAACTTCGCTGAGCCGTGGCAGACTCGAACACATGGCCGAGAAGGAGCTGCGGCCCGCGGTCGAGGTGATCGACGTCGGCGGGCGCGTCGTGCGCATCGTCGACGGGCACCTGCTCGCGGCCGGTGACGTGGTCGGGCACGACCTGCCGCACCGCGGGATCGAGATCAGGGTCGACGCGGACGGATACCGGGCCCGCTGGGTCCGCGGCACGTTCAGCGTCTCGTCGTTCGCCAAGGTCTTCGCGGGCGGCGCGGCCGGCGGGGCCCTGTTCCGCCTGCTCGGCCTGCCCGGCGCCGTGCTCGGCACGATCATCGCGGTCGGCCTCGCGCGCACCGCCCGCCCGGCCCGCCCCGGCGACGTGGACGACCCGGCGGTGACGGTGCGGGAAGAAGGTACCGACATCGTCCTGCGCTCCCAGTCGCTGGCCGCCCTGGTCCTCGCGATCATGCAGCTCACCGGCATGGACGGCACAGGCGGCCCGGTGACGGTCAGCCCGGCCGCGCCCGTGGTCGGCGACCCGGAGGGCGTGCGCCTCGACGACGTCGGCGGCCTCGAGGACGTGGTGGCCCAGTTCCGCGACGTCGCCGTGTCGTTCCGCCACCCGGACGTGATGGCCCGCTGGGGCGCGACCCGGCCGCAGGGCATCCTGCTCTACGGTCCGCCCGGCACCGGCAAGACCATGCTCGCCCAGGCCCTGGCCAACGAGATCGGCGGCGACCTGCGCGAGATCCGCACGCCCGAGATCCTCGACAAGTGGGTCGGCAACTCCGAGAAGAACATCCAGCGCATCTTCACCGAGGCCCGCGGATTGCGCCGCCCGACCGTCCTGCTGTTCGACGAGTTCGACTCCATCATCTCGTACACGGGAGCCGCCTTCGACGCCGCCGGCCAAATGATCAACGCGGTGGCTGGCATCTTCAAGCAGGAGATGAACACGCTGATCGAGGCCAACCCGAACGTCATCGTGGTCGCCACGACGAACTTCCCGGACCGCGTGGACGCCTCCCTGGTCCGCTCGGGCCGCTTCGACCTCAAGCTCCAGGTGGCCGCGCCGGGTCCCCAGGCCCGCGCCGAGATCCTGCGCAAGCTGCTGCGGGGGCTCATCGCCCGGCACGAGACGCCCGGCTTCCGCATGTTCGCCGACGACGTGGACGCGGACGAGCTGGCGGCCGCGGCGACCGGCCTGACCGGCGCCGACCTCAAGGAGGCGCTGCGCCGGGCCCAGCTCGACCAGGCCATGCGCGAGGCCCGCACCGGCACCCAGGCCGGGCCGATCACCCAGGCCGATCTGCTCAAGGCGCTGCAGAAGCTGCGGTAGTGCCTGCTGTACCACGGCTGGGCAGGCTCGGGGAATGACCGTGGCCGATGCCGCTGGTGTGCTGGAGGCATGATTCGCCGTGCCGTACAACAGTTTCCGGTCGTCACGTTCTTCGTGCTCGCGTTCGGGCTGAGCTGGATCGCCTGGACGCCCTACGTGCTCTCGCGCAGCGGGTTGGGCGTCATCCCGCTGGAGATTCCGTCGCTGCTGGGCAGCACGCAGCTCGTCGGTATCCTGCCCGGGGCCTATCTCGGGCCGCTCGGGGCCGCGTTCGTGGTCACCGGCCTGGCCGAGGGGCGGCCGGGGCTGCGGCGCTGGTCGCGGCGGCTGGTGCGGTGGCGGGTCGGCTGGAAGTGGTACGCGCTCGTCCTCGTCGGCGTGCCGGTCAGCATTCTGCTCGCGACGGCCGCGTTGCCGGCCTCGTGGGGGCACGTCGCGCGGCCGGCTTCGGCGATCCTCGTGGCGTACATCCCGATCCTGCTCATGCAGATCGTCACCACGGCGATGGCCGAGGAGCCCGGGTGGCGTGACTTCGCCCTGCCGCGGCTGCAGCAGCGGCTGGGCGCGGTGGGCGGGACGGTCGTGCTCGGCCTGCTGTGGGGCTGCTGGCACCTGCCGCTGTTCCTGACCGAGTGGGGCGGCTGGCCCGACGTGTGGTGGGTGTCGCCGATCGAGTTCGTGGCCGGTTGCGTGCCGCTGAGCCTGGTCATGACCTGGGTGTTCAACCGGACCGGGGAGAGTCTGCCGATCGTGATGGTGCTGCACGCCGGGATCAACACGACCTACTCGCTCGTCTGGCCCGAGGTCTTCCCGACGCTCAACCCGGTGCGGGACACCCTGCACGGCCAGCTGATCGGGTCGACCGTGGTGGCCCTGATTCTGATCGCCGCCACCCGCGGCCGGCTGGGCCTCCAGACGAGGACGCTTCAGGAAGCTTCGAGGTAGTGCAGGACCGCGGCCACCCGGCGATCGGTGCGGTCGTCGGGGGCCAGCTCCAGCTTGGCGAAGATGCTGCGGATGTGCTTGTGTACGGCGCCGTCGGTGACGAAGAGCCGCTCGGCGATCGCGGAGTTGCCCAGGCCCTCGGCCATCAGGGCGAGAACCTCGCGCTCGCGGGCGCTCAGGCGTTCCAGGCGGGCGTCGGGGCGGCTGCGGCTGAGCAGCTGGGCGACGACGTCCGGGTCGATCGCGGTGCCGCCGCCGGCCACGCGGTGCAGGGCGGTCAGGAACTCCTCGACCCGGCCGACGCGCTCCTTCAGCAGGTACCCGAGCCGTGCCCCGCCGCCCGCGAGCAGGTCGGTGGCGAAGGCCTGCTCGACGTACGCGGAAAGCACCAGCACCGCGAGGTCCGGGCGGCGGCGGCGCGCCTCGACCGCGGCCACGATGCCCTCGTCGGTGTGGGTCGGCGGCATCCGCACGTCGACGATCGCCACGTCCGGCTCGTGCTGATCGACGGCGGCCAGGAACGTCGTCGGGTTGTCCGCGGTGGCCACGACGTCGAGCGACTCGGCCCGCAACAACATGGCGAGACCCTCGCGCAGCAGCGCGTCGTCCTCGGCGATCACGATCCGCACGGGATGCTCACTCTCAGAATCGTCGGACCGCCTTGCGGGCTGGTCAGGTCCACGGTGCCGTCGTGCGCCTCGGCGCGCTGGCGGATGCCGGTCAGGCCGGAGCCGCCGTCCGCGTCCGCGCCGCCGTGGCCGTCGTCGGTGACGGTCAGGTGCAGCTGGTTGCCGGTCCGGCGCAGCCGCAGGGTCGCGTGCTCGGCGCCGCTGTGCTTGGCCACGTTGGTGAGGGCCTCGGCGGCGACGAAGTACGCGGTCGCCTCCACCGATGCCGCGCACCGTACCGGCAGCTCGGCGTCCACGTCGACCGGCACCGGGCACGTCGCGGCGAGCGAGCGCAGCGCGTCGGGCAGGCTGCGGTCGGTCAGCACCGGCGGCAGGATCGTGCGCACCACCGCCCGCAGGTCGGCCAGCGCCGCCTCGGCCGCGCCCTGGGCCCGCTCCAGGATCTCGTCCGCGCCCGCCGGGTCCCGGGCCACCGCCCGCCGGGCCGCGCCCAGCAGGACGTTCACCGCGACGATCCGGTTCTGCGTACCGTCATGCAGCGCCCTCTCGATCCGCCGCAACTCGGTCGCGTGCGCGTCCAGCGCGGCCGCGCGGGTCGCGGTCAGCTCGGCGACGCGCAGCATGAGGTCGGTGCCGGGCGCGGGCGCGAGCAGCCGCCGCCCGGGCGCCTCCTGCAGCCGGGCCAGCAGCGGCGTGGCGTAGAAGACCAGCACCAGCCAGACCAGCCCGAACGACGACACCACCAGCGCGCTCGCGGTGTCCGTGGCGTGCGGGAAGCCCACCGAGGAGGTCGCGTCGGCCGGCGGGACCAGCCGCCACCACAGCGCGAACGACCCGTCCCGCAGCACGTTGAGCGGCAACGCGATGGCGAAGATCCCGACGACGAGGCCGGCGGTCCCGTGGATGGCCGCCCAGGCGAGCTCCCGCCGCAGGGCCACGTCCCCGATCGCGTCCTTGACCCGCACCGGCGCCGGCAGGTGACCGAGCAGCTCGGGCCCGGTGCGCGAGAGCCGATCGCGCTCCCGGTCAGCGACGACCCGCAGCATCCGTACCGCGAACGGCACGATCACCAGCCCCACGCCCACGAGGCACGCGGCGGCGGTGGCGATGCACGTGACCAGCGCGATGAGCGCGAGCACGGCGGTGCCGACGCCGCCGACGAGCCGTTCCAGCGCGTCGAGCGCGGTGCGCAGCCGGGCGGCCATCCTCAGCCGTCCCACGTCCGCGCGGTCGCGTCGAACAGTGCGGCGTCGGTGTGCCGCGGGATCACGCACAGCAGGTGCCCGCCGGGGGCGCGCAGCACGTGGCAGTCCAGATAGCGCGAGACGGGCTCGGCGCCGAGCGCGCGCAGCCGGCCCACCTCGGCGTCCAGGTCGTCGGTCTCGAAGTCAAGGTGGTACCGCGGCCCGTCGCCCTCGATCTCCTGCAGCGCCGCCGCGACCAGCCCGTGCGCGAGGCTGGTGAACTGCGGCTCGTGCTCCTCGACGGCGGCCTCGGCGCCGAGCGCGGCGGCCCAGAACCGGGTCGCCGCCTCCCGGTCGACCCCGGGCACGTCGATGATGACGGCGAACAACCGCGACCGGTGACTCATGCTGCCGCCCTACTCGTGCACGAACGGGACCGTGGTGGCCAGTTCGGCGAAGCCGAGGCGCTTGAGGATCGGGCGGCTGTCGTCGCTGGCGTCGACCTGAAGGTAGCGGAACCCGGCCGCGGCGGCCTGCGCGGCCCGGTACGCCACGACGGCCTTAAACACCCCGCGCCCCCGCCAGTCCTCGGCGGTGCCGCCGCCCCAGATGCTGGCGAAGTCGGTGCCCCGGTGGAACTCGACCCGGCCCGCGCAGATCGGCCGGTCCCCCGCCATCGCGACGACGGCCTTGACCTCGTCGGGGCGGTCGAGCAGCATGCGCCCGATGGCGGCGTGGTCGCCGCCGAACACCTCGTCGTGCACCCGCACCACGAGCTCGGCGCCCTCGGCGTCGGTCACCGGGACGAGCCGCACCCCGTCGGGCAGCTTCGGCTCGTGCGGGAGCGCCCCGACCTCGGCGACGAGCAGCGCCTCGGGCGGTCCGGGCTCGAAGCCGGCCTTGAGCAGCCGCGCGGGCAGATCCTCGGGCCGGTCGTGCGAGTAGAACTTCCACTCCCACGGCACCCCGGCCGCGGCGAACCGGGTGATCTGGGCCGCGATCACCTCGTCGGCGTCGAGGTCGCTCAGGCCGGTCCAGGTGATGCCGGTCCATCCGTCGGGGGCGCGCACCACCCGGACGACGCCGGGCTCCCGCTCGACCACGGCCCCGGGCCCCTCCTGCGGCTGCTGCCGAATCTCCCGGTCGAACCGCGCGAGGATCTCATTGACGTCCACGGTCCCCATTCTGCGCGATCACGACATTCCGGCAACGGCCTTTTGTCAGCGGGCTTCTGTCAGCGGCCTCTGTCAGCCCAGACCTGTCGGCAGCGGGAGGCCGGGGATCGTCGTCGGGAGGATCTGGGTCGGCAGCGGCAGCGGGTTGGTCGGGACGATCTGGGTCGGCAGCCCGGGGATGACCTGGCCGCCGCCACCGCCGTCACCGTTGCCGCCGCCGTTGCCGTTCCCGCCGCCGGTGGTCGCGCCGCCGCCGGGATTGCCGCCGCCGGTGGTCGGGCCCGGGGTGGGAGCCGCCTCGGTCGGTGCGGTCGTCGGGGCCTGCGGCGCGGTGGCCGGGGCCGAGGACGCCGCCGGCGGGGCGGCGGGCGGCAGTTGGGCGCGCAGGTCGGCGATCTGGTCGAGCAGCCGCTGCCGGGTGCCGGCGTTGTCGACCTGGTTCGCCTCGCCGGTGGCGGTGTCGAGCAGGCGCCGGGCGTCGTCGAACCGCCCGGCGGCGATCGCGTCGGCGGCCTCGGCGATGGCCTGCTCGGCGGCGCGGGCGTGGGCCTGCTCCGGGTACAGGACCTGGGTCAGCGGCCAGAGGGGCCCGTTCGGCCCCGAACGCTCGGCGCCGAGGGCCAGACCCGCGAGGATCACGATGCCGGCGGCGACCGCGGCGAAGGTCCGCCGTAGCCCCGAGCCAGGGCGGCGCTCACCGGAACCGCCGAATCGCCGCCGTCGTGCCGGTCCGGGCACGTCAGGAAGGTCGGCGACCGGAGCCGCGGCGCGGAGTTCGGGAACGTCCGGCAGCGAGTCGAGCGACACCGTCGCGTCGTCGTCGAGGGTGAAGGGCGGCAGGTCGGCGGAGAGGTCGGCGTGCCAGTCGGCGAAGAGGCCGGCCAAGGCGTCGGCGGCATCGACATCAACATCGGCATCGACAACGGCACGCTCGCCGCGGGCGAGGGCGTCGAGCAGGGCGTCGTCGGCGCGGACCGTGGCCAGGTCGACCGGGGGTTCGGCGCTGCGATCCGGCACGGTGTCACCTCGATCCGTCATGACTCGGCCCTCAGTACCAGCGTAAACGCCCCAGGCGGCAGAGAGGTCACGCGGCCACCTCGCCCAGGGAGTCGCCGGCGAGGATGCGCAGCCGGGCCAGGGCGCGGGACTGGTACACGCGCACGGCCGCGGCCGACATGCCGACGATCACGCCGACCTCCTCGGCCGACAGGCCCGCGGCGACCCGCAGGAGGACGATCTCGCGCTGTTGCTCCGGGAGCTGGGCCAGCAGGACCGACAGGCGCCGCGCGAGGTCGGTGCGCACGGCCTGCTGTTCCGGGCCCGGGGCCGCGTCCGGGTGCTCGGGCAGCGTGTCGATCGGGGCCGGGCCCGGGTCGCGCACGGCGGCCCGCTGCGCGTCGGCGACCTTGTGCGCCGCGATGGCGTAGACGAAGGCGGTGAAGGGGCGGCCCTGATCGCGGTACCGCGGAAGGGCCCGCAACAGCGCGAGGCAGACCTCCTGGGCCACATCGTCCGCCGTCGTGTAGGCGCCGCCGACCCGCCCGAGCTTGGCGCGGCAGTAGCGCACGACGCCCGGCCGCAGCTGCTCCAGCAGTGCCGCCGTGGCGTCGGGCTCCGACCGTACGGCGCGGTCGACGAGCCCCGGATCGAATGTCGCCGTCATCGTCAACGCACCGTAACCGTCCGCGGCCGAGACCACCACCCGGAGAAATTTCCGGCAACGCTGTTGCGCTTCCGGGCGCGGCCGCGATTGAGGATGCATGGGCGTCGAGGTGCACGTTGAGGGGCTGACGAAGTCGTTCGGCAGCCAACCCGTGTGGTCCGACGTCACGCTGACCCTGCCCGCCGGGGAGATCTCGGTGCTGCTCGGCCCCTCGGGCACCGGCAAGTCGGTCTTCCTCAAGACGCTCGTCGGGCTGCTCAAGCCCGACCGCGGCGCGATCGTCATCGGCGAGCACGATCTGACGCGACTGCGGGAGCGGGAGCTGTACGAGGTGCGCAAGCTCTTCGGCGTGCTGTTCCAGGACGGCGCGCTGTTCGGCTCGATGACCATCTACGACAACGTCGCGTTCCCGCTGCGCGAGCACACCCGCAAGTCCGAGCGCGACGTGCGCGCGATCGTCGCCGAGAAGCTCGACATGGTCGGGCTGACCGGCGCCGAGAACAAGCTCCCGGGCGAGATCTCGGGCGGGATGCGCAAGCGCGCCGGCCTGGCCCGCGCGCTGGTGCTCGACCCGGAGATCGTGCTGTTCGACGAGCCCGACTCGGGGCTGGACCCGGTCCGCACCGCGTACCTCAACCAGCTCATCATCGACCTCAACCAGCAGATCGACGCCACGTTCCTGATCGTCACGCACGACATCAACACCGCCCGCACGGTCCCGGACAACATCGGGCTGATCTACCACGGGCACCTGGCGATGTTCGGCCCGCGCGAGATGCTGCTGTCCAGCACCGAGCCGGTGGTCCGGCAGTTCCTCAACGCCCAGCGGGTCGGCCCGATCGGGATGGCCGAGGAGAAGGACGCCGACGAGCTGCGCGCCGAGGCCGACGCGGGCGCCGAGCCGCCGCCCCTGCCGCCGATCCCGCTGCAACTGCCGCCCACCGACGGCCGGCCGCGGCGGGCCGAGCGCCCGCCCGGGCAGTGGTGCGCGGCCAACGGCGTGCGTCCTCCGCAAGGGTCGTTCCAGCCGTGAGGGCCACCGGACTGTTCTTCGCCTTCGCGCTCGACGCGCTGCGCGGGCTGCTGCGCCGGCCGTGGCAGGTGCGCGAGTTCGTGCAGCAGGCCTGGTTCGTCAGCTCGGTGTCGATCCTGCCGGCGGCGCTGGTCTCGGTGCCGTTCGGCGCGGTCATCGCGCTGCAGCTCGGGTCGCTGGTCCGCCAGCTCGGGGCGCAGTCGTTCACCGGGGCGGCGTCGGTGCTCGCGGTCGTGCGCGAGGCCGGCCCGATCGTCACCGCGCTCATCATCGCGGGCGCCGGCGGCTCGGCCATCTGCGCCGACCTCGGGGCCCGGAAGATCCGCGAGGAGCTCGACGCGATGCAGGTGCTGGGCATCGACCCGCTGCACCGGCTGGTCGCGCCCCGGATCGCCGCCACGATGCTGGTCGCGGTGCTGCTCAACGGGCTCGTCAGCGTCGTCGGGGTGGCCGGCGGCTACTTCTTCAACGTGGTGCTGCAGCACGGGACGCCGGGCGCGTACCTGGCCAGCTTCCAGGCCCTCGGCCAGCTCCCGGACCTCGTCGTCGGCGAGCTCAAGGCGCTGATCTTCGGGGCGGTGGCGGCGCTCGTGGCCTCGTACAAGGGGATGACCGCGAAGGGCGGGCCGAAGGGCGTCGGGGACGCGGTGAACCACAGCGTCGTCATCACCTTCATGCTGCTGTTCGCGCTCAACTTCGTGATCACGGCGGTGTACTTCCAGATCGTGCCGCAGAAGGGGAGCTGACCATGGCCATCATGCAACGGCTCGACGATCTGGGCGGGCAGCTGCACTTCTATCTGCGGGCGTTCGCTTGGGTACCGCGCACGATCAGACGGTACAAACGCGAGGTCTTCAGGCTCTTGGCGGAGGTCAGTTTCGGCGGCGGCGTGCTCGCGGTCGCGGGCGGCACGGTCGGCGTGATCTGCTGCATGACGTTCTTCACCGGCACCGAGGTCGGCCTGCAGGGCTATCAGGCGCTGGATCAGATCGGCAGCAGCGCGTTCACCGGGTTCGTCTCCGCGTACTTCAACACCCGCGAGATCGCCCCGCTGGTCGCCGCGCTGGCGCTGTCGGCCACGGTGGGCTGCGGGTTCACCGCCCGGCTGGGCGCAATGCGGATCTCCGAGGAGGTCGACGCGCTCGAGGTGATGGCCGTGCCGTCGCTGCCGTTCCTGGTCACCACGCGCATGATCGCCGGGCTGATCGCGGTCCTGCCGCTCTACGCGGTCGGGCTGCTGTCGAGCTACGTCGCCACCCGGACCATGGCGATCTTCTACTTCGGACAGTCGGCCGGCACCTACGACTACTACTTCCACCTGTTCCTGCCGCCGGCCGACGTGCTGTGGTCGTTCGCCAAAGTGCTGGTGTTCAGCGTGATCGTGGTGCTGGTGCACTGCTGGTACGGCTACACGGCGAGCGGCGGGCCGGCCGGTGTCGGGGTCGCGGTCGGGCGCGCGGTGCGCCTGGCGATCGTCGCCGTCAACGTCGTCGACTTCTTCCTGTCGCTGGCCATCTGGGGCGCGACCACCACGGTGCGGATCGCCGGATGAGACGGCTGCTGGGAGTTGCCTTCATCGTCCTGCTGAGCAGTGCGCTGGGATTGGCCGTGTTGCAGTACAACAAGGTCTTCACGCCGGTGACCCGGGTGACGCTGACCACCGCGCACACCGGGCTGCAGCTCAGTCCCGGCGCCGAGGTGAAGTACGCCGGCGTCGTGGTCGGCGAGGTGCGCGCGGTGGACAGCGACGGCTCGGCCGCGCGGCTGCGCCTCGCGCTCGACCCGGCCCTGGCCCGGCAGATCCCGGCCTCGGTCAGCGCGCGGCTGCTGCCCAAGACGCTGTTCGGCGAGCGGTACGTCGCGCTCGCCGGCGGCAGCGGCCGGGCGATCCGCGACGGCGACACGATCGGCCAGGACCGCAGTTCGAGTGCACTCGAACTCGAACGCGTGCTGGACGACGCCCTACCGCTGCTGCGGGCGATCCAGCCGGACAAGCTCGCGGCGACGCTGGGCGCGCTGGCCACGGCGCTGGAGGGCAAGGGCGACGAGCTGGGCCGGAACCTGGTGACGCTGGACGACTACCTGGCGGCGCTGAACGAGGACATGCCCCTGATCGCCGAGGACGTCCGGCGGCTGGCGGCGGTGCTGGACGTGTACGACGGCGCCCTCCCGGACCTGCTCAACCTGTTGCGCGACGCCTCGGTCACCGCGGACACCGTCGCCTCGCAGCGCGAGCAGCTCGCCGCGTTCTGGACGGACACCACGGCGGCGGCGGACCGCACCACGACGTTCCTGCGGCAGCACGGCGACCAGCTGATCACCGTCGGCGACGTGAGCCGGCCGGTGCTGGAGCTGCTGGCCGCGTACGCGCCGGAGTATCCGTGCCTGATGCAGGGCCTGGTCGCCCTCCAGCCGCGGGTCGAGCAGGTGTTCACCGGCGGGCGGATGCACATCACGCTGGAGATCACTCGGGACAACGGGAAGTACGTCGCCGGCGACGAGCCGGTCTACGGCGCCAGGAACGGGCCGGACTGTCGCGGCCTGCCCGGTCCCGGCGTCCCCGCGCCCGGCGCGCCGATCAACGACGGCTACAACTACGGCGCCGGCCGCCCGGGTCCCGCGAAGACCGTCGTGGGCACGGAGGCGGGTACCGCCGAGGAACAGCAGGTGCTCGCCCCGCTGGTGGGCGCGGCCACGGGCGTGCCGCCGGCGGAGGTGCCGGACATCGCGATCCTGCTCTGGGGCCCCCTGCTGCGCGGTGTGGTGGTGAACGCGAAATGACCCGCGACCTGATCAAACTCTCCGTCTTCGCGGCGGTGACGGTGCTGCTCACGGCCCTGCTGGCGCAGACCCTCGGCGCCTTCTCCGGCGGCGGCACCCGCTACCGGGCGCGCTTCACCGACGTGACGGGCCTGCTGGCGGGCGACGACGTGCGCATCGCGGGCGTGAAGGTCGGCGAGGTCCGCGACATCCGGGTGGCCGACAACCGCGTGGCCGAGATCGCGTTCACGGTCGCCGACGAGATCCCGCTGAGCACGAGCGTCAGGGCGACGATTCGGTACCGCAACCTCGTCGGCCAGCGCTACATCGCCCTCACCGAGGGCCCCGGCGGCGGCCAGACCCTGCGCGCGGGCGCGACGATCCCGCAGTCCCGGACCACCCCCGCGCTGGACCTCACGGTGCTGTTCAACGGCTTCCGGCCGCTCTTCACCGCCCTGACCCCGCAGGCGGTCAACCAGCTCGCCTTCGAGATCATCCAGGTGCTGCAGGGCGAGGGCGGCACGGTCGCGAGCCTGCTGCGCAGCACGGCCTCGCTGACCACCACCCTCGCGGACCGCGACGCCGTGATCGGCCGCGTGGTGACCAACCTCAACGCGGTCCTGACCACCCTGGACGACCACCGCGACGACCTGGACACGGTGATCGCCCGGCTGCAGGACTTCGTGTCCGGCCTGGCCGCCGACCGCGAGGCCATCGGCTCGGCCCTGGTGAACGCCTCCGCCCTGACCGGCGCGACGGCGAGCCTGCTGCAGGACGCCCGCCCGTCGCTCAAGTCCGACATCGGCGAGCTGGGCACCCTGTCGACGACGCTGAACGACAACGCGGCGGTGCTCGACAAGACGTTGCGGGGCCTGCCGCAGCGGTACGCGGACCTGACCCGGGTGGCCTCCTACGGCTCGTGGTTCAACTTCTACCTCTGCGACTTCGACGGCCGGGTGACGCTGGCCGGCCAGCAGCTCAACCCGGTGACCTTCACGTCGACGGCCGCCCGCTGCGGCTCGGGAGGTGCCCGGTGAAGCCGCTGCGCGAGCGCCGGCCCGGTCTCATCGGGGCGATCGGCGTCGGCGTCGTCGCCGCGCTGGTGCTCGGCGCGTTCAAGATCGATGCCATCGCCGGGCTGGCCGCGCCCAGCTATCGGGCCGCCTTCCGGGACGCCAGCGGGCTCGCACCCGGCAACGAGGTCCGGGTCGCCGGGGTCCGGGTCGGGAAGGTCACCGGCGTCGGCCTGGCCCGCGGCGGCAGCGGCCCCTATGTGCGCGTCACGTTCCGGGTCGAGGACGACGACGTCCGGCTCGGCGGCACGACCCGCGCCACCATTCGCATCAAGACCGTGCTCGGGCAGAAGTACCTGGCGCTCGAACCCGCCGGCGACAAGGCACTGCCGGAGGACGGTGAGATTCCGCTCGAGCGGACCGCGGCACCGTTCGACGTGGTGCAGGCCGTCACCGGGCTGGCCGACACCCTCGACCACATCGACAGCGCCCAGCTCGCCGACGCGTTCACCACGCTCGCGCAAGCGTTCGCCGACACGCCCGGCAGCGTGCAGGCCTCGCTCGACGGGCTCTCGCGGCTGTCCCGGACGGTCAGCGACCGCGACGCCGAGCTGCGGGCCCTGCTGGCCCGGGCGCACGAGGTCACCGGGGTGCTGGCCGCGCGGGACGAGGAGTTCCGCAAGCTCGTGGCCGACGGCGACGCGCTGCTCACCGAGGTCAGCAAGCGCCGGGACGCCATCCACGACCTGCTCGTCGGGACCAACGCCCTCGCCACCCAGCTCTCCGGGGTCGTCGCCGACAACAAAGAGCAGCTCACACCCGCCCTGGAGCAGCTGCGCGGGGTCGTCGGCATCCTGCAGCGCAACCGGGACAACCTCGACCTGACGTTGCAGCGGATGGGGCCGTTCGTGGCCGCGTTCGCCAACGTGACCGGCAACGGGCGCTGGTTCGACTCGTACCTCGCCGGGCTCCTGCAGCCGTACCTGCCGGCGACAGGAGGGAAGTGACATGCACGGCAAACGATTGCTGGCCTTTGCCGTCGCGGTCGTCGCCGGCGTCGGCGTCGCCCTCGTGGTCGCCTTCACGGGGCATCCGCAGCGGCATCTCGTGGCGCACTTCACCCGGACCGTCGGCATCCACGCGGGCTCGTCGGTGCGGGTGCTCGGGGTCCGGATCGGCGAGGTCACGTCGGTGACGCCGCAGGGGCGGACCGTCCGGGTCGAGATGTCCTACGACGCCGAGTGGCCGATCCCGGCCGACGCGCAGGCCCTGATCATCCCGCCGAGCGTGGTCAGCGACCGGTACGTCCAGCTCACCCCGGCCTACACCGCCGGACCGAGCCTGGCCGACCGCGCCGACCTGCCCGTCGAGCGGACCGCGGTGCCGCTGGAGATCGACGACATCTACCGGGCCCTCGACGACTTCAACCGCGCGCTCGGGCCGGACGGGGCGAACGCGGACGGGGCGCTCAAGCAGCTGGTCCAGGCCGGGCAGGCGAACCTGCAGGGCAACGGCGACAACCTGCACACCACCATCGCGGGGCTGGACAAGGCGCTGAGCACCGTGGCCGACGGGCGCCAGGACCTCTTCGGCACGCTGGTCAACCTGCAGCAGTTCACCACCGCGCTGGCCCGGAGCGATGCCGCGGTACGGGCGTTCAACCAGCGCCTGGCCGACGTCGCCGGGCAGCTCTCGGGCGAGCGGGACGACCTCGCGGCCGCGCTGCGGGCCCTGGCCACGGCGCTGTCGAGCGTGACCGGGTTCATCCGGGACAACCGGGCCGCGCTGGTGTCCAATGTGGACGCGCTGGCCGACGTGACCGGAATCCTGGCCAAGCAGCAGAAGGCGATCATCCAGATCCTGGACCTCGCCCCGCTGGCGCTGTCGAACCTGAACCTCGCGTACAACCCGGGCTCCGGCACGTTGGACACCCGCGACGACGCGCTGGGCCCGTATGACCTCGCCACCTATGTCTGCTCCGTGATCAACGACAACCTCGGCGGCGCCAAGCTGCCCAAGGAGTGCCAGGCCCTCGGCGGACTGCTGCCGCCGATCCCACCCACCCAGCAGGCCAAGGCGCCCGCCCTGCCCAGCGTGCCCCAGGTGACGCAGGACCTGACCCTCGGCGGCATCCTGCGGGGTGTGTCATGAGAAGAACCCTGACCGCCGCGGCCGCCGGCGTCTGCCTCCTCGCCGGCGGCTGCGGCTTCGACCTCCCGGGCGGGGCGCCGTCGGGGCCCGGGTACACCGTCACCGCCGAGTTCGCCGACGTGCTCGACCTGGTGCCGCAGGCCGCGGTGAAGGTCAACGACGTGACCGTGGGCAGCGTCGAGCGGATCTCGCTGGACGGGTGGACGGCGCGGGTGCGACTTCGCGTCGACGCGAAGGTGGGTCTGCCCGGCAATGCGACGGCGGCGGTGCGGCAGACGAGCCTGCTCGGCGAGAAGTACGTGGCCCTGGAGGCGCCGACGACCGAGGCGCCGCAGGGGAAACTCGGCGACGGTTCGATCGTGCCGCTGAGCCGGACCCGGCGCGCCGCCGAGGTCGAGGAGGTGCTGGCCGCGCTCGGCATGCTGCTCAACGGCGGCGGCCTCGCCCAGCTCAAGACCATCAACGAGGAGCTGGCCACCGCGTTCCAGGGCCGCGAACCGGCCGCCAAGGACGCGCTGCACCAGCTCGACGCGTTCGTCGGCGGGCTCGACGCGCAGAAGGCCGACATCGTCCGCGCCCTGGACGCGCTGGACCGCCTCACCACGAGTCTTGCCAAGCAAAGGGACGTCATCGGTACCGCCCTGACCTCCCTCGCCCCCGGCCTGACCGTCCTGGCCGAGCAGCGCGAGCAGCTCACCGCCACCCTCACGGCCCTCGGCGACCTGGGCGAGGTCGGCACCCACGTCATCGAGGCGAGCCGCGACGACACCCTCGCCTCGCTCAAGGCCCTCCAGCCGATCCTGCAGCAGTTGGTGCAGGCGGGAGACGCCCTTCCGAACTCGCTCGACTTCCTGCTGTCGTTCCCGTTCCCGCCCAACGTCAGCGGTGCGATCGTCGGCGACTACGTGAACCTGGGCGCGACCGCCGACCTCGACGCGACCACCATCCTGTCGAACCTGCTGGTCCAGACCGCGCCTCCGGCCGCCCAGGCGCAGACCCAGGCGCCGGCCGGCAAGTCGACGGGGTCGTCCTCGGGCCAGCCGCCGAAGAGCGGCAGCAAGCCGCCCGCGAGCACGCCGCCGCCGATCATCGGGGTGCTGCCGCTGGGCTGCCTGCCGGTCGGCGGCCTGCTGCCGCCCGGCTGGGTCCCGCCGAAGGGGTGCGAGCTGCCCACGGACTGCAAGCTGGTGCCGCCGGGCACCAAGCCGCCCGCGGGAAGCCTGCTGCCGCCGGGCGGGATCGTGCCGCCGGGGACCGTGTTCCCGCCCGGGACGCTGCTCCCGCCGGGCACCGCGCTCACCCCCGCGTGCCTGCTGCCGCCCGTCACCGGGGCCACCAACGGCCAGCAGGGCGGCCTGGACGACGTCCTGGGCGGAGGGCTGCTGCCATGATTCCCCGCTCCGCGAAGCTGCAGGTCCTCGCGTTCCTCGTCGTCGGGCTGGTCGGGCTCGCCTACGTCGGGCTGGAGTACGTCGGGCTCGGCGACCGCCTGCTCGGCCGCGGCACCACCGTCTACGCCGAGCTGACCCAGGCCGGCGGGCTGTTCGCCAACGCGCCGGTGACCTACCGGGGCGTGCCGGTGGGCCGGGTCGAGTCGGTCACCCTCCACAATGGAGGCGCGCGGGCCCGGCTGCACCTCGACGACGGCGTGCTCGTCCCGGCCGGCACCCGGGCCGTGGTCGGGCAGCGCTCGGCCGTCGGCGAGCAGTTCCTGGACCTGCGGCCGGACGGCGACGGCGGGCCGTACCTGCGCGACGGGGCGGTCATCCCCCGCGAGCGCACCGGCATCCCGCTCGCGCCCGAGACGCTGCTGGCCAACCTCGACGCGCTCGTGCAGTCGGTCGACCCGCACGCGCTGAGCGTCGTCATCGACGAGCTCGGCACCGCGTTCGAGGGCAACGAGCAGGCGCTGCGGCGCATCCTCGACGCGAGCCAGGCGATCCTCGACGCCGCCACGCAGACGCTGCCGCAGACGCGGACGCTGCTCGCCGACGGGCGTACCGTGCTGCAGACCCAGCAGGACTCGGCCGCGGCGATCCGGCAGTGGGCGGCGGGGCTGGCCCAGGTCGCCGCGACCCTGCGCTCCTCCGACGCCGACCTGCGCCGGATCATCACCGACGCCCCGCCGGCCGCGCGCGAGCTCGTCGCGCTGCTCGACGGCCTCGACCCGTCGATCGGCCCGCTGCTGGCCAACCTGATCGCGGTCAACGGGGTCGCGGCGCGGCGGCTGCCGGGCATCGAGCAGGTCCTCGTCGTGTACCCGCTCGCGGTGGCCGGCGGCTTCACGGTCACCCCCGGCGACGGCACCGCCCACTTCGGGCTGGTGGTCAATGTGGACGATCCGCCGCCGTGCAAGTACGCGGGCTCGACCCGGTGCAGCGCGGCCGATCAGGCCAAGGGCTCGAGCGTCCGCGGCACCAACAACGCCCCGCGCCCCGGCTCCTCGGGCGACCCGGCCCCGCCGTCGTACGACCCGGCGACCGGCACCGTCCTCGCCGCCGACGGCAATCCGCTGCTGTTCGGCAGCACCGGCGGGCAGTACGCGCTCGCCGGCGACCAGTCCTGGAAACAACTCCTGCTCGCCGGCCTGGCGCCGTGAGCCGCGTCCTTGGAGGTTCCCGTGTCCGCATCCGATGAGCGCGGCCTGCGGCTCGTCCCCGGCGGCGCCGACGGCTCGAACGAGCGGCTCGCGCCGCGCAGCGTCCGGCGGCGGGCCGCCACCCGCCGCCAGGCACCGCCCAAACGCCGCGACACCATCGCGAGCGTCCTTTCCCACCTGGACGAGGAGCCGGCCGTCATCGAGGCCGAGGCCAAGCCGTCCACGGTGGACACCAGCATTGCTCTCGACGAGGTCGACGCCGGGAAGCGTCCTCGTCGGCGAACGGCGCCGCACCGGCGGGGTCCCGCCCGCTCGGTGCGGCGCCGGGAGCCGGAGCCCGGGCCGCGGCGCCGCCGCCTGTCCCGCCCCTCGCCCGGCACCGCGCTCAAGGCGGTCCTGGCGTGTGCGGCGGTGGCGGTGGCGGTGGTGTCGGGGCTCAGGTGGTACGACATCCGGGCCTTGGAAAACGCGCACCAGGAAGCGCTGGCGGCGGCCCGGCAGACCACAGTGGACTTCGTCTCGGTGAGCGCCGGCAGCGTCGACCGGGACCTGCAGCGGATCACCGCCGGCGCCACGGGCGACTTCCGCGACGAGTTCACCCGCGGCCAGGCCCAGGTCCGGGCGGCGGTGGTGGAGAACAATGTGGACTCCAAGGGCACCGTGCTGCGGGCCGCGCTGGTCTCCGGCGACCGCGACTCGGCCGTGGTGCTCGTGGCCGTCGACGCGACCGTGCGCAACAGCAAGGCCCCCGACGGCCGGGCGTCGCACTACCGCATCCAGGTCGACCTGTCCCGCGACCGCGACTCCGGCCGCTGGCTCGTGTCCAAGCTGCAGTTCGTCGGCTGAGGGAGCAGAACCATGCAACGCCTCTGGTGGTACGGCCTGATCCTCGCCGCCCTCGCCATGTCCGGCGCGGGCTGGTACGGCACCGATCAGCACCACCGGCGCGATGTCGCGGTGCGCCAGTCCACGGCCGCCGCCAACGCCGCCGCGCAGGCCATCTTCTCCTACGACTACCGCAGCTTCGACGCGAGCGTGGCCAACGGCCGCACCTTCACGACCGGCGGCTTCGCGGACGAGTACGCGCAGACGACGGGCGCGCTCAAGGCCAACGCGGTGGCCGAGCAGGCGATCGTGCGCGCCTCGGTCTCGGCCACCGGCGTGGTGAGCGCGTCACCGTCGCAAGTGGAGCTGCTGGTGTACGTGGACCAGTACCGGCGCAACGCCAACATCACGGGCGAGAAGGTCGACCAGAACCGGGTGGTGCTCACCATGGTGCCGGTCGGCGGGGCGTGGAAGGTGTCCCACGCCCTCGCCGTGTGACGCCTAAGCCCTGGCGCGCCGGGACACCAGCGGCACCAGGCTGAGGATCAGCCCGAGCACCGCCACACCGGTCACCAGGTTGATGCCCGGGTGGAACTGGCTGAAGTCGTCCCGCGAGGCCGGGCTGGCCGCCGCGACGAGCGCCGTCACCAGGGCCAGCACCAGCGCCGCGCCGACCTGGCCCGAGGTCTGCACCAGCCCGGAGGCCAGGCCCTGCTCGGCGTCCTCGATGCCGTCGGTGGCCTGGGCCATGATGGAGCTGAAGCCGAACGCGAAGCCCCCGCCCAGCAGCAGCATGGTCGGCAGCGTCGTCACCGCGTAGTGCGGCGTGCTGCCGGCGGTGAGCAGGAACCAGCCGTACCCGAGGCTCATCGAGAGCATCGCGCCGGCGATGAGGGGCGCGGTGCCGTACCGGGTGATGAGCCGCCCGACGAACGGCGAGCCGAACGCGACCAGCAGCCCGGCCGGCAGCAGCGCCAGCGCCATCCGCAGCGGCGACCAGTGCCGCACGTCCTGCAGGTACAGCGTCATCATGAACTGGAAGCTCAGGTAGGAGCCGAACAGCGCCACCATGCTCAGGTTCGCGCGCACGATGGAGCCGATCCGCAGGATGCCGAGCCGGATCAGCGGGTGCGGCACGCGGCGCTCGAGGACCAGGAACGCGGCCAGCAGCAGCACCGCGGCGCCGGCGAGCCCGAGGGTCACCGGGTCGAGCCAGCCCCGGCCGGGCGCGGACACGACGGTGTACACCGACAGGAGCATGCCGCCGACGAGCGTCGCCGCGCCGGCCAGGTCGTGCCCGCCCTCGGCCGCGGGCCGGTCGCGCGGAATGAGGGCGATGCCGGCGACGAGCGCGGCGACCGCGAGCGGGACCGGGATCAGGAACGTCCAGCGCCAGCCGACGCTGGTGAGCAGGCCGCCGAGGATGAGGCCGGAGGAGTAGCCGCTGGCGCCGAAGACCGAGAACACCGACAGCGCGCGGTTGCGGGCCGGGCCCTCCGGGAAGGTGGTGGTGAGGATGGACAGGGCGGTCGGCGCGGTGAACGCGGCGGCGAGGCCCTTCACGAAGCGGGTGGCGATCAGCAGGCCGCCGTCGTCGACGAGCCCGCCGACCAGGCTCGCGACGGCGAAGACGCCGAGCGCGATGAGGAAGACGCGGCGCCGCCCGAGCAGGTCGGCCGTGCGGCCGCCGAGGAGGAGCAGCCCGCCGTACCCGAGGACGTAGCCGTTGACGATCCACTGCAGCGACGTCGTGGACAGGCCGAGCTCGGCCCCGATCGACGGCAGCGCGACGCCGACCATCGAGACGTCGAGCCCGTCGAGGAACAGCACGGCGCAGAGCACCGCCAGCACCCCCCACAGCCGCCGCGACGCGCTCCGGTCCTGATCGACTTGGGTCAAGGTCATGGTCACGAGAGTGGACACTAGATGCATGCGCAAACAATGTCCAAGCACTAGTTGCCCATGCATTTAATGCAGATGCACTCGACGAGCCGGAGGAGTAGGATGCCGCGCATGAGGTCCGAGGTAGCCCTGATCGAGCGGTGGCGCTCCCTGCTGACCAGCTACAACGAGCTCGCCGGACACCTGGAGCGAGCCCTGTCGGACGAGCACGGCCTGACCCTGAGCGAATTCGAGATCCTCGATCGCCTGGTCGCCCAGGACTGTGAGAAGCGACGCATGCAGGACCTGGCCGCCGACATGTACCTGAGCCAGAGCGCCCTGTCCCGCGCGGTCGCCCGCCTGGAGAAGACCGGCCTGGTCGCACGGGCCCTGTGCGACTCCGACCGCCGCGGCGTGTTCGTCAACCTGACCGAGGAGGGCCTGGCCCGGCACACCGCCGCCCGCCGCACCCACCTCGCCATCCTCGCCGAGCACCTCCAGCCCGCCTGATGCCGCCGGCGCCCGGCCGTGCGCTCGGCCTCGGCCTGGCCGCCGTGGGCCGGCCGGGCTACATCACCACGGGCCGGGACCGCGACCTGCCCGCCGAGCGCACGGTCGAGGCGCTGCGGGCCCGCGCCCACGAGCTGCTCGACGCGGCGTACGCGGCCGGCATCCGCTACGTCGACGTGGCCCGCTCGTACGGCCGCGCCGAGGAGTTCCTGGCCGCCTGGCTGCCGGGCCACGAGGACGTGCGGGTCGGCTCGAAATGGGGCTACACCTACACAGCCGGCTGGCGCGTCGACGCCCCGGTGCACGAGACCAAGGACCACTCCCCCGCCACGTTCGAGCGCCAGCTCGCCGAGTCGCGCGGGCTGCTGGGGGGTCGGCTCGGGGGTGTACCAGATCCATTCGGTGACCCCGGACAGCCCGGCCCTCACCGATCGCACGCTGCACCGGCTGCTGGCCGATTCGGGGCTGACCATCGGCCTGTCGGTGAGCGGCCCCGCCCAGGCGGCGGCGATCCGCGCCGCGCTGCGCGTCGAGGTGGACGGCGCGCCGCTGTTCCGCTCGGTCCAGGCGACCTGGAACCCCCTCGAACCGTCGGCCGGGCCGGCACTGGCCGAGGCGCACGCGGACGGCCGCCGCGTCATCGTCAAGGAGGCCCTGGCCAACGGCCGGCTGGCCGCCCGCGACGCCGGCGCGCTGGCCACGGCACTCGCCCAGCCGTTCGCTGATGTCGTCCTGTCCGGCGCCGCCACGGTCGCGCAGCTCCACAGCAACCTGCGCGCCCTGACGGCTACCCCGAACCTCGCGATCGAGCCCGAGGCGCCGGACGCCTACTGGGGTACGAGATCCGCGTTGCCCTGGACCTGAGCCCGCTCAGCGATGGGCCGGGACGGCCGGCACGTCCAGGCCGGCGGCGCCGAGGACCTCGTCGGTCTCGACCTCCTCGACCGTGAACGCGACCGGCCGCGGCTTGGGCAGGGCCCAGGCGACGACCACCGCGGCGATCGCCGCCAGCACCGCGCCCACCGCGAACACGGTCACGAACTGGGCCTCGCGGGGCAGCGGGACCGGGCCCGGGATCGGGTTGCGGGTGACCATGGTGACCACGAACGCGGTGCCCAGCGACATGCCGACCGAGCGGGCGATCGAGTTCACGCTGTTGGCGATGCCCGTCTCGGCCGGTTCGACGTTGGCGATGAGCAGGGCGGGCAGCGCCGCGTAGCCGAAGGTGACGGCCGAGTTCACCGCCAGCGCGCCCACGATGACCTCCCAGGTGGCCGAGTGCAACAGCGCCAGCATCGTGAAGCCCAGGCCGGCCAGGACGGCCGCGATGACCAGGGTGGCCTTGGCGCCGAAGCGGGCCACGAGCCGGCCGCCGAGCGGGGCGGTGATCACGCCGCCGGCGGTGCCGGGGAGCAGGTAGACGAGGCTGGCCGCGAGGACCGAGGCGCCGAAGCCGTAGCCGGCGACCGCGGGCGGGGTCTGCACCAGGGCCGAGGTGGCCAGGAAGACGGCGAACATCGCGAAGCCCAGGAACAGGCCGGCCGCGTTGGCCACCACGATCGGGCGGTGGCGCAGCATGCGCGGGCTGACCAGCGGGTGGGTGACCCGCCGCTCGAACAGGACGAACGCGGCCAGCACGACGACCGCGGCCACGAGCGAGCCGATGACGCGGGGCGAGCCCCAGCCCCAGCCGTTGCCCTCCTCCAGCGGCAGGATCAGCAGCACCAGGCCGAGGCCGAGCAGGACGGCGCCGGTCCAGTCGAGGCGGCCGGTGGCCGCGCCCGCGCGGCGGGGCAGCAGCCAGACGCCGGCCAGGCCGATCGCGGTGAGCGCGGTGGAGAGCCAGAACAGCTGGTGGTAGTCGCCGCCGTGGCGCATGAGCAGGCCGGTGACGACGAGGCCGAAGCCGGCGCCGACCGAGAGCATGCCGCTGACCACGGCCATCGCGCCGGTCAGCCGCGGGGCCGGCAGTTCCTCCCGCAGCATGCCGATGGCCAGCGGGAACAGGCCGAAGCTGGCGGCCTGCGCGACCCGGCCGGCCAGCAGCAGGGGCAGGCTGGAGGTGGTGGCGGCGAGCACCGAGCCGAGCAGCACGACGGCCAGCACGCCGAGCATCACCGGGCGGCGGCCGTAGAGGTCGCCGAGCCGGCCCAGCATCGGGGTGAAGACCGCGGCGGCGAGCAGGTTGGCGGTCACCACCCAGCTGGCCGAGCTGGCCGAGACGCCCAGGTGCCGCTGGATGTCGGCGACGACCGGGACGACCAGGGTCTGCAGCGCCGAGACGAGCAGCACCACGTAGCAGGCGACGGGCAGGGCGAGACGCGTTCTGAGGCTCACGCAACCGAACCTAGACGCGCCGCCGACCATTTTCAACACGGTGTCGAAAATAAACGATGAGACGTCGGGTACAGTCGACGCCGTGCCAGCCACCAGAAGCCGACGGGCCCCCACCAAGGGCGATCAGCGCGAGCAGGCCCTGATCGACGCCGCCCGGGACGTCTTCCGGGACAAGTCGATCAGCCAGGTGACGATCGACGACCTGGCGGGCGCGGCCGGCATCGCGCGGTCCGGCTTCTACTTCTACTTCGAGTCCAAGCAGGCCCTGCTGGCCGCGCTGGTCGACCAGCGGCTGGCCGAGGCCGACGTCGAGATGGCCGAGTGGCTCGCCTCCGACGGGCTCGACCGCGAAGCGCTGCGCCGGGGCCTGGCCGCCGGTCTGGCCCGCTGGAAGGCCGACGGGCGCTGGCTGCGCGAGGCGTTCATCACGCCCGACCCCGGCCCCGAGGTCATGCACGTCCGCGACCGCCTGGTCGACGACGGATGCACCGCGTTCAGCAGGCGCATCGAGCGCGACGCGCGGGCCGGCCGGACCGTCGGCGGACCGCCCGACCTGCTCGCCAAGATGGCGGTCCACCTCCGCAGCATCACGTTCGCCGACATGTATGCGAACCCGGGCGCCTACGACGAGGACGAGTTGCTCGACACCCTCACCGACGCCATCCTGCGCCTCGTCTACGGCGTCACGCCGGGCACCGTCAAGCGCTGACCCGCCTCCCCCGCCGCCCGGCCAGCACCACCAGCGCCGCGACCGCCGCGCAGGCCAGCGCGCCCAGCGCCAGTTCCAGCGGGCGGTGCACGATCCACTGTGGAATGTCCCGCTGCGGCACCACCACCGCGCCGGCGAACGCGCCCAGCAGCCCCAGGTACGAGCCGGTCATGAACCGTCGATGGGTCTCGATCCGCCCGGTCAGCGCGGCCCACAGCGCGATGCTCAGCGTCCCGAAGGTGAACGCCGAGAGCCCGTGGATCCAGCTGAAGTGCCCCGGGTTCAGGGACTGGATGAGGAACGAACTGATGATCGTGAAGTACATCGCGCCGACCCACACGCGGCCGGCCACCTTGTGCACCCGGTCGCCCCGGGTGCGGCGCAGCAGGTTGTAGGCGCCCAGCAGCAGCGAGACGGTCGCGGCCGCGGCGTGGAGCGGAATAACAACGTTATCGCTCATAACACTGTTATAGTCGCTGACCGTGGCCCAGGTCAACAGCGAGCTCACCGGGCGGCTGGTCGACGCCGCGGCGCGCATCCTCGTCGAGGAGGGCCCCGGCGGGCTGTCCCTGCGCAAGGTGGCGGCGGCCGCGGGGGTCTCGACGATGCCCGTCTACACCCTCTTCGGCGACAAGCGGGGCCTGCTCGACGCGATGCACCGGGAGGGGTTCCGGCGGCTGGGCGAGGCGCTCGCCGCCACCCCGAGGACCGACGACCCGCTCGTCGACCTGATCGGGCTCGGCATGGCCTACCGCGAGGCCGCCTTGCACAGCCCGCATTTGTACGGCCTGATGTTCACCGGCGGCTTCGGGCACACGGAGGCCGCGGACGCCACCTACCGCCCCCTCGTCGAGGGCGTGGCCCGCTGCCAGGCAGAGGGCGTGTTCACCGGCGACGACCCGGAACCCGTGGCGCTGCACCTGTGGGCCCTCGCGCACGGCATGGTCAGCCTGGAGCTGGCCGGCAAGGTCGGCGGCGAGCACTACGCCGAGCAGCTGGGCTACGCGGGGGTGCCCTTCCTGCGCCGGTAGTACGAGTGCACGGCCTCCTGGCCGGTGTAGTTCGGGCCCGCGCTGTCGTCGGCGCCCAGGTACTCGTAGGGCAGGTCGACGTCCCCGCGGTCGTCGCGCCCGATCCGCCGGCGCCGGCCGTCGTAGCTGAACCCGGCGTCGCGCAGGTCCGTCGCGAGGCGGCGCCCCGCGGGGGTGCCGTCGGCCAGCCGCACCTCGGCCAGATCCAGGTCGGCGACGAAGCGGCCGCCGGCGGTCAGCCAGCTCGCCGCCCGGGTCAGCAGGCCGAGCTTGTCGCCGACGTAGTGCAGGCCGTGCACGCTGGTGATGAGGTCGTAGCGCCGGCGCGGCGCCCAGCCGAGCACGGGCGCCGCGGTCAGCCGCAGCCACGGCACGTCGGGCGCCGGGACGAACGCGTCGACGAGATCGACGCCCTCGACCAGCACCCGCCCCGCCACACCCTGCTCGTCGATCCGCCGCGCGGCCTCGACCAGCGCCCGGCCGGAGCCGCAGCACAGGTCGAGCCACGCGACCGTGTCCGGCGCGCCGGTGACGCGGGCCAGGGCCGTGATCACCTCGACCGGGTTGAAGCCGAGCTCGCGCTCGTAGCTGTTGACACCGTCGAGGCCGCGTTCGCGGTTCATCGCGGAGTTCGCCACCACTGCCGATCCGGCGAGGGCGTCGTCGTCGAGCAGGGGCACGGCGACATGATCGCAGCTATCGCCGGTGGCCGGAACCCCCATGATCGTCTCCACCGCGGTCGTCGCGGCCGTGACCACCCCGCACGTGGTCGTCGCCGGCCTCGTGGGTGCGGAGTCCGCCGTGGTCATCCACGGTGGCGCTGACCGACGGCGACGCGCTGACCTCGGCCGACGTGGTCTCGTGGGGAGTCGGGTCGTCGTCCACGGAGCGGGACGGATTGTCGTCCACGCCACGGGACGGGTTGTCCTCAGGAGTGGCACGTTCGCTGACCACTACCTGGGACGGCACCGAGGAGGGGTCCGAGGACGAATCCGAGGACGCGGCCAGCGCCGTCCCGCCGAGGGCCAGGGCCGCCGCGGTCGTCGCGCCGATGAGGATGAGTCTGCGCATTGGAGGTACACCTTCCTGATCGCTGTGTTGCTTGTGCGACCAACCCTCCCGGCACCTTCGTCAAGGCGTTCCTGGCGCGAGGCTAACGATCGGTTAAGAGCGCGACCGTCACCCGCGAGCCGGCGATGTGCAGCCGCCCGCCGGTGGACTCGGCGGTGCGGCGGGCGATGTCCAGGCCGAGGCCGGTCGAGCCGCCGCCGCTGACGCCCCGCTCCCCCGCCGCCGGGTCGAAGCCGGGCCCGTCGTCCTCGACGACCAGCTCGACCCGCCCGGGCGCGGCGCTCAGCGCGACGGCGAACCCGGTGCCCTCCCCGGTGTGCGCGAAGACGTTGCCCAGCAGCGCGTCCACGGCCGCGGCGAGGTCGGCCGCGGCCACCGCGACGGGCAGCGGGCCGGGCGCGAGGTCGAGCCGCGCGGCGCGGCCCTGGTCCTCGGCGAGCACCGACCAGAACGCGACCCGCTCGGCCACCACGGCGGCGGCGTCGCACGCGGGCGCGTCCCGCTCGCGCCGGGCGTCCTCGATGACGGCGGTGAGGGCCCGGTCCAGCGCGCCGACGTGCTCGAGCATCCGCGCCGCCTCGCCCGGGTCGGCCAGCCCCTCGGCGTCCAGGCGCAGCGCGGTCATCGGGGTGCGCATGCGGTGCGACAGGTCGGCGGCGGCCTCGCGCTCCTGGCGCAGCAGATCGCGGATGCGGCCGGCGAGCCGGTTGAGCGCGGCGGCGACCAGCCGGACCTCCGGCGGCCCGTCCCCGGCGGGCGCGCGGCGGTCGAGGTCGCCCCCGGAGAGCCCCTCGGAAACCGCCGCGAGGGTACGGATCGGGCGCACCACCGCCACCGCCAGCCGATCGGCCACGGCCAGCCCGAGCAGCAGCAGCGCGACCCCGACGGCGGCGAGCACGAGCCAGGAGCGGGTGACGCCCCGGCGCAGGTCCCGTTCGGGCACGAACGAGCGCACGACCGCCGTCCCGCCGGGCAGGCCCTGCACCGCCACCAGCACCTCGCGCCCGTCGGCGTGCGCGACGCTGAAACTGCCCCGCTGGGCGGCGAGGCGGGCGGCCGGCGTGGCGGTGACGGGTGCGCCCAGGACGGTACCGTCGGGAAGGTAGACCGTGACCGGGTGGTCGGCGTCCACATTGGACTGTTCGACGGTGAGCCGCAGCGCGTCGGGGTCGGCGGTGGCCACGAGCGCGCCGAGGGACTGGGCCTGGATGCGCGCCGCGGCGACCGCGCGGTCCTCGGCCGCCGTGCGCAGCAGCAGCGCCAGCGGCACCAGGAAGGCGACGAGGACCAGCGCCATGGCCGCCGCGACGAGCAGCGCGAGCCGGCGCCTCACGGCAGGCCGAACTTCACGCCGACCCGCCGCACGGTGTGGATGCGCCGCGGGTCCTGGGCCGTCTCCCCGAGCTTGCGCCGCAGCCACGACAGGTGCACGTCGACGGTCTTGTCGGCCGCCGTGTACGGCACCTGCCACACCTCGGTGAGCAGTTCGCGCTTGGACACCACCTCGCCGGCCCGGGCCACGAGGTAGTGCAGCAGGTCGTACTCCCGCGGCGTGAGCTCCAGCGCCGCCCCGTCCAGCGTCGCCGTGCGGGCCCGCGGGTCGATCCGCACCCCGTCCGCCTCGACCACGAGCGACGTCTGCGCGGGAACGGCCGTGCGGCGCAGGACGGCCCGGATCCGGGCGTCGATCTGTTCGGCCCCGTACGGTTTGACCACGTAGTCGTCGGCCCCGGCGTCCAGGGCCCGCACCATCTCGCCCTCGGTGCGCCGCGCGGTGACCACGATCACCGGCACCTGGCTGACCGCGCGCAGCATCCGCAGCGCCTCCCGCCCGTCGAGGTCGGGCAGCCCGAGGTCGAGCAGCACCACGTCGGGGGCCTCGGCCACGGCGAGCCGGAGCCCGTCGAGGGCGGTGGCCGCCGGTACCACCACATGCCCCCGCCCGGCGAGCGCCTTGAGGATCCCGGTGCGGATCGTCGCATCGTCCTCCACGATCAGCACCTTGGCCATAGGCCGAGCTTAACCGCGCGTTAGCCTTCACCGGCGGACACTGGAGGCATGCGGATGCGCTGGCCCTTGGCGATCGCGGCGTGGCTGGCGGCCGCGGCGCTGGCGACGGCGGTCTCGATCGGCGCCGTGGGCCTGCTGACCCGCGGCCTGTTCGGCCCGTCGGACGCCCCCTTGACTGAGGCCGACGTCGCGGCCGAGCTGACGCCCACCCCGTCCACGTCTGCGCCGGCCGCGCAGCCGACACCGTCCGCGAACACCCGCGCCGCCCTGGCCACGGACGGCGGCAGCATCGTCGCGTCGTGCACGGACGGCCAGGCGTTCCTGGAGTCGTGGATCCCGCGCTCCGGCTACGAGGCCGACCACGTCCAGCGCGGCCCGGCGCCGGCGGCGTCGCTGCGGTTCAAGGCCCGCTCCGGCGGCGGGCAGGTCCGGGCCCAGGTGACCTGCCCGGACGGCAGCCCGGTCCTGACCCTGTCCGGCGACGACTGACGTACCTTTCACGCGGTTTCCAGGCCCGCTCCGACCCGCGGGCCAAAAACCGTTATCGATCCGTCCGGCCGGCATCTTTCGTGGCGATCCCCTCACGAAAGGACGGACGGTTCGATGCGCAAGCCCCTCGTGCTCGTGGTCGCCGCCGCGGGCCTGCTCACCACCGCGGTCGCGATCCGCCCCGCCGGCGCCGCCGCCACCCCGGTCGCCGGCGGCACGTACACCCTGGCCTCCGGCGCGTCCGGCAAGTGCCTCACCGTGTCCGGCAGCGGCGCGGCCAACGGCGACCCACTGGTCCAGCTGGCCTGCTCGGGCCAGCAGTTCCGGGTCGTCGCCCAGAACGGCGTTTACGGCCTGACCAGCGTCGCGAGCGGCCGGTGCGTCGACGTCCCGAACTCGTCCACAACCGCCGGCACCCAGCTGTGGCAGTGGACGTGCGGGGCGAGCGCGAACCAGACGTGGCAGCTGACCGCCTCGTCCGGCGCCCCCGGCAAGTTCCTGGCGAAGTCGGTCGCGACCGGCCTGTGCATGAGCGACAAGGACGGCTCCACGGCCGGCAACAACCCGATCGTGCAAGAGAGTTGCAGCGACATCGCGCGGATGCAGTGGTCGTTCAACCAGGTCTCCGCGCCGCCCGTCGGACCGGCGGTGGCGTTTCCCGGCGCGGTCGGCTTCGGGGCGGCGGCCAGCGGCGGGCGGGGCGGCAGCGTGTACCACGTGACGAACCTCAACGACAGCGGCCCGGGCTCCTTCCGCGACGCGGTCAGCGCCGCGAACCGGATCGTGGTGTTCGACGTCGGCGGCTACATCAGCCTGTCCTCGGCCGTGTCGGTGAAGAGCAACCTGACGATCGCCGGGCAGACCGCGCCCGGCGGCGGCATCGGCATCATGGGGCGCGAGGTGTCGTTCGCCAACTCGAGCAACGTCATCGTGCGCAACGTCCGGTTCCGCCAGGGCGACCTCGACCCGGACGAGAAGAAGAGCGGGCTGAACTTCTACAACGGCCGCACGCTCATCCTCGACCACGTGTCGATCGAGTTCGCGCAGTGGAACAACATCGACTCGGTCGGCGCCACGAACATCACCGTGCAGTACTCCATCGACGCCGACCCGATCGGCCAGCAGTTCGCCGCGCACACCGAGACCGGCCCGTACACCTGGTACAACAACCTCTTCGCCAACGCCCACAACCGGTGCCCGCTGGCGAAGGCGAACACGCAGTACATCAACAACGTGGTCTACGACTACCAGGCCGGGTACACCGCCGGGAACTCCAGCGGCCACTTCACCCACGACGTCATCGGCAACTACTTCATCACCGGCCCGCGCACGACGAACGCGAGCAACGCGTACTACCAGATGGGCAACCAGGCGGTCCACAACGCCGGCAACGTCATCGACAGCAACCGGGACGGCGTGCTGAACGGCTCGGCGCTCGGGCTCGGCGGCGGCGCGACCGCGCTGGCGAGCCCGTGGTCGGCGACGACGGCCGCGATCCCGGCCACGAGCGCGGCGGCCGCCTACGCCAACGTCGTGGCCAGGGCCGGCGCACTGCCCCGCGACCAAGTCGACGCGCTCGTCATCCGCGACGTGCAGTCGCTGGGAAAGGCCGGCGACCTGTGGGCCCACCAGTCGAGCACGGGCCTGGGCAACAACGGCTACGGCACGATCGCCGGCGGCACCGCGCCCGCCGACACCGACCGCGACGGCATGCCCGACGCGTGGGAGACCGCGCACGGACTGAACCCCGGCAACGCGAGCGACGCCACCGGCGACTTCGACCACACCGGCTACACCAACGTGGAGAAGTACGTCAACGGCCTGCTCGACGGGTCGTACCACTAGGAAATCGAGGGAGTCCGGCGCCGGGCTGGTGCAAGCCCGGCGCCGGACGGTACGCTCGTCGGCGATGGCTATCGAGCTGACCAGATTGGGGGTCCCGTCCGCGCAAGGTGACTGCTGATGCAGGAGCACCTCGCGAACGGAGCGACCCGGCTTCACGTGTGGCGGCTGGTGCGGGCGTTCGCCGTACCCCCGCCGATGATCGAAACGTCCACCGCCCGGCGCGCCGCCGGAGACTGGGCCGGAGCCTGTGCGGCCGCCCACGTCGACGTGGACCTCAACCTGCGCCGCCTCGCCCGGCAGCGCGGCCCCGACCTCGCGGCGCGGATCCGCGCCGACCTGCGCCACCTGGCCCCTGACCTGCTGCGCTGGCACCTGCCCCGGATCGGCCCGGACGGGCTGCTGCGGCCGGGGCTGACCGTCGCGCTCGCCCGGTACGAGGACGCCGGCCTGACCCTCGTCGCGCGGACGCCGCCCGCGTGGGCGGCCGGCGGGCAGCGGTTCAGCCTGACCCTGTGGGACGGCGAGACCGGCGGCCGGCACCCGGACCGGCACTTCCGCCTCGACCTGCACCGGCACCTGTGGGACGCCCGGCGCGCCGGCGAGCTGCGCGACCGGGCGGCCGGTGACTGGGCGCACGAGGCGCGACAGGTGTTCCCGGACGCGCCGACGGTGCTGGTCAAGGCGGGTGCGCGCCGGCTGCTGCTGGACGTGCGCGCGGGGGCGGCGCGGGCGGCCCGCAGCCGTGACCCGCGGCTGCCGGTGCTCCCGCACGCCTCGACCTGGCCCGCCCCCGACCTCGAGCTGCTCGAGGAGGGCCTGATCGAGCCCGGCGACCTGCACCCGCTCGTCGCCGCGGCCCTGGCGCCCGGCCACGCGCGGGCGCGGGCGCCGGTGCGGCCGGGAGACGCGCGGATCGTCGACTGCCGCGGCACCCCGCACCGCATCGGCCTCGTCGGCGGCGTGCTGTGCGCGCTCGACCACGACCCGGCCCAGCTGCGCCGCGAGGAGCTGCTCGCGGCGCTCGGCGGGCCGCCACTGCCCTGCCTGCGCGCGATCGACCAGGCCCACCGGCACCCGGAGGACCTCGACGACGTCCGCGCGCGGCTCGACCACGGCGACGCGGCCGGTGCGCTGGCCGCCGTGGAAGACCTGCTCGGCCCGGACGCGCTGCTGCGCGCCGGCGCCCTGCGTGAAGCTCTGGAAACCGCGGCCGAGCGCCGCATCCGGCACGGACTGTTCCGGGCCGGCCTGAACCCCACAAGGTGAAGCCGAATGACCACATTGGACACCGCCACCGACCTGCTGAAGCTGTTGGCCGACACCGACACCGAGCACCGCGGGGACGTGCAGCTCGAAGCGCTGACCCTCGCGGTCGCGGCGGACCTGCCGGTGCTGCTGTGGGGCGAGCCCGGCATCGGCAAGACCGCCGCGCTCAACCAGCTCGCGGCCGCCCTCGACCTGCCCCTGACGACCGTCATCGCGAGCGTCCACGAGCCCTCCGACTTCTCCGGCCTTCCGGTGCTGGGCGAGGATCCGGCCGTACAAGGGGTGCCCATGGCTCCTCCCGACTGGGCCGTGCGACTGGTGCGGGCCGGGCACGGACTGCTGTTCCTCGACGAGCTGTCGACCGCGCCGCCCGCCGTGCAGGCCGCCCTGCTGCGCGTGGTCCTCGAACGGCGGGTCGGGGCGCTGACCCTGCCGCCGGGCGTGCGGATCGTGGCCGCCGCCAACCCGCGCTCGTCCGCGGCCGACGGCTGGGAGCTCAGCGCGCCGCTCGCGAACCGGTTCGTGCACCTGCAGTGGACGTTCGAGCACGACGTCGTCGTCCGCGGCCTCGGCGGCGTCTGGCCCTGCGCGCAGCTGCCGGAGCTCGACGCCGGCCGGCTCCCCGAGGCGGTCGCCTACGCGCGGCGGGCGGTCTGCGCCCTGCTCGCGGCCCGCCCCCGCCTCGTGCACCAGCTGCCGTCGACCGAGGCCCGCCGCGGCGGGGCGTGGCCGTCGCCGCGCACGTGGGACATGGCCCTGCGCCTGCTCGCGTTCGCCACCGCCGCCGGCACGTCCCGCGAGGTGCTGTCCCTCCTCGTGCGCGGGGCGGTCGGCGACGGGCCGGGCCTGGAGCTGCTGGCCAGCCTCGACCGCCTCGACCTGCCCGACCCCGAGGAGCTTCTCAACGACCCTGCCGCGGTTGTACTGCCTGATCGTGGCGACCTGCGCCAGGCCGTCCTCGACGCCGTCGTCGACGCGGTCCGGCACCGCCGCACGCGGGAGCGCTGGGACGCGGCGTGGGCGGTGCTCGCCGCCGCCCTGGACACCGGCGCGCCCGACCTCGTGGTGGTGCCGGCCCAGACCCTGGCCGCCCTGCGCGAGGAGGCGTGGGAGCTGCCCGCGTCCATCGAACGCCTCGCCGGTGTCGTGGCCGTCTCCCTCGCGGCGGCCCGCTGATGGACGTCGAGAAGCTGTACTCCGCGCGCCTGCTCGCCACCCGCGCCCGCCCGTACCTCGCGAGCGCCCTGTTCGCGCTGCACCCCGTCGAGTCGCGACTGGTGCCGACGATGGGCGTGGACCAGTACTGGCGCTGCTATGTGAACCCGGCCTTCGTCGACGCCACACCGCTGGCGGACCTCGCCGCGGTCTGGGTGCACGAGGTCTCGCACCTGCTGCGCGACCACCACGGCCGCGGCGACCGCCTCGCCACCCGCGAGGGGCTCGACGGCCCGGGCGAGCGGCTGCGGATGAACATCGCCGCCGACTGCGAGATCAACGACGACGCGTTCGGCGACGGCCTGCCGAGGCCCGAGGGCGCGTTGCACCCGGCGGTGCTCGGCCTTCCGGGCGGGCAGCTCATGGAGGAGTACCTGCCGCAGTTCCGCCTCGGCGCCCGCACCCAGGACCACGTGTGGCTGGACTGCGGCAGCGGCGCCGACGGCCTGCCCCGCCCGTGGGACCTCGGCCCCGACGGCGCCGCCGGCCTCACCCCGCAGGAGCGCGACGCCGTACGGTTCCGGGTCAGCCAGGCCATCCGCGGCAAACCCGGCACCGCCCCGGCCGGTTGGGCCCGCTGGGCCGACGCCGCCTTCCACCCGCCGCAGCCGTGGCGGCAGCTCCTCGGCGCGGCCGTGCGCAGCGCCGCGTCGGCGGGCGGGTCGGGCGACGACTACACGTACGGCCGCCCGGCCCGCCGCGGCGCCGCCCTGCCCGGCGTCATCCTGCCGAGCCTGCGCCGCCGCCCGCCGAACGTCACCGTCATCATCGACACCTCCGGCTCGGTCAGCGACGCCGAGCTGGGCGCGGCCCTGCTGGAGGTCGCGGCGATCGGCCACGCCGTCGGCGGCCGCCGCGACCTGGTGCGCGTCATGTCCTGCGACGCGGCCGCGCACGTGGCCGTTCCGCTCTGCCGGGGCGAGGGAATCCCGCTGCTGGGCGGCGGCGGGACCGACCTGCGGGAGGGCTTCACCCGCGCGCTGCGCCGCAACCCGCGGCCGGACGTGGTGGTGGTCCTGACCGACGGCCAGACCCCGTGGCCGTCGCACCGCCCGCCGTGCCGGACGGTGGTGGGCCTGTTCCCGCGGGCCGTGCAGCCGTCCTGGGACGAGGACGACCCCGACTACGAACCGGACCGCCTGCCGGACTGGGCCAAGGTCGTCACCATCGGCTGAGCGTTACCGTCGTGCCATGCGCGTGTTGACGTGGAACCTGTGGTGGCGGTTCGGTGACTGGCGGGCCCGGCAGGACGCGATCCTGGCCGTGCTGCGCGCCGAACGGCCGGACGTGTGCGGGCTGCAGGAGGTGTGGGCCGAGCCGTCGCGCAACCAGGCGGCGGTGCTGGCGGCGGAGCTGGACATGCACTGGGCGTGGTCGCCGTCGCCGCAGGCCCACCTCTGGCAGCGCCGCACCGGCGAGCACGACGTGGGCGCGGGCAACGCGGTGCTGAGCCGGTGGCCGATCGGCGCCTCGGCCATCGCCGCGCTGCCGGGCGGCGACGGGCGCACCGTGCTGCACGCCCGCGTCGACGCCCCGGCCGGGCCGGTGCCGTTCTTCACCACCCACCTGCACTCGCCGCCGGCCGGATCGGCGGTGCGGGTCGGGCAGGTCGCGGCGATGGCCCGGTTCGTCGCCCGGCACACCGGGGCCGAGCACCCGGCGGTGGTCACCGGCGACTGCAACGCCGAACCGGACTCGGACGAACTGCGCCTGCTCGGCGGGCGGCTGACCGCGCCGGCCGCGGAGGGGCAGGTCCTCGTGGATGCCTGGCGCTTCACTTCCGGCGCCGATCCCGGATACACGTGGGACGCGCGCAACCCACACACGCGCGCCTTCGGGCTGCCGTCCTCGCGCATCGACTATGTGCTCGTGGGATTGCCGCGCGGCACCCGCGGTACCGTCAAACGGGCCTATGTCTGCGGAAACGTGCCCGTCGGCGGGGTCTGGCCGTCCGACCACGCCGCCGTGGCCGCCGACCTCAAAGACTGAGCGCGGCCCGCACGGCGGCGGCGGGTGCGGTGAGCGAGCCGTGCACGAGGTCGGTGCGGTGGATCAGGCGGGGCTCGGTGACCGGGACGCCGCGCAGATCCGGGGTCAGGGCGGTGCCCGGCAGCAGCGCCAGTCCCGCGCCGGCCGCGATCAAGCCCAAACACAACGCCGCATCGGTACCGGGATATGCCATGCCGCCCCGGAAGCCCTCCGCCCGCGCGAGGGCGCGAAGCTGGTCGAGGGGCGTGGCGACCTGCGGCGCGTCGAGCCAGACGGCGTCGGCGAGGTCGGCCAGGCGCAGCCCGCGGCGGCTCGCCAGGGGGTGCCCGGCCGGCAGCGCCACCACGGCCGGCCGCTCGGCGACGACCACAGTGGACAGCTGCCCCGCGTCCGGCAGCGGCAGCGGATCGCTCGGCGCGGTCACCCCGTCGACCAGCCCGAGGTCCAGCTCCCCGACGGCCACCCCGGTCGCGACCGCGTCCCGCCCGGCGACGCGCAGCGTGAACGTGACCCGCGGCATCGCCCGCTGCACACCGACCAGCGCGACCGTGTCCACTCCGGACAGTGGCGTCGCCCCCAGCACCACGGCGGCGGGCGGCGGCCCCGACAACCGCGCGACGTCCGCGCGGGCGGCGGCCAGGCGCAGCAGAATCGGCCCGGTGTGCTCGAGCAGCCGCGCCCCCGCATCGGTGAGCCCGACCGGCCGCCGCCGCAACAGCACCGCGCCGACGTCCTGCTCCAGCGCCGCGATCTGCTGCGACACCGCCGACTGGGTGTACCCGAGCTCGTCCGCGGCCGCCGAGAACGATCCGAGCCGCGCCACGGCCGCGAAGGTCCGCAGCAGGTGAGGGTCCATGAGATCAGTGTTCCTTATGCCGGTACCGCAAACAGTCGTTGGACTTATCACCGCCGCTCACGGCACGCTCAAGGCATGACGACGACCCGAACCGCCCGCGTCGCGCTCGTCGGCGACCGCTCCGAACACGTCCGCTCCCACACGCGCATCCCGGCCCTCATCGAGGTCCTGCGCGAGCAGCACGGCCTGGCCCTGGACGCGTACTGGATCCCGTCCGAGGAGGCCGCCGACCCCGCCCTGGCCGGATTCGACGGGATCTGGCTGGTGCCGGGCTCGCCGTACCGCTCGGAGGCGGGCGCCCTGGCCGCCGTCCGCACCGCCCGCGAACACGGCATCGCGTTCCTGGGCACCTGCGGCGGCTTCCAGCACCTGATGCTGGAGATCGCCCGCGACGTGGCCGGCCTGCCCGACGCCGCCCACGCCGAGAACGACCCGGCCGGCGCCCACCCGCTCATCGTCCCGCTGGCCTGCTCCCTGGTCGGCCGTGAGGGCGCCGTCAACCTGCGCCGGGGCACGCTGGCCGAGCGCATCTTCGGCGTCGAGCGCTCGGTCGAGCGCTACCACTGCGCGTACGGCCTGGACCGCGCCTACCTGCCCGCCCTGGAGGCCCACGGCCTGCACTTCACCGGCCACGACGACGACGGCGAGGTCCGCGTGGCCGAACTGGCCGGCCACCCGTTCATGCTCGGCACCCTGTTCCAGCCGGAACTGGCGGGCGACGGCACGCGCGTCCACCCGGTCATCCGCGCCTTCGCGGAGGCCTCGGTGTCGGTCGCTACTCCAGCAGCGTAGCGCCGCGCAGGATCAGCGGGCTCCACGCCGCCGCCCCGCGCTTGCCGTGCCGCGGATCGACGGCGATGAAGCGCGCCCCACCGGCCCGGGTGACCGTGTGCCGGGCCGCCCAGTCCACTGTGGACCGGTCGCGCAGGTGCTCCCGGCAGCGCCACACCGTCCGGTCCCAGTCGACGATCGACGAGTGCACGTGCACCTGGGAGAACGGCATCGGCGGCCCGACTTCCTCCAGCCACCCCGGATACAGGTTCGTGCCCGCCTCCGTCCACAACGGACCGTCATCGGCCCACAGCAACGGCTCCGGCCGCGTGTTCAGCAGCGCGGCCGCGGTGCCCGCGGTGACCGGATCCCCCAGCTCACCCCACGCCCGCCGGCTCAGCCCGGCGTGCGTGACGAGCAACTCCTCACCCTCGCTCGTCCGCACCGCCGCCGCCACCCGCAACCGGTCCCGCAACCACCAACCGCGCAGCAGCGCCGCGTCCCCGTCGGCGAGGCGCTCGGGCCAGAACGGCTGGAGCTCCTTCCCCACGTACTGCGCGTCGTGGTTGCCCACCAGCTGCACCCACCGCCCGCCCGCGAGCCGATCGCCCACATAGGACAGCACCCCGGAGCTGTCCGGCCCGCGGTCGACGAGATCCCCCACCTGCACCACGACGGTGGCGGGGTCGTCGAGCGCGTCAACCGCCGCGGCGAGCTGCTCCAGGCACCCGCCCACGTCCCCGATGATCGCAACCGTCGCCATCGCCGGGCGGTCACTTTGCTTTCGGGACGTTGGCCAGGGCGGTGCGGCCGATGCGGGCCATGATCTCGTCGAGTTCGAGGGCGTTGAAGCGGTCGTGGTTGTACCCGTGGAACGTCAGCGTGAGATACGTGTCCTGGTCGAGGCACCACAGCCCGGCGTCCGCGTTCTCGCCGGACGGGTCGACCTTGTGCCCGGCGTACGCGCGCTGGCCGCACTCGACCGGCAGGCGGGACAGGCCGGCCGTCGGGGCGCCCTCGAACTTCGTCGGGGCGGCCGTGCTCACCTCGACGTAGAGGCGCAGGCGCGAGCCGGTCGGCGCCGAGCTGCGCGAATCATGCGCGAACGTGAAGTCGCAGACGCCGGTGGTGCCCTTCTCCGCCTTCTCGAGCGCCCCGCCGAGGTCGGTGCCGAACGCGTCCTTGCCCAGCAGCGCGCACGGGTCCTTGGGCTGCCGATGCGAAAGGTCCGTCGGCAGGACGTCCGGCAGCCCGGTCTGCACGATGTACGCCGCCACGCTCCCGCCGATCACGCACAGCGCCAGCAACCCGCCGACGATCGCCACGAGCACCCCGGTGCGCGGCCGGAACGGCGCCGGCGCGGCCGGCGGCTGATATCCGGCCGGCGGCTGCTGCACACCGCCCGGCGGGAACTGCGCTCCCGGAACCCCAGGCTGACCATACGGCTGGTACGGGTCGTACTGCGGCGACGTCACGCCAGGAGTATGTCAGGCGGCCCCGCGACCGTCGCCCCGTCGAACGATCAACCGGCCCGCCAGCCGTTCGAGCCGTGGTCCAGCGACTTCGGGAACGCGGCCGCGACGAGGGCCAGCAGCGCCCGATCGCGCCCGGGCGGGGCGATCAGCGCGATGCCGGCCGGCGGATCGGCGCCGGTGGGGACGGAAACGCTCGGCAGCCCGTACGCGCTCGCCGGCACCGAGCACCGCAGGATCGACCGGCGCCACGCGTCGCGCCCCTCCAGCCCCAGCGCACGGGGGTGGCCCGGGCCGCCGGCGGGCAGCACCAGCCACGCGTCGTCGCCGAGCAGCGCGAGCAGTTCGGCGCGGCGGTCCGCGAGGTACGCCCGGGCCGAAGCCTCCTCCTCCGCGCTCACGTGCGAGCCGAACCGGAAGCGCGCCTCGACCTCCGCGGCCAGGGCGCGCGGATGCGACTCCACCCAGGCCCCGTGCAGGCGCCAGGCCTCGGCCGACTGCACCCGGCGGAACGCGAGCAGCAGCGGATCGGGATCGTCCCAGGTGGACAGCGTCGCCGACGTGACGGGCAGTCCGAGGATTCCGGCCGATTCGGCGGTACCCCCGAAAGCCACCAACCGGCGCGGCCCCTCCGCCGATCCCGGCGGCAGCAGCACGTCCCCGACGGCCGCGAGGGTCGGCGCGTCGCGGGTGATCCAGCCGACCGTGTCGAACGACGGCGCGAGCGGCATCACCCCGTCGACCGGCACCACGCCGTGCGTCGGGCGCATGCCGAACAGGCCGCAACACGACGCCGGTACGCGCACCGAACCGCTCGTGTCCGTGCCCAGCCCCACATCGGCGTGCCCGGTCGCGACCGCGGAGGCCGGCCCGCTGGAGGAGCCGCCGGTCACCAGCCCGGGCGCGGCCGGATTGGGCGGCGCACCATAGTGGACGTTCGCGCCGGAGAGCGAGTACGCGAACTCGTCGGTGTGCGCGATGCCCTGCACCACCGCGCCCGCCGCGCGCAGCCGGGCCACCGCCGGCGCGTCCTCGGCGGACGGCAGCGCCTCGGCGAGCCAGACCGGATTTCCGCCCCCGACGGCGAACCCGGTGACGGCGAACAGATCCTTGACCGCGAGCCGCTTCCCGTCGAGCACTCCGCGCCCCGTCGCATGGGCCAGCGGCATGCCCTTGACCCGCCACACACTGGGGTCAGCTGTCACGTTGAGCAGGGTACTGCCGAATGCGCCTCCCGCACCCCTCCCAAATCCGCGGACCGCTTCCTAGGAACCTAGCTCAGGCGCCTCGGCCAGGGCCCGCAACCGTTTCAGCAACGCCATTTCGAGCTCCTCCGGCAATTGGAAGAAACCCGCCGACGTGTACAGGCGGTGCTGCGCATTGGCACGGTACGAGAGCGGCACCGGTTGTTTTTCCCGCACGCGCACGGCACCGATGATGTCCTCGTTGGGCACGGTTCCGGCCGGGTCCGGCGTGCGCGCGTCGAGAATGTAGAGCCACCCGTCGCCGATCCCGGCCGCCTGTTCACGCACGGCCGGGACGCCGAACACATCGTCGCCGATCGTTTCGTGCAGGAAACGCACAAAGACCGGATTCTCCTCGAAGTGGTCCGGCGGCATCCCGTCGAGCCCGGCGACCCCCAGCGCGAGCAGGCCGAAGACCGCCTCGGTGCACAATCCGTGCGCGAACACCTCGTCCGGGGTGAGCGGCGACACGAGGTGCCGGATGCGCTCACCGAGCGTCACCTCATAGACGAACGGCGCACGGACCATTCCCGCCACGGTACGGGAATATCGCCGCCCGATCCCGTGTTGACCTTGATCTGTGAGTGAACTTCCGCTTTCCGTACTCGATGTCGCACCCGTCGCCGTCAACGGCTCGACCGGGGAGGCGCTGCGGAACACCACCGAGCTCGCCCGGCGTGTCGAGGCGCTGGGGTACCGGCGGTTCTGGGTCGCCGAACATCACAACATGCCGGCCATCGCGAGCTCCTCGCCAGCGGTCCTGCTGGCGCACCTCGCCGCGGCCACCACCACGATCCGCGTCGGCTCCGGCGGCGTCATGCTGCCCAATCACGCTCCGTTGGTCGTCGCCGAGCAGTTCGGCACCCTGGAGGCGCTGCACCCCGGCCGCATCGACCTGGGCATCGGGCGGGCGCCGGGCACCGACCAGTACACCGCGCTCGCGCTGCGCCGCACCATGGAGGGCCTGTCGGCGGAGAATTTCCCGGAGGAACTGCAGGATCTGATCGCCTATTTCGAGGGCGGCAACCGGATCCTCGCCTCGCCGGGAAAGGACTCCAAGCCCGACGTCTGGCTGCTCGGTTCGAGCGGTTTCAGCGCGCAATTGGCCGGCCTGCTCGGCCTGCCGTTCGCATTCGCGCACCATTTCAGTTCGCAGAACACATTGCCGGCCCTCGCGTTGTACCGGCAGAACTTCCGCCCCTCGCAATGGCTCACCGAGCCGTACGCGATGGTCGCGGTGAGCGCGATCGCCGCCGAGACCGACGAGGAGGCGGAGTTCCTGTCGGGGCCGAGCGCGCTGTCGTTCCTGCGTCTGCGCTCGGGCCGCCCGGAACCGCTCGCCACCCCGGAGGAGGCGGCGGCCTATCCGTACAGCGACCGCGAACGCGAGTTCGTCCTCTCCCGCCGCGACGGCCAGGCCCTCGGCTCGCCGTCCACGGTGCGCCGGCAGCTCACCGACCTGCTCGCGGCGACCCAGGCGGACGAGTTCATGCTGACCTGCATGGTGTACGACATCGACGCCCGCGCCCGCTCCTTCGAACTCATCCGCAAGGAAGTCGCGCCCGCGCTGACGAAATAACGCCGCTTTCCGCGCGGCCACCGGCATCTTTTCCGGTGCGCCGCGCGGACTGTTCGCGCCCCGTTCCCTGGAATACATCGACGGGCCTGGCCGGAGCCGGTAGCGTCACGCGATTGACGACGAGTCGCCGGATGGCGTGGGCCGCGAACTTCGGCGAAGATGGCGGACGATCTTGCCGGTCGAGTGAGGTGGGGGCGTGTGAACAACAAGACCTGGGTGCGGCTTCGGCCTGTGGTCGAGGGCGACCTGGCCATGTTCCGCCGGTTCGCGACCGAGCCGGGGCTGGCCGGTCCCGCCTGGACCGGATACCAGGAGCCGAACGGGCCGGCGCGGCGCTTCGCGCTCGACGGGTACCTCGGCGGCGAGGACGGCCGGCTCATGGTCGAGGCGGACGAGACCGCGGCCGGGTTCGTGCAGTGGTTCGCGATCGGGTCGGGGATGGCGCAGTACTGGGGAATCGGCATTGTCCTGCTGCCCGAGTGGCGCGGCCGCGGCGTCGGCTGGCGCGCCCAGACCCTGCTCTGCGACCACCTGTTCGCGGCCACCCCGACCCAGCGGATCGAGGCGCGGGTCCAGCCCGAGAACATCGCCGAGCAGAAGGCCCTGGAGAAGGTCGGCTTCCTGAGCGAGGGCATCCTGCGCTCGGCCGAGTTCCGCGAGGGGGCCTGGCGCGACGTCCTCGTGTACGGCCGGCTGCGCGGCGACCGGTGACCGTCTACAAGATCCTGCTCCCCGCTGAGTGGGCCGCGTTCGAACAGGCCGGCTCGTTCGCGGGCTCCCCGCTGGACCTCGGCGACGGGTACGTGCACCTGTCGACGGCGCAGCAGGTCCACCGCACGGCGACGCGCTACTTCGCCGGCGTTCCCGAGCTCGTCGTCCTCTCGGTCGCCGACGAGCCGCTGGGCGCGGCGCTCAAGTGGGAAACGAACGAGCACGGGACGTTCCCGCACCTCTACGCCCCGCTGCCGATGGCCGTCGTGACCAAGGTCCGGCGCGTCACCGACGTCGCCGAGCTGGAGCGGCTGACCGACTGACGGTCGAGCGCGAATGCGCGAAGTGTGACGAACGGGCCACGCGGGTATGGTCCACGCATGCCAGACGCGCCGCCGGTGTTCCTCGTCATGGGTGTGGCCGGCACGGGCAAGACCACCGTCGGGGCGATGCTGGCCGGGCGGCTGCACTGGACGTACGCCGAGGCCGACGACTTCCACCCGCCCGCCAACGTCGAGAAGATGGCGAGCGGCATCCCGCTCACCGACGACGACCGCGGGCCCTGGCTCGATCGCATCGGGGAGTGGATCGACGAGCGCGCCGCGGCCGGTGAGTCCGGGGTCGTCACGTGCTCCGGCCTCAAGCGCGCGTACCGCGAGCGGCTGCGCCACGGCCGGCCGCAGGTTCGCCTGGTGTTCCTCGAAGGTTCCCGCGAGTTGATCACGCGCCGGCTCGCGGCCCGGCATGGGCACTTCATGCGCGTGGAAATGCTCGACAGCCAGTTCGCCGATCTGGAGCCGCCGGAGCCCGACGAGGGCGTGACCGAAGTGTCGGTCGAGCCGCCGCCGAACGAGATCGTGGACGCGATCCTGCGCGCGCACCCCGACGTGTGAGCCGACTGCCGGGCCCCGTCCGGGAGGAGGAGCCCGATGCACTGGACGTTGCACGACACGACGCTGGTCATCTGGACGGTGGTCGCGATCGCGGTGGTGGTCGTGCTGATCACACGGTACAAAATCCATCCGTTCTTGTCGTTGATCCTCGGCAGCGCCGTGGTGGGCCTCGGAGCCGGGCTCGGCGCCGCGAAGTCCATCAGCAGTTTTGAATCCGGCTTCGGTACCACCCTTGGCGGCGTCGGCATCCTCGTCGCGCTCGGCACGATCCTCGGCAAGCTGCTCGCCGATTCGGGCGGCGCCGATCAGGTCGTCGACACGATCGTCGGCAAATCGGGCAAGGCCCGGCTCCCGTGGGCGATGGCCCTGATCGCGATGATCATCGGCATCCCGCTGTTCTTCGAGGTCGGCGTGGTCCTGATCATCCCCGTGATCTTCCTGGTGGCCCGCCGCGCGCAGACGTCGATCGTGCGCGTCGGCATCCCCGCCCTGGCCGGCCTGTCCGTCATGCACGGCCTGGTCCCGCCGCACCCGGGCCCGCTCATCGCGATCAACGCCCTGCACGCCGACCTGGGCCAGACCCTCGCCTTCGGCCTGATCGTCGCGATCCCGACGGTGATCGTCTCCGGCCCCCTGTACGGCATGTGGATCGCCCGCTTCGTCAACCCCGAACCCCCCGCCCGTCTGGTCGCCGAGTTCGAGCGCGCGTCGACCCGCACCGCCGGGGAAGCGGCCGCCGACGGCTCCCCCGCCGACGCCGCACCCGAGGCGCAGGCCTCACCTGGGGTCGAGCCGCCCACGACCACCCGCCCCGGTTTCCTCCTGACCCTGATCACGGTGCTGCTCCCGGTGGCCCTCATGCTCGGCCGCGCGATCGCGGACATCGCCACCGACGACAAGAACAACCCGGCCCGCAAGATCTTCGACTCGATCGGCGACCCGTTCGTAGCCCTCCTCCTGGCCGTACTCCTGGCCATGTTCACCTTCGGCTACCTGCGCGGCTTCTCCCGAGTCCAGGTCAGCGACATGATCGCCGCCAGCCTCCTGCCCATCGCCGGCATCGTCTTCATCATCGGCGCGGGCGGCGGCTTCAAACAGATCCTGGTCGCCATCGGCATCGGCGACGCCATCGGCAAGGCCGCCGCGGCCAGCGGCATCTCGGCCCTGCTGCTGGGCTGGCTGATCGCGGTCGGCATCCGCCTGGCCACCGGCTCCGCCACAGTCGCGACGGTGACCGCCGCCGGCCTGATGGCCCCGCTGATGGCCCAGCTGCCGGGCACGAACACGGCCTTGCTGGCGCTGGCGATCGGTTCGGGCTCGCTGTTCCTGTCCCACGTCAACGACGCCGGCTTCTGGCTGGTGAAGGAGTACTTCGGGATGACCGTGGGCCAGACCTTCAAGACCTGGTCGGCCATGGAGACCATCATTTCCGTGGTGTCGATCGCCCTCATCATGCTGCTGAGCGTCTTCGTCTGAACCTCCGCCACCGTCAGCGGGGTCATGCCGGGCGCCTCGCACTCGCACGCTGCCCGCTCCTGGGCCGCTTGCCGATCGGCTGGGCGCTGCTCGGGTACCTTCGGGGCGGCAGCGGCGGGAGCGAACAGTCCGCGACGAGGCGAGCAGACCGAAGCGCAGGAACCAGCAGAGCGGATCGCGGTTGTCGCCGGCCGCAACGACGGCTTGGAGCGCCGTGGTTGTGCCGGAACAAACCGGCTCCACCAGGACGGCAAGAGTTGACCCGCCGAAGGGCCGGCGCAAGACCGAAAGCAGTGACTGACTGTAGGTCGCTACTGATATCCCGCTGACCGGTAGTTGCGCCTCAGCGCGTTGTTTGCGGCATCAGCGCGTACCCGATCACGGCATCGAGATACTTCTGCGCCGTGGCAGCGTCATGGACGCTGGGGTGGAGCGTATGGTCTGGGCGGATCGTGCGAGAAGTCGTAGACGTTGATGCCGGCTAGCCGGTACCGCTCCCAGCCGTCGGCACTGCTGTCGTGCTGCGAGAGCTGTATGTGTTCATCGATAGTTACGAGGCAGGACGTGGCTTCAGCGAGGACGCCTTCAATTTCGTCCGGCGCGGCCAACATGCGCATGATCAGCGAGGCTCGGGTCAGAACATGTTCGTGGCGAACGAGTTTCGCCACGAGGCAGCGGCGGGAGAACCCAACGCCAGGATCCCGCCCGACCGGAATCTGAGGCGAATCTTGCTGGCCGCCTCGGTCCAGTACCAAATCGCGTCGTTGAGCAGGCGAAGTCGATGCTTATGAGTCAGATCTGGTGATGACGTTGCGAACCGGGCGACCGCGAGCGCCGACCTGAAATGTGCATCATCTTCGGGGTGCGGCTGCCAGAGCACCAGATACGGCGGGACGGTGGCCACATCGAAACCCTATGCGGCAACGTCCACAGCCGTGCGCTCGGGCCGAGCGGTGGGAAGAGCGCGCTCGGCGGCATGTCCGTAAACCCGATCAAGGGATTCCGTCAGATTGGTGGAGGCGTAACCGGACGCCGCGACCATCGCGTCGGTCACCGTGCGTTTCCGGCGTGGGAGTGGCCGGGGTCCGCCGCAGTATGGATCTGCGCTGGCGATTTCTTGATGACCGTCATGATGGTGGGATCTGTCGGCCGGTGAGTCCGGTTCGGTTGGCTCTGATGGGTCGGTATCTGATCACCCGGAAAGGGCCCGCCTTCCGGCCATGGTCGCGTGCGGACCGGGTGGAGTTGCGGCGAAGCCGTTGTTGATCGCGGTGCGACTCCATACTGTGCGTGCCGTGGCGGACGTGCGGCTTGGCATCGACTACGGCACCTCCAACACGGTCGCGGTGCTGCAGCGCGAGGAAGGCCCGAGCCGGGCCCTCCTGTTCGACGGGACGCCGCTGCTGCCGTCGGCCGTGTTCGCGGGCGACGTGGGGCTGCTCGTCGGACGGGACGCCGAGCGTGCCGCGCGGACCGACCCGGCGCGCTTCGAAGGCAATCCGAAGCAACGCATTGACGAGCTTGAGGTGTTGCTCGGCAAGGAAGTACACGAGGTGACGGCGCTGATCGCTGCGGTGCTGGACAGGGTCGTTGGCGAGGCCCAACGGGTCGTCGGACGCCCGGTGCCGGCGATCACCATCACGCACCCGGTCTCATGGGGGCCAGCGCGGCGCAAGGTACTCCTCGACGCAGCCAGGCGGGCCGGGCTGGCGGTCCCTGTGCTCGTACCCGAACCAGTCGCGGCGGCCGCGTACTTCACCGCTGTCCTGCGCAACGAGGTCGCCGTCGGGCAGAGCCTAGTGGTGTACGACCTCGGCGCCGGCACGTTCGACGTCAGCGTCGTCTCGCGCACTGAGTCCGGCTTCGAGACACTGGCCTACCGTGGGCTCGAGGACGTCGGCGGCCTGGACCTCGACGAACTTGTCGTACGGCACGTCGGCGAGCAGTTGGCGACATCCGCACCCGAGGCATGGCGGCGACTGTCCGACCCAGCCACGGCACAGGACCGGCGTCACCGCATGCAGCTGTGGCAGGACGCTCGCGAGGCGCGGGAGGCGCTTTCACGCGCACCGTCGGCCACACTGTTCATACCGAGCGCAGATCAGGACGTACTAATCACCCGGCAGGAATTCGAGCAGGCCGCGACCGCGCTGCTGCAGACTACCGTCGACACCGCCATGGCCGCGGTCCGCGAGGCCCGGGTGCGGTCGGAGACACTCGCCGGCTGGTTCCTGGTCGGCGGGGCGACTCGTACCCCGCTCATCGCGACAATGCTGCTGCGCGCCACCCGCCAGGCTCCGACGATCCTGGAAGAGCCGCAACTGGTGGTCGCAGACGGCGCCGTGCACGTCACGGCGGGCTCGATCGACACGGCGGTGAGCCGGCCGTCAACACCAGCGTCCACGCCGACCCCAACCATGCCGCAGCAGCCCGCACCGCCTCAGCTCACGCCGGTCGTGGCCCCGTCACAACAACCAGCACCCGTCGTGCGCCCTCCAGCCGCGTCGCCGTACCCGGCAACGCCAACGTCATACGCGCCGCCGCCCCCTGCCTCGCCGCCACGACCAGTCCTGCCTGCATACGTGCCCTCGCGGGTGGTGCCCAGGCAGACGCCAGCCGCATTGAGCCCCCGGGCCGCCGAGGTCGACGACGACCCGGCGACCGCGGAGCAGCGGCGCCGCAATGCACCCCTTGGCCGCCGCCCGCGCGAACTCGCAGCCATCGCGTTTGGCTGCGTTGCGTTGATCTCGACCACCATCGCGTTTCCGTTAATGGGCGCAGCGCTGCTACCCGTGCTCGGCTACCGGCTCTACCGCCTGTCGAGAAGCGGTCGAGGCTGGATCGACGCCCCGACCGCCGCACTGCTCATCGCCGTTCCCGGCCTTGCGGGTCTGGGCAGCGGCAATGTGTATTTGGCCGGGCTCTCGTTGTTCGGGCCGGTAGCCGGGCTCCTGTGGCTGCGCCGCATGGTAGACGACCGCGCAGACTGACCCGCTGCGCTCGACGCCAGATCGTTGCCCCCTCCAAGGCGACAGACCGAGCGCGCTCTGATAGCGGCAGCATGCACGAAAACGTAGTCAAGCGCCACGTGTTGGCGACCGCCGCTACCAGCATCGGGCACCTGCAGCCAGCTTGTGGCGCCCAGGGATACCGACCTGTTTGGGCGTCAACGCATCAACGACGGCAATGTGCGGAAGTTTTGCTGCGGATGGCGGCACGCTATCGCCATATTCCGGGGACCCTTTCGCGGTACGTCGTTCGATGGCTGTCGTGGTCTGCTGGGTGCCGCGAAGCGCGCCGTTTGGGGGCGTTGGTGCCGCTGCGCATTCTGCAATGCTGCTGGCATCTCTATGGAGGTGCTGTATGCCAAGCGGTCACCCAACGTTGCTAAGGTATTGGCGCGTCTCGCTGTTCGTATGGATCGCGTTGCTTCTCGGGCTTGCGAGCGCCTGCCGGGCCGGGCAGTCGGCCGGAGACACTGATGTACCCGCGACGGCAGCGGACAAGTCAGACGTCGTCCCATTCGATCCGTGCCAGTCGCTGACGGCCGCGGACGTGACGGCGGCGTTGCCAACGGTCAGCGTCACGCCAGTGCCCGAACCGATGACCGGGCCCGGCATGTTGACTGCATCAGGTCCTGACGTGACCGCGAGCCGCTGTGTCTACGACCTCGGTACGAGCGGCGTGATCAGCGCCGCCGCCGGGCAGTATCCGAGCGCCGACGAAACGCATACTGCGTACCAGCTTAATCGCGCGGACGTCCTGCACGTCGAGCCGGCTGGGCAAAAAACTGAGGACGTCAACGGGCTCGGTGACGAGGCGTTGCTCGCCGTCAACGATCTAGGTGGAACGATTATCGTCAGAGCTGGACGTGGCTATATCTTCGTCAGTTGGATCGGCGACGCTATCCCGTCGGCCGCCGGCCGCATGCTGGGCACCACAATGGCAGGCCGAATACCTGGAGCGTTGCGCGCGCAAGGCAAGGGGGATCCGCAGCGCTCGTTGGCGTCGGCATGCTCTTGGCTCGACTCGAAGACGCTGGCCGCGGTGTTTGGCGATGCACATCGCGGCATGGACACTGCGATCCAGCTTCCCGCCACTTCCGCCTCAGCTCGACCGTCGGCTGCGTTGCCGTTCCAGAATGCGGGGTGCACGTGGGCGCGCCGCGGGGGAACGTTGCTGGCCGAGGTTAAGGCCGTCACAGGTATGGCGGGAGCCGCAGACCACGAGTCAGCTATCGACGGTGTGTACTCCGGGTGGACGATTGGCCGATCTGTCGGCGACCGCACAATGGTGGTTACGCTCCGCGGCGACGGCGCGACGGTCGAGATTGCGCGAATGCTTTCAGATGCCGCGATCGCCGGAGCCGAGCGATCCGGCTGGGCCGCGCTGCGCTAGGAAAACCTGATTCGATCGTCATCGCCACATTCAGTACGGTATTTGACCAGCCATTGCGAGTACTGTCGCTGGCGAACGCTCCCGGACCGCATGAACCGCGCACCATCAGCCAGATCCGAAAGCCCGGTCAAGAACGCTGCCGCGGAGCACCCCGCTCCCACCAGTCGCCAGGTGGCTGCGCTCTAATGACCTCTGCGGCGATCTCCACCGGACCGTAGTTGCAGTACTTCCAGAGCTCCTTCGCCGCTCGCGAGTACTGGAACAGCACACGGTCAACGTTGAAGGTGTCGAGTTCTCCAGCACGGTAGCGGCCGACAGCCTCACCGACGCGGGCGACAAGCTCGCCCAACGCTGCCTCCTGGTATGCAGCCACCACCTCGCTCGCCGCCCGTCGCAACGCCTTATCAGACACGGACACGAGCCTAACCAGCACCGCGGCGCACGCACCCTACCAGCCGAGACCGCCCGGATCGCGGCATGAGAGTAAACCAAGATCGCTTTACACGGGCCGGCGCCCACATATCACGGCATGTCCGCGCACTCGATTGAGGCACTCAGGTAGGCGGTCGCACTTGATCGGCCCAGATGATTAAGCGATTGGCGGCCCAGCTTGCGCTCGGACCGCACACTTGCGGTACAGCGACTGACTTGAGGAGGAACCACATGGCCCGCGATGTCGACTACCTCAAGCACCTTCTCGAACTCGAATATGAACACTCGCGGCTGGCAATCGATAAGTTTGACGACTACCGCGCAAGACTGAAAGGCTGGATGATCACGGCAAGCGCCGGCATTGCGGCTGTTGCGTTTAGTGCGCGCACGTCGTCGATATTCTGGGCGGGCGCGCTAATGGTCATTCTCTTTGGGGTGTCTGAGTTGCTGTACATCGACATCCAGGAGGACGCCATCGCACGCAACCGTGAGCTGGAAGTACTGCTCGACTCCTTAAGTCGAGAAACGGTCGGACCGGAGCACGAGACGTATAAGTTTGGTCTTGGCAAGGTATTCGGAGGCGGACGCCTTCTAAAGTGGAAGAGCGTTCGATCCTGGATCGGCTACCGCACCTTCAATCCATTCCTATACGGGTCCCTGCTCTTCTTGATGCTGGCCGCAGCCTCGTTGCGCCGATTTAACGCGAGGCAGGCATGCTCGTATCCGCTCATCGGCATGACGGCGCACGGACGGCCGCCGAGCCCAAACTACGCGCAGGACCTGCGACTGGCTCCGTTCGATCTTGCGGGGCAAATATGGCTGTCCTGGTGGGTCTGGTTCGTCGGTCATAACCAGCGCCGCGACTGCAACGGCGGTGGTCGCGAGAATGAGCAGAGCCGTGCTGCGCCTTCGGATCAACCCGGCTCCACCTTGAGCAGAACGGCGTGAAAGTCGCTTGCACGCGGCAGGCCCGTTTGTGCGGGGTCGCGGTCAGTGAGTGCCGCAAGCGCGCATGAAGGCGTGCACCCTGTCCACCGTCGTCTTGCGGACGCGGCCGAGGTCGGTCCTCGACGGATCGGAGCGTTCGTTGTAGGCCTCCAGGTACCAGGTAACCAGCGCTCGTACTTCGATCAGGGCGGTTCGGCCACACGCCGGAGCCGCCCTGCGTCATCTGGCGGTTCATGAAGCGGCGGCGTGCCGCCCTTCGTACGTCGCTGCGGGTGCCACCACGTTGCAGGCGGCGACACGGAACGCCACACCGGCCGCCTCGCACTCGCACGCTGCCCGCTCCTGGGACGCCTCCCAATCGGCTAGGCGCTGCTCGGGTGCCTTCCGGGCGGGCAATGGCGGGAGCGCGCAGACCGCGACGAGGGAGAGCAGGCCGAAGAACAGGCCAAGCAGGAGCCAGCCAAGTGGATCGCGGTTCTTGCCGGCCGCAACGACGGCTTGGAGCGCCGCGACTGCAACGCTGATGGTCGCGAAATGAGTAGAGCCACGCTGCGCCATCGGATCGACCGGCTCAACCTTGAGCAGAAGCGTGCGCCGGGGAACCTCCGCGCCGGAAAACTTCGGGTGCGCTGGATACTGCGAGGTCGCCGAACTACGCAGGCGAGAGGGCGCTCGCACGACCGTGGAGCGTGCGGCGCCGTTCGGAACCGCCGTCGAGCGGACGGCGTGAGAGCCGCTTGCACCGGGCAGGCCGGCCGATTGACGGCTTCGCGGGTCGCGGTCAGCGGGTGCCGTAGGCGCGCATGAAGGCGTGCACCCCATCCACCATCGTCCGGCGTACGCGGTCGAGGTCGGTGCGCGACGGATCCGGTTGTTCGTTGTAGGCCAGCAGGATCGTCAGCGCCGCGAAGTGGTCCGCGGCTCGGCGGGGGTTGTCGGTGTCCAGCAAGCCTGCCGCGGTGAACTGGGTGATCAGCTCGATCAGAGCCTTCTCCGGTACCGCCGTCGCCAGGTCATCGTCCGTGCCCGGCGTCTGCCAGCGTTGCTGGGCGACCAGCGCGAAAACGGCCGCGTAGTCCGCCGTCCCCAGCATCGTGGTGCCGATGTCGATCGCGAGGGCGGTGAGCGCGGACTCCAGCTGTGGCACCGTCGCGATGCCCGCGGCGCCGTCGGGCAGGTGGGTGTCGAGGGCTCGCTGCATCGACGCGGCCAGGGACTCGGCGGCGTCGGCGAGGATGGCGAGGAACAGGCGGCGTTTGTCGCCGAAGTACTCGTACACCGTGGCCTTGGAGACCTTGGCCTGCGCGGACACGGCGTCCATGCTCACGCGGTCCACGCCCTGGTCAACGAAGAGCTCGCGGGCGGCGGTGAGGATGGCTCGGCGCTTGGCCTGGGTGCTCTCGCGCACCCGATCACCCTACCGGACCGGCTTCTCAAACTGAACTGAACCGTTTAGTTTAGTTGGCATGACGTATGACATAGCCGGGAGCGCGTGATGCCGCAGGCGCCGGCCGTGATCGGGGACCTTGCGGCGTCGATGTTGGGGCGGACGGCGACCGTGCTCGAAGTGAGCAGGCCGGCTCCCGGATTTCTGGAACTGGCGTTGCGGTGCGCGGCGCCGCCAGGTGGCTGGCAGCCGGGGCACGAGGTGCAGTTCCGGGTCACGCCGACGCAGGGCCGCCGGTACACGGTGCGGACCGTCGACGGGGAGCGCATCGGGCTGCTGATCGCGAACGCGGCCGGCGGGCCCGGATCGGCGTTCATGCGTGCGCTGCGGCCCGGGACGGAGACGACGGTGCTGACCGGGCGGCACCGGCCGATGCGGGAGCCGGGGACGCGGCGGCTGTACCTCGGCGACGGATCGGCGCTGGGCACCATCGATGCCCTGGCGGGTCCCGGGGCGGTCGTGGTCGTGGCGGTCGGTGGCGATGCGGTCGCACCCCTGGCGCGCCGCTTCCAGGGGTACCACTTCGGGCCGCACGCATGGCGGGAGCACCTCGGCGACAGTTTCGACGGCGCGGTGCTGCTCGGGCACGCGCAGACGGTGCAGGTGCAGCGGAAGGCCCTGATCGAGGGTGGCATCCTCCCTCGCCGGGCCGTCGCCGTGCGGGCCTACTGGGCGGACGGGAAGACCGGGCTCTAAGTGCGGTTACTCGAACAGGGAGCCGCGCCCGCCGCCCTCGCGGGAGCGGGCTCGGCGGCGCAGTTCGACGATCACCGAGTCGACCAGGGCGGTCGCGGCCAGCACGAACAGGATCACGGCCAGCCAGGTGAGGCCGGCCGCCAAGGAGAGGGCGCCCAGCACGGCGCTGGTGAAGAAGCCGAAGACGGCCAGGAGCAGGCGGAGGTTGAGGGCGGAGTACGGGTGCCCGACAGTGCCACGGGCGCCGCGAGGCTGGGCGCGCATCACGGGAGCGTCATCCCTTCATCTGGGTGATCTTGTCCTTGAGGATGGTGGTGGCGATCGCGGCGCGGTGGGGCTGGCCGTGCAGGAAGGCCTCGGCGAAGCGCACCGCCTGCTGGTACGTCACCTTCGCCGGCATCGGCGGCTCGTTCGCGTCCACCGCCACGTCGACGATCGCGGGGCCGTCGAAGGCGAGCGCCTCGCGGAGGGTGTCCTCCAGGGCGCCGGGCGAGGTGACCTTGGCGCCGTAGCCGCCGCAGCCGCGGGCCCAGGCGGCGTAGTCGGGGGCGGGGTCGCCGAAGCGGACGCCGTACTCGGGGAAGCCGAGCACCATCTGCTCCCAGACGATCATGCCGAGGGCGTTGTTGTTGTTGATGACCACCTTGACCGGCAGGCGGTAGCGGGCGGCGGTGTGGAACTCGGCCATGAGCATCGCGAAACCGCCGTCGCCGACGTAGGCGATGCACTGGCGGCCGGGGTACTCGTGCTGCAGCGAGATCGCGTACGGCAGGCCCGGCGCCATCGAGGCGAGCGTGCCGGACAGGTAGAACTCGCGCCGGCCGGTGATCTGGAAGTGCCGGGCCGCCCAGGTCGCCACGGTGCCGGAGTCGCAGCACAGGATCGCGTCGGAGGCGGCGACCCGGTCCATCGCCGCGGCCAGGTACTGCGGGGCGATCGGGTCACGCTCGGCGTTCTCGATCGCGGCGAGGCGCTTGCGCCAGTCGGCCATCTGCTCCTGGTACCGGCGAAGGTGTTTGCGGTCCTGACGCCGCTTCAACCTGGGCAGCAGCGACTCGAGGGTCGCCGCGGCGTCGCCGACGAGGGGGACGTCGGTCGGGATGCGGGTGCCGGCGCGGGTCGCCTCGGCGTCGATCTGCACGACGTGGGCCTGGCCGGGCTCGGGCAGGAACTTGGTGTAGGGGAAGTTTGTGCCGATCATGAGCAGGGCGTCACACTCGGCCATGAGGTCCTCGCTGGGCGCGGTGCCGAGCAGGCCCAGGCCGCCGAGGCAGAACTCGGAGTCGTCGGGCACCACCATCTTGCCCATGAGCGACTTGACGATCGGCGCGCCGAGCACGTCCGCGGTGAGCTCGACCAGGGCCCCGGCGCCGCGCGCACCCACGCCGGCCAGGATCGCCGGGCGCTCGGCCACGTTGAGCAGGTCGGCCGCGGCCTGCAGGTCGTCGTCGGCCGGGCGGACCGGCGGGTGCACCCACACCGGCGAGGTCGCGGGCTCGCGCACCGGCCCGACATCCTCATACGGGTTGTCGCCGGCCGTGGCCACCTGCACGTCGTTCGGCACGGTCAGGTGGGCCACCCCGCGGCGGGCGAGGGCGGTCCGCACGGCGATGTCCACGAGCGTCGGGACCTGCGCGGGGTTCACGATCGGCTCGTTGTATTCGGCCACGTCCTCGAAGAGCCGATCCAGGTGTACTTCCTGCTGGTACGCCGTCCCCAGCACGCCCGACTCCTGCATGCCGGTGATCGCCAGGACCGGAGCGTGGTCCAGCTTCGCGTCGTACAGTCCGTTGGCGAGGTGGATGCCACCCGGGCCGGACGTGGCCAGGCACACTCCCAGCCGCCCCGTCGCCTTGGCGTGCGCGACGGCCATGAACGCGGCCGCCTCCTCGTGGTGCACGAGGACGAACCGCACCCGGTCGGCGTTGCGGCGCAGACCCTCCATGAGCCCGTTGATGCCGTCGCCCGGCAGCCCGAAGACGGTGTCGACGCCCCAGGCGGCCAGTCGCGCGATGATCGCCTCACCTACGGTTTGCTTCGCCATATTGCAGCCTTTGCCCGAACCGCCGAGTCAAAACATCCGGGCGATGATCCGGTACCGTCTGGCCGCATGGGGATGCTCGACCGGCTCCGCGGCACGCCACAGGAGCGATTCGCCCGCCGCGTGCTGACCGCGATTCGCGATGCGGGCGTGGCCTCGGCGCGGTACCTTCCGGAACAGTTCGCGATCGAGGTCCGCCGGGACTCCGCCCAGGCCCAGCCGGCCATCGCCTACCTGGGTAACATCTACCGCGAGTGCGAGCGCGCCGACCGCTCCGAGCGCCGGGAGCGCATCGCGTCGTTCCTCAGCGCCGTGGTCTTCAACCCGGGCGCCCCGAACACCTGGACCGAGGTCGCCCCGCTGCTGCGCCCGGTCCCGCGCACGGTCACCTTCGGCGCCGGCATGCCCACCTCGGCGCCGCGCCCGGTGCGCCGTCCGGCGTGGGGGTACCTGTCGGAGTTCGTGGTCGTGGACCAGCCGACGTCGGTGATGTACGTGACCGGGAAGCAGATCCAGGAGTGGGGCGTCACCGAGCACACCGTGTTCGACCGCGCCCGGCGCAACATGGCGGCGATCGCGGCGGTCACCGACGACACCACCGACGCCCCCGGCCCGCGCACCCTGGTCCGCATGGTCGAGGACGGCGACGCGTACTGGTCCTCGCACCTCTTCGTCGACGGCTGGCTCGCCGCGCAGCAGTCCCGCCTCGGCGGCCCCCCGCTCGCCTTCGTGCCCGACACGACCGGCATGCTGCTGGTCGGCCGGGGCGCCGACGACACCGCGGAGTCGCTGGCCAAGCTCTTCGAGCTGGTCGAGCGCGAGTACCGCGAGGCCGCCCGGCCCATCTCGCCGATGGCCTTCACCGTCGACCACACCGGCGCCGTGGTGCCGTTCCTGGCGCCGGCGGACGACCCGATGTACGAGATCACGCACCGCACCGAGGTCCTCATGGCCACGTCGGAGTACGCCGCGCAGGCCCATCACCTGGAGTCCGACGCCTTCGTCGCCGCGTGCACCCTCGCCGAACGCCCCGACGGCTCGGTGATCTCCTTCGCCAGCTGGGGCGAGGGCGTCGACACCCTGCTGCCCCGCGCCGACTTCGTGGCCTTCCCGTCCGACGACCTCAGCCCGTTCTTCGTGGCCTGGGACGACCTGGCCCGCGAGGTCGACCTGGAGCCGGAGCCCGGCCTCGACCCGGAGCGCTACCGCCTGCGCACATGGCCGCACCCGGGCGTGGTCGAACGCCTGCGCAACGTGGCACGGTCACTCTAGCGCCGCCAGCAGCCGGGCCCTGACCTGCGGATCCTTGGCGTCGGGATGCGGTTCGGCCGGCTCCTGCCCGTCGAAGAAGAGCCCGGACCGCGTCTCGTCGAGGATGAGCCGCAGCGTCGCCGCCCCGCCCTCGTCCACGCTGCTGAAGGGCCGTTGTCCGTACTGTCTGACCATTGCCGTATCCATGAATGTCGCCGGGTGCAGGCAGTTGGCCGTGACGCCGGTGCCGTCCAGCTCCTCGGCGAGCTCGTAGGTCCACGCGGCGAGGGCGAGCTTGCTGCGCCGGTAGGCGGTGACCCCGTCGTACCGTCGCCGCATCTGTAAATCCTCGAAATCGATCGGCTCCTGGCCCAGCGATCCAACATTGACGATCCGCGCGGGCGCGTTGGCCTTCAGCGTGGGCAGCAGCGCCCGGGTGAGCCGCACGGGCGCGAGCAGGTTGACGGCCCAGCGCAGTTCATGGCCGTCTTGCTTTCTTCCCGTGTACCGTTCCGCTCCCCGAACCCCACGCCCGCATTGTTGACGAGGTGGGTGAGCGGCCGCCCCTCGACCTCGCCGGCCAGCCGGTCCACGTCGCCGAGCCGGGCCAGGTCGGCGACGAACCCCTCGGCCCGGCCGCCGGCCTGCTCGACCTCGGCGACGCCGCGCTCGACCTTGCTCTTGTCGCGGCCGTGCACCAGGACGGTGAGGCCGGCCTGCCCGAGCCGCGGGGCGAGCCAACGCCCGAGGCCGGAGGTGGCACCGGTCAGCAGTACTTCGCTCATACTCCGCAACCTAGCGCGCAACGGCCCGCGAACCGTCCTCGTGCCCGCACCGCAGCCGCCGTAGCGGTCAGGTCGCCCGGCGTGTTGAACCGTCCGTTGATCGTCGCCGGCATCGCCACCACGGCGGTCGTGGTCGTCGCGGGCGTCGCGGCGTTGGCTTGGGCGGTCCGCCCGGCCGCGGCGGCGACGCGCTCGATCGGTCCGCTCGCCGAGGACGCGGCGCGCGAATGTGGACGGTCGACGGCACGATCAAGTTCAGCATCGTGTCGATACTCGGCGTGATCCCACGAGTGTCGACGTGCGATGCACGGCGACCAGGTCGGCGGGTGGGCGGCTGGTGACATCGGTGGCGAATCGGTGACGGCGGTACTCACGACGCAGGGCGGCTCCGGCGTGTGGCCGGAACCGCCCTGGGCGAAGCGTGGGCGCTAATTGCCCGGTATCTGCAGGCCGCCCGTCGAGTCCGCCGCCTGGATGTCCAGGATGTCGACGTAGAAGCGGAGGTCGCCCTGCGGGTAGCCGTCCGCGTTGTTGTAGGCCTCCTTGACCGGGATGTCGAGGATGACCCGGCTGCCGACCTTCAGGCCCACCAGGCCCCGGTCCCAGCCCTCGATGACCTGCGCCTGCTGGCCCTGCTCCAGCATGCCGACCTGCACGGGGAAGGTCTGCTTGTGCTGCCAGGACGAGTCGAAGACCTTGCCGTCCTTGTAGGTCAGGCCGACGTAGTTCACGACGACGGTGTCACCGGGCTTGACGGTCTTGCACTTGCCCTGGATCTCCACCTTGACCGTGCGGACGCCGACGCTCGCCTCGGTGCCCTTCTCGGTCTTGGGCTCGTCGGCGAGGCGCTTGTCGAAGCCACCCAGCAGCGGCGGGTACGAGCTCTGGTCCGGCTTCTTGCACTCGGTCTTCTGCTGCTCGGCGCGGTCGCCGAAGTACCAGACGCCGGCGAAGGCGCCACCGACGGCCACCAGGAGGACCACCACACCGGCGATGGCCTGGCCCACGCGGCGGCGGCGGGCGGCCTTCGCGGCGGCGACCCGGGCCGCGGCGCGCTTCTCGGCGCGGCTCAGCGGCGCGGGGCCCTTGTTCTTGGACTTCTTCGGCTCTTCAGAAGAGTCCTCTTCAGAAGAGGACTCTTCAGAAGCGTCATCCTCCGGAACATCCGAAATGTCCGAGTCATCCGAAGAAATGACATCCGGCTCATCGGAAGGGTCCGCGGAAGAAGAGGAAACAGCGTCCAAAGGCGTTTCCTCAACCTCGGAAGCCGGCTCCGGATTGGCCTTCGCCGACTTCGGCGTGGACCTCGCCGGGCCGCCCTTCCTGCCCCGATCGCTCACGATTCGTCGACTCCCCTGGTGGACGGCCCAGCACACGGACGGACCTGAGTTTCGTTCGGCAGAGCTTCCCATACCACACGCCTCGCGGCACGCACCGGGGGTGGCCGCGATATGGCCTAAGGTCGGTCGTATGGGCAACGCTACGGGCGTCGAGATTACCGGACCACTCGGCGATCGCTACGCCGAGATCCTGACCGAAGAGGCTCTGAGTTTCCTGGCAGATCTGCATCGCGGGTTCGACGCGCGGCGGCTGGAGCTGCTCGCACTGCGCAAGGAGCGCGAGGCCGACCTGCAGGCGGGCGGCTCGCTGGGCTTCCTGGCGAAGACCCGCGACGTGCGGGAGGGCGACTGGCGGGTGGCCGAACCGGCGCCCGGCCTGGAGGACCGCCGGGTCGAGATCACCGGGCCGACCGACGCCAAGATGACGATCAACGCGCTCAACTCCGGGGCCAGGGTCTGGCTGGCCGACCACGAGGACGCCAACACGCCGCTGTGGGAAAACGTGGTGCAGGGGCAGCTCAACCTGCGCGACGCGGTGGCCGGGACGCTGGGGTTCACGTCGGCGGAGGGCAAGCAGTACAAGCTGACCGACGGCGCGCGGCCGACCATCGTGGTGCGTCCGCGCGGCTGGCACCTGCCGGAGAAGCACATCCTGGTCGACGGGCAGCCGACGTCGGGTTCGCTGACCGACTTCGGGCTCTACTTCTTCCACAACCATCTCGCCACCCGGCCGTACTTCTACCTGCCCAAGATGGAGTCGCACCTCGAGGCCCGGCTGTGGAACGAGGTGTTCGCCTTCACCGAGGAGCGCTTCGGCCGCCCGACCGGCACCATCCGCGCCACGGTGCTGATCGAGACCTTCCCGGCCGCGTTCGAGATGGAGGAGATCCTCTACGAGCTGCGCGAGCACTCGGCGGGCCTGAACGCCGGCCGCTGGGACTACATGTTCAGTGTCATCAAGAAGTTCCGGACCCGCGGCCGCGACTTCCTGCTGCCCGACCGCAACTCGGTGACGATGACCGTGCCGTTCATGCGCGCGTACACCGAGCTGCTGGTGCGCACCTGCCACAAGCGCGGCGCGCACGCGATCGGCGGGATGGCGGCGTTCATCCCGAGCCGGCGCGACGCGGCCGTGAACGCCGCCGCGTTCGAGAAAGTTTCCGCCGACAAGACCCGCGAGGCGGGCGACGGCTTCGACGGGTCGTGGGTCGCCCACCCGGACCTGGTGCCGGTCTGCCGGGAGATCTTCGACGGGGTGCTGCGCGACCGCCCGAACCAGCTCGACCGCACCCGCGAGGACGTCCACGTGACCGCCGACGAGCTGCTCAACATCGCGGCCACGCCCGGCCGGCGCACCGAGGAGGGGCTGCGCAACGCGGTGAGCGTCGGCGTGCAGTACCTCGCCGCCTGGATCAAGGGCAACGGCGCCGTCGCGATCAACAACATGATGGAGGACGCGGCGACCGCCGAGATCTCCCGCTCGCAGGTCTGGCAGTGGCTGCACAACGGCATCGAGCTGGACGACACCGGCGAGCGGGTGACCCGCGAGCTGATCGAGCGGATCGCCGACGAGGAGCTGGCCAAGCTCGACGGCGACCTGAACGACGACCTCACCGATGCCCGGGAATTGTTCATGGAGGTGGCCGTGGCCGACGAATTTGTGGACTTCCTGACGATTCCGGCGTACGAACGGATGCCATGAGCCTCGATGCTCTGCGACAGGCGCTGACCACGACCCTGCCAGCCGACCAGATCATCACCGACCATGCGCGGCTGCGGACCTACGAGTGCGACGGCCTGGCCCACTACCGGGTCGTGCCGGGGATCGTGCTGCTGCCCCGCACGGCCGAGGAGTGCGCGGCCGTGGTGCGGGCCTGCGCCGAGCACAAGGTGCCGTTCGTGGCCCGCGGCTCCGGCACCGGCCTGTCCGGCGGCGCGCTCCCCCACGCCGACGGGGCGCTGATCGTCACCTCGCAGCTGCGCGCCATCCGCGAGGTCGCGCCGCAGGACGAGCGGGCCGTGCTGGAGCCCGGGGTCATCAACCTGCAGGTTTCCAAAGCCGCGAGCCCGCATGGGTACTACTACGCCCCCGACCCCTCCAGCCAGCAGATCTGCTCGATCGGCGGCAACGTGGCGGAGAACTCCGGCGGCGCGCACTGCCTCAAGTACGGCTTCACCGCCAACCACGTCACCGAGGTCCAGATCGTCACGCCCGACGGGGACCTGGTCCGCCTCGGCGGGCGGGCACCTGACGCGCCCGGATACGACCTGCTGGGGGCCTTCGTCGGCTCCGAGGGCACGCTGGGGATCGCGACCGAGGTGACAGTACGGCTGCTGCGTCTTCCGGAAACGGTGCGCACCCTGCTGGCGGCCTTCGCGGGCCCCGACGAGGCGGGCGCCGCGACCTCGGCCATCATCGCGGCGGGCGTGGTGCCGGCGGCCGTGGAGATGATGGACGCGCTCGCGATCGAGGCGGCCGAGGCGGCGGTGCACTGCGGCTATCCGGCCGGGGCGGGTGCGGTGCTCATCGTCGAGCTCGACGGGCCGGCGGCCGAGGTGGACGCCCAGTTCGCCGCGGTCGAGGAGTTCTGCCGCCGGCACGGGGCGTTCGAGATCCGCATCGCGGCCGACGACGCCGAGCGGGCGCTGTTCTGGAAGGGCCGCAAGTCGGCGTTCGCCGCGGTCGGGCGGATCTCCCCCGACTACATCGTGCAGGACGGGGTCATCCCGCGCACCGCGCTGCCGCAGGTCCTCACGCGCATCGGCGAGCTGGCCGCGGAGCACGGCGTGCGCGTCGCCAACGTCTTCCACGCCGGCGACGGCAACCTGCACCCGCTGGTGCTCTTCGACGAGGCGGTCGCCGGGCAGGCCGAGCGGGCCGAGACGGTGTCCGGGGCGATCCTCGACATCTGCGTGGAGCACGGCGGGTCGATCACCGGTGAGCACGGCGTCGGGATGGACAAGGCCAAACACCTTCCGCGGATGTACTCCGACGAAGACCTCGACACCATGCAACTCCTGCGTTGCGCGTTCGACCCGCGGGGCCTGGCCAATCCGGGCAAGGTCTTCCCGACCCCGCGGCTGTGCGGCGAGGTGCCCGGCCGCCGCAAGGGTCCGAATCCCTGGCACGAGGCCGGCGTGGAGGTGTTCTGACGATGAGGGTCGTCGACGATATCGCCGGAGTGCCCGCGTCCACGGTCGCGCGGCCGACCACGACCGCCGAGGTGGCTTCCTGTGTACGGGATGCCGCCCGCGACGGCTTCGCGCTCGTCGCCCGGGGCGCCGGGACCCGCCAGGACTGGGCCCTCCCGCCGCAGCGGCTCGACCTCATCGTGGAGATGCGCGGCGTCTGCGGCCTCGTCGAGCACGCGGCCGGCGACCTGGTGGCGATCGTGCGCGCCGGGACGCCGCTCGCCGAGGTGCAGGCGGCGCTGCGCCCGGCCGGGCAGCAGCTGGCGCTGGACGAGCCGCTGCCGGGCGCCACGATCGGCGGCACCGTCGCCGTCAACGCCTCCGGGCCCCGCCGCATGCTCTACGGCACCGTCCGCGACCTGCTCATCGGCGTCACCGTGGTGCGCGCCGACGGCGTCGTGGCCAAGGCCGGGGGCAAGGTCGTCAAGAACGTCGCCGGGTACGACCTCGGCAAGCTCGTCGCCGGCTCGTACGGCACCCTCGGCGTCATCACCGAGTGCGCGTTCCGCCTGCACCCGCTGCCCGCCGCGGCCCGCTACGTGTCCGCACCCGCCGAGACGCCCGACGACGCCGGCCGCGCGGTCGCCGCCGTGCTCGCCGCGCAGCTGGTGCCGAGCGCGCTGGAGGTCGACATGGCCGCCGGCGACGGCCCGCTCACCGTCACCGCGCTGGTCGAGGGCGTCCCGGCGGGCGTCGAGCGGCGCGCCAACGACCTGGAGAAGCTCCTCGGCGACGGCGGCGAGCAGGGCGAGGCCCCGCCGCCGGCCTGGGGCACGTACCCGTGGGCGCCGGGCGACGTCGGCATCAAGCTGACGTGCGCGCTGTCGCGGGTGCCGTATCTGCTGACGGCGGCCGGCGTCACCGCCCGGCTGCACGACGTGGCGCTTCGGGTGCGCGGCTCGGCCGGCACCGGCGTGCTGTACGCGGGGCTGCCCGGCACCACCGACCCCGGCGTCGTGGCCGGCGTCATCAGCGACCTGCGCGCCGCCACCCGCGCCGGGGCCGGGCACTGCGTGGTGCTGACCGCGCCACCACCGGTACGAGCGAGGGTCGATGTCTGGGGCCACGTCGACGGCCTGGACCTCATGCGCCGCGTGAAGGACCAGTTCGACCCGGCCGGCACCCTCGCGCCGGGCCGATTCGTGGGCGGCATCTGATGCCCGACCGCGAAGAGCTGATCAGCGACTGCGTCCACTGCGGCTTCTGCCTGCCGACCTGTCCGACCTATGTGCTGTGGGGCGAGGAGATGGACTCCCCGCGCGGGCGCATCCAGCTCATGCTGCAGGAATCGCAGGGCGACCCGCTGACGCCATCGATGGCCGGCCACTTCGACGCGTGCCTGGGCTGCATGGCGTGCGTGACGGCGTGCCCGAGCGGCGTACGCTACGACGAGCTCATCACCGAGACCCGCACCATGGTCGAGGAGGTCCGCCCACCCGCCGGCCGAGCCCTGCGCGCGGCCGTGTTCGCCCTCTTCCCCTACCGCCGCCGACTGGCGCTCGCCAAGGGCCCGCTGCGTGGGTACCGCATGATCGGCACCCCCTTCCGCGACCGCCTGCCCGCCACGGTCCAGACTTTGCTGGACCTGGCCCCGACGTCCACCCGCACGGCCCGGCTCCCGGCGGTGGTCTCCCCCGTAGGCTCCCGCCGCGCCCGCGTCGGCATGCTCACCGGCTGCGTCCAGCACGCCTTCTTCCCCGGCGTGAACGCGGCCACGGCAAGGGTCCTGGCCGCCGAGGGCTGCGAGGTCGTGGTCCCGCCGGACCAGGGCTGCTGCGGCGCCCTGAGCCGGCACAGCGGCCGAGCGGCGGAGGCGGACCGCTTCGCCGAAGGTATCGAGCGCACGTTCGCCGACGTCGACGCGTTGATCGTGAACGCGGCCGGCTGCGGCTCGGCGCTGAAGGAAACGACGTTCGCCGGCAAGGTCCGCGACCTGTCGGAGTTCCTGGTCGAGCTGGGCCCGGTCGCCCCGCGGCACCCGGTCCCGGTCACCGCCGCGTACCACGACGCCTGCCACCTCGCGCACGCCCAGGGCATCCGCGCCGAGCCGAGGTCGCTCCTGCGCGCCATCCCGGAGCTGGACCTGCGCGAAATCCCGGACGCCGAGATCTGCTGCGGCTCGGCCGGCATCTGGAACATCCTCAACCCGGAACCGGCCGCCCAACTCGGCGACCGCAAGGCCCGCGACGTCCTCTCCACCGGCGCGTCCATGCTCATCACCGCGAACCCGGGCTGCCTGATGCAGATCGCCGCCGCGGTACGCCGAGCCGGCTCCACCATCCGCCTGGCCCACACCGCCGAGGTCCTGGACGCCTCAATCCGCGGCGTCCGCCCCTGACGGCCACCACAGCGGATCGCCGTCCGCCTCGTCGATGAGCTCCAGCACGTCCTCCAGGTCGTCCCCAGCAATCCCCGCCGGCAACTCGGGCGCCGCGGCGAGGAACTCGCGCACCGCCACCACCTCGGCGGCGCCGGGCGACGGCTGGGCGACCACGTGCAGCTCAGCACCGGACGCGACCACGATCGACCCGTCGGCCCGCGCGGCCATCGCGGTCACGACCGAACCGGGCGCCAGGTCGATCACGTCCGACCGGTACGACTCCTCCTCGAAACTGGGCGGCCGCATGGCGAGCAGCGTCCGTCCGTCCGGGGAGAACCCGAGCTCGAGGTAGGCGCCCGCGACCACGGTGGCGACCCCGCTCGGCGACCAGCGGACCACGCCCTCGGCGGTCGGCACCATCAGCACCGGATCGTACGGGTGCCAGGTCACCGTCGGGGTGCGCAGGTCCCGGTCCTCGTCGACGTACGGCCGCGCGTCGCCCCCGATCACCGCCAGCTCACGCAACGCCCCGTCCAGCACCCGCACCGCCGGGCGGTCGGCCCGCAGCCCCGCCACGAACGGCAGCCGTGGATGGCAGACGAGGCGCTCGATCTCCACCGGCTATTCCAGGATCTGGTTGATGGCGGCGCGGCGCTGCAGCCACGCCGGGTCCTGGTCGCTCGCCTCGGTGAGGGCGTCGAGCTCGTCGGACCCCCACTCCTGCTCGCCGTCGGTCAGCACGAGCTGCTCCTCCAGGTCCTCGTCCTCCCGCACCGGCGGCGCGCCGGCCAGGAAGTCGCGCACGGTGGCGGGGTCGGCCGCGGGCGCGGTCGGCTGTTGCAGCATGCGCAGCGTTTCGCCGCCCGCGAGCACCAGGGAGCCGTCGGCCATGGTGGCGAGCGCGGTCACCGGGGTCGGCGACGGCAGGGGCAGTTCGGCGGCCGAGCCCAGCTCCAGGTCGCACTCGATCAGGGTGCCGCTCGGGGTGCCGATGAACAGGCGGCCGGGCTCCGTGCCGAAGGCGATGTTGTGCCAGGACCACGGCTCGTCCAGGTCGCCGAGGGTCGTCTGCAGGACGCGGCGCAGCGAGGGGAACGCGTACACGTCGAGCGAGTGCACGTAGTTGTTGCCGCGCAGGGCGAAGTAGCGGCCGTCGGGGCTGAAGACCGGGGGCGTGTACCCGTCGACGTTCACGATCACCGCGCGGCTGAGCAGGCGCAGGGCGGTTCCGGCGGGGTGGGCGAAGACGACGAGGGTGGCGCCCTGGTCGGTGCGGAGGGTGGCCACGATCTCGCCCGCCGGGTGTGGCACGGCGCCCGTGTCCCAGCCCGGGCCGATGCCGACCGCTCCGCTCGCCACGTCGAGCACGTCCGACTGGTCCCACTCCGGCTTGCCCGCCGCCGACGGGGAGGCGAGCAGGGTCCGGCCGTCCGGGGTGAAGCCCAGCCACCGGTACGCGCCGCCCGGCTCGGTGGTGATGCCGGTCGGGGTCCAGCGGATCACGCCGTCGGGGGTCGGGATCAGCAGCAGCGGTTCGTGGGGGTGCCATGCCACGCCGGGGGTGCGCACGCGGCGGTCGTGGCCGAAGTCGTCCACGGAGTACGGCTGGGAGCCGGCGCCGAGGATCGTCAGGTCGTCCAGGTCGCCGTCCCAGATGTGTACGGCCGGCCGGTCGGACTGCAGCCCCGCGATCAGCGGCAGCCGCGGGTGGCACACCAGGCGCTCGAATTCCACCGGATCCACCCTAGGCGTCAGATCATGGACGACGCTGACCCGCAACGCCCGCCGAGTGCGTGGTGGGCGGGCATGGAGACGAATCTGGTGGACTGCCCCGAGTGCGGGCTCCCCGCGACCAAGCGCCACGACGGCCGGCTGCCGAGCACGCACGGGCCGGTCGAGCACGTGCACCTGCGGTGCGTGCTCGGGCACCGCTTCTACGGCCCCACCGACCTGCTGCTGCACCGTCACCACCGCCGCGGGCGCTGAGCCGGGACCCGGCCGCGCCCGCGGGGGCGGGGAGCGGGTCAGCTCGGGCGCAGCGGGCGCCCCTGGCCGTCGACCGGGCGGCCGGCGAGCATCATGATGCCGTCGATGATGAACCAGAGCCACAGGCCGCCGGTGATCAGGAACGGGAAGAGCAGGAAGAAGCCGCAGAAGAAGGCCACCCAGCCGACCACGAAGCTCAGGATCAGCTGGGTCACGCCGAGGGCGATGTTGCCCGCGTAGAGCCGGCCGATGCCGCCGATCGCGAAGAACAGGCCCGGCAGCAGCTGGAGCAGGCCGGCGACCAGCTTGCTCTTGTCGGAATACGGCTGGCCGGTCAGCGGGTCGTAGGCCTGCACGGCCATCGGGTAGGCCGCGGGCTGGCCGTAGGCGGGCTGGGCGTAGGCGGCCTGGCCGTAGGGGTCGTAGGCGCCGCCCGAGGCCGGTGCGCCCGAGACCGGGGGCAGCTGGTAGGCGGTGTTGTAGGGCTGGCCCGAGGCCGGCGGCGAGGACATCGGCGGCGGGAGCGCGGGCTGCCCGTACGGGTCGGACTGGCCGTAGGGGACGGGCTGCTGACCGTACGTCGGCTGCTGACCGTACGGGGAAGGCTGCTGCCCATACGGGGACGGCTGCTGACCGTACGGATCCGGCTGCCCATACGGATTCGGAGTTCCATACGGTGGCTGCGTCATGACACGCAGGCTACAACCAGGGTGCGACAAATTATGCCCCCGGTTCGGCTGTGACGCGGTCGACGGTTCGCTCGACTTCCCGGGCCGCCCGCCTGGCAAAAGAATGACCTTCATGGACTTCGACGGGCGCCGTCCGGTGCGCACGATCTTCCGCCTGCTCGCCCGGTCGCGGTGGCGGCTGCTGCTGGCCACCCTCGCGTTCGCCGTGAAGGACAGCCCGATCTGGCTGCTGCCGCTGCTCACCGCCAACATCATCGACGTCGTGGTGCAGCACCGGCCGATCGCCCAGCTGTGGCTCAACGCGGGCGTGCTGGCGGTGATCCTGCTGCAGAACGTGCCGACGCACATGCTGTGGGTGCGGCAGATGTCGCTGATCGTCCGGCACCTCGGCACCGACCTGCGCTCGGCGCTGGCCGGGCGGCTGCAGCTGCTGTCGATCGCGTTCCACACCCGGGCGGGCGGGAGCCTGCTGCAGACCAAGCTCGTCCGGGACGTCGAGAACGTGGAGATGATGCTGCAGCAGGTGGCGGCGTCGGGCACCTCGGCGGTGCTCACGCTCACCGGCGCGCTCACCCTGACCGCCATCCGCGTACCGCAGTTCGTCCCCCTGTTCCTGCTGGTCGTACCGTGCACCGCCGCCCTGGTCGCGATGGTGCGCAAGCGGTCCGGGGCGCGCAACGAGGAGTTCCGCCGGCGGGTCGAGGAGCTCTCGGCGCGGGTCGACGAGATGGCGCACCTGATGCCGATCACCCGGGCGCACGCGCTGGAGCAGGAGGCGGTGCACCGCATGCGGGGCACGGTCGAGGAGGTCCGCACGGCCGGCCTGCGCCTGGACATGGTCAACGGGCGGTTCGGGGCGATGTCCTGGGTGACGTACCAGCTGCTCGGGGCGGCCTGCCTGGTCGCCGCCGGGTGGGCCGCGTGGTCGGGCTTCGCGCCGGTCAGCGCGGGCGACGTGGTGCTGCTCAGCACGTACTTCGCGGTGCTCACCAGCTCCGTGATCGGCCTGTTCGGGCTGGCGCCGATCATCACCAAGGGCCTGGAGTCGGTCCGCTCGATCGGCGAGGTGCTGTCCGCGCCCGACCTGGAGCTCAACGAGGGCAAGGCGCGGGTGCCGGCGGTGCGCGGCGAGATCGCGCTCGAGAACGTCGGCTACCACTACCCGGAGGCCGCGGAGCCGGCCGTGCGGGGCATCGACCTGCACGTGGCCGCGGGCGAGACGATCGCGTTCGTCGGCCCGTCCGGCTCCGGCAAGTCGACCATGCTGAACCTGCTCATCGGCTTCATCCGCCCGACCGAGGGCCGGGTCCTGCTCGACGGGCGGGACATGGAGGAGATCGACCTGCGCTCCTATCGGAAGTTCGTTTCGGTGGTACCGCAAGAGCCCGTCCTCTTCGACGGCACGATCTGGGAGAACGTGACGTACGGCCGCCGGGACCTCGACGAGGAGCGGGTCACCCGGGCCCTGCGCGACGCCAACGCCCTCGAGTTCGTCGAGCACCTGCCGCACGGCTGGGACACCATGGTCGGCGAGCGCGGCGCGATGCTCTCCGGCGGCCAGCGGCAGCGCCTGGCGATCGCCCGGGCGCTCGTGCGCGACCCGCGGGTGCTGCTGCTCGACGAGGCGACCTCGGCCCTGGACAGCGAGTCGGAGGCACTGGTGCAGGAGGCCCTCGCCCGGCTCATGCGGGGCCGCACCACGTTCGTCGTCGCGCACCGGCTGGCCACGATCCGTGACGCCGACCGGATCGCCGTACTGGCGGGAGGCAGCCTGGTCGAGCTCGGTACCCACGAGGAACTGCTGGCCGCCGGCGGGCTCTTCGCGCGGCTGCACGGGTTGCAGTCCGTATAGACGGGTCTGCGAGACTGTGCCGATGAGGCAGACCGACGAGCTGACCAGTGCCAGTCTGGTCGAGCTCGCGGTGCTCCGGCTGACCCGGGAGATCCTCGGCGGCGGCACCGAACCCGGCGAGCGCCTGGTCGAGGAGCAGCTGACCAAGCGCTTCGGGATCAGCCGCGCCCCGCTGCGGGAGGCCCTGCGGCTGCTGGCCCAGCAGGGGCTCGTCGAGCACATGCCGCGCCGGGGCGTGCGGGTGGCCGTGCTGTCCGACGCCGACATCCGGGACCTGTACGCGGTCCGCGACGTGCTGGAGCGGCACGCGGTGACGACCACCCCGCCGGACGCGGACCTGGGCGGGATCGCCGCGGCGCTGAAGGCCATGCAGGAGGCCGACGAGCGCGGCGACCAGTTCGACGTGGCGACCGCGCACCGCGAGTTCCATGTGGCAGTCGTCGCCCTGGCCGGCAACCGCCAGCTCGCCATCGTGCACGAGTCGGTGCTGGTGAAGATCCAGCTGTACATGGCGCTGAACCTGCGCCGCGAGGCCGAGGTGGCCCGCCCGCACGACGGGGTGCACCGCCACGAGCGGCTGTTCGACGTGGTCGCGTCCCGGGACCCGGAGGCGGTGCTGGCCGCGCTGGCCGAGCACGGCGCCCGCTCGTACATCGACGGAGAATAGAAACTTCCGGACATCAATGCGTTACAGAGCGCGCCGGTCGACGAAACAGGATTGTCGACAATCGACAGCATGACCAGCGCAGCGAGCATCGGCCCGGTCGGCGGCGCGCAGCCGTACGCCTGGCCCTACGACGGCAGCGTTCCGGTCGAGCGTACGGCGCTGCTGTGCATCGACTGGCAGACCGACTTCTGCGGGCCGGGCGGATACGTCGACAGCATGGGGTACGACATCGGCTTGACCAGGGCCGGGCTGCCGGCCACGGCCAAGCTGCTCGATCACGTCCGCGGCCTGGGCATGCTCGTGGTGCACACCCGCGAGGGGCACGACCCGGACCTGTCCGACCTGCCGCCGAACAAGCGCTGGAGGTCGGCGCAGATCGGCGCGGAGATCGGCTCGACCGGGCCGTGCGGGCGCATTCTCATCAAGGGCGAGCCGGGCTGGGAGATCGTGCCCGAGGTCGCGCCGGCCCCGGGCGAGGTCGTGGTCGACAAGCCCGGCAAGGGCGCGTTCTACGCCACCAATCTCGACCTGGTGCTCCGTACCCACGGCATCACGCACTTGATCCTGACCGGCATCACGACCGACGTCTGCGTGCACACCACGATGCGCGAGGCGAACGACCGCGGCTTCGAGTGCCTGATCCTGTCGGACTGCACCGGCGCCACCGATCCCGGCAACCACGCGGCCGCGCTGCACATGGTCACCATGCAGGGTGGCGTCTTCGGCTGCGTCGCCACGTCCGCGGACGTCATCGCGGCCACGGTCTTCTGAGCCGCGGACGGTCTGCCGCGGACGGTCTGCCGCGGACGGTCTGTCGCGGACGGTCTGTCGCGGACGGTCTGTTTGGCGACGGGGTTTACCGCTCGATGTCCTGAAGAACAGTGGGGGAGCTTCGCTCCACCCACGCCCCCTCAAAAGCGCGCTCTCTCCCACTTGCGACAGCACGTCCTGGTGAAATCAGGGCTTAGGAGTGTCCACTGTGGTCGTTATCGATGCGACTCCCAACCCTTATTCGTTCGAGCCGCGGAGTACGGCGCTGCTCGTGATCGACATGCAGCGCGACTTCCTGGAGCCCGGCGGCTTCGGCGAGACCCTCGGCAACGACGTCGGGCAGCTGCGCCGGACCATCGAACCCACGGCGAACCTCCTGCGCGCGGCCCGCGCGGCCGGGCTGCCGATCATCCACACCCGCGAGGGGCACCTGCCCGACCTGTCCGACTGCCCGCCGGCCAAGCTCAACCGCGGCGACCCGAGCATGCGCATCGGCGCGCCCGGGCCGATGGGGCGCATCCTCATCCGCGGCGAGCGCGGCCACGACATCATCGACGAGCTCGCCCCGGCCCCGGGCGAGCCGGTCATCGACAAGCCCGGCAAGGGCGCGTTCTACGCGACCGGGCTCGGCGACCTGCTGACCGAGCAGGGCATCCGCAGCCTCGTCGTCACCGGCGTCACCACCGAGGTCTGCGTGCACACCACCGTCCGGGAGGCCAACGACCGCGGCTACGAGTGTCTCGTGCTCGCGGACTGCGTCGGCTCCTACTTCCCGGAGTTCCAGCGGGCGGGACTGGCGATGATCGCCGCGCAGGGCGGCATCTTCGGCTGGGTCGCCGACTCCCCGGCGTTCATCGCCGCACTGCGACTCGAGGACGTGACCCATGGCCGAGACTGAGACCCCCACGCTGAAAGTGCCCTGGTGGGTGCGCGGCGACACCAACGCCTTCTTCGGCTTCGGGGTCAACGTGCTCGTGAACGTGCTGACCCTGACCGCCCTGTGCCTGGGCGTGGTCAAGCTCAGCGAGCGCGACGTGTTCCACGCGATCCTCCCGGCCCTGGGCATCGCGCTCGTGGTCGGCAACGTCTACTACACGTTCCTGGCCCGCCGGCTCGCCAAGCGCGAGAACCGCACCGACGTCACGGCCCTGCCCTACGGGCCCAGCGTGCCGCACATGTTCATCGTCATCTTCGTCATCATGCTGCCGGTGTACCTGAAGACGCAGGACGCCACCAAAGCGTGGAAGGCCGGCCTGGCGTGGGCGTTCATCATCGGCGTGATCGTGCTGATCGGCGCTTTCGTCGGGCCGTACATCCGTCGGCACGCGCCGCGGGCCGCTCTGCTGGGGACCCTGGCCGGCATCTCCATCACGTTCATCTCCATGCTGCCCGCGGCCCGGATGTGGAACCTGGCCTGGGTCGCCCTGCCGGTCTTCGCGCTGCTGCTCATCGGCCTGCTCACCGACACCAAGCTGCCGGGCAACTTCCCGATCGGGCTGGCCGCGCTGCTGCTCGGCACCGCGATCGGCTGGATCGGCGGGGCGATGGACGGCAACGCGGTGAGCGCGGCGGCGAGCGAGATCGGGTTCGCGCTGCCGGGAGTACACCTGGATCTGCTCTTCTCGGGTCTGTCGGACGTGGCGCCGCTGCTGGCCACGGCCATCCCGCTCGGCGTCTACAACTTCACCGAGGGCATGTCCAACGTGGAGAGCGCGGCCGCCGCGGGCGACAACTACAACCTGCGCAGCGTGCTGCTGGCCGACGGGGCGGGCGCGATCATCGGCTCGGCGCTCGGCTCGCCGTTCCCGCCCGCGGTGTACGTCGGCCACCCCGGCTGGAAGAAGGCCGGCGGGGGCAACGGCTACTCGATGGCCACCGGCATCGTCATCGCGCTGCTGTGCTTCCTGGGCATGTTCGGGCTGCTCGGCGCGGTGTTCCCGATGCCCGCGATCGTGCCGATCCTGCTGTACATCGGGCTGCTCATCGGCGCCCAGGCGTTCCAGTTCACGCCGCGGGCGCACGCGGCGGCGGTGATCGCGGCGCTGGTGCCGAACATAGCCCAGTGGGCCACCGGGCAGATCGACAACTCGCTGGCGGCCGCCGGCACCACCGCGGCGAAGGTCGGGGAGGCGGCGCTGGAGGGCAACGGCGTGGTGTACACCGGCCTGCTCACCCTCGGCCAGGGCGCCATCCTGGCCGGGCTCGTGCTCGGCTCGATCGTGGCGTTCGTGATCGACAAACGCTTCGTCCACGCGGCGATCTTCGCCGCGTCCGGCGCGCTGCTGTCGTTCGTCGGGCTCATCCACGCCGGGCAGATCGCCTGGAACGCCAACGGCCCGGTGGCGCTCGGGTACCTGTTCATCGCGGTCGTGTGCGGCCTGTTCGCGCTGACCCGGCCGGCGCCGCGGGTGCTCGAGGCCGAAGAGCTCGAACTCGAAACCGTCTAGAAAGGTCCACTGTGGACATCGATCGCCCCGAGGTCGTGGCCGAGGTGCTGGCCGCCTTCACCGACTACGAGAAGGCGCTGGTGGCGGGCGACGTCGGGGCGCTCGGGTCCTGGTTCTGGGACTCACCCGCGGTCACCCGGTTCGGAATCGCGGACCGGCAGACCGGGGCGGCCGAGCTGCACGCCTGGCGCGCGGCCCAGCCGATGCTCCCGCCGGGCCGCCGGCTGTTCGAGACGCGGGTGACGACGTTCGGCTCGGACCTGGCCACCGTCACGACCCTGTTCGACTATCCCGATCAGGACGGCGGGCCGGGGCGGCAGTCGCAGACCTGGGTCCGGCTGCCCGCGGGGTGGCGGATCGTGCACGCTCACGTGTCGTACTGAGGCACCGCCGCGAGCATCGCCGCCAGCGCGGCCGCGCACAGCGCGACGAGCGAGAGGCCGGTGACGAGCGGGACGTACCAGCCGGGCGTCACCGCCGCGATGTCCGCCCCGAGCTCGATCGCCGACGCCTGCACGCCGACGATCCGCGGCGCGATGATCGTTCCGCCGCCGAAGATCGCCGGGATCAGCCCGAAGATGATCAGTCCGCAGGTGAGCCAGGTCGGCCAGCGCCGGCCGGAGCGCAGCTGGGACGCGGCGTAGAGGCAGCACCCGTCGGCGGCGACGGCCAGCGCGAGCCCGGCGATGACCGCCGTGTGCCCGCGGGAGGCGCCGCCCCCGCCGTACGCCTGCAGGTACGCCGCCTCGATGTCCCGCCACACCACGACGCCGGCGATGCCACCGGCCAGCGCGGCGAAGCCCGCGGCGAGCACGAGCGCTTGGGCCGCCTTGCGTGAGGCCTCCACGGTGGCATCCTCGCAGAGACCTCACCGGGTTCGTCAGTGTGCCGCCGCCATGTGCCCGCGGCCCGAGCCCTGGTGCGTGAGCTGGTAGGCGGCGACCAGCAGCAGGACGCCGCTCACGATCGCGTACAGCCCGATGGCCCACGCGATGGCGAGCGCGCCGGCCGCCGGGCGGACCATGATGAACAGCCCGGCCACGATCGCGAGGGCCCCGACGAGCGCGAGGGACCAGCCGCCGTGCTGCCGGGTGGCGAGCCACAGGTCGGACAGGCCGGTGACGACGGCCCAGATGCCGACCAGGATGGCCAGCGCCACCGCGGTGACGCCGGGCCAGGCGATGGCCATGACGCCGAGGACGACCCCGACGATGCCGGCCACGCCGCGGGCCACGCGGGGGCCGGTGCCGTCCGCGAATCCGGTGACCGGATTCGACGGGCCGGGCGCGGGCCGGATGGCGTGCACGATCTGCTCGATGCCGGTCACGATGGCGAAGATGCCGAACAGCAGCGCCAGCGCGATCACCGTCACGCCGGGCCAGATCACCGCGAGGATGCCGAACACGATGGCGAGTACGCCCCGAATGCCCAGCAGCCAGGCTTCCCTTTTGAGCATGTGATCCCCTTCCCTTCGGTCTCATCCATGGCGGGGGTCAAAGGTGGATTCGCGGGCCAGCGAGCCGTAGAGGGCGCGCTCGCCGGGGGTGAGCGACTCCGGTACGACGATGCGCAGCTCCGCGAAGAGATCGCCGGGGGCGCCGCGGGGATTGGGCAGCCCGTGCCCCGGCATCCGCACCCGCCGCCCCGAGGAGGACCCGGCCGGCACGTCCAGCCGCACGTCCCCGCCGGGCAGGCCGATCGGCACCGCGGCGCCGAGCGCGGCCTCCCACGGGCTGATGGGCACCGCGACCCGCACGTCCCGCCCCGCGACCCTCAGCCGCGGGTGGGGCGCCAGGTGTACCTCGAGCAGCAGGTCTCCCGCCGCCCCGCCGCGCACCCCGGGCTCGCCGCGGCCGGGCAGCCGCAGCCGCTCCCCGTCGGCCACGCCGGCGGGGACGTGCACGTCGTACTGGCGGGGCCGCCCGGCCGGCCCGCCCACGGTCACCCGCTGGCGGCCGCCGATGAACGCGACCTCCACGCCGACGGTGACCTCGGCCCGCAGGTCGGCACCGCGGGCACCCCGGAACAGCCCGCCGGACAGGTCGTCCATGCCGCCCCGGTACCGCTCGGGCCGCTTCTGCGCCCGCGCGACCAGCACGCGGTAGGCCGCGTTGATCTCCTTGAACCGCTCCTCCGCGCCCGGTTCGGCGCTGACGTCCGGGTGGTGGCGGCGGGCCAGGCGACGGTACGCGCGCTGGATCTCCTCCCGCCCCGCGCTCCGCGGCACGCCGAGCACCTCGTAGGGGTCGCGGGCAGCGGCGGCCATCAAGGCCGTCCCCGCACCGGGGCCGCGGGCCTCAGGCCGTCGAGCTCCGGCCGACCTGCCCGGTGCTGCCGACTCCTGACGAGCCGACGGTCTGGCTCGCCGGTCCCGGCCGGTTCTGCCCGTCCTTCATCTGCTTGGCCTGCGCCGCCGGGGTGTCGGGGGCGCCCGGGCGCACGCTCGGCGGCGTCGCCTTCGCCTCCGGCAGCCCGCTCACCTGCCGCGGCCGCTGCTGCTGGTGCTTGGTGTCGCGGATCTCGATCCGGCGCGACTGCTGCTCGCGCAGCTTCGGCGCCACGATGGTCAGCACCCCGCCGTCGAGATCGGCCTCGACCGCGTCGCCGTCGATGTCGCCCGGCAGCGCCACCACGTACTCGAACTCGCCGGTGCGCCGCGCGTGGTGGCGCAGGGTACCGACGCGGTGCTTCTCCTGGAACGAGCCGTAGACCCGCAGCTCGTTGTCGCGCAGCTCGATCTCCACGTCGCCGGGGGCCACGCCCGGCAGGTCCAGCTCGATCCGGAACGCCTCGGCCGTCTCCTCGATGTCGACGGGGGCGCCGCTCGTCACGGGCAGGCCGAGCGCCGGATACATGGCCAGCGACCGGCGGGGACGGGTGACCAGCAGTGTCATGGTGACGCCTCCAAAGGCGAAGGGGCTGCTGCTGTACCCCGCAATGCTGGGCGAGCGCCGGGTGAGCTGCTCCCACCCGCACAGCATGACCGCGCCTCTCCCGGCCCCGTCCCGCCGGAGTGATGGCCGCTCACCTCCCGGCCGGGCAGGTTCGGCACATGTACGAAGACGTGTTCATCGCGGAGGTACGCGACAAGACCGGCATCACCGATCCCGAGCGCGCGCGCCGGGCCCTGCGTGGCGTGCTGCACGCCCTGGCCACCCGGCTGCCGGACGGCTGGGTGCACCAGCTTGCCGCGGAACTCCCACCGACCCTGGCCGAGCCGCTCTGGTCCTACCAGCACCTGTACGACCAGGAGGTCCACCTCGACTTCCGGTCCGACGTCGCCGCGCGCGCCGCGGTGCCGCCCGAGGAGGCCGAGCGCCTGGCGCGCGCGGTCTTCGCCGCGGTGGCGAGCGCGTGCGACCCGGCGCTGCTGCGGCGTGTCTATCAGCCGCTGACGAGCGACGTGCTGGCGCTCACCGAGTCTGACGTTTCCCTCCTGCCGGTCTGACACGATCGATCCCGCGCGGGCGGAAACCCGCGCGGGATCAAAACCGTCTAGCGCAGCTCGTCCACCAGCGACGGACCGACCGGCTTCCAGCCCAGCTCCCGCGCCTTCGCGCCGGATGCCTGCTGGTCCAGCAGCAGCGCATCGGCGAACCCGGCCCCGAGCCGCGCCCGCGTCTCGTCCGGAGTCTCGGCGACCACGCCGTTGCCGCCCGCGGCGGCCTCCCCCAGCTCGCGCACCGTCGGGTTGACCCCGGACGCCACGACCACCCGGCCGAGCGGCGCGGCCTGCTCCAGCACCAGGCGGTACAGCGCGGCCACGTCGTCCACGTGCACGCTCGTCCAGTGCTGCGAGCCGTCCCCGATGAGCTTGACGCGCCCCTGCTCGTCACGCGCCGGCGCCAGCACACCGGCGGGAATGCCGCCGCCGTGGCCGTAGACGATGCCGGGCGCGACGATCGTGGCCACCAGGTCCGCGTCCAGCACCGACTGCTCGACCGGGACCCGCCACGCCGTCAGCGCGGGCGGCGCGATCGGCGACTCCTCGGTGATGTCGGCGTTGTCGCCCCAGAGCCAGATGCCGCTCGTGTGGACATACGGTTTGCCGGTACCGCCCAGGGCCCGTACCGCCGCCGCCACGATCCCCTTGTCGAACTCGACCGTGTCGGGTCCCCCGGTCGCCGCGAGGTGCGCGACCGCGTCCCCCTCGGCGAAGCGCTCGGCGGCCCACCCGGCGTCGAACAGGTCCCCGACCGCGGCGTCCGCCCCGATCTCGCGCGCCTTCTCGGCCGCCTCGTCGCTGCGCACCAGCGCGGTGACCGCATGCCCGCCGGCGACGAGCTCCCGCACCACGGCCGACCCGATGTACCCGGTTCCCCCGGTCAACACGATCCTCATGCCGCCACGCTAAATCGCCGGCCGCCACTTCCGCGCCGTGTCGAACGACTCGCACCCGGGTGGGAATACCGCGCCTCACGCCCGCAGCGGTGCCGTGGCGAACTCGCGCAGGCCCGTGGTCAGCTCGATCGCGGCGGTGAAGCCCAGCTCGCGGCGGGCCCGGTCCGGCGCGGCGACGACGTGGCGGACGTCCCCGGCCCGGAACTCGCCGGTCACCACCGGCGCCGGGCCGTCCATCGCGGCCGCGAGCGCCGCGGCCATGGTCCCGATCGTGGCGGGCCGGCCCGAGGCGATGTTGTAGGCCCGGAACCCGGGAATCCCGGCCGCCACGGCCGCCAGGTTGGCCGCGGCCACGTCGGTGACGTGGACGAAGTCGCGGCGCTGGCCGCCGTCCTCGAACACCCGCGGGGCGCGCCCGGACTCCAGGGCCGAGCGGAAGATCGCGGCGACCCCGCTGTAGGGCGTGTCGCGGGGCATGCCCGGGCCGTAGACGTTGTGGTACCGCAGGGCGGTCGCCGACCCGCCGGTCGCGGCCGCCCACGCCACCGCGAGGTGTTCCTGGGCCGCCTTCGTGGCCGCGTACACGCTGCGCGGGCGCACCGGGGCGTCCTCGCCGACCTCGCCGGGCGTCAAGGGCGAGGCACAGGCGGTACACAAGGGATCGAATCGCCCTTCCGCGAGATCCGCGGTCCGGCGGGCGGCCGGCTCGACCGGCCCGTGGCGCGGGCAGGCATAGGCGCCCTCGCCGTAGACGACCATCGAACTGGCCAGCACCAGCCGCCGCACGCCCGCGCGGGCCATGCCGGCCAGCAGCACCGCCGTGCCGAGGTCGTTGCATCCGGCGTACTCGGGCAGGTCGGCCAGGTCCACGCCCATCCCCACGACCGCGGCCTGATGCACCACGGCGTCCACCCCGGCCAGGGCCGCACCGACCGCGTCCGCGTCGCGCACGTCGGCCCGCACGAACGGCCCGTCGACGACCGGCTCGGCGCGGTGGGCCTTGGGGTGCAACACATCCAGCACGATGACGTCGTGGCCGCCGGCCCGCAGCGCGGCGACGACGTGGGTGCCGATGAACCCGGCGCCGCCGGTGACGAGAATCCGCATGGCCCGACGCTAAGGGCGCCCCGGCCGCCGCGGCGGCCACGTTCGCGGTTCGTAATGGTCCGTCAGCTTCTCGTAAGACCTTCCAATCAAGATCATCGCTAACGTCCGAGCTGTGACCGATGTCGTACTGCCCTGCCTCAACGAGGCCGCCGCCCTCCCGTGGGTCCTGTCCCGGCTGCCGGCCGGCTTCCGCGCGATCGTCGCCGACAACGGCTCCACCGATGGCTCGCCGGAGATCGCCGCGGCCCATGGGGCCCTGGTCGTACCGGCCACCCCGCGCGGCTTCGGCGCGGCCGCCCACGCCGGGCTCGCCGCCGCGACCGCCGACGTCGTGTGCTTCATGGACGCCGACGGCTCCTTCGACCCGCGCCAGCTCCCGCGGGTGGCCGACCCGGTCGCGGCCGGAGCGCGCGACCTGGTCCTGGGCCGCCGCCGCCCGACCACCCGGGGCGCCTGGCCGGTGCACGGCCGCGCGGGCAACGCGCTGGTGGCGTGGCGGCTGCGGCGCACCACCGGCATGCCGGTGCACGACCTCGGCCCGATGCGCGCCGCCCGCCGCGAGGCTCTGCTCGCGCTGGGCCTGACCGACCGCCGCTTCGGCTACCCGCTGGAGATGATGGTCCGCGCCGCCGCCGCGGGCTGGCGGATCGCCGAGGTCGACGTGGACTACGCCCCGCGCACCGCGGGCGGCCGCTCGAAGGTGACCGGCAGCGTGCGCGGCACCCTGCGCGCGGTCCGCGACATGTCCCGGGTGCTGGCCTCATGAGGGTCCAGGTGCTCCTCCTCGCCAAGACGCCGGTGCCGGGCCGGGTCAAGACCCGGCTCTGTCCACCGTGGACACCGCAGCAGGCCGCCGCGCTGGCCGCCGCGGCGATCGCCGACACCGCCGAGGTGCTCACCGCCACCCCGGCCGTGGCCCGCACCCTCGTCGTCGACGGCCCGCTGCCCGCACCGCGCGGCTGGTCCCGGGTGCCGCAGCGCGGGGACGGCCTCGGCGAGCGGCTCGCGGCGGCGTACGCGGACACCGCCCGCCCCGGCGTCGCCACCCTCCTCGTCGGCATGGACACCCCGCAGCTGCGGGTCGGCCACCTGGTCGCCGCCACCGCCGGCCTGGCCGCCGCGGACGCGGTGCTGGGCCCGGCGGAGGACGGCGGCTGGTGGCTGCTCGGCCTGCGCGACCCGGCGGCGGCCACGGTCCTGCGGGGCGTGCCGATGTCCACTCCGGACACCGGCGCCCTGACCCGCGCCGCGCTGTGCGACCGGGGCCTGACGGTGGCCGCGACGACGACCCTGCGCGACGTGGACACCGCACCGGACGCCTTCGCCGCGGCCGCCGCGTCCCCCGCGAGCCGGTTCGCCCGGGTACTGTCCACAGTGGAGCCGAGCCGGTGACGGCGCCGGTGGCGGTGTTCGGAGCCGCGCTGCGCCGGGTCGAGCGCGGCGAGCCGGCCGCGCTGCGGCTGGTCGGGCCGGACGGCACCGCCGTGCGCGAGCTCGACCCGGACGCCTGGCACCGCGGCCTGCGCCCCGGCGACGGCGCGCTCGTGGCGCGCTGCCCGGACGGCACGGTGGACCTGGGCTGCGGTCCGGGCCGGCTCACCGGCGCCCTGGCCGCGACCGGCCGGCGGGTGCTGGGCGTGGACCTGAGCCCGCAGGCGGTGCGGTACGCCCGCCGGCACGGCGCCCCCGTCCTGCGCCAGGACCTCTTCGGCCCGCTGCCCGGCGAGGGCGGCTGGACCGGCGCCCTGCTGGCCGACGGCAACATCGGCATCGGCGGCGACCCGGTCCGGCTGCTGCGCCGCTGCCGCCGCCTCGTGTGCCCCGGCGGCGCGGTCCTCGTCGAGGTCGACCCGCCGGGCGCGGGCAGCTGGAGCGGCCCGGTGTCGCTCGCCGACGACGCGAGCGGCGGCCCGGCCAGCACCCCGTTCGCGTGGGCGTTCGTGGCCGCCGACGACCTCGCCGCCCTGGCCGATGCGGCGGCCCTGCACGTCACCGAGGCCTGGACGGAGGCGGGACGATGGTTCGTGAGCCTGCGAGCGTGAGGACCGCCCTGACCGCGCGCCTCGGCCTGATGCTCGGGATCGCCTTCACGATCTGCCTCGTGACGGGGGTGCTGAGCCACTTCATCCAGCACCCGCCGGGCGGGTTCCACTGGCCGTCCCGCCCGGTGCAGCTGTACCGCATCACCCAGGGCCTGCACGTGGCGAGCGGCCTGGCCTCGGTGCCACTGCTGACGGCGAAGATCTGGTCGGTCTTCCCGAAGCTGTTCGCCTGGCCGCCGGTCCGCGGCCTCGCCCACGGCCTGGAGCGCGCGGCGATCGGCCTGCTCTCCGCGGCGGCCGTCTTCGAGCTCGTGACGGGCGTGCTCAACATCGCCTACTGGTACTCGCTGATGCCCTTCGGCTTCGTCGGCGCCCACTACTGGACCGCGTGGATCCTGGCCGGCGCGCTGCTGCTGCACATCGCGGCCAAGCTGCCGCTGATCCGCGCGGCACGGGCCGAGCCGGCGCCGGCGGGCCGCGGCTGGACCCGGCGCGGCGTGCTCACCCTGACCGGCGCCGCCGCCGGGGCCGTGACGCTCGCGACCGTCGGGCAGACCGTGGCCCCGCTGCGCCGGGTCTCGCTGCTCGCCCCGCGGCTGCCCGGCGTCGGCCCGCAGGGGTTGCCGGTGAACAAGACCGCGGCCGCCGCCGGCATCGTGCGCGTCGACGAGTCGTACCGCCTCCTGCTCACCGGCCCCGCCGGCCGCCACGCGCTGAGCCTCGCCGACCTGCTGGCCCTGCCCCAGTTCGCGGCCGACCTGCCGATCGCGTGCGTGGAGGGCTGGAGCGCGAGCGCCACCTGGTCCGGCGTACGCGTGGCCGACCTCCTCGAGCTGGTCGGCGCCCAGGACCCGAACCGCCCGGTGACGGTCGAGTCGCTGCAACAGGACGGCCCCTACCGCACCTCGGTCCTCGAGCCCGCCCAGGCCCGCGACCCGCTGACCCTGCTCGCCCTGCGCCTCGGCGGCGAGCCGCTGCACCTCGATCACGGCTACCCGTGCCGGCTCATCGCCCCCAACCGCCCCGGCGTGCTGCAGACCAAATGGGTCGGCCGGGTGATCGCATGAGATGGCTGCTCGGCGCGGCCGGCCTGGCCCTGCTCGGCTACGGGGTCTACGGCTGGCTCGACGCGCCGACGCACGAGCTGGCCGGCCGGCTGGTCTTCGCCGCCGTCGCCCTCGTCGCGCACGATTTCGTCGTCGTACCTCTCGTGCTCGCCACCGCCGCGCTCGTCACCCGCTTCGTCCCCGAGATCGCCCGCGGCCCGGTCCGCGCCGGCCTCGCGGTCGCGGCCGCCCTGACCGTGGTCGCGCTGCCGTTCGTCATCGGCGCCGGCCGCATCGCCGACAACCCCTCCGCGTTCCCCCAGCACTACGGCCGCGGCCTGGCCGTCCTGCTCGCCGCCACCGCCCTGGTCACCGCGGCCTGGATCGCCGCCCGGCTGCTGCGCGCGCGGCGGCGCCGGTGAGGCGGCCCGTCGCGGCCGCGGTGTGCCTGGCCCTCCTGCTCGGCGCGCTCCAACTACCCGGCCGCTGGTACCTGCTGTCCTGGCTCCCGTTCGCCGCCGGTGCCTGGATCGTCGCGCGCACCGGCACCCGCGCGGCCGCGATCCTCGTGCTGCTGGGCGGGGTCCTGCTGCCCCTCGCCGCCGCCACGCACCCGCCGAACAGCAGCGACGACGTGTACCGCTACCTCTGGGACGGCACGGTCCAGCGCGCCGGCATCGACCCGTACCGCTATCCACCGGCCGCCCCCGAACTGCACCACCTGCGCGACGACACCCTGTGGCGCCCGGACGCGCCCTGGTGCGTGCCGGACGGCTGCACGCTGATCAACCGCCCCGCCGTACCCACCATCTATCCCCCGGTCGCCGAGGCCCTCTTCGCCGCCCTGCCCGCCCGGGTCGGCGCGATGCAGCTCGCGATGGCCGGCTTCGCCGCCGCGACGGGCGCCCTGCTCTGGTTCGCCCTCCGCCGGCTGGGCCGCGACCCCCGCCGCGCCGTGCTGTGGGCCTGGTGCCCGCTGGTAGCCCTGGAAGCCGGCAACAACGCCCACGCCGACGCGGCCGCCGTGTTCCTGGCCGCCCTGGCCGTGTACCTGGCCGCCCGCGGCCGCACCGGACCGAGCGGAGCCGTGCTCGGTCTGGCCATCGCGACCAAGCTCACGCCCGCCCTGCTGACCCCCGCCCTGCTCCGCCGCCGGCCCCTGGTCCTGCTCGCGGCCGCGGCCGGCGCGGTGGTCGCCGTGTACCTGCCGCACGTGCTCGCCGTCGGGCCGAGGGTGCTCGGATACCTACCCGGCTACCTGCATGAGGAGGGCTACGCCGACGGCGCCAGGTTCGCGCTGCTCGGCCTGGTGCTGCCGACCGCCCTCACCGCGCCCGCCGCCGTGCTGGTCCTGGCCGTCACCGCCGTGCTGGTCCGGCGGCGCGCGGACCCGGATCGGCCGTGGCGGGCGGCGGCCGCGATGGTCGCGGTGACGCTGCTCGTAGCCGCACCGGCCTACCCCTGGTACGGCCTGCTCCTCGTCATGCTCATCGCCTACGGCGCCCCCGCCGAGTGGCTGACCGTAGCCGCCGCCGCCTACCTCCCCCAGTTCGCCGGCGACCTGGGCCTCTCCACGGCGACAGCCCAACGCGAAGCCTTCGGCACGGCGCTGGCCGTGGTCGCGATCGGCCTGCTGCTGAGGCGGCGCAGAATGGCAAGGTGCTGACGCTGCCGGAGCCGTGTCTCGTGGTGCTGGTCGGGCCCGGGGCGGCCGGGAAGTCGACCTGGGCCGCCACTCACTTCCGCCCCGAGCAGGTGGTGTCCTCCGACGCGCTCCGTGCGCTCGCCGGCGCGGGCGAGGACGACCTCGCCGCCAGTGCCGACGCGTTCGAGATCTTGGAAATGGTCGTGCAGCGGCGGGTCCGGCGGCGGCTCACCACCGTGATCGACACCCTGGGGCTCGACCAGGAGCGGCGGCGCCGGTGGGTCGCGCTGGCCCGCGAGCACGACCTGCCGTGTGTGGCCATCGCGTTCGACACGCCCGCGGCCGAGTGCCGGGACCGCAACCGGGCCCGCACCAGTAAGCGCATCCCGGCCGAGGCGCTCACCCGGCAGCTGCGGGACTGGGCGCGGACGAAAGCGCTGCTGCCGGGCGAGGGCTTCACGGCGGTACACCTGGAAACCGCCGTGCGCGTGGTGCCCGAGACGTTCCAGGACTCCCCCGCCGCGGCCCGGCGGCAGGAGGAACAGCCGCGCGGCCTGCGCTTCGGGCTGCACCTCGGGGAGTTCAAGCATGTCAATGTCGCCGAGACGGCGAAAGCGGCCGAGGAGGCCGGGTTCGACGCCGTCTACGTGATGGATCACTTCCGGCAGATCCCGCAGATCGGGCGGGCGTGGGACGACTTCCTGGAGAGCTGGACGACGCTCGCCTACCTCGCCGCCGGCACCGAGCGCGTGCGGCTCGGGACGCTGGTGACCGGGGTGACGTACCGCAACGTGGCCCACCTCGGGAAGATCGCGGCGACGCTCGACGTGCTGTCCGGCGGGCGGGCCGTGATGGGGCTCGGGCTGGCGTGGTTCAAGGAGGAGCACGTGGCGTACGGCTGGGACTTCCCCACCGTCCGCGAACGCTATGCGCTGCTCGAGGACGCCCTGCGACTGCTGCCGCTGCTGTGGGGTAAGGGCAGCCCGCGGTTCGAGGGCAAGGTGCTCACCGTCCCGGAGGCGATGTGCTACCCGCGGCCGGTGCAGGAGCGCATTCCGATCATCGTGGGCGGGAACGGGGAGCGGCACACGCTGCGGCTCGCGGCGCGGTACGCCGACGCGGCCAACGTGCTGGGGGACCTCGCGACCGTGCGGCGCAAGGGCGAGGTGCTGCGCGGGTACAACCCGGCGACCCGGCTCACGCACCTGACCACCGCGCTGGTGGCCGACGACGACCGAGCGCTTGGTCGAATGATCGACGAGGGCCGTGGACGCCGGCCGCGGGACGCGTACGCGGCCGCCGTGCACGCCGGAACCGTCGCGGACCACATCGGGCGGTTCCGCGAACTCGCCGAGGCGGGCGTGACCGAGGTCATGGTCCGGCTCCCGCATCCGGACTGCATGGAGCCCATGTCGCGGGTCATCGCGGCGTTCCGGCGCTGAGTAGAATCCGCGGAATGTTCGTCATCACGCTGCGGTACACCGCCGAGCTCGATCGCATCGACGCCGCTGTTCCGGCGCACACGGAGTGGGTCGACTCGCAGTACGACGCCGGCATCTTCGTGGCCTCGGGCGCCATGACGCCGCGCGAGGGTGGCGTGATCCTCGCCGTCGGCATCGAGCGGGCGGAGCTCGAGGCGCGGATCGCGCTCGACCCGTTCAAGCAGAAGGGCCTGGCCGAGTACACGATCGTGGAGTTCACGCCGCGCCGGGTCGCCGCCGGCCTGGAGCAACTGCGGGGGTGACCACTCCGGAGTACTGGGGCTCGCGCACGGTCCGCGTCGAGGGCGGCATCCGGGCCCGCAGCACGCGCGGCGCGATCGGCGAGAGCTGGTGGTCCAAGCGGTTCCTCGGCGTGCTCGAGTCGTTCGCGCTCGGCACCCGGCTCACCCGCGGCCGCAACTACGCGCGGGCCGGGCAGGTGCTGCGCCTGGAGGTCACGCCCGGCGAGGTGACCGCGAGCGTCCAGGGCTCGCGGCCCAAGCCGTACGACGTGACGATCGGCCTCGCGGTGTTCGGCGACGCGGTCTGGGCCGGGGTCGAGCAGGCCCTCGCCTCCGAGGCCCTGGGCGCCGCCAAGCTGCTCGCGGGCGAGCTGCCGCCGCACGTCGAGGACGTGTTCCTGGCCGCCGGGGCGCCACTGTTCCCGGCCCGGTTCGCCGACCTGACCATGCGCTGCAGCTGCCCGGACAAGGCCGTCCCGTGCAAGCACCTGGCCGCCGCGTGCTACCTGCTGGCCGAGCGCTTCGACGCCGACCCGTTCGACATCCTGCTCTGGCGCGGCCGGTCCCGCGACGCCCTCCTGGCCGCCCTGCGCACCCTGCGCGGCGAGGGGACCGCCGAGCCCGACGAGGCCGATCCGGTCCTCGCCGAGCTTCCATCTCCCATTGGTACCGCCGGTGCCCTCGCCACCCTCGCCGAGCCCGACGTGGAGATCGAGCGCTTCTGGCTCTCCCCGGTCCCGCTTACCGACCCGGCCCCGGCCCACGTCACCGAGCGGGACCTGCTGCTGCGCCAGCTTCCCCCGCCGCCTCCGGAGCTGGGCGGGCCGGAGACCCTGCGACAACTGCGGCGCTGGTACCGCTGACCACCCCGACCACCCAGCCCGCCGCGTTGATCACCGTCACCGCGGAAAAGCCGGTGTCGGTCGCCCACGTCGCGACGACCGTGCCCAGCGCGCACGCGGGGATCCACCAGGTGCGCCGCGCGACCGCCCACGCCACGAGCACGCCCAGCGCGAGCGCCGCGGCCGGCCCCGGCTCCTGCGGCTGATCGGCCACCCGGGACACGATCGTCGCCGCCAGCGCGACGGCCAGGACGGCGGCGGGCGCGAACCGCCAGCGCCGGCGCAGCAGCACGAGCACGGTCACGGTGGCGCCGGAGCCGAGGTCCAGGGCCCAGGAGGCGCCGCCCCAGCTGTCGGCGAGCAGATACGCGGTCACGCCGAGGGCCGCGGCGCACACCGCGGCGAGGGCGAGGTCGATGAGCTTCATGCCCTCGACGCTAGGAACGCCGGCCCTCCCGCGAACCGGTCAAAAGTACGGTCGGGCCCCCGCTTTGGCACGATGCCCGCCGCCCGCGCCACCACGAGCATTCTCGACATGCCAAACGCTCATCCGGTACTGCACGCCGCCGCCCTCACCAAGCGCTACGGCAAACGCACCGCGCTGCAGGCGGTCGACCTGGACGTCCCCGCCCGGCGGATCATCGGCCTGGTCGGACCCAACGGGGCCGGCAAATCCACGCTGCTGCAACTCGCCTGCGGCCTGATCGAGCCGACCGACGGCACGCTGGCGGTGCTCGGCGCGCGGGCCGCCGCCGACGCGCGCCACCTGGCCCGCGTCGGCTTCGTGGCCCAGGACGCCCCGGTGTACGCCGGGCTGACCGTCGCCGAGCACCTGACCATGGGGGCGAGGATGAACCCCGGCTGGGACGGCGAGCTGGCCCGCGCCCGCATCGCGCAGACCGGGCTCCCGGTGGACCAGAAGGCGGGCCGCCTCTCGGGCGGCCAGCGCGCCCAGCTGGCCCTCACCCTGGCCGCGGCCAAGCGCCCCGAGCTGCTCATCCTCGACGAGCCGGCGGCCGCCCTGGACCCGCTCGCCCGCGACACCTTCCTGCGCAGCCTCATCGCCTCGATCGCCGAGATCGGGGCGAGCGCGATCCTCAGCTCCCACCTGCTGGCCGACGTGGAGCGCGTCTGCGACTACCTGATCGTCCTGGCCGGCGGCCGGATCGTGCTGGCCGGCGACGTCGGGGAGCTGCGCGCCGCCCACGGCTCCTCCCTCGAGCACCTGGTCCTGAGCACCCTGCGGGAGGCGGCGGCATGATCTGGATGAGCTGGCGGCAGTTCCGCGCGCAGGCCCTCGCGGGCGCGCTCGTCCTCGGCGCCCTCGCCGCGTACCTCGTGATCACCGGCCTCGACATCCGCGACGCGCACGCCGGGTACCTCGCGCAGTGCCGGGCCACCGGCGACTGCGCCGCCGCCCTGGCCCGGCTGGTCGGCGACTACCGCACCCGGCTGCTCCTGCTGGCCGGTGTGCTCGGGCTCGTCCCGGTGCTGATCGGCATGTTCTGGGGCGCCCCGCTGATCGCCCGCGAGCTGGAGGCCGGCACCCACCGGCTGGCCTGGAACCAGAGCGTCACCCGGCGCCGGTGGCTCGCCGTCCGGCTCGGCACCGTCGTGCTCGCCGCGATGCTGGTCGCGGCCTGTGCGAGCGCGCTGCTGAGCTGGGCCGCCGCCCCGGTCGACGCGATCGCCGGGGACCGTTTCGGCACGGTCAACTTCGGCGCCCGGGCGCTGTCCCCGATCGGCCAGGCCGCGTTCGCCACCGTGCTGGGCGCCGCCGTCGGCCTGCTGCTGCGCCGCACGCTGCCGGCGATGGCGTTGAGCGGCCTGCTGGTGCTGGTCGCGCTGTTCGTGATGCCGAACGCGATCCGGCCGCACCTGATGCCGTCGCACCACGAGACCCGCCCGCTGACGGCCGAGGCGATCGACCGCGCGCACGGCCTGGGCACCCTGGGCAGCGCCCCGGTCCTGCAGGGCATCGAGGTCGAGGGCGCGTGGGTGACGTCGGTGAGTGAGCTGCTGACCGCCGACGGCCGCCCGCTCGACCCGAAGATCTTCGACGACTGCCTGATGCGGGCCCCGAAGACCGGCGCCACCGGCACCTTCGGCGACTCGTCCCCCTGCCTGGCCGCGCACGACCTGCACCTGGACATCGCCTACCAGCCCAACGACCGCTTCTGGGCTTTCCAGTGGCTGGAGACGGCGCTGTGGCTGGCCCTCACCGCGCTCGTCTTCGCGATGGCCCTATGGCGCATCCGCCGGACGGCTCGGTAGAGGCGCTCGCGGGCTACCATTGCGGGTCGGTTGCGGTACGCGGCGAAGGTTGAGGCATTGGTGAACGCGTGGGAGCACGTCGAGGCGCTGCGGTTCCCCGGGCGGGAGTTCGACCCCGCGACCGGAGTCGCCCGCTTCCACTATGCGCTCGGTGACCTCGTCCTGACCGAGACCGTCGACTTCGGGCCGCCCGCGGTCACGCCGCCGGCCCTCGACCGGGTGCTCGACCTGCTGTACGTGGCCGCGTCCACCTCGTACTACAAGATCGCCGCCCCGCGCAGGGTCGAACTCGGGGAGCTCGCGCTCGCCGAGGGGGCCCTGCCGTGGGTGCGCGCGCTGTACCACGAGGGGCTGGGCGAGTTCGCCTATCGCAACAAGCTCGAGTACGTGCTGGACCTGCCGATCGACGCGCCGAACAGCGCGGCCGCGCCGGACGAGGTGCACACGCCGTCCGGGGCGCCGCTCGCGGCGGTCGGCGGGGGCAAGGACTCGATCGTGACGATGGAGGCGCTGCAGCTGGCCGGGCTCGATCCGGTGCTGTTCTCGGTGAACCCGAACGCCATCATCAAGAGCGTCATGGCGGTCTCGCCGCAGCCGACCCGCACGGTGCGCCGGCAGCTCGATCCGCGGATGCGGGAGTTGAACGAGAACGGGGCGTACAACGGACACATCCCGGTGACCGCGATCAACTCGCTGATCGCGGTGGCCGCCTCGGTCATGCACGGGCTCGGGCCGGTCGTGATGTCCAACGAGAGCTCGGCCTCGGTGCCGAACCTCAGCTGGCTCGGGCGGGACATCAACCACCAGTGGTCCAAGGGCCTGCCCGCCGAGCGGCACCTGCACGACGCGCTGCTCGCCCACGCCGGCCTCCAGGACGCCTACTTCTCCCTGCTCCGCGGCCTGTCCGAGCTGCACATCGCCGGGCTGTTCGCCAAGTTCACCACCTACGACGAGGTGGTGACCAGCTGCAACGCGGCCTTCAAGCTCAGCGATGCGAGCGACCGCTGGTGCGGGCACTGCCCGAAGTGCCGGTTCGTCTTCCTCGCGCTCGCCCCGTTCACCGGCCGCGACCGCCTGCTGCACATCTTCGGCACCGACGTGTTCACGGACCTGAGCCAGCTCGAGGGGTACCGCGAGCTGATGGGACTCACCGCGCACAAGCCGTTCGAGTGCGTGGGTGAGATCGAGGAGTCGCTGGTCGCCCTGCGCCTGCTCACCGAGCACCCGGACTGGCACGACGCGCCGATCGTGGCCGCGCTGGCCGCCGAGGTGCCGGCGCTGCCGAGCGACGCCGAGGTCGAGGCCGCCTTCAAGGGCGACGGCCCGAACGTGGTCCCGCCGCGCTACCTGGACGCACTCAACGCCCTGGGCTCACCGCGCTGATCTTGGCAAGCCTCAGCGAGCAGCGCTGATCTTCTGGCGGATGGCGGCGACGATCCGCGGGATCTCGCGGCGTTCGAGTTGCGTCCAGCTGTCGCCGTAGGTCGCGTCCCGCACCAGGGTGGCCAGCCCCTCGGTGACCTTGCACCGGGCCACGGCCCGCGCGAACATCGACACCGGATAGCCGCCGCCCGGCCGTGCGAGCAGCCCGGTCGTCCACTCGCGGGTCTCCGGGATCTCCTGCATCTCGGTCCACTCGAAGCGCCCGATCACCCACAGCGCCCCGACCTCCAGCTCGTCGAGCACCTCGCGGGGCCGGCCGAAGCGCTGCGGCACCAGCCGCTTGCGCCGCTCGACGATCGGGATGGGCGCGATCCCGGCCGCGTAGAAGTCCATCGCCGCCTGGCCGGAGGTGACCCAGGTCCGCTCGGTCGCCTCGCGCGCCTCGACCTGGGCGTCACCGGCGTCCCGGCCGCCGCGGACCCGGGAGCGCCGTTCGAGGCACTGGATGCACAGCGCCGCGTACCCCTCGCCGGTGACCTCGTTGTGCGCCTGGTGCGACATGCAGAAGGCGCGGCCGCATTCCCGGCACCGCCCGATCGCGAGCACGGCGCATCGATCGATCTCACACTCGGCGGCCATGGCCCCGACCCTATCGCTCAGCCCAGACCCGCGCTCGCGGCCCTGAGTTCCTCGAGCGCGGCCAGGGTGAAGGTCGCGAGTTCGTCCTTCTCGCCGTCACCGGAGGACCACTCGGCGTAACCCCGTTTGAAGGCGAGCACCCCGAGCTCGCCGGCCAGCGCGGCCAACGGGTCGGGAACACCCCGGGCAACGAGGGCGGCGGTCATCGCGGCCGCCATCCCGACGCTCTTGAGCGCGTCCCGCTCCTGCAGTTCGGCGTTGGTGGCCATCGCCTCCCGCAGCCGCGGCCCGAGCTGCCGGTTCAGCGGCCCCATGGCGCCGGACGCGGCCCGCAGCCCGGACGCCACCGCCTCGAGCGGGCTGACCCCGGCCGGGGCCGCGGCGATGCCCTCGGCCAGCAGCCGGCTCAGCGTCTCCTGCCCGGCCACCAGCAGCTCGCGCTTGTCGCGGAAGTGGCGGAAGAAGGTGCTCTTGGTCAGCCCGGCCCGCTCGGCGATCTGCGCCACGGTCGTGTCGTCGTACCCCTGCTCGACGAACAGTTCGAGCGCCGCGACCACGATCCGCTCGCGCGCGCCGGGTTCCCATCGAGCCACATCGGAGATTCTACGAGTAGAGTGATGGGACAAGTGTCCCGTCACTCTGGGAGAGAACCACCATGCGGGTCTTCATCACCGGCGGCAGCGGGCTGGTCGGCTCGGCCGTCGTCGCCGAGCTGCTCGCCCACGGCCACTCCGTCCTCGCGCTGGCCCGCTCCGAGCGCTCCGCCCTGGCCCTCAAGACGGCCGGCGCCGAGCCCCTGGCAGGCGGCCTCGCCGACCTCGACGCCGTCCGCGCGGGCGCCGAGCGGGCCGACGGCGTCATCCACCTCGCCTTCAGCAACGACTTCAGCAGCGCCGACGCGCTCGCCGGGGCGATCGCCGAGGAGACCGCCGCCCTCACCGCGCTCGGCGAGGTCCTGACCGGCAGTGACCGGCCGCTCGTCACTGTCTCGGGCACCCCGTTCGCGCCGGGCCGCCCCGCCACCGAGGACGACCCGGTCCCGACCGACGGGCCGGTCGGCGGGCGCGGCCGCACGGTCACCGCGATCCTCGGCCTGGCCGGCCGCGGGGTGCGCAGCTCCGCGGTCCGCCTGCCGCGCACGGTGCACAACAACGGCACGGGCGGGTTCGCCGGCCTGCTGACCCAGATCGCGCGGCAGTCCGGCGTGTCCGGCTATCCGGGTGACGGCACCCAGCGCTGGCCGGCCGTGCACGCGCTCGACGCGGCCGTGCTCTTCCGGCTCGCCCTGGAGCAGGCGCCGGCCGGGACCTCCTGGCACGCGGTGGACGACGAGGGCGACGCGGTGCGGGACATCGCGGCGGTCATCGGCCGGCGACTGGGGCTGCCGGTGCGGCCGGTGCCGGTGGAGACGTACGGCCCGCTCGGCCCGATCTTCGCCACCGACCAGCCGGCGTCCAGCGCGAAGACCCGGGCCGAACTCGGCTGGGTGCCGGTCCACCCGCGCCTGCTCGCCGATCTGGAGCACATCCGGCCCTGACCGGACCAGGCGGGCATTCCGGTAATCTCGGCGCCATGACCGGCCCCTACCCCGAGCCGCCGCACGCTCCTCAGCAGCCCCCGCAGGCGCCCTACGCGCCGCCGCCCCCGCACGCGCCGCAGCCACCGCACGCGCCCTACGCGCCGCAGCAGCCGTACGCGCCGCAGCAGCCGTACCCGCCGTACCTGCCGCCACCGGGCCCGCCGAAGAGCAACAAGAACCTGATCATCGTGATCGGCAGCATCGTCGGCGTGCTGGCGATCCTGTGCGTGGCCGGGATCGTCGGAGCGTTCTGGTACGTCGGCTCCCGCGACGACACCGCCGACACCGACGCCGGCGCGGACATCCCGGGCGTCATCGACTACCGGCTCACCCACCCGGACTGGCTCGGCCGCGACCACGTCGAGGACACGGCCGCGCCCGACTACCCGATGGTCCCCGCGGCCGGCGGGAACCACTTCGGGATGTGGCAGCGCTGCGCCGGCGACGTGTACGACAAGGAGATCCCCGAGGGCCGCGCCGTGCACAGCCTGGAGCACGGCGCGGTCTGGATCACCTACCAGCCGGGCCTGGCCAAGGCCGAGGTGGACAAGCTCGCGGCCAAGGTGCGCAACACCGACTTCATGCTGATGAGCCCGTACGACGGCCAGCCCAGCGCGGTCTCGCTGCAGGCCTGGGGGTACCAGCTGCGGCTGGACAAGGCCGACGACCCGCGGGTGGATCAGTTCATCAGGAAGTACCGCCAGACGGCGTCGCTCGAACCGGGCACGCCGTGCAGCAATGGCCTGGCGGAGTAGCCGGCTGATCGTGGCCGCCGCCGTCCTCGCGACGGCGGCGGCCTGCGGTGCGCCCGCGCACACCGACGGCGACCTGACCAACGGGTGGCCGATGCTCCCGAGCGCGCGGTACGTGCCGCCGCAGGCCGGGCAGTGCCTGGCCGGCGGGCCGTTCAGCGCGTTCGAGAAGCCGGACCGGGCGGTGCTCGTCGCCGTCGGCTGCGCCCAGGAGCACAGCGTCGAGGTGGTCGCGACCGGGACGGTGGCCGGGGACACCCTGCCGGCCTGGGACTCCGACCAGACCCGGGCCGCGTACGCCGCGTGCGACCGGCAGGCGAGCGAGTACGCCGGCGGCGACTGGCACACCGGGCGGCTGTTCCCGTTCCTGTCCCTGCCGAGCCAGCCGGCGTGGCAGGGCGGGGTGCGCACGTACGTGTGCGGGCTGGCCGAGGCGGGCGACGACCTCTTCGCGCCCGCGCCCCGCACCGGCACCGTGAAGGACGGCCTCAAGGACCCCAAGCCGCTGGCCCTGACCTGCGTGGACCTGGAGGGCGGGGACCTCACGCCGGAGGGGTACTACCGCAGCGTCGACGCGGTCACGCCGGTGGCCTGCACCGAGCCGCACGACACCGAGTTCGTCGGGGCGTGGGCGGCTCCGGCCGGCCCGTTCCCGGCCGACGCCCAGGCGCTCAACGCGACCGTGAGCAAGGCGTGCTTCACGCTGGTGGCGGCGTTCCTGGGACTGAGTGAGCTGCAGCTGTACCAGCGGAAGGACATCTACACGTTCTGGGACGGGCTGACCCAGGCCCAGTGGCAGCTCGGCGACCGCACCGCACACTGCTTCCTCAACGTGTCGACGGCCAAGACGCTGCACCGGTCGCTCAAGGGCCTAGGCGCCGATCCCCTCCCGGCCTAGCACCACCTGCAGCAGCCCACCCTGATCGGCCCCGTCGACCAGCCGGGTGACCTCCATGGTCGCGACCGACGGCGGGCCGAACGCGACCGCGAGGCGGATGCGCACCGGCGCCTGGTCGTCGGGTGGCAGGCCGGCCCGGAAGACCCGGCACAGCGCGGCGAAGGCCCGCGGCTCGTTCACGTCGGCCGGAAAGACCACCAGCGCGCCGTCACCGAGCATCTGCAGTTGGACCTGCGGGAACGCGATCCCGGCCCGCGCCGCCGCCTGCTCGATGGCGTCGTGCAGCCGCCAGTGCAGCTCCTCGCGCGCCGGCAGCGCCGGGCCGACGAGGAGGACGAACGCGCATAATCGCTCGGTCATGCCGTGACCGCCGCGGCCGGGTCGAGGGTCAGCAGCGAGCGCAGGTCGGCGGTGGACAGCTCGGTCAGCCAGCCCTCGCCGGTGCCGACGATCTGCTTGGCCAGCCCGCGCTTGTCGGCGATGAGCGCGGCGATCTTCTCCTCGACGGTGCCCGCGGTGACGAACTTGCGCACCTGCACGGCCCGGCGCTGGCCGATCCGGAACGCCCGGTCCGTCGCCTGGTCCTCCACGGCCGGGTTCCACCAGCGGTCGACGTGGATGACGTGGTTGGCCGCGGTCAGCGTCAGGCCCGTCCCGCCCGCCTTGAGGGAGAGCACGAACAGCGGCGGCGAGGACGGCGAGGCCTCCTGGAAGCGGGCCACCAGCGCGTCCCGGCCGGCCTTGGGGACCCCGCCGTGCAGGAACGCGACCTCGCGGCCGAAGCGGGCGGAGAGCTCGGCGCGCAGCATGCCGCCGAACTCCGCGTACTGCGTGAAGATCAGCGCCCGCTCCCCCGCCGCCAGGATCTCCTCGGCCAGCTCCTCCAGCCGGGCCAGCTTGCCGCTGCGGCCGGGCAGGCGGCTGCCGTCGCGCAGGGCCAGCGCCGGGTGGTTGCAGATCTGCTTGAGCCGGGTCATGGTCGACAGCACCAGCCCGCGCCGCTCGATGCCCTGGCTGCTGTCGATGCGCGCGAGCATGTCGTCCACGACCGCCTGGTACAGGCTGGCCTGTTCGGGGGTCAGGCTGCACACGACGTCCATCTCCAGCTTCTCGGGAAGGTCGGAGATGATCGTGCGGTCGGTCTTGACCCGGCGCAAGACGAACGGCTGGGTGATCCTTCGCAGACGCGCGGCCGCGTCGGCGTCCCCGTCGCGCTCGATCGGCTCGGCGAAGCGCTCCTTGAACTTCGTCGCGCTGCCCAGCAGGCCCGGGTTGGCGAACTCCATGATCGACCAGAGGTCGGCCAGCCGGTTCTCGACCGGGGTGCCGGTGACGGCCACGCGGTGCCGGGCGGGCAGCCGCCGGACCGCCGCCGCCTGCTTGGTGGCGGCGTTCTTCACGGCCTGGGCCTCATCGAGCACGACCCGGTGCCACGGCACCCGCGCGAACAGCTCCACGTCGCGGGTCGCCACGGCGTAGGTGGTCACGACGACGTCGAAGTCGGCCGGGTCCAGCGCCCGCGCGCGGTCGGCCCCGTGGTGGACGTGCACCCGCAGGCCCGGCGCGAACCTGGCCGCCTCCCGCTGCCAGTTGCCGACCAGCGACATCGGGCACACCAGCAGGGTCGGACCGGGCGCGGCTCCGGCCAGCAGCGCGAGCAGTTGCACAGTTTTACCCAGGCCCATGTCGTCGGCGAGGATGCCGCCCAGCCCGGCGCGCTCCAGGAAGCGGAGCCAGTTCAAACCCCTTCGCTGGTACGGCCTGAGCTCCCCGCTGAACGCCGGCGGCACGTCGCCGTCGTCGATGCGCAGGTCCGCCTCGCCGCTGAGCAGGTCCCCGAGCCACCCGTCGGCGGCCACCTCGACCACCGGCAGCCCGCCCGGCCCCTCGGCCGCCCCGCCCACCAGGTGCAGCAGATCGGCGACGGTCATCGACTCCTGCTCGCGGTGCCGCTCGATGAACGAGAGGCCCTCGGCGAGCCGGCGTGGGTCGAGCTCGACCCACTGGCCGCGCAGCTGGATCAGCGGCGCCTTGAGGTCGGTGAGCCGGCGCAGCTCGTCCTCGGTCAGCGGCTCGTCGCCGAGGGCCAGCTCCCAGCGGTAGTCGACCACCGCCCCGAGGCCGAGGCCGCTGTCGGTGTTGACGGTGCCGGGTGCGGTACCCCCGCTGCCGTCCTTGACCTTCAGACGGGCGCCCAGACGGGCCGACGCGCGGCGCCACCAGCCGGGGAGCACGACGCCGAAACCGGCCGCGGCCAGCAGCGGGGCGCCCTCGCTGAGCAGCCGGTGGGCGCCGTCGGTGTCGAGGCGCAGGGCCACCGGGCGGGCGTCGCGCAGGGCGTCCTCCAGCGCCGGGTACAGCCGGCTGGCCCGCCCGAGCTCCGCCAGCAGCGTCTCCTGCGGGGCCGGGATGTGCCGCTGCAACGCCTTGAGCGCCCCCCGCGAGCGCCAGACCCGGTCGGCGTCCACCACGAGGGTGGGCTCGTCGGCGGCCTGCAGCGCGAACTCGAGGCTCCAGTGCGGGTCAGGCGCCGGCTCCTCGCCGACCTCCGGCTCGGGCGGCTCGACCAGGCGGAAGCAGGCCCGGACCGAGCCGCCGACGGCGTCGGCCTCCCACGCGGCCAGCCGCTTCTGGAGTTGGTCCAGGGCGCTTGGGGAGATGTCCGAAATGCGCCTTTCTTTGCCGGACAACGCCGCGACCCAGCCCTTGGCGCCGGCCTCCCCCGGGCGCGCGGCCGCGTCCACGAAGGCGTCCAGGGCCTCGGTCACCGCGGCCACCCGGGTCACGCCGGGCGTGGCGGCCAGCGCGGCGGAGGGCAGGGCGAGCGCGAGGGCCCGGGCGTAGGCGGCGTCGCGGCCGGTCAGCACCGGTGCCCAGCGCGCCTCGGCGCCGACGATGGTGGGCAGCATCCGGCCCCGCGCGACCAGGCCGGCCGCGAACTCGCCGAGCCCGACGAACCACTCGGTGGACTGGGCCAGCGCGATGTCGTCGCCGGCCAGCGCGGGTATGCCGCGCAGCAGGCCGAGGGCATCGTCCGGCGGGTACTCGACGGTGGCCACCGTCCATGGCTTGAGCTGCGCCTTCTCGGTGACCGCGGGCCACGGCTCGGGCTTGCGGCCGCGGGTCGGCAGCGTGAGCGTGCGCTCGGCCGCGACGCCGGTGTCGCCGTCGAGGTTCAGGCCCGCGAGCGCGGTGCCGTCCTCCTCGGCCCACAGACCGAGGCGGCCTTCGACCCAGAGGGCATGGACCACGAGCACCGGTGAAGCGTAGTGGAATCCCTGCGTATAGACGGGATGACACCTCTGTTCAGTGACGGGCGTCGTTGTTACCATCCGGTAATCCGAGTCATTTTCATATTGGCTCGCAACCCCCGGAGGGATCCGCCATGTCCCTGCCCGTCGTCAAACGCGCCCTGGGGGCGTTACTGCTCACCGCCGCCGTCCTCGTCGCCCCCGCGCTCGCCGCGCCGGCCGAGGCCGCGGTCCTGACCCCGAACGACTACTGCCTCGACCAGTGCAACGACATCCTGCCGCCGGGCCAGAACGGCAACGCCACGCTCGCCGACATCCTGGCCCACAAGGCCCTGGGCTTCCGGCCGGCGCACTCCGCCGACCAACTCGGGCCGTACGCGAACCTCGTCTCCGCCTACACCGGGCTGACCGACGAGCAGATCTCGTCCTTCTACAACGACGCGTCGTTCGGGGTGCCGGCCGGCCAGGCCGCGCGCACCTACAACCCCCGCTCCGACGTGACGATCGTGCGCGACAAGTCGCTCGGCGTCCCGCACGTCACCGGCACCACCCGGGCCGGCACGATGTTCGGCGCCGGGTACGCCGGGGCCGAGGACCGGCTCTTCGTGATGGACCTGCTGCGCCGGGTCGGCCGCGGCAAGCTGACCCCGTTCGCGGGCGGCGCGCCGGGCAACCGCGAGCTGGAGCAGAGCATCTGGCGGCAGGCCCCGTACACCGAGGCCGACCTGCAGGCCCAGGTCAACGCGCTGCGCACCAAGGGCACCCGCGGCCAGCAGCTCTACGACGACGTGCAGAACTACATCGCCGGGATCAACGCCTACATCGCCGCGTGCATGTCCGGGCGCAACTGCCCCGGCGAGTACGTGCTCACCGGGCACCTCGACGCGATCACCAACGCCGGCGGGCCCGAGCCGTTCCAGATGACCGACCTGATCGCCATCGCCGGCGTGGTCGGCGGGCTGTTCGGCGGCGGCGGGGGCGGCGAGGTGGAGTCGGCGCTGGTCCGGGTCACCGCGCGGGCCCGCTACGGCGCGGCCGAGGGCGACCGGCTGTGGGCCGCGTTCCGCTCCCAGAACGACGAGGAGGCCGTGCTCACGCTGCACAACGGGCAGTCCTTCCCGTACGGCGCGGGCGACCCCGACGCCGCCGGCGTCGCCATGCCGGACGCGGGCAGCGTGACCGCCCAGCCGGTGGTGTTCAACCCGACCGGCTCGGCGACCACCACCGCCGGGCTCGCGCCGGGCACCGCGACCAAGCGGGGCATGTCCAACGCGGTCGTGGTGGACGCGGCCCACTCGGCCACCGGGCACCCGATCGCCGTCTTCGGGCCGCAGACCGGGTACTTCTCGCCGCAGCTGCTCATGCTGCAGGAGCTGCAGGGCCCGGGGATCAGCGCGCACGGGGTCGCCTTCGCCGGGCTGAACCTCTACGTGCTGCTCGGCCGCGGCCAGGACTACGCCTGGAGCGCCACCTCGTCGGAGCAGGACATCACCGACACCTACGCGGTCCCGCTGTGCAACACCGACGGCTCCCCGGCCACCGCGCAGTCCACCGCCTACCGCTTCCGCGGCACGTGCACGCCGATGGAGGCGCTGACCCAGAGCAACGCCTGGACGCCGACGGTCGCGGACGGCACCGCCGCCGGGTCCTATCAGCTCATCTCGTACCGCACGAAGTACGGCCTGGTCGCCTGGCGCGGGACGGTCGGCGGGGCGCCGGTGGCCTTCACCCAGCTGCGCTCGACCTACCGGCACGAGGCGGACTCCGCGATCGGCTTCCAGGCCTTCAACGACCCGGCGGCGATGGCGAACCCGGCGCAGTTCATCGACTCGGCCAGCAGCGTCGGGTACGCCTTCAACTGGTTCTACGTCAACGCCACCGACACCGCGTACTTCAACTCCGGCAACGACCCGGTCCGCAAGGCGGGCGCGAACCCGAACCTGCCGACGAAGGCCGACGCGGCATATGAATGGTCGGGCTGGAATGCGGACACGAATACGGCCGACTACATTCCGGTGGCCCAGCATCCGCAGTCCACGGGACAGGATTATTTTGTCTCTTGGAATAACAAGCAAAGTAAGGACTTCTCGGCGGCGGACGGAAACTTCAGTTTCGGCGCCGTGCACCGCGCGGACCTGCTCGACAAGCGCGTGAAATCGGCGCTGAGCGCGGGCAAGGTGGACCGGGCCGGGGTGGTGCGGATCGTCGAGGACGCCGCCGTCACCGACCTGCGGGCCGAGAACCTGCTGCCGGAGCTGCTGCGCATCCTCGACCCGGCCGGGACCAGCACCGACGCCAATGTGGTGGCGCTGCGGGCCTGGCTCGCGGCCGGGGCGAAGCGGGTCGAGACCAGCCAGGGCTCCCACGTCTACCAGCACGCGGCGGCCATCCGCACGTTCGACGCCTGGTGGCCCAAGCTCGTCGACGGCACCTTCCGGTCCGGCCTCGGCGACGACGTGTACGCCGCGCTGACCAGGGCGTTGCAGGTCGACGAGTCGCCGTCCGGGGCCACCGGTCCGACGAACGCGGGCTCGCTGAACCAGACGCAGGGCCACAAGGGCTCGGCGTTCCAGTACGGGTGGTGGGGGTACCTCGACAAGGACCTCCGCTCGATCCTCGGCGACCCGGTGCGCAGCGGCCTGGGCCGGACGTACTGCGGCGGCGGCAACCTCGCGGCCTGCCGGCAGGTGCTGAGCTCGACCCTGGCCACGGCCGCGGCGGAGCCCGCCACCACCACCTACCCGGGCGACAGCAACTGCTCGGCCGGCGACCAGTGGTGCGCGGACACGATCATCCAGTCGCCGCTGGGCGGGATCACCCACGACAAGATCTCGTGGCAGAACCGGCCGACGTACCAGCAGGTCGTCTCCTTCCCGGCCAAGCGCGGCGACGACATCGCCAACCTGGCCCAGGGCCGGAGCGTGAAGGCCAGCAGCACGCAGATCTTCTACTCCACCGGCGCGGCCGTCGACGGCGACCCGACCAGCCGGTGGTCCAGCGGGTGGAGCGACAACCAGTCGTTCACCGTCGACCTCGGCTCGGCCCAGCCGGTCCGGCGGGTCATCCTGCGCTGGGAGTCGGCGTACGGGACGCGCTACCGCATCGAGGTGTCGACGAACAGCAGCACGTGGACCACGGCGGCGACCGTGGACGCGGGCAACGGCGGGATCGACAACGTGACGTTCGCGCCGGTCAGCGCCCGGTACGTGCGGATGACCGGGGTCGCCCGGGCCACGAGCTACGGGTACTCACTCTGGGAGTTCGAGATCTACAAGAGCTAGATGGCGGCGCGGTGGCGGCCGGCGGGGAGCTCGTGCGCGGGCACGTCGGCCGCCGCCCATGTCACGTACTGGCCCGCCCGGCTCAGCACGCAGGTGCCGACGACGAGCTCGACGAGCACCTGCTGGCTGAAGCCGGGCGGCGGCGCGGCCAGGGCCCGCTCGGCCACGAACGCGGCCGCGACCGAGCGGCGCAGGGCCCGGTCGCGCGGGAACACGGCCCGGCCGGTGAGGTAGAAGGCCTCCTCGCCGGTGTCCATGGGGAAGGTGTGCAGCGCGAAGCGGCTGTCCCGCAGCAGGTCCTCCAGCTTGGGCGAGACCATGAGCAGCAGATACAGGCCGTCCTCGACGAGCAAGGGGCTGACCGGGTGGACCCGCGGGCCGCCGTCGGCCCGCACGGTGCCCAGGTAGGCCAGGCCCACGCCGCTGCGGTAGAGCAGCGCGCGGCCGGCCGCGGCGAGATCCGGAGCCGAACGCCGGAACCGCCCCCACGAGAGCATGGCGCCCAGACTCGCGCACGGGCGGCGCCGGGTCAATTCACGTTTCTGCGCCAGGCGTTGATCAGATCCTGCACCTCGTCGGCGACCTCGTCGGGGTAGAGATCGTCGGTGTCCACCACCTCGCCGAGGGGCCGCAGGTCGCGGCGGGCGGTGAGGTACGCCCCGAGATCCTCCAGCCGCCACCCGCGCGAGTCCGGCCCGTCGTCGGCCTCGACCCGCTCCACCAGTGCCGGCGCGGAAACGTCCAGCAGGATGTGGCGCACCTCGTGGCCGCGGTCGCGCAGCGCGCCCAGGATCTCCTCGAGGTGCCCGCGGCGCAGCATCGTCATGGGGACCAGCAGCGGGTCGGCCCCGCGGGCCTGGCGGGCCGCGGCGACGACGGTGGCCGCCCGCCAGGCCGGCAGGTCCCGGTAGTCGCCGTGCCGGACGCCCGGGCGGACCAGCCCGGCGGTGCGCTGCAGGACCCAGCCGATGCGCTCGGCGTCGAACGCTCGCGCCCGCGGCTCGCGGCGGCACAGCTCGGCGGTCACGGTGCCCTTGCCGACGCCCGACGGGCCGTTGAGCCAGACGATCACGGTCGCCTCCAGCGGTGCGTTCTGGTGCGGCTTCCAGGATTCTCGCAGGCGGGACCGAGGGGGATGCCAGTTCGGCGCGCGATAAATAAGGCATGACGATCCTGACGCTCCCCCCGCGCAACGCCGCCGTCCTCGACCAGCAGCGCATCGACGTGCTGCTCATCGCCCCCGCACACCGCCTCCCGGAGCTGGACCGATACCTCCCACAAGGCTGGACGGTGACCCGGCGGGCCGAGATGCCGGCCGGGTGCCGCGAGCCCGACATCGTGGTCCTCGACGACCCCGGCCCCCGCTCGGTGACCGCCGCCTGCCTGCGCCATCCGGCCGCCTCGATCGTGGCCGTGCTGAGCCCGTACAGCGATCACCAGGCCGTGATCGACGTGCTGGAGGCCGGCGCCGACGCCTGCGTGCGCTCGTCCACGGCCGCGGTCATCGCCGCCCACCTGGAGGCCTGCCGGCGCCGCCAGGCGGCATAACGGGATTTGGCGTTTCCCACAACATATTCCAGAGAGCGCTCTCAACCGATTCTCTGATTGACATTGGGCTAGTCATGGGCCAGTCTGATTCCAGTCTTGAGAGCGCTCTCCGGCCGATACGGCGGCTTGGGTGACCGGCGTATCGTGTTCCGGCGAATCGTGATCAGGGTGTAACCGGTGTGAGGGTGCGACGGGCGATGGAGCGACATGCTCCATCGCCCGTCATTGTTTGTGCGCTGCACATTGCTGAACTTCAGTCATGATGGTCCGGCGAACAGATATGGGGGACGCCACAATGGTGATGTCGGGGCGGGACCGGCCTACTCTCGAAAACGTCGCGCAACGCGCGGGGGTGTCGCGCGCCACCGCCTCGCGCGTGGTCAACGGCTCCACGTCGGTGGCCCCGCACATCCGGGACAAGGTGCTCAGCGCCGTCGAGGCGCTCGGCTACGTGCCCAACCAGGCCGCCCGCAGCCTGGTCACCCAGCGCACCGACTCGATCGCGCTGGTCGCCTCCGAGACCGCGAGCCGGGTCTTCTCCGACGACCCCTTCTTCTCCAGCATCATCCGCGGGGTGAGCCTCGAGCTGGAGGCGGTGGACAAGCAGCTGGTGCTCATGATGGTCGGCCCGAGCGGCCCGAGCCACGACCGCGTCGAGCGGTACTGCACCGGCGGGCACGTCGACGGCGCGATCATCTTCTCGATGCACGGCGCCGACCCGCTGCCGGAACGGCTGAGCCGGGCCGGGGTGCCGGTGGTGTGCAACGGGCGGCTGCTGATCCAGTCCTCGGTGCCGTACGTCGACGTCGACAACGAGGACGCCGCCCGCGCCGCGGTGCGGCACCTGCTCGACACCGGCCGCCGCCGGGTGGCCACGATCGCCGGCCCGCAGGACATGAGCGCCGGGATCGACCGCCTCAAGGGGTACCGCGCGGCGATGCAGGACAGCGGCCGCCGCTCGCTGGTCGCGGTCGGCGACTTCACCCGCCAGTCCGGCGCGCTCGCGATGAGCCAGCTGCTCGGCGACGACCCCGAGCTCGACGCGGTGTTCGCCGCCTCCGACGCGATGGCCGAGGGCGCGCTGCGGGCGCTGCGCCAGGCCGGCCGGCGGGTCCCGGACGACGTGGCCGTGGTCGGCTTCGACGACATGGACTTCGCCCGCGACACGGAGCCGCCGCTCACCACGGTCCGCCAGCCGATCACCGACCTGGGCCGGATGGCGGCCCGCCAGGTGCTGCGGATGGCCTCGGGCGAGGCGATCGAACCTGTACTTCTGCTCCCTACCGAGTTGGTGAAGCGCGAATCGGCATAGGCGTGGGAGGGTGGCAGGCGTGAGGCTTGCTACCTGGAACGTGAACTCGGTCAAGGCGCGACTGCCCCGGCTGCTGGAGTGGCTGGAGCAGTCCGCCCCCGACATCCTCTGCCTGCAGGAGACGAAGCTCGCCACCGACGCCTTCCCCTTCGAGGAGGTCAAGGCGCTCGGGTACGACACCGCGCACCACGGCGAGGGCCGCTGGAACGGCGTCGCGCTGCTCTCCCGGGTCGGGCTGGACGACGTGCGGCGCGGGTTCGACGGCGATCCGGGCTGGGGCGGGGAGCCGGGCGGCGAGGAACCGCTGTTCGAGGAGCCCAAGCTGGAGGCCCGGGCCATCTCGGCCGTCTGCGGCGGGGTGCGCGTGTGGTCCGTCTACGTCCCCAACGGGCGGACGCCGGAGTCGGCGCACTACGGGTACAAGCTGACCTGGCTCGAGGCTCTTCGCCAAGCGGTGGCGGCGGATCTGGCCGGGGGTGGACCGGTGGCCGTCTGCGGCGACTTCAACGTGGCGCCGGCCGATTCCGACGTGTTCAACCCGGCCGCCTTCGTCGGCTCGACGCACGTCACCCAGCCCGAGCGGGACGCCGTCGCCGCGCTGCTGGCCGCGGGGCTGACCGACATCGTCCCGAAGCCGATGAAAGGTCCCAATCCGTTCACGTACTGGGACTATCGCGCCGGTATGTTCCACCAGGACAAGGGCATGCGGATCGATCTGGTCTGCGCCAGCCCGGCGATCGCGGGTGCGGTCAAGGGTGCCTATGTCGATCGGGAGGCCCGGAAGGGCAAAGGGCCCTCTGACCACGCGCCCGTCGTGATCGATTTCAATATTTGAGCACACTGTGTCACCATGGACCCCGACCGGGCTGTGCTGTTAAGTGTTAAACGATCAACGATCGTCCTGGATAGCCCGATCTCGGCGGACTTGCTGCCATGTTTCCGGCACGTTGCGTGACCGCACCGTTACGATTCGCCGGTAATTCGCCCGTTTAGGGGGTGTATGATCCAAAAGTCGCTGTGCTTGGATCACGCCCTCATCACGGCGCGGCGTGGACTTGGTTACAGGACAGGGGGTGACCCTTGACGATCGGCCAAACGGGAGACAGGGTTCCACCAACGAAGGCGACGACACCACGTCGGCTTCGTGCACGCTCTGCCCGTGGACCGAACCTGCGGATAGGGCACCAGGAGTCCACGAAGACACAGCCGATCGGCTGCTGACTGCCACGGGCCCCGGTCTGGCCGCCGCATGCTCGCTGCACGGTGCGACGGTCATCGCTGGCGGCTTTCGGAAGGCGGGCAGGCGGCCGGGGAGAGGGGCACCACGCCCATGACTATGGGACCCGTCACGTCGAAGAGCGACGAACAGGTACCGACGGTCGAAGAGGCGACCGCCACGCCTGCCGGTGTTCCCGCGAAGGCCATCGAAGGTCGCTCGCTCAGTCAGATTGCGTGGACGCGGCTCAAGCGCGACAAGGTCGCACTCATCGGAGCCGGGTTCATTGTTTTCCTGGTGCTTGTCGCGGTGTTCGCCCCCCTGATCAACAAGGTGTGGGGGCACCCGGTCAACGAGTTCCATCAAGACAGGATCGATCCGTTGCTCGGCGGCATCCCGCCCGTCGGCACCTGGGGCGGCGTCAGCAAGGACTTCCTGCTCGGCGTCCAGCCCGTCACCGGCCGGGACCTGTTCTCGCAGATCATTTACGGCGCCCAGGTCTCGCTGCTCGTGGCGCTGTCCGCCACGATCGTCGCGGTGACCCTCGGCGTGGTGCTCGGCATCGTGTCCGGCTACTTCGGCGGCGCGGTCGACAGTGCCATCAGCCGCCTGATGGACCTGATCCTGGCCTTCCCGTACCTGCTGTTCTCCATCGCTCTGATCTCCGTCGTGCCGGCGAGCACGGGCTGGCGGGTCGGCGTGGTGATCGCGGTGATCGCGTTCTTCAGCTGGCCGTACATCGGGCGTATCGTCCGCGGTCAGACTCTCTCCCTGCGGGAACGCGAGTTCGTCGAGGCCGCGCGCAGCATCGGCGCGGGCCCGGGCCGCATCCTCTTCCGTGAGCTGCTGCCCAACCTCGTCGCCCCGATCCTGGTCTACGCGACCCTGATCATTCCCACGAACATCCTCTTCGAGGCCGCGCTGTCGTTCCTCGGCGTCGGCGTCCTGCCGCCCACCCCCTCGTGGGGCCGGCTGCTCTCGGACGCCGTGCAGTACTACGAGTACGACCCGATGTACATGTTCGTGCCCGGCTTCGCGATCTTCCTCATGGTCCTCGCCTTCAATCTCTTCGGCGACGGCCTGCGTGACGCCCTGGACCCGAAGGCCAACCGGTAGCCCGCAAGGGCCGCCGCGGCCTTCGGCCGTCACGCTCCACAGCACCATCCTGTCCGGCCACGGCCGCCAGCCCGGTCGAACCCTGTGCAATCACCCCAGCTTCACTCGCACCGCAGCACAGCTCGGACGGCCCGTCCCTCGGCGGGTCGCGCCAAACAAGGAGGGAAAACCCAGTGAGAATGAGGACAGGGGCTCTGGTGGCCGGCTCGGCCGCGATCGCCCTGGTGTTGTCCGCGTGTGGGTCTGGCGGCGACAGCCCCAAGACCAGCGAGAGCGGCGGCTCGGGGGTGAGCGGCTTCAACGCCGCCACCAAGGGCGTGGTGAACCCTTCTGACAAGAAGGGCGGCACGCTCAAGCTCGTCAACAACTCCGACCCGGACTCGTGGGACCCGGCGCGGGCGTACTACGCCTACGTCTGGAACTTCATGAAGGGCTACTACGTCCGCACCCTGCTGACCAACGAGTCGAAGCCGGGCGAGGACGGTCTGAAGCTGGTTCCCGACCTGGCGCAGGCCATGCCGGAGGTCTCCGCCGACGGCAAGACCTACACCTTCAAGCTCAAGTCGGGCCTGAAGTACGAGGACGGCTCGCCGATCACCTCGAAGGACATCAAGTACGGCATCGAGCGCGTCTTCGCGCAGGATGTCCTCTCCGGTGGTCCGACCTACCTGATCGACGTGCTCGACCAGGGCCAGGGCTACAAGGGCCCCTACAAGGACACCGACCCGGCCAAGCTGGGTCTGAAGTCCGTCCAGACGCCGGACGACACCACCATCGTCTTCACGCTGAAGGACCCGCTGTCGGACTTCCTGTACCTGCTCGCCACCCCGTCCGCCGGCCCGATCCCGCAGGCCAAGGACACCGGCGACAAGTACGGTGAGAAGCCCGTCTCGAGCGGCCCGTACAAGTTCCAGTCGTACGACCAGGGCAAGAAGGCCGTGCTGGTCCGCAATGACCAGTGGGACCCGAAGTCCGACACCGTGCGCAAGGCGCTGCCGGACCAGATCGACTTCACCATCGGCACGGCGGTCGAGGAGATCGACAACCAGCTGCTGAGCGGCGAGATCGACATCGACACCGCGCAGACCGGTGTCCAGCAGGGCTCGCAGCCGAAGATCCTGCTCGACCCGGAGAAGAAGAAGAACGCGGACACCCCGAACACGGGCTTCATCCGCTACTTCTCGATCAGCACCAAGGTCGCGCCGTTCGACAACATCCACTGCCGTAAGGCCGTGCAGTACGCGACGGACAAGATCACGATGCAGACCGCTCGTGGTGGCGCCGAGGCCGGTGGCGACATCGCCACCAACATGCTGCCCCCGAACATCGCGGGTCACGACGACTACGACCCGTACAACACCAAGTCGGGCAAGCCGCAGATCGACAAGGCCAAGGAAGAGCTGGCCGCGTGTGGCAAGCCGAACGGCTTCGACACCGTGATCGCGACCCGCACCAGCGGCAAGGAGCCGAAGACGGCCGAGGCGCTGCAGGCCGCGCTGAAGAACGTCGGCATCAACGCCCGCCTCGACCCGACCGAGCCGTCGCTGTACTTCCGCTCGACCATCGGTGCGCCGTCGAACGTGGCGGCCAAGGGCTACGGCCTCATGATGGCCGGCTGGGGTGCCGACTTCCCGACCGCGTACGGCTTCCTGTCCGTGCTGGTCGACGGTCGCAACATCCTGCCGTCGGGCAACAACAACTACGCCGAGCTCAACGACCAGGAGATCAACGGCCTGATCGACCAGGCGAAGGCGGAGAAGGACCCGGCCAAGGCGGCGGGCATCTGGACCACCATCAACCACAAGGTGATGGACCAGGCCGTCATGGTGCCGTTCGTCTACGACAAGGCGCTCAACTACCGCAACCCCCGCGTCACGAACGTGTTCGTGACGGAGTACTACGGCATGTACGACTTCGGCAGCCTGGGCGTCCAGTCCTGACCCTCGGGTCGGATTGCTCGCTCTAGCGTCGAAGCAGCAAGCCTGAACAGCCGGTAACCCGCCCTTCACGAGTACAGAAGGCAGGTGAGGGCCACGGCGCCGGCCGGTGCGACGGGAACCCCGTCGAGCCGGCCGGCGTCAGGCCGCACACGTGATCAACTACATCTTGCGCCGCCTGGTCACCGCGGCACTGCTCATCGTGGCCGTCTCGATGGTCACCTTCGCGATCTTCTTCCTGATCCCGAAGGCATCGAACGCAGATCCTGCCGAGATGTACGTCGGTAAGTCGGCGACCCCGCGCGACGTGGAGGCGACGCGGATCAAGCTGGGCCTCGACCAGCCGATCTACGTCCAGTACGGCCGGTTCGTGAAGGGCCTGGTCGTCGGCCGCGACTACAACAGCGGTCCGTCGATCACGCACTGCTCGGCACCCTGCTTCGGGTACTCGTTCCGCACCGACCGCGAGGTCTGGCCGCTGCTGCTGGACCGCCTCCCGGTCACCATCTCCCTCGCCATCGGCGCCGCGATCCTCTGGCTGGTCGGCGGCGTGGCGGGCGGCATCATATCCGCGCTGAAACGCGGCAAACTCGCCGACCGGGCCGTGATGATCATCGCGCTCGCCGGCGTCTCCCTACCGGTCTACTTCACCGGTCTCGTCTTCCAGTCGCTGTTCGTACACCAGTGGAAGATCTTCCAAGGTGGCGAGTACATCAACTTCGTGGACGACCCGTGGGGCTGGGCCAACAAGCTCTTCCTCGCCTGGGTGAGCCTCGCCCTGCTGTTCGCCGCCACCTACGCGCGGCTGACGCGGGCGCAGATGCTCGAGACCATGGGCGAGGACTACATCCGCACCGCCCGGGCCAAGGGTCTGAAGGAACGGGTCGTCATCGGCAAGCACGCCATGCGCGCGGTGCTCACGCCGATCGTGACGATCTTCGGCCTCGACCTCGGCACGCTGCTCGGCGGCGCGATCCTCACCGAGCGGGTGTTCAGCCTGCCCGGCATCGGCAAGCTCAGCGTGGACGCGGTGACCCAGAAGGACCTGCCGATCATCCTCGGCGCGACCCTCTTCGCCTCGTTCTTCATCGTCATGGCCAACCTGATCGTGGACGTGCTCTACGCCGTGATCGACCCGCGGGTGCGGCTCCAATGACCCGTTCCCCGTCCCGGTCCCCGCTTCACGGCACCCCAGGAAAGGAGTGAGCATGTCCAGCAGCCTGCTCACCGACGGCACGCCGAGCCCGTCCGGGCCCGGACCGCAGACCGCAGCGTCGTTCCTCGACGTGCGGGACCTGCGGATCCACTTCAACACCGACGACGGCGTGGTCAAGGCCGTCGACGGCCTGACGTTCCAGCTCGAGCGCGGCGAGACCCTCGGCATCGTGGGCGAGTCCGGCTCCGGCAAGAGCGTGACGAGCCTGGGCATCCTTGGCCTGCACCGGCGCGGCTCCGCCCGGATCTCGGGCGAGGTCTGGCTCGACGGCGAGGAGCTCATCGGCGCCTCCCCCGAGCGGGTCCGCCTGCTGCGCGGCGACAAGATGTCGATGATCTTCCAGGACCCGCTGACCGCGATGCACCCGTACTACACGGTCGGCGCCCAGATCATCGAGGCGTACCGGGTACACCACAAGGTCAACAAGAACGACGCCCGCAAGCGCGCCATCGAGATGCTCGACCGGGTCGGCATCCCGCAGCCGCAGAAGCGTGTGGACGACTACCCGCACCAGTTCTCCGGCGGTATGCGCCAGCGCGCGATGATCGCCATGTCGCTGGTCAACAACCCGCAGCTGCTGATCGCCGACGAGCCCACCACGGCGCTCGACGTGACGGTCCAGGCCCAGATCCTGGACCTGATCCGCGACCTGCAGTCGGAGTTCAACTCGGCGGTCATCATCATCACCCACGACCTCGGCGTGGTGGCCGAGGTGGCGGACGAGATCCTGGTGATGTACGGCGGCAAGTGCGTCGAGCACGCCACCGCGCAGAACATCTTCCGCCGCCCCGAGCACCCGTACGCCTGGGGCCTGCTCTCGTCGATGCCCCGCGTCGACCGGGAGGTGCGCGACCGGCTGGTGCCGATCAAGGGCAGCCCGCCGTCGCTGATCAACCTCCCGAGCGGCTGCTCCTTCCACCCGCGCTGCCCGTACGTGGAGCGCAACGGCATCCCTTGCAAGACGGTCGAGCCGACCCTGGCGGAGGGGACGCCCGAGCACGGCGTCGCCTGCCACATCCCGCCGGCGGAGCGCAACGCCATCTTCAAGTCGGACATCGCCCCGAACCTCTGAGGAGCACGACAGTGTCGACGACGACAGAATCCCAGCCGGCGGCGGCGCCACAGCGCAGCGGCGAGAACCTCCTCGAGGTACGCGGCCTGGAGAAGCACTTCCCGATCATGCGGGGCGCCTTCATCAAGCGGAAGGTCGGCGCGGTCCGCGCGGTCGACGGCATCGACCTGGCCGTCAAGACCGGCGAGACCCTCGGCCTGGTCGGCGAGTCCGGCTGTGGCAAGTCCACCACCGGGCGGCTGATGACCCGCCTGCTGGAGCCGACCGGCGGCCAGGTGCTGCTCGAGGGCCAGGACATCTCGCACTTCGGCGTGGGCAAGATGCGCCCGCTGCGGCGCGAGGTCCAGATGATCTTCCAGGACCCGTACTCGTCGCTGAACCCGCGCCACACGGTCGGCTCGATCGTCGGGGCGCCGCTGCAGGTGCAGAACATCAAGACCGCGCACGGGCAGAAGCGCGAGGTGCAGCGGCTGCTGGAGCTGGTCGGGCTCAACCCCGAGCACTACAACCGCTACCCGCACGAGTTCTCCGGCGGCCAGCGCCAGCGCATCGGCATCGCCCGGGCGCTCGCCCTGCAGCCGAAGCTCATCATCGCCGACGAGCCGGTCTCGGCCCTGGACGTGTCGATCCAGGCCCAGGTCGTGAACCTGCTCGACGACCTGCAGCGCGAGTTCAACCTGACCTACGTCTTCATCGCGCACGACCTGTCGGTGGTCCGGCACATCTCGGACCGCGTCGCCGTGATGTACCTGGGCAAGGTCGTCGAGGTGGGCGGGCGCGACGGGCTGTACGCGACGCCGCTGCACCCGTACACGTTCGCGCTGCTCTCGGCGGTGCCGGTGCCGGACCCGTCGCGGCGGGACAAGGCGCAGCGGGAGCGCATCCTGCTCACCGGCGACGTGCCGAGCCCGATCGACCCGCCGTCGGGGTGCCGCTTCCGGACCCGGTGCTGGAAGGCGCAGGACCTGTGCGCCCAGGAGGAGCCGATCCTGCGGGAGCTGCTGCCGGGGCAGACGGTGGCCTGCCACTTCCCGATCACGGATGACGAGCGGTCGGCGCGCGGGGCCGAGAAGGCCCGGGCGGCGGCGGCCGAGATTCCGGTCGACACGGCTGAGGACCCGTTCGCGGAGCCGATCGCCTGATCGCTGTTGTCATGAGCCGGGGAGTCGCCGTTCTGGCGGCTCCCCGACTTCGTTTCGGGCCCGTTCGGCCTACGGTGTCGGGCATGGACGCCGATGAAAGCATGCGACTGGCCCGTCTCGAACGCCAGGTCGCCTTCCTGTACCGCCACTTCGGCCTCGACCCGAACCTCGCCGAGTCGTTCCCGGGCCGGCCCGCCGGGATGCCACCCGAGTTCGCCGAGGCGCTGCGGCAGAACAACCTCATCGCCGCCATCAAGATCTACCGCCAGGTGACCGGCGCGGGGCTGAAGGAGGCCAAGGACGCCGTGGAGGCCCTCATCAGGAACGCATGACGAGCCGGCCGCCGAGCATAGCGTCGACCTTGCTGATGAGCTGGCTGGGGCGCAGGGGCTTCATGAGGTAGTCGCTGGCGCCGACCATCTTGGCCTCCTCGCGGCCCCGGAGGCGGCCGTAGGCGCTCAGCATCAGTACCGGCAGGTTCCGGGTGGCCGGCTCGGCGCGGACCTTCTTGCACAGGTCGAGGCCGGAGACCCGGGGCATCCACATGTCGGTGACGATCATGTCGAAGGTCTTCTGCTCCAGGGCGGCCAGCGCGGCCTCGCCGTTCTCGACGGCGGTGACGTCGACGCCGGCGCCCTCCAGGGCCATCGCGAACAGGTCCCGGATGTCGGCGTCATCCTCGGCCACGAGGATGCTGGCGACCGGGGGTGGCTTTGCTACCGGGGTCTCCTCGGCCGGTTCCTCGTCCATCTGGCCAGTTTAGGATCATGATCGTGGCGTATGAGGCGGCTTCGGGCCGATACCAGGACATGCTCTACCGGCGCAGCGGCCGCAGCGGGCTCAAGCTGCCGGCCATCTCGCTCGGGCTGTGGCACAACTTCGGGCACGAGCGGCCGATCGAGACCCAGCGCATGATCGTGCGGCGCGCGTTCGACGCCGGCGTGACCCACTTCGACCTGGCCAACAACTACGGGCCGCCGCCCGGGTCGGCCGAGAGCAACTTCGGGCGCATCCTGGCCGAGGATCTGCGGCCGTACCGCGACGAGCTGATCATCTCCACCAAGGCCGGCTACGACATGTGGCCCGGGCCGTACGGGGAGTGGGGGTCGCGCAAGTACGTGCTGTCGTCGCTCGACCAGTCGCTCAAGCGGATGGGGCTCGAGTACGTCGACATCTTCTACTCGCACCGCCCCGACCCGGACACCCCGCTGGAAGAGACCATGGGGGCGCTGGACGCGGCGGTGCGGGCGGGCAAGGCGCTGTACGTCGGCATCTCGAACTACACCCCCGAGCAGACCGTCGCCGCGGCCCGCATCCTGCGCGAGCTGGGGACGCCGCTGCTGATCCACCAGCCGTCGTACTCGATGCTGAACCGCTGGATCGAGCCCGAACTGCTCGACGTGCTCGAGGAGGCCGGTGCGGGATGCATCCCGTTCTCGCCGCTGGCGCAGGGGTTGCTGACGAACCGGTACCTCGGCGGCATTCCTGACGATTCGCGCGTGCGGACCAGCCGCTTCCTGAACGAGAGCGACCTGACGCCGTCGCGGCTGCAGCTGATCCGGGCCCTGGACGAGGTGGCCCGCGAGCGGGGGCAGAGCCTGGCCCAGCTGGCGCTGGCGTGGGCGCTGCGGGACTCGCGGGTCACTTCGCTGATCATCGGGGCCTCCAGCGTGAAGCAGCTGCTGGACAACCTCGGCGCGCTGGAGAACCTGGCCCTCTCCCAGTCGGAGTTGGACCGGATCGACGGCCTACTTGCTGAGGAACGCGCCTAGCGCGCTGATCACCGGCTGGAGGGCGGGCGGGATCGACCCGTCCTTCGCCGTGATCTGCTTGCCGGCGTACGTGACCGTGTACGTGTAGGCGTCGGCCACGTTCCCGCCGTCGTTGATCGTGGGCATCTTGTTGAAGTCGGCGGTGGTCAGCGCCTCCTTGAGCGCGGCCAGCTCGTCCTCGGTCAGCTTGCCGGTCTTGGTGCCCTGCTTGGTCTGGATGGTGTACGACCCGTCGGGCTTCACCGTCAGCGAGTCGTTGTTGCCGGCCAGCCCCCCGGTGCGGGTGAACGTCACCAGCGAGTCGGTGTTGGTCGCGTTGCCCCCGGTGTTGCTCTTCGAGCTCGGGTCGGTCTGCGGCCCCGCGCTCGTGCCGCCGGCCGCCCCGGCACTGCTGCCGGCGCCCGCGCTGCTGCCGGCCGTGGGAACACCGGTCGTCGCGGCACCGCTGGCTCCGGCCCCGGCCTGGTTCGAGTCGTCCGAACACGCGGCGAGCGCGAACGTGAGCGTGAGCAGGGCGGCGGCGAGGACTCGGGACTTCATCGTGGTTCAGCTCCATCCATAGGTCTTGCTCATTGGACCACGGCGCGGTACGAACGGTTCCCCCGAGATTTTGTCGTACCCCCTGTGCATGATGTGCCCATGCACCTCGCCCCCTACCGCCGCGTTCTCGCCCTACCGGGCGTGCGGTCGCTCATGCTGGTCGCCCTGCTGGCCCGGATCCCGATCACGGCGATCGGCGTGACCATGACCCTGCACGTCGCTCAGGACCTCCACAAGGGGTATGGGGCGGCCGGCCTGGTAGGAGCGGCCCTGACGGTCGGCACGGCGGTTGGCGGCCCGCTCAACGGCCGCTTCGTGGATCGACGGGGCCTGCGCCCCATGCTCGTGGTGACGACGGTGGCCGAGGCCGTCTTCTGGTCCATCGCCCCCTTCCTGGCTTTTCCGGTACTGCTCGCAGGCGCCTTCATCGCCGGCATCTTCTCCCTGCCGGTCTTCTCCGTGATCCGCCAGTCGATCGCCGCCCTGGTCCCCGCCGACCAGCGCCGCCAGGCGTACGCCCTCGACTCCATGTCGGTCGAGCTCTCCTTCATGACCGGCCCGCCCCTGGCCGTCCTGCTGACCAGCGCCCTCTCCGGCCGAGCGGCCATGTGGTCGATCGGCGGCGCCATGGTCCTGGCCGGCATCGCCCTCTTCATCACCAATCCCCCGGTCCACACCTCGCACACCGAGGGCCCGGCCGCCCCCGTCCGCCGCCGCGACTGGCTGACCCCGCGCTTCGTGGCCGTCCTGGCCGCCGCCTCCGCCACCACCATGGTCCTGGCCGGCACTGACCTGGGCATCGTGGCCATGCTGCAGGCCGCGAACCAGGTGGGCCTGGTCGGCACCCTGCTGGCCGCCTGGGCCGTGTACTCCCTGGTCGGCGGCTTCATCTACGGCGCCCTGCCGCGCGGCCTGCCCTTGGTCGTCCTGGTGGGCGCCCTGGCCGTCTGCACCATCCCGGCCGGCCTGGTCGGCGACGCCTGGCCCCTGCTGTTCCTGACCCTGCTCCCAGCGGGCGTGCTGTGCGCCCCGACCTTGACCACGAGCGCCGACCTGGTGAGCCGCCTGGTGCCCCCATCGGCCCGCGGCGAGGCCATGGGCTGGCACGGCTCCTCGCTGACCGTCGGCCTGGCGATCGGGTCTCCTTTGGCCGGCTGGGCCATCGACGCGGGCTCACCGGCTTGGGGGTTCGCGGCGGTGGGGTTGGTGGGGGCGCTGGCGGCGGTGATCCTGCTGTTCTTCCGGCACCTTGACGCTTCTGCGCCGGCCGCCGACTCCCCCGCCACCGCCGACGCCTCCGTCGCCGCCGCCGACCCGACTGCGAACGCCGCGAACGCCGCAGACGCCGCGGGCGTCGCTGGGACTGCGGGTGTTGCGGGCGTCGCCCAGCCGACATCGCAGAGCGCTGCTCCCGCCCACTGATCCGGGCCCTGTTGGACTGCGCCTCGGTCGACTGCGGGTCCGGCAGGCAACGCGGCCACCACCCACCGCATCGCACCGCAACCCACCAGACACTAACTCCGCCTGCCACCGCCGAGCTGTCCTCCATCGCGGGTCAGCGGGGCGCGGGCGGGCTTCTTCCATCGTGCTGAAGTGCTTGAACGTTCAGCATAAAAACCGCGGTCGTCAGTTAAGAGTGAAAGATTGGAATGAACCCAATCTTCGGATAGTGCCCACTCACAAGAGGGACGGGGCCGACACGAAGGTGTAGCCCAAAGCTTGGATGCCCTCGATCAACTGCGGGAGGTACTGGAGGCCCAGAAACGGGTGGTAGAAGAAGCTCGCCACGTTGTCCCGGACGACGAGTTGGCGCTTGGCCGAGGCCAGAAGATCTGGGGCCAGCCGGACGCCGTGCTGGTTAAATCTTTGTGTTGCAACGTTTCCAAGTGTTTCCGGGATGACCGGTGTCCCATATGCGTCCTTCACGAGGTATGGGAAGTACTGGCTCACTGAGCGTGTACCGGCGCCGCCGAGGATGCCGTTGAAGTACAAAACCTGCTCGTATCTGGCCTTGATGCCCGGCGCCGCGGCGATCGCGCGGTAGTCGGCCGCACTGGCCGTGTAGTGCGGAAACTCCCAGATGTCGGGGGGCGTCAGGCCCGCCTTGGTCCACTCCTCGCGGGCGGCGGCGAGACGACCCAGGGCCCAGTCCGCGGAGTCGTCCGGCACCGGGCCGTCCAGGACCACGACGCCGGCCTCGTCCACGTGGGCTCGGTAGAACTCGTAGTCCTCGGCGCTCACGCCGTAGGGGTTCGGGCCGCCGGCGAAACCGTGGGTGTAGCCGTGCATGAGCAGGGTTCCGCCCTGGTCGACCATGTAGCGCAAAGCGGCCACGACCTGCGGGGACTCGCTCAGGGTGCGGTGTACCGGCACGCCGCCGGAATAGACGCCCTTGGCGTCGTCGTAGACGGGGAATACCGCCACGGCGAACGGGGCATTACGAGAATGCAGATAATCGGCGATTTGGCGCAGCTGCGCCGGGTCCGAGTGGGGGCCGACGTCCTCGATGCGGACCAGGGCGCGGTGGCGTTCGGGAGTTTTCGGGGCGAGCAGGTCGTACAGGATGTCCGCGATGGCCAGGTACCGATCGTCGAAGGTGACGTACGTGAAGGGCACCTCCGCCACGTACGTCAGGCCGCCGACGCGCACCGCCCAGGGCCGTGACGTGCCGTCGGGCAGGGCGGCTTCGGCGAGGCTCGTGGAGTACACACCCTGGGAGAGCACCGCGTGAACCAGTCCGCCGGCGTCCGGGTTGCGGGTCAGCCCGACGCCTCGATAACGGATCTCCGTGGGGATCGCATCGTCGATCGTCGCTGCCTGAAAACCGATTCCGGGGAATTTGGCGATCAACTGCCACAGGTTGCCGCCGAGCCACAGGACGTTCGCGCCGGCGGCGACGTCGGACAGGAACGCCGCGGGCAACGGCTCGTCGTAGGTCGATCCGATATAGATCGTCAACACGTGTCGCTGTGCCGTTCCGGACGTGTACTTCGTCACTGGCAGCGCCTGCCACGCGCCGAAGTGGGAGGCCAGATTGCCTGCTTGGACGGCATACAGCTCGCCCAGGGAGCCGTATTGCCCGGTCGTGTCATACAGGACGAGGACCCCGCTGGGCGGGTATGCAGGAGAACGGCTCGGCGACGGGCCCGCCCCGGAAGTACCGATTGGAGAGGTTTTGCAGGCGCTCAGCACCGAAGCGGCCATGACGACCAGCACGATCCCGATGACCATGACGGCGAGGCGCCGGACGGGGTCGACGGTGACGGACAGTGTTCGGCGGACTGCGGCTCGAAGCATGAGCAACTCTCCGGAGAAGTCGCCACCAAGGCTACCAAATCGGGCGCAATCCCCCCGCCGGTTGGCGTTTCCCACCGGGTTCACCGACAAACGAGATGGTTGCGTCCGTCACTCAGCGCGGTACGATCCGGCAAGGCCGCCCTGCGGTGATCGGTGTGGAACCCCCTCCACATCGCACCGCTCGTGGCAAACCCGACGGAGGGCGATCTTGACTCGTTGCTGCCCGCTTGCAGCTTGCACGCCGGACGAGCTCGGCCGTTCGCGGCCAAGCGCCGGGACGGTGGTGCCGCGGCCGGCAGCAACCGCCCTCGGGGTACGGCTCAAATGCACAGAGAGGTCCGCATGAGCACGGCGATGCAGGTGCGGCTGCGTCACTGGCCCGGGATGAAGGTGTCCTGGCTCGGTGCCGGTGCGGTCGTTCACTCCGGTGAGGAACCCAGCGCGGGCGCGGCGACGCTGGTCGTCAGCCCACACGGCTCCACCGAGTGCGCGGTGGTGATCAGCTCCCACACGGTGAAGCTGCAGCCCGCGATGATCGAGGAGCTCGCGGAGGTCCTCGCCAACGGGCTGCCCCGCGGGTTCACCGCGATGCGCTTCGTCGCCTGGGACGGCGCCTGCGCCACCAATGAGCGCCCGGCCGCCGCCCACATGATCGCCCAGCGCCTCGGCATCGACGTGATCGCCGCGGCCGGCCCGCTGCTGGGGGTGCCCGGCGGCTCGCTGTTCGCCCCGGTCGGGCGCGGCGAGCAGCGGCCCGGAGGGTTCTGGCGGTTCCGGACCGGCACGCCCGCGGTACGGGTGGGCTGGCGCTTCCCGACCCCGGCCTGGGAGTCCGACCTGTGCACCGAGATGCCCGAGCTGCCCGGTGACCTCGTCCTGGACCAGATCCCGGCCGGCCTGTGGCTGCACCGCCGCCGCGTCGGCAGCGTGACGGACCTCGCGTACTCGGTGCCGACCGACCACGAGAACCCCGCGATGATCCTCGGCCACCCCGGCGACGAGCCGCTGCACCGCGAGGAGCTCGCGCGCGCCGTCTCCGCCGTGCCGACACTGGCCGCGGACCGGTGCGTCTTCACGCCTTACGGGCAGAATCCCATCGCCGAGGGTCCCGTCGGTCCGGTGGTGGCCGACGTCCTCGGTCGCGCCGTGCACGTGCGCACCGGCCTGCCGCTGTGCGCGCCCGCCGGCCAGCGTGCCGTGGTCACGATCGACAACAAGGGCCTTCCCCGCTGGCGTACGTTCGCCCGCGAGCTCTGGCACGCCCCTCGCACCGGCGCGCCCCGCCCGGTCGACTGGATCAACCCGTGCCCGGACGTGCTCGGCACCCCGGCCGGCCAGGCCACCTTCGACCTCGGCTCCGGCTGGGTGCTCGAGGTCGTGCAGGCGGGCCTGTGGCTGCGCCCGGAGCACCTCAACGACCCGGCCGACTGGGTACGCGAGCTGCCGGTCGACGTGAACCGCTGCGCCGTGATCGTCGGGGCCCCCAACGCCGCCGAGATCCCGCCGCCGGCCCACACGATCGCCGAGATCCTCGAGAAGCTGCCGATCGACGCGCGGAAGCGGGCGTACATCGCCGTGCCGCGCGGCGCCGCCCCCAACGTCTTCATCCTCGCCACCGGGCTGCGCGAGTCGCTGCCCGAGCCGGGTGAGGTCGAGCTGGTGGCCTCGCCGACGCCGACCAACACGGGCGCCTTCCCGGCCGTCACCCCGGACAACGCCCCGCGCCACGGCCGCCACGGCGACGCGAACGGGCCGTACCTGGTCGACGGGCGGCCGGCCAACGGGCACCCGTCCGGCGCGCACCCGACGGTGCCGCGGTCGGCCCCGCACGAGCAGGACTACGAGCGCGGCTACAACCCGCGCACCGGCCAGTTCCCGGCGGTACCGCAGGAAGCTCCGACAACCTCGTTCGACGCCCCGCGGATGCCGCGCAACGGGTCCTCGCCGGCCACCGGCGCCTTCCCGGCCGTCTCGCCGCACACGGGCTCGTTCCAGGCGGTCCCCGAGTCGCCGACCGGATCGTTCGCGCCGCTGACGCCGAACGGTTCGCAACGTTCCGGGCGTCCTGGTGGGTACCCCACTGAGCCGCCGATGCAGCAGCCCCGCCAACGACCGAACGGCGACAGCACCGGCTCGTTCCCGGCGGCCCAGTTCCGCGGCGCCAACCCGGACGCGACGGCGCCGATGGTGCCCGTCGTTCCCGGCCCTGTCCACGGTCCTGGTCACGGCCATGGTCCTGGTCACGGCCCCTCGAACGGGCACGGCCCGGTCAATGGCCACGGTGGCTACGCCGGTCCGCCGCCCAACGGGTTCAACGGGCAGCAGCCCAACGGCTTCAACGGGCAGCAGCCCAACGGCTTCAACGGCGCCCCCGGACACGGGCCGTCGCACCCGGACCTGCACGTGGCCCCGCCGCGCGCGTTCCACCGCGAGGACCAGCCCCTGCACCCGGCCGGCCCGGGAGCGCCGCACGGGTACAGCTTCGACGCTCCGGACTACGACGAGCACCACTTCGACCCGGTGACGCCGCCGCCCTCCCGGCACCACGAGGACCCGACCGGCTACATGCCGACCCAGCGTCCCCCGATGTCGGACGAGAGCGAGCCGGCCGACGACACCTCGTCGGTCACCGGCCGCGAAATCCGCTCGCACAACAAAAAGGGCAAAACCGTCCGCGCGGACGACAAGACAAGCACGCAGGAACTCGACCGGCTCCTCGGCTTCTTCGACGAAATCCGCCGCGCGAAGGCATGGGACGAGGACCCAGGCGACCAGGCCGCCAAGCGCGCCGCGGCGGGCCAGCCCCCGGCCGGTCCGCGGCGAGCCCGGCACTGATCTAGACGCACCGACCCGGCCCGTCCGTTGCCACGGACGGGCCGGTTTTTCTGCCGCCATCCATCCGGGTTCGTACGTTCGTCACCCTCCCCCACGCCACCCCGCCCGGCACCCTGGCTCGCGCCTCTCCCACGCCGCCCCGGCCAGCACCTTCGCTCGCGCCGCCCCCGCCACCCGCCGGGCACCTTCGTTCGCGCCTGCCCTACACCACCTCGCCCGGCGCCCTGGCTCACGCCCCGGCGCGATGCGGCGGCCCAGCTTCGTTGACACCTGGATGACACCTGCCCCGGATTAGGCTCGGAACGTCGAGAAAACGGCTTATCAACGAGCTCGGCGCCACGTTCGGACCGGCCCCGGACGCGGTGCGGTGCCCGACCGGAGGCTGTGGCATCGATGCCGGATCCGAAGAGGGCTCAGCGCGGCACGCGGGCAGACACGCGGTGCGGCACCGCGCGGGCAGACGCGCGACGCAGCACGCACGCGGCACGGCACGGCGCGGCGCACGCGGCACGGCACGGCGCACGCGGCACGGCACGGCGCACGCGGCACGGCACGGCACGGCGCACGCGGCACGGCACGGCACGGCGCACGCGGCACGGCACGGCGCGGCGCACGCGGCACGGCACGGCGCGGCGCTGCAGGGCGCGGCGCGGCGCGCGGGCCGACGCGCGGTGCGGCGCGGGCTGACGTGCGGCACGGCGCGGGCAGACGCACGACGCGGCGGCGCGGCACGGTGGCACGGCACGGGCAGACGCACGACGCGGCACGCGGGCAGAGACGTAACGCGCGGGCAGACGCACGACGCGCTGCGACGCGGCGCGCGGGCAGACGCGCGCGGCACCGCGCGGCGCGGGCAGACGTGCGGCGCGGCGCGACACGGCAGCGCGACACGGCAGACGCGCGCGGCACGGCACGGCACGGCGCGCCAGCAAGCTCTCGGCACGGGCAGACGCACGACGCGGCACGGCGCGGTGGCACGGCACGGCGCGGGCAGACGCACGACGCGGCCCGCGGGCAGACGTGCGGCGCGGCACGGCACGGCACGGGCAGACGACGACGCGGCCCGCGGGCAGACGTGCGGCGCGGCGCGGCGGCACGGCACGGCAGCGCGGCACGGCACGGCGCGCCAGCAAGCTCTCGGCACGGGCAGACGCACGACGCGGCACGGCGCGGGCAGACGCGCACGGCACGGCGCGGGCGACGCGCAGCGCGGCACGCGGGCAGAGACGCAACGCGCGGGCAGACGCACGACGCGGCGCGCCGGCGAACGTGCGGCGCGACACGGCTCGACACGGCGCAGCGCGGCATGACGGCGCGGCACGACGCGGCAGACGCGCGACGCCAGCGGCGCGGCACGACGGCGCGGGCGACGCACGGCGCGGCACGCGGGCAGAGACCCAACGCGCGAGCAGACGCACGGCACGGCACGGCACAGCACGGCGCGGTGGCACGGCACGGCACAGCACGGCGTGGGGAGACGCACGGCACGGCAGCGCGGCACGGCAGCGCGGCGCGGCAGCGCGGCGCGGCACGGCGCGGGCAGACGCGCGGGGCAGGGCACGGCTCGGTGGCAAGCTCGGGGCACGGGCAGACGCACGACGCGGCGCGGGACGCGGGCGGAGACGTGACGTGCGGGCGGATGTGCGCGGCGCGGGAGTGGGTGGGTGGAGGGTCGGCGTGGGGCGGGGAGGGCGGTCGTTAGGATCGCACGGTGCTCGACATCATGCTGCCGCACTACGGTGAGCTGCCGTTGCTCAAGATTGCGGTGGAGAGTGTGCTTGCGCAGAGTGATTCGCGGTGGCGGTTGACGGTGTTTGACGATAATCCTGCCGAGCGGGTTACCGGGGTGCCGGAGTACTTTGCGGGGCTGGGCGATCCTCGCGTGCGGTACGAGCGGAATCCTCAGAATCTTGGTATCACCAGGAACTTTCAGCAGTGCGTGGATCGGGCCGAGGCGCCGTTCATGGTGATTATGGGGTGTGACGACGTCATGCTGCCTCGGTATGTCGAGCGGGTGCATGCGCTCGTTGAGCAGCAGCCGGATGCTGTGCTTGTGCAGCCTGGGGTTGAGGTGATCGGGGCCGACGGGAGCGTGGTGCGGACGCTGGCCGACACCACGAAGCGGCGGGTCTATGCGCCGAAGATTCAGGGCACTGTGCGCATGGAGGGTGAGGCGCTGGCGGTCAGCCTGTTGCGCGGGAACTGGTTGTATTTTCCGTCGCTGGCGTGGCGTACCAGCGAGATTCAGGCGGTTGGGTTTGATCCTGACCTCAAGGTCATTCAGGACCTGAAGCTGATCCTGGGACTCGTCACCCGGGGCGGGGCGCTGGTGGCCGACTCCGAGGTGGTGTTCCAGTATCGGCGGCACAACGAGAGCCTGTCGGCCTCGTCGGCGGTCACCGGGGGGCGGTTCAGCGAGGCGCGGTCATTTTTTCTCGCCGCCGCGGCCGGGATGGACGCGCACGGGTGGCCGCGGGCCGGGAAGGCGGCGCGGTGGCACCTGTCGTCGCGGATCCATGCGCTGACGATGCTGCCGGCGGCGGCCAAGCAGCGCAGTGGGGGCAGTGTTCGGGTCCTTACGAAGTATGCGTTCGGGAAACCTCGCTAGGACCTGTCCGGATCCGCTCCGGCCGTTCGTCATACCGGTAAAGACAGCAACCGGACACGGCGAACAGGAGCGAACGTGATGATCCCCGTGTGGCAGCAGACGGCCCCCAGCGCCCCCGAGCGAATCGACGCCGATGCGAACCTGGGCCGGCTCGCCAAAAGCGCTCAGCGTGCCGTACAACGGCTGCGCCAAGCCCTTGAATCTCAACGAGGTCGATGGAGTCTGCGGGAAGGGTGGGAGTCGAACCCACACGGGCGTGAACCCAACGCCGTTTTCGAGACGGGTGCCGGCACCAATCGGCTGGCCTTCCCAGGCCGGTCGTACAGCGGAAAGTGAGGGGATCGAACCCCCGCGGGATTGGCTCCCGTCGACGGCTTAGCAAGCCGCAGCTTTACCACTCAGCCAACTTTCCAAAGGCGGACCGTGGACCCGACCGGACTCGAACCGGTCACCTCCGCTTTGCAAGAGCGGCGCTCTTCCTGATGAGCTACGAGCCCGCGGCGGCCCCGGCGAGGTCGGCGGCAGCGAAGGAGCCGACCCGCCGGGGCCGTCTGGTCAGCGCTGGACGAGCGCGTGCCACGTCGGAATCGACGGCTTCACGCGCAGCACCATGCCCGCTTCGACGGGGGTACGGTCGCCCTTGCGCTGGTTGCAGCCCGTGCAGGCCGCAACGGTGTTCTTCCAGGTGTTCCGGCCGCCGCGGGAGCGGGGCAGGATGTGGTCGATGGTGGTCGCCTCGGCGCCGCAGTACCCGCAGCGGCGGCCGTCGCGGGCGTGCACGCCGGGGCGGGACCAGGCCGGTCCGCCGGTGAAGCGCCAGCGGGTGACGACGTAGGACACGAGCCGCACGACCCGCGGAATGGGGTACACCCCGATCACCCGGTCCGGCTCCGCCTCGTGGATCACGGCCACCTCGCGCAGGATCATGCGGATGGCGTGGCGGATTGAGACCCGGTGCAGGGGTCCGAGGTCGGCGTTGAGAACGAGAACCGCGGTCACCGGGCCTCCTCCCTTCATCTGCACATTCGAAACCAAACGATCTTGCGTACCGTGAGCGGGAGTCGAACCCGCACCGCTCCCCTTTTGAGGGGGATGCCTCTGCCGTTGGGCCACCACGGCAAGAAATGCACACAATGATGTATGTCAATGCGTTTGGGCACAAAAAAACCGCCCGGTGCAGGCCCGGGCGGCTGGCTGACTCTCGGGGGAACCCGCTAGTGCAGCCACCTGCCCGCGCGCGGCGACAAGCTACTGAGCAGCGAAGACGCTCGCTCGGTCATCGTCTGGTCTCCTGTCTCTCGTCGCCTTGACGTATTCCAAGATAGGCGCGCCGGGCGGGGTGGCGCAAGAGATTAAATAGCGGCCGTGTAATGCGCGAGGTATGAGTTCATCTCGTCGGTCGACTCGTCGCCCTCGTTGACGGCGAACCAGAGCGCGTTCTCCAGCCAGAAGCGGTGGATGAACTGCTCGAAGGAGTCGGCCACATGCACCATGTTGGCGATCAGGCCGGCCCGGTCGACGTCCTCCAGGCCGATGATCTCCAGCAGCCAGGGCGAGGCGATGACGAACGGTTCGGTGCCGGGGCGCAGGTAGAGGTACCAGATGACGGCGTCTCTCTGATCGCGCAAGAAGCGCACGACCTGGGCCGTGGGCTCGACCGGGCTCGGCACCGGACGGGGCGCCAGGTCGAAGTCGCAGCCGGTGCAGGACGGGATGGCGTCCATGAGCACCTGGCTGCTCATGAACCGGGTGAACGGCACCGGCAGCGCGATGTGCTCGGCGAGGGCGGCGACCTCCATGGCCCGCAGCGGGTCGTGCGGGGCGTCGGGCACGAGCCAGTCGAACGTACCGTCGGAGCGCGACTCGTCCACCGCCGGCAGGCTCTCGGTGGAGTAGAGCTCGTAGGTTCCGATGCTCGCCCGGGCGGCGCCCAGGTCCGTGCCCCACCAGCCGTGCGGGAAGTCGATCGTCATGTGTCGCACGGTAGTTCGGCGTCCAGGGTTCTTCCGTCGCCTATCGGACCGTGTGCCGTGCCTTTCGTGGCAACGCGCCTGATCAGGCACTCGCGGCGGGCTCGGCCTCGGCCAGCGGGACGAGGCCCAGGTAGGTCAGCTTCTCCACGATCGCCTCGGCGGTGAAGGGCTTGATCACGTACTCGTGCGCGCCGGCCGCCAGCGCCCGCACGATCTGGCCGTGCTCGCTCTCGGTGGTGACCATCATGAGCGTCATCTGGCGCAGGTGCTTCTGCTTGCGCACCGCCATCACGAACTCCAGCCCGTTCATCTCGGGCATGTTCCAGTCGATGAGCGCGAGCGCCGGCTTGAGGTCGTCGTCCCAGATCTGGTCGAGCGCCTCCTTGCCGTTCGCGGCCTCGCGGACCTCGAAGCCGAGGGGCAGCAGGATCCGTTTCAGGATGCCCCTCATCGCGCGCGAGTCGTCAATGACCATGGCGAGCGTGTTGTCCATGCAGGCTCCTCCTCCGCGTGCATGATCGGCACGGCGGCGGGGCACCTGAGCAATCCGGCTACGGAGCCTTGCTGGTGCGCTTGAGCTGGATGGTGCTGATCTGGTTGGTCAGGCTCATCGCGACCGGGCCGCAGTTGACCTGCATCGGCGGGGGTACCCGGGCCTCCAGCTTGCCCTTGTAGTCCACGTGCCCGTTGCGGATGAACGTCTCGGTGCCGTCGGGCCGCGGCGAGGAGTAGGTCACCGTGCGGCCGTCGAACTTGAACGCGTACGAGATGAAGCCCTCGAAGATGTACTCGAACTGGGTCGAGCCGCTGCTCCCGCGCAGGTGCATGCCGTCGCCGTAGCTGAACGTGACCCGGCCGCTCTCGTTGTACCGCTGGTAGGCGCCGCTTCCCGTGAAGGGGAACGTGCCGGTGTTGACCACGGTGACCTGCTCGTTGTGCTGCTCCTCGAGGAACACGCCGAGGATGCAGGGCGTCGCCGAGGCGCTGGGCTGGGCGCCGGCCGAGCCGCTGGGTCCGGGGATGCCGCCGATCGCGCCGGTGGAGGTGGGCGTCGGGGTCGGGTCTTCTTCGGTGGCGGAGTAACTCGGCGCCACGATCGGGTTGGTACCCCCGGTCAGCCCCTGTTCCTGCGGCTTGTCGTCGCCGCCGGTGAACGCGTAGACGATCACGCCGCCGACGAGCAGCAGCGCCACGACGCCGAAGATGATGCCGGGGATCAGCAGCGGGTTGCGGTTCCGCGGCGCCGGTGCCATCGGAGGCGGCGGCGGGTAATAAGCGATCGGCTGCGCCGGATGAGCAACACCAGGCGCGCCCGGGTGCGCCGGCGGCGCGATCGGCTGCGCCGGATGGGCAACGCCAGGCGCGGGCGGCGGGCCCGGGTGCCCCGACGGCGCGATCGGCTGCGCGGGATGAGCAACGCCGGGTGCGCCCGGGTGCGCCGGCGGTGCGGGCGGCTGCGGGGGAAGCGGGGTGGCCGCTGCGCGGGGAAGGCGGCAGCCGAGGCACAGGCCGGCCGAGTCGACGCCCTCGGTTCCGCAACGTGGACAACGCACCGGCTCGCTCCCTCCGCCCATGGGCCAATGCTCCGTGGCGTCCACAGTGGAGGCAGCCCCGGCCAGGGTACGCGGTGCCGGCAAGCACGCAGGGCCCGTACAAATGGTGAGACCGGCATCCACGGGGGAAGACGCCGGTCTCGTTGAAAACTGTAGAGCGCTCCGCGCTTTTGCGCCACCCGTGGAAGCGGTCAATCCGCCGGAACCGGTTTCGGGTTTCGCATACGATCCGCGGCGCGTGCGCGGGGGCCGCGTGGGCGGGCGGTATCGTGTCGAGCCAAGCGTCGGTGGGAGGAGGCGGATGTCGACCCTGTTCGTCGTCGGGCTCGGCATCGTCGGCCTGGCGCTGCTCACCGTGGGGGCCGATCAGCTCGTCGTCGGCGCGGGCCGGCTGGCCACCGTGCTGCGGGTCGCGCCGGTGATCGTCGGCGTGGTCGTCATCGGGCTGGGCACGAGCGCGCCCGAGTTCGTCGTCTCCGGCACCGCCGCGGTGCGCGGGAACGCCGGCCTGGCGCTGGGCAACCTGGTCGGGTCGAACATCCTCAACGTGACGCTGATCCTGGGCATGGTCGCGCTCGTCTCGCCGGTGCTGGTCCGTTCGTCGGTGCCGGTCCGCGAGGCGCCGCTCATGGTCGCCGGGGTCAGCGTGTTCGGAGCGTTCGCCCTGGTCGGGTTGAAGTTCATCGCGGGTGTACTGCTGGCAGTCCTCAGCATCGGAGCGCTGGTGCTGCTCGTCAGGCTTTCTCGGGTACCGGCGGACGATCCTCTGCCTGAGGACGTGGCGGCGTTCGTGGAGCCCCCGCCCGCGCCCGGTCGCTGGTGGGTGGAGGCGGCCCGGTGCGCCGCCGGCCTGGCCGCGACCCTCGGCGGCGCCCAGCTGCTCGTGGCCAACGCGTCCACGCTCGCGCACCGCTGGGGGGTCAGCGACGCGGTGATCGGCTTCACGCTGGTCGCGGTGGGCACGTCGCTGCCGGAGCTGATGACCTCGGTGCAGGCACAGCGGCGGGGCTGGGGCGATCTGATGGTGGGCAACCTGCTGGGTTCCAACCTGTTCAACAGCCTCATCGGCGGCGCCGTCGTCGGGCTCGCGGCCGGCCGGGAGACCATCGCGCCGTTCGGGTTCGCGGCGGTCACCGCGATGGTGGTGGCCGGCATTCTCGCGTGGCTGCTGCTCAAACGGGGGAACCGCATCACCCGTCCGGAGGCTTGCGTGCTGTTGTGCGCCTACGGGCTCATGCTGCCGCTGTTGATCTCGGCCAACCCGTGACGTTTCCGGTTCGGTGACCCGGGTACTCGGGCTGAATGGGCGACGCAATGGTCCGGACCCACCAGTCCGGCGAGGTACCCGGCGGCACGGTCGTGGTGGAAGTGCTCGGCCCCCTCGAGGCGGCCACCGTGGGCGCGCTGCGCTCGGTCGTGTTGGACACCGTGGAGAGCTACCGCCCGCGCCTGCTCGCCATCGACCTGCGGCGGGTGCCGTTCATGGACTCGATCGGCATCGGCGCGCTGGTGGCGGCCAACAACAAGGTACGCGAGGTCGGCGGGGCCATCGAAGTGCGCAGCCCGTCGCCGTTCGTGCACCGGCTGCTGCAGATCACCGGCCTGACCGAGCTGTTCGGGCTGCCCGACCTGCCCGATGACGCCCCGGTGTCCGGGGCGCCGGTCGAGCTGGGCCGGGACGCTCGTTCATAGGCCTGGGTGGTCGTTCTTTGACCACCTTTGTCTGTTCGACCCCCTGTGTCTGTTAGACCCCCTGTGTCCAACAGACCCACTTTGTCCAACGGACGAGCTCCACTTTGTCCAAGAGTGCCGAAGGTCTTGGCGCTGTATGGGCGCCTTGGCACCGTTGGTTACCGCGTTATGTCCTGAAAAGCGGTGGGGGAGCTTCGCTCCACCCACACCCCCTCAAGACCGCACCGGGTCCCACCGTTAGTAGCGGTCCACTGTGATCGTTGAAACGCCGGCGGCGGCGTCTACGGTGTAGCGGTCGTTCGCTGTGTCCCAGCCGGTTGCGTTGAAGGTGGCGCCGGCGGTTATGCCGTTGTGCTCTTCGCCGTCGATTGCCACGCGGCCGGCCCCGCCGCCGGCTTTGACCTGGACCGGAGCCCCGTTCGGGGCGTGTACGCGCACGGCGCTCGCCCCGCCGTCGACGCGGACCGGGATCGTGCCGGCCGGCTTGGGCAGGGTCAGGTCTATGGCGGAGACGCCGCCTACGTACTCGACGCCGGCAAGGTGCTTGAGGTCGCGCAGGTCGGCGGTGTTGCTCTGGGAGCCGGCGGTGAAGCGGACCGTCCAGCGGACGTCGCGGTTGAGGCGGATGGTGACCGAGGCGTCGCCGCCGGTGACGTGGACCTCGATGCGGTCGTCGGTGTCGGTGACGCTCGGGGTCTGCGGGCTTTCCACCTTGTACAGGGTGTCGCCCAGGTCCGCCGCCTGCACCGTGACCGACGTCGTCCCGGTCACGAGGTCGAGCGTGGCGTGGTCGCGGCCGTGCACGTCGCCGGTGGCGGTGTGGGCCGTGCCCTCTGCCCGCTGACCGTTCATGCGCGGCCAGGCGAGGGCCGCCACGATCGCGAAGACGATGAGCGCGGCGAGGATGACCGCGCCGATGAGGTACACGGTGCGGGGCGGCGGTCCCGGTGTCTTCTCGTCAGGTCGCGTATCGAGGGCAGCCATGACGTCGTGGTCTCCCGACGGGAACCGGGGCAAACGCGCGCGGCGCGGAGTGCCCGAGACCGGGGCCGCCGCCACGGGGGAAGCGGCGGCCCCGGCAGTCCTCGGGTTGCAGGAAATGTACTCCGGGAACGACCGGTTGCACAGCCCCGAATCGTGCCGTCTTCCGATCTGTCCAATGTGGAGCCGGGCCGCGCATCCGTTGCCTGGCCACGGATTCCGCGGCGAATCATTTCGAAAGAATGTTGTCTGTTGCTAGGTAGCACGCATCCACGGACGACAATCATTCACGATGACAAGATCGCCGATGAATTGGAAGCGCTCCCAAGCGCGGTGAGGGGCTCAGGACAGCTGCGCCGCGCGGTGGCCCGCCTCGGCCGGGGTCAGCAGCTCGCCGTCCAGGATCACGGCCCAGAAGGCGTCCAGCGGGATGCGCTCGAACAGCGGCGAGCCGAGGCCCTCGAAGACGTCCTCCGGCACGAGTTTCAACGATGTGGTGACCACGATCGTGGGAACTGTGCGGGCCAGGTTCAGCGTCCCCTTGATGTTGAGCACCCGCGTCAGGCTGATCGCGTCGGCCCCGGCCAGCCCGGTGACGGGTTCCAGGCCTTCGGTGCCGGGCGCGTCGACGGTACCGGCGGGAAGGGCAGCGACGGCCGCCTTGACCAGGGCGCTGCTCGGCGCGGTGCGCACCCAGCCGCCGCGCTGTTCGAGGATGCGGGTGGCGAGGGCGACCGAGCGCTCGACGTCGCGGTCGAGCTGCTCGCGGATCGTGCGCAGGGCCGGACCCGGATCGGGGCTGTTGGCGGCGCGGGCGATGTGCCACATCGAGGCGTACCCGGGAAGGAGGCCGGGCAGCGGAGCCACCATCGCGCGCAGGGTCGCCGGATCGTGCACGAACTCGGCGAGCCCGTCCAGCACCTGCCGGGCCACCCCGGTCGCCCCCGAGGTGCGGTCCTGCACTGCCGCGGTCAACAGCGGCGACAACGTTGGCGCGCTCATGCCGGCTCCCGAATGCTCATTCGTCCAAAACGGACATCGACCCCAGACGGACCCATGTATGAGACAGCCGGGGTCGATCTCCGTCAAGTAGACAAACGAGCAAGAACCGCTCGGCGCTGCGGGTCTTTACCGAGCGGCAATCGGGGTGTAATCCCGCGAGCCGTAGCCGGTGTAGACCTGCCGCGGGCGACCGATCTTGGTCTCCGGGTCGTTGATCATCTCGCGCCACTGGGCGATCCAGCCGGGCAGCCGGCCGAGCGCGAAGAGCACGGTGAACATCGTGGTCGGGAAGCCCATGGCCTTGTAGATCAGGCCGGTGTAGAAGTCGACGTTCGGGTACAGCTTGCGGGAGACGAAGAAGTCGTCCGCCAGCGCGATCTCCTCGAGCTGCATGGCCAGGTCGAGCAGCGGGTCCGGGGTCGCCATCCGGCCGAGGACCTCCTGCGCCGCCTTCTTGACCAGCGCCGCGCGGGGGTCGTAGTTCTTGTACACGCGGTGGCCGAAGCCCATCAGGCGTACACCGGCCTCCTTGTTCTTGACCTTGCGCACGAAGGACTGGACGTCGCCGCCGTCGTTCTTGATGTCCTGCAGCATCTCCAGCACGGCCTGGTTGGCCCCGCCGTGCAGCGGCCCGAACAGCGCGTTGACGCCGGCCGAGACGGAGGCGAACAGGTTGGCCTGGCTGGAGCCGACCAGGCGCACGGTCGAGGTCGAGCAGTTCTGCTCGTGGTCGGCGTGCAGCAGCAGGAGCATGTCGAGCACCTTGACCATGACCGGGTCGATCTCGTACGGCGTGGCGGGGACGCCGAAGGTCATGCGCAGGAAGTTCTCGACGTAGCCGAGGGAGTTGTCGGGGTACAGCATGGGCTGCCCGATGGCCTTCTTGTACGCGTACGACGCGATGGTCGGCACCTTGGCCATCAGCCGGATGGTGGAGATCTCCACCTGCTCCTTGTCGAACGGGTTCAGGCTGTCCTGGTAGAACGTGGACAGCGCGCTGACCGCGGAGGACAGCACCGCCATGGGGTGCGCGTCGCGCGGGAAGCCGTCGAAGAAGCGGCGCATCTCCTCGTGCAGCAGCGTGTGGTGCTGGATGCGGTTGGTGAATTCCTCGAGCTGCGTCGCGCTCGGCAGCTCGCCGTGGATGAGCAGGTAGGAGCTCTCCAGGAAGGTCGAGCCCTCGGCCAGCTGCTCGATCGGGTATCCGCGGTAGCGCAGAATGCCTTCGTCGCCGTCGATGTAGGTGATCGACGAAACGCACGAGGCGGTGTTGACGAAGCCGGTGTCGAGGGTGACCTGACCGGTCTGCTTGAGCAGCGAACCGACTTCCAGCCCGCCCGGGCCCTCGGTCGCCTTGCGCAGCTTGAGCTCGAGCTCGCCGTCGGGGTATGTGATGTTGTACTCACTCATGCGCGTCGTTCCCGTCTCATCCCGCAGTCGGCTCCTGGCCGCGGCCGTCATTGCCCGCGACCGGCGCTTATGGCGCCTCCGCGCAGGATTACAGATGATCCCGCCCCACCTCCAGCCGGGGCGTGTCACTGCGATATTTCCTACTCGTGACATCCGGTCGCGCCTGAAAATCCATCGTCGCATCGCGGCAGCGGCCGGACCATCTTTCCTTTACGACGTTCCTATGGACTTTCCCTCAGGGCGCGCTGATCGGCTCCAGCGTCACCGTGTGGATACGGCGCGGATCGACATTGCGTTGCAGCAGCATGTTGCGCATGACGCCGACAGCCAGGGGGCTTCCGCTGAGATACACGTCGTGCGAGGTCCATTCGCCGAAGTCCACCACGACCTGGGGCAGTGAGCCGCTGGTGTACGGGTGGGCCGGCCCCCGCGCCACGACCGCGTGCACGAACGCGTGGGCGCACCGGGTCGCGTGCTCGCGCAGCGATTCAAGATCGTAGAGGTCCTCGCGGGTCGACACGCCCCAGAACAGGTGCACGACCCGCTCGTCGCCGCGCTCGGCGAGCTCGCTCAGCAGCGCCTTGATCGGCGTGACGTGTACGTCCTCGGCCACGATCAGCACCGAGCCGGGCCGGCCGGGCTCGATGACGAAGTCGCCCTCGGCCGCGTGCAGGCGGATCGGGTCGCCCACGCCCCCCTCGCGCACCAGGGCGCCGGTGGCCTTGTCGCCCGGCAGCGCCTGGACGTGGATCTCGATGTGGTGGTCCTCGGCCGGCGGGTCGCCGATCCAGCAGGCCCGCCACGCGCCGGGCACCGTGTGGCACTCGACGATCGCGCGCTGACCGGCGCGGAAGGGGTACGGGAGGTCGGTACCCACGGTCAACACGGCCACGTCGTCGCGGCGCCGGTCGTGGCCGAGGATCGTGCCGGTCCAGTAGGGCGTCTCGCCGTGGTGCAGCTGGGCGCCCTGCCGCAGCCAGCCGACCAGGAACTTCCAGGCGTCGCGCCAGGCGTTGGCGTCCTCGTCGGTCCAGGCCTCGCCGCGGGTGTCACGCGCGGCCGCGACCAGCGCGTCGCCGAACAGTTCGAGCTGGCGGGGCCGGGCGGCGATCAGCGCGTCGACCGCCGGCGCGATCCGGCCCAGGGCGGGCACGACGGCACTTGGCTGACTGAAGTGCTCGAGCAGCCAGGCGAGGCCACGCTCGGCCGCCGCCGGATCCGCGGCGACCGCGGTGTGAAGAACAGTGCGCTGTTCCGGTGGTACTTCCGACAGCCGCCGCACCACCCCGCTCACGTCCCCGAGCGAGTCGCGGAGCCGGGCCTTGAGCTGCGGCAGATAGCCCTGATCGCCCTCTTTCGGCCCGTCCAGGGGCCCGTCTTGTGCAAGACTGTCCTTTGGCTCAGGGGATTGCCGCCGTTGCGGCGTGTCTTGCTCTTTCGGCTTTTCGTCCCCCTGCTCGAGCCGCTGCCGCCACGACCACAGCACCGTGAGCGGCTCACCGCCGCTGCCCACGGGTCCGACCTGCGTCATGGTCCGATTTTATCCGGATAAATCCGCATTACGGCCGGTACCAAAAATGTCGCACCCTACTCGTAGAGTGCCGTCATGTCGTTGGATCTGCTGGAGCTCCTCCCCGCCGGCTGGCGTGACGTGATGAAGCCGCACCTCGACCTCGAGGTCGTGCAGCGCCTCCAGGCGTTCGTGGCCGACGAGTACGCGGCCGGCCCGGTCTACCCGCCGCTGCCCGACCTGTTCACCGCGTTCCGGCTGTGCCCGCCGGACCAGGCTCGGGTGCTCATCCTGGGCCAGGACCCGTATTTCAAGGAGGGCCAGGCGCACGGCCTGAGCTTCTCGGTGCGGCCGGGTGTGTCGGTGCCGCCGTCGCTGCGCAACGTGTACAAGGAGATGCGCGAGGACCTGGGCGTGACCCCGCCCGCCAACGGCGACCTGACCCCGTGGGCGGCCGACGGGGTGCTGCTGCTCAACGCGGTGCTGACGGTGCGCGCCGGCAAGGCCGCCTCGCACGCGGGCAAGGGCTGGGAGCACTTCACCGACGCGGCGATCCAGGCGCTCAACGCCTTCGACCGGCGGGTGGTGTTCGTGCTCTGGGGCGGCTACGCGCGGAAGAAGGCCGTGCTGGTCACCAACCCGCAGCACGTGGTCATCGAGGCCGGCCACCCGTCGCCGATGAACCCGGCGGGTTTCCTGGGGTCGAAGCCGTTCAGCAAGGTCAACGCCGCCCTGGAGGAGGCCGGCCTGCCGCCGGTGCACTGGGTCCCGGACCAGCCGTGACTGTCGGCGGGGATGAGCGGCGGCGCCTTCCGGGGCTGGAGGGCCCGTTGTGGCGTGCGCTGCTCGTCTTCCGCTTCGCGGCGCTCGGGTATGCCGCGGTGCTGATGGTCAACAACTTCCGCGAGTACGCGTGGCCGGTCGGGGGCTGGCTCATCATCGCGGTGATGACCGTGTGGACGGCGGTGAGCAGCCTCGCCTATGCGCGGCCCGAGCGGCGGGGCTGGCCCCTGCTCGTCGCCGATCTCGCGGTCGCGGCGGCCTGCCTGCTCGCCTCCCGCTGGATCGTGAACCCGTCCGGCCTCGGCGTCGGCTCCCCCACGCTGCCGATGGCCTGGGTGGCGGGCCCGGTCGTGGCCTGGGCCATCTCCGGCGGCCGGCGGCGCGGTGCGATCGCCGCCATTCTGCTCAGCGTGGCCGACGTGATCGTGCGCAACGGCTTCAGCCAGGCCACCGCCAACGGGCCGGTCCTCATGATCCTGGTCGGCATCGGCGTCGGGCACATCGCCCGCCTGGCCATCGACTCCGAGGCCCGCCTGCAGCGCGCCATCGAGCTGGAGGCGGCCACCCGCGAGCGCGACCGGCTGGCCCGCGGCATTCACGACTCGGTTCTGCAGGTCCTGGCCCTGGTCCAGCGGCGCGGCACCGAACTCGGCGGCGAGGCGGCGGAACTGGGCCGGCTGGCCGGCGAGCAGGAGTCGGTGCTGCGCTCGCTGGTCGCCGCCAACTCCCCCGTTCCCGCGACGGCGCCCGCGGTCGCCGTGATCGACCTGCGCCCCCTGCTCAACGCATACGGCTCGGCCGCCGTGACCATCGCCGCCCCCGCCACCCCGGTCCTGCTGCCGGCCTCGGTCGCGGCCGAGGTGGCGGCCGCGGTCGGCGCGGCCCTCGACAACGTGGAACGGCACGCGGGCGAGCGGGCGCGGGCCTGGATCCTCCTGGAAGAGCTCGACGACCGGGTCACGGTGTCAGTACGCGACGACGGCACCGGCATCCCCGACGGCCGCCTCGCCGAGGCCGAGCGCGACGGACGGCTCGGCGTCGCCCAGTCCATCCGCGGCCGCATCCGGGACGTGGGCGGCTCGGTGACGGTGACCTCGACCCGCGGCAACGGCACCGAGGTCGAACTCACCGTTCCACGCTGACCCGAAGCCCCCACACCACGCCCGCCGCAAAGCCTCCATACCGGAAACGACGCCTTCGCCGAAAAACTCGTTCGCCGGATGGGGGTATTCGCGCCGCACGGAGATGCCGCCGCAGAATCCGAAGACGCGGCAACGGCAGTCAGGCAGTCATGGGAGCGCCACGCACAATCTCACGCTCGGAACGAAACGCGGCGGACCACCGCACGCATGAGAAACGGCGGGCAGGAATTGCCGAGCGCGGAAACGGCCGCCGGCAGGAGTTGTCGAGCGCGTAATCGGCGGCGGGCAGGCGTTGTCGAGCGCGAAAACGGCGGCGGGCAAGCCTTGTCGGGCGCGGAAACGGCGGCGGGCAGGCGTTGCCGGGCGCGGAAACGGTACCGAGCCGGAACGTTCGGTGGTCGTGGCATTGATTAGGCTGCTCATGTGGACGACGGGTCGAAGCTGCGGGTGATGGTGGTCGATGACCATCCGATGTGGCGCGAGGGGGTGGCCCGGGATCTGGCCGAGGCCGGGTACGAGGTCGTCGCCGCCGTCGGGGAAGGTGCGCAGGCGGTGCGGATTGCCGGGTCGGTGCGGCCCGCGGTGGTGGTGCTCGATCTGCAGCTGCCCGACCGGTCCGGGGTCGAGGTCATTCAAGGGGTGCTCGCGTCGTGTCCCGAGGCGCGGATTCTCATGTTGTCCGCCAGCGGGGAGCAGCAGGACGTTCTCGATGCGGTGAAGGCCGGCGCGACCGGCTATCTCGTGAAGTCCGCGGCCCGGGAGGAGTTCCTGGCCGCCGTGCGGCGGACGGCGCAGGGGGACCCCGTGTTCACGCCGGGGCTGGCGGGGCTGGTGCTCGGGGAGTTCCGGCGGCTCGCCAGTGTCACGCGGGCCGAGGACCCCGACGCGCCGCGGCTCACCGAGCGGGAGACCGAGGTGTTGCGGCTGGTGGCGAAGGGCGTGACGTACCGGGAGATCGCCGAACGGCTGGTGCTCTCACACCGCACGGTGCAGAACCACGTGCAGAACACGCTCGGCAAGCTGCAGCTGCACAGCCGGGTGGACCTGGTGCGCTACGCGATCGAGCGGGGCCTCGACGCCTAGACGGCCATGATGTCCAGCAGATAGTGGCCGAGGACGACCTTGGCGGTGAGGTCGAGTACGAGTACCAGAAAAACGTTGGCGCGCTCGCAGTTGACCAGGACGTGCTGGAGGTTGCGCTGGGGCATGTGCCACGCGTAGGTGACGGTGCCCTCGGAGAAGTCATGCCCCTGCAGGTCGGCGCGCGGTATCCGGTCGAAGTAGGGCCAGAAGTCGAACGGCGGCTCGTCGTCCGGCCCGATCTGCACCGGTTCCGGCTCCATGGTCGCCCTGTACTCGTCCTCGCTCAGCAACCGCATCACGACAGCATGCCCCGTCGCGCCCGGGACAGAAAGCGCGGGTACTCAGCCCCGGTTGAGTAGCAACGCCGATTCGCCTCGTGCCCTTGCTGCCGCATGCTGATCGCCATGGTGAGCTATCCGTGCCCGTTCTGCGGCGCACCGGCCGACCCCGACGCCGGTTGCCGCGGCTGTGGGCGCCCGCCCTTCCCCGACGCCGCCGAGGTCCTGCGCCTCAACGCCCGCCTGCACGATCTGCACACCGAAACCGAGGCGGCCCGCAAGCGCTTCGGCTCGGCCGTGCTCGCCTACAACGCGGCCGTCTCCCAGCGCAACATCGTCGCCGCGCGGGTCAAGGCCGCAGTTCTCGCTTCGGGTGTACTCCCTGTGCCCCCTCCAACACCGCCCCGTCCCACCGGCACCGCACCGCCACCCCCGACCCCAGGCACAACGCCGCCTGCCCCGGCCTCGGCCCCGGGCGCCCCGATCTCACCGGTCCCGACACCAGCCGTCCCGACCCCACCGCACGGCACGCCGCCGAACGAGTGGACCTCGCCGCAGGGCACCACCCCGGCCGCACCGGTACCGACGACGGGCCCAATGCCGAGCGTGGCGTTGCCGCAGGGCGTGGCGTTGCGGCCGGGCACGACGTCACCGCCGAACGTGCCGGTGCTGCCGGGCGGGACGGGCGCGGTGCCGGTCGGGCGTTCTGAAGCGTCGACCCGGACCGTGCAGAACGTGCTGTTCGTGCTCGGCGGGCTGCTGCTCGGCGCGGCCGCGATCGTGTTCACCGCGGTGGCGTGGGCCAGCTTCGGCGTGCTGGGGCGGGCGACCATCCTCGCGGTGGTCACGCTGCTCACCCTCGCCGTGCCGCCGCTGGTCATGCGCCGCGGCCTGCGGGCGACGGCCGAAACGTTCGCCGCCCTCGGTCTGCTGCTGGTCGTGCTCGACGGGTACGCCGCCTGGTACGTCAACCTCGCCGGCCTCGCCCGCGCCACCATCCCGACCACGTACGCCGGGATCACGTTCGCGGTGACGGCGGCCATCGCCGGCGGGTACGCGGCGCTGACCGGGCTGCGCGCCCCACGGCTGGCGGCGGTGATCGCGATCCAGCCGGTACTGCCGCTGCTGGCCCTCCACCGCGGCTTCGGCGCGACCGGCTGGACCCTGGTCTTCGTGTGCGTGGCGGCCATCGCGCTGCTGCTGGCCCGGACCGTCGAACCGGTCGCCTGGGCCGCGGCGGGCGCGGCGGCGCTGGCCACCCTCCCGCCGGCGCTGCACGCGCTGGCCACGGTCGGCGACGTACCGGCCGCGCTGCGCATTGTCGGCGTGCTGGTCGTGCTGGCCGCCCTGGTCGTCACCGCCGGCGCGATGCACCCGCGAACGGCGAACCTGGGCGCGGGGGTCGCGACGGGGATCATCACACTCGGCGTGGCGCGGCTGGTGGCCGAGGTGTTTCCCCAGCAGCGGTACGCCGCCTTCGCCGTCCTCATCCTGCTCCTCGCCGCCGCCACCCGGCTGACCCCGCAGCGCTTCCGGGCCGGGGCGCGAATCGGCGCACTCGTCATGACGGTGGGGTTCGCCCTGCCCTATGCCGCGTTCGCCGGCCTCGCCGCCGCCCGGACCGCCGTGCACGCCCTGCCCTTCTGGAACGCCACCCCGCCCGCAGCCGGGCGGCCCCTCTTCGGCTGGCAGGAACCGGCCGCCCTGGTCCTCCTGGCCGCCGCGGTCTGGCTCCTGACCCGCCACTGGAGTGGATCGGTCCCGACCCGGGCGATCCTGGTGGTGACCCTCGCGCTCGTGGCGTTCGCGACGCCCGGGGCGATCGGCAGCGGCGCGGATCCGGCGCTGGCCTGCCTGTTCGACGCCGTGGCGCTCGCTATCCTGGCCGCCTTGCCGTCCCGGGTCGCGCCGGCGGCGATGCCGTTCGTGGCGGTGCACCTGGCGGTGGCCGGGCTGGTGTCGCCGGTGGTGACGCTGGCCGCGTACGCGGTGCTCGGGCTGGTCGCCGCCGCCGTCGCGTTGCGCGCCTCGACCCGCGGGCCCGGGCTGGCGGCGGCCACGGTGGCGTTGCTGAGCCTGCCGGTCCTGGGTGCGGCCGCCGCACAGCAGCTCTCCGCCGGCACCCCACTCGCGGGCGCCGCGGCGGGCCTGGCTCTGGTGACGGTGGCCGCGCTGGCGTTGCGCGACCGGGCCTGGAACGCCGGGACGCCCGCCACCGCGATCACCGGGGCCGGCGTGGCGATCGCGGCCGTGGCCGAGACGAGCGCGAACGGCGGATCGACCTGGTTCGGCACCTACGCGGCGGCCGCTCTGCTCTGCACCTGGTTCGCCGCCCGCGCCTTCGCCCCGACCTTCGCCCCGGACAACGCCCCGGACAGCGCCCTGGCCGGGAATGGCACCCCGCTTGAACAAGGCGCAACTGCGACCGGCGACGCGCGGGATGAGGACGGCCGGGATGTACCGGAGACGGCTAAATGGCGGGTGTCGGACGGGGCGGCGCACGGCGGGCATGCGGCGCCGGCCGTCGTTCCGGCTGTGCTCGCGCTGATCTCGGTGCTGCCCGCCGTCCTTGAAGTGCTGCTCCGCCCCCTCGCGTGGGTCGGCGCGATCTGGACCGGCGCGCCCGGCGGGGTGGGCCTGGGACCAGAAGAGTCCGCCTGGTGGGAGGACCAGCCGGCGGCGTTCGGGCCCGCGGCCGCGGCCGTGACGCTCGCGGTGCTGGCCGGGCTCGCGGTGCTCGTGGCCGGCCGCTTCGGGTTGGCCCGGTGGAGTCTCGCCGCTCCGCCCGCGTTGTTCGCCGCCGGGCTCGGGTGTGTCGCCGTCGGGGCGCCGTGGCCGGTCGTGCCCGCCGTCACGCTCGCGGCCGGGATGGTGACCGCGCTCGGGGCGGCCCTTCGCAAGCCCTCGTCCGGGTCGGTGGTTGCCGCCGTGACCTGCTGGTTCGGGATCGTCCCGGGGCTGGCCGGGCTGCTGGCCACCGCCTGGACGACGCTGGCCGCGCTCCGGGGCGGTCGTCGTCGTGGCCGTCGTGGCCGGAGTTGCCGGACGCACGGCCGTGGCCCGGGCGATCGCCTGGCCGCTCGGTGGGATCGCGCTGGGCTGGCTCGCCTTCGCGGCCGGGCGGGCGGCGGACCTGCCGCTGACCGCGACCGCCTACGTGGTACTCGCGGCCGCGGCCCTCGGGCTCGGTGGCGGCTTCCTGCTCCGCGCTTCGCGCTCGCCTGCTGCCACGAGCGGGACCCGATCCTCAAAGAGCGATCGCACGATCGAAGGGCGGCTGCTCGACGCCGTTGCGCACGCTGTTGCCGTTGTCGCGTTCTTCCTGGCCATCGGGGACCTGGGCGGTGCGGCCGGGGTCGCCGCGCTGTGGGGAGTCGGGCTCGGGCTCCGGGCGGTCGGTGGGCCCGCGCGGCTCGCGTACACGGTGGCGGCGGTCGGGGCCGAGGTTGTGGCGTACGAGCTGATGTTGGTGGCCGAGGGCATCGGGGTGACCGAGGCCTACACCGCGCCCGCCGGGCTCGCCGCGCTCGTCGTCGGGTGGTTCGCGGCCCGGCGGAACCCGAGTCTCGGCAGCTGGACGGCGTTCGGGCCGGGGCTGCTCGCCGGGATGCTGCCCAGCCTCGCGCTGGTGCTGGTGACGCCGGGCGATCCGGGGCGGCGGCTGCTGCTCGGGATCGGGGCCGTCGCGGTGGTACTCGCCGGGGCCCGTTTCCGGCTCAAGGCGCCCATCGTCGCCGGCGGGCTGGTGCTCGCCGTCCTCGCCTGGCATGAGGTCGTCGTCTACTGGGACCTGCTGCCCCGCTGGGCGCCACTCGCGGTGGCCGGGGCGCTGCTCGTGGGGCTGGCCGTGACGTACGAGCGACGCCTCCGCGACCTGCACCGCCTCCGGGACGCGATGGGCCGGATGCGATAGCACCCGCGCAACGCCTCCGGGACGCGATGGGCCGGATGCGATAGCACCCGGCCCGGGACAACGGCCTCAGACGGTGACGATCGTGGAGAAGCTGCGAGCGCGCTCCGCGGCCGAGAGGATGTGCACCACCGAAGCGCCGAACGCGGCGTCGCAGGCGTGGCGGTTGCCGGTCGCGACCACGTCCAGCAGCGCGTTCACCGCGTTGCCGAACGCCTCGACCTGGGTCGCGTTCCACTCGGGCAGCGTGGTGGCGCCGTGTTCGCCGAAGTACGAGAAGCCGAAGCTCGTCGCGTCCGGGGCCGCGTCCAGGGTCAGCGACAGCGTGCTCGCCGCGCCGCCCTCGTGCCTGAGCAGCAGGTGGGCGGTGTCGCGCGGGCCCTCGGCGGCGGAGAGGTCGACGACCGGGCCGAGCAGCGGCAGGATCACCGACAGGGCGTGCGGGCCCAGGTCCCACAGGCCGCCGTGCTGCTTGCGCCAGACCGAGCCCGAATAGGGGTTTCCGGGCTGGAAGATCGACGTGTACATGGTGCCGTGGGCCGCGTACCAGCCGCCGAGCTCGGCGTTGGCGGTCAGGAACTGCTCGATCGACGGGACGAAGCGGTTGGTGAAGAAGACCACCGTGGCGACCCCGGCCGCGTCGGCGGCGGCGACGACCTCGTCGGCCGCGGCCGGGTCGAGGGCGAGGGGCTTGTCGAGCAGCAGGTGCTTGCCGGCCTTGGCGGCGCGGACGGCAAGGTCGGCCTGCACGTCCGGCGGGACGGCGATCGCGACCGCGTCGACGTCGGCGAGCAGGGCGTCGAGGTCGGTGTGGCCGGGGACGCCGTAGCGGGAGGCCATGTCGGCCACCTTGTCGGGGCTGCGGCCCCAGACGCCCGCGAGCGTCGCCGAAGGGTGAGTCGCCAGCGCGGCCGCCTGCGTGACCGTCGCCCAATGTCCCGTGCCCAGCACACCGAATCGCATCGGACCATTCTTCCCTACGCGGCGGGCGGCACCCTCACGGGTTGTGGTGATCGATCCAATCGTCGATCTTGGCCCACCACTCGTACAGCCATTCGACGCGCTCCTCGCGCCCGCGCGGGATCTCCGACGGTTCGACCGACCACCAGCGCATGGTGATCGTCAGGTCCAGCGGCAGCTGCGACCAGAGGTCACCCACGGTGAGCAGTTTGTCCAGTCCGGTGTGGGCCACCCAGATCACGCCGGCCTCGGGCGCCGCGTCCAGGGCGGCCAGGGTGCCGCCGGGGCGCGGGGCCAGCACGTGCCGCATCCGCTCGGCCCGCTCGGCCATGGAGGTGAGGCCCAGGTCGCGCAGCCGCTTGATGGCCCGTTCGCGGCGGCTGGGGGTGAAGTTGCCGCCCTCCGGGAAGAGCACGAGCACGTCGTTCTCGTCGAGGCCGGTGGAGAGCTCGCCGATGCGCTCCTCGCTGTCGGCGCCGTACGTGACGAAGTGGTTCGGCAGCCGGTTCAGCATCACGTCGATGACCGGGTCCCACTGCAGCGTCTGCTTGAGCACGATCCGCGGCTCGCGGTCGAACCAGTTGATCAGCGAGTGGACCAGCAGGAACGAGTCGCCGGGGCCGGCGTGCCGGCAGAAGACGAGCTCGGGCTGGCCGGGGGCGGCGACGTCGGGGTCCGTACCGACGACGGAGACCTTCACGCCGAGGGCCCAGCGCGCCTGGTGGTACAAGATCCGCAGAAACGTGCCGGTGAGGACGTAATGGGCGCGCTGGAACCGCGGGCCGCGCAGCCGCCAGCCGAAGCCGCTGCCGACCCACAGCGCGAACAGCACGACGAGCGCGACGACCTCCAGGAAGAGGTACACCGCGAGCATCCACGAGACCCGCAGCGCCCGCAGCCGCCCGGAGCCCAGCGGGCCCAGGACGCCGGCGATGAGCAGCCAGACCGGCATGGTGACCAGCAGCGCCGTGATGACGACCAGGAGGATCGGGGTCAGCACGAGGCGGCGGATCCAGCGGGGCGGCATCTAGGCCAGACCCTCGAGGTAGGCGCAGGTCGCCTCGTAGGCGCGCTCGATCCGGCCGCGGGCGGCGGCGAAGTTGCGGTACGACAGCGGCGAGTCGTCCTTCGCGGAGCCACCGCCGGTGGGCAGCACGTGCACCGCCACGTCCTCGGGCGCCTCCTGCAGCTCGCGGGCGAAGCGGTGCCGGCGGGCGACCTCGAAGGCGACCTGGGCCACGTCCCACGGACGGCGGGGCGGGCGCAGGGGCCGCTCGATCCGCCCGACCTGCATCACGAAGACGGTCCGGGCGCCGAGGGCGACCGCGTGGCCGACGGGCACCGAGTTGACGATGCCGCCGTCGATGAAATGCTCCTGCCCCAGGTGTACCGGCGGCAGGAGCCCCGGCACCGCCGACGAGGCGAGCACGGCGTCGATCAGCGGGCCCGACGAGAACCAGTGCTCGGCGGCCCGCTCGATGCTGGCGGCGCAGCAGTGGAACGGCACCGCCAGGTCCTCGAAGCGGGTGTCGGCCCCGAGCTCGCGCTCGAGGGTGCGCCGCAGCGGGCCGGGCGAGTGCAGGTGGGTCCGGCGGGCGAAGCGGCCGATCTGGCGGGGCAGCGAGTCGCCGTACACGGCGCGGGCCTGCGGCGAGGCCCACAGCTCGGTGAGCCGGTCGGCGACCTGCTCGTCCGGGCTGGCGGCGACGGCGGCGCCGTTGATCGCCCCGATCGAGGTGCCGAGCACGAAGTCGGGGCGGATGCCGTGGTGCAGCACGGCGCGGACCATCCCCACCTCGTACGCCCCGAGCACCCCGCCGCCCCCGAACACGAAGCCGACGGGGCCGGTCGTGTCAGGCATGCCGCCCGCGGCGGGCGCGCTGGTTGGCCGTCGGGTTCGTCTGCACGTACGCCGGCGGGGTCTGCCCCGGCAGGCGCTGGCTCTGGTTCGGGTTGGGGTTGTTCTGGTTGGGGTTGTTCGGGTCGAACGGGTTGTTGGGGTCGCCGGGGCCGCCCGGGCCGCCGTTGGGGTCGCCGCCCGGGGGCGGGCCGACCGGGCCGGCCGGCGGGCGGGCCTTCTCCGCCGGGGCGTCGACGTTCTCGGTGATCGCGGGCAGCTCGGTGTCCGGCGGGCGCATGGCCAGGCGCAGGTCGCAGGCGGTGTCGTTGAGCGTGAAGCCGCTCGGCGGCAGCGGCGGGTTGCCGGCCCCGCCGTGGCCCAGGATGCCGAAGGTGACCGCCTTGCCGGGCGGGAGCGGGCTCTGGCCGTTGATCCGCTGGCCGCCGATGCCGGGCTCGTAGGAGCCGACGCCCTCGACATGGTCGATCTGCTGGCCTCCTCGGAAGATGAAGACCAGCTGCCAGGGGTCGAGCGTGCGGTTGCCGATGTTGGCAACGGTAACGCGCGCCTCGAAGCCCTTGTCCACTCCGGCCGTGTACACGGGGTGGATGTAGAAGTCGACGTTGCAGGCGGGCTTGGGCGCCCACGGCTTCCAGATGATCATTCCGGTCGTGGCGCCGGCCGCGGCGAGGGTGGCCACCACCGCGACCCAGGTGCGCCGGGCGGTCCGGCTGGCGGCGGCCCGGTGCTGACTGCCTCCGGGGCGCCGCGCCGGTAACTCGGGGCGCCGCGGCGGGAGGTCCTCGTTGGCCGGCGGCGCGTGCACCTCCTGGGTGGAGGAGGCGTCCTGGCCGGGCAGCACGATGTGGATGCCGGTGGCGCCGGCCAGGACCCGGGCCACCTCGGCCGCGGGCGGGCGGACGTCGGGGTCCTTGGCCAGGCACCGGGTGATGAGCTTGGCCACGTCGCCGGGCATGCCGGGGATCTCCGGCAGCGGGTGCGGCGGCTCGTACACGTGGTTGGCGATCATCTGCGTCGGCGTGTCCGCGTGCCAGGGCAGGCGGTCGGTGAGGCAGCGGTACACGAGCAGCCCGACGGTGTACACGTCGGTGGCCGAGACCACCCCGCCGCCGAGCAGGCGCTCCGGGGCCAGGTAGGCCGGGGTGCCGAAGACGGTGCCGTCGCGCTCGTCGTCGGGGTCGTAGGAGCCGGCCAGGCCGGCCACGCCGAAGTCGAGGATCTTGGCTCCGGCCGAGGTCAGCATGACGTTGCTCGGCTTGATGTCGCGGTGGACGATGCCCTTCTCGTGCGCGGCGGCCAGCCCGGCGGCGACCTGCGCGCAGATCTGGGTGGCCCGGCGCCAGGACATGGGACCGGAGCGGAGCCGGTCGGAGAGCAGCTCGCCCTCGAGGAGCTCCATCACGACGTACGGGCGGCGGCCGTTGCGCCCCGCCGAGACGTCCCCGGCCTCGCCGTAGTCGTGCACGGCGGTGATGTTGGGGTGCTGCAGGCGGGCCACGACCTGGGCCTCGGAGCGGATCCGCTCGCGGTTGCCGGCCTTGCTGGCGAGCTCACCGGCGAGCAGCTTCACGGCGACGTCGCGGTCGAGCACGAGGTCACGGGCGCGCCAGACCACGGCCATACCGCCGGTGCCGACGGGTGCGATCAGCCGATATCTGTTGCCGAGGACCTCGTCGGCGCTGCCGCTCAACCCAGTTGCCGTCCTGATCGATTCCGGTCGCTGTTCCTGGCAAACCGTACCGGGGATGGAACGCCCTGGCGAGACCCAAAATGTGACCGACCCCGGCAAATGTGGATGCCGGGGTCAGTCAGAAAAATGATGTATCAAACGAGCAGGTCGGAACTCAGAAGGTTACCGTCCGGTACGACGATCTGGGGGCGCCCGTGCTCCAGGATGGCGGCCGCCTGCTTGGCCGCGAAGCCGGGGGCCTCGGAGATCGCGGTGCCGTACACGTCGGCCGTGTCGCCGGCGATGGTCGACCAGCCGTAGCGCTCGCTGACCATGGAGCGGGCCTGCTTGGCGACCCGGCGAGCGAACGGCTCGTCCTCCAGCAGGGTGCCGACCGAGGCGGCGAGCGCGTCGGGGCTCTTGGCCGGGAAGGTCACGCCGGTCACGCCGGGCTCGACGATCTCGGCCAGGCCGCCGGTCGCGGCCACCGCGAGCGGCGCACCGGCCGAGGCGCCCTCCAGCGCGACCATGCCGAACGGCTCGTAGATGCTCGGCACGACGAGGGCGTCGGTGGCGGCCATGAGCGCGGGCAGCTCACCCTCGCCCATGAACCCGGCGAAGGAGACGGCCCGCTGCAGCCGCAGCCGGCGCACCTCCTCCAGCAGCTCGCCCTTGTGCGGGCCGTCGCCGGCGATGACCACGCGCAGCCCGTTGTGCCGGGCCCGCAGCTCGGGCAGGGCCGCGATGAGGTCCTGCACGCCCTTCTCGTAGACCAGGCGGCCGGCGTACCCCAGCAGGGGCCCCTCCCCCGCGAACCGCGCGCGGGCCGCGTTGACCGCCCGCGACGGCGCCCGCCAGACGCTCGCGTCCACGCCGTTGGCGACCACCGACACCCGGGCCGGGGCGAGGTCGAGCAGGCGCGTGACCTCCCAGCGCATGTACTCGGAGCAGACGATGACCCGGCAGGCCTCGTGCCCGAGCCACCACTCCACGGAGTGGATGCACTTGTTCATCTCGTCGGGCAGCCAGCCCTGGTGCCGGCCGGCCTCGGTGGCGTGGATGGTCGCCACCAGCGGCAGGTCGAGGCTCTCCTTGAGGGTGACCGCGGTGTGCGTGACGAGCCAGTCGTGGGCGTGGATGACGTCGTACTCACCCGTGGCCGCGGCCCGCAGCGCGGCCCGGGTCAGCGTGTGGTTGAACGCCATCGTCCAGGCCAGCAGGGTCGACGTGGACAGCGGGAACAGCGGCGGGTCCTCGGCCGCGCGCACGATGCGCACGCCCTCGGAGTACTCCTCCAGGGGTGCGCCCGGCGCGTGCCGGGTCACGACCGTCACCTCGTTGCCCGCCTCGACCAGCGACGTGGCCAGCGCGTGGACGTGCCGCCCGAGCCCGCCGACCACCACCGGCGGGTATTCCCACGACAGCATCAGAATGCGCAAGGGTCGTCGTCTTCCGGTCCGGATGGTCTCGCTCACGTGGCCGCCCCCACAGATTGTTGATCAAACGCTCGCCCAGATACCCACGCGCAGCACGGCGTACACACGCGATTTCTCCCCCGCGTGTGAGCTGTTGGGTGGGCTTGAGACTCATCCTGCCTGGCGAGGGTTACCAGAGCGGCAAATCTCATTTCTGGGGTGTAACGGTCAGCCGACATTCCTTCGAACGCGGAGCACCTCCGCGACCGACCAGGCCTGGAACGGACATCCCGTGGCCCGGTGCGGAGCGTCCCCGTCGGCGGTCTCGGAGACCGAACCTACACCCCACTCCCACAGATGCGCTTCGATACCATCCAGTAGCGCACCGTGATTTTTCGCAGATCGAGCCAGATGGGCATCCACGTATGGGCCGATCATCCAGGGCCACACGGTGCCCTGGTGGTAGGCCGCGTCGCGCTGGGCCGGGCCGCCCGCGTGCACCCCGGCGTAGCCCGCTTCCCCTACCGCCAAACTGCGTGGCCCAAGCGGCGTGAACAGGGCGGACAGCTCTACCGGCACGGGCCGGTCGCGCATCGGGCCGTACGGAAGACTCCACGCCAGCAGCTGGTTGGGCCGCAGGGCCGGGTCGTCCCCGTCGGGGCCGTCGACGACGTCGAACAAGGGCCTTGCATCCTGCACGCCCGTTGCGGAGTGCAACGGCGGCGCGATCGGGAAGCGGCGCTCGAAGCTCGCCCGCGCCTTCTCCAGCAGGGCCGCGATCGGGCCGGCGTCGCGGCCGACCCGCGCGTTGAGAGCGGCCAGCCCGGCCAGCCCGTTGATCCACAACGCGTTCACCTCGACCGGCTTGCCGGCCCGGGGTGTGATCGGGATCTCCCCTACCCGGGCGTCCATCCAGGTGAGCGCGACGCCCGGGGCGCCCTGGGTGATCAGGCCGTCGCCGTCGGCCCGGATGCCGTAGCGGGTGCCCCGCAGGTGGGCGGCGACCACCCCGTCGAGGGCCGGGAGCAGCTCGGCCGCGAGGTCGTCGTCGCCGGTACCGCTGACATGCCGCTCGACCGCGTGCAGGAACCAGAGCGTGGCGTCGACCGTGTTGTGCTCCGTCTGGCCGGTGTCCGCCGTGTTGGCGAGCATCCCGTCGTCGAGCGTCGCCGCGTACGCGCGCAGCAGCTCCCGGCCCTCGTCGTACCAGCCGGTGGCGAGGAACAGTCCCTCGTACGAGGTCATCGTGTCCCGCGACCAGGTACCGAACCACGGGTACCCCGCCACCACGTCCGGAGCGACCCCTGACGAAGGACTCGATGCGCCGGCGACGACGAAGGCGTCTGCTGCCAGTACAAGTGCCGCATCTGTCTTGTCGGCGGCGTCGTGGGTGAGCGCGCGGTTGCGCAGCCGGGCCCGGTCGATGATCCGCTGCGCGCCCCGCTGGGCGTCGTCGGTCCCGGCCCAGGCCTCGACCTCGATCGCCTCGCCCGGCTCCAGGCGGGCGGTGAACCGGCCCGCGCACCACAGGTCCTCCTGGGCCGTCAGCCCACGGTCGGACTCGAGGCGCGCCCAGGCCCCGCGGTACCACTGGCCGATCTTCTGGAAATCCGGCCCGGCGAGCCGGAAGGCGCCCTCGATCACGGCTCCGGCCTCGTGCGCCTCGACGTGCGGCGCCGGCCCGGCGGCGGTCCGCTCCCCGTGCGCGTCGCGCCAGGTGACCAGGGCCTTGAGGTGCAGGTCGACCGGGCCGGGGGCGCTGATCACCCGGTGCACGATCCCGAGGTGCCCGCGGCCGTGGACCATCGCCAGCTCGCGCTCGATCACGATCGGGCCGATCCGCCAGCGCCACCGGGGCAGGCCGTCGACCAGCTCGAAGCGCTCCAGCAGGGTGTGGCCCGCCGGGCTGACCGCGCCGCCGGCCCACTCGTGCACGGCGAGCTCGGTCTCCGCGCCGGACGGCAGGGTGAGCACCGGGTCGAGGGCGGCGAGGGCCAGGTGCCGCCGGGCCGGTCGGCCGGGCTCGGCCAGGACGAGCAGCCCGTGGTACCGCCGGGTCCGCAGTCCCGGGACGGTGCCCATCGCGTAGCCACCGGTGCCATCCGGGACAAGCCACTCACGAGTCCCACCGAGCGTCAAATCACCACATACCTGCGTGCCGTACACCACCATGCGCACAATCTTGGTGGCTCCGGGTGGCACCCGACCGAGCGACCCCCGCAAAATTATTGATCAAGGGGGGTTGTGGTGTAGGAACAAATGCCACCTATTGGCCTGATTGGTCGGGTCTCAACTTGACCGAAACATGAACAACGGAGAATAGCCGCGTGATCGAGGACGATGGGAACGCCGAGCGCCGACGGCTGGCCGAAGCCGACAGCGGGGAGCGCCCATGGCGGGGGTGGGGGCCCTACCTGTCCGAGCGGGCCTGGGGCACGGTCCGCGAGGACTACAGCGCCTACGGCAACGCCTGGGACTACTTCCCCCACGACCAGGCGCGTTCCCGCACGTACCGGTGGAACGAGGACGGGATGGCGGGCATCTGCGACGACCGCCAGACGTTCTGCTTCGCCCTCGCGCTGTGGAACGGCAAGGACTCGATCCTCAAGGAGCGGATGTTCGGCCTCGGCGGCGACCTGGGCAACCACGGCGAGGACGTCAAGGAGTACTGGTGGTACACCGACTCCACCCCGACGCACTCCTGGATGTCGTGGCGCTACCACTACCCGCAGGAGGCGTTCCCGTACGACGACCTGGTCGCCGAGAACAACCGGCGCGGGCGGCACGACCCCGAGTACGAGCTGGTCGACACCGGCATCTTCGACGAGGACCGGTACTGGGCGGTCGAGGTCGACTACGCCAAGGCCGGCCCGACCGACATGTGCGTGCTCATCCGGGTCCGCAACATGGGGCCCGAAGCCGCCGAGCTGCACATCCTGCCGACCCTGTGGTTCCGCAACACCTGGGCCTGGGGGCTGCCCGGCCGGGACTACCGCCCGGAGATCCGCGCCAAGGACAGCGGCCTGCTCGCCGAGCACCGCCTGCTCGGCCGCCTGGCGCTGACCGGCGACGGCAAGCCGCGCGCGCTGTTCTGCAACAACGAGACCAACGGGCCGCGGATCTGGGGGAAGGCCGGCGAGGAGTACCCCAAGGACGGCATCGGCGACCACATCATCCACGGCACCGACAGCGTGAACCCGGACAGCGTCGGCACCAAGGCGGCGCTGCACTACGCGGTCACCGTGGCCCCCGGCGGCACGCACGAGATCCGGCTGCGGCTCAACCTCAACGCGCCCGGGGCCAAGGACCTCGCCCCGGCCGACCTCAAGGCCGACTTCGAGTCGACGATGACCCGCCGCCGGGCCGAGGCCGACGAGTACTTCGACACGCTCGTCCCGTCCGGCGCCACGGCCGAGGAGAAGATGATCGTCCGGCAGGCCGTGGCCGGGCTCATGTGGGGCAAGCAGTTCTTCCACTTCGACGTGGCCCGCTGGCTGCAGGGCGACCCGGTCTCGGAGCCGCCCCCGGACAGCCGGCGGTACGGTCGCAACTCCCACTGGTGGCACATGAACAGCTGCGACGTGCTGTCCATGCCCGACCCGTGGGAGTACCCGTGGTACGCCGCCTGGGACCTCGCGTTCCACTGCGTCGCGATCGCCCGCGTCGACCCCGGGTTCGCCAAGGAGCAACTGCTGCTGCTTCTGCGCGAGTGGTACATGCATCCCAACGGGCAGATCCCGGCGTACGAGTGGGCGTTCGGCGACGTGAACCCGCCGGTGCACGCCTGGGCCGCGCTGCGGGTGTTCGTCCTGGACGGCTCGCGCGACTTCGACTTCCTGGCCCGGGTGCTGCACAAGCTGCTGCTGAACTTCACCTGGTGGGTCAACCGCAAGGACGCCGAGGGCAACAACGTCTTCGAGGGCGGCTTCCTCGGCCTGGACAACGTCGGCCCGTTCGACCGCTCGGCCGCGCTGCCGGTCGGCGGGCGGCTCGAACAGAGCGACGGCACCGCCTGGATGGCGATGTACGCGCTGAACCTCCTCGACATGTCGCTCACCCTCGCCGTGCACGACCGCGTCTACGAGGACATCGCGGCGAAGTTCCTGGAGCATTTCGCGTACATCGCCGACGCCGCCTACGAGTTCGGCCTGTGGGACGAGGAGGAGGCCTTCTTCTACGACGTCCTGCGCACCGCCGACGGCCACCAGATCCCGCTCAAGGTCCGCTCGGTGGTCGGCCTGCTGCCACTGACGGCGACCACGATCATCAGCTCGTCGACCCTGCGCCGGCTGCCCGACGTGGCCGCCCGGCTGCGCTGGTTCCTGACCAACAAGCCGGAGTACGGCGACGTGGTCGGAGCCAAGAAGAGCCGCGGCGGGCAGCAGCTGCGCCTGCTGTCGATGGTCGGCCCGGACCAGCTCATCCGCATCCTCCAGCGAATGCTCGACGAGGAGGAGTTCCTCTCGCCGTACGGCTTGCGGACGCTGTCGCGGGCGCACAAGGAGGAGCCGTTCACGGTCCACCTGGGCGACCACGAGTACACCGTCGGCTACGAGCCTGGGGAATCCACCAGCGGCCTGTTCGGGGGCAACTCGAACTGGCGCGGCCCGATCTGGCTGCCCGTGAACTACATCCTGATCGAGGCGGTCCGCCGCTTCGCCGAGTTCTTCGGCGACGACCTGCAGGTGGAGTACCCGGCGAAGAGCGGCCGCATGGCGACGCTGGCCACGGTGGCGGACGACCTCTCCCGGCGGCTGGTCAAGCTGTTCATGAACGATGCCGACGGGCGGCGGCCGTTCTTCGGGGACGTGGAGCTGTTCCAGCGGCCGGATGGGGCTTGGCACGATCTGCTGCTGTTCTACGAGTACTTCCACGGCGACACGGGGGCGGGGCTGGGCGCGGCGCACCAGACGGGGTGGACGGCGCTCGTGCTGGATCTGATCCTGACCTTGCGCACTCCCCCGCCGGATCCGCGGCCCTGAAACCGACATGCCGGGCTCCTCGGGCCGGGACATGCGCGGGGCGCCTCGGGCTGGTGCATGCGCGGGGCACTGAAACCGACATGTCGGGCGCTCCGCGCCACGACATGCTCGGATTTATCCCCCGACAGGGTATAAATCGGATAAGTCGCGGTGCGAAGCGTCCGACTTATCCGGATTAAGCCGCTTTCACAGCGTAGGCGCGCGGTGCCGCTCCAAATAAGCCTCGACGTGCTCAGCATGGTCGGGCTGGCTCAGCACGAAGCCCTGCCCCAGCGGACACCCCGCCGCCCGCACCACGTCGACGTGCGACTCGGTCTCCAGGCCGCACGCGATCACGTCGATGCCCAGCCGGCGGGCCAGGGCCACCACCACGTCCACGATCGGCGTCGCCGGGCCGCGGCGGCCGGCCGGCTCGTTGAAGAGGGACTGGTCGATCTTCAGGACGTCGATCGGCAGGCGGCGCAGGTGGGCCAGGGCGGTCGGGCCGGTGCCGAAGTGGTCCAGGGCGGTGCGCACGCCCAGGGCGCGCAGGCCGGCGAGCTGCTCCACGGCCAGGGTGTCGTCCGGGAGCGCGGCCTCGGTGACCTCGACGACCAGGGACTCGGCCGGGACGTCGTGGGTGTCGATCGCGGTGGCCACGGTGCGCAGCCAGCCCTCGGCCGCGAGCTGGCGGGCCGAGACGTTCACCGAGATCCACAGGTCGCGGCCATCGCGGCGCCAGCGGGAGAGCTGGCGGCAGGCCTTGTGCAGGACCCAGGAGCCGATCTCGTCGGCCAGCCCGCCGCCCAGTTCTTCGGCGATGGCGAGGAATTCCGCCGGGGGTACCGCCCCCAGCCGCGGATGCCGCCAGCGCAACAGTGCCTCGGCGCCGACCGGCCGGCGGGTCGCGAGGTCGGCGACCGGCTGGAAGACCAGGTCGAGTTCGCCGCGGCCGATGAGTCCGGGCAGCTGCTGCTCGATCTCGGTGCGGCGGACGAGCGCGGCCTCGAAGGACTTGTCGTAGCACTCGACCCGGCCGCCGTCGCGGGCCCGGGCCAGCTGGTGGGCGCGGCGGCGGGCCACGTCGGCGTGGCGCAGGGCCTCCTCGGCGCTGCCGGCCCCGAGCAGGTCGGCCACGCCGACGTCGGCGGCCAGGTGCACGGTCTGCCCGGGCAGCTGGAACGGCTCGGCCAGCGCCGTGGCCAGGCGGGTGGCCAGCGCGAACGCGTGCACCAGCGGCGCACCGGTGAGCACGGCGAAGCCGGCCCCGCCGAGGCGGGCTGGGAGCTCGTCGGCGCCGGTGGCGGTGCGCAGGCGGCGGGCGGCCTCGATGAGCACCGCCCCGGCGACCGCCTGGCCGTGCAGGTCGGCGACGCTCTCGAAGCGGTCCAGCTCCAGCACGAGCAGCGAGCCGGGGCGGCCGTCGGCGCACGCCTCGGTCGCGGCGGCCACGAACTTGCGCCGGTTGGCCAGGCCGGTCTGGTCGTCGGTCCAGGCCACCTCGTCGAACGCGCGCTGCAGCTCGGCGCGGTCGCCGACGTCGCGCACGTGCACGACGAGGCCGGCCACCTCGGGCGCGGTGCGCTGGTCGCTGACCGTCGACTCGGTGTCGCGCCAGCGGCCGAAGCCGTCGCGCAGGCGGGCCTGCACGAGCACGTGCTGGTGCCCGTCGAGCACGGCGCGCAGCGCGTCGCGCATCTGCGCGGCGTCGTCCGGATGCAGCAGGTCGGTCAGCGGCCGGCCGAGGGCGTCCTGGTCGGACAGGCCGAACTGGCGGGCGGCGGCCGGGCTCTGCCAGCGCACCACGAGGTCGGCGTCGAGCACGATCGTCACGTCGGTCGAGCCGGACACCAGCGTGCGGAAGCGGGCCTCGCGACCGGCGAGCTTGCGGGCGTACCGGCGGATGTCCCGCGCCGCGAGCAGCTCCCGCACCGCGAGGACGCCGAACGCGGCCACGCCCAGCCCCACCGCGATGCCGTCGAAGCGGCCGCCGGTGAGCAGGTGCAGCGCCGACACCGCGACGGCGAGGAGGGCGGGCCCCATCAGCAGCGGGTACGCCGCGAGGGTGCCCGACTCGTCGTACGCCTCCGGGCGGGTGGGCTCGTCGCCGGCCCGGCGGGCGCCCGCGGTGACGAGGAACGGGCCCGCGACCATCGCGAGGCCGGCGAGCACCAGGCCGGCGGTGACCGCGGCGGGCGCCGCGGGCCAGGTGCGTTGGTGACCGAGGAGCAACAGGCAGTACACGACAAGGCCGACGATCGAAAGGGCGGCCCCTCCGCTGCAGCCCAGCGCCGCGGGACGGTGGCGCACGGCGCGCAGTCCGGTGACGACGGCGACGGCCACCGCCACCGCCCCGGTGACGGCCACGGCCAGGCGCAGCGGCGCGGTCCCGGGCGGCTGGGTGTGTCCGAGGGCGAGCACCCAGGCGCAGTAGAAGACGCTGACGCCGATCCCGGACCCGTCCAGCAGGCGGCGCAGCCGGGCACCGAGGGTCGGCGCGGTGCCCGGCAGCAGAAGAAGGCCCAGAAGGTACGTGGGTGCCGCGATGAGCGTCGTGCCCGCCGCGACCAGGCCCGGATCGACTCCCGGAAGCCCGGTGGCGGCCACGCCGGCCCCGGTGAACAGCGCGCCCATGCCGAGGAACCCGGCACCGCGGCACGGCCCGAAGTCGCGCCGCCCGTGGTGGATGCGCAGCGCGAGGCGGATCAGCGCCCCGGCCTGGACCAGCGCGGCGGCCCCGGCCGCGGCGGCCACCGCGACGAGGCCGAGCACCGGCCCGACGACCGCGGCGGCGCTGAGAGCCGCGGCCGCGGTGAGCATGATGAGCCAGAACGTGCGCGGGTTGCCGATCACTGCAGTGCCGCTTTCACGAGGGGGGTACTCGCTGAAGTGGTGCTCATCCCGCCCAACGACGAGAGCCGCCCGGGGTTACTGCCCGGTTGTGACAATTCGAAGCGTCACTCTATCGAGGGAGCCACATGCGTTCGATCGTCGTCGGCGGTGGGATCGGCGGGCTGGCCACGGCCCGGGCCCTGGGGCAGCGCGGCTGGGACGTCACGGTGCTTGAGCGGCAGCCGCGGATCGAGGCGGTCGGCGCCGGCCTCTCGCTCTGGCCGAACGCCCTGCGCGCGCTGGACCGGCTCGGCGTCGGCGACCGGGTGCGGGCGGCCGGCCGGCCGATCCTCGGCAGCGGCGCGTTCGGGGTGCACCGGGCGGACCTGCACGAGATCCTCGGTGCGGGGCTGGCCGTGCAGACCGGCACCACCGTGACCGACGTGCGAGCGCTCGAGGCCGACCTCGTGGTCGGGGCGGACGGGATCGGCAGCGTGGTGCGCGCGGAATACGCCCCCGAGGTCCGCATCCGCGACAGCGGGCAGGTGTCGTGGCGGGCCGTGGTCGCACCGGACCCGAGCGTCACCGGTGGCGGGGAGACCATGGGGCGGGGCGGGCGGCGGTTCGGTTTCCTGCCGATGGGACAACGCGGGATTTATTGGTACGCCGCTGTGCCCGCCCCGCTCCGCACCACGCCACCCGACGAGCAGCTGGCCGAGCTTTCCCGCATGTTCGCGGGCTGGCGCGAGCCGATCCCGCGGCTGGTGGCGGCGACCGACCCGGCCGCGCTGCTGCACCATCCGCTGCTGGACCTGGACCCGGTGGCGCCGATGCGCTTCGGCGACCACATCGCCCTGGTCGGCGACGCGGCGCACGCCATGACGCCCAACCTCGGCCAGGGCGCCTGCCAGGCCCTGGAGGACGCGGTCACGCTCGCCGCGCTCGCCGGCCGGGACCTGGCCGCCGGGCTGAGGGAGTACGACCGCGTGCGGCGCCCGCGAGTGGCGATGATCGTACGCAGATCGTGGCAGGTCGGCCGGCTCACCGGAGCCACCAACCCGGTCGTCAACGCCCTGGTCCGCACGGCGGCGCGATTGACCCCGGAGCGCGTGTTGCTGCGCCAGGCAGAACGGATCGCCGCCTGGGAACCGCCGTCCGCGTGGGAGCCGCCGTCCGCGTAGGGGCCGCCGTCCACGGAGGGACTCGGTGCGGTGTTGAGGGGGTGTGGGTGGAGCTTGCTCCCCCACCGCTTTTCAGGACATCGCAGGGTATCCAACAGTGCCCGAAAGACCATCCGCTCCGCTAGGCAGGAAGCCTGGCGTTGCTGATCTCGTCGCGGCCGAGCCAGTGGCGTAGCCGGCTGCGCAGGCCCTTGCGCTCGGGCACGTCGTCGCCCACGATGTCGGCGACCACGGCGGTGATGTTGTCTGGGCCGCCGGCGCGCAGGGCCAGGTCGACGAGGCGCTCGACGCACTCCTCGGGGTCCGTGTACTCCCGCATCGCCTCCTCGATCGTCTCCGCGCGCAGGACGCCGGAGAGGCCGTCGCTGCACAGCAGGTAGCGGTCGCCGGCGCGGGCGGCCGTCACGGAGTACACGGGATCGGTCGGCTGGCCCTGCAGGACCCGGCTGACCAGGGAGCGCTGCGGGTGGGTGGAGGCCTCGTCGAGGGTGATGCGGCCCTCGTCGACGAGCAGCTGTACGTAGGTGTCGTCCTTGGTGATCTGGGCGAACTCCTCGCCGCGCAGCAGGTAGGCCCGGGAGTCTCCAATGTGGACCAGGCCGATGCGCTCGCCGGAGAAGAGGATGGCGGTCAGCGTGGTGCCCATGCCCAGCTTGGCCGGGTCCTCCTCGACCTCGTCGCGGATGCGCCGGTTGGCGTCGGAGACGGCCGTGCGCAGGGCGGTGAGCAGGTCGTTGCCGGCGAACTCCTCGTCGAGGGGGGTCATCGCCTCGATCGCGAGCCGGCTGGCGACGTCACCGGCCGCCATGCCGCCCATGCCGTCGGCGACGGCCAGGAGCCGGTCGCCCGCGAACATCGAGTCCTGGTTCGAGGTGCGCACCAGGCCGGTCTCGGTCCGCGCCGCCCAGTGCAGGGCGAGCGGCTGCGGTCCGCTCTCGGCCTGCGGGGCCGTCTCTTCTTCCTGGTGGTCGGCCTCCGCCACGCCCTCCGCCACGCCCTCTGCCATGGGTGACAGCGTGCCGTATCGATCCCCCGGGCGTCTCTACGCACTTGTGCGTATCGTGGCCCGCATGCCGACCGCCCCCTTCATCGGACGAGCCGCCCAGCTCGCCGAGATCGAGGCCGCGTGGGCAGCCCGGCGCCCGGGGATCGTGCTGATCACCGGTGAGGGCGGCAGCGGCAAGAGCCGGCTGGTCGCCGAGGCGCTGCGGCGGATGGACCTGGACGGCACCACGGTGCTGCGCGGGTCGGCGCGGGCCCAGGGCGCGGCGCCGCACGACTGGCTGGCATCGGTACTGAACGGTCGCCCGGCCGAGTCCCTGCCGGTCGACGAGTCGCTGCTCAACCGGCTCGGGCAGCGCTCCTCGGACGCCGCCGAGCCACGGCTGGCCCCGGCGACCACCCTGCGCGCCGCGGTGGACGTGGTGCGGGCCCTGCTCGGCTCCTCGTTCGGCATCGTGCTCGTCGAGGACCTGCACGACCTCGACCCGGCCAGCCTCGCGCTGGTGGCCGAGCTGGCGGTGGCGGCCGAGTCGCTGCCCGCGCTGATGCTGGTCACGAGCCGGCCCCCGCAGGAGGCGGCGTTCGCCCCGGCGGCCGCGCGGACCCTGCGCCGGCTCGGCGGCTCGCCGTCGGTCCTGCGCGTGCACGTCGCGCCGTTCACCGCCCGCGAGACCGCCGAGCTGATCGAGGCCACGTACGGCAGCGCGCCCGCACCCGAGGCGGTGCGCGGGGCCCGGCGGCGCACCGGCGGCAACCCGTTCTGGCTGGCCGAGCTGCTGGCCGCGTACGGGACCGCCGACGACCTGCCCGCCGCTCCGCTGCCCGCGCACGTGGCCGGGCTGCTGGTGGAGCCGCTGACCAGCGAGCCGGCCCTGGTCGGGCGGGTGGCCCGGGCGGCCGCGCTGCTGGGCGACCCGGTGGAGAGCGACGTGCTGCTGCACGTGATCGGCGGCGACGTCGAGCCCGCCCTGCGCCGGCTGCTCGACCTGGGCCTCCTGCTCATCGCGCCCGACCTCGCGCCGGCCGGCTCGCTGCGGTTCCGCCACCCGCTGCTGCGCGAGGCGCTCGCCGCCGGAGCCATGCCGCGCGAGCGGACCCGCGTGCACACGCTCGCCCATCGGCTGGCCGCGGAGCTGGGCGACGACGCGGCGCTGGCGCGGCACGCGGCGGCACTCGGGCGTACCGCCGAAGCCCGCGCCGCCGCCTCCCGCGGTGCCGCCGCCAGCCTCGCCGGTGGGCTGCCCGAGGCCGCGGTCGAACTCGTCGCGCTGGGGCTCAGCGTGCCGGAGGAGCCGCGCAACGTGGCCGGGCTGGTCGCCGTCGGGGCCGCGGCCGCCTTCGTCTCGGCGCGCTTCGAGGCGGCGGCGGACTACGCGGGTGACTGGCTGCGTGAGGTACAAGAGACGGAACAGCGCGACGAGACGGCCGATGCGCACCGCGTCCTGGCCGCCGTGCGCTGGTGCCTCGGGGACCCGGACGGCCATCGGCGCTCGCTGGATCGCGCCGCGGCGGTCGGCGGGTCGGCGGCCTCGCTCGCCCGGCAGCGGGCGGCCGAGGCGGAGAGCGCGCTGCGCACCGAGGACGCCGCGAGCGCCCTGCCGCTGGCCGAGACCGCCCTCGCCGCGTGCGAGCGGGCCGGGGCCGGGATCGCCTCGGCCTCGGTCACGCTCGGTACCGCCCTCGCGCTCACCGGTGACGTCGAGCGCGGCGTCGCCCTGCTGCGCGCGGCCCGCCAGCTCGCCGCCCAGGAGCAGGATCCGGTCACGATCGGGCGCGCCGTGCACAACCTGGTCGCGGTGACCCTGCCGCGGCTGGGCGAGGTGATGGGCTGGCGGCTGTTCGACGAGTCGATGGCCACGATCGGCCGGTACGGCCTGGAGTTCTGCGCCGGCCGTACGACCACGCTCGGCGTCGCCCACGCCATGCGCACCGGCGACCTGGCGCGCGCGGAGGCGCTGGTCTGGTCCCGCCTGCCGATCGAGGGCGACCCGGTCGAGCGGGTCCGGTTCACCGCCCGCGCCGGCCTGCTGGCCCTGGAGCGCGGCGACGACCCCCTCGCGGTGCGGATGCTCGCCCGCGCCGACGCCGAGGGCCGCGACTCGGGTCTCGTCCGGGTGCTTCGGGTGGCCGTCGCTGCCCGGGGTGTACATCCCGTGGACCCCGCCGAGGCCCTGCGCGACTGTGTGGGGCGCTGCGGACCGGCGCGACTGGCGGAGGCGGCCCGCTGGGCGGTGCACGGCGGGGTGCCGGCGGCGGTGGTCGAGGAGCACGTCCCCGAGCGGCCGGTCCCGCTGCGGCTGCTGCTGGCCGTGGCCGCGGGCCGCGACGCCGAGGCGGTCGAGCTGCTGCCGGACGCGCGCGGGGACGCGACCGAGCGGGCCGAGGACGCGGCGGTGCACACGGCGGTGGCGCATGCGTTGGTACGGCTGGGCCGGGCCGGCGAGGCCCGCCGGCACGCCGAGCGCGCGGTGGCGCTGCTGGGCCACTGGCCGGGGTGGCGGCTGGCCGAGGCGGAGACGCTCCTGCACAGCCTGCGCGCGGGCGGCGACCTGACCGCGCGGGAGCTGGAGGTGCTGGGCTGCCTGGCCGCCGGGATGACCAATCAGCAGGTGGCGAGCTCGCTGGGCATCTCGATCCGGACCGTCGCGGTGCACGTGTCGAACCTGCTGCGCAAGACCGGCGCGGCCTCGCGTACCGAGGCGGCGCTGTGGGCCGTCCGGCACCGCCTCGCACCCGAACGTTAGGTGCTGAACGTCTTGCCGAACTGCACCACGGCGGCGTCGAGCTCCTGGTAGGCCGCCTCCTGCACGGCGTTGTCGCGGCGGCGGTCGGTGAGCTGCTTGCGCAGCAGCTCGATGCGCCGGGCGGCGTCGTTGGAGTCGGACAGCAGGTTGTTGATCTGGTTGCGGATGTCCAGGGCGACGTCCTCGCGGATCTCCCCGGTCTGCTCGCGGCGGTCCACGACGTCCAGGACGGCCTTGCCCGCGGCCTGGCGGGTCAGCGGGGACGGCAGCGGCGGCGGCGCGGCGGACCCCGTCGCCGGGGCGCCGGACGTGGCCGTGCCCGAGCGGCGGGGCTGCCCGTTCGTGGTGGGTGTGACCTGGGCGCCGGGCGGGCCGGGCACCACGGAGACGTAGATGCTCACCGAGGGGACGGGAGCGGCGTTCTCACCCCGCTTCGGGTCCGGGTCGTCGTCCCGGAGCAGGAGCACGGACAGTACCGTCGCGATGGCCACCACCACCGGAACCGCCAGCAGCACCCGGCGGCGGTTGCGGGCGGCCGGTGCGCTCGAACCCAGGATGCTCGCCAGCTCCGCGGCGGTGGGGCGGCGCATCGGGTCGGTCGACAGCGAGCGCAGGCAGGCGGCGGCGGCCGCGGCCGGCAGCCCGGGGACGTTGAGCACCGGGCGGCGCTCCGCGGCCAGGGCGCGCTCCAGCTCCTCCCAGGTCTGGGCCGGGTACGGCGGGGCGCCGGTGAGCATCTCGAACAGCAGGACGCCGAGGGAGTACACGTCGGTGGCGCCGCTGGCCGGGGCGCCGGTCAGCCGCTCGGGCGCGACGTAGGGCGGGGTGCCGAACGTCATCGCCTCCTCGCGCTGGCCGATGTCGGCGGCGATGCCGAAGTCCAGCAGCCGCACCCCGTCGCTGGTCAGCATGACGTTCTCCGGGGTCACGTCGCGGTGCACGACGCCGCGGCGGTGCGCGGCGTGCAGCACGTCGGCGACCGTGCCGGCCACCTGCACCGCCTCCGGCCAGGGCACCGGGCCCCGCTCGAGGCGGGCCGCGACGGAGATGCCCTCCAGCAGCTGCATCACCACGTAGGCGGCGATGCGACCGCGCGGCGTGACGGTCTCGCCGTAGTCGTACACCCCGATGGCGTTGGGGTGCTCGATGCGCGCGGCCGCGCGGGCCTCCCGGCGGATGCGGTCGCGCTGCCCGCCGTCGGACGCGATGGGGCCGTCGAGCACCTTGACCGCGACCGTGCGCTCCAGGGTGGAGTCCCAGGCGCGCCAGACGACCGACATGCCGCCCGCCGCGACGGGCTGTTTGAGAATGTAGCGGCGGGCGAGGATGTCGCCCTCCCGCAGCTGGGCCCCGGGCATCCTACGTTGAGGCCCGCACAACGAGTTCGGTCGGCAGGATCGGGTCGTCGTCGGCCGGGTCGAGCAGCAGGGCGGCGGTGACCGCGCCGAGCTCCTCGATCGGCTGGCGGACCGTGGTAAGTGCCGGCGTGGTGAACCCGGCGAGCGGCGCGTCGTCGAAGCCGACCACGGCCACGTCCTCGGGGACCCGGCGGCCGGACTTGCGCAGGGCCTGCAGCGCGCCGGCGGCCATCGCGTCGGAGGCGACGAAGAGCGCGTCGAGGCGGGGTGTGCGGTCCAGCAGCCACGCGGCGGCGTGCCCACCGGACGGGGTGGAGTAGTCACCGTACGCGATGATCGGCTGACGCCCGGCGGCCAGCACGGCGCGGCGGTAGCCCTCCAGCCGGTCCACGGCGGCCGGCGAGTCGGGCGGCCCGGCGATCGTGGCGATGGTCCGCCGGCCGCGCAGCAGCAGGTGCTCGACGGCCTGGCGGGCGCCGTCGCGGTTGTCGACGTCGGCGAACGGCACGGCCAGCTCCGGCCGGCCGGCCGAGCGCAGTGGCACCCGCGAGGCGGCCAGCGACACCGCCAGGGGGTGCTGCGCGGGCGCGCCGACCAGCAGCACGCCGCCGACCCCGCCCGCGGTCAGGAACTGGGTGGAGCTGGCGAAGGTGCCGCGGGTGGCCGACATCGTGAGCAGCGGCACGCCGCGCTCGGACAGCTCCTCCTCGGCCCCGGCCAGCAGGCGGGCCACGAAGCCGTCGCGGAACAGCCGCACGGCCGGCTCGAACACGACCGCGGCGACGGGCAGGCCGGCGCTCTGGTGGTCGGTGCGGCGCGGGGCACGGTGGCGGACGTACCCGAGCCGGGCGATGGCGTCGTGCACGGAGACCCGGGCCGAGGTGCTGACCCGGACGCGGCCCGTGAGGACGCGGGACACGGTGGCGGCGGAGACCCCCGCGGCGGCGGCGACCTCGGTGACGGTGGGTTGTGCTGGCTCAGCGGTGTGCTCAGGCATCAAGTCTCCTGTGGGAGCGATTCCTGCGGTCAGCGTCAGTCAGAGTTACCGCGATGTCAACTATAGGTTTCGATCACACTTATGAACTTCGCCAGGGCTATCGCCAACCTGCCTGGATAGGGAATAGTCGTCGATTGTGTCCGGGATCGAGGTTGGCCGCAGGGTGCTCGACCGCTACCTGCTGGTCCGTCCGATCGCCCGGGGCGGAATGTCGCTGGTCTACGAGGCCGTCGACCTGGAGCGGATCCGGCCGGCCGCGGTGAAGGTGCTCGCGCCGGCGTTCGCGAACAACACCCGCGCCTGCCACGCCGCGCGCCGCGAACCGCACCTGATGCAGCGCATGCGCCACCCCACGGTGCCCAAGGTGTTCGCGTTCGGCGAGATCGAGGCCGAGGGCGTGCACGTGCCGGCCGTGGCGATGGAGCTGCTCAACGGGGTGCCGCTGGCGACCCGCCTGGGCGAGGGCCCGGTGCCCTGGCAGGAGGCGGTGGAGATCGCCGCGTCCGTGGCCGAGCTGCTCGCCGTCGCGCACCGCCGGGGGATCGCGCACCGGGATTTGACCGCCGACAATGTCATGCTCACCACCGCCGGTGTAAAGATCATTGACTTCGGTCTCGCGGTACCGTTCGCGCACCCGTCCGCCTCGCGCGTCGAGCAGTCCCCGGCGTGGGACGTGTACGCGCTGGGGGTGCTGCTGTACCACATGCTCACCGGCCGCTCCCCGCACGCGCCCGGCGCCCGGCTGCTGCAGGCCGCCCCGACGCCGGTGGTGCTCACGCCCGGCCTGCCCCGCTCGGTCGCCGAGCTGTGCCGCCAGTGCATGGCCAAGCGCCCCGACGAGCGCCCGGACAGCGCCGCCGTCGCGCTCTCCCTGTGGGCCGAGTTCGCACCCGGCTGGCGGCAGCCCCGGGACTTCACTGAGAGCTACGGCACACCCTCTCATCACGTTGTGTAACCGAGGCGTTTTGGCTGCGTAAGGCCCGTGTCAGGTGCTCGGTTGGAGTTGCCTTCAGCACCCCTGTTACCCGTTGTAATCGGCGCGGCGGCAAGCCAAGCTTCTCGGACAAGGTGCACGACGGTTGCCGGCAAGGAGCCGCCGAGCACCACCACCGGATAGCCGAGGGGAAGCTGTCATGTCAGGTTCGAAGGTCACCGGCGTGGTCGTGACGGGCGGAGCCACCGCCGGTTCGCTGCCCGTCACCGGAAGCCCGGTCTTCGCCATCGTCGTCGCCGGGATCGCGCTCGTGGTCACCGGTTTTCTGATGGTTCGGGCGTCCCGCTTCAACCGCAGCGCCGCCTGATCCATGACGGCGATCCTTCTGGTCGGCTTCGCGCTGCTGACGCTGTGGCCGGCGTACAACCTGGCGCTGGTGGCGTTCTCCGCCGGCGACGCGGCCACCGCCGGACGCCGCCGCCGGCGCGATGCCATCGCGCCGAACGGCAACGAGCCGCTGACCTTCTGGATCGTCGTGCCCGCCCTCAACGAGGAGCGGGTGGTCGGCCGGACCGTCGGCGCCGCCCTGGCGCTCAGCGGACCGGAGGGCACGCGCACCAGGGTCCTGGTGGTCGATGACGGATCGGACGACGGCACCCCGGACGTACTGGCCGCCATCGACCACCACGGCCTCACGGTCCTGCGCCGCGACTTCCCCAACGCCCGCAAGGGCAAGGGCGAGGCACTCAACGCGGCGTTCCGGGCGATCCGGGACCTGACCCTGGCCAACGGCGACGACCCGGAGCGGGTGGCGGTGGGCGTCATCGACGGCGACGGCCGCGGCAGCACCAACCTGCTGTCCGAGGTCTCCCGGCTGATGCGCGACCCCGGCGTCGGCGCGGTGCAGGTCCGCGTGCGGATCCACAACCGCAACCGGGTGCTGGGCGCTGTGCAGGACCTGGAGTTCGCCGCGATCGCCAACGCCAGCCAGCTGCTGCGCGACGCGGCCGGCACGGTCGGCCTGGGCGGCAACGGGCAGTTCGCCCGGCTGTCGTCGCTGATGCGGCTGGGCAACGCGCCCTGGTCGCACTGCCTGGTCGAGGACCTCGAGCTCGGGCTGCGCATGCACCTGGGCGGGGACCGCATCCGCTACACCTCGCTGGCCCACGTCAAGCAGCAGGGCCTGGTCGACGTCAAGCGCCTGGTCCGGCAGCGGACCCGCTGGGCGCAGGGCAACCTGCAGTGCATCTCGTACGTCCCGCGGCTGATCGCCTCGCGCCGCATCCGCAACCACGCGCTGATGGAAATGCTGTACTACCTGCTCGCGCCCTGGATGAACGCGTTCGGCACCGCCGCGGTGTTCGGGCTCTGGGGCTACGCGATGTGGCACCTGGTCCCGGGCCACGGCGACACGGTCCTGATCCACTCGTGGGGTCAGATGGCCCAGGTCGCGCTCTTCTGGGCCGTCGGGATGACCGTCCCGGGCCTGGTCTGGGCGGCGGTGCACCGGGTGCAGCTCGGCGACGAGCGGACCTCGGTCCTGCTCAAGGCCGCCGTGGCCTACCCGTTCTTCCTGATCCTCGGCCTGGTCGCGACCTGGCGGGCGATCGGCCGGCAGGTAGCCCGGCGCAACGCCTGGGCCAAGACCGAGCGGCTCGCCGAAGAGCCGGTCACTGCTTGAGCCTGGCCCGATTTGAGCTGACCCGATTTGATTTGGCCCGATTTGATTTGGCCCAATTTGATCTCGCCCGATTTTTCTGGATTTATCCGCACGGATGCGGTCACTTACTCCTCCCAAGGTGACGCACACATGCTTCCTGAAGTCTTCCTCATCGCCGGTACCCGCCCCGAGGCCATCAAGCTCGCCCCCGTCGCGGCCGCCATGCGCGCCGCCGGTCGCCTGAACCCGGTCCTGGTCGCCAGCGGCCAGCACCCGACGATGGTCACCCAGGCCCTGGCCGCCTTCGACGTCGAAGCCGACGTGACGCTGCCGCTGCAGCGCGTGACCGGCAGCCAGCCGGAGCTGCTCACCGAGATGATCAAGCAGCTCGACGCGCTGCTGGAGACCCGCAAGCCGGCCGCGGTGGTCGTGCAGGGCGACACCACCACGACCCTGGCCGGCGCGATGGCCGCGTTCTGGCGCCGCATCCCGGTCGTGCACCTCGAGGCCGGCCTGCGCTCCGGCGACCTCGACTCGCCGTTCCCGGAGGAGGCCAACCGCAAGCTCGTCGGCCAGCTCGCCGCGCTGCACCTCGCCCCGACCGCGCTCGCCGCGACCAACCTGCTCGACGAGAGCGTGGCCCCGGCCAACGTGCTCATCACCGGCAACACCGTGGTGGACGCGGCCCTGGAGATCGCGGCCAAGGAGCTGCCGTTCGACAACGCCGGCGTGGCCGCCGCGGTCGACGCCGCCGAGCACGGCGAGGCCCGCCTGGTCCTCGTCACCGCGCACCGCCGCGAGTCGTGGGGCGAGCCGCTGGACCGCATCCTGCGCGCCGTACGGCGCCTGGTCGAGGCCTACCCGGACATCCGGGTCGTGCTGCCCGCCCACGCCAACCCGGCCGTGCGGGCCCAGGTCGAGGCCGGCCTCGCGGGCGTGCCCCGCGTGACGATCACCGACCCGCTGCCCTACCCCGCGCTCGCCCGGCTGCTGTCCCGCGCCTACCTGGCCCTGACCGACTCCGGCGGCATCCAGGAGGAGGCCCCTTCCTTCCGGGTTCCCGCTCTGGTACTGCGTGAGGTCACCGAGCGCGTCGAGTCCCTGCAGGCCGGGTGCGCCAAGCTCGTCGGCACCGACGAGGACCTGATCGTCGCCGAAGCCGCGAAGCTGCTCGACGACCCGATGCTGCGGCAGTCGATGACCGCCAGCGGCAACCCCTACGGCGACGGTCTCGCGTCGCAGCGCACCGAGCAGGCCGTCGCCGCCATGCTCGGCCTGGCGCCGCTGCCCTCCCCGATGCCCTCGTCCGCCTCGCTCGTCTGAGCTCTTCGGTTCTGAGCTCGTACTTCTGAGATTGGGTGCACAGTTCTATGCGTAAGTTGTCAGCTCTGCTCGGCCTCGTGCTGGTCGCGGTGCTCGGCCTGGCCGCTCCGGCGTCCCCGGCCCTCGCCGCGACCACCGCGAAAACGGTCTCCGGCGCCGGCGCCACCGGCTCCAACGCCGCGACGAAGACGCTAGTCCTCTACGACTACACGGGCGAGTACGCCTGGCTCGGCGAGGACTACGGGATGATGGCCACCAACCTCATCTCGCACTTCGGCGCCTGGACCGCCCACCCGGTCGGCTCCTACACCAAGGGCGAGCTGGAGAAGTACAGCGCGGTCGTCTACGTCGGCTCCACCTACGACGAGCCCATCCCGACCGCCTTCCTCGACGACGTGCTGGCCACCAGCAAGCCCGTCGTGTGGCTGTACGACAACATCTGGCAGCTGACCGCGCGCTCGGCGGACTTCGCGACGAAGTACGGGTACACCTGGAAGGGCTTCGACGTCTCCACCGTCGCCGAGGTCGACTACAAGGGCACCGCGCTGACCCGCGACACCCGCAACCTCGCCGGCATCATGGACTACGCCGTCTACGACAGCAGCAAGGCGGTCAGCGTCGCCGACGCCGTGCGCGCCGACGGCACGAAGTTCCCGTGGGGCATCAAGTCCGGCAACCTGACCTACATCGGCGAGATCCCCTTCTCGTACATCACCTCCAACGACCGCTACCTCGCGTTCTCGGACCTGCTGTACGACGTGCTCGCCCCGCAGACCGCCACCCGCCACCGCGCCCTCGTCCGCATCGAGGACGTCGGCCCGGACGCCGACCCGGCCGAACTGCGCGCCGTCGCCGACTACCTGTCCAGCAAGAAGATCCCGTTCACCGTCGCCGTCTACAGCCGCTACCGCGACCCGAAGGGCGTGAACAACAATGGCAAGGCCCAGGACTACACGCTGCGCCAGCGGCCACTGGTGGTCAGCGCCCTGAAGTACATGCAGAGCAAGGGCGGCACCCTGCTCATGCACGGCTACACGCACCAGCTCGACGCCCTGAACAACCCGTACGACGGCGTGAGCGCGAACGACTTCGAGTTCTTCACCGCCCACGTCGACGCCTCGGACGCCGTCATCTACGACGGCCCGGTCAAGAACGACTCGGCCCTCAACGTCACCGCCCGCGTCGTGGCCTCCCGCGCCGACTGGCTGCTGGCCGGCCTCTCCCAGCCGACCATCTTCGAGCCCCCGCACTACGCCGCCTCGGCCCTGGACTACAAGACCATCAACACGCTCTTCGGCGTCCGCTACGACCGCGGCCTGTACTTCCCCGGCACCCTCTCCGGCACCACGGTCGACAACAGCGTCGCCCACATGGTCGGCCAGTTCTTCCCCTACACGGTCCGCGACGTCTACGGCTCCACGATCATCCCGGAGAACATCGGCAACATCGAGCCGGAGCCGTTCAACCAGCACCCGGCCGTGCTGCCGGCCGACCTGATCGCCAACGCCAAGGCCAATCTGGCCATCCGCGACGGGGTGGCGAGCTTCTTCTACCACCCGTACCTGGGCACCTCCTACCTGAAGTCGACCGTCGAGGGCATCCAGGGCCTGGGCTACACCTTCGTCTCGGCCTCCTCGATGACGACCGTCGCCTGATTCCCCCTCCCCTGCCCACCCTCCCCATTCGCCCGTCGGCCGCATTGCACTGAGTCCCGCGACCGACGGGCGAACCACCGGCTGGTCGAGGCCGGGCTCCGAACCCTCGGAGCCCGGCCTTCGTCATGCCCCGACTTCCGTCGCCCGATCTTCCCCGCGCGCCAACCTCCGACGCCCGGCCCTTGCCGCGCGCCAACCTCCGACGCCCGGTCCTCGCCGCGCGCCGCCTTCCGTGCGTGTCTTCTGGCGGTGAGGGCTCTGCTGCGGGCGCCCTCTATGCCGACGGCTCGCATTGCTCGGCACGCACTCGCCCGCTGCCTTCCGTGCGGGTCTTCCAGCGGTGAGGGCTTCTGCAGCGGGCGCGCTCTATGCCGACGGCTCACATTGCTCGGCACGCACTCGCCCGCCGCGCACTCGCCCGCCGCGCACTCGCCCGCCGCGCACTCGCCCGCCGCGCACTCGCCCGCCGCGCACTCGCCCGCCGCGCACTCGCCCGCCGCGCCTTATCGCCGTGCACTCGCCCGCCGCGCCTTATCGCCGTGCACTTGCCCGGCCCTATCGCTGCGCACTCGCCCGGCGCTATCACCGCGCACTTGCCCGGCCTTATCGCTGCGCACTCGCCGGCCCTATCGCCGCGCAGTCGCCCGGCCTTTGCGCTGTGCACCACCTCCCACGCGCGTTGGTGCTCCTTTATGTCAACGGCCCGTTCGCTGCTGGCGTGCACACCCCCGTTAACGCACACGCCGGCCCGCGAAAGCCGCTTGTTGCTCGATCATCGGCGCCGAGGCCCGTCGCTTTTGGCGTGCACACCCCCGTTAGCGCACACGCCGGCCGCGAAAGCCGCTTGTTGCTCGGTCATCGGCGCCGAACCCCGCACTGGCTGGCTCGACGGCACCGTCCAACGTGACCCACCGCGGGTTTCGAACTGCTCTCCGCCGTGCGCACTCCCCCTCGGCGGGCGCACGTTTTGTTGCTCTTTCTTGTTGCCATTCGAAGTTGGCGGGGACTGGGCCGACCCGGGCTCGCAGACGTTGCTTTCGGGTCGGCCCGGCCCCGCCCATGACGGCGCGGGCACGGCACATCGCGACGCGACGCATCCCGGCGCGGTGCGGGTTCCGCGGGAGGGGATGTGCGCGGCTGCGAGGTCGACGCGGCCACAGCCGGCGCCGTCGGGCGCGATTTCGGGAACCTCAGGAGAGGTTCGCGATTTCGGGAACCTCAGGAGAGGTTCGCGATTTCGGGAACTTCAGGAGAGGTTCGGCGGGCCTCGCAGAATGGCTTGGTCGTCTGGCCGGCGGCCGCGGCCTGCGATCGGGATTTCGCTGTCCTTCATGCCCATAAGCTTTCTCCCCCGCCAACCCCGCCGGAAGAGAAACTTTGAACCTGTGGATAACCCCGGCGATCCGCAGCTCAAGGCCGCGGCGAGCGAACGCGTCAGTGCTCCAGCAACAGGTGGGGCATGAGACGCTCGACGGCGTCCAGGTCGTAGACGCGGCGGATCTCGGTGACCAGGCCGGCGTTGTTGACGGTCAGGAACTCGGCCAGGCGGAAGGTCTCGCCCGCGAGGGTGCAGTCGTAGATGAGGGCGGCCCGCCGGTCGAGGACCGTCTGGGAGAAGACCGCGATCGACTCAAGAGCGGCCGCGTAGTCCGTCAGCAGTTCGATGAAGTCGCCGTCCGGGTCCAGGTTGGTCTCGATGGTCGGGGCGGCGGCCAGGAGTTTGAAGAGGTCCGTGGTGCGGCCCGTGGTCCAGGCGGTGACCCAGCGGGCGGTGACGTCCTCCACCGCGATGTCCACGCCGCATATCCTCGCATGCGCACGAGCAACGCCCGCGCATGGCCGGACCACGCGCCCGAGAACCGCACGCGAAGAACAAGAGCCGCACGCCCAGCACGAGAGACGCACGCGAAGAGCAAGAGGCGCACGCCCAGCGCAAGACACGCACGCCCAGCGCGAGACACACACGCCCAGCGCGAAAGACACACGCCCAGCACGAGGCACACACGCCCAGCGCGAAACACGCACGCCCAGCGCGAGACACGCATACCCGGGGCGAGGCCATGCGCGCGAACCAAACGGCCGCGCACGCGCTGGCACTTTCAGGAAAGGGCTTTCCTCGGTACCATCGCCGGCATGTTGCGCATCGAGGCGGGGATTGGCGGCAAGGATCTGCTGGGCGGGGTCGAGCGGATGTTCGAGCTGTCCGCGGGGAAGATCCTGGCGCTGGAGGTCGGCGGCAGTTCGCCCGTGTTCACCGTCGACGGGCGGTACACCGCGCGCGGGTGGACCGAGTGGACGCAGGGGTTCCAGGTCGGGTCCGCGCTGCTCCAGTTCGACGCCACCGGCGACGAGACGTTCCGCGACCTGGGGCTGGAGCAGACCAGACGGGTGATGGCCCCGCACGTCAGCCACATCGGGGTGCACGATCACGGATTCAACAACGTCAGCACGTACGGTGCGATTCTGCGGCTGGTCAAGGAAGGCCGCATCGCCGAGCGCGAGGCGCCCGCGGCCGAGCTCGCGTTGAAGGTGTCGGGAGCCGTGCAGGCCGCGCGCTGGCAGAAGATCGAGGACGGCACCGGGTACATCTACAGCTTCAACGGCCCCCAGTCGCTCTTCGTCGACACGATCCGCTCGTGCCGCTCGCTCGCCGTCGCGCACTCGCTCGGGCATGTGCTCATGGGCGAGCACGACGAGCGGATCGACCTGCGGGTGCGGATGCGCGAACACGCGTACAACACCGCGAAGTTCAACGTGTTCTACGGCGCGGGCCGCGACGCCTACGACGTGCGCGGGCGCACCGCCCACGAGGCGCTGTTCAACGTGAACGACGGCCGGTTCCGCGCGCCGAGCACGCAGCAGGGGTACTCCCCCTTCTCCACCTGGACCCGCGGCCTCGCCTGGGCCATGCTCGGCTTCGCGGAACTGCTCGAGTACGAGCACGACGACACGTTCGAGCAGGCCGCCCGCGCGACGTGCGACTTCTACATCGACTCGTCCGCGGCCGACGGCGTGCCCTACTGGGACACCGGCGCGCCCGGGATCGCCCACCTGGACCTCGACGCGCCCGCCGACCCGTACAACGCGCACGAGCCGGTCGACGCCAGCGCGGCCGCGATCGGCGCCCAGGGCCTGCTCAGGCTGGGCCGCACGCTCGACGACGCGCGGTACACCCAAGCGGGACTCACGGTCGCGCAAACCCTGCTGACACACTACGTCGCGACCGACCCCGCGCATCAGGGGCTGCTGTTGCACTCCGTGTACCACCGTCCCAACGGCTGGGACCAGATCCACGAGGGTCAGCAGGTCCCGAACGGCGAGTCGAGCATGTGGGGCGACTACCACCTCCGCGAGCTCGGCCTCTACCTCCTACGCATCGAGAACGGTCCCTACTACACGTTCTTCGGAGGCACCGAATGAGCGCCATCCGCAGCATCGCGGCCACCAAGGCCCGAAGCGGGTTCGGAGGCACCGAGTGAGCGCCGCCATCGTGACCGGCGCGTCCCGCGGGATCGGCCGCGGCATCGCGATCGCGCTGGCCCGGGCCGGCTGGGACGTCGTGGTGAACTACGCGAGCAACGCCGACGCCGCCCGCGAGGTGGCGGCCGAGATCGAAAAACATGGATCAAAGGCCGCCATGGTACAGGCTGATCTCAGTCGATCCGATGACCGCACCCGCCTCGTGGCGGAGGCCTACGCGGCATTCGGCGACATCGAGCTGCTCGTGAACAATGCCGGCGTCGCGCCCGACGTGCGCGCGGACATCCTCGAGGCCGGCGAGGAGTCGTTCGACCGGCTCGTCGGGATCAACCTGAAGGGTCCGTACTTCCTGACCCAGCTGGTCGCCAACCGCATGATCGCGGCCGGCACCCAGGGCCAGATCGTCACCATCTCCTCGATGAGCGCCTACACCGCCAGCGTCAACCGCGGCGACTACTGCATCACCAAGGCCGGATTGTCGATGCTCACCAAGTTGTACGCCGCGCGCCTGGCCGAGCACGGCATCAACGTGTACGAGGTGCGCCCCGGCATCATCGCGACCGACATGACCGGCGGGGTCAAAGAGAAGTACGACCGGCTGATTTTCGACGAGGGCATCACGCCGATCCGCCGCTGGGGCACGCCCGAGGACGTCGGAAAGGCCGTGGTGGCGATCGCGAGCGGTTTGCTGGCGTTCTCCACGGGGCAGGTGATCGACGTAGACGGGGGCTTTCACTTGAAGACCCTGTAAGGCCCACATTCGGTTGTCACGGCCGCCGGTGTCGTTTTTCACGGAATACCGGCGGCCGGATGACGTGTCGCGAGCGGCCGCATCGGGTACGGCTTGTAGAGTGCGTCTGCGTCCGAATGTGGCCCTGAAGGCCGTCGCCTCGTTGTTGCTCTGCGGTCTCTTCGCCGGGGTGGTGGTGGCCGCGGCCGCGTTCCCGGGGCTGGCCTTCTCCGGCCTGGCCGCGAAGTCCGGGGCCGACACCTTCGAGGATCTGCCCACCGACCTGGACGTGCTGCCCTCGCCGCAGATCTCCTACGTCTACGCCAGTGACGGCAAGACGCTCCTGGCCATGATGTACGACGAGAACCGGCGCGACGTCCCGATCGCGGACGTGTCGCAGTTCATGACCGAGGCGATGGTCGCGGCCGAGGACAACCGGTTCTACGAGCACAAGGGCGTCGACCTCAAGGGTGTGGCCCGCGCGTTCGTCAACAACGAGAACGGCGGCGACCAGCAGGGCGCGTCGACGCTGACGATGCAGTACGTGCGGCAGGCGACCTCCTACTCGGCCCGCACCCCGCAGGACGTGGTGGACGCGACCGCCAAGACGCCGGCCCGCAAGCTCAAGGAAATGAAGCTCGCGATGGCGCTCGAGAAGAAGCTGACCAAACAGCAGATCCTGGAGCGGTACCTCAACATCTCCACGTTCGGCCACGGCGCGTTCGGCATCTACGCGGCCGCGCACGTCTACTTCGGCAAGGACCCCAAGGACCTGACGCTGCCGGAGTCGGCGCTGCTCGCCGGGCTGGTGAAGGCGCCCTCGACCAACGACCCGGCGACCGCCGACGGGCTGCCCAAGGCGCTCGCCCGCGAGTCGTACGTGCTGGACCAGATGGTCACGATGAAGTACATCACCGCGCAGCAGCGCGACGAGGCCAAGGCGGTCAAGCTGACCATCGTCGGGCAGCGCACGCCGGAGGGCTGCGAGCAGGTGCAGCGGGCCGACCTCGGCGCCGGCTTCCTCTGCGACTACCTGCGCCGCTGGTGGGACGAGCAGCCGGCGTTCGGCGCCGACGCCTATGACCGGGAGAACAAGCTGCGCTCAGGCGGGTACACCATCGTCAGCTCGTTGAACGTGCAGACGCAGGCGGCGGCGTTCAAGTACGCGAAAAATCAGCCCAATGTCGGTGGGGCGAATGTCGGCCTGGGCAACTCCGAGGCGGTGATGGTCGCCGCGGTCGAGCCCGGGACCGGGCGGGTGCAGGCGCTCGCCACCAACCGCAACTTCAGCAACGACCAGAGCGCGAACGGCAACAGCACCAACCCGGCGAAGAAGGGCCAGAAGGGCAACTATCCGAACACCACGGTGCCCTTCATCACCGGCGGCCCGGACGTGCCCGGCTACCAGGCCGGCTCCTCGTTCAAGATCTTCACCGCGGTCGCCGCGATGGAGTCCGGGCTGCCGCTGAACCACACCGAGGACGTGCAGGCGCAGTTCCAGTCGAACTATCCGATCGACGCGAGCAGCCCCGCGGCCTGCAACGGCCCGCACTACTGCCCGAAGAACTCCGAGGGCGACCCGACCGGCGTGTTCAACATGTGGCAGGGCTTCGGCATGTCGCTCAACACGTACTTCGTGCCGCTGGAGCAGCGCGTCGGGGCCGACCACGTGGTGGACGTGGCGAAGCGGCTGGGCATCCAGTTCCGCTCGCAGCAGGACGCGGACTTCGCCAAGGACGCCAAGGAGTGGGGCGCGTTCACGCTGGGCGTGTCCGACACGACGCCGCTGGACCTGGCGGGCGCGTACGCGGCGCTCGCGGCCGACGGCAAGTACTGCGCGCCGACCCCGATCACCGAGATCCGCGACCTCAACGGCAACAAGATCGACGCCGGCCAGCCGTCCTGCAAGCAGGTCGTCGACCCGGACATCGCCCGCGCGGCGGTGGACATGGCCCGCTGCCCCGTCGGCGACCAGTCGGCGTTCGGCGCGTGCCCGACCAGCGGTACCGCGATGGGCACCCACAACGACGTCGGCCGCCCGGTCGCCGGCAAGACCGGCACCACCGACAGCGGCAAGAGCGCGACCTTCGTGGCGATGACCAAGCAGCTGGCCGTGGCCGGCATGCTCACCGACCCGGACTGGCCGCAGGTCAACAAGACGATGTCGCACCCGGTCATCAACAACGCGGTGTCGTACACCCTGAAGGCGGCCCTGCAGGGTCAGCCGGTCGTGCAGTTCACCCCGCCGAGCCACCAGCGGGCGTTCGGGAACTGACCTCCCGGGCCGCCCGCTCCCGCAGCAGCGCGTGCACCTCGTCGATGTCCCCCGGCGAGGTGCGCGCCGCCAGCCAGTACATGACCCCGGTGGGGATGAAGAACACCTGGAACGCCGCCAGCCCGATGGCCAGGTTGGCCGGCGGCGGAAAGGCCCGCGCGAGCGCCGCGAACACCACCCCGACCAGCCCGTTCCCGGCCGCCCGCCCGACCCCGTTGACCAGGTTCCCGAGCGAGTACACGGTCCCCCGATGCTCCGGCGGGTTGACGTCAGCGATGAGCGCGAACCAGTTCGGCGAGTTCGCCGACGTCAGCGCGAGCGCCACGAGGGCGAGCAGGAACGCCCCCAGCAGCCCGGGCGACGTGAACAGCGACCCGAGCACGATCTCGAGCGCCCCTCGCCCCTCGGGATCCGGCAGGCCGATCGGGGCGAAGAACAGCAGGACGTACAACGGGATCCCGGCAAGAATCCCGATGGCCGCGACCTTGGCGCGTCCCCCGCCGTCGCGCCGCTGCCAGCGATCCCCGATCAGCCCGCCGACGATTGACAGCACCCCGCCGAGCTGGAACAACGTCGCGAGCAGCCCACCGACCGCGATCGCCGTCCGCTCGTCGTAGCCCTGCGCCTCGGCGCGCGCCTGGAAGAGCCGCGGCAGCCAGACCAGCGACCCGAACGCGGCCTGCGCGGTGAGCCCCTGCAGGATCAGCCACACGTTGGTGCGCCGCGCGACGATTTTCGGCAGGTCGGCGCGGGAGATGCGATGCTCGTACTCCTCGCCGGCCGCGAACACCGCCGCCAGATCGGGCTCGCTCTGGCCGCGGCGGATGTCGGCTGTCGTGAAGTACAAGATGGAGGCTGTGACGCCGAGTCCGGCGAGCACCCAGAAGGGGTTCTTCCAGTTCGCGCCGCCGAGCTGGCTGGCCACGAGGACTCCGGCCAGGGTGCCGACGCCCTGCGACAGCCCCCAGAGACTCATCACGAGCCCCCGCCGCTTGGGCGAAATCAGGTCGCTCACCACGGAGAACCCGACCGATCCGACGGCCCCGAGCCCGACCGCCGCGAACAACTGGGCGAGCAGGAACGTCCAGTAGCCGCCGGCCAGCGCACTCCCGGCGGTGCCGACGGCCCAGATCAGGGTGCCGATCATGAGCACGGGCTTGCGGTCGGTCCGGTCCCCCGCGTACGCCCAGAGGACCGCGGCCACCGCCGTCACCAGGTAGCCGATGGCGGTGACGACCCCTAGCGCGCCCTCGCCGACGCCCAGCGCGCGGCTGATGGGCGAGTAGAGGGGCGGCACGAGGCTGATCGCGACGTTGTCGAGCGAGGCCAGGATGATGAAGACGACCACGCTGTAGACCCGATGCACGCTCACACCCAACCATCGCCTTGGTCCGGCCCGCTACTCGGCTGGCTGGTGACGGGCTTGATCACGATATGTTGGGCGCTTCGCTTGCCCGACATATCGGATTTATACCCTGTCGGGCGAAAGACGTCCACATCGACGGGGATGATCGGCCGCGCGGTGTCGTGAGCTGCGGCGATGCCGGATGACTACGTCGGCGTAGGGATACGTAGGCGCGGGCGGCGGGCGTCTACGTATGTCGCGGCCGCGGAGTTACGTAAGCGATACCGATGGAACCGGCGCCTTACTCCGACACGATGGAGTCACAAGGTTGAAAGGGGCCCGCCACCATGAACATCCACGACACTCTGCTCAGCGAGATCGTCCGCCAGCGCCGGTTCGACATGCTCGACGAGAACAAGCACTGGACAAGCCGCGTGCGGCTCCGGCGTCGAAACCAGCGCGAGCACCTCTCCTGAGAGGACTTCCCGTGACCGAACCACGGGAGAGCAACAGCCCCGGCCCACCGCCGGGGCTGTTCTGTTTCCGGCGCCCCTACACATGACTAGGGCAAGCCGAAACCGAAGATACGTAACAGGTACGGATGGCACGCGGCCCTTACGACGCGACGATTGACGCATGCATCCAGTCTTCTTGTACAGCCAGTTGCAGCACCGTCAGCAGGGCCTGCTCGGCCTCGAGGGGCACCGCCGCGCGAGTGAGCGGGTGGAGCGCCGCGGGTGGTGGCGCAGGTCGCGTCCGTCACAGGCGGAGGAGAGCCCGCCCGCCGGTAGGCTGGTGGCGTGCGGGCCAGCCGTAGCGGAATGTGCCAGGTGATGGTCGGCCGCGACGACGAGCTGCGCCGCTTGCGCCGCCTCCTCGACGGGTCCGAGCCTTCCATCGCCATGCTCGGCGGGGAGCCGGGGATCGGCAAGAGCCGCATGGTCCAGGAACTGTTCACGGGACTGCCCGAGACGGTTCCGGTCCTGGACGGCCAGGCCGATCCCGGCACCCTGAGCCGGCCGTTCGAGGTGCTCCTCGACGCCATCGACGACAGTCAGCGCTCCGAGCTGCTCGACCCCGAGCTGCTGCGCACGGTCACCGACGCATCCCGCTCGATGATCGACCGGATCCAGGCCGGGCTGGAGATCGTGCGGCTGCTGACCACGCCGGGGCCGTCCATCGTGGTCTTCGAGGACCTGCACTGGGCCGATTCGGAGAGCGTGGCCCTGTTCGAGCGGATCGCCGAGCTGCCCGGCAGCCGGCTGCTCATCGGCACGTACCGGCCCGACGAGGTCACCCGCCGCCACCCCCTCGCCGATCTGCTGACCCGGCTCGAACGGCGCTACACGGTCACCAATGTGCGGCTGGAGCGGCTCAGCCTCGCCGACACGTCGATGTTCCTCAAGTCCGCCACCGGTCGCCCGCCCGCCTACCGCACGGCGTTGTCGCTGCACAACCGTACCGGCGGCAATCCGTTCTTCCTCGAGGAACTGCTCAAGAGCAACGGCGACGCCGACCTCGACACGCTGTGCGACCGGCCGCTGCCGTGGAACATCGCCGAGGCGTTGCGCCGGCAGGTCGACGACCTCGACACGGCCGAGAAGCGCATCGTGGAGGCGGCCGCGGTGCTCGGCCGCAAGGTGCCGTTCGACCTGCTCGCCGCGGTCACCGGCTTCGACGAGAACGAGCTCATCGACGGCCTGCGCGACCTGGTGCGCCGCGGGCTCATGGTCGAGACCGGCGACGACGAGTTCAGCTTCCGGCACGCCCTGACCCGCGAGGCGCTGGTCGACGAGATGCTCGCCCGCCAGCGCCGCCGCCTGCACGAGCTGGCGCTGGAGACGCTGCTGTCGACCGGCTCCAAGGACTACGCGCTGGTCGCCCACCACGCCCGGGGCGCGGGGCGCTACCTCGACATGGTGGAGGCCGCCCGCCGGGGACTTGTCGTGTACCTCGCGATGGGCTCGCCGTACCAGGCCCTCCAGCTCGCCGAGATGGGCCTCGACGAGCTGCCCGACGACGTGGAGCTGCTGTCCTGCGGCGCCCGCGCGGCGTGGCTGGCCGGCCTGCTCGACGACGCCCAGGAGCTCGGCCGCCGCTGGCTCGACGCCGCCGCCACCCGCGAGGAGCGCGCCGACGCCCTGCGGCTGCTCGTGCGGCTCAGCTGGGAGGTCGGCAGCAGCGGCAGCATGCAGGAGCGCGCGGCCGAGCTGCGGCGGGAGATCGCACCGCTGGAGGACGGGCCGGCCAAGGCGCACGCGTACGCCGCGATCGCCCAGGCGTACATGCTGCACGACGACACCGAGCGGGCCGTGGCCTGGGCCGACATGGCGATCGCCCTCGGCGAGCAGCTCGGCCTGCCCGCCGTCTGGCTGGCCGGCAAGGTCGAGAAGGGCTCGGCCCTCGTGAACGTGGCGGCCGGCGTCGACGAGGGCGTCAAGCTGCTCAACGAGGCCGCGCAGGAGGCCGAGGAGGCCGGCGAGTGGCTGCTGGCGGCCCGCTCGCTCAACAACCTGTACAACCTGCTGCCCGGCGGCCCCGCCGACTGGTCCGCCGCGCTGGAACGCATGCGCACCTTCGCCGAGCGCGCGGGCTTCGAGTCCCTGGCCGTGGCCGCGTACTTCCAGGGCCGCGCCCGCCTCGCCGTGCAGGAGGGCAACCTCGCCGAGGCCCTCGCGGAGCTGGAGTCGGCGCGGCGCCGCGACCGGGGGCTGCTGCGCACCCGCAACGGCAGCGACTACCACGGCGTGCTCTTCGCCGGGCTGCTGCTGGAGGCCGGCGAGCTCGACAAGGCCGACATGGTGATCCGCGGGCTGATCGAGTCGTCGCTGGACGCCTACACGATGCTCACCCAGACGTCCGTGCCCGGCCTGCAGTTCCACCTCGCCTGCCGGCTCGGGCGCACCGAGCTCGCCCGGGAGCTGCTGCGCACGGTCCTCGACGCCGTGCGGGTCACCGGCGTCACCGGCCGCGACTTCGCCCACGACCTGATCTCGGCCGGTCTCGCCACCGGACTCTCCGTGGACGAGCTGCGGCCGATCGCCGCCGCCATCGACGACCCGCTCTTCGACGACGCCTACCGGTGGCTGGCCGACGCGCAGATCGCCGAGGCCTCCGGAGCAACAGACGAAGCCCTTCGCTTGTACCGCGCAGCCGTCGCCGAACCCACCATGTTGCTCCCGCCGCATCGCGGCACCGGGCACCTCGGCGCCGCGCGCTGTTACCTGGCGCGGGGCGACCTCGAGTCCGCGCGGGCGGCGGTCCGGGCCGCGGAGCCGCACCTGGCCCGCTGGGCCGGCTGGCGGGTCGCCGAGCTGACCGGGCTGCGCGGGCGGCTGGGCATGACGGCGCCCACGGCCGGCGGCGACGAGTCGCTGACCCCGCGCGAGCGCGAGGTGGCGGTGCTGCTCGCCGAGGGGCTGACGAACGCCGAGCTGGCCCGGCGGCTGTACATCTCGCCACGCACCGCCGCCGTGCACGTCTCGAACATCCTGAGCAAGCTGAACCTGGAGTCCCGCACCCAGATCGCCGCCTGGGTCAGGTCACGCGGCACACCCTGAATCCGGCGCCACGCACGCGGATCGCGGCCCGGGTCCGGTCGCGGGGCGTGCCCTGAACCTGGCGCCGTGCCTGCAGATCGCGGCCTGGGTCGGGTTGCGCGGCACGCCAACGCCGTAGCTACGCCCGCGGGCTTCGGAGATACTCCCGCAGGCTTTGGAGATACTCCAGCGGGCTGATGTGCGGGTTGCCGCGGACGCCTACGCTGTGGGCATGTCGTGGTCGATGACCACCCTGCTGGCCGCGTGGGCCTTCGTCGGGACGCCCGGTGACGTCGTCGCCGTGGCGACCGCGGTGCTGGCCGCGCTCGCCGTCGTGCTGGCGGCCCGGCTCGTCGCCGGTGCCCCGGCCGCTCCCGCGCAGCTGCACGCCCTGCCGGCCCGGGCGCGGATCGCCCTCGGGCAGGCCGTTCGCTCGGTCGACCCCGACGCGGCGGGCCGTCCGCGTCCCCGGGCGCCCGGAGTCTGATCCCCGCACCTCGCATCCGACGTCTGTCCACGTCGGACGGTGCGCGCTGCCCTCATCAGACTCCGTGCGATCGAAAGGTCGTTGCCGTGCTGCACCATGTCCTTCTCGCCCTGTCCACCGTCCTCGGTTCCGTCCCCGCGGCGATCGTCGCCGCCACCCTCGTCCTGCGCGCCCTGCTGCTCCCGCTGAGCCTGCGCGGCTACCGCGCCGAGCGGATTCGGGCCGGGCTCGCACCCCAGCTCGCCGAGATCCGCGCGCGCCACCAGCACGAGCCGGTCGTGCTGGCCGAGAAGACCACCGCCGTGCTGCGCCAAGCCGGATCGGGCCCGTTCGCGGGGCTGCTGCCGGCGCTCGCGCAGGCTCCGTTCGTCTGGCTGCTGTACCGCGAGTTCACCAACGGCACCATGCACGGCCACACCCTGCTCGGCGCCGACCTCACCCAGCGGCTCATCGGCCATCCGGCGCTGCTGGCCGGCTGGCTGATCGTGGCCGCGCTGGCCGGGATCGCCCTGTGGAACGTGCGGCAGCTGCCGGCCGGCTCGCCCGGGTTCGTGCGGGTGCTGTCGTTCGCGACCGTGGCGTTCGCGCCGTTCGTGCCCCTCGCCGCCGGGATCTACCTGGTGACGACCGGCGTCTGGACGGCGGCCGAGCGGTACATCTGCCGGCCCCGGACTTTGGTGAGCTAGATGGGGAAGTTCTTTTGAAATCTGCAAAAGTTCGGTCGGTACTAGCGGAAGCATCGGCCTCCATCTACGCTCTTCACTCAAGCGACATTCGGCGATGTCGTGCCATCCATGGATCCCTATCGACACGTTTCCTCACCGCTAGGGGGAGCCCGTGCGTACGGGTGTGTGGCTGGTCGGCGCGCGTGGTTCAGTCGCCGTCACCAGCATTGTCGGGGCCGCCGCGCTGCGGGCCGGGCTGGCCGAGCCGATCGGGTGCGTCACCGAGCACCCGCGGCTGCGCAGCCAGGCCCTGCCCGCGTACGCGGACCTCGTGTTCGGCGGCCACGACGTCGTCAACACCGGGCTGATCAAGAAGGCCGAAGCACTGGCCGCGGCCGGGGTCGTCCCGGCCCGGCTGGTCGCGGCGCTCCACAGTGAACTGTCCGCGGTGGACGACGACCTCCGGCCGATGCCCAAGGACGCCGCGGCGATCCGGGCCGACCTGGAAGCATTCCGCGACCGCCACGCGCTCGAGCGGGTGGTCGTGGTCAACGTCGCCTCGACCGAGCCGGCCGTCGAGCCGCATCCGGCGCACGCCTCGCTCGCGGCGCTGCACGCGGCCGGGGAGGGGGTGCTGCCGCCGAGTGCGGTCGCGGCGTACGCGGCGTTCACCGCCGGCTGCTCCTATGTGGACTTCACGCCGTCGACCGGGGCGCGGCTGCCGGCGCTGCACGAGTTGGCCGTGCGGCACCGGCTGCCGTACGCGGGGCACGACGGCAAGACCGGCGAGACGCTGCTCAAGTCGGTGCTCGCGCCGATGTTCGCGATGCGCCGCCTGCACGCCACCTCGTGGTCCGGCCTCAACCTGCTCGGCGGCGGTGACGGGGCCACGCTCGCCGAGCCCGGCGCCAACGCGGCCAAGTCGGCCAGCAAGCAGCGCGTGCTCGGCGAGACGCTCGGCTACGTGCCGGACGGGACGACCCGCATCGAGTACGTGCCCGCGCTCGGCGACCACAAGACCGCCTGGGACCTGGTCACCTTCGAGGGCTTCCTGGGCACCGCGATGCGCATGGAGTTCACCTGGCACGGCTGCGACTCCGCGCTCGCCGCGCCGCTCGTGCTCGACCTCGCGCGCCTCGCCGCCGCCGCGCACCGCAACGGGCGGGTCGGGCCGCTGGCCGAGCTCGCGTTCTTCTTCAAGGACCCGATCGGCGCCACCGAGCACGGCCTGGCGGCGCAGTTCGAGACCCTCGCGGCGTTCGTACAGGACCTGCGATGAGGACGGGAGCTGCGGTGAGGGCCAGGGATCTCGCGGAGCTGGTCCGGGCGCCCGCGGCGCTGTCGGTGCCGGGCGACATCATCGCGGGCGCGGCGGCGGCGAAGGACCTCGGCCCGCGCACGGCCGGGCTGGCCGGGGCGAGCGTACTGCTGTACTGGGCCGGCATGGCCGCCAACGACTGGGCCGACCGCGAGGTCGACGCGCGGGAGCGGCCCGAGCGGCCGATCCCGTCCGGCCGCATCAGCGCCGGCGCGGCCCTCGGCGTCGCGACCGGGCTGACCGCGGCCGCCGTGGTCGCCGCGGGCCTCGCCGGTGGCCGGAAGGCGCTGCGGGTCGCCGTTCCGCTGGCCGGGGCGGTCTGGGCGTACGACACACGGCTCAAGACCCCCGCGCTCATGGCCACCTGCCGGGCGCTCAACGTGCTGCTCGGCGCGAACCGCCGGCCGCACCGCGCGGTGGTGCCGGCGGCGATCGTGTTCGCGCACACGTACACCGTGACGGCACTGTCGCAGTTCGAGGTGCACGGGGCGACACCGGCGCTGCCGAAGCGCACCCTCGCCGGGACGGCCGCGATTGCCGCCGCCGCCGGGGGAACGCCCGCCGCCGGGGCGCTGGCCGCGTGGTACGCCATCCGCTACGGCCGTCCGCAGCTCGACGCGGTCGACAAGCCCGACGCGGAGCACATCCAGCGCGCGGTCGGGGCCGGCATCGTGAACCTTCCGGCGCTGCAGGGCGCGCTCACCGCCCGCGCCGGGAGACCGCTGCTCGGGCTGGCCGTCGCCGCCGCCGCACCGCTCGCCAAGCGGCTGGCGCGGTGGGTGAGGCCGACATGAGGTACGGCTACGGGACCAACGGCTTCAGCAACCACCGGCTCGACGACGCGCTCGCCGTCATCGCCGACCTCGGGTACGACGGCGTGGCGCTGACGCTCGACCACCACCACCTGGACCCGTTCGACGCGAACATCGCCCGGCACGTGCGCGAGGTCGCCGCCCGCCTCGCCGAGCTGCGACTCGGGGTCGTCATCGAGACCGGCGCGCGGTTCCTGCTCGACAAGTGGCACAAGCACGCGCCGACGCTGCAGGACGACGAGCCCGGGCCGCGCATCGACTTCCTGCGCCGCGCCGTGCGCATCGGGGCCGACCTGGGCGCCGAGGCGGTCAGCTTCTGGGCCGGCGTCCCGCCCCGCGACCTGGACCGGGGCGAGGCCTGGCGGCGGCTGGTCGGCGGCTGCGCGGAGGTGCTCGAGGCGGCCGAGGGCGCCGAGATGATGCTCGGGTTCGAGCCGGAGCCGGGCATGCTCGTCGAGTCCATCGCCGACTGGGAGCGGCTGCGCGCGGACCTCGGTGCGCCGGTCTACTTCGGACTGACCCTCGACATCGGCCACTGCCGCTGCCTGGAGCCCTATCCGGCGGACGAGTGCGTGCGCCGCGCGGGCGACTCGCTGGTGAACGTCCAAATCGACGACATGCGCCGCGGCGTGCACGAGCACCTGGAGTTCGGCACCGGCGAGGTCGACTTCCCGCCGGTCCTGCGCGCCCTGGCCGACATCGGCTACGGCGGCCTGGTCGCGGTCGAGCTGCCCCGGCACAGCCACGCCGCGCCGACCATCGCCCGGGAATCCCTGGCGTTCCTGCGAGCCAAGGAGGCGGCGTGAACCTCACCGACAGCCTGCGCGAAGCGCTCAATGACACGGTCTGGCTGGACACGGCTCTGGAGACGGTGGAACGCCAGCCGTCCGCGATCGCCCGGCTGTTCCCGGCCGTCGGCCGGCAATGCGGCCGCTGGATGCTCAAGGAACCGGCCGGGTGGAGCGTCGACGACGCCGCGCGGGTGCTGCTGCTGCAACGGTTACCAACCAAGGACGAGGTGCCGCAGTTGTACCGCCACGGCGACGCGGCCGAGAAACGCGCGATCCTGCGGGCGTTGCCGCTGCTCGATCTGCCGGCCGACAGTGTCGTGCCGATCCTGCAGGACGCGTTGCGCACGAACGACGCGCGGCTCGTGTCCGCGGCCCTCGGCCCGGCCGCCCGCGCGCTGGATGCGGCGGCGTGGCGACAGGGAGTACTGAAGGCGGTCTTCATGCAGCTGCCCCTCGACACCATCGCCGGCCTCGACGAGCGCGCGGACGCCGAACTCGGGGTGATGCTGCGCGGGCTGGCCGACGAACGCCGCGCCGCCGGCCGGACCGTGGCCGCCGACGCCACCGCGCTGTTGCACCGGATCGAGCAGAGGGGCCAGTGATGCGCATCTTCGACCCGCACATCCACATGACGTCCCGCACCACCGACGACTACGAGCGGATGGCCGCGGCCGGGGTCCGGGCGCTGGTCGAGCCGGCGTTCTGGCTCGGGCAGCCACGCACGAGCGTCGGCTCGTTCACCGACTACTTCGACGCGCTGGTGGGCTGGGAGCCGTACCGGGCGAGCCTGTTCGGCATCCGCCACCACGCCACGATCGCGCTCAACCCGAAGGAGGCCAACGATCCGCGCTGCCGCGAGGTGCTCGGCGTCCTGCCGCGCTACCTGGAGAAGGACGGCGTGGTCGCGGTCGGCGAGGTCGGCTACGACTCGATGACCCCGGAGGAGGACGAGGTGTTCGCCGCGCAGCTGGCGCTCGCGATCGAGCACGACCTGCCGGCGCTCGTGCACACCCCGCACCGCGACAAGGCGCGCGGGACCGCGCGGACGCTCGACGTCGTGCGTGAGTCCGGCCTCGAACCGGGCCGCGTCGCCGTCGACCACCTCAACGAGGTCACCGTCGGGGCCGTCGCCGAATCGGGCTGCTGGATGGGGTTCTCCATCTACCCGGAGACCAAGATGACGGCCGAGCGGATGGTGCACATCCTGCGCGAGTACGGCCTGGAGCGGATGCTCGTGAACTCCGCGGCCGACTGGGGGCGCTCGGACCCGCTGCTGACCGTGCGCACCGGCGAGGCGATGCTCGCGGCCGGGTTCACCGACGACGACGTGGACCGCGTGCTGTGGCGCAACCCGGTCGAGTTCTACGGCCAGTCCAAGCGGCTCGACCTGTCCGATGTGGACGCCGCCGACTCGTTCGCGGGCAACTCGATCCGGCGCGGGGGCTCGTGATGCGGCTGCGCCACCCCGACGGGCAGACGGTGCACCTCGCGTACGGCACGAACGTGCATCCGGCCGAGGACCTGGACGGCATCGTGCGGCAGCTGTCCACCTACGCGACGCCGATGCGCGAACGGCTGGGCGCGGACCTGCTCGGGTTGGGCCTGTGGCTGAGCGCCGGGGTCGCCGCCGAGCTCGCCGCGGACGCCTCCGCGCGCCGCCGGCTGCGCCGCGAACTCGACGCGCGCGGTCTGGAGGTGGTGACCCTCAACGGGTTTCCCTACCGCGAGTTCCACGCGCCGGTCGTCAAGCGCGCCGTGTACGTGCCGGACTGGGCCGATCCCGCGCGCTTGCGGTACACCCTGGATCTGGCCCGGATCCTGGTCGACCTGCTGCCCGAGGACGCGGTGCGGGGCTCGATCTCCACGCTGCCGCTGGGCTGGCGCGATCCGTGGGACGGCCCGCAGGCGGAGCGGGTGGCCCGGGCCCTGGACGCGCTCGCGCAGGGGCTGGCCGGGCTGGAGGTGCTGACGGGGCGGACGATCCGGGTGGCGTTCGAGCCGGAACCGGGTTGCGTCATCGAGAACACGTTGCAGGCCACCGTGCACCTCGCGCGGGTCGACCGGAGCCGGCTGGGCGTCTGCGTCGACCTCGCGCACCTGGCGTGCGCGTGGGAGGACCCGGTCGTCGCCGTCCAGCGCCTGGCCCGGGCCGGCCTGCCGATCGTGAAGATCCAGGTCTCGGCGGCGCTGGAGGTCGCCGATCCGGCCGTCGCCCGCGACACGCTCGCGCACTACGCCGAACCGCGCTTCCTGCACCAGACCCGGACGTCGGGCTGCCGGCACTCGTTCGACGACCTCGACGAGGCGCTCGCCGACGACGCGGTCGGCGGCGAGCCGTGGCGGGTGCACTACCACGTGCCGCTGCACGCCGAGCCCGAGCCGCCGCTGCGGTCGACCACGCCGGTCCTGCGGGCCGGGCTCGCGGCGCTCGTCGGCGGGCCGGTCGCGGCGTGCGACCACCTGGAGGTCGAGACGTACACCTGGAACGTCCTGCCGCCGGACCGCCGCCCGGACGGCCCGCGGGCGCTCGCCCACGGCATGGCGGCCGAGCTGGCCTGGACCCGCGACACGCTCAACGATCTGGGGCTCAAATGAACAAGCTGGTGGTCCTGAACGTGGTCGGGCTGACGCCGCGGCTGCTGCCGCACATGCCGAACCTGGCCGCGCTCGGCCCGGCCGCGCCGCTCGAGCCGGTGCTGCCCGCCGTCACGTGCTCGGTGCAGTCGACGTTCCTGACCGGCGAGGAGCCGGCCGGGCACGGGATCGTCGGCAACGGCTGGTACTTCCGGGAGCTCGGCGAGGTGCTCCTCTGGCGCCAGCACAACGCGCTCGTCGGCGGCGAGAAGCTGTGGGACGCGGCGCGCCGGGCCGAACCCGGGCTCACCGTGGCCAACGTCTGCTGGTGGTACGCGATGGGCGCCGACGTCGACTGGACCGTCACGCCGCGGCCGATCTACTACGCGGACGGGCGCAAGGAGCCGGACTGCTACACGTACCCGCCGGAACTGCACGACGAGTTGCAGGACGCGCTCGGGCCGTTCCCGTTGTTCACCTACTGGGGGCCGAACGCCGGCATCGCCTCCAGCACGTGGATCGCGCGCGCCGCCGAGCGCATCATCGCCGCCAAGGACCCCGGCCTGACCCTGGTGTACCTCCCGCACCTCGACTACGACCTGCAGCGCTACGGCCCGTCCGACCCGCGGGCCGGGCAGGCCGCCGCCGCGCTCGACGCCGTGCTCGGGCCGCTGCTGGACGCGGCGCGGGCGAGCGGGCGGGCGATCGTGGCGCTGTCCGAGTACGGCATCACCGACGTGCACCGCCCGATCGACGTCAACCGGCTGCTGCGCGCCGAGGGCTGGCTCAACGTGCACACCCAGGACGGGATGGAGTACCTGGACCCGTGGACGTCCCGGGCGTTCGCGGTCGCCGACCACCAGATCGCGCACGTGTACGTGCGGGATGCGGCGGACGTCGCCGCGGTGCGCAAGCTGTGTTCCACGCTGGACGGGGTGGGCGAGGTCCGCGACTCGCTCGGGCACGAGCGCTCCGGCGAGCTGGTGCTGCTCGCCGAGCCGGACGCCTGGTTCACGTACTACTACTGGCTCGACGACGCGCGGGCGCCCGACTTCGCGCAGCTCGTGGAGATCCATCGCAAGCCCGGCTACGACCCCGCCGAGCTGTTCTTCGACCCCGCCGGGCCGGGTGCGGCCAAGGCGAGGGCCGGGCTGGCGCTGCTGCGCAAGAAGGCCGGGATGCGGTACCGGATGAGCGCCATCGGCCTCGATGCCGGTGCCCGCGCGGTGAAGGGGTCGCACGGGCTGCTGCCGGCCGATGACGCCGACGGGCCGGTCTGGCTCTGCGACGACCCGGCGTTCCGGCCCGACCGGGTGCCGGCCACGGGCGTCAAGAGCCTGCTGCTACGGCTTCTCGCAGCAGGTGATGCGCGGACTTGATGCGGTACATCTCCGCGTCCGCCAGGCGCATCAGGTTGTCCAGGTCGCCGTCGCGCGCGGTCGCCGCGCCGATGCTCGCGTCCACCTCGACCGTCGCCGCGCCCAGCCGCACCGGCTGGGTGAGCGACGCGCGCAACCGCGCGGCCACCTCGTGCGCGCGGTGCGTGTCAGTGTCGTGCAGCAGCACCACGAACTCGTCGCCGCCGAGGCGGACCACCAGGTCGTGGTCGCGCACCTCGGCGCGCAGCCGGGCCGCGGTCACCTGCAGCAGCTCGTCGCCGGCGGCGTGGCCGAGGCGGTCGTTGACCTCCTTGAAGCCGTCCAGGTCGAGCACCAGCACCGACGTCGGGCCGCCCGGCCGCACGCTCGCGCGGGCGTGTTCGTGCAGCAGGTGCCGGTTGCCCAGGCCGGTGAGCGGGTCGTGCAGGGCCTGCGCGCGCAGATCCCGGGCCTGGGCGCGCAGGCTGGCCCGGGCCGCCGCGAGCTGGTCGAGGTGGTTGTGGTGGGCGCGGGACAGCAGGCCGGTCAGGACCGCGACCACGAGCTCGAGGCCCGGCGCGATGCTGACCAGGTCAGCCTCCACCTGGCGGCCGACGAGCTGGGGCGAGTAGATGTAGAGCAGCCCGCCGGCGACCGCCTCGGCGGCGAAGACGGCCAGGGCGCCGGTCAGCTGGTGGCGGTACGCGCCGACGATGATCGGAATGACCATGAGCGGCCAGAACACCAGGTCGGGATTGCCCGCCGAGCTGTAGACCATGGCGATGATGGCCAGCGTGTCGACGGCGAGCAGGACCGCGCTGACCCGCGGGTACCGGCGGTGGGCGACGTTGCGCAGGGCGTACACCCCGAGGACGTTGATGAGGGCCTCGGCGACGGCCGCGCTGATCCCGATCACGGTCGACATCCCCGGGATCGCGGGCAGCACGAGCAGCTCGGCGACGATCCACACCACGGCGGCGGCCCGGCTGATCAGGCCCGCCCACTCCAGGCTGCGGCGCATCCGCACGAGCGCGTCATCGACCTGGAAGGGCTGCATGCAGGTTCACTCGGCGAAACCGACCCCGACCTGAGCCGACGCCGAACCTGAGAAGAATCACAGGTTAAACCCCTAAGGAACGGCTTTCAGGTGCGTTCCGGATAGTGGGGGCAGTGCACGGTCCGTAGTCTCGGCGACGTGACACTCATCGAGACGCGTGCGCTGACGAAGCGCTACGGGGGTGGCGTCACCGCCCTGTCGGATCTGACCTTGGCGGTGCAGCCGGGGATCATCGGCCTGGTCGGGGCCAACGGCGCCGGGAAGTCCACCTTCATCAAGATCATGCTTGGCCTGCTGGCGCCCTCCGACGGCGACTTGCGCGTGCTCGGGATGGACCCGACCACGCGCGCCGAAGAGGTGCGGGCGCGGGTCGGCTACATGCCCGAGCACGACTGCCTGCCCAGTGAGGTGTCGGCGGCCGAGTTCGTGACGCACCTGGCCCGGATGAGCGGCCTGCCCGCCAACGCGGCCCGGGAGCGCGCCTCCGAGGCGCTGCGCCACGTGGGGCTCTACGAGGAGCGGTACCGTCAGATCGGCGGCTATTCGACCGGCATGAAGCAGCGGGTCAAGCTGGCCCAGGCGCTGGCCCACGACCCGGACCTGCTGCTGCTGGACGAGCCGACCAACGGCCTCGACCCGGCCGGCCGCGACGCCATGCTGGAGCTGGTGCACCGCATCGGCACCGAGTTCGGCATCTCCATCGTGGTCTGCTCGCACCTGCTGGGCGAGGTCGAGCGCATCTGCGACTCGATCATCGCCATCGACGGCGGGCGGCTGCTGCGCTCGGCCACGGTCGAGGACATGACGACGAGCCGCGACGTGCTGACGGTGGAGGTGTCGGAGGGCGTCGACCAGCTCACCGCGCGCCTCGCCGAGCTGGGCATCCCGGCCTCCCGGGACGGCATGGCGCTGTCGGTGCCGCTGGACAGCGAGGACGTCTACGACCGCATCCTCGTGGCCGTGGCCGAGCTCGACCTGCCGCTGCACCGGCTCGACCAGCGCCGCCACCGCGTGGCCGAGCTGTTCCAGACCCATACCGTCACCGCACCCGCGATGAGCGCTCAGGAGGCCGGCCGTGGCGCCGCAGACTAGTGTCATCCACGACATCGGCTATCAGCGGTACAAGGGACCGCGGCTGGGCCGGTGGTACGCCAACCGCTCGCTCTACGAGCACAGCGTGCGCGCCGCGTTCGGGATCGGCCGCGGGGCCAAGGCCAAGATCTTCCCCTGGCTGATCATCGGCATCGTGCTCCTCGTGGCGGTCGTGGTCATCGCGTTCCGGTCGATCTCCGGGCAGACCCTGATGACCTACGGCGCGTACGTCGACGGCCTGAGCTACCCGGTCATGCTCTTCCTGGCCATCGTCGCCCCGGAGCTGGTGTCGCGGGACCTGCGTGACCGCACGCTGCCGCTGTACTTCTCCCGGCCGCTGGCCCGCACCGACTACGCGCTGGCGAAGTTCGCCGCGATCGGCACCGCGGTGCTGCTCCTGCTCGGGGCGCCGCAGATCCTGATCTACATCGGCGCGGTGTTCACCCGGACCGACGGCTTCTCCGGCGCCTGGGACGAGCTCGGCGACCTCGGCCCCGGCCTGCTCGGCGCGCTCATCCGCGCGCTGATCCTCGGCTCGATCTCGCTGCTGGTCGCCTCGCTGTCGGGCCGGCGCGCGTTCGCCGCCGCGTTCATCGTCGGCGTCTTCCTCATCACCTCGCCGATCGCCGGCATCCTCACCGTGCTCGGCAACGACACCATCGAGCACCTGGCGTTCCTGGTGAACCCGATGTTCCTGATGATCGGCCTCGAACAGTGGATGTTCGGCGCGCCCGAGGGCGGCGGCATGCCGATCGGCGACCTCGGCTGGGCCTACGGCGTCGGCGCCGTGGTGCTGTTCGGCGGCTCGCTCGCCCTCCTGCTGCAGCGTTACCGGAAGGTGGCCGCCTGACATGAGCACCGTCGACCTGCAGCATGTTTCGCGTTGGTACGGCAACGTGGTCGCCGTCAACGACGTGACGATGACGCTCGGACCGGGCGTCACGGGTCTTCTGGGCCCGAACGGTGCCGGAAAGACCACCCTCCTGCACATGATGTCCGGGTTCCTGGCCCCGTCCCGCGGCACGCTGACCGTGGACGGCGCCCCGACCTGGCGCAACCCCGACGTGTACCGCACCCTCGGCCTCGTCTCCGAGCGCGAGAGCGTGCACGGCTTCCTCACCGGCCAGGAGTTCGTCCTCGCCAGCGCCAAGCTGTTCCGCCTGTCCAACCCGGAAGAGGCGGCCCGCCGGGCGCTCGCCCTGGTGGAGATGGAACCGGCGCAGGACCGGCGGATCGAGACGTACAGCAAAGGCATGCGCCAGCGCATCCGGGTCGCCGCCGCGCTCGTGCACGAGCCGAGCGTCCTGCTGCTCGACGAGCCGTTCAACGGCATGGACCCGCGGCAGCGCTTCCACATGATGGACCTGCTGCACAAGATGGGCGACGAGGGCCGCACCGTCCTGTTCTCCTCGCACATCCTGGAGGAGGTCGAGCAGGTCTCCGGCACCGTGCAGGTCATGGTGGCCGGCCGCCTCGCCGCCTCGGGCGAGTTCCGCACCATCCGCCGGCTCATGACCAACCGCCCGCACGTGTTCACCCTGCGCTCCAGCGACGACCGCCGGCTCGCGGTCGCCCTGATGGCCCTGGACTCGGTGGCCGGCGTGGACATCGACTCGACCGGCCTGCAGGTGCGCGCCTCGGACTACGGCACCTTCACCCGTGCCCTGCCCCGCGTCGCGCTCAAGGAAGGCGTCCGGGTGCGCCGCCTGATCCCGGCCGACGAGTCCCTGGAAAGCGTCTTCTCCTACCTGGTGGGTGCCGCATGAACGCCACAGTCGCGATGATCACGACCCGGGGCCTGCTGGGCCGCCGCCGGATCTGGCTCCTGGTGCCGCTCCCGCTGCTGCTCATCGGCCTGACCCTGCTCGTCAAGGCGTTCGGCCCCGAACCGGCCGAGTGGGGCGAGGGCGTCATCGGCGGCCTGGGCTTCTCCGCGGTACTGCCGGTCATCGCCCTCATCGTCGGCACCGGCGTGCTGGGCTCGGAGATCGACGACGGGACCATCACGCACATCCTGTCCAAGCCGCTGCCCCGCTCGGAGATCATCCTGACCAAGCTCGCGGTGGCGACCGGCGTGACGGCGTTGTTCGCCGGTGTGCCGCTGTTCATCGTGGGCCTGATCGCGGGCGAGCCGCCGCTGGCCTTCGCCCTGTTCGTGGGCGGCGTGATCGGCTCCCTGGCGTACTGCTCGATCTTCGTCCTGCTCAGCGTGATGACCCGGCGGCCGGTGCTGGTGGGGCTGGCGTACGTGGTGCTGTGGGAGGGCGTGCTGGGCAACATCCTGACCGGCACGCAGAAGCTGTCGATCCAGCAGTACGTTCAGGCGATCGTGGACTGGCTGGCGCCGACCGAGCTGCTGCACGGCAACGTGGCGGTGCCGCTGTCCTGGGTGATGGCGGCGGTGTTCACCATCGGCTCCACCGCCTACGCGGTCCAGCGCCTGCGCACGCTCTCGGTCGCCGGCGAGACCGGCTGACGCTCCTCCGCTCCGCTGCGGCGCACCCTTGCTACTCGCAGGGGTGCGCCGCTGCTGTCGGGGTATGAGGAGGACGTGATGCGCGTGGGCACGTCCGGGTGGCAGTACAAGGACTGGCGCGATCGCTTCTACCCCCGCGAGCTGCCGCACCGGCTGTGCCTGGAGCATTACGCGGCCGCGTTCGACACCGTCGAGGTGAACAACGCGTTCTACCGGCTCCCCGAGCGCAAGACGTTCGACGACTGGCGGGCGCGCACCCCGGGCGACTTCGTCGTGACGGTGAAGGCGAGCCGGTTCCTCACCCACGTCAAGCGGCTCAAGGAGCCCGAAGAGCCGGTCGGCCGGCTGATGGAGCGGGCGGACGCGCTGGGGCGCAAGCTCGGGCCGGTGCTGCTGCAGCTCCCGCCGACCCTCCCCGCCGATCCGGAGGCGCTCGACCGGACGCTGCGGGCGTTCCCGCGCGGCGTGCGCGTCGCGGTCGAGCCGCGGCACGAGTCGTGGTGGAACGCCGACGTGCGTGACGTGCTGACCCGGCACGACGCCGCGCTGTGCTGGTCGGATCGCAAGGGCCGGCCGCAGTCGCCGCTGTGGCGCACCGCCGGGTGGGGCTATCTGCGGTTGCACGAGGGCCGCGCCGCACCCTGGCCGCGTTACGGACGAGCCGCCCTCGACTCGTGGACAGGCCGGCTGGCCGACGCGTTTTCGAGCCAGGACATTTTCGTGTACTTCAACAATGACCCCGGATGCGCCGCGATCACCGACGCCGTGGCGTTCGCGCGGCTGGCCGAGCGGCGGGGGCTGCGGATCGGGCGCGCCCCGGAGCGGGTGCCGCGGTGGTCGTAGGCTGCGACGGTGCTGTCCAAGCTGTGTTGCGTGCTCTGCGTGGCCGTCTCCGTCCTCACCCTGCTCGTTTGGCAGCGCCGCTACCTTATGAACCGGCGCGACCCAGATCAGCGCAGCTCAGGTCAGCGCGACCCAGATCAGCGCGATAAATCGTGATATGTCCGATAAGTCGTGGCGCGCCAGCGCCCGACTTATCGCCTCAAGCCGGGCACGGGCCCAGGAACGAAAGATCCAAGGCCTCGGTTGTACCGGCAACGTGCAGCCCCGGCTCCGGCCCGCCCGGCAGCGACAGCAGCGTCGTGCCCACCGTGACCAGCCCCAGTCCATGGCGCGGATGCGGCATCGGGGGCAGCGAGCGCCATCGGCCGGTCGCCGGGGAGAACATCTCGACCTGCGGGAACGTGTGCTGGCCCTCGCCGCCGGCGGCGATCACCTCGCCGGTGCAGGTCGCCGTCGCGGCCAGGCCGCCGCGGGCGGTCGGCAGGTCGGGGCGGCGGGTCCAGGCGCCGCCGGCCGGGTCGTAGGACTCGACGACGGGCAGGTTGCCGCCCGTGGCGGTCCGGCCGCCGACCGTGTAGAACTGGCCGCCCGCGGCCGCGCCGCCCAGGTGCTCGCGGCGGGTCGGGACGCCGGGGGCGGTGGACCAGGCGTCGGCCTTCGTGTCGTACACCAGCGTCGACTCCGCGAGCTGGTCCTTGGCCGGGCCGATGCCGCCGGCGAGGTAGATCTTGTCGCCGATCGCGGCGGCCGCGCCGGCCGCCCGCCCTGCGGGGAGATCGGTTACGGAGCGCCACCGGGCACCGGCAGAAACGGCGGCAGAAGGACCGGCAGTTCCGGGCTCCAGGCGGAAGGCGGCGGCGCTGGGGGTGCCGTCGGCGAGGTACCCGCCGAAGACGTGGACCGCTCCCCCGGCCGTGGCGGCCATGGCGTGGTTGACCGGCAGGGGCAGCGGCGGACCCGCCGACCACGTGCGGGTTCGCGGGTCGAACAGCTCCACCGTGGTGACCGTGCCGCCGTCGGCGCGCAGGCCGCCGGCGACGACGACCGTGCCGCCCGCGACCGCCGCGGCCACCTCCGTGCGCGCTGACGGGGCGTCGGGTTGGGCGGACCACACCGCACCACTCGGAGTCGATGTATCAGGCGGGCCGGAGCCGGTCTCTCCTCCTGTGGAACAGGCGGAGAGGAGCAGGACTGCGGCCGTCCAGAAGTACGGACGCATGCCCTTGAGTCTCCCAATGATCGTAAGAACTTTCAATTCATCGGATATCCGGCAGGACCGCCACCGAAGGGTCGTCATGAGACTGCGCAGGGTAGTGGCGGGACAACGGAACCGGCACGTTCCCGATATTCTGTGTGTTCGATGTGGGGACCGGAGGGGGGCCGCCCATATGGGCACGCACGGGGTGGCGTCGGCACGGGCACGTTTGCGCGGGTCACGGTGACCGCAACGGTGGGCCGCGACGGTGGCGCCTTCAACGGCGCGACCGAGGCCGTGCTGCATCTGCACCGCGCCGCCAACGCCGTCCGCCAGCACGTCGAGCAGGAGGTCCTGCGCCCCCGCCAGCTCACCTGGACCGGCTTCGTCGTGCTGCGCACCGTGTGGGCCGCGCGCCGCATCGAGACCCGGCACGTGGCCGAGCAGGCCGGCATCTCCAAGGCGACCCTCACCGGTGTGGTCGACACGCTGTCCGGGCGGGGCCTGATGAAACGCTCCAACCACCCCGACGACGGCCGCCTGGTCCTGCTGCAGCTGACCCGCAAGGGGCACCGCATGATCCGTGAGCTGCTCCCAGAGTCACAGGACGCCGAGTCGTACGCCCTGTCGTACCTCGACTCCGGCGAGCTGGCCCGCATCACGGCGGCGCTGCGTGGACTGGTCGATCACCTGGAGCGACCGCGGTAGCACACGCATTGTCCGATTGACCCCGTTAAGGGGAAATGCGTCGACAGGTGTGACGTCCAGCGCGGACGATTCCGCTCGGCTGGACTACTGTTCGAGCTGGCACCGCGACCCCTGAAGGTAGCCGAACGGGTACAACCTCTGCATACAGCACGGTCTTTTCAACGCCCCATGAAAAGGCCAGACTGCAGGTTGGAACCTCAGCTTCCCCCCAAGACCATGGAAGGACCCCGATGACCGAGGCAGGCAAACGCGACGACGCCGGCGAGTCCGGCCCGCCGGACCTGCCCCTGCGCTCGGCCGCGCCCGCCCGGCGCGGCACCGTCGGCGACCTGACCGCCAACGACCCGGTCCGCATCAACGACTACCGGCTGTTGGGCCAGCTCGGCGTGGGCGGCATGGGCACGGTCTACCTGGCCCAGTCCCCCGAGGGCACCCGCGTCGCGGTCAAGCTCGTGCACCAGCACCTGGCCCGCGACCCCCGCTTCCGGGTGCGCTTCGCCGGCGAGGTCCGCGCCGCGCAGCGCGTGCCCGGCTTCTGCACCGCGCGCGTGCTCGACTCCGGGGTCTACGAGGACCGCCCGTATCTCGTCACGGAATACCTCGAGGGCATCCCGCTGTCCCGCCTCGTCGCCGACGACGGCCCGCTCGACCCGGCCATGCTGCACAGCGTGGCGCTCGGCGTCGCGGCCTCCCTGGCGGCCATCCACAACGTCGGGCTGGTCCACCGCGACCTCAAGCCCAGCAACCTCATGGTCACGCTCGGCGGGGTCCGGATCATCGACTTCGGCATCGCCCGGGCGCTGGACGCGGCGAGCGACATCACCGGCACCGGCAACATCGTCGGCAGCCTCGGCTGGGCCTCCCCCGAGCAGCTGCGCGCCGAGGAGCCCACGGCCGCGATGGACATCTTCGGCTGGGGCTGCCTGGTCGCGTTCGCGGCGACCGGCCGCCACCCCTACGGCGGGGAGGAGGCGGCCGCCCGCGCCTGGAAGATCCTGGAGGGCGAGCCGGACCTCAGCGGCGTGCCCGACCCGGTGCGCGACCTCGTCGCCGCCGCGCTGAGCCGCGACCCGCACGACCGCCCGGACGCCCGCCAGCTGCTGCTCGGGCTGGCCATCGACGACCTCGAGGCGGCCACCGTCCCGGTGCAGAAGCGCTGGCTGCGGGGGCCCGCGCAGATGTCGCGCCGGCGGGTGACGTCGATGGCTATCGCGGTACCGATGGCGCTGGCTCTGGTGTTTGCCGCCGCCGAGACGACGTCGGACCTGATCGGCGGCAACCCCGGCACCGACACGCACCACGGCACGACCGGCGGCGACTCGGTCAACACCAACCTGTCCCCGCAGCCGGCCCCGGCCGCGACGGGCAACAACGGGCTGCGCCCCGGCGACCGCAACGGCCAGACGCAGATCGGCAACCCGACCAACGCCGCGCAGCCGCCCGCGCCGACGCAGACCGTGGACGGGCCGGTGGTGACGCCGACGACAACCACGCCGCTGCCGACCACCCCGGCCCCGACCACCGCGGGCCCGACCACGACGCCGCCCACGACGCCGCCGACCACCACGACGGCGCCGCCAACCACGACGACGCCGCCGGACGACCAGCTCCCGGGCGAGCTGCCGTAACCCACGCGGACGTTCGGTCGTAACCCACGCGGACGGTCGGTCGGGCACCGTCGACTCGGGTCCTACGGGCTTACAGCACGTGTTCTCCATAGCCCTTGATGGCCTCGTCGAGCACCTCGGCGCCCGGGCGGGACCACACGTCCTCGTGGAAGACCTCGACCTCGATCGGCCCGTCGTAGCCTGTCGCGTCGACCGCTTCGCGGAAACGGCGCAGCTCCACGCAGCCGGTGCCGGGCAGCCCGCGGCCGAGCAGCACGCCCTCGGGCAGTGGCGTGATCCAGTCCGCGACCTGGAAGCAGGCGATCCGGCCGGCCGCCCCGGCCCGGGCCAGTTGCGTCCAGACCTGGTCGTCCCACCACAGGTGGTAGGTGTCGACCGCGACCCCGACGGCGTCGGCCGGGAACGGCTCCACGATGTCCAGGGCGTTGCCGAGGGTGGCGATCACGCACCGGTCGGAGGCGAACATCGGGTGCAGCGGCTCGATCGCGAGCTTGATGCCGGCGGCCTGCGCGTGCGGTACCAAAACGGCGATCGCGTCCGCCACGAGCTGCCGGGCGCCGTCCAGGTCGCGGCTCCCCGCCGGCAGGCCGCCGCTGACGAGCACGAGGACCGGCGCGCCGAGGGCGGCCGCCTCGTCGATGGCCCGCAGGTTGTCGTCGCGCCAGCCGTCCGTGGTGAAGAAGCCGCCGCGGCACAGGGTCGTCACGGTCAGGCCGGCCGCGCGGACCAGGGCGGCGGTGCGCTCGACCCCGAGCTCCGCCACCTGGTCCCGCCACAGCCCGAGGCCGGGCACGCCGGCCGCGACGCAGCCGGCGACCGTGTCCGCCATCGGCCAGCGCTTGGTGGTCGCCTGGTTCAGCGAGAACCGCGCCAGGTCCGTCATCGATCGAGGTCCAGCGCCGGGATCTCGATGCGCTGCCCGGTGCGCGCGGACTGCAGGCCGAGCTCGGCCAGCTGCACGCCGCGCGCGCCGGCGGCGAAGTCCCACGGGAACGGTCCGCCGTCCACGACGTGCCGCAGGAAGTGCTCCCACTGCACCTTGAACCCGTTGTCGAACGGCTCGTTGTCCGGCACCCGCTGCCACTGCTCGCGGAAGCGCTCGGTCGCGGGCAGGTCCGGGTTCCAGACCGGCTTGGGCGTGCCGCCGCGGTGCTGGATGTGGCACTCGCGCAGGCCCGCCACCGCGCTGCCGTGGGTGCCGTCGACCTGGAACTCGACCAGCTCGTCGCGGTACACGCGCACGGCCCACGACGAGTTGATCTGGGCCACGATCCCGCCTTCGAGCTCGAACGTGCCGTAGGCGGCGTCGTCGGCGGTGGCGTCGTACGCGGCGCCGGACTCGTCGACGCGGGACGGGACATGCGTCGCGATGGTCGCCTGCACCGTGCGGACCGGCGCGAAGATGCGCTCCAGGACGTACTGCCAGTGCGGGAACATGTCGACCACGATCCCGCCGCCGTCGGCCGCCCGGTAGTTCCACGAGGGCCGCTGGGCGGGCTGCCAGTCGCCCTCGAAGACCCAGTAGCCGAACTCGCCGCGCACGGACAGGATGCGGCCGAAGAACCCGCCCTCGACGAGCCGCGCGAGCTTGCGCAGGCCGGGCAGGAACAGCTTGTCCTGCACCACGCCGTGCCGCACCCCGGCCGCCCGCGCCGCCCGGAACAGGTCGACGGCGGCGGCGGTGTCCTCGGCCAGCGGCTTCTCGGTGTAGATGTGCTTGCCCGCCTCGATCGCGGCCCGGATCGCCTTCTCGCGCTGCTGCGTCACCTGCGCGTCGAAGTAGATCTGCACGTCGTCGCGCTGCAGCGCGGCGTCGAGGTCGGTGGTCCACTCGGTGAGCCCGTGCCGCTCGGCGATCTCCTGCAGTTTGGCGGCGTTGCGCCCGACGAGGATCGGCTCCGGCCAGATGCGCCGGCCGTCCCCGGCGGGCAGGCCGCCCTCCTCGCGGATGGCCAGCAGCGAGCGGACGAGGTGCTGGCGGTACCCCATGCGGCCGGTCACGCCGTTGAGGACGATGCCGATCGGAACGCGGTTCACTGGACTCCTTCTGGGATGTAGGTCTCGAGCAGCCCGCACATGCCGTGCTTGCCGGACTCGGTCGGTTCCGTCAGCACCTCGAGGCCGCCCGCGGCCAGGTGCGTGAGGTCGTTGCGCTCCAGGGCGTCGAGCTGGCGGCCGGTCTCCAGCGCGGTCTCCAGGGCGCCGGCCTCCCAGCGCTTGCGCCAGTCGCCGAGGCGCGGTGCGACGATCGCGGCGGCGGTGCGGCAGAACTCGGTGAACGCCGCCGGCCCGGCCGCCCGCAGGGCGAGGAAGCCGGTGACGGCGAGGTCGCGCCGGGGGTACGGGCCGCGCTGCAGCGAGGCGGCGGCGCGGTACGCGTCCGGGTCGGCGAGGACGTCGGTGGGGAACGTGAACACCGCGTCGCCCGCCTCGGGCAGGCCGCTGTTCTGCATGAGCACCACGAGCTCGAGCCCGCCGTCGTTGACGAGCCGGTGGATGGTGGCCGGCCGGAACCAGGCCACCGTCCCGGGGCGCAGCGGGGTCTCGCGGAAGCCCTCCCCGGACAGGGTTTGCACGCGGCCCTGGCCGGCGGTCACGACGTACCCCTCGGAGCACGTCAGATGCATGTGCGGCGTGCCCCCGTGCAGACCGTCGGGTGCGGTGGTGTCATACACCGACAGCCGCGACACGCCGATCGCGCCGGGCAGATGGGACGTCATGGCAAACCCCCGGAGATTCAGGAAACCGCTTTCCTGAGGCTAACCGGTAGGCTGATCGCGGGTCAATGGAGAGGGGCTCTTGATGGCGACGCTTGCCGATGTCGCGCGCCGTGCCGGCGTGTCACCGGCCACCGCTTCCCGCATCATCAGCGGCAGCACCAAGCTGGTCACCGACGAGCTGCGGGCCCGCGTGCTGCGGGCCGTGGACGAGCTGCAGTACGTGCCGAACGCGCACGCCCAGCTGCTCGCCCGCGCCCAGCGCACCGCGGTCGGCGTGATCGTGCACGACGTCTCCGACCCGTACTTCGCCGAGATCACCCGTGGCCTGCAACAGGTCGCGCAGTCGCAGGGCCGGCTCGTCATCATCTGCAACAGCTACCGCGATCCGGCCCGCGAGCTGGAGTACGTGGAGCTGCTGCGGGCCCAGCAGGTCGCCGCGATCGTCCTGGCCGGCTCGGGCTACCACGACGCCGCGTTCACCAAGGCGCTGAAGGCGAAGCTGGCGGCGTACACGCGCACCGGCGGCCGGGTCAGCGTCATCGGCCGCCACGAACTGCCCGGCGACGCGGTCATGCCGGCCAACGAGGAGGGCGGCTACCTGGCCGGGTGCGAGCTGTTCGGCACCGGCCACCGCAAGGTCGGCGTGATCGCCGGCCCGAAGGTGCTGACCACGACCACGGACCGGCTGGCCGGCCTGCGCCGGGCCGCGCGCGAGGCGGGCCGCACCGTGCCGTCCCGCCGCGTGGCCTACGCGGGGTTCGACCGCGACGGCGGCGCCGAGGCGACCGCGGCCCTGCTGGACGCCAACCCCGACCTGACCGCGATCGTGGCCCTGAACGACCAGATGGCCGTGGGCGCCCTGAGCACGTTGCGCGCGCGGGGCATCCAGGTGCCGGCCCAGCTGTCGCTCATCGGCTTCGACGACATGCCGATCGCCCGCGACGTGACCCCGGCCCTGACCACGATCCGCCTGCCGCTGGCCGACATGGGCGCCCGCGCGATGTCGATGGCCCTCGACAACGCCCACGACACGGACGCCCCCCGCATCGAGCCGGCCCAGGCGACCCTGGTCCGCCGGGAGAGCACTCAGCCGTTGACGTCCTGATAGCTCGGAAGGTCTTCCCGCAGCGGCAGATTCCGTTGTACCGCCTGTGCTGTGGACACCACCGCCTCCAACGCGGCGCGGAACAGCAGCGACCCCAGGCTGATCCGCGCGATGCCGAGCTCGCCCAGCTGCTGCGCGGTGGGCCCGCCCGGCAGCGCGAGCACATTGACCGGCACGTCGACCGCCGCGACGACCCGCTCGATGTCGTGCGGCGCCTTGACGCCGGGCACGAACACCCCGTCGGCCCCGGCATCGCGATACATGCGGATGCGTCGAACCGCTTCACCGACGTCGCCGGCGCGCAGCCAATGCGTGTCGGTGCGCGCGTTGACGAACAGTTCCGGCACCGCCCGCTTGATGTCTCCGACGAGCCTGGCATGCACCGACGGGTCCCCGAACCCGTCCTCGACGTTGACGCCCACGGCCCCGGCTTCGGCGGCGGCCACGGCGGCCTCGACGGACCCGCCCTCGATGTCGGCGGTCACGAGCAACCCCACCGGGGCAAGCCGCTCCACCAGCCGCACCGTGGCGTCGACGGCGGCCCCTTCCCCATCGGGCAGCCCTTCGCTCGCGGCGACCCCGAGGCTGGTCGTACCGACGGCCGCGAACCCCGCCCCCGCCAGCATCCGCGCGCCCGCCACGTCCCACACGTTCGGCAGCAGCAACGGTTTCCCCGGCACGTGCAGGTCCTGGAACGCGCTCACCGCCGGGCCCCTTCCACGAGCGCGAGCGCGTGCGCGCGTCCCGGACAGGCCCGCGGCCCGGCCCCGAACGGGTTGTCGGCCAGCGACACCGCGACGACGGTCCCATCGTCGGCGACGCGGCGGGTGGCGGGCACGGGCGGGTCGTCGCGCAGCACCTCGTCGACCGGCCGGGTACGCGCGCGCTCGACCAGCTTCGCCGTGGCGTCGCAGGCCTGGACGAGCAGCTGGATGCGGGCGGCCGTCCGCTCGTCGTACGCCCCGCCGAACACGCCCACGAGCCGGTCCACCGCAGCGTCGGCCGCGGGGTCCCCGGTCTGGTAGGCCGCGGCCGCCGTCCGCACGTCCTCGACCACCGCTCGGATCACGCCGTCGTCGACCCGGAGGGCCGCCGCGAGCGGCGCGACCGGATGCCCCTCGTACGGCTTGCTCAGCTCGGCCGGGTCGATCCCGGCGAGCAGTTCCTCGACGATCGCGCGGCGGCGGGCATGGACCTCACCGTTGGCGAACCGGCTGACGGTGGCGCGCAACCACCCGATGCCGGTGGGCGCCGGTTCCGGCTCGGGCACGGGAAGCGAGAGTTCGCTGATCGGCATACGCCGACGCTATGCCCGGTTCCGTTCGGCGGCCGCCGAAGCGTCAGGAGCGCGGGGCGGCGGTGCTGGCCCGGACGATCAGGTCGGCGGGGAGGCGGAGGTGTTCGGCCGGGGGGTCGTCGCCGGTGCGGGCCGCCTCGATGGACCTGGTCAGGGCGGCCGCCGCGGCGTGGCCCTTGGCGTGGATGTCCTGGCGGACGGTGGTCAGCGGCGGGCGCATCCGGGCCGCCGCCGGGCTGTCGTCGAAGCCGACCACCGAGAGGTCGTCCGGGACCGTCAGGCCCAGGTCCACGGCGGCCTCCATCACGCCCTGGGCCAGGGCGTCGGAGAAGCACAGGATGGCCGTCGGGGGCTCCTCCGCGGCCAGGAGCAGCTGCGCGGCCTGGTAGCCCGAGTCGGGGTCGCCGTGCGGGCGGCGGGCGATCACCGGGGTGATGCCGGCCGGGGTCAGGGCGTCGAGCCAGCCGGAGAGGCGCTGGTCGGCCACGTAGCCGTCGATGACGTCGGCGGAGTCGTCCGGGCCGATGAGGCCGTGCCGGCCGCGGATGCCCGAGGTCACCACGCCGACGCGGCGGTGGCCGAGGTCGACCAGGTGCTGGGCGGCGGCCCGGGCGCCGGCGCGGTCGGCGACGTTGACCGCGGGGATGCCGTCGGCCGGGATCTGGTCGACGTAGACGAGGGGGATCTTGCGGCGCAGGAGCCAGTCGACGCCGAGGTTCTCGGGGTCGCAGGAGTAGACCATGGCGCCGTCCATGGCCACGTCGCGGGCCGGGATGACGTTGCCCGCGGTGTTCGTGGTCAGCAGGGTCAGGCCGAGGCCGGTCGAGGCCAGCTCGTCGGCGATGGCGCCCAGGAAGGTGGTGGCGACCTCGTCGCTGAAGGCCTGGCTCAGGGAGTCGGTCAGCAGGATGCCCACGGCGCCCGTGGTGCCCTTGGCCAGGGCCCGGGCGGCCGGGTCGGGGCCGACGTAGCCGAGCTCGTCGGCGACGGCGAGGATCCGGTCGCGCAGGGTCGGGGACAGCTGATCGGGGCGCGAGAAGGCGTTCGAGACCGTCATGCGGCTCACGCCCACCCGGTCGGCGATCGTCTGCAGCGTCACTCGTCCCACCGCAGCGCCTCCCTCGTCTATGGATGTCCTCCCCGCTGAACCTTAACGCGCAGCGCGGCGGCCGCCCTTCGAAGGGCGGCCGCCGCGGCAGACCGGGGACGGGCCGGGAAACGTCAGCGTGCGGCCACCGCGGCCGGGGCGACCGCCTCGGCGGCGCGGTGCAGCACGCCGGCCAGTGCCGCCCGGGTGCGGTACGACCGCGGCGGCCGGACCGGCACCTCGTGGTCGACTACGGGGGCGTGCGGCAGGGCGCTGGCGTACTCGAACGACTCGCCGTTCCAGGCCGGACCGTAAGCCGACCCGTAGGCCGAACCGTACTGCTCCGACAGCGCCGACTGCGACACGACCATGGCGAACGGGAAAGTGCTCATCGCGGGCTCCTTCTGTACCGGTAAACGATGCCTATACCGGTACAGTAGGTCGACCGGCTGTACCGGTCAAGCCAATATCGGCCAACGTGACGCGCGAGACTATCGGCGCCGCTTCTTCTTCGGGGCCGGAGCACGGGTCGGGCGCAGGAACACGGCCGCCAGGACACCGGCGATGACGACGGCGCCCAGGACGTACCAGAGCCAGGTGAAGGACGACGAGGACTCGACGGGTGCCGTGGCGGCCGCCGACGGGGCCGGTGGCGGGGTGCACGTCTTCTCGTCCGGCGTGGGAGTCGCGCCCGCCGCCGCGACGTGCAGCACGCCCTCGCAGCGGCCGATCGCCGGGGTGCCCATGTCGGCGACGACGGTCCAGTCGCCGGGGGTCAGGGTTCCGCTGTACGTCACCGCGTCCCCGTTGCGCTTCAGCGGGGCCGGCCCGACGCGCTCCCCCGCGCTGGACGTGGCCAGCATGGTCATGCCGATCGGCTCGGTCACCGGGTGGCCGTCCTGCCAGACGGCGGTGACCCAGACCGAGCCGGCCCCGTCGCCGTGCAGGGTCAGCACCACCCCGGCGTGGGCGTCGGCCTCCTCGGCGAACCCGAAGACCGCGACGGCGACCGCGAGGACGGTCGCCGTCAGGCACGCCGCAGTCCGGCGCCACAGGGGCGCCGGGCCGGGCGGTTCGTACGGGGGGATCGTCATGCCTGCTGCGGCACCCAGCTCTGGTACTTCGCGCCGGACGCCTTCTGCAGCACCAGCAGTCGGCTGCCGAAGTACTGGCTGTTGCTCACCCCGACCACCAGGCCCGACGGCGAGGTGAGGGCGAATCCGCTGTCGGTCTTGGTGACGGTCCACTTCAGCGCGGCGTTGCAGTCCGTCTGCACCACCGTGGAGCCCGCCGCGTCCTTGTTGCCCGCGGTGCTCAGGCACTCGTTGGTCGCCTTCGAGCGGATCAGGAACGCGTTGCCGGCGGCCTCGAGCTTCCACTGCTGGTTGGCGCCGTTGTGCCGGCTGTACAGGATGACCGGCGTGCCGGCCGCCCGCCGCGCACCGAAGAGGTCCACGACCCCGCCGGTCAGGCTGTTGCCGAACACCATCCACGCCCCGGCGGCCGGGGACGCGGCCGCGGCGGTGTGCACCGCGACGGTCTTGGTCCACGGGGTCAGGGTGCGGTTCTGCGAGAGCGAAACCCCGACCTGATAGTCGGTGTCGGCGCGCATGCCGACGATCCGGACGTTGGTCGCGGGGGTGACGCCGATGGTGCGGCCGTTGACCTGGATCGCGTACCGGGAACCGGCCCCGGCCGAGTCGAAGGACAGGCGAACAGAGGTCGCGTCGATAGCACTGGTCCGAAGCTCCTTCAGGCCGCCGGTGGACGTCTTGGTGGGCGTCGGCGTCGGCTGGGCCGTCTTCGTCGGAGTCGGCGAGGCGGTGGTCTTCGTCGGCGTCGGAGTCGGCGAGGACGTGGTCTTCGACGGGGTCGGCGTCGGAGAGGCGGTCGTCTTCGTCGGCGTGGGGTTCGCGGTCGCCGTCGGGGTCGGGGGCGGAGTGGTGCCGCCGCCGCCGGCGATCAGGAACTGGTTGTTGGCCACGTTCCAGTTGTTCGCCAGGTAGCTGCCCGGGCTCGGGTTGGTGTTGTAGTAGTCGTCGTGGTTGCAGTCGAGCCGGTTCTCGTGCTTCTCGTCCGCGCACTTGACGGCCGTCTTGAGGCCGCCCGAGTCGTTGTAGCACATGATGTCGTGCTCGTCGAGGCAGTGACCGGCCTTGCTGGAGTTCGGCGCGTTGTTGTTCACGGCGCCGAGGTTGTGGCCCAGCTCGTGGGCGGCGACGCTGGCCGCCCAGCAGCCGCTGTCGCTGCGGCCGTAGCCCGGGCCGCCGTTGCTGCGGTTCTTCTCGCCCGGCTGGGTGTCACCGGCGAAGGTGCCGATGCCGCAGTACACGGTGGCGTCACCGAAGATCACGTACTTGCGGTCGGTGCGGTTGTAGCCCAGCGCCTTCAGCCCGTTGATGGTGGCGTCGAAGGTGGCCATGCCACCCGCCCCGAGCTCGACCTCGCGGATGTCGACCTTGCAGTCCGGGGTGGTCACGAAGCGCACGTGGCGCTCGCCGCCGGTCTCCTGGGCGCTCGCGTTGTAGATCGTCTCGATGCCGGCCGACCAGGTCCGGAAGGACTCGAGGTACTCCCCGAAACGGCTCTTGGTGTTGACGTCGCGCACGTAGAGCACCTGCACGCGCTTGCCGGTCACGCCGTCGCCGTCGCACACGACACCGCTCGCGCCGACCGCGGCGGCGGTGGAGCCGTCGGCGGCGACCGCGTCCGGAACGACCGCGAAGCCACCGTCGGCGCCCTCGGCCACGTTCTCGTCGGCGAGCACCGTCTGCTCCTGGGGAGCGGCGGCGGTGTCGGCGGGCGGCAGGTCGTCCTTGGTCACCGCGGCGACGGCCTTGACCTGGGTGCGGACGCTCAGGCCGGTCGGCGGGACGTCGGGGCCGTGGCTGCACTGGTCGCGCTCGGTGAGCTGGTAGCCACCGACGCAGGGCTCGCCCTTCTTCGCCGGGGTCAGGCCCTCGTAGATCAGGCCCTGCTCGGGGTTGTCCCCGGGGACCTGGGAGATCGCGGTCGGTTCGCGGTCCCGCTCGTGGAAGAGGGTCTGGAAGGCGCCGGGTCCGGCGATGGCCGCGCCGGCGCCGAGCACGACGACGGCAGCCGCCGTCACGATGCGGCGCACGGGGCGGCGGGGCTTGTCGGGTCGCGCTTGCACGCTCGGATCCTCCGGGAGGGGAAAGAGGCGCGCGGCGAGGACCGGCACAGGGCAGAGGTACCGATCCTCACCGCGCGCGGGACGACCGGCCTTCGAGGGTGGCAAGGCGGATGAGTGCCGGGCGTCCACGTGGGAACGCGCTGACCATAGCCAGGTGGCACCGGCCCGTTCCACCTGGAACGGGCCAGTTAAGACAGTTCTAAGTGAAAGTTGTTCCAGTCATATGTACGGGTGTCTGCCTATGCCGAGCGGCGGCGGGATCGACGCTCGTTGGGCTCGCGGGACAGCCGCCCGACCAGCCAACGCGACGGCGGCGGGGCGTCCTTCGGGGCCGGGTCGGCGTCGGTCATGACGATCACCACGCTGGCCCCGCCGAGGGCCGAGCTGGTGCCGATGTTCACGGTGCCGTTGCCGGCGATCGCGACCCGCTTGACGATGTCCAGGCCCAGCCCGGTCGAGCCCTGCTGGCTCTCGCCGCGCTGCATGGCCAGTTCCGGGTCGGGGATGCCGGGGCCGCCGTCCTCGACGCGCAGCACGACGTAGCCGTCCTCGCGCCGGGTCACCGCCACCTCGAACGGCACGCCCTGCGGGGTGTAGCGGATCACGTTGCCGATCAGCGCGTCCAGGGCCGCGGCCAGCTCGCCCTTGGGCACGTTGACCGGGGCCGGGGCGTCGGTGCCGATCGCCTTGCAGTCGCGCTCCTGGTCACCGGCGACGGCCGACCAGAACATCATCCGGTCGCGGACCACCTCGGCCACGTCGCAGCCCTCGTCGCCGATCGAGGCGGCCGCCCCGTCGACCCGCTCGCCCTTGTCGGGGGTCGGCGAGTGCGCGTCGATGGGCTCCCGCATGGCCCGGATGAGCTTGTCCACCTCGACCTCGAGGGCGGCGATGGCGTCGCGGATGCGCTCGGCGTCCTGGGAGTCGTCGAGGGTCTCGGCGTCCAGGCGCAGCGCGGTCAGCGGGGTGCGCAGCCGGTGCGAGAGGTCGGCGACCAGCTCGCGCTCGTTGGACAGCAAGGCCATGATCCGGTCGGCCATGACGTTGAGCGCGAAGCTCGCGTCGGCCAGCTCGGCCGGGCCCTGCGGATCGATGCGGACGTCGAGGTACCCCTCGCTGAGCGCCCCGGCCGCGCCCGCCAGCTGCCGCGCGGACATGATGATCCGCGAGGCCAGCCGGTCGGCGACCCAGACCGAGGCGATGATCAGCCCGAGCGCGACGGCGCCGAGGGCCCACCAGGCGCCCGCGACCCCGTTGGACAGCTCCGACTCGGGGATGAAGACCTCCACGACGGTCGTGCGGCCCTCGCCGAGGTCGACCGGCTCGAGGTACGACTGGCCGCCCTTCACCTCGGCGACGACGGGCGCGGCGGCGTCCGCGGCCCGGGTCAGGTCGGCCGGGGCCGCGTGCCCCATGCCGATCTCCGCGCCGGCCTGCCCGAGGTTGTGCACGGAGACGCGCGTGACCGCCGGGCCGCCGGTGCTGGCGATGGCCCGCTCGATGCTCAGCGGGTCGGTGGTCACGGTGAGCACCGCCACGACCACGGCGGTCTGGCGTTCGGCGTCGGCGAGCGCACGCTCGCGGGCGAGCTGCTGGACGACGAGTCCCAGCGGGATCAGGAAGGCGAGCGCCACCATCGTGGTGACCGCCGCGGAGACGTAGGCGAGGGTGCGCCTCAGTCCGGGGCGCTGAACCTGAAGCCCACGCCCCGCACGGTGTGCAGGTATCTGGGCGCTGACGCGCTCTCGCCAAGTTTCCGGCGTAGCCAGTACAGATGCACGTCGATCGTCTGGTCCTCGCCCACTGAGGGTTGCCGCCATACCTCCTCCAACAGCTCACGGCGTGAGACCACCCGGCCGGGCCGGGCGGCGAGGTACGCCAGCAGGTCGAACTCCTTGCGGGTCAGGGTCAGCGGCTCGCCGTGCAGGTATGCCTGGCGCTGGCCGATGTCCACCCGCAAGCCTCCCACCTCGATGGCGGTGGGCTCCTCGCGACTCGCCCGTCCCGTGCGGCGCAGCACGGAGGTCATCCGGGCGTCCAGGTGGGCCGAGGTGAACGGCTTGATCATGTAGTCGTCGGCGCCCGCCTTGAGCAGCCGGACGATCTCCGCCTCGTCGTCGCGGGCGGTGGCGATGATGATCGGCGTGTCCGCGATCCCGCGCAGCATGCGCAGCGCGTCGGCGCCGTCCAGGTCGGGCAGACCGAGGTCGAGCACGACCAGGTCAGGGGTCTCGGCAGCGAAGCGGCGCAGGGCTTCCAGGGCCGTGCCGACCGCGTGCACCGTGTGACCCCGGTCGGTCAGGGAACGCAGCAGGGCGCCCCGCACGACATGGTCGTCCTCAACCAGCAACACCGTGGCCATGCAGAGAAGGTACTGCCTATGTCCAGTGGCAGCCCCTGTGGTCTATGGACGAATCCGACATGTACTAATTTTCGACAGGCGACATCGCCCGTTCGCCACAACTTCCACGCGAACGGGTACTGCCCAGTGGCTGCTCGCAGTACAAACGACAACCATGACTGTCGATGCTGCCGTGACCCGGCGCGCTCTGCTCATCGCCGGGGGTGCCGCCGCGGCCGCCGTCGCCGTGGCGACCCAGGCCTCCGCCGCCACCCCGCTCTTCGTGCACGGGGTGGCCTCCGGTGACCCGCTGCCGGACGGGATCCTGCTGTGGACCCGGGTCACGCCCACCGCCCAGGCGACCCCTGGCTCCGGCGTCGGTCCGGCCACCACCGTCACCTGGCAGGTCGCCACCGATCCCGGGTTCGCCGCCGTGGTCCGGTCCGGCGAGTTCCTGACCGGGCCGGAGCGCGATCACACGGTGAAGGTGGATGTGCGCGGACTGCAACCGGCCACGACCTACTGGTACCGGTTCGGGGTGGCCGGGCAGTGGTCGGGGACCGGGCGGACGTTGACCGCGCCCGCCGACGATGCCGCTGTTGCCCTGCTGCGGCTGGGAGTGGTGTCGTGCTCGAACTGGGAGGCCGGCTACTTCGCGCCCTACCGGCTCCTCGCCCAGCGCGGGGACCTGCAGGCGGTCGTGCACCTGGGCGATTATCTGTACGAGTACGCGTCGGGCGGGTTCACCGCCGGTGGGACGGTCGTGCGGCAGGCCCAGCCGACCCACGAGATCGTCTCGCTGGCGGATTATCGGATCCGGCATGCGCAGTACAAGACGGATCCTGACGCACAGGCGCTGCACGCCGCGGTGCCGTGGATCATCACGTGGGACGACCACGAGGTGGCCAACGACATGTGGGCCGGCGGGGCCGAGAACCACGACCCGGCGACCGAGGGCTCCTTCGCCGCCCGGGTGGCCGCGGCCCGGCAGGCCTATGCCGAGTGGATGCCGGTGCGGCTGGCTGACGACGGGCACATCTACCGGCGGGTGCGGTTCGGGAAGCTGGCCGAGCTGAGCATGCTGGACCTGCGCTCGTACCGGTCGCAGCAGGCGTCCGGGGGCGCCGTCGACGACCCCGCGCGCACGATCACCGGGGACGACCAGATGAGCTGGCTCAAGCAGGGGCTGGCCGCGTCGACCGCGCAGTGGAAGATCGTCGGCAACCCGGACATGATCGCCCGGGTCGACGTCGGCACCCTGCCGGCCTGGCTGCTCGGCCCGGTCGGCAAGCTGCTCGGCATCCCGTCCAACGGGTACGCGATCAACACGGATCAGTGGGACGGGTACAACGCCGACCGTGACGAGCTGGTCAACCACCTGCGGGCCAACAACGTCCGCGACACCGTGTTCATCACCGGCGACATCCACACCAGCTGGGCGAACGAGCTGACCACGCTGTCCACGCTCAACTCCCCCACCGCCGTCGAGTTCGTGGTGCCGTCGATCACCAGCGACAACGTCAACGACTTCGTCGGCGTGCCGCCGGGGCTGGTCGGCCCGATCGCGGCGAGCATCGTGCGCGCCGCCAACCCGCACGTGAAGTGGGCCGAGCTGGACGGCCACGGCTACGGCGTGCTGGAGGTCCGCCCCGACTCGTGCCGCATGGACTGGTACCACGTCCGGGAGCGCAAGGACCCGAACACCACGGCCACGAAGGTCAAGTCGTACAAGGTGAACAAGGGCGTCTCGCGCCTCGTCGCAGGCTAGACGTGCTCGGGCCGGATGCCCACGCCGATCACGCGGGCGGGAAGCGTGCGCAGCGGTGGGTAGCGGTCCAGCAGGCGGACGGGCAGCGGTGGCCGGCTCGGGCGGCCGGTCACCGCGGGGAACAGCACGCCCCGCTGCATCGCGCGCTGGACGAGCTGGGTGCCCGCGGTCGGCAGGGCGCGGCGGCGCTGGACGGCGGCGAGTTCGCGGTCGGTCGGCGGGCGGCCCTGGTCGAACGCGGCGCCGATCACGCGGGCGGCGGCCACCGCGTCCTGGATGGCCAGGTTGATGCCGACGCCGCCGACCGGGGACATGGCGTGCGCCGCGTCGCCGATCAGGAGGGCGCCGGGGACGCTCCAGCGGTACAGGCGGTCCATGCGCACGGTCAGGGTGTGCACGTCGTCCCAGGAGTGCAGCTCGCCGACCCGGTCGGCCAGCCACGGGATGCTCGCGGCGATCCCGGCCCGGAACTCGGAGAGCCCGGCGGCCCGGATGCGCTCGTCGCCGCCCTTCGGGACGACCCAGCCCAGCTGCCAGTACTCGCCGCGGTCGATGCCGATGAAGAGCCGTCCGTCGCCGACCTGGCCGGCCAGGCCCTCGGGATCCCCGGGCGAGCGCGGCAGGCGGAACCACAGCACGTCGATGGGCGCGCCGAAGTCCTTGGAGCGCAGTCCGAGCTCCCGCCGTACCGTCGAATGGCGCCCGTCGCACGCGACCGTCAGCGGGGCGGCGACCTCGACCGGGCCCTGCGGCGTCTGGGCCGTCACGCCGACCACGCGCCGGTCGCGGCGGTTGACGGCCGTCACCTCACAGCGCCGGTACAGCGCGAAGTCCCCGTGCCGCGCCAGCAGTTCGAGGAAGTCCCACTGCGGGAGCATCATGACGTACGGATGCGGGACGTTCAGGCGGTTGAAGTCGGCCGGGTGGAACGTGCCGCCGCCCTCGTAGCTGATCCGGAAGTCGCGCACGATGCGGTGCGGGAGCTGCGCCAGCTCCTCGCCCAGGCCGAGTTCGTCCATGAGCTGCAGCGTGGACGGGTGCACGGTGTCGCCGCGGAAGTCGCGCAGGAACGTCTCGTGCTTCTCCAGCACCACGGTGTCGATCCCGCGCCGGCCCAGCAACAGCGCGAGGACCAGGCCCGCGGGGCCGCCGCCGACGACGCACACATCTGCCTTGACCAGCATCACGAACCTTCCAGCAACCGCCCGATGATCTCCAGCGCCTGTTCCACGTCCGGCTCGCCGTCCGCGATGGCGTCGGCGTACAGGAAACTCTCCCCGATCCGCACGACGACAAACGCCAGCGTGCGCGCATCGAGTCTTGGGGCAAAAGCCCCAGTCGCGATCTCCTCCCGGATCAGCCCCTCGAGGTGGGCGACGACCCGCCCCTGCACGATGCCCCGTTTCGAGGTCAGAATGCGCAGCGCCGCCTCCGGCTCGGTGGCCAGGAAGTGCCGCAGGGCCGGCTGGTCCTGCACGGCGTTGAGGAAGTGCCCGATCATCGCCACGATCCGGTCGGCGCCGCGGCGGCCCTCGACCGCGCGGACGGCCCGGTCCAGGTTGCGGTCGGTGAGGTACCACAGCACGTGCCCGAGCACCTGATCCCGCCCGCCCGCGCGCCGGTACAGGGTGGCCCGGCCGATCCCGAGCTCGGCGGCGAGCGAGCGCATGTCGACGCGCTGCTGGGCGAGGAACCGCTTCAGCGCCGCGTCGAAGACCTCATCCGGCGGCATGGGCCGGCTCGGCGTGCAGGGTCGCCGGGTCGGTGTTCGCCCCGCACAGCACCACCACGGCCGTGCCCGGCTCCTCGACCAGCGCCAGCCCGGCGAGCGCGGCCGCCGCACCGTGCTCCACCGCGAGCCGGTGCTCCTGCCACAGCCGCCGGCGCGCGGCCACGATCGCCGCATCGCTCACGAGGATGCTTTCGACCTTATGGTGTACCGCCAAATCGAACGCGATCCCGCCCACCCGACGCGCACCGAGCGAGTCACCGGCCACACTGTCGACGGGAACGTCCACCGGCGCTCCCGCGGCCAGGGCGGCGTGCAGCGTCGGCGCCCCCTCCGGCTCGACCGCCACGATCCGCGCCCGGTCGCCGACCGCCGCCGCGACCCCGCCGACGAGCCCGCCCCCGCCGACCGCGACGACGACCGTGTCGGCCGGCGGCAGCTCCAGCGCGAGGGTGCCCTGCCCGGCCACGATCTCCGGCTGGTCGTACGCGTGCACGAACAGCGCCCCGGTCTCGGCCACCCGCACCATCGAGGCGGCATGGGCCTCCGCGTACTCCCGGCCGTGCTGCTCCACCCGCGCGCCGAGCTCCTTGAGCCGGGCCACCTTCGTCGCGGGCGCGGTCAGCGGCACGAACACCTCCGCCGGCACTCCCAGCGTCGCCGCCGCGTACGCCACCCCGAGCCCCGCATTGCCACCCGACGCGACGACCACCCCGGCCGCAGGCAGCACGCCCTCCTCGCGGGCGGCCAGGATCCGGTTGAACGCGCCGCGCGCTTTGAACGACCCGCTGTGCTGGAGCAGTTCGAGCTTGAACCACAGGCCGGGCCGCACCTCGTACGACGGCGTGGACCGCACGAACGAACCGATCCGCCGCGCCGCGGCCTCGACGTCTCCCCTGTTCACCACCTGATCACCCTATGTCCTTGCGCAGCGGAAGGTCGGAGCGCTGTATGGGCGCCTTGGCGGCGGGGTTGGACCGTCGAATGTCCTGAAAAGCGGTGGGGGAGCTTCGCTCCACCCACACCCCCTCAACACCGCACCGAGTCTTATTCGCCGTGGCGGCCCTCGCCGGCTATGAAGCGGGCGGCACCTTGCCGTGCGCCACTCGCCAGGGAGGCCACTCCCCGTTCGTACTCGATTGCCAGGCCTTCCTCGACTGTGCGGCCCAGCGACTCGTACAGGGCGCTGCGGTCGTTGCGCAGGCACTCCTGCGGCAGCGCGGACAGTTGCACGGCCAGCGCCTCGGCCGCCTCGCGGGCGGTTCCCGGCGGAACCACCCGGTCGGCCAGGCCGATGCGCAGTGCCTCCTGGGCGTCGACGGGGCGGCCGGTCAGGATCAGGTCGAGGGCGCGGCCGGCCCCGATCAGCCGGGGCAGGCGCACGGTGCCGCCGTCGATGAGGGGGACGCCCCAGCGGCGGCAGTACACGCCGAAGATCGCGTCTTCCTCGACGACCCGGAGGTCGCACCAGATCGCCAGCTCCAGCCCGCCGGCGACCGCGTGGCCGGACACCGCGGCGATCACCGGCTTGGAGAGCCGCATGCGGGTCGGGCCCATCGGACCGTCGCCGTCCGGCTCCACGCGGTTCGAGAAGGCTTTCAGGTCGGCTCCGGCGCAGAAGCTGCCCCCGGCGCCCCAGAGCACGGCCACGTCGAAGTCGGGGTCGGCGTCGAACTCGCGGAACGCCGTCGCCAGGGCCTCCGCGGTCGGCCCGTCCACCGCGTTGCGGACCTCCGGCCGGTCCAGCACGACGGTCCACACCCGGTCTCGGCGCTCAACACGAACGGTCATACGGGCTAGTGTCGTAGATATGGCGCAGTTCCAGCGGGAGACGTCATCCCGCGGCGAGTTCGTCCGTCAGCCCAACCACTTCACCGGCCGGATCGCCGCCGAGTCGGACTCCGCGCCCGGCGAGGGCCCCGACGAGCGGGGGCGGTGGCCGCTGGAGCCCGGGCGGTACCGGCTGATCTGGTCCCGGGCCTGCCCGTGGGCCCACCGCGCGGTCATCGTCCGCGGCCTGATGGGCCTGGAGGACGCGCTCTCCCTGGGCACCGTCGACCCGATCCGCGACGAGCGCGGCTGGCGCTTCTCCCTCGACCCCGGCGGCCGCGACCCGGTGCTCGGCATCGAGTTCCTGGCCGAGGCGTACGCCGGCACCGACCCCGCCTACACCGGCCGGGTCACCGTGCCCGCGATCATCGACACCGTCACGGGCTGCGTCGTCACCAACGACTACCCGCAGATCACGCTCGACCTGTCCACCGACTGGGCGCCCCTGGCCACCCGGCGGCCCGAGCTGCTGCCGGCCGCGAGCCGGGCCGAGATGGACCAGCTCATGCAGGAGATCTTCGAGGACGTGAACAACGGGGTGTACCGCTGCGGCTTCGCCACCACGCAGGAGGCCTACGACCAGGCGTACGAGCGCCTGTTCGCCCGCCTCGACGACCTCGAGCGGCGGCTGGCCGTCCGGCGCTTCCTCATGGGCGAGCACATCACCGAGGCCGACGTGCGCCTGTTCACCACGCTGGTGCGCTTCGACGCCGTGTACCACACGCACTTCAAGTGCAACCGCAACAAACTCGCCGAGATGCCGAGCCTGTGGCGGTACGCGCGGGAGCTGTACGGCACGCCCGGCTTCGGCGAGACCGTCGACTTCGACCAGATCAAGCGCCACTACTTCGGCACCCACGCCAACCTGAACCCGTCAGGCGTCGTGCCGAAGGGCCCTGATCTGTCGGCCTGGATCGCCTAGGGCTTCTCGCCCGACTTCTGTTCCGCCTGTCGTACTTCCTGCGTCTCCCCCCGCAGCCGCTTCGCGGACGGCAGGTAGAGCTCCTCGGCCACGCTGAGCAGGCCGCCGTGCAGGTTGCGCCGCCGGATGCGCCGGGCCAGCAGTACCAGCCCGGCGCACACCACAGCGAGACCCGCGAGCACGAGGAGAGGCTCCACGGCCCCGATACTATCGGCGCGCGTAACCCCGCCGGCGCCGGTTGCTCCACCGGCTCGACGTCCAGGTGCCCGCACCCGCCAGGTGCAGCGCGATGCACAGGAAGCCGGCCAGGCTCAGCGTCCCGGCATCGAGCACCGGCCCGGTGTCGGCACCGAGCAGATCAAGCAGAAGGGCTACCGCGAACAGGATCGCGGCGATCACAGCGAACACGTCAGCCTCCGGGGATTCACGTCGGTGTTGACCGCTGTCTACCCAGGCGCGCGAAAACCTAATCGATGCCCAGAAGTGCGTGCAGCCCCTCCTGCCCCGCCTTCGTGACCTTGACGGCCCTGGTGGTCCCGATCCGTACCACCCACCGCCGCTCCAGCAACCGCTCGCACAGCCGCGCCCCCGCCACCCCGGCGAGGTGCGGGCGCCGCTCGGTCCAGTCGATGCATCCCCTGGCCAGCGGCCGGCGTTTCGCCTGCAGCACGATGTCGAGCTCGTCGCCCAGCCAGCCCAGGCCCGCCTCGGTGATCGCGAACCCGCCCCGCTGATCGATGAACCCGCGCGCCGTCATCGCATCGGCCACCGCGACCCCCAGTTCGCCGGCCAGGTGGTCGTAGCAGGTCCGCGCCCGCTTCATCGCCGCCGACGCCGCCGCCTGCCGCAACCCCCGAGGCGGCGTCCGATCGGGCTCGAGCCGCGCGGAGAGATCCTCGATGAGCTGCGCGGCCTCGGCATCGGCGAGCCGGACGTACCGGTGCCGGCCTTGCCGCTCCTCCTGCAGCAGCCCCCCGTCGACCAGCCGATCGAGGTGCTCGGTGGCGGTGGACCGGGCCACCCCGGCGTGCGCGGCGAGTTCCCCGGCGGTCCAGGCACGGCCGTCGAGCAGCGCGAGGCACATCGCCGCCCGCGTCTCGTCCGCCAGCAACATCGCCAGCCCGGCCAACCCACGCGCCTCCGTACTCATACCTCCATCCTCCCCGCCGATGCTTCGGCCACCGCCGCACTATTCTGCGTATGGCCCAATGGCTATACTCAGAAGCATCCCCGGCCACGCAACGCGAGATCGCCCGCGTCCGCGCCCACGAACTCGGCGCCCACTGGGTCGGCTCCTACGAGGACAACGGCATCTCCGCCTACACCGGCGCCGCCCGCCCGTCCCTCGACCGACTCATCGCCGCCTGCCACGCCGGCCTCGTGGACGTCATCATCACGTTCAACATCAGCCGGCTGTCCCGCGCTGACCCGCTCGACGTCGTCCCGGTGCTGATCGACCTGCTCGACCGCGGCGTCACGATCGTCTCGATCGTCGAGGGCGAGTTCCGGCGCGGCAACGCCTCGGACCTGATCCGCCTCGTCGCCGGGCTCAACGCCGCGCACGCCGAATCCAGGAGCAAGAGCGCGGCTGTCAGCGCCGTGAAGGCCGCCGCCCGCGAACTTGGTGGGTACTTGTCGGGCAAGGCGCCGTACGGATTCGCGCTCGCTCCGGAGACCCGGCACACCGCCGACGGCGACCCCTTCGTCATCCAGCGCCTCGCCCGCCGCGACGACGAGGCCGCCGTGATCCGCCACGTCGTCGGGCGCCTGCTCGACGCCGACTCCCCCGCCACGCTGACCGGCATCGCCGCCGCCCTGAACGCCGACGGCATTCCGACCCGGGGCGCCACCGTCGGCAAGCAGACCGCGAACAGCGCCTGGTGTCTGCGCACGCTCGACCGCATCGTCCGCGACCCGCGTGTCGCCGGCTTCGCGGCCGAGGTCGTCTACGCCGACCGGACGCGACCCGACGGCCGCCCGAGCGCGAGCGTCGCCGGCTATCGCATCGTTCGCGATCCGGACGGCCGCCCGATCGAGGCGCACCCCCGGATCATCGACCCGGAGACCTGGTTCCGCCTGCAGCACCGGCTGGACCGACGCCCGACCCGAGCGGCGCCGCTCGACCCGCCCCGGCCTGCCCTGCTGTCGGCGCTTGGCATCCTCTACTGCGAGTGCGGCGCCGCCATGAAGTCGCACCGCAACACCCGGCACGGCTTCCGCCCGGCGTACCGGTGCACCCGGCCCAGAGGTGTACGCCGGCCCGGCGACCACGCCGGCGATTGCACCATCTCGCAGCGCGCGCTGGACGAGCACGTCGTCGGGAACGTCTTCGCGCACGCCACTGGAAGCGACCGGTCCTGGTGGAGCGGGGCGCCGCTGGACGAGCGCCGCGCGTTCGTCGCCCTGCTCGTCCGGCGCATCACGGTCACCAAGGCGCCCGGCCCGGGATGCAGGGCGCCCGTCGCCGAGCGCGTCTCGATATTGTTGACTTGCGGAATACTTGTCTCGCAAGTATCGTTTGCTCAGGCGAAACCAGCCGCATCCCTGGAGGCGTGACATGCCCGCGATCACGGTCGACAACGTTCTTGCACTGCCGCGCGTCGCCACACCCGATCCGGTGGCGTCCCAGCCGCGTCCGGTGATCTCCGTGACGACGGCTCCCAAGGGATACGAGGGCGAGGGCTTCCCGGTCCGCCGGGCATTCGCCGGTGTCGACCTCCGCCGACTCGACCCGTTCATCCACATGGATCAGATGGGTGAGGTGCTCTACCCGGCCGGCGAGGCGAAGGGAACCCCGTGGCACCCGCACCGCGGCTTCGAGACGGTCACCTACATCATTGACGGCGAGTTCGTCCACCACGACTCCAACGGCGGCGGTGGCACCATCACCAACGGCGACACGCAGTGGATGACGGCCGGCTCCGGGATCCTGCACATCGAGACCCCGCCCGAGCACCTCGTCGTCAGCGGCGGCCTCTTCCACGGCTTCCAGCTGTGGGTGAACCTGCCGAAGGCGGACAAGCTCGCCGCGCCGCGGTATCAGGACATCCGGGGTAGCCACGTGTCGCTGCTGACCTCACCCGACGGCGGGTCGCTGCTGCGCGTGATCGCCGGTGAGCTCGACGGGCATGCGGGGCCGGGCGTCACGTACACGCCGATCACGCTCATCCACGCGACCATCTCGCCCGGGGCGTCGCTGACGCTGCCGTGGCGCAAGGACTTCAACGCGCTCGCGTACACCCTGGCCGGCAAGGGCACCGTCGGGACCAAGGGGCGCCCGGTGGAGCTCGGCCAGCTGGCCGTCTTCGGCGAGGGTGACAGCATCACGGTGACCGCCGACGCCAAGCAGAACCCGGACCACCCCACGATGGACGTGCTGTTCCTCGGCGGTCAGCCGATCCGGGAGCCCGTGGTGGCGTATGGTCCGTTCGTCATGAACACCAAGGCCGAGGTGATGCAGGCGTTCGAGGACTACCAGGCCGGTCGGCTCGGCAGCATCCCCGCGGCGCACGCGCACGTTCGGGGAGAGGCGTCCTGAGTGGACTTCGAGGTCAGCGACAACGCCGGGGAACACCGGTACGAGATTCGCGTCGACGGGGAGAAGGCCGGGTTCGCCTACTACCGCCTCGACGGGGACACGGTGACGTTCACGCACACCGAGGTTGAGCCGCAGTACGAGGGGCAGGGGGTCGGCAGCAAGCTGGCCAACGGGGCCCTGACCCTCGCCAAGGACGCGGGGCTGAACATCATCGCCCAGTGCCCGTTCATCGCGGCCTACATCAAGAGGCACCCCGAGCTGGCATAGGCAGCTTGATCCAGTTGGGATAGAAGGCGGCCAGCTCGGTGTTGATCCGGTCGGTGACCGGGGTGAGCAGTTCGGCCAGGCGCTCGGTCCGCTGCGGGCCGAGCGTCTGCCATGGGCGCGCGGCGAGCTGGTCGGTGGTCTCTTCGAGGATTCGGTACGCCGAGCGCGCCTTCTCCGACGCCGTGCCCTCGCTGTCGAGGTAGCCGCGCTGGTGGAGCCGGGTGCGGGCGGCGTCCCACTCCTCGTCGGTCCAGCCGCGGGACGGCTGGGCCATCTTGCGTCCGCGGCCGTCGTTGAGGGCGACCCGCCAGACCATCGCCTCGGCGCCGTCCAGGCCCTCGACGAGCAGGGCCGCGAGGTGACCGTCGCCGCGGTGCTCGCGCAGGATGGTGGCGGCGAGCCAGATCGCGCCGAGGGCGTCGTCGGGCCAGGGCTGGGCGGCGTTGGCGGCGGCGAGGACCCGGCCGTAGGTTTCGGCGCCGGTGGCGGCCTCGCGCAGCAGCGCCGCCATCTCGTCGACGCCGTCGAGGCCCTCCACCGCGGGGGTGAGGGCGCGGCGGGCGCCGTCGAGGCGGGCGGCCAGGGCGGCCTCGGGTGACAGGCGGGTCCACAGCTCGGGCAGCGCCCGTTCGACCATGCGCGGGGCGAAGCCGTAGAAGGCGGCGACGACCGGGGCGGCGCTGACCGGGCCGAGCGGGGCGGCGCGCCCGGCGAAGTACCCGCGCCAGAAGCCGTGCAGTCCCGCCTCCTCGAACGCGGCCCGGCCCTGCGGGGCGAAGTAGGTGACCGCGTGCAACGGTTCGAAGAGCGCCCACATGCGCCGCTCGGTCGACAGCTCTGTCGTCATGGACCTGACGATAGGCGGGTGCGGGCCATGGCAGTACCGCCGGGGCCCGCAGGTTTGTCACACCGTCTTGCGTTACAGGGCCGGGGCGCCGCGTGGAAATCCGGTGTGGCGCCGCTCACAGAAGTGGTGTACGAAACGGTTTCGTTTCGCTCGGGTTCGCGCGCTAGGTTCGGACTCGTGACCGTGACCTCCACCAAGGCCGACCGCCGCGCCGCCATCTGCGACGCGGTGTTCGAGCTGCTCGGCGAGGTCGGCTACGACCGGATGACGATGGACGCCGTCGCCGCGCGGGCCCGTGCGAGCAAGGCGACCATCTACCGGGGCTGGCCGAGCAAGCCGGAGCTGGTCATGGAGGCGGTCGAGCACCGGTACGGCGGGGCAGCGCAGCCCCCCGACACCGGCTCCCTCCGCGGCGACCTGTTCGCGCAGCTCAACGCCGTGTGCACGGCCGCGTGCGGGCCGGACGGCGCGGTGTTCACCGGGCTGCTGACGGCGGCGACGCACAACGCGGAGCTGGCCGAGGTCATGTACCGATGTGCGTACTCGACCAAGCACGGCATGTACGAGTCGATGCTCGAACGCGCGGCCGCCCGCGGCGAGGTCCCTCCCGGGACGTCCGCGGACCTGCTGCACGAGGTCCTGCATGCGATGGTCACGAGCCGGCGCATGTGGCAGAACGGTCCCCTCGACGAGGAGTTCGTCGAGCGGCTGGTCGACGGTGTGTTGATGCCGATTCTTCAGCGGGGCTGAAGACTTCACTGGGGGTTTGCCACGTGGCGAACGATGCTGTCCTGACTTCTGACATATCCGTTAAATCATCTTCTTTGGTACCACCTGATCCGCGGCGCTGGCTCGCGCTCGCCGTCATCGCCGTCGCGCAGCTCATGGTCGTGCTCGACGCGACGATCGTGAACATCGCGCTGCCGTCGGCCCAGCAGGCGCTCGACATCTCGACGGCCGACCGGCAGTGGATCGTCACCGCGTACACGCTCACCTTCGGCGGCCTGCTGCTGCTCGGCGGCCGGATCGCCGACTTCTTCGGCCGCAAGCGCACCTTCCTCATCGGCCTGCTCGGCTTCGCGGGCGCTTCGGCGTTGGGCGGGGCCGCGGTGAACGCGGGCACCCTGTTCGCCGCCCGCGGCCTGCAGGGTCTGTTCGGCGCTCTGCTCGCCCCGGCCGCCCTGTCGCTCATCACGGTGACGTTCACCGAGGCCAAGGAGCGCGCCAAGGCGTTCGGCGTCTTCGGCGGCATCTCCGGCGGTGGCGCCGCGATCGGCCTGCTCGCCGGCGGTGTGCTCACGGAGTACGCGGACTGGCGCTGGTGCCTGCTCGTCAACATCCCGATCGCGGTCCTCGCGTTCGTGGCCGCCATCCCGCTCGTGCGCGAGAGCAAGGCGTCGGGGGACACGCGGTACGACATCCCAGGGGCGATTCTCGCCACGGCCGGTCAGGTGGCGCTGGTCTACGGCTTCACCAAGGCGGCGACCGACGGCTGGGGCTCGGGCGTGACGATCGGCTGGCTGGCCTCGGCGGTCGTGCTGCTGGGCGCGTTCCTGTACTGGGAGTCGCGGACGAAGCACCCGCTGCTGCCGCTGCGCGTGCTGTTCGACCGCGACCGGGGCGCGTCCTACCTGGTGTCGATCCTGCTCGGGGCCGGCATGCTCGGCATGTTCCTGTTCATGACGTTCTACCTGCAGCAGACCATGGGCTGGTCGGCCCTGAAGAGCGGCGTGGCGTACATGCCGTTCTCGGGCGGCATCATCGCCGCCGCGGTCATCGCCTCGCGCCTGCTCCCCCGCACCGGCCCGAAGATCCTCATGTCGGTCGGCGGCGTGCTCGCCACCGCGTCGATGATCTGGCTGACCCGCCTCGACCTCGACTCGAGCTACGCGGTGAGCATCCTGCCGGCGTTCGTGGCGATGAGCCTGGGCATGGGCCTGGTCTTCGTGCCGATGTCGAGCCTGGCCCTGGCCGGCATCGCCAACCACGACGCGGGTGTGGCCAGCGCGATGGTGAACACGACCCAGCAGGTCGGCGGCTCGCTCGGCACCGCCCTGCTCAACACCATCTTCACCACGGCGGTGACCGGCTACATCGCGGACCACGCGGCCGGGGCCGGCTCCCCGCTGACCCAGGCGCACGCGGCGATCCACGGCTACAACGTCGCCTTCACGGCGAGCGCCGTGCTCCTGGCGGTGGCCACCGTCCTGGTCATCACGATGGTGCGCAACACCAAGCCGGAAGTGGCCGAGGTGACCCCGGTCCACCTGGGCTGACCGGTGCCCGGGGGCCCGCTCGACGGCGGGCCCCCGGCGCTCAGACCCGCACGAACTTCACCGCGTCCGCGCGGGCGCAGCCGGAGCCGGAGCCGGAGCTGGTGAGCTTCACCGATCCCGAAGTGCCGGAGCCGAAGGTGTACGTCCCGAGGCTCACCCAGCCCGCCGGGCCCGACGTGCCGTTGACCGTCGTGGTGGAGGTCGTCCCTGAGTGCACGACGTCCAGCCGGGTGGCCGGGTCGCTGTTCGCGGCCGCGACCTTGTAGTAGAAGACCTGGTAGGTGCCGGCCGCGCGGAGGTTGGGCCGCCAGGTCGCCGTGTTGCCGGCCGCGCCGCACGCCGAGTAGCGGGTCGGCGAGGCGACCGTCCAGCCGGTCAGCGTGGAGTCGGCCCAGGTGCCGGTCTCCGAGTACCCGTAGGCCGCCGGGCCGTCGTTGTCGACGTAGTAGTCCTTCTGCCAGTACTTCACGTAGTCGAACTGCACCGTCGCCGGCAGTTTCGCCGCGTCCGGGACCGAGCCGTACGCGATGCTCGTGAGCCAGATGTTCGTGTAGTCGTGCGTCCAGTCGCTCGGCAGGTACGGCGCGGTGTAGGCCAGCGCACCGTCCACATAGAACCGCGCGCTCGTCTCGGACCAGTCCAGCCCGTACGTGTGCCACTGCCGGGTGTCCACTGTGGAGCTGTTGTAGGTGGTGCCGTACGACTTGCCGGCCGACACGCCGTTGCCCTTCCACGTCAGCACGCCGTGGTGGATGCGGTTCGGCGTGATCGAGTCGATCTCGAACGCGTCGATCTCGGTGCGCTGCGAGGCCGGGAACGTCGTCGCGCCGTCGCCGGACATGATCCAGAAGCTGCTGTGCCAGCCGGCGCCGTCGTTGAGCTTGGCGCGGGTCTCGTAGTAGCCGTAGCGCAGCGCCTGTTTCGACACGACCCCGCCCCCGGTGTAGTCCTTGCCGCCGAAGGTCTCCTGCTTCAGGGCGATGTTCAGGTTCCCGCCGGACTCGGAGACGTTCTCGGGGCGCTGGGTGCTGTAGGCCTTGCTGTCGGTGCGGTAGTTCCACTTCGCGGTGTCCACGGTGGACGCGTTGAAGTCGTCGGAGAAGACCAGCGTCCAGCCGGTGCCGGTGGGATCGGCATGGGCGACGGCGGCCGGGGTCAGGATCAGGGCGGCGGTGACGAGGACGGTTGCGAGGCGGCGCATCGGTTCCTCCTTCAATCGGACGGCAGGACCTCCAGCAGTGCGGCGAGGCCGCCCTCGCGGGCGACCGCCCCGCCGACGCCGAGGGCCCCCGCGCCCGCGGCGAAGTAGTCACGGGCGTTGGACGCGTCGACGCCCCCGGTGGCCACGAACCGCGCCTGCGGGAACGGGCCGCGCATCTCGGCGATCCAGCGCGGGCCGAGCGCGCCGGCCGGGAACGCCTTGAGCCAGGTGCAGCCGGCGTTGAGCGCGTGATGCACCTCGGTGGCGGTGGCGACGCCGGGCAGGTGCGGCAGCCCGGCGTCGTGGCTGGCCCGCAGGACGTCGATGTCGAGGCCGGGTGCGACGGTGAAGCCCGCACCGGCCGCGCGGGCCTGCTCGACCTGCGCCGGGCTGCGCACGGTCCCCGCCCCGACCAGTTCCCCGGCGGGCGCGGCCCCGGCGAGGGCCCGCAGGCACGCGAACGCCTCCGCGGTCTGCACCGGGACCTCCACGACGCCGGCCCCGCTTGCCCACACCGCACGGGCCAGCTCCAGCGCGCGCTCCACCGGCACACCGCGGAGGATGGCGACCAGGCGGCGCCCGCGCAGTACGTCGTCGAAGGTCATGGGGCGTCCTCGCCGGTCTCTCGCAGTGGTGGCAGGCCGAGCTTGGCGCGCGGGCCGGGGCGCAGCAGCGCGGCCGTCTGCACCGCGCCCGCGCCGCCGTCGAGCACGAGCTCGGTGCCGGTGAGCAGGGCGGCGGCGTCGGAGACCACGTACGACACGGCGGCCGCCACGTCGTCCGGGGTGCCGAGCCGCTGGGTCTCGGCCAGGCGGGCCAGGTCGTCCGGGTCCGCCACCCGCGTCTCGGTGTCCGGGGTGCGGACCCAGGCCGGCGAGATCGTGACCGCGCGGATGCCGTACCGGCCGTAGTCCACGGCGAGCTGGCGGGTGAACGCGGTGAGGCCGGCCTTCGACGCCGCGTACGCGGGCAGCGCCGGGAAGTGGGCCCGGCCGTGGATCGAGCCGATCGTCACGATGACGCCGCGGCCGGCCGCCATCATGCCCGGCAGCACCGCGCGGGCGCACAGGAACGCCGAGGTGAGGTTGGTGTCCAGCACCGCGTGCCAGTCCCGCAGCGACGTCTCGTGCGCGGGTGCCCCGGCCGTGATGCCCGCGCAGTGCACGAGGACCCGCACCGCGGCGAGCCCGGCGAACGCGGCGGCCACACCGTCCTCCGTGGTCAGGTCGCCGTCGGCCCGGTCCATCCCGCGCACCGCGAAGCCGTCGGCGGACAGCCGGGCAGCGATCGCCGCGCCGAGTCCCCCGGCCGCGCCCGTGACCACCGCGAGGTCAGGCACGGAACACCTCGTACCGCACGATCTCCTCCTCGTCGAGCGTGATGCCGAGCCCGGGCCCGTCCGGCACGACCAGCTCGCCGTCGCGCAGCTCGAACGCGGCGAGGTCGTCGCGCAGCGGGTTGGGCAGCCGGTTGTACTCGTAGACCGGCACGTTCGGGGTGGCTGCGGCGAACTGCAGCGCGGCCGCGACGCCGACCGCGGAGCCGACGCCGTGCGGCGAGACGTCCACGTGGAAGGCCGAGCACAGCGCCGCGATCCGCCGCGCCTCGGTGATGCCGCCGGCCCGGGCCAGGTTCGGCATGACGACGTCCACCGCCCGCTGGAGCAGGAAATCCCGGTAGCGGTACCGGCTGAACTCGCTCTCGCCCGTCACGACCGGGATCCGCACGGCCGCGCGCACCTCGGCCAGCCCCGCGACGTCATCCGTCGTCAAGGGCTCCTCCAGCCAGCGCACACCCAGCTCCTCGAGGGCGAGGCCGAGCCGGATCGCCGTCTTCACGTCGTACGCGCAGTTCAGGTCCACCTTCAGCGCGGCCTTGCCGCCCAGCGCCGCGGCCACCGCCGCCGCGTGGGCGACGTCGGTGTCGAAGCTCCGGCCCAGCTTGAGCTTCACCGCGCGGAACCCGGCGTCCACGAAGGACAGTGCGTGCTCAGCCGACTCCACTGTGGACGGCAGGAACGGGATCGGCGAGGCGTACACGGGCACCGTGGTGCGGACCGGCCCGCCGAGCAACCGGTGCACCGGCAGCCCGGCGGCCTTGCCCCGCAGGTCCCACAGCGCGAGGTCGACCCCGCTGATCGCCTCCAGGTAGAAGCCGCCGGTCCGCCCGGCCGCGGCCTGCGCGCCGAACATGAGCTCCCACAGCGCCTCCGACGCGCCCGCGTCCCGCCCGAGCAGCATCGGCGCCAGCAGGCTCCCGACGATCGTCGCGGTGACCCGCGGCTCGGGCAGGCCATAGGCCTCGCCGATGCCCTCCAGCCCGTCGGTCGTCCTGATCCGGACCAGCGTCGTGTACTGCCCGAGCCGGGGCAGTACGCGATGGCTCGACGCGGGCGTCAGCAGCCAGTCCGGCACCCGGTCGGCGCCGCCGTACAGCCGCGCGAAGGGGGCGGCGAGCGCGACGGCCTCCACGGAGGCGATGGTGAGGCTCACTTGATCAGGGCGTTCATCCGGTCGCGGGCCGACGTCAGGGCGTCCTTGGGCGACTTCTTGCCGATGAGGATGGCCTGCACCTCCTCGGCCAGCACCTTCTCCATCTGGGAGAACTGGGGGTACACCCAGAAGGGACTGGCACTGGAGTTGGCGCCGATCTGGGCGGTGAAGTCGGTGGCGAACTTGTCGTTCTTCACCGTCGCGTCGGCCAGCCCCGCGTTCGTGGTCGGCGGGAGCCCGGTCTTGGTGAACCAGTCGATGGTGTAGCTCTTGTCGGTCGTGACGGTCTTGGCGAAGTTCGCCGCGGCCGCCGCGCCGGAGCCGTTCATGACCGCGATGACCTGGCCCCAGGCGAGGTGGCGGGGCTTGTCGCCGGCGTTCTTGACCGGCCGCGCGACCGGGGTCATCTTGGTGCCGAGGTCCTTGTCCGGCGAGGACTTCGCGACCGTCGCCTTGCCGCCGATCGCGTCCTCGTAGAAGGCGGTCTTGCCCTGCGACATCAGCGCCCGGGCGTCGACCCGGTTCACGTCGGGCGCGATGAGCTTCTGGTCGTAGAGCTTCTTGTACCACGTCATCGCCTCGACGCTGCCGTCGTCGCCGATCACCACCTTGTTGTCCTGCACGATCGGCGAGCCGAACTCCCACATCCACGGGATGACGTCCTTGAGCTGGTCGACCTTGGTCATGCCGGCCCACGGGACGATGCCGTTGCCGAGCCCCTTGACCGCGGTCAGGGCCGCCTCGAACTCGGCCACCGTCTTCGGCGGGCCGCTGACCCCGGCCCTGGTGAGCAGCTCGTTGTTGGCGATCAGGCCGATGCCGGCGAACGTCCACGGCAGCCCGTACTGGGTGCCCTTGGACTGGCCCAGGCTCAGCGCCGCGGGGGCGTAGTCCAGCCCGCCCGCCACCGACTTCAGGTCGAGCAGCTTGCCGGTCGCGGCCAGCGTGGCCAGCCAGGCGACGTCGAGCTGGATCGCGCCGGCGAGCTGACCGCCCTGCACCTGCAGCAGCAGCTGGTTCAGGTAGTCGTTGTAGGGGTACGACGGCGTGCTGATCTTCACCCCGGCGTTGGCGGCGGTGTACTTGTCGATGGCGTCCTGCATCGGCTGCTTGGTGACGGCCTCGTTGTACGACCAGGACGTGAGCGGGAACTCTTTGACCCCGTCGTCCTTGAGCCCCTCGGTGCCGGCCGGGGTGGGCGCGCTGGTGGACGGGGCGCAGGCGGCCAGCGCGGCGGCGCCGGCGGAGATGCCGAGTGCGCTCAGGAGCGAGCGTCTGGTGATGCTCATGGCTGGCTCTTTTCGTTCGGGGTGTTCGGGGGTGTATCGCGTTGTCAGCCCTTGACCGCGCCGGAGGTGAGGCCGGCGACCAGGTAGCGCTGCAGCACGGTGAAGCCGATGACGACGGGGAGGGAGACGACGAGCGAGGCGGCCATCAGGTCGGGCCAGGCGGTCTCGAACTCACCGAGGAAGGTGTTGACCAGGCCGGGCGGGAGCGTCTGCTTGTCCGGGCCGGCGAGCGTGAGGGCGAAGATGAAGTCGTTCCAGCCGCGGATGAACGCGAACAGTCCGGTCGCGACGAGTCCCGGCAGCGACACCGGCAGCAGGATGCGGTGGATGATGGCGCCCTGGCCGGCCCCGTCCACCTTGGCCGCCTCGATGAGCTCGTCGGGGATGGTGTCGAAGAAGCCCTTCAGCATCCACACGCACAGCGGGAGCGTGAAGGTAGTGAAGGACAGGATCAGCGCGAGGTACGAGTTGAGCAGGCCGGCCTGGCTGAACACGAGGTACAGCGTGATCAGCAGCAGCGCCTGCGGGAACATCTGCGAGGCGAGCACCAGGTACATCAGCGAGCGGCGGCCGCGGTAGCGGAACTTGGCGAACGAGTATCCGGTGTACGCGGACACGATGACGGTCAGGACGGCCGTGATCGCGGAGACGATGAGGGAGTTCAGGAGGTACCGGAGCAGCTTGGGGTTCTCGAAGATGGCCCCGAAGTGCTCGAACGTGATGTGGTCGGGCACGAGGTGGGGCGGGAACCGGAACACGTCCTGGGTCGGGGTGAGGGCGGTCACCAGCACCCAGTAGATCGGGCCGAACGCGAACACCCCGATGACGGCGACGGTGCTGGCGGCCAGGAACGTCCGCGGCCGGCGGGTGCGGCGCGTCCGGTCGGCGGCGGGCGGGGTCGTTTGGGGCCGTACGAGTTCCTGCACGGTCATGCCCGCTCCCCCCGCTCGGACAGGCGCACGTAGACGATGGTCAGGCCGAGGATCAGCACCAGCCACAGGGCGCCGAGCGCGCTCGCGGTGCCCAGGTCGAAGGCCTTGAACGCGGTGTCGTACACGGCGACGGCGAACGTCGTCGTCGAACCGGCCGGTCCTCCACCGGTGAGCACGTAGATCATGTCGAAGTGCTGCACGTTCCAGATCACCTCGAGCAGCACGACGATGCCGAGAATCCCGCGCAGGTGCGGCAGCGTCACGTGCCAGAACCGCGCCACCGGCCCGGCGCCGTCCAGCGCCGCGGCCTCGTGCAGGGTCACCGGTACCGTCTGCAGCCCGGCCAGCAGCATGACCATGATCCACGGGAAGCTGGCCCAGCTCTTGGCCACGATGATGGCGGCCATCGCGGTGCCCGGCTGCCCGAGCCAGGTGATCGGCTCGTCCGTCAGATGCAGGGTGGTGAGCAGCCCGTTGAGCAGGCCGTAGTTCGCGTTGAAGATCCAGAGCCAGACAAACGAGACCACGACGCCGGGGATCACCCAGGGCATCAGGAACAGCCCGCGCAGCACGGCCCGACCCCGGATGCGGCTGTTGAGCGCCAGCGCGAGCGCGAACCCGATCAGCACCGGCACGACCGTCGAGCCGATCGTGAACACGAGCGTGTGCTCGAGGACCGGCCAGAAGTTCTGGTGCAGCACCGCGGTGAAGTTGTCCAGCCCGGCGAAGGAGCGGCCCGGCAGCACCAGGCTCTGGTGGAACAGGCTGGTGGACAGGGCGCCGACCAGCGGGTACAGCACGACCGCGCCCAGCAGCGCGAGCGCCGGCAACGTCAGCAGGAAGCCGAACGTGCGGTCCTTCATCTCCTCACCACCTCACCGCGGTTCTTCCACGCTTGCTTCGTACAAGTAGGCCGAGCCCTGGTAGCCGGGGCCGATGTAGCCCAGGCCGATGCTGATCGAGTCGGCCGCCTCGATCGCCGCCCGGGCCAGGTCGGCCTCCCGGTTCGGCAGGTCGATGGCGGACAGCGGCCCGGAGACCGACAGCGCGGCCACCACGTCGCCCGAGACGTCCCGGATCGGCACCGCCAGGCAGGCCCGCCCGAGCGCCAGCTCCTCGACCTCGGTGAAGTACCCCCGGGCCCGGGACCGGCGGATCTCGGCGTCCAGCTCGTCGGGGTCGGTGATGGTGCGCGGCGTGTACCCCCGCTGCAGCACCGGCCGCAGCACCTGCATCCGCTCCTCGTGGTCCATCCCGCTGAGCAGCGCCTTGCCGAGTCCGGTGGCGTGCAGCGGGTTGTGCTGCCCGGCGAGCGTGAACGAGCGCGGGGCCTGCCGGCCCTCGAAGTTCAATAGGTAGAACAGGTGCCCCTCGCGCCGGATGGCCACGTTGACCCCGAGCCCGACCTCGGCGGCCAGGTTCTGCGCGATCTGGCGGCCCTCGCGGTGCACGGGGTGCAGGTTGAGCACGGCCCCGCCGAGGCTGACGATGTCCAGCCCCATCCGGTAGAGCCCGCTGATCGGATCGCGGTCGACGAACCCGGCCATCTCGAGCGTCGCCAGCAGCCGCGAGGTCGTGGAGAGCCCGAGATCGACGAGCTTGGCGATGTCGGAGACCCGCAGCTCGCTGCGCCCCACGGTGAACACGCGCAGGATCGACAGCGCGCGCTCGACGCTCTGGTTGCCTCCGACATCCGTGGCCATCAGATCCCTCTCTGGAAATCCGTTGCGTGGTACGGAAACATAGCCCGCATGTTGCAAGTGGTCAACCGCTATGTGGTGATCACTTGCAAAATCGGCGCCGTCGGGGTCGAATTCTGGAAGCAACGTGCAAGTCTGGCCGCGGGAGGCGCGCTTGAGGATCGTTGACGTGACGACGTGGGCGGTGAAGCTGCGCGGCGAGGACGTGTATCTCGGCGCGGCCACCCGGGAGGCCTCGGACCGTCCCTATTACCTGCGCCCGCCGTGGCGCAGCCTGTACTCGGACCGGTACGAGACCATGGTCGTCCGCCTGACCTGCGACGACGGCACGGTGGGATGGGGCGAGTGCCTGGCCCCGGTCGGTCCCGAGGTGCCGAAGGCGATCGTCGACCGGCTGCTCGCCCCGATCCTGCTGGACCCCGGCCCGCTGCCGCCGGCGGACGCGGGTCTCGCGGGCGCGGGCACGCCGGGAGTTGCGGGCGCGGGCTCGCCGGGTGTCGCGGGCGCGGGCTCGCCGGGTGTCGCGGGCGCGGGCTCGCCGGGTGTCGATCCGCGGGCGGTGCGGCCGTGGTGGGCTCGGCTCTCCGGGTTGATGCGCGAGCGCGGGCATCTCGGCGGGCATCAGGCCGACGCGCTCGCCGCGGTGGACATCGCGCTGTGGGACCTGGCCGGGAAGGCGGCCGGGCTTCCCGTGCACGCGCTGCTGGGCGGGGCGTTCCGGGCGACGGTGCCGACGTACGTGTCCGGGTTGCCGGTTGCCGACAATGCGGCCCGGGCCGAGCTGGCTCGCAAGTGGCTTGCAGATGGTGCAACACACGTGAAGCTGCATCTCGGGCACGGCGTGGACGAGGACCTCGCCGCGTACGACGCCGTGGCCGCGACCGGGATCCGGGTCGCCGTGGATGCGCACTGGGCCTATGACCTGGCCGACGCGCTGCGGCTCGGGCGGGCGCTGGACGAGCGGGGTGCGTGGTTCCTGGAGGCGCCGCTCGCGCCGGAGGACCTGGAGGGGCACCGCGAACTGGCGGCGGCCCTGATCACGCCGGTGGCGGCGGGCGAGGCGATGCGGCACCGGTACGAGTTCCGGCAGTGGCTCCAGGCCCGGGCGCTCGATCTGGCCCAGCCCGACGTGGGCCGGACCGGGATCACCGAGGCCATGGCGATCGCCGAGCTGGCGTCCGCCTTCCACGTGCCGGTGGCGCCGCACCATTCGGTCGGGCTCGGCGTGGTGCTGGCGGCGGGGTTGCACGTCGCGGCGGCGATCGAGGCCATGCCGGCGTTCGAGTTCCAGCCGGGGCCGTTCCCGGTCGCCAACCGCATCCTGACCGCACCGCTGTCCGGCGGCCCCGGCTCGTTTCCCCTGCCCACGGCGCCGGGCCTGGGTGTCGAGGTCGACATCAGCGCGCTCGTGGAAGACCAGTGAACCGCTCGTTTGGAGGTCCCGTGACCCGCTCGTCCGATGCCCGCGGTCTGATTCCGGTGCTGGCCACGCCGTTTCGCGACGATGGGGGGCTCGATCTCGACAGTCTGCGCCGGCTCGTGACGTTCTCGGTCGCCGGTGGCGTCGACGGGGTGGCCGTGTTCGGGTTCGCGAGCGAGGGGTTCTCGCTGAGCGCGCCCGAGCGGGAGCAGATCCTCCGTGCCGTGGTGGCGGAGCTTCCGGCCGGGACGCCGGTCGTGGCGGGGATCTCGGCGACCGGGACCGCCGACGCGATCCTCCAGTCGCGGGCGGCGGCCGAGGGCGGAGCAAGCGTCGGGATGGTGATCCCGCCGTTCATGGTGAAGCCGTCGCCGAGCCAGATCGTGGACTTCTACGGTGCGGTGGCGGCGGAGGGCGGGCTGCCGGTGATGGTGCAGGACGCGCCGGCGTCGACCGGGGTGCAGCTGCCGGTACCGCTGATCGTGGAGCTTTCCAAGCTCGACGGGGTGACCTCGGTGAAGGTCGAGACGCAGCCGACCGCGCCGAAGCTGGGTGCCGTGGTCGACGCCACGGCCGACGACTTTCTCGTGCTGGGCGGGCAGAACGCGCTGTTCGTCCTGGAGGAGTACGCGCGCGGGGCGGTCGGCACCATGCCGGCGAGCGAGTTCCCGGACCTGCTCGCTCCGGTGCTCGCCGCCTTCTGCGGCGGCGACCGGGCGGGTGCGCGGGCCGCGTTCAACCGGCTGCTGCCGCTGATCCGGTTCGGGCTGCAGCCGGGGATCGCCTGGTCCATCCACAAGCACGTCCTGCACCGGCGCGGAGTGATCGCCTCGACCGCGGTCCGCTCCCCCGCCACCGAGGCCGACGCCGGGACCCTGGGCGCGCTGGACGAGATTCTGACGGACCTGGGCCTGTGAGCCCGTTCGTGGTCGGGCTGGGCGAGGCGATGGTGCTCTTCCAGCCCGCCGACGGCCGGGCCCTCGCGGAGTGCGCGACCGCCTCGGTGCACGTGGCCGGGGCGGAGCTGAACCTGCTGGCCGCGGTTCGGCGGGCCGGCGTGCGGGCCGGGTTCTGCAGCCGGGTCGGGGCCGATCCGTTCGGGGAGCGCGTGGTTGCCGCCGCGGAACGGCTCGGGGTGGAGACGGGGCTGGTCGGCGTGGACCCGGGGCGGCCGACCGGGGTGTTCGCCAAGGATGTCCGCGGGGACGGGGCGCGGCGGGTGTACTACTACCGGTCCGGCTCGGCGGCGTCGGCGCTCGACGAGCAGGACGCGGAGCGGGCACTGGCCGCCGGGCCGACCGTCGTCGCCGTTTCCGGGCTGACGGCGGCGTTGGGCCCCGGGCCTCGACGGGCGGTGCGGCGGGTGGCGGGGGCACCGGGGGTACACCTGGCGCTCGATCCGAATCTGCGGCCCGGGCTGCCGCCGATGACGGAGCTGTTGCTGGAGTTGCTGCCGGTGACGGCGTGGCTGTTGCTCGGGGTCGAAGAGGCCCGGCCGTTGTTCGGGACCTCGGAGCCGGATGAGGTGTTCCGGCGCGCGGCGGCGGCCGGGGTGGGCGAGGTCGTGCTCAAGGGCGGCGCCGACGGGTGCTGGTTCGGCGAGGCGGGAAGTCCCGTGCACATGCCGAGCGCGGCGGTGCGCATCGTGGATCCCGTCGGCGCCGGGGACGCGTTCGCGGGGGCGTATCTGGGGGCGCGGTTGCGGGGCATCGGGCCGCGGGGGGCGGCGTGGCTCGGGTCCCGGTTCGCCGCCGGAGTGATCGGGGCGCCCGGGGACACCGACGGGCTGCCGGGTGCGGACGAGGCGGCGGCGCTCGTCGCGGACGCCTCGCTGATGTGAACGCGTCCCTACAGATCCACAGCGGACTGCCGATGAAGTGGGTGTTCCGACGGACGTAGGGGGCCCACGACCATGCCCGGACTGCTCTCCTGGCTCATGCCGAAGGTCAGGCTGAGCGACGCGGCGTTCCGCTCGCGGCACCGCGCGCTGACCGTGGTGCTGTGGCTGCACGCGCCCCTGCTCATCGTGCTGGCCATCGTCGACGGGCACGACGTCGTCGGGGAGCACGCGCACGGCGAGGCCTGGCTGGTCTGGTGCTTCATCGCCGGCGTAGTGCTGTGCGCGCTGGCGGGCGGGATCGCGCGGACGCGGCGCGGGGGCTCGGTCGCGGTCTCGATCGGGCTGCTGCTGGGCGCGATGGCGCTCGTGCACGCCGGGAACGGGCTCACCGACCTGCACTTCCACTTCTTCGTCGTGGTGGGACTGGTCAGCCTGTACCAGGACTGGGTCCCGCTGTTCCTCGGCGTCCTGCTGGTCGGGGTGCACCACGTGGCGATCGGGATGACGATGCCGTCCATGGTGTACTCCACGCCGCAGGCCCGCGCGCACCCGGTCTGGTTCTCGCTGCTGCACGTCGTGTTCGTGGTGGCGATGTGCGCGACGCAGCTGACGTACTGGCGCTTCTCGGCCGCGGCCGACGCGGAGGCCGACATCGAGCGCGAGCGGCTGGCGGCGGAGAACCAGGAGCAGCTGCGCGCGGCGGCCTCGACGGCGGCGCTGCGCGAGGAGCAGGCCGCGGCGAACGCGGCGGAGCAGGTGGAGCGCAGCGAGCAGCTCGGGCGCCGCCTGGAGACGGTGCTGGCCGACGTGTCCGACGCCGGCGTGCGCCTCGGCGCGGAGGCCGGTTCGGCGATGGAGTCCTTCCAGGCCGCGCTGGCCGGCATGAACGCCACGGTGCAGGGCGCGGTCGGCGACGTCGAGTCGGCGCTCTCCGACTCCAACCACGCGCGGGCGGTCATCAGCCAGCTGGAGACCTCGATCGCGGACATCGCCACGGTCGCCGGGCTCATCCAGGCCGTGGCCGATCAGACCAAGCTGCTGGCGCTCAACGCGACCATCGAGGCCGCTCGCGCCGGCGAGGCCGGCAAGGGCTTCGGCGTGGTGGCCAACGAGGTCAAGGAGCTCGCGGCGCAGACAGCCGCGGCCACCAGCCGCATCGAGACGACCGTCGGCCAGGTCACCGCGGGCGCAACGGCGGCGGCGAGCGCGGTCGGCGGCGTCGCGGACCGGCTGGGCGCGGTCGCCACGGCCCAGCGCGAGGTGGCCGCCTCCCTGCACGAGCAGAGCAACCTGGCCACCACGACCCGCAGCTCGGTCGCCGCGGCAGCGGAGAAGGTCAGCGCGACCGCCCACCAGCCCTGAGCCTTGAGCCTTGAGCTTTGAGCACTGCCGGCGCCGGAAAAATGTCGTACCCCGAGGCTAGGCTCGGCCTCGGAAGTACAGACAAGCGACATAAAGAAATACGACCTCGGACAGCGACCAGAGACCCGTAACAGCAGGACGTGCCGCCGCCCGTCGGGCCCGGTGCGGTGTTGAGGGGGTGTGGGTGGAGCTTGCTCCCCCACTGTTTTTCAGGACATCACGCGGTAGACCCCGCTGCCAGAGCGCCCTTACAGCGGGAGACCTTCCGCTGCTGCTAGGAGACAGAGAGCATCAGCCTCGGACAGCGACCAGAGACCCGTAACAGCAGGACGTGCCGCCGCCCGCCGGGCCCGGTGCGGTGTTGAGGGGGTGTGGGTGGAGCTTGCTCCCCCACTGTTTTTCAGGACATCACGCGGTAGACCCCGCTGCCAAGGCGCCCTTACAGCGAGAGACCTTCCGCTGCTGCTAGAAGACAGTGAGAATCAGCCCCGCTGCCAAAGCGCCCTTACAGCGCGAAACCTTCCGCTGCTGTTAGGAGACAGCGAGCATCAGCCGGCGGCCTCCGGGGCCGCGGCGGGCGCGGCCGGTGCGGCCGCAGACGGGGCGTGGGTCCGGAAGGACGGCGCCAGGATCACGATGCCGACGGCCATGACCGCCGGAATGACGAAGGCCCAGCGCAGGGAGAGACTCTCGGCCACGGCGCCGATCAGCCCTGCGCCCACGACGAAGCCGACGTAGTTGAAGAGGTTGACGCGTGCGATGGCGATTCCGGTTCCGGCCGGGTCCAGGCGACCCGCGGCCGAGAACGACTGAGGTACGACGAGGGACAGACCGAGACCGACGACCGCGAAGGCGGCGATGCTCAGGGCCGGGGTGGTCGAGACGGCCACCAGGAGCAGGCCCAGGCCGCCGACCACGCCGCCGACCGAGACCACCGCCGTGGGGCTGAAGCGGCTCACGAGGCGGTCGCCGGCGGTGCGGCCCACCAGCATCGTGGCCTGGTAGGCGGCCAGGCCCAGGGCGGCGACGGCGGTGCTGGCGTGCAGGGCCTTCTCGATGAAGACCGAGCTCCAGTTGGACACGGCCGAGTCGGCGATGAACATGAGCATCATCGCCACGCCGATGAGGATGATGGGGCGCCAGGGAATCGAGGCCTCGGCGGCGGCCTGGGTGGCGGCCGGGATCTCCTGCGCCTCCTCGGACCGGCGCAACTGGCCGGGGCCGGCGATCAGGGCGAGCACGGCGCCGATGACCGCGACCGTGGCCAGCGAGGCGCCGATCGACCAGTCCAGGCGGGCGGTGCCGGAGGTGGCCAGGGCGCCGAGGATGGCGCCGGCGCTCCAGACGGCGTGGAAGGAGTTGAGGACCGGGCGGCCGTAGCGGCGCTCCACGCCCACGCCCTGCATGTTCATCGTCGCGTCGACCAGGCCGAGCATCAGGCCGACGAGGGCCAGCGCAAGGTACAGCTGCCAGCGCTCGGCGGCGAAGCCGGTGACCGTGATGGCCACACACACGCCGGGGCCGCCGGCGCGCAGGACCGGGGAGCTGCCGAGGCGGGCGGAGAGCAGGCCCGCGACCACGCTGCCGATGCCGGCCACGACCGGGACGGCCAACAGGACCAGGGAGAGCTGGGTGTCGTCGAAGCCGAACCGCTTCTGCAGGCTCGCGACCTGCGTGAGCAGGCCGGCGAAGCAGAAGCCCTGCACGAAGTAGGCACCGGCCACGGCGACGCGGGCGCGGCGGTCGCGGGCCCCGGCCGGGCTCGCGGGAGCCGAGAGCTGATCCACTGGCCGGCTCCTCGAGGGCGGGGGGAGACGAAGACAGGCGGCGAACAGAGGTGAAACTAATTCGGAAGCATTGTCGACCGTGCGGCGGAACGCAAGAGCAGCCAGCGGTTCGCCTGCATGGTGGCCGCGTAGCCGACGAGGGTGAGCAGGTGGAAGAGGTACAGCCACAGCCCGACCGCCACCGTCGCCCCGACCGCGTCCAGGCCGCCGAACGGAGCACCCAGGTCGAGGGGCAGCGCCCAGAACAGCACGAAGCCGTGGGCGAAGCCTGACACGTTCGCGGCCGTGAACGAGCCGACCGCGGCGGTGACGGGCCAGCCGGGGCGGAGGGGGGAGATCAGGCGGTACACGAGGATGAAGACGGGGCTGAGGACCAGCCAGACGATGAGGAAGCTGACGACCACCGACCAGACCGCCGTCCAGCCGCCGGCGCGCAGGTGCCGGGCCGGGGCGCCGAGCGCGGCGAGCAGGGCCAGGACCAGGACCGGGCCGCAGGCGATGAGCGGGAGCACGAGGATGCGGCCGCGCCAGCCGACGGTGGCGCCGCCCGGTTCGCCGGACAGCGAGGACAGGGCGCGGCGCAGGCCCTCGCCGTAGAGGGTGGCCGGGATGAGCGCGACCAGGGTGAGCCACCAGCTCATCGCGAGGCCGGCGTCGAGGAGCACCCCGGCGCCCGCCGCCATGCGGGTCGGCATGGCGGCGAGCACGGGCGCGGCCAGGTGGCGCATCCGGTCCGGGCCGGCGAGCGCGGCGGCCAGGCGCAGCGCCAGCAGCGCGACCGGGACGACCGCGATGCCGGCGTAGAAGGTGACCGCCGCGGCGTGGAGGTTCAGGTCGCGGCCGCGAAAGAACCGGCCCACCAGACGACCGAAGCGCACCACCATGTTCACTCGGATGCAGTACCCACTGGGAGGTCGAGCAGAACAGCCAACAATTCCCGCAGCACGCCGAGTCCGTCCTGGCTGAGGACCGACTCCGGGTGGAACTGCAGGCTCGCGAACGTCCGGCCCCGCAGCGCGTGGACGTCGCCGTTGGCCGGGTCGCAGGCCACCTCCACCGGGCCGTAGCGGGTGGCCAGCACGCCGCCGTCGTGGGTGGCCGACACGCCGCCGTCGCGGGCGTCGCGGGCAGCCAGCACGCCGCCGTCGCGGGCGTCGTGGGCGGCCAGCACGCCGCCGTCGCGGGCGTCGTGGGCGGCCAGCACGCCGCCGTCGCGGGCGTCGTGGGCGGCCAGCACGCCGCCGTCGCGGGCGTCGTGGGCGGCCAGCACGCCGCCGTCGCGAACACCCGGCACGCCGCCGTCGCGGGCGGCCAGCGCGCGGGCGTCGCGGGCGTCGCGGGCAGCCAGCACGCCGCCATCGCGGGCGTCGTGGGTGGCCAGCACGGCGGCGTCGTAGGTGGCGGCGAACGTCGAGTAGAAGCCGACCCGCGTCCGGCGGCCGAAGAGGTCGATCTCGCGCTGCATGCCCTGGTACGGCGACGCCTTGCGGCGCAGCGGCAGCCCCAGCAGCCCGGCCGCCAGCTGGTGGCTCAGGCAGATGGCCAGCATCGGCCGGCCGGTCTCCAGCAGGTCCGACACGATCCCGCGCATGCGGGCGATCTTCGGGTCGGTCAGCTGCCGCGGGTCGCCCGGGCCGGGACCGGGAATCACCAGGTCGTAGCCGGCCGTCGTGAACTCGGCGTCGTGGCGGACCAGCGTCGTGTCCAGGCCCAGGACGCGCAGCTGGTGGACGAGCATGCCGGTGAACGTGTCCTCCGCGTCGACGATCAGGGCGCGCCGGCCCGCGAGTGCCGGGTCCGCGGCGAGCCCGTCGCGCGGCTGCAGCCAGAACGGCGACAGGGTGGCGTTGCGCGCGGTCAGCGCCGCCTGCACCTCGGGGTCGGCGGCCAGGCGCACGTCCGGAACCGCACCGGGAGCATCCACTGTGGACGATTGAAGGCCGAGCGCCGCCAGTACCGCAGAAGCTTTGGTATGGGTTTCCTGCACCTCGCCGGCCGGGGTGGAGTGGCGCACCAGGGTCGCGCCCACCGGGACGCGCAGGCGGCCGTCGACGGCGATGTCGGCGGTGCGGATGAGGATCGGGGCGTCCAGCGTCTGGCGGCCCGCGGCGTCCCGGCCGAGCAGGGCCAGGACCGCGCCGTAGTAGCCGCGGCCGCGGTGCTCGTGGCGGGCGACCACCCGGCAGGCGTTCTCGATCGGGCTGCCCACCACCGTCGGGGCGAACATCGTCTCGCGCAGGACCTCGCGGACGTCCCGGGAGCCGCGGCCGGCGAGCAGGTACTCGGTGTGGACGAGGTGCGTCATCTCCTTGAGGTACGGGCCGATGACCTGCCCGCCGAGGTCGGCCACGGTGGCCATCATCTTGAGTTCCTCGTCCAGCACCATGGACAGTTCGTCGATCTCCTTGCGGTCGGCCAGGAAGTCCAGGACCGCGGGCTTGGACGGGACGCCGCGCAGGGTGCCGCTGATGGGGTTCATCATCACCAGGCCGTCGTCGACGCTCACGTGCCGCTCGGGCGTGGCCCCGACCAGGATGCGGGTGCCGGTGTGCACGACGAACGTCCAGTACGCGCCCCGCTCGCGGGTCAGCAGGCGGCGGAAGACGGTCAGGGCGGCCGCGACCGGGTCGCCGGTGAGATCGGCCTCGAAGACGCGGTGGATGACGAAGTTCGAGCCCTCGCCGCGGCCGATCTCCTCGCGCAGGACGGTTTCCACGATGCCGGCGTACTCGTCGTCGCTGACGTCGAAGCCGGCGTTCGCCAGGTCGATGGGGACGTCCGGCAGGTCGGCGAGCATCGCTTCGACCGGCACCTCGGAGCGGGACTCGATGTGCAGGACCGACAGCGGGGTGCCGTCGTCGACGCAGTCGAAGCCGCGCTCGCGGACCTGGCGGAACGGGACCAGAGCCAGGCATTCGTCGGGGATCTCGGCCAGGGTGTCCACGGTGGACACCGGGCCGGTGAGCACCTCGACGGTGTCCCGGCCTTCACGGCGCAGCAGAGCGAACGGAGCAAGCATGGCGATTCCCTTTCAGGGGCTCGGGAGACGGCCCCCTTGCGGGAAAAGCAGAGCGGCCGCCTCGGAGGACGGCCGCGATAGCGCGAAGTGGATGGCCGCCGGTCAGGCGGGCCACCAACTGGTCATTCGCGCGGTCACGGGCAGAGCGTACGCGACGCCCGCCCGTGCGCGCCAGCATTCACTTGTTCAGGGAACCCATTTCGGCGTACCGCTCCCCCGCCACGTCCCGGCCGATCGAGAGTTTCTCGATCGCCGCGAGGTCGTCCGCGGTGAGCGTGAGGTCCAGGGCGGCCACGTTCTGCTCGAGGTACGAGCGCCGCTTGGTCCCCGGGATCGGCACGATGTCGTCGCCCTGGGCGAGCACCCAGGCCAGGGCCAGCTGGGCCGGGGTCGCGCCCTTGGCCTCGGCGAGCTGCTTGACCTCGGCCACCAGGTCCAGGTTCTTCTGGAAGTTCTCGCCCTGGAAGCGCGGGTTGCTCTTGCGGAAGTCGTCCGGGCCGAACTGGTCCGGGCTGGTGATCTCGCCGCTGAGGAAGCCGCGGCCGAGCGGGCTGTAGGCCACCAGCCCGATCCCGAGCTCCCGGAACAGCGGCAGGATGGCGTCGTCGGGGTCGCGGCTCCACAGCGAGTACTCGTACTGCCCGGCGCTGATCGGGTGCACCGCGTGCGCGCGCCGGACGCTGTCCGGGGACGCCTCCGAGATGCCCAGGTGGCGCACCTTGCCGGCGGCGACCGCCTCGGCGAGCGCGCCCCAGGTCTCCTCGACGGGCACGGTCGGGTCGACGCGGTGCTGGTAGTACAGGTCGATGTGGTCCACGCCGAGGCGTTGCAGCGAGGCGTCGACGGCCTGGCGCACGTAGTCGGGCCGGCCGTTGATCCGCCGGTTGCCGTCCTCGCGCTGGATGCCGAACTTGGTGGCGAGCACCACCTCGTCGCGGCGGCCGGCGATGGCGCGGCCGACGAGCTGCTCGTTGGTGAACGGGCCGTACATGTCGGCGGTGTCGAGCAGGGTCACGCCGAGGTCGAGCGCGCGGTGGATGGTGGCGATCGACTCGGCGTCGTCGCCGGGTCCGTAGAACTCGCTCATGCCCATGCAGCCCAGGCCGAGGGCGGACGTGGTCAGAGCACCGAGGTTTCTGTTGCGCATGCCATCACACTCCCCCTTAGAGTGCGCTCGAAGTCAAATACACTCGGGAAGATGCAGGGTCTCACCATTGCCGAGGTGTCGGAGCAGACCGGGCTGAGTGCCCATACGCTGCGGTACTACGAGCGCGCCGGCCTCCTCACGCCGCCCGACCGGGGCACGAACGGCCATCGCCGGTACTCCGAGCAGGACCTGGGCATGCTGCGCATCCTCACCAGGCTCAAGGCGACCGGCATGTCGATCGCGGAGATGCGGCAGTACGCCGAGCTGTGCCGGATCGGGCCGGGCACGTACGAGAGCCGCCGGGTGCTGCTGGAGGAGCATCGCCAGCAGGTGCTCGACCGGATCGCCGCGCTGCGGACCGACCTGGAGCTGATCGAGTCGAAGATCAAGTTCTACGCGGAGGGCGACACCCGGGACCTGCCCAGGCCGTAGAGGCAGACGAGGGCGGCGATCACCATCGGCGTGCCGTCGCGGATCAGCCCGTCCCAGCCCAGCAGCAGGTAGCACAGCGTCGGCTGGACCAGCAGGACGAACACCGAGATGAACCCGAGCAGCAGCCGCGCCCAGCCGTGCCCGAACAGGGTCACGAAGCTGATGATGCCCGCCACGAGGCCGATCACCAGCCCCAGCACGAACCACGACACCACCAGCGGCACCGAGATCTCCGGGCGCAGGCGCGGGGTGTCGAACAGCGAGCCGAGCGCGACCAGGCACGGCACGAACATGAGGGCGGAGTACGACAGGGCGGCCACCCGGGCCGTGAGCACCCACGGCGGCACCACGCGCCGCGGCTTGCGCCGGGTCAGGTGCTCGTCGATGCCGGGCGAGCGGAACAGCTGCCACACCACCGCCGCGCACAGCACCGCGACGACGACCAGCCCGGCCACCACCGGCAGGTGCGGCAGGAAGTCGCCCTCCTTCGGCTGGGCCAGCCGCGCCGAGGCGAACACCGTGGTCACGGCCAGGATCAGGCCCAGCGGGCGGGCGGTCAGCCGGCCGAAGCGCACCTCGCGCATCAGGAACAGGAAGCCGATCGCGCGCAGGACCGCCCAGAACGTCCGCACGCCGAGGCCGAAGCCCGCCTCGGCGGAGTACTGCAGGTTGATCACGTCGACCACCACGGTCGCCACGGCGGTCAGCAGCAGCAGCCGGCGCAGGCGGCGACTCGCCGGAGTCGGCGGCGGCGGCCGCTCGAGCCGTACGAAGTCGCCGAGCGAGCGTCCTCCGCCGTTCATGGAACCGCACGCTAGCATCCGCCGCTCGGCATATCGTGGTGGCATGCTCGAGCACCTGCGCATCCTGGTCGTCGACGACGAGCCGGACCTGTGCGAGATCGTGCGCCGGGTGCTCAGCCGGGCCGGGGCCGAGGTCCTGACCGCCTCCGGACTCGCGGGAGCCGAGCGGGTCCTGGCCGAGCACCCCAAGGGCGTCGATCTCGCCATCACCGACCTCAAGCTCAACGACGGCACCGGCGTGCAGGTGGCCGAGGCGGTGCGGGCCAGCAGCCCGGACGCGCTGATCATGTACATGTCGGGCCTGCCGTACTTCGACGCCGCCGTCATCGACCTCGGCGAGGACGCGTCGGTCATCGCCAAGCCGTTCCGCGCCACCGAACTGGTCGACACCGTGCAAACCGCCCTCATCAGGGCCGGACGGGTCCAGCCGGAGGGTTAACCGGCACTCCGGCGGGGGCATAGGGAGCGTGGAGGTGGCGACCCATGGCAGCTGAACCGGAAACCCCCGAGGACGACGACCCCAAGACCGGTGGTCCCGACAGCCCCACCGACCTCAGCAAGCGCTCGTGGTTCCAGGTGCTGAAGCGGACCCTCAAGGAATTCAACAACGACAACCTGAGCGACTGGGCCGCCGCGCTGACGTACTACGGCGTGCTGTCCATCTTCCCGGGCATCCTGGTGCTGCTGTCGGTCTCCGGCCTGCTGCTCACCGGCACGACCCAGTCGGCCGTCCTGACCAACGTGCAGCAGCTGTTCCCGGGTTCCATCGCCGGGCCGATGACCAGCGCCATCGACGAGCTGAAGAAGGGCTCGCACGTGGCCGGACTGTTCGCCGCGGTCGGTCTGCTCGGCGCGGTGTGGACCGCCTCGGGGTACGTCGGCGCGTTCATCCGCGCCGCCAACGCCATCTACGACGTGCCCGAGGGCCGGCCGATCTGGAAGGTGCTGCCGATCCGGCTCGGTGTGACCGTCGCCGTCGGCACCCTCATCGCCCTGGCCGCGCTCAGCGTGGTCTTCACCGGCCGGTTCGCCGAGCAGGCGGGCGGCTGGGTCGGGCTGTCGAAGGAGTCGGTGCAGGTCTTCGACATCGCCAAGTGGCCGGCGTTGCTGCTGGTCGTCCTGCTGATCCTGGCCATTCTGTACTGGGCCTCGCCGAACGCCCGCCACCACGGCTTCCGCTGGATCACTCCGGGCGGCGCGCTCGCGGTCGTGATCTGGTTGATCGCCTCGGGCGGCTTCGCGATCTACGTGTCGAACTTCGGGTCGTACAACAAGACCTACGGCACCCTGGGCGGCATCATCGCGTTCCTGGTCTGGCTGTACATCTCCAACCTGGCGATCCTGCTCGGCGCCGAGTTCGACGCGGAACTCGAGCGCGAACGGGCCATCGAGGCCGGGCTGAAGCCGGAGGAGGAGCCGTACGTCCCGCTGCGCGACGACCGGCACATCAAGCCCGACGCAACGGAAGGTCTTTCTGGCACCGTCGAACACCGTTCGATGTCCTGAAGAACAGTGGGGGAGCTTCGCTCCACCCACACCCCCTCAGCACCGCACCGGGTTCTACGGCGGCGGAAGCGTCTAGAAGGGCGTGTACGGGATGTGGTCGGCGTCCTGCTCCAGCGGGGCGCCGAGCATTTCGTGTACGCCGGCGATGCGGAGCTGGCGGTGCACGAAGGGGCTGGCGCGGTACACGATCATGCGCACGCCTTCGGCACTGGCCTCGCGCTGGGCCGCGACCAGGGCGCCGACGGCCGCCGAGTCGAGGAACGTGACCAGGCCGAGGTCCACGCGCAACGTGCTCGGGCGGCGCTCGGCGGCGGCGACGACGATTTCCTGACGCAGCGTGGCCGCGTTGCTGTGGTCGATCTCGCCCCGCACCGAGAGCACGGTCGATCCGTCCATGGTCACGTTGACGGTCACCGACATACTCACGCGAACAGCATAAGAGCACTTCCCGCCGTGCGCAGCGGGCGGCGTGCCAAGGTTCACCGGTGCGTGCACAACGGCCGGGCGGCCCGGCGACCGGAGGCCTGCCGCCGTGTGGAAGCCTGCACGCAGCGTGCGCGAACCGTCAGTACTTCGGCTTCGGGGGCTCGCCGGGGATGTGGTCCGGGCAGTGCAGGCGCAGCTCGCGGTACCCGAACGGGGCGTCGACGAACCAGCAGTGGTGCGGGGTGGTGGTGCCGGGATGGCGGTACCCGTCGAAGAACCGGCAGGACAGACACATCCGGGTGACCGGGATGCTGCCCTGCTGCTGCAGCAGGCCGATCCGCGCGGTGACCATGCGCAGGAGGCGGGCCTGCTGGGTGTCGTTGAGCCCGTCGACCTCGGCGAGCAGCCGATCGGCCCAGTTGGCCGGGGCCGGGGTGGTCGCGAGCCCCTTGTCGGTCGCGGCCACCCGCATGTCGCGGGCCGCGTACGACGGGGCGGGGCGCATCTCGACCAGGCCCTCGGCGATCAGCGGGGAGAGCAGCGCCATCGTGGCGGCCACCGAGGAGCCGAGATCGCCGGCGAGCTCGGAGAGCCGGTATTCCCGGTCGCGCCGCCCGAGCAGCAGCATGACCTGCCGATGGGCGGGCGGGAGGCCGTGCGCGGGTTCCGGGCCGTCCACGGGCGCCATCACGGCCACCCGGACCAAGCCGGCGACGAGCTTCTGGGCTTGCGCTTCCTGGGGCACGGGGCAAACCTCCAACACCCAGCACCCTAGTCCCGCGTGTCGATGCGTGGGAATGATACGAGGGAAGATGCGGGGGAAATTGTCGCGCGATCAGGAAGTACAAAATCCGGATTTTTCGGACAGAACGGCGTAGGCTGCGCTCACCAGTTCAGGTGCAGCGGAGGTCACGAATGGGTGTAGCACGGGTGGTCGTGTCAGCGGCGGTGCTGCTGGCAGCGGTCGGCGCGACGGAGGCGGTGGCGCCCGGGGCGGCCCTCGCGGCCCCGGCGGCGAACGCGAAGACGATCCGGCTCGTCCTGACCGTGGCCAAGGGCGAGTCCTCAACCGCCCCGGGCCGCCAGCGGGCGTCGCTCACCTGCCAACCGGCCGGCGGCACCCACAAACAGGCCCGCAGCGCCTGCTCCCAACTGGCCAAGGTCGGCGGCCGCCCGGACCGCCTCCAACTCGCCGGCGGCGCCTGCACCATGCAGTGGGACCCGGTAACCGTCACCGCCAATGGGAGCTGGAAGGGCCGCAAGGTCGCCTACCGCCACACCTTCGGCAACGCCTGCAGCCTCACCACAACAACAGGCGCCGTGTTCAGCCTCTAAGCCGGAAAAAAGACCCCGGTGCGGTTTTGAGGGGGTGTGGGTGGAGCGAAGCTCCCCCACCGCTTTTCAGGACATTCGACGGTCCAACCCCGCTGCCAAGGCGCCCATACAGTGCTGAGACGTTCCAGTGCCCGTCCAGCCCCAGTGGGTTGTGAAAACCCCGCTGCCAACGCGCCCATACAGTGCTGAGACCTTCCAGTGCCCGTCCAGCCCCAGAGGGTTGCGAAAACCCCGCTGCCAGGTCGCCCATACACTGCTGAGACCTTCCGGAAACCCCCAGACAGCGGCTAACCCTTGAACACCCCGAGCTGTTTGAAGTCGCGGTTCGGGAACACAGCCGCCGAATCCCCCACCCCGAAGCGCTTCTTGAGCATCTCGGCGAGGATGTCGCGGTAGTCGTTGGCCCCCGCCACGTCGCCCTGGTCGAGCGAGGACGCGGCCAGCCCGGGCCAGTTGCCGTGCACCTTGCCGCCGTTGAGGCCGCCGCCGAAGAGCAGCATGGCGTTGCCGTGGCCGTGGTCGACGCCGACGTTGCCGTTCTCCTGCACGCGCCGGCCGAACTCGCTCATCGTGATGATGGTCGTGTTGTCCAGCAGCGGGCCGATGTCCGTGCAGAACGCGGCGATCGCGTCGGACATGTTGGTGAGCGAGTTCTTCATGTCGCCGCCGTCGACGCGGCCCAGGTTGGTGTGCATGTCCCAGCCGCCGACGTCGAGCGCGGCGATGCGCAGGCCCACGCCGGCCTTGAGCAGCTGCGCGATGTCCCGCAGCCGATCGGCCAGACCGCCGCCGGGGTACTGCACCCCCTCCGCCGGCCGGTACTGCGTGTTCGAGAGCTTCTGCGCGGTCGCGATCGCCTGCAGCGTCGAGCCGGCGGTACCGGCGAGCGGGTGGTCGAGCCCGGTGTACAGGGTCTTGAGCGCGTCCATGGTCTGGGTGCGCATGTTGTCGTTGTCGATGCGGAAGTCGCGCATGCCGTTGAGCACGATCGCCTGCTCGCCGCCGACGAGCGAGCGGGGCAGCGCCGAGCCCTGCGCGATCGCGCGGAACGTGGTGCCCGGGCCCATCTGGGCGAGCACGCGGTCGAGCCAGCCGGTGCGTACCGCGACCGAGGCGGCCCCGCGTTCGAGGGCGTCCTGGGCCTGGAAGTGGCTGCGGCTGGCGTCGGGCGAGGCCACGGCGTGCACGGCGGCCATCTTGCCGGCGTCCCACAGCGGATACAGCGAGGCCATCGCCGGGTTCAGCCCAAAGCCGCGGCCGACCGCCTTCATCGCCGCCATCGGCACCGCGATGTTGGGCCGCATCTGCCGGTAGTTGGCGTCGTCGCCGGGCGCCACCACGGACAGCCCGTCCATCCCGCCGCGCAGGAAGATCACGATGAGCGTGTTCTTGTTGTCCTCGGGCGCGGCGAACGAGACCCGGCTGGTCACCAGCTGGGTGCCGAGCGCGGCCACGCCGACGAAGCCGGCACCCTGCACGAGCCGGCGGCGGGTGAAGCCCTTGCTCCACTTGTCGCGCTCGGCCGCGAGCTCGTCGGTGACCTTCTCGGCGTGCACCCGCAGCGCCGCCTCGCACAGGTTGGGCCCGTGCCGCTGCAGCTCGTCGAGGTTCTGCGGCCGGCGCTCGCCGTCGGGGAAGTCGTTGTTCATGGCCCTCACCGCAGCGCGTGGTAGACGGAGTCGAGGATCAGCGGGGCCAGCAGGGGCAGCTTGCCACCGAGATTGTTGTCGGTGATCCTCGCGTCGGTCTTGGACCCGAGGAATTTCGCGAGGGCATCCTTCTCGGCCTGTGCCATCGGCTGGAAGACCAGCCGGTTGGACAGCACGTCGAGGTAGGTCCCCAGGGTCGCGGCGGGCTGCGTCATGAGGCTGGCGGCCGTCGGGTTGTTCAGGCCCTTCCACTGCTGCTGCATGAACATCCGGTGCGCGTTCCAGGTCTCCAGCATGCCGGCGGCCGAGCTCCAGGCGGTGGCGACGTCCGGGTACCCGTCCGGCGGCCCCCAGCCCAGCGGCGGCTGCCCGAGCTTGTTGGTGAAGTTGTACATGTCGTCGAGCGCCTTGGCCGTGTCCGCGCCGGGCGTGCTGCCGACGACGCGCCCGGTGGCGATGAAGTTCTCCAGCGGGCGGCGGGTCTTCAGGCCGGTCGCGATCCAGAACTCCAGCGAGCGGAAGAGCACCTTGAGCACCGGCGCGATGGCGGAGCCGCTCTCCTGGTACGTCTTGGCCAGCCGGTCGACCAGGCCCTGCGGCGGGGTGTCGCAGACGAAGCGCACGCACAGCTTGCGCGCCACGTACCGCGCGGTGGACGGATGGGTGGCGAGGTAGAGCAGATACGCGTCCCCGACGGCCAGACCGTCCTTGGCCGACTTGTTGGCGTGCTGGAACCCGAGCACCTTGACCGCTCCGGTCCAGTGCTTGTTCTGCTCGTACTTGAACGTGCCGTCCCGCGTCGCGGTGCGCCCGGTCATGAGGTAGGCCGAGTTGCGCACGTCCTTCTCGTTGTACCCGCCGTCGATCCCGACCGTGTGCAGCTCGAGCAGCTCGCGCCCGTAGTTCTCGTTGACGTTGCGCTTGTCCGAGCTGGTGTTGTCGAGGTACCGCATCATCGCCGGGTCCCGCGCCGACGCGATGAGCATGTCGGAGAACTTCCCGAGCGCGTGCTGGCGGATGACCCCGACGTCGTACGGGCCGCGCACGTCCCAGCCGCCGTCGAACGGGCTCGTGACGTTGAGGTGGTTGTTCCAGAAGTCGACCATCACCTCGAGCAGCTGCCGGCTGCTCCACATCTGCCGCGCGATGACGGCCTTGGTGAGGTCCATCTGGGCCTTGTTGTCGCCGTCCTTGACCGTCGTGCGGATCTGCGCGGTGGTCATGGTCGCCGTCGGCACGGCCTTGAGGGCGGCGTCGGCGACCGGGTCGGCGATCTTGGCCGGCTCCAGCTGCTGGTCGATCCAGGCGTCGATGCCCATCTGCTTGACCGCCGCCACGTCGCCCGGGGTCGGCCCGAAGGTGGCGCGGCGCAGCAGGTGCAGCACCGGGTCGCGGTTCAGCGGGGTCGGGAACCGCGGGGTGGCCCGCAGCGCCGCGACGGCCGCGGCCGAGGGCGTGTCGGCCGTCCCGGACGCGCCGAGGTCGTTGAGGTCGCCCTGGCCGCTGGTGTAGCTCGCGTCGCGGTTGGAGAAGGAGCCGGCGTCGCGGGGCGAGACGTTGCCGCCGCCGGCGCCGGTCTTGACGAAGTCGTCGGGGTCGGCCGAGGGCGGGCCGAACACGGCCGCCGCGGTCGTGCCGAGCGCGCCGAGGGCGACCGCGCCGCCGCCGAGGGCCATCAGGGCCTGGCGCCGGTTGCGGGTCAGCTCGTGCAGGGCGGGCCGGCCGGTGCGCAGCCAGGCGGGCGCGGGCCCGCCGGCCTTCTTCTTCGGCGCGTCCGCGTCGGCGCCGGGGTCCGGCGTCTGGCGCAGGATGCGCGGCACGGGGAACTCGCCGGTGAAGTCGGAGAAGAACGCGCCCTTCACCTTCTTGGGCGCATCGCCCGGCTCATCGTCCGGGAAGAGCCGTTCTGGCACGTCTAGAGAATCTAGTGAGCGGTCGATCAGCGCTCAAGCGGCGTGGTGCGAGGCCGTCTCAACTTTGCCTTTCTTCTTGCTTAAGTGCCCCGCCTTCCTCGTGAATGAGGGCAAACCGGTCGTTCACTCAAAGTCATCTCTTCCGTACCGAACGCTGATAGTGGTACGCATAGGTGACCGGACAATGGCAGGGGGTAGCGGTGCTGGTCGATGCTGCTCCCGCCGGGCGGGCCTCGGGGCCGCGCCTGGCGACCGTGTTGCTGCTCCCGCTGCTGGGCCTGCTCGCCGTGGCGGGCGTGGCCGCGTGGCTCTATGCCGGCCCCGGCGGCCGGATGGACGACCCGCGCACCACCGTCGCGTCCGGGGTCGTCGCCGACCGGGCCGCCACCGAGCTGTCCAACGAGCGCCTGGCCGCCCTGAACCTCCTGCTGACCGGGTCCGAGTCCGCCCGCAGCGCCTTCACCGCCCAAACCCGGAGCACGGATTCGGTACTGTCCGTGCGCCGACCCGCCGGCCTCGCCGAGCTGCGCACCCGGGTGGCCGCGGCGCCGCAGGAGGTCGCGGCGGGTGACTTCGTCATGCAGTACACCGAAATGATCAGTGAATTCGTCGAGCTGCGCCAGGACCTTCCGCGCCGCACCGGCCCCGGGACCGTGAACGCCGCCCTGCGCGCGTCGGGCTGGCTCGCCGTGGCCCGCGAGGAGCTCGCCCAGATCCAGCTCATCGACCGGCGCGACGCCGACACCCCGGCCTGGCACGAGAACCTGGCCGCGCACCGGGCCGCCCACCTCGACGCCCTGCGCCGCTTCGCCGAGGTCGCGCCGACCGCCTGGCGCGACCGGCTGACCCAGGTCCCGTCCGGCCTCGGCGGCGACGCCCAGCCGGCCCTCGACGCGCTCGCCGGCCTGTCCGCCTGGGCCGGGGCCGACGAGGGGCGCATCGCCGACGCGGTCCGCGACGAGCAGAACCGCACCCTGATCGCCGGGCTCGCCGCCGTCGTCGTGGTCGTGGCCGCCTCGATCGCGCTGGCCGTGCGCGCCGCCCGGGCCGCCCGCCGCCCGCGCCGCCGCTCGCAGCCGCCGATCGACCCGGAGGAGTTCCAGGTCGTCCGGCAGGAGGCCGCGCGGGCCGTCGCGGAGCAGGCCGCCCTGCGCGCCGGCACCTCCGCCGCCGTGATCGGCCTGGCCCGCCGCAGCCAGCGCCTCGCCGACGAGCTCGTGCACCACCTCGACGCCGCCGAGCGCGACGAGGCCGACCCGGACCGCCTGGCCCAGCTCTTCGCCCTCGACCACCTCGCCACCCGCATCCGCCACGACAACCAGAGCCTGCTCGTCCTCGCCGGCGCCGACACCGTCCTCGGCCGCCGCGACCCGGTGACGCTGCTCGATCTGCTGCGAGCGGCCCAGTCGCGCATTCAGGATTACCCCCGCATCGAGTACTCCCTGATCGCCCCCGACGTCCACGTCGCACCTGACGCCGTGGACGACGTGGTCCACCTGCTGGCCGAGCTCTTCGACAACGCGACCCGCTCCGGCCCGCCCGACCGCCCGGTCCTCGTCGAGGGCCGCCGCGAGGGCGCGGGCGCCGTCGTCGAGGTGGCCGACCGCGGCCCCGGCCTCGACCCTCACCGCCTGGCCGAGCTCAACGCCCGCCTGGCCGACCCGCCACCCCTGGACGCGGCCGAGGCGCACCACACCGGCCTCGCGGTCGCGGCCCGCCTGGCCGCCCGGCACGGCCTCACGGTGACCCTGCGCCCGCCCCCGTCGGGCCGCGGCCTGCGCGCCGTGGTCCAGTTGCCGCCCGAGCTGATCCTGGACCCGGTCTCCTTCGCCCCCGACTCCCCCGTCGCGCGCCGCCTGCCACCACCCCGCCCGTTCGAACGCGGCCAGGCCCTCCCGGGCGGCGAACCGGTCGACGTGCCGCACCCGCGCTCGACCCTCGTCCCGGTGGTGCCGGGTCCCGTGCGTACGCCCGACACCCCTACGGTTGACCTCGAGCCCGAGGCCGCAAGGGACCTCCTGACGGAAGGACGTTCGTCGGCATGACACCGACCACGGGGCTGGACTGGCTGCTGAGCGGCTTCACGCAGCGCGTCCCGGGGGTCCGCCACACCGTCGCCGTCTCGGGCGACGGGTTGCTGGTGGCCGCCTCGCAGGAACTCCCACCGGCGCGGGCGGACCAACTGGCCGCAATGGTGGCGGGCGTGGTGTCGTTGGCCCAGGGGGTGTCGTCGTTCACCGGCCAGGGCCCTGTCGTGCGCACGATCGTCGAGATGGGGCGGAGCCTGCTGTTCGTGCTCGCCCTGGGTAACGGTGACTCGCTGGCGTCGCTGGCGGCGATCGTCGAGCCGGGGTGCGACGTGGGGCAGGTCGCGTTCGAGATGACCGGGCTCGTGGAGCAGGTCGGGAGCGCACTGACGCCTTCGCTGCGCTGACCGCACGCCACTCCCCCGCTGCTCCCTCGGTCGCCGCGCCCCGCACACCGCACCTCCTACCGCGCCACACCGCACGCACACCACCGCCACGCGCACACCACCGCCACGCGCACACCACCGCCACGCGCACATCACCGCCACGCACACATCACCGCAACGCACATACCACCGCCACGCACACACCACCCACGCACGCCACCGCACGCACGCCCGCGCGCAGCCCACGCACGCTCGCCGCCCCACGCACGCCCGCTGCACCGCACGCCCGCCGCCACGCGCACGCCACCGCCGCACACCGCCGCCCGCCCACGCCGCCACGCGCACGCCACCGCCGCACACCGCCGCCCGCCCACGCCGCCACGCGCACGCCACCGCCGCACACCGCCCCATGCACGCCCGCCGCCGCACCGCATGCGCGCCGCCATTTCACCGGGGCCGCGAGCGCACCGGGCATCGCGATGAAGCAGGCACGTTCCTGCAGGAGGGCGTCGCCGTCGAGGACCTGCTGCGCGATCTTGGTCGGAAAGCTGCGCGAATCGGAAAAGTCGCCCAACAGGCGAAAAATCCGATAAGTCGCGGCGCGCCAGCGCCCGACTTATCGGACCAAAAGCATGATCTCCCGGGTGGCCTGCGACGGAACCAGCCCCGGGAGATCAGGAAGTGCTGCGAAAGTTACGGTGCGTCCGGAGCAGTCGGCGCCGGCACCGCGGCCGCCTGGGCCGGGACCTCGTAGCGGTTCTGCGGGGCCGGGCGGACGTCGTCGTGCGGGAAGACCCACACGCGGTAGGCCCACAGGCGGAAGACCATCGCCAGCGCCACGCCGATGACCATGCCGAAGATGAAGTCCGAGAGCTCTTCGACGGCGACGCTCACGTTGGGGGTGTGGAGGCCGAAGATGTACTGCGCCACCCACAGCGGGGCCGAGTTCAAGGCTACGCCGATGCCGTTGACCACGGTGTACAGCAGCATCTCGTGGTGCCGGCGCCGGCCGCCGCGGGTGCGGAAGGACCACTCGCGGTTGAGGAAGTACGAGACGACCGTCGCGATGACATTGGCGATGGTCAAAGCGGTGACCGGTTTGTGTTCGAAAACCGTCAACCGCAAACCGTAGTTGAGGACCAGACTGACGACGTAGCAGAGGCCGCCGACGATGATGAACTTCACCGTCTCGCGCCGCTTGCGTAGCAGCGAGGCCACTGACTCCGGCAGCAGATTGAGGGTCCGGTCTGTAAGCCGCATCGGCGCGACTATACCCGGCAAAGCTGAAGTTACGCCCCCCGCGGTGGCACAAACCGCACGGCCACGTTCAGCGATCGCCCGTGCACACAGAAGTGGCCGCGGTGACCGAAACCGCCTCGTCGACGGGGCCCAGCACGACGCAGTACGCAGCCTTCGGATCCACGTCGTGCACCACGTACTCGGTCGTGCCGGGCGGCACCGTGTCCACCACGGCCGGCGGCTCCCCGGCCCGCGACAGCGCGATCACCACGCCCACCGGCAGCGCGGCCCAGTGCACCGTGAGCGTGCCACCCCCGTCGGCGAGGGTCAGGTCGTGCACGGCGAATTCCGGCGACGAGGACGAGGCCACGGCGGGCGGGTCAGGAATGAGCGACGGCCCGTCGTGCCGCCACACCCAGAGCCCGGCGAACACTCCGGCCAGCAGCACGACCACCGATAACAGCGGCCATATGGCCCTAGAAGGAGAAGCCTTAGAAGAAGCAGCCCTGGAAGAAGAAGCCTTGGAAGAAGAAGAAGGAGGCGCCGGAGGAACCGCCACGGGATCCACAACCAAAGGCGGGACCACCGAGATCGGCGCCGAGGGCATCGGCGGCTCGACCGAGGCCAGCTCCCACTCCACCGCCTTGGTGAACGGGTGCCGGGTCCCGAGCCGGCCCCGCGCCGCCGCGTGCGCCAGCGTGAACAGCCGGCGCGCCTGCAGCACGTCCCCCGTGGCGTACAGCAGCGCCGCGAGCTCGGCCGCGATGCGGATCGTGTCGAGGTCCTCCGCGCCGTACTCCCGCCGGTGGATCACGTACGCCGCGTTCAGCATGGCCAGCGCGAGGGCCGTCTCGCCGCGGTCCCGCTGGAGCAGGGCCAGGTTGACCCGGGCCAGCCGCACGGCCCGCGCGACCGGTCCGGGGCCGTCCTCGTCGACGCCGCTGTCCAGCACGCGGTGGTACAGCCGCTCGGCCTCGTCCCATTCGTCGTAGTCGTGGCGGACGGCGGCCAGCACGGCGATGGCGTGCACGGTGTTCGGGTGCGTCTGGCCGTACCGGCGCTCGGCCTGCATGGCGACCGCCTCGGCCAGGTCGTAGGCGGCGTCGAGCTCGCCCAGCTCGCGCAGCACCTCGGCCAGCAGCCGGCGGGCGGTCAGCCGCTCGTCGTCGGACAGCTCCGGCTCGTCGAGCAGCCGCTGGACCTCGGCCCGGGCGCCCGGGAAGTCCCAGCCCCGGATGAGGCGCTCGACCTCGTCCAGCCGTTCGGTGACATCGACCGTACTCACAGTATCCCTCCGCCCCGCAGAGCTTAAGGACACCGGTGACGCAACGCCAGCCTTCGATCACAGAAAGCCAGACGAACGAGCGCAGAAGGCCGGACGGACAAGGCATCGGCTCCGGCAGCCTGCCACGTCGCCGCCGGAGCCGAGCCGTCCGCGTTACCGCGTCAGAAGCCGCGGGCGCCGCACACTGTGAAGGTTCGGCCGCCCGCCAGAGCCCTTGAGAACTTCAGCCGACCATTCGCCGGTACAGCGTGAGATAGTCGTCCACCATCCGGTCGGCCGAGAACCGCTCCAGCGCCCGGGCCCGCACCCGCGCGCGGTCCAGCTTCAGGGCGTCGTCGAGCATCCCGGCCGCCTCGTGCGCGTCGGCGGCCAGGTAGCCGGTGACACCCTCGTCGATCACCTCGGGCATCGAGCCGAGCGGATAGGCGATCACGGGGGTACCGCACGCCATCGCCTCCACCACCGACAGCCCGAACGGCTCGGCGAAGCCGATCGGGTGCAGCAGCGCCGCCGCCGACCCCAGGATCTCGGCCCGCCGGTCCGGTCCCACGTTGCCGCCGTAGACGATCTGCTCGCCGTCGACATGCGGGAGCACCTGCTCAGCGTGGTACACCTCGTCATGGACGGGACCGCAGATGAGCAGCCGCCGGCCGGTCGCGCGGGCGATCCGCACGGCCTCGGCGGTGCCCTTGTCCGGGTGGATGCGACCGAACGCCACCAGCGTGTCGCCCGGCTCGGCCTGGAACGGGAACTGCCGCACGTCGATGCCGTGGTAGATGGTGGCGGCGTAGTCCAGGCCGGGGCCGCGGTCGGCGTCGGAGATCGACACGTAGGCCGAGCGGGCCCGCTGGTACGCCGGCAGGATCGCGGTCGAGCAGAAGCCGTGCACGGTGGTCAGCAGGCGCGCCCGGCAGAACTCGCTCATCGCCAGCGGCAGCCAGTCGAGGTTGTTGTGTACCAGATCGAACTCGCCGCTGCGCTCGTAGCAGTGGGCGACGTGGATGGCCTCCCAGACGCGCCCGTCGTAGGTCGCGTCCTCGTTGTAGGGGTGCGCGACGACGCCGTCGAGGCGGGCCGCGGTGACCGAGTCGAGGCTGGCGAAGAGCGTGACGTCCACGCCGCGGGCGACCAGGCCCTCGGCCAGCAGCGAGACGATCTGTTCCCACGGGCCGTACGCCCGCGGGGGTGTACGCCAGGCGATCGGTCCGAGCAGTGCCACCTTCATCGCCGCCCCCTACCCCCGCGCCTGCACGCGAATCCTCACAACAGCGCCCCGCACTGCCGATAGGAACACGACCGGGCCCACCGCTCGACCATAACGGACAAATTACGTGAAAAACGCAGGGAGGCCGACGCAGAGGATGGCCCTGTTCGCATGGCGTTGGTACGCGGGCCTCGGGCTCGGCGCCGTCGCGGTCGGCGGTTTCCTGCCGGTGCTCGCCCGGCAGGGGCTCTACGCGTTGATCGGGATCTCGGCCGCGGTCGCGGTCAGCGTCGGGATGCGCCGGTACCGGCCATCGGAGCGGCGGGTCTGGGCCCTGTTCGCCGGCGCGCTGTGGTGCTCGGTCGGCTCGGCCCTGCTGTACGTGGTGGCCGGGCCGATCTGGCGGAGCCTGGTCTACCTCGCCGCCTATGGCCTGCTGACCGCCGGCGCGCTGCGCTGGGTGCGCCCCGACCCGGAGCGGCCGCGGCTCGAGCGGTTCATCGACTCCGGCATCGTCGCGTCCGGGGTGGCCGCCCTGTACTGGACGTTCATCGTCTACCCGATGCTGTTCGGCGGCCGCGGGGACAGCGGGCGGCTGGCGAGCGACCTGACGTACATCGCGATCGACCTGGTCCTCGTGGTGTTCACGGCGCGGATGATGTTCACCGCCGGCGTCCGCGGCCCCGCCCATGCGCTGGCCGGCCTCGCGCTGTCCATGGTCGTCGCCGGCGACGTGGTCTTCTACGCCGGGCTGGCGTGGACCGGCGACACGAGCGGCGACAGCTTCTCGACGATGCTGTACCTCTGCGCGTACACCCTGCTGGGCACCGCCGCCCTGCACCCGTCGATGGCCACGGCGGCCGGCCGGCCCGAGCGCTCGCAGCACGTCATCCCGCGGCATCGGATCTGGTTGTACTCCGTGCTCTCCCTCGTCGGCCCGCTCGTCGCCATCATCCTCATGCTCGCCGTGCACCCGCTGCCGTCGCGCTGGTGGGTGCTCGTGCCGCTGGCCACGTCCGCCGTCACCGCGGTGCTGCTCATCGCCCGGCTCAGCCAGCTCGTCGGCTTCGCCAACCGCCGGGTGCTCGAGCTCGACGCCCACGCGCTCGCCCTGGGCGAATCGCTGCGCGAGCAGGAGGCCCTGCGCCAGCAGCTCACCCACCGGGCGCTGCACGACGCGCTGACCGGCCTGGGCAACCGGGCCCTCCTGCAGGAGCGGCTCGAGCACGCACTGACCCGTACCAGTGCGGCCCATGGTCTTCTGCTTCTCGACCTGGACGGCTTCAAGGACGTCAACGACTCGTTCGGCCACCCGGCCGGCGACGCGCTGCTGATCGAGGTCGCGGCCCGGCTGGTCGGCATCGTCCGCGTCTCCGACACGCTGGTGCGCCTCGGCGGCGACGAGTTCGCGATCCTGATGGAGGACGCCGACGCGGGGCAGGTCGCCGCGGCCGGCCGCCGGGTCATCGACGATCTCGCCCGGCCCGTCACCGTGCACGAGCGCGAGCTGTCCGTCACCGCCAGCGTCGGCTCGCTGCTCTTCGCCGCGCCCGCCACCCCGTCGGAGGCGCTGCGCAACGCCGACCTCGCGCTGTACGCGGCCAAGGCGGCCGGCAAGAACCAGCTCGCGGCCTACGAGGAGCGGCTGGCCAGCGAGCGCTCCGAGCACCTGCGCATCGCGGCCGACCTGCGCCGGGCCATCGCGGCCGAGGAGTTCACGGTCAACTACCAGCCCGTCGTGGACCTCGCGACCGGGCGGGTCACCGCGGTCGAGGCGCTGCTGCGCTGGTCCCGCGACGGCGTGTCGGTGCCGCCCCTGGACTTCATCCCCATCGCCGAGCAGTACGGCCTGATCGTCCCCATCGGTGCCTGGGTGCTGCGCCGCGCGTGCCGGGACGTGCGCACGTGGTACGAGCGCTTCGGCATCTCGGTCACCGTGAACGTCTCCGGCCGCCAGCTGCGCGAGCCGGACTTCGCGGCCACCGTGATCGGGGCGCTGCACGACGCCGGGCTGCCCGGGGCGGCGCTGATCATGGAGATCACCGAGACGGTCCTGGTGTCGGCGGGCGCGGGCGAGGCCGACGACGTGACCGCGGTGCTCATGCGGCTGCGCGAGGAGGGCGTGCGGGTCGCCGTGGACGACTTCGGCACCGGGTACTCCTCCCTGGCGTACCTGCGCCACCTGCCCGTCGACATCCTCAAGATCGACCGCGCGTTCACGCCCGGCGGCGAGGTGGCCGAGGAGCTGGCGTTCACCCGCGCGATCGTCGAGCTCGGCAACAGCCTGCGCCTGTCCTCCATCGCCGAGGCGGTCGAGACGCCCGAGCAGGCCGCGCGGCTGCGCGAGCTGGACTGCCCGCAGGCGCAGGGGTACCACTTCTCCCGCCCGCTGCCGGCCGCGGCCCTCGACGAGGTGCTCACGGCCTCCGGCGGCGTGCTGAGCGGGGCTACACCTTCCGCAACAGCCGGTGCTGCCTGACCACCGGAACCGACAGCGTCTTGTACCCCACCTGCTCGAACAGCACCGTCATCTGCTCGCCGGCGTAGGAGAGCACGACCCCCTTGCCCCACTCGCCGTGGCGCACCTCGGCGTGGATCGGGAACGGCGCGTCCTCGGCGGCGGCCAGGCCCGCGGCGGCGCTGCCGTCGGTGCAGTTGTCGCAGTGCTCGCAGATGCCCTCGAGGTGCTCGCCGAAGTACGCCAGCAGCGTCCGGCCCCGGCACTGCTCGGTCTCGGCGAAGTTGCGCATCATGTCCAGCCGCGACCGGCTCACCGTCTGCTGCCGCTCGGCCTGGGCCTCCACCAGCTCGGCCGCCTTGGCCGGGGTCGGCGCCCAGCGCGGGGCCTTCACCTTGCCCCCGTGCAGCATCCGCGCCGCGCCGACCTCCTCCAGCAGGCCCAGCAGCTGCCCCAGCTTGCGCTCGCCGAGCCCGGTGGCCTCCTCCAGCTCGCCGCGGGTCATCGGCTCCTTGGCCGCGCGGAGCAGGGCCGCGAGCGAGGCGACCTCCTCCTTGTCCACGGAGACGCTGCTGAAGAACTTCCGAAGACCCGTGTCCTCGGTACGGTGCAGCAGCAGCACATGCGCCGCCTGCCCGTCCCGCCCGGCGCGGCCGATCTCCTGCAGGTAGGAGTCGGGCGAGTCGGGCAGGGCGACGTGGTTGACCCAGCGGATGTTCGGCTTGTCGATGCCCATCCCGAACGCCGTGGTGGCGACCATGATCGGCACCTCGTCGGCCAGGAACGCCTCGTGGGCCCGCTCGCGCTCGCCCGCACTCATGCCGCCGTGATAGGCGACCGCGGTCAGGCCCTCCTTCTCCAGGCGTTCGGCGAGCTCCTCGGTGGCCCGGCGGGTCGGCGCGTAGATGATGCCCGGCGGCGTCGACTCCTGCACCCGCGCGATGAGCCGGCGCAGGCGGGTCTCCTCGTCGGGGCAGTGCACCGACTCGAGGTACAAATTGGGCCGGTCGAGCCCGGTGACCACGACCTCCGGGTCGCGCAGGCCCAGCCGCTCGATGATGTCCTCGCGCACCGGCGGCGAGGCGGTCGCGGTCAGCGCCACGATCGGCGGCCGGCCGAGCTCCCGGATGAACTGGCCCAGCTGCAGGTAGTCGGGGCGGAAGTCGTGGCCCCAGGCGGAGACGCAGTGCGCCTCGTCGACCGCGACCAGGCTGGGCTTGAGCGCCTTGATCTGGGCCACCCGGGCCGGGTCGGCGAACTGCTCCGGGGTCAGGAAGACGAACTCGGCGTCGCCCTTGCGCAGCGACTCCAGGGCCTCCTCGCGCTCGGCCTTGCCCTCGGCCGAGGAGAGCCGCACCGCGACCAGGTCCTCGTGGTTGCGCGCGGTCAGCGAGGCGATCTGGTCCTGCTGGAGCGCGAGCAGCGGCGACACGACGATCGTCGGCCCGGGCAGCAGCGGCGCCGGCACCTGGTAGATCGCCGACTTGCCGGCCCCGGTGGGCAGCACGGCGAGCGCGTCGCGCCCGGCCATCACCGCCTCCATGGCCCGCAGCTGCTCGTCGCGCAGGCGCTCCCAGCCGAAACTCTCCAGGGCGACCCGCCGCAGTTCGTCCGCACTCATGGAAGGCATGGTAGGACGACAGGTATGCCAATCGAGACGCAAGGTGTCGTTGCCCTCGGCAAAGGACAGCCGGTAAGCCTGGAGACCATCGTCGTTCCCGAGCCCGGCCCCGGCGAGGCGCGGGTCGAGGTGCAGGCGTGCGGCGTCTGCCACACCGACCTGCACTACCGCGAGGGCGGGATCAGCGACGACTTCCCGTTCCTGCTCGGCCACGAGGCGGCGGGCATCGTCGAGTCCGTCGGCCCCGGCGTGACCGACGTGGCCCCCGGCGACTTCGTGGTGCTCAACTGGCGCGCCGTGTGCGGGCAGTGCCGGGCGTGCCTGCGGGGGCGGCCGTGGTACTGCTTCAACACCCACAACGCCAAGCAGAAGATGACGCTCAAGGACGGCACCCCGCTCTCCCCCGCCCTGGGCGTCGGCGCGTTCCTCAGCCACACCCTCGTCGCCGCCGGGCAGTGCACGAAGGTCGACCCGGACGCCCCGGCCACGGTCGCCGGCCTGCTCGGCTGCGGCGTGATGGCCGGCGTCGGCGCCGCGGTCAACACCGGCAACGTCGGTCGCGGCGACTCGGTCGCGGTCTTCGGCTGCGGCGGCGTGGGCAACGCGGCGATCGCCGGCGCCCGCCTGGCCGGCGCGTCGACGATCATCGGCGTGGACGTCGACGGCCGCAAGCTCGACTGGGCCACCGAGTTCGGCGCGACCCACGTGGTCAACTCGCGCGAGACCGACCCGGTCGAGGCGATCAAGGCCCTGACGGGCGGATTCGGCGCGGACGTGGTCATCGAGGCGGTCGGCCTGCCGCAGGTGTACGAGCAGGCCTTCTTCGCCCGCGACCTGGCCGGCACCGTGGTGCTGGTCGGCGTGCCGCGCCCCGACATGCAGCTGACGCTGCCGTTCCTGGAGGTCTTCGGCCGCGGCGGGGCGCTCAAGTCCAGCTGGTACGGCGACTGCCTGCCCTCCCGCGACTTCCCGATGCTCGTCGACCTGCACCTGCAGGGGCGGTTCCCGCTGGACAAGTTCGTCACGGAGACCGGCGCGCTCGGCGACGTCGAGGAGGCCTTCCACAAGATGGAGCGCGGCGAGGTGCTCCGCTCGGTCATCGTGCTCTGAACTTTCTCCGCGCCCGCGGGTCTCGACGCAATAGCGTTCAAGACCCGCGGGCGTCCGGGGGCGTGGAATCAGGACATGAGTCGTCGTGGTTGGCTCCTGTTCGGCGCCATGTGCGTCATCTGGGGCATCCCGTACCTGCTGATCAAGGTCGCGGTCCGCGAGATCGGCCCGGCCGAGCTGGTCTTCGTGCGCACCGCGCTCGGGGCCGTGCTGCTGCTGCCGATCGCCCTGGCCCGCCGCGAGCTGCGCGCGTCGCTGCGCCCGTGGCTGCCCCTGCTCGCCTACACCGTCGTCGAGATCGGCCTGCCCTGGCTGCTGCTCTCCGACGCCGAGCGGCACGTGGACAGCTCCTTCACCGGCCTCGTCATCGCCGGCGTCCCCCTGGTCGCCGCGGTCATGGCCCGCCTGATGAACCGCGCCGAACGGCTCACCGCGAGCCGGGTGAGCGGCCTGCTGGTCGGCCTGGCCGGCGTGGCCCTGCTGCTCGGCTTCCACGCGGCCGGCTCCGGCCCGATCCCGCTGCTCGAACTCGTGGGCGTCGTCGTGTGCTACGCCGCCGGCCCGCTCATCATCGAGCGCTGGCTCTCGGATGTACCGCGCTATGGCGTCGCCGCCGCCTCGCTCGTGGTCGGCGCCGTGCTGTTCGCGCCCGTCTCGGTGCCCAAGCTCCCGGACCTCGCCCGCCACGTGACCACCGGCCCCGCACTCGCCGCCCTGGCCCTGGCCGTCATCTGCACGGCGCTCGCCTTCGTGCTCTTCTTCGCGCTGGTCGCCGAGGTCGGCGGGGTACGCGCAACCGTCATCACGTTCGTCAACCCCGCGGTCGCCGTCGTGCTCGGCGCGCTCGTGCTGAACGAGCCGGTCACCTGGCTGACCGGCGCCGCATTCGCGCTGATCCTCGCCGGCTCGATCCTCGCCACCCGCCGCAAAACAACCCCAGCCGAAGACGCCGAAACCGGCCGGCTCCAAGAAACGGATCCGGCCGGCCTCAGCGCTAACTAGGACTTGGTGCGGTCTTGAGGGGGTGTGGGTGGAGCGAAGCTCCCCCACCGCTTTTCAGGACATCGAACGGTCAAACCCCGCTGCCAAAGCGCCCATACAGTGCCTACCTCCGGGCGCGGGCGGTCTCCCGGCGGTTTGCCTTCATGAGTGCCTCGACCAGCTCCGCCTTCGTCATGCGCGAGCGGCCCGGAATCTCCAGGCGCCGTGCCAGATCCAGCAGGTGCTGCTTCGAGGCGTTCGCGTCCACGCCCTCGGCGGTCTCCCGCGGCCGGTTGCGCGCCGCGGGGCCGCGCTGGGCGGCCTGCGCGTCGCTCGGGCCGGCCTCGTCCTTGCGCTCCCAGTGGTCGCCGACCTTCTCGTACGTGTGCTTCAGGGCCGAGAAGGCCGTGCGGTGCGCGCGCTCGCCGTCGCCGTACTGCTCGGCGGCCGAGTCGTGGGTCTCCTGCCAGGTCGCCTGCGCGTGCTTGTCCGAGCGCTGCAACGTGGCCGGAAGATCCGTGCGCGACTTTCTGGGAGCCATCAGGTCACCAGTCCTTCATCCAGGGAAGCTGGGTGTCCAGCCAGTCGTTGAGCCGCGCGACCTGATCGACGTTGCTGTCGAGCCAGCTGACCTGGCCGGTCATGGCGAGGATGCCGAACACGACGGCGGTACCGCTGATCAGCACGCCCAGCGTGCCGAGACCGCGCCCGGCCACGTTGGGGCGTACACCCGCGATGATGCCGCCGAAGGAGAACAGCAGGCCGAGCGCACCCACCGGGATCGCCCACGGTGCGAGCAGCCCGGTCAGCGCGGCCGCGACAGCCGCGAGTCCCAGCATGACGCCCAGCGTGGCGAGCATGCTCACCCGCGCGGGGCCCTGCCGGACGGGGACGGGCTCGGTGACGGGCTCCGTGACCGGCTCCCGGTCGATCGTGCGGCGCATCGGGGTCGTGTCGCTCTCCCGGTCCATGACGCCGACCGGCGGGATGGCACCCGTGGTCTTCGCCTCGGTACGGTCGTCGATCCCGTCGCCGTCCTTGTCGTGCTTGCGCCCGAGGCGCCACGTGCGCGTCTCGCTCGCCTCCGCGCGGTCGTCGACGCCGTCGCGGTCGCGGTCGACGGCCGGCTTCTCCACACGGTCGTCCACGCCGTCACGGTCGCGGTCGACGATGGGGCGCCCGGTGCGGTCGTCCACGCCGTCGCCGTCACGGTCGGTCGCCCCGCGGCCGCCGAACAGCTGCCCGATGCGTGCCACTGTGTGCTCACCTCCTGCGAAGCGCCCGTCCGGTCCGCCGGGGGGATTCGGAGACCGGGGTATATCGGGCGGATGTCAACCGGCTACCCAAGCACGCCGGTTTCCAATCGGGGGTGAGCCCGTTTCGGGGGATTTCGCCCGGGTACGTCACGCTCTATGGAGCGAGGAAACACGAAGCACGGAGTCGCGCTCGACGAGCGGCTCGCGCGCGAGGATGCGATCGAGGCCCGTGATGTCGACCCGGAGGGCGGGGGCGACCGCTCGGGCGGGGCGCCCGTCGGCATGACGCCGGACGAGGTCGAAGCAAGAAGCAATCTCGGCCGGTACATCCCGAAGGCCAGCCTCCCCGGCGACCGCGACGACCTCATCGCCGGCGCGACCGAGCTGGACGCGCCGGACGAGGTCCTCGACGCGCTCGAGGCGCTGCCGTCGGACGACACGCAGTACGAGACGGTCAACCAGGTGTGGGCGGCGCTGGGCGGCCGGAACGAGGATCCGTCCCGGCGTCCGTAGGCAGTTGCACTTTCCGCACAGGCTCCCGCGGCGGCGGGCTGGGGTTCGGGTTCACGGTCCACCAGCGCATGACGTTGTCCCTTGGTGCGCTTGTGACGGTCCCCGGGGCCCGCACGCCCCGGGGACCGCGCTTGTGTCGGTTGTGCTGATATGCCAGTCGGCTACGTCAGTCGGCTTCGTCAGTCGGCTACGTCAGTCGGCGAGGATGGCGTAAAGCTTGCGCCGAGTCTCGGTGAGCACCTCGAGCGCCTGGGCCCGCTGCTCGGGCGTGCCGTTGAAGCCGACCTGCCGCAGCGCGTCCATGATCCCGAACGCCGCGTCGCGAAACTCCTGCGCCTGCGAGACGTTCTCGTCGCCGTACTCCTGCCAGGGCGCGTTCTGCGCCGCCTGCTCAGCCTCGGGCCGCCCGGTGTCGGTGAGCACGAACCGCTTCCGCCCACCCGACTCCTCGGCGACGATCAGCCCTTCGTCCTCGAGCATCTGCAGCGTCGGGTACACCGACCCCGGACTCGGCCGCCAGATGCCGCCTGTGCGCTGCTCGAGCTCCTGAATCATCTCGTAGCCGTGCATCGGCCGCTCATTGAGCAGCGCGAGCACCGCGACGCGCACGTTCGGCCGCCCGCCGCGCCCACCCCGGCCACGGCCACCGTGCCCGCCGTGCCCGTGTCCACCGCGGCCCCAGCCGCCACGCCCGCCCTCGGGCGGGAACGGGGGGATGAAGCTGCCGAACCCGCGCTGCCAGGCCCCCGTGTCAAACAATCCGTGATGCGACCTCATGTCGCTCCTCCTTGTTCGCTGTATCTCTGTCGTTTGATAGTTCGACGATATATCGGGAACCTATCGCCGACAACCCTTCCCGATAGTGACCCACCCAACGTTGGCACGGAACCCGACGCATCCCCCGTCAGGCGAAAAATCGGATACGCCCGAATCAGCCGACCTGGCGCATCAGGGAAGCCGGTCTCCTGGCGCATCAGGGAAGCGGGTCTCAGGCACCACACCCGCCATCGCGACGGACGCCGTGCAACCCACACCACGGCCGGCACACACCACGGCCGGCACACACCACGGCCGGCACACACCACGGCCGGCCCACACCACGGCCGGCCCACACCACGAGCGGCCCACACCACGAGCGGCACACCACGAGCGGCCCACACCACGAGCGGCCCACACCACGAGCGGCACACACCACGAGCGGCCCACACCACGAGCGGCCCACACCACGAGCGGCCCACAACACGAGGGGCGCGGACGCGGATCTCACACACCATGGGCGGCGTGGGCGGGGTTTCAGCGGCGCGGACGGAGGTTTCTGGCACCACGGGCGGCGCGGGCGGAGTCTGGCGGCGCGGCCGGGGGTTCTAGGCGCCGCGAGCGGCGTTGCGGAACGCGGCCGGCGTCACGCCCGTGACCCGCTTGAACCAGCGCGTCAGGTGCGCCTGGTCGGCGAAGCCCACGATCCCGGCGACGTCGGCCGGCGTACGTCCCGCCGCGAGCAGATGCCGCGCATGACAAACCCGCTCCAGCACCAGCCAGGCGTGCGGCGGGAACCCGGTCGCCTCGCGGAAGACCCGCAGCATGTGGAACGGCGACAGCTCCACCCCCGCCGCCAGCTCCCGCAGGCTCGGCGCGCACCGCAGATCCGCCAGCAGCCGGTCGCGGATCTCAGCCACCTTCCGCCCGGCAGCCGCATCGGAAACCCGGATGCCCCCACCGTCGCCGCGGTGTTCCCCGTGGCGTTCTCCGTGGCGCTGGATCACCGCCGCGAAGGCCCACGCCAGCTTCGACTGCCCGGCCAGCTCATCGACCCCCGCGGTCAGCTCCTCGTGCGCGGACCGAATGAGGTGCACACTGCGCGGATCGGCGACAACCGGCTCCCGAAACCCGCTGCGCTCCGAACGCCCCTCAAAGAGCAGAGACTCGCTCGGGTACAGCACCCGGTACGCCCACCCCTCCGGCCGCGCCGCCATCCCGTCATGCGGCTCGCCCGGCTCCAGAATCGCCAGCGTCCCGACCCCGGCCCGCCGCAGCTCCCCCCGATAGTGGAACTGCTCCTCACCGGCGGTCACCACCCCGATCGCGTACGTGGCGTGCGAGTGCCGCGCGAACTGATGCCGCCGATAGCTCGCCGTCAGCAGATCGAGCGCATGCGGCCCGGCCCCGACCCGGGTCCACTCCGCCGACTCGCCCATGCCCGGCACACTACTCCGACCTGCCTCGCGCCCCGCTTCGCACGAAATGTCGGGCTTCGTCCCTCAGCCCGACATTTCGGACTTATACCCTGGCGCGACTTAAATCCGCTTATGTCGCGGCGCGCCAGCGCCCGACATAAGCGGCAACACGCCCGACCGCGTGGGTCGGTAGGCCAGACGGCGCTCAAGTCGCCGCGCGGCAGCTCCCCGACACAAACGGCGACACTTCCGACCGCGTGAGTCCGCTGGGTCAGGCGTGGTTCATGTCGCGGCGCGCTGGCGCCCGACATACATGGCGACACGCAGGTCAGGCGTGGCTGGCGACGCGCAGTACGTCGCGGCGCGCCGGCGATCGACACGAGCGGCGACTGCCCTGACCGCGTGGGTCGGCAGGAATCAGGCGTGGCTGGCGACGCTCAGCACGTGGTCGGTCAAAGAAGGATCGGCTCGTAGTTCCGCCGCTGTGTGGGTTGAGGCCACCACGCCGTCGGCGAGGAGGGCTACCCGGTCGGCCACGGCCAGGGCATGTTCCGGTTGCTGCTCGACCAGCAGGACCGTCAGGCCGCCGCGGGCGAGTTCGGCGACGACGGCGCGGACGCGGTCGGCCAGGTCGACGGCCAGGCCTTCGCAGGGTTCGTCCAGCAGCAGTACCGTCGGCTGGGTCAGCAATGCCCGCGCGATCGCGAGCATCTGGGCCTCGCCGCCCGAGAGTTGGTCGCCGCGGTTGCGCATGCGCTCCTTGAGGCGGGGCAGGAGTTGCAGCACGCGCTCCTGGGTCCACTCCCCCTTGCGGCGGGACAGCTGCAGGTGCTCGGCGACCGTCAGGCTGGGGAAGACGCGGCGGCCCTGCGGGACCAGGGCGATGCCGGCCCTAGCCACGCGGTGCGCGGGGCGGCCGGCCAGGTCGACGTCGTCCAGCGCCACGCGGCCGGCCTTCGGCTTGATCAGGCCGCAGATGGTGTGCACGAGCGTGGTCTTACCGGCGCCGTTGCGGCCGAGGACGGCCAGGGCCGCGCCGGTCGGCACCGTCAGGTCCACGCCATGGAGAACCGTGCCGCCGCCGTAGCCGGAGTGCAGGGCCTGGACAGTCAGCGTCACGGTGTCACCCCGGCGTAGGCGGCCTTGATCTCCGGCGAGCGCCTCGTCTTGGCGACAGTGCCGGCGGTGTGGACGTGGCAGTCGGAGTGCAGGGCCTGGACAGTCAGCGTCACGGTGTCACTCCGGCGTAGGCGGCCTTGACTTCCGGCGAGCGCCTGGTCTCGGCGACGGTGCCGGTGTGGACGTGGCGGCCGGAGTGCAGGACCGTGACGTGGTCCGCGAAGCCGTACACCAGGTCCAGGTGGTGCTCGACCAGCAGGACGGCCACCGTCTTGGGCAGGGTGGCCAGCAGGCCGGCCAGCAGTTCGACCTCCGGCGGGGCCAGGCCCGCCGCGGGCTCGTCCAGCAGCAGCAGCTTGGGGTCGCCGGCCAGGGCCATGGCGAGCTCCAGCTGGCGGCGCTGGCCGTGGGAGAGGCTGCCCGCCTTCACGCCCGCCACCGACTCCAGGCCCACGGCCGTGAGGTACCCGGGTGCGCCCGGACGCAGGCGGCCCCACGGGCGGCGGGCGGCGACGAGCACGTTGTCCAGCGCGGTCAGGGTCGAGTAGACGGCCGGGTGCTGGTGGGTGCGGCCGATGCCGAGCCTGGCCCGGCGGGCCGGGGACATGCGGGTCACGTCGCGGTCGTCGAAGTGGATGCGGCCGGTCGTCGGGCGCTGGGCGCCGGCGATCAGGTTGAGCAGCGTGGACTTGCCGGCGCCGTTCGGGCCGATGAGGGCCCGGCGCTCGCCGGGGGCCAGGTCCAGGGCCACGCCGTCCAGGGCGGCCAGGTCGCCGTAGCGCCGGCCGAGGTTCTCCACCCGCAGGATCATCGGGCCGCTCCCCGCTCGGGCATGGCGTCCTCCGCCGGCTGGGGACGGCGCGGGGCGGGGATCGGCTCAGGCGGTACCGGAGCAGGCTTTGGACGGAGGCGGTTGAGGAAGGACAGCGCCGCGTGCTCGCCCAGCAGGCCGTTGGGCAGCAGGTAGACGCAGATGATGAACAGGATGCCGAGCAGCAGCGGGGCGTGCCCGGCGGTGGCGATCCAGTCCCGGGTGGCGACGACCAGGGCCGCGCCGACCAGGGCACCGACCATCGAGGTGGCGCCGCCGATCACCACGGCGAGCAGGATGAGCGCGGCCACGTCGAAGCCGCCGTCGCCCGGGGAGACGTACGACTGCACCGTGAACAGCAGCGCCCCGGCCACGCCGGCCAGGGCGCCGGCGGCGACGTAGGCGGCGGTGAGGTACCCGTTGACGGGGTGTCCGCTGGCCCGCATGCGCCGGGCGTCGTCCCGGGTCGCGCGCAGCAGGGCGCCGGCCGGGGTGCGCAGCACGAGCAGCACGACGCCGACGAGGACGGCGACGACCGCCAGGGTGTAGAGGTACTTCGACGCGTCGGTGTCGAGGTCCACCAGGCCCGGCAACGGATGGACGGGCGCCCAGGAGGTGAAGCCGTCGGTACCGTGGGTCAGGCTCTTCCAGCGACCGGCCACTGTGGACGTCAGCTCGCCCAGGGCCAGCGTGATCATGAGGACCACGACCCCGCGGGCGTAGACCACGAGCGGTGCGGTGATCAGGGCGAACAGCGCGCCGGTGCCGGCCGAGGCGAGCAGGTGGACGACGCCGACGCTCAGGTCGTTGTCGATCATGATCGCGGTGGTGTAGGCGCCGACCAGGAACGGGGCGGTCTGGCCGAGGGTCGGCAGGCCGGCCACGCCGGTCAGCAGCGCGACGCTGACCGCGAGCAGGCCGATGATCAGCATCCGGGTGAGCATGCCGACGGCGTAGTGGTTGAGCGTCCACGCGAACGAGACGAGCAGGCCGAGGATGCCCAGCGTCAGGAGGTACCGGAGAAATCTCATGCGGACCGCCCCGACGGCAGCAGCCCGCGAGCCCGTGCGGCCAGCGCGATCGCCATCGCGCCGAACAGGGCGAAGGGAGCGGCGGTGGCGAAGTTCGAGACGCCGATGGTCTGGATCTCGCCGACGGCCAGCGCGGCGATCAGGGTGCCCAGGATCGAGCCCATGCCGCCGAGGACCACCACGACCAGCGAGAGCATCAGCACCTGATCGGCGGTGCGCGGGCCGGCCCCGATGATCGGGGCACCGAGCGCGCCGGCCAGCCCGGCCAGGGCACCCGCGCCGGCCAGGACGCTGGTGCGCACCGTGAACGGCGACACGCCGAGCATGGCGACCATGTCCCGGTCGTCGACGGTCGCGCGCACGAAGTGCCCGGCCCGGGAGCGGGTGATCACGGCGAAGAGGGCGGCCGCGATGAGCGCGGCGACGACGATCAAGGCCAGCCGGTACCCCGGGTAGCTGTGCCCGGCCAGGTCCACCGGCCGGTCGAGCACCTTGGGCACGGCGATCGGCAGCTCGTCCTTGCCGAACAACGCCGTCAGCCGGTCGCCGACCACCAGCGCGACGCCGAACGTGAGCAGCGCCTGCGCGAGGTGGCCGCGACCGGCCAGCGGGACGAGCATCGCCGAGAGCAGCGCGCCGCCGAGGCCCGCGGCCGCGGTGCCGACCAGCACCGCGAGCGCGAGCGAACCCCAGCTGCCGTCGCTGATCTTCGCGGCGGCGTACGCACCGAACGCGAAGAGCGTCCCGTGCGCCAGGTTGAGCACATCACCGACGCCGAAGGCGAGGGTGAGCCCGGCGGCGACGACGAACAGCAACAGGCCGTAGGCCACGCCGTCGACCGCCGGGATCAGGTACAGGTCCAACGGACTACTGGCCAACCGTGGCGAGGTCCTGCACCAGCGTGTTCGCCAGTGCGCGGCCGTCGTTGCGGACCTGGCGCAGGTACCACTTCTGGATCGGCGCGTGGTTCTTGCCGAACTGCCACTGGCCGCGCGGGCTGGAGATCTGGCCCAGCTTGCCGACCTGCTCGTTGATCGTCTCCGAGGTCACGTTGTTGCCGGCCGCGGCGATCGCCCGGTCCAGCACGGCGGCCGCGTCGTAGGACGCCATCGCGTACGTGGTCGGGGTCGCGTCCGGGAACTGCTGACGCCAGGCGGCGACGAACTTGCGGTTCTCCTCGTTGTCGAGGTCGGGCGAGTAGTTGCAGGTGGTGAAGACGTCCTTCGCGGCGTCGCCCTCGGCCTGCAGCACGGTGCCCTCGGTGATGAACGCGCCGTACAGCGGCAGGTCCTTCACGTCCGACTGCTTGTACTGCTTGACGAAGTCGATCGCGGCCTTGCCGGCGTAGAAGGTGTAGACCGCCTTGGCGCCGCTCGACTTGATCTGGCTGAAGTACGGCAGGAAGTTCGTGGTCTGCGGGAACGGCGTCCACAGCGTCTTGCCGCCGGTGTTGGCCAGCTGGCCACCGATCTTGGCGAACTCGGTGGTGAAGCCGCCGACCTCGTCGTAGCCACCCTGGTAGTCCGGGCCGATGGCGAAGACCGGGCCGTTGACCTTGTCCTTGATGTACTGCGCGATGGACTGCCCCGGGTCGGAGGACATGAAGCTCGTCGTCCACACGCCGTTGAGGTCCTTGAGGTCCGGGCGGCCGTTGGAGCCGATCAGCGGCACCTTCGCCTGGGACAGCAGCGGCGCCACGGCGGCCACCGAGCCACCGCCGACGATGCCGGTCATCGCGAGGACGCCGTCCTCCTTGACCAGCTTGGTCGCGGCCGGAACAGCGGTCTGCGCGCCGTCGCCCTCGTCGGCCACCTTGAGGTCGATCGGGTGCCCGCCGAGCTTGTTGTCGTGCATCTTGAGGTACAGGTCGAAGCCGTTCTTCAGATCAGTGCCGACCGACTGGTAGGTGCCGGTCAGCGAGCCGAGGAAGCCGATCTTCAGGGTCGACGCCGCTCCGGCGCTGTCGGACTTCGCGTCGTCGTCGTTGGCGCACGCGGCGCCCGTGAGTACCAGGCCGGTGGCCAGCGCGAGGCTGACCAGACGTCGAGGCAGAAACATTGCTCTCCTTGAGGGGGTTTTCTAGCGGCGAGCGCCGGCGCGCTGCGCAAGGGCGTGCTCGGTCACGGCGACGAGGATCTCCTTGGCCGATGCCCGGGACCGTACGTCGGCATTGAGCATCGGGACGCTCCGGTGCACGGCCAGCGCGTCGCGGATGTCCTCGAGGTGGTAGCGCGCCGCGCCGTCGAAGTTGTTGACGGCCACGACATAGGGCAGGCGGCGGTTCTCGAAGTAGTCGATGGCGCCGAAGCAGTCCGCCAGCCGCCGGGTGTCGGCGATGACGACCGCCCCGATGGCGCCGCGGCACAGCTCGTCCCACATGAACCAGAAGCGCTTCTGACCGGGTGTGCCGAAGAGGTACAGCACCAGGTCCTGGTACAGCGTGATCCGGCCGAAGTCCATCGCCACCGTGGTGCTGCCCTTGTCCGGCACCAGGGAGGCGTCGTCATGCGCCAGGCTGGCGGCGGTCATGACGGCCTCGGTCGTGACCGGCGGGATCTCGGAGATCGCGCCGACCAGGGTCGTCTTGCCCGCGCCGAACCCGCCGGCGATGATGATCTTTACCGCGGTCGGACGGCCGCGGCGGTTCGGATCGGTCACGACGGGCCCCGCACCGCGGGGGTGAGCGCGTCGCCGATGCGGTTGGCGAGCTCGGTCATCTCGTACGAGACCTTGCCGACGTCCGCGTTCGGCGACGCCAGCACGAGCATCGACGCGCCGTCGCTGAAGGCCATGCAGAACATGAACCCGCCGTCGAGCTGGGTCACGTTGGAGATGACCTGGCCGGCGTCGAAGAACCGGGCGGCGCCGGCGAGGAGCGCGACGAGACCACTGCCGGTGGCGGCGAGCTGGTCGGCCCGGTCCCGGGGCAGGGCCCGGGTATGGGCCAGCACGAGACCGTCGGTTGAGATCGCCAGCGCGTGGCTGACGTCGGGGGTACGGCTCGCGAAGCTATCCAGCAGCCAACCGAGATTACTCGGGTCGGTCACAGACGTGGTCCTCTCCAGCTGTTGCATATACATCCCAACGGTTCCCCCCGGAGCCGATCAGCCTTGCGGGCGTCGGTTGGCGACGCCTCGTGCGTATGCCGACATCGCCGCGGCCACCCGCGAGGGGTCGCGCTTGGGCGTGCCCGTCTGCATCGGTGTCCCGGGACGCTGCTGCTGCTGGGTCGGCTCGGCCGCGCCCGGCACCAGGTGCCGGCCCGCCGCGCGCACGGGCAGACCCGCCGCCGTCGTGTCGCTGACCGAGGGCGTGGCCGCCTCGGCCGCGGCCCGCCAACCCGCGTCGGCGCTCGACTCCCAGTTCCTCGGCTCGGGCGCGGCGGCCGCGGCGACGGGCGCCGGTGCCGGCGCGCTCATCGCCATGGCCGGCTCGGGCTCGGCGAGACCGGGCGGGGTCTCGACGTGGAACCAGCCGCTGACCGAGTTGAAGATCGGCAGCTCCATCGCGTCGTCCTCGGCGGACAGGATCGCCGGGACCTCGGGCTCCGGCAGCGGCGGCCACATGCCCGGGCCGGGCGGGGCGGCCGGCCGGCTCGAGCTGGGCTGCTCGTACGCGTCGTACGCGGGCTGAGCCTGGTAGGACTGCACCGGTTCGGCCTGGTACGACTGGGCCGGGTAGGGCGCGTCGTAGTCCGGGGCCTGGAACACCTGCGTCGGCGCCGAGGACTGGATCGTGGTCAGCTCCTGCGTCGCCCACTGCTGGGCCTGGGCGGGCGCCGGGACCTCGAACAGGCTGGGCTCGCTCGGCCGCTGCGGGGTGAACAGGTCGTTGCCCGGCCGGGAGCCGTTGCCGTTGTGCTCCGGCGCGCCGACGGTCGCCGGCGCCAGCTGGGGTCCCCGCTCCGACGCCATGATCGGGCGGAAGACCTCCTTGGGGATGATGATCTCCGCCAGGGTCCCGGTGTGCTGGCCGGGGCGCAGTTGAACGCTGATGTTGTACCGCGCGGCGATGTGCCCGACCACGGTGAGTCCCATGGCACGGACGGCGGCGATGTCGATCGCCGGCGGCTGCGCCAGGAGCTGGTTGAGCTGCTCCCGACGGGTCGGGGAAAGCCCGACGCCGACGTCCACGATCTGCACGATCACCCGGTCGCCCAGGCCGCGGGCGGTGACCCAGACCTCGGAGTCCGGCGGCGAGTAGCCGGTCGCGTTGTCCAGCAGCTCGGCGAGCAGGTGCACGATCTCGTCGACGGCCTCGGCGACCACCGCGACGTCGTCGTCCACGCTGCCGAAGCGGACCCGCACGTAGTGCTCGATCTGGGAGATCGCGGCCTGCAGCACCTTGCCCAGCGGCGCGTCCTCGCGCCGGACGCGGGCGGCGCCGGAGCCACCGAGCACCAGGAGGCTCAGGTTGATCCGGGCCATCCGGGTGGCGAGGTGGTCGAGCTGGTACAGCTCCTGCAGCCGGTCCGGGTCCGTCTCGTCCCGCTCGACCTTGTCGACCTGGGCCAGTACCGCGTCGACCAGTCGCTGTTCGCGGCGGGACAGGTGGACGAAGATCTCGGCCACGTTGGACCGCATGACGGCCTGCTCACCGGCGATCCGGACCGCCTCGCGGTGGACCGCGCGGAAGGCCTGGGCCACGTCGGCGACCTCGTCCGCCCCGGAGACCACCAGGGTCGAGGAGGCGCGTTCGGCGACCTCGTCCGGGTCGACCGTGCCGGGCGCGGCGGCGCGCAACTCGGAAACGACCGTCGGCAGCTGGTCGTACGCGACGGTCCGCGCGGCGTCCTGCAGGTATCGCAGCCGCCGGGTCAGGCGCCGGGCCACGAAACCGGTCAGCACGATGGCGACCAGCAGGACGACCACCACGCCGACGGTCTGCAGGGCGGCCCGGGTCATCTGGTCGTCGTGCACGGCCGCGACGGCCTGCTCGATGCTCTCGTCGACCTGCTGCTCGACCTGGTACAGCAGCCCCTCGTAGCCCGACATGGCGTTGATCCAGGCCGCCGACTCGAAGGTGATGCGCTGGCCGGGCTGGGTGCGGCCGACCTGGTCCTGCAGCCGCTGGGCGGCCACCACCTGATCGCCCATACCGGCCTGCTCGTACCAGGTCCGCCACTCGGGCGGGGCCAGCTGGGAGAAGGCGACCGACTGCTCGGTGAAGCTCGTGCGGGTCGCGGTGATCTCCTGCTGCAGCGCCGGGGTCAGCTCGCCGGCGGCGATGCCGCGGAGCACCGCGGCCTGCTGCTGGCCGATGGCCTCGGAGGCGCGGGAGAGCGCGGCGGCCGCGCGGATCTCGTCGGCCAGGTCGGTCGGGGCGCCGGAGCGGGCCACCGACTCACGGTAGTCCAGCAGGTCGGCGATCATGATCCGGTAGCTGAAGGCGACGGCCGAGACGGAGGCCTGCTTGCCGTTGCGGACCTGGTCGCGCAGCTTGGCGAGGCTCCCGAGGCCGGTGTCGATGCGGTTGAGGGTCTCCGAGTCCCCGCCGCCGGCGAGGTTGTGACGCTGCGTGTCGTACTTGTGCACGGCGTCGTCGGTCAGCATCGACTGCTGCTGGAACGCGTCCTGCTGGGTCGCCTCGTTGTGCAGCACGACGTTGACCGCCGCGGCGCGTTCCCGCTGCAGCGCGTGCGCGAGACCACCGGCGTCGGTGGCCAGGGCGGAGAGGTCCTGCAGGGTCCGCGCCCGGTTCACCTCCTGCACGGTGGAGTAGAAGGCGACGCCGGCGAACACGACCACGGCGACGAGCGGCAGGGCGACGATGAGGCGGAGCTGGTCGACGATGCGCCGGCCGGCCCGCTGCCCCGACCGCCGTTCCTGGCCGCGCCCAGGGGGCATCGGCTCCTCACGGCGAGCGAGAGCGGCGGTATGGCGGGTAGGCCGGCGCTCGGGGCTCTGCCGCGAGTCGCGACCCTGCCGTTGGGCGGGCACGGGCAGCGAGCTCTGGCTTTGGGTCACGAAAAGTCCCCGCAGGCATCCGAGATTGACAATGCGCGTCGGACGCGATCCCAGCCGAGCTGGGCAAGTGCCCCAATTGCGCGGCTGTCGCATCGACGTTGTGCACAATCACAGAGCGGCCGATCTGTGTCAATACCGACGTACGTGATCGAACGACGATCGCCTCTTTCCGGCTCATCCGTTCGCCGACGAGGGGTCAACCCCTTCGGACCCAAACGGCTGGACCGGACGGATTTCTGACTGATGCTTTCCGATATGAGCAACCCTGGTGTGATGTTAACTTTACGCGGCGGCAATCATCACAGATTGCATTGTCGACAACACCATGGGTAATTGATTGTTGCCACAAGATATGTTCGGGCGACAATGTTCATGCGCAGGAAAATATTTCATCGGCAAGCTTCACCTGCTCGTCATCCGCGCAGATCCGGCCGCCGAAACCCAGCCGCGCGAGGGACCGCGACGAGGCCGCAAACCGGCCCGGATCAGGGCAGACGTCCGCCACCGGCGCCCCGATCCCGGCGGCCGCGCCCGCGAGTACGGCCATCGATCGCAGCCACTGCAGCTCGGTCTCGTCAGGACCCGGCCTCATGCGCAGCTCGACGCGCAGGGCCGCCTCGCACAGCAGCAGCCGGGCCACCCGCGGTGCGCGGGCGAGCTCCGAGGCGGCCAGGACGCCGGCCGCGGTCTCCAGGGCGGGGATGACGGCGATGGAGCCGATCGGCAGTCCCGCCGACTCCTCGGCCTCGGCCAGCGCGGCCCCGAGGGCGGCGAGCTCGGGCGCGGACGCGGCGGCGGAGGCGCAGACGCCCGCGAGGCCGGGTGCCACCACGGACCTGGTCGCGCGCATCCCGGCCTCGCCGGGTGGGAGCCGCACCCAGCCACCGGGGCCGATGGGTGCCACGTCGTGCAGGCGGGCGGGGCGGAGGCCGGCAACGTACAGGTACGACACCATCCTCTGATCTTCAGGCCGGCGCCGGGATTCGGCCATTCGACCGCAGGCCTGCGCCCTCCGCGCGACCGTTGCTTCCCACGCCGGCGGCCTCCGCGCGCGGCCGTTGCTTCCCAGGCCCGGCGCCTCCGCGCGCGACCGTTGCTTCGCAGGCCGGGGCGCCGGAATTCTGCGATTCGGCCGCGAGGCCGGGCTTCCGCGCGCGACCGTGGAGGAGCCGACTCTGAGGAGGGGACATGGCTTCCGACGCCGTCACGCTGATCACGAACGACCACCGCATGATGGAGCAGCTCTTCGACCGCCTGCGCGACGGCGACGGGGATCGCCAGCTGCTGCTCGACGAGTGCGCGGCGCGCCTCACCGCGCACAGTCACGCCGAGGAGCAGAAGGTGTACACCGAGCTGCCCTCGCCCGAGGAGGCGCACCACGGCGCCGACGAGCATCACGAGGCCGAACGGCTCCTGCACGACCTGCAGCGCATCTCGCCCGAGGGGCCGGACTTCGAGGAGAAGCTCGAGGAGTTCATCGCCGCGGTACGCCACCACGTCGAGCACGAGGAGACGGTGCTGCTGCCCGAGTTGCGGGAAAGCGTGTCGCCGGAAAGGCTGGAGGAGCTCGGGGCCGCGTTCGAGGAGATCCGCATCGCCGAGCTCGCGGTCGCCGGCATCCGGGTGTAATTGCCGCACTTCAGCTTGCCGATTGGCGGGCCTTCGGTACAGTCGGGCTGGTCATGGTCAGTTTCGGCGGCCTTACCGTGGACCCTGTCGGCGCGGCGCGCCTGAGCGACCTGCCCGTGGGGCGTTCGCCTGTGCGGACCGCCGACCACGTCGTCATTCTGGTGAGCGCGGGGCAGGGCACGCATGCGCTGGACTTCGTGACGTACGCGTGCCGCCCTGGAACCCTTCTGTGGGGCCGTCCGGGCCAGGTGCACCAGTTCGGCGCGCAGACCGGGTTCGACGCCACGGTGCTGTCGTTCGCGCCCGCGATCCTTCCCGATCTGCCGCTGCCCGAGCTCGTCAGCGACCCGTTCGCCCCGGCCTGCTGGCAGCCCGCCGGCGAGGACGAGGACGCGATCGTGGCCGAGATCGCGCAGATCGGGGTCGACCAGGTGCGTTTCGGCGGGACCGCGTTCGGCGCGACCCTGCTGGCGCATTCGGTGGCGGTGCTGCTCATGCGCATTTCCGCCCTGGCTCCGGTACCGCACCGCAGCCCCGCCCACCTCCTCATCGGGCAGCTTCGCAAGGAGCTCGAACGCGAGGTGCGGCACCGGCGGGTCGAGGACTACGCCGACCAGTTGCGCTGCTCGGTGCGTACTTTGACCCGGGCCAGCCTGGCCGTCACGGGCCGCAGCGCGAAGCAGCTCATCGACGAGCGGGTGGCCCTCGAAGCGAAGCGGGTCCTTGCGACGAGCGACCTTCCGGCGGCGGATGTGGGGCGGAAGCTTGGGTTTGAGGAGCCGACCAACTTCGGGCGGTTCTTCGCTCGGGAGACCGGGCAGTCGCCGGGGTCGTTCCGGGCGGCGCTGCATCGGTCGCCGGCGCCTCGGGTGCCACATCAGCGCTCGGCGCTGCCGGGCCGCTTGACGCCACGCACCGCCTGACGCACTGGGCTGACGGACGACACGCACCCGCCCGACGTCCACACACCGCCCGACGCCACGCACCCGCCCGACGCCACGCAGCCGCCCCGACGCAGTGGGCCGCTCGACGCCACGCACCGCCTGACGCCTTCGGCCGCCCCAACGCGCTGGGCCGCCCAACGCCACCGCACCGCGCTCACCGCAATGGCCCGCCTGACGCTATGGCCCCCTGACGCACTGGGCCGCCTGACGGAATGCACCGCACGACGTGGTGGGCCGGCTGTCGGGCTGGTGTTGCTGCGGGCGCCCGTGCGCGCGTTGGGGGCCGCTTTGGCGGTCAAGCATTTGCTTCGTGCCAAGTCGAGCGCGTTCACTCGATCGTGCGCTGCTCGTTCACTCGATCGTGACCCAAGTGGCCGCGAAATCCGGCCCGAACCGGATATTTCGCCTGACAGGCGATAAGTCCGATATGTCGCGGCGCGCCAGCGCCCGACATATCGCCCCCAGAACACCCCCGCGACCAATTGGAGTAATGCCAAACCCGCTTGAGTAATGGCACAACATCCGCTGGAGTAATAGAACAGAAACTGTACGCAGCGTGGCATTCCGGCAATTCGGAAAAAAGCGCACAATCACCGCGTGATCCGGCACTCCGCTGGTTTGGCCGGGGCCGGGTGGGAGGACTCGATCTCGAGTTCGAGCGCCGCCTCCTCGCGGCCCACGAAGGGGACCAGCGTGAAGTAGGTCAGGGTTGGGAGCAGGGCCGGGAGTTCCGACACGCGACCGGAGGCGACGTAGCGGTACACCGTGGCGTAGATGCCGCCGACGATCGTCTCGACCAGCTCCTCCGGCATCGGCAGGTCGGCCGCGCGCGGGGCCTCGGCGAAGAAGCGGTCGAAGCGGCGCAGGGTGCGGGCCCGTTCCGCGCGGCCGTGCGGGCCGGCTGAGTCGATCTCGACGACCGCCATCGCCGCGAAGGCCGGGAGCTCGGTCAGGACCTGCAGCATGACCCGCAGGGCGGCGCGGGCGCCCTCGCGCCAGCCGGTCGCGTCGCGGTAGGCGTCGTCCATGATTTTGAACAGGATGTCGGTGCCGTGGCGGTACGTCGCGATCAGGGCGTCGTCCTTGCCGGCGAACAGGGCGTAGAAGGCGGGTCTGGTCACGCCCGCGGCGCGGCAGATGTCGCTGACGGTGGCGTTGGCGTAGCCCTTCTCGGCGACCGTGTGCACCAGGGCGTCGAAGAGCCGTTCGCGCTGGTTGGCCGCGATGACCTCGGGCGGGACCCGGCTCGGGCCGCGCTTGATCGCGCGGGCGGGGTCGCGGCCCTCACGCGCACCGGGCAGCTGGCCCAGCGAGTCGGTCGCCATGCCCCCAGTATCAATCGATCCGGCACTGCGGCCCACTCCTGACTGACCTAAGTACACGCCGGGCATCGATTGAAGGCCGAACGGGCCACCGGGTGGCGAACGACCGGGCCGACAGGGCAGAGTATCGGCGTGTCCACGTCCGCCCAGTTGGCCAATGCCGTGCAAGGCGCGCGAGCGATCGCCGCGCACGGGGACAAGCGGGGCGCCCTGATCCTGCTCGACCAGGCCGTCGACGCCGCCTCGATGACCCTCGGCACCGACGATGCCGAGGTGCTGGCGGCGACGGCCCAGCTGGCGCGCTACCACGTCGAGATCGGCGAGCTCAACGACGCGCGGCGGGTGCTCGAGGAGGGGCTCGCGGCCGGGTACCACCGGCTCGGCGACGGGCACGCGGTGATGCTCACGCTGTCATACGAGCTGGCCCGGGTGGCCGACGAGCTCGGCAACGTCTTCGAGGCCAAGCGGCGGTACACGCAGCTGGTCAAGCTCGGCCCGCAAGCGCTGGGCGACGGGCATCCGAGCGTGCGGGCGGCCCGGGAATACCTGGGACTGCCGGAGCCGGAGGGCGACATTCACGTGCCGGCCCCGCCGCCGGTGACGTTCGACCCGGTCACGCCGCCACCCACGCCTCGCCAGCCGATCGACGACCGCCCCATCTTCCGACCCGAACCGCGCCACGACGAGCCGCGATACGACGAGCCACGCTACGACGAGCCGCGCTACGAGGAGACCCCGCAGCGCGAAGCAACGCAACGCCAAGCAACGCCGTGGGAGCAGGCCGCGCCCGGGGTCATGCAGCGCCCCGACTACCAGCCGACCTGGCCCGCCCAGACGTCGGCCCTGCCGGTCAGTGTGCCCCCGATCAGCGGGCCGCCGATGAGCGTGCCGCCGATGAGTGTGCCGCCGATCAGTGGGCCCCCGGTGAGCGTCCCGCCGCTGCCGCCGGTCAGCGCTCCCCCGCGCCCGGTGCAGCCGAGGTTGCCGCAGCCGGAGGAGCCGCCGCGCCGTACGGCCATGATCGCCGTCGTCGTCATCGCCGTCGTGGCGGTCCTGGGCGGCGCGGCCGCGGCCGGGGTGGCGTTCATGGCCGCGCGCGACGACAAGGCCGCCCCGCAGCCGACGAGCACCGTCGCGGCACCGGACCAGGGCGGGGGCGGGACCGCCGCCGAGCCGTCCCAGCCCGCCCTCGGCAACGGACGGGCACCGCGCGACCTGCAGCTGCGCGACGACAAGACGAGCGTGACGCTGACCTGGACCGACCCGACCAAGGGGACCGTGCCGTTCGTCGTGGCGGGCGGCACCGAGGGCGCGATGCAGAAGCTGCAGGGGCTGCCGGCGGGCACCACGACGTACAAGATCAATGGGCTCAGCGAGAAGCTGGAGTATTGCTTCACCGTTGCGGCCGTCTATGGGACGCAGGACGTCCAGCTGTCGGACCTCGCGTGCACGAAACGCAAATAGTGCGAAGACTTCCGGCGAGCACGCTCTGTGACCGGGTACCCGGCACTCATCGACGGGAATATGATGGGCGCCGGTTTCGGGGAGGGCCGGGGATGGTGATGGCATGCGTTTGAACCTGCGCTCGGGCCGCAGCGGCGCGCTGATCACGGGCGGCACCATCGTCGCCCTGGTGGCGGTGCTGGGGCTCACGCTGTGGGGCACGGGTTCGGCGAACCACGCCGTCGCGAGCTTCGACGTCAGCGCCTGGCTGTGGAGCGCCGACAAGGGCGAGATCGCCCGGGTCAACGGCGTGACCGGCAAGGTGGACACCCGCACGAAGATCACGGATGCCCAGGGGCACACGATGCAGGTCACCCAGAGTGACCGTTTCGTGATCCTCCGGGACATGAACACGGGCAAGGTCAGCGTCCTGGACCTGTCCAGCCTGACCCTCGGGGCGACCACCCAGTCGACGCCCGGCCTCGGCGTGACCGTCGCCGTGCACAACGACACCGCCTTCATCATCGACACGGTGCAGGGCCAGGTCCGCCAGCTCGACCCGACCACGCTGCTGCCGGTCGGCGAGACGCTGAGCTTCCCGCCGGGCATCTCCGGCGGCGCGTTCGACGACAGCGGCAAGCTGTGGCTGCTGGTGCCCTCCGAGGGCACGGTGGTGGCGATCGACGCGGCCAAGAGCGCGCCCGCCTCCCCCGGTGGCGGCCAGGGCGGCGGGTTCGCCGGCGACCCGGTGAAGGTCAAGACGGTCGGCGTGGCCGATCCGAGCCACGACCTCGCACTGTCCATTCTGGACACCGGGGTGGCCGTGCTCGACAAGACCGCCACCACACTGACCACCCTGCGCGGCGACGCGGTGAAGAAGGTGCCGCTGAAGCTCGACGGCGAGGGCGGCATGCCCGGGCGCACCGTCGGCGGCGACGTGCCGGTCACGGTCGTCGACGGCAGCCACGTCTACATCGTGAACAACGACAGGGTCAACGACTTCGCGGTGCCCGGCGACAGTCCCAAGCTGCAGCCCTGCGTGGCCTGGTCGGGCCGGTTCTACTGCGCCGACGACGCCACCGGCACCGTCTACGTGCTCGACGGGCAGGGCAAGGCGCTCGACCCGATCCGCATCCAGGCGGGCGGCAAGCCGCTGGAGATCGAGGTCCGCGAGGACCGGATGTTCATCAACGCGCCCGGCGGGCAGACCGCGCGGGTCGTGGACGCCAAGAACAAGGTGACCACGGTCGACAAGTACGCCAACGACGTGCTCGGCGGCGACGCCCCGCCCGCGCCGCCGCCCCCGCAGCAGACCAAGCCGCCGGTCGGGCCGCCCGGCGCGCCGGGCCGGGTCAACGCCGTGGCCGGCAACGGGACCGCCCACATCACGTGGACCGCGGCGCCGCCGAACGGCAGCACGGTCACGAAGTACGTGGTCGAGGGGGACGGGCAGCCGCCGCACGAGGTCGGGGCGAGCCTGCGGGCCCTCGACGTCGCGGGGCTGACGAACGGGCAGACGTACAAATTCACGGTCTATGCGGTGAACGCCAAGGGCAACGGGCCGAAGAAGGCCGCGAACCCGGTGGTGCCGACCCGTGACGTGCCGGACGCGCCGGTGAGCGTGGCCGCCGTGGCCAACCCGGACGGGACGGTCGCGGTGACCTGGCCGGCCGCGAACGGGCAGGGGCACAAGATCGCCAAGTACGTCGTGACCACCGTCGGCACCGGCGAGTCCAAGACCTTCGAGTCGGCCCAGCCGCAGCTCACGGTGCCCGCCGGGGAGCTGACGTACGGCACCCAGGTCGCCTTCAAGGTCGCCTCGATCAACGACATCGGGGCGAGCTCGGAGCAGTCGCCGCTCAGCCCGTCGGTCGTGCCGTTCAACAAGCCGGGCGCGCCGACCGGCCTGACCGTGAAGGCCTCGACGGGCAAGCGCGGCACGGTGGTCGCCACCTGGAAGGCGCCGGCGGACAACGGCTCGCCCCTCACCGGGTACGAGGCCACCGTCAACGGCACCAAGCAGACCATCGGCACCGCGCTGACCCACGAGTTCACCGGGTTCAAGGACGCCGAGGCGGTCACCATCCAGCTCCGCGCGGTCAACAAGGCCGGCCAGAGTGCGCCGGCGACCGGCTCGGGCACCACGCTCGCCGCGCCCAAGATGACCGTCAACGACGGCGGGGACACCGCGGCCCTCAACTCGATCACCGCGCACTTCACCGCGACCGACGGCGGCTCGCCCGGCACGTGCGTGCTCGCGGTCGCCGGGGCCGGCAGCACGTCGGGCAACTGCTCGGGCTCGCTGACCCAGGGCGGGCTGTGGCCGAACACGGCGTACACGTACACCGTCACGATCACCAACCAGGCCGGGATGACCGCCAGCGGCACCGGGTCGATCAGCACTCCGGTCTACAAGGGCACCGTGGTCTGCAACGACCCCGGCTACTGCGGGAAGACCGCGAGCGGCGGCGGCATCTGGGTCTACAAGAGCCCGTCGCAGTCCGGTTCGGGCATCGGCGACGTGTTCAACGGCGAGAGCTACGTCGCGATCTGCCAGACCAACACCAGCGTGAGCATCAACGCCGAGCCCTACGGGGGCAAGAAGAGCACGCAGTGGATCAAGATCCAGTTCATGGGGGAGAACTACATCCCCTACGCCTGGTTGAATCTGCCCAGCGGCACGGGGCCGCTCAAGCAATGCTGATGGAGCACCGTGGTCGTCTCGGCTGAACAGTCAATTGCACAGGGTCCACCGAGTGCGGAGGAGGTCGGCGCGGCGGCCGAGCTGGTGGGCCGGCTCGCGCGCAACGTCGAGTCCATCGTGCTGGGCAAGCCGCAGGTGGTGCGGCTGACGATGACCGCGCTGCTGGCCGAGGGGCACGTCCTGCTCGAGGACGTGCCCGGGGTCGGCAAGACCACCCTGGCCCGCGCGGTCGCGGCCAGCGTGCAGGGCCAGTGGCGGCGCATCCAGTTCACGCCCGACCTGCTGCCCTCCGACGTCACCGGCGTGACCATCTTCAACCAGGCCACCCGCGGCTTCGAGTTCCACCCGGGCCCGGTGTTCGCCAACATCGTCATCGCCGACGAGATCAACCGGGCCTCGCCGAAGACGCAGTCGGCGCTGCTGGAGGTCATGGAGGAGCGGTACGTCACCGTCGACGGCGTCCGCCACGGCGTGCCCCGCCCGTTCCTGGTCGTCGCGACCCAGAACCCGATCGAGATGGACGGCACCTACCGGCTGCCCGAGGCCCAGCTCGACCGGTTCCTCATGAAGCTCTCCGTCGGGTACCCGGCCGAGGCGGTCGAGATCGAGGTGCTGCGCGGGGCCACGTCCCGCTCCCCCGAGGCGCTCGACCCGGTCACCGACACGCAGACCGTGGCCCAGCTGGTGCGGCTGGCCCGGCGCGCGCACATCGCCGACCCGCTGCTCGCGTACGCGGTCAAGCTGGCCAACGCGACCCGCGCCCACCCGCAGATCCGCATCGGGGTGAGCCCGCGTGGCGTCATCGCGCTGACCCGGGCCGCGAGCGCCTATGCGCTGACCGACGGGCGCGGGTACGTCGTGCCGGAGGACCTCAAGGTGCTCGCCGAGCCGGTCTTCGCGCACCGGCTGGTGCTCTCCCCCGACGCCCAGGTGCGCGGGGTGTCGCCGGCCGACGTGGTGCGCCAGGTGCTCGAGGCGGTGCCCGTGCCGTCCCCGGTCGCGGCCTGACGTCATGCGTCTCACCGCGCGGGGGGCCGGGCTGAGCCTGGCGACCGTGGTCCTGCTGGCCGTGGGGCTCGTGTTCGGGTACCGCCATCTCGTCGTCCTCGGCACCGCCGGCGCCGCCGCACTGATCTTCGCCGCGGGGTACGTCTGGTGGCGCCCGAGGCTCACCGTCGCCCGCTCGGTCGAGCCGGACCGGGTCATGCGCGGCGAGTCGAGCACCGTCACGCTGCGGGTCGGCAACGCCAGCCGGCTGCGCGGGGCCACGCTCGTCGCGCACGACCGGTGCGGGGCGGTCTCGGTGCCCGTACCGTTGCTGCGTCTGAAGGCCGGTGGCGAGACGACCGCGGACTATCCGGTGCCCACGGCGCGGCGCGGGGTGGTGGCCATCGGGCCGCTGCGGGTGGTGCGGCGCGACCCGCTCGGGCTGCTGGCCCTGGCGCGCGGTTACGGCGGCACGGCCCAGGTGTGGGTCTATCCGCTGGTGCACCGCCTGACCGCGATCCCGACCGGCATCACCCGGTCGCTGGACGGGCGCGACGACAAGGTCCCGCACGGCACGATCACGTTCGACACCCTGCGCGAGTACGTCGTCGGCGACGAGCTGCGCCGCGTGCACTGGCGCACGTCGGCCAAGGTCGGCGAGCTGATGGTGCGCGAGCAGCTGGACACGTCGCTGCCCCGGCTGGCGGTCCTGCTCGACGACCGCCGCACCTCGTACCCGGACCCGGAGCGCTTCGAGTCCGCCTGCGAGGCCGCCGCTTCGCTGGTCATGGCCGCTTTTCACAGCGAGCTGCCGATCGCGCTGCGGCTGCTGTCGGGGCCCTCGGCGGGCGACCGGACCGCGCGGGCGTACCTCGACCTTTTGGCCGAGGCGGAACTCGTGGAGACGGCGGAACATTCCATTGAGGAGCTGCGCACCCAGAGAGTCGGCGACACGCTCATCTACCTGACCGGCGATCCGGACCTGTCGCGGGTCAGCACGCTGCGCACCGCGTACCCGACGCTCGTCGCCGGCGTCTTCGGCGACGCCCGCCCGGCCCTGGAACGGGTCGTCGTCCTGGCCGCGCGCGACGGCGCCGAGTTCGCCGCCGCCTGGGACGGGGTCCAGGCATGGTGAGGCGCGTCTTCGTGCCGGTTGCCTTGCTGGGCATGCTGATCCTGAGCGGCCTGCAGCTCGCGCCGATCTACAACGGCACCCTGCTGCCGCTGCTCACCACGGTCGCCGCGGCCGGGGCCGTGCTGATCAGCGTGGCCGTGCGCAGGCTGCCCGCGTACACCGCCGCGCCCGCCTCCGTGCTGGGCCTGGCCGTGATGGTGTTCGTGACCGTGCGGGTGTCGGCCAAGGCCGGCCAGATCGCCGGCTCGGTGCCGGACGTGGCCCGCGAGGCGCTCGGCAACAGCATCCCCCGCCTGCTCACCGCGCTCATCCCGATCGAGCCGCAGCCGGACACCGTCCTGCTGCCGGTCATCGCCACCTGGCTGGCGGGGCTGGCGGCGGCCGAGGCCGGCGTACGGTACAACCGCGTGCTGTTGTCCTACAGCGCCCCCACGGCGCTGTTCGGCGGTGCGCTCTATCTGGTCGGCCCCGACACCACCGCGGCCCGCGCGACCACGTGGATCCCGCTGGCCTACGCCGCGCTGGCGATCGTCGGCCTGATCGCGAGCGCCCGGCCGGACCTCGGCGGCGACGCGCTGACCGGCGCCCAGCGGCGCACCCTCGGCCTGCGGGTCGGCGGGGGCGCGGCGGCCGGGCTGGCCGTGATCGTACTGTTGTCGCAGTTCCTCGGCCCGGCCGTGGCCGAGCAGGGCAACGCCACCCCGGTCGACCCGCGCAACTACGTCACCCCGCCGCAGCTCGACGCGCTCGACGAGAACCCCCTCGTGCGGCTGTCGGGCTGGAACCTCAACAAGGACCAGCACCTCTTCGACGCGGTCGTCCAGCCCGGCCCGGGCGCGCAGGAGGAGCCGGTCATCCGCCTCGCCGTGCTCAACGACTACGACGGCGTGACCTGGCGGATCGGCTCCGTGTACCGCAACGCCGGCCGCGTCCTGGGCCGCTCCGACGGCGACGGCCCCGAGGTCACCCAGACCATCACCATCGACGAGCTCGACGGCCGGCTCCTGCCCGGCATCGCCACCCCCGAGCGGGTCGAGGGCGTGCGGGTGGCGTACGACGCCGAGACCGGTACCGTCGCGCTGGCCGACAGCCTGCGCAAGGGCCTGACGTACACCGTGACGTCCCGCCAGAAGCCGCTCCCGAACGACCAGGAGCTGCTGGTGGCCGAGGTCCCCACCCCGGAGGAGGCCGCCCGCTTCGTCGCCCTCCCCGGCAAGGTCCCCGACTCGATCGCCCAGCTCTCCACCCATCTCGGCGAGGGCGTCTCCAACCCGTACCAGCGCGCGTTCGCCATCCAGCAGTGGCTGGAGGAACACTACAAACTCGTCGCCGACGCCCCGAGCGGCCACGCGTACCCCAACGTCGAGCACTTCCTCTTCGGCAACAAACAACTCGGCGGCCAGAAGGGCACCTCGGAGCAGTTCACCGCCGCCTTCGCCGTCCTGGCCCGCCTCGCCGGCCTCCCGACCCGCGTGGCTGTGGGCTTCCAGACCCACAAGGGCGCCCCCGCAATCCACGGCGCCGACGCGGTAGCGTGGCCGGAGGTCGAGTTCAAGGGCTTCGGCTGGGTCCCGTTCGACCCCCTGCCCAAGTCCGACACGGTCCAGCGCCCGGTCGAGGACGACTTCAAGCCCAAGGCCCCGCCCTCGCAGCCCCCGCCCCCGTCGGTCCCCCCACCGTCCGTCGACGCCAGCACCCAGCCCTCCCACTCCACCGCGGCGTCGGCAGCGGCCGCCCCGGCCACGGACGGCACCACGACCCTGCTGGCCCTCGCGGCCACTTCGGCGGCAGTGGTCCTCGTGGTGGCTTATTTCGCGTCGGTACCCCTCGTGCTCTCCCGCCGCCGCAAACGTCGCCTGACCGCGGGGCCGCCGTCGATGCGCATCGACGCCGCCTGGAACGAAGTGCTCATCGGCCTGCGCCAGGCGGGCCGCCCCGCCCCACCCCATCTCACGGCGGGCGAGGTCGCCCGATACGCCTCCCAGGCCGCCGAGCCGCGCGCCCACATCCCCGGCCGAGCCCTGCGCCCCGCCGTACCCCCGGTCGACGAGCTGGCAACCCTGGTCAACGCGGTAGCGTTCGCGGGCGCCGCCGGTCCCGGTGAGCCGCAGGCCGAGCGGGCAACGGCGGCGGCCACGGCGTACGTCGACGACCTGCGCGCCCGCCGCCCGTGGTGGCGCCGTCTGTTGTGGACCTTCGACCCCCGCCCCCTCCGCTGGCACCGCAGGCGCTGAGGCAGCAGCCGTGCGCTCCAGAGCCACCAGACGCAACTTCTCGGCGTGCCGCTGCTCAAGTCCCCAATCGCGATGACGCTTGTGTTCTTTCCGGAATGCTTCATTGATCGGGGAGTAATTCCGGCGTCTCGTCGTGTCCCGCATCGCAGCCAATTCGGCCCGGCCAAACAATGACATCTGCCCCACCCAACAATTGTCCCACCAGGCCCTAAGAAGGCCGAACCAAACACCCGAACAATCCAAATACCGCAAATTCCTGAGTTGTACCACCGAATGATGACCACGACGGACCCGGCAGTCCCTCTACGGTCTGGACCACCAACCTTGACCAGAGTCGGACCGGGACCACGCTAACCCTGTGGGCCGCCGCCAGGCGGGCCGAACCATCGGCCGAGGGCACATATGTGGTGACCATCGGGCGGGTGAAAAGCGGTGAGCCGGACCGATGGGCAACCGCAATTGTGCCCTCGGCCGATGGTCCCCGGCCGCTGGCGCGACCGGAATGTATGAGCGTGGTCCCGCAGACGACTTTGGTCACCGTTCGGTGGTCCAGACCGTAATTTGGGAGCCGGATCCGCCGTGGTCATCATTCGGTGGTCCAGGAGAGAGATTGGAGGATAGAGAAATTTCTTGGTCGTGCTCCGGTGGCAGGGACGGCGCTGAGGGCGTCTACTGAATTACATGGGTGTGATTCGGCTCGGCACGGCGTCTTGGGCGGATCGGCAGCTGCTCGCGTCGGGGTGGTACCCGCGCGCGGCGCGCACGGCCGCCCAGCGCCTGGCCTACTACGCGCTCAACTTTGACATCGTCGAGGCCGACACCAGCTACTACGCCATCCCGGCGCCGGAGATGACCGAGGGCTGGGCCAAGGCCACGCCCGACGGCTTCACCTTCGACGTCAAGGCCTTTGCGCTGCTCACCGGGCACCCCACCCGGGCCGGCGCGCTGCCGCCGGACCTGCGACCCGACGGCGCCACCGGGATGCTGCGCCGGTCCGATCTGCCCGCGGAAACCATGGACGAGCTGTGGCGGCGGTTCCATGCCGCGCTGGAGCCGTTGCGCGAGCGGCTCGGCACGGTGTTGTTGCAGTTCCCGCCGTGGCTGGCCGCCGGGGACGCGGCCGTGCGGCGGATCGAGGACACCATCGCCCGGGCCCGTCCGTTGCGGCCCGCCGTTGAGTTGCGGCACGGGTCGTGGTTCGCGGGGCCGCAGCGGTCGCTCGACACGCTGCTCATGTTGCAGCGTGCGGGGGCTTCGTTCGTCGCGGTCGACATGCCGCAGGGGTTTTCCTCGTCGGTACCACCAGTGCTCGCCGTCACCGCCTCCCCCGCCGTCGTGCGGTTTCACGGGCACAGCTCGCACTGGGAGCGGGGGTCCAAAGAGGACAAGTTCCGGTACGCCTACTCGGAGCGCGAGCTCGCGGACTGGGCCGAGCGGCTGCGGATGCTGAGCAAGGACGCCGACGAGGTGCACGTGCTCATGAACACCTGCTGTGCGGGGCAGGCCCAGCGGGACGCGGCGCGGCTCGCCGAGCTGCTGGGCATCGACCCGCCCGGGCTGCGGATGACGGCGTAGGAGCGCTCAGAGCAGGGACAGCGCGCCCGTCACCGGGTGCAGGGCGTCCTGGGTGGCCGGGCCGATCGCGCAGCAGGTGGCGGTGCCGGCGGCGACCTGGGTGCGGCCGGCGTCGTGGATGACCTCGACGGACAGGCCGGCCTCCTCGGCGGCCGCGACGACCAGGCCGAGGGTGTCCTCGTCCGCGACCTTCAGCACGACCTTCGGCTGGCCGGCCCGCCACCAGTCGGCGAAGGCGGCGGTGCGCTGGTTGCGCATGGCCGCGCCGACGGCGGCGTGGGCGGCCTGGGCGGCGATTTTGCCCTTGCCCATGCCGAGGTCGGTGCGCATGACGATGACCAGCCGGGTTTCGCTCACGTGCCCAAGGTTAGGTGAAGGCGGTCGAGCATGATCGGCGCCACGAGGACGGCGGCGGCGAAGACGGCGACGGTCGCAAAGACGGTACGCAGGAAGACGGTCTCGGTCTTGTCGCCCGCGGTGAGGGCGACGCTGTGCGGCAGGCCGAAGCAGCGCCACATGCGGCGGCCGGTCGGGATCGGCCAGAGGATCGGCGAGCCGTGCCGGGTGACCATGTCGCCGAGCAGGTGGATGAGGCCGCCGACGCCGACCGCCACGCCGAGCAGGGGGTAGCCGCGGTCGCCGGGGAGCCGCTCGTACACGGTGAAGGCCGCGCCCGCCGAGGCCAGGGTGACGATGACCCAGCCGGCGCGCTCGGCCCACTTCTCGAACAGGCCGCGCAGGGCCAGGGCGAAGGCGAAGAAGAGCACGCCCATGACGGCCCATTTGCCGTAGGCCTCGCACAGCGCGAGCGTGCCGTAGCCGACGCCCACGTTGAACACGATGGTGTGGGTGAGCGTGCGGTGCCCGTTGCGGCGGGGCGGGTCGTACTTCATGCGGGTCAGGCGGTACACGCCGAGCGAGAGTTTCTCGATGCACTCGGCCAGGAACAGCGAGAACACGCCGAAGGTGTGCGCGACCGTCGCGCCGCCCTGGCGCCGGGTGACGCGGCCGGAGAGGTCGAGGTCGGGCAGCAGGGCACCGCCGGCGCAGATCGCGGTGCCGACGGCGAGTTGCATCGGCGTCTGGTGGAATCCCGCGAGCTGGTCCAGCGCGAGCGATCCCGTCAACCAGACGGCCGCCCCGGACAACGCGTGTGACGATCCCATCATGCGCAGTGACTATCCCAGGTGGACGGTCATTCGTACATAGGATCTACAGTCGCATCAATGTGCCCGCAACGTCGAGTGTCGTTGCCGTCATGCTCGCCGCGGCGTCCGAGGCCAGGTAGAGGGCGGCGAAGGCGGCGTCGTCGACGGTCGTCGCGCGCGGTGTCCAGGACACGACATTCGCCCGCACGCCCTGGTCGGCGAAGAGTCGTGCGTAGTGCTGGGTGAGCGCCGTCACACCGCCGCCGACCGCGTTGGTGGCCGGGTCGGTGCCGACCGGGGCCAGGGTGACGACCGCGCCCGCGCCGGACTCGGCCATCGCCGGTACGAACGCCTGCAGTGCCAGGAACGTCGCCGTCAGTCCACTGTCGACGGTGCGCTGCCAGCCGCCGGTGACCACCGGGCAGGCCAGCACGAACAGCATCTCGGGGGCGCCGAGCTCGCCCAGGACGCTGTGCCGCACCGAGTCCATGGCGGTGGCGTCGCCCGCACCCGCGGCGACGATCCCGACCGCCTCCGCGCCGTTCCAGCGCAGTTCGTCCACGAGGTCGCCGACCGAGAGCTCGTCGCCCCCGACGACCGCGACCCGCGCGCCCCGCTCGGCCAGCAGCCGGCACACCGCCGCCGCGACCCCCTCGGGGCCGCCCAGCACCACCGCGACCCGACCCTTGAGCTCCAACGATGATCCAAACACGACGCCTCACTCCCTCGGTGGACGGCGGGGGCCGCCGCGTGGCGGCGGCCCCCGGTGGTGCTAGCGGCCCCAGCCCTGCTGCCGGTCCGACGCGGCCCCCCACGGTCCGCGTCCCCAGCTGCCCGGGCCCCCCTGCCCGCCGTGGCCGTGGTGGTGATGACCCCACGGCCCGCGGCCGAAGCGCGGCCCGCCGTACGCCCGCCAGCGCGCATGCCTGGCCAGGCTGAACACCATGAAGAAGAGCGGGATCGCCGGCCAGAAGAAGTGCGCGCCCGAGAGCACCCACAACCCGGTCAGCACCGCGGCGACCACGGCGACGAAACCCGCGTGGCCCCACAGGTGCCGGCGGCTGTCCCGCGCGAACTGCTCCTTGGCCTCCGGCGTCTCGTAGATCCCGCGCCGGCCCCCCTCGGGCAGGTCCGCGGTGAGCGGCGGCAGTTCGTCGCGGTACTTCGCCGCGTAGACCTGCGCCAGCCGCTCCTCCCCCTCCTCGAGCGTGAGCCGACCCTCGGTCATGCCGGCCCGCACCATGTTGGCGTACTGTTCGCGCTCCTCGTCCGAGGCGCGCACCCTCTCGCCGGCCATGTTCCCGGCCCCCTTCCGTTGACGGACTCCAGAGTGCCGAACCGGGGCGGGCCGCGCGTCGCACCGGGGACGGCTCGTGCGGTACCCCCGGGGACGCAGCCGGCCGCCCCGTGTACTCCAGCGGGAGTAGTCGCCGCCGCGCCGGGAAGGCGATGCCGCTGGTGAACCGGCTCCACTACCGTTTGACCTGTGAGACACGCGCCCTGGCACAGCGAGCATCGCGCCGCGCGCCTCGAGCGCAAGTTCGAGCGCTTCGAGGAGCGCATCGAGCGGCGGCGCGGGCAGCGCTTCAACGGCCCGCACGCGCTGCCGATCGCCGTGTTCCTCGCGCTCGTGCAGGTCTTCGGCACCCGCGCCGCCGCCTACGGCTCGACCGCGGAGGCCCTGGACCAGGCCGGCTACCTGCTGCTCGTGGCCGGGCCGGCCGCCCTGCTGTTCCGGCGCAAGCTGCCGCTGTTCGCGCTGGCCGGTGCGCTGGCCGCCACCGTGGCCTACTTCGCCCATCCGTACCCCAACGGACCCGGATTCCTCGCCGCGATCGTCGCCGTCTTCGGCGCGCTGTCGGCCGGGTTCCGCTGGCTGACCTGGCTGGCGGTGACGGCGGCGTACACGGTGTACGTGATCCTGGCCCTGCCCCGCACCTCGACCCAGCACCTCGTCGTGGTCGGGGTCTGGTGCCTGATCATCGCGGTGTTCGGGGAGGCGGCGCGGGTGCGCGGGATGCGGTACAGCCAGATGGCCCGCGACCGCGCGCACCAGGAGGCGCTCGCCCGGGCCGAGGAGGAGAAGGCCCGCAAGGAGCAGCAGCGCCGCCAGGCCAGCGACGAGCGCCTGCTCATCGCCCGCGAGCTGCACGACGTCATCGGGCACCACCTGTCCCTGATCAACGTCCAGGCGGGCGTCGGGCTGCACCTCATGGACGAGCAGCCGGAGCAGGCCCGGGTGGCCCTCTCGGCGATCAAGCACGCCAGCGCCGAGGCCCTGCGCGAGACCCGGGCGGTGCTGGCCGGGCTCAACCCGGGCGAGGCGGCCCCGCGCACCCCCGCGCCCGGCCTGCACGACCTGGAGCGGCTGGCCGGCGAGGCCCGCGGCGCCGGCCTGCCGGTCACGCTGGACACGGTCGGCACCCCGAGGACGCTGCCGCCGCAGCTGGACCGCGCGGCGTACCGCATCGTGCAGGAGGCCCTCACCAACGTCCGCCGGCACGCGGGCCCGGAGGCGACGGCCACGGTCATCGTCGCGTACGCGCCCCGCGAGCTCACCCTGACCGTCACCGACGACGGCACCGCCGCCCCGGCCGGTGAGGACGGCAACGGCATCGCCGGCATGCGCCACCGCGCGGCCACGTTCGGCGGCTCGGTCGAGGCCGGCCCGCGCGAGGACGGCGGCTTCGAGGTGCGCGCGACCATCCCCCTCAGCGAGGAAGAGACGACGTGATCAAGGTTCTCCTGGCCGACGACCAGGCGCTGGTCCGGGCCGGCTTCCGGGCCCTGCTCGACGCCCAGTCGGACATCGAGGTGGTCGGCGAGGCAGTGGACGGCGCGGACGCGGTGCGCCAGACCGCCCGTACCCGGCCGGATGTCGTCCTGATGGACATCCGGATGCCGGTGCTGGACGGGCTGGAGGCGACCCGGCAGATCGCCGCCGACGCCGAGCTGTCCGACGTGCGGATCGTCATCCTGACCACGTTCGACCTCGACGAGTACGTCTTCGAGGCGCTGCGGGTCGGCGCCAGCGGCTTCCTGGTCAAGGACACCGAGCCGGTCGACCTGCTGCGCGGGGTGCGCGCGGTCGCGGCCGGCGACGCGCTGCTCTCCCCCGGCGTGACCCGCCGCCTGATCGAGGAGTTCGCCAGCCGCTCCCGCGCCCCGCTCGCCCCGATGTCCCTGGACACCCTGACCGACCGCGAGCGCGAGGTGATGGCCCTGGTCGGCGCCGGACTGTCCAATGAGGACATCGCGGCCAAACTCTTCGTCAGCCCCGCCACGGCGAAAACCCACGTCAGCCGGGCCATGATCAAGCTAGGCGCCCGCGACCGAGCGCAGCTGGTGGTCTTCGCGTACGAGGCCGGACTGGTCAGGCCGGGCTGGCTGGGATGAGTCTGTCGCGGATGGTGTTTCGGGCAGCGGGGTCTACCGTGCGATGTCCTGAACAGCAGTGGGGGAGCTCCGCTCCACCCACACCCCCTCAACACCGCACCGAGTCCTACCGGTGGCAGCACGTCATGGTGGAGCGGTCTAGGCCAGGGCGTTGCGGGCGATCACGTTGCGGTACCAGTCGGCGCTTGCTTTGCGCCGCCTGTCCTTGGTGGCGGGGTCGACGCGGATGAGGCCCCAGCGCTGGGAGTAGCCCTCGGCCCACTCGAAGTTGTCCAGCAGCGACCAGACGTGGAAGCCCTGCAGCCGCACGCCGGCGGCGATCGCCCGGTGCGCGGCGGCGAAGTGGTCGCGCAGGAAGGCGATCCGGTCGTCGTCCTGCACGTCGTTGACGGTCGGCATGCCGTTCTCGGTGATGGTGAGCGGGATGTCGCCGTAGTCGCGCTTGATCCGGGTCAGCAGGTCGAACAGGCCGTCGGGGTAGACCTCCAGCCAGCTCGCCTGGGTCGTCGGGTGCTTGGTGACCCGGCCGCCCTGCGCGGTGACGTGCATAGGGTTGTAGTACTGCACCGCGAGCACGTCCGAGCGCTCGCCGATCAGCGCCGCGTCGCCGTCCTTGACCGCCGCGTGGACCGGCGCATCGGCGGGCTGTCCGGCGAGCCAGCCGTCGGGATACTTCCCGAGCAGCACCGGGTCGAGCCAGCGCCGGTTCTCGTCGAGGTCCACGGCCCTGGCCTGCTCGGCGGCGCCGGGCGAGCCGTCGGCGGGGTAGACCGGCGACAGGTTGAGCGCCGCGCCGATCGTGCCCTTGCGGCCGGTACCGCGGAAGGCCTTCACCGCCAGCCCGTGCCCGAGCAGCAGGTGGTGGCCGGCGACATACGCCGCGCGCCGGTCCTTCTTGCCCGGAGCGTGGATCCCCGTGGTGTACCCGAGGGCGACCACGGTCTTCGGCTCGTTCAGCGTCAGCCAGGCGGGCACCTTGTCGCCCAGCGAGTAGAACATCTGCTGCGCGTAGTCGGCGAACCAGTGCGCACAGTCGCGCTGCTCCCAGCCGCCCTTGTCCTGCAGCGCCTGCGGGGTGTCCCAGTGGAACAGGGTCGCCATCGGGGTGATCCCGCGCTGCAGGAGGCCGTCGACGAGCCGGTGGTAGAAGTCCAGGCCCTTGGCGTTGAGCGCGCCCCGGCCCGCGGGCAGGACCCGCGACCAGGAGATCGAGAACCGGTAGCTCTTGAGGCCCAGGTCCTTCATGAGGTCGAGGTCCTCGTAGACGCGGTGGTAGTGATCGGCGGCCACGTCGCCGGTGTCGCCGCCGCGGGTCCGGCCGGGCAGGTGACTGAACGTGTCCCAGACCGACTTGCCGCGCCCGTCCTCGGCCGCCGCCCCCTCGATCTGGTACGCCGAGGTGGACGCGCCCCACGCGAAGCCCGGCGGGAACACCAGCCCGGTCGCGGGGCCGCCCGGCGCGGCGGATGCGCCCGGTGCGGGCGCGGACGCGGGTGGCTCGGGGGTGCAGCCGGCGACGGCCGCTCCGACGGCGGCGAGGGTGAGCACCTGGCGCCGTCGCATGCCCAGACACGGTAACGGGTGAGCGCCAGCGGGCGGGTTTTGCTGTGCCAGCGGGCGGTTTTTTCTGTGAAATATGACAAACGGCCGCCCCCGGGTGGGGAGCGGCCGTCGCGGAGCGTGAGGGTGATCAGTCGGCGAGCGCGACGATGCCCTGGGCCCAGCGGAAGTACTTGTTGGTGCCCAGGTCACGCACGGTCTTGATGCCGAAGGCGGCCTGCAGCTTCTCGGCGTCGCCGTCGGACACGCCGGCGATCACGGTGACGGGGGCGTCGGCGAGCTCCTGCGCGCTCTTGCCTTCCCATTCCTTCATGAGCTTCTTTTCCAGACCAAGCATGTTGTGCTCCTTCTCTCGATGGAAACCCGCGCCAGGCTACGTCGCGGCCCTACCCACTGCAACGTGAGGGTCCGTGGACGACTGTGCCGTTCTGCTTGCCACATCGGCCGTTTCGCGGAGATGATCGGCTGATGAACAGCCAATGGGGGCTGACGATCCCGTTGACCGGGGTCCCGCTGCCCGATCACGCTGCGTTGCTCGCCGCGCTACCGGATCTCGGGTTCTCGGACGTCTGGTCCTCGGAGGTCGCGGGCACCGATGCGTTCACCCCGCTGGCGCTGGCCTCGGCCTGGTCGCCGCGCCTGCGCCTCGGCACCGCCATCGTCCCCGTATTCACCCGCGGCCCCGGCCTGCTCGCCATGCAGGCGGCCACGCTCGCCGAGGCGGCGCCGGGGCGGTTCGCGCTCGGCATCGGCGCCTCGTCGCCCGTGGTGGTCGGGGACTGGAACGCGGTGGAGTTCGACCGCCCGTTCGAACGCAGCCGCGACGTGCTCCGCTTCCTGCGCGCATCGCTGGCCGGCGAGCTCGTCGACGGGTCCTTCGACACGTTCACCGTCCGGCGGTTCCGGTTGGAGCGCGCACCGGCAGTACCACCGAAGCTTCTGTTGGCTGGTCTTCGTGGCCGCATGCTGCGCCTGGCGGCGGCCGAGGCCGACGGTGCGGTCCTCAACTGGCTCTCGGTGGACGACGTGGCGACCGCGCGGGCCGAACTGACCGGTGCGCCGGCGGACTTCGAGATCGCGGCGCGGATCTTCGTCTGCCCGACCGACGACGCGGCCGAGGCCCGGGCGACGGCGCGGCGGCTGATCGCGGCCTACCTGACGGTGCCCGCCTATGCGGCGTTCCACCGCTGGCTCGGGCGCGGCGACGTGCTCAAGCCGATGTGGGACGCGTGGGCGGCCGGGGATCGCAAGGGCGCGCTGGCCGCGATCCCGGACGAGGTGGTCGATCAGCTGATCGTGCACGGTTCGCCGGCCGCCTGCCGCGAGCATGTGGCGCGGTACGCGGCCGCGGGGGTCACGACGCCCGTGATCGCGCTGCTGCCGACGCGGGAGCTCGTCGCCGGAGGCGCACCGGTGTTGCTGGAGACGTTGCGAGGATTGGGGATGCGGTCGTGAAGCTGGACGGGAAGGTCGTCGTGATCACCGGGGCGGCCGGCGGGATCGGGGCCGCGCTGGCCCGGCGGTTCGCCGCGGAGAAGGCGGCCGCGCTGGTGCTCGCCGACCTCGACGGGGCGGCCGCGTCCGAGCTCGCGGCGTCCCTGCCGGGCGAGGCGATCGGCGTCGAGGCCGACGTCACCCACGAGGAGCAGGTCGCCGAGCTGGTCGAGGAGACCCTCGAACGCTTCGACCGCATCGACCTCTTCTGCGCGAACGCCGGCATCACCACCGGCGCGGGCCTCGAGGCATCCGCCGAGACCTGGGCGCGCACGTGGGGTGTCAACGTGCTGTCCCATGTGTACTCCGCGCGCGCCGTCCTCCCCTCGATGCTCGAACGGGGCTCGGGGTACCTGCTGCACACGTGCTCAGCGGCCGGACTGCTCACGGCGGTCGGCGACGCACCGTACGCGGTGACCAAGCACGCGGCCGTCTCGTTCGCGGAGTGGCTGTCCATCACCTACGGCAGCCAGGGCGTGAAGGTCAGCGCCCTGTGCCCGCAAGGCGTCGACACCCCGATGCTGCGCGACGGGCTGGCGGAGGGCCACATCGGCGCCAAGGTGACCGCGGCCGGCGGGGCGGTGCTGTCGGCCGAGTCGGTCGCCGACGCGGTCGTGGCCGGCCTGGACGCGGAGAAGTTCCTGATCCTGCCGCACCCCGAGGTGGCCAAGTACTACCTGCACCGCGCCACCGACACCGACCGCTGGCTGGCCGGCATGCGCAACCTGCGCGACAACCTGGCATGAGGCCGCCCGACGTGCTCCAGCCGGCCCTGGACGTGGTCGTGCCGTTCGTCCGCGCCCGCCAGGGCCGCACCGTCGTCGGCATCTGCGGCCCGCCCGCGGCCGGGAAGTCCACGCTGTCGACGGCCCTGTCGGACGCCCTGAACGTCCACGATGGACTGTCGAGCACGGCGGTGCCGATGGACGGCTTCCACCTGTCCAATGTGGAGCTTGACCGGCTGGGCCTGGCCGACCGCAAGGGCGCCCCGGAGACGTTCGACGCGGCGGGCTTCGTGCATCTGCTACGCCGCCTCCGCGCGGGCGAAGACCTGGTGTACGCGCCGGCCTACAGCCGCACCCTGCACGAGTCGATCGGCGGCGTGATCCCGATCCCGGCCGGCGTCCGGGTGATCGTGGTGGAGGGCAACTACCTGCTGCTGGACCACGGCCCGTGGGCGTCGGTGCGCGGGCTGATCGACCTGGTGCTGTACCTGGACGCGCCGGACTCGGTGCGCCAGGACTCGCTCGTGCGCCGCCAGCTGGCCAAGGGCCTCGACCTGCCGGACGCGCGGGACTGGGTGTTCCGCAGCGACGAGCGCAACGCCGCCGTCATCGCCGGCACCCGGGACCGCGCCGACCTGATCCTCACTCGCTGACGCCGGCGCCGAACAGGCGTGCGGCGTTGTCCCAGCACACGGACTGCAGCCACTCCTCGCCGAGGTCGAGCCGCTCCAGCGACTCCAGCTGGTGCTCGTACGGGTAGGGGATGTTCGGAAAGTCGCTCCCCAGCAGCACCCGCCCGGCCAGCCCGAGCGTCCTGATCCGCGGCAGCAGGCCGGCGGCCGGCGAGCCGAAGAAGTCGGTGAACACCATCGTCGTGTCCAGGTACACGTCCCGGTGCTCCTCGGCCAGGTCCAGGAAGCCGTCGTACTCCGGCGCGCCCATGTGGGCGACGATCGCCACGAGCCCCGGGTGGCGCCGCAGCACCTCGCCGAACGGTCCCGGGCCGGTGAACCCGTTCGCGACCGGGCCCGATCCGGCGTGCACGACCACCGGCACGCGCGCCGCGGCGAGCCGGCCCCAGACCGGGTCGAGGGCCGGGTCGCGCGGGTCGTAGCCGCCGACCTGCAGGTGCACCTTGAAGATCCGCGCGCCGCGGGCGAGGACGTCCGCCACGTAGCCGAGCACGCCCGGCTCGGGGAAGAACGTGGCGCTGGGCAGGCACCCGGGCGTGCGCTCGGCGAAGTCCATCGTCCACGCGTTGAGGTCCGCCGCCATCCCGGGCCGGTGCGCGTACGCCAGCGCGGAGAAGTGCCGCACCCCGAACCCGCGCAGCGTCGCCACGCGCTCCTCGTCCGACCCCCGGTAGCGGATCGGCCACTGCCGCCCGACGAGCGGGCCGGCCTCGTCGAAGTACGCCCAGACCTTCCGCATCATCCGCGGCGGCAGGAAGTGCGTGTGCACGTCGAACAGCGCTCGCGTCACGGCTCGAAGTCTAGGCCGCGTTCAGTTCGTCGGCTGGGGCTCCCAGCTCGACGGCGTGCCGGCGGGTTCCACCGGCTTGTCGAGCGGCACGCACGAGCACCAGATCCCTTCCGAGTACGGCGCCAGCCGGTCCTCCACCTCCGGGAAGTCACCGCCGCACCGCAGCGTGAAGTCCCACCCCGCCGTGAACAACGACGGATCGGTCGCCGCGATGAGTTCCGGCGCATCGCTGTACGCCACTCGGAAGCGTTCCCAGGCCGCCGTCTCCGACACGTAGCTGTACGACGTGACGGCGGACGAGCCCGCGAGCGCCGCGCGCAGCTGATCCTCCTGCGTTTCCGTCGCACCCTTCGGCAGGAACACGCGTCCCTGCGCCGGCACGCAGGCCGGAGCGGCCGGGCCCACCCCCGTCACCGGGCCGCCGATGAGCCAGATCGCGCCGACGGCGGCGAGGAGCGTTGCGGTACCAGCGGAAAGGCCGGCGAGCCGACGACGCCGTGCGGCGGCCGGAATCCCCGCGGCACCGGGCGGTCGCAGCGCGGACTGTGCGTCGTCGCCCAGCTCGCCGAGGGCGGCGCGGAGGCGCTCGTCGAGGTGCTCGTCGAACTCAGGCATGATCGTCCCCCTCGGCGTCGGTCAGGTGTTCGGCCAGGGCGATCCGCGCCCGGTACAGCCAGGTCCGCACCGCCCCCGGGCGCACGCGGCAGAGCTCGGCGATCTCGGCGACGGGCAGGCCGGCCAGGTAGAAGAGCACGACGGCCCGCCGCTGGTCGGGCGGGAGCGTCGCGAGGGCGCGTTCGAGCGCCACGCGTTCGGGCCCGGGGCCGGCGACCACCGGTTCGGCCCGCTGCCCGCGCCAGTGCCGCAGCGCGACGCGGGCCCGGCGGATGCGGCTCGTGGCGAGGTTCCAGGCCACCCGGCGCACCCAGGCGGCCGGGTCGTCGTAGCGCGCGATGCGGCCCCAGCGCACCCAGGCCCGTACGAAGGCCTCCTGGGTGACCTCCTGCGCCTCCTCGGCACTGCCGAGGTACACCGCGAGCTGCCCCGCGATCGGCGCGAACGAGGCGGTGTAGCACTCCGCGAAATCGGGCGGCATGCCCCTCCCGGCGACAGCCGGCGGCGGAACACCGTCGAGCGTGTGGATCGTCGTCATACCATCTACACGCCCGACGGCGGCCGGGTGTCACACCGCTCAGGCGGGGTTGTTCGCGTGGGTCAGCGTCTCCCACGCCACGAACAGGTTGTTGCTACCGGCCGGCCGCGACTGCTCGGTCAGCCGCTGGCTGTTCGTCATCGCGATGCCCATCCGATTGTGCAGCGCGTTGAAGGCGACCTCGGTCACCGGCCCCAGCCCGAGGTTCAGCTTGCCGCCGCAGAGCCAGCCCGGCACGCCTTCCCCCAGTTGGTACTTGCTGTGGAACCCGAGCGCGTGCCGGAGCCGGTCGGCGATCTCCGGGTACACGTCCTGCCCCTGGATGCGTGTCGTCTCCGCGATGTGCGAGATCGCGGAGATGCCGTATCCGGTGTGCGTGAAGTCGCGGCACGTCTCCTGCGCGATACCGTCGGCGAACGTGCTCTGGCCCTGCCAGTACCCGATGATCTCGGACTTGGTGTCGATCGACCCGATGCCCTTGGGGTAGGCGCCGTCCGTGGCCAGGTAGAGGTACGCGGGAACGCGGGCCCGGAACTTCGCCATCGCCTTGTCCCAGCTCGTGCGGTCCTCGAGGAACACCGAGATCCCGATCGCCGCCTCCATCATGGACAGCTCCCAGTTCCCGTTGCTGCTGCTGCCGCCGATCACCTTCGGCAGATACACCGTGCGCAACATGGTCGCGAACCGTGCCTGATTCGGCCAATTCCCATAGGTGTACCGGATGATCTCCGCCGCCCGCGGCCAGGACGACCCGGCCCAGCCCGTCTGCAGCGGGGCGTTGCTGTTCGTGTGATCCTTGATCGTCGCCGACCACGCGTCCATGATCGCCACAGCCTTGGCCGCGTACCGGCTGTCCCGCGTCACGAACCACGCCAGCGCCAGCGTGTAGGCGGCGATCGCGTCCTCGCGCTCGTCGGTGCAGCCGTTGTTCGGGTTCGAGTACGAGCCGCACTCGACGGTCGCCCGGGGCTTGGGCGTGCGCGACAGCGAGGCGTACTTCGAGGCCATCATCTGGTCGTACGCCGACTTCCACGGCTGCGCGCCGGCCTGCACCTTGCCGCGCATGAAGTCGAGCTGCGCCTGGCTGACCAGCACGCCCGGATGCGCGAAGGCCACCGGCGCGGCGGCCGCCTGTGGTGCGGCGACAGCGGCCGTCTCGGGCGCGCGGCCGGACGATGACGCGGCGGACGCGTACGTGGCGCCGGCCACCGCTATGGCGACCGCCAGCCCGGCCGCGCCGAGCAGAACGAGCCGTCGTGACATGGAGCCTCCCGGGGGTGTCACATCTGTTAGGCAGTCTGCCTAACGCGTCGCGACCAGCCCCGGGAAGCCAACACATCGAAACTTAAGAGTCCGTTCGGGCGTCGATGAGGTTGTGCGGGGAAAGTGTCGTACCCGAGGTCCAGCGTTTGGGCCATGGCGGAACAGGCATCATGGGTCGGTGACCAACGAGACGCGACGTTCGCTTCATGGCCTGGGCGAGCTGGTCCTGGCCGGCCCGCAGTATCGCGCCAGCGGCACCATCCGGCTGCGGATCGTCAACGGCGGGTTCGCCACCGTGGCCGCGCCGGACCTGGGCGTGACCGCGACTGAGCTCGTGCTCGGCCCGGGCCGGTGCGTGCCCCTGGCCGGCCGCACACTCGGCGAGCTGGCCTCCATAGCGGGCGTCGACATCGGCGCGCCCGCGGGCCTGTACCCGGACGGCTCCGGCGCGACCGCCGACGACCGCGTGGTGCTCGACGACGCCGAACAGATCCTGGCCGCCTTCACCCAGGGCGATGCGGCGCTGCGGTCCCTGAGCGCCGACGTCACGCCAGTCCTCTGGCCGGAGCACTTCGACCTGGGCATCTCGCTCGACGAGGTGAACTTCGGGGTGTCGGCGGGCGACTCGACGATCGACGAACCGTACGCGTACGTCGGCCCCTGGCACCCCCGCACCGGCGACTTCTGGAACGTGCCGTTCGGCGCCGCCCACCCGGTCCGGGAGCTGCCCGACCTGCTGGCCTTCTTCGAGGAGGGCCGCCGCCGGGCCGCCGACGCCCCGAAAGCCGACTGAGCGGCGGGGCGCCGGCGGAGCGCGACGAACGGGCTGTCAGTTGAAGAGTTTGGCGGCGGTGATGATGGTTTCGATGACGCCGTAGCCCAGCAGGACGGCCACCAGCGCCCAGCTCACCAGCAGGCGCACCGAGTGGGAGTTGTTCATGACGCCACCTTCTCGGGTTCGGGGGCCGGTTCGTGGTAGCGCTGCGGGACCGGGCGGATGAGCAGGTTCGCGATGAAGCCCACGGCCAGGACGCCGACCATGGTGAACAGGGCCGGCTGGTAGGCCGACGCGGTCAGGGTGCCCGGCTTGCCCTGGGCGTCCAGGAAGCCGTTCACGATCAGGGGACCGGCCACCCCGGCGGCGGACCAGGCGGTCAGGAGGCGGCCGTGGATGGCGCCGACCTGGTACGTGCCGAAGAGGTCGCGCAGGTAGGCGGGGACCGTGGCGAAGCCGCCGCCGTAGAAGGAGAGGATGAAGCCGGCCAGGAGGACGAACAGGGCCGTGGCGGTGTGCCCGACCGAGGCCAGCAGGGCGTAGAGGATCATGCCGACGCCCAGGTAGAGCATGTAGATGGGTTTGCGGCCGATGGCGTCCGAGGTGGCCGACCAGGCGAAGCGGCCGGCCATGTTGAACAGGGAGAGGACGCCGACGAAGCCGGCCGCGGCGGCGACGCTGACGGTGGAGGCGCCGTTGTCGCGGAAGAAGTCCTGGATCATCGGGCTGGCCTGCTCCAGGATGCCGATGCCGGCGGTGACGTTGCAGAACAGCACGATCCACAGCAGCCAGAAGGACCGGGTCCGCAGGGCGTTGGCGGCGCTGACGTTCGCGGTGGTGACCAGCGGCTTCTCGCGGATCGAGGCGGGGTCGAAGCCCGCCGGGCGCCAGCCCTCGCGGGGCACGCGCACGTTGAAGACGCCGAACATCATGATCAGGAAGTAGCCGATGCCCAGCGTGACGAAGAGTAGGACCAGGGCGGAGCCGCCGGCCACGGACTTGGCGTCGGCCGGGTCGTAGCCCGCGTCGTAGAGGGACAGGAGCTGGCGGGAGAGCGGGCTGGCGATCAGCGCGCCGCCGCCGAAGCCCATGATGGCCAGGCCGGTGGCCAGGCCGGGGCGGTCCGGGAACCACTTGATCAGGGTGGACACCGGCGAGATGTACCCGATGCCGAGCCCGATCCCGCCCAGCACGCCGTAGCCGAGGTACACCAGCCACAGCTGCTTGGTGCTGATCCCGAGCGCGGCCACCAGGAAGCCCGCGCCCCAGAAACACGCCGAGACGAACATGGCCTTGCGCGGCCCGTTGCGCTCGACCCAGGTGCCGCCGACCGCGGCCGACAGCCCGAGCATCACGATCGCGATGCTGAAAATGATGCCGATCGCGGTCTGGCTGACGCCGAAATGGGCGATGAGCGAGTTCTTGTACACGCTCGTGGCGTACGCCTGACCGATGCACAGGTGCACGGAGAGCGCCGCCGGCGGGATGAGCCAGCGGCTGTAACCCTCCGGGGCCACCGTGTGCCTGGAGTCCAGAGCCGACAACAGTGACATCGGACACCTCCTTTGGCAGAGCCACAGTCTAGATCGCAGACGGTCTATCTCGCAGCGCAGCTTTCCGCTGATCAGAAAGATGGCCGCCGCAATGACAAGGAGCTGTGATCCAAAGTTGCCCATCCGTGAGGAACAATTGCCCGGTGGATCGAGTGACCGTCTGGGACGACCGGTGCAGCGCGGAGCACCGGGCCCTGCTCGCCCCCGGCCGCCCGCAGGACCTGGACCGCAGCCCCGACGTCCTGGTGGTCGGCGGCGGCGCGATCGGGCTGGCCGCGGCGGTCTTCGCCCGGCGGGCCGGGCTCGGCCGGGTGGTGCTGATCGAGCGCGCCCCGCGCCTGGCCCCGGCCGCGTCCTCGGGCAACGGCGGCGCGATCGCCCCGGACATGCACGAGCACACCGACCCGCCGGAGTTCGTCGCCTTCGGTCGCAGGAGCCGGCAGCTGTACCGCGAACTCGACGACGAATGGCACCGGTCCATCGGCACCTGGCCGACCCGCTGGCTGGACATCCGCCCGGTGGAGTCGATCACCGGGAGCGAGCGACTGCCCGTACTGAACAAGGACGAGCTGCGCGACCTCGAACCGGACGTGCGCATGCCCGACGGCGCCGCCGCGCTGCTGGTCGAGCACCAGCTCGGCGTCGACCCGCTCCGGCTCGCCGCGGCCCTCGCGCGACACGCCGGGCAGGTGGTCACCGGCGTCGCGATGATCGGCGTCTCGGTCCGCGGCGACCGCGTCACGACCGTGCACACCACCGCGGGCGATCTCACCCCCGGCGCGCTGATCGTGGCGACCGGGCTCGTGCCGCCGCCGTGGCACCAGGGCGTGCCACAGCGCTGGATCAAGGGGCACATGCTCGCGATCGCCCCGGGCCCGTGGCGGCTCGGCAGCGTGCTGGCCGGCTCCTACGGCGGCGGCACCCCGCTGCCGGGCGGCGGCATCGTCTGCGGTGGCACGTTCGACGAGGGCGACTCCAGTCCCGAGGTCCGGCCCGAGGTCAGCGACCCGATGGCCAAGGACCTGGCCGTCCTGCTCCCGGCCGCCGCGGAGGCCCGGATCACGCACCGCTGGTGCTGTTTCCGGCCGCAGGTGGAGCGGCGCGCACCAGTCGTGGACCGGCTCCCCGGCGTGACCAACGCCTGGTTCGCCGGCGGCCACTTCACCACCGGGATCATGATGGCCCCGGCCACCGGCGCCGCCCTGGCGGACTGGGTGGGCTCCGGAAGCGCCCCCGACGGCGTCGCCACCTTCACCCTCCCCCAGCCGCCGTATCCAGGGCTGACGCTGTAGAGCATCAGGGCGTCAGATCGATGAACTCCGACCAGCCGCTCGCGTAGTAGCGGTAGTACGCGTGCCCGTCGCCCTGCAGGGTGTACGCCTCGGTGTCGCCGAACCGCGGGTTGTACAGCACCGACGGGCTCCCCGCCGTGTTCCCGCCGAGGTTGTTCCAGCCCGACCAGCCGCGGAAGTAGTACACGTACTGCAGCTCGTTGCCGGGCGTGTGGACGTACACCTCCGTGGTCTTGGAGGCCTTGTTGTAGATCACCGCCGGGTCCTGGTCCACGCTGCCGCCGAGCCCGGTCCAGCCGGACCAGCCGTTGAAGTAGTACACGTAGGCGAGCTGGTTGGCCGCCGTGCGCGTGTAGACCTCGGTGGTGCCGACGGCCGGGTTGTAGAGCACCGCTGGCGTGCCCTGCACGGTCCCGCCGAGCGGGATCCAGTTCGCCCAGCCGTTGAAGTAGTACCGGTACGCGAGCCCGTTGCTCGTCGCCGCGTACGCCTCGGTGGTGCCGTACTTCGGGTTGTAGAGCACCGCCGGGTCGCCGGTCAGCGTCCCGCCGAGGTCGTTCCAGCCCGACCAGGCCTTGGCGTAGTAGATGTAGGCGAGCGCGCTGGCGGACGTCCGGGCGTACACCTCGGTGGTCTTGAACTTGGGGTTGTAGATCACCGCGGGGTTGCCGGCGAGGTCGCCGCCGAGGTCGATCCACTGCGACCAGCCGTTGGCGTAGTAGCGGTACCCGAGATGGTTGTTCGACAGCCGCGCGTAGACCTCGGTCGTGCCGTAGTTCGGGTTGTAGAGCACCGCCGGGTCGCCCTGGATGTTGCCGCCCAGGTCGCCCCAGTCCGACCAGTCGCCGGACCAGTACGCGTAGATCAGGTGGTTGCTCGTGTTCGAGCGCGCGTAGACCTCGGTCGTGCCGAAGCGCGGGTTGTAGAGGTTCTGCGGCTTGCCGACCGGGCGCGGCGGGTCGGCCTGGCGCACGAAGAGCAGCCGGTTCGGCGAACTGGCCCGGGCGTACACCGGATAGGACGACATGTCGAGCACGTTGACCGACGAGCCCTGCACGAGCGCGTTGCGGACCTGCGCCGGGCTGTAGTCCTGGTGCGCCTGCAGGATGAGCGCGGCCGCCCCGGCGACGTGCGGCGAGGCCATCGAGGTGCCGTCGAGCTGCCTGGTGGCGGCGTCGTTGGTGATCCAGTCCGAGGTGATGCCGACGCCGGGCGCGTAGATGTCCACGCAGGGGCCGTAGTCGGACCAGGTCACCGGCTGGTCGTCGAGGGTCGTGGCACCGACGATGATCGCCTCGCCGATGTTGCCCGGCGAGTTGTTGCAGGCGTTGGTCGGGTTGCCGTCGGCGTCGCCGTTGCCGGCCGCGGCGGACCAGGTCACCCCGGAGGCGATGGAGTTCTGCACGGCCAGGGTGAGCGAGGCGGTCGGTTCGTCGGAGCCGAGGCTCATGTTGGCCACGGCCGGATGCTGTGCGTACGTGGTGATCCAGTCGACGCCGCCGAGCACCTCACTCAAGTAGCCGTTGCCGGCGCAGTCGAGCGCGCGCACGGCCACCAGTGAGATCTGCTTGGCCACGCCGTAGCTGGTGCCGCCGATGGTCCCGGCCACGTGGGTACCGTGGCCGTCGCAGTCGTTGGCGTTGGCCGGGTCGTCGCTGTTGTTGACGTTGTCCGGGCTCGGCGCGGGGTTCTGGACCCGGTTGACGAAGTTGTGCCCGTAGGTGGCCCGGCCGCCGAAGTCGTTGTGGGTGATCCGGATGCCGGAGTCGAGCACGTAGGCGGTGACGGCCGGGGCCGAGTTCGGGTACGTGTACGAGCTGTCGAGCGAGTACGGGTGGCTGTCGATGCGGTCCAGGCCCCACGGCGGCGACGGCTGGGTGGCCGACTTGTGCAGCAGGACGTTGCGCTCGACGCTGGCCACGTTGGCCTCGGCCGCGATCCGCCGGGCGTCGTCGTCGCTGATGTCGTCGATCGCGAACCCGCGGACCGCCTGGCTGTACTGGGCGCCGACGTCCCCGCCGTACTCATCGGCGATGTCCTCCGCCGCCTCCGCGACCGCCGCCTTGGCCTGGCCGGCGCTCTGCGCGCCGGCGGGCTTCTTCAGCGTCACCACGTAGCCGCTGGACTCCCCCGCCGCGTCCGCGTTGAACAGGATCCCCATGGGCGGAGCGGCGTTCACCGGCGCCCCCGGGCCGAGCGCGGCGACCACCGCGACAGCCAGGGGGCCGAGGCGGCGCCGTGATCCGATGCCGATCATCAGCCATCACCTTTGGTCATCCGATAATTACTCAACGTCACCTTATCGGATGAACCGCGGGTCTGGATCAAGACCGCTCAGCGGCGGCGGATCCACCAGATGATGCCGAGGACCACCGCAAAGCTCGCGGCGGCGGTGACCACGTACGGGGCCGCGCGCCGCACGGCCGAGCCGACGCCCGACACGGCGAGCAGGTCGATCGGCTCCGCCTCGGGCTGCACCGGCGCGACCGGCTCACCCGCGCGGGCGGCGGTCGCCGGAGAGTCGGTGGCGACCAGTGTGGCACCTTCCGCGGCCGGGCCGGACCCGCCGGGCGCCTCCGCCGGTGCCTCGGCATCGCCGGCCAGCTTGCCGGCCAGGCAGTCGGCGAACTGCCCGATCAGCCGGCCGCTCACGTCGCCGATGAGCCCGCGGCCGAACTGCGCGGCCTTGCCGGTGATGTCCAGGTCGGTCGAGACGTTCACCCGGGTCCCGTCACCCTCGGCGACCAGCGCCGCGGTGACCGTCGCCCGGGCCGTGCCGCCGCCCCGGCTGTCGGCGCCGGACGCGGTGATGACCACCCGCCGGCCCGCCTCGTCCCGCTCGGCGATGCGCCCGTTGCCCTTGAAGGTCAGGCTGACCGGGCCGAGCTTGACCTTGACGGTGCCGGTGAAGTCGTCGCCCACGACCGAGGTGAGCGTCGCGCCCGGCATGCAGGGCGCGATCCGCTCGATGTCGAGCAGGACGCTCCACGCCTGCTCGACCGGGACGGGGACGGTGAAGGTGTTCTCCAGTAGCACGGGCCCCTACCTCCAATGAGGAGGTGGCCCCGCCAGAGGAGCCGGGGCCACCTGAACTGCTTGCCACATTAGGCCCTGCCGCAGTAGCACGTGCTACTGCCGGCCGGACCCGGTGCGGTTTTGAGGGGGTGTGGGTGGAGCGGAGCTCCCCCACTGTTGTTCAGGACATCGCACGGTATCCAACAGTGCCCAAAAGTCCATCCGGTGCCGGCACCTAGACGCCGAGTGCCTTGCACACGGCTCGGGTGGTGAGGACGCGGGCCAGTTCGCGGCGGTAATCGGCGGACGCGCTCAGATCGTCGACCGGGGCGGTGCCGGCCGCCGCCTGTGCGCACGCATCGGCGATCGCCCGCGGGGTGGCCGGGGCGCCGGTCAGGGCCTCCTCGACCGCGCGGGCTCGGTGCGGGACCGGCCCGACGTTGGTCAGCGCGACCCGGGCCGCCGCGATGCCGCCGTTGTCCCGGCGCACCGCCGCCGCCACCCCCACGATCGCCCAGGACTGGGCGGTGCGGTGGAACTTCTCGTAGTGCACGGCCCAGCCGGCGGTGGAGGGCAGGCGCACCTCGACCACGATCTCGTCCGGGGCGAGGGCGGTGGTGAACAGGTCGACCGCGAACTCGCCCGCCGAGACCGGCCGCCGGCCCGCCGGGCCCTGCACGACATAGGTCGCGTCGAGGGCCGCCGCCACGGCGGGCAGGTCGGCGGCCGGGTCGGCGTGCGCGAGCGAGCCGCCGATCGTGCCGCGGTGGCGCACCTGGCGGTCGCCGACGGTGGCGGCCGCCTCGGCCAGCAGCGGCGCGTGCTCGCGCACCAGGTCGGAGGCCGCGACTTCGGCGTGCGTCGTCATGGCCCCGATCACGAGGTCGTTTCCCTCCAGGTGTACTCCCCTGAGCCCCGGAACCGCCGCCAGATCCACCAGCACCGTCGGCGCCGCGAGCCGCAGCCGCAGTACCGGCAGCAGCGACTGCCCGCCGGCCAGGAGCTTGCCCTCCTCGGCCGAGCCGAGCGCGGCGATCGCCTCCTCGACGGTCGACGGCCGCGCGTAGTCGAACGGGACCGGGATCATGCCACACCTCCACGCTTCACGGCCCGCCACACCCGCTCGGGGGTGCACGGCATCGGGACGTCGGAGACCCCGTACGGCCGCAGCGCGTCGACGATCGCGTTGACCACGGCCGGGGTGGCGGCGATCGCGCCCGCCTCGCCGACGCCCTTGACGCCGAGCGGGTTCGAGGTCGCCGGGGTCTCGGTCCGGTCGGACAGGATGGTCGGCAGGTCGGCCGCCGTCGGGATCGTGTACTCCACGAACGACCCGGTCAGCAACGTGCCGCCGGCGTCGTAAACGGCCTCCTCGTGCAAGGCCTGCGCGATGCCCTGCGCGACGCCGCCGTGCACCTGGCCCTCCACGATCAGCGGGTTGACCACGCGGCCGACGTCGTCGACGGCGACGTACCGGCGAATCGTGACCCGCCCGGTGAGCGTGTCGACCTCCGTCGCGCACAGGTGGGTGCCGTGCGGGAACGAGAACGTCTGCGGGTCGAAGGTGGCGTCGGCGTCCAGCGACGCCTCCACCCCGTCGGGCAGGTCGTGCGCCGCGAACACGGCGAACGCGCAGTCCCCGAGGGTCTTGGCGGCGTCGGGGGTGCCGCGCACCCGGAACGCACCCGCGCTGAACTCGACGTCGTCGGGGCTGCACTCGAGCATGTGGGCGGCGACCGTGCGCGCCTTGTCGCGGACCTTGCGGCACGCCTCGACCAGCGCGACACCGCCGACCGCGAGGGAGCGGGAGCCGTACGTGTCCAGCCCCTTGTGCGAGGTGCGGGTGTCGCCGTGCAGCACCTCGACGTCGTCGAAGGCCACCCCGAGCTCGTCGGCGACGATCTGGCTCCAGGCCGTGACGTGGCCCTGGCCGTGCGGGCTGGTGCCGGTCACCACCTCGACCTTGCCGGTCGGCAGCACGCGCACGGACGCGCTCTCCCAGCCGCCGGCCGCGTACCGCAGCGCGCCGAGGATCCGCGACGGCGCCAGGCCGCACATCTCGGTGTAGGTCGAAACCCCGAGCCCGAGCTGTACCGGATCCCCGGCTTCTCGCCTTTTCGCCTGCTCGGCGCGCAGCTCGTCGTAACCGAACAGCTCCAGCGCCTTGTCCGTCGCCGCGTCGTAGTCGCCGGAGTCGTAGACCAGGCCGGCCACGGTCGTGAACGGGAACTCCTCGGCCTTGATCCAGTTGCGCCGGCGCAGCTCGATCGGGTCCAGCCCCAATTCGGCGGCGAGCTCGTCCATCGCCCGCTCGATCGCGAAGGTCGCCTCGGGCCGCCCCGCCCCGCGGTACGCGTCGGTGATCGTGGTGTTGGTGAACACGCCCGTGCACTCGAACCGGTACGCGGGCACCTTGTAGATCGAGTTGTACATGAAGGCGCCCAGGATGGGCACGCCCGGCCCGACCAGGCCGAGGTAGGCGCCCATGTTCGCGATCAGCTTCACGTCGATGCCGGTCAGCGTGCCGTCCCGCCGGGCCGTGAGCGTGATGTGCTGGATCTGGTCGCGGCCGTGGTGCGCGGAGAGCATCGTGTCGCCGCGCGTTTCCGTGTACTTGACCGGCTTTTGTGTTTTTTGCGCAGCGAGGAACGCGATCATCTCCTCGGGCGTGACCTGCAGCTTGCCGCCGAACCCGCCGCCCACGTCGGGCGCGATGACCCGGATCTTGTGCTCGGGCACGCCGGTGAGCAGCGCGTAGAAGACCCGCAGGATGTGCGGGATCTGGGTGGCCGACCAGATGGTGAACTCGCCGGCGCCCGGGTCCACCACCACGCTGCGCGGCTCCATGAAGGCGGGGATCAGGCGCTGCTGCACGTAGCGGCGCTCGATGCGCACCTCGCCCTCGGCGTCCGCGACGCTGGTGCCGGTGCCCGCGGCGGCCGAATCGAAGATCCACGTGTACGACCGGTTGGTGCCCTTGTCGGGGTGGACCATTCCTTCGTCGTTGGCGGCGGCGGCAAGATCGAGTACCGGTTCGAGGGGCTCGTAGTCGACCTCGATCGCCTCCAGCGCGTCGATCGCGCTGGCCGCGTCCCGGGCGGCGACGACCGCGACGGCCTCGCCGTGATGCCGCACGAAATCCACCGCCAGCGGCGGCCGGACCGGGTGCACGATATCCTCGGTCACCGGCCACGCGCACGGCAGGCTGCCCTGCACGTCGGCGACGTCGGCCCCGCTGAACGCGGCCACCACGCCGGGCGCGCGCAGGGCGGCCGAGACGTCGACGCGCACGATCCGGGCCGACGCGTGCGGGCTGCGCAGGATCGCCAGGTGCAGCATCCCGGGCAGGGCGATGTTGTCGGTCCAGCGGGTCCGCCCGGTGATCAGCCGCGCGTCCTCCTTGCGCCGCCGGGCGGCGCCGACCTCCATGGGGGTCTCGGTGGTGGTCATGCGTGCACCACCTCGCGCAGGCTCTTCGCCGCCGCCTGCACGGCGCGAACAATGTTCTGGTACCCCGTGCACCGGCAGAGGTTCCCGGCGAGCCCTTCCCGGATCTCCTCCTCGGACGGATCGTCGTTGTCGCGCAGCAGGTCGACCGCGGACATGATCATGCCGGGGGTGCAGTAGCCGCACTGGAGCGCATGCAGCTCGTGGAACGCCTGCTGGACCGCGTGCAGCTCACCCCCGGGCCCGGCCAGCCCCTCGATCGTGGTGACACTGGCCCCGTCGGCCTGCACGGCGAGCACGGAGCAACTCTTGACACTCAACGGCGCCTCGTCGGCCCCGCCCATCAGGACGGTGCACGAGCCACAGTTGCTGGTATCGCATCCGACGACCGTGCCAACCTTGCCGAGCCGCTCGCGAAGATGCTGGACGAGGAGGGTTCGCGGCTCGACATCATCGACGTAGCGGCTGCCGTCGACGTCAACACTCACGCGAACACGTTGGCCAGAGGACATGCTGCCTCCCGCTTTTGGGGTGCCGAACGGCCCCGTCACGCGGCGGACGCAACACGGGCCACTGCCTGATCAGCAGACCGCACCCATGAAGATCAAAGCAAGTACCCTGACGGTCGCGATCAGACCCTCAACCGTTCACGCACCGTCGGGCATCCGCAGGAGGCGCAGTCCTTCACGGGTCACGACCACGATGCGCCCGTCCCCTTCCACGGCGAGATCATGAACCGGTCCGGCCGTCAGCGCCGGAGGACGCACACCCGACTCCGACCACCACCGGACATGTCCGGCCCGGTCGCCCGCCAGGACCACGTGGTGGCCCGTCGGCAGTATCGACACACGCAACGCCGACACCGGGGCGGTCGACCCGGAACGGAGCACCTCGACATCCTCACCGGCCGGCGCGTCCCAGAGCCGCACGGCGCCATCGGCACCGCCGGACGCGACAACGACGTGACCGTCGATCTCGGCCATGGCCACGGCGGTGACCGCACCGGCGTGCCTGACCGGGGCCTCAGCGAGCGAGGTGCCGGTCGTCGGGTCCCAGAGCCGAACGACGCCGTCGGCACCGCCCGCCACCAGGACGATCCTGTCGCCGACGACCGAGATCGACACCGCCGAGAGATCCCCTGCGGGCACCTGGGCGACGGACGTCCCGGTAGACGGGTTCCACAACCGGGTCGTCCGGTCCTCACCGGCGGTGACCAGCAGGACCCGATCGTCGACGACCATCACCGACGCCGCTGACACCGAACCTTGCGGCGCGCCCGTCCCGCCGACGACGTCGCCGGTGACCGCGTCGCGCACCAGGACATTGCCCTGTTCATCTGCCGTGAGGCCGAGCAATGCCGGCGTTCCGGCGGCCAGCACGCGAACGAGCCGCAGCCACTCCAACGGTGCCCAGAGCCGGTCTCGCGTCGCTGCTGCACCACGGATCTGGTTGCCCTGCAAGTTCGGGTTCACTAGCAAGTTCGCCCAGCGGAATGACCCGCCGACCACCTTCGCAATGGCCCGGGCCTCCACATCCGGCCGGGCAGCTCCGGCTTGGCGCAGCCGAGCTTCGCAGTACTGACGGACAGCGTCCGGCTCCGCGAATATGGGCCCGTCGAGTTCGAGTTGCTCGACGCCGGGCATGAACTCGCCGGCGTCGCGCCGCCGCGTGCCGATGACCAGCCGCAGCCGGGATTCCCTTCCGGCCCCGGCAAGCTCGCCCAGGACACGGGCCAACAGCGAGGCCTCATCGAGCCCGTCGACCACGACGACGAGCGGCCGCGAACGTTCGGCCATAGCCGCTTCCAGCGCGGTCACCGAGCCGATGCCGCCGCGCTCGACGCGGCAGACGGCACGCAATGCTTCGATGACTTCCCATCCGGTCGAGCGATGCGCGTCGACGAACCCGTCGACCCGGCCGAACGCCGCCGGCCACCGCCGCTCAGTCCCGTCGACACTGCGGCAGAGCGCGGCCAGCAGCGCCGTCTTGCCCGACCCCCATGCCCCGGTCACGACCAGGGCGGGCGAGGCCGGCCGGTCGAGCCAGGTCAGGACCGCGTCCACCACCGCATGGCGCCCGATGAACAGCTCGTCCTCGGCCGCGGGGACCAGGCGGGAGAGCGCGATGGCTTCACCCCGTCCAGTAGCGGCGAAACGGGGCGCCGGCCAATCCCGGTCAGCGGCGTACCGCACGAGGCCGTCCTGCAGCGACGCCAGCGTCTCGTATCGGCCGGAACCCGAGAGGCCCTGCCTCATGATCTCCACCAAGGCCTGCGTGAACGCGCCGGGTTGGTCGCCTTCCGCGCTCAGCAGGTACGCACCGGAGTCAGTCGAACGATACGGCAGCCCCCATGCGGCCTGGCCGAAGCTCTCGCCCGGAGCGGTCACATCCGCGAGGTCTCCGTGGTGGTCGCGGTGCCAGTCCAGCATCAGTGCACGGCGCCGGGCCCTGGCCGCGGCGAGGACGAAGCGCAGGTCGTCGAGGCGCAGTACGTTGTCGACAATGCCGTCATCGCAGCTGCTGTCCGCGAACGCGAGGTAGGAGCGATCGGCGGCCGCGAACCCGTGGCCGACGAAGTACACGATGAGGTTGTCCTCGGCGCGCCGAGCGGCCGTGAGCACCGCCATCCACAGTTGCTCACGGGTCGGGTCGATGAGCAGATCCACGCTGCCGGCGTACCGTCCGCGCTGCGGGTCGCCCAGCAACCGCGCCAAGGCAGTCAGCGCCGCGACAATGGCGCCGCCCAGGTACCGGGTCACGCCGACGATCAGCACCTGCGAGCGCGGGCCGTCACTGGAACCGGCGCCTTCGGACGGACAGGCGTCCAACGCTCCACCGTCGCGCGACTCGTCGGCCGAGCCGGGCAGGGGGCACGCGCCGCCGCCGTTGTTCGGACCGAGCGGCCACGGCGCGTCGGCCGGTCCGAGTGCCTGCGCGTCGCCCGGGTCGTCGGGGAAATGATCGTTGACGCAGTTGACGAAGAGGACCATGAAGTATCGATGGACCTCCTGCGGATCGCTGCCGAAGTCAAGAACAGCGGCAACGTCCTTGGCCAGGAACTCCACGACGTAGCGCAGCTCGTTGAGGTTCGGGAGCGCGGGCTTCTTGAACAGCCGGTAGATGTTCGTCCTGGAGACGCCGGTCCGCGCCGCCATGACGTCATACGTCGGGTTGCCTGCGTAGATGCGCAATTTGGCGAGCTGAATCTGCAGGAATCTGATCGGGTCCGGGGAACCGCCACCGCCGGTGAGCCTGGCCATCCGACCTCGCCGTCGATCCTGCCGGTGCGCCACTGCCCCGGGTCGCATCGAGGGTAACCGAGTGCCCGCACCAAGGTTGCGGCATCGCCATTCCGGCGTTTACCGGTTCGTTCCGCCACGTTCCGCGGCGTTCCACGGTGTCCCTGCCCATCCCGCCACGGCCGCCTGCGGGCCGTCATGTTCGCGGTTGTGATCGACGTATTCGCAGATCGTTTCGGGCTCCGGCGACGGCTCCATCGCTCGTGCATCGTGATCCGCGGCAACGCCGTGATCGACAACCGAGAGGATGAGCCCGGACATGACCCCGAACCCCAAACTGCCTTCACCCTGGCGTAAGAGCACCCGCAGCACGCTCGGCAACCACTGCCTCGAAATGCGCTCGGCAGCATCCGGCGTCGAGGTACGCGACTCGAAGGATGCCGGCGGGCCGGCCCTCCGGTTCGACGCCACCGCCTGGGCCGCGTTCATCGCCGCAGCCGCGACGAACCGGCTCGAAGCTCCTGCGACCTGGAACTGAGCCTCCAGATGAGGTAGCCGACCGAGGCGCCCGCGGCGATCAGGCCGACGGCTCGCCAAGCGCGACCCGCGTCCTGCGCGACGGGCTCCGACCTGGTCACGGCCGTTGGTGAGGCGGACGACAACGCGGCAACAGCCGCCATCTCACACTGGTCGCACTCGTGGTTGAGCACGTCGACGAAACGGCGACCCCGGGGGACGGTCGAGTAGGTGCCGCTCCACATGCGCCACCAGCGACGCGCGAGTTCGGTCTGGAACAGACGACCACCGCAGGCGCGCAGGTCCTTCTCCGACATCGCGCCCAACTGCCAGGCCGTCGACCAGCTCGCCACCCACAGATTGACGACGACGAGGGCGGGAGTGTGGGGCGCCGCCGGGGCCAGGACGCCATCGACGATCAAGGAGTCGGGGTTGTCCAGGGCCAGTTTGGCCAAGTCGAGCTGGTGCTGCCGGGCGGAGTACAACTGAGCTATGCGGGCCTGGCGCCACTGCAGCGTCAGCGAGAGCGCGATGCCGCACAACGCCAGACCGGACAGCACGGCCGACGCGCCACCGTAGGCCTGACCGGCATCCCCAAGCCGGGACCAGTCACGGTCACTCCGCGCGGACCAGTCGAGCACGACCGGCGACACGGCGACGACCCCGACCACGCCACCGACGCTCAGCAGTACCAGTGATCCCGCAAACAGCAGCCGCATCCACCGGGACCACGCCATAACCAAAATGATGACAATGAATGCCCACAGGCAGCAATGGCGTGAATACGCGATCGCCCGCCCCGTGGTCTAGTGCTCCGCGGCCGGGACCGTCAGTGGGCGTTCGACGGCGTCCAGGGCGGCGAGGGTTTCCAGCTCGGCGCGGTAGCCGGCGCGGTCGAGGTCGCCCGTGAACAGGCGGATGGTGGCCAGGCGCTCGGCCGTGGCCCGGCGGCGTTGCGGGCGGCCGGACTCGGCGGCCTTGTAGAGGTGACGGCCGATCAGCACCAGGTAGACGCCGGCGATCGCCGCCGCGGCGCACATCGTCGCGAGCATTCGCAGGATGCTACGTGGCTGTTCCGCTGGGCGGACCATCCTCCCAGGCGGAATTTTCGAGCTGGAATGCTGGCAACCGTGGAGAACGCTGGTTATCGGCGGTCGGCCGGGACGTCACGGGGTGAGGCGCGCCGGCAGGAGCTGCTGGAGGCGGTCGTCGAGGACCTGGCCGCGAACGGGCTCGTGGACTTCTCGCTGCGCCGGGCCGCGCGGGCGGCCGGGGCGACGCACAAGGTGCTGCTGTACCACTTCGAGGGCGTCGACGACCTGCTCGTCCAGGCCGTCGACCGGCTGCGCGAGCGGCGCATCGACACCTCGCTCGCGGTGGCGGGCTCGGGAACGCTGGCGTCGCGGGTGGCCGCGCTGTGGCCCGTGCTGACCGATCCGCGCTTCGGGCACCGGGTGCTGGAGCAGTCGACCGGGCTGGCCATGTACGACCCCACCCGGTACGCGAAGTTCGGGCGGGAGGCCACCGACCGGTACCTCCCGGCGCTGCTCTCGCTGTGCCCGCCGGACTGGCCCGCCGCGCGCAAGGCCGAGGTGGCCGAGATGGTCCTCGCGACGCTGCGAGGGCTGCTGCTCGACCGGGTGACCGGGGGCGACGAGGAGGGCATCGCCGCCGGGCTGCGGGCGCTGCTGCGGGCCCTGGAACGCGAGGAGCAGGCGGGCTGAGGGGCTGGCGCCGGATGTGAACCACGTGGTTCACTTCAGGTATGACATCGGTTGAGCTCGGGGTGGGGACCGTCGAGTACCGGGACACCGGGGGCGACGGGCCGGTCATGGTGCTGCTGCACGGCCTGCTGATGGACGCCTCGCTGTGGGACGCGGTGGTGCCGCTGGTGGTGGCGGGCGGCTTCCGCGTCGTCGCGCCGACGCTGCCGCTGGGCGCCCACCGGCACCCGGTGCGCGCGGACGCGGACCTGTCGCTGCCCGGCCAGGCCGCGATCGTCGGCGAACTGCTGGAGCGGCTCGACCTGACCGCCGTGACCCTGGTCGGCAACGACACGGGCGGCGCGGTGGCCCAGCTGGCCGCCGGGCACCCGCGGGTGGGCCGGCTGGTGCTGGTCTCGTGCGAGGCGTTCGACAACCTGCCGCCGGGCCTGACGGGCCGCGCGGTCGCGCTGCTGGGCCGGTTGCCGGCCGGCCTGTTCCGGGCGTTCATGCAGCAGATGCGCCTGCGCCCGGTACGGCGACTGCCGATCGCGTTCGGCTGGCTGACCCGGCGCGGCGACCGGGTGACGCGGGGCTGGATGGAGCCGCTGCTGTCCACGCCGGGCATCGCGGCGGATACGGTGCGCGTCCTGCGGTCGATCTTCCGCGACCGGTCGGTGCTCGTGCGGGCGGCGTCGGAGCTGCGGTCGTACGAGCGGCCCGCTCTGGTCGTGTGGGCGGCCCGGGATCGCGTGATGCCGCCGGAGCACGGCCGGCGGCTGGCGGAACTTCTGCCGCAGGGCCGGCTGGTCGAGGTCGACGACACCGACACGCTGATCCCGCTGGACCAGCCGGGGCGCCTGGCCGAGCTGCTGCTGACGATGCTGCCGTCGGCGCGGACGCGCTGAGCGGCCTGCGGCGCCGCGGGTCAGGCGCCGCGGGTCAGGCGTCGCGGGTCAGTCGTGGTGGATGCGGCCCGCCGTCATGGTGAGCCGCGCTCCTCCGCCGCCCCAGCGGCCGGCGATGATCTCGGCGGCGATGCTGACGGCGGTCTCCTCCGGGGTGCGGGCGCCCAGGTCGAGGCCGATCGGCGAGGACAGGCGGGCGAGCTCGGCCGGGCTCACCCCGGCGTCGCGCAGGCGGTCCATGCGGTCCTCGTGGGTGCGGCGCGAACCCATCGCGCCCACGTACGCGAACTCGCGGCTCAGCGCGACCCGCAGCACCGGCACGTCGAACTTCGGGTCGTGGGTGAGCACGCAGATGACCGTCCGGTCGTCGACGCGGCCGGCGTCGATCTCGCCCTGGAGGTACCGGTGCGGCCAGTCGACGATCACCTCGTCGGCGCCCGGAAAGCGCTTCGAGGTGGCGAAGACCGGGCGGGCGTCACAGACCGTCACGTGGTACCCGAGGAAGCCGCCGATCCGCGCGACCGACGCGGCGAAGTCGATGGCCCCGAAGACGAGCATGCGCGCGGGCGGGGCGTACGAGGCCACGAAGACGGTCAGGCCCTCGCCGCGCCGCTCCCCGTCGAGCCCGTAGTGCAGCGTGTCGGTGCGCCCGGCCGCGAGCAGCCCGCGCGCGTCGTCGGTCACCGCCGCGTCGAGCCGGGCCGAGCCCAGCGTCCCGTCCGAGGATGTCGGCCACACCACCAGCCGCCGCCCGACGGTGTCGTCCGGTCCCTCCACAATGGACACCACGGCGACCGGGTCCCGGCGGGCGATCGCCTGGGCGACCCGCTCCAGCTCCGGGAAACTGTTCTTGTCGACCGGCTCGACCAGCAGCTCGATGATCCCGCCGCAGGTGAGCCCGACCGCGAACGCGTCGTCGTCGCTGACGCCGTAGCGCTCCACGACGGGCGCGCGGTTGCCGACCACCTCGCCGGCGAGCTCGTACACGGCGCCCTCGACACACCCGCCGGAGACGCTGCCGACCGCGGTGCCGTCCGGGCCGACCAGCATCGTGGCCCCGGGCGGCCGCGGCGAGCTGTGCCAGGTCCGCACCACAGTGGCCATGCCGACGGTCGCCCCGGAACGCCACCAGCCGAGCAGGTCGTCGATCACCTCACGCACGGCGCACCTCCAGGTTTCGGGCGACTTCCTCGAGGGCCGCGATCGTATGGCCGGCGACCAGCGCGTCGATGTGCGGCGACACGGCGGCCAGGCCGGCCGCCGACGGGGCGAACCCGGGGCGGCCCGCGTGCGGGCTCACCCAGATGACCCGGGCGGCCAGGCGGCGCAGGTGGGCGACCGTCTCGGCCAGGCGGGCCGGGTCGCCGGTCTCCCAGCCGTCGCTGAAGACCACGACGACCGCGCGGCGGGCGGCGCCGCGGTGGCCGTCGCCGCGGACGAAGGCGCTCATCGTGTCGGCCAGCCGGGTGCCGCCGCGCCAGTCCGGGATCGCCTGGCCGGCCACCCGCAGGGCGGTTTCCGGGTCGCGGGTGCGCAGGGCGGCGGTGAGCGGGGTGAGCCGGGTGCCGAGCGCGTACGCCGTCGTCCACCGTGGACAGTTGCGGACCAGGGCGTGGGCGAAGCGGAGCAGGGCGTCGGCGTACGGTGACATCGAGCCCGACACGTCCACCAGCAGCACCAGCCGCCGGGGCCGCGGGCGTCTGGCCTTGCGCAGCAGCATATCCGGGCCGCGCAGCAGTCCGCGCACGGTGCGGCGGCGGTCGACGACACCCCGCGCGGCCGGCCGGTACCGCCGGCCCGCGCGCATCGGGTGCGCCCGCGCGGTAAGTTCCAGGAGCCGGGCCGCCTCGGTGCGTTCGACCCCGGAGAGGGTCGCGAGGTCGCGGTGGCGCAGCACCTCCTCGGCGCTGGCTTGCACGGCCAGCCCCGGATCGCCCTCGCTCGTCGGCGCCGCGGGCGGCATCGTGGCCCGGAACAGCGACCGCTCGGGCAGCCGGCGGACCTGCCACGGCGTGCCCCGCGGCGAGGGGTCGCGCTCCTGGCCGAGGAAGGCGGCGTCGTACCGCGCGATGTCCTCCGGCGACCCGCACAGGGTGAGCCGCCCGACCCAGTAGGCGTGCTCGACGCCCACCGCATCGAGCGCGGTCAGGAAGGCCAGCCGCCGATCCAACGCAACCCGGTCAGCCGAGGACATCGGCGCTCCGGACGAGCTCGATGTCCTCGCGCACCTTCAGCACCACGCCGAGGGTGTCCAGACCCGGCGCGGCCAGGCCCAGGGCGCCCAGCGCGGCGGCCCAGTCGATCGCCTCGGCCACCCCCGGTGGCTTGACCAGGTCGAGGGTGCGCAGCGTGGCGGTGGCGGCGGCGACCCGGGCGGCCAGGCGCTCCTCGATCCCGGGGAGGCGGGCCCGCAGGATGGCGGCCTCGCGCTCGGGGGCGGGGTGGGCGACCCAGTGGTACAGGCAGCGGCGTTTCAGGGCGTCGTGCACCTCGCGCGTCCGGTTGCTGGTGACCACCACGACCGGCGGGACCTCGGCCACGATGCGGCCCAGTTCGGGGACGGTCACCGCGGAGTCGGCGAGCAGCTCCAGCAGGTAGGCCTCGAACTCGTCGTCGGCGCGGTCGATCTCGTCGACCAGCAGCACGCACGGGGCACGCTCGATGGCCTGCAGGAGGGGGCGGGCGAGGAGGAAGCGGCGGTCGTACAGGCCGGATTCGAGCTCGTCGGCCGAGACCGCGCCGCCCGCCGCGGCCTCCACGGCGCGCAGGTGCAGGACCTGGCGGGGGAAGTCCCAGTCGTACAGGGCCTGCGCGGCGTCCAGTCCCTCGTAGCACTGCAGGCGGATGAGCTCGACGCCGGCCGCCTCGGCCAGCGCACTGGCGAAGGCGGTCTTGCCCACCCCGGCGTCGCCCTCCAGGAAGATCGGGCGGTGCAGGCGCAGCGCGAGGAAGCCCGCCATCGCGAGCCCCTCGTCGGCGAGGTAGCCCACGTCGGCCAGGCGCGCCGCGAGAGCGGCCGGCGACGCGAAGTCCGGCACGCCCCCAACTATGCGCCACGACCCGGCCCTTCCGGGAGGGCTTCAGCGGGCGGAAAATGCGCTGCGCGCCCGGTGCCGGCCGGGCCATCATGACGGCGTGACGATGCGGCTCGCGGGTGGGGTGCTGCCGTCCGCCCACGAGGGCGTCCGGCCCCTGGGCGACGTCGCGGCCCCCGGGCGGCCGGTCGCGGTCGGCCCCGCGGACGCCCCGGCGGAGCGGGCCGAGGCCGCGCTGGAGCGGCTCGCCTGGCTCGTCGCGCGGGCCGGGGTGGTGGCCGCGGACGCCGGGGTGGAGCTCGGGGGTGGGTTCCGCTCGGCCCGGATCGAGGGCGGGGCCGGCAACCGGCGTGACGGCGTGCTCGCGGCGCTGCGGGTGGTCGGGGCGGAGGCGCTCGGGTCGCCGGCGGCGATCTCGGTGGCGCTGTTCGGGATCGAGGCGACCAAGCCGCTCGGGGCCGCCGCGACCGCGGCCGTCGTGGCCGGGCGGTGGGCGGCGCTGCGCCTCGCGGTGGCGGCGGCCGAGGTGCTCGGGCCCGAGCAGCTGGTCACCCTGCTCCAGCTGGAGGGGGGCGACCCGTTCCCGGACGGGCTGCCGTCCGTTGTCGGCGGGCATTTGCGGCAGGTGCTGGAGCCGCTCCCCCGCGCCCGCCGGGCCGCGCTGCTCGCCGATCTCTGGACCCGGGTCTGCGCGCACCAGGAGGTGCTGCGCCGGCGGGAGCGGCGGCGGGCCACCCAGGCCAAGGTGGACCGGCTCCGCGATCTTGAAAAGCGGTTCGACCGGTACGACGACGACGAGATCATCCTGGCCGTACGCCGGGCCGTCGGGCAGGAGCCGACGCTCGCCCAGGCGGCGCGCTAGCAGCGCCCCGCGTGGTTCCGCCGGCAGGTGGCCAACGGCGCGCTGGAGGACTGCCTGGCGGCCACGGTGCTCGTCCGGCTGGCCGTCAGTGTCGCCGACGACGGCGTGGCCGCGGCGCTGGAGCGGCACCGGGACGGGATCGCGACGGAGGCCCGGCGGATGGACGGTGAGCAGGCGGGGCGGGCCGCGCGGCACGTGCCCGGCCTCACGGGGCTGCCCGCGCGCCCGGGGGTCATCCTGCGCGACATCGAGCGGCACGTCGAGCGGCACCTGCCGGGGCGCGCGCGGGACGAGACGTTCGTGCGCACCGCGATCGCCAATGCCGGGGCGTACGGGCGGCTGGCCCACGACAACGCTTACAGCCTGCTGCGCGAGATGATCGAGGTGCCCGACGCGCCCGGCCGCGGGGACGCGATCGCGTGGGCCGCGCAGCCGATGGAGCGGTGGCGCCCGACGCCCGAGCGGGCGCGGTGGGAGCAGCCGCCGCTGTTCGAGCTGGAGCCGGGGCCGGAGCGCGTCGGGAACATGGTCTGGCTCGCGGAGCTCGGCGACGCGCTCGCCCAGCTGTACTGGTGCGCGCCGGCCACCGTGGAGTACGGGCGGATCCCTGATGTTTCCTGGAACCTGGCCGATGACGAGGCCTCGCCGCTCGCCCCGCGCTGGGACTCGATCGCGCTGGTCGCCGCGGGCACTGCCCAGCTCGCGGGGCTGGCCGGGCCGCGTCCGGGCGTCGCCAGGGCGAGGACCTGGCCGGAGCTGATCGCGGCGCTGCAGGCCGGCGCGGCCGTCACCGAGGCGCTCACCGGCGCGTTCCCGGTGCCGGAGGGCGTGCTGGCCACGGACGGCACGACGCTGCCGGGCGGGGACGAGGTCATCGAGATCGCGCGTACGCCGCGGCAGACCGTCGCGTGGGGCACGTTCATGGGCAACTGCATCGGCGGCTCGTGGTACACCGACAGCGCCCTCGACGGGAAGGCCTTCCTGGTCGCCCTGCGCGCCCCCGGCGGGCGCATCCTGGCCAACGTCGACATCCGCCCGAGCGCGCGCGGCTGGCGCATCGACGAGCTGCGCGGGCGGTTCAACCAGGACCCGGAGCCGGAGCTGGCGGCGCGGGTGCGGGCCTGGGTGGCCGCGCTGGCCCCGCCGCCGGCCCGCCCGGACGAGGTCCGCGAGCCGCGCGCCGGTCGGGTCCACCGGCGCCCGCGCACCCCGGCGGCGCGCATCACCCGGGAGCACGGCCCGGCGCTCGGCGAGCTGGCGGCCGCGGCGGTGCTGGAGCCCGGTACCGAGGCCGCCGTCGCCGTGCTCGGGCGACTCCTGGACACCCCGGAGATGACGGCGCTGCGCCGGGTCTCGCCGGCCGGGCTGACCCGGGCCGTGGTCGCGGCGCTCGACGACGGCCGGCTCACCGCGGGCGAGGCCTGGCGGGCGGGCGGCGCGCGGCCGATGAGCGCCGCCCTCGCCGGGTACGGCCACCCCGACCTGGCCCCGCTCGCGCTGGACGAGCCGCTGCCGGGCTCGCTGCGGACCGTGGCCCGGGCACCCGGGATCGCCGAGGCGCGCACGACGGAGCTGGTCGCCCGACGGGTCCGGCGGGCGCTGGGCACCCTGCTGCGCACGGACGCACCGGCGCTGACCGCGCGGCGGCCGGACGGGCTCGACGAACCCATGCTGTGCGCGTGCACCCTGGCGGTGACCACGTGGGCCGGGCCGGGCGTGCCGGTGGCGGAGCCACGCCGGGTCACCGTGCCGGGCTTCCCGGTCACCCGGCTCAACGAGGGGCCCTGGGAGGCGGCCTGGCCGGACGCGGCCGAGCTCGGCGCCGACCGCGAGACGTTCTGGGAGCACGTCGCCGCGCACGGCCTGCTGGTCCCGGCTGGCTGGCTGGGGCCGTCAGGCTGGCCGGGCCTGTGGAACCAGGCCCACCGGAACTAAGCCTCCGGCGGGAAATCCAAATCTGCGTCGTCGGCGATGTCCTCGCACGGCACGCCCTGCACCAGGTCGGCGTGGGCGACCAGGTAGGCCCGCGCCCCGACGTCGGCGGTCGCCAGCGTCGTCACGCCGGCCCAGTGGTCGCGCCCGAGGATCACGGGATGCCCGCGTTTTCCCTTGTACGTCGCGGTCAGCAGCGCCCCCGGCCCGTCCGGCGCGGCCGCGAGCAACCGCGCCACGGCGTCCGCGCCGATGCCGGGCGTATCGACGAGCAGCACGGCCACGGCCGGGGCGTCGGTCTCGGCCAGCGCGGCCAGCCCGACCCGCAGCGACGAACCCATCCCGCTCTTCCAGGTCGGGTTGTCCACCAGCGTGACGTCCCCGAGCGTGGCCTCGTCGCGGACGCGGCCGGACTCGGCGCCGAGGACCACCCAGATGCGTGTGCAGCCGCCGTCGCGAAGGGTGGCGACGGCGCGCTCGACCAGCAGGCGGCCGTCCTCGTGGCGCACGAGGGCCTTGGGTCCGCCGTACCGGCGGCCACCACCTGCGGCGAGTACGAGACCGGCAATCGCGCTCACCCGCGTCAGATTAGTACCCGCTCGGTAGGCTGCATGCTCATGGCCCTCCATGATCACTGTTCGTACTGCGGCGCCGCCTATGCGCAAGGGGCGCCCTGGCCGCGGGTCTGCGAAGTATGCGGCGAGACCACCTGGCGCAACCCGTTGCCGGTGGCGGTGACGCTGCTGCCGGTCGACACCGACGAGGGGCGGGGCATCGTGGTGGTGCGCCGCGACATCGAGCCCCGCCGCGGCGAGCTGGCCCTGCCGGGCGGCTTCATCGAGGTAGGCGAGACGTGGCAGGAGGCGGCCGTCCGCGAGCTGCGCGAGGAGACCACCATTGTCGCCGACGCGGCCGACGTGCGCCTCTTCGACGTGCACAGCGTGACGAGCGGGAATTTGATCGTTTTCGGGGTACTGCCGCCGCGTCCTTTTGTGGAGATCCCCGAATCGACCCGGACCGAGGAATCGCTCGGCTTCGAGATCGCGCTCGGCCCGCAGGAGCTGTGCTTCCCGACCCACACCGACATGCTCGCCGCCTACTTCGCGTCGAAGTAGCGCTCCACGATCGACACGTCCAGCGGGAACCGGACCTCGGTGTCGCCGAAGAGCAGCCGCCGGGCCTCGTCGCCGGCGGCGTGCACGGCGGCCGCGACCGCCTCCGCCTCGTCCTGCGGGCAGTGCACCATGACCTCGTCGTGCTGGAAGAACACCAGCTCGGCGCGGCGGCCGGCGAGCGCGGCGCGCAGCCGGGCCAGCAGCACCAGGGCCCACTCGGCGGCGGTGCCCTGGATGACGAAGTTGCGGGTGAACCGGCCGCGGGCCCGGCCCCTGGCGCCGCCGCGCGACTCGACCTCGGCGCCGGGCTCGTCGAAGCCCTCCCGCCAGGTCACGGACGAGGGCGGGCAGGTGCGCCCGAGCCAGGTGCGCACCAGTCCCCCGGCCTCGCCGGTGCGCGCGGCCTCCTCGACCAGGTCCCAGGCGTCGGGGTAGAAGCGGCGCAGCGCGGCGAGGGCGGGCGCGGCGTTGCCGCCGGTCTGGCCGTACATCGCGCCGAGCAGCGCCACCTTCGCCCGCGCCCGGTCGCCGCCGAACGCCTCGGTCGCCAGGGCCGCGTAGAGGTCCCCGGCCGCACCCGCGCGGGCCAGCCGCCGATCGCCGGAGACGGCGGCGAGCACCCGGGGTTCGAGCTGCCCGGCGTCGGCCACCACGAACGTCCAGCCGGGGTCGGCCACCACGGCCCGGCGCACCACCTTGGGGATCTGCAGGGCGCCGCCGCCGCGGGTGGCCCAGCGGCCGGAGACGACGCCGCCGGGGATGTACTCCGCGCGGAAACGCCCGCCCTCGACCCACTGGTCCAGCCAGCTCCAGCCGTGCGCGGTCCAGAGCCGGTACAGCTCCTTGTACTCCAGCAGGATCGGCACGGCCGGGTGCTCGACGTGCTCCAGCTCCCACTTGCGGGTGCTGCGCAGCATGATGCCGACCCGGGCGAACGCGCGCAGCAGCTCAGCCGGCGACTCGGGGTGCACCCGCTGGCCGAGGGCCTCGTTGAGCCGGGCGCCGAGCTCGGCCAGGCGCACGGGCGGGCCGCCGACCGGCGAGGGGGCGCCGAGCTGTTCGCGCAGCAGGGCGTCGTGGACGTCGGCGCGCCAGGGCAGGCCGGCCAGGCCCATCTCGACGGCGACCAGGGCCCCCGCGGACTCGGCGGCGATCAGCGTGCGCATCCCGCCGGCCCGTGGCGCGAGGGGGTGGGCGGACTCGAGCTCCGGCAGCGCTTCCACCCGCCGCCGTTGGGCGAGAAAGACTTTCAGAAGAGCATCCGACGGTACCGTCGCCGCATCGAACGCGTCGAAGAGTGAGTCCTGCGACAGGCCGGGCGGCTCGGCGGCCCGCGCCGGCGGGTCGGGCGGCACCGGGCGACCCTCGAGCCGGGCCAGGGCCGCGGGGAGCATGCGGGGCTGGCCCCAGGCGCCCTCCGCGCCGAGCAGCAGGGCCTCGGCGAGCTCGAGATCGTGGCAGCGCTCGACCCGGACGCCGGCGCGCGCGAGGCGCGGGTAGAGCTCGGCGGTGGACGCCCAGAGCCAGCGGGGGCGATCGCGTGACTCGACTCGAGCGACCGCCCCCGCCAGGTCCTGGACGTGCTGCTCCTCGCCGGTGGGCGTGCCGTCGTCGGCCAGCGGCCGCAGGAGGCCGCCGGCGCCGGAGGGCGAGACCGCGATGAGCATGAAGGCATTACATCGCACGGCCCCGGTACTTCTCGTGGAAGCGCCGGGGCCGCGCGGGTCCTTGTTACTTCGAGATGCCGCTGGTGAGGCCGGCCTGCACCTGCCGCTGGAAGGCGATGTAGACGACGAGCACGGGCAGCATGGCCATGGTCAGACCGGCGAACAGGCCGGACCAGTCCGACTTGTACCCCTGGTTGACCGACAGCCCGATCAGGCCCTGGGCCAGCACCTGGTGCACGTTGCCGGCGCCGCTGGTGTCCTGCATGAGCACCGTCGGCAGGTACCACTGGTTCCACTGGCCGAGCACGTTGAAGATGCCGATGCTGATCAGGCCGGGCTTGGCCATCGGCAGCATCACGCGGAAGAACAGCGTGCTGTGCGACGCGCCGTCCACCAGCGCCGCCTCGGCGACCGAGGTCGGCAGCGTGCGGAAGAACGAGTGCATGAAGAAGATCGTGAACGACAGCGACCAGGCGACGTACACCAGGATCAGCATGAACCGGGAGTTCAGGCCGAGCAGCGGGAACGTGACGCCGGTGTTGTAGACGCCCTTGAACAGCGGCACGATCGCGAGGTACACCGGCAGCGTCAGGCCCGACAGGAACAGGAAGTAGATCGCCCGGTTGCCGGGGAACTCGTAGCGGGCCAGCACGTAGGCGGCCATCGAGCCCAGCAGCATCGTGAGGATCACGCCGCCGCCGACGACCACGACCGTGTTGCCGAAGAACGAGCCCAGACCGCCGTTGGTCCACGCGCGGGAGAAGTTGTCCCAGTGCAGCCCGTGCGGGTTGAGGGACAGCGGCTCCTTGATGATGTACTTGTCGTCCTTGAACGACGAGATGATCACCCAGAGGATCGGGTAGACCACCATCAGGGCCCAGACGACCAGGAACAGGTGGGAGAAGCCGCCGAACACCCGGTCGCCGAGCTTGAGCGGTTCCGATTGGGCCTTCGGTACCGCGCGGTGGCCGTTGCTGCCGCCGCCGGCGGGGGCCGTCCGCCTGTCGTTCACCACCGTGTCAGCCATGTCAGAACTCGATTCGTTCGCGGCGGGTGATCCGCAACTGGAGGGCGGCGATCAGCATCGTGAAGATCGCGAGTGCGACACCGAGGGCGCACGCGTATCCGAACTGGCCGCGGTTGAAGGCGGTGAACTGAATCACCGAGGCGAAGATCTCGGACGCGTGGTTGGGGCCGCCCTGGCTGGGGGTCATGACGTAGACCAGGGCGAACATGTCCAGCGCGGTGATGCCCAGGTAGACCCAGGCGACCGAGATGTTGTCGCGCAGCAGGGGCAGCGTGATCCGCACGAAGGTGCTGACGCGGCCGGCGCCGTCGAGCAGCGCCGCCTCGTAGATGTCCTTCGGGATGCCCTGCATGGCGGCGGAGAACAGGACCATGTAGAAGCCGACGCCGCTCCAGACCGCGATGAGCAGCAGCCACCAGAGCACCGCGGGGATGCCCAGGAACGGCTCCGGGTCGGCCACGAAGAGGTTGGGGTGTTCGGGGTCGATGATCCCGGCCTTCATGAGCAGGCCGTTGAGCAGGCCCTGGTTGTCGGTGCGGTAGATCGCCTGCCACATGACGGCGATCAGGACCAGGGAGAGCACCTGCGGGAAGAAGAAGATGACCTTGTAGACGCTGGACCCGAACACACCCCGGATGCCGGCCTTGTCTCCGCGCCCGCCCACATTGAGCAGGAACGCGAAGAACAAGGCCAGCGCGATCGTGAACAGCGGCACGGTGACGAGGAAGAACACGTTGTGCCAGAAGGCCTTGTGCACCAGCTCGTCCTTGAACAGCTTGACGTAGTTGTCCACGCCAACGAAGTTCTGCTTGTCCGAGTAGCCGCCCCAGTCGGTGAACGAGTACCCCACCGCCTGGGCGAACGGCCACACCACGTAGAACGCGAAGAGCAGTACCGGAAGGGCGAGGAAGCCCGTCACGAACCGCGCTTTACCGTGCCGCATGATCAGTCACTACCTAACCGGGAAACGGGTGTCAGTTCTTGCGGGTCTGCTTCTTGATGCTGTCGTCCTTCGCGATCTTGTCCGCGACGGCCTGCATCTTGGTGACGAAGCCGGCGGCGTCGACGCGGCCCGCCATCAGGTCCTCGGACAGGTTCTCGCTCTCCTTGCCGTAGTCGGCGTAGAAGTCCGGGAACCGGAACGAGATCAGGTCGGCGGGGGCGCTCTTCATGAGGGTGTTGGCGCTGGCCAGCGCCGGGTCGTCGACCTTGTCACCCGAGCCCTTGACGGACGCGAGGGACTTGGTGAGCGACGCGAACGCGCCGGCACCCTCGGTGGACAGCATCGCGCGCAGGTACTCCTTCGCGCCAGCCGCGTTCTCGGCCTTGGCCGGAACGACCCAGTCCTCACCGGCACCGGCGTAGACCGCACCGGCCGCCTTCGGGCTGGCCACGTCCCAGTAGTTCGAGAGCGTCAGCTTGAAGTCCGGCGGCAGGGTCTTCGCCATCTCGTTCTTGTACCAGGTGCCGACCTGGATGAACGCGGCCTTGCGGTCGAGGTGCGCCTGCTGCGACTGGGTGTGGTTGAGGCCCTGGCTGCCGGCGAGGATCAGGCCGTCCTTGACCATCTTCTCGATGTTCTGCAGGCCCTCGAGGATGCCCGCGGCCTTCCAGGCGTCCGGCTTGAGGTTGTCGATGTCGACCACGGCCTGCTTGCCGGCCGCGTTCCAGACCGTCGCCATGATGTGCCAGCGCGGGTAGTAGCCGTGCACGCCGTCGTAGACGAACGGCGCGATACCGGCCGCCTTGATCTTCGGGGCCAGGGTGAAGAAGTCGGCCCAGGTCTTCGGGGCGGTCCAGCTGTTCTTCTCGAACAGCGCGGCGTCGTACCACATGCCCCACACGGTGTAGGCGTACTTCAGCGTGTAGAACTTGTCGTTGAAGGTGCCGTCGTTGATCGTGCCCGGCAGGAGCGAGTCACGGATCTTGCCGGTGCCGTCCCAGTTCGGGGCGTCGAGCAGGTCGTCGAGCGGCTGGATCGCGTTCTCGCTGATCAGCGTCGCGGTGTCCATGATGTCGGCGCCGGAGTTGTTGATCAGGTCGCTCGGGGAGGTCGCCATCTTCGGCTGCTCCTGCGTCTTGATCTTCTGGGTGGCGCTCTGGTTCACCGTGACGTTGGCGTGCTTCGCGTTGAAGATCGTCACGTCCTTCTTCGCGTAGTCGGTGCCCAGACCACCGTCGAAGACGACGACCTTGACGGTGCTGCCGTCCTTGACGCCGAACGGGTTGTCGGCCGACTTGGTTCCGGTGTCGCTGCCGCCCTTGTCGTCGGTGCTGGAACCGGCGCAAGCGCTGAGCAGACCGGCGGCCGGCGTGGCGAGCAGGCCCGCAGCAGCCGCGCGCCGCAGGACGGTACGACGAGTCAGTTCATTGGACATTTGGGGGTCTCCTCGGTTCGGGTCAGGCGGTTCGCCGGACACGTCCGGCGTACCGCGACTCGAGGGTGTGGTTGTGCTCGTCCCCGCCGGGGACGTTTGCGGACAGGTAGACGGGAGCCACCTCACCCGCGGCCTCGATGCGTCGCACGACCTCGGCGACCACCAGCTGCGCGATGAGCGCGTTGGTGACCGAAGAGACCGGGCAGACCGCGCCGCCGCTATCCAGCGACAGCAGTGCGTCGCCGTACGGCGCGCCGTTGTCCAGCACGACGTCGGCAATGTCGGCGAGCCGCTGGCCCGAAGGGTGCCTGGGGGACACCCGGACGGTGTGCTCGACCGATGTGATGGCGATCAACTTGTGCCCGCGCTGCTTGATCAGCAGCGCCATCTCGACGATCCCCCCGTTGATCCCCGACTGTGAGGCCATCACGAACACGTCCTCGGGACGCGGCGCGGCGATCTCGTAGAGCTTGGCGGCGATACCAGGATCGCGTTCGAGCTTCTCGTTCTCGAGGATCTTCGGGTCCTCGCCGCCGTAGACGACGAGGTCCCGAAGGAGGATCTTGTTCGTCGGCACGAGCCCCCCGGCGCGGCCGGCGAAATCCACCGCCACCGCCTCGGAGTGCCCGGTGCCGAACGCCTGAAGGAGGCCGCCGGCCCGCAGCGCCACGGCGATGTGGTCCGCCGCCTGGCTGAGGTTGTCGGCCTGGGTAAGGGCGATCCGGTCGATGACCGACTGGATCGCCGAGACGTAACCGTGAGCGGTGACGGCCATCCCGTCGCCCTTTCTCGCGCGAGCGTCCTGGAGAGTGGTCACGACGCTTCCTTTCCGGAGGCCGACCGATGGCCGGCGACCGCCTGGGCCGTGACGGAGAACGCTGCGTGGGCGCGCTCGTGGGTGCGCTGGGCGACCGCGATGTACAGCAGGTCGAGCACCACGAGCTGCGGGTGCCGGGCCGAGAGGGCGTCCGGCCGGAAGGTTGTCGCCTGCGTCGCGGTGAGCAGGACGATGTCGGCGACCTCGGCCAGCGGCGAGCGCGGGAAGCTGGTCAGCGCGATCGTCGTCGCGCCCCGGCTGCTCGCCTCGGCGATCATCTCGATCGTCTCGCGGGTCTGCCCGCTGTGCGAGACGCCGAGGGCCACGTCGCCGGACTTGAGCAGCGCCGCGCTGGCCAGGCCGTTGTGCACGTCGGTCCAGGCCCAGGCGGCAATGCCGATGCGGTGCAGGCAGAACTGCATCTCCCCGCCGACCAGCGCGCTGCCGCTCGCGCCGTAGATGTCGACGCGGTCGGCGCGGGCGATGGCCTCGGCGGCCCGCTCGACCTCGGAGAGGTCCAGCAGCGAGGCGGTGTCGTGCATCGCCTGCGTGTCGGCCGCCATGATCTGGCCCAGCACCCGCTCCAGCGGGTCGGTCGGCTGGATCTCGCGGCCGATGTCCATCGTCCAGCCGCCGGTGCGCGCGGCCCGGCCGGTCTCGCCGGCGATGGCCAGCCGCAGGTCGGCGTAGCCGACGAAGCCCAGCGCCCGGCAGAAGCGGGTCACGGTGGCGGGCGAGGTGCCGCTGCGCTCGGCGAGCTCGACGATGGTCGAGCGGGCCGCGGCGGCGGGGTCGGCCAGGATGAGCTCGGCCACGCGCTGCAGGGCGCCGGTGAGCTCGGGCAGCCCGGCGCGGACCCGGACCAGGACGCTCTCGCCGCTGCCGGCGAGGGCGAGCCCGTCACCCGAGGAAGCCGCCGGGGCCGGGGAGACCGGGACGGATGCCAGCGTCGAGGCACTGACGGCGGCCGGCGCCACCGTCGTGGTTTCCTCGCGAGACACCATCCTGCTCCCTTTCAGCAAGGTTCCTTAACTGTTAGTGGTAAAAGTTCTTACTGAGCCCCCCTTCTTGTCAAGGAGTTGGGCGAAGTTTTCAAACTGTTACCTGCGAAGTGGATCTTAAGGGGGCCTAAAAGCGCAGGTCAGAGCCGATTTGGCAGCGCAGTTTCCGGTCCCACCAGCAGATCATCCGGGAACGCTCCCACGGCGACTTCACCCCGAATCCTGCCCGATTTGTTACGCGGGACCGGTCGGCGATTTGTCCATTTTTGGCAGGCAAAAGGCCGAACCAGACCCCTTGGGACGGTTCGGCCTTCGCGTTATCAGCCGGAAATACGCGCGTGTTCTTCCAGAGCGTTGGTCAGAATTTCCAAACCCTCCCGGGCGTCGTCCTCGGTGAGGTTGAGCGGGGGTCCCATCCGGATCGTCGTGCCGTACAGGCCGCCCTTGCCGACCAGCAGCCCGTCCCGCCGGCACGACTCGAACACCGCGACCGTCGCCGCCGCGCTGGTCAGCTCGATGCCGATCATGAGCCCCTTGCCGCGCACCTCGGCCACGATCGGGCTGTCCACCTTGCGCAGCCCGTCGAGCAGGATCGCGCCCGTGCGCGCCGCGTTGGCCTGCAGGTCGTGGTCGACGATGTAGTCCAGCACCGCGTTGCCGGCCGCCGTGGAGATCGGGTTGCCGCCGAACGTCGAGAACGAGATGCCCTGCACCGACTCCAGCACCTCGGCCCGCCCGACCACGCCGGCCAGGGCGAAGCCGTTGCCGATGCCCTTGGCGAAGGTCAGCAGGTCGGGCGTGATCCCGTGCGCCTGGTAGCCCCAGAAGTGCTCGCCGGTGCGGCCCCAGCCGGTCTGCACCTCGTCGGAGATCAGCAGGATGCCGTGCTCGTCGAGGACCCGCTGCCACACGGCCATCAGCTTGTCGGGGCCGTGGGTGAACCCGCCGACACCCTGGATCGGCTCGGCGATCAGGCACGCGACCGGGCCGGCCGTCGTCGTGGCGAGCACCTCGCGGAGGTCCTCCTCGGCCGCCTCCAGATACCGCTCGTCGCTCATCCCCCGGAACAGCCCGCGCAGCCGATCCCCGGAGTGCAGATAGCTCACGTTGTACGGGCTGTAGGCCGAAGCCGACCACGCACGGTTTCCGGTGACGGCGATCGTCGCGGCGGTCCGGCCGTGATAGCTGTTGCGCACGGCCAGGATGCTGTTGCTGCCCCGCGTGTTGGTCGCCACCTGCAGCGCGGCCTCGTTCGCCTCGGTGCCGGAGTTGGTGAAGAACACCCGCGCGTCCGGGATGCCCGACAGCCTGGCGATCTTCTCCGCCAGCTCGACCTGGTGCCGGATGAGGTACAGCGTCGAGGTGTGCACGATCCCGGTGCGCAGCTGCCGCTCGACCGCCTCGCGCACCTCCGGCAGGTCGTAACCCAGCGAGTTCGTCAGCACCCCGCCGAAGAAATCGAGGTACGTTTTTCCGTTACTGTCCGTGACCCGGGAACCCTTACCGGTGACAAGTTCGAGGGGCTCGTCGTAGTACACGGGCATCCAGGCGGGCATGACCTGCCGATGCCGGTTGAGTAGGTCGTCCATGCGCATATTCTCGCGCTGGCGTTTTCAGGTCGCTTCGATATGCTGTGCCGCGATGTTGACGGCACCGAGAAGGGTCCTCACGCTCCTGGTCACCGTGCTCCTCCTGGTGACCACGTTCGGTGACGCCGCTTCGGCCGAGCCGACCCCCGGCGCGGACGAGGACGGCGGCCAGAACCTCACTGTGCGTCAGGCCCTGGACAAGGCCACCGCGGAGTACAACGACGCGAAGGGCCGGCTGGACAAGTCCGTGGCCGACCAGGCCGCGATCGGCGACCAGATGGCCAAGGCCCAGACCCGCCTCGGCGAGCTGCAGGCCTCGGCGGGCGCGATCGCCAACGCCGCCTACCGCGGCAACCGGGTCAGCCTCACGAACGTGATCCTGGGCGCCGACGACCCCGACGACATGCTGCACAACATGGTCACGGTCGAGTACATGCTGCAGCAGGAGAACAAGCAGCTGCGCGAGATCGCCGAGACCCAGCGCCAGCTGGAGCAGCAGCGCAAGGACATCGACGCGGCGGTGGCCAACCAGCAGGCCCAGCTGAAGATCATGGAGACCAACAAGAAGACCGCCGAGGACGCCCTGCGCAAGGCCGGCGGCGGCGCGGACGTCAGCTCCGGCGCCCCCTCGGGCGGCAAGGTCACCACGAACGCGGTCGCCCGCAACTCCGACGGCTCGTACCCGAAGGAGTCCTGCTCCGGCGACGACCCGACGACCACGGGCTGCCAGTCCCCGCGCACCACGAACATGTACAACGAGGCGCGCAAGGCCGGCTTCACCCACTACACGTCGTGCTACCGAAGCGGCGGCGGTGGCGACCACCCGCTCGGAAAAGCCTGTGACTTCTCGGCCAATGCGTCGACCTTCGTCAATGCCAGAGCCACCGGCGCGGACAAGACCTACGGCGACAATCTGGCCGCCTGGGCCCTGGCCAACGCGAAGAATCTCGGCATCAAGTACGTGATCTGGTACAAGCGGATCTGGCAACCGAGCAGCGGCTGGAAGTCCTACGGCGGGGACGGTACCCCCGCCGGAGACCACTACAACCACGTGCACATTTCCATGCAGTAATTCGGCCGTCACTCCGCGCTGAATCGTGCGCGGCGGCGGCTGCGAATGGCGACGAGCAGGAACACGCCCGCGGCCACGGCGGCCAATCCGACGATCGCGTAGAGCGTGATGTTCGAACCGGTCCTCGGCAGCGGGCCGCTCGCGCCCGGGGTCGCCGCCGGGCCGGCCGAGGTGGTCGCGTCGATCGGGGTGAGGCCGCCGCCGGTGCCGCCGGTCCGGCTCGCGGACGGCTTGACGCTCGCCGACGGGCGCGGGCTGGTGTCGACGGCCACCGTCACGGCCGCCGCGTTGTTGTCCTGGTTCTCGTCCAGCGTCGAGAAGTACGGGTCAATCATGGTTTGCCGACCTGCCAGTAGTCGCTGACCGAAACCGGCGAAATGCCACCGGCCGTGAGAAACCGGCCCGCGAAACCGACCGGGTTGCCGGGGTTGACCGGTCGGCGGGTCCCCGCCGCATGATCCCGTTGCGTATGGTGTGTCCCGTCATCGATCGGCCATCACCATTACGGGGTCTCAATACATGTCGGTGTACAAATCTTTTGGTCCGGGGCAGTTTCGGCATCGCAAGCCCGGGCCGCGGTTTCCCACCTCGAAGCGGGCCCGGGTCACGGTCCGGGCGCTCGCCGTCCTGACCGGCCTGGCGGTGCTCGTCGGCGTGGGAGCGGCGCAGGCCGGCACGGCGGACGATCCGGGCGGGCACGCGCAGGCCGGGCTGCCGCCGGGCGCGTCGAAGGGCTCGGTCAGCGCGCAGGCGATCGGCGGGCCCGACGGGTTCCCGATCCTCGGCATCGACGTGTCGAGCAACGACCATCGGGTCTTCCCCAACATCGACTGGGGCGCGGTCGCGACGTCCGGCATGAGCTTCGCCTACGTGAAGGCGACCGAGGGCCGCTCGTACGTCAACCCGTACTTCTCGGGTGACTTCAACGCCTCGAAGAACGTAGGCCTGCTGACGGGCGCGTACGCGTTCGCGCGGCCGGACCAGCGGGACCCGGTCGGCGAGGCGAACTTCTTCGTCGACCACATCGAGTGGCGCAACGACGCGCGGACGCTCGTGCCGTTCATCGACCTCGAGTGGCCGTACGCGTCGCTGAAGCTGCCGAACTGCTGGAACCTGACGCCGGCCGAGATGGTCGCCTACATCCACGCGTTCTCGGACCAGATCAGGAAGCGCATCGGCCGCGACCCGATGATCTACACGGCGGCGAGCTGGTGGAGCGAGTGCACCGGCAACGACGCCTCGTTCTCGAACAACCCGCTCGACCTGGCGTACTGGAAGGCCCAGGCGCCGACCGCGCTTCCCGCGTCGTGGACGAAGTACGCCATCTGGCAGTACGCCGGCGGCAACAACAGCCAGCAGGGCAACTATGACAAGAACGCGTTCAACGGCGACTACGCGGCGCTGACCCAGCTGGCCGGCGACCTGCCCGCGATCGGCGACCCGTTCGAGCTGCGCGCGGGCGCGAACAACCGCTACGTGACGGCGGACGGCGGCGGTGGCAAGCCGCTGATCGCCAACCGGGACGCGGTCGGGGCGTGGGAGCAGTACGACCTGGTGGATCTCGGCGGCGACGAGGTCGGGCTGCGGTCGCACTCCAACGGCCGGTACGTCTCGGCCGACGCCGCGGGCAACGGCGCGCTGATCGCCAACCGGCCCGCCGTCGGGGCCTGGGAGCGCTTCAAGGTCGTCGAGAACGAGGACGGCACGATCAGCCTCAAGGCGAGCATCAACGGCCGCTACGTGACCGCGGACGCCGGTGGCGGCAAGCCGCTGATCGCCAACCGCACCGAGATCGGCGCCTGGGAGAAGTTCACCAAGGTTCCGGTACCGACCGTCGCCTCCTTCCGCGCCGGCGCGAACAACAGCCTGGTCTCGGCGGCGGCGGGCGGCAAGAGCCCGCTGATCGCCAACCGCGGCCAGATCGGCTCGTGGGAGCAGTTCGACATCGTCGACCTGGGCCACGGCGAGGTGGCGTTCCGCTCCCACGCCAACGGCGCCTACGTGACGGCGGACGCGGCCGGCGACGGCCCGCTGATCGCCAACCGCACGGCGGTCGGGGCCTGGGAACGGTTCACGATCGTGCAGAACAAGGACGACAACACGATCAGCATCATCGCGAGCATCAACGGCAAGTACGTCACGGCCGACGACGGCGGCAACCGCCCGCTCATCGCCAACCGCGACGAGGCCAGCGCGTGGGAGCGGTTCTCACTGCTCGACTGAAGCGGTACCTCGGCGAGGAGTCCTCGTGGCCTATCCTGCGGGAGTGACCATCGATGAGGATCTCCTCGCCGAGGGCGAGCCGGAACGGGAGTTCACGCCCGGCTTCTCCGCGCAGATGGCCCGCAAGGCGGTCGGCGGAGCCCTGCTCCTGCGTGATCCCCGCGACCGCCTGGTGTTCGTGGAACCGATCTACAAGCCGACCCTGGAGATTCCGGGTGGCGTCGCCGAGGAGAACGAGTCGCCGCTCGCGGCGTGCCGGCGTGAGGTACAAGAGGAGCTAGGTCTTGATCTTCCGATCGGCCGGCTCCTCGTCGTCGACTGGACCCCGGCCCACGGCATCTGGAGTGACGGCCTGACCTTCATCTTCGACGGCGGCGTGCTGCCCGCCGACGAGCTGGACCGGCTGCGGCCGGGCGACGCCGAGCTGCGGGCCGTCCTGCCGATGCCGCTGGACGAGGCCGAGCCCCGCCTGAAGCCCTCGCTGGCCAGGCGCCTGCGCGTCGCGGTGGCCGCGGCGCGGTCCGGCGAGGGCCCGATCCACACCGAGTTCGGCCGGCCGCTGTGACCAGGAACGACGCCCGACTCCAGCGCGCGTCCGGCGTCGCACGGCCGGACTCCTCGGGTTTCGCCTACCGGGCTCGGCGGTACCTCGATCGGGTTAGACAAGTTTGAGCGCGCGCGAACCAGTTCGTCGATGGTCGAAGCATCAGACGTTTCCTAGGATGTCCGTTATAGCGGTTTGGTGGGCATTCTTCTTCGTGAGCGGAAAGTTGAGATGCGGGCAGAGACCGGGTCGAGGGTGAAAGTGGTCGGGTTGCTGGAGGCAATGGGCATGGCCCTGCCGGAGGCGACGGGCCGGGGTCAGGGGCTCAGCCCGTCGGTCACCGACACCCGGCTCCCGGTCGGCTACGACGACGACGAGTTCGACGACGAGTTCTTCGACGAGCTCCTCGACGAGTCCCCGGCCGAATCCCCTGCCGAATCCCCTGCCGATCACGGGCACTTCGACGCTCCCGACGCCCCGGCGCCGGGTCGCGCCGTCGGCTCCGCGGTGGTCGAGCAGCGGCGGCCCACTGCGGGCAACATGGGCATGTGGGCATCGGCCCGCACCGAACCGTACGTGCTGCATCAGCTCGGCTGGGGCCGCAACACCCGGGTCCGCACGTACGGTGGCGCGTATTACCGCAGCGAGCATGCGTACGCGACCGCCCGGGACGAGTCGCGCCCGGTGCATGAACAACGGGCGCGGTCCAATTTCGAGGCCATCGGGTATCGCGGCCGGCATCGGCGGCTCGCGCACTGAGATCGCGGGCTCTCAGGCCCTCTTGACGCACACCTCGGCGAAGTCTCCGCCGAGCATTTCCGGACCGGATTCCGCATCCGGAACCGATGATTCTTCGGGCGTGCGCTTTTCCGCTCGTTCCTGACTTTCTGTTTCAGCTCGGAGGAACATATGTACGGCGATGACGCGTGCGCGGGAATCGCGCCGGGTGGCACCACGGTTGCGCCGCTCCGGCCGGTTACGCTGCTCGTCCGAAAGCCCAAGAAGGCCATCCGGCAGGACGCGGCTTTCGCACCGCCCCGGCCGCGGCAGCCGGACTCGCGCAATGTTGAAAAGGCAGTCTTTTCGAGCGTCGCGGCGCCAATTCCCTTGGTTCCGCGACCGACCATCGCGCGACCGACCATCGCGCGACCGACCATCGCGCGGCCTCGGGCGGCCCCCGGTGCAATGGCCTGGCCGGAGGCGGATCTCACCGACGTGTTCTGGCGACCGCCGGGGCGGCATCGGGCGCTGGAGCTGCCGGCCGTACAACCCGGCGGGTGGCATCGATGGCCCTGGTCCATCGGCATCGACGCGGTCGCCGCCATGCTCGGGCTGTCCGCGCTGTTGATGCTGGTCGACGTCCTGCTCTGACGGCACGCGGAAGGCCGGCGGACCTCGGTCCGCCGGCCTTTTCGTGCGTCGGGCTTGTCGTGGTGCTCGCTGGTCAGCTCGGCGGGGTCAGCCGAAGTGGTCGCCGGTCTGGTGGGTGTCGTGCTGCAGCAGGCCCAGGCGCAGCGCGACCATGAGGGCCTGCGTCCGGTTGGCCGCGCCGAGCTTCTCCACCAACCGTGCGACGAGCTGCTTCGCGGTGGAGTGTGACACGTACAGATGCCGGGCGATGCCGGCCACGCTCAGCCCGTCGGCGAGCAGCCCCAGGACGAGCCGCTCCGGCTCCGTCAGCTGCGGGCCCTTCGGCGCGAGCCGGCGCTTCATGGCCTCGGCCAGATCGGCGGCGGTAAAGCTGGTGGGTGCACTCGCGGCGTACCGGACGACGTTGATGACCTCCGCGACCGGCGCCGCTTTCGGCACGAACGCGCTCGCGCCGGCCTCCATCGCGGCGAAGAGCACGTCGTCGTCACCCCACGTGCTCAGCACGACGATCCCGATGCCGGGAAGCGCCTCGCGCAGGGCCCCGGCGGCGTCCAGCCCCGAGCCGTCCGACAGCTGCACATCCATGATCACCACGTCCGGCCGCAGCATCACGGCCAGGCGAATCCCGTCGGCGACGCCGCTGGCCTCGCCCACCACGTCGAACTGACCGGTCCGCTCGAAGGCGTGCCGCAGGCCGCGGCGGATGAGATCGTGATCGTCGACCAGCAGCACGCTGATCCGGCTGCGCCGGCGGGGCCGCGGACCGGACGAGGAGGGCGTACGCCGAGGCTCGGCGGGCGGGACCGGCTCGGCGGTGCGCTTGCTCCGGTTGGGCTTCGGCTTGGACCGCGGTAAGTGGGGGTCAGCTGGCTCCGCGGCGCTCAGCACCGCCTGATTCCCAGAGTGATCGGGCCGGGGCCTCATATGTGTTGCTCCGCTCTTCCAGTCGGACGGCTCGGCGGTTGCCCCCGAAGCCGCCGCGGACGTACCGGATGTCGTTGCCCGCCAGTAAGGACCGGGAAACGTGACAGACCGAGCCCGCCGACACGGGCCCGGTCTGTCGATTCGCCGAAGAAACCGGCATTGTGCTCGGCGAATCTTTGCCGCGAGGGGGGATCTCGCGGACCTCACGGGCGGTGCCGGGTCACGAAACACCGCCCGTTCGGGTTAATCCGCTTCGAACGCGACGCGCCGGCGGCGCATCCGCAGGAGGGCCGCTCCGAAGAGGATCAGCAGGACGCCGGCCGCACCGAAGCGGACGGTGTTGGTTCCGGTCACCGCCAGCGCGGCGGCGGCCGGATGGGCGGTGCTCGGATCCAGCGCGGTCGCGGTCGCGGCCTGGCCGGTGACGCCTTGGTCTACGGCGTCGACTCCGTAGTCGAAGCCGTCACCGTCGGCAGCGGCGCCGTAACCGTCACCTGCGGCGCCGCCGTCACCGTAACCGTCGTCGGCGGCGTCACCGTAACCGTCGTCGTCGGCGGCGGTACCGGTGTCGTCGGCCGCATAACCGTCACCGTCGGCGTCATCGGCGGCGTAACCGTCACCGTCGTCGGCGGCGTAACCGTCACCGTCGGCGGCACCGCTGGTGCTCTGGCCGTGGGGGTCGATCGCCCGGCGGGCGCCGGGGTCGTCGCAGTCGCCGGGTCGTTTCCACCGGTGCGCGGTTCGTTCCTCCTTCCCGTCGCGGTCCTGGAGCGCGACCTGCACGACCAGGGGATTCCCGCCGGCCGCGGCCGCGACGGTGCGCTGCGACCGCTGGCCGGGCGCGACCACGACGACGTCCTCGTTGACGGTGTAGACGACATTGCCGCTGTCGTGTTCGTTGGACAGCGTCACGTCGACGCCGCCGTCGCACCGGTCGTCGTAGCCGACGGTGGAACCGCCCGAGGTGGGGGCGGCCGCGGCCGGCGAGAGCGACGCGACGATCGGCGCCAGGCCCAGAGCCAGCGCGACGCCACACCATCCCGCGCGGCGATAAACCGAGTTCATATGTCCTCGTCCGGGTTGTCGGGACCGCTGCGGCCGACGGTGACGAAGCCGGTCACCGTCGGCCGCACCGGCGCTCAGTAGCCGGCGGCGGCAGCCGCGTAGTGGCTGTTCGACGAGCCGTGCCCGTTGGACGAGCCGTGCCCGTTGGACGAGCCGTGCCCGTTCGACGAGCCGTGCCCGTTGGACGAACCGTGCCCGTTCGACGAACCGTGCCCGTTCGACGAGCCGTTGCGGTGGCTCGCACGGTGGGCCGCGGGACGCGCGCGGTGGCGGCCGCTGTAGTCCACCGCCTGGAGCGCGTAGATATTGCCCTTCCCGACCTTCAGGCAGGCCGAGTCGTCCCAGTCGCCGTGCCACTCGCCGAAGTGCCCGGCCGCCTCACAGGCGCTGCGGCCCTGGAAGAGCGCGACCGTGTACGTACGCACCTGCGCGCCGGCGCTGCGGGCCCGCCAGTCGACCTGCCGGAACCGGACGTCGCGCAGGTCGCGGCCGTTGTTGTGGCCCCGGGCATCCTGGTGCCCGCGGCCGTCGTTGTGGCCCCGGCCGTTGCTGTTGCCGCGGCCGTCGCGGTCACCGCGACCGTCGCGGTCACCGCGCCCGTCGTGATCACCCCGGCCATCGCTGTTGCCGCGCCCGTCGTGATCACCCCGGCCATCGCTGTTGCCGCGCCCGTCGTGATCACCCCGGCCATCGCTGTTGCCGCGCCCGTCGTGATCACCCCGGCCATCGCTGTTGCCGCGCCCGTCGTGATCACCCCGGCCATCGCTGTTGCCGCGCCCGTCGTGATCACCCCGGCCATCGCTGTTGCCGCGCCCGTCGTGATCACCCCGGCCATCGCTGTTGCCGCGCCCGTCGTGATCGCCCCGGCCGCCGCCGTTGTTGAAGTGGTTCTCGGGCTGGTTGGCGACCGTGGGGCCTGTGGCGTCGGCATGGGTGGTGTTCGCCGAGGCCGCCGTGGCCGTGAGGCCCAGGGACGCGCCGGCGACCAGGCCCATACCGACAAGCGTCATAGTCCGGCGGGTATTGCTGTTCATTCGGTTCGAGTCCTCTCAATGTGTGTTGCGGACTCGAAAAATCTAACGCAACAAATCGGTCATCGTGGGCGATTCCGCTCGTCAATTCGTCCTGTCTACATGCGCTCCAATTCAAGATCGAAAGTCATTCCGGTGTACCCCCATCGAGTGGCAGTACAGATTTCGAATGCGTTTTCCGGACATCCGCAGAACGACCACGATTCGCCGGCCGCCGGTATCGATCAGCGCTGCGTGCGTAATGCGCAATTCGCGGCGAGCGGCACAATGCCATCCTTTCACATTTCGGCGCCCGATCCGGTGAACAACACAAATGCGCCGTAACCACCGGGTGGTCGGCCCGAAAAAGGACTCGCGCGGCCGGCGTGAAGCCGACCGCGCGAGCAGCGAAGGTAATGAGGGGTCCCGAGCCGACCGCATCGGCGCGGGATCAGGTCAACTGGCGTCGAACCGGATTCGCCGCCGACGGATCAGAACGAGCGCGAGGCCGCCGGCCACGAGGGTCACGCCGAGGGATGCCAGGCCGATGACGTCCGCCCCAGTGACCGGCAGTCCAGCCGCCGCCGAGTCCGGCTCGGTCGCCGCCGCCGAGTCCGCCCGGGCGACGTCGTCGGCGGACATGGCGGTGCCGAGACCGTCCGAGGCGGGGCCGACGGCGCCGGCGACGCCGGTGATCGCGGCAGCCGTACCGTCCGCAGCGCCATAGCCGGCGTCCGCCGCAGCGTCGTGGCCGGCGTCCGCCGCAGCGTCGTGGCCGGCGTCCGCCGCAGCGTCGTGGCCGGCGTCCGCGTCGTCGGCGGCTTCGCAGGTCTTCGGCCGGGACCAGTCGTGCAAGGTCTTCGCCACGGCGTCGTCCCGGTCGTGGACCTCGACGTTGACGACGAGGTCCCCATCGCCGGCCGGGGCGGGCACGTGCTCCACGTGCCGCTGACCCGGGCCCACCACAATCACGGCTTCGTTGATGGTGAAGACCAGGTTCCGGCCGCTGAAGGGGTTCGGTGCCTCGACGTCCGTGCCGCCGTCGCAACGGTCGATGAAGCGGATCGCGACTTCCTGGCCGGCGACCCCTTCGGCGCTCGCGACGGCCGGGGCGAGGACGCCGGCGAGAACGGCGGCGGTGCAGGCGGACAGGGTGAGGTACTGCGGGATGCGAATCACGGTGAACGGGTTCCTCAATCTCGAAGAGAACGTGCCGGAGGGAGACCGGCCGGGGATACTCGCCGCGCGGGAAGACCGCCACGGGCAACCCAGCGCGCGGGAAGACCGCTTCGGGCCAAACCCACCGCGCAGGGAGTTCGCTTCGGGCCAAACCCACCGCGCAGGGAGTTCGCTTCGGGCCAAACCCACCACGTGGGGAGTTCGCCGCGGGGCGGGCTCGCCGCGCCGGAACCACTACGGTGCAGAACTCGCTGCGAGGGAGACCGCCGCCGGCAACGCGCCGCGCCGGGAACTCGCCGTGCACGAAGCCGCCGCGCACGAGGTCATTGAGCAGGAGGCGTCGTGCAGGAGGCGTCGCGCGGGAGGCGTCGCGCGGGAGGCGTCGCGCGAAAGCCGCTATACGAGGAAGCCGATGCGAGGAAGCCGATGCGAGGAAGCCGATGCGCGGAAACCGATGCGCGGAAACCGATGCGCGGAAACCGATGCGCGGAAACCGATGCGCGGAAACCGATGCGCGGAAACCGATGCGCGGAAACCGATGCGCGGAAACCGATGCGCGGAAACCGATGCGCGGAAACCGATGCGCGGAAACCGATGCGGAGGAGTCGGGCAGGCAAGTAGCGGGCCCGCCCGGAGGCAAGGTCGTCGAAGCCCCCGAGCGAGCCCGCTACGTCATGGGAACGAGCCGGCGATCGGAAGCCGGCCCATCGTGAGGCGCTCAGCCGTGCCGGTGCCGGCCCTGGTAGTCGGTGGCGCGCAGCAGGTACGTGTTGCCGCGGCCCACCCGGTAGCAGTTGCCCTCGTCCCACAGGCCCCGGCGCTCGCCGATCGTCGCGGCTCGCTCACACGCCTGGCGGCCCCGGACGAAGCCGACCGAGTACGTCCGGCGGTCGGTCCGGTCCCCGCGGTGGCCGTGTGCGTCGCCGTGCGACTGTCCCGGGTTCAGGTGCTCGGTCACCGGCGACTGGCCCTGCGCTCCCGGTGCGACCGACGCGGACGCCGCCGTGCTGGTCAACCCGACCGCGGCGCCCGCCGCAAGTCCCATGCCAACCAGCGTCATCGCCTTGCGTGCACCGCTGTTCATCATGTGCCACCTATCTTTCGGAGATTTCGGATGCCGAGAAAGGTAGCCCACCAAAACGCCCGAAATCGGACTTTAACCTCGTGAGTTCGTCCGGTCTCCACGCTCGGATTTTCATGATCAGCGTTCAAGGCGGCGTACCACTGGCGTGGGATTGCCGATATCCCCGCCGTGTGGTGGCCGCGGCCCGGCGACGCCACGGGCACGGAACTCGCCCGCCGACACAAGCGCGGCCCGGCGATGCCCGTCACGATGCCGCCGACCGCCACGAGGAACGGCGGCCCGGCCGCGCGTCGGTAGCGGCTGACCAGGCCGTTGCTGGCGGCGACGCGGTCGGGGTCGGCGCGGTCGTGCCAAGAACCGGCGTGTCAGCGCCGCACAGGCCGCCTCACCGGTTCGGGGAGAGTGCGTCGGCATCAGCTTCTCAGGGCGTCCAGGGCGAGCAGGGCGACGTGCAGCGAGAGGCAGGCCTGAACGGAGTCGAGGTCGGCGCCGGAGATTTTGCTGATGCGGGACAGGCGTTCGTAGAAGGCCGGTCGGGACAAGTGGCTGTGCTCGGCGGCGGCGGACTTGTTGCGGCCGCAGTCGAGGTACACCCGCAGGACTTCCAAGAGCTGCTCGCGCGGATTGCGCGCGTCGTAGGCCAGCAGAGGGCCCAGTTCCCGCTCCACAAAGGTCTGCAGGCGCGGCTCGTCGCGCAGCATGTGCAGCAGGCCCGCCAGGCCCACGTCGGTCATGCGGACCACGCCCGGCGCCGGGTGCCGCACCGCGTCTGCCACCTGGGCCGCCTCGACCAGGGAGCGGCGGGCCTCGCGCGGGGAGTCCACCGTCTCGCCGGCCGCGATGATGGCGGTGGCGTCCGATTTGTGGACCTTCTCGGCGAAGATGCGCAGCACCTCGTCCGTGGCCTGGGTGATCAGGACTCCGGTCGACTGCCCGTCCAGGCTCGCCACGAGGCCCCTGACCGACATTTCCGACAAGACCCGCTCCGCGACCGTGGCCAGGGCCGGGCGGATCACCACGCCGACCAAGGCTCGGCGCTCCAGCGGCACGCCCAGGGCTCGGGACCGCAGCATGACCTCCTCGACCGGCATCGAGTGGTTCAGCAAGGCCTGCAACAACAGGCGGTGCGGGCCCTCCGGGTCTGGGTCGATCAGGCGGCCCAGTGCGAGGGTGGAGGCGGCCCGCTCGATGAGGATCACATGCCGCGCCTCCGCCGAGGACACCCGCATGAGCAGCCGTCCCCAGTCCTGTCCGCGGGCGCCCACCGTGGTGACCAGCCAGCCGGAGCCGGCGTCGTAGCCGGTGCGGCCCGAAGGGCGGATCGCCCGCGAGTGCGCCTCCCAGCTCGCCAGCAGCAGCTCCGCCGACCCGCCCGCCGCGTCGTGGGCGAGCACTTGGCGGGACAGGTTCTCCAGCACCACCGGGGCGCCGGCCAGCAAGGCCGCCTGGGCCACGACCTCGGCCGGGCCGGCGCCCTCCACCGAGAGGTCGGTGAAGCGCTGGTGGATCTCCTCGGCCGCCCGCAGCTCGGCCAGCTGCGCGTCGATGATCATCGAGTGGACGGCCTCGGTGATGGCGACGAACGGGGTGCCGCGGTGCAGTTCGACCAGCGGCAGGCCCAGACTGTCCGCCGTGCGGACCATGACGGTCGGCAGTCGCTGTGCGTAGCGGCGGCCCATCTCCACGGCCAGGCCGCAGGCGCCGACCTCGGCCAGGTCCGTGATGTACCGCCGCAGCCCCGCCTCGTCCGCCGGCAGCCCGATGCCCGTGGTCAGCACCAGCTCGCCGCCGCGCAGCAGGGTGGCGATGTCGGGGACCTCGGAGCTGTGCACCCAGCGTACGGCCTGGTCCAGACCCCGCTCGCCCGCCACCAAGCGCGGGGCGCCGTTGCGCACCGGTTCCAGCTGCAGCACTTCGCGGACGGTCGGAAACATCAGCGCGGATGGTACAAGCAGAATGGGGCCCGTGGCCGTTTCGATCACCGACCCCGAAGACGAGCGCTTGGCCGACTACCGTGCGTTGACGGACGTCGCCCTCCGCACGCGGTTCGAGCCGCCGAACGGGCTCTTCATCGCCGAGGGCGAGCTCGTCATCCGCCGGGCGCTGAAGGCCGGCTATCGGCCGCGGTCGTTCCTCGTGGACGCCAAGCGCGCCGAGGATCTCGCCGAATTTTCCGATTTGTCGGTACTGTACGCCGCCACCCAGGACGTCCTCGAGCGCACGACCGGATTCCACGTGCACCGCGGGGTGCTCGCGAGCTTCCACCGCAAGCCGGACCGGGGCGCCGGCGAGGTGCTCGAAACGGCCAGGCGCGTGGCGATCCTGGAGGACGTCAACAACCACACCAACGTTGGCGCGATCTTCCGCGGGGCGGCGGCGCTGGGCATGGATGCCGTGCTGCTCTCGCCGTCGTGCGCGGATCCGCTGTACCGCCGCAGCGTGCGCGTCAGCATGGGCGAGGTCTTCGCGGTGCCGTACGCGCGGCTCGACCCCTGGCCGGCGGCGCTGCAGTCGGTGCGCGCGGCCGGGTTCACGCTGCTCGCGATGACGCCGGCGCCGGACGCGATCCCGATGCGCGACCTGCGGCCGGATCAGCGTGCCCGCTCGGCGCTGCTGCTCGGCGCGGAGGGGCCGGGGCTGACGCCGGCGGCCATGCAGGCCGCCGACGTCCGCGTGGTGATCCCGATGCACAACGGCGTCGACTCGCTCAATGTCGCCGCGGCCGCCGCCGTCGCGTTCTACGAACTCTGCCGTTAGGCCTGCTCGCGGTGCTGGCCGGGCTGCGGGTCGAACAGCTCTGACGCCGGGGCCTCCGGGGCGCCGGGCAGCTGCCGGGTGCCCTGGTCGCCGGAGACCTGCGCGGCGGCCGCGGCGGCCTCCGCGTTGGCGGCGGCCGCGGCCTCCTCGGCGGCGCGGCGGGCCTCGAGCACCTCCGCGGACTCCGCCTCCTCGAGGGAGCTCTGGTCGACGTGCCGGCTGCGCTCCTCGTTCGACATCGAGCTGATGCCGCCCAGGGCGCCGCCGATGCCCTCCAGGGCCTTGGTCAGCTCCACCGGGAGGATCCACAGCTTGTTGGACTGGCCGGCGGCGATCTGCGGCAGCGACTGCAAGTACTGGTAGGCCATCACCTTCGAGTCCGGGTTGGCCAGGTGGATCGAGTCGACCACCGTCCGGATGGCCTTGGCCTGGCCTTCCGCGGTCAGAATGCGAGACTGCCGTTCGCCTTCTGCTCGCAGTACAGCCGCCTGCTTCTCGCCTTCCGCGGTGAGGATCTGGGACTGCTTGAGGCCCTCGGCGTGCAGGATGGCCGCGCGGCGGTCCCGCTCGGCGCGCATCTGCTTCTCCATCGAGTCGCGGATGCTCGGCGGCGGCTCGATCGCCTTGATCTCCACGCGGGTGACCTTGATGCCCCAGCGGCCCGTGGTCTCGTCGAGCACGCCGGAGAGGTGCCGGTTGATCTCGTCGCGGCTGGTGAGCGCCTTCTCCAGGTCGAGCGAGCCGATCACGTTGCGCAGGGTGGTGACCGTCAGCTGCTCGATGGCCTGCAGGTAGGAGAAGATCTCGTAGGTCGCGCGGACCGAGTCGACGACCTTGAAGTACAGGACGGTGTCGATCGAGACGACCAGGTTGTCGGACGTGATGACGGGCTGCGGCGGGAAGTTGACGACCGCCTCCCGCTTGTCGACCTTGTTGCGCACCGAGTCGATGAACGGCACCAGAATGTTCAGGCCGGGGGTCAACGTCCGGCTGTACTTGCCCAGCCGCTCGACCACGTACTCGACCTGCTGGGGCACCACCTTCACCGACTTGACGATCGTCGTGATGACGATGAGGGCGACGGCGATGACCAGCACCGCCAGGAAAACGCTTGGATCCACTGGGCCTCAGTCCTTCCACACCATTGCGGTCGCACCCTTGATCTCGATCACCCGGACCCGCTCGCCCTTGTCGAAGGTCTGGGTCGCGTCGTATGGACGGGCCCGCCAGAGCTCCCCGTCAATCTTGATCATGCCACTGTCGTTGTCCACGGGCTCCATGACCAGCGCCATCGAGCCCTCGATGGCCTCGACGCCCATCTGGGTGTCGCGTTCATCGCGGTGCATGTACCGGCGCAGGGTCGGCCGGACCGCCACGAACGACAGCGCGCTCACCAAGGCGAACACGGCGGCCTGCACGGGCTCGTTGGCGCCCAGGGCGGCGGCCCCCGCGGCGGCGAACGCCCCGATCGCGAACATCAGCAGCACGAACGTGGTCGTGAAGATTTCCGCCGCGATGAGCGCGGCGCCGACGATCAACCAGACGATCAGCCAGACATCCACACCTCGATCGTGTCACGCCGATGCACGTATCGTCGCCCTCGGTAGCCGGACGTCGTGGGAACGTTGCAATTGGGCCGCCACCCTCGCGCGCGGTGGACAGTTGGGAGGGTCGTGACCGTGCCGCCCCTGCTGCCCGAGACCACCGCCCGCCTCGACGAGCTGCTCGCCCGCGCCCACGCCGCCGCCCGGGTCCCCACCCTGGTCGCGGGCCTGGTCCGGGACGGCGCCCTGGCCCACGTGGCCGCGGCCGGGGACTACCGGCCCGGGGAACAGTTCCGGATCGGCTCGATCACCAAAACCCTGACCGCCGCACTTGTACTGGCCCTGCGCGACGAAGGCCGCCTGGCCCTCGACGACCTGCTGTACCGGCACCTCCCAGGGACCCCGGTGGGTGCGGTGACCCTCCGCCAGCTCCTCGGCCACGCGGGCGGCGTCCAGCGCGAGCCCGACGGCGGCTGGTGGGAGCGCCACGGCGGTACCGACGTCGACACCTTCCTGGCCACCCTGACCGCCGACAAGGTCGCGTACCCCCCGCTGCACGGCTTCCACTACTCCAACCTCGCCTACGGCCTGCTGGGCGCCGTCGTGGCCCGCGTCGGTGGCGCGGACTGGCGCGAGCAGGCCGAGAAGCGGCTCCTGCGCCCGCTGGGCCTGGACCGCACCACCTACGCCGCCCAGGAGCCCTTCGCCCGCGGGTACGTCGTGCACCCCTGGCTCGACCGCCTCCGCGAGGAGCCCCGCCTCGACGCGGGCGCGATGGCCCCGGCCGGCCAGCTCTGGTCGACGGTCGAGGACCTCTCCCGCTGGGCCGCGTTCCTGGCCGACCCCGACCCGGCCGTGCTCGCTCCGGCGACGGTCGAGGAGATGTGCGCCCCGGTCGTCCTCTCCGACCTGGCCGGCTGGCGCGAGGGCCAGGGCCTGGGCCTGCAACTGTGGCGCCGCGGCGACCGGGTCTTCGCCGGCCACAGCGGCTCCATGCCCGGGTACGTCGCTGTCCTCGCGGTACACCGCCCCTCCCGGACCGCCGTGGTGGCCTTCGCGAACGCGTACACCATGCAGTACCAGGGCGGCCTGTCGGCATTTGGTTTGGACCTGCTGGAAACCGTCCTGGACCGCGAACCGGCCCGCCCGGCCCCCTGGCGCCCCGGCACTCCCCCACCGGCCGCCGTCGCCCCGCTGACGGGCCGCTGGTGGTGGATGGGCCGCGAGTACGAGGCCGGCTGGCTCGACGACGCCCTCGTGATCACCCCACTGACGACGGGCGACGCCCCGTGGCGCTTCGAGCCGGACGGCCCGGCCGCCGACCGCTGGCGGGGCCGCTCGGGCGAGAACGACGGCGAGCTGCTGCAGGTCCGCCGCTCCCCGTCAGGCGAGGTGGTCGCCCTGAACATCGCAACCGCGGTCCTCACCCGCGACCCCTGGCCCGACCTCTAGGAGTCGGCGGCGATCAGCTCGTCGACGGCGATCCGGGCATCGGTGTACGGGACCGGGATGTGCTCTCCAGGCAGGTACTCGACCCGGGTGCGGTAGCCGGTTGCGATGGGGCCGGTGTGCTCGTAGATCGCATCGTGGGTGACCACCCAGTAGGCGGGGTAGCCCGCCTGGCCGTAGAGCCTGGCCTTGACGTTGAGGTCTTGGATTGTGGTCTCATCGGCGACCTCGACGACGAGCAGCACGTCGGCGGCGCTCCACACCGAGAGCCTCGACCCGATCGTTCCGATCGGGTCCGCGTCCGCCCGGCGCACCCAGCAATCGGGGTCGGGGAGCGAACCACCGGTCGGCAGGGTCGAGGTCGTCACCCGCACCCCGGTCCGTGGCAGCAATGCCAGCAACTGGCCGACCGTGTCGCCGTGCCAAGACCCGATGACCACTGGCCAGATCTCTCCCTCGACGAGTTCCACGCGGTGGTCGAACGCCTTGGCTTCCCAGGCACGCACAAACTCGCTCTGACTCCATCGGTAGGCGAGCACGGGCTGGGTCATGGTTGAGAACTTTACCCTTCGTCCGGTTCGGTGACGAAGTCGATCAGGCGTTCCATGGAGTTGATCAGGGGGGTCTCGACGTCGCGGAAGCTGGAGACCGAGGCCAGGATGCGCCGCCACATGTCGGCCGGTTCGGCGACGCCCAGGGCGGCGCACACGCCCTCCTTCCACGGGCGGCCGGGCGGGACGACGGGCCAGGCGCGGATGCCGAGGGCGGCGGGCTTCACGGCCTGCCAGACGTCCACGTACGGGTGGCCGGTGACCAGCACGTACGGGGACTGCACGGAGGCCACGATGCGGCTCTCCTTCGAGCCCGGGACCAGGTGGTCGACCAGGACGCCGAGGCGCGCGACCGGGCCGGGTGTGAAGTCGCGGATGGCGGCGGCCAGCTCGTCGATGCCGTCCAGCGGCTCCACGACCACGCCCTCGATGCGCAGGTCGTCGCCCCAGATGCGTTCGACCAGGGCGGCGTCGTGGATGCCCTCGACCCAGATCCGGCTGCGGCGGGCGACCCGGGCGGTGTGGCCGGACACGGCGATGGAGCCGCTCGCGGTTCGCTGTTTCTGCTGTTGTACCCGCTGAGGGGCCGGACGCACCAGCGTGACCGTCTTGCCCTCCAGCAGGAACGCGGCCGGTTCGAGGGGGAAGTTGCGCTTGTTGCCGTGCCGATCCTCCAGCACCACGGCGCCGAACTCGAAACCGACCACGGCTCCGCAGAAACCCGAGTCGGCGTCCTCCACGACCAGGTCGAGCTCGGCCTCGACGACGGGGACCGCGCGGCGGCGCCGCCAGTCGTTGTTCGCCAGGACGTCCATGGCCGGGAAGCGTATCGGCTGACGGCCTGTTCGCCTGCGAGACATACCGGCACGTCAGCACGTACCCTTGCTCCCATGTCCCCCGCAGCACGCGCGGCGACCCTCCAGGCGCGCCGCTCGGCGCGTTTCGTGGCATGGGTCCGGGCGTGGCGCGCCGGCCTGGTGCCGTGCGACGACGCCGCCGCCGAGATCTCCGGCGACGAGGAGCACATGGTCTCCGACGTCCCCGGCACCTGGACCGACGTGTCGCTCGCCGACGCCCTGGCACAGCTGGCGAAGCTGCACCCGGACGAGGTACGGCTGGTGCTCCCCGCCCCCGGCGACCCCCGCGGCCTGCCGGGCCCGGGGCCGTTCACCGGCGCGGCGCTGCTGGCCGGGGAGGGCGTGGTCGCGGGCGGGCTGGGCTTCGTGCCGGAGGTGCGGCTGCACACGTCGGGTTCGGGCGACGAGTTCGAGACGGTGCGCTGGCAGGTGTACACCCTGCCGGAGGAGCGGCCCGGCAACCACGAGGCGAGCACGGCCGAGGCGGAGGCGGAACTGTCGGCCGAGCTGGCCACCGCCACGCGGACCCTCGCGAAGCTGGACATCGCGCAGTGGCGCCCGGAGCTGGCCGGCGCGATCGAGGCCATCCGCAAGCCCGACGGCGCGACCGACCTGCCGCCCGGCTACGACCCCCGGGCCCGCCGCCTGTACGCGCGGGCCAGCGTCCTCGACCGGGTCCTCGCCCTCGCCGAGCACGCGGCGCCGGGCGGGGCGGTCAACGGCTACGAGGTACAACAGCGGGACGCCGCACTTCGGCCCTTGACCACGGCCTGCCGCCGGGCCCTCGTGGCCGCCTGCAACGCCCCGCTGCTGTGAGCGGCCAGTCGCGGATGGTCTTACTGGCGCTGTGACCTACCCCTCGATGTCCTGAAGAACGGTGGGGGAGCTTCGCTCCACCCACACCCCCTCAAAAGCCGGACCGCAGCGGGGTATCCGGGGGGCGGTCAGACCTCGTCGATCAGTTGGGCTACCGATGGGATGATGCGGGACGGGCGGTAGGGGTAGCGCTCCACGTCCGCCGCCGTGCTGATGCCGCTGAGCACCAGGATCGTCTCCAGCCCGGCCTCCAGACCGCACAGGACGTCGGTGTCCATGCGGTCGCCTATCATCGCCGTGGTCTCGGAGTGCGCGTCGATGCTGTTGAGCGCCGAGCGCATCATCATCGGGTTGGGCTTGCCGATGAAGTACGGCTCGATCCCCGTCGCCTTCGAGATGAGCGCCGCGACCGCGCCACAGGCCGGCAGCGCGCCCTCGTTGGACGGTCCGGTGGCGTCGGGGTTGGTGCAGATGAACCGGGCCCCGTCGTTGATCAGCCGGATCGCCTGGGTGATGGCCTCGAAGGAGTACGTCCGGGTCTCCCCCAGCACCACGTAGTCGGGTTCGGTGTCGGTCAGGATGTACCCGACCTCGTGCATCGCCGTGGTCAGCCCGGCCTCGCCGATGACGTAGGCGGTGCCGCCGGGCCGCTGCGTGTTGAGGAACTCGGCGGTGGCCAGCGCGGAGGTCCAGATGGCCGACTCCGGCACGTCGAACCCTATCCGGCGCAACCGGGCCTGCAGGTCGCGCGCGGTGTAGATCGAGTTGTTGGTCAGGATCAGGAACGGCTTGCCCGATGAGCGCAGCCGGTTGACGAACTCCGGTGCGCCCGGCACGGGGACGCCCTCGTGCACGAGGACCCCGTCCATGTCGGTGAGCCAGGACTCGATGGGCTTGCGTTCTCTCACACGCACCATGCTCCCTCGTAAACGTTTCGAGCCTATGCGCGTTTCGGTGACGCGCAGCAGTCAGCCGGACAGAAATCCCAGGTCGGCACGGTCCCGAGCGCGTGACGCACATTACTGTGAGCAAGGACGCGCTCGTCCACCAGCTGCCGGACCATGTCCACGAACCGCGGGTCGGCGCCGGGGGTGCCCGCTCGCGCGTACGCCAGGCCGAGCCGCTCCGCCGTCGCCTTCGCCTCCTCGTCGAGGTCCCAGGCCACCTCCAGGTGGTCCGAGATGAAGCCGATCGGGCTCACCACCACCTCGCTCACCCCGTCCTTGGCCAACTGCTCGAGGTGGTCGTTGATGTCCGGCTCCAGCCACGGCACCTGCGGCGGCCCGGACCGGCTCTGCCAGACCAGGTCCCACTCCAGTCCGGGCGCGGCCGCGGCGGCGACGAGCGCAGCGGTCTCGCGCAGCTGGGCCACGTAGCGCCCCTGCCCGCCCGGCCCGCTGGCGGCGTTCATCGCGGTCGGGATCGAGTGCGCGGTGAAGGCGATCCGCGCCGGTGTACTGCCCGGCAGGCTCGCCAGCGCGGCCCGCACGGCGTCGGCGTGCGGCGCGATGTACCCCGGATGGTCGTGGTAATGCCGGATCTTGTCGATGACGGGCGCGCCGGGCACCTGCGCGCGGGCCCGCTCGATGTCGTCGAGGTACTGCCGGCACGACGAGTAGGAGCCGAACGGGCTGGTGACGAAGGCGAGCACATGCTGTACACCGTCATCGCGCATCTTCTCGACGGTGTCGGCGAGCATCGGGTGCCAGTTGCGGTTGCCCCAGTAGATCGGCAGGTCCAGGTGGGGCCGCAGGGCCTCGATCAGCTCGCGGCACTGCGCGTTGATCGGGGAGACCCCGCCGAAGTGCCGGTAGTGCCCGGCGACGGCCTCCAGGCGCTCGCGCGGGATGCCCCGGCCGCGGGTCACGTTCTCCAGGAACGGCAGAACGTCGTCCTGACCTTCCGGGCCACCGAACGAGAGCAGGAGGAACGCGTCATAAGCCACGTGTTCATTCTGCCCCCGCCCGGATCCGGGGCCCCGCGCGGAGCCCCGGGTCAGCCGGTCGTCAGGAGGTGCCACCGATGGCGTGGTACCCGCCGTCGACGTGCACGATCTCGCCCGTCGTGGCCGGGAACCAGTCCGACATGAGCGCGCAGCACGCCTTGCCCGCCGCGGCCTGGTCGTAGAGGTCCCAGCCGAGCGGCGCCTGCTTCGACCAGGAGTCCTCGAACACCGCGAAGCCCGGGATCGACTTGGCCGCCATCGTGCGCAGCGGGCCCGCGGCCACCAGGTTCACCCGGATGCCGCGCGGACCGAGCTCGCGGGCCAGGTAGCGCGAGGTCGACTCGAGGCCGGCCTTGGCCACACCCATCCAGTCGTACACGGGGTAGGCGCGCGTGGCGTCGAAGTCCAGGCCCACGACGGAGCCGCCGGGGCCCATGAGCGGCAGGCAGGCGACCGCCAGCGACTTGAACGAGAACGTCGACACGTGCACCGCGGTGGCGACGTCCTCCCACGGCGCGGTCAGGAAGTCGCCGCCCAGGCAGCTGGCCGGGGCGAAGGCGATCGAGTGCAGGACCCCGTCGAGGCCGTCGACGTGCTCGCGCACCTTGTCGGCCAGCCCGTCGAGGTGCTCCTGGTTGGTCACGTCGAGCTCGATGACCGGCGCCTCCTCCGGCAGCCGCTTGGCGATGCGCTCGACCAGCGACAGCCGGCCGAAGCCGGTGAGCACGACCTTGGCGCCCTGCTCCTGGGCGAGCCGCGCGGCGGCGAAGGCGATCGACTGGTCGGTGATGATCCCGGTGATCAGCAGCCGTTTGCCCTCGAGAAGTCCTGCCATGGTTTCCGGAGTCTCCTTGTGGAAGAAGTGGTTCAGTGGCCCATGCCGAGGCCGCCGTCGACGGGGATGACGGCGCCGGTGATGTAGGCCGCGGCGTCGCTGGCGAGGAACGTCACCACGTCGGCGACCTCCTCCGGCTTGGCCATGCGACCCAGCGGGATGCTTTTCTTGTACTCCGCCTGCGTCGCCTCGGGCAGCACCGCCGTCATGTCCGTCTCGATGAACCCGGGCGCGACCACGTTGGCGGTGATGTTGCGGCCGCCGAGCTCGCGGGTGATCGAGCGCGCCATGCCGACCAGGCCGGCCTTGCTGGCGGCGTAGTTGACCTGGCCGGGGCTGCCGTAGAGGCCGACGACCGAGGAGATGAAGACGATCCGGCCCCAGCGGGCGCGCAGCATCTTGCTCGCGGCGCGCTTGGCGCAGCGGAACGAGCCGGTGAGGTTGGTGTCGATGACCCCGGTGAACTGCTCCTCGCTCATGCGCAGCAGCAGCGTGTCCTGGGTGACGCCGGCGTTGGCGATCAGCACCTCGACCGGGCCGAGCGCGTTCTCCACCTCGGTGAAGGCGGCGTCCACGGCGGCGCTGTCGGTGATGTCACACTGCACGCCGAAGAGACCCTCCGGAGCGCCGGAACCGCGGTGCGTCACCGCGACACGGTCCCCCTGCTTGGCGAACGCCTGCGCGATCGCCAGTCCGATGCCCCGGTTCCCGCCGGTGACCAGCACGGTCCTCGCCACGGTGCCGCCTTTCTGGAAGAGCTGCGAATGCTGTACGGAGACTAGGCGTTACCGAATGGTAGGACCCACTGGGCCGGGTGGCGGATGCCGGGCGGAGCGGGTGGGCGTACGATGTACTCGTTCACGAATGCCCGGCCGCAATGACGGCTGGGCTCGTTCGCTGCCCGTCCGGCACGGCAGCTGCTCCCAGGAGGTGATCGCTGTGCGAAGTAGCGATCCCTCCAGTCGTGGCCGGTAGAGCAACCGAAGCACCCGCCACGGCTTCCGTGTGTCTGTTCTCTCGTTCTCTGTTGAGACAACACCCGTTGGAGCTTGTCGTGAGCCGTTTTGTCGCGCCCGTGGGCTTTTTCCTGGCCGCCGTCTGGGTGGCCGCGCTCTTCTACATGGTCGGCGCCCACTGATGAGGCGCCGACCGTAACCCCCGCGCTTTCCCGATCAGGGCAGTCGCGAGCCCCACAGCAGGCTCAGCGCGCCCGCGCACAGCGCCATCAGGAAGCCGAAGCCGAGGTACCACTGGGTGATCTCCTTCGGCTTCGTGCGGTAGCCGATGGAGCTGCCCATGTCGGAGTAGACCCGCTTCAGCTCGTCCTTGCTGGCGGCCTCGTAGAAGTACCCCTTGGTGACCTCGGCCACCTTCTGCAGCGACGGGCGGTCGACCGGCACCCGCTGCGGGGTGTTGCCGATGCGCACCACGCCCTCGTCGGTGCCGAAGGCGATCGTCGAGACCGGCACGTTGGCGGCCGAGGCCGCCGCCGAGGCGTCCTCCAAGGACCGCCCGGCGGTGCGGAACCCGTCGGAGAGCAGCACGATCCGGGCCGGGGGCGGGCCGTTGGCGCCGTCGGCGGGCACCGTGCGGATCGCGTCGAGGCTGGTGAAGACCGCCTCACCGGTCGCCGTGGACTCCTGCAGGGTCAGCCCCGCGATGGCCTGCATCACCGAGCTGCGCTCCTTGGTCGGCGAGACCAGCACGCTGGCGGTCTTGGCGAAGGAGACCAGCCCGACGTTGAAGCTCGCCGGCAGCTGCTTGACGAAGTCCTGGGCGGCCGACTTCGCCGCCTCGATCCGGGTCGGCGCGACGTCCGTGGCCTGCATCGACAGCGACACGTCGATGGCCAGCATGATGGTGGCCCGTTCCAGCGGTTCCTTGGTGTCGTACGACGGGCGCGTCATCCCGAACGCCAGGATCACCAGGCTGAGCAGGAACGCCGCCGCGCTGATGTGCCGGCGCACCCCGATGCCCTTGGGGACCAGGCTGCTGAGCAGGTCGACGTTGGTGAAGCGCACGGCGAACGCGCGCCGGTGCAGCTGCCGCCAGACGTACACGCCGATCACCGCGGCAACGGGGATCAGGGCGAGCAGCCACCATGGCGAGAGCAGTCGGATCATCGGGTCGTACCTCGAGTTCGAGCGTGTCGCTGGGCCGCGACGAACCGGACGATGTCCAGGAGCCAGTCGGAGTCGGTGCGCAGCCGCAGATGGGCCGCGTTCGCGCCGCGCAGGGCCGAGGCTATCTCGGCGCGCTGGGCGGCGGCCGCGTGCGCGTAGCGGTGCCGCAGTTTCGGGTCCGCCGTCTGTACCTCGTGCATGCGCCCGGTCTCGGGGTCCACGAGCGCGATGACGCCGACGTTGGGCAGCTCCAGCTCCCGCGGGTCGACCACCTCGACGGCGAGCAGGTCGTGGCGGACGCCGAGCTTGCGCAGCGGGCGGGCCCACTGCTGCGGCGGGGTCATGAAGTCCGAGATCACCACGGCCAGCCCGCGCCGGCGCGGGGGCCGGTTCAGCATGTCGATGAGCGCGCCGAGGTCCGCGCGGCCGGGCCGGCCCCGGGTGAGCGCGATGGTGCGCAGGAGACCCTGCGCGTCCTTGCGGCCGGGGCGGGCGGGGAGGCGGGTGAGGGCTTCGGCGGTACCGACGACGGCTCCTATGCGGTTGCCACCCCTGACGGTGAGGTGCGCGAGGGCGGCCGAGGCGGCGATCGCGAGATCGCGCTTGAGGTAGTTGGCGGTGCCGAAGTCCAGGCTGGCGCTCAGGTCGACGGCGAGCCAGGTCTCCAGTTCCCGGTCGGCCACGGTCTGGCGCACGTGCGGCAGCGTGGTCCGCGCGGTGACCGGCCAGTCCATGCGCCGCACGTCGTCGCCCGGGCGGTATTCGCGCGACTCGCCCGCCTCCGTGCCCGGCCCCGGCAGCAGGCCCAGGTAGTCGCCCTGGAGCAGTCCGTCGAGCTTGCGCGTGACGAGCAGTTGCATGCGGTTGAGGACGACCTCCGCGCGGGCGTCGTCCAGTCCGGTACCGCTTTCGATCTTCACCGACCCGGCCAGGTGGTGATCGTCGTCGTCGCGGGCAGGCCCGGCTGCGGGCCGCCGGGCTGCCCGGCCTGGCCGTTCGGCGCCGTGGTGGCCTGCTGGCGGGGCGCGACGGTGGGCGGCGGCACGGCGGCGAGGACCCGGCGCACCACGTCGTCCGCCGGGATGTCGTCGGCCAGCGCGTCGTAGGAGAGCACCAGCCGGTGCCGCAGGATGTCGGGGGCAATGTCCTGCACGTCCTGCGGCAGCGCGTAGTCCCGGCCGCGCAGCAGGGCGAGGGCGCGGCAGGCCCGCACGATGCCGAGCGAGGCGCGGGGGCTCGCACCGTACTGGATGAGGTGCGCCATGTCGCCCAGCCCGTGCTCGGCCGGGTTGCGGGTCGCGACCACCAGCCGCACCGCGTAGTCCACCAGCGCGTTGTGCACGAAGACGTCGTCGGCCTTGTCCTGCAGCGCCATGAGCTCCTGGGTGGTGAGCACCGCCTGCGGCTCCGGGGTCTTCACGCTGACCCGGTAGACGATCTCGCGCTCCTCGGCGTCGGTGGGGTAGCCCACCTGGATCTTCATGAGGAACCGGTCGCGCTGGGCCTCGGGCAGCGGGTAGACACCCTCCTGCTCGATCGGGTTCTGGGTGGCCATGACCAGGAACGGGCGGGGCACCTCGTACGTCTCGCCACCGACCGAGACCTGCTGCTCGGCCATGACCTCCAGCAGCGCCGACTGCACCTTGGCGGGCGCACGGTTGATCTCGTCGGCGAGCAGGAAGTTCACGAACACCGGCCCGAGCTCGACGTCGAACTTCTCGCTGGACTGCCGGTAGATCCGGGTGCCCACGATGTCGGCCGGGACCAGGTCGGGTGTGAACTGGATCCGGGAGAACGTGCCGCCCACGACCCGGGCGAGGGTCTCCACGGCGAGCGTCTTGGCGACGCCCGGCACGCCCTCGAGCAGCACGTGCCCGCGGCTGAGCAGCGAGACGAACATCCGCTCGATCATCCGATCCTGGCCGACGATCACCCGCTTGACCTCGAACAGGGCGCGTTCGAGCACCGTGGCGTCCTGAGCGGGGGTCGAGACAGGGTTGCTCGGCTGGGTCACCGGTCCTCCACGCGCGTTTCGTCTATTTCCGATCAACCTAACGTCGGAACAAACCTAACGTCGGCCAACCTAGCGTCGCACGGCGCGGCGACCGATCGCGACCGACGCTGCTGAGAGCCTACTGAGAGTTCGCTTCGAAGGCGCTTTGCCCGATATATCGCAAATGCGGCCATCGATTCTGGGGATTTTCGTCACCGGGCGGTCGGCACGTCTGGACATCACCCGTACCGAGACGGGTACGATTCACCCGTCGCCGGGCGGCTTCCCCCGTGGCCGCCCGGCGCTCACCCTCTTCGCCTGCGCCACAATTCCGGTGTGGATTCGCTCATCTGCTCCGCGAAGGGATGCCGTTCCCAGGCTGTCTGGCAGCTGTTGTGGAACAATCCGAAGCTGCACACCCCTGACCGGCGCAAAATCTGGCTGGCCTGCGACGACCACCGTGTCTCGCTGTCGGAGTTCCTGAGCGTTCGCGGGTTTCTTCGGTCCATCCGTCCTGTCGGCGAAACCGACCCGATCGACGCTCCGGATAGGCTTGAGCGGTGAACGCACCGGTCGCGCCCGACCCGCTGCGCCCCTGGCCGGACACGGTCGAGTGGCGGCCGATCTCGCCGCGGTACTACCTGGTCCGGCTGGTCGTCCTGACCGTCTGGGTGCTCATCCTCGCGCTGGCCTGCGTCGTGACCGGCCTGCTCTGGTCGGCCTGGTTCCTCGCCGCCGCCGTGCTCGTCCTGGCCCTCGGCGCGGTCCGCGCGTTCTTCCTGCGCCGCTCCATCCGCGCCTGGGGCTACGCCGAGCGCGCCGAGGACCTCCTCGTGCGGCACGGGCTGCTGGTGCGGAGGTTGTCCATCGTGCCGTACGCCCGGATGCAGTTCGTCGACGTGACCGCCGGCCCACTCGAACGCGCCGTCGGCCTCGCCACGGTCACCCTGCACACCGCGGCCGCGGCGAGCGACGCCACGGTGCCCGGCCTGGAGGCCGCCGAGGCGACCCGCCTGCGCGACCGGCTGGCCGCGCTCGGCGAGATCCGCGAAGAGGGCCTGTGACCGCAGTCGGGGGCGTGCCGCGCCAGCGTCTGCACCCACTGACGCCGCTGGTCCGCGGGGCGAAACTGGTCGCCATCGCCGCCGTGGCCGTCTCCTGGCGCGGCCTGTCCGACCTGGGGCTGTTCCACTGGCTGATCGCCATGGCCGTGATCCTGGTCGGCGCCGTGCTCGTCTCGGCGGTCGTCTGGGCCGTGACGGGCTACGAGGTGGTCGGCCGCGAGCTGCGCGTCCACGAGGGCCTGCTCTCCCGCCGGGTGCGCACCATCCCGCTGGAGCGCGTCCAGGCCATCGATGTCGTCCGCCCAGCGCTCGCCCGCGTGTTCGGCCTGGCGGAGCTGCGCCTGGAGGTGATCGGCGGCGGCAAGACCGAGGCCCCGCTGGCGTACCTCACGCTGGCCGGCGCCACCGAACTCCGCGCCTCCCTGCTGGGCCTGGCCACCGGCGCCGCACCCGCCGCGCCCGCCGACGAACGCCCGCTGTTCGCGGTGGACAACAACCGCCTGCTGCTCGCCCAGCTCCTGACCCCGCAGGCCCTGGCCGTCCCGATCGGCGCCGCCTTCGTCATCTGGCCGGCCCTGTCCCACCCGGACTGGACCCTGATCGGCGCGGCCAGCACCATCACCGCCTTTCTGGGCGTCTTCCAGGTCCCGGTACGCCGGGTCCTCGACGAATGGGCCTTCCGCATCACCGACGACAGCGCGGCGCTGCGGGTTCGCCAGGGCCTGCTGAACAAGCGCAGCCAGTCGGTCCCGCCGCGCCGGGTCCAGGCCGTGAAACTGACCTGGCCGCTGCTCTGGCGCCCGGGCGGCTGGGCCCGCGCCCGCATGGACGTGGCGGGCTACGGCGGCGACGGCGAGGAACAACTCCGGGCGGGCACCCTGGTCCCGGTCGCCGCCTCACCCGACGCGGTGACGGTCGCGTCAGCGGTACTGGGCGCCGCCGTCATCGGCACCGTGGACGTCACAACGCTGTCGATGTCCGGCCCACCCCGCCGGGCCCGCTGGCTCGCGCCGCTGGCCTGGTCCCGCATCGGCGTAGCGGTGACCGACGACTTCGTAGCGGTCCGCGAGGGCGTCCTGACCCGCGAACTGGTGGCGGTGCCGCTGGCCCGGGTCCAGAGCGTCCGCGTGGTCCAGGGCCCTTGGCAGCGCCTGCTTTCCCTGGCCACCGTGACGGTCGACACGGCGGGCGGCTTGACGGCGACAGCCCGCTTCCGCGACGCGGAGGAGGCTTACCGCTTGGCCGACGAGCTGGCGACCCGCTCGCGCGCGGCCCGGAAGACCTTCTCGACCCGGGTGGCCGCTACCCGCCCCCGGCCGCCCGTTGCCCCTCCCGACTCCGCCGCGCACCCTGGCCTCGGCTCGCCCGCACCCGCCGACGAAAACTCCGACCCGCACTCCGACGGCGACCTCCGCTCCGGACCGGCCCCTCAACCCGACGGCGACCCCCAACGCGGCGCCGTTCCACGCACCGACGACAACCCCCACCGCGAGCCGGACTCCTCACACAACGTCGACTTGCGCCCTCGGCTCGAATCCCGGCCCGGCTCTGAACTGCATCCCGGCGCTTAGTCGGGCGTGACCGGGCGCGGACGTGATCGGTGCGGTGGACGAAACGCAGGTGGACGGGGTGCAGGTGGCTGTGGTCGGGGGGAATGGCGGGCCGGGCAATCATCGCGGTCGCTAGTCTTGGGGTATGCAGCCGAGTGAGCGCCCCACGGTCGATGCCAGTTCCTGGGTCGGCGCGGTCACCCGCGTCCAGCTCACAGTCACCGACGCCGACACGGCGCAGGCGTTGGGGTCCGGGGACGTGCCGGTGCTGGGCACGCCGCGGGTGTTGGCGCTCGCCGAGGCGGCCACGGTCGGGGCCACCGCCAGCCGGCTTCCGCCCGGGTTCACGACCGTCGGGAGCCGGGTCGACCTGGAGCATCGGGCCGCCACGCCGATCGGGGGGCGGGTGGTGGCCGAGGCGCGGCTGGCCAAGGCGGACGGGCGGCGGCTGATGTTCGAGATCGTGGTGCGCGACGGGGAGAAGGTCGTGGCCGAGGGGCGGGTCGAGCGCATCGTCGTCGAGCGGGCTCGGTTCCTGGCCAAGGCCATGGAGGACCGGGGCTGAGACAAGGGCGGAAGAAGCCATGACGGTGCTGCGGGAGATTGCCAACGGCGTGCATGTGTTGCGCCATCCGGTGCTCGATGTCAATGCGACGCTCGTCGTCGGGGGTGAAGCGGCGCTCGTCGTGGACACCTTGTCCAGTGCGCGGCAGGCGGAGGACCTGCTCGCGGCGGTCCGGCGGGTGACCGGCCTGCCGCTCGTGGTGGTCAACACGCACCACCATTTCGACCACGTTTTCGGCAACGTCATGTTCGCGGGTGCGGCGATCTGGGCGCACGAGGAGGCCGCCGCGCTCGTCGGGCCGGCGTTGCGCGAGCGCGCGGTGCTGGCGTTTCCCGACCTTGCCGACGAACTGGCGTGCACCACTCCGACGCCCGCGACCGAGCTGGTGCGCAGTGCGGCGGAGGTCGAGCTCGGCGATCGTACCGTACAATTGCGGCATTTCGGACGCGGGCATTCGATCGGCGACCTCGTGGCCATCGTGCCCGATGCCGACCTGCTCATCGCCGGGGACCTGGTCGAGCAGAGCGGGCCGCCGCAGTTCGACGATGCCTATCCGCTCGACTGGCCGGACACGGTGGCCGGACTGCTCGCGCTGCTCACGGCGGACAGTCAGGTCGTGCCGGGGCATGGCGCGGTGACCGATCGGCGGTTCGTGCGGGCCCAGCACGAGCAGCTCGCCGACCTCGCGTGGCTGATCCGCGAGGGGGACGCCGACGGGGCGCCGGCCGAGCGGGTCGCGGCCAAGTCGGCGTTTCCGCAGGAGATCGCGCTGCCGGCGGTACGGCGCGGGTATCTACACCTCAACCAGCCGTGAGGCGACGAAGCGCAGGGCGGTAGCCAGGTCGCGGCCGCTCATCGCGCGGTCGGGCACCGTCAGGTGTTGCACCACGACGCCGGTGAGCAGGGCGTGGTAGAAACCGCCGACCACGCGCGCGCGTTCCGGCTCAGCCTCGGGGTCGATGCCGTGGAACAGTGCGGCCAGCCCGGCCTGGGCCTGGGCCTGCGGCTCCGACCAGGCGGGTGACGGGGCCGGCTGCCGTCCGAGCTGGGTGACCACCTCGAACTGGGTCGTCCACAACGGACGGTTCGCGGTGACCGAAGCGATCACGCTCGCCCACACCGCCTCAAAGCGCTCCGCCGCGCCGTCCACACCGGCCGCGTCGCGCAGGGCGCGCTCCATCTCGTCGCCCCACTGCTCCAAGGCCCGCTGCAGCGCCTCGTTCAGCAGCGCCTCCGTGGTCCTGAAGTGGTAGTTGATCGCGGCCAGGCTGACGCCGGCCGTGGAGGCGATGTCGCGCGCGGTCGTGCCCGCGTACCCCTTCTCGAGCAGGCACTGCAGCGCGCCGTCGAGCAGCTTCTCCCGGTTACCCATGTCTGAAGCATACGTCTGAGAAATTTGTCTTGCACAAATGTCTTAGAAGTTTGTACAGTGGTCTCACCACACCACAGGGGAGGCACCACATGATCACCGCCGCCATCGCCGGAGCCGCAGTCGCCACCGTCGCCGCCGCGCCGCTCGTCTACCGGGGCATCCGCAAGCAGCAGCGCGCGAACGCGGCGCGCATCGACAGCCCGAACGGCATCGTCGAGGGCCGTTACGTCACCATCGGCGGGGTCGAACAGTGGCTGCAGATCCGCGGCGAGGACCGCGACAACCCGGTGCTGCTCGTCGTGCACGGCGGCCCCGGCTCGCCCTACTCGGTGTTCACCCCGGTGCTGCGCGAATGGGAGCGGTACTTCACCGTCGTGCACTGGGACCGCCGCGGTGCCGGCAAGACCCTGCGCCGCAACGGTTTCAAGGCCGAGGAGCTCGACTTCGAGCTCATGGTCGAGGACGGCATCGAGGTCGCCGAGCACCTGCGCGAGTACTTCGGCCAGGAGCGCATCCTGCTCATGGCCGGCTCGATGGGCACCATCGTGGGCCTGCCGATGGTCAAGCGCCGCCCGGACCTGTTCTGCGCGTACGTCGGCACCGACTTCTACGTGAACATGGTCGAGAACGAGCGCCAGGGCCGCCTGGACACCATCGAGCGGCTGCGCGCGGCGAACAACAAGCGCGGCGTCGCGGCGCTGGAGAAGCTCGACGCCGACCCGCGCACCTGGGACGTCAAGAGCTGGGGCACCCGCATGCAGTGGAGCATGGGCACCGACCCGACCACCGGCAACGCCGCCCTGACCAGGCTTTTCAAGCTCCTGCTGACCAAGCCCGACTACTCCCTGGCCGACGTGTCGGCCTGGCTCAAGGGCTTCGGCAAGTCCCGCGACACCATGTTCGAGCAGTTCATGCGGTGGGACGCCCGCGCGCTCGGCACCTCGTTCGAGGTCCCGTTCTACCTGTTCCAGGGCGCCCGGGACGTGGTCACCCTGACCGAGCCCGCGGTCGAGTACTTCAAGGAGATCGACGCCCCGGAGAAGCAGCTCGTGCTGATTGAGAACGCGAGCCACTTCTGCGCCTTCAGCGAGCCGGGCCAGTTCCTCCAGGCCCTGCGCACCGTGCGCTGCTAGGAAAGCGTCACGACGGTGCCGGTGTGGCGGGCTTTTTCGGCGGCCCACACGACCTGGTGGCCAGCCAGGCTCGTGCGCACGTCAGAGCGCAACAGCGAGGCGTCGCCCGCGGCCACCGCGGCCACGAACGCCGCGACCAGCCCCGCATCGCCGTCGGAGTGGTCCCCGGACCCTCCGGCGGCGATGGTCGTCGTGGTGTCCGTACCGGTGCGGAAGTCGACCAAACGGATCGCATGGCCGTCGCCGTCGATGAACCCGTGTGTGCCGAAGATGCGGGTCTTGCGGTGCTCGAGCGGCGTGAACGCGGTCATCGTCAGCGCGACGGTCCCGCCCCCGGCCAGCTCCATCGACACCACCTGATGGTCGACCACATCGTTGTCACAGGCATAGACGCAGCGTCCGTACTGTCCGGTGCGCAACGCCGCCCGCACCGCCTCGTGCGTCGGCTCCGCGGTGAGCACGGACAGCGGCCAGTGCACGGGTTCGTCCGGCGGTTGCGCGTCGACGAGCGGAAAGTACAACTTGGGCGCCGAGTACGGGCAGTCGGGCTCGACCGCGCAGTCCAGGCAGCGCTCGGCGGCGCCGGCCGGGCGCTGGTCGGGCCGGAAGTGCGCGAGGCCGCCGAACGAGCTGACGCGGCGGACGGGCTCGCCCGCGAGGTACAACAGCCAATCGACGTCGTGGCAGGCCTTGGCGAGCAGCATGGGCGACGAAACGCTTTCCCGGCGCCAGTTCCCGCGCACGAACGAGTGCGCCTGATGCCACCAGCCGACCGGTTCGAGGTGCTGCATGCTCACGATCCGGCCGATGCGACCGTCGTCGAGCAACGCCTTGAGCGCGGCGGTGTACGGCGTGTACCGCAGCACGTGGCACACCGCCGCGATCACCCCGGACGCGATGACCGCCGCGGCGATGCGGCGGGCCGCCGGTTCCTCGGGCGCCATCGGCTTTTCGAGCATCAGGTGGTACCCGCGGCCGGCGAGCGCGACCGCTGGCCCCTCGTGCATGGCGTCCTGCGTGGCCACGATCGCGGCGTCGGCGATCCGCTCCTGCTCGGCCAGCCGCTCCCACGCGTCGAAGACGCTCGACGCGGGGATCGCGAACTCGCGCGCGAACGCCGCGCGGCGGGCCGGATCGGGTTCGGCGACGGCCACGACCCGCGCGCGGCCGGTGCGCACCGCGAGCCGGGAGTACCAGGTGCCGCGCTGGCCGGCGCCGATGACCGCCAGCCGTACCGTCGCATCGCTCACGCCGACACCTCCGCAAGCTCCGGCGCAGTACCGCTCACGGCGCGACCACGACCTCGGGGCCGGCCCGGCGGATCGCCTCGACCTCGTCCGCGTCGGCGCTCGCGTCCGTCACGAGCACGGCGATCGCGGCGAGCGGGCAGATGCCGGCCAGGCAGACCTTCCCGATCTTGGAGCCGTCGGCGACCACGATGACCCGGTCGGCCCGCCGGATCATGGCCGCGTTGGTGTGCGCCTCGATGTCGTCGTGGGTGGTCAGGCCGCCGCGGGCGCTGATCCCGTCGACGCCGATCACGGCGATCTCCATGTTGAGCCCGGACAGGGCGTGGTCCGCGATCGGCCCGACCAGCTCGTACGACTGGGTGCGGGAGACCCCGCCGGTCATGATGAGCTTCTGCCGGGGCCGCGGGACCACCTCGGACGCGATGTTGATCGCGTTGGTCACCACGGTCAGCTCGTGCCGCTCGGCCAGCTGCCGGGCCAGCAGCAGCGTGGTCGTGCCGCCGCTCAGCCCGAGGGTCAGCGGCCCGTGCGGCAGGAGTCCGGCGGCGCGTTTGGCGATGCGCGCCTTCTCCTCGCGGTGGTGGCCGGAGCGGTACCGCACGGGCAGCTCGAACGCCACGTCCGTGGCCACCGCGCCGCCGTGCGTCCGCGCGATCTGACGCTGATCCTCCAGCAGCTGCAGGTCGCGGCGGATGGTCGCGGGCGAGACGGCGAACTCCTCGGCCAGCGCGCGGACGTCGCCGGAGCCGGTCCCGGAGACGCGCTCGACGATCCCCGACAGCCGCTCGGCGCGCTTGGGCGAACTCTGCACCACGCGCAGTGACGCTAGTGCATCCGCGCATGTCCGGCAAAGGTCAAACGCGCAATATCAACTGTTCACTTGCGCAGTCTGTCTTGTTGAACGAACACAAACGCGCATAGCGTTTTGCGCATGAACGACACCGCGCGCGAAATCGCCAGCCAGCCGGCCGTCTGGAGCCGCGGGCTCGAGCTCGCCGGGGAGACGCGGGCCGCACTCGCGGCGCCCGGGCAGCGGACGCTCGTGCTCGGCTGCGGCACCTCCTGGTTCGTCGCCCAGAGCCTCGCCGAACTGCGCGAGGCCGCCGGGCTGGGCGAGACCGACGCCGTGTGCGCCTCCGAATACGTCCCCCGCCGCCGGTACGACCGCGTCGTCGCCGTCACCCGCTCCGGCACGTCGACCGAGGTGCTGGAGGCGCTGCGGCTGGTGCCCGCCGGCACGCACCGGGTGGCGATCACCGCGGTCGACGGCGAGCCGGTCGACGACCTGTCCGACACGCGGCTCCTGCTCGACTTCGCCGACGAGCGCAGCGTCGTGCAGACCCGCTTCCCCACCACCGTCCTGGCCCTGGCCCGGGCCGCGTTCGGGGCCGACCTCGGCCACCTGGTCGCCGACGGCGAGGCCGCCCTGGCCGCGGAGCTGCCGGCCGATCCGTCCACGATCGAGCACCTGGTCTTCCTCGGTACGGGCTGGACGGTCGGACTCGCCCACGAAGCCGCACTCAAGGCGCGCGAGGCCGCGCAGGCCTGGTCCGAGTCGTACCCGGCCCGCGACTACCGCCACGGCCCCGTCGCCGTCGCCGGTCCGCGCAGCCTGGTCTGGTCGTTCGGCGACGTGCCCGAGTCGCTCGACGAGGCGGTACGCGACGCCGGCGCCCGGCCCTACCGCGACGCCCGCGATCCCCTGGCCCAGCTGGTCCTCGCGCAGCGCTTCGCCGTGGCCCTGGCCGAGCACCGCGGCCTGAACCCCGACCAGCCCCGCCTGCTGACCCGCTCCGTCATCCTCGCCTGACCACCGGCGCTGACGCCGCCCACCCCCGGAGGCGCGCCCGTGATCCTGACCGTGACGCTGAATCCGGCGCTGGACCTGACGTACGCGGTCGACGAGCTGCGGCCGCACACCACCCATCGCGTGCGGACCGTGCACGAACGCGCCGGGGGCAAGGGCCTCAACGTGGCGAGCGTCCTGCACGCGCAGGGCGAACCGGTGCTCGCGACCGGCCTGCTCGGCGGCGCCACCGGCGAGCGGGTGCGCCGGCTGCTCACCGCGGCCGGGCTCCCCCACGCGTTCGCGCCGATCGCCGCCGAGACGCGCCGCACGGTCACGATCGCCGACGGCGTCGACGCCACCGGGCTGTGGGAGCCGGGACCGGACGTCACAACGGCCGAATGGCAGCAGTTCCAGCTGTTGTACCGCCGGCTGCTCACCGACGCGACCGTCGTGGCCCTGTCCGGGTCGTTGCCGCAGGGACTGCCGGTCGACGCGTACGCGGTGCTCATCGCCGCCGCCCGCGAACACGGTGCCCGCACGGTGCTCGACACGAGCGGCGAACCCCTGCGACTGGGCGTCGCGGGCCGTCCGGACGTGGTCAAACCGAACCGGGGCGAACTCGCCGACCTGGCCATGGAGGCGAGTGCGCTGCGCGGTCTGGGTGCCGGGTGCGTGGTCGTGTCCAGGGGCGCCGACGGTCTGTTCGCGGTGCACGAGCGCGAGTCGTGGCGCGCGGTGCCGCCGGAACCCGAGACCGGCAATCCCACCGGGGCCGGCGATGCGTGTGTCGCCGCGCTCGCCCGTGGGCTCCGTGACGACACGCCCTGGCCCGCGCTGCTGGCCGACGCCGTCGCGCTGTCGGCCGCCGCGGTGGCCGCGCCCGTGGCCGGGGCCGTGGACGAGGACCGCTACCGAGCGCTGCGCGGACGCATCGCCGTCACACCCGCCGACCTGAGCGAGGAGCACCACCCATGCTGACCCCCACCGGTGAGATCGTCGAGGAGGCGCGGCGGCGCGGGGCCGGGGCCGGGGCGTTCAACGTCATCACGGTCGAGCACGCCGAGGCGGTGGTGGCCGGGGCCGAGGCGGCCGGCTGCCCGGTGATCCTGCAGATCAGCGAGAACGCCGTCCGGTTCCACAATGGACGGCTGGCGCCGATCGCGGCCGCCGCCCGGTCCGTCGCCGCACTGTCCACTGTGGCCGTCGGCCTGCACCTCGATCACGTCGAGAGTGACGAGCTGTTCGATCAGGCGGCCGGCAACGGGTTCGGGTCGGTGATGTTCGACGCGTCCAAAATGGACTACGCGGCGAACGTCGCCGCCACCGCGGATGCCGTCCGGCGCGGACACGCGGCGGGGCTCTGGGTCGAGAGCGAGCTGGGCGAGGTCGGCGGGAAGAACGGCGCCCACAAGCCGGGTGTACGCACCGATCCCGGCGAGGCCGCCGCCTACGTGTGTGCGACCGGGGTCGACGCGCTCGCCGTGGCCGTCGGGTCGTCGCACGCCATGACCACCCGGGATGCGCGGCTCGACCACGCGCTGATCGGGCGGCTGCGCGCGGCCGTCGCGGTGCCGCTCGTGCTGCACGGGTCGTCCGGCGTCCCGGATCACGAGTTGCGCGCGGCGGTCCGGGGTGGACTGACGAAAATCAACGTCGGTACGGCGCTGAACGTGGCGTTCACCGGGGCGATCCGCACCGCGATGGCGCAACAGTCCGATGTGGTCGATCCGCGCACCTACCTGCGCGGTGCGCGCGATGCGATGGCCGCGACGGTCGCCCGCACGTTGCGAGTGCTCAGGGAGTAGCGGGGCCGACGGACACCACGCGTACCGCCGCTGCGCCCTGGGCATCCGACTCGGCCAGGTCGACCTCGGCGGTGATGGCCCAGTCGCGGTCGCCCTCGGGGTCGTCGAAGATCTGGCGCACGTGCCAGCGGTCCGGCTTCTGGTCGATGACCAGCAGGGCCGGGCCGCGCGCGTCCGGGCCGACGCCCATCGAGTCGTACTCGTCGAAGTACGACTCGACCGCGTCCTCCCACGCGTCCGCGGTGAAACCGTTCTCGCCGTCGAGCTCGCCGAGCTCGTCGTAGCGGCGCAGCGCGGCCAGCTCGACGCGGCGGAACAGCGCGTTGCGCACGAGCACGCGGAAGGCGCGCAGGTTGCGGGTGACGGCCGGCGGCCGGTCGTCGCGGACGGCGCGCTCCTCGACGTCGCCGGGGTTGCGCAGCCGCTCCCACTCGTCGATGAGGCTGGAGTCGACCTGGCGCACCAGCTCGCCGAGCCACTCGATGATGTCGGTGAGGTCCTCGGTGCGCGCGTCCTCGGGGACCGTCTGGCGCACGGCCTTGTACGCGTCGGCCAGGTACCGCAGGACGAGGCCCTCCGAGCGGGAGAGGCCGTAGAAGCCGACGTACTCGACGAACGTCATGGCGCGTTCGAACATGTCCCGCACCACGGACTTGGGCGACAGCGCGTAGTCGGCCACCCAGGGGTGCCCCTGCTTGTACATGTTGTACGCGTTGTCGAGCAGCTCCAGCAGCGGCTTGGGGTGGGTCACCTCGTCGAGCAGTTCGAGGCGCTGCTCGTACTCGATGCCCTCGGCCTTCATCGCCGCGACCGCCTCGCCGCGCGCCTTGAACTGCTGCGCGGAGAGCACCTGGCGCGGGTCGTCCAACGTGGACTCGATGACCGAGAGCACGTCGAGGGCGTAGCCGGGCGCCTCGCGGTCCAGCAGCTCGATCGCGGCGAGCGCGAACGGCGACAGCGGCTGGTTGAGCGCGAAGTCCATCTGCAGGTCGACGGTGAGCCGGACCCGCCGGCCGTCCTCGTCCGGCTCCGGCAGCTGCTCGACCACGCCGCCGGCGAGCAGGGCGCGGTAGATGGCGATCGCTCGGCGGATGAGCCGGCGCTGCGAGTGCACGTCCTCGTGGTTCTCGGTGAGCAGGTGGCGCATCGCGGCGAACGCGTCGCCGGGGCGGCCGATCACGTTGAGCAGCATCGCGTGCGAGACCTGGAAGCTGGACTTGAGCGGCTCCGGCTCGGCCTCGACCAGCCGGTCGAACGTGGGCCGGCCCCAGCCGATCGAGCCCTCCGGCGGCTTCTTGCGCACCACCTTGCGCCGCTTCTTCGGGTCGTCGCCGGCCTTCGCGAGGGCGCGCTCGTTGTCGATGACGTGCTCGGGGGCCTGCACGACGACGGTACCGACCGTGTCGTACCCGGCCCGCCCGGCGCGACCGGCGATCTGGTGGAACTCCCGCGCGTACAACAGCCGCGTCTTTTGTCCGTCGTATTTGGACAGTGCCGTGAACAGCACGGTGCGGATCGGCACGTTGATGCCCACGCCGAGGGTGTCGGTGCCGCAGATGACCTTGAGCAGCCCGGCCTGCGCGAGCGTTTCGACCAGCCGCCGGTACTTCGGGAGCATGCCCGCGTGGTGCACGCCGATCCCGTGCCGGACCAGCCGCGACAGGGTCTTGCCGAAGCCCGCGGTGAACCGGAAGTTGCCGATCGCCTCGGCGATCATGTCCTTCTCGGCGCGGGTGGAGACGTTCACGCTCATCAGCGCCTGCGCGCGTTCGAGCGCCGCGGCCTGCGTGAAGTGCACGATGTACACCGGCGCCTGGCGCGTGGACAGCAGCTCTTCGATCGTCTCGTGCAGCGGGTCCATGGAGTAGGTGAACATCAGCGGCACGGGCCGCTCGGCGTTCTTCACCACCGCCGTCGGGCGCCCGGTGCGCCGGGTCAGGTCCTCCTCGAACCGCGTCACGTCGCCGAGCGTGGCCGACATGAGCACGAACTGGGCCTGCGCGAGCTCGATCAGCGGGACCTGCCAGGCCCAGCCGCGGTCGGGGTCGGCGTAGAAGTGGAACTCGTCCATCACGACGATGCCGACGTCGGCGCTGGCACCGTCGCGCAGGGCGATGTTGGCGAGGATTTCGGCGGTACAGCAGATAATGGGCGCATCCGCGTTGACGCTCGCGTCGCCGGTGAGCATGCCCACGTTCTCGGGCCCGAACATGTCCACGAGCGCGAAGAACTTCTCGGAGACGAGCGCCTTGATCGGTGCGGTGTAGAACGTCGTGCGGTCACTCGCGAGCGCGGCGAAGTGCGCGGCCGCGGCGACCAGGCTCTTGCCCGAGCCGGTCGGCGTGTTCAGGATGAGGTTGGCCCCGGAGACGATCTCGATGAGCGACTCCTCCTGGTGCGGGTACAGGGTGAGCCCCTGCTCCTGCGCCCAGGTGGAGAACGCCTCGAAGACGGCGTCCGGATCGCCGCCCCTGGGCACGCGCGCCGCGAGGTTCTTCATCGCTGCTCGAACATCAGGTCGTAGGCGGCGCGGCCGGCCTTGACCGCGCGCTGCTCGAACTTGGTGACGGGCCGGTGCGCGGGCCGCGGCGCGAAGCCGTCGTACCGGTTGCGCAGGCCGGGGTCGGCGGTGAGCGTCTCGAGCATCGCGTGCGCGTACCCCTCGTCGTCGGTCGCGCAGTGGATGACGCCGCCCGGCTTCAACCGCCCGCGCAGGATGGCCACGCGCTCGGGCACAATGAGCCGGCGCTTGTGGTGGCGCGCCTTCGGCCACGGGTCCGGAAAGAACACATGCACCGCGTCGAGGCTGCCGGCGGGGATGGCATCTTGGTTCGCGAGCAACTCGAACGCATCGACGTCCGCGACGCGCACGTTGCCCAGACCGTGCTCGTCGATCAGGTGCAGCAGGTTGGCGACGCCGGGCGTGTGCACCTCGACGGCAAGGTACTGCCGCTCCGGGTCGGCCGCGGCCATCTGCGCGGTGGCCTCACCCATCCCGGACCCGATCTCCAGCACGTCAACCTCGAAGCCAGGCGCGAAGGCATACCGCGCGGCGAGGCGCTCCAGCGCGTCGAAATGCCGACCACTGAGCCGCCCGCGGCGCGGGTGATAGGTCCGGACGATCCGCAGCGGCCGGTCGACGGTAGTCATGGGGCCTCAAGTCTGCCACGCGCACCCAACCACCGCCGTCCCGGGGGGTCTGGCCTTTGGGATGCTTATAGCCCTTTGGCCCTCCGAATGATGACCACGACGGACCCGGCGGCGAATTCACGGACCGCGCCCACCTACCGCAACCAGACTACGGTCAGGTGCCCTCTGCTGCGGTTGAACGGGGCGGGCCGAAGGCCGCCCCAACCCCGGACCAAGGTGTGGCCCGTTGTGCGTCGGTCCAAGCCGTGTGGGCCCGCCGCGGTGGCAGCGCACCGCCAGGATTGACACACAACGGGCCACAACTTATCGGGGGTTGCGGACGGCCTCCGGCCCGCCCGAGGTGAACCGCAGTAAAGGGGCCCTAACCGCAGGTGGGCACGGTAGGTGGGCGCGGTCCGAAGATTCACTGCCGGGTCCGTCGTGGTCATCATTCGGTGGTCCCGGTCCGCGGCGCCTGCGGCGAACAGAACGAAACGGTCCGAGGGGTGAAAGGTCCGTAACGGCGCCTGCAGCGCCAGAAACCAGAGGTCCGAAACAAACGAATATGCGGGCCTGCGGCCCACACACATACCTACCGTCCGTCAGCTGCGCGGTGGCGGACTGGACAGTCGACAGTTGCCGTACGACTACGTCATGCTCATGGCGTGAACCGCGCCGGAAGGTGGGCCGGTGTCGTCACCGGCGGACTCTTAGTCATCGGATTGATCGTCGCCGCAGTGCTGTTCGGTCAGCACGGCGTCGAGGTCATGTCCTGGCTGGCCAGCATCGGCAGTCTTCTGGTCGCGCTTGTCACCCTCTTCATCGCGGCGCCCCCGCATACCGGTCGAAGCACCCCGCGCATCCTGCGCTTCAGCGGGAAAGCGAAAGGCAACGGCGTCGTGATGCAGGCAGGCCGTGACATCCACAACGCCGACACACGTCAGCGTCCGCAAGAGTGAACGGCTCGGCTCGCAGCAGGAATTGGGCCTGGTTCCGCGGGAGGGCCCGAGACAACGCAACGGTGTATCAAGCCCGACGCGACATCAACCTGGTGTTGCCGAGCGCCCGGTCGGCGGATTCCGCTCAACCCGCTGGAAGGGCATGGAACGTGGTGGCGCCGGTGACTACATTCACCGCTCGCGATGCGGATCTGATGGCGCTGGACAACGCGCTGCGTGTCGGCGACAGGGTGGCGCTGCATGGTATTCCAGGCGTCGGCAAGACCCAGCTCGCGCTTGCTTGGGCCCACCGGCGAGCCGACCAATTCGATATTGCGTGGCAGGTTCGTGCCGCCGACCGACTCGCTGCCGTTGCCGGCGTTGCCCAGCTCGCCGAATCCCTCGGTCTGACGGTCGGAACCGACCTGGAGCAAGCGGCAACCGTCGTAGTCACCGCCCTATGCGGTCGTGATCGCTGGTTGTTGATTTTCGATGACGCCACCCCAGCCGCGGTTCGCGGCCTCATTCCGCCGCGCAATGGTCATGTGCTCCTGACCTCGCGTAACCCAAACTGGGAGACAGTCGCTCACACACAGGAAGTCGATCTCCTTTCGCCCGAGTCGGCGGCCACTCTGCTCACCAGAACCGGCGACCGATCAGGCGAAACCACGGTTGACGCTACGACCCTGCAGCTTGCGGAGCGGCTCGGCTACCTGCCGCTGGCCTTGGAACAGGCCCGTGCGTATTGTGCCGCTACCGGTCGCACGCCGGCCGATTACCTCAACGCCGTTCAGCAGCACCGTCTCTTGCAATACGAAACCCCACAGGCTCAGCACCCGACGATCGATGCCACCATCACCGTCGCGCTGCGTGCTGCCGGCCAGATCCACGCCGCGGCGCCATATCTGGTCCAGTTCCTCGCTCATCTCGCGGTTGCGCCCATCCCCCGCGACCTCTGCACCGCCATTGGCGCGCGCCACGTCCCCGCTGTGTTGAGCCGGACCGTCCACGATCCGGCGGCCTACGATCGCGCCCTACAAGTGCTCGCCGAGCTCGCGCTCGTCAACATCCGAAACGGTGCGATCCGCATTCATCAGCTCGCGGCCGAGGTCATCCGCCGTCACCACCCGGCGCCGCCAAGACCGGGATGGTGGAGGTTCTGGGTCCGGCGGACCACTTGGGCTCAGGTCGCTGCGGATGCACTTTCTGCGGCGCTTCCGAGCCGCACCGATGATCCGGAAGAATGGCCACGCATCGCCCGCCTGTATCCGCACGTCACCGCCGTCGCGCAGGACTTGCCGGCTTCAGCCGACCGGACGGCGGGGCTGTTGCTGGGTGCTTGTGGGCTCTATGCGAAGCGCCGTGGAGAGCTGAAGGAAGCCAAACGCCTCCTCGCCGAAGCCCACAGTCGTCTGCACCGGCGTCTCGGCGCCACTCATCAGGACACCCTGACAGCGTTGAACAACCTCGCCGAGGTCTTGATCAAGCTGGGGGAACTGGCTGACGGCCAGGCACTGCACGAACGGGCCTTGGGCGCCCGCCGACAGATCCTCGGCCCTGATCATCGGGACACCTTGACGTCCATGAATGACCTCGCGGAGGCCTTGGCACGGTCCGGGAACTTCGCCGACGCTCGGACGATGCACGAGGAGGTGCTCGCGGCACGCCGACGCGTGCTCGGGAACGATCACTACGACACGCTCGTGTCGATGAACAACTTCGCGATCGTCCTGGCCAGGCTGGGCCATCTCGCCGACGCGCAGGCCATGCACGAGGAAACGCTGGCCGCCACGCGCCGACGCCGAGGGGACAATCATCCTGACACGCTCGGCTCGGCCAACAACCTTGCCGGCGTCCTCGCCAAGCTTGGGCGCCTCGTCGAGGCCCGCGCCATGCAGGCGGAAGCGCTGGCCGCCGTACGCCGCATCCTCGGTGACGATCACCCCCACACCCTCACCGCGATGACGACCTTCGCGAACATCCTGGCCATGCAAGGTGAGCTCGTCGAGGCCCGGGCGATGCATCGGCAGATCCTGAGCGCCCGACAGCGCGTTCTCGGCGACCGTCACCGAGACACCGTGGCGTCGCGCGACAAGCTGGCGCAGATCGAGGAAGCGCTCGGTCGGCCGGGCAGCGCGGAACAGTAGGGCTGTTCAGCGCCGCAGGGCTTCCTGGGCGGCCTGGACGAGGGCCATCACGTCCTCCCCCGCCGTCTCTGCCCGCCACACCAGTGCGAACGTCAGTCGCAGTGCCGGGCCGGACAGCGGGACAAACCGCACATCCGGCCGCCGCACGGTGTCGACCAGCAGTTGTGGCACTGGCAGCGTGCCCCGGGCCGCCGCGACCAAATCGAGCGCCGCCGCCGGGTCGTCCACCGGTTCCGCCGCCAGGCGGATGCCCGGAGGGAGGGGGAGGCCGCGCGGCAGCAGGATGCGGCCCGCGCGGTCCAGGGTGAGCGAAGGCGCGGTCGAGAGCGGATCGGACGAGGAAAGCGCCAGGTGGCTCAGCGGCACGTGGAAACGCGCGGCTGTGGCGTACCCCGGCGGGAATGGCGCGCTCATCAGGGCCGCCGTCCCGGGGATCAGCAGCTCGTCGGCGGCGGCCGATCGACCGGCGGGGATGAGGGTCAGGTCCAGGCCCGGCTTGCGCAGGGTCAGGCGGCGCGCGAGGCGGGCCGCGAACGTCCCCGCGACCGGTGCATAAACGAGCCGAATACCAAGCGGCGACGGTACCGCCAGTCGCGCCGCCTCCGCCGCGAACGCTGCGGCCTGATCGAGCACCGCCGTGGCGAACGGCAACAGAGCAGTGCCGAAGGCGGTCGGCTCGACGGTGCGGCTCGTGCGGGCGAACAGCCGTTGCCCCAGCTCCCGCTCCAGTCGCGCGACCGCCTGGCTCACCGCGGGCTGGGACAGCGACAGGGCGGCGGCCGCGCGCGAGAACGAGCGGTGCCGCGCCACCAGCGCGAAGCACTCGATGTCCCGCAGCGCCGCCACGCTCTTGAGTATCGGCTATTCGCGGCGCTTATCGATCGTGCGATGGGCGGTGCGAACCTGCACGATCCGCCCTTGTGACCGAACTCTTCCCCAGCTCCACCGTGCTCGGCTATCCCCGCATCGGGCCGGACCGGGAGCTCAAGCGCGCCCTCGAAGGCTACTGGGCCGGCCGCCTCGACCGCGCCGAGCTCGACGAGACCGGGCGCCGGCTGCGCGCCGGCACGTGGCGCCGGCTGCACGAGCTCGGGCTGGCCGGACTGCCCTCGAACACGTTCTCGCTCTACGACCACGTGCTCGACGCGGCCGTCGCGGTGGACGCGATCCCCGACCGGTTCCGCGACGCGCCCGACCCGTACTTCGCGATGGCCCGCGGCACCGACGACGTCCCGGCGCTGCGGATGACGAAGTGGTTCGACACGAACTACCACTACATCGTGCCGGAGATCGGCCCGCGCACCCGGTTCCGCTCGGTCCCGGACAAGCCGCTCGCCGAGCTGCGCGAAGCGCGCGCCCTCGGTCACGAGACGCGGCCCGTGCTGCTCGGCCCGGTCACCTTCCTGCAGGGCAACCTGGATCGGCTCGACGACCTGCTGGACGCGTACGCCGGGATCCTGCAGGCCCTGCACGCGGCCGGTGTCGAGTGGGTGCAGCTGGACGAGCCGGTGCTCGTGGTCGACGGGGGCGCACCGGCCGTCCGGCACGCCTACCGGCGGCTGGCCGCGCTCGAACGCCGGCCGAAGCTGCTCGTCGCGTCGTACTTCGGCAACGCCGACGAAGCCCTGCCCGCCCTCGCGGTGGCGCCGGTCGAGGGGGTCGCGGTCGACCTGACCCACGGCGTGCCGGCGAACCTGAAGCTCTTCCAGGGCCGCACCATCGTCGGCGGCGTCGTCTCCGGGCGCAACGTGTGGCGCACCGATCCGGACGCGGCCCGCGCGCTGCTCGCCGCGGCCGGCGCGACCTCGGTCTCCACGAGCTGCTCGCTGCTGCACGTGCCCTACACGCTGCGCGGCGAATCGGGGCTGCCGGACGGCCTGGCCTTCGCCGAGGAGAAGGTCGCCGAGGTCGTGGCGCTCGCCGAGCTGGGGCCGAAGCCGGGACCGCTGCCCGAGCGGCCGAGCGCCACGAGCGGGACGAGCCCCGCAACGCGCAGCCCGTACGCGATCCGGGTCACCGCCCAGGCCGACCTGAACCTGCCGCTGCTCCCGGTCACCACCATCGGCTCGTTCCCGCAGACCGCCGAGATCCGCCAGGCCCGCGTGCGGCTGCCGGCGGCGGAGTACGACGCGCGGATCGCGGCGGAGATCGACCGGGTCGTCGAGGAGCAGGAGGCGCTCGGCCTGGACGTGCTCGTGCACGGCGAACCCGAGCGGAACGACATGGTGCAGTACTTCGCCGAGCAGCTCGACGGCTTCGCCGTGACGCGCAACGGGTGGGTCCAGTCGTACGGTTCGCGCTGCACGCGCCCGCCCGTCCTGCACGGCGACGTCGCCCGGGCGGCGCCGATCACGGTGCGCTGGGCGACGTACGCGCAGTCGCGCACCGCCAAGCCGGTCAAGGGCATGCTCACCGGCCCGGTCACCATCGTCGCCTGGTCGTTCGTGCGCCCCGACCGCGCGCTGCGGGACGTGACGCTGCAGGTCGCCGACGCGGTGCGGGAGGAGGTGCGCGACCTGGAAGCGGCCGGGATCCGGATCATCCAGGTCGACGAGCCGGCCCTGCGCGAGCTGCTGCCGCTGCGCCGCGAGGAGCAGGAGGAGTACCTGGCCTGGGCGGTGGCCGCGTACCGGCGGGCGACGAGCGGCGCCGCCGACGCCACCCAGATCCACACCCACCTGTGCTATTCCGACGCACCGCAGGTCCTGGCCGCGATCGACGCCCTGGACGCCGACGTGACCAGCATCGAGGCGGCCCGCAGCGGGTTCGCGATCGAGGGGCTGACCCGCGGCGTCGGCCCCGGGGTGTACGACATCCACTCACCCCGCATCCCGGACGTGGCCGAGGTCGTCAAGCGGCTGCGCGGCGCGCTGGAGGTGATTCCGGCGGGGCGGCTGTGGGTGAATCCGGACTGCGGCCTCAAGACGCGCACGTACGACGAGGTCCGCGCGGCGCTCGGCAACGTGGTCGCGGCCGCCCACAAACTCCGCGAATCCGTACAGTGAGGGTATGTCCTACCCGTCCCCGAAGTATCGCGGCGAAAAGGGCGAGCTGAGCGCCACCTACCGGCCCGCCGGCACGCCCCCGGAGTTCACGTACTCGAGCGGCAACACCGTGCACTACCTGGCCACCGGCCAGTCGACGAACGGGCAGTTCGGGTTGTACCGCTGGGTCATGGGCCCGAAGCCCAGCGGGCCGGACCCGCACTTCCACCGCTCGATCTCGGAGTCGTTCTTCATCCTGAGCGGCTCGGTGCGCATCTACGACGGCAAGCGCTGGATCGACACCGAACCGGGCGACTTCGTGCACGTTCCGGAGGGCGGTGTGCACGCGTTCCGCAACGAGTCGGGCGCCCCGGCCGAGATGCTGCTGCACTTCGCGCCGGGCGCGCCCCGGGAGGCCTACTTCGAGGGCCTCCCGGAGCTCGGCTCGAAAACCGACGAGGAACGCGCCGCCTTCATGCTCGAACACGACACGTTCTGGCTCGACTGAGAAACTCGGCTGAAGAACTAAGGCCTGTTTGGTAACTGAGGCAGGGCTGCGGCGGGCCCAGATTCCGCCTGCGCACACATCGCGAAGGCCCGGTTACAACACCGGTAGCCTGGCCTCCGCGCTGCGCACGCAGACGAAATCTGGACTCCGCCGCAGCACCTACCCCAGTTACCAAACAGGCCTTAGAACCCGAAGCTGGACACCAGGATCGCGCGGCCGAGCGTGTGGGCGGTCAGGTTGAAGCCCACCACGTTCGGGTTGGCGTCGGCGTCGATCCCGAGCGAGTCGGTGTCGAGCGCGTGCACCACGAAGAAGTACCGGTGCGGCGCGTCCTGCGGCGGCGGGGCCGCACCGCCGAAGTCCCGGGTCCCGTAGTCGTTGCGGGCGTGGATCGCCTCGTCCGGCAGGCCGTCCTTGTCGCCGGTACCGGCGCCGGTCGGCAGCTCGGTCACGTCGGCCGGGATGTCGTACACGAGCCAGTGCCAGAAGCCGCCGCCGGTCGGGGCGTCGGGGTCGTAGCAGGTCACCGCGAAGCCCTTGGTGCCCTCGGGCGCGCCCGACCAGGCCAGGTGGGGCGAGGTGTTGCCGCGCTCGTGGACCTGGGCGTCGGGCAGCGTGCCCCCGTCGGTCAGGTCCTCGCTGGTCAAGCTGAACGCCGGCACCGCGGGGAGGAAGTCGTACGGCGACGGCGGGCGCGGACGATCGGACATGCGCAATCTCCTTGCGAGTGGCTGGAGCTGTCTACCGGGAATCCTCTTACCCAACGACCGTCCCACTCAAGTGAGTCGGCCGACGGCAATCCCGAGCAGCCACGCCAGGTACGGCTGATGAATGGCGGTCCGGCTGCGCTGCTCGAGGGTGACCACCGTTCCCCCGAGCCGGGCGACCGCCCACTGCCCCGACGCGAACGCCTCGTCGCCGACGCCCGGAACAGGCATTCCGCCCCGATGCGCCCGAATCGCGAGCGAAGCCGTATCGCCGGTGACCACCGCGACGACGAGCCCCGAGCCGTCCGCCGCCCGGTACTCCGCCAGGTTCATCGACCCCACCGCCACGGCACCCGATCCCCCGGCCAGCGTCACCGGCTGCTGCAGCACCCGCCCGGCCTCCTCGACGGTGACCAGCGCCGAGGCCACGACGGTCGTCGGCCGCACCGCGGTGGCCAGCGCCGGCGCCCCCGCGTTCATCGCGCGCAGGATCAGCGCGTCGGTCTTCTCGTCCCCATACGTCTGCGACCGCACCCGCCCGGCCGTCTCCACCCGCAGGTCGAGCACCCGCCGCGTCCACCGCCGCGCGGTGAGGGTCACCACGTCCCCGACCCCGGTCCGGCCCACCAGTTCGGAAGGGCAGGCCCACGCCACGGTACGGTCCCCGCTCCCCGAATCCACCGCCAGATAGTGGATGACGGGGATCGACGGCGAGTCCTCCCCCTGGCTCTTGGTCTTCCAGGTCTCGACCCAGAGCACCTCCCCCGTCACCGTGACCGGCGTGACGACGTCGACGAGGGTGCCGATCAGGGTGTACCCGCCGTAGAGCAGCGGCACCAGCACGACCACCTGCACGGCGAGCGAGGGCACCAGCTCCGGCCGGAACCCGCTGGAGCGCACCAGCAGCGCGGTGATGCCCAGCGCGATGACGCCCTTGACGGTGAGCCGCACGGCCCGCTGCCCGTACCGCGGCCAGAACGACGGATAGGCCACGCGCACCCGGTGCCAGGTGCCCCCGAAGGAGCTCCACACCTTGCGCCGGTTGCCCATCCCGAGGTCGATGACGGCCGCGCAGACCCGGGTCGCGCCGACCGCGTCGCCGTAGGACAGGTACCGGTCCCACACCGCCACGGCCGCCGGCGGCAGGTCGGCGAAGCTCTCGTGGGCGCGCAGGAACGCCTTGAGCCCCAGCCAGCGGGCGGCGGCCTCGCGCCCGGCCGGGGTGTCCCGCTCCCCGCGCGTCTTGCCCGCGAAGATGCCCAGGCCCAGCCAGACGAACAGGGCCGCCACGACCGAACCGCCGCTGCCCGAGTGCAGGAAGATGCCGAGCCCGACGGCGAACGACGGGACGGCGGCCAGCACGCTCAACGCGGCCACCACGGCGGAGGAGAACCGGCGCTGCGAGAAGCCGAGCGATCGCGCATCGGCCACGATCGCCGCGTTCAGCCGCTTGGTCCAGCCCTTCGCCTCCTGCTCGTCGCGGAAGGTGAGCGCGGTGAGCGGCACGACGCCCTGCCGGGCCAGCGCGGTGACCCGCTCGAAGATCAGCCGCTCGTATGCGTTCAGCCCGGCCGGGTTCTCCTGCCGGACGTGCACCGTCGTCTGCAGCGGATCGTTGCCGGGCTGGCGGAACTCGAGCACCTTGCGCGCGGCCAGGTCGATGAACGTCGCCTCGGCGGCGTCCACGGTGAGCTCCCACCGCCCGGTGATCAGGCTGACGACGGCCGGCGACTCCGGGCCGCCGAAATCCTGGGTCGGCGGCGGCACGGGGACGGGCCGGGGCCGGGTGACGGCCAGCGCCCCGAGGAACGCCGCGAACCAGACGGCGAGGCCGATCGCCCCGATCCCCGCCTCGACCACCGATTTCGGATCAATCCCGGACACGGCCGTCAGAACCGCACGTTGACGTCGGCGCGCTCGCCGCCCGCGGCCTCGAAGTACGGCCGGACCCGGAAGCCGCCGACGCCCGCGATCACGTTGGTCGGCAGCGTCTGGATCTTCTGGTTGTACGTCTGCACGGCGCTGTTGTAGAACTGCCGCGCGTACGCGATCTTCTCCTCGGTGTTGCCCAGCTCGCCCTGCAGCTGCAGGAAGTTCTGGTTCGCCTTGAGGTTCGGGTAGGCCTCGGCCAGCGCGAACAGCCGGCCGAGGGCCTGGGTCAGCTGCCCCTCGGCCTGGGCCTGGCGGCCCGGGTCGACCCCGCCGGCGGACGCGGCGGCGTTGCGGGCGGCGACGACGGCCTCCAGGGTGCCCCGCTCGTGCGCGGCGTACCCCTTCACCGTCTCGACCAGGTTCGGAATCAGCGAGTGCCGGCGCTTGAGTTGGACGTCGATCTGCGCCCACGACGCGTCGACCTGGGTGCGGGCCTTGACCAGCGAGTTGTACGTGGCCACGGCCCACCACACGAGCACGATCACGACTACCAGGACGGCGCCGAGAACGATCAGAGCGGTCATGGCCGCATGGTGACCTTCACGGGTTGCGAAAACCGCAAACAGGTCGCCGATCCGACAAAGACAGCCGCTTACGGCAAGCGGAACTCCTCCGCGCGCCGGGCGGCCAGCCACGACTCGACGTCGGCCGACGTGCGCGGCAGGCCCGCGGACAGGTTCTCCGCGCCCGTCGCGGTGACGAGCACGTCGTCCTCGATGCGCACCGCGAGCCCGCGCAGCTCGGCCGGGACCAGCTCGTCCTCCGGCTGGAAGTACAGGCCCGGCTCGACGGTCAGCACGTAGCCCGCCTCCAGGTGCCCCTCCCGGTAGCGCTCCTTGCGCGCGTGAGCACAGTCGTGCACGTCCAGACCGAGCATGTGGCCGAAACCGTGCAGCGTCCACCGGCGGTACAAGATGCTGTCCTTTTCCATCGCCTCTTCGACGGAGACCGGCAGGACGCCCAGGTCGGCGAGGCCCTCGGCCAGCACCCGCATGCAGGTCTGGTGGATGTCGTCGTAGGCGGTGCCGGGCCGGATGACGTCGATCCCGGCCTGCTGCGCGCGGAAGACGATGTCGTAGACCTGCCGCTGCAGCGGCGTGAAGGTCCCGGACACCGGCACGGTCCGGGTCACGTCGGCGGTGTAGAGGTTGCGGTTCTCCACGCCCATGTCCATGAGCAGCAGGTCGCCGGGGCGGGTCCGGCCGTCGTTGCGCGTCCAGTGCAGGATCGCCGCGTGGGCGCCGCTGCCGACGATCGAGCCGTAGCCGACGCTGTTGCCGTCGTGCCGGGCGCGCAGGCCGAACACGCCCTCGATCAGCCGCTCGCTCACCGGGCGGTCGGCCGGCAGGGCCCGGGCCGCGTCCTCGAAGCCGCGCACGGTCGCGTCGATCGCGTCCTGCAGCTGCTCGAGCTCCCAGGCGTCCTTGACCAGCCGCAGCTCGGACAGGACCCAGGCCAGCTCCCGGTCGCGCTCGGGGTCGGTGCTGCGCACGGCCGCGTCGACAGTCGGGTCGAAGCCGCGCAGCACGCGGGTGCGGCCGGGGCGGGCGTCGTCGAGGGCGGCGGCGAGCGCGTCGACGTGCGCGGTCTGCACCTGCAGCTCGGTCGACTTCTCGGCGAGGGTGTGCCGGCGGCCGATCCACAGCTCGCCGTAGTTACGGTCGGTGAAGAACTCGTCGGTGTCGCGCGGCGAGCGCGGGCGCACGTAGAGGGTGGCGTCGTGGCCGCCCTCGGTCGGGTGCAGCACCAGCACCGACTCCGGGTCGTGCTCGCCGGTGAGCCACACGTGCTCGGTCCCGGGCCGGAACGTGAAGTTCGTGTCGTTCGAGCGGACGTACTCGATCCCGGACGGGATGATCAACGTCTCACCGGGGAACGCGGCGGACAGCTCGGCGCGGCGCTTGGCGTGGTCGGGCGCCTCCGTGCGGGGCGAGACGTCGAGCGTGGTGTCGCGCCAGCCTGTGCGCATGAACTCCCGGAAGCGCTCCGGGAAGTCCGGGTCGTGCGACTGCGTGCCGGCCGGTTCGTCCACCGTGACCCACTCCAATCCGAGCCGAATTCGTGCTGCACCAGCGACGGTACCCCGTGCGAGGATGCTTGCCATGGCGGGTCTTCTCACGTTCGTCAGCGCGCGGGGTGGCGCGGCGGCGCAGCGGGATGCGGTCGCCGACGCCCTCGGGTTGCTGCGGCACCGGGGCCCGGACGCCGAGCGCATCGTCGCCACCGACGACGTCGTGTTCGGCTCGGAGGACCTGCGGGTCGCCGACGGGCATCCGAACGCGACGCAGCCGATCGAGTACCCGCCGACCGGCGTGACGGCCGGCCGTTATCTGATCGTGCTCGACGGGGCCGTCTACAACGCCGCGGAGCTGCGGGCCGAGCTGGAGGAGGACCGCCGCGCCGAGTTCGGCACCGGCAGCGACGCCGAGGTCGTCGTGGCCGCGTACCACCACTGGGGCCCGGGCGCGGTCAGCCGGCTGCGGGGCATGTTCGCGTTCGTGATCTGGGACAGTTCGGCCCGGCGGGCCTTCGGTGCCCGCGACGCGTTCGGCATCAAACCGCTGTTCCAGCTGCCGACCTCCCAGGGGGTGTACCTCGCGAGCGAGAAGAAGGCGCTCCTGCCCTTCGTCGCCGAGCGGACCGCGGTGGACACCGTGCGGCTGCAGCACTACCTGACCATGCAGTACGTGCCGGAGCCCGCGACCATGCACCCCGAGGTGCGGCGGCTCGGGGCGGGCGAGTCGTTCGTGTACACCCCGGGCGGGCCGCTGGCCAACCGGCGGTACAGCCAGCTGACCTTCCGCCCGACGCCCGTCACCGACGAGGCGGCCGTCGTGCACCGGATCGCCGAGGCCCTGCGCGACAGCGTGCACGCGCACATGCAGGCCGACGCCCCGGTCGGCGCGTTCCTGTCCAGCGGCATCGACTCGACCGCGATCGTCGCGCTGGCCGCCGAGAAGGACCCGGGGCTGCGCACGTACACCGTGGGCTACGACGCGGCCGGGCCCGGCGCGCAGTTCTCCGAGATCGACGTGGCCGAGCAGTCCGCCCGCGCACTCGGGGTGCCGCTCAGCGCGACCGTGGTGACCGCGGCCGACTTCATGCGGGCCCTGCCGCGCATCGTCTGGCACCTCGACGACCCGGTCGCCGACCCGGCCCTGGTGCCGCTGTTCTTCCTGGCCGAGCGGGCCGCCCGGGACGTCACCGTGGTGCTCGGCGGCGACGGGGCGGACGAGCTGTTCGGCGGGTACCCCATCTACCGCGAGCCGCTGTCGCTGTCGAGCGTCAGCCACCTGCCCGACTCGATGCAGCGCGGCCTGCGGGCCGTGTCCCGGGTCATCCCGCAGGGCGTCAAGGGCAAGAGCTTCCTCGAGCGCGGCACGACGCCGATCGAGGAGCGGTACTACGGCAACGCCCGGATCTTCTCCGACGAGGAGAAGGCCGCCCTGCTGCGGCACTACGAGCCCGACGTGCGCCACACGGACGTCACCGCGCCGGTGTTCAAGGAGGCCGGGGCGCTCGACGACGTGACCACGATGCAGTACATCGACCTGTACACCTGGCTGCGCGGCGACATCCTGGTCAAGGCCGACCGCATGACCATGGCCCACTCGCTGCAGCTGCGCACGCCGTTCCTGGACCGGGCGGTGTGGGAGGTCGCGGCGACGCTGCCCAGCGAGCTCAAGGTGCCGCCGCGCTCGCAGGAGACCAAGGCGGCGTTGCGCCGGGCCCTGGCCGGGGTGGTGCCGGAGCCGATCGTGCACCGCAAGAAGCTCGGCTTCCCGGTCCCGATCCGGCCCTGGCTGCGCGGCGAGATGTACGACTGGGCGCACGGCCTGCTCGACACCTCCGGCGCCGGTGACCTGCTCGACCTCGACGTGATCCGCGGCCTGCTGCGCGGCCACCGCAAGAAGGAGGCCGACCACTCGCGCAAGATCTGGACGGTGCTCGTCTTCTGCGTCTGGCACGCGGTCTTCGTCACCGGCACCATGCGGCCCGGATTCACCGACGTCTCGCCCGAGGAGTCTCGCCTGTGAGCGCCGGCCAGCGGATACTTGCCGCATGACGGGTTACGGCGTGGTGCTCGGTGAGGCTCTGATCGATCTGCTCGAGTCCACGGCGGGCGGTGAGCTCGTCTACCGCCCGGCCGTCGGCGGGGCGCCGTTCAACGTGGCCGTCGGCATCGCCCGTCTCGGCGCCGACGTGCACTTCCTCGGCTCGTTCGGGGACGACCCGTTCGGCCACCGCCTGCTGGACTTCCTGGACAAATCCGGCGTCGGTACCGACGGTGCGCGCACGATCCCGCACGTCGCCACCACGCTCGCCGTCACCACGTTCCAGGGCCACGAACCGACCTTCTGCTTCTACGGCGACCCGCCCTCCTACGGCCTGCTCGACGCCCCCGACGTCGACGAGCGGCTGGTGGCGGGGGCGCGGCTGCTGTACTGCGGATCGATGTGCCTGCTCGCCCCGCCGGTCCTCGCGGCCGCGCGCAAGGCCTGGGCGGTCCCCGGCCCGGTCCGCGTCTTCGATCCCAACGTCCGCCCGATCGTCGGGCTCAACCCGGACGTCGTCGAGGAGTTCGCGGCCACCGCCGACCTGGTCAAGCTCAGCTCGGCCGACGCCACCGCGCTGTGGGGCGAGTCCCCGGAGCAGGCCGCGGCCCGGCTCCTGGGCGCGGGGGCGGGAGCGGTCGTCGTCACGCTGGGCGCGCAGGGGGCATTAGTTGCCAAGGGCCCTTCGACGGTACTGGTACCCGCACCGCGCATCGTCCCCGTCGACGCCACCGGCGCGGGCGACGCGACCATGGCCGGCCTGAGCTGGGGCATCCTGTCCCACGGCAAGCCCGACGACCTCGGCGGCTGGGCCACCCTCACGCGGGTCGCGGTCCACGTCGCCGGCCTGGTCTGCGAGTCCCCGGGCGGCGCCGTGTCCATGCCGACCGTCGCCGACCTGCGCACCCGCTTCGACGACCTCGCTGTGTGAGGTTGGGTCCGCTTCGGTGAATTCGTAGACTTGGCGCTGTGACACCCGGGCGGTTCGGCCGGTACGTGATGGCGAGCAAGGCGGCAGCCGTGGGCGTCGCCCTGCTGATCGTCGTGCTCCGGGTCGTCTACGAGTTCGGCGTCACCCCGGACAACACCCCGATGTGGGCCGCCGCCGCGCTGCTGTTCGCCCCGATCGTGGTCCTCAGCACCGCGTTCATCGTCTTCGGCGTGGTGTTCCGCCCGATCCAGCACCCGCCGCCGGCCGCCCTGCGGGTGCGCGGCGACGCGTTCGTGGTGCCCGGCTCCCCGATCCTGCTGGGCCGCCTCACCATGGGCTGGGCCCTGCTCGGCACCATCTTCCTGGAGAGCGACCCGGCCCTGTCCCCGACCACCCGGCTGGGCATCAACATCGGCGCCGCCCTGGTCATCGCGGGCGCCGTCCTGCCCCTGCTGCGCGGCCCGCGGATCGTGGTGAGCCCGACCGGCCTGAACATCCGGGCCGGCGGCCGCCGGGTCCTGGCCTGGGACGACCTGGTCCGGGTGCCGGCCGACCCGCTGCCGATGACCGTGCGCGCCCCGAAGCTGGCGCTGAGCATCCGCCGCCCGGGCCGCCCCGAGCCGGGCTGGCTGCTGGTCCCGCTGGACCTGCTGGCCGTCGAGCCGGTCTTCCTGGGCTCGGTGGTGGAGCACTACGTCGAGCACCCGGACCACCGGCTGGCCATCGGGACGCCGGAGGAGTACACCCGCCTGACCGGCGTAGCCGCGTAGCGGTCCCGCGTCCTGACCGGCGTTGCCGCGTTGCTGTCTTGCGTTCGCAAGGCGTTTGCAAGCACCGTCCCGGATGCTGATCTCGTGAACGTACTGCTGCTCGCCCGCCGCGTCCCCCCGGCCCGCATCGAGCTCACCCGGACGACGGCGAGCCAGTGGGACGCCGAACTGGCCTCCGACGCGACGCTGCAGTGGTGGGAGCTGGTCGACCCGGCCGACGACGACGCCGCGCCCCCGGCCGCCCTGGCCGCCCTCCGCCCCGACCCGATCACCGTCCGCCTGGCGGGTGTGGCCACCCCGGTCGGCCGCCGCGACCGCGCCGTGCAGGTCGTGGTCGCCCTGATCGACGCCCTGCGCGCCACCCCGGCCCGCACCCTGGAGGCCCTGCCCACCCCCCAGCTGCAGGAGATCCTCCGCGCCGCCGGCTTCCGCCCGGGCCCCGAAGGCCGCGAGGTCGTGGAGCTGTAGGCCCTACGCTCAAGGCTTGGACGTACGGATTCTGGGCCCGCTGGAGGTCCTCTCCCCCGCTGGCGACCAGATCGACCTGGGCACCCCGAAACAGCGCGCGGTCGTGGCGCTGCTGGCCACCCGCCCCGGCCGCGTCGTACCGGTGCAGACCCTGGTCGACGAGCTGTGGGCCGAGGAGCCGCCCGAGCGCGCGATCGCGTCGCTCCAGGCGTACGTCTCCCGCATCCGCCGCGCCCTCGAACCCGGCCGCGCCGCCCGCGACCGCGCCGCCGTCCTGGTCAGCCGCGCCCCGGGCTACCTGCTGGACCTGCCCCCCGCCGCCGTCGACGCGACCCGCCTCGCCGCCGCGGTCGAGGGCCCGAGCACCGACCCGGCCACCTTCACCGAGGCCCTCGCCCTGTGGCGCGGCGACCCGCTGCCCGAGCTGGGCGACTCCGCGCTGGCCCAGGCCGAACGCGCCCGCCTGCAAGAGCTCCGCTTCGCCGCCGTCGAGCGCCGCGGCACCGCCTGGCTGGCCGCCGGCAAGCTCCCCGAGGTGATCTTCACCACCGAGGCCGCCCTGGCCGAGGCCCCCTACCGCGAGGCCCTGTGGGTCCAGCTGATCCTCGCCCTGTATCGGGCCGGGCGTCAGGCCGACGCGCTGAACGCCTGCACCCGCGCCCGCACGCTGCTCGCCGACGACCTCGGCATCGAACCCGGCGCGGACCTCCGCCGCCTGGAGTCCGACATCCTGCGCCGATCTCCCGATCTCGCCGAGCCCGCGAGACCCCGGTCGGTGGTGCCCGTCGAGGCGCCGCGGCGCGGCGGTGCGACCGTGCTCGTCGGGCGGGATCGGGAGCTGGCCGTCGTCGACGAGGTGCTCGCCGCGCGCGGGCGCGTCGTCGTGGTCGAAGGGGTCGCCGGGATCGGTAAGTCCGCGCTGCTCGACGAGGTGGCCCGGCGGGCCGCCGGGCGAGGGTTCACGGTCGGGCGCGGGAGCGGGGTCGACGGGCCGCAGCCGCCCGTGTTCCTGCCCTGGGCGCAGGCCTTGCGCGGGCTCGCGGGCGAGCACCGGGCGGCCCTCGCCGCGGCGTACGCGCCGTTCGGGAACCTGCCCGCGGTGCTCGATCCGGCGCTCGCAGACCTGCTCGCGCTGCCCGCGGCTGAGCGGCTGGCCGATGCCGAGCTGGCGCGGTCGCGGCTCTACCAAGGGCTGGTCGACGGGCTGCGGCGGCTCTCCGCGAGCGTTCCGGTGCTCATTGTGCTCGACGACGCGCACCTGCTCGATCGGCCGTCGGGGACGTTGCTCCAGCTGTTGCTGCGCGGCGTGGACGGTTCGGGGATCGTGGTCGTGCTCGGGGTGCGCAGCGGGGAAGGGACGGGCGGGGTTGGCGGGGCACAGGCGGTACACCTGCGGCTCGGGGGGTTGAAAACCGCGGACGTCGCGGCGCTCGGGGCCCGCATCGCGCAGCGGGAGCTGGCCGCGGCGACCGTGGCGGTGCTCGTGGACCGGACCGGGGGCAACCCGTTCTTCGTGGGCGAGTTGCTGCGGGTGTTGCTGGCCGAGCACGCGCTGGACGAGCGCGGGGCCCGGGAGCGCACGCCCGCGCGGGTGCAGGAGGTGATCCGGCGGCGGTTCGCGCGGCTGCCCGGGCAGCTCGGGGCGGTGCTCGCGGTCGCCTCGGTGCTCGGGCGGGAGTTCGACGTCGCGGTGTTGCGCGAGTTGACGCACCTGGACGAGGTGGAGTTGTACGACACGCTCGACACCGCGGTCGCGACCGGGGTCCTCGAAGGTGCGGGCGCGCGGCTGCGGTTCGCGCACGACCTGCTGCGCCAGGCCGCGTACGAGGAGCAGGGGCCGCTGCGGCGGGCCAGGCTGCACGCGCGGGCGGCCCGGGTCCTGCGCGCGGACGGGGCGAGCGCCGGCGAACAGGCCGTCCACCTGCGGCTCGCGCTTCCGGTCGCCGGGCCGCTGGAGGTGGCGCCGGTGCTGGCGGACGCGGCGGGCGAGGCCTACGACCGCACGGCCCACGAGGAGGCCCTCGAACTGCTCCAAACCGCCGCGACGGTACTGCTCACCGCCCCGCCATCGCAGCAGCGCGACGTCGCCGAGCTCGACCTGCGGGTCCGGCTGGCCTACATGCACCAGGCGACGGGCGACTATCTGGGCGAGGGCGCGGCCGCGCAGTACGCCGCGATGGAGCCGGTGCTGCGCCGGGTCCGTCCGGTTCCCGAGCTGTTCCCGGCGCTGTGGGGGTACGCCTCCTTCCACACCGCGACCGGCGACCTCGACCGCGTGGCCGCGATCGCGCCGCTCGACCGGATCGTGGCCGACGTGCACGCGGGGTACGCCGCGCACAACCGCGCCGACCTCCCCCGCGCCCGCGCGCTGCTGCAGGGCGCCCTCGACGCGCTGCCGCCCGCCGGGCTGCCGGTGTTTCCGCTGATCGACTGGGACCCGGTCGCGGGCATCCTGGGGCCGGCGGCGTCGGTGGAGAGCCTGCGCGGCGACCGGGCGGCGGCCGAGGCCCACCTCGCGCGGGCGACCCGGGCCACGCCGTTCCAGGACATGTACGTCACCTCCTACACCGCCTCGGTCGCGGCCGACGCGTACGACGCGGACGCGGTGCTCGCGCGGGCGCGGCGGACGCTGGCGCTGGCCGAACGGATCCAGAGCCGGGAGTACCGCGCGACGTCGCGGGTACTCATCGGCTGGGCCGGCGGCGACGTGGGGCTGCTGCGCGCGGGCGAGGAGGCGCTGGGCGGGACGCTCTGGCGGTACCCACGGCTGCTGCCCCTGCATCCGGACCTGCTCCTGCGGCAGGGCCGGCGCGCGGAGGCGGCTTCGCTCGCGCGGGCGCGCCTCGTGGAGCCGCTGGACGGGCTGAACCGCTTCGCCGAGCCGGATCTGCGCCGGGTGCTGGGTGAGGCCACGGACGACCGCGCGGAGCTGCGGCGGGCGCTCGACCTGGCCCGGGCGCTGGGGCATGTGCCCGCGGCGGCGCGGATTGAGACCGCGCTTGCGTGAATAACAAGACGGACGTACGGTTTTCTTGAACGCACCCCCGCCACCCTGCCCGGCCGCGCGCTGGGGAAGACTGGCGTACTGGAAGCGCACGACTTGACGGAAGAGGAGCACACGCCGTGGCGAGCCTCGACTCCTTCGGAGCAAAGAGCCGGCTGAGCGTCGGTGACGCAAGCTACGAGATTTACAAGATCGGCCAGGTCGAGGGCGCCCAGCGGTTGCCGTACAGCCTGAAGATCCTCCTGGAGAACCTCCTGCGCACGGAGGACGGCGCGAACATCACCGCCGAGCACATCCGGGCCCTGGGCAACTGGGACGCGTCGGCCGAGCCGAGCGTGGAGATCCAGTTCACCCCGGCCCGCGTGCTGATGCAGGACTTCACCGGCGTGCCGTGCGTGGTCGACCTGGCCACCATGCGCGAGGCCGTGGTCGAGCTGGGCGGCGACCCGAAGCGGGTGAACCCCCTGGCCCCGGCCGAGCTGGTGATCGACCACTCCGTCATCGCCGACCTGTTCGGCCGCCCGGACGCCTTCGAGCGCAACGTGGAGCTGGAGTACGGCCGCAACAAGGAGCGCTACCAGTTCCTGCGCTGGGGCCAGACCGCCTTCAACGAGTTCAAGGTGGTCCCGCCCGGCACCGGCATCGTGCACCAGGTGAACATCGAGTACCTGGCCCGGGTCATCATGGACCGCGGCGGCCAGGCCTACCCGGACACCGTGGTCGGCACCGACTCGCACACCACGATGGTCAACGGCCTGGGCGTGCTCGGCTGGGGCGTCGGCGGCATCGAGGCCGAGGCCGCGATGCTCGGCCAGCCCGTCTCGATGCTCATCCCGCGGGTCGTGGGCTTCAAGCTCAGCGGTGAGCTGCCGGAGGGCACCACCGCCACCGACCTGGTGCTGGTGATCACCGAGATGCTGCGCAAGCACGGCGTGGTCGGCAAGTTCGTCGAGTTCTACGGCCCCGGCGTGAGCGCGGTGCCGCTGGCCAACCGGGCCACGATCGGCAACATGAGCCCGGAATACGGCTCGACCGTCGCGATCTTCCCGGTGGACGACGAGACCATCAAGTACCTGAAGCTGACGGGTCGCGACGAGGCCCAGGTGGCGCTGGTCGAGGCCTACGCCAAGGAGCAGGGCCTGTGGCACGACCCGGCCGCCGAGCCGGACTACTCCGAGCGCCTCGAGCTCGACCTGAGCACCATCGAGCCCTCGCTCGCCGGCCCGAAGCGCCCGCAGGACCGGGTGCCGCTGAAGAGCGCCAAGTCGCTGTTCCGCTCGGTGCTGGACAACTACGTGGGCGACGGCGTCGAGGGCCCGGCCGACGAGGCCAGCGCCGAGTCGTTCCCGGCCAGCGACGCGCCGGCCAACCACCAGAGCAGCAACGGCGACCGCCCGCACGAGGTCGTCTCGGCGGCCAAGGGCGCCAACGGCCGCACCTCCAAGCCGGTCCGGGTCGAGGACTACGAGCTCGACCACGGCGCGGTCGTCATCGCCGCCATCACGTCCTGCACCAACACGTCCAACCCGCAGGTCATGATCGGCGCGGCCCTGCTGGCCCGCAACGCCGTCGAGAAGGGCCTGTCCCGCAAGCCGTGGGTGAAGACCACCCTGGCCCCCGGCTCGAAGGTGGTCACCGACTACTACGACCGGGCCGGGCTGACCGCCTACCTCGACAAGCTCGGGTTCAACCTGGTCGGCTACGGCTGCACCACCTGCATCGGCAACTCCGGCCCGCTGCCGGAGCCGATCAGCGCGGCCGTCAACGAGCACGACCTGACCGTCGTGTCGGTGCTGTCCGGCAACCGCAACTTCGAGGGCCGGATCAACCCGGACGTGAAGATGAACTACCTGGCCTCGCCGCCGCTGGTGGTCGCCTACGCCCTCGCCGGCACGATGGACATCGACCTGACCAACGACCCGCTGGGCACGGGGTCGGACGGCCAGCCGGTCTACCTGCGCGACATCTGGCCCAGCCCGAAGGAGATCGAGGACACCATCGCCTCGGCGCTCGGCGCGGACCTGTTCTCCACCCGCTACGCCGACGTGTTCGCCGGCGACGAGCAGTGGCGCTCGCTGCCCACGCCGACCGGGGACACCTTCGACTGGGCGGGCGACTCGACGTACGTGCGCAAGCCCCCCTACTTCGAGGGCATGGCCACCGAGCCGTCCGCGGTCAGCGACATCAGCGGGGCCCGGGTGCTGGCCAAGCTGGGCGACTCGGTGACCACCGACCACATCTCGCCGGCCGGCTCCATCAAGGCCGACTCGCCCGCGGGCAAGTACCTGGCCGAGCACGGGGTGGACCGCAAGGACTTCAACTCGTACGGCTCGCGCCGTGGCAACCACGAGGTGATGATCCGCGGCACGTTCGCCAACATCCGGCTGCGCAACCAGCTCGCGCCGGGCACCGAGGGCGGCGTCACGGTCAACCACCTCAACGGCGAGCAGACCACGATCTACGACGCCTCGGTGGCCTACGCCGAGGCCGGGGTGCCGCTGGTGATCCTGGCCGGCAAGGAGTACGGCTCCGGCTCGTCCCGCGACTGGGCGGCCAAGGGCACCGCACTGCTGGGCGTGCGCGCCGTCATCGCCGAGTCGTACGAGCGCATCCACCGCTCGAACCTCATCGGCATGGGCGTGCTGCCGCTGCAGTTCCCGCAGGGCCAGACGGCCGAGTCGCTGGGCCTGACCGGCACGGAGACGTTCACCATCACCGGCGTCGAGCAGCTCAACGAGGGCAGCACCCCGCGTACGGTCAAGGTGAGCACCGACAGCGGCGTGGACTTCGACGCCGTGGTGCGCATCGACACCCCCGGCGAGGCGGACTACTACCGCCACGGCGGCATCCTGCAGTACGTGCTCCGCAAGATGATCGCGGCTTAGTTTTTTGTATCAGGCGGCCCGTCCACTGTGGACGGGCCGCCTTTTCGTCTACTTGGCCGCGGGGATCTCGAACCGGTAGACCTTGTTGTCCTTCTCGTCCACGGCGACGAGCGTGTCGTTGCTGACGGACACGTCCTGGAGCAGCGTGGACAGGTCGGCCGAGCCGATGATCTTCCCATCGAGGGTGACGACGAAGGCCGCGAACTGCCCGGTGCCCTTGCGTACGGCCTCGATGACGAGGTTGTTGCCGTAGCCCGCGTAGATGTTCTGCTGGGCCAGGCCCTCGCCGAGGATCTTGATCTCCTTGCCGTTGCCCGGGTCGACCAGCGAGGCATCGTCGACGGTCATGAAGGTGCCGGTGCCGGCGACGAGCTTGCCGTCACCCATCACGTACCAGTTCGGCTTGTCGTAGGTCTTGATGGTGCCGTTGCCCCGGTCGCTGAGCGTGGGATTGGTCCACTTGGTCTGGCCGTTGGACGTGTCGATGCCGATGAACGCCTTCTTGTTGCCTGTCTGCTCCGCCTGCACGCAGACCACGTGCTCGCCGCACGGGCGCAGGTCGTCCACCGCCGTCGTGCCGGTCGTGGCCTTGTAGGTCCAGGCCGTGCCCCAGTCCGACTGCCGGTACGCGATGATCGTGGCCTCGTTCTCCGGCTTGACCATCACGAGCCCGTCGTAGGCGAGCCATGAGTCGTGCTTCTTGTCGATCTTGCCGCTGGACTTCGGCTTGCCGGTGTTGAGGTCGACGATCTGGGCCTTGCCGTCGGCGATCAGCTGCACCGCGGTCCCCGCGTCCGGGGCCAGCGTCTCCTGGAACGGCTTGACCTGCGCGAAGCTCAGCCCGTAGCTGGGCGCGTGCAGGTTGGCGTCCGCCTTGCCCGGCCAGTGCAGCGCGGGCAGCACGTTGCGCTGGCCGGAGGTGGTGGTCTCCTTCGGGTCTCCCTGGCTGGTCCACTTCACCGAGCCGTCGAGCAGGTTGACCCGCTCCAGCTTGGCCTTGTTCCAGTCGCGGTCCTCGACGATGGCGTCCGTGCCGATGTACTGCACGTCGAGCCGCTTGTCGTTCCACGGCTTCGTCCACTTGGCCTGGTGCGTGCCGATGTCGATGACCGAGCGGGACTCCAGGTCGCCCGCCCCGCCCAGCTTGGCGTCGTTCTCGCCGTCGACGATGAGCAGGTTGCCCACCACGGTCAGGAACACCTTCTCCGGCTCCATCTGCAGCGTCGCGGTCCACGTCTGGTTGCCCGTGGTCGCGTACGCCGTGACGAGCGTCGAGCCGGAGCTCACCTGCGCCGTGTAGACCGCGCCGGCGCCGGCCGTGGCCGCGTACGAGCCGTCGGAGGCGAGCGCGATCGGGGCGCCGGCCTTGAGCCCGTCGACCTGCCCCGGCCCGTCGGTGCCGGTGTCGAAGCCCGGCAAGCCGTTCTTGGCCGACTCGAACTGGTCGCCGAACCAGGTGAAGACCCGGTTCCCGCCGTACACGCAGCCGCCGATGATGGCCAGCACGATGACGAGCGCGATCCACGGCCCGGTCCGGCGCCGCCGCGCGGGGGCCACCACCGGAACACCCACCCCATAGGCCGGTGGCGCGTTCGGCGGCGGCATGTTCGACGGCGGCGCCATCTGCGGCGGCACGTTCGGCGGCGGTCCCATTTGCGGTGTCAAGGGTCGCGGCGGGCTCACCGGGCCGGTGGCGGGCTGGGCCGCGAACGGCGCGGAGACCGGATACGGCGCGCCCGATCCCGACGTCGGCACGCCCGAGACCGGGAATCCCGAGGACGGCGTCGGTGAGACCGGCTGCACCGGCGGGCGCTGCATCTGGCGCGGCGGCATCGGCGGCGGCGGGTTGATGGTCGGCGGCTGACTGCCGACCGCGGTCCCGACGGCCAGCATCCCGCCGTAGGCGACCGGCAGCTCCGGCTGCTCCGGCACGACCGGCGCCACCCCGCAGCGCGCGTGCAGCCGGCTCGCCACGAGCGGAATCCGGCTGGACCCGCCGACGAGGAAGATGCCGGCGAGCTGCCGCACGTCGACGCCGGCCCGCTCCAGCACCCGCCGGGTCTCGTCCACGGCGCGGTCGATGAGCGGCCCGGCGACCCGTTCCAGCTCCTCGCGGGTCAGGTGCAGGGCCTCGTCGGTGCCGGGCAGGTGCACCGGGGCGGAGGCGGTCCGCGACAGCATCTCCTTGGCCGCGCGTACCTCCTCCCACAGCTCCCGCCGGTCGCGCTTGGCCGCGGTCGTGTCCGGGTTGGACAGCCGCTGCCACAGCTCCGGGTGGCGCAGGCTGATGAGCTGGCCCAGGTGGCCGACGAGGGCCGCGTCGATGTCGACGCCGCCGAGGTCGTCCAGGCCGCCGAGGCCGAGCACCCGCAGGCCGTCGAACTCGCGGCGGACCACCGAGACGTCCAGCGTGCCGCCGCCGAAGTCGAACACGGCCAGGCTCTGCAGCGGGGCGACCTGCTGGCCGAGGACGCGCAGGCAGTACTCCGCGGCGGCGATCGGCTCGTCGACCAGCACCACGGGGCCGAGGTTGGCCGCGCGGGCCGCCTCCAGCAGCACGCCCCGGCGCTGGCCGCCCCAGTCGGCGGGGCAGGTGAGCACCGTCGAGCCGACCGGGTTCACCCCGGCCTGCAGCGACTCCTCGGCCGCCCGGCGCAGCAGCGAGGCGAGCATCTCCACGACCGTGACCTCGGTCGAGCCCAGCAGCACCGAACCCTCGTCGACGCCCCGCTTCGGGTACGGCTCGAAGCGCTCCGGCGACAGCTGCGAGAGCCGCTCGGCGTCCCGGCCCACGCTCAGCCGGCCCTGCTCGTCGGCGTAGACGCCGGAGGGCATCACGGGCGAGCCGTCGAACAGCAGCGCCCGGGGGGCCTCGTCGCCGCGGCGCACGACGGCGACGGTGTGGCAGGTGCCTAGGTCGATCGCGAGTCGATGGGTGGGGGTCGGGCCCACTGCTCACCTCCAGTGACTGGCCCGGATGCTACGGCAGCGGTACGACAATTCCGATCGGCGGTTTGGGGTAGACAAGAACCTGACAAATCAAGGAGGCAACGGCACATGCGCGCTGTGGTGTTCGGCGAGTACGGCGATCGTTCGGTCCTGCACGTCGAGGAGCGGCCCGACCCCAGGCCCGGCCCCGGTGAGGTGCTCGTGCTGGTGCAGGCCAGCGGGGTCAACTTCATCGACGTGTACCAGCGGACGGGCGCCTATCAGGTGCCGCTCCCGGCGATGCTGGGCAGCGAGGGGGCCGGCACCGTGCTCTCCTTCGCCGATGACGTGCTCGGCCTCGCGCCGGGCGACCGGGTGGCCTGGACCGGCGTTCCCGGCAGCCACGCCGAGCAGGCCCTGGTGCCGGCCGAGCGGCTCGTCCCGGTGCCCGAGGACGTCTCGACCGAGCAGGCGGCCGCCCTGATGCTGCAGGGCCTGACCGCGCACTACCTGACCCACGACTCGTACGCCGTCCGCCCCGGCAGTGCCGTGCTCGTCCACGCCGCCGCCGGCGGGATGGGCCAGCTCATCACGCGGATCGTCACGCACCTCGGCGGCCGGGTGGTCGCGACCGCCTCGACGCCGCAGAAGCGGGACCTGGCCACGGCGGCGGGTGCGGTCCACGCCGTGCCCTACGAGGACGCCCTGGACGCCGTGCGCGAGGTGACGGGCGGGATCGGGGTCGACGCGGTGTACGACGGCGTGGGGAAGGACACGTTCGAGACCAGCCTGCAGGCCCTGCGCCCGCGCGGCACCCTCGTGCTCTTCGGTTCGGCCAGCGGGAAGGTCCCGCCCTTCGACCCGCTGCGCCTGATGACCGGTTCCTATTTCCTCACCCGGCCCACCCTGGCCCATTTCACAGCCTCGCGACCGGAATTGCTGGAACGCGCGGAAACGCTGTTCGGATGGGTCGCCGACGGCATTGTGGACGCGGCCGTCACGGGGCGTTATCCGCTGGATGCGGTGGCCGAGGCATACGCGGCACTGGAGGGTCGCCAATCCACCGGAAAGCTGCTCATTATTCCGTGATCACGGTCTCACAATGCGAACCTGACGAAATTCGCGCCGTGCCGCCCCGGTAGACCTTCAATGGTTCAGGGGGGTTACCGCATGAGTCACCTCTCCACCGGTGGCAAGCACGAGGCGCACGCGAGCGACGTGGTCTCGACGCCGCTGCACGCGTATCCGAAGCGCTGGTTCGCGCTGGCGATCATCGCCGTGGCCCAGCTCATGGTCGTGCTGGACGCGACCGTGGTCAATGTCGCGCTCCCGCACGCCAAGGCCGACCTGGGCATCAGCGACGCCAACCAGCAGTGGGTGGTCACCGCCTACACGCTGACGTTCGGCGGGCTGCTGCTGCTCGGCGGCCGGATCGCCGACTACTGGGGCCGCAAGCGCACCTTCGTGGTCGGCATCATCGGCTTCGCGCTGGCCTCGGCCCTGGGCGGCGCGGCCTGGAACGACACGTCGCTGTTCCTGGCCCGCGGCCTGCAGGGCGTCTTCGGCGCGCTGCTCGCCCCGGCGTCGCTGGCCCTGCTCAGCGTGCTCTTCGTCGACCCGAAGGAGCGGGCCAAGGCGTTCGGCGTCTACGGCGCGATCGCCGGCGGCGGCGCGGCCCTCGGCCTGGTCCTCGGCGGCCTGCTCACCGAGTACGCGAACTGGCGCTGGTGCCTGCTGGTCAACATCCCGGTCGCGCTGATCGCGATCGCGCTGGCCGTGCCGATCGTGCCGGAGAGCCGGGCGCACGGGAACACGCGCTACGACATCCCGGGCGCGATCCTGGCCACGCTCGGCCTGAGCCTGCTCGTCTACGGCTTCACCAAGGCGGGCGAGACCGACGCCCAGATGAACTTGAAGTACGGCTGGGGTTCCCCCGTCACGCTCGGGTTCGTCGGCGTCGCCCTGCTGCTGCTCGCGCTGTTCGTGGTCGTCGAGGCGCGCATCAAGAACCCGCTCCTGCCGTTGCGCGTGATCGCCCACCGCACCCGCGGCGGCGCCTATCTGGCCTCGACCTTGATCGGCGCCGGGTTCATCGGCGCGATCTTCTTCGTCACGTTGTACTTCCAGCTGGTCCTCGGCTACACCCCGCTCAAGTCCGGCGTGCACTCGCTGCCGGTCTCGGTCGGCGTCGTGACCGCGGCCGGCCTGGCCAGTGCGCTGCTCCCCCGCTTCGGTCCCAAGCCGATCATGGCCGCGGGCGGCGTCATCGCGGCCGTCGGCATGGTGCTGCTGACCCGCATCGGCGTCGACACCTCGTACGCCACCCACGTCCTGCCCGCGATGCTCATCCTCGGCTTCGGCCTGGGCCTCACGTTCGTGCCGATGGGCAACATCGCCCTGATCGGCGTGGACGAGCACGACGCGGGCGCGGCGAGCGCCGTGGTGAACGCGTCCCAGCAGGTCGGCGGCTCGCTCGGCACCGCGCTGCTCAACACCGTGGCGATCACGGCAGCGACGGCGTACGGGCGCGACCACCTCCCGTCCTCGCCCGACCCGGCCGCGATGGCGAGCATGCGGGCGCACGCGATGGTGGACGGCTACGTGACGGCGTTCTGGTGGGGCTCGGCGCTGCTGATCGTCGCGGCGATCGTCGTATTCGTCCTCGTCAAGGCCACGAAGCGCGACGTGCCTGCTGAGGGCGCTGCTGTGCACATGGGGTGAGGCTTTCGACCCGAAAAATCCAGATAGCTTCGCGATCCGGATTTTTCGGACTTATGCCCCGTCAGGCGAAAAATCGGATAAGTCGCGGCGCGCCAGCGCCCGACTTATCGGACAAGAGCGGAACGTCAGCGCGGCCCGACTTATCGGACAACAACAGAAAACACCCGAAGCAGCGGTAACGGCGGCCACCCTCCCCGCCGGCGCCGCGCCCACTGCGGCCCGCCCGGTCACGAATCCGGGCGGGCCGCAGTCCAACCGGTCAGCGCACCCCGGCGTCGTGCAACAGCTCCACGACGAGCGGTTCGGGATCGACGGCGAAACCCTTGCCCGTGAACCAGCGCGCCACGTTCGCCACGTCGCGCGCGAGGAACTGGGCCCCGTTCGGGTTGATCACGATGTCGACGATCTGCGGCAGGTCGATGAAGACCAGCCGTTCGCCGTCGACCAGCAGGTTGTACGGGGACAGGTCGCCGTGGGCCACCCCGGCCCGGGCGAGCACCCGCAGCCCGTCGACGAGCTGCCACCACAGCGACTCCAGCTCCGGGCGGGAAGGCCGGGTCTGGGCGAGTCTGGGCGCGGCCGTACCGTCCGGCGCCCCCACGAATTCGAGCATGAGCTCGGTTCCCAGGAGCTGCACCGGGTACGGCACGCTCACCCCCAGGCTCCACAGCTGCCCGAGCGCGGCGAACTCGGCCGCCGCCCACTGCCCGGCGATGGCCTCCCGCCCGAACGAGGTGCGGCTCGCCATGGCCCGGGTGACGCGGGACTCGCGGACGCGGCGGCCCTCGAGGTACCCGGAGTCGCGATGGAACATGCGGTGCTCGGCGGCCCGGTAGCGCTTCGCCGCCAGCAGCGAGCGCCGGCCGTCGGGGACCGCGCGCTCCACGAGGTGGACGTCGGCCTCCTTGCCGGTCTTGAGGATGCCGAGCTCGGCGTCCCGGGCCGCGAGCTCGGTCACGACCCAGCCGGGGCGGGGTTCGGGGCCGTGCAGCACGCCGGGAGCGTCCCAGGTGGTGTAGGTGTCATCGTCCTCGGACGGAGCGTCCGAGGTGTCCCACGCCGTGTCGAAGTCGTGGGAGAGGCGCTTCAGAAAGTTCGGGTCGTCGTCATCGAAGCGACGACGGCGTGGTGAAGCGAAGTCTTGGTCGCGCAACGCGAGGTCTCCTGAGTCGAGGAAGGAAGAGGGTTCATGAGCATGCGAAAGCGCGCCGTGACGGCAGTCATGCGAACCAGCCCCCTCTCGACTCGAAGTTGGTGCCATCGTGGAGTACCGGATGGCGCTGCGCAACTGATTTTCTAACGGGACGCCATGACCTCGGCGATGGCCGCGATCACGCCGTCGGCCGTCCTGGTCGGCTCGTAGCGCGACTCGATCCAGCGGCGGCCCCGGTGCAGCCAGACGCTGCGCACGCCCACCGCGTCGGCCCCGCCGATGTCGGCCTCGGGGCTGTCGCCGATGAGCCACGCGCCGGAGAGCCGCATCCGGGCCCGCTCGGCGGCGATGGCGAAGATGCGCGGATTGGGTTTGCGCACACCGGCTTCCTCGGAGATGACCCAGTCAGCGAGGTACCGGTCGAGCCCGGTCTTTCGGAGCTTCTCCTCCTGCTGACGCGACTCGCCGTTGGTCACGACCACCGGCACCCAGCCGGAGTCCTCGGCGATGGCCAGGGCGCACGCGGTGAGCGGGTCGAGGCGGATCCGGTCCATGATCGCCTGGCGGATCTCCTCGACCAGGTCGAGCGCGCTGTACCGCAGCCCGTAGCGCTCCCGCAGGCCCTCGGCCACGTCCCAGGCGGAACCCATGCCGTCGGCGTCCACCGAGAGCAGCCAGTCGAGGTCGTAGTCCGGCGCGCCGATCTCCGCCAGGAACCCGGTCGCCCACGCACGGAACGCCCCAGCCCTGTCAAGCAGGGTGTCGTCCAGGCTGAGCAACAACAGGGGCACGCGGGCAGGGTACGTGACCCGATTGATATCGAACAGATCCTCATGTTCGCGTTCGGGCCGACAAACTCCCGCAAATGGGCATCAATCGGGGGTAAGAAACATGGGCGAAACGCCCCTGTATGCAAACCGTATGTACGGCTTGCATAATCGACAGGTGCCCAGGGTGAGCCAGGACCAGCTCGACGCGCGCCGGAAGGAGATCCTTACCGGCGCCCGGACGTGCTTCGCCCGGCACGGCTACGAGGGCGCGACCGTGCGGCGGCTCGAGGAGGAGATCGGCCTCTCGCGCGGCGCGATCTTCCACCACTTCCGCGACAAGGACTCGCTCTTCCTGGCCGTCGCCGAGGACGACGCCGCCACCATGGTATCGACGGTCGCCCAGCACGGCCTCGTCCAGGTGATGCGCGACCTGCTCGCCTCCGCCGGCGCGGCCGACGGCGAGCCCGACGTGACGGGCTGGCTCGGCAGCCAGCTGGAGGTGTCGCGGCGGCTGCGCACCGACCCCGAGTTCGCCAAGCGCTGGTCCGCCCGCTCCGAGGCCGTCGCCGCCGCCACCCGCGAGCGCCTGCAGCGCCAGCTCGAGGCCGGCGTGCTGCGCGACGACGTGCCGATCGGCATCCTGGCCCAGTTCCTGGAGCTGGCGTACGACGGCCTCGTGCTGCATCTCGCCACCGGCCGGCCGGTGCAGGACCTGGAGGCGGTATTGAGCCTGGTCGAGGCGGCGGTACGGCGGAACTGAGCCGCGGTATCCGCCACAAGGTTTGCTCAAGTGACCGACCGGTGACGTGCCCCACTCGACAGCGGCACCCACACTGAGCCCATGACGACATCGATCGTGGCGGGGCCGGGTGACACCTGGGGCATCCCGGGCCCGCAGTTCCTGTGGCTGTACATCGGCCTCGCCCTCGTTGCGATCATCGGCGTGCTCATCTGGCGGCGCTCGATCACCAAGGGCCCGTCGCTGCGCAACGCCCGCGACCTCACCTCGACCCAGGCCGCGCTGATCAACGCCGATCGCCGCCTCGCCGTCTACAGCTCGCTCGCCGCCCTGCGGGCCGCGGGCAGCATCGAGACCGACAAGCGCGGATACATCCGCCAGACCGCCCTCCCGCCGACCGGCGCGTCCGAGCTCGACCGGGCCATCTACTCGCTGGCCCACAACGGCATCACCACGACGGGCGTGCTCACCCACGCGACCGTGCGCGCCATCCTCGACCGCAACGAGGCCGAGCTGGCCCAGGCCGGCTGGATCCTCGACGAGCAGACCCGCCGCACCGTACGCATGGGCGCGCTGGTCGTCTTCGGCGTCGTCCTGCTCGGCATCGTCCGGGTCTTCGCCGGCGTCAGCAACAACCGGCCGGTCACCAACCTGGTCCTGCTCATCATCCCGGTCGCCGTCATCGCCTTCGTGCTGCTGGCGGTGCCGCGGGTCTCCTCGGCCGGCAAGACCAAGCTCACCATGATGCGCGCGGCCGCGAAGCACCTGTCGCCGACCCAGAAGCCGTCCTGGTCCACCTACGGCCCGCAGGCCGCCGCGCTCAGCGTCGGGCTCTTCGGCGTCGGCGCGTTCTGGCTGGCCGACCCGGCGTTCGCGTCGGAGGCCGAGCTGCAGCGGCACATCACGCAGACCGGCTTCACCGGGTACTCGTCCTCCTCCGACGGCGGCTCCTCGTCCTCCTCGTGCTCCAGCGGTTCGAGCTGCTCCAGCGGCTCCAGTTGCGGCGGCGGCGGTGGTTGCGGCGGCGGAGGATGCGGGGGATGAGCAACGCGAGCTACGGCGTCGGCATCGGCTGGCGCCCGGAGATCGCCGGCTACGTGGCCGGCCTGCCCGGCCTGCGCTTCACCGAGGTCGTGGCCGAGTCGCTGCACACCCATGACGCCCTGCCCGACGCGCTCGCCGAGCTCGTCGGGCGCGGGGTCACCGTCATCCCGCACGGCGTGAAGCTGTCGCTCGGGGGCGCCGAACCGATCGCCGACGAGCGCGCCGCCCACCTGTTCGAGTGCGCCCGACTGCTCGACGCGCCGATGGTAAGCGAGCACATCGCATTCGTGCGCGCCGGTGGGATGGAGGCGGGCCATCTTCTGCCGGTACCGCGCACGCGTGCCTCCGTCGCCGCCATCGTCGCGAACGTCCGGCGGACGCAGTCGGCGCTCGGTGGCGTACCGCTGGCGCTGGAACCCATCGCGGCGCTGTTCGACTGGCCGGACGCCGAGCTCACCGAGGCCCAGTTCCTGACCGAGATCCTGGACCGGACCGGCTGCCGGCTTCTGCTCGACATCGCCAACGTGTACGCGAACGCGCGCAACCGCCACGAGCCGCCCACCGCCCTGCTGGACGAGCTGCCCCTCGAGCGCATCGCGTACGTCCACGTGGCCGGCGGCCAGGACCACGGCGGCTTCTACCACGACACGCACACCGACGCGATCCCCGCCGAGGTCCTGGCCCTGGTCAAGGACCTCTGCGCCCGCACCACCCCGCCGGCCCTGATGCTGGAGCGCGACGGCGACTACCCACCGGCCGCCGCCCTGACCGCCGAACTCGACGCGATCGCGGCGGCCGCGGGCTGGCCGGCGATCACGTGACCGACCTGGCCGCCCTGGCCGCGCAGCAGGAGGCCCTGGTCGCCGCCCTGGTCGCGGGCGGTCCCCTGCCGGCCGGTTTTGACGAGTCCGCGGTACAGGCGACGCGCGTGGCCCTGCGCCGCAAGCGCGCCGGCGAGGTGGCCCAGCGCTGGCCCTTCCTGGCCGCGTCGTACGGGGCCGGCTGGACCTCGACCTTCGCGGCCTGGGCGGCGTCCCACCCGCCGAACGGCTCGCTCCGCGACGGCTGGGACTTCGCCCGGGCGATGGGCGACTCGCTGCCACCCCTGGCCCGCGAGGAACTGGCGGCGCGGGAGGCGGAGCTGTCGTACGACGGCGCCTCGGCACCCGTCCCCCGCCGCCGCTCGCGCTGGTCGCGCCTGCGTCGCCGGTAGCGGATTCCGGACAGTACGAGCCCGAATGACCGGGCCGTTCACGAGGATCGGTCCACAACGGAATCCGAAGCTCAGGGCCCTGCCGCCTGCCGAGGGAGCGTCGGCAAACGAACCCAAACGACAGGATCCGAACGATCTGTCCGGGCTTGTATCAGGAACAACCAACCCGTCCTCATGTCACCTGAACCGGTGCCGCCACCGAACGGCGTCACCACAGCGGGGACGGAGATCGACCATGCAGCCTCAACCTTTACCGGTGTGCCCGCTTCTGTGCCCGGCGCCCGCCCGGCCATGAGCTCCTCCTCCTCAGGCTCCGGCGACGACGAGGACGAGGCCCTGCTCACCGAACTCCGCCGCCTGTTCGCCCAGGCCGACCCGCCCCCGCCGAGCCCGCCCACGGACCGCCCGGCGCGCAGCGCACCGCCCTCGCGCATGGCGTGGGACGACTTCGAACGCCCGCGCCGGCGCCCGCTGTCCTCGCCCCCGCCTCCGCCCTAGCTGTCCGATTTGTGCGTATGAGCGAGGGGCGCGGATCTAGCGGTACCGCGGACCCAACCGCGCCCACCCTCCGTGACGCCACCAGTGCGTAAGGCTCACATCCGACCCACGGGGGAACCATGAAACTCGCACTGTGCATCGGCATCAACGACTACCCCGGCACCGAGAACGACCTGGCCGGCTGCCGCAACGACGCCGAGGACTGGGCGGCGGCGCTCACCGCCCGCGGCTTCAGCACCCGCCTCCTGCTGGACGCGGCGGCAACGGGCGAAGCCATCCGAGCCGGCATCGGCGACCTCCTGTCCGCCACCGTCCACGACGACGCCTTCGTCATCACCTACTCCGGCCACGGCACCTGGCTCCCCGACACCGACGGCGACGAGCCCGACCACCGCGACGAGGCCATCTGCCCGCACGACATCGCCACGAACGGCCCCCTGCTGGACGACGAGCTCCACGAGCTGTTCTCAAGAGCAAACCCCGGCGTCCGTACCGTCCTGATCTCCGACTCCTGCCACTCCGGCACCCTGACCAGGCTCAACCACCCCATCGGCGACCACCCCGCGCGCACCCGGTTCCTGCCCCCGGCAACGTTCCTGCCGACCACGGCGCGCCCCCGCCGGCGCCCCACCGACCGCCGCCCCACGGCCCTGCTCCTGTCCGGCTGCTCCGACCTCGAGTACGCCTACGACGCCACCTTCAACACCCGCCCCAACGGCGCCTTCACGTACGTGGCCCTGACCGCCCTGCAGTCCCTCCCGCCGTCGGCCACGTACACGGACTGGCTGGACTCGATCCGCCGCGCCCTGCCGAGCCAGGACTACCCGCAGACCCCGGCGCTACAGGCCACGAGATCCCAGCTGGCCTGGCCGCTGCTGAGCTGAGTTCCCGAAAGCGGTGGGGGAGCTTCGCTCCACCCACACCCCCTCAACACCGTCGCCGGCCGGACGGCAGCACAGACGTCAGCCGGCATCGCGTCCTTCGCCTCGCGCACCAGCATCGGACGGCCGAAGCGAGCCGAACCCGACTCGGATGTACGCACGGGCGGCGGCCAGACCGAACCTGGCCGGCCGCACGCACGCTCGCACCGCCTCATCACCCGCACCCGCGCATGACCGCGGCCGCCCGGTCATGTTCGCCACCGAGCAACGCCCGCCCGATCAATCGCTTGCGGCGCAACGGTTCCAGCCGCACCACTCCCCCGGCCGACGCCGCGCGGGACCGTCGCCGACCAAGCAGGCATCGACCGCGTTGATCCAAGCGGCGTCGAGGTAACTCGTGGTCGGTGAACGTCACACGCCGGGCGATGCGCGAGTTGCTGTGCGGCCGACGTGAAGTGCGGTCGGAGGTGAACAGTGCACGGGCGTCGAAGGGTCATCGTCCGGGTGCGGGCGGTGCCGGCCGTGCCAGCGGTGGCGGCGGTGCCAGCGGTGGCGGCGGTGCCAGCGGTGGCGGTCGGGCGGTGGCGGTGGCGGTCGGGTGGTGGCGGTGGCGGTCGGGCGGTGCGAGCGGTGGCGGTCGGGCGGTGCGGGCGGTGGCGGTGGCGGGCGGTGCCGGCGGTGCGGCGTCAGGCTGTCGTGGTCGGGTGGGGTAGCGGCGAGTCCACCACCGCGAACTGCGTCCGGTAAAGCTCCGCATAAAGCCCGCCCGCCACCACCAGCGCGTCGTGGGTGCCGCGTTCGACGATGCGGCCCTCGTCGACGACCAGGATTTCGTCGGCGTCGCGGATGGTGCTGAGGCGGTGGGCGATGACCAGGGCGGTGCGACCCGACAGGGCTTCGGCCAGGGCGCGCTGGACGGCGGCCTCCGATTCTGAGTCGAGGTGGGCGGTGGCCTCGTCGAGGATGACGATCGACGGGGCCTTGAGCAGCAGGCGGGCGATCGCGATGCGTTGCTTCTCGCCGCCCGAGAAGCGGTAGCCGCGCTCGCCCACCACCGTGTCCAGGGCGTCGGGCAGGGATTCGACGAGCTCGCCGACCTGGGCGCGGTGCAGGGCGGTCCACAGCTCGTCGTCGGTGGCGTCGGGCCTGGCGTAGCGCAGGTTCTCGGCGATCGTCTCGTGGAACAGGTGCGAGTCCTGGGTCACGACGCCGATCGTGTCGCGCAGTGACTGCAGGGTTGCCTCGCGTACGTCGATGCCGCCCACCAGCACCGCGCCCGCCGTCGCGTCGTAGACCCGGGGCAGCAGCATGGCCGTCGTCGACTTGCCGGCGCCGGACGGGCCGACCAGCGCGACCATCTTGCCGGGGGCCACGCTGAACGTGACGCCGCGCAGGACCTCGTCGGTGACGGTGCGGTCGAGGGTGACCACGTCCTCGAGCGAGGCGAGCGAGACCTCGGCCGCCGACGGGTACCGGAAGTGCACGTCCCGGAACTCGACCGTCGCCGCCCCGCGGGGGATCTCGCGGGCGTCCGGCCGCTCGGCGATCGACGGCGAAAGGTCCAGCACCTCAAAGACGCGCTCGAAACTCACGAGTGCGCTCATGACGTCCACGCGCACGTTCGACAGGGCCGTCAGCGGGCCGTAGAGCCGCGTGAGCAACAGGGCCAGGGTCACGACCGTGCCGGCGGTGATCCGGCCCTGTACGGCCAGCCAGCCGCCCAGGCCGTAGGTCAGCGCCTGGGCCAGGGAGGCCACCAGCAGCATGCTGACGAAGAACACGCGGCTGTACATCGCGGTCTGGATTCCGATGTCGCGCACCCGCCCGGCCCGCTCACCGAACCGCTCGGCCTCGTCGTCGGGGCGGCCGAAGAGCTTGACCAGCAGAGCGCCCGCCACCCCGAACCGCTCGGTCATGGTCGCGTTCATCTTCGCGTCGAGCTGGTACGCCTCGCGGGTGATGGCGGCCAGCCGCCGGCCCACCCGCCGCGCCGGGAGGATGAACAGCGGGAGCATGACCAGGGACAGCAGGGTGATCTGCCACGACAGGGTGAGCATCACGGCCGCCGTCAGCACCAGCTGGATGACGTTGCTGACCACCCCCGACAGCGTCGAGGTGAAGGCCCGCTGGGCACCCTGCACGTCGTTGTTCAGGCGGCTGACCAGAGCGCCGGTCTGCGTGCGGGTGAAGAACTGCAGCGGCATGCGCTGGACGTGGTCGTACACCAGCCGGCGCAGGGTGAGGATGATGCCCTCGCCGATACGGGCGGAATACCACCGCTGGACGAGCGACAGCAGCGAGTCGACCACGGCGAGGGCCCCGATCAGCAGCGCGATCCGCACCACCGCGGCCCCGGCGTCGGGCCCGCCCGCGCCGATCTTGTTGACCACGTCGCCGGCCAGGTAGGGGGTCGCGACCCCGATGCCGGCCCCGACCACCACCGTGAGCAGGAAGACGGCGATGTCGCGCCGATACGGCCGGGCGAACCGCATGATCCGCCTGGTCGTGTCGCGGCCGAGTTTCCGGCCCGCCAGCTCGTCGGCCTTGCGCAGCGAGCGCAGGGTCTCCCACCCTGACATGCTGCTCATCGGCGAGGACATTGCCGCACACCCCCGAAACCCAGAAGTACCTGCCGGGCTGATTGTGCCCGGCAGGTACGACAACTTTTCGGGAGCGCCGCGACTTCCCGGTCGCGACCAGGTCTTTGTACCTAGGTCTACTCGCCCTGACCCACCAGGTCGGCGATGCGCCGCAGCTGTGCCGCGCGCTCGGCGGCCTCCTGCTGCGCGAACGTGTGCCCCGCGGCCTGCCCGATCAGGGCCTTGATCTCGATCACCGCGTCCCGCGCGCCGGCCAGTACGGCGGCGGCGAGATCCCTGGCGGCCTCGTCGAGTTCGTCACGAGGTACCACCACATTGGCCAGGCCGATCTGGGACGCCTCCGGTGCCGACACGCGCCGCCCGGTGACGCACAGCTCGAGCGCCCGGGCGTAGCCGACCAGCTCGACCAGGCGCTTGGTGCCGCCGAGGTCGGGCACGAGGCCGAGCTTGATCTCGGCCATGCTGAACGAGACGTCTTCCGCCACGACCCGGAAGTCGCAGGCCAGCGCGATTTGAAAGCCGGCCCCGATGGCATGGCCCTGCACCGCCGCGATGGAGATCAGCGAGGGCCGGCGCAGCCAGGCGAACGCCTCCTGGAAGCCGGCGATGCGGGCGTCGGAGTCCGAGCCGGCGGCGATCTCGCCGAGCATCGCGGTCGCGGCCTTGGTGTCGAGCCCGGCTGAGAAGGCCCGTCCGTCGCCGCGGACGATGACGACGCGGACGTCACCCGGCAGTGTCCGACCGAACTCGCGCAGGTCGGCCCAGAGTGCGGGGGTCTGCGCGTTCAGGACCTGGGGCCGGCACAACGTCACCGTCGCGACCGGCCCGTCGAGGTCGAATCGCGCCTCGCCCGATCCGGGCGCGGCGCTTGCCGAGGAGATTTGCGCGTTCACGCCTTCTTGCGACGCCGGGCGCCGCCACGCTGACGAAGCTGAACGCCGGATTCGGTCAGCACCCGGTGCACGAATCCATAGGAACGGCCGGTGGAAGCGGCGAGCGCACGGATACTCTCACCGTTGGTGTACCGCTTCACGAGGTCCTTCGCCAGCGTCTGCCTTTCGGCGCCGATGATCCGGCGACCCTTCTCGGTGCTGGTGGTGGCGGTGGCTGCCATGCTGATCCCTCACGTCCCAGACAGAGCGGTTGGTGCGGTCCCACCTATTAGACCGCCTCGAACGATCATGCGCTAGATATCGACGGGGCGCCAACCGACACGCAGAGCATTGTCGCCTACCCGATACCGTGATGCGCCGTGATGAGCGAACCGCCCGCCGACCGACCGAGCACTGCGCACCGTGAGCGCCGCGATGCGCTGCGTTGGCTCCTGCTGGCGCTCGGCGGCCTCGCGCTGGCGGCCCTCGCCGTGCAGCTGGACGCCCGTCTTGGCACCGCAAGCGCCCCCTTCCTCGGCAGGTACAAGATCAGGATCGGTCCCGGCTCGGTGCTGGCGCCCCTCGTCGCGGCCGGCGTCCTGTGGGCCGCCGCGACACCGAGGTTCACCCGGCTGAGATGGCACGAAATTCAGCTATTCGGGTACGTGGCCGGCCTGGCGTGGGCTATCGCTTTGGCGCTTGTCGATGGCTGGTCGGGCCTCACGAAAGCCCTTGGTTCACCCGAGGAATATCTGGGCGACGTCGCACAGGTGGGAACCGAACCACTGACATACCTCAGACATTTCACGGCCGACGCCGGGTACCACTCGGTAGCTTCCCGCGGCCATCCTCCGGGCCCCGTACTCTTTTTGTGGGCGCTGCAACGAATCGGCGTCAGCGACCACATTGTCCTCGGTTTCCTGATCACCGCGGTATCGGTACTCACGATTCCCCTCGTGCTCGCCGCGGTGCGCGACTCGGTCGGCGAGGAGGCCGCGCGACGGTACCTTCCGGTGCTCGTCCTGGCCCCCTACGCGATCTGGACCGCGGTCAGCCTCGACGGCCTCGTCGCCGTCCTGGGCGCCGCTGCGATCGTCTCCGGCCTGCGCGCGAGCCGCCGCCGGGTGCGCGGGTGGGCGGCCACCGGCTGGGCCGTCCTGGCCGGCCTGCTGATCGGGGTCGCCGCGCTGTTCTCCTACTCGTCCCCATGGCTCGGGCTCTCCCTGGTCTGCGTGTACTTCGCCCGCCGCCGCGCCTCCCTCAACGTCCTCAGCGGCGTGGGCGCCCTGCTGCCCGTCCTCGGCGCCCAGCTGCTCGGCTTCGGCTGGAGCGACGGCCTGGTGGCCGCGGAGACGGACTACGCCGCGCGGGTGGCGCCGTACCGCTCGGTGCTCTGGTGGAGCGCCATCAGCGTCGTGGTGCTGCTCCTGGCGACCGGCCCGCCGCTCTACGCGTCCGCGCGCAAGGTCCGCAACACCGCGATGTGGCCGTTCCTGGTCGGCGCGGGCGCGGCGGTGGTCTTCTCGATCGCGGCCGGCCTGGCCCGCGGCGGCGTCGAGCACGCCTGGCTGCCGTTCTTCCCCTGGCTCACGGTCGCCGCGGTGGCCCCGGAACGCCCGGCCGGCGACCCACCCCCGGCGCCGCTACTCCTCGTGGGCCTGGGCGCGATCGCCGCCGTGCTCATCGAGGGCGTCCTGGCCACGCCCTGGTGAGCGCAGCTCCGCAAAGCGATCGCCGCCTTGCTCACCGAGGGCGTCCTCGTCACGCCCTGGTGAAAGCAGGTCCGCGCGCAACGCGGCCAGCGCCTCGTCGACCACGTCGCGCAGCCGCGTGTCGTCGTCGCGGTCGAGCCACTCGGTGACCGAGCCGTACATCAGCGTCACCGCCGTCTCGGCCAGCAGCCCCGCCCGCAGCGGCGCCAGCCCCCGCGCGATGAGGCCGTCCCGGGCCGCCGCGGCCACCGCCGCCCGCTTGTGCAGGTCGCGCTCGCGCAGCCCCGGGTCGGTGGCCACGATCGCGCGCCGCCGCCGGATGGCCTCCTTCTGACCCTCGAACTGCCGCTCGGCGAGCAGCCGCAGGCCCTCCACGATGACCGTCAGCGGCTCCCCCGCCGGCGCGGCCGCCATCAGCTCGGCCGCGAGCGCCGGGATCTCGGCCTCGTCCGCGAACAGGACCTCGCGCTTGTCGGCGAAGTGCCGGAAGAACGTGCGCGTCGTCAGCCCGGCCCGCGCCGTGATCGCCGGCACCGTGGTCGCGGCGAACCCCTGCTCGGCGAACAGCTCGAGCGCCGCCTCCCGCAGACGCTCCCGCGCGTCCGGCCGCCATCGCGCCATGCCCCGAGTGTACCGGTGATGACATGTCGTGTCATCGGCGCTATGGTCATGACACGGCGTGTCGTCACGAGAGGCGGCCGCCACTCCCAGGGCGGAGCTGTGCCATGACTGAGGTTTGGGTTCTCGGCGGTACCGGCCGCAGCGGCCGCGCCATCGCGACCGCGCTCCGGCAGCGGGGCATCGAGCCGGTGCTCGTCGGACGGGACGCCGAGCGGCTGAAGGCAGCGGCCGGCGGACTGCGCACCGTCGTGGCCGGCTCGGTCGCCGAAACCGCCACCGCCATCCGCCGCGACCGGCCGGCCGTGGTCGTCAACACCATCGGCCCGTTTCTCGAGACCGCCGCACCGATCCTGGCCGCGTGCCTGCCGTCGAGCCACTACCTCGACCTCGCCAACGACCTGGCGGCGGTCGGCGCACTGCTCGGCCGCGACGCGGAACTGACCGCCGCCGGGCGCACCGCCGTCACCGGGGCCGGCTTCGGCGTGACCGCCACCGAGAGCGTCGTGGTCAAGCTGTGCGAGGGCCGCCCCACCCCGCACCGCGTCCGGGTCGACATGGTCCCGTCGCTGGCGAGCGAGGCCGGACTGGTCGGCGACGCGCTGGCCGGCACGATCGTCGAGGGCATCCCGGGTGTACCGGGCGGAAGCCGCTTCCAGAGCCGCCGCTACCACGCCGGCCGCCTCGCCCCCGCACCCCTCGGCGGCGACCCGATGCGCCTCGTGCTCCCGGACGGATCGGCGGTGACCACGGCGGGCATGCCGCTCGGCGAACTGATGGCCGCCCAGCGCGCCAGCGGAGCCGCCGACGTCCTCGCCGCGTCGAGCGAGGCCCCGTCCTCCCCCACCGCCCGCGCACTGTTCCCGGTGGCGACCACGTTGCTGAACATCGGACCGCTGCGTGCTCTGGCCCGCCGTCGTTTGGCGTCGGTACGCACCAAGCCCCACCCCAAGCCCCGCGAGCACTCCTGGGGCCACGCCGTCATCGACTGGCCCGACGGCACCTCACGGGAGGGCTGGCTACGGGTCGGCGACGCCCAGACCTGGACCGCGACCGTCCCCGCCGAGGTGGTCCGCCGCCTGCTGGCGTCCGAGGGAAAGCCCGGCGCCTGGACCCCGGCCGCCCTGTTCGGCCCCACACTGGCCGAATCGTGCGGCGGCGAGTACCAGCTCGGCTGAGCCTGCCACCCACCGAAAACCCCGCCCGCCGCGCCCGCCCGGTCCCATGCTGGCCGACGTGGACAGCAGCAAGCACCGGCCGACGCGGACGGCAACAAGCACCGGCCAACACGGGAGACAGCAAGCACCCAGCCGACGCGGGCGGCAGCGAGCAAAGGCCGAAACGGAAGGCGCCGAACGAGCCGGGGGCGTAAATCACTGGCAGGCGGCGGACCAGGGACGGCATCATCGCCCGCATGAGTCGATCCCGGATGTTGCCGCTCGTCGTACCTGTCGCCGCCGGCGAGGGGTCGAAGCGACAGCAGGCCGGCACCCCGACGGAGGCGAGCCGCAAGCAGCGGTCGTGAGCGCCGGGATCGGCGGGGCGGTCGGCGGCGGCCTCCTCGCCGGGTACGCCGTCGCGATCCCGGTCGGGGCCATCGGCGCGCTCATCGTCACCCTGGCCTCGCGGCACTCCTGGAAGGTCGGCGCGGCCGCCGCGCTCGGGGTCGCCACCGCGGACGGGCTCTACGCGGTCGTCGCGGTGCTCGGCGGGGCGGCGCTCGCGGGAGTCATCGCGCCGATTTCCGGGTGGCTGCGGTGGGTGGCGTTCGCGGTACTGCTGGCGCTGGCCCTGAAAATCGCCCGCGACGCACTCACGCACCGCGGCGAAGCGGCCACCGCGCGGAAGGCCGACGGGCGGATGGCGCGGCCGGGCGGGGCGTTTCTGAGCCTGCTCGCGCTGACCCTGCTCAACCCGGCGACGATCGTCTACTTCGGATCGCTCGTCCTCGGGCGGCAGGCGGACGACGGCCTGTCCACCGGGCTGCAGGCGCTCTGGGTGGCGGCGGCCTTCGTGGCCTCCGCGAGCTGGCAGCTGTTCCTGGCCGCGAGCGGTTCACTGCTCGGCCGCCTGCTCACCGGCGCCCGCGGTCGACTGTGGACGGCCCTGAGCTCCAGCGCCGTCATAGCCGTGCTCGCCGTAATGCTCGTCATCCCCGGTTCGTAAGCACCTGGCGACCCCGGAAAAAACGTCATCCCAGGTTCGCGAGCGCCTGACGACCTCGGAAAAACGTCACCCTAGGTTCTTGAGGGCTTCACGCACGGAGAGCGGCGACAGGCCGGGGTGGGTGTCCACAAAGGAGCGCACCCCGGCCGGGTCCGTCTTGGCGTACTCCCGCAGCGCCCACCCGATCCCCTTGCGAATGAAGAAGTCCCGCTCCCCGGCCCACGCCTCGCAGTAGTCGAACAGCCGGTGGCGATCGGTCTGGTCGCGGTACTTCAGCTGATGCAGGATCGCCGTGCGCACCAGCCAAAGATCCGTTCCGGGCGCGGTCCACGCGTCCATGGTGGACCGCTCGGCCGGGAACGCGCGGACGATCGGACCGACCACATTGGACGCCAGCGCGTCGACCGTGTCCCACCACGACTTGGTGGTGATCAGCTCGTGCAGCAGCGGCATCGAGGCCGGCGTGAGCATCCGGGCGTGCTTGATGAGGTAGTCGCAGGCGAAGTACTGGTACTCCCGCTCCGGCAGCGCCCAGCACGCCCGCGCCGTCGCCGCGAGGTCGGCCTCGGTCGGATGGGGACTGTCGCGCAACACCTCACGGGTGAGTGAACGGCGCGGCACGCTGGTGATGCCGAGGAACGCGAAGCGGTCACGCATGTAAGCGCGCATCGGCGCGGCCTTGCCGGGGTCGGCGGCCGCGCCGAAGACGCGCTGCAATCGCTCGAGGAGCGGGGTCGTCACAGGTTGTTGGTCGCGAAGGTGTCGCACTGCCGCGGGTCGCCCGTGTTGTACCCCTGGGTGAACCACTTCTTGCGCTGGGCCGACGTGCCGTGGGTGAAGCCGTCGGGGTTGACCCGCTGGCCCGCCTTCTTCTGGATCGTGTCGTCACCGATCGCCTCGGCGGTCTGCACGGCCTCGTCGATGTCCTGCTGGGTGATCGACTTGAACAGCGCGTCGCCCTGCGGGTCCTTCGTCTCGGTGGCGTGGTTGGCCCAGGTGCCGGCGTAGCAGTCGGCCTGCAGCTCCAGCCGCACGGAGGCGGAGTTGGCGCCCTGCTGCGCGCCCTGCTCGGCCTTGGCGTTGGTGCCGAGCAGGTTCTGGATGTGGTGGCCGTACTCGTGGGCCAGCACGTACGGCGCCGCAAACTCGCCCGACGCGCCGAAGCGGCTGTTGAGCTCGTTGTAGAAGGTCAGGTCGATGTACACCTGGCTGTCGGCCGGGCAGTAGAACGGCCCGACGCCGGAGTCGGCCGCCCCGCAGCCGGTGTTGACCTGGTTGCTGAAGAAGTTGGTCTTGGCCGGGGTGTAGTCCTTGCCGAACGCGGCCGGCATCTCCGTCTTCCAGTACGCCTGGACGGAGTTGATGTACAGCACGTTGCGGCAGTCGGCGTTCTTGAAGCGGTCCGGGTTCGACTTGTCGCACGACTTGTCGATGTTCGCGTTGTCGGGCTTGTTGTCGCCGCCGCCCCCGCCGAGCAGGCCGCTGCCGAACAGGCCCCCGCCGCCGCAAAGGACCACGGCCAGGATGATGACCGTCACGATGATGCCGCCGCGGCCGCCGCCGATCGGGATCGGAATCCCGCCGATGCCGCCGCCGCCTCCACCGCCTCCGCCCGACCCGCGCAGGTCGTTGACCTGGCTGGTATCGAGATCGGCGTCGTCGTTGAACTCCATGGCACACCTCGGGGGGTTGGAATCGACCGGCGTCTGCTAGGCGGCACGTACCCGATGATCTTGTGACGTAATCGTGTGGCGGGGCTACCGGGGTCGCACGGTAGACTATCGGCGTGATCACGCAGAGGGAGTGACTCCAGTACGACACCCGGAGTCTGTTCTGTTTCTTCTGCCCGAAAGTGAGTCTTCGCTGTGATCACGGCCACCGGCCTTGAGCTGCGCGCGGGTGCGCGAATCCTGCTCAGCGACATCAACCTGCGCGTCCAGCCCGGCGACCGCATCGGCCTCGTGGGCCGCAACGGCGCCGGCAAGACCACCACCCTCAAGGTGCTCGCGGGTGAAGGCACCCCGCACGCCGGCCAGGTGGACCAGCGCGGCCCGGTCGGCTACCTGCCGCAGGACCCCCGCACGGGCGATCTCGAGGTCACCGCCCGCGACCGCGTCCTCTCCGCGCGCGGCCTGGACACCATCTACGCCGAGATGAAGGCCCTGGAGGCCAAACTCGGTGACGACGAACGACTGATCCGCCGGTACGGCCAGCTCGAAGACCAGTTCGCCGGCCTGGGCGGCTACGCGGCCGAGGCCGAGGCCGCGCGGATCTGTGCCAACCTCGGCCTGCCGGACCGGGTCCTGAGCCAGACTATCGGCACCATGTCCGGCGGTCAGCGGCGCCGCATCGAGCTGGCCCGCATCCTGTTCCGCGACGCGAGCGCCACCGGCGGCGGCATCCTGCTGCTCGACGAGCCCACCAACCACCTGGACGCGGACAGCATCACCTGGCTGCGCGGCTTCCTGTCCAGCCACAAGGGCGGCCTCGTGGTCATCTCCCACGACGTCGACCTGCTGGACGCGATCGTCAACAAGGTGTGGTACCTCGACGCCAACCGCTCGACGATCGACTTCTACAACGTGGGCTGGAAGCTGTACCAGCAGCAACGCGAGACCGACGAGAAGCGCCGCCGCCGCGAGCGCGCCAACGCCGAGAAGAAGGCCGGCGCCCTGATGGCCCAGGCCGACAAGATGCGCGCCAAGGCCACCAAGACGGTGGCCGCCCAGAACATGGCCCGCCGCGCCGAACGCATGCTGGACGGCCTCGAAGAGGTCCGCGTGGCCGACCGCGTCGCGAAGGTCCGCTTCCCCGAGCCCAAGCCCTGCGGCAAGACCCCGCTGACGGCGCGCGGCCTGTCCAAGTCGTACGGCTCGCTGGAAATCTTCATGGACGTCAACGTGGCGGTCGACCGCGGCTCCCGCGTGGCCATCCTGGGCCTCAACGGCGCCGGCAAGACCACCCTCCTGCGCATGCTGGCCGGCGAGCTCGACCCCGACACCGGCGAGGTCAGCCCGGGCCACGGCCTCCAGCGCGGCTACTACGCCCAGGAACACGAACAACTGGAAGTCCACCGCACGATCCTGGAGATCATGCGCTCGGCCGCCCCCGACCAGAACGACACCGAACTGCGCAAGATCCTCGGCGCGTTCCTGTTCACCGGCGACGACGTGGACAAGCCCGCGGGTGTACTGTCCGGCGGCGAAAAAACCCGCCTCGCCCTCGCCACCTTGGTCTGCTCCGGCGCGAACGTCCTGCTCCTCGACGAGCCCACGAACAACCTCGACCCGGTGAGCCGCGAACAGGTCCTGGACGCCATCGCCCGCTACCCCGGCGCCATCGTCCTCGTCACCCACGACCCGGGCGCCGTCCAGGCCCTCAAGCCCGACCGCGCCATCCTCCTCCCCGACGGCGTCGAGGACACCTGGAGCGACGACCTCCTGGAACTCGTCGAACTCGCCTGACGCACAGCAAACGCCCCGCTCGCCGGAGAACGGCGGCGGGGCGTTTTCGTGGCCTCAGCTCAGACGTTGAACCCGAGGGCGCGGAGCTGGTCGCGACCTTCATCCGTGATCTTGTCGGGCCCCCACGGCGGGAGCCAGACCCAGTTGATGCGGATGTCCGAGACCAGGCCGCCGCCCGGGCCGGTGCACAGGGCCGTGCGCGCCTGGTCCTCGATGACGTCGGTCAGGGGGCAGGCCGCCGAGGTCAGCGTCATGTCCAGGGTGGCGACGTTCTCCTCGTCGACGTGGATGCCGTAGACGAGGCCGAGGTCGACGACGTTGATCCCCAGTTCGGGGTCGACGACGTCCTTCATCGCCTCTTCGATGTCGGGCAGGGCCGCGGTCATGGGGACTCCTCAACAACGGGGGCAGCGGACGCCCGGGCGAGGGCGTCCTTGAAGGCCATCCAGGGCAGCAGCGCGCACTTCACGCGCGCCGGGTATTTGGCGACGCCCGCGAAGGCCACGGCGTCCTCCAGGATCTCCTCGTCCGGCTCGACCTGGCCGCGGCCGGCCATGAGCTCGGCGAAGGCCTCGTGGCGACGCAGGGAGTCGGCGACCGTGGCCCCCTTGAGCAGGTCGTAGAGGACGCTGGCGGAGGCCTGGCTGATCGAGCAGCCCATGCCCTCGTACGACACGTCGGCGACGCTGCCCGCCTTGAGCTGGACGCGCAGGGTCACCTCGTCGCCGCACGTCGGGTTGACGTGGTGCGCCTCGGCGTCGAACGGGTCGCGCAGGCCGCGGCCGTGCGGGTGCTTGTAGTGGTCCAGGATGATCTCCTGGTACAGCTGGTCGATCTGCATCAGGCGAAGACCTTCCGGACCCGCTCGATCCCGCGGACCAGCGCGTCGATCTCTTCCGTGGTCGTGTACAGGTAGAACGAGGCGCGGGTGGTGGCCGGAACGCCGAAGCGCACGCACGTCGGCCGGGCGCAGTGGTGGCCGACGCGGACCTGCACGCCGTCGTCGTCGAGGATCTGCCCCACGTCGTGCGGGTGCACGCCGTCGACCGTGAACGAGATCGTCGCGCCCCGATCGACCAAATCCGAAGGGCCGATGATCCGCACGTACGGCAACGAGCCCAGCGCGTCCAGGGCGTGCGCGACGAGCGCCTTCTCGTGGGCGACGACGTTGTCCATGCCGGCCGCGGTCAGGTAGTCCACGGCCGCGCCGAGCCCGACGGCCTGCACGATCGGCGGGGTGCCGGCCTCGAAGCGGGCCGGCGGCGGCATGAACGTGGTGCCGGTCATCGACACCGTCTCGATCATCGAGCCGCCGCCGAGGAACGGGGGCATCGCGTCGAGCAGCTCGTAGCGGCCCCACAGCGCCCCGATGCCGGTCGGGCCGAGCATCTTGTGGCCGGTGAAGGCCACGAAGTCGGCGCCGAGCGCGGCCACGTCGACCGGCACGTGCGGCACCGACTGGGAGCCGTCGAGCAGCACCAGCGCGCCGGCCGCGTGGGCCTTGGCGATGAGCAGCTCGACCGGGTTGATGGTGCCCAGGATGTTCGAGTAGTGCACGACCGAGACGAGCTTGGTGCGCTCGTTGATGAGCTCGTCGATGTTCGACAGGTCCAGCCGGCCCTCGTCGGTCATCCCGAACCAGCGCAGCGTCGCGCCGGTGCGCTGGGCGAGCAGCTGCCACGGCACGATGTTGGAGTGGTGCTCCATCTCGGTCACGACGATCTCGTCGCCGGGGCCGAGGCGGAAGCGCGGGTCGTCCGACGTCGCCGTGAACGCGTGCGCGACCAGGTTGATCGCCTCGGTCGAGTTCTTGGTGAAGACGATCTCGGTCGGCGACGGGGCCCCGACGAAGGCCGCGATCCGCTCGCGCGCCCCCTCGTAGGCCTCCGTCGACTCGGTGCCCAGCGTGTGCACCGACCGGGCCACGTTCGCGTTGTGCCGCTCGTAGTGCTCGCGCACGGCATCGATCACCTGGCGCGGTTTCTGCGCGGTGTTGCCCGAGTCGAGGTACACCAGCGGCTTGCCGTTGATGGTCCGGTCGAGGATCGGGAAGTCCTTGCGGAGCGACTCAACGTCGAGGGCGGTCATCGGAAACCCCTTACAGAGAAGCCGGTCCGGCGCCGGCGAGGTAGCGCTCGTAGCCGCTGGACTCCAGCTGCTCGGCCAGCTCCGGGCCGCCCTCCTCGACGATCTTGCCGCCGACGAAGACGTGCACGTGGTCCGGCTTGATGTACCGGAGAATGCGGGTGTAGTGCGTGATGAGCAGCAGGCCGGTGTCGCCCTGCTCGCGAACCCGGTTCACGCCCTCGCTCACGATCCGCAGGGCGTCGATGTCCAGGCCGGAGTCCGTCTCGTCGAGCACCGCGATCTTCGGCTTGAGCAGCTCCAGCTGCATGATCTCGTGGCGCTTCTTCTCGCCGCCGGAGAAGCCCTCGTTGACGTTGCGCTGGGCGAACGCCGGGTCCATCTGCAGCTTCTCCATGGCCCCGCGCAGCTCGCCGGCCCAGGTGCGCAGCTTCGGCGCCTCGCCGTCGATGGCCGTCTTGGCCGTGCGCAGGAAGTTGGCCACGGACACGCCGGGGACCTCGACCGGGTACTGCATCGCCAGGAACAGCCCGGCCCGCGCCCGCTCGTCGACGGTCATGGCCAGCACGTCCTGCCCGTCGAGGGTCACCGAGCCGCCGGTGACCTCGTAGCGGGGGTGGCCGGCGATGGAGTACGCCAGGGTGGACTTGCCGGAGCCGTTCGGCCCCATGATGGCGTGGGTCTCCCCCGCCCGGACGGTCAGGTCGACGCCCGCGAGGATCGGCTTGAGCTCACCGTCGGGCAGCTTGACCGAGACCTGCAGGTTGCTGATCGAAAGCTCGCTCACTTCATGACTCCGTTGCTCGGGTTCAGATCGATGTAGACGTCGCCGTCGCGGACCTCGACCGGGTAGACCGGCACCGGCTCGGTGGCGGGCAGCCCGCTCGGGGCGCCGGTACGCAGGTCGAAGCGCGAGCCGTGCAGCCAGCACTCCAGGGTGCAGCCCTCGACCTCGCCCTCGCTGAGCGCGACCGCCGCGTGCGAGCACTCGTCGTAGGCGGCGTAGAAGTTGTCGTCGTCGGCGTGCACGAGCGCGATCTCGGTCCCCTCGACCGTGACCTGGACGACCTCGCCCTTGGCCACCTCGGCGGCCGAACAGACCTTGATCACGCTGCAGCCTCGCTTCGCTCGGAACCAGCGTGATCCGGATGCTGTGCTAGCTGGTGAGCGGCCTCTTCGCTCCGCTGCGAGCCGCTCACGTGCCGGCCTCTTCCAGCCGCCCGTCGATCGCGTCGCCGAGCCGGTCGCGCAGGTCCTCGACCGGGATCTTGGCCAGCAGCTCGTGGAAGAAGCCGCGCACGACCAGCTTGCGGGCCTGCTCGTCCGGGATGCCCCGGGACATCAGGTAGAACAGCTGCTCGTCGTCGAAGCGGCCGGTGGCGCTGGCGTGCCCGGCCCCCGCCACCTCGCCGGTCTCGATCTCCAGGTTCGGCACGGAGTCGGCCCGGGCGCCGTCGGTCAGCACGAGATTGCGATTGATCTCGTACGTGTCCGTGCCCGTCGCCTCCGCCCGGATCAGCACGTCGCCGACCCACACCGTGTGCGCGTCGGCGCCCTGCAGCGCGCCGCGGTAGGCGACGTAGCTGCGGCAGTCCGGCACCGAGTGGTCGACGAGGAGCCGGTGCTCGAGGTGCTGGCCGGCGTCGGCGAAGTACAGGCCGTACGCGTCGATCTCCCCGCCGCGGCCGGCGTAGTCGACGCTGGTGTACTGCCGGACCAGGTCGCCGCCGAGGGTGACCTGCACGTGCGTGACCTTGGCGTCGCGGCCGATCCGGAAGCGCACGTGCTGCGCCTGCACCGCGTCGGGCGCCCAGTCGGTGACGGTGACCAGCGTGAGCTTGGCCCCGTCGGCCACGAGCACCTCGACGTTGTCGGCCAGCGTGACCGAGCCGGTCTGCTCGAGCACCACGACGGCCTCGGCGAACCGGCCCACCTCGACCACGGTGTGCCCGAACGAGATATCCGTGTTCGAACCGACAAGCCGTACAACCGCGGCGTCTGACAGAACCGCATCGGGAGCCACCGCGATCAGCAGCGCGTCCGCGGCCGACCCGGCAGCGAGCGCGCTGATGCGATCGAACGGCGTCAGCGCAGAACCGACTCGCGGGTCGGTGCGGTCGATGGTGGCCACGGTGACGCCGTCCGGGAGATGACCCGGGTCGACCTTGGGAGCAGGAGCGCCCTCACCGAGGAAGGATTCAAGCCCACGAAGACGCTTGAGCGGGGTGAAGCGCCACTCCTCCTCCCGGCCGGTGAGGGCCGGGAAGTCGGCGACGTCGAAGGAGCGGACCTGCTGGGCGCGCGTCTTCGGGGGGACCAGGGAGGGAGCGCTCATCCGACCGCGCCCTCCATCTGCAGCTCGATGAGCCGGTTGAGCTCCAACGCGTACTCCATGGGCAGTTCCTTGGCGATCGGCTCGATGAAGCCGCGCACGATCATCGCCATGGCCTCGTCCTCGGTGAGGCCGCGCGACATGAGGTAGAAGAGCTGGTCGTCGCTGATCTTCGAGACGGTCGCCTCGTGCCCCATGGAGACGTCGTCCTCGCGGATGTCGACGTAGGGGTACGTGTCCGAGCGGGAGATCGTGTCGACGAGCAGGGCGTCGCACTTGACCGTGGACTTCGAGTGGTGCGAGCCCTCCAGCACCTGCACGAGGCCGCGGTACGAGGTGCGCCCGCCGGCCCGCGCGATCGACTTCGACACGATGGTCGAGGAGGTGTGCGGCGCGGCGTGCACCATCTTGGCGCCCGCGTCCTGGTGCTGGCCCTCGCCGGCCATGGCGACGCTGAGGACCTCGCCCTTGGCGTGCTCGCCGGTCATGTAGACGGCCGGGTACTTCATGGTGACCTTGGAGCCGAGGTTGCCGTCGATCCACTCCATGGTGGCGCCCTCGGAGCAGACCGCCCGCTTGGTGACCAGGTTGTAGACGTTGGTCGACCAGTTCTGGATGGTGGTGTACCGGCAGCGGGCGTTCTTCTTCACCACGATCTCGACGACCGCGGAGTGCAGCGAGTCCGACGAGTAGATCGGCGCGGTGCAGCCCTCGACGTAGTGCACGTAGGCGCCCTCGTCGACGATGATCAGGGTCCGCTCGAACTGGCCCATGTTCTCGGTGTTGATCCGGAAGTACGCCTGCAGCGGGATCTCCACGTGCACGCCCTTCGGCACGTAGATGAAGCTGCCGCCGGACCAGACCGAGGTGTTGAGCGCGGCGAACTTGTTGTCGCCGACCGGGATCACGGTGCCGAAGTACTCCTTGAAGAGCTCCTCGTGCTCCTTGAGCGCCGTGTCGGTGTCGAGGAAGACGACGCCCTGCTCCTCGAGGTCCTCGCGGATCTTGTGGTAGACGACCTCGGACTCGTACTGCGCGGCCACGCCCGCGATCAGCCGCTGCTTCTCGGCCTCGGGGATGCCCAGCTTGTCGTACGTGTTCTTGATGTCCTCGGGCAGCTCGTCCCAGCTGGCCGCCTGCTTCTCGGTGGAGCGGACGAAGTACTTGATGTTGTCGAAGTCGATGTGCGACAGGTCGGCGCCCCACGACGGCATCGGCTTGCGGTCGAACAGCCGCAGGCCCTTCAGCCGCAGGTCCAGCATCCACTGGGGCTCGGATTTCTTCGCCGAGATGTCGCGCACGACGTCCTCGTTGAGACCGCGGCGCGCCGAGGCACCCGCGGTGTCCGAGTCGGCCCAGCCGTACTCGTACCGGCCGAGACCGGCCAGCTGATCGGCAGTCGTCATCTCACGATCCTTTGCCTATCGGGACGGGCTCCGGGTTGGACCGGGGCCGGTATGTGGGTGGTGCAGACGCCATCGCCGTTGGCGATGGTGGCGAGCCGCTGGACGTGCGTGCCGACGAGCCGCGAGATCACCTGGGTCTCGGCCTCGCACAGCTGGGAGAATTCGGCGGCGACGTGGGCCACCGGGCAGTGGTGCTGACACAGCTGCCCGCCGGTGGCGATCGTCGTCGCGCCGGCAGCGTAACCCTCCGCGGTCAGGGCGCGGGCGAGGGCCTCGGCCCGGGCCAGCGGATCCTCGCCCGCCTCGGCCATCGCCGACTTGCAGCGCTCCTCGAGCCCCTCGACCTGGGCGGCGGCGAACGCGGCGACCTCGGCCGGGCCGCCGTGCTCGGCGATCCAGCGCAGCGCGGCGGAGGCGAGCCCGTCGTAGGTGTGCGGCAGCGTCTCGCGCGCCGCGGCGGTCAGCGTGAACACGCGCGCCGGACGGCCGCGCCCGCGGGGACCACGCTCCGTGCGCTCCCGGCCCTCGACGAGGCCCTCGGCCTGCATGGCGTCGAGGTGGCGGCGCACGCCGGCGGGGCTCAGCCCGAGGGCGAGCCCGAGTTCGGTCGCGGTGGCGGAACCCTCCTGCAGCAGCAGGTCAATGACGCGGTCACGGGTCCGCACGTCCAGCGCGGCGTCCACCCGCACTGGTGCTTCGCCGTTTTTCACAACACCAACGTTACGTAATTCACGGTGCGCGAGCAAACCACCGCCCGGGTGATCCACCGCACGGAAGGTAACCCTAACCAAACCAGGAATTCAGTACTTCACCTCGTCCCGGTGCGCCTCCAGCGCCCGCTGCAGGGCGCGGCACACCTGGCCGAACTCCGTCTCGTCGCGCGAGGCCCATAACGGCACGACCTCGCCGCGGTAGGTGCCCCAGAGCTCCCACGAGCCCGAGCGCCGCACGTCGGCCAGCTCCCGCAGGTCGTACTGCTCGCCGTGCACCGACAGATAGTCCGAGGTCACGGCCACGCCGCGGCGCATCGGATAGTAGGTCCTGCTCGAGCTACCCCTCGCGGTCATGCCGCCTCCTGCGCGCTGGACACCTCGACCTCCAGCGTCGATGGGTGCCCGCACCGTGTCAACGCGTATTGCCGCAACGCCGCGTGCGGTCCGATATGTAGCCTGGCGTAGTATCGCCCGCGTGAGCTGGGTTTTGGAGTGGCTGGACCGGCCGGCGACGCTGCGCAGGGCGGCCCTCGCGTCGCTCGTGGCCAACATCGTCATCGTGGGCACGGGCGGCCTCGTGCGCCTGACCGGCTCCGGGCTCGGCTGCCCGACCTGGCCGCGGTGCACCGACGACTCCTACGTGACCACGGCCGAGATGGGCCACCACGGGCTCATCGAGTTCGGCAACCGCACGCTGACCAGCGTGGTCAGCATCTGCGCGATCCTGGCCCTGGTGGCCGCCTGGCGGCAGCGGCGCCGGCTGCCGCGGGCGCTGCCGGCGGGGATCGGGGTGCTCCTGGGCGTGGCCGCGCAGGCCGTGCTCGGCGGCATCACGGTGCGCATGGCGCTCAACCCGTGGACGGTCATGGCGCACTTCCTGCTTTCGATGGTGCTCATCGCGCTGGCGTTCGTGCTGTACGACCGCACCCGCGAGGAGCCACCGCGCTGGACGGCGCCGCGGGCCATGCGCGCCGCCGGCGTCCTGACCACCGTGATCTCGGCGATCGTCCTGGTCCTGGGCACGATCGTCACCGGCAGCGGCCCGCACTCGGGCGACACCAAGGCCGCCCGCACCGGCTTCGACCCGGAGTCCGTGTCACAGCTGCACACCGACGCCGTCATGGTGCTCGTCGGGCTGTCCGTGGCCATGTGGTTCGGCCTGCGCGCGCTCGGGGCGCCGCTGCGGGTCACCCGGGCCGCGGCGATCCTGGTCGGCGCCGAGCTGGCGCAGGGTGCGATCGGGTTCGTGCAGTACTTCACCGGCCTGCCCTGGTACGTCGTCATCCTGCACATGCTCGGCGCCTGCCTGGTCTGGACGGCGACGCTGAACCTGCTGGCCCGGGTGACGACCCGGTCCGATCAGTCGGTGGCGAAGGCCGAGGACCACTCGCTGGCCAGCACCGCGTAGCGCAGGTCGTCGGTCCACTCGCCCTTCCACCATTGGCTCTGCAGCTCCAGGCCCTCGCGCCGGAAGCCCAGCCGCTCCAGCAGCCGGGCCGAGCGCCCGTTGCGCGCGTCGACCGAGGCGTGCACCCGGTGCAGGCCCTCCTCGGCGAGCAGGTGGTGCACCATCCGCCCGACGGCCTCGGCGGCGTACCCGCGCCCCTGGTGGGCCCGGTCGAGCGTGAAGCCGATCTCGGCCTGGCGCCCCTCGTCGTGCCGGTTCACGCCCACGTCGCCGATCATCGTGCCGGCGTCGCGCAGTTCGACGGCCCACTGGAACCAGCCCTCCGCCCGCGGATCGCGCCCGTCCAGCCCGGCCACGAACCCGAGCGCGGACGCGAGCGGATAGGGCGCGTCCCAGCCCTGGTAGCGGGCCACCTCGGGATCGGATCGATAGGCCGACAGCACGGGGGCGTCAGCGGCGCGGAACGGCCGCAGCAAGAGGCGCTCGGTCTGCAACACGCTGCGACTGTACGGCCAATGCCCCCGCCAGCAGCGCCAGCGACCCGGCGACCATGAGCCGGACGAAGAACACGTGCAGGTGCCCGACGTAGTACTGCCGGTCGTCGAGCACCCAGGTGAGCAGGAGACCGGCGGCCAGCGCGGCGGCCGTCACGCTCCAGAACCGGGCCGGGCGCACCGGCACCTCCGGCGGCGGACCGTGCCACTGGCGGAGCTTGCGGCGCTGCCCGACGTACACGATGAAAACCGGCAGCAGGAAGACGGCCGCGGTGTCGCTGGCCTCCCGGATCGGCCACCAGGCGGCGACCGGGCCGGGATGGGTGACCAGGTCCCACAGCAGATGGCTGACCGCGCCCAGCAGGGCCGAGGACGCGGTGATCCACCACCGGTGCCGGGCCGGCCCGAGCACGCCGAAGTCGCGCAGGGCGAACCACGGTGGCAGGTGCGCGGCCACCGCCGGGGCGCCCCAGCGGCACAGCTGGGCCACCACGAGCGCGGTCGGCAGGCTCCACCACAGCAGGGCCGGGATGGTGTGGCTGGGGATGCGGATGCCGGGGCCGTCCAGGGCGTACGCGAAGTCGGGTGCGCACGCCCCGGTGGCCAGGGCGACCCCGTCGAACCAGCGGGGGCGCCACAGCTTCAGCGGCAGGACGGCGAGCGGGTGCGTCGGCAAGGTCGAGGGCACGGGCCGATGCTGCCCCGCGAAGGCGGCTCCAGCGGCCGTCTCCACCGGATCATCACGAAGCCCTCACCCATCGCCACGGGTCACGCCTTCACGCGGAGCCACGGGTTACGCAGAACTCGTTTCCCTCCGGGTCGCCCAGCACCGCCCAGCCGGCGTCGGGGCCGGCGCGGTGGTCGGCGACCATGGTCGCGCCCAGCCCGAGCAGGCGCGCGACCTCCTCGTCGCGGGTGCGGTCGCCGGGCGCCAGGCAGACGTGCACCCGGTTCTTCACCGTCTTGGCCTCGGGCACGGTCTGGAAGAACAGCCGCGGCCCGCCCGGCTGTTCGATGACGACCTCCTCGTCGCCGGGCGCGCACTCCGGGTGCACCGGATGCCCGACGACGCCGCTCCAGAACTGCGCAAGTGCATATGCATCTGCGGCATCGAACGACACGTTACGGATGAACGCGACCATCAGCCCCACCCATCATTGCCAAGTTGTAAATTCATCTGCACTTTCTATGGTGCCGCTTGCCCCGTGTGCAACTCTTCTGCAATGGGGCACACGGAACCGCTCATCATGCAGATCTACTGCCGCCTGGAGGTTGCGGTCACCGATCCGGAGACCGTCGCGAAGCTGGCCGGTCAGCAACTGCGCGAGGCAGACATCGACTGGTCAAGGCGGGAGGAGGACCTCGAAGAGGCGGTCCACCAGCTTGAGTCAGACCTGAGCCAAGCATTGGCGTGTGTGATTGAACACGATCGCATGATCGAACACCTGCCGGGTGTGGAGCCGCGCGGCGGTCTCGCGTTCACGGCATTCGGCAAGCCCGATGACCGTTTCCGACCGGGATTCACCGACTTCCTCTAGCCGCACTTCCCCGGGCGCCGGCCCCACCGTCGGGGCCGGCGCCGGGGTCGTTTCAGAACGGGTACTCCGGAATCGACCCGCGCATGGTGATCCAGCGCAGATCCGTGAATGCGTCCACATTGCCCGAACCGCCGGCGCGCGCCCCCGTGCCGGAGTCGCGGACCCCGCCGAACGGGGCCACCGCCTCGTCGTTGACCGTCTGGTCGTTGATGTGCACGATCCCGGTCGGGATCCGCTCGGCCAGCGCCAGCCCGCGCATCGCGTCGCCGGTGAGGATGCCCAGCGACAGCCCCAGCTCGGAGTCGGCGGCCAGGGCGACCGCCTCGTCCTCGGTCGCGAAGCGGACCACCGGCGCCACCGGGCCGAAGATCTCGTTCGCGTACGCCGGCGCGCCCGTCGCCACGCCGTCGAGCACGGTGGGGCGGTAGAACAGCCGGTCGTACCGCCCGCCCGCGGCCAGTCGCGCCCCGCCGTCGACGGTCGCGGTGACCAGCGCGTGCACCTTGTCCCGCTGCCCCTCGTCGATCAGCGGCCCGAGCGCGACCGGTTCGGTGTGCGGGTCGCCGACGGGCAGGGCCTCGGCGTGGGCGGCGAGGCGCTCGACGTAGTCGTCCGCGATCGACTCGTGCACCAGGTGCCGCCCGGTCGTCATGCAGATCTGCCCGGCGTGCAGGTACGCGCCCCACGCCCCGGCCGAGACCGCGCGGTCCAGGTCGGCGTCGGGCAGCACGATGAGCGCCGAGTTGCCGCCCAGCTCCAGGTGCACCCGCTTGAGGTGGCGCCCGGCGAGCTCGGCGACCTTGCGCCCGGCCGCGGTCGAGCCGGTGAACGCGATCACCCGCACGAGCGGCTCCTCGACCAGGGCGGTACCGACGTCGGCGAAGCCCGGCAGCACGTGCAGCAGGCCGTCGGGCAGCCCGGCCTCCCGCAGCAGGGCCGCGATCGCGAAGCCGCCACCGACGGCGGTGCGCGGGTCCGGCTTGAGCACCACCGCGTTGCCGACCGCCAGCGCCGGCGCGACCGCGCGGATGGCGAGGATCAGCGGGAAGTTGAACGGCGCGATCACCCCGACCACCCCGACCGGCGAGCGGCGGGCCAGGCTCAGCCGCGGCAGCGCGCTGGGCAGGATGTCGCCGAGCGGCCGGGAGGCCAGGGCGGCCGCCTCGTAGCACTCCTGGGCGGCCACGTGGGTCTCGACGCCGGCCTTGGGCGGGATCGAGCCGGCCTCGCGGACCAGCCACTCCTGCACCTCCTCGGCCCGCGACTCGAACAGCGCCCCGGCCCGGCGCAGCACCCCGGCGCGCTCCTCGAACGGGGCGGCGGCCCAGGCCCGCTGCGCCTCGGCCGCCTGCCGGGCGGCCCGCGCCACGTCGCCGGGCGCGGCCAGCCCGACCGTCCCCAGCACGGCCCCGGTCGCCGGCTCGATCACGTCCCGCGTCCCGGCGCCGAGCGGCCGCTCTTCCAGCAAGCTCATCCGAACCTCCTTGTTCGTACCCCCGTGTTCGTATAGCGCACAATTGTTCGCAGACGTGGTCAGGGCCGCAAGGTTCGGCAAGGTGGCCGAGTGGGCAGTGGCGGGTCGATAGCATTACGTGCTGCACGTACAGACAGGCAGGGAGCGCATGGGACCCACTTCGAGCCTGTTCGGCGGGGTGCTGGCCCGCGGCGCCGTCGCCGCGGCGGTCGCCGACGACGCCTGGCTGACCGCGATGCTCCAGGTCGAGGCGGCGCTGGCCGAGGCTCAGGCGTTCACCGGCCTGCTGGACCAGGCCGCGGCCGACGCGATCGGGGCCGCCTGCGCCCGTCCCGAGTCCTTCGACGCCGCGGAGCTCGGCCGGGCCGCGGCGGAGAGCGGCAATCCGGTGGTACCCCTGGTGCAGGCCCTCCGCCGCGCCGTGCCCGACCACGCCGAGGCGGTCCATCGGGGCGCGACGAGCCAGGACATCCTCGACACGGCGGGCATGCTGGTCGCCGCCCGGGCGCTGCGCCCCCTGCTGGGCGATCTGCGGGCGTGCGCCGACCTCACCGCGCGCCTCGCCCGCGAGCACCGCGACACGGCCATGATCGGTCGTACCCTGCTGCAGCAGGCCGTCCCGACGACCTTCGGCCTCAAGGCGGCCGGCTGGCTGGGCGGCCTGGACGCGGCCCGGCGCCGCCTCGACCAGGTGCGGGCCGAGCGCCTGGCCGTGCAGTTCGGCGGCGCGGCGGGCACCCTGGCCCCGTTCGGCGACGCCGGCCCCGATCTCGTGGAAGGCCTGGCGACGGTACTGGGCCTGCGCGAACCGGCGCTGCCCTGGCACACCGAGCGCACCCGCATCGCCGACCTGGCGGGCGCCCTGGGCTCGGCCGCGGGCGCGGTGGCGAAGGTCGCCCGGGACCTGACCCTGCTGGCCCAGAACGAGGTCGACGAGGTCTCCGACTCCTCCCCCGGCGGCTCCTCGGCCATGCCGCACAAACGCAACCCGATCGCCGCGGTGTGCGCCCTGGGCTGCGCGGCCTCGGCGCCGGGCCTGGTCGCCAACCTGCTGGCCGCGATGGCCCACGAGCACGAGCGCGCGGCGGGCTCGTGGCACGCGGAGTGGCGCCCGCTGCGCGACCTGCTCGTCTCGACCGGCTCGGCGGCGGCGTGGCTGCGTTCGGCGCTGGAGCGGCTGGTGGTCCATCCTGACGTGATGCGTGCGAATCTCTCCCGGAGCGGCCTCACCGGCGACCTGACCGCGACGGGCCTGCTCGTGGACCGCGCCCTGCACGACTTCGGGACCAAGCGGTGACCGACTCGCTTGCCGACCGCGGGGCCGCGGTTCGCCGGGAGGTGCTGGGACCGCGGGCCGAGCAGCCGCCGACGCCGTTCGCGGAGCCGTTCCGGGAGTGGGTGCTGACCGCGGCCTGGGGCGCCGTCTGGGACCGCCCGGGCCTGGACCGGCGCACCCGCAGCTGCGTCACGCTGGCCGTGCTGGCCGCCCTGCGCTGCGAGGACGAGCTGGCCATGCACGTCGAGGCCGCGCTGCGCAACGGCGTGACCCGCGAGGAGATCGCCGAGGTCCTGCTGCACGCGTCGGTCTACGCGGGCGCCCCGGCCGGCAACGCCGCCTTCGCCGTCGCGAGCAGCGTGCTGGACCAGCTTCCGTGAGCGACCCGCGCGGTGCCGACTTCGTGCAGTCGCTGGAGCGCGGGCTGGCCGTCATCCGCGCGTTCGACGCCACCCGCCCGGAGCTGACGCTGAGCGAGGTGGCCACCCTCACCGACATGACCCGCGCGGCCGCGCGCCGGTTCCTGCTCACCCTGACCGAACTCGGCTACGTCCGCAGCGACGGCCGCCAGTTCTCCCTCACGCCGAGGGTGCTCGAGCTCGGCTACGCCTACCTGTCCGGCCTGTCCCTCCCGGCGATCGCCGAACCCCACCTGGAGGCCCTGGTCGCCGAGGTCAACGAGTCGTCCTCGGTCTCGGTCCTGGACGGCACCGACATCGTCTACGTGGCCCGGGTCCCGACCTCGCGCATCATGACCGTGATGATCTCGGTCGGCACCCGCTTCCCCGCGTACGCCACGTCGATGGGCCGCGTCCTGCTCGCCGGGCTGTCCCCGGCCGACCTCGACGCGTACCTGGCCGCGGTGAAGCCCGAGCCGCTCACCCCGCACACCGTGGCGACCCCGGCCGACCTGCGCACCGCGATCGAGCGGGCCCGGGATCAGGGCTGGGCCCTGGTCGACCAGGAGCTGGAGGAGGGCCTGCGCTCGGTCGCGGCCCCGATCCACGATCGCACGGGCCGGGTCGTCGCCGCCCTGAACCTCTCCACCGCCGCCAGCCGCCGCGACGCCGCCGCCGTCCGCCGCGATCTGGTCCCGCCCCTGCTGGCCGCGGCGGCGCGGATCGAGGCCGACCTGCCACCGGGCTCGCGCTGAGCTCAGCTCAGCAGCTTGACCAGCAACGGCGCCAGGACGGCCGGGTCCACGTCGTGGGTCTGGCCCTCCAGCACCTCGAAGCGCGCGACCGGGATCGCCCCGGCGGTGGAGCGGGCCGCGTCGACCAGGAACGCCGGGCTCGCGCCGCCGGCGATGATCGTGGTCGGCACTTCGATCGCGGCCGCCACCTCGGGCCGCACGTGGCCCGGCTGGAGCACCGCGTCGTCGTAGGCGAGCGTCGGCGCGATCCCTTCCAGCACCGCGAACCCCGGCGAGGCCCGGAACGCCGCGATCGCGCCCGGCGGCATCCCCACCTGCTTCTGGAACCGCGCCACCGCATCGCCGCGGCGGCCCTCGGCGAGCAGCTCGACCAGCTCCGCGCTGTAGCCGGGCGTGGGACCGACGAAGGGCGGCTCGTACACCGCCAGGGCCCGGACCGCGGCGGACGCGGCCGCCGCGGCGAGGCCGATCGCCCCGCCCGAGGACATCGTGTAGACGCTCGCCTCGCCGCCCGCGGCGCCGATCACCGCGAGCAGGTCCTCGACCTCGCGCGCCGGTGCGTAGGGCAGGGTGTCGGTGCTCTCGCCGCGGCCGCGGCGGTCGTAGCAGTACACCGTGAAATGGTCTTGCAGGACAGCGGCCAGCGGGCGCATCGGGCCACCGGCGCGGAAGCAGCAGGCGCCGTCCACGAGGACGACGGCGGGGCCCGAGCCGGTCGCCTCGTAGGCGATCGTCGTGCCGTCGGCGGAAGCAACAGTCGGCATGGTCACTCCAGGGTGGCGAGGTAGGTGTCGAAGCGGTCGAGGCTCGTCGCGAAGCCCGCGCGGGCCTCGGCGGTGCGGTAGGCCTCGGGCACGTCCGTCTGGTGGGTGACGACCTCGGTCCGGCCGTCGCCGAGGTCCACGAACGTGACCTCGGTGCGCATCCGGCTCTCGGCCTCGATCCAGACCAGGCGGTGCGGGCGGTCGATCTCGGCGTAGACGGCGCGCATGGTGTAGGCCGAGCCGTCCGCGCCCACCATGGTCGTCTCGAAGCGGCCGCCTGGGCGGAGCTCGACCACGATGCCGTCCAGCGGGGTCGTGGTGCCGGTCAGGCCCCAGAAGTGGGTGAGGTGCGCGGGCGTGGTCATGCAGTCGAACAGCAGCTCCGGCGAGGCCCGGTGGACCCGCGTGAAGATCACAGCTCCTCCAGGTACGACGCGAGCCGGTCGTGGCGGTCCGCCCACAGGGCCCGGTTGCGCTCGATCCAGTCGACCGCCTCCGCCAGGCGCTCGCCCTCCAGGACGCACGGGCGCGCCTGGGCGGCGCGGGTGCGCGAGATGAGCCGCGCGTTCTCCAGCACCTTCAGATGCTTCGAGATCGCCTGCTGGGTCATCGCGAAGGGCTCGGCCAGCTGGTGGACCGTGGCCTCACCGGCCGTGAGCCGCTCCAGGATGGCCCGCCGCGTCGGGTCGGCCAGGGCCGCGAAGACGAGACTGAGCTCGTCGGTGACAACCGCCATGCCTGCGACGGTACCGACAACTCAGCGGTTTAACAACCAGAAGGTTGTCTAAGCCAGCCGGTGCGTGACCCCCTCGGCCCGCGCCAGGGCCTCGAACCGCTCCGGGTCCGTGTTGGCCGCGAGCACCACCGACGCGCCCACCGACAGCGGCGCGAGCAGCCACTTCAGCGGCTGCTCCTCCGTCGCGGCGTCGACCAGCAGCCGGTCGCCGGCCCGCAGCCCGATCCGGTCGGCCAGTTCGGCGGCGATCGCCCCGAAGGCGCCGAAGCTGGTGCCGTCCGGCGTGACCGCGTCGCTGGCCCGCGTGCGCGCCGGCGAGGGCACGTGCGGCGAGTACTCGTCGAGGGCCGATTCCAGGTCGCGGTACCCCGGCGGCGGCTCCTCGGTGAACAGCGAGAACCGGTGCTTGGCGTCGGGGATGTTCTCCAGCCACGAATCGATCCGCTCCGCGGCGACGAACAGCACGTCGTAGGGCGTGTCCGCGCCCGGCTCACGCACCTCGAGCCCCGCCGTCGCCCAGCCCTGCAACGACAGCTGCAGGCCGGCCGACCAGGCACCCAGGAGCACCGCGGCGGTGATCCAGTGCGGCGGCAGCAGGACCGCGGCCCGGCCGCCCTCGGCGATCCCGCACCCCTCACGCAGCAGCCCGGCGACCTGAGCCGCGCAGCCGCCGAGTTCGGTCGCGGTCAGCGTGACGTGCTCACCGGTGGCGCCGTCGTGGAAGGTGATCAAGGACGGCTCGGCGAGCTCCGGTGCGCGGTGGGTACCCATGCCCTAGAGCATGACGGTCGCGTCGCTGCGCGCCACCTCCGGGGCGATCGGTGGCAGCGACTCGTACTTGCGCAGCCGCGCGTGCACGACGAAGACGTACGGGACGCCCGAGGTCAGGCCGGTGACGGTGGTGCTGACCCGGGTGCAGCCGGTGCCCTTGGCGACCGTCTGCCAGGTCCAGGCGGGCGGCACGCCCTGGTACAGCTCCTGCGACACGGCCGTGATCTGGTACTCGACCAGCGTCGGGTCGCCGATGTTCCACCAGCTGACCTCGGCCGAGGTGGTGCCCGGGACGACGTCGGCGCCGTTGATCACGCCCTGGCGGTAGACGCCGGTGCACTCGGTCGGGCTGTAGCTCGGGGTGGCGGTGGCGGCCGTGCGGGACGCGAACGGCGACAGCGACGCGATCGGGCCGCGCACCGGGGCGCCCGTGGTGTCCCCGGCCGAGGGGTTCACGGCGTCGCCGCGGGAGTAGACGGTGTTCTCGGGCAGCTGGACGACCTTGCCGGAGCCCTTGTCCGTGCCGCCGGTGCCGTCGTCGGTGCCGGAGCCGTCGAGCCCGGGCAGCATGCCGCATCCGGCCACCCCGGTCGTCAGGGCGGCGAACAGGGCCAGGCCCGCGCCGATGCGCCGCTTCACACCCGGAACATCGGCACGGGGAGCGGCTATGTGAGCCGGCGCGCCACGGCCGCGGCGAAGCGGTCCGCCGAGCCGTCCGCGAAGCCGAAGAACAGCGACGGCTCGGTCAGCTCGACCTCGATCACCACCGGCCCGTCCGGCGAGGGCAGCAGATCCACGCGGGTGTACAGCAACGTGCCCGCACCTCCCGGAAGCGCCGCCAGCACCCGCGCGGCGAGCGCGTGCTCCTGCGCCGACGGCTCGCGCGCCGAGATGTTCTCGTTCTGGTACAGCAACCCGCCCTCCTCGTACGGCCCGGTGAGGATGGCGCCCTTGCGGATCGCGTGGCTGAAGGCGCCGTCGATGAACAGCAGCGCCGTCTCCCCGGCCGTGTCCACCGCGTCGAGGTACGGCTGGATCATCACCACCCGCCCGTCCTCCTGCAGCCGCCGCACGTGCGCCGCGGCCGCCGGGGCCTGGGTCATGAGGTCGTACCGCCCGGTGTCGATGCTGCCGGCGCTCACCGCGGGCTTGACCACGATCTCGCCGCGGCCCTCGGGCACGAACGCGTCGCCCGGCTCGACCCACGTCGTCGGCACGACGGGGATGCCGGCCGCGGCCAGCTCGCGCAGGTACCGCTTGTCGGTGTTCCACTCGATGACCGCCGCCGGGTTGGCCAGCCGCGGCACCGAGCGGGCCCACCGCAGGAACTGCTCGCGCCGCTTGGCGTAGTCCCACGTGTCGCGCACCACGACCAGGTCGTAGCCGGCCCAGTCGACGTCGCCGGCGTCCCAGATCGCGGGCTCGGCGGCGATGCCCAGCGCGGCCAGGGCCGGCAGCAGCGCGCGGTCGTCCGGGTCCAGCTCCGGCAGGTCGGCACAGGTAACGAGAGCGACCCGGGCGGCGGCCCGGGTCGCATGGGAATGGGATGTGTCGGTCTGTGGATCTTGGCTCACGCGGCGACGATACCTGTGTGCGGGACAGGGACGCCGCTACCGCGCGTCGGCCGTAATCCGGGGCACGCTAGCGGGAGAGCGTGCGGCGCCCCATGGAGCGCCAGAGGTCGTTGCTCGGGCGCATGTGCTCGAGGAGCTCGCGCTCCCAGGCGTTCTCGATCGTGACCCCGGCCTGGGCGCAGGCGGACCGTGCGATGTCCGTGCCCTCGGCGAACTGGTCGCCCCAGACGCCGTCCTCTCCGACGAGCACGATGCGGGCACCGCGCCGGCCGACGTACTCGATGACCGCCTTCGCGCCGCCGTGGTCGTCCGCGAAGGACTTCAGGCCGGCGATCAGACCACCCGGGACCGGGCGGTTGAGGGTCATCGTCGTATCGGAACCATCTGCCATGACGGCCACACTAGAGGGACCAAAAGCCACCTGCGGGTGAACTCGGCCCCTCTTGTGATCGTTCTTACCAACGGGTTTAGCGTTGACGGCTACCGATTTGCCCGGCCGTGTCGGTAAATATCCGGATTTTCTTCGGGATTGACATCCGCCGGAAAGCGAGACTCTTGTCACGTCGGGTGAACCCTGAAGGGTGTGCCAAGAAATTCGGGCGTTTCTGGCTTAAGTTTCGCTTAGACCCCCATATCACCGGGGGTTCCGGCCCCCGGTGACGGCCGCGAAACTTACTGGATGAGCGCGTCCACCGCGACGGCGACGAACAGCAGCGTCAGGTACGTGACCGACCAGTGGAACAGCCGCATCGGCTTGAGCGGCTCCTCGCGGCGGGCCCGGCCGTGGAGGCGGTGCGCCTCGACGAGCAGCAGCGCGCCGGTGACGACGGCGACGACGCCGTAGAGCGGGGTCATGCCCATCGGCCAGAGCGCGACCGAGGCGCCGACTGTGAGCCAGCTGTAGATCACCGTCTCCAGCCCGACCCGGCGCAGGCTGCGCACCACGGGCAGCATCGGGATGCCGGCCCGGGCGTAGTCGTCCTTGAACTTGATGGCGAGCGCGTAGAAGTGCGGCGGCTGCCACAGGAAGACCACGGCGAAGAGCACCCACGCGGTCCACGAGAGCCCGCCGGTGACCGCGGCCCAGCCGATCAGCACCGGGGCCGCCCCGCACGCGCCGCCCCAGACCGTGTTCTGCGGCGTGGTTCGCTTGAGCCACATCGTGTACACGAGGTCGTAGTAGGCGATCGCGCCGACGGTCAGCAGCGTGGCCAGCAGGTTGGTGAACGTGGCCATGAGCACCGTCGACACCGCGGCCAGCGTCAGCCCGAAGATGAGCGCGCTGCGCGGCGACACGGTGTGGGTGGCCAGCGGGCGCCGCGACGTGCGCTTCATCAGCTGGTCGATGTCGCGGTCGATGTAGCAGTTCAGCGCGTTGGCCGCGCCGGCCGCGAGCGAGCCGCCCACGAGCACGACGAGCACCAGCCACAGCGACGGCAGGCCCTTGTCGGCCAGGAACATCACCGGGACGGTGGTGACCAGCAGGAGCTCGACGATGCGCGGCTTGGTCAGCGAGACGTAGGCCTTGACCACCGCGCCGAGACCGGCCCGGCGCGCGGCGTCCTCGCGCTGCTGCAACCGGGCGAGGGCAGCCGCCGTGGTCGGGCGCACCGGGGCGGACGTGAGCTGGTCAGCGACACCGGGGTCGACGAGTTGCGTCACGTCTGGTTTGCCACCTTCCCGGGGCGAGGCCATGCGGCGGAGCGGGGATCCCGCCGAGATCAGCGGGCTCCCGCATCGTAGAACAGGATCAGAGCAGGTCGGACGGCGACCCCGGGGACCCGATCGAGAGGACCGTCCCGCGATGAGAAATTTCGCTCAGGGCTGAATCGATCCAGGGCGTGTCCGGCTCGCCGGCATTGCGGCTCATCCGGCCGGGAGGCCGGATGACGCCATCGACTACCGTTGCCGCGGCAGTGTCGCCGATGTCCGAAACATGGTCGACTGCGCGTGGCGCCACCCGATCGTGGGTAGGGTCGACTTGATAACCCTTTCGCGATTTTCACAAACTCGCCGTTCGACAGGAGCAGCACCGCCGTGAGCGATGAGAAGGTCAAGGGTCCCGAGCTTTCCTGGTCCGACGTCGACCGGCGCGCCGTCGACACGGTCCGGGTGCTCGCGATGGACGCCGTCGAGAAGGCCGGCAACGGCCACCCCGGCACCGCGATGAGCCTGGCACCGGCCGCCTACCTTCTGTTCCAGAAGGTCATGAAGCACGACCCCACCGACCCGAACTGGCTCGGCCGCGACCGGTTCGTGCTCTCCTGCGGGCATTCCAGCCTGACGCTGTACATCCAGCTGTACCTGGCCGGCTACGGCCTGAGCATCGACGACCTGAAGTCGCTGCGGCAGTGGGGCTCGCTGACCCCGGGCCACCCCGAGCACGGCCACACCGCCGGTGTCGAGACCACCACCGGCCCGCTCGGCCAGGGCATCGGCAACGCGGTCGGCTTCGCCATGGCGGCCCGCCGCGAGCGCGGCCTGTTCGACCCGGAGCCGGGCATCGGGCAGAGCCTCTTCGACCACGACGTCTACGTGCTGTGCTCCGACGGCGACATCGAGGAGGGCATCAGCCACGAGGTCAGCGCGCTCGCCGGACACCAGAAGCTGGGCAACCTGACCGTCATCTACGACGACAACGAGATCTCGATCGAGGACGACACCAAGGTCGCCAAGAGCGAGGACGTGGCCAAGCGCTACGAGGCCTACGGCTTCCACGTGCAGGTCGTCGACTGGCGCAAGGGCCACGACGCCGGCGACGGGGTCTACCAGGAGGACGTCCACGCGCTGTGGGACGCGATCCAGGCCGCCAAGGCGGTGACCGACAAGCCGTCGTTCATCGCGCTGCGCACCATCATCGGCTGGCCGGCCCCGAAGAAGCAGAACACCGGCAAGATCCACGGCTCCGCCCTCGGCGCCGACGAGGTCAAGGCGACCAAGGAGGTGCTCGGCTTCGACCCAGCGCTGACCTTCGAGGTGGCCGACGACGTGCTCGCGCACGTCCGCGGCGCCATCGAGCGCGGCAAGGCCCAGCACGCCGAGTGGGACAAGGGCTTCGCGCAGTGGCGCGAGGGCGCGGGCGAGCGGGCCACGCTGCTCGACCGCCTGCTCGCCGGCGCGCTGCCGGACGGCTGGGAGAAGGCGCTGCCGGAGTTCCCGGCCAGCGAGAAGGGCGTGGCCACCCGCAAGGCGTCCGGCGACACGCTCGGCGCCCTGGCCGGGGTGCTGCCGGAGCTGTGGGGCGGCTCGGCCGACCTGGCCGAGAGCAACAACACGACGATGGAGGGCGAGCCCTCGTTCCTGCCGTCGGAATACGCGACCAAGGCGTTCCCCGGCAACGAGTACGGCCGCACCCTGCACTTCGGCATCCGCGAGCACGGCATGGGCTCGATCCTCAACGGCATCAAGCTGCACGGGCCGACCCGCCCCTACGGCGGAACGTTCCTCGTCTTCTCCGACTACATGCGCCCGGCGGTCCGGCTCGCCTCGATCATGAAGCAGCCGGTCATCTACGTGTGGACGCACGACTCGATCGGCCTCGGCGAGGACGGCCCGACGCACCAGCCGATCGAGCACCTCTCGGCGCTGCGGGCGATTCCCGGCCTCGCCGTGGTCCGCCCGGGCGACGCCAACGAGACCGCGCAGGCCTGGAAGGCGGCCCTGGAGCGCAAGGACCAGCCGGTGGCGCTCGCGCTCACCCGGCAGAACCTGCCGACCCTGGACCGCACCGTCTACGCCCCGGCCGAGAACGTGGCCAAGGGCGGCTACATCCTCAAGGACGCCGCCGACGGCCAGCCCCAGGTGATCCTCATCGCCACCGGCTCCGAGCTGCAGCTCGCGGTCGAGGCGCAGAAGCGCCTGGAGGCCGACGGCACCCCGACCCGGGTCGTGTCGATGCCGTGCCAGGAGTGGTTCGACGAGCAGGACGCGGCGTACCGCCAGCAGGTCATCCCGACCGGCGTGAAGGCCCGCGTCACCGTCGAGGCCGGCATCGCGATGTCCTGGCAGAAGTACCTCGGCGACAGCGGCGAGGCCGTGAGCATCGAGCACTACGGCGCGAGCGCCCCCTACACGGTGCTGTTCGAGCAGTTCGGCTTCACCGTGGACGCTGTCGTCGCGGCCGCGCACGCCTCCCTCGCCAAGGTCGGCGAGATCACCGGCAGCACCACCGGCAACTGAGTAAAAGGAGAACCGCGATGAGTTCCGATCGGCTGGCCGAGCTCGCCGCCGCTGGTGTGGCGATCTGGCTCGACGACCTCTCCCGGCAGCGGCTGAGCAGCGGCGGGCTGGACAAGCTCCGCCGCGAACAGCACCTCGTCGGCGTGACCAGCAATCCGACCATCTTCGCCAAGGCCCTCAGCGCCGCCGAGGACTACGCCGACCAGGTCAAGGACCTCGCCCTGCGCGACGCGCAGGTCAACGAGGCGATGCGCGCCATGATGACCTACGACGTGCGCTGGGCCTGCGACGTGATGAAGCCCGCCGCCGACGCCAGCAAGGGCGTCGACGGCCGCGTCTCGATCGAGGTGGACCCGGGCCTGGCCGCGGACACCGCCCGCACCATCGCCGAGGCCAAGGCGCTGTGGTGGCTGGTCGACCGCGACAACCTGTTCATCAAGATCCCGGCGACCAAGGAGGGCCTGCCGGCGATCACGGCGACCCTCGCCGAGGGCATCAGCGTCAACGTCACGCTGATCTTCTCGCTGGAGCGCTACGAGGCCGTGATGAACGCCTTCTTCGAGGGGCTCGAGCAGGCCAAGGCGAACGGCCACGACCTGTCCAAGATCGGCTCGGTGGCGTCGTTCTTCGTGTCCCGCGTGGACACCGAGTACGACAAGCGCCTCGACAAGATCGGCACCGACGAGGCCAAGGCGCTCAAGGGCAAGGCGGCCATCGCCAACGCGAAGCTCGCGTACAAGCTCTACGAGCAGCTGTTCTCCTCGGAGCGCTGGCAGGCGCTGGCCGACGCGGGCGCCCAGCCGCAGCGGCCGCTGTGGGCGTCGACCTCGACCAAGAACCCGGAGTACCGCGACGTCATCTACGTCGAGGAGCTCGTCGCCCCGGGCACGGTCAACACCATGCCGGAGCCGGTGATCCACGCCTTCGCCGACCACGGCGAGGTGCGCCTGGACGCCATCACGGGCAGCTACGACGAGGCCCAGCAGGTCATGGACCGGCTGGCCGCGCTGGGCATCGACTACAACGACGTGGTCGAGGTGCTCGAGCGCGAGGGCGTCGAGAAGTTCAACGTGAGCGGCAAGGAAATGATCGAGACCGTCCAGAAGGCGTTGGACTCCGCGTCCTGACGTTCACGCGTTCTTGCCGCGCCCGTCCCGTACGGGCGCCAAGATGAGGGCATGCAGGGGGTGGCGGGTGTCTGATCTGCTCGACGACGTCGTGGCGGCGGCCGGACTCACGGTGTTCGGGGTCACCGCGACCGCGCGTCCGGCGGACGCACCCGCCCCCTTTCCGTTGCTCCCCGGCCCCGAGCTGACCGACCAGATCGCCGCGGTCCGCGCGCGCGGCCTGGACCGGGTCGTGCTCTGCGGGCCGGGCACCGGGGCCGCGGCGATCGCCGCCACCCTGGGCCTCGACCTCACCGTGCTCGACACGGCCGATCCGCACCAGGTGCGCGCGGCGCTGTCCGATCGGCTGGAGCGGACGGTGGTCGTGCTGGCCGCGCCGGCACCGACGGCCGTGGTGGACGCCCATCGACGGGCGTTCCTGCAAGCGTTCGAGGACGCCGGCCTGCACGATGCGGGCCGGCGTTTCGTCGTCGTGACGGCGCCCGACTCCCCGCTCGCGACGTTCGCGCGGGAACTGGGTGCGCCGCTGTTCCTCGCCCCGCCCACCACTTCCGCGCTCAGCGCGTATTCGCTCGTCCCGGCCGGGCTGGCCGGCGCCTCCCCCGCCGCGCTCCTCGCGGAGGCCCGCGCGTTCATCGCGCCGGCACCGGCGCAGCGCAGGCCGGCGGGCTTCGGGGCGGTGGCCGAATCGGCCGACGTCTCCGACGTGCCCGTGCTGCCCGGCGTCGCGCTGGGCGAGGCCATCGCCAAGGCCGTCGGAGCGGGCCGCGACAAGCTCGCCGTGGCCCCCGACGGGACCGGCATCGACGGCCTGGGACCGTGGATCGAGCAGCTGTTCGGCGACGCGCTCACCACCGTCGCCCTGGAGAACCCGTCGTCCTGGGGCCACGAGGGCCCCGACGTGCTCGGCGTGACCGTCGGCGGCGTCCTCGGCCGCGCGATCATGCCCGGCGGCGGCATCCGCCCCGACATCTCCGTCAACGGACCGCTCGGCGCGCAGCTGCTCGCCTGGGAGCAGGCCGCGACGGTCGCCGGGGCCCGGCCGCGACCGGCACCCGAGGCCGACGACCGCCTCCTGCGCGTGCTGGAGAGCGGCCGCCCCGAGCGCGCCCCGTCCCTGGTCGAGGGCAGCATCCAGGTGTACGGCCAGACGGGCGCCACCACCCTCATCGGCGCGATCGACGCGCTCGCCGGCGCCGTCCCGCCCGGCGGCCGGATCGCGATCGAGGCGCATCTCGACCCGCGCGGCGACGTCGCGGCGGCCGGGGTGCGCGACGCCCTCGGCGGCCGGGTCGCCCGGGCCGTCACCTTCGGCTGGGGACCGCGCTCGGCCCCCGGCTCGGGCGCCACGCTGCTGATCACCGGCGCGGTGACCGGCGACGTGCGGGTGCCCGGCCGGCCGTACACGTTCGGCGAGCTGCAGGCCGCCGGCGCCGCGGCTGCGGAAACCGCCCCGGGTGACGGGCCGTGGCTGCGTTTGCATCTGACCGACCGGGCAACCGGTATTGAGGAACTGTTGGCCGCCCTCGGAGGGTGAGAACTGATGACCAATCCGCTGCGGGACCCGCAGGACCGGCGACTGCCTCGGATTCCCGAGCCGTGCGCGCTGGTCATCTTCGGCGTCACGGGTGACCTGGCCCGCAAGAAGCTCATCCCGGCCGTCTACGACCTGGCCAATCGGGGTCTGCTGCCGCCGAGCTTCGCCGTGCTCGGCTTCGCCCGGCGCGACTGGGGCGACGGCGACTTCGAGGACCTGGCGCGCAAGGCGGCCCAGAACGGCGCCCGGACCACGTGGCGGGAGGAGGTGTGGTCGCGGCTGGCCGGCAACATCAAGTTCGTGCCCGGCTCGTTCGAGGACGACCAGGCCTTCGACCACCTCGCGCAGACGCTCGACGACCTCCACGAGGAGTCCGGCATCCCGGGCAACGCGGCGTTCTACCTGTCGATCCCGCCCTCGGCCTTCCCGGTCGTGCTCAAGCAGCTCGAGCGCACCGGCATGTCGGACAACGCGAAGTCCGGCGGCTGGCGGCGGGTCGTGGTGGAGAAGCCGTTCGGCTACGACCTGGGCTCGGCCAAGCAGCTCAACGACCTCGTCGACGACGCCTTCACCGCCCAGGACGTGTTCCGCATCGACCACTACCTGGGCAAGGAGACCGTCCAGAACATCATGGCGCTGCGGTTCGCCAACAACCTGTTCGAGCCGGTGTGGAACTCCAACTATGTCGACTCGGTGCAGATCACCATGGCCGAGGACGTCGGCATCGGCACCCGGGCCGGCTTCTACGACAAGGTCGGCACCGCCCGCGACGTGCTGCAGAACCACCTGCTGCAGCTGCTGGCCCTGGTCGCGATGGAGGAGCCGACGGCGTTCGACGCGGATGCCATCCGTACCGAGAAGCTCAAGGTCCTCAACGCCATCAAGGTGCCGACCGACGTGTTCACGAACACGGTCCGGGGGCAGTACCTGACGGGCTGGGTCGCCGGGGAGCGCGTCCCGGGGTACCTGGAGGAGAAGGACGTGCCGTCGGACTCCAAGACGGAGACCTACGTGGCGACCCGCCTGGGCATCCAGAACCGCCGCTGGGCCGGGGTGCCGTTCTACATCCGGGCCGGCAAGCGCCTCCCCCGGCGCGTCACCGAGCTCGCGGTGCTGTTCAAGAAGGCGCCGCACCTGCCGTTCCACGACGCCGACGTGGAGATGTTGGGCAACAACCAGCTCGTGATCCGGGTCCAGCCGGACGAGGGCGTGATGCTGAAGTTCGGCTCGAAGGTCCCGGGCACGACGATGGAGGTCCGCGACATCGCGATGGACTTCCAGTACGGCGAGGCGTTCACCGACGCCAGCCCCGAGGCCTACGAGCGGCTCATCCTCGACGTCCTGGTCGGCGACAAGACGCTGTTCCCCGACTCGGCCGAGGTCGAGGCGAGCTGGAACGTGGTCGACCCGCTGGAGGAGGCCTGGGCCGGCTCCACCCCCGAGCCGTACCGCGCGGGCGAGTGGGGACCGCGCGCCGCCGACGAGATGCTGGCCCGCGAGGGCCGCGCCTGGCGCCGGGCCTGACCGGGGCCGAAAGGGAGACATGGACATGATTGGTTTGTGGGACACCACCGGCATCGAGGTGGTCAAGGCCCTGGCCAACGAGCGGCGCAGCGCCGGCGGGCTGACCAGCGGCCTGGCGCTGACGCTGATCTCCGTGGTCGACGAGCGGCAGGTCCGCGAGGCCGAGGCGGCGGCCACCATCGCCGCCTCCGCGCACCCGTGCCGGCTGCTCATCATTGTGCGCGCCGACGTCACCCAGCAGCGGTCCCGGCTCGACGCCGAGATCGTGGTCGGCGGGCGGCTCGGGCCGTGCGAGGCCGTCGTGATGCGCATGCAGGGCCGGCTGGCGCTGCACGCCGAGTCGGTCGTCATGCCGCTGCTCGCCCCGGACGTGCCGGTGGTGACGTGGTGGCAGTGCGCGCCGCCGGAGCGGATCGCCTACGACCCGCTGGGTGTCGTGGCCGACCGCCGCATCACCGACAGCGCGCAGGCCGCGGACCCGGTGGCCGCGCTGCGGGTGCGCTCGGACGACTACGTCCCCGGCGACACCGACCTGGCCTGGTCGCGGATCACCCCGTGGCGCACCCTGCTGGCCGGCGCGTTCGACGCCAACCGGGTCGGCGTGCGCTCGGCGACGATCGTGGCGCCCGAGCACGACCCCACCGGGCTGCTGCTCGGCGGCTGGCTGGAGGCCCGCCTCGGCGTGCACCCGACCCGCCGCTCCGGCAGCGGCAAGATCATGGAGGCCGTCGAGATGGAGCTCGAGGACGGCAACTCCATGAACCTCATCCGCGACCTCAACGCGGGCGTGGCCACGCTGCAGCGCACCGGCCAGCCGGACCGCATCCTGCCGCTCAGCCGCCGCCCGCTCGGCGACGAGCTGGCCGAGGAGCTGCGCCGGCTCGACCCCGACCAGCCCTACGCGGCCGCCCTGGCCGCCGGCACCGGCAAGCGCCGGCTGGACGAGCGCGGGGCACCCCGCGTGCACATCTGGAAGGACCCCGCGCTGGCCGAAAAGCCGGAGGCGGCCGCGACGGCACCGCTGCAGGAGGCCGTGCCTTCATGACCCAGAGCAAGGTTGTCGTACACACCGAGCCCCGGCTGCTCGCGGAGGCGGCCGCCGCGCGGCTCATCGTGCGGCTCACCGACGCCCAGGCCGAGCGGGGCGAGGCCACGGTCGTGCTGACCGGCGGCCGGATCGCCGCCCAGATCTACCAGGCGATCCGCGAGAGCCCGGCCCGCGACGCGGTCGACTGGTCGCGGGTCAACTTCTGGTGGGGCGACGAGCGGTTCCTGCCGGCCGGCGATCCGGAGCGCAACGAGACGCAGGCCCGCGCGGCCCTGCTCGACGCGCTGAAGCTCGACCCGGCCCGGGTCCACCCGATGCCGGCCGCGGACGGTCCGGACGGGGACGACGCCGAGGCGGCCGCCGCACGGTACGCCCAGGAGCTCGCCGAGTCCGCCCGCCCCGGCCACGCCGAACTCCCGCACCTCGACGTGGTGCTGCTCGGCGTGGGCGAAGACGGCCACGTGGCCTCGGTGTTCCCGGAGCACCCGGTGACCCTCGAGGCGCGGCCGGTCTCGGCGGTGCGGGGCAGCCCCAAGCCGCCACCGGTGCGCACCACGCTGACCCTCCCGGCGATCAACACCGCCGACGAGGTGTGGCTGATCGCCTCCGGGGACGGCAAGGCGCAGGCGGTGGGCCTGGCCCTGGCGTCGGCCGGGCCGCGGCAGATCCCGGCGGCCGGGGTGCACGGGCGGGAACTGACCCTGTGGCTGCTCGACTCGGCCGCGGCCCACGAACTGCCGCAGAACTTCCGCAGCCTGGTCTGAGGACGACATGAAAAGGGGCGCCGGGTTTCCACCCGGCGCCCTTTCCTTATCGCCCTGTTCGTTGGCGGAGACGCGCGAGCGCCTCCTGGAGGATGGCCTCGCCATCGGCGTCGGTGCGCCGCTCCTTCACGTAGGCCAGGTGGGTTTTGTACGGCTCGGCCCGCGGGCGTTCCGGCGGGGCCTGCTCGTTCTGTCCGGCCGGAAGGCCGCACCGAGGGCAGTCCCACGTGTCCGGGGGCTCGATCTCGGCGGCGAACGCCGGCTGGGTCAGATGCCCGTTGGCGCACCAGTAGGCCACGCTGCGCCTGGGGGCCTGTTCACCACGCTCCGCCCAGCGCACCGGGCCGGAGCCGACTCGTGTTCCGCGGATGGCATTGCCAGTTGCCACGGCTGCTCGCTCCTGTTCGTCGGGGGGTACGACGTCTTACGGAGTGCAGGAGTGTGGGCGTAAACACCTGCGCGCGGCCCGCAGCATCACGGGACCGCGCACAGGAGTCTAGTACTTGGACGAGCGCGCTTTCACGCGCCGCCGTTTTGCACGATTTTCAGCCAGAGGCCGAGGCCGACGATGCAGGCGAACCAGATGATCCCGACCAGCAGGGTGTAGCGGTCGAGGTTCTTCTCCGCCACCGAGGAGCCGGCGAGGCTGGAGGACACGCCGCCGCCGAACATGCTGGACATGCCGCCGCCCTTGCCGCGGTGCAGCAGCACGAGGAGGGTCAGCAGCACGCTGGTGATGACCAGCAGCACGATCAGGGTGTAGGCGAACGCCGTCATGGCGCGGTCGTCCTCTCAGATGGCGGTCAGGAACACGGTTTGCAACACGATCTGGAACGCGGTCTTCGGCACAGCGGGTGCCAGCTTACTAGGCGAGCCCGATCGCGCACAGATCGGGCTGGCCGAACTGCGGATGGATGAAGCCGCCGCGGATGTTGGTGCCCGCCATGCGCAGCGCCTTCATGTAGACGATCGGGATCACCACCGCCTGCTCGGCGATCTTCTGGTCCAGTTCGCCCCACAGCTTGTACTGCCGCTCCGGCACCGACTCCGCCAGCGCGGCCGAGATCTGGTCGTTGATGTCGGCGCTGTTGAGCAGCCCGTAGTTCTGGTTGTTGGTGGCGCCCGCCTTGGTCGGGATGAGCCGCCCGTCGAACAGCGGCGGGATGACCGCCGAGCCGTTCGCCCAGTCCGGGATCCAGCCCGCCCATAGCAGGTCGTTCGTGTTCGCCGGGTTGCCGATGACGTCGAAGTACGTCTCCGGGTCGATCCCGTTGATCTTGATCTGGATGCCGATCTGCTGGTACGTCTCCACGACCGTGGTGGCCAGCCGCCTTATGTCCTTCTGGTCCGGGATCGACAGCGTCAGCGTGTTCGGGCAGGCCTTGCCGGCCTTCTGCTGCTCGTCGAGCAGCTTCAGGGCGACGTCGGGCTTGCCCTCGACGTTGTTGGCGCTGTCGTACACGTCGAAGTCCTTGTGGGCCTTGAGCTGCGGCGCGATCATCGTCGTGGCGTAGTCGCCGTAGACGGACCCGCCGGCCGCGGCCCGGAACTTGCGCTTGTCGAACGCGTACACCAGGGCCTGCCGGCAGGCGAGGTTCGGGATGCGCTTGCTGTTGATCGCGAGGTACCGGATGCCGCCGTAACTGCCCTGGATGGACCGGGCCGACAGGTCGGGGTCGTTGATGACCTGCTGCACGAAGTTGGGCGCGACGTTCTTGTCCAGGTCGACCGTGTCGGCGTTGTCCCCGTCGCTGGTGATCAGGTTCGACGTGACGGTCGGCAGGTCGCCGTTGGCCTCGACGACGATCTTGTCGGGGTAGGCCTTGCGGACGCTGTCGGTCGTGCGGTTCCAGTATGAGTTGCGCACGTAGACCAGGTGCTGGTCGGTGTTCTCCTGCAGCTTGTACGGCCCGGACGAGAACGGCTTCTTGTCGTAGTCGTTCTTGGTGTCCTGCTTGGCCGGCACGGGCGCGAAGACCGACATGGCCACCGTGTACCCGAAGTCGCCGATCGGCTGGTTCAGCGTGAACCGGATGTTGCGGGTGTCGACGCACTGCACGGACGTGAGGCCCTTGCCGCCGTTGTTCCCGCCGACGAACGGGCCCGCGTAGGAGTCCGCGTCGGCCAGGTAGGTCTTGGCGTACGGCTGGGCGACCGAGAACAGGTTGGAGAAGCTGCGCTCGACGCCGTACTTCACGTCGGCGCACGTGATCGGGGTGCCGTCCTCCCAGCGCACGTCGTCCTTGAGCTGGAAGTCCCAGACCCGGTTGCCCTCGCTCGGGCGGCCGGCGTCGGTGGCCAGGTCGCCCACGATCTCGCTGGAGGCCGCGCCCGGCTCGGACTTGAACGTGGTGAGCGTCCGGGAGACCAGGCGGCTGAGGTTGGCGTCGGTGGCCGTGGCGACCCGCTGCGGGTCGAGGTGGGCCGGCTTGGCGCTCACCACGACGTGCACGGTGCCGCCGGTCTTCGGCGGCTGCGGCCCGTTCTTGGCGTCGGCGTCGCTGCATCCGGCGGTGGCCAGCAGGGCGAGTCCGGCGATGGTCGCAATGGTGGTACGACGACGGAGCATGCTGGTCCTTCACGGCGCGCCGGCGGTCCCGGCTCACCCGTTCGTGGCGGGTGAACCCTGGCCCGATGGCTTGACGCCAGGTCAAGGGGTGGTGGACGGAGCCACTTTAGGCGTCATTCAGCTCCCGCGGTACAACGGGTGGGTCACACAACACAGCGTCGCGCGGCCCGAACCGGACCGCGCGACGCTGGGTATTTGCCTTGTTACGTTGCCTACTTGCCGAGGCGGACAATCCTCGCGAAACCCTCGGCGTCGATGCTCGCACCGCCGACGAGCGCGCCGTCGATGTCGGGCTGCTCGATGATCGCCGCGACGTTGTCGTGCTTCACCGAGCCGCCGTAGAGGATGCGCACCCGGTCGGCCGTACCGCCGGTGTACTTCTCGGCCAGGCGGGTGCGGATCGCCCCGATGACCTCCTGCGCGTCCTGCGGCGTGGCCACCTTGCCGGTGCCGATCGCCCAGACCGGCTCGTACGCGATGACGATCTTCTCGACCTCGTCGGTCTTGACCTTCTCCAGGCCGGCGTCGAGCTGCGCGAGGGTGTAGCCCACGTGCTCGCCCGACTCGCGGATCTCCAGGCCCTCGCCCACGCACAGGATCGGCGCGATGCCGTTGGTCAGCGCCGCCTTGACCTTGGCGTTGACCAGTGCGTCGTCCTCGTTGTGGTACTGGCGGCGCTCGGAGTGCCCGACCACGGCGTACTGGCAGCCGAGCTTGGCCAGCATCGCCCCGGAGATCTCACCGGTGTAGGCGCCGGAGACGTGCGCGGAGATGTCCTGCGCGCCGTAGCCGATGAGCAGCTTGTCCCCGTCGACCAGCGTCTGGACGCTGCGGATGTCGACGAACGGCGGAAGGACGACCGCCTCCACGTCGTTGAGCTGCTGCTCGGTGAGCGTGAAGGCCAGCTTCTGGACCAGTGCGATCGCCTCGAGGTGGTTCAGGTTCATCTTCCAGTTGCCGGCCATGAGCGGGCGGCGTCCGGTGACCTCGGCCATCGGTTACGCCTCCAGCGCCGTGATGCCCGGCAGGGCCTTGCCCTCGAGGAACTCGAGGGAGGCGCCACCACCGGTGGAGATGTGGCTGAACCCGTCCTCCGGGATGCCCAGCGCGCGGACCGCCGCGGCCGAGTCGCCGCCGCCGACGACCGTGAAGCCGTCGACCTTGGTGATCGCCTCGGCGACGCCCCGGGTGCCGGCCGCGAACGGCGCCAGCTCGAACACGCCCATCGGGCCGTTCCAGAAGACGGTCTTCGCGCCGTCGAGGGCGGCCGCGAAGGCCGCCACCGAGTCGGGGCCGATGTCCAGGCCCAGCTCGTCGGCGGGGATCGCGTCGACGGAGACGGTCTGCGTGGCCGCGTCGGCCGCGAACTTGTCCGCGGTCACCACGTCGGTCGGCAGCACGATCTTGTCGCCGCCCCGCTCGAGCAGGTCCTTGCAGGTGTCGACCATCTCGTCCTGCAGCAGGCTCTTGCCGACCTCGTGGCCCTGGGCCTTGAGGAAGGTGAAGCACATGCCGCCGCCGATGAGCAGCTTGTCGACCTTGGGCAGCAGCGCCTCGATGACGGCGAGCTTGTCCGAGACCTTCGAGCCGCCGAGCACGACGATGTACGGCCGCTCGGCCTGGCCCGTCAGCTTGCTGAGGACCTCGAGCTCCTTGGCCACCAGGTAGCCCGCGTAGCGCGGGAGGAGGGCGGCCGTGTCGTACACGCTGGCGTGCTTGCGGTGCACGGCGCCGAACGCGTCGTCGACGTAGACGTCGCCGTGCGCGGCCAGCTCCTGCGCGAACGCCTTGCGCTCGCCCTCGTCCTTGCTGGTCTCCCCCGCGTTGAAGCGCAGGTTCTCCAGCAGCACGACGTCACCGTCGCCGCCGTTGAAGGCCACCTGGGTGCCGAGCAGCTCGCTGAGGCGGGCCGCGACGGGCGCCAGGGTGTACTTCGGGTCCGGCGCACCCTTCGGGCGGCCGAGGTGCGACATGACGGTGATCTTCGCCGCGCCGGCCTCGCGCAGGGCGTTGAGGGTCGGCAGGACGGCCCGGATGCGGCCGTCGTCGGTGATCTTGTCTCCGTCCAGCGGGACGTTCAGGTCGGCGCGCACCAGCACGCGCCGACCGGCGACGCCCTCGCTCAGGAGGTCGTCGAGCGTCTTCACAGGCCGGTGCCGACCAGGGTGACGGCGTCGACGAGACGGTTGCTGTAGCCCCACTCGTTGTCGTACCAGCCGACGACCTTGACCTGGTTGCCGATGACCTTGGTCAGGCCCGCGTCGAAGATGCACGACGCCGGGTCGGTCACGATGTCGGTGGAGACGATCGGGTCCTCGGTGTAGACCAGGATGCCGGCGAGCGGGCCGTCGGCCGCGGCCTTGAGCGCGGCGTTGACCTCCTCGACGCTGGTCTCGCGGCCGACGGTGACCGTGAGGTCGGTCGCCGAGCCGGTCGGGACCGGCACGCGCAGCGCGTAGCCGTCGAGCTTGCCCTTGAGCTCGGGGATGACCAGGCTGATCGCCTTGGCCGCACCGGTCGAGGTCGGCACGATGTTCAGGGCCGCGGCGCGGGCGCGACGCAGGTCCTTGTGCGGGCCGTCCTGCAGGTTCTGGTCCTGCGTGTACGCGTGGATCGTGGTCATGAGGCCACGCTCGATGCCGAACGTGTCGTTGATGACCTTCGCCATCGGGGCCAGGCAGTTCGTGGTGCACGACGCGTTGGAGATGATCGTGTGCTTGGCCGGGTCGTACTGGTGCTCGTTCACACCGAAGACGATCGTGAGGTCCTCGTTCTTGGCCGGGGCCGAGATGATGACCTTCTTGGCGCCGCCGGCCACGTGGACCTTGGCCTTCTCCGCGTCGGTGAAGATGCCGGTCGACTCGATGACGACGTCCGCGCCCAGGTCGCCCCAGGGCAGCTTCGACGGGTCGCGCTCGGCGAGGGCCTTGAAGGACTTGCCCGCGACCGAGATCTCGTCCGCGCTCGCCTTCACTTCCTCGCCCAGCCGGCCGAGGATGCTGTCGTACTTGAGCAGGTGCGCCAGCGTCGCGTTGTCGGTCAGGTCGTTGACCCCGACAACCTCGATGTCCGCGCCCTTGGCCAGCGCCGCACGGAAGAAGTTGCGCCCGATACGGCCGAAGCCGTTGATGCCAACCCGGATGGTCACTTCGACACATCTCCTCGTCTCTTCGCGCCCCGGCTCGCAATGATTTCCGATGCCGTGCGCCAGATGAGTGTTATTGGCTCGCCCACCCTGGTCCCGCCGGTCCGGTCCCACCCAGTTGGTGCTGGGCCCGGCCGCGTGTCGCGGCGGCGATCGAACAGCGAGGAGCGACCCGAGTCGGCCTCATCGCCGAACACGGCAAACCCTATCGTCTCGAACCGGTCACGACTGCGCGGGGGTGTCGGAGCCCACGTTCGAGAGTACGGCGCACACGGCGGCTCGGACCCCTTACCGGGCTGCCGTCCGGCTCACGGCTCTGGCTCACACTGCGCGTATTTGTGCGCATTACGGCCGCTCGCTTCGTGCACGTTTGCGACCGCTGTCCTGTGCTCGCTTCTGGCTGGTCACGCGTGCGCACTTTGAGCGCCCACGTGTGCGCGCTACGTGTGTGCTTCGACCGCTCGTTTCTGCGCGCTTCGGCCAGTCGCTCGTTTGTGCGCTTTGAGCGCTCGCTTGGGCGCATTTGATCACGATAAGTCGGGCGCTGGCGCGCCGCGACTTATCGGACTTATCCCCCGTCGGGCGATTTATACGGTACAAGCGGGATCTGGCGTTCTGCAGGTGGCACTTTGATCTTCAGCCGACCAGCATCTCCGGCGTCACGGCCGACTCGGTGTCGGGAATGCCCAGGTCACGGGCGCGCTTGTCGGCGAGGGCGAGCAGACGCCTTATACGGCCGGCGATCGCATCCTTCGTCAACGGCGGATCGGCCAGGGCGCCGAGCTCCTCGAGCGAGGCCTGGCGGTGCTCGAGGCGCAGGGTACCGGCGCTGCTGAGATGATCCGGCGCGGTGTCCGCGAGGATCTCCATGGCGCGGGCGACCCGTGCGGCGGCGGCCACCGCGGCCCGGGCCGAGCGGCGCAGGTTGGCGTCGTCGAAGTTGGCGAGCCGGTTGGCGGTGGCCCGGACCTCGCGCCGCACCCGGCGCTCCTCCCAGGTCAGCACGCTCTGGTGGGCGCCGATGCGGGTGAGCAGCGCGGCGATCGCGTCGCCGTCCTTGACCACGACCCGGTCGACCCCGCGCACCTCGCGGGCCTTGGCGGTGATCCCGATCCGCCGGGCCGCCCCGACCAGCGCGAGCGCCGCCTCGGGACCCGGGCAGGTGATCTCCAGCGCACAGCTGCGGCCGGGTTCGGTCAGCGAGCCGTGGGCCAGGAAGGCACCGCGCCACGCGGCCACCGCGCAGCACATGTTGGCCGAGACGACGTGCGGCGGGAGGCCGCGCACCGGACGTCCGCGCACGTCGAGCAGGCCGGTCTGGCGCGCGAGGGCCTCGCCGTCCTTGACCACGCGGACGATGAAGTGGCTGGCCTTGCGCAGCCCGCCCGACGCGAGGACGTGGATCTCGCTGCCGTACCCGTACACCTCCGACACCTCCCGCCGCAGCCGGCGAGCGGCGGCGTTGGTGTCCAGCTCGGCCTCGACGACCACGCGGCCGGAGACGATGTGGAGCCCTCCCGCAAAGCGCAACAGTGCGGCCATCTCGGCGCGCCGGCAGCAGGGCTTGGCCACGTCCACCCGGCTCAGCTCGTCCTTGACCGCAGCGGTCATCGCCATTCTGTCGTCACCTCGCGGTTTTCGTGTTCGCGGTCATGTCCTCGTCCGTACCGGTGCGCGCCCGGCCCCCGTTGCCGGCGTGGGCTCGCGCACCGTTCTCGTTCCGTGCACCGGTGCCCGCCGCGCCGCCCGAACGGTTCGCGCCGCTCGTCGTCGTTCCGGTGGGCCGGGCCTTGCGATGGGTCTGCAACAGCGGCTCGAGCGCCGCCGCCAGCGCCTGCGGGTCGTGCCGGGGCGCGCCATCCCCGACGGCGACCGGGGCCAGCACCAGCCGCGCACCAAGCGATTCTGCCGCACGATGGACCGGTTCGGGGTCGCCTACCGCTTTCCCGTCGGCAAGAACTACATCGACGTGCAGTCCAGGTAGGTAACGAGGCAGGGCGGCCAGGTGTTCCGGCAGCGTCAGCCCCGCCGTCTCGCTGTCGGCGGCCAGGTTGAGCGTGACCAGCCGCCGCGCGCCGCTCTCCCGGATCGCGTCGGCCAGCCCCGGCACCAGCAGGTGCGGGATCACGCTGGTGAACCACGATCCAGGCCCGAACAAAAGCCAATCCGCCTCTCGTACCGCGCGCACGGCCTCGGCACACGCCTCCGGCGCGGCCGGCGTCAGCCGCACCCGGTCGATGGTCTTGGTGGTCACCGCGACCTCGTGCTGCCCGCGCACCGTGACGACCTCGCCACCCTCCGAGAGGTCGGCCTCGATGTGCAGCGGATCACGCGACATCGGCAGCACCCGCCCACCGCACCGCAGCATGGCCGCGGCCCGGTCGAGCGCCGCCACCGGGTCGCCGGCCTGTTCCATGAGCGCCACGAGCACCAGATTCCCGACCGGATGCCCGGCGATGTCGTCCTCGCCGGTGAACCGATGCTGGAACAGCTCGGCGATCGCGGCCTCGTCGGCCAGCGCGGCCAGGGCCTGACGGAGATCACCCGGAGGCAAGATTTCTCGTGTACGCCGCAGTCTCCCGCTCGAGCCCCCGTCATCCGCCACTGTCACGACGGCGGTGATGTCGAGCGGCCGTCCACGCTGGACGACGCGCAGCGCCCGCAGGGTGGCCGACAGTCCGTGCCCGCCCCCGAACGCCACGACCCTGACCGCCTGTTCGGCCTTTTCGGGCGTTGTTGCTCCGGTTTTGGCAGTGCTTGTCTGACCCGGGCGCGTGGCCGGGTTTTGCGCGGCTCCGTTGCCGCGGGTGGTTCGGCTTGTCATTCGCGTCCCAGGTCGCGGTGCTGCGGCGAGGCCGAGAGCCGCATCTCACGCAGGCGCCGGGCCAGCTCCTCGGCGATGGCGACACTGCGATGCTTGCCGCCCGTGCACCCGACGGCGATCGTCAGGTACCGCTTGCCCTCCCGCTCGAACCCCGGCGCGGTCGCGTTGATCAGCCGCGCGTACGTCTCGACGAACGTGATCGCCCCGCGCTGCCCCAGCACGTACCGGCTGACGTCGGTCTCCCGCCCGGTGTGCTCCCGCAGCTCCGGCACCCAGTACGGGTTGGGCAGGAACCGCGCGTCGAGCACGAAGTCGGCATCGGGCGGCAGGCCGTACTTGAAGCCGAAGGACAGCACCGTGACCCTGATCTGGGTCGTGTCCTCCTCGCCGAACATCTCCTCGACGCGCCCGCGCAGCTGGTTCACGTTCAGGTGGCTCGTGTCGATCAGGACGTCGGCCTGCTCGCGCGCCTCCTGCAGCAACTTCCGCTCGGCCGCGATGCCGTCGGACAGCCGCCCGGCCCCCTGCAACGGATGCGAGCGCCGCACGCTCTCGAACCGCCGGATCAGCACCTCGTCATCGGCGTCGACGAACACCATGCGCGGGTTGAACCCCCGCTCGCGCAGCGACTTCATCGCACCGGGCAGATCGGTCGAGAACGCGTGACTGCGCACGTCCAGCACCATGGCCGTACGCCGAACCGCCCCCTGCGCCGCGTGCGCCAGCTCGGCCATGTCGAGCAGCAGCGCCTGGGGCAGGTTGTCCACGACGTAGTACCCGACGTTCTCCAACGCCCGCGCCACGGTGCTGCGCCCGCCCCCGGACACCCCGGTCACGATCACGAGGTCGGTGGTGTTGCGCCCGGGCAGCGGCCCCTCATCGGGGTCCACTTCACCGAATCCGGCACCGAGCTCGGCCCGTTCTTCGGCACTCAGGAACAGACCTTCGTCCCCCACCGCCCCACCAGGCGGTTGATCCCCGCCAACGGCCCCCGCGGCGTCTTCCGGCAAGTCGCCTTCTCTCGACACGTCGACGAGTTTATGTCGTACCGCCCCCGCCATCGGACGGTCGGTCGGTTTGCACTAGTTCGCGGTATCTCCAGCAACCCTCCTACCGGCGCCCCGTTCCAGGCCCCTGCCCTCGGATTCCCCACGCCAGACCCGCACTCGGGCGTGTCGCGACGGTCGGAACCACCGGCACGGATGTCCCCCATCCGTGTCATAGCCCACACCACGAGGCCCGCGCCAGGAGAGCCGCCGCGGCGCCCGTTCGGCCCCGATCCCCCACGAACCGGACACGCCCGCCGACACGCCGCCCCCGACTCGCCGCGTCCGCCGCCCTCGACCCGCCGCCCTCGACCCGCCGCCCTCGACCCGCCGCCCTCGACCCGCCGCCCTCGACCCGCCGCCCCTGACCCGCCGCGTCCGCCGCCCCGCCGTCGACACGCCGTCGACACGCCGCCGCCGACCTACCGCACTCGGCCCGCTGCGTCCGCCGAACCCTGTCCGGCCGCGTCCGCCGGCCCCCGACCCGGCACCCAGCACCCGAAGCGCCGGTCAGGCCGAACGCGATGGATTCACCGCAGCCGCATCCACAGCCGCATCCGCCGATTCCGCGTCCAACTCCGGCTCGTCCGCCGAGGCCGCGACCTCCGATTGCTCGACCGCAGCCAAGTCCAAGTCCGGTGCGGCCACCGCGGCTGACTCCGAGCCCGACTCTGGCGCGACCACCGCAGCCGAACCCGAGTCCGAATCCTCCGGTGCCACCACCGCAGCCGAACCCAAGTCTGACTCCGTCGCCACCACCGCAGCCGACCCCGAGTCTGAGTCTGAGTCCGGTGCAGCTACCGAGCCCGAGTCCGGTGCCGCCTCCCGGTCCGCCGGCGGGCGGGCCGAGGCCAGCGGGTCCGCGTTCAAAGCCGCCTGAATCCCCTCAGCAGTCCGCCGCCCGATCCCCGGCACCTCCGCGATCTCCTCCAAGCTCGCCGCCTTCAACCGCTTCAGCGACCCGAAGTGCCGCAACAGCGCCTTGCGGCGGATTTCGCCCAGGCCGGGGATCGAGTCGAGCGCCGAGGCCGTCATTCGCTTGGAGCGCTTCTGCCGGTGGTACGTGATCGCGAAGCGGTGGGCCTCGTCGCGGACCCGCTGCAGGAGGTAGAGGCCCTCGGAGGCGCGCGGCAGGATCACCGGGAACTCGTCGTCCGGCAGCCACACCTCCTCAAGGCGCTTGGCCAGGCCGCAGACCGTGATGTCGTCGATGCCCAGGTCGAGCAGGACCTGCGCGGCCGCGTTGACCTGGGGCTGGCCGCCGTCGACGACGACCAGCTGCGGCGGGTAGGCGAACTTGCGCGGCCGGCCGGTCGTCGGGTCGATGCCGGGGCGGGAGGGATCGATCTCGGCCGCCTCGTCGATCTCGACCTTGGCGTCGAGGTAGCGGGCGAACCGCCGGCGCAGCACCTCGGAGATCGCGGAGACGTCGTCGGTGGCGCCGTTGATCGCGAACCGCCGGTATTCGCTCTTGCGCGACAGCCCGTCCTCGAAGACGACCATGCTGGCGACCACGTCGGTGCCCTGAATCTGCGAGATGTCGTAGCACTCGATGCGCAGCGGCGCCGTGCCCATCGAGAGACCCTCGGCGATCTCCTCGAGGGCCTTGCTGCGCGTGCTCAGGTCACCGGCACGCCGGAGTTTGTGCTGCTGGAGCGCCTGCTCGGCGTTGCGGGCGACCGTTTCGGCGAGCGTTTTCTTGTCGCCTCGTTGCGGTACACGAAGGGAAACCCGACTCCCGCGCAGTTTGCTGAGCCAGTCGGCGAGCGCGTCGACGTCGGCCGGCAGCTCGGGGACCAGCAGCTCGCGCGGCAGATCGGCGGCCTCGGCCCCGGCCTCGCTGCCGTAGATCTGCGTGCAGAAGTGGTGCACCAGGTCGCCGGGGGTCAGGTCCTCGGTCTTCTCCACGATCCACCCGCGCTGGCCTCGCACCCGCCCCCCGCGCACATGGAAGACCTGCACGGCGGCCTCCAGCGGATCGTCGGCAAAAGCGACAACATCCGCATCGGTACCGTCCCCAAGCACGACAGCCTGCTTCTCCATCGCCCGCCGCATGGCCCCGAGATCGTCCCGCAGCCGCGCCGCGCGCTCGAAGTCCAGCTCGTCCGACGCCTGGTACATCTCGCGCTCGAGCTGCTTGACCATCACGTCGGTCTTGCCGGCCATGAAGTCGCAGAAGTCCTCGACGATCCGGCGGTGCTCGTCCTCGCTCACCCGATCGACGCACGGGGCCGAGCACTTCCCGATGTACCCGAGCAGGCACGGCCGCCCGATCTGCCCGGCGCGCTTGAAGACCCCGGCCGAGCACGTGCGGGCCGGAAAGACCCGCAGCAGCAGGTCGAGCACCTCGCGGATGGCCCACGCATGCGCGTAGGGACCGAAGTAGCGCACGCCCTTGCGCTTGCTCCCGCGCATCACCTGCAGCCGCGGGTAGGCCTCGTCGAGCGTGACGGCGAGGTAGGGGTAGCTCTTGTCGTCGCGGTACCGCACGTTGAACCGCGGGTCGTAGGCCTTGATCCAGTTGTACTCCAGCTGGAGGGCCTCGACCTCGGTGCCGACCGTCACCCAGTCGACCCGCGCGGCGGTCGTGACCATCTGCTGCGTGCGCGAGTGCAGGGTCCACAGGTCGGCGAAGTAGCTGCTGAGCCGCTGCCGGAGGCTCTTGGCCTTGCCCACGTAGATGACCCGCCCGGAGGGGTCGTAGAAGCGGTACACGCCGGGTGTGTCGGGAATGGTTCCGGGTGCTGGTCGATACGTGGACGGGTCTGGCACGCTTCGAGACTATCCGGGGGGTACGACAGAAAATCGAAGGCCGGCCGCCCGTCCCCGAGCGACCGGCCTTCGCGTGCGGTCAGGAAGCGACGTAGATGTCGTCGCCCTCGAACCGGAGCGTCTTCTCCTTCAGCGGCTGGTTCGCCGGCGGGTTGGTCACGCTGCCGTCCGTGGCCGAGAAGGTGCTGCCGTGGCACTTGCAGTTGATGTTGTTGTTCGCCACGTCGGTCACGATGCACTGCTGGTGGGTGCAGATGGCCGTGAACGCCTTGAAGGTCCCCGCCTCCGGCTGCGTGATGACCGTGCCGCCGTCGTCGGAGACGATCTTGCCGCCGCCCACCGGAACGTCGGCCTTCTTGGCGATCGGGCCGCCAGGGGTCGCGCCGGAGCCGGTGCTGTCCGATCCGCTGTCGTCGTCGCCGCAGGCGGCCAGCACCGTCACGGCCGTCACGCCGACCGCCCCGGCGAGCACCGCGCGGCGGGTCGTCTCACTCATCTAGCTCCTCCAATGGTCGTGTGCCCGCAGGCTGCGGCCATACACAGATCATGGAGGATACGGTTCAATGCTCAACAAAAACTGTGAGTTCGGCACCCAAACCGCAATCGAGTGATCACCTGACGTATCGGTCAGCCCTGAACGACGTACCCGTTCTTGACGCTGACCTTGATCCCCTTCAGCCCGCGCGGCGCCGGCCCGCTGATCTTGCCGCCGTCGGCCACCTTGAACTTCGAGTTGTGCCGCGGGCACATGATCACCGGGTTGCCGTCGAACGGCGGGTCGACGATCGCGCCCTCGTGCGGGCACGCCGCGTCGTACGCCTTGAACGCGCCCTTCGTCGGCTGCAGCACCAGCACCGTGTCCTTGACGATCACGCCGCCGCCGACCGGCACCTCGCCCGCGGCCACGAGCGCGTTGGACGGCACCTGGTCGCCTCCCCCGCCGCCGGTGCCGTTGTCGTCGAACGGGTTGCCGGTGGTGGGCGCAGCGGCGGGCGCACTGGAGGCGCCACCGCCCCCGGCACTCGGCGCGGAATCGTCGCCGTCGCCGCAGCCGGCCAGCACCGCGACGCCGAGCGCGCCCGCGCCGAGCAGCAGCGAGCGCCGCGCGGCGCAAAGGTTGAAGACGTCCTCTTGTGGCACGCGTTTCCTCCTGAGGTCAGCCTCGCCAGCGGCCACGGTAGCAGCGCAACCTGACGATCATGAGCGCCCCGGATCGCGCGGAGTCGGATAAAAACTGCAAACCCGATTTATACCGCGTCGGGGTATAAGTCCGATAAGTCGCGGCGCGAAGCGCCCGACTTATCGATCAACAGCCCGGCCCCGACGCACAGCAAGCGACCCGGGACCAAAGCAGGTCCCGGGTCGCCGTATAAAAATCAGCGTTTGGCCGGAGCCTTCTTCGCGGCGGTCTTCCGGGGCGCCGCCTTCTTCGCCGGAGCCGCCGTCTTGGCCGCGGCAGCGGTGGCCTTCGCGGGAGCCGCCTTGGCCGCCGCCGTCTTGCGCGGGGTCGCGGCCGGCTTCGTGCCGTTGGCCTGGGCCGCCCGGTCCCGCGCCTCCGGCGAGCCCGACGGCTCGCCCTTCAGGCCCAGCACCGGCCGCAGGAACTGCCCCGTGTAGCTCTCCGGCAGCTCCGCCACCTCCTCCGGCGTGCCCGCCGCGACCACCGTGCCGCCCTTGTGGCCGCCCTCCGGGCCCATGTCGATGATCCAGTCCGCGGCCTTGATGACGTCGAGGTTGTGCTCGATGACGATCACCGTGTTGCCCTTGTCCACCAGGCCCTGCAGCACCAGCAGGAGCTTGCGGATGTCCTCGAAGTGCAGGCCGGTGGTGGGCTCGTCGAGCACGTACACCGTCCGCCCGGTCGAGCGCTTCTGCAGCTCCGAGGCCAGCTTCACGCGCTGCGCCTCGCCGCCGGAGAGGGTCGGCGCCGGCTGGCCCAGCCGCACGTAGCCCAGGCCCACGTCGACCAGCGTCTTGAGGTGGCGGTGGATCGCCGGGATGGCCTCGAAGAAGCCCTCCGCCTCGGCGATCGGCATGTCGAGCACCTCGGCGATCGTCCGGCTCTTGTAGTGCACCTCGAGGGTCTCGCGGTTGTACCGCGCGCCCTTGCACACCTCGCACGGGACGTACACGTCGGGGAGGAAGTTCATCTCGATCTTGATCGTGCCGTCGCCCGCGCACGCCTCGCAGCGGCCGCCCTTGACGTTGAACGAGAAGCGGCCCGGCCCGTAGCCGCGCACCTTGGCCTCCGTCGTCTCCGCGAAGAGCTTACGGATGTTGTCGAAGACGCCGGTGTAGGTCGCCGGGTTGGACCGCGGCGTCCGGCCGATCGGCGACTGGTCCACGCCGACCACCTTGTCGACCTGGTCGAGCCCGGAGATGCGGGTGTGCCGCCCCGGTACGAGCCGAGCGCCGTTCACCGTGTTCGCCAGCACCGCGTGCAGGATGTCGTTGACCAGCGTGGACTTGCCGGATCCGGACACCCCGGTGACGGCCGTGAGCTGCCCGAGCGGGAACGGCACGGTCAGGTTGTGCAGGTTGTGCTCGCGCGCGCCGACGACCACGAGCTCGCGGCCCGGCGTGCGCGGCCGGCGGATCTCCGGCGTCGGGATGCTGCGCTTGCCGGACAGGTACGCCCCGGTCACCGACTCCTCGGTCTTGAGCAGCTGCTCGTAGGGCCCGCTGTGCACCACCTTGCCGCCCAGCTCGCCGGCCCCGGGCCCGATGTCGACGATCCAGTCGGCGGTGCGGATGGTGTCCTCGTCGTGCTCGACCACGATCAGCGTGTTGCCGAGCTTCTTCAGCCGCACCAGCGTCTCGATGAGCCGGTGGTTGTCCCGCTGGTGCAGGCCGATGCTGGGCTCGTCGAGCACGTACAGCACGCCGACCAGGCCGGAGCCGATCTGCGTGGCGAGCCGGATCCGCTGGGCCTCGCCGCCGGACAGCGTGCCCGAGGCCCGGTCCAGGGAAAGGTAGTCCAGGCCGACGTCGACCAGGAAGCGCAGCCGGGCGTTGATCTCCTTGAGCACCCGCTCGGCGATCATCTTCTGCCGGTCGGTGAGCTCCATCGCGCCGAGCAGCTCAGCGGCGTCGCCGACGGAGAGGTTGCAGACGTCGGCGATGCTGCGCCCGGCGATCGTCACGGCCAGGATCTCGGGCTTGAGCCGGGTGCCGCCGCAGGTGCCGCAGGGCACGTCGCGCATGTACCCCTCGTACTTGTCCCGCGACCAGTCACTGTCGGTGTCGGCGTGCCGCCGCTCGATCCACTGCACCACGCCCTCGAAGCCGGTGTAGTAGGAGCGCTCGCGGCCGTACTTGTTGCGGTACCGGACGTGGACCTGGTCCTCGCTGCCGTGCAGGATGGCCTTCTGCCCGCGCGAGGAGATGCCCTGCCACGGGGTGTCGAGGTTGAATCCCTCCTCGTCGCCGAGCGCCTCCAGCAGCCGCAGGAAGTAGTCCAGCGTGTGCCCGGTCGCCCACGGCGCGATGGCGCCCTCCCGCAGCGTGCGGTCGGGGTCCGGGATGATCAGCTCCGGGTCGACCTCCTTCTTGGTGCCGATGCCGGTGCAGTCGGGACAGGCACCGTACGGCGCGTTGAAGGAGAACGACCGCGGCTCCAGGTCCTCGATCGACAGCGGGTGCTCGTTGGGGCACGCGAGGTGCTCGGAGAACAGCCGCTCGCGGTGCTCGTCGTCCTCGGGCAGGTCGACGAACTCCAGGATCACGATGCCGGCCGCCAGCTTCAGCGCGGTCTCCACCGAGTCGGTGAGCCGCTGCTTGGCGCTCCGCTTCACCGCGAGCCGGTCGACGACCACCTCGATGGTGTGCTTCTCCTGCTTCTTGAGCTTCGGCGGCTCGGTCAGCGGGTGCACGACGCCGTCGACCCGGGCCCGCGCGTAGCCCTTGGACTGCAGCTCGGCGAACAGGTCGACGTATTCCCCCTTGCGCCCGCGCACGACCGGCGCGAGCACCTGGAAGCGGGTGCCCTCGTCCATGGCCAGCACGCGGTCGACGATCTGCTGCGGCGTCTGCTTGGTGATCAGCTCGCCGCAGACCGGGCAGTGCGGCTCGCCGACGCGCGCGTAGAGCAGCCGGAGGTAGTCGTAGACCTCGGTGATGGTGCCGACCGTCGAGCGCGGGTTGCGCGAGGTCGACTTCTGGTCGATCGAGACCGCCGGGGACAGACCCTCGATGAAGTCCACGTCGGGCTTGTCCATCTGGCCGAGGAACTGCCGCGCGTACGACGAGAGCGACTCGACGTAACGCCGCTGGCCCTCGGCGAAGATCGTGTCGAACGCCAGGCTCGACTTGCCGGAGCCGGAGAGCCCGGTGAACACGATCATCGCGTCGCGCGGCAGGTCAAGACTGACGTCGCGGAGGTTGTGCTCCCGTGCGCCACGGATGATCAAGCGGTCGGACATGCTTCCCCTTGGCAGTATTCGTCCGGTTGGAACACCGTCCTGGTGCCAGCCGACAACTCTAGCCAGGGGGTATGACATTTTTTGGCCGCCGCCCGCGCGAGGGGACCTCGAACGGGGGAAGCGGGCCTGATCAGCCCCGGGCCGGCCGGCGGCGCTCGCGGTTCTCGCGACGCTGACGACGTACCGAAGCCAGCTTCTGCTCTTTTTGCAGTTTCTGCCAACTGGCGTAGCGGCGCGGGCTCAGCTCGCCCTCCTCGACCGCCGTGCGCACGGCGCATCCGGGCTCGTCACCGTGGCCGCAGTCGTCGAACCGGCAGCCCCGGGCGAGCAGCGTCACATCGGCGAAGGCCCGGTCGAGGCCGGCCACCGTGTCGAACATGCCGACCAGCCGCACCCCCGGCGTGTCCAGCACCGCGCCGCCGTCCGGCATCGGAATCAACGCCCGATATGTGGTCGTATGGCGCCCGCGGCCGTCCGAGCGCAGTGCCCGCGTCTGCATGACGGGCGCCCCGGCGAGCGCGTTGACCAGGCTGGACTTGCCCGCCCCGGACTGCCCGAGCAGGCCGAGCGTGCGGCCGTGCGCGACGAGCGGCCGCAGCCCGTCCAGGCCGAGCCCGGTCCGCGCACTCACCGCGTGAACCGTCACGCCGGACGCGTGCCCCGGCATCTGCGCCGCCAGCGCCTCGGGGTCCGCGGCGAGATCGGCTTTTGTCAGTACCAGATGAGGCTTTGCCCCGGACTCCCAGGCCAGCGCCAGGAGGCGTTCGATCCGCCCCGGATCCGGCGACGGGTCGACCGGCTCCACGACGGCGACGGCGTCGATGTTGGCCGCCAGCACCTGGCCGAACGACTCCTCGCCGGCCGTCGCGCGGACGATCGCGGCGCGTCTGGGCAGGACGAACTCGGCGGTGATCCGGTCGTCGGGCCAGTCGCGCACGACCAGCCAGTCCCCCGCACAAGGCATCGCGCGCGGATCCTGCGCGGCCCGGGCCAGCAGCCCACCGGCCACGCTGGCGCGCACGGGTCCACCGGCCGTGAGCGCGGTGCAGACGCCCCGGTCCACGCGGCTCACCCGCGCGGGTCGCTGCCCGGGCACGTCAAAGCGCCCGAAGACCTCGGCGAAGCCGTCGTCCCAACCCAGGGCCGACAGGTCGATACTCACTGTAGTCCTTCCAATCCGAACTGGCGTTCGGAAACCCACGGTAGGTAGCGCGGCAGCGACGCGAAACCGAATATCGGGGCTATCGTCGGACGGTGCTTCCCTCGCGTGTGCTGTCCGGCGCCGTCGGACTCCGCCTCGACCGGGCCGACGTGCAGTGGCACGTGTCCCCCGGGCAGGACGACTCGCTCATGCGGTTCTGGCTGACCTTCGGCACCGCCTGCTACGGCTTCCACGTCGGCGCGGAGGACGAGATCCTGGACGTGATCGTCGAGGAGCGCGGCACCGACGCCGACATGGGCGTCTACGGCCGCCTGGAGGTCCGACCGGCGGCGGGCCCCGATCCCGCGGCGTTCGCGGTCGGCCAGCGGCTGGTCGTGGTGCATGATCTCTTCGCGGGGTACCTCGGGAAGCCCATCGGCGCCCGCCTCTGCTTCGAGACCGTCGACCTCAGCGTGGCCGACTGGGAGGATGAGCTGCACTGGGCGGCCGGCGACCTCCCGCCCGCGGTCGGCGTGCGGCAGCGATAACCTGGACCGGTGACGGCCGATCCGCTGGTCCTGAATCCCGAGCTGGAGCGCGCCACCTCCCGCCTGCTCGCCACCATCGCCTCCTTCAGCGACCCCGACCTGGCCGAGCCGACCCTGTGCGCCGGCTGGACGCGCGGCCACATGCTCAGCCACCTGGCCCGCAACGCCGACGCGTACGTCAACCTGCTCACCTGGGCCCGCACCGGCGTCCGCACCCCGGCGTACGAGTCGCCGGAGGCCCGCGACGAGGGCATCAAGGCAGGCGCCGACCGCCCGCTCGCCGCCCAGCTGGCTGACGTGGCCGCGGCCTCGACCCGCCTGGCCACCGCGATCGACGCCATGCCCCCCGAGGCCTGGTCCGTGACGGTCGCCCTGCCCTCCGGCACGCCCATCCCGGCCGCCCGCGTGGTCTGGTCCCGCCTCTGCGAGGTCGAGCTGCACCACGTCGACCTCTGCGCCGGCTACACCTCGGCCGACTGGCCCGACGCCTTCCCCCTGCGCCTCCTGCACGACCCGGCCACCCCGCACGCGGCCACCCTGGTCGACCCGGACGGCACCGTCCTGCTCACCGTCGAGAACGCCCCGACCGTCACCGGCCCGGTGCACGCCCTGGCCGCCTGGCTCACCGGCCGCGGCGACGGCACCGCCCTGACCGGCGACCTGCCCAACCTGGAGGCCTGGAAATGAGCACCGGACTCGACATCACGTCCCTGTCGGTCGGCCCGATGGACAACAACGCGTACCTGCTCCGCTGCCGGGCCACCGGCGACGCGGTGCTCATCGACGCGGCCAACGACGCCTCCCGGCTGCTGCAGTTCGTCGAACCGGGCGGCATCCGCGCGGTCGTCACCACCCACCGCCACCCGGACCACTGGATGGCCCTGCAGGACGTGGTCGACGCGACCGGCGCCCAGTCCCTGGCCCACCCGGCCGACGCCCCCGAGATCCCGGTGGTGGACGCCCACCTGAACGAGGGCGACACGCTCACGGTCGGCGACTGCGCCCTGTCGGTCATCCACCTGGTCGGGCACACGCCGGGTTCGATCGCGCTGTACTACCCGGAGGAGGGCGGCCACCTCTTCACCGGCGACTCCCTCTTCCCCGGCGGCGTGGGCAACACCCACGGCAACAAGGCCGACTTCGACTCGCTCCTCCACGACGTGACCACGAAGCTCTTCGACGTCCTGCCGGACGGGGTCACCTTCTACCCGGGCCACGGCAAGAACTCGACCATCGGCACCGAACGCCCCTCCCTCGACGAATGGCGCGCCCGCGGCTGGTGACCGCCGACTTGGTTCACGCTGAGTGATACAACGCTTGGCAGATCGTGAGGGTCGTTCGTAGGCTCCACGGTGTGCCCAAGCTGTTGCACGAAACCGTGATCGAGCTGTTCCGGGAGCGTCCCATGCTGGCGGCCGAGATCCTCGGCGGGCCGCTTCAGATGGTGCACGGAACTGATGGCCATTGGCCCGCCGTCACACCGGGCGCGTGGGCCAGGGCCGACAGCACGGCTATTCCGGCACGGCTTCAATGCCCCGCTCAACGCGAACCGTCGATGAAAACCCGCCGACCGGTGCAGACCTGGTCCTTTCCCGGCTGCCGGAGGCGGCGCGGGAGTGTCTGGAGGAGCTCATGACCAACACTGGCTTTCGGTTCCAGAGTGATCTCGCCCGCCGCAGCTACGCCGAGGGCAAAGCCCGTGCCGTGCTGAGCGTGCTCGAAACCCGCGGCGTCGAGGTCCCTGAGAACGTCCGGGCCGACATCGCCAGTTCCACGGACATCGAACAGATCGAGACCTGGCTCCGCCGCGCCGCGACCGCGGACAAGTACCAGGACCTCGATCTTCCAGTCCTGGACTGATCGGCCGGGACGGCCCGCGGGCTGATAGCTTTGCGGGCCATGCCCGTCTATCTGCTGGACTTCATGCCCGAGGACTGGCGCGCGGCGGTCACCCCGTACGTCGACCCCACGACCGTCGCGGCGCTCTCCTCGTTCGTGGTCGAGCAGTACAACTCGGGCGTCGTCTACCCGCGCAAGCAGGACATCTACGCCGCGTACAAGCTCAGCCCGCTCGCCAGCACGCGGGTCCTGATTCTCGGCCAGGACCCGTACATCAAGCCCGGCCAGGCGCACGGCCTCAGCTTCAGCGTCCCGCCCGGCGTCGCCGTCCCGCCGTCGCTGCGCAACGTGTACCAGGAGATGCGCGACGACCTCGGCGTCGAACCCCCGCCGTCCGGCGACCTGACCGCCTGGACCAGGCAGGGCGTCATGCTGCTCAACGCCGTCCTGACCGTCCGCGCCGGCACGCCGAACTCGCACAAGGGCCACGGCTGGGAGAACATCACCGACGCCACGATCCGCGCCCTGAACGACAAGGCCGAGCGGGTCGTGTTCGTCCTGTGGGGCGCCGCCGCGAAGGCCAAGGCTCCACTCATCACGAACAACCACCATGTCGTACTGCGAGCAGGCCACCCAAGCCCCATGAACCAGACCGGCTTCCTGGGCAGCCGCCCCTTCAGCCGCATCAACGCGGCCCTGACAGCGGCCGGAACCCTCCCGGTCCGCTGGTCACCGGCGATGCCGAGACACTGACCGGCGATGCCGAGGCACTGACCAGGCGAGGGTGAACGCAACTGGCTGACAGATCACACATCCATCGACCCCGGGAAGATTGACCGGCGGGGCGGCGTTGCATAACGTGCTGATCATTCGGTTTGGTCGCGGGGCGGCAAATGGTCATCACGCTGGTCATCGACACGTTCAATGTGGGCAACAACGGCACCACGATCTCGGCGACGCGCTTCGCTGCGGCCCTCATGAAGCGGGGCCACACGGTTCGCGTCGTCGCGTGCGGAAAACCCGGGGCGGAAAACCCCGAAGGGCCTCAGATGTACTGGGTGCCAGAGCTCGTCGTGCCCATCGCGAGCACGTTCGCGCATCGGCAGAACACCCTGTTCGCGAAACCCGTCCGCGGCACGCTCGTCGAGGCGATCACCGGGGCCGATGTCGTGCACATCTATCAGCCGTGGCCGCTCGGGCGGGCGGCGCAGAAAATCGCCGAGCGGCTCGGGGTGCCGGCGATCGCGGGGTTCCATATTCAGCCTGAGAACATCACGTACAACATCGGGCTGGGCTGGTTCCCTCCCGCCGCGCAGCTCGTCTACGTGCTGCTTCGAGTGCTGTTCTATCGGCGGTTCACCGACATCCACTGCCCGTCGACGTTCATTGCGGCGCAGTTGCGGCACTACGGGTACAAGAGCCGCCTGCACGTGATTTCCAACGGTGTGGGGAGCGCGTTTCGGCCCCGAACGAATACGGTGCGACCGCCCGGCGCGCCGTTTCGCATCCTGATGGTCGGGCGCCTGTCCCCCGAGAAGCGACAGGATGTGCTCATTCGCGCGGTGCGCCGGTCGCGGCACGCCGAGCGTATCGAGCTGCATTTCGCCGGGCACGGGCCGGCGGAGAAGCGGCTGCGACGGATGGCCGCGAAGTTGCCGGGGCCGGTCCATTTCGGCTGGTACTCCCAGGAAGCGCTCATCGAACTGATTCGAACGAGCGACCTGTACGTGCACGCCTCGGACGTCGAGATCGAGGGCCTTTCGTGCATGGAGGCATTCTCGTGCGGGCTGGTGCCCGTCATCTCCGACAGCCGCCGCTCGGCAACGGGGCAGTTCGCGCTCGCGCCGGGCAACCTGTTCCGGGCCGGCGACCCGCAGGATCTGGCCGAGCGCATCGACGCCTGGATCGAGGATCCGGACGCCCTCGCCGCTTCGTCGGCCGACTATGCGCGGTTCGCCGAGTTGTACACGGTCGAACGCAGCGTGAAGGCGATCGAGCGCGTGTACGACCGCGCGAACCGCGCACCCGAACAACCGGCGGGTTACGTCGGGCGCCTGTACCGCCTGCTCTCGAACGCTTTCTACTACGCGATCGCCATCCCGCTGCTGTTCATCTGGACCCGCGTCATGCTGGGCGTGCGCACCGAAGGCGACACCAGGCTTCCGCGCACCGGCGGCGCATTGACCATCTGCAATCACGTACACCTGCTGGACAGTGTGCTCGTCGGCCTGGCCGTCTTTCCGCGCCGTCCGGTGTTCACGGCCGCGCCGATGAATCTGGACAACCGGCTGTACGGCGGCCTGGTCCGAATCCTCGGCGGCGTCGCGGTGCCGCGCACTCCGGCGGGCCTGCCGGCGTTCTTCTCCGAGCTGCAACTGTTCCTGGCCCAGGGCCGGATCGTGCATTTCTTCCCGGAGGGCGAACTGCGCCCGTACGACACGAGCCTGCGCGACTTCAAGCAGGGCGCATTCCATTTGGCCGCACAGGCGCGCGTCCCGGTGATCCCGCTGTCCATTCGATTCCGGCCGCCGACCGGCCTGAGCCGTTTGTTCCGCCGCAAGCCGACAATGGTCATCGTCATCGGCGAACCGATCGTCCCGACGATGACCGACCCGCGCAGCGACCGCCGCATCCGCATGGCCCTCGCCCGGCAGACCATGCACGACCTGATCACCCGCGCCGCGTGACACCCCCGGCCGCGAGCTCCGCCGGCACCGGCCACCCCAGCCCGGTGAGCAGCGCCGCAAGCTTACGATCGAGCTCCGCCCCGACCGCGTCGATCTCCGGCACCCCGAACTGCGCGAACTGCGCACTCGGCTGATCGATCGCGAACCGTACCGTCAAGCCATTCATCTGCGTGATAACCGTGCGCAACGGCGCGTAGAGCATGACCGCCGGATCATGCCGATACATGCGCTCGGCGAGCAGATGATTGCCCATCAGGTACACCCGGCAGCGCGCTTTGTTCCCCGCCAGCCCCATGAGCGGATCGGCCGGAAACTTGAAGTAGATGAGAAACCCGTTGATCGCGATCCGCTCGGTCAGCCCGACCACATCCGCCCACGTCGCCCGCTCGGCGATCAACCGCTCGAACCGCGCGGCCGGATACTCGGGCACGGCCGCCTCATACTGCGCGACCACCTCGTCGAACGCCCCGTCGACATCAACCACCAGAGTCACCGAACGGCGCTACCCGAGCAACGACGAACCGAACCGCCCAAAGAAGATTTGGTACGCCACGCCGCCCGGCACCCACGCATCGTCCACGTCCCGCGCGCCGTACCGCCGCACGGCCGCCCCGAAGTCCACCCGCGCGTCCTCCCACGCGTCCCGGCCCTGCGCCACGATCCACAGGCACAGGTCCTCGGTGTCGTCCTCGGAGTACTGCACCCCGTCGACCAGCGGCCCGTCCCAGTAGTCGGCCAACTCCCCGGCCGCCTCCTCGTACGCCACCTGAAACGCCACCACCTGATCCCGCGGCGCACTGCGCAACCACGCGACAAGACCGTCCATGTCACGCGCGTGCGTCTCCAGAACCGACCAGAACCACTCAGTCGCCATCGGGGTGAATGTACTTCGTCGCTCCCGGCGTCCGCCCTGACGGAGACCACCGGCACCCCGACCGGCACGGCCTCGTTCGACCCGCCCGTCGCGGCTTCGCCAACGCCGTCCGGTTTCCGGCCCGCCGGAGCCGAAGGGCACGACCGCGGCGTGCCACTAATCACCGAACGGGCTTGCATGATTATGCAGTCCTTCGTATATGCTTGTACCCGTGTCCAAGGTTCTGAACTCCCTGCCTGTCGGTGAGCGCGTCGGTATCGCCTTCTCCGGTGGTCTCGACACCTCGGTAGCCGTTGCCTGGATGCGCGAAAAGGGCGCCATCCCGTGCACGTACACGGCCGACATCGGCCAGTACGACGAGCCCGACATCGCTTCGGTGCCGAGCCGGGCCACCGCGTACGGTGCGGAGATCGCCCGTCTCGTCGACTGCCGGGCCAGCCTGGTCGAGGAGGGCTTCGCGGCGCTCGCGTGCGGCGCGTTCCACATCCGCTCCGGCGGCCGCGCCTACTTCAACACGACGCCGCTCGGCCGGGCCGTGGCCGGCACGCTGCTGGTGCGCGCGATGCTCGAGGACGACGTGCAGATCTGGGGCGACGGGTCGACGTTCAAAGGCAACGACATCGAGCGTTTCTACCGGTACGGTCTGCTCGCCAACCCCGCCCTGCGCATCTACAAGCCGTGGCTCGACGCCGCGTTCGTCGGCGAGCTCGGTGGCCGCAAGGAGATGTCGGAGTGGCTGCTGGCCCACCAGCTGCCCTACCGCGACAGCACCGAGAAGGCGTACTCGACCGACGCCAACATCTGGGGCGCCACGCACGAGGCCAAGTCGCTGGAGCACCTCGACGCGCACCTGGAGATCGTCGACCCGATCATGGGCGTCCGCTTCTGGGACCCGGCGGTCGAGATCCCGGCCGAGGACGTGACCGTCGGCTTCGCACAGGGCCGCCCGGTCAGCATCAACGGCAAGGAGTTCGCCAGCGCCGTCGACCTGGTCCTGGAGGCCAACGTCATCGGCGGGCGGCACGGCCTGGGCATGTCCGACCAGATCGAGAACCGCATCATCGAGGCCAAGAGCCGCGGCATCTACGAGGCGCCGGGCATGGCCCTGTTGCACACCGCTTACGAGCGCCTCGTGAACGCGATCCACAACGAGGACACCGTCGCGGCGTACCACAACGAGGGTCGCAAGCTCGGCCGCCTGCTGTACGAGGGACGCTGGCTCGACCCTCAGGCCCTCATGCTGCGCGAGGCCCTGCAGCGCTGGGTCGGCTCGGCCGTGACCGGCGAGGTGACCCTCCGCCTGCGCCGCGGCGAGGACTACTCGGTCCTCGACACGACCGGCCCGTCCCTGTCCTACCACCCGGACAAGCTGTCGATGGAGCGCACCGAGGACGCCGCGTTCGGCCCGGTCGACCGCATCGGCCAGCTGACCATGCGCAACCTGGACATCGCCGACTCCCGCGCGAAGCTGGAGCAGTACGTCACGCTGAACGTGATCGGCAGCCCGCATCCGATGCTGATCGGCGCCAACCAGACCCCGTCGGCCGACCTGCTGGGCGCCATGCCGGCGGGCGGCGCGGCCGCGATCACCGCGCGCGGCCCGGCCCCGTCCGACGCCGACGACGAACTCCTCGACAGCGCCGCGATGGAGTTCGGCACCGACTGACCCACCCACCGCAACGTCCCCGGCCCGGTGCGATCTCGCACCGGGCCGCTTTGTGTCCGGAGCGCACCGGCGAGCGCCACCAGACCTCTCGCACGCATGTGACAGGGGTGTCACAAACGGGGAGCGCGGATTCAACAGTTTCAAACAGGTTCTACCAAAGACGATCGCAGTTACGCATAATGAAGCATCGATCGCCATGGTCGCCGCCAATCGGCCGTGGTGAGCGCTCCCGCGGTACGCGCGGAAAACCCCCGAAGAAAGAGGTCCTCCCGTGGTCGATCGATCACGACCGGGCCGGCGCTGGAGATTGCTGCTCTCCACCGCCGCGAGCCTGGCCCTCACCGCCGGTGTCATCGTCGGGCTCAGCGGGACGGCGCAGGCCGCCGGGCCCCTGCCCTGTGACATCTACGCCTCGAACGGCACGGCGTGCGTCGCCGCGCACAGCACGACCCGCGCGCTGTTCGCGGCGTACAACGGGCCGCTCTACACCGTGCAGCGCGCGGACAACGGTGCCACGCACAACGTCGGGCTGCTCGCCGCGGGCGGGTACGCCAACGCCGGCGATCAGGACGCGTTCTGCAACGGGACGACGTGCCGGATCACGCGCATTTTCGACCAGACGAGCAACCACAGCGACCTGACCATCGCGCCGGACGGCGGGGCCGGCTCGGGTGACCGCGGCGCGGACGCGAGCGAGATCGCCGTGACGGCGGGCGGACACAAGGTGTACGGCCTGTGGGTCTCCCCCGGCGTCGGGTACCGCTTCAACGGGCGGGCCCCGGGCGTCGCCGTCAACGGCCAGCCCGAGGGCGTCTACATGGTCGCCAGCGGCACGCACGTCGGCTCGGACTGCTGCTTCGACTACGGCAACGCCGAGGCCACGCCGTACGACATCGGCAACGGGCACATGGACGCCATCAGCATCGCCACCACCTGCTTCTTCCCGCCGTGCCAGGGCTCCGGCCCGTGGATCGAGGCGGACATGGAGAACGGCATGTTCCAGGGCGGCAACGGCTCCAACCCGAACCCGGGCAACAACTCGGCGTACGTGACGGCCGTGCTGAAGAACAACGGGCAGACCACGTACGCGCTCAAGGGCGGCAACTCGCAGTCCGGCGGGCTCACGACGTGGTGGAACGGCGCGCTGCCGACCGACAAGCCGGGGTACCGCCCGATGCACCAGGAGGGCGGCATCATCCTGGGCATCGGCGGCGACAACTCCAACCGCAACCGGGGCACCTGGTTCGAGGGCGCGATGGTCTACGGCTACCCCTCCGACGCCGCCGAGAACGCCGTGCAGGCCAACGTGGTCAGCGTCGGCTACAGCGGCCAGACCAACGTCCCCAACGGCCCGGCGGGCACCGTCGCCGGACCGGGCGGCAAGTGCGTGGACGTGGCCGCCGACGACACCGGATCCAACGGTACGGGCGTGCAGCTCTGGGACTGCCAGAACTACGCCGAGGACCAGCGCTGGACCCACTTCGCCGACAACTCGCTGCGTACCATCAACCGGTGCCTTGACATCAACGGCAACGGCACGGCCAACGGCACGCAGGTCGAGCTGTGGGACTGCAACGGCGTCGGCGGGCAGAAGTGGATCCAGCAGGCGGACGGCTCGCTGCGCAACCCGCAGTCCGGGCGCTGCCTCGACTCGCCCAACGGCAGCACCGGCAACGGCACGCGCCTGCAGATCTGGGATTGCAACGGATCCGCGGCGCAGAAGTTCGCGGTGAACGGCGGCGGGACGAACGTCGGCCCCGGCGGCAAGTGCGTCGACGTGGCCGCGGACGACTCCGGCACCAACGGCACGGCCGTGCAGCTGTGGGACTGTCAGTCCTACGCCGTGGACCAGCACTGGTTCCACCAGTCCAACGGCTCGCTGCGCACCCTCGGCCGCTGCCTGGACATCGTCGGCAACGGCACCGCCAACGGCGCCCAGGTCGAGCTCTGGGACTGCAACGGCGTCGGCGGCCAGGTCTTCCAGCAGCAGGCCGACGGCTCCCTGCGCAACCCGCAGTCCGGCCGCTGCCTCGACTCCCCGAACGGGGCGACCGGCAACGGCACGCGCCTGCAGATCTGGGACTGCAACGGTTCCGCCGCACAGAAGTTCGCGCTCAACTAGGTCGCAAGAACCAAAAGGCGCGGCGGGTGTACTGCACCCGCCGCGCTTCGGCATTCACAGGTACGCGGGCAACCCGGAGCGCAGGCAGGCCAGCATGGCCGCGCTCTCGGCCGGCGGCATCGGGGCGGCGGCCCGGCCCACGGCCGCGAGCACGTCCTCGAGCGTGATGGAGGCGTCCGCCCCGACCGCGTGGTGGCGCACCTGCGCGGTCAGGTCGGCCACGTACGGTACGACATCGTCAGTCGCACTGTCCCAGAGCCAGGCGAGCACCCGGCCGAACGCCTCGCCCGCGTGCAGGGTCGTGCCCCGGGCCCGCTGGGCGAGCAGCGCGGCGGCGGACTCGCAGATCAGCGCGCCGATCAGTTTCTCGAAGATGTGGTCTGGCACCTCGCGCGTTCGCACCATGTGCACACTCCCGCCGATCGATGTCACGACCGGTGATCCTATCGCTTCAAGCCGTTATCTTCGACAGTTCATAAACTGTTTTGGCAACAGCGATCGTCCGCCGGAAGTTTCCCGGCGTATCGGCCGTCGTCGAAGGACTTTTACGGTCCTGCGCCATGAAGAGAGCGGCGGCCGCACTCGCGGCGCTCACCACTGTGCTGATCGGGGCGCCGGCCTACGCCGATGTCCAGATCGAGCCCACCGGCACCATCCAGAACGAGGGCTCGGCGAACGCGGTCGCCGGCCGATACATCGTCACCCTCCGCGACACCGGCGGAAGCGACACTGGCAAAAGGGACACGCTCATCCAGCAGTACGGCGGGCAGGTCCGGCACACCTTCGCCGGCGGCTACTCGACGGCGATGTCGGCGAGCCAGGCGAAACGTCTGGCCGCCGACCCGGGCGTGGCGGCGGTCGAGGCGGTCCAGCGGATCACCGTGCAGGACGTCCAGAGCAGCCCGCCGAACTGGGGCGACGACCGCATCGACCAGGCCTCCCTGCCGCTGAACCAGCGCTACGAGTACCCGGCGAGCGCGGGCCAGGGCGCCACCGTGTACGTGCTCGACACCGGCCTGAACGCGAGCCACGTCGACTTCAGCGGCCGGGTGCGCCAGGGTATCGACATCGTCGACGGGGACAGCAACCCGGCCGACTGCCACGGCCACGGCACGCACGTCGCGGGCACGGCGGTCGGCAGCTCGTACGGCGTGGCCAAGAAGGCGAACCTGGTCTCCGTGCGGGTGCTCAACTGCCAGGGCACCGGCACCAACGACGACCTGATCGCCGGCATCGACTGGGTGCGCACCAACGCCCAGAAGCCGGCCGTGGCCAACTACAGCATCGGCTGCGGCAGCCGGTGCAGCAGCCAGGCCATGGACTCGGCGGTGCAGCGGCTGATCGACTCCGGGGTGCAGTTCGTGCAGGCGGCCGGCAACAACGGCGACGACGCCTGCTACTACAGCCCGCAGGGGGTCGCGGCCGCGCTGACCGTCGGCAACAGCACCAGCGCCGACGCGCGCAACTCGACCAGCAACTACGGCAGCTGCCTGGACCTGTTCGCGCCGGGCACGAGCATCGTGTCGGCGTCGTACTCCAGCAACACCGGCAGCGCCACCATGACCGGCACCTCGATGGCCTCCCCGCACGTGACCGGCGCGGCGGCCCTCTACCTCGGCGCGAACCCGTCGGCGACCCCGGCCCAGGTCCGCTCCGCGCTGGTGTCGAACGGCACCACCGGCAAGATCAGCGGGGCGGGGAGCGGATCGCCCAACGTCCTGCTGAACGTCGGGTTCCTCAACGGCGGGACGACACCCCCGCCGGATCCCGGCCAGCCGGTCGGGAACCCGGGCTTCGAGAGCGGCACGTCACCGTGGACGGCGACGGCGAACGTGATCGGGACCTGGTCGCAGTACCCGGCCCGGACCGGCACCCGCAACGCCTGGCTCAACGGGGGCGGCAAGGTGCAGACCGACACCCTGGCCCAGCAGGTGACGATCCCGGCCGGCTCGTCCGCCACCCTGCACTTCTGGGTGCGCATCACCACCGCCGAGTACGAGAACACCGTCTACGATCGGCTGACCCTGACCGCCGACGGCACCACCGTCGGGTCGTGGTCGAACCTCGACAAGACCAGCGGGTACGTCGAGAAGACGGTGAACCTCAACGCCTACGCCGGACGGAGCGTGGCGCTGAAGTTCACCGGCGTCGAGGACTGGTCGCTGCAGACCAGCTTCGTCATCGACGACGTGACGATCACGACCTGATCACTCCCACTCCCAGCGCATCCCCACGATCCCGGGGGGCACATCCGACGCGATCAGGTGTGCCCCGCCGGTGGAGCCGATCCAGGCCTCCCCCACGCCCTGCTCGGGTGCCTCCAGCGCGCGCCGCTCGAAGCGGTGACACCTGGCCGGCACCGCCGCCGCGTCGAACTGGACCTGCATCACGTACTCGACCACGGGCACGGCGAACCCGCGGTAGTAGTGCCTGGTCGGCGGCGGTTGGCGGGAGGTGCTGCGGTACTCGTACTCGAGCACGACGGTCTCGCCCTGGGCCAGCATGCGATCGAAGATGATCTCGGCCGCGACCAGCCCGGTCGCCTCCTCGGTGCGGACGCGCCCGAGCCGGCAGTTGCGCACCGCCAGCACCGTCACGTGGGCCGCGGGGTCGTCACTGGCGAAGATGGCCACGGTACGGGAGACGCGGTCGATGTTGGCCCGCAGCACCTGGCGCACGGCCAGCCCGACCTCCTCCCGGTGCGGGCCGACGCGGTACAGGTCGTGCAGGCTGAGCCGGGTCAGCTCGTGATACATCCAGCGGTCGAGGTCGCCGAGCATCTTCGTGACGCTGGTGCCGTCGGTGAACAGGCGGTCGATCTCGATGGTCCCCGGTGGCCGCCCCAGCCACCGCCCGCGCGGCCGGCGCGGCCCCAGCTGGACGGTCAGCGAGCCCTCGGGCAGGGCCAGGATGCCCTCCAGCAGCCGTACCGCGCGCAACGAGTCGGGCCGCTCGGGCCGCGACCGCCCGCGCCGCCAGTGGCTGAGCGTGGTGAGGCTGACGTGCACGCCCTCGGCCGCGAGCCGCTCCTGCAGCTCGTCGAGGCGCACCCCGCGATCCTCGATGGCCAGGTGCAGCACGGCCGAGAACGGCCCGGTGCGCAGCGCATGCGCGAGATCCCGGCCGATCGCACCCTCCATGGCGCATCAGACTATGCCGATTGATCGCTTATTCGTAGATGACGATCCCCGCCGGAGGCACGGTCAGCTGGACCGCCTTGCCGTTGCGGGCCGAGACCGAGACCTTGCCACCCGCGAAGGCCGGCTCCGTGGAGTACCGGCAGGTCAGCAGCTCACCCTCGTGATGCAGGTCGTTGTCGACGGTGACCCAGACCGTGCGCACCCGGTCCGGGTCGGTGTTGACCGCGACGAGCACCTCGTGGTCGGCGAAGATCCGCGACCAGGGCAGCACGCCGCGCGGGGCGGGCGGGGCGAACACGACGCCGTCGGTGGAGACCGGCCGCAGGTACTGCCGGCCGCGGCGCAGCGCCGGAATCCGCCGCCGGGCCGCGAGGATCTGCTGGAGCTCCCGGTACGTCGCGTGCTCCTCGTCGAACGCGTGCCCGCCGCGGCTGCGGAACGGGCCGAACGCCCCGCCGAACATGGCCTCGCGAAGGTACCGGTCGTGCCCGCCCGCGCCGTCGAACTCCTGCTCGGAGCCGTAGTAGATGCACGGGATGCCGAGCGTCACGGCGTTGAACGCGAGCGCCACCAGGGCCAGGCGCCGGCCCGCGCCGTCGGCCGCGAACCGCGCCTTCCACGGCCCCTTGCGCACCTGGTCGTGGTCGTCGTAGCTGGTCACGACCTTGTTGCGGAACCAGGCGTGGGTATCCTGGCCGAGCTGGATCGAGTTGCGGAACAGCGCGAAGTACTCGACCGGGTCGGCGTCGCCCTTCACCACCCGCTCCAGGCGGTCCTGCACCTCGGCCAGGCCGAGCGCGGCGTCCATGCCGACCGCGTCGAGCGTGTCGTAGGCGAACGCGCGGCTCCCGGTGATCTCGGCGATCAGGTAGAAGCGCTCCTTGCCGATCGACTGCGCGAACTCGTGGATCGCGGAGGCGAAGAACCGCGCCGCGCCCGGGTCCATGTGCTTGACCGTGTCGACCCGGAAGCCGTCGAGGTCGGCGAACGCGATCCAGTACTGGTACGCCCGCACCAACGCCACCAGCGCCGCGGACGGGCGGTAGTCACCGGCCGGTCCCTCCCCGAGCGCGATGTCCTTGAGGCCCTCGAAGTCGCCCTCGAGGTACTCCGGGAAGCGGTCCCAGTCCACGATCCGCCCCTTGCCGGTGAAGGTGGCGGTGCTCTGCAGTTCCGCGGGCCAGACGGCGCCGTCGGGGTACGACTGCGGCACCGGGCCGATCGGGAGCACGGCGGCGCCGTCCTCGTCGCGGAACCCCTTGACCGCGAAGCGCTGCCCGGTCCAGAGCGGCTGGGTGTCACCCTCGTAGCCGAAGACGTCGCCGGCGTGGTTGAGCACCACGTCGAGGATGACCCGCAGTCCCTGGGCGTGCGCCTCGGCGACGAGCGCGCGGAGGTCGTCGCCGCTGCCGAAGTGCGGGTCGACGCGCAGAAAATCCTGGATGCCGTACCCGTGATAGGAAGGCTGTCCCGCCACCTGTTTGAGCACGGGGCTCACCCAGATCGCGCTCACCCCGAGGCGGCGCAGGTAGCCCAGCTTGGAGCGCAGGCCGTTGAGGGTGCCGCCGACCCAGTCCACGCCGGCGTCCCGCCACCGCGCGGCGTCCTCGGGGGTCGTGATCGCGTTGCCGTGCCCGTCCTCCGTGAGCGGCGGCGTGGCCCCGGTGGTGACGGTCTCGCCGTCGTTGCCGCGGTAGCCCCGCTCGCCGCCGTCGGAGAAGCGGTCGACCATCAGGAAGTACAGGACCTCGTCGGCCCAGTCCTCCGGGGACGGGTGGAACGGCCCCCGGGTGAGCGCGGCGAAGTCGATGTCGGCGATCCGGCGGTACGGCACGCCCCTCATCGTCCCACGTCAGGCCCTAAACAATTGCGGAGCGTCGCCTGCCCAACACCCGCCGGGCGATGCCGGGGCGCAGGAGGGCGGCCGGCGGGTCGAGCAGGTTGGTGACGCGGCTGAACGCGCGGGAGACCACCTCGTCGTGCGCGGCCGCGGCGTAGAGGCGGTCGAGGTACCGGTTGACCATCCGCGTGCCCAGGTCCCGCGGGCCGTCGACGCCCGGGAGCGCCGCGTCGCCGCCGGTGGCGATCTGCCACGGGATGTCGACCACCGGCCGCACCGCGCGGAAGAACCGCAGCGCGTCGAAGTGACCGGTCTTCAGGTGCGAGCCGAGCATGAGCGCCTCGACGCCGGCGACCGACATGCCCTGCCCGTACATCGGGTTGAAGGAGCACAGCGCGTCCCCGACCACCACGAAGCCCGGCGGGAAGCGGCGGAGGCGGTCGTACCGGTGCCGCGTGCTGCCCGGGAACCGGTACTTGACCGCCTCGTCGGCCAGCGGCTCGGACGCCTCGATGATGTCCGACACGTACGGCAGCGGCAGCCGCTTGGCGTACGCGCGGAAGCCGGCGTCGTCGAGCGGGGCGTGGTCGCCGAGGATGCCGAACAGCGTGATGACCGCGCGGCCGCCCTCCTGCAGCATCACCGCACCCCCGCGCGGCGCGGCCGCCGACGGGCCGATGATGATCGCGATGTCCCCGTCGAGCAGGGCCGGGGCGACCCGGTAGGGGCGGGAGACGTACGCGAGATCGACCTGCAGCCGCTCCTCCCGCGGGCGCTCGTAGCCCAGCTCGGCCAGCCAGCGCGGTGCGCGGGAGCCTTTCCCGGTCGCGTCGACCACGAGATCCGCCGCGAGCGTCTGCGCCGGGCCGTCCAGGGACTGGATGCGCGCGCCGACGACCCGCGTCCTCGCGGCGGCCGTGGCGTCGTCCGACGCGATGCCGATGATGTCGTGGCCGCCGCGCACCTCGACGCCCGGGAGCGCGAGCACCTTGGAGCGCACCCAGGTCTCCAGGTACGGCCGGCTGAACGACACCGCCGCCATGCCCGTCGGCACCTGCTTGAGCCGGTGCCCGTTCGCGCAGAACCGGACGTTGCCCAGCACGTCGCCGGTCGGCATCCCGGCCGCGGCCAGCTCCCCGGTCGCGCCCGGGAACAGCTCCTCGATCACGTTGAGCCCGGCCGCGAGCAGCCCGTGGGCATGCCGGCCCTGCGGCACCCCGCGGCGGACGGCGCGCTCGCGGGGATCGGCGTCCGGGTCGCCGCTCCAGCCCCCGGCGAGCTCGTCGCGGTCCACGATGGTGACCCGGTCGAAGTGCTCGGTCAGCACCCGCGCGGTGAGCAGGCCCGCCATGCTGCCGCCGAGAACGACGGCGTGTCCATGCGTCATGCCCGCTCCGGCGTTCCATTCCGTGCCATCGGCTCCGGGTGTCGGGTGGAAGACTGATCCACATGACGATCCTGGGTGCCGTGTTTCTGCCACAGTTGCCGCCCGAGCGGCTGCGGTCCATCGCGACCGCCGCCGACGAGGCCGGGCTCGAGGAGCTGTGGCTGTGGGAGGACTGCTTCCTGGAGGGCGGGCTCACCACGGCGGCCGCCGCCCTGGGCATGACGAGCCGGCTGCGGGTCGGGGTCGGGCTGCTGCCGGTGCCGCTGCGCAACGTGGCGCTGGCCGCGATGGAGACGGCGACGCTGTTCCGGATGTTCCCGGGCCGCCCGGTCATCACGGTCGGGCACGGGGTGCAGGACTGGATGGGCCAGGTCGGCGCGCGGGCCGAGTCCCCGATGACGCTGCTGCGCGAGTACACCGTGGCGCTCCGCGCGCTGCTGGCGGGCGAGCGGGTGTCGACGCAGGGGCGGTACGTCCGGCTGGACGGCGTGGCCCTGGACTGGCCGCCGCCCGCGCCCGCGCCGATCCTCATCGGCGCCATGGGCCCCAAGTCGATCCGGCTGTCCGGCGAGGTCGCCGACGGCACGCTGCTGACGGCGGGCAGCGACGTGGCCGCGGTACGCCGCGCCCGCGCCCTGATCGACGAGGGTCGCACCGCCGCCGGCCGCACCGACCCCCACGAGCTGGTCGTCTACCTGCACTGCGCGACCGGCGACGGCGCGCGGGAGCGCCTGGAGGCCGAGCGGACCCGCTGGGGCTACACCGACGACGCCGACGTGCTGGTCGCGGGCGACGAGCACGAGGTCGCCGCGGGTGTCCGCCGCTGGGCCGAGGCCGGCGCCGACAAGGTGATCCTGCAGCCGACACCCGACGATCCAGACCCTGCCGCATTTGTACGGTTCGTGGCCGAACGAGTCCGCCCGCTCGTCCCGTGAACCGCGCGGTGGCGGCGGCGTCCGCGAGCGGCATCGCGTTCCGGGTCGTCGAGCACGGACCGGTCGGCAGCCTGGCCGAGGCGGCCGCGGCCCGGGGCGTCGAGGTGGCCGACGTCGTCAAGACCATCGTGGTGCGGCTCGCGGACGACGACTACCGGTTCGTGCTCGTCCCCGGCGACCGGGTCATCTCCTGGCCGAAGCTGCGCACCCTGCTCGGCGTGGCCCGCATGTCGATGCCCGACGCCGCGACGGCCAAGGCGGTCACGGGGTACGAGCGCGGCACGATCACCCCGTTCGGCGCGACCACGGCGTGGCCGGTGATCGCCGATGCACGCATTCGCGGACGCGCGATCAGCCTGGGCGGCGGGGCGCACGGGGTGGCCCTCTCGGTCGACGCCGATGCCGCGATCGAGACCCTTCAGGCCACCGTCGCCGACATCTCGGATCCGACCGATTGACCGTTTTTTTCGTTTCGAGCGAGACCCGCCGATGTGGGGGATTTTTCAGCAAATGCCCGTCATATCGGATGAGACGGTTTTAGTTTGTCTCTCGGCAAGTGATCATTGCCCGGGTCTTCCGATTCGGCGCGGCGGCGGTTCTCATTCCCGCCGCCGCACCGGCCGCACCCCGCGACGGACATCGCCGCGAACGCACTCGGAGGAGCGCACGCGTGCCCCGGGCCGAACGGGGAGCCACACCTGTCCAGACACCACGTACGCCGCAACCTCTCCGCGGCCACGACCGCCTGCACCATCGTCTGCACCGCCCTGACCGGCGCCCTGATGAGCGGCCACGCCACCACCACCCACGCCGCCGCTCCTCCCCCGGTCGCCGCCCCCACCTCGGCCGCCGTCGCCGTCGCCGTCGCCGTCCCGGACCGCCTGGCCGAACTGCGCGGGGCCACCCGGGCCATTCCGAGGCCTCCCGTGGTCGTCATCGCGCCACCGCCGGTGGTGGCCGCGGCTCCCCGGATGCCCGAGTCGGCGCGCACGACCGAATCCCGGGCTTCACGCTCGCGAACCACCCGCCCCAAGCCAGGCCGCACCCCGACCCGCACCCAGACCCGCCGGTCCAACGCGACCCTGGCGACGAACGGAGCCGGCTGGTCGGCGGACTCCGGCGGCGTCGTGGGCTTCGCGATGGCCCAGGTCGGCAAGGGCTACGTCTTCGGCTCCGTCGGCCCGAACGTGTACGACTGCTCGGGCCTGGTGTACGCCGCGTACCGCCGCCTGGGCATCTCCCTGCCCCGCTCGACGGGCGGCCTGGCCCACATGGGACGGCCGGTCTCGCGCTCGGATCTGCAGCCCGGCGACCTGGTCTTCCCGACCTCGGGCCACGTGGGGATCTACATCGGCGGCGGCCGGATCGTGCACGCCTCGACGGAGCGCGACGGGGTGAAGGTGTCGGGGATCTACGCCTTCCGCTTCGCCCGCCGCGTGCTGAACTGAGCTCTCGCCGAGCCGCGCAACGTGGGGCCGTGAGGCGACAAGTCGCGGCGCGCAGCGCCCGACTTATCGAAGCCCTTCAAAAGCGCAGGTCAAGCCAGCCGGAAGTCGGCGAAGTCGAACCCCGGCGCCACCACGCAGCTGACCAGGACCGGCTGGTCGGCGGCCGGCGCCGCCGCCTGCCACACGCCCGCGGGGATCAGGACCTGCGGCCGCTGCCCCGCCGCCACGTCGTTGCCCAGCACCGCCGACGGTCCGGGGCCCGGCTGGTCGGCCGAGCCGCCCAGGCGCAGGGTCAGTGGGCCGCCCGAGTGCCAGAACCACAGCTCGTCCGAGCGCACCACGTGCCAGGCCGACTCCTCGCCCGGGTTGAGCAGGAAGTAGATCGCGGTGGCGGCGCTGCGCGGGCCGTCGTACCCCGGCGGGGAGAAGGTCACCGGCGAGCGCCACGTCTCGCGGAACCAGCCACCCTCGGGGTGCGGCTGCATGTCGAGCTGCTCGGCCAGATGCGGTCTCATGGGGGTACCGTATCCGCCCTTTCGCCTGGTGTGAGGCGTCCTCGGGTTTGCCATGCTGGGCGCGTGAGACTGCAGACGCGCACCGGGGCCTTCGTCGAGCTGCGAGCCGTGAAATCGGCCGATCAGCCGCTGTTCGTGGAGGGGGTCGTCGACGCGCTCGACGGGCGGGCCTGGAGTTTCCGCGCGCCCGCGCTGAGCCCGGAGGAGGCCAAGGACCTCGGGAACTGGCTGCTCAAGGCGGCCAAGGGGCGCATCGAACCGCAGGAGCGGCTGGCGTTCGCGGATCTGTCGTTCACGTTCGACGAGCACGAGGTCGGCCAGCCGCGGCTCGTCGTCGGGTTCTCGCGCACGACCGCGCCCGCGTGGCTCGGAGACGAACAGGCGATGACGTTCGACTACCCGGTCACGCTCGATCTCACCACGGAGGCGCTGGAAGCGGCCGCGGTCGATTGGGAGCGTGAACTCAAGCGCCGCCGGTGAGTGCTAGGTTCGCCGAATGCGAAAGCTCGGGGCAATGCTGCTCGTGGCGGCACTCGCGCTGACGGCGTGCGGCGGCGGGGAGAAGCCGGCGCCGACCGACGGGCCCAGTGGCTCGGCCGCCGCCGCCGAAGAAGGCGCCGCGCCGCAGGGTGCGGACGGCGCCGCCGCCCTCGGGGCCGCGCCCGCGGCGTCCAAGACCGGGGCGGCGGCCCAGACCCAGACGTTCGCGTTCGGCAACCCGGGCGGCAAGGCGGCCGTGCCCGCCGAGGCCAAGGCCGAGAGCACGGGGTCGCCCACCACGGTCGTCGGCGACGGCAGCGCGGCCAGCTGCACCAGCGAGAAGTTCGTGGCCGCCGTCTCCACCGGCGGCGTCATCACCTTCAACTGCGGCCCCGACCAGGTGACCATCGTGGTCAAGCAGACCGCGAAGGTCCGCAACCGCTCGGCCAAGGTCGTCATCGACGGCGGCGGCAAGGTCACGCTGAGCGGTGAGGGCAAACGCCGCATCTTGTACCAGAACACGTGCGACAAGGCCCTCGAGTGGACCACCGACCACTGCCAGGACCAGGCCACCCCCGCACTGACGGTCCAGAACATCGTGTTCGCCGACGGCAACTCGACCGGCGACAAGACCGAGGGCGGCGGCGGGGGCGCGATCTTCGTGCGCGGCGGGCGCCTGAAGGTCGTGAACGCCAAGTTCGTGCGCAACCGGTGCGACGACACCGGACCGGACCTCGGCGGGGCGGCGATCCGGGCCCTCAGCCAGTACCACAACCAGCCCGTCTACATCGTCGGCAGCACCTTCGGCGGCGCGTCCGGCCAGGGCGGGGTCTGCTCGAACGGCGGGGCGCTGAGCAGCATCCAGGTCTCCTGGACCGTGCTCAACAGCCTGTTCTCGTACAACTCGGCGATCGGCAAGGGCGCGAACCCGGCCCGCGGCGGCACCCCGGGCGGCGGCAGCGGCGGCGCGATCTACTGCGACGGCGACAACTTCGTGGTCAAGCTGGCCGGCACGCTGATCGAGCAGAACAAGGCCAACGAGGGCGGCGGCGCGGTGTTCTTCGTGAGCAACGACCGCACCGGCACCATGTCCATCGACAGCTCGACGCTGCGCAAGAACCCCAGCGCCGGCTTCGAGACGGACGGCTTCCCCGGCATCTTCTTCCTGGGCGCGCGGCCGCCGTCCGTCTCAGGGTCGACGCTGACGAAATAGGACGCTGACGAAATAAGACGCTGACGAAATAAGACGCTGACGAAATAATCAGGACCGAAGGCAGGCGCAGAACGGGTGTCCGGCCGGGTCGAGCAGCACCGTGTACCGCTCGCCGCCCGGCTGGAACTCCGGCTTCGTCGCCCCCAGCTTCAGCGCCCGCTGCTCGGCCTCGGCCAGGTCGTCGACGTAGAAGTCCAGGTGGAACTGCTTCGGCGTCGGCCCCTCGGGCCAGGTCGGCGCCTCGTAGTCCGGGATCTGCCCGAAGCCGATCGAGTTCGTGCCGTCGCTGACCATGGCGTACTCGTCCTGCGCGTGCGTGACGTCCCAGCCGAGGACCTCGCTGTAGAAGGTGGCCAGCACCGGCGGCTCGGCGCAGTCGATGTTGACCATGATGAGGCTCGCGAATCCAGTCATGCCCCGATCCTCGCGCCTATTCCTGCCACCTCCTGTCAGGAATAGCCTCACACGTCCGGCACATCGGCGGAATTCCCCGGACGGCGTTCAGCCGGAGCCGAGACCCCCGGCACATCGGTCGAATCGCGCGGACGAGGTTCGGCCGGAGCCGAGACCTCCGGCACCGGCGCGGACCAGTTGCGCCGGATCGCCACCATCCGCAGCACGAACGTCAGCGTGGCGGCCAGCGCGATGCCCACCGGCCGCTGCACATGCGTCGCGTCCAGCGCGGCCACCGAGGCGCACCCCAGCAGCCCGGCCACCGCGTAGATCTCGCGGCGCAGCACGGTCGGGATCTCCCCGGTGAGCAGATCGCGGGCCAGCCCGCCGCCGATCCCCGTGATCATGCCGATGATGCAGGCCCCGATCGGCGGCACCCCCGCGTCGAGCGCCTTGAGCGTGCCCGTGACCACGAACAGCCCGAGCCCGGCCGCGTCCAGCACGAGCACCGTCCAGCGCAGCCGGCTCACCGCCGGGTGGAGCCAGAACGTGGCCGCCGCGCAGACCACCGCCACCACGGCGTAGCGCCAGTCCACGAACGCGTTGGGCTGGACGTTGATGAAGACGTCGCGCATGATCCCGCCGCCGAGGGCCGCGGTGAAGCCGACGAACACCACGCCGAACAGGTCGAGCCGCTTGGCCACGCCGGCCACGGCGCCGGAGGCCGCGAACACGGCGATGCCGACGAGGTCGGCCACGAGCAGGGGGCTGAGCGAGGTCACAGGGATCATGTATAACGGCCGCCCGGTGCAACGGAGCAGGCACCGGGCGGCCGTCGAGCGAACGGGTCAGATGTTGTTGATCACCGTCATGGCGGCGTCGTGCTGCATGGCCATCATGTCGGAGACGGCGCCGGCGTCGTAGTAGTCGCCGGAGGAGGCCGCGACGTCGCCGTCCAGGTTGCCGCCGGAGCCGTCGTAGCCCTCGTAGCCGGTCTCTTCGGTGAGGTCGGTCACGGTGCCGGTGGCCGGGTCGTAGGTCTGCTCGTAGACGCCGTCGCCGTCGCTGTCGAGAGCGGCGATGTCCATCTGGCCGTCGTGGTCGAGGTCGCCGACGAGCACGTTGCTGCCGTCGTCGAGGGTGTAGATCGCGGCCGGGTCGTCGGTCCCGTTGCCGTCGAGGTCGGTCGAGAAGCTGGTGTAGTCGTCGCTCATATCTGCGGTACTCCCGGAATCGCTTGGAAAGGACGTGCGGGAAGCACGCTAGATCGCCGCGGGACCCGCTCACTCCCCTGTTGCTGCCAAGCCGACACCGAAAGCGACGCAGGTCACGGCCCTGGGTTTGGCGCGCGGTGGCGCCGGGGTATCAATCGAGCGATCTCTTCAGAAGGAGGCAGCAGTGGGCCGGGGTTCATCGATCGGTGGCGTCATCATCGTCATCTGGCTGATCATCGGTGTCATCGCCGCGGGCCAGCGCGGCTACTTCAACAGCGATGACGCGAACTGCGCCAAGGCGGGCACCATCGCGGTCACGATCATCGCGGGTCCGCTGAACTACCTCGGGGTCAACCCGAAGATCAATTGTGAGCTGCCGCAGCCGTCCAAGTGACGAGCGTACGTCCATGATCCTCGCGCCTCGCGTTCAGCCGTCTCACAGCATTCGGAGCTAACGTTCCGGGATGGATGAGTTCGAGGCGCGCAGGGTCGTCGACGCGCTGCGTCAGCGCGGCGTGCCGGCCCACGTGGAGATGGCGAAGGCCGGGCTGTCGCAGTTCGGCGTCCGCGTGCAACTGTTCGACGGCCGGGTCGCGGTCTGGGACACCGACGGCACCGCCGGCCTGGAGGCCCAGGTGATGCGGGACGGCATCCTGGTGGGCTTCGTCCCGATGATCGAGGGCTCGGAGTCCTTCACCGAGGCCCAGATCATCGACGCGATCGCCCGCACCGACTACGACCGGCCGATCGCCCGCCAGCGCACGACCGCACCCCCCGCGGCCGCACCCCTCCCCCAGGAGGGTGGCTTCTTCAGGCGATTCCGCGGCGGTTTCCGGTAAGAGCAAACGCTAGAAATCCTGCAGTTCGCCGCGCTCGATCTCGGCGAGCGCGCGGGTGAGCAACGACGCGAAGCTCCGATCGCCCAACAGGTCGTCGATGAGCAGCGGCGCGTGCGTGGCCAAGGCCCGCGGCGGCACCGCAGCGTCCTCGTCGGTCTCGTGAATCCCGAGCGCCCCGACCAGCAGCACCACCATCACCTGCGGATCGACGTCCCGCCAGGCGCCGGCCGCCCGCACCGCGTGCTCCAGCGCCGCCCGGATGTCGTCGCCGTCGAGCCCGTCAGGGTGCCGCTCCTCCAGCAGCATCCGCACCACGGCGCCCAGCACCCGCCCGGTCTGCTCCGGGTCGAGCCCACCGAGCTTCTCGACCGCCTCGGTGAAGGCCACGTCGTCCTTCGCCCGCGCCGCCTCCACGGCGTCGACGGAGGCCACGGCGATCGCGCGCGCGGCGGGCGGAAGGTGGCGCCAGGTGCTCATGCCCAAAGACCCTAGCGTGGCCCAGGCCACAGCCCGCATTGTCACGTCCGGGCGCCCGCCTCCCGTCGTCCCCGTATGACCCACAACCAGGCGCGGATCAGCGTCAACCAGGTGGCCCCCGAGGCCTACAAGGCGGTGCTCGGCCTCGAGCAGTACATCCGCGGGCACGTCGACGCGACCCTGCTGCACCTCATCAAGCTGCGCGCGTCGATGGTCAACGGCTGCTCGTTCTGCGTCGACATGCACAGCACCGAGGCCCTCAAGGACGGCATCGACGGCCGGAAGCTGTTCGCGCTCGCGGCCTGGCGCGAGGGGCCGTTCTTCGACGCGCGGGAGCGGGCCGCGCTGGCCCTCACCGACGACGTCACCCACCTCGGCCGCGACGGGGTGCCCGACGCGGTCTGGGACGAGGCCGTCGCGCAGTTCGGCGAGGAGGGCACCGGCAACATCCTGGTGGCGATTGCGACGATCAACGTATGGAACCGGCTCGCCATCACCACGCGGTCGCAGCCTCCGGGCGTGTGACCGACCGCGAGTTCGTCGAGCACCGCCCGATGCTCCTCGGCCTCGCGTACCGCATGCTCGGCAGCGTCCACGACGCCGAGGACGTGCTGCAGGACGCCTACCTGCGGTGGACCAGGGCCGACCGGGGCGACGTCGCGGAGCCGCGCCGCTACCTCACCAGGGTGGTGGCGCGGCTCGCGATCGACGCGCTGCGGGTCCGGCAGGCGCGGCGCGAGGAGTACGTCGGCACCTGGCTGCCGGAGCCGGTGTCGACCGAGGCGTCGCCGTTCGGCGCGGTCGACGCGTCCGACCTGTCGATCGCGGTGCTGCACCTGATGGAGCGGCTGACCCCGCCCCAGCGCGCGGTGTACGTGCTGCATACGGCGTTCGGCGTGCCGTACACGGAAATCGGGGTGATCCTGGAGCGCTCGGCGGACGACTGCCGCCAGCTGCACCACCGCGCGGCCGCGGCGCTCGAGGGACGGGCGCGCTTCAGCACCGACCCGGCCGAGATCGCCCGCCTGCTCGACGGGTTCCTGGCCGCGGCCCGCGACGGCGACGTCGCGCGGCTCGAACGGCTGCTGCACGAGGACGTGGTCGTGTGGAGCGACGGCGGCGGCCGGGCGCGCGCCGCCCGCAACCCGATCCTCGGGCGCCTCAAGACGGTCCGGTTCCTCGTCAGCGTGTCCCGCCACGTGCGCGCCGACCGGCCGGCCAGGCTGAACGGGGAACCGGCGAAGATCGTCGACAGCCGCGTGCGGTACACCGTGAGCATTTCGGTCGTCGCCGGTCGCATCGCGGACGTCTTCCTGGTGGCCAACCCGGACAAGCTCGCAGGCATTGACGGGGACCGGTAACGGCGTAGGGTCGGTGAGCGAGGAGGCGCCGCCATGCCTGCTGCAACCGTCGCGCCCGACAGCGCGGACTACGTCGTCATCGGCGCGGGGCCGGCCGGATGCGTGCTGGCCAACCGCCTGTCCGCCTCGCCGGGCAACCGGGTGGTGCTGCTGGAGGCGGGCGGCCCCGACAAGGCCCGCGAGATCCGCATCCCGGCCGCGTTCAGCAAGCTGTTCACGACCGCGTACGACTGGAACTTCCGCACCGCCCCGCAGGCCGGGCTGGCCGGGCGCGAGCTGTACTGGCCGCGCGGCAAGACCCTCGGCGGCTCGACGTCGATCAACGCGCAGATGTGGATCCGCGGCTGCGCGGCCGACTACGACGGCTGGGACGTGCCGGGCTGGTCGTACGAGGAGGTGCAGCCGTACTTCAAGCGCATCGAGCACCCGGACGGCCCGTTGCGCATCGCCGAGCTGCGCAGCCCCTCCCCGATCACGGCGGCGTTCCTGGCCGCGTGCGCCGAGGCCGGCATCCCCGCGCGGGCGGACCGCGACGGGCCGGACAACTCGGGCTGCTTCCCCACCCCGGTCACCCAGCACCGCGGGGCCCGGCACAGCGCCGCCGACGCCTACCTGCGACCGGCCGTCCGCCGCGCCAACCTCACCGTCGTCACCGGTGCCGCGGTCGACCGGCTGCGGCTGTCCGGACCGGGCGCGGCCAAGCGGGTGACGGGCGTTGTCTACCGGGCCGTCGACGGTACCGTCCGGGAGATCACCGCCCAGCGCGAGGTCCTGCTGTGCGCGGGCGCGGTCGGCTCCCCGCACATCCTGCAGCTCTCCGGCATCGGCGACCCGGACCGCCTCCGCGCGGCCGGCATCGCACCCGTGCACGAGCTTCCTTCCGTGGGTACCGGACTGCAGGACCACCTCAGCGCCGGTGTCGTGGTCGCCTGCCCGCAGCCGATCACGTTGGTCGCCGCCGAGTCGCTCGGGAGCGTGGCGCGGTACCTCGTCGGCCGTACCGGCATGCTGTCCTCGAACGTCGCCGAGGCGGTCGCCTTCATCGCCCGCGCCGGCCGCCTGCCGGAGATCGAGGTGATCTTCGCGCCGGTGCCGTTCATCGAGCACGGCCTGGTCGACCCGCCCGGGCACGGCCTGACCATCGGCGTCGTGCTGCTGCAGCCGGAGAGCCGCGGCACGGTCAGCGCGGCCAGCGGCAACCCGGCCGAGCCGCCGGTCATCGAGCCGGGCTACCTCACCGACGCCCGCGACCTGGACACCCTCATGTGGGGCTTCCGGCAGGCGGAGCAGCTCGCGGCCACGCAGGCGCTGCGGCCGTTCGTCGGCGAGCCGATGGCGCCGTACGCCGGCCTGCGCGACGACGAGGGCCTGGCCGACGAGATCCGCCGGCACGCCGAGACCCTCTACCACCCGGTCGGCACCTGCCGGATGGGCACCGACTCCGAGTCGGTGGTCGACCCGGAGCTCAAGGTGCGCGGCCTGACCGGCCTGCGGGTGGTCGACGCCTCGGTCATGCCGCGGATCAACCGCGGCCACACCATGGCGCCGGTCTACATGATCGCGGAGAAGGCCGCTACCTTGCTGAACGCCTGAGCATCAGCACCGTTGCCAGCGGCCAGACCGCCTGCGCGCCGGCCGCGAGCCGCTCGGCGAGCCCGACCAGCACGCCGGTGCCGAGGGCGACGGTGAACACCAGCACCAGCGCCGCCAGCACGAGCGCGGCCGGGATCATCACGCGCGCGGGCGGGCGCACCGGCTCGCTGCCGGCCTGGCGCCACAGGGCCGGCCACAGCGCCAGGCAGGCGAACGCGACGGTGGCGGCGGACTGGTGGGGGGCCGACGTACCACCGGCGGGCATCGGAAACGCCGCCACGAGCACGGTCGCGACGCCGCCCACCCCGAGCATCACCCGGGCCGGCAGCGCGATCGGGCGCAGGCCCCGCGCGGTGACGAGATGGCACAGCCCGACGCCGACCAGGGCCAGGGTCATCACCCAGCGCCGGTCGGCGTCCCGCGCGGCCAGGGCGCTGATCGTCTCGTGCAGGGAGTCGAAGCCGCCGCGCTGCAGTGCCGCGGCGAGCGTCCAGCCGCCGACGAGCAGCACGGGGGCGAGGGCGGAGGACCACAGGGTGTACCGGGGCAGGGGCACGCTCACGAGTATGGCGGTTCGCGCCCGGAGTTTAAGTCGCGCACGACTCAATCGTGCGCTATGGTTTGCCCGTGGACGTCCTTCCACTTGACCGGCAGGTCTGCTTCGCGCTGTACACCGCCACCCGCGCGGTCACGGCGCGCTACCGGCCGCTGCTCGACGAACTGGGCCTGACTTACCCGCAGTACCTCGTCCTACTCGCCCTCTGGGAGCAGGACGAGCGGTCCGTCAAGGACCTCGGCGCGGCGCTGCGGCTGGAGTCCAGCACGCTCTCGCCACTGCTGAAGCGCCTCGAGGCGGCCGGCCTCGTGGCCCGCGAGCGGCGCAGCGACGACGAGCGCTCCGTCACCGTCCGCCTCACCCCCGAGGGCGCGGCCCTGCGCACCAGCGCGGCCGGCATCCCGGCCCGTCTCGTCTGCGACGGCGGCCTCGACCTCGGCGAGCTCGAGGAGCTCCGCGACACCCTCGTGCGGCTCACCGCCGCACTCCAGCGACAGGGAGAAATCGATGCAGGTGCTGTACACCGCTGAGGTCAACGCCTCCGGCGACGGCCGCAACGGCCACGTCACGAGCTCCGACGGGATCCTCGACTTCGACGTGCGCACCCCCAAGGAGATGGGCGGCGCGGGCGAGGCGACCAACCCCGAGCAGCTCTTCGCGGCCGGGTACGCGGCCTGCTATCACAGCGCCCTGCGCAGCGTGGCCCGCCGCCAGAACGCCCTCCCCGCCGTCGAGGGCTCCGAGGTCCGGGCCCGCGTCGGCATCGGCCCGAACGGCGCCGGCGGCTTCGGCCTGGAGGTCTGGCTGATGGTCAACCTGCCGGCCGCCGACACCGCCACCGCCCAGGCCCTCGCGGACGCGGCGCACCAGGTCTGCCCGTATTCCAACGCCACCCGCGGCAACATCGACGTCCACATCGAGGTCGCCCAGTGAGCGACGTCAACAAGGTCTGGCACCTCGCGGCCCGCCCCACCGGCTTCCCCTCGGAGTCCGACTTCGAGCTCCGCGAGTCCCCGATCCCCACCCCGGGCCCGGGCCAGGTGGTCGTCCGCAACGACGTCATGTCGGTGGACCCGGCCATGCGCGGCCGCATGAACGACGTCAAGTCCTACGTGGCCCCCTTCCAGCTCGGCGAGCCGCTGGACGGCGGCGCGGTCGGCACCGTGGTCGCCTCCGAACACGAGCACGTCAAGGTCGGCGACAGCGTGCTGCACGGCCTGGGCTGGCGCTCGTACGCCCTCCTGGACGGCGCGAAGGTCCGCACCGTCGACACCGCGGCAGCCCCGTCGTCGGCGTACCTGGGCGTGCTGGGCATGCCCGGCCTCACCGCGTACGCGGGCCTGCTGGACGTGGCCCGCATGCGCCCCGAGGAGACCGTCTTCGTCTCGGGCGCCGCCGGCGCGGTGGGCACCCTGGTCGGCCAGATCGCCCGCCTGCGCGGCGCCCGCCTGGTCATCGGCTCGGCCGGCTCCGCCGAGAAGGTCCGCTACCTGACCGACGAGCTCGGCTTCGACGCCGCCTTCAACTACCGCGACGGCGACATCCGGGCCCAGCTCAAGCGCCTGGCTCCGGACGGCATCGACGTGTACTTCGACAACGTCGGCGGCGAACAGCTCGAAGAGGCCCTGTTCCGGATGAACCTGCACGGCCGCATCGCGGTGTGCGGGGCGATCTCGCAGTACAACACGCCCGACGCCAAGGGCATCCGCAACCTGAGCCTGCTGATCAGCAAGCGCCTCACCATGCAGGGCTTCCTGGTGCTGGACCACTGGTCGCGCCGCGAGGCCTTCGTCGAGGAGGTCACGGCCTGGCTCCGCGAGGACAAGTTGAAGGTCGCCGAGACGTTCGTGGACGGCATCGACAACGCGGTGGGAGCCTTCCTGGGCATGCTCAAGGGCGACAACCTGGGCAAGATGGTCGTCCGCCTGTCATGAGGGCGGCCCTGACGCTGGCGGCCCTCCTGGGGGCCGCCGGCATCACCCACTTCGCCAAACCCGAGCCGTACGACGCCATCGTCCCGCGCTCCCTGCCCGGCCCCGCGCGGGCGTACACGTATGCCAGCGGGGCCTGCGAGCTCGCCCTGGCGGCCGGTCTCGCCCATCCCCGCACCCGCCGCGCCGCCGGCCTGGCCGCGGCCGGGTTCTTCGTCGCCGTCTTCCCCGCGAACGTGCGGATGGCCGTCGACTGGCGGCACGCCTCCCCCGCCAAGCGCGCCATCGCGTGGGGACGGCTGCCGCTGCAGGTACCGCTGGTGTGGTGGGCCTTGCGCGCCGCCCGCCGCGGCTGGATCGGCGGGCGGAGCTAGATCGGCAGGTGGAGCTGGAACGCCACCTCGGTGTAGTGGATCGCCGGGGGTGGCAGGGCCTGCAGCTGCCGCTCCAACACCACCAGCAGCTCCCGCGGCGGCGCGATCGGCCGCGCCATGATGCGCACGGACACGGGCCGGTTCGGGGCCAGATGGAACTCGACCATCAGCTCCTCGGTGTGGTGCCGCACCCCCGCGAACAGCCCCTCCACCACCCGCCGCGCCCGGTCGAGGAAGTCGCTCAGCTCAGCGGGAGTGGTCGCCTGCCGCAACTGCTCCTCGCTCGTCAGCAGCACGATCCGCCCCGCCGGTCGCGGCACCGCGGCGGCACCGGGCGAGGCCGCCATCGTCGTCGCGGCCGGCACCCCGTTCAACAACTCGGGCGGCAGCGAGTTCACCTCGAACGACGGCCCGACAAGCCCGGTCGAGACCTTGAAAGCCAGCGACCGCACCGCGCCGCCCGGGAGACCGATCTCGACCGGCCGGCCCGACTCCACCGCCTGCAGGAGACGGGCGTGCATCGCGCCGGTCAGCAGTACCGCAAACCCGTCCTCGACCTGCCGAGCCGTAGGAGGACGGTCGGGGTCGCCGGCCGCGCCGCGGATGATGAGCAGGAAGTTGCAGGCGAGCCGCGTGGCCCGCTCCCCGCCCGGAGCCACGATCGCGGCCGGCCCGGACTGGCCCGGCGACCACACATACGTCTTGGGCGTGCCGGCCAGCCCCGGGAGGTACGCGCAAACCTCAGGCGCCTCCCGCATGGCCTCACGCAGGGCGGGCAGGTCCTCCGCCGCCACCGACAGCTCCAGCCGGTCGCCGTCGTGGACCACGTGCAGGAACGGCAGGTTGTAGGCGGGCGCGCGGGACAGCATGGTGGCCGCCCGGAACTCCGCGTCGTCCAGGACCGGGGCGCGGCCGGGGCGGAACCACCACGGGTGCGGGTAGTACCGCTCCTGCGCCCCCAGCAGGGCCAGCACCCGCGCGTGGCCGAAGCGTTGCACGACCGCCGTCTCGCCGCCCAGCAGGGGCAGGGCGACCAGCGGCGGGCGGTCGAGGTCCACTGTGGACGGGAGGGCGGCCGGCGGGTCGGCGTACACGAAACCGGTGACCCGGTCGTCCACGTCGACGCCGGGGCGGCCGAAGACGCTCACGTCGCCCGCGTCGACCAGGCGGCCCTCGGCGGCGAAGCGGTGCACGGTGCGGGCCATGGTGAGCGGGAAGCCGGGTGCGGGCGCGCCGGTACGGGCGACCGCGAAGACCATCTCGCGCTGGCCGTGCCTGGCCAGCCCGTCGGTGGTGTACAGCAGCGCGGGCAGCATGCCGGAAGCCGTGCGGATGCCACCCTCGTCGATGGCGACCGACAGCTCACCGGGGATGAGGATTTCCCGGCCCACTGGCAACGCGGAGCCCACGGGGCCGATCATCGCACCCGCGGGCAACACAACTGTATTTCCAAAATCGTGATGCTGGCGTCACGATGAACGCATGCGCGTTGGGCCGATGCGTATGACCTCGGAGCCGCCGCCGGGCTACGTCGCGTTCGTCACGCGGCACCTCGAGCCGCTGCGCCGCGATGCCGCGCAGGTCGTCGGGGGCGAGGAGGACGCCGACACGCTCTACGTCGACGTGCTGACCGATGTCGCCACCCGCTGGCCGTGGCTGGAGCTCGAGCGCACCCGGCTGGGGCACCCGAAGGCGGCCGACGACTTCCTCGGGCGCGTCTGGAAGCGGCGCAGCGAGCGGTACACCATGGAACCCGAAGAAGCCGAGGAACGGGACATCACGGTCACGCCCGTGGTGGAGAAGGCGCCCCCGACGAGAAGGGTCTACGTCAGCACGGCCGTCCGCCTCGCGCCCGCGGTCGTGCCCAAGCGGCGCAGCAAGGCGTTCATCGCCGGCCCGGTGTCGGAGGCCGCGATCGCCTGGTGGCACGCGTACGAGAACATCCGCCGCCGGCGCCTGGTCTACGCCGGCTTCGTCGTGCTGATCCTGCTCCTGGCCCTCGCCCAGATCAGCGGCCCCCGCGAGCTGTAGGCACGGAACGTGTAGCCATCCTACCCGTATAAATCACCCAGCAGAAGTGAACGTGTTCAACGCCGCTTTCACGCGGACCGGCGGGCACGCTCACCCTGCGTGGGGATAGAACGGGCAGGTGGAAACGTTGACGGTTCTCGCCGAGGCGGCCACTCCGGCCGACTTCGCCGCCGCACGCACCCAGATGGCCCTCAGCCTGGGCTGGCACATCATCATCGCGAGCTTCGGCGTGGCCATGCCCGCGATCACGCTGTTCATGGAGTGGCGGGGCTACAGGACGGGCCAGGTGGAGTACCGCCTGCTGGCCCGCCGCTGGGCCCGCGCCATGGGCGTGCTCTTCGCGGTCGGCGCGGTCTCCGGCACCATCCTGAGTTTCGAGATGGGGCTGCTGTGGCCCGGCCTGATGGGCACGTACGGCCAGGTCATCGGGCTCCCGTTCACCCTCGAGGGCTTCGCGTTCTTCGTCGAGGCGATCTTCCTGGGCATCTACCTGTACGGCTGGGACCGGCTGCCGGCCAAGGTGCACCTCTGGTCGGCGGTCCCGATCCTGCTCGCCGGCATCGTCGGCACCTTCTGCGTGGTCAGCGCCAACGCCTGGATGAACCAGCCCAAGGGCTTCGACCTCGTGGACGGCAAGATCACCGGGGTCGACCCGCTGGGCGCGATGTTCAACCGGGCGACCGGTCCGCAGGCCACCCACATGCTGGTCGCCGCGTTCATGGTGACCGGCTTCTGCATGGCCTCGGTGTACGCGGTCGGCATGCTGCGCGGCCGCACCGACCGGTACCACCGCCTCGGCTTCCTGGTGCCGTTCACGGTCGCCGCCGTCATGGCCCCGGTGCAGGTCGGCGTGGGCGACTGGGCCGCGCACTACGTGGCCGACTACCAGCCGGTCAAGCTGGCCGCGATGGAGGGCCTGTACGAGACCGAGCGCGGGGCGCCGCTGCACCTGGGCGGGATCGCGGTCGACGGGGAGCTGCGGTACGCCATCGAGATCCCCAACGCGCTGTCCCTGCTGGCCCACTGGGACCCGAACGCCGAGATCACCGGGCTGAACACGGTGCCGGAGGACCAGCGGCCGCCGGTCAACGTCGTGCACCTGTCGTTCCAGCTCATGGTCGGCGCGGGTTTCGCGATGCTGGGCGTGGCCGCGCTGTTCGGGTTCATCTGGAAGTGGCGGCGGGGCTGGCTGACCAACAAGTGGTTCCTGCGCGCGGCCGCGCTGTGCGGACCGGCCGCCGTGCTCGCCCTCGAAGCCGGCTGGACCACCACCGAGACCGGCCGGCAGCCGTGGGTCGTCTACGGCATCCTGCGCACCCATGACGCCGTCAACACCGCGCCGGGGCTGCGGACCGGGCTCATCGTGCTGACGATCGTGTACACGCTGCTGACCATCGCCACCGTGTACGTGCTGCGGCGGTTGGCCAGGGATCGTCCGGTACCAACGGCGCCCCAGGAATCCGACGTCGAGACCTTCCCGGTGCCGTGATGACATCCGCCGATGCGCTGCTCGGTGTGCTGTTCGCCGCCGTGACCGCCTATGCCCTCTTCGGCGGCGCCGACTTCGGGGCCGGATTCTGGGACCTCTTCGCCGGCGGCGCCCAGGCCGGCCGGCGCCAACGGAAGCTGATCGAGCACGCGATCGGGCCCGTGTGGGAGGCCAACCACGTCTGGCTGATCTTCGCCGTGGTCCTGCTGTGGACCGGGTTCCCGGCGGTGTTCGCGGGCGTGGCGGCCACGATGTACATCCCGCTGACCGGGGCCGCCCTCGGCATCATCGGCCGCGGTGCCGGCTTCGCGTTCCGCAAGACCAGCGACACGGTCGGCCGGGCGCGGATCTTCGGCGCGCTGTTCGCGTTCTCCTCGGTCGTCACCCCGTTCTTCTTCGGGGCGGTGGCCGGCGGCATCGCGTCCGGGCGGGTGCCGCCGTGGACCGCGGGCCGGGGCGACCTGCTCACCGCCTGGTGGAACCCGATCTCCGTGGTCACCGGCGCACTGGCGGTCGCGGTGTGTGCCTATCTCGCCGCGGTCTTCCTCTGCCAGGATGCGAAAAACCATGAGCCCGCTCTTGTACCGCATGTGCGTCGCCGAGCGCTCTGGGCCGGAGCCGGCACCGGTGCGCTGGCGGTGGCGGGACTGGTCGCCGTGAAGCTGGACGCCGCCTGGCTGGCCGACCGGCTCCTGCGGCCGGTGCCGGCCGCGCTGATCGTGGTCTCGGCGCTGGCCGGGCTGGCCTCGATCGGGCTGCTGGCGGCCGGGCGCTACGTGGCCGTGCGGATCACCGCCGGCCTGGCCGTGGCGGCCGTGCTGTGGGGGTGGGCGGCGGCGCAGTACCCGTACCTGCTCCCGCCGGCCACGACCGTCGCCGCCACCGCCGCGACCCCGGCCGTGATGCGCGCCACCCTCTGGGCCGTCCTGGGCGGTGCCGTGATTTTGACACCGTCGCTGTGGTGGTTGTTTCGCCTGTTTCAGACGCCTGTGCGGCATTCGTCCGGCCAGACGGTGGACGGCGATCGTTGACGGATCCTGCTATCGTCCGCCAAAGCTATGGGTGAATCGAGGATGCGACGCTGGAGCGTGGCGGCCGGGGCCGCCGCGGTGCTCGGCGTCGGCATGATCGGCGTCGCCGCGACGCCCGCCTGGGCCGCCGACCCGCTCCAGATCAAGGTCAGCGACGGCAGCGTCCAGGGCAAGGTCGGCGACAAGGTCCAGGTCCGCTTCACCATCAAGAACAACACCAAGCAGCCGATCGCCAACGTGACCGTGGTCGTGACGGCCCCCGCCAACGCGGTGCTGGAGCAGGGCGACAACCCCGGCTGCGCGATCGGCTCGGCCGGGCGCGCCGCCTCCTGCAAGGGCGGCACCCTGGCGGCCGAGAAGTCGGGCAGCGGCGCGATCACGCTCACCGTGAAGACCGCCGGGCAGGCGGGCGGCCGGATCGCGGTCGAGCACGGCAACGCCGACAACTTCGCCCTGCGCGCCACCGGTGGCCCGACCCCGTCGGCCACCAAGACCACGGCCAAGCCGACCAAGACCTCGACGCTGAACGCCAGCGACAGCCCGACCCTCACCGGCGACGAGACCTTCGCCCCACCGGAGGCCGGCAACGGCGTGGCCATCCAGCCCACCAGCGACCAGGCCGTCCGCAACACCAGCGGCACCGGCGGCGGGCTCGGCTTCGGCCTGTGGGTCGGCATCATCGCCATCGTCGGCGCCCTCGGCCTGATCGGCAGCCTCTTCTACTTCCGCCGCAAGGACCGCAACGAGCCCGACACCGGCATGCACCCGGTCGTCCCCGGCCCGTCGGGCTACCCGGGCGGCCCGGGGGCCTACGCGCCGCCCCCGCAGCCGACGACTTACGGCAGCCCGCAGCCGACCACGTACGGCAACCCCGCGGCGGCCACCCAGATGATCAACCCGAACTTCGGCGCGCAGCCGGGCGCGCAGCCGGGCCCGACGCAAGTCATCCGGCCCGGCGCCGCCGAGCAGACCGTCGTCTTCCGCCGCCCCGACGACCTGTAACCGGTGATCCGGCCGGCGCTGGGCACGGCGCTCGTCTTCACGGCCAGCGGCGCGGTGGTCGGCGGCTGGGTCGCCCGCATCCCCGCCGTGGTCGAGCGGCTCTCCATCGGGCCCGGCGAGCTCGGGCGGGCGCTGCTGGCCCTCGGCATCGGCTCGCTGGTCTCCATGCCGGTCACCGGGCGCGCGTGCCGGCGCTTCGGCAGCCGCGCCTGGGTGGCCGGCACCTCGATCGTCGCGACCGCCGCCCTCGCCGCGGCCGGGTTCGCGGGCACGCTGTGGGCGCTGTCGGGGGCCCTGTTCGTGCTCGGCCTCGCGTACGGTTCCTGGGACGTCGCCATGAACGTCCAAGGCAGCTTCGTCGACCGGTGCGCGGGCCGGGAGTGGATGCCGCGGTACCACGCCTGCTGGAGCCTCGGCTCGATCGGCGGCGCGGCCGCGGGCGCCCTCGCCGCCCGGGCGAGCATCGGTGCCGGCACCCACCTCGCGGTCGCGGCGGCCGTCTCGCTCGCCGTGACGTACGCCGGCCTCGCCCTCTACCTCGACGAGCGCGCGGGCACCGAGGAGCCGTCCGGCGGCCCACGGGCACGGTTCCGGGTCAGCCGCGTCATCCTGCTCATCGGCCTGGTCACCTTCTGCGCGACGGTGGCCGAGGGCGCGGCCGGCGACTGGCTCGCGCTCTATCTGCACACCGGGCGCGCCCTGTCCCAGGCCGACGCGGCCCTCGGGTACACCATGTTCGCCGTCGCCATGACCGCCGGCCGCTTCGCGGGCAGCACCGCCGTGGCCCGCCTCGGCCGCGCGGGCGCCGTCCGCCTCGGCGCACTGCTCGGCGTGGCCGGGATCGCCGCGGCCGTGCTCGCCCCGGGCACCCTGCCGCTGTACGCCGGAGCACTACTCTGGGGCCTCGGCATCTGCCTGGTGTTCCCGGCGGCGGTCAGCGCGGCCGGCGAGACCGACCGCCCCGCGGACGCGATCGCGCTCGTCACCAGCATCGGCTACGGCTCGATCCTGGTCGGCCCACCCCTCATCGGCGCCCTCGCGGAGGTGATCGGACTCGGCCGCGCCCTGCTGGGCCTCACCGTGCTGTCCGCCGCGATCGCCCTCCTCGCCCCGGTGCTGACCACCCGGGAACCCGAGCACCAGGATCAGGCCGGCCGCACGCCCATCGCGGGATAACCGCGCACCGCCCGGCGCCGGATCAGGCCCGTGGCGCCCATCGCGACGCGACCGCGCACCGCCTTCGCCCGGATGCCGGGCGGCAGGCGCTGGATGCCGGGCGGCGGCTGGCGGGTGGCGGGCGCTGGATCAGGTCGGTAGTGCGTCCATCGCCCGGTAGATGCGCACGTCGGAGATCGGGTAGGCGGTGCCGAGGGCCTGCGCGAACAGGCCGACGCGCAGTTCCTCGATCATCCAGCGGATCTCGCGGAGTTGCGGGGTCATCGGGGTGGCGGCGAGCAGTTGGTCGTACTCCTTCTGGACCTCCTGCACGGTGAGCATCCGCTCGCGGTCGCGCCCCGTGTCGGTCGGCACCTTCTCCAGCCGGCGTTCGATGCCGCGCAGGTAGCGTTCCAGGTCCGGGAGGCGTTGCCAGCCGGTGTCGGTGACGAATCCGCGGTACACGAGACGGCTGAGTTGCCCGCGCATGTCGGTCAGCGCGGGCAGCAGGAGCGGGTTCTTCGTGCGGGCCAGGCGCTGTTCGACGTCGTAGGAGGCGGCGAGGATCTTGCGGACGCTGCCGACCACGTCGAGGGTCAGGTCGACCAGGTCGGCCCGGACCTTGTCGCGCAGGGCGGTGAATCCGGCCTCGTCCCAGGCCGGGCCGCCCGCGTCGGTCATCAGCTGGTCGACCGCGCAGGCCGCGCAGTCCTCCAGCAGGTCGACGGCGTTGCGGTGCGGGTTGCGGCTCAGCGCCAGCTTGTCCGCATTGGACAGTCGGCCCTGCACGAACCGGGCCGGGGGCGGGAGGGTGAGCTGGAGCAGGCGGCGGGTGCCGCGCCACATCTCGTACTCCTGGCGGGCCGGGATGTCGAACGCCTGCACCGCGACCGACTCGCCCTCGTCGACCAGGGCCGGATAGACGGTGAGGGTGTGCCCGGCGACCGTCCGGTTCAGGGTGCGCGGCAGGGTGCCGAACTCCCATTTCGTGGCGCCCTTGCGGGTCACGTCCACGGCCGCCTGCGCGACGGTTGCCTTGACCTTGGGGGCGAGACGCACCCGCAGTACACCTAAATCCTTGCCCTCACCGAGGACCTTGCCGGCGTCGTCGACGATGCGGAAGGTCATTTTGAGGTGCTCGGGGACCTTGCTCCAGTCCCACTCGGCCCGCGGCACCGAGACGCCGGTCATCCGGCGCAGCGCCAGCTCCAGGGCGTCGAGCAGGTCGCCGTCGCGCGGCACCATGTCGATGAGCGCGTCGTGGGCGGTGTCCGGGGCCGGGACGAAGTTGCGCCGGGTCGCCTTGGGCAGCGACTTGATGAGCGCCGTCACGAGGTCCTCGCGCAGCCCGGGCACCTGCCAGGCGAAGTCGCCGTCGCGCACCGAGCCGAGCAGCGGCAGTCCGATGTGGACGGTGACGCCGTCGGCCTCCTGGCCGGGCTCGAACTGGTACGTCAGCGCGAACCGGCGGCCGTCCTGCTCCCACGCGTCGGGGTACTGCTCCTGCCGCACCGCGTCCGCGCCCGCGTTGACGAGCATGGCCGGGTCGAACGTGAGCAGGTCCGGGGACTCCCGGCGGGTCTTCTTCCACCAGCTGTCGAAGTGCCGGCCGGAGACGACCTCGGCCGGGAGGCGGTTGTCGTAGAAGTCGAACAGCGTCTCGTCGTCGACGAGCAGGTCGCGCCGGCGGGCCCGGGCCTCGAGCTCCTCGACCTCGCCGAGCAGCCGCCGGTTCTCCTCGAAGAACGCGTGCTGGGTCTCCCAGTCGCCCTCCACCAGCGCGTGGCGGATGAACAGCTCGCGGCTCAGCGCCGGGTCGATCCGGCCGTAGTTCACCTTGCGGTTGGTGACGATCGGCACGCCGTACAAGGTGACGCGTTCCATCGCCATCACGGCGGCCTGCTTGCGTTCCCAGTGCGGCTCGCTGTATTGCCGCTTCACGAGGTGCTGGGCGAGCGGCTCGATCCACTCGGGCTCGATCTTCGCCGCCACGCGGGCCCACAGCCGGGTGGTCTCGACCAGCTCGGCCGCCATCACCCAGCGGGGCGTCTTGCGGAACAGCGCCGAGCCGGGGAAGACGGCGAACTTGGCGTTGCGGGCGCCCAGGTACTCGTTCTTCTCCGTGTCCTTGAGCCCGATGTGCGACAGCAGACCGGCGAGGAGGGAGACGTGGATCGGGTACGGCGCCGCGGGCTCCTCGTTCGGCGTCACGTCCATCGTCTTGAGCACCTGGCGCAGCTGGCTGAAGATGTCCTGCCACTCGCGCACCCGCAGGTAGTTGAGGTACTCGGCCCGGCACAGCTTGCGGAACTGGTTGCTGGAGAGCTCCTGCTGCTTCTCCTGCAGGTAGTTCCACAGGTTCAGGTACCCGGTGAAGTCGGAGTCCTTGTCGGCGAAGCGGGCGTGCGACTGCTGGGCCTGCGCCTGCTTCTCGGCTGGGCGCTCGCGCGGGTCCTGAATGGACAGTGCCGCGGTGATCACCATGACCTCGCGGACGCAGCCGTTCTTCTCGGCCTCCAGCACCATCCGGGCCAGCCGCGGGTCGACCGGCAGCTGCGAGAGGCGGCGGCCGAGCGGGGTCAGCGCGCGCTTGTCGTCCAGCGCGCCGAGCTCTTCCAGCAGCTGGACGCCGGCGCTGACGTTGCGCTTGTCCGGCGGGTCGATGAACGGGAACGCGCCGAGGTCGCCCAGGCCCAGCGAGATCATCTGCAGGATGACCGAGGCGAGGTTGGTGCGCAGGATCTCCGGATCGGTGAACTCCGGGCGGGCGTTGAAATCCTCTTCGCTGTACAGCCTGATGCAGATGCCGTCGCTCGTCCGCCCGCAGCGGCCCTTGCGCTGGTTGGCCGAGGCCTGCGAGACGGGTTCGATCGGCAGGCGCTGCACCTTCAGGCGGTGGCTGTAGCGGGAGATGCGGGCGGTGCCGGGGTCGACCACGTACTTGATGCCGGGGACCGTCAGCGACGTCTCGGCCACGTTGGTCGCCAGCACCACCCGGCGCCCGGTGTGCGGCTGGAACACCCGGTGCTGCTCGGCGAAGGAGAGCCGGGCGAACAGCGGCAGGATCTCGGTGTTGGGCAGGTCCAGCTTGGTCAGCGCGTCGGCGGCGTCGCGGATCTCCCGCTCGCCGGAGAGGAACACCAGCACGTCGCCGGGGCCCTCGTCCTGCAGCTCCATGACGGCCATGGCGATCGCGTCGAACTGGTCGACCTCGTCCTGGCCCTCGTCGGGCGCCTCGATGGGCCGGTACCGGACCTCCACCGGGTACGTGCGGCCGCTGACCTCGACGATGGGCGCGTCGCCGAAGTGCCTGGAGAACCGTTCGGGGTCGATGGTGGCCGAGGTGATGATGATCTTCAGGTCGGGGCGGCGGGGCAGGAGTTGCTTGAGGTACCCAAGGATGAAGTCGATGTTGAGACTGCGCTCGTGGGCCTCGTCGATGATGAGGGTGTCGTAGCGGCGCAGCAGCCGGTCCTGCTGAATCTCGGCCAGCAGGATGCCGTCCGTCATCACCTTCACCATCGTCTGCTCGGACGACTGGTCGGTGAAGCGCACCTTGAACCCGACGGTGGCGCCCAGCTCGGTGCCGAGCTCCTCGGCGACCCGCTCGGCGACGGTGCGGGCCGCGATCCGCCGGGGCTGGGTGTGCCCGATCTGGCCGGTCACCCCGCGGCCGAGCTCCAGGCAGATCTTCGGCAGCTGGGTCGTCTTGCCCGACCCGGTCTCGCCGGCCACGATCACCACCTGGTGGTCGCGGATCTTCTCCAGGATCTCGTCCTTGCGCTGGCTGACCGGCAGCTGCTCGGGATAGCTGATGGCGGGCCGGGCCGCGCGGCGGGCGGCGACGCGCTGCTCGGCCCGCTCCACGTCGGCCTTGATGGCCTCGGCGATGCCGTCGGCGTTGCGGGAGCGTTTCGCGCCGTCGATCCGGCGCCGCAGCCGATGCTGGTCCTGGGGCATCAACCCGGCGAGGCGAGCGCGCAGCTCACTCAGGCTGGTCGGCTGGGGCGTTTCAGACATGACGTTGGCAAGGATAGGCACACGTCCCCGCGATTGCCCGTCATTTTTGCCCGGCAGGTGGCCGCCCGCTGTGACGCATTGTCACACCAGTCACTAATGTCACACGTATGGCCCTGCCCGCCGTCCCCTCCCAGCCGTCACCCTCCGGTATCGGCGCGCCCCGTCCGGCGCCCCGCCACGCGGCCGCCGCGGCGCGGACGTTCTCCGCCGGCACCTTCGCCACCGGCGCGTTCCCGACGGTCTCGGCGGCCCGCCCGGGCCCGGCCCGCCCCCGCCCGCCGCGGGCCCTGACGCTGGGCACGGTCGAGGAGGACGACCTCCGCGACGACGCCGCCTACCAGGCCATCGGCTTCTACGACCTGGCTCTGACCGGCCGCAGCGCCAAGTCGGCCCAGTTCGTGCAGTGCCGCTTCAACCGCGCCGACCTGACCGGCACCGCCCTGTCCGGCGCGATCCTGACCGACTGCCTGCTCGAACGCACCGCCCTGGACCACGTCCACGCCGACCACTCGGTGCTGCACCGCGTCACGCTGCGCGACTGTGGCCTGGCCGACCTGCAGTGGCTGGGCGGCACCCTGCGGGACGTGACGGTCCGCGACTGCCGGGCCGAGCGCAGCGTGTTCCGCGACGCCCAGCTGCACTCGGTCTTCTTCACCTCGACCGACCTGACCGGCGCGGACTTCACCGACGCCGACCTGACCGGGGCCACCTTCAGCGGCTGCGACCTGTCCGGCGCGGTGTTCTCGGGCGCCGCCGCGGCCGGCGCCCGCTTCGAGTCCTGCACCCTGGCCGGCGCGACCGGCATCGAGGGCCTCGCCGGCGCGACCCTGGTCGGCGCGGACACCGACGAGCTGCTGGGCCTGTTCGCCGCCGCCCTCTCGATCACCCTGACGGATGACTGACGGGAATCCGACTCACGCCTTTCGCGCGGTGACCTCGATCTCGATCTTCATCCGCGGGTCGGACAGCCCGCAGACCTGCATCGTGGCGGCCGGCCGGACCTCGCCCATCCACCGCCGCAGCACGGGAAAGCACGGTTCGAAGTCGGCCGCGTCCGGCAGCAGGTACCGCACCCGCACGATGTCGGCCGTCGACGCCCCGGCCTCCCGCAGAGCCGCGTCGATGTTCCGCCAGCACTGCTCGGCCTGCTCCACCACGTCCTCGGCGATCGTCATCGCCGCGTAGTCGAAGCCGGTCGTACCCGACACGTGCACCCAGTCCCCGTCGACGACGGCCCGGGAGTACCCGATCTCCCGCTCGAACGTCGACCCGCTGGAAATCAACCGCCGCTCGCTCATACGGTCAGACGCTAGACGGCATCCGGCCCAGTTGCCGCAACAGGTCGACATCGTCACTCATCACCCAGATGTCGGTGATCCGCCCGTCGCGCACCGTCAGGATGTCGTTCACCCGGATCCGCAGCTGCCGCTCGGTCGCCGCCACCCGCCCGAACGCCGTCTCGTACGGCCCGACGTGCCGGACGTGCATGTAGAACCCGATGACGAGCTTGTCGCCCGCCTCGATCCGGTGCACCAGCTCGGTCCGCCGCTCGGCGAACGCCACCTGCAACGCCCTGGCCCGCTCGACGAGCTGCGCGGCGGTCGTCGGCACCCCGTTCACAGCCACCGGATCGGCGTAGTACCGCCGGAAGTCCGCCACGGGATCGTCCCGCTGCTCGATGGGCGAGTCCCACAGCGCCAGTACCGCATCCAGATCCATGCCCTTCACTCTGCGCTGCCACCACGGCGTTCCTGGCATGCTTGTCGGCATGCCGTCCGCTCGCTTCACCCGGGACGACCTGCTCGGCGCGGCCGACAAGCTGCTGCCGGACGTCATCGCCCCGGGCCTGAACGTCCTGCTGTGCGGCATCAACCCGGGCCTGTGGTCAGCGGCGTCGGGCCACCACTTCGCCCGGCCGGGCAACCGCTTCTGGCCGGCGCTGCACCTGTCGGGCTTCACGCCGCGGCAGCTACGCCCGGACGAGCAGCACCTGCTGCCGGGCTGGGGCCTGGGCATCACCAATCTGGCCGCGCGCGCCTCGGCCCGGGCCGATGAACTCACGCGAACCGAACTGACGGCGGGCGCCGACATCTTGAAGGCGAAGGTGGCCCAGTTCGCGCCGCGCTGGCTCGCCGTACTGGGCGTGACGGCCTATCGCACCGCGTTCGGCGTTGTGAAGGCGAAGGTCGGGCCGCAGGACCTGGACGCGCTGGCGCCGACGCGGCTGTGGATCCTGCCGAACCCGAGCGGGCTGAACGCCCACTACCAGCTGGCCGACCTGGCCCACGAGTTCGCCCGCCTCCGCACGGCGGCCGTGGGTCAGGAGAGTTCGGCCGGTGGGTCGTAGCGGGCCACCCGCTCCGACAGCAACTGCCCGAACACCCCGCTCGGACGGCCGCAGTCGGCGCAGACGAAGTTGTCGTCCAGGCGGGGGCCGCCGCAGTGGTCGCAGGTGCCGCGGTCGCGGGGGTCCTGGTACCGCAGCAGCGCCTCAGTCAGCGCCCGCACCACCGGGGCCCGGAGTGCGATCGTCGCGTCGCCGACCCGGACCTCGGCGACCGGGGGTGCCGGGGCGGGGTCGAACACGTCGAGGCGGTCGTTGAACTCCCGCAGCGCCTTCGCGACCACATCGTTCATGAGCAGCACCCTATGTCACGGCAGGAGCAGGTTCACGTCGCCGAACTCGTGCCACAGGTAGCGCTCGCGGATCGCCGCGTCGTACGTCGCGCGCAGGACGTCCGGGGTGGCCACCGCGGCCAGCAGGTCCAGGTGGGAGGCGCGCGGTTCGTGGAAGCCGGTCAGCAGGCCGTCGACGGCCGTGACGCCGCGGTCCGGGGTGATGATCAGGTCGGTGTACCCCTCGCACGCTGATATCAGGCCGGCCGGTGACGCGGCGGTCTCCAGGGCGCGTACGGCCGTGGTGCCGACGGCGATGATCCGGCCGCCGGCCGCGCGGGTGTCGTTGATCAGGCGGGCGGTTGTGGGCGGTACGGAGTACCACTCGGGGTAGGGGCGCTCGTGGGCCTCCGGCGAGGCGACGCCCGTGTGCAGCAGCAGTGGGGCGAACTGGACGCCGGCCGCGACGAGGCGGGTGACGACGCGCTCGCTGAAGGGGCGGGCGGCGCTGGGCATCTCGGCGCTGCCGGGCTCCCGCGCGAACACCGTCTGGTACGCCGCCAGCGGCCAGCGGCGCCGCACGTACTTGTAGCGGATCGGCTGGCCGTACCGGCGCAGGAACTCGGGCACGGGGAGCGGGGTGCGCACGGTCGCGGCCCACAGCCGGCCCCGCGTGTAGGGCTCCTCCAGCGTGACGCTCGCCCCGCCGGGGAGCCGCAGCTCGCCCGGCTCTCCGGCGCGCGGGAGCCGGTCGCGGCCGCGGAGCTCGACGGCCCAGCGGCCGTCGGGCAGGCGGGTCGAGAAGTGCAGCTCCAGCGGTACACCCGGAAGAGGCACCGACGCCGCGAGCGTGCCCGACGTGTTGACCACCAGCACGTCGCCCGGTCGCAGCAGGGCCGGGAGGTCGGTGAACCGGTGGTGGGCCACGCCCGCCGGGGAGGCCAGCAGCAGGCGGACCTCGTCGCGGGCCAGGCCGCGGGCCTCCGGCGGCTCGCGGGCCTCCAGCGCCGCGGGCAGCACGAAGTCCAGCGCGACCGTCACAGCTTCACCCGCCCCGACGCCGGCCGCTCGGACAGCAGGCGCAGGAACGCGGGGGCGACCGACTCGGGCGGCGGGCGGTCGCCGATGTCCTCGCCCGGGAACGCCTCCTGGTGCATCTGCGTGCGCAGGTCGCCGGGGTCGACCCACCAGACCCGCAGCTTCGGCTCCTCCGCGGCGAGCACGTGGCTGAGCTGTTCGACCGCGGCCTTGGCGGCGCCGTACCCGCCCCAGCCCGGGTACGCGCCCGTGGCCGCGTCCGAGCTGATGTTCACGACGGCGCCGCCGTGGTCGCGCAGGGCCGGGAGGGCGAGCTGGGTGAGGGCCAGCGGCGCCACCAGGTTCACCTCGAGCACGGCCCGCAGCGCGTCGTCGGGGTAGTCGGCGAGGTACGGCTGCGGGCTCGGCCCGAGGATGCCCGCGTTGTTCACGAGCAGGTCGAGCCGCCCGGTCGCGCGCGCGGCCTCGACCAGCCGGGCGCGGTGCCAGGAGTCGGTGACGTCGCCCGGCACGTGGCCCGGGCGGTCCGGGGCCAGTGTCCGCCCGTCGCCGATCACGGTCCAGCCGGCCCCGGTGAGCGCCTCGGCGAGGGCGCGGCCCAGTCCACGGGAGATGCCGGTGACGATGGCTGTTCGGTTCTGCATGCCCTCGACGCTATGGAGCGCGCGGACGCGTGGCATCGGGCCGCGGACCGGGCCGCGCCTAGGTCCTTGGTCCTAAGCCTTGCAAAAGCCGACCGCCGCATCGGTACCGTGCATACGTGGGCGAATGCGATCGCGAGGAACTGCGCGAGGTGAGTGCCGCGGTGCTGGCCGTCACCGCACACCTCTCGGTCCGCGAGGTCCTGCAGACGATCGTCGCGGCCGCGCGGAGGCTGCTGGACGCGGAGTACGCCGCGCTGGGCATTCCGGACGGCAACGGCTCGTTCCGCGAGTTCCTGGCCGACGGGCTCACCGGCGAGCAGTGGCGCCGCATCGGCCCGATCCCGCGCCAGCACGGCCTGCTCGGCGCGATGCTGCGCGACCCGAGCCCGGTCCGCTCGGCCGACATCCGCACGCACCCGCGCTTCGAGGGCTGGCCGGCCGCCCACCCGGAAATGGTCGACTTCCTGGGCATGCCCATTGTGGACGGTGCCGAGATTCTCGGCGAGCTGTTCCTGGCCAACAAGCGCGGCGGCGCCTTCGACGCCGGCGACGAGGAACTGCTGAAGCTCCTCGCCGCGCACGCGGCCATCGCGATCGTGAACGCCCGCCTGTACGAGCGGGGCCGAGAATTGTCCATTGTGGAGGAGCGTCAGCGGATCGCGCGGGAGCTGCACGACGCGGTCACCCAGAAGCTGTTCAGCCTGCGGCTCACCGCCGAGGCCGCGGCCGCGCTGGTCGAGCGGGACCCGGCCCGGGCCGCCGCCGAGCTGGACGTGGTGCGCCGCCTGGCCGCCGAGGCGACGGCCGAGCTGAAGTCCATCGTGGTCGGCCTGCGCCCGATCGACCTGGCCGGCGACGGCCTGGCCGCGGCCCTGCGCCGCCAGGCCGAACTCCTGGACCGCGTGCACGACGCGTCGGTCACGTTCGCGGAGGACCCGGTGCCGCGGCTGCCGACCGCGCGCGAGGAGGCCGCGTACCGGGTGGCCCAGGAAGCCCTCCATAACGCCCTCCGGCACGCCGCGGCCACGCACATCACGGTGGAGCTGCGCCGCACCCCGCCGGGCGTCACGCTGACGGTCACCGACGACGGCCGCGGCTTCTCCGCCGCCGAGACGGCCGCCCCGGCCCGCCCGCGCCTGGGCCTGGCCTCGATGCGCGAACGCGCCCGCGCGGCCGGCGGCCGCCTGCTGATCCGCTCCACGCCGGGCGAGGGCACCGTGGTCACCATGGAGGTGCCGGGTGCCTGACCCGATCCACGTCCTCGTCGTCGACGACCATCCCGTGGTACGCCAGGGCCTGCGCACCTTCCTCGACCTGCAGGACGACATCGAGGTGGTCGGCGAGGCCCACGACGCCGACTCGTGCGTGGCCGCGGCCGCGCGCACCGACCCGGACGTGATCCTCCTGGACCTGCGCATGCCGGGCGGCGACGGCGTGACGGCCCTGCACGCCCTGACCGGCACCCGCGCCCGCGTCCTGGTCATCACGAGCTTCACCGAGCCCGCCGCGGTCCTCCCCGCCGTCCGCGCGGGCGCCGCCGGCTACGTCTACAAGGACGTCGACCCACCGGCACTGGCGGCGGCGATTCGTGCGGTACACGCGGGGCATGTGCTCCTGCATCCGGATGTGGCCCGCCTCCTGACCGACGGCGCCCCGGCCCCGGACGCGGCCCACCTGACCGCGCGGGAGCGCGAGGTGCTGGCGGAGGTGGCGCGCGGGCGCTCGAACCGCGAGATCGCCCGCACCCTCGGGCTGGCCGAGAAGACGGTGAAGACGCACATGAGCGCGATCCTGACCAAACTCGGGGTGCAGGATCGGACGCAGGCGGCGCTCTATGCCGTCCGCAACGATCTCACTTGATCACGATATGTCGGGCGCTGGCGCGCCAGACATATCGGACTTATCAGCATTTAGGCACCCAGTGCCTCGTCCAAGATTGCGAGGCCGCGGTCGATTTCCTCGTCGGTGCTGGTCAGGGGTGGGGCGATGCGGAAGGTGCCGCCCATGCCCTTGAGCTGCACGACGTTCATGTGCAGGCCGAGCTTCAGGCAGCGCCGGGTGACCTCGGCGCCGAGGGTGTCGGCGCCCGCCTTCGTGGCGCGGTCGGTGACGAGTTCCAGGCCCTGCAGCAGCCCGCGCCCGCGCACGTCGCCCACGACCTCGTGGCGGGCCTGCAGCTCCAGCAGCCCGCGCCGCAGCCGCTCCCCCAGCTCGGCCGCGCGCCGATCGAGGCCGTCGCGCTCCAGGATGTCGAGGACGGTGTTGCCGACGGCCGCCGGCAGTGGGTCGCTGACGTGGGTCGTGAAGAACAGGAAGCCTCGCTCGTACGCCCGCTGCTCGATCTCCTCGCTCGTCACCACCGCCGCCAGTGGGAGGCCGGCTCCGAGGGTCTTCGACAGCGTGATGATGTCCGGCACGACGCCGTCGCGCTCGAACGCGTACCAGTTGCCGGTCCGGCACAACCCGGTCTGGGCCTCGTCCAGGATCAGCAGCATGCCGCGCTCCCGGCACTTGCGTTGCAGCGCCGCGAAGTACCCCGGCGGCGGTTCGATGACACCGCCCGAGCTCAGGATCGGCTCGACCAGGCACGCGGCCGGCGCCCCGACCGACTGGGCGTCGAACAGCGTGAACGCGAAGTCGAGCTGGCGCTGCCAGTCCAGGGTGCCGTCGGGGTTGGTGAAGTCCGGCCGGTACGAGTCCGGCGCCGGGATCGCGAAGTTCCCCGGCGCGGCGGGGCCGTAGCCGCGGCGCCCGGCGCTGTACGTCGCGCCCGCGGCCGCCTGCGTCATCCCGTGCCAGGAGCGCGCGAACGAGACGATCTCGTGGCCGCCGGTGACGAGCTTGGCCATCCGTACCGCCGCCTCGTTGGACTCCGCCCCGGTCGTCAGGAGCAGCACCTTCTCCAGTGGGGCGCCCTCGAACGGCGCCTGCGCGTGGGCCAGCGACTCGGCGAGCCGGCGCGACAGCTCGACCACCGGCTTGGTGAGCATGCCGCTGAAGACGTGGTCGAGCTCGCCGATCTGCCGGCGTACCGTCGCCACGATCTCCGGGTGCGAGTGCCCCAGGATCGCGCTCATCTGCCCCGACGTGAAGTCGAGGATGCGCCGCCCGTCCTCGGTGATCACGTGGCTGCCCTCGGCCCGGACCACGATCTCCGGGGTGAACGCCCCGCCGTACCGCACGACATGCCGCTCGACATCGCTCCAGAAGTCCGCCATGGTGCCGACGCTACGGCCGCGCTATGTTCACTTCCAGCTCGCGTTTCCTGACAGCTTGCACGGCGGTACCGAACAATGCTCGACCCTTGGCGTCTCAAGCTCCTGGGCGACCTGGCCACCCTCGGCACCGTCCGCGCGGTCGCGCAGGCGGCCCATCTGAGCCCGTCGACGGTGTCCCAGCAGCTCGCCGTGCTGGAGCGGGAGGCCGGCGCGCGCCTGTTCGAGCGGTCCGGCCGCCGCCTGCGCCTGACCGACGCGGGCCTGACCCTGGCCCGGCACGCGCGCACGATCCTGGACCAGATGGAGACCGCCCGCGCCGAGCTGGCCACGCTCGACGACGCCGCCCCGGCCGGCCGCCTGACCATCGGCACCTTCACGAGCGCGGCCAACACGTTCGTCCTGACCGCGATCCAGCGCCTCCTCGCGGAGGTGCCGCGCCTGCGCATCGACATCAGCGAGCTCGACCCGAACGAGACCATCCCGGCCCTGCGCCGCGGCGCGTGCGACATCGCGGTGACCGCCGACCAGTTCGACGGTACCGTCCCGATCGACGACGAGATCCTGCACACCCCGCTGGCGACCGACCCGATCGTCCTGGTCACGGCCGCGACCGCGCGCACCACGGCGGCCCTCGCCGACTACCGCACCGCGCGCTGGTCGGCCGAGCGCCCGGACACGTGGACCCACGACCTCATCACCCGCGCCTGCCGCCGAGCGGGCTTCGAGCCCGATTTCACCGCCCTCTTCGCCTCGTACGGCCCGCTCCTGGCCCACGTCGAGGCCGGCCTGTCGGTGACCCTGCTGCCGGAGCTCGCGGTCGACGCGCGCTACGATGTCACCGCACACCCGCTCAGCGACCCGCTCGAACGCCACATCACGGCGGCCGTGCGCGCGTCGTCGGCCACGCGCCCCGCGATCGCCGCCGCCCTCGCTACGCTCCGGTCGGCCGCTGCGCCGCCCGCAACTGCTCCAGCACCAACGGATCGATAGCCCCGGCGACAAGGCGCTCCTCGAGATTCTCGACCCCGGCCCAGGCGTCCAGCGAGTCGTACCCGAGCGCCTTGAGCTTCGCGTCGACCTCGGCCGCCAGCTCGCCGTCGAGGGGCAGCAGCGTGGCGGGATCGGGCTTGCCGAAGTACAGGTCCCACAGCTCGATGAGCCCACCCATCCGCGCCACCGGATCGGCATCGTCGTCGACGCGGAGATCGACCTCGACGTCGCTCATCCCGCCGTACCCGGCCCCGCGCCGCACCGTGAGCAGCGCCGCGCTCTGCCGCCCCCGCCGATCCCCACCGGCCGCGTCCCCGGCCGCGAGCGCGGCGTGCAACCGGCGCGGCAGCGACAGCTCGCCGGAGCCCAGCCAGACCCGCTCCATCTCGGCGACGACCTGCGGCCCGGCGAGGATGTTGCCCTGGATGGCGTACCCGTCGCCGGCGACTCCCCCGGCCCAGTCGAAGCACTCCGCGCCGGTGTACGTGGCCCCGTCCCCGTTCGGCCCGACCACCCCGAGCTGCCGCTGCGCCCGGCCGGCGTCGGCCGCGGTGAGCCCGGCGATGACATCCGCGGCGGCGGTGCCCGTACGTAGCAACGCCAGCCCCTGCGCCCGGTAGGCCAGGTTCGCGAACGCCTGCGTGGCGAGCGCCCCGACCCCGGCCTCGGCCGCCGGCACCGCCGCCCCGACGGCGAGAAACTTACTGGCCACGGCGATACCGAGGGTCTGCCCGTCGGCGGACCGCCCGACGATCGAGAACGTCATGCCGCTCACCGTACGGCAATCCTTCACTCCGGCAATATTGTTGCTGGGCAACGAAATGTCGGGCCTCGTGCCTCGGCCGCGACATTTCGGATTTATACCTGGTCGGGCGAAAAATCGAGTTATGTCGCGGCGCGCCAGCGCCCGACATAACGGAGATCAACACCCCGGATCAGCACCAGCGCGCCCGCGAGGCGTAACCCGGCGCCGCGGCGGGCACACGCAGCAGCGCGCGGCCGCTCCCTCGACGCGGCCGCGCGCTTAGCAAAGACTCTGGCGGGCCGAACACGCAAAAGCGGTTGCCGGCCCGGAGCAGCGAAGGATCAGTCGTCCGGCCACTCGCCCGTGATGCGTCGAACGCCCGCCGCGCCGCCCCGGTCGATGGCGGCCTTCACCACGGCGAAAATGGCGCCCTGCAAGGCGGCCGCGGCCAGGACCTCGCCCCAGCCGTACTCGCGCGAGGTCGCCGCCGGGGCCTCCTCCTCGCCGGAGAGGCGCTTCCACACCTGCTTGAACACGATTCCCGCCGCGATGCCGCCCGCCACGCTGAAGGCGATGCTGAACGGCTTGTACAGCACCTTGTTCATCAGGCCTCCCGCCGGCTGCGGAACCCGACCAGCGCGGCCACCACGAGCAGGGCCGAGGCCACCACCCACGGCGCCGGGCGTTCGCGGGCCGAGTCGAGCAGGCGGCGCATCCCGGTCTGCAGCGACTGGCGCGGATGCGTGCGCAGTTCGCGCGTGGCGTAGGCGGCGTTGACCGTCATCTGCTCCACGCCCTCGCGCATGCGCAGCTTGGCCGTTTCGACCGTGGAGTGCACGGCCTCCTGGGCACGGGCCTTCACGTCGGCCTTGGCCGCAAGGGCCTCGACGGTCTCGCCGAGCCCGGCGCGGGTGCGGGCGATCTCCGCCCGCAGCGCATCCGGGTCGGCGGTCTGGCTGTGTCCGTTGGTGCTGTGGTCGGTCGAGGTCATCGGTGGCCTCCGTGCTTGACCGAGGTCGTGATGGTGTCGATGTCGGCCTTCACCCCGGCCACGGTCTCTTCCGGCATCGGCGGCACGGCCCGCTTGACCTGGCCCTTGCCGACCAGCGCGAGCACGCCGGCCACGAGGAACAGCGCGACCCCGACGATCAGCGCGGCCAGCCAGGCCGGCATGACCGCGGCCAGTCCGATGATGAGCGCGGCCAGCAGCGCGCCGACGCCGTACAGCGCGACGACCCCGGCCCCGCCGAACATCCCGACACCGAGTCCGGCCCGCTTGCCCTTCTCGGTGAGCTCGATCTGGGCCAGCTTGAGTTCGTCGCGTACCAGCGTGGAGACCTGCTCGGCGGCGAGCTTCACGAGCTCGGCGGTCGAACGGTCGGCCGTCGGTTCCTGCAGTCGCGGCGCCACGGCCGGGCGGTTCAGTGTGGACGTCATGGTTTCTCCTCTCGCCCGTATCCACTTGATGCCCAGCCTTGAGCGGGGCTAACCCGCGACCGCGACCGGCACCGCGGAACCCTCCTCGGAAACATCCCTGGCCCGGGCGGGGAGGAGGAAGCACAGGACCCCGGCGACGGCGAGCAGCCCGAGCTCCAGCCACAGCACCCCGTCGAGCGATTCCCAGGAGAAATACGCCGTCCCCAGTACGGCCACCCCGATCGCCCCGCCCACCTGTTGCGCGGCCGTCAGGGTGCCGGAAGCGGAGCCGACCTCGTGCGGATCCACGGCGGCCAGCACGATGTCGAAGTACGGCGCCATCGAGGCACCCATCCCGATCCCCAGCACGAGCAGAGCGGGCAGCAGCACCCCGAGCGACGGTCCGAAGAAGAGCCAGCACACACCAAAAGCCACCACGCCGGTACCGCCGACAAGCACCCTCCGCCCGCCGAAGCGCGCGGTCAGGCCCTGCGCCGCGATCGCGCCCAGTGCGGTGCCGAAAGCCCACGGCGCCTGGGTGAGGCCGGCGCGCAAGGGGCCGTAGCCGAGGCCGATCTGGAGGTACACGCTGAGGATCAGCGACAGCCCCATGACGCCCGCGAAGAAGATCAGCCCGACGACCAGGCCGGCGTTGAAGCGCCGCTTGGCCAGCAGGGAGGGCTCGACGAGGGGAGTCCGTCCGGCGCGCACCCGGCGGCGCTCGTAGCGGCCGAACAGCCACAGCACGGGCGCCGAGGCCGCCAGCGCCGCCCAGCACCACCACGGCCAGCCCAGCTCGCGCCCCTGCACCAGCGGGAACACCAGCAACAGCAGGGCGCCGCCGAGCAGGGCGGTGCCGGGCAGGTCGAGGCGCAGGGACCGGTCCTGCTCGGCCGTGCGCGGCAGGACGAGCACCGCGCCGAGCAGCGCGGCCAGGCCGACCGGGACGTTGATCAGGAAGATCATCCGCCAGCCGGTGCCGAACAGGTCGGCGTCGACGAGGACGCCGGCGAGGATCGGGCCGCAGACCGCGGACAGGCCCATGACCGGGCCGAAGGCGGCGAACGCGGCGCCGACCCTCTCGGGCGGGAACGCGGCCTTGATCAGGCCCAGGCCCTGCGGGATGAGCACCGCACCGGACAGGCCCTGCAGCACCCGGCACGCGACCAGCCAGGCCGGGCCGGGCGCGACCGCGCAGAGCAGGGACATGAGGGTGAAGCCGGCCGCGCCGAGCAGGAACATGCGGCGGCGGCCGAAGATGTCGCCGAGGCGGCCGCCGGTGACCAGGCCGACGGCGAAGGCGAGGGTGTACCCGGCGGCGAGCCACTGCAGGAACGCCGTGCCGCCGCCGAGGTCGGCGCGGACCGACGGGCCGGCGATGGCGATCACCGTGGCGTCGAGGAGGTCCATCACCTCGGCCGCCAGCACGACGGCGAGCACCAAGAAGGGGTTCGAACGCTGTTCGTCAATCACGAACACTGTTCTACGTTGGAACACTGTTCGTGTCAAGTACGATTGCCGGGTGCCGTCTGCCGCCATCCCCGCCCCACCGTGGCGGGCGCCGAAGAAGACCCCGGCCGCCCGCCAGCCCCTGAGCGCGGAGGCGGTGCTGAGCACGGCCCTGCGCCTCGTCGACAAGGACGGGCTCGACGCCCTGAGCATGCGGCGGGTGGCGCAGGAGCTGGGCACGGGCGCGGCGTCGCTCTACGCGTACTTCGCCAACAAGGACGAGCTGCTCGAACAGCTCCTGGACCGGGTGGTCGGCGAGGTACCGCTGCCGCGCGCGGACGCGCCCGACTGGCAGGCCGAGGTCAAGCGCAGCTGCTTCGCCAGCCGCAACGTGTTCTGCGCGCACCGCGACATCGCCAAGGTGGCCCGGGCCAACATCCCGACCGGGCCCAACTCGCTGCGCTACACCGAGGCGCTGCTGGCCGTGCTGCGCGGGGCCGGCCTGCCGGACCACATCTGCGCGTGGGCGATGGACCAGATGTCGATGGTCATCATCGCCGACGCGATCGAGACGGCGATCCACGCCGAGCTGGGCCGGCGCACCGAGGCGGAGGCGGCGCCGTACCTCAACCAGGTCCGCGACTACCTCGCCGCGCTGCCCGCCGACGAGTTCCCGAACCTGGTCGCCATCGCGCCGGCGATGATCGAGGGCAGCGGCGACGAGCGGTTCGCGTTCGCGCTCGACGTGATGCTCGACGGCCTCGCCCGTCACGCCCGCCCGGCCGGTGGTGCCGCGTGACCGCGATCGTCGGCCTGGTCCACCAGGGGACCGTCTACATCGGCGGGGACAGCGCGGGCGCCTCGGGCTGGAGCCTGACCGTCCGCGCCGACTCCAAGGTGTTCCACAACAACGGCTACCTCTTCGGCTTCACCACGTCCTTCCGGATGGGGCAGCTCATCCGGTACTCCCTCAAGCCCCCGAAACCCGTCGGTGACATCGAGCGCTTCATGGCCACGCGGTTCATCGACACCGTCCGGGACTGCCTGAAGGCGGGCGGCTGGGCGCGGCGGGACAGCGAGCGCGAGGAGGGCGGCACCTTCCTGGTGGGCGTGAAGGGCCGGCTGTTCACCGTGCACGACGACTACCAGGTGGCCGAGGCGGCCGACGGGTACGCCGCGGTCGGCGTCGGCGACGAGATCGCGCTCGGCGCCCTGTTCGCCACCGCGCAGTCCCGCATGGCCCCGCAACGCCGCGTGGAAACGGCGTTACGGGCCGCGGAGCGGTTCAGCGCCGGCGTCCGCGGCCCGTTCGTGTGCCTGTCCCAGCCGCCGAACATCGCGTCCGGCGGCTGAGACTCCGTCATTTCAGCAGCGCCTGCGCGCGGTCGCGCACGTCGCCGTACACCTTCCGGACGCCCTCGGTGGGAAGCGCCGTGGCGTCGGCGGCCGACACCGGCCACTCCGGCGCCTCGTCCGAGCCCTTGAGCGCCCAGGCGGCCTGGCGGGCCGCGCCGAGGGCCACGTACTCCCCCGGGGCCGGCACGCTGACCGGCACCCCGAGCAGCCCCGGCGCGATCGCGCGGACCGCCGCCGACGCGGCCGCGCCGCCGATGAGCAGGACCCGCTCGACCGGCACGCCCAGCCCGCGGACGGCGTCGAGCCCGTCGGCCAGGCCGCACAGCATGCCCTCGTACGCCGCGCGGGCCAGGTTGGCCGGCCCCGCGTTGGCCCGGGTGAGCCCGTTGAGCAGGCCGCGCGCGTTGGGCAGGTTGGGCGTCCGCTCGCCGTCGAGGTACGGCAGCAGCGTCAACCCGCCCGCCCCCGGCTCGGCCGCGAGCGCGAGCTCGTCCAATGTGGACAGTGAGACCCCGAGCAGGTTCGCCGCCGCGGTGAGCACCCGGGCCGCGTTCAGCGTCGCGACCAGCGGCAGGTGCCGCCCGCTGGCGTCGGCGAACCCGGCGACGGTACCGCTGGCATCGGCCACCGGCGCCGCACTGACCCCGAACACGGTGCCCGAGGTGCCCAGCGACACCACCAGGTCCCCCGGCCGCAGCCCCAGCCCGAGCGCGGCGGCCATGTTGTCCCCGGTGCCCGGCGCGAGCAGCGCCCCGTCCGCCGTCTCGCCGACCACCTCGGCCGGCCCGGCCACGCGGGGCAGCGCGAGGTCGCGGCCGAACGCCAGCCGCACCAGATCGGTCCGGTACTCGCCGGTGGTGGGCGACCAGTAGCCGGTACCGGATGCGTCGCCCCGGTCGGTCGTCAACTCCTGCCGCACGTTGAGCAGCGACGTGATCCAGTCGTGGGGCAGCACCACCGACGCGGCCCGGGCGGCCACGTCGGGCTCGTGCCGCGCGACCCAGCGCAGCTTGGTGACGGTGAAGCTCGCCACGGGAACCAGCCCGACGGCCGAAGCCCAGCCCGCGGCGCCGCCCGGCAGCTCGGCGATGAGGTCCTCGGCCGCGCCGGCGGAGCGGGTGTCGTTCCACAGCAGCGCGTCGCGGACCACGTTCCCGGCCTCGTCCAGCAGCACCATGCCGTGCTGCTGGCCCCCGACGCCGATGGCCGCGACCCCGTCGAGCAGCCCGCCCGCGGTCGCCTCCTGGAACGCGGTCCACCAGTGGGCGGGCGCGACCTCGGTGCCGTCCGGGTGGGCGGCGCGGCCCTCCCGGACGACGGCTCCGGTGTCGGCGTCGCAGACGAGAACCTTCGTCGACTGGGTCGACGTGTCCACCCCCGCGACGAGGGTCATGAACGGACGCCGAGCAGGTGCTCCATGGCGAGCTGGTCGAGCACCTCGAACGCGCCACCGCGCGCGGCGAGCTTGTCGACGTCGAACTCCTCCTCGCGCAGCGAGGCGATGGTCTCGCCCTCGGCCAGGGTCGGCGTGCGCAGCTCGTCGACGCGGGCCGCCTCGAGCGCCGCGGCCACCTCGGGGTCGGCGCGGAAGGAGCGGACCCGGTCGCGCAGGATGAGGTAGTTGCGCATGCAGGCGCGGGCCGTCTCCCACACGCCGTCGTAGTCCTCGGTGCGCGGGGGCTTGTAGTCGAAGTGCCGGTAGCCGGTGTACCCGCCGGTCTCCAGCACGTCCACCGTCCAGAACGCGCCGCGCAGGTTGCCCGCGCCGAAGCGCAGGTCCTGGTCGAAGCGCGGGCCGTGCTGCCCGTTGAGGTCGATGTGGAAGAGCTTGCCGTGCCACAGGGCCTGGGCGATGCCGTGGGCGAAGTTCAGCCCGGCCATCTCCTCGTGGCCGACCTCGGGGTTCAGGCCGACGCGGTCGGGCTCGTCCAGCGTCGAGATGAGCGCGAGGGCGTGGCCGATGGTCGGGAGCAGGATGTCGCCCCGGGGCTCGTTCGGCTTGGGTTCAAGGGCGAAGCGGATGTCGTACCCCTGCTCGCGCACGTACTGGCACAGCAGGTTGAGGCCCTCGCGGTACCGGTCGAGGGCGGCCGCCACGTCCTTGGCCCCACCGGACTCGGCGCCCTCGCGGCCACCCCACAGCACGTAGGTCTCCGCGCCCAGCTCGGCGGCGAGGTCGATGTTGCGCAGCACCTTCTTGATGGCGAAGCGCCGCACCGCGCGGTCGTTGGAGGTGAAGCCGCCGTCCTTGAAGATCGGGTGGCTGAACAGGTTGGTGGTGACCATCTCGACGCGGACGCCGGTCTCGCCGAGCGCGTCCTTGAAGCGCCCGATGAGCTTGTCGCGGGTGGCGTCGTCGCTGCCGAACGGGAACAGGTCGTCGTCGTGGAACGTGACGGCGGCGGCACCGAGGTCCGACAGGCGGTGCACGGCCTCGACCGAGTCGAGCGGCGCGCGGGTCGGCCCGCCGAACACGTCCTGGGCCTGCCAGCCGACGGTCCACAGCCCGAAGCTGAACTTGTCCTCGCGGGTGGGCTGGTAATCGTTCATGAGGTACCTCTTCGAGGGCGGGGTGTTGGCGGGATGCGGGGCCCACGTTACGCCGCGCCAACCGGTTTGTTCAAGATAAGAACTAACCTCGAAATCAGGCCCGGAACACGACCCGGTAGTACGTCTCGGAGTGCTGCAGGGCCAGCAGCACCGCGCCGCGCACCTCCGCGTCCGGGCCGAGTTTCGACGCCCGGATCTCGACCCCTCGCAGCGCCGGGGCGAGCGTGTGCCGGGCCGCGGCCGCGCGCAGCGGCTCCAGCAGCAGGTCGCCGATCGCGGCCAGCCCTCCCCCGACCACGACGAGCGCCGGGTTGTACGCGTTGATGAGCCACGACGCCGCCAGCCCGAGATGCTCGCCGACCTCCTCGATGACCCGCCGCGCGGTCGCGTCCCCGGCGAGCGCGGCCGCGGTCACCTCGCGGGCGTCGAGGCCGTCCAGCCCCGCCCGCCGCGCCGCGCGCACGATCGCCGGACCCGACGCGAGCGTCTCCAGGCAGCCGACCTTGCCGCAGTTGCAGGGCTCGGTGTTGCCCGGCACCGCGTTGTGCCCGATCTCGCCCGCGGTCCCGCCGACCCCGTGGAACACCCGCCCGTCCGTCAGGATGCCCGCCGAGAGACCGGTTCCGGTGTACAGCAACGCCAGGTCCCCCACCCGCTCCCCCGCGCCCTCCAGGTTCTCGGCGACGGCGGCGGCCTGTCCCGCGTTGTGCACGTACACCGGCGCGTTGCCGAGCTCGGCCGCGAGCAGGTCCCGGACCGGCACGTCCCGCCAGCCGAGGTTGGGGGCCAGCAGGCAGACGCCGGCGTGGAAGTCGGTCAGGCCCGGCAGCACCGCACCCACGGCCGCGATCTTCGCGCCGGGGATGTCGGCCTTCGCGATGGCGTCCCTGGCCTCGGCGGCGACGGTGTGCAGCACCCCGGCCGGCGCGGTGGCGCGGTCCGGCGTCGGCAGCTCGCGGCGGGCGACCTCCTCGCCGGTCGCGTCGCCGATCGCGATGGTGGTGCGCCGGGCCCCGATGTGCACCCCGACGACGAGCAGCGAGCGGGCGTTGAACTCGAGCAGGATCGGCGGCCGCCCGCCGCTGACCGCGGTCGAGCCGGGCCCGATCTCGCGCACGAGGCCCTCGGCGATGAGCTCGTCGACGATCGCCGACACGGTGGGCTTGGCCAGCGTCGTGGAGCGCGCGATGCTGGCCCGCGACACCGGGCCACCCTCCTTGACCAGGGCAAGCACGAGCGAGCGATTGACCTCGCGCATGACGTTGTGGTCGGCGCCCCGCCGCGGCTCATCGGATCGCATAATCCGACAACGCTACCCCGGCGATCACCCGCGGGCGGGCACCCTACATTGGTAGCGGACATCCAATGCCACCAGCCCGGCCGGAAAGGCAGCCTTTCGATGCACATCTCGGCGCGCGGGGACTACGCGGTTCGCGCATCCCTCGGGCTCGCGGCGGCCTACCCCGCGGTGGTCTCGGCCGCGGGCCTGGCCGACGAGCAGGACATGCCCCGCAAGTTCCTCGAAGCCGTCCTGGGCGACCTGCGCCGGGCCGGCCTGGTCCGCGGCCAGCGCGGCGTCGACGGCGGCTACGTGCTCACCCGCCAGCCCTCGGAAATCATGGTCGGCGACGTCCTGCGCGCGGTCGACGGCCCACTGGCCGAGGTGCGCGGCGTGCGCCCGGAGGAAGCCATGTACTCCGGCACCGCCGAGCACCTGCAGCAGCTCTGGGTCGCGGTACGGGCCGCGGTGCGCAACGTGCTGGACGAGGTGAGCCTGGCCGACGTCGTACGCGGCCGGATGCCCGCCCACGTCCGCCGCCTCACGACTCCTCCGGCCGCCTGGCAGCCCCGCTGATCTGCCCGTTCTTGGTCACCCCGCACGGCGGGAGTCCTACGCTCGGCTTATGTCGACGAAAGCGCACGACCCCTATCTGCAGGCCGCCGAGGGTTTCCTGCACAGCATCCGCGCGGAGCTGGACATGGCCGACGACCTGGAGATGGACCGGACGCTGCGGGTCACCCAGACGTACGCGCTGGTGAGCATCGCCCGCTCGCTCAACGAACTCAGCGAGCGGGGCGCGTTCGGCGACCACGACCCGCTCCTGACCTCAGCCGCGGCGCTCCACGGCTAGCCCCACGGCACTTTCCCACGGCCGTGACTCATGGCGTTCGCGGCGTTCCGCGGCCACGGATCAGGTCGTGACGAACACGCCGTCGAGCCCGTTCACGTAGTCGGCGGCCGTCTTGCCGGCGTTGGCCAGGTCGGCGTCGACCACGGCGAGGCCCGGGTCGACCGGGACGGCGGCGAGTTCGGTCAGCAGCTCGCGCAGGTGCCGGGTGGCCGCGTCGGCCTGGGGCTGGATGCCCGCGGTGACCACCGTGACGGCCGTGATGTCCTTGAGCCCGGCGGCCGGCAGCTGGTCCAGCAGCACCTTCAACACGCCTGTGTAGCTTCCCTTGTACGTCGGGGTCGCCACCACGAGCACGCTCGCCCGCTGCAGGAGGGCGACCGCGTCGGCCACCGCGCCGTCGCCGGGCTGCAGGAGCCGCGGCCCGAGTTCGGTGACGTCGATCGTGCGCGGCGCGGCCAGCCCGAGCCGGGTGGCCAGCGCGCCGCCGACCTCCTCGGCCAGGTGCAGGGTGCGCGAGTGGGGGCGGGGGTTTCCGGAGACCACGACAATCACCGGCCGATCCTATCGGCTACTCAAACGATAGGAAATAGCGACTTCTAGACCCAGGCCCGCGGGTCGGCCACCAGGTCGCGCACCCGCTCGGGCAGCTCGCCGGTCACCACGTCCTCGATGGTCACGGTCTCCAGGATCAGGCGCTCGTTGGCCCGCAGCGCGATCCAGACGTCCTGCAGGGCCTGGGCGGCGCCGTGGTACCCGAGCTCCTCCGGCCGCTGCCCGCGCACGTTGGCCAGCGGGCCGTCGATCACCCGGATGATCTCGGCCAGGGAGATCTCGGCCGCCGGGCGGGCCAGCCGGTAGCCGCCCTCCGGGCCGCGCTGGGCCACCACGATGCCGCCGCGGCGCAGCTGCAGCAGGATGCTCTCCAGGAACTTCGGGGGAATCTGCTGCGCGGAGGCGAGGCGGTCGGCCGTCACCAGCTTGCCGTCGGCCGACGTGGCCGCCAGCTCCGCCACCGCGCGCAGCGCATAGTCAACTCGGGCCGAAAGCCGCATGACCTCATCCTCCCACGTGGCGCAACAGGCCTGCTCGCACCGTGGTCGCGATGTGCCGCCCGTCCCGCACGACCCTGCGGCCCGCCGCCTGGCCGCTGGCGCCGGATCGCATCCTCACCCTCCGACCCGGCGCAACAGGCCTGCTTGCACCGTGGTCGCGATGTGCCGCCTGTCCCGCACGACCCTGCGGCCGGCCGCCTGGCCGCGGGGGCCGGATCGCATCCTCACCCTCCGACCCGGCGCAACAGGCCCTCTTGCACCGTGGTCGCGATGTGCCGTCCGTCGCGGGCGAACATCCGGCCGGTGGCGAGGCCGCGCGCGCCGGAGGCCGACGGGCTGGAGCTGTCGTACAGGAACCATTCGTCGGCGCGGAAAGGCCGGTGGAACCACATGGCGTGGTCGAGGCTCGCCCCGATGAAGCCGCCCGGTCCCCAGACCGCCCCGTGGGCCGACAGCACCGAGTCGAGCAGGGTCAGGTCGGAGGCGAAGGCGAGTACACACGTGTGCAGCACCGGATCGTCGGGCAGCTTGCCGTCCAGGCGCATCCACACCCGCTGGCGCGGTTCGGCGGGACGGTCGCCGGGCGCCACCCAGCCGGGCTCGCCCACATAGCGCACGTCGATCGGGCGGGGCATGACGGCCCACACGCCGGCCCGGTCCTCGTAACCGGCGAGGCGCTCGGCCATTGTCGGTACCTCATCGGGGCCCGGCACGTCCGGCGGCGCCGGCTCGGCGTGGTCCAGCCCCTCCTCCGGCCGGTGGAAGGAGGCCGACATGAAGAAGATCACCTTGCCGTGCTGCTCCGCGACCGAGCGGCGCACCGAGAACGAGCGGCCGTCGCGGATGTTCTCCACCGCGTAGGTGATGGGCACGTCGGGATCGCCGGGGCGGACGAAGTACCCATGGAGGGAATGGACTGTGCGCTCGCGATCGACGGTGCGTCCGGCGGCGACCAGGGCCTGAGCGGCCACCTGGCCGCCGTAAACGCGCTGGGGGCCGTCCGGCGGGCTGATGCCCTTGAACCGGTCGTCCCCCAGCGCCTCGAGATCCAGCAGCCGGACGAGATCGTCCACTGCTTCCTGCCCACCAGCCAGTTCGGTCACGCTCTTATTGTGAGAGAACCCCGAGCTGGTGCACACGCAGGGTGTTCGTGGAGCCGGGCGTGCCGGGCGGGGAGCCCGCCACGATGACCACGTCGTCGCCCGGCGCGAGCCACGGCAGGCCGACGAGGGCCAGGTCCACCTGCTTGAACATCTCGTCCGTGTGCTCCACGAACGGCACGTCGAAGGTCTGCACGCCCCAGCTCAGCGTGAGCTGGTTGCGCACCGTCGGCTCCGGGGTGAACGCCAGCAGCGGCAGCTCGCAGTGCAGGCGGGCCAGGCGGCGCACGGTGTCGCCGGTCTGGGAGAACGCCACGAGTGCCTTCGCGCCGATGTTGCGCGCGATGTTGGACGCGGCCGAGGTGAGCGCGCCGCCGCGGGTGCGGGGGTCGTGCTGCAGGCGCGGCACGGTGAGCGCGCCGCCCTCGGTCGTGGCGACGATGCGGGCCATGGTGGAGACCGTCAGGATGGGGTACTTCCCGACGCTCGTCTCCCCCGACAGCATGACCGCGTCGGCGCCGTCGAGCACCGCGTTGGCCACGTCGGACGCCTCGGCCCGGGTCGGCCGCGCGTTCTCGATCATCGAGTCGAGCATCTGGGTGGCCACGATGACCGGCTTGGCCTGCTCGCGGCAGAGCTGCACGGCGCGCTTCTGCACCAGCGGCACCTGCTCGAGCGGCATCTCCACGCCCAGGTCGCCGCGGGCGACCATGACGCCGTCGAACGCGTTGACGATGGCCTCGAGGGCGGCGACCGCCTCGGGCTTCTCGACCTTGGCGATGACGGGCCGGCGGATGCCCTCCTCCTCCATGATCTCGTGGACGAGCTTGATGTCGTCCGGCGAGCGCACGAAGGACAGCGCGATCCAGTCGGCGCCCAGGCGCAGCGCGAAGCGCAGGTCCTCGGCGTCCTTCTCCGACAGCGCGGGCACGCTCACGGCCACGTTCGGCAGCGAGACGCCCTTGTTGTTGGAGACCATGCCGCCCTCGGTGACGAGGACGGTGATGTCGTTGCCCGTGACCGCGGTCACCTCGACGGCCACCTTGCCGTCATCGATGAGCAGGCGGTCGCCGGCCTTCACTTCCTGCGGAAGCTTCTTGTAGGTGCAGGACACCCGGTCGGCGGTGCCGAGAATGTCGTCGCTGGTGATGACGGCCGTTTTACCGGCCGCCCACTCGTGCGGTCCGTCTGCGAAGCGGCCGAGACGGATCTTCGGACCCTGCAGGTCCGCGAGGATGCCCACGGGGCGGCCGGCGGCGATGGCGGCCTCCCGAACAAGGTTGTACACCGAGGCGTGGTCCTCGTGGCTACCGTGGCTGAAGTTGAGCCGCGCGACGTCCATCCCGGCGTCGACTAGGCCACGGAGCCGCTCAGCCGACGACGTGGCCGGGCCGAGCGTACAGACGATTTTGGCGCGTCGAGTCACACCCCTGAGGCTAGCCCCTCCACCACGGCGCGTTATCGCTGCCCCGGCCCGCCTCCATCAGTTGAGACGGCGTCCATCTCCGCGTTCCCCGCTCCTGGCCGAGCGGTCACTGTTCAGGCCCGGTGAACGCTTCCGCGCGCGCCCGCCCGTCCACGCTGTGGCTGAAGACCCGCGAGTCACCGTCGGTGGTGAGCGTCTGCCCGGTCAGCGTCGCGTGCAGGGGCATCTGCGAGTTCATCTCCGCGCGTACCTTCGGCAGGGCCCCCGGATGGGTGTCGCGCAGCCAGGTGACGAGGTGCTCGCGCACGAAGCACCGCAGATCCCACAACTTCGGCGCGTCGGTGGCACTCACGAGCGCCCGCAACTGCATGGCGTTGCCGGTCGCCTCGACCACTTGGAGTACGGAGACCCGCCCGTCCCACAGGTCGGTGGACTCGAGAGCCCGCCGCAGCTCCTCCCGCATCTCGGGCACCGGCAACCACCAGTCGACATCGAACATCACCGCGCCCAGCAGCGCGGAATCGGTCCGCGTCCAGTTCTCGAACGGCTTCTCGGTGAAGTACGACGTGGGCAGAATCAGCCGCCGGTCGTCCCACACGTGCACGACCACGTAGGAGAGCGTGATCTCCTGAACCCGCCCCCACTCCTTCTCCACGATGATCACGTCCCCCAGCCGTACGGCGTCGGAGAACGCGAGCTGCAACCCGGCGAACACGTTGCGTAGCACACTCTGTGCCGCGAGACCCGCGATGATCCCGGCGAACCCGGCACTGGCCAGCACCGACGTCCCGACCAGCCGGGCCTGCGGAAACGTCATGAGCATCACGGCGCCGGCGAGCACCGCGACAATCGCCACCGTGACCCGCCGGATCATCACGACCTGCGTATGCACCCGCCGAGCCGTCCGGTTGTCCGGCACATCGGTCCGGAACCGCGAAAGAGCCGCATCCTCGGCCACCACGAGCAGCGCGGCGAGCAGCCAGGCCGCGGTACCAATGATGATCAGTTGATCGGCGTGCAGAAACGTGTGCCGCCACGAGGCCTCGTCGGCACTGGCACGCACCGCGAAGTAGACGGCACACAGCACCAGCACCCACTGGGTGGGCCGATGCGCCTTGAGCGCCAATTCCGTGATCAGCGAGGCCTGCCGCCCCACACGCAACAGCACCTTGTGCACAATGTGTACCGCGAGCAACGCCAGGAGCGCGGCCCCGAGCGCAATGGCCAGCGGCATGAGCGTGTCAAAGACCGTATCCCGCATTCTGCGCGCCTTACCCGCGACGGGTGATCCCCACACCACAAGGCAAGGTGATCAAAATCCCGTCGCCCGACGGCGCATCGCCACCCCTGCCACGACGCCCCCATGCACCACGCCACCAGCGATGATCGGCCCCGAACGGGCCGTTTCCGGGGTCTTCCGTCCGCGCCGTCGGAACGGCCTCGGCGGGGTGATTCGCGCGGTGAGTGCGTCACCGACGCATTCTGGTTCGACGGCGAAGCAGCAGCCCGCCGGCGACCACAATCACGACCACGACGGCCAGACCCGTGGCCCACTGCACGGCGGAAGCCGCGTTGCCACCGAAGCCGGCTTCCGGGGCCGCCGACCCCCCGGCGGGCGATGCGGCATCGGACGGGGGCACGTCGGCCGTCAGCGCGGCCACGGGATCGACGATGCCGAAGCCGAAGTCGTCGTCGCGGCCCGGCTTGCCCTTGTCGGTTGCGGTCGCCGTGATGCGGTGCACCACCTCCGGACCGGAGAGATTCGGATATCTGGCCCGAATCAGGGCCGCGACGCCCGACACGATGGCCGTCGCGTCGCTCGTTCCCGTGCCGAGTTCGTACTTGCCGCCCGGTGCCGTCGAGACGATGTCCTCGGCCGGGGCCGCCACCGTCATCTCGGGGCCGGAGACCGAGACCCGGGCGTGCGCGCCGGTGCGGTCCGTGCCGCCGACGGCGACGACGCCCGGCAGTCCGGCGGGGTACGCGATCGCGCTTCGCTCCGGCATGTTGCCCGCGGCCGCGACCACCACCACGCCCGCCGCCAGCGCGCGTTCCACCGCCTGTCGCACGAGGTCGTCGCGGTCGGTCGACGAGGCGATGCAGATGACCCCGGCGTCGTGGCCGACCGCCCAGTCGATCGCGTCGGCGAGGAACTGGGGCGGGGCGAGACCGCTCTCCTGGTTCGCCACCCGCAACGGCAGGATCATCGCCTTCGGGGCGATGCCCAGCACGCCACCGTCGTTCGGGAGGCCCCGCCCCGCGATCACGCCCGCCATGGCGGTGCCGTGGCCGACGCGGTCGACCCGGCCGTCGGTCGCGTTGCCCTCGCCGTAGGCCTTGCCGGGCAGGACCGCTCCGGCGAGTTCGGCGTGCTTGTCGTCGACGCCGGTGTCAATGACGGCGACGATCACGCCCGCGCCCTGGCTGACCTTGTGGGCCTCGGCGATGTTCAGCGCCCGGAGGTGCCACGCGCGATCGCGGATGCTGTCGGCGAGCGCCGGTCGCGGGTGCACACTGAGCGCCAGCACGATCAGGGCGCCGGCCGCGACGGGGCGCCACACGCCAGCGGTCAACGGTCGATCCCCAGGACGCCGGGGCCGGGATCGTGGCGCCGCTCGCGGGGAGGCTCGAGCACCGGCGGCACGCCCTCCTCGACCGGCCACACCTCGTCGCCGGTGCTGGGCCGCCGCGATCGCCGGCGCTCGGTGTAGGCCTCGTACGACCGATCGCGATAGCCGCCCGCGCCGAGACCCCGGGCCGGCTGCTCCTGCGGTTGTGGCGGCGGTGGCCGCCGGATCACGCCCGACCGCGCCGCCGCCGAACTGCCGCGCGGAACAACGCCCGGCATCGGGGCCAAACCAGACTGAACCGGGCGCGGTTCGGCCGGGCGCGGCGGCACGATGAGGCCGGTCGGCCCGGTGATACCGCGGCCGAACGGAAACGCGGTGGACGGCCCCGACGCCGGCTGGACCTGGGTCGGTCCGGTACCGATGACCACTCCCCCAGCGGGGCTGGTGCCCTCGGTCAGGACCGGGCCGAGGCTCGATCCCGGCGGCGGCGGATCGAAGACCGGAGCGGTGATCAGCGCCGACTGTGCGGTGCCGGACGAGCGGCGGCCCTGCGCCGGGCCCGCCCCGCCGCGCACCTGGGCGGGGGCGTCCTCGCCGTCCAGGATGGTCGAGCTGTGATCCTGAGTGCTGCGGTGCGGAAGACCGGCGTTGATCGACGGGGCGGCCCTGGCGATCTTCGCGTCGGCCGCGGCGTAGGCGCTTCTGGCCTGCCGATCCAGGTCCGGGCGGCCGGCGCTCGCGGTCACGAGACCCGCACCGGGCTGCCGGCGGCGGAGCTCGCCCATCAGCGGCTCGAGCTGGCGGCGGAGCTCACGGATGGCCGCGAAGGCCTCGTCGGCGCCGGCACAGACGCGACCGGCGGCGCTCGCGGTCGCCGTCATCGTGTCGATCAGGCCGTTGATCCGGGCGACGAACGCCTCGGCCGCCTCGCTGCGCTCCGGCGGCCAGCCCTCGATCAGGCGGTCGCGGTGCACCCGGAGATTGTTGCGCTGCTGCTCCAGCGCCACGCGGAGCCGGTTGAGCGTGTTGACGTGCACGAAGCCGGCCTCGACGTCCTCGCCCGCGACCGACGCCCACAACTCCGGCAGCCGGTACGCCGCATAGCTCTCGGGCATCAGATCGGCCTGCCCGTCCGGGGATCCACGGCGTACCGGTCGGCGTCGAATCCGGTCCGGGCGGAGCCGACCGCGTCGCCCACGTCCACGCCGGAGACCGCGTCCGCCTCGGCATAGGCCTCCGCGATGGCATGGGCCGCGCGCGCCATCGCAGCGCCCTCCAGGATCATCGCGTCGATGACGTCGAAGAGCTCGATGAGCTTTGCGCTGTAGTCGGAGGCGGCCTTGTGCACCTCCGGGCTCGCGGTCCGCGCCCCGAAGATCGCCGCCCCGGAGAAGAGATGCAGCGTGTCCACTTTCTCGGCCGAGAGGTGGACGTCCAGGTCGTGCTGGAAGTCGAGGCCGAAGGTGTGAACCGCCCTCGGGTCGACCGCGAAGCCGTGCTGATCACCCATCGCGGCCTCCTCGCCACGAAGTGCATCGGACACGACGACCGTAGCCGAGGCGGGTCCTAGCCGGTCGCCCCGAAGTGCGCAGTCGAAAGGACGCGCAAATCGGTCACCACGGCCACATCGGGGTGGTCGGGCCCGGAAGGGGATTGGTCCAGCCGGGGAAGGGGTTGCGCGTGCCCGGGAAGGGGTTGGCCGAGGCGGAAGGGTTCGGCGCTGGGAAGCCCGGATACTGCGGCGTAGAAGGGGCCGACGCCACCGAGCCCAGGCCGCCGGCGGGCATGTTGCACGGGTCGAGTCCATGGTCGTACCCGTCGAAGAAGGACGACTGCCGCTGCTCCGGCGACCCGTGCGCACCTTCCTGGAACCAGGGCTCGTCCGGCGGATCTCCCACCGAGACCAGCCCCGCCTTGAGTTCTTCCACGTCGCCGGTGTCCAGGGTGAGGTCGTTGGTCCGGATCGAGTCGCCGATCATCGCGCCCGCGAAGCAGTCGGCCTGGAGTTCCTGCTGGATGGTGAACTGGTACTGGATGCCCAGGCGCTGCTGGATGCCGTGGCCGTACTCGTGGCCCAGCAAGTAGAAGACGAAAGCGTCGCCCATGTCGTTGTAGACCTGTTCCGACCAGTTGCGGTCGTAGGCGATGAAGTCGCCGATCGGGCAGTAGGCGGCGTTCTGGGCGGGGATGGGCTGGGTGCCGCAGGAGACCTGGCCGTCGACGGTGTAGGGGATGATCTTCTCGATCGGGCGGAAACCGACGATCTTGTGGCCCCAGTAGCGTTCGGCCACGCGGACGGCGATGTTCAGGTCGCCGGCGAAGCCCTCGACGGCGTGCGCGGCGGTCGCTGGGAGCCAGCATAAAACGGCCAGAAAGATAAGGAGCGGTAGGCGAGGGGGTCGTTTCATGGCCGAGGGGTACCCGGGCGCGGACCTCCGAAGAAGTCCGCACCCGAACAGCACCTCAGGCGGATAGGGCCACCGCGGTGGGGTCGACCGGGGACGGGAGTTCGCCGTCGCCGCCCAGGTAGGCGTGGATCGATGCGGCGGCCGCGCGGCCCTCGGCGATGGCCCAGACGATGAGGGAGGCGCCGCGGTGCATGTCGCCCGCGATGAAGACGCCGGGGGCCTGGCTCTGCCAGGTGCCGTCGGTGTCGATGCCGCCGCGGCGGTTGCGGGTCAGGCCCAGGTTCGCCAGCAGCGGGCCCTCCTCCGTGCCCTCGAAGCCGATCGCGAGGAGCACGAGCTCCGCGGGGTACTCCCGCTCGGTGCCCTCGACCACCGAGACGATCCGCCGGCCGTCCACTCTGGACACCGACACCTCGGCGATGCGTACCGCGCGCAGGTCGCCGGCCTCGTCGCCCTCGAAGGACGTGACGGCCACCGCGAAGGCGCGCTCGCCGCCCTCCTCGTGGGCCGGGTAGTTGCGCAGGATCCATGGCCAGGTCGGCCACGGGTCGCGGGACTCGTCGCGCTCGTTCGGCGGGGTCGGGTACTGGTCGAGCTGCAACACCGACCGCGCGCCCTGGCGGTGGGCGACGCCGAGGCAGTCCGCCGCCGTGTCGCCGCCGCCGATGATGATGACGTTCTTGCCCTCGGCGGTGATCGCGGGCGACGGCTGCCGCCCGGCCACCACGCGGTTGGACTCGACGAGGTGCTCCATGGCCAGGTGGATGCCGCGCAGCGCACGGCCGGGCGTGTCGGCCACGTCCCGGGCGGCGAGCGCGCCGCAGGCCAGCAGCAGGGCGTCGTGCGAGGCCCGCAGCTCCTCGACGGAGACGGTCACGCCGACGTTGACGCCTGTCCTGAAGACCACACCCTCGGCGCGCAGCTGCTCCAGGCGGCGGTCGATGTGCTCCTTCTCGAGCTTGAAATCCGGGATCCCGTACCGCAGCAGCCCGCCAAGAGCATCGTCGCGCTCGTACACCACGACGTCGTGGCCCGCGCGGGCCAGCTGCTGGGCGGCGGCGAGCCCGGCCGGGCCGGAGCCGACGACCCCGACGCTCTTGCCCGAGCGCTCGGGGGCCGGGCGCGGGACGATCCGGCCGGCCGCCACCGCGCGGTTGATGATCTCGACCTCGACCTGCTTGATCGTGACCGCCTGGCCGCCGGCGATGGACAGCACGCAGGCCGCCTCGCACGGGGCCGGGCACAGCCGCCCGGTGAACTCCGGGAAGTTGTTCGTCGCGTGCAGGGCCTCGATCGCGAAGTCCCAGTCGCCCCCGCGGACCAGGTCGTTCCAGTCCGGGATGCGGTTGCCCAGCGGGCAGCCGTCGTGGCAGAACGGGATGCCGCAGTCCATGCAGCGGCTCGCCTGCTCGCGGACCAGCTCGTCGCCGGCCGACGGGTAGACTTCCCGCCAGTCCTGCAGCCGCACCGGCACCGGGCGGCGGGCCGGAAGCCGCCGCTCGTACCGCATGAAACCGTTCGGGTCAGGCACGGGAAACCTCCATGACAGCCGCATCGACATCGCGGCCGGCGGCCTCGGCGGCCCGCATCGCCTCCATCGCGCGCTCGTAGTCGCGCGGCATGACCTCGGTGAACTCCGCCAGCGCGGCGCCCCAGTCGGCCAGCAGACGCTCGGCGACGGCCGAGCCGGTCTCGGCGTGGTGCTCCTCGACGTACGCCCGCAGCCGCTCGGAGTCGGTGACGGGGCGCAGGTCGACGAGCTCGGCGTTGACCAGGTTGCGGTCGAGGTTCCACACGTACGCCACGCCGCCGGACATGCCCGCGGCGAAGTTGCGGCCCGTGGTGCCGAGCACGACGACGGTGCCGCCGGTCATGTACTCGCACCCGTGATCGCCCACGCCCTCCACGACGGCGAGCGCGCCCGAGTTGCGCACGGCGAAGCGCTCGCCGGCCCGGCCGCGCATGAACAGCTTGCCGCCGGTCGCGCCGTAGAGGACGGTGTTGCCGCCGATCGTCTGCTGCTCGGCCACGAACGTCGCCGACTCGTCCGGGCGGACGATGAGCCGCCCACCGGACAGGCCCTTGCCGACGTAGTCGTTGGCCTCGCCCAGCAGCCGCAGCGTCACGCCGCGGGGCACGAAGGCGCCGAAGGACTGCCCGGCCACGCCGCGCAGCGTGATCTGCACGGTGTCGTCGGGCAGGCCGGCCCCGCCGACCCGGCGCACGACCTCGCCGCCGAGCATGGCGCCGACCGAGCGGTGCTCGTTGCGCACGGCCACGTCGAGGGCGATCGTCTCGCCCGCGTCCAGGGCCGGCGAGACCGCGGCGATGAGCTGGTTGTCCAGCGCCCGCTCCAGCCGGTGGTCCTGCTTGGTGGTCTGGCGCCGGGCGGCGTCGTCGGCCAGCGGCGGCACGTGCAGCAGCGGGGTCAGGTCGAGCCCGCCCGCCTTCCAGTGCTCCACGGCCGGGCGCACGTCGAGCAGCTCGGTGTGCCCGATCGCCTCGTCGAGGGTGCGGAAGCCCAGCTCGGCCAGGTACGCCCGGACCTCCTCGGCCATGAACCAGAAGAAGTTCTCGACGAACTCCGGCGACCCGGTGAACTTCTTGCGCAGCGCCGGGTTCTGGGTGGCGATGCCGACCGGGCAGGTGTCCAGGTGGCAGACGCGCATCATGATGCAGCCGGAGACGATGAGCGGCGACGTCGCGAAGCCGTACTCCTCGGCGCCCAGCAGCGCCGCGATGATGACGTCGCGGCCGGTCTTGAGCTGACCGTCCACCTGCACGCTGACCCGGTCGCGCAGCCCCGACAGCAGCAGCGTCTGCTGCGTCTCGGCCAGCCCCAGCTCCCACGGCGTGCCCGCGTGCTTGAGCGAGTTCAAGGGCGAGGCACCGGTACCGCCATCGTGCCCGGAAATCAGGATGACGTCGGCCTTCGTCTTGGCCACGCCGGCCGCCACGGTGCCCACGCCGACCTCGGACACCAGCTTGACGTGCACGCGGGCCGACGGGTTGACGTTCTTGAGGTCGAAGACCAGCTGCGCGAGGTCCTCGATGGAGTAGATGTCGTGGTGCGGCGGCGGCGAGATCAGCCCGACGCCCGGGGTGGCGTGCCGGGTCTTGGCGATCCAGGGCCACACCTTGTTGCCCGGCAGCTGCCCGCCCTCGCCCGGCTTGGCCCCCTGCGCCATCTTGATCTGCAGGTCGTCCGCGTTGACCAGGTATTCGGTGGTGACGCCGAACCGGCCGCTGGCGATCTGCTTGATGGCCGAGCGGCGGCGCGGGTCGTGCAGCCGCTCCGCGTCCTCGCCGCCCTCGCCGGTGTTCGACTTGCCACCGATGTTGTTCATGGCGATGGCGAGCGTCTCGTGCGCCTCCATCGAGATCGAGCCGTACGACATGGCGCCCGTCGCGAACCGCTTGACGATCTCGACGGCGGGCTCGACCTCGTCCAGCGGCACCGCCGGACGCACACCCGTGCGCAGCTCGAAGAGGCCGCGCAGGGACCCCGCCCGGCCGGCCAGCTCGTCGACCTTCGCGGTGTACCGCTGGAAGACGTCGTACTGCCGCGAGCGCGTCGCGTGCTGCAGGAGGAACACCGTCTCCGGGTTGAACAGGTGCAGCTCGCCCTCGCGGCGCCACTGGTACTCGCCGCCGACCTCGAGCCGGCGGTGCGCGCGCTCGGCCTCGTTGGCCGGGTACGCGCGGGAGTGCCGGGCCAGGATCTCGGCGTGCACCTCGGCCAGGCCGATCCCGCCGATCTTGCTGGGGGTGCCGGTGAAGTACCGCTCCACGAAGCGCGGGTCCAGCCCGACGGCCTCGAAGACCTGGGCGCCGCAGTACGAGGAGACGGTCGAGATGCCCATCTTGGACATGATCTTCAGGACGCCCTTGCCGAGCGCCTTGACGTAGTTGTGGATCGCCTTGTCCGCGTCGAGCCCGGCCAGCGCGCCGGTCGCGATGAGGTCCTCGACGCTCTCGAAGGCCAGGTAGGGGTTGACCGCGGAGGCGCCGAAGCCGGACAGCAGGGCCACGTGGTGCACCTCGCGGCAGTCACCGGACTCGACGACCAGCGAGACCTGGGTGCGGGTCTGCTCGCGGACCAGGTGCTGGTGCACCGCCGCGGTGAGCAGCAGCGACGGGATCGGGGCGAGGTCGACGGTCGAGTCCCGGTCGGAGAGCACCAGGATGCGCACGCCGTCCTCGATGGCCTCGGAGACGCCGCGCATGATCTCGACCAGCCGGCGCTTGATGCCGGTGGCGCCGTCGCGGACCGGGTACAGGCCGGACACCCGCACCGCCTTGAAGCCGGGCAGGTCGCCGTCCTCGTCGATGTGCAGGATCTTGGCCAGGTCGTCGTTGTCGATGACCGGGTACGGCAGCGCGATCTGCCGGCACGACGCCGGTCCCGGCCGCAGCAGGTTGCCCTCGGGCCCGATGGTGGCCGCGACGCTGGTGACCAGCTCCTCGCGGATCGCGTCCAGCGGCGGGTTGGTGACCTGCGCGAAGAGCTGGGTGAAGTAGTCGTACATCAGCCGCGGGCGGGTCGAGAGGACCGCCACCGGGGTGTCGGTGCCCATCGAACCGAGCGGCTCGGCGCCGGCCCGGGCCATCGGACCGATGAGGATCTTGAGCTCCTCCTCGGTGTACCCGAACGTCTGCTGCCGGCGCTGGACGGAGTCGTGGGTGTACACGATGTGCTCGCGCTCGGGCAGTTGCTCGAGGTCCATCAGCCCGGCGTGCAGCCACTCGCCGTAGGGCTCGGCCGCGGCCAGCTCGGCCTTGACCTCGTCGTCGGTGCGGATGCGGCCGGCCGCCGTGTCGACGAGCAGCATCTTGCCGGGCGCCGAGCGGCCCTTGGCCACGATGGTGGCCGGGTCCAGGTCCAGCACGCCGGCCTCGCTGGCCAGCACGACCAGGCCGTCGCTGGTCTGCCACCAGCGGCCCGGGCGCAGGCCGTTGCGGTCGAGCACGGCGCCGACGACGGTGCCGTCGGTGAACGCCACGCTGGCCGGGCCGTCCCAGGGCTCCATGAGGCACGCGTGGAAGCGGTAGAAGGCCCGGCGCTGGGCCTCCATGCGCGGGTCGTTCTCCCACGCCTCGGGGATCATCATCAGGACCGCGTGCGGCAGGCTCCGCCCGGCCAGGTGCAGCAGCTCGAGGACCTCGTCGAAGTTCGCCGAGTCCGACGCCTCGGGCGTGCAGATCGGGAACAGCCGGCGGATGTTGCCCGGCAGGTTCTCGCTGGCCAGCAGCGCCTCGCGGGCGGCCATCCAGTTGCGGTTGCCGCGGATCGTGTTGATCTCGCCGTTGTGGGCGATGATGCGGTACGGGTGGGACAGCTCCCAGCTCGGGAACGTGTTGGTGGAGAAGCGCGAGTGCACCAGCGCGATCGCCGAGGCGACCCGGGGGTCGGACAGGTCGGGGAAGAACGACACGACCTGGTCCGGGGTCAGCATGCCCTTGTACGTGATGGTGCGCGAGGACAGCGACGGCAGGTACAGCTGGATGCCGCGCTCCCGCGTCTCGCGCTCGGTCTGCTTGCGCACGCAGTACACGACGCGGTCCAGGTCCAGGCCGGACAGCACGGTGCCGGGCGAGCCCAGCTTCTCCGCGCTGACGAAGACCTGGCGGATGCGGGGCATCGCGGCCAGCGCGGTCGCCCCGAGGTCGGTGGCGTCGGTCGGCACGTCGCGCCAGCCGAGCACCTGGGCCCCCTCGACCAGCGCGTACTTCTCCAGCACCCGCTGGGCGCGCGCGGCCGCGGCGTCGTCGGTCGGAAGGAACGCGAGGCCGGTCGCGTACTGCCCGGCGGCGGGCAGGTCGAACGGCACGACCTCACGGAGGAACGTGTCCGGGATCTGGATCATGATGCCCGCGCCGTCGCCGGTGTTCGGCTCGGCTCCGCGGGCGCCACGGTGGTCCATCCGGCGCAGCGCCGAAAGTCCCTTGAACACGACGTCATGGGACCTGCGGCCGTTCATGTCGGCGACGAAGGCGACCCCGCAGGCGTCGTGCTCGTAGGCCGGGTCGTACAGACCCTGCTGCTGCGGTCCGGGGTAAACCATCGGGCCTCCTGACGTCATCGATTGCGAGTCGGGACAACGTCGGCCCTGAAGGAGCGGTCTAGCCAGTGTACGCGAAGAGCGGGCGCAAGTTGCATGCCGGTACTCGAGTCCGTACCACATGCCGAGCGCGCCCGCCGCGTATGTTGCCAGACAACGTACCGTGCACACCGGGTCCTTACCTACCGCGCGAGATCGTGACAAATCCCACGGGCGAGCAGGGAGGACACCCGTCGCAACTCCCGTTACAGAACTGTCACGCAACCTTCGACAGTCCGGAAGACGTCCAACCAGCGGGTGGCTCGCGCCATCCGTCTCTTCCTACGATGATGCACGGCAAGATCGCTCGCCACCACGGGGTTCCTGGAACTTTGAACTGGTGGCACTAACACGGGATACACCGGTCTGACAACCGGTGCATGCTCTAGCCCAACGAAGGAGGTGTGGACATGGGAGTCTCCGCACGCGCACTGGCCACGATCGCCGCTCTCACCAGCGTCGTCGTTCTCGCTGCGGGATGCAGCGGCGACGACTCGGGCAAGCCGAAGTGGTCCGGCGCTGAACCCAGTGCCGGCGGCCCCTCGGCTTCCGCGTCCGCCGCCGAGCTGCCCAAGGCGGCCTTCGCCGCGCCCACCGACGGATCGAGCAACGTCTCGACCGCGACCGAGCTGTCCCTGCAGGCCGAGCCGGGCTCCAACGCCCAGGTGAGCCTGACGGACGCCGCCGGTGCCGCGGTCAACGGCGGGCTCAGCGCCGACGGCAAGGCGTGGGTGCCTGGCACGCAGCTCAAGTACGGCACGCAGTACACCGCGACCGTGACCTCCGCCGGCGACACCGTCGGCAAGAAGGTCACCTTCACCACCATGGCGAAGCCCGGCAAGACGGTCAACGTCTCGACCGCGGTCGCCGACAACAAGACGTACGGCGTGGGCATGCCCATCGTCGTGCGGTTCGGCTCCAGCGTCCCGCAGGAGATGCGCGCGGCGGTGGAGAAGCGGCTGATCGTCTCGTCCAACCCGCCGCAGGTGGGCACCTGGTACTGGTTCAACGGCGGCGAGGTGCACTACCGCCCGAAGGAGTACTGGCAGTCCGGCACCAAGATCAACGTTCGGCTCGCCGTCGGCGGCCTGCAGCTGACCAAGACCGGCTGGGGCAGCAAGGACGTCACGAGCACGTTCAGCATCGGCGACAAGATCGTCATGACGACCGACGACAAGACCCACCAGATGACGGTGGAGCAGAACGGTCAGGTCATCAAGACGATGCCGGTCAGCCTGGGCAAGGCCAAGACCCCCTCGTCCTCCGGGAACATGGTGGTCATGGACAAGAACCAGTCGGAGCTGTTCGTCGGCACCGACCCGGACGACCCGTACCGCGAGACCGTCTACTGGACGCAGCGCATGACCAGCGGCGGGGAGTACATCCACTCCGCCCCGTGGTCGGTGGGCGACCAGGGCAAGCGCAACGTGTCGCACGGCTGCACCAACGTCTCCGAGTCGAACGCGAAGTTCCTGTACAACCTCACCAAGATCGGCGACGTCGTGATCGTCAAGAACACGACCCGCAAGCTCGCGTGGGGCAACGGCTGGACCGACTGGGACAAGTCCTGGGACGAGTTCGTCAAGGGCAGCGCGCTCCCGCCGCCGGCCGACACCGCCGCGAGCCCGAGCGCCTCGGCGCCGGCCTCCGCGAACCCCTCGGTCTCGGCTTCGAACTAGGTCCGAACTGGCTTCGAACTAGCAAAGCAAGGGCAGCACGACCTTTCGAAGGGGCCGCCGTCCAGTCCGCGAGGGCTGACGGCGGCCCCTTCGCTGTCGCATCATGGTCGCCGTGATCCCTTGGCCCCAGCCGCACTTCGGCCCCGCCGGCGCCACGGTCCTGGCGCTGGTCGCGGCCTGGTTCGTGGTGCGCATCGCCCGGTCGCCCGGCACCGTGGCCCGCCGCCGGGCCGAGATCGAGGCGCGCCCCGACGGCCGGGTCAGGTTCCATCAACGGTACGTCCTGAGCTGGTGGCTCCTCACGCTCGTCACCCTGATCCCGCTGCTCACCGACCCCGCCCTGCAGCCGCGCGACTACGGCCTCGTGCTGCCGGGCCCCGGCTGGATCGCGTTCGCGCTGGGGGTCTTCGTCCTGTTCGTCGGCATCGTGTGGGCCCGCGACCGGTTCCTGCGCCACCGCCTGGCCGCGGTGCCCCCGAAGGTCGCGTTCCTGCTCCCCCGCACCGCCCGCGAGCGCCGCTGGGGCGTGGCCACCGCGTTCACCGCCGGCATCTGCGAGGAGCTGGTCTTCCGCGGCGCCCTGCTGGCCGGCGCGGTCGGCCTGCTGCACCTGCCGATCGTCGCGGCCGGCATCCTGGTCAGCCTGTTCTTCGGCCTGGGCCACCTGTACCAGGGCGCGTTCGGGGTCATCGGCACCACCCTGTTCGGCCTGTTTGCGACGGCCCTGTACGTGGTCACGGGCAGTCTGCTGCTGCCGGTGCTCATTCACGCGGCGGTCGATCTGGGGCCGTTCGCCCTGACCCGTTACCGGGAGCCGGTGGTTGGGGACGATATGTCGGGCGCTGGCGCGCCACGACATATCGGACTTATCGCCTGACAGGGTATCTGCGCAATTCGTTCGGATTCTGCGCACCTCTGTCGGCTGCCCGATCCCTCGATGATCGGAGCCATCGACGGGCGCTAGCCTCTCGCGCATGGCTTTGGTCCGGCGCACCTCCGTCCTCGGCACCTCCAGCAACCGGGTCGTGGCCGCCGCCACGGTCGCACCGCAGAACCTGGCCGTTCCCCCGGACCAGGACGTCACCCAGCGCATCCCGGCTCAGCCCAACGCGGGCCTCGCCCCCGACGCCGTTCCCAGCGCGCCGCTCGGCGAGGTGGCCGGCGCCGCCGTCACCGTGGGTCCGGATGTCCCGCCGGCCGCCCCGGGCAGCGAGGCGGCCGCGGTCACCACCCAGCCGGCCAGCGTCGGCTCGCTGATCGCCGCCTTCCTGCTCGTCGCCGCGGGCGGGGCGGGGTCGTGGGCGCTGTACCACTTCGGGGTCAACGCCGACGAGATCCACCTGCCGGACGCGACCGCGCTCTTCGGCGTGCTGTTCGCCTTCGCCACCGCGGTCGAGCGGGTGCTCGAGCCGTTCGCCCGGTTCATGCCCGGCCAGCACGCCAAGGGCGAACTGGAGAAGGCGGTGGCCAACATGGCGAACAAGTACCACGACGCCACGCTCGACGACCTGGTCCAGGTCGCGCACGCGAAGTCCATGGTGGACCGCGGCCGCGCCGACCGGGGCCTGATCTCGTGGGGCATCGCGGTCGCCCTGGCCACCGTCGCCTCGGCCTCGGGCGGCCTCTACCTGCTGCACTCGATCGCCGGCGACGGCTGGCAGGGCATCCCGGTCTGGATCGACGCCATCATCACCGGCGTCGTCGTCGGCAGCGGCACGAAGCCCCTGCACGACGTCATCAGCAAGGTCCAAAAAAACAAAGAGAAGTCCGAGGACGCCACCGCGGCCTAGTAGGGCCCGGTGCGGTCTTGAGGGGGTGTGGGTGGAGCGAAGCTCCCCCACCGCTTTTCAGGACATCGCACGGTATCCAAAAGCGCCCGAAAGACCTTCCGAGGCGTTCCTAGAGGATCAGCAGTCCGTCGGTCTGGCCTCGGCCGGCCAGACTGGACAGGGCGGACTCGGCGTCCAGGAACGGCAGGTACGGCAGGTCCGGCGGCTGCGCCCGGAGGATCTGGGTCGCGTGGTGGGCGGGCACGGCGCCGGTCGGGTACGCGCGGGCGCACCGCGGATCGACCAGCGCGTGCCGGGTCGCGAACCCCGCGAGGGCCTCCCACTCGGCCAGCGGCGCGGTCGTCGGCAGCGTCACCCCGGGCGGCTCGGGCAGGACGTCGACGGCGGTGAACGGCTCGCTGCCGGCCAGCCACCAGGACGCGGCGCGGACGGCGGAGCGCAGCGGGTGCTCGCACCAGTACGGCACGAGGCCCGCCCGCACCACGTGCCACGGGTCGATCAGGCGTCCGCACTCGACGACGAGGCGGTTGCCCGTCCGCGATCCCGCGCGCAGCCATTCGCGGTACAGGTCGGCCACCGCGCCGCTGAGGACGTCGGGGTGGCGGTAGAGCACCTGCCGTACCGGATGACCGTGGGCGGCCGCGAATCGCCGCAGGTCCTCGACGAGCCCGCGGTCGACGCTGCGCTCCCCGTCGCTGTCGGCGGGCCGCTCGCCCAGCACCGCGGCGTCGCGGTTGTCGAGGTAGTCGTCCGGTGCGAGCCCGGAGGCGCGGCTGCCCAGCTGGAACGCGTAGCCGTCGGGTCCGGCCACGGTCAGCCAGCGGCCCACGTCGCGGGTCACGATGATGGGCGCGCCCGGGCGCAGCCGCTCGGCGATCCAGTCCTTGTAGGCGCCGGGCAGCCGTTGCCAGCGCACCACCGCGTACGCCGCGGACGAGGCCGACCAGCCGCGCCACACCGGGTCGTAGATCTGCCGCACCGCGACGTCGGGATTGGCGGCGAGGATGGCCTGCGCGCCGCGCTCGCCGGCTTCGGCCGCGGCCGTGTTGTCGGCGGTGGTACTGCCCACGCTCTGATCCCGCACCGCCACGTCCGGCGTCGCCAGCTCGAAGCTCGCCGGCAGCCACGGCACCCCCAGTGCCGCCGCCAGATGCAGGCCGGCGCCGTGCGGAGAACCGATGACCAGCCCGTGGTACCGCCCGGTCGGCAGCTGCCCGGTGAGCCAGCGCGCCACGGACGCGGCGTCGACGGCCGTCTTCGTCACGGTCGCCGCCTGGCCGCCGGTGTTCCAGCGGGGCGGGGCCACCACCGGCCGGGGTACCCCGCGCCGATAGGCCAGCACCCGCCCCGACGCCATCGCCAACGCGATCCCCAGCCCGGTCGGCCACCGCAGCTCGATCTCGCGCGCGGTCTCGGCCCGCCGCCTCATCCCGCAGTTCCTCCCGGGTCCCCCAAGAACGATTTCGTGCCCCGGTCCTGCCCAGGCGCGGGGACGCTAAACCCCTGCCATGGCGCGCCCGAGTGTGAACCCGTAGACTCGCTACACATGAAGGCGGACGCGCTCCGGGGGCATCTCGACGCACTCCTGCTCGCGGTGCTGGACGGCGAACCCCGCCACGGCTACGCGATCATCGAGGCGCTCCAGGCCCGCAGCGGCGGCACCCTGACCCTGCCGACCGGCACCGTCTATCCGGCCCTGCGCCGGCTCGAGCGGGCCGGCTACGTGGAGAGCGCCTGGTCCACGGTGGGCGGCCGGGAGCGGCGGACCTACCGCCTGACCAACGCCGGCCGCAAGGTGCTCTCCGAGGAGCGCTCGGCCTGGCAGGAGTTCACCACCACGATCGGCGCGGTGCTCATGCCCCCACCGGCGTCGCCGGCTTCGTAGCGGACGCCCACTGCACGCACCGCACCGACAGCAGTCCCGCGTACGCGAACGCGCCCAGGTTGATCGTCATGCCCGCGATCAGCGGCGGCCAGGTCGCCGCGGCCGGCCACTGGTAGAGGCTCAGCGCGAACACCGCCGCCCCGACCAGCCCGTGCAGGCCGAGGAAGGTCACCGCGCCCAGCCCGACGTACCGCGCGAAGCGCACCCCGTCGCGCAGGTAGCGGCTGCCCCAGGTGAAGCCCAGCACCACCAGCGCGGCGATCCCGGCGGCCAGGAACGACGTGTACATGAAGTGGTCGACCAGCACCCAGTAGAGGTGTGACGCGTGGTCGGTGACGCTCCACGGGCTGTCCCACCACATCAGCGGGGCCAGCACGTTGATCACCGGCAGCGCCACGGCGATCCAGGTCGCGGCGCGGCGGCCCTGCTGGGCGGCGAGCTCGGCCTGGTAGGCCGGCGCGACCTCGCGCAGCGTGCCGAACTCGGCGACCGCGCGCCGCTCGGCCTCCAGCGGGGACAGCCCGGCGTCTTCGTACGCGCAGGCCGCGTCCTCCAGGCTGTGCCGGGCTTCGGTGATCATCTCCGCGCGGGTCCGGCGGGGGCCGCGCAGGCAGGCGGTCAGGCCGTCGACGTAGCCGTCGATCGGGCCGGCAAGGGGTGGCGCAACAGCCTCCACGCCGTCAAGAATCCCACAGCCCCCACCGCAAGGCCAGAAGGCCCGCCCCGGCCGGGACCATCCTCACCCGGCTATGCGGCCGTCGGCGACGGTCACCACCTCGTCGAACGCCGCCAGGTCGGCCCGCCGGTGGGTGACCACCACCACGGTCCGCTCCCCCGCCGCCCGCAGCGCCGTGGCGAGCACCGCGTCGGCCGCCGCCGGGTCGAGGCCCTCGGTCGGCTCGTCGAGCAGCAGCACCGGCGGCGCGTCGACCAGCGCCCGGGCCAGCAGCAGCCGCTGCCGCTGCCCGCCGGACAGCCGCCCGCCGTCCTCGCCGACGAGCTCGTCGAGGCGGTCGCCGTAGTCGCCCAGCCCGGCCGCGGCCAGCGCCGAGCGGAGCGTGGCGTCGGCGAAGCCGGTCCGGCCCAGCAACAGGTTCTCCCGCACGGTGGCGTGGAACACGTGCGCGTCGGCGAACACCCCGCCGGCCACCTGCCACGGCTCGGACCCGTCCGGCCGCCCCTCGATCCGCCCGGTGGCGTCGACCCGCCCGGCGATCGCGGACAGCAGCGTCGACTTGCCGGCCCCGCTCGGCCCGACCACGGCCACCCGGCGCCCGGCCGGCAGGTCGAGGTCCACATCGGACAGTGCGTCGCGGGCGCCGTGCGGATACCGCACCGTGACACCCCGCAGCCGTACGCTCACCGGCCCCCGCCAGGCCCGCCGGTCCTCCACCGCCGGCTCGGCCGCGCCGTCCACGAGCGCGCGGACGCGCCGCACCGCCGCGCCCACCTCGCTCTGCCGGGCCGCGGCGGCCGCGAGCGGCACCACCACCTCGCCGACCGCGAGTGCGACGAGCGCGAGCACCGGCGCCGCCGCCCCGTCCACGAGCACCGCGATGAGCAGCGCACTTGCCGCCGGTACCAGGGAAGCCGCTCCTGAAACCGCCGCCCCGACGGTCGCCGTGCGCCCCTCCAGCCGGGCCAGCCGCCGCCCCCGCGCGGCAGCGGTGTCGAGGGCGGCGGGCATGGCCCCGAACGCGAGCAGCTCGGCCGCGCCGTGCGAAATGTCCACAGTGGACTGCACGACGTCGGCCCGCGCGGACGCGAGCGCGGCGCCCTGCCCCGACAGCAGCCGGCCCAGCAGCGGCAGCGCGAGCCCGGCCACCAGCAGCGCCGCCGCGAGCACCACGCCCGCCGCGACGGAGACGGTCAGGAAGCCGATGACGGCGACCACGCCCACGAGCGCGGCCACCGCCGCCGGCAGCACCGCCCGCAGCAGCAGATCCTGGACGGCGTCCACATCGGACACCACGCGGCTGAGCGCGTCGCCGGAGCGCAGCGAGCGCCGCGCCGCGAGGGCCGCGAAGGACCGGGTGCGCAGCGTGGCCAGCACCCGCAGGACGACGTCGTGGCCGGCGAGCCGCTCGGCGTACCGGATCCCGCCCTTGAGCAAGGCGAAGGCCCGGACCGCGGCGATGGCGACGGCGAGCGCGGCGAGCGGCGGCTGGTCGGCGGCCCGCACGATCATCCAGGTGGCGGTGCCGACGAGCCCGATACCGGCGGCCTCGGCGAGCACGCCGAGCAGCCCCGCGAAGGCCAGCCGCAGCGCTATCACGCGGCCACCACCGGGCGCCGGGCCTCGGTGAGCCGCCCGTCGACGGTCACCGTGCGGGTGGCGATCGACAGCAGCGCCGGCCGGTGCGCGACGAGCAGCGCGGTGCGCCCGGTCGCCAGACGGGCCGCGGACGCGACGACCGCCGCCTCGCTGGCCGCGTCCAGGCGCGCGGTCGGCTCGTCGAACAGCAGCACCGACGCGTCCGCGCGCAGCCACGCCCGCGCCATCGCGAGCCGCTGCCGCTGCCCGCTGGACAGGCCGTGCACGTGCAGGTCGGTGTCGTACCCGTCGGGGAGCGCCCGCACGAACCCGTCCGCCTCCGCCGCCCGCGCGGCCGCGACGACCTCGTCCAGCGACGCGTCCGCGCGTCCCAGCCGCACGTTGTCGGCCACGGTCCCGGCGAACAGGTGCGGCCGCTGCGGCAACCAGGCCAGCCGGGCCCGCCAGGCGGCCAGGTCGAGGTGGGCCAGGTCGACCCCGCCGACCAGCAGCCGGCCCGCGGACGGGGTGGTGAAGCCGAGCACCAGCGACAGCAGCGTGGACTTGCCGCCGCCGCTCGGGCCGACCAGCGCCACCCGGTCCCCCGGCTCGACGGTCAGGCTGGCGTCGCGCAGCGCCACCACGTCGCCGTAGCGCACCTCCACCCGCTCCAGCACCAGCGCGGCATCCGCCGGTGGCAGTCGGGCCTCCGTGGTGGTTTTCGGGGCATCGTCCAGTACCAGATGAATCTCCGCGGATGCCGCCAGACCCTCCTGGCTGGCGTGGAACTTGGTGCCCAGCGCGCGCAGCGGGAGATAGGCCTCGGGCGCGAGCAGCAGCACCGCCAGCGCGGCGCCCAGCGTCAGCCGCCCGTCCAGCAGCCGCAGCCCGACCGGCACGGCCACCAGCGCGACGGAGACAGTCGCGACCAGCTCCAGCACCAGCGCCGACAGGAACGCCAGGCGCAGCGTGCGCATCGTCGCGCGGCGGTACCCCTCCGCGTTCTCCCGCACCCGCCGCACGTACGCCGCCTCGCGCCCGAACGTGCGCAGCGTGGCCAGCCCGCGCACGGTGTCGAGGAAGTGCCCGCCGAGCCGGCTGAGCTGCTGCCACTGGCGCTGGGTGGCGGCCCCGGTGGACTTGCCGACCAGGATGCCGAAGACGGGGATGAGCGGCAGGGTGAGGGCGACCACGACAGCGGAGGCGAAGTCGGTGAGCGCCAGCCAGCCGAGGGTGGCGAGCGGGACGAACGCGGCCAGGAAGACCTGCGGCAGGTAGCCGGTGAGGTACCCGTCGAGGCCGTCCACCCCGCGCCCGGCCAGGGTGGCGAGCTCGCCGGCCCGCTTGCCGGTCAGCCACGCGGGCCCCCGCCGCGCGGCCGCGTCGAGCAGTTGCTCGCGCAGGTGGGCCTTGACCCCGGCCGCCGCCCGCCCGGACAGCGCGGCGAGCGCACCGGAGTGCAGACCCCGCAGCAGTACCGTCACGACGCCGACGAGCAGCGCACCCCGGTCCAGCCGCCCGTCGACGGCCGCGGCGAGCAGGGTCGCGAGGCTCACCGCCTGGGCCACCACCAGCACGGCGGCGAGCAGCGCCGACCCGGCCAGCACCATCGCGTAGCGGCGCACCGGGCCGAGCCGCAGCAGTCTTCTGTCCACGTGTCGCGCCCGCCCTACCAGTACAGAGACGTCCGGCGCCGGAAGAGCCACCAGCCGGCGGCCTGAACGGCGACGAGCACCGGGAGCAGCGGGGCCGCGCCGAGTGTCAGCAGCCGCAGGGCGTCCTCGCCGGCGGCCGCTCCGTCGACGGTCACCGTCGCGCCCGGGTCCAGCGTGGACGCTAGCACGGCCGGGAACAGCGCCGACGCCGCCGCGACGACCGGTAGGGCGCACGCCACAGCCGTGGCCGCGAACGCCGCGCCCGGCCGCCGCAGGAACCCGCCCGCGACGACGGCGGCCGCGCAGGCGACCCCGAGCACGGTCCCGGCCAGCGGATTGCGGATCCCGCCGGGCGCCGCCACCCACCAACCGGCCACCGTCAGCGCCGCGACCGCGCCCGCGACCAGGTGCAGCCGGACCGCCCGCCGGCGCAGGAACGCGGATCCGTGCGCGAGCACGAGCAGCACGTTGGCGAGTGCGGTGAGCCAGACCATCGGATCGGCGAACGGCGCCAGCCCGTGCACGTGGCCGTCCGCGCCGATCGGCGCCCCGTGCAGCAGGACCCCGAAGATCAGCCCCCAGGCGCCGGCGAGCGTGAGCCCGGACCCGGCGATGAGCACGTCGAACCCGCCCCGCCGCTTCCCGCGCCCGCGCAGCTGCACCCCCGCGACGAGCCCGGCCAGCCCGAGCACGGCCGCGACGACCGCCGGATACGCGGCCCCGAACAGCTCACCCTCCAGCCGCGGAAACGCCGCGATGAGCAGCCCGGCGGCCCCGACCACCCACACCTCGTTGCCCAGGAACATCGGCCCGATCGCATTGAGCGCGGCCCGCCGCTCGCCGTCGCCGCGCATGGTGGGCAGCAGCATCGCCACGCCCTGATCCAGCCCGCCGAGCACGAGATAAAGAACAAAGACCAGGCCCAGGATGGTGTACCACACTGTGCTCATACGGAGACCTCCTGCCGATCGATACGCACGGGCTCGTCCTCCTGGCCGAACTCGCCGCCAGGTTTTCGAGCCGCGGCTCGGGCGAGCAGCCACCAGTCGACGAGCGCCAGCCCGACGATCAGCACCGAGAACCCGAACGTCGACCCGCGCAGCGCACCCGCGCTCATCGGCGACACGGCGTCGGCGGTGCGCAGCAGCCCGTACACGGCCCAGGGTTGCCGCCCCTCCTCGCGCACGAACCACCCCAGGATCGCGGTCAGCACAGGAACCGGAATCAGCAGCGTGAGCAGCCACGACATCGGCCGCGCCCACCGCTTGCGGATGAGCGCGTCCCGGTAGGTGAGCACCTGCGCGACGAGCAGCACGAGGAACAGCAGGTTGGCGATCTGGATCATCATTCCGAGCGCGACGCCGACGTTGTCGCTGACCAGATAGCTGCCCGGCCCGTACTGCTGGACGAGCTCCGCCTGCCGCTCGATCGCGTGCGGCCCGCGCCCGGCCATCTTCATCGGCTGACTCGCGTCGATCCAGCCGAACTGCGCGTAGCCGAACCCGATGACGAAGAACGTCCCGATCAGCCCGACCCGGATCCCCAGCCGCAGCGACCGCCGGAACAGCTCATGGTCCTCGGCGCCCAGCCGCTCCCGCCGCAGCCGCCAGGCCGAGACCCCGGCGACCAGCACCCCACCCGCGACGAGCGTGGCCGCGACGACATGTGTGAGGGCGAACCAGAGCGCACTGTTGGTGAGTAGCGCCCCGAAGCTGGCCAGCCGCACGGTGCCGGTCTCGTCGACCCGGTACCCGACCGGATGCTGCAGGAACGCGTTGCTGACCAGCACCCAGAACGCCGACAGCAGCGCGGTGACGGCCACGCCCCAGATCAGCCCGAGGTGGAGCCGCTTCCCGAGCCGCCCCCACCCGAAGATCCACAGCCCGAGCAGCGTCGACTCCAGCACGAACGCGACGAGCGTCTCCAACGCGAGCGGCGCCCCGAAGACGTCACCGGTGAGCTTGGAGAGCCCGGCCCAGTTGAGCCCGATCTCGAACTCCATGACGAGCCCGGTGGCGATCCCGACCGCGTAGTTGATCACGTACAGGCGGCCCCAGAAGCGGGCCATGCGGCCGTACACCTCCTTGCCCGTTGTCGTGAACCGCGTCTGCATCACGGCAACGAGAAAGACCAGCCCGAGCGTGATCGCCACGAACGTGAAGTGCAGCGACGCCGTGAGCCCGAACTGCAGCCGCGCGTACTCCAACGCACTCATGCGTCGCCCCCCGACATGTACCCGACCAACATGTCGTGAGACTACATGTAGACAGGCACACAAAAAAGCGCCCCTCGCGGTGGAGGGGGCGCTTCTCAGGTCGTTCTCAGGATGCGGTGTGTCTCGATGCGACGCGGGCCAGTTCGACCAGGGCCTGGGCCCGGGCGTACTCGGCCGGGGTGAAGGACGGCTCCGCGCGGCCGACGTACAGGGTGCCGCCCGCCGGGTCGCGCAGCTGCATGCCGGTGGCCGTGAAGCCGCCGGCGCCGGTCGAGGTCTCGGCGCGCCAGGAGATGTCGCAGTCGCCCAGCAGGGCGGACAGCGCTTCCTCCAGGCCCTGCGTGCCGTCCAGGACCTTGGTGGCCAGGGACAGCACCCGGGTCGGCTCGTCGATCAGGCCGCGGACGTGGGCCGGGGCGATCCAGGGGTCACGGCCGCGGCCGCGCCGGACGGCCTCGGCCAGGTCGTCGTGGGTGAGCGTGTCGGGCGCGTCGATCAGGAAGTCGTCGACGGCGCCGGACTCCGTGGTGTGGACCTGCACGGAGAGGATGTTGACCTGGCGCAGGGCCAGGCTCGCGGTCAGCACCGACAGGAAGCCGGGACGGTCCTCGACGGTGGCGCGGATCCGCCACAGCATCAGAACCGCCAGGTGGAGGTTGTGCCGGCGGGAGCGGGGGTTCCGGCAACGGAACGCCCCGCCTCACCCGGATCCGCCAATCCGGGCCCCGCCAGCCGTTCCCCCAGCACAGATGCGGTTGCACCGACCAACTGCGCCAGTCGTTCCACTTCGGAGCCGTGGAACGGTGGTGCTCCAGCGTCGCCGTCCGCCCCGCCGCGTCCGACAACAAGGACCAGGCCTCCGCGCTGGAAAGGCGCGACAGCGAGATGAACGCCGTCTGCTGCACTCAACGCACGGGGCCGGAGTGGTGCGATGTCCACCTGTGGGGGGACATCCGGAGCGCGCCAGCTCGCGCTGACCACCGAGGTGCCGGACCACGCCTGGGCACGCGCGCCGCCGCCCGCCCAGTCTGATCCGACTCTGATCGCAACCGCCCAGTCCGCGCCGAACAGTGCGGGCGCCGCGTCCACGACCGTCGCCAGGCCGTGTTCCGGGTTTGCCGCCACCTGTCCGATCAGCGCGACCTCGCGGCCGCTGCTCGGCTCCGACAGCTCGGTGCCGCGCCATACACCGTCCAGGCGGACGCCTGGGATCGCCGCTAGGCCGGTGAGTACGCGATCAACCGGGGCCGATGCCGGCCATACCACGGTGAAGTCGTCCACCGCACGACCGCCGACCCGTTCCAGTACTACGACCGAAACGATGTCCGCGCCGACCACGCCCAGCGTCCGGGCAACCTGCCCGAGTGAGCCGGGACGGTCGGGCAACGCAACTCGCAGCCTGAGCAGCATGTGAGTCGACCTCCCGTTCGTCCTTGGCTGAGGTGCACGCCGCCGTTGGTGTACGCCTTGCTTTCCGGTACTGCGAACAGGTTGCCTACCGCGAGTTTCCGCGCCGTTTCGCAGCGGTGTCGAGGCCGGAACATTGACGGGCGGCATGGATGCGGCATAACGGTACAAAATCCGCCTGAAGCCCTTGACAGAGAACGTGTCTCAACCCTGGACTGATCCGATGACCACCCCGCCCGGTCTCGATCTGACCCGCCTGCAGGCCTATCTGGACGACAAGGCCCCCGGCCTGGTCGGCGCGCCGCTGAGCGCCGAGCTGGTGGCCGGCGGCCGGTCGAACCTGACGTATGTCCTCAACGAGGTCTTCGTCCTGCGCCGCCCGCCGCTCGGCCATGTGCTGGCCACCGCGCACGACATGAGCCGCGAGTTCAAGGTGATCTCCGCGCTGGGATCGACGGCGGTGCCCGTACCAGAGGCGCTGTTGTTGTGTGAGGACGACGCGGTGCTCGGGGCGCCGTTCTATCTCATGGCGCGCGTGCCCGGGGCCGTGCTGCGGCACCGCGAGCAGACCGACCCGCTCGGTGCGGACAACCGCCGCAAGATCGCCTTCGCGATGATGGACACCCTCGCCGAGCTGCACCTGGTCGACCCGGCCGAGGTCGGGCTGGCGGAGTTCGGCCGGCCGGAGGGCTTCCTGGAGCGGCAGGTGCGCCGGTGGAGCAAGCAGCTGGAGCACTCCCGCAGCCGCGACCTGCCGGCCGCCGACACGCTGCGCGAGCGGCTCGCGGCGACCATCCCGGCCAGCCCGCGGCCCGCCATCGTGCACGGCGACTACCGGCTGGACAACCTCATCGTCGACCCGGACACCCTGCGCGTGGCCGCCGTCCTGGACTGGGAGATGGCCACGATCGGCGACCCGCAGACGGATCTGGGGCTGCTGCTGGCGTACTGGAACGTGCTGGACCGCATCAAAATCGGCAAGAACCCGATCGCGGACGGCCTCGGGGCCGCGGCCGGGTTCCCCAGCGGCGACGAGCTGCTCGCCCGCTACGCGCGCAGCGCCCCGCTCAGCGACGACCTGCACTGGTACGTCGGCCTGGCCTGTTACAAGCTGGCCATCGTGCTCGAGGGGATCCACTACCGGTACACACACGGGCAGACGGTCGGGAAGGGCTTCGACGAGATAGGCGCCCTCGTCCCGCCCCTGCTCGAAGAGGGCATCGCGGCGATCAACGGAGAGAGCTGATGGACTTCGGATTCGACCAGCGCACGGCTGACCTGCACGAGAAGCTCACGGACTTCATGGACGAGGAGGTGTACCGCGCCGAGCCCGTCCTGGAGGAGCAGCTCGCGACGGCCGCCGACCCGTGGGCGCGCACGCCCGTCATCGAGGACCTCAAGCGCTCGGCCCGCGAGCGGGGCCTGTGGAACCTGTTCCTCCCCGACACACCCAGCGCGGAGCTCGCTCCAGGGGCGGGTGGTCGGGGCGGCAGCCAGGGGCACGGGGCGGGGCTCACGAACCTGCAGTACGCGCCGCTGGCCGAGATCACCGGCCGCAGCCCCCACCTGGCCCCGGAGGCGCTCAACTGCGCCGCCCCCGACACCGGCAACATGGAGGTGCTGGCCCAGTTCGGCTCGCCCGAGCAGCAGGACCGCTGGCTCAAGCCGCTGCTGGAGGGCCAGATCCGCTCCGCCTTCTGCATGACCGAGCCCGACGTCGCCTCCTCCGACGCCACCAACATCGCCACCCGCATCGAACGCGACGGCGACAGCTACGTCATCAACGGCCGCAAATGGTGGTCGTCGGGCGCGATGAACCCCAACTGCCAGATCCTCATCGTGATGGGCAAGAGCGATCCGGAGGCCGAGCGGCACCGGCAGCAGAGCATGATTCTGGTACCGCGCGACACCCCCGGCGTCACGGTCAAGCGGGGGATGCACGTCTTCGGCTACACCGACGCGGGCCACGGCGGGCACGCCGAGGTGCTCTTCCAGGACGTACGGGTGCCGGCCGACGCGCTCATCGCCGGCGAGGGCCAGGGCTTCGCGATCGCCCAGGCCCGCCTCGGCCCCGGCCGCATCCACCACTGCATGCGACTCATCGGCATGGCGGAGCGGGCGCTGGAGCTGCTGTGCACCCGGGTCAACGCGCGGGTCGCCTTCGGCCGCCCCCTCGCGGAACAGGGCGTCATCCAGGAGTGGATCGCCGAGTCCCGGGTGCGAATCGAGCAGGCACGGCTGCTGGTGCTCAAGACCGCCTGGCTGATGGACACCGTTGGGAACAAGGGCGCCCACACCGAGATCCAGGCCATCAAGATCGCCGTGCCGTCCATGGCCGAGTGGGTCATCGACAAGGCGATCCAGGGCTACGGCGCGGCGGGCGTCAGCCAGGACACGCCCCTCGCGCAGCTCTGGTCGAGTGCCCGCACCCTCCGCCTCGCCGACGGGCCGGACGAGGTGCATCGGGCTTCGCTGGCTCGGCGGGAGCTGCGGAAGTACAGCTGAGCCTTCCGATCCGTGGCCGATGCCCCCGGGCTCACCTGGTCTTCGGGGGCATCCGGCGGACCGCTCGATCAGCTTGCGCAGCCGCTCGGCGACCATGCGGCGCAGCTTGAGGGCGTGGCGTTGCTGGAGGCCCCAGTCGCGGTGCTTTTTGTGCTCCTGCCGGAACCGCTCCCCGACTTGGGAATAGTTTCTTCGGCGCGTCTTGTCACGCATGGATTTCGTTTCCGCCCGGCTGAACAATGACATCTGGCCCATGTCGTCGATTATTTCATTCCGGCTCCTTGCCGCGCTATTTCTGCTGCCGGGTTATCGCAGATGGCGTTATTTTCGGCCGGTCCGATGGTCACCACATATGTGCCCTCGGCCGATGGTTCGGCCCGCCTGGCGGCGGCCCACAGGGTTAGCGTGGTCCCGGTTCGACTTTGGTCAAGGTTGGTGGTCCAGACCGCAAATTCGGGAGCCGGGTCCGTCGTGGTCATCATTCGGTGGTACAACTCAGGAAATTGGTCTTTTTAAAGATTCTCTCCTAGACCACCGAACGTCGACCACCGCGGACCCGGCTCCCGAATCTACGGTCTGCACCACCGAACGGTGACCAAAGTCGTCACCGGGACCACGCCAATACATTCCGGTCGCCGCAGGCGGCCGGGGACCATCGGCCGAGCGCACATATGTGGTGACCATCGGGCCCGAGCGGGGTGTTGAGGGGGTGTGGGTGGAGCGAAGCTCCCCCACGAACAGAAACACAGAGAGCCGGCGCCCCGCACGGCGCCGGCCCTCTTACCTCCCGGAACGGAGGGGTCTCAGGGGGTCACAGGGGGGACGACCCGCTCGTAGGGAGCGGCCGGCTCCACGGTCGGGGGAAGCTCGTCCGGGTCGTCCGTGAACCGCTCGCTCGCCGCCTGGATGGCCTTCGGCGCCGAGGCCGCCACCGCCCAGCCCACCGCCACGCCGCCCAGGGCGGCTACGGCGATCCAGCCCCACGGGGTGCGCGAGCGGCGGCCCGACAGGGCGTCGAGGGCCAGGTTGGCCCGCTTCCACGCCTCGTTGGAGACCGAGCCGACGCGGTCCGACGCGGTGCCGTACCGGTCCGAGGCCTCGCTGGCGAAGTCGCCCGCGCGGTCCTTCACGGTGCCGCCGAACGAACGGGCGCTGTCCAAGGCTGACGTCAGGTAGTCCCAGGCGTCCTCGGCCACACTCTCCGCGCGGCGCTTACGCTTCTTCCACTCATTGCTCATCGAAATCGCCACCTCCTCCGATGACCGCATGCCCGGCCCGGCGGATCGGCAAACGTTATGCGGATTCCCGACGGACCAGGTGCGTCTCCACCATCACGGAGGAGGATGCGGCGCCGGCGATGCGGGCGATGAGCAGGCGGGCCATCTCCCGGCCCATCGCCTCGACCGGCTGGTGGACCGTGGTCAGCGGGGGTTCGGTCTGCCGGGCGATGGCCACGTCGTCGAAGCCGACCAGGGCCACGTCGTCCGGGACGCGCTTGCCGAGGGAGCGCAGCGCGCGCAGGGCGCCCACGGCCATGAGGTCGGAGGCGGCGAACACGGCGTCGATCGACGGGTCGGCCTCGAGCAGTTCGTGGACCGCGCGCTCGCCGCTGGCTTCGGAGAAGTCGCCGTACGCGATCAGGCGCTCGTCGACCGGAAGACCGGCGCGCTCCAGGGCCTCGCGGTAGCCGGTGAGTCGCGAGACGCCGACGGCCATGTCCTGGGGGCCGGCGACCGCGGCGATGCGGCGGCGCTGGCGGTCCAGCAGGTGGCCGACGGCGATGCGGGCGCCGCCCTCGTTGTCGGCGTCCACGTAGGACAGCTGGGACAGCTGGGCGGTGAAGTTGAGCTGCTCGTCGTCGGCGAGCATCTGGGCCGGGCGGCCGCCGAGGACCACGGGCAGGCCGCGCCGTTCGAGCAGCAGGGGCAGCGGGTCGGCGTCGTGCAGGGAGAGCAGCATCACGCCGTCGACGTGCTGGTTGGTCAGGTGGTGCTCGACCCGCTCGCGCTCGGCCGGGGACTGGGCCATCGCCAGCCAGAGCTGCAGCTGGGTGTCGGCCAGGGCGGAGCTGATGCCGCGCACGATGCCGGCGAAGAAGGGCTCGCCGAAGACGCGCTCCTCGGACTCCGAGACGACCAGGGCGACGGAGTCGGTACGCTGCGTGACGAGCGCGCGGGCGGCGCGGTTGGGCACGTACCCCAGCTCGTCGATCGCCTTCTGCACCGCCGCGCGGGCCTCGGGGCTCACCTGGGGCGAGCCGTTGACCACTCGCGACACGGTGCCGCGGCCGACACCGGCGCGCAGGGCGACCTCGTCGAGCGTGGGCCGGCCGGCGGAACGGGGGCGGCCCGGGGACGGGATGTTCACGCCTCATTGTGCGCACATCCCGTCACCGGGCCACTGGTCAGGGCGACGATCTTTTTCAAGAAATCGTCAAGTTCACCTCAACGTCGGAGCCGGCGGGGGCCGCGGGGATGACCGCGCCGGGGTCGGCCGACTCGCCGTTCACGGTGAGCGAGCGGGATTCGCCGCGCTGCACGGTGATGCGGTACGTCGCGCCCCGGAACCGGCGAACCGCGGTGAACCCGGGCCAATCGGCCGGAATCACCGGATCGATCCGCAGCCCGGTCAGCTCGGGCCGGATGCCGAGGATCCACTGGGTGATCGCCGCGTAGTTCCACGCCGCAGTACCGGTGAGCCAGGAGTTCTTGGCCTCGCCGTGGGTCGGCGCGTCGCGGCCGGCGATCATCTGCGCGTAGACGTAGGGCTCACACTTGTGCACCTCGCTGATCGCCTCGCGGGCGGCCGGCAGGATGCGCTTGTAGTAGTCGAACGCGGCGTCGCCGTTGCCGACGATGGCCTCGGCGATCATGATCCACGGGTTGGTGTGGCAGAAGATCCCGGCGTTCTCCTTGTACCCCGGCGGGTACGACGAGATCTCGCCGAGCTCCAGCCGGTAGGAGCTGTAGGCCGGCTGCTGCAGGACCACGCCGTGCGGGGTGGCGAGCCGGTCGCGCACGCTGGCCAGGGCGGTGACCGCGGTGCCGTCCTCGACCCCGACGCCGCCCATGACGCACATGCCCTGCGGCTCGATGAAGATCTGCCCCTCGTCGTTGGAGGCCGAGCCGATCACGTTGCCGTAGAAGTCGTACGCGCGGCGGAACCACGCCCCGTCCCAGCCGTGCTCGGCGATCGTGCCGGCCATCTTCTCGGCCGCGTCGAGGTACTCCTGGCCCGGCTGCCCGACGAGCGCGGCGATCCCGGCGAGCTCGCGGGCGGCCAGCACGAACTGCCCGGCGATGAAGACCGATTCGGCCACCCCGCCGGTGGCGTTCTCGGTGGTCTGGAACGGCTCGCCCGGGGTGTCGGAGAAGCAGTTCAGGTTCAGGCAGTCGTTCCAGTCGGCCCGCCCGATCAGCGGCAGCCCGTGCGGTCCGAGGCGATCCAGGGTGTACCGGAACGAGCGCTGCAGGTGGTCGTAGAGCGGGACCTCGGTGCCGGGCGCGTTGTCGTAGGGCACCTGCGCGTCGAGGATCGACCGGTCGCCGCTCTCCTTGAGGTACGCCGCCACGCCCAGGATCAGCCAGAGCGGGTCGTCGTTGAAGCCGGAGCCGATGTCGTTGTTCCCGCGCTTGGTCAGCGGCTGGTACTGGTGGTAAGCCCCGCCGGTCTCCAGCTGGGTGGCGGCGATGTCGAGGATCCGCTCGCGGGCCCGCTCCGGGATCATGTGCACGAAGCCGAGCAGGTCCTGGTTCGAGTCGCGGAAGCCCATGCCGCGGCCGATGCCCGACTCGTAGAACGACGTCGAGCGGCTCATGTTGAACGTGACCATGTTCTGGTACGCGTTCCAGATGTTCACCATCCGGTCCGTGTCCCCGTCGGGCGTGCTGACCTGCAGCCCGCCGAGCAGCGTGTCCCAGTTCTCGCGCAGCGCGGCGAACCCGGCGTCCACGGTGTCCTGCCGCAGCCAGCGCTCGATGACCGGCCGTACCGTCTGCTTGTTGATGGTCTGCGAGCCCGGGGGGTCGAACTTGGCGTCCCTGGGATTCTCCGCGTAGCCGAGCACGAACCCGATCTCGCGGGTCTCCCCCGGCTCCAGCGTGACCTTCACGTGGTGGGAGCCGTGCGGCTGCCAGCCGTTGGCGATCGAGTCCGAGGCGCTGCCCCGCTCGACGGCAACCGGGCGGTCCCACGACCGGTACGGCCCGAGGAACGCCTCCCGGCTGGTCTCGAACCCGGCGAGGGGCTCGGAGCAGGCGAAGTACGCGAAGTGGTCGCGCCGCTCGCGGTACTCGGTCTTGTGGTAGATGACCCCGTCGACGACCTCGACCTGGCCGGTGCTGAAGTTGCGCTGGAAGTTGGTCGCGTCGTCCTGGGCGTCCCAGAGGCAGAACTCGACCGACGAGAAGACCGAGAGCTCGGCGGTGGTCGCGCGCTCGTTGGTCAGCCGCAGCCGCCAGACCTCCAGGGTCTCGCCGAGCGGCACGAAGTACGACGTCTGCGCCTTGATCCCGCGGTAACCGGACGAGATCCGGGTGTAGGACAGCCCGTGCCGGCACTCGTAGTCGTCGAGCTCGGTCTGCGTGGGCTGCCAGGTCGGCGACCAGAACGTGCCGTCGGCGGCGTCGCGCAGGTAGAGGTAACGGCCGCCGAAGTCGAAGGGCGCGTTGTTGTACCGGTAGCGGGTGAGGCGGCGCAGCCGCGCGTCGCGGTAGAACGAGTAGCCGCCGGCGGTGTTGGAGATGATGCCGAAGTACGCCTCGGTGCCCAGGTAGTTGATCCAGGGCAGCGGGGTGTCGGGCCGTTCGATCACGTACTCGCGACTGTTGTCGTCGAAGTGGCCGAAGCGCACGGTTGCCTCCTGCGGGGTGGTCAGTTAGGCCGACTCACGCACGACCAGGTGCGTGTCCAGCACAGTCGAGTGGGCCGGCCCGCCGGCGATGCGGGCCAGCAGGAGCCTGGCCATCTCGCGACCCATCCCCTCCACCGACTGATGCACGGTGGTGAGCGGCGGCAGGGTCTGCCGGGCCACGGCGGAGTCCTCGAACCCGACCACGGCGACGTCCGCGGGCACGGTCCGGCCCCGCTCGCGCAGGGCTCGGATGGCACCGGCGGCCATCAGGTCGGAGGCGGCGAAGACGGCGTCGAGCCCCGGGTTGAGATGCAGCAGGCGGTACATCGCTTCGGCGCCGCTCGCCTCGCTGAAGTCGCCGTATGCGACGAGACGGTCGTCGAACGGGTGGGACGCGTTGCGCAGCGCCACGCGGTAGCCGCGCAGGCGGGCCTTGCCGACCCCCATGTCCTGCGGGCCGGCGATCGCCGCGACGCAGCGGCGCCCCAGGTTGAGCAGGTGCTCGACGGCCAGCCGGGCGCCGCCCTCGTTGTCGTTGTCGACGAACGAGACGGTGTGCCCGTTGAGCTGCCCGCCCGATTCCCCGTGGATCGAGCCCGTCTCGAGCATGTGCGCGGTGCGCCCGCCCAGGACGGTCGGCAGCCCCCGCCCGGCCAGCAGGCCGGGCAGCGGGTCGTCGTCGTGCAGTGACAGCAGCAGGACGCCGTCGACGTGCTGATCGGAGAGGTGCCGCTCGACCAGCACACGCTCGGAGACCGACTGCGCCATCGCGAGCCACAGCTGCATCTGGGTGTCGGCCAGGTGCGAGCTGACCCCGCGGACGATGCCGGCGAAGAACGGCTCGCCGAAGACCCGCTCCTCGGACTCGGAGACGACGAGCGCCACCGAGTCCGTCCGGCGGGTCACCAGCGCCCGGGCCGCCCGGTTGGGCACGTACCCGAGTTCGTCGATCGCCTTCTGCACCGCCGCCCGCGCCTCCGGGCTCACCTGGGGCGAGCCGTTGATGACCCGGGAGACGGTGCCGCGCCCGACACCGGCCAGGGCCGCGACCTCGTCGAGTGTCGGGCGGTGCACGCTACTCGGCCAGGCCGTTGCGCTTGATGACCTCGCGGTACCGGTGCCCGCTGGTCTTCATCGTGCGCGCCTGCGTGTCGTAGTCGACGGAGACGAGGCCGAACCGCTTGGTGTAGCCCCACGCCCACTCGAAGTTGTCCAGCAGCGACCAGGCGAAGTACCCCTCGAGCGGGGCACCCTGCGCGATCGCGTCCAGGCAGGCCCGGAAGTGGGCGTCGAAGTACGCGGCCCGCTCGACGTCGTCGATCTGTCCGTCGGCACCCGTGGTGTCGACGTACGCCGCCCCGTTCTCGGTGATGTACAGCGGGATGGCCGGGTAGTCGCGCGCGACCCGCACCAGGGTCTCGGTGAGCCCGGGCGCGTCGACCTCCCAGTTCATGTCGGTCACGGGCACGCCGGGGCGCTTGTGGAAGCGCACGTGCTCGCTGCCGGGCCAGGACGTGGGCGCCCGCCAGTAGGGCTCGGCGGGCACGTCCGGGTCGGGCGCGCCGACCACGTGCCGGCTGTAGTAGTTGATGCCGAGCAGGTCCAGCGGCGTGGAGATGACCTCCAGGTCGCCGTCGTGGACGAAGCCGAAGTCGGTGACCCCGGCCAGATCCTCGCGGACGTCCTGGGGGTAGGCACCGAGCAGTACCGGATCCAGGAAAATGCGGTTGGCCAGCCCGTCGATGCGCCGCACGGCCTCGTGGTCGGCCTCCGACGCCGGGTCGGCCGGCGAGATCGCGTAGAGGTTCAGCGTGATGCCGAGCTGCGCGGCCGGGTCGGCGGCGCGGATCGCCCGCACCGCCTCGCCGTGGCCGAGCAGCAGGTGGTGCGTCGCGGCGAGCGCGTCCGGGGCGTGCTTGCGGCCCGGGGCGTGCGCACCCGACGCGTACCCGAGAAACGCCGAGCACCACGGCTCGTTGAGCGTGGTCCAGTGCTTGACCCGGTCGCCGAGCGCGCCGTGCACCTGCGCGGCGTACTCGGCGAACCGGAACGCGGTGTCGCGGGCCGGCCAGCCACCGGCGTCCTCGAGCTCCTGCGGGAGGTCCCAGTGGTACAGCGTGACCCAGGGGGTGATCCCGTGCCCGAGCAGCTCGTCCACGAGCCGCCGGTAGAAGTCGAGCCCCTGTTCGTTCATCGACCCGCGGCCGCCCGGCTGCACGCGGGGCCACGCGATGGAGAACCGATAGGAGCTCAGCCCCAGGTCGGCCATCAGCGCGACGTCCTCGCGGTAGCGGTGATAGTGGTCGCACGCTTCGTCGCCGGTGTGCCCGCCCTTGGTCATGCCGGGGGTGTGGCTGAACGTGTCCCAGATCGACGGGGTACGGCCGTCCTCGGCCGCCGCCCCCTCGATCTGGTACGACGCGGTCGCCGCCCCCCACAGGAATCCGGGTGGGAACGTCAGCGGGTCGATACTGGTCACGCCTTGACCGAACCTTCCATGATGCCGCCGATGATCTGGCGACCGAATGCGATGAACACGAGGAGCAGCGGAATGATCGCCAGGGCTGTCCCGGTAAAGACTTGCACGTAGTCCGTCTTGTAGTAACCGGTCGCCAAGATGTTCAGCGAGACCTGGACGGTCGGGGTGTCCCCGTCGAGCACCACGTAGGGCCAGAGGAAGTCGTTCCACGTCTCCATGAACGTGAGCAGGCCGAGGACCGCCGCGGCCGGGCGCAGCGCCGGGAGCACGACGCTCCAGTACGTCCGCCAGGTCGAGGCCCCGTCCACACGCGCCGCCTCGATCAGCTCGTCGCTGATCGCCGACTCCGCGTACTGCCGGATCATGAACACGCCGAAGCCCTTGACCAGGAACGGCACGATCACCGCGGGCAGGGTGTGCAGCCAGTCCAGCTTCACCATCAGCAGGTACAACGGAATGATGTTGACCTGCGTCGGGATCATCATCGTCATGATGATGATCAGCAGCAGCGCGTTCTTGCCGCGGAACTTGAGCTTGGCGAACGCGAAGCCGGCCAGGGTCGAGAAGAACACCACCGACAGCGTGACGCAGCCCGACACGATGGCCGAGTTGATCAGGCCGTAGACGAAGTTGGCGTCGGTGTTCTCCAGCACCCGCTGGGCGTTGGAGAAGAAGTTGCCACCCGGGGTGAGCGGCGGCGGGATGTCCGTCACCGCGCTGTTGTCCCGGGAGGCCACGATGAACGACCAGACGATCGGGAAGACCGACAGGACGATCGTGATGATCAGCGCCAGGTAGGTCAGCGGGCTGGCCTCCCACAGCGACGCGGACGCGCTGCGGATGCGGCCGGAGCGCTTGGGCGCCGGGGCCGGCGTGGTCCGGCTGGGCCGGGCGGGGGTCATGGTGCTCATTGCGTCTGCCCCCTCACCGAGCGGCGCACCAGCAGGAAGTTGATCAGAGCGAAGATCAGGATGATCAGGAACAGCAGCCAGGAGATCGCGGCGCCGCGGCCCACGTTGAAGTTGTTCGTGAACGTGGTCTCGTAGATGTACATCGCGACGGTCTGGAACTCGTTGAGCGAGCCACCCTGGATGCGGCCGTAGTTGAACAGCAGCGGCTCGGTGAACAGCTGCATGCCGCCGATCGTGGAGATGATGACCGTGAACAGGATCGTCGGCTGGATGAGCGGCACGGTGATCCGCCAGAAGCGGCGCATGGCCGAGGCCCCGTCGAGCGAGGCCGACTCGTAGAGCTCCTTCGGGATCGCCTGCATCGCGGCGAGGTAGATCAGGGCGTTGTAGCCCGTCCAGCGCCAGTCGACCATGAAGGCGATCGCGGTCCACGACGACCAGCGGTGGTTGCGCCACTCGACCGGGTCGAAGCCGACGGTCTGCAGCAGCCAGTTGGCCAGGCCGTAGCGGTCGGCGAAGATCAGGCCGAAGACGATGCCGACGGCGGCCACGGACGTGATGTTCGGGATGAGCACGCCCATGCGGATCGCGGTGCGGGCGCGCATCTTCTTGTTCAGCCAGCTCGCGATCATCAGCGCCAGGATGAGCTGCGGCACCGTGGCCACGATGAAGAGGCCGAACGTGTTGCCGATGACCGTCCAGAAGTGCTCGTCGGCGAGCACCTTGCTGTAGTTCTCGAAGCCGACGAAGCCCTGGTCGCCGCCGGTCAGCGTGTTCTTGCGCAGCGACAGGACGGCGGTGTAGATGAGCGGGTACGCGCCGAACACCGCGAAGAGCAGGAAGAACGGGGCGACGAACACGTACGGCGAGTACTTGATGTCCAGCCGGCCGAACCGAGAGCCGCGCCGCCGCGGCGGCACCTCCTGGTCCCTCCGCCCGTGACGAGGCCCGGCGACCTCGACATTGGTGGTCATGGGTGTGGTCCTTCGTCCTAAGCCCGGTCGCTGGCGAGCGGAGGTGGCGAGTTGCCGCCACCTCCGCCCGGTGTCGATCGGGGTCCCGATCAGCCTTCGGCCAGCGCCTTGCTGTCCTTGATGGCCTTGTCCCAGCCCGCCTGAGCGCTCAGCTTGCCCTGCTCAGCGGCCTGCATGGCCGGCTCGAAAGCGTTCTCCCAGAGGGCCTGGTGCTTCGGGCCCAGGTAGATCGGCTTGAGGGTCTTCGCGGCGTCGACGTAGATCTTGCCGACCGGCGCGTTGTTGAAGTAGTCGTTCGTCGCGCCGGAGATCTGCGGGTCCGAGAGCGCGTTGACCGACGACGGCAGCGGGCCGGCCTCCTTGAAGGAGTCGATGCCACCCTGCTTGCCGGTCAGGAACTTGATGAGCTCGAACGCGGCCTTCTTGTTCTTGCTCTGCTCCGGGATCGCGAGGTAGGAGCCGCCCCAGTTGCCGCCGCCGCCGGGGATCGACGCGATGTCCCACTTGTTCTTGCCGGCGTCGCCGGCGCGCTCCTTGATGACACCCGTGTACCACGGCGGGCACGGCACGGTCGCGAACGCGGCGTTCTTGAACGCGGCGTCCCAGTCCGTCGACCAGCGGGCCAGCTTCGCCGTCAGGCCCTTGGAGGCCATGTCGATGCCCAGGTCGTAGGCCTTGCGCACGACCGGGTTGCTGTCACCGATGTACTTGTCGCTCTTGTCGTAGAACCAGGTGTCGCTGTTCTGCATGATGTACGGCTGCATGACCGAGGTGGCCGAGTCCAGCCAGGTCGCGCCGGTGTTCTTCGACTTGAAGGTCTCGCCCTGCTTGACGTAGTCCGCCCAGGTCGGCCAGAGCTTGCTCACGGCGTCGCGGTCGGTCGGCAGGCCGGCCTTCTGGAACAGGTCGGTGCGGTAGCACATGGCCAGCGGGCCGACGTCCGTGCCGAGGCCGACGAGCTTCTTGCCGTCCGCGGTGAACGCGTTCTTCCACTTGAACGGCAGGTACTCGCTCTCCAGCGACGAGGCGCCGAGGTCGAGCAGGTTCGCGAAGGGCTTGTTGTCCTTCAGGTACTGCAGCAGCATGCCCTCTTCGAGCATGACCACGTCACTCGCGCCGCTGCCCGCGGAGAGCTGCTGGGCCAGCTTCGGCACGAAGTCCTTGGTCTGGCCCTCGTTCTTGACGTCGACCTTGATGTTCGGGTTCGCCGCCTCGAAGTCCTTGACGGCCTGGGTGAACCCGGGCGTGCCGAAGTAGGACAGCGAGATCGTGACCGGCCCACCGGCCGTGCTGTTGTCCGATCCGGTGCTGTCGTCCTTGGCACTGCAGGCGCCGATGCCGAGGGCGAGCCCGACGGTCAGCGCGGCCGCGGCGACGGATCGCATGCGGCGCGAGGTGAAGCTCATCCTGACCCCTCTCTCAGGTCGTGATGGGTGTGGGTGGTGTGGGGTGTTGATGCGTACGGCGGCGGGCACGCGGAAGCCCCGCCGGCGCGGTCTGGCGGACATGCGAGTTGATGTCTCCCACGGCTGCGGGGTGTGGCACCGGCCACAGCCGCGGGAGCGCTCCCATGAGATTGCAGGGCGAACCGCGGTGTGTCAATGGGGCAATGGGAGCGTTCCCATTTCGTTACCGCAAGATTTCCAACGCAGTGTTTCGTCGGAATTGCCGGAAAATGGAGCGCTCCCACGCATCACGGAACGTGACGCCAGCACAAGAGGGCCCTACGTGTACTGAAAGTTACTCAGGTCATCCGCCGCAGCAGAGTGCTCGGCAGTCCCGGCTCGAAGCCGACGGGGTCGAAGGCGCGCCCGAGCCACGCCCGCATGGCCTCGCGATCGGCGTGTGCGGGGTCCGCGTAGGCGGCCAGGAACTCGCGATAGCCGGACGGCCCGCCGACGTCGTCCGGCGGGCACGCGCGCTCCCCGCCGGTGCACATCGGATAGCGCGTCTCGAGGTCGGCCGGGACCACGTCCTCGACCGCGACCTCGTGCTCCCACCAGTCGCCGAAGTCGTAGGTGTACCGCAGCCGCGAGCCCTTGGCGGCGAGCGCGTCGAGGCGGTGCTCGAGCTCGTCGCGGACCTCGAGCAGCCCGTCCGGGTCGGGCACGCCGTACTGGACGCCGTCGATGTCGAAGACGTGCAGGTGACGGTCGCTCCAGCCCATGGCCAGCTGGATCACCCGGTGCAGCCGGTCGAGGGTGTACCCGCCGGGCACGAGGACGCGCCGCCAGACCGGCGGTTCGACGCCGTCGAGCGCGATGCGCAGCTGGTAGATCATGCGAGCCATGGTGCAGCCATTGTCGGGTGCGTTCGACCACCTCCGCAGCCCTTCGATCCGATCTCACTGCGATCCCTGCCCAGGGGAGCTCCGCTCCACCCGGACCCCCTCGGAGCCCGCAGCGGCGTACTCGGCGCACGTCGCGTTGCCTGTAAAGTTCCGGGGTGCAGCAGCTGTGGCCGAGCGCCGTCGAAGATCCCCAGCTCATCGACCTGTATCGAACTCCGCCCGGGCCGTGGCTGCGGCTGAACTTCGTCGCCAGCCTCGACGGGGCGGGGACGGTGGACGGGAGGAGCGCGCCGCTGTCCGGGCCGGCCGACAAGCGCGTCTTCGGGGTGCTGCGGATGCTGTGCGACGCGCTCGTTGTGGGTGCGGGGACCGTGCGCGACGAGGGGTACCACGCGCTGCGCCTCGACGCCGACCGGCGGGCCTGGCGGGTGGCGAACGGGCTCGCCGAGTACCCGACGATGGTGATCGTGTCGAAGCGGCTGGACCTCGATCCGGCGCTCGACGCCCTGGCCGACGCCCCGGTCCGCCCGATCGTGCTCACCCGCGCCGGCGCCGACCCCGGGAAGCTGGCCGAGGTCGCCGATCTGATCACCGTCGGTGACGACCAGGTGGATCTGCGGGCCGGGGTGGCCGCCCTGCGCGAGCGCGGCTTCGCGCACCTGCTCAGCGAGGGCGGGCCGATGCTGTTCGGCTCGCTCGCCGCGGCCGGGCTCGTCGACGAGCTCTGCCTGACCGTCTCGCCACTGCTGGCCGGGGCCGGACCGGGGCGGATCATCGGCGGCCCGGAGCTCCCGGCGCCCGAGCATCTCACGCTGCGTCACGTGCTGTACGACGACGGGTTGCTCTTCCTGAGACACGCTCGTTAACCCACAGGGCCGTCCACAGGCCTGTGGACAACGCGGCACGAGCCTGTGGACAAAGGTGTGTCGCGACCGGTTTTGTCCCCGTTTGTCCAAGTGAATCGGACACTCATCCATCCACCGTGGCGTGGTGCCTTCGCCCTGCCCGCCCGCGTGGGGCACGATGCACAGGCGAACACTTGTACTGGGGGTCGACAGCCATGGAGGACGAAACCGGGGCCGCGAGCAGCGGGCCGGTCGTCGGGCGCGTGCTCGGCACCGCCGACGCCACGCCGCTGACGTTCTGGGTCGCCGTCGAGGACGGTGCCTACCTCCAGCTCGACGACGTCGTCGTCACGCAGCGTGACGTTCCCGAGCACGACCCGGTGACCATCGCGGGCGTGGTGACCGCGGTGCGGGCCCGGCACGAGGGGGTCGTGTTCGACTCCGACGTCTTCCTCGTCGCCGACGGCACGCTGCCGGCCACCGTCCAGGAGGCGGCGGAGATCACCACGACCCGGGTCGATCCCGAGGTGTACGTCCCGCCGACCCCGGGCGCGCTCGTCCACCGGGCGCAGGGCGACGCACGGGCCGGTGCGCTGTACTTCGACCGGATGGACCGCACCATCCCGATGGGCTTCGGCCGCGACGGCGCCGCGATGTTCCTCAACGCCGACTTCCTCGACGGCAGCCGCGGCGCGCACGTGTCCATCTCCGGCATCTCCGGGGTGGCGACCAAGACGAGCTTCGCGACCTTCCTGCTCTACTCGGTCTTCCGCTCGGGCGTGCTCGGCGGCGCCGGCGAGACCGCGAACACCCGCGCCCTCATCTTCAACGTCAAGGGCGAGGACCTGCTCTTCCTCGACCACCCCAACAGCCGGCTCGACCAGGCCACCGAGGACGCGTACGCGCGGCTCGGGCTGGTCGCCGGGCCGTTCCCGGACGTGCGGGTCTACGCACCGCCGCGGGCCGGCGACTCGTCGGGCACGCCGGACGTGAGCAGCCGGCTCTCCGGCGTCGACGCGTTCTACTGGACGCTGACCGAGTTCTGCGCCGACCGGCTGCTGCCGTACGTGTTCGCGGATGCCGATGATGAGCGGCAGCAGTACACGATGGTGGTCCATTCCGTCACCGCCCACCTGGCCCGCGTGGCGGTGCCGGCCGAGGGCGGGGTGGCGGTCGACGGCACCCGTCTGAACTCCTACGCCGACCTGGTGGACTACCTCGTCGAGCAGCTCAACGACGACGCCACCCGCGGGCAGTGGGCCGGCAATGCGATCGGCCTGGGCACCGTCAACGCGTTCGCGCGCCGGCTCATCGGCAGCAAGAAGGACCTGTCCCGGCTCATCCGCGGCGACCTCGCGCAGCGCAAGCCGCACCAGATCAACACCGCCGAGTCGGCCCAGGTGACCGTGGTCGACCTGCACAACCTGCCCGACCGGGCGCAGCGCTTCGTGGTCGGCGTGACGCTGCGCACCGAGTTCGAGCGCAAGGAGAAGGCCGGCTCGGCCAAGCCGCTGCTGTTCGTGGTGCTCGACGAGCTCAACAAGTACGCGCCGCGCGAGGGCACCAGCCCGATCAAGGAGGTGCTGCTCGACATCGCCGAGCGCGGGCGCTCCCTCGGCGTCGTGCTCATCGGCGCGCAGCAGACGGCGAGCGAGGTCGAGCGGCGCATCGTGGCCAACTCGGCGATCCGGGTCGTCGGGCGGCTGGACCCGGCCGAGGCGTCCCGTCCGGAGTACGGCTTCCTGCCCCCCGCCCAGCGCCAGCGCGCCCTGCTGGCCAAGCCCGGCACCATGTTCGTGTCGCAGCCGGAGATCCCGGTGCCGCTGTGCATCGAGTTCCCGTTCCCGTCCTGGGCCACCCGCCCGGCCGAGGCCGGTCCCCCGCCGGCCGCGACGCTGCGCTCGATCGCCCAGCACGCCACCGACCCGTTCGCCGTCGTGGCCCACGTCGGCGCGGGCGGCATCAGCGACGACGACATCCCCTTCTAGGAGCTTGACGGTGCGCATCCTGCATACCTCGGACTGGCACGTCGGCAAGGTCCTCAAGGGACAGTCCCGCTCGGCCGACCACATCGCGGCGATCAACGCGCTCGTCGACGTCGCGAAGGCCGAGCGGCCGGATCTGATCGTCGTCGCCGGCGACCTGTACGACACGGCCACCCCGACCGCCGAGTCGACGAAGATCGTCACCCGCGGGCTGTCGGCGCTGCGCAAGACCGGCGCCGAGGTGGTGGTGATCGGCGGCAACCACGACAACGGCAAGGCCCTCGACGCGCTGCGCCCGTGGGCCGACGCGGCCGGGATCACGATCCGCGGCGCGATCGGGCGGCCGGAGGAGCACCTGCTGGAGGGCACGACGGCCGGCGGCGAGGAGTGGCGGCTCATCGCGCTGCCGTTCCTGTCCCAGCGCTACGCGGTGCGGGCCAGCGAGATGTTCGACCTCTCGGCGGCCGAGATCACCCAGTCGTACGCGGGGTACGTCGGCGACCTCATCGCGCGGCTGGCCCAGGGCTTCGGGGCGAACACCGTGAACCTGCTGACCGCCCACCTCACCGTCATCGGGGCCACGATGGGCGGTGGGGAGCGGGAGGCGCACACGATCATGGGGTACGCGGTGCCGGCCAGCGTCTTCCCGTCCTCGCTGCACTATGCGGCGCTGGGCCACCTGCACCGCGCGCAGTCGGTCAACGGCCCCTGCCCGATCCGCTACAGCGGCAGCCCGCTGCCCATCGACTTCGGCGAGGAGGAGAACTTCGCCTCGGCCGCGATCGTGGACGTGACCGCGGCGACCGCCGCGCGGGTGCGCGAGCTGCCGCTGCCCGTCCTGACGCCACTGCGCACGGTGCGCGGGACGCTCGCCCAACTGGCCACATTGGACACCGGTGAGGCCCTTCTCCGGGTGTACGTCCAGGAGCCGCCCCGGGCGGGCCTGCGCGAGGAGGTGCAGGCGCTGCTGCCCAAGGCGATCGAGGTGCGGATCGATCCGAAACTGCTGCCGGCTCCCGGCTCGGGCCGGGCCTCCAGCGCGCAGGCCGGGCGCTCGGCCGGCGAGCTCTTCTCGGACTACCTCGACCAGCGCGGACACGCCGACGAGGCGACCGTGGCCCTGTTCCACCGGCTGCACGACGAGGTGACGCACTCATGAGGCCCGTCCGCCTGGATCTCGACGGCTTCACCGTGTTCCGCGACCCCACCACCGTCGACTTCACCGACACGGACTTCTTCGCGCTGGTCGGGCCGACGGGCTCGGGCAAGTCGACGGTCCTCGACGCGATGTGTTTCGCGTTGTACGGCACGGTCCCCCGCTGGGGCGACCGGCGCGCGATCGCCAACGCCCTGGCCCCCTCGGCCGCCGAGGCGCGGGTGCGGCTGGTCTTCGAGTCGGCCGGCAAGCGCTACGTGGTCACGCGCGTCGTGCGCCGCGACGGCAAGGGCGCGGTCACCACGAAGGCCGCCGGCATGGAGCTGCTGGCGCCCGGCCTGGACCTCGCCAAGCTGGAGTTCGGCCTGGAGCAGTCGGACATCGCCGAGGTGCTGGCGGGCACGCCGAGCGAGGTCGACACGGCGGTGCTGACGGTGGTCGGGCTGCCGTACGAGCAGTTCACCAAGTGCGTGGTGCTGCCGCAGGGCGAGTTCGCGGCGTTCCTGCACGCCAAGCCGGCCGAGCGGCAGAAGATCCTGGTCAACCTGCTGGGGCTGGAGGTGTACGGCAAGATCCGGGAGAAGGCCCAGACGGAGGCCGGCACCGCCGAGACCAAGCTCAAGGTCCTCGACGACCAACTGCACGGCTTCTCCGACATCGACGACGCCGCGCTGGCCGCGGCCGTGTCCCGGGTCGAGGCGTTGCGCGCGGTCGCGGCGGCGGTGGACGCGATCGTGCCCCGGCTGAGCGACGCCGATCGGCTCGCGGGGCAGGCCGCGAGCGCGCTGGCCACGCTCGATGCCGAGATCGGGCGTCTTTCCTCCGTTTCGGTACCGTCCGAAGCCGCGAACCTCGCCGCCACCGCCGCGACCGCGCGTGCGGCCGTCGCCGGTGCGCAGGATGCCGTGCGCGCGGCGGAGGAGCGGGAGGAGAAGCTGCGGGGCGAGCTGGCGGCGGCGGGCGACGCGACGGCGCTGCGGCGGTTGCTCGACCACCACGCCTCCCGCGCGCGGCTGGCTTCCGAGGCCACGTCCGTGCGGGCGACGCTCGCGTCCGCGGAGGCCGAGCACGGGAAGGCCGCGGACGCGCTGGAGGCCGCCCGCGCGGACGCGTCGGCCGCGCGGCTTGCCCTGGAGGCCGCGTTCGAGGCCTACAACGCCGCGATGGCCACGGACCAGGCGGTGGCGCTGCGGCCCGGGTTACGGGAGGGCGAGGCCTGCCCGGTGTGCGAGCAGACGGTCCACGCGCTGCCCGACATGCCGCACGAACCCGCGGTGATCAAGGCGAAGAAGGCCGGTGAGGTCGCCCGCAAACGCAGCACGGCGGCGGACAAGGCGGTGGAGGAGCGGGACCGGTCGGCGCGCGACCTCGACCGCGCGCTCGCCACGGCGCGGGCGCATGCCCAGCAGCTGGAGCGGCAGCTGGCCGAGCTGGAGCGGGCGCTGGACGGGGCGCCGCCGCCGGAGGCGCTGCAGCGCGACCTCGACGGCATCGGCGCGCTGACCCGCCGCCTCGAGCAGGCCGGGGCCGAGGTGCGCAAGGCCCGCGAGGGGCACCGCACCGCCGCGGGGGCCGCGGACCGGGCCGAGGAGCGGCTGCGCAGCGCCTGGCGGGCGTTCGACACGACGCGCGACGGGCTGGCCCAGTTCGGGCCGCCGCCGGCCAACCGCGACGACCTGGCCGACGCCTGGTCGACCCTGCACGGGTGGGCCACCGGCGAGGCGGGCCGCCGCCGGGCCGGGCGCCCGGCCGCGCAGGACGAGGTGAGCGCGGCCCAGCGCAAGGTGGCCGACGTCCGCGACGAGCTCGCCGCCCGGTTCACCGCGGCCGGCCTGGCCGCGCCCGGCGGCGATCCGGCCCGCGACGCCGCGGTGGCCCTCGAACGCGCGGACGCGGCCCGGCGCCGCATCGAGGAGCGGCGCGCGGACGCGGCGAAGATGCGCGAGCAGCGCGACGAGCTGGCCCGCGAGGCGCAGGTGGCCAAGGCGCTGGCCCAGCACCTGCGGGCCGACCGGTTCGAGCGCTGGCTGCTGGCCGAGGCGCTGGACACCCTGGTCGAGGGGGCGTCGCGCACGCTGCGGGAGCTCTCCTCCGGGCAGTACGACCTGGGTCACGAGAAGGGCGAGTTCTACGTCGTCGACCACCACGATGCGGGACTGCGCCGGGCCGTGCGGACGCTGTCCGGCGGCGAGACGTTCCAGGCCTCCCTGGCCCTCGCGCTGGCGCTGTCCGAGCAGCTGGCCGGGCTGTCGGCGGCGTCGGCCTCGCTGGAGTCGATCGTGCTCGACGAGGGCTTCGGGACGCTGGACACGGCCACGCTGGACACGGTCGCGGTGACGCTGGAGAACCTGGCCGCGCGCGGGGACCGGATGGTCGGGGTCGTCACGCACGTGGGGGCGCTGGCCGAGCGGATTCCGGTGCGCTTCGAGGTGCGCCGCGACGCGCGGTCGGCCCGGATCGAGCGGGCCGGTCTGTGAAGCTGCACGTCGACGCGTGGGATCCCGGCTACGGGCAGTCCTTCGACGCCGCTGAGGCGGGCCCGCCCGGGCAGAGCACCGCGCAGGTGCAGACCGACGTGGAGCTGCGCGCGGACGCGTGGCGGGCGGTCGACCCGCCGGCCGGGCTGACGCCGCCGGGCACGGTGCTGATCGTCGACGGGGTGCAGCGCATCGACGCGCGGGTCTGGATCACCGACGACGCGGGGGTCACCCACCCCGGCGTGGCCGCCTCCTATGCGGCCGGTGTGGTCTGCTGCGAGCTGGACCGAGGCTCGGCGCAGATCGCCACCGCGCGGATCGATCGCGGGCTGTTCACGCCGGCGGAGAACGTGCCGGCGGTGGGGGCGGGGAACATCCGGTACACCTGGCGGCGCATTTCTCGTGGTGAGCCCAAGGACCTGGCGCTCGGGGTGCAGCGGCACATGCGGGCCCTGGAGGTGGGCGTCTCCGGCGAGGAGCGCACCGACGGTGACCTGCTGATCGTGGACGGGCCGCTGCAGGAACGGGCGCACCTGCCGCGGGCGCTGGGCTACATCAAGACGCACCGGGTCGAATACCTGCCGCCCGAGCTGACCAGCGTGGTCACGTCGCTGCGGGGCGGGCAGCGGACGCCGGTGTTCCTGCTGGGCACCTCGTGGAACCGTTTCGCCTGGTACCTGCGGCTGCCCGGACCGTCCGGCGCGCCCTGGTCGGGGATCGTGCGGGCGGAGTGCTCGGCCGACCTGACGTACGCGGACGCGGTCGCCCTCGCCCACCTGTCGGCGGTCACGCTGCCGCGGTTCGCGTCGCAGGCGTACAAGGACCCCCGCGCGCCGCAGAACCTGGTGCCGATCGCGGGGCTGGAGCGTAAGCTGCGCGCCATGCTCGGCGATGCTCGGCTCCTGCACCGGGCCCTGTCGCGGGCGGCCGGATGAAGGTTCCCGCGCGGTACGACCTGGCCGGCACGATGCGCGGACTCGCCCTCGTCGGCGGGGATCCCACCCTGGCCGTCGGCGCCCGCACGTCCTGGTTCGCCACCCGCACCCCGGACGGGCCGGGCTCGATCCGCTTCGACCTCGCGGGCGACGAGCTGACCTGGCAGGCGTACGGCCCGGGCGCGGACTGGCTGCTCGAGCGCGCGGACGCGATCGCGGGGCTGCGCGACGACCTCACCGGCTTCGCCGAGCTGGCCCGGGCCCATCCGCTCGTGCACCGCCTCGCGCGGGAGCACGCCGGGCTGCGGATGGCCACGACCGGGCGGGTGTTCCACCACATGGTGCCGGCGATCCTGGGCCAGAAGGTGTCGGGCAAGGAGGCGGCCCACGGGTACGTGCGCATCCTGCGCAAATTCTCCGAGCCCGCGCCCGGCCCGTGCGCCGGGCTCTTCCTGCCGCCGGAGCCGGAGGTGATCGCGGCGACGCCGTACTGGGCGTTCCACCCGCTGGGCGTCGAGCAGAAGCGGGCCGACACGCTGCGCCGGGCCGCGGCGCAGGCGGCCGCCCTGGAGCGCTGCGCGGACGCGGTGAGCTGCACGGCGCGGATGGTGAGCATCGCCGGGATCGGGCCGTGGACGGCGGCGGAGGTGACCCGCGCGGCGTACGGCGACGCCGACGTGGTCTCGGTCGGCGACTACAACATCAAGAACACGGTGGCCTTCGCGCTGACCGGGGCGGCCCGCGGCACGGATGAGCACATGCTGGAGCTGCTGGCGCCGTTCGCCCCGCATCGGGGGCGGGTGTGCGGGCTGCTGGCGCGGGCGGGGATCGGGGCGCCGCGCTTCGGGCACCGGATGACGATCCGTTCCTTCGCCCGCTTCTGAGCCGCTTCGCGCTTTTCCGGCCGGAAAGTTGTCGTACCCGTGTGGTTGACTGGGCCTCGTGGAGCTGCCAGTCCTGCCGCCAGTCGAGCCGATGCTCGCGAAGAGCATTCCCAGCCTGCCCAGCGCGCCCGGCATGAGTTACGAGCCGAAGTGGGACGGGTTCCGCTGCATCGTCTTCCGCGACGGCGACGAGGTCGAGCTGGCCAGCCGCGGCGGCAAGACGCTGACCCGGTACTTTCCCGAGGTCGTGGAGCAGGTCCGCGCCCAGCTGCCGGCCCGCTGCGTGGTCGACGGCGAGATCATCGTCATCCGCCGCGACACGGGTGAGCCGAAGCTCGACTTCGAGCTGCTCGGCCAGCGCATCCACCCGGCCGCCTCGCGGGTGAAGCTGCTCGCCGAGCAGACCCCGGCCTCGTTCGTCGCCTTCGACCTGCTCGCCCTGGGCGACGAGACCCTGGTCGAGGAGGGCTATTCGGTGCGCCGGGCCCGCCTGGCCGAGGCCCTGGGCGGCGTGCAGCCCCCCATGCACGTCACCCCGGTGACCACCGACATCGCCGTCGCCCAGGACTGGTTCGAGCGCTTCGAGGGCGCCGGCCTCGACGGGGTGATCGCCAAGCCCGCCGACGGCGCCTACGAGCCGGGCAAGCGCACCATGTTCAAGATCAAGCATTCGCGGACCGCGGACGCCGTCGTGGCCGGGTTCCGCTGGCACAAGGACGGCCCGATCGTCGGCTCGCTGCTGCTCGGGCTCTACGACGAGGACGGCCGCCTGCACCACGTCGGGGTGGCCGCCTCCTTCACCCGCGAGCGGCGGGCGGAGCTGGTCGAGGAGCTGGCGCAGTACCGTGAGAACGTCGTCGACCACCCCTGGAACTGGGCCGGCCTGGCCCCCGGCAGCGCCGCCGACAGCCTCGAGTCCGCCCCCGCCGAGGCCGGCACCCGCCTCCCGGGTGGGGTGAGCCGCTGGACCGGCAAGAAGGACCTCTCGTTCGTGCCGCTCCGCCCCGAGCTCGTGGTCGAGGTCGGCTACGACGCCATGGAGGGCGACCGCTTCCGCCACACCGCCCAGTTCAAGCGCTGGCGCCCGGACCGCGACCCGCGCTCGTGCACGTACGAGCAGCTGGACCGCCCGATCCGCTTCGACGTCGAGGCCGTCCTGGCGGGCCGCCCGTGAGCCGCTTCCGGCGCTTCCTGCCGTTCTTCCTGGTCTTCGTCCTCGCCGCCGGCTGCACGTCGGGCTCCCAGTTCACGACGCCGACGTCGGGCCGCCCGCTGGGCAAGCCGTCGACGTCCCCGTCGGGTGCGGGCGGTGCGGCCAACAAGTCGGGCGGCCTGGACATCCCGGCCGCCGACTGGCAGCCGTGCCCCGACGCCTACAAGGGCGTGTTCCCCACCCCGCCGCAGAACGTCCAGTTCACCTGCGCGACCGTAAAGGTCCCGAAGGACTGGAACAACCCGAAGGACTCGGGGACGTACGACATCGCCATGGTCCGCGGCCGCTCCACCTCCCAGCGCGACCGCGTCGGCTCCCTGTTCATCAACCCCGGCGGCCCGGGCGGCTCAGGCTTCGACTACGGCGTGTACCGCTCGGTGTACCTCCCCGCCGAGATCGTCCGCCGCTTCGACATCATCGGCTTCGACCCGCGCGGCGTGGGCCGCTCCTCCCCGGTGAAGTGCTTCGCGGACGCCGACCTGGACCAGAACTTCGGCATCGACCCCGACCCCACGAGCGACGAGGGCTTCCAGACCTTCGTCACCGTGACCCGCCGCATGGCCCAGAGCTGCGGCGACAAGTACGGCGACCAGCTCCCGCTCTTCTCCACCGAGCAGACCGCCCGCGACCTGGACGCCCTGCGCGCCTCGGTCGGCGAGCCCCAGCTCACCTACCTGGGCTACAGCTACGGCACCCTGCTGGGGGCCGTCTACGCCCAGCTCTTCCCCAAGAACGTCCGGGCCCTGGTCCTGGACGGCGCCGTGGACCCGACCCAGTCGATGCAGGTCTCGGCCGAGAAGCAGGCCGCGGGCTTCGAGCTGGCGTTCACCAACTTCAGCAAGTGGTGCCAGAGCAACGCCTCCTCCTGCCCGATCGGCCCCGACGCCCGAGCGGTCGTCATGAAGGCCATCGCCGACGCCCGCACCAACCCGGTCACGGGCGCGGGCGGCCGCAAGGCAACCTCGGGCTGGGTCTTCACCGCGGTGGTTTCGTCGCTGTACAGCGAGTCGTCGTGGCGCCTGCTGGCCCAGGCCATGGACGACCTGCGCAACGGCAAGCCGGCCAAGATGTTCCAGCTGGCCGACGCCTACGCCGAGCGCGACCAGAACGGCCACTACTCCAACATGTTCGACGCCAACTCGGCCGTGAACTGCGCCGACTCGGACGACACCCCCACGATCGAGCAGGACCGCACGCTGCAGGGGCAGTGGCGGCAGAAGTACCCGCTGTTCGGCGGGCCGCTGGCGCTGAACCTGATCTGCGCCCAGTGGCCGGGCAAACGCGACCCGTACCCCACTGGCCCGGCCACGGGCTCGGCTCCGATCGTGGTCATCGGCACCGTTGGCGACCCGGCAACGCCTTACGAGCAGGCGCCGGCTCTGGCCAAAATGCTGGGGGTGGGCACCTTGGTCACTTGGAAGGGCGAAGGGCATACGGCGTATCCGCAGACGGGCTGCATTATTGACGCCGTGAACCGGTACTTCATCGACCTGAAGGTGCCGGCGACGGGTACTACCTGCGAGAAGTAGCCTGCTCTCGCTCTTCCGGCTCGCACCGCCCCGCCCTCCTTTTCTCGGAAGGCGGGGCGGTTTGCGGTTGTGGCGCTTTGTCCTTCTGGCGGCGTGGGGGTTTTGTCACGAAAAGTCGGGCGCTGGCGCGCCGCGACTTTTCGGATTTATACCCCGACGGGCGATAAGTGCTGTTGATCGGAAACTGCGGGACAGACACTCTCAAATCGTCGAGCGAGCCAGGCAATGACCACTTCGACGAATACCGTGGTCGTGTCGGCGGTGAGGCCAGCCGGGTACTTGCGCGCCCAGTGGCGTGGGAAACCGGCACGGCTAGCCGCGTGGCTAGGTCGTGCGTGGCGGTGAACCGATGGAACGGGCCGCGTGGCTGGGTCGTGCGTGGCGGCGGACCGATGGAGCGGGCCGAACCGCTTGGGCTGGGTCGCGAATGGCGGCCGACGGACTGAGCCGGGCGAGCCGCGCGGGGTGGCGGACAGACGGAACAAGCCGAACCCCGCGCGCGTGGCGGCGAACAGCGGCGCGGGCCGCGTGGGCTGAGCTCGTGCATAGCGGCCGACAGACGGGGCGAGCCGAGCCGCGCCGCGCGAGCCGAGCCGTGAGGGGCGGCGGGACGGACGGGCAGGGTGAACGACGGTGCCGACGACGGCGAGCCGTGTGGGCGGGGCGAGTCGTCCGGGCGCCGCAAGTCGTGCGGGCGGGGCGAGTCGTGTGGGCAGGGCGAGTCATGCGGGCGCCGCAAGTCCTGCGGGCGGGGCGAGTCGTGTGGGCAGGGCGAGTCCGGCCGGGCGGCGGTGGGTCAGGACTCCTGTTTGCGGGCCCGGCTCGGTTGGACGCGCATGGGTTCGCCTTCCATTTTTGGGTACTCGGGCGGGTACGGCATGTCGCCTTCGCCGTTTTCGGCGTCGCGGGCTGACCAGGCGAGCAGCTCCGAGATGTCGTGGGCCACGTCGTCGATGGCGGCGTGCGGGTCACCGAGCTCGGCGATGCGGGCCGGCACCGTGCGCAGGTCGAAGTCGTCCGGCTCGACCGAACCTACCTCGTCCCAGCGAAGCGGGGTGGAGGCGGTGGCGCGGGGGTTGGCGCGCAGGGAGTAGGCGCAGGCGATCGTGCGGTCGCGGGCCATCTGGTTGAAGTCGATGAACACCCGCTCCCCCCGCTCCTCCTTCCACCACTTGGTGGTGGCCAGCTCCGGGGCGCGCCGCTCGACCTCGCGGGCCAGGGCGATCACGGCCCGGCGGGCTTCGACGAAGGTCCACTGCGGCTTGATGCGGACGTACACGTGCAGGCCTCGGCCCCCGGAGGTCTTCGGCCAGCCGATGAAGCCCAGCTCGTCGAGCACGCCCTTCAGCACGAGCGCGACCTTGGCGGCGTCGGCGAAGTCGGTGCCGGGCTGCGGGTCGAGGTCGATGCGCAGCTCGTCGGGCTGGTCGACGTGACCCTTTCGCACCGGCCAGGGGTGGAACACGATGGTCCCCATCTGCGCCGCCCACGCGACGTGCGCGAGATCGGCGGGGCAGAGCTCGTCGGCCTTGCGCCCGCTGGGAAAGGCGATCTGCGCCGTTTCGATCCACGTCGGTACCCCACGCGTGGGCACCCTCTTCTGAAAGAACGCCTCGCCGCCGATCCCCTCGGGGAACCGCTGCAGCGTCGTAGGCCGATTTCCCAGGGCGCGCATGATCCCGTCCCCGACGGCGAGGTAGTACTCGAAGACGTCCTGCTTCGTGAACCCCCGCTCCGGAAACACCACCCGCTCGGGACTCGAGAGCCGAACGGCCCGCCCCGCGACCTCAACCTCCAGCGCACCGGCCATGCCAAGGACCTTACTGCCGCACCCCGCCCCCGCGCGCCCAATCAACACCGCGAATCCCCCACCGAACCCGCACCAAACCGCGAGGGCGCGGCGGGCACCGTGGCCCGCCGCGCCCTTCAAGCGATGGAGTTGTCAGCGCATCCGACGGGACGGCTGCGGACGGGGGCGAGGAGCGTCGAAGTCCTCGTCGTCGATGGCGCGGCGACGGTTGCGCGGGCCGGGTACGCGGGTGGCGCCCGGCTCCTCCTCCGGATCGCGCCCGAGGCGGGTCAGGTAGAGCACCCCGGCCCCACCGATGATGAAGGCGAACCCGATCGTGGTCATCATCGACGACGAGGGTCCGGTGACCGGAAGTTCGCCGACCGCGGCCGCGCCGGCGGGGGTGCCGGTCACGCCGCCGGCGCCGGCGCCCGCGGTGCTGCCGACGCCGGGGGTGACCGCGGTGCCGGTGCCATTGCCGCCGATGGTTGGGCCGCCGTTGCTCTGGCCGGCGCCGCCGTTGCCGCCGGGGGTCGGGACGCCGTTGCCCTGCCCGGCGCCGCCGCCGGTCGTGGGGCCGTTGCCGTTGGTGTCGCCCTGGCCGCCTCCGCCGCCGGGTGTGGTCGGGCTCTGGCCGCCGGGGGTGTCGGTGCCGGTTCCCTGGCCGTGGCCGCCGCCTCCGGTGTTGGTGCTGCCGGGGCCGCCGCCGTAACCGTTGGCGTTGCCGTTTCCGCCGCCGCCGTTGCCGTGACCGTGGCTGTGGCCGCCGTGACCGTGGCCGTTGCTCCAGCCGCCGTTGCCCTGACCGGCGCCGTTGCCCCAGCCACCGTTGCCCGAACCGCCGTGATGTCCGTGACCCGAACCGCCGTTGCCATTGCCGTGGCCGGAACCGTAGCCGTTGTCAGAGTTGCCGTTCGCGGAGCCGTGGGTCGGAGCGTTGCCGTTCCACGTCCGGGAGTTGGCCGAACCTCCATAACCGGGAGCGTTGTCCGCCGCCGCGTCGCCATAGCCAGGAGCATTGTCCGCGCCCGCGTCGCCATAACCCGCCGCGGCTGCGTTGCCGTAGGAGGCCGAAGCGCCGTGCCAGGTGGTGTTCGTCGTGGTTGGGGAATCGCCGGAGGTGTGGGTCGGGGAGGTCTCCGTGGTCAGGAGTTGCAAAGCCCCCGTCGCCGCGTCCGTGAAGCGCAGGTCCTGAGCCTCGGCGGCATGGGCGGCGGTCGCCAGCGGTGTCACGCCCGCGGCGCTCACTGCGCCCAGCGCGACAGCCTTGTACAGCAGCCTCATCGTCGTCCCAACCCCCATGCGCCAAAAGTCCCGAATCGTGGCTTTCGGGAGGGGCAACGAGACAAGCGAGGCCGACGATTCGGGCATCTCGCTATAAAAGGCCTCAGACGCCTGCTAACAATTCTAAACCGCACAGCTGGGGGAACGGTGTTCGTGGGCCGTAATGGTCGTCCCGCGAAGCTGGGCCTACCGTTGAGGCATGACTGAGCCACTCGTCACCCTGCCCACGAGCGACGCCGAGTGGCGGGCGCGGCTTTCCCCGGACGAGTTCCGGGTGCTGCGGCTCGCCGGGACCGAGGCGCCGTTCAGCGGGGAGTACGTCGACACCAAGACCGAAGGTACCTACCACTGTCGTGCCTGCGGGGCCCAGCTGTTCGACAGTGGCACCAAGTTCGACTCGCACTGCGGCTGGCCGAGCTTCGACGATGCCATCCCCGGCACCGTGCGGGAGATCGAGGACCGTAGCCACGGCATGGTGCGGACCGAGATTCGCTGCGCGCGCTGTGACTCGCATCTGGGGCACGTGTTCCGGGGCGAGCGGATGACCGCCAAGAACACGCGTCACTGCGTCAACAGCCTGTCGATCAAGCTGGAGCCGAAGACCGCGTGAGCCGCATCGGCACGTGCTCGATGCCGTCGTCGTCGTAAGGGAGCCCGTCGGTCACGAAGCCATGGCGCTCGTACAGCCCCGTGGCGACGGTCTGGGCGTCCAGGACCACGTCGGCAGAGGCGTCGACCAGACCCAGCGCCGCCTCCAGCAGCGAACCCGCCAGGCCGCGGCCCCGGGCGGAGGGGGCGGTCACGACCCGGCCGATCCGAGCGACAGCACCGTCCGAGAGAACCCGAAGATAGGCCGCGACCGAGCCGTCCGGGGCGTCCAGCCACAAGTGCAGCGTCCCCGGCTCGGTGTCGCGGCCGTCCAGCTCCGGATAGGGGCAGTGCTGCTCCACCACGAACACGTCGCACCGCAGCTTGAGAATCCGGTAGAGGTCGGCCGCCGACAGCGACGCGAAGTCCGAGATCATCACGAGAACGAACCTAGCGCCTCCGCCGCCTTGCGGGCCGCGATGAGCACCGGGTCCCAGACCGGCGCGAACGGCGGGGCGTAGGACAGGTCGAGCGAGGTCATCTCCTCCACCGTCATGCCGTGCCACAGCGCCACCGCGAGCGCGTCGATGCGCTTGGCCGCGCCCTCCTCGCCCACGATCTGCGCGCCGAGCAGCCGGCCCGTCGTACGCTCGGCGATGATCTTGGTTTTGATCTTGCGCGCGCCCGGGAAGTAGCCGGCGCGGGTGGTGGACTCGGTCACCACGCTGTAGGGCTGGAACCCCGCGGCCTCCGCCTCGGCCGTCGACAGTCCGGTGCGGGCGACCTCGGTGTCGCAGAGTTTCGACACGGCGGTACCGACGACGCCTGGAAACGTGGCGTAACCCCCACCGATGTTGATGCCCACCGCGCGGCCCTGCTTGTTGGCGTGGGTGCCCAGCGCGATGGCGACCGGCCGCTGCGACACGAGGTGGAACGTCTCCACGCAGTCCCCGGCCGCCCAGACCCCGTCCCGCGAGGTCCGCATCCGGCGGTCGGTGCGGATGCCGCCGGTCTCGCCGATCGCGATGCCGGCCGCCTTGGCCAGGTCGCTGTTCGGCCGCGTCCCGAGCCCCAGAATCACGATGTCCGCCGGAATCTCGCCACCCGTGGTGTGCACCGCCGTGACCCGCCCGGCATGCGCGGCGAACCCCTCCAGCCGCTCGCCGAGCCGCAGCGTCACCCCCTCGCGCCGCAGCGCGTCCGCGATCAGCCCGGCCATGTCCGGGTCGAGGGTGCGCATCGGCTGGTCGGCCGCGTCCACGAGGGTCACGTCGAGCCCGTGCCGGATCATCGCCTCGGCCATCTCCAGCCCGATGTACCCGCCGCCGACCACCACGGCCCGCTTGGGCGAGTGCCGGTCGAGGTACCCGAGCAGCCGGATCCCGTCCTCGAGCGTCTGCACCCCGTGAATCCCGACGGACAGTGCCCCGGGCACGTTGGGCCGCGCCGGCACGCCCCCGGTGGCGATCACCAGTTGATCGAACGGCTCCCGATACTCGCCGTCGGGAGACCGGACAGTAACAACACCGTCGGAGATACCGACAACTTCGGAAGATAGACGGAGATCGATCTCGACACGAGCAAAATCCGCCGGGTGCCGCGCCACCAGATGATCCGGATCGGTGACGTCCCCCGCCACCAGATAGGGAATGCCACACGCGGAATAGGACACGTGCTGGCCGCGCTCAAAAGCCACGATAGACAGGTCGGACGAACCGCGGCGCTTCCGCGCCTGGGAAGCGGCACTCATCCCGGCCGCATCGCCGCCGATCACCACCAGCCGCTCGGTCACGTCAGATCCTTCGCCATCTGGATGGTCATCGTCTCGTACCCCAGGCTCTCGTACAGCTCCCGCGCCCCCGAGTTGTGCCCGAACACGTTGAGCCCGAGCACCCCGATCCCCCGAGAACGCAGCTCCTCCTCGGCCGCGAGCATGAGCGCCCGCCCGTACCCCTGCCGCCGGAACGCCGCGTCGACCTGCACGTCGTACACCCAGGCCTGCGGCCGGTCCGCGGTCGGCAGCGCCAGCCAGATGTATCCCACCACGTCCCCGCCGGCCGCGACCCCGCTGAAGAGCAACTGGCCGGGACTGTCGACCCCGTCGGGCAGCAGCCGGGCGAACAGCGCCGCGACCTGCAGGCGCACGCTCTCCGGCCGCGCCCGCCCCGCCCGCACCTCGTCCTCGGCATAGTCCCGGTGCAGCGCCGGGAGCCGGGCGTCGAACTCGTCCTGAGTCATCGCACGCAGTCGAAGCATGGGACTCACAATACGAACGCGTCCGTCCACAGCTGCCGCGAACGACCCGACAGCGCCTCCAGCAGCCCCGCCGCCTGCCCGTCGGTCAGCGCCGCCACGAAGTCGACGATCGCCCGGCCGCGCGCCATCGCCACCACGTCGAGCCGGTCCAGGCCGTAGTCGGAGGGCTCCAGCTCCGCCGTCTCGTTCTCGGCCAGCTCCACCAGGTCGTGCAGCCGCCGCGGCAGCCGCGCCTCCTCGCCCGGGTCGGTCAGCCACGCGTGCAGCGCCTCCACCAGCCCGGCGAGCAGCCGCGCCTGCCCCCGCTGGTGCAGGGCCAGGTCGGGCCGCTCCAGCACGAACCGGTGGTGGATGAACTTCAGCACCTGCACCTCGTGCCACTGCGCGGACGCGAGCAGCACGTGCCCGGAGCGCACCGGCGGGTCCGGGCGCACGTACACCGCGTCGATGAGCCGCCGCGTCCAGCGGGCCGAGAACCGGTCCACCGCCTGCTCGGCCTCGATCGACCCGTCGAACGGCAGCGCGAGCAGCCCGTCGGCCAGCTCGGTGCGCACGTGCGCGACGGCCGCCGCGAACGCGTCGTCGTCGCACATCCAGCCGTCCTTGGCGTGCAGCTGCCGGCGCAGCGCCTCGACCGAGCGGCCCGGCCGGCGCCCGGCCGCACGCAGCTGCGTGTCGCCCATGACCCGAAGCGCGTCGGCGTCGCGCAGCCAGGCCACCAGCTCGGCCGCGACCGCGCCCTGCTGCAGCACCCCGACGCGGTGGAAGTCCTCCAGGTCGTGGATGGCGTAGGCGATGTCGTCGGCGGTGTCCATCACCGACGCCTCCGCGGTCTGCTGCCAGTCGGCGAGCCGGCCGGCGAACGGGGCGCGGGCCTGCCGGACGTCGGCGAGCTCGGTGACGTACGCCCCGAACTTGCTCGACCCCACCGCCGGATCGCCGCCGGCGCCGCGGGGCGTCGGGCTCATGTGCATCGGGTGCGGGTTCGGGTACGTCCGCCGGGTCCACGGGTATTTCAGCAGCGCCGCCCGCACCGCCGCGGTGAGGTCCAGCCCGATGGTGGTGCCCCGGACCTGGGTGCTGGTGACGATCCGGTAGGACTGGGCGTTGCCCTCGAACCCGTCCGGCAGCCCGAGCCGCTCCCGCGCGAGCCGGTCCAGCACGGCCTCGCCCAGGTGCCCGAACGGCGGGTGGCCGAGGTCGTGGGCGAGTGCCGCCGCCTCGACGACGTCGGCGTCACACCCGCCGAGCTTCTCCAGCAGCGGGTCGTCGCCGAGCTGCTCGACGATGCCGCGCGCGACCGAGGCCACCTTGAGGCTGTGGGTGAGCCGGTTGTGCACCAGCAGGCCCGAGCCACCGGGGCTGATGACCTGCGTGACCCCGGCCAGGCGCGCGAAGAACGGCGAGGCCACGATCCGGTCGCGGTCGGCCCGGAACGGACTCCCGGCGATGTCGCCCGGTGAGCCGCCGAACATCCGCTGTGCGCGCAGGTCTTCCATAGGACAGTTCTACCAACCCGGCCTGGGCCGACCGCCCGCCGTATCCGGGCAAATGCGCGCTCGTTAGGTCTGCGTGACGTTGGCGGTCGAACAGCCGGAGTTGCGGGCCGTCGCCCCGGATCCCGCCCGGCGTCTGCCGCCGGCCTGGGCGCCGCCGGTCGCGCTCGCCGTGCTCACCACGGCCGCCCTCGCGTACTACCGCGTCCCGGTCCCGACCACCGCCACGTTCGCGGCGTACCTCGCGCTCGGCGTCGTCCTGCCCGGCACCCTCGTCTGGCGCGCCGTCCGCGGCCGCTCCGGCTGGCTGGTCGAGGACCTCGCCGCCGGGCTGACGGTCGGCTACGCGGGCGAAGTGCTCGCCTACATCGCCTGCCGCGCGCTCGGCGTGCCCGCCGCCACGGTGGCCTGGGCGGCCGGCACCGTCGTGGTCTTCCTCGCCGTACCCCGCCTGCGCCGGCACTGGCGCGGCAGCGGCGACCCGGCGGACCGGACCCCGCGCTGGTGGTCGCTGGCCATGACCGGCGTCGGGGCGGTCGTCGTCGGCTGGAGCTGCCTGCGCTTCTTCCGCGTCCACGACCTCGTCGAGCCGGGCCTGCTCAGCCCCGACCCGGACTCGCCGTTCCACCTGGCGCTGCTCGGCGAGGCCAAGCACCACGTGCCGCTGATGTCCCCGTGGGTCGCCGACCAGCCGGTGCTGTACCACTGGTTCGTCTACGCCGAGATGGCCGCCACCTCCTGGACCACCGGCATCGAGCCGCACTCCCTGCTGGTGCGGCTCGCCCCGCTGCCGATGCTGCTGGGCTTCCTGACCCTGATCGGCGTCCTCGGCCGGCGGCTCACCGGCACCTGGTGGGCCGGCCTCGCCGCGCCCGTGCTGACGCTGTTCGTCCTGGCCCCGGCGCCGTACCGGTGGCCGCTGAGCCAGTGGTTCGCCGACTACAACACCAATCCGTACGAGGATGGCTCCTCGCTGCGCGTCCAGCTCTGGACCAGCCCGACCCAGACGTTCGGCGCCTGCCTCGTCGCCGGGCTGGTCCTGGTCGTGGCGGCGGCGATGACCGAGGGCGGCCGGGCCCGCTGGGCGCTGGCGGCGCTGCTGACCGCGGCCGTGACCGGGGCCAAGGCGACGTACGCCCCGATGCTGCTGGCCGGCCTGCTGCTCGTGGTGGCGGCCCGCCTGGTGACCCGCCGCCGCGTCCCCGCCGGGCTGGTGTTCGGCTGCGGGCTGGCCGTCGCGGCCGTGCTGTTCGCGCAGTTCGTGCTGTTCGGCGGCGCCTCGCAGGGCATGAGTGTCGACCCGCTGCACTTCACCGAGGTCTCCGGCGCGGCGTACACGACGAGGTTCCAGTCCCCGCAGTTCCCCCAGCTGTGGCGGGCGGTGTTCACCGCGCTCCTCACGCTCGCCTGCTGGGCCTGCATCTGGCCGGGGCTGCTCGGCCTGGCCCGCCTGCTCCGCCACCGCCGCCCGGACGCGCGCATCGCGGCCGAACCGACGATCCTGTGCCTCGGCATCGGCCTGTCCGGCGTCGCCGCGCTGGCGGTCCTCGGCAACCAGGACGGCGCCGAGGACTGGTTCATGGTCTCCGCGCGCCCTTACCTGTCGCTGGCCGCGGTCGCCGGCCTGGCCCTCATCGCGCCCCGCCGCCCCACCTGGGCCGCCTGGGGCGCGCTTGCTGCCGGGGCGCTCGTCCTGCTCGGCGTCCGCGCGCTGAGTCCGGCCGCCGTCCCCCGCCTGACCGATCTGAGCGGTCCCCGGGCCGCGTGGGTGCTGGCCTGGCCATACCTGCTCGCATTCGGTCTTCTGGCCGCCGTTTTCCTGCTCGTGTACCGCCTGAGCCGCGCCGACCAGCGCACGCTCGCCTGTGCGCTGCTCGCGGGCGCGGGTCTGGCGACCGCCGCCGTGCACCTGACCGCGGCCGTGCGGCAGGCCGACGCCACCGGCTACCGCGCGGTCGCGCGGCCCCCGGCGCTGTTCACCCCCGGCACCGCGCAGGCCGGCCGCTGGCTGCGGGACCACTCCTCCCCCGCCGACCTGGTCGCGACCAACGCCCACTGCCTGCCGTTCAACCAGAACCTCGGCTGCGACAACCGGCACTTCGCCTTCGCCGCGTTCACCGAGCGCCGGTTCCTGGTCGAGGGCTGGGGCTTCACCGACCGCAACCACACCGACGCCAACCGGCTGGGGGTCAACCCGATCGTCGCGCCGTACTGGGACCAGGCGCGGCTCGCCGCCAACGACGCGGCGTTCACCCGGCCGTCGGCGGCCACCGTCGGCCGGCTGCGCGACGAGTACCACGTCCGCTGGCTGTTCGTGGCCGAGACCTACGGCGAGCTCGGGCCCGACCTGGCCCGGTTCGCGACCTTCCGCTACCGCGCGGGGCAGATCGCCGTCTACGAAATCGAGCGCTGAGGGCCATGACCGACACCGTGACCGACACCCCCATGTCCTCGCCCGCCGCGGCCGCGCGGCAGGCCCGCCTGGCGGCGGTGCTCGCCTGCCCGGCCTGCCACGCGCCGCTCGCCGGCACCAGTCAGGAGAGCCTCGCCTGCGCGGTGTGCGGGCACGCCGGCGAGCGCCGCGGGGCCCAACTTCGCTTCGGCGGCTTCGGGGACGAGGAGCTCAAGGCCGACGCGCTGAACCGGATCAAGGAGCTGGTGAAGACCCGGTTCCACCGGCTCTACCCGACCGCGATCAAGGTGCTCTCCCCCGTGCACGACCGGCCGGGCCTGATCAGCGGCTTCCTGCGCGGCTTCGACCTCGACCGGGACCTGGTGGCCGACTTCGGCTGCGGCACGCACCGCCGCGACGAGCGGATCATCTGCATGGACGGCGGCTCGTACGGCAACGTCGACATCGTCACCGACCTGCGCCGCCTGCCGCTCGCCGACGGCAGCCTGGCCGGCGGGGTCAGCATCGCGGTGCTGGAGCACGTGCCGGATCCGGACGCCCATATTGCCGAAATGCACCGCGTGCTGCGCCCCGGTGGCCGGATGCTGGTCTTCGTGCCCTTCATGCAGCCGTTCCACGCCTCGCCGTACGACTTCCAGCGCTACACGGAGGTCGGCCTGCGCGAGCAGTTCGGCCGGTTCGAGGTGCTCGACGTCAAGGTCGGCGCCGGCCCCACGTCCGGCATGGTCTGGGTGCTGCAGGAGTGGCTCGCCATGGTGCTCTCCTTCGGCAGCTGCCGCCTCTACCGCGCGGTGCTCCCGCTCACCTGGCTGCTGTCCCCCTTGAAGCTGCTCGACCTGCTGCTCGTGCACCACCCGATGGCGGCCCAGGTGGCCAGCGGGTTCGCGATCGAGATCCGCAAGGCGGCGTGACCCCCTCAGAAAGCGACGCAATGGTCCTCACTCAACGGGCGGAGCACGACGACGTCCGGGTCACGCTCGACGCCCCGGCCCGGCCGCGCGGGCGGTTCTGGCGCTCCCCGTGGCTGCCGGCGGCGGTGGTCCTGGTCGCGAGCGTCGCCGTGCTGCGCTGCTACGACGTCTCGCTGGGCAAGTCCGGCATCTTCGCGGTGTACATCGCGCTCGGCATCACGCTGCCCGGCACGCTGCTCTGGCGGCTGGTGCACCGCGGGTCCCGGTCCGTCCCCGAGGACCTCGCGGCCGGCACGGCGATCGGCTACGCGGTCGAGGTGCTGACCTACATCCCGGCCCGGGCGCTCGGCCTGCCGCTGGCCACGCAGCTGGTACCGCTGGCGGTCATCGCCACGTTCGCCGCGGTACCGGGGCTGCGAAGGTTCTGGCGCGGCCCCGGCCCGGACGGGCGCGCCCCGCTGGCCTTCGCGTGGACGCTGGCCGTCGTCGCGCTGCTGCTGCTCGGCTGGTCCACCAAGTACTTCCGGCTCATCGGCCGGACCTGGCCCAGCTACGGCCGCACCGACATCGACCTGCCGTTCCACCTCGCGCTCACCGGCGAGTTCAAGCACCACATGGACTTCGTCACGCCGTGGGTGATCAGCGAGCCGGTGTACTACCACTGGTTCGTCTACGCCGAGATGGCCTCGACGAGCTGGGCCACCGGCATCGAGCCGTGGGTGCTCATCACCCGGCTCACGCTGCTGCCGATGATCGTGGCCTACGCGGTGCTGGTGGCCGCGTTCGGCCGGCGGCTGATCGGCTCCTGGTGGGGCGGGGCGCTGACCGTGATCGCCGCGTTCTTCGTGCTGGCCCCGGACCCGTACGGCTGGCCGCTGCGCTCGTTCTACCGCGCGTACGCGTTCAACGTGGTCGACGACGGCTCCAACCTGCGGCTCTACCTGTGGACGAGCCCGACCCAGACGTTCGGCAGCCTGCTGTTCGTGCCGCTGATGCTCGTCCTGCTCGACCTGCTGCGCGGGCACGGGACCGACCGGCGGCGCTGGGCGCTGTTCGCGCTGCTGCCGGCGGCGGTGATGGGCGCCAAGGCGACGTTCCTGCCGACCCTGTTCTGCGGCCTGCTGCTCCTGCTGGCCGTCCAGCTCGTCTTCCAGCGCCGGCTCAACCGGATCGCCCTGAAGGCGCTCGGCGTGGTGCTGTTCTGGATGGTGTTCGCGCAGGTCGTGCTTTTCGGCGGGCAGAGCCAGGGTCTGATGGTGAGCCCGCTGCTGGCGATGCGGCGCAACGCGGCCGGCGCGACCACGGCCCTCATCTCCGACCCGCAGCCGTGGCGGCTGGTCGTGCTGCTCGCGATGACGGTCATGTGCTGGGTCATGATCTGGGGCGGCGTGGCCGGCCTGCGCCGCCGGTGGGCCGCCCCCGAGGTGCTGCTGCTGGCCGGGCTCGGCATCGCCGGCACCGCGGCGCTGGTGATCGGCGGCCAGGTCGGCGGCTCCGAGACGTACTTCCTGATGGGCGCCCGGCCGTACGTGGCCGCCGCCGCCACCTGGGGCCTGGTGCTGCTCCTGCCGCGGCTCACCCGGCGCGGCCTGCGCCCGCTGGTGGGCGCGGTCGTGGCCGGCATGGCCGTGGTCGGCCTGGTGCGGCTGCTCGACACCGGCCGGGTGCCGGTGCACACCCGGCACTACAACGCGCTCCTGGTGACCGTCCAGCTGATCTACCCGTACGCGATCCTGGCCGCCGTCGCGCTGGCGGCCGGATTCGCGCTGCGGCGGCGGTACCAGATGGCCCGCGGCATGTCCGTCGCGCTGGTCGTCGCGCTGATGCTCGGCTTCTCCGTGCCGACCGCCTTCCGCCAGTTCACCTATGCGGTGACCGACGGGGCCCAGCACGGCTGGAAGGAGCGCGGCGAGCTGTGGCCGGTCGTCACCGAGGGCACCCGCGAGGCCGGACGCTGGCTGCGCGAGCACTCGTCACCGGACGACCTGATCGCCACCAACGCGCACTGCGTGTACGTGGCCGGCGGCGGGGTCTGCGACCGCCGGCACCTGGGCATCGCGGGCTACACCGAGCGCCGGGTGCTGGTCGAGTCCTGGGCCTACACGGCCGAGGCGCACAACCAGGAGCTGGTGCAGGGGGTGCCGCAGGAGAACACGATGTACTGGAAGCCGCCGGTGCTCATCGACAACGACGCGGCGTTCACCACCCCGTCGGCGGCGACCGTCGGCCGGCTGCGCGAGCACTACCACGTGCGCTGGCTGTGGACCGAGGACGTCTACAACTGGAGCTGGAACGACCCGCCGAGCGGCGGCGAGGTCCCGGTCTCCGAGGACCTGCGCCAGTTCGCGAAGCTGCGGTACAAGTTCGGGCACGTGGCCATCTACGAGCTCGACTGACGGGAGCGCATCAGCGTTTCCAGGCCGTCGAGCAGTCGCTCGATGCCGAAGTCGAAGTCGTCGTCCGGCCGGGTGTTGGAGGTCTCCAGCACCCGGGACGCGATCAGCTCGCCGACCGCCGGGAAGCGGACCGGGTCGGCGAGCAGGACGAGCAGCCGGCCGTACTCGAACATCGCCTGCTCCGTCGTCCCGCCCGCGGCCTGCGCGGCGGCGTCGATGTCGGACGTGAGCAGCGCCCAGTTCCGGGCCATGCCGCTGACCATCATGATCGTGGAGAGCCGCTCGTCGTGGCGCAGCGTGGTGCCGCGCATGACCGACAGGCCGTGGTTCATCCAGCCGATCTGGTTCGGGGTGATCGGCGGGGAGTTGATCGGCACCCGCACCACCCAGGACTGGCGGCGCAGCAGCGCGAGGTAGGAGTCGGCGAACCCGCGCAGCCCCGCCCGCCAGCCCAGGCCCGGGTCCGGCTCGGGCGGCGCCCCGATGGCCACGTCGACCATGAGGTCGAGCAGCTCGTTCTTGGCCGAGACGTACCGGTACAGCGACATCGTGGCCGCGCCCAGCTCGCTCGCGACGCGCGCCATCGACACCGCGCCCAGCCCCTCGGTCGCGGCGACCTTCACCCCGGCGGCCACGATCCGGTCCAGGGTCAGCCCGGGCTTGGGGCCCTTCCCCGGGCGCTCGCGCAGTCCCCACGCCGCGGCCAGGGCCTTCGGAATGCCGTTTTCGTCTTCGCTCATTGACTCCGGATTCTACTTCTGCGTATAACGTACGCATGAACCGTACGGCATACGCAGAAGAGCGTACCGCATACGCGATCGAGGCGACCGGCCTCACGAAGTCCTACGGCAAGGTCGGCGTGCTCACCGGCGTCGACCTGCGGGTGCCCGCCGGCACGGTGTTCTGCCTGCTCGGCCCGAACGGGGCGGGCAAGACCACCACGGTGCGCATCCTCACCACGCTGACCCGCCCGGACGGCGGCCGCGCCCGGGTGGCCGGCCACGACGTGGTCCGCGACCGCGCCGGGGTGCGCCGGGCGATCAGCCTCACCGGCCAGTACGCCTCGGTCGACGAGCTGCAGACGGGCGCCGAGAACCTGCGCATGATGGGCCGGCTCTCCGGGCTGTCCAAGCGCGACGCCCACCGGCGCGCCGACGAGCTGCTCGAGCGCTTCGACCTGACCGCGGCCGCGCACCGGCGGGTCGGGCACTACTCCGGGGGTATGCGGCGCCGCCTCGACCTCGCGGCCGGGCTCACCGGAACAGCGCAGGTCATCTTCCTGGACGAGCCGACCACCGGGCTGGACCTGACCAGCCGGCAGGGCATGTGGGAGGTGGTCGACGGGCTGGTCGCGGCCGGGCGGACGGTCTTCCTGACCACGCAGTACCTCGAGGAGGCCGACCGCCTCGCCGCCCGCGTCGCCGTCGTCGACCACGGCCGCGTCGTCGCCGAGGGAACCCCGGCCGAGCTCAAGGCGCGCTTCGGCGACCAGCGCCTCGACCTCGACCTGGCCGACCGGGGCGCCTACGACGCGGCGGCGGCCGTGCTCGGCGCCCGGGTCGTGCAGCGCGACGACGCCGGGCTGACCCTCGGCGTCACCACGGACGGCAGCGCGGCCCACGTGCGCTCGGTCCTGGACGAGATCGACCCGGCGGGCTCGGGGGTCCGCCGGTTCTCCCTGCACAGCGCCACCCTCGACGACGTCTTCCTCGCCCTCACCGCACGCAAGGAGCTGGCCGGTGTCCAGTAGCGCCCTCACCCAGTGGACCGTGCTCGGCGGCCGCTCGCTGCGCCTCGGCCGGCGCAACGTCGAGGCCCTGCTCATGTCGATCATGCTGCCGGTGCTGCTCATGGTGGTCTTCGTCTACCTGTTCGGCGGGGCGATCCAGACCGGCACCGAGTACGTCACCTACGTCGTGCCCGGCGTCATGCTGCTGTGCGTGGCGTTCGGCTCGGCGATGACCGCGGTCTCGGTGGCCAACGACCTCAAGGAGGGGATCGTCGACCGGCTCCGCACGCTCGACGTCGGCGGCGCCGCGGTTCTCTCCGGGCACGTCTTCGCGAGCCTGGCCCGCAACGTGGTCTCCAGCGCGCTCGTGCTCGGGGTCGCGTTCGCGCTCGGGTTCCGGCCGCACGCGGACGCCGGGCAGTGGTTCGCCGCGCTGGGCATCCTGCTGCTGACGATCGCCGCCGTCTCCTGGCTCTCGGCGTGCCTGGGCCTGCTCGCCGGCACCCCCGAGGCGGCCAGCGGCTACACGTTCGGGATCACCTTCCTGCCGTACGCCAGCAGCGCCTTCGTCCCGATCGACACGATGCCCTCGTGGCTGCGCGGGTTCGCCGGCAACCAGCCGGTCACCCCGATCACCGAGAGCCTGCGCGGGCTGCTGCTGGACCAGCCGGTCGGCGACGCGCCGTGGCGGGCGATCGCCTGGTGCGTGGGGATCATGGTGGTCTCGGTGATCGCGGCCGCGTTGCTCTTCCGCGCGAAAACTCGGACATAAGCCGTGAATTACGTATAGCGTGCCCGAATGCGGAGCCTCCTCGCCGTCGTCATGCTCGCCACGCTGGCCCACCCGGTCTCGCCCGCGGATACCGGTAACGGCCACGCCCAGGCGGGACGGCACGAGGAGGCCGCCGCGGCGACGCCCGGCCCGCGGTACACGGTGCAGGGCATCGACGTCTCCAGCCACGACCACAGCGTCTACAAGACGATCGACTGGGCCGGCCAGGCCGCGCAGGGCGTGCAGTTCGCCTACGTCAAGGCGACCGAGACGAACAACTACATCAACCCGTACTTCGCCCGGGACATCGCCGACGCCAAGCGGGCCGGGCTGCTGGCCGGCGCGTACACCTTCGCCCGCCCCGACCACGGCGACCCGGTCGGCGACGCGAACATCTTCATCGACAACGCGGCCTGGGTGAACGACTCGAAGACCCTGGTGCCGTTCGTCGATCTGGAGTGGCCGTACTTCAACACCGTCGGCGCCTGCTACAACCTCGACCAGACCGCGATGCGCGCCTGGATCCAGGCGTTCCTCGACCAGATCCAGGTCCGCATCGGGCGCAAGGCGATGATCTACACCGCGGCGAGCTGGTGGAACCAGTGCGTCGGCGGCACCAGCCAGTTCAGCTCCTACCCGCTGGACGTGGCCAGTTACAGCGGCACCGCGCCGAAGCTGCCGGGCGGCTGGAGCTCGTGGACGCTGTGGCAGTACGCGGCCGGCGAGAACGACCAGCAGGGCAACTACGACAAGGACGTCTTCAACGGCACCCTCGAGCAGTTGCGCCGGCTGGCCGGGATCGACCCGCCGGAGCCGCTGATCGCCAAGCCGGTCGCGGTCGCCCATCCGGCCACGACCCAGCTGCAGGTGTACACCGACGCCACCCACGGGCTGTCCCAGCGGTACTGGAGCCCGGGCTACGGCTGGTCCAGCTGGAGCAACTTCGGCGGCGGCATCGCCGGCACCCCGCACGTGCTGCAGAACCCGGCGGCCCGCACGGTCGAGGTCTACGCCCGCACCCGCGACGGCCGGCTGGCCCAGAAGTACTGGCTGGGCGGGCGCTGGTCGGACTGGACGGACCTGGGCGGGGACCTGGCCGGCGATCCGGTGGTGTTCTGGAGCCCGCGGTACCGGACGACCGAGATCTACGCCCGCGGCGCGAACGGCCACCTGATGCAGCGCTTCTACAACGGCGGCTGGTCACCCTGGAACGATCTCGGCGGCGACCTCGCGGGCGACCCCGCCGAGGTGCTCTACAACCCGGTCTACAGGACGACCGAGATCTACGCGCGGGGCGCCACCGGCCACCTGATGCAGCTGTACTACGGCGCCGGCTGGTCGGGCTGGCAGGACCTCGGCGGCGACCTGCGCGGCGATCCGGTGGCGTTCCGCAGCCCGCTGCACGGCACCACCGAGATCTACGCCCGCTCGTCCGGCGGAAGGCTCGCCCAGCAGGTGTACACGGGCACGCGGTGGACGGGCTGGACGAACCTCGGCGGCGCGCTGTCCGGCGATCCGGCGGTGTTCTACAACCCGCGGTACCGGACGACCGAGATCTACGCGAACGACGCCGGCACCCTCAAGTACACCCTGGTCATGCCCTTTGGCACGTGGACGCCGTGGACCAGCATCGGCGGGGTCGCGCTCGACACGGACCCCGCCGTGGTGCTCAATCCTTGGACCGGCAACACCGAGATCTATGCCGTCTCCGGCGGCAACCTCGTCACCCAGCTGTGGCTGCGCGACCAGTCCACGTGGACCGGCTGGTCGAACCTCATGCAATGAGCTGCCACTCGGCGAGCTGCGTCTCGGCCGCGCCGTGGTTGGCGGTGATCTGCAGCCGGTACCGCGAATAGGACGCGCTGCCGGTGACCACGAACGCCCGCGTCTGGCGGCGGTCGGCGAAGTCCACATTGGACCGCGTGTCGACCGTCGTCCAGGTGACCCCGTCGTTGGAGCCCTGCAGCGTCCAGGCCCGCGGGTCCCGGCCGGGGACGTCGTCGGCCGAGGTCAGCGTGTACTGCTTGACCGCCACCGACGCCGTCAGCTGGTCGGTGAGCGTGGCCGTGTTCGCGAACGTGAGCCACTTCGTCATCGACGTGTCGTCGGTCAGCTTGTCCCGCGCCTCGCCGGGGCCGTTCTCGCCGCTGGCGGTGAGCGTGCCGCCCGGCGTCCGGTCGGTGAGGCGCGCGGGCGCGGCGGCCCCGGAGGTCAGCGACGGCGGGATGTCGGCCGAGCCGGTCCCCCACGAGGACGGGTTCGGCCCCATCACGAACGCGAGCGTGCCGCCGGCCAGCAGGTCCGCGTGGGTCAGATAGTTCCGGGTGTACGGCACGCCGTTGAGCGTCGCGCTCTGGATGTACCGGTTGGCGTCGCTGACCCCGGGCGCGCTCACCGTGAACGACTTGCCGTTCTCCAGCGCGATGGTGGCCTTCGGGTGCAGCGGCGCGCCGATGGTGTAGTCGGTGCTGCCCATCCGGGCCGGGTAGAAGCCCAGCGCGGAGAAGACGTACCAGGCCGACATCTCCCCGTTGTCCTCGTCGCCGAGGTAGCCGTTGCCGGTCCCGGCGCCCGAGTCGTAGAGCTGGGTCAGCACCCGGCGCACCTGGTTCTGGGTCTTCGCGGGGGTACCGGCGTAGTTGTACATGTAAAGCATGTGGTGAATGGGCTCGTTGGCGTGCGCGTACTGGCCCAGGTTGCCGTCGTACGCCTCGCGCATCTCGTGGATGACCCCGCCGTAGCAGCCCGGCAGGTAGTCCCGGGACGCGGCCAGCACCTGGTCGATCTTCGCCGACATCGCCGCCCGGCTGCCGTAGAGCCCGGCCATGCCCTGCGGGTCCTGCGGGGCGCCCATCGCGTAGTGCCACGGCGCGCCCTCGGTGAACTCGCAGCCCCACAGGTTCGGCTTGAAGTCGGCGTCGCTGGTGCGCCAGTTGCCGTTGCTCTGCCTCCCCCGGAACATTCCTACTGTTGGGGAGTACAGGTTCACGTAATCCAGCGCGCGGTTGCGGAAGTACGCCGCGTCCTCGGTCTTGCCCAGGGCCGAGGCGAGCTGGAAGACGCCGAAGTCGTTGTTGGCGTCCTCGAGCGTCCACGACGCCGACTCGCCCCGCACGTCGGTGGGCACGTACCCCTTGAACGTCGAGACCTCGATGCCCTGGCGGCCGTTCTGATCCGACCCCGCGTACACCGTCGCGTTCTTCACCATCGAGGCGTAGGCGGCGGCGTAGTCGAAGTTCCGCACGCCCTTGACGTAGGCGTCGGCGAACGCCAGGTCCTGGTTGGAGCCGACCATCGCGCCGACGTTCCACGGGCCGGACCAGCGCGGGGTCCAGCCGACCTCCTTGTAGGCGTTGACGAACCCGTCGAGCATCTCGCCGGTGTGGGTGGGGCTCAGCAGCGTCATGAGCGGCCACTCGGCCCGCGAGGTGTCCCAGAAGCCGTTGTTGACGTACATCTGGCCGTCGTGGAGCTGGTTGTCGTACGGGCTGAGGAAGCGCCGCACCCCGTTCACCATCTCGGCGCGGTTGTTCGGGTACATGTTGGCCCGGTACAGGTTCGAGTAGAAGGTCACCAGCTGCGCGTTGCTCGCGCCCTCCAGCCGCACCTTGCCCAGCACGGCGTCCCACTGGGCCTGGGCCTCGGCCCGGACCGTCTCGAAGTCCTTGGCGCCGACCTCCTGGGCCAGGTTGGCCGCGGCCTGGGGCACGCTGATCCACGAGGTGCCGATCCGCAGCGTGACCCGCTGGCCGTTGCCGGTCGCGAAGGTGACCCCGCCCGGGGTGCCGGAGGCGGCGATCGCGGTGTCGACGGTGGCCGAGAAGTACAGCTTCTGGCCGCGGTGGTCCGAGTAGCCGCTGATCGTGCGGGACCCCGGGTCGACGCTGAACGAGCCGCCGGCGCTGTCGATGACGTCGAACAGGATCGCCGAGTCGGACGCGGCCGGGAACGTGAAGCGCATGACGCCGGCGTGGTCGGTCGGGGTCATCTCGGCGGTGATGCCGTAGGTGTCCAGCCGCGTCGCGTAGTAGTGCGCCCGCGCGACCTCGTTGCCGTGGCTGAACGTCGACTTGCGCGCGTCCGGCGACGCCTTCACCCCGCCGGTCATCGGCATCACCTGCAGCTGGCCGTAGTCGCCGATCCAGGGGCTGGGCTCGTGGCTGATCGCGAAGCCCTGCACGGTGGCCGCGTTCCACTGGTACAGCCAGCCGTCGCTGTTGCCGTTCGTGACCGGCGTCCAGAAGTTGAACCCGTTGGGCACCGTCGCGCCCGGGAACGTGTTGCCGCGCGAGTAGCCGAAGTCGGAGTTCGAGCCGCGCCGGGTGTCCACGTAGTTGGCCAGGGTGCCCGGCGTGATCGAGATGTCGTCGAAGTACCCGCGGAACGTGGCGGTGCCGGCCGGCTGGTCGTAGCCGATCAGGATGCGGTCGATCGTCTTGCCGGCCGTGTTCGCGCCGATGTTCGAGGTGACGACGTTCCAGGTGTTGAAGGACAGGACCGAACCGCTGCCCTGGTACTGCGGGTGCACGCGCACCCCGTGCTGGTCCACGGCCCCGGAGTCGCGCAGGTACGTGCCGTCGGTGAAGGCCAGGTCCACGGCGACGTCGAGGTTGCCGCCGCTCTGCGGGAACACCCAGTACGACAGCGTGGTGCCGGCCCCGACCGGGATGTCGACGTCGAAGACCCGGTTGTAGGAGTAGCTCGACGTGGCGCTCGTGTCGGCGCCGGAGTACATCAGGGCGGCCGTGCCGGTGTGCGCGGTCTCGCTGCGCACCCCGCTCTCCATGCCGGTCAGGCCGCAGCAGTACCCGCCGACGCCCGCGCTGCGCTCGACGCTGTCGGTCCACGTCGGCTGCGGGTCGCCGGCCTCGAACGAGGTGCTGAACGTGTCCGGGCCCGCGGCGTGCGCGGGGGTGCCGATGAACGTCAGCAACCCCGCGGCGAGGACCGCGACCATGAGCGCCCTGCCACCCCATCGATGCATATCGACAGGCTGCGGGGTACCGCCGGTTCTGTCAATGCTTTACGGAAGGTTTGCTACCAGATCCGCGATCTCGCGCCGCCGCCCGGTGTAGAACGGGACCTCCTCGCGGACGTGCCGGCGGGCCCGCGACGCGCGCAGCTCGCGCATCAGGTCGACGATGCGGTGCAGCTCGTCGGCCTCGAAGGCCAGGATCCACTCGTAGTCGCCGAGGGCGAAGCTGGCCACCGTGTTGGCCCGCACGTCCGGGAAGCCACGGGCCTGCTGCCCGTGCTCGGCGAGCATCGAGCGGCGCTCCTCGTCCGGCAGCAGGTACCACTCGTAGGAGCGCACGAACGGGTACACGCACACCCACTCCTTGGGCTGCTCCTCGCCCAGGAACGCCGGGATGTGGCTCTTGTTGAACTCGGCCGGCCGGTGCAGCGCCATCTGCGACCACACCGGGGCCATCCGCTGGCCAACGCTGGTGCGGCGGAACCCGGCGTACGCCTCCTGAAGGGCCTCGGCGCTCGGCGCGTGCCACCAGACCATCAGGTCGGCGTCGGCGCGCAGCCCGGCGACGTCGTACGTGCCGCGGACGGTGACGTCCTTGGCCGCCAGGTCGGTGAAGAACGCCGAGACCTGGGTGGCGTCGCGGCTGTCCGCGCCGTAGGGCTGAGCGAGGCGGAACACCGACCACATGGTGTACCGGATGCTGTCGTTGATCTCCCTGATGCGGGCCGCGTTCGTGCTCGTCATGTGCTCGATTCTCCCAACTGCGCTTCGGTCAACTGCGCGATGACCGCCTCGGCGGCGGTGCGCCCGGACGTGATGCACGCCGGGATGCCGACGCCGTCGTAGGCCGCGCCCGCGACCGCGATCGGTGCGTAGGTCTCGATGGTCCGTCGCAGGGCGGCGACCCGGTCCCGGTGCCCGGGCGCGTACTGCGGCAGGGCACCGCCCCAGCGGTACACCCCGCGGTCGAGCTCCTCGGGGAGCGCGTCGACGCCGATCAGCCGCGCGACCTCGGCCCGGACCACGTCGGCCAGCCCGTCGTCGGTGCGCTGCAGCTGGGCCTCGTCGCCGTGCCGGCCGACGGACGCGCGCAGGATCGTCACCCCGGGCCGGCGCAGGTGCGGCCACTTGCGGTCGAAGAACGTGACCGCCTTGACCGCGAGGCCCTCGGTGGCGGGGACCAGGAAGCCGGACAGCTCGGGCAGCTTGGTGGCGGGCAGCGCCAGCGCGACCAGCGCGATGCTCGCGTACTCGAGCTCGAGGGTCTGCACGTCGTCCAGCAGCCGGCTCGCGTTCGGGGCGGGGACGGCGAGCACGACCGCGTCGGCGTCGAGCGTCTCGGCGTCCCGGGTCGAGCCCAGGACGAGCCGCCAGCCCTTTGCGGTTTGTTGGAGCTCGCGGACGGTGACGCCGCTGCGCACGTCAGGCAGGTTTTGGGTGATGGCCTGGACGAACCGGCCCATCCCGCCGTCCGCGATGGCGCCGAAGACCGGTGCGCCCGGCTCGCGCGGGCTTGTCGCGTTTTTCAGCGCGGCGGTCAGCGTGTCGTGCCGCTCGGCCGCGGCGGCCAGGTTGGGGATCGCCATGCGCAGCGACAGCTTGTCGGCGCGGCCGGCGTACACCCCGCCCAGCAGCGGCTCGACGTAGTGGTCGACCACCTCGTCCCCGCGCCGGGGCCGGACGAACGCGCCGACCGAGATGTCCGCGTTTTCGTTGAGGAGCGGGCCGTCGCCCGGTGGATCCTCGCCTTCGAGGGGGATCCCCATCAGCGTGCCGGACGGCAGGTCCCGCAGGTGGCCGCCGATCGCGACCGCGGCCCGGGCCGGGCCCGGGTGCACGACGGCGTCGCCGAGGCCGACCTCGTGGGCCAGCTCGACGGCCGCGGACGGGCCGCCGACCAGGAAGGACTCCGCCCCGCGCTCGACCGGCAGGCCGGCCAGGGAGCCGGTGGACAGCTTGCCGCCGGGGCGCTCCCGCTGGTCGAGCAGGATCACGTCGAGGTCTGGTCGCAGCGTGTGCAGCCGGTGGGCCGCGGCCAGTCCGGCGATGCCGCCCCCGACGACCACGACGCGCTTTGTCATACCTGGAGTCTATTGTCGCGGCATGGATGACGACCGGGTGGCAGTGATCACGGGCGCGGCTCACGGCATCGGCCGGCGGACCGCCGAGGTGCTGGCCGATGAGGGCTACCTGCTGGCCGTCATCGACCGCGAGCCCGTCTCGGCCTTCGACGCGCTCTCGTTCGTCGGCGACGTCTCCGACGAGGACGACGTGGAGCGCTTCGTGGAGCTGGTGGAGGCCCGCTACGGCCGGGCCGACGTGCTGGTCAACAACGCGGGCATCGCCTCGATCGGCCCGGCCGAGGAGACCACGGCGGCCACCTGGCGCCGCGTGCTGGAGGTCAACCTGACCGGCCCGTTCCTGCTCAGCCAGGCGTTCGGCCGCCGGATGCTGGTCCGCGGGGCGGGTTCGATCGTGAACATCGCCTCGGTGGCCGGGCTGATGGGCGTGGCCGACCGGGTGGCCTACAACGCCAGCAAGCACGGCCTGATCGGGCTGACCCGGACCCTGGCGGTCGAGTGGGGCGGGCGCGGCGTGCGGGTCAACGCGGTCTGCCCGGGCTGGGTCAAGACCGAGATGGACGACGCCTCCCAGGCCGAGGGCGCCTACGTGGACACCGACATCACCGAGCACGTGCCGATGGCCCGGTTCGCCCAGCCGGACGACATCGCCAAGGCGGTGGCGTTCCTGGCCGACCCGGCCCGCAGCGGCTTCGTCAACGGCGCGGCCCTGTCGGTCGACGGCGGCTGGGCGGCCGACGGCTCCTGGCAGTCACTGCGCCTGGACAGCCGGTCCCGTTGATCTCCCGAATGTGTGTCGATATGTCAGTGAGTAGGGTGATCGTCCGTCCCTCCTTGTCCTTCTGAGGGTTGAACCCCTCTGGAAGATCGCCGCTGCGGGGCGCACACTCTCGGGGATGAGCGACCTCGCGTCCTCCCGACCAGTGCCCGACGAGCCGCCGGACCCGCGCCCCGGTGGCCCCTCCGACGTGTCCGGGCTGTTCCCGAGCGCCTCGGAGCTGTACGTGCCGGCCGCCCGGGAGCCCTCCGATCTGGACGAGCTGGCTCTGAGCCCGCTGGCCGAGGTGATCGCCGACCTGGCCGATCTGCGCACCGAGAGCGGCGGCTCGCCCTTCGCCGCGGACGCCGGCCCGGACGACGCCGAGCCGACCGCGCAGAGCATCGCGGCCCTGCTGAGCTCCCCGGCGACCCGCCCGGCCGAGCTCGCGGACGCGGTGGCCTGGTGCTACGACGACACGGCGCTGCCGCTGCTGCTGCCGCTGGCCCGCCACCCCGACGCGGGCGTGCGCCGGGCGGTGGCCCAGGCCCTGCCGAGCGTGCTGGGCGAGGCGGCGGCCGACGACACCGTGCACGCCCTGATCCTGCTCAGCGCCGACCGCGACGACGACGTGCGCGACTGGGCCTGCTTCGCGCTGGGCACCCAGCTGTCCGAGATCGACTCGGCCACCGTGCGCGGCGCCCTGGCCGCCCGGCTCGACGACCCGCACGACGACACCCGCTGCGAGGCGCTGCTGGGCCTGGCCCGCCGCCGCGACACCCGGGTGCTGCCGGTCCTGCGCGAGCGGCTGGCCCGCGACAACGTGTTCTCGCTGGAGATCGACGCGGCCGGCGCGCTCGGCCACGCCTCGCTGCACACCCTGGTCCGCGGGCACCTGTCCGGCTGGGACGACGACGTGGTGGCCCGGGTCTGTGCGGCGCTGCGCCTCACCGACCCCGACGGCGTCGGCGACGACCTGCTCGACGGCCTGGCCGACTGGTTCCGGGCCGGCGCCCCGCACGCCACCGACGAGGACCGCTACTGGTGGGCGGTCACGCTCCAACTCCTGGAGCACGCCGAGTACCGGGCGCCCGAGATCGCCGAGCAGGTGCACTACCGGCTGCAGGCGGCCGAGCCCGCCACCGGGCTGATGCTCGGCTCGCGGCTCTCCCAGCTCGCCGGCGACCACGGCTGGCCGCGCTGGAGGCCGAACTACTAGCCCTCGGTGTGGACCAGGTCGACCAGGCGGGTGAGCGCGTCCGGGTCGGTCTCAGGCAGTACACCGTGGCCGAGGTTGAAAATGTGGCCGGGTGCCTTGGCGCCCTCGGCCAGCACGCGGCGGGCCTCGGTGGCCACGACCTCCCAGGGCGCCAGCAGCGTGCAGGGGTCGAGGTTGCCCTGCAGCGCCTTGCCGGGGACCCGGCTCGCGGCCACGTCCAGCGGCGTGCGCCAGTCGACGCCCACCACGTCCGCGCCCGCCTCGGCCATGGCGGGGAGCAGCTCGCCCGTACCGACGCCGAAGTGGATCCGGGGAACTCCCAGGCCGGCGAGCACGGCCTGGGAGTGGGGCAGCACGTAGCGCCGGTAGTCGGCCTCGGACAGCGCGCCGGCCCAGGAGTCGAACAGCTGGATCGCGTCGGCGCCGGCCTCGATCTGCACCTGCAGGAACGTCCGGGTGATCTGGGCCAGGCGCGAGCACAGGGCGTGCCAGACGTCGGGGGCGCCGTACATGAGCGCCTTGGTCTTGGCGTGGTGCCGCGACGGGCCGCCCTCGACGAGGTAGCTGGCCAGCGTGAACGGGGCGCCGGCGAAGCCGATCAGCGCGGTGTCGCCCAGCTCGGCCACCAGCAGCCGGACCGACTCGGCCACGAACCCGACGGCCTCCGGCTCGAGCCCGCCGATCGCCTCGACGTCGGCCATGGTCCGCACCGGCTCGGCCACCACCGGGCCCGTCCCCGCCACGATGTCGAGGTCGATGCCGGCGGCCTTCAGCGGGACCACGATGTCGCTGTACAGCACGGCCGCGTCGACCTTGTGCCGGCGCACCGGCTGGAGGGTGATCTCGCAGACCAGGTCGGGCCGGCGGCAGGCGTCCAGCATGCCGATGCCGGCGCGCACCTCGTGATATTCGGGCAGCGACCGGCCGGCCTGTCGCATGAACCAGACGGGAACGTGGGGCACGGCCTCGCCCCGGGCGGCGCGCAACAACAGTTTCGTCATCGGGTCCATCGTTTCACTCAGTGTGCACCGGCGGCGCGGCGGCACCCCCTGCGCACGTTTCGGTCTTAGTCTTCCGTTATGGCGCCATCGACCGCGACTCCCCCCACGTTCACCCGGGCGGTGGAGGATTTGCGCGCCGTGACCACCAGGCCGGAGATCACCCTCGAGGAGGTCCCGGCGCCGCAGCGGCTGGCTCCCTTCGCCCACGCCATCAGCGGCACCGTGCTGCGCCACGGCGACGAGGTGGCCACGGGGCGGCTGATCCTGCTGCACGACCCGGCCGGCCACGACGCCTGGGACGGCACGATGCGGCTGGTGACGTACGTGACCGCCGAGCTGGAGGCCGAGCTGGCCACCGACCCGCTGCTGCCCGGGGTCGGCTGGAGCTGGCTGGTGGACGCGCTCGACGGGCACAACGCGGCCTACACGGCGATCGGCGGCACGGTCACGCAGACGATGTCGACCCGGTTCGGCGACCTGGCCGGTCCGCCGGCCGCGGCCGACCTGGAGATCCGGGCCTCGTGGACGCCGACCGACGAGGACATGCAGTCCCACGTGCACGCGTGGTGCGCGCTGCTGGCCTCCACGGCGGGCCTGCCGCCACCCGGGGTCACCGCGCTGCACGCATGAAAAAACGGGCCCCCTGTCCAGGAGGCCCGTTCTTTCGTTCTTAAATCCCGAGGATGACCTGCGCCTCGTTGCAGGGCTTGTCCATCTCGTTGATCTTGTTCTGGGTGGTCGTCTTGTCGCCCGCGGCCGAGGCGTCGAGGGCCTCCAGCAGCAGCTTCAGGCACTGGCCGATGACGTCGCGCTGGCGCTTGGCCTCGGTGCTGTCGGCCTGGGTGCCGCGCAGGTCCTGCTGCGACTTGCTCAGCTCGTCGGCCTTGGCCTGCAGGTCCTTCTTGGTCGAGTCGAGGTCCTTGTTCGTCTGGTCGAGCGAGGCCTGACGCTGGGCCGAGGTGTTCTCGGACTTGTCGAGCTTGCTGGACTTGTCGACGTACAGGCCGACGAACACGCCCGCGGCGATGACCGCGAGGGCCAGGAGGCTCGCCAGCAGCGGCACCGCGATGCCGCGCTTCTTGGCGGGCTCGGCCGGCGGCGGGTAGAGCGGCTGGCCCGGGAAGCCGGTGGTGGGCGGGCCGGAGACCGGGCCGTAGGCGACCGGCGGGCCGGACATCGGCGGGCCCGACATGGGCGGCGCGGACATCGGCGGGGCCGACTGCTGCATGGGGGCGGTCGGCGGGGCCGAGACCGACGGGTCGAGGCTATAGGAGGCCTCGCCGCCGTACGCCGGCAGCTGCGAGGTGCCCTGGTCGTGGGTCGGCTGCGGCTGCGGCGGCACGGGCTGGCCGTACTGCGGGGCCGGCTGGCCGTACTGCTGCTCGGCGGGCTGGCCGTACTGCGGCTGCGCCGGCTGGCCGTACTGCGGCTGGGCCGCCTGCTCACCGTAGGGCGACACCGGCGCGGCGGCCGGGTAGCCGCTGGTCGGAGCCTGCTGGGGCGGCGGCGGGTAGGCGCCGGCCGGGGCGTTGGGGTCGGGGTAGCCGTATCCCTCGTTCGGGTTCCCCTGGGGGCTTCCGGGGTATGTCATGGTCTCTTCCTCCTGGTGGCCCCGCCGGGCAGCGCCCCGGCGGGAGGTCGTACTACCGGCGCGTCCGGGAGCGCCGGCGGTGAAGCGGGTTCAGACGGACGGGTCAGCAGACCGACGGCACCGTGTCGCACACCACGGAGATCGGGATGGCCAGGCCGATGCCCTCGGCCTGCTGCGCCTTCAGGGTCGCGACGCCGACCACCTCCTTCTTGGCGTTGAACACGGGACCCCCGGAGTTGCCCGGGTTGATGGCCGCGTCGAACTGCATCAGCTGCTCGCCGTTGAGGGTCCGGAAGGCGCTCACGACACCCGTGGTGACGGTGTCCTCGAGGCCCATCGGCGAGCCGATGACGAGCACGGGCTCGCCGACCTTCGGCACGGTGGCGGCCGCCGAGAGCTTGGCGAAGTCCTCGTCGGTGTGCAGCACGGCGAGGTCCTTGTCCGGGTGGACCTCGATGATCTTGGCCGGGAAGCGCTGGTCGGTGCGCTCGAGGCTGACGTCCTTCTCGCCCTTCTCGTACGCGTCGGCGACCACGTGGTAGTTCGTGATCAGGTTCGTGCCGCCGCCCTGCGGGGCCTTGCCGACCGCGAACCCGGTGCCGATCGCGTACTTGGTGGTGACCCGGAAGACGCTCGGGCGCACGGTCGCGGCCACCTCGGGCGCGTCCAGGCTGCCGCCGGTCTTCTGCTCCAGCTTGTCGGCCCGGTCCTCCAGCGCCTTCAGCCGGGACGCGTCGCCGGCCGCGGCGGTCTTGGCGGCCGCGTCGGCCTTGTCGACCTTCTTCTCCAGGTCGACGATGAACGCCGTCTGCAGGCCGGCCACGATCAGCAGCAGCACCGCGATGACCAGGGCGATCGCGGCCAGCGGGCTGCGCTTCGGCCCGGCCGGCACCGGCGGCACGCTGTGCGGGGAGATGCTGTGCGGCGGCGCGCTCTGCGGGGCCGGCGCGGGGCCGGAGACCGGCCAGGAGCTGGTGGGCTGCGGCGGGACGGAGTGCGTGGGGATCGACCCGGTCTGGGTGATCCTCGGGGGAAGTGGACCGAGTCGTTCCGAGTCGTCGCCCGGCGCGGCATGCCGCGGGCGCTCGTCGTACCCATCGGAACTGCCGGAAGCCACCGGGTTGGAGGGGTCATACCCGGCCGTCATGCTTCTCGTTTCCTTCCTGTCACGGTTCCACCCGTTTCGCCGGAAGTCCGGCCTCGGCGTGAGGCCACCGGCGATACCGCGGTCGGCCCTCAATCTAGACGGCGGGCACAAGTGCCGCGACCTCCGATGCAGCCTGTGTACAGAACCGGACCGCCCGCGCTGACGAACCGTACCGGCAAGGACCGCACCCTGTCCGTCCCGTTTCCAGTGGCTCCCGCCACCGTTTCCGACGACCCCTCATACCGTTTCCGGCGGCTCCGGACAGTCAAGAACGCCGACGCGCCGGACCGGCTGCACACAGGGACCTATGGCGCAACGTACGGTTGTCGCGTGACCGACGAACCCCCCGCGCGGCGTCGGGACGAGGAGCCAGACAGTCCGGGCAATCCGGACCCAACAACCGAGCCCGTCCTGCTGACCGCCCCCCGAGACGGGACCCCCGAGCCGATCGCGGATCGAGCCGAGCTGGCGCGCGCCGTCGAGCGCTTCGCCCAGGGCACCGGCCCGGTCGCCGTGGACGCCGAGCGCGCCTCCGGCTACCGGTACACCCACCGCGCCTACCTGGTGCAGCTGCGCCGGGCCGGCGCGGGCACCGTGCTGATCGACCCGCTGCCGTTCGGCCAGCTGCCGGAGCTCGACGAGGCCATCTCGCCGACGGAGTGGATCCTGCACGCCGCCAGCCAGGACCTGCCCTGCCTGACCGAGCTCGGGCTGCGGCCCACTCGGCTGTTCGACACCGAGCTCGCGGCCCGCCTGTGCGGGTTCGAGCGGGTCGGGCTGGCCGCGCTGACCGAGTCCCTGCTCGGGTACACGCTGGAGAAGCACCACTCGGCCGCCGACTGGTCCACGCGCCCGCTGCCGGCCTCCTGGCTGACCTACGCCGCCCTCGACGTCGAGCTGCTGCTGCCGCTGCGCGACACGCTCGCCGAGGAGCTGGCCAAGCAGGGCAAGACCGAGTGGGCCGCGCAGGAGTTCGCCGCGCTCGTCGCCTCGGCCGGCGACCCGCCGCGGGTGCGGGCCGACCCGTGGCGGCGCACCTCCGGCATCCACCGGGTCCGCGGTGCCCGCGCGCTGGCCCGGGTCCGCGCCCTGTGGACCGCCCGCGACGAGATCGCCCAGCGCCGCGACGCGAGCCCCGGCCGGGTGCTGGCCGACGCGGCCATCATCGCCGCGGCCGAGAACGACCCGAAGGACGAGCGCTCGCTGCTGGCCCTGGCCGGGTTCGGCGGGCGCTCGGCGCGCCGGCTGGCCCCGACGTGGCTGACCGCGCTGTCGGACGCCCGGGCGCTGTCGGACAAGGAGCTGCCGACCACCCCGCCGTCGGAGGGGCCTCCCCCGCCGCACCGGTGGGCCGAGCGCGATCCGGTCGCGGCGGCCCGCCTGGCCCGGTGCCGGGAGCTGGTGACCACGCTCGCCGCGACGCACCACCTGCCGCCGGAGAACCTGATCACCCCGGATTCGGTACGGCGCCTGGCCTGGTCGCCCCCCGAGGAGCTCACCGACGAGGCGGTGGCCGCGGTGCTCGCCGGCTTCGGCGCGCGCCCCTGGCAGGTCGGCCTGGTCTCCCCCGGCCTCACGGAGGCGCTCAAGATCCCGGAGTGAGCCCGGGGTGCGCCCGAGTGAAGGGGTTCACAGCTCCTGGCGACTTACTGGCGAGTAACATAGCCGGTACTTAGTCGCTAGGAGGACACCCGTGCCCCGTGCTGTCCGCGACGTCGTCTTCGTCGACGGCGTGCGCACCCCGTTCGGCAAGGCCGGTGGGATGTATGCCAACACCCGCGCCGATGACCTGGTCATCCGCTGCATCCGCGAGCTGCTGCGGCGCAACCCGCAGCTGCCGCCGGAGCGCGTCGACGAGGTGGCCATCGCGGCCACCACACAGACCGGCGACCAGGGCCTGACCATCGGCCGGACCGCCGCGCTGCTCTCCGGCCTGCCCAAGACCGTGCCCGGCTACGCCATCGACCGCATGTGCGCGGGCGCCCTGACCGCGGTGACCACCGTGGCCGGCGGCATCGCGTTCGGCGCCTACGACGTGGCGATCGCCGGCGGCGTCGAGCACATGGGGCGCCACCCGATGGGCGAGGGCGTCGACCCGAACCCGCGCATCCTCGCCGAGAAGCTCGTCGACCCGTCCGCGCTGGTCATGGGCTCCACCGCGGAGAACCTGCACGACCGGCTGCCCGGCATCACCAAGGAGAGGGCCGACAAGTTCGGCTACGCCTCGCAGGTCCGCACGGCCGCCGCGTACGCCGCCGGCAAGCTGCAGCCCGACCTGGTCAGCGTGGCCACCCGCGACCCGGAGACCGGCTGGGGCCTGGCGACCGTGGACGAGGCGCCGCGCGAGACCAGCCTGGAGAAGCTCGCCACCCTCAAGACGCCGTTCCGCCCGCACGGCCGGGTCACCGCGGGCAACGCGGCCGGCCTGAACGACGGGGCCACCGCCTCGATCATCGCCGCCGAGGACGTGGCCCGCGAGCTCGGCCTGCCGGTCGGCATGCGGCTGGTGTCCTACGGCTTCGTCGGCGTCGAGCCCGAGGTGATGGGCTACGGCCCGGTCCCGGCGACCGAGAAGGCGCTGCGCCTGGCCGGCCTCACCATCGAGGACATCGGCCTGTTCGAGCTGAACGAGGCGTTCGCCGTACAGGTGCTGGCCTTCTTGGACCACTTCGGCATCGCCGACGACGACCCGCGGGTCAACCCGTGGGGCGGCGCGATCGCCGTCGGGCACCCGCTGGCCTCCTCGGGCGTGCGGCTGATGACCCAGCTGTCCCGGCAGTTCGCCGAGCGGCCCGACGTGCGCTACGGGCTGACCGCCATGTGCGTCGGCATCGGCATGGGCGCGTCCGTGATCTGGGAGAACCCCAACTGGAAGGGCGACAAGTGACCGCCGCGCTGACCAACCCCAACGAGGTCGTCACGAAGGCCCTCCTGCGCTTCGTGACCCTGCCCGGCCGCGAGCGGGCCGCCGTCATCACGCTGGACAACGGCTTCGACCACACCAAGCCGAACTCGTTCGGCCCGGGCGGCCTGGCCAGCCTGGAGGCCGCGATCGACGAGGCCGTGGCGGCGAGCCCGAAGTTCATCGCGCTGACCGGCAAGCCCTACATCTTCTGCGTCGGCGCCGACATCACCGGCATGCCCCTGCTGACCGCCCGCGAGCAGGCGGTCGAGCTGGGCCGCTACGGCCACCGGGTCTTCAAGAAGTTCAAGGATTCGCCGGTACCGACCTTCGCCTTCATCAACGGCGCGGCGATGGGCGGCGGCCTCGAGGTCGCGCTGCACTGCCACTACCGGACGGTCTCCTCCGGCGCGGCCGCCCTGGCCCTGCCCGAGGTCGCGATCGGCCTGGTGCCCGGCTGGGGCGGCACCCAGCTGCTGCCGAACCTCATCGGCATCGCCCCGGCGGCGCAGGTCATCCTGCAGAACCCGCTGACCCAGAAGCAGCTCAAGCCGGCCCAGGCCCACGAGTTCGGCATCGCCGACGCCATCTTCGAGCCGGCCGACTACCTCGAGCGCTCCCTGGAGTGGGCCGCGGGCGTGGTCGACGGCACGATCACGGTGACCCGCCCGGAGATCGACCGGGACATGTGGGACGGGGTGCTGTACTTCGCCAAGGCCCAGCTCGACGAGCGCCTGCACGGCGCCGTGCACTCGGCCAACAAGGCGCTCGAGCTGCTCGCCCTGGCCAAGGACGCGTCGTTCGAGGACGGGACGGCGGCGGAGGACGCGGCCCTCGCCGACCTGATCATGGGTGACCAGGCGCGGGCCAGCCTCTACGCCTTCGACCTGGTGCAGCGCCGGGCCAAGCGGCCCGCGGGCGCGCCGGACCGGAACCTGGCCCGGGACGTCACCAAGGTCGGCATCGTCGGCGCCGGGCTGATGGCCTCCCAGCTGGCGCTGCTGTTCGTGCGCCGCCTCGAAGTGCCAGTAATCCTTACTGACCTGGATCGGGAGCGCGTCGACAAGGGCGTCGGCTACGTGCACGCCGAGATCGAGAAGCTGGTGAGCAAGGGCCGCCTCGACGCCGGGCGGGCCGCGAAGTACAAGGGCCTCATCGGCGGCTCGGTCGACAAGGCCGCGTTCGCCGACGCCGACCTCGTGCTGGAGGCGGTCTTCGAGGACCTCAAGGTCAAGAAGCAGGTCTGGGCCGAGGTCGAGGCGATCGTCCGCGACGACTGCGTGCTGGCCACCAACACCTCCTCGCTGTCGGTCACCGACATGGCGGCCGACCTCGCCCACCCGGAGCGGGTCGTCGGCCTGCACTTCTTCAACCCGGTCGCGATGATGCCGCTGCTGGAGATCGTGCGGGCGGACCGGACCGACGACGCCACCCTGGCCACCGCGTTCGCCGTGGGCAAGGCCCTGAAGAAGTCCTCGGTGCTGGTCAAGGACGCCCCGGCGTTCGTGGTCAACCGCCTGCTGACCCGCTTCCTGGGCGTGGTGACCGGCGCGGTCGACAACGGCACCCCGATCGACGTGGCCGACTCGGCCCTCGACCCGCTCGGCCTGCCGATGCGCCCGATGGCCCTGCTGACCATGGTCGGCCCGGCGGTCGCGCACCACGTGGCCGAGACCCTGCACCACGCGTTCCCGGACCGCTTCGGCGTCTCCGCGAACCTGGCCAAGGTCGTCGGGGCCGGCAAGCGCGGCTTCACCGACAAGGAGGGCAACCCCGACCCCGAAGTGCTCGCCCTGCTGGAGGTCGGCGACTCCCCGTCCACCGCCGAGGAGCTGCGCGAACAGGCCACCTCGGCGCTCGCGCAGGAGATCCGGCTGATGCTGGACGAGGGCGTGGTGGCCGACGCCCGGGACATCGACCTGTGCATGATCCTCGGCGCGGGCTGGCCGTTCCACCTGGGCGGCGTCACCCCGTACCTGGACCGCGAGGGCATCTCCGAGAAGGTGACCGGCGCGCGTTTTCTCGCGGAAGGCGTGGCAAACGCCCCGAACGGGTGATCCTTTTCTGAAATACCGCATTTCGGACCCCGTCAACGCCTAGCGTTGGCGGGGTTCGCGGTCCCCCCGGCCGGAGCAGGACTCCATCTCGACCCCGGGGGTGCACCATGTCCTTGTCCAAAATCGGCGCCGCGCTAGGCGTCCTGGTCGCATCCGTGGCCATCTCCCCCGCCGCCGCGCAGGCCGCGACCGCCGCGACGGTCGTCTCCCCCAAGCGCCCGCTGAACGTCCGCGAGGGCGCCGCGGTGTGGACCCGCTCCCTGCGCACCCTGCCCAACGGCACCGCCGTGCAGATCGAGTGCCAGGTCAAGGGCCAGCTGATCGACCAGGGCCCGGTCCGCGTCACCGACCAGTGGGACCGGCTCACCGACGGCAGCTTCATCAGCGACGCCTGGGTCCGCCGCGGCCCGGCCGCCCCCGCGTGCACGCCGGCCCAGCAGACCGCGGCCCCCACGGCGGCCGCCGCGGCCGCGGGCGCGACCACCGCCGGCACCGTCGCCTCGGGCGCCATCCCGCTGAAGGCCCGCAGCGGCCCGGCCCGCGCCGCGTTCCTCTACAGCGGCCTGCCCAACGGCACCGCGCTGAACATCGCCTGCCAGGTCCAGGGCGAGCCGATCACCGGCACCATGCGCGCCACGGCCGCCTGGGACCGCCTCGACTCCGGCGCCTACGTCTCCGACGCGTACGTCAAGCGCACCGCCGAGCCCCCGGCCTGCGCCGCCACCGCCGCCCCGGCCGCACCCGCCCCCGCACCCGCGCAGGCCGCGCCGGTTGCCGAGGCGGGCCGCTGGGTGAGCCCGCTGCCCGGCTTCTCGGCCCGGCCCGGCTTCCGCACCCCGACCAACCCGAACCACGTGGGCGTCGACATCATGTCGTTCGTCGGCACCCCGATCCACGCCGCGGCGGCCGGGACCGTCCTCGAGGTGGTGTGCAACATCGAGGCCGGCCACAGCTGCGACCAGACCGGCAGCGCCTCGATCGGCGGCTGCGGCTGGTACGTCAAGCTCCAGCACGCCGGCGGCGTCTCCACGCTGTACTGCCACATGGTCCGCCGCGGCGTCGTCAAGCCCGGCCAGAAGGTGGCGGCCGGCCAGGTCATCGGCTACGTCGGCAGCTCCGGCAACTCCTCCGCGCCGCACCTGCACTTCGAGGTCCACGTGCACACCCCGCCGACCTCGCCCGGCAACGCCATCGACCCGCTGCCCTTCATGCGCACGCACGGCGCCTCGATCGGCTGACGCTGCTATAACCCCGCTGGGGGTATACCCTCGGTGGCGTGCCGAAAATCAACGTCTACCTGCCCGACGAGCTCGCCGAGGCGGTGAAGGCGGCCGGAATACCGGTCTCCGCGATCTGCCAGCGGGCGCTGGAGCAGGCGGTACGCCGGGTCACCGCGATCCGCGAGACCGTCAGCGGCCTCGGCGACGGCGACCTCGACGACGCCGCGCTGGCCGCGCGGTTGCCCCATCTCACCGCTCGCGCCCGCACGGTCCTCAAGCTGGCCGGCGCGCACGGCCGCCCCGTCGGCACGGCGGAGCTGCTCGGCGCGCTCGTCGACGAGGGCGCCAACCTGGCCCTGCACGTCCTGCGGGCGATCGAGATCGACCCGGCCCGGGTCACCGAGGCGCTGGCGACCCGGCCGAGCCGGCCGGAGACCACCGAGGCCACCACCGCCCTGGAGCTGGCGGTCAGCGAGGCCACCGCGCTCGGGCACAACTACGTCGGCTGCGAGCACCTGCTGCTCGGCCTCATCGCCGAGCCCGACGGCGCCGCCGGCCAGGTGCTGCGCTCGCTGGGCGCCGAGCTGCGGCTGACCCGCCGCGCCGTGTCGGCCGCCCTCGCCGGCTACGTGCACCTCCAGGCCCAGACCCCGTCCGTCGAGGCGGCCCTGAAGCCCCTGCTGGAGCGCATCGAGCGGCTGGAGTCCCGGCTCGAATGAGACTGCTCCTGCTGGCCACCAAGGACACCATCGCCTACCGCGACGGCTTCGTCGCCACCGGCGCCGAACTGCTCGAATCCGTGGCCACGACCGCGGACGTCACCGTCGAAGACCTGCTGACCGAGCCCGGCTTCGACACCACCCCCGGCACCATGGCCGCGACCGCCCGCCGGGTCCGCAAGGCCCTGGGCGAGGACGGCTTCCAGGGCGTCGTCGTCACGCACGGCACCGACACCCTGGAGGAGGCCGCCTACCTGACCGACCTCATGGCCGGCGCGGCCGCGGCCCGGGGCAGCATCGTCTACACCGCCGCCGCGCACCCCGCCGACGGCCCGGCCAACCTCGCGGCCGCCCTCGCTGCCGCCGCCGATCCGGCCCTGCGCGGCCTGGGCGCGGTCGCGTGCGTCTCCGGCGATCTGCACGCCGCCCGCTGGGTACACCAGGCCACCACCGGCACGTTCACCTCATCCCCGCACGAGCCGCTCGGACGCGGCCGCGCGCCGCTGCGACCCCAGCCGGCCCCGCCCGGCGAGATCGAGACGAACGTCGCCCTCATCAAGGCGTACCCGGGGATCGAAGCCAACCTCCTCACCACGGCCGTCGACGCCGGTGCGCGCGGCATCGTCCTGGAGGGCACCGGCGCGCACAACGTCCCCGTCTCCCTGCTCGGCGCCATCACCGACCTGGTCGCCTGGGACATCCCGGTGGTCGTCTGCTCCCGCGCCCGCACGGCCGGCCCGCCACAGCTCCCGGACGGCCTCGCGGCCCAGGTCGGCGCGATCCTGACCGATCTGCCGGCGGGCAAGGCCTTCGTCGCGCTGATGGTCGCGCTCGGGGGCGACCCGCGGGTCTACTTCGCAGCCCTCTCGGCGCCGTAGACCGCGAGCGCGCGGAAGGCGGCCTTCGGCGTCCACGAGCCGTCCGGGAGCACCCGCACGATCCCGCGCGCGGCCAGGTCGAAGTCGCGCGCCGGATCCTCGGTGGTGGGCAGGTGCCGGTTCGCGAACGTGTACACGAACGCCGCCTCCACCCCGCCCGCCTCGTAGTCGCGCAGCAGCTCGACGACGTACCGCGCCTGCCCCTCCTCGTCCCGTTCCAGCTCCGCGGTGAGCGCGACCGCGCGCCCGTCCGGCCCGTAGGTCACCGGCTCCGGCTTCCCCGCCACGTCCCCGGCCCCGCGGAAGGTGCAGCAGCCGAACTCGGTCGCCGCGTACGGCTTGCCCTGCCCCACCGCCGCCGCCAGCGTCAGCGGGAAGCTCGCGGCGTTGGAGGCATCCCGGTAGCCGCCGTCGCTCGCCACGATGTCGAAGGGCGCCCAGTCGACGGCCTCCAGCGGCACCGACGCGTAGCCGACCGGCCCGCCGAACCGGGCCCGCACCTGCGGCACCAGCTCCGCGAAGAACGCGCGCACGGCCGCCTGCGCGGCGGGGATGGCCGCCCGCAGCGCCGCCAGGTCGGTGAAGTCGGGCCGGCCGCCGGGCACGAAGCCGTCGGTGAACAGGCTGATCTCCGAACCGGTGAGGTACACGACGCGCGCCCCGGCGACGCGCAGCTTCTCCGCCCGCTCCGCGCCGTCGAGCAGGAACGCGCGCAGTCCGGCGCGATCGAGGCCGTTGGTGAACGGGCAGTACCAGACCTCGAGCCCCACCTCGGCGGCCAGCCCCGCGGCGAGTTCCAGCCGGTCCGGCACCCCGCCGGTGATCCGCACCGCGTCGCAGCGCAGCTCCTCGCGGATCACCCGCAGGTCCCGCCGCACCACCTCGGGGTCGAACGGCTCGTGCGTGGTCGACCCGCCGCTGGTGAACCCGGTGTCGTAGTTGATCCCGAACACGCGCATGCCCACTCCTCGCCGACAGGGTACGGACCCCTAGGTTCTGCAACAGGCCCTAGCTTCCACCGAGGTGCGGAAGGGCGCGCGCGGCGGTCTGGACGGCGGCCACCGCGGCGTCGATCGCCTCGTCCGGGCCGGCCGGGCGGACGGTCAGGTGCACCTCGAAGGTCAGCGGCGCGTCGGCGACGATCGGGACCCACTTGAACCGGTCCGCGTACCGCCCGCCGAACTCCATGCCGGCCTTGAACGGCAGGGACACGTCCGACGGGGCGACCAGCACGCGGCCGTCCCAGCGCGCGGCGGTCTCGTGGCGCAGGCGCAGCACGGCGGCGGCGGTGTCCCCGGTCGGCCGGCCGACGTGGGCGCCGGGGTGGCGGTCCAGCCCCCACGCCGCGCGGCGGTCGTCGGGGACGCCGGTGAGGTGCGGGATCACGCGGTACCGCCGCAGCAGCTCCGGCAACGCCAGCCGCACGCCCGGGAAGTGCGCCGCCGGCACCATCGCCTCCAGGCGCGCGGTGTAGAGGCGGACCGACCGGCTCCCCAGCGGCGGCGGCGCCCCGATGAGCAGGGCGTGCCGGTGCAGGTCGGGCGCGGCGTGCCGGTGCGGCTCGAGGTATTCGACCGCCACCCGGGGCCGGCCGAACCGCTCGATGAGGCGGGCCTGCGCGGGCGCGACGAACGCGGCGTGGTGCGGCAGGCAGGCCAGCCGCGGCAGCCCGTCGCCCGGGTTCGGCTTGCGCATCAGCTCGTACTCGCCGACGACACTGCGCGCCGCCCGCTCGAACTCGCGCCCGCGTTCGGTCAGCCGCAGCTGCCCGCGGTTGCCCTCGAACAGCGGCTCGCCGCACCAGCGCTCGATCCGCGCGATGGTCTTGCCGACCAGCTGCCGCGCATAGGGTTTGTCGCGCAGGTGCTGCGGCCGTGTCGGGGACAGCGCCTCGGCGGCCTTGGTGTGCTGGCGGTGCTCGGCGACGGCGAGGAAGACACGGCACTCCCACTCGTCGGGCGCGACGTCGTCGCTGACGGCCATGGTCCGAGAACCTAGGAGTTGCGTGGGCACCGGGGATAGCCGGAAACCGGATTTTCGCCGTATGGGCAAAAACCGCCCATACCCCCTTGCGTTCGTGACCGTCGGTTACTTGACGTACCGATGTCATCGTGACGCTCTGTGAAGTAGACCATAGCGAGGCGGACGCATCCGCGCGCGTTCCACCCTGGGTAGGGGCCGGACCACTCTACGCCGAGTGATGGAACACCTCGGGTGCGCCCGTCGCCCACGACTACGGTGCGCACGCGGGACGGGAGCGGTAGACAGGTGAGCGGCGGCGGGCCCGGCACCGAATGGGACCAGGTGACACCCATACGCGTCACGGCACTGAAGATCGAGCTCGTGCAGCACGGCGCCGTCCGCGGCACGCTGACCGTCCGCTCCCCCTCGCCCAAGCCGCCGGCGATCGCCAAGTAACGCAGCGCTACGCCCGGCGCCGGCCGGACCGGACGCGGCGCTACGCGCGGTGCCTGCCCGGCCGGTCCGAACGGTGCTTGACCGCGTACATCGCCTGGTCGGCGGTGCGCAGCACGGCGTCGGGCTGCTCGCCCGGCGCGGCCAGGTGCACCCCGATGCTCGCCCCGATCCGCACCTCCTGCCCGTCGATGGCGAACGGCGCGGCCGCGCACTCCCGCAGCCGCTCGATCACCCCGGTGGTCTCGGCGGCCGTGCCCACCCCCGGCAGGAGCAGCACGAACTCGTCGCCGCCGACCCGGGCCAGCACGTCGACCGGGCGCAGGCACGCGCTCAGCCGCGCGCCGACCTGGCGCAGCAGCTCGTCGCCGGCCTCGTGCCCGAGCTCGTCGTTGACCGGCTTGAACCCGTCGAGGTCGACGAAGAGCACCGCGACCGGCTCGGCCCGCAGCGAGTCGGCCAGCCGCTGCTGCAGCCGGCGCCGGTTCGGCAGGCCGGTCAGCGGGTCGTGATGGGCGTCGTGGGCCAGCCGGTCCTGCATCTCCCGGCTGTCGGTGATGTCCCGCGCGTTGACCACGATGCCGTCCAGGGCCGGGTTGTGCAGCTGGTTGGAGGCGGTGAGGTCGAACCAGCGGTGGTCGCCGTCGGCCTGGCGGACCCGCACCTGCATGCGCTCCAGCCCGCCCCGCTCGGCGACCAGCGCGGCGAAGCGCTCCCGCACGAGGTCGCGCTCCTCGGGGTGGATGCTCTCGAACACCGGCGCGCCGACCCAGGTCAGGCCGAGGATGCGCTGGCCGCTCGGGCTCGTGTACACCACGTTGCCCTGCCCGTCGAGCACCGTCACGACGTCCGGGGCGTGCTCGACCAGCGCCGAGAAGCGCTCCTCGGCGCGGCGGCGGACCAGCTGGGAGCGGTACCCGAGAATCGCCAGCCCGGCCACCCCGACCAGCAGCATCGTGAGCAGCGCCAGGTTGATGGTCAGGCTGCGGTTGCGCACCGGGCCGTCGAACGTCGCCTCGGACTGCGTGCGCACGTAGGCCCAGCCGCCGGGCAGGCCGCCGTGCACCGCGGCGATCATGGCGTGGCCGTTCTCGGTGTAGGTGGCGAACTGCGACTCGCTCGAGCCGATCTTGGCCATGATCGCCGGGTCGACGTGCGTGCCGAGCAGGTCCGGCTCGCTGGACGCGCCGACCATCCCGGTCGCGTCCACCAGCATCGAGGCGTGCGAGTCGTCCCGCAGTTTGACGATGTACTCCTGCAGCTGGCTCTTGGCGAGCGGGATGAACCCGTACACGATGGCCTCGGGTTGACTGCCAACCACGATGGGCACGGCCGCGGCCTGGATGAGGGTGCTGCCCACCGTCATGATCGACGAGAAGCCGGGCCTGCCGAGCGCGATGTCGGAGATGAGCGGCTTGAACGCCGCGGACTGCGGGTCGGGGAACATGCCGATCGGGCCGGTCGCGCTGAGCAGGTTCCCGGTCAGGTCGGTCAGCACCAGGCCGTAGGTGAAGTTCGCGGACTTCTTCTGGTACTCCTGCAGCGCCGCCACGTCGCCCGCGTCCCCGGCCGTCATCGACAGCGGGTGGCTGGTGACGAAGTCGTTGAGCTCCTTGACCGCGACCATGAGCACCTGCTCGGCCAGGCCGCCGTTGTTGGTGACCAGGGCCAGCGAGTCGGCCCGGTGCACGGTCTCGGCCGCCCGCAGCGCGGAGCGGTTCACCGAGATGCCGACGGCGCCGATGGCGAGCAGCAGCGCGATGCTGATGCCGACCACCAGCCAGCTGCGCAGCCGCATCCGACCGCCCCCATCGCGCCCGAGCGCCGGTCGGGATGGCCGGCGGGAAACATAAGACCGATCGGCGCCGCGCGGGGCGTTTCTGAGCAGAAGTGCCTTCGGTCACAGCTCAGGCGGCGGGGCGGACCGCCGCCGTGCCGCTCAGCACCGGCGTGACCGCGGCGGCCGGCAGGGAGACGGTGACCTCGAGGCCGCCGCCGTCGAGGGCGGCCGCGGAGACCCCGCCGCCGTGCGCCTCGCAGATGGCCCGCACGATCGACAGGCCCAGCCCGGTGCCGCGGGCCCCGGTGCGCTCCCGCCCGCCGCGGCGGAACGGCTCGAACAGCGCGGGCAGGTCGGCCGGCTCGACCTCGAAGCCGCTGTTGCCGACCACGAGCCAGGCCAGGGTCTCGTCGGTGCCGGTGCGCACCCAGATCCGTCCGCCGAGATGGTTGTACCGCACCGCGTTCTCGATGAGGTTGCCCGCGAGCCGCTCCAGCAGCCCCGGGTCGCCGACGACGTTGGCCGGGGCGAGGTCGGTGCTGACGTCGAGCTTGATCCGCTTCACCTCGTGGCTCATCGCCGACAGCGCGACGGTGACCCCGGTGGCCAGGTCGGTGCTCACCTTGCGGCCCAGCCGCCGACCGGCCTGCGCCTCGGTGCGGGCGAGCAGCAGCAGCGACTCGACCAGCGCGTTGGCCCGCGTCGAGGCGTCGCGCACGACGCTGCCCATCCGCCGGAACTCCTCGACGTCGGCCTCCGGGTCGTCCAGGGTCACGTCGACCTCGGTGCGCATCACCGCCAGCGGGGTGCGCAGCTCGTGGGAGGCGTTGGCCACGAAGCGTTTCTGGGTCTCGAAGGCCGCGGCTATTCGGTCGAGCATCGCGTCGAAGGTCTTGGCCAGCTCGGCGACCTCGTCGTCGGCCCCGTCGTAGTTGATGCGGGCGTCCATCGACTCGCCGGAGAGCCGCTGGGCGGTGGTGGTGACCCGCTGCAGCGGCCGCAGCGAGCGCCCGGCCACCACGTAGGCCCCGGCCACCCCGACCGCGCCGATGAGCAGCAGCGCCAGGCTGCCCCGGGTCAGCAGCTCCCACTCGGCCGCGTCGACGAGGTCGGTCTGCCAGGTGCGGGCGTCGACCTCGCTGCCGTCGGCGAGCACCACCCGGGTGCCGGGCTGTAGCTGGTCGGCGGGTTTGAGCGCGCCGTCGACGAGCAGGTAGGCGAGCACCACGAGCACCAGCCCGGCCCCAACCAGCAGGATGCCGTTGAGCAGGGTGAGCCGCAGCCGCAGGGTGGGGCGGAAGGCGGCGGTCCGGCGGGCGTCGTAAATCGTCATTGCGGGGGCCTGGTCCGGTAGCCGGCGCCGACCACGGTCTCGATGAGCGCGGGCTCGCCGAGCTTCTTGCGCAGCGTCATCATCGTCACCCGCACGGTCGTGGTGAACGGGTCGGCGTTGGCGTCCCAGACCCGCTCCAGCAGTTCCTCGCTGGACACCACCGCGCCGCGGGCCTTGAGCAGCTCCTCCAGCAGCCCGAACTCCTTGCGGGTCAGGTCCAGCGGCTGCCCGGCCCGGGTCGCGACCCGCTTGGCCTGGTCGAGCACCAGGTCGCCGATGGTGAGCACCGGCGGCGCGGCCGGGGTGGCCCGCCGGCCCAGGGCCTGCACCCGGGCCACCAGCTCGTCGAAGGCGAACGGCTTGGGCAGGTAGTCGTCGGCCCCGATCTGCAGCCCCTCGACCCGGTCGGCGACGCTGCCGCTGGCGGTCAGCATCAGCACCCGGGTCAGCGCGCCCGAGGCGACCAGGTCGGCGCAGATCTCGTCGCCGTGCACGCCGGGCAGGTCCCGGTCCAGGACCACGACGTCGTAGCGGGTGACCATGGCCATCTCGTGGCCGCTGGTCCCCTCGTAGGCGACGTCGACCGCCATGCCCTGCCGCCGCAGCCCCCGGACGATCGCGTCGGCGAGATTCGTCTCGTCCTCGATCACCAGCACGCGCACGCCCTTCACACCCCCACCCGATCCGGGCCAGTGTGGTTCAGGCGACGTGAAGTCCCCGTGAAAGGCCCCGGTGCCAAATGTAGCTACCCGGGCAACCGCCAGAGCCGGACCGAGTCGCCGCCGGCGATGCAGGCCAGCCGGTGGTGGCGCATCGAGCAGCGCGACGGGATCGGGCTGACCAGGCCGAGCGGGGTGATGGTGCCGGTGCGCAGGTCGATGCGGGCGATCCGGGCGCCGTCGTCCTCGGGCCGCTGCACCAGCTGGGAGCCGGCCGGGGCGAAGCCGATGTCGTCGTCGTCCGTGCCGTCGCTGGCGGTCGGGACCACGGCCCAGCCCGCCAGGTCGGCGCGGTCCTTGCCGGTCTGCCAGTCCACCACGCGGACGCGGGTGAAGTCGTCGCGGTCGCGGGCCACGAGCACCCCGGGCCCGGCCGCGTCCAGCTGCAGCGGCCGCCGCCACGCCTCCGTGCCGGTCTCCGGGTCGAGCACCGCGAGGTCGCGCCAGTTCGGCACGCAGATCATCGGGCCGCAGGCGACCACCACGGGGCCGTAGGCCATCTCGGCGATCGGCGCCTGGTCCGACGAGGAGAACAGCATGTGCCACTGGTAGCGCAGGGTGTCGCTGCGGTACGCCGTGATGAGCGCCCCGTCCCCGCGGACCTGGACGATCACGAGCAGGCCGGCCACGATCCGCACGCTGGTGGGCGGGGTGTCGGCGAGCTCCGGCACGTCGGCCGCCGCGGTGATGGCCCCGGTGGCGGCGTTGCGGATCTCGGCCCGCCCGCCCGGGTACCAGGCGGCGAACCAGCCGCTGCCGGGCACGTCCGGCGCGACGACGCGGGCCCCGCCGGGCAGGTCGAACGACCAGCGGATCTCGCCCGTCTCGGCGTCCAGCCCGCCCAGGTGCACCGGCGACGGCGCGGCGCCGCGGGCCGGCACCAGGGGCGGGCAGGAGGCGCTGCGGTCGTCCACGGTGAGCAGCCCGGGCGCGGCCCCGGCGGGCCCGGCGAGCACGGCGATCGGCGCGCCCGCGCGGGACCACAGCTGCCTGCCGGTGGCCGGGTCGAGCCGCTCCAGGCTCCAGCCGACGGTGGCGGTGCAGGGCCGGTGCCGCACGTACGCCCGGTCCGCGGTCAGGTACGCCTGGCCGCCCTCGTCGCCCGCGAGGGAGCGGGTCCAGCGGGGCTTGCCGGTGGTCCAGTCGAAGGCGGTGAGCGCGGGCTCGTCGCGCATGGCGTAGACCAGGCCGCGGTCGGCGACCATCGCGGACGCGTGCTCGGCGAGGGTGCCGGCCTCCTCGATCCCGGTCCCGGGCCGCGAGCCGGTGGCGAAGAGCACCACCAGGGTCAGCATCAGCACGATCGGCCACTGCCGGCGCCCGGCCGCGCGCGGTGGCGGCCACTCCAGCAGGTCCTCGCCGTCGACCATCCCATGCGATTCACCGAGATCGATCAGTTCGCCCACGCTTCCAGCGTCCCCGCTCACCGCCTAGGTCGCCAATCGAAACAGCACCACGTCGCCGTCGCCGGTCGAGCAGGCCACCCGGGGGCCGTCCAGCTCGCACGCGATGAGGCGGGCGTCGACGGTACCGATGGGAAGCACCCGATCCCCCGCGCGGAAGCCCAGCAGGGTCGCCTCCTCCCCGTCCGGCGCCCCGAGCAGCATGCGATCGGCGTCGGCCCCGAGGCGCTGCCAGCCGTCGAGCACGGGCGACTCGGCCCCCGTCGCCGGGTCGAAGAGGTGCACGACGCCCGCCCCCGGCTCGGTGAGCAGCCCGCCGGGCGCCGCCGCGAGCTGCGCGTAGCCGCCGGGGCTCCACCGCACCGCCCCGGTCGCCGGGTCGAGCACGAACGTGAGCTGCCCGGTCGCGCACAGCACGGCCCCGCAGGCCCGGACGGTGAACCGGTCGGAGCGCCCGGACGCGGACACCGTCGGCACGTCGGTCCGCCACAGCGGAGCGGACCAGGCCCCGCGCCGGTACGCGGTCAGCGTCGTCGCCCCGCGCGGCGACCCAGCCCCGGCCGCGGCGATGATCAGCAGATCCCCGGCGGCCGCCACGATGTCGCCGGACGCGGCGACGAGGTCTCCCGCGGGCGCGCGCCGCCCGGTGACGAAGTCGGCCACCGCGAGCGCGCCGGTGCGGTCGGCCAGCGCCGCCCAGCTCGCCCCGGCCTCGGCCGAGTCGACCGCGACCCGGGTGCCGGCGTCCACCGGCAGCTCCCAGCGCGGCTCGCCGCCGGGCCCGAGGGCCTGCCAGCGCAGCCCGCCGCCGATCGGGGCGTTCGCGGCCAGGGCGCCGCACCCGTCGGACCACAGGCTGCGCAGCACGACGGTGCCAGGGACGCCCGCCGCGGTCCGGACGGGAACGCCCGGCGCGTGCCAGACCTCCCGGCCGGTGCGCCGGTCGACGGCGACCGTGGTGCCGGTGACCCCGGAGCGGCACAGGTCGGGCCAGAGCACCACCACGTCGTCCGCCCCGGGCGCGGCCGCGGCGTAGGACAGCGTCGTGAGCCCGTCCGGCGTGTACGTCCAGCGCGAGTGCCCGTCGCCGGCGTCGAACGCCTCCACGGGCGTCGGCGTCCGGTCGTTCTCCAGCACCAGCAGCACGTCCCCGGCCAGCTGAAACGCCCCGTTGCGCAGCGGCTGCCGGACGATCTCGACCGGCGCGGCCGGCAACGGCACCGCCGACACCAGCGACATGGTCAGCCCGAGCGCCAGCAGCAGCCCCCACCCCCGGGGCAGCCCCACGCGCCCTCCGTCGGCGTCGGCGACCCACGGGGTCCCAACGTCACCGAGGTCGATGACGGCGGCCCCGGCGACCCCATCGCCAGAGGGCAACGTGCTCGGCAGCACGCCCCCATTCTGCAAGCCCGCAGCCTCCGGCGATACACACCGCCGCAAGCTAAGACCCGGTGCGGTCTTGAGGGGGTGTGGGTGGAGCGAAGCTCCCCCACCGCTTTTCAGGACATAACGCTGTATTCACCGGTGCCAGGGCGCCCATACAGCGCTAAGACCTTTCGGTGCTAATCCAGCACCGTCGGCGGGACCCGCCAAACGGTCAAATCCCCAGCCATCGTGCAGGCCACCAGGTCGGCGTCGGCCGCGCACGACGGGGTGCCGCCCCAGAACTCGCCGCTGCCGAGCACCGCGACCCGCCCGGTGCGCGGATCCAGCAGGCCGACGGTAGCGATCGGCTCGCCGTCCGCGCGGTGCCACACCACGATCCGGTCGCCGCGTGCCGCCACCGGGTGCCAGCCGTCGATCCGGGCCCTTACCGCGCCGGTGGCCGCGTCGACGACCGCCGCGACCGGCGGCGCCTCCGTGGTCCAGTTCAGCGCGCCCAGCGCCATCGTGGCCGGGCCCCGCCCCAGGATCAGGCCGAGCTCGCCGAACCGCCACGCCTCGGCGCCGGTGCGGGCGTCGTACGCGACCAGGCCCGACTCGTCCGCGCGGCACCACCGCCCGAACCCGCAGTCGCGCAGGGCCGCGTGCAGGCTCGCCGGGACGTGCCACAGCGGGCGCCCGCTCGCCCGGTCGAAGACCCAGTCCTCGGTCGTCCCGGAGCGGATCGCGAGCTGCCGCCCGTCCTCGCCCACGTCGATCCAGGTCGGGTCGATCCCGGTCAGGTCCAGGTGGTCGGTGTGGCGCACCGCGCCGGTGGCGAGGTCGTGGGTGCGCAGGTTCCCGGAGCGGTCCAGGACGCTGAGCGAGGTCAGCTCGTACGTCGCGCCGGCCCCCCAGCCCAGCGCCGGCACCTCCCCGGCCGGCACGTCCAGCGTCCAGACCGTCACCCCGCGCGGGTCGACCGCCACCAGGCCGTTGCGCGTGTCGCCGAGCACCACCAGCGGACCGGCCAGCCCGGCCAGGACCACGCCGCTGCGCTCCCAGCGCGGCGCACCCGTCCGCGCGTCGAGCGCGGCGACGGTCGCCAGGTCGAAGGCGTCACCGAGCTGCCGGGCGAGCAGCACGATGCCGGCGTCGGCGTGCACGAGCTGCTGCCCGTCGCCGAGGTCGGCCGACCACAGCAGTGCCCCCGCGGTCGAGTACGCCTCGAGCCGGTGCGGCCCCTCGCCGGTGTACCGCACGACGAGCACGCGCCCGCCGCCGATCGTGACGTACTGCGCGGACTCCTCGATGAACAGCACCGGCGGCGCGGTCGCGGCGCCCGCCGGCGGCACCGCGGCGGCCAGCACGGTCACCAGCGCGACGGCCAGCCACCGGCCCGTCCCGCCGAACCGCCGCCGGCGCGGTCGCGGGGTCTCCGGCGGGGTCCACGGCTGCGCGTCGCCGAGGTCGATGATCACGCTCACGGCAGCCGCCACACGTTGAGCCCGTTGCCGCTGCACAGCACGAACCCGCCTTCGGCCGTGCAGCGCGGGGTGGGGCCGATCTGCCCGCGGCCGAACACCCGCACGCCGCCGGTGCGCGGGTCGTAGAGCCCGACGTACCCGTTCCACTGGCCGGGGTCGACGTGCGCGACGATCTGCCGCCGCCCGACCCGGGCGTAGGCGCCGACCCAGCCCTCGAGCCGCGCCCCGACCTTGCCCGTCCGCGCGTCGATCGGGAACACCACGGTCTCGTGCGACGGCGACGCGGAGGTCCCGAGCCCGCCGGCCACCACGACGTCCTCGTCGGCCCCGAAGACGTTGTTGTACATCCCGACGCTCCACACCTCCCGCCCACTCGCCGCGTCGAGCGCGTGGATGCCGCCGCCGTCCACCGCGCACCAGTGCCCGGCGGTGCACGGGTACACCGACGTGAACTCCACGCCGCCGTAGCGCCACCGCACGCGGCCGGTGGCCCCGTCGTACACCTCGACGCCGACGACACCGATGCGGCTGACGACGGCGCGGTCGCCGTACACGTCGAACCAGTTCACTTCGTCGGCGCGCACGCCCAGCGGCCACCGCGCCGTCTCCGCCCCGCTGCCCGGGTCGCGGCGGATCAGCGTCCCGTCGGCGCTGAGCTCGTCGAGGGTGGCGAGCTGGTCCGTGCCCGCGCCGTAGCCGACGGAGACCAGCGACTCGCCGGCCAGCGTCACGTCCCACACCGGCGCGCCCGTGCGCAGGTCCACGCCGAGCAGGCGCTTCTCGCGGCCGCGCCCGGTCCCGACCCACCGCTCCGTCCATCCGGTGACGTCCTGCAGGACGAGCACCGACCCGGCGGCCCCGTAGACCGCCACCGCCGCCCGCCGCCACAGCACGGCCCCGGTGCGGGCGTCGAGGACCGTGAGCGTGCCATCCTGGGCGGCGAGGTCGCCGTACACGGAGGAGATCAGCACCACCCCGCCCGTCAGCAGCTGCAGTTCCTCGGTGTCGCGGGCGCGCGGCCGCGTCCACCGCACCTGCCCGGTGACGCTGCGCCCCTCGAACTGCCCGAGCGAGTTCACCTCGTACCGCGTCACGAACACCATCCCGCCCGCGAGCCGCGCGTCGAGCACCCGGTCCGCCAGGCTGAACAGCGGCGCGTCGAACCCCGGCACCCCCGCCCCGACCAGCAGCGCCGCCGCGAGCACGGCCACCGCGACCGCCGCCACCCGCCTCCCCGCCCGCCCCCGCCGCGACCCGCGCGGCGGCCCGTCCGGCGGCGACCAGGGCTCGGCCGCGCCGAGGTCGATGACGCTCACCGCAGCGGCCAGACGAACAGCACCCCGATCGCCAGGCACGCGACCCGGTCGGCGGTGGCCGTGCACTGCACCGACCCGTAGAAGTCATGCGCTCGCCCGAGCACGTGCACGCTGCCGTCGTCCGGGTCGAGCCGCCCCACGATCGCATCGGTGTTGCTGATCGGCCGCCACACGAACATGCCACGCGCGCCGACCGCCTCGTAGTACCCCCCGGCGACGTACCACCCCTGCCGGTTCCACGCCACCGCACCCCCACCGGCGACCGCGAACGCCGTCACGTCATCGGGGTGATACTCGTCGCTGAGCTGCCGGTACATGAGCAGCCGATCCCCCGTGTCGCCGAGCACCGCCGAATACCCCCGCGCCCGCCACAGCACCACCCCGGTGGCCGCGTCGAGCACCTCGGTGCCACTCTCCCCGAACACGCAGTAGTGCACCCGCAGACACGGCACCGGCACATTCCACGCCGGCGACTCCCCCGCCCACCGCCACAACCGCTTTCCGGACGCGAGATCGAACACCTCCGCCCCACCCCGCCCGGCCGGCAGCACCACCTCCTGCCCCGCCACCCCGGGCGAATGCCGCGACAAAACCGCCGAAAAATCCAGCTGGTACCGCCCGCTCACCGCCCCCGTCCGCAGGTCCCGCACCCTGACCACCCCGTCCGCCCCAAGCTCGGTGAACGCGCTCAGATACGGATACTGCGCCAGCCCGAACCCCGCCAACGTCCCCGGCGCCAGCTCCACGCTCCACAGCACTTCCCCGCTCAGCTGATCCAGCCCGAGGTACCGCTCATGATGCCCCCGCGGCGGCAGCGCGAGCCCCGGATCCTGCGGGTCACCGTAGGAGTCGTCGAACTCGTCCACCTCGTCGGGCCACGCATGCTCGCTCACCACGACAACGTCCCCGGCCATCCCGGCGAACGTCACGAGCTCCCGGTGCCAGAGCTCCTCCCCGGTGCGAGCATCAAGAGCAAACGTCCTTCCCGTGTACCGCCCATGCTCATCCGACTGCTCCCGCTGCACGAGCCCCACCCGATCGGTGAGCGCGGCAAACGACTCATTGGCCACCCCCGGCCGCCGCCACAACACCGCCCCCGACCGCGCATCGAGCGCCTCGGTGACCGGGTCAGCCCCGGCCCGCTGATACCGATGCACAATGAGCCGCCCCCCGGCCGCATCGATCGCCAGCACCTGAAACTCGGCCGTCCAGAGCGGTTCGAGCCCCGGCCGCCAGTCCGAACCCCCCGCCAGCAACACCCCGACCAGCACCACCACAACAAGCCCCAGCCGCCGCACCCCCGCACGCCGCGCACCACCGCCCCCCGGCCGCTCCGGCGGCTCCCAGGGCACACTGACATCGAGCTCGATGATCGCGTCGGGCAACGGACGTCCTCTCGTCGCAAGAAGAGAGTCCCACGCCCCCCGCCCGGGTTGCACGACCCAGCCACCGGCTCTTCCGTCACCTCAACCGCCTCGACCTCAACCGGCTCGGCGGCTTCTACCGCCTCGACCGCGACTGGCTCGGGTTCGAGCTCCGGCTTGACCGCGGCGGCCTCGCGCTCCAATGCCAACCGCCGCAGCTTCTCAGCGTGCCGCTGAGCAAGTCCCCAGTCCCGATGCCGCTTGTGCTCTTTCCGAAATGCCTCGTTGACGGGAGAGTAATTCCGGCGTCTCGTCGTGTCCCGCATCGCTGCCAATTCCGCCCGGCCAAACAATGACATCTGCCCCACCCGACAATTGTCCCACCAGGCCCCCAAATAGGCCGAACCCGACAACCGAACAATCGCAGATGCCGCAAATTCCTGCGCGTTGCACCGCCGTGACCGTCGCGTGGGTGGAAAAGCGTCAAGCCGGACCGATGGGCACCGCTATGTGCCCTCGGCCGATGGTCCCCGGCCGCTGGCGCGACCGGAATGTATTAGCGTGGTCCGGAGACGACTTTGGTCACCGTTCGGTGGTCCAGACCGTAGATTCAGGAGCCGGGTCCGCCGTGGTCATCATTCGGTGGTCCAGGAGGAGAATTTGGCATTAAAGAAAAATCCCCTGACATGAGCAAGTGCCCAGGCCAGGGGATTTTTTGCTTTTATTTTTTGACTTTTTTCCTTCTTGTCAGCGGCGGGGTGCCTTTACTTTGGTCGCGGGTGGGCTGACGGGGAGGGGCTCTTCGATCCGCGATACCCATTCGGTTACCTGGCGCGCTACGTCTTGGGCGGTCAGGCCCAGGTCGGCCAGGATTTCGTTGCGCGTGCCGTGCGGGTGGAAGCCCTGCGCCACGCCCAGGTCGCGGAGCGGCACCCACACGTCGGCGTCGCGGAGGGTCTTGGCGATGGCGTCGCCTACGCCGCCGGTGCGGACGCCGTCCTCCAGGGTTACCACCAGGCGGTGGTCGCGGGCCAGGGCTACCAGCTCGACCGGGACCGGGCGGACCCAGCGGGGGTCCACCACCGTCACGCCGTAGCCCTGTTCGGCCAGGCGGCCGGCCACGTCGACGGCCATGTGGGCGAAGGCGCCCACGCTGACCAGGAGGACGTCCTTGCGCTCGTGTTCGGCGAGCACGTCCACGCCGCCGAAGCCGTCGACGCCGCCGACGCGGCGCAGGGCTGGGAGGTCGGTGGGGACGGAGCCGGTCGGGAAGCGGAGGATCGTCGGGCCGTCCTCGATGCCTACGGCCTCGCGGAGTTCCTCGCGGACCGTCTGGGCGTCGCGGGGGGCGGCCAGGCGCAGGCCCGGCACGACGCCGAAGACCGACATGTCCCAGATGCCGTAGTGGGACGGGCCGTCGGGGCCGGTGATGCCCGCGCGGTCGAGGACGATGGTGACCGGGAGGCGGTGCATGGCCACGTCGAGCAGGACCTGGTCGAAGGCGCGGTTGAGGAACGTGGCGTAGACGGCGACGACCGGGTGCAGGCCGCCGATGGCGAGGCCGGCCGCGGAGGTGATCGCGTGCTGCTCGGCGATGCCGACGTCGTAGGCGCGCTCCGGGTATTTTGCCATGAGCTTGGCGATGCCCGTCGGCTCGGCCATGGCGGCGGTGATGCCCACGATGTCGGCGCGCTCGTCGGCGATCTCGACCAGCTCGTCGGCGAAGACGCCGGTCCACTTGACCGAGGCGGGGGCGAGCAGCTTGCCGGTCTCGATGTCGAAGGCGCCGGGGCCGTGCAGGCAGTCGGCCTCGTCCTCCAGGGCGGGGCGGTAGCCGAAGCCCTTGCGGGTCACCGCGTGCACGATCACCGGCTCGCCGAAGTTCTTGGCCTTGCGCAGGGCGGACTCGACGGCCGCGCGGTCGTGGCCGTCGACCGGGCCGACGTACTTGATGCCCAGGTCCTCGAACATGGCCTGGGGCGCGACGGCGTCCTTGATGCCCTTCTTGACCGCGTGCAGCACCTCGTAGAGCGGCGCGCCGACCAGCGGGGTGCGCCCGAGGGAGTCCTTGACCAGGTCGAGCACCTTCTCGTACCCGGGGTTGAGCCGCAGGTTGGACAGGTGGTCGGCCAGCCCGCCGATCGTCGGCGAGTAGGAGCGGCCGTTGTCGTTGACCACGATGACCAGGGGGTTCTTGGCCGCCGCGATGTTGTTCAGGGCCTCCCAGCACATGCCGCCGGTGAGGGCGCCGTCGCCGACGACCGCGACCACGTGGCGGGGCTCGCCGCGCAGCGCGAAGGCCTTGGAGAGCCCGTCGGCGTAGGAGAGCGCGGTGGAGGCATGCGAGTTCTCGATGATGTCGTGCTCGCTCTCGGCCTGGCTCGGGTAGCCCGTGAGCCCGCCGCGGCGGCGCAGCAGATCGAAGCCGTCCTGGCGGCCGGTGACGATCTTGTGGACGTAGGCCTGGTGGCCCGTGTCGAACAGGATGCGATCCTTCGGCGAGTCGAAGACGCGGTGCAGCGCGAGCGTCAGTTCGACCACGCCGAGGTTCGGACCCAAATGACCGCCGGTGCGCGAGACCTTCGCGATGAGAAAGTCGCGAATCTCCGCGGCGAGCACGTCGAGCTGCTCGGCGGTCAGACTGCGAAGATCACCCGGGGCCCGGACCGTGCTCAGCAACGACGCGGCCTCGTTCTCTTCTGTGCTCATGCCCGCCGAGTCTAGTGCGGGCGCGCAGCAGCGCACCTTGGCCGATCGAATCTTGACAGGTTCCACACATCCACGTCACGTGCGTGACACAGCCACCGCGCGGGCGAACTTCGCGGCGTCCTTGTCCTGCACGTACGCGGCCAGCGCGGTGTCGATCGCGGCGCTCCAGGTGGTGTCCGCGACCACCCCGTGGGTCAGCGAGCCGACCACGCGGGTGCCGTCGTCGGCCCATTCGGCGACCGCCGCCGCCAGGTAGCCCGTGTACTTCGACCGGTCGGTGTCGGTGCGTGCGGGTACCGAACCCTTTTGCGGGTTGAAGGCATCCTGCCCGCCCACCGATCCGCACTCGACCAGCCACTTGCGGGCCGCGCCGGGGTGGGGTGCGCCCCTGGGCAGGGTGAAGGAGTCGGACAGGAAGTTGTAGACGCGGTCGGTGCCGGGGCTGGCCACCACGCCGTAACCCTCCGTGAATGTCAGGCCCTTGGTGCGCAGGTAGGCGTCGGCCCAGTCACCCATCACGTTGTACGCCGCGGTGCCCGCCACCACCTTGTCCAGGGCCGGCTGCCAGTCCCCCGCGGGCGCGGCAAGGTCGCTGCGGGCGAGCACGTCGCCGTACAGCCGCAGCGCCGCCAGCACCGCCGCGCTCTCCCAGTCGGTCCCGCCGGTCCACAGCTCCGCGTAGGTCTGCGCCCCGAGCTGCCCGAGCAGCACGTTCTCGAGCAGGTGCTTCTGGGTCCAGGCCGGCCCGATCGACAGCGGCGTCAGGCCCTTCCCGGCGATCACGTCCGCCTGAGTCAGGAAGTCGGCCCAGCTCGCGGGCGGCGTGAGGTCCATTCCGGCGAGGATTTTCGGGTTGTACCACATGAGGTTGGACCGGTGGATGTTGACGGGAACGCAGTAGATCGCCCCGTCGACCGTGATGGCCTGCACCAGTCCCGTCGGCAGCTTGTCCAACCACCCCTGCTCCTGGTAGAGGTCGCGCACGTCCTCGACGTAGCCTGCCTTGATGTCCGCGGCCAGCTCCAGCCCGGCGTGGGCCTGGTAGGAGTCGGGCGGGTCGTCGTTCTGCAGGCGGGTCGCCAGGACGGATTTGGCCACGGTACCGGCACCGCCCGCCACCGCCGCGTTGCCGAACTCGACGCCGGGGTTGTTGCGGCTGAAGTCGGCGACGAGCGCCTCCAGCCCTTCTTTCTCCCCCGGCCCGGCCCACCACGAGAAGACCTCGACCTTGCGATCGGCATCGGCCTGGGTCTGCTCGCCGTCCCCGCAGCCGGGCAGGGCCAGCGCCGCCAGCCCGGCGGCGAGCAGGCCCCGCCGGCTCAATCCCATGTCAGTCAGTATTGACCGGCAATCCGGACCATTGGGGTGGTACCGGCAAAACCCCCGGTTATGCGTGCGCGGTCGGCGGCGCCATCCACTCCGAGCCCTGGGCCGGCTCCACGCCGATCTCGGCGGCCAGCTGGGCGGTGGACAGCGGCTCGTTGCGGGCGCGCATGTCGGCGTACGCGGTCACCGTGAGCACGTCGGTGAACAGCTTCATCGCCGCCTCCAGCAGCGACGTGACCAGCCGGCTGACGACGATCGAGGCGATCACCGCCGAGCTCAGCACCACCTGGTCCGACGTCTCCGACGAGGGGTCGAACGAGGCCTGCTGGACCCCGCTGATCGCCACCTCGATGATCTGGCCGATGAAGTACGTCACGACGCCGACCAGCACCCCCAGCCCGACGATCGTGGCGATCCGGGCGATCGCGCTGCCGAAGTCCTTGTGCACCAGCTGGAAGCAGCGCGAGATCGCCGCGCCGCCCCGCTCGAAGGTGACCACGGCGGGGAGGATGATGAACACGGCGTACAGATAAATGCCCGGCAGGATGCACAGGCAGAGCCCGACCAGCGTGATCAGCGCGGACAGGAACTGCCAGCCCCACAGCGGCAGGAACCGCCGCATGGCCACCGAGAACGCCGGCCCGAGCCGCGGCCGCTGCCCGCTCGCCACGGTCACCGCAATCTGGTTGCCGGCCACCGTGATCAGCGACCCGACCATCCCGGCCACCACCGCCCCCACGAACAGCAGCAGGAACGGCGCGAGCAGCGGGGTGAGCGAGGGCTCGTTCTCGGTCCCGGCCGAGCCGATCACGTCGGTGAACGCGCTGAGGAACCAGATCCCCTCGGGGATCACCACGAGCAGGGTGAGCAGGAACCCGATGAACTGCAGGATCGCCAGCTGCTTCCAGGCACCCTTGAAGATGGCGATGCTGCGCTGCCACCAGCCGCCGTAGTCCGGGCTGATCATCGGGTCGAACCCGGCCTGCTGCCCGGCGGCCGGGATGCCGTAGCCGCCGCTGGGAATGCCCTGCTGGTAGCCGGGCGCCGCCTGGTACACCACGTACGCCTGGGACGGGTCGTACGCCGAACCCTGCGGGTACTGCGGCACCGGCGGCTGCCCACCGGGCGGCTGGGCGGGCCCGTAGCCGGACTGCGCCCCGTAGGTCGACTGCTCCCCGTACGTCGACTGCGGGTTCCACGGCGACGCGCCCGACGCCGGGTACGTCGGCGAACCGGAGGTCGGATAGACCGGCGACTGCGCCCCGCCGGTCGTCGGGTCGGCGGGCGGCTGCGCTCCGCCGGCCGTCGGGTCGGCGGGCGGCTGCGCCCCGAACTGCTGCGGCTGCGCGAACGGCGAGTGCGGGTCGTACGGCGCCTGCGGATCGAACGGCGACGCCCCGGACGCGGGCGCCTGGTCGTCCTCGGTCCCACCCGGCGCGGCCGGGCGCAGCGGGTGGCCCGCCGGCTCGTCGGGTCCCGGTGTGGTCGGGGGGTGGGTCATTTCGCCTCCGTATCGCGATCCGCGCGCTGCCGCACGACACAGAAGATAGGGCCCGGCCGCCAGTTCCGCTGCCCCCCTCGCGTCCGCGCGGTTCCCGGGCAGACGGGCGTTTCCGCTGCCCTGCCCGCACCCACCCGCCGTCACCGCCGCGACCGCGCGCCGGGCACGGCGACCGTTCGGGCGCCGCGGGGGACGCGCCGGGCGGAGTGCTGATTCAGCGGGTAGGGGCGGGGACCATCTGGGAGTACACGATGGCGAAGACCAGGCCCAGGAGCCATACGGCGCCGGCCAGCCAGGCCGCGCGTTCGCCGAGGGCGGCCGGGGCCTTGCCGCGCAGGGACTGGATGGCCAGGGCCGAGGCGGCGACCATCAGCGCGACGCCGATGCCCCAGACGGTCCAGTCGGCCGGGGTGCGGTCGATCTTGATTTTGCCGGCGCCGAACGCGGCGCGGCCGATGGCGACCACGAACGGAATCGTGAAGACCACGGTGGTCTGCGCGATCGTGCGGCGCAGGGCGCGCAGCGGGTCGCGGCGGGGCCGGTCGGTGCCCTCGTCGGTCATGAGCGCTTCCCGGCGTACGTCGGGGAGAAGGCCGTGAGCAGCCGCGCAGTCTCCTCGAAGGGCAGCTGACCGGGCGCGGGGCGGCCGCCCATCGCCGAGTACGTGATGCGCGAGCCGAGCAGCGGGAAGAACACGCGCGACGCGGCGCCCTCGTGGCCCATGGCGATGACGATCATCGAGTCGTACCGCAGCAGCAGGCCGGCCAGCCGCTTCAGGTCGCCGGGGTCGTGGGCCATGGTGCTGATCTTGACGAGGTCGGCCCCGGCGGCGCGGGCGGCCTCGGCGGTGGCGGCGAGGCGGTCGTCGTTGGGGGTCTTCTCGAAGTCGTGGTACGACACGATGACCGGCCGGTCGGCGGCGCGCGCGGCCGCGACGACGCCCGGCAGGATCTCGGCCGAGGAGAGCTCGACGTCGACCGCGTCCACCTCGGGCAGCACGGCCTCGAAGAGGGCCAGGCGCGCGGTGTCGTCGCCGGACCAGTAGCCGCCCTCGGCCTTGGCGCGGATCGTGGCCAGCGTCGGCAGGCCGGCGGCGCGGAACGGCGCGATCGCGGCCAGCACGTCGGCCGGGTCGGCGCTGCGGTGCCAGTCGATGCGCAGCTCGGCCAGGTCGACGCCGAGCGCGCGGGCGCGGGCCGCGTGGCCGGCGGCGTCCTCGTCGCCGAAGCTCACGGCGACCAGCGGCGGGCCGGCGGCCAGCCGCTCCCGCAGCGTCTGCGTTGACACCTGAAGACTCCCCCTGCCGATCGGACAGGGCCGCTCGGACAGGGGGAGTCTACGGGCGCGCACGCACTTGGATCCCGGCGGCGTCGATTACCTCGTCCCCATCAAAACGGCCAGGTGCCGTCGCGCCCGGCCTCCAGCAGCGGGATCATCCCGAAGCCGGCGTCGGACAGGCCGCCGAACGTCCAGCGGTTCGCCGTCGCGGGCGTGTGGCCGTACCGGTAGCCCGCGAGGTTCCACGTGAATTTCGGAACCTCTGGGGGTACCGACGACGAAACCGAACCGTCGTAGGACGCCTGCTCGTCGGTGAGGATGACGACCCGGTCGTGCCGCTTGAAGTGCTTGCGCACCGCGGTGGCGGTGTTGGTGCCGCCGCCGTGGAAGTGCCCCTCCGCGCGGAAGCGCTCGATGGCCTTGAGCACCGACTCGCCCTTGCGCAGCTGGAACACCGTCGAGCCGGTCGAGAACGAGACCACGTCCGCGTCCGCGCACCGCGTGGCGAGCGCGATGCCGAACACGACCGCGGCGTCCCAGCGCATCAGCGTGCCGTCGCGCGAGAACCCGGCGTGCATCGAGCCCGACGTGTCGACGAGCACGAGCGTGCGCCCGCGCAGCGCCGGCACGTTGGCCAGGCTCCGGGTCAGGGCCTGCTCCAGCGCGTACGACCAGCGCAGCGACGGTGCCGCCCGGTACGCCGACAGGAAGCGCATCGGCAGCTGCCGCGACCGCGCGACCTCCGCCGGGTCGGCCAGCCGCGCCGCCACCTGGGCCGCCACGTCGTCGCCCACCCCGGACTGGTCGAGGTTGCGCAGGTTGCGCAGCCGCGCCATGTAGCCCATCGACGGCAGCAGCGCGGTCCACAGCGCGGACTTGGCAAGGCCCGTGCCGCCGCTCATCGACAGCGCGTCCTCCCAGGTCAGGCCGGCCGCCTTGAGCCGCTCGGCGTCGAGCAGCACGCCCGGGTCGGCCGCCGCGTCCGCGCGCAGCCGCTCGTTGGCGGCGAGCACGCCCAGCGACGCCGGCACCGTGAGGTCCTCGCGGCCGTGGCGGCGCCCGAGCGCGTACGCGAACAGGTCACCCTGCCACGGTGCGACCGGCGTCGGGTGGGTGAGATCGATGACGTCGCCGAAGCGGAACGCGTGGCTCGCGGTGTCGTACTTGAGCAGGTTCCGCTCCGTGTAGAGCCGCTGCACGGCGTCGGCGATGCCCCGCTTGACCGGCTTGGGCACGGCGCGGCCGTGGCGCGACATCCAGTACGCCAGCAGCTCCCCCGGCTCGTCGGCCCGCTGCAGCACGTCGGCGACCACCCGCCGGTTCTCGCCGGTCGAGGGCGCCTGCGCGGCCAGCCGGCCGTGCACGAACTCGGCCGCGCCGACGACCGCCGCCGTGCGCATGTTCGCGCCGGTCCGCAGCCACGCCAGGAAGCGCGCCGTCCACGCGGGGTCGGCGACCGCGGCCGCGCGGACGAGCTCGGCGTAGCGGTTGTCGCGGTCCGCGGCCGGCTCGTAGAACGTCTGCTCGCCGACCATGTTGGTCACGGCCAGCAGGAACAGCTCCGACTTGAGGTCCCGGGCATATCCGGCGCCGCCCTCGTAGGTCGGCCCGGCCACGCGGCTCGGGCCGGCGATCGGGCCCAGGCCGATCGCGGCGCGTACCTTCCGGACATTGAGCTTTGCCATGCCCGGACCGTACGGCTTCGCAAAATACGGTGACCGATGTTTTCCGATGGCGCATCCTGGCCCGATGACTCGCTTCGACCTGCGCGCGGCGGACCTTCGGGCAGTGAACTCGCTGACCAAGTACCCGTCGATCCCGACGTACCACGAGCTGGACCCGCGCAACGGCGGCCTGCTCGAGTCCGCCACCGCGTTCCCCGGAGAGGTCATCGCCACCGAGAAGGTCGACGGCACCAACAGCCGGCTCGTCCTGCTCCCCGACGGCAACTACCTGATCGGCTCGCGGGAGGAGCTGCTCCTCGCCCGCGGCGACCTGATCGGCAACCCGTCGCAGGGCATCGTCGAGCAGCTCCGCCCGGTCGCCGACCGCCTGATCGCCGGCCACACCGGCGGCGTGCACGTCTACTTCCTGGAGCTGTACGGCGGCAAGGTCGGCGGCGCGGCGAAGCAGTACACGACGGACCCGGCCCACTTCGGCTGGCGCCTGTTCGACGTGATGCTGCTGAACGACTGGGAAGAGGCGCTGACCTGGCCGCAGGCGCAGATCTCGGCGTGGCGCGAGGCGGCCGGCCAGCCGTACGCCACCGAGGAACAGCTCACCACGCTGGCCGCCGAGGCCGGTCTCGACCTGACGCCGCGGCTGTTCCGCACCGACGCCCTCCCGGAGACGATCGCGGACATGCAGGCGCTGCTGGCCGAGCGGCTGCCGGCCACGCTCGTCGCGCTGGACGAGCGCGCGGGCGGCCGCGCGGAGGGCATCGTGTTCCGCTCCCCGGACCGCAAGGTGATCGCCAAGGCCCGCTTCCAGGACTACGCGCGAACCCTCAAGCGGCGCTAGCGCGGCGTGAGCTTCCCGATGGTCTCGAAGTGCTGGGTCATCGGGAAGCTGTCGAACGCGCGCAGCCCGGTCAGCTCGTAGCCCAGCTCGCCGAACGTCCGCACGTCGCGGGCGAACGCGGCGGGGTCGCAGGCGACGTAGGAGACGGCCCGCGGTGACCGGGCCACGATCGCCTCGACCACGGCGCGGCCGGCGCCCGAGCGCGGCGGGTCGAGCACGACCAGGTCGACCCGCCGCCAGCTGGGATTGGCCAGCACCTGCGCGACGTCGCCGCGGGCGAAGGTCACGTTGGTCAGGTCCCGCAGCGCCCGGCGCCCGGCCGCGACCGCGCGCCGGTCGGACTCGACGACGGTGACCGGCCCGCACAGCGGGGCGAGGGCGGCCGCGAAGACGCCGGCGCCGCCGTACAGGTCCCAGGCCCGCTCGCCCGGCTCGGGCGCGAGCTGCTCGAGCACCGCGCCGGTGAACGCGGCCACGGCGTGCGGGTGGACCTGCCAGAAGCCGCCCGCGTCGAGCCGCCACTCGTGGCCGGCGGCGTGCTCGCGGACCTGCGGCACGGGCCCGGCCGGCGGCCCGGTGCGCGACGCGCGGGTGACGACCGCGGTGTCGCCGGCCGAGGTGGCCGTCGCCTCCACCGTCGCACCCGCGGGCCAGCGCTCGTCGAGGATCGGCAGGGCCTGGATCGCGGGGTGGGCGATGCGGCAGCGGTCGACCGGGATCACGTCCGACGAGCGAGCGCGGTGGAAGCCGGCCCGCCCCTCGCCGTCGACCGCGTACTGCACCCGCGTCCGCCAGGACAGCGGCCCGCCCGGGAGCGGCTCCACCAGATCGGATCTGTCGGAAAAATCGGTAACGCCGCCAAGTCGTGTCAGCTGCTCGATCAGCACCTGCGTCTTGAGCGCACGCTGCGCCGGCCAGGCCACGTGCTGCCAGTCGCACCCGCCGCAGGCGCCCGGCCCCGCGAACGGGCACGGCGGGATCACGCGGTCCGGCGAGGGCAGCAGCACCTCCACCGCGTCCGCGCGCAGGAAGCCCTTGCGCCGCTCGGTGACCACGGCGCGGACCCGCTCCCCCGGCAGGGTGTGCCGCACGAAGACGACCTGCCCCTCGTGCCGGGCCACGCAGAACCCGCCGTGCGCGACCGGGCCGATCTCCAGCTCGAGCTGTTCCAAGATCACGCGTCCGGGGTCGCCGACGACCGGGGGCCGCGCTTCGGGCCGCGGCTCAGCGTCGCGTCGAGCCGGTCGATGTCCACGTCGCCGATGGAGGAGAGCTGCCACGGTACCGACGTCACCATCACGCCCGGCTCGAACAGCAGCCGCCCCTTGAGCCGCAGCGCGCTCTGGTTGTGCAGCAGGTGCTCCCACCACTTGCCCACGACGTACTCCGGAATGAACACGGTCACCACGTCGCGCGGCGAGTCGCGGCGCTTGCTGCGCACGAAGTCCAGGATCGGCCGGTTGATCTCCCGGAACGGGCTGTCGACCACGGTCAGCGGCACCGGAATCCCGCGCCGCTCCCAGTCCTCCTGCAGCGCCCGGGTGTCGTGGTCGTCCACGTTCACGGTGAGCGCGGTCAGCGAGTCCGGCCGGGTGGCCTGCGCGTACGCGACGGCCCGCAGCGTCGGGCGGTGCACCTTCGACACGAGCACCACGGCGTGGTTGCGGGCCGGCAGCACCGGGCGCACCTCCGAGGGCTCCAGCTCCCGGGCGACCGTGTCGTAGTGCTTCTTGATGCCGACCATCAGGAAGTAGATGACGATCATCGCGATGATGGCGATGTACGCGCCGAGCAGGAACTTGGTGATGAGCACGACGATCAGCACGGCGCCGGTGAGGGTGAGGCCGACCATGTTGATCGTGCGGGACCGGATCATCCGGTTGCGGGCCTGCCGGTCGCGCACCGTTCTGAGCAGGCGGTTCCAGTGCCGGATCATGCCGGCCTGGGAGAGCGTGAAGGACACGAAGACGCCCACGATGTACAGCTGAATCAGCCGCGTGACCTCGCCGTTGAACCCGATGATCAGCACCATCGCGGCCAGCGCCAGCAGGATGATGCCGTTGGAGAAGGCCAGCCGGTCGCCGCGGGTGTGCAGCTGGCGGGGCAGGTAGCGGTCCTGGGCGAGGATCGAGCCGAGCACCGGGAAGCCGTTGAACGCCGTGTTCGCCGCCAGGAACAGGATGAGCGCGGTGATGATGCCGACGATGTACAGCATGATCGAACCCGCCCCGAAGACCGTCTGCCCGAGCTGGGTGGTGACCGTCTTCTGCACGTAGTTGGCCGGTCCGCTGGCGATCTGGCTCGGGTCCTCGACGAACTGCAGGCCGGTCTTGTTGGCCAGCAGGATGATGCCGAGCAGCATGGTGATCGAGATCGCACCGAGCAGCAGCAGCGTGGTGGCGGCGTTGCGGCTCTTGGGCTCCTTGAACGCGGGCACCCCGTTGGAGATGGCCTCGACACCGGTGAGCGCCGCACAGCCCGAGGAGAACGTCCGCAGCAGCAGGAACCCCATCGCGAGCTGGCTCATGTTCGTGTGCTCGGCGTGGATGACCAGGTCGGCGCTGGGTGCCTTGAGGTCGTCGCCGAGCACGAAGATCTTGAAGAAGCCGGTGATGACCATCCCGATCATGACGATCATGAAGCCGTACGTCGGGATGGCGAACGCGGCCCCGCTCTCCCGGATGCCCCGCAGGTTCATCGCGGTCAGGATGGCGATCGCGATGATCGAGATGGCCACCTTGTGGGTCGCCACCCACGGCACCACCGAGCCCAGGTTGGCCACCCCGGAGGCGGTCGACACGGCCACGGTCAGCACGTAGTCGACGAGCAGGGCGCTGGCCACCGCCACCCCGAAGCGCGGACCCAGGTTGACCGTGGCCACCTCGTAGTCGCCGCCGCCGGACGGGTACGCGTGCACGTTCTGCCGGTAGCTCGCGACGACTGTGAGCATCACCACGGCGACGGCGAGACCGATCCACGGCGAGATCGTCAGCGCCGTGGCGCCCGCGATGGACAGGGTCAGCAGGATTTCGTCCGGCGCGTAGGCGACCGACGACAGCGCGTCGGAGGCGAACACGGGCAGCGCGATCCGCTTGGGCAGCAGCGTGTGTTTCAGCCGGTCCGAGCGGAACGGTCGGCCCAGGAGCAGCCGCTTCATGAGGGAGGTGGGACTGGCCACGACGTGTAAGCGTACGGGCAGGGCCGCCTCCCGTTGCACCGGTCGGGCTCCCGCATGACATCCTCGTGACGAACCGACCGCGAACCACGAAGGACACGAAGGGCGGGGACGTGCACGTCGTGATCATGGGCTGCGGCCGCGTGGGCTCCACGCTGGCGCAGAGTCTCGAGCAGCGCGGACACACGGTCGCGGTGATCGACGTCGACGCGGACGCGTTCCGCCGGCTCGGCGGGGATTTCCACGGCACGACGGTCACCGGGGTCGGCTTCGACCGCGATGTCCTGCTGCAGGCGGGCATCGAGCGGGCCGACGCGTTCGCCGCCGTCTCCTCCGGCGACAACTCCAACATCATCTCGGCCCGCGTGGCCCGGGAAACCTTCGGCGTGGAGCGGGTCGTGGCCCGCATCTACGACCCGAAGCGCGCGGAGGTCTACGAGCGCCTCGGCATACCGACCGTGGCGACCGTGCGCTGGACCGCGGACCGGATGCTGCGCCACCTGGTGCCCGAGGGCAACGTCGAGGTCTGGCGGGACCCGACGAGCACCGTGTCGATCGTCGAGGTGCCGATGCACCCGGACTGGATCGGCCACACGATCGCCCAGCTGGAGGCCCGCAGCGGCGCCCGGCTGGCGTACCTGATGCGCTTCGGCCTGGCCATGCTGCCCACCGAGTCGACCGTGATCCAGGACGGCGACCTGGCATTCATGCTGGTGACCGATGAGCTGTCGGCCTCCGTGACGAAGGTCACCGGCTCGGCTCCCGAAGGGGGACACTGATCATGCGCATCGCGATCGCCGGGGCCGGCAACGTGGGCCGCTCCATCGCCAAGGAGCTCGTCGACAACGGCCACCAGGTCATGCTGATCGAGCGCGTCCCGCGGATGGTGCGCCCCGAGCGGGTGCCCGCCGCCGAGTGGATCCTCGCCGACGCGTGCGAGCTGTCGAGCCTGCAGGAGGCCGACCTGTCCTCCTGCGACGTGGTCGTGGCGGCCACCGGCGACGACAAGGTCAATCTGGTCGTCTCGCTTCTTGCCAAGACGGAGTTTGCGGTACCGCGTGTGGTCGCCCGCATCAACCGCGCCGAGAACGAATGGCTGTTCAACGAGCAGTGGGGCGTGGACGTCTCGGTCAGCAAGCCGCGGCTCATGGCGGCGCTGGTCGAGGAGGCGGTGTCGGTCGGCGACCTGGTCCGGCTGATGACCTTCCGGCAGTCCGAGGCCAACCTGGTCGAGATCACGCTGCCGGAGCACGCACCGTACGTCGGGCACCCCGTCCGCGACGTCCCGCTCCCGCACGACGCGGCCCTGGTCGCCGTCCTGCGCGGCCGTCGGGTGCTGGTGCCGACCCCGGACGACCCGCTGGAGGCCGGCGACGAGCTGGTGTTCGTGGTGACCTCCGAGTTGGAGGACACCGTGCGCGAAGTCATCCTCGGCGAGGACTCGGTCGAGAAGACCCGCGGCAACCGCTCCTAGAGCGGCTTGGTTTCGAGGGACTCGGCTTCCGGGGTGGGCTCGTCGCGGAGGATGCGGCGGGCCCGCCACACGGTCAGGGCGGCCAGCAGCGCGTACGGCGGCCAGCCCAGGGCCAGCCGGGCGATCCCCAGCAGGTCGTCCGAGTCCGCGCTCGTGTCGCGGTAGATGAGGATCTGCACGCCGAGCTTGAGGGCGTAGACGAACGCCCACAGCACGGTCAGCCACATGAAGGCACCGCGCAGGCGCTGGTTGTCGTACCAGCGGGTGGTGCCGCCGTCCAGGGTGACCGACCACAGCCAGCCGACGAGCGGCCGGCGGATGACCACCGAGACGAGCATGCCGACGACGTAGCCGACGGTGAGCAGCATGCCCGGCAGGTACACGTCCTTGGCGTCGCCGCTCTTCCAGGCGATGTAGGCGCCGAGGGCGATGCCGAAGACGCCGTTGAGCGCGTGGCGGATCGACTCGCGGCGGGCCAGGCGGTACACGGCCAGCGACAGGGCGGCGCCCACGGCGATGATCAGCGAGGTCTGCAGGGACCACCACTCGAAGTGGTCGCCCAGGAAGTTGACCACGATGAACAGGGTGATCGGGATGCTGGACTCGACCAGCCCGCGCACACCGCCGAGCTGCTGGGCCATCTGCACCGAGAACGGGGGGAGCGGCTCCTCCTCCTCGCTCGTCTCGGCGGGGGTGGTCCGGCTACCTGGGTTTCCTGGCTGCATCCGCCCTCATCGTGGTGTGTCGAGCCCGCTCAGCGGGGCGTGTCGAGCTCGTAGTACGGGTTGTAGAGCACCTTACGGCCATCCCGTACGGCGATGCGCCCCTTCGCCGTGATCGCTCGACCCGGCTCGATCCCCGCGATGTGCCGGCGGCCCAGCCACACGAGCGTGACCAGGTCGGATCCGTCGAACAGCTCCGCCTCCAGGGTAGGCAGGTTGGTCCGCGGGGTGTAGACCACCGTGCGGAGCCGGCCCTTGAGGCTCACCACCTGCCCGCGCTGGCACTTCAGCGCCTGCATGCTGCCGCACTGCTTGGCGTCGTGGCGCAGCTCCTCAGCCTCCAGCTCGGAGTCGCTGGCGGTGAACCGGCGAAGAAACTTTCGCAGGCCACGACCTTCTTCGACCGCGTTCTCACTGTCCGTGGCCATGAATGGTGCCACCCTCCCGCTCGGCTGCCATGACACCCTCATGAAAAACGGTACGCGTTTTTTCGCAGCATGCGACGTGGCGTTGGTGACGGCTTTGGGCGCGCGTCCGCGCTACCATCCGCCGCCACCTCGCCATGATCTTCCCGGTGCTCTTGTTCGGTGGTCTGCTCGGCGGCCGGCGCTACTTGCGCCGCGGGCGCGGCGAAGGCCGGCGGCGCGCCTCGCCCGTCCCGTCGGTGCCGTTCGTCCCGTTCGTGCCGTTGGCTCCGGCGGGCTCCGGCTCGGCCCCGGGCTGCTGGCCGGCCTCGGCCGCCTCGGCGACCTCCTTGGGCAGGTGCAGCGGCAGCGCCTCGCGGACCGGCATGGCCTCGTGGCCGCGCTCGACGACCAGGTTGTGCAGGCACTCCAGCAGCGGCGGGGCGACCTGCGGGTCGACCGCGGCCGGGCCCTGGAACACGGCGCGCACGAGCCAGCGGGGGCCGTCGACGCCGATGAAGCGGATGTCGGTCAGGCCCTCGGGGCCGCGCACGCGGCCGCGCAGCTCGGTGCCGTACTCCCCGGTCACCTCCTCGGCCGCCACCCCGTCGTCGAACAGCGTCTTGCGGATCTCCGCGCGGACCTCGTCCCAGATGCCCTCGCTGCGCGGGGCGGCGAACACGCCGAGCTGCAGCGCGCTCTGCTCGAAGACCAGGAGGATCTGCTGGATCTTGCCGTCGTTGTCGGCCTGGACCCGCACCTCGACGTTCTCGACCGCGGGCACCTTGAGCGAGCCGAGGTCGAGCTGGGCGATGCCCTCGGGCGCCTCGCTGATGTCGTACGGGCCGTTGGCTCGGTCCGACTTGCCGGCGCGCGGCTCGTCGTCCTCGATCGCGTCGAGGTCGTCGTCGCGGTCGAGACTCTCCCGGCCCTGCGAGCCGCGCGGGTCCGACTTGGCGTGCCGGCCGCTCCCGCGGTTGCGCGAGAAGATCACTGCTCTGCCTCCAAGTTCGCTGCCGGGACGAGCCCGGCATGCCCGCCGGTGGACCCATGGCCACCGGCTCCGCGCACAGTATCGGGAAGGTCCTCGACGACGTGGAAGTGTGCCCGCTCCACGCGCTGGATCACAAGCTGGGCAATTCGGTCACCACGGGATATCTTTGCCGATATCACTCGATCGTGATTGATGAGGTTCACCAGGATTTCGCCCCGGTACCCCGCGTCGACCGTCCCGGGGGCGTTGACGACTGTCACGCCCATCTTCGCGGCGAGGCCGGAGCGCGGGTGCACGAGGCCGACGTACCCCTCGGGCAGGGCGATCGCGATCCCGGTGCGCACCAGGGCCCGCTCACCCGGCCCCAGCTCGACGTCCTGGGCCGCGTACAGGTCGGCGCCGGCGTCGCCCGGGTGCGAGTACGCGGGCAGCGGCAGGCCCGGGTCGAGCTGCCGCACGAGTACGTCCATCCCCATGCCCTCCATCCTGCCGCCTCCATCCTGCCGCCTCCATCCTGCCGACTCCGCCCGGGGCGCGTTCACGTACCCTCGCCTGTGTGGCACAGCCGAACCCCTATCGCGAGCGGCTCAGCCTGTCGTGGTGGCTGTGGCTGCCCGCCGTGGCCGTCGCCGCGGCGCTGGCCGCCGAGGTCAAGCTGGGCGCCCCCGGTGCGGCGACGTGGGTCGCCTACCTGGTGCTGCTGCCGTTGACCGTCGCCGGGCTCTGGTGGCTGGGCCGCATCCGCATCGAGGTGTCCAACGGGGAGCTGCGGGTCGACGACGCGCACATCCCGCTCCGGTACGTCGGTGAGGTGACCACGGTGACCCCCGCGGACAAGCACGACCTGCTCGGTCCGTACACGGATCCCGAGGCTTTCGTCGTGCAGCGGCCCTGGATCGGCCCGGCCGTGCGCGTGGAGGTGCGCGACGAGGCAGACCCGACGCCGTACTGGCTGATCAGCTCCCGCCACCCGGAGGCCCTCGCGGCCGCGATCCGGGAGGCCGCTCAGCCCTCGATCACGCGCTGATCGGTGTTCCTGAGGTCCTTGCGGATCTCCTCGCCGAGCGAGTGCGTCGCGCGGCGGTTCAGGAAGCCCCCGACGGCCGCGCCGGTCAGGAAGGGGCCCATGGTGGACAGGTTGCGCCCGAAGCGCTTGAGGAGCCGGTCCCGCAGCTCCTTGCGCAGGGCGGTGCCCATCGCGGCCGCCACGCTGCCGCCGACGCGCAGCGGGTTGATGCCCCGCCGCTCGGCCCAGGCCTGCACGAGCGCCATCGCGCGCTGGCTGCCGGAGCCGGGGATCGGACGGCCGTAGACCGAGTGCAGCTCGCCGATCAGCTTCATCTCCACCGCGACCACCGCGACGGTCTCGGCCGCCAGCAGGACGGGCGCGGACAGCAGGGACGGTGTCGCGACCCACTCCACGGCGGCCACCCCGCCGCCGGCCGCGCCGATGCCGGCCGTGACCCGCGCGGCGTTGCGAATGAGCCGCTCGGCCAGGGCGTCGCCCTCCAGGCCGGGGTGATGCGCGCGCAGGGTCTCCAGGTCACGCACCGGGATGTGCGGGGCGACCCGCGTCACCGAGTCGGTCACCCAGCCGATCGCCTTGCGCGGGCGGAACAGGTCCTTCACGCCGCGCTCGCCGATCTCGAGGCGCACCAGGCGCCCCAGCAGGCGGCGGCGGTCCTTGGCCGGCACGTCGTCGCCGGTGAGCGCGACCACCGCCTCGGACAGTTCCGCCTCGTCCGCCGGGCCGGCCAGTGATCCTGGTCCGGCCTGCCCTTCCGGCTGGACGGGCGCGTTCTCGGCCGCCTCGTCGGCGGGCACCGGCTCGGCCATCTCGAACCTCCGCAGTGGTTTCGGTCGCCGCTTCACACTGAAGCACGCCGGCGCCAGTTCCGCGCGATCAACTCGTGCCGCGCGAACCCGCCGTGTTTCATGCCCTTTTCATGCCGTACACATGCGTGATTGCCGTCACGCGAAGTTCAGGCGGCGGAGGTCAGGCACACTCGCGGCAGATGAGCTCGCCATTGCGCTCCACCGCGAGCTGACTGCGGTGGTGCACCAGGAAGCACCGCGAGCACCGGAACTCGTCGGACTGCATCGGCAGAACCTTGACCGTCATGTCCTCGTCGGCGAGGTCGGCACCCGGGAGTTCGAAATTCTCGGAGATCTCGGTGTCGTCGACGTCGACGGTCGCGGACTGCGCGTCGGTACGTCGGGACTTGAGCTCCTCGAGGCTGTCCTCCCCGAGGTCGACCTCGTCGCGACGTGGCGCGTCGTAGTCGGTGGCCATCGGTGTTCACACTCCCAATTTCATGTCGCCGGTCAGGTTGGGCGCCCGAAGCAACGTCGTCTTCAACGTCCAAAGGCGGCGTACCTTACCGCCCTCGTGCGTTTGTTGTACGCCCGCACGCGGAAAGTTGTTCCCACTGTGACCGAGGCGACACAATGATCATGCCTCGGCCAGGCCGCACACGCTTGCCGACCCGCCCTGCGGCGATGGAACGATACCCTCCGGCAAAGAATTCCGTGCGGAGTCCCAGCGCAACGGCGAGTGGGAACTTTGTGGTATCGCCGGTGGGGACTTCAGCGGTTCTCCCGCCCAGGCGCTAACCTCTCCGGCAGCCAGAGCGTCTTCTCTGGTGACAGAGCACGATCTGAGCGTGGCGCGGGGAGCGAACCATGAGTTTTGCGCGGGTGAGGGCACTCGTGGTGGTAGGCGTCCTCATTGTCGCCGCGGCGATCTTCGTCGGCGTCGCCGTCATCAAGGACCGGCAGGGCGGACCGTCCACGGACGCGAACAAGTGCGCCGAGGGCTCGGTCATGGCCGACGCGAAGCTCCCCACGCAGGAGGACGTCAAGGTCACCATCTTCAACGCCACGAACCGCTCGGGCGTGGCCTCGGACGTGGCCAACGACTTCATGAGCCGCCGGTTCAAGGAGGCGAAGGTGGTCACCGCCGCGCCGAACCCGCCGGCCAACAAGATCAATGACGTGGTCGCGGTGATCCGCTACGGTCCGTCGACGGTCGGCGCGGCCTGGCTCGTGCGGGCCTATTTCCTGGACCAGGCCCGGCCGGAGTTCGACAAGGCCCGCCAGGACGACAAGGTCGAGATCATCCTCGGCGGCAAGTTCAAGCAGCTGCCGACGACGACCGAGGTGAACCAGGCGATCGCCCAGCTGGGCAACCCGGAGCTGCCCGAGGGCACGTGCGCGAAGGACGAGGGCTGAGGTCAGGCGCTCTGTATGGGCGCCTTGGCAGCGGGGTTTTCCGGTCGGTGTCCTTGGGCAGCGGCGGGGTTTTTCGGTCGGTGTCCTTGGGCAGCGGCGGGGTTTTTCGGTCGGTGTTCTAGCAGCGGAAGGTCGCGCACTGTATGGGCGCCTTGGCAGCGGGGTTTTCCGGTCGGTGTCCATGGGCAGCGGCGGGGTTTTTCGTCGGTGTTCTAGGGCAGCGGAAGGTCACGCACTGTATGGGCGCCTTGGCAGCGGGGTTCGACCGTCGGATGTCCTGAAGAACGGTGGGGGAGCTTCGCTCCACCCACACCCCCTCAAAACCGCACCGAGTCGTTGGGTTTGCAGTGGTCAGATTTTCGGTTGTTGGGTTTTGCGCTCAGGGGCCGCCTGATGCGTCCAGCTTGCTCAGGAGGTCGTGAAGCTGCGGGTGGAGGGCCGGTGGGGCGGCGATCACCATGTCGACGCCGGGCGGGTTGCCGTCCAGGCCGGTGACGAGTGCGCCCGCCTCGGCGGCGATCAGGCCGCCGGCCGAGTGGTCCCAGGGGTTGAGGCCCTTCTCGTAGTACGCGTCGAGGCTCCCCTCGGCGACCAGGCACAGGTCGATCGAGGCGGCGCCGAAGCGGCGGATGTCGCGGATGTGCCCGATCAGGCCGGCGACCACCCGGGCCTGGTGCAGGCGGCGCTCGGCGGCGTAGCCGAAGCCCGTGCCGACCAGGGCCTGGGCGAGCTCGGTCTCGCCGGACGCCCGGAGCGGCCGGCCGTCGGCGAACGCGCCGCCGCCCCGGGTCGCGGTCCACTCGCGGCCGGTGGCGGCGTTGCGCACCACGCCGGCCACGACGGCACCGTCGACCTCGGCGGCCAGCGAGACCGCGTACTGGGGCAGGCCGTAGAGGTAGTTCACGGTCCCGTCGATCGGGTCGAGGATCCAGCGCACGGCGGCGTGGCCCTGGCCGCCGCCGTACTCCTCCCCCAGTACCGTGTCGGCGGGACGCACTTGCTTCAGCTTTTCTCGGACGTGTTGTTCGACCGCACGGTCGGCCGCGGTGACCACATCGGTCGCCGTCGACTTGGTCGCGACGGGGTCGACGCCCTCGGCTCGCATGCGATTGGCCAGGTCGCTCGCGGAGCGGGCGACGGAGACGGCAAGGGCGAGGAGTTCGGCCGGACTTTCCATGGTCACCATCCTGGCAAAGGCCGGGAAAGACCCCGACAGCCCATCCGTTCGGTCACAAGACGCGCGTCCCGCCCCCTCAAGAGGGGATGTTGGGGCGAGAGAGCGTTACAATTCACGCGCTGCCCGCTGTCGTTCGTGAATCCGCCCGGAGTCACGGCACACACGGGCGCCACACCACAAGCAACCCGGCCCACTCAGCACGGCCGCGCCGTGCGCGAACCCGGCCGCACCGGCCGTCGCTCGCTCATCGCACCGGAAGGTCGTTCGTGACAGCAGCTCACCAGCCCAGCGTTGACGTACGTTCCCTCGCCGACACGCTGATCGCGCGTGCCGCCAACAACGGCGGGCACCTGACGTCAGCGGAGGTAGCGCAGGCGGTCGACACCGCAGAGGTAACCCCCGCGCACGCCAAGAAGCTGCTGAGGAGCCTGGCCGAGGCGGGCGTGACCGTCGTGGTCGACGACTCCGCTCACAGCCGGCGCCGGGTCGCCGCGGCCCGCTCCGCCACTCCCGCGTCCAAGGCGGCGACGGCCAAGGCCGCTCCGGCCCGCAAGGCCCCCGCCGCCAAGCCGCTCACAGCCGTCGAGTCCGCACCGGATCCGGCGGCGGCGAAGAAGGTGCCCGTGAAGAAGGCCGCGCCCTCGGCGCCCACCGCATCCGCCGCGGCTGCCGCCGCGCCCGCTGCCGCGGCTCCGGCCGCAGCTCCGGCCAAGAAGGCCGCGCCGGCCAAGAAGGCGGCGGTGAAGAAGGCCGCGCCGGCGAAGGCCGCACCCGCCGGCGCCAAGAAGGCGTCGCCGGACCAGGCCGCCGACCCGGCGAACCCGGCCGCCGCGCCCGGCGAGGAGCCGGAGCTCGAGGAGATCGACGACGCCGCCCTGGCCGCCGAGATCGAGGACGTCGTCGTCGACGAGCCGGTCGAGGAGACCCAGGCCGCGGAGGCCGACGCGGAGGCCACGGCTACCGACGACGACTTCGCGTGGGACGACGACGAGTCCGAGGCGCTCAAGCAGGCCCGGCGCGACGCCGAGCTCACCGCCTCGGCCGACTCGGTCCGCGCCTACCTCAAGCAGATCGGCAAGGTCCCGCTGCTCAACGCCGAGCAGGAGGTCGAGCTGGCCAAGCGCATCGAGGCCGGGCTCTACGCGGCCGAGCGCCTGCGCGCGGCCGAGGACGCCGGCGAGCCGATGCAGATGCCGGGCCGCCGCGACTTCCTGTGGATCTCGCGCGACGGCGAGCGGGCCAAGAACCACCTGCTCGAGGCCAACCTGCGGCTGGTCGTGTCGCTCGCCAAGCGGTACACGGGACGCGGCATGGCCTTCCTGGACCTCATCCAGGAGGGCAACCTCGGCCTCATCCGCGCCGTCGAGAAGTTCGACTACACCAAGGGCTACAAGTTCTCCACGTATGCCACCTGGTGGATCCGGCAGGCGATCACCCGCGCCATGGCCGACCAGGCCCGCACCATCCGCATCCCGGTGCACATGGTCGAGGTCATCAACAAGCTCGGCCGCATCCAGCGCGAGCTGCTCCAGGACCTGGGCCGCGAGCCCACCCCGGAGGAGCTGGCCAAGGAGATGGACATCACGCCGGAGAAGGTGCTGGAGATCCAGCAGTACGCGCGCGAGCCCATCTCCCTCGACCAGACCATCGGCGACGAGGGCGACAGCCAGCTCGGCGACTTCATCGAGGACTCCGAGGCGGTCGTGGCCGTCGACGCGGTCTCCTTCTCGCTGCTGCAGGACCAGCTCCAGCAGGTGCTGCAGACGCTCTCGGAGCGCGAGGCGGGCGTCGTGCGGCTGCGGTTCGGCCTCACCGACGGCCAGCCGCGCACCCTGGACGAGATCGGCCAGGTGTACGGCGTCACCCGCGAGCGCATCCGCCAGATCGAGTCCAAGACGATGTCAAAGCTCCGCCACCCGTCGCGTTCCCAGGTGCTGCGCGACTACTTGGACTGACCCTGCCTGAACGATCGTTTTTCGCTCTGCGCGAACCCGGGCCGCCTCTTTTGGGGCGGCTCGGTGTGTTTCGGGTCACCGCGGGCATTACAGACCCGTGGCGGCGCGCCAACCCACTTGTGATCGCAAGCCTGGCGCGATAGGAAGCATGTGGCGGGTATTCGGTGACTGTTGGGACCGGCGCCCGCCGAGCACGACGGAAATGTGACATCGCACTCTCGCAGCCAGTGGGAACGATGTCGGGCACCACGGTGTTGAACCAACTGTGAACGACGCAAGGAAGCGTTCGTCGGTGACGATCAGAGGAGGAAGGCGATGACCCCGACCCTCACGCCGCCGCCGGAGACGGCGGCGCCCCCCGCCGCCGAGGAACGGTGCGACCGCTGCAACGCGGCAGGGAAACTTCGAGTTCGGCTCGCCGAAGGTGGCGATCTGATCTTCTGTGGACATCACGCCAACAAGTACGCCGACCAGCTGGTCAAGATTGCTGTCGAGTACGCCGTGAGCCCGGACTTCTCCTGGCGCGGCACCGAACTCTCGGCCGGCTGAGACCAATACGCCGACCGCAGGGCGGCCCTTCGGGGTCCCCTGCGGTCTTTTTTGTGCCGGTCCCTTTGCGCCGGTCTCTTTGCGCCGGTGGGACGGGTGGACGATATGTCGGGCGCTGACGCGCCGCGACATATCGGATTTATACCCTGACAGGCGATATTTCCGTTTCGTGGAATTGCGCAGCCTGCATAAGGGACGAAACGGTCACGGCGCAGCGCTTCTCCAGGCGGTAGCGCGGGACGCTTCCCCAAGCGCTAGCGGGACGCCCCTCAAGCGCTAGCGGGACGCCCCTCCAAGCGCTTGCGCGCGACGCCTCTCCAAGCGGTAGCGCACGACGCCTCTCCAAGCGGTAGCGCACGACGCCTCTCCAAGCGCCAGCGCGCGACGCCTCTCCAAGCGCCAGCGCGGGATGCTTCTAGAGCGTCCGGATGGGTGGCGATCCGCTCTTCCAGCTCCTCAATCGTCGCCCGCGCCGTGAGCGGCCCCCCGCACAGCCGGCGCAGCGCTTCTCCAAGCGCGAACGCGCGCTTTTCAGAGCGTCTGGATGGTGGCGATCCGCTCTTCCAGCTGCTCGATCGTCGCCTGCGCGCTCGGCGGCCCGCCACACAGCCGGCGCAGCTCCGCGTGAATCTTGCCGTGCGGCAGCCCGGTGCGGTGATGATGGGCCGCGACCAGGGTGTTGAGCTGCCGACGGAGCACGATACGCCGCTCCCCCGCCGTACGCGGCTGCGCCGGAATCTCCGGCGCCGCCTGGGCCGCCGCCGCCGGGGCGCGCCGCTTCTCGGCCGCCATCTGCTCGGCCTGGCGCTTGTTCAGCAGGGCGGTCACCTGGTCGGCGGTGAGCAGGCCGGGCAGCCCGAGGTACTCCTCCTCCTCGGCCGTACCCGTCGCCGCGGGCATGCCGAAGGTCGCACCGTCGAAGATGATCTGGTCCAGCTCGGCCGTGGCGCCGAGGGCCTCGAAGGTGCCCTCCAGCTCGCCGCTGGCCTTCTCCTCGCGGTTGGCCCGGTCCATCTCGTCGTCGTCGTAGCCCTCTTTCGTCTTGGGCTCGCCGAGGACGTGGTTGCGCTGGGCCTCCATCTCGCTGGCCAGCTCCAGCAGGTGCGGGACGCTCGGCACGAAGACGGTGGCCGTCTCGCCGGGCCGGCGGGAGCGCACGAACCGCCCGATGGCCTGCGCGAAGAACAACGGCGTGGAGGCGCTGGTGGCGTACACCCCGACGGCGAGCCGCGGAATGTCCACGCCCTCCGACACCATGCGCACCGCGACCATCCACTTCTCCTGCGACGCCGAGAACGCGGCGATGCGCCCCGACGCCCCCACGTCGTCGGAGAGCACGACGACGGCCTTCTCGCCGGTGATGTCATGGATCGCCTTGGCGTACGCCCGCGCGTTCTGCTGGTCGCTCGCGATCACCAGCCCGGCCGCGTCCGGCATACCCCCCGCGCGAAGCTTATTGAGCCGCGCGTCGGCCGCCCGCAGCACCTGCGGCATCCAGTCACCCTTGGGATCGAGGGCGGTCCGCCAGGCCTGCGCGATGAGGTCCTGCGTCATCGGCTCACCCAGCCGCGCCGACAGCTCATCCCCGGCCGACGTGCGCCATCGGGTCTCCCCGGAGTACGCCAGGAAGATCACCGGCCGCACGACGCCGTCCCGCAGCGCCTCGGAGTAGCCGTACACGGTGTCGGACCGCGACCGCTGAATCCCGTCGGGCCCCCGCTCGTACTCGACGAACGGAATAGGGTTCTCGTCGGAGCGGAACGGCGTCCCCGTGAGCATCAGCCGCCGCACGGCCGGCTCGAACGCCGCCTTCACCCCGTCACCCCAGGACTTCGAGTCCCCGGCGTGGTGGATCTCGTCGAGCACCACGAGGGTCCTTCTGGTGACAGTCCGCCTCTTGTGTACCGCCGGTGCGATCCCCACCTGCGCATACGTCACCACGGTGCCGTGGAAGTCGGTGGACGTGTGCAGGTCGGAGTTCCGGAACCCGGCATCGAGGTCGATCCCGACCCGAGCGGCCGCCTCGGCCCACTGCGTCTTGAGGTGCTCGGTCGGCGTGACCACCGTCAGGTTGTCGATGGTCCCGTCGCTGAACAGCTCGAGCGCCACCCGCAGCGCGAACGTGGTCTTCCCGGCACCGGGCGTCGCGACCGCGAGAAAGTCCTCCCGCTTGCCGCGCAGATACTCCATGAGGGCCTTGCGCTGCCACAACCGAAGCGTCTGACCTTGCTGCAGAACCACCGGACGCGGCGGCATGCGGCACCCCTCCCCGATACGTCTCCCACGCCCCGGCCTCAGTCCCGGACCGCGCCGTCCCCTCACGCGCGCAAGCACGCCATTCCGTCCCGCGCCCGCGCCTCGCACTGCCGCTGGCACGACTCGCACCGTCTCCGGCCCGACCCACGCCACGCGGCCGACTCACAGCGCCGCCGGCCCGACTCGCACCGCGCTGGCACGACTCGCACCGTCTTCGGCCCGACTCACGCCCACGCGGCCGACTCGCACCGTCTCCAGCCCGACTCGCGCCGTCGGCAGAAAGCCCGTGGTCGCACGAACGCGCGCTCTGCGGCCTCACAACGCCCGGTTCAGCCGTGGCGCACCGGAGGTCCGGCGCGTGCACGGCAAATCCCCCACCGCGCGTGATGCGGCCTCTTCACGCGGACCCGGCGCGCGGATGATCTCGGCCGGGCAGGCGCATGAAAACGCCCTCGCGTCAGCGCGGACCGCGAAGGCGTTGACAGCCTAGCGGGCATCGGCCGGCCATGCGCCGAACCGAGCCGAACGTCACGAAGTCGGGTCGTCGTTCTGGACGACGTTCTCGTACAGGTCCTTGCACACGGGGCAGACGGGGAACCGGCTCGGGTCGCGCGAGGGCACCCAGAGCTTCCCGCACAGCGCGCGCACCGGCGTGCCCTCGATCATGGCCTGCATGATCTTGTCCTTCGGCGCGTAGTGCGAGAACTTCTCGTGGTCGCCGGCGTCGTAGCGGTAATCGGTGCTGGTCTGCTCGTCGACGCGCTCGTCGGTGAGAGTCCCGCCACCGTTCTCGGGAGTGGTCGTCACGCCCCCCAGTCTGCCAGGCCCAGCCGAAATTGGCCCGCACCGCCGTCCCCCTGTGGACAACCCGGCTCACCCATGTGCACAACTCGACCCGAGCATGTGGAGGAACCCGACGCGAGCAAGCTGACGAACCCGACGCGAGCATGTGGAGAAACCTGACGCAGGCATGTGCACAACCCGACGCGAGCATGTGCGCAGCCGGGCGCGAGCGTGTGCGCAACCTGACGGGAGCATGTGCACGAACCCGGCGCGAGCATGTGGGCAAGCCGACGAACCAAGCTCGCGCTCCCGGCCCCTCAGACCCCGGCAGCTATCGTGAGCTGGTGATCAACCACGTCATCCGGTACGGCGCCGAGGTCGAGGCCGCCCGCAACAGCGGCGCCCCCATCGTCGCGCTCGAGAGCACCATCATCTCGCACGGCCTCCCCCGCCCGGCCAACCTGCGGGTCGCCCAGGAGATCGAGGCGACCGTGCGCGCGGCCGGAGCCGTGCCCGCCACCATCGGCATGATCGCCGGCGAGATCGTGGTCGGCCTGTCCGGCGACGAGATCAAGCACCTGGCCGAGCGGGACGACGTGGTCAAGCTGTCCGTACGCGACCTCGCTCCCGCCGCCGCCGCCCGAGTCGACGGCGCCACCACGGTGGCGGCCACCTCGGCGATCGCGGTGCGGGCGGGGATCGCGGTGTTCGCGACCGGCGGCCTGGGCGGAGTACACCGCGGCGCCGCCACCACCTTCGACGAGTCCGCCGACCTGACCGCCCTGTCCCGCCTGCCGATCGCGATCGTGTGCGCGGGTGTGAAGTCGATTCTGGACGTACACGCGACGCTGGAACGACTCGAGACCCTCGGAGTCAGCGTCGTCGGTTATGGCACCCGCCGCTTCCCCGGCTTCTATCTCACCGACGCCGGCTTCGACCTCGACTGGTCCGCCGACGACCCGGCCGCGGTCGCCGAGATCATCCGCGCCGCCCAGGGCCACGACCTGCACCACGGCGCCCTGGTGGTGGCCAACCCGCTCCCGGTGGACGAGCAGCTCGACCCGGCTCTGCACGACCGCGTCCTGCACGAGGGACTGGAGGGACTCGAGCGGGAGGGCATTACGGGCAAGGACGTCACGCCGTACCTCCTGTCGCACTTCCACACCGCCACCGAAGGCAAGAGCCTGGACGTCAACGTGCGCATCATCCTGCGCAACGCCGACCTGGCCGCCCGCATCGCCGCGGCCATCTGAGCCCCGCACCGTGACCGCCCGCGCACCCCGGCCCGCCCCGCGCCCACACTCGCGCCCGCGCCCGCGGCCACACTCGTGCCCGTGCCTGCGGCCACGGACCGCCGTGGACCGCCGCACGTCGGGGCCGGCGTCGTGACCGTCCTCGTGATCGGTGACGTGGTCACCGACATCCTCACCGTGCACGAGGGCCCGCTCGCCATCGGCTCGGACACGATAGCGTCGGTACGCATCGCCGGCGGGGGCTCGGCCGCCAACACCGCGGTCTGGCTGGCCGCTGCGGGGTCTGCGGTCGCGTTCGCCGGGGTGGCGGGCGAGGACGAGCCGGGCGACGCGCGCCTCGCCGAGCTGCACCAGGCCGGGGTCACCACGAGCGTGCGCCGGGTCCCGGGCGTGGCGACGGGCACCGTGGTGGTGCTGACCTCGGACGCGGAACGCACCATGTTCACCGACCGCGGCGCCAACCGCCTCCTCGCCCGCGCCGACATCGAGCGCGCGCTGGCTCTGCCCGGGCTGCGCCACCTGCACCTGTCGGCTTACGTGCTCTTCGATCCCGACTGCGCCCCCGCGGGCCGGTTCGCGCTCGAAGAGGCCCGCCGCCGAGGGCTCACGACCAGCCTGGACGCGGCCTCGGCGGCACCGTTGGAGCAGTTGGGAGGGGCGAAGTTCCTGTCTTCGGTACCGCGAACAAGCCTCCTCTTCGCCAACCTCGACGAGGCCCGCGTCCTGGGCTCGCCCGACCCGGCGGACCTGCGCCACCTCGCGGACGGGGTGATCGTGAAGTCGGGCGCGGCCGGCGCGTCCTGGGCCGGCCCGGACGGCACCGCGTCCGCGCCCGGCCGGCGCCTACCGGCGATCGTGGACCCGACGGGCGCCGGAGACGCGTTCGCCGCCGGTTTCCTCACGGCTTGGCTGGCTGGAGAGACCCCGCACGCAGCGCTGGATGCGGGCAACAAGCTGGGCGCCCGAGCGGTGGCAAAGCTCGGCGGCCGCCCGTAGCGACCAAGCGATTCAGACGCGCACGACGGTAAGCGAGCGACCAGCGGTCGCGCCCGAAGCGACCAAGCGATTCAGACGCGCACGGCAGTGAGAAAGCGACCGCGGGACCGAGAGGCACACGCGCGGAAGCGACACGCGGTGTTAGTCGGCGTCGATGACTTTGTGTTCGCGGTCGGGGATGGCGTGGCCCGGGTCCGGGTGGGAGGTCTCGCGGCGGCGGAACATGTTGCGGAAGCGGGCCTCGGGGCGTACCGGAGCGTCGTTGGCCAGCAGGACCGCGATCATCGGCAGGAAGACCGCGCCCGCCACGCACAGGGAAAGCCAGAGCCACAGCACAGGCGGGCGGGTCGCCACCAGGATGGCGGCGACCACCACGCACGCGGCGCGCAGGAGCGTCATGAGCACGTAGCGGATCTCGCGGGCGCGAAGCTCCTGTTCGGGGCTCCGCGCCGCGTCGGTGATCAGCTGTGGGCGATCCCTGCGGGCCATTGCTTCGAGTCTGCCACGAGATCGTGGCATGTGGTGACTCAGGTGTCGGTGGGCTTCACCGGCGCGTTCGGCCCGGTGCCGCCGGCGGGGCCGCGGTCACGGTCGGTGGTACCGGTGGCGAGCAGGTCGCGGATCTCGGTGAGCAGCCGGATCTCGTCGCTGGGCGCGGCGGGCTCCGGAGCCTCGGCCCGCTTGCGGCGTTCGGCGAGCTTGTTCATGGGCAGGACGACGAGGAAGTACACCGTGGCCGCCGTCAGCAGGAACGTGATGATGGCGTTGACGAAGCCGGGCCAGTCAAGGACCTGACTTCCGATGTGTACGCCCTGAGCGTCGTTGATCCCGATGCCGCCGCTCAAGTTGATCAGCGGGGTGAGGAACCCGTCGGTGAACGCGTTGACGACTTTGGTGAACGCGGCCCCGATGACGACGGCGACCGCGAGCTCGATGACGTTGCCACGGGAGATGAAATCCCGGAATCCCTTCAGCACAGAGGCACCTTACGACCGGTCGGGTCCCCGCGCATCCGTTGCCGTTCTACCTGTCGGCATGACAGGGTCTCGTGGCGTGGACGGCTTACCGGAAGCGGTCGCGGCGCGCCATGGCGTGCCGCCCGAGAAGGTGCATCCCGCTCCGGTCGGTGGAGCCAACCAGGTGTACCTCCTGGGCGACGACCTCGTCCTGCGCTTCCCCCGCACCCGCGCGGACGCGCCCCGGCTGTTCACCGAGGCCGCCATCATCCCGTCGGCCCGCCGCGGCGGCGTCCTCACCCCGGCCGTCGTCGAGTTCGACGCCACGGTGCCCTACCTCGTGACCGAGCGCGTGCGGGGGGTGGAGGCACAGGGAGTACAAGATGCGCGGTTATTTGAAATGGTGGGCCGGGAACTGGCAAAATTGCACCGCGTCCCGCCCCCGCCCGACCTGCCCGTCGACGGCCCGGCGCTCGATCCGTGGGCCCTGGTGTCGGACCTGCGCGCGGAGGGCCGGCTGGACCAGGACGGCGCCGAGTGGCTGGCCGGCTGGTTCGACCGCCTGGCCCCGCGCGTGCCGATCGCCCCGCTCCGCGTCCCCATCCACTGCGCGGGTACGGGGGCATCAACATGGCGCCGCGGGTGCTCTGGCACCACCTGATCTGGGCGCTGGCCCGGCTGCGGGATCCGGCGCCTTCGCACGACCGGCACTGGTCGGCGCCCCCGGCGAGCCGGCTGCTGGGGCTGCTGCGGTTCTTCGCCACCGACCCGGCGTGGCGCGACCTGGCCTGAACATGGCGGAAGGGCCGCCCCCGCCAGGACGGCCCTTCCTCGGTGTTCGGCTCAGGAGGCGTACGCCTCGAGGCGCTTCGCGCGCGACGGGTGGCGCAGCTTCAGCAGCGTCACCTTCTCGATCTGCCGGATGCGCTCCCGCGACAGCCCGAACTCGCGGCCCACCTCGTCCAGGGTGCGCTGGCGGCCGTCGTCGAGGCCGAAGCGCAGCCGGATCACGGCCTGCTCGCGCTGCGAAAGGGTGGAGAGCACGATCTCGACCTCGGAGCGGAGCATGCCCTGGGACACGCTGTCCGCGGGCTCCTCGCGGGGGTCGATGCGGGCCACGAAGTCGCCCAGGGCGCTCTCGCCGTCCTCGCCCACGGCCTGGTCCAGGCTGACCGGCTCGCGGTCGTACGAGATGAGCTCGATGACCTGGTACTCCTCGACGCCCAGGGCGGCGGCGATCTCGGCGACCACCGGCTCGCGGCCCAGCGAGGCGGCGAGGTCGCGGCGGACCCGGACCATGCGGTTGACCTGCTCGACCATGTGCACCGGGATGCGGATGGTGCGGGCCTGGTCGGCCATGGCGCGGGTGATGGCCTGGCGAATCCACCACGTCGCGTACGTCGAGAACTTGTAGCCCTTGGTGTAGTCGAACTTCTCGACGGCGCGGATGAGGCCCAGGTTCCCTTCCTGGATGAGGTCCAGGAAGGCCATGCCGCGGCCGGTGTACCGCTTGGCGATGCTCACGACCAGGCGCAGGTTCGCCTCGAGGAGGTGGGCCTTGGCCGCGCGGCCCTCGCGGACGACCACGTCGTACGTGTTCATCCAGGCCGGGTGGACCATGCCGGTCGCGAGCTTCTCCTCGGCGTACAGGCCGGCCTCGATCTTCTTGGAGAGGTCGACCTCCTGCTCGGCGGTGAGGAGCTTGGTGCGGCCGATCGTGTTGAGGTACGCGCGAACCAGATCCGCTGAGACGCCCGTGTTGTCGAGCGCGTGCTCCTGCTCGTGCTGCTCGTCGGCCTCAACGTCGACGGCACTGAAATCCGTGTTCTCACTCAGCGGCTGGGCCACTTCGCTCGCCTCCCGTGTGGATTGACAAGTGGCGCGATCATTCCTGCGAGAAGTAGCTTCGCTGAGCGGGCGTGAAGTGACGGTGAGGCGACCGAGCCGTGGCACGAATCCGTGAGTCTTAGACCTCCAGCAATACGGTCCGCGGTCCGACGTTCACACTTTCGACGAGCATGTGCGTGCGGAATCGCCCGGTTTCCACGATTGCGCCCCGGTTTCGCAAGGCGGTGCAGAACGCCTCGATCAGCGGCTCGGCGGCCTCCGGGCGGGCGGCGGCGATCCAGGTCGGGCGCCGGCCCTTGCGGGCGTCGCCGTACAAGGTGAACTGTGAGACAACGAGGAGTGGCGCCCCGGTGTCGGCGGCCGATTTCTCGTCGTCCAGGATCCGCAGCTCGTGCACCTTTCGAGCCAGCGTTTCGGAGATTTCCGAGTTGTCGGAATGCGTGACTCCCACCAGAACCAGCAACCCGTCCGCGATCGAACCGACCACGGCACCATCGACCGTGACCGACGCCCGGCTCACCGTCTGCACTAGGGCGCGCACAGCAGAATCCCCCGCTCCACGAGGTGCGACACCAACGGCACAGCGACGGATGCGAGCACCTCAGCCGGTACACCATGTGCAGCAGCGAGAATGTCGACCTGATCCTGCAGGGTGACCGAGCCGTCGCACGCGCCGACGAGCGCCAGCGCGACCGGATCGACCTCCTCGACCCAGCGCAGGCCGTCGGTCAGCACGAGCATTTGCTGCCCGACCTCCCACCCCTCGGCACCGAGCGCGGCGTCCTGGCGAAGGCGCAGGTCAGGCGCGGCGACGAGGCGGCTGCGCATCAGGTCTGCGTTGCGCAGGAAATCCTGGCGGGAGAACCAGTCGCCGATCAGCGGGCCGAGGTCGCCCCCGACCGTGTGCCGCAGATCCTCGATCCGCACCGTCGGGTCGTCGTGCCCGGCCGCCCGCAGCGTGATCAGGCCGAACCCGACCGCGTCCACCTTCTGCGCGTCGAACCAGTCCAGCCACGCCGCGGCCAGCGCCGGCTGCCGCGCCGGGTCCTCGGAGGCGTCGGCGAGCCACAGATTGACGTACGCGAGGGGATCCGACACCTCCCGCTGGATCACCCACGCGTCCAGCCCGGTGCCGGCCAGCCAGTCGTTCACCCGGTCGCGCCAGTCCTCGCCGGACACGTGCAGCCAGTTGGCCAGGAACTGCATGTGCCCGCCGTCGGCCAGCAGCGCCGGCGCGGCCGCGACCAACTCGGCGCAGACGGCGTCGCCCGGGCGGCCGGAGTCGCGATACGTGTGCGCGGTCGAGCCGGGCCCGGCCACGAACGGCGGGTTCGACACCACCAGGTCGAAGCGGCGCCCCTCGACTGGCCGCGTCATGTCACCCCGCAGCAGCTCCCAGTCGAGCCCGTTGAGCGCCGCGGTGGTGGCCGCGAACCGCAGGGCCCGGGGCAGGACATCGGTCGCCGTCACGCGCTCGGCGTGCGTCGACAGGTGCAGCGCTTGTACTCCACAGCCGGTACCAAGATCCAGCGCGCTCGCGACCGGGCGGCGCAGCGTCGCGGCGGCCAGGGTGGTGGACGCGCCGCCGATCCCGAGCACGTGATCGCCGGGCAGCGGCCGGCCGGGGCGCATGCCGGCGGACAGGTCGGCCACGACCCACCAGTCGCCGTACGGCTCCAGCTCCACCCCCGCCCGCACGCCGTCCCCGTCCGCTTCCAGCAGCGGTGCCGCCGCCTCCAGGGACAGTGGCGCGAGCGCGGCCGCGACCCGGTCGAGGGATTCGGTCTGCCCGCAGATGAAGAGCCGGATCAGGGTGTCGAGCCGCCCACCCGCCTCGGTGACGCGCAGCGCGGCGCGGAAGTCGTTGCGCGCGCACGCGGCCGTCGCGTCCTCGCCGAGATGGTTTCTAATGCCGTCCGAGGTGTACTCCGCGGTGCCCAGCGCCTCGCGCAGGCGCCCCAGGTCGGAAGTGTCCAGCAGTGCGTCCACACCGCCCATCCTGGTACGTCAGCGTTGATCGATGCTTATGCAGGCCACAACCCGGGACGCGTCCTCGGTCAGGAACAGCTGGAAGTGGGTCGGCGGGTTCTCGATCTTGGCCTCGCCGACCCGCAGCGGGCGGTCGCCGGAGGTCTGCAGCACGTCGATGGCCTCGGCGCTGCCGAGCATCGGGTTGCCGATCCTCGCCATGTGCTGCGCCCGGCGCGAGTAGCTGCGCGCGAGTTGATCGGCGGGCAGGGTGTGGTCCCAGACGACGTACTCGGCACCGGCGCGGATCGCCGCGCGACATGCCTGGAAGGCTGCCCCCGGCTCCTCGGCGAGAAGCCGGAGCAGTGCTTCACGCTCCATGAGCGATTTGACCATAAACCATGGAATTTGACCAGGTTCCTAGACGCAGTTCTTGAGCTGTTTGCGGACGTCGGCGGGCGCCTCGTCGCAACCGATCTTGAGACCGCCATTGACCGCGATCCACATCTTCTGGTTGCCGTCGTAATGGAACAGCACGGTCGCGCGGTCGCCCTCGGTGTGCGCGGTCGCGTAGTCGGTCGCGCAGCTGATGTCGGTGAGCCCCTTGCCGAGCTGCACGGACGAGGAGAGCTTGGGGTCGGCGGCGAGCGCCTTCTCGAGGGTCGCGGCGTCGACCGGGCAGCCGGCCTGGGGGCTGGCCCCGGGCTTGAGCGGCGCCGGCCCGGTCTGCGGCAGCAGCGAGGTCTGATCCGGCGTGGGCAGGTTGGGAGTGGACGAGGCCTGGGGTGACCCGCCGGAGCAGGCCGCGAGGGTGGCGGCCGCCCCGGCGAAGACAGCGAGGAGTGTGTATCTCACCCCGGCAATTTACGACACTCGATCGGGTTAGTTCTGGCAACCCTTGAGGTGTGTCGCGACATCCTCGGGCACGGTGTCCCGGCAGATGCCGTCGGTGCCGCCGGAGACCGCGGCCCACGTCTTCTTCGCGGCGTCGTACTTGAACAGCACCGTCGCCGCGTCCATGTTCAACGGCTGGGCGACCGCGGTGGCCCAGCCCCCGTAGCAGCTGGCGTCCTTCAACCCCTTGCCGAGCAGGATGTTGTCGGCGATCTCCTTGTTCGCCTTGAACGCCTTCTCCAGCGCGGCCACGGTGACCGGGCAGCCCGCCGCCGCGCCGCTCGCGACCGGGGCCTTGCTGCTCGGCGCCGAAGTGGGCACCACCGGCGCCTCACTCGCGGGCACGATGGGCGCGCGCGACGTGGCCGGGGCAGCGGACTCGGTCGCGTCGCCGTCGGCGCAACCGGCCAAAGCGGTTGCCGCGACCATTGCGGCAACCGGGAGTGCGAATCGAATATTCACGCGGAGGATGGTGAGCCCTCCGCGCCGCCGGGGCGAGTCGTCTTTACGACACCTGGCCGAGGTACCGCTCCAGCACCTCGACGACCAGCGCATGATCGTCGGCCTGCGGCAGCCCCGACACCGTCACGACGCCGACGACGCCCACATTGCGGACACGGATCGGAAACGCCCCGCCGTGCGTGGCGTAATCGGCGGGATCGACCCCGTACCCGGCGTCGAACGTCTTCCCACGCGCGTCCAGCCGCCGCCCCACGAGGTACGACGACGCGTGCAGCCGCTCGACCACCCGCACCTTCCGCTCGATCCACCGGTCATTGTCGGGCGCGGTGCCGGCCAGCGCGGCGTGGAACAACTGCTGCCCCCCGCGCCGAATGTCGACGGTGATCCCGTGCCCGCGCTCCTTGGCCGTCTCCACGAGCAGGCACCCCAACGCCCACGCATCATCGTTGTCGAACCGGTCGAACAGCAGCCGGGCCTCCTGGGCCTCCAGCTCCTTGATCAAGTCGTCCACAGGCCCCATCCTTCCAAAACCCGACTGTCTTGTACCAGCCTGGGCCACCCCCCGCCGCCCGCCCCACGCGAATGATTGACGGGCATGAGGACCCGGACCTTCACGCTGTACATCGCCGCGACTCCCGAGCGCGTCTGGCAGGCGCTGACCGAGCCCACCCTGACCCGCCGCTACTACCTCGGCCTGGCCGTAGAGTCCACCTGGCAACCGGGCACCCCGATCCTGTTCCACGCCCGCCGCGGCCCGATCAACGACGTCCTGTACGGCGAAATCGTCCACGCCGTACCCCACTTGCTGCTGATACACAGCCTCCTGGCCGCGCGCTGCTGGCTCACCTGGGAGATCACCGAGACCCAGCCGGGCCTGACACGGGTCGCCCTGGCCGTCGACGACCTCGAGCCCGACCCCGACCCTGAGCGCGACGAGGCCTGGTCGCGCGTCGTGAGCGGCCTGAAAACGGTCCTGGAGACTGGGGCGCCTTTGATCAGCTGAACCCACTACAGCCCACCACCGCGCCGCCCATCTGCCACCACCCGCCGTCGCCGGCCACCATGCCACCACCCGCCGTCGCGCGCCACCACGCCACCACCCGCCGTCGCGCGCCACCACGCCACCGCGCCGCAGTCCGCCCTGCGCGGTCGCCCGCCGCCGCACCGTCGCCCGCCGCCATGCCGCGCCGTCGACCGCCACCACACCACCACCGCGCGGTCGCACGCCATCACCCGCACCGTCGCCCGACGCCACGGCACCGTCGCACGCGAGCACGGCACGCGGATGGCGCGCGGACACGGCGTGCGGGCACGACGCGGCCTGACGCGGCGCGGGCACGACGCGCGGGCACGACGCGCGGGCACGACGCGCGGGCACGACGCGCGGGCACGACGCGCGGGCACGACGCGGCCTGACGCGGCGCGGGCACGACGCGCGGGCACGACGCGGCCTGACGTGGCGCGGGCGCGGGGCGGCCTGACGCGGCGCTGGTCAGTTGAACGAGGTGTAGCTGGCCAGCACGGTGCCGTCGGTGGTCAGGGCGTCCAGGCGGCCGTGGGTCAGGCTGGCGCTGCGGAACGAGAACGTGCGCACCCCCGCGGCCGGGGACAGCAGCGGGATCGGCCGGGCCGCGCCGCCGGGGGCTGAGGTGTAGCGCAGGCCGGCCACGGACTCCCCCACCACGCCGTTGACGCGGGTCTTTGTCTTCTCGCGGCGTACCTCGAAGGTGACCGGCGCCGGGCCGGGTGCGGCGGCGAAGTAGAAGTAGCGCGGGTTCGCGAGGTCGGCCGCGGTGTACGCCTTGAACGTCGGGTCCGCCCCGGCCGGCAGCGGCGTCAGGGCCAGCACCACGAGGGCCGCGACGACCGCCACGACCGGGCGCAGCCAGACCCGCCGCCGGACGGTTGCCACCGCGCCGCCGAAGCCCGCCAGGCAGACGGCCACGACGGCCAGGCTGCGTGCGTTCTCGAGGACGAACTGCCAGCTCTGGTACGGCACGAGCCCCCGCAGCACCACGCCCAGTGACAGCGTCATCGTGACCAGCAGGCCGACTCCCGCCGCCCGCCGCCACGCTCCCTCGGCTGCCACGAGCAGCATCGCGGCGAGCACGGTCCACACCTGGTGGTGCGTCCACGACACGGGCGAGGCGGCGACCGTCGCGCAGCCCACGAGCACCGCCGCGCGGACGCGTTCATCGTGCTGGTCGAGGGTGCGGGACCGCCACAGCGCGGCCGCGCACACGGACGCGATGAGCACGGCCCAGACGATCGGCAGCGCGGCCGGGGACAGGCCGGCGCGCATCAGCATGCCCTGCACGGACTGGTTGCCCAGGGAGGCCAGGTCGCCGATGCGGCTGGTCTGCAGCATGGTTCCCGTCCAGTACCGCAGGCTGTCGCCCGGCAGCACCAGCGCCCCGAGCACGGCCGCCGCCGCGAATGCCGCGCCCGCGCGGGCTGCGTCCTTGTAGCGCCTGGTCGCGAGGAAGTAGACCACGAAGAGCAGTGGCGTGAGCTTGATGGCGCCGGCGAGGCCGACGAGGATCCCGCGGTACCGCTGCGGCAGGAAACCCATCGCGTCGACCAACGCCAGCAGCACGATGAAGATGCTCACCTGGCCGAAGCGCAGATTGCTCTGCACGGGCGCGGAAACCAGCAGCCCACACGCGATGGCGGCGACGGCCAGGCGCGACGCCGACAGCCCGCGGCCGACCGCGACGGCCAGGGCCACGACGGCGGCGCAGGTGAGGGCCAGCCACGCGACCTGGAGCCCGGTCTCCGGCAGCAGCGCGAGGGGGCGGAACAGCAGCACCGCGAACGGCGGGTACGTGAACGGCCCCCCGTTCTCCGCGACGTAGTCGTACAACGGCCGGCCCTCGTTGACCGCCCGCGCCGCGCCGTAGTAGATGTGCAGGTCGGACAGGCGGTCGGAGGCCGGGCGCAGCCAGACGAGCACGGCGGAGACGACCGCGGCGATCCCGAAGACCGACCAGACCCCGACCACCCTCGACCGCTGCGACATCGGCCCAGGGTAGGAACCGCGCGCCAGCCCACCCGGCCGACAAACGACTCCTCGCCGCCAGGACGCGCGGGCGCGGCCCGGCTCGACGACGACGGCTCGACGACGACGGCTCGACGACGACGGCTCGACGACGACGGCTCGACGACGACGGCTCAGCGACGACGGCAGCTCAACAACGACAGCTCGACCGCAACGGCAGGGACCGTGCGCTAACCCACCCAGCCGACGAAGGTGCCCTTGCCGCTCGGACGCGCGGGCGCCGCCAGGACGCGCGGGCGCCGCCAGGACGCGCGGGCGCCGCCAGGACGCGCGGGCGCGGCCCGGCTCGACGACGACGGCTCAGCGACGGCGGCAGCTCTACAACGACAGCTCGACCGCAACGGCAGCGACCGTGCGCTAACCCACCCAGCCGACGAAGGTGCCCTTGCCGCTCGGGCGCGCGGGCGGGGCCGGTTCGGCGGAGACGACCGCGGCCAGGGTGCGGGTCAGCCAGGCGTTGACCGACAGGCCCTCGCGCGCGGCGGCCTCCTCGATGCGTTGCTTGAGCTGTTCCGGCGGGCGGAAGTTGATCCGGCCGACCGGGCCCTCGGCCGCGACCTCGGCGTGGGGCGGCGGGGACGGCGGCGCGACGGGGTCGCCGTCCGGGGTGGTGACCACGAAGTACGGGTTGCGGTCGCGCACCCGGATCTCGACCGAGCCCGGGGCCAGGTCGCGGGTGATCTCGTCGGCCGCGTCGGACAGGACGTCGAACATGGCCAGCCGGGTCGCGGAGGCGACCGCCCCGGCGAGGCGTTCGGCCAGCGCGGCGTCGTCGGGACCCGCGGCCGCGAGCAGTTCGGCGCGCAGGCCCTCGACGTAGCGGGTCAGGTCCATGCCCGCCAGTATCGCGCAAGTATGGCGAATTGCATGGCGCCAGCGGCGCCATTGATCGGGCACCGGCGGCAGGATGATGATGCAGGCAGGTGACCCACACGGGAGATGGACATGATCCAGTTGTTGGCGCCGGACGGAACCCTGCGCCCGGACGAGGATGCGCCGCTCGAGGTGACCCCTGAGCTGTGCCGGGATCTACTGCGGGACATGGTGCTCGCGCGCCGCTTCGACGAGGAGGCCCACGCATTACAACGTCAGGGTGAGCTCGGGCTGTGGCTGATGGCGCTGGGCCAGGAGGCGGCCCAGGTCGGCTCGGTGCGGGCGCTCGACCCGCGCGACTACGTGTTCCCCAGTTACCGCGAGCAGGCCGCCGCGCGCTGCCGGGGCATCGGGCCGGCCGAGCTGATGGCCCAGTGGCGCGGCGTGACCCATTCGGGCTGGGATCCGGCCCGCTACCGCTTCCACATCTACAGCCTGGTGCTGGGCACCCAGACGCTGCACGCCACCGGGTACGCGGTCGGCGTCCGCCTCGACGGTGCCGACGAGGTCGTCCTGGCCTACTTCGGCGACGGCGCCAGCAGCCAGGGCGACGTCAACGAGGCGCTGAACTGGGCCGCGGTCGCGAACGCCCCGATCGTGTTCTTCTGCCAGAACAACCAGTGGGCCATCTCGACCTCGACGAGCCGGCAGATGGCGGCCCCGCTGCACCGCCGCGCGGTCGGCTTCGGGCTGGAGTCGTACCACGTGGACGGCAACGACGTCCTGGCCGTGCACGCGGTCACGGCGCGGGCGGCGGAGTCGGTGCGCGCGGGCGGGCCTCCGGTGCTGATCGAGGCCATGACGTACCGGATGGCGGGCCACAGCACCTCGGACGATCCGCGCCGGTACCGGTCGGACGCAGAGGTCGAGGCCTGGCGGCACCGCGACCCGATCGCCCGCCTGGAGCTGCTGGTCCGCACGCGGGGCTGGGCCGACGACGCGTACTTCGCTTCGCTGGCGGCTGAGTCGGACGCGGTGGCGGCAGAGACCCGGGCCGCCTGCCTGGCCATGCCGGACCCCGTGGTCAACGAGATGTTCGCGCACGTCCTGAGCGAGGAGACGGAGCTCGTGCGGTACCAGAGGGAATGGATGGAGGCTTATCACTCAACCCTTCTGTGAACGAAAAATGCCTTTTGTGAGCGATGCGCGCTTGTGCACATGGAACATCCGCACCCTCGGAGATGGCGCTTGAATGGCGCCATGAGTGGTGCCATAGTGGTGCCATGACCGACTCGGGCATCACGGTTTCCGGGCTGCGCAAGTCCTACGGCGGCAGCGCCGTCCTCGACGGCATCGACCTCGACGTCCCCGCCGGCGCGATCTTCTCCCTGCTGGGGCCCAACGGCGCCGGGAAGACCACGATGGTGCACATCCTGGCCACGCTGCTGCCGGCCGACGGCGGGACCGCCACCGTGGCCGGCCACGACCTGCGGCAGGACCCGGCCAAGGTACGTGGCGCCATTGGCGTCACCGGCCAGTTCTCGGCCGTCGACAACCTCCTCACCGGCGAGGAGAACCTGCTGCTGATGGCCGACCTGCTGCACCTGGGCCGGCGCGCGGGCCGGCGCCGCGCGGCCGAGCTGCTCGAGCGCTTCGAGCTGACCGAGGCGGCCCGGCGCACGCCCGCGACGTACTCCGGCGGCATGAAGCGCCGCCTCGACCTCGCCATGACCCTCGTCGGCGACCCGCGCGTCATCTTCCTCGACGAGCCGACGACCGGCCTCGACCCGCGCAGCCGCCGCACCGTCTGGGACATCGCGCGGCAGCTCGCGGCGGGCGGCGTGACGATCTTCCTGACCACGCAGTACCTCGACGAGGCCGACGAACTCGCCCGCCGCGTCGCGGTGCTGGACCACGGCCGCATCGTCGCGGAGGGCACCCCGGCCGAGCTGAAGCGCCGCGTCCCCGGCGCGCACGTCCGGCTCGCGTTCACCACGCCGGAGGCGCTCGCCGCGGCGGCCGCCCTGCTGCCGGGCGCGACCCGCGACGAGGAGGAACTGGCGCTTCGGGTCCCTGGCGACGGTACCGTCGAAGCCCTTCGGATCTTGCTCGACCGCCTCGAATCGGGCGGCGTCGAGCCCGACACGCTCACAGTGCACACCCCGGACCTCGACGACGTCTTCTTCGCCCTGACCGGCCACCTCACCGAGGAGCGCGTGGCATGACCGACGCCCTGACCATGCTGCGGCGCGACCTGCTGCACAACCGCCGCAACCCGTCCACGATGTTCGGCGCCCTGATCGCGCCCATCCTGATGCTGCTCATGTTCGTCTACATCTTCGGCGCCGCGACCGACGTCGGCACCGCCGCCTACCTCGCCTACGTCACCCCCGGCATCGTCGTGCTCTGCATCGGCTACAGCGTCGGCCAGACGGCGGTGGCCGTGGCCACGGACATGAACGAGGGCATCATCAACCGCTTCCGCACGATGGGCATCTCCCGCGCCGCGGTCCTCACCGGCCGGGTCCTCGGCACGGTCCTGCGCACGCTGCTGTGCGTGGCCCTCATTCTCGGATTGACGATCCTTCTGGGGTACCGCCCGCACGCCACCCTCCTCGGCTGGCTCACGGTCGCGGGCATCGTGGCGCTGGCCTCCTTCGCCGCCGCCTGGCTGACGACCGCCATGGGCCTGTCAGTACGCACCGTCGTGGCCGCGTCCTACGCGGCGTTGCCCGTGACCCTGCTGCCCATTTTGAGCAGCGCGTTCGCCCCGGCCGAGCGGATGTCGCCGGGGGTGCGGGCGTTCACGGAGCATCAGCCGTACACGCCGATCATCGAGTCGTTGCGGTCCGCGCTGAACGGGGCGCCGGGTGGGGCGGATCTGGTGTGGGCGGTGGGCTGGTCGGTGGCGATGGCCCTGCTGGGGTACTTCTGGGCCCGGGCGCGCTTCACCCGCCCGCCAACCCCCCGATGAGGCGGTTCGCCCCGATGCGCTCCGGCGTCGACGGGGAACGGTTTCGCATCTAATGGCCACACGGCCTATAGTGATCCCGCACTTTGCCGATGCGGAACCGGACGGAGAGTTATGGTTGACCATGCCGGAGAGATCATCCTCTATCGCAGCGATGACGGTGGCTCGGTCGTGCAGCTGCGGGCTGTCGATGGGACGGTCTGGCTGACGCAGCTGGAGATCGCCGAGTTGTACGGAACCTCGAAGCAGAACATCCAGCAGATCATTGACCGCGTCTTGACCGACGGCGAAGTGAGCGAGGCAACTGTCAACTCTGAGTTGACAGTTCGAACCGAGGGCTCGCGTCAGGTGCAGCGCGAGTTGAAGATCTACAACCTGGACATGATTCTGGCGATCGGCTATCGCGCGACCACTCCACGAGCCGTGCAGTTTCGGCAGTGGGCCACCACGGTGCTGTCGGAGTATCTGGTCAAGGGCTTCGCCATGCAGGACCAACGCCTCAAGGACGCTCAGGCGGCCGATTACTTCGAAGAGCTGCTGGCGCGCATCCGGGACATCCGTGCGTCGGAGAAGCGGTTCTACCAGAAGGTGCGGGAAATCTTCGCCACCACGAGCGCTGATTACTCGCCGACCGCCATCGTCGCCAAGACGTTCTTCGCCACGATCCAGAACAAGCTGCTCTATGCCGTCACCGGCCACACGGCCGGCGAGCTCATCGTGGCCCGGGCGGACGCCTCTTCCCCGTCGATGGGCCTGACCACCTGGGCCGGTCGGCAGATTCGAAAGTCGGACGCCACAGTCGCGAAAAACTACCTTGCTCAGGAAGAGATGACCGACCTCAATCGGCTCACCAACATGTTCCTGGACTTCGCGGAAGATCGGGCCCGACGGCGGCAGCAGATCCTGATGGCGGAATGGGTCGAGCGCACGGACGCGTTCCTGACCTTCAACGAGCGCGACGTTTTGAGCAACGCGGGTCGAGTGTCGGCCGCCGACGCGGAGGGGGAGGCCGGTCGCGTGTACGCCGAGTTCGACGGTCGGCGCCGCGAGCGCGAAGCGCAGGAAGCCCGCGAGGAAGAGGAACGCGATCTCGCTGCTCTAGCGGAAATCGAACGGCGCCTTCAGGGGTCGGCCGGCCCAGGATGAACGGTCGTCGGTCCGGTGTCGGTCGAGGGCTCCAGCGGTGGAAGATGGTTGGCATGGCCATGACGCTGCCGATCGACGATGCCGCGAACGAATACCTGACACGCAGCCCGCTCGCCTTGCTTCTGGGCATGACGCTCGACCAGCAGATCCCGCTCGAAAAGGCGTTCTCCTCGCCGTACGTGCTGGCCCAGCGGCTCGGCCACGAGCCCACCGCGCACGAGCTGGCCGAGTTCGACCCCGAGGCGCTACTGCCCATCTTCGCCACGCCGCCGGCGTTGCACCGCTTCCCCAAGGCCATGGCCGTCCGCGTGCAGGAGGTGTGCCGCGCCCTGGCCGACCGCTACGACGGGGACCCGGCCGGGCTGTGGGAGGGCGTCGCGGACGGCAACGAGCTGCTCCGCCGCGTGCAGGGGCTGCCGGGCTTCGGCAAGCAGAAGGCCCAGATCTTCGTCGCCCTTCTTGGCAAGCAGTACGGCGTCCAACCCGAGGGCTGGCGCGCGGCCGCGGGCGCCTATGGCGACGAGGGCTCCCACAAGTCGGTCGCCGACATCGTGGACGGGCCGTCGCTGGCGAAGGTGCGCGAGTACAAGAAGCAGATCAAGGCCGAAGCCAAGGCCGCCAAGGCGCAGTAGGGCTCGGGTCAGAGGCGGCGGGGGCCGCTGTCCGGGCGGGGCTGGTGGGGCGCGAACTCGGCGCTCGCGTGCAGCACCGCCAACCCGGACGGCCGGGCCAGCACCGGGTTCAGCGTCAGCGAAGACAGCGCCGGCTGCTCGTCCACCAACCGCCCCACCCGCAGCAGCAGGTCGGCCAGCGCGTCGAGATCCACAGGGTCGGCCCCGCGGTACCCGGTCAGCAACGGCGCCGCTCGCGGGGCTCGTACCAACGCGGCCGCGTCGCGGTCCGTCAACGGAACGGGGCGCCACGCGCGGTCGCCGAGGAGATCCGCCGCCTCGCCGCCGAGGCCGAAACCAACAACTGGCCCGAAGGACGGGTCATCGACGACCTCGACGACGCACGCGACGCCGGGCGCCACCATCGGCTGCACGACGACCTCGACGCCCAGGCCGAACAGCCGCTCCAGCTCCTGGTACGCCTCCGCCACCGCCGCGGGAGTGGTCAGGTTCAGCCGTACGGCGCCCAGGTCGATCCGGTGCCGCCACGGCTTCGTCGCCACCTTCAAGGCCACCGGCAGCCCCGCTGCGACGGCCACGGACACGACCTGCGGGCCGGAAGCCCAGGCGCTCGGTACAACAGGAATGCCATAGGCGGCGAGCAACGCATCCGCCTCGCCGCGGTCGCCCAGGCCCGAGACGGCCAAGCGGGTGGCGATCTCGGTGCCCTGCGCCGAATGCACGCCGGGAAGGTCGGGGAGCGAACCGATCGGCTCGCGACGCCACGCGGCGTAGCGGGCCACGCGGCCCAGGGCGCGTACCGCCTCCTCGATGGCCGGGAACATCGGCAGGGCGATCGGGTCCTCGTCGCCGTAGGCCGGGGCCACCGTGAAGGACGGGTCGGCCGGCATGACCACGGCGAGGGGCCGGGGCGCGCCCGCCGTGGACACCCGCAGGAGCTCGGCCACGCCCAGCTGGTCGCGCTCGGCCAGGGCCGGGGCATACGCCGCGACCACCGCGTCCACGGACTCGTCGTCCAGGGCGGCGTGGACGGCGCGCACGAAGTCCACGTCGTTGACCGCAGGACCCAGATCCCGTGGGTACCCCTCAGCTATCCGCAATCCCGCCGCCGGGGCCTTGGCCACGGTCAGGACGCCCAGCGCGGCCGCGTTGGTGACGACGGCGATGCGGTCGCCGGTCGGCAGCGGGCGCCCCGCGATCAGCAGGCCGACGTCGAACAGCTCGGCCACGGTGTCCACGCGGATGACGCCGGAGCTGGCGAACAGGGCCGCCACGCCGCGCGCGTCCGGGCCGACCGTGACCGCGTCCAGTGCGGGCGGGCGGACGGGGCTGGCCACGGCCGCGACGGGCTTGCGGCGGGCCAGTTCCCGGGCGATGCGGGCGAACTTGCGCGGGTTGCCGAAGGTCTCCAGATAAAGCAGTACCGCGTCGGTGTGCGGGTCCTCGCGCCAGTACTGCAGCGCGTCGTTGCCCGACACGTCCGCGCGGTTGCCGGCCGAGATGAACGTCGACAGGCCCAGGCCGCGGCGGTCGGCCTCGGCCAGCAGTGCCGTGCCCAGCGCGGCCGACTGGCTGAAGAAGCCGACGCGGCCCGCGCGCGGGAGCAGCGGGGCGAGGGTGGCATTGAGCCGTACACCCGGATCGGTGTTCGCCACACCCAGGCAGTTCGGGCCGACGAGGCGCATGCCGTGCTCGCGCACCGCCCGCAGCAGGGCCGCCTGCGCGTCCGCGCCCGCGGGGCCGGACTCCGCGAAGCCGGCGGAGACGATCACGAGGCCGTGCACGCCCGCCGCGGCGCAGTCGGCGAGCACCGTCGGGACTACGTCGGCGGGGACGGCGATCACGGCGAGGTCGACACCGGCAGTACCAGAGAGGCTTGAAACCGCCGGAAGCCCGCCGACGACTGGCGCCGATGGATGGACCGGCACCAGCTTTCCGGCGAAGCCGGCGCCCTTGAGGTGGGCCAGGAGGGCGGCGCCGATGCCCGAACCGCCCGCGCGGGCGCCGTAGACGGCGACGCCGCGCGGGTTGAGCAGCCGGGCGATCGAGCGGGCCTCCGCGCGCTGCTCGCGGGTCTGCTGCACGCGCAGGGAGTCGGGGGTGGCCTTGATCGGGAACCACAGGTGCACGACGCCGTCGGCGAACTCGCGCTCGATGTGGAAGCCGGCGGCCATGAACACGCGCAGCATGGGCTGGTTGACGGGCAGGACGTCGGCCTCGAACTCGGTGATGCCCTCGGTGCTCGCCGCGGCGACCAGGTGCTCGATGAGCACCGAGCCGATCCCGCGGCCCTGGTGCGCGTCCTCGACCACGAACGCGACCTCGGCCTGATGGGAGCCGGTGCCCAGCCGGTCGTACCGGCCGACCGCGATCAGTTCGCCGGAATGCTCGACGACGAACGCCTCCCGATCGTGGTGATCGACGTTCACGAAGCGGTCGAGGTCGCGCTGCGGGATCCGGGGGTACGCCGAGAAGTACCGCAGATACCGCGTGCGCTCCGAGAACCGCGAGTGCAGCGCCACGATCCGGTCGGCGTCGTCGGGCCGGATCGGTCGCAAGTGGACGGTGGTGCCGTCGGAGAGCAGCACATCCGCGGCCCGCGTGGCCGAAACGTCGTTCACCCGCATAGTTTCCACCCGTCTGGGTTACGGTGTCTGCCATGATGCTGACCCCGGCGGATGTGCAGGCGGTGCGGTTCGCCAAGGCGCCGTTCGGCAAGCGCGGGTACGACGAGGACGAGGTCGACCAGTTCCTCGACGTCGTCGCGCAGACCCTCATCGCGCTGCAGGACGAGCTCGCCACCCTGCGCCTGACGGCCGCGCCGGACGCGTCGTACGGCACGTCGCCGGCGGCCGAGACCGAGATGCTCGCCGAGCTCGACCGCATCAAGCAGCGCCTGTCCCGCCTGGAGGCCGCGGTCCGCCATTAGTCGCGGGGGTCGTGAGGGTCCAGGCCGAAGAAGGGGAACGACAGCCGCCTCGTGGCCATGATGGTCCGGTCGATCGCGTCCGGGGACTCGCCCGGCACCCAGGGGACGTAGCTCGTGCCGCCGCCGTCGGTCATCGTGCGCGGCAGCGGGGCGCCCGGCCGGCGCGCGGACGCGAGCGCGCGCCACTCCTCCGGCAGCTCCAGCGCCGGGTCGAGCTCCTCCCCCGTCACCACCGCGAGCAGGTGCGTCCAGGCCCGGGGCACGCACTCGACCAGCGCGTAGCCGCCGCCCCCGCTCGCCACCCACTTGCCGCCGGCGACCTCCTGCGCCAGGTCGCGCAGCGCGAGGTACGCCGCGCGCTGGCCGTCCACGGTGAGCCGGAGGTTGGCCAGGGGGTCGTGGTGGTACGTGTCCGCGCCGCACTGGGTGAACAGCAGCTGAGGCCGGAACGCGCGCAGCACGCCGGGCACCACCGCGTGGAAGGCGCGCAGCCAGCCCGCGTCGTCGGTGCCGGGCGGCAGCGCGACGTTGACCGCCGAGCCGGGCGCGTCCGGGCCGCCGGTCTCGTCGGGGAAGCCGGTGCCCGGGAACAGCGTGCGCGGCGACTCGTGCAGGCTCACGGTGAGCACCCGCGGGTCGTTCCAGAACACCGTCTGCACGCCGTCGCCGTGGTGCACGTCGATGTCGACGTACGCCACGCGCTCCGCACCGAGCTCCAGCACCCGCTTGATCGCGATGGCCGGATCGTTGTACACGCAGAAGCCCGCTGCCCGGTCCGGCATCGCGTGGTGCAGCCCGCCGGAGATGCTGACCGCGCGGTCCGCGTCCCCGGTCCAGACCGCCTCGGCCGCGCGCCGCGTCGCGCCGGTGATGAGCGCGCTCGCGTCGTGCATGCCGGCGAAGGTCGGATTGTCGGTGGTACCGAGGCCCATGATGTTGATCCGCCGGCCCGTCGAGGCCGCCTTGACGACCGCGATGTAGTCGGGATCGTGCACGGTTTCGAGCATGGCGTCGGTGGCCTGCTCGGCCCGCTCCAGCCTGACCCCCGCACGGTCGAGCACGCCGAGGCGACGGGCCAGGTCCATGGTCAGCTCGACGCGCACCGGGTCGAGGGGATGATCCCCCATGTCGTACTGCAGGAGCCGCTCGTCCCACACCACCAACGTGCTCATGCGGCCTCCGTTTCGATCGGGCGGCTCGGATCGGTGATCCAGTGGCTCCACGATCCCACGTAGAGCGCGGCGTCCTCGCCCTGCTCATAGAGCGCGAGCACGAGCTGGGCCGCGGTGACTCCGGATCCGCAATAGGCCCCGACGTTTCCGGTTTTTCGCGTCGGTACCGTCTGCAGAAGCCCATCCGCGTCAACCGTTTCGGCCGCCGGAAGGTTGACGGCGCCCGGGATGTGGCCGGCGACCGGATCGACGGGTTCGGTCTCGCCGCGGTACCGGGCGGGGACGCGCGCATCGAGCAGAGTGTTAGCTGGATCGCTCGCGTCGGCCTCGGTCCAGACCGGCATGCCCCCAGGTGCGACCGTTACGTCGCCTTCGTCCGGTTCGGCGGCCTCGGTCGTCACGGGCTGTCCGGCTTTGATCCACGTGGCGTAACCGCCATCGAGAACTCTGACGTTCTCGATGCCCGCCCAGCGCAGCGTCCACCAGGCGCGCGCCGCGGCCCCGGTAGGATTGGGCCCGCCTGCGTCGTACACCACTACCGGGTGGCCGGCGCGGACCCCAAGTCTCCGCAGCGTGACCTCCAGCGCCGCGGGATCGGGCAGCGGATGGCGCCCACCGGCGCCCGGCGGCCCACAGAGGTCTTCGTCGAGATCGGCGAAGACCGCGCCAGGCAGATGACCGGCGTCGTACGCGACCCGGCCGTCCTTCGCGAGGGTCCAGCGCACATCGAGAAGAGTCGGCGGTTGGGCGGACCGCACCAGCTCGGCGAGAGCGGCGACGTTCAAGATCGCCCGGTTGGCTGTCACGCTCCAATCTTGTCGTACGCAGCGAGTACCATCGCGTACCGGGAGGGCATGGGCAGTGAACGACTTGGTCGACACCACCGAGATGTACCTGAAGACGATCCTCGAACTCGAAGAGGAGGGCGTCGTCCCCAAGCGCGCCCGAATCGCGGAGCGCCTGCACCAGAGCGGCCCCACCGTGAGCCAGACCGTGGCCCGCATGGAGCGCGACGGCCTGCTCATCGTCGAGGGCGACCGCCACCTGGCACTGACCGACCTGGGCCGCGAGCACGCGGTCGCGGTCATGCGCAAACACCGCCTCGCCGAGCTGCTGCTCGTGAACGTGATCGGCCTGCCCTACGAGGAGGCCCACGAGGAGGCGTGCCGCTGGGAGCACGTCATGAGCGACGCGGTCGAGCAGCGGGTCTACGAGCTGCTGGGGCGGCCGACGCGCTCGCCGTACGGCAACCCGATCCCCGGCCTCGACGGCCTGCGCGGCGACGCCCCTGACGAGGACCCCGACCCCGAGCGCAACCTGGCCTTCCCGGGCCTGGCCGGCGCCGTGGTCGTGAGCCGCATCTGCGAGTCCGTCCAGACCGACGCCGACGTCCTGCGCCAGCTCCACACCGCGGGCATCGACCCCGGCGCCACCGTCACCGTGGCCCAGGAACGCGACGGCGTCTCGATCGACCGCGAGGGCGAACGCATCCGCCTGCCCCGCGAGGTCGCATCGCGCGTCTTCGTGGCCGCGGCTTAGTTCTGCTTCGGTCGTCGCCGTGTCTGTCGCTCCCGAGGTCCCACCGCCCGGGCTCGCCCACGACACGGCGTCGACCACCCACGGCGGCCCCGCCGGCTCGACCGGCGATGGTCCAGCCGCGGCCGGCCTGACCACCGCTGGCCCAACCACCGCTGGCCCAGCTGTGGCCCTGCACGGCGGCCGCGGATCGAACGTGGCCCAGCAGGACACACGTGGGCCGCACGGGGCGCCGATCCCACCTGGTTCGCCCGACTCGTGCGACGGCCCCTCGGTGGCCACGTCGGCGGCGTGCGACGGGGCGCCGTCGTGCTCGGTCGAGGACGTGCTGGATCGGATCGGGTCCAAGTGGAGCGTGTGCATCCTGGTCGCCGCCTCACCGGGGCCGATCCGGTTCTCGGCGCTGGAGCGGACCATCCCGGGGATCAGCCGGCGGATGCTGACGCTGACCCTGCGCAACCTGGAACGGGACGGGCTCGTGGTGCGGACGAGCTATCCGACGGTGCCGCCGCGCGTCGAGTATTCGCTCACACCGATGGCGCTCGAGTTGCAGGCCGCCCTGGTCGCGCTCACCACCTGGGCCCGCCGCCATCAGACGGACGTCGCCGAGTCGCGGGCCCGCTACGACGACCGCGCGCCGTAGCCGGGGCCTCGTCCTCCCCGGAGATCGCGCGCCCTGGAGATCTACACGCAGCGAAATTCGCTCCATGCGCACAATCCGACATTTCACGATTTGTCGCCTGGGCTGCTTTGGGCGTGGCGGGATGAGATTGGTGCCACCCCGACGGCATGACTGGGGTCGCAACCGGCCGGCGGGGGAAATTTCGGCACTTAGCCTGAGTTGGTGGGATTCGACCGCGCCTTCTCCGACGAGCCGCTCGAAAAGGCGCTCTGGGCCCTGGCCGACGACGGCGACCCCTCCGCCGCGCTCGAGCTGATCGCCGCCACCGACGACCCGGTGCACCGGGAGCACGCGGTGGCCATCCTCGGGGGCGGCGGGGCGCTGCGGGTCGAGGTGCTGCGGGAGGTGGCGGCGCAGCAGGCGTACCGGCCCGAGCGGTGGCTCCTGCTCGGCGCCTCGCTCGCGGCCGCGGCCTGGTCGGTGCGCGAGGACAACCACGCCAAGCCGGTGGTGACCGAGCGGCTGGTGCAGGAGCAGCAGGCGCTCGTGGCGGAGGCGCGCTCGGCCCTGCGGCAGGCCGCCGCGCTCTCGCGGGACGACCCGGTGCCGTGGAGCGAGCTCTCCGGGGCCGTGGTCTGCGCGCCGCTGCACCGCACCGAGGCGGCCGACACGTTCAAGCGGGCCTGCATCCTGGCCCCGGACCTCTACGGGGCGCACACCCGGCACCTCACCGGCCTCACCCGACGCTGGTACGGCAGCCAGGACAAAGTTATCGCCTTCGCCCGCACCCGCACGGAGCAGCGGCCGGACGGTCACCCGCTGCACGCCCTCGTCGCGCTGGCGCACATCGAGGGCTACGTCGACGGCCTGCTGCGCGGCACCGTGGTCGGCCGGTTCTGGCGCGCATGGCGGTACTTCGCCGACTCCACGGTCCGCCGCGAGACCGACGCCGCCGCCGAGCGCCTCCTCGCCGGCTACGACGACTTCGTCGACCACCCCTGGACGATGAGCGCCCACCAGGCGTTCGCGGCCCTGTACCACCAGGCCGGCGAGCCCGACCGGGCCAAGGTGCACCTGGAACTGGGCGGCGAGCGCGCGGCGGTCTGGCCCTGGCGCTACTTCGGCGAGCCCGAAGAGCTCTTCGCCGCCGCCCGTACCGCGTCGGGGCTCTAAAGAGCGAGCGCGCGGCGGTCTGGCCCTGGCGCTACTTCGGCGAGCCCGAGGAGCTCCTCGCCGCCGCCCGTACCGCGTCGGGGCTCTGAAGAGCGAGCGCGCGGCGGTCTGGCCCTGGCGGTACTTCGGCGAGCCCGAGGAACTCTTCGCCGCCGCCCGTACCGCGTCGGGGATCTAGAGGCTGCTGAGATCGATCAGCTTGGCCAGCTCGATCATCTTCGGCATCGCCTCGGCCGCCTTGTCGTCGGGGTTGCCCGGCGCCAGGCGCAGCGAGAGCTTGATGATGCGCTTGTTGCCGGCCAGCCAGCCGACCTCCACGCCCGGGCCGGCCTTCTCGGCGGCAGGGGTCTGCATCTGGTACCCCACCAGGCCCAGCCCCTCGACCGTCTGAGCGTCCTTCGGCTGTACGTCCGAGCCGAACACGTCGGGCCCGATGCCCGTCGTGCTGACGGAGAGCACCAGGTCCGGGTAGGAGCCGCCGGCCGACTGCAGCACGCAGGAGAACGTGTTGTCCATCGAGGCGCCGGCGGCGATCGACAGGTTCAGCCCCAGCTTGGTGTTGACCATGCCGAAGTCGAGCAGCTGGCAGGCGCCCCCGGCGGCGGCCGCCGGAGCGGTCGAGGCCTGGGCGGCCGGGCTCGCGCCGGCGTCGTCGCACCCGGCGGCGAGCGTCGCGGACAGGGCAACAACAGCGAGCAGCACCCTTCGCACGACGCGCACCCTATACCGGCAACCGGGCGGTGATGTACTTGGCGATCTCCAGTGAACTCGTCGCGGCCGGCGAGGGCGCGTTGAGGACGTGGACCTGGCGACCTTCCGTGACGATGAGGAAGTCGTCGACCAGGTCCCCGGCCGGCGTGATCGCTTGCGCGCGGACGCCCGCCTCAGCCGGTACAAGATCCGCGGTTGTGATTGAAGGCACCAGACGGGCCAGGCTTTCGGCGAATCGGCGCTTGGACAGGGAGCGGCGCACCTCGGTCAGGCCGTAGCGCAGGTGCTTGCGGCCGAGCGCCCACAGGCCCCGGTAGGTGGCGGCGTCGGCCACGTCGCGCGGCCGGACCCGGCCCCACGTGTAGCCCTCGCGCGCCATCGCGAGCACCGCGTTCGGCCCGGCGTGGACGCTCCCGTCGACCATCTTCGTGAGGTGCACGCCGAGGAACGGGAACTGCGGGTCGGGCACCGGGTAGATGAGGCCGTTGACGAGGTGGCGGCGGTCGGGGCGCAGCTCGTAGTACTCGCCGCGGAACGGGATGATGCGCGCGGGCGGGCTGATGCCGGCCATCCGAGCCACCCGGTCGGCGTGCAGGCCCGCGCAGTTGACGACGGCGTCGGCGGTCAGGTCCCCGGTCGTCGTGCGCACCACGACCTCGCGCGCGGACGCGCGGATGCCCACCACGGCGGTGTTCAGCCGCAGCGTCGCGCCCGCCTTCTCGGCCAGCTCGGCGAGCTTCACGCAGACGGCCTTGTAGTCGGCGATCCCGGTCGACGCGACGTGGATGCCCTCGACGCAGGCGACCTCCGGCTCGTACTCGCGCGCCTCGCCCTGGCTCACCATGCGCACCGGCAGCCCGTTGGCCGACGCCCGCTCGTACAGCGCGCGGAGGCGTGGCAGCTCCTCCGCCGCGGTCGCGACGATGAGCTTGCCGGTGACCTTGTGGGCGATGCCGTGCTCGGCGCAGAACTCGACCATCGACGCGCTGCCGGCCTTGCACAGTGTGGCCTTGAGGCTACCGGGCTTGTAGTACACCCCGGCGTGGATGACGCCGGAGTTGTGCCCGGTCTGGTGGACACCCCAGCCGGCCTCCTTCTCCACGACCGTGACCCGAGCGTCGGGCCGGTCCTGGACGAGCCGCTGGGCCGTCGCCAGCCCGACGATGCCCCCACCGATGACGATGTACCGCACGGGCCGACTCCATTCACCTCGGATCGCGCCATCTTAGGGGTCTCAGATGGCGTGCTAGCGTGACCGACCGTGAGTGGGGTGGCAATGGACGACGGGACGCAGGCCCCGGCGGTGGCGAAGAAACCGGCCCGCCCCTGGCGCGCCCGCGCGATCCAGGCGGTCCGCATCCTCGCGGCGCTGGCGATCGCGTACTTCATCGTCGCCACCACGGTCCAGCAGTGGTCCTCGGTCTCGGCGACCTTCCGCAGCCTCTCGTGGCCGTCCCTGGGCGCCTCGCTCGCCTGCGCGGTCGCGTGCCTGTGGGCCACGATGATGGCCTGGCGCGCGATGGTCGGCAATCTCGACCACCCCCTGCGCGTGCGCGACGCCGCGCCGATCCAGCTCATCGGAGCGTTAGGAAAATACCTCCCTGGTACCGTCTGGGCGTACGTCGTCCAGATGGAGCTCGGCCGCCGCGTGGGCGTCTCCCGCGCCAAGGTCTTCATCGGCTCGGCCGTCGTCACCGGCCTGGGCGTCACCGTCGGCCTGGTGCTGACCGCTCCGGGCTTCGGCGTGGCCTTCGACGGCGCGGACGCGAGCGAGCACCGCACCTTCGCCCAGCTGGCCGTCTGGTGCGCGGTGATCCTGCTGCCGTTCGGCCTGGCGTGCTGCTACCCGCCGCTGCTGACGTACCTGGTCGGCCGGGCCATGCGCATCCTGCGCCGCCCCGCCCTGGACCGCCCGATCACCTGGCGCCCGGTCCTGGTGAGCAGCGCCTGGTGCGCGGTGGGCTACCTCGCGGCGGGCCTGCACATCTTCTTCCTGGTGCGCTCGCACCTGCCCGGCATCCACGGGATCATCGGGTCGGTCTTTGCCATGGCGCTCGCGATGAGCATCAGTACCTTCGTGATCGTCGCGCCGTCGGGCCTGGGCGCGCGCGAGTTCCTGATGGCGATCGCGCTGGCCGGCTTGGGCGTACCGTGGCCGACCGCCTGGGCGCTGACCCTGGTCTCGCGGCTGCTGTTCACGCTGGCGGACGTGGCGGCGGCGGGCGTGTCGGCGGCGGTGGGGCTGCGGCGGATCCGGCACACGGCTCCGCCGGTGCAGCCGGAGCCGGACGTCGCTTCCTGAGCTACGCCTCCGCGCGGTGGCGCAGGTAGTCCAACCCGGTCGCCGTTCACGCCTCCGCGCGGTCGCGCAGGTAGTCCTCCCAGGTCACCGTGCCGAGGGCGTGGTTCGGTGCCAGGTGGCCGCCCGCGCGGTAGCCACGGAACGTCTTGCCCGGTAGGCGGAGCGGGGCGAGGGGGCGGCGCTTGCCGTACACCTGGAGGAATCCGCGGAACAGGTCCTTGACCGGCCGCACCTCGGGCCCGCCGAAGTCCTCCTCCACGGGCGCCGCGCCGTTGCGGAGGGAGGCGCTGACCGCCGCCAGCCGCCGCGCGACGTCGCGGGTGTCGACCGGCTGGAGGTCGAAGGCGGGGTAGAACATGACCGGCAGTCGCGCGGACGCGCGGGCCAGGGTGAAGAGCAGGTCGTGGAACTGCGTCGCGCGGAAGATCGAGCCGCCGCGCGCCCGCACGAGGTGCTCGACGGCCAGCTTCTGGCGGTAGTACGGCAGGGGCACGCGGTCGACGCCGACGATCGAGACGTACAGCAGGTGCTGCTCGGGCTTGAGCGCACCCAGCAGCCGCTCGGCCGCGCGTACGTCCCGCCGCCCGTCGGTCGCGGCGTGGATGACGAGCCCGGCCCCGTCGAGCGCGGCTGCCAGGCCCTCGCCCGTCAGCAGGTCGGCCCGCGCCATGCCGGACGCCGACCGGCTCATACCGCGGGCGGGGAGGCCGCGTTCTTCGAGCTCCCGCATCAGGACGCGACCGAGCTTTCCGGTCGCGCCGGTCACCAGCGTCACCCCGTCCACCTGGCCGCCTCTCCCTGGAACGTCGTCAGACCGTCCACCTGACCGCCCCTCCCCCCGAGCGTCGTCACCCGTCGACCTGTCCGGCCCTCACCGGAACGCCATCGTCACGTCGACCTGTCCGGCCCTCACCGGAACGCCATCGTCACGTCCACCTGTCCGGCCTCACCGGAACGCCGTCACCCCGCCCACCTGGGCGCCGCTCCTTGCAGCGTCGTCACCTCGCCTCGCCGAGCATGCCATCGCCGGGCGTCACTTCGCTGACCGCGGCCTCGCGGAGCGTTGCGAGGAAGGCCTCGACCGCCGCCGGCACCGTGCGCCCGGCGAGCGTCGCGGCCACGACCGTCCGATGGGGCACCTCCTCGGGGTCGAGCGGCAGCAGCACCACGCCCGCGGGCGCCGTACGCGCGGCGAGACCCGGCACCAGCGTCACCCCGAGGCCGGCCGCCACGAACCCGAACTTGGCCGTCCATTCCTGCACCACGAACTCGATCCGGGGCCGGAACCCCCGCCGCGCGCTGGCCGCCAGCAGCGTCTCCTCCGGCCGCGCCGAACCCGCGATCCACGCCTCGTCCGCCACCTCCGCAAGCCGCACCACCGGCCGGATTCGCTCCGGTCGTCTGGTTTGCGGTCCCGTCGGCGACATTTCCGACATTGGGACAATGTCGGGAAGAGTGAGCACTTCCGCGACCCGCTCAACCATTGGAACAAGGTCAGAGGCAGCGGGCGCTCCCGCGGCGCGCTCAGCCATTGGACCAAGGTCGGAAGCAGCGTTCACGCCCGCGACGCGCTCGGCCAGCGGATGTCCCGACGCGACCGCGAGCAACAGCGGTTCGTCCACCAAGTGGTGCAGCCGGAACCGATCGTCGGCGAACGGCCGGTCCGCGCTCGCGTTGACCAGCACCACGTCCGCATCGCCCACCAGCAGCGCCGCGAGCAGCCGTGCCGTCAGACCCTCGACCAGCGAGATCTCCACGCGCGGATGTGACGCGCGGAAGTGGGCCAGCGCCCGCGGTACCACTGCCGCATCCGCCGTGGCGAACGCTCCCACCCGCAGCCGTCCGATCAGCGCGTCCCGCACCGCCCGCACGTCCCGCCGTGCCGTGGCCAGGCGGTCCAGCACCGCCACCGCGTGCTCCAGCAGGCATTGCCCCTCCGCGGTCAGGGCCACCCCGCGCGGCAGGCGGTCGAAAAGCCGGGCGCCGAACTCGGCCTCCAGGGCGGCCATCTGGCGGGACACGGCCGACTGCGTGTACCGCAGCGTCGCCGCCGCGCCGGTGATCGAGCGCTGCCGCGCCACCTCGCGGAAGACCTCCAGCATTCCCGTCTGCACGACCATGACATTCGCACAGCGCATGCCGGCCATGCCAGACATTCGCTGGTGGCATGCGTCCGCGCGCCATAGCGTCGGGCGCATGATGATCCTCGACAGCCCCGCCGGTGTGACGCCGCCCGCCGGGCTCTATTCGCACGTCGCGCGGGTCGACGGTGGCATGCGTCCGCGCGCCATAGCGTCGGGCGCATGATGATCCTCGACAGCCCCGCCGGTGTGACGCCGCCCGCCGGGCCCTATTCGCACGTCGCGCGGGTCGACGTCGGCGGCGTCGCGCTGCTGTTGCTGGCCGGGCAGATCGCGGTCGACGAAGACGGCGAGATCGTCGGGGCGGGCGACATGGCGGCCCAGGCGCGGTACGTCTTCGAGGTCGTCCGCGGCATCCTCGCCGCGCACGGGGGCGGGTTCGAGCACGTCGCGCACATCCGCACGTTCGTCACCGATCTGGGGCTGCTGCCGGAGTACGGTGCCGTGCGGCGCGAGCTCTTCCCGGACCCGCCGCCGGCCAGCACGACCGTTGAGATCTCGAAGCTCTTCCGCGCGGGCGCGCTGCTCGAGGTGGAGATCACCGCGGCCGTGCCGACCTCCCGGGAAGGCAGCTGACCGAATCCTTACGTTGGGCGGCCGGGAACGCTTACCCACGGACCGCACGATGGCCGCCATGAGACGAACGCTCGCCATCGCCCTCGCCGCCGGTGTGCTCTTCGTGGGCGGCTGCGGCCGGGTGCACCAGCAGCAGGCCCCGAGCACGGCCGTGGACACCATGCTGACCCTGACCGCCGACGACCTTACCGACGACGACGCCCAGGCCGCGGACGACGAGATCACCACCGTCGCCATCGCCGAGACGGTCAAGGGCAAGGCGCCCGACCTCGACAAGGCCAAGCAGGCCGTGGCGGCGCGCATCGACAAGCGGCTCGAGGCGCTCAAGAAGGACGACGCCGTGATCGCGAAGGCCGGTCAGCTCACCGCGGCGCACAAGGACACGCTCACCAAGCTCGTGGCCGACCAGCGCAGCGGGCTCACCGCCCTCAAGACCAAGGTCCAGGGCGAGACGACGGCCGAGGCGATCAAGGCCGACGCGCAGAGCATGGTCGTCGACTACCGCGTCTTCATGCTCACCGGCCCGAAGGTACGCCTGACCGCCGCCATCGACACCGAGCTCGCGGTGGCCACGAAGCTCAAGGCCGACGCGGTCAAGCAGCACCTCGACGGCAAGACCGACGCGCTGCTGGCCCTCAAGCCCGGCAAGGACGGCGACGCCATCAAGGGCGCGGTCGCCCCGATCCGGCAGGCCGCCAAGACCGCGCACACCGACCTGAAGGCGCTACGCAAGACCAAGTGAGATCACCCCGGCCGGCGTCGGGGTGAAGCCGCACGACTCCAGGTAGAACTTCGCGAGGTGGGGTTCGAAGTCGACGTGGAGCCAGCGGCATCCGGTGGCCCGGGCCTCCTCGGCGGCCCGGGCCACCAGCCGTGTCGCGACGCCGCCGCGGCGGTACGCGTCGGCGACCATGGTGTCCAGGATGAACGCGTGCTCCCCGCCGTCCCACGCTACGTTCACGAAGCCGGCAAGGACGTCGCCGTCGTCGCGGGCCACCACCCACCCCAGGCTGTGCGCATTGACGCGCGTCCACCAGTCGACGGGCGCGACCGAGCCGAAGCACGAGTGATGCAGCGCGGAAAGCTCGGCCGAGGTGAATGGGGCGCGCCAGGCGAGGTTCATCGGGCCAAGGTTAGGTGCGCCGGAATCGTCCGGTGCTTGAGGGCCAGCGCCGGCCGCTCCACGAGATGCCACGACGCCGCCGCCGCGAGCAGGACGGCCGGGACGCACAGCGCGACGAACGGCAGCACGCCCCAGGCCGCGCCGCCGAAATGCGCCACGGTCTGCTGGATCGGGAATGCGTAAATGTAGATCCCGTACGAGTAGTCGTGCGTCCGGCCGACCGCGTGCAGGCGGGGCGGAATGGTGCACGCGGCGTACAGGAGAAGGTAGGCAAAGGCCGGGTAACCGAGCACGAAAAAGCCCCCGAAGCCGAGACTCGCCGCCATGACCAGGGCCGCGAAGATCGCCAACAACGGATGCAGTGGCACCCGGTGGGCAAACAACTGTGCGCTTGCGCCGAGCAGGAACAGGAAACCGAGATAGACGGCGAGCTGCAGATCGACATAGCCCCACAAAGGAAAAGGACCAAGGCCGCCACGGTACCGTGGTGTCGCCGGATCATGCACCGCATCGATCACGAGCACGGCGTAGGCCACGCCCGCGAGCACCGGCACCGCCCACGGCGCGCGACGTGGCAGCCCGGCCGCGATGAGCACGGTGAGGCCGCAGTAGCACAGCAGCTCGTACACGAGGCTCCACAGCGACCCGTTGGCCACGCTGGTCTGCACGAGCCGGCCGTACGGCGTGTCGAGGAACAGCGTGCCGATCCCCCACTGGTGGATCGCGCCGAAGACGTTGGCCCGCACGAACCCGAAGCCGCCCGCGTGCCCGGTCACGGCGGCGGCGAGCGCGGTTGCGGCCAGGCACACCCACAGGCCGGGGAAGATGCGCAGGAAGCGGTGCCAGGCGAAGCGCAGCGGCCCGGTCCGGCGCGCGGACGCGGCCACCAGGAACCCGGACAGCACGAAGAACCCGTCGACGGCCAGGGTGCCCAGGTCGACCTGGCCGCGGGTCAGGCTCTGCCCCGGGTTCGGCCGGCCCACACCGAGCGGCCACGAGTGCGCGACCAGCACCGACAGCGCCAGGACGAGCCGAATCAAGCCGAGCCCGTTGGCCTTCGAGTCATACCGATCGCGCAGGGTCGTCACGCAAGGACCAACGAACCGGACAGACACGAAGTTTCCCGATAAATCGTTACCTGTACGTGCCGGTCCCCTCCCCCTGGCGTGTTCAACTGCGCATCCTCGCCCTGGTCGCGGCCGCGTGGCTGCTGGTCACGGCCCTGTACGCGGCCCACTGCGCCCTCGTCGTCCCGCCCCTGCTGCTGCTCGCCACGGCGTCCCTCCTGCGCGGGGGCCGTGGGCTGCTCGACCGGGTGATGCTCGCCGCCGCGCTGCTGCTCGGGGCCACCTGCGTCGCCGGGCTCGGCTTCGCCTACTGGCCCTGGGGCCTGCACCCGGTCGCCGTGGCGGGCACGGCCGCCACCGTGCTGATCCTGCTGGCGGCGTGGTCGGGGCGGCGCCCGAGCCTCCCGCGGCCGCGCTGGTCCGACGCCGTCGCCCTCGCCGCGGCGGGCGTCGTCGGGCTGGTCGCGGCGTGGCCGGCCTGGCACACAAACCAACGAACAAAGCTGGCGATCATGCTCGACGGCGAGGACCTCGGCCGGCACGCGGCGGTCTTCGACGCGATCCGGCGCACCGGCGGCTACCTCTTCGCCGATCACGCCCGCGCCGAGCGCTACGTCTACGGCGGGATGATCGACTATCCGCAGGGCTCGCACCTGCTGGCCGGCCTGCTCGACGGGTTCGTCCGGTCCTCGGCGGACGATTTCGGCGTCGGTACCGCCATGCTGACCCACTATCTCTGGTTCACGATCGTGGGGTACACCTTCCTGGCCCTGGCTCTTGTCTGGTCGGCCCAGTGGATCGCCGCGGGCGCGCTGACCCCGGCCCGTTGCGTGCCCCTCGCCGCGCTGATCGCCGCCGTGTGCGCGGCCGGGGAGATGCTGGAGCTGCTGAGCTTCGGCTATCCGAGCCAGGTGCTGGGCCTGGCCGAGGCGGTGCTGCTGATGGCCCTGCTGGCCCGCCCGGTCGCGCGCACCCGGGACCAGCTGCTGCTCGTCGCCGCGCTGCTGGCCGCGGTCGGCTTCACGTACTACCTGTACCTCCCGCCGGTCGGCCTGGCCGCGCTGATCTGGCTGGGCACGCAGTGGCGGCGCGTCATCCGGCGCCCGGGCGCGCTCGCCCTCGCCGCGGCGTGCGGACTGGCCGCGGCCGCGCCGATGGCGTACGGGCTGCTGTACGCCGATCAGGCCGGCGCGCTGTTCGTCATCGGGTACCTCGTGCTGAGCCGCGACGCGCTCGCCGCCCTGGGCGCGCTGGTCGTCACCGGCCTGTTGTCGCGGCGCGGGCGGCACAGCCGGATCTGGCGGCGGTACGCGCTGGGCTTCGTCCCCGCCGCCGCGTTCGCCGGGGTGCTGCTGGTGGGGCAGCGGCTGTTCGGGGTCGGCAGCGGGTACTACGCGAACAAGGCGCTGTACCTCGTCTTCGCCCTGCTGCTCGTGGGCGCGGGCGCGCTGGCGCTGCACCTCCCGCCGCCGGCCGTGTCCCGCCGCCACCGCTCGCTGCCGGTCGCGGTGCCGGCCCTGGTCGCGATCGTCGCGCTCACCGGGGCGGGCCGGGGCGACACCCCGTACACCGGCGGCTTCTGGGGTCGTTCCTGGGTGCGGGGCCCGGACGCGGCGCGCCTCGCTCAGGCCGACCTCCTCCTGGTCGCGGCCGCGCGGCTGCCCGACGACGCGCCGGTCCTCGTGGTCGGCGACGACACGGGCTACGAGTCGTACCGCCTGACCCTCTTCCTCTCCGCCATCCAGCGCACCTCCGGGGCGACCGCGGGCGCCATCTACAACCACCTGCCCGTGACCAACCCGGACCGCCTCGATGCCTCGATCGCCACGATGCCGGGCCCGGTGCGGCTCCTCGCGCTCTCCGACGCGTCCGCGCGGCGGGCCGAGGCGGTCCGCGACCGCCACCCTGCGTCACGGGTCGAGGTGGTGCGGGTATAACTTTCGATCATGTCAGTGAAGGCCTCCCTGTTCGGCCTCGCATTCGGCGACGCCCTGGGCTACCCCACGGAATTCCGGACCTACGAGTCGATCACGGCGACGTTCGGCCCGCGCGGCCCTCGCGAGCTGCCGACCCCCGCGCTCGTGAGCGATGACACCCAGATGACACTGGCGGTGGGGGATGCTGTGGTGAGCGCGCTGGAGGAGCCGCCGCTGACCCCCGACCGGCTGGAGCCCCGCCTGCGCAACCGGTTCCTGGAATGGGCGCGCAGCGACGACAACAACCGCGCGCCCGGCAACACGTGCATGGCCGCCTGCGCCAACCTGGCCCAGGGCCTGCCGTGGTGGGAGGCGACCGTGGCCGGCTCCAAGGGCTGCGGCGCCAACATGCGCGTCGCCCCGATGGGCCTCGCCCCGGGGCTGAGCGAGGACGAGCGCGCGGGCGCGGCCCAGCTGCAGGCCGCCCTCACCCACGGCCACCCGACCGGCCTGGCCGCGTCCGAGCTGACCGCCCTCGCCGTCCGCTGGCTCCTCGACGGCCTGCCGGTGGCCGAGCTCCCGGCGGCGCTGCGGGCGCGGTGCGATTCGCAGCACACGGTGTACCGCGGCGACTGGCTCGGCGACCACCTCTGGCGCCAGCCCGCGATCGCCTCGCCGGAGGCTTTCATCGCCCGCGGCTGGGAGGAGTGCAAGGCCGCCCTCACGGGCCTCGAGGACCAGGTCCGCTACCTGGGCCCGGACGCCGACCCGTGCGCGGCCGGCGGCGCGGGCTGGATCGCCGAGGAGGCCCTCGCGACCGCGGTCTACTGCCTGCTGCTCTTCCCCGACTCCCCGGTGGACGTCATCGCCCGCGGCGCCGCCTCCTCGGGCGACTCGGACTCGATCGCCTGCATCGCCGGCTCCTTCGCCGGCGCGGCCTACCCCGACACCGCCTGGCCGGCGGAGTGGTACGAGCGGATCGAGTACAAGGACGACCTCAACCGCCTGTCGAACGCCTGGTCCTAGGGCACGCGAAACGGCCCGGCCGAGGTGGCCGGGCCGTTCCCTGTTGCGACGTGTGTCAGCTGCAGCCGCTGGTGGAGCCGCAGCCCTCGCAGACGTAGCAGCTGCCGGCCGGGCGCATCTTGGTGCCGCAGGTGAAGCACAGCGGCGCGTCGGCGGCCTTGCCCTGAACCAGTTCGAGCAGCTCGGTCGAGGAACCGATGCGGCGCGGGGCCTCGACCTCGGCCGGCTTGGCCTTGTCGGCCGCGGGCTTCTCGACCGGGGCCGAGTTGCGCATCTCGGTCAGGTCGACGTCGGACTCGCCGGCCTCCGCGCGCAGCTGGGCGGCGCGCTCGCCCGAGGTCAGGATGCCCAGCTCCGAGCGGGTGTCGAAGTCCAGGAAGTCCAGCGCCAGGCGGCGGAAGACGTAGTCGACGATCGAGGTGGCGAGGCGGATGTCCGGGTCGTCGGTCATGCCGGCCGGCTCGAAGCGCATATTCACGAACTTCGAGACGTACGTCTCCAGCGGCACCCCGTACTGCAGGCCGATCGAGATGGCCACCGAGAACGCGTCCATGACGCCGGCCAGGGTCGAGCCCTGCTTGGACATCTTGAGGAAGACCTCGCCGAGACCGTCGTCCGGGTAGGACGAGGCGGTGAGGTAGCCCTCCGCGCCCGCGACCGAGAACGACACCGTCGAGCTGGGCCGCTTCTTCGGCAGCCGCTTGCGCACCGGGCGGTACTCGATGACCTTCTCGGTCTTCACCACGACCTCGGCCGGCTTCTCCTCGACGGCGGTCTTGGAGGACGAGACCGCCGACAGCGGCTGGCCGACCTTGCAGTTGTCGCGGTAGATCGCCAGCGCCTTGAGGCCGAGCTTCCAGCCCTGGTAGTAGATCTCCTCGACGTCCTCGACGGTCGCCGACTCCGGCATGTTGACCGTCTTGGAGATGGCGCCGGAGATGAACGGCTGGATGGCCGCCATCATGCGGACGTGGCCCATCGGCGCGATGGTCCGCTCGCCCATGGCGCAGTCGAAGATGCTGTAGTGCTCGAGCTTGAGCCCGGGCGCGTCGACCACGTGGCCGTGCGCCGAGATGTGCTCGACGATCGCCTCGACCTGCTCCTCCTGGTACCCCAGGGTGCGCAGCGCCCGCGGCACGGTCTGGTTGACGATCTGCATCGAACCGCCGCCGACGAGCTTCTTGAACTTGACCAGGGCCAGGTCGGGCTCGACGCCGGTGGTGTCGCAGTCCATCATCAGGCCGATGGTGCCGGTCGGGGCGAGCACGCTGGCCTGGGAGTTGCGCCAGCCGTTCTTCGCGCCGATCTCGTTGCCCAGCGCCCACTGCGCCGTGGCCGCGGCCTTGATCGCGGCGTCGACGGCACCGACAGTACCGATGACGGCGTTTGCTTCTTGGTGCTTGTGCATGACGCGGGCGTGCGCGCTGGCGTTGCGGGCGTAGCCGTCGTAGGCACCCACGACGCCGGCCAGCTCGGCCGAGCGGCGGTAGGCGGTGCCGGTCATCAGGCTGCTGATCGACGCGGCGACGGCCCGGCCGCCCTCCGAGTCGTACGCGAGGCCGCTGGCCATGAGCAGCGCGCCCAGGTTGGCGTAGCCGATGCCGAGCTGACGGTACGCGCGGCTGGTCTCACCGATCTTCTCGGTCGGGAAGTCGGCGAAGGAGATCGAGATGTCCATCGCGGTGATGACCAGCTCGACCGACTTCACGAACTTCTCGACGGCGAAGGTGCCGTCGGCGTTGAGGTACTTGAGCAGGTTCAGCGAGGCCAGGTTGCAGCTGGAGTTGTCCAGGTGCATGTACTCGCTGCACGGGTTCGACGCGGTGATCCGCCCGGTCTCGGGGCAGGTGTGCCAGTCGTTGATCGTGTCGTCGTACTGGATGCCGGGGTCGGCGCACTCCCACGCGGCCTGGGCGAGCTTGCGGAACAGCTCCTTGCCCTTGACCGAGGTGATGACGCTGTTGTCCAGCCGCGAACGCAGGCCGAACTCGGTGTCGTCCTCGACCGAGCGCATGAACTCGGCGTTCACGCGCACCGAGTTGTTGGCGTTCTGGTACTGGACGCTGACGATGTCCTTGCCGCCCAGGTCCATGTCGAAGCCGGCGTCGCGCAGGGCCCGGATCTTGTCCTCTTCGCGGGCCTTGGTCTCGATGAACTCCTCCACGTCGGGGTGATCGACATCGAGGATGACCATCTTGGCCGCGCGCCGGGTGGCGCCACCGCTCTTGATCGTCCCGGCCGACGCGTCCGCGCCGCGCATGAACGACACCGGGCCGCTGGCCGTGCCACCGCTGGTGAGCAGCTCCTTGGACGAGCGGATCCGGGACAGGTTGACGCCGGAGCCGGAGCCGCCCTTGAAGATCAGCCCCTCCTCCTTGTACCAGTCGAGGATCGAGTCCATCGAGTCGTCCACGGCGAGGATGAAGCAGGCGCTGACCTGCTGCGGCGACGGCGTACCGACGTTGAACCACACCGGCGAGTTGAAGCTGAACACCTGGTGCAGCAGCATCCAGGTCAGCTCGTGGCCGAAGACCTCGGCGTCGGCCTCGGTCGCGAAGTACCCGTACTGCAGGCCCGCCTTGGTGTAGGTGGACACGACGCGGTCGATCAGCTGGCGCAGCGACTGCTCACGCTGCGGCGTGCCGACGGCCCCGCGGAAGTACTTGGTGGTGACGATGTTGGCCGCGTTGACGCTCCACGTCGTCGGGAACTCGACCCCCCGCTGCTCGAAGTTGATCGAGCCGTCCCGCCAGTTCGTCATCACGACGTCGCGACGCTCCCACGTCACCTCGTCGTACGGGTGTACACCCTCGGTCGTCCAGACGCGCTCGACCCGCAGCCCCTCCCGCGTGTCCTTGCGCGCCGACGCCTTCGTCTTCGTCTCCCCCGCCATCCGCGGCCCCCTCAGTCAGCGTTTTGTCAGTTCGTTCTGTGTCTGGTTTCGCTGGTACCGCATGTGCGTACCGCTCCACCGCAAGCTTTTTGGTGCGGTTTGTCCGCTTCCTCGTGCTGGTCCCTCGCGGACCGTCCCGTGCTGTTCGTCCCGGCCGTCAGCCCACGCGCGCGGTCGGCACGGCCGAGCCGTCTCCCGGCTCGTCCCTGACCGGCGCCTCCGCCCCGGCCCGCAGCGCCGCGATCTCGCGCTCGAAATCTCCGAGCGAGTCGAACGACCGGTACACGCTGGCGAAACGCAGGTAGGCCACTTCGTCAAGCTCCCGCAGCGGCGCGAGAATGGCCAGCCCCACCTCGTGGCTGGGCAGCTCGGCCGCCCCTCGCGCGCGGACGGTCTCCTCGACCTTCTGCGCGAGCAGCGCGATCGAGTCCTCGTCGACCGGCCGCCCCTGGCACGCCTTGCGCACCCCGGCGATGATCTTCGTCCGGCTGAACGGCTCGGTCACGCCGCTGCGCTTGACCACCGCGAGCACCGCCTCCTCGACGGTGGTGAACCGACGCCCGCACTCCGGGCAGGACCGGCGCCGCCGGATGATCTGCCCATCCTCGGCCTCCCGCGAGTCCACCACCCGCGAGTCGGCGTGCCGGCAGTACGGGCACCGCATGTCGATGGACCTCTCTCAACGATACTCCGGACGAACCGGACAAAGGGCGCGCAAAACCAGACGAGCGCCCTCGTGAGGCCTACCCGTCGGTCAACTACGGTCTGTGAACAGTGACTGCCGATTCCACAACCTGTGGACGACTTACAGCCCTGTAACTACTACATCTAGGGGTAGACGCTATGCCGATGCCTACGCCGACGCAAGTCAAACGAGGATCCCGACTCTTTTGTGTCGCGGCTCTCGTTGCCACCTGGACTTTTGCGATAAGTCGGGCACTACGTGCCACGACTTATCGGATTTATACTCCGACGGGCGAAATATCCGGTACGTGGGGGTTCGAAGGTCTCGTTCATGCACGTTCTCCTTGCACGGCTTTTTCGGCATGCCTTGTGGTCACGCCACGCTCGTTGCAGGCGCCTCTCCGGTCACACGGCGCAGTGTCGCGCCTCGCTTGATCAGCGACCCCCGCATTGCTTCACGGCCGGTTCCTGCTTCGGCTGCCGCCCGCTTCCTTGAGCCACCCGCTTCCATGGCCGGCGCTGTTCACGAGGCCCGTCCGCTCCTGCTGTCCCGCGTGCTTCCGAGCGCCTCGTCTACTGCCGCTTGACCGCCCCGCCTGCTGCCTAAGCGCCTCGCCATCTCCCGTCGTCCCGCCGCGGTCGGGTGGCTTTCCAGCTGCCGACTCGATGCGGCGGCGCGCGATCAGCGGGAGTTTCCCAACTCGATCAGCGTCGGCGCGGCAGGACGAGTCGCTGTCCCGCGTCGATGTCATAACCGGTCAGGTTGTTCAGCCGCCGAATCTCCTCCACCGTGGCGTCGCGCCCCTCGCGCCCCTTGTTGCGGGTTGCGATGTCCCACAGCGTGTCCCCCGGCTGCACAATCACCGTCGGCGCCGGCCCCGGCGGGTCGGCCGCCTGTCCGGGAGCTGACACAAGCGCCGCGAGCCCCGCGACCACCGCCACGAGGAAGCCGAGCACCACGATCCGCCCCCGCCGCGTCAGGCGGATCGGCCCCGGTTCGTGCCCGTTTCCGGCTCGCCGTCCCATGTCGGCCCCCTTTTGCGTACACCCGTTCGATAGAACAGTCGTACGATGGTCTACCAGAGCGGGAAGACCCATGTCGAGCCAACTCGCCGAAATTTCGGCGCGCCACGTAGTACAGATGTTTGAAACTGTCGTACCTCGGCGATACGGTGATCCACACACGATCAGCTTTTGATCGGGATTACCGGACCTATGTGACATCCGGGCGCCCGCCCCCGCGGGAACCCGGCAACGGACTTCCGTGTCGCGCGGAAGCCCCGGCGAACGGTCAAGCCATGGCCGCCGCCACCCCTCGCACCAACCCGGGCGCCGCAGCCAACGGAGTCCAGGTGGCCAGCCGCATCCCACGGCCGGCCGCCAGCTCGACGCACCACCGGGCGCCGCGACAGCGGAGCCCGAGGCGACCGGCCGCATCCCACGGCCGGCTGCCAACCACCGCGAAAAACGGTTCTCGCACGCGCGCGAGAGCCGAGCAACACACGGCGCCTCGCGATTGCGTGGAGCCATCGATGCGACGACCGGAGCCCGCACCCGCGCGGGAGCCGGGAGACGGGCCACCCCACGGTCCGTCAGCAGCCGCGGCAAACGCCCCGCGACTGCCAACACGAGGGAGGACGACGTGTCAGCCGACGACCGCACCGACGCACCCGCGAGCGAGCCGGACGAACTCATCGACGGCCCCGGCGCCGAGGTCACCGCCATCGGCGGCCGCGCGAGCGCCAAGCGCGCCACCCGCCGCCGCGGCGGGGAGCCGGAGATGCGCGCGGTCACCGCCGTGGTCAGCGCCTTCCCCGACCTGTTCGCGGCCGACCTGACCGTCCGCCAGCGCCGCATCCTGGAGTTCATCCGCGCCGCGGTCGAGCGCAACGGCTACCCGCCGTCGGTGCGCGAGATCGGCGAGGCGGTGGGCCTGGTCTCTCCGTCGAGCGTGGCGTACCAGCTCAAGGAGCTCGAGCGGAAGGGCTACCTCCGCCGCGACCCCAACCGTCCGCGCGCCGTCGACGTGCGCCCGCCCAGCGAGCTCGTCACGGTCGACGAGGAGGCGGCCCGGGCCGCGCGTCCGGCCCCCGCGTACGTGCCGGTGCTGGGCCGCATCGCCGCCGGTGGTCCGATCCTGGCCGAGCAGGCCGTCGAGGACGTCTTCCCGCTCCCCCGCGAACTGGTCGGCGAGGGCACCCTCTTCATGCTCCAGGTCAAGGGTGACTCGATGCTCGACGCCGCGATCTGCGACGGTGACTGGGTCGTCGTACGCCAGCAGCCCAACGCCAACAACGGCGACATCGTGGCCGCCATGCTCGACGGCGAGGCCACCGTGAAGACGTACCGCAACCGCGACGGCCACGTGTGGCTCATGCCGCAGAACGCCGCCTTCGACCCCATCCAGGGCGACCACGCCACGATCCTGGGCCGCGTCGTCACCGTCGTCCGCCGCATCTGACCCCACAGGCCCGATCGCAGGAGAAACCGCCGCCGCCCGCACCCCTCAGAGTCGGGCGGCGGCGTCACGCGATCCGTCAGCGATGCGGGGCGAAGCCGCGGTCGCCATAGCCACCCCGGCCCTCGCGCGGAGGCGGGCCCTGCGCGAAGCCCTGCTGATCGCCGTAGCCACCCTGCCCGCCGCCGTACATGCCGCCTGAGCCACCCCCAGGACCGCCGCCGCCGTAGACATTGCCGCCGCCGCCCTGACCGCCTCCGCCCGGCCCGCGACCACCGCCGCCACCGCCAGAGCCACCGCCGCCATAGACGCCGCCACCGCCGCCACGGCCACCGCCACCCTGACCGCCTCCGCCGCCAGGACCGCCGCCGTAGACATTGCCGCCGGGGCCGCCGTCACGCCCGCCGCCAGGGCCGCCACCGCCAGGACCGCCGCCATAGACGTTGCCCCCAGGTCCGCCGTCGCGGCCGCCGTAGACGCCGCCGCCAGGACCACCAGGACCACCAGGGCCGCCGCGGCCGTAGACGCCGGGAGCGCTGCCCACCCCGGCGGGAGCGAAGTCGTCGTCCGGCCCGTCGCCGCGCACGTTGCCCGTGTTCTGCCCCGCCGCGCGCCGGGCCGCCCGGGAGCGCCGGATGCCCACCACCCCCGCGATGACAAGGGCGAGACCGAGGATGCCGATCGCCGCCACCGCGTACGTGATGTCCTCGAGCGTCAGCGCCTGCAGGAACGACTGGTCCTTGGCCTTCGGCGTCGGCACGTTCGCCCCGCCGCCGCCCAGCGAGGCCGAGATGTCGGTCGGCGCGTACTTCAGCAGCGGCGCCTTCTTCGAGGATTCCACGTCCGAGGCGGTCACGTAGTTCTTGCCGTCGGGCGTGTAGGTGATCGCCTCGCCCTGCAGTTCGTTCGGCAGCGGGGTGATGCGTGGCTTGCCGGTGGTGAGCGCCTTGACCACGTCGCCGCCGGCCACGTCGAACTCGTAGGCGTCCGACATGGTGCGCACGACGACCTTGGAGCCGTCCGGCGAGGAGGCCGCGCCCGTCACGAGCTTCCAGCCCAGCAGGGCGAGCGGGTTGGACGTCTTGGTGTCGACCAGCGCCTTGAAGTCGCCGGCCTTGCGCAGCTTCACGCCGTCCTTGGTGTTCGGCACGAGCGGGCCCTCGGGCACGTAGATCTCGTTCGGGGCGGCCTTGGTGATGATGACCGGCAACCCGTCGCCGCCCAGCAGCATGGCCTCGGCGTCGTGCTTCTTGCCGTCGGGGTACACGAGCCGGTTGATCACCGGCGTCGTCGCGCCCGCGGTGAGGGTCCAGACCGCCACGGTCGGGCGCGGGTTCTTCGAGCCGCCGGAGGACTCGTCGTTGTCGCCGATGTCCGCCACGAACAGCGTGCCGTTCTTGTCGAGCGCGGCGTCCTCGGGATCGAGTGCGCGGCCCGGGTCGTACTTGATGGTCTTCGTCAGCTTGCAGGCGTCGTCCAGGACGTAGATCTTGGCGCGCGCCGGTTCGAGCTGGCTGTCCTGGATGGCGTAGTACCCGCCGTCCGGCTTGGCCACCAGGCCCGAGATCTCGTTGACGTCCTTCGAGCTGGGGGTGCAGACCGTGGCGCCCGCCCCGGCCGCCGCCGTTGGCGAGGGTGCGGCCGTGGCCGGTGCTGAGACTCCGGCCGACAGACACAACACCGCAGCCGAACTGAGCACCACCCGTCGTCGCATCCCGCAAGTCTGGCAGAGCCGGACCGGCTTTGGGGTTGCCCGGTCCGGCTGTCACTCCAGGTAACGGCTAGGCCCAACAGAGCGTAACCATAAGCGAATTATCCAAAAAGATCAGGACGAAACGGCGTACGGCGCCAGCTCCGCCGCGAGACCCTCGGTGACCCGCGCCCGCAGCCGCGTGCCCTCGGCCAGGTGGGAGGTCTCCAGCACCTCGCCGACCGAGTGCACCCGGGCCACCAGGTCGCCCCGCTCGTACGGCACGACGGCGGTCAGCTCGATCGCCGGCCACGGCAGCCCCTGCTCGATCGCGGCCCGGACATCGTCGATGCCCATGCCGGTGCGGGCGGAAGCGAACACGGCCGTCGGCCACAGGCCCTTCAGCCGCAGCTGGGTCTCCTCGTCGGCGGCGTCGATCTTGTTGATCACCAGCAGCTCGGGGACCGCGTCCGCGCCCACCTCGGCCAGCACCTCGCGCACCGCGCGGACCTGCGCCTCGGGGTCGGGGTGGGATCCGTCGACCACGTGCAGTACAAGATCGGCTTCGGCAACTTCTTCAAGCGTGGATCGGAACGCCTCGACCAGTTGGTGGGGCAGGTGGCGGACGAACCCGACCGTGTCCGACAGCGTGTAGATCCGCCCGTCGGCCGCCCGGGCCCGGCGGGTGGTCGTGTCCAGGGTGGCGAACAGCGCGTCCTCGACCAGCACACCCGCCCCGGTCAGGCGGTTGAGCAGGCTGGACTTGCCGGCGTTGGTGTAGCCGGCGATCGCCACGGCCGGCACCCGGTTGCGCCGCCGCGTCGCCCGCTTGGTGTCGCGGATCGTCGCCATCGCCGCGATCTCGCGCTTGAGCCGCGAGATGCGGGTGCGGATGCGCCGCCGGTCGATCTCCAGCTTGGTCTCACCGGGACCGCGCAGGCCCACGCCGCCGTTGCCGCTGGCCGAGCCACCGGCCTGCCGGCTGAGCGCCTCACCCCAACCGCGCAGCCGCGGCAGGAAGTACTGCAGCTGCGCCAGCTCGACCTGGGCCTTGCCCTCCTTGCTCTTGGCGTGCTGGGCGAAGATGTCCAGGATCAGCGCCGTACGGTCGATGACCTTGACGTTGACCCGCGACTCCAGCTGCCGCAGCTGCGACGGGGACAGCTCGCCGTCGCAGATCACGGTGTCGGCGCCGGTGCTGACGACGACGGCCCGCACCTCGTCGACCTTGCCGCGGCCGATGAACGTGGCCGAGTCGGGCCGGCTGCGCCGCTGGATGAGGCCCTCGAGCACCTCGGAGCCGGCCGTCTCGGCGAGCGCGGCCAGCTCGGTCAGGGAGTTCTCGGCGTCGGTGACGGTGCCCTCGGTCCAGACCCCGACCAGCACGACGCGCTCGAGGCGCAGCTGGCGGTACTCGACCTCGGTGACGTCGGCGAGTTCGGTGGACAGTCCGGCGACCCGCCGCAGGGCGTGCCGCTCCTCGAGTTCGAGATCGCCGTCGTCAACGAAGTCCTCGAACTCCTCGGCGTCCGCGTCGTAGGCGTCGGCGGAAAAGCTCGTTCGTGCGCGCAATGCAATCTCCTCGGTAAACGGCACTCAACCCATCAATCCTGACACTGATCAGGGTGAGACGGCACGCCATATACACACCCGGTCGTGACCGGGGGACGCGCGGGGTGAGAATGGGCCGGTGACACCAGCCACACACAGACTGCCCAGCGCCGGGTTCAGTATCACCATCCGTGTCTCCGTCATCGCCGACGCCTCCGCCATCGGCCGCCTGACCACCTCGGTCGGCGGGTCCGGGGGCATCGTCACCGCCGTGGACGTCGTCGACTCCGACAACCAGAACGTCGTGGTCGACCTCACCTGCGACACCGCCGACTCCTCCCACGCCGAGCAGGTCGTGGCCGATCTGGAGAAGCTCGACGGCGTCGACGTGCGCAAGGTCTCCGACCGCACCTTCCTGCTGCACCTCGGCGGCAAGATCGAGGTCGCGCCCAAGGTCGCCCTGCGCAACCGGGACGAGCTCTCCCGGGCGTACACGCCGGGCGTGGCCCGCGTGTGCCTGGCCATCGCCGAGAATCCCGAGGACGCCCGCCGCCTCACGATCAAGCGCAACACGGTCGCCGTGGTAACCGACGGCTCGGCCGTGCTGGGCCTGGGCAACATCGGGCCGTACGCCGCGATGCCCGTCATGGAGGGCAAGGCCGCGCTGTTCAAGCGCTTCGGCGGGGTCGACGCCTGGCCGGTCGTGCTCGACACCCAGGACACCGACGAGATCATCAAGATCGTGAAGGCGATCGCACCGGCCTACGGCGGGATCAACCTCGAGGACATCGCCGCGCCGCGCTGCTTCGAGATCGAGGAGCGGCTGCGCGAGCAGCTGGACATCCCGGTGTTCCACGACGACCAGCACGGCACGGCCATCTGCGTCCTGGCCGCGCTCACCAACGCCCTGCGCGTGGTCGGCAAGTCGATCGGCCAGGTGAAGGTCGTGGTCAGCGGTTCGGGCGCGGCCGGCACCGCGATCATGAAGCTCCTGCTCCGCCAGGGCGTCGGCGACGTCATCGCCACCGACCGGCCCGGCGCGCTGCACCGCGGCATGACCGGCCTGTCCCCCGCCTGGCAGTGGCTGGTGAACAACACGAACAAGGAGAACTACGCCGGCGACCTGCGCGGGGCGATCCGCGGCGCCGACGTGTTCATCGGGGTCAGCGCGCCGAACCTGCTCACCGGCGACGACATCGCCACGATGGCCAAGGACTCGATCGTCTTCGCGCTGGCCAACCCCGACCCGGAGGTCGACCCGCGGGAGGCCCGCGAGCACGCCGCGATCGTCGCCACCGGCCGCTCCGACCAGCCGAACCAGATCAACAACGTGCTCGCGTTTCCCGGCGTGTTCCGGGGCATGCTCGACGCGCAGGCCCGCGAGTTCACCGACGCGATGGCCCTGGCCGCCGCGCGGGCGATCGCGGACACGGTCGGCGAGGACAAGCTCAACCCGACGGTGATCGTGCCGAGCGTGTTCGACGCGCGCGTCTCACCCGCGGTGGCCGCCGCCGTGCGCGCCGCGGCGAAGGGCCCGCAGCTCGACTCGATGCCCGACGGCGAAGCCTCGGAGAACCAGAACTAGGAGAAGACCAGCTGCCGGACGGCCTGCGCGTCGACGTCGCCGTGCGCGACGATGACCGCAGGCCCCCGCAGCAGGCACTCGGTCGGCGACACGGTCACCGTGAGCCGCCCGCCGAGCACGTCGACCACGACGGTCCCGTTCTCCAGCCCGGCGTGGTGCACCGCGACGGCCGCGACCGCGCAGGCGCCGGAGCCGCAGGACTGCGTCTCGCCGGAGCCGCGCTCGTAGACCCGCATCCGCCGGTAGAGGTCGGCGCCGTCCGGGGCCGGTCCCACCGCGGCGAACTCGACGTTCACCCCGGCCGGGAAGATCAGCGGGTCGATGCCGGGCGCCTGCGACAGATCAAGCTCCCCCAAAAAGGCAGTCTCGACAGCACACACGAGATGCGGGTTGCCCACATCCACGGCTGTACCGGTAAAGTCGCGGCCGGCAACCTGCGCGTCGCTCTGGACATACACCCGCGGCACCGGCATCCCGGCCGTGATCTCCTCGCCCATGGTCACCGGCACCACACCGGCCCGCGTGACGAGGTCGAACGTGCCCTCGGGGTCGACCAGCCCGGCCTCGGCCAGGTAGCGCGCGTACACGCGGACCCCGTTGCCGCACATCTCCGACTGCGACCCGTCCGCGTTCCAGTAGTCCATGAACCACTCGGCCCCCGCCGCCGAGGCCTCCGCGTCCGGGTGGGCGGCGCTGCGCACGACCCGCAGCACGCCGTCGGCCCCGATGCCGCGGCGCCGGTCGCACAGGGCGGCGACGAAGGCCGGGGTCAGAGGCAGGGTGCCGTCGGGGTCGGGCAGGATGACGAAGTCGTTGCCCGTGCCGTGGCCTTTCGCGAAGCGCATGGCGTCAATCTTGCCGCACGACTCCCAGGGCCGCCGCAGTGATGTCCGCCGCCGCCCCGTCGAGCCAGACGATCCGCTCGTCGCGGCGGAACCAGGAGCGCTGCCGCCGCACGAAACGCCGGGTGGCGCGGGCGGTCTCCGCGCGGGCCTCGCCGGCGTCGCAGAGCCCGTCGAGCAGGTTCATGATCTGTCGGTACCCCAACGCCCCCGCCGCCGTCCGCCCCTCCCGCAGCCCGCGGCCGAGCAGCCCGCGCACCTCGTCGACGAAGCCGTTCGCCCACATCTGCTCGACCCGCGCGTCGATCCGCGCGTCGAGCACCGCCGTGTCGACGTCCACGCCGAGCTGCAGCGCGTCGTACACGGGGCGCGGCTGCGGCAGTTGCGCGGTGAAGGCGGTACCGGTGAGGGCGTTGACCTCCAGCGCCCGCACGATGCGCCGCCCGTTGCTGGGCAGGATGCGCTCGGCCGCGACCGGGTCGGCCGCCAGCAGCCGGGCGTAGAGCGGGGCCGGCCCGGCCTCCTCCAGCTCCCGCTCCAGCTCGGCCCGCAGCTCCGGGTCGGTGCCGGGGAACTCGAAGTCCTCCAGGACGGCGCGGATGTACAGGCCCGAGCCGCCGACCAGCAGCGGGACGCGTCCGCGGGCGGCGATGTCGTCAATCGCGGCGCGGGCCAGGCGCTGATAGACCGCGACGCTGGCCGGCTCCGTGACGTCCCAGATGTCCAGCACGTGGTGCGGCACGCCGGCCCGCTCGGCCGCGGTGAGCTTGGCGGTGCCGATGTCCATGCCGCGGTACAGCTGCATGGAGTCGGCGTTGACGACCTCCCCGCCCAGCTCGTCCGCGAGGCGCAGGCTCAGCGCCGACTTGCCCGCGGCCGTCGGGCCGACGATCGCGATGACGCCGGTCATGCCCATGTGGCCACGAAGTACGCGACGCCGTACGGAGCGGAGTCGTACAACAACTCCCCGCGCATGTCGCCGTCCTTGGCCCCGGCCAGCACCTGCCACGGCGCGCGCCCGGCGGCGAGCAGCTCGGCCGCCTCCACCGGGTCGATCGCCGCCAGCGCGCCGTCGTCGGCCCGGGCCAGGGCGCCCGCCACGGCGGCGTCGAAGGCCTCCGCGCGGGGGTCGAAGAAGCCAGGCGCCTTGTCGGTACGGCATGCAGACCCGTCGCCCAGCACCAGCAGCCCGACCCGCTCGGCCTCGCCGGCGAGCTTCCGGCCGAGGCGCGCGCACTCGGCCGGGTCGGCGTCGGCGGCCACGCTCTGGAAGTTTCGGGCCGCTGGTATCAACCAGGCTCCGATGAGCAGACTCAAGGGCAACTGGGCGGCACCTGGGTCGCCGACCGTCAGATCAATGCCCCACGGCGACAGGGTCCCCCCGAACGGGGCGTCACGGCGTACCGTCGTGGTATCGGAACCGAGGACGATGAGCGAGTCGACCGAGGCATTCGCCAGGTGCGCCACCGCGGCGCGACAGGCCGCCCGCAGGTCGTCGAGCTCGGACGCCGCCCCGGCGGCCAGCTCCGGCACGAGCAGTGGCGGATGTGGGCAGACCGCGGCGGCGACGAGTGACACGACCTAACGTTATCGGGGACGGTCGCTATGGGACGCTGCGGCCTGTGAATGGCACCGGAATGGTCACGGTTCGGCCGCAGGCCCTCGACCGGCCCCGGGGCACACCTGTGAGAATGCCCTGGGGAACTTTGCTGTGCGATGGCGGCGTGACGGTGGGATACCCGATCCTACGGGCGCCGGGAGCGAGGATGGGCAGATGAGCGACCCTACGGAGTTTGGACGGATCGACACCGACGGGAACGTCTTCGTGAAGACGGCCGCCGGTGAGCGCCCCATCGGGTCCTGGCAGGCCGGGACACCCGAGGAGGGCCTGGCTCATTTCGCTCGCCGGTTCGCCGACCTGGTGACCGAGGTCGACCTGATCGAGGCGAGGCTCGGCAGCGGCGCCGCCGACGCCGGCCAGTCGCTGTCCACCATCCGACGCCTGCGCAGCGGCCTCGACGAGGCCCACGTCGTCGGTGACATCGACGGCCTCGCCGCCCGGCTGGACAAGCTCACCACGATCGCCGAGGAGAAGGCCGGGGCCGCGCGGGCCGCCCGCGACGCCGCCCGGGCCGAGTCGCTCGCCCGCAAGACCACCCTGGTCGAGGAGGCCGAGGTCATCGCGGCCGAGGCGACCGGCTGGAAGGCGGCCGGGGACCGGCTCAAGGAGATCCTCGACGAGTGGAAGTCCATCCACGGCGTGGAGAAGAAGGCCGAGAGCGAGCTCTGGAAGCGCTACGCCGCCGCCCGCGACGCCTTCACCCGCCGCCGGGGCGCGCACTTCGCGACCCTGGACGCCTCCCGCAAGCAGGCCCAGGGCCGCAAGGAAGAACTGGTCATCGAGGCCGAGGGCCTGTCCGAGTCCACCGAGTGGAACGCGACGGCGGCCCGGCTCAAGGACCTCATGACCGAGTGGAAGACCGCCCCGCGCGCGGCCAAGGACACGGAGCAGAAGCTCTGGGAACGGTTCCGGGCCGCTCAGGACGCCTTCTTCAAGCGCCGCAGCGAGGTATTCTCGGCTCGGGACGCCGAGTTCAAGGGCAACCTGGACCGCAAGCAGGAGCTGCTGGCCCAGGCCGAGGCGCTCGACATCGACGGCGACCCGAAGGGCGCGCAGAACAAGCTGCGCGAGATCCAGGGCACCTGGCACGAGGTCGGCCGCGTGCCGCGCGAGGCCCAGGCCGGGCTGGACCGCCGTCTGCGCAACGTCGAGGACAAGGTCAAGCAGGCCATGGACGCCGCGTGGCGGCGCACCCCGCCGGAGGCCAGCCCCCTGCTCGCGCAGATGCGCGAGCAGGTCGCGCGGGCCGAGCAGCAGCTGGCCAGCGCCCAGGCCGCGGGCGACCAGCGGCGCATCAAGGAGGCCGAGAAGGCCCTGGAGTCCAAGCGCAAGTTCCTCGCGATGGCCGAACACACCGGCTGACGACTTACCCCGTGACGGGCCGAACCCGTCCGACATAGAAAGTTGGCCACTACACGCCGAGTGCGTGTAGTGGTCAACGCTTTTCAGGGGGTTCTTCCATGACCGATCCGCGACAGGCCATCGTCGAGCACACCCGCCGCCTGGCCGACGCGGCCGCCGCGGCCGGACCGGACGCGCCCGTGCCGACCGCACCGGGGTGGACCATCACCGAGCTGGTGGAGCACCTGGGCCAGACCCAGCACTGGGCGGCCGAGATCATCGAGCGGCGCATCACCGACCCGGCCCAGCTGCCGGCCGAGATGGCCGAACTGCCCGCCGACCCGGGCGCGTGGCCGGCCTGGCTGGCCGGCTCGGCCCAGCGGTTCGCGGACGCGTGCACGGACGAGGCGCTGGCCGCGCCGGTGTTCAACGCCGCGGCCGACGAGCGGACCGGGGGCCGGTTCTGGTTGTCGAGCATGCTCAACGAGGCGGTCGTGCACGGCTTCGACGGGGAGCACGCGGCCGGCCGCCCGCCCCGGGTCGCCCCGGACGTCGCGGCGGCGCTGATCACCAACCACCTGAAGATGCTGACCTCGCCGACGTGGGGCCTGTTCCGCGCCGAGTCGGCTCAGGCCGTCCGGGGCACCGGGCAGACCCTGGCGCTGCGGGCGACCGACGCCGCCGACGCCTGGCTCATCGAGCGCCGCCCCGAGGGCGCCACCTGGCAGTCCGGCGCGCACGACGCCGACGTGACGGTCTCCGGCCCGGCCGGAGTGCTGCTGCTGACCCTGACCCGGCGGCTCCCGCTGACCGCGGTCACCGTGGCCGGCGACGCCGCCCTGATCCAGCACTGGCTCGACAACACGGCGCACGTCGCCGGTTGATCAACAAGCCGTCGCGGGAGCCGGTGGGGTGCCGATGGTCGGCATGCCGAGGGAGACCCCGGGCGTGCGGGTGACCCGCCCGGCCTCCCAGGCGTCGCCCGCCCGCGTGCGCCGGTGCGAGACCAGCGGCGCGTCGGAGTTCAGATGGTGCGGCGCCGCGTACGTCACCGTCGCGTGCACGATGTCGCCCGGCCGGATCCCGGCGGCGGGGTCGGCGGTGAAGTGCACCAGCCGCCCGTCGCGGGCCCGGCCCGACATCCGGCCCGTCGCGGTGTCCTTGCGGCCCTCGCCCACGGCGACCAGCACCTCGAGCGTCGAGCCGGTCAGCTTCTTGTTCTCGTCCCAGGAGATCGTCTCCAGGGCCGAGATCAGCCGGTCGTAGCGCTCCTGGACGACCGCCTTCGGCACCTGCGACTCCATGGTGGCGGCCGGGGTGCCGGGGCGCTTGGAGTACTGGAAGGTGAAGGCGCTGGAGTAGCGGGCCGCGCGCACCACGTCCAGCGTGCGCTCGAAGTCCTCGTCCGTCTCGCCCGGGAAGCCGACGATGATGTCGGTGGTGATCGCCGCGTCCGGCATGGCCGCGCGGACCTTGTCGATGATCCCGAGGTACTTGTCCGACCGGTACGAGCGCCGCATGGCCCGCAGCACCGAGTCGGAGCCCGACTGCAGCGGCATGTGCAGCGAGTGGCACACGTTCGGCGTCTCGGCCATGGCCGCGATGACGTCGTCGGTGAAGTCCTTCGGGTGCGGGGAGGTGAACCGCACGCGCTCCAGGCCCTCGATGTCCCCGCAGGCGCGCAGCAGCTTGCCGAAGGCGAACCGGTCGCCGAACTCGACGCCGTAGGAGTTCACGTTCTGGCCCAGCAGGGTCACCTCGAGGACGCCCTCGGCGGCCAGCGCCCGGACCTCGTTGAGGATGTCGCCCGGGCGGCGGTCCTTCTCCTTGCCGCGCAGCGCCGGCACGATGCAGAAGGTGCAGGTGTTGTTGCAGCCGACCGAGATCGACACCCAGCCCGCGTAGGTGGACTCGCGGCGGGTCGGCAGGGTCGACGGGAAGACCTCGAGCGACTCGAGGATCTCCACCTCGGCGGCCGCGTTGTGCCGGGCCCGCTCCAGCAGCACGGGCAGCGAGCCGATGTTGTGCGTGCCGAAGACGACGTCCACCCAGGGCGCCTTCTTCACGATGTCGCCGCGGTCCTTCTGGGCCAGGCAGCCGCCGACGGCGATCTGCATGCCGGGGTGGGCGAGCTTGGTGGGGCGCAGGTGACCGAGGTTGCCGTAGAGCCGGTTGTCCGCGTTCTCCCGCACCGCGCACGTGTTGAACACGACGACGTCGGGATCGCCGTCGCCGGCGGCCGGCACGTAGCCGGCGTCCTCCAGCAGGCCGGAGATGCGCTCGGAGTCGTGCGCGTTCATCTGGCAGCCGTAGGTGATCACGCGGAAGGTACGGGTCTCAGTCATGGCATCGGAAATACTAACCCCCGACGTGCTCACCGGCCGTATCCACGAGGCCCGGCAGCTCCACGTCGGCCGCCTCGCCGGGCGGGAAGAGCGGGGTCACGGCGGCGTACCCGTCCAGCAGCCACCCGTCGTCGCTGCCCGGCTCGGCGACCTCGCCCACCTGCTCGAGGGACATCCGCACGAAGCCCTCGCCCTGCTCCCGCAGCGTCATCTGCACCATGCCGAACTCGGCCAGGTGGGCCCGGCGGATGCCGCGCAGCGCGCCGGCCTCCACGTCGGGCACGTTGACGTTCAGCGCGAACAAGCCGGTGAGCAGCGGCAACAGGTCGGCGGCGACCTCGGCCGCGGTGTCCCAGTTGGCCTCCAGCGCGTCCGGGGCGACGTCGAGCGAGACGGCCATCGCCGGGCAGCCGTTGGCCACCGCGGTGAGGGCCGCCCCGACGGTGCCGGAGTGCAGCACGGCGGCGCCGGTGTTGGGGCCCCGGTTCACGCCGGACAGCACGAGGTCGGGCGGCGGCCCGAAGGCACCGCGCGTGGCGAGCAGGACGATGAACGCGGGCGTGGCCGAAACCGCGAAAGCGGCGACGGTACCGTCGATGCCTCGCTCTTGCATTTGAATGCCCTCGCCGTCCTCGACCGCGAGCAGGGCGGCACTGGAGCCGGAGGACTCCTCGACCGGCGCGGCCACCACCACCTCGTGCCCGGCGCGGGCGGCCCACGCGGCGAGGGCGTGCAGACCGGGGCTGTCGATCCCGTCGTCGTTGGTCACGAGGATGCGCATGCCACACAGCATCGCCGGGTTGTTCGTTGTGATCAAACCTAGGGTCGTCCGGGAAACCTGTAAGGAACTGGTCAGGGACACGTGACGCAAAACGGGCGTCGTTATCGGCCCGTGACCCATGTGTCGCGGATCAAGGGCCTTTGCCCCGCTAACGTCATTCGCACCAGACAGCGCGACGAGCGTCGCTACCAGTGGGGCGGGACATGACGGCAGAGCCTTTGATCGTGCTCAGTGGCGTGAACAAGTGGTTCGGCGACCTGCACGTGTTGAAGGACGTCAACCTGTCGATCGGGCGCGGCGAGGTCGTCGTGGTCATCGGGCCCTCGGGTTCGGGCAAGTCGACGCTGTGCCGGGCGATCAACCGGCTGGAGCCGATCAACAACGGCGAGATCGTCTTCGACGGCACGAGCCTGCCGGCGGAGGGCAAGCCACTGGCCCGGCTGCGCAGCGAGGTCGGCATGGTCTTCCAGTCGTTCAACCTCTTCGCCCACAAGACGATCCTCGAGAACGTCATGCTCGGGCCGGTCAAGGTGCGCAAGGAGAAGACCGCGGTCGTGCGCGAGCGGGCGATGGGCCTGCTGCAGCGCGTCGGCATCGAGGCCCAGGCGAACAAGTACCCGGCCCAGCTCTCCGGCGGCCAGCAGCAGCGCGCGGCGATCGCCCGGGCCCTGGCCATGCAGCCCAAGGCGATGCTGTTCGACGAGCCGACGAGCGCGCTGGACCCCGAGATGGTCGGCGAGGTGCTCGACGTGATGACCACGCTGGCCCGCGACGGCATGACGATGGTCGTCGTCACCCATGAGATGGGTTTCGCCCGGCACGCGGCGAACCGGGTCGTGTTCATGGCCGATGGTCAGCTGGTCGAAGAGGCCACGCCGACCGAGTTCTTCGCCAACCCGCGCAGCGACCGCGCCAAGGACTTCCTGTCGAAGATCCTCACCCACTGACGTATTCGCACACCTCGGTACCACCGATGCGGCGCACCACCCCCGGTCGCGCCATGGCCGCCCGGCTCGCCCGGACGGCCGTTGAGGTTATGGAAGGAGCACACAAGAACATGCGAATCACGCGCATCGCGGCCTTCGCCGCCGTCGCCACGCTTTCGCTCGGCCTTGCCGCCTGCGGCAAGGAGGGCACGCCCACCCCGGAGACCCCGGCGGGCCAGTCCGGCGCCCCGCAGGCCCAGAGCGACGCCTGCACCTCGTCGGGCGCCTCGTTCACGCCGGCCACCGGCGTCGACATCGCGGGCAGCCCGACCTTCGCCCGGATCAAGTCGGCCGGCAAGGTCGTCATCGGCATCAAGTTCGACCAGCCGAACCTGGGCTACAAGGACGCCGCCGGCAAGCGCTGCGGCTTCGACATCGAGATCGCCCAGCTGATCGCCTCCAAGCTCGGCGTCGACCCGTCGAAGATCGAGTACAAGGAGGTCGCGTCCGCGAACCGCGAGACGTCGATCAAGGGTGGCGAGGTCGACTACTACGTCGGCACCTACTCGATCACCGACAAGCGCAAGGCCGACGTCTCCTTCGCCGGCCCGTACTTCATCGCCGCGCAGGACCTGCTGGTGCGCAAGGACGACACGTCCATCACCGGCTCGGACTCGCTCAAGGGCAAGACGGTCTGCTCCGCCACCGGCTCCACGCCGATCCAGCGGGTGCGCGACCAGAAGCTCACCGACAAGATCGTCGAGTTCAAGACGTACTCCGAGTGCGTGTCGCAGCTGATCGACAAGAAGGTCGACGCGGTCACCACCGACGACGCGATCCTCAAGGGCTACGCGGCGCAGAACCCGAGCATGCTCAAGGTCGTCGGCAAGCCGTTCACCGACCCGGCGACCGGCAAGCCGTACCCCGAGAAGTACGGCATCGGCCTCGCCCACGACGACAAGGCGCTGCGCGACTTCGTGAACGCCTCGCTGGAGGCGGCGGAGAAGGACGGCACCTGGCAGAAGATCTACGACGGCACGCTGGGCAAGTCCGGCTCGACCGCCACGATCCCGCCGCTCGAGAAGTACTGATCCTGACACCGGGACGCCGCCCCTGCCACGGGGCGGCGTCCCGCCCTCATTTCCCCCCGATGGGCAGCGGATGAACGAGTTTCTACACGTCCTCACCGACAACTGGGACGTCATCGGGTCCCACTTCCTGACCACGATCGAGCTGTTCCTGATCGCCGCGGTCGGTTCACTGGTCCTGGGCACCCTGCTGGCCGCGATGCGCGTCTCGCCGGTGCCCACCCTGCGCGGCTTCGGCACGGGCTACGTGCTGCTGCTGCGCAACTGCCCGCTGACGCTGGTCTTCGCGCTGCTGATCTTCGCGGTGCCGAAGCTCGACGTGACGCTGGACTACTTCCCCAGCGCCTGCATCGCGCTCATCGCCTACACGAGCGCCTTCGTCTGCGAGGCCCTGCGCTCCGGCATCAACACGGTGCCGGTGGGGCAGGCCGAGGCCGCCCGCGCCCTGGGCATGACGTTCGGCCAGGTGCTCTCGCTCGTCGTGCTGCCCCAGGCGTTCCGCACCGTGGTGCCGCCGATGATCAGCGTGCTCAACGCCATGCTGAAGAACACCACGATCGCGGCCGGCTTCTCGGTCGCCGAGGCCGGCGGCATCCTGTACTACCTGGCCGAGCGCGGCGAGAACCAGATCTACACGCTGCTGTGGGTCGCGATCGGCTTCCTGATCCTGGTGATCCCGCTGGTCGCCCTCCAGCGCACCCTCGAGCGCCGGTGGGGAATGGCCCGATGAGCAACGTCCTGTACGACCTGCCCGGCCCGAAGGCCAAGCTGCGCAACCGCGTCCTCAGCGTCGTCGGCGCCCTCGCGATCATCGGCCTGCTGACGTTCATCGTGCTGCGCTTCAACGAGACCGGCCAGTTCGACTCGCTCAAGTGGCAGCAGTTCGAGTACGCGTCGATCCAGCAGCAGCTGATCGACGGGTACATCACCACGCTGCAGGCGGCCGGGGCGGCGGCGGTGTTCGCGCTCGTGTGGGGCGCGCTGCTGGCCGCCGGACGGCTCAGCGACCACTGGTACTTCCGGGCCCCGGCCACCCTGATGGTCGAGCTGTTCCGGGCGATTCCGCTGCTGGTGCTCATCTTCTTCGCGTACTACGGCCCGATCCAGCTGGGCTACAAGGTCGGCCCGTTCTGGCCGCTGGTGATCGGCCTCACGCTGTACAACGGGGCCGTGCTCGCGGAGATCTTCCGGGCCGGCGTCCTGGCCGTGGCCAAGGGTCAGTCCGAGGCGGCGTACGCGCTGGGCATGCGCAAGACCCAGGTGATGATGTCGATCCTGCTGCCGCAGGCGGTCCGGGCCATGCTGCCGGCCATCGTCAGCCAGCTCGTGGTGCTGCTCAAGGACACCGCGCTGGGCTTCATCATCCAGCTGCCGGAGCTGCTGTACGCGGCCAAGCAGATCGGCGGCCGCCTGCCCTTCGGCCTGCCGTACGTCCAGGCGTACCTCGTCACCGCGGTCATCTACATCGGCACCTGCGGCCTGCTGTCGGCGTTCGCGTTCTATCTGCAGAAGCGGCTCATCGGCGGCAAGCGGCAGAAGACGACCGCGCGACCGGTACCGCTGACGCTGGACACCGGGGCCGCAGGACCGCATTAGGAGCGGATTGGCAAGGTTGCGCCCGATGCGTACGCTGCGCGAGTGGCGGACACTGGCTTCCGGTTGGGCATCGACTTCGGCACCTCGAACACGGTCGCGGTCCTGCGCTGGCCGGACGGGCGCACCAAGCCGCTCCTCTTCGACGGCTCGCCCCTGCTGCCGTCGGCGGTCTACGTCAACGCCGACGGCAGCATCCTGACCGGACGCGACGCCGTGCACTCCGCGCGGCTGCAGCCACACCGCTTCGAGCCCTACCCGAAGCGCCGCGTCGAGGAGGGCACCGTCTGGCTCGGCGAGCGTGAGGTGCCCGTCGCCGAGCTCGTCACCAGCGTCCTGCGCCGGGTCGCGGCCGAGGCCGAGCGGGTCGCCGGGGCCAAGCCGTCGGCCGTGATGATGACCCACCCCGCCACCTGGCCGCCGCAGCGCCGCCAGACGCTCACCCAGGCCGCCCTCGCCGCCGGGCTGGCCGCGCCGCTGCTGTCCTCCGAGCCGGTCGCCGCGGCCTCGTACTTCGTCGGCACCGTCGGCACCCACGTCCCCGTCGGCGGCATCGCGGTGGTCTACGACTTCGGCGCCGGCACGTTCGACGCCAGCGTGGTGCGCCGCAACCAGGGCGGCGGCTTCGACGTGCTGGCCAGCGAGGGCCTGCCGGACGCGGGCGGCCTCGACGTCGACGCGGCCGTGGTGGCCTACCTCGGGCGCAACTTCGCCGGCCGCGAGGGCGACCAGTGGCGGCGGCTCACCAACCCGGAGACCGAGGCCGACCGGCGCGCCGCGTGGCAGCTGTGGGAGGACGCCCGGCTGGCCAAGGAGATGCTCAGCCGCGCCGCGACCACGTACGTCCACGTGCCCCTCTTCGACGAGAGCGTCCCGATCGGCCGCGAGCAGCTCGAGGAGCTCGCCCGCCCGATCCTCAACCGCACGGTCACCGCCACCCAGATCGCGGTCAGCGCGGCCGCCCTCGGCGACCGGCCCGTGTCCGCGCTCTTCCTGGTCGGCGGGTCCAGCCGGATCCCGCTCGCGGCGACGCTGCTGCACCGCGCGTTCGGCCTGGCCCCGACCGCGATCGAGCAGCCCGAGCTGGTCGTCGCCGAGGGGGCGCTGCACCTGGCCCCGCCGACGGGGCGCGCCCCGGTCTCGGGCGCCGGGGGCGGTATCTCCTCCCCGATCTCGGGCGCCCCCACGTCGGGCGGCCGGGCCCCTGAACTCAGCGGTGACGTGGCGGCCGCGCCGGTGTCGGCCCAGCCGGTGTCGCCCGGGTTCAGCATGCCGTCGAACACCCCGCACATGCCGCCCGTCATGCAGACGAGCGCGATGCCCGTGGTGACCCCGCCGGTGCAACCGCCGCCGCGGCCGGTTTCGACGCCGCCCGTGCAGCCGCCGCGGCCGGTTTCGACGCCGCCGGCCGTGTATCACCAGCCGCCGGTGCCGCAGCAGCCCGTCACCGCGATCCCGGCGAGCCCGGCGCCGGCGTGGCAGGGGGGCTATCAGGCGGTACAACCGCCGAAAAAGCGCAGGGGAGGACAACTCGCGGCCGTCGGAGGCGGTGCGCTCGTCGTCCTGCTGCTCATCGGCGGGATCGTCTGGGCGGTCAACCGCGGCTCCGACCCGGTGGGCCCGGTCGGCCCGTCCAGCAGCGCGAACGCCGCGGCGGCGTCCCCGGCCTGCGGGCACAAGATCGCCTACCTCGGCATGTCCAGCGGCGACAACTCCGACGACGGCGTCATGATGCGCAACAGCGTCCGGCTGGCCATCGACGACTTCAACGCCGCGCACGCCGGCTGCAAGGTCGAGTTCAAGGAGTTCGACACCACCGGCACCGACGACGGCGCCAAGACCAAGGCCCAGCTGGCGGTGGACGACCCCGAGGTGATCGGCGTGGTCGGCCCGGTCTACGACAACGAGATCCTCGCCGCCGGCCCGATCCTCGAGGCCAACAAGCTGGCGATGATCACGCCGTTCGCGCCGGACGAGAAGCTCGCGCAGCGGGGCTGGGCCACGTTCCACCGCCTGATCGGCACCGACGGCGACCAGGTCCGCGCGGCTGCCGTCTTCATCAAGAACACGCTCAAGGCCAAGAAGACGGCGATCGTGTACGACGACTCCGACTTCGGCACGCTCGGCCGCACCGAGCTCACCACGGCCCTGGGCAGCGCGACGGGCGTGTCGGTGGCGATCCGCCAGACCGACACCGACTTCACCTCGGCGGTCAAGTCGATCACCGACTCGGGCGCCGACGCGGTCTACTTCGCCGGCCTCTCCGCCGACGGGATCAACTTCGTGAAGGCCCTGCGCGCGGCCAAGCCGGACCTGCCGATCGTGGGCTCGGACAAGCTGTTCACGCAGAGCTTCGTCACCAAGACCGAGGGCAAGGCGGAGGGCGTGACCATCACCTGCCCGTGCGTGCCGTCGAAGGACGCGGGGGCCGACTTCGCCTCGAAGTACCAGGGCACGTTCGGCCAGCAGGCCAGCTACTACGGGCCCGAGGCGTACGACGCGACCGGCGTCTTCCTGGCCGGCTTCCTGGCCGGCAAGGGCACCCGCGAGGACATGCTGACCTGGATGGCCACGTACAAGGGCAAGGGCGTGGCCACGAACCGCGAGATCAAGTTCGACGCGCGCGGCAACCTCGACACGGCGGACAAGGTCGTGTGGGCGTACAAGGTCAAGGGCCAGTACGTAGTTACCGACTCCGTGATCGCCCCGGCCTGACCGCCGGATGTCTGGGCTCCCCCACTGTCCTTCAGGACATCACACGGTAGACACCGGTGCCAGAAAGACCGTCCGCTGATTCAGCGCGCAATCTCGGTGACTCGGGACTCGCGCACGACGGTCACGCGGATCTGACCGGGGTAGGTCAGCTCCTCCTCGATCTGCTTGGCCACGTCCCGCGCCAGCACGGCGGCGCCGATGTCGTCGACGTCGTCGGGGCGCACCATGACCCGGATCTCGCGGCCGGCCTGCATCGCGAAGACCTTCTCCACGCCCGACTTGCCGGCCGCGATCTCCTCGATCCGCTCGAGCCGCTTGACGTACGCCTCCAGGCTCTCCCGCCGCGCGCCCGGCCGCCCGCCGGAGCAGGCGTCCGAGGCCTGGGTGAGCACGGCCTCGATGGTCTGCGGCAGCACCTCGTTGTGGTGCGCCTCGATCGCGTGGACGACCTCGTCGTGCTCGCCGTACTTGCGCGCCACGTCCGCCCCGATCAGCGCGTGGCTGCCCTCGACCTCGTGGGTGAGCGCCTTGCCGATGTCGTGCAGGAACGCCGCCCGCTTGATGATCGACGGGTCCAGCCGCAGCTCGGAGGCCATGATCCCGGCGATGTGGGCGGTCTCGACGAGGTGCTTGAGCACGTTCTGGCCGTACGAGGTGCGGTAGCGCAGCCGCCCCAGCAGCGTCATGAGCTCGGGGTGCAGGTCGGTGATGCCCACCTCGACCAGCGCGTCCTCGGCCGCGCGGTGGCAGAGCCGCTCCACCTCGTGCTTGGCCTGCTCGAAGACCTCTTCGATGCGGTGCGGGTGGATCCGCCCGTCGAGCACCAGCTTCTCGAGCGTGAGGCGGCCGATCTCGCGGCGTACCGGATCGAAGCACGACAGCAGCACGGCCTCCGGCGTGTCGTCGATGATCAGGTTCACCCCGGTCGTCGACTCGAACGCGCGGATGTTGCGCCCCTCGCGGCCGATGATCCGGCCCTTCATCTCGTCGCTGGGCAGGTGCAGGACGCTGACCACGCTCTCGGCCGTCTGCTCGCTGGCCACCCGCTGGATCGCGTCGACCACGATGTGCCGCGCGCGCTGCTCGGCCGTGTTCCGGGCGTCGTTCTCGATGTCCCGCACGAGCAGCGCCGCCTCGCGCTTGGCCTGCGCCTCGATCGTCTCGACGACCTCGACCCGCGCGGCGTCGGCGGTCAGCCCGGCGATCCGCTCCAGTTCCTGGCGGTGCCGCTCCTCGCCCTCGGCGAGCTCGGTGTCGCGCCGCGCGATCGAGCCCTCACGTTCCAAAAGATCCGCTTCGGTACCGCTGATGCGCCGGTCCCGCTCCGCCAGCCGCTCGGCCTCCTCGGCCAGCAGCCGCTCCCGCTCGTCGAGCCGGCGCTGCCGGCGCTCGGCGTCCTGCGACTGCTCCTTCGCGACCGCGGTGAGCTGGTTGACCTCGCGCTCTCCCGCCCGCCGCGCGGCCGCCCGGGCCTGCTCGGCGTCGGTCTCGGCCTGCCGGTGCGCGCGTTCGAGCAGCGAGTCGGCCTCGGCCCTGGCCGCGTCGAGGATCCGGCGGGCCTCCGAGCGAGCCGCGCTGGCCTCGGCCTTCGCGGCCGCCGCTTCGGTACGCGCGGCAGCCGCCGCCGCCCGCGCCTCATCCACGGCGGCGGTGGCGTCCTCGGCCGCGGTGCGCAGCGAGGCGAGCGAGTTCTCCTGCCGGTCCTTCTCGGCCAGGAACGCGGGATCATCGGTGGTCTGCGCCGTCACGGGGGCAGTGCCACCCAGCCGGCGCACCACCTTCAGCGCCACGATCAGGACGGCCACGACGACGACCACGAGCACCGCCAGCGCCACCGTCAGCGCGATCTGCACCCCGGTCACGCCGCCACCTGCCCGTGCCGGCCCGAGCCCGCCGTCCTGCTCACACCCACCGCCCCGTCACCTTGGGCGGTCCCGCCCCCGGTTGCCACCCTACTTGGGTCGGCGGCCCGGGTTCCGGGGCTTCCGTCGCCCTCGTCGGCGTTCATACCCGGGGCCGTGAGGCCGTCAGGGTTTGCGGGGTCGCAGAGGATGACACGGGCGCGCTCCGTCACGACGTCACCTCGCTCCGCTCGGCGCCGCGCACACGCGACGGCGGGTATGGGGGGAGGAGACGCCCGACCACTGCGCATCTAGGTACATCAATATCGAGGCCTAGAGGGCCCCGCTGCTGGGTCGCAACTAGCGCCGACACCTCCCGCAAGGCGTGGCGCTCATATCCGCTATAAAAGTCGCAAGTGATGCTGATCTGTGACGCGATCTATGTTGTGCGGTAAACCCGCGGTGGTTGGGCGGTCTCCATTTGGTAACGCCGAGGCTAGGTCGTGAAGGGCGCTTCGGTCAAGGACTGATGATCGGGCACCATACGGCACCTAAGTCCGTCAAGTACCCTCGCCAGCCGAAACACCCCACGGGCAACTTTTGCACGGATCTTTCCGGCATGTCGGTCGACAAGCGCCGAAAATCTCCACGCTGGGTAGCCATTGGGAAGCCGAACGCGTTTGCGACCACCTCGACGCCAGCGACCATCCAACCACAGCCCGTGTCGACGGCCAACCGCGCCATCGACATCCATCACCCTGCTCGCGTCGTCCGAATACACGCTGCAACGAAACCCCGACGGGCCCGCCAGGCCGCCAATCGACCCGTCAAGCCACTACCTACCCGCCCGCCAAGCCATCGGCTCGCAGGCCGATTGCGCACGCAGTCCAATCTCAGCCGCCCTCTGTCGCCGCCCGCCGCGGGTTGCTTCCTGCGCTACCCACCTCCGGCCGCTTCCTGGGCCACCCACCTCCGGCCGCTTCCTGCGCCACCCGCCTGGCCGCTTCCTGCGCCTCCCCACCGACGACGGCCGTCACAGACGTCCGACGTGTGGCGGCTCCCAAAGGTCGGGTCAATCCGGCGGCGTCGGGTTCGCGGGCGAGTTACTGAGCGTCAGGATCGGTAGCGGCATCGGCGAGCGCGTCGGCGTCGATGGAGTCGGCGAACTCGGCCGCGTCCGCACGCTCGGCGAGTGCCTCCTTGACGAGCCGGATCGCCAACCCGGGCGGGTACCCCTTGCGCCCCAGCATCCCGACCAACCGCCGAAACACCGCCTCGGGCGTGCCCCGGGTCTCGCTCCGCAGCCGCCGTACGACCAGCGCCTTCGCCGTCTCCTCCTCCATCTCCGGCGTCAGCTCCTCCAGCGCCTCCCCCATCTCGTCGGAGGACACTCCCTTACGCCGAAGCTCCCCGGCCAGCGCCCGCTTGGACAACCCCCGTCCCTGATGCCGGCTGCTGACCCAGGCCCGCGCGAACGCCGCGTCGTCGATGATCCCGACCTCGTCGTACCGATCGAGAATCTCCGCCGCGATCTCATCCTCGACCCCGCGCTTGCGCATGGCGGTGGCCAGCTCAGCCCGCGTCCGCGGCCGCACGGCCAACTGCCGCAGACAGATCTCCCGAGCCGCCTCCCGCGGGTCTACCGGCTTCGGCGGCGGAGCATCCCGCTTTCCGCCCCCAGACTCACGCCCACCACGCCCACCACGCCCACCACGCCGATCTCGTCGCCCTCGCGGCTCGGAGAATTTACCCTCCGCTTCGGACATTTCGGAAATGTCCGAAGCACCCGGCTCACCGGACAGGCGAGAAGCAGCATCATCACTCCACGGCAGGGCCCGCCCCGCCCGCTTCCGCACACCCCCGTCGGAGGGCGCCGCGGCAGCACCATCATCGCTCCACGGCAGAGCCCGCCCCGCCCGCTTCCGCACACCCCCGTCGGAGGGCGCCGCGGCAGCACCACCATCACTCCACGGCAACGACCGCCCCGCCCGCTTCCGGCCCCTCGCAACGGTCGCCGAGTCAGCCGAAGCGCGGGAATCAGCATCCGCCCAAGGCGAAGACTTCCGCCCTACCGAAGAGCGCCCATCCGCAGCCTCATAACCAGAATCGCCGGAACCCCCGGAGCCCGATGCCCCCCGGCGAGCAGCACCGCCACGACCCGAAGGCGCGGAGTCAGGCAACCGAGCCGGCGCCGACGAGGGATCAGCCCACGGATTCCCCGGCCCAGGCTCAAAAGCAGGACGAGCCGCAACCCCCGAAGCAGCCCCCTCAGCCCACGGATTCCCCGGCTCAAGGTCCCAGGCCGGCCGCTCCACCTCGTCAGAAGCCGAACCAAAAGCCGAAGCCGAAGCCGAAGCCGCCCAAGGATTCTCGCCCCCAGGATCGGCCCAGGGCGCCACCGCCGGCGAAGCAGCCTCAGACCGCCGCCGCCCAGCAGAAGACCCATCGCCCTCCGCCGCGAGCCAGGGATTCTCCTCGCCCCCGCCGGACATGAACTACCTCCACCAGTACCAAAAAAGCCCGCAAGAGACCCGGTGCCCACCCCGAGCGGCTTGGCCCGCTGAGGCCGGCACCGGGGGTCCCAAGCGACGCGCCGCGAGAAGCAGCGACGCGCGAACAAGCAGGAAGCGTCAGAAGTCGACCGGCGCCGTCTCCGGCCCGCCGGCCGCGTCGGTCGACTGGCCGACCCCGACGCCCAGCTTCTCCTTGATCTTCTTCTCGATCTCGGCGGCCACGTCGGGGTTGTCGCGCAGGAACTTGCGCGAGTTCTCCTTGCCCTGGCCGAGCTGGTCGCCGTCGTACGTGTACCAGGCGCCCGACTTGCGGATGATCGTCTGCTCGACACCGACGTCGATGAGGGAGCCCTCGCGGGAGATGCCCTTGCCGTACATGATGTCGAACTCGGCCTGCTTGAACGGCGAGGCCACCTTGTTCTTGACGACCTTGACGCGGGTGCGGTTGCCCACCACGTCGGTGCCGTCCTTGAGGCTCTCGATGCGCCGCACGTCGAGGCGGACCGAGGCGTAGAACTTCAGCGCGCGGCCACCGGTCGTGGTCTCCGGGCTGCCGAACATGACGCCGATCTTCTCGCGGAGCTGGTTGATGAAGATCGCCGTGGTGCCGGAGTTGTTGAGGGCACCGGTGATCTTCCGCAGCGCCTGGCTCATGAGGCGGGCCTGCAGGCCGACGTGGCTGTCGCCCATCTCGCCCTCGATCTCGGCCCGCGGCACCAGGGCGGCGACGGAGTCGATGACGATGATGTCGAGGGCGCCGGAGCGCACCAGCATGTCGACGATCTCGAGCGCCTGCTCACCGGTGTCCGGCTGGGAGACGAGCAGCGCGTCGGTGTCGACGCCGAGGGCCTTGGCGTAGTCGGGGTCGAGGGCGTGCTCGGCGTCGATGAACGCCGCGATGCCGCCCTGGGCCTGCGCGTTGGCGATGGCGTGCAGCGCGACGGTGGTCTTACCGCTGGACTCCGGGCCGTAGACCTCGATCACCCGGCCGCGGGGAAGGCCGCCGATGCCCAGCGCCACGTCGAGGGCGATGGAGCCGGTCGGGATCACGGCCATCGGCGCGATGACGCGCTCGCCCAGCCGCATCACGGAGCCCTTGCCGAACTGCTTGTCGATCTGCGAGAGGGCGAGTCCCAGCGCCTTCTCCCGGTCAGGTTGCACTGCCATGTCCGTCACCCCTGGGTTCGCGGTCTTCGTCGGCGTTCGCTTGGTCACGCTGACACGTTAAGCGCCGGGTATGACAAAAAATTCGAAGCGACGCCCAACGAGCGAGAACAGTACCCGTACATCTGTACGATCAGCACGCCGACACGCCGAAAAACCTCACCTCAAGCGGGCAGGAACACGCTCCGGATATGCCGCGACTACAGCGCGCCATACTTCGGCGGTGTCGAAGCGCCCGGCCAGGGCCTCCTCGATCGTCAAGCCGCCGAGCTGCGACAACACCTGGTCGTGAGCGATGCTGTGGGCATAAGCGGGCCCGAAGACCTCCTCGAGCCGCTGCCAGAAATCTGTCAAACGCACGAAAGCCAACCTAACGGAGTACACGGGCAAGCAAAGGGACCGCGGTCACTGCGGCGAGCAGCGCCAGCACGGGGTACCCGAAGAAATCAACGACCACCCCGGACAATGCGCCCGCCGAGGCGCCCGCGACCCCCATGACGACGTCGGAGAGCCCCTGGACGCCGGCCCGCTCCTCGACCGGCACCGATTCTGAGAGCAGCGTCGACCCGGCGACCATCGTGCCGTTCCAGCCGAGCCCGAGCAGCGCCAGCCCGATCGACAGCCGCCACGTGTCGTGCCCCGCCGTCCCGGCCAGCGCGCACGCCGCCAGCAGCACCACGATGCCCCCGGCGATCACCGGACGGCGCCCCAGACGGTCGGTGAGCAGGCCGACCACGGGTGCGAAGGCGTACATCCCGGTGATGTGGATGCTGATCACCAGCCCGACGACGCGCAGCAGGTCGCCGTGGTCGTGCACGTACTCCCCGATGTGCACCGGCGTCATCGACATCACGCCGACCATGACCACGTGCCCGACCGCGACGGCCGCGACCCCGGTGCGCGCACCCGGACTGGCCCGGATCGTGCGCGCGGCCTGCCGCCAGACGCCCTTCGCGCCCGGCCGCGCCCCGCCCGCGGTGAGCAGCGGGTCGGGTCGCAGCGCAATGAAGATCACGGTCGCGCCGACGACGAAGGCGAGCACGCTGAACAGGTACGGCCCGCCGTACTCCGGCACGCCCCACCGCCCCAGCAGCCGGTCGGTGTACGGGGCGAGGTTCGGCCCGGCGACCGCCCCGACCGTGGTGGCCCACACGACGATCGACAGGTGGCGGGCCCGCCGGTCGGGCGCGGCGAGGTCGACGGCGGCGTAGCGGGACTGCAGGTTCGCCGCGCTGGAGCCGCCGAAGAGCAGCGTGCCCAGGAACATCAGCGGCACCGATCCGAGCCGCGCGGCCAGCACGACCAGCAGCGCGCCGACCGCCCCGACGGTCAGGGCGAAGACCAGGCCCGGCCGCCGCCCGCCGGTGCGCATCAGGCGGGTCGCCGGGATCGCGATCACCGCGCCGCCCACGACCGCGCAGCTGCCGGCGATGCCCGCCGCCCACGGCCCGGCCAGGGAGGAGGCCAGCAGCGCCCCGACCGACACCCCGCTGGCCACGCCGAGGCCGCCGATGATCTGGGTGCCGACCAGCAGGCTCAGCGTGCGCCGCTGCAGCGCGGCGACGTCGAGCGCGGTCGGTTCCTCAGTGAGCAAGGACCGAGACTATCGCCTCCGCGGCCTGCTCGGCGTCCTCGCCGTCGGCCCGCACCAGCACCGTCGAGCCGGCCGTGGCATTGAGCGCCATCACCGCCAGCACGCTGCGGGCGTTCGCCTTCTTCTCCCCGAAAACCACCTCGACGGTACTGCGAAATCGCGCCGCCACCCGCACCAGCGCCCCGGCCGGCCGCGCGTGCAGGTCCTCCGGCAGCACGACGGAGCGCTCAGAGCTTGCGGACATCGCGGGCCTCCACGGCCGACTGGGTGACCGCGTCCAGCGTCGCCCCGGTCCCGGCCAGCACCGCCGCCGCCACGGCACCCTCCACGAACGGCGCGTCGACGAGCACGGCATCGTTGGCGACGCGGTCCTCGAGCACGGTACGCGCGGTGAGCACGGCGCTGCCCAGGTCCGTCAGCACGAGCACGCCCGCCCCGCGGTCGGCCCGGTCGATCGCCACCAGGATGCGGTCGTAGCTGGTGCCCAGCCCGCCGTCGTCGGTGCCCCCCGCCGCCTCGATCGGCACCTCCTCCCCCGCGACCTGCACGAGCATGTCCCGCAGGCCGTGGGCCAGCCGCTCGCTGTGCGACACCAACACGATCCCCACCAGTTGCGCCATACCAGGCATGCTATGTGCATGAAAAAGTTCATCAACGACCCGGCCGACGTCGTCCGGGAGGCGCTCGCCGGGCTCGCCGCCGCCCATCCCGAGCTGCGGGTGGACCTCGAGGAGCAGTACGTCGCGCGCGCGGACGCCCCCCGCCCGGGCAAGGTCGGCCTGCTCTCCGGCGGCGGCTCCGGGCACGAGCCGCTGCACGCCGGCTTCGTCGGCCCCGGCATGCTCGACGCCGCCTGCCCCGGCGAGATCTTCACCTCACCCGTGCCGGACCAGATCCTGGCCGCCACCAGGGCCGCGGACGCCGGCGCCGGGGTGGTCCACGTGGTGAAGAACTACACCGGCGACGTGATGAACTTCCAGATGGCCGCCGAGCTCGCCGACGAGGAGGGCCTGCGGGTCGAGACCGTGCTGGTCGACGACGACGTCGCGGTCGAGGACTCCACGTGGACCGCGGGACGCCGCGGCACCGGGGCCACCCTGCTGGTCGAGAAGATCGCCGGGGCACTCGCCGAGGAGGGCGCGGACCTCGCCGCCGTGGCCGCGATCGGCAGGACCGTCAACGAGCGGTCGGCCTCGTTCGCCGTCGCTCTTGCCGCCGGTACAACCCCTGCTTCTGGAAAGCCGGGATTCGACCTCGGGCCGGACGAGATCGAGGTCGGCGTCGGCATCCACGGCGAGCCGGGCCGCAGCCGCGAGCCGATGCGCCCCGCGCGGGAGCTGGCCGCCCTGATCGTCGACGCCGTGCTGAGCGCGAAACCGGTCGCCGGCGAGCCGTTGATCGTGCTGGTCAACGGCATGGGCGGCACACCCCAGATCGAGTTGTACGTCATGTTCGCCGAGATCTCCCGCCTGCTCGCCGAGGCCGGGGCGACCGTCGCGCGCTCCCTGGTCGGCAGCTACGTGACCAGCCTCGACATGGCCGGCCTGTCGCTCACCGTGTGCCGCGCCGACGACGAGCTGCTGCGGCTGTGGGACGCGCCCGTGCGCACGCCCGCGCTGCGCTGGGGGGTGTGACCGTGGACGAGGCGCTGGCCAGGGCCTGGATCGCCGCCGTGGCGGATTCCGTACGCGCGGAGGCGCAGCACCTGACGGATCTCGACACCGCCATCGGCGACGGCGACCACGGCGTCAACCTGCGCCGCGGCTTCGACGCGGTGACCGCCGCCCTGGACACCCTGCAGCCCGGCTCGGCCGGCGACGTGCTGGGCAAGACCGGCACCACGCTGCTGTCCAAGGTCGGCGGCGCGTCGGGCCCGCTCTACGGCACCGTCTTCCGCGCGCTGGGCAAGACCCTGCGCGAGGGCGGCACGTTCGCCGAGGGCCTGCAGGCGGCGCTGGACGGCGTGCGCCGGCTGGGCAAGGCGGAGGTCGGCGACAAGACCATGGTCGATGCCCTGGCCCCCGCGGTCGCGGCCTACGCCTCCGCCGAGAGCGCGCCGGAAGCGGCCCGAGCCGCTGCACAAGCAGCAAAAACAGGGGTGGCTTCGACGGTACCGTTGACCGCTCGCAAAGGCCGCGCGTCCTACCTGGGCGAACGCAGCGCCGGCCACCCCGACCCCGGCGCCACGTCAACCGCCCTCATCCTGGAGGCCCTCGCGCGCGTCACCGCCGAGGCTTCCTCATGACCTAGGGCTTCACAGCCCCAACGACCGGCCGATGATCTCCTTCATGATCTCGGTCGTGCCGCCGTAGATCGTCTGCACCCGGCTGTTGAGCCAGGCCTTGGCCACCGGGTACTCCATCATGAACCCGTACCCGCCGTGCAGCTGCACGCACCGGTCCGCCACCTTGTTCTGCAGCTCGGTCGTCCACCACTTGGCCTTGGCCGCGTCGGCGACGCTGAGCCGCCCCGCGTTCTGCTCCACGATGCAGTGGTTCAGGAACGTCCGCGCGATCGTCACCTCGGTGTCGAGCTCGGCGAGCAGGAACCGGTTGTGCTGGAACTTCCCGATGGGCCGGCCGAACGCCTCCCGGCTGCGGACGTACTCCAGCGTCATGGCGAGAACCGTCTCCGCCGCCGCGACCGCCGCCACCGCGATCCCGAGCCGCTCCCGCGGCAGGTTCGCCATCAGGTGGTAGAAGCCCGCATCCTCCTGCCCGATCAGGTGGTCGGCGGGAATCCGGCAGTCATCGAAGAACAGCTCCGCGGTGTCGTTCGCCTTGAGCCCGACCTTCTCCAGCCGCCGCCCGCGCGTGAACCCCGGCGTGCCGGTCTCCACCCCGAACAGGCTGATCCCGTGCGCGCCCTTGGCCCCGTCGGTCTTGGCCACGACGACGACCAGATCGGCCATCTCCCCGTTGGTGATGAACGTCTTCTGCCCGTTGAGCACCCACGAGTCCCCGTCACGCACCGCGGTGGTGCGGATGCCGGCCAGGTCGCTCCCCGCCCCCGGCTCACTCATCGCGATGGCGGTCACGATGTCCCCGGAACAGAACCCGGGCAGCCACCGCTTCTTCTGCTCCTCGGTGGTCAGCTCGGTGAGATAAGGAGCGACGACATCGTTGTGCAGCCCGAACCCCAGCCCGGAAGCCCCGGCCGCGATGATCTCCTCGACGAGCACCGCGTTGAACCGGAAGTCCCGCTGCCCGCCCCCGCCGTACTCCTCGTCGACGTCCATGCCCAGCAGCCCCGCCGCGCCGGCCTTCCGCCAGATCTCCCGATCGACGATCCCGGCCTTGTCCCACTCGTCGTTGTGCGGCACGGCCTCCCGCGCGAGAAACTCCCGGCACAGATCCCGGAACGCCTCGTGCTCAGCCTCGTACAGGTGCTGCTCCATGCGCGCCAGTGTGCGACGCGAGACCGTGTCTCGCCTAGAGCCCGAGCATCCCGTACAGATGGTCGGGCAGCGGCTGCGCGTCCTTGGGCTCGACCACGTTGAGGGCGGTCCCGAAGTCGGAGTACGTGGCCTCGACGGTGTTGCCAGGGATCTTCACCGTGACCCCGACCAGCCGCTCCTGCTCATCGACGCCGGCCTCGAACGGCACGGCCTTGGCGGCGTCCCCGAGCTGCATGACCTGCGCAACGTTGACCGGCCCCCACGCCACGACCCGCGTCATGTCGACGGTCCCGCTGTACTTCCGCCCGTCCCGCTTCACGTCGTGCGTGGCGGCAATGAGCGCCTGAACCCCGGTCGGGTCCTTGGTCGCACTCAGTCCCAACGCCCCGGGTTTGGTCACCTTGGCGGTGTCCACCTTGTACCAGGCCTGCCCGTCGAACCCCGGCAACGGCAACCCGGTGAGCCGCGTGTACGCCGTCCCGCGCACCTCCCGGGTGTCAATGGTGAGCGAGGCGCCGCTGGAACTGACGGCGACGGACGCATCGAGCAGATCCGCCAGCGGATCGATGCCGCCGGAGTACGTGCCTTCCTTGGCCGTCACCTTGAACCGGTAGCTGCTGAAACCCAGATGCCAAACCCCGGCCGCCAGCCCGGTCGGCGACGGCTTGACGCTGACGGTGGGCGCCGGCTCGGGCGCCTTGTGCGTGCATCCCGCCACGGCCGAAACCACGAGCACAGCCCCGACCAACGCGACGCGACTCCACCGCAGGGGACTCCACCGCCCGCGGCTCCACTGCCCGCGGCTCCACTGCCCGCGGCTCCACCGCACCTGCCGCTTGCGACCCGACTGCCGGACGGCGTCGCCAGGGCGGAGCATGCCGTGGTGCGGGCTGGTCCTCGTCACGCGGCGGAGCGTACCGGGCGGGGTTCGGGGCGGGCGTGGCGCGAAAGGGAAAGTTCAGTTGTTCAACAGGTTGTACACAGCGGCGTTGGCCGGAGCCACGTCCGCCGCCTTCGGGACCGTGACCTGGACCGGCTTGCCCTGGTCGCGGTAGTCGACGGCGAGGGTGCGCTCGGCCGTCGAGCCGTAGGCGGGAACCGTCACGCGCACCGAGGCCAGCCGTCCCTGGGCGTCCAGGGTCACCACGAACGGCACCGCCTTGGCCCGTTCGCCGAGGGTGGCCAGCCCGGCCTGGTCGGCGAGGCCGAGGTCGCCGCCGCGCGTGAGGTCGTACGTACCGATGATCTTGCCGCCGTCCTCCAGCCGGGCCTGGCCGACTCGGGCGGCGAAGTCCTGGCTGCTGGTCGGGTCGTTGGTCTCGAACAGGCCGATGATCTCGGTGTGGGTCACCTTGGTCCGGTCGAACCGGTACCACTTCTTCGCGCTCACCCCCGCCGCCGGGATGCTCGTGCGGAAGTACCGCTCGCCGCCCCCGAGCACGATCCCCTCCAGCGAGAATTTCACCCCCGACGCGACCGAGTCCAGCCGCGCCTGCCGCTTCCCGGCCGGGTCCACCACGCCGGTGACCGTGCCGTTGTCGATCTTCATCGTGTACCCGTACGCCACCGTTTGCAGCGACTTGGCCGCCGCCGCCAGTGCGTCCTTGCCGGCCTTGACCGCGGGGTCGGCCGACGCCGCCGCCGAGGTCGACCTGTCCTGGTCGGCCCCTCCCCCGCAGCCGGCCAGCACGAGCAGCACCAGCACTGTCACGACGACCTCGGCGACCGCCTTGCCCCGCCCGCCGAACCGCCACCACGGCCCCGAACCCCGCCGCCCGAACCGCCGCCCCCCGACACCCGCCGCCGACTCCCGCGCCATGCTTCGGCCACCATCGCCCGCCGCCGACTCCCGCGCGATGCCTCGGCCACCATCGCCCGCCGCCGACTCCCGCGCCATGCTTCGGCCACCATCGCCCGCCGCCGACTCCCGCGCGATGCCTCGGCCACCATCGCCCGCCGCCGACTCCGGCTCCCGGCCGACGAGCCCTCGGTCAGGAGCAGAACCCACCGTGGCGACAACAGGAGGCACGACGGCGGCAGGAACAGCAGCCATGGCGGCAGGCATGCGTGGCGCCGGCACCACGACCACCGCCTCGAGAGCCGAGGCCACCGACACACGCATCTGCATCCGGGCATCGATCGGAAGCGCCGGCGGAATGAGGTCGCACGAGTTGCGCACCGGCAGCCCGCACACAGCCCCGTCACGCACAGCCCCGTCACGCACAGCCCCGTCACGCACAGCCTCGCCACGCACAGCCCCGCCACGCACAGCCCCGCCACGCACAGCCCCGCCACGCACAGCCCCGTCACGCACACCCCCGTCACGCACAGCCACAACGGGCGTGGGCACAGCCGGCGTGGGCACAGCGGGCACGGGCGAAACGGGCGCGGGCGAAACGGGCGCGGCCAAGACAAGCCAGGCAGCCCGGACGCCCCAGTCCGGTGGCGAATACTCCGGCGCGGGTGCCGTGACCGAGAGCGAGCAAGCGCCACGCGCCGACAAGCCCGCCCCGGCCAAGTGGTCCGGCCGGCGCAGGAGCGGAACCGTCGGTAAGGCCAGCCCGGCCGACGGCGTGGAAGTCGTCGCGTGGGGGTGGTCGGGGCGCATGCTCTTCCTCCCTGAATGAGCGTCCGGGCAGACCGGCCGAATCCCTGCGGCGATGCCGCCTACTCCCCCTTCAACAGTCGACAGGCCGTTGTGGGTGCGTCGATTGGTCAAGTTCGTGCATGGCAAAGCGAGCACCGCCCGCCCCCGTTTTCCGCGGGCGGTGCCCCGAGCGATGCGCACGTTAGCGCCAGGGTCCGACATTTTTCGGTTGCCGCTGCTCACAGGTCGGCTGCTATTGTACTGCCACATAAAGGCTTTTGTGCTAGTACAAAGGAGCCCACCGTGGACACGTATCAGCAGACGGCTCGCAACACGCCGCGGCGGCTGGCCGAGCGGGCCTCCTACGACGTCGAACTGGTGCACGCGGTGCTCGACGAGGCCTACGTCTGCCACGTCAGCTACGTGTCCGACGGGGAGCCGCGGGTGCTGCCGACGCTGCATGCGCGGGTGGGCGACACGCTGTACCTGCATGGGTCCACCGGCAGCCGGCCCATGCTCGCCGCACGGGAGCACGGCCTGGCGGTCTGCGTCGCGGTGACGATCATCGACGGGCTGGTGCTGGCCCGCTCGCAGTTCCACCACAGCGCCAACTACCGGTCGGTGATCGTGCACGGCACCGCGCGCGTCGTCACCGACGAGGAGGAGCGCACGCGGGCCTTCGCCGCGCTCGTGGACAAGGTCGCGCCCGGGCGCGACGCCGACAGCCGCCGCCCGAACCGCCGGGAGCTCGCCCAGACGTCGCTGCTGGCGCTGCCCCTCGTCGAGGTTTCGGCCAAGGTGCGCAGCGGCGGGCCCAGCGACGATGCCGAGGACTTCGACCTGCCGCATTGGTCCGGTGTGGTACCGCTCCAGCTCACCCGGGGCCTGCCGGTGCCGGTGGCGGCACAGACAGTACAAATGCCGGCTTATCTGCAATCGGGGCGCGATGCCTGGCGGCGCCCGGTCGCGCTGCGCGGTCGCGACCTGGTGCTCGAGCCGCTGGATCACGCGCACGCGCCCGAGCTGTTCGGGGCGCTCGACGACGCCGCGGTGTGGGCCCATCTGACCAGCCCGCAGCCCCGGTCCGTGGACGACATGGCGGGCATCGTCGCGGCCGCGCTGGCCGATCCCGACCGGGTGCCGTTCGTGCAGCGCGAGGTCGCGACCGGGCGGATCGTCGGCAGCACCTCGTTCTACGCGGTCAGCCCGGTGCAGCGCTGCGTCGCGATCGGCTACACCATGATCGGCCGGCCCTGGTGGCGGACCGGCGTCAACACCGAAGCGAAGCTGCTGATGCTGGCCCACGCGTTCGACACGCTGGGTGCGCTGCGCGTCGAGTGGCACACCGACGTGCGCAACGAGCGGTCGCAGCGGGCGATCGAGCGGCTCGGCGCCCAGCGGGAGGGTGTCCTGCGCAACCATCGCCAACGGGCCGATGGAACCCAGCGCGATACCGTGCTGTACTCCATGATCGCCGACGAATGGCCCGCCGCACGGGACAGGCTGGCCGCGGCGCTGGAATCCGGAGGCGTCACGTGCTCGGCATCACCAACCCGCTGACCTACGTCCTCGGCACGCTCGCGATCGTGCTGTTGCCGGGGCCGAACTCGCTGTACGTGCTGTCGGTGGGCGCCCGCCGCGGGGTCCGCGACGGCTACCGCGCGGCGGCCGGGGTGTGGCTCGGGGACGCCGTGCTCATGGCGTTGTCGGCGGGCGGCGTCGCGTCGCTGCTGCACGCCTACGGGTGGCTGTTCGGGATCGTGAAGTACCTCGGCGCGGCGTACCTGGCGTTCGTCGGCATCCGGCTGGTGGTGAGCACGCTGCGGCGCCGGCGCGCGGACGCGGCCCCGCAGCAGCGGCAGGAGGAGGCCGCGCCGGCCGACCGGCCGTTCCGCCGCGCGCTGGTGATCAGCCTGCTCAACCCGAAGGCGATCCTGTTCTTCGTCTCGTTCTTCATCCAGTTCGTGGACCCGGCGTACCCGCACCCGGCCGTCAGCTTCCTGATCCTCGGCGCGGTGGTGGAGGTGCTCAGCGCGCTGTACCTGACCGCGCTGATCTTCGGCGGCCGCTTCCTGGCCGACCGGTTCCGGGCCCGGCGCACCCTCGCCAAGGGCCTGACCACGCTGGTCGGCGCGGCGTTCCTGGCGTTCAGCGTGAAGCTGGCGACGGCCAGCCTGTCCTGATCAGGCCGCATGGGGGTCCCCCGCCCAGCCGGACGGGGGACCCCTTCGCTGCCCGGCCAGGCAAGTACGGGTGTCCAGGGGTGCTGCAAACAGTAGGCCAAATGGGCCAAATCGGGCAAATCGCTACGCCCCCCAAAAAGTGTCGTACCCCCGGTGCAGGATTGGGGGCATGAAAGAGCTGGATGGTTTCGGAGCCGCAACCCGCGAGTGGTTCCGCGCGGCCTTCGCGGCACCGACGAAGGCGCAGGCGGGGGCGTGGCAGGCGATCAGCGCCGGCCGGCACGCGCTGGTCGTGGCGCCGACCGGCTCCGGCAAGACCCTGGCCGCGTTCCTGTGGTCCCTCGATCAGCTGGCCGCGCGCCCGGCGGAGGACCCGGCGAAGAGGTGCCGGGTGCTGTACGTCAGCCCGCTCAAGGCGCTGGCCGTGGACGTCGAGCGCAACCTGCGGGCCCCGCTGGCCGGCATCCGGCAGGCGGCCGCCCGGCTCGGCCAGGAGCCGCCGGACATCAAGGTGGCGATGCGCACCGGCGACACCCCGGCCGACGAGCGCCGGGCGTTCACCCGCACCCCGCCCGACATCCTGATCACCACCCCGGAGTCGCTGTTCCTGCTGCTGACCTCCCAGGCGCGGGAGTCGCTGCGCGGGGTCGAGACGGTGATCATCGACGAGGTGCACGCGGTGTGCGCCACCAAGCGCGGGGCGCACCTGGCGCTGTCCCTGGAGCGGCTCGACGCGCTGCTGGAGCGCCCGGCGCAGCGGATCGGGCTCTCGGCGACGGTGCGGCCGATCGACGAGACCGCGCGGTTCCTCGGCGGGGCGGCCGCGGTGGAGATCGTCCAGCCGCCCAGCGCCAAGACCATCGAGGTCGAGGTGCAGGTGCCGGTCGAGGACATGACGGCGCTGGGCGAGACGACCCCCGGCGAGGACGACGACGGCGCGCCCCGGCAGGCGTCCATCTGGCCCGCGGTCGAGGAGCGGGTGCTCGACCTGATCCAGGCGCACCGCTCGACGATCGTGTTCACCAACTCGCGGCGCGGCGCCGAGCGGCTCTGCGCGCGGATCAACGAGCTGGCCGGGGCCCGCGCCGGAGTCCCGCAGGACCAGCCGGCCCGCACCCCGGCCGAGATGATGGCCCAGGCCGGCATGGCCGGGGGTGCGCCGCCGATCGTGGCCCGCGCCCACCACGGCAGCGTCGCGCGCGAGGAGCGCAAGCACATCGAGGAGGCGCTCAAGTCCGGGCAGCTGCCGGCCGTGGTCGCCACCTCCAGCCTGGAGCTGGGCATCGACATGGGCGCGGTCGACCTGGTGGTGCAGATCGAGGCGCCGCCGAGCGTCGCGGCCGGGCTGCAGCGCGTCGGCCGGGCCGGGCACCAGGTCGGGGCCGTCTCGCGGGGCGTGGTGTTCCCCAAGCACCGCGGTGACCTGGTCTCCTGCGCCGTCGTGGCCGAGCGGATGGTCGAGGGCGGCATCGAGGAGCTGCGCTACCCCCGCAACCCGCTCGACGTGCTGGCCCAGCAGGTCGTGGCGATGGTGTCGATGGAGGCCTGGTCGGTCGACGACCTGGCCAAGCTGGTCCGCCGGGCCGCGGTCTACGCCGACCTGCCCGACTCGGCGCTCTATGCGGTGCTGGACATGCTGGCCGGGCGCTACCCGTCCACGGCCTTCGCCGAGCTGCGGCCCCGCGTGGTCTGGGACCGCACCGAGGGGATGCTCTCGGCCCGGCCCGGGGCCCAGCGCCTCGCCGTCACCAGCGGCGGCACGATCCCCGACCGGGGCATGTTCGGGGTGTTCCTGGCCGGTGCGGAGAAGGCGGCCCGGGTCGGCGAGCTCGACGAGGAGATGGTCTACGAGTCGCGGGTCGGCGACGTGTTCCTGCTCGGCTCGACCTCGTGGCGGATCGAGGACATCACCCCCGACCGGGTGCTGGTCACCCCCGCGCCCGGCGCCGCGGCCAAGATGCCGTTCTGGAAGGGCGACTCGCCGGGCCGGCCGGTCGAGCTGGGCCGGGCGATCGGGGCGCGGCTGCGCGGGTTCGTGAAGTCCGGCGACGAGGCGGCCCGGGCCCACCTGCGGGCCGGCGGGCTGGACGACTGGGCGGCTGACAACCTGCTGGCCTACCTGCGCGAGCAGCGCGAGGCGACCCGGCACCTGCCCGACGACCGCACCGTGCTGGTCGAGCGGTTCCGCGACGAGCTCGGCGACTGGCGGATGACCGTGCACTGCGTGCTCGGCGCGCGCGTGAACGCACCGTGGGCGCTGGCGATCGGGCGCCGGCTGCAGGAGCGGTACGGCGTCGACGCCCAGGTCATGCCCAGCGACGACGGGATCGTGGTCCGGCTGCCCGACGTGGCCGACGAGCCGCCCGGCGCCGACCTGGTCGCCTTCGACCCCGACGAGATCGCCGGGATCGTCGAGGAGACGGTCGGCACGTCGGCGATGTTCGCCGCCCGGTTCCGCGAGTGCGCGGCCCGGGCCCTGCTGCTGCCCCGCCGCGACCCCCGCCGGCGGCAGCCGCTGTGGCAGCAGCGGCAGCGCTCGGCCCAGCTGCTCGACGTGGCCCGCGACTACGCCGACTTCCCGATCACGCTCGAGGCCGCGCGGGAGTGCCTGCAGGACGTGTTCGACGTGGCCGGGCTGGTCGGCGTCATGCGCGACGTCGCCGGGCGCAAGCTGCGGCTGGTCGAGGTGGAGACCGAGCGGCCGTCGCCGTTCGCGCGGTCGCTGCTGTTCGGCTACGTCGGGGCGTTCCTCTACGAGGGCGACGCGCCGCTGGCCGAGCGCCGCGCCGCCGCCCTCGCGCTCGACCCGACCCTGCTCGCCGAGCTGCTCGGGCGGGTGGAGCTGCGGGAGCTGCTCGACCCGGCGGTCGTCGCCGAGACCGAGTCCTCGCTGCAGTGGCTGGGCGAGCAGCGCACCCCGCGCGACGCCGAGGACGTCGCGGAGATGCTGCGGGTCCTCGGCGACCTCGGCGACGAGGAGCTCGCGGCCCGCGGTGCCGACCCGGCCTGGGCCCGGGAGCTGGCCGAGCGGCGGCGGGCGATCGAGATCCGGGTGGCCGGCGAGGCGCGCTGGATCACCGTCGAGGACGCCGGGCGCTACCGCGACGCGCTGGGGGTGGCGCTGCCGGTCGGGCTGCCGACGGCGTACCTGGAGCCGGTCGCCGATCCGCTGGGCGACCTGGTGAGCCGTTATGCGCGCACCCACGCCCCGTTCACGGCCACGGCGTGCGCGGCGCGGTTCGGGCTCGGGGTGTTCGTGGTCGAGCAGGCGCTGCGCCGGCTGCCGTCGGCCGTCTCCGGCGAGTTCTCCCCCGACGGCGCGGGCACCGAGTGGTGCGACGCGGAGATCCTGCGGCTGCTGCGCCGCCGCTCGCTGGCCGCGCTGCGCCGCGAGATCGAGCCGGTGCCGCCCCGTCAGCTGGCCCGCTTCCTGCCGCAGTGGCACCACATCGGCGGCTCGCGCTCGCGCGGGGTCGAGGCGGTCGCCTCCGCGATCGAGCAGCTGCAGGGCATCGCGATTCCGGCCTCGGCACTGGAGCGGCTCATCCTGCCGGCCCGGGTCGGTGACTACAGCCAGGCATACCTCGACGAGCTCACCGCCTCCGGCGACCTGCTGTGGGCCGGCACCGGGTCGATCGGCGAGCACGACGGCTGGGTGTCGCTCGCCTTCGCCGACGCCGCCCCGCTGCTCCTGCCGCCGCCGACCGAGGTGGGCGGGCCGCTGCACGAGGCGGTCCTCGAGGCGCTCGCCGGCGGGCAGGCGCTGTTCTTCCGGGGGCTCGCCGAGACCATCCACGCGCCCGAGAACGAGCTCATCGGCGCGCTCTGGGACCTGGTCTGGGCCGGGCACCTGTCCAACGACACCATCGGCCCGCTGCGCGCGAAGCTCGGCGGCGGCGGGGCGCACCGGTCGCGGCCGTCGGCGCCGAAGTCGCGGTACCGGCGGGCCAGTGCACTGGCCATGGGCCGGGCCTCGCTCGCGGTGGCGCGGACCGGCCCGCCGACCGCGGCCGGCCGGTGGTACCGGCTGCCCGAGCGGGACCTCGACCCGACCCGGCGGGCCACCGCCAATGCCGAGCTGCTGCTGGACCGCCACGGCGTGGTGACCCGCGGGGCGGTGATGTCGGAGGACCTGCCGGGCGCGTTCGCCGGCGTCTACCCGGTGCTGGCGGCCATGGAGGAGCGCGGGGCGGCCCGCCGCGGGTACTTCGTCGAGGGCCTCGGCGCGGCCCAGTTCGCCCTTCCGGGGGCCGTCGACCGGCTGCGCGGCGGGTCCGAGCACCGCGACGCGCTGGTGCTGGCGGCCACCGATCCGGCGAACCCGTACGGCGCGGCGCTGCCCTGGCCGGAGCGGGTCGTGGACGCGGGCGACGGCGAGCGGGCCGGGCACCGTGCCGGGCGTAAGGCCGGCTCGCTCGTGGTGACCGTCGGCGGCGACCTGATCCTGTACGTCGAGCGCGGCGGGCGGACCCTGCTCTCCTACGCCGACGACCCGGAACTGCTGGCCCTGGCGGCCAAGGCGCTCGCCGACGCCGTGCACGGCGGTGCGCTGGGGGCGCTGTTGGTGGAGCGGGCCGACGGCGAGTCGATCCTGCAGTCGCCGCTGCGGGACGCCCTGGCCGGGGCCGGGTTCCGCAGCACACCGCGAGGGCTGCGGCTGCGCGGCTAGTGTCGTGAGTCGTTAATGCGTGTGCAGTAGCGGGCGATGGATTCGAGGATCTGGTCGGCGGTCTTGGTCCAGACATAGGGCTTTGGGTTGTTGTTCCAGGCCTCGATCCAGGCGCGGATGTCGGTGTTGAGGGCGCGGACGGTGCGGTGAGTGCCGCGTTGGAGTTTCTTGGTGGTCAGTTCCCCGAACCAGCGTTCGACGAGGTTGAGCCAGGATGCGCTGGTCGGGACGAAGTGCAGGACGAACCGCGGGTGGGCGGTCAGCCAGCGTTTGATGGTCGGGGTTTTGTGGGTGGAGGCGTTGTCCAGCACTACGTGCACGTCCAGGTCCGCCGGGACCTGCCGGTCGAGGGTCTGGAGGAACTTCTTGAACTCGATCGCGCGGTGCCGGGCATGGAGGGAGCCGATCACCTGGCCGGTGGCCAGGTCGAGGGCGGCGTAGAGGCTTGAGGTGCCGGCCCGGACGTAGTCGTGGGTGGCGCGGGCCGGGGTGCCGGGCAGCATCGGCAGGACCGGGGCGGTGCGGTCCAGTGCTTGGATCTGCGACTTCTCGTCCACGCACAACACCACGGCGCGTTCCGGCGGATCGAGGTACAGCCCGACGACATCACGGACCTTGTCGATGAACAGCGGGTCCTTCGACAGTTTCCACGCGTCCTGCCGGTGCGGCTGCAATCCGAACGCCCGCCAGATCCGTGAGATCGCGGTCTGCGACAGACCAACCTCAGCAGCCAACGAGCGGGTCGACCAGTGCGTGGCGTCCTTCGGTGTCGTCTCGAGGGTTGTGGTGATCACCCGCTCTACATCAGCGTCGGCGATCGTGCGGGGCCGGCCGGGCCGCGGCTCGTCCAGCAGGCCGTCGAGCCGATCACCGGCGAACCGGTTCCGCCACTTCGTCACCGTGCTACGCGAAACGCCGAGTTCCTCGGCGATCTGCCCGTTCGCGGCCCCGCCGGCAGCCGCGCAGGCAAGGACCACCCGCGACCGCAACGCCAGGGCCTGCGCACTCGAGGGACGACGCGACCACGCTAGCAACTGCTCTCGCTCGTCATCAGTAAGCACGATCGGTACTGCTGTCGGCAACGGCATAACACACCTGTACCCACTGACGACGATTTAACGACTCAGGACACTAGTAGGTGACCGTGACCCGAGAGATGGAGGTCACACCGAGGCGATCAGCGGCGCTCCCGCCGTTCACGGCGACCGCCGCGTAACCCGCCGAGTCGGCGAAGAGCACCAGTTCGCCCGGCGCCGCGTCGCCGAAGGTCGCGGCGTGCACGGCCGGTGTGCCGTCGACCTGGACCGCGGCCGGGAGGGCGGCCAGGGCGGAAGCCGGCGCGGCCAGCTGCACGTTGCCGAAGTGGTCCACCGTCAGCACGTCGGAGGCCAGCAGCCCCGGGCGTTGCTCGACGTACGGATCCGGCAGCGCGACCAGGTCGGTGATCTCCGGCCCCGCGTCGGACAGCGGCGCGCCCGCGAACAGCCGGGCCGCCACCGGAGCGAAGAGGTCGCGCCCGTGGAACGTCGACGAGACCGAGGCCGCGAACCACGAACGGTTGGTGAGGTGGACGGCCGCGGTCATCCCGCCCAGAGCGGCCGCCGCCGGCAGCAGCAGGCCGTTGTCCGGGCCGACCAGGAAACTGCCGTCCGCCGCCAGCAGCGCGACCGGGCGCCGGGCGGTGCCCACCCCGGGATCCACGACCGCCAGGTGCACGCCGCGCGGCAGCGACGGCACCGTCTGAGCCAGCACCGCCGCGCCTCGGCGCACGTCGCCCGGGGGAACCAGGTGGGTGACGTCGATGACGCGCGCGGCCGGAGCCAGCCGGGCCAGGACGCCGTGGCAGGCCGCCACGAAGCCGTCGGACAGGCCGTAGTCCGTTGTGAAGGAGATCATCGCGATAGTGTCCGGTCCATGCGGCTTTGCGTGTTCACCGAGCCTCAGCTCGGCGCGTCATACGAGGACCAGCTTGCCATCGCCAGACGGGCCGAGGAGCTCGGGTTCGAGGCGTTCTTCCGGTCCGACCACTACCTGAGCACGTCCGGCGACGGACTGCCCGGCCCGACCGACTCCTGGGTGACCCTCGGCGCCCTCGCCCGCGAGACCTCCACGATCCGGCTCGGCACGCTCGTCACGTCCGCCACGTTCCGGCTGCCCGGCCCGCTCGCGATCGCCGTCGCCCAGGTCGACGCCATGAGCGGCGGCCGGGTCGAGCTCGGGCTGGGGACGGGGTGGCTGGAGCGGGAGCACACCGCGTACGGAATCCCGTTCCCGTCCACGCCCGAACGCTTCGACCGGCTCACCGAGCAGCTGGAGATCCTGCGCGGGCTCTGGACCACGCCCGCCGGGCAGACCTTCAGCTTCGAGGGGCGCCACTACGACGTGGTCGACTCGCCGGCGCTGCCGAAACCGGTCCAGCCCGCCGGGCCGCCGATCATCATCGGGGGCAAGGGGCCGAAGCGGACGCCGCGCATCGCCGCGCGCTACGCCGACGAGTTCAACGTGCCGTTCTCGTCGCTCGAGGACACGGACGCGCAGTACCGCCGGGTGGTCGAGGCGATCGAGCAGGAGGGCCGCGACGGCCGGGCCCCCATCGTGTTCTCATTCGCACAGACGATCGTGTGCGGCCGCGACGACGCCGAGGTGCGCCGCCGCGCGGAGGCGCTCGGCCTCGACCCGAAGGAGCCACAACCCGGTCAGCTGTACGGCACGCCGGACCGACTCGCCGAGCAGATCCGCGGCTTCGTGAAGGCCGGCGCCTCCCGCGCCTTCCTCCAACTGCTCGACCTGCGCGACCTCGACCACCTAGAGCTCATCGCCTCAGACCTAGCCCCGCAACTCGACTAGACAAGTAGGAGCCGGTGCGCTGTTGAGGGGGTGTGGGTGGAGCGAAGCTCCCCCACCGCTTTTCAGGACATCGGACGGTAAACCCCGCTGCAAGGGCGCCCATACAGCGAAAGACTTTCGGTGCTCAGGAACAGCGGGGTAGACCCCGCCGCCAAGGCGCCCATACAGCGAGAGACCTTTCGCTGCTCAAGAACCAAGGCCTAACAAGAACCAAGGGCGGCTGACAAGAACCAAGGGCTAAAGCGCCAAGATCCGGGCAGACGCCTGGAGTGCACCGGCTTCACAAGGCCCTGGCGCTCGTCGGCGTGCTGCTGCTGTTGGTGGCGGCACTGGCGGTACCGCTGCAGGAACCAAGACCGGTGAAAGTGCTGTGCGTCGAGGACGACGTGCAGGCCCGTGCGGTCGCCGGGCTCGCCAACTTCTCGGCCTGGCTCCGGCGCAACCACGCGACGGGGTTCATCGGCGAGATCGGCTGGCCCGGCGACAAGGACGCGGCGCAGTGGAGCAAGGTCGCCGAGGCCTGGTACGAGGCGGCCGACGCGGTCGGGCTCCCGGTGACTGCCTGGGCCGCGGGGACCTGGCCGGCGAACTACCCGATGGCGGTGTACCGCCCGGTCGCGCAGGGCCTCAAGGTCGACGTGGCCGGGCCGCAGGCACACATCGTGGAGCGGCACGGCAGCACGCCCGGGTATCTGCGCGGGGTGAACCTGGCCGCCGGCAGCTTCGCGGCGTCGGACAGCAACGGCGGCTTCGGCACCACCAACCCGGGCCGCTACGGGCAGGACTACACCTACGAGACGCCGTCGAGCTACACGTTCCTGGCCGGGCGCGGCGTGCGCCTCGTGCGGCTGGCGGTCAACTGGGAGCGGCTGCAGCCCCGGCCGTTCGGGCCGCTGGACCAGACCGAGCTCGCGCGGGTGCGCGACGCGCTGCGCCACGCCGACAACGCCGGCCTGGCCGTCATCATCGACCTGCACAACTACGGCGACTACGCGCTCGGGGGCGGCCAGGCGGGCCCGGTGAAGATGCTGCGGCTGGGCGAGTTCCAGCTGTCGACGACCGCCCTGGCCGACTTCTGGAAGCGGATGAGCGTGGCGACCGACGACCCGTCGGTGATCGGCCTGGGGCTGCTGAACGAGCCGACCCGGCTGGCCGCCGACGGACGCGCGGGCGCGCTGATCTGGCAGCAGGCGGCCCAGGAGGCGGTCGACGCCATCCGCGCGACGGGCGACAAGCGGGCGATCCTGGTCAGCGGCTACATCCCGATGGGGCCGCCCTCCTGGGGCGAGATGCACCCGGTCGCCTGGATCAAGGACCCCGCGCACCGGGTCGCCTACGAGTCGCACGCCTACTTCGACCACGACGGCAGCGGCCACTACTGGATGACCTACGAGGACGAGCTGCGCAGCGTCACCTGGCCGCCGCCGGCCCACTGCCAGGCGTTGACGCCGATGGGCCGCCAGGTGCTCAATGCCTAGATGCCTGTGACGGTACGGCGAGCAGCCCCCGACGATCTCGACCGCGCCCTGGCCGTGTGGCGGGCCGCCAACGAGGCGCGCGGCCACCAGCCCGCGCCCGCGCGTGTGGACCGGGTGACCGCCAAGCTGCGCGCAGCCGACGCGCTGGTGGTCGTAGCCACCGACGGCGCCGATATGGTCGCCATGGGACTGGCCGAGCCGGGCCGGGCGGACGACGGCGCGGGCGCGCCCATCGCGGGCTACGGCCACGTCTCCATGGTCTTCGTCGCGCCCGCGCGCTGGGGCGCCGGCCTGGGCGGGCTGGTCCTCGACGCGCTGCACGTCCCCGGCTGGCGGCGCACCACCCTGTGGACGCGGACGAGCAACGCGCGGGCGCGGCGGCTGTACGAGAAGGCCGGGTATCACCCGACCGGCCGCACATCGACGCTCGCCGGGGGTGACGGGATCATGCAGCTGGAGCGCATGGGCTAGCCTCTGAAACGGTATGAGGCGTTGGGCGTTGGTGCTGATCGGGCTCGGCGTGGGACTGTTCGCCGGGTCGCAGCTCTCCGCGTCCCGGGCGCACACGACCGCGCTGTGGACCGGCGTGGCCGCGACGGTCGTCGGGCTGGTCATGTTCGCCGCGAGCGGGCCGACGCCGCCCGAGGAGGCCGCCGACGGCGCGGAGCCCCGCCCCGGGCCGCCCGGGCTCGGCAGCCGCGTCGAGCAGATCCTGCGGCTGGCCGAGGAGCAGGCCGCCGCGCACCTGCGGGAGGCCGAGCACAGCGCCCGGAGGGTCCAGGCCCGGGTCGAGGCCGGGCTGTGGCTGGTGCTGCGCGAGGCCGACGACGGCGGCCGGTACGAGGTCGCCCGGCTCGAGTCGCGCGCGGACGCGGACGCCGTGGTGGCGGCGCTGGAGACCCGGGGGCACCTGCAGCGGTACTCCGTCGCGCCGGCGGGCTCGTAGCGTGCCCGAGGGCGACACCGTCTGGAACACCGCGCGGATCCTGGGCAAGGCGATCACCGGTCAGACCGTCACGCGCAGCGACTTCCGGGTCCCGCAGCTGGCCACCGCCGACCTGTCCGGCTGGACGATCGCCGAGTCCGCGTGCCGGGGCAAGCACCTGCTGCTGCGGCTCACCCGCGCGGACCGGGAGCCGCTCACCCTGCACTCGCACCTGCGCATGGACGGGGCGTGGCGCACGTACCGGCCGGGCGAGCGCTGGACGGGCCGCCCGGCCCACCTGATCCGCGTCGCGCTGCACACGCCCGTCGCCGTTGCCGTCGGGTACCACCTGCACGAGCTCTCGATCGTGCCGACCCGCGAGGAGGCGCGGCTCGTCGGGCACCTCGGCCCCGACCTGATGGGCGAGGACTGGGACACCGACGAGGCGGTGCGCCGGCTGCTGGCCAAGCCCGACCGCTGGGTCGCCGACGCGCTGCTCGACCAGCGCAACCTCGCGGGCATCGGCAACCTGTACAAGGCCGAGACCCTGTTCCTGCGCGGCATCTCGCCGTGGACGCCGGTGGCCGAGGTCGCGGACCCGGCCGCGCTGGTCGAGAAGGCGCACGCGCTGCTGAACTCCAACCGCGGCCGCTTCACCCAGACCACGACCGGCTCGCTGCGCCGGGGCGAGACCAACTGGGTGTTCGAGCGCTCCGGTCAGCCCTGCCGCCGGTGCCGCACCACCATCCGCCGGTGGACGGGCGGCGACCATGACCGCATCACGTACTGGTGCCCGCACTGCCAGGCCGGGAACGGCCCGCCCGAGCGCACGTGACCGCGCGGGCGCACGAGGACGAGATCGCCCTCGGCGTCGAGGTCGACAAGCCAGAAGCCCTGGTTGTCGTACGGCATGTGCACCCCCGGAACGCTAGGCCCCCCGCCGCCAAAAGCCCCGCGCCCTAAGCCAGATTTGAAGCTTGCTTATTGGCAACGTATCCATCGCGACCGTTCGACGGTTGTACTCCCCGTGACCGGGGCGCGGCGGCATGGCGGGCACGGGGTAGGGTGCTGGCCGGGGATGACGGGCCGGACGTCTCATGGGGAGGGGCGATGGATCACCGCCTGACCCGGCGCGGCCTGCTCGCCGGGTTGCTCGCGGCGGCGGCACTGGCCGCGTGCGACGACGCTCCGGGCGTCACGCCGGCTCCCACCGACTCCTTCGATCCGCCACAGGACCAGCCGCTGGCCACCTGGGAGCTCACCGGCGGGCTGACCGCCGCCGGCATGGCCGCCCTGCGCCCGCCCCGCCTGGTCGTCTACGGCGACGGCGACGCGATCGCCGATGCCACCTACCGCTCCCGCCTCGACCCGGACCAGCTGCGCACCCTGGCCAACAGCCTGGCGGACGACCTGCGCACCGGCGCCTCGCAGAAGAAGCCGACGCCGACCCCGACCATCGTCGATGCCCCCGTGACCAGGGTCTCGGTCTGGTCGCCGACCGGCCCGCTGGCCTTCACGGCCGAGGGGATGGACGAGCTCAAACCCGATCACGTGTACGCCGATGTGCTCTACGATGCCCGCGACCGCCTCGCGACCGTGCACAAGGCGGTGTCCTCGACGGCGCAGCCGTACCTCGCGACCCGGGTCCGCGTCGTGGCCGTGCCCGCCCTGATCGGCCAGGCCGGCACCGGCTCTCCCGTCGTGCCCGACCCGAGCCCGTCGGCGACCGTGGCCGCGTGGCCGGCGGACATCGCCCTGCCGTCCCCCGACGCCGAGGGCCTGCGCCGCGCCGACCTTGACGGCGACCCGGCCCGTGCGGCCGTGCGCATGCTGACGCGGGACCTGGACCAGCGGGGCGCCTGGCCGTCGTACCGGATGCCGGACGGCACCGTGGTCCGCGCGAGCTGGCGTTATTTGTTGCCGAACGAGTAGCGCTCCTGGGAACGAAATGTCGGGCGCTGGCGCGCCGCGACATTTCGGACTTATACCCCGACGGGCGACATGCCCGTTTCGGCATCTTCGCCAATACCCCGTCGGGCGATAAATCCGATATGTCGGGCTAGCGAAGCGCCCGACATATCGGGCAAAAGGCCCCAACGATCAGGCGGCCTGCGGGCAAGGTCCCGAAGATCAGGCGGTCTGCGGGCGCGGCGCGGCGGCCTGCGGATTGCGTAGATCGGCCAGCCCCTCCGCCACCCCGCGCAGGAACGCCGTGGCGTCGGTCAGGTTGCCCACCGCCGCGTTGTCCTCCGCCACGCACCCGGCCGCGGCCGTGACGAACTGCTCGTACGCCGTCACGCCCTGCTCCAGCTGCTGCGCCAGCATCTGGTGGGCCGGCCGCAGCGCGTCGCCCGATGGCCCGATCCGCATCGTGCGCTCCACCGAGGCGCAGCGCTGGGCCAGGTCGCGCAGCTGGCGCTCGGCCACCGTCGCGTCCAGGACCGCGCTCTCGGCGTGCGGGCCCAGCCGGCCGACGAGGCCGCTGAGCATCATCGCGGCGCGGTCCAGGCGGCGCCACGGCTCGGCCACGGTGAGGCCACGCAGCTTGAAGGACTCGCGCTGGCGGTCGAACTCGGCCACCGCCGTGCGGCCGGCGGGCAGGCGCTGCACGAGGTTCACCAGCTTCTCGCGGGCGGCGGCGCCGGCGAGGGCGGGATCGGGCTCAGGGGGTACCGGCAAAGCTTTGAAGGCTCGGAAATCGACCCACCGCCACCAGGTGACGGCGATGGAGCCGCCGGCCGCGGCCGCCCAGAACGCGTCGGGCAGGCCGAGGCCGGCGTAGGGCACGAGGACGGCGGTCGCCCCGGTGAGCAGGCCCGCGCGCACGGACCAGCCCCGAGCCGAGCGGTGCAGCTTGCGCAGCCGCTTGAGGTGCTTGTCCCGATCGCTGGCCATGACCGCCCCCCGATCCCGGTCAGCCGGCGCTGGCCGAGTCTCCCGTCTGCTTGTCCTTCATGCTCGCCCGGATCTCGTCGAGCCGGGAGATGCTGGCGTCCTTCGGCCCCGACGAGGCGACCGCGGGCGACTCGGGCGCGGCGCCGAGCTTCTCGCCGGCCATGCTCGCGCGGATCTGGTCGAGCCGGGAGCTGCCGGCCATGTCGAGGGTCGAGCGCTGCACCTCGAGCATGCGGCCCTCCACCGAGTTGGAGGCGAGCTCGGCGCGGCCCATCGCGTTGGCGTACCGGCGCTCGATCTTCTCCCGCACCTCGTCCAGCGACGGAGTGTTGCCGGGCGCGGCGAGGCCGCTCATCGACTCCAGCGACTTGGCGACGGTCTCCTGCATCTTGGCCTGCTCGAGCTGGCTGAGCAGCTTGGTGCGCTCGGCGAGCTTCTGCTGGAGCATCATCGCGTTGTTCTCGACCGCCTTGCGCGCCTGGGCGGCGGCGTTGAGCGACTGGTCGTGCAGGGTCTTGAGGTCCTCCATGCCCTGCTCGGCCGCGACGAGCTGGGTCGCGAAGACCTGCGCGGTCTGCTCGTACTGCTGCGCCTTGGCCTCGTCACCCTCGGCGCGCGACTTGTCGGCGAGGGTCAGCGCCTGGCGGGCCGAGCCCTGCAGCTTCTCGACCTCGGACATCTGCCGGGACAGGCGCATCTCGAGCTGCCGCTGGTTGCCGATCACGGCCGCGGCCTGCTGCACGAGCGCCTGGTGCTGACGCTGCGCGTCCTCGATCGCCTGCTGGATCTGCACCTTGGGATCGGCGTGCTCGTCGATCTTGGCACCGAACAGCGCCATAAGGTAGTTCCAGCCCTTAGCGAACGGATTCGCCATTTCGCGGTCCTCTCTCGGCCAGCACAGGGACGTGCGGCTTCTATCGTGTCAGGCCGACGCTAGAGCGTCACGCCCGGTTGGAGGCCAACCGGGCGAAAATCCCCGCCAAACCCGTACATTGCGGACACAAGTCAGGGGGATCTCAAGGGCTGAGGGCCCGGGACATCCCCGCCACCGAGCGCCGAGCGACTCAGCCGCTCAGCCTCGGCCAGGCCCGCGCGCAGGCCCTCGAGATCGTTGGTGAGCTCCGCCACCTTGGACGCGGTCAGCGGCGCGCCGCCGACCGTGGTCGCGTGCAGCGCGACCAGCTCCGCCATCCGCGCGACCAGGCCCTCCAGGCCCAGCACGGCGGACTGCATCCGGGCGAGCAGCATCTCGCGGGCCTCGCGCAGCCGCTGGCCGACGTCCAGCTGGTCCGCGACCGCGCGGCGGGCCCGCTCGCGCTCGTCGCGCAGCGGCCCGGGTGCGAGGCCGGAGAGGCTCCGCTGGATCTGGTTGTACTCCTGCCGCAGCCCCTGCGTGTTGATCCGCGACGCGGTCTGCTCGATCAGCGTCACCTGCCCGGCGAAGCGGGCCAGGTCGCCCAGCGCGCCGGCGGCCGAGTCGTCGACCTCGGAGACCTGGCCCTGCAGGATCGGGTCGCCGGTGCCGTCGGTCTGGCGGCGCAGCGTGCGCACCGCCGCCTCGGCCCGGCGCAGGAACCGCTCGGCGTCGCTCCCGCGCGGCGGCGTGGGCAGGTTCGGCGGCGGCGCGGCGTCGATCGCCCGGGAGGAGCCGCCGCCGCGATCGGTGAGCGCGCCGAGGCCGACCCGGATGCCGTACACCGCGCCGGCGACCGCGAGGCCGACCGGCACGCCGACGAGCAAGCCGGCCGGGGCGAGCGCGGCCGCGACCGCGCCGCCCATCCCGCCCAGCACGCCGGCCGCGACGAGGCCCCACGGCTCGGTCAGCTGCTCCTTGACGCCCACGACGGTAAGTGTGCCCCCTTCAATGCGGGAATCAGAAGTTGCTGAGCACGTTGACGAGCACGTTGTTGATCGTCGTGGGATCGCCGGCGTCGTACGCGGCCGCGCGCGAGGCCGAGGAGATCTTCTGCAGCACGCCGAGGTCGGCCTGGCCACCGTAGGCGATCGTGAACACGCGGACCGGGATCTCCTTGTCCGACGTGTCGACGTCGCGCACGAGCGCGTCGAGGTCGCTGTCCTTGGGGTACTCGTTCTTGCCGTCCGTGAGCACCACCACGGCGTTGATCCGGCTGGGGTCACTGAGCTCGGCCATCTTGCGCTGCGCGGCGCGCGTCGTGGCGTACAGGGCCGTGCCGCCCTCGGCGCTCAGCGAGTTGATCACCTGTTCGAGCTTCGCCTTGTTGCCCGCCAGCGCCGCCACCGGGACCTGTTCGGTGTACGGCGTGCTGGCCCCCGCGACCTCGGTTGAGAACGTCCACAGCCCGACCTCGTCGTCCGGGGCGAGCAGCGTCAGCGACTGCAGCGCGGCCTGCTTGGCCAGTTGCATGCGGGTCTGGCCGTTGCCCGCGTCGTTGTTCATCGACCCCGACACGTCGAGCACGAGCAGCACCTTGGCCCGCTTGCGCTGCGCGTCCCACGTCGTCAGCGCCTTCTCCAGCACCTGGGGTGAGGGCGGGTCGATCACGGTGTACTTGGCGTCCGGCAGCAGCCCGTTGTCCTTCGTGGCGCCCGCGCCGACCTTGCCCTCGTACGTGCGGAAGGCCAGCTCGGTGAAGCGCTTCTGCTGCGCGCCGTCGCGCACGTAGGCCAGGAAGTCGGCGGCGGCCGCCTTCTGCTCGTCGGAGGCGTTGCTCAGCACCACGTACGGGTGGTCGCTGACCAGCGTCCCCTCCTTGGGGTAGATCGCCACCAGCGGTACTCGCGGCTTGGTGCCCTTGCCGGCCAGCGCCGGGTCGCCGGTCGGGTTGCCGGTGTTGTAGTCGTAGACCGACTTCTCCTCGACCGCGACCGCGCTGACGTAGCTGAGCCCGCGCCCGCCCTGGTCGGCGGCGAGCTGGTTGGACAGGAACGTCAGCGTCGTGTCGCCGTAGTGCACGACGCTGGACTCGACCGACTTGACGTACTGCAGCACCTTCGGGTCGGCGAGGTCCTTGTCCACGAGGTCGGTCGAGCGCCCGGTGGCCGCGAAGTACGCGCCCACGGTCGCGTTCAGGCCCGACGTGGAGAAGTGCGGGTTGGTCTTGCCGAGCCGGAACTTCCCCCACTCCGGGTGACCCTTGGAGCCCCAGCCGTTCGGATCGTTGATCAGCCCGAAGACGTCGCCCCAGCCGATCGGCTTGTCCGGCCACCCGAGCGCTTCGGCCATCGGTTTGGGCATCGCCAGTACCAGCGGAGACTGCGCGATCATCGGAAGCTTGCCGTCCGGGACCAGGCCCCCCTTGTCCCCGCTGGCCAGGCGCTGCTTGAGCAGCGAGACCCACGACGACGCGGCCGGCGTCCAGACGGTCGGCTGCGGGCCGTCCTTCTTGGCGTCCCACCCGGCCGCGAGCGCGTCGAGGGCGGCGCCGGAGGCCTTGGTCTGCACCACCGGGTCGGCGCACTTGCCGTCGAAGCGCCGGTCGGACCTGATGTAGGCCTTGGCGAACTCCGTCATCAGCGCGGCCTTCTCGCTGGACGCGGTGACGTTGAGGGTGACGCAGCCCTCGCGGCGCGGGGTGTCGGCCTGCGTGTCGCCGTCGTCGCCGCCCCGGTTGGCCAGGACGAAGTAGACGCCGCAGATCGCGAGCACGCCGATCACCGCCGCGATGATGATCGGTAAGGGGTTCCGCCGCCGGTTGGGTGCCGGGTAGCTCACGGTTCGTTCGCCTCCGCGCTGGGTCCTGCGCCCCCGCACGGGCGCGGCACCAGTGTGTCAGGTGGCGTCGAACGACCTGGCCGGACGGTGCGCGAAACGTTTCGCGCTGAGCCCTTGCCACTGAATCCAATCCGCTCTAACGTGAGGAGAAACGTTTTGAGATGAAGGTGTACGGCGGTGACCTCCTACAAGGACATCCAGCGGCTGACCGGCCTGTCGCTGTCGACGATCTCGAAGTACTACAACGGCCGCACCGTGCTCGAGGAGAACCGCCGCGCGATCGAGGAGGCGGCCGAGCGCCTCGGCTTCCGGCCCAACGACGTCGCGCGGAACCTGCGCTCCGGCCGGTCACGCACGGTCGGCGTGCTGCTGCCCGCGCTGACCAACAACTTCCACCTGACGATCATCGGCGGCGTGGAGCGCGCGCTGCACGAGGCGGGCCTGAGCGTCCTGGTCGCGGCCAGCCCGTCGGCCGAGTCCGGCGCGGTCGACCTCCTGCTCGGCCGGATGGTGGACGGGATCATCACGGTGCCGCCGGCGCACGACGTCGCGGCGCTGGCCCGGGCGGCCGGGACGGTGCCGGTCGTCCAGGTCGACTGGCAGGCCGAGGGCCTCGTGAGCGACGGCGTCTTCCTGGACAACCGCGGCGCGGGCGCGACGGCGGCCCGGCTGCTGCTGGACCACGGCCATCGCCGCGTCGGCGTGCTGGCCGGCGACCCGTCCGTCTCCACGCTGCGCGACCGCGCGGCGGGGTTCCACGCGGAGCTGCTGACCAGCGGGATCGAGCGGGACGCCGCGCTCGCCCCGGCGGGCGGATACGCCGTCGCCGACGGCCACGCCGCGATGCGGGCCGTGCTGGCCGCCCGGCCGCGGCCGACCGCGATGTTCTGCGCGACGTACGAGCTCACCCTCGGCGCCCTCATCGCGCTCAACGAGTCGGGGGTGCGGCTCGGGCGCGACCTGTCCCTGATCGGCTTCGACTGCCGCGACCTCGCGCTGGCCACGCTCCCCCGGCTGACCTACATCGAGCAGCCGACGCCGGAGATCGCCACGCGCGCCGCCGAGCTGATCCTGGCCCGGCTGGATGCCGGGGGTCCGGACTCCGGGGGCGCAGCGCCCGCGCCCGTCCACGCCGCCGTGGACCCCGTCTTCGTGGCCGGCTCGTCGGTGCTGCGGGTGGACGAATGAGCTCCGGCAAGGCCCTCGCCGCGCTGGCTCTGGGCGCGTTCGGCATCGGGATCGCCGAGATGGCGGTGACGGGCCTGCTCGGGCGCATCGCCGACGGCTACGGTACGACCGCGGCGAGCCTCGGCACGGCCATCTCGCTCTACGCGCTCGGCGTGGCCGTCGGCGCCCCGCTGATCACCATCCTCGGCGCGCGGATGCCCCGCCGGCGCCTGCTGCTGATCACCGTCGCCCTGTTCATCGCCGGGAACGCCGCGGCCGCGCTGGCGCCCGGCGAGTCCACGTTCCGGCTGGCGCGCGTCGTCGCGGGGCTGCCGCACGGCGCGTACCTGGCCCTGGCCACGGCGACGGCGGCCGCCCTGGTCGAGCGGGACCGGCGCGGCCGCGCGATCGCCCGGGTCGGCCTGGGGCAGACGATCGCGAGCATCGCCGGCGTGCCCGTGGCGATCCTGATCGGGCAGGCGGTGAGCTGGCGGGTCGCGCTGGCCCTCGCCGTCGTGGTCTTCGCGGCGGCCTTCGTCGCGATCCTCCGCTACGTGCCGGCCCGCTCGGCCGCGGACGATCCCGGCGGCGCCATCGGGACAGTGCTGCGCGCGCCGGGACTCTGGGCCGGCTTCGTCGTCGCGGCGAGCGGGTTCGCCGGGGTGTACTGCATGCTGAGTTTCATCGCGCCGATCACCACCGACGCCGCGGGGCTGCCGGCCGCCCTCACGCCGCTGGTGCTCATGGTCTTCGGGGTAGGCATGACGGTGGGCGCCGTGCTCGGCGGGCGGCTCGCCGACTGGGACGTGGCGCGAACCGTGCCGCTGGCCGGTCTCGTCGGCTGCCTGGTGCTCGCCGGCTTCGGCAGCACCGTGACGGCGGCGTGGGCGCCGTTCGCCGGGGCGTTCGGGATGGGCCTCGTGCTCCAGCTGCTGCTGCCGTCGCTGCAGCTGCGCGTGATGGACGCCGCGCCGGGCGCTCCGGCGGTGGCGGCGGCGATGAACCAGGCGGCGGTCAACCTCGCCAACGTGATCGGGACGTCGGTGGGCGGGGCGGTGACCGCGGCCGGGCTGAGCTACACGGCGAACGGCTACGCGGGCGCGTGCATCGCCGCGATCGGCGTCGTGCTGGCCGTCATGCTCCGACCGGCGCGCCGCACTCCAGCCGCCGTTTCAGACGGCATCGCGGGCCGCGGTGCAGACGGCTTCACGGGTGGCGTAGCGGGTGGCTTTGCTCAGGCGACGAGCACGACGTCGCGGTCGCGCTCGACTGTGCCGCGCGTAGCGCGCAGCGTGGTCCGCAGCGGCCCGTCGTGATGCACCGCGACCGAGAGCTTCGCGTCGACCGGCAGCTTCGAGCGGGGCGCGCCCCGCACAAGAGCGCTCGCGGCCGGCACCGGCTCCGCGGCGGGCGCGGCGGCCTCACCGGAACCGGAGTCCGGCGTGGGCTCAGGCGCGCCGACCGGCACGAGCACCGGCGGCAGGTCTTCGGCCAGGGCCAGCGTGTCGCTCACGTCGCGCAGCACCTCGGACAGCGCCGCGCCCAAGGCCTCGCAGATCGCGGCCAGCAGCTCGCTGGACGCTTCCTTCTGCCCGCGCTCGATCTCCGACAGGTAGCCGAGGCTCACGTTCGCCGCGGTCGACACCTCGCGGAGGGTCCGATGCTGGGCCTGCCGTCGCGCTCGCAGCGCGTCACCGATCACCCGACGAAGCAGCACGGTGGCACCCCCTTCGACGCAGCTGGCAGGGCCGCGGAAAAACTGGTACTCGTCACGGTACCTGGTGAGAAGCCGATCGACACCCTGCCCCGCCGTTATGAGACGGCGAGGGTCTCGGCCAGCAACCCGAGGGCGGCCGCGACGGCACCGGTCCGGATGGCCGCCCGATCCCCCTCCAGGGTGAGTTCGCGCACCTCGACGCGGTCCGGTGTGCCCGGTCCGGGCGGCGGCCCGACGACGGCCACGTAGACCCGGCCGACCGGCTGACCAGCCTGCGGGTCCGGTCCGGCGACCCCGGTCGTGGCCGCCGCCCAGTCCGCGCCGCACCGCTCCCGGGCCCCGGCCGCCAGCGCCGCGGCCACCGCCGGGTCGACGGGACCGTGCGAGGACAGCAGCGGCGGCGGGACGCCGAGGAGCTTCGCTTTCAATTCTGTTGCGTACGCCACGATCCCGCCGCGAAACACCCGGCTCGCCCCCGGCACCTCGACGAAGGCCGCGGCGAGCAGCCCGCCGGTCAGTGACTCGGCCACGGCCAGGGTCTCGCCCCGCGCCTTGAGGGCCGCCAGAATCGCTTCCGCCCGATCGGTTCCCACCCGAGCCCTCCCTAGGGCAACTCACATCGCGCAAAACCCGGCATATACGAAAAATCCGATATGTCGCGGCGCGCCAGCGCCCGACATATCGGACTCACAACCGCCCCGGCAAAGCTCTTCAAGCGACCGGCTCATCCGCCTGCGGCGCCACAGCCGGCGCCGCACCGGGACCCGGCAGCACCCCGCCCCCGGCCGCCCGCGCGGCCAGCGACTCGCGCCGGATCCGGATCGCCCGCAGCACGTAGTCGGCCCCGGTCACCACGGTCACGACGACAGCGGCCGCCATCAGCCACGGCCCGATCTGCGCGAGACCGTGCGGGAGCGGCGTGAGGTACCACCCGATGGCCAGGATCTGCAGCGCCGTCTTCACCTTCCCGCCCCGGCTGGCCGGGATGACCCCGTGCCGGATGACCCAGAAGCGCAGCGCGGTCACGCCCCACTCGCGGATCAGGATGACCGCCGTCACCCACCAGGGCAGCTCGTCGTAGAACGACAGCAGCACGAGCGCCGCGCCGGTCAGCGCCTTGTCGGCGATCGGGTCGGCGACCTTGCCGAAGGCGGTGACGAGGTCGAGGGCCCGCGCGAGCCAGCCGTCGACGTAGTCGGTGGCCGAGGCCACGATGAAGGTCAGGCCCGCCGCGAGCTGCCAACCGTCGTTGCTCATCCCGCTGGCGACCGCGCACAGCACGAAGACGGGCACGAGCACGATGCGGACGACCGTGAGGACGTTCGCCGGGTTGACCAGCGGCGGGGACTTGACCTGGTTCACGGCGCCGCCGGGCTGATGAGCTCGATGGGGGCGGCGACCAGGTCGACGCCGATGCTCTCGGTGACCTTGGCGCGCACGAGGTCGCCGGGGCGCAGCGACGCCGGATCGAGGTTCCCGCCGCCCACGAGCGTCGTGGAGCCGTCGACCTCGGGCGCCTGGTGTGCACCGCGGCCCTCGACGTCCACGCCGTCCTGGTCGCGCTCGACGGTGTCGACGAGCACCTCCACGATCGAGCCGACCCGGTCGCCGGCCCGCTGCGCGCAGAGTTCCTCGGCGAGGGCGCTCATCCAGTCGTACCGCTTCTTGACCGTCCCGGCCGGCACCTTGTCGGGCAGGCCGGCGGCCTCGGTGCCGTCCTCGTCGCTGTAGTCGAACACGCCGATCGCGTCGAGCCGCGCCTCGGTGAGGAAGCGGGCGAGCTCGTCGACGTCCTCGCGGGTCTCGCCGGGGAAGCCGACGATCACGTTGCTGCGGGCGCCGGCGTCGGGGTCGAGCTTGCGGGCCGCCTTGAGCAGGTCCAGGAACCGCTCGGTGGAGCCGAAACGGCGCATCCGGCGCAGGACGGGCTCGCTGGAGTGCTGGAAGGACAGGTCGAAGTAGGGCGCGACGCCCGGCGTGGTCGCGATCGCCTCGATCAGCCCGGGCCGGGTCTCGGCCGGCTGCAGATAGGAGACGCGCACCCGCACGATGCCGGCGGTCGCGGCCAGCTGGGGCAGCAGCTTCTCCAGCAGGCGGGGGTCGCCGAGGTCCTTGCCGTAGGACGTCGAGTTCTCGCTGACCAGGACCAGCTCGCGCACGCCGTTCTGGCCCAGCCACTCGGCCTCGGCCAGAATCTCGTCCGGCGTGCGGGAGACGAACGCGCCGCGGAAGGCCGGGATGGCGCAGAACGCGCAGCGCCGGTCGCAGCCGCTGGCCAGCTTGAGCGGCGCGACCGGGCCCTTGTCCAGCCGGTGGCGCATGACCCCGCGCAGGTGGGCCGGCAGGTGCCCGGGCGTGACGACGGCCGCCTCGCGGCGGGCGACCGGGGTGAGCGGCAGGAGGGTGCGCCGGTCGCGCGGGGTGTGCGACGGGATGGTTTCCCCGGCCAGGATGGCGTCGAGCCGCGCGGCCATGTCTGGATAGTGGTCGAAGCCCAGCACCGCGTCGGCCTCGGGCAGCTCGCCGGCCAGCTGCTCGCCGTAGCGCTCGGCGAGGCAGCCGGTGGCGACGACCTTGGCCCCGGTGTCGGACGCGGCCAGCAGGGTGTCGATCGAGTCCTGCTTGGCCTTGGCGACGAAGCCGCAGGTGTTGACGAGCACGACGTCCGCGTCGGTGCCGTCGGTGGTCACCGACCACCCGCCGTCGGCCAGTCGCGCGGCGAGCTCCTCGGAGTCCACCTCGTTGCGGGCACAGCCCAGGGTGAGCAGGGCTACGCGGCGGTCAGCGTTGGTGGACATGCTGTCGAGCGTACCGACCGGGACTGACATTTTGCGGAGCGGATCCGTCCTCAGGGAGCCGGGAAGGTGTCCCGGAAGGTGAAGGCCTTCTCGCTCGGCCCGGCCGCGCGCAGCAGGTCGAGCCGCTCCCGCGCCTCGGTGAGGGTGGGCCGGTGCCCGTCCGGCACCCACCACATGACCAGGTGCGGCTCGCCGAGTGGCACGAACCACTCCCGCCGGCGTCGCAGCACGTCGAGGTGGCCACTACGGAAGGTGTACTCCCGAAGCGCCTCCAACGACCGCCAGACCGACATGTTCACCATCAGGTCGCCGCCGAACGGGCGCAGCGAGGTGGCGTCGGCGCCGCTGTCGTCCACGAGCCGCCACACGAAGCCCGGCCACGCGTCGGCGAGGGCATTGATCCGGTCGAGCTCGGCGTAGAAGTCGGCCATCCGCGGGTCGTCGCGCGGCCCCACCGGCACACCGACGTTGAGCTGAGCGAGTTGAGGCGTCATGGCGGCAGTCTAAGACAAACCTTCATTGTTTTTAGTACCCGTTGTGTCTCGATCCACCACCACGCAGCACCCGTCCGGCCCCGGATCGATCCGTACGCCGCGCTCGCCCAGCGCCCCCTGCAGCAGCGCGAGGTTCGCCCCGCACACCACCCCCGGGTGCGTCCGCGCGACGGCGTCGAACGGGCAGTTGCGCAGCCGCCAGACCGTCCCGTCGGCGAACGGCTCGTAGCCCATCCCGCGCAGCGTCGCCTCGATGTCGCTGCTCGCGAGCCGCTCCCCCGTCCGGCGCGCGGCCGCGTAGAGCGCCGGCTCCACCCCGGCCTCGGACACCGCCTCCGCGAAGACCTCGGCCAGCACGCGGTACCCCCGCGGCGGCAGGCTGACGGCGTGCTCGGTCGCGCTGCGGCGGTACACCTTGGCGGGCCGGCCGGCCCCGGGCCCGCTGCGCCCGCCGAGCCGCGCGAAGGCCACGTCGAGGAGCCCGGCCTCGACCAGCTTGTCCAGGTGATGCGCGGCGAGGTTGCGCCCGATCGCGAGCGCCTCGGCGACCTGGTCCCGGCTGACCGCCTCGCGCGCGGACGCGACGAACTCGTACACCGCCCGCCGCCGCGCGTCGCCCAGCGCCGCGACCGCCCCGATCCCCTCGTCCGCCACGCGCTCAACTATCCCAGCAGCTACCCCAGCAGCGCCGCGACCACCGTCAGCGTCGCCATGGACAGCCCGGTCGACGCCACGATCACGTCCCGGGCGAAGGTGCCGTCGACGCCGTACGCGCGCCCGTAGACGAACGTGTTCTGGGCGGTCGGCAGCGCCGAGCACAGCACCGCGGCCAGTAGCGCGGGCCCGGTCACCCCGAACACGAAGCGCGCCAGCACCAGGCACAGCAGGGGTTGCAGGAGCGATTTCAGCAGTACTGCCAGTGTCACCTCGACCGGCCGCCGCGCCTCGCCCTCGCCGTCGCGCCGCGGCACCAGCGAGAGCCCCAGCGCGACGAGCGCCGAGGGCACGGCGGCGTCCCCGAGCAGCGCCACGGCATCGCCCAGCAGCCGCGGCAGGTGTACGTGCACTGCCCCGAGCACCACGCCCGCCAGACAGGCGAGCATGACCGGGCTGCGCAGCGGCACCGTCAGCAGCCGTCGCCACCGCCCGGCCGCGTGGTCGCTCTGCGCGACGTCGAGCGTCCCGAGGATGATCGGCGTCAGGATGCTCGTCTGGATCAGCAGCACCACGGCGATGAAGCTCGCGTCGCCCAGCACCTGCACCATGACCGGAATGCCGAGATTGCCGGCGTTGACGTACCCGGACGCCATCGCCGCGATCGTCTGCTCGGCCAGCGACCGCCGGAACACCCACCGCGCGGCACAGAAGCCGACCGCCCCCACGGCGAGCGTGGCCAATGCGAATGCCGCCACCGCCTTCCCGGCGGTCCCCCCGATCGGCTGCCGGGTCAGGGTGTTGAGCAGCGCCGCGGGCATCGCCACGTAGAACACGAACCGCCCGAGCACATCGACGGCGGCCGCCCCGAGCACCCCGCTGCGCCCCGCCACGAACCCGACGGCCGTGAGCGCCCAGATAGGAACGAACGCGGCGAGCACGCCCAGACGCTAGTCGTCGTCCCCGTCGGCCTTGAGGCCCCCCAGCACCTCGCCCAGCGAGTCGGGCTTGATGAGCACGTCGCGGGCCTTGGAGCCCTCGGACGGGCCGACGATGCCGCGCGACTCCATGAGGTCCATGAGCCGGCCGGCCTTGGCGAAGCCGACCCGCAGCTTGCGCTGCAGCATGCTCGTCGAGCCGAACTGGCTGGTTACGACCAGTTCGATGGCCTGCACGAGCAGCTCGAGGTCGTCGCCGATCTCCTCGTCGATCTTCTTCTTGCCCTCGTCGCGCTTCTGGGTCACGCCCTCGCGGAACTCGGGCTCGCGCTGGTCCTTGCAGAACTTGACGACGTCGTTGATCTCGGTCTCGCTGACCCAGGCGCCCTGGATGCGGACCGGCTTCGAGGCGCCCATCGGCAGGAACAGGGCGTCGCCGCGGCCGATGAGCTTCTCGGCGCCGGGCTGGTCGAGGATGACCCGGGAGTCGGCGAGGCTGGACGTGGCGAAGGCCAGCCGGGACGGCACGTTGGCCTTGATCAGGCCGGTGACGACGTCGACACTGGGGCGCTGGGTGGCGAGCACCAGGTGGATGCCGGCCGCGCGGGCCAGCTGGGTGATCCGCACGACCGAGTCCTCGACGTCGCGCGGCGCGACCATCATCAGGTCGGCGAGCTCGTCGACGATCACCAGCAGGTAGGGGTAGGGCCGGATCTGCCGTTCGCTGCCCGGCGGCGCGGTGATCTGCCCGGCGCGCACCTTGCGGTTGTAGTCGTCGATGTGGCGGACCCCGGCGGCGGCGAGGTCGTCGTAGCGCATGTCCATCTCGCCGACGACCCAGTCCAGGGCGTCGGCCGCCTTCTTGGGGTTGGTCACGATCGGCGTGACCAGGTGCGGGATGCCCTCGTAACTGGTCAGCTCGACCCGCTTGGGGTCGACCAGCAGCAGCCGGACCTCCTCCGGGGTGGCCCGGGTCAGCAGGGACACGAGCAGGCTGTTGAGGCAGCTGGACTTGCCCGCGCCGGTCGCGCCGGCGATGAGGATGTGCGGCATCTTGGCCAGGTTGGCCACGACGTAGCCGCCCTCGATGTCCTTGCCCAGCGCCACCATCAGCGGGTGGTGGTCGGACGTGGCCACCCGCGAGCGCAGCACGTCGCCGAGGGCCACGTTCTCCCGGTCGGAGTTGGGGATCTCGACGCCGACCGCGCTCTTGCCGGGGATCGGGCTCTGGATGCGCACGTCGGCCGACTTCACCGCGTACGCGATGTTCTTGGACAGCGCCGTGATCCGCTCGACCTTCACGCCGTGGCCGATCTCGACCTCGTAGCGGGTCACCGTCGGGCCCCGGGTGAAGCCGGTGACCAGCGCGTCCACGCCGAACTGCTCGAAGACGCCCTGCAGCGCGTTGGTGACCTCGTCGTTGGCCCGGGTCCGCCCGCGCGGCGCGTCGCCGGTGCCCAGCAGGGTCGGCGGCGGCAGCTTGTAGTCGGCGTCGGTGAGCGCGAGCTGCTCGGCCCGGGTGGGCATCGGCGAGTGCTCCGGCGGCTCCTTCTCGGGCGCCGCCTTGGGCTCCTTCTTCTTGCGCCCGGCCGGCATCCGCTGCAGGACCACGGTGTCGTGGACGAGCTCCGGGTCGAGGTCGGGCGCGGCCGCGTCGAACTCGTCGGGGTCCAGGCCCAGCGGGTGCGGCAGCGGCTCGGGCTCGTCGCCCGCGCGGGCGGCCTGGCGGCGACGGGCCGGTGCGCGGCGCGCGGGGCGCTCCTCCGGCTCGTCGTAGAGCTCCTCGTATTCGTCCTCGTCGACCAGCGTCGGGTCCTCGACCCGCCCGAGGGCGAGATCGCGCAGCTGGCGCCACCGGTGCGGCAGCCGGCTGATCGGGGTCGACGTCACGACCAGAAGACCAAAAGCCGACAGCAACAGCAGCAGCGGTACCGCGACCCAGGACGTGACCGCCATCTCCAGCAGGCCGCCGCCGCCCCGCCCGAGCAGGCCCCCGGCCCGGTCCATCCGCGCGGGCAGCGTCGGGCCGCCCGCGGCCAGGTGCATCAGGCCGGTGCCGCCGATGAACAGCGCGCCCCAGCCGACCAGCCCGCGCCCGCGGTGCTCGTCGGGGTCGTCGTTCGAGCGCATGATCCTGATCCCGCCGATCAGGAGGAGCACGGGCAGTACCGCGGAGGCAGCCCCGATGAACGTGTGGCAGATGCTCGCCAGCCAACGCCCGACCGGTCCGGCCGCCTGGAACCACAGGGCCGCGGTGAGCAGGACGGCCGCCCCGATCATGGCCAGCCCGGCCCCGTCGCGGCGGTGCTCCGGATCGAGGTCGCGGGCGGTCGCCGCCTGCCGGCCGATGGCGCGGGCGCCCCAGCCGACGCTGTGCGCGAGGCCCATCCAGACCGCGATCATGCCCCGGCCGAACAGGCCCAGCGGCGTGGCGACCATGGCCCCGGTGCGGCGCCGGCGGACCGCGGTCGCGGCGCGCGTGGTGCCGCGCGCGGGCGTGGCCCGGGTGGGAGCGGCCCGGCCGCGGGTGGTCTTGGTCGGCGTGGCCGCCTTCGCGGGCGAGCGGGGGTTCGCTCGCTTCTGCGGGGTAGCACGCGTGTTCGAACCGCCGCGCGCGTTGGCCGTGCCTCCGCCGCGGCCGGCCTGGGAGGTGCGGCCCGCCATGTGTCACACCGTATCGGGCGGCTACGACATTGTTCTCTCGGCACGCCGGTGGCGCAGCTTCGCGAGCGCGACGGCGTAGGAGAAGACCACCACGACACCCACGAGGACCTGCGCGAGGTGGGTGTAGCGCTCGGGGTAGATCACGTTCTCGATGTACGAGTCGATGAAGCCGCGCTCCCCGACCGCCTGCCCGGCCCGGCGCCGCGCCCAGTGCTCGGCCACGGTGAGCGGGCAGGTCAGCGGGATCGTGACGACGGCGAGGCCCCACGCGGCGGCGGCCAGGTGCGGCCAGAAGGCCCTGGGCCACCGCCAGACGAGGAACCCGCCGACGACCACGTACGCGATGAACACGAAGTGCAGCGCCAGGAACGTCGTCGCCAGCGCCGCGTACACGTCAGACCTCGACCACCGTCGGCACGATCATCGGGCGGCGCCGGTAGGCCTCGTTGACCCACCGCCCGACGGTGCGCCGGACGATCTGCTGCAGCTGGTGCGGGTCGGTGATGCCGTCCGCCGCGGCCCTGTTGAGCGCGTCGGTGACCAGCGGCAGGACGGCGTTGAACACGGCCGGGTCGTCGGAGAAGCCCTTGGCCGAGACGGTCGGGCCGGCCACCACCTTGCCGGTGACGGAGTCGATCACGACCGTGGCCGCGATGAACCCGCCGTCGCCCAGGATGCGCCGCTCGGTCAGCAGCGACTCGCCGACGTCACCGATGGCCAGGCCGTCGACGTAGACGTACCGCGAGCGGATGTGGCCCACCAGGCGCGCCTCGCCGCCGACGAGATCGACCACGTCGCCGTCCTCGCACAGCACGACGCGCTCGTCGGGCACGCCGGCCTCCCGCGCCAGTTGCGCGTGGGCGCGCAGGTGCCGCCACTCGCCGTGCACCGGCATGAAGTTGCGCGGCTTGACCACGTTCAGCAGGTACAGCAGCTCGCCCGCGGGTGCGTGCCCGGAGACGTGCACCTTGGCCACGTCCTTGTGCACGACCGTCGCGCCCGCGCGGGAGAGCTGGTTGATCACCCGGTACACCGCGGTCTCGTTGCCCGGCACCAGCGACGACGCGAGCACGATGGTGTCGCCCTCGCCGATCACGATGTGCCGGTGGTCGCCGTTGGCCATCCGCCCGAGCGCGCTCATCGGCTCGCCCTGCGACCCGGTCGACATGAGCACGACCCGCTCGGCGGGCAGGCTCATCGCCTCGTCGATCGCGACCACCAGGCCGTGCGGGATGCGCAACAGGCCCAGGTCGCGCGCGATGCCCATGTTGCGCACCATCGAGCGGCCGATGAGCGCCACCTTGCGCCCGTGCGCGTGCGCGGCGTCGAAGACCTGCTGCACGCGGTGCACGTGGGAGGCGAACGACGCGACGATGATGCGCCCGGTCGCGCGGCCGAAGATCCGCTCCAGCACCGGCCCGATCTCGCGCTCGGGGGTGACGAAGCCGGGGATCTCGGCGTTGGTCGAGTCCGACAGCAGCAGGTCGACGCCGTCGGCCCCGAGCCGTGCGAACCCGGCCAGGTCGGTGATCCGCCCGTCGAGGGGCAGCTGGTCCATCTTGAAGTCGCCGGTGTGCAGCAGCGTGCCGGCGCTCGTGGTCACCGCGACCGCCAGGGCGTCCGGGATCGAGTGGTTGACCGCGAAGAACTCGCACGAGAACGGCCCGAGCCGCTCGGTCTGGCCCTCCCGCACGGTCAGCGAGTAGGGCTCGATGCGCCGCTCGGCCAGCTTGGCCTCGACCAGGGCGAGCGTGAACTTGGAGCCGACCAGCGGGATGTCCGGCTTGTGGGCCAGTAGGTACGGCACCGCGCCGATGTGGTCCTCGTGCCCGTGCGTGAGCACGATCGCCTGAACCTGGTCCAGACGGTCGAGGATCGAGGAGAAGTCGGGCAGGATGAGGTCCACGCCCGGCTGCTCCACATCGGGGAACAACACACCGCAGTCGATGACAAGCAGCTTGCCGTCGAACTCCAGCAGCGTCATGTTGCGGCCGATCGCGCCCAGCCCGCCCAGCGGGGTCACCCGCAGGGTGTCGGGCCCCGGAGGGGGCGGCGGATCGAGCTCGACGTGCGCCACCGTCATAGGGCCACTCCGAGTTCGTTGTGGTGCGCCATCTGGTCGGCGGTACCGATCGTGCGGCCCGCTTCCGCGCAATCCTCCCGCAGCCGCCCGAGTTCCGCCGCGTTCGCCCCCACCAGCGGCGGGCGAACCGGGCCGGCGGGCAGGCCCAGCAGCGTCAGGGCGGCCTTGGTCAGGATGACACCCTGGGTGCGGAAGAATCCGCAGAACGCCGGGAGCAGCTGCAGGTGCAGCTCGCGGGCCCGGGTCACGTCGCCCGCCTCGTACGCGGTGATCATCGCCTTGGTCTGCGGCCCGAAGACGTGGGTGGGCACGCCGACGACGCCGACCGCCCCCACGGAGACCAGCGGCAGGGTCAGCTTGTCCTCGCCCGAGTAGTACGCGAGGCCGGTACGCTTGATCACCCAGGCGGTCTCGCCGAGATCGCCCTTGGCGTCCTTCACGGCGACGATGCGCTCGTGCTCGGCGAGCCGGCACAGGGTCTCGGTCTCGATCGCCACGCCGGAGCGGCCCGGGATGTCGTACAGCATGACCGGCAGCCCCGACGCGTCGGCGACGGTCCGGAAGTGCTGGATCAGGCCGGCCTGGGGCGGCTTGTTGTAATACGGCGTGACGACGAGCAGCCCGTCGGCGCCGGCCTTCTCGGCGGCCCGGGTCAGCTCGACCGAGTGCGCGGTGTCGTTGGTGCCGACGCCGGCGATCACGGTCGCCCGGTCGCCGACCGCCTCCACGACCGCCCGGAGCACCCGTTCCTTCTCCGCGTCGGTGGTGGTCGCCGACTCGCCGGTGGTGCCGTTGACCACCAGGCCGTCGTGCTCCTGCTCGTCGACCAGGTAGGTGGCGAGCCGGGCGGCGCCGTCGGCGTCGAGCGATCCGTCAGGCCCGAACGGCGTGACCATCGCGCTGAGCAGCCGGCCGAACGGCCGGCCGGGGACGGAACCGGTGCGTGTCATACGCACAACCTAGCGGACGCCTGTGCCGAGCATTCTTCAAGATTCCCAGGTGTACTGCGGGGACGCCACCTCGGTCCCGTCCGAAAGTTCGGTGATGGCGAAATCGCCGAAGACACTCGGGGCGATCCGCTGCAATTCGCGCAGGCAGGCGACGGCCACCTCGCGGATCTCCACGTCCGCGCCCTCGCTGGCCCGCATGGTCACGAAGTGCCGCCAGGCGCGGTAGTTGCCGGTGACGACGATCCGCGTCTCGGCCGCGTTGGGCAGCACGGCGCGGGCGGCCTGGCGGGCCTGCTTGCGCCGCGAGGTCTTGTTCTCCACGTCCGAGAACTTGGCCTCGAGCCCCTCGAGCAGCTCGTTGTAGGCCCGCAGCGCCGCCTCGCTCGCCTCGACGAACGTCTTGTGCAGCGCCGGGTCCTCGGCGATCACGGCCGGCTCGACCATGACCTGCTCACGGCCGGGCACGTAACGCTGGGAGAGCTGCGAGTAGGAGAAGTGCCGGTGCCGGACCAGCTCGTGGGTGAACGAGCGCGACACGCCGGTCATGTAGAACGTCACGGTGCCGTGCTCGAGGACGCTCAGGTGGCCGACCTCGAGGATGTGCCGCAGGTATCCCGCGTTGGTCGCGGTGGCCGGGTTGGGCTTGCTCCACGACTGGTAGCAGGCGCGGCCGGCGAACTCCGCGAGCGCCTCGCCCCCGTCCGCATCCGTCTCCCACGCCACGTCGGCGGGAGGTTCGAAGTGCGTCCAGGCGATGGCTTTGACGGAGAGCATTCGCCGAGCTTACAAGGCTGTAGGTCAGACGAAGAAATAGGTGAACGGCGCCCAGGGCAGGTTTCGCAGGATGGAGAACGCGAGCCACGCGACCAGGAACCCGATCAGGGCGCCGTTGGAGATCCGCAGCATGGGCAGCTTGAACGGCAGGTTCAGCCGGTTCACGGTCCAGGCCACGTACAGGTAGGCCAGGAACGGCGCCGCGAACACCAGCGGGGCGTGGTGGTGGGCGGCGGCCGGGATGTCGCCGTGCAGCAGGTACCAGGCCGCGCGGGTGCCGCCGCAGCCCGGGCAGTCGAACCCGGTCAGCAGCTTGACCAGGCACGTCGGCGGGTCGCTGGCGCCGGCCGTGGTGGGCTTCATGAGCAGCGTGTACGCCACGCCACCCGAGATCAGTGCGCCCACACCAGCGGGACCGGCCCAGGCCGGCAGCCGCTCGATCAGCCGCTGGAAGCGCCCCTTCGGCGGCTGGTAGGCGTACTGGTACACCGGCGGCAGGTTCACGCTTTCCGGCGTGACAGGCGCGCCCAGGTGGGGCACGTCAGGGAGCACTCCTTCGAGTGACCCGGGCGCAGGGGCCGGCATGGGCGACGTCACGATCCCAAGCTACACCGCGCTCGAAAGGTCTCTCGAGCACCGTTGGATACCGTGCGATGTCCTGAAGAGCGGTGGGGGAGCTTCGCTCCACCCACACCCCCTCAAAACCGCACCTAATCCGACCAGCAGCAGAGGCAGCACGTCACTTTGCAACAGTGCCCAACTCCTTCGCCAGCGGTTCGGCGAAGTCGCCGCGCTGGGGCAGGTCCACCTCCTCGAGTCCCAGCCAGCCCGCGAACCGGTGCAATTCGGTCGCGAGCGCCTCGGCCACCTCCGGCGGGGACGGTGCGCCGCGGCCCTGCAGTGGCTCGACCCACGCGGCCGGGATCTGCAGGACGCCGGCCTTGCGGTCCGCCTTGAGGTCGACGCGGGCCACCAGGCGGTCGCCGAGCAGGAACGGCAGGACGTAGTAGCCGTACAGCCGCTGGGCCGGCGGCACGTAGATCTCGATGCGGTAGTTGAACCCGAACAGCCGCTCGACCCGGGCGCGCTCCCACATCAGCGGGTCGAACGGGCTCACCAGGGCGGCCGCCGTGATCCGGCGCGGGGTGCGGGCCTCGGCGTGCAGGTAGGCCCGGGGCGCCCAGCCCTCGACCTCGACCGGCAGCAGCTCGCCGGCCTCGACCAGCTCGGCGATGGCCTGGCGGGCGCCGGCCAGCGGGAGCCGGAAGTAGTCGCGCAGCTCCGGCTCGGCGGCCACGCCTAGCCCGCGGGCGGCGACCCGGACCAGCTCGCGGTAGGCGTCCTCGTCGCTCGGGGTGGGCGCGTCGACGACCTCGGGCGGCAGGATGCGGTCCGGCACGTCGTAGACCCGGGCGAAGGCGGAGTTGCGCCGGGCCACGCTCACCTCGCCGGTGTAGAACAGCCACTCGATCGCGGTCTTGGTGTCCGACCAGTTCCAGCCCCAGTGGTCCTTGCGCCGCGGCTGGACCAGGTCACCCTCCACCTCGGCCGCGCTGATCGGGCCCTTGGCGCGGATCTCCTCCAGCACCCAGCGGACCAGGTCGGGCTGCTCGCGGGCGATGCGGACCATCCGGCCCCACGCGGCCCCCGAGCGCATCCGCCATCGCAGGAAAGGCTGCAGCCGTACCGGTACGAGCGACGCCTCGTGCGCCCAGTATTCGAACAACTCGCGCGGCCGCCGGTAGGCGAGGCGGTCGAGCAGGGCCGGGTCGTAGGGGCCGAGGCGGCTGTAGGCGGGCAGGTAGTGGGCGCGCTGGACGATGTTGACCGAGTCGATCTGGAGCAGGCCGGTCCGCTCCAGCACCCGGCGCAGGTGCCGGCGCTCGGGCGTGCCCCCGGGCGCCCGGTCGGCGAAGCCCGACGCGGCGAGGGCGATCCGGCGGGCCTGGGTCTGGCTCAGCATCTCGGTCATCGTCAAGGAGGCTAACCCCCGGGTACGACTAAAAACGCCCGGCGACCGCGAGGGCCGCCGGGCGTCTACGAACCGGTGGTGTCAGGCGCCGACGAGCGGGCGCCGGGGCTGCTCCTGGGCGTGAAAGGCCTCGGTGACCTTCCGGTCGATCTCGACCAGGTCGGGGTCGGGGACGTCCTCGACGCTGGGGTCCGGCACCTCCCCCGGCTCGCCCTCGAGCGGCCGGCTCGCGCCGGTGTCGGCCGGTTCCCGGATCGGCAGGCCGAACAGCAGCCCGATCATCAGCAGGATGTACGCGTTGCTGCCGATCAGCCCGAGCCCGTCGAACTTGGCGTGGAAGGCCCACGGGGTGCGGCTGCACAGCAGGGCGAAGGAGAACCCGAAGGCGATCGCGAGGTTGCGCCGGCGCCGCGGGTCGATCGAGCGGTCGGTCGCGTAGTCGAACAGCACGATGATCGCCGGGACGGTCCACACCAGGTGGTGGATCCAGGTGATCGGGCTGACCATGCAGCCCACCAGGCCGGTCAGGGCCAGGCCGGCGACCTCGTCGCGGTGCCGGATGGCCCGGCGCGAGCGCCAGTACCAGACGGCGAGCGTGATCAGCACCAGCAGCAGCCACAGCGGCTTCATCGGGTCGGGGTTGAAGATCCGCCCGACGAGGCCGGTGAGCGCCTGGTTGGAGACGAAGGTGGGCGAGCCGACCCGGTCGGTGTTCCACACCGCGTCGGTCCAGAACACCCGGGAGGCGTCCGGCGCGAACGTCGCGGCGAGCCAGGTCGCGGCGGTGGCGGTCGCGGCCGAGACGGCGGCGGCGCGCCAGCGGCGGGTGATCAGCAGGTAGATGATGAAGACGCCGGGGGTGAGCTTGATCGCGGTGGCCAGGCCGATGCCGAGGCCGCCGAGCTTGTGCCCGTTGCGGATCAGCAGCATCACGTCGGCGACGATCAGGAACACCAGCAGGATGTTGACCTGCCCGAAGTTCACCGTCTCGCGGATCGGCTCGAAGGCGGCGGCGAGCGCCATGGCGATGCCCATCGCGTACCAGTACGACCAGCCCTGGCGCTTGATGATCGGCCCGAGCAGCCAGGTGAGGATCGCGAGCATGCACAGGATGTTCATCGTGACGCTGATGACGATCGCGACGTTCCAGCTGATCAGCGACATCGGCGTCATGAGCGCGGCGGCGAACGGCGGATAGGTGAAGCCGTAGGGCGTGCCGGGCGTCAGGTAGTCGTAGATGTCCCCGCCGCGGTTGACCCAGTAGTCCATCGCGCCGTAGTAGACCTTGAGGTCGAAGAAGCCGTTGTGCGCGGCCGCCACCAGCAGGAAGGCCCACACGACGGCCCAGACGGCCAGCACGACGAGCGTCTTGCGCATGCCGGGCCGCAGCTTGGGCCGGACGGTGCTCGTTTCGGCGACCCGTCCTCGCTCCGCCACCTGATCTGCCCTCCCGGTCATCGCTGTCTCCGCTGTGCCATCAACGTCCAGACTGTCATCAGAGCCTCGGGGTCGTGCCTCAGAGTTCCCTCACAGGGGACTCAACGGTCCCGCTGGTCGAACTGTGACGTGCGGGCGCTACCCCGCCGAGTTGTGCTTGACACAAAATCCGTAGGCTGCTGCATCATGACGCTCGGGTTCGTCCGTCCGGCGCGGCTCGACGACGTCGTCGAGATCGCGCGTATCCAACTCACGACGTGGCGCGTCGCCTATCGGCGACTGCTGCCCAAACACATCCTCGACCGGCTGGACGAGGATTGGATTACCCGCAGGTGGCGAGACGCAATCGCGGAGCCGCCGAGTGCGGCCCACCGGGTGCTGGTGGCGGTCGAACAGGTCGATTCGCCCGGCTCGCAACCAGAGTCAGCATACGTCGTGGGCTTTGCCGCGTCAGGTCCGGCAGACGACACCGCGCTGGCCCCGGACGAAGATCACACCGCCCTTGACAAGGCATTTGCCTCCGCCGCGGCCATCACGGACGTGCTGGTCGAGCCCCGGTGGGGCCGTCGCGGCCACGGCTCCCGATTGCTGGCGGCAAGCGTGGATTTGTGGCGTTCTGACGGATTCACGACAGCACTTGCATGGACGTTCAAGGACGACGGTGTTACACGTCGATTTCTGGAGAGCACCGGGTGGGCGCCGGACGGGGCCGGGCGATCGCTGGACGTCGATGACATGCTGATCCCGCAGGTGCGGTGGCACGTGTCACTCGATCAGGATGCCGTTACCGGGGCGTGATGCGGTTGCCGCCCAACGGTGCCCTGACTTGTCCAGATCGTGGGACTTTCAGCCCAGCAGTTCGCCGAGGCCCACGGTGAGGCCGGGGCGGGCGATGACGGAGCGCACCGCCAGCAGTACACCCGGCATGAAGGAAACCCGGTCGTAGGAGTCGTGCCGCAGGGTGAGGGTCTCCCCCGCCGTGCCGAAGAGCACCTCCTGGTGCGCGACCAGGCCGGTGGCCCGCAGCGCGTGCACCCGGATGCCCTCGACGTCGCTGCCGCGGGCGCCGGCCATCTCCTCCTTGGTGGCGTCCGGGACCGCGCCCAGACCTGCCTCCGCGCGCGCCTCGGCGATGATCTGGGCGGTCCGCAGTGCGGTACCACTGGGGGCGTCGATCTTCTTCGGGTGGTGCATCTCGACGATTTCCACCGACTCGAAGTGCCGGGCCGCCCGGGCCGCGAACTCCATCAGCAGGACCGCGCCGATGGCGAAGTTGGGGGCGATCACGATGCCGAGGCCGGGCTTCGCGGCGAGCCGGTCCTGGACCAGCTCGATCCGCTCGGTGGTGAAGCCGGAGGTGCCGACGACGACGTTCACGCCGTGCTCCAGGCACCAGTCGATGTTGCCGAGCACCGCGTCGGGGGTGGTGAAGTCCACCACCACCTGGGCCGTCGCCAGCGCCTCGAGGCTCTCGCCCTCGTCGACGGTGGCGACCAGCTCCAGGTCGTCCGCGCCGCTCACGGCCTTGCACACCTCGGTGCCCATGCGGCCGCGCGCACCCAGCACACCGACCCGGATCGTCTCGCTCACCGGTTCAACCTAGCGGGTCGGCTCCGGGCTCTCAGTGCAGGGCTTCGGAGAACGCGCCCTCGTCGAAGTCACCGATCACGGCGAGCGACATCGGCCGGGCCAGGAGCTCCTCGGTGACCTTGCGGACCTGCTCCGGGGTGACCTCGTCGACCCGGCGCAGGATGTCGTCGACCGACAGCAGGTCGTCGTAGAGCAGCTCGCCCTTGCCCAACCGGCTCATCCGCGACCCGGTGTCCTCCAGGCCGAGCACGACCGCGCCCTTGAGCATCCCCTTGCCCCGCTCGATCTCGGCGTCGGTGAGGCCGTCGGACGCCACGCGGGCCAGCTCCTCGCGGGTGATGGCGAGGACTTCCTCGACCTTGCCCGGCGCGCACCCGGCATAGACACCGAAGAGCCCGGCATCGCTGTACTGCGAGGTGAACGAGTACACCGAGTACGCCAGTCCGCGCTGCTCGCGGATCTGCTGGAACAACCGGCTGGACATGCCGCCGCCGAGCACGTTGTTCAGCGCGCCGAGGGCGAAGCGGTCGTCGTGCTGGCGCGGGTACCCGGTGCAGCCGAGCACCAGGTGCGCCTGCTCGGTGTCCTTGTTGCGCACCACGACCTGCCCGGAGCGGGTGGGCACCCGGGTGGTGCGGGCGCGGCGCGGGGCGGGCACCGCCGGGTCGCCCCAGCCGGCCCGCTCGAACGCGGCGCGCACGGCCCGGACGACCTTGTTGTGGTCGAGGTTGCCGGCGGCCGCGATGACCATGGCCTCCGGGCGGTACCGGCGGCGGTAGAAGCCGTCGATCTGCTTGCGGGTCAGCGCCGAGATGCTCGGCACCGTGCCCGAGATCTGCCGGCCGAGCGGGTGGTTGCCGTAGACGGCCTCGGTGAAGACGTCATGGACCTCGTCACCGGGCTCGTCGTCGTGCATGGCGATCTCCTCGAGGATCACGCCACGCTCGGTCTCCACGTCCGCCTCGGTCAGCACCGAGTCGGTGACCAGGTCACAGACGACGTCGATGGCCAGCGGCAGGTCCGCGTCGAGCACCCGCGCGTAGTAGCACGTGTACTCCTTGGCGGTGAACGCGTTGGTCTCCCCGCCGACCGCCTCGATCTGCGCGGAGATGTCCAGCGCGCTGCGCCGCTTGGTGCCCTTGAAGAGCAGGTGCTCGAGGAAGTGCGAGACGCCCGACAGTGCGGGCGTCTCGTCCCGTGAGCCGATGCCGACCCAGACCCCGAACGAGACGCTCCGCATCGCGGGAATCGCCTCGGTCAGGATCCGGAGCCCGTTGGGCAGCACGGTGCGGCGCACCGTGCCACCCAGCGGGTCGTCGGACAGCGTCTGGGTCTGTGCTCGGCTCGCCATGGATCAGTCGCGCCGGCTGCGCCGACGACGGAACTCGCCGTCCTCGCCCGACGGCGCGCCCTCACCGGACGGCGCGCTCTCGCCACCCTCGCCACCTTCGGCGGAGGCAGCCCGCGGGGCGCGGTCGCCACCGCGGTCGCCGCGGTCACCACCACGGTCGCCGCGGTCACGGCGCGGGCCACGGTCGCCGCGGTCGCCACGGTCACCACCACGGTCGCCGCGGGGCTCACGGGCCGGACGCTCGCCGCCCTCGGCCGGCGCCGGCGGCTGCTCGCCCTCGGCCAGGACCTTGTCGAGGTAGATCTTGCCGCGGTTGTCGATGTCCGCGATCTGCACCTCGACCTTGTCGCCGACGTTGAGGAAGTCCTCGACCTTGTCGACCCGCTTGCCGTTGCCCACCTTGGAGATGTGCAGCAGGCCGTCGCGGCCGGGCAGCAGCGAGATGAAGGCGCCGAACGCGGCCGTCTTCACCACGGTGCCGAGGAACTTGTCGCCGACCTTGGGCATGGTCGGGTTGGCGATCGCGTTGATCCGCTCCACGGCGGCCTCGGCCGACGGGCCGTCGGTCGCGCCGACGTAGATCGTGCCGTCGTCCTCGATGCTGATCTCGGCGCCGGTCTCGTCCTGGATCGCGTTGATGGTCTGACCCTTGGGCCCGATCACCATGCCGATCTTGTCGACCGGGATGCGCACCGTGGTGACCCGCGGCGCGTACTGGCTCATGCCCGCCGGCGACTCGATGGCCTCGGCCATCACGTCGAGGATGACGTGCCGCGCGTCGTGGGCCTGCTGCAGGGCGCCGGCCAGCACGTCCGACGGGATGCCGTCGAGCTTGGTGTCCAGCTGCAGCGCGGTGACGAACTCGCGGGTGCCGGCGACCTTGAAGTCCATGTCGCCGAACGCGTCCTCGGCGCCGAGGATGTCGGTCAGCGTGACGTAGGACGTCTTGCCGTCGACCTCGTCGGAGATGAGGCCCATCGCGATGCCCGCGACCGGCGCCTTCAGCGGCACACCGGCCGACAGCAGGGCCATCGTGGAGGCGCAGACCGAGCCCATGGACGTCGAGCCGTTGGAGCCCAGCGCCTCGGAGACCTGCCGGATCGCGTAGGGGAACTCCTCGCGGGTCGGCAGGACCGGGATCAGCGCCCGCTCGGCCAGCGCGCCGTGGCCGATCTCGCGGCGCTTGGGGGCGCCGACGCGGCCCGTCTCACCGGTCGAGTACGGCGGGAAGTTGTAGTTGTGCATGTACCGCTTGGACTTCTCGGGCGCGAGGGTGTCCAGCGTCTGCTCCATGCGCAGCATGTTCAGCGTGGTGACGCCCAGGATCTGGGTCTCGCCGCGCTCGAACAGCGCCGAGCCGTGCACGCGGGGCAGGACCTGCACCTCGGCGGTCAGCGGCCGGATGTCGCGCGGGCCGCGGCCGTCGATGCGGACCTGCTCGCGCAGCACGCGGGCACGGACCTCGTTCTTCGTCAGCGACCGCAGCGCGGCGCCGATCTCCTTCTCGCGCCCCTCGAGCTGGCCGCCGACCCGCTCGAAGGCGGCCTCCTTGATCCGGTCGAGGGCCTCCTCGCGCTCCGCCTTGCCGGCGATGCGCAGGGCCTCGGCGACCTCGTCCTTCACCGCGCCGGCGACGGCCTCGTAGGCGTCGGGCTGGTAGTCGAGGAAGGTCGGGAACTCCTGCACCGGCTTGGCCGCGACGTCGGCCAGCTCGGCCTGGGCCCGGCACAGCTCGCGGATGGCGGGCTTGGACGCCTCGAGACCGCCGGCGACGACCTCCTCGGTCGGCGCGGGCGCGCCGCCGGCCACGAGGGCGACGGTGTGCTCGGTGGCCTCGGCCTCGACCATCATGATGGCGACGTCACCGTCGGGCAGGACCCGGCCGGCCACGACCATGTCGAAGGTGGCGCGGGCCAGCTCCTCGACGGTCGGGAACGCCACCCACTGCCCGTCGATGTGGGCCATGCGGGTCGCGCCGATCGGGCCGGAGAACGGCAGGCCCGAGAGCTTGGTCGACAGTGAGGCGGCGTTGATCGCCACGACGTCGTACGGGTGGGCCGGGTCGAGCGCCAGCACCGTCTCGACGACCTGGACCTCGTTGCGCAGGCCCTTGACGAAGGACGGGCGCAGCGGGCGGTCGATGAGGCGGCAGGTGAGGATCGCGTCCTCGCTGGGGCGGCCCTCACGGCGGAAGAACGAGCCCGGGATGCGCCCGGCCGCGTACATCCGCTCCTCGACGTCCACCGTCAGCGGGAAGAAGTCGAACTGGTCCTTGGGCTGCTTGCCGGCCGTGGTGGCCGACATGACGACGGTCTCGCCGAGCTGGGCGAGCGCCGAACCGGCCGCCTGCCGCGCGAGGCGCCCGGTGGAGAACGTGATCTCCCGGGTGCCGAACGAGCCGTTGTCGATGACGGCCTTGCTGCTGTGAGTACCGAGAGTGCTTGGCTCGGTCATGTGTGGAATTGCTCCCTTTGGGTCGTTGGTTCGCCCTGGCGGAGCTGTCTGCGGCCGGTCTTCGATCGAAGCTCACGGGGTGTGTCCTTCACCCGGAAGCCACTACCGAGGACCGGTGCGCCGACCCGCTCGGCGGGGCGCTGCCATTCCAGTGTGTCACTACTCGACGGGGGAGCGCCGAATGTCGGCTACTCCCCCGTGAGTGCGTGTCGTGTTATCGCCGCAGGCCGAGGCGCTCGATGAGCGAGCGGTAGCGGGCGATGTCGCTGCGCTGCAGGTAGTTGAGCAGGCGGCGGCGACGGCCGACCAGCAGCAGCAGGCCGCGCCGGCTGTGGTGGTCGTGCTTGTGCTGCTTGAGGTGTTCGGTCAGATCCGCGATCCGCTTGGTCAGCATCGCCACCTGGACCTCCGGCGAACCGGTGTCACCCTCAACGGTGGCGTACTTGCCCATGATCTCGGTCTTCTGCGCAGAGTCGAGCGCCATGTTCTCCCTTTACCGTGGATTCAATCGGCCGGCTCCCGCGGCGTCGTGCAGGCAGCCTGACCCCCGCCGGTCACCCGGCGTCAACCCAAGGCTAACAGACGGCCCGGTTCAGTCCCGAATCGGACCATTGCGCAGCACCTCGCGGGTCTGCTCGACGTCCTCGCCGATCTGCGCGATCAACGGCTCGATCCCCGTGTACACCCGCTGCTCCCGGAGGCGGTCGGCGAAGTCGAGGCTGACCCGCTCGCCGTACAGGTCGCCCTGGAAGTCCAGGACGAAGGCCTCGACCCGGCGCTCCTTGCCGGAGAACGTCGGGTTGGTGCCGATCGACACCGCGGCCGGCAGCCGGACCCCGTCCCGCTCCCGGATGAGCCAGGCGGCGTAGATGCCGTCGGCCGGCACCGCCGCCCGGGCCGGAACGAGCAGGTTGGCGGTCGGGTACCCGAGCTCCCGGCCGCGCTGGTCACCGCGCACGACGACGCCTTCGAGCCGGTGCGGCCGCCCGAGCGCCCGCGCCGCGGCCACCACGTCCCCCGCGTCCACGCAGCTGCGGATGTAGGTCGAGGAGAACACGGTCCCCTCGTCGGCGACGAGGGGCGCACCCTCGACGGCGAACCCGAACGTCCGCCCGAGCCGCGTCAGCAGCTCCACGTCGCCGGCCTGCTTGTGCCCGAACCGGAAGTTCTCCCCCACCACGACCAGCGCGGTGTGCAGGTGCTCGACGAGCGCGTCGTGCACGAACTCCTCGGGCGAGAGCCGCGAGTACTCCGCGGTGAACGGGATGACACACAGCACGTCGACCCCGAGCGCCTCGATCAGGTCCGCCTTGCGCGCCGGCTCGGTCAGCACGGCGGGGTGCGACCCGGGCCGCACGACCTCGGCCGGGTGCGGGTCGAACGTGACCACGACGGACTGCACGCCGAGCTCCCCGGCCCGCTTCACGGCGTGGCCGATGATCTGCTGGTGACCGCGGTGGACACCGTCGAAGACCCCGATCGTCGTGACCGCGCGGCCCCAACCGCCGGGTGCTGCCTGCGTTCCCCGCCACCGCTGCATGCCCTGAGCGTACTTGCCCGCGCGGCGGCTACGGCACCAGGACGATCTCGGGGCGCGCCCTGCCGTCGCGCTCCTGGACGATCGCGAGCACCGTGCCGTCCGGGGCGAACACCGCGTACGGCTCCGCGAGCCCGATCGGCGCCAGCGGCCCGCCGTGGGACAGGATCTTCGCCTCTTCGTCGTCGGCGTCGCGGCGGGCGAAGCAGCGGTCGGCGGCGGCCGGCAGGGGCATCGTCACCGGGTCCTCGCGCTCGGCCAGCTCGTCCAGCGTGGCCGCCTCGGCGAGGGTGAACGCGCCCACGGCCGTGCGCCGCAGCGCGGTCAGGTGCCCGCCGACGCCCAGCGCCCCGCCCAGGTCGCGCGCGAGGGCGCGGATGTACGTGCCGGACGAGCAGGCCACATCCACGTCCAGGTCCACGTGCGCGCCCGCGCGCCGTACGGCCAGCACGTCCAGCCGGGAGACGGTGACCGGGCGGGCGGCGAGCGCGACCTCCTCGCCCTGGCGGACCCGGTGGTACGAGCGCACGCCGTTCACCTTGATCGCCGACACCGAGCTGGGGACCTGGAGGATGTCGCCGCGCAACGGGGCCAGCGCGGTCTCGATCTCGGCGTCCTCGACGGTCGACGCGTCCGTGCGCGCGACCACCTCGCCCTCGGCGTCGTCGGTGATCGTGGCCTCGCCGAGGCGGATCGTCGCGGCGTACTCCTTGGTGCTGCCGATCACGTAGGTCAGCAGCCGGGTCGCCTTCTCCACGCCGATGATCAGCACGCCGGTCGCCATCGGGTCCAGGGTGCCGCCGTGCCCGACCCGCCGCGTCCGCGCGAGCCGGCGCATCCGGGACACCACGTCGTGCGAGGTCATGCCGCCCGGCTTGTCGACGACGACAAGGCCGCCCGCGGTCGCCGCCTTCGAAGCCATGCGCGACACCCTAGCGTTTCAGCCGTACTGGACCAGGCAGTGCCACAGGTACTTGAGCAACTGCAGCACCTCGGCCGGCGTCCCGTAGGCCGCCCAGTCCTGCGGCGCGCGCGCGGCCACGCCGATCAGCGCCGGGTCCACCGCGTCGACCCCGGAGCGCGCACACAGCTCGCGCGCCAGGACCGGCACCTCGGGCCCGCGGAAGTCGTCCGGGATGTGCGCGGGCGCGAGGCGAAACCCGGTCCGCCACTCCACGGCCAGCCCGTAGCGCTCGGCGAGGGTGGTGGCGGCTTCGGCGGTACCACATCCGGAGCCCTTGAAACTGTCGTCCAGGACGAGCGCCTCGACATCGTCGGCCAGTCGCACCGGCCCGTGGATCTGGGCCTCCACGTAGTCGTCGAGCGCGCGTCCGGGCCCGGCGAGCCGTGGCCGGTGCAGCGCGTCCGCGCCGTGGTGCGCGTGCAGTGCGGCGAGCACCGCGTCGAACGCGTCCGCGGTGCCGGCCTCGGTCGGCTCCCGCGCGCTGTCCCCGAACGTGAACGTCGCCCACGCGTTGACGTGCGGACGCAGCCGCAGATGCGCGGACCCGAAGCGCGGCGCGGCGCCGTCGTCGTGGTGCAGCAGGTTGAGCGCCCCGTACTTGGGCCGGTCGGCCGCGCGGACGCCCGGCCGCTGGTAGGCGCCGCCGAACATGCGCTCCTCCCAGCGGTCGCGGTCGCCGCCCGGGAACGCGGTCAGCCCGCCGTTGGAGATGCCGGTCTCGAACTGGCTGCGGAACCGCCCGTCGGCCACGAGCCCCTGCAGGACGGTCCCGGCGCCGGCACTTCGATCGGGGTGGAAGTTGATCGTGATCACCGCCGCGCTCCCGAGCGGCGTCCGCGCACTGCCCCGGCGGCGGACGTAATCGAGCGCCGCCAATTGAGCCTCCGTCAACACCGCGCCAGCGTACGGCGCCGCCGCGTTCAGCGGACGGCGCCCGCCACCGCCCACCGGTCGCCCGCGAGGCGCCAGAGCAGCCCGGCCAGGCGCAGCGCGATGAACAGCGTCAGCGCCATCCACACGCCGCGCAGCCCGGCGTCGAGGAAGTAGGCCAGCCAGATACCCGGCAGGAACCCGCCCAGGGCGCTGACCAGCGTGAGATTGCGCAGGTACCCGACGTCCCCCGCGCCCAGGAACACCCCGTCCAGGGCGAACACGACCCCCGCCGCCGGCATCATCGCCACGAAGAACCACCACGCGTGGCGGGCCTGCGCGTAGACCTCCGGATCGGCGCCGAACCACGGCCGCACCGCCAGCAGCGCCGCCGCCACCAGCAGCGCGAACACGCCCCCCGCGACCAGCCCGGCGGCGGAGATGCGCCGCGCCAGGTGGCGGGCCTCGGCCACCCGTTCGCCCCCGAGCGCCGCGCCGACCAGCGACTGCGCCGCGATCGCCAGCGCGTCGAGCGCCAGCGCGGTGAAGAAGAACAGCTGGATGGCGATCTGGTGGGCGGCCAGCGCGGCGTCGCCGAAGCGTGCCGCGACCGCCGACGCCGAGAGGAAACAGGCCTGGAACGCCGCACCGCGCAGCAGCAGGTCGCGCCCGAGCGCGAGCTGCCGCCCGATCACGGCGAACTGCGGCCGCAGCGGGACCTGCTCGGAGACCAGGGCGCGCACGAACAACAGGCCGACGACGGTCTGCGCGGTCACGTTGGCGACGGCCGAGCCGATCAGGCCGAGGCCCGCCGGGTACACCAGCAGCGGGCACAGCGCCGCCGACAGCGCGTTCGCGGCGAGCACGTAGTACAGCGGGCGGCGGGTGTCCTGCACGCCGCGCATCCAGCCGTTGCCGGCGGTGCCGAGCATGAGCCCGGGTGCGCCCAGGGCGGCGATGCGCAGCCAGCTCTCGGCGTTGGACGCGACGACGCCCGCCCCGCCCGCGAGGGCGCGGGTGAGCGGGCCGGCCGCGGCCTCCAGGACGAGGAGGATGACCAGGCCACCGCCGAGGGCGAGCCAGGACGCCTGGACGCCCTCCTCCACCGCCTCCGCGCGCTGGCCGGCGCCGAAGCGGCGGGCGGCGCGGCCGGTGGTGCCGTACGCCAGCACCGTGCCCAGCCACACCGCGAACGACATGACGGAGCCGCCGATGGCCAGGCCGGCGAGCTGGGAGCGCCCGAGGTGGCCGACGACGGCGGTGTCGACGAGGACGTAGAGGGGTTCGGCGGCGAGTACCACGAGCGCCGGAAGGGCCAGCGCGGCCACCCGGCGCATCGTCGGAGCCTGATCGACCGTCACCCGGTCATCGTAAGGTCAAGCTCGGCCGACGGCACTTACAACGTGACGTGGCACAACCTCCGGGAAACCGTGACGTCGCGCAGGGCGTCCCGGCTTCCCGGAGCTTGTGTCAGCTGGGCTCAGCCCCGGCGGTCCATCGACATCTGCAGGGCGGCGCGGGCGCGCTCGCGGGTGTCGGTGGCCGGCTCCTGCGGCTTCGGCTGGGGCTTCTGCTGGTCAGGCATGACGCTGGTCTCCTCTGTGGCATGGTGCTGATGGTCGGTGCTTGCTCGGTCGCGCCGGGGTCACCGGGAGACACGTGCGGCACACGCCAAGGAGACCGACGTGGGTGTTGTCGGCCTGTTGACACTGGTTGTCGCGCACGTTGTTCCTCGCTTCCGGCGAAATGGATCGGGCCTAGTCACCCGCCGCCGGAGTCCGCTGCTACGAGCGGTGCGCCCGGGGCGGGCAGCGAAGAATTCGTACTGTGCGCATACGACTAAGTTATCGTTCAGTTCCAGCATGTGCGACGTTATCCCGCGATCTGGAACCGGCGTGTCGCGCGGCAGCTGATCAATACCGCAGCTCAGCGGGCCAGCAGGTGCCAGCCCAGCCACCACCAGAACCCGAACATGGCGATCCGCCCGACGGGCAGCGGCCCCACCCGGTAGCGCATGACGACCCCGCACACGTCGCCCAGGCTCGGCACCCGCGACCCCTCGCGCCGGGACGCGATCTCGACCGCCGCGACGAGCCCGAGCGACACCGTGAACAGCACCGCGACGAGCACCTGACCGGCGCTCATCGCCGCACCAGCGCCCAGAAGCCCCACAGCCACCCGAAGTACGCCCCCGCGCGCGCCCAGTAGTGCTCGAGGACCGGATCGGCCAGGCGGGACAGCGTCGGGTACGCGTGCGAGCCGCCCAGAAACGTCACGCCCTCGACCACGCCGAAGAGCAGCAGCGGCACCAGCCACCAGGCGGCGCCGCGGGTCAGCCGGGGTGGCGAGGGCCGGCGCGGCACCGTGGCCGCCGTGCCGAGCCAGAACAGCGCCCCACCTGTGGCCAGGACGAGCAGGTTGGCCCGCAGCCCGAACGACGGTGAGGCGCCCCCGACCAGCGCGATCAGCGCGAAGACGGGCGTGAGCACAACCGGCCGGGCCCAGGCCCGGTCGACCTCCGCGGCGAGCTCCGGTCGGTCCATGAATCGATTGTCACCGCAATGGATGCCCGCGATCCAGCCGTTATAGCCCGGAGATTCTCCCGGAGTTCACCCTGACCCCGCCGGGCAGCGAAGGAGCCGGCAGCAGACCGCGGATCGCGTCGACCACGTCCTCGACCGTGCCGGAGGCGCTGAAGCCGGCCGCGAAGCGGTGCCCGCCCCCACCCAGCGCCACCGCCACCGCGGCGACGTCCACGCCGCCCTTGCTGCGCAGCGAGACCGACCACTCCCCGGCCCGCACCGGCTTGACCACGCACGCGACGTCGGCCTCGGCCACCGGACGCACGCTGTCGATGAGCGCCTCCACGGCCGCCGGCGGCTGCGCGTGCGCGGCGAGGTCCTCGACGGTGAGGTACGTCCAGGCGAACCCCAGCCCGCCCGCACCGGACGGCTCGAGCACCAGGCGCGACAGCGCGACGCCGAACAGCCGCAGCGCCCCGACCGGCCGGGTGTCGAAGAGGCGCCGGGAGATGTCCCCGACCGGGATGCCGGTGGCGATCAGCCGCGCCGCCAGCTCGTGCACGGCCGGCGTGACCGAGGCGAACTTGAACGACCCGGTGTCGGTCGCGAGCGCGACGTACAGGCATTCGGCGATGTCGGCGGTGAGCGGTACACCCAGACGGCGCAACAACCCGTCGGACAATACGGACGTCGCGGCGGCCGCCGGGTCGACGAGATTGATGGCCCCGAAGCGCGGGTTGGAGGCGTGGTGGTCGAGCACGATGCCGACGGGCGCGGCCCGCAGCCGGTCGGCCAGGCCGCCGAGCCGTTCGATGCTCGCCACGTCGAACACGAGCATCGCGTCCGGGGCCGGATCGGCGTCCTCCTCGGCCACGAGCAGCTCGGCGCCGGGCAGCGTGTCGAACGGCGCGGGCACGACCAGCGGCCCCGGGAACGTCGCCGCGAGCCGGTCGAAGCCGAGCGTGCGCAGCCCGAGGGCGACCCCCAGCATGCTGCCGAGCGCGTCGCCGTCGGGGTTCACGTGGCAGGCGAGCAGGACCCGCGCGCCGGGCGGCAACCCGTGCACCGCCGCGACGGCCGCCGCCCAGTCAGCGGCGGCCGCGGGGTCGTCCCCCGCGGCCGCGGCGCTCATCCCCGGTCCCGGCCCACGACGACCTCGTCGTCGGCCTCGAGGTCGTCCGCGTCGGACTCGTCTTCGAGCTTGTACGGCTGCGGGTCGCCCGCGTAGTGCGCGCCGGCCGCGAGGCGCTGCACCTCGGCGTCGGCGCTACGGGCGCTGGCCAGCAGCTCGTCGATGTGCTTGACCTGGTCGGACACGTCGTCGTGGACGAACGCGAGGCTGGGCGAGTGCCGCAGCCCGAGCGCCTTGCCGACGGTCGAGCGCAGCAGGCCCTTGGCGCTCTCCAGGGCGGCCGCGGTGCCCGCCTGGGCCGCCGCGTCGCCGAGCACCGTGTAGAACACCGTCGCCTCGCGCAGATCGGCCGTGATCCGCGCGTCGGTGATCGTGATCATGCCCAGCCGCGGGTCCTTGATCTGCGTCCGCACCACCGATGCGACCAGTTCCCGCACGCGCTCCGCGTGCCGCCGCACCTTCGCCGGATCCGTCATCTCGAACACCTCCGCAGCCAAACGGCCGACCGCCGGCCCTGGGACCGGCCCGCCGGACCTGTAGATCTGACCAACGCCTTGACAGTACCCGCGACCCGCCCGTGAGGCCGCTTCCCGAAGCCAGGTTTACTCGTCGTCGTCACCGTGCAACCGACGGCGCACGGAGAGCAGTTCCAGCTCCGGGCGCCCGGCCACGGCCCGCTCACACGTGTCGAGCACCTCCCGCACATGCGCCGCCTCGGCGGCCACGACGGCGATGCCGATCTCGGCCCGTCCGGTGAGATCGAGCGCCCCGACCTCGGCCACGGACACCTCGAACTTGCGCAGAAACGCCACGAGCGGCCGCACATATGAGCGCTTGGCCTTCAGCGAGCGCGAGTCCCCGGGCAGAAGAAGGTCGAAGACCGCGGTTCCGGTGTACACGGCGCAAGATCCTAACCGCCGACGGTCCTTTTCGCGCCTGGTTAACGAGCAAAAAACGCGGCTCTTGTACTGCCTGTGCCGCGCCGACCCCCGCAAACGCCCGACTGACCGGCCGGCATTCCGCACCGGCCGGCATTCCGCACCGGCCGGCATTCCGCACCGGCCGGCATTCCGCACCGGCCGGCCGAGCAGCGCGGGTGGCCCGCCGCCGGGGCGACCGGCGACCCGGACAGGCGCCCGGACAGGCGGCCGGACAGGCGCCCGGACAGGCGCCGGTCGAGGGGGCGCGCAGCCGTGGCTAGGCGACCAGCAGCGGGGGCTCCTCGGTCGTCGTCAGCGGCGGTTCGAGCGGCGGCCGCGCCACGATCGGCGGCTCCGGCTCGATCGGCACCGCCGCGGCCCCGGCCGCCGGCAGTGGACCCCGCCGGCGCGGGTGGACGGCGCCGGCACTGCCTCCGCGCCCGCGGTACACGTAAAGGGAGTCGGGAGCCACCGCGTCCAGCGCGGCGATCACCGCGGGCAACTGCCGGAACCGCTGCCAGTCGGCCTCGTCGGCGAACCCGAGCTCGAAGACCACCCCGAAGTCCTCGGAGCGGAAGGCCCAGTCCCGGGCCCCGTGGGTCAGCGCGGCCTCGATGAGGGCCGGGCTGTACGCGTCACGCCACGCTCGCGCCGGGTACTCCCCGTCGCGCACCTCGATCGACCACCACGACAGATCCATAATGTGATTCAGGTTACGCCGCGGACCTGAGAAGCCAAAGGGGGCCGCGGCGAACCGCGACCCCCTTCTCGTCATGCCGGCGATCAGGTGCGGGGCTTCTCCCGAAGCTCCCACGTCTCGACGACGTCCCCGACCTGAATGTCGTTGTACGACCCGAGCGTGATACCACACTCGAAGCCCTCGCGGACCTCGGTCGCGTCGTCCTTGAAGCGGCGCAGGCCGGCGATCGTCAGGTTGTCGGCCACCACCGCCCCGTCCCGCATCAGGCGCGCCTTGGTGTTGCGCCGGATCAGGCCGGTGCGGACGATGCAGCCCGCGATGTTGCCGAACTTGGACGAGCGGAAGACCTCGCGGATCTCCGCCGTGCCGAGCTCGACCTCCTCGTAGACCGGCTTGAGCAGGCCCTTGAGCGACGACTCGATGTCCTCGATGGCCTGGTAGATGACGGTGTAGTACCGGATCTCCACGCCCTCGCGGTCGGCCAGGTCGCGCGTGCGGCCCTCGGCCCGCACGTTGAACCCGATGATGATCGCGTCCGAGGCACTGGCCAGGTTGACGTCGTCCTGCGTGACCGCACCGACACCGCGGTGGATGATCCGCAGCTGGACCTCGTCCGAGACGACGATCTTGACCAGCGCGTCCTCGAGCGCCTCGACCGAGCCCGAGCCGTCACCCTTGAGGATGAGGTTGAGCGTGGTCTTCTCGCCCTGCTTGAGCTGGTCGAACAGCGTCTCGAGGGTGACCCGGCCGGTACGGGCGGCCATCTCGGCCGCGCGCCGGCGAGCCTGCCGCTGCTCGGCGATCTGGCGCGCGGTGCGGTCGTCGTCGGCGGCGAGGAACGTGTCGCCGGCGCCGGGCACCGAGGTCAGGCCGAGCACGAGGACCGGACGGGCCGGACCCGCGTGCGGCACGGGCTTGCCGTTCTCGTCGAGCATCGCGCGGACGCGTCCGTAGGCGCGGCCGGCGACGATCGAGTCACCGACGTTGAGCGTGCCCTTCTCCACCAGGACGGTGGCGACCGGGCCGCGGCCGCGGTCGAGGTGCGACTCGATCGCGATGCCCTGGGCCTGGCCGTCGATCGGCGCGCGCAGGTCGAGCGCGGCGTCGGCGGTCAGCAGGATGGCCTCGAGCAGCCCGTCGATGTTGATCCGGCTCTTGGCCGAGATGTCGACGAACATGGTCTCGCCGCCGTACTCCTCGGCCACCAGGCCGTACTGCGTGAGCTCCTGCCGCACCTTGGCCGGGTTGGCCTCGGGCTTGTCGATCTTGTTCACCGCGACCACGATCGGCACCTCGGCCGCCTGGGCGTGGTTGAGCGCCTCGATGGTCTGGGGCATCACGCCGTCGTCGGCCGCGACCACCAGCACCACGATGTCCGTGGCCTGCGCACCACGGGCACGCATGGCGGTGAACGCCTCGTGACCCGGGGTGTCGATGAAGGTGACCGCGCGGTCCTCTTCCTCGTGCTGGACGTGGACCTGGTACGCACCGATGTGCTGGGTGATGCCGCCGGCCTCGCCCGCCGCGACGTTCGTCTGGCGGATCGCGTCGAGCAGCTTCGTCTTACCGTGGTCGACGTGACCCATGACGGTCACGACCGGCGGCCGGACGACCAGGCGCTCCTCGTCCACATCGGCATCGAGGTCGATGTCGAAGCGGGCCAGCAGCTCGCGGTCCTCGTCCTCGGGGCTGACGATCTGCACGTCGAAGCCGAGGTGCTCGCCGAGCAGCTCCAGGGTCTCGTTGGTGCACGACTGCGTCGCGGTCACCATCTCACCCAGGTTGAACATCTCCTGGACGAGCGAGCCCGGGTTGGCGTTGATCCGGTCGGCGAAGTCCGACAGCGACGCACCCTGCGGGAGGCGGATCGTCTGACCCTGACCCCGCGGGGCGCCCGAGCCCATGGTGGGCGCGGAGAGGTTGTCGAACTCCTGTCTGCGCTGCTTCTTCGACTTGCGGCCACGCGTCGGACGGCCACCCGGACGCCCGAAGGCACCCGCGGCACCGCCGCCACGGCCACGACCACCGGCGCCACCGCCGGGACGACCGGCGCCGGCACCCGCGGGCGCTCCGCCGCCGCCACCGGGGCCACCGCGGTAGCCACCGCCACCGCCGGCACCGCCGCCGCCACCGGGACCGCCACGGAAGCCGCCGCCACCGCCGCCGCCCCCACCGGGACCGCCACGGAAGCCGCCACCGCCGCCACCGCCACCGGGACCGCCGGGACGGCCTGCGCCGCCACCGCCGGGACCGCCGCGGAAGCCGCCACCGCCGCCACCGGGACGACCGGGACGGTCACCGCCGGGGCCACCGCCGGGACGACCGGGCCGCTGGCTCGGCATCTGCGACGGGTTGGGCCGCGGGCCGCCCATCTGCGACGGGTTGGGCCGCGGCGGCATGGAGGACGGGTTGGGCCGGGGAATGTTGCCGGGTGTCGGCGGGCGCGGCGAAGCGCCGCCGGACACGCCGAACGGGTTGTTGCCGGGCGAGCGGGCCGGCGGGCGGTTGCCCTGACCGGGACGCGGGCCCTGGCCCGGACGCGGACCGCCCGGAGCCGGAGCGCCACCCGACGGACCCTGCGCGGGTCCGGGACGCGGGCCCGGCGCGGGCGCGCTGGGCGCACCGCCGGACGGCGCCGGGGTGTCCCGGCGCGGGTTCTCCCGCTCCCGCTGACGGGCCTGCTGGGCGGCCTTCATGGTCGCTTCCTGCTCGGCCTTCAGCGCGGCGGCGCGCTGCTCGGCCGCCTGCACCTCGATGTCGTGCGCACTCGTCGGCTTCACGGCCGGCGGGGTCGGACGCGGCGGCCCGGGCACGGGGCCACGGCCGCCCCCACCCTTTCCTTCGGAGCCGCTCGATCCGCCACCCGCGGGCGGCTGGGGCCGCTTCGGGGGCGCGAAGGGTTTCGCCGCTGGAGACGGCGTCGGACGTGGGGCCGTCGGAACGGGCGTCGACGACGGGGTCGACGCGGACGGCGCTGGGGGTGCCGAGGGCGCCGGAGCGGACCCTCCACCGTTTTCGAAGCTCGCACGCAGACGGCGCGCCACGGGCGCCTCGACCGTGCTGGATGCGGACTTCACGTACTCGCCAAGCTCTTGCAGCTTCGCGAGCACGGTCTTGCTTTCGACCCCGAGCTCTTTTGCAAGCTCGTGTACGCGGGCCTTGCCTGCCACTACACTCCTCACCTCGAGGCCGGGCGGCAAGTTCCGCTCCGACCTCACTCGTGCACTTGAAGCCTGGTCATCTCAGGGACTTCATCGTGTGCTCATGTCCGTCGTCCTACCTTGCGATCCGGGTGGGGCGTCGCGCTCCCACCATCGGCGGTTCCGGTCACTGCGTATGCTCCGGCTCCGTCACCGCCGCCGAGGCGACGGCTTCGGCCAGCGGGCCGGTGTCGAAGACCCCGGTGACGCGCAGAGCCCGCCCGAAGGCGCGCCGGCGCTCCGCTAGCGCGAGGCAAGCCGGATCGGGATGCAGGTGCGCGCCCCGGCCCGGCCGTCTGCGAGCCGGATCGGGGACAGCCTCGAACTGGTCGGGGCCGGTCTCGATCGCGACAAATCGCAGCAACTCGGAGGATGACGCACGCTTCCGGCATCCGATGCAGGTGCGAACCGGTTGCTCTCGATCTGCGGTCCGAACGGGCTCAGCTCGATCGGGTGCAGCCGGAATCGCGGGCATGCCAGCCGGGGGCGTGCGACGTACCGTCAAGAAGTCTACCCTGCACTTTCGGCGCGTGCCGCGCCCGGTCCGGTGACGTGATCGACGTTGCCCTCCGGAGCGTTGTCCGGTCTGATATCGATCCGCCATCCGGTGAGCCGCGCGGCGAGCCGCGCGTTCTGGCCCTCTCTGCCGATGGCCAGGGAAAGTTGGAAGTCGGGAACGGTCACCCGGGCGGCCCTGTTGGCCGCGTCGACGACCTCCACGTTGAGCGCTTTCGCGGGAGAAAGGGCATTTCCGACGAACTGCGCGGGGTCCTCGGACCAGTCGATAATGTCGATCTTCTCACCGTGCAGCTCGCTCATGACCGCGCGGACGCGCTGCCCCATCGGGCCGATGCAGGCCCCCTTCGCGTTCACCCCCGCGACCGTGGAACGGACCGCGATCTTGGTGCGGTGGCCGGCCTCGCGGGCGATGGCGGCGATTTCGACGGTACCGTCGGCGATTTCCGGCACTTCCAGCGCGAAGAGGCGCTTCACCAGATTCGGGTGGGAGCGCGAGAGCGTCACCTGCGGGCCGCGGAAGCCCTTGGCCACGTGCACCACGATCGCCTTGATCCGCTGGCCGTGCTCGTAGCGCTCGCCGGGCACCTGCTCGGCCGCCGGGAGCATCCCCTCGATCTTGCCGAGGTCGATCGTCACGATGCCCTTCTCGGCCCGCGCCTCGTGCGCCTGGATCACGCCGGTGACCAGGTCGCCGTCGCGCCCGACGTATTCGCCGAAGTGGGCCTCGTCGGTCGCCTCGCGCAGCCGCTGCAGGATCACCTGCTTGGCCGTCATCGCGGCGATGCGCCCGAAGTCGTGCGGGGTGTCGTCGTACTCGCGCACGATCGACCCGTCCTCGTCGACGTCCTGGGCGAGCACCGAGGCGGCGCCCGTGCGCCGGTCGATCTCCACCCGGGCGTGCGGGTTGGCCCCGTCCGTGTGCCGGTAGGCGGTCAGCAACGCCGTCTCGATCGCCGCCAGGATGGTCTCGAACGGGATCTCGCGCTCGCGCTCCAGTGCGCGGAGGGCCGCAAGGTCGATGTTCACTTCCCGTCCTCCCCTTCCTCGTCGTCGTCTACGTCTGCGTCTTCGTCGATCTCTTCGTCATCGCCCTCGAGCTCGTCGTCCTCGGGGTCGGGCAGCTCCGCGAGGCGCTTGAGCTCCACCTCCACCCGGCCGGGGCCCAGCTCGCCGTAGGGATGGGTGCTCTTCGCCCCGTCCACGTCGAGCGTCACGCCGGTCTCGCTCGCGGCCGTGATGCGGCCGGTCACCTCGCGGCCGGCGACCTTCACCTTCACCAGCCGGCCCCGATTGCGCCGCCAGTGCCGCGGCAGGGTCAGCGGCCGCTCGACACCCGGCGAGCCGACCTCCAGCTCGTACTCCCCCGCGATCAGCTCGTCGCCCTCGGCCTCGGCCTTGTCCAGCGCGGTGGAGATGCTGCGGGACAGCTCGGCCACGGCGTCGAGGTCGACGCCGCTGTCGCTGTCGACCGCGATGCGCAGCAGGTGCCGCCGCCCGACCCGGGTGACGGTGAGGTCCTCGAGGTCGAATCCACCGGCCGCGACGACCGGTTCGACCACCGCGAGGAGGCGCTGTCGATGCTGCTGCGCCATAGATCGACACCCCTCCCGATAGCGCCTCCACGGGCGCACGGCTCAATGCCGCCTGCGCCGAAGCGCGCGGGCGGCTCGTGCAGAGCGTAACGCGGCGCGCCGGGCGGCGTCCCCTCGGCGCTCCGAACGCCACCCGGCAGCGCCATCTACCAGCGCCTTCAGAGGGCGGGTGCGCGGCGAGGGGCGCCGATGGTGTTCACTGTTGCCCGTGCCACTCCGTCGACGCGCCCTGCTTGCCGCCGCGGCGGCCGCGACCGCGTCGCTGGCGGGCTGCGATCTCGGCGGCGATCCCGAGGACCCGCCGTACGACCCGACGAGCGACGCCCTCATGCCGCTGCTGAGCCGCACCGTCGCGCTGCGCGGGCGCTACGGCGAGGTCCTGACCGCCTTCCCGGCCCTGCAGGACCGGCTCGGCCCGCTCAAGGACGACCACGACCAGCACGTGATCGCGCTGGCCCGGGAGATCGGGCTGCCCGAGCGGGGGCCGTTCCCGGCGCCCAGCGGCTCGCCGGCGGTGACGGCCTCGGCCGGCCCGGTGCCGGGCGACCAGTCGGCGGTCCTCACCGAGCTGCAGAAGCTGGAGCAGGACGGCCGCGAGGACGCGGAGGGCGCCTGCCTGGCCGCCCCGTCCTACCGGGCCGCCCTGCTCGGCTCGATCGCCGCCTGCCGGGCCGGGCACCAGGAGGTCCTGAAGTGACGCCGGCCGACGAACGCCTGGTGGCCGCGCTGCAGGCCGAGCACGCCGCCATCTACGGCTACGGCGTGCTGGGGCCCAAGCTCGACGGCGCGACGATCGGCCTGGCCCGGGCGGCCGACACGGCCCACCGCGGCCGCCGCGACGCGCTGCTGGTCCGGCTGACCAGCGACGGGGTCACCCCGCCGCCGACCGCGGCCTCCTACCAGCTGCCCTTCGCCGTCACCGACCGCGCGGCCGCGCTGAAGCTCGCCGTCCAGCTGGAGGACCGCACCGCGGCCCAGTGGCGCCTGGCGCTGCCGGCCACCGACGGCGACGTACGCAAGATCGTGCTGGACGCGCTCATCGACTGCACCACGCGCGCGGTCGCGTTCCGCAAGGCGGCCGGCAGCACGCCACTGGTGCCCGCGTTCCCGGGCAAACCGGACTGAAGCCCCTCTACTCCCGAACTTGTGCCACAGCAAGGCCGCGTCACTCCATCGGGCTGTCCGCTCCGCGACGATCGTTGCATCACGCCACGAGCGTCTAGACGAGAGGAGGGCCAGACATGCGCCGCACCGCGTGGGCCGGTCCGACGATGCAGCCGCGTCGTTAATCAGAACGCCGTCTCGTGAACCTGCCGTCTCGGGGTTTCCACTCCTCCCGAGACGGCCCAGGTTCCTGAAGCACCGGATGGTCTGTCTGGCAGCGGTGTATGCCGCGTTATGTCCTGAAGAGCGGTGGGGGAGCTTCGCTCCACCCACACCCCCTCAAGACCGCACCTGATCCGACCGGCGGCAAGCTGAGCCTAGGGCAGGGTGAGGATTTCGTAGCCGTCCTCGGTGACGACGATCGTGTGCTCGAACTGGGCCGTCCACTTGCGATCCTTCGTCACCACCGTCCAGCCGTCGCGCCACATGTCGTACTCGTGCGTCCCGAGCGTGATCATGGGCTCGATGGTGAAGGTCATCCCCGGCTCCATGATCGTGGTCAGCCGGGGGTTGTCGTAGTGGGGCACGTAGAGCCCGGTGTGGAACACCTCGTTGATGCCGTGCCCGGTGAAGTCGCGCACGACGCCGTAGTGGAAGCGCTTGGCGTAGGCCTCGATGACCCGCCCGATCGCGTTGAGCGGGCGCCCGGGCGCGACCGCGCGGATGCCGCGCATCATCGCCTCCTTGGTCCGCTCGACCAGCAGCCGGTCCTCCTCGGCGACGTTGCCGACGCAGAACGTCGCGTTGGTGTCGCCGTGCACGCCGCCGATGAACGCGGTGACGTCGACGTTGAGGATGTCCCCGTCCTCGATCACCGTCGAGTCGGGGATGCCGTGGCAGATCACCTCGTTCAGCGAGGTGCAGCAGGACTTCGGGAACCCCTTGTAACCCAGCGTCGACGGGTACGCCCCGTTGTCGCACAGGAACTCGTGCACGACCCGGTCGATCTCGTCGGTCGTGACCCCCGGCTCGGCGTGCTTCCCGGCCAGCTCGGTCGCCTGCGCCGCCAGCCGCGACGCCACCCGCATCCGCTCGATGATCTCCGGCGGCTGCACGTCGGACCCGCGGTGCTTGGCCGGCGCCCGCTTGCCGACGTACTCGGGCCGCACGATGTCAGCGGGAACCTGACGCCGGGGCGTCTGCGTGCCGGGGGCGAGCGGGGCGCGAACCTTCATGGCCAGAAGCCTAACGCGCATCAACTCCCGCTTGTCCGGGTAACCACCCAGGCATGATCGACGACGAACGCATCCGCGAGCGGGCCGACCTGCTGCCGGAGGAGCTCGCCGCGGGCTCCGACGACCCCGAGGCCCAGGCCGAAGCCGTCCTGCAGGACTCCGACGACCGCGAGGGTTACCGCGAGACCGCGCCCGACCTGCGCATCGAACACCGCACCTCCGACGAGGCCGCCTCCTAACCCTCGGCGAGCAGCGCCTTCACCGACACCTCACGGGTCAGCACGTATTGGCCGTCGCGCAGTTCGTGCATCAGGACGACGTGGCCCTCCGCCGTCTGTTCCACGCGCCAGTACTGCGGAATCCCGGCCCGCGCGTAAACCCGCGGCTTGAGCATCCGGTCCATGTCGCCGGACGTCGGCGACACCACCTCGACGACGGTCTGCACGATGGCGGCGGACTGTTCGTTGACGGAGTCGTCGACGACCGCGCCGGCCCGTAGCACGGCGATGTCCGGGATTCGGTAATTGGCGTCGTCGATCACGACGCCAATTCCGGGTATTGCCTCCAGCTCACCGCGGCTGAGGTGCAGGAGCAGGTCGCGCTCCACCCGCTGGTGGCCGACGGACGGTGGCGGAACCACCAGGAGCACCCCTTCGTGCAGCTCGAAGCGCATGCCCTCGACGTCGTCCAGTGCGACGACGTCCGCCACGGTCCAGCCGGAGGCCGAGATTTGACGGTCGAGCAATTCGGCTTTCCTCACTGTGCAGAGGGTATCAGCTATTAGGGCCGTGTGGCCACTTGGTCGCGGTGGGCCCGGGCGGCCTCGACGAAGGCGGCGAAGAGGCGGAAGTCCGTGGTGTCCTCGGGGTGCCACTGCACGCCCACCGCGAACGCCTTCGCCGGGTCCTCGACCACCTCGATCAGGTCGTCCTCCGGGCACCAGCCGGTCGGGACCAGGCGCCCCGGGTCGGCGCAGCCCTGGTGGTGGAACGAGTTCACGATCACCGCGTCGCCCAGGATCGCGGCGGTGCGGGAGCCGCGTGCCAGCCGTACCGGATGCTCGCCGAACTTCGGCCCGCTCACCGGGCGGTGGTTGTGGTGCCCGAGGACGTCGGGGAGGTGCTGGTGCAGGCGCCCGCCGTAGGCGACGCACATGAGCTGCATGCCGCGGCAGATGCCGAACAGCGGCAGGTCGGCGTCGAGCGCGGCCCGCATGAGCAGCAGTTCGGCGGCGTCCCGCTCCGGCTTGACCTTGGTGGTGGCGTGCGGGGGCTCGCCGTACAGGTCGGGGTTCACGTCGGAACCGCCGGTGAACATGATGCCGTGCAGCCCGTCGAGCACGTCGGCGTCCGGGTCGTCGGGGGTGACCAGCACCGCCCGGCCGCCCGAGGCGTGCACCGCGTGGACGTAGGAGAGCGGCAGGACCGCGGAGAAGGTGTCGTTGAGCCCGAAGCGGGTTTCCTCGGCGTACGTGGTCAGGCCGATGACCGGTCGCGACATGACCTCAACTTAGCCCCCGCGGGGTGAGGTTGTGCAGGATGTCCATGGCCCGTGCCTCGGCCGCCTCCGGGTCCAGGTCAGGGCCGGCGACGGTGGGGTCGAAGTTGAGGTCGTAGAAGATCTCGGTGACACCCTGGGTGGCGAGCCACGCGACGTCCTCGCGGATCTTCTCCCAGGAACCGGACAGGAAGTCGCGTCCGGGCCGGAACAGCGAACCGCGGCACACGATGCGCACGTCGTCCGGGTCGCGGCCGGCCTTCTCCGCGCCCGCGCGGACGAGGTCGATGTCCTGGGCGATGGTCGACAGGTCGTGGGCGCTGCGCGACACCCAGCCGTCGGCGATCTCGCCGGCCCGGCGCAGGGCGGCCGGCACGGTGCCGCCGAGCAGGATCGGCACGCCGTCCTCCTGGGCCGGCTTGGGGTGCATCCGACCGGCGGGCACGGTGTAGAACTCGCCGTCGAACGCGCTGACGTCGTCGCGCCAGAGGGTGCGCAGTACCGACACGAACTCACGCGTCCGCGCGGGCCGTCGCTCCGCGCTGGCGCCGACCGCGGTGAACTCGGCGTCCGACCATCCGGTGCCCAGGCCGAGATCGATCCGCCCGCCGCTGAGGACGTCGAGGCTGGCGATCTGCTTCGCGAGGTACACCGGATGCACGAACGGCACGTTGATCACGGCGACGCCGAGGCGCACCGTCTGCGTCCGCGCGGCCGCGAACGCCAGCGCGACGACCGGGTCGAGCACGCTGCGGTACACCGGGTCGACCTGCTGATCCTCGCCGACGAACAGGCGCTGGAAGCTCCACAGGGAGTCGTACCCCTGGTGCTCCGCCGCCACCGCCACCCGACCCAGCCGCTCCGGTGTGGCCCACGTGCCCGACACCGGCAGCCCGAACCCGATTCGCATGTCAGTCAACCTACCCAGAAGCGCGCATTCCCACCGCCGCCACGAGGGCCTCGAACGGACGCGGGTCGCCCATCTCCTCCGGGTGCCACTGCACGCCGAGCACGAAGCGCCGGTCGGGGTCCTCGACCGCCTCGATCACGTCGTCGTCCGCCCACCCCGTGACGCTGAGCTTGCCGGGCGAGTCGATGGCCTGGTGGTGGTACGAGTTCACCTCGGCCGCCGGGCCGAAGATCTGCTCCGCGCGGGAGCCGGGCGCGAAGTGGGCCGGGTGCGCGCCGTACACCCCGGGCGCCGGCTGGTGCCGCCCGTTGCCGAGCACGTCGGGCAGGTGCTGCAGCAGCGAGCCGCCGTACGCGACGGCGAGCAGCTCCATGCCGCGGCACACGCCGAGCACCGGCAGGTCGGCGTCGAGCGCGGCGGCGAGCAGGGTGAGCTCCCCCGCGTCGCGGTCGGGGCGGGTCTTGGTGGTCGGGTGCGCGTCCGCGCCGTACCGGGCGGGCTCGATGTCGGCCCCACCGGCGAGGACGAGGCCGTCGAGGCGCCCGATCAGCGCGGCCGCGTCGTCGAGATCATCCGGCGGGAGGACGACGGGCCGGGCGCCGGCCGCGCGCACCATCCGCACGTACGCCTCCGGCACCAGCACCGCGCGGGTGTCCCACACGCCCCACCGCGCCGCCTCGACGTACGCGCTGATCCCCACGATCGGTCGGTTCATGATCAGCCCTACAGCGGTGTGACGTAGGCGCCGGTGATGCCGCCGTCCACGAGGAAGGTCGAGGCGGTGATGAAGGAGGCGTCGTCGCTCGCCAGGAACGCCACCGCGCCCGCGATCTCCTCGGGGGTTCCGAAGCGCCCCATGGGTACGTGCACGAGCCGCCGCTGCGCCCGCTCGGGGTCCTTGGCGAACAGCTCCATGAGCAGCGGCGTCGCGATCGGTCCCGGGCACAGCGCGTTGACCCGCACGCCCTGCCGCGCGAACTGCACCCCGAGCTCGCGGGTCATCGACAGCACGGCGCCCTTCGACGCGGTGTACGCGATCTGCGACGTCGCCGCCCCGAGCAGGGCCACGAAGCTCGCCGTGTTGATGATCGAGCCCTTGCCCTGGGCGAGCATGTGCGGCAGCGCGTACTTGCAGCAGTAGTACACGCTGGTGGTGTTGACCTTGAGCACCCGCTCCCAGGCCTCGACGCCGGTGTCGAGGATCGAGTCGTCGTCCGGCGGCGAGATGCCCGCGTTGTTGAACGCGATGTCCACCCGCCCGTGCCGCTCGGCGACCCCGTCGAACAGGGCCTTGACCGCGGCCTCGTCGGCGACGTCGACGGCCACGAACTCGCCGCCCACCTCGGTCGCGGCGGCCTTGCCGGCCTCCTCGTTGAGGTCGACCGCGATCACCTTGGCGCCCTCGGACGCGAAGCGGCGCGCGGTCGCGAGCCCGATGCCGCTGCCGGCCCCGGTGATGACCGCGACGCGGTCCTGCAGACGTGGCTGCACCTATACCTCCGTGCTGAAGAAGACGTTCTTGACTTCACAGAACGCGGCGACCGCGTCCGGGCCGAGCTCGCGGCCGAGACCGCTCTGCTTGACCCCGCCGAACGGGGTCCAGTACCGCACCGAGGAGTGCGAGTTCACGCTGAGGGCGCCGGTCTCCACGCCCCGCGCGACGCGGATGCCCCGGCCGAGGTCGCGGGTCCAGATCGAGCCGGACAGGCCGTACTCGGTGTCGTTGGCCAGCCGTACCGCCTCGTCCTCGTCCTCGAAGCGCAGGACGGACAGGACCGGGCCGAAGATCTCCTCGCGCCAGTGGCGGTCGTCGGTGGACCGGGCGGTGAGAACGGTCGGCGCCATCCAGTAGCCGGGGCCGTCCGGGGCGCTGCCGCGGAAGGCGACCGCGTCGTCGTCCACATAGGACCGGACGCTGGCCCGCTGCCCGGCCGAGATCAGCGGGCCCATCTGGGCCGACTCCAGGGCCGGGTCCTCGCAGCGGAACGCCTTCACCGACTCCTCGAGCCGGGCCATGAACTCGTCGTAGACGCTCGCCTGCACCAGCAGCCGCGACCGCGCGCAGCAGTCCTGGCCGGCGTTGTCGAACACCGAGCCGGGCGCGGACGCGGCCGCCTTGTCCAGGTCGGCGTCGGCGAACACGATGTTGGCGCTCTTGCCGCCCAGCTCCAGGGTCACCCGCTTCACCTGCTCGGCGCAGCCGGCCATGATGCGCTTGCCGACCTCCGTGGAGCCCGTGAAGCAGACCTTGCGCACCAGCGGATGCGTGACGAAGCGCTGGCCGACGATGGAGCCCTTGCCCGGCAGTACCGTGAAAACGCCCTCCGGCAGGCCCGCCTCCAGGGCCAGCTCGCCCAGCCGGATCGCGGTCAGCGGGGTGAGCTCGGCCGGCTTGAGGACCACGGTGTTGCCGGCGGCCAGGGCGGGCGCGAAGCCCCAGCCGGCGATCGGCATCGGGAAGTTCCAGGGCACGATGACGCCGACGACGCCGAGCGGCTCGTAGAAGGTGACGTCCAGGCCGCCGGCGACCGGGATCTGGCGGCCGCTGAGCCGCTCGGGCGCGCCCGCGTAGTAGTCCAGGACGTCGCGGACGTTGCCCGCCTCCCAGCGCGCGTTGCCGATCGTGTGCCCGGCGTTGCGCACCTCGAGCTGCGCGAGCTCCTCGTTGTGCGCGTCGACCACGGCCGCGAAGCGGCGCAGCAGCCGCGCGCGGTCGCCCGGCGAGACCGCCCGCCACGTCGCGAACGCCGCGTGGGCGCGCTCGATCGCGGCGTCGGTCTCCGCCTCGGAGAGGGACGGGACCGTCGCCACGACCTGTTCGTCGACCGGCGAGATGACGTCGTGCATGGTTCAGACCCCTTACAACCGCTCGAAGCCCCGCATGAGCTCCCAGTCCGTGACCGCCGCGTCGAACGCTGCCAGCTCGACGCGCGCCATGTTGGCGTAATGCGCGACGACGTCCTCGCCGAAGGCCGCGCGGGCGAGGTCGCTCGACTCCCACAGGGCGAGCGCCTCCCGCAGCGTGGCGGGCACCCGCTCGGCGTCCGCGTCCTGGTAGGCGTTGCCGGTGTAGGCGTCCTCGAGCTCCAGGCCGTTGCGGATGCCGTGCAGCGCGCCCGCGCACAGGGCGGCGATGGCGAGGTACGGGTTCACGTCGGCCCCGGGCACCCGGTTCTCCACGCGCATCGACTGCCCGTGCCCGACGAGGCGCAGCGCGCAGGTGCGGTTGTCCAGGCCCCAGCGCACCGCGGTGGGCGCGAACGAGCCGGCCTGGAAGCGTTTGTACGAGTTGATGTTCGGGGCGTACAGCAGGGTGAACTCGCGCAGCGTGGCGAGGATGCCCGCCATCGCGCCGCGGAACATCGGCGACACCCCGTGCGCGCCGTCGCCCGCGACCGCGGAGCGCCCGTCGGCCCCGCGCAGCGAGAAGTGGATGTGGCAGGAGTTGCCCTCCCGCGCGTTCGGCTTGGCCATGAACGTGATGGAGACGCCCTCCTGCGCGGCGATCTCCTTGGCCCCGTTCTTGTACAGCACGTGGCCGTCGGCGTTCGGCAGCGCGGCGTCGTAGCGGAACGCGATCTCCAGCTGCCCGAGGTTGCACTCGCCCTTGGCGCTCTCGGGGGTCAGCCCGGCGCCGGCCATCTCGTTGCGGATGCGGCGCAGCAGCGGCTCGACCCGCGCCGTCTGCAGCAGCGAGTAGTCGGAGTTGAACAGGGTCACCGGGGTCAGCTCGCGGTACGACTGCCGGAACGCGTCCTCGTAGGACTCCCGGAACGCGACGAACTCCAGCTCGGTGCCGGTCCAGGCGCCGTATCCGGCCTCTCGCAGGGCGTCCAGCTGGGCCTGCAGCACCTGGCGGGGCGAGGCGGTGACCGGGCCGCCGGAGAGCAGCTGGAGGTCGGCCAGGACGAGCGCGGTGCCGGGCTGCCACGGGATGCGCCGCAGCGTGGTGAAGTCCGGGATCATCGCGAAGTCGCCGTAGCCGCCGGCCCAGCTCGACATCGCGTAGCCGTCGACGGTGTTCATGTCGACGTCCACGGCCAGCAGATAGTTGCAGCCCTCGGTGCCGTGCGCGACGACGTCGGCCAGGAAGTGCGCGGCGTGGAAGCGCTTGCCCTGCAGCCGGCCCTGCATGTCCGTGATCGCCACGACGACGGTGTCGATCTCGCCCTCGTCCACGGCGATGCGCAGCTGCTCGACGGTCAACATCGGCTTCCCCTAAGGTCTAGAACCAAACCATAAACTCAACCCAGCAGGCCGCGCAACAACGCCGCGGTGGCGTCGCAGTGCTCCTCCATCGCGCTGCGGGCGACCGCCGGGTCGCCCGCGAGAATCGCCTCGACCACGCGCTCGTGCTGAGCGTCGGAGTGGTCGAGATTGCGCCGCAGGACCGGGATCGCGGCCAGCAACCGGTCCAGGCGCAACTGCACGTCGGCGATCGCCGCCGCCACCGAGGTCGAGCCGCCGGCCGCCGCGATCGCCAGGTGCAGCCGCGAGTCGTTGACCCGGCGGGTCAGCGTGTCCCGCGTCCGCGCGGCGGCCAGGCAGGCCACCAGGTGCGCGCGGTCGGGCGCGGACAGCGCGCGGGTCGCGGCGAGCGCGGCCGCGCCCGGCTCCAGCACCCGGCGGAAGTCCAGCGCGTCGTGCAGCGCGTCGCCCATCTCCCGGGCCAGCGCCGCGGCGTCCTGCGCGGAGTCCGAGCCGTGCCCGGACTCGGACCCGTCGCCGGTCGCCCGGACCACGAACGTGCCGCCGGAACGGCCGCGGCGCGACTCGAGGAACCCCGCCTCGCGCAGCGCCGCGATCGCCTCCCGCAGCGTGACCCGGCTGACCTGCAGCCGCTCGGCGAGCTCCCGCTCGGGCGGGAGCCGCTCGCCGACCGGCACGAGGCCGAGCCGGATCGCCTGGGCCAGCCGGGCGACGGTGATCTCGAACGCGTTGCCGCCGCGCACGGGGCGCCACATCGGCACGCCCGACAGCGGCTCGGTCGACACCGGCATCCGGCCTCCCCCGAATCGGTCTCCGGGCCGGCCATCGCGGCGACCGGCCCGGAGACCATCATCCCCTAATCCTGAGCGGCGGCCGTGTCCTCGGCCAGGGCCTGATCGATGGTCCGGATCGGGCCGTTGAACCAGTTGCGGGCCGAGAGCACCCACCACAGGGCCGCCCCGCCGATCACGATGATCATCGCGATCGGGGCATAGTTGACCGCGGTCCACGTGAAGCCCTCGTGGCCCGGGATCGCGGTCGGCGTGAACGGCATGATGAAGTAGATCGACACGATGACGATCTCCACCACCGCGATCCAGCCGAGCACCTTGTACTTGCTGCCCAGCGTCCACGGGCCGGGGACGAACCGGTCGCCCATCCGCAGCCGCAGGTAGATCGGGATGAGGAACGCGACGTAGAGGCCGATGACGGCGACGGAGACGACGGCGTAGAACGCGGTCGGCGCACCGGTCGGGCTCTTGTACAGCGCGGGCAGGGTCAGCACCAGGCCGGCCGCGGCCGCGCCGATGATCGCGTTGACCGGGGTGCCGTTGCGGTCCACTTTGGACCACAACCGCCAGCCCGGCACCGCGCGGTCGCGGCTGAACGCGTACGTCATCCGGGACATGCTCGTCACGCAGCTCATGCCGCAGAAGAACTGCCCGATGGTGGAGATGACGATGACCGCCTTGAAGAAGCCGGGGCTCAGCGCGGTCTCGAAAATGGCGCCGGAGAACCCGGCCGCGGCCGTGATCTCGTCCACGTGCGTCGCTGCGAACAGGAACGACAGCAGCAGGATCCAGCCGCCGATCGCCGAGTAGAAGATGGACTGCCACAGCCCGCGCGCGGCCGCCTTCGACGCGCCCTTCGTCTCCTCGGACACATGGGCACAGGCATCAAAGCCCGTGATCGTGTACTGCGTGAGCAGGAACCCGAACGGCAGCACCAGGAACCAGTAGGTGGCGTCGGAGTACCCGGAGTTGTTGAAGCGCTCGGTGAACACGAACGAGAGGCTCTGGTGCTTCTCCGGCACGAAGATGAGGATCAGCACGATGACCGCCGACCCGGCGACGTGCCACCACACCGAGACGTTCTGCAGGACGTCGATGATGTTGTGACCCCAGATGTTGATGGCCACGTGCGCGGCCAGGATCACCACGAACAGCAGGAACGTCAGGTTGAGGTTGGTGCTGTCCCAGCCGCTGTAGGCGTCCAGGACCAGGCTCATGAATGTCGCGCAGCCGTAGTCGACCGAGGCGGTCACCGCGACCAGGCCGACGAGGTTGAGCCAGCCGGTGAACCAGCCGTGCACCGGCTTGCCCATCTTGGCGGCCCACCAGTAGATGCCGCCGGCCGTCGGGTACGCCGAGACCAGCTCCGACATGCAGAAGCCGATGATGAGGATGAAGATCGAGATGAGCGGCCAGCCCCACGAGATGGCGATCGGGCCGCCGTTCATCCAGGCCTGGCCGAAGGTCGTGAAGCAGCCGGCGAGGATCGAGATGATGGAGAAGGAGATGGCGAAGTTGGAGAACCCGCTCCACTTGCGGTGGAGCTCCTGCTTGTAGCCCAGTTCGGCGAGCCGCTTCTCGTCGTCGTCGTCGAGCGGTAGGCCGGCCTGGGTCGGCGATGCCGACATGGCACCTCCTTGTTAGGGGTTGGGGGTGATGGGATTCCTTCCCGTCGCCGCGCCCAGCAGGCGTCCGAGCGCGGGGTCGTCGAGCGCGCCACGCGCCTGACCCCACTTGTCGGCCGCCTCCGCCTCGTAGTCGAAGCCCACCCGGTCCCCGCCGCGGGCGGCGGCGAGCAGTCCATGGTGGACGGTGAACCACAGGGCCCAGGTCACGTTGGACGCGATGTGGAACAGCCGGACCCGCGCGAGCAGCGCCGGGCTGAGTTCGGCGCCGAAGTACGCCTCGGCCAGCCGGCCGGTGAGGTCCGGGTCGAAGTCCGCCTCGGCGGCGATGTCGCCGAGCTCGAACGCCGGGTCGTTGTTGCCGGAGAGCTGATAGTCGATGATCCGCACGCCGCTGGACGTCGCGATGAAGTTCTCGGCGAGCAGATCGTTGTGGCACGGTACTTTCGGCAGCGGCCGCTCGTGCAGCGCCCGCCGCAGGACGTCCACTGTGGACTCCCCGTCCAGGTAGCCGTCGGGCAGCGGCAGGCCGTTGCGCCGGCACACCTCCAGCAGCTCCGCGCGCTTGGCGAAGATGTCGAAGTCGTTGCCGAACGCGGGCCCCGCGTGCAGCCGCCGGCAGGCCTCGGCGAGCGCCGGGATGACCTCCGGGCGGCGCACCTCGGCCGGCCCGAGCGTGCGCCCGGGCAGGAACTCCAGGACGATCGCGGGGACGTCGGGGAGCGTGGCGTACACCTGCGCCCCCACCGACGCCGCGGCCGCCAGCGTGTTGGCGATCTCGACCGCGGGCGCCACGCCGAGCCCGGCCGCCGAGACCTTCGGTTCGAGCACCCGGAGCACGTAGGGCACCCGATCGACGTCGACCCGGTACACGTGGTGCGACAGCCCTCCCGCGAGCCGCTGCCACTCGACCGCGCGGCCCACCCACGACGGGACCCGCTCCAGCAGGTCCGCGATCGATGGCACCGCACTCATGGCATCCGGCCCCTTCGCCGCCATCCGCCGGCCGAATTCGGGCGAAGCCAGGCCTTTAACCCGGCGACATCCGTGTGACCGGCGTCATGGTGAACCGAGTTAACGCCGCCGTAAGCCACTCGTCAAGAGCGATCCTCACGTTTACGAGCCGGAAACAGTTGGCCCAACACCAGACCTTTTACGGCCCCGCACGAGTCCTATTGCTCGGGCCGGTCGATCACCCGCAGCCACGTCCCGTCGGGCTGGCGGCGCACCACCTGGACCCGTCCGCCGGTGCCGTCCTTGGGCTTCGTCGAGGTCAGCGCCAGTTCCCCGTGGTGGATGGTGGGCAGCGCCTCCTCCACCTCGAAATGCGGGACGTGCTTGAGCATCTCCTCGCACACCGCCTGAATGGCCGCGCGCCCGACCGTCGTGCGGCCCGGCGGGTAGGCCAGCACGGCATCGACCTCGTACAGCGCGGCCAGCCCGGCGGCGTCACCGGCGTTGGCGCGCTCCACGAACAGGCGGGACAGGTCTTCCGGAGTCTTCGCAGTCATGCCTCCATTGTTTTTGGGCCGATCCAGAAGACCAAGACGCATCGAAGACCGGACCTAGAATCACCGCTTATGGAACTGCACCAGCTGGAGTACTTCCTGGCCGTGGCCGAGGAGCGCAGCTTTACCCGCGCGGCCGCGCGCCTGCGGGTCGCCCAGCCCGGCGTGAGCGCCCAGATCCGCAAGCTGGAGCGCGAGCTGGGCCTGCCCCTGCTCGACCGCACGACGCGCTCGGTCCGGCTGACTGCGGCCGGCGAGGCGGTGCTCCCCCACGCCCGCGCCGCCCTGGCGGCGGTGTCCGGCGCGCGCCAGGCCGTCGACGAACTGGCGGGCCTAATGCGCGGTCGCGTGGCCGTCGGTACCGTCACCTCGCACACCGTCGACCTGGCCGCCATCCTCGCCGACTTCAACACCCGCTGGCCCGACGTCGAGATCACCCTCGTCGAGGACGCTTCCGACCACCTGGTGGACGCCGTGCTGGACGGCCGCCTGGACGCCGCGATCGTCGCCTACTCCAACGTCCCCGACGGACTGGACGTCCACGTGGTCACCGACGAGGCCATCGACGCCGCGGTGTGGCCCGGCCACGACCTGGCCACCCGCGACACGGTGACGCTGAGCGACCTGCGCGACCGCGCGCTGATCTGCCTCCCGCGCGGCGGCGGCATCCGCGCGATCCTGGACGCCGCGTGCGCCAAGGCGGGCTTCGCCCCGCGGGTCGCGTTCGAGGCCGGCTCCCCCGCGGTCATCGAACAGCTGGCCGCCCGCCGCCTGGGCATCGCCGTCCTGCCCGAGTCGATCGCCCGCCACCGCGACACCCTGCACCCGCTGCGCATCGTCGAACCGGAACTGCGCGGGCGCCTCGGGCTGGCCTGGCGCGGCAACGGCCCGACCAGCCCGGCCGCCGCGGCCTGGCTCCGCCACGCCCGCGGCTATCTGTAGGCCCGCGCGCTACCAGGGCACGACGCCGTCCTCGTCGTGGAAGGCGCCCGTCGGCCCGTCGTCGGGCAGCGTCGCGAGGCGGACCGCGGCCGTGGCGCCCTGGGTGGGCGTGCGGGGGCCGGAGTGGAAGTTCAGGTCGGTCGCGCAGTACCCGGGGTCGGCCAGGTTCACCTTGATCGGCGTCGACCGCAGCTCGTTGGCGTAGGACAGCGTCACCGCGGCCAGGGCTGTCTTCGAGGAGTTGTAGGCGAGCAGCGGATTCTGCGCGTACACGTGGGACGGGTCCGCGGTGAAGGCCAGCGAGCCCAGGCCACTGCCCAGGTTCACGATGCGCGCGGACGGGGCGCGACGCAGCGCCGGCAGGAAGGCGTTGGTCACGGCCACGACGCCCAGGACGTTGACCTCGAACGTCTCGCGCAGCATGGCCACCGGGGTGGCGCTCGGGAGCGCGCCCCGTTCCAGCAGGATGCCCGCGTTGTTGACCAGCACGTCGAGCACCTCGACCTGCCCGGCCGCGGCGGCGATGGAGTCCGGGTCGGTCACGTCCAGCTGCAGGAACTCGGCGCCGATGGCCGTGGCCGCCTCCTTGCCCCGCAGCGGGTCGCGGGCCCCGACCAGCACGTGCAGCCCGAGCGCGCGCAGCTGCCGGGCGATCTCCAGGCCGATGCCCTTGTTGGCCCCCGTGACGAGGGCGGTCTTGGTCGTCATGCGCTCCACCGTGGCCGCCGCGACCGCGCGGCGGGAGAGGCGCCTTGAACCACGGACCGGCGATCCCTGGTTCGGCGGGGCGCGGGCGCGCAGGATGAGGGGCATGAACCGGGTACAGCTGGCCGAGTTCCTCAAAGACCGCCGGGCCCGGGTGCGGCCCGCCGACGCCGGGTTGCCCGACGGCACCCGCCGGCGGACGCCCGGGCTGCGGCGGGAGGAGGTGGCGCGGCTGGCCGGGATATCCGTGGACTACTACGCGCGGCTCGAACAGGCGCGGGGGCCGCGGCCCTCGCGGCAGGTGCTGGGAGCGCTCGGGCGCGCGCTGCGGCTGTTCGAGGACGAGCGGGCCTACCTGTTCCAGCTGGCCGGCGAGCAACCCGGGCCGCCGGCCGGGCCCAGTCAGGTGGTGCCGGCCGGGATCCGGCACCTGCTCGAGCGGCTCGATGACACGCCGGCGTTCGTGATCGATGCGAAGTACGACATCCTGGCCTGGAACCGGATGGCCGTGCGGCTCATGGGTGAGCCGCCGGCCGAGCGGAACATGATCTGGAACGCGTTCTGCGGGCCGATGGCGATCAACGCCGACTCGCCCGGCGAGGCGCAGACGTTCGCGCAGGAGTCGGTGGCCGATCTGCGGGCCGCGTCCGCGCGGTACCCGGACGACGAGGGGATCCGGAGCCTGATCGCGCGGCTGCACGCCGGGAGTGCCGAGTTCACGCGGCGGTGGAACCAGCACCGGGTCTGCGTGCGGCGTACGACGGTCAAGGTGCTCACCCACCCCGAGTTCGGCGAGCTGCACCTCGAATGCCAGGTCCTGCACGCCGACGACAGCGGGCAGCGGGTCGTGTTCTACACCGCCGCGCCGGGCTCACGAACGGCGGACGTCCTCTGCGGCCTCCGCGAGGGGGCCCGCGTGTGACAGCGTCTCGTCCGGATCGACCCGCCGGGTCCGGTCCGCACCGACCCGACGCGTCCGGTCCGCATCGACGCCACGCGTCTCGTCCGGGTCGGCGCCGCCAACAGCGTCCGGGTCGGCGCTGCGCACAGCGTCCGGGTCGAGGCGCCGGGTAGCCTCCGGGCCGACGAACTCGGTGGCCTTGGTCGACTCGTGCGAGAGCCGCCCCGCCACCAGCGAGGCCTGCCAGGCCAGCCCGAAGACGACCCCGGGCGCCAGCGGCAGCAGCCAGTCGGCCACGAACCCGGTGGCCGGCAGGTGCACGACGATCAGCGTGCCGAACCCGACCACGGCCCCCTGCGCGAACCCCCGCCACGAGGCACGCCCCACGGCCGAGGCGGCGTCGCGGCGGGGCGTCCGCGCGTTGAGGGCCTCGGCGGCGGCGAGGTCGCGGCGGCCGAAGTTGAAGCCGGCGACCCCGGAGGCGACGGTGATGCCCAGCGTGGTGGCGGCGAGCCAGCTGCGGGTCAGGAAGTACGTCAGCCCGAGCACCGCCCCGCCCGCGCCCACGGCGAGGAGGGCGCGCAGCCACTCTTTCTTGTCGCCGGGGTACCAGTAGTAGCGCGTCGTGTTCGGCCCGATCTGCCGGATCAGCTGACCCATGCGACCGCTCCTAGCTGCACCCGAAAAGGGACGGATCCGATATCAGAACAGTACCGTCGCGAACGTCCCGACCTGCTGGAAACCACACCGTTCGTACACCCGGCGGGCCGGCAGGTTGTAGTCGTTCACATACAGGCTGACCGATGGCGCGACGCGGCGCAACGCATCCCGGACGACGGCGGCGATGCCGGCCGTGGCCAGGCCGTGCCCGCGCAGCTCGGGGTCGGTCCAGACGCCCTGGATCTGGGCGGTGTGCCGGGTCACCACGGCCAGCTCGGCCTTGAAGACGACCTTGCCGTGGTGGAAGCGCGCGTACGCCCGGCGGGCCCGGACGAGCTCGCCGATGCGCTCGCGGTAGGAGCGCTCGCCGCCGTCGGCGGTCGGCGAGACGCCGACCTCCTCGGTGTACATGGCCACGGCGGCCGGGAAGAGCAGGTCGATCTCGTCCGGGCGCACGAGGCGCACGTTCGGGTCGGGGGCGATCGGCGAGGGGTTGGAGATGGCCATGAGCGGCTGGTTGGGCCGCACGTCGCGGGACGGGCCCCAGCTCGGCGCGAGATGCGACCACAGCCCGAGGACCGCGTCGGACGCGCCGACGATGGACGAGCAGCCGCGGGGCTCGCCGGCGACCATCTCGGCGAAGGCGGCCACGGCGGCGGACGAGGCGTGCACGGGGATCAGGTTGGCCCCGACCCAGCACAGCGACTCCAGGTTGCGCCGGGAGCCGTAGCCGAAGATCCGCGCGTCCTGCCGCCACCAGGCCAGTCCGGCCATGGAGACCCGCTCGGCGACCTGGGCGCCCGCGAACGGGTCCCGGTCGAGCAGGCGTTCGACCGATCCCCGCTCGGCGTCTCCGAGCAGGCGCGCAGCCACCGTCAGCATGTCTACCAGCCTGCCAGATCTCGCCGAATATGGCTGCACGAACCCCTCGCCATGGTGAAGCCGAGCGAACCGGGCGTCAGTGCACGGTCACGGTCGGCCCGACGAGGCCGCGCAGCTCCTCCGGGAGCTCCACGCCCTGCGCCTCGGCCAGCCGCAGCGCCTCTTCCACCAGGGTCTCCACGATCTGCGACTCGGGCACCGTCTTGATGACCTGGCCCTTGACGAAGATCTGGCCCTTGCCGTTGCCGGAGGCGACGCCCAGGTCGGCCTCGCGGGCCTCGCCGGGGCCGTTGACGACGCAGCCCATGACCGCCACCCGCAGCGGCGCCGGGAACCCGTCCAGCGCGGCGCTGACCTGGTCGGCGAGCGTGTAAACGTCCACCTGGGCCCGGCCGCACGAGGGGCACGAGACGATCTCCAGGCCGCGCTCGCGCAGCCCGAGGGACTCGAGGATGGCCTGGCCGACCTTGATCTCCTCGACCGGCGGCGCGGACAGCGAGACCCGGATCGTGTCGCCGATGCCCTCGGCGAGCAGCGCGCCGAACGCCACGGAGGACTTGATCGTGCCCTGGAACGCCGGGCCGGCCTCGGTCACGCCGAGGTGCAGGGGGTACTCGCACTGCTCGGCCAGCTGCCGGTACGCGCGAATCATGACGACCGGGTCGTTGTGCTTGACCGAGATCTTGATGTCGCGGAAGCCGTGCTCCTCGAACAGCGAGCACTCCCACAGCGCGGACTCGACCAGCGCCTCGGCGGTCGCCTTGCCGTACTTCTCCAGCAGCCGCTTGTCCAGGGATCCCGCGTTGACGCCGATGCGGATCGGGATGCCGGCGTCGGAGGCCGCCTTGGCGATCTCCTTGACCTTGTCGTCGAACTGGCGGATGTTGCCCGGGTTGACGCGGACCGCGGCGCAGCCGGCGTCGATCGCGGCGAACACGTACTTCGGCTGGAAGTGGATGTCCGCGATGACCGGGATCTGCGACTTCTTGGCGATCGCGGGCAGCGCCTCGACGTCGTCCTGGCTGGGCACGGCGACCCGGACGATCTGGCAGCCGGACGCGGTCAGCTCGGCGATCTGCTGCAGGGTGGAGTTGACGTCCGCGGTGAGGGTGGTGCACATGGACTGCACCGACACCGGCGCGCCGCCGCCGACGGGGACAGAGCCGACCATGATCTGACGGGACTTGCGCCGGGGCGCCAGCGGAGGCGGCGGCACGGCGGGCAGGCCGAGGCTGACAGCGGTCATGTGAAGGCCCTTACTTCAGCGTGATCGGGTTGACGAAGTCGGCGGTCACCGTCAGCAGGACGAAGACCCCGAGGACACCGATCATGGCGAGCGTGAGCGGCGCGAGCTTGTAGTAGTCGACGCGGCCCGGGTCGGGCCGGCCCATCCGGGCGGCGATCCAGGAGCGGACCCGCTCGAACCAGGCGATCGCGATGTGCCCGCCGTCCATAGGCAGCAGCGGGAACAGGTTGAAGATGCCGAAGAACAGGTTCAGGGTGGCGAACAGCGACAGCAGCGAGGCCCAGTCGCCGAGCTCGAACAGCTCGCCGCCGATCCGGCTGGCGCCGACGACGCTGACCGGGGTGTCGGGGTCGCGCTCGGCCCCGAAGATCGCGTTCCACAGGTTCGGGATGCGCTGCGGGATGGCCTTGAACGACTCGAACGTGCGCTCGACGAGCGTGGCCGTGGCCGAGGCGGTCTGGCCGGCGCCGTCGAGGGCGCCGTAGCGCAGGACCGGCAGGTCGCTGCTGCGGATGTCGACGGTGATGCCGAGCATGCCCCCGCGCTCGAGGTCGTCCGCGGTGATCTGGTCCGCCGTCTTGGTCACCGACGACTTGACCCGCTGGGCCTCAGGGATCTTGGCAGTCCCGCTGAGGGTCTCTTCCCCTCGCTTGTACTGCACCGTCACCGTCTTGCCCACGTCGTTCTTGAGCTCGTCGCGCAGCGCCTGGTTGCCGCCGATCGCGTGCCCGTCGATGGCCAGGATGATGTCGCCGGGCTGCAGGCCGAGCTGGGCGGCCGGGCTCTGCGGGTCGGTGGCCGGGTCGCAGGTCTTCTGGGTCTTCGTCGTGGGGTCGTACTGGTACGTCGGGCTCACGCACGGGCTGGTCGTGCCGACGCGCACCGGGACCGCGTTGGCCTTGGCCACGTCCGGGACGCCGACGAAGGAGAACAGGATCCACAGCGTGATCAGGGCCAGCGCGAAGTGCGTGATCGAGCCCGCGGCCATCACGATCGTGCGCTTCCACACGGGGAATCGCCACATGGCCTTCGGGTCGTCGGCCCCGGACTTGCCCGTCTCCGGGTCGATGTCCTCTTCCTGCGGCGTCATCCCGACGATCTTGACGAACGCGCCGAAGGGCAGCGCCTTGAGCCCGTACTCCACGCCGTTGCGCTTGAACGCGAAGATCGTCGGGCCGAAACCGATGAAGTAGCGGGTCGCCTTCATGCCGAACCAGCGGGCGGACCAGAAGTGTCCGGCCTCGTGGATCGCCACGGCGATCAGGATGCCCAGCGCGAACAGGACGATCCCCAGCACGAAGGTCATTCGGCCCCTCTCCGGTCGGCACCCGCGGCGATGAGCGCACGGGCGTGGGCCCGCGCCCAGTTCTCGGCGGCGAGCACGTCATCGACGGTACCTGGTTCCGCGAAATCCGGTGCCTCGGCCAGGGTCCGTTCGAGCGTCTCGACGATGCCCAGGAAAGGCAGATCACCGGCTGTGAACGCGGCCACACACTCCTCGTTGGCGGCGTTGAAGATCGCCGGGCGGCACCGGCCGGCCTCCCCGGCCGCCTTGGCCAGGGAAACTGCCGGGAACGCCTCCTCGTCCAGCGGCGCGAGCTCCCAGGTGTGCGACTTGCTCCAGTCAACCGCGGGCGCGGCGTCGGCGACCCGGTCGGGCCAGCCGAGCGCGAGGGCGATGGGGATGCGCATGTCGGGCGGGCTGCACTGGGCGAGGGTGGAGCCGTCGTCGAACTCGACCATGGAGTGGATCACGGACTGCGGGTGGACCATGACGCTGATGTCGGCGTAGGGCACGGCGAACAACTCGTGCGCCTCGATCACCTCCAGCCCCTTGTTCACCAGGGTGGCGGTGTTGATCGTGACGACCGGGCCCATGTTCCAGGTCGGGTGGGCCAGCGCGTCGGCCACGGTCACGTCGCGCAGCTGGTCGCGGGTGCGGCCGCGGAAGGCGCCGCCGGAGGCGGTCAGCACCAGCCGGCGCACCTCGCCGCGGGCGCCCCCGCGCAGGCACTGGGCGAGCGCGGAGTGCTCGGAGTCGACCGGCACGATCTGGCCGGGCTTGGCGACGGCGCGCACCAGGGGGCCGCCGGCGACCAGCGACTCCTTGTTGGCCAGGGCGAGGATGCGCCCGGCGCGCAGGGCGGCCAGGGTGGGCGCGAGCCCGAGGGAGCCGACGACGCCGTTGAGCACGGTGTCGCAGGGCCACTGGGCGAGCTCGGTCATCGCGTCGGGCCCGGCGAGGATCTTCGGCAGCTTGAAGTCGCCGGTGGCCCAGCCGCGGCGCTGCGCCTCGGCGTAGAAGGCGAGCTGCAGGTCCTGGGCGACGCTGGCCCGGGCCACCCCGACGGCCTCGACGCCGAGCTCGAGCGCCTGGGCGGCGAGCAGGGCGACGTTGCCGCCGCCGGCGCCGAGCGCCACCACCCGGAACCGGTCCGGGTTGCGCCGCACGATGTCGATGGCCTGTGTCCCGATGGAGCCGGTGGAGCCGAGCAGCACGATCTCGCGGGGGGTCACGCCCCCATTGTGTCAGGCCCCGCGCGGGCGCGGCCGGAGCCTGCACGGTGGCTCCATCAGGCCCGCGACAAACGTTCACGATCAGGACACCGGAATTGTCCGTCCTTTGTGGATCTCCAGCGGAAAGCGGCCGGCAGTTTCCCCCCGCCGGCCGCTTTCCCTCATGGCCTCGACTGCTCCCGCCGGACATCCTCCACAGCGGCTTGAGCTGGGCCGATACGCAGCACGCAGCGCGTGCCCCCGTGAGTTACCGCGGTGAATCCCAGATGCCGTCCCCGTTCGTACGCATGTTTTAATTATAGATCATCATTAAGTTCCCGACAACCGAATTACTACGGGGTGAGCCGGTGCAGATCGCGCGGGAACAGCGTCGTCTCCCGCACGTTGCCGGCCCCGCTGAGCCGCGCGAGGAAGCGCTCCAGGCCGATCGCGAACCCGCCGTGCGGCGGCATCCCGTGCTTGAACGCGGCCAGGTAGCCCTCCAGCGCCGCCGCCTCGTCGCCCAGCACGGCCAGGTAGTCGGCGTAGCGGTGCCGCCGCTGCCCGCCGGTGACCAGCTCCAGGCCCCGGAACAGCAGGTCGAAGGAGTTTGACCAGCGCGGGTCGGACGGCTGCGGGTGGGTGTAGAACGGGCGCTTGGTCATCGGGTAGCCCTCGACGTACACGAAATCCGATCCGTGCTTCTCGAGTGCCCACGCACCCAGCGCGCGCTCGTGCTCGGGCGCGAGGTCGGGCTCGTGCGGGTCGGCCCCGGCGATCTCGAGCGCCTCGGTGAAGTGCAGGACCGGAATTTCCGGCGGCATCTGTACCGCACCGAGCCCGGCCGCCTCGACCATCGCGCGCACGACGCGGGTCAGGACCGCCATCACGTCCCGATGGTCGCGCACGAACCCGAGCTCGGCGTCGAGCGACGTGTACTGCGCGAGATGCCGCGACGTGTCGTGCGGCTCGGCCCGGAAGACCGGCCCGACCTCGTAGACGCGCTCGAACACCCCGACCATCGTCTGCTTGTAGAACTGCGGCGACTGCGCGAGGTAGGCGCGGCGGCCGAAGTAGTCGAGCGGAAACACGTTCGCGCCGCTCTCGGTCGCGCCCCCGACGATCTTCGGGGTGAAGATCTCGGTGAACCCGAGCCCGTCGAGGGTGGCCCGGAACGCGCCGACGGCCGCCGCCCCCGCGCGGAACACCGCCCGCCGCCCGGGATGGCGCAGGCTGACCGCGGCGTGGTCGAGCAGCGCGGGGAGCCCGGCGTCGAGCTCGGGCCGGAACAGCTCCACCGGCGGCGCCTCGGCCTCACTGAGCACCTCGAGCGCCCCGTACGCGACCTCGTGGCCGCCCGGCGCGACCTCGTTGGCCACGACGGTGCCCGTGACCTCGACCACGGACTCCTCGGGCGGCACGGGCACGCCGGCGGGCACCACGACCTGGGCCAGGCCCGCGCGGTCGCGCACGATCAGGAACGTGACCCGGGCGAGGACGCGGCGGCGATGGACCCAGCCGGCGATCCGGACGGATTCCCCGATGTGCTCGTGGAGTTCGGCGGACATCACGCGGTACGACATGCGACACCTCCTGGAAAGGGACACTCCCCGGAGGCGTGGGCGATGGGGCCGGTCGCGGTGCCACCACACCTTCGCCGCGGCGGGTCTGCCGCGGCCTCTGGCCCGTTGACGCCGGACCGCACGGCGGCACGTTCATCGGCGTTCGTCAGGCGCCCGTCCCGCACTTCCGATCATCGGCCCTCCCACGCGCGGGCGCGACCGGGTTTCCCGTCCGGGTTTTCCATTCGCACACATCGGGAACGCGGTCGGCGTGAGCAGCACGAGGCAGGTGCCCGAGACCAGCAGCATGTCGCGGGACGAGTTGTCCGCCGACGACGCGTGGCAGGCGCTGCGCCACCACGGCGGCTGGACGCTGGTGCGCGAGGCGTTCCTGCGCTTCCGGTACGGCGACGGCTTCAGCCACTCCCGCGCGCTCGGGCTGCAGCTGTGCCTGGCCATCGTGCCGTTCCTGATCGCGCTGGCCGGGCTGGCCGGCAAGCTCGGCGTCGAGGAGGGCGGCGACGTGGTGGCCGACACCGTCCTGGCGCTCACCCCCGGCGCGAGCGAGCAGGTGGTGCACGACCTGCTCACGCCGGGCGACTCCGAGGAGGCGGGCGAGCTCGCGCTGCTGCTCGGGCTGGTCACCGGGATGCTGGCGCTGACCACCACGATGGCCCAGATCGAGCGCGGCGCCAACCGGATCTACGGCGTCGAGCGGGACCGGCCGGCGCTGCTGAAGTACGCGCGGGCGGCGATCCTGGCCGCGGTGGCCGGCGTCCCCGCGCTGGCCGGGTTCCTGATGCTGGTCGGCGGGGACGCGCTCGGCGAGTCGCTGCGGGTGCGCTACCCGGCGTTCGGCGCGCCGTTCGCGACCGTCTGGGCGGTGGCGCGCTGGCCGGCCAGCGTCCTGCTCGTCGTCACCGCCGTCGCGGCGATCTTCCGGTTCGCGCCGCGGCGCCGCCAGCCGGCCTTCTCCTGGCTGCTGTTCGGCGCCGCGCTGTCCACGGCCCTGTGGTGGGGCATCAGCGCCCTGCTGGCCCTCTACGTCCAGGGCAGCGGCGCGTTCGGCGCCACGTACGGCTCGCTGACCGGGATCATGGCGCTGCTGCTGTGGGCGAACGCGACCGGCGTCGTGCTGTTCCTCGGCATCGCCTTCGGCGCCCAGCTCGAGGCCTACCGGGTCGGCGTGCCCGGCCCGATCGTGCCCGACCGGTGGGCCCCGCCGGGGGTCAAGACCGAGCGGTGACCTCGGCCTTCGTGGTCGTGCCGACGCGTACCGCCCCCAGGTCCGCCCGCTGCCCGGCCGCGCTGCCCGCCTCGAAGCCGCCGCCGCTGAGCCGCCGGCGGCGACCGGCGCGCACGTTCGGGTACTCCGCCTCCACCGCGAGATCCACCGCCCGCTCGCGGTCGGCCAGCACCAGCGCGGTGCCGGGCGCGGCGGGCTCCTCGGCCTGGGCCGCCGCGGCGGCGAAGCGCTGCTGGACGGCCGAGCCGAAGCCGATCAGCCACGAGCGGCGCCAGGCGGCCGCCTGCTGCCCGTCCGGGACCGCCTCGCGCAGCATCCCCCGCGCGGCCTGCACCAGCAGCGACGCGAACAGCAGCTCCACCCCGGCCACGTCGGACTCGAAGCCGAACAGGTGCACCGAGACGCGCAGGCCGTCCGCGGTACGCCGCTCGAGCCGGATCGACCGGCACCGCAGCGCGGCCGCCACGACGTGCAGCAGGTACGCCTTCTCGCGCAGGTACGGCGCGGCCAGCTCGACCAGCCGGTTGCCGACGGCCTGGTGGCGCTCCTCGCGGGCGTCGAGCAGGGCCTGGTCGATGCCGTACTTCGCGATCAGCGCCGCGGCCTTGGCGGTCAGCGCCTCGGCCTCCTGCGGCGTGCAGGCCGGGTCCTCGGCCTTGGCCAGCAGCTTGCGAACCTTGTCGAGCAACCTCTACTCGCCCGCGGCCTGGGCGGTGGCGACCGTGTCCGTGGCGGTGTCCGTGGCGACCGCACCGGGCGCCGGGGTGCCGGCCGGCCGCGAGCGCAGCTCGTGCCCGACGCTCGTCAGGCAGCGCCCGCTGGGCAGGTCGAACTTCCAGCCGTGCAGCTGGCAGGTCAGGGTCTTGCCGTCGACGATGCCGAAGCGGGTGAGATCGGCCTTGAGGTGCGGGCACCGCCGCTGCACGATCCAGTCGCCCAGCTTGATGTCCTCGGCGTCGGGCTTCTGCTCGGCGAACCAGCCCTCGGCGTACTGCAGCCGCTCCTCCGAGAGGCACTTGAAGAACGAGTAGACGAACTCGTTGTACTGCCCGATGCGCGCGGCGGAGAACCGGCAGGACAGGAAGAGCGAGTTCACCCAGTCAACCTCCTCGATGAACAGGAGGTGCTCGATCAGCGCGCGCTCGGTCCGGAAGCGGTACCGCACCTTCTCGTCGGCGTACGCGCGCACCTGCTTGCCGGGGAAGTCCACCACGATCGACTCGACCGACTCGCCGTCGTAGCCCACCAGGTCGAAGCGCACCGGGCCGCCGACGCCCTTCGCGAGGTACACGGACTCGTCCAGCAGCGGCTCGATGCGCTCCTGCATGCCCTTGAGCACGTCGATCTCGGGGTGCCGCCAGGTCGCCTTGGCCGCGTCGATCATCGGCCGCTTGCGGGTGCGCATCTCCTCGAGGTGCTCCCGCTTGTGCGCGAAGAAGTCCGCGACGTCGGTCGGGTGCGTGGTGGTCGCGGAGTCGGCGGTGAGCTCCATCACCGAGCCGGGCAGCAGGACGGTCGAGTTGGTGCCGCCGGCCTTCGCGTACTCCTGCTGGAAGACCCACTGGTCCGGGAAGATGTTGCCCTCGTCGCCGAAGATGTCGTTGAACTGCCACAGCTCGTCGTCGAGGAAGCAGGGCGGGCCGGCGATCGGCACGACGTTGGAGGCCTTGAGGTCGTCGATGTAGCGGAACGTCCGGTCGAACTGCCGGTCCCGCTTCTGCTTGCCGAACGCGCGCTTGGCCGCCTCGGGCAGTTCGTAGACCATCGGATACCAGATGGCGCCCGAGAACTGCAGCAGGTGCGCGTGCACGTGGCCGAGCGCGTTGAACGTCGTCAGATCGGTGGGACGGGCGTCGTTCTGATTCAGGACCCGGATGCCGTCGTACTCCACCCACAGCGAGCTGTCGCCGATGGGCCCGTCGGTCGGCGAGGTCAGGGCCTGAATCATGATCTTCAGGCCGCCGTCGAGCTCGTGCACCTGCTCCGACTTGGTCTCCAGGAACCGCGTGAAGCCCAGCGCCTCGAACTCGTCGCGCATCTCGCTGGTCGGAAACTCGGGCAGCAGGACGGTCGCCTTCTTCGACACGAACCGCTTGAGGTGCTCGGCGTCGAAGTGGTCGCGGTGCAGGTGCGAGACGTAGAGGTAGTCGCAGTCGCCGAGGGTCTCCCAGTCGAGCAGCGAGTTGTCCGGGAACGGGAACCACGAGGCGAAGTAGGCGGGATTGACCCACGGGTCGCACAGAATGCTTCCGGCCGGCGTGTCGATGCGCAGGCTGGCGTGGCCGGTCCCGGTGATCCGCACCGCTTTTCCTCCTCGATCGGTACCGCAGATTGCGCGCTCGACGCTACCCGACCGACCCGCAACCGTCCTGGCCGGTGCCGCATGCCAGACTTTCCCGGAAGCCTGTCGCATGCCCGAAAGGACGAGCCGTGTCCGAGCACGAGCCAGTGACCGCACCAGACCAGCTCAAGCCGGGTCACCCGCGCGCGGCCCGCATCGGCGCGGCCGTGTCGGCCCTGATCCTGCTGACCATGATCATCGGCAACCACCACGGCCGCATCGAGGACATCTTCCTCATCGTCGGCGCCGGCCTGCTGGTGCTCGCCATCGTCGGCGACTGGGTGCTGCGCCGCAACGGCCTGCGCTGACGGCCGTCCTTCGGGCGGACGATATGTCGGGCGCTGGCGCGCCACGACATATCGGACTTATACCCCGACGGCGGATACGCCACGGCTGAGCGCTTTGTCGGTTTTTCGTCACGCTGCGTGATCGTCAGACAATGACGAGCAGCTGTCATGTTTCGAACTGTGCACAAACGAAAGGGCGCGCCCGGCTCCGGCCGGACGCGCCCTCTCGACGTTCTGCTTCGGGTCAGCGACGCCGCGTGACGATGTCGCGAACCTCCTTGAGGGCCGCGTCGACCTCGGCCTCGAAGTACCCGCCGGGCACGAGGTTGAAGTGCGACGGGTCGAGGTCGCCGTCGTTCAGCGGGCCGCCGCGGCCGGTCAGCGAGGCCATGACGCCCTCGAAGAGCCGGTCGACCTGGGCCCGGTCGTAGCCGCTGCCGAACCGGCGCAGCTGGAACGTGCGCCGCAGCTGGTCGATGCGGGCCACCTCGGTGGACTGGTGCTGCTGGGCCGGCGGCGGGCCGCCGTACGGGTCGCCCTGGGGCCCGCCGTACGGGTCGCGGTCCGGCGGCGCGCCGTAGGGGTCGCGCTCGGGCGGGGCGCCGTACGGGTCGCGGTCCGGCCCGGGAGCGCCGCCGTAGGCCGGGGGCTCGGGCCGGTCCATGCGGATCTCGGCCGTCATGTCGGCCCGCGGCGCGCGGGGGCCCTGGTCGTAGCCGCGGTCGTCGTCGAAGGCGCCGCCGTAGGTGGGCTCGTCGTAGCGGCCGCCGTAACCGGGTCCGCCACCGGGTCCACCGGGCGGCGGGCCGGCCGGGGCCTGGCCGGGACGGGTCGGCAGCGGCGCGCCGGGCGGCGGGGGCGCGGGCCGCTCCATCGTGCGGTCCACCGGCCGGTCCATGCCCATCGTCCGGTCGACGGGGCGGTCCATGCCCATGGTGCGATCGACCGGGCGGTCCATCCCCATCGTACGGTCGACCGGCCGATCCATCGGCTGACGATCCATCGGCGGGCCCATCCGGTCCATGCCGGGCGGTCCCATGCGGTCGGGTCCGGGCGGTCCCATGCGGTCCGGCCCGGGGCCCATGCGGTCGGCGCCGGGCGGCGGCCCCATCCGGTCCGCGCCCGGGGGCGGGCCCATCCGGTCGGGCGGGGGCGTCATGCCCGTCATGCCGACCCGGTCGGGCATGCGCTGCGGTTCCATCCGGTCCGGCATGCGCTGCTGGTCCATGCGGTCGGGCATGCGCTGCGGCTCCATGCGCTCGGGAGCCATCCGCAGCTCGCCGCTGCGGGAGTCCAGGGCCCGGCCGAAGCCGCCGCCGCTTCCGCTGCCGCGCTCCTCCAGCTCGGCCAGCTGCCGCTCCACGCGGTCGAGGTGCAGGTCGACCTGCCATTCGTCGTAGCCGCCGAAGCGGACGCGGAAGACCACGTCGTGGACCTCCTGCGCGCTGACGGGAGCGCCCATGGAGTCTCCGGAGAGGGTTGCCTCCACCCGGTCGAGGAACGAGTCGACCTCGTCGACCTTGTATCCCCGCCGCATCGCACGGCGCCGGAACCGCTGACCCTGACTCACTGTGTCTCCTCGTTCGCTCGCCGTGCTAGCAAGCCGTCCTCACGCTCTCCCACCTTGCCACCTCCGGAGGCCGCAAGCTGCCCGCAGGCTCCGTCAATCTCCCGACCCCGGGTGTCACGCACCGTAGTGGGCACCCCGGCAGCCCGGAGGCGCCGGACGAACTCCCGCTCGACCGGCTTGGGGCTCGCGTCCCATTGACTCCCCGGTGTCGGATTGAGCGGGATGAGATTGACATGTGCGAGACGGCCGGACAAGAGCCGACCGAGCAGATCCGCCCGCCACGGATGGTCGTTCACATCCCGGATCATTGCGTACTCAATGGACACGCGCCGACCGGTGCGAGCCGCATACTCGAACGCGGCATCAAGCACTTCGGCGACCTTCCAACGTTGGTTGACCGGTACGAGCGTGTCGCGCAGATCATCATCGGGCGCGTGCAGCGACAGCGCAAGCGTCACCGACAGCCCCTCCTGCGTCAACCGGCGCATGGCGGGCACCAGCCCGACGGTCGACACGGTGATGTGCCGCTGGGAGAGCCCGAGGCCCTCCGGCGCGGGCTCGGTCAGCCGCCGTACCGCCGCGATGACCCGGTTGTAGTTGGCCAGCGGCTCGCCCATGCCCATGAACACCACGCGCGAGAGCCGGTCCGGGCAGCCGGGCAGCGCACCGCGCGCGGCCAGCCCGGCGAACCACACGACCTGGTCGACGATCTCGGCGGTGGACAGGTTGCGGGTCAGCCCGGCCTGGCCGGTGGCGCAGAACGGGCAGGCCATGCCGCAGCCGGCCTGGCTGGAGATGCAGACGGTCACGCGGTCGGGGTAGCCCATCAGCACGCTCTCCACGAGCGAGCCGTCGTGCAGCCGCCAGAGCGTCTTGCGGGTGGTGCCGTTGTCGGTGGCGAGCTCGCTCACGGGCGAGAGCAGCTTCGGCAGCAGCGTGCCGGTGATCGCCTCCCGCGTCCGCGCGGGCAGGTCGGTCATCTCCTGCGGCTCGCGCACCAGGCGGCCGAAGTAGTGCGTGGAGATCTGCTGCGCGCGGAAGCCGGGCTCACCGAGCTCGGTGACGGCGGCGCGCCGGCCCGCGAGATCGAGATCCGCGAGGTGGCGCGGGGGCAGGGAGGCACGGCGGCCGCCGGGGGTGGTGCCGGCCGCGGTGGAGGACAGGTTCAGTACGGGCAGCTGCGTCATGACTCATCCAGTGTCCCATGCCCGGCCTCATGATCTGTAAGACCGCTGACCAGCACGGCTGGGCGACGTTTTCCCTGGTCCTCATCGACTCAGGGGGACTGTATATATCCGCTCCGGCGGAGGCTCAGCGGCTCCACGGGACCAGGAACGCCAGTACGGCGTAGGCGGTGGGGAGGGCCAGCAGGACCGAGTCGAGGCGGTCCATGAGGCCGCCGTGGCCGGGCAGCAGGTTGCTCATGTCCTTGACGCCGAGGTCCCGCTTGATCAGCGACTCCCCCAGGTCGCCCAGCACCGAGGCGATCGACACCGCGACGCCGAAGATCGCGCCGTGCCACCAGATCGCGTCGTCGAGCAGCAGCGGCAGGGCGACCGCGCTCCCGGCACCGGTCCAGAAGATCGAGCCGGCGAACCCCTCCCAGGACTTCGCGGGGCTGACCGAGGGCGCCATGGGGTGCTTGCCGAGAAAGACACCCGTCGCGTACCCCCCGGTGTCCGACAACACCACGGCGAGAATCGTCACCAGGACCCGCACGGCTCCGTCGTGGGCCGGATAGGCGAGGAGGGCGGCGAAGGAGCCGAGGAACGGGACGTACACGGCGATGAGGGCACCGGCGGTGACGTCGCGCTGGTAGTGCGGGACGCCGTCGGCGAAGCGCCAGACGAAGACCAGCAGCAGGGTGGCGACCAGGCCCAGGGGCAGCCGCTCGGCCCCGCCGAACCACGCCAGGCAGACCATGAGCGGGGCGCCGAGCAGCAGCGGCACCAGCGGCGGGCGGGCCTTCTGGACGCTGACGGCGCGGACCATCTCCCAGACGCCGATGGTGACGGCGGCGATCACCAGGAAGAGGAAGAGCGTCTTCCAGACGAAGAGCGAGACGACGACGAGGCCGCCGAGGCCGGCCCCTACGCCGATGGCGGCGGGCAGGTTGCGGCCCGCGCGGCTCTTGCGCTTCTCCGGCTCGGGGGTGGCGTTCCCGGCTTCTGTGGCGCTCCGGAGCTCGCCGGAGTCGGTGCCGGTGGACGTCGCGGTGCCGTTGGGCATGACGTCGGGCATGACGTTGGGCATGACGTTGGGCGGCTCGGTGGCATGAGTCGCCGCCGTGCCGTTGGGCGTCGCGGCGACGTCGTTCGAGTCGGTGCCGGTGGACGCGGCGGTGCCGTTCGGAGGCGCGGTGTCGTTCGGGTCGGGGCCGGTGGACGGGGCGCTGCCGTTCGGGGACGCCGCATTGTCGCCGTGGTCCAGTTGGACGTTACGGCGGACGGGGGTACCCGTGGAGGGAGGAGCGGTGGGCAGTGGGAGCGGTGGGGGTACAAAATCCGGCTCTTCTGCTTTTTGCTCTTCTGCAAAGGACTCGGGCGCGGCATGCTCTTGCCGCGCCCGTGTCTTCGACGGGTCGGGGCCCTGCTGAGCCCGCTTGAGGTGGGCCATCAGACCTCGAGTAGCTCGGCTTCCTTGTGCTTGAGCAGCTCGTCGACCTGCGCGACGTACTTGTGCGTCAGGTCCTCGAGCTCCTTCTCCGCGCGGCGCACCTCGTCCTCGCCGGCCTCGCCGTCCTTGACGATGCGGTCGAGCTCCTCCTTGGCCTTGCGGCGCACGTTGCGGATCGCCACGCGCGAGTCCTCGGCCTTGTTGCGCGCCACCTTGATCATGTCGCGGCGGCGCTCCTCCGTCATCTGCGGCAGGAGGATGCGGATCTGGGTGCCCTCGTTGTTGGGGTTCACGCCCAGGTCCGAGTCGCGGATCGCCTTCTCCATCGCGCCGATCTGGGACGCGTCGTACGGCTTGATGATCGCCATGCGCGGCTCGGGGATCGCGATCGAGGACATCTGCGGCAGCGGGGTCGGGGTGCCGTAGTAGTCGACCATCACCTTGCCGAACATCGCCGGAGTGGCGCGGCCGGTACGGATGACCGCGAACTCCTCCTTGGCGTGCTCGATGGCACGCTCCATCTTCTCTTCGGCCTCGAAGAGCGTCTCTTCGATCACGGGGTCTGTCCTCCTCGATCCGGGGCGGGTTCGGCGGTGATGAGCGTCCCGATCCTCTCACCACTCAACGCGCGAGCGACGTTGTCCTCCCCCTCCGCGCCGAAGACGAGCATCGGCAGCGCGTTCTCCTGGCAGAGGCTGAACGCCGTCTGGTCCACCACCCGCAGCCCCTGCAGCAGCGCCTCGGCGAACGTGAGGCTTTCCAGCTTGCGGGCGGTCGGATCGGTGCGCGGGTCGGCGGTGTACACGCCGTCGACGCCGTTCTTGCTCATGAGCACCGTGTGCGCGTGGATCTCCAGCGCGCGCTGGGCGGCGACGGTGTCGGTGGAGAAGTACGGCAGGCCGGCGCCGGCGCCGAAGATCACGACGCGGCCCTTCTCCAGGTGGCGGATCGCCCGCCGGGGGATGTAGGGCTCGGCGACCTGGGCCATCGTGATCGCGCTCTGCACGCGCGTCTCGATGCCCTCCTTCTCCACGAAGTCCTGCAGCGCGAGGCTGTTCATGACCGTGCCGAGCATGCCCATGTAGTCCGCGCGCGAGCGGTCCATCCCGGCCCGGGAGAGCTCGGCGCCGCGGAAGAAGTTGCCGCCGCCCACGACGACGGCGACCTGCACGCCGCGGCGCACGACCGTGGCGATCTGGCGCGCCATGCCGCGCACCACGTTGGGGTCGACGCCGACGGCGCCGCCTCCGAACACCTCACCGGAGAGCTTCAGCACGACGCGCCGCACCCCGATCGGGGCGGGGGTCAGGGGCTGCCTGGCCGCTTCGACGGCGGTGTTCGTCATATGGGCACCCTTCTGTCCTCGTTGTGGAAAGGGGGTCACGGCCTCCATCCGGTGGACCGTGACCCCCTCACTGCTGTTGTACTGCCGGTCAGGCCTGGCCGACCTCGAAGCGTACGAACCGCGTCACTTCGATACCAGCCTCCGCCAGCACCTGCTTGACCGTCTTCTTGTTGTCGCCGACCGAGGGCTGCTCGATCAGGACGAAGTCCTTGAAGAAGGCGTTGACCCGGCCCTCGATGATCTTCGGCAGGGCCTGCTCGGGCTTGCCCTCCTCGCGGGCGGTCTCCTCGGCGATACGCCGCTCGGAGTCGACCACGTCGGCGGGGACCTCGTCGCGGGTGAGGTACTTCGGCCGCATGGCGGCGATCTGCATCGCCACGCCGCGAGCGTCGGCCACGGCCGCCTCGTCGGTCTTGCCGTTGAACTCGACCGCCACGCCGACCTGCGGCGGGAGGTCCGGGCTCTTGCGGTGCATGTAGATCGCGACCGGCTCGTTGAGCACCGCGATGCGGTTGATCACGAGCTTCTCGCCGATGCGGGCCGACTCGGCCTGGATCAGGTCGGCGACCGTGCTGTCACCCAGCTTGGAGGCGAGCAGCGCGTCGACGTCGGCCGGCTTGGTCGCGTCGACGTGGGCCGCCAGCTTCTGGCCCAGCTCGACGAACGCGTCGTTCTTGGCCACGAAGTCGGTCTCGCAGTTGATCTCGACCAGGCCCGAGCCCGAGTGCGCGACGAGGCCGTTGGCGGTGGTGCGCCCGGCACGCTTGCCGACGTCCTTGGCACCCTTGATGCGCAGCAGCTCGACGGCCTTGTCGAAGTCGCCCTCGGCCTCCTCGAGCGCCTTCTTGCAGTCCATCATGCCGGAACCGGTCAGTTCGCGGAGCCGCTTGACGTCCGCGGCGGTGAAGTTGGACATGACTCTCTCTCGCTCTGTGGGTTACGCCTGGTTGGTCTCGTCGGCGGCCGGAGCGGCCTGAGCCGCCGGAGCGGCGGCTGCGGGAGCCTCGCCGGCCTTGGCACCGCCCTCGAGCAGCTCGCGCTCCCACTCGGCAAGCGGCTCGTCACCGGCCACGACGCCCGGCTCGGGCTTCTGGTCGGCACGGGTGGCGCGCCCGGAACGAGCGATCAGGCCGTCGGCCACCGCGTCGGCGACCACGCGGGTCAGCAGCGCCGCGGAGCGGATGGCGTCGTCGTTGCCGGGGATCGGGAAGTCGACCTCGTCGGGGTCGCAGTTCGTGTCGAGCACGGCGATCACCGGGATGCCCAGCTTGCGGGCCTCGTCGACCGCGATGTGCTCCTTCTTGGTGTCGATGACCCAGATCGCCGACGGGAGCTTCTGCATGTCGCGCAGACCGCCCAGGGTCCGGCTCAGCTTGGTCTGCTCGCGGGACAGCTGCAGGGTCTCCTTCTTGGTGTACCCCTGCGCGGTGCCCGTGAGGTCCAGGCTCTCCAGCTCCTTCATCCGCTGAAGGCGCTTGTACACCGTCTGGAAGTTGGTCAGCATGCCGCCGAGCCAGCGGTGGTTGACGTACGGCTGGCCGACGCGCGTCGCCTGCTCGGCGATCGCCTCCTGGGCCTGCTTCTTGGTGCCGACGAACAGCACCGAGCCGCCCTCGGCCACGGTGTTGCGGATGTAGTCGTACGCCTTCTCGATGTAGTCGAGCGTCTGGCGCAGGTCGATGATGTAGATGCCGTTGCGCTCGGTGAAGATGAAGCGCTTCATCTTCGGGTTCCAGCGGCGGGTCTGGTGCCCGAAGTGGACGCCACTCTCGAGCAGCTGGCGCATGGTCACGGCCATGTTCTTGGTGAACCCTCCTGGTTGTCCCACGGCGGACCGGGTGGCCTGCCGTGCCTGGCGCCCGGTCGTCGGCCGTCTCACCCGTCGCACGCGCGGTGGTGCACCGTGCGTTCTCTTGGGACCAGGGCGGCCGCCGCCCTGTGGTAGCTGACCCGTCGCGGGAATACATCCGGCGGGCTAGGGAGGGCGCGCGAGGTCGACCGCACGGTGTGCGGTCGCCGGGGCAAAGTGTACGCGCCGGGGCCGGGCTTCTACGAATCCCCCCACTGGCGTGTAGTTCGCCCGGTTTTGTCCGTCTCCGTTAGGCGGCCATTCCCGCCGCCATGAACAGCAGCACGGCGACCGGCAGATAGCAGAGCGGGGCCCGCAGCCACGGCCGGATGCCCGGGGCGGCGGCGGCTGCTCCACCGATCAGGCCGTACAGGCCGAGGGAGAACATGGGCAGCGCCGGAATCATGAAGATCCCGGCGAGGGTGCCGCCCGCGGGGACCTGATCGGCGGTCATGGCGTCGATGAACAGCCGCAGGACCGGGATCTCGAACAGCACGGTGATCACCACGAGGGCGACGGCGAGGCCGGGGCGCTTGCTGCGGTACACCGCGCCACCCGGATCCCCTCCGTACTGCTGGGGCTGCGGCTGCTGCGGCGCCGGCACGGCGGCGGTCAGGGCGGTGGGGGCGGCGAAGGCGCTGGTGCCTTGAGGTGCGCCGGAGCCGGGCATGGCCGACACGGGGGCGGCCTGCGGGATCGAGCCCAGCGGGCCGCTGCTCGACGGGGTGATCGTCGGCAGGCCCTGGATCGGGGAACCGGAGGTGGTCAGGCCGGGGATCTGGGCTCCGGCCAGGCCGTTGGGGGCCGCGTTCGGTGCCGCGCCGCCGGAGACGGGGCGCTGGAGGGCGCCGCGGTCGATCGCCTCGGAGCGGCGGGCGCGGCTGGCGTACTCGCCGGAGTACTCGCCGGAGTCGCCGCCCGCGCGGCTGGGCAGGGCGGACGGGGGGAACTGGCCGCTGGGGGTGTCGCCGTACGTCAGCGGGTCGGCGCCGTAGGTGCGGCTCGCTCCGGCCGATCCGGGCTGTCCGCCGGGGCCGCCGCTTGCGCCGCGCGGCTCCGGGGCTCGGTAGCCGGGGTCGTCGTACTCGCGCTCGTCGGCGTACCTCGTGGGGGTGTAGCCGCGGTCGGCTTCGCCGTATTGGCGGTCGGCTTCGCCGTAGCCGCGGTCACGGTCCGCTTCGCCGTAGGCGCGGTCGTCGTCGCCGTACCCGCGATCGGCGTCGTCGCGGCGGCGCCCTCGATCGCTGGTGGCGCGGTCGTCGTACCCGCGATCGTCGTATCCACGGCCGTCCGGGTACCAGCGGGAATCCGCATCCGGGTCCGGGGGGAAGTTCCGGCGTCCATCCACGGTGCGTCACGGTAGGCCCTCCACATGATCCTCGCCACCCGGCGAAGGGGCTTGTAATCTGCGTCGCTCCCGGACGTCCACCGGCCTTTCCTTCGCGATCCGGGCATTTGGGACCGCGTGCGTTCCTCTTTCGGGGGCGTCCTGCTGCGCCTCGCCCTTTCGGCTGCCCTGGTTGGCGGGTTCCTGACAGCGCCGGGCGTGTGGTGCTGGGCGTGCCTCCTGGTGGCGCCAGCCTGGTGCTGAACGCGACTCCCGGCAGTGCTCATTTGTCGCCGGTCGTGGATTCCTGCTTGGGAACGCGGGCTTCCCCTCGGTGCTGCTCCTTTGCGGTGTGGGACCGCTGTCCGTGCGAGGCGGCAATAGCAGCTCCGGCGGCGTCTGCTCTCGCGCCTGTCCCTGCGCCCGTGCCTCCTGCACCTCGGACCGCCCCCGTGGCCAGGCGAGCGCCCTCCACCACCGCTTCAGGCCTGACGGCACGCGAGGTCGGCGCAGACTCCCATCGGCCCAGACCGCCCGCAGCGACCGGCCGCGCCCGATCCCGCCACCCCGGCCCCGGAGCCCGCACCCTCGCCTTCCACCGCACGCCCCGGCCCACACCGGCCCGACCGCCCCCCTCGGCCGCATACTCGGTGGGTGACTGACGCCCCGCGTAACCCGCTCATCGCCCGCATGCGCCCGTTCGGCACGACGATCTTCGCGGAGATGTCGGCGCTGGCCGTGCGCACCGGCTCCGTCAACCTCGGGCAGGGCTTCCCCGACACCGACGGCCCGGCCGCGATGCTCGACGCGGCGGCGGCGGCGATCCACGACGGGCGCAACCAGTACCCGCCGGGACCCGGCATCCCGGAGCTGCGCGCCGCGATCTCGGCTCACCAGCGGGCGTTCTGGGGCCTCGAGTACGACCCGGACGGCGAGATCCTGGTCACCGCCGGCGCCACCGAGGCCATCGCCGCGAGCATCCTCGCCCTGTGCGAACCCGGCGACGAGGTCGTCTGCTTCGAGCCCTACTACGACTCGTACGCGGCCTCGATCGCCCTCGCCGGCGCCGTCCGCCGCCCGGTCACCCTGCGCGCCGTCGACGGCCGCTACGCCTTCGACCCCGCCGAGCTGCGCGCCGCCTTCGGCCCGAAGACCCGCCTCGTGCTGCTCAACTCGCCGCACAACCCGACCGGCAAGGTCTTCACCGCCGCCGAGCTCGCCACGATCGCCGAGCTGTGCATCGAGCACGACGCCCTCGCCATCACCGACGAGGTCTACGAGCACCTGGTCTTCAGCGACGCGTCCGCCCCGCACGTCCCGCTCGCCGGCCTTCCCGGCATGCGCGACCGTACGGTCCAGATCTCCTCGGCCGGCAAGACCTTCTCCTGCACCGGTTGGAAGATCGGCTGGGTCTGCAGCACCCGCTCCCTGGTGTCGGCCGTGACGCGCGTGAAGCAGTTCCTCACGTACGTCAACGCCGGCCCCCTCCAGCCCGCGATCGCGGTCGCCCTGCAGTCGCCGCCGTCCTACTACCAGGAGTTCCGCGACGACCTGCAGCGCAAGCGCGACCGCCTGTGCAAGGGCCTGACCGAGGCCGGTTTCGCGGTACTGCAGCCCGAGGGCACCTACTTCGTCACCGCCGACATCACCCCGCTGGGCGGCACCGACGGCGTCGACTTCTGCCTGTCGCTGCCGGAGCGCTGCGGCGTCGTCGCCGTCCCGACCCAGGTCTTCTACGACAACGTCGAGGCCGGCCGGCGCCTGGTGCGGTTCGCGTTCTGCAAGCGAGACGAGGTCCTCGACGAGGCGGTGGCCCGCCTCCAGCGGCTCTGAACCATCCACCTCCTCGATGGCGCCGCGGCTCGGCCGCAGCGGCCCGGAACGGTTCACCGCTAGCCCGTCTCGCCCTGAGGTCGCCACGTCCTCGATGACGCCGCGGCTCGGCCGCAGCGGCTCTGCATCGTCCGCCGCTCCCTCGCCTCGCCCTGAAGTCGCCACGTCCTCGATGACGCCGCGGCTCCGCTGCGGCGGCCCGGAACGGTTCATCGCGCCCCACCGCCACCCACGACCCGACGGTGGCGGCCCCGACCCGTTCATCGCGACCCATCGCCAACCGTGGCCCGGCAGTTGCGGCTCCGGCTTGCTCACCGCTCCCCCTCCTCGCCGATCGCAGCCCGGGGCACGTTGCTGAGCCGGTACCCGTCCGGCGCCGACACCACGAACCCGAGCTCCTCCAGCAGCGGCAGATTCCGCCGCGCGTCGCGCCCGCTCACCCCCGCCGTGGCGGCGATCTGCTCCGCCGTGGACGCCCGCCGCGGCCGCACCGCGTCGAGAATGCGCGCCTGCAACGGATCGAGGTTGTCCTCGGGCCGCCCCACTCCATGGATCGGCGTGGCCAGGTCCCCGACGCTGCCGATCTCCTCGACGATCTCCTCCACCCGCGTCACCAGCACCGTGCCCGGCTGCCGCAGCTCGATGTGGCACCCGACCGACATCGGCGAGTTGATCGGCCCCGGCACGACCATCACCGAGCGTTGCAGCAGCCTGGCGTACCCGAGCGTGCTCCGCGCCCCGCTGCGTGACCCGGCCTCGACCATCACCGTGCCCTTCGTCGCCGCGGCGATGACCCGATTGCGGGTCAGGAACCGCGTCTTGTGCGGCTGGGTGCCCGGCGGCCACTCGGTCAGCAGCAGCCCCTCGGCCCCGATCTGCTCGAACACCGCCGCATTCGCCGCCGGGTACGCCTTGTCGATCCCGCATGCCAGCACCGCGACCGTCGCCCCTCCCCCGGCCAACGCGCCCCGATGCGCCGCGACGTCCACCCCGAGCGCCCCGCCCGACACGACGGTCCACCCGCACTCCGCGAGCCCGTACGCGAACTCCGAGGCGACGAACCCGCCGTACCCGGAGACCGCCCGCGCCCCGACCACGGCCACGGCCCGCTCCAGCGTCTCGCCGAGCCGCAGCGGCCCCCGCAACCAGATGCACATCGGCGGATCGGTGTCCCGCCGCAGAATGTTCCCGGGACGACTGGCCAGAACCAGATCGTCGAGCGCCGCCGGCCACTCCTCATCCGCCGCGGTGACGATCCGCGCCCCGAGCCGCTCCGCGAGCTCGCCCATCCGCCCGGCAACCGTGCCGGCCACGTCGCCGTCGCCGTCCACGCCCGCTTTCTGCATCCTCGCCTGTACCGCACCAGCCAGCCCAGCCGAGATCCCGTACCCGCCGACTACCCGGACCAGCGCCTCCTGCGCGCCCACGGACCGCACCAGCACGCCCAGCTCACGACAGCCAGGTTCGACGAGCATCCCGAGCGCCATACGCGCCGCCCGCTCCCCTCCATCGCTCACAGCACGCTCCTCGAACGCAGCTCAAGCGCCTCACGCACATCGGCGGCGTCTGGCCGCTCCCGCCCGTCGAGATCCGCGATCGTCCACGCCACGCGCATCGAGCGTTCGAATCCTCGGGCCGAGATCCGGCCGCGATCGAGTTCGATGGTCAGCGGATGGAGCACCGGCCTCGGGAGCCGGTACCTCTTGTCCCGCAACACCGAGGCCGGGACGTCGCCGTTCGTCTTCGCGTGAGGTCCCCAGCGATCCGACGCGATCTCTCTGGCTCCCAGCACCCGCTTCGCGATGATCGCGGAGGGCTCGACGTGCTCGGTGGTGAGCAACGCGGTGGATCGAACCGGGTCGAGGTCGACCTGCAGGTCCACGCGATCCATCAGCGGACCCGACAGCCGGGACTGATACCGCCGGCGGACTATCGACGGGCACTGACATGCCGGGCGGCCACCGGGTTTCGCGCACGGACACGGGTTGGCGGCCATGACCAACTGGGTTCGGGCCGGGTAGGCGGTCTCGCCGTACGTTCGCCGGAGCCTGACCTCCCCGTCCTCCAGAGGCTGCCGCAGGGCGTCCAGCACGCCGGAGGAGAACTCGGCACATTCGTCGAGGAAGAGCACACCGTTGTGGGCGAGGCTCACCGCGCCGGGCTTGGCGAGGCCGGACCCGCCCCCGACCAGCGCTGCGACCGACGCCGTGTGATGTGGGGCCTGCAACGGTGCCCGGCGGATCAGCGCCGCACCCGGTGCGAGCGTGCCGGCGATCGAGTGCAGCGCCGTGACCTCGATCGCCTCCTGGTCGTCGAGGGGCGGCAGCACTCCGGGCAGGCGGGCGGCAAGCATGGTCTTGCCGGTGCCGGGCGGCCCGAACATCGCGACGTGGTGCCGTCCCGCGGCGGCGAGCTCGATGACGCGGCGGCCGCGTTCCTGGCCGAGCACGTCAGCGAGGTCGAGCGGGGCGGCTTCGTCCGGTGGCGGCTGCGCGGCCGGGTCGAGCAGCGACTCCTGCCCGTGCAGGTACCCGATGAGCCGGCCGAGACTGTCGGTGCCCAGGACCTCGATGTCGGGTACCAGGCGGGCCTCGGTGACGTTGGCCAGCGGTACCAGGGCCATGGCCTTGCCGGCCCGGCTCGCCGCGAGGACCGCCGGCAGCACCCCGCGCACCGGCCGAACCGTGCCGTCCAGGCCCAGCTCGCCGAGGACGACGGCTTCGTTGAGACGGGCCACGGGCAGATCGGAGCTGGCCGCGAGGATGGCGAGGGCGACCGCCGTGTCGAAGCCGGAGCCGTGCTTGCGGACATGGGCGGGCAGCAGGTTGACGATGATGCGTTCCAGCGGCCACTTGCCACCGGAATTGGTCACGGCCGACCGCACCCGGTCCCGAGCCTCGCTCAGCGCCGCGTCGGGCAGCCCGGAGACGACGAAGTTGGGAAGTCCGAAACTCACGTCCGCCTCGACGACGATGACCTCGCCGGCCACGCCGTGCAGGGCGACGGAGTAGACCTGGGCGTAGCCCATCAGAACGCCCCGCGCAGGTGCTGCAGCGCCACCGACCGGCCGATGAGCACGCTGATCACGTCGAATCGGATACGTTCGCAGCGCTCGTCGTGCTCGGCCAGCCACATCCGGGCGAGCGAGCGGATCCGGCGGACCTTGGCGGGCACGAGAGCCTCGACCGGCTGGCCGTAGCGGACGCTGCTGCGGGTCTTGACCTCGACGAACACCAGGTCGCCGCCGTCGCGGGCGACGACATCGAGTTCACCCGCCCGGCTGCGCCAGTTGCGGTCGAGCAGTACGAGGCCCTGTGACACGAGGTACCGGCAGGCCACGCGTTCGCCGAGGCCGCCGACGAGCTGGTTGCGGTTCGTCATGCGGCGACTCTGGCCGATTCGGGCGATCAACGTCGGGCGATGACGGCCAACCTGTGGACAACGGGGTGCTTGTGGATAACTTCGGACACGTCATGTGATGTTGGTATGGGGCGCAGGTCAGGTGGCTTGGGGCCATTCCCGAGCGCGGCTCAGAAAATTTTCCGCCAGTGCTGGTGTACGAGATCATGGCCGTACGCCGGGGCCCGCTCCTCGTGATCCAGCTCGAACCCGGCGCGCTGGTACAGCCGGCGGGCCGCGCCGAGGATGTCGTGCGTGAACAGGACCATCTCCCGGTAGCCGGCGCTGCGGGCGAAGCGCACGCACTCGTCGACCAGGCGGGCGCCGACGCCGAGGCCGCGGGCCTTCGGCTCGACGAGCAGCAGCCGGAGCTTCGCGGTCTTCCCCTCGGCGCGGACGCAGAAGATCGAGCCGACGGGCTCGCCGTCGACCTCGGCGATCCAGCCGCGGTCCCAGCGCGGGTCGTGCGACTCGGCGTAGTCCGCGACGATGCGCGCGACCATCGCCTCGAACTCGTCGTTCCAGCCGTACTCCGCGGTGTAGAGCGCACCGTGGCGCTGGACGACCCAGCCGAGGTCACCCGGTCCCGGCGGGCGCAGGACGACCGTGGGCGCGGAGGCGGTGCCGCCGCCGAGGATCGTCTCGATGGCGTCCATGGCACCGATCAGCCGGCGGCGGTCCGTCTCCGGCACCGCGCCCAGCAGCGCCGCCGCCTGCGCGTCCGAGCGCTGGTCGAGTTCGGCCTGGGCGGTACGCCCGGCGTCGGTGAGCCGGATGCGCTGCTTGCGGGCGTCCGCGTCCGAGCGTTCCCGCACGACGAGCCCTTCGCTCTCGAACTTGCCGAGGATGCGGCTCAGGTACCCGGCGTCCATGTCGAGCCCCTGCCGCAGGTCGGCCACGTCCAGCACCCGCGCGGGCGCGGCGGCGAGCTCGTACAGCACGCGCGCCTCGGCGAGCGAGTACGGCGAGTCGAGCAGGCCGGCCCGCAGCACGCCGATCAGATTTGTGTAGAAGCGATTGAACTGCCGGAACGCGGCGACCGGCTCGATAGTCATAGTTGACATCGTCATGCGATTCGTTGACTTTGTCAACGAACCAAGAAAGCGGAGCGACGTGGCGTTGTAACGGACGGGAAACGCTGCGTCGTCAGGCTTGCCCCATGTCGCTACGTCGCGTGATCGTCGAACTTCCCGACCGGCCCGGCTCCCTCGGCCAGGTGACCACACTGCTCGGCCGCCTCGGGGTCGACATCCGCCAGATGCGCGTCCTCGACCGCGACGGCGCCGTGGCGACGGACGAGTTCGTGGTCAGCGTGCCTGGCCCCGTGATCGACCGGACCCTGCCGGAACTGCTCGAAGAAATTCAGGGCGTACGGGTCCGATCGGTCGCGGCAACCGATAGCGATAGCGGGATATCGGGCGCTATCGTGGCGGTATGACTGCTCCGGTCGACAAGCTCGTGGAGCTGCTCGAGACGCTCCCGGCCACGACGCGCCAAGAGATCACCGCCTGGCTGCTCGGACGCACCGTGCCCGTCGACCGCAGCGCGCTGTTCGCCACCGCGGCGCTGCGCGGGCGCAACCTCATCGGCCCGCCGGACCTCGGCCAGGAGACGGCCTCGCACGGGGCCCTCGGCGGCTCACTACCGCCCGGCGAGGAGAGCCAGCTGGTCACGTTCCGCCTGCCGGCTGAGCGTCACGCGGAACTGCGCACCTGGTGCACCGAGCACGGCTTCACGATGGCGGCCGTGGTGCGCGGTCTGATCGAGCGGTTCCTCGAAGAGCAGCAGCGGCGTTGACCTCCCACCAGCCGGAGGCGGGCGGCGCGCCCGACCGGCTCCGCGACATCGTGGCGGCGGGGCGCCCGAGCGCCGAGCCCGGCCGCGAAGCAAGCCGCGGCGCCGATCGCGGAGAGCCGCGTGAGCGTGGCGCGGACGCGACGAGGGCCGGCACAGGTGCAGGGCCCTCCGGAGCAGGCACACGATCCGGAGCAGCTGCACGGTCCGGGCAAAGTCGCGGCGGACGTGGCCGGGGCAACGCGCCCGCGCCCGGAACCGCCGAGATGCACGAGCGCCTGCCGCCGGCCATGCGCGACGCCGTGGACGACTTCGCCCGGTACCTCGCCGCGGAGCGCAACCGTTCGGCCCACACGGTGCGCGCGTACGTCGGCGACGTGGTGTCCCTCCTCGACCACGCCGCGACCGGCGGCACGGACACCCCCGCCGGCGTGACGCTCGCCGAGCTGCGCGGCTGGCTCGCGCGGCGGCGCGCGGCCGGCGACGCCCGGACGAGCCTGGCCCGCCACGCGGCCGCCGCGCGGACGTTCACCGCCTGGGCGAAGCGCGAAGGACTCCTCGAAACCGACCCGGGCCAGCGCCTGGCCAGCCCGAAGGCGCACCGCGACCTGCCGGCGGTGCTGCGCGCCGACCAGGCGGAGACGCTGGTGACCCAGCCCGCGGGCCGCGCGGACGCGCTCGGGCTGCGGGACCGGCTGGTGCTGGAGCTGTTGTACGGCACGGGAATCCGCGTCAGCGAGCTGTGCGGCCTCGACCTCGGCGACGTCGACCGGATGCGGCGCGTCGTGCGCGTCGTCGGCAAGGGCGACAAGGAGCGTGCGGTGCCGTACGGCCTGCCCGCCGACGACGCGCTGACCGCCTGGCTCCGCCATGGCCGGCCGGCCCTGGAGACGCCCCAGAGCGGCCAGGCGTTGCTGCTCGGCGCGCGCGGGGGCCGGCTGCAGGCGGGGGCGGCGCGACGGGTCGTGGACGCGTACGCGCGGGCGGCCGGGCTGCCGCACACGTCGCCGCACGACCTGCGGCACTCCGCGGCCACGCACCTGCTGGAGGGCGGCGCCGACCTGCGATCCGTCCAGGAGCTGCTCGGGCACGCCTCGCTGTCCAGCACGCAGATCTACACCCACGTGTCGATCGAGCGGCTGCGCAAGGCATACGAGCAGGCGCACCCGCGCGCCTAGCAGCGCCGCTCGCCGCGAGCCCCGCTCCTGCCCGTTCATCGCGTGAGGCACGCTGCCAGTGCCGCTGACGAGGGCAGTTCAACCACGACGGTGATCTCACCGGCCACGAGTCGTGGCCAAGGCACCGCGTGCGGCCAGGATCAAATCATTGCTCTTCCCTCCCTTAGAGATAAAAGCTTGTGGCTCTTCGCTTTTGACCCTTCGGGCTCGCGCTGCAAGGGACCGTCGGCGGCCAGGCCCGGCCTCAGCGGGGACCACGGATCCGCCCGTAACTGTTCCGAACCTTGCCGTCCAAGCGGGCCATGATCTTTTGACCACCCACGGCGCCACGGTCGGGTGCGGGTCGTGGCGTCGTGCGGATCCGTCAGCGTGTCGAGGGGGATGAGGCGGGGTGGGTGCCCGGCAACCAGGAGCGCCACCCCGCCCGAGGGCCCTAAGATCGTGGATGTGTCCGCTCCCGAGCCCATTCCCGGCGCTCGTCTGCTGTTCTCGCATGACGCGGCCGTCGCGCACCTGAACCACGGGGCGTTCGGGATGGTGCCGGCCGCGGTCCAGCGGGCCCAGCAGCGGGTACGCGAGGAGATGGAAGCCAACCCGCACCGGTTCTTCGCCGTCGGGCTCGAGGAGCGCATCGCGCACGTGCGGCGGCACCTCGCCGGGTTCGTGGGAGCCGATCCCGAGGGTACGGCGCTCGTCGAGAACGCTTCGACGGGCACGTCGATCGTGCTCGGGAGCCTCGATCTGAGCGCCGAGGACGAGATCGTGACGACCGACCACGGGTACGGTGCCGTCGACCTCGCCGTGGCCGCCACCTGCCGGCGCACGGGAGCGGTGCATCGGGTCGCGCGGGTGCCGCTCGAAGCGGACGACGCCGCGGTGACCGCGGCGGTCCTCGACGCGACCACGTCCCGGACCCGGCTGGTGATCGTCGATCACATCACCGCCGCGACCGCGCGTGTGTTCCCGGTGCGGCGCATCGTCGTGGCGGTGCGCGAGCGCTGGGGCGGCCGCGCGGCGGTGCACGTCGACGCCGCGCACGTGCCCGGCATTCTCGACCCGCGGGTGGGCGAGCTCGGGGCCGACTTCTGGGTCGGCAACCTGCACAAGTGGGCGTTCGCGCCGCGGGGCACGGCGCTGCTGGCCGTCGCGCCCGCGCGCCGGGAGCGAATCCGGCCGCTGGTCCTGTCGTGGTCGACCGAGGCCGGCTTCCCCGCGAGCCTGGAGTGGCTCGGATCGCATGACTACACGCCCTGGCTGGCCGCGCCGACCGGGGTGTTCGTGCTGCGCTCGCTGGGCATCGAGGCGGTGCGGCGGCACAACACGGCGCTGGCCGAGTACGGGCAGCGCGTCGTCGCCGAGGCGATCGGCGCCGAGGTCCCGTCCGCGACCGGACTGCCGATGACGCTGATCCCGCTGGGCGCGGGCGTGGCGGACGATCCGTCGGCGGCGGCGGCACTGCGCCGGCGGATCTCGGACGAGCTGTCGGCCGAGGTGGGCATGGCGGCGTGGCGCGGGCGTGGTTACCTGCGACTGTCGGCCCAGATCTACAACCGGCCCGAGGACTACCAGCGGCTGGCGGCGGGTCTGCCGAAGCTGCTGGAACGGCCATAGCGCTGCAGCGGCGAAGAAGGGGCGTTCAGGCCATCGCGAACAGCCTCACCCGCGTGTGGCGCAGCAGTGACAGCGGATCGAGGTACACCTTGTCGTCGGTTCTCAGCCCCCAGTGCAGGCACGCCGGCGCCGGACAGCTCGGATGTCCGGGTCTCAGGGTGCCCAGGGGCGTTCCCGGCGCGACCGCCTGCCCGCGCACCACCGTCCAGGCGACCGGTTCGTAGGTCGTGCGCACCCCGCCCGGATGCTCCACGCTGACCACCGGCCGTCCGCCGACCATCCCGGCGAAGACGACGGTGCCCTCGCCTGCGCTGCGGACGGTCTGGCCGGGAACGCCCGCCAGATCAACGCCGCGGTGGCCGGCGGCATAGCGGTCCGACGGCGGCTCGAAGCCCCGCGTGACCGTCACCGGACCGTCCAGCGGGGCCTCGAACTGACCGGGGACCGGCGGGGCCTCAGCGGGGTTCTCAGGGGCCCCGAAACCGGCGGCCTGCGGTTCAGCGGCAGCGGCCGGCGGCGGGGTGGAGAAGACCGCCGAGGCGGCCGCGATGGCGGAGGAGGCGGCGGCGATGGCGGTAGCGGCAAGGACGAGAAGGCCGACGCGGGCCAGAGTCTTGAACATGGCGGCGAGATTGGCCCAGTCCGCCGCCTCGGGGCAATTGGCTATCGGCGGTATCCGACAAGGCGGTACAAAAGAACCCCGGCCCGCACGCGGAGTGTCAGGCCGGGGTCACGATGCGTCGAACTGGTCGGCGAAACGTGCTGAACGGACGCTCAGCCGCCGAAGCCGTTGTCGGGCAGCGAGATGTCCGGCTTCTCGAGCTCTTCGACGTTGACGTCCTTGAACGTCATGACCCGGACGTTCTTCACGAACCGGGCCGGCCGGTACATGTCCCACACCCAGGCGTCGTGCATCTCGACCTCGAAGTAGACCTCGCCGTCGGAGTTGCGCACGTGCAGGTCGACCTGGTTGGCCAGGTAGAACCGGCGCTCGGTCTCCACCACGTAGGAGAACTGGCGGACGATGTCGCGGTACTCCCGGTAGAGCTGGAGCTCCATCTCGGTTTCGTACTTCTCGAGATCTTCGGCGCTCATCGCGGTCCGCCTTCCATAGCCACATTGTCGCCCACTTGCGCCGGAACCCGTGCGGCCTCGCCGGGCGCCACGCCGACGTTACCGCGCCGTGCGCCCGGCCGCCCCACCGCCGCGACGTTCGCGTAGGAGAAACGGTGCTCGGGGCACGGGCCGTGGGCGGTGAGAGCCGCGCCGTGGTCCGGAGTCACATAACCTTTGTGCTCGTCGAAGCCGTACTGCGGGTACGACTCGTGCAGTTGTTCCATGATGCGATCCCGCGTGACCTTCGCCACGACGCTCGCGGCCGCGACGCACGCCGCGACCTGGTCGCCCTTCCAGACCGCGAGGCCGGGAATGCCCAGGCCGTCCACCTTGAAGCCGTCGGTCAGCGCGTACTCCGGCCGCACCGAGAGCCCCGCGAGGGCGCGACGCATGCCGGCGAGGTTGCACACGTGCAGGCCGCGGCGGTCGATGTCACCCGGCGGGATGATGATCGCGGTCCACGCCTCCGCGCGCCGCACGACCTGTTCGTAGACGCGCTCCCGCGCGGCGTGGGTCATCAGCTTGGAGTCGTTGAGTTCGTCGATCTCGCCGCGGCGGCCCTGGGGCAGGATGACGGCGGCCACCACGAGCGGCCCCGCACACGCCCCACGGCCCGCCTCGTCGGCGCCGGCGACCCGGTTGAAGCCGCGGCGCTGCAGGGCCCGCTCGAGGGCCCACAGGCCCGCCGCGCGGTGCACGACGGTGCGCGGAGGCGCGAGCATCAGGCCGCCACCTCCCGCACGAGCAGCGCGAGGTCAGCGGGGTAGAAGCGCTCCGACGTCGCGTCGAGCTCCTCGGCCGACCACCAGCGCGCGGCGTCCACGCTGCTGACCTCGTAGTCGTGGAGGTGGGACAGGTCGGCGGTGAACGCCTCCGAGCGCACCACGAAGAACGACTGCTCCTGGGAGTACCAGCGGCCATCGAACGGGAATTGGATCTGGTCGGTGCGGACGGGCCCGACCAGGTCGGCGCGCGTGATGCGCAGCCCGGTCTCCTCGTAGACCTCGCGCACGGCCGCGTCGATGAGCGACTCGCCCGGTTCGAGGCCGCCGCCGACCGTGAACCAGTAGCGGTGCTCGGGCCGGGCCGGATCGCATCCGCGCAGCAGCAGGACGCGGCCGGACGGGTCGAGCAGCAGCACCCGCGCCGCCCGGCGGTCGATGTCTGCCGCAGCCTCCGTCATACCGACGAGACTACGACGCAATCACTTCGACGTCGGATCCGGCACCTTGTCGAAGGTGTCCGGGACGCTGAGCCACTTGGCCCGGTTGAAGGGCCAGAAGACCACGAACGCCCGGCCGATCACGTCGTCCTCGTTGATCGTCGCCTGGTTCGGGTCCTTCGTGCGAATGAAGTTGTACCGCGAGTCGCCCGACCGCGAACGGTGGTCCCCCATGACCCACAGCCGGCCCTTGGGCACCGTGACGTCGAACTGCTCCTCGCTCGGCAGGTCCTGCAGCCCGTCCGCGTTGGCGTAGATGTACGTCTCGTCCAGCGGCGTGCCGTTGACCGTGATGCGCTGCTTGTCGTCGCAGCAGATGACGTGATCGCCGCCGACGGCGATGACACGCTTGATGAAGTCCTCCTCGGACGGGTCGTTGCGCCACGAGTCGGGAGCGGTGAAGACGATGACCTCGCCGCGGTGCGGGGAGCGGAAGTCGTACACCAGCTTGTTGACGAGCACACGGTCCTTGATGAGCAGCGTGTTCTCCATCGACTCCGACGGGATGTAGAACGTCTGCAGGACGAAGGCGCGTACGACGACGGCGACGATGATCGCCACGCCCAGCAACACCGGCAGTTCGCGCCAGAAGCTACTGGACTTTTTGGTCTGCTCGTCAATCACGTCCTGAAGGGTACGTGTTCGTCAACTATCGCGACGCCTCAACCGTTCTTGACGCGCCGAACGGGTCGAAAGCGAGATTGAGACAGCGATCGGTACAAGTACCATATCCGGGACCAACGGGGCGTTCGGCGCACGCGTGACATGTGGACCGGGCGGGGGCAGGGCCTGTGGTTTCGGTACGTTCTTGAACGTATCGGGCACCGGCAGCCAGCCCCAGCGGTCGCTGGGCCACAGGATCACGAACGCGCGGCCGATCACGTTGTCGATCGGCACCTGGCCCTGGCAGCGCGAATCCTGAGAGACGCCGCGATGGTCGCCCATCACGAACATCTGCCCGGCCTGGACCTGGATCGGGCCGAACCGGCGCGCCGTGCACTGCTTCGGGTTCGGGGCGGCGTCCAGCGGCGAGTTGTCGTAGAGGTACGACGACTCGTCGAGCGGATAGCCGTTGACCGTGACCCGCCCGTCGACGTCGCAGCACGCGACCTTGTCGCCGGGCAGGCCGATCACCCGTTTGATGAAGTCTTTTTCACCCGGTTGGGAGAACCCGACGAGGTCGCCGACGGTGCGGCCGAGCTCGGCGAAGAAGCCGGCGTCCTTGTCGACCTGGTTCTCCGGCGCCCACGTGTCCGGCCCGGTGAACACGACGACCTCGCCGCGCTCGGGCTCCCGCACGTCGTACAGCACCTTGTTGACCAGCACCCGGTCGCCGACGAGCAGCGTGTTCTCCATCGACCCGGAGGGGATGAAGAACGCCTGCACCAGGAACGTGCGGATGAGCACGGCCAGGCAGAACGCGACGATCAGCAGCAGTGGCAGCTCCTGCCACAGCGGCATGTTCTTGCGCTTGCGGCGGACCTTGCTGCGCCAGGTCGACACCGAGTCGTCCTCGTCGTAGGCGTCGCCCCGGCGCGGGCGCGATCCCGAACCCGAGCCGATCGAGCGCTCACCACGGTCATAGCTGCGTTCGTACCGCTCCCCGCGCTCCCGGTCGCGACGTTCCCGCGGATCGTCGTAGCCGAGGTCCTCGTAGCCGCTGCCGCGCTCCCGTTCGAGCTCACGTTCGCGCTCGAACCCGCGGTCGCGCACCATCGGCGGCTCGTCGCGGCCCCACTGGCCGCGCCGTGAGCCGTACGGGTCGTCGTCGTAGCCGCGCCCGCGGTTCCAGTCCTCGCGCTCGTCGCCGCGGCTCCAGCCGCGCTCCGGCTCGCGACCCCAGTCGCCCCGGCCGCCCGACGTCCAGTCGTCCTCGCGCTGATAGCCACCCTGGCCCGGCGCGGGATCGCGGCGGGCCACCTCCCGACGACCGGGCACCACGTCGCGGCCGGGCGGGGCCTCGTTGCGGCCCTGGGCATCGCGGTCGTCGCCGCGGGACCAGCCGCCGTCGTAGGCGCGCTGCACCTCTTCGGCGTCCGGTCGCCCCGTCGTGGACCAGTAGTCGTGGCCCGGGTAGCTGACCCCGCCGAAGGGTTGCTGCTGCCCGCGCCGTCCGTCCCCCTGGTCCAGGCGGGGATCGCGCGGGTGTTGGTCGTCGGCGCGATCGTCGTAACCATCGCGGCCGTAGGGGTCACTTGCCATCGGCGTCAGCCTAGATGCACAAGACCACTTTGGGGAGACCGGCTCCAGATGACCGAAAGACCCGATCCCGGACGCGACGCAGGGAGGGTGCGCATCGCGCCCCTCCCCGTCGACGATCCGGCGAAACGCACGGTCAGCTGCTGACCTTGGTCTCGCGCTTCTCCTTGATCTTGGCCTTCTTGCCCCGCAGGTCGCGCAGGTAGTACAGCTTGGCGCGGCGCACGTCGCCGCGCGTCACGACCTCGGTCCGGTCGACGGCCGGGCTGTTGACCGGGTAGGTGCGCTCGACGCCGACGCCGAAGCTCACCTTCCGGACGGAGAAGGTCTCCCGCAGGCCCGCGCCCTGGCGACGGATCACGACGCCCTGGAAGACCTGGACCCGGGACCGGTTGCCCTCGACAACCCGGGCGTGCACCTTGACGGTGTCGCCGGCGCGGAAGCTCGGGATATCGGTCCGCTGCGACTGTGCGTCCAGCGCGTCCAGCGTGTTCATCGCGGCTGTTCCTCGTCACTCAAGGCACGCCCGATCTCCGCGGCGCGCGAGGGTTTGTGATCATGAGCCGGGCACGGCTGGCCGCGGCAACCTCACTACTTTGCCACATCGACGTGCCGAACCTGAAATCAGGCTCCTTGATCACGCTCGGCGGTGCGTCGTTCGAGGGCGGCGATGAGGTCCGGGCGGCGCTCGGCGGTGCGCTCCAGGGCCTGCTCGCGGCGCCACCGCGCGATCCGGCCGTGATCACCGGAGCGCAGGATCTCGGGCACGTCCAGGCCGCGCCAGCTGGGCGGCTTGGTGTACATCGGGGCCTCGAGCACCCCGTCGGCGTGGGACTCTTCCAGCAGCGAGTCGGCGTTGCCCAGCACGCCCGGGAGCAGCCGGGTGACCGCCTCGAGCACGACCAGGACCGCGACCTCGCCCCCGAAGAGCACATAGTCGCCGAGCGAGACCTCGCTCACCCGCATCCGCGCGGCAGCGTGATCGAAGACGCGCTGATCGATTCCCTCGTACCGCCCGCACGCGAACAGCAGGTGCTCGTCCTCCGCGAGGGCACGCGCGGTCGCCTGGGTGAACGGGTCACCGGCCGGGCTGGGCACGATCAGGTGGGTCTCGGGGCCGGCCAGAGCGTCGAGGGCCTGCCCCCACGGCTCGGGCCGCATCACCATGCCCGGGCCGCCGCCGTACGGCGTGTCGTCCACGGTCCGGTGCACGTCATGGGTCCACTGCCGCAGGTCGTGCACCGCGAGCCGCAGCGTCCCGTTCGCGCGCGCCTTGCCGATCAGGGACAGGTCGAGCGGCGCGAGGTACTCCGGGAAGATCGTGACGACGTCGACCCTCATAGGTCGAACAGGCCTTCCGGCGGGGTGATCACGATCCGCCGCCCGGGCACGTCGACCTCGGGGACGATCTCGCGCACGAACGGCACCAGGCCGGTGCGCCCGTCGGTGAGCCGCACGACGAGCAGGTCGTGCGCGGGCGCGTGGTCGATGCGCTGCAGTTCCCCGACCTTCTCCCCCGCGGCGTCGACGACGTCGAGCCCGATGAGCTCGTGGTCGTTGAACTCGTCGGGGTCGTCGCTGGCCGGGATCGTGGCGCTGTCCACGCACAGCAGGACGCCGCGCATGTCCTCGGCGAGGTTGCGGTCGTAGATGCCCTCGAAGACCACCAGCAGGCGGCCCTGGTGCGGGCGGATCGACTCGATGGTGAGCGTCGGCGGCGGCTTCCACGCGCCCGCGGGCACGGTCTGCAGATGCCGCACCGCCGTCGAGTCGGTCTCCAGGACCGACCCGACGGCGAAACGCTCAGCCGGCGCATCCGTGCGCACGTCCACGACAACCTCGCCGCGGACGCCGTGCGCGCGGAAAATCTGACCGACGACGAGCAGCATGCGTCAGTACGCGTCGACGATCTCGACGCGCACGCCGCGGCCGCCGATCGACGTGATGACCTGCCGCAGCGCCTTGGCCGTCCGGCCGCCACGCCCGATCACGGTGCCCAGGTCCTCCGGGTTGACCCGGACCTCCAGCCGCTGTCCGCGGCGGGAGTCGACCATGCGCACGCGGACATCGTCAGGATTGTCGACGATGCCCTTGACCAGGTGCTCGAGCGCGGGGCGCAGCACGTCAGGCCTCCGCGCCGGCGCCGGCACCGGACTGCTCCTCCGCCTGCGCGGCCGGAGCCTCGGCCTCGGCCTTCTTCTTCGGTTCCGCGGCCTTCTTCGCCTTCGGCGCGTCGGCCAGACCGGCGGCGGCCTGCGCCTCGGCCTCGTAGGCAGCCTTACGGTCCGGCGCGGCCGCGCGGACCTTCAGCGGCTCGGCCGGCGCGGGCAGACCCTTGAACTTCTGCCAGTCGCCGGTCTTGGACAGGATGGCCTGCACGGCCTCGCTCGGCTGCGCGCCGACGGAGAGCCAGTGCTGGACACGCTCGGAGTTGACCTCGATACGCGAGGGCTCCTCCTTCGGGTGGTACAGCCCGACGAACTCGATCGCCCGACCATCGCGCTTGGTGCGCGAGTCGGCGATGACGATGCGGTACTGCGGGTTGCGGATCTTGCCCATCCGCAGGAGCCGGATCTTGACGGCCACTTGGTTGCTCGCTCCTGGATCTGTTGGAAGCCGAGCGACCGCCCGGACACCGTGGGGATGGTGCCGTCGGCTGCTCTGTTGGACTGGCGCTACGCCGGGTTAGAGGGCTCGGACGCACACCGGATACCAGCAGACCATTGTGCCAGACCCGCTACCGTGCGCAAAAACGACCCCTGTGCACCTGCCATCGTCCCCCGGGAAAGCGGAAGGTTCTCCCTTTTCAGCCGATTTCGCCGGTACCTCCAGTGCAGTCACCCCACACCTCACCCCGCGCGCAACGCTCCCTCGCGCACGGACGCGTGGCCCGCCCAGTTCCCCGCCGATCCGGTTCGCCGACGCCCGGGCGCGGGCCGGCTCCCCCGCCCGGCCCGAGCCCCAGGCTGTCGCGGATCTCAGCGCAGCGCCGGGCGGTCCCACCCGGGCGGGAGGTCGGGCAACTCCCACTCGGCCGGCGGCATGAAGTCCGTCCAGGTGCCGTCGAACGGGAACGCACCGGCCTCGATCTCCTTGACGACGCGGAGCCCTTCCTCGCGTACCGCCACCTCGTCGTCCACCCAGTAGTGCTCCGGAATGGCGACGCGCTCGGCGAACTCCTCCTCGTCCTTCCACTGCCAGCTGCGGTCGGGCGCGACGATGATGTCGAGGTCCTCGTCGGTCACGTCGACCCCGGACGCACCGCCCGGGTCGCTCCAGCGGATCGCCGGGCGCTCCAGGTTGACGTACCACCCGGTGAACTGATCGGCGTCGTTACGGAACCACCACACCGAGTGCGCAGGGTCGCCGGGCCGGTGCAGCTTCAGCACCCCGGGCCCGTCCCAGGTCCCGTGCTTGAGCGAGGTCCCCAGCGTGACAAACTCGGCGAACGGCATCGTCCGCATCCCGCGCCCGTCCCCGGACACCTCGTTGACGACGGGCGTATGCCGCGCGATCCACAGCAACAGCCCACGCTCGTCGTCGGACACGACGCGCGCGGGCCGCACCCACCCGATCCGCCCGCGCCGCGTGTTCCGATGCATGATCACCTGACCGGGCGTGAAGACGATGCTCAACCGGCGCTCCCTAGGTCGATGTCCGCTGCTCTGACCGGCCGCCACCGCCGACCGGCGCGGCCCTCACCGGTTCCCGCACGACCGGCGACGCTGCCGATCACGCGCGCCGCCGACGACGCTCCCGCGCGGCCCGCGACGCTACCGATCACGCGCGCCGCCGACGACGCTCCCGCGCGGCCACGACGTTCCCGCTCCGCCCGCGACGCTACCGATCACGCGCCCGGCCGAGGGTGCCATCGCGCGGGCGGCGGCATTGCCGACCACGCGCGCTGCCGACCACGCGTGCTGCCGAATATGTGCGCCGCCGAAGGTGCGGCCGCGAGACCAGTGGCATGGCCGATCACGCGCGTCTCCGGATGGCGTTGTCGCGCGGGCGGCGGTGTCGCCGGTCACGGACGCTGCCGAGGACGGTCCCAGCCCTCGGTCACAGGCTCGGGGATGGTCCACTCGGCCGGCGGCCGGAAGTCGGTCCACGTGCCGTCGAACGGCCACGACCCCGTCTCGATCGCCGGTACAACCGCGCGGCCCTGAGCCCAGACGGCGTCGGGATCGCTCACCCAGTACGCGTCCGGGTAGGCCAGGCGCTCCTCGAGCTCGTCCTCGTCCTTCCAGCCCCAGCGCCGGTCGGGCCAGACCCACATGTCGAGGTCCTGGTCGGTCAGGTCGATCCCGGCGACGTCGCCGTCGTCCCAGGTGATGCCGGGCTCTTCGAGGTTCACGTACCACGCGCGGAAGCGGAACTCGGGGTCGAACAGCCACCAGACCGAGTAGGCAGCCCCGCGCGGGTGAAACTTCAGCGTGTTCGGCCCGCGGTACACGTCGTGGATGATCTTCTTCGGCTGCTCGATCCACTTCGCGAACGGCATCCCGCGCGGGCCCTGGCCGTCGTCGCTGACCTGGCGGATTACGGGGCTGCCGGTGGCGAGCCAGAGGCGGGTGCCCTGCTCGTCGTCGGAGACCACCCGCGTCAACGGCGCCCAGACCAGCGTGTCATGGGTGAAGTGCCGGTGCAGGACCGGTCTTCCGGGACGCAACGGCACCCGCCAATTATATCGGCCCGACGCTCCCGCGCCCGTGCGCGACAGCCGCGTGCCAGCCGACCGTGTGCCCTCATTCACACCCCGACCCGCCGCCGCACGCGTTCATCTAGCCTGGCGACGCACCACGGCCCGGGGACGAAGCATCAGCGGATCACGCGTCCGAGCGCGACTCCGCGGTCCGGGCGGAACACCAGCGCACCACCCAGCCTCGCAGCCACGCCGCTAGGCCACCACGGAGGACGATGCACCCCGGCGAGGCATCAATGAACTAAGAAGCCGAGCGAGACGATCTGGCGGGGACGAAACGCCGGCGCGCTGCCCGGCCGCGCGGACGAGACGGCCGCGGCGGGACCTCAGCGCACCACGCGGCCGCGTAGGACGATGCGGCGGGGGCGGAGCAGGGTCGTGAGGTCGGTGCGGGGGTCTTCGCCGTACACGACGAGGTCGGCCAGGCCGCCCTCCTCCAGGCCCGGGAACCCGAGCCAGGCCCGGGCGCCCCAGGAGCCCGCGTGCAGGACCGCCTCCGCCGGCAGGCCTGCCTCGCGGTGCAGCAGCAGCATCTCCTCGGCGGCCAGGCCGTGGTCGATGCCGCCGCCCGCGTCGCTGCCCACGTAGATCGGGACGCCGGCCTCGTGGGCGGCGCGCACGAGGGACGGGAAGCGGTCGCGCAGGGCGAGCATGTGCCGGGCGTACGACGGGAACTTCTCCTCCGCCTGCGCCGCGATCCCGCCGAACGTCGCGATGTTGATCATTGTGGGGACCAGGGCTGTGCCGCGGCGGGCCATTTCGTCGATGTCGGACTCGTTCAGGCCGGTGCCGTGCTCGACAGAGTCGACGCCGGCGCGGACCAGGGCGGCGACGGACTCCTCGGCGAAGGTGTGGACCGCTACTCGCGCGCCCGCGGCGTGGGCGGCCTCGATCGCGCCGGCCATCGCGGTCACGTCCCAGGCGGGGGCCAGGTCGCCGACGCCGCGGTCGATCCAGTCGCCGACGAGCTTGACCCAGCCGCTGCCGAGGCCGGCCTGGCGGGTGATCTCGCCGGCCAGGTCCGCCTCGCCGACCTCCACGCCGATGTCGCGCAGGTACCGCTTCGGCGGCGCCACATGCCTGCCCGCGCGTACCAGCCGGGGCACGTCGGGGTCGTCGTCGAGCGAGGCGTACGGGATCGGCGAACCGGCGTCGCGGATCGCGAGGACGCCCGCGTCGCGGTCCACCACGGCGAGCGACCGCGCCTGGTCGACGCCGTCGGACGGGCGGCCGCCGGGCTGGATGCCGAGGTGGCAGTGGGCGTCGACGAGGCCCGGGAGGATGAAGCCCTCGTCGGCGACGGTCATCGCCCCGGCGACGGGCGAGAAGGTCACCCGGTCGCCGACGAGCCAGAGGTCGCGCCGCTCGCCGGAGGGCAGGATCGTGCCCCGGACGTGCAGCGGTACCGGCGGCTCAGTTGTCCTTGTCACGCTTCTGCAGCTTCGAGAAGTCGATCTTCGGGAGGCGGAAGCCCGGGGGCATGCCGGCCGCGTTCGGGTCCATGGCGGCCGGGTCGAAGCCCGGCGGGAGCTGCGGCATGCCGCCACCGAGGCGCGGCTGGCGCATGCCGCCGGAGTTGCCGCCCTTGGTGCCCTTGCGCTTGTTCTTCGGCGACTTGGTCGCCTTGCGGCGGCCGCCGGGCAGGCCCATCATGCCGCCCATCTGCTTCATCATCTTCTGCGCGTCGGCGAAGCGGGTGAGCAGTTGGTTGACGTCGGTGACCGAGACGCCCGAGCCGTTGGCGATGCGCACGCGGCGGGAGGCGTTGAGGATCTTCGGGTTGGAGCGCTCCTTCGGGGTCATCGAGCGGATGATCGCGGTGACCCGGTCGAAGTGCTTGTCGTCGATCTCGGCCAGCTGGTCCTTCATCTGGTTCATGCCCGGCATCATGGCGAGCACGTTGGCGATGGGACCCATCCGGCGCACGGCCTGCAGCTGCTCCAGGAAGTCCTCGAGGGTGAACTCCTGGCCGCCCATGAGCTTGGCGGCCATCCGCTCCTTCTCGTCATCGGCGAAGGCCTGCTCGGCCTGCTCGATGAGGGTGAGCACGTCGCCCATGCCGAGGATGCGCGAGGCCATCCGGTCGGGGTGGAAGACGTCGAAGTCCTCGAGCTTCTCACCGGTGGAGGCGAACATGATCGGCTGGCCGGTGACGTGGCGCACGGAGAGCGCGGCGCCACCGCGCGCGTCGCCGTCGAGCTTGGAGAGCACGACGCCGCTGATGCCGACGCCGTCGCGGAAGGCCTCGGCGGTCGTGACCGCGTCCTGACCGACCATGGCGTCGATGACGAACAGGACCTCGTCGGGGTCGACCGCGTCGCGGATGTCGGCGGCCTGCTGCATCATCTCGGTGTCGATACCGAGGCGGCCGGCGGTGTCGACGATGACGATGTCGCGCATCTGGCGCTTCGCGTGCTCGATCGACTCGCGGGCGACCTGGACCGGGTTGCCGACGCCGTTGCCGGGCTCGGGCGCGTAGACCTCGACGCCCGCGCGGCCGCCCAGCACCTGCAGCTGGTTGACGGCGTTGGGCCGCTGGAGGTCGGCCGCGACGAGCAGCGGCTGGTGGCCCTGGCCCTTGAGCCAGCGGGCGAGCTTGCCGGCGAGGGTGGTCTTACCGGAACCCTGCAGACCGGCGAGCATGATCACGGTCGGCGGGTTCTTGGCGAACTGCAGGCGGCGCGCCTCGCCACCGAGCGTCGCCACGAGCTCCTCGTGGACGATCTTGATGACCTGCTGGGCCGGGTTGAGTGCCTGCGACACCTCGGAGCCGCGCGCCCGCTCCTTGAGCCGGGCGATGAACGCCTTGACCACGGGCAGGGCGACATCGGCCTCGAGCAGGGCCAGGCGGATCTCGCGCGCGGTCGCGTCGACGTCGGCGTCGGTCAGCCGTCCCTTGCTCCGCAGCTTCGAGAAGATGCCGGAAAGCCGGTCACTCAGGGTGTCAAACACGACGAATCCGTCCTCGGTGTAGGAGTTCCTTGAAGGGTACGCGACCGCGAACAGTGCGTCGCGGCCTGCGCCGCCGCCGCTCCGCGCGCCCACCGAGCCACAAAGCGCTGCCGTCGAGGCGCACGGCGCTGCTATCAAGCGAAAAGCGGCAAACCGAGGATAAACCTGAGGAAAGCCGCGTCAGGCGGTGGTCGCGGCCCGCAGGACGGCCGCCTCGACGCCCGCCCGGGCGTCCTCGTCCCACTCGCCGGCCAGGTAGAACGCGTCCACCACCTCGCCACCGAGCGTCGAGATGCGCGTCGAGCGGACGTCCGCGCCCGCGTCCTCCAGCGCGCTGGCCACCCGGAACAGCAGGCCGGCGGTGTCGGTCGCGCGCAGCTCCAGGACCGTCGCGTCGGTGGCCGCCGCCGGCGGTTGCCACACCACGCGCGGGGGCGCGGTCACGGTGCCGGACCGGCGGGTCGAGCGCTCCCGCGCCGCCAGGCGTTCGGCCACCGGCAGGTCGCCGGTCACCGCGCGGCGCAGGTCGGACACGACGGCGTCGCGGTCGATGTCGCCGCCGTAGCGGGGCTGGACGGCGCACACCATCCGCGCGAGCCCGTCCACCGTGACCGTGTCGGCCGCCACGACGTCGAGCCGGTGCAGCGAGAGGCAGCCGGCCACGGCCGCCAGCAGGCCCCGGCGGTCGGGCGCGGTCACGGCGACGGAGTCGGTGTCCAGCAGGACCGCCGGGAGCTTGGCCGGCACCGCGAGCGCCGCGGCCGGGGACGGCGGCGCGGCCACCACGCCGGTGTCCAGGGCGCGCTCCACGTGGCGGACCAGCTCGGCGATGAGCCGGCCCTTCCAGTCCGACCAGGCTGCCGGGCCGGTCGCGGCCGCGTCCGCGCGGGCCAGGGCGTGCAGGAGCGAGAGCGTCGAGGCGTCCCCGACGGCGCCGGCGACCGTGGCGATGGTCTGCGGGTCGGACAGGTCGCGGCGGGTCGCGGTGTCGGGGACGAGCAGGTGCAGGCGTACCACCTTCTCGACCTGGGCCACGTCGGCGTCGCTGAGGCCGAGGCGGGCGGCCACCGCGGCCGCGATCGGGGCGCCGACGATGCTGTGGTCGCCCGGGAGCCCCTTGCCGATGTCGTGCAGCAGGCCGCAGAGCACGAGCAGGTCGGGCCGGTCGACGTCGCGGGTGAGGCGGGCGGCCTGGCGGGCGGTCTCGACCAGGTGGCGGTCGACGGTGAACAGGTGGACCGGGTTGTGCTGCGGCAGGCTGCGCACCCGCGCCCACTCGGGCAGCCAGTTGACCACCAGGCCGTACCGGTCGCAGGCCTCCCACACCGAGATCATCGACGGGCCGCTGCCGAGCAGGGTGAGCAGCGCGTCGCGCGCGGGCGCGGGCCACGGGTGCGGCATCGGGCCGGCGAACCCGCCGAGCCACTCCAGGGTGGCGTGCGAGATGGGCAGGTCGGCCCGGGCGGCGGCCGCGGCGACGCGCAGCGGCAGCGACGGGTCCGGGCGCGGGGTCACGGCCGCACGGGCCAGGACGACCTCGCCGCGCTGCTCGACCACGTCACAGGCGAGGGGGCGGCGGTCACGGTGGCCGCGCGAGGTCGGGGCGGCCCAGCGCTCGACGGCGCGCCAGGCGTCGTCGCTGGCATAGGCGATGGTGCGCGCGGACTCGGCGATGCGCCGCAGCACCTCGTCGCGGTCGCCGAGGTCGAGCAGCTCGGCGACCTCGTCGCGGTCCTGGGCGAGGAGGCGGTCGACGCGGCGTCCGCGCACCGTGTGCAGGGCGTCGCGCACGTCGAGCAGCGTGCGGTGGGCGCCGCGCACGGCCGGGCGGGGGCCGTCGGCGACGCCGGCGAAGCCGATGCCGCGCAGGACGCCGAAGTCGCGCAGACCGCCGCGGGACTCTTTGACGTCGCCCTCGAGGAGGAACGCGAGCTCGCCGTGGGCCTTCCAGCGGTCCTGCGTGAGCGACTGCAGCGCCGGGAGCAGGTGGCGGGCCTCGCGGCGCCACTGGGCGACCGCGTCGGCGTGCAGGGCCGCGAGGAGCTCGGCGTTGCCGGCCACGAGGCGGGCGTCGAGCAGGCCGAGGGCCACCTTGAGGTCCTGCCGGGCGACGTCGAGGGCCTGGCCGGGGCTGCGGGTCGAGTGGTCGAGCGCGAACTTGGCGTCCCACACCTCGTACCAGATGCGGCTGCCCAGCTCGTCGGCCGCGGCCTCGTCACCCGGGCCGCCCGGGTGCAGCAGCACCAGGTCGAGATCGCTGCGCGGGGCACATTCCCGGCGGCCCAGCCCGCCGACCGCGACAAGGGCGGCTCTGGAAGTACCACCGCCGGCACTTGAAAAGATCTTTTTGAGCCACTCGTCGATCGCGTCCGAGCGCTCGGCACGCGCGTCGGCGCCCGCCCCGGACGAGAGGACCGGAGCGGGCGCCGACGGTTGCGTCATCTGACTGAATTCAGGCGGCTTAGAGGGCGTCGAGCCCGCGCTCGCCGGTGCGGACGCGAACCACCTCGTCGACCGAGGTGACCCAGACCTTGCCGTCACCGATCTTGCCGGTGCGGGCGGCGGTCACGATGGCGTCCACGACCTTCTCGAAGTCCAGCTCGTCGGTGACGATCTCGACCCGGATCTTGGGGACGAACTCCACCGTGTACTCCGCGCCGCGGTAGACCTCGGTGTGGCCCTTCTGACGGCCGTAGCCCTGAACCTCGCTCACGGTGAGGCCCGCCACGCCGAGCGCGTGGAGCGCCTCCTTCACCGCGTCGAGCTGATACGGCTTGATGACCGCGGTCACCAGCTTCATGCCCATTCCCTCCGACATCCCTCGACGCTATCCGGCTACCTTTTCCGACGCCGGGGCTTCCGCCGCCGGCGCAGGGGCCTTGCTTGTGCCAACACCCGCGAGGGCGAACGCGCCAGCGCCGCTGCTGCCGGTCCCCGGGGTGAGGTCGTAGGCGCTCTCCGCGTGCTCCGCGATGTCGATGCCCTCGACCTCGGCCTCGGTGCTGACCCGGAAGCCGACCGTCTTCTCGATGATGAAGGCGAGCGCGAAGGCGATGGCGAACGAGTAGACCGTGACAATAGCGCTCGCGGCCGCCTGGGAGCCGAGCTGGCCGACGCCGCCGCCCATGAACAGGCCGTTCTTGGCGCCGAGGCCGCCGCTGATGGCCGAGTTGAGCTTGTCGTTGGCGAAGAAGCCGAGCCACAGCGAGCCGATCCACCCGCCGACGAAGTGCACGCCGACCACGTCGAGCGAGTCGTCGAAGCCGAAGCGGTACTTCAGGCTCACCGCGAGGGCGCACACGAGGCCGGCGACGAGGCCGAGCAGAACCGCAGCCCACGAGTCGATGAAGCCACAGGCGGGGGTGATCGCGACGAGGCCCGCGACCGCGCCCGAGGACGCGCCGACGAGGGTGGGCTTGCGGTCGCGGATCCACTCGACGATGACCCAGCCGAGGACGGCCGCGGCGGTGGCGGCCTGGGTGTTGACGAAGGCGAGGCCGGTGACGCCGTCGACGGTCAGCTCGGAGCCGGCGTTGAAGCCGAACCAGCCGAACCACAGCAGGCCGGCGCCGATCGCGACGAAGGGCACGTTGTGCGGCTTCATGCTCTCCCGCGGCCAGCCCACGCGCTTGCCGAGGACCAGCGCGACACCGAGCGCGGCCGCGCCGGCGTTGATGTGCACAGCGGTACCACCGGCGAAGTCCAGCGGGTGCAGGTGCTGGAAGATCCAGCCGCCGCCCCACACGTTGTGGGCGACCGGGAAGTACACCAGGGTGGCCCAGCCGAACGCGAACAGCAGCCAGCCGCCGAACTTGGCGCGGTCGGAGATCGCGCCGCTGATGAGCGCGACGGTGATCACGGCGAACGTCATCTGGAAGACCATGAAGACGTACGTCGGGATGCCGATGCCGCTCGGGTTCTCGGTGGTGGCGCCCCACATCTGGTCGATGTAGGTCTTGCTGCCGAAGTACTGCCCGAGGTCACCGAAGAGGCCGCCGGCCGAGTCGGTGCCGAACGCAGCGCTGAAGCCGTAGAACAACCAGAGGACGCTGACGAGCCCGATCGTCGAGAAGCTCATCATCATCATGTTGAGGACGCCCTTGGAACGGTTCAGGCCACCGTAGAACAGTGCCAGAGCCGGCGTCATGAGCAGCACAAGAGCGGTCGACACGAGCAACCATGCGGTGTTGCCGGTATCGATAGTCGCTTCAGGCACGCTGGCCTCCTAGTAGTCGAGATCCTCCCTCCCGACCTTCGAGGCAGCGTTGCCCTCCAGCCGGTTGCGCGAGAGCTTGTCGGGCTCACGTTTCGCGCACCGGCGCTGCGCGGTTTCTACCGCGTCACGTCATGTTTCCAGCGTGTGAAGAAACGCTCACACATTGAAAACTGCCTATCGAAGAGCGTACTCCAGCGTGTGCCGCTCGTAGTCGATGAGCCGCAGGTCGCGAACGGGCCGGCGGAGGTGGCCCTTGTGCACGATGCGGACGAACGCGGGGTCGCCCGCGGCCGCCATCCGCCGGATGCCCTCGATGTGGTCGACGATGCGCTTGCGGATGACGCGCACGAGGCGGTGCCGGTCGCGCGGGGTCAGCCCGTAGGCGTCGGCGAACATGCGCAGGCGGCGCGGGCGGTTGGGGCGCTTCCAGCCCAGCGTGTACGAGTCGCGGTCGGAGAACAGCGGCACCCATGTCCACGCGGCGTACGCGACGTCGTAGATCCGCGCCCCGGGTGAGGCCAGGTCGAAGTCGATCAGCGACAGCGTGCCGTCCGGGCGCCAGATGACGTTGTGCGGCGCGGCGTCGTGGTGACAGATGACCTCGGTGTCCGGCGGCGGGGGGCCGAACGAGCGCCAGACGGCGTTCGGGGCCGGCCGGAAGCCCGCCTGGGCGTCGTGGAACATCCGCAGCATGGTGGCCACGGTGACCATCGCCTCGTCGGTCACCCAGTGCGGGGCCAGGGGGTACTCGCCGCACTCCCCCTCGAGGTACTGCAGCACCTCGCGCCCGCGCTCGTCGATGCCGAAGGCACGCGGGGCGCCGGTGAAGCCGACGTACTCCAGGTGGCGTAGCAGCGCGTGCACCGCGGGCGTCCACGGGCCCGCGTTGCGGCGCACGGTGTCGCCCGAGCGCACCACGACGGAGGTGTTCCCGCCGTGGAGCGGGATCTCCTGCTGCGTCACGTCTGTCGTCCTTCGCTGACCCGACCGGGGGGAGCCTTGCTGTACCGCTTCCCGGCCGCCGAAACCGCGCGGCCGGGCCTTACCGTCCCAAGGTACCGTCCGAGGTTACGCGTCCGCGCCAACGAGGGCGTCGACGAACTGTCGGGCATCGAACGGAGCAAGGTCGTCCGGGCCCTCGCCGAGGCCGACGAGCTTGACCGGAATGCCCAGTTTGCGCTGAACCGCGATGACGATGCCGCCCTTCGCGGTGCCGTCGAGCTTGGTGAGCACGACGCCGGTGACGTCCACCACCTCGGTGAACACCCGCGCCTGCTCCAGGCCGTTCTGGCCGGTGGTGGCGTCGAGGATGAGCAGCGTCTCGTCGACCGGGCCGTGCTTCTCCACGACCCGCTTGACCTTGCCGAGCTCGTCCATCAGGCCGACCTTGTTCTGCAGCCGGCCCGCCGTGTCGATGAGCACCGTGTCCACACCCGCGTCAATACCCCGTTTGACGGCGTCGAACGCCACCGAGGCGGGATCCGCTCCTTCGGGTCCGCGCACGACGTCGGCGCCGACCCGCCCGGCCCACGTGGCCAGCTGCTCGGCCGCGGCCGCGCGGAAGGTGTCGGCGGCGCCGAGGACCACGCTGTGCCCGTCGGCGACCAGCACCCGGGCGATCTTGCCGCAGGTCGTGGTCTTGCCCGCGCCGTTGACGCCGACGACGAGCAGCACTGCGGGGCGGCCGTCGCGCTGGGTGGCCGCCAGGGAGCGGTCCAGGTCTGGCTGCAGGGCCGAGACGAGCTCGTCGGCGAGCATGCCGCGCAGGTCGGCGGCCGTGGCCGTGCCGTGGATGCGCGCGCGCTCGCGCAGCTTTTCGACGATCTCGGTTGTCGCCTGTACCCCCACGTCGGCGCCGATCAGCGTCTCCTCGACCTCGTCCCAGGTGTCGTCGTCGAGCTTGTCCCGGGAGAGCAGGGCGAGCAGGCCCTTGCCGAACACGTTCTGCGAGCGGCTCAGGCGCGCGCGGAGGCGGACCAGGCGGCCGGCCGTCGGCTCGGGGGTCTCGAGCTCGGGCGCCGGCGGCGCCACCTCTGCAGGCTTGGGGGGCGCCTCGACGACCGGCGCGGGCGGCGCCTCCGCGACCGGCGTGGGCGCCTCGGTCACCGTCGGCGGCTGGGGCTTCTCCTCCGGCTTGACCTCCGGCCGGGTCGGCGGGAGCGTCGGAGGCTTGCGGAAACGGGGCGCGATCAGCGCAAGTGTGGCCCCGATCACCACAACGAGCAGCACCAGGCCGAAGACGATGTACGACTCCATGGCAGGAATACTCCCAGACGTTGCGCCCGGCGGCCCGCAGTGGCGCCGAGACCGGCCGAGCAGGATCATTCGGGATGCAACCCGCCGCCCGCTCGACCCGCCCCCGGAGGTCGCAACGCCATGTCGGAAACCGAACTCGACCACGCCCGCGGACCCCTGGTGCTCGGCCCCGTCCTGCGGCGCGTCGAGGGCGACCGGGCCACGGTCTGGGTGGAGACGGCGCAGCCGGGCACGGTCGAGGTCGACGCCGGGGCCGCCGGCGGTGCAGCCCGCACGTTCACCGTGCACGGGCACCACTACGCCCTGGTCGTGGTCACGGGGCTGCCGGAGGACGCCGTCACGCCGTACCGAGTGCGCATCGACGGCACCGAGGTCTGGCCGCGCCCGGACGACCCGTTCCCGGCCCCGGCGATCCGCACCCGCCGCGCGGGCGCGCCCGTGCGGCTGCTGTTCGGCTCCTGCCGCGAGGCGAGCCCGCTCAGCGTCACCCGGTATCCCCCGGACGCGCTGGACGCCTACGCGGACCGGCTGGTGGCCTCCATCCGCGCGGACGCGCCGACCCAGTGGCCCGACCTCATGATCCTGCTCGGCGACCAGGTCTACGCCGACGAGACGCCGGAGAAGATCCAGCGCTGGCTCAAGCGACGCCGCAAGCAGCGCCGCGCGGACGCGCCGACGACGCAGGTGGTGGATTTCCACGAGTACACGAAGCTGTACCTGGACTCCTGGGGCGACCCGGAGATCCGCTGGCTGCTCTCCACCGTGCCAAGCGTGATGATCTTCGACGACCACGAGATCATCGACGACTGGAACACCTCGCAGCGTTGGCGTGAGCAGATGGACACGTTGAGCTGGTGGCCGCAGCGCATCCAGGCCGGGCTCGCGTCGTACTGGGTGTACCAGCACATGGGCAACCTCGCCCCGAGCGCCCTGGCCGAGTGCCCGATCTACGCGGCCGTGAGCTCGACCGGCGACGCGACGGAGATCCTCGACGACTTCGGCACCCGCGCCGACCGCGACCGCGCGCAGGTGTACCGCTGGAGCTACACCGTCGACATCGACCGCACCCGCCTGGTGATGGTCGACAACCGCGCCGCCCGCGAGCTGGAGCAGGGCAAGCGCGCGATGCTGCCCGACAGCGAGTGGGCCTGGTTCGCCAAGCAGCTCCCGGGCGACTACGACCACCTGCTGATCGGCTCCTCGCTGCCGTGGCTCCTGCCGCCCGCCATCCACCACCTGGAGGCCGCGACCGAGCGCCTCGCGGAATCGCCGCGGGGCTGGGTGGGCCGGTTCGGCGAGAAGTTGCGCCAGGCCGTGGACCTCGAACACTGGGCCGCCTTCGGGCGGTCCTTCGACGCGCTGAGCGCGCTGCTCACCCAGATCGCGGCCGGGCAGGGCGGCGTCTCACCGGCCCCCGCCACGATCAACGTCCTGTCGGGTGATGTTCACCACTCCTACGCCGCGCGGGCCGACCTCGGGCCGGAGACGATCAGCGCGGTCCACCAGCTGACGTGCTCCCCCGTGCACAACGACATGCCGAAGCTCGTCCGGCCGGCGATGAAGTTCGGCTGGAACCCGCCGGCGGCGAAGATGATGCGCTCCCTCGCGCGGTCGCTGGGGCTGCGCAAGCCGGTCGTGCGGTGGCGCAAGACGGCTGGGCCGTACTTCGGCAACGCGGTCGGGCAGCTGCTGCTGGAGGGCCGCTCGGCGCACGTCAGGATCGAGGGGACGCGGCCGGACAAGTCGCTGGGTGAGGTGGCCTCGCTCCAGCTCAGCTGAGCGGCAACGCTCCGTGGAGCGCACCGTTCGAGCCGAGCCCACCGCTCAGCTGAGCGCGACGTGCGGGTGGGTCACGGGCGGCTCGTTGAGGTCGGTCCAGGTCCACAGGGTCGCCACCCGCGCGCGGCCGGTGAGAAAGGACACAGCCGGCTCCCGGATCGGGGCGAACCACATCCGGCTGAGGCGCTCGACGGCCTCCTCGATCGGCACCCACGCGCCCGAGCCGTCGTGCGGGCCCACGCCGGTCACCTCGAAGCCCAGCATCTCGTACTCGATGCCACCCGCGGGGTAGCGCGCCACCCAGACGAGGCGCTCGGCCAGCACCGAGGCATAGCCCGCCTCCTGGCCGACCTTGGCCAGCAGGGGCTCGCCGGCCTCCACGGCACCGCCCGGGAGCGCCCAGTCCGGGGGATCGCTGATCAGCAGGACGTCCTTGCCCCGGCGCAGCACGGCGCCCACGGCGAGTTGGAGACCGGTCACGCCTCACCCTAGGCCGCGCGGCCGCGCCCGCACCGACCGGGCGCATGGCCGCGCACACAGGCGGGCGCGAACGCAGGGCCGTCCAGACTCACCGACCACGCTGAGGCCGCGCCGGCGCGAGCAGCGCACCGGCAGAGCCGCCACCATCCCAGCCCCGGCATACGATCAATGCCATGAGCTTCTACGACGTCGAAATCGCTGACCTGCAGGGAAAGCCGTTAGATCTCGGCCAGTTCCGCGGCCGCCCCGTCCTCGTGGTCAACGTTGCGTCCCGCTGCGGCCTGACCCCGCAGTACGCCGATCTCGAGGCCCTGCACAAGGAGTACGAAGGCCGCGGCTTCTCGGTCCTGGGCGTGCCCTGCAACCAGTTCGCCGGGCAGGAACCGGGCACCTCCGAGGAGATCGCCGAGTTCTGCAGCACCACCTACGGTGTGACGTTCCCCATGACCGAGAAGGTCGAGGTCAACGGCGACGGCCGGCACCCGCTGTACGACCTGCTCACCCCGGTGCCGGACGCCGAGGGGCACACCGGCGACATCCGCTGGAACTTCGAGAAGTTCCTCGTCGGCGCCGACGGCACGGTCGCGAACCGGTTCGGGCCGCGCACCGAGCCGAAGTCGGCCGAGGTCGTGCAGGCCGTGGAAGCCAGCCTCTAAGGGCCTTCGAAGAGCTTAGGAAAGGCCCAGCGCCCGGCGGGGGTACGAGAGATCGTCGCCGGGCGTGTAGCGGTACGCGGTCAGCCCCGCCGCCCGGGCACCGCGGATCATCCGGTCCGTGTCGTCGACCAGCAGGCAGCGCGCGGGCGGGGTCTCGATCAGGGCGCACGCCGCCTGGAAGTACTCCTTCGCCGGCTTGTGCACGCCCAGTTCCGCCGAGACCGCGACCGCGTCGAACTCGTCGGTCAGTCCGAACGTCGCGAGGACGTCGCGGAACTCGATCGTCGAGTTCGTGGCCAGGCACACCGGCAGTCCGGCCGCGCGTACGTCGCGGACGAAGGCGAGTACCGACGGATCGATGGCGCCGGGATAGACCTCCCACTCGGCCATGAGCTCCGCGGCCCGCTCGGGACCGCCGACCTGGTCGGCGAGGTGCGCGGCGACCGCCGCCAGCCACTCAGCGCGCGTCTGGCGGCCCGTGATGGCCGGCAGCAGGCGATCCCACTCCAGGGCGGTCGCGAGAACCGTGCCGGGCTCCAGGCCGTACCGTTGCTCGATCTTGGCGTTTGTGGAGGGGTCGAACGTGCGCAGGACCCCGTCGAAATCGATCAACAGGGCCGTGGGCCGTTGGATCACGCTGCCTCTTCCGTCCGCAGGCGCTGGGAGATGACCTCCGTCACGCCGGATCGCATGGTCACGCCGTAGAGGGCGTCGGCGACCTCCATCGTGCGCTTCTGGTGAGTGATGATGATCAGCTGGCTGCGCTCGCGCAACTGCTCGAAGAGGGTGATGAGGCGGCCCAGGTTGACGTCGTCCAGCGCGGCCTCGACCTCGTCCATGATGTAGAACGGGCTGGGGCGGGCGCGGAAGATCGCGCAGAGCAGCGCCACGGCGGTCAGCGAGCGCTCGCCGCCGGACAGCAGCGACAGCCGCTTGATCTTCTTGCCGGGCGGCCGCGCCTCGACCTCGATGCCGGTGGTGAGCATGTCCTCGGGGTCGGTGAGCACGAGGCGCCCCTCGCCGCCGGGGAAGAGCACCGAGAAGACCTGCTCGAACTCCCGCGCGGTGTCGTGGTAGGCGCTGGTGAACACCTCGAGGATGCGGTCGTCGACGTCCTTGACCACGGTGAGCAGGTCGCGGCGGGTCGCCTTCAGGTCCTCGAGCTGGTCGGAGAGGAACTTGTAGCGCTCCTCCATCGCGGCGAACTCCTCGAGCGCCAGCGGGTTGACCTTGCCCAGCAGGTTCAGCTCGCGTTCGGCCTTGGCGGAGCGCTTCTCCTGGGTCGCGCGGTCGTACGGCACCGGCTCGGGCGCGGGCCGCCCGTCGGCCTCGGCCGCGGCGAGCTCGGGCGCGGTCGGCGGGACCGGCAGGTGCGGCCCGTACTCGGCGACGAGGGTGTCGGCGTCGAGGCCGAACTCCTCGGCCGAGCGGGCCTCCAGCTGCTCGATGCGCATGCGCTGCTCGGCCCGGGCGACCTCGTCGCGGTGCACGGCGTTGGTGAGCTTGTCGAGCTCGGTGGTGAAGTGCTTGGCGCGCCCGCGCACCTCGGTGAGGGCGGACTCGCGCTCGGCGCGCGTGGCGGCGAGGGTGTCGCGGGTCTCCTGGGCCTCGGCGATCGACTCACCGAGGCGTTCCAGGGCGAACGCGGCGCCCTCGGCGACGGCTTCGGCGATGCGGGCCCCGCGGGCGCGGGTGGCCTTGCGGGCGGCGGCGCGCTCCCGCGCGGCCCGTTCGGCGGCGGCCTGGCGCAGCAACGCGTCCGCGCGTCCGGCGAGGGCGCCGACGCGCTCCTCCGCGGTACGCACGGCCAGGCGCACCTCCATCTCCTGCTGCCGCGCGACCGGCACCTCGCCGGCGAGGTCGTCGCGCTCCTGGGTGGAGGGGTCGTCGTCGATCGGGGTGTCCTGGGCCAGGAGCAGCCGCTCCTCGAGCTCGGCGAGGCTGGCGCGGCCGGAGTTCCGGGCCGCCTCGGCCTTGGCCTTGGCCGCGGCGTGCCGCTCGACCTCGGCCCGGGCCGACTTCGCGGCGGCGCCCAGCTCGGCGAGGCGGCGCGCGGCCGCGTTGCGGACGCTGTCGGCCTCCTTCTTGGCCGCGGCGGTCTCGGCGACGATCTGCTTGGCCGCGGTCGCGGCGCCGCGGGCCAGGCCCAGCAGCTCCCGCGCCTCGGCGACGCGGTGCTCGGCGTCGACCTTCTGCTGGCGGGCCTCCTCGACGGCCGCCTGGACCTCGATGAAGCTGTGCTGCTTACCGGAGCCGCCGGCCGCGGCGTACGCGCCGATGACGTCGCCCTCGGGCGTGACGGCCCGCAGCGCGGGCGCGTAGGAGACGATGCGGCGCGCGGTCGCGAGGTCGGGGGCGAAGACGACGTCGCCGACGGCGCGCTCCAGGGCGGGCCGCAGCTCATCGGGGGCACGGACGAGATCCATGGCCCACGACGCGCCCGGTGGCAGCGGCACCCGCTCGACCGGCGGGGCGTCGAGCATCGGCGCGGACCCGATGAGCAGCGCGGCGCGGCCGGCGTCGTCCTGCTTGAGCATCTCCACGGCGGCGACGGCGCCCTCGACGCCCGAGACCGCCACGGCGTCGGCCAGGGAGCCCAGCGCGGCGGCGAGCGCGGCCTCGTGGCCGGCCTCGACGGACAGCAGGGCGGCGACGCTGCCGAGCAGGCCGGGGACGCGGTCGGAGCGGGCCAGCAGGGTGCCGGCACCGTCCTTGCGGCGCAGGCCCATCGCGAGCGCCTCCTCGCGGGCCTTCCACTGCGCGGCGTCCTTCTCGGCGGCGCGCTCGGCGTCGTTGTGGGTGCGCACCTCGTTGTTGATCGTGTCGAGCTCGCGGGTCGCCTCCTGGTGGCGCATCTCCAGGTCGGCGTTGGTGTGATCGGCGACGGTCGCGCCGGCGCTCGCCTCGTCCCAGAGCCCCTGGGCCGCCTCCGCGCGCGCCTCGGCCTCGGCCAGCTGGACGGCGAGCCGCTCGATCTCGTCCCCGGCGGCGTTGGCCCGCGACCGCGCGGACTCGACCTGTCCGGTGAGCTTGGCCAGGCCCTCGCGGCGGTCGGCGATGGCCTTGTGCGCCGCGACGATGGCCTTCTCGGCGAAGGCCAGGCGGCGTTCGAGGTCCTGGCGGCGCTCGACGGCCTCGGCCAGGCGCTCCTGGCTCGCCTCCAGCGCGGCGCGCAGCTCCTCCTCCTGCTCGCGGACCTTGTCGGCCTCGGCGGTGAGCTGGTCGGGATCGCGCCCGGGCCGCTCGTCGACGGGGGCGGCGGAGAGGTTGCGGTGGCGTTCGGCGGCGAGCTGATGCAGGGAGCGGTAGCGCTCCTGGAGCGTCGACAGCTGGTACCAGGTGTCCTGGGCCTCGGCCAGCACCGGAGCGTCGGCGGCGTGCTCGGCCTCGAGGACGGCGAGCCGCTCGTTGATCGCCTCGACCTCGGCCTCGACCTCCTCGCGCCGCGCGCGCAGCGCCGTCTCGTCGGCGATCTCCCGGTCAAGGGTCTCGCGCAGCGTGTGCAGGTCGTCGGCGAGCAGCCGCAGCCGGGCGTCGCGCAGGTCGGCCTGGATGCCGGCGGCGCGGCGGGCCACCTCGGCCTGGCGCCCGAGCGGCTTGAGCTGGCGGCGCAGCTCGGTGGTCAGGTCGCCGAGGCGGTTGAGGTTGGCGGCCATCGCCTCGAGCTTGCGGATGGCCTTCTCTTTGCGCTTGCGGTGCTTGAGGACGCCGGCGGCCTCCTCGATGAAGGCGCGGCGGTCCTCGGGCCGGGCGTGCAGGACGCCGTCGAGGCGGTTCTGGCCGACGATCACGTGCATCTCGCGGCCGATGCCGGAGTCGGAGAGCAGTTCCTGGATGTCGAGCAGCCGGCACGAGTTACCGTTGATCTCGTACTCGCTCTCGCCCGACCGGAACATCCGGCGGGTGATCGACACCTCGGTGTAGTCGATCGGCAGCGCACCGTCGTTGTTGTCGATCGTGAGGGTGACCTCGGCGCGTCCCAGTGGGGCGCGATTGGCCGTACCGGCGAAGATGACGTCTTCCATCTTGCCGCCGCGCAGTGCCTTCGCGCCCTGCTCACCGAGCACCCAGGCGATGGCGTCGACCACGTTGGACTTGCCGGAGCCGTTCGGCCCGACGACGCAGGTGATGCCCGGCTCGAGCTTCAGCGTGGTGGTCGACGCGAAGGACTTGAAGCCCTTGGCCGTCAGGGTCTTGAGGTGCACGGATCTCCACGGTGGTCGAGGTGTGTTACCGGGCAGGCTACCGCCGGGACACTACGCTCCCCTGCAGTCCCGCACACCATAATGCGCGTGTCGTGGGCACACCGCCCACTTGGGCCGCTTACGTCCCTTGCGCAACCAACCGGACGACCGGGTCGTTACATGACTGCGCGCCGAGACCCAGAGGATGTCGGCGCGCGGGTTTACTGTGCAGTTCTGCGCTGGCTGCGGTGACCTGAAATCTTCAGGCCATCGCCGGCTCGGCGAGGCGGACCAGGTGATCCGTCTCCGAAGCCGCAGCGGCGAGCCGGTCGTTCTCGGCACGGAGCCGAACAACCTCGAACTCGAGCGCCCGAACCTTGGCGCGCAGTTGGGTGACCTCGTCGACAAGGCGCCGGTCGGGCGCGCTGCCTACGTGGCCGTAGAGGGCCTTAGCCATATCGTCTCCTTGTTAAGCGCAGCCGGTCGACTCCGGCAAACGCGCGCCCAGCACCCGCGACCGAAGCACAAGGGCATAATTGGGCGCGACTGGCGACCCCTCTATGTTCCTTCCGGGGCGCGACTTAGTCAAGCGCAGAGGCACGCCAAACGTCCTGGCCAGGGTGTTCTCACTCACCCGGGTGCGTGATCATCACGCCGCGCCGATCGTGGCAGTGTGCCACCAGTTGCCCCGCGGCGCCACCGCAAAGTAGCGTCATGGCCGGGAAAACTGGGGCAGACGGGACCGGGGAGCGTGCGATGACGGGTCTCACCGCGAGACTCGGCCCCCTCGGTATCGCCGGCGTAGCCACCGCCGTACTGATCGTGTTCGGCCTCGGCGCCGTGATCATTCCCGGCCTCACCGGCGGCGGAGACGACCGCCCGGCCGCCGCCCCCGCCGCGGCCCGGTCGGCCGCCGCGCCTCCGCCGGCCCCGTCCAGCGCTCCCCCGGCCGCCGAGGAGCCCACGGCCACCCCGACCACGGCCCAGACCACCCTCGTCGCGGCGAACTTCAACGCCAGCTACGAGGACCGCGTCGTGCAGCTGATCAACGGCGAGCGGCGCAAGAAGCGCTGCGAGGCGGTCAAGGTCGAGGGCAAGCTGCGCGCGGCCGCGCGCGGGCACGCGGCCGACATGGCGGCCCGCGACTTCACCGGCACCAAGGGCACCAACGGCAGCAGTCCCCAGGACCGCGTCTCCGCGGCCGGCTTCAGCGGCGGCTTCGCCGAGGAGCTGACCGCCAAGGGCGGCGACGCGGGCGACGTCGTGAAGCACTGGATGCGCGACGACGACGCCAAGGATGCCCTGCTCGACTGCGACATCACATCGATCGGTGTCGGGGCCGCCATGCGCGGCCGCACGCCGTACTGGACCGTGGACACGGGCCGTGCTTGAGGGGGCCCAGCATCGTTAGTCCGGTCGTGGACCGGGTTCCGACGCTCCTGCCACTGCGGGCGCATCCGCTGGCCCGGCCACACGCATGGGAGATCGTCGCGGGCCACGGTCCGGCGTTCACCGTCGTCGTCGACGTCGCGGGCGGGCCCGGCAGCGGCCGGGACCCGCTCTGGACCGCGGCCATGAGCCGCCTGGCCGAGGCGGGGGTGCGGCTGCTCGGCTACGTGGACATGGACTACGGCACGCGCCCGGTCGCGCAGATCCGCGCCGACGTGTACCGCTGGAGCGGCTACCCGGTGCGCGGCGTCTTCCTCGACCACACGCCCGTGAGCCCGTACGCGATCGGCCCGGTCGCGGTCGTCGCCCAGTCCGCCGCCCGCGCGGACCTGCCCGAGGTCGTGCTCAACCCGGGCGAGCCGCCGGACGGGGCGTACCGCGACCTCGGCCTGCCCGTGTGCGTCTTCGACGGCAGCTGGCGGGAGTACCGGCGCTGGTCCGGCGAGGGCGCGCACCCGGGCGACGGGCACCTCGTGCACGCGGTACCGCCGTGGGAGCTCGACGAGGCGGCGCAGCTGCAGGTCGCGCGCGGGGCCGGCTTCGGGCTCGTCACCGATCTCGGCGCCCCCGACCCGTACGCGGACCTGCCCGCCTGGTGCGGCCTGGTGCCGGGCCTGGCCGAGCTCGGCGCCGAGCGGGACCGCCCGACCCCGGCGCCGCGGCGTCCGCGCCCCTACCGCGCGCTCAGCGTGGTGCGCGACGGTGCCACAGCCACCCGGGCGAAGACCGGCGCGTAGCGGCGCGCTACCGCGCGAGGCGCGGCCGCGGCTGGCACTTGGGGCACGAGAACGACGACCGGTTCATGAACGCCTCCCGGCGGATCGGGCTGCCGCAGCGGTTGCACGGCAGGCCCTCGCGGCCGTAGGCGTTCAGGGAGCGCTCGAAGTACCCGCTCTCCCCGTTGACGTTGACGTACAGCGCGTCGAAGCTCGTCCCGCCCTGCCCGATCGCCTCGTTGAGCACGTCGCGGACGTGACCGAGCAGGCGCCGCGCGGCCGGGCGGGACAGCTGCGACGTGTCCCGCACGCCGTGCAGCCCGGCCCGCCACAGCGCCTCGTCCGCGTAGATGTTGCCGACGCCGGAGATCAGCGTCTGGTCGAGCAGCGCCCGTTTGACCTCGGTGCGCCGCTTGCGCAGCCGCTCCACGAACACGTCGTCGACGAACAGCGGGTCGACGGGGTCCAGCGCGATGTGGGCGAGTTCGCCGGGCAGCACGGCGCCCCCGAGCGAGACGCTGAGGCCGCCGAACGTGCGCTGATCGACGAAGCGCAGCTCCGGCCCGTCGTCGTCGAAGGTCAGCCGGACCCGCAGGTGGATCTCCGCCGCGGCGTCCCCGGGCTGCATGAGCAGCTGCCCGGACATGCCGAGGTGGCCGATCAGGGCGTCCTCGTCGTCCAGGGGCAGCCAGAGGTACTTCCCGCGGCGCATCACCGCGCCCACGCGCCGGCCCGCGAGGATGCCCGCGAAGTGCTCGGCGCCCGCGACGTGGCGGCGGACGGCGCGCGGATGCAGCACCTCGACCGTGGCGATGCGCCGGCCGGACACCCACTTGTCCAGGCCGCGCCGGACGGTCTCGACCTCGGGCAGCTCAGGCATGGAATCCCTCTAGATCGCGTAGTGCCACACGGTGATCAGATACGAGCCGTACCACAGCCCGAACACGCCGCAGGCCGCCAAGACTAGCGCCGCCGTGCGCGGCCGCGCGCGACCGAGCGCGATGGCCGGCGGCACCAGGATCAGCAGCGCGGGCACGAGCAGGCGCGGCTTGGAGTGGAAGTACCCGGCCTGGCCGAGCACGAGGACCAGCACGATCAGGCCGTACACCGTCAGCGGCGGCCAGACCCGGCGCACCACCGCGAGCACGGCCAGGATCACGACCCCGACGAGCATCCACGCGATGCTGACCTGAATCCAGCCGTCGCCCGCCTTGAACGCGTCGTGCAGGAACGACAGCGTCGAGGAGCCATAGTCGAACGTCGTTCCCCAGCCCGCCGTCTGGATGTCGAACCACGCCCCCAGATCGCCCACGCGCAGCCCGACCCACAGCAGATAGGCCGGCACCCCCGCGAGGGCCACAGCGGCGCCCAGGACCGGTTTCCAGATCCCCGCGGGTGTACTTTCCGTGCTCTTACGATCCCGATAGATCGCCATCCCCGCCGCCACCGCGAGCGCGATCGCCGCGGCCGCGCCCGTGGGCCGGGTCAGGCCGGCGGCGAGCCCGAACGCGCCGGCCAGCAGCCAGTCGCCGCGGTGCGCGAACAGCAGCATGCCGACGACCAGCGCGGTGAACAGCGCCTCCGAGTACCCCATGGACAGCGCCATCGACATCGGCTGCAGGCAGAACAGCGCGGTGAGGGACAGGCCGACCCGCTCGTCGTACAGCCGGGTGCCGAGCGCGCACAGCAGCACCGCCGCGACCGCGCCCGCCAGCCACGAGACGGTGATCGCCGCGGTGCCATAGTCGAGGCGCGTCACGAGGTGCACGAGGCGCACCGTCATCGGGTACCCGGGGAAGAACGCCAGCCCGTTGCCGGTCAGGTGCCCCTCGCCGTCGTAGGTGTAGCCGGCCGGGTAGCCCTCCTCGGCGACGCGCACGAAGTGCCCGCCGTCCCAGGCGAGCAGGCGGTCGCGGATCTTGTCGTCGGGCGACATCCACCACAGCAGCGCCAGTTGTACGAGCCGGCTCAGCGCATAAATGCCCAGCGGGAACGCGAACAGCGTGGTGCGGGCGCGCTGGGTGATCTCATTGGCGCGCGTCATCGTCGTCATCGGATGGCGGTTCCTCGGCGATGTCGGAATCGGGGGTCTCCGCGCTACGTCGCGCGTGCTTGCCGGATCTTCTGGAGTTCCCGCCGCCGTTGCCGGGGGCCGCGTCGTCGGCGGGCTCGGTCACGTACGCCGCCGACTCGGGCTGGACGCCGGACAGCTCGCGCCAGGCGGCCTCGGCCGCGCGCTGCTCGGCCTCCTTCTTGCTGCCGCCCTGCGAGCCGCCGTAGCGCTTCCCGGCGACGATCACCCAGGCGGTGAACCGCTTGGCGTGGTCGGGGCCCTCCTCGTCGATGCGGTACTCGGGCACCCCCAGCCCGCGCCCGGCGGTCAGCTCCTGCAGGCTGGTCTTCCAGTCCAGGCCGGCGCCGCGCATGGCGGCCTCGGCCATCAGGCTGTCGAACAGCTTGTGGATCACCTGGGCCGTCATGTCCAGCCCGTACTGCAGGTAGATGGCGCCGATCAGCGCCTCCAGCGTGTCGGCGAGGATGCTGGCCTTGTCGCGGCCGCCGGTCGCCTCCTCGCCGCGTCCGAGCAGCAGGAACGGGCCGATGCCGCCGGGTCCGAGCCGGCGCGCGACGTCCGCGAGGGCGCGCATGTTCACCACGCTGGCGCGGAGCTTGGCCAGTTGTCCCTCGGCGAGCTTGGGGTGGTTCTGGAACAGCGCGGTGGTGATGACCACGCCCAGGACCGCGTCGCCGAGGAACTCGAGCCGCTCATTGGTGGGCAGGCCGCCGTTCTCGTACGCGTACGAGCGGTGGGTCAGCGCCCGCTTGAGCATCTCCGGGTCGAAATCGACGCCGAACGCGGCCTCGAGGCTGTTCTGGTTCTTCACGAGCGCTCTCCCAGTGCGTCACGGACGGTGAGCCCGCCGGCCGAGGAGAGTTCGGCCAGCAGATCATCAGCGAGACCCGCGACCGCCGGGGTGATGCGGTCGCGGTGAAGACGTGCGGCGAGGGCGATGCCGTCGGCGATCTCCGCGCCGCCGGCCGAGCCATGGCAGACCACGACGTCGCCGGCCACGCCGAGCAGGACGGCCGCGGCCTCGAACTGTCCGGCCGGCCCGGGCGCGCCGGTGCTCGACCGAGCCGTGCTCATGGCGCCCTCGAGGCCCTTGAGCAGGACGTTTCCGGTGAATCCATCGGTCACGACGATGTCGGCGGGGCCTCCGCGCGGCACGTCGAAACCCTCCACGAGCCCGACGTAGCGCCCGCCCGCCGGCAGCGGGATGTCCGACAGCGCGATCGAGACCGCGCGGCGCAGCCGATCGCCCTTGCCCGGCTCGCTGCCGATGGACAGCAGCCCCACGCGCGGGCGCGCGATGCCGAGGGCCACGGAGGCGTAGGCGGTGCCGAGCACGGCGTGCTGGACGAGCTCCAGCATGGTCGCGTCGAGGGTCACTCCGACGTCGAGCAGGAGCATCGGCCCGTGCGCGGTGGGCAGCTGGGCGGCCAGACCCGGCCGGCGTACTCCTCGGAGGCGGCCGAGGACGTGCGCGGACGCGGCGACGGCGGCGCCGCTGGAGCCCGCCGAGACCATCGCGTCCGCGCGGCCGGCGTAGACCGCCTCCGCGGCCGCGCGCACCGACGTGGATCGGCGGATGTTGCGCAGCGGGGAGTCGGCCATGGCGATCGCGTCGTCGACGACGATGACGCCGGCGCGCTCGCGGTCATTGACCGGGAGCGCGCCGATGACCTCGTCGGCCGCGTCGCGCGGCCCTACGAGGAGAAGCTTGAGGTCTGGATCGGCGCTGCATGCGCGCAGAGCGCCGTCAACCACGACGGCGGGAGCCCCGTCCCCGCCGAGGAGGTCGACGGCGATCCGCGCGACGCCGGACGGGATTTCCCCGCCGTGCGGCGATCGGTCGGATCGCGTCACCCGGATCCGGTTGTCAGACCTCGATGACCTGGCGGCCGTTGTACGTGCCGCAGACCGAGCACGCCGCGTGCGGCAGCTTGGGCGAGCGGCACTGCGGGCACGGCTGGGTGGAAACCGCGACGGCTTTCCACTGGCTCCGGCGCGACCGGGTGTTGCTGCGCGACATCTTCCGCTTGGGAACAGCCACTGGACCTACTCCTCTGACGTCTTGATCTGGGACAGGGCAGCCCAGCGCGGGTCGATCTGCTCGTGGGTGTGACCCTCGGGCAATTCGTCGATCGGTGTCCCGCACTCGGGGCACAGACCTGGGCAGTCTTCACGGCACACGGGGTTGGCGGCCAGGGCGAGCACCACCGCGTCCCGCAGTGCCGGCTCCAGGTCGATCAGGTCGCCCTGCAGCCGTCCAACCTCGTCCTCGTCGGTCGTCTCGTCCGTCGTGCTGTGCTCGTAGGCATAGAACTCTTGGAGCGGGACGTCCAGCGTGTCGCTGATCGGGCGTAGGCAGCGCCCGCACTCGCCCACCAGCGGTCCGGTGACGGTGCCGGAGACGAGGACGCCTTCGGAAACCGACTCCATCCGCAGCTGGAGGTCGAGCTCGGCGCCTTGGGGCACGCCGATCAGCTCCAGACCGAGGTCCTCGGGTGCCGGCACCTTCCGGTGTACCGCATGCAGAGCGCCCGGTCGGCGGGGAAGGTCTCTCGTCTCGAGGACCAGCGGCGACCGGGGATCCAGGTGCGGGTGCTGTGGTTGGTGTGGCATCTTCTCAGACTCCGGCCAGGTAGGGCCGACGGACTAGGGTACCCGAGCGGCAGATCTTCCGTCGAATCGGCTCCAACGGTACCGCGCCCGTCAGAACGGCAGCGGCCGGTCGTCCTCACCGGACGGGGTGAACGAGCCGATCTCCCGCAGCGCGTGCATCTTGTCGCGCCCGCGCTCGATCGAGGCCAGGGACCGGGTGAGGAACTGCTCGAAGTTGGCCAGCGCCGTGTCGACGTAGTCGTCGACCTCGTCGCGCAGCCGCTGGGTCTCGGCGCGGGCCTCGTTGATCATCCGCGAGGACTCGTGCTCGGCCGAGACCACGATCTCGTTGATCGACACCAGCCGCGTGTGCTCGGCCTCGGCCTCGGCGATGATCCGCTCCGCCTCGCGCCGGCCGGCGTCGACGATCTTGTCCCGCTCGTCGAGCAGCGCGCTCGCGCGCCGCAGCTCCCCGGGCAGGTCGGCGCGCAGCTGGTCGAGCAGATTGATCATGTCGGCGCGGTCGAACACGAAGTTGCTCCGCGACATCGGTGCCGACCGCGCACCCTCGACCAGCGCAATGATCTGGTCGATGCTCTCGAGCGGATCCACCTGCGGTCACTCCTGTTCACAACGTCGAACGACGTAACCATCATGCGGCCCGGACCCCGCAGCCGCTCCATCGCCACTCGGGTGTTGCTCAGACTTTCGCGGTCTCAGACGGCCTTCGGCAGGCTGGCGAACCGCTCACGCAGCCGATTTGCCACGAGATCGGGGACATGTGGGGAAACGTCGCCGCCCCACTTCGCGACCTCTTTGATGAGACTCGACGAGACGAACGAATATTTCGGGTTGGTCGGCATGAACAGCGTCTCGATACCGCCGAGGCCGTAGTTCATCTGCGCCATCTGCAGCTCGTAGTCGAAGTCGCCGGCCACCCGCACGCCCTTGACGATCGCGCCGATGTCGTTGGCGTGGCAGAAGTCGACCAGGAGCCCCTGGAACGCGTCGACCCGGACGTTGGCGTACGGCGCGCTGACCGTCGCGAGCATCTCCAGCCGCTCGTCGACCGAGAACAGCCCGGCCTTGCTCTGATTGATCAACACCGCGACGACGACCTCATCGAACATCTGCGATGCCCGACCCACGATGTCCAGGTGCCCGTTGGTGACCGGATCGAACGAACCCGGACAGACCGCGCGCCTCATTGCACCAGCCCAAGCCTCATGAGCGGGGACCGTACCAAAGGATCGCTTAAGCCGTGCGGGAGCCATCCTGATCGCGTCGGGCGTACCACAGTGAGGTCTCCCCGTAGCGCCGCTCGGCGACCGCGCCCAGCCCGCCCGGCCAGGCCAGGGCCGGTCCGCGGCTCGACCGCTCGACCACCACGACGGCGTCCGCGGCCAGCCAGCGCTCGACGAGCGCCTCCAGCACCGCGCGGACGCGCTCGTCGGTCACCGCGTAGGGCGGGTCGATGAACACCGCGTCGTACGCCCCGTCCGGCTCCCCCGCGAGCAGCCGCTCGACCTTGTCGGTGACGAGCCGCACCCGCGCGGCCACGCCGAGCGTCGCGATGTTGCCGCGGATGACGCGCGCCGCCTTGGCGTCGGCCTCGGCCAGCAGCACGTGGGCGGCGCCGCGGGAGCAGGCCTCCAGCCCGACCGCGCCCGAGCCCGCGTAGAGGTCGGCGAACCGCGATCCGTCCAGGTCCAGGAGGTTGTCGAGGCTGCTGAACAGCGCCTCGCGCACCCGGTCCGACGTGGGCCGCGTGCCCTGCCCGGCCGGCACGGTCAACCGGCGCCCGCCGAGCACCCCGGCCACGATCCGCGTCACGCGTCCACATTAGGCGGTGCGGCCGGCCGCCCTGAGCAGCCACCGGCCGGCCGGTGTGAGAAGCGTCACCCCTTTTCGAGGTACTCCGCCCGCTCCTCGTCCACCAGCCGCGCGATCGTCGCCGCCAGCGCCGGGTGCTTGTCCAGCTCCCGGTCCTCCGCGATCAGCTCCGCCGCCTCCGCGCGCGCCTCGCCGATCAGCTCCGCGTCGCGCAGCAGCGACAGCAGGCGCAGGTGCGAGCGGTGCCCGGACTGCGAGGCGCCGAGCACGTCGCCCTCGCGCCGCTGCTCCAGATCCAGCTCCGCGAGCTTGAACCCGTCGGTCGTGGAGGCCACCGCGTCCAGCCGCGTCCGCGCGGGCGTGCCCTCGCCGGACTCGGTGACGAGCAGGCAGAGCCCCGGCGCGCTGCCCCGCCCGACGCGCCCGCGCAGCTGGTGCAGCTGGGAGACGCCGAAGCGGTCCGCGTCGAGGATCATCATCATCGTCGAGTTCGGCACGTCGACGCCGACCTCGATGACCGTCGTGGCCACGAGGACGTCCAGGTTGCCCGCGGCGAAGGTCCGCATGACGGTGTCCTTCTCCTCGGCCGGCAGCCGCCCGTGCAGGACGCCGATGCGCAGCCCGTGCAGCGGCCCGTCCTCGAGCTGCGGCGCCACGTCCAGCACGGCGACCGGCGGGCGCCGCCCGTCGTCGCCGGCCGGGGGCACGTCCTCCCCTTCGGACTTGGCGGCGTCGCCGATGCGCGGACACACGATGTACGCCTGGTGCCCCTTCGCCACCTCCTCGCGCAGCCGCCGCCAGCCGCGGTCCAGGAACGCCGGCTTCTCGGTGACCGGCACCACGTGCGAGGCGATCGGCGAGCGCCCGCGCGGCAGCTGGCTCAGGACCGAGGTCTCCAGGTCACCGAACACGGTCATCGCGACCGTGCGCGGGATCGGGGTGGCCGTCATGACCAGCACGTGCGGCGGCTGGTCGGCCTTGGTGCGCAGGGCGTCGCGCTGCTCGACGCCGAAGCGGTGCTGCTCGTCGACGACGACCAGGCCCAGGTCGGCGAAGTCGACGCCCTCGTAGAGCAGCGCGTGGGTGCCGACGACGACGCCCGCGGTGCCGCTGCGGATCTCCTCCAGGACCTTCCGCCGCGCGGCCGCGCCCAGCGACCCGGTGAGCAGCGTCACCCGGGTCGCGTCCGGCGCGGCGTCGAGCTCGCCGGCCCGGCCCATGCCGCCGAGCAGGTCGGTGATGTTGCGGTGGTGCTGGGCGGCGAGCACCTCGGTCGGGGCGAGCATCGCGGCCTGGCCGCCTGCGTCGACGACCTGGAGCATCGCGCGGAGGGCGCACAGCGTCTTGCCGGAACCGACCTCGCCCTGCAGCAGGCGGTGCATCGGGTGGGCGCGCTCCAGGTCGGCCGCGATCTCGTCGCCGACGTCGCGCTGGCCCCGGGTCAGCTCGTACGGCAGCCCGGCGTCGAACGCGGCGAGCAGCCCGTCGGCGCGGCGCGGGCGCGGGACCGCCGGCCAGTCCTCGGCCCGCTTCTTGCGCTGGACCAGGGTCAGCTGCAACGCGAACGCCTCGTCCCACTTGAGGCGCCTCCGAGCGACAGCCAGGGACTGCTGCGACTCGGGCCGATGGATCTCCCGCAGCGCCTTGTCCAGCGAGCTCAGCCGCCGGTTGGCCCGCGTCGTGGCCGGCACCGGGTCGGGCGTCGGGGGCAGCACGTCGAGCACGGTGCGCACCGCCGAGGCGATGCGCCAGGTGGGGACGCGCGCGGTCGCGGGGTACACCGGAATGATCGCTCCGGCGAACTCCTCGACCGCCTCCTCACCCTCGCCCGCGTCGAGCAGCACGTAGTCGGGCTGGTTGAGCTGCAGCTTGTGGTTGAACCGGCCGACCTTGCCGGAGAAGAGCCCCCATCGGCCCGGGCGCAGCTGGTTCTCCCGCCATGGTTGGTTGAAGAACGTGACGCTGATCTCGCCGCCGCTGTCGTCGCCGATGACCGCCTCGACCAGCGAGCCCCGCTTGCCCCGGGTGTTGCCCCGCTTCTGCTCGAACTGCCGCGAGTTCACGCGTTTGACCTGCCCGAACACGGTGACGTCGGTGTCGATCTCCAGCGCCCGGATGTCGGTGTGCTCGCCGCGCTCCTCGTACCGGCGCGGGAAGTGGTACACGAGGTCGCCCACCGTGTGCAGATCGAGGTGCTCGGCGAGCAGCTTCGCGCCGTTCGCTCCGAGCACCTTCGACAGCGGTGTGGACAGGTCGATGTCGGCCACGGTCAGGCTTCCTCTACTCGACGCCCACCAGGAGTGGGTAGTGCGGCTGGCCCCCTTCGTAACACTGGACCTCGACGAACGGCCAGGAGCGCTCGACGTGGGCGCGCAGGGCCGCCCCGAGCCCGGCGGGGGCGTCGCGGCCGGCGATGAGGGTGACGAGCTCCCCGCCGCCCCCGAGCATCCGGTCCAGCAGCAGGCAGGCCGTCTCCGGCAGATCCTGCCCGATGAGGTTGACCTCGCCGTCGACGATCGCGAGGACATCACCCGGCTGGCAGCGCCCGGCGACGGTCAGTGCCTCCCGCGCGGCGATGGAGACCTCGGCCGACCGGCACCGCGCGGCCGCCTCGGCCATGGCGATCACGTCGTCCTCGAAGCGGCGCGTGCCGTCGCGCACGGCCATCGCCGCGAGCGCCTGCACCGGCGAGCGGGTCGGCACGACCCCCGCGCGGACGCCCGCGGCGCGCGCCTCGCCGGCCGCGGCGGTGGCCACGGCCTGGACGTTCGCGTCGTTGGGCAGCACGACGACGCGCTCCGCGCCCGTGCGCAGGATCGCGTCGAGCAGCTGGCGGGTCGAGGGGTTGCCGGTCAGCACCTCGGCGCCCTCGGCCTCCAGCAGCTCCGCGAGGCCGGGACCGCTGCACACGACCACGACGGCGCGGTCGCGGGGCCCGGCGCCGGCCGCCTCCTCGGCGCGCGCGGCCGCGGCGATCTGGTCCTCGAAACGGGTCACCGTGATGCGGCTCGGGCGCCCCGCGTCGACGCCGGCCTCGACCGCCGCCCCGACGTCGTTGACGTGCACGTGGACGTGCCAGGTGGGCTCGTCGCCGACGATCACCAGCGAGTCGCCGAGCGCCGCGAGGGTGTCGCGCAGCGTCTCGACCGCGTCCGCGCGCGCGTCCAGCAGGAACTGCACCTCATAGGCGAACTCGGCCGAACCGGTCTCCCGTTCGGCGGTCGTGCGGGGACGGCCGCCGGTCGGTACCGCCGCGATGACCGGCTCGTCCGGCGGCTCCTCCCCGGTCAGGGTCTCCACCAGCGCGTCGAGCAGCACCACGAGGCCCCGCCCGCCGGCGTCGACGACCCCGGCCCGGGCCAGCGCCGGCAGCTGCTCGGGCGTCCGCGCGAGCGCCTCGCGCGCGGCCTGGGCGGCGGTGCGGGCCACGGCGACCACGCCCCCGTGCGCTGCGGCGTCGACGGCGGCGGACCCGGCGGCCACCCCGACGGTCAGCACGGTGCCCTCGACGGGCGCGGCGACCGCGGCGTAGGCCCCGCGGGCGGCCTCGTTCAGCGCCCCGGCCAGCACCGCGCCGGTCACCGGGGCCGCGCCCGCGCGCTCCAGCCCGGCGGCGAGCCCCTTGAACAGCTGGGCCAGGATGATCCCGGAGTTTCCGCGGGCCCCGAGCAGCGCGCCCCGGGCGGCGCCGCGTACGGCCTCGGCCGCCGTGTCGCCCACCGCCGCCTCGACCGCCGATGACATCGTCAGCACCAGGTTGGTGCCGGTGTCGCCGTCCGGCACGGGGTACACGTTGAGCGCGTCGATCTCGGCCTGGTGGCGCCGCAGCGCGGCCAGGCCGGCGGCACACCACCGGCGGACGGCGGCTGCGTCCACACTGTCTGGCACGCGGCAGAGCCTAACGGTGAAGCCCGTCGTTCCCCACCACGGCGGCCGCGGAAGGGCCGATTGGGTGTGGCGGGGTCGGATCAGGTAACCTTGCTGGGTTGCCCGCCGTTCACCCGGCCGGTGACGCCTGGAATGGGAGCCGCGAAGCGGGTCCGTTCCGATCCAGACTGCAAACAACCCAGGAGATCCCCGTGGCTAGCGTGTGCGACGTCTGCGGCAAGGGACCGGGCTTCGGCCACAACGTGTCCCACTCGCACCGGCGGACCAACCGCCGTTGGAACCCCAACATTCAGACGGTGCGCACCCCGGCCGGTGGCGGCACCACGCGGAAGGTGCAGGTCTGCACCTCCTGCCTCAAGGCCGGCAAGGTCGTCCGGGGCTGACCCAGGCACCGTAAAGGCCCCGTGACCGAGTCACGGGGCCTTTCGTCGTGCCCGGAAGGTTTCAGAGGTTCCGGCCGAACGAGCGCACGTCGGGATAGCCCTTGTAGTGCCCGAAGTCGTCGATCCGCGCGTACCCGCACCGCTCGTAGAGGCCGATCGCCTCCGGCTGCGCGGTGCCCGTCTCCAGCCACATCCGCGTCCGGCCCGCCGACCGCGCGACGTCCTCCACGGCGCGCAGCAGCGCCTTGGCGACCCCGCGGCCGCGGTACTCCGGCGCGACGTACATGCGTTTGAGCTCCGCCGTCTCGTCGTCCCCGGCGAACGTGCGGTAGCCGGCGCAGCCGGCCGGCACACGGTCCACGTAGGCGACGAGGAACGCGCCCTCGGGCGGGTCGAACTCGACGGGCTCGATGGGCGTGGAATCACCCTCGCCGCCGTACCGCAGGCTCAGGTCAGCGAGCGCGGCGGTGGTCAGCTCGGAGGCGACCCGCGAGCCGTAGCGGGTCATCCTGATGTCGATCTCGGTCACGAGCGTCGAGGGTACCGGGCCTTACCGGAAGCCTTACCGGAAGTGGTCCCAGCCTGGGGCGCCGCCCGTGTACCGGCGACCGTCCACGGTCACGCCGTCACCCGCCGTGAACAGACTGGCGGGCAGCACCGAGCCGACCACGAGCCACTCGTCGCTCAGCTGTACGTCGGGCGGGAAGGTGGCCGCCAGCGCGTGGTCGTCGCCGCCGGCGAGCAGCCAGCCGTACGGGTCCACGCCGAGCGCGGTCGCGGCGGCGTGCATCGCCTCGGGCACTGTGAACGCGTCGCGGCGCAGATCGATGCCGACGGCGCTGGCCGTCGCGATGTGCCCGAGATCGGCCAGCAGGCCGTCGGAGACGTCGATCATGGACGTCGCGCCCATCCGCGCGGCGACCGGCCCCAGGTGGTACGGCACGTCGGGCCGCCGGTGCGCGTCCACGAGCAGCTTCGGCGAGCGGAAGCCGCGGGACAGGATGGTGTACCCGGCCGCGGCGTGCCCGATCCGGCCCGCCACCGCCACCACGTCGCCCGGACGCGCACCCGAGCGCACCACCGGCGCCCGCCCCTCCAGGTCGCCCAGCGCGGTCACCGCGATCGTCAGCGTCGGGCTCGACGAGGTGTCCCCGCCCACGACCGTCGCGCCGGTCTTCGCCGCCTCCGCGGCCAGGCCGTCCGCGAGGTCCTCGGCCCACGCGATCTGCAGATCCGCCGGGGTGCACAGGGCCACCAGCAGCGCCGTGGGCCGCGCGCCCATGGCCGCGATGTCGGCGAGGTTAGCCGCGGCCGCGCGGTGGCCCACGTCGCGCCCGGTCGACCAGTCGCGGCGGAAATGCCGCCCGTCCACGAGCACGTCCGTGCTCGCCACGACGCGCGCGTCCGGGACCGCGACGATCGCCGCGTCGTCGCCGGGTCCGAGCAGTACCGAGGGCGAGGGCGCCCCGAGCCGGGCCGTGATCCGCGAGATGAGCCCGAACTCACCGGCGGTTGCTACGGTCACCCGTCCTCCAACTGATGCTCGATAGTGTCGCCGACGCCGCGTGTCATGGCATGATCACGCACGGCGGTTGAGTTTTCGATTCCATCCTGCGGTAGGTTGACGGCTGATCAGCGCGCGGACGGCGCAGGGAGGGAGTCGTGTCGTGGTACAGGCATACATCCTGATCCAAACAGAGGTCGGCAAGGCCCGCGACGTGGCCACGGCCATTCAGGGCCTCAACGGTGTGGTACGCGTGGACGCGGTCACCGGCCCGTACGACGTCGTGGTCCTCACCGAGGCCCGCAACATCGACGAGCTGGGCCAGCTCATCGTGTCGAAGGTGCAACTGGTGCCGGGCATCACGCGCACCGTCACGTGCTCGGTCGTGCACCTGTAGTCTCATGCCCGTCATGACTACGGACGCACCCGAGCGCCGCGCACCGAGCCCGGCCCGAGTCGCCACCATCGCGGCGTTGCCCGTCGCCCTGGTGGCCGGGGTCGTCGCGTTCTGGGGGCTCGGCGGCTTTCCTTCGGGACCAAGTTCCGCAGTTGTACCGGCTGAGGCCCCACAGCTCGACCCGTCCCCGGCCGCGATGTGCCGGGCTCTGGTCTCCCGGCTGCCCGAAGAACTCGGCGGCCTGCACCGCCGCCAGGTGACCGCCGGCGGCGAGCAGAACGCCGCGTTCGGCGACCCGGCGATCCTGCTGTCGTGCGGCGGCGCGGCCCCGGCGATCCCGCCGGACGCGCAGTTCCTGGGCCTGTCCGACGTGTGCTGGTTCACCCAGGAGCAGTCCAGGCAGACGGTCTGGCACAGCGTCGACCGCCAGGTGCCGCTGCGCGTCGTGGTGCCCAAGGACGCCGACGGGTCGTGGTTGGTGAATCTTTCACCGGCGATCGTGGCCACGATCCCAACCGCGCCCGCGGGCGAGTCGCACTGCTGAGCATCCGCGGACTGGGCGTATGCCCTCCGGTTCTTGCCTTTATCGGCTCTGCGTGGCTTATGACCTTGTGAGCGCTGCGCGGCGTTCGGCTTTCGTCAGCCCCGCGCAGCGTTGAGGTCCTGGACGGTGATGGGTGCGGTCAGCCCTGCGCGGCGTTGAGGGCCCGCAGGACGTCCGCGACCAGGTCGTCGGTGTCCTCGACGCCGCACGAGAAGCGCACGAGGCCCTCGGGCGCGTCGTCGCCCCACTGCGCCCGGCGATCCGCCGAGGAGTGCAGGCCGCCGAAGGACGTCGCGGCGAACACCAGCTCGGACGCGCCCAGGAAGCGGTCCACCGCCGCCTTGTCGGCCAGCACGAACGTCACCACGCCCGGGATGCGGCGCATCTGCCGGACCGCGCCCTCGTAGGAGGGGTCGCCCGCGCGCCCGGGCCACCGCACGGACGCGACCGCCGGATGGCCGGCCAGCAGCTCCGCCACGGCCGCCGCGTTGGCCGTCTGCCGGGCCAGCCGCAGGTCCAGCGTCCCGAGCGACCGGTGCGCGAGCCACGCCTCGAACGCGCCCGGAATCGCCCCCGTCCGCCCGCGCCAGGTGCGGATCGACTCGATGAGCCGCGGGTCGCGCGCGCAGACGTAGCCGAGCAACATGTCGGAGTGCCCGGTCAGCGCCTTGGTCGCCGAGGCGACGGAGAAGTCCGCGCCCAGGTCGAGCGGCCGCTGCCCGAGCGGCGTCGGCGTGGTGTTGTCGACCGCGACGAGCCCGCCCCCGGCATGCGTCCGCGCGGCGAGCTCGGTGATGTCGCACACGTCCAGGCCCGGGTTGGAGGGCGTCTCGAGCAGCAGCAGCCGCACGTCGTCCAGCGCCGGGTACGGTCCCGCCGTCGGCATCGTCCGCACCTCGACCCCACGCTCGGGCAGGTGCTCGCCGGCGAAGGCGCGGGTCAGGAAGTACCCGTCGGACGGCAGCACGACCGCGTCACCCGCACGCAGCGTGGACAGCAGCACCGCGGTGATCGCCGCCATCCCGGAGGCGAAGACGACGCAATCGCCGCCTTCCAGCTCCCCGATCGCCCGCTCCAGGTTGCGGTACGTCCGGTTGTCCGACCGCCCGTACCCGTCCACGCCCGCCTGCGGCCCCGCCACCGGATCGAGGTGGTACGGCGCCCCGAACACCGGCGAGGGCAGGAAGGGCTCCCCCACGACCGCCGCGGGGACCCCGGCGTGCACGACCCGCGTCCCGTCCCCGCGCCCGAGCGCTCCGGCACCGTCTGCGTCCATGTCGCCGTCCCCCTTCGTCGCGTCGTCTCCGCGCATCATCCCGTCCCCATGTTTCGGGCGCTCACTCATCCATAGTCGGCCGCCGTCCCCGCCCCGTCCGCGCGGACGCGCACCTCGTCCCCGCGGACGCGCACCTCGTGCCCGCGGACGCGCACCTCGTGCCCGCGGACGCGCACCTCGTCCCTGCGGACGCGCGCCGAGCCGGGGCCGTCGGCGCGCGCACGGTTCCCGGCCCTCCGCGCGGACGCGCATCGACCGCCGCACGCATGAACGCGCGTCGGTCCGCGTTGCGAGCGCAGGCCGAGTCGCCGTTACGCGCCCACGCAGGCCGGTCGCCGTGACGCACCCGCGCAGGCCGGTCGCCGCGGCGCGCCCGCGCAGGCCGGCGTGGACTGCTCGCGGCGGCGATGGGCGACGGCTACTGACCGGTCGAGGGCACGCCCGGTCGCTCCGGCTTGGTCTCGCGCGACATCAGCGCCGCCAGGGCCTTGAGCGGGTCCACGCCCTCGTGGCACACCTGCTCGACCTGCTCGGTGATGGGCATCTCCACGCCGACGCTGTGCGCGAGGTCGCGGATCGACAGGCAGCTCTTCACGCCCTCCGCGGTCTGGCGCGTCGCGGCCTGGGCCTGCTCGAGGGTCTCGCCGCGGCCGAGGCGCTCACCGAACGTGCGGTTGCGCGACAGCGGGGACGAGCACGTCGCGATGAGGTCGCCCAGGCCGGCGAGGCCCGCGAACGTCATCGGGTTGGCCCCGAGCGCCGCGCCCAGCCGTGCGGTCTCGGCCAGGCCCCGCGTGATCAGGGTGGCCTTGGTGTTGTCGCCGAAGCCGAGCGCGGAGGCCATCCCGTAGGCCAGGGCGATCGCGTTCTTCACGGCGCCGCCGAGCTCGCAGCCGACGACGTCGTCGTTGGTGTACGGCCGCAGGTAACGCGTGCTGATCGCCCGCTGGACGAGCTCGGCGCGGCGGATGTCCTGGCAGGCCACGACGGTGCCCGCGATCTGCTCGGCGGCGATTTCCGGCGCCAGGTTGGGCCCGGTGACGACGGCGACGCGGTCCGGCTCCACCCCGGCGACCTCGACGATCACCTCGCTCATCCGCTTGAGCGTGTCGAGCTCGATGCCCTTCATGAGGCTCACGAGCGTCGCGTCCGCGCCGATCCCGCCGCTCCAGGCGCTCAGGTTGGCCCGCAGGGTCTGCGACGGCACCGCCAGTACGACCAGGTCCGCCCCGTCGATCGCCTCGTGCGCGTCCGCGGTGGCCGTGACGGCGTCCGGGAGCCACATCGCGGGCAGGTAGTCGTGGTTGTGGTGGTCGTCGCGGATGGACGCCGCGAGCTCGGGCCGGCGGGACCACACGGTCACCGAAGGCGTCCCGGCGTCGGCGAGGACCTTCGCGAACGCCGTGCCCCACGAACCCGCCCCCAGGACGGCCGCGCGCTGGATGCTCATGCCGTCTGCTCTTCGGGCCGCTGCACGGTGGACTGCTGCTGCGTGGCGGGCCGCTTCGGCGACCACAGCGGCGGCGGGGTGCCCTCGCGGATCCCGGCCAGCATGTCGCGCAGGTGCAGCATGATGTGGTCGGTGATCTCGTTCAGGGTCTGCGCCGTCGGCTGCGCGCCCGCCCAGGCCGACAGGTCGAGCGGGTCACCCGCGACGATGGTGACCTTCGCGCGCGGGAGCAGCTTGAGCTTCTTCGTCCGCGGGTCGTAGATCTGCTCCGGGCCCCACATCACGATCGGGATCACCGGTGCGCGGGTGTCCAGCCAGAGCCGCGCCGCACCGGTCTTGCCGCGCATGGGCCACAGGTCCGGCTCCCGCGACGTGGTGCCCTCGGGGTAGATCACCACGGCCGCGCCGGTCTGCACGCCCACCCGCGCGGCCTCGAGGGCCTTCACGGCGTCGGTCGTCCCGCGGCGTACCGGGATCTGGTGGACGGCCTTGAGCAGATAGCCCAGCACCGGCACGTCGAACAGGCTGGACTTGGCCAGGAACGACGGCCAGCGCCCGGAGTCGTAGATGAAATGCGCCACTGCCAGCGGGTCGGCGTGGGAGATGTGGTTCACCACAATGATCACCCCGCCCTCGGCCGGGATGTGCTCCATCCCGCGCCAGGTGCGGCGGGTCAGCACCTGGATCATGGGCTTGACGGTCATGACGGCGAAACGCCGCCAGAAGCCGAGCCTCCGGCGCACCATCTCACCCTCCCCTCACGGTTCTGCTGCGAATCATGCCACTGCCAGGCGCCCAGTGGCCGTGTCAGGATGGCTCATGCACAGCCACGGCCAGTCGACCACCCAGCCGACCGCGTCCGAGCGGCCGGCCGCCTGGGTGGCGGTGGTCCCGGTCAAGCCGCTGCCCGCGGCCAAGACGCGCCTGCGGGGCGCGGTGCCCGAGGCCGTACACCCCGATCTCGTCCTTGCCATGGCACGCGACACGGTAGCTGCCGCCCTCGCCTGCCGCGCGATCGCCCGGGTGGTCGTCATCTGCGACGACCCCGCGGTGTGCACGGAGCTGACCGCGCTTGGGGCGTTGTGCCTGCCTGACGCGCCCGCGGCCGGGCTGAACGCGGCCCTGGCATATGGCGCGCAGGCCGCCCGCCTGATCCTCGCCGCGCCCGCGCCCGGCCCTGTTCCCGGGGCACACGCACTCGCCGCTGACCGCGTCCCCCCGGCCCACGCCGCTGACCGCGTCCCTCCGGCCCACGCCTCCACGGCGCAGGTCGCGGGCCCCGCCTCTGCCACGCACACCCTTGATCCTGCGTCCGCGCCGTATGCCCCAGGCCAGGTCTCCGCGGGGCACGCGTCCGGGCCTGACGACGTCGCCAGGACGACCGAGCGTATGGACCCGAACGGCGGCCGCGACGACACGCGCGCGGACGCGCAGCGCACCGGCGTGGTCGCGCTCACCGCCGACCTGCCCGCGATGCGGCCCGAGGATCTCGAGGCGGCCCTCGTCGCGGCCGCGCGGACGGGGCGGCGGGCGTTCGTGCCCGACCTGGAGGGCACGGGCACGGTCCTGCTCGCGGCGCCGCCCGGGGAGACCCTCGCGCCGCAGTTCGGACCCGGGTCGGCGGCGGCACACCAGCGCTCGGGCGCGGTACGGCTGGACGGCGCATGGCCGAGCCTGCGCCGCGACGTGGACACCGCGGCCGATCTCGATGCCGCCGCGAGGCTGGGACTCGGCACACATACCGGACAAGTCCTCTGCACGGTAGCGTGATCGGCATGCAGGGCACGGTGGCGACATTCGACGACGAGAGTCGCACCGGGACGGTGCTGCTCGACGACGGGGTCGAGGTGGCCTTCCCGGCCGCGGCGTTCGACGCGTCCGGGCTGCGCCATCTGCGGCTGGGTCAGCGGGTCCGGCTGGACCGCGACGGTGTGGGAACGATCACGAAGGTCACGCTGCCCACGTTTCCGTAAATGGCCAAGCAGCGGGAAGTTCATGTTCAGACCGGCACAAACGGGCCATGATGATCCGGTGGACGAGAGCACGACCGGTCGAGGCCGCCCGCGCAGCGCAGCCCAGCGAGCCGAACCGGCCAGTGCGCCGCCCAAGACGACGAGGTCCGGTGGGAACGGGGCCCCGACACGGGCTCGTCGAGTCACCAAGGCCGCGCCCACGGCGCCGGCCGACGAAGCCACGGTGAGCGAGGTCACGGTGAACGAGGCCACGACAGAATCAGCGAAGGCCCCCGAGCGGGTGCCCGCCCAGAAGTCCCCGACCAAGCCGGCCGCCACCAAGCCGGCGGAGACCGCGCAGCCGGAACCCGCCGAGCCCGCCGCCACTGGACCTGCCGCACCGGCCGCGTCCGCGCCCGCAAAGCCCGCGGCCTCCACGCCGGCGAAGCCCGCCGCGTCCGCGCCCGCGAAGCCCGCCGCGTCCGCGCCCGCGAAGTCTGCCGCTTCCACGGCCGCGCCGGCGGAGACCGAGCCGAAGGTGGCCGCGCCCGCCGTCCAGCCGTCCGCCACCACGCCGCCGGCGACCAAGCCCGCAGCCGCAAAGCCCGCGGCTACAGCGCCCGCGAAGTCCTCGGTGACTGCTCCTGCGAAGCCCGGGGTGACCGAGCCGGCGAAACCCGCGGCCGCCGCCGCGCCCGGCGTCAACGGTCGTCCCTCGACGCCCGCCAAGCCCGTCGAGAGCGCCGCTGCCGCCGTGGATAGTCCGGCGACAGGCGTGGGTAACCCCAAGGGAGCCGAGGCCGCCCAGAGCACGGACGCGATCGAGGACGACGCGACCGCGCGCGACGGCGACGAGCGGCCGGAGTGGTTCGAGTCCGGAGGGAGCGACGTGCAGGTACCGGAAGAAGAGAAGCCGCTGCCCGAGGACCGCTATCTCAACCGTGAACTGTCGTGGCTGGACTTCAACGCGCGGGTGCTCACGCTCGCCGAGGACCCCACGACGCCCCTGCTGGAACGGGCCAAGTTCCTCGCGATCTTCGCCAGCAACCTCGACGAGTTCTACATGGTGCGCGTCGCCGGGCTGAAGCGGCGCCTGCAGACCGGCCTGCCGGTACGCCGCCCACCGGGCTTCCTGCCGCCCACCGAGCAGCTGGAGCAGATCGCCGAGCGAACGACCGGGCTGATGGCGCGCCAGTCGCGGGTCTTCGCTGACGAGATCGCGCCGGCGATGGCCGAGGAGAACATCCACATCGTTCGCTGGACGGAGCTGGACCCGGCGGAGCGCGAGCGGATGCGCGCGGCGTTCCGCGAGCAGATCTTCCCGGTACTCACCCCGCTGGCCGTCGATCCTGCGCACCCGTTCCCGTACATCTCGGGGCTGTCGCTGAACCTGGCCGTCGTCGTCCGCGAGAAGGACGGCGGGCCGGAGCTGTTCGCGCGGATCAAGGTGCCGAACAACGTGCCGCGGTTCTACGCGCTGCACTCCGCGCGCGACGGTGCGCGGGTGATGCGGTTCCTGCCGGTCGAGGAGCTCATCGCGGCGCACCTCGGGCAGCTGTTCTCGGGCATGCAGGTGCTCGAGCACCACCTGTTCCGGGTGACCCGCAACGCCGAGGTCGAGCTTGACGAGGACCGCGACGAGGATCTGCTGCAGGCGCTGGAGCGCGAGCTCGCGCGGAGGCGCTTCGGCCCGCCCGTGCGCCTGGAGGTCGCGGCGTCGATCTCCGACCACGTGCTGGAGCTGCTCGTCCGCGAGCTCGACATGGACTCCCACGACGTGCTGCGGGTGCCCGGGTGGCTCGACCTGACCGCGTTGTGGCAGGTGTACAACGGCGTCGACCGGCCCGATCTCAAGGACCCGCCGTTCGTACCCGCGACGCATCCGCACTTCGCCGAGGGCGAGACGCCGCGCAGCGTCTTCGCGCGGTTGCGGGACCACGACATCCTCGTGCACCACCCGTACCACTCGTTCTCCACGAGCGTGCAGCGCTTCATCGAGCAGGCCGCGGCCGACCCGAACGTGCTGGCGATCAAGCTGACGCTGTACCGCACCAGCGGCGACTCCCCCATCGTCGACGCGCTCGTCGACGCGGCCGAGGCCGGCAAGCAGGTCGTCGTGCTGGTAGAGGTCAAGGCGCGCTTCGACGAGAAGGCCAACATCGGCTGGGCGCGGACGCTGGAGCGGGCGGGCTGTCACGTCGTCTACGGCCTCGTCGGGCTCAAGACGCACACGAAGACGGCCCTCGTGGTGCGCCAGGAGGGCAACCACATCCGCCGCTACTGCCACATCGGCACCGGGAACTACCACCCGAAGACGGCGCGGCTCTACGAGGACTACGGGCTGCTGACGGCCGACCCCGAGGTGGGCGCCGACCTGACCGACCTGTTCAACGTGCTCACCGGCTACAGCCGGCAGACGTCGTACCGGCGGCTGCTCGTCGCACCGCACGGCGTACGCCGCGGGATCATCGAGCGGATCGAGCGCGAGGTCGCGTACGGCGCCGACGGCCTCGTCCAGATCAAGGTGAACTCGCTGGTCGACGAGGAGGTCATCGACGCGCTCTACCGTGCCAGCCGCGCGGGGACGCGGATCGACCTGATCGTGCGGGGCATCTGCGCGCTGCGGCCAGAGGTGCCGGACCTGTCGGAGAACATTCGGGTCCGGTCGGTTCTGGGCCGGTTCCTGGAGCACTCGCGGGTGTTCCGCTTCGGCCACGGCACCCGCGCGGAGTACTGGATCGGCTCGGCCGACCTCATGCACCGCAACCTCGACCGCCGCGTGGAGGCGCTGGTGCAGGTGACCGATCCGGCCTCGACGGACGAGCTGCACCGGGTGCTGAGCCTGATGATGAGCGAGGACACGGGCGCGTTCGAGCTCTCGGGCAATGGCCAGTGGCACCGCCGGGCGGGCAAGAACCCGCAGGAGGCCCTGCTGCGCCGCATCGTCGACCGGGTGGAGTGAGCCCGGCTGACCTCTTTAGGGTGACTGGATGCTGGAGGAAGAGCGCAAGTACCTGGCCGACGACGGGTTCACCATGCCCGACCTCGGCGCCGCCGGGTGGGTGAGCGCGCGGGAGCCCGAGACGCTGCGGGCGACCTACTACGACACCCCGGAGCGGCTGCTCGCCCGCCACGGGGTCTCGCTGCGGTACCGCAAGAGCGACGCCGCCCCGAAGGAGTGGACGGTGAAGCTGCCGTCCTCGCGGGTGGGCGTACGCCACGAGTACTCCCAGCCATCGCGGGGCTCCGGCGTGGTGCCTCCGCAGCTGCTCGACCTCGTCACGGCCTACCGGCGCGGGCGCAAGCTCGCCCCGGCCGCGATCCTGCGCACCGTGCGCACCGTCTACGAGGTGACCGACGCCGACGGCCGGCTGCTGGCTGAGGTCGCCGACGACGACGTGAGCGTGTACTGGGGCCGCGAGGTCGCGCTGCGCTTCCGCGAGATCGAGGTCGAGCGGGCCGAGGGCGGCCGGGACCTGCTCGACCGGATCGAGGAGCTGCTGCTGGACGCGGGCGCCCGGGCGGGCGAGTTCGTGCCCAAGCACGTGCGGGCGATGGAGGCGTACGCGCCGCTGGACGAGCCCATGCTGGCCGCGCCCGCGCGCAAGCGCACCGTCTACGCGGGCGACGTGGTCGCCGAGGCGATCCGCCGCGACGTCACGCGGATCTTCAAGCACGACCCGTTCGCACGGCTGCGCGAGACGATGCCCAACGGCGACACCCCGGTGCACCAGATGCGGGTCGGCACCCGGCGCCTGCGCAGCGACCTGCAGACCTTCCAGGCGCTGCTGGACCCGCACTGGACGGCCCGGCTGCGCGAGGAGCTGGCGTGGCTGGCCGGTGCGCTCGGCGGCGCCCGCGACCTGGAGGTGCTGCGGGAGCGGCTGCACCGCACCGCCGAGGCCGACCCGCTGGTGCCGGCCGACCGGCGCTCGGTCGCGCGCATCGACGCCGCGCTGGCCGCCCGGCAGGACGCGGCGCTGCGGGAGCTGGACGAGGCGCTGCATTCGCGGCGGTACGTCAAGCTGCTCGACGCCCTCGTCGGCGCCGTGGAGGAGCCCCGCCTCGCGCCGCCGGCCTGGGAGCAGGCGGAGGACGTGCTGCCCGGGATCGTCCAGCGGCCCTGGCGGCGCCTGGTGGAGGGCGGTGGCGGCGTCGTGGGTGCCGGCGACCTGACCCCGGATCTGCCCGACGACGACTGGCACGAGGTCCGCAAGCGGGCCAAGCGGGCCCGCTACGCCGCCGACGCGGTCTCGGCGGTCGTCGGCCCGGAGGCGCGGCTGCTGGCCAAGGCGATCGGGAAGGCGCAAGGGGTCCTCGGGGAGCACCAGGACGCGGCGATCGCCGCGGACGCGTGGCTGGCGGCGGCCGCCGACGAGCCGCGCGACCACGAGCTGGCGGTCACGGCCGGACGGCTCTTCGAGCGTGAGCGGGCCGCGGTGACGCGCGCCCGGGCGGACTTCCCGGCTGTGTGGGCGGCCGTCATGGAGGATAAGAACATCGCATGGCTGAAGTGAACTCGGTCGTCCGCGCGGCGGGCGGGGTGGTGTGGCGGCGATCCGCCGGTGGGGCAACGGAGATCGTCCTGGTGCACCGGCCGCGGTACAACGACTGGTCACTGCCGAAGGGAAAGCTCGATCCGGGCGAGCACGAGCTGACCGCCGCGGTGCGCGAGGTCTTCGAGGAGACCTCGGTCGAGGCGGTGCCCCAGGTGCGGCTGCCGTCCGTGCGGTACCTCACCGGCGAGCCGGGCGTGGAGAAGAGCGTGGACTTCTGGTCGATGCGCGCGGTCGCGTGGGCGCCGCGCCCGGCCGACCACGAGATCGAGGAGGCCCGGTGGGTCGCCGCGACCGACGCGCACACGCTGCTGAGCTACGCGCACGACCGGGGCGTCGTGAGGGCGTTTCTCGACGTGCCGCCGGTGACCGGGGTGGTCGCGCTGGTACGGCACGCGAAGGCCGGCAAGCGCAAGGAGTGGAAGGGTCCGGACGGGCAGCGACCCCTCGAGCCCAGCGGAGAACGTGACGCGCGGGCCCTCAGCGGCCTGCTGACGCTCCTGCGGCCGGACCGGGTGGTGTCGGCCACCCCCTTGCGCTGCCGGCAGACGGTGGAGCCGCTGGGCCTGCCGGTGGCGATCGAGCCGGCCTTCGACGAGGAGGCCGAGCCGGGCCCCGCCGCGGAAGCGCTGGCGGCGGGGGCGCTTCGTGGGGGTACAACCGTGATCTGCAGCCAGGGAAAACTCATGCCGCCGCTGCTGACGACGCTCACCCACCGGGCCGACGTCGACTTTCACACCCGCAAAGGCGCCGGTTGGGTGTTGTGTTTCGCCGGCGCGCAAATCGTCGGCCGGGACCGCATCGCGCCGGTGTCGCTGCGATAGCGCGCAAACAGTGAAAGGGCGGCCCCGCGATCGCGGGGCCGCCCTTTTCGTTTGCCTGAGTTACTTGGCGGCGGCCTTCTTGGCCGGGGCCTTCTTGGCGGCAGTAGTGGTCTTGGCGGCGGCCGTGGTGGCCGTCGTCGTCTTGCGGGCCGTGGTGGACGCCGCAGCGCGGGTCGTCTTGGCGGCCGTCTTCTTCGCCGGAGCGGTCTTGGTGGCGGCCTTGGCCGGCGCGGTCTTGGTGGCGGTGGCCTTGGCCGGAGTGGCCTTCGCCGTCGTCGCCTTCGCCGTGGTGGCCTTGGCGGTCGTCGCCTTCGCCGTGGTCGTCTTGGCGGCGGTCGTCTTCTTCGCGGCGGCGGCGACCTTCGGCACCTTGCCGCTGGCGACCATCTCGCGGAAGCTGGCGCCCGCACGGAACGCGGGAACCGACGTCTTCTTCACCTTCACCGCTTCGCCGGTGCGCGGGTTGCGGGCGGTTCTCGCACCGCGAATGCGCTTCTCGAAGACGCCGAAGCCGGTGATGGCAACCTTGTCGCCCTTGGTCACGGCGGCCTGGATCTCGGCCAGCACCGCGTCCAGCGCCGCGTTCGCCGACTTCTTGTCGCCCAGGCGAGCGCTGAGCGCCTCGATGAGCTCGGCCTTGTTCACGTTTCCTCCCGTACCAGAAATGAAGTCCCTGTGGGCAAGGTATCCCAACGCACACAGGATACAAACATATGACGGAAAAGAAATCGTTGTGGAGTAACGGATTCGGCCGAAGGCTCATCGAGACGCCCTGCGGGGGCTAGCGAACGACGGGTGTCCACTCCGGACGGCCTTGTTCGAAGGCGGTGATAGCGTCCTCGTGGCGAAGGGTGAGGCCGATGTCATCGAGGCCTTCCAGCAACCGCCAACGACTGAAATCGTCCAGCGGGAAGTCCCATTCGTCGGCGCCTGCACGCAACTGGCGATCCTGGAGGTCGACCGTTACCTCGAGCTTCGGGTCGGCCTCGATCGCCGCCCACAGTTTCTCGACGTTTTCGCTGCCGAGCTCGACCGGGAGCAGGCCGCCCTTGAGCGCGTTTCCCCGGAAGATGTCGCCGAAACGCGGCGCGACCACCGCCCGGAATCCATAGTCCTGCAAAGCCCAAACAGCGTGCTCACGCGATGAGCCGGTGCCGAACTCGGGGCCGGCGACGAGGATCGAGGCACCCTCGTACACGGGATTGTTGAGCACGAATTCCGGGTCCGAGCGCCAGGCGTTGAACAGTCCGTCGGCGAACCCGGTGCGGGTGACGCGCTTGAGGTAGACGGCGGGGATGATCTGGTCGGTGTCCACGTTGGACCGGCGCAGCGGAACTGCCGTACCGGTGTGGACGGTGAACTTGTCCATGAGTGTCCGTGTCCCTTTTAGTTCAGGTCGGCAGGGGCGGCGAGATGACCGGCGACGGCGGTCGCCGCGGCCACCGGAGGCGAAACCAGGTGGGTGCGGCCACCGCGGCCCTGGCGGCCCTCGAAGTTGCGGTTGGAAGTCGAGGCGGAGCGCTCGCCGGGCTTCAGTGTGTCGGGATTCATACCCAAACACATGGAGCAGCCCGCGAAGCGCCACTCCGCACCGGCCTCCGTGAAGACCTTGTCGAGGCCCTCCTCCTCCGCGGCCGCGCGCACGGACGCGGAGCCCGGCACCACGAGCATCCGGACGCTCTCGGAGACCCGGCGGCCGCGCAGCACGTCGGCCGCGGCGCGCAGGTCCTCGAGCCGGCCGTTGGTGCAGGAGCCGAGGAACACCACGTCGATCGCGACGTCGCGCAGCGCGGTGCCGGGCGTCAGCGCCATGTACTCCAGCGCCTTCTCCGCCGCGACGCGCTCGGCGTTCTCGGTGAAGTCGTCCGGGCTGGGCACGAAGCCGCCGAGCGGCGCGCCCTGGCCGGGGTTGGTGCCCCAGGTGACGAACGGGGTCAGCTGGGAGATGTCCAGCGTCACCTCGGTGTCGAACTTGGCGCCGTCGTCGGTGCGCAGGCTCGCCCAGTACTCCTTGGCCCGGTCCCAGTCGGCACCCTTCGGCGCGTACTCGCGGCCCTCGATGTAGGCGAACGTCGTCTCGTCCGGCGCGATCATGCCGGCCTTGGCGCCCCACTCGATGGACATGTTGGAGATGGTCATCCGACCCTCCATGGACAGCTTCTCGATCGCGGGGCCGCGGTACTCCACCACGTGCCCGCGCCCGCCGCCCGTGCCGACCTGGCTGATGAGCGCCAGCACCAGGTCCTTGGCGGTCACGCCGGGGCCGAGCTCGCCGACCACGTTGACCGCCATGGTGCGCGGACGCGCCTGCGACAGCGTCTGGGTGGCGAGCACGTGCTCGACCTCGGAGGTACCGATGCCGAACGCGAGGGCGCCGAACGCGCCGTGCGTGGAGGTGTGCGAGTCGCCGCACACGATGGTCATGCCGGGCTGGGACAGGCCCAGCTGCGGTCCCATCACGTGGACCACACCCTGCTGGGCGTCGCCCAGCGAGTGCACGCGGATGCCGAACTCCTCGGTGTTGCGCCGCAGCGTCTCGATCTGCGTGCGCGAAACCGGGTCGCTGATGGTCAGCAGGTTGTCGGTCGGCGTGTTGTGGTCCTCGGTCGCGATGGTCAGCTCGGGCCGGCGTACCGGGCGCCCGGACATGCGCAGGCCGTCGAACGCCTGCGGGCTGGTGACCTCGTGCACGAGATGCAGGTCGATGTAGAGCAGGTCCGGCTCGCCGGCGGCGGACCGCACGACGTGCGCATCCCACACCTTCTCCGCCAGCGTTCGCGGCTGTTGTTGGGCTTCTCCCACCATCTGGACATCCTAAAATTTGGGAGGTATGTTTCGGTCTGTGGGACACAGTATGAGCGGTGTCGGCGTGCTCGACAAGGCGGTCGTCATCCTCGCCGCCTGCGTCGACGGCGCCAGCCTGGCGGAATTGGTGGAGCGGACGAAGCTTCCGCGCGCCACCGCGCACCGTCTGGCACAGGCATTGGAGATCCACCGCTTGCTGGTCCGCGACGCCCAGGGACGCTGGCGGCCGGGCCCGCGCCTCGGGGAACTCGCCAACGCCGCCCCCGACGTCCTGCTGACCGCCGCGGAGCCGATGCTGACCGCCCTGCGCGACGCGACGGGTGAGAGCGCGCAGTTGTACCTCCGCCGCGCCGACGAGCGCCTGTGCGTGGCCGCGGCCGAGCGCGCCAGCGGTCTGCGCGACACCGTGCCGATCGGCGCCGTGCTGCCGATGACGGCCGGCTCGGCCGCGCAGGTCCTCCTCGCCTGGGAGCCGCCGGAGGCTGTGATGCCGCTCCTGCCGCGGTGCAAGTTCACCGGGCGCACCCTCGCGGAGGTCCGGCGGCGGGGCTGGGCCCAGAGCGTGGCCGAGCGCGAGCCGGGTGTGGCGAGCGTGTCCGCGCCGATCCGGGACCGGACGGGGCGGGTCATCGCGGCGATCAGCGTTTCCGGCCCCATAGAGCGTCTGGGGCGGCGACCGGGCGACCGGCACGCGATGGCCGTGGTGCGCGCGGGACAGCGGCTGTCGGGGCTCTAGAGGCCACAGGCACGGCGATCGGCTCGGCATTGCTGCCGGGCCGATGCTGCGTTTGCGGCGGCACCCACCCCGCCGCGGCCGCCTGCTCACCCGCGCGGACGTGGCGCGCCCCGGCTACGACGGCGGCGGCTGCGCGCGGGCGCGGCATGCGCCGGCACCCGGCACGCGGAGGCGCGGCATGCGCGGGCACCGGCGGCACGCCCGGCTTCGACAGCGCCGGCTACGCGCCGGCACTCGGCACGCGCCGGGCCCCCGGCACGCGCGGGCGCGGCACGCTCGGGCGCGGCGGGCGCGGGCGCGGCGGGCGCGGGCGCGGCGGGCGCGGGCGCGGCGGGCGCGGGCGCGGCGGGCGCGGGCGCGGCGGGCGCGGGCGCGGCGGGCGCGGGCGCGGCGGGCGCGGGCGCGGCGGGCGCGGGCACCTACAAGCGTGGGTACCCGGCACGCGCGGGCATTCGGCCGGATCAGGCCCATGGGGCGCTCGGTCTCAGGGTTGCGCGCCGCGCGGACGCGCATACCATCGGCGGGGCGTGCCGTGCGGAGTTTTCCGGTGTACCGCCGCGGCGCGTCTTGCATCGGCGAATCCGGGGCGCGGTCCCGGAGCGCATCAGCTGGAAGGAACGCCAGTGCCCGATTCGACCACCCCAGCGAGCCCCGAGCCGGACGGCTCGGCGGGCCTCCACGCCTCCCCCTCGTCCGGCACGCCGTCGTCCCCGCCGAGCTCAGGCGGCCCTGGCGGCCCGGACGCGCCCGACTCCCCCACCACGCCGCAGGACCCTCAGCTTCCGCCTCCGGCCCCGGCTCCGACGTCGGGCGGCACCGGCCGCGGCGGCTGCATGTCGCTGATCGTCGCCCTCGTCGTGTTCATCGCGGCGATCCTGGGCATCGCCACGCAGCTGTAGCCGCATCCGGGACGCGACCGCGCGCTGCCTCGGCCGGCTATCCGCCGCGGCAGCGCTCCGGCCGCGGGCCCTCCATGGATGCGCAACATCGGTGCCCCGGCCCGCTGCTCAGGCTCTGATCCGGACGAAAGCGTCGAATCCCCGCAGGCCGCCGCGTCGGGCGGACGGGCTCGATCGAGCCCGGAAACGCAAACAGCCGCTGCGAGGTCTGGCGCCTCGAAGCGGCTGGCACATGCGCTGTAGCCCCGACCGGATTCGAACCGGCGCTACCGCCTTGAGAGGGCGGCGTCCTGGGCCGCTAGACGACGGGGCCCCAGTACTTGCCTTGCGTGCTGACGTGCGGTGGAACACTACAGCACCGCGATCTTGCTGCGGTGCTGGGGTACCAGGACTCGAACCTAGACTAACTGAGCCAGAATCAGTCGGGCTGCCAATTACCCCATACCCCATTGGCGCTTACCGCGCCGAAAGAGAACTTTACCGGAGGTCCCCTCCCTAGCCAAATCGGTTGTCGCCAACACGCCTATTCCAAGGTCAGAACCTTGTTGGCGAGCGCGCCGACTCCCTCGATCGAGACCACGACCTCGTCGCCGTGGGCCATCGGGGACACGCCGGCCGGGGTGCCGGTCAGGATCACGTCACCGGGCAGCAGCGTCATCACATGTGACACATACGACACGAGGGTCGGCACGTCGAACACCATGTCCTTGGTCCGGCCGAGCTGGCGGACCTCCTCGTTGACCTCGCAGCGCACCTCGACGTCGCTGACGTCCACGCCGGTCACGATCCACGGCCCGATCGGGCAGAACGAGTCGAAGCCCTTGGCCCGGGTGAACTGGACGTCCTTGCGCTGCAGGTCGCGCGCGGTCACGTCATTCGCGCAGGTGTACCCGAAGATCGCCGCCGCCGCGCCCGCGCGATCCACGCGCCGTGCGCCGGTGACGCCGATGACGACGGCCAGCTCGGCCTCGTGCTCGACCTGCTGCGACTGCGGCGGGATCCGGATCGCGTCGTTGGGGCCGATCACGGACGTGGAGGGCTTGAGAAAGAGCAGCGGCTCCTTCGGGACGTCGTTGCCGAGCTCGGCCGCGTGGTCGGCGTAGTTCCGCCCGACGCACACCACCTTGCTGGGCAGAATGGGCGAGAGCAGCCGCACGTCGGCGACGGCCCAGCGCTGGCCGGTGAAGCGGAGTTCCCCGAAGGGGTGACCGTCGATCTCGGCGACGGTGAGCCCGGCCAGGCCGGCCGACGGCTCACCCTCCACGACCCCGAACGACATGCCACTGCTGTGGGCGAAACGAGCGATACGCACGGAACGAAATCTACCCCCCGCTCCCGCGCCGCCTCCACGAACGCGTTCCGCCTCGCCTCGGCCGCGCCCGCGCCCGCGCCCGCTACAGCGCGAACACGTAACGCACCGCCTTGGCCGCGCCCGCGCGCACTACACCGCGAACACGTACGCACGCCTTAACCGCGCCGGCGCGTGCTACGCCGCGAACACGTGGCGCACCACCTGGGCTGTGCCCGCGCGCTACGCCCCGAACACGTAACGCACCGCCTTAGCCACGTCCGCGCGCGCTACGCCGCGAACACGTGGCGCACCGCCTCGGCCGCGCCCGCGCGCTACGCCGCGAACACGTGGCGCTCGACGAAGGCGTTGCGGAAGGTTCCCGCCGGGTCCAGCCGTGCGGCGAGCGCGGCGAAGTCGCCCCCGCGCGGATACCCGGGAGCGCTGCGGAACACCTTGCCCCAGTGCGGGCGCGGCGCGAACGGCGCGAGGACCTCCTCCAGCGCGTCAACCGCCCGAAGAACAAGATCATCATTTGGTACCCACGTGAAGTGCAGCGCCACACTGTCGCGCTCGTAGTGCGGGCTGAGCCACAGCCGGTCCGCCGCGATCGTCCGGACCTCGGAGATCTGCAGCGCCGGCACGACGACGTCGCGGACCCGCTCAACGGCCGCGAACGCCGCAACCGCGTCCGCGCGCGCCACGAAGTACTCCGTCTGCAGCTCCTCGCCGCTGCTCGGCGTGAACTCGAGCTTGAAGTGGGGCAGCCGCTCGTGCCAGGGCCCAGGTACGCCGCCCTGCTCGGTGCAGTGCTCCGGCGACATGACGGCGATCGGGTGCCGCTTCCCGCTCGCCGGCACCGCCCCGAACAGCTCCGCGGGCGCGGCCGCGTCCTCGTCGCGCCGCTTGATCCACACCTGGTCGACGGTGTCGCCGTGCCAGCCGGTGAACAGGCTGACGCTGTACCCCGCCGCCGCGATCTCCTTCCAGTGCGCATCGAGCTCCGCGCGCGGGAGCCGCTCGTAGACGTGCTGGCTGACCCGGTACGAGGGCTCGATGTCCAGCGCCACCCGCACCACGATGCCGAGCGCCCCGAGGGCCACCACGGCGCCGTCGAAGTCCGCGTCCCCGCGACGCAGCGAGACGAGCTCGCCCCCGCCGGACACGATGTCCACGGCGGAGATCGCGGTGGCGAGATTGCCGAGCCCGACTCCCGACCCGTGCGTCCCGGTCGCGACCGCGCCCGCGACGGAGATGTGCGGTAGCGACCCGAGGTTGTGCAGCGCGTACCCCTCGGCGTCCAGCCGGCGCGCCAGCTCCCCGTAGCGCACCCCGCCCGCGACGCTGACCGTCCGCGCGTCACCGTCGATCCGGATGTCCGCGGGCAGCCCGGCCACGCTGACGAGATCGGCGGGCGTGTCCGCGATCGCGTTGAACGAGTGCCCGGTCCCGAGCGCGCGGACGCGTTCCGCGCCGGCCACGACCTCCTGCACCTGCTCGACGCTGCTCGGGCGATGCACCCGGGCCGCGCCGAACTCGATGTTCCCCGCCCAGTTGCGCAACCGCTCGCCCATCTGCCGCCTCCCAGCCTCACGAGCCCGGTACTGCCCGCCACGGTAGCGACCCAGCCTTCCCCGCGCCTCCGCGCGTCGCACCAGACCCGCCGACGCCTCGAGCCCGCGATTGGACGCGCCAGGCGGCATGCCGCTCCAGGGCAGGGCAGCGACCACGTCCAAAGCGGGGCCTCGCAGGGTGCCACGTCCAGGGGCAAGGGCCGGGCCGGGTGCCACGAGTCCACGGGTAAGGGCCGAGCAGGGCTCCACTTCCATGGCAGGGGCCGGGCCGTGTCTGGGGCAGGACTGGTCAGAGGGCGCCTCGGGCCACCTGACCATGCCGCGTCAGTCGGCATCCTGAGTCCGTGGCCATGCCGCGTCAGTTGGCATCCCGAGTCCGCGGCCAGGCGGCGCCAGGCGGCGCCTTCCTCGGCCATGCCGCCGTTCTCGCCTTCAGAGCCAGGGCGTGGCCGCCCATCGCCCTGTTGGACCGCCCTGACAGAAGGCTGACCCGCGCCTACGGGAGCGCGCGGGAAGCAGGCCGTCCCGCGTCGGTGGGCAGCGCGCGGACGCGTGGCGGATCAGGCGGGCGGATTGAGGAACCGCAGCATCTGCTGGATCTCGGCGGTCCGCGACTCGTCGATGCGCTTGGCCAGGTCGAGGGCCCCCGGGTTGACGCCCGTACCCGTCTCCATCCGTGCGATCTCGATCGCGTTGTGCTGGTGGGCGATCAGCAGGTTGAGGAACTTGGTCTCGAAGTCGCGCCCGGAGGCGGCCTGCAGCGCCTTGAGGTCGTCCGGGTTGGTGCCGTGCGCGCCGCCGTGACCGGCGTGCGCGGATGCGTCGGCGGCCGGGGGCTGGCCCCACGTGTCGAGCCAGACCTGCATGGTCTTGAGCTCGTCGGTCTCGGTGACGTCGATCGCGGCCGCGAGGGTGCGGACGTCCTCGCGCTCGGCCTTGGACCGGGCCAGGCGCACCATCTCCAGGGCCTGGCCGTGGTGGGCGACCATCATCTGGCTGAACATGACGTCGGTGTCGTTGAAGACGCGATGCTCGGTGCCTGCGGGGGCGGGCTGGGCCGGGGCGGCGGCGCAGCCCGCCAGCAGGAACGCCGCGAGCACAAGCGCGATGCGTTTCATGGATCTCCCTGCGCGGGGGCGGCGCCCCGGTGGGACGGGACGCCGCCTTTCTCAGCGGTACCGGACGGTCAGACGCGCTGCCACAGGGCCGGGACGTTGGGCGGCTCCCAGCCGGCGATCGCGGTGTGCGCCTGGCGGCACTGGTACGTCACGCCGTTGTAGGTGACGCGGTCGCCGACCTTGTACGCGGTGCCGGCGGCCCAGGTGGTCGTGCCCGACGGCGGCGGCGTGGTCGGGCTGGTGGTCGGGGTCGGGCTCGGACGCGTCGGCGTCGGCGACGGCTGCGTGGGCGTCGGCGTCGGGTTTCCGCCGCCGGTGCCGACCTGCAGGTCGACGCACGAGTAGAACGCGTTGCCGGTGTCGGCGATGTTCCACCGGGCCAGCACCAGGATGCGCCCGGTGCGGCCGCCCAGGTTGACCGTGTGGGAGGCGGTCGCGTCGGGCTGACGGCCTCCGCCGTCGATGTTGGCGATGCGGGTGCCGCCCACGAAGTACTCGAAGTTCGACGTGGCGTGGCGGGCGGTGAACACCCAGTTGAAGGTGACGGTGTTGCCGACCGACGTGGCCGGCCAACCCTTGTTCGGGTCGTCGAGCTGCGAGAAGCGGCTGTTGCCGCCGCTGCAGAGCATCGAGCCCTTGGGCGCCTCGACACTCTGCGGCTCGTAGACGATCTCGCCGCAGTTGGCCACGCGGCCCTGGGCGCACATCGCCTGACGACTCGGTGGCGAGGAGATGTACCCGTGCGCGGACGCGGAAGACGCCGTGCCCACGAGGGCGGCGGCCGTGGCGGCCAGCGTGAGGGGTACCGCAGCGATCGCTTTACGCATCCAATCGCTCCTTCCAGCGGTGGGGGTGGATGCCGCTCAATGTAAAGGAAGCATTGTTAACAGTAAATAACCTTTATGAATATCGGTCAATGGAGCGCTCTCACTTGAGGTAGGGTTCAGCGCTCCTTAAGGCGGCCCCGCGCGGGCCCCACCCCGACGGGTGAGATTGCTTCCGCGCATCGCGGTCAGAGCGGGTGACGAGCCCGCCCGGCTCGCACCCGGACCCGCGAGGAGACGTCATGCCCTTCATCACCACGTCCGACGGCGCCCAGATCTTCTACAAGGACTGGGGCTCGGGCCGTCCCGTCGTGTTCAGCCACGGCTGGCCGCTCAACGCCGACGCCTGGGACAACCAGATGATGCTGCTCGCATCGCGGGGCTACCGCGCGGTCGCGCACGATCGCCGCGGGCACGGCCGATCCACGCAGACGTGGCAGGGCAACGACATGGACACCTACGCCGACGATCTCGCGGAGCTGATGGACCAGCTCGGGCTCACCGACGCGGTCGTGATCGGCCACTCCACCGGGGGTGGTGAGGTCACGCGGTACCTCGGGCGGCACGGCACGTCGCGCGTCTCCAAGGCGGTGCTGGTGGGCGCGATCCCGCCGCTGATGCTCAAGACCGAGGCCAACCCCGAGGGCACCCCGCGCTCCGTGTTCGACGAGATGCGCGCGACGATGGCCGCCGACCGCGCGCAGTTCTACCGCGACCTGAGCGCACCGTTCTACGGCGCCAACCGGCCCGGCAGCAAGATCTCCGACGGCCTGCGCGAGCAGTTCTGGCGGCTGAGCATGCAGGTGGGGCTCAAGGCGGCGTACGACTGCATCCGCGTGTTCTCCGAGACCGACTTCACCGAGGACCTGCAGCGCATCGACATCCCGGTGTTCGTGGCCCAGGGCGACGACGACCAGATCGTCCCCATCCAGGCGGCGTCGCTCAAGTCCGTGCGGCTGCTCAAGAACGCGAGCCTGAAGGTGTACCCGGGGGCGCCGCACGGCATCAGCGGCGACTACGAGGCGGCGTTCAACGCCGACCTCCTCGCGTTCATCCAGGACTGAGCTCGGATCGCCGGACCGAGCGCGGGACGCCGGCTGGACGATCCGCTGGTGCGCGGCCGCACGCGTGAGGTGCGGCGCCGCGAGGCGTCACGGCCGCCGGCGATCCACCGTCTCCGGTGGCCGCGACGTCGCTCCCGCCGGCCTGACCGTCGCTGCGCTGCGCACCGTCGCGCGGGAGCGGGCGAGACATCGACAAGCAGGCCGAGCACTGGTTGCCTGAAGGCCATGGATGACGTGATCGTGCTCGGCGCCGGCGTTGTCGGGCTGGCGTGCGCGGTACGGCTGCTCGAGGCCGGCGCGCGGGTGCGGGTCGTCTCGGCCGAGGAACCCGGAAGCTCGGTGTCCCGGCTGGCGGCGGCGGTGTGGTACCCGACGCACACCGACGCCGACGCACGGGTGCTGACGTGGGCTCACCGGACGTACGACGAGATGATGAGCCAGGCCGGGAACGGTGTGCCGGGTGTGGCGCCCCGCCCCACCCGGATGGTGGTGCGCCGCGGCGTGACCGAGACGCCGTGGTGGGCCGCCGCCGTGCCCGACTTCTCGGCGCGTCCGGGCGGCCCCGGCTCCGCTCCGGACGCTGGCGAGTGGCGGTTCACCGTGCCGTCGGCCGAGATGGAGACGTACCTGCCCTGGCTCGCCGAACGCGCCCGCGCCCTCGGCGGCCGGTTCGCGCTCGGACGCGTCGAGCACCTCGCCGACCTGGACGGCCAGGCCGGCACGGTGGTCAACGCGACCGGACTCGCCGCCCGCATCCTCGCCGACGACGCGACGGTGTTCCCGGCCCGGGGACAGATCGTGATCGTGGCCAACCCGGGCTTGGACACGTCGGTACGGGACGAGGAGCACCCGGACGGCATGACGTACGTCCACCCGCGCTCACGCGACGTCGTGCTCGGCGGCACCTTTCAGCCCGGGGACTGGAACGAGCTCCCCGACCCGGCCACGACGGCGGCCATTCTGCGCCGCTGCGCGGACCTGGTGCCCGAACTCGCCGGCGCACGGCCGCTGCGGGAGGCGGCCGGCCTGCGTGCCGCGCGGGAGGGCGGGCCGCGGCTCGAGGCGGACCCCGAGCCGCTCCCGCGCGGCACCCGCGTCGTGCACTGCTACGGCCACGGCGGGGCCGGCGTCACGCTGTCCTGGGGCTGCGCCGACGAGGTCACCCGCCTCGTGCGGTAGCGCGGCTCAGGCGTCGCGGGTCTTGAACAGGAACGCCGCGACGGCCAGCAGCAGCACCGTCCACCCCGAGAAGACCGCGTACCCCTCCCACGGCGACAGCAGCGAGTCCGCCGGCACCGCCTGCTCGAAGACCAGCTGCCCGGCGTTGGTCGGCATCCACGCGTTGACGTGCGCGCCCCAGCGGCCCGGCAGCAGCGACGTCAGCTGGGACACGATGAGGATCAGGCCGAGCACGGCCGTGATGGCGCCGGCGGTGTGCCGGATGATCGCGCCCAGGGCGAGCGAGAAGAGCCCGAGCATCGCCGTGTACAGCCCGGCCCCGATCACGGCGCGCGTGACGCCCGGGTCGCCGAGGGAGACCGCGACGTGCGAGGACAGGATCACCTTGCCCGCGAAGAACGCCCCGAACGACAGCACCTCGCCGACGCCCAGCATCAGCGCGGCGAAGACCAGCACCTTCGCGGCGAGCACGGTCAGACGGCGCGGTTGCGCCTGGAGGGTGGAGCGGATCATGCCGGTCGTGTACTCCGCCGAGATCACCATCACCCCGAGCACCGCGACCACGAGCTGCGCGATGAACAGCGGCTGCGACAGGATCAGATCGAGCGGGTGCTCGGCCAGGTAGCTCTGGCTGCCGGGGCCGGCCGTGTCCCACTGGCGCATCACCGCCCACGCGATGATCGACATTAGCCCGATCGCGATGCCCGCCATGGCCACCAGCGACCACACGGTCGAACGCACGGTGCGCAGCTTCGTCCACTCCGAGCGGAGCATGCCGGACAGTCCGGCGCGTGGCAGTACAAGATCGGTCATCGCTTCTCCCCCGGCACGGCCGCGTGGTACTCCACGCTGTCCTTGGTCAGTTCCATGAACGCCTGCTCCAGCGACGCCTGGAGCGGGGCGAGTTCGTGCAGCCGGACGCCGCCGTCGAAGGCGAGGTCGCCCACGCGCGGGAGCGACAGTTCGGTGATCAGCAGGGCACCGTCGGGCTCGGGCGCGACCTTGCCGCCCGCGGCGGTGACGAGCTCGGCGAGCCTTCCGGGTTCGGGCGTCCGCGCGCGTACCGCGAGCGCCGAGTTCCGGTCGATGAACTCCCGCACCGTGCAGTCCGCGATGAGCCGGCCGCGGCCGATCACGAGCAGGTGGTCCGCGGTGTGCTCCATCTCGGACATGAGGTGGCTGGAGACGAGCACCGTGCGGCCCTCGGACGCGAGGGAGCGCATCAGGTTGCGGATCCACAGGATGCCCTCGGGGTCGAGGCCGTTGACCGGCTCGTCGAACATGAGCACCTTCGGGTCGCCGAGCAGGGCGGTGGCGATGCCGAGGCGCTGCCCCATGCCGAGCGAGAAGCCCTTCGAGCGCTTCCGCGCGACGCCCGTGAGCCCGACCATCTCGAGCACCTCGCCGACCCGCCGTCGCGGCAGGTTGTTGCTCTGGGCCAGGCACAGCAGGTGGTTGTACGCGCTGCGCCCGCCGTGGATGGCCTTGGCGTCCAGCAGCGCACCGACTTCACGCATCGGGCTGTGCAGGGCGGCGAACGCGCGTCCGTTGATCGTGACGGTGCCCTCGGTCGGCGCGTCCAGGCCCAGAATCATGCGCATCGTGGTCGACTTGCCGGCTCCGTTCGGGCCGAGAAAGCCCGTGACCTGCCCGGGCCGGACCGTGAACGACAGCCGGTCGACGGCTACGCGCTCGCCGTACCGCTTCGTGAGGCCGACAGCCTCGATCATGATGTGTCCCCTCCGCTGCGACTGGCTCGGGCGCGTCCGCGCGGTCGCGCCGTCCAGGCAGGACGACCGGCGCCGACGCGGCGTGCGAGCCGAGGCGCCCCCGTGCGGACGCGCCGTCGCAGCGAAGGTAAGGCGATGTTGCTGTGGCGAGGCTAAGAGGAGCTGTGACGCCCCTCAGCCACGGGTGTACGTCAGGTCGAAGTCCTTGGTCCACTTGAGGCCGTCCTTGGACATCTCCCAGTACGCGTCGATGCGCTTGCCGTCCTGGGCGATCGCGGCGGTGAAGCGCTGGTTGAAGCCCTCGGCCGCGCGCCAGATGCGCCACGTGCCGCCGTCGACGTCCATGCCGTACACGCGCAGGACGCCGCGCCGGTCGGAGTACAGCATGGTGAAGGTCTTGCTGCCGTCGTCGAAGCCGATCACGGACGTCGTCGGAAAGGGCGAGTTGTCGATCCATTCACGGGGCACGTCCTCGCCGGGCGGGTCCGCGTCCGCGCGCTGGACGAGGAACTCCCCGTCGTCGGCCCACGCGAAGCTCGCCCAGCCGCGCATCGTGACCTTGCCGTTCACGGTGGCGACGGTGTCCCACATGCCGAGCAGGGATCCTAAACGCCGCCGTACCTCGCTCATCGCCACTCCCCGGAGAGTTCCCGCCAGAACATGAACCCGACTTATACACCAGGCGGGCACCCGCGGGTTCCTCCCGGCGGTCAGTCGGCGACGGCCTCCAGGAGCGCCTCGCACTCGGCGATCAGGCGCTCGCGGAGCGGCGCGGCGCGCTCGGCGAAGGTGCGCTCGGCCTCGATGTTGCGGGCCCGGCCGTCGGGGGTCTCGATCGGTCAGTCGGCGACGGCCTCCAGGAGCGCCTCGCACTCGGCGATCAGGCGCTCGCGGAGCGGCGCGGCACGCTCGGCGAAGGTGCGCTGGGCCTCGATGTAGCGGGCCCGGCCGTCGGGGGTCTCGATGCGCACCGGGTCGTAGCCGAGATCGGCCAGGTCGTACGGCGAGGCGCGCATGTCGAGCGTCCGCACGTCGCGGGCGAGCTCGAAGCAGTCGGCGATCAGCTCGGCGGGCACGAGCGGTGACAGCTTGTACGCGTGCTTGTACAAGTCCATGTTCGCGTGCAGGCAGCCCGGCTGTTCGTTGGCCGCCTGGGTCTCCCGGGTCGGCTGCAGCAGGTTCAGCGGCCGCGCGAGCGCGGTGTAGAACCGGAACGCGTCGAAGTGGCTGCACCGGATCCGGCTCGCCTGGACGACGGCGTCGGTGCCGGCCGGGCCCAGGCGCAGTGGCCAGGCGTTGTGGCGCAGCTCGTCCTGCGTCTGCCGGTACACCATGGCCCACTCGTGCAACCCGAAGCACCCCAGGTGCGGCGTCCGCCCGGCAGTCGCCACGAGCAGGTCGCGGATCCACGCGATCGCGTCCGCGCGGCGGGCCGGCACCGTCGCCGCCTCCGCGCCCGAGCCGTCCAGTTCGACGCCCGCGCCGGGGTGCCAGCGGCGCAGCTGCGCGGGCCGGTACGAGTAATACGTGAACAGAAAGTCCTCGACCGGATGCTTGCGCCCGAGCCGGCGGCGGGCGAGGTGCGGCTGGATCCACGCGTCCACGCGCGCCTCGTGGGCGGCGCGACGGGCCTCCCAGGTCGGCCGGTCGAGAACGGTGAGCTGCACCGTCCAAGCTTACGGAAGGGTAGCGTCGGTGCCATGCGCAAGCTCGCCGCCCTGCTGCTCGCCTGCACGCTGCCCCTCGCCGCCTGCTCGAACGCGCCCGGTGACTCGGCGCAGCCCGCGCCCGCGCGGCCGGGTCCTTCGGGCTCGAACAGTTCCGCCGCCGCCCCGGCCCTCGGTGCGCCGACCCGGGTCAAGGTCGAGGTGCCCTCCGGCCTCGCGGCCGCGCCGTTCAACCAGGACCGGTACCTCCAGCTGCCCGCCGGCTGGACGGCGTCCGTCTACGCGCGGGTGGACAAGGCCCGGTTCATGGCCCTGACGCCGAGCGGCGACCTGCTCGTGTCGCAGCCCGGCGCCGGAAAGGTGCAGCTCGTCCGCGCGGGCGCGGTGTCCGAGTTCGCGACCGGCCTGCGCCAGCCCCACGACATGGTGTTCGCGCCGGTCAACGGGCAGATGTTCCTGTTCGTCGCCGAATCGAACCGCGTCGTGCGGTACCCGTACACCAACGGCGACACGAAGGCGCACGACGGCCAGGTCGTCGTGGACGGGCTGCCCGACACCAGCACGCCCGAGCTGCGCGGCACCTACGCGCACGTGCTCAAGAACATCGCCGTGCGCGGAGACACGCTGTACGTCTCGATCGCCTCCACCTGCAACGCCTGCGTCTCCGACACCGAGAGCGACCCGCAGCGCGCCACGATCTACACGTACGCCGCGAGCGGGAAGAACACGTCGCGGCACCTCCTCGCGCGCGGCATCCGCAACGCCGAGGGCCTCGCCTTCCGGCCCGGCACCGACGAGCTGTGGATCGTGGTCAACAACCGCGACAACACCCTCGTCCCGGACGACCGCGACGTCGACGGCGACGGCAAGTCCGACAAGGGCAAGCGCATGCCCGAGTTCGTCGACGACTACCCGCCGGAGGAGTTCATCAAGGTCCGCGACGGCGGCTTCTACGGCTGGCCGTTCTGCAACCCGAACAGCGACAACGGCCTGCGCAACATGGGCTTCCTGCGCGACTACGAGCTCAACCGCGACGGCTCGAAGGCCGACTGCAGCAAGGCCGACCCGATCGATCTGGGCCTGCCCCCGCACAGCGCACCCCTCGGCCTGACCTTCTTCAACGGCGCGGCGATCGTGCCGCTGCACGGCTCCTGGAACCGCACGAAGCCCGCCGGCTACAAGGTCCTTTACATCCCGTGGACCGCGAACGGCCCGGGCGACCCGGTCGACCTGGCCACCGGCTTCGTGGGCGCCGACGGCAAGTGGTGGGGCCGCCCGGTCGACGCCGCGGTCGACACCGACGGGACGCTCCTCATCAGTGACGACGGCAGCGGTACCGTCCTGCGCCTGACGCCCCCGCGCGCCGGCTGACCCTCTGCTGCCTGCCGCCGCTCACCCCGCCGACGCACGTCCGCCGTAGGCACACCTCGCTCGCTTGGCGCCGCCGCGTGGGCAGGGCTTGGCGCGCGCCGGCGGTGACATCGGTGGGCGGAGACGCGGGTCCCGGCGGGCGCGGGCGCGCTAGGCGGGGCGAGCGATACGGGCCGGACTGCCGTCGGTGTTGTGGAACGTCACGCCGAGTGGTCCATTGTGGACCGTGAGTTGCCCCGCGGCGGTCACGCTCACATCGAGTTCGCCGTCGGCGACTTTGAGGCCACGGATGCGGTACGCGCCGACCGGGGACGGGGTCAGCGGGGCGAACGTGATGCGGCCGCCCGGGACGTCGACGTCCAGGCCGAGCAGCGCGGTCAGGATCGCCGGGGCCACGGCCGCGGCCCAGGCCTGGGGGCGGCACGCGGACGGGTACGGGGTGGGGAGGTCGTCCCCGCCGTACAGCTCCGGCAGCCGGTACTCGAAGCGCTCCGCCGCGTCGAGCAGTGCCGCGATGACCGCTGCCGCCTCCGCGCGGTGGCCGTCACGCGCCAGCCCCAGCAGGGCGATCGCGTTGTCGTGCGGCCAGACGGAGCCGAGATGGTAGGACAGGAAGTCGTAGCCGGCCGAGTTCGGTGACACCGTACGAATGCCGAAGGGCGAACGCAGCCCGGCGAGGCGCACGGCCACGGCAGTGCTCTCCTGCGGGGTGAGCAGTCCGGTTCCGAGCAGGTGTCCCATGTTGGACCCCACCAGGTCGACCCGGACTCCGTCGCCGTCGAGCGCGATCGCCGGGTGCCCGTCGGGGCACCAGAACGCCGCTCGGAAGCGCTCGGCGAGCTGGTCGGCCCATGCTCGATAGCGCTTCGCCTCGTCCAGGTCGGCGTGCGACGGGTCCGCGCCCGCCGCCGCGTCCGTGCGCCGCGACGTCGTGCTGGAACTGCTCACATCCTTGCCGCTTGCCGACTCCGCGAGCCACGCATCCAGGCCGCGCAGTCCCGAGGCCAGATCAGGCGGTCCGGCGGTCAGATCCTGTTCGCCGGCGGATGCGTCGGGTGAGGTGGCGGACGTGTGCTGATGGTTGGCGCGCTCGGGGGCGTTGTCGGCGAGCTGTTCGAGGAGCCAGGCGGCGTCCAGGGCGGCGCGGTAGGCGTACGCCTGGACTTCGCTCAGGGCGATCGGCCCCCGCGCGGGTCGGCCATCGGCGTGCTGGATGGCCTCGTCTGAGTCCTTCCAGCCCTGGTTGGTCAGGCCGGGGCCGTCGGTGTGGTGGGCGAGGAAGCCGTCGTGGGCGGTGAGCCAGGCCAGGGCGCGGCGGACGTTCGGGAGCAGGGAGCGAGCGGTTGCGGCAGGCAAACCCCAGCGGTACGCCTCGGCAACGGTGGTCACGAACAGCGGGGTGGCGTCGATCGTGCCGTAGTAGACCGGGGGGAAGGTGGGGGCCGCGTCCGGGCGCCGGAGTTCGTGGAGGATTCGGCCCGGCTCCTCCTCCGTGGCCGGGTCGTGTTCGGTGCCCTGACGGGCCGCCAGGGCGCGAAGGGTGCCCGCGGCGACGTCGTGGCCCAAGGGAAGGGCCAGGCGGGCGGTCCAGAGTGCGTCGCGGCCGAAGAGGGTCAGGTACCAGGGACTGCCGGCGGCGTAGTAGGCGTCCGCGCCGTCGGTGCGGCGGAGGGCGTCGAGGTCCTGGACGCCGGCGCGGACGAGGGCGTCGAGGCGGCGGTCGTCGGCGGTGACGCGCAGGGTGCTGAAGCGCTTGGGCCTGGCGATCGGTGGGATGTCGGTGCGGGTGAGGCGGACCTCGGCGGACCAACTGCCGCGCGGGGGCACGACCGCCTGCCAGATCAGGGACGCCTCCGCGCCGACCAGGGAGGAACGGGCCGCTTCCGAATCCGCCGGGAGGGGCCGAGCGACCTCTGGGCCGGCCGGAGAAGACTTGGCGACCGGGTTGCCGGCCGACGAAGGCCGGGCAATCTCGGGGTCGGCGATGGGCTGAGCGACGGGCTCGGCACGCGACGGCGTCTGCGCGGTAGCGATGGCAGCCGGCGGATTCGTCTGGATGTGCACCGCCATGCCGTCCGACGACAGCCAATCGATGTTGCCGTGCTTGGCATCACCCCGGTCGGCCGCCGGACCTATGTCGGAGGAGGTGCGAGGCAGGTCCGGGTCGGTCAGGGTCGGCTTGGCGGCGCGGCCGGCGCGGACGTCGCCCAGGGCGGCGAAGTCGGTGGCGGCTCGCACCGTGACCGTGACCGCGATCGGGGTGGCCGAGGCGTTGGACAGCGTGATGGTCTCCGTCCCGCCCGTCGGTTCGGCGAGGCGGCGGCGCTGGACGGTCAGGGTCGGCTCGGGAGCCACCGCTGAGAAGACCGCCGATGACGCGCCCGTGCGGTGGGCGGTCAGGGTGGTCGGTTCGGAGCCGTTGAGGGTCAGGTGCCAGCGTGACAGGAGGCGGCGGTCCTCGACGTACAGGCCGTCGGCGCCGTCGGTCAGGGTGCCCGCCGGGCGGGACAGCCACGTGGCGGGGGCGGCGACGCAGGTGAGGTGGTCGTGGAGGTACGGCTGGGGCATGCTCAGCCGCCGATGACGTTCACGGCTCGGGCGACCACCAGCAGGACCGTCACCAGGGAGATGCCGGACTCGGCGACCATCAGCATCTTGGCGCGCATCGTCATCGGCAGGGTGTCGGTCGGGCTGAAGGCGGTCGCGTTGGTGAAGGCCAGGTAGAAGTAGTCGAAGAAGGCCGGTTCCCAGTCGCGGTGGGCGAGTTCGGGGACCTGCATCTGGGTGAACAGGAAGTCGGGGTGCGGGGTGTCCGCGTCCGCGCGGGCGGCGGGGCCGCCGCGGTCGGTCTCCCAGAACCACAGGGCGAACACGATGACGTTGGTCAGCCAGATGGCGGCGCCCCAGAGCAGCAGGTGGGCGGGCGGGAGCTCGTCCTGGGACTTGTCGAACAGGGCCTGCACGAGCAGCCAGACGGACCAGGCGGTGACCAGGGTCAGCAGCGTGACGAGGGCCAGCGCGAGGGGGCGCAGGACGCGGGTCTCGCGGTTGATGCGCAGCGGGTTGACCACCATGATCGTCAGCAGCATGGCGCCTTCGAGGCTCGGCAGCAGCCAGCGCGGGCGCGGGGCGAGGTCGGCGGGCAGGACCTGGTGGATGACGATCGCGATCGCGATGACGAGCGCGGCCGGCCAGCGCTGCTCCGCTTCGGTGCGGCGCAGCCAGCCGGGCAGCTGGGCGGGCTTGGCCGGCTCGGGCGCGCTGTTGGCGCCGATGTCGTGCGCGGGCGGCAGATCACTCACGGCAGCCAACCGTAGACCCGCGCCCGCGCGGGAGCCAGCAGGACCGCCGCGGACGCGGAGAACGGATGGGGACGGGAGACGCGTCAGGCCAGGAGTTGGTACACCCGCCAGCCGAGCGCGGCGGTGCCGGCGAGGGCCAGGATGCCGAGGTACGCCAGGACGAGCCGGGTGTCGCGCAGGACGCATTTCGAGCGGGTGAGGCCCTGGCGGCGGGCGCGCAGGTAGCCGGCGAAGCCCAGCAGGGCGAATCCGACCACCGCGATCGGACCCAGCAGCCAGGCGAGGGCGGCGATCGTGGCGTAGACGCACAGCCGCAACGGGTCGTAGGGCTTCGACGCCGGCGGGCTCGTCATGGCGTCACCGCCGCGTCCGCCCCAGCAGCCGAAGCGGGCGCCGTCGAGCCGCAAAGCGACAACGCCGAAGGGCACGGCCCGGAGCCGCAATGCGACGACTCGGAAGCACACGGACCGAAGCCGCGATGCGAAGACCCCGAAAGACACGGCACGACGGGGTGGGCCGTCGGCGTCACGGCGTCACCTCCGAGGTCGCACCCGCGCGCGGGGCGAGGGGAAGCAGCGGCCGGGTCGACCTCGGCAGGCGCTGGGCGGACAGCGCCGGCCAGGCCTGGACCGCGCAGAACGGTGCGCACTGGTCGTGGGTGCCCTCCGCGTCCGTGCGGCGGGTGGCGACGTGGACGCAGCACTGCAGGAGCCGCTCCTCGATCATGGTGTGCAGGTCCATGAACGGCTTGACGGTGATGCGTTTGACGCGTTCGCCCAGCATCTTGCGCAGGCGGTTGCGGCCGCCCGGGAGCGAGGCCGAGACCAGCGTGGTGAGGGTGGAGATGCCGAGGTCGCAGTTCTCGCAGATGTCCCGCCACAGGTTGCCGACGTCCGGGTGGGACAGCGACGACTGCTCGGACAACAGGCCCAACAGCGAGTCCTTGACGGCGGTACGCAGGGCCGCGGGCAGCTGGACGTCCGCGATGCGGTTGGCGACCAGGTCGGGGGCGAGGTCGAGGAACTCCAGCAGGCGGTCGTGGCCGATGAGGGCGGTCATCGACTTCCAGTCGCCCGCGTCGTCGCGCAGGAGGTACCCGACGGAGCAGCAGTGCGGGTGGGAGCAGGGCAGGGCCGTGAGGTCGCGCCAGGTGACCAGGTCGCCGGTCTGCGGGCCGAGGCGGGCCAGGACGCCGGTGTGGGTGAGACGGTCGAGCGGGTCGATCGCGCCCGAGCGGCCCGAGCCGAACTGGGGCTGGAGGGAGACACCGCCGACGTAGGGGGTGTCCAGGGCCCGCTTCACGACCGCGCCGATCTCGTCGTCGTTGACGCCCAGGGCGCAGGTCATGGTGAGGGTGGTGAAGATGCCGCGCGCGGAGAGGCGGTCGACGGCCTGGTCCTTGAGGCGGCGCAGGTCGGCGCCCCGGTGGTGGCGGGCGGCGCGCTCGGACACGCCGTCGTACTGCAGGTAGACCTCGACGCGCTCGCGGTGGCGGGTGAGGAGGTCCAGCAGCGCGTCGTCACGCGCGATCCGCACGCCGTTGGAGTTGATCAGGACCCGGACCACGTTGCGGGCGCTGACCTCGGCGAGCAGCTCCTCCAGCCAGGGGTAGAGGGTCGGCTCACCGCCGGAGAGCATGAGCACGTCGATGCGGCCGTTCTCGCGCGACAGTTTGGTGTCGACGCTGGCGAGGACGTCGGCGAGCGGTACGGCGCCCTCGATGGCCGGCGAGGAGTCGGTGAAGCAGGTCGGGCAGCGCAGGTTGCAGCTGTCGGTGAGGTCGGCGAGCAGGATGCAGGTGTGCTGGGTCTGCATCTCCGGCAGGCCGGCCAGGTACGCGGACGGGACCGGGGCGAAGTTGCCCGCGACGTCGGGGATGTGCGTCTTGGTGGGGGCGGTCCAGCGCTCGAGGTACCGCAGAATCTCGGGATTCTCGTCGTAGAGCGTGCGGACCAGGCCGTGGACCGGGCATCCGCGCTCGAGCCAGATCCGCCCGTCGCGCTCGGCGAGCCAGCCCGAGAGCCGCTGCACCGTCTCCAGTGGAGGGTTGCCGGCCGCGCAGGTGGGGCAGAACGCGTTGACGTAGCGATGGATGCGGTCGCCCCGCAGTTGCATGCCGGTGCCGGTAGTCATAGCTGTCCCTGGTTGCTGACGATGGCAAGGCAGACGCCGATGCCGACGACGGGGCAGATCAGCACGCTGGCGCCCCAGCCGATGAGGAGACCAAGGCCCAGGCCCCGGTCCTTGCGCACGATCCAGACGATGCCGATCGTGAGGCAGGCCACGAAGATCGCGACCTGCAGGATGACCTCGAGCCACACGCCGAGCAGGCCGTTCTCCGAGTTGGAGCTGTTGTTGCCCAGCACCACCGCGCCGACGCCCAGCAGGACGGCCACGACCTGGGCGGCGAGGACCAGGCCGATGCCGAGGAAGACCTGCCGGGTACGAATCGGCCGCTCGGGCCCGGGCGGCGGTGGCGGCGGGGGAACGGTCCAGCTCATGTGCCCTCCGAAAAGCGCCAGTGCTTCCAGGTCATGTGCCCTCCGAAGAGCGCCGGTGCGTCCAGGTCATGTGCCCTCCGAAGAGCGCCGGTGCGTCCAGCTCATGTGACCTCCACGGGGCGACCGCGCGTGTGTGTCCAGGCGAAGCGGGCGACGGTCAGCGGCAGCAATCCCAGCAGGAACAGCTGGGAGCGGGTGAGGCCGCCCCAGACGACCTCGTTGCCGCGCACGAACTCGACGCCGAAGCGGAACGCGGCGTACGCGGCGAGGTAGTACGTGAACAGCCGCCCGGGCGCGGTGACGCGTCCGCGCAGCGCGACGAGGGCGGCGAAGGCGGCCATGTGGAACAGGATCTCGTACACGAACGAGGGATGCAGCGGCACGTTCGCGGGGACGTGCATGGCCGCGGCGTGCGCGTCGTCGAGGCGGATGCCCCACGGCAGGCTCGTCGGGGTGCCTGGCGGCTCGGCCAGGAGGCAGCCGATCCGGCCGACCGCCATGCCCGCAGCGACGGCGGGGGCGAACAGGTTGCCGGTCTTGTGCGGGTATCCGCCGATCCGCTTGCCGAGCAGGGCGCCCAGGTAGGCGCCGAGGAGTCCGGAGAGGATGCTGCGGTTGCCGTACGCCCACTGCTCCAGCAGCCCCGCGTTGTCCCGCGGGTCGAGGTGCTGCGCCCAGGTGCCCAGCCGTGCGAGGAGGGCGCCGCCGACGAGGGCGCCGGCCAGGACGTACCAGAGGCGCTCGTCCTGGGCCTGGCGCCGGCGGATCTCCCAGAGCAGCACGAGGGCGGCGACCCCGACGCCGAGCGCGACGAAGACGTCGTGGGACAGGACCGCCACCGGGCCGATCCGCGCCAACACCGGGTGCACGGATGCCGAGCCTAGTGCCACCGCGCGACGTCGGGCGGCTCTTCCACGCTGCCCGAATGGTCACACCCCGCCCACGCGACCGCGCGAGGACGCGAGACGCGACCGCGCGAGGACACGAGAGGACACGAGAACGCGCGGACGCGAGACAGAAGGCGCGCGGACGCGAGACGCGAGGACGCGTGGGCGCGAGACGCGAGACGCGTGGGCGCGAGACGCGAGACGCGTGGGGACGCGAGGACGCGCGGGGACGAAGCAGCCATGCAGCGGAAGCCGGAAGAAGGGAGCCATGGAAGAACCGACAAGAAGGCGACGTGAAGGTCGTGTGACGAACGGGCTGCTCGTTGCGTGGCTCGCCTAGGCTGGCGGGATGGTCACCACGGAGGACACCCTGCCGTTGCTGCCCGAGAAGCCGGTGCGGCCTCGGCGGCGCCGGTGGTGGAGCGCCGTGGTCTGGCTGATGGCGATCCCGTTCGTGATCTGGGCCGTGTTTCGGGTGTTCGGGCTGGACAGTGGGTTCCCGACGGTACAACTGATCGCTTTCACACCATATGTCGCGGCCGCCTCGTTGGTGCCGTTGCTGGTCGCGGTCCTGACCAAGCGAGTCTGGCCGGCGCTGATCACGGCGATCGCGACGGTGGCGCTCGCGGCGTGTGTGTTGCCGCGGTGGATCTCGGACACGTCGCCGGAGCCGCAGGACGGGCCGGGGTTGCGGGTGCTGAGCGTCAACATGCTCATGGGCGGCGCGGACGCGTCGACGATCGTCGGGCTCGTGCAGCGGCTGGACGTGGATCTGGTGGCGTTGCAGGAGTACACGCCGGAGGCCAAGGCGGCGCTCAACTCGGCGGGGCTGGACGCCGTGCTGCCCAACGCGGTGTCGTACCCGCGTCCGGGCGTGACCGGGTCGGCGGTGTACAGCCGGTTTCCGGTGACCGACCTGGGATACCGGCAGTTTCCTTCGACGTTCGGCCAGGCGCAGGCGGGCGTGGCGGTCCCGGGCGCGAAGGACGTGCGGGTCGAGTCCGCGCATCCGTGCGCGCCCGCGACCGCGCACGGGGCCGGGTGCTGGGAGCGCGACATCCTGCAGGAGCCCGCGGCCACCCCGGACGGGCCGGTCAACCTGCTCATCGGCGATTTCAACGCGACGCTGGACCACGAGAAGTTCCGGGCGCTGCTCGACACGGGCTACCGCGACGCCGCGGACGTCGCGGGGGCGGGGTTCGAGGCGTCGTGGCCGTACGACGAACGGTGGTTCATTCCCGGCGTCGTCCTGGACCACGTGGTGGCGGACAAGCGCGTGGGGGTCCGGAAGGTGTCGGTCCACCGCATCCCGGCCAGCGACCACAAGGCCGTGTTCGCCGAACTCGTGCTGCCCAAGCAGTAACGAAGCCGACTCCCGAGGCCAGCAGCAACGAAGCCGACCCGGGGGCCAGCAGCAACGAAGCCGGGACCGGGAACCCACGCCGCAAGAAGCCGAGACCGGGAACCCACGCCGCAAAGAGGCCGAGGCGGGGGACGCAGGCCGTAAAGAAGCCGAAGAGCCAAAGAAGCTGCCGGAGCGGCGAAGCGGCTGCCCAGGCGGCAAAGCGGCCGAACGGCGCAAAACGAAAGAGACCCAGAAACCGGGCCGAACGTACCGAAGGCGTACCTCCGGCTATACGCGGTTCGTTGGCCGGGAGTACCTTCACGTACGTATCGGGCCCCCGCCCGAACGGAACCACGTTGGAGCAGATGGGTGACACGAACGTTTCGCGGCCTCGCGCTCGCCATCGCCGTGCCGCTGATCCTGAGCGCGGCGGCCGCCTGCTCGGACAGCAAGGACGACGAGGCGGACTCGCCGTCCGACCGGCCGACGGTGGAGGTGACCGCGCAGCCGCAGGACGCGCAGTCGGCGCAGGTCGCGGCCGAGCAGCTGTTCGACAACCTGTCGGAGGGCGACTGGGCCGGGGCCTACGACCTGTGGACCGATGACGCCAAGGCATCGATCGGCAAGGACGCCTACATCGAGCTGGTGGCCACCTGCACGGGACAGCAGGGGCAATACCAGGTGACCGGCGTGACGCCGGTCGACGATTCGACGGCGACGATCAAGTGGACGCACACCCCCGTCGCCGGCAGTGGGCAGACGACGGGGCAGAACACAGTGAAGTACCAGAGCGGCGTTTGGCGGTTTGTTCCTGATCCTGCCGCGCTTGCCGCTTATCAACAGAACAAGTGCCCGTAGCGAGCAGGGGGCGGTCCCACCCGGGGCCGCCCCCGCGCGTCTGGCTCAGACCCGCACGGCGTGCGAGAGGCCGTAGGTGAGCGCGTCGACGAGGGCCTGCCAGCTGGCCTCGACGACGTTCTCGTGCACCCCGACGGTCGTCCAGTCGTCCCCGGTCGCGTGGGTCTCGACGAGGACCCGCGTGACCGCGCCCGTGCCGTGGCTGCCCTCGAGGATGCGGACCTTGTAGTCGGCCAGCTGGAAGCGGCCGAGCTCCGGGTAGTGCTTGGTGAGGGCCACGCGCAGCGCCTCGTCGAGCGCGTTGACGGGGCCGTTGCCCTCGGCGGTGGCGATGACCCGCTCCCCGCGGACGCGCACCTTCACGGTCGCCTCGGAGACCACGGCGCCGTCCTCGCGGTGCTCGACCAGCACGCGGTACGACTCCAGGGCGAACGGCTTGGGCACGGCGCCCTCGGCCAGCTCCGCGCGTGCGAGCAGCTCGAACGACGCGTCCGCGGCCTCGAAGGACCAGCCCTGCGCCTCCAGCTCCTTGACCCGGTTCGTGACGCGGGAGAGCGCCTCCGGGTTGCCGGCCAGGTCGACACCGAGCTCGCGCGCCTTGAGCTCGATGCTGGCCCGGCCGGCCATCTCGGTGACCAGGATCCGCATGTCGTTGCCCACGACGACGGGGTCGATGTGGTTGTACAGCACGGGATCCACTTTGATCGCGCTCGCGTGCAGGCCCGCCTTGTGAGCGAACGCTGACGACCCGACGTAGGCCTGGTGGGTGTCGGGTGCGATGTTGGCGATCTCGGCGATGGAGTGCGAGACGCGCACCATCTGCTCGATGCAGCCCTCCGGTAGGACGGGCATGCCGAGCTTGAGCTGCAGGTTGCCGACGACGGCGAAGAGGTCGGCGTTGCCGGGGCGCTCGCCGTAGCCGTTGGCGGTGCACTGGAAGTGCGGTACGCCGGCCTCGACGGCGGCGACGGTGTTCGCGACCGCGCAGGACGTGTCGTTCTGGCAGTGGATGCCCAGGCGCGCGACGGCCTCCTCGGCGCTGACCCCGAGGGCGACCGCGAGGCGGTCCTTGACCTCGGCGATCGTGCGGCTGATGAGGGACGGCAGCATGCCGCCGTTGGTGTCGCACATGACGGCCGCTTCCGCGCCCGCGGCGAGCGCGGCGGCGGCGACGCTGGCGGTGTAGTCGGGGTCGAAACGGTACCCGTCGAAGAAATGCTCGCAGTCGAGGAAGACGCGGCGGCCCTCGGAGACGAAGTATTCGACGGTGTCGCGCACCATCGCGAGGTTCTCCTCGCGGGTGGTCCGCAGCGCGCGCTCCACGTGGCGGATGTCGGACTTGGCCACCAGCGTGACGGCGGGGGTCTCGGCGTCGAGCAGCGCGCGGACCTGGGGGTCGTCCTGCACGCGGATGCCGGCCTTGCGGGTGGCGCCGAACGCGACGAACACGGCGTGCTTGAGGTTGAGCTCCGTGCGCGCCCGCCGGAAGAACTCGGTGTCCTTGGGCATGGCTCCGGGCCAGCCACCCTCGATGAAGCCGACGCCGAACTCGTCGAGCAGTCGTGCGACCGCGAGCTTGTCGACGACGGAGTAGCTGATCGCCTCGCGCTGGGCCCCGTCGCGCAGCGTCGTGTCGTACACCTGCATGGTTGTGCTCCTTTGGCGGGAAGAGGGGGGCCTTGGGCTCGGCGGATCGGGGCCAACAAAAAGACCCCCCGCAAATGCGAGAGGTCTGCGCGTCCGGCGGATGGATGCCGGGCGCGCTAGGGGCCAATAATGAGCCGAGTCACGTTCGGTAGCTTGCCACGCATGCGCCATCCGTGACACGTGATTCCGGATTTTGAGAACCGGGGTGATCTGCTTCACGATTCACCCTGTTCGTCACGTCCCCGTAACGAGCGTCGGTCACTGTTGAACCCAGTTCGGCACGGCGTCCCGCTCGGGGGCGTCGATCACCGTTGGTGAGGGGGTGAGGAACGTGGGTCTGGAGACGCTCAGGGCGACCATCCCGTCGTACGCGCGCGATCTGCTCATCAACCTCGACTCCGTCCTCGCCACGGACCTGCTGGACGAGCAGCAGCTGTGGGGCGCCGTGCTCGCGAGCGCGATGACGACCCGCAGTGTGCCGGTGATCCGCGCGGTCACCGCCGAGGCCACGGACCGGCTCAAGCCGGAGGCGATCGAGGCCGCGAAGGCCGTCGCGTCGCGGATGGCCCTCCACAACGTCTACTTCCGCGCCAAGCACCTGATCGGTGACGAGGCGTACCAGGGCCTGCCCGCGCGTCTGCGCCGCCAGGTCTCCTCCACGCCCGGGGTCGGCGCCGCCGACGTCGAGGCGTGGTCAGTGGCAGTATCCGCGATCACCGGGTGCGGGGTGTGCCTGGAATCGCACGAAAGATCGCTTCGTGGTGCAGGGGTGTCCCGCGAAGCGGTCGACGAGGTGTTGCGCGTCGCCGCGGTTGTACACGCGCTGGCGGTAACCCTCGATGCAGAGGCGGCTTCCGACTAGGAGCTTTCCTCTTGTACGGGTGTCGGGGTGGCGGCCCCGGCACCCGTACGCATTTCTGCCCCTTTGTCCCCACGTCCGGCTTAACCCGTCTGTGCAAGTTGCGCACAGCGTGTCTGCGTTCCGGGCGGGATCGCCGTTACCGTTGTGGCTAATCGGCACATCGGGTGCGCATTTTTGGTCTCGGGCAATTGGGGGCGCGACATGATCGACGGAGTTCCGCGAGAACCGGCCGCCGAGCCGCCGGTCGATCCGCCCGTCGGCTGCGCCGATCCGATGCTCTGGCGCGTCGCGCGGGCGCTGCACGACGCGCATCGTCCGCGGACCGACAACTTCTGCGAGTGCAAGGCGTTCTGGCCGTGCGCGGACGCGCAGCTGGCCGAGGAGGCGCTGCAGCTCGCCTACGACCGCCCGTCGCCCCGCGGCACGCGCCCGGGCGCCGGCCGCAATTCCAATCTGGGTCGCTGGACGGCCTGAGGCACCCCGAAGGCGCGTTCGGCGAACCCGTCAAGAGCGGGAAAATCCCCACCGAATCGGCTATTCGGGAATGTCCGAAAAGGCAAAAGCGGCGCCGGAAGCGAATCCCGGCGCCGCCCTTGTGAACGGTTTATTACAGGACGCGATGCACCCAGCCGTACGGGTCGGGGGCGGTGCCGCGCTGGATCGACACGAGCTGTTCACGCAGCCCCATCGTCACGTCGCCGGCCTTGCCGTCGCCGACCGTGAACTCGCCGTCGCCGTCGCGGACGGTACCGATGGGAGTGATGACGGCGGCCGTCCCGCACGCGAACGCCTCGCGCAACCGCCCGGACGCCGCGTCCGCGCGCCATTGCTCGTACGAGTACAGCTCCTCCCGCACCGCATGCCCCTTGTCCGCGGCGAGGCGCAGGACCGACTCGCGCGTGATGCCGGGCAGGATCGAGCCGGACAGCGGCGGCGTCGTGATCGAACCGTCCTCGAAGACGTAGAACACGTTCATGCCGCCGAGCTCCTCGACGTACTTCTGCTCGACCGCGTCCAGGAAGACGACCTGGTCACAGCCGTGCTCGATGGCCTCGGCCTGGGCCACGAGGCTCGCCGCGTAGTTGCCGCCGCACTTGGCCGCGCCGGTGCCGCCGGGTGCCGCCCGCGTGTAGTCGCGCGTCACCCAGACGCTGACCGGCTGCACGCCGCCCTTGAAGTAGCTGCCGACGGGCGAGGCGATGACCACGAAGAGGTACTCCGAGGACGGCTTCACGCCCAGGAAGACCTCGCTGGCGTACTGGAAGGGCCGCAGGTAGAGACTGCCCTCGGCCTCGGTCGGCACCCAGTCCCGGTCGGCCCGGATGAGCTGCTCGAGGGAGTCCAGGAACAGCCGGTCGGGCACCGGCGCCATGGCCAGGCGCTGTGCCGAGTTGCGGAACCGGGCCGCGTTCGCGTCCGGGCGGAACATCGTCACGCCGCCGTCGGCCGCGCGGTAGGCCTTGAGCCCCTCGAAGATCTCCTGCGCGTAGTGCAGCACCGCGCTGGCCGGGTCCATCGGGATGGGCGCGCGCGCCTCGACGCGCGCGTCGTACCACCCCTTGCCGTCGGCGTAGCGCACGGTGACCATGTGGTCGGTGAAGATCCGGCCGAATCCCGGGTTGACCATGAGCGCGGATCGCTCCGCGGCGGCTACGGGCTGCGGATTCGGACGAATCTCGAAATCGAGCGTTTCACCGCCGTTCATGCATGCCTCCACAAAAGGTCGCGGCGGCACGCTCACTGCGCGTGCCGTGCCGCCAACTTACCCGAACGGACGTTCAATCGCAGCCAGCACGCGGCGTCTTGCTACGCGGCGGCGCTTGCTACGCGACAGCGGCGGCCAGGCGGTCGCCGATCGCGTCGGTCGACAGCGCCGAGCCGGGCGTCCGCGTGGCGACCTCGTTGCCGACGGCCTCGGTGACGCGCGCGGACGCCTCGGGGTTGCCGAGGTGGTCCAGCAGCAGCGCGGTGGACAGTACGGCGGCCGACGGGTCGGCGACGCCCTTGCCGGCGATGTCGGGAGCCGATCCGTGTACCGGCTCGAACATCGACGGGAACGCCCGCTCCGGGTTGATCGAGCCGCTGGCGGCCAGGCCGATGCCGCCGGTGACCGCGGCGGCGATGTCGGTGAGGATGTCGCCGAAGAGGTTGTCGGTGACGACCACGTCGTAGCGCTGCGGGTTGCTCACCAGGAACATCGCCGCCGCGTCCACGTGCTGGTACTCGGTCTCGATGTCCGGGAACTCGGCCTTCACCGCGTTGAAGGTCCGCGCCCACAGCCCGCCGGCGTGGGTGAGCACGTTGGTCTTGTGGACCAGCGTGACCTTGCGCCGCGCGCGCTTGGCCGCGCGGGCGAACGCGTCGCGGATGACGCGCTCGACGCCGTGGCGGGTGTTGAGGCTCTCCTCGGTCGCGACCTCGGCCGGGGTGCCGGGGTGCAGGTTGCCGCCGGACCCGACGTACAGGCCCTCGGTGCCCTCCCGGACCACGACGAGGTCGATCTCGCCCGGCTTGACCCCGGCGAGGGGGCTCGTGGTGCCGGGCCAGAGGCGGGAGGGGCGCAGGTTGACGTACTGGTCGAAGTCGAAGCGCAGCTTCAGCAGCAGGCCCCGCTCCAGCACGCCCGGCGGGACGCTGGGGTCGCCGACCGCGCCGAGCAGGATGGCGTCGTGGCCGCGCAGCTCCTCCAGGACGCTGTCGGGCAGCACTTCGCCGGTGCGGTTGTACCGGGCGGCGCCCAGGTCGTAGTCGGTCGTCTCGACGCCGGGCAGCACCACGCGAAGCACCTTCAGTGCCTGCGCCACCACCTCCGTGCCGATGCCGTCACCGGCCACAACCGCGATCTTCGCCACCACGCGCCCCTCTCGATAGACCGCCCAACCGTACGCCGCCGTCCTAATCAGTGGACGCACGTCCCATGAAATGAGAATGAGGGCGGGGAGCGCCGCCACGCTCCCCGCCCTCGTAAGAGGAAAGTCTCTTAGTCGGCGGACAGGTCCGCCGTGCTTGCCGCGGTCGCGCCGATCGCCTGCTGGGCCTCGCCGAGCAGGTCCGCCGCGACCGCCTGGTCGACGGTCAGCGTCATGAGCGCCTCCCCGCCGGCCTCGCGCCGCGCGACCTGCATCGCCGCGATGTTGACCCCCGCGGACCCCAGTATCGACCCCACCGTGCCCACCACGCCGGGGCGGTCGGCGTAGCGGAAGAACAGCAGCACGCCGTCGGCCGCCAGCTCGAGACTGAAGCCGTCGATCTCAGTCAGCTTCAGCGCCTCGCGCGGGCCCGCGACATACGTACCGGACACCGAGGCTACCCGCCCGTCGGGCAGGGCTCCACGCACGGTCACCAGGTTGGGCTGGTCGGAGGAGTCGGTGAAGACCGCGAGTGCTACTTCGACGCCGCGGTCGGCCGCCAGATGGGGTGCGTTCACGTACGTCACCTGCTCCGCCACCACGCTGCCGAACAGGCCCTTGGTCGCGGCCAGCTTGAGGACCGACACGTCGTGCTTGGCCACCTCGCCGTGCACCTCGACCGTCACCGACGCCGCGATGCCGCCCGCGACCGCGGTGAACACGGCGCCCAGCTTCTCTGCCAGCGGCAGCAGCGGCCGCACCTCCTCCGCGACCACGCCGCCGACCTGCACGTTCACCGCGTCGGGGACGAACTCGCCGTCGAGGGCGAGCTTGACGGAGCGCGCGACGGCCAGACCGGCCTTGTCCTGGGCCTCCACCGTGGAGGCGCCCAGGTGCGGCGTGGCCACGACGTTGTCGAACGCGAACAGCGGCGACGCGACGCACGGCTCCTTGCTGAACACGTCGATGCCCGCGCCCGCGACCCGGCCGTCGGCGATCGCGTCGGCCAGCGCCTGCTCGTCGACGAGGCCCCCGCGCGCCGCGTTGATGATCCGCACGCCGGGCTTGACGATGCCGAGCTCGCGCACGCCGATCAGCCCGACGGTCTCCGGCGTCTTGGGCAGGTGGATCGAGATGAAGTCGCTCTCCCGCAGCAATTCATCCAACCCCAGCAGTCGTACTCCCAGTGCCGCGGCCCGCGCCGGCTGGATGTACGGGTCGTAGGCGACCAGCCGGACCCCGAACGCGGCCATCCGCTGGGCGAAGAGCACGCCGATGCGACCGAGCCCGACGACGCCGACGACCTTGCCGGACAGCTCCACGCCGGTGTACTTCGAGCGCTTCCACTCCCCCGCCTTCAACGCCGCCGACGCCGCGGCCGTATTGCGCGCGACGGCGAGCAGCAGCGCGACGGCCTGCTCGGCCGCGGAGACGATGTTGGACGTAGGAGCGTTGACGACCATCACGCCGCGCGCGGTCGCGGCCGGCACGTCGACGTTGTCCAGGCCGACCCCGGCCCGGGCGACGACCTTGAGCCGCGGCGCCGCGCCCACGGCCTCCGCATCGATGCGCGTGGCACTGCGAACGATCACGGCACTCGCGTCGGCGAGCGCGGCCAGCAAAGCGGGGCGGTCGGTTCCGTCGATGTGGCGGACCTCGTAGTCGTCGGCGAGCACCTCGAGAGCGGCGGGTGCCAGCTCCTCGGCGATGAGCACCACCGGGCGTTCGGGAGGGAGGATCATCGGACCTCGACTTCCAGGCTTCGGTCGGCGTCGGCTGCGCGGGCGCGCGACACTGCCCGCCACGCACTGGGGGAACCGCGACGGGGCCGGGCGGACGGCCTCTTCCCGCGATGGTAGGCCCGCCGCCCCACCCGCTACGTACCCAAACAAGTGAGCGCGATCACAGCGCGCTTGCGCTGTCGCCTCGAAGTGGTCGGCGGTGGGTAGTCGAGCGCTCACTGCGCGGGCGCGCGGAGGCGGGCGCGCGCGGGCGCGCGGAGGCGGCTTGTGCGGACCCGCGGAGGCGGGCTTGCGCGGGCGCGCGGAGGCGGGCTCGCGCGGAGGCGGGCTTGCGCGGACGCGCGGAGGCGGGCTTGCGCGGACGCGCGGAGGCGGGCTTGCGCGGACGCGCGGAGGCGGGCTTGCACGGACGCGCGGAGGCGGGCTTGCGCGGACGCGCGGAGGCGGGCTTGCGCGGGCGCGGCTGCACGGGCGTGGGCGCGGGGGCGCGGGCTGCGCGGAGGCGGGGTGCGCGGGCGCGTGATGGCCGCCGGCGGGTGGTCGAGCGCTCACCCGCGTCCGCGCGGAGGCGGCTGTGCGGGCGCGCGATGCGGCTGGCGGTGTCGCACTCCTGACCGTCGGCGGCTGAACCCGGGGCGGCGCGGGCGACGTGTCCATCGGCGTCAGCGATACCCGATACCGGCGAGGAGAGCGATATGAGCGACTACGACGACGGCGGCTACGACGCCGGCCAGGAGCACGGGTACGAGGCGGGCTACGACGCGGGACACGAGCCGGCGTACGACGCGGGGCACCAGCCCGGCTACGACGCCCACGCGCACGAGGGCGACTACAAGGCGGGCTACGACGCGCACGACGGCGACTACAAGGCCGGCTACGACGCGCACGGGGACATCGAGGAGAAGATCCACGAGGCCATCGAGCGCATCGAGGAGCGGGTCCACGGCTACGAGGCAGGGCACGAGCCGGCGTACGACGAGCAGAAGCACTACGCCGACGACCACGAGCCGAAGGACTACGACGGCGAGAAGGCGTACGAGGGCGAGAAGGCGTACGAGGGTGACCAGGCCTACGACGCGGACAAGGCGTATGCCGACGAGCACGCGTACGGCGAGGACAAGGCGTACGGCGGGGACAAGGACTACGCCGCCGAGCAGCCGTACGGCGACGACAAGGACTACGTGCGCTCCTGATCTCGCGGAAGCTCACGGACGACCGAACGGCCCCGGCGCGAAACTCTCTGCCCGCCGGGGCCGTTCTCGTCGATCACGTCACGCCGCGACGCCAGAGATCGAGCACGCCACGCGGCAACACCGGAAGCCGATCCCTGCCGCGACGTCGCGCCAGAAAAGTCGATCACGCCGCGACGTAGCGCAGAAACCCGGGTCACCCCGCGACGTAGCGCCACAACAGCCGGGTCACGCCGCGACGTCGCGAGAGAAAAGCCGATCACGTCGCGAGAAAAAGGCCTGTCACGCCGCGAGAAAAAGCCGGTCAGGACGCGACGTAGCGCCAGAAGTCGTACATCCACGCCGGCGTCCCCGGTCCCGCCATCGCGACCTGCGTAAAGAGCACCGCGACGGTATCCGAAGAGGGCGTCACGAACGCCGACGTGCCGGTCCCCCCGACCCACCCGTAGCGCCCAGGCACAAGGCCCAGCGGGGAAGACGCCAGGTCCACCGACCCCCCGAAGCTCCACCCCTGCCCCTCCTCGAAGAAAAGCAGCCCGGACGCGCGCTGTTCGGCCGTCGTCTGGTCGGTGAGCATCGCCCGCACGGACGCCTCCGAGAGCAGCCGCCGCCCGTCCGGCGCGACGCCGCCCGCCAGCAGCATGCGACCGAACGCCGCCCAGTCGCCCGCGGTCATGACCAGGCCGCCGTTGCCGAGTTCGAATGCCGGCGGCGCCGCGAAGTCGCCCGCTGGCGCGTCGTAGAGCTCGAGACCGGCCGAGCCCAGCTGGTAGCAGGCGGTGAACCGGTCCAGGCTCGCCGCCGGGACGTGGAACGCGGCGTCGCGCATGCCGAGGGGCCCGAAGAAGCGCTCCGCCATCACCTCGCCCAGCGTGCGGCCGGTCACGCGCTCGATGAGCGCGCCCTGGAGGGTGGAGCTCGTGTCGTACAACCAGGCCTGTCCAGGCTGATGGAGCATGGGCACGCCGGCCAGCCGTCGCAGCCACTCGTCGCGCGGCGGGAACGCGCGGACGCGGCGGCCGTCGGGCTGGACCGGGAACAGCGCCTGGACGGCCGGCAGCTCGAAGTCGGAGGGGAATCCCCAGCCCGTCGTGGAGTTCAGCAGGTCGTGGACGGTGATCGGCCGGGTCGCGGGCACGAGGTCGAGGGTGTCGGGCGTCCGCGCGACCATCGGGGCCGCCAGCTCGGGGAGCCATTGACGCGCGGGAGCGTCCAGCTGTACCGCGCCGTCGTCCACCAGGGTCAGCAGCGTCGCCGCCGTGATGGGCTTGGTGGCCGAGGCGATCCGGAAGATGGAGTCGGGCGTCATCGCGGCGCCGGGAAGGACCGCCGAGCCCACGGCGGCGACCTCGGTCCGGCCGCCGCGGTCGACCACGGCGACCGCGCCGGGAAGGACCGCCGAGCCCACGGCGGCGACCTCGGTCCGGCCGCCGCGGTCGACCACGGCGACCGCGCCGGGAAGGACCGCCGAGCCCACGGCGGCGACCTCGGTCCGGCCGCCGCGGTCGACGACGGCGACCGCGCCGGGAAGTTCGCCGCGGTCCACGTAGGGTGCGAGAAACTCGATCACCGGGTCACGGTAACAACGGGGTTGACTCTCCAGCGGCTGGAGACTTCACGCTGGGAGCATGACGATGAACCTAACCCCCGACGAGAAGCGCGAGCTGTTCGGTGAGTTCGACCCCGACCAGCACGCCGAGGAGGCCGAGCAGCGGTGGGGCTCCACCGATGCGTACAAGGAGTCGGCTCGGCGCACCGCGCAGTACACGAAAAGCGACTGGGAGCGGATCAAGCAGGAGGCGGCCGAGAACACCGGGGCCTTCGCCGCGGCGTTCGAGGACGGGACGCCCGCCACCGACGCGCGGGCGATGGACCTGGCCGAGGCGCACCGGCAGCACATCAGCCGGTGGTTCTACGACTGCTCGCTCGAGATCCACCAGGGCCTCGGCGACATGTACGTCGCGGACCCCCGCTTCACCGCCAACTACGACACCGACCATCCGGGCCTGGCGGCGTACATCCGCGACGCGATCCGGGCCAACGCCGCGCGGTAGACACGAAGCGGGGCCCTCCGAAGAGGGCCCCGCTCGACGAACGATCAGGCGGTCTCGGTGATGGGCCGGTCGACCCAGCTCATCATCGAGCGGAGCTGACGCCCCGTCTCCTCGATCGGGTGGTTGGCACCCTGCTCGCGGTACTTCGTGAAGTTCGGCCGACCCGCGTCGTCCTCGGCGATCAGCTCGCGGGCGAACTCGCCCGACTGGATCTCGCCCAGGATGCGCTTCATCTCCTCCTTGACCCGGCCGTCGATGACGCGCGGGCCACGGGTGTAGTCGCCGTACTCGGCCGTGTCGGAGACGCTGTAGCGCATCCGCGCGATGCCGCCCTCGTACATGAGGTCCACGATGAGCTTGAGCTCGTGCAGGCACTCGAAGTAGGCGATCTCCGGGGCGTAGCCCGCCTCGGTGAGCACCTCGAAACCGGTCTGGACCAGGGCCGACGCGCCGCCGCAGAGCACGGCCTGCTCGCCGAAGAGGTCAGTCTCGGTCTCCTCCTTGAACGTGGTCTTGATCACGCCGGCGCGGGTGCCGCCGATGCCGGCCGCGTAGGCCAGCGCCAGCTGCTGCGCGTTGCCGGTGGCGTCCTGCTCGATCGCGATGAGGCAGGGCACGCCCTTGCCGTCGACGAACTGGCGGCGGACCAGGTGACCCGGTCCCTTCGGGGCGACCATGCACACGTCGACGTCCGCGGGCGGCGTGATGAGGCCGAAGCGGATGTTGAGGCCGTGGCCGAAGAAGAGCGCCTTGCCGGCGGTCAGGTTCGGGGCGACGTGCTCGGCGTACAGGGAGCGCTGGACCGTGTCGGGCGCGAGGATCATGATCACGTCCGCCTCGGCGCTCGCCTCGGCCGGGGTGAGGACGCGCAGGCCCTGCTCCTCGGCCTTGGCGCGGCTCTTGGACCCCTCGGGCAGGCCGATGCGCACGTCGACGCCGGAGTCGCGCAGGCTCAGCGCGTGGGCGTGGCCCTGGCTGCCGTAGCCCAGCACCGCGACCTTGCGGCCCTGAATCAACGACAGGTCGGCGTCGTCGTCGTAAAACACCTCGGCGGGCATTGACTTTCCTCTCAAAACGACCGAAACCGGTCAAACGATCAGAACCAACGAGCGAAAGTTCTCAGGCCGCGGCGCGGAGCGCCGGGCCGGTCGTGATGGAGCGCGAACCGCGGCCGATGGCCACGACGCCCGACTGGACCATTTCTTTGATACCGAACGGCTCCAGGTCACGAAGCAGCGCGTCCAGCTTTTCCGACGTCCCGGTCGCCTCGATGGTGAGGGCGTCCGCGGCGACGTCGACCACACGGGCCCGGAACAGCGCCACGGTCTCGAGGACCTGCGAGCGCACCGGGCGTTCCGCGCGGACCTTCACCAGCAGCAGCTCGCGCTGCACGCTGGCGGTGGTGTCGAGTTCGACGATCTTCAGCACCTGCACGAGCTTGTTGAGCTGCTTGGTGACCTGTTCCAGCGGCGATTCGTCCGCGTTGACCACGATCGTCATCCGGGAGACCTCGGGGTGCTCGGTCTCGCCGACGGCCAGGGAGTCGATGTTGAAGCCCCGGCGGGCGAACAGCCCCGCGACGCGGGCCAGTATGCCGGGCTTGTTCTCCACCAGGACGGAGAGCGTGTGCTTGGCCATGGTTGCGAGGTCTCCCTACACGTCGTCCTGGTCGAACGCGGGACGGACGCCCCGCGCGAACATGATCTCGTCGTTGCTGGTGCCGGCGGCCACCATGGGCCACACCATCGCGTCCTTGCCGACCACGAAGTCGATCACCACGGGCTGGTCGGTGACCTTCATCGCGGCCTCGATCGTCGCGTCGACGTCGCGCTTGGTCTCGCAGCGCAGCCCCACGCATCCGAGCGCGTCGGCCAGCTTCACGAAGTCCGGGATCCGGTGCTTGTGGGTGCCGAGCTCGGTGTTGGAGTACCGCTGGTCGTAGAACAGCGTCTGCCACTGCCGGACCATCCCCAGGTTGCCGTTGTTGATCACGGCGACCTTGATCGGGATGCCCTCCAGCGCGCAGGTGGCCAGCTCCTGGTTGGTCATCTGGAAGCAGCCGTCGCCGTCGATCGCCCAGACCACCTTGTCCGGTCGGCCGACCTTGGCCCCCATCGCCGCGGGCACCGCGTAGCCCATGGTGCCCAGGCCGCCCGAGTTGAGCCAGGTGGCCGGGTGCTCGTACTTGATGAACTGGGCGGCCCACATCTGGTGCTGCCCGACGCCGGCCGTGTAGATCGCGTCCGGGCCGACCAGGCTGCCGATCCGCTCGATCACGTACTGCGGCGCGAGGGTGCCGTCGGAGGGCTCCTCGTAGCCCAGCGGGTACCGGCCGCGGATGTCGTCCAGGGTCGCCCACCAGTCCTTGAGGACCGGCTTGCGCCCGGCCGCGTGCTCGGCCGAGACCGCGGCGATGAGCTCCTCGATCACGTGCTTGGCGTCGCCCACGATCGGCACGTCGGCGGTGCGGTTCTTGCCGATCTCGGCCGGGTCGATGTCGGCGTGGATGACGGCCGCGTTCGGCGCGAAGGTCGACAGCTCGCCGGTGACCCGGTCGTCGAACCGGGCGCCGAGGGTGATCAGCAGGTCCGACTTCTGCAGCGCGTACACCGCGCCGACCGAACCGTGCATGCCCGGCATGCCCATGTGCTGCGGGTGCGAGTCGGGGAACGCGCCGCGGGCCATCAGCGTGGTGACGACCGGGGCGCCGGTCAGCTCGGCCAGCTTCAGCAGCACCTCGGAGGCCTGGGCCTTCACGACGCCGCCGCCGACATAGAGCACCGGGCGGCGGGCGCCGGCGATCAGGCGGGCCGCCTCGCGGATCTGCTTGCCGTGCGGGTGCAGCGTCGGGTGGTACCCCGGAAGCTCCATCGTCGGCGGCCACTTGAACGTGGTCTTGTTCTGCAGCACGTCCTTCGGGATGTCGACCAGCACCGGGCCGGGGCGACCGGTGCCGGCCAGGTGGAACGCCTCGGCGAGCACCCGCGGCAGCTCCTCGCCCGACTGGACCAGGTAGTTGTGCTTGGTGATCGGCAGCGTGATGCCGGCGATGTCCGCCTCCTGGAAGGCGTCCGTGCCGATCGAGGCCGAGCTGACCTGCCCGGTGATCGCGACCATGGCGACCGAGTCCATGTAGGCGTCGGCGATCGGGGTGACCAGGTTGGTCGCGCCCGGGCCCGACGTCGCCATGCACACGCCGACCTTGCCGGTCGCCTGCGCGTAGCCGGTCGCGGCGTGCCCGGCGCCCTGCTCGTGGCGGACCAGGATGTGCCGGACGCTCTCCGAGTCGAACAGCGGGTCGTACGCCGGGAGGATCGCGCCGCCGGGAATGCCGAACACGACGTCGGCCCCGAGGGCCTCGAGCGAGCGGACGAGTACCTGCGCGCCGGTGAGCAGTTCCGCGGAGACCGGCTGCGCGGCCTTCTTCGGGTCGGCCGCCGGCGGGGTCGGATGCGCTCGGTGGGCGAGGACTTCTGGCGTGGGTCTCGTCATCGCAGTTCGCACTTTCGCTCGAAGGTGTCTAGGCAAAGGCTCCGGACATGAAAAAACCCCACGTGCTCGGCACGGGGGGCTAGCGCGCTGACGGCAGGCGTCGGCGCGCTAGATGATAAGTACTCGGAGCGACCTCGACGACATGAGCCCACTTTGGCGCATCTCATGGCCTGAGTCAACCTATCCCAGGATGCGGAACGTGTCAGACTCGCAGGTATGCCCGAGCTGCGGTCCAAGACCTCCACTTCTGGTCGCAACATGGCCGGCGCACGCGCCCTCTGGCGCGCCACCGGCATGACCGACTCCGACTTCGGTAAGCCGATTGTCGCCATCGCCAACAGTTTCACGCAGTTCGTGCCGGGCCACGTCCACCTTCGCAACCTCGGCATGATCGTCGCCGACGCGGTCGCGGAGGCGGGAGGCGTCGCCAAGGAGTTCAACACCATCGCCGTCGACGACGGCATCGCCATGGGCCACGGCGGGATGCTCTACTCGCTGCCCAGTCGCGAGCTCATCGCCGACGCCGTCGAGTACATGGTGCAGGCCCACTGCGCCGATGCCCTCGTGTGCATCTCCAACTGCGACAAGATCACCCCCGGCATGCTGCTCGCCGCCCTCCGCCTCAACATCCCCACCGTCTTCGTCTCCGGCGGCCCCATGGAAGCCGGCAAGACCGTCGCCATCGAGGGCGTCGTCCACGAGAAGGACGCCAAGCTCGACCTCATCGACGCGATGATCGCCTCCGCCAACGAGGCCGTCTCGGACGCGCAGCTCGACCAGATCGAGCGCTCCGCCTGCCCGACGTGCGGCTCCTGCTCCGGCATGTTCACCGCCAACTCGATGAACTGCCTCACCGAGGCGATCGGCCTGGCCCTGCCCGGCAACGGCTCGACGCTGGCCACCCACGCCGCGCGCAAGGCCCTGTTCGAAAAGGCCGGATCGCTGATCGTCGAGCTCTGCCGCCGGTACTACACGAATGACGACGCGTCCGTGCTCCCGCGCGCGATCGCGTCCCGCCCCGCCTTCGAGAACGCCGTCGCGCTGGACGTCGCGATGGGCGGCTCCACCAACACGGTGCTGCATTTGCTCGCGGCCGCGCGTGAGGCCCAGCTCGACTTCTCGGTGGCCGACATCGACGCGATCTCGCGCCGCGTGCCGTGCCTGGCAAAGGTGGCGCCGAACACGCAGAAGTACCACATGGAGGACGTCCACCGGGCCGGCGGCATCCCGGCCATCATGGGCGAGCTGTCGCGCGGAGGCCTGCTGGACGAGTCGGTGTCCTCCGTGCACTCCGCGTCGTTCCGCGAGTGGCTGGACGACTGGGACATCCGCGGCGGCAAGGCCACCGATCAGGCGCTCGCGCTGTTCCACGCCGCGCCGGGCGGTGTCCGTACCACGGAACCGTTCTCGACCGAGAACCGCTGGAACTCGCTCGACACGGACGGCGCGGACGGCTGCATCCGCAGCGTCGAGCACGCCTACACCAAGGACGGCGGCCTCGCGATCCTGTTCGGCAACCTCGCGCCCGAGGGCGCCGTGGTGAAGACGGCGGGCGTGCCCGAGGAGAACCTGACCTTCACCGGCACCGCGAAGGTCTTCGAGTCGCAGGAGGCCGCGGTCGACGGCATCCTCGCGAAGCACATCGTCCCGGGCGACGTCGTGGTGATCCGCTACGAGGGCCCCAAGGGCGGTCCCGGCATGCAGGAGATGTTGTACCCCACGAGCTTCCTCAAGGGCCGCGGGCTCGGACGCGCGTGTGCGCTGATCACCGACGGGCGCTTCTCCGGCGGCACCTCCGGCCTCTCCATCGGCCACATCAGCCCGGAGGCGGCCGGCGGCGGGCTCATCGCGCTCGTCGAGGACGGCGACCGCATCGAGATCGACATCCCGAACCGCTCCATCCACCTCGCCGTGCCCGACGAGGAGCTGGCCGCGCGCCGCATCGCGCAGGAGAAGCGCGAGCGCCCGTTCACCCCGCTCGACCGCGAGCGCCCGGTGTCGGCGGCGCTGCGTGCATACGCGTCGATGGCCACCTCGGCCAGCGACGGCGCGTACCGCCGCGTGCCGTAGGTTTCCGCTAGGATGTGCGCCAGTTACCGCGACTGGCGCACATCAAGGTGGAACCGACCACCGGGGAGCTTCCGATCGCGGGCACCGCGCGCCTGGGTGCCCCGGCGTATCAGGAGGCTGCGCATGCGCGTTGCTCTGGAACAAGCGGATCCCCAGGTCGCCGCCCTCATCCGGGCCGAGACCGAGCGCCAGCACGACACCCTGCGGATGATCGCCTCGGAGAACTACGTCTCCCAGGCCGTCCTCGAGGCGACCGGCTCGGTGCTGACCAACAAGTACTCCGAGGGCTACCCCGGCAAGCGCTACTACGAGGGCCAGCGCTTCATCGACCCGCTCGAGGAGCTGGCGATCGCCCGGGCCCGGTCCCTGTTCGGCGTCGATCACGCCAACGTCCAGCCGTACTCCGGCTCGCCCGCGAACCTCGCCGTGTACCTGGCCCTGGCCCAGCCGGGCGACACGGTCATGGGCATGGCGCTGCCGATGGGCGGTCACCTCACGCACGGCTGGCCGGTCTCGGCGACGGGCGCGTGGTTCCGCGCCGTCCAATACGGGGTCCGCCGCGACACGGGCCGCGTCGACTTCGACGAGGTGCGTGACCTGGCCCTGCGCGAGCGTCCAAAGATCATTTTCTGCGGGGGTACCGCGCTCCCGCGCACCATCGACTTCCCGCGCTTCGCCGAGATCGCCCGGGAGGTCGGCGCCGTGCTCGTGGCCGACATCGCGCACATCGCGGGCCTCATCGCCGGCGGCGCGCATCCGAGCCCGGCCGGCCACGCCGAGGTCATCTCCACCACCACGCACAAGACCCTCCGCGGCCCGCGCGGCGCGATGCTCATGTGCGACGAACGGCACGCGAAGGCCATCGACAAGGCGGTGTTCCCGGGCCTGCAGGGCGGCCCGCACAACCACACCACGGCGGGCATCGCGGTCGCGCTGGGCGAGGCCTCGCAGCCTTCCTTTTCGGTGTACGCCCAGCAGGTCGTCGCCAACGCCCACGCCCTCGCGTCGGCGCTGCTCGAGCACGGCTTCGATCTCGTCAGTGGCGGTACCGACAACCACCTGCTCCTGCTCGACCTCACCGGCAAGTCCATCGGCGGCAAGCCCGCCGCCAAGGCCCTGGACCGCGCCGGCATCGAGACGAACTACAACACAGTGCCGTACGACACGCGCAAGCCCTTCGACCCCTCGGGCCTGCGCATCGGCACGCCCGCCCTGACCACGCGCGGCCTCACGCCCGCCGAGATGCCCCAGGTCGCGACCTGGATCTCCCGCGCCGTGGACGCCGCCCTGAAGTCGGACGACGCGGCGCTGGACGTGATCGCCGCGGAGGTACGCGAACTGCTGTCCGCCTACCCGATGCCGGGCCGGGACTGACCTCGCTTTTCGGGGCGCCTCTTCCTCAGGGGCGCCCCGATCGCCTCATTTCCGGCCCAGGAACCGGCGGCCCTTCTTCTCCTTGGGCTCCTCGTCGAGATTGAGCTCCAGGGGCGCGAGGTCCTCGAACGCCGAAAGCTCCCGCTTACGCTGCTCGGGAATCCGCTCCGGCGGCGGCTTCTGGCCACCCCAGTCGTCGTTCCGGGGCTCATTCCGCGCGGCCGGCCGCTCCTCATCGCGCGGCATCGGGCGGTCTTCGTTGCGCGGCATCGGGCGGTCTTCGTTGCGCGGCGCCGGGCGGTCTTCGTTGGTGGCCGCACTGCGGTCCCAGCGCGTGGTCGCCTCGCCGGCCCAATCGTTGCCGGACTCCTCGGGCTGCTTCTTGGCGTCCTTGTCCTTGTTACGGCCCCAGCGGGACTTCTTGCCCTTCTCCTCGGCCGGCGCAGGCGCGGGAGCGGCGGTTGCCGGGTCCCACCAGGCCTCCTCGCCCTGCGCGGGCTGCGCGGACCACGCCTGGGTCGGCGCCGGCTCGGGAGCGGCGGACCACGGCTGGGTGGGCGGCGGCGGCTCGGGAGCGGCAGACCAGGCCTGATTGGCCGGGCGCTGTTCCGCCGCAGGGGCGGAGTTCCGCTCCCAGGCATCGGTGGGCCGCCGATCCCGCACCGGCGGCGCGGGCTGGTTCCCCCACGGCTCATTCCCGGGCTGAGGCTGCTGCGGGCGGCCCGCATTGCCGACGTTTCCAGAATTGCCGACGTTTCCAGCATTGTCGGCGTTGTAGGCATCGTCGGCATTGTCGGCGGCCCATGCCTGAGTGCGCTCAAACGGCCGGTTGAAATCCGCGCTGTCCCCAGCCGGCGGATACATTCCCTGAGACGCATGCTGATCGACGTTCTCGACGTCGCCCGGCGCCCGATCCCGCCGCCGAATGGACCGCGAAGCGGGATCCGACTCCCACGTACGCCGCAACTCCAGCGGCTTCGCCACCAACTCGGGCGCGTCCCCGTCGAACAGGTTTCCGGTGAACGCCTGCCGCTCGGGGCGACGTCGCTGTTCCTGCTGCTGCGGCGCCTCACGCCCGGCAGGCTCCTGCGGCCACTCGCTCCCGGCGCGCTCCTGCGGCGCCTGACGCCCGGCGCGCTCCTGCGGCCACTCGCTCTCAGCGCGCTCCTGGGGCCACTCACTCCCGGCACGCTCCTGCGGCAACTCGCTCCCGGCGCGCTCCTGGGGCAACTCGCTCCCGGCGCGCCATTCGACGGACGGCCGCTCAGACGCGCCGGCGGGTGGCCACGCCACGGAGGGCCGCGCGGACGCGGCAGAACCGGCCCGCCACTCAACCGACGGCCGCTCGGACGCGGGCGGCGCGAACTGCCCCGACTGCGCCGACTGCTCAGCCCGCGATCGCCAGTCTTCGGCCGGCGCCTGCTCCGATCCGGCCCGCCACTCAACCGCCGGCCGCGCGGACGACTCCGACTCCGACCGCCAGTCCCCCGGCGCCGGCTGATTCCCCGGCTGCCAGTCCACATTGGCCCGCGCGGACGCGTCCGAGCCGGACCGCCAGTCCCCCGACGCCTGCTCACTGCCCGCCTGCCAGTCCACATTCGGCCGCCCGGACGCATCCGAGCTGGACCGCCAGTCCGTCGATGGCTGCTCGTTCCCAGGCCGCCAGTCCACAGCCGGCCGCCCGGACGCGTCCGAGCTGGACCGCCAGTCCGCCGATGGCTGTTCATTGCCCGGTTGCCAGTCCACCTGAGGCCGCGCGGACGCCTCCGGAGCGGACCGCCACTCGACGGAGGGCCGCTCGGTCATCCGCTGCACCGGCTCCGCAGGCGGCGGCCACTCCGCCGCGGGCCGCTCGGACGCGCGCGCACCCCGCCAGGATTCGGCCACCGGCTCCGGCGCACGGGAGTCCCGCCACGACGGTTCAGCGACAGGCTCGGGCGCGCGCGAATCCCGCCAGGACTCGCTTACCGGCTCGGGCGTCCGCTGATCACGCCACGACCGCTCCACCACCGGCTCCGGCGCACGCTGATCACGCCACGACTCCGCGACCGGCTCGGGGGCACGCTGATCACGCCACGAGGGCTCCGCCACGGGCTCGGGCGCACGCTGATCACGCCAGGACTCGGCCACCGGCTCCGGCGTACGCGCGTCGCGCCACGACGGCTCCACGACCGGCTCCGGACTCTGGCTCGCGCGCCACGACGGCTCGGCCACCGGCTCGGACGTGCGGCTGTCACGCCACGACTCGCCAGCCGGCTCGGACGTGCGGCCGTCACGCCACGACTCGCCAGCCGGCTCCGACGCGTGATCGTCACGCCACGACCGCTCGGCCGCTGGCTGCGACGCGCGGCTGTCGCGCCAAGACTGCTCCGCCGCGGGCTCGGACGCGCGGCTCTCACGCCAAGACTGCTCCGCCACCGGCTCCGACGTGCGGCTCTCACGCCACGAGTCTGCGGGCGGCTCTGACGTGCGGGATTCGCGTGGCGTGTCGGCGGGCTGCGCGGAAGCGCGGTAGTCCGTCTCACCCCAGGAGGACGCCCGGTCGGGCCGGCCGTTCTCCGGAGAGTCGGTCCATGTGCCGGGCTCGTAGCTCACCGGGAAGTCATCGGCGTCGCTGGACCACCGGAACCGCTCGCCCGGCGCGGGAGTCTCCCCGCCCATCGGCGACCAGGAGCGGCGCCCGGAGGAATCGCTGCCGTCCTCGGCCGCCCAGGCGGCCAGCTGGCTCGCGGAGTCGTTGTCCCAGTTTCCGACGAGTTCGCGGGTGGCCCGGGCCTCCCACGACGCGTCCGGTTCTTCCTGCGCGGACGCGTCCGAGCGGCGCCCGGGAGCGCCAGACTCGCCATCGCGACCACCGCCGTACGACGGGTCGCGATCGGGGCGCCCGTCGATGCCGTAGTCCGAGTTCCGCTCAGAACGCAAGCCAGCTCCAATGTCCGAATCGCGGCCTGATCGGAGACCGGCACCGATGCCGGAATCACGTTCAGGACGCGCACCAGCACCAAGGTTCGAATTGCCATCAGCGCCCGAGCCGCCACCGCGGCCTAGCGACGCTTTCGCAGAGTCGGAATCGCGCTCCAAGCGACCCGTGGAACCAAACTCGGCGTCACGTTCTCCGCGATCCGCGGAACCGAACGCAGCATCGCGATCGTCCGCACCGAACTCGTCGCCACGGTCGATGCGGCCCGCAGACCCGAAATCCGCCCCGCGACCCTCGGAACCGAACTCGCCATCACGGTCGCGACGGCCCGCAGAACCGAAATCCGCACCACGACCCTCGGAACCGAACTCGCCACTACGGTCACCTCGGCCCGCAGAACCGAAATCCGCACCATGGCCCTCGGAACCGAACTCGCCATTTCGGCCGCGACGGCCCGCAGAACCGGGCTCCGTGTCATGATCCGCGGAACCGGAACCGGCATTGCGGCGGCGACGGGCCGCGGAACCGTATTCCGCATCACTGTCGAAACGGCCCGTGGCATCAGGATCGCGCTTGCGGCCTGTGCGCGAGCGGGAACCGGCTTTCGTTGCGGTACCGGATAAGTCGGAAACGCTCGAAATGGCGTCGGCCCCGAATGCATCGTCGGCGTCCGCGTCGGAGTCGGGCGGGACTTCCAGGGCGGCGTCGCCGGCCTCGCCGCGCGCGGATGCGCTTCTGGCCAGGCGGCCGAGCTTTGCCCGCATGACGCCGTTGCCGGGGCGCCACGTCGCGGCGGGGGTGGTCGGTTCCGGGGTGGCGCCGCCCAGCACGGTGGGCAGCGCGCCGGGAGCGCCCGGGGGCGAGGACGCCGCGGCGGCGAAGGCGGCGTCGGTCGGCGACGTGGCGGGCGTGCGCTCCTCCGACGACGCGGCCTCGCGGGCGAAGGTGCGCGGGAGCGACAGGGGCTCCGGCAGCTCGTTGCCCGCCGCGAGGACGAGGAGGCGCTCCATGACGTGGAGGTCGACGCGGTACGGCTCCGCGGCCAGCCAGCGCCCCGCGGCGTCGGCCATCTCGTGGGAGTGCACGAGGTGCAGGTGCTCGCCGGGCGCCACCGAGATGACGAGGTCCTCGGAGACGTCGCCGCGGGAGGGGGCGACCACGAGGTACCCGCGGACGGAGCCGCCGACCTTGGCCAGCTGCTCGCGCCAGGTGTGCACCTCCGCGGCCAGGCCGTCGACGTCCTCCGAGCCCGGCACGAACAGGCGGCCGCCGCGCAGGACCTGGCCCGCGGCGTCCATCGTGAACTCGCCGTGCGGCCAGACCGTCGGCAGGAAGAGCGCGACGCGGCGGCCGGCGGAGACGAGATGCGTGCAGCCGCCCTCGCCCAGGGCGAAGAAACGGGCGCTGGGAATCGCCTCGAGCTCTTTCAGGCGCGGGAGCGTGTCGTCGGGCTTGCCCCACCAACGGCGCCCGCTCACCGCCTCGTCGATCGACAGACGTGATACCCGGCGGGCGTCCATGAGGAGGGCGGAAAGGAAAGATCCGGCCAGCGGTACCACATAAGCGAGATTGATGCCGATGAAGCCAAGAACGCCGAGGATGTCGAACCAGCTGTCCGGCAGGCGACCGCGCGTGGCCACACCCCAGGCGACCGCGCCCGCCACGATGGTCAGGATCGCGAAGAGCGGGAAGCCGCGCAGCGTGAGCACCACCACACCGGCGAGCGCGATGATCGCCGCGGCGCCCCAGATGATGCTGAGTTCCTTGATCCCCCAGCCGGCCACGGCCAGCGCGACCAGCACCGAGGCGACGACCAGCGCGGTGGCGACGGCCCCGGTCGGCCGCACCGCGACCCGCTTGCTGCGCTTGATGCCCTCGGCCCACTGGGCGGGCGCATCGCGGCGGAAAGTGGTGGTCACGTCCTGCCCTCCCCCCACGGGCACCAACCCGCAAAGCCGGACATATCGACGTCGATCGCCCGACGAGCCCCCCGGCCGGTCGCGATCTCGTCAAACACGGCACCGAGCGTAACCCCGGCGACCGGCGTCGGCGAAGGGCGGCCGTTCTGATCCCCCACGGCGCTCAGTATGCCCGCCCGGGCGCGCGGAGGCAGTTCCTCGAAAGGTGGGAGGATGGCTGTGTGAGCAACCAGGTCAAGGTCAAGTTCCGGCGCAGCGCCGCCCTCGCCGTGGCGGCGGGCATCACCGTGATCGGTGCCGTTCCGCTGGCCGCCGAGAGCCTCTGGTTCCTGCTGGTACTCCTGATTCCCCTGGCCATCGCCGTCTGGGCCTGGCGCGCGGGCACGGACGTGAGCGAGCGCGGCTTCACGGTGCGCGCCCTGTTCGGCAGCCGCTCGTTCCAGTGGGCCGCGGTGGACGGCCTCGTGACGTCGGACGGCACGGTGTACGCCCGCCTGGCCAACGGCCACCTGGTCCCCCTGGACGCCGTGCGCCCGAGCGACGTCCCGCGCGTGATCAAAGCCAGCGGTCAGCCCCTCGATTCCGACCAAACGGCGGACACGGACGCGACGGACGGTGCGGGCGCCGACACCGACGATGACCACGAGGACACCCCGCAGCCCGCGAAGTAGCCCGCGAAGTAGCCCGCCCTCCCGCGCGGACGCGCCGCGAACCGCCGCGACGCCGCCGGGCATACCGATATACAAGCGAGACCTGGACGCCGCCTGCCGGGGGGAACCCGATCACCGGGCCACGACGCAACGTCCGTACGCGCGGACGCGGCGTGAGGCAGATCTGACGCGCCACTGCGGCCGCGGCATGAAACAGCCACGCGGACGCGCCACGTAGCGCCGGCCGCCGAACGCCACGGGCAATCCCAGTCGCGCGGAGGCGACCCGCGGCGCGGGCAAAGCACGACGCGCGGAAGCGAGCACCGCGGAAGCGACGCGCGGAGGCGGGCACCGCGGACGCGACGCGCGGGCGCGGCCCGCTGAGCGCGGGGCAATCCGATACGCAGGCACGATGAGTTGCCGTCCGTCACGACGCGACCGAGCGCGCCAACAACGCAGCCCCCGAAGCCACCGGTAAACGCAAACGCAAAGCGCAACGTCGCGCCGACAAATGCGACGCACAAATGGCGCCGAGGTGACCACGCAATGACCCCGCGCGATACGGGCACGTCGCGCGCAGGAGGAGGTTGGGAAGACAGCAGGGTGGAAGGGCGGTTCGAAAACGCCGCGCTCAGGGGGCAACGCTACGCTTGGGCGGGTGAGCGCCCGGACGTACCGTTTTGCCGGCCGGAAAGCCGGTCGTAGCCTCGCCGTCGTCTGCGCGGCTGCGGCCGCCATGGCCCTCGGGGCCTGTTCGTTCGGGCCGCCCCCGCCGGACGAGCTCGGGTCGCCGCCGAAGATGTCGCCCTATCCCTCGCCGACCAGGTCGGGGTCCGGCAGCGACGAGGACGGTGGGGCCGAGGTCTCGGTGACGGTGCTGGCCAAGGGGCTGGCGGTGCCGTGGGGCATCGCGTTCCTGCCGGACGGGTCCGGGCTGGTGACCGAGCGGGACAGCAAGCGGCTGCTCAAGGTCGGCAAGGAGACCACGTCCGACGGGATGCTGGTCGCCGAGCTGCAGAAGATCGACGCGGCCGTGCCCGGGGGCGAGGGCGGACTGCTCGGGATCGCTGTTTCGCCGCAGTACGACACGGATAAGACGATCTTTGTGTACTACACCACGCAGGACGACAACCGCGTGGCCAAGCTGACGCTGGGCCAGGCGCCCGCGCCGATTCTGACCGGCATCCCCAAGGGCAGCGTGCACAACGGCGGGCAGATCCGGTTCGGGCCGGACGGGTTCCTGTACGTCGCGACCGGCGACGCCGACAAGCAGGAGACGGCGCAGGACCTCGGCAGCCTGGGCGGCAAGATCCTGCGCATCCAGCCCGACGGGAAGCCGGCGCCCGGTAACCCGTTCGGAACCGCCGTGTACAGCTACGGACATCGCAACGTGCAAGGGTTCGCCTGGGACAAGAACAAGCGCATGTACGCGATGGAGTACGGGGCGGCGGATGCCGATGAGCTCAACGTGATCGAGGCCGGCAAGAACTACGGCTGGCCCGCGGTGGAGGGCAAGGGCACCGACCCCAAGTTCACGAACCCGATCTACACCTGGAAGACGGCCGACGCGTCGTGCGCGGGGCTGGCCTATCTCAGCGGGTTCCTCGTGACCTCCTGTCTCAAGGGCCAGCGGATGTACGTCATGCAGGTCACCGACACCGGCACGCTCCTCGGCGCGCCCGCGCCGCTGCTGCAGGACAAGTACGGCCGGTTGCGCGCGGCCGCGGTCGCCCCGGACGGCAGCCTGTGGATCTCGACGTCGAACAAGGACGGCCGGGGCGAGGCCAAGCCGGACGACGACCAGATCCTGCGCCTGGTGATCAGCGATGTCGGCGAGGCCGGCAAGAGTTGACCTCGCCGTTCCGCCGTCGCGCCGCGCTGGCCGCCCGCAGGGCGCGGCGGCGGGCGATCGTCATGGCCGCCGGGCGCCGGCACCACCCGGCCGGCCCGGCGAGCGGCCGCGTGCGGCCCCCGAAGCACCCGCGGTTGCGCCGGCTCGGGCGCGGGCTCCTCGTGGGCCTGGTGGCCGTCGTCGGCATGCTGATCGGGGTCTCCCTCGGCGGGACGACGACGCAGGACATCGGCCCCTTCCGCGCGCAGCTGTCGCTCACCCCGTCGTTCTACGGCGACACCTCGGTCGAGATCCCGCCGCTGGGCTCGCTGGAGCTGGACAGCCACGACGGGCCGGCGCACCTGCGCATCCGGCTGGAGTCGCTGGACGAGGCGCGCACCCGCGCGTTCGCGGCGAAGTCGGGCAACCTCGAGCAGATCAGCCACGACGCGGTCGACCAGCTCAACCTCGGCGTACGGCGGCTTGCGCTGCAGACGGCGGGCTGCGGCCTGCTCGGCGGCATGATCCTGGTCTTCCTGGTGTTCCGGGCCCGGCGCGAGACCGCGATCGCGGGGATCGTGGTGATCGGCGTGCTCGCCTCGACCGGCGCGGCCACGCTGCTGACGTTCAAGCCGGCCGCGATCCAGGAGCCGACGTACCGTGGCCTGCTCGTCAACGCCCCGGCCATCATCGGTGACGCGCGGCGGATCACCGACCGGTACGAGGAGTACCGCGACCAGCTGCAGAAGCTCGTGCTCAACGTCAGCAAGCTGTACGGCACGATCTCGTCGCTGCCGGTGTACGAGCCGGACACGAGCGCGACCAAGGTGCTGCACATCTCCGACATGCACCTGAACCCCGCGGCGTGGGGCGTCGTGCGCTCGGTCGCGGACCAGTTCGACATCGACATGATCGTCGATACGGGTGACATCAACGACTGGGGCAGCGAGCCCGAGGCGTCGTACGTGAACGCCATCGGCGAGCTGAAGGTCCCGTACCTGTACATCCGCGGCAACCACGACTCGGCGGTCACCGCGGCCGCGGTCGGCCGCCAGCCCAACGCCATCGTGCTCGACGACACGATCGTCACGGTCAAGGGGATCACCTTCGCCGGCATCGGCGACCCGCGGTTCACCCCGGACAAGTCGACCGACGAGTCGAACGAGGAGCAGCACCAGGAGGTCGTCGCGTCGGGCGACATGCTCGCCGACAAGATCCGCACCAGCGGCAAGACGGTCGACGTCGCGATGGTGCACGACCCGGTCGCCGCTCAGGAGCTGGCCGGGCTGTGCCCGCTGGTGCTGGCCGGGCACAAGCACGAGCGCTCGGTCGCGCGGCTCAACCCCAACCCGGGCGTCCTCGCGCCGCTGCCGCAGGCCTCGCCGTCGACGTCCGCGTCGCCCGCGGTCAAGGCGCTGCAGGAGCGCACCCTGCTCATGGTCGAGGGCTCCACCGGCGGGGCGGGACTGCGCGGACTGGAGAGCACGAAGCCCTTGCCGCTCGCCCTTTCGATTTTGTACTTCGATCAGAACCGCCACCTTTCCGCCTACGACGACATCCAGGTGGGCGGCACCGGCCTGACCGAGGTCGCCCTGCAGCGCCACATCGTGCAGCCGGACACCAAGGCCGCCCCGACGCCGGAGCCGTCCGCGCCCGCGTCGTCACCCGCGGCGTCCCCCACCCCGTCGCGGTAGACGGACAGCCCGGGTCCCGAACCCGCGGCGTCCCGGGCCGTCGCGGAAGACGACGGCGGGGCGTCCGCGCGCGGCGCCCCCGCGCCGTCGCGACAGACGACAGCACGCGTCCGCGCGGCAGATGACAGCGTGGCGTCCCCCGTGCCGTCGTGGCAGACGGCAGCGGGGCGTCCGCGCGCGGCGTCCCCCGTTCGCGTCGTTCCCCACACCGGCGCAAGTAGACGACGATGCGGTCCCAGCGCGCGGCGTCCCTCACATCGGCGCAAGTAGACGCCGATGGGGGGTCCAACGCGCGGCGTCCCCCACACCGGCGCGGGAGGCGGGCGGTGCGGGGGACGCACAGGCGGTACAAGAGCGGCAGTTTTAAGAAAGACGCGAAATGATCAGCTCGCGCACCGTCTTGGCGTCGGCCTTGCCGCCGGTGGCCTTCATGACCGCGCCGACCAGCGCGCCCGCGGCCGCGACCTTGCCCTCGCGGACCTTGGTGGCGATGTCGGGGTTGGCCGCGATCGCCTCGTCGACGGCCTTGGTCAGCGCGCCCTCGTCGGACACGACCTCCAGGCCCCGCGCGGCCACGACCTCGGTCGGCGTGCCCTCGCCGGCGATGACGCCCTCGAGGACGACGCGGGCGAGCTTGTCATTGATCTTGCCGCTGTCGACCAGGCCCTGCAGCTCCGCGACCGCGCCCGGGGTGACGCCCAGGGCATCGAGCTCGGTCTCGCTCTCGTTGGCCCGGCGGGCCAGCTCGCCGAGCCACCACTTGCGCGCGGACGCGGCCGTCGCGCCCGCCTCGACGGTCGCCGAGATGAGCTCGACGGCGCCGGCGTTGACCACCGACTGCATGTCGAGGTCGGAGAAGCCCCACTCGGCCTGCAGGCGCCCGCGACGTACCCGCGGGAGCTCCGGCAGCGCCGCCTTGAGCTCGGCGATCCAGTCGGCCGACGGGGCGAGGGGGACGAGGTCGGGCTCCGGGAAGTACCGGTAGTCCGTCGCCGTCTCCTTGCTGCGCCCGGACGTGGTGTCGCCGGTCTCCTCGTGGAAGTGCCGCGTCTCCTGGATGATCTTGCCGCCGTCGGTCAGCACGCCGGCCTGGCGGATGATCTCGGAGCGGACGGCGCGCTCGACGGAGCGCAGCGAGTTGACGTTCTTGGTCTCCGTACGGGTGCCCCACTCCGCGCCCGGGCGGTTGAGCGAGGTGTTCACGTCGCAGCGCATCGAGCCCTGCTCCATGCGCACGTCGGACACGTCGAGGGTGCGGATGACGTCGCGCAGCTCGGTGACGTACGCGCGGGCCACCTCGGGCGCCCGCGCGCCGGTGCCGGGGACCGGCTTGGTGACGATCTCGACGAGCGGGATGCCGGCGCGGTTGTAGTCCACGAGGGACTCGGTCGCGCCGTGGATGCGCCCGGTCGCGCCGCCGACGTGCAGCGTCTTGCCGGTGTCCTCCTCGAGGTGCACCCGCTCGATGCCGATGCGCACAAGCTCGCCGTCGATCTCCACGTCGAGGTAGCCGTCCACGCAGAGCGGCTCGTCGTACTGGCTGATCTGGAAGTTCTTCGGCATGTCGGGGTAGAAGTAGTTCTTGCGCGCGAAGCGGCCCCACGGCGCGATCGAGCAGTTCAGCGCGAGGCCGATGCGGATCGTGGCCTCGATCGCGGCGCGGTTGGCGACCGGCAGCGCGCCGGGCAGGCCGAGGCAGACCGGGCAGACCTGGGTGTTCGGCTCGGCGCCGAACGCGGTCGGGCAGCCGCAGAACATCTTGGTGTTGGTGCCGAGTTCGACGTGCGTCTCCAGGCCGATGACCGGCTCGAACGCGGCCACCGCCTCCTCGTACGACATGTGCGTCACGGTGCTCATGGTCAATGCCTGCTTTCAGCCTTGTGTATCCACGCACGACATTGGGTATCCATCGCACACCTGGAGGGAGCGACGTCATGCCGGTGCAGTTTCGGAAGAGCAAGAAGTTCGGCCCGTTCATTTTCCACTTCACGCAGGAGGGTTTCTCCTCGTGGAGCTTCAAGCTGGGCCCCTGGTCGTGGAACTCGCGGAGCAAGAAGAACCGCGTGGACCTGCCCGGCCCGTTCTCGTGGCGGCAGGGCAGCCGGGGCTGAGCCGGCCCCGGCTTCCCGCGTCACAGCGACGGTGGGGTGAGTGGCGGCAGCGCTGATTCCAGCGCGGCCGCCACCCGGTACATCCGGTCGTCGGCCATCGTCGGCGCCATGATCTGCAGGCCGACGGGCAGCCCCTCGGACAGGCCGGCCGGCACCGAGATCGCCGGGCCGCCGTAGAGGTTCGACGGGATCGTGTACAGGTCGGCCAGGTACATCTGGTACGGGTCCGACGTGCGCGAGCCCAGCGGGAACGCCACGAACGGCGTCGTCGGCGCGATCAGCACGTCGGCGAGCTCGAACGCCGCGGTGAAGTCGCGGGTGATCAGCGTGCGGACCTTCTGCGCCTGGCCGTAGTACGCGTCGTAGTAGCCGGCCGAGAGCGCGTAGGTGCCGAGGATGATGCGCCGCTTGACCTCCGGGCCGAAGCCCTCCGCGCGCGTGATCGTCATGACCTCTTCCAGCGAGTGCTTGCCGTCGTCGCCGGAGCGCAGGCCGTAGCGCACGCCGTCGAAGCGCGCGAGGTTGGACGAGCACTCGCTCGGGGCGATCAGGTAGTACGCCGGCAGCGCGAACTTGAAGCTCGGGCAGGACACCTCGACGATCTCCGCGCCGAGCTTGACGAGGGCGTCGACCGACTCGCGGTACGCCGCGGCGACGCCGGGCTCCGCGCCCTCGCCCGCGAACTCCTTGACCAGGCCCAGCCGCACGCCGCTCAGGTCGCCCGTCGCGCCCAGGCGCGCGGCCGCGACGACGTCGGGGACCGGCTGCGGAATCGAGGTCGAGTCGCGCGGGTCGTGGCCGCCCATGACCGCGTGCAGCAGCGCGGCGTCCTCGACGGTGCGCGCGCACGGGCCGGGGGTGTCCAGCGACGAGGAGAAGGCGATGAGGCCGTACCGCGACGTGCCCCCGTAGGTCGGCTTGGCGCCCACGGTGCCGGTCACGGCGGCCGGCTGGCGGATCGAGCCACCGGTGTCCGTCCCGATGGCCAGCGGCGCCTCGTAGGCGGCCACCGCGGCCGCGGAGCCACCGCCGGAGCCGCCGGGGATGCGCGTGGTGTCCCAGGGGTTGAACGTCGGCCCGTAGGCCGAGTACTCCGTCGAGGAGCCCATCGCGAACTCGTCCATGTTGGTCTTGCCGACCATCACGAGCCCGGCCTCGCGCAGGCGCGTGGTGATGGTCGCGTCGTACGGCGGGCGCCAGTTCTCCAGGATCTTCGAGCCCGCGGTCGTGGGGACGCCGCGCGTGGCGATGACGTCCTTGACGGCGATCGGCACCCCGTCGAGCGGGCCGAGCGCGGCACCCTTGGCGCGGCGCTCGTCGGCGGCGCGGGCGGCCTCGAGCGCGCCCTCGCGGTCGACGTGCAGGAAGGCGTGGATCTTGCCCTCGACGGCCTCGATGCGGTCCAGGTGCGCGGAGGCGACCTCGGTGGCCGAGACCTCCTTGGCGTCCAGGCGGCGGCCGAGCTCGGCGGCGGACAGCTTGATCAGGTCACTCACGGCTCAGGCCTCCTCGTCCAGGATCCGCGGGACGCGGAAGCGGTTCTCCTCGGCGTCGGGCGCGCCGGCCAGCGCGTCCGCGCGCGAGAGGCCGGGGACGACGACGTCGTCGCGGTACACGTTGGTCAGCGGCACGGAGTGCGAGGTCGGCGGCACATCGGCGGCGGCGACCTCCCCCACCTGGGCGACGGCCTGCAGGATCACGTCGAGCTGCCCGGCGAAGGTGTCGAGCTCCTCATCGGTGACGGCAAGCCGCGCGAGGCGCGCGAGATGCGCCACCTCCTCGCGGGAAATCGTGGCCATCGGCGCGCTTCTCCTTCAGATCGTCGGCTTGGACGCAGCGTGACATGCCCGCGTCAACCCGACGAGTCTATTTCGTGGTGATGACGGGCCGTGCGGCAGTCTTCGACAGCCAGTCCAGCAGGCGATCAGGCGGCATCGGCCGGGCGAAGTACCAGCCCTGCGCGACGTCGCAGCCGGCCGCCACCAGCATCCGCCACGTGCGCTCGTCCTCCACGCCCTCCGCGACGACGCGCAGCCCCAGCGCCCGGGCCAGGTCGATCATGGAGCGCACGATCGCGGCGTCGTCGGGGTCGGTCGCCACGCCGAGCACGAACGAGCGGTCGATCTTGACCTCGGCGAGGGGCAGGCGGCGCAGGTGGAGCATCGAGGAGTACCCGGTGCCGAAGTCGTCCAGCGCGATCGCGACGCCCAGCTTCTTCAGGCGTCCGAGCGTGCTGAGCACCCGGCGCGGGTCGGCCATCAGCGCGCTCTCGGTGATCTCCAGCTCCAGCCGCGACGGGTCGACCGACATCTGCGCGAGCTTGGCCGCGATCCGGTCGGCGATCTCCCCCGTGTGCAGGTCGCGCACGCTCACGTTGACCGCGACGCGCACGCCCTCGGTCGCGGGCGCCGTCTCCCGCCACGCCGCGAGCTGCCCGATCGCCTCGTCCACGACGCGCAGGGTGAGCAGCCGCATCACCGGGCTGTGCTCGGCGACCTTGATCAGCTCCTCGGGGTCGACCGGGCCGCGGCGCGGGTGCCGCCACCGCAGCAGCGCCTCGACGCCCACGACCGCGCCCGTGGCCAGCTCGACCTGCGGCTGGTAGTACAGCTCGATGCCGCCCTCCGGCCCCGCCTCGAGCGCCTTGCGCAGGTCCGCGAGCAGGCTCAGCCGCTCGGGCGTGTTGTGGTCGCTCTCGGGCGCGTAGACGGCCAGGTTGTCGCCGCGCCCCTTCGCGTCGTACATCGCGACGTCCGCGTGCTGCATCAGCTCGGCGAAGTCGGTGCCGTGCTCGGGGTACACGGCGACGCCGACCGACGCGCCCACGTCGATCGGCAGCCCGTCCAGCAGCACCGGCTCGGACAGCGCGCACATGATCTCGGCGGCGCAGCGCCGGGCGTCGGCGGTGTCGCGCAGATGCGGTACCACGACGGCGAACTCGTCGCCCCCGAGCCGCCCGACGAGGTTGTCCTCGCTCGACGCCCGCGCGGCCGCGGTGAGCCGTTCGCCGACCTCGACCAGCAGCCGGTCCCCGACCCGGTGCCCGAGCGCGTCGTTGACCTGTTTGAAGGCGTCCAGATCGAGCAGCAGCAGGGCGAGGCGCCGCTCGGCCGCCCCGCCCTCGGCCCGCTCCGCGTGCTCCTGCAGCCGCGCCGCGACCTCGCGCTCCAGGGCCTTGCGGTTCGCGAGCCCGGTCAGCGGATCGAGCCGCCCGGCCAGCGCCCGCTGCGCCGCGAGCTTGGTCATGCGCCTAACCGCAAAAAGCGTCAGAAGCGCCAGTGGTACCAGTAGTGCATTCACATACGCCGCCGCCACCAACCCCGGCGCGGCGAGCAGCAGCGCCCCGTTCGGCAGCGCGTCGTTGCGCACGGCGCGGGTGAACACGACGCGCCACTGCCCGCCGAAGCGCAGCCACAGCGCGGTCGCGACGAGCAGGTTGTTGACCACGAACCAGGTCACGACGGCGGCGAGCACCCACGGGATGTTCGGCGTGCTCAGCAGTTCGCGCGCGCCCTGGATCGACCCGGTGCCGGTCCTGGGCAGCAGCGTCCCCGCGGCCAGGAACGAGATCATGTACTGCGCGGCGTTGAACGCCGCCCGCCAGAACGTGTGCTTGAGCCACACCGCGGCGACGATGACCGCCCCGAGCTGCACCGCGACCGCCGGCGCGCACCCGTACGCGATCAGCACGGCGAACGTGAAGCACACCGACGGGAACGTCGGCACGTTCTCGTCGCGCGATCCCTGCACGAACGGCGGCGTGTCGGCCAGCACGGCCAGCCCCGCGAACACCCAGAACGCGGCGTCGACCCGCAGGCCCTCGTGCAGCAGGCTCCCGACCAGCAGGAACGCGGCGAGCCCGACAACCACCGCGACGTACGCGAAGAACCGATGACGATGCCGAGGCGGCGCGACGTTGCGCAGCGCGCTCTGCTCCATCCGTTCCCCGCTTTCCGATGGCCCCGGCCCGAGATTGCCCGCCGGGGGCGGTTGAAGATCCGCTGACGAGGTGCTGACGCCATGCGAGCCTGCACCCTGAGCGCGGCAAATATCGGGAAAGGATGCCGAATCGATGCAGAACCGCCGCGCTATTCAACCGACCGGGCGATCCCACAATGGACAGATCAGCTTGAATATCCGTGAAGCGTAACGCTTCCGGGACGCTGCGTGTCCATTCCCCATCGACTGCGGTCTTAGTTGGTGATTACCCAAGATGGCGGCTCGACTACGCTCCGGCGCCTTGTTTCGCGGTGCTGCGGTAAGCCTTTCCTAACCGCCTTGGGATCGCGCCTTCGACCGCTCTCAGGAACGGGCTGGGCCACCGCCCTCGCGATCGTTGGCCTCGGGTTCCGCCGTCTTGGCTTCGGCGTTCGCGGCCTGGGTGTGCTCTCGTCTGGCGTCTGGCGTCCGGCGCGTCGCTTCCGCGGCCGCCCGCCATCACACGCCCTGCCCGCCAGCCGCGTGCCCTGTCGGCCTCCCGCTGCCGTGTGCCCTGCTCGCCGCGCGCCTACCCTGCCCGCCGCCCGCGGCCCGGCCTGTCGCGGCCTTCCCAGCCCTCGCTCGCCGACCCCCGTCCCGGCGTTGTCGCGGCCGTCCTGATCCCCCTACTCGTCGGCCGCCGCGTCCGCCTGGGCCACCGCCTCCGCCTCCTCGGCCGCCGCGCCCTCGTCCTGGGGCAGCACCGCCGCGCGCGCCGCGTCCGGCCCCTCGGTCAGCAGCAGCTCGAACCCGGCCTCATCCAGGATCGGCACCTTCAGCGCCTCCGCCTTCTCGGCCTTCGAGCCGGGCGACTCCCCCACCACCACGAAGCCGGTCTTCTTCGACACCGAGCCCGACACCTTGCCCCCGCGCGAGGTCACCGCCGCCGTCGCCTCGTCGCGCGAGTACCGCTCGAGCGAGCCGGTCACCACCACGGTCACGCCCTCCAGCGGACGCGGGCCGGTGTCGGTGCGCTCCTCGACCATGCGTACCCCGGCCGCGGCCCACCGCTCGACCCACGCCCGGTGCCAGTCCACCGTGAACCAGTCCTGCACGGCGCGGGCGATGGTCGGGCCGACGCCCTCGACGGCGACGAGCTCCTCGGTCGTGGCGTTGGCGATCGCCTCCATCGAGCCCAGCGAGTTGGCCAGGGCCTGCGCCGCCGTCGGCCCGACGTGGCGGATCGACAGGGCCACGAGCACCCGCCAGAGCGGCCGCTGCTTGACCTCTTCGAGGTTGGCCAGCAGGCTCAGCGCGTTCGAGCCCAGCGCGCCGTTCTGGTTGACGAAGAACGGCGCCTGCGCGAGGCGCTCGGCGTTGACGTCGAACAGCTCGCTCTCGTTGGGGATCACCGACTCCAGCAGCGCCCCGGCCGCCTGCCAGCCCAGCGCCTCGATGTCGAAGGCACCCCGGGCGGCCAGGCCGAAGAGCCGCTCATGCAGCTGGGCCTTGCAGAACTGGGCGTTGGGGCAGCGGATGTCGACGTCGCCCTCCTTGCCGGGCGCGAGCGTCGTGCCGCACGACGGGCACTCCTGTGGCATCACGAACGCGCGCTCGGTGCCGTCGCGGCGGTCCACGACCGGGCCGAGCACCTCGGGAATCACCTCGCCGGCGCGGCGGATGACCACCGTGTCGCCGATGAGCACGCCCTTGCGCACGACCTCCTGCGCGTTGTGCAGCGTCGCCTGCTCCACGGTGACGCCGCCGACGAACACCGGCTCCATCACCGCGAACGGGGTGACCCGCCCGGTCCGCCCGACGTTGACCTGGATGTCGAGGAGCTTGGTCATCGCCTCCTCGGGCGGGTACTTGAACGCGATCGCCCACCGCGGTGCCTTGCTCGTCGACCCGAGCCGCCGCTGGATCGACATCTGGTCGATCTTGACGACGACGCCGTCGATCTCGTGCTCGAGCTTGTGCCGGCGCTCGCCGTACTCCTCGATGTAGGCCTTCACGCCCGCCATGTCCGCGCACACCCGGTAGCGGGCCGAGGTCGGCAGCCCCCACGCGTGCATCAGCTCGTAGGCCTCGGACTGGCTGGCCGGGTTGAACCCCTCGCGCGCGCCGAACCCGTGCACCAGCATGCGCATCGGCCGGGTCGCGGTGATGTGCGGGTCCTTCTGACGCAGGCTCCCGCTGGCCGCGTTGCGCGGGTTGGCGAACGGCCGCTCCCCCGCCGCCACCTGGGCCGCGTTGACCTCCTGGAAGCCCTCCAGCGTGAAGAACACCTCGCCGCGTACTTCCAGCAGGTCGGGCACGTTGTCGCCGGCCAGCTGCTCGGGGATCTCGCGGATGGTCCGTGCGTTGAGCGTGATGTCCTCGCCGGTGCGCCCGTCGCCGCGGGTGGCCGCGCGGGTGAGCCGCCCCTTCTCGTACGTCAGGTTCAGCGCCAGCCCGTCGATCTTCAGCTCGCACAGGTAGCGCGGCGGCGACCCGGCGTCCCGCTCCACCCGCTCCGCCCACGACTCCAGCGCCGGCTCGTTGAGGGCGTTGTCGAGGCTGAGCATGCGCTCGCGGTGATCGACGGAGGCGAACTCGGTCGAGAAGGTGCCGCCGACCCGCTGGCTGGGCGAGTCCGGGGTGATCAGCGACGGGAACCGGGCCTCGATGGCCTCCAGCTCCCGCATGAGCCCGTCGTACACCGAGTCGTCCACGGCGGGCGCCTGCAGCACGTAGTACCGGTACTGGTGTTCGTCCAGTTCACGGGCCAGTTCCGCGTGCCGCTCTCGCGCCTCTTCGGTGGGTTCGGACTCAGCGTCGGTCATGGCTAGGAACTTACCCCGGGGGTACGACAAAAAGTGCGTCAGTCGAGGTCAGCGGTCAGGCGCCGGCCCGCCTCGCGCACCGCGGTCAGCGTCGAGCGAACCTTCGCGTCGGCGGGCAGCCCACACGGCGGCGTCACGACCACCTGGGCGGGCAGGGACTTCTTGGAAAAGCCCAGCTTGCGCCACAGATCGCGGACCTGGTCGGCCTGTTCGGCGGCCGAGCGCCCGGACACTCCGGCCAGCAGGCCCAGCCCCGAGTCCAGCTGCTCGCCGAGCGCATCGAGGTCGCGCACCAGCGACAGGTCGAGCGCCACGCCGATCGCACCGGCCTCACGAAGCAGCGTCAGCGGTACCGACGACGCACAACAATGCACGACGCTCGGCACCCCGGCAGCGGACATGACCGCCGACAACGCCGACCGCGCGACCGACGGGTCCACGGAGCGCAGCGTCCCGAACCCGCTCTCGGTCGGCACCCGCCCGGCCAGCACCGCCGGCAGCGACGGCTCGTCCAATTGCAGCAGCACGCTCGCGCGCGGGAGCCTGGCCCGGACCTCCGCGACGTGCGCGCGGACGCCCTCCGCGAGCGAGTCCGCGAGGTCGCGCGCGGCACCGTGGTCGCGCAGCACCTGCCCGCCGATCGGCAGACCCAGCGACGCCGCGAGCGTCCACGGCCCCGGCACCTGGATCTTGTACAGCCCGCTGTACTCCCCGGCCTGCTCCGTCATCGTGTCCAGGTCGCGTTCGAGCAGGTCCCGCGCGACGCGCAGGTCGTGCCCGGGCCGGGCGGCGACACGCCACCGCGCGGCGTACAGCTCGATCGGGATCCCGTCCAGGAATGTGCCCCCGCGCCCGATCATGTCCGCCCCGGGGCCCCGCGCGGGCAGCTCGGGCAGGTGCGGCAGGTCGGGCAGCTCGCCGAGCACGAGGCGTTGCGCCTCGGCGACGTCGGTGCCGGGCATGGAGCCGATGCCGGTCGCGCTGCCGACCGGCCAGGGAAACGACGTCACGGCATGTACTCCGAGGTCAGAGAGGCGTGCGAGACACAAGTCAAGCGGGTTGGCGAACCGATCCGGCGGCCTTGCGGACCGGCTCGGCGGCCTTTTTGACCGGCCCGGCGGCCTTGCGGACCGGCCCGGCGGCCTTGCGGACCGGCCCGGCGGCCTTGCGGACCGGCCCGGCGGGCTAGCGGACCGGCCTGGCGGATTTGCGGCGCGGTTGGTCGGGTTCGTGCGATGCAGGTCAGACGCGCCGCCGTGAGGTTCGGGCGACGTGCAATGCCCGACAGACGCGACGCCGCGAGGTCCGGGCAACGTGCAAAGCCCGACAGACGCGACGCCGCGAGGTCCGGGCAACGTGCAAAGCCCGACAGACGCGACGCCGCGAGGTCCGGGCGACCTGCAATGCCCGTCGGACGCGACGCCGCGAGGTTCGGGCGGCGTGCGAGCTGGAGGGCATCGCGCGCGGACGGTGGCCGGCGGCCGGTCATCAGGAGGTCTGGGCGATGGTGGCCGAGCCGAGCACGATGTCACCGTCCGGCGACGGCTCGTAGCACACGATGGCCTGCCCGGTCGCGATCCCGCGCGCCGGGCGCCCGAGCGCGGCCACGAGGCGGCCTTCCTCCAGCCGCACGGTCGCCGGGTGCGTTTCACCATGAGCCCGCATCTGTACCTCGCACGCGACCGAGCCCGCCGCCGGCACGGTCCACACGGGCCGCTCACCGACCACCGACGACACGTCGAGCGCGGCCGCGGGCCCGACGGTCACCGTGTTGGTCACGGGCGTGATCGACAACACGTAGCGCGGCTGCCGGTCGGGCGCGGACACCCGCAGATCGAGGCCGCGGCGCTGGCCGACCGTATACGCGTAAGCGCCCTCGTGCCGCCCGACCACCGCTCCGGTGGTGGCGTCGACGATGTCGCCCGGCGCCTGCCCGAGCCGCTCCGCGAGGAAGCGCTTGGTGTCGCCGTCGGCGATGAAGCAGATGTCGTGGCTGTCGGGCTTGTCGGCCACCGCGAGCCCGCGCTCGGCCGCCTCCGCGCGCACCTGGGCCTTGGTCGAGTCGCCGAGCGGGAACATGGCCCGGTCGAGCTGCGCGCGGGTCAGCACGGCCAGCACGTACGACTGGTCCTTGGCCAGGTCGACGCTGCGCCGCAGCAGCCCGTCGCTCCCGAGCCGCGCATGATGCCCGGTGACGACCGCATCGAACCCCAGCGCCACCGCCCGATCGAGCACCGCCGCGAACTTGATCTTCTCGTTGCACCGCAGGCACGGGTTCGGCGTCCGCCCGGCCGCGTACTCCGCCACGAAGTCGTCCACCACGTCCTCGTGGAACTGCTCCGCCATGTCCCACACGTAGAACGGGATCCCGATCACGTCCGCGGCCCGCCGCGCATCGCGCGAGTCCTCGAGCGTGCAGCACCCCCGCGCGCCCGTGCGGTAGGTCTGCGGATTCCGCGCGAGGGCAAGGTGCACCCCGGTCACGTCATGCCCGGCCGCCACGGCGCGAGCAGCCGCAACCGCCGAGTCGACCCCGCCGGACATCGCCGCTAGCACTCTCACACCCCCAGCCTACCGGCGCGCGGGAGCGCGTTTTCCCGCGGAAGACGAAGGCGGCGGTTCGGCCCTGGCGTCGGCCCCTCACCGTCAGCCGACAACGCGCCACCGCCCGGCCTCACCACCACGCCGCCTCACCGCCCCACCACGCGTCCCCACCGCCACGCCGCCTCTCCGCCACGCGGCCCCACCGCCACGCGACCTCGCGGGCGTGCGGCCCTGCCTCCACGCAGGCGTGCGGCCCCTCAGGCGCTTGGCCCCACCACCGTGCGCCTCGCAGACGTCCGGGCGCGTAGACGCATGACCGCACAGACGCCTGGGGTGCACACGCCAGCATTCGCCGACGTGGGAACGCGATGTGCAGGCCTGAAGGCAATCGGCCGCATCGCGGCGGACCTCCCAACCACTCTCGCAGCCACACGCGGACGCGGCGAACGGTGCGCTCGCGGACGCGGCGAACGGTGCGCAACTGCCGGAAACGAAGCCGCGCCCGAGCGCGGCCGAGTCGGCGCGTCCGGGCGCGGGGAAACGCGCGAGGCTGGGGTCAGACGGCGATCTGGTACAGGTCGCCGTAGACCCGCCACTGCAGGGGCGGATCGAGGTCGAAGTTGCGGGCGGCCAGGAACACCCGCTGGGCGTCCTCCACGCGGCTCTCGTCGTCATGGGCCTCCTCGTCCTCCATGAGGGCCACGCGGGCGTCGAGGAAGGCCTCCAGGTACGCCGCCTCGTCGCCGCCGCGCGCGGGCGGGGGTGCTACCTGGGCGGCGGCACGGCGGAGCTTGGTCAGGCCGTTCGCGCCGTGCATGACGATCGCGTCGTAGTAGATGAACTGGCCGAGGATGCGCAGGCCGTCCTGTTTGGCCTGGCTCAGGGCCGGGTTGAAGTACATGCGGTCGCGCTCGGCGTCCTGGGCGGCCCGGAACGCGGGGTCGGCCGCGGCGGCCTTCCAGTCGGCGGTGAAGTTCGGGTCGAGCCCGGTGTGCGCGGCGCTGCCGTTGAGCCGCTTGAGGGCCGGCAGGTACGCGGCCAGCTTGTTGCCCGGCACCGCCTCCGCGTAGCGCTGGATGACGGCGCGCATGTCGCCGGTGCCGCTGCAGAAGCCCACGATGCCCGCCGTGTACCCGCGGCCGTCGTGGATGTCCTCGATGTAGCCGTACTGCGCCGTCCAGTCCAGCGTCGAGTTCTCCGCACTGGACACGAGCCGCATGGCGATGTCCTTCTTCTGCGGGTCGGACAGGTCGCCGCGGATCTTCTGGTTCGGGACGACGCGCACGGAGCGGCGGCCGTCGGGGCTGGGCGCCACCGATGCGGTCTCGCCCGGCGTACGGCCCACGGCGGGCGACGCGGCCGCCGCGGTGTCCGTCGCCCCGTCGTCACTTCGCTCGGGCGCGCGCACCGCGAGCGAGGCCAGGGCCAGCGAGGCCACTACGAACGCCGCGGCGCCAAGGCCCCGGCGCACCGAGATGGGCGGCACTCAGTCCTCCTCACCGTCGCGCTCGGCCGCGGCGGAGCGCAGCACCGACGAGTGCGACACCGCGTACAGCACGGCCGTGTGCTCGGAAACCCGATGCCCGGGCGAGGACGCGTTGGGCACCCGGGCCACCCCGCGACTCGACCCGCCCCCGTCGCCGTCTCCGAGCCCTGCCGAACCGTCATGCCCGCCACCGCGCCCGCCAGCACCTTCCCCGCCACTGTCACGCCCAGCACCGTCACGCCCAGCACCGTCACGCCCGGCACCGTCACGCCCAGCACCGTCGCTATCGCCGTCGCCGACCGCGGAAGCACCGGTACCAACGCTCGCAACGTCGAAGCCGTCCCAGCGCGTGGAGGCGCCGTACAGGCCGCGCGGCGCGTCCAGGTCGTTGCCACGTGCGGAGGCGCTGTAGAGGCCGCGCGGCGAGTCGAGCTCGGCGCCGCGCGCGGACGCGCCATAGGGGCTGTGTGGCGAGTCGAGGTCGTTGCCACGCGCGGACGCGGTGACGTCGCGGCTCACCGAAGCGAACCCGTCGCCCACCATCGGAGCCTCATCAGACGCCGCAGCGGCCGTCGGGGTCCTCGCCACGCTGCGGTCCGCCGATCCCAGGTCCGACGCGCCGGCCCGCGTACCAACTGGAGAGCCGGCCCGCGAACCAACCTGCGCCGGGCCCGCCAGCGAGGCTGCCGAGGCCGACGAGGACACGCCGAGCGGCGACGTCTCGGGCGCGGTCGCCGCAGCAGGCGACGTCTCGGGCACACGGTCGGCAGGCGGCGTCGTGGCCTGGACCGGAAACGGCGCGCCGGCCGTGGGCGACGTCGCGGCCTGAGACGGGAACGAAGCGCCAGCCATGGGCGGCGTCGCGGCCTGAGACGGGACCGAAGCGCCGGCCGTGGGCGACGGAGCGGCCTGGGAGGAGGACAGAGCGCCAACCGTGGGCGACGTCGCGGCCTGAGACGGGAACGGAGCGCTCGCCCCGGCCGACCCCGCGCGGTGCAGCTTGTGCCAGCGCAGCCGCGCCCCCGTCAGCGCCGTGCCCATCGACTGGATGAGGACGATGTACATCAGCTGGCGGTACACGAACTGTTGCAGTGGCAACACCCACAGCGGCCGCAGCTTCTCCTTGTCCAGGCGGAACGCCACGATCGCGGTGATCAGCTGCATGGTGAACATCGCCAGCCACGCGGCCGTGGTGATCTTCCAGCTGGAGAAGAACAGGCCGTAGACGAGCAGGATGTCGATCAGCGGCGCCAGCAGGGGCAGGGCGATGCCGAAGAACGCGATGAACGGCAGGCCCACGCGTCCGAAGCGGCCGGACGGTCCGCTGTCCACGATGGACCGGCGGTGCTTCCACATCGCCTGCATCGTGCCGTAGCTCCAGCGGTACCGCTGCAGCCAGAGCTGGCGCAGGGTGCTCGGGGCCTCGGTCCACGCGCGGGCGCGCTCCTCGTAGACGACCCGCCAGCCGCTCCGGCACAGGGCCATGGTGGCGTCGGTGTCCTCGGCGAGCGTGTCGTGGCTGATGCCGCCGATGTCGCGCAGGGCCTGGCGCCGGAATGCCCCGATGGCGCCCGGGATCGTGGGCATGACCTGCAGGATGTCGTACAGCCGGCGGTCGAGGTTGAAGCCGATGACGTACTCGATGTGCTGCCACCGCGCGACGATCGACTTTCGGTTGCCGACCTTGACGTTGCCCGCGACCGCGCCGACGGTGGGGTCGGCGAAGGGCTGGACCAGGTGGCGTACCGAATCCGGCTCGAAAACGGTGTCGCCGTCGACCATGACGATGATGTCGTGCCTGGCCAGGGCCACGCCGGTGTTGAGCGCGTTGGGCTTGCCGCCGTTGGGGATGCGCACGACGCGCACGTTGGGCAACTGCAGCGCCTGGACCAGCTCGCTGGTGTTGTCGGTCGAGCCGTCGTCGACGACCACCACCTCGATGCCGCCGGGATGGTCGCCGCTCGCGAGGGAGCGCACGGCCGCCTCGATGCCCTCCTTCTCGTTGTAGGCGGGCACGATGACCGAGACCGGCTCGGTGATCGCCGGGCCCCACTGCCACGTCTTGGCGCGGCGCCTCCGCGCGTGGCGGCCGGCGAGCAGGAACAGCGCGACGGTGCGGGCGATCGTCAGGATGCCGACGATGAGGAACAGGATGCGCAGGAGCTCCATGATCGAGTCCGCGACCGTGACCGCGGTGACGAGCGCGAAGGCGCGCCGCTGGTCGGTCGGGGTGGCCGGGGCCTCCAGGGCGATGCTCTGACCCGCCAGCGCCTTGGTCAGGCCGCCGGAGACGGTCGTGAAGGCGTACCCCCGCTGCTGCATCATCGGGATGAACTTGTCGAGCGCCTCGACGGTCTGCTTGCGGTCGCCGCCCGCGTCGTGCATGAGCACGATCGAGCCCTTGGTGCCCTCGGGCGTCGCGCCGGCCACGATCTTGTCGACGCCCGGCAGGCTCCAGTCGCGGCTGTCGGTGTCGGTCATGATCGACAGGTACCCGAGGCGACCGGCGTCCTTGATCAGGGGCCAGTTGGCGTCGTCGATGGCGTCGGCGCTGGACGAGTACGGCAGCCGCAGCAGCGCCGACTTCTGCCCGGTCGCTTTGACCACGGCGAGCTGGGTCTGGGAGTACTCCAGTTCCCGCTGCCACTGGGTGAGCTGGTCCAGGCGCGGGTGCGTGAAGCTGTGGATGCCGATCTCGTCGCCTCCGCGCGCGAGCTCGGCCACGATGTCGGCGTGCCGGGTCACCTGGGTGCCGACGACGAAGAACGTCGCGTTCACGTTGTGCCGGCGCAGCACCTCCATGATCTGCGGCGTCCACTCGGGGTCGGGGCCGTCGTCGAAGGTGAGCGCGATGGTCTTCTCGGGCAGCGCGTACGAGTGGACCTGGTTGTTGCGGGTGTCGATGATCGGGCCGCCGTCGATGACCGCCTGCGGCACGGTGGCCTGCTTGCCGCCGCTCTCGCTGTGGTCGGGGTGGAACTCGGCGTTGACGTACGCCTCGACGAACAGCACGCCCGCGAGCATGCTCAGCAGGACGATGCCGAAGACGAGACGGGTGAACGAGAAGCGTTTCCTACCGCCCTTCGCGGCCTTCCTCTTGCGGCTCACGCCGGGCCCAGGCTCGCGGTGGCGCTTGGGTTCGCGTTGGTACCCCCAGAGCCTCCATCACTCCCGCCCGAACTCGTGGCGACGGGCGTCGCGCCCGGGAGCCCGGCGGCGTCGTCGTTGACCGGCACCGTGCCCGGCGTCTGGCCCGACCCGCCCGTCTCGACCGGAAGCGCGGTCGCGGTGCCCTCGGTCGCCGTCGGCGTCGGCGTGCCGGTCGGCCCCTTGGTCGGCTCCGCGCTCTTCGTCGGCGTCGGCGAGGCGCTCGGACGCGTGCTCGGCTGGGTCGTCGGCGGAGCATCCGTCGCCTCCGCGGGCGGCGTCGCGGTCGCCGTCGCGCCGGGCGTGGCGGGTGCGCTTCCGGTGGGTACCGCGATGGCGCCGCCCTGCGCCGGCCGGTTCGACGGGTTGATCTTCTTGGCCGTGGCGACCGCGGCCTGCTTGGCGGCGGCCGTGCTCTTGGCGCCGGGCTGCGTCGCGGGTTGACCCTGGTCGAGCACGGGCAGGTTGTTCACCAGCTCCGGGAACGGCAGCAGCTGTTGCGGCTTGAGCGGGCCGCCGGCGAGGCTCGTGGCCACCAGCGCTCCATAGACGAGCGTCGCCGCTCCAAGCGCGCCGAAAACAATTCGGATTCGCTTTCCTCGGCGTCCCGACGCATCGACGAATACCGGCGACGAAAGATCGTCTCGGGCGATGATGTCGGTGGCTTCATCCACGGAAGGGGTTTCGACAGACACGGCGCAAACATAGGGTGAGCGGCCGACTTAAGCCGCAGGAAAAACGTCAGAGAATGGCCGTAACCAAATCCATCGCCGCGCTAGCTGGACATATTCGCAGCACCCGTCGCTAATTCACCCATTCGGCTTCACCCCCTTGACCGACCACTTCCGGCGTTCCTCATCGGTAGCTCACCCTGCTCCGGACCGTTCGGTTGAGGGCGTACCGCCTGTTCAGCACCCCGCCGAAGGCCGGACGAGGGAACGTGCGCCGATCGACTTCGGCCGGATTTAAGGCTGTTTACCGGCGCCCCGGACGGCAACGCGCGGGTGCGAGGCCACGGGTGTCAAGGCCGCGACCGCGGGAGGGTGGGGTCGGATCGGGTCAGCTCTTCTTGGTCTTCGTGGACGCCCGGTAGGCCCGCTCCACCGCGCCCGGAAGCGCGGCAACGAGCGCGTCCACGTCGTCCATGGTCGACGTGTGCCCGAGCGTGAAGCGCAGCGACGAGCGCGCCCGCGCGTCGTCGGCGCCCATGGCCAGCAGTACGTGCGAAGGCTGTGCGACGCCCGCCGAGCAGGCTGAGCCCGTCGAGCAGGCGATGTCCTGCGCGTCGAGGAGGAGCAGCAGCGCGTCGCCCTCGCAGCCCGGGAAGGAGAAGTGCGCGTTGCCCGGCAGGCGGTCGGCTGGGTCGCCGTTGAGGATGGCCTCGGGTACGGCCGCGCGGACGCGTTCCACGAGGGCGTCGCGGAGTCGGCCGATGCGCTCGGCGGACTCGCGCTGGGTCTTCACCGACAGTTCCAGGGCGACCGCGAACGCCACGATGGCCGGGACGTCGAGGGTGCCGGAGCGCACGTCGCGCTCCTGGCCGCCGCCGTGGGCCAGGGGGGTGCAGTCGATCTCGCGGGCGAGCAGCAGCGCGCCCGCGCCGATGGGGCCGCCCAGCTTGTGGCCGCTGACGGTGAGGGCGGCCGCGCCGCTGTGGGCGAAGTCGACCGGGATCTGGCCGACGGCCTGGACGGCGTCGGTGTGGAAGGGCACGCCGGCGCGGGCGGACAGGGCGGCCAGCTCGGCGACCGGCTGGACGGTGCCGACCTCGTTGTTGGCCCACATGGACGTGACGATCGCGACGTCGTCGGCCGCCAGGGCCTCGGCCAGTGCGTCGGGGTGTACGCGCCCGGACGCGTCGACGGGCAGCCAGGTGACGGCGGCGCCCTCGTGGGCCTCGAGCCAGGCCACGGAGTCGAGGACGGCGTGGTGCTCGACCGAGCTCGCGACGACACGGTTGCGGCGCGGGTCGGCGGCGCGGCGGGCCCAGAAGACGCCCTTGACGGCGAGGTTGTCGCTCTCCGTGCCGCCGCCGGTGAAAATCACCTCCGACGGGCGCGCCACCAGCGCGGCGGCGATCCGCTCGCGGGACTCCTCGACCCGGCGGCGGGCGTGGCGGCCGGGGGCGTGCAACGACGAGGCGTTGCCGACTTCGCGCGCGGTGGCGACGTAGGCGTCGAGCGCCTCCGGGAGCATCGGCGTGGTTGCGGCGTGGTCGAGGTACGGCATCGGGGCCAAGCCTAACGGCCGGGCACCCCTTACCACCCCTCCGGTATGGCGGCGTTCGCCACGCTCCCGCGCCCCGCCGCCGCCAGCCGTCCCCGCTGAGCGGACCGCCGGTAACGGGCGGTGCCATCGATCCTGGTCGCAGCCCAGGCACGATACCTTCCCGGGACCCAGCGTGATCGGTTAGGCGCGCTAAGTCTTCACTCTCGCAATCTGAAGAAATTTTCCTCGGTCGGCGCATCCGCTGGGTAGGTGAACAGCGAATGCTTGATCGGACCCGATCCCCGAGAAGGACGTACCCCGTGCGATGGCGGCGACCGCGGCATCCGGGCGGCCCCCGGTGACTCCCGCGCGCCCGCACGACGACGGCCCAGATCCCCAAAACGGGCGAAACACCGCCGATCCGCGCAAAGCGCACGACGGCACCGCCCCGCACAACGCGCACGACGCCACAGGGCCACACCCAGCACACGACGGCGCCAACGCACGCCAGGCGCACGACGGCAACGCGCCGCACGCAGCGCACGACGGAGCCGGGCCGTACAAAGCCCAGGACGACGCGTTCCTTGAGCTCTTCCGGGCGGGCGACGAGCGCGCGCTACGCGAGGCGTACGAGCGGTTCGGCCCGGCCGTGTTCCATCTCGCGGTGCGCGGCGTCGGCAGTGTCACCGACGCCGAGGACGTGACGCAGGCCGTGTTCGTGGCCGCCTGGCTCGGGCGCGAGGGGTTCGACCCCGGCCGCGGCTCGCTGCTCGGCTGGCTGCTCGGCATCGCCCGGCGCAAGGTCGTCGACCAGATCCGCGCGGCCGCGCGGGACGGGCGGATCGCCGAGGAGGCGCGGCGGATGGCCGGGCCGGCCCGCGACGGAGCGGGAGAGGCGCCGCCGGAGCGGATCGTCGACCGCCTGGTGCTCGCCGACGAGATGGCGCGGCTTCCCGGCGAGCAGCGGCGCGTGCTCGAGTTGGCGTTCTACGACGACCTGACCCATCCTCAGATCGCCGCGTTGACCGGGCTGCCGCTCGGCACCGTGAAGAGCCACCTGCGGCGCGGGATGGCCCGGCTGCGCAGCCGATGGGAGGTGGACGGTGCCGCATTTGGAGCCCGAGCGGCTGGTACTCCTGGCGCTCGGTGAAGAGACGCTCGACCAGCATGAAACCGGCCACCTCGACGTGTGCGAGCAGTGCCGCGGGGAGATGGACTCGCTGCGTATCGTCGCGGGTCTGGGCCGGCAGACCTCCCGCCTGCGCGACCTCCCGCCGCCGCCCGAGCACGTCTGGCACCGCATCCGCGCGGAACTCGCGGCGTCGGATCGCGCCCTCCCACCGCCGGCGGTCACCCTGCACACCGACCCCCCGCCACCCCGCCCGGCCGCGACAGACCAGCGACCCCATGAAAACGTGGAACCGCGGCCGGACACGAAGCCCAGGAGCGCGAGCCGGCGGCCACCCGACCGGATGGAGCGCAAGCGGCCCACGTGGCTCCGAACCGCCGCCGTTGCCGTCGCGGCCGCGATCGTCGCCGCCGGGGGTACCGCGCTCTGGCTGGGCCGCAGCGACGCCGGAGACCAGTGCCGGGCCCAGGACGCGCGGGTGCGGCTCGAGGCGCTCCCCGACGCCCCCAGCGGCGCGGCCGGCTACGCGTGCCTGCGCGTCGTGGACGGCCAGCGGCGCCTGATCGTGCACACCGAGGGCATGCCCACGCAGGCCGACGGGGACTACGAGGCGTGGCTGCTGGACCGGGACGAGCCGACCGTGCGCATGGAGGCGCTCGGAGTGGTCGCGCAGGGCCGGACCGAACCGGCGTTGGCCGTGCCGGACTCGCTCGACCTCACGCGGTACAACATCATCGACATCTCGGCGGAGCCACACGACGGGAACGCCGCGCACTCCGGCCGCAGCATGCTCCGAGGGACCTTGCAATAAAGAAGCGCCCGTCATTGACGGGCGCCTCCTCAACACACAAACGCTACTTACGCTTGCGGATCTCCTCCGCGGCCTGCGGGACGACCTTGAACAGGTCACCCACGACGCCGAAGTCGGCCAGCTCGAAGATCGGCGCCTCGGGGTCCTTGTTGACCGCGACGATCGTCTTCGAGGTCTGCATGCCGGCCCGGTGCTGGATCGCGCCGGAGATGCCCAGGGCCACGTAGAGCTGCGGGGACACCGTCTTGCCGGTCTGCCCGACCTGGAACTGGTGCGGGTAGAAGCCGGAGTCGACGGCCGCGCGGGAGGCGCCCACGGCGCCGCCGAGCAGGTCGGCCAGCTCCTCGACCAGCTTGAAGTTGTCCGCGCTGGCCACGCCGCGGCCGCCGGAGACGACGATCGAGGCCTCGGCCAGCTCGGGGCGGGCGCCCTTGGCCTCGATCTTGCGCTCGACGACCTTCGCGAGCTTGTCCTTGTCCTCCACGGTGACCTCCACGGCCTCGACCGAAGGAGTCGCGGGCGCGGGGGCGGGGGTGAGGGAGTTCGGGCGCACGGTCACGATCGGCAGGCCCTTGGTGACCTTGGACTTGACGATCGTCGAGCCGGCGAACGCGACCTGCGTGGCGGTGCCGTCGGCGTCCAGGGCGACCACGTCGGTCAGGATGCCGTTGTCGAGCTTGACCGCGACGCGCGCCGCGATCTCCTTGCCCTCCTGCGAGGACGCGACCAGGACGGCCGCCGGGGCGACCCGCTGGACCAGGGCGGCGAGGGCGGTGGCCTTCGGGGCGACCAGGTAGTCGTCGAGGTCCGCGCCCGCGGCGGCGTAGATCTTGGTGGCGCCGTACTCACCGAGCTTGTCGGCGAACGCGGCAGGGTCGCCGAACACGACGGCGGCGACGTCGCCCCCGAGCGTGCGGGCCAGGGTCAGCATCTCGAGCGTGACCTTCTTGAGGACGCCCTGCGAGGAGGCCTCTACTACGACCAGAACTTCAGCCATGGCGATGTCTCCCCTTACACGAACTTCTCGGAGGCGAGGTACTCGACGAGCTTCACGCCGCCGTCGTCACCCGCGTCGATCTTGTTGCCGGCCTGGCGCGGCGGGCGCTTGCTGTGCTCGACGACGGAGCTGGTCGCGCCGTCGAAGCCGACCTCGCCGGCCGCGATGCCCAGGTCGGCCAGTGACAGGGTCTGCAGCGGCTTCTTCTTGGCGGCCATGATGCCCTTGAAGGACGGGTACCGCGGGTCGTTGATCGTGTCCCAGACGGAGACGATCGCCGGGGTCGCGGCGGTGACGACCTCGTAGCCCTCGTCGGTCTGGCGCTCGACGGTCAGCTGGGAGCCCTCGACGGTGACCTTGCGGGCGCCCGTCAGCGCGGCGATGCCAAGCCGCTCGGCGATCATGTGCGGCATGACCTGGACGCGGCCGTCGGTCGACTCGGCGCCGCAGATGACCAGGTCGGCCTGCTGCTGGCCGATGGCGGCGGCGAGCACCTTGGACGTCGCGACCGCGCACGAGCCGTGCAGCGCGTCGTCGACGACGTGGACGGCCGAGTCGGGGCCCATGGACAGCGCCTTGCGGATCGACTCCGTGGCGCGGTCCGGGCCGACGGTCAGGACGACGACCTCGCCGCCGTGCGCCTCCTGGAGGCGCAGCGCCTCCTCGATGGCGTACTCGTCCATCTCGTTGATCACATTGTTCGCCGACGCGCGGTCGACGGTGTTGTCGTCACTGCGCAGGTTGCGCTCCGCGCCGGAGTCCGGCACCTGCTTGACGAGTACGACGATCTTCATCGTGGTCCGAGGTCCTCCTGCTTGACAGTCACCGCGCCGTCGCTGGCGACTTGTGCCCCACGTTACGGCTCACGGCGAGCGAGAACGGGTCGGCCACCCGAATGTTACTGGGCAGTAGGTTCACGGTGGCGGTGAAAAGCATCACGAACCGGGCGCACCCTGGGGTGAGGAGGTGGGTGAAATGCCGCAAAAATCCGTCGAGTTCGAGGTACAACGCCCGCTGTCGGCGGCCGTCGCCCAGCACGCTGCGGAATTGGTCACACACCGTCGGCGGGAGGCGCCGGACGAGCACCTCTGCACGTGCGGGCGGCCGCGCGAATCCTGTGTGTCGGACACCATCCGGGAGCTCTGGCAGCTCAACGAGCGATCCTGAGCCAGTACGTTGTCAGCATGTCGATCTGGCGGACGGTTCGCCTGTGGTTCGATCCCGACGAGGTCCGCTCGGTCGGCACCACCCCGGACTACCGCTTCTCGCTGGCCAACGAGCGCACGTTCCTGGCCTGGATGCGCACCGCCCTGGCGCTGATCGGTGGCGGCCTCGCGGTCGCCCAGTTCCTGCCCCACCACCGGCTGCGCGTCGCGATCGCGGTCTCGCTGCTCGCGCTCGGGGGGCTCGTCGCGATCCGGTCGGTGGATCACTGGGCCCGCAGCGAGAAGGCGATGCGGCAGAACGAGGCGCTACCCCCGTCGCGCTTCCCCGCGATCCTGGCCATCGTGATCACCGTCGGCGCGGCCGTACTGCTGATCGCGACGCTGGTCTGAGCCCGCGGGCATGAGCGGACCGGCGCCACCGGGCGCGCAGATCGAGCGCACGCAGCTGTCGTGGCGGCGGACGCTGGTCTCGGTGACCGCGGTCGCGCTGCTGCTGGCCCGGCTGGTGGCGGTACACCTGCCGCCAGTGCCCGCGGCGTGCGCGGTCGCCGCCGTCGGGCTCGTCTGGGCCGCCGCGGTGCGGCTCGTGCGGCATCGGATGCGCACGGTCGCCACCCCGATCGGGCGGGAATTGCCGGTGCTGGTCGGGCTCATCCTGCTGTACTGCGCGATGGGCACCCTGTTGCTGATGTCATGACCCCCTTCGACGAGTCATGATGGCGCCATGGGACGCGCACTGCCCTTCTTGATCGTGCTGGTCGTGACGCTGTACGCGCTGATCGACTGCCTGTCCTCGGAACGCGGGGACATCCGCGGGCTGCCCCGGCCCGTGTGGTTCCTCGTGATCCTGCTCGTGCCGGTCATCGGCCCGATCGCCTGGTTCGTCGCCGGCCGGCCGCGCTCGCTGGAACAGCGGGCCGGCGTGGTCGCCGGGCGCGCGCGGAAGCGGGTCACCGCTCCCGACGACGACCCGGACTTCCTGCGCGGCATCGACACGGCTCAGTCCCGCAAGGACGCCGAGCTGCTGCGGCGCTGGGAGGAAGACCTCAAACGGCGCGAAGACGACAATCCCTGACGAATATCCCCACCTAGGACGACGGCACGCAGACGACCAGCGCGCCGGGCCGAACGCGCGCGGCCAGCCGCCGCGCGGGCGCGATGACGTCCCCGTCGAGCTCCCGCGGCTCGTCCCGCGCGGCGTGCACCTCGACCGAGCGCGCCCGGAACGTCTCCAGGCCGTGGGTGTCCGACCCGCGGCGCAGCACGACGCCGGCCGCCAGCCGTACCCAATCGGCCAGATGACGCGGCGTGAGCACCGCGACGTCCAGCGTCCCGTCGTCGGGCGCCGCGTCGGGCAGCAGCGGCAGCCCGCCCTGCAGCCGCCCCACGTTCGCCACGAGCACCGTGCTGGCCTTGCGGTGCATCCACTGCCCGCCGTCGAGGCGGATGCGCACGGACGCGCGGTGGCGGGTGAGATTGCGCAGCCCTGTCGCGACGTACGCGGCCCACCCGAAGCGGGCCTTGGCCGAGTCGGGCGTCTCGCCGACCATCGCGGCGTCGAAGCCCATCCCGGCCATGACCGTGAAGATGCCGCACCCCTCGACCTCGCCCACGTCGATGCGGCGGCGCTCGCCGGTGATGGCCACCGCGACCGCCTCCGCGACGTCCAGCGGGATGCCCAGGTTGGTCGCGAGCAGGTTCCCGGTGCCCGAGGGGATGAGCGCGACCGCGACGTCGGTCCCGGCCAGCTCGCCGGCCACCGCCATCACGGTGCCGTCGCCGCCGCAGACCAGCACCACCTCGGCTCCGGCCGCCGCGGCCTCGCGGGCCATGCCGCAGCCCGGGTCCTCAGGGGTGGTCTCCAGCCAGATCGGCTCGGGCCAGCCCGCGTCCGCGAGGGCGCCGCACAGCTCGCGCCGGCGCTCCTGCAGATCGAGGACCTTGGAGGGGTTGATGACGACGGCCGCCTGAACGGTCACGATCCCACCTTGCGGTACTTGGCCTGGAAGAAGCAGTAGACGGCGAACGCGACGACGCCGAGGGCGATGGCCAGGAGCAGGAACTTCCCGTACGGCTGCCCGGCCACCGTGTGCAGCGCGGCGTCGAGCCCGCGCGACTTCTGCGGGTCGTTCTTGACCGCCGCCTCGATCAGCAGGTACCCGACGATGCCGAACGCCACGCCCTTGGCCGCGTAGCCGATCTGACCGGCGCGGATCGCCGCCTGGTGCCCGCGCGGCCCGGCGAAGTGCAGCTTTTTCTCGAACTTGCGCTTCAGGCCGTACCAGAGCATGCCGATGCCGAAGCCGAGCACCACGACGCCGGCCAGCCCGACCAGCCACTCCCCGGCGGGCTTGGCCATGATGCCCGCGGCCGCCTCCTGCTGCTGCTGGGCGCTGGACGAGGGGGCGCCGAAGAGGACCTTGCCGGCGGTGAAGGCCAGCACGGCGTAGAGGATCACGCGGGCGCCGGACGAGACGCGCTCCATGATGCGGTCCTTGCCCTCGACGTCGGTGTGGCCCCAGATCGCCAGGATGACCTGCCAGACGGCCAGCGCGACCAGGCAGATGAGCACGAACCACAGCAGCACCGCGCCGAACGGCTGCTCGGCGAGCTCCTGGAAGGCGCCGGACTGGTCGCCCTCCTGGCCGCCCTCCCCGAACGCGATCTGCGCGGCCACCCAGGCGAGCGCGAGGTGCAACAGACCGTAGCCGATGAACCCGACTCGCGTGAGGTACTTCAGCAGATCGTTGTTCGTCATGTTCTGCCAATCCCCAGGTTGGGCATGCAATCAAACGTGAGACGTGACAAGGCCGCTCTGCTGCGCATGACCGGGTTCGGGGCCGCGGCCCTGCTGTTCAGCGTGCTCGTGATCGCGGTGCGGGTGCGGTGGCTGCCGCTGGAGTCCGTCGACCGCGGGGTCGCCGACGGCCTGAATCGCCTGGTCGCGCCGAGTGACTTCCTGGTCAGCCTGATGGGTGGCATCAGCCGGCTGGGCAGTTTCGGCGTGCTCGCCTGGCTGGTGGTGATTGCCGCGACGGTACTGCTGGTGCGCCGCCGCTACCGCCTGACCGGCTTCCTGCTCGCGACCGCGCTCGGAGGCCTCGTCCTCGATCCGGTGCTCAAGCTGGCGGTCGGCCGCCTGCGCCCGGTCGTCGAGCAGCCCGTCGCGCACGGGGGCGGCAACAGCTTCCCCAGCGGCCACTCGCTCAACTCCTTCATCTGCTACGCCGCGCTGGTCCTGGTGTTCCTCCCGGCCCTCGAGGCGCGGTGGCGCCGCCCACTGCTCATCACCGTCGGCGCGATCGTGGCCCTGATCGGCTTCAGCCGCCTCGCCCTCGGCGTGCACTTCCTCTCCGACGTGGTCGGCGGCTGGTCCCTCGCGGTGGCCTGGGTGGGGCTCTGCGCGGCCGCGTTCGAGCTGTGGCGGTACGAGCACGGCCGGCGGGTCACCGAGCCGCTCACGGAGGGCCTGGAGCCCGAGGCGGCCGACGATCTGCACCCGACCGCCCCGCATCCGCGCGAGCCCGAGCGGGCCGGGCACGGCCGCGCGTGGGTCGTCGCCGGGCTCGGGGTGGGCTGGGTGCTGACCTTCGGCGCGCTCGTCGCGCTCGGCATCCCGCTCGCCCGCTACCGCGACGGCAACGGCAACGTGCTGGGCGACAGCACCATCCCGCACTGGTTCGCCGAGCACCGCGCGGACGCGCTGGGCCGCTTCACCCTCATCGGCAGCGAGGTCGGCAACACCCACGCCATCCTGGCCATCGGCCTGGTCGTCGGCGCCCTCGCGCTGGCCGTGGTGCGCCGCTGGCGCCCGGTCGTCTTCCTGGTCACGGTCATGTTCGGGGAGCTGAGCCTGTTCCTGGGCAGCGCCGCGATCGTCGGGCGGGCCCGCCCGGACGTGGAGAACATGGACGGCCCGATGCCCACCTCCAGCTTCCCGTCCGGCCACGTCGCGGCGACCATCTGCATCTGGGCCACCGCCGCCGTCCTCGTCATGCCGCGCACCCGCGCGTGGTGGCGCTGGCTGTTCGTGGCCGCGGCCGTGATCATGCCGCTGTGGGTGGCGGTCGCCCGGATGTACCGCGGCATGCACCACCCCACCGACATCCTGGGCAGCTGTCTGCTGGCCGCCCTGTGGGTGGGCGCCGCGTGGTGGCTCCTGCGGCCCAACCACGACCTGGTGCAGGAGCCGGCCCCCGCGCGGGCGCGGCCGGCGGTGACGGCGGCGAGCGCATGAGCGACTGGTTCCTGAGCGCCCAGGAGCGCGACAACCCGCACTCGGACCTGGCCCCGTGGACCGAGGGCAACGCCGCGCGCCCGCTCATCGACGGCCGCGAGTACTACGGGGCGCTGCTGCCCGCCGTGCGCCGGATGCGCCGCGGCGACCTGCTGCTGTTCACCGACTGGCGCGGCGACCCGGACGAGCGCCTCGACGGCGAGGGCACCGAGATCTCGCGCGTGCTGTGCGAGGCGGCCGAGCGCGGGGTGATCGTCAAGGGCCTGGTCTGGCGCTCGCACTTCGACCGCCTGCAGTTCAGCGAGGACGAGAACCAGCACCTCGGCGAGAAGATCGAGGCGGCCGGCGGGGAGTGCCTGCGCGACATGCGCGTGCGTACCGGCGGTTCGCACCACCAGAAGTTCATCGTGCTGCGCCACCCGGGCCGCCCCGAGCTCGACGTCGCGTGGGTCGGCGGGATCGACCTCTGCCACGGCCGTGCCGACTCCGACGCGCACGAGGGCGACCCGCAGGCGGTTTCCATGGCTCCCGTGTACGGCCCACGCCCGCCCTGGCACGACGTGCAGCTCGAGCTGCGGGGTCCGGCCGTCGGGCAGATCGAGGCGACGTTCCGCGAGCGCTGGACCGACCCGACCCCCCTGTCGCGCAACCCGTTCTTCCGCCTGCACGACCGCCTGTACCGCGAGGACACGCACGCCGACCCGCTGCCGGAGCAGCTGCCGGACCCCGAGCCGGCCGGCGATCTGGCCGTGCAGGTGCTGCGGACGTACCCGCACCGGCGCGCGGGCGCGTACCCGTTCGCCCCGGACGGCGAGCGCACCGTCGCGCGCGGCTACCGCAAGGCCGTCGGGCGGGCGCGCCGCCTCATCTACATCGAGGACCAGTACCTCTGGTCGCCACAGGTCGCGGAGTGCTTCGCCGAGGCCCTGCGGAACGCGCCCGACCTGCACCTCGTCGCCGTCGTGCCGCGGCACCCGGACGCGCCCGGGCGATTCGCCAAGAGCCCGCAGTTGTACGGCCGGGAGCGCGCCCTGGCGATTCTCGACGACGCCGGCGGGGACCGGGTGCACGTCTTCAGCCCCGAGAACGCCCACGGCACGCCCATCTACGTGCACGCCAAGGTCTGCGTGGTCGACGACGCGTGGGCGACCGTCGGCTCCGACAACGTGAGCATGCGCTCGTGGACCCACGACTCGGAGCTGACCTGCGCGGTCGCGGACGCTACCGGGCAGTACGCTCGGTCACTGCGCCGCCGCCTGGCCCGCGAGCACCTCGGCATCGATATCGATGACGATCAACCGGAAACGTTCATCGCGGCGTTCGAGGAGGCGGCCGCGGAGCTCCACCGGTGGTACGAGAACGGGCGGGCCGGCGATCGGCCGCCCGGACGCGTCCTCACCTACGACGCGCCCCAGCTGACCTGGTGGACCCGGCAGTGGTCCGGGGTGCTCTACCGCTTCGTGCACGACCCCGACGGGCGGCCGCGCAAACTGCGGCGGCCGGGTGCCTTCTGACGGTTTTGTGCCGTTCACTCTCCGGCCTCCTGGCCATGCTCATATCGCGTGATGACCGCGTGGCAACTCGCCTGCATCGACATGGCAGGCACTACGGTGCGTGATGACGGCCTGGTCGAGCAGGCCTTCACGGTGGCCTTCGCCGGCGAAGGCGTGGCTCCCGGAACCCCGCAGCACGAACGCATGCTCGCCGTAGTCCGCAAGACGATGGGGCAGAGCCGCATCGAGGTGTTCCGCCTCCTGCTCGACGGGGACGAGGAGCGGGCCCAGGCCGCCAACGAGACGTTCGAGGAGGCGTACGGGCTGCTCGTCGACGAGGGCGCCGTGCTGCCGATCCCGGGCGCCATCGAGGCGATCAAGACGCTGCGCGCGAACGGCATCAAGGTGGCGCTCACCACCGGATTCGCCCGGGCCACCCAGGAGGCGATCATCGACGCGCTCGGCTGGTGGGGCCAGGTCGACCTGGTGCTCTCCCCCGCCGACGCCGGCCGCGGCCGGCCCTTCCCCGACTTCATGCTCGTCTCGGCGCTCAAGCTCGGCGTCGAGGACGTGCGCCGCATGGTCGTCGTGGGCGACACGCCGCTGGACCTCATCGCGGGCCAGCGCGCGGGCGCGGGGCTGCTCGTCGGCGTGCTCACGGGCGCGGGCGACCGGCAGGCGCTGCAGGCCGCCGGTGCCCACGAGGTGATCGGCTCGATCGGCTCCCTGCCCCGCCTGCTCGGGCTGGAGTAGCGCTTCGGGCTGTCTGTCAGGGCTTCTGTCAGGGCTTTCAGTCCCGGCTTCAGTCAGGGCTTTCAGTCAGGGCTTTCAGCCCGTGTCAGGCCAGGTTGGAAGAACGCGGGTAGGCGTCCTCGGGGTCCGTCAGGACGTTCACGAGATAGGGCACCCCGGCTGAGAACGCGCGTCCGAGCGCCCCGGCGAGATCCCCGGGCTTCTCGACCGTCTCACCGGCGCCCCCGAGCGCCTTCACCACGTCGTCGTAGCGCAGGCCCGGCTGCAGATCGGCGGCCATGTCGTACCCGTAGATCTGGCGCATGGGGTGCTTCTCCAGCCCCCAGATGCCGTTGTTGCCGACCACGATCACGACCGGCAGCTGCTGGCGCACGAGCGACTCGACGTCCATGAGCGAGAAGCCGGCCGCGCCGTCGCCCATGAGCACGCAGATCTGGCGGTCCGGGTACGTGACCCGCGCGCCCATCGCGTAGCCCATGCCGGTGCCGAGACAGCCGTACGGGCCCGGGTCGAGCCACGTGCCGGGCTGGGCGGGCTCGAGGTACTTGCCGGCGTAGGAGACGAAGTCCCCGCCGTCGCCGATGGTCACCGCGTCGTCGGCCAGCACCTTGCGCAGCTCGCCGTAGACGCGGCTCGGCTTGATCGGGTCGGTGTCGGCTTCCAGGGCCTCCGTCTCGCGCCCGCGCGCGGCGTTCTCGGCGGCGCGCAGGGTCGCGATCCACTCCTCGTGGTCCGCGATCATTCCCGTGTACGCCGCGAAGGCCGACAACACCAGCCGCAGATCGCCCACCGGCGCCGCCGCCGGGGTGACGTGCCCCGCCTTCTGCGACGCCGCGTCGGTGACGTGTACGACCTGCGCCCCGCCGAAGTCGCCGAAGTTCAGCCGGAAGTCCAGCGGGGTGCCGATGACCGCGACGACGTCCGCCCCGCCGAACGCGGGCTTGCGCGCCCGCGCGAACGCGAGCGGGTGCCCAGGCGGCAGCGAGCCGCGGCCCATGCCGTTGGCGAAGACCGGGATGCGCAGCGCCTCGGCCGCCTCGCGCAACGCCGCGGTGGCGTCGCCGGCCCAGACGTCCGACCCGGCCACGATGACCGGCCGCTCGGCCGCGGCCAGCAGACTCACGGCGCGGTGGACCTCGTCGGGATCGGCTTCTGCGGACGGTACCGAAGCAGGATCTTGCTCTTCAATGCCGTCGGCGGTGGAGAAGACCACCTCCAGCGGCAGGTCGACGAAGACCGGCCCGCGGTGCGGGGTGAGCGCGGTGAGCGCGGCCGCACGCATCCGCGCGTAGACCTCGTCGGTGGAGAAGATCGTCTCGGCGTGCTTGGTGACCGCCCGGACGATCGGCAGGTGATCCATCTCCTGGAGGCTGCCCGAGCCCCACCGGAACTGCGGCGCGCGGCCGCCCAGCACGACGACCGGCGTGCCGTTGAACATCGCGCTGGTCAGGCCGGAGACGCCGTTGGTGACGCCGGGGCCGGCGGTCAGCACGGCCAGGCCCGGGCGCCGCTGCAACTTCGCCACCGCCTCGGCCGCGAACACCGCGGACTGCTCGTGGCGCACGTCGACGACGCGTACGCCGGCCTTCTTCGCCGCGTCGTACAGCGGAAAGACGTGGCCGCCGGACAGGGTGAACATCTCGTTGACCCCGAACCCGCGAAGCGCCGCCAGCGCAAGATCCCCGCCGTGCCCGTCGATCGTCGTCATGCGCGAATCCTACTCACGTTCACCCTCCCGACGCGCCCAAGCTTCCCGGCAAGCCGCCTCCCGACCACGCGCGGACGCGCCCCAGCGACCGCCTCATCATGACGCCGGAGGACGTGCCAGCGCACGGAGCACGGCCCGACGCGCGGAAGCGGCACGACGGGAACGACGCGCGTCATGGCGCGCGGACGCGGCACGACGCACTGGGGCGGCCAGGACGTGTGAAAGCGGCGCGACGAGGCGCTACGTCGCAGCGCGCGGACACGTCGCAGCGCGCGGACACGTCGCAGCGCGCGGACACGTCGCAGCGCGCGGACACGTCGCAGCGCGCGGACACGTCGCAGCGCGCGGACACGTCGCAGCGCGCGGACACGTCGCAGCGCGCGGACACGTCGCAGCGCGCGGACACGTCGCAGCGCGCGGACACGTCGCAGCGCGCGGACACGTCGCAGCGCGCGGACACGTCGCAGCGCGCGGACACGTCGCAGCGCGCGGACACGTCGCAGCGCGCGGACACGTCGCAGCGCGCGGACACGTCGCAGCGCGCGGGCGCCATGACGCGGCGCGGGCGCCATGACGCGGCGCGGGCGCCATGACGCGGCGCGGGCGCCATGACGTTGGCGCGGCACGACGAGCCGCTACCTCATTGGCGCGGACCCATCGCGGCGCGGGACGTCATGGCGCGCGGGACGTCATAGCGCCCGGGAGCGTCAGGACGGGTTGGAGCCGAACCAGTCCTGCAGGAGCGGCGGGAGGTGGTCGGTGGTCAAGTAGTACGAGATCACACCGGCGATCAGCGGGACCGCAATGATCAGGACGATGACGACCAGGACACGCATCATCCGGCCCGCCCGGCCGCGGTGGCGGGTGCCGTCGTAGACCTTCGCGTACTCGGCGACCTGGTTGGCCTGGCGTGCCGGCGGGCCCTGCGGCGCCGGCGCAGGAGCTGGAGCGGGGCGCTGTTGGGGCTGGTCGGACTTGAAGGGCCGGCCGTACTCGTCGTAGCGGGTCGCGGGCTCCGGCACGCCCACGCTCGGAGTCGAGCCGTAGACCCGGCCTGAGCTCGTCGGCCGGTTCGGCGGTGATGAGACCGGAGGGGCGGAGATCGGGCGCGCGGATGCTGAAGGAGGACCGGAGACCGGCGGCGGCGGGACCTGATAGCCGGACGGCGGACCGGAGACCGGGGGTGTCGAGACCGGACGCGCGGACGCGGACTGGGAACCGTAAACCGGCGGCCCGGAAACCGGATACCCGGACCCGGGCGGCGGTGAGGAGACCGGCGAGGCCGACGGCGGAACCGAGACCGGCGCGATCGGCGGCGGCGTTTCCGGCCACACGGGACTGTTCGCAGGCGGCGACGAGATCGGAGTCCCGAACCGGCTCGGCGGCGGCATGGTGAAGCCCGACGGCGCAGCGTCCGGCGGCGCGGAAACCGGCGGCGTAGAGCCCAAAGCCCCCGAACCCGAAGACGCCGAACCCGAACCCCCAGAACCCGAACCCGGACCCGTCGACCCCGAAGGCGCCCAGCCCAAAGGCGTCGAACCCGAAGACACAGAGCCCGAAGACGCCGAACCAACAGACGCCGAACCCGCAGGCGCCGACCCCAAAGGCGCCGACGGCTGCTCCCAAGGAAACCCCGGCACCTCCGGCATGACCCCCGTAGCCGGCCCAGGTGCGGGCTGCGCGGTCGCCTGGGTGGAGGTCGAGCCGGTCAGCATGCTGCCCTCGGCCACGACCAGTTCGGGCTGTTCGATGGCGGTCGGCGCGGTGCCCAGCATCCGGTGCAGCAGGGTTGCCACGAGCGGGATCCGGCTGGAGCCGCCGACCAGGAAGACGCCCGCTACCGCGCCCTCGCTCAGTTGGGCCCAGCGCATGACGCCCTGGGTCACTCGGACGGTCTGCTCGATCATGGGGCGGGCGAGGGTTTCGAGTTCGTCGCGCGTCAGGTGTACATCGAAGTTGAGCAACGGGATGGTCAGGTCGGACGCCGGCTGGCGGGAGAGGCGCTCCTTGGCCACCCGCGCGTCGTCCCACAGCAGGCGGCGGTGGCGGCGGTCCTCGACCGTCTGCGGGCTCACGAGGCGGGCCCATTCCTGCGGAGCGCGCGGTTCGCAGATGGTGCCGATGTGGTTGACGATCGCGGCGTCCACGTCGATGCCGCCGATGTCGTCGCGGCCGTCGACGGCCAGGGCCTCGAAGCCGTCAGCGGTACGGGCGACCACGCTCGCGTCGAAGGTGCCCGCGCCGAAGTCGTGGACGACCACGACCGAGCCGACCTTGACCTCGTGGCCCAGGACCTGGGTGAAGTACGCGGCCGCGGCGACCGGCTCGGGGACCAGGCGCACCTTGCCCAGGCCGGCGGACGCGGCGGCGTCGGCCACCGCGAGGCGGCGGGTCGCGCCCCAGGACGCGGGTACGGTGACCGTCACCTCCGGCACCGCGTCCGCGCCGACGGTGTGGGCGAACTCGTCGCGCACGCGGCGCAGTACCGCGGCGATGAGGTCGTTGACCGGGACCTCGCGGTCGCCGAGCAGCACCGTGCCCTCGTCGATGCGCCGCTTCGGGTTGGGCTCGAAGCGCGCGGGCTCCAGCCGGGCGCTGTGCACCGCGTCGCGGCCGACGATGATGGTGCCGCCGGGCTCGACGTAGACGGCCGAGGGCAGCAGCGGCGAGCCGTCGAAGATGAGCGGCCGGGAGCGCCCGTCCGGCCACCGTACGACGGCGACGGTGTTCGAGGTGCCGAAGTCGACCCCGAGCCGGATCCCTGGCGTAGGCATGACCCGAAGTCTAGGCCGCGGTTACGAACCGGGCGCTGGAGGCGGCTTTGCGACAGGTGGCCGGGGCGGGCGCCGCGTCCACCGCCGGGAGCCGGGCAGCAGGAGCATCGCGGTGGACAGCGCGAACACGCACGCCGGGATGATCGTCCAGTAACCGCCGCCCTCCGTCGTGAGCGCCGCGTTGGTCACGGTCACGACAAGGCAGAGCGCCAGGGGGTACCAGTGATGCCCGCTCGCCGGCCGCCTGGCCCGGATCGCACCGTTGATGAGCAACGTGGCCGCGACCGCGCAGATGATCGACCATTCCAGCGAGTCGGAGGTGAGCTGGTCGATCTGCGCCTGGTCCCACCCCTCGGGCGGGTCGTCGAGGAACCGGGGCAACACGGCGGCCAGCACCAGCGGGACGGTGAGCAGGTACAACAGGATGCCGTAGGTCGTCATGAACCCGGCCGGCCACCGGATCGACCACGGTCCCAGCCGCATCGGGACCGGCATCACCGGATAGAAGACGGGCGCGGGCGCGTACACGGGCCGCGGCGGCACCGGATAACCCGCATAAGGCGGCCGCTGCACCGGCGGAAAACCACCCACAGGAGAAGGCGAAGCGGGCGAAGGCGAAACCGGCCCCCGAGCGACCGCCGGCGGCAATAAAGACGGCGAAACCGGCAAAGGCGAAACCGGCGAAGGCGACATCGGCGAAGGCGACATCGGCGAAGGCGAGATGGGCGGAGGCGAGATGGGCGAGGGCGAGACCGGCGGCGCCGAGACAGAGGGCGCGACGCCCGAAGGAGCCGTGAGCTCCATCCGCGGCCGCTTCGTCGGGACCGCCCGGCCGACCAGCACGCTCCCCTCGGCGACCACCATCTCCGGCTGCTCGATCGTCACCGGCGCCCGCCCGAACTCCCGGTGCAGCTCGGTCGCGACGAGCGGCATCTGGCTCGCCCCGCCCACCAGGAAAATCCCCGCGACCCGGTCGGGGGTGAGCCGCGACAGCCGCAGCGTCTCGGCCAGCGACGCGACCGAGCGCACGACGAGGGGGCGCGCGGCCGTCTCGAACTCGTCCCGCGTCACCGGTACGTCCACGTCGAGCGCCGGCACCATCACCGTCACCGACGACGCGCGCGACAGCCGCTCCTTCGCCTCCCGCGCCTCGTCGCGCAGCTGCCGGGCGGCGCGTGGGTCGGCGGTCACCCGGGCCCAGTCGTCCGCGGGCAGGGCGCGGCTCACGAGGCCGACCACCAGCTCGTCGAAGTCGAGGCCGCCCAGGTCGTCGCGACCGCCGACGGCGCGGACGTCGAAGCCGGCCGCGGTGCGGGCGACCACGCTGCCGTCGAAGGTGCCGGCGCCGAGGTCGTACACGACGACGCCGGAGCCGACGGGGACCAGGTGGCGCAGGACGCTGACGAAGTAGGTGGCCGCCGCGACCGGCTCGGGGACCAGGACGGCGCCCGGGAGTCCGGCCCGGCGGACCGCCTCCTGCAGCGTCGTGCGGCGCGTCGTGGCCCAGCCCGCCGGGTGGGTGACGGTGACCGCGTCGGGCGCGCCGCCGGCCGTCCGGGCGAACTCGTCCACGACGCGGCGCAGCACCGCGGTCACCATGTCCGGCACCGCGACCGTCCGCGCGCCGAGCAGCACGGATCCGTCGTCGATGCGGCGCTTGGGGTTGGGCTCGAACCGCTCGGGCGCGCGACGGGCGGCGTGCACCGCGTCGCGGCCGACCACGAGGCCCTGCTCCTCCAGGGTGACCGCGGAGGGCAGCAGCGGCGAGCCGTCGAACAGCAGCGGCCGCGCCCGCCCGTCGGGCCACCGCGCCACCGCCACCGTGTGCGACGTGCCGAAGTCCACACCCAGCGCGACCATGCGGCGCAGTCTAGGCGACCACGCCACGCCCCGAAGCCGGCCGAAGACCGAAGCCGACCGATAAAAGAGCCGCCGACCGAGAAAAGAGCAGCCGATGGATGAAGCGAAGCCGAAAAGCTAGGCGGACTGCTCGACCGCCCGCTGCAGCGCCCGGTAGATCTGCCCGAACTTGGGCGCATCGGTCGTCGAGTAGATCATCGAGTCGCCGTCGGTGGTGCGCACCCAGATCTCGTGCACGCCCTTGCCGTGGTCGTGGGCGCGGTCGAGCAGGTCGAGCAGCCCCTCCAGGCAGAAGGCGACCACCCCGCCGATGACGACGACCGCGAGGATGCCGCCCGCGATGTACATCGTGCGCTTCTCGCCGCTGAAGTCGAGCCGCCGCGCGCCCATCCCGGCCGCGATGAGCAGCCCGATCACGAGGAGCACGGCGCCGCCGCGGGTGCCGATCATGTACGCCCCGTGCCGGAGCCGGCCCGTGCGCTCGTGCCAGATGTAGGTGAGGGTGTCCAGCGGATACCAGGATTCAGCGACGCGCACACCGCCGGAGCTGATGTGCACCACGTTGTCGCGGTAGTACGTGGTGGCCATGGCACCTCAGACGGTACAGCGGAATACGCTCCGGGCAACGACAACGACGTTGAGGAGACACACGTGACCACGGAAACCCCGCTCGTGCGGCTCGAGGTCGACGGCGGCATCGGCACCATCCGGCTCGACCGCCCGCCGATGAACGCCCTGAACATCGCCGTGCAGGAGCAGCTGCGGGCGGCCTCCCAGGAGGCGACCGCGCGCGACGACGTGCGCGCGGTGGTCCTCTACGGCGGCGAGAAGGTCTTCGCGGCCGGGGCCGACATCAAGGAGATGGCCGGCATGGGCTACCCCGAGATGGCCGCCCGCGCGGGCGCGCTCACCTCGGCCTTCGACGCCGTGGCGCGGATTCCCAAGCCCGTGGTCGCCGCGATCACCGGGTACGCCCTGGGCGGCGGCTGCGAGCTCGCGCTGACCGCCGACTGGCGCGTGGCCGCGGAGGACGCCCAGCTCGGCCAGCCGGAGATCACCCTGGGCATCATTCCGGGCGCGGGCGGGACGCAGCGCCTGGCCCGCCTGGTCGGCCCGGCCCGGGCCAAGGAGCTCATCATGTCGGGCCGCTTCGTGCCCGCGGCCGAGGCGCTCGCCATCGGCCTGGTCGACCGCGTGGTGCCCCGCGAGGACGTCTACGCGGCCGCCCTCGACCTGGTGCGCCCGTACGTCAACGGCCCGGCCATGGCGCTGCGCGCGGCCAAGGAGGCGGTCGACGGCGGGCTGGACATGGACCTCGCCTCGGGCCTGCGGCTGGAGAGCCAGCTCTTCGCGGCGCTGTTCGCGACCGAGGACAAGGCCGAGGGGATGACCGCGTTCGTGGAGAAGCGCAAGCCGTCCTTCAAGGGGCGCTGAATCCTCAGGACGCCTGCGCGTGGAAGCGGCCGTCCAGCGTGGAGAGCTGCAACGGCAGGCCGAACGCCTGGGACAGGTTGTCGGCGGTGATCGTGTCGCGCAGGAGCCCCTGCGCGACCGCACCGCCGTCGCGCATGAGCATCGCGTGGGTGAATCCCGGCGGGATCTCCTCCACGTGGTGCGTGACGAGCACGATCGCCGGCGCGTCCGGGTCGGCCGCGAGGTCCGCCAGCCGGCGCACCAGGTCCTCCCGCGCGCCCAGGTCCAGCCCGGCCGACGGCTCGTCGAGCAGCAGCAGCTCCGGGTCGGTCATCAGGGCCCGCGCGATCTGTACCCGCTTGCGCTCCCCCTCGGACAGCGTGCCGTACACGCGGTCGGCGAGGCCCGCGACCCCGAGCTGGTCCAGCAGCGCGAGGGCGCGCCCCTCGTCCATCCGGTCGTAGCGCTCGCGGTAGCGCCCGACCACCGCCCAGGACGCGGTCAGCACGACGTCGCGCGCCGTCTCCTCGAAGGGCAGCCGCAGCGCGTTGGAGGAAAAGCCGATCCGGGTCTTGAGCTCGGCGATGTTCGTCCTGCCGAGCTGCTCGCCGAGCACGGTGACCGTGCCCTCGGACGGGTGCATCCGCGCGCCCGCGAGATTGAGCAGCGTGGTCTTCCCGGCACCGTTCGGGCCCAGGATCACCCAGCGCTCGTCCAGCTCGACCTGCCAGCTCACCGATCGGATGAGCTGGTTGCCGTTGCGGGTGACCGTGGCGTTCTCCACCGCGATGACAAGGTCATCTGACACGTGCCAATCCAACCACGCCCCGTATATCGATGACTGCCGGGGCCCCGCGCGCGGGAGCGAGGCCGTATTGTGCGCTGCGATGACACCGGCACTGGAAATCGACGGACTCGTCAAGACGTACCAGAGCGTGTTCGGCAAGCCACGCGCCGCTCTCGACCGCCTCGACATGCTGGTCGAGCCCGGGCAGATCCACGGCTTCCTCGGCCCGAACGGCTCCGGCAAGTCCACGACGCTCAAGACGCTGCTGGGGCTGCTGCGCGCGGACGGTGGCCAGATGCGCATCTTCGGTGAGCCCGTCCCGCGGATGCAGGCCGAGGTGGCCGACCGGGTGGGCGCGATCGTCGAGGCGCCGGCGTTCTTCGGCAACCTCACGGGGTACAAAACCCTCTCCCTGCTGGCGAAGGCCGGTGGCGTGCCGAAACAGCGGATCGGGGTGGTCCTCGACCAGGTCGGGCTGTCCGACCGCTCGGAGGACATGGTGCGGTCCTACTCCCTGGGCATGCGCCAGCGCCTCGCGGTCGCGTCCGCGCTGCTGAAGAACCCCGATCTGCTGATCCTCGACGAGCCCAACAACGGGCTCGACCCGGCGGGCGTGCGCGAGATGCGCGACCTGCTGCGCGGGCACGCGGATCAGGGCAAGACGGTCGTCATCTCCAGCCACATCCTGGCCGAGATCGCGCAGGTCTGCGACGCCGTCACCATCATCTCGCGTGGGCGCACCGTCGCCGCCGGGCCGGTGTCGGAGGTGCTCGCGGTGGCCGACAAGGGCTCATACCGCGTCCGCGTCGACGAGCTCCAGCACGCCGCCGAGATCCTCGCCGAGGCGGGCGCGGAGGTGAGCCTGGCCGGGGACCACCTCGTCGTGCACGACCTGGCCGAGCCCGCGTGGGTGTCGTACACCCTGGGCGTGCACAACCTCTGGGTCCGCGAACTGGCGCCCGTCGCCCAACTCGAGGACGCGTTCCTCGCCATCACCGGCGGAGGCCCGCGCGGCTCGTTCCGCCAGGTCGACAACTCCGACTGGCAGACCGAGGAGCACCCGGCATGAGCCGCCTGTTCGCCGCCGAGTGGTCCCGGCTCTTCAGCCGCCGCATCACGCTCATCACCTCGCTGCTGGTGGGCACGATGCTGGTCTTCCTCGCCTTCGGCTTCACCCTGTCCGGCAGCGCACCGACCAACGACGAGATCGCCAGCGCCAAGGAGCGCGCGGTCTCGCTCGGCCAGCTGTGGGACGAGCGCACCGAGCACTGCGGCCGGGTGCAGAGCGGCCTGGAACAGGCCCAGCCGGGCGAGGACCTCCCGCGCGGATGCGACTACGGCCCGCGGCCGACCCAGGACTCACTGCTGGACTACGGCTTCTCGTTCCACCGCCAATGGCCCAATTTGTACTACGGTGCCGCCGTCCTGTTCGCGCTGGCCGGATTCGTGCTCGGGGCGTCGTTCGTCGGGGTCGAGTGGAGCTCGGGCGGGATGGCGAGCCTGCTGCTGTGGGCGCCCCGGCGCGGGCACGTGCTCGGGGCCAAGCTGCTGGCCGCGCTGGCCGGCGTCGGGCTGCTGTCCATCGTGTACCTCACGCTGTGGACCGGCGCCTTCATGGTCATCGCGGCCGGCAACGGCACCGTGAGCCAGATGAGCGCCGGCGAGTTCGGCTCGGTGCTGCTCACGGCGCTGCGCGTGGTGTTCATCGCGATGGCCGGGACGGCCCTGGGCTTCTCGGTCGCCTCGATCGGGCGGCACACGTCGGCCGCGCTCGGCGTCGGCATCACGTACCTGCTGCTCTGGGAGTTCGGCAGCACCGTCGTGTTCACCGTGATGGGAACCGAGGACTACGCCGAGCCGTACCGGCTGTCGAGCTGGGCCCGCGCCTGGCTGCAGAAGGGCATCCAGGCCACCGAGGCCAACCCGGCGACGGGCGTGGCGAAGTCGACCTTCCACGCGTCGTGGGAGCAGGGCGGCCTGGTGGTGCTGGTCGTGGCGATCGCGGTCGCCGCGGCGGCGTTCGTCTCGATGAACCGCCGCGACGCCCGGTAACGCCGCGACGGTCACGCCGTCGAGCCGAAGACCTCTTCGCGTACCGCATCCAGGCCCGTCAGGATCGCGCCGTGCAGGACCGGCTCGGCGGCCACCTCGGTGGTCACCACGCGGGGTGAGACGACCGCGATCGCGGCCACCTCGTGCTGCACCCGCTGGGCCAGGTCCATGCCGCCGGCCTGCCCGACGTCGCCGGCCAGCACCACCAGCTCGGGGTCGAGGACGAGGCCGACCGACGCGACGCCCAGCGAGATGCGCCGGGCCAGCTCGTCGAGGAAGGGGCTGCCGGCGGTACCGGCGGCGATGGCGGCGCGCACCGCCTCCGCCGCGCCCGCGGACTTGAAGCCGTGGGTCTTGGCGATCGCGCGTACCGCCGCGGCGTCGACCAGCATCCGGAAGCCGTTCTTGGAGCGCCGGGACACGTCGCGGCTCACCTGGGTGCCGGCGACCGGGAGGTAGCCGATCTCGCCCGCCGCGCCCGCGCTGCCGCGGTGCAGGCGGCCGCCCAGCACGACCGCGGTGCCGACGCCGCGGTCCAGCCAGACCAGCACGAAGTCCTGGGCGCCCACGGCCGCGCCGGAGTGCTGCTCGGCGATCGCGGCCAGGTTCACGTCGTTCTCGAACATGACGGGCCGGCCGAGGTCCTCGCGCAGGGCGGTGAGCAGGCCGCGGTGCCAGCGCGGCAGGTCCCAGGCGAAGGTGATCTCGCCGCTGTTCGGGTCGACCAGGCCGGGCGTGCCGAGCACGATGCGCCGGATCCGGTCGATCGGCGCCCCGGCGGCCTGCGCGGCCTCCACGACCGCGGCGTGCACGACCTTGACCGGGTCGTCGCCCTCGCCGATCGCGACGTCGGTGCGCCCGACGATGTTGCCCGTGATGTCCGCCACCCCGGCCACGACGTGGGCGGGACCGGCATCGACGCCGACCACGTACGCCGTGGCGGGCACCACCGCGTACATCTGGGCGTTGGGGCCGCGCCCGCCCGCCTGCTCGCCCACCCGGGCCACCAGCCCGCGCTCCTCCAGCCGCTCCACCAGCTGCGATGCGGTGACCTTGGACAGTCCCGTGAGCTCGCCGAGCTGGGCGCGGGTGAGCGGTCCCCGGCTCAGCAGCAGCTCGAGGGCGGCACGATCGTTGAGGGCGCGCAGCAGCCGAGGCGTGCCGGGCAGTCGGGCGGAACTCATCGTGACGAAGACCCCTAGTATTTAGGAAACTTTCCTATTAGCGTGCCACTCGCAACCTATTCGGAGAGCGTACGGCCGGACCAACCGGTCGGCCTACGCACAACCGGTCAAGAAGCTCTTACGATTTGGACAGTGCATCGGACGAGTGTGCAGCCCCGCCGCCGCACCCGCGTCCGCGCGCGCAAAGGGGGAACATCGTGTCGACCGATCCCGGACTCCGCCGGCTGGCCCTGGGCACACTGCTGGGCGCCTTCCGCGGGGAGCAGGCCCCGGCGTGGGCCGTGGACCTCCTCGCCGAGGGGATGGCCGGACACCTGCTCTTCGGCTTCAACATCGTCGAGCGGGAGCAGGTCGCCGCGCTCACCGCGAACCTGCACGCCGCGCGCGAGGGCGTGCTCATCGCCATCGACGAGGAGGGCGGCGACGTCACCCGCCTGGCCCACCGCGCCGGCAGCCCCTACCCGGGCAACGCCGCGCTGGGCGCGCTCGGTGACCCCGCCGTCACCCGCCGCGTGTACCGCACGATCGGCGCCGAGCTCGACGGGCTCGGGATCAACCTGAACCTCGCGCCGACGGTCGACGTGAACACCGCCGACGACAACCCGATCATCGGTACCCGCAGCTTCGGCGCCGACCCAATCGCCGTCGCCACCCACACCGCCGCGGCCGTGCTGGGCCTGCAGGGCGCGGGTGTCGCGGCGTGCGCCAAGCACTTCCCCGGCCACGGCGCGACCCTCGCCGACTCGCACCGGGAGCTGCCGACCGTCGACATCGACGCGTCGCTGCTGCGCGGGCGCGAGCTACCGCCGTTCGTCGCCGCCATCGAGGCGGGGGCCAAGTCGATCATGTCGGCGCACATCCGGGTCCCCGACCTCACCGGCGACGCCCCGGCCACCTTCAGCCGCGCCGTCCTGGTCGACCTGCTGCGCGGCGAGCTGGGCTTCACCGGCGTCGTGGTGACCGACGCGCTGGAGATGCTGGGCGCGGCCCGCTACGCCGGCGGCATTCCCCAGGGCGCCGTCCTGGCCCTCGCGGCGGGCGCCGATCTGCTGTGCATCGGGGCCGACATCGACGAGCAGATCACGCGCGCCTGCGCGGAGGAGATCGTGGCCGCGGTACAGGATGGGCGCCTTGCCCTGCCCCGCCTGGAAGAGGCCGCGGCCCGCGTGGCCGACCTGTCCGCGTGGACGCGCAGCGGGGACCGCACGGACCGCGAGGAGCCGGGTCTGGGCTATCCGGCGGCGCTGAGCGCGGTGCGCATCGAGGGCACCCACGACCGCGAGACCGCCCCGCTGCTGGTCCAGCTGGAGTCCGAGTCGTCGATCGCGGCCGGGCGGGTGCCGTGGGGCCTCGGGCCGCACGTGAACGGCACCGAGCAGGTCCGCATCGTGGCCGCGACCGCCGACCCGGCCGACCTCCGCGCCCGCGCGGGGGGCCGGCCGATCGTGGTCGTAGGCCGCAACGTCCACCGCCTGCCGGGCGCCCGCGCGCTGGTGGAAGGCCTGGCCGAGACGCACGCGGTGACCGTGGTCGAGATGGGCTGGCCGTCGTCGTGGCGGCCGTCCGGCGCCCGCGCGTTCATCACGACGTGGGGCGCCAGCCACGCCAACGGCCGCGCCGCCGCAGAGACCCTGGGCCTGGCGGCGTAACCCCGAAAGACGAAGCGGCCCCCGGCGTCCGAGGACACCGGGGGCCGCCGTGCAATGTCAGGCCGCCGAGGCCCGGACCAGGGTGCGGATCTGGCGCAGCAGCACTGACAGCGCGGCCAGGTCGCCCGGGGAGTCGCCGAACTCGCCGATGGCGTTGCGCGTCCGCGCGATGGACGTCGCGTTGCTCTGCTCCCACTCGTGCACCCGCGCCTCGGTGTCGGCGTCCGGGGACGTCGCGTTGAGGACCTCGGCGGTGAGGGCCGCCAGCGCCGCGTACAGGTCGTAGCGCAGCGCCATCCGGGCCAGGGTCTGCCAGCGGTCCTCGCGCGGGAGCGCCGAGATGCGCGAGAGCAGGTCGTCGACCCGGAACCGCTCGCTGAGCAGGTAGTACACCGTCGCGACCTCGTTGACGTCGCGGCCCGTGGTGGAGGCGACCTCGACGATGTCGAGCAGGCCGAAGCCGTACATGATGCGGGTGGTGCTGTCCGCGATCTCCTCCGGCAGCCCGAGCTCCCGCAGGCCCTCGGCGTTGGCGTGCAGGGCCTCCCGCTCGCGGCCGCGGAAGAGGGTGTCCAGCTGCGGCAGGAGGCGGGCGATGCCGGGGCGCAGGCGGGCGATCTCGCCGGGGACGTCGATCGGGAGCCGGCGGTTGGAGACCAGCCAGCGCACCGCGCGGTCGAGCAGGCGGCGCATCTCCAGGTACACCGCGGTCTGCGACTTGGTCGGGATCCGGTTGTCGAGCGATTCCACGGCGCGGCGCAGTTCGCTCAGGCCGTACACCTCGTTGACGACGACCGAGGCCCGCAGCACGTCCGCCGCGCCCGCGCCCGTCTCCTCCGAGGCGCGGTGGAAGAACGACGTGCCGCCCCGGTTGACCGCCTCGTTGACCACGGCCGTGGTGACGATCTCGCGGCGCAGCGGGTGCTCGGCCATCGCCTCGGCGAACCGCTCGCGCAGCGGGGTCGGGAAGTAGTCGACCAGCACGTCGGTGGTCCACTCCTCGTCCGGCAGGTTCGAGTCGAGGATCTCGTGCTCCAGCACGATCTTGACGTAGGACAGCAGCACCGCGAACTCGGGCGAGGTGAGCCCGACCCCGGACGCCGCGCGCTCGTCGAGCTGCTCGTCGTTCGGCAGGCCCTCCAGGGCGCGATCGAGCTGGCCCCGCCGCTCAAGATCGGCGATGAGCCGCTTGTGTACCGGCAGCAGCGACCGCGACTGCGCCCGCGCGTTGCCCAGCGCCGTGGCCTGGTCGTAGTTGTCGCGCAAGACCAGCTCGCCGACCTCGTCGGTCATCTCGGCCAGCAGCGGGTTGCGGTCCGCCGCCTCCAGCTCCCCCGCCGCGACCGCGCGGTCGAGCAGGATCTTGATGTTGACCTCGTGGTCGGAGCAGTCGACGCCGGCCGAGTTGTCGATGAAGTCGGTGGCGATGCGGCCGCCGTTGAGCGCGTACTCGATCCGCCCGCGCTGGGTCAGGCCAAGGTTGCCGCCCTCGCCGACCACCTTGGCCCGCAGCTCCCGGCCGTTGACCCGGATGTAGTCGTTGGCCTTGTCGCCGACGTCGGCGTGCGACTCGCCGGTCGCCTTGACGTAGGTGCCGATGCCGCCGTTCCAGAACAGGTCGACCGGCGCGGCGAGGATCGCGTGCATCAGGTCGTTCGGGGCGAGCGGACCCGGGGTGGTGATCCCGAGCGCCTCCCGGGCCTCGTCGGACAGGTTGATCGACTTCGCCGCCCGGTTGAAGACGCCGCCGCCGGCCGAGATCTTCGACCGGTCGTAGTCGTCCCACGAGGACCGCGGGAGCGCGAAGAGGCGGGTCCGCTCGGCGAAGCCCACGGCCGCGGAGGGATCGGGGTCGATGAAGATGTGCCGGTGGTCGAACGCCGCGACCAGGCGGATGTGCTCGGACAGCAGCATCCCGTTGCCGAACACGTCGCCCGACATGTCGCCCACCCCGACCACCGTGAACTCGGTCGTCTGGGTGTCCAGGCCGAGCTCGCGGAAGTGCCGCTTGACCGACTCCCACGCCCCCTTGGCCGTGATCCCCATCTTCTTGTGGTCATAGCCCGCCGACCCGCCCGAGGCGAAGGCGTCACCGAGCCAGAACCCGTACCGCACCGAGATCTCGTTGGCGATGTCGGAGAACGTCGCGGTGCCCTTGTCCGCCGCCACCACCAGATACGGATCGTCCGGATCGTGCCGCACCACGTCCGGCGGCGCCACGACCTTCCCGCCGTCGAGGTTGTCGGTCACGTCCAGCAGCGCCGAGATGAACAGCTGATAGCAGGCCACCGCCTCGTCCCGATCCCCCGGGACCTGCTTGAGCACGAACCCGCCCTTCGCACCGGTCGGCACGATCACGGCGTTCTTCACCATCTGCGCCTTGACCAGCCCCAGGATCTCCGTCCGGAAATCCTCCCGCCGATCCGACCAGCGCAACCCGCCCCGGGCCACCGAACCGAAGCGCAGGTGGACACCCTCGAAGCGCGGGGAGTACACGAAAATCTCGAAACGCGGCCGGGGAGCCGGCAGATCCGGAATCGACTGCGGATCCAACTTGAACGCCGTGTAAGACTTCGGCCGGCCACCATCGCCCCGCTGGAAGAACGACGTGCGCAGCGTGGCCTGGATCAGGTGCAGGAACGACCGCAGGATCCGGTCCTGGTCGAGGCTGGTCACCTCGTCGAGGTCGGCGTTGATGGCCGCCACGAGCTCCTTGGACTGCACCGTGCGGGTCGCCTCGGACAGCTGCAGCCGCGGGTCGAAGCGGGCCGCGAACAGCGCGACCAGCTTGGACGCCACCGCCGGGTAGGCCAGCAGCGTCGTCTCCATGTAGTCCTGGGAGAAGACGGTGCCCGCCTGGCGCAGGTACTTCGCGTAGGCCCGCAGCACCACGACCTCGCGCCAGGTCAGGCCGGCCTTGAGCACGAGGCTGTTGAAGTTGTCCACCTCGGCCTCGCCGCGCCAGGTGGCCGAGAACGCGTTCTCCAGGTGCGGGCGCACGTCGGCGATGGCGCGGGAGTCGGGTGGCAGTTGCAGCCCGAAGTCGTACAGGTAGATCGTCCCGTCCCCGCGCACGACCTCGTAGGGCCGCTCGTCGGTGACCTTGACCCCGAGCGAGTGCAGCACCGGCAGGACGGCCGAGAGCAGCATGGGCTCGCCGGCCCGGAAGACCTTGAAGCGGATGTCCGACTCGTCCTGGCGGCGCCGGTACACGTGCATGACCAGCTGGCCCGGCTCGTCGAGCAGCTCCAGCTTGGCGACGTCCTTCACGGCCTCGTACGGCGTGTGCTCGTCCTTGTACGTGTCCGAGATCGCCCCGCCGTAGCGCTGGTAGAGCACCTTGGCCTGGTGCTCGTCGTTGAGCTTGCGCTCCAGGACCAGCCGGAAGTCGTCGTCCCACAGCCGGGTCGCCTCGGACAGGCGCTCGGTGAGGTCGTCGACGTCGATCCAGCCGGGCGGGTTGCCGGGCTCGGTGCGCACGATGAAGTGCACGCGGGCGAACTTGGACTCGCTGACCCGGGTCGTGTAGTCCACGCCGACGCCGTTGAGCTCGGCCAGCAGGATCTGCTGGATGCGCAGCCGGTTGGCCGTGGTGAACCGGTCCCGGGGCAGGTAGACCAGGCAGGAGATGAAGCGGCCGTAGGCGTCGCGGCGCAGGAACACCTTGAGCTGGCGACGACCGGCCAGGCGCAGCACGCCCATGACGGCGTTGTACAGCTCGCCGGTCGCGATCTGGAACAGCTCGTCGCGCGGGTACGTCTCCAGCGTCTCCATCAGGTCCTTGCCCGAGTGGGAGCGCGGTGAGAGGCCGGAGCGCTCGACCACCTCGGCGACCTTGCGCTTGACGACCGGCAGATCGCGGACGCTCGTGCGGTACGCCGCGGAGGAGAACAGGCCCAGGAAGCGCCTTTCGCCGATCACGTTGCCGTCGGCGTCGAACATCTTGAAGCCGATGTAGTCCAGGTAGGCCGACCGGTGCACGGTGGCCCGGGAGTTCGCCTTCGTGATGATGAGCAGCCGCTTCTCCAGCGCCTTGGCGTAGGCCTCGGCGGTCATGGAGGACAGTGCCCGCGGCTTGACCTGGTCCCCGCGCAGGATGCCCAGGCCGCTGCCGAGCACCGCCTGCAGGAGTTCCTCGCCGTTCTCGCCCTTGATCAGCTTGTACTGCCGGAAGCCCAGAAACGTGAAGTGATCGTCCACGAGCCAGCGGAGCAGCTCCACCGAGTCCGTGATGTCCTTGTCCGGGACCGGCAGCTGGGCGGAGCCGAGCTCGTCGGCGAGCGCCAGCGCCCGGGTGCGCATCTTCGGCCAGTCCTCGACCGCCTCCCGCACGTCGTTGAGCACGCGGGCCAGGTCGGTGCGCAGCTCCTCGAGCTCGGCCTCGTCGCGGATCCGGTCGACCTCGATGCGGATCCAGCTCTCGACGATGTCGCCGGGCAGCGCGTCCTCGGGCTCGACCCCGACGCGGATGTCCTCCAGCGCGCCGAGCGGGGCGCGGCGCAGTACGACCAGCGGGTGCACCAGCAGGTTGACGTCGATGTTGCGCGACGACAGCGCGCTGGTGACCGAGTCGACCAGGAACGGCATGTCGTCGGTGACGATCTCCACCGCGGTGCCGCCGGTGACGCTGAGCCCGAGTCGCAGCTTCAGCTCGCCGGGGGTCCGCTGCTGGGCCAGCTCCAGGTGCGACTGGGTGGCGTCGACCATCTTGGCGACATTGCAGGCGGCCAGCTCCTCGTCGGGCACCAGGCGCCAATAGGCCGCGACCAGTTCCGGATCCGCATCCTGCGCGGTGGCCAGGACGACCGCCTCCGCCACCAGGTGCTCCGCGTTGGGCACTGACTGCTCCAGCTCGTCGTCTTCGACCGCCGGTTCGGGGGCTCGCGCGTCGCGTAATGCGCGGGCGCCGTCCTGCACCGGGGTGGCCCCAGGCCGATTCATCGGTTGTTCTCCCCTCGCCCACCACGTTGTGGGTTGTCCTCGCTCAGCCTAAAGCTCTGCGGAGGGTTCGCCTCAGTCCGGTTCACCTTCGTCGTGTACCCGATCAAGCGGCGCTCGGCGTACAGAATTGTCCTACTTATGCGATCTTGGGGCGTGCAGATCCGTGCTTTCATAGCGCAGAATCGCCCACATGGCCGTTTCGATCCGTCGCGTCACCGCACTCGTCGCCGCCGTGGCGCTGCTCGGCACGCTGCCCGCGTGCTCCAGTAAGCCGCCGGACGACTCCTTCAAGACCTTCCTCGGGGCGTGGGAGCAGGGCAACATCGCCGGCCTGAAGTTCTTGGGTCAGGACGGTAAAGCCCTGACCGGCGACGCGGCGCAGAAGCTGTGGACGACCGTCGCGGGCGATCTGGCCGCCCATCCGCCCAAGCTCACCCTCAAGGGCGCGCCGGTGGTCAAGGACGACAACAGCAGCGCGATCGTGCACGTGGCGTGGCCGGTGGCCGACTCGACGTGGGAGTACGACACGACGGTCGACGCCAAGCGGGTCGACAAGGCCTGGACCGTGATCTTCGACGCCAGGACCATCAACCCGAAGCTCGAGTCCACCGACAAGCTCGCGATCCGCAAGACCGCCGGATCGCGCGGCAGCATTCTCGACGGCGCCGGCCAGCCGATCGTGAGCAGCAAGCCGGTCGTGATCGTCGGCGTCCAGCCGCGCTCGATCACCGACATCAACATCGTGGTCAGAAATCTGACAGACGCCTTCAAGGCGGCGAACGTCGACGTCGACGTCTCCGGCCTGCCCGACAAGGTGAAGAAGGCCGCACCCGACGCCTTTGTGCAGATTGTCACCCTGCGCAAGGAGGTCTTCGACCCGATCGCCAACAAGCTGAACTCGACGCCCGGCGTGATCACCCGCAACTCGACGCAGTCCCTGGCCCCCTCCGCCCAGTTCGCCCGCGCCCTGCTGGGCAGCACCGGCGAGGTGACGAAGGAGATCATGGACAAGAACCCCGGCAAGTACCAGGTCGGGGACGTGGTCGGGCTGAGCGGCCTGCAGCAGCGCTACGACGCCGTGCTGCAGGGCAAGCCCGGCGTGAAGGTGATCGTGTCCATGCCCCAGGGCACCCCGGACAAGGAGTTCTTCAGCGCCGACCCCACCACCGGCACCGGGATCAAGCTGACCATCGACCAGAACATGCAGAACGCGGCCGAGCAGGCCCTCGCCGGCGAGACCCGGCGCTCGGCCCTGGTCGCGATCCGGGTCAGCGACAACTCGATCGTCGCGGTCGCCAACGGCCCGGGCGCGGCCGCGAACAACTTCGCCCTCGTCGGGCAGACCCCGCCCGGCTCCATGCTCAAGACCGTCACCGCGCTCGCGGTGCTGGACAAGGGCATGACCGGCGAGTCGATGGTGGCCTGCCCGAAGAACCTGACGGTGGACGGCCGCACGTTCAAGAACTCGCACGACGAGGAGCTGGGCAACGTACCGCTGCGAACCGATTTTTCGAAGTCCTGCAACACGGCGTTCGCCTCGCTCGCGCCGCAGATCGCCCCCGACGGCCTGGGCAAGACCGCGCAGACCCTCGGCCTGGGCGTCCCGTGGGACCTCGGCGCCGACGTCTTCTCCGGCAAGATCTCGGTGAACGGCTCCAAGGCCGAGCAGGCCGCGGCCGCCTTCGGCCAGGGCACCAACCTGGTCTCCCCGGTCGTCATGGCCGCCGCCGCGGCCGGCATCGCCCGCGGCCAGTGGAAGCAGCCGCAGCTCGTCCTCGACCCGGCCCCGAAGAGCCCGGCCGCGGACGGCCCGCAGCTCAAGCAGTCGTCCCTCGACCCGCTGCGCCAGATGATGCGCGAGGTGGTCACCGACGGCACGGCCAACCAGCTCAAGAACCTGCCGGGCGACCTGCGGGGCAAGACGGGCACCGCCGAGTACGACAACGACCCGGCCCACACCCACTCCTGGTTCATGGGCTACCGCGGGGACATCGCCTTCTGCGTCTTCGTGGAGAACGGCGGCGCGTCGACGGCCGCCGCGGTCCCGATCGCCGGCAAGTTCTTCCAGACGATCGGCTGAGATTTCGCGTACGCCGGCCGGGCCCCTCAGGAGCCCGGCCGCTGCGCCTCTTCCTCGTCCACGGGCGTCCGCGCGGCCGGCACGACATCGGTGAGCGGCGACTCGGGCGACTCGTCGGGCCCGCGCCGAGCAGCCTGACTGGGCACGAAGGGGCCGCGCTTGAGCCCACCGGGCCCTTGGTCGTCCCGCGGCAGCGAGTCCAAGGACAACGAAGCCCCGCGACTGTACCGCCCGAGCAACCACGCCGGCTTCCCGTCCGCCGCCGCCGGCTCAACCTCAGCCAGCTCTTCGACGAGCGCCGCTTCCTCCGCCTCCGGCTCCTCCGACACCTCCGCGCCCGCGCGCGAGTCCTCCAACCCCGCGTCACCTGAGCCCGCGTCGTCCACGGGGTCCACGCGCCGCAGCAGCCCACCCGCACGCGACTCCTCAGGCACGTTGTCGTTTTCCGTAGCCAGGGCGTCCGAGCGCGCGTCATCGGCGGCGGTCGCACGGCGGAGCAGGCCGCCCGAGCGTTGCCGGCCAGGGCGAAGCCGTTCGAGGCCGCGTCGCACACCCGACCCGAGTTCGCCTACACCGGGAGCGCGTCCGAGCGTTGCTACGCCGCGTTCGTCCTCCCCTTCGAGGCTGCGCGTCTCATCGCCCTCACCCTCGCCGCGGCGCGACTCTGCACCTTCCTCCTCGCGGTGACGCAACTCTTCGCCCGACATTTCGGAAATGTCGGAAATGTCGCCCAAAGCACCCACCGCGGAAGGCATCGCGGGAGAAGTGGGCGCCGCGGCAGCAACCTCCACGTCGAGCGGCGCGAAGTCCTCCTCCGGCTCCGCGTAGAAATCCAGATCCCCCGAAGCCGGCTCCGCGAAGAAGTCGAGCTCCCCCACCGCCGGCTCCGCAGCCCCCGGATCCAAGGCAGGCGGCAACGGAGCAGCCACCGGCGGCGCGGAGATCGGCGGCGCCGAAACCGGATCAGCGAACGGCGGCGCCGAGATCACCGGATCCGGCGAGGACGCCACCAACGCCGACGACGTGATCAACGGCTCGAGGCCGGCCACCAGCACGTCGGCCACCTCGGCCGCGTACTGCCCGTCCGGGTCGTAGTCCGGATCGAACACCGTGACCTGCGCACCCAGGCAGCGCGGATCGGAGACCAGCCCGCTGAGCAGAATCTCCAGCTCCCGGTACGCGATCCCGCCCACGTCCGGCGCGTCGACCGCCGGCATCACGGCGGGGTCGAGCACGTCCACGTCGATGTGCACCCAGAACCCGGCGCAGTCGCGGAGCTGGTCGCGCGCCCACTGCGCGGATCGCGCAGCCCCGTCTGAGCGCAGTTCCGGCACCGCCCGCGCGACGATGCCCGCGGCCTGCAGATCCAGCCGGTACTCGTCGTGCGTGCGAATGCCCAGCAGCGCCACGTCGACGTCGCGGAAGTACGGGCGGCGCTGCTCGATCGAGGCGAGGTTGGCCTGTCCGCGCCCGGTCGCGAGGGCCAGTGCCTCGCCCGCCGCGGCGCCGACGTAGGACGCGTTGCCGTCGTGGCGGAAGTCGGAGTGGCCGTCGACGTAGACCAGGCCGATGCGGCCCCCGGCCTCATTTTGGAAGCGGCGCATGGCCAGGCCGGCCCCGAGCAGGATCGAGCAGTCCCCGCCGAGCACGAGCGGGAAGTCGCCCGCGGCGAGGACCGAGCCGATGCGGTCGGCCAGGCGCTTGACGAACACGGCGATCTCGGCCGACTGGGCCACCCCGTCGCCGGGCTGCCACCCCGCCGGGTCATACCGCGGCGGGGTGATGCAGCCGGCGTCGCGCGCACCGAGGCGGGCCAGCAGGTTGTGGTCACGCAGCGCACCGGGCGCCTTGGCGCAGCCGGGCACCGAGGATGCGGTCGGTGGCCGTAACCCCAGGTTGCTCGGCGCGTCGACGACGGCGATGCGGCGCACGGCCGGGCCCGTCAGAAGAGCGCGCTCGCCAGTGCCCGGCGGGCCTTGGCGACCGCGGGGTCGTCGGGGCCGGCGACGGTGAACAGCGAGAGAAGGTGCTTGCGCACGGCCTCGCGCTCGTCGCCCGCCGTGCGGCGGATGAGGCCGACCAGGCGCGTGTAGCCCTTGTCGGCCTCGCCGGTGAGGACCTCGACGTCGGCCGCGAGCAGCTGCGCGTCGAGGTCGTCCGGGGACTTGTCGGCGGCGGCGAGGGCGGCGGCGAGGTCCAGGCCGTCGGTCCGGCGCAGCAGCCCGACCTGGGCCAGCCCGGACTCGGCGACGACGTCGTTCGGCGTCTCGTCGAGGATCTTGCGGTACGCGGCCTCGGCGGCGTCGAGATCGCCGTCGGCCATCGCGTCGTCGGCCTGCAGCAGGCGCGGGTCCTCGGGCTGCTCGACCTCGATGCCGGCCGCCTTGAGCACCGCGTCGATCCACTGGCGCAGGTGCGGCTCGGGCAGCGGCTGGTTGAACGCGTCGACGGGCTGCCCGCCGACGATGGCCACGACGAACGGGATGTTCTGGATGCGGAACATCTGTGCGAGGCGCGGGCTGGTCTCGACGTCGACCCGGGCGAGCGTCCAGGCGCCCGCGCCCTCGTCCGCGAGCTGGGCCAGCAGCGGCGAGAACTGCTGGTCCGGCGCGCTGCCGGCGACGTAGAAGTCGATGACCACCGGCACCGTCAGCGAACGCTGGATGACGTCCTGCTGGAAGCTCGCCTCCGTGACCTCGATCACGTTGGCGCCGGCGGGGGTGCCCGGGGTGGACTCGGCGGCGGGCCGCTGCGCGGCCGTCGCGTTGCCGCGTGCGGCCAGGGCGCCGAGGTCCACCGCCCCGCGGGTGAAGATCGACTGAGACTGGCGTGGGTCCGTCATGGCCCTAGTTTTGCACGTGCCCCTAGTGATCTGCCGCAAGTGATCGGTCGGATCCACCCGCCACCAGCGTCACGGACCCGTCGATGTGCTCAACGGTGAAGAGCGTGCCCGGGGGGAAGTCACCAAGAACCTCAGGCGGCAGCTGTACCGTCCCGTCGCCCGCCACCACCGCGAAGTCCTGCCCGTCGCGGCCTTCCGCGCCCACGCGCCCGTCGCGGATGGTCACCGCGCGGCCGAGCCGGGTGCCGACGTCACCGTCGTGGGTGACGACCACGATCGTCGTGTTGCGCTCGCGGTTGACGGTCTCCAGGGCCTCCAGCACCTCGTCGCGCCCGTGCGTGTCGAGCTGGCTGGTGGGCTCGTCCACGAGCAGCAGGCCGGGGCCGGCCGCGATGCCGACGGCGAGCGCCGCCCGTTGCCGCGCGCCCGGTGCGAGCTCGTCGATGCGGGCGCGTCCGAGCCCGGGCAGCCCGACGAGGTCGAGGATGCGGTCCGGGTCGTCGAGCTTGATGCCCTCGGTGCGGGCCGCGCGCCGCTGGGCCAGCCAGATGTTGCGGTGCAGCGACGCGTACGGCAGCAGGTTGCGCGCGGCGCCCTGCAGCACGACGCCGATCTCGGTGCCGCGCAGCCGGGCGATCTCGCTGTCGGAGAGCTTGCCCATGTCGTACGTGCCGATGTTGACCCGGCCGGCCGACGGGCGCATCAGCCCGGCCAGCAGGGAGATCAGCGTCGACTTGCCGGAGCCGGAGGGCCCGACGAGCGCCAGCGTCTCGCCCGGCCCGATCGACAGGTCGACACCGGCCAGGGCCACGACGTCGCCCGCCTCGGCCCGGTAGATGTGCACGACCCGCCGGCAGGCGACCGCCAATCCGTTCATCGCGTCCCCATCCTCTCGCAGTACACGATCAGCGCTTCAACGTCGCGGCCGCGCGCAGCCTGGCTCCGGCGACGATCGCCGCCACGGCCAGCAGCACCGCGGCGGCCCCCCAGGCGACGGCGACCGGGAGGGGTGACGGCCAGTATGAGGCCTCGAATCCCTGCGCGTCGTCACTGAAGACCGGAAGATACTCGCGCACCAGCAGCCAGCTGGCCAGGGTGGCGAACGGGGCGAGCACGACCGCGGTGCCGACCAGCGCGAGGTAGCCGTTGGCGGCGGCGTCGCGCCGGGTCACGCCCTGGGCCCGCAGCGCCCGCAGCTCCCCCAGCCGGCGCTGCCGGTCGAGGCTGGCGACCAGCCACAGCGCGCCGATGGCGAGGATGACCGCCAGCACCCCGGCGAGCTCGTGGAAGCGCAGCGCGACGGCCGGCCCCTGCTCGTCGAGCGCGTCGCGGACCGGTCCCAGCCGGGTGTCGGCGCTGACGATCAGGCCCTGCTTGCGCAGCTGCTCGACCACGTCCGCGGGCGCCTTCGGACCCAGGAAGATCCGCGGGTACTCCGCGTCACCCCCGTCCGTCGCCATCCGCTCGGCGTAGTCCAGGTCGACGATCCCGCCGCTGTACCCGAGCCGCGGCACGGTGTTCACCTCGCCGACCACGTCGATCGCCTGCCGCGACTCGTCCAGCCCGGTCATGTGGTCGCCCACCCCGGCGGAGCGGGCGGCGATCACGGGCAGCGGCGACGGTACGTCCGTGGGCATCACCCGCATCGCGGTGTCGGCGCCCTTGTAGTTGGAGATCTCGGCCCGCAGCCCGTCCTGCTCGGCGGACAGCGTCGGCACGAGCAGCTTCGGCCCCGGCGTGTCCGGCACCCGCCAGGTCTCGGACCGGGCGAACGCGGCCTCGTCGACGATGGCCTTGCCGTGCTGGCTGAGGCTGTGCAGGACGACGTTGGCGTCGAAGCCACGCTGCTCGGGCTGCTCGAGCTCCAGGGCGGCCAGGCGGCACTTGTTGACGCACATCGGCAGGTTGCGCACGTAGGTGTTCCGGCCGGTGGTGACCTTGCCCAGGTCGACCCGGCCGACGTCGCCGCCGTCCTCGGGCACCACGACCGCGACCCAGTGCACCCGGAACGCGTCGACGAGGTTGTCGATGGTGACGTCGAGCGAGAGCTCCTTGTTGTCGACCTCGATCGACTCCCGCTCGGCCGCCGGGTGCAGCAGCTTGGCCGCCTCCTCGGCGGAGAGCCGCGAGTCGTCCCACACCGCGGTGGCGGCCAGCGCGCGGCTGTCCACGGCGAGCATCGGGGCGACCGAGTCCTCGGAGACCGGCAGCATCGCGGTGGCCATCGCGAACTCGCCCTTGGGGTCGACCGCGCGGACCTTGGCCAGCAGGGCGGCCCGGCTGAGCGGGTCGACGGTGAGCACCCGCTCCGCGCCGAGCTGGACGCTGGCGCGGTGGTCGCGGGCGTCCCCGGCCGCGCTGGACGCGGTGGCCGCGAAGACCAGCAGGCCGATGGCGACCACGAACAGCGCGAGGATGCGCTGGGTGCCGGGGCGGCGGGACAGCGCGTACGCGGCCAGCATCGGCCCGATCCGGCCGTTGCGGGCGGCGCGGCGCCCGATCCGCTCGGCGATCGGCAGCACGGCCCGGGCGGCGAGCAGGGCGACCGCGATCACCACCGCCGACGGGGCGACGAGCGCGAAGCCGGTGAGCCCGCTGCCGCCCCGGCGCAGCTGCACGACGGAGACGACGGCCAGCACCACCACGACGACCTCGAAGATCGGCGCGCCCCAGCGGGAGATCCGGCTGGGCACGTTGCGCAACAGGTCGACGGTCCGCTTGGCCAGCTCGCCGCGCTGGGCGAGCAGGGCGGCCAGCAGCGCGCCGAGCAGCGACGCCGCCGCCCACCGGTTGAACCCGGCCGAGATCGGCACGTCGGACGAGGTGCTCAGCAGGAACCACGCGGCCGCGCGGACCACGTAGTGGCCGAGGAAGAAGCCCACCACGGCGCCGGCCAGGATCGGCACGATGCTCTCGCCGGCCGCGAGCCACCAGCGCCGCGGGGCCGTCAGCCCGCGAAGGGAGAACAGCCCGAGCTCGCGGCGGCGCTCCTGGGTCGCCGAGGCCACCGCGATGAAGAGCACGAACCAGCACAGCAGCACGAGGGGTACCGCCGCGACCGGCACGACCTGCGCGACGAGGCTGCGGTCGCCGTCGATCCGCTGGAGCAGGGCCGGCAGGCCGGTGTGCACGACCGCGTGGCCGGGCAGCGCCTCGAGCTTGCTCTTGCCCGCGTCGACCTGGGCGCTGATCTCGCTCAGCGACTCCCGGTTGATCGCCGAGTCGTCGATGACGACGTCGAGGGCCTGCTTCTCCGGCCCGTGGTCCATCGCCTCCAGGGTCAGCCGGCCGGCGAAGACGGGCTCGGTGGTGTACCGCGAGCTGGCCCGCGGATTGAAGTAGTCCAGGTCCGACCAGTACGTGTCGGCCTTGTTCAGCGGCTCGAACGTGCCGACGACGGTGAGCAGCGACGGCTTGCCGGCCTCGAAGTACTCCCCGGCATTCGGGTCGATCTTGGCGTAGGCGGCGGTGACGGTGTCGCCGACGCGCAGGCCGAGCGTCTCCATCTGCCCGGCGCTGAGGATCACCTCGGTCTCGCTGACGTAGCAGCGCCCGGCGGTGATGCGGACGTGGGCGCACGCGTCGTCGCGGTACACGAAGCGCGGCGCGGGGTGCGACTGCTTCACGTCGCGCGGGGTCAGCAGGATGTCGTACTCGGTGCTGAACACGCTCACGAACCCGTTGCCGTTGAACAGCTGCGGCAGCAGGTTCTCGAAGTCGTGGTCCTGCGGCGTGGGCGAGGTCCGCCGGGCCTGCACGACGCGATCGGCGATCGGCGCCGCCGCGACCTGGCTGTGCACGACGGCCCGGTCGGCGGTGGTGGAGTACACCGGCGCGCTCACGGCCGCGGCCATCGCGAACACAGCCAGCAGGAAGGCCGTGAGCGCCTGTCCCGGCCGCGCACGCACCATCGCCAAAGCGAGCCCGATCACGCCGCCACCTCCGCAAGCTCCGGCGTCGACGCGATCGCCGAACTGTGCCCCCGGTGAGCGGCTCTTCCGCTCCGCTCCAGCCCGCTCACGGCGCGCTCCATCCGTCGGCGAAGTAGGGCAGGACGTCGCCGATGTAGGCGCGCAGGACGGCGGCCAGTATCAGGCCGAACAGCAGCGAGGCGATGGCCAGCACGAGGTACCCCTCGATGCCGACGCGGCGGATGAGCGCGGCCGGCGCGCCCTGGTGCCGCAGCGCCCCCAGCTCCTTGGCCCGCGGCCGGCGCTCGACGGCCCCGACCACCACCGCCGCGCCGATCGCCAGGGCCAGCCCGACCACCGCCGACAGCAGCATGAACTGCAGGGTGAGCGGCGGGCCGAAGGAGGCGTAGCGCTCGGCCGTGCCGTCGATCGACTCCTCGCCCAGCACGATGATGCCCTGGTCCCGCAGCGACGTCGTGATGCTCGCGGGCGCGGACGCGTTGAGCCAGACCTGCAGCGACTCGCCGGCCCCGAAGTCGGCGCCGAGCCGGTCGGCGTACTCCAGGTCGATCAGCACGCCCCGGGTCCCCAGCCGCGGCAGCGCGGTCGCGGTGCCGGCGATCTGCTCGGAGATGGAGACCGAGCCGTAGTTGACCCGCTGGTCGCCGACGAGCCGCGGTTGCAGCTTGGTGGCCCGGATGCTGGCGAGCGGGGCGGGGGTGTCCAGCGGGTACACCCCGGGGTCACTGATGCCGCCGGACCGGATCGGCGCGACGGTCAGGTGCAGCCCGTCGTCGACCGGCGTGACGATGAGGTTGGGCGGGTTGCCGTTGACCCCCAGCCGCCACCGCGTCCGGTCGCTCAGCATGTCCTTGCTCAGCACCGGCTGCCCGGCCGCGGTCATGCCGTGCAGGACGACGTCGATGCCCGGCCGCGCCGCGAAGAAGATCTTCTGGTCGGTGGTGGTCTGCAGGACCTGCAGCGAGCTGAGCCGGCAGCCGGGCGCGGCCGCGCACTCGGGCACCGCCGCCTGCACCGTCCGGCGCCCCTCGGCCAGCGGGCCGATGCGGGCCGCGACCCGCGCGCCCTTCGCGTTGGCGAAGACGACGTCGAGGAACGCCACCCGGTTCGCGTCCTCGTCGGAGAAGTGGGTGGTGAAGTCGACCGCCAGCTCGCCGCCGGTCATCGTGACCGGCGCGGGCGCCTGCGGGTGCAGGATCTCGGCGGTGCGCTCGGCGCTCGGGCCGTACTCCGGGCGCCAGGTCGCCACCTTGGCCAGCCGCGGACTGTCCACGAGCAGGACCCGGTCGGAGGCCGAGCGGATCGACTCGACCGCGGCCATCGCGTGCTCGCCGGTGGGATCGGCCGTGCGGACGGCGTTGAGCAGCTGCAGGCGGTTCTCGGCCCGCACCGTGAGCACCTTGTCCGCGCCGACCTCGAGCTGGGCCCGGGTCTCGCCCGCGGTCCGCCCGGAGTTCCAGGTCAGCGCCGAGGTGACCAGCAGCGCAACGGTGGCGATCATCAGCGCGGCGAGGCGGTGCACGCCCGGGCGGCGGGCCAGGTAGATCGCGGTCAGCGCGCGGGCGGGGCGGCCGTGGCGCAGCGCGCCCTCGACCATCCGGCTCGCCGAGAACGTGATCAGGCGCGCGGCCACGAGCGCGAAGGCCAGCGCGGCCAAGCCGGGCGCGAGTAGCGCGAGGCCCGCGGCGTCGCCCGAGGCGCGGCTCTTGACCTGGTACACGGCGACCACCGCGAGCACCACGAACAGCAGGTCGAACAGGTCGCGCCAGATGCGGCTGCGCGCGGACGCCTGGCGCAGCAGCTCCGAGACGCTGGAGGAGAGCGCGCGGCGCTCGGCCAGCAGCGCGGCCAGCAGCGCGCCGAGCACGGCCAGCGCGGCCGCCCCGACCGAGAGCGAGGCCGCCTGCGCGTTGACCGCCGAGTCCTTGATGACGCCGGTGACCGCGGTCGCCGCGACGTAGCCGATCGGCAGGCCCAGCACCGCGCCGAGCAGCATCGGCAGCGCGCTCTGGCCGCTGACCAGGGCCCAGGTGCGCAGGCGGGTGGCGCCGCGCAGCTTGACCAGGCCGATGTCGGGGCGCCGTTCCTCGCCGGTGTACTTCACCGCCAGGTAGAGCGCGAACCAGCACAGCACGAGCAGTTGGAAGGCACCCACCGGTACACCCAAGGAAACCAACTGCCGGTCCCGCTCGACCTTGTCGATGGTCGCGGGCAGCTGGGTGTTGAGCGTGAGCCGGTTGTTGCCGGCGGCCACGGTCGCGCCCGCGAGGCTGGAGCTGACGTCCTCGGGCGCGTTGTCGACGAGCAGCGAGGGCTGGGCGACCATGTCGACGATCGTGCGGACCGTCATCCCGGTCAGGCTCTTGTCGAACAGCGCGGGCGCGGCCAGCAGGGCGTCGTCGACCGGCTCGGTGATCTCCGGCGGCGCGCTGGTCGGCAGGTCCTTGGCCACGAGCTGCTCGTTGCTGCTCCAGAACGGGGCGGCCGGGTCGTCCGGTCGGTACACGCCGACAACCTTGAGCTGCAGCGGCTTGGTGAGGTTCAGCGCGGAGTAGGTGATCGTGTCGCCGGCCTTGACCCGCAGCCAGTGCGCGGTGCGGTAGCTGACCGCGACCTCGTCGGCCGCGCTCGGGCAGCGGCCCTCGAACGTCGCGCGGTCGCACGCCCCGCCGCGGAAGGCGAGCTGGGAGTCGGTGGTGTGCACGTCGGTGCCGCCACCCTTGGCCTCCTGCGCGCTGCCCGTGCCGCCGGTGCCGGCCGTGCCGGTCAGATACGCCTCGGTGTACGTCACGAAGCCCGACAGCCCCACGATGCGCTGGGTCAGGTCGGACTGGGCGGCGAGATGGGCCTCGACCGACCCACCCTCGACGGGACCCTCGCCGATCGTTTCCAGCGACCGCTCCTGGATCGGAGCGTTGTCCACGTGCCGGGTGGCGATCCGTTCCGTCGAGGCCAGCACGTACCAGGGCGCGGCCGCCGCGGCCGCCGCGGCAAGGGTGCTGAGCAGCACCAACGTCAGCGCCTGGACGCGCCGGGCCCGCAGCGCGGCGAGCACGAGTGCCAGCAAGGCCCCTCCCCCGTTGGTCAAGGTCGTCGTAGGAAGACCAGCGGGGGACGGAACCGGTTGCGGTCTTGTATTGCGGTTCGGTAACGCAGGCGTGACGTCAGAACCGGGCGGGTTCCCGGTAGATGCCCCACTCCTCCTTGAGCGCGCCGCAGATCTCGCCGAGCGTCGCCTCCGCGCGCGCGGCGTCGAGCATCGCCGGGATCATGTTCTCCCCGCCGCGAGCGGCCGCGACCATGGCCTCGAGCCGGGCCTTGACCAGCGCGTTGTCCCGCTCGGCGCGACGCTGCCCGAGCAACTGCTTCTGCTCGACCTCGACCTCGTGGGAGACGCGCAGGATGTCCAGGTCGCGGGTGAGCGAGCCGGTGTGCACGTTGACCCCGACGACGCGCTTGTCGCCCTTCTCCAGCGCCTGCTGGTACACGAAGGCGGCATCGGCGATCTCCGACATGAACCAGCCGTCCTCGATCCCGCGCAGGATGCCCGCGGTGATCGAGCCGTCCGAACCCATGTCGCGGATGCGCTGGAAGATCGCCTCGGCCTCGGCCTCGATGCGGTCGGTGAGGGCCTCGACGTACCAGGAGCCGCCGAGCGGATCGGCGACGTTGGTGATGCCGGTCTCCTCCATGAGCACCTGCTGGGTGCGCAGCGCGATCTCGGCCGCCTCGTCGGTGGGCAGCGCCAGCGTCTCGTCCAGCGCGTTGGTGTGCAGCGAGTTGGTGCCGCCGAGCACGGCCGAGAGCGCCTCCACGGCGGTGCGCACCACGTTGTTGTACGGCTGCTGCGCCGTCAGCGACACGCCTGCGGTCTGGGTGTGGAAGCGCAGCCAGAGCGCCTTCTCGCTGGTCGCGCCGTACACGTCGCGCAGCCACCGGGCCCAGATCCGCCGCGCCGCGCGGAACTTGGCGATCTCCTCGAAGAAGTCGATGTGCGCGTCGAAGAAGAAGCTCAGCCCGGGCGCGAACGTGTTGACGTCGAGCCCGCGCGACTGCCCCAGCTCGACGTAGCCGAAGCCGTCGGCGAGCGTGAACGCGAGCTCCTGCGCGGCGGTGGAGCCGGCCTCCCGGATGTGGTACCCGGACACCGACAGCGGCTTGTAGCGCGGGATGTGCTTCCCGGTGTACTCCATGAGGTCACCGATGAGCCGCAGGTGCGGCTCGGGCGGGAACAGCCACTCCTTCTGCGCGATGTACTCCTTGAAGATGTCCGTCTGCAGGGTGCCGTCCAGCCGCGACAGGTCGGCGCCCTGGCGCTCGGCGGCCACGAGGTACATGCAGAACACCGGCACCGCCGGCCCGGAGATCGTCATGCTCGTCGTCACGTCGGCCAGCGGGATGCCCTCGAACAGCACGTCCATGTCGGCCGCGGAGTCGATGGCGACGCCGCAGTGGCCGACCTCGCCCAGCGACTGCGGCTCGTCGGAGTCGCGGCCCATCAGCGTGGGCATGTCGAAGGCGACGCTGAGCCCGCCGCCGCCCGCTTCGAGCAGCATCTTGTACCGCGCGTTGGTCTGCCGGGCGTTACCGAACCCGGAGAACTGGCGGATCGTCCACGTGCGGCCGCGATAGCCCGTCGGATGCAGGCCGCGGGTGTACGGGTACTCCCCCGGCCAGCCGATACGCTCGAAACCAGGTACGACGGCGCCCTCGGGCGGGCCGTAGACGGGCTCGACCGGCGAGCCGGACAGCGTGGTGAAATCGGCGTCGCGCTTGCGGGCCTCGTCGTAACGGCGCTGCCACCGCGCGCGCCCGTCGGCGATGTCGTGGGCGTCCATACCATGATGCTAGCGGCCCACCTGAACGATCGCTAAGGTCCGTGCCTGAACGCGGGCTTTGCGCGGGTGCTACGTAGGCCGAGGCCCGCACCGAAGCGCGGGCCTTGCGGGGTGCCACGCGGGCTGAGGCCCGCACCGGAGCGCGGGCCTCGCGGGGGTTGTTGCTACGCGGCGGGCTTGGGCTCTTTGTCCTCGTCGCTCACGTGCACGTCGTCCACGACGATGTCCACCGCGGTGACCTCGAGCCCGAGCAGGTTCTCGACCGAGCTGATCACCTGGGCGCGCACCTTCTCGGCCACCGAGTACACGACGTAGCCGTACTCGATCACCAGCGTCACCCGCACGGTCGCGGTGCGTCCTTCGAGGCGCACGGAGACGCCCCGGTTGCCGTTCTCCCGCTCGTCGTCGCCGAGCCCGATCCGGTCCCGCACGGCCGCGAACACCCGCGCGACGTCGCCGCCCAGGTCGTACACGCCCTCAACCTTGCGCGCCGCGATCCCGGCGATCTTCTCGACCACCTCGTCGGCGATGGTCGTGCTGCCCCGCTCGGCGGCCAGCTCCGCGTTGTTGCGCAGCCGGTCGACGACCTGCGAGGCAACCCGCCCGGACGCGGCCGCCGTGTTCGCCGCGAACTCCCCGACCTTGTCCGCCGCCCCGCTCGCGAACGTGCTGACCTTCTCGGCCGCCTCGTCGAAGCGCGACTGCTCCTGCACGGGCGCCCCGGCCTGGGCCGGCACGACCGCCCCCGACGCCGGCTCAACGGTCGACAGCGCGTCGCCGGTCATGTCGGGATCGTCAATGTCGGTCCGAGCGGGAAACCCCGCCGTGGTCTCGCTCATGTCGCTCTCCCCATCGTCCCCAGGTCTGAAAACGAGGCGAGCGTACTCGCGCTCCGCCACGCCGGGCAGGGGCCAGCTTCGTATTTGACTTCGGACAAACGAGAGCGCGGCCGGGCCATGGGGGCCCGGCCGCGCTGCGGTGCTTCGTCGCCGGACCTCAGCCGCGGACCAGCTGGGCCGCGCCGTCGGAGAGGTGCAGCTCCCGGTCGCAGGCCGCGGCCGCCTCCGGGTCGTGGGTGGCGAAGACGACCGCCGCGCCGCGACGCGCCTCCTCCTGCAGCAGCTCCATCACCTTCTGCCGGTTGGTGGCGTCCAGCTCGCTGGTGACCTCGTCGGCGAGCAGCACGTCGCCGTGCAGGGCGATGCCCCGCGCGATGGCCGTGCGCTGCTGCTGGCCGCCGGAGAGCTCCTCGACGAGCTGGTCGGCCTGGCCCGCGAGGCCGAGCCGCTCCAGCGACGAGACCGTCGCGCGCCGCGCGTCCGCGGGGGCCGAGCCGCCCGCGATCATGGCGACCTGGATGTTCTCCTGGGCGGTCAGGATCGCGGCGAGGCCGTTGTCCTGCGGGATCAGCACCACGCGCTCGGACACGGCGTGGTCGCGGTCGCGCAGTGGCGTCGCGTCGACGCTCACGACCCCCTCGGCCGGGCGGAGCAGCCCCGCCATCGCCCACAGCAGCGTCGTCTTGCCCGCGCCCGACGGCCCGGTCACGGCCAGGATCTGACCCGGCGAGACCACAACGGACACGTCGCGCAGGACCGGGTGGTCCCGCTCGTACGCGACCGTGACCCCCTCGACCGTCAGCGTCTTCACTGCACACCCTCCACGTTGGCTCGAGCGGGGACCAGCAGCACCGTGCCGTCGGGCTGGGGCTCGACGCCCACCAGCGTTCCCGGCGGCAGCATGCGCAGCACGTCCTGCGGCAGATGCACGGTACCGTCGCGACCCACGACCGCGTAGTCCTCTCCGCGCCGGCCTTCCGCCCCGACCCGGCCGTCGCGGATGGTGACCGTCCGGCCCATGCGGCGCCCAACGTCCGGGTCGTGGGTCACGACCACCACGGTCGTGCCCGCCCGGCGGACGGCGTCGAGGGCCGTGAGGACCTCGTCGCGCGCCCGGGTGTCGAGCTGGCTGGTCGGCTCGTCCGCGAGCAGCAGGCCCGGCCGTCCGGCCAGCCCCACGGCGAGCGCCAACCGCTGGCGCTCACCAGGAGAGAGTCGCTGCGGGCGCTGCCGGTTGCGTCCGCGTCCGGTCAGGCCGACCATCGTGAGCACCTCGCGCGGGTCGGGCAGCCCGCGACGCCGGTCGGCGGCCACCCCGCGCTGGGCGAAGCGGACGTTCTGCTCGGCCGTCAGGTACGGCAGCAGGTTCCGCGACGCCCCCTGCAACACGACCCCGACGTCGGCCGCGCGCATCGCCTGCAGCTCGGCCGGCGTGGCCCGCACCAGGTCGTGCTCGCCCACCGTGAGCCGCCCGGCCGACGGCGGCAGGAGCCCGGCCAGCAGCGACAGCAGCGTGGACTTGCCCGACCCCGAGGGGCCGAGCAGCGCCACCGACTCGCCGGCCGAAATGTCCAGATCCACCCCGGACAGCGCGACGACGTCGTAGCCCTCCAGCCGGTAGATGTAGACGAGCCCCCGGCACATGACCCCGAGCCCGCTCACCAGGCACCGCCCTCGACTCGCAGCAACGCCACGCCGCCCACCAACCACGGCACGGTCACAAAGCCAAACAGACGCGGCGCGGCCACACGACCTCGACCGAACAGACGCGGTCGCGCGGTCACAAGGCCAAACAGACGCGGCGCGGTCACAAGCCCGAACCGACGCGACGCGGCCGCACGACCACGATCGAACAGGCGCGGTCGCGCGGTCGCACGGCCACACAACCGCGGCGAGGTCGCGCGGCCGCGCGGGCGTGGCGCCGGCGCGGCGGTCACGAGCAGGCCGCTCACTGGGCACCGTCCTTGAGTCGCAGCGGAGTAGCGCGGCCGAGCAGGCGAAGCACCAGCGCGACAGTCACCAGCAGCCCCGCCACCGTCAGCCCGAGGGCGATCGGCAGCGCCCCCAACGCGGGCTCGTACGAGAACGACCCGGCCGGTTCGCCGACCGTCACCAGCGGCACCCCCGGCAGCATGACCAGCGCGCCGACCACGCCGGCGGCCAGGCCGACCACGAGGGGCAGGCCGAGCAGCGCGCGGTACTCCCGGAAGACCGCCCGCCGCAGCTGGCCCGAGCGCACCCCGGCGACCCGCAGCGCGGCGAGCTCGTAGAGGCGCGCGCGGACGCCGACGTAGGCGGTCAGCAGGACGACCCCGAGTGCGAGGACGATCGCCGCGGCCCCGGCCAGCAGGTACAGCCACAGCCCGAGCGCGGGCGCGCGGCGGGCCAGCCGGCCGGTGTAGCCGTCGATCGACTCGGTCGCGAGGACCTGCACGCCCTGGGCGCCGAGCCGGGCCGCGAGGTCCGCGGGGGCGCCGGCGCCGGCCCACACCTCGTAGCGCAGGTTGCCGTTGTCGGCCAGGCTCGACGTGCGCTCGGCCAGGCGCGTGGCGTAGTCGAGGTCGAACATCACCGCGCGGTGCCCGGCCCGCGGCAGGCTGTCGGTGCGGGCCGCGACGGTGAACGGCTGCGGCTGGTCGCTGAACCCGGGCAGGCTGAACGCGGCCGCGCGGGCGTCGTCGGTCGGCGCGCCCCCGGCGAGCACCGCGGGCAGCGTGTCCGGGGTGTCCACGTGCTCGACCACCGCGTCCGCGGGGTCGCTGCCGGAGACGTCGACGCCGAGCGCCGCGCCCGCGCGCACGGTCACCGTGCCGCCGGCCGTGGAGGGCCGGGCCTGCCAGCGTCCGGCGAGGTCGAAGCCGGGCGCGAGCGGGCCGCCGTCGGTGGTGAGCGAGCGTACGGCCACGGTGACCGCGAACGCCTCGCTGCCCCCGGCCGCGCGCCCGATCGCCAGGCCGATGAGCCGGCAGTCGCCGGTGCAGCCCGGGAGCGTCGCATGGTAGCTGCGGGTGCCCTTGGCCAGCGCGCCGAGCGTGACGGTGCGCGGCGGCTGCCCCGGGTTGGCCACGATCGCGGCCAGCCGCAGCGCGGGCCGGGCCGGCGGCGCGTCGGCGGTCACCTCGGCGGTGAGCTCCTTGCCCAGCCGCAGCGGCTCGGCCGCGGCCGGGTGCAGCCGCGCGGCCAGCCCGCCGACCTGCTCGCGGGTCTGCCCGCGCCACACGGCGACGTCGGCCAGCCGGTCGGCCTGCACGCCGAGCAGCTCGATGGGGGCGTTGTCGAAGCGCTGGCTGGCCCGGACCACGGCCATGGAGTGCTTGCCGGGGTCGGCCTTGGCCACCGCCACCTCCAGCGCGTCGGGGTGCGCGGCGTTGACCGTGTAGACCCGCTGGGCCCCGACGGCGTCCTCGGCGACGTCGCCACGCGCCCGCGCGGCCACGTCCCAGGCGGTCGCGGCGAAGGACAGCAGCGCGACGGCCACGGTGAGCACCACGACGAGCCGCTGCCCGCCCGGGCGCCGGGACAGCTGGGCCGCGGAGAGCAACGGCACGATCCGGCCGCGGCGGCGCGCGAGGCGCAACCGCGCGGCCGACCACAGCCCGAGCAGCCGGGCCGCGGCGATGCCGAGCACCAGGGCCAGCAGCGGCGGGGCGAGCAGGGCCAGCGGCGACGCGCGGTCGCCCACGGCGGCCACGAGGCTGGCCGCGGCGAGGGCGACGACGACGCCCTCGGCCAGCCCGGCCCGCCAGCCGCGGCGCTCGGGCACGCGGCGCAGCAGGGCCAGCACCGGGCGTCCGAGCGTGGCGCGGGCGGCGAGCAGCGCGGCGACGACGCTCGCGGCCAGGGCGATCCCGGCCGCGGCGAACACCGGCCAGCGCACCTCCGCGTCCACGCCCGGGGCCAGCAGCGCGTTCGCGGCCAGTTCGACAAGGCCCAGGCCGGCGACCAGGCCGACGGGCACGGCGGCCGCGGTGAGCAGCAGCACCTCCCCGAGGCCGAAGCGCGCCGCCCGGGACGCCGGATATCCACGCAGCTTGGCCAGCGCGATCTCCGGCCCGCGCTCCTCGGTCAGGCTCGCGACCAGCAGAAAGAGCACAAACCAACACAACAGCAGCAGCGGTACCGCGATGACGGGCGCCGTCCGCGCGATGGCCGTCTGGTCGGTGTCGATGTCGGCGAGCACCGCGGGCAGCGTGGTGGTGACCTCGAGCTCGCGGCCGCGCAGCTTGTCGCTCAGCGTGCGCAGGCTCTCCCGCAGGCCGGCCACGTCGTCCAGGCGGACCCGCTCGGCGCGCAGCGGGTACTCCAGCCGGGTCGACAACGTGGCCGAGGGCTCGGCGCGCAGGTCGTCCTCGGTCAGGCTGAACAGCGTGTCGGCGCGCTCCCCGTCGCCGTCGGAGCCGGCGCTGAAGTAGGCGGTGCGGCCCCAGTAGGCGGCGTCGGCGTCCTTCGGGGAGTACAAACCGGAGATCTTGAAGCTTTTGTCTTTGCCGGCACCCGGGGGTCCGAGGTGCACGCTGATCGAATCGCCCGGCTTGAGGTGGTGCGCGTCGGCGGTGCGCTTGCTGACCGCGACCTCGCCCGGGTTGTCCGGGCAGGCGCCGTCGATCGTGAGCTGCGCGCAGACGTCCTGGCGGTAGGCGAGCTTGGCGCCCGCCTCGGCGTAGGTGACCTCCGTGTCGATGGCCGCGACCGGGCGGTCGAGGCGCTGGTCGAGCCGGGTGTCCTGGTCGAGCGCGGCGTTCACGGCCAGCCGGATCTCGGCCAGGTCCAGGTACGCGGCGCTGTCTTTCGTGCCCTTCGCCCCGACGGTGAGCCCGGTCGCGTCGGTGGACGCGGCGGACAGGCCGTCGGTGAGGACGGACTGCTGCGCGGCTCGGCTGTACGCGGGCGTGAGGACGGCCGCCGTGGTCGCCGTGACGGCGAGGAGAAAGACCACGAACGACCGGCCCGCCCGGTACCTGATGCCGCGCAACATGACGGTCCAGGCCGTCACGTGTGCCCCCAAGTGCTGATCTAGCGGGTGGTTGACCCGCAGACACTAGCCGAGCTGGGCCAGGAGTGCGTCGGCCGCGGCGTAGGGGTCCGTGCGGCCCTCGGCCACGTCCCGGGCCAGGGTCCCGAGGGCGTCGCCGCGGCGCAGGTCCTTCATCCGCGCCCGCAGGGTGCCCAGCGCGATCGCCTCGACCTCGGCCTCCGCGCGGCGGACGCGGCGGGCGGCCAGCTCGCCGGAGTCGTGCAGGTACGCACGGTGCGCGTCGATCGCCTCGACCAGCTCGTCGATGCCCTCGCCACGCGCGGCCACGCAGCGCACGACGCGCGGGCGCCACTGACCGGGTGCCCGCTCGCCGAGGCCGATCATGCCCTGGATGTCGCGGTACGTCGCGTCCGCGCCGTCGCGGTCGGCCTTGTTCACCACGAACACGTCGGCGATCTCCAGCACGCCCGCCTTGGCCGCCTGCACCGAGTCGCCCATGCCGGGGGCCAGCAGCACCACGGTGGTGTCGGCCAGCCCGGCGATCTCCACCTCGGCCTGGCCGACGCCGACGGTCTCGACCACGACCGGGTCGCAGCCGGCCCCGTCGAGCACCCGCGCGGCCTGCGGCGTGGCCGCGGACAGCCCGCCGAGGTGGCCGCGGCTGGACATGGAGCGGATGTACACGCCGGCGTCGGTCGCGTGGTCCTGCATCCGCACGCGGTCGCCGAGGATGGCGCCGCCGGTGAACGGGCTGGACGGGTCGACCGCGAGCACGCCGACGCGGCGCCCGGCCTTGCGGAACGCCGCGACGAGCTCGTTGGTGGTGGTGGACTTGCCGACGCCGGGCGAGCCGGTCAGCCCGATGACCGCGGCCCGGCCGGTGTGCGGCGCGAGGGCCGCCGCGATCCGCGGCAGCGCCTCGTCACCGTCCTCGACCAGGCTGATCAGGCGCGCCACGGCCCGCGGGTCGCCCTCCCGGGCCGCACCGACGAGCACCGGCACGTCACGGGACCGGCGGAGGGTCACCGCTCTGACGCCCGCTTCGTCCTCGGAGCGGCCGGGGTTCACCGCTTGGGCACGCGCAGCAGGAGCGCGTCGCCCTGGCCGCCGCCGCCGCACAGGGCCGCCGCGCCCAGGCCGCCGCCGCGCCGGCGCAGCTCCAGTGCCAGCGTCAGGGCGAGCCGGGCGCCGCTCATGCCGATCGGGTGGCCGAGCGCGATCGCACCGCCGTTGACGTTCACGATGGCCGGGTCGATGCCCAGGTCGGCGGTGGACTGCACGCCGACCGCGGCGAAGGCCTCGTTGATCTCGACCAGGTCGAGGTCGGCGGTGCTCAGCCCGGCCTTGCCCAGCGCGTGCTTGATGGCGTTGGACGGCTGGCTGGTCAGCGAGTTGTCCGGGCCGGCCACGTTGCCGTGCGCGCCGATCTCGGCCAGCCACTCCAGGCCCAGCTCCTCGGCCTTGGCCTTGCTCATCACGACCACGGCGCAGGCCCCGTCCGAGATCGGCGAGGAGGTCGCGGCGGTGATGGTGCCGTCCTTGGTGAACGCCGGGCGCAGCTTGGCCAGGCTTTCCACGGTGGTCTCGGGCCGGATCTGCTCGTCGTCGGTCACCACCAGCGGATCACCCTTGCGCTGCGGGATCTCGACCGGGACGATCTCCTCCGCGAAATGCCCGTTCTTCTGCGCGGCGGCCGCCTTCTGGTGGCTCGCGGCGCCGAACGCGTCCTGGGCCTCGCGGCTGATGCCGAGCCGGGTCACGTGGCGCTCGGTCGACTCGCCCATCGACACCTGGTCGTACGCGTCGGTCAGCCCGTCCAGCGCCATGTGGTCCTTGATCGTCACGTCTCCGTACTTGTACCCCTGCCGCTGCCCCATGAGCAGGTGCGGGGCGTTGGTCATCGACTCCATGCCGCCGGCCACCACGATGTCGAACTCGCCGGCCCGGATGAGCTGGTCGGCCAGCGCGATGGCGTCCAGGCCGGACAGGCACACCTTGTTGATCGTCAGCGCCGGCACGCTCATCGGGATGCCGGCCCCGATCGCGGCCTGGCGGGCCGGGATCTGCCCGGCGCCGGCCTGCAGGACCTGACCCATGATCACGTACTGCACCTGCTCCGGCGCCACCCCGGAGCGCTCCAGCGCCGCCCGGATCGCGACCTCGCCCAGCTTGGTGGCCGGGAAGTCCTTGAGCGCGCCGAGCAGGCGCCCCATCGGCGTCCGCGCGCCGTTGACGATCACCGACTGAGTCATCGCAGCTGGCCTCCGTGGAAAGATTCACACCGCGTCGTCGCGACCTGAACGTTGGATCAGTTCAGACTATCGCCATGGAGACCTCGGCTCAGAAGTTGGATATATCACCCATCGGCATCCAGCGGATCGATCACGTCGGCATCGCCGTCGCCGACCTCGACGAGGCCATCGCGTTCTACGCCCGGGTCTTCGGCATGCGCTGCGTGCACGAGGAGACCAACGAGGAGCAGGGCGTGCGCGAGGCGATGCTCTCGGTCGGCCCGACCCCCGACGGCGGCTGCCTGCAGCTGCTCGCCCCGCTCTCGCCCGAGTCGACGATCGCCAAGTTCCTGGACCGCAGCGGGCCAGGCATGCAGCAGCTGGCCTACACGGTGACGGACGTCGATGCCGCGTGCGCGTCCTTGCGCGAGCGCGGGGTGCGGCTGCTGTACGACGAGCCACGGCGCGGTACCGCCGGATCCCGGATCAATTTCGTGCACCCGAAGGACGCCGGGGGCGTGCTCGTGGAGCTGGTCGAACCCGCTAGTGCAGTTTTTCACTAGCCCGTTCCCGACCAAGCTACCGGTCAGTAACCTCCGGCCTCAGGGATCGAGGTGTGTTGGCGGTCCCCATGGTCGCCGGCGCCTCCGCGCGGCGACCCTGTCCCCGGAGGTTAGGAGCGCCAGCGATGCAGCACATCCTCGACGCGATCATGCAGGCCGAAGGGGCCGCCGACCCCGCGGCCGAACTGCGGGCGATCGCCGGGCTGCCCGTGCCCGACAGCTACCGGGGCGTGGTGGTGCGCGCCGACGAGGCGGGCATGTTCGAGGGGCTGGAGGCGCGGGAGAAGGACCCCCGCAAGTCCCTGCACGTCCAGGAGGTGCCCACCCCCGAGGTCGGGCCCGGCGAGGCGCTCATCGCCGTGATGGGCAGCGCGGTCAACTACAACACCGTGTGGACGTCGATCTTCGAGCCGGTCTCGACCTTCGGGTTCCTTCGCCGGTACGGGAAGTTGAACGCCCTCGCCGCCCGCCACGACCTGCCCTATCACGTGGTCGGCTCCGACGCCGCGGGCGTGGTGCTCAAGGTCGGGCCCGGGGTGAGCAAGTGGCGCCCCGGTGACGAGGTCGTCGCGCACTGTCTCAGCGTCGAGCTCGAGGACGCCGACGGCCACGACGACACCATGCTCGACCCGCAGCAGCGGATCTGGGGCTTCGAGACCAACTACGGCGGCCTGGCCGAGCTCGCCCTGGTCAAGGCCAACCAGCTCATGCCCAAGCCGGCCCACCTGTCCTGGGAGGAGGCGGCCTGCCCGGGGCTGGTCAACTCGACCGCGTACCGCCAGCTCGTCTCCCACCACGGCGCGCAGATGAAGCAGGGCGACACGGTGCTCATCTGGGGGGCCTCGGGCGGGCTGGGCTCCTACGCGGTGCAGATGGCGCTCAACGGCGGCGCCACCCCGGTGTGCGTCGTGTCCAGCCCGCAGAAGGCGGAGCTGTGCCGGGCCATGGGCGCCGAGCTCGTGATCGACCGGTCCGGCTACCGGTTCTGGCGCGACGAGCACACCCAGGAGGTCGAGGAGTGGAAGCGGTTCGGGGCCGAGATCCGCGCGCTCACCGGCGGCGAGGACCCCGACATCGTCTTCGAGCACCCGGGCCGCGAGACGTTCGGCGTGAGCGTCTTCGTCGCGCGCCGCGGCGGCACGATCGTCACGTGCGCTTCGACCTCGGGGTACCTGCACCAGTACGACAACCGGTATCTCTGGATGCATCTCAAGCGCATCGTCGGCTCCCACTTCGCCAACTACCGCGAGGCGTGGGAGGCCAACCGTCTGATCGCGCGCGGACGCGTCCACCCGACCCTGTCGCGGGCGTACCCGCTGGAGCAGACCGGCCAGGCCGCGTACGACGTGCACCGCAACCTCCATCAGGGCAAGGTCGGCGTGCTGGCCCTCGCCCCGTCCGAGGGGCTGGGCGTGCGCGACCGGGAGATGCGCGCCCGGCACGAGGCGGCGATCAACCGGTTCCGGGATCGGTGATCTTTGTTTCGCCGCGTTCCGGTCCTTTCGGTCATCGCCGGTGCCCCGCATGGTCATCCGACACGCCCATAAAGCGTGACAAAAACGCGGCGTGTCCTGGCCTGCGAAAGTTGACCATGAGTGCCGTGCGGAAGTTACCCGTTCCACCCTTGCGAACTCCCCCGGGTGGTCTGCAAGTATGTGCCAATGCCCCAGCAGCAGTCCTCGGTTGATTTCTTCCAGAACGGCTCTGATCACGAAGAGCTGAGTGTCGTCCTGCGCGGTTACGACCGCCAGCAGGTCGACAGCAAGCTGCAGCGCCTCAACGCGCAGATGCAGCAGGCCAATCAGGCCCGCGAAGAGGCCGAGGGCCGACTCGCCGAGGCCCAGCGCCGGGTCCGTCAGGCCGAGCAGCGCCTCGGCACGATGGAGCAGAAGCTCAGCGACACCAACAAGCAGCTGGAAGAGAACAACCGGCCGACCCTGTCGGGGCTGGGCACGCGGGTCGAGCAGATCCTGCGGCTGGCCGAGGAGCAGGCGAACGACCACCGGGGCGAGGCGAAGCGCGAGTCCGAGGGCATCATCTCCGCGGCGCGGCTGGAGGCCCGCGAGATCACCGACAAGGCGCGGGCCGAGTCCGCCGCCATGAAGGCGACCGCGGAGCGCGAGGCGGGCAACCTGCGCACCGCCGCCGAGCGGGAGGCCGCCGAGGTCCGGGTGCAGGCCCGGCGCGAGGCCGACACGCTGCGGGCCGACGCCGAGCGCGAGACGAAGCAGCTGCGCACGGCCACCGCGCACGAGGTCGCCGAGCTCAAGGCGACCGTCGAGCGCGAGGTCGCGACGCTGCGGGCCACCGCCGAGCGGGAGATCACCCAGCTGCGCGCCAAGGCCGCCCGCGAGGCCGAGGAGAAGCGCGCCGAGGCGACCAAGCTGCTCACCGACGCCCGCGACAAGCGCGACAAGGACCTGCAGTCCCTCGCGCTGGAGATCGCCGAGCGACAGGAGAAGGCCGAGCGCGACGAGTCCGCGCGGCACGCCTCCGCCGTCGCCGCCACCCAGAAGCTGGTCACCGAGGCCGAGGGGCGCGCCCGGGCGGCCGAGGACCGGGCCAAGGAGATCGAGCAGCGCGCCGAGACCCGCCGCGTCGAGTCGGAGCGGGCCGCCGCCGAGACCGTCGACAAGGCCAAGAACCTCGCCGACAAGACCGTGAACGAGGCCCGCGCCGAGGCCCACCGGGTGCTCAGCGAGGCCCGGGGCGAGGCCGAGGACACCACGCAGCGCGCCCGCCGCGAGGTCGAGGACCTCACCCGCCAGAAGGATGCGGTTACGTCGCAGCTTGGGCAGATGCTCTCGGGCCTGGCCGGCATCATGCCGACGGTCGCGCCCGCGCAGGGCGGCGGCGACGCCAAGAAGGGCAAGTCGGGCGACGGCGAGAAGGTCACCGCCTAGCAGCATCAAGATCCGCGGCGTGTACGCCGAAGTTCTCGAAGTTCATTCACGGGGAGTTCGTTCGCACGTCCCGCCATGCGCAGTGTGTAATTGCGCGTGGCGGGACGTTGCGTGTGAGGATGGGTGTTATGTCAGATCGCGGTGACCTCTTCAACGCGGGCACTGGAGTGTCCTCGGAGCCCGACTTCGAGACGGCGATCCGGGGCTACCGGCGCGACCAGGTGGACAAGTACTGGACGCAGTCCGAGAACGAGATCGCCGCCCTGAAGCTGGAGAACGAGGAGGTCTGGGGTCAGGTCCAGGCCCTCGCGTCCCAGGTGCAGGACCTGCAGATGGAGATCGCGGAGCTGCGCCGCCTCGCGCCCGGCCGCGGCGAGGTCCTCTCCTTCCGCCACCTCGGCCCGCGCGTCGAGCAGATCCTCGGGCTCGCCGAGGACCAGGCCGCCGACATCCGCGCCAGCGCCGTGCAGGAGATCGCCGGCCTGCGCGCCGAGGCCGAGCGCCTGCTCGCCGAGGCCCGCGCCCGCGCCTCCAAGGCCAACGAGGACTTCGAGCTCGCCCTCGCCGCCCGCCGCTCCGAGGAGGAGCGCTCGGTCGCCAACCGCCGCTCCGCCCTGGACGCCGAGGCCCGCGCGATCGACGAGCGCACCGAGCACGCCCGCGGCGAGGCCGAGCGCACCGTCGCCGCCGCCCAGGCCGAGGCCCAGCGCGTCCACCAGGCCACCACCGCCCAGCTCGAGCAGTTCCGGGCCGAGGCCGAGGCGCACGCCCACCAGGTGCGCACCGCCGCCGAGCAGCACGCCGCCGCCGTCAAGACCGAGGCCGACCAGCACGCCCACACCGTGCGGGCCGCGGCCGAGCAGGAGACCGCGGGCGCCCAGTCGCACGCCGCCGCCCTCGTCGCCCAGGCCCAGGAGCAGGCGGCCACCGTCGCCGCCCAGGCCAAGCACGAGGCCGACACGCTCGCCGCGCAGGCTCAGCAGACCGCCGCCGCCGTGGCCGCCAAGGCCCAGGAGGCCGCGGAGGCCGTCGCCAAGCAGGCCCAGGAGCACGCGGCCACGGTCGCGAAGCAGGCCCAGGAGGCCGCCGCCGCCCTCGCCGCCCAGGCCGAGGCGGCCGCCGCCGAGGCCGCCGAGCAGGCCCGGCTCCGGCTGGAGGCCGACACCGCCACCGCCAAGCAGGCCGCCGACGTCGAGGTCGCCGGCCACCGCGAGACGCTGCAGCAGCAGCTGGCCGACCTGCGCGCCGCCCACGACGCCGAGCTCGCCGAGCAGCGCGCCGCCGCGGCCGCCGAGGTCGAGGCCCTGCGCGCCGGCGCCGCCTCCGAGGTCGAGGCCCTGCGCACCGGCGCCGCCTCCGAGGTCGAGGCGCTGCGCACCGCCGCGGCCGCCGAGGCCGACTCGCTGCGCGCGGACGCCGCGACGCACGCGGAGACCATCAAGGCCGAGGCCGCCACCGAGATCGCGGACGCCGAGAAGGCCACCGCGGCCGCGGCCAAGGCCGAGGAGGCCCGCGTCGCCGCCGAGGCCGCCCGCACCGCCGCCGAGGCCGAGGTGGCCGAGATCCGCGCGGCCGCCGACACCGAGGCCGAGACGTTCAAGGCCCGCATCGCCGCGCTGGAGTCCGAGGCCGACTCGCTGCGCGCGGCCGCCGCCGAGGCCGAGACCCTGCGCGCCACCGCCGCCGAGGCCGACTCGCTGCGCACCGCCGCGGCGGAGGCCGAGTCGCTGCGCGCCGCCGCGGCCGAGGCCGAGTCGCTGAAGGCCCGCATCGCCGCGCTCGAGGCCGAAGTGGTCGAGGCGAAGGCCGACGCGAAGCCGGGCGCCAACGGGAACAAGCCCAAGGCGACCGCGCCGAAGGCCGCCGCGGACCCGGAAGAGGCCCTCTCCACCAACGGCAAGGTCACCGTCGAGGCCAACGGCACGCGCTGATCCCCCCACGCGGAGCGCGCGGCGGGTGACGTTAGGCTGCTGGCCTGACAAACCAGTACGGCCCAGCAACTCTCCACCCGTCGACGATGGTTCGGGGGCCCTTTGCCATGCGCGTGACCACGGAACCGATCGCCCGCGTCTGCGACGCCTGTGACGAGGACAAGCTCGTCCCGTTCGCGGACCTCGGGGACATGCCGGTCCTGTCCGGAGTGCACTGGGAGGCGCACGGCGACGCGGTCGCCACGCCCGTCGGGCGGGTGTCGCTGGCCGCGTGCCCGCGCTGCGCGTACGTGCGCAACATCGCGTTCGAGCCGGAGCGGCTGGTCTACGACACGGCGATGGACACCAGCCGGCACTTCTCCCCCGCGTTCCAGCGCTTCACCTCCGACCTGGTCGAGAACCTCAACGAGCGCTACGACCTGCAGGGCAAGCTGGTCCTGGACATCGGGTGCGGGCAGGGCGAGTTCCTCAAGGAGCTGACCCGGGTCGGCGGCGCGCGCGGGGTCGGCTACGACGCGCGCTACGCCGGCGAGGAGGGCGAGCAGGGCGACACCACGTTCCACAGCGCGCACGCGCCGCGCGGGGGCGGGCTGCCGGAGTACGACTTCTTCACCCTCCGGCACTGGTTCGAGCACCTCGACGACCCGTTCGACTTCCTCGTCGACCTGCGCGAGCAGGCGGCCGGGCGCGAGGTGTTCGGGTACATCGAGATCCCCGACGCCGCCTACGAGCTCGGCAGCGCCGGCTGGCAGGTGGTGTACCCCCAGGTCTCCTACTTCGACGCCTACTCCCTGGCCAACATCGTGGGCCGGGCCGGCTGGACCGTCGAGTCGACCGGCACCCTCTTCTCCGGCATGTACCGCTACGTCGAGGTCTCGGCCAACCGCCCGCGCGCCGGCGGGCACGTCGCGCACACCGGCGAGCTCCCCTCGCTGCGGGCCCGCGACAAGCAGCTCGCGACCGTGGCCGGGTTCGCCGACCGGCACCACGCCGCGCGGGAGCACTGGCGGAGCACGATCGCGCGGCTGGACGCCGAGGGGGCCAAGCCGGTCCTGTGGGGCGCCGGATCGCGCGGCGTGCAGTTCCTCGCCCTGGCCGACCGCGAACTCGCGCTGGCCGCCGTGGTGGACCTCAACCCGCGCAAGTGGGGCCGCTTCCTGCCGGTGACCGGGCACCGGGTCGACCCGCCGTCGGCCCTCACCGCGCTGCAGCCCAAGGCGGTCATCATCACCAACCCGGCGTACCACGAGGAGATCGCCAAGGCCCTCGGCGAACTCGGCGTGGCCGCGGAGATCCTGCAGGCCTGAGGTGGGTGCCGTGGTCAGCATCGTCATCCCGGCGCACAACGAGGCGGCCGTCATCGGGGCCAACCTGCGCCGCCTGCTCGCCGGCACCGAACCCGGCGAGTTCGACGTCATCGTGGTGCCCAACGCCTGCCGCGACCGCACCGCGGAGGCCGCCGCCGAGGTGCCCGGGGTCCGGGTCATCGAGACGTCGGTCCCCGGCAAGGTGCCGGCCCTGCGCCTCGGCGACGAGGCCTGCAAGACCTTCCCGCGGGTGTACCTCGACGCCGACGTCGAGCTGACCGCCGGCTCGGTCCGGGCCCTGGTCGCCGCCTGCGCCCGCCCGGGCGTGCTGGCCGCCGCCCCGGTCCCCGAGCTCGACCTCGCCGGGGTCGGCCGCCTCGTGCGCCGGGTGCACCGCGTCCACGACCGGATGATCGCGCCCTCGCGCGCGCTGGCCGGGGTCGGCGTCTACGTGCTCACCGAGGCGGGCCACGCGCGCGTCTTCCCGATGCCCGACGTGATCGCCGACGACGGCTGGGTGCACACCACCTTCGCGCCGGACGAGCGGGCGGTGGTGGCCGAGGCGCGCTCCGTGGTCCGCCCGGCCCGCACCGTGCAGGCCCACCTGAACCGCCGGGTCCGCGTGCGCCGCGGCAACCGCGAGCTGGCCGCGCTCGACCGCGCCCACGCGGGTGGTCCGGGCCTGGGCTCGCTGGCCGGGCTGGTGCGCCGCCGCGAGGTCAGCCCGATCGACGCCGCCGCCTACCTGAGCGTCCTGGTCCTCGACCGCGCGGTCAGCCGCGTCCGCCGCGACAAAGCGGGCTGGGGCAGCGACCTCAGCACCCGGGCCGCGACGGCGCCGGCCGAATAGTCCCGCCGCGACGACGCGCGCTGCGAAAGCGACCAGAGCACCCGGGCCGCCGCAACGCCCGCCGAATAGTCCCGCCGCGACGACGCGCGCTGCGAAAGCGACCAGAGCACCCGGGCCGCCGCAACGCCCGCCGGACAATCCCGCCGCGACGACGCGCGCTGCGAAAGCGACCAGCGCACCCGGGCCGCCGCAACGCCCGCCGAATGGTCGTGCGGCGACTGAGCGCGCCGCAGGCCGTACAAGTGCGGCGATCGAGCGCGCTGCGGGCCGTACAACTGGGGCAGTAAAACGGCATGAAAAAGTCTCCGGTGGCGCCGGGAAGACCCACCGGAGACTCGGGAAAGCGAAGATCAGTAGGCGCCGGTGCCGCGGACGACGGCGTTCGCGGTGCGGGCCAGGATGCGCAGATCGAGCAGCGGCGACCAGTTGTCGACGTAGTTGAGGTCCAGACGCACCGACTCCTGCCACGACAGCTCCGAGCGCCCGCTGACCTGCCACAGCCCGGTCATCCCGGGCTTCACGAGCAGGCGGCGGCGGACGTCGTCGTCGTAGCCGGCGACCTCCGACATCAACGGCGGGCGCGGGCCGACCATCGACATCGTGCCGTTGATGACGTTGAGCAGCTGGGGCAGCTCGTCCAGCGAGGTGCGGCGCAGGATCGAGCCGACCTTGGTCACCCGCGGGTCCCGCTTCATCTTGAACAGCAGGCCCTCGCTGTGCTGGTTGAGGTGCTCGATGTTCTGCCGCAGCTTGTCCGCGTCCTTGACCATGGTGCGGAACTTGTAGCAGGTGAACTCCTTGCCGTTGATCCCGGCGCGCGGCTGGCGGAACAGGGCCGGCCCGGGGCTGGTGGCCCGGATCATGATCGCCATGACGATCATGAACGGCCCGGCCAGGATCAGCAGGATGGTCGCCAGCAGCCGGTCGAGCACGTTCTTCACCGCCCGCTGCGGCCCGGTGAGGACGGGCGCGCGCACGTGCAGCAACGGGCCGCCGCCGCTGGGCAGCACCGCCACCCGCTCGGGGGCGACCTCGGGCAGGGCCGGCGCGACAAGGAGCTCGATGTCGTTGTCGGAAAGTTCCCAAGCCAGACGCCGCATCTTGTACGGGTCCATCTCCAGCGGCAGCGCCACCAGCACCGCGGTGCAGCCGGCGCTGAGTGCGGTATCGGCGACGTCCTTGAGATCGCCGTACACGGGGATGGAATGTGCCGTGATCTTGCGGGCCTGGTCGAGGTCGGTGATGCACGCGCCGGCGACCCGCAGGCCGTAGGAGCGGTCCCGCTGCAGCGAGGTGAGCAGCGTGACGACCGAGTCGGCCGGGCCGATGACGAGGGTGCGCTGCCGGACGTACTCCCGCTGCACCGTGCGCAGGACCGCCAGCGTGGTGTAGCGACCGGCGATCGTGAGGGCGGTGGCGACCGGCACCGCGACGATGAGCGGCTTGAGCAGGTACAGCATGTCGAACAGCACGCAGACCGGCGCGAGGATCGCGGTCGCGACGACCGCGGCGCGCAGGCTCCGGTAGATCATGCCGGTGCGGTTCTCCAGGAACCACCGGTCGTACATCCGGTTGCCGGCCAGCAGCAACAGCCAGAACAGCCCGAAGGCCGTCACGGAATACGCGGGTGGCACGCCCTCGCCCGGTGCGACGAACGCTCCGCCCATCAGGTTCGCGGCCATGAACAGTACGACGGTCGTGATGGTGATCGTGACCGCCAGCGTGTCGCCGAGAAAGGCGACGAGCAGGTTGCGCCCGGTCGACCTGAGTCGGCGTCGCTGGACTCCTGGGAACGCCGCCATCACCGCGGTCTCGACCGTGGCCGAATCCGCCAGAACCATCCCAACCCCCTTTGCGTACCTACTCAGAGCCACTTCTCGAAGGTTGTGGTGGCGTTCGCCTTCGCCGCGACAGGCGGTACCCGGCCGAACCCCGGCGGTAAGGTACCGAGGAAGTCGCACAGCCGGTACCGTCGTGCCGCATTCCCGACGTGGCTGAAGGTGCTATTGACACCGCGGGTGCAGCGCCTTTGCCCATACCGTCCACCAATAAGGGAAAAAAGGACAAGCCGCCGACCGCTCGGGAAGCCGGTTGCGACGGACCTCGGACGGCATACTTCGGGACAATCACGCTGCGTCGCCTTAATTGGGCTCTATGCCGGACTTAAGGAACGACGTAACGACTACGGACGATATCGCGACCGCTCCTGAGCAGCACGAACGCATGATCAACGTGTCGCCAGGCATGATCACCGTCCGTTCAAGAGTCGTTACATCCCGAAAAACCGAGCCGAGCGTCACCGACGAGCTTTGCCCGCATCCTTGTTTACCTGTCGCGACCCGTTCCGGCCACCGCTGGCAATGGTGCAAGGAATGTTTTCAACGCATCGGCACAAATAGTCGGCAGGGCTTTCCGAGCCGCCGTTGGGAGAGTAGCAGCGACCTGCGACATGGCGGCAGGCGGACCCGAGCCGAGTTCATGTCCGGAATGATCGTTTTCGCTGCTCGCGACGCCCGTCCGTCGGGTTCTCACCCGACCTGTCGGCGGACATCCCCCGGTACTTTCGGCCCATTCACCCCCGCCGCCGGTACTATCCGGGAAGCTTCAGCCTCGCCGTGGGAGCCGCTCGTGAGCCAGCCAGGTCCGGTCGTCAGCATTGTCACCGTCGCGCACAACGCCCGCGAGGTTCTGCTCAAGGGCCTCGCCGCGCTGCAGCACGGCACCGAGGTCCCGGCCGAGATGATCGTCGTGGACAACGCGTCGACCGACAACACCGCCGCCGCCGTCCGGCACGCCTTCCGCGCCGTGACGCTGATCCGCCGCGACGAGGCGCTGCCCGCCACCGCCGCGCTCAACCTGGGCGCGGCGAACGCGCGGGCGCCGTGGCTGCTGTTCCTGGACCCGGGCCTGGCGCCGGTCGGGGACACGGTGCGCACGCTGGTCGAGCACGCGGGCTCGCATCCGGCCGACCGGCTCTTCACCGGCCGCACCCTGCGCGGCCACGCCGACGACGGCCGGACCGTGGAGGGCCCGCCCTCGCTGCTGGGCACCGCCTGCCTCGCGGCCGGCCTGCCGTTCGACCCCGAACGACTCCCCCGCCTGGACCGCGCGATCGGCGGCGCCGTGCCCGCCCTGACCCCGCGCATGCTGCTCATCGAGCGGGAGCTGTGGGAGCGCCTGGACGGCTTCGACGAGCGCATGCCCACGGCCGACCTGTCCCTGCGCGCCCAGGCCCTCGGCGCCCGCCCCGTCCTCGTCCCCGACGCGCAGATGCTCGCCATCCCGCCCGACCGCCCGGCCGGCCGGCACGCGGCCCCGGAGCCCGACCGTCGGCCGGCCCGCCTGGTGAGCACGGCCCTCCTGCGCGAGCGCATGGCGTTCGCCCACCGCCACTTCGCACCGGGCCGCGTCCGGGCGGCCGCGCTGCTGCTCTCCGCGGCCGCGCTGGTGCGCTCGGGCTTCGGCGAGCCATGGCTGTCAATCTGGCGCCGGCGCGACGAGTGGCTGGCGACGCCTGAGCCGCTGCCGTTCGTACCGTTGCCGCGCCGTGCCCTCGTCCAACGAGAACTCGTGAGCCGCCGCCAGGACCTGCCCCAGCCCTAACGCGGCCCACTGCACGTCATCGCCGCGCGCGGGTTGCCTTCAGCCGCAATGCGAGAGACGCCGCACGTTCGCAACACGGGGCGCTGAACGGTGGCACCACGCGCGCGTTGCCTTCAGCCGCAACTCGGGAGACGCCACACGCTCGCAGCGTGGGGCGCTGAACGCCGGCAACGCGGGTGCGCTGCTCGTTGGCAACGCGGGTGCGCTGCTTGTTGACAACGCGGGTGGGCTGCTTATTGGCAACGCGGGTGGGCTGCTCGTTGGCGCCGTGCGCGAGGGCGGCCGTCAGCCGTAGCGCGGGGCGCTGCGGCTGCGCTGGACGTTCGGGCCGCGCCGGTCGCGGGCCCGCCAGCAGCCGGTGTGCCAGTGCCGGCGGTCGGTCAGGTCGCCGCGCTCGTCGGCCGGCCAGGCCACGAGGTGCGGGACGCCGGGGCCGATCTCCTGGTCGCAGCCGGGGCAGCGGTACGCCTTGGTGGCCGCGCCCGCGGGGATGTTGCGCACCTGCCACTCGCCGTCGCTCCACTGCTGCACGCTGCCGACGCCCCGCTTGATCCGGTCGAGATCGAGCGGTGGCGGGTCTTCGTCGCGCTTGGGGTGGTTGCGCCGGGGGGACACGCTGTCCAGCCTATCCGGCCGGTTTCAACGCTTCGAGTAGTCGCGGAAACCCCGGCCCACCTTGCGGCCCAGGTAGCCGGCGGTCACGAGGTGCTCCAGCAGCGGCGCGGGCGCGAAGCCGGGTTCCCGCAGCTCCAGGTACAACTCTCGCTGGATGGCCAGCGCGACGTCCAGCCCGATCACGTCGAGCAGCTCGAACGGGCCCATCGGGTAGCCGCAGCCCAGCTTCATCGCGTGGTCGATGTCGTCCGCCGTCGAGTAGGAGGCCTCGACCATCTTGACGGCGTCGTTGAGGTACGGGAACAACAGCGCGTTGACCACGAACCCGGAACGGTCGGCGCACACCACCGGGTGCTTCTGCAGCGCCCGGCACAGCGCGGTCGCGGTGGCCACCGTCGCCTCCGACGTGCGGATCGTGCGTACCACCTCGACCAGCCCCATCACCGGGGCCGGGTTGAAGAAGTGCAGCCCGACCACGTCGGCCGGGCGCTCGGTCGCGACCGCGAGCTCGATGACCGGCAGGCTCGACGTGGTGGTCGCGAGCACGACGCCGGGCTTGCAGATCTCGTCGAGCGAGGCGAACAGCGCCTTCTTGACCGACAGCTCCTCGACGACCGCCTCGACGACCAGGTCGACGTCGGCCAGGTGCTCGACCGTGGCGGACCAGGTGACCCGGCCCAGCGCGGCGTCCCGGCCGGCCTCGTCGAGCTTGCCGCGGACCACGGCCTTGTTCAGCGACGTCTTGAGCGCCTCACACGTGCGGCCCGACTGCTCGGCGCCGCGGGTCACTGAGACGACCTCGAACCCAGCGCGGGCAAGGACCTCGATGATCCCGGTGGCCATCGTGCCGGAACCGATCACGCCGACCTTCACGATCGAGCGCACGTCGAGCCCGAGACCGGCCGCGCCCGCATCGAGCTCACGAGCGACCGCGCCCGCGCCGAGCCCGGAAGCGACCCCGCGCGCGTCGAGCCCGGAAGCGGCCGCGCTGACCGGGGTGGCCTCGTCGGGCACAACGACCGGTGAGCCCGGCTTCTCGTACGTGTAGAAACCCCGCCCCGACTTCCGCCCGAGCAGCCCCGCGGTGACCATCTGCTTGATCAGCGGCACCGGCGCGTGCCGGCGGTCGCGGCCGCCGCGGCGGTACATCGTGTCGAGGATCTCGTAGGCGGTGTCGATGCCGATCAGGTCCATCAGCGCGAGCGGCCCCATCGGCAGCCCGCAGCCCAGCTTCATCGCGGCGTCGAGGTCCTCCCGGCTCGCGTACCTGGCTTCCAGGAGCGAGACGGCCTGGTTGAGGTACCCGAACAACAGGGCGTTGGCAATGAACCCGGCCCGGTCGCCGATGGTCACGTCGACCTTGCCCAGCCGCTTGCACAGCGCCTCGATGTCGGTGACCACCTCCTCGTCGGTGACGACGGTCCGCACGATCTCGACCAGCTTCATGACCGGCGCCGGGTTGAAGAAATGCATCCCGACGACCTGGTTGGGCCGGCTCGTGGCGACCGAGATCTCGGTCACCGAGAGGCTGGACGTGTTCGTGGCCAGGATCGCGTCGCGCTTGCAGACCCGGTCGAGCTCGCCGAAGATCGTCTGCTTCAGTTCCAGCTTCTCCGGTACGGCCTCAATCACCAGATCCACCGCCCGCAACGCGTCCAGCCCGACGGCGAACGTCACCCGCTCCAGCAGCGCGGCCCGCTCGTCCGCGGAGAGCTTGCCCTTGCGCACGGCCCGATCGACACTGCCGTTGAGCGTCTCCCGGCCCCGCTCGAGCGCGGCGTCGCCGACCTCGACGGCCAGGACGTCGATCCCGTTGCGGGCGAACACCTCGACGATGCCGGCGCCCATCGTCCCGAGCCCCACCACCCCAACGGATGCAATCGAGCGCGCCATGTCGCCGGCCTCCCTAACGCTCCCTCAAGTTACCGGCGAGTCTGCCATGCCCACACCCATCGATCCCCCAACGTGTGGCGAATCCCCCTGTCCTTCATAAACCGGCGGAGAACAAGCGCCAGCACGCAGTGGCCTCAGCCCGGACCCGAACCGTCGCGCCGCCGCACCAGGTAAGCCGTCCCCGCCGAGAAGCGACCTCAGCCAACTGGTCGCGGCGCCGCACCAGGTCGGCCCCGCCGAGATGCGGCCTCAGCCCGGACCGAGCCGATCGCGGCGCCGCACCAGGCACGCCGTCGCAACACGAGAAGCGGCCTCAGCCCCGACCCAGCCGATCGCGGCGCCGTACCAGGCACGCCGTCGCAGCACGAGAAGCGGCCTCAGCCCCGACCCAGCCGATCGCAGCGCCCGCACCAGATACGCCGGCCCGCCGAGAAACGGCCTCAGCCCCGACCCAGCTGATCGCGGCGCCGCACCAGGTAAGCCGTCTCCGCGGAGTTGCCGTCGAGCGCGATGGCCCGCTCGTACGCCGCCCGAGCATCCCCACTGCGCCCGACCCGCCGCAGCAGGTCGGCCCGCGTGGCGTGGAACGCGCGGTACCCGTCCAGCGGCAGCCCCTCGAGCTGCGCCAGCGCCACCTCCGGCCCGTCCACCTCGGCGACCGCGATGGCCCGGTTCAGCCGCACGATCGGCGACGGATCGACCCGCGCCAGCTGGTCGTAGAGCGCCACCACCTGCCACCAGTCGGTGTCGCGGATGTCCCGGGCGTCGGTGTGCACGGCGTTGATCGCGGCCAGGATCTGATAGCGCCCGGGCGCCTCCCCGGCCGCCAGCCGCGCCCGCACCAGCGCGTGCCCCTCGGCGATCAGCGCCCGGTCCCACGCCCCGCGATCCTGCTCGTCGAGCGGCACCAGCTCGCCGCCCGCCGACACGCGGGCCGCCCGCCGCGCCTCGATCAGCAGCATCAGCGCCAGCAGCCCCGCGACCTCCCCGTCGTCCGGCAGCAGCACCTTGACCAGCCGCGCCAGCCGGATGGCCTCGCCGGTCAACTCGCCGCGAACGGTCTCCCCGCCCGGCTCCGAGCCCAGGTACCCCTCGTTGAAGATCAGGAACAGCACGGTCAGCACACCGGCGACGCGGCCGGGCAGGTCCTCGCGATCCGGCACCCGGTACGGGATGTGGGCCGCCTTGATCTTCTCTTTGGCCCGCGTGATCCGCCGGCTCATCGCGGTCTCCTGGACGAGAAACGCCCGGGCGATCTCGGCCACCGTGAGCCCGCCGACCATCCGCAGCGTCAGCGCGACCCGCGCCTCCAGGTTGAGCGCCGGGTGGCAGCAGGTGAACACGAGCCGCAGCCGGTCGTCGTCGATCACCCCCAGCGGCTCGGGCGTGTCGGCCAGCATGAGCGCCTCCCGCTGCTTCTCGTCCCGCCGTACCTCACGCCGGAGCCGATCGATCGCCTTGCGGTGCGCCGTGGTGGTGAGCCAGGCCCCCGGCTTCGGCGGCACCCCGTCCACCGGCCACCGCTCCACGGCGGCGGCGAACGCCTCGGCCGCCATCTCCTCGGCGATGTCGAGATCCCCGATCCGCCGCGCCAGCGTCGCGACCACCTGGGCCCACTGCTCCCGGTGGGCCCGCTCGATCGCCGCGTGCACGTCGCTCACAGGACGGGCCGCAGCTCGACCTTCCGGTTGCAGGCCTTCGACCCCATGGTCGCCAGCCGCAACGCCACGTCCAGGTCCTCGGCCTCGATCACCCAGAACCCGATCACGTACTCCTTCGACTCCAGGTACGGCCCGTCGGTGATCACCGGCTCGCCCTGCCCCCGCGCGTCCACGACGGTCGCGTTGCTGGGCGCGCTGAGCCCGTTCGCGAACACCCAGTGCCCCTTGGCCTGCAGCTCCTGCTCGTTGAACAGATCGATCGCGGCCTCCTCCTCAGGGTTGGCCAGATCGACCCCGTCACTGAGCACATTCATCAGGTACTGCGCCATCGAACCCATCTCCGTTCGGTCGTCCTGCCGTCCGTCACCCCACCTACGAACGACCCTCCCCCGATCCGACAGCCACCACCGAACATTTCCGCAAAACCCCGACCCCGACGGCCCGAACCCTGCTGCGCGGTCTCCCTGCCCATCCCCGACGGCCCGGACTCTCCTGCGCGGTCTTCCTACCTGCCCCCGGCCCCCCGGCCCCCCCGGCCCCCGGCCTTCGACCACCTCACGTCCAGCGGATCGTCGCCCGCTCGCGCCAGAGCGTCAGCACCGACTCGTCCCCGCCCACATCCAGATCGGCAGTGCTCCGCCGGTTCCACAGCGCCAGATACAGCGAACTCGCCGGCCCCCGCAACGTGCAGTCCGCGTCCGCAGCAGCCCCCCGCGTGATAGCCGCGCCCGACGGGGTCATCGTGACGGTCCACGCCCGCGGCCCATCCGACGCCGCCCCGTCCAAGGCATGCACCGACAGCGTGCACGACTTCTCGCTCCGCAGCCGCCGCCCTCGCGACCCGTAGAACCCCATCAACAGCTCATCGATCCCGTCCAGCCCCAGATCGGCCTCGACCCCGGCGATGTCGCCCACGGCGCCCTGCAGATCGGCCCGGTGGATCGTCGTCTCGTGCGCCTGCCGCCGGGCCCAGAACGCGAGCGGCGTCTCGGCCGGCAGGAAGTGCCAGCACGCGGTGTCCGCCGGCGCCGCCCGCAGCAGGTCGACCAAGGCCCCGTGCCCCGCCTGGAACCACTCGAGCAGCGCGCCGTCCGCCGGGAAGGGCCCGACCGCGTCCGCCTCCTCGTCGTCGGTCAGGATCGCGGTCCGGCAGTCGCGCACATAGGTCGCGGCCCACCGATGCACATACCCGACGTGCTGCACGAGTTCCCGGACGCTCCACTCGGGGCAGGTCGGAACCGGGGCGTCGAAGCCGGCCTTCTCCGCGGCATCGACGAGATCCAGCCCACCGCGCTCCAATGCGTCGATATGCCGACCGATCTCCATGCCGACACAGTGCCACACAGGTACGACATTTTTCCGCGACGCGTCACCCTACGAGGACACCCGCGACCCAGAAGGCCGCGAAGATCAGCGTCACCCTACGAGGACACCCGCGACCCAGAAGGCCGCGAAGATCAGCGTCACCCTACGAGGACACCCGCGACCCAGATGGCCGCGATGATCAGCGCCGTCGCCAGCTCGATCAGCATCGACAGCCCCGCCGCCTTGAGCGCGTGCTTGGTCGACTGCCACGCGCGGGAGCGGTCGCTCTGCCGGGCCAGCTCCACCAGGAAGATGGCCAGCACGAAGCCGATCACCAGGCCGACCACCGGGATCAGGAAGAACCCGATGATGCCGCCCACGCCGCCGAGGAACAGCGTCAGGTTCGACACCCCGGCGCGCTTGAGGTTGCGGCCCGGCACGAGGTACTTCGCGACGAAGCCCAGCGCCAGCACCACCGTCGCCGCGACGCCGACGGTCCAGCCGGTCGCACCGTGGCCCCCGAACACCGACCACGCGGCCACGCCCGCCCAGCACAGCAGCAGGCCCGGGACCATCGGCACGAGCACGCCGATGATCCCGACCACCACGCAGATCGGGGCGATGAGGGAGACCAGGCCGCCGCTGTCAGTCACATCCACAGAAGACACTGTGCGGCACGCGGCGCCCGGCCGCACTCCCTCAGGAGCCGACGACCTCCCGCAGCACGGCGGCGAACTCCTCCGGCCGCTCGACGTGCGGGCTGTGGCCCACGCCGGTCCAGACGATCTCCTTGTACGGCCCGTACCGCTCGAACACCGCCCGCGTCTGCCCCACCATCGGCTGCGGCGGGCACTCCTCCTCGCCCGGCCAGCCGGGGACGGCCCCCAGCTTGCCCAGCAGCGCGAGGTCGAACATCGAGGCGTCGGAGACGATCGCGTCCTGGTCGCCGCGGATCCACGTGATCGGCGGCTTCACCGGCACGTCCACGATGCCGGACAGGTTCAGCCACCTGGGCGACATGGTGTTCAGCACGCCCTTGGTGCCGGGACCCATGCCGGGCCAGTTCTCGCTGACGGTACCGTCGCCGGGGTATTGCTCCTCGCTCACCGCCGTGGACAGCATCGAGGTGAGCAGCAGCTCCTCGTCCGCGCCGAAGTCGAACCCGGGCGCGGCGTAGAAGGCGTGCAGGACGTTGCGCGGGCTGGCCTGCTCCTCGATGCCGCGGTCGCCGGCGGCCAGCAGCCGCACGAAGTCCGGATTGACCGATCCGCCGCCGGTGCCGGCGAAGTCGGGCGAGGTCGGCGCGCCGTCGAGGTCGCGGGTGCCGCCGAAGCCGAACGGCGAGACCGGCGCCTCCAGCACCAGCGCCCCGATCCGCTCGGGATGGTCCAGCAGCAGCTGCATGGCCACGCCGCCGCCCATCGAGTGGGCGACCACGGTGACCGGCCCGGACGCGTCGGACAGCTCGGCGAGCAGCGGCGCGATGTCGTCGGCGAAGTCGCGCAGGCCCCGGGTCGCGTCGATGCCGAGGGCGGGACTCTGGCCGTACCCCCGCAGGTCGGGCAGCACCAGCCGCCAGTGCGGCGGCAGGTGGCGCACGAGGGGTTCCCAGTATGTCGAATCGGAACAATTGCCGTGAATGAGCAGGACGATAGGGCCGTCCGCCGGCCCTTGGGTGGTGACGTGCATCACCGCATGGTCGCACCGGATGGGGGCCGGTCACATGTGGCCGGCTCACACACTGCTAGCGCAGCACGGCCTCGTCGCGGCCATACCGCGTCAGGGCCCAGATCACCGCGACGTCGGCGGCGATGATCAGCATCGACCACAGCGGGTAGTACGGCAGGAACAGGAAGTTGGCGATCGCGCTCAGCGACGCCAGCACGATGCCGAGCACCCGCCCCCAGAGCTGCCCGGCGAGCACGGCCCCGCCGCCGGCCGCGACCAGCACGCCGAGCGCGAGGTGGATCCAGCCCCAGGCCACGACGTTGAAGCCGAAGATGTAGCTGTCGGCCAGGATGTAGAAGGTCCGCTCGAAGAGTGCCGTGAGCCCGACGACGACCTGGAAGATGCCGACGACGATCATCATGCTGCCGGCGAACACCGCGAACCCGGTGACCCAGCGGGACTGCCGTTCCAACGTCTCCATGGGCACACGGTGGGCGCCGCGCGGATGAGCCCCCATCACCCGACGGCGGCGATGATCGAGCCACGGCGAGACACTTGACGCTTCAAGTAAAGTCCCCGGCATGAATATTTTTCTGTGGGTCCTGCAGATCCTGCTCGGCGTCGCCTTCATCGGCGCGGGCGCGATGAAGGCCACCCAGCCCGTCGACAAACTGGCCAAGAACATGACCTGGGTCAGCCGGTACAGCCAGAACACCGTCAGATTCATCGGCGTCATGGAGATCCTGGGCGGCCTCGGGCTGATCCTGCCCTGGGCGACCGGGATCGCGACCATCCTGACCCCGCTGGCCGCCGTCGGCCTGGCGCTGATCATGCTGCTGGCGATCGTCGACCACGCCCGCGCCAAGGAGTACCCGATGATCGGCTTCAACGTGCTCCTGGGCGCCATCGCCGTGGTGATCGCGATCGGGCGCTTCTGACGCGTATCGGACGCGTCGTTGGCCTCCCCGTGCAAGATCCGGGCACCATTGAAGGAACATGGAACCCATGACCGAAGAGGCACGATGGCTGGACGACACCGAGCGCCGCGCTTGGATGTCGCTGCTGGCCATCGTGCTCGTCGGATTCCCCGAGCTGGAACGCACGTTCCGGCCGCACGGCATGGTCCACGTCGAGTACGGCCTGCTCGCCGCGCTCAGCGACGCCGGCGACGGCCTGCGCCTGTCCGACCTCGCGGGGCAGATGAACATGTCGGCCAGCCGGCTGAGCCACCGGATGCGCAAGCTCGTCGACCTCGGGTACGTCGAGATCTCCGGCGACGCCTGCGACGGGCGGGTCAGCATCGCCCGGGTCACCGAGGCCGGCCGCGAGTTCGCCCGCACCGTCGCGCCCGCGCACCTCGCCGACGTCCGCCGGCTCATCTTCGACCACCTCGACGAGGCCCAGACCCGGGCATTGGCCGAGGCCCTGGGCGCGGTCGCGGAGAAGCTCGGCGACTCGTGCCCGGGCGCTCCGAAGGGTCCGCCGGTACCCGGCGCACGGGCCATATAAATGACCACGCGAGGGGAATAGAGTGACCGCATGCGTGCCGTCGTGATCACCGGGGTGTCCCGCGGCCTGGGCGCCGCTCTCTTCGACGTCTCCACCGCGCGCGGCGATCGGATCCTGGCGGTCGGCCGGCACTTCAACCAGCAGCAGCAGCAGCTCCGCGACGACCGGCCCACCGACGTCACGTTGTTCTCGACGGACATCGCCGACGCGCACTGGCTGCCCGACTACGACACCCTGCGCGCGTTCCTGCGCGACGCCGACGAGGTGGTGCTGATCCACAACGCCGCCGTCGTCGAGCCCATCGGCGCCGTCGGGAAGCTCAGCACCGAGGCGATCACCAACGCGATCGCGGTGAACCTGACCGCGCCGCTCGTGCTCACCAACACGTTCCTGCGGGCCGCGCCGTCCGACGCGCGGGTGCGCGTGCTGTTCATCTCCTCGGGCGCGGCGCACCGCATCATCGACGGCTGGGCGCTGTACTGCACCACCAAGGCGGCCGGCGAGACGTTCTTCGACGTCGTGGCCTCACAGGTCAAGGACGACGAGCGGATCAGCGTGGCGAACGTCGACCCCGGCCAGATGGACACCGGCATGCAGGAGAACATCCGCCGCGCGGCCGCGTCCGGCGCGTACTTCCCCGGCCAGCAGCGCTGGGTCGACGCCCCGGCGGAGGGCCGGCTCGCCGACCCCATCGCCGTGGCCGAGCGCATCCTGAAGGAGCACGCCTCCTAGGGCGGTCCTCAGCCGGCGAGCACTTCCCGCAGCTTCGCGGCGAACGGGGCCGCGTCGCCGAAGCCGCCGTGCCCGCCGGGGAACTCGACCACCGTGGTCTCCAGACGGGCGGCGAGCTCGCGGCCGGCCCGGTTCGCCGGCTCACCCGCGCTCGCCGCGCCCACCGCCGGCACGATCCGCACCGGGCTGGAGCGCAGGCCGTCGAGGTCCGGGACATACGCGCCGACGGGCGGGATCTCGTACGCCACGAAGATCTCCAGGTTCGCCTGCATCCGCTGCGCGAAGTCGGGCGCCGGCTCGGACTGCGGCGCGCCGTCGTCGCCGTGCATGTCCATCCCGGCGCCGAAGACGCCCATCGCCGCGCCCGCGCCGCCGTCCCGGTAGGCCTCGCCGACCTGGGCCAGCAGCGCGCGGAAGCGCTCGAAGTCGGGCAGCAGCTCGAACACCGGCGGTTCGTGCGCGATCACGGTGCGGACCATGCCCGGGTAGCGCGCCGCGAGCTCCAGCGCGATCACCGCGCCCGAGCTGTTGCCGAACACGTCGGCCGGCTCCCCCTCGGTGACCCCGACCGCGCCGAGGATGCGGTACGCGTCGTCCGCCTGCTCCTCCAGGATGATCTCGGCCGGCGGCCCGTCGAGCACGCTGCGGGAGTTGCCGCGGCGGTCGTAGGTGACGACGGTGTGCTCGGCGGCGAGCTCGTCGGCCAGGACCGCGAACCCCTCGGCGTCGTAGATGCCGCCGCAGATGAGCAGCAGCACCGGGCCGCTGCCGCGCACCTCGTAGTACAGGGTCGCGCCGGGCACCTTGAGCTGGTCGGTCTTCACGGGTTCCATGTGTGCGTTCCCTCCTGCGGTTGTGGTACCCAACGGTCGGAGCACCGCACCGGGTTCTCGACATGCGACGACGGGCCGTTCCGGGCCTACTCGTGAGTAATTTCCGGGTTTACACTCGCGCCATGACCGCCACGCGAACGCCCGGCGTCCCCGCCATCGACGAGGGCTCGCTGATCTCGACCAACCCCGCGACGGGCGAGGAGGTCGGCCGCTTCCCGGTCGCCTCCGCTGATTCTCTCACCGAGGCCGTGGCCAGGGCGCGTGACGCGGCCGCGTGGTGGGCGGGTCTCGGGTTCTCCGGGCGCAAGCAGCGCCTGCTGGCGTTCCGCAGCGTGCTCACCAACCGCCTGGAGGAACTGGCCGCGCTCATGAACCGCGAGGGCGGCAAGCCCCGCGCGGACGCGCTGGTCGAGGCGATCGCGGCGATCGACCACATCGCCTGGGCGGCACAGCACGCGCGCAAGGTGCTGGGCCGGCGCCGCACGGGCAGCTCCATCCTGCTCAAGGAGCACACCTCGTACCTCGAGTACCTCCCGTTCGGCGTCGTCGGCGTCATCGGGCCGTGGAACTACCCGATCCTCACGCCGATGGGCTCGATCGCCTACGCGCTGGCGGCGGGCAATGCGGTGGTGTTCAAGCCCAGCGAGTACACCCCGGCGGTCGGGCAGTGGTTCGTGGACCGCTTCAACGAGGTCGTCCCCGAGCACCCCGTCCTGCAGATCGTGCACGGCCTCGGCGACGTGGGGGCCGCGCTCTGCCGCAGCGGCGTCGACAAGATCGCCTTCACCGGCTCGACCGCGACCGGCAAGAAGGTCATGGCCGCGGCGGCCGAGTCGCTCACGCCCGTACTCCTGGAGTGCGGCGGCAAGGACGCGATGATCGTCGCCGCCGACGCCGACCTCGACTCGGCCGCCGAGTCCTGCGTCTGGGGCGGGCTGACCAACGCCGGGCAGACCTGCGTCGGGATCGAGCGGGTGTACGTCGCCGAGCCCGTCTACGACGACTTCCTCAACCGCGTCGTGGCGCGGGCGGCGAAGCTGCACGTCGGGGCCGAGCCGACCGCGGACATCGGCCCGATCACCATGCCGTCGCAGATCGACATCATCCGCCGGCACATCGAGGACGCCCTGACCCGCGGCGGCCGCGCGGTCCTCGGCGGCGCGGAGGCGGTCCAGCCGCCGTTCGTCAACCCGACGATCCTGGTCGACGTGCCCGAGGACGCGGCGGCGGTGCAGGAGGAGACGTTCGGCCCGACGCTGACCGTCACCCGCGTGCGCGACGCCGCGGAGGGCGTGCGGCTGGCCAACAACACCGGCTACGGCCTCGGCGGGGCGATCTTCTCCAAGTCGCAGGGTCTGGCCCTGGCCCGCCAGGTGCGCTCCGGCATGACCTCGATCAACTCGGCCCTGACCTTCGCCGGGATGCCGACGCTACCCTTCGGCGGCGTCGGCAACTCCGGCTTCGGGCGCATCCACGGCGCCGACGGCCTGCGGGAGTTCACCCGCCCGAAGGCCATCGTCAAGCGCCGGGGCCCGACGGTGCTGGCCGCGATGACCTTCGACCGCACCGACAAGACCCTGGCCCAGATCGTCCGCGTCGTGAAGCTGGTGCACGGCCGCAGCAAGTAGCCCGGCGGCTACGGCTGCGGTCGCCACCCCTGTGCGGCCGCCCATTTCGCGGCGGCCTTCTCCTCCTTGCGCTTCTTGCGGCGCCGCAGCAGCCAGCCGAAGCTGAGGAAGAGCACCAGCATGAAGAGCAGCACCACGATCGGCAGCACGATCGCGATCACCGACAGGAACGCGCTGAAGAAGTCCTCGATGGTGCTCACGATCGGGGCGCCGAACCCGACCGTGGTGGCGTTGACGACCGGGCGGGTCGCGGCCTTCATCCCGTGCACGCCCAGCGAGATGGCGCCGCCGACCACTATCGGTACCCATTGATGGCTTGTGAAAAAGGACCCCGGATCGGTCACCGTGACCGTCTCCGAGCTCGACGCCGCGCCGAAGGCCAGGCCACCCGCGGTGGGGCGGATGAAGGTCTGGATGACGTCGTTGACGTGGTCGAGCATCGGGATCTTGTCGGCCACGAACTCGATGGCCAGCAGGACCGCGACGATCGTGAGCGTCCACCCGTTCTCCATCCACGCCCAGTTCGACGGCAGCGTGATGAGATCCGTGTAGCGCGCCAGCAGGCCGATCGCCATCAGCGGGATGTAGGCGTTGAGCCCGGCCGATGTGGCGAGGCCGAGACCCGTCAATGACTCCAACACCCCTGAAGCATGACATTGCGATGCCAGTCCCACCCGCTGAGCGGGTTAGGCTGTCCGCCGTGCGTCTCGTCATCGCCAAGTGCTCGGTCGACTACATCGGCCGGCTCACGGCCCATCTCCCGCCCGCGACCCGCCTGCTGCTGATCAAGGCCGACGGCTCGATCTCGATCCACGCCGACGACCGGGCGTACAAGCCGCTGAACTGGATGAGCCCGCCCTGCCGGCTGGAGGAGTCCGAGGGCCTCTGGCGCGTGGTCAACAAGGGCGGCGAGGAGCTGCGGATCACGATCGAGGAGATCCTGCACGACAGCTCGCACGAGCTCGGCGTCGACCCGGGCCTGGTCAAGGACGGCGTCGAGGCGCACCTGCAGGAGCTGCTGGCCGCCGCCCCGCAGACCCTGGGCGCCGGGTTCACGCTGGTCCGCCGGGAGTACATGACCGCGATCGGCCCCGTCGACCTGCTCTGCCGCAACGGCGAGGGAGCGACCGTCGCCGTCGAGATCAAGCGCCGCGGCGAGATCGACGGGGTGGAGCAGCTGACCCGCTACCTCGAACTGCTCGGCCGCGACCCGCTGCTCGCCCCGGTGACCGGCATCTTCGCCGCCCAGGAGATCAAGCCCCAGGCCCGCGTCCTGGCCGAGGACCGCGGCATCCGCTGCGTCGTCCTGGACTACAACGCCCTCCGTGGCGTGGTCAAGGACGAGCTGACGCTGTTCTAAAGGCGATGAGCCTCTCGTACCACGGTGACCAGTTCGTCGACGACGTTGGTGATGGCGAAGTCCTTCGGCGTGAACACCCGCGCGACGCCCGACGAGCGCAGCGCCTCCGCGTCGTCGGGCGGAATGATCCCGCCCACCACCACTGGCAGATCCACGAGCCCCGCCGATCGCAACCCGGCCAGCACCGACGCCACCGCCGCCAGGTGGGACCCCGACAGCACGGACAACCCCACGAGGTCGACGTCCTCCTCCACCGCGGCCGCCACGATCTGCGCGGGGGTGAGGCGGATTCCCTGGTACACGACCTCGAAGCCGGCGTCGCGCGCCCGCACGGCGATCTGCTCCGCCCCGTTGGAGTGTCCGTCGAGGCCGGGCTTGCCCACGAGCATCCGCAGCCGCCCGGTCCCGAGCTCGGCCGCCGTCGCCCGCACCCGCGCGCGCACCGCGTCCATGTCCCCGGCCGGCGCGGAGATCGTGGCGGTCAGGCCGGTCGGCGCCCGATACTCCCCGAACACCTCACGCAGCGCCCCGGCCCACTCCCCCGTGGTCACGCCGGCGGCCACACAGGCCAGCGTCGCGTCCATCAGGTTGTCCGAACGGGACGCGGCCGCGCGCAGCGAATGCAGTGCAGCGCTCACGTCGCCCCGCTCCGCGCGCCACCGCGCGACGGAGTCCACCGCGGCCTGCTCCACCGCGGCGTCGATCTGCTCGATGGAAAAGGCGTTCAGCGGCGAGGGCTCGGTCGCGGTGAAGCGGTTGACGCCCACCACCACGTCGTCCCCGCGCTCCATCCGCGCGCGGCGTTCGGCCAGCGAGGCGACCAGCGCGCTCTTGAGGTAGCCGGACTCGACGGCCGCGACCACGCCGCCCATCTCCAGCACCCGCTCCAGCTCGGCCGAAGCGCCCGCCACGATGCCGCCGACCAGCGCGTCCATCACGTGCGAGCCCTCGAACAGGTCGGGATATTCCAGCAGGTCCGACTCGAACGCCAGCACCTGTTGCATCCGCAGCGACCACTGCTGATCCCACGGCCGCGGCAGACCGAGTGCCTCATTCCAAGCCGGCAGTTGTACGGCACGTGCCCGCGCCGACCGTGAGAGCGTCACGCCCAGCATCTCCAGGACGATCCGCTGGACGTTGTTCTCCGGCTGGGCCTCGGTCAGGCCGAGCGAGTTGACCTGCACGCCGTAGCGGAACCGGCGCGCGGACGCGTCCCGCACGCCGTAGCGCTCCAGCGTCAGCCGGTCCCACATCGCGGTGAAGGCCCGCATCTTCGCCGTCTCCTCGACGAAGCGCACGGACGCGTTGACGAAGAACGAGATCCGGGCCACCACGTCGGCGAAGCGCTCGGGCGCGACCTGGCCCGAGTCGCGCACCGCGTCGAGCACGGCGATCGCGGTGGCCAGGGCGAAGGCGACCTCCTGCACGGGCGTCGCGCCGGCCTCCTGCAGGTGGTACGAGCAGATGTTCACCGGATTCCACCGCGGGCAGTGCGCGACCGTCCACGCGATCGTGTCCGTCGTCAGGCGCAGCGAGGGCCCGGGCGGGAAGATGTGCGTCCCGCGCGACAGGTACTCCTTGACGATGTCGTTCTGCGTCGTCCCCGCCAGCCTGGCGAGATCGACGCCGTGCTCGCGGGCGCACGTGACGTACAGCGCGAGGAGCCACATCGCGGTCGCGTTGATGGTCATCGAGGTGTTGGCGCGCCCGAGATCGATGCCGTCGAACAGCGCGCGCATGTCGCCCAGGTGCGCGACCGGCACCCCGACCCGGCCGACCTCGCCCCGCGCGAGCTCGGCGTCGGGGTCGTAGCCGGTCTGCGTGGGCAGGTCGAACGCCACGGAAAGGCCGGTCTGGCCCTTGTCCAGGTTGCGCCGGAAGAGCGCGTTGGAGGCGGCCGCCGAGGAGTGGCCGGCATAGGTGCGCATCACCCACGGTCGATCGCGTTCGGGAAGCCGCTCGATGCCCATGGGGGCACCCTACTGAACGGTAACTAGGAGGTCTCCATGAAAGATGTCACCCACCTATAGTGATGCCCGTGGCGGATGCGATCACGGTGCGCGGCCTGCGCAAGGCCTATGGCAAGGCGGTCGCCGTCGACGGTGTCGACCTCGACGTGCGCGACGGCGAGGTGTTCGCGCTGCTGGGCCCGAACGGCGCCGGCAAGACGACGACGGTCGAGATCCTCGAGGGCTTCCGGAAGCGCACGTCGGGCGAGGTCTCGGTGCTCGGCATCGACCCCCAGCACGGCGACGCGGCGTGGCGCTCGCGGGTCGGCGTGGTGCTGCAGAGCACCGGCGAATTCGACGACCTGACCGCGCGCGAGGTGGTCCACCACTTCGCCAACTACTACCCGTCCGCCGCCGACCCCGACGAGATCATCACGCGGGTCGGCCTGGCCGAAAAGCAAGGCGCCCGCACTCGGACCCTCAGTGGCGGTCAGAAGCGCCGGCTCGACGTCGCCCTGGGCATCGTCGGCCGCCCCGAGCTGCTGTTCCTGGACGAGCCGACGACCGGGTTCGACCCCGAGGCCCGCCGCGAGTTCTGGGGCCTGATCCGCGACCTCGCGGGCGCCGGCACGACGATCCTGCTCACCACCCACTACCTGGACGAGGCCGAGGCGCTGGCCGACCGCGTGGGCGTCCTCGCGGGCGGCAAGCTCATCGCCGTCGACACGCCCGGCAGCCTCGGCGGCCGCGGCGAGGGCGGGGCCACCGTCGCCTGGCAGAGCCCGGACGGCCCGCGCAGCGAGCGCACCGAGACCCCGACGGCGACGGTCGCGCGCCTGGCCGAGCAGTTCGGCGGCGAGGTGCCGGGCCTGACCGTCACCAGACCCAGCCTCGAGGATGTGTACCTGCGGATGATCGGGGCCGGCGAATGAACACCCTGCGGCTGGGCTTCCTGCGCGGCGGCCTGGAGATCAAGCAGTTCCTGCGCAGCCGGGAGTCGGTGGTCTTCACCCTCGCCTTCCCGTTGATCCTGCTGTGCGTGTTCGGCGCGGTCTTCGGCGGCGAGATCGCACCCGGCGTGACGTTCACGCAATACTTCGCGGCCGGCATGATCGCCGCCGGCCTGCTCTCGACCGGCTTCCAGAGCCTGGCCATCCAGATCCCGATCGAGCGCGAGAAGGGCATCCTGAAGCGGCTGCGCGGCACGCCCATGCCCCGCGCGGCGTACTTCATCGGCAAGGTGGTCATGGTCCTGGCCATCGGCCTGGTCGAGACGATCCTGCTGGTGACGGTCGCGACGCTGTTCTTCAACGTCGAGCTGCCGGCCACCGGCGCGAAGTGGCTCACCTTCGTCTGGGTCGCGCTGCTGGGCATCACCGCGTGCACGCTGTGCGGAATCGCGTTCTCGTCGCTGGCCCGCTCGGGGCGCAGCGGGCCGGCCGTGGTCACCCCGGTCGCGATCGTCCTGCAGTTCATCTCCGGGGTCTTCTTCCAGTACACGGAGCTGCCCGACTGGATGCGCGGGATCGCCTCGGTGTTCCCGCTCAAGTGGATGACGCAGGGCATGCGCTCGGTGTTCCTGCCCGACTCGTTCGCCGTCCAGGAGCCCTCGGGGTCCTGGCAGCACGGGACGATCGCGCTGGTCCTGGCCGCCTGGATCGTCGTGGCCGGGGTGCTGTGCCTGCTGACCTTCCGCTGGACCGAGCGCGACTGACCGTTTTACTCAAAGCGGTTCCGGCCCTGCCGATCAGCGTTGGGTGACGGGTCGGCTCGGCAAGGCGGTCCGCCAGGTCGGCTGGGCCGGTGCGCTGGCGATCGTGCTCGTGCTCGCCCTCGGCCTCGGCGCGTCGTGGCAGGCCGCCCACGCCATTCACCAGGGCCAGCGGGAGCGCGCGCAGGCGGTGCTGAACCGCGCGGCCGACCTGTCCGACGCATCGGTCGGCTCGGAGATCCACCGGTACCTCGACGCGCTGCGCACCGTCGCGGCCGCCGTCGGCTCGCACAACGAGCTGACCTATGACGACTTCGCCGCGACCACCGCCCCGCTGCGCCAGGCCGGGCTCGTCGGCGGAACCTCGCTGGTCTTCCTGGTCGCGGCCGACGACGCCCAGGTCCCCTCCGTCCAGGACTACTGGCGCAAACGCGGCGTGCCCGACCTGGAGCTCAAGCCGCAGGGCAACGGCCGCGAGCATCTGTTCACCATCTTCACCCGCCCGCTGGACGACACTCCCACGTTGCCGGCCGGCACCGACCTGTCCCAGGCCGCCGAGCCGACCACCGCACTGTGGGAGTCGCGGCGGTCCGGCGACACCGCGGTGTCCGACACCTACGTGCTGCTGCGCGACCGCGGGCTGCCCGCCGCCGAGCAGCAGCTGTCGTTCCTGCTCGCCTCGCCCGCATACGGCGACCCGACCCCGGACGGCCGCCGCGAGTTCAAGGGCTGGGTCGTGCTCGGCCTGCGCGGCCAGGACTTCATCGGCCGCGTGCTCAACCGCGCGACCCAGGGCCAGGCCGACGCCGAGCTCTGGGCGCGCAACGGCGGCGGCGAGGAGAGCCGCGTCGCCCGGCTGCACCAGGCCGGGCAGCACCCCGACCTCCGCCGCGAGACGCCCGTGCCGATCGCCAACCGGGAATGGCAGCTCGTCGTCTCGGTCGACTCGGCCCGGATGGGCGGTTCGGCCCAGGCCCTGCCGCTGCTCGTCGGGATCGGCGGCACCCTGCTCACCCTGCTCGTCTGCGCGATGCTGTGGGCGCTGGCGGGCGCGCGGGGGCGGGCCGAGGCGCGCGTGGTGACCGCCACCGCCGGTCTGCGCGCCGCCCAGCGCGTCGCCGACAACCAGGTCGCGCTGCTCAACGGCATCCTGGAGCGGATCAGCGACGGCGTCGGGGTGGTCGACGAGACCGGCGAGTTCCTGGTCCACAACCCGGCCGCGCAGGCGATGCTCGGCGACGCGTCCGACCAGTCGGGCATCTTCCGCCCCGACGGCACCACCCCGTTCCCGACCGACGAGCAGCCGATCGTGCGCGCCCTCGCGGGGGTGGCCACCGACAACGTCGAGATGCTGATCCGCGACCCGGAGCGGCCCGAGGGCGTCCTGCTGTCGGTGAGTGGCCGCCCGCTGGACGTGGACGGCCAGCGGGCCGCGATCGCGGTCTTCCACGACATCACCGAGGCGCGGGAGCGCGAGGCCGACCTGGCCGCGTTCGCCGGCATCGTCGCGCACGACCTCAAGAACCCGCTCACCGTCATCGGCGCCCACGCGGAGATGGGCCGCGACGCGCTGCCGGACCACCCCGAGCACGCCGCCGAGAGCCTGGACCGGGTCAGCGCGGGCGTCGTGCGGATGCGCCGCCTGATCGACGACCTGCTCGCGTACGTGACCGCGCGCGACGCCGCCCTCAAGACGACCGAGGTCGACCTGGCCCTCCTCGTCACCGACGTGGTCGCCGAGCGCGTCGGCCACCTGCGGGTCAAGCCCGACCTGTACGTCGGCACGCTCCCGCGCGTCGTCGCCGACCCGGCCATGCTGCGCCACGTCCTGGACAACCTCGTCGGCAACGCGCTGAAGTACGTCCACCCCGGCCGCACCCCGAAGATCGACATCAGCGCCCAACCCGCCGCGCCCGGCTGGATCCGCGTCGAGGTGGCCGACCGCGGCATCGGCATCCCCGACGCCGACAAGCCCCACGTCTTCGAGTCCTTCCACCGCGCCCACGCCGGCCAGTCCTACGGCGGCACGGGCCTCGGCCTGGCCATCTGCCGCCGCATCGTGGACCGCCACGGCGGCACCATCACCGTCACCGACAACCCCGGCGGCGGCAGCCGCTTCAGCTTCACCATCCCGGCCGCCCTGCCCCTCGTCCCCGCCGCCGTGGACGTCCACGAGTACGCCTAGAAGCCCTCCACCACGTGATCAACTGATGACAGAATGTGTGGGTGCCCCTCATGTACCTCGCGGGGTGGGCCGCCTCGGCCGGCGTGCTGGCCGCCCTGCTGCTCATCATCCGCCTGCTGAAGTACGGCAGCCAGGCCCGTCCCGCCCCCGCCCCGCGGCCCGACTACGGCCTCCTGCGCACGGTCTCGATGGTCGGCGACCTGTCCTTCGCCCGCGACGTACGCGACCGCCTCCGCCACAACGGCGTCCGCGCCACCCTGGCCACCGGCCCGGACGGCATGGTCCGCATCCTGGTCTTCGCCGACGAACTCGACCGCGCCCGCCGCCTCATCAGCTCCTGACCCGCTACGCTCCGCGCGTGCCCCACCCGCGGTCGTCTCCGACCTCGACGGCACGCCATCCACCACGAGGCCGCCGCAGCGGAGGCGCTCGACCGCTCGTTGCCCGCCCACGACCCGCCGCGCGGAAGCGGGCCCAGCGGAAAAGGCGCGAGCTCGAAACCGCGCGACGGGCCTCGCGGCCGAACGCGGGCTCGGCGCCTGGGACGACGCAGCCGCCGACCGCTGGTTCGCCGGCTATCTCGGGCGCTCCCCCACCGTTCTGCAGAACGACCTAGAAATCGAACTGATCCGGCGGGGCGACCGAGCGCTCCACCTGCACGCCCAGGTTGCGCAGGTCGGATTCGAAGCTCGGGTACCCCCGGTCGATGTGATGCACGTGCCGGATCTCGGTGATGCCGTCCGCGCACAGCCCAGCGATCGCGAGGCCCGCGCCCGCGCGGATGTCGGTCGCGGTCACCGGGGCGCCGGAGAGGCGGTCCTTGCCGCGCACGACCGCGTGGTGGCCGTCGGTGCGGATGTCGGCGCCCAGGCGGGACATCTCGTTGATGAACATGAAGCGGCCGTCGAAGATGTTCTCGGTCACCAGGGACGAGCCCTCCGAGACCGCGGCCAGGCCGACCGCCATCGGCAGCAGGTCGGTCGCGAAGCCGGGGAAGGGCAGGGTGACCACGTCGACGGCCTTCGGGCGGGTCGGCATGACCACGCGGAAGGAGTCGGGGGCGGTGGTCACGTCGCCGCCGGCGGTCACCACCTTGTCCAGGGCGATCTCCAGGAACGCCGGGTCGATGCCGTGCACCGTCACGTCGCCGCGGGTCATGGCGGCGGCGAAGGCCCAGGTGCCGGCGACGATGCGGTCGCCGACGGTACGGTGCTCGACCGGCCGCAGCTCGGGCACGCCCTGCACGACGAGGCGGGAGGAGCCGGCGCCCTGGATGTCGGCGCCCATGTCGGTCAGCATGCGGCAGATGTCGACGATCTCCGGCTCGCGGGCCGCGTTGTCGATCTCGGTGCGGCCGTTGGCCAGGACGGCGGCCATGAGCAGGTTCTCGGTGGCGCCGACGCTGGGGAAGTCGAGCCAGATCGTGGCGCCGTGCAGCTTGGGCGCGGTGGCGATGACGAAGCCGTGCTCGCCGGAGATGTCGGCGCCCATCCGGCGCAGGCCCTCGACGTGCATGTCCAGGCCGCGGGAGCCGATGGCGTCGCCGCCGGGGTGGGCGACGCGCACGTGGCCGCGGCGGGCCAGCAGCGGGCCGAGCACGCAGATCGAGGCGCGCAGCCGGCGCACCAGGTCGTAGTCGGCCTCGGTGCCGAGCTCGTCGGGCACGTCGATCACGACCCGGTCCTCGTCCTGCTCGACGTCGCAGCCGAGCCGGCGCAGGACCTCGGCCATGATGGCGATGTCGGTGATGCGCGGCACGTTCGTCAGCACGCTGCGGCCGGTCGCCAGCAGCGCGGCCGCCATGAGTTTGAGTGCCGAGTTCTTCGCCCCGACCACGGATACGTCACCGGACAGCCGAGCGCCGCCCACAACACGGATCACGTCCACGTCCGTCATCGTAGGGGGATTCCGTACCGTGAAAACCATGGCCATTCACCTCACGCGGATCTACACGAAGACCGGCGACACCGGCACGACTGGATTGGGCGACTTCTCGCGGGTCTCGAAGACGGATCCGCGCCTGGTCGCATACGCCGACGTCGACGAGGCCAACGCGGCCATCGGGGTCGCGCTGGCGCTCGGTGCGCTGGACGAGCGGCTCGCGACGGTGCTGCGGACGGTACAAAATGATCTGTTCGATGTCGGTGCGGATCTGTGCAATCCGGTGGTCGCGGACCCGCCGCACCCGCCGCTGCGGGTCACCCCCGAGCAGGTCGAGCGGCTCGAGCGGTGGTGTGACGAGTTCAATGAGGAGCTGCCGAAGCTGGACTCGTTCATCCTGCCGGGCGGGACCCCGGGCGCCGCGCTGCTGCACGTGGCCCGGACGGTGACCCGGCGGGCGGAGCGCAGCGGGTGGGCGCTGTGGGAGGCCGACGAGGCCCGGACCAACGAGGTCGCGCTGCAGTACCTCAACCGCCTGTCCGATTTGTTGTTCATTTTGTGCCGCACGGCCAACCCGGGCGGCGACGTGAAATGGGTGCCGGGCGGGCAGCGGTAGCAGGGCTCAACTGGCCTTGTAGCGGTAGGGGCGCGTCTCCGGGGTGGGATCCCCCGGCGGCGACGCCTCGACCCAGGACAGGAAGCCGGTCAGCGCCCGCTCGGCCATCGCGATCTCGACGGGCGCCTGGCGGCTCACGCAGCGCACGATCACCCAGTCCGGCGCGAGGACCAGCAGCTCGGCCGCGTCCGGCGCGCGGCGGCGCTCGACGACGAGCCCACGCCGGGAGATCACGCGGCGCGGGCCCGGCCAGTAGCTGAAGATGCGGTACCAGCGCAGCTCGTCACCCGCGAACCGGGCGAGGCCGGCGGACCAGCCGCGGCCGGGGACCATCGTGCTGAGGCGCACCCCGAGCTCGATGGTGCCACCCTGCCGGGCGATCACGAGCCGGCGCAGGAACAGCAGCGCCAGGGCGGCGAGCAGGAGCAGGACCGCGATACCGATGTACTCGACGATCCTCACCCGCGCCGCCCGGTCGTCAGTGGGCTGCGGAGGAGGAGGCGGGGGTGCAGCTCTCGGCGAGGACCGTCACGCCGGTGCCGGTGACGGAGATGAACCCGCCGGCCACGTCGTAGGCGAGCTCCCGGCCGCCCTGCTTGATGCGCACCTGGCCCTCCTCGGCGAGCTGACCGAGGAGCTGCTCGTGGCCGTACAGCACTCCGAGCTCACCCTCGGTGGTGCGCGCGATGACCATGTCCGCGTCGCCGGACCACACTTTCTCCTCGACGGCTACGAGCTCGACGTGCAGCTGCCTCGCCACGCTAGTTACTCCTCGTGTGCGCGATTCGGTTTGGTGGAGTCTAGTCAATCATCGGCCGCGTCGAGCAGTGGGCCTCACCACGTTGGCACACCTGGTGAACGGCCCGAATACGGCTCGCGTGCGACCTCGGCCCGATCACTTCAGAGCGTGACGCACGTCACCGCCTGCTGAAGCGAGTTTGCCGAAATTTTCAAGTGTTCGTCATGAAAAGAAGGGCGCGTCACCCTGAGCGACGCGCCCTCCCGAAGTACCGACGAGAACGTCAGTCCTTCATCAGCTCGTGGGCCTTCTTCTCGAGGTCCTCGAGGCCGCCGCACATGAAGAACGCCTGCTCGGGGAAGTGGTCGTACTCACCCTCGGAGATCTTCTTGAACGACTCGATGGTCTCCTTGAGCGGGACCGTCGAGCCCGGGACGCCGGTGAACTGCTCGGCGGCGTAGGTGTTCTGCGACAGGAACCGCTCGATGCGCCGGGCCCGGTTGACCGTGACCTTGTCCTCTTCGGACAGCTCGTCCATGCCGAGGATGGCGATGATGTCCTGCAGGTCCTTGTACTTCTGCAGGATCCGCTGCACCTCGCGGGCGACCGTGTAGTGCTCGACGCCGACGAACTCCGGCGCGAGGATGCGCGAGGAGGACGCCAGCGGGTCGACGGCCGGGTAGATGCCCTTGTCCGAGATCGACCGCTCGAGGTTGGTCGTCGCGTCCAGGTGGGCGAACGTGGTGGCCGGCGCCGGGTCGGTGTAGTCGTCGGCGGGCACGTAGATCGCCTGGAGCGAGGTGATGGCCTTGCCCCGGACGGAGGTGATGCGCTCCTGCAGGAGGCCCATCTCGTCGGCCAGGGTCGGCTGGTAACCCACGGCGCTCGGCATACGGCCGAGCAGGGTCGACACCTCGGAACCGGCCTGGGTGAACCGGAAGATGTTGTCGATGAAGAGCAGCACCTCCTGGTTCTGGACGTCACGGAAGTACTCCGCCATGGTCAGCGCCGAAAGGGCGACCCGCAGCCGGGTGCCCGGCGGCTCGTCCATCTGGCCGAAGACCAGCGCGGTCTTGTCCAGAACGCCACCCTCGTCCATCTCCAGGATGAGGTCGTTGCCCTCGCGGGTGCGCTCACCCACGCCGGCGAACACCGACGTACCACCGAAGTTGCGGGCGACACGGGTGATCATCTCCTGGATGAGCACCGTCTTGCCCACGCCGGCGCCGCCGAACAGGCCGATCTTGCCACCGCGCACGTACGGCGCGAGCAGGTCGAGCACCTTGATGCCGGTCTCCAGCATCTCGGTCTTCGGCTCGAGCTCGGCGAACTTCGGGGCCGGGCGGTGGATCTCCCAGCGGTCCTTGATCTCCAGCGTCGACTCGTCGGCGTTGAGGACCTGGCCGAGGGCGTTGAACACGTGGCCCTTGGTCACGTCGCCGACCGGCACCGAGATGCCGGCGCCGGTGTCGCGCACCTCGGTGCCCCGGATGAGGCCGTCGGTGGGCTGCATGGAGATCGCGCGCACCATGTTGTCGCCGAGGTGCTGCGCGACCTCGAGCGTCAGCGTCTTGGTGCCCTCGGAGAGGGTCACGTCGACGTGGAGCGCGTTGTAGATGTCGGGCATCGCGTCACGCGGGAATTCGGCGTCGACGACCGGGCCGATGACCCGGACCACGCGGCCGACCGCGGTCTTGGTGTCTGTGGGTGCAGTCATCACACGTCTCTTCCCGCCGCCGCCAGCGCGTTGGCGCCGCCGACGATCTCGCTGATTTCCTGGGTGATTGCCGCCTGCCGCGCGGAGTTCATCTCGCGGGTGTACCGCTTGAGCAGGTCGTCGGCGTTGTCGGAGGCGCTCTTCATGGCGCGCCGGCGGGCGGCCGACTCACTGGCCGCCGACTCCAGCAGCGCCGCGAAGATCCGCGTGTTGATGTACTTCGGCAGCAGCGCCTCGAGCAGCTGCTCCGCGTCCGGCTCGAACTCGTACGCCGGCAGCGGGCCGCTGACCTCGGTCTCCTCGACCTCCATGGGCGCGACGATGCGCGCCACCGGGGTCTGGGTCATCAGCGAGCGGAACTCCGTGTGGACCATGAACAGCTCGTCGATGCCGAGGACGCCGTCGGGGCCGGGGCCGTCGACCGAGTCGTCGGCGCCGTTGACGAACGCCTGGATGAGCGTCTCGCCGATGTCGGCCGCGTTCTCGTAGCGCGGCTGCTCGGAGAAGCCCGTCCAGCTGCCCGCGATCTCACGGCCGCGGAACCGGTAGTACGCGACGCCCTTGCGGCCGGCGACGTACAGCGCGACCTGCTTGCCGTCCTGGCGCAGCCGAGCGATCAGCTGCTCCGCGGTGCGCAGGGCGTTGGCGTTGTACCCGCCGCAGAGGCCACGGTCGCTGGTCACGATCAGCACGCCGGAGCGGCGCACCCGGGCCCGCGGCACCAGCAGCGGGTGATCGACGTTGGTGTTGCTCGCCAGCGCCGTCAGCACGTCCGTGATCGCCTGGGCATAGGGCAGGGAGGCGGCGACCCGCTCCTGCGCCTTGCCGATGCGGCTCGTGGCGACCAGCTCCTGCGCCTTCGTGATCTTCTTGGTCGACTTGACCGTGCGGATCCGACGGCGCAGTGCCTGTACCTGACCGGCCATGCGTCAGCCCGACTTCCGGACCTGGCGGGTCACGGTCTCGCGCTTCTGCTCCCCCTCGAGGGCCTTGGCCGGTGCGTCGTTGACCGACACCTCGTCGCCCTTGCCCGAGAAGACCTGCTTGAAGTTGTCGATCGCCTTGGTCAGGCCCTCGATCGTCGACTGCTCGAGCTTCTTGCTCGAAGCGATCGCGTCCAGCAGCTCCTTGTGGCTGGAGTGCAGGTGCTGCAGGAACTCGGTCTCGAAGCGGCGGATGTCGCCCACGGCGATCGAGTCCAGCTGGCCGGTGGTGCCGGCCCACACGGAGACGATCTCCTCCTCGACCGAGAACGGCGAGTACTGCGGCTGCTTGAGCAGCTCGACCAGGCGGGCACCCTTGTCCAGCTGGGCGCGGGAGGCCTTGTCCAGGTCCGAGGCGAACGCGGAGAACGCCTCGAGCTCGCGGTACTGCGCCAGGTCCAGCCGCAGCCGGCCGGCGACGTCCTTCATGCCCTTGACCTGGGCCGAGCCACCCACCCGGGAGACCGACGTGCCGACGTTGATGGCCGGCCGCACACCCTGGTTGAACAGGTCGGACTCGAGGAAGACCTGGCCGTCGGTGATGGAGATGACGTTGGTCGGGATGTAGGCCGAGATGTCGTTGGCCTTGGTCTCGATGATCGGCAGGCCGGTCATCGAGCCGCCGCCGAGCTCCTCGGACAGCTTCGCGCAGCGCTCGAGCAGCCGCGAGTGCAGGTAGAAGACGTCACCGGGGTACGCCTCGCGGCCCGGCGGGCGGCGCAGCAGCAGCGACACGGCGCGGTAGGCCTCGGCCTGCTTGGTGAGGTCGTCGAACACGATCAGGACGTGCTTGCCGCCGTACATCCAGTGCTGCCCGATGGACGAGCCGGTGTAGGGGGCGAGGTACTTGAAGCCGGCCGGGTCGTCCGCCGGGGAGGCCACGATGGTGGTGTACTCCATCGCGCCCTGCTCTTCGAGGGTGCCCTTGATCGCGGCGATGGTGGTCGCCTTCTGCCCGATCGCGACGTAGATGCAGCGCACCTGCCGCTTCGGGTCGCCCGACTTCCAGTTGTCGCGCTGGTTGATGATCGTGTCGAGCGCGACCGTGGTCTTACCGGTCTTGCGGTCGCCGATGATCAGCTGGCGCTGGCCGCGGCCGATGGCGGTCATGGCGTCGATCGCCTTGATGCCGGTCTGCAGCGGCTCCTTGACGGGCTGGCGGGCCATCACGTTCGGGGCCTGCAGCTCGAGCTCGCGGAAGCCCTCGTTCGGGATCTCGCCGCGGTCGTCGATGGGCTGGCCCAGCGGGTTGACCACGCGGCCCAGGAAGGCGTCGCCGACCGGGACCGAGAGCACTCGGCCGGTCCGCTTGACCTGCTGGCCCTCCTCGATGCCCTCGAACTTGCCGAGGACGACGACGCCGATCTCGCGGACGTCGAGGTTGAGCGAGACGCCGAGCGTGCCGTCCTCGAACTCGAGCAGTTCGTTGGCCATCGTCGAGGGGAGGCCCTCGACCTGGGCGATACCGTCGCCGGCGTAGGAAACGACGCCGACCTCCTCGCGGGAGACCTTTGCGTCGACGGACGACACGTAGCGCTCGAGTGCGCCCCGAATGTCGTCCGAGGAGATGGTCAGCTCGGCCATCCTCAACCTTCTATCTGGAGTATCAAGCTTCGGGGTAATTACTTCGAGAGCGCCGTCTTCGCCTCGGCGAGACGCCGGGCGACCGTGCCGTCGTACAGGTCGGAACCGACCTTGACCCGCACGCCTCCGATGATGCGCGGATCGACGTCCACCTTGATGGAGACATTCCGACCGTACAGCTCGGCCAGACGGTCGGCGAGCCGCTGCTCCTCGGCGCCGGTCAGCGCGACGGCGGTGGTGACGTAGGCCACCGACCGGTCCCGCTTCGCGGCGGCCAGCTCGACCAGGCGGGTCAGCGAGCTGTCGTAGCCGCGGCCGCCGAAGCCGGCGACCGCCAGCCGGGCCAGGCTCAGCGTGGCCGGCTTGGCCTTGCCCTCGAGCAGGCTCGCGACCAGGTCCGTGCGGGCCGCGGCCGGGGCGGTGGAGTCGCCCAGCGCACCCGCGAGGCGGACGTCGCCGGAGACGATCTGGCTGAAGCGGAAGAGCTCGTCCTCCACGTCGGCCAGGTCCCCGCCGCGGTCGGCCGCGGAGAGCAGGGCCTCGACGCCGAGCTGCTCGACGCCGTCGAGCAGCGCGCCCGGCCCGGACCAGCGCCCGGTGACCAGCGTGGCGAGCAGCTCGACGGTCTGGCCGCCGACCTTGCCCGACAGCAGCGAGGTGATCAGCTCGGCCCGGTCGGTGCCCTGGCGGGCCGGGTCGGCCAGCGCCCGGCGCAGCCGCGGCTCGCGCCGCAGCAGGTCCGCGACGGCGAGGATCTCGTCGGCGACCGTCGAGATCGCGGTGACGTCAGCGCTCGCCGAGAACTCGGCGAGCTTGTCGGCCGCGGCCCCGTAGGCCTCCTTGTTGATGTTTTCCATCAACGCCGCCCGGCGGCACCGGCCGCGTCGCCGTCGCCGATCTCCTCGAGGAACCGCTCCACCGTGCCACGGCGGCGGGCCTCCTCCTCGAGGGACTCGCCGACGATGCGACCGGCCAGGTCGACCGCGAGCGAGCCGATCTCGGCGCGCAGCTGGCGGACGATGGTCTGCCGCTCGGTCTGCAGGGCCTCGCGGCCCGCCGCGATGATGCGGTCGCTCTCCTCGCGGGCCTTGGCGAGGATGTCCTCGCGGATGCCCGTCGCGTCGGCGCGCGCCTCGTCGCGGATGCGGGCCGCCTCGGTGCGGGCCTCGGCCAGCTGCTCCTTGTACTGCTGGAGCAGCTGGTTCGCCTCGGCCTGCGCCTCCTCGGCGCGCTTGATGCCGCCCTCGATCGCGTCGACCCGGGCGCGGAAGGTCTCCTCCATGCGCGGGAAGACGAACTTCATGAGCACGAAGCAGAGGATGCCGAAGGCGATGAGGCCGACGACGATCTCCTGCCAGATCGGGATGATCGGGTTGTGCTCGCCTTCTGCTGCGTAAATCAGCATGGGAAACCTCCCGGCTAGATCGAAGGGAGGTTACTTGCCGAACACGAAGCCGAAGGCGATACCCAGCAGGGCCAGCGCCTCGACCACGGCGAAGCCGAGGAACATGTAGGTACGGGTCAGACCGGCCGACTCGGGCTGACGCGCGGTCGACTGGATGTACGACGCGAAGACGATGCCGACGCCGATGCCAGGGCCGATCGCGGCGAGGCCGTAACCGACCGCGGCCATCGAACCGGTGATCTCTGCCAGAGCAGCCATTTGTGAATCCTCCTGGGATCTCGCGTGACTTCTTTCACGCGGGACAACTGAAAAAGGTGGAGCAACAACGCTTTCGAAGACCGAAGCGGGGGTTGAAACGAAGTGTCGGGGCGACTCAGTGCTCGTCGGCCAGGGTGCCGGCGAGGTAGTTCGCCGTCAGCAGCGTGAAGACGTAGGCCTGCAGGGCGGCGATCAGCAGCTCGAAGAACGTGAGCAGGATCGTCATCACCCAGGAGACCAGCGAGATCGGCTTGAGGAACAGGCTGTCCGCGTTGAGCAGTGCGAAGCCGCCGAGCGTGAACACCAGCAGCAGCATGTGCCCGGCGAACATGTTGGCGAAGAGTCGCAGCGCCAGCGTGAGCGGCTGCAGGATGAACGTCTGCAGGGCCTCGATCGGCAGCAGCAGGGGCTGCATGAACCACGGGGCCGGCAGGACCGTCGCGTGCTTGAGGTAGCCGACGAAGCCGTGCTTCTTGAAGCCCTGGTACAGGTACAGGAAGTAGGTGCACAGCGCCAGCATCAGCGGGAAGGCGATGTGGGCCATCGGCGAGACCTGGATGAACGGCACGATCGAGAAGACGTTGCCGACCAGGATGAACAGGAACAGGCTGGCCAGGTAGGGCGCGAACTTGAGGCCGTGGTGGCCGATGACGTCCTTGGCCACGCCCTCGCGCACGAACCCGTAGATGCTCTCGGCGAGCCACTGGCCCTTCGTCGGCACGATCTTCGGGCTGCGGTAGGCGATCAGGAAGAAGACGATCACGATCGCGGCCGCCAGCCACAGGAACAGGCTGAACTTGGTAAGCCACTCCGGACCGCCGAACAGCGCGGGCGGGTAGATGTCGTCCACGCTGGGCGGGAAGGGCACCTCCGCCAGAACCTGAGCGCTCACCACGTTCCTCTCGATGTATATGTATGCACCGGGGGCCTCAGGCGCCCAGCTTCTTGACTACCAGGTAGATACCGAGGGCCGCGCCCATCACGCATCCTGCTCCGGTTGCGTATCCGTCCCAGCCGAGCCAACGGTCGACGAGCCAGCCGACGAATCCCCATACGGCGATGCCCGAGATGAGGTATCCGACGGCGGCCCAACCCGTGTTGGCGCCTTCCGAACCGGACTGCTTGGGTGTCTGGTTACTCGCCATGACGCGAGGACCATATCAGCCTGCCGGGAGCACCCGTGCATCGACCCCCGCGTGCTTCTCGCGCGGGGGTTCGCTCATCGGGCCGGGGCCATCAACCGGCGGACGTCAACGCTACTACTCATAGCCGTCGCGGAGGGTCATCTACACGACTGACGCGTGAGTGAATGTTGCGCACGGTCACCCCCTGAGGGTTAGCTGAGAGCTCAGCATAACCTTCGGTGCTCGGGTGGTGACCTTGCGCAACGCCGTCATCGCATTCTTCCTGATCCTCGCGGCCGTCGTGGTGACGAAGACCGGCCGCGACCAGACACCCCGTCCCGTCGGCGGGATCACGGGGACGCTGTGCTCCATATCACCACAGCGCGTGACGCTGCGTGATGGAAACCTCGTCGCCGGCGCGCAGTACCACTGCGACTCACCCGGCCCGGATCGCCTGGCGCTGACCGTCCGGCTGCAGCGCAGTACCGATGCGGGATGGAAAACGGTCGCTGAGCAGACCTTTGCCGCGAGCAAGGGCGAGACGTTGCGCTCCGTGCCCGCGGACCGGCGGACCCGTCAGGTCGCCGCGGCCTGCCAGCCGGGCACATATCGAACAGCGGCGGAATGGTCGGTGAACGGCGGCCGAACCGGCGCGGCGCTCGGGGCCGAGCGCCGCAATCCCTGCCGCTGACTACTGGATCTCGACGTAGGGGATCTTGGCCCGCCACACCCACACCGCGTGCGCGGTCATCCAGGCGATGACGGCCACGATCACCGCGACGCCCATCCAGGGCAGCCCGGCCCACTCCGTGTTCAGGGCGGCCCACATGGCCAGGCCGATGAACGTGAACTTGATGACGTAGGTCGCCATCGCCACCGGCAGCAGCAGGTGCCGCGCCTTCAGGTCGGTCCAGGCGATGACCAGGCTGGAGACCACGTAGCTCACGGTGACCAGCGCGACCCCGGCCGCGTCGCCGGCCACGCCCGTCCAGCCGTCCCGCCACAGCGCGATCGGCACGGTCACGACCAGCACGATCGCCATGGCGAGGAGCTGGGCGGGGAGGTGGTTCAGCCGCTTCATCATCGAGACGAAGGATACGCGGGGAACGCCGCGGTGAGCTCCCGCACCTGATCCCCCACCGCCTTGCCGCGCACCGCGGCCGAGATGAGCGCCGCGATCTCCAGCATCTCCGGCTCCTTCATGCCCTGCGTGGTGACCGACGGGGTGCCGACCCGGATGCCGGAGGCGGTCATCGGCTTCTCCGGGTCGAAGGGGATGGCGTTCTTGTTCAGCGTGATGCCGCTGGCGTCGCAGCGCTCCTCCGCGTCCCGGCCGGTGATCTGCAGCCCGCGCAGGTCGACGAGGGCCAGGTGGGTGTCGGTGCCGCCGGAGACCGGGCGCATCCCCTCCCCTTCCAGCCCGGCGGCCAGCGCCCGCGCGTTGGCCACCACCTGGCGGGCGTAGTCGGCGTACGCGGGCTGGGCCGCCTCCTTGAGCGCGACCGCCTTGGCCGCGACGGCGTGCATGAGCGGGCCGCCCTGGGTGAACGGGAACACCGCCTTGTCGATGCGCTGGGCCAGCCGCTCCCGGCACAGGATCATGCCGCCGCGGGGGCCGCGCAGCACCTTGTGCGTGGTCGCGCAGACCACGTCGGCGAAGGGCACCGGCGACGGGATGGCCCCGCCCGCGACCAGGCCGATGAAGTGGGCCGCGTCGACCATCAGGTAGGCCCCGACCTCGTCGGCGATCTCGCGGAAGCGGGCGAAGTCGATCAGCCGGGGGTACGCGGTGGCGCCGCAGATGATCAGCTTCGGCCGGTGGGCCAGCGCGAGGTCGCGGACCTCGTCGTAGTCGATGAGCTCGTCCTCCTTGCGCACCGGGTAGCCCACCGTGTCGAACCACTTGCCGGAGAAGTTGACCTTGCTGCCGTGGGTCAGGTGCCCGCCGTGCGGCAGTTCCATGGCGAGCACGGTGTCGCCGGGCATCAGCAGCGCGGCGTACGCGGCCAGGTTCGCGCTCGCCCCGCTGTGCGGCTGCAGGTTGGCGTGCTCGGCGCCGAAGAGGGCCCGGGCCCGCTCGATGCCGAGGGTCTCGGCCCGGTCGATCTCGGCGCAGCCGCCGTAGTAGCGCCGGCCCGGGTAGCCCTCGGCGTACTTGTTGGTGAGCGTCGAGCCGAGCACCGCGAGCACGGCCGGCGAGGTGAGGTTCTCGCTTGCGATCAACTGGAGCCCGCCGCGCAGGCGCGCGAGCTCGTCGAGGACGACGTCGGCGATCTCGGGATCGGTGCCCCGCAGCGCGTCGAAGTCGGGCCCCCAGTAGGTGTCGCCCATGAAATGAGTCTAGGGGCCGATTGCGCAGGGTAAGCATGAAGTCATGCGATGTCTGGTGACCGGCGCGACCGGATACGTCGGCGGCCGCCTGGTGCCGCGCCTGCTGGCGGCCGGGCACGAGGTGCGCTGCCTGACCCGCGACGCGCGGCGGCTGCGCGACGTGCCCTGGGCCGCCCGGGTCGACGTCGCGGAGGGTGACGTCGCGGAGGACGCCGGCCTGGCCGCCGCGATGGAGGGCGTCGAGGTGGCCTACTACCTGGTGCACGCCCTGGGTCAGGAGTCCTTCGAGGACGTCGACCGGCTCAGCGCGCTCAACTTCGCCATCGCGTGCGAGCGGGCCGGGGTGGAGCGGATCGTGTACCTCGGCGGGCCCGTGCCTTCCGGAAAGGCCTCCGCGCACCTGCGCTCCCGCGGCGAGGTCGGCGACATCTTCCTGCGCTGCGCGGTCCCGGCCACGGTCCTGCGGGCCGCGGTCATCATCGGTTCGGGGTCGGCGTCGTTCGAGATGCTGCGGTACCTCACCGAGCGCCTGCCCGCCATGGTCACGCCGAAGTGGGTCCGCAACCGGGTCCAGCCGATCGCCATCCGCGACGTGCTGCGCTATCTCGTCGCCGCCGCCACCGTCTTCCCGCCGCCGGTCAACCGGGCCTTCGACATCGGCGGGCCGGACGTGCTCACCTATGCCGAGCTGATGCAGCGGTACGCCCGCATCGCCCACCTCCGCCGCCGGCTCCTCGTCCCGGTGCGCGCCCTGTCCCCGCGCCTGTCGTCGTACTGGGTCGGCCTGGTCACCCCGGTGCCCAACCGGATCGCCCGGCCCCTCGTGGACAGCCTGATCCACGAGGCGGTCTGCACCGAGCACGACATCGCGCGGTACGTCCCCGACCCGCACGACGGGCTGACCGGCTTCGACACCGCCGTCACGCTCGCCCTGCGCCGCGTCCGCGCCGCCGACGTGGAGACCCGCTGGTCGGGCGCGACGCCGCTGGGCGCCCCGAGCGACCCGCTCCCGAGCGACCCGGCCTGGTCCGGCGGCAGCGCCTACCGCGACGAGCGGGCGCACTACACCCCGGCCACCCCGGAGCAGCTCTGGCGGGTCATCGAGTCGATCGGCGGGGAGCGCGGCTGGTACTCCTCCCGCCTGGCCTGGGCCCTGCGCGGCGGCATCGACCGGCTCTTCGGCGGGGCCGGGCAGCGCCGGGGGCGGCGGGACCAGCACCGGCTGTACGCCGGGGAGGCCGTCGACTTCTGGCGGGTCGAGGAGATCGTCCCGGGCGAGCTGCTGCGGCTGCGGGCGGAGATGAAACTGCCCGGGCGCGCGTGGCTGGAGCTGCGGGCCGCGGCCGACGAGGCCGGGCGCACCGTCTACGAGCAGGTCCTCGTGTTCGTCCCGCGCGGCCTGGCCGGGCACGCCTACTGGCGCTCGGTCGCGCCCCTCCACGGCCTGGTCTTCGGCCGGATGGCCCGCAACATCGCCCGCGCAGCCGTCAGGGAGCCGGAAACAAGGCCCGCGCGAGCGGCCGCGTCGTAGCGTGGATCTCGTCGGCGACCCGGCTGAAGTACGCGTCCGCGCGGCCCCACGGGTCGTCCAGCTCGTCCGCGGGCCGGGCCGGCTGCCCCGCCCGGGCCCGGTCGGCCGCCTCGACCAGGGCCACCCCGCGCTCGTACGCGCCGGCCAGCCCGTCCGGCAGCCGCACGTCGCGGATCAGCCGCCCGAACTCGCCGAAGACGAACGTGCGCGCGGCCGCGTCCGGGCGCAGCGCCACCACGAAGTCGACCTGCTCGATCGTCGCGGTCAGCACCAGGTCGGACCCGTCGACGTGCTCGCCCAGCAGCTTGCGCGCCTTGAACCCGTCGACCGTGCCGCCCCGGGCCAGCACCTGCCGGGCCGCCTGGGCGTCCATCGGCTCGCCCGCGTGCCAGCCGCCGGTGCCGGCGCCGTGCACGTACAGCTGGCCGGCGTCGCCCCCGAGCGCGAGCGCGTCGGCCACGAGCAGCCGCTCGGCCATCGGCGACCGGCAGATGTTGCCCATGCAGACGCACAGGACGCTGAACGGCGCCATCAGGCCTCGAGGGCGATGAGGTCGGGGACGACCTCGCGCAGCTTCTCCAGCGGGATGGCGCCCGCGCGCAGCACCCGGTGCTCGCCGCCGACGACCGAGATGATCGTGCTGGCCACCGGCTCGGGGCAGGGGCCGCCCTCCAGGTACACGCTGACCGAGTAGCCGAGCTGGTCGCGGGCCTCGGCGGCGGTCTCGGCCGGCGGCTGCCCGTGCTTGTTGGCCGAGGAGACGGCCATCGGGCCGGTCTCGCGCAGCACCTCCAGCGCGATGGGGTGCAGGGGCATCCGGACCGCGACGGTACCGTCGTTGCTGCCCAGGTCCCACTGCAGGCTCGGCGCGTGCTCGACCACGATGGTCAGCGCGCCCGGCCAGAACGCGTCGACCAGGTCGCGGGCGGCCTGGGGCAGGCCGAACACCAGCCCGTCGAGCGTGTGCCGGGACCCGACCAGCACCGGCACCGGCGTCGTGCGGCCCTTGGCGTTGTTGAGCGCGGTGACCGACCACGTCTTGAACGCGTCGGCACCGATGCCGTAGACGGTGTCGGTCGGCATGACGACGAGGTCCCCGCGGCCGACGGCCTCGATCGCGGCGGCAATCCCACGCTCGCGCTCGGCGAGCACGCTGCAGTCGTAGAGCATCACGAGACGCTAGTCTGCCACCCGTCCAATGACGGCGAACGGTGGCCGTCCGGTGCGCATAGCCGACACCTGAGACGGTTTCGGCATCGCGCGCCGGACCGGCAGGATGAACGCGCCCCGGACGACGCGCCGCGCGAAGCGATGTTGGGAGAAGACACTGGTGAAGATCTCGGTGGTCCGAGCGCCTGAGCTCGGCCCGGCGGAACTCGACCGATGGCGCGGCCTGCAGCAGGCCGAACCGGCCCTGAACAGCCCGTTCCTCTCCCCCGAGTTCACGCTCGCGGTCGCCCGGGTGCGGCCCGCCGCGCGGGTCGCGGTGCTGGAGGACGGCCAGGAGATCGTCGGCTTCTTCCCCTACGAGGTGCGCCGGCGGGTCATCGGGGTGCCGATCGGCTACGGCATCTCCGACTGCCAGGGCCTGGTGCACGCCAAGGGCCTGGACTGGGATCCGATCGCCCTGCTGCGCGCGTGCGGCCTGCCCGTCTGGGAGTTCGACCACCTGATGGGCGACCAGGCGCCGTTCGCCCCGTATCACACGGAAACGACCGGTTCGCCGATCATGGACCTGGCCGGCGGGTACGAGGACTACCTGGCCGACCGGATGAAGGCCGGCGACGTGGTCCGCCAGGCCAACCGCAAGCAGCGGGGCATGGTGCGCGACCTCGGCGAGGAGCGCTTCGTCTGGCAGGACGAGAGCCCGGCCGCGTTCGACGCGCTGCGGGAGTGGAAGTCGGCGCAGTACAAGCGGACGCAGCAGTACGACCGGTTCAACACCCCGTGGATCCGCGACGTCATCGACGACCTGATGACCTCGGACGCGCCGGGCTGCCGGGCCGTCGTCTCCACCATCTACGCGGGCGACCGGCCGGTCGCGGCCCACCTCGGGCTGCGCAGCGAGTCGGTGCTCGCCTACTGGTTCCCCTCCTACGACACCGACCTGCACAAGTACTCGGCCGGCATCCTGCTCTGCCTGCGCATGGCCGAGGCCGGGGCCAAGGACGGGATCGGCCACATCGACCTGGGCAAGTCGCACGCGCAGTACAAGGAGCGGCTGCGCAACAACGAGCTTCCGGTGGCCGCGGGCCGGGTCGGCCGGTCCTGGTCGGTGACCTCGGCGCGCAAGGCGCAGGAGGCGCTGACCCGCTCCGTGAAGTCCGGCAAGGTCGGCGACGCCCTGCGCAGCGGCCGCACCGGCAAGGTCCTGCGCATGGTGAAGTCCCGGCTGGCCGGTCGATGAGGCAGGGAGACGAAGTGACCAGCGAGGAAGTGACCAACGACGCATGCGTCGCGGTCGTGGTGGTGACGTACAACAGCGAGCGGCTGCTGCCGGACCTGCTGGCGTCGCTCGGGCCCGGGCTGGACGGCGTCGCGTGGCATCTGACGGTCGCTGACAATGCGAGCGCCGACGGTACCGTCGAAGCCCTCAAAACCCTCGCGCCCGAGGCCACCATCGTGCAGATGAACCGGAACGCGGGCTACGCGGCGGGCATCAACGCGGCGGTGGCGGCGGCCCGTCCGCACACCGCCATCCTGGTGCTCAACCCGGACGTGCGGCTGGCGAAGGGCTGCATCGGCACGCTGCTGGAGACCCTGCGCACGCCCGGCACCGGGCTGGCCGTGCCGCGCCTGGAGAACGGCGACGGCACGCTCATCCCGACCCTGCGCCGCGAGCCGTCGGTCCCGCGCATCCTCGGCGACGCGGTCATGGGCGCCCGCCGGGCCGGCCGGATCCCGGTGCTCGGCGAGGTCGTCACCGACGACCGGCAGTACGAGCGGGAGAACGTCGCCGACTGGGCCGAGGGGTCCACGCTGCTCATCAGCGCCGAGTGCTGGCAGCGCTGCGCGCCCTGGGACGAGTCGTACTTCCTCTACTCCGAGGAGACCGACTTCGCCCTGCGCGCCCGCGACGCCGGCTTCGCCACCCGCTACAACCCGGCGGCCCGGGCGGTGCACCTGGAGGGCGACTCGCGGGTCTCGCCGCGGCTGTGGGCACTGCTCACGACGAACCGCGTCCGGCTGTACCGGCGGCGGCACTCGGCCGTGAGCGCGGGCGCCTACTGGACCGTGCTGCTGATACGCGAGGCGAGCCGCGCGGTGACGGGCAAGCCGCAGAGCCGCCTGGCCACCCGGGCCCTGCTGAGCCCGGCGCGGCTGCGGGAGACGCCGGGGCCCTGGACGGTACACCCGGCGGCTTCGAAACCCGCTCCGGGCGAGCAACCGCCGGCCCCGGTGGTCATCGAAGGCGCTTGACCGTCCCGGCCAGCGCGTTGCGGGTCCGTCGGGCCGGCGTGCGGCTGGCCGCGATCTGGGCCCGGAACGACTCGACGGTGTCGCCGTTGCGGATGCTGAACCGGGGCTGCAGCCAGCGGCCCTGGCGGGCGTACCGGCGGTCGCTGGTGAACACCTCGGTGTAGCCGAGCCGGCGCAGCTCCGTGAGGCACGCGCGGTCGTACTGGCCGAGCGGGCAGGCGGCCCGGTCGACCGGCGCCCCGACCACCTCGGCGAGCCGCTCGCGGGCGTGCACGAACTCGTCCCGGCGGGCGGCCTCGGCAAGCCCGCGCCACGGGTGGTGGTGCATGCCGTGGGTACCGATGCCCATGCCCTTGTCCCGCAGCTCGCGCACCGCGTCGGCGTCCAGGCTGCCGGCCGAGCGCAGCCGCCCGGCCAGCACGAAGAAATCGGCGGTCAGCCCGCGCTCCAGCAGCGCCGGCAGGCCGATCGTGAGGTCCGACGTGTTGCTGTCGTCGAAGCTGAGCCGCAGCGCCGGCAGGGCGCCCGCCGCCTCGGCCGCCACCAGGTCGTCCAGGACGCGCAGGAACGTGTCCTCGTCGACCCAGTAGACGTCCTCGCCCGGCTCCAGCTCCCGTTCCGGCTTGCCGATCCCGTGGAACAGGACGTTCAGGACTTCCTCAGCCATTCGTGCCCACGCTCCGGCGCAGCCGCTTGGCCAGCAGCCGGTGCCACACCGCGACATACGCGCGGCTCTGGTGCTCCCAGGACAGCTCGTCGGCGAAGCGGGCCAGCCCGACCTCGCGCATCTTCTGCCGCCCGGCCGGGTCGTCGAGCAGCCCGTTGATGGCCGTCGCGTACTCGTGCGCGGTGCCGTGCTCGACGTACTCCGCGGCCTCGCCCGCGCTGCGCCGCGTCTCGATGAGGTCGGCCGCGACGACCGGGACCCCGCGCCCGAGGTACTCCACCGTCTTGGCCATCGTCGAGAGGTTGTTCATCCGCGTCGGCAGGTCGGGCTGGATGGCCACGGTCGCCTTGCGCAGCAGCGCGTCGATCGCCGGGCCCTCGAGCCAGCCGGTGAACTCGACCACACCGCCGAGGCCGCGGTCGGCCGCCAGCTTGGTCAGCGCGGGCAGGCTCTCGCCGTCGCCGGCGATGACCATCCGCCAGTCGTTGCGCGGGCGCAGCCGGGTCAGCTCGTCGGCGGCCAGGACCGCACCCTCCACATTGTCCTGTGGGCCGAGCACGCCGAGATAGACGATCGTGTGCTCGTCCTGCGGCTCCGGCGCGGCGCCCGGGTCGACCGGCTTGATCTCGCCGGCGCTCGGGCCGTTGCGCACCACGGTCACCTTCGCCGGCCGCACGCCGCGGGCGAGCGCGTTGTCGCGGTAGGACTCGTTGGTGGCGAAGACCGCGGTCGCCGTGCGCAGCGTGAGCCACTCCATGGCGACGAGCGTCTGGTAGACCGCGCCGACCGGCGCCCCCGAGCGGGTGGCGTAGATCTCGGGGCACAGGTCGTGGTGGTCGAACACCCAGGGCCGGCCCATCGCGCGGAACACGAGGGCCAGCGGCCAGTAGATGTCCGGCGGGTTGCAGACCTGCACGGCGTGCGCCCGCCCGGCGAGGACCTCGCCGAGGAGCCGCCACGCGATGCACAGGAACGACCACACGAACTCGACCGCGAACGTGACGACGCCGCTGCCGTACACCTTGACCGGATACGGCTTGAGGCGCGTGCCCCGGCTGCCCGGCAGGATCTTCAGCGCCGGGTCGCCCTTCGGGGCGATCACGGTCACGTCGAAACCATTGGCTTCGAGACTCAGACATTCGCGGATGACGCGACGGTCACGCTCCGCGGGCAGATTGGCCACGAGAATGGCGATCTGTGGCCGCGCGCTTGCCATGATTCGGATCGCCTCGTTCCGCCGTTGAGACATGAGAATACGGCTGTACGCTTTCGGACTCGTACGGCGAAGGCAATGGGCCGGTCAGGTGCCGAGGTGTCGCGTTTCTTACAACCGAATGCCGGCCCCGGATGTTTACCTCCGCCGGAAAGGCGCGGACGGTACGATGCCCCATTTTCGAGAACACGAGGGTGGCCCGATGGACGAGAACGTGAAGCCGGTCCGGGTGATGGACAGCGCCGACGTCGACGAGCGGGCCGAGATCGGCGCCGGGACGACCGTGTGGCACCTGGCCCAGATCCGCGAGGACGCGCGGCTCGGCCGCGACTGCATCATCGGCCGCGGCGCCTACGTGGGCCCCGGCGTGCGGCTCGGCGACAACGTGAAGCTGCAGAACTACGCCCTGGCCTACGAGCCGGCGGTGCTGGGCGACGGGGTCTTCCTCGGCCCGGCGGCGGTGCTGACCAACGACACCTACCCGCGCGCGGTCACCCCGGAGGGCCGGCTCAAGACGGGCGAGGACTGGGAGGCGGTCGGCGTGGTCATCGGCGACGGCGCCGCGATCGGGGCCCGCGCGGTGTGCGTGGCGCCGGTGACGATCGGGCGCTGGGCGCTCGTCGCGGCCGGGGCCGTGGTCGTGCACGACGTGCCCGACTTCGCGCTCGTGGCCGGGGTGCCCGCCCGCCGCATCGGCTGGGTCGGCCGGGCCGGGGTGCGCCTGGAGGCCAAGGACGACGGGCGCTTCGTGTGCCCGCAGACCGGGGTGGAGTACGTCGAGGCGGACGGGCGGTTGCGCGAGGCTCAGGCCTGAGCGGGTTCCAGCGCCGGTTCGCCGGCGGCCTTCCCGCGGCGGCGCCGCTGGAGGATCTCGTCGATCCACAGCGGCACCGCGAGCGTGGCCAGCCCGCCCAGCAGCGCCGAGCCGATCAGGGCCCGCTGGGACGAGTAGGACAGCTCGGTCGTGCTCGGCGGCACCAGCGTCGAGACGATGAAGCGCAGGTCCTGCCGCACGTTCCAGCGGTCCTGCAGTTCCGTGAGCTTGTCGACGAACGCCTGGCTCAGGATGTCCAGCGCCCGCAGGCTGCCCTGCTCGCTGTCGGTGGTGTTGGTCACCGCCAGCGACGAGATGACGTACCGCGGTTCCTGGTTGGTGCCGGTGTTGCGCGGCTCGAAGCTGTACTTGCCGGTCACCCCGGCCCGGCGGAACTCCTCCGCGTAGTCCGCCGTCTGCAGGCTCGTCGCGACGGCCGCGGCGGTGACCGCGATGGACGGGTTCAGCCCGGTCAGCGGGTTCGGCGAATCCTCCGAAATCGGGTACTTCACCACGAGAATCTCCGACGCCAGGTAGGTCGGGGCGACGTGGGCGGCCTGGTACCCGAGCGCTCCGGTCAGGACGAAGCCGACGACCACGAACGGCCACCGCCGGCCCAGCGCGCGGAGGACGTCGTTGAAGAACACGTCCCGGCACCTCCTCCGACTCGCGAACGCTACCCAAGTGCGGCCAATGGTGACATGATGGCGACCCGGCGCGCCAAGGAGCACAGAACCCGACTCATCGTGGGGTGGCCGACGCGCCTACGGGCCGTATAGCGTGTGGGCGAGCGCGGGACGCCACCCCATGTCTGCAATTCGGGGCCACTGCGCCCATCACCACGCGTCCTGAAGGGACTTGGAGGGGCCATGGACCTCGGCGAGATCCTTCGGGTACTTCGCAAGCGCTGGCTGGTCGTCGTGCCGATGTTCGTGTTGGCGCTGGGACTGGGCGTGACCGCGTTCTTCGTGGTGCCCAACACCTACGAGTCGTACACGACGGTGAGCCTGCTGAGCTCGTCCATGAAGACGGAAGTGGCCACCAAGGGCAACGACAACCCCTTCATGACGTTCGACTCGTCGCTGATCGCGACCGCCGACTTCCTCGGCCGCAGCCTGCAGTCCACCGACTCGGTGGAGGAGCTCAAGCGGCAGGGGGTCACGGAGAAGTACGCGGTCGCGCTGGCCGACGGCGCCCAGGGCCCGTTCCTCACCTTCACGGTCACCGGCTCGGACAAGGCGCACGTGCTGCGCTCGACGGCCACGCTGGCCAAGTTCGCCAACGAGCGGCTGACCGCGATCCAGCAGCAGAACGGCGTCAAGACGCAGGACATGATCCGGATGACCGAGATCGTCCCGCCGCAGACGCCGGAGACGAAGGCCAAGAAGAAGATCGAGATCGTGCTGGCCGCGACCGGCGGCATGATCGCGCTGACCCTGCTGGTGACCTTCGTGATGGAGAGCGTGAGCCGCAACAAGGCCCGCCGCCAGTCCGGGGAGCCGAAGTCGAGCACGGGCACCCTGACCGAGCCCGACCGCGTGGCCCGCCCGGCGCTGCCCGCCTCGGCCTCGGCCACCGTGACCACGCTGTCGCCGCCGTCCTCGCGCCCCGCCCCGATCCAGGTGGTGTGGTCGGAGGTGCCGCTCGACTCGACGGTCGTGCTCGACATGGACAAGGGCGGCAAGACCGAGCTGATCGAGCGGGTCGAGGAGACCGACCAGACGGTCGTGCTCAAGATGCCCGTCAAGCCCACCGGCGACAAGGGCTCGGCCAACGGGCGCCGGGGCTCCCGCTGAAGTGGTCGCTGTCGTCCCGCCGTCGAACCAATCGGGCTCGACGCCCGTCGCGCGTGGGGCCGCCCAGCCGTCCGTGCTGCGCCGCCTCGGCTCGATCTACACGTCGCGGCGCGCGGCGCCCCGGCGCGGGCCGGCCTTCGCGCTGTCCGTCTACATTGTCCTGTTGTTGTGCCTGCCGGCCCGGATCGTCCTGCCCGGCCTGGGCGCCACCGGCACCATCGCCAACGTCTTCATCCTGACCGCCCTGGTCTGGTACGGCGTCAGCTGGCTGATGCGGCGGATCACGCCGGCCCGGTACACCCGATTACCGCGCGTCGCGATGTTCGTCTTCGCGGTGGCTGTGCTGCTGAGCTACATCGCCGCGGCCCGCCGGGACAGCTCGGCCCTGGAGTCCAGCGCGGGCGACCGGGGCCTGATCCAGCTGCTGGCCTGGTTCCCGCTGGTGCTGCTGGCCACCTCCCTGCGCGAGTACGCCGACCTGGACCGCCTGCTGCGCCTGCTCGTCCGCTGCGCCGCCCTCATCGGCCTCGTGGCGATCCTCGAGTTCCTGACCAAGACCAGCCTGACCGCGTGGATGGTGCTGCCTGGTCTGTCCGGCGGTGGCGGCAGTGCCGAACTGGTGACCCGCGGTGACTTCGTGCGCCCGACGGCGACCGCCGCGCACTCCCTCGAACTGGCCACGGTCATGGCCCTCGCCCTGCCCTTCGCCCTGCAACAGGGGTTCAACCCGGTCCGCAAGGGCGTCATCCGCAACTGGCTGCCGGTCGCGATCATCGCGCTCTCGGCCGTGATGACGGTCTCCCGGACCTCGGTCATCGGCGTCGTCATCGTCTTCCTGACCCTGCTGCCGACCTGGCCCGCGAAGCGGCTGGGGCCGACGATGGCCGCGCTGACCGTCGGCGTCGGTGCCGCCAGCGTCGCCCTGCCGGGCCTGCTGGGCACGCTGATCGGGCTCTTCTCGGCGTTCCTCAACGGCGGCGACAACAGCACGAACTCGCGCGAGGCGACGTCGGCGGTCATCTCGCAGTACTTCGAGGAACGCCCGTGGACCGGCCGGGGCTACGGCACCTTCCTGCCCCTGATGTACCGGTACACGGACAACGAGTACCTGCTCGCGCTGGTCGAGATGGGCATCCTGGGCGTGGCCGCCGTGGTGCTCGTCTACATCGTGTGCTTCCATTGCGGCGCCGCGGGTCGCCGGCGCTTCGCCGACCCGGCGAAGCGGGAGACGGGGCAGGGCTTCGTCGCCGTCGGTTTCGTCATGCTCGTGGTCACCGCGACCTTCGACACGCTCAGCTTCCCGATGGTCGCCGGGCTGTCATTCCTGATGATGGGACTCTCCGGGGCGTACCTCGGCATGGCCCGCCAGGACCAGATGCTGAGGGGAGAACCGTCGCTGTGACGGAGCTGAACCGGAAGGTCGCGGCGGCGACCCGCTGGAGCCTGATCAACACCATCGTGCGCCGCGTCGGCACCTTCGCCAGCGGCGTGGTGCTCGCGCGGCTCTTCTTCGGCCCGACCGAGTGGGGCCTCTACGCCGTCGGCCTGCTGGTGCTGGCGATGCTGCTGTCGCTCAACGAGATGGGCGTGAGCCTCGCGCTGGTGCGCTGGGAAGGCGACATCAAGCGGTTCGCGCCGACGGTGCTGACCCTCTCGACCGCCTCCAGCACGGCGTTCTACGTTTTGCTGTACGTCACGGCGCCGACCGTGGCCCGCCTGCTGGGCTCGCCGGACGCCACGATGATGCTGCGCCTGCTGTGCCTGAGCGTCATCATCGACGGCATCGCCTGCGTGCCCCTGGCCAAGCTCAACCGCGACTTCGAGCAGTTCTGGCGCACGATCGTCGACATCCTCAACTTCGTGGTGAACACGGCCGTGACCATCGTGCTCGCCGCGATGCACGTCGGCGCGCTCGCCTTCGCGTGGGGCTCGCTGGCCGGCAACATCGTCGCGCTGGTCGGCTTCTCGCTGGCCGCGCCGGGCATGCTGAAGTTCGGCTGGGACCGGCAGCTGGCCGGGAAGTTGTACCGCTTCGGCCTCCCCCTGGCCGCCGCCAGCCTGCTGACGCTGGGCATCGTGAACCTCGACTCGGTCGTCGTCGGCTCGATCCTCGGCCCGGCCGCCCTGGGCCTGTACGCGATGGCCTTCAACATGTCGAGCTGGCCGGTGCGGATGGTCTCGGAGACGGCCCGGCGCGTCTCGTTCGCCGGCTTCTCCCGGCTGGCCGACTCCCCCGACGCGTTCGCGGCCGGCTTCACCCGGGCCCTGTCCCTGGTCGTGGCCGCCTCGGTGCCGATGTGCGTGCTGCTCGGCGTGCTCGCCTACCCGGTCATCCGGTTCGTCTACGGCGACCAGTGGGGCGGTGCCGCGGTGGCGCTGCAGTGGCTGGTCGTGCTCGGCTTCGTCCGCGTGACCGTGGAGCTGGCCTACGACGGCATCGCCGCCCGCCGCCGCGAGACGCTGATGCTCATGCAGGGCTGGTGGCTCTTCGCGCTGATCCCGATCCTGATCTGGTTCGCCCACGTGTGGGGCATCGACGGCGTGGCGGCCGGCCAGGCGCTCGTGGCGGGCGTCCTGGTCGCCCCGGTGTTCCTGTTCGTGCTGCACCGGATGGGCATCCGCACCGGCGGCGTGCTGCGCGCCTGCCTGATGCCCGCCCTCGGCGGCATCGCCATGGGCCTGGCCGCGTGGGGCGTGCACCGCGCCATCGGCAACGGGTTCGTCGGGCTCGCGCTGGCCGGTGTGGCGGGCACCGTGGTCTACCTGCCGTTCGTCTGGCCGCTCGTGCGCAGCCTGCGCACCAGGCCCCAGCAGCCCACGGAGCCGGCTCCGGCCTCCGACCCGCTGATCCTCACGGCCGCCGGGCCGGAGGTCAAGGTTCCCTAGGGGAGACCCCACAGTGATCCGTATGGTCAAACGACGGCTGCGGGCCCGGTTCGGGTGGATGCCGCTGGAGGAGATGCGCAACAAGGTGGTGCTGGGCCACACGGCCCTCGCCCTGCGCCGGTTCGAGGACGCCGAGGTGCGCCGGCTGGTGGCCACGCTGCCGGGCGGGCAGCGCCCCAAGGCCCGGGTGGCGACCGTGGTGCTGACCTACAAGCGCCCCGAGCGGCTGCTGCTGGCGGTCGAGTCGGTGCTCGCCCAGACCGTGCGCGACCAGGTCGTCATCGTCGTCGACGACGGCGGCGGCCTGCCCGCGCTGCCGGCCGACCCGCGCCTGCACGCGGTCAGCATCCGGCACAACATCAACGTCCCCGGCGTCGGGCGCAACATCGGCATCCGGCTCACCGACTCGCGGTTCGTCGCGTTCCTGGACGACGACAACACCTGGCAGCCCAACCACCTGCAGGTGGCGCTGGACCGGCTGGACGGCCCGGAGAGCGACGGGGACCGGCCGGACGCGGTCTACACCGCCATGCGCCGGCTGCTGCCCGACGGGAGCGTCCGGGACATCCTTTCGGTGCCGTACGACCGCAAGCTCGCGTGGGAACGCTGCTTCTTCGACCCGAACCCGTTCGTCGCCCGGCGCATCCCGGACCTGCACTACAGCCGGCTGCGGCGGAACAAGGCGGTCGCGCCGAAGGAGGACTGGGAGCTCATCTACCGCTTCGGCCGGCGCAACCGGGTCGAGCACATCCCGGAGCCGACCGTCGACTACGTGGTGAACCCCGACAGCTACTGGACCCCCTGGGAACTGACCTCCTGACAAAGCAGAAGCGCCCCTTGTGTACTGCACACAAGGGGCGCTTCTCGCTGCAGGCTCAGATGCCGCGGCGCTTCCAGGACTGCCACCACAGCCACTCGCGGCCCTTGTTGGCGACGGCCGACAGGACCAGCGGCTGCAGGTACGGCATCGCCTGCGGCCCGATCTGCCGCCGGATCTTCAGCCCGCGGTACTCCGGCAGCTCCTTGTAGTCCGGCCAGCAGTCGGCCGCGAACGCGAGCAGCTCGTCCATCGGCACGGTCGCGGTGCGGCCGCGGTCGTAGGCCCGCACCACCCGCCGCAGCGCGTAGCGGGCCAGCCGCCGGTGCACCATGGCGTCCAGCTCGGCCTTGTTCGGCAGCAGGTCGCCGCACTTGGTCAGGACCGCCTCGTAGGCCGCCTTGCGCTCGTACAGGTCGTTGAGCTGCCCGGCGTAGTCCGTGAGCGACATGTTGTCGCCGTGCAGGCGGTAGAAGGCCTGATCCGCGCGCACGTAGCCGACGTCGGCGTGGGCGGCCAGCCGCATCCACATCTCGATGTCGCCGGCGGCCGGCAGGTCGAGGTCGTAGCCGCCGACCTTGTGCTGCAGCGAGGTGCGGACCACCACCTCGGGCGAGGTGATGCAGCCGGTGCCCTCGCGGAAGCGCCGCTCCAGCCACCAGTGGCCGGGCCACACGGTGGTGCCGCGGTCCTCGGTGCGGGCCGGCGGGGGCGGTCCGGGGTGCTGGAAGTGCACCGGGTGCCCGTAGACGAAGCCGACGTTCGGGTTGGCGTCCAGCAGGGCCACGGCCCGGGTGAGCGCGCCCGGGGTGAGCATGTCGTCGGCCGAGAGCAGCACCGAGTAGTCGCCGTCGGCCCAGTCCATCAGGCCCTCGTTGTACGTGCGGGTGTGCCGCATGTTCTGCTCGTGCACCCGTACCTCGACCCGCGAGTCGGCCGCCGCGATCGCGCGCGCCTTGTCGGCCGAGTCGTCCGGGGAGCAGTCATCGATGATCAGCACCCGGATGTCGAGGCCCGGGTTGGTGTCCAGGACGCTGCTCACGCAGTCGGCGAGGTAATGGCCGTATTTGTAACACGGAATGACCACACTGACCGAACTCATCTGCCACCTTAATGCCGCGTGAATTGCCGTCGCTACACGAGAAATGGCCCGCACCCCTCGCGGATGCGGGCCATTTCATCGTCTCACGGGGTCGTGAAGATCACATCAACCCAGTAGTTGGTCGCATTCCAGGTGTTCGTCGGGAACACGACGTCGTTGCTCTGCCGGAACAGGCCGTTGTTCTCGGATACACCGGTCAGCGGGTAGTTCTGCATCGGCTGCCCGAAGAATCCGCTGTTGTAGGCGTAATGCCCGACCGTCGTGTGGTACGAGACCACGTACGGCGTATTGGCGGTGATCGACACCGGCGTCGAGAACGTCATGGTCTGCCACCCGGAGGCGGTCTCGTTCTCGAACGTGCCCGTCGCGAGCTGCTGGCCGGTGTTCGACCACAGCGTGCCGCTGTGCGGGCCGGTGTTCTCGGCGCTCTTGTAGAACCGGACGCCGGTGATCTTGCCGTCCACGGCCGAGGTGAACCGCATGCCCAGCTCCAGCGAGGCGACCTCGCTGGCGCTCGCGTTGGCCGGCACCGTGGTGTCGTTCCACAGCGAGCACGGGCAGCTCACCTGGCCGCTGCCGCCCGTGGTGAACGACCACACCGACGGCGCGAGCATCGCGTTGCCGAACGCATCGGTCGCCTGCACGGAGGCCTGGTAGGTCGTCGACGGGGACAGCACCCCGGTCGGCTGCAGCGTCGCCGTCTTGGTGGTGGCGTTGTAGCTGACCACCCCCGGGACGTTGGTGCTGCCGCCGGTGGTGAGCGTGAACTGGATCGCCGACGGGTTGAGGGCCTGGCTGAACGTCGCCGTCACGGCGGTGTTCAGGCCGGCGTCCGTCGCGTTCGCGGCGGGCGTGCGGGCCGTGACCGTTGGCGGGTTCGAGGTCGCCCCGGCGGTGGTGACGATGGCGTCGACCCAGTAGTTGGTGTCGTTCCAGCTCTGGTTCGGGAAGCCGCCGCCGTACTTGTACACGCCGTTCGGACCGTCCACACCGGACTTCAGCTGCGTGATCGCGGCCTGGCCGGCGCCCTTGGTGGCGAAGTAGGCGCTGTCGTAGGAGTAGCGCCCGGTCGGCGTGTAGTACGACACGATGTACGTGGTGTTCGGCGCGACCGGCACCGGGTTCGCGAACGTCATCGTCTGCCAGCCCGTGGCCGACTCACCGCTGAACTCGCCCTGCGCCAGCAGCTGGCCGCTGGAGGACCAGAGCTTGCCCAGGTGCGTGCCGGTGTTGGCGGCGGACTTGTAGAACTTGACGCCCAGCACCTGGCTCGCCGTCGGCACCCGGAACTTCACGCCGAGCTCGTTCGGACCGGAGTCGAAGGAGTCGACGTTCGTCGGCACCGTGCTGGCCGGGTAGGTGCTGCAGGGGCACTGCTGCGAGCCGACGGTCACCGAGAGGCTCGCGACCGCACCGAGGTTCAGGCTGTCGTCCGAGGCCCGGACCTTGATGGTGGCCGCGCCCGGCGCACCCGGCGTCCAGGTGTAGCTCCAGGTGCCCAGGCCGTTGGCCTTGGCCCAGGTGGTGCCGCCGTCGGTGGAGATCTCGACCCGGCCGAGCTGCCCGCCGCCGACCTCGGCGGCCGTGCCGGTGATGTTGACCGGGCTCGCCGCCGGCACGTTGGCGCCGGAGGCCGGGGACGTGATGGTCACGTTCGGGCCGGTGGTGTCGGTGGACTTGGCGGCCAGGTTGAGCCCGGCCATCAGGGTCAGCGGCTGCGAGCTCATGTCGGCCAGCAGGTTCACCGTGGCCTGCTGCATCTTCTTGTCCTCGACGCTGGTCGGCCCCGAGTGGAAGGCGGCCAGGCCCCACGCCCACTGCACCGTGCCGGCCCCGAAGACCAGGGCCTTGGAGGTCGGGTCGCGGTACATCATCAGGCTGTGCGTCTCGACGCCGTTGCCGTAGTTGTTGCCGTGGTCCTGGTCGAGCAGCAGTGTGCCGTCGGTGAGGTTCAGCGTGGTCGAGGAGAACGCGACGGCGCCCGCCGGGCGGACGGCGTTCTCCTTGTCCGAGTCCCACTCGTAGCCCAGCGAGCCGGCCGCGAGCGTGGAGACCTGACCGGCCTGCAGGTTGTTGATGGCCGGGATGCCGCGCCACAGCCGCAGGTCCTTGTAGGCCGCCGGGACGGTGATCGCGTCCTGCCGGTAGCCGTTGACCGTGAACAGGGTGCCGGTCAGCTGGTTCGGCGGCTTGTTGCCGCCCTTGCCCGCGCCGTCGGTGTCGACCCAGGTGCCGGTCCACTGGCCGCTCGGGTCGGCGGTGCCGTTCGGCGGCGACTGGCTGAGCTTGGTCTCCTTGTAGCAGACCAGCGTCCGGTCGGCGGCCGCACCGGTGGAGATGGACGGCTCGAAGCGGGTGCGCCAGAAGACCTCGTTACCGCTGAAGAACGCCAGGTTGACCCCGGCGGCCTTGGCCGCGGTGACGTTGTCCCACTGCTTCTGGTTCCAGTACTCGTCGTGCCCGGAGGACATGAAGACCTTGTGCTGCAGCAGCATCGCGGCGTTGTTCGACACGTCGATGGACGACGCGTAGCTCACGTTGTACCCGTTGCGCTCCAGGAACTGGATCATCGGGAACTCGGAGGAGAAGACGCCGTTGTCGCCGGCGGTGCGCAGGGGCCGGTTGTAGCTCACCTTGTACGCACGGCCGTCGAGGGCCGGGCCGCCGCCCTGGTAGAGGTTCTGGCCGCCCCAGTCGTTGTAGGCCTGCCAGGTCTGGTCCGAGGTCTGCACCAGGATGTCGGAGTGGCTCGAGTTGTTGGTCACGACGAACGGGTAGGGCATGAACCCGTTGTTGTCCGTCTGGTCCAGCATGAGCAGGTAGACGCCCGAGACCGCGTCCGACGGGACGGTCCAGGTGACGTTGGTGGTCCAGTTGCCGCAGTCGACCAGCCCGGTGCCGGAGTCGTGCAGGCACGGGTCCTGGGTCTTCTGGGCGTAGATCGTCGTCGGCGAGGTCGGCATCTTGCGGGCGCCGAGGCCGCCGTAGTAGCCGAGCCGGTAGATCGACACCCGGAACGTCGAGGCGGGCGAGTTCACCTTGGCCTGCAGGGTCTCGCCGGGCTGCACGCTCTCCTTGGTGGTGAAGCCCTCGATGTCGCCCCAGGAGTTCTCCGAGTACCAGTCCTCGATCGGCGACCCGGTCTTCGAGTTCTCACAGGTGATCGGGTTGGACCCCGCCCCGCAGGGGTCGAATGTCGCAGCATTTCCCGCGGACGGTACGCACGCCACCGCGGCGACGACCACCGCCGCGGCTAAGCCGGTTATGAACCGAGACCTCATGTCTTCGCCCTATTTCCGTAACGACGTCAGCATCATCCGCAGCATCCCAGGACTCGTTCGGGAGCTTACGTTCCCTGTGCCACAAGGCAAGAATTCATCGCATTAAAGCAGATGGCCTGCAGTCCAGCATCTTCCAGATCAATGTCCGACAGAAACAGCCGGACGGCCCATTCACCGCTGACCGGCCGTGTCGGCGCCCTTACGCTCGCGTCAGGTGCGGCGGGGCACGACGGTGGTGGTGACGATCTTCGTCTTGACGGCGTGGTCGGCGGGCACCGACGTGACGATCACCGACCCCGACGCCACCTGGACACCGTCCCCGAGCTCGACGTTCGGCTCCAGGAAGATGCCGGTGCCGAGCCGGATCCGGTCCCGCAGGGTCACCTTGCCCGACGCGACGCAGGACGGCCCGGTCGCATTGTCGGATCCGACCACGCTGTGGTGGTCGAAGGAGTTGTACGCGGACAGGAAATTGTTGTCCCCCATGCGCACGCCGGTGCCGAGATGGCAGAACGCGCAGATGATGTTGCCCTGACCGATTTCCACGTCGGTGGCGATCTTCGCGGTCGGGTCGATCGCATTGGCGAGCGGAATGCCCGCCTCGGCGCAAATCTTGCGGAATCGGGCGCGGATGTCCACCGATGTCCCGATCGCGATGATGGCGGCCTCGCACGCGCCCGCGGCGAACAGCTCGGCCAGCCGGTCGGTGCCGCCGACGACCGGCACCCCGTGCACGTCCCCGCCCCAGCGGCCGGAGTCGTCGTCGAGGATGGCCACCGCCTGCTGGGTGGGCACCTTGCTGAAGATGTCGATGACCTGGGTCGCGCCGCCCGCGCCGCCGATGACCAGGATGCGGGCCACGCCCGGCTCCGCGGCCAGCGGGGCCGGCATCGCGGAGTAGTCCACGGTGACCGGCACGGCCGCGGCCGCCTCCACGTCCTTGACCGTGAGCAGCCGGGAACCGTCGAACGTGGACAGGTCGACGCCCAGCTCCTCCGCCCGCGCGATGGCCTTGACCGTGGCCCGGACCTGCGTGGGCGCGGCCGATCGGGCCTCGGCCTCGGCGGCCAGCTTGTCGGAGTACGCCTGCAGCTCCGACACGCCCTCGAAGAGCATCGCCACCGGCTCGGTCAGCGCCAGCTCCTGGCCCTTGCGGGCGAGGTGCAGCACGATGCCGGCCTCGGGCGCGTAGACCTCCAGCACCGCCTTGCTGGTCTCGACCTCGACCAGCAGCGCGCCCGACTCGACCTTGTCACGGTCGTCGACGAACCAGGTCACCACGATGCCGTGCTCGCTGTTGACGTCGTTCGTCGGCACCAGGACTGGCTTCACGGTCTGTCTCCTCCGGTGAACTGCGATCAGGCGGCGGCGGCACGGATGGCCGCCTCGATCTGCTCCTCGCCGACCAGCATCCGGCTCTCCCGCTGCTTCGAGGAGGGGATGACGGTGGGCGTGCTGGCGACCACGTCGACCGGCCGGCGCAGCTCGCCGAACAGCCGCTGCGAGATGACGGCGGCGGCCTCGGTCCCCCAGGACCAGCCGCTCACGCCCTCCTCGACGGTGATGAGCCGGCCGGTGGCCCGCACCGAGCGCTCCACCGGCGCCCAGTCCATCGGGGCGATCTGGGCCGGCACCAGCAGCTCGGCGAAGATCTCCTCCTCGACCGCCAGCCGCTCGATCACGCGGGCGGCGAGCATGGCCTGGTAGCCGTACGCGAGCACGGTCATCGTGCAGTCGTGCCGCGGCACCGCCGACAGCCGCACGGTCGGCAGCGCGCCCGGGCTCGCGTCCTGCGCGGCCAGCAGGTCGCCGACCAGGCCGCCGGTGGGCAGCGCGAGGTGCTGCGGGTAGAGCAGCTTGTGCTCGATGTACAGCACCGGGCTGTCCTGACCCAGGAAGTCGGCGAAGGCGTCCTTCGGGTCGTGGTACAGCGACGCCGCCACCACCCGCAGGTGCGGCACGCCGAGGAAGTGCTTCTCCAGGCTCTGGCTGTGGGTCGGCCCGTAGCCGCGGTGCCCGCCCGAGGGGGCCCGGATCACCACGGGGCAGGTGGCCTGCCCGGCGTACATCGCCTGGTACTTCACGATGTGGTTGACGACCTGGTCGAACACCAGCGTCAGGAAGTCGCCGAACATGATCTCGGCGATCGGCCGCTTGCCCGCGAGCGCGAGGCCGGCCGAGATCCCGGCGACGGCGCCCTCGCTGATCGGGGTGGTGCGCACCCGGGCCGGGAAGTCCGTGGACAGTCCGCGGGTCACCTTGAAGGCGCCGCCGTACGGGTCGGCGATGTCCTCGCCGAGCACGACCACGCGGGGATCGTTGGTGAGGCTCACGCGCAGGGCGTCGCCCAGCTCCTTGGCGAAGATCACGGCAGCGCCCTCGCCGTCGCCACGACCTCGCCCAGCGCGGTCTCGACCTCCTCGTCGATCGCGCGGCGGTCGGCCTCGCTGAGCCGGCGGCCGTGCACGACCAGCGGCTCGACCAGCCAGTGGGCGGCGATCTCCTCCTCGGGCCGCTCGTCGTCGCTCTTGGAGTGGTGGCACAGCCGGTACGTGTGGATGAGCAGCACCCGCGGCCCGCCGCCGGACCGTACGGCGTCGATCTCGGCCTTGGCGATCTCGCTCAGCTCGACCACGTCGGTGCTGTCGACCTCGCGCACCGGCACGTCGAACGCCTCGAACCGGGCGGCCATGCTGCCGGCCAGGTTGGTCGCGACCGGCGTGCTCTGCGCCCACGCGTTGTCCTCGCACACCACCAGCAGCGGCAGGCGCCAGAGGGCGGCCATGTTCATGGTCTCGTAGACCATGCCCTCACCGAGGGTGCCGTCGCCGATGAACACCACGCTCACCATGTCCGCGCCGTCGAGCTGGCCGGCCATCGCGATGCCCGCGGCGGCCGGGACGATGCCGCCCTGCACGCCGTTGGACTTGAAGCCGGGGGCGCAGATGTGCTGGCTGCCGCCGATGCCGTGGCACATGCCGGCTTCCTTGCCCATGATCTCGGCGATCAGCCCGAGGGCGTCGCCGGTGCGGGCCAGGTAGTGGCCGTGGCAGCGGTGGTTGCTGAACACGTGGTCGCCGTCGGCGAGGTGCTCCATCACGGCCACCGCGTCGGCCTCCTGCCCGATGCAGGCGTGCGTGGTGCCGTTGAGCAGACCCTCCTCGAACAGCGCGAGCAGCGTCTCCTCGAAACGGCGGATGAAGCGCATCCGGCGGTACAGCCGGTGGTCGTCGGGCTCGCCCGTCCTTCCGGTGAGCCGCTCGTCGGTCGCGACTGGGCTGAGGCCGGTCGGACCGGGTCGCGGGGTCTGCACCCCGGGCCCGGCGTGGGCGATCAGGGCCGGCGGGGACGCCGTCGACACCATGGGCTTTCCTTCCCCAGCGCTGTCACGAGAACGTGAGCGATGCATTGTGCTCGGCGGCCGAACGCGGCCACGATACCCGGCTCCCAGGACCGGAAGGGTCGGCCGTGAGCGCAGAAAACGGTCCATACAAGTCGTGAATGCGACTCGTGGACTGGGTTTTGTTACACATGCCACTCGGACCGGATCGTCACGCCGGCTTCTGCACCGCCTGGGCCAATGGCGTTCCGTCGATGGCGCCGGCCAGGTTGTCGCTCCACTCGGCGTAGGTCACCTTGCAGCCGCCGGTGCAGTTGCCGGTGCTGCCGTAGTGCGTGGGGCCGAAGACGTTGCCGCGCACCCGCAGGTTCTGCCCGTCCTGGGCCCAGAAGCCGTAGGCGCCGAGCGAGATGAAGTTGTTCTGCACGGTGTAGTTGGTCAGCGTCGAGCCGCCCGCGCTCTGGGTGAACAGCACCGCGGTGATGGCCTTCCAGTAGTTCGGGATCTCCTGGCCGGTGAAGGCGTCCACGCCGGGCTCGAGCCGGCTGTTGCGGATCTCCAGCGGGCCGCTGCCGCCGTACGGGAACACGCCGCCCGTGTGCGCCGCCCCGATGTCGGTCAGGTTGGCGATGTAGTTGTCGTGCAGCCAGCTGTTCTCGATCGTGACGTTCTGCCCGCACAGGCACATTCCACCGGTATTGGCCACGTCGACCTTGTTCAGATGAATGGTGCATGTCTCGCAATCATTGATTGCGTGGTCGTTGAGCGCCGCACCCTTCTGGCCCAGTCCCACCGGCTCCGGGCGAATCGTGGTGTTCGAGATGTTCAGCGTGAGTTTGCCCGAAGAATTCGCGTTGACCAGAATCGCGCGATTCGCGGAACCGGGCGGTGGAGCGATGATTGAGTTCGTGATAGTGACCGTGCCGTGGCAGTCGGTGCCGATGTAGATATACCCGTGGATGTACTTGTGGTCCAGTGTGATGTTCCCGCAGGTGTACAGGTTGTACGCCTTGCTCTGGCTCTCGCTGGCGGCCACTTCCTGATATCCGGCCGGCACCGGCAGCTTCGCGTCCGACTGCTTGTATTTGCCGACGCCGGGCGCACCCACCGAGTAGCGGGCCGGGTACTTTCCGTCGCCGGTACTGCCGCCGCGGCCGTTCCCGCCGCTGCCCGCACCGGGCGGCGCGCTCGCCGGCCGGCCGCTGCCGGACGGCTTGGCGCTGCCGAGGCCCGCGCTGCCGGGATCGACCTCGCCCGGCGCCAGCGCCTCCCCGCCCGCGCCCGACGCACCGGCCGACGCGCTGCACTGCTCCGCCGTCTGACCAGCGGGGCAGCCGACCGCCGGGGCGGTGCTGCCGGTCAGCACCCACGCACCGGCACCCGCGACGAGAAGCACTGCGGCCGCAGCGATCAACATCAATCCCTTGCGACCGAGCCATGCGCTTTTGATCGAGTGCACCATTGGCCATGTCCCCCTAAGGATGGCAAGTAAGCCTCGGCTACCTCAAGCTGCGAGCAGGACGCAGTGTATGCGACGAGAAATCCATGTCCATTCACGGGTCGATTTGATCGCAGCGCAGCTCACAGCGAATGATCAGCGCATCGGATGTTGCACAGAAAGGATCACTGTGCCAGATTTCCGTCAGTGCTGTGGCATTGCTTGACGGCGGCGGTAGCTTGCCCGTGCTGTGTGCGCCTCGTGCTGACACGTTGTGCCAGAAATCGTCCGCCTCTCGGCCCATGTCGACGTGACCGAATCGAGTATCCGTGAATTCAACAAACGTCCAGGGCGACCCTCAGCCGATCGGCGTTGCCGTCGTGGGAGCCGGCTACTGGGGGCCGAATCTCGTGCGCAACTTCATGGCATCGCCGTCCTTCCGCCTGCAGGCACTGGTCGACCTCGACGTCGCGCGCGCCCGCAAGGTGCTGGGCGGCTACTCAACGGTCGAAGCCACCGCCGACCTGACCGCCGCCCTGGCCAACCCGGCCGTGGACGCGGTCGCGATCGCCACGCCCGCCGGCACCCACCTCGGTGTGGCGCTGCAGGCGCTGCAGGCCGGCAAGCACGTGCTCGTCGAGAAGCCGCTGGCCGCCACGGTCGCCGAGGGCCGCCGGCTGGTGGCCGAGGCCGAGGACCGCGGCCTGGCCCTCATGTGCGACCACACCTTCTGCTACACCCCGGCCGTGACCCGCATCCGCGAGGCGCTGCACAGCGGCGAGCTGGGCGAGCTGCACTACCTGGACTCGGTGCGGATCAACCTGGGCCTGGTGCAGCGCGACATCGACGTGATCTGGGACCTGGCCCCGCACGATCTGTCCATTTTGGACTACGTGCTGCCCGACGGGGTGCACCCGGTCTCGGTCAGCGCGCACGGCGCCGACCCGATCGGGGCCGGCCGCGCCTGCGTCGGCTATCTCACACTGCAACTCAACACCGGCGCCATCGCGCACGTGCACGTCAACTGGCTCTCCCCGATCAAGGTCCGCACGACCATGGTCGGCGGCTCCAAGCGGACGCTCGTGTGGGACGACATGAGCCCCACCCAGCGCATCGCCATCTACGACCGGGGCGTCGAGGTCGCCGCCCCCGAGGAGCTGGGCCCGGACCAGCGCCGCGACATGCAGATCTCCTACCGCTCCGGCGACATGCTCGCCCCGGCGCTGCAGGAGAAGGAGGCCCTCGGGCAGATGGTGGCCGCGTTCGCCGGCGCCATCCGCAGCGGTGTGCCGTCGCTCACCGACGGCCGGGCCGGGCTTCGGGTCCTGGAGATCCTCGAAGCGGCGTCGCGTAGCCTCGCCGACGGCGGTGTGGCGATCCCCCTGGTGGAGGGTGAGAACTGATGGGCAATGCTTCCGTGCCGATTCGCGACGCGCGCGTCCTGGTGACCGGCGGCGCCGGCACCATCGGCTCCCACGTCGTCGACCTCCTCGTGCAGGGCGGGGCGGCCGAGGTGATCGTCCTGGACAACCTGGTCCGGGGCCGGATGGCCAACCTGGCCTGGGCCATGGCCAACGGCCCGGTCCGCGTGGTCGAGGGCGACATCCGCGACGCCGCGCTGCTGCACGAGCTCAGCCAGGGCATCGACATCGTGTTCCACCTCGCGGCGATCCGGATCACCCAGTGCGCCAGCGAGCCCCGCCTGGCCAACGAGGTGCTCGTCGACGGCACGTTCAACGTGCTCGAGGCGGCCCAGGCGGCCGGCGTGCGCAAGGTCGTGGCGTCCTCGTCGGCCTCGGTCTACGGGCTGGCCGAGCAGTTCCCGACCACCGAGCGGCACCACCCGTACAACAACGACACGTTCTACGGCGCGGCCAAGGCGTTCAACGAGGGCATGCTGCGCAGCTTCCACGCCATGTACGGGCTGGACTACGTCGCCCTGCGCTACTTCAACGTGTACGGGCCGCGCATGGACGTGCACGGCGTGTACACCGAGGTCCTCATCCGCTGGATGGAGCGCATCGAGTCGGGCACGCCGCCGCTGATCCTCGGCGACGGCCTGCAGACGATGGACTTCGTGCACGTCGCCGACATCGCGCGGGCCAACATCCTGGCCGCCGAGGCGGACGTGACCGACGACGTGTTCAACATCGCCAGCGGCGAGGAGACCAGCCTCAAGGAGCTGGCCGCCGCCCTCAGCGCGGTGATGAAGTCGGACCTCGCCCCCGAGCACGGGCCGGCCCGTTCGGTCAACGGCGTCACGCGGCGCCTGGCCGACACCTCGCACGCCGAGCAGGGCATCGGCTTCCGCTCCGCGATCACCATGGACGACGGCCTGCAGGGTCTCGTCGAGTGGTGGCGGGCCGAGCGCGTCGCCCAGCCGGACGCCGAGGTCGGCCGATGAGCACCATCCCGGTGATGATCCCGCTGCTGGGCGAGGAGGAGGCGCAGGCCGCCGCCGACGCCGTCCGCAGCGGGTGGGTCGCCCAGGGCCCGCGGGTGGCCGAGTTCGAGCGCTCGTTCAGCGCGCTCGTCGGCCACGAGCACGGCGTCGCGGTCAGCTCCTGCACCACGGCGCTGCACCTGGCCCTCATCGCGCTCGGCATCGGGCCGGGCGACGAGGTGATCGTGCCGTCGCTGTCGTTCATCGCCACCGCGAACGCGGTGCGCTACGTGGGGGCCACGCCGGTCTTCGCCGACGTCGACCTCGCCACCGGCAACCTGACGGTGCAGACCGTGGACCAGGTGCGCACGGACCGCAGCGCCGCGATCATCGCGGTACACCAGGGCGGCGTCCCGTTCGACGTCCGCGCCCTGCGCGCGGCCGCGGACGGGTGGGGCCTGCCGCTGGTCGAGGACGCGGCCTGCGCGGCCGGCTCGACCGCCTACGGCGCCCCGGTCGGCACCGGCGCGCTGATCTCGGCGTGGTCGTTCCACCCGCGCAAGGTCATCACGACCGGCGAGGGCGGCATGCTCACCCTCGACGACGCCGACCGCGCGGCCCGGCTGCGCCGGCTGCGGGAGCACGGCATGAACGTGTCCGCGGCCGACCGGCACAAGAGCGCCCAGCCGATCCTCGAGGCCTACCTCGAGACCGGCTGGAACTTCCGGATGACCGACATCCAGGCGGCGGTGGGGCTGGTCCAGCTCGACCGGCTGGCCGGGCTGGTCGCCCAGCGCCGCGAGCTCGCGGCGCGCTACCAGGAGCTGCTGGCCGGCGTCGACGGGGTGTGGGCGGTGCGCGACCCGGAGTACGGCACCAGCAACTTCCAGTCGTTCTGGGTCCTCTTCGACGCGGACCTCGGCGTCTCCCGCGACCAGGTGCTGGCCGAGCTGGCGGCGGCGGGCGTCTCCGCGCGGCGCGGCATCATGGCCTCGCACCTGGAGCCGGCGTACGAGGACGTCACCCCGACCGTGGGGCTGCCCAACACCGAGCGGCTGACCCGCGACTCGCTCATCCTGCCGCTGCACCACAAGCTGACCGAGGCCGACCAGGACCACATCGTCGGCATCCTCTCCAAGCTCGTTGGGAGTTCCGCTTCATGATCCCCCTTGTCGACCTGAAGGCGGCCCACGCCGAGGTCGCCGAAGACGTCGCCCTCGGCTTCAAGCGCATCCTCGAGAACACCGCGTTCATCGGCGGCTCCGAGGTCACCGCCTTCGAGCGCGAGTACGCCGAGTTCTCCGGCGTGCAGCACTGCGTCGGCGTGGCCAACGGCACCGACGCGCTGGAGCTCGCGCTGCGGGCGGTCGGGATCAAGCCCGGCGACGAGGTCGTCCTCCCGGCCAACACGTTCATCGCCACGGCCGAGGCGGTCGCCCGGGTGGGCGCGACGGTCGTGCTGGTGGACTGCGACCCGGTGACGTACCTCATCGACGTCGACGCGGCCCTGGCCGCGGTCGGGCCGAAGACCCGGGCGATCGTGCCGGTGCACCTCTACGGCCAGCTGGCGCCGGTCGAGCGGCTGCGGGCCGGCCTCGCCGGGACCGCCGCCGGGACCGACGTCGTCATCGTCGAGGACGCCGCCCAGTGCCAGGGCGCGACGCGCTTCGGCGTGGGCGCGGGTGCCGAGGGCATCGCCGCGACGAGCTTCTACCCCGGCAAGAACCTCGGCGCGTACGGCGACGCCGGCGCGGTCGTCACCGCCGACGAGGCGCTCGCCGTGGCCGTGCGCACCATCTCCAGCCACGGCGGCCTGACCAAGTACGTACACGACGTGGTCGGGTTCAACAGCCGCCTGGACGCGCTGCAGGCGGTCGTCCTGCGGGCCAAGCTGACCCGCCTGGCCGCGTGGAACGCCGCCCGCCGGGCCGCGGCCGCGCGCTACGACGCGCTGCTCGCCGACGTCGAGGTCACGCGGCCGGTGACCCTGGACGGCAATGAGCACGTGTGGCACCTTTACGTGGTCCGCGAGGCGAGCACGGACGGCTCGTCCACCCGCCGCGACGAGGTGCTGGCCAAGCTCAACGCGGCCGGCGTCGGCGCGGGCATCCACTACCCCTACCCGATCCACCTCACGCCGGCCTTCGCCGACCTGGGGTACGCCAAGGGCAGCTTCCCGCACGCCGAACGGGCCGCGGTGGAGATCCTGACCCTGCCGTTGTTCCCCCAGATCACGCCCGAGCAGCAGGACAAGGTGGTTCAGGCGCTGCGGGCCGCACGAATGTGAGACGCACCAGATGTACCTGACCCTGCGGGATCGTCCGGGCGGCAAGTCCGCGGCATCGAGTGCAGCCCCGCGGATTGCCACCACGGTGGTCCTGCTCGGCATCGTCAGCCTGCTCACCGACATCTCCTCGGAGATGGTCAACGCGGTGCTCCCCCTGTACCTCACCGCCGAGGTGGGGCTGGGGGTGCTCGCGTACGGCTTCGTGGACGGCCTGTACCAGGGCGTCAGCGCGCTGGTCCGGATCGGCGGCGGCTATGCCGGCGACCGGTCCAACCGGCCGAAGTGGGTCGCGGCCGTCGGGTACGGGCTGTCCGCCCTGAGCCGGGTCGGGATGCTGGTCGCGCACAACCTCGTCGCGATCAGCGCGGTGATCACCGCCGACCGGCTCGGCAAGGGCCTGCGCACGGCGCCCCGCGACGCCATCATCGCGGACTCGTCGGACCCGCGGGCCCTCGGCCGCGCCTTCGGGGTGCACCGCACGCTGGACACCATCGGCGCGGCCATCGGGCCCATGGTGGCCTTCTCGATGCTCCTGCTCGTGCCGGGCGACTACAACTCGGTCTGGATCGTGTCGGCCGGGTTCGCGTTCGTGGGCGTGGCCGTCATCGTGCTGTTCGTGCCGAACCACCGCACGAAGGTGGCCCGCACCGCCCAGAGCTTCCGGCACGTGCTGCGCCAGGTCGGCGGGGCCCGGCTGCGCCGCCCGCTGATCGCGGCCGGGCTGCTGGCCCTGTTCACGGTCGGCGACGGCTTCCTCTACCTGTCGCTGCAGCAGCGCGACCACCTGGCCGCCAAGTACTTCCCGCTGCTCTACGTCGGATCGAACATCGCGTACCTGCTGTTCGCCATCCCGTTCGGCCGGCTCGCCGACCGGATCGGGCGGACCCGGGTCTTCCTCGGCGGCCACGTCGCGCTGCTGGCGGTCTACCTGTTCGCGGCCGGCCCGTTCGGCGGCACCTGGTCCACGGTGCTGGTCCTGGCGCTGCTCGGCACCTACTACGCGGCCACCGACGGCGTGCTGCCGGCGCTGGTGACCCCGCTGGTCGACGAGCAGTCCCGCGGGAGCGGCATCGCGGCCGCGCAGACCGTGGTCGTGCTGGCCCGGTTCGGCTCCTCCCTCGCGTTCGGCAGCCTGTGGCTGCTCCTCGGCAGCACGCACGCGCTGTTCCTGGTGGGCGGGCTGCTGCTGGCCACGCTCGCGCTGTCCGTGTGGTTGCTGCGCGGTACGGAGGTGACGGCGTGAGCCAACGCGCCAAGCTGATCGCCCTTGGCGTGGTGGTCGCCCTCGCCGTGCTCAGCTCCGTGGGCTACGTCGTGTTCGCACGGCGGGCCCAGACCAAGGCGGCCGAGGAGGCGCCGCCGCTGGCCACCCGCAACGACCTCGCGGCGGTGCAGAGCGAGCCGCACATCGTCTTCCGCAGCACCGCGCTGGGCAACGACTACGGCAAGGTGGCCGAGGTGCCGCTGAGCGCCCCGTCCGGCCCGCGCGCGCTGACCCCGGCCAGCTGCGACCGCGTGTACGCGCGGGAGGGGCAGGCGGTGTGCCTGGCCGCCAAGCCGTCGCTCGTCACCACGTACACGGCCAAGGTGCTCGGCCCGGACTGGCAGTCCACATTGGACCTTCCGCTGTCCGGGGTGCCCAGCCGCACCCGGCTGTCCCGCGACGGCGCGCTGGTGGCCACCACGACGTTCGTGTCCGGCCACGACTACTCCGCACCCGGCCAGTTCTCCACCGAGACGCTGATCACGAAGATCGCGACGAAGCAGACCACGAACATCGAGTCGTTCACGCTGACCGTCGACGGCCGGACCATCGAGGCCAAGGACCGCAACATGTGGGGCGTCACCTTCGCCGACGACGACCACTTCTACGCCACCGCCGCCTCGGGCAGCAAGACGTGGCTGGTGCGCGGCACCATCTCGGCGGCCAAGCTGGAGTCGCTGCGCGAGGACGCCGAGTGCCCGTCGATCTCGCCGGACGGCACGCGGATCGCGTTCAAGACGCGGGCCGGGCGCCCGGCCGGGCAGTGGGGCATCGCCGTCTACGACATCGCCACCGGCAAGGCCACCGCGCTGGCCGAGCCGCGCAGCGTGGACGACCAGATCGAGTGGCTGGACGACTCCCAGGTGGTCTACGGCCTGCCCCGCGCGGGCGAGGGCCCGTCGGCCAGCGACGTGTGGGTGGTGCCGGCCGACGGCTCGGGCGCCTCGCACATCCTCATTCCGGACGCCTGGTCGCCCGCCGTGGTCCGCTGATGGAGGTCCCGGTGGGCTGTCAAATGTGCGTCAACCGACCGCTTCGAGGGAGCACTAGCATGGCCGCCATGTCTTCGCGTCGTGCGCTGTTACGGCTGACCGTCCGGGCGTGGTCGCGGTGAGGTCCTTCCTCGCGGTCTCCTTCGCCCCCGGCGGAACGGCGGTTGCTCCGGCACCCGCGGCTGTTCGGGCTCTCGGCAACGCCACGGTGCACGCGGCCGACGACGGCTGGGTCGCGCTCGGCCCGGAGGACCCGGGCGACCGCGTCGACGACCAGGGCCGCGGCTTCACCGTCCGGCTCGGCCGGGCCGCCCGCACCCGCTCCGGCGAGGTCTCCACCGACGGGCTGGCGGCCCTGCTGCGCGACGGCGGCAACGTCGACGGCACGGCATTGGCCGCTCTGGTACCGCCCTTCGCCGCCGCCCACCGCTCGTCCCCGGCCGCCCCGATCGTGGTGGCGACCGACTGGCTCGGCTTCCGCCAGATCTTCTGGTGGCAGGGCGACGGCGTGGCCGCGGTGTCGACCAGCGCGCTCGCCCTGCGCGAACTCGCCGGCGCCCCGCTGAACCTCGCCGCGCTCGGGCTGCAGAGCCTCGTCGGCTGGCAGGTCGGCCTGGGCACCGTCTTCGGCGACGTGACGAAGCTGGAGGCCGGCTCGCTCGCCGTGCTGGCGGGCGGGAAGGTGAGCACCAGACGGTACATCCAAACTTCCTTGGATCTTGAAGGCGCGACGCCCACCATTCCGACCGCGGTCGGCGAGATGGCCGAGCTGCTGGAGGACTTCCAGACGGCGTATCTCAACGACCACCCGACCACGGTGCTGCAGCTCACCGGCGGCCAGGACACCCGCGTGCTGCTGTGCGCGGTGCCGGCCAAGCTGCGGCCGGGCCTGCGCGCGCTCACCGTCGACGTGCACGGCGGCTCGGACGCGCGGCACGCGGCCAAGCTGAGCGAGCTGTGCGGGCTGGACCACCAGATCTACTGGATGGACGACCAGGACCCGATCACGCCCGCCCACGCCTGGGCGCTGTCGCTGGAGGCCGCGGCCGCGCTGGACTGCATGGCCAGCCCGCTCGCCCTGGCCCCGCTCCTGCTCGCCGAGAGCAACCTGGAGCAGGGGCACCGGCTCTCCGGGCTGGGCGGCGAGACCTGCCGCGGGTTCTACTACTTCGGCCAGCCGCACCACGCGGCCACGTCGCAGAAGCTCGTGCACAACCTGGCGAACTGGCGGCTGTACGCCAACGAGCGCGTCCTGCCGCAGGCGCTGGAGCCGGACTTCCTCACGAAGGCGCAGTCCGACGCGCTGGAGCTGATCTGGGCCGGCTTCGACGGCACCTCCAAGGAGTGGCTGCGCGCGGCCGACCAGTTCTACCTGTACCAGCGGATGCAGCGCTGGGCCGGCGCGCACGGCTCGGTGGCGGCCACCAACCGGTTCTTCATCAACCCGATGTTCGACCGCCGGTTCGTGCAGATCGCGCACGCCGTGTCGCCCGAGGACAAGCGCGGCGGGCGGCTCACAGGCCAGCTCATCGAGCGGCTCGACCCGGCCCTGGCCGCGGTGCCGCTCGACTCCGGTCTCATCCCGGCCAAGCTCGGCCAGGGCGGCCTGGGCACCCGCGCCGCGGCCGCGCGGGTCACCGCCGGCCGGCTGGCCCGCAAGATCCGTCAGCGGGTGCGTGGGCGCAGCAAGGCGCAGCTGGGCGCGGGCGAGATGGCGGCCCTGGTGGTGGAGCACTGGCGGGCCTCGCCCGACGTCCTCGCGCCGCTGCGGGGCAACGGCATCGTCCGCGAGGCCTGGCTGGACGAGACCCTGGCCGGCACCGCGCCGGTCCCCGCGGCCACGGTCGCGTTCGTCACGAATCTGCTCGTCGCGTCGCGGTAGCTTCACGCGGCTCGGTTCATGAGGCCGCCCGTCGCGTCGCGGTGGTGAATCGGGGCCGTCCGGCCAGGTCCGGGTGGTCCTGGCAGTCGTCGTAGTGGCCGGTCGCGCGCAGCAGGGCCGGCAGCGACTCGCCCTGGGTGTCGTCGTGCTCGATGCCGAGCCGGCCGCCCGGGCGCAGCAGCCGCGCGGCGGTGCGCGCGACCGCGGGCATCAGGTCGAGCCCGTCGGCGCCGGCGAAGACCGCCTCGCGCGGGTCGTGCTCGGCCACCTCGACGTCGACCGGCGCGGCGTCCGGCACGTACGGCGGGTTGCACAGCACCAGGTCGACCGTCCCGTCGAGGTCGGCCAGCACGGCCGGATCGGCGATGTCGCCGGCCACCACCCGGACGGCGGGCGCGTGCGCGGCCACGTTGCGCCGCAGCCACTCCAGCGCGGCCGGCGAGCGCTCGACGGCGGCGACGGACGCGCCCGCGCGCTGTGTGGCGAAGGACACGGCGATCGCGCCCGAGCCGCTGCACAGGTCGACGACGACGGACCCGGGCTGCTTGAGGCCCCACTCCACCAGCAGCTCGGTCTCGAAGCGGGGGATGAACACGCCCGGGCCGACCGCGAGCTCCAGCCCCCAGAACGGCGCGGTGCCGAGGATGTGCTGCAGCGGTACGCGTCCGGCGCGGCGCCGCACCAGCTCGTCCAGCGCCGCGGCCTGCCCGGCCCGCATCCGCGCGGTCAGCAGCCGGGAGCGGGGCACGCCGAGCACGTGGGCGGCCAGGAGCTCGGCGTCGACCCGGGGCGAGGCGACGCCGGCCGCGGCCAGTGCGGCGGTGGCGGACGAAAGAAGCGTGGGCAACTCATGTTCCGGCGTGTCATCTTCGAGGCGGTGCACCCCATAATCATGAGGCGCGCCGAAAGGGGGCCCGGATGGCGGTGGGCGACCGCACGTCGGAGCTGACGCGCGCGCGGCGGCTCATCTTCGACGATCGCCTCGGCGAGGCCATGACGGTCGTCGAGCGGGTGCTCGCGGGCGACCAGACGCCGGCGGAGCGGGTCGAGGCGCTGAAGCTCCGGCTCATCACGCTGATCAACCTGGGGCGGCCGGAGGAGTACGCCGCCGCGCTGGACGCCGGCCTGGCCGCCGCGCGCCACCTGCAGGACCCGGGGCAGTACGGCGAGCTGCAGGCCCTCGCCGCGATCGTCGCCGTGCGGGCCGGCTCGCTGGACCACTGCGTCCGCGCGCTCGTGCACGGCTCCCGCGCGCTCGGCGCGGTCGAACTGCTCAACGAGACGACGGCCTGGGGCTGGTACAACCTCGCGATGGCGTACTCCTACACCGGCTTCCACGGCCACGCCTTCTCCGCGATGGAGAAGGCGCGCGCGGTCGCGGTCGAGGTGGGGGTACCGACGGCGGGCACGGATTTCGCCGCACCGCAGATCCGGCTGCGCCTCGCCGTCGACCTCGACCACCGCGGGGACAGCGAGGGCTGCCTGCGCATCCTGCGCGACATCGCCACCGACCTGGAGCGCCGGGTCGCGGCCGACGAGGTGGCCCGGATGCGCCCGATCGCCCGCGGGGCCATGGGCTATGCGGCGGTACGGCTGGGCACCCTCGGCGCCGCCCCGCCCTCCGTCGACCCGTGGCCGCTGCTGGAGTCGGCCGGCCTGTCCACCCGTGCCCGGGACTTCCGCACGTTCGCCGCGGCCTGCGAGGCGATCACCGAGCGGCGCCCGATCGAGGCGGTGGCCCGGCTGGAGACGGCCAACGTCAGCGAGGAGTCGCTGGGCCCGGCCGAGCTGCTGCGGCTGCGGGCCCTGGCGCACCTGGGGGCGGGCGACTACCGCGCGGCGTACCACGCGGACCGGATCGCCTACCAGGCCGCCAACACGCAGCTGGAGCTGATGCGCGACCTGTTCGTGGACGGCGTCGCCGCCCTGCTGGACCGCGAGGACCTGGTGCGCACGGTCGACTTCCACCGCGGCGAGGCGCAGACCGACCCGCTGACCGGCCTGCCGAACCGGCGCTACCTCGAGGAGCACGTCACCAAGCTGGTGGAGGCGGGCGGCCACGCGGCCCTCGGCGTGTGCGACCTGGACGGCTTCAAGCAGGTGAACACGGTCCACGGCCACCTGTCGGGCGACCTGGTGCTACAACGAGTGGCGGGCGTGCTGAACCGCGTCATGCGCAAGGGCGACTTCGTGGCCCGCTACGGCGGCGACGAGTTCGTGGTGGTCCTGCCGACCACCTCACCGGGCGAGGCCCACGAAATCTCCCGGCGCATCGAGTCCGCCGTCGCCGGCGAGGACTGGCAGTCCCTGGTGCCGGGCACCCCCGTCGGCGTGACCATCGGCTGGGCCGGCCTCAACGGCGAAGACTTCCAAACCGTCTCGGAGGCCTTCGAGGCCGCCGACCACGCCATGCTGAGCGCGAAAACCCCACGCCCCCGCGCCGCCTCGTAAACCCCGGTGCGGTTTTCAGCCATAAACCCCGGTGCGGTTTTCAGCCATAAACCCCGGTGCGGTTTTCAGCCGTAAACCCCGGTGCGGTTTTGACCCGAAGACCCGGGTGCGGTCTCGCGCCGTAGACCCCGGTGCGGTTTTGAGGGGGTGTGGGTGGAGCGGAGCTCCCCCACCGCTTTTCAGGACATTCGACGGTCCAACCCCGCCGCCAAGGCGCCCATACAGCGCAGACCTTACGGTGCTAGCGCACCAGAGTGCAGACTTTACGGTGCTAACGCACCGGAACAATCCCCGCAACGGTGCTAGCGCACCAGACCAATCCCCGCGACAGAGCTAGAACAACCCGCGACGGCGCTAGCGCGCCAGCGTAATGCGCGCGTTCTCCTCGCGGATTCTGGCGCGTTCCTGGTCGGCGCACACAGCCGCCCAAGCGTTCGCCTTGGCCGTCGGGACCTTGTCGGCGCCGAGCACCGAGCGGCCGACGCGGTAGATCAGTTCGGCGGCGGTGCTCACCACGGCGCGCGGGGCCGCGGAGATGTCGACTGGGGTCGATGGCGACGACATGGCATCCCTCCCGGGGTGTGGCGGTGATCACGCTGGGTGCCGTTCGGTTCCGCGTGAACGCTACCCGAGACCAGGGTCCCCCTGCACCGTTTCCGGAATGTGACGTCGGCGTTAGACGCCCGTCACCCTCGGCTGAGCTGGTCTTCACCGGCGAGGCGGGCCTTGCGGTCGGCCTCGGCCAGGGCATCGAGAACGCTGTCGATGTCGCCGCCGAGGGCCAGGTCCAGGTTGTACGCCGTGTAACCGATGCGGTGGTCCGAGATCCGGTTCTGCGGAAAGTTGTACGTTCGGATGCGCTCGGATCGGTCGACCGTACGAACCTGGGAGCGCCGCGCGTCCCCGGCCGCCGCGGCCGCCTGCTCCTCCGCGAGGGCGACGAGCTTGGCGTGCAGCATCCGCATCGCGCGGTCCTTGTTCTGCAGCTGCGAGCGCTCGTTCTGGCAGGAGACCACGATCCCGGTCGGCAGGTGGGTGATCCGCACCGCTGAGTCGGTCGTGTTGACGCTCTGCCCGCCCGGCCCGGACGAGCGGAACACGTCGATGCGCAGGTCGTTCTGGTCGATCTCGACGTCGCCGGCCTCCTCCGCCTCCGGGGTGACCAGCACGCCGGCCGCGGAGGTGTGGATGCGGCCCTGCGACTCGGTGGCCGGCACCCGCTGGACGCGGTGCACGCCGCCCTCCCACTTCAGCCGCGACCAGACGCCGTTGCCGCCGTCGGGGATGCCGCGGGTCTTGATCGCGATGGCGACGTCCTTGAACCCGCCGAGGTCCGACTCCTGCGAGTCGAGCACCTCGGTGACCCAGCCGTGCCGCTCGGCGTAGCGCTGGTACATCCGCAGCAGGTCGCCGGCGAACAGCGCCGACTCCTCGCCGCCCTCGCCCGCCTTGACCTCCAGGATCACGTCCTTGGCGTCGTTGGGGTCGCGCGGCGCGAGCAGTTCGGCGAGGCGCTCCTCCAGGGTGGGGATGCGCTCGGCCAGCTCGTCGGCCTCGGCGGCGAACGCGGCGTCCTCGGCGGCCAGCTCGCGTGCGGCGGCCAGGTCCTCGCGGGTCTGCGTGAGCTCACCGGCGGTCTTGGCGATCGGGGACAGCTCGGCGAAGCGGCGGCCGGTCTTGCGGGCCAGCGCCTGGTCGGCGTGGATGCTCGGGTCGGCGAGCTTCTGCTCGAGCTCCTGGTACTCCGCCAACAGCGTGGCGAGCCGGTTGTCGGCGGTCATGTCCCCTCCTGGTGGCGAAGTGCGCGAAGTGTCCGGACACAGAATCGGCGCCCGCCCGCGGACCCCAGGAGGGGACGCGGAGCGGGCGCCGGAAACGCAGCTACTTGGCGGCCTTCTTGGCCTGGACCTTCGCGTACTTCTGCTGGAACTTCGCGACCCGGCCCGCGGTGTCGAGCACGCGCTGCTTGCCCGTGTAGAACGGGTGGCAGACGGAGCACGTCTCCACGTGGATCTGACCGCCCTTGGCGGTGCTGCGGGTGGTGAAGGAGTTGCCGCAGGAGCAGGTGACCTCGGTGGTCGCGTACTGCGGGTGAATGTCCGGCTTCATGGCCGTGGTCCTTTCGTCGGTGGTCGCCGGGTCGCCGTGTGTCGCTGGCGTGAACCGGAACCGGTGATGGCCGTCGGTCAAGTCTGCCATGTGCCTTCCTGGCTTTCCCGACCAGCCCCTTCAACCACGCGGAAACCGATCGTATTCCCGAGCGCGGCTCACCTACGCTGTACCGCGCTATGAACATCCACATCGATGAACTCTGCGATCCGGCGCTGCTGGCCGACATGGTCACCGGCGGGTACATCCGCACCCAGATCCACCCGTCGCTGCCGCTGGTGATCCACAACTACACCGAGAAGACGCAGTACGAGGGCGTGTGGAACGCGGCCACCCTGGCGTGCCGCGGCCTCGTCGTGTCCCGCGACGGGCGGGTGCTCGCGCGGCCGTTCGCGAAGTTCTTCAACCACGGCCAGCCCGGCGCGCCCGCGCTGGACCTCGACGGCCCGGTGGCGGTCACCGACAAGGCCGACGGCTCCCTGGGTGTCCTGTTCCCGACGCCGGACGGCTGGGCGCTGGCCACCCGCGGCTCCTTCGACTCCGAGCAGGCCCGGCACGCGACCAAGCTGTGGCGTCGCCGGTACGCCGGCCGCTTCGAGCCGCCCGCCGGCCTGACCCTGCTGTTCGAGATCATCTACCCCGGCAACCGGATCGTGCTGGACTACGGCGACCTGGACGACCTGGTCCTGCTCGGCGCGGTGGACATCGCGACCGGGCGCAGCCACGGGCCGTCCGCGGTGCCGGGCTGGCCGGGGCCGGCGGTGGAGTCGTTCGGGTACGCCACGCTGGCCGAGGCCCTCGCCGCCCCGCCCCGCGACAACCGCGAGGGGCTGGTCGTGCACTTCACGGTGCCCGACACCCGGGTGAAGATCAAGTACTCCGAGTACGTGCGGCTGCACCGGATCGTCACCGGCCTCAACGCGCGCGTCGTGTGGGAGGCGATGCTCGCCGACGGCCTCGACGAGCTGCTGGAGCCGCTGCCCGACGAGTTCCACGCGTGGGCCGTGGACATCGCGGCCGGCCTGACGGCTTCGGTGCAGGCGCTGGCGGCCGATGTGGAGCGGGAGTACGCGCAGGTCGTGGTCGGCCTGCCGGACGGCTGGACGCGCAAGGACTTCGCGCTGGCGGTGGCGAAGAGCCCGCGGCGCGGGTGCCTGTTCCTGCGCCTGGACGGCAAGGACTACAGCGCCCTGCTGTGGCAGCAGGCGCGCCCGGCGCTCGCCACGCCGCGGGACGACGAGGGGGAGGTCGCGTAGGTGGCGACGCTGACGATCACGCGGGGCCTGCCCGCGTCGGGCAAGACCACCTGGGCCAAGGAGCAGCGGCACCTGACCCGGGTCAACCGCGACGACCTGCGCCGCATGATGCACGGCGGCCCGGTCGCCGACGAGCGGCTGCGCGGCCGGGCCGAGCGCGAGGTCACGGCCGCGCACCACGCCGCGGTCGAGGCGCTGCTGCGCGCGGGCGCGGACGTGGTCTGCGACGACACCAACCTGCGCGGCCGCGTGGTGCGCGAGTTCGCCGAGCTGGCCGCGCGGTGCAAGGCGCACTTCGTGGTGCGCGACTTCACCGACGTGCCGGTCGACGAGTGCGTGCGCCGCGACGCCCTGCGCACCGGCGACGGGCAGGTCGGGGAGGCGGTGATCCGCAACATGCACCAGCGGTACCTGGCCGGCCGCCCACTGCCGCTGCCCCTGCCGGTGCTGGACGAGACCCACGCCGCCGCCTACGAGCCGCCGCCGGACGCTCCGCGGGCGGTCCTGGTGGACATCGACGGGACGGTGGCGCTGATGTCCGGCCGCAGCCCGTACGACATGGGAAGGGTTTCCGAGGATCGCCCGAACGAGCCGGTCATCGCGGCCGTGCGCGCCATGCACGCGGCCGGCCACGAGATCGTCTTCTGCTCGGGCCGCAGCGACGACGCCCGCGAGGCGACGGAGGCATGGCTGGCCGAGCACGTGGGCGTGCCCTACCGCGCCCTGTTCATGCGCGAGTTCGGCGATCAGCGCCGCGACTCCGTGGTGAAGGGCGAAATCTTCGAGAAGGAGATCCGCAGCCGGTACCACGTGATCGGTGTCTTCGACGACCGCATGCAGGTCGTGCGGATGTGGCGCGACCTCGGCCTGACCGTCTTCCAGGTGGCCGAGGGCGACTTCTGATCCCGCTCCTTGTTCTGTGCCGCCTTGGTTCCTTTCGGGGTCCCGGCGCGTCTAAGGATCGTGTGGGGACGAACCGCCCAGTGCTGGCCATCGAAGCTTTCCGGAGGCCAAATTTGGCACGAAGAGCCCGCGGCGACGCCTGTCGATTGCCGCGGGCTCGGACGTTCGTGCACAATCCTCGCGCCGCGACGCTCGGCGCGGGCGCGCGGAAGGTCGCCGCGGATGATAGACATGGGTGACGCCCAGTGAAGGCAGGCCTTGTGGGGGATGGCAGCAAATCGGACAACCCGGACCGGCTGTACGCGGTATTGACCGACCTTTCCGGCAATCCGGACAGCTCGCCCGGCTCCGGTTCACCCAATCTGGATGCGCTGCGTAACGAGTCGATCCTCGATGCGTTCCGCGACCCCGCCCGCCTGGCCGCGCTGGGCGACGGTGTGCTGGCTCACACCATCCGCCGGGTGCTGAGCGAGGTCGACGAGCCCCACGAAACGGTCGCCGGCTTCAACTCGAGCCTTTGAGCGGCCCCCTGGCCATCGGCCCGGCCGAACTCGACGACCTGGCCACCGGGCGCGGGAGCGACCAGGTCCTGGACACCCTGCGCGCGGGCCAGGTCACCAAGCACGTCCTGCTGGTCCGCGAGGTCGCCCACCGCGCCCGCGCCGTGGCCCCCGCGGCCGCGCGGGTGCTGGCCGAGGCGGACACCAGGGACCCGGCAGCGACCCGGGCCGTCCTGGCGCACCCGCAGGTCGGCGCCTGGGCGCTGCACTGCCTGACCGGCGCGCCGACCCGGTCCGACCTGCACCACCTCCACGGCCTGGCCGCGGCGGCCGCCGTCGCCGCCGGCCTGGACGCGACGTGGTCCGCGCCGGGCCCGCTGCCGATCCCGGCCCTGGGCACCGCGCTGACCGACGACGACGCCACGGTGACCGTCACCGCGGGCCGGCTGGCCGTCGGCCCCGTCGCCGTCCCCGCCGACCCGACCCAGGACGCGCCGGGCTGGCTCGGGCTGCGCCGCCTGCACGTGGGGCCGCTGCGGCTGGCGCTGGACGACCTCGACCCGTACCGCGGCGTCTACGACCTTCCGCTCGCCGACCGCCTCTCCCCCGCCGAGGCCGCCGCCTGGCGCACGGACGCGGCGACGGCCGGCGACCTGCTGGCCGAGCACCACCCCTGGCACGTCCGGTCGATGGCCCGCTGCCTGACCTCGGTGGTCCCCCTGGCCGCGCCCGGCCGCAGCGCCACGTCCCGCGACGCGTTCGGCGCGGCCGCGCTGGCCCGCCCGCCCGACCCCCGCCGCCTGGCCGCCGGGCTGGTCCACGAGCAGCAGCACGGCAAGCTCAACGCCCTGCTGCTGTTCCACGACATGCTGCGCCCCGACGCACCCGCGCGCCGCTACTACGCCCCCTGGCGCACCGACCCCCGCCCACCCGGCGCACTGCTGCACGGCTGCTACGCCCACCTCGCGATCGCCGACTTCTGGCGCACCGAGTACCACCGCACCGCCGACGCCCTCTCCGCCGTCGAGTTCACCCGCTGGCGCCTCGCGGTCGCGTCCACACTGGACACCCTGCACACCTCCGACGCCCTGAGCCCACCCGGCCGCCGCCTGGTCGACGGCATGCGCACCCGCCTCGACTCCTGGCTACCGGACCCCGTCCCAGCCAACGCCCACCGCCAGGCCCTGGCCACCCTCGCCGCCCACCGCGCAGCACACGCAACCTAAGAACAAAGCCCGCCACGCCCCACACCCCCGCCTAGGCGCTACCACAGAACTGCTGCCGCTGGTAGGACCCGGTGCGGTGTTGAGGGGGTGTGGGTGGAGCGGAGCTCCCCCACCGCTTTTCAGGACATTCGACGGAAAACCCCGCTGCCAAGGCGCCCATACAGTGCTGAGACCTTTCAGTGCCCGTCCAGCCCCAGAGGGTTGTGAAAACCCCGCTACCAAGTCGCCCACACAGTGCTGAGACCTTCCAGTGCCCGTCCAGCCCCAGGAGGTTGTGAAAACCCCGCTACCAAGTCGCCCACACAGTGCTGAGACCTTCCAGTGCCCGTCCAGCCCCAGGAGGTTGTGAAAACCCCGCTACCAAGTCGCCCACACAGTGCCGAGACCTTCCAGCGCCCGTCCAGCCCCAGAGGGTTGTGAAAACCCCACTGCCAAGGCGCCCTACAGTGCTGAGACCTTCCGCTACCCGTTAGACACAGCAATCACGTCGCTGGCAGCTCGATGTCGAACTCCAACCGCCGCCCAGCAAAAGCGGTCAACGTCGCCGGATGTGTGTCCCCGAGCCGCCTCCGCAACGCCTCCGCCGCCGCCCCAACCGTCCCCCGGTCATCGCCCGCCGGATGCGCCGCCCGCACGTCAAGCGCGTGGTTGAAGGCCGCCACCAACAGCGCCGGATGCTGCGCCCCATAGGCCTGCGCCACCCGCACCGTGTCCCGCGACGCGATCACCGCGCCCGCCGACTGCCCGGACAGCGCCAGGTCCGACGCGTACCCGATGGCGCAGGCGACCGAGAACGGGTGCTCGGCGCCGACGGAGTGGGCCAGTCCGACGAGCGCGTGCCGGTCGAGGTCGGCCGCCGCGCCCGGGTCGCCCTCCGCGCGCAGCGCCGCGGCCAGGGCCGCCTGGGCGGCGTGGGTGAACGGGTGCCGCTCGCCGAGAATCGCGGTGAACCCGTCGGCCGCCTGCTGGGCCGCCGCGCGCGACGTCGCGAACTCGCCGCCCGCGCGGACGCAGTTGGCGTAGGTCAGCACGGCCGAGAGGGTGTCGGCGCTGTGGTCGCCGTACTTCTCCAGCCAGAGTGCCATCGCGGCCTCGGCCTCCTTGCGCGCCCGCGCGTAGGCGCCGCCGCGGCGCAGGGCCATCGCCAGGTACCGCCGGCCGGTCAGCACGCCCGGGTGGTCCTCGCCGAACGCGTCCGCGTGCAGCGGGAGCTCGTCGGTCAGGATCTCGATCGCGACCTCGTGCTCGCCGAGGCCGAACCGGTTGTGGGCCAGGCTGATCAGCGACCACAGCGTCTCCGGGTGCGGGTGCGGCAGGACCCGGCGCCGGTGCATCAGGGTCTGCTCGTCGATGACCCGGGCCTGCCGGAAGTCGCCGAGCAGGCGCATGTCGACGGCGAGGTTGTTGGCGCAGCGCAGGGTGCGCGGGTAAGCCTCGCCGAACAGCCGGCGGTACCGGTCGAGGTTGTCCAGGTCGACGTTGCGGGCGGCCACGAACTCGCCGCGCAGGCGCAGGTCGGCGCCGACGCTGTTGGCGGTCATCAGGGTCGACTCGTCGTCGTCGCCGAAGACCCGCCGCAGCGTGGCCAGGGTCTGCTGGTTGAGCTTGGCCGCCTCGGCCGCGTCGCCGCCCGCGCGCATCGCGTTGGCGAGGTGGTACGCCGCGGCGAGCGTGTCCTCGTGCTCGTCCGAGAGCGTCAGGCGCCAGCGGTCGTAGGCGTGCTGGGCGACGGTACGGCTGCTGTCGTGATCGCCCCGCACGAACAGGAACCGCACGTAGTGCAGCATCAGCTGGCGGGACTCGTCGGTGGCCCCGGCCAGCAGGTCCGAGTAGAGCAGGTGGGCGCTGAGCTCCTCGTAGCGCGGCCACGAGGCCGGGTCGTCCGGGATCGCCGGGTCGGCCGCGGTCAGCACGTCGTGCGCGGCCTGCTGGTAGATCGGGTACTCCTTGACCCCCAGCCGCTCCAGCAGCAGCAGCTGGCCGAGGCGGTGCACCTGGACCGACTGCAGCGCCGGGTCGACCTGGGCCAGCCCGAACCGGTCCAGCTCGCGCAGGGCCGTGCGCAGCGCCTTCTCCACCCGCACCAGCGAGCCCAGCGGGGCCGGCAGCCCGGCGCCGCGGCTCTCCCACAGCACGTTCCACGACACCGGCTCCCCGGCCAGGAACGCGCACACGTCCAGCAGCCGGGCCGCGCCGGGGTTGCGCTCGGCCAGCTCGGCGTAGGCGAGGTTCCACGTCACGACGATCGGGCTCGGGTACTCCGGCCGCTCCGACGTCCCGCCCATCTCCCGGCGCAGCACGTCGTAGCGCTCGACGTACTCCGCGGCCGTCCAGCCGGTCGCGTTCTGGGTCGCCGCGGCCTGCTCCATCGCCATCGGCACGTCACCCAGCCGCGCGGCGAGCGTGTGGGCCTGCGAGCCGCTGATCGCGGGCGAGCGGCGGCGCAGCAGCAGCACGCTCTCGGCACGCGTGAAGGCGCCGATCTCGATCGCGTGGCCCATGTCCGCCCAGCGGGGATTGCGGGAGGTGACGAGCACGTGGCCGGTGCCGCGGGGCAGATAGGGCTCGATGTCCTCGGGCCGGCTCGCGTTGTCGAAGATCAAGAGCCAGCGTCGGTACTGCGACCCGCGCTCGAGCGTCTCGCGCAGCGCCTGCAGCGTCCGGTTGAGGTCGTTGCTCTCCCGCACCTTGAGGGCGCGCGCCAGCCCGGCCAGGGCGACCCGCATCGGCGCGACCTGCTCGGCCGGCACCCACCAGACGAGGTCGTACTCCCCCGCGTACCGGTGCGAGTACTCCAGGGCCAGCTGCGTCTTGCCGGTGCCGCCGAGGGAGTGCCGGGCGTCGGGCAGCAGCGCGACCAGCCCCGACTCCAGCCGGCGGCCGATCTCGTCGAGGACCGCGTCGCGCCCCACGAAGCCGGAGTTGCGCGGCGGCACGGCGTTGCGCACCTGCTGCGGCGTCTTCACATGCACGTCCCGCTCCCCGGCCGTTGCCCCGCCACCCGTCGGACCGTCCCCCTCGCGCTCGGCGGCCCGCTCGGCGAACCGGGCCACAACATCGACTTCGGTCACACTGCCGCTACCGTACGCCGCGCCAGATCCAGCCAGAGGGCCAGAAGTCTCGGCGGGGGTGGCGAGGGCCTCGGCCAGCTCGCCGTGCGCGCCACCGAGGGACCGCAGCACCGGTACCGTCGCCGCCACGAACTGCTCCCCAAGCGCCCGCAGCGCTGCGGGATCTCCCGAGACAACGGCCGCGTCCAGCTCGGCCGGCCCGAGACGATCCGCCACCAGCCGCACCACGGCCAGAGCTTCGGCGGCGTGCAGCGACGGCAGCAGCGCCTCCCGCACCCCGGGCCGGAACTCGTACTCGGAGCCCTCGCGGGTCTGCAGCAGGCCGCCCAGGAAGACCTCGGCCAGGTGCTCGGGTTTCGCTTCCGGCAGCAGCTCGGCCGCGACGTGGCGCATCAGCGGCAGGGTGAGCGGGGCGGCGGCCAGCAGCCCGGCCAGCCGGTACGCGGTCGGCGAGGCGGAGGCGCGGAACACCCGGACCCGCCGCTCGGCGCTCGGGGGCGTGCGCGGCGCGGGCTCGTCGTCGGCCGGCTCCTCGACCGGGCGGCCGGTGAACAGTGCGGCCCCGGGCACGGGCGCGGTCGCGGTCCCGGCGACCAGGGACGCCCACGGGCCGAGCCAGCGCGGGGTGAGTTCGAGCACCGGGATGGCGACGCCCGCGCGGGCGGGGTCGAAGCGGCCGTCGGGCGCCTCCACGCGCAGGTCGGCGTTGGCGGCGGCGGGGGCCGGTGCGGTCAGGCGGACGCGGTGCACGGCGGGGCGGGAGCGGCTCCACATGCGGTACGGCAGAAGCTGGAGAACCGCCGTCGGACCTTCGCGGCCCAGGCGCTCCAGCAGCGGGCCCAGCGCGCCGTCCCACGCCGTTGCCACGCCGTCGGTGACGACCAGGGCCAGCCGGCGGGCGGGCGGGAGGCGCAGGTCGGGCCCGAGCGGATACTCGGTGACCGCCGGGCCGCCGAGCGCGGCCAGGTCGCGGCGCAGCTCGGCGAGTGTCGGCTCCCACAGCGGCATCGACGGGCCGGCGTCCACCAGCAGGGCGAGCTCTTCGAAGCCCGCGCCGGATTCCGGGTGCAGCAGTGGTCGCAGGTGTTCGAGATTCATCCCCGGTCCTCGGCGTCGGGGGCCTGCCAGCGGGCCGCGGGCTCCTCGGGCCAGCGGCCGGCCTCGTCCCAGAGCAGGGCGAGGTGGCGGCCGGGCCGGGGCTCGCCGCCCAGGGCGCGCGCGGCCTCGCGGCGCAGGCGCAGGATCAGGCCCGGCAGCTCGGCCACGCTGGACACGTCGAGCAGGTCGTCGAGCCGGCCCTCGGCGTCGGGGTCGAAGCCGGGCCGGCACCAGACCGCGACCGGCAGCCCCATGCTCAGCGCCACGCCGAGCTCGTCGGCGGCCAGCGTCGGGTCCTCGCCGGGCGGGAACTCCTGCATGAAGCAGATCCGCGGCTCCTCCCACAGCTGCGCGCCGAGGGCGGCCAGGTTCGGCTCGGGCCGGTCGAGGAAGAACACCGCCTTCGGGTCGCTCAGGTGCCCGTGGCCGCGGAGGCGCTTGGACTTGCGGGTCCAGTACGGCCGCAGCGCCCGCGTCACGCCCCGCTCCCACGAGCGCAGCACGACCGAGTGCCGCGCGCCGAGCGGCAGCGGCTCGGCCCCGAACGCGGCCCCGACCGGCCACTGGTCGACCGGGAGGTTGCCCAGCGCCTTGGGCAGGATGCACTCGACGGTCACGTCGTTGGCGTCGGAGGCGTGCCCGGCGAACACGGCCGCGAGCAGGCGGTCGGCCTCGGCCGGCAGGTCCGGCTCGGCCACCACGGCCTCGGCGGCGGCGATCCCGATGCCGGGCGCGCCGTCCTCGGCCTGCGACCACGCGGCGACCAGGTACCCCTCGTCGAGCCAGTCCCGCTCGATGCGCAGCACCAGCACGGTGCGGGAGCCGCGCGCGGCCGCGCCGGGGGTCAGCGCGGCCAGCCAGTCGGCGGGCGCCCCGGTGCGTGCCAGGTGCGCCTCCAGCCAGGCTCGCAGGTCGGCGCGCAGTCCGGCCCCGGCCTCGGCGGCCAGCGCGGCCACGAAGGTCAGCAGCGCCGGCGGCCGCTCGGGCGGGCGGAGCAGGCCTTCGAGGTGCGGCAGCAGCTCCCGCGCGGTGCCGGCGGCGGTCCCGTCGGGCCCCGTGCCACCGACCGCCGCGCGATAGGGTCCCGCGACCGGCAGGTGCGCGGCGCGGGTCATGAGGGCCAGCAGGGCTCGCCGTTCCTTCGGCTGCAGCAGTGGTACCGGCACCGCTCGCACCTGCGCCCGGAAGCCCTCGTCGCCGAGGAGGTCGGCGAGCACGTGCAGGGCGCCGGGAATGGTCTCGCACTGGCGCAGGAACGTCTCGGGTTCGGTCGCCGGCGGCCCGTCCAGCGGCAGGCCGAGCTCGGACTCCAGGGCGGTACGCAGCGACGACAGGTCCTGACGGTCGCCGTCGCCCCGCAGCGCTCCGGCCATCGCCGTCAGGACGGACCAGCCAAGCGTGCTCAAGGCCGCGCCTACCCTTCGTCCGCGGCGCCGAGGCCGACCGGCTCGGCTGGGGCGTCCACTCCGATCTGTGTGACCGTACGCCAGAGAAGCGTCACTGAAAACCCGCGCATGCGTTGGGGTTTGTACGCCTGTCTATGAGCATGGCGGGTCTTGCGTGCGAAAGGTCGGATTCATGGCCCCGATGGCCGGTCCGGGCGGGACGCCCGATACTCGATACGTGGCGCAACCATCAATCCGGGTCGTGCGCGACCTCCACGGCGACGCGGTGCTCGGCGTCCAGGGCGAGGTCGACGTGGCCAACGCGCCGGCCCTGCGCGCGGCGATCGTGCGCGCGGTCGACGGCCGCCCGGCCCGTGTGGTGATCGACCTGGGCGCGGTGTCCTTCATGGACTCCAGCGCGCTGGGGGTGCTGATCAGCGGGTACAAGTACGCCAAGGGCGCCGGCGTGCCCGTCGTGCTGGGCAGCCCGGGGCCCGGCGTCTACCGCCTGCTGCGCACCAGCGGCCTGGTCGAGATCTTCGAGATCATCGACCCCCCGGACCCCTCGACGGAGATCCGGGGCTGAGCTCAGCTCAGTGCTTCCGGCTTGTGTACGGCTTCCCGGCCGGTCTTGTCGCTGCGCACGACGTACTGCGGCTCGTCGGGGCTCGCGGCGACGGAACGGCCCGCGGCCTTGGTGCGCTTGGTGATCTTGCGCTCGACGGTGCCCTTGACCGTCTGGCCGTGCGAGCTCCAGCGGACCTTCATGCCACGCCTCAATGATCTGCGACTCATGCGGCCCTGATACCCGAACGCCCCCGGAGCAAGCGCTCCGGGGGCGTTCAAGGTCGATGCTCGGTCGAGCCGGGCCTACTCGCCCGGCGTCGTCTGCGCGATCTGCATCAGGAACTCGACGTTGGTCCGGGTCTTCTTGAGCCGGTCCAGCAGGAGGTTGAGCGCCTCCTGGGAGTCGAGCGCGTGCAGCACCTTGCGCAGCTTGATGACGATCGCGAGCTCGTCCGGCGCGAGGAGGATCTCCTCCTTGCGCGTGCTGGACGGGTCGATGTCGATCGCCGGGAAGATGCGCCGGTCGGCGATCTTCCGGTCGAGCTTGAGCTCGGCGTTGCCGGTGCCCTTGAACTCCTCGAAGATGACCGTGTCACCGGTGGAGCCGGTCTCGACCAGCGCCGTGGCGATGATGGTCAGCGAGCCGCCGTTCTCGATGTTGCGGGCGGCTCCGAGGAAGCGCTTCGGCGGGTACAGCGCCGTCGAGTCGATACCACCGGACAGGATGCGCCCGGAGGCGGGCGACGCGTTGTTGTACGCGCGGCCGAGCCGGGTGATCGAGTCGAGCAGCACGACGACGTCGTGGCCGAGTTCCACCAGGCGCTTGGCGCGCTCGATGGACAGCTCCGCGACCGTGGTGTGGTCCGTCGGCGGCCGGTCGAAGGTCGAGGCAATGACCTCGCCCTTCACCGAGCGCTGCATGTCGGTGACCTCTTCGGGCCGCTCGTCGACCAGCACGACCATGAGGTGGCACTCGGGGTTGTTGCGGGTGATCGCGTTGGCGATCGCCTGCAGCACCATGGTCTTGCCGGCCTTCGGGGGCGACACGACGAGCGCGCGCTGGCCCTTGCCGATCGGCATCACCAGGTCGATGACGCGCGTGGTCAGGATGTGCGGCTCGGTCTCCAGCCGGAGGCGGTCCTGCGGGTACAGCGGGGTGAGCTTGTAGAACTCGGGGCGGCGCTTGGCCTCCTCCGGGTCCATCCCGTTGACCGTGTCCAGGCGCACCAGCGGGTTGTACTTGTCCCGCCGCTGCTCGCCGTCGCGCGGCTGGCGCACCGCACCGGTGACCGCGTCGCCGCGACGCAGGCCGTACCGCTTCACCTGCGACATGGCGACGTAGACGTCGTTCGAGCCGGACAGGTAGCCGGTGGTGCGCACGAACGCGTAGTTGTCCAGCACGTCGAGGATGCCCGCGACCGGCACGAGGACGTCGTCCTCGTTGACCTGCGGCTCGTTGCCGCCCCGCCCGCCGCTCGGGGCCTCGGCACCGTCGCGGTCGCGACCCCGGCGGCGGTCGCGGAACCGGCTGCGCCGCCCGCGACGGCCGGTGCCGTCGTCGTCGCCGTCGTCCTCGAACCCGCCGCCACCGCGCTGGTTGCGGTCGCCGCGGTCGGTCCGGTCGGTGCGGTCGCCCCGGTCGGCGCCGTTGCGCTCGGCCCGCTCGGTGCGGTCGCCCCGCTCGGCCCGGTCGGCGCGGTCGTTGCGCTCGCCGCGCTCCGCCCGGTCACCGCGGTCACCGCGCTCGCTGCGGTCCGCGCGGTCGCCCCGCTCGGTGCGCTCGGCCCGGTCGGTGCGGTCGGCCCGCTCAGTACGGTCGGCCCGCTCGGAACGGTCGGCCCGCTCCGTGCGCTCGGCCCGCTCGGCGCGGTCGCCGCGCTCCGCACGCTCGGTGGTCCCGCGCTCGGCCCGCTCGGTGGTGCCGCGCTCGGCGCGCTCGGTCGTGCCCCGCTCGGCCCGCTCGGTGGCGCGCTCGGAGCGGCTGGAGCGCTCGGCCCGCTCGGTGGCGGGTGCCTCGGCCGCGGCCGGCTCGGCGGCGGCCTCCTCACGCGCGGCCCGCGGCTCCGGCGGCCCGGCGGCCCGGGTGGCCCGACGAGGGGTACGGGCCGGAGTCTCGGTCACCTCGGTGGCCGACGGCCACTCCGCCTCGGGGGCCTCGGCGCGCGCCTCGGTGCTGCGGGCACGGCTGGTCCGGGCCGGGGCGGTGGCCTTGGCCTCGGCGGCGGCCGGACGAGACTCGCCCGCCTGACGCTCCTGGATGGCGGTGACGAGCTCGCCCTTGCGCATGCGCGCCGTGCCGGAGATGCCCAACGAGGCGGCGAGGCTCTGCAGCTCGGGAAGCAGCATGCCGGCCAACCCCGTTCCCGAGCGCCGCCGACGCGTCGCGCCGGCCTCGGCGCCGTCGGCCTCGACCGCGGCGCGGTCGGTGGAGACATCCGACGTGACGTCGGTGGTGTCGCTCAATGGATTCCTTCCCTCGTTAGGTCCGGGGCCGGGCCCGTTTTCGATGTGCGGTGGCCGGGCGGCCCGCGGGTGCTCCCGCTTCGACGTGCGATCCGGGAGGTCGTGCCCGCTCCGCGCCGCGGGAGGCGTCGCCCGGGAGGGTCAGGTGCCGCTCCCCGTTTCGCCCCGCGATGCGGAGGTCCTGCTGGTACCCCGCTTCGGCAAAGCGTTGGCGGGGGTCGTGCCGATCTCCCGCTGCGACGCGGGGATCTTTGCTGCTGCTCACTGCCGCACTGGGTCGGCCGATCCAGTGATCTTGCATCCTGCCGCCTCGGCGAGCGCTGCGGAAGGCCTTGCCGTTTCACCCCCGCCACCGGCGCGCGATGCCTGGGGATATTGCGTTTCGTCTTCCACCTCGACACGCGGTGCGGGAGGTTCGTGCCGTCTCCCCGGCTCGGCGGTTGCGGCTGCCGGGGGTCTTGCCGTGCTCCCGTCTCGACATGCGATGCGGAGGTCCTGCTGCTCTCCCGACTCGACACGCGTTCCGGGAGGTGTGGCAAGCGCTGAGCGGTAGGACCACGACGCCGTCATTTGCGTCGATGGGCCCAGCCGTGCGCGCGCGACCACAGGAAACGCGGGTTGGCGGCCGGGCGTGCGCAAGGGGTGCCACGGAAATCGGAGCACGCCGCCCCGCATGAGATCGCCGCACAGAGCGGCTGCTTAAGACTAGAGAGTAATCAACTCCGCCAGCCAGCGGCAACAGGGCCCCGCTCGGCGTGTTCAAGCGTACCTCATCCGCTGCTCAACGTGCCGCATGCCCCTTTTCGCGCATTTCGAGGTTCCGGTCAGGGCCGGTCAGGTCAGGGCGCCGCCGAGGCGGGCACCGGCCAGGTCGACGTCGAGGGGAAGGACGCGCCAGCCAGGCATGGGGCGGGGCGTCCAGCCGTCCAGGCCGAAGGCCAGCACGCTCGGACCGGCGCCGGAGACGACGGCCGCCACGCCCTCCGCGCGCAGGGCGGCGACCAGCGCGGCGGTGCCCGGCATGCCCTCGGCGCGGTAGTCCTGGTGGAGGCGGTCCTCGGTGGCCGCGAAGAGGCGTTGCGGGTCGGCGGTCAGGGCGTGCACCAGCAGCGCGGCCCGGCCGGCGTTGAAGGCGGCGTCGGCGTGCGGGACGGTTTTCGGCAGGGCGGCCCGGGCGACCTCGGTGAGCCCACGTTCCTCCGGTACGAAGACGACGGGGTGGATGCCGGGGGCCGGCTCGCGGCGTACGGCTGCGGCACCGTCGTCCGCGGTCCAGGCGATCGTGAAGCCGCCCAGCAGGCAGGGGGCCACGTTGTCGGGGTGGCCCTCGATCTCGTCGGCCAGCGCCAGGGCGGCGGCGTCGCTCATCTGCTCCTGGCCGCCGACGGTCAGGGCCCGGGCCAGCACGATCCCGGCGACGATGGCCGACGAGGACGAGCCGAGGCCCCGGGCCTGGGGGATGCCGTTGCGGCAGCGCAGGGCCAGGCCGGGTGGCTGCTCGCCGAGGACGCCGAAGGCCCGGCGCATCGCGCGTACGACCAGGTGGCTCTCGTCCCCGGGCAGGTCGGCCGCGCCCTCGCCGGCCACCTCCACGGTCGTGCCGCTGGGCGTGACGGCCGCCTCGACCTCGTCGTACAGCGTCAGCGCGAGCCCCAGCGCATCGAAGCCGGGGCCGAGGTTGGCGCTGGTCGCGGGCACGCGCACGGTGACCGGCCGGGACAGGAAAGCCATGACCACAATCTCACCATGAGGACCACGCGCCCATTTCCCGGGATGGCAGATCCGCGGCGCGGCGGGTCAGTCGTCCAGGGCCGCGTCGTCGGTGTCGGCGTCCGCGGACGCGGGCGGGCCCCCAGGCGCCTGGTCGCGGCGCGGGTCGCGGCCGGCCTGGCGCAGGGCCAGGCGCAGCGCGTACTCGATCTGCGCGTTCACGCTGCGCAGGTCGTCCCCGGCCCAGCGCGCGACCGCGTCGTAGACCTGGGGGTCCAGCCGCAGCAGCAGCTTCTTCCGCTCGGGCACGGGGCTAGGCGTAGAGGGTGCCGGTGTTGACCACGGGCTGGACGTTGCGGTCGCCGCAGAGCACGACGAGCAGGTTGGCCACCATCTGGGCCTTGCGCTCCTCGTCCAGTTCGACGACGTCGAGCTCGCTGAGGCGTTCCAGCGCGCTCTGCACCATCCCGACCGCGCCCTCGACGATTTTGTACCGGGCGCCGACGATCGCGCTGGCCTGCTGGCGGGCGAGCATGGCCTGGGCGATCTCCGGGGCGTACGCGAGGTGGGTGATGCGCGACTCCAGCACCTCGACGCCGGCCAGCGCGATCCGCTCGCCGAGCTCGACCGTCAGCTCCTCGCTCACGATGTTGCCCTCGCGCAGGCTGGAGCGGCCGTCGTCGTGGGTCTCGTACGGGTAGCTCGTGGCCAGGTGCCGCAGCGCCGCCTCGGACTGCACGGCGACGTACGAGATGTGGTCGTCGACCCCGAAGGACGCCTTGAACGTGTCGACCACGCGCCAGACGACCACGGCCGCGATCTCCACCGGGTTGCCGTCGGCGTCGGAGACCTTGAGCCGGTCGGTCTCGAAGTTGCGCACCCGGCGGGACAGGCGCCGCTTGGCGCTCAGCGGGACGGTCCAGTAGAAGCCGGCGTCCGCGACCGTGCCGACGTAGCGGCCGAAGAACTGGATGACCCGGGCCTCGTTGGGGTTGACCACGGTGAACCCGGTCAGGATGAGCACCGCCAGCAGCGACGCCACGACGACGACGCCGGAGGCCGCCGCCTCGCTCAGCCCGGCGACGGCGACGACCGCCAGCACGGCGACGATGACCAGCACGCCGAGCATCAAGAACCCGGCAACGCGAAACGCCCGACGCTCCATGGCAACTCCTCAGGAAGGGCTATCGAAGTGATATCACTACGATAGCCCAGGTGCGCAAGTCCGGAAACTTTCATCGATGTGACGTCAACCGCCGCGGGTGTACGCGCGTCGATGTGGGGTGCAATGGCAGAGGTTCTGGGCGGCGGGGCTGCTCCTCGCGGGGTCGATCGGCATGTTGTGGTACGCGGCCAACGGGCCGGAGGGGAGCCGGTGCTCGGCCGAGGGCGTGGGCCCCCTGCCGTTCCTGGCCCTGCTCGGCATGCTCGTGGCGACCCTGCTGGCGTTCAGCGCGATGCGGGAGGCCTACGGCTGGCCGGCGGTACCGGCGGGACTGCTCTTCGGCGCGACCGCGGTGGGCCTGCTCTGCTCGTGCTGGCTCGCCACACTCGGCGGCTCGGCGTTCACGGGCGGCTGCGTCTGACCGCCCCGCCCGCGAAGGACGAGCAAGGACCAGACGCCCGCGTACAGCAGCGTCACCACCCCGCACGCCGCCAGCAGCAGCCGCGGCGAGGTCCGGTCCGAACGCGCCCACCACCAGCTGGCTGGCCGCGACCGTCAGCGTGGCCAGCATGAAGTCGGCCGCGAAGAGCCGACCTCGCAGCGCGTCGGGCACCTCGGCCTGCAGCACGAAGTTCGACATCACGAAGTTGCCGCCGGCGGCCAGGTGGGCCACCGTCACCCCGGCCGCCATCAGCGGGAACCAGGTGACCAGGCTGACCCCGACGTACGCCAGTCCGTAGACCGCCATCGACAGCGCCAGCCCCGGCAGCAGCCAGGCCCGGTGGGTCAGCACGCGGCGGAACACGATCGGCCCGGTCAGCGCGCCCAGCCCGCGAGCGGCGAAGAGGAGGCCGGTGCCGAGCGGGCCGGCCCCCAGCAGCGGAAAGAGGGTCAGCACGCCGTTGCCCAGGCCGACCGCGGACTTGACGGTGACGAGCGAGGCGACGCGGGGGTTTCCGCGGATGTACCGCAACGCCTCCGCGATCGCCGCGAACGCCGGGGCCGGCGCACCGGTGCGGGCGGCCTGCATCGGACGCCGTACCCGCCGGACCTGCAGTGCGGCGAAGAGCAGCAGGACCGACGCGATCACGAAGCACGGATAGGCGCCGAACGCCTGCGACGCGATCCCGCCCAGCGACGCCCCGATCACCAGCATCGTGCCCCACGCGGAGCCGGCCAGGGTGTTCGCCGCCGGCAGGTCCTCGGGGTCGACCACGTTCGGCAGGGCGGCCTGCGCGGCCGGGCTGAAGAACGCCTTGGCCACCGCGATCGCGCCGACCGCCACCAGCGCCACCCAGGCCGTGCCGGGGGTGCGCACCAGCAGCAGGAGCAGCGCGAAGGCGGCCATCGCGAGGTCGGCCGCGAGGACGATCCGCCGCCGGTCGACCCGGTCGGCGATCGTCCCCGTGTACGGCAGCAGCAGGGCCGTGACGCCGGTGTCGACGGCCAGCACGAACGCGCCCCACAGGCCCGAGCCGGTGAGCCGGGGCAGCAGGGCGAGCAGCGGGATCAGCACGAACCAGTCGGCGCCCAGGCCGATCAGGTCCGCGGTGAACAGGTTGCGGAAGTCCCTGTTGCGCCGCAGGACCGAGAGCGCCGGGCGAGGCACGGACGGTACCGAATCCGCTGCTTCTGAATTAAGCGAGATCGAGGGCCTTCGCCGCGGCGAGGGGCTCGGCCGGGATCGTGGTCGGCGCGGGCGCGGTGGAGATCGCCCACTCGGGGTCCTTCAGGCCGTGGCCCGTCACGGTGCACACGATCGTCTGGCCCGGGTCGATGCGGCCCTGCGCGCTCGCCTGGAGCAGGCCGGCCACGCTGGCCGCGCTGCCGAGCTCGACGAAGACGCCGACCGAGCGGGCGAGGAGCCGGTAGGCCTGCAGGATGTCGCGGTCGGTCACGGCGTCGATCAGGCCGCCGGACTCGTCGCGGGCGTCGACCGCCTTGGTCCAGCTGGCCGGGTTGCCGATGCGGATCGCGGTGGCGATGGTGCTGGGCTCGCGCACCACCTCGCCCTTGACGATCGGGGCGGCGCCGGAGGCCTGGAAGCCGAACATCCGCGGGCGGCGGGTGGCGTTGCCGGCGGCCTGGTCCTCCTTGTACCCCATCCAGTAGGCGCTGATGTTGCCCGCGTTGCCGACCGGCAGGCAGTGGATGTGCGGGGCGTCGCCGAGGGTGCGCACGATCTCGAAGGCGGCCGTCTTCTGGCCCTCGAGCCGGTCCGGGTTGACCGAGTTGACCAGCGAGACCGGGTAGTCCAGGGCGAGCTTGCTGGCCAGCGCCAGGCAGTCGTCGAAGTTGCCGGTGACCTGCAGCAGGCGAGCGCCGTGCACGAGGGCCTGGGCGAGCTTGCCCAGCGCGATCTTGCCGGTCGGCACCAGGACGGCGCAGGTGATGCCGGCCCGCGCGGCGTACGCGGCCGCCGACGCCGACGTGTTGCCCGTGGACGCGCAGATGATGGCCTTGGCGCCGTCCTCGAGGGCCTTGGACACCGCGACCGTCATGCCGCGGTCCTTGAACGAGCCCGTGGGGTTGGACCCCTCGACCTTGAGGTACACGTCGCAGCCGGTCCGCGCGGACAGCTCAGGCGCCGGCAGCAGCGGCGTGTTGCCCTCCTGCAGCGTGACCACCGGGGTCTGCGGCCCGACCGGCAGGCGGTCCCGGAATTCCTCGATCAATCCACGCCACATGGCGCTCTACTCCCCTTCGACCCGCAGGACGCTTGCGACGGCACGAACGATGTCCAGAGCCCGCAGCTCGGCGACGGTCGCGGCGAGGGCCCGATCCGGCGCGGCGTGCGTGACGATGACGAGCACCGCCTGGTTGCCGCGGCCGGACTGGTTCACCGTCGCGATGCTGACACCGTGCTTGGCGAAGACGCCCGCGACGGCGGCGAGCACGCCCGCCTTGTCGGAGACGTCCAGGCTGATGTGGTACCGCGTGAGCACGTCCCCGATCGGGGAGACCGGCAGATCCGCGTACGCCGATTCGGAGGCGCTGTGGACGCCCGCGAGCCGGTTGCGGGCCACGGCGACGACGTCACCGAGCACCGCCGAGGCGGTCGGGGCGCCACCGGCACCGCGACCGTAGAACATGAGCTGGCCCGCCGCCTCGGCCTCGACGAAGACGGCGTTGAACGCGTCGCCGACGCCGGCCAGCGGGTGGGTGCGCGGGATCATCGCCGGGTGCACCCGCACCGAGACGGCCCCGTTGGCCTTCGAGGCGATGCACAGCAGCTTGATCGTGCAGCCCATGGCCTTGGCGCTGGCCATGTCGGCCGCGGTGACCTCGGTGATGCCCTCGCGGTACACGTCGGCCGAGGTGACCCGGCTGTGGAAGGCCATCGAGGCCAGGATGGCGGCCTTGGCGGCGGCGTCGAAGCCCTCGACGTCGGCGGTCGGGTCGGCCTCGGCGTACCCGAGCGCGGTCGCCTCCTCCAGGGCCTCGGCGAAGCCGGCCCCGGTGGCGTCCATCGAGGACAGGATGAAGTTCGTGGTGCCGTTGACGATGCCGGTGACCCGGGTGATGCGGTCGCCGTGCAGCGAGTCGCGCAGCGGGCGCAGCAGCGGGATGGCCCCGGCCACGGACGCCTCGTAGTAGAGGTCCGCGCCGCAGTCGGCGGCCGCCTTGTGCAGGGTGGCGCCGTCCTCGCCGAGCAGGGCCTTGTTCGCCGTGACCACGCTCTTGCCGGCGTGCAGGGCCTCGAGCAGCCACGTGCGGGCCGGCTCGATGCCGCCGACCACCTCGACCACGATGTCCACGTCGTCCCGCGTCACCAGACCAAGGGCGTCCGTCGTGTACAGCGATGCGTCGATCGGCAGCTCACGCGCCTTGTTGAGCCGGCGCACGGCGACGCCCACCACCTCCAGCGGCGCGCCGATGCGGGCCGTCAGGTCGTCCTCCTGCTCGTGCAGCAGGCGGACCACCTCGGAACCGACGGTCCCGCAGCCCAGCAGCGCAACCTTCACCGTTTGCGGCATCTGTCACCCCACGTCCAGTCTCAGCAGATCGTCCACGGTCTCCCGGCGGACGATGACGCGCGACGCACCATCGGCCACCGCCACGACCGGCGGGCGGGGCACGCCGGCCCCCGCGGGGCCGCCTCTCGCCGTTGGTGGCATGTCACCCCACGTCCAGTCTCAGCAGATCGTCCACGGTCTCCCGGCGGACGATGACGCGCGACGCACCATCGGCCACCGCCACGACCGGCGGGCGGGGCACGTGGTTGTAGTTGCTCGCCATGCTGCGGCAATAGGCGCCGGTGCCCGGGACCGCAAGAAGATCTCCGGCCTTGACGTCGGCCGGCAGGAATTCATCTTTCACGACGATGTCCCCGGACTCGCAATGTTTTCCCACGACGCGGGCGAGAATCGGCGGTTCGGAGGATGCCCGGCCGGCCACGGTGGCCGAGTACGCGGCGTCGTACAGCGCGGTGCGGATGTTGTCGCTCATCCCGCCGTCGACGGAGACGTACGTGCGGATGCCGTCGACGTCCTTGACCGTCCCCACCTCGTAGAGGGTGAACATGGCCGGCCCGACGATCGCCCGCCCGGGCTCGACGGACAGGTGCGGCACGCTCAGGTGCAGGGCGGCGCACTCCTGCTTGACGATCCGCAGCAGGTCGCCGGCCAGGACGTGCGGGTCGGCGGGTTCGTCCTGCGTGGTGTACGCGATGCCGAAGCCCCCGCCCAGGTCCAGCTCGGGCAGCTCGCGGCCGTGCTTCGCGGCGATCTCGGCCTGGAGCTTCAGCAGCCGGCGGGCGGCCACCTCGAAGCCGGACGAGTCGAAGATCTGCGAGCCGATGTGCGAGTGCAGGCCACGCAGGTCCAGCACGTCGTCGGCCAGGATCCTGTCGACCGCTTCGGCCGCGGCCCCGCCGGACAGCGAGAAGCCGAACTTCTGGTCCTCGTGGGCGGTCGCGATGAACTCGTGCGTGTGCGCTTCCACCCCGACGGTCACCCGTACCATCACGCTGGGTCTTTGGTTCGTAGCCCGCGCGATCCTGGTCAGGCGCTCGATCTCGTCGAACGAGTCGACGATGATCCTTCCCACGCCGACCTCGACGGCGCGGGTGAGCTCCTCGACGGACTTGTTGTTGCCGTGCAGGCCGATGCGCTCCGGCGGCATGCCGCCTCTGAGGGCGATGGCCAGCTCGCCGCCGGTGCAGACGTCGAGGCTGAGCCCTTCCTCAACGAGGATCTTGACGATTGCCGTGGCGATGAAGGCTTTGCCTGCGTAGTAGACCTCGGTGCCGCCGAACGCATTTCGGAAGTTTCGGCACCTGTCCCGAAAGTCCGTTTCGTCAAAGATGTAGGCGGGCGTCCCGTACTGCTCTTTGAGGTCCTGTACGTCGACGCCGCCGACGGTGATGGCTCCGTTTTGTCCGCGCTCGACCGTTTTGGGCCACAGCATCGGGATCAACGCGTTGACATCCTCCGGCGTACGCAGCCAGGAGGGTCCGTTGGAGCCGAGGTCAGCGTGCAGCGCCCCAGCCTCGTGTGCGCGCATCTCTACATCCGTTCCGGCGCCGAGACGCCGAGCAGGTCCAGGCCGTTGACGATGACCTGCCGGGTGGCGGCGTTGAGCCAGAGCCGCGCCTGATGGGTGGCCGTGAACGGGTCGTCGCCCTTGGGCAGCACCAGGCAGTTGTCGTAGAACCGGTGATAGGTCCCGGCGAGGTCCTCCAGATAGCGTGCCACGCGGTGCGGCTCGCGCAGCTCGGCGGCGGTGGCCACGACGCCGGGAAAGTCCCCGAGCGCCTTCAGAAGGTCAAGTTCCTTCTCGTGTACCAGCTGTGCCGCGTCATACTCCGCCTGCAACCCGTAGCCCAGCTCGGCGGCGTTGCGCGCGATGGACGCCGTACGCGCTCCCACGTACTGCACGTAGAAGACCGGGTTGTCGTTCTTCTGCCGCGTGATGACCTCGATGTCCAGGGTGAGCGGCGAGTCGGTGGAGGAGCGGGCCAGCGAGTACCGGGCCGCGTCCACCCCGACCGCCTCGATCAGCTCGTCGAGGGTGATCAGGGTGCCCGCCCGCTTGCTCAGCCGCACCGGCTCGCCGGCCCGCAGCAGACTGACCAGCTGGCCGATGAGCACCTCGATGTTGCGCTGCGGGTCGTCCCCGGCGCAGGCGGCGATGGCCTTCAGCCGGCCGATGTACCCGTGGTGGTCGGCGCCGAGCATGTAGATGCAGCGGTCGAAGCCGCGCTCGCGCTTGTTGATGTAGTACGCGGCGTCGGCGGCGAAGTAGGTCTTCTCGCCGTTGGAGCGGATGAGGACCCGGTCCTTGTCGTCGCCGAACTCGGTGGTGCGCAGCCAGACGGCGCCGTCCTGCTCGAAGACGTGGCCCTGCTTGCGCAGCTCGTCGAGGGCGTGCTCGACGGCGCCGCCCTCGTGCAGGGTCTTCTCGGAGAACCAGACGTCGAAGTGGACGCCGAACCGCTCGAGGCTGTCCTGCATCTCCTGCAACATGGCCTCGTAGCCCGCCTGCAGGAAGTACGCCTCCTGGGCTTCGCGGCTTTGTTGGAGAATGTCCGGATTCTTGGCCTTGATGGCCTTGGCGATGTCCTGGACGTACTCGCCGGGATATCCGTCGGGCGGGGTCGGCTCGTCGTTGGCCGCCGCGGTCAGCGACTCGCCGAACCGGTTCATCTGCACGCCGGCGTCGTTGATGTAGTGCTCACGGGTCACGTCGGCGCCCGCCGCCGACAGAATCCGGCCCAGCGCGTCGCCCACGGCCGCCCAGCGGGTGTGCCCGAGGTGGACGGGGCCGGTGGGGTTCGCCGACACGAACTCCAGGTTGACCTTCTCCTTGGCGAGCGTCTCGCTGCGCCCGTACTGCCGGCCCGCCCGCACGATGAGCCCGGCGAGCCCGCCCACGGCCCCGGCGTCGAGCCGGATGTTCAGGAACCCGGGCCCGGCGATCTCCACGCCGGCGATCCCGGGAGTTTCCTGCAAGTTTTTCGCGACCGCCGCCGCCATCTCGCGCGGGTTCAGTCCGACCTTCTTGCCCAGTTGCAAGGCGATATTCGACGCATAGTCACCATGCTCCGGGTTTCGCGGTCGCTCCACGCTGGTAGTCGCCGGGAGCACGGACGCGTCGAGGTCACGCTCGGTGATGGCCGCCCGGGCGGCGGCGAGGACTGCTACGGCGAGTTCAGCGGGAGTCACCGACAAATGCTATCGGGGGTAGACTCCGGTACTTGGCGGCGGCCCGTTGTGCTGGTCACAATGCGGGACGTTCTTCTTCCCAGGATGGACACACGCCAGGGTAGTTCCCCGCCGTGACCCCCGACCGTTGACCAAACGAGGCCCGATGAGCGAGCACAACGCTGAGCGTTGCGGAGCGACGAGATGAGCATGAGCACCCAGCACGGGGGCGGCAACCGCAAGCCGTCCACCAAGGCCGTCTCCGGCGCGAAGCCCAAGCAGGGCGGCGACGAGGACCCGGACGTCATCGAGGACTCGGCCCTGGAGGCCGACTCCGTCGAGGACGCCGGCTCCGTCGACGACGAAGCCCCGGCGACTCCGGCCAAGCCCAAGGCGAACCCGCGCAAGTCGGCGACCGCCCGCAAGACGGCCCCCACCGGCAAGCGGCCCGCCACCGCGACCCGCCCGGCGGCCAAGAAGATCGCCCCGGTCAAGGTCAAGCAGGGCATGAGCTGGGGCCCGATCGCGCTGTTCACCACCGTCGGTGTGCTGGCGCTGGGCATCGTGGGCTTCGCCGGCTACCAGGTCTGGCAGAACGGCCTGGGCTGGCACGACCGCGCCGACCAGATCAGCGGCATCCAGGACTTCTACAAGACCGACAAGACCATGGTCGGCCAGCGCGAGCACGTGTGGGGCCCGCAGACCTACAAGCTGAGCCCCCCGGTCGCCGGCAACCACAACCCCAACTGGCAGCGCTGCCTCGGCGACGTGTACACGTCCCAGATCGCCAGCGAGCACGCTCTGCACAGCATGGAGCACGGCGCCGTCTGGATCACGTACAACCCGAGCCTCCCGGCCGACCAGGTCGAGAAGCTCGCGAAGAAGGTCCGCGGCAACGACTACATGCTGATGAGCCCGTACCCGAACCTGGACAAGCCGATCTCCCTGCAGGCGTGGGGCTTCCAGCTCAAGGTCGACAACGCCGACGACAGCCGCATCGACGAGTTCATCAAGGCCCTGCGCCAGAACGCGACCCTCGAGGCCGGCACCCCCTGCTCCAGCGGCGACATCATCACCGAGACCGGCAGCACGCCGCGCGACCTCGGCAAGGACGGTTCGACGACGCAGATGGGCGGCAACTAGCCACCGTGTTCGCGCAACTTTCCGGGCGGGCACGCCTCACGTTCGGCGTGCTCGCCGCGGTCCTCCTCCTGGTGACGGGCGTGGCGATCGGCTACCTCATCCCCGTCCTGAGCCGCCCCGGCGACGACTCCATCGACGCCGGCTTCGCCCGCGACATGAGCATCCACCACGCGCAGGCGGTCGAGATGGGCATGTTCGCGTACCGCCTGGGCACCACGGACGACATCCGCAACCTGGGCTACGACATCGCCGCCAGCCAGCAGTGGCAGATCGGCCAGATGCAGACCTGGCTCACCGAGTGGCACCTCTCCCCCACGTCCTCCAAGCGCCCCATGGCCTGGATGCCGTCCGGGATGAACACCCTCCAGCCCGACGGCCGCATGCCCGGGATGGCCTCGGACGACGAGCTCAAGAAGCTCAAGTCCTCCACAGGCAAGGACTTCGACACCCTCTGGTGCCAGCTCATGCTCCGCCACCACCTGGGCGGCATCCACATGGCCGAGATCGCGGCGAAAGACGCCTCGGACCCTGAGGTCCGCGACGCGGCCGAGAAGATCCGGCAGTCGCAGTCCTACGACATCGCGCAGCTGTCGGAGAAACTGAAGGACTTGGGCGCGCAGCCCCTGTCCTCGTAGCTCGCTTGTTTCCACCCGCCCCAGTGATCACAGGGGAACCAGTGCGCGGGGCGGGTGGGGGCTCTGCTAGTCTGTTCGAGGTCCGAACGAGGGCCCGGTTGCCGGGATCTCGATTGGCCCCCGTAGCTCAGGGGATAGAGCACCGCCCTCCGGAGGCGGGGGCGCAGGTTCGAATCCTGCCGGGGGCACCAGCTCTGACCAGCAAAAACGAAGCCCTTGACCAGCGATTACGCGGCCAAGGGCTTCGCTCGTATGTACGGCTGTCACCGGCTTTTCCGGGTCATGATCGGCCAGTCACGGCAAATACGCGGCCAAGTTTGCCGCAGCCCTCAGGACCCCAGAGCGTCCGTGATGCGCTGGCGCAGCTGCTGCGCTCCCCCGTCGAGGCACTTGGCGTAGATCTTGAGCAGCACCTCCACCGAGTGACCAGCCCACTCGGCAACCTGCGTGGCCGGAACTCCCCCGTTGAGCCACGTCGACACCGCCGCGTGCCTCAGGTCGTACGGCGTTGCGGCCAGCGGCGACGCCACGACTTCCGGCGTGAAGGCGGCCTTCCGCGCCTCCCGCCACGTCCGGTTGATGGTGCCGCGCGGCAGCTCGCCGGCGTTGCGTTCCCCCGTGAACAGCCGGCCATCGGGCGCCGTGCCGAACTCCTTGATGTGCCAGTTCAGGAGCGCGGTCAACTCTGGTGGGCACGGCACCGTGCGAACCTCGCCGCGCGCCCGCTGCTTGAGCTGCCGGCGGTCGCGGTTCTCGCCGCTGTCGGTCCACTCCCTGCCGGCGTGCGGCTCGGCCACATGGAGGTTGAATTCGCCCCACCCCTCGGCGGGCAGGACCAAGTGGTGCTTGGCAAGCGCTACCGCTTCCTCGGGCCGCATCGCGGCGAAGTACAGGCACCCGAAAAACGCCACCAACCGCGTCCCACTCCGCTGCCGGCTGCGCACCGCCTCGAGCAGCGACCGCACCTGAACAGGATTGGCCACCGACCGCCGATCGACGGCATGAGTCGTCCGGGGTGGCGTCCATTTCAGCGCCGGAATCGGATTGGCGTCGAGAAGCTTCAGCTCCACCGCGTACTCCACGGCGGTGTTGAGAATCTTCCGTCGCCGGCTGACTACGCTCGGCGCGGCCGGCGTGCCATCGAGGCGCACGGTCAGCGCATCGAGCATCGGCCGGAGCACCTCCGGCTTGGCAAGAGCGGACACCGGCCGGGCGTTCTTCTCGACCCAGCGCAGCGCGGCTTTCACCTTGGGCGGGCTGCTCTCACGGTGCGCGGTGTTGAACGCCCACCGGCTCAGCGCCAACCGGAGCAACTTCGGATCGGGCATCCCCCGCTCCGTACTCAACAGCGATGTCGTCATCTTCGTCAGCGCCTCGGCGTGAGTGCGCCGCGTGGTGGCGGCGACGCGCGGCCACTTCATGTCCGCGAACGCGCACGCAAGCTCGTACCAGGACATGTCGCGGTTCGCGCGCCGCATCGACACCGGCAGGCCCGACTCCACGTCGAACGCTTCACCCTTGCGGGCGGCGGCCACCAGGTCGGCGAGGAAGCCGTCCGCGAGCGCCTTGCCCTTATACGGCTCCTTCCGCTCCCGGCCGGCGACGACCCAACGGACGTAGTACGTGGTCCCCCGCGTGCCTTCGTAGACTTTCGTCTTCCAAATCCGCACGTCGTACGTCGTTTCCATTTACGCGGCCTCATCCTCGAGCAATGCAATCCACGATTCGTAATCAACCCGACGGATGCGCAAATCTCCATTGGGCAACTTGAAGCACGGCGGCGCCTTTCTTTTGGCGCGCCAGTCGTAGAAGGTCGAGCGGGAGATACCGAGATCCGCGCAGACCTCGGGGATGGTCAGATGCCGTCCACGGGAGGGCTGCCGGCCGGTCATCGGGCGGCCCTCAGGCTAGGTCGCCCCGGGGTGTCCGTACCATCCGTACCAAGCGTCTCTTGGCTGCTCAGGGCCGGTACGGATTGGTTTGGCGGTACGGATCGATCCGTACCGCGCCGAGCATCCGTACCAGGGCTGACCTGGGAAGCGACCCTTGGTACGGATGGTACGGAGGGGGTGGGGCAGTAGCGCTGCCACGCGTCCGCGAAGGCGCTTCGGTGGTACCCCTTGGCCTGCCCGACCGGGAAGCGGATGGTCGCCGAGCTGATGTCGAATTCGCGCAGCAAATCGCCGAGCCGCTTACCGGTGAGACCGGCCGGACCGAAGCCTTGCCACGGCCCTTCCGAGTCGCCATTGAGAACGTCAAGCAATTCTGAGGTCGTGGCCGCTCCGGGCTCGCCGAGCGTGGTGAATGCCGCCCGAATATCGGCCAGCAACTGAATGCGATTCGACACCGGCCCGGTCTCGTCCGCTTCGGCCACGAGCGTCGCGGCAGCAACTCGAGCGCGCGTCGGCCAGCTGCCGCCGGCGAGATCGGCGACCGCGATCAGCGGCTCCCACGTGTCGGCGGCGCGGTCCTCGAGCGGCATGGCCGGCTCTGCGCGTTCGAGGGTGTCGAGATGCCCCCGCAACCACTGGAAGAGATCGGCGGCCAGCTGTCGCAGCGCGGGGCCGTCGCGGCGGTGCCGGTAGGGTGCCACCTTCTCGGAGGCCATTCGCCGGCGCATGCGGACCACGACAGCGCGGTCTTCGATGGTGTCCGGCATGACGCCGATGCCCGCCAGCGCGGCCATGGCGAAGGTCGGGATCTTCTCGAGCCGGTGAGTGTTGTTATCCCAACGGATCGCGGGCCGGTTGCGTTGGTGGCCGGCGTTGAGCAGTCCGCGCAGATCCTCGTTCGCTTCGGCGTTCTTGCCGCCGAAGATGGTGTCGGCCTCGTCGACCAGGAGCGTCGGTGGCTCGTCGGTGCCGATGGCTCGGTAGACGGCGGCCGGTGAGGCGTTGACGGTGATGAGCGGGTTGCAGCTGGTGCCCTCCACGATGTCGAGCAGCCGGGACTTGCCGCAGCGCTTTTCCGGCCCTCGGATGACCAGCCTCGGGGCGTGCGCCCATGCGGCCTGGGCGTGGCTGGCGGCGATCCAGAGGGTCACGGCGTCGACCGCCTCGGGCGAGGGCAGGATGACGTAGCGGGTCACCGTTCGGTGCAGGGCGTCGAGGATGTCGGCGCCGTTGGTCGGTTGGTCGTTCACGCGGCTACTCCCTCGTCTCGGAAGCCGCCGGCGATGGCGGCGCGGGTTTCGCGGTCGGTTTGGCCGGCGCCCATGCCGGCGTCGTAGAGGGCGTTCATGGCGTCGCGGAGGCTGATCGCGCCGGCGGCGACCATCCGGGCAACTCCTCGAGCGCAGCCGTAAAGCGTGGACCGGCGGCGGCCCTTTGGTGCGTGGCGCACGGTGTCGAGCAGGGAGCGCAGCAGCGCGTCGGGTGATGAGATGCCCCCGGCCGGCGTCGAGCTCGTCGCCCTGGGCGTCGTCGTCGCGGCCGGCGCGGGCCGGCATGCCGTGATGAGGGCCGGGGGCATCTCAACCACCGGCCGGCCACCCGCCCACCGGTACGGTCGGCCGGTGCGTGGGTGGATCGACGGTGGGGCCACGACGTAACCGCCGTCGCCGCGCACGTCGATGCCTTCGCCAAGGCGCCCCTGGCTGTTCAGGACGGGCGTTCCCGGGTGGCGGTAGTACAAGTGCCAGCCGCCGCTCCCGGTCACCACACAGGCCGTCTGCGGCATGAGCGCCGGGTCGAGGGCGCCACCGTGGCCCGGGTCGATGTCGACCACGACCAGACCGGCGACGGTGCCGGTGCGGATGGCCAGCAGCCCGGCCGGCTGCACGGCGACCATGGCGGCGATGCGGTCCGCGTCGGTGGTGGCGGCGTAGAGGCCGTGGCAGAACAGGCACGGGCAGGTATCGCGGTCGTGGTCCGGGCCGGCGTCGCGGCAGTCGTGGCAGTTGGCCATCGGCCGCTTGGTCCGGCCAAGCAGAAACACCGGCCAGCCACGCCCGGCGTAGTCGAGGGCGTTACGCAGCAACGGTTCCATGGTGGATGCTCCCTTCGGGTCGGGTGGCGTGGTGCAGGACGCGGGACAGGTTGTCGGCCAGCTCGAGCAGCTGCCGGCGCGCGGCCAGTTCGGTCGGGGCGAGCGCGACGGTGAGCCGCACTTCGGCGTGTTCGCGGCCGTTGGCGGCGCGGACGCGGGTGAGGGTGACTGCGCCGATGTTCGGGGCGGTGATGACGATCGGGTCGGCGCGGTGTTCGCCGAGCGAGCAGCGGTGGCCGCCGGCGCACCAGCTGGTGTGCGGGGTCATCGGGTGCCCCGGGTGCCGTTGCGGTGTTCGGCTCGCAGGTGCTCGTAGATGCGCCGGCCGATGCGGACGCGGCGGCCGGTGCCGGTGCAGCGCGGGCAGAGCCGGAACATCTTGCGCGAGAGGGGGTTGCGGAGTTTGCCGGTGCCGTCGCAGCGGCGGCAGGAGCCGAACGGGAAGATCGCGCACGCGCCGATGTAGTACAGAGAGCAACCGGCTGCGGCGACGCTAGCGAGCAGGATCAGGGACCCCACGGGATGCCTCCTGAAGGCTGTTTGAGGGCGTGAAGGGTCGGCGCGGCTAGGGACTAGCGCGCTGATCAGGGATCGGATGGAGTGCTAGCGGGGGTGCTAGGTCTAGCAGGGTCGGCCGCTAGACCTAGCGGCGTTTCACGCGGCCGAGTCGCCCTGCCGGCGGTTACGCTCGGCGACCGCTTCGGCTACTGCGGTGCGGTCGATGCCGCGCCGGTTGGCGCCTTTGCCGGTGGCCGGGTCGGTGCCCCACACCTGTGTCGTGGTGATGCCGTACGGCTTGAGCGCGGCGCCCAGCTGGTCCCGCGTCAGCTCGGCGTACACCTCGGGCCGCAGCGCGATGAGGCGCTCCACGAGCGTTTCGGCCCAGAGCTTCGCCTCGTCGGCTTGGAACACCGCGAGGGTGTCCTCGAGCAGCGTCTCCCGCCGCGTGGCCGGTGTCTCGGGCTGGTCGCCGGCGGCCTGTCCGGTCAGCGTGCCGGCCGCGACTCGAGCGGCGTACGCCCGCGCCGCCAGCTTCTCCACGGTCGGTCCGTCGAGGTAGTACGTGCGGACGATCTGCGCGTCATCGGCCGCACCGACCAGGTACCCCACGCCCAAGTCCTTCTTGGTGAACATCGTGGCGCGCAAGCCGTTGCGGTAGCTGGACGTGCCCAGCACCATGTCGTTTTCGAGCTGCCCCATCACCCGCAGGCAGAACCGCGTCCCCACGTTGGCTGAGACGCCGGTCGGCAGGCTCTTGGCGTCAGGGCGTTGCGTGGCCAGGATCAGGATGACGCCCAGGGCGCGGCCAAGCTTGATGATCTTCTCGGCCAGCTCCCCGGCTTCCTTGCCGAACTCCGCATGGGCGAACAGGTCCTGGCACTCGTCGAAGATCGCGACCAGCCATTGCAGGCCCTTGATGCGCCGGGCCAGTTCGGGCGTGACCTTGTTGTCCGGGCAGACGTCCTTGGGCAGTTTCTTGATGGCGGCGGCGCGGCGCTGGCACTCGGCGCGCAGCTCCCGCAGGGCCATGAGCCCCGCCTCGGCTGTGTCGTCATCCTGCCCCGAGGCGTACCGGGCGCACACCCGCGCCAGCGGGTCGAGGCCACCGGTGCCCTTGAAGTCGAACCCCCACAGCTCCGTGTGCGGGTCGAGGGCCGCGACCAGCATCGGCAGCTGCACCGAGGCGGTCTTGCCGTAGCCGGGGATCGAACCGATCAGGACGTTGGTGTACGGCAGCTCCATCGTGACCACCCGGCCGCGAGGATCGGTGCCGAACGGGAACGGCTTGGCCACGTCCACCGTGGACGCCTTGAGCAGCGGCCACGCCGGAGGCGGTACCTGCGACATCGGCCGGTCACCCACCCAGAGGACCAGCCGGGATGGGCTGATGTCGGCGTTGCCCTCCGGCCACACGCAACCCAGCGGCCGGCCAAGGCCAGATGCGAGCCGGTCGCGGCGGTCCAGCACATCCCCCACTGTCACCCCGGGCGGCAGGTCGACATCGGCGCGCCAGCCCGGCCCGTCCCGCACGATCGGGGCCGGGAAGGCGATGGCGCTGTTGCCCTGCTTGGCCAGCGCCTGGTTGACGCCGGCCACGCCGAGCACCGACAGCGCCCGGACCACGATGTCCGAGGTCAGCTTGGCCACCTGCGTGCCCACCACCGCGCGGTCCAGCAACGGCCGATCCGCCGGCGCACCGCGCAGCCCGAACACCGCGACAGCCACGCCGAGCGCGGCCCACCGCACCCACGCCGGCGCCAGCAATAGCGCCACGCCCGCCACGATCAGCGTCACGATGACGACCAGGGCGACGATGCCCCGCCACCGAACGCGCCGATCGCGCTGGCGCGACAGGTGCAGGTACTGCTCCGCGTTCTCGGTCCGGACGGTCGCCTGCCGGACCGGCTCGCCCTCGAGATCGAACAGCCAGCGCAGCGCGCCGCCGGCCGTTCGCCCCAAACCAACCGGCGACCGCAGGGCAAGCTTGCCGGCGTACTTCGGCAGGCGCAGCGCGTGATACGCCGCGACGTGCCCGGTGTAGCCGGCCGCCCACGCCACCGCGTCGCGCAGCTCGGCGCGCGACCGCAGCCAGGCGGGCAGCAGCGGCCGGCGCTCGGCGCCACGACGGTCCAGCTTCGGCTTGCGCTGCGCCTCGGGCGAGTCGACCAGCACCGGGCCGGCGGTGTCGTCCTGGTCCTCGTGGTCGTCGTCGCGCTGCCGGCGCTCCCGGGCGGCGTCGAGGTCAACCACGTTGTCGGTCATCTCGTTCTCGTAGCGGGACCAATCCAACCCTTCCGGGCGGTCGCGGTCCGGCTCATTCGTCGTCATGCTGAAGGTCTCCTGACTCCTTCTGGAGGGATGGGGACCGGTGCGCGGCTGAGGTTTCCTAGGCCAGCTGGCCGCGCACCGGGCGGAGCTATTCGTGGTTAGCGTGGATGAGGTGGGCCAGGGCGGCGCCCATGCCGAGCACGGCGACGGGCAGGCAGGCGACCGCCGTGGTGATCTGCCACGGGGCGTGGGTGATGCCGGCGGCGGTCAGCAGGTGGTAGGCCACCTGTCCCGCGCCACCGAAGACCAGGGAGCCGATCGCGGACCAGCGGGCGAACCGCCGAGCGGCCGCCGGCGCGGTGCCGGTGAGCCAGACCGCGAGGGCGTACGCCGCGTAGGTCTCGACACCGATCGGCAAGGTGATGGCGGTGTTCAGGCTGAGGTCGCTCCAGATGCCCGGCAGCGGATGCACGACGCCGAACCCGGTCAGCTCACCGAGCCCCACCCACCCGGACCAGATGGCCACGAACGCCGGCAGGGCCAGGAGCATCACGGGCCAGGAACGCGCCTTGCGTACCTTCCGGGGCGCCGGGACGTGCGGGATGAGGATTGGCTCCGGGTCGCTGGTCGCGCCCGGGTGTCCGTCGCCCCTGGGCAGCGACGCCGCCTCGGCCGGCGGGGGCATCTCAACCACCTCGGTAACCGGCTCGAGCGTGGTCGGCTCCGGGTCCGCCACGACGTCGGGCAGGACCGACGACGCGCCCGGTGCGGCGGTGAACTCTGCGGCCTGCAGCGCCTCCCGCAGCGCGGTCGCCTTCGGCGCGCCCACCTTCAGCTCCTTCATGAGGTGGTTGCGGGACGGAACCTTGCCCAGGCTCGAGGCGATCTCCTGAGCGCGCGGCAGGAGGGCGGACAGGTCGAACGGGTACGCGCTCGGCGCGGTCGTGGTGGTCATGCGGCAGCTCCGATCAGCTCAGCGGGGAAGGCGGCCAGGACAGCGAGAAACGAGGCGTGCAGCCGCTTGGAGATGGCGCTCGGCGTCAGGCCCTGCCAGTGCAGCCGGACCACGGCGGCGGAGAACTCGGCGTAGGTCAACTCGACGCGCTCGCCCCGGCACGCCTGTTCGACGGCGATCTCGTCCACGTAGTCCGGGTCGGGCGTGATTTCGCGGGGCAGGCCGCACTCAACCGCGAATCGCTCGTCGTCGCGGATGGCGCGCTCCCAGCACGCGCCGCAGGCGACCATGCGTGACGACGACGGGCGGTGCTCGTCGCAGTGCCGCGCGGCCACGCCGGCCAGAACATGGCCGGCGTCGAAGTAGGCGAACACGCTGGAAGGGTGGGTGAGATGCCCCACGCCCACGCTGACGCCGGTCTCTGCGATCACTGGTGAACCTCCGTCTCGAGTGGCGCCCTATACAGCGCCAGTGCTGTATTCGTGAAAATGACCGTACAGCGCCCGTGCTGTATTCGCAACAGCCCTGACCTGCCACAACTAAGGATCTTGCTTGGCTAGCGCTCCACTTGATCGGCGCCTGCAACCAGCAAACCGCACCGAACGGCCGGCGTGCAGGGTGTGAGTTGATACAACCGTGGTACATGCTTCACACCCTGTGTGAATCGATCTCCATCCCTTCCCTCAACGTGACAACGCACCTACGCTGCGGTGATGGGGGAGGCAAATCTGCTGCTTGCTGCGCTCATCGAGCGCGCCGGCCTATCGAACGCCGGTCTGGCGAAACGCGTGAACATGCTGGGCGCCGAACACCGACTCCGCTACGACCACGCGTCAGTCGCCCGCTGGATTCGCGACGGTGCCACCCCTCGAGACCCCGGCCCGGATCTGATCTGCCAGGTCATCGGCGAGGCGATGCGCACGACCGTCACCCGCGCCGACATCGGCATGGAGCGACGGCCGGCCATCTCGAGCGTGCCGCTGCCCCAGCTCGTCGAGCGGGCCACGGCTTTGTGGCGCGGCGATCAGCGCGACAAGGTCGCCGGCCCGCCGGCCGCCGGCGCCGAGGCGGTCGCGCCGGTCTGGGAGTGGGAGAACCCGCCTGATGACATCGACGTTGCCCACGACGGCCGCCGCCAGGTCGAGCCGGTCGACGTGCGCCGGCTACGACAGCTCCGGGACCGCTACCAAGAGATGTACCGCCGGGTGGGCGGCGTCCCGGTCCGGCCACGCCTGATCGCCGCGCTCAACGAGCATGCGGCGCCGCTCCTGCGCGACACCTACGACAACCGCACCGGCCGCGAGCTCCTCCGCGCCGCCGGCGGCCTGGCCGCGTTGGCCGGCGTCTGCGCGTACGACGCGGACCAGCAGGGTCTTGCCCAGCGGTACCTCTTCGGCGCGCTGCGCATGGCGAAAGCCAGCAATGACAAGCGATTCGGCGCCTACGTGGTCGCACTGCTGAGCACGCATGCGCTGCACGGCAACCAACCGCGGCTTGTTGTGCAGTACGCCGAGGCAGCCCTCCGCGCCGCGCGGGGGCATCTCGGGCCGGCCCTGGCCGCCGATCTGCATTCGTTGGCTGGCAAGGCGTACGCCCGAATGGGTGAGAGCGATGGATGCCAGCGGCACATGCGCGAGTCCGAGCTGGCCGCCGCACGCATCGTCCTTGGTGACGAGCCGGCCGAGGCGTCGTACGTCCAACCCGGTCTTGTGGAGACGCAGGTAGCCGAGGCACTGCGGCGCCTGGGGGACTTCAGCGCGGCCCAGACGTACGCGGACGAGTCCGTGAGGTTGGCCGGCGGAACGCACCTGCGCGGCCGCGTCCACCGCTACGCCGGCCTGGCGCTCATCGTGGCGCAGCGCGGCGACGTGGACCAGGCCGTGCATGTGGGTACCCAAATGCTCGAGTACGCCGAGGGCATGGAGTCCGGCCGCATCCGCGACCGGGTAGCGCAGGTGGCCGGCGCGCTGCGGCGACACGCTAGGGTGCCAGCGGTGGCGGAGTTTCTCGAACGGGCCGACACCGACGCCCAATTGAGGGGGTTCTAGTGCGCTGGCAGGTCAACTCCGAGCGGACGCTCTACCAGGACCAATGGGTGCACCTACTGGCCGCCGATGTGGAGCTTCCGGACGGCAGACACCTTGACCATCGGCTCATCCGGAGTGCCCCCGGCGCAGGTGCCGTCGTAGTTGTCGACGGCAAGGTACTGCTGCTCTGGCGCCACCGTTTCATAACCGACACGTGGACATACGAAATTCCAGTTGGCGCAATCGGGGAGGACGAGCCGGCCGCCGCTGCTGCCCGTGAGGTCGAGGAGGAGACGGGATACCGGCCGGGGCCGCTACGCCCGCTTATCTATACGCAGCCGTCTCCCGGCCTCATGAACTCCGAGCATCACATTTTCCGCGCCGATTCAGCCACATACATGGGACCTCCGGTCGACGGATTCGAGTCCGAGCGGGTCGAGTGGGTGCCATTAGCCGACGTTCGTCGACTAATCGACAAACGCGATATTGTAACCGGCACCACACTTACCGCACTGCTTTACACGCTGGTCGAGGCGGATCGATAACCATTAGGGCGTGGGCCGACGCGGCCTTGCCTGCGCCCACATCCGTACTGCTTGCGGCCGCCAAGCTGGCGACCTGCCAAATTTTCGCTCAGGCTGCGGCGCTTGCTGGCGCGCGACGTATGCCGCCCATGTACTCCGCGTGATTCCAAGGAACCGTGCGCAGTCGTCAGCCGTCCACCAGTCGGTGGGAAGTTCATCCTCGTTCGCCTGCACGTCCATCAGCAATCACTTTACGGCATCGGCTCGAACTCACCGGTTGCGGTCATCAACTTTTGAGATAAGAAACGACCTGAGACAAGTTGGGAAATTCCGATACGTAATCGTGCCGAAAAGTAGTCCACAGAACAGGGCCTACATCGACAACGTTACAACCTATTTCCCTCAACTGTAGCGTCAATAAGGCAAGCGCATCCTTGCCATGCAATACCTCCCGGTCCGTGAAGTCCGAGATTTCATCCTGGGTTTTTTGAATCTGAAGGATAACGTCGTCGAGTCCTTTGAGGCTTAAGCCTGCCGATTGAAGAAGAGACGTAAGAATCTTTTTCCGATCCAGAACCACCGTACCTAAAGAGTCGAATTTAGCATGGCGAAGCCATTTCTGCTCCGAAACCGGCAACCTCAAGCCGGCCACCTCAGAGGTTAAACGCAAAGCGGCAAGCCAGCGTGCCTCTACGGCCATTGAAGCGAAAATTGCTGGAGCCAGCGCTGGATCTCGGGCGAACCCCAACTGCAACGCGGTCCGAATATTGTTGACCGATAGCACATAAGACTCGAGATCACGAAGGTCAGTAACCCAAGCATTAGAGGGCATCGCCCCACGTGCCGCCGCAGACAGCGGATCGGAATCCGCGTCGACCAAGCCGTGAACGTCAACCGATTCAGCTTCAATCGTTCGAAGGAATTTCAGAAGCCGAGATCTTTCACCACCCTCCCCAGCGTCGAGAACTTCAACATTACAAATAAGAACAATGCTCGCATTAATCCTTAAACCAACCGGAACGAGCCAGTCAAGGAATGACTTATCCCGTACTCCCTCTACATACAATTCCTTTCTCGATGGGTCCAGTCTGTGGGCAGTCAGAATACGACCAATATCAAGACGCATCGGCGTCACTAAGCCTGACTAGACGTTCGGCATAATCAACGGCAATCTCGGGCGAATGTGTCGCAAGTATCAACTGCGGTGTGGCGCGGGACGCGCATCGCAAGATATTCCGAACGAGACGACGAGTCCATGCAGGATGCATCGAAAGCTCGGGTTCGTCGATTGCAATGACGGTTCCTCGCCTCCTTGTCGTAAGGGCAGAAATCATCAGATACAGCAACTGATACTCGCCCGAACTAAGTTGAGCCTCCGTCAGCCGCTCCCCCTGCGAGCTCTCAACCTCAATTCCCGAACGCCGACTGATACGAACTCGCTTATCGGTGAAGAAATCCCGCATCACCTCTTCAAACGTCAACAACCGCTCGGCGATTAGCTGGCGCGCGTCAGCTCGAGACTCGAGATATTCAACGTATGTATTCAAAACAACAAGAGCATGATTATTCGGTTCGGGAACTTTTAGACTTTCGATTGAGGAAAGCAATTGCTCGAAGTCCCATCTATCGTGACCCAAGCCGAGACGAAGATGAGTGCGCTCAAGTTCATGAATCCGGAAAATCTTCTTTTCCAGATCTTCAGGCTGATGCAGCGAGCCGATAGGATTCGAGAGGTTATCGATGATCTTCGGGAAAAGATCCGGCTCGGTTGTCCCAAAGAACTGACGGTAGTCGACTTGGGCCTCTCGAGCAAAACTTTTGATTCGTTCAGCCAGAAGGGATGTTTTTGGCTGTTGAGTCCGACTGGTAGACTCCAGGATTTTTGTCGAGATTAGAACACGATTCAAAAGCTCGTGCTGAAACTCGGGGGAACCTTGAACCGCTCCGGTCGATAGATCCGCAAGCGCCTCGGCAACGTTTCCCCGCTGAGAAAGACGCGTATCGGGAAGAAATTCAAATGACAAGTCGGACGTGTACTCAAAAAAAGAGGTCCGCAGTTCTTCAACTGAACCCTGGTCGCGCTCCTTCAAAGCGCCCTTACGAGAGCCGTTCAGATATGCCTCGAAATCCTTAAATTGGACCCGCAGGCTGCCGTCTCGCATTCGATCAACACGCAACTCGACACCAGAATTGAACCGAAGGAGGGAAGATGTAAAAGGCACCCGTCGGAAAGGGTCGAAATTGAGCGACATCATACCACTGAGCATCTGGAGGACCGTGGTTTTTCCCACACCGTTCGGTCCATGGAGAATTACCACTGATGCAGCGTCACTGTCCTCTTCCGACGTCGGCAGAGGAATTACATGATTATATCGCCCAAAGAGTCCATGTACCGCAAACTCTTCTAGTTGCATTCTCGACACCCCTTCAATTGACGCTACAAGCAATGCCACAGGCGCACGATTTGCCCCGAACGCCCGCATATGCGATCATTGCTGCCCCCGTATGCACCCTAGGATATCCTGGCGCGGATCGGATCGATGCCAGCGCCACAAAATCCGACGGCGGCCAGTGATCTTGTCCAGCTCTCGGGCGCCACCTCTAGTACCAGCCCTCAACCGCCCACGGCCGGAGCCTGATTCACACGAACCTGAACCCGAGCAAGCCCGGGCCCTCGGCAGGTAAACAGAGGCGGGCGTCGAGGTGAGCACGATCGGGCAGTGGCGACAATCCGCGAACGGACGACTCGGTACCAGCCTCAGCGTTCCAAAACGGCTCCATCTCGGGCGTTCATGGCTCCGCGCTAGGTGGACGTCGGGTTCGGGTCGCTGCAGCGCTGTACCCGATCGACTCGGAGCACTCACCGCGCGCTGCGGACCTTGGACCCCGGCAGGGCGCCCGTAGACACGTAACTGCCCAAGCAACGCACGGCAAATGTACGGCCAACCTCGATGGTTGCGGCTAGCCAGAGTGGTGTTTCAGCAGCTCAGAAGCTATCTGGAGACCATAGTGCCTACTCCCTCCGGAGGCGGGGGCGCAGGTTCGAATCCTGCCGGGGGCACACTTGCTAAAACATCCTTGAGCAGCCAAAACGAAGCCCTGGACCAGCGGAAACGCGGCCCAGGGCTTTCGTCGCATGTACGGCTGTCACCGGCTGAATCCAGCCATGATCGGCCGCCCGCCCCAAATACGCCCCAAAGTTTGGGGCGACTTGATCAGTAAGCCAGCGCCGCGCCGACCCGGTCCGGAGCGCCTCTGTGCCCAACTCCGCGCCGAAGACCGCGCTGACGCCAAAGCCGCCCCAGCCGGCGTGCAGCTGACAGTCGCCATCGCCGTGGTCACCGACCAAGCCGACATCCTGCTCGTCTGCCGCCGCCACGACGACCCAGACGCCATCACCTGGCAATTCTCAGCCGGAATCGTCAAGCCAGGCGCCAAACCCCGAACGGTCGCCGTCCGCGAAACCCTCGCAGAACCCGCATCCACTGCCAGGTCATCCGCGACCTAGGCAGCCCACGTGCACCCCATCACCGGTGTCGACGCCGAGTACTTCCCCTGCATTCACCTCGCAGGTGAGGTCCAGAACCACGACACCGACGCAAATGTCGACGCCCTCTGGCTCCCGCGTCAACGCATCACCGGCTTCATACCAACCGAACGCATCTACCCACCCGCACTCCAAGCACTCGACGAGGAACCATGGCCGACCAAGCAGCACGTCCCACCATCGCCGACGCAGTCATCATCATCGTCGAAGAAGGCAACTTCCTGTCTACATCGTCCGCGCCGGCGGACACATCCGAAGAAACGAGCGCCGCGACCTGAAAGGCGCTTGTGCCCATGCTTCCTGCCTCGCCGTATCGGTAGGCGCCGTCAGCGGCAAATCCTGGCATAGAGAGGTCCAAGCCCGAACTCCCGGACGTTCACCTGCACCCCCCGGGGTTAATGATCTAGAAGGGGGAAGGCGGCAAGTCAAACGATCTCGGCGGGCAATCGGTGAGACTGAAGGAACCAGATTCATGCTGCCTTACGCCTTCGCCGCCCAGTGGCAGCGCGATGGCATAATATCTTCGTGAATCGCCCGCCAGGGAGCCCCGATCCGCACCACGGGCTGGCCAACCCCCGCCTCAGCGACCTATTCGATCTATGCATTCGCCAAGACCAAGTACCTTTCGTGATCCCGCATGTCCGCGAGGATCTCCGCCTATCGTTGGACCCGTTTCTGCTTTGGCAATCCAGTGATCCTCTGTACCAGAGGCTACATAGGCAGCTCATCGCCTTCGTCGACCTAGTGTGCCAGGAGGCAGCCGGCGGCAGGATCGCACGAGCTGTAAATCTTTTGGGCGGAGTCCAAGAGCTTCAGGAACTGGGACTTGGTTACGCTCTCGGGACCAAGCGGGGTGCGGCAATCGGCCCGGTTTTGGCGCGACGCATGGCCGAGACGATCCGATCCGTCCCTCAACTCGTAGAAGGGGGATTTTCACATCTAGAGATCGTCGCACTCTTAGTGCCCAAGGTCGCAGAAGACCGCATCAGTGACATAACCGCTTCGGTCCTCCTCCATTGGCTCACGGAGTTCACCTCCGAGCAGTGCAACATGTTTGGATTTCCGACACGGCAAACGAGCCTCGATTCCGCATGGGATGCCGAGCGAGCGCTTTGGCGACCGCTCCGCGTTAGTCTTCCGTGGAATCCGCTCGACGGAAAGCCTATACTCCTTGCACCCCTCGACCTCCTGCGCCATCTACCTTGGATCAACTATGAAGACTACTACCGTTCCGCGTATGCGCCATTCGTGCTGCCGGCAGCAAGTCGCGATCGAAGAGTAGCCAAGGAGGCTGTCCTAGCCTACAACAGGACGAACTTTCAAACCGTCGAACAGTACATCACCGAAAGAGAGCTGCGCGGCAACGCATGCACCCCGGACCCGCTGTTCAAACCGCTTGGCTTAGATGCGCTGGCCAAAAAGCTTAAACAGATCAAGGCGCTGCCAACCGGGACCACAAATGGCGCTGACAAAAAATACGAGAACCTTTGCTTTGATCTACTAAGTTCATTCCTGTATCCCGAGCTCGACCTCGCCGACGACCAGGTCAGAACTATTGCAAACACACACGTTAGAGACATAATTTTCCACAATGATGGAAAGAATGACTTCTTAGCCGACCTCCGGACACGCCTGGGTATGCGCCAGGTCGTGTTCGAACTCAAGAACTCTCGGGCGCTTGAGACCGAGAATGTAAATCAGTTGTATCGCTACTTGGACGATCAAGAATTTGGGCGAGTCGGCATCCTCCTAACGAGGCATCCGACTCCTCCAGCAGTCGCAAAGAACATCGTCGACCTTTGGTCCGCCAAACGCTACTACATCCTATGCATGGACGACCGCGACCTAGATCTGATGCTTCAGCTTGCCCAGTCAGGCCGTCGGCCGGTCGAAGCGTTTCGCAAAAAGTTTGTAGAGTTCACGAGAAAGCTGCCACAGTAGGGAGATAGAAATGCCAGCCGGGCGAAAACCACCACCACGGAGAACCGCGCCAGCACAACCAGATGCCACATTGCCATCAGACGAGCAGAAGGCAACATTCGACAGGATTGTGCCGATGCTGAAAGCTGCACACGATGAGGTGAGCAAGCTCTCCGCCAAGAAGCAGGACGGCGTACTGAATGAACTCAAAATTCGCAACATTAACCGCGTCCTGGAGCAAGTACGGCCGGTCTTAAGTGACGACCCAGCACTCGAATTTCTCGAAACACTGGACGTAGATACGTTGCCCCAGAACAGTGATGCCGCTTTTCTTCTCGGACAGTGGATCGCCACGCTTGAGCGATTCAGGGAACAGCATTCGGTTAGACAGTATGGCGAGCTAGTTTGGCGCAAACGCAATGACGATGATAGTTAGCGCTTTAAACTCTCATCGTCGCAATGAGGAGCGGCTTCGATAGGTGGGCCGTGTCTGAACTTTGCGAACGGGAGCTGAGGATCAAAGGGTGCTTGCTGGCACAACACCCGCTGCTTCAGACTGACTGCGTTCTGCATGCACAGCCAGCCCGACGGCGCGCTGTGCGTGCGCCCGCGGCCAACGCGGTCCGTTGACCGCCAAGTGGAGATCTTTCGGTGCTGCCACGAGGCGTCAGGCAGTATCGCCTGTTCCCAATGTGTGCCCACCTCGTCTTCCCCAACACTTACTTGACCGTTTGGCCACCCAAAACTTTGGGGCACGACAGGTGCTGGTTGATGAGCGCCGCGACCCCGGCTGACCTCCCGCGACACGCCGTCCACTTGACCCGGTAGTACCCACCGGCTCAAGTGGACGGCGGTACTATCACTCCGGCTGAGAGGCAAGTCGTAGTGACTTGATCAAAGCCGAGGAATGCAGGTGCCCCCGCAGAAGGCAATCTGCGAGGGCACCCGACCTAGAAACCGCGCGGTGGAACTTTGAGCGTTGACACCGCGAGGCTGAGCAACAGAGCCCAGGCGGCGATTGCGCCGCTTGGGCTCTCCTTGGCTAGCCCCATGAGCGCCTGCGTTACGGACGCCATCGCTGCCAGGAGACAAATTCGGCTTTCGCCGTCATCATCTGCCACCCGTTCCCCCCTCCTAAGATGGATCAACACGACCCCGCACAAGACGTGAAGGTTTGCGCTGATCCACCTGTATGACGGGTGAAGCGACATGGACTTTAGCGACCGATTTTGAGTCTGGCGCTTAGACACGCCAAACCACGCCACGTTTGGAAACTCATCTGGCTCAGTAACCCAAGGCCGCGCTGACCCGTCTGCGGAGCACCTCTGTGCCCTTGTCGAGACACGCGGCGTAGATCCGGAACAGGATCTCTACAGACTGGCCGGCCCACTCGGCGACGTCGGTCGGAGGCACCCCACCGTTGAGCCACGTCGACACTGCCGCGTGCCGGAGGTCGTAGGGCCGCTTCGCCAGCGGCGTTGCCTGCACCTCGGGGGTGAATGCGTACTCCCGCGCGAGCCGCCACGTGTCCGTGATGGTCCGCTTCGGCAGCTCCTTCTTGTTCCGCTCCCCCACGAACAGCCGGCCGCCGGCGCCCGTGCCAAATTCGTCCACGTGCCAGTGGATGAGCGCGGTCAGCTCGGGCGGACACGGCGCCGTACGCCGCTCCCCGACCTCCCGTTGCTTGAGTTGTCGCCGGTCCCGATTCTCTCCGCTGTCGGTCCACTCCTTTCCGGCGTGCGGCTCGGCGTTGCCGAAATCGAACTCTCCCCAGCCCTCTTCAGGGAGGTTCAGATTGGAGAGCGTTAAAGCGACCGCTTCCTCGGGCCGCATAGCCGCGAAATACAGACATCCGAAGAATGCAGCCAAGCGAGCACCGGCGGGAACCTCGTAGCGAACAGCGTTGATCAGCGTTCGCGCCTGGACCGGATTCGGCACGGCTCGCCGATCCACCGAGTTCACCGGCTTCGGTGGCTTCCACTTCAGCGCCGGCAGCGGGTTAGCGTCGAGGAGTTTCAACTCCACGGCGTACTCAATGCTGCCGTTGAAAATCTTCCGCCGCCGGCTGACTACGCTCGGAGCGCCCGGCTTACCGTCGAGCTTGGCGGAGATCGCGCCCAGCACCGCCCGGAGGATCTCCGGATTCGCCAACGCCGACACCGGCCGGGTGTTCTTCTTCACCCACTTCAGCGCGGCAGCAACATCCGCGGGGCAGTTCTCCGCGTCCCGCTGCTGGGTGTTGAACGCCCAGCGACTGAGCGCTTTCCGAATCAACTTGTCGTCCGGCTTGCCTCTACTTGTGGAAAACATGGCCGGCGTAATCGCGGTCATCGCCTCGGCATGCGTCCGCCGGGTGGTAGCCGCGACGCGCGGCCACTTCAAATCCACGAACTTGCAGGCGAATTCGTACCACGACATCGTCTGCTGGTTGCGCAGCATCGACACCGGCCGGCCGCTTTCGCACTCAAAAGCCTCACCCTTGCGCGCGGCCACGATGAGGTCAGACCGGAAGCTCTCGGCCAACGCAGACGTCTTGAACGTCTCCTTCTTCCGCTGGCCATCCACGACCCACGCCACGTGGTACGTCGTGGCTCGTTTGCCTTTGTAGACCTCAAGAGCCCAGATGCGCACGTCATACGTGGTGTTCATCAGGCGGCGTCCTCCAGCGACGTCAGCCACCGATCAAGCTCCGTCCGCCGAATGCGGAGGTCGCCGTTCGGCAGCTTCACGCACGGGGGCGCCTTCCGCTTCGCCCGCCAGTCGTAGAAGGTCGAGCGGGACACGCCCAGCTCGGCGCAGACGTCGGGAATCGTGAGCAGGCCACGGGACGGCATCCGGCTTTCTCCTCCTGCTGACGTGAGGGGCTGGGTCCGAAGGGGCGTGACAGAACTGCCAGAACTGACAGAACCTCGGCGCCGTGGGGGTTGTGTCGGTTGCGGCAGTTCTGTCACGCGGTCCTCCGGGCGCCGATCGGGTGGACGGTGGCCGCCGGCCGGTGCACCTCGGGGTGCACGAGGTAGCTCGGTGAGGGTGGCCGGCCGCCCTTCGGTGACCGGGCCGGCGGGTCGAGCTGTCGGAGGTAGCCGTGGGCGTCGAGCAGGGTCAGCGCTGGGTCGAGATCGGCGACGGTGCCGATCTGGGCGCTCTTGACGGCCCGGTACAGGTCGCGTTTGGTGAACGCGGTTGCGCCGGTGCGTTCGATCCAGCCGAGGATCGTTTGGGCGTTGCGGGTGGTGTTGTCGGCTCCCATGTCGTCGAATGCGGCCAGGGCGTGCGTGGCGTAGTACTCCCCCAGCAACGCGGCCCGGTCGATCGCGCCAGCGTCGATCGGTCGGCCCCAGCCGTCGCGGAGGTGGTCGCCGAGGTGGATCAGTCCGGCCAGACGGACCACGGCACCGGTGTACTTGCTGCCCCAGTCGATGACGTGTCCCCACGCCCCGCCCGGCCGCAACCGTGGCTCTACAGCCCGCTCGATGTCCAGCACCCGCTCGTTGGCCTCTGCGGTGAGTGGCAGCACGGCCGGGTCGGTCCAGTCCCCCAACGTGAGGACCATCGTCGTGAGGTTGGCGGTGTACGCGGCGGCAATCTCGTCCGGGATCGGCGCGGCACCAATGGTCCGCCAGCCGACCGTGTTCTCCGGGACGGCGAACAGGATGCGGGCGAGCAGGCCGAGGCCGCGGAAGCCGGGCATGCCGGCGATGTCTCGCAGTACCTCGGGCTGCACGGCCAGGCCGAGGGTCAGTGCGGGTTTGTCGATGTGGTTGGCGTCGCGGGACAGTCGGCCGACGCGCATCATGTCGCCGGCGTGGCCTTTGAGAAAGACCTCCAGGTTGGGTGTGCCGGAGTAGCGGCCGGCGATGGTGGCGAAGATGCCGCCCTCGGGCGACAGGACCGCCAGCCGGCCGCCCTGCGCGGCGAGCATCGCGGCGGCCGTCTCGCTGGTGACGTCATCGGCAACCAGCTGCGGCAGCGCGGGAACGGTGATCGCGTCAGCCTGCATCGCCGCCGCCGTGGCCTCGGCCAGCAGCGTGTCACGGCCGGACTCGTCAGCGTTGGCGGCGTTGTTCGCGGCCCGCTCAGCGGCTTTGCCGGCGACGCGGGCGGCGAGCTCGGCCTCCACGATGGCCGGCTTCGCCAGTTCGACCATCCGTTTCTCGGCCGCCAGCAACGGACTGGCCATCGCCGCGAACACCGCCGACTTCCGCGAGCCGGGCGGCAGCACCACGACGGTGAACAGGTTCACCGGCTCCCGCCACGAGCCGCGCACCTCCACTTCCGCCCGGCCGCCGGCGGCCGTGGACAGCGCGGCCAGCGCGATGCTTCCGGCGGCGTCTACCGGCGTCTGCGTGAACTCCGCTACGGCGTACACCATCTCGGCGACCCAGTCCGGCAGCACCTCGGCCGGGAACGTCGGCCGGTGCCGGCCCGTCCCAAGCGGGATGAGCGTCGGCCAGCCGCCCGCGGTCGCCGTGTCGAGCATCGCCCGGCCGGCGGCCACGACGTCGGCCACGTCCGCGCCGGACGTCGCCAGGTCGGCCAGCTGGGCGCCGAGGGTGACCACGTGCCGGCGCCGGGCGTGGTCGGCCACGATGCCGGCGTAGTGGGCGGCGTTGCCCGCGGCCGGGGTGGCTTGCATCAGCGTGTGCAGGTAGGGCGCTCCGCCCACCTTGCCCAGCTCGCCGGAGCTGGACAGCCGGGCGGCGACGGTAACCGGATCGGTCGGCTCGCCGGCGGCGTGCAGCGCCAGGATCGTCTCCCAGACGATGGTGTGCTGCGGTTGATGGAAGTCGGCCGGCGCGAGTACGGCGGCCAGCTCGGCGACCACGGCCGGCGCGAGCAGTGCCGCGCCGATGGCCGCTTGCTCGGCTGCCGGATCGTGCGTCGGTTGAACCATGAAGACACTCCCCTGTGGACAGTCGAGACGGTTAGGCGCGGTCGATGACCGTCGTCAGGCCGCGGGCCAGGCGCCGAAGTTGCGCACGGGCGGCCGGCTCGGTCAGGGCCAGTGCGACCGTGAGGGTTACCTCGGCGTACTCCCGGCCGTTGCGGCCACGCACGCGGGTGAGCAGCGCTCGGCCGTAGCCGGCCACGTCGATCGCCAAAGGGTCTGCGCGGTGTTCGCCGAGGGTGCAGCGATGACCGCCGGCGCACCAGGCGGTGTGAGGCGTCATCGGGTGCCCCGGGTGCCGTTGCGATGCTCCCGGCGGAAGTGCTCGTAGACGCGCCGCCCGATCCGTACGCGGCGGCCGGTGCCGTCGCAGCGCGGGCAGAGCCGGAACATGCGCCGGGAGAACGGGTTGCGGAGTTTGCCGGTGCCGTCGCAGCGGCGGCAAGAGCCGAACGGGAAGATCGCGCACGCGCCGAGGTAGTACGTTGCGTAACCGGCGGCAGCGAGGCTAGCGAGCAGGATCAGGGACCCCACGGAATGCCTCCTGAAGGCTATTTGAGGGCGTCAAGGGTCGGCGCAGCTAGGGACTAGCGCGCTGATCAGGTATCGGTTGGAGTGCTAGCGGGGGTGCTAGGTCTAGCAGCCGGGGCCGCTAGACCTAGCGGCGTTTCAGGCTGCCGGTTCCCCTCGGCGACGGTTACGTTCCGCCACTGCCTCGGTGACGGTTGAACGCTCGATACCGCGCCGGTTGGCTCCCTTGCCGGTGGTTGGATCGGTGCCCCACACCTGTGTCGTGGTGATTCCGTACGGCTTGAGCGCGGCGGTCAGGTGGTCACGGGTCAGGTCGCCGTACACCTCGGGCCGCAACGCGGCGAGCCGCTCGACGATGGTCTCCGCCCACAGCTTCGGCTCGTCGGCGCGGTAGACGCTGGCAACGTCCTCCAGCAGCGTGCCCCGCCGCGCTGAAGGTGTCTCGGCGCTCTGGCCGGCCGCCTGCCCGGTCAGCGTGCCGGCCGCGACGCGAGCGGCGTAGGCGCGCTGGCAGAGCTTCTCCACGGTCGGTCCGTCGAGGTAGTACGTGCGCACGATCTGCGCCTCGTCGGCCGCGCCCACGAGGTACCCGACGCCCTTGTCTTTCCTGGTGAACATCGTTGCCCGGATGCCGTTGCGGTTGGCCGAGGTGCCCAGCACCATGTCGTTCTCCAGCTGGCCCATGACGCGCAGGCAGAACCGGGTGCCCACGTTGGCCGAGACACCAGTCGGCAGGCTCTTGGCGTCCGGCCGTTGGGTGGCCTTGAGCAGGACCACACCCAGGGCGCGACCGAGCTTGATGATCTTCTCGGCCAGCTCGCCGGCTTCCTTGCCGAACTCCGGATGGGCGAACAGTTCCTGGCATTCGTCGAACAGCGCGACCAGCCAGTGCAGGCCCTTGATGCGCCGCGCCAGCTCGGGTGTGACCTTGTTGTCCGGACACACGTCCTTGGGCAGCTTCTTGATGATGGCCGCGCGCTTCTGGCATTCGTCGCGCAGGTCGCGCAGCGCCTGGAGGGCAACCTCGGCGGTGTCGTCGTCGGCGCCGGAGCCGTACCGCGCGCAGACCTTGGCCAGGGGGTCGAGACCGCCGGTGCCCTTCAGCTCGTACGCCCACACCTCGGCGTGCGGGTCCAGAGCGGCCACAAGCGCCGGCAGCTGGAGCGCAGCCGTCTTGCCGTAGCCAGGAATCGAGCCGATGAGCAGGTTCGTGTACGGCAGTTCCATGTACACGATCCGGCCGCGCGGATCGGTCCCGAACGGGAACGGCTTCGCCATATCCACGGCGGATGCCTTCAGCAGCGGCCACGCCGGCTGGCGGGACGCGGACATCGGCTGATCGCCGGTCCACAGCACCAGCCGCGAGGGGCTGATATCGGCGTTGCCCTCCGGCCACACGCAGCCGAGCGGCCGGCCGAGACCAGACGCAAGCCGATCCCGGCGCTCCACCACGTCGCCCACGGTCACGCCAGGCGGCAAGTCCACCTCAGCTCGCCAACCGGGGCCATCGCGGACGATCGGCGCGGGGAACGTGATGGCGCCGTTGCCCTGCTTGGCTATCGCCTGGTTGATGCCAGCGATTCCGAGCACGGACAGCGCCCGGACTACGACATCGGACGTCAGCTTGGCTACCTGGGGCTTGACCACGGCGCGGTCGAGTAGCGGCCGATCCGCCGGCCTCCCGAACGCGCCGAACCCCACGACCGCGACGGCGAGCACCGCCCACCGAGTCCACACCGGGGCCAGAATGAGCGCCACTGCGACAAGGAGCAGCACAACGACGATGGCCAGGGCCACGATGCCCCGCCAGCGCACGCGCCGATCCCGCTGACGGGACAGGTGCAGGTACTGCTCCGCGTTCTCGGTGCGCACGGTCGCCTGCCGGACCGGCTCGCCTTCCAGGTCGAACAGCCAGCGCAGCGAACCGCCGACCGCACGGCCAAGACCGATCGGCGACCGAAACGCGAGTTTGCCGGCGTACTTCGGCACCCGCAGCGCGTGGTACGCCGCGACGTGCCCGGCGTAGCCGGCCGCCCACGTCACCGAGTCGTGCAGCTCGGCGCGGGAGCGCAGCCAGCCGGGCAGCAACGGCCGGCGCTCAGCGCCCCGCCGGTCGAGCTTCGGCTTCCGCTGCGCTTCGGGCGAGTCCACCAGGACCGCCGCCCCGGCGTCGTCCTGATCCTCGTCGTCGCGGTGGCGTCGCTCCCGGGCAGCGTCGAGATCCACCACGTTGTCGGTCAGTTCGGTTTCGTAGCGGGACCAATCCAACCCTTCCGGGTGCTCGCGGTCCGGCTCGTCGCTCGTCATGCTGAGGGTCTCCTGACTCCTTGCGAGGGGAACGGGGACCGGTGCGCGGCCGAGGTTTCCTAGGCCGACTGGCCGCGCACCGGGCAGAGCTACTCGCGGTGGGCGTGGATCAGGTGGGCCAGCGCGGCGCCCATGCCGAGCACGGCGACGGGCAGGCAGGCAACGGCGGTGGTGATCTGCCACGGGGCGTGCGTTACGCCGGCGGCGGTGAGCAGGTGGTAGGCGACCTGGCCGAGACCACCGAAGATGAGCGAGCCGATCGCGGACCAGCGCGCGAACGACCGGGCAGCGGCCGGCGCGGTGCCGGTGAGCCAGACCGCGAGGGCGTACGCGGCGTAGGTCTCCACACCGATCGGGAGCGTGATGGCCGTGTTCAGGGCCAGGTCGTCCCAGATGCCGGGGAGCGGGTGGACCACGCCGAACCCGGTCAGCTCGCCGAGACCGACCCACCCAGACCAGATGGCCACGAACGCGGGCAGCGCCAGCAGCATCACCGGCCACGACCGCGACTTCCGCGTGACTGTCGTCCCCGGGTGTCCGTCACCCGTGGCCTGGAGCGTTGCCTCCGGCGCTTCGATCACCGGCACGACCTCGGCGGCCGGTGCAGGTTCGGCGTCGACCGGGGCTGGTTCCGGGTCTACAACGGCGTCCGTCGAGCCGGAGAATTCGACCGCCTGAAGCGCCTCCCGCAGTGCGGTTGCCTTCGGCGCACCCACCTTCAGCTCCTTCATGAGCCGGTTGCGGGACGGGGTCTCCCCCAGGGCGTCGGCGATCTGGCGAGCCCGGGGCAACAGCGCGGACAGGTCGAACGGGTATGCGCTCGATGCGGTGGTGGTGGTCACGCGACAACTCCGATCGGGTGGGGAACTCGGGTGTTTGCTGACACGCGCGCCGGCGGAGTGCTCAAGCCGCTCCCGCCTCAGGCCGATCTGCCGCGCAGAACTTGCGCAGCTCATGCAGCACGTGGGCCTCAGCGCGGCGCAGCCGGTGATAGTCGAGCTGGGTGGGGCCGGCCGGGGCGACGATGCACAGAATCTCGGCGTCGAGCAGGGCCAACTCAGCCTCAATGAGCGGCCACTCCCGCTCGATCTCGGCGAGCTGAGCCGGTGTTGGTTCGTCGTCGAATGGACGGATTCGCACGGCAAACTCCTGCCTCAAGACTCACAACTGGCTTGAGCCAGTGTGGCCGATCGATGTGACCACCGTCAAGAGACTGGCTCAAGCCAGTTGCGGTAGGCTGTCGGCAACGGGGATCGATACACGAGACAGGCAGGCTTCCCCATGACCGACTCAGACAAGCGACTCCCCAGCCGCCGCATAGCCGATGACCTGCGCACGTCCATCGAATCGGGCGAGCTGGAGTCCGGCGCCAAGCTGCCCTCGGAGCGCGACCTAGCCGCCCGTTACGGCACCGCCCGCAACACCGCCCGCGAAGCAATCAGCATCCTGCAGACCGAGGGCCTGGTCGTCGCCCAGCACGGCCGAGGCGTCTTCGTCCGACCGCGAACGCCCCTCATGCGCCTCGGCTCCAACCGTTACTCCCGCCAGCTCCGCAACGAGACCGGCCTCTCCCCGTTCCGCATCGAGGTCACCAAACAGGGCCGCACCCCGAAGACCGAATGCCGCTCGGTAGGGCCAGCCCCGGCGCCGGCCGACGTCGCGGACCGCCTCGGCCTAGCTGTCGGCGACTCAGTTGTGCGGCGCGAGAACTGGTACTACGCCGACGACGAACCGGTCCAGGTCGGCGTCACGTACATCCCGCTCAACGTGGCCGGCACCTCGCCGCTGGCCACTGAGAAGACGCTAGGCAAGGGCAGCCTGTACGCCCGGTTCGAAGACGTCGGCTACGTGATCACCCGCATCCGCGAAGAGATCTCCGCCCGCATGCCCAGCCCCGACGAGGTGACCGGCCTCGCCATGCCACCCGGTGTGCCAGTGATCGATGTCTTGCACACCAGTTACGACGCCAACCACCAACCGTTCGAGGTGACCCGCTTCGTCATGCGCGGCGACCTCAACGGCCTTGACTACGAAATGCCCGTCGAAGACTGACTGATGGGATTGGAACCCACGTGCGCCGTAGCAGCATGCTCCGACTCGCCTGCCTCGCCCTGCTCTGGGGCTCCAGCTTCCTCTGGATCAAGTTCTCCCTGCGCGGCTTTTCGCCGGTCCAGATCGTGCTAATCCGGCTCACCCTCGGCGCCCTCGTCCTGGCCCCGATCGCCCTGGCCCGCGGCATGCGCTTCCCGACCGGCGCGAAGGTCTGGGGCCACCTGTTCGCCGCTGCCCTGGTCGCCAACGCCATCCCCTACACCCTGTTCGGCATCGGCGAAAAGACCGTCGACTCCAACGTGGCCGGCGTAATCAACGCCACCACACCCCTATGGACCGTCCTCATCGCGTTCCTGGCCGGCACCGACCGCAAGGTATCCGCCTGGCGCGGCCTCGGCCTCGCCCTGGGCTTCGCCGGCACCGTCCTCATCTTCAGCCCGTGGGAATCCGCAAACGAGATCGCCAGCTGGGGCGGCCTGGCCGTGCTCGCAGCCTCGGCCAGCTACGGCGTCTCCTACGTCTACATGGGCAAATTCCTTTCCGGCCGCGGTATCCCACCGATCATGTTGTCCGCGTCCCAGCTCGCCGCCGGTGCCGTATGGATGCTCCTGGCTTTGCCGTTCGGCGGCCTGGCCGCCCCGCACTGGCGCTTCGACGCCCTCGTGGCCGTGATGATCCTGGGCGTCTTCGGGACCGGCATCGCGTACGTGCTGAACTACCGGCTCATCGGCGACGAGGGACCGACCATCGCCTCTACTAATACCTACCTCCTGCCGGTCGTCGCCGTCGTGCTCGGCGCCCTGGTCGTCAGCGAACCCGTCACCGTGTCCATGATCGCCGGGATGCTCGTCGTCCTGGCCGGCGTCTTCCTGGTCCAACGCAAGCCGGCAGCCAAACCTGAGCCAGCAACAGCCAAGACATGACCTTCGGAGAGCGGCTCAGGGAACTCCGCCGGGAGCGCGGCCTGTCGCTGCGCGCGTTCGCCGCCCAGGTCAACTACTCCCACACCTACCTCTGGGAACTCGAAACCGGCCGCAAACAACCCGGCTCAAGAGTCGCCGCCCAGCTCGACACAGCACTTAGCGCCGCCGGCACGCTTTCATCACTGGGCACTGAAGGCGAGCCCACATCGCCGATCGACACGTATCGCCGCCAGTTTGAACGCACGGCGAACACGGTCGGCCCAGGCACCATGGCCCAGCTCGCCGCCTGGCTCTACGACACTTACGTCCGCAGCCGGCCACCACTGCTACGCCTCGGCGCAGAGCGCTACTCCCGCCAGCTCCGCGAACAGACCGGACTCTCCCCATTCCGCATCGAAGCCACCCGCCAAGGCCGCACACCAACCACCGAATGCCGCTCCGTCACAGTGGAGCCAGCGCCGCCGGATATCGCCGCCTGCCTCAGACTGCCCGCTGGCGCGCCGGTCATCCGACGCGAAAACTGGTACGCAGCTGACGGCGAACCGGTCCAGCTCGCCACGACCTACATCCCAACCCGAATCGCTGGCGAGACACCCCTCAGCACGTCTGCACCACTGGGGCATGGCGGACTGTACGGCCAGCTCGCCGAGATCGGCCACCAGCTCGCCCGATTCCGGGAACGCGTCATCACGTGCATGCCCACCCCAGCCGAAGCCAAGGCGCTGCGACTCCCGCCCGGCGTTCCGCTCCTGGTCGTTCTCCACACCAGCATCGACAACGCCGACCAACCGTTCGAGGTCACCCGATTCGCCATCCGCGCCGACCTCGCCGCGCTCGACTACCAAATGGCAGTCACCGAGTAGCGTCAGCCAAACGGTCAGCTGACGCGCACATACTGTTGCCATCGCTGGCAGGCGGGCAATCTGGGTTCACCGGAGTGGACGTGAATACGTACATGATCCGCCGGGCCGGACTGAAATGACTGGGCGGTCAACACACCAGTCCGGGTGACTTCGGCTGCAACGTGGCAGTGGACGGCGTCGAGTCACGAATGGCAGTAGTGGCTGTGCGGGGCCAAGGTCCCCGCACAGCCACGTCAAATTGCCGCGAGCTGAAACGCCAAATTGACTCTTGAGTCGATCAGCGGCCAGCTTCCCCAATGTCACCGGGAAGCGGCGAATCACTCCGGGGCGAATTGACGCCATACGCGACCCTCCCACTCCCAAAGCTGCCGGAAGGTGAAGAAATGCCCGTTCCAGGTGTTCCAATCTACCTCAATGTCGCTTCCACTCTGCGCGAGCAGATCGAAAAGGGGACATACAAGCCAGGCCAAGCTCTACCTGCGGAGCTGGCGCTCGCTCGTGACTTCAACTGCGGCCGAGACACAATCCGTGAAGCCATCAAGGTTCTCAGCACCGAAGCGCTGGTCACGACTAGGCGTGGAGCCCCTGCGGTCGTCCGCCTCCAAACGGAGCGGCGAAATCTGATTTTGCGGCAAGGTGAACAGCTTATCTGCCGTATGCCAAGCCACAATGAACGTGCACAGCTGGGTCTAGAAGCAGGAGTACCCGTGCTCGAAGTCCAGCGGACCGACGGCAGGAGCGGACTTCGCAGCAAATCAAGTCACAATTTTGGCCTCTGCAAGATAGCGAACCATCGGCGGTCGCTCAAACTTTACTCATGTTCAGGTAGCGCCGACCCTTGGTTAGGCATCGCAACCTCTTTCCACCGGCCATCGGTATCACTCCAAGACGCCGCCGCGCCCTCGGCACGCAAGATTTCGGGTAGTTCTCGCATCGCGTTGCTGAGGCCCTCGTCGCTCATGGTCACGATCCTTACCGTCGTATCGAGTTCAGTTGGAGTCCGTTTTACCTGAAGCTCGAAACTTGGGGTTCGTGATTTCGCAGCGAACCCACCACGGAGGAACTTCATGAAATCGTAAAGGTAGGAGGCAAGGATATTGCCAGGGATAGACAAGAGGGTGGCATCGGCCAGCTCAATTACCGCACGAACGCTTTCGGCGGCGGAGAACTCGTAGAGCCACGCGAGTTCGAACGGCATTTCAGGCGGCAGTGCGCTGGCCGCGGCCTCGCCGATACTCTGCTCGTCGAAACAGCCATACTCGACGAATATCTTAACTCCAAATGGCGGTGTGCCCCTCGCTGCGAAGGTTTCCGTAGTGGCAATCGAGAATCCCCCGGGTGCCCCAACGGACTCAACCTCTCGCTCGTATTCCCTCCATACCACTTCGTCTACGTCGAACTCAACCCAAAGTGCGAATTCACCATCATCTAGGGCCTCGATTCCGGCCTCTACATTTTGAGGGTCCATCGGACGGTGGGCATCGTGGTTGAATCGCATCGGCACTCCGCCTTGTGCCAACTTCGGCAGGAGCTGCTCCAAGTTCTCGCGGCTTAGGCGAAAGCCGCCATACTTGGGCACGCGATGGGTAGTCACGATACGCGCGCGTACCCGCAGGATTGTCATGGCTACGAATTCCCATCGCTTCAGATCCGAACGGTCGGGTCCACGGTACCCAGCGGGGTCAACCGACGAGGACGAGGCGTGGTCACGCCGGCTATCTCGTTACCGTCCCGCCCATGCCGCGCCTTGATGGCAGCGCGTATGAGAGCTCCGCTCTCGCCGCCGCCTGGGATAATTGCGGTATGAGCGAGCCGAAGGCCACGCAACCATCCTCCGTTGCCGATGATATTGACCGCCCGACGTTCCCCGACGAGACAGCGCTGGCCGAAGATGCCGCGGACACACGGGTGGTCTGCGCTGCGGCGGAACTCGGCGTCAAAGTGCCCCAGGACTTCTACCTCATGGGCATAGGTCCGGACGGCACACATACGGCATTCATACCCGGCACCGCAAATGACCTAAGGGTCGGAGCAGCCATCCTGGCACGGCTCGACGGCGCGTCGGTCAGCGACTGCCAGGCTCGAATGAGGGACAGTCCGGAGCCGGTGCTAGATCCAAGGCCCGAGTGGATGCCGCCTGAAGATTGGAACGACGCCGAAGCGTGGCGGTCGTGGACGACGGAGCGTTCTCGCCATCCGGAATGGCCCAACTTCTACAACAGCCCGGCAGACTGGCTCCCGTTGGTCACGACCGGTACGGGCCTCGCAACCTTGGTCATGGCTACCGCGTCCGTTATCAAGCAGCGCGACCGCATCAAGTTCGCAAAATGGCTGGTTGAACTGGCCGATAGGCGCGGTTTGGACGTGGACCCGGTGGCCGTGATCAGGGCGTTCGAGCGCGGAGCACCCGAGCGTTCTACAGGAACAAGCGTCCAAGGCGGCTCTGAGCCCCAAGGTGGCGAGCAGCCGCCCGTGACGTCTTCTGGAGATGCCAGCCAGCCATGAGCGTGTGCGTCGGATTAGCTTGGCCAAATTTGCCGGACTTCCCGCTGACACGCGCCGAGTCAGCGGGAAGTCCAGGCCGCTAGCCGAATTGTCCTGAAGCACACGGATTCGTTCCGTGGATCAGTGCCGGTCAGCTCGAGAGCGCCATGTAAACCACCACGGCAGCGGCCAGCCCGCCCGCACCAGTGAGAACGATCTGCTTGTTGGTTCGCTGGCGGGCTGCGATGTTAATGGCCTCGATCAACACTGAGGCCGCGTGGTTGGCGGGATAAGGCAGCAGTGCGGTGCGGACCACTCCCGCGATCGCTCCGCCTTCGGGGGTGGCTAGCCAACGGGCGAGCCGGATGTCGGCGAACGCCAAGTCGTTGATCCATTCGTTCGCGATGCTCTGGGCGCCTCGATGATGCCAGCCGAACGGCTGCCTTCTCACCCATTGGTCCAGATATGAGGCCAGAGGTCCGTAATCGAGAGTGCCCATGATCCACTCCTAGTGGGACTAGCTTGGACAGATTGCCCGTCCAGGGTCGCTTCACGGTATGCTCTATATGTGCTGGCCAACAAACCATTTGGCCACGTGTAGGCAAGATTGCAAGATAACGGCCTTTCCACTGGGAGTACCTACTATGAGCGAGCCCACTGGGAGTACCTCGGAGCGGTTGACTACCGCACACCTGCTCGCGGTCGCCACTGAGACTGATCCGAGCGTCACCACACGTCGCTTGGAGTTCTGGCGCAATGAAGGGCTCCTGCCGCATCCCGAGCGAACTGGGCAAGCAGGCACTCGACCCGTCTGGACTTACCCACCCGAAACCGTCGGCCAGCTTCAAGCCCTTCTGCGGCTCCGGGAGACGACCAAAGATCCTGACGTTCTGCGGGCAGCGTTGTGGTTTGGCGGCTACCCGGTGCCGACCGCGCTCGCCCGCGCGGCGATCATCGACTACATCCGTGAGATGTGCGCGGCCCTAGACCGCGTGCTGCAACGCCAGGCTCCCGCGAGTGACCTTGGAGACGATGAGGTCCGGTCAGCAGCGCTTGAGCAAGTAGCCCGAGTGCTTGCCCGGAAGCGTGGGAAGTCGCTGCCTCGTCACGAACGACAGTCACAGCAGGACCGCGACCGCGCCGTGTTCACGATGCTTGGACTCGCTCTCAACGGTTCGAGTCCCGGGATTAAGGCCGACGAGCAGGACGCCGCTGCGGTTGAGGGGCTGCTCGGCATGTCGGCCGGCCGAAAACTCAGGATCGGCGATGCGGGACCATGGCTCTCGGGGCCGGCAGCCGACGGACTCGCCGACTTCGCCAAGTACGGCAGCATTGTAGCGCTGATCGATGCCGTTGAGTCGATCGACGATGCGGCACTGGAACTTGCCCGCACCAACGCTCGGCTCCTGCTGCACGGGGTATCCTTCGCCGCGCGGCTCGCCGACGCGTTCACCGGCCGCCCCAACGTAACTGGTATGACCGCGCTCGCGGAGATCGGGCAGTCGCCCGAGGCCGGCATCTGGTTCACCGCACTTCTAGCATCACTCGGGCGGTCGCCGACACACGCCGATAGTGTCGCGCAGATTGCCCAAGCCTTGGCGGAGTTCCAAGCCATCGAGGACCAGATCAAGACCATCGCAGCGATGCCAGAGCAAGCGCGTGCCGCAGCGCTAACAGGCCTACCCGACATGCCCTTGAGGCAGCAGGCCGGAGTTAGGCGCACGATCGCGCAGTTTCGGCCGCCCGAGTGAACCTTCCCAGAGCGGTCGATACACCGGATGGCGTGAAGGGGACGCAGTCATGAATGATGCGCCGGCCGGAGTGATGATTGTGCTCAACGTGGACCTTGCGGTCGTGGACCATACCCGTCGGCCTTGGGCATCCCAGAGCATCATTAGGCCGTTGGGGCTCCCTGAAGCGCACGCGTACGCGCCACGGGCCCGGAGGTAGCCAGTGGCTCGACGGCCGGACGCTGCAGCAGTCGCCCCAAATACGCCCCGAAGTTCACTGCTCGCGTTCGCCCGACCATAGTGTTGTGGCTGCTCAGACGTCACGCGTCGACCAGCGACTGCGCTTCTCTCCGGAGGCGGGGGCGCAGGTTCGAATCCTGCCGGGGGCACCACCACTGACCAGCCAAAACGAAGCCCTTGACCAGCGATTACGCGGTCAAGGGCTTCGCTCGTATGTACGGCTGCCACCGGGTTTTCACGGCCAGGATCGGCCAGTCACGGCAAATACGCGGCCAAGTTTGCCGCAGCCCTCAGGACCCCAAGGCGCCCGTGATGCGCTGGCGTAGCCGCTGCCTCCCATCGAGGCACTACGCGAATATCTTTCGGCAGCACCTCCCCCGAGTGCCTCGGGCCCACTCGGCAACTGCGTGGCCGGCACTCCGCGTTGAGCCGAATCGAACCGCTACATGGCCCGCCCCATGCCTTGACAGCTGCGGATGCCTGGCCTTCGAGTGTTGTCCCGATGCGACAGAATCCGTCTATGGATGGAGCAGTTGCCGCGGCGTGGACGGCGGCGGGGGTCGCGGTGCTCGCCGCGGGCGTCTCGGCATGGCAAGCGGTCCATGCAGGAAGTGCCGCCAATAGCGCAAAGCGGCAGGCCAAAGCTGCCGAGGAACAACTGGCCCTGGCTTGGGAGCAACACGTCGCGGAGCAGCAACGTCGCGAGCAGGAAGAAACGGCGGAATCACGCAACGCGGTTCGCGAGTACTTGCGACGGGCCGATGCCTATGTCAACGCGGCTCACCGATTTTCCCGGCGGCCGGCCATGTCGAACCTCAGGGATGACTTCGCGCTGAGCTTTGATGCCGTCCTGCGCGCACGGAAGGCCCTGCCGAACGACGCGGATACTACAGGGTTCGACGAATCATCATTGGCCGCGCTCATCAGAAGGATCGGGGAAGCGGCCGACAAGCTTGATCAGGTGGTAGACCAAACCATTGATGTGCAATCCGTTGCCGCTAGCCGTGAACTCCAAGAGCTGATCTCTCAAGCCCGGGAAGTATTGAAGAAGACTCGATATTGAGCCCTCAGGGGTCCTCCAGCAAGGGTGAGCCCCTTGACCAACTTCGGGGTCAAGGGGCTCACTCGATATTCGTTACAACCCGGCGTTGGCTCCGGATCAGCCTCTTGTTCGGCAAGCTGAACGTTGCCAGGTCAGTGCGGATACCCGAGCGCGTCCGTGATCCGCCGGCGTAGTTGCTGCGCTCCCCCGTCTTGGCACTTGGCGTAGATCTTGAGCAGCACCTCCACTGAGTGGCCAGCCCACTCGGCAACCTGCGCGGCCGGCACTCCCCCGTTGAGCCACGTCGACACCGCCACGTGCCGCAGGTCGTACGGCGTGGCGGCCAGCGGCGACGCCACGACTTCCGGCGTGAAGGCGGCCATCCGCGCTTCCCGCCACGTCCGGTTGATGGTCCCTCTCGGCAGCTCGCCGGCGTTGCGCTCCCCGTGAACAGCCGGCCGTCCGGCGCCGTCCCGAGCTCCTTGATGTGCCAGTCCAGGGCTGCATCATGTCCGGCGGTCACCGGCCATTATTGGGTGCGATCGCCCGCCCGGTCCCGATCCTTTCCCAAGCCCCAGCGGCCGGATGCAGCTCCTGCCTGCATACGCCAGGCGTTTCACCGACCGGAAGCCTCAACGTCCCAGGTACCGTCAAGCCCGATGTCCATAATTCGGGAGGCGCTACGGCCTCTTCTAACCGGTCCTTGACCGGCAGCCAGCAGAGGACGATCCAAACCTTGGGGCCGAACCAAGTTCATCAGTAGCACACCCTCTGAGCGAAATACTGTTTGGCGCAACGCGCCTTGCTACGCAATGGCTGCAACCCGAAGCACAACGCGGTGGTCGTGGTTGTTCAAAAGATCATCGCCCGCTTGGACGGCACGGTTCTGAACAGTTGCGGACGGATCCGTGGCTCCGCCGTGCCGCGCCTGGCAGGCAGAGGTCCTACCGAGCACGCATTGGGCGACGAGCGCGCCCAGCGCCGGGACAGTCCCACCGAGCGCGAGTCGAAAAGCGAAGAGCGACAAGCTTTTATCTCTAAGGGAGGAAAACAATGATTTGATCCTGACCGAATACGGTGCCTTGGCCACGACTCGTGGCCGGTGAGATCACCGTCGGAGTTAAAACTGACCCGGCGGGGCGGCGCCGGCGACGTGCCTTTTACGAGGCGCGGCCGAACGGCAGGAGCTTGCGCCAGATCGAAGTCCGGGGGAATCAGGAGCGCGGCGCGTACATGATGACTGCCACGCCCACCAGGCAGATTGCGGCGCCGAGGTAGTCGAAGCGGTCGGGGCGGAACTTGTCGACGGCCATGGCCCACGCCAGGGAGCCGGCTACGAAGATGCCGCCGTACGCGGCGAGGATGCGGCCGAAGTTGGCGTCCGGTTGGAGGGTTGCCGCGAAGCCGTATGCGCCCAAGGCCGCCACGCCGGCGCCGATCCACAGTAGGCCCTTGTGTTCGCGTACGCCCTGCCAGATCAGCCAGGCGCCGCCGATCTCGGCCAGCGCCGCCAGGACGAACAGGGCTATGGATCGGATGATCGTCATGAGGTCATCGCAGCACACGGACTGAGCGGCAAGCCCGCCAAAGTGGTCAGCAGCCGCAGCCCGAACCGCCGCAGCCGCACGTTGGAGCCGGGGCGGTCCGGCGGCGGTGCAGCCACCACATGGTCAGGGCGGCCACCGCCAAGCCCGCGGACACGGCCAGCAAGGTCTTCTGGGCCACTGCGGCGCCCGCGATGGTCAGGACGCCAGCGGCTATCAGCAACGGCAACGCACAGCACGCGGCGCAGGCGACGGCGGCCAGTACGCCCGTGACCTTGCTGCGCATAGGAGGTGCGGGAGGGCGAAGAGTCGGGGTCGGCAGGGGCTGGTTCATGCGGGCGGTCCACCGATCGTCAGGAATGGCAGTGGGCAGTCTTCGCAGGTGCAGTTGGTGAGGCTGTCGCTCGGTCGCGGTTTCAGGTTGCTGGCGGGGGAGGCACTTGCCATAGGGCACTTACTGGCATGGCGCGGAGCTTGTTGCCGAAAGGCAGGGTCGACGTGCCCGTGTAGAGGACGATGCCGGCGATGAAGTCGTCGCCTAGGCGGTCGGCGAGGCGGCGCAGTCCGCGGAAGTCGTCGGGTCCCACTGTGGTGGCCGCTTTGACTTCGATGCCGACCACGTGTCCGGATCTGTTCTCGAGCACTGCGTCGACCTCGTACCGGCCCTGGTCGCGGTAGTGGGACAGGTCGGCTCGCTGCTCGGACCAGGTGAGCTGGCGAGACAGTTCGGAAAGGACGAATGATTCGAGCAGAGGGCCGAATGGCGCTCCCGGCCGTAGCAGCGCCCGGGCGTCGGTCGCGACCTCGTTGGCGGCGATTCCTGAGTCAACGAAGATCATCTTTGGGGTTGCGGTGGCTCGGGTGCCGAGGTTGCGGGACCAGCCGGGGATCCGTTTTACGAGGAAGATTTCCTCCAGGGCCTGGAGGTACCTGGCGATCGTCGGCCGGCTCACTCCGAGGGCGGATTCGAGTGAGTTCGCCGCGATGAGGGTCGCGGATCTGGCGGCGAGCAGGCGCACCAGCTTCCGAAGGTCGCCTTTGTGCTGGATCTCGGACAGTTGCCGGACATCACGGTCGATGAGCGCCTGGACGTACGCGTCGAAAAACCGTTGGCGCCGCCGTGGGTCGTCTCGGACTGTGGCTTCGGGCAAGCCGCCTCGCACAACTCTGGCCGCGTAATCGGCCCGGGTCACCTGCGATTCGTGCCGCAGGTCCGGACCGCTGGTGAAGATGGCATCGATGAATCCGTCGGGTTCCCCGGTCAGTTCCCCTTGTGAGAAGGGCCAGAGTTCGACCGTTTCCATCCGGCCCGGTAGCGCGTCCGGTGCAGCGACCATGCCGAACAGCCGCGACGACCCGGTGAGCAGGAACCGTCCGGGGCGGGGGTCTTCGTCAACGGCAGCCTTGATTGCCAGCAGCAGCTCGGGATCGCGCTGGATCTCGTCGATGACCAGTAACTCGGGCGAGTCGACGAATCCGACCGGGTCGGCGAGCGCGGCGGCGCGGTCCTGAGCTCGGTCGAGGTCGCGGCGCTCCGCGAGCCGGTCTCCGGCGACGAGGCGTACAAGGGTGCTCTTGCCCGCTTGGCGTGCACCGCTGACCAGCACCACGCGGGTGTCGGCCAGCGCGGCGTTCACCTGTGCAGCAGCGCGGCGAGGGATCAGACGGGCCTCGGGCATGACTTATCATACCTAGGAACTTTCGATCTGCGCGGCCGTAGACTTTCGATCTGCGCGGCCTCAGACTTTCGATCTGCGCGGTCCGGGACTTTCGATCTGCAGCGGGGTTGGAGGCTAGGGGTTGACGCACCGTGCGGCGTCCAACTTGTAAAGTGCCGGCCGCAGTCGCGGGAATGCTTGAAACCTCCGACGGTGACCACTCCGGCAACTAGTCGTGGCCAAGGCACAGAGCGTCGCCAGGCTCAAATCATTGTTCTTCCTCCCCTGAAAATTTAAGCTTGTCGCCCTTCGTTCTTTCGACCGGCAGCTCATTCAACCGCCGGCGACCGAGAACCCCGCAGCGGCAAAATCCCTGATCAGAGCCAACTCCGCACCGGCGCACCCGGCAACCGGCGGTCCCCCAGGCGCGAGTCAAAAGAACAAAGAGCCACAAACCTTAATTCTCCAAGAGGGAAAAGCAATGATTTGAGCCTGGCGACGCTCTGTGCCTTGGCCACGACTAGTTGCCGTGGTGACCACCGTCGGGGTTTCAAGCATTCCGACGTGTCCATCCGACACACTACAAGCGGGTGTGAACGCGTTACGAGCGCGGCGCGTACATGATGACGGCGACGCCCACCAGGCAGATTGCCGCGCCGATGTAGTCGAACCGATCAGGCCGGAACTTGTCTACGACCATGGCCCACGCCAGGGAGCCGGCCACGAAGATGCCGCCGTACGCGGCGAGGATGCGGCCGAAGTTGGCGTCCGGCTGGAGGGTGGCGACGAAGCCGTACGCGCCCAGGGCGGCCACCCCAGCGCCGATCCACAGCAGGCCCTTGTGTTCGCGTACGCCCTGCCAGATCAGCCAGGCGCCGCCGATCTCCGCCAGGGCGGCCAGGACGAACAGGGCTATGGACCGGATGATCGTCATGGTGTCATCGCAGCACACACCGCGCGGACGGTCAGCAGCCGCCGCAGGAGCAGGAGGAGGCGGCCGCGGTTCGGCGGCGGTGCTGCCACCACATGGCGGCAGCGGCCGCGGCCAGGCCGGCGGATACGGCCAGCAGGGTTTTCTCGGCTATCGCGGCGCCCGCGGTGGTCAGGACGCCGGCGGTTATGAGCAGGGGCAGGGCGCAGCAGGCGGCGCAGGCGAGGGCGGCGAGGGTACCGGTGATCTTGCTGCGTTTTGGAAGCTCGTTCATGCGGGCGGTCCACCGATCGTCAGGAATGGGAGGGGACAGTCTTCGCAGGTGCAGTTGGTGAGGCTGTCGCAGCGCGCGTCGACCACCTCGGTCAGCGTGTTGCGGATCGCCATCAGGTCGGCGATCTTGGCGTCCACCTCGGCGATCTTTGCGATCGCGCGGTCGCGCAGGTCCGGGGTTGGGTGGCGGCGGCCGGCGTCCAGCAGCTCCGCCACCTCGTCCAGGGTGAAGCCCAAGCGTTGCGCCGCCTTGATGACGTGCAGCACCGCCACCGTGTCGGCCGGGTACAGGCGGTGGCCGCCCAGCGAGCGGTCCGGCTCCGCGAGCAGGCCGCGGCGTTCGTAGTACCGCAGAGTCTGGATGTTGACGCCGGCTCGTTCGGCCAGTTCGCCGGTTCGGAGGGGTGGGTTCACGGTGCCGCCTTTCCTTCCAGACGACAGTAAGGCTGTACCTGGGTACCGGATGCAAGCTCGGCCTAGAGTCGGGGGCGTGAGCACCGGGTTTGGGTTGGCTGGGCGGACCGCGAACGAGATCTCCGCGGCCGTGGAGGCGGGGGTGCGTTCCGGGGCGCTGCAGGCCGGGGATGCACTTCCGCCGATTCGAGCCGCAGCGGTACAGCTCGGTGTCAGTCCCGCCACGGTTGCCGCCGCCTATCAGGCGCTTCGGCAGCGTGGGATTGCCGAGTCGGCCGGGCGGCAGGGGACGCGGATCCGGCCTCGGCCCGCCGTGGCGCCGGCTCGGGGGCAGTTCCGGGTCCAGGTGCCTGCCGGGGTGCTCGATCTTGCCACCGGGGGGCCCGATCCGCGGCTGCTGCCCGACATCGGGCCGGCCCTCGCGCGGGCGGCGGCGGACTCCTGGCCGACCGGGTACGCGTCCGAGGGGTACCCGCCGCTGCGCACCGCCGCTCAGGCCTCGCTGGCCCGGGACGGGGTTGACGGCAGTGAGCTGGCGATCGTCGGGGGTGCCCTCGACGGGGTGGAGCGGCTGCTCAACGCGCACCTCCTGCCAGGGGATCGGGTGGCCGTCGAGGATCCGGGGTGGGCGAACCTGCTCGATCTCGTTGCCGCGCTCGGGTTGCGGGCCGTTCCGGTGGCCGTCGACGAGGCCGGGCCCGACCCGGCGCGGCTCGAGGAGGCATTGAAGGGTGGGGCTCGGGCCTTCGTGGTGACCAGCCGGGCGCACAATCCGACCGGGGCCAGCGTCACCGCCGACCGGGCCGAGGAGCTCAAGTCCGTTCTTGTACGGCATTCCGACGCACTCGTCATCGAGGACGATCACGCGGCGGAATTGTCGGTCGAGGGGCTTCACCCGCTCGCCGGGGCGACCCGATCCTGGGGTTTCGTCCGCTCCGCCAGCAAGCCGTACGGGCCCGATCTGCGGCTCGCCGTCGTCGCCGGAGACGCGACCAGCATTGGCCGGCTCACGGGGCGGCAGCGGCTCGGGACCGGGTGGGTCTCGCTCATTCTGCAGCGGGTGGTCGCCGATCTGTGGGGCGATCCCGTTGTGGGAGAGGCGGTTTCGCGCGCGCGTGCGGAGTACGAGAGGCGGCGTTCGGCTCTTGTGCGTGCGCTCCGGGAACGGGGGCTGACCGTGACCGGGCGGACGGGGTTGAATGTGTGGGTTTCGGTGCCCGAAGAGACGACGGCGGTGGCGCGGTTGCGGGAGGCCGGATTCGCGGTGGCGCCGGGCGCGTTGTATCGGATCGCCACGCCGCCCGCGATCCGGATCACGATTTCGGGGCTCGACGTGGATGTCGTACCCGCATTGGCCGACGCCGCTGCCGAGGCGGTCACCTTCAGGGGCGCCGCCGCCGGGGTCTGAGGCGGCTAGCTGATGCGGCGGAAGCGTTGCAGTACCGCCAAAGTGTCATCGTCCACCGTGAACTGATCGTTGCCTAGCCAGCCGCGGTAGTCGGGGCCGTGCCAGAAGTGTTCGTGGGTGGTGCGCCACTCGGCGACCGTCGTGTCGCCCTCGCCCTCGTCGATTGCGTGCTGCACGTCGACGTCGCCCAATCTCGCGATGCTGACCGCGGTCAGTTCGATGACCGCGACCCGCCGGTCATGGGAATCGACGACGGCCGAGCGGCGGCCGACCTGCGGGAGCGGTTCCTCGTCGAGCTCGTAATCCTGCAGGAGGCCCGTCGTGGTCGTCTTGGTGCCGTCGAGGATGGCGGCGACGAGGCGGTCCCGCAGCGGGCCGGGGAATCCGAATTGGGCGATCGGCAAATCTTCCACGGACGCCGACTGTACTCACACCGAGCTGAGTACGGCGACGGATTTCAAAGCGGCCCGGGGCGGCGACCCTGAACGTATGCGTGGGACCAAGTGGTGGTTCGTCGTGGTCGTCGGGGCCGCGACGGTGTTGGTGTTCGCGTGGCTCGGGCGGCTCGCCGGGGTCACGTCCGAGCTGTTGTGGACGGTCGGGGCGGCGTTCGCGGCGCTCACGTGGACGGTCGTGCTCGTGTCGGCGCCGTGGAACCTGTACTTCGGGGCGCGGCGGGTCGTGTTCGACGCCGCGGTGTCGCGGGAGCGCGGGATTCCGGTCAAGGAGGGGTACGAGGACGAGGCGAATCTGATCGCGCGGCGGATGTTGTGGTTCGCGGTCGGGGGGCACGTCGCGACGTCCGCCGTCGCCGCGGTGGCCGGGCTGGTGACCGGGAACGTCGCCGGGTACTACGTGGCCGGGTTCTTCCTGCTCACGACGTTGCTGCGGCCGGCCGGGGCGTACTTCGCGCATCATCGGCAGCGGATCGCCGTCATGAGCCGTGAGGTCACGCATCCGCGCGAGGACGTGGTGACGCTGCGGCGGGACGTGGCGGAGCTGCAGGAGCTCGCGAAGGCCACACAGCGGCAGGTCGACGCGCTGCAGACGACGATCGACGCGACCGCGCGGCGGCTGGAGGCGGCGGTCGACGGGATCAGCGACCACCAGGACCTGGTCAAGGGGCTGCGGGCGCTGACCCGGATGCTGCGCGCCGAGCAGGGTTAGGGGCTTGCGGGACGGACCAGGCCGGTTTCGTACGCGAGCACGACCGCCTGCGCGCGGTCGCGCAGTTCGAGCTTGGTGAAGATGCGGGCGACGTGGGTCTTCACGGTGGCCTCGCTGAGGGTCAGGGCCGCGGCCAGCTCCGCATTCGACAGGCCCTGGCCCATCAGGGTCAGCACCTCGAGCTCGCGCGGGGTGAGCGGGGTCAGGTCGCGGTGCAGGGGCGCGGGCGCGGACTCGGCGGCGAAGCGCTCGACCAGGCGGCGGGTGATCGACGGGGCGAGGAGGGCGTCGCCGGTGCCGACGAGGCGTACCGCGTTCGCCAGGTGCTCCGGGGTCACGTCCTTGAGCAGGAAGCCGCTCGCGCCGGCGGCCAGCGCGGCGTACACGTAGCGGTCCAGGTCGAACGTCGTCAGCATGATGACGCGGCAGTCGGGCAGCCGCGCGACGACCTGTCGCGTGGCGGCCAGGCCGTCGAGGTTGGGCATGCGGATGTCCATCAAGATGACGTCCGGGCGCAGGCGGGTCGCGGCGGCCACCGCCTCGACGCCGTCCGCGGCCTCGCCCACGACGTCGACGCCGCGCGCGTTGAGGATCATGCGGAAGCCGGTGCGCACCAGCGACTGGTCGTCGGCGATGAGGACCCGTGGGGAGTTCATGGCGCGTCCAGCGGGATGCGCGCACGGACGCGGAAGCCGCCGCCGAAGCGGCGGCGGGCGTCGAAGTCGCCGCCGTAGACGGTGACGCGCTGGCGCAGGCCGAGCAGGCCGCGTCCGGTGCCGGCGGGCGGGCGGGGGCGGTCCGGGCCGCCGCTGTCGAGGATCTCGATGCGCAGGGAGCGCTCCGTGTACCGCACCGACACCTCCGCGCGGGCCGCCTGCGCGTGCTTGAGGGCGTTGGTGAGGGCCTCCTGGATGATGCGGTACGCCGTGGTGTCGATCCCGGCCGGCAAGGGCTTCGGGTCGCCGCTGATGAACACGTCGACCGGCAGGCCGGCGAAGGCGATGCGGTCCACGAGGCGGCTCAGGCCGTCCAGGCCCGGCTGGGGCGCGAAGTCGTCGTCGGCCGCGTCCGCGCCGTCGGCGGCCGGGGCGAGCAGGCCCAGCAGGTGGCGCAGCTCCTTGAGGGCGTCGCGGCCGGCGCCCTCGACGGCGGCCAGGGCGGCGGCGACGTCGGGCGGGACCGCACTAGGCGACAGGGCCAGGACCTCGCGGGCGGCGCCGGCCTGGACGACCATCACGCTCACGTTGTGGCTGACGATGTCGTGCAGCTCGCGGGCGATGCGGGCGCGCTCGGCCGCGACGGCGCCGCTGGCCGCCTGCTGGCGTTCGCGTTCCAGCAGCCAGCCGCGCTCCCCCAGCGCCTGGTCGTGGCGACGTCGCGCGCGGGCGGCGGCGACGGCGAAGAACGCCGCCAGGCCGAGCGCGAGCAGCAACGCCGCGAGCAGGGCAGCGACGAGCACGGTCACCCTGGTCACGATGCCAGACCCGGGCGTCCGCGCGCATCGGGCCACGGAAGCAGCGGCGTACATCCGCAGGATGACCCCGGGTGGCGGGTTGCATCGGGGAGCGGACGCGGCGTGCGGTACCGGAGCCATAGTTTTTGGACCATGACGACGGTGGTGCGGCTGGACGGGGTGCGCAAGGAGTTCGGGGGGACCACGGCCCTCGACGGGGTGTCGCTGACGATCGAGGCCGGCGAGGCGGTCGCGGTCATGGGGCCTTCCGGCTGCGGAAAGTCGACGCTGCTGAACATGATCGCGGGGTTGGACCGGCCTACGGCGGGGCACATCGCGGTACACGATGAGGATCTTGGGCAGTTGAGTGAGACCGGTCTTGCGCTGTTCCGGCGGCGTCGGATCGGGATGGTGTTTCAGTTCTTCAATCTCATCGACGACCTTTCGGCGCTGGACAACGTCGCGCTCGCCGCGCAGCTGATGGGCATCCGCGCGCGGCAGGCCCGGCGGCGCGCCCTGGAGCTGTTCGACGAGCTCGGGATCGCCGATCGGCGCAACGCGTATCCGGCCGTGCTCAGCGGGGGCGAGCGGCAACGCGTGGCGGTCGCGCGGGCGCTGATGAACCGGCCGGCGCTGCTGCTGGCCGACGAGCCGACCGGGGCGCTCGACAGCCGGGCCGGTGAGCAGGTGATGGACCTGCTGCTGGACCTCAACCAGATCGGGCAGACGCTGCTGCTGGTGACCCACGACGCGGCGCTGGCCGAGCGCTGCGCGAGCCGCGTCGTCGAGCTGGCCGACGGGCGGGTGCGGGCATGAGCGCCGTGTGGCGGGCCGCGCGGGCGGCGATCCGGCGGCGCCGGCTGCAGACCGTGGTCATCGGGCTGGTGGTGCTGTTCTCGGCGGCCACGATCGTGGTCGCGCTGGGGTTGCTCGACGCGTCCGCGCGGCCGTTCGACCGGGCGTTCGCGCAGCAGCGGGGGGCGCATGTCATCGCGACGTACGACGCGCAGGACCCCGCGACGAGTGCCGCCGGCGTGGAGGCGGTCGCCGGGCCGTTCCCCGAGCTGGTCCTGGACGTGCCGGCCGACGGGGGGCCGGTGTGGGCGACCGGGCCACTGACCGTCGTCGGGCGGGCCGATCCGGGCGGGCCCGTGGACCGGCTCGACGTGTGGGTGGGGCGCTGGGCGACAGGTGCCGGCGAGATCGTGGTCAGCGCGGTGCCGCCGGCCGATCGCGCGGACGCGCAGTACTTCGGCGCCGACATGCTCGGCCGCACCGTCACCGCGCCCGGGCGACCGGCGCTGACGATCGTCGGCCTCGCGTACACCCTCGGCGACACCGCGGACGCGTGGGTCTCCCCCGCGACGATGCGCACCCTCGGCCCGACCGGCGCGCAGGTGCTCTACCGCTTCCGGCACGCCGCGGACCGGGCCGAGGTCGACGCCGCGATCGCCACGCTCCCGCGCGACGGGTTGGTCGCGACGCAGTCGTACCTGACGCGCAAGGACGCGGTCGCCGCCGGGCCGGGCACCATGCTGCCGTTCCTCGTCGTGTTCGGCGTGCTGGGCCTGGTCGTCGCCGTGCTGATCGTGGCCAACGTGGTGAGCGGCGCGGTGATTTCGGGCTTCCGGCACATCGGCGTGCTGAAGGCGATCGGGTTCACGCCGCGCCAGGTGGTCTTCGTCTATCTCGTCATGGTGTCGGTACCGGCCGTCGCCGGCGCCCTCGCCGGCACCGCGCTCGGCACGCTCGCCGCGCGCCCGTTGCTCGCCAACGCGTTCCAGGGCCTCGGCTTCGGCGCGCGGGTCGACACGGGGCTGTGGGTGCCGCTGACGGGCGTCGTCGGCGTGCCGCTGCTGGTCGCCGTCACCGCGCTCCTGCCCGCCCTCCGCGCGCATCGTCTCTCGGCCGCGGAGGCGATCAGCGCCGGCTCGGCCCCGCGGGCCGGGCGGGGGCTGCGGGTGCAGCGGGCGCTGTCCGGCACCCGGCTCCCGCGCGCGGTGAGCCTCGGCCTCGGCCTGCCGTTCGCCCGCCCCGGCCGCACCGGGCTGACCCTCGCGGCACTGCTGCTCGGCGTCGTCACCGTCACGTTCGCCGGCGGCCTGGCCACGTCGGTGATCCGCTACGGCGCGGCGGTGGACCGCGCGGACGCGGTCCAGGTGCAGGTCCGGCCGAACAACCCGGAGTTCGGCGGCGCCGCGTCCGCGCGGACCGACCCGGAGGTGGAGTCGCTGCTGCGCGGCCTGCCCGGCACCGTGTACGTCACCGCCAACCTCGACCTCGAGCTCGCCGTGGCCGGGCACAGCACCCCGATCGGCGTGGATTTCCTGCGCGGCGACGCGACGACGATCGGCTACCGCGAGGAGCTCACCGAGGGCCGCTGGATGGCCGCCCCCGACGAGGTCGTCGCGTCGTCCAAGGGCCTGCACGACCTCGGCCTGCGCGTCGGCGACCGGATCCGCCTCACGTACGACGGGCGCGACGTCCCCGTCACCATCGTCGGCCGCACCCTGGACGGCGGGGTCGGCGGCGGCGCGATGTTCGCCGACTGGTCCGTGTTCACCGCCCTGGCGCCGCAGTACCGCCTGGTCAACCACGAGGTCATGTACTACGTCCGGATCACCCCGGGCACGAGCGTGGAGTCGTACCTCGCGTCCGTGCGCGCGGCCGACCCGAGCCTCAACGCGTGGTCGGCCGTCACGGGCCTCGGCAACTCCTACACCGTCTCGGTGGTCACCGTGTCGGTCGTGTTCTCCCTGATGATCGGCACCGTGGCCGCGCTCGCCGTGTTCAACACGGTGCTGCTCAACGTCCGCGAACGCCGCCGCGACCTCGGCATGCTCAAGTCCATCGGCATGACGCCGCGCCAGGTGGTGGCCATGATGGTGACGTCGATGGCCGCCCTGGGCCTGGCCGGCGGCGTGGTCGGCATCCCGCTGGGCATGGCCGCGCACCGGCTGATCCTGCCGCTGGTGGGCCGCGCGGCGAAGGTCGACCTCCCGGCGACGCTCTACCACGTCTGGGACCCGGGGGCGCTGGCGCTGATGGCGCTGGCCGGGGTGGGGATCGCGGTGCTGGGGGCGCTGCTGCCCTCACGCGCGGCCGCGCGCCTCCCCATCGCCGAGGTCCTCCACAACGAGTAGCGCCTCCATCAGGCCGGGGTCCTCGGCCGGCGGGCGCAGCGCCGTAACTGTCGCGTAGCCTTCGGTCAGCAGCGCCAGATCGGACCCCGGCGGCGGCGAATCCTCCCCCACCTCGACCGTGATCCGCGCGAAGTCCCGCGCCGCCTCCGTCACCGCCATGCGCACCTGGCCGAACGGGGCCGGAGCCGCCCGCCGCACGCCGCGGATCGCCTCCCGGGGCCGATCCGGCACGTTCAGGTTGAGCACGGTTCGAGGAGGAGCCTCCAAAAGCCAAGGCAGCAGTTGTACCGCCAATGCTCCCGCCACATCCCAATGCAGAACCTCGCCGTCGCGCTGCCGGAAGGCCTCCTGCACGGTAGCGGCGCCCGGCAGGGAGGTGAGCACGTCGAGCGAGACGGCCAGCGCGCGGAGGCCCTCGTTGGCGGCGGTGAGGGCGGCGCCGACGGTGCCGGAATGCAGGATCGCATGCCCCGCGTTGGCGCCCCGGTTGATGCCGGACAGCAGCAGGTCCGGCGGCTCCCCGAAGACACCCAGCGCGGCCAGCACCGCAATGTACGCGGGCGACGCCGCGACCGAGTACGCCTCGATGCCGTCCAGCTCCACCGCGTCGAGCAGCAGCCGCCCGTTGTCGGTGACCGCGGTGAGCGCGGCCCCGGTCCCGCTGGCCTCCCGGTGCGGAGCGGCCACGAGCACCTGATGCCCGGCCCCGGCCGCCGCCTTCGCCAGCGCGAGCAGCCCCGGCGCCTCGATCCCGTCGTCGTTGGTGATCAGCAGTCGCACGATTGCACAGGCTAGCGTCGCAGGCATGTCAGTGCTTGTCGCGTTCAGTGTGACGCCACTCGGCGTCGGCGAAGATGTGGGTGCGTTGGTGGCCGAGGCGGTGCGCGTCGTGCGCGCGTCGGGGCTGCCCAACCGTACCGAGGCGATGTTCACCACCGTCGAGGGCTCGACGTGGGACGAGGTTATGGGCGTGGTCCAGGCCGCTGTGGCAGCGGTCAAGGCCAAGGCGCCCCGCACCAGCACCGTCATCAAGGTCGACTGGCGCGACGGCCCGACCGGGCGGCTGGACGCGAAGATCGCCACGGTCGAGCGGCACCTGGCGGAGTAGCCGCCTCTGGGCGCGCCGGTGGCTCGTTCGTCCGCGCACCTGGAGCCTCGCGCTCCCGCGCGCGTCAGGCGAGGCGATCGGCGCGCTCCCGCGCGTTGGCGGTGCTTTGGCGGTGCTTTGGCGTTCGTCCGAGGCGCTGCCAGCGGCCGTGGCGCGTTTCCACGTGTGTTAGCCGGCCCCGGTGCGCGTCCGAGCGCGAGAGCCATGCCGCGGCGTGCGTCCGAGCGGGTCCGTCGAGCCCAGCGCGTTTCGTGTGCGTTGAGCGAACGTCGTGCGAGTCCGCGCGTCTCAGGTCGGGGCGCGGGCGCGGCGCGGCTCGGCTCCGGGTCGTCAGGCGAGGTCGTCGAGGAAGTTCAGGGCGGCGCGGGCATTCTCGTGGCGCCAGGCGGCCAGGATCGCCTCGAAGCCCTGCGCGTCCGCGCGACGGCGGGCCAGGGCCGGCTCCAGCGGGGCGATCACCGCGCGCTGCGCCGCGACGAGATGGTCCAGGGCGCGGGCGCGGCGGGTCAGCAGGGCCAGCTTGACCAGGAACTCCGAGCGCAGGTCGCGCACGTGGCCGACCGGCCGGTCCAGCCACTCCGCCACCGCGTCCGCGCCCGCGGCGGTGGCGCCGAGGATCGAGCGCTGCGGGCCGCGGTCGCCGGCTTCGGTGCCCGCCACGTGCACCAGACCGGCGGTGGTGAGACGGTCGGCGGCGCGGTACACGATGGGCCTCGGCACGTGCCACACCCGCCCGATCGCGCCGTCCTCGGCGGTCAGCGCCGCGACCGCGAAGCCGTGGGCCGGCTCCTCGTCGAGCAGGGTGAGCACGATCCACTCGGGCAGCGAGAGCGTCGGCGTGGACACGGAGGGGAGCCTAAACCCGCCCGGACGGGTAGTCTCACTGTGACTACCGGCCTGCGGTCTTCACCCCAGCGCCGGAACGTCGAACGAACGGCGTGCGGAGTCCACCGCACGCAACGGCCCGGCGTGTGGCGTGCGGCGCTCACCGCACGCCGACGGCCCCCAGCGAACGGCGTGCGGCGTCCACCGCACGCAACGGCCCCGGCGAGCGGCGCTCACCGCACGCCGACGGCCCCCAGCGAACGGCGTGCGGCGTCCACCGCACGCGACGGCCCCGGCGTGCGGCTTCCACCGCGCGCGACGGGCTCGGCGTGCGGCGTGCGGCGCTCACCGCACGCAGCGGCCTCGGCGAACGGCGTGGGAGGTGCGACGTGCTCGGACGGCTGGCGGACGGGACGCCGTACCACGCCCCGATCGGCGAACTCCCCGTTGACGGCGATCGGGTGTGCTGCCACCTGTGCGGGCGGTGGTTCCTGTCGGTGGCGTCGCACTTGCGGTACCACGGCTGGACGAAGGCCGACTATCTCAGCGCGTTCGGGCTGGAGCTGGGCAATCCGCTCACCGGGCCGGCGACCAGGAAGCGGCGCTCCTCCGCCTTCGGGGCGCGGCACAACGAACCGGCGATCCGCCTCGCCCGGGTCGCCGCGCGGGAGCGGGCCGGCAGTGGAGCGCTGACCGCCGCGGCCGCGCGGGCCGCCACCGGGCGTCCGCACCCGGCCGAGCGGCGGGCCAAGACCCTCGCGGCGCTGGCCGAGGTCGACCCGGCCGCCCGCGCGGAAGCGAACCGGCGGCGCGGCGAGCGGCACCGCGCGCGGGTGGCGGGCGACGTCGCGGCGCGGTTCGGGTTCGCGTCGTTCGAGGACTACGTCGCGGCCCGGGTGCGCGACGGGCTCAGCATGGCCGCGATCAGCCGCGAGGCCGGCCTCCACAAGGACTGGGTCCACCGGTACGCCCCGTCACCCGCCAAACCCCCGCCCGGCGAATCGCGGCTGGCGCCCGTCGCGCGGAACCTCGGGTACAAGAGCGTGCTTGCGTTTCTCAGGGGCGAGCACGTCGACCGGCACCGCAGCGTGGCCGCCATCGCCCTGGCCGCGGGCGTGTCGCGCTGGACGGTGCTGGCCGCGCTGCGCCACCACGGGATCGAGCCCGTCGCGCACGCGAGCAAGCGCCACGACGCCCAGGACCGCGCCCGCCGCGCAGCCGAGCGGCTGGGGTTCGGCTCGATCGCCGAGTACGTCGCGGCCCGGCGCGCGGACGGCATCCCGTGGCACGCCATGGCTGCCGAGACGGGCATCGCCGCCACGAGCCTGCGGCGCCTGCCGACCGAATGCGCGTCGTAGCAACAAGCCCGCGCCGCCCGCCCGGTGCACGGCGCGTCGTAGAGGACGAACCCGCGCCATCCGCCCGCTGCGGGGCGCGTTGCAGCGGTGGAGCACGCGTCGTAGCAACAAGCCCGCGCCGTCCGCCCGGTGAAGCACGCGTCATGGCAATAAGCCCGCGGCCGCCCGGCGGTGCAGCGCGCGTCGTAGCCGACGAAGCCGCGCCACCCGCCTGGTCCAGGGCGCGTCGTAGCGGTGGAGCACGCGTCGTCGCGGCGCCTGCGTTGAAGCACGCGTCGTGGTGATGAACCTGCACCGTGGGCCGGCGGACGGCGCGTCGTGTGCGGGTCAGGCCAGGTCGTGGCCGGCGGTGCTGTCGACGTGGGCGGGGATCTCGCCGGCGGCGGCGTCGCCGGTGGTCAGGGTGCCGGTTGGTTCGAACATGAGGATGGAGCCGCCCGGGGAGGAGGGTTTGTGTTCGGTGCCGCGTGGTACGACCCACGTGTCGCCCGGGTGCAGGACGACGGTGTGCTCGTGGCCGTCCGGCTCGCGGATGGCGATGTCGAAGCGGCCGTCCAGGACGAGGAAGAACTCGTCGGTGTCGGCGTGGGTGTGCCAGACGTGCTCGCCCTTGGTGTGGGCTACCCGCACGTCGTAGTCGTTCATGCGCGCGACGATCCGCGGGCTGTACACCTCGGTGAACGACTGCAGTGCCTCGGTCAGGTTCACGGGTTTCGCGGTCATGTCCCGATTGTCCGCTCGGGGGCGCGATCCCGCCTTGTACAAAAGACACATGGACGACCGCTGGCAAAACGATCCGGACCCGAACGACCACCCGCGCGCCCGCACGCCGGAGGTGCGGTTCGACAGCGGCGGCGTACCGCTGCTGGGGGTTCTGCACGTTCCGGCCGGACCGGGGCCGCATCCGGTCGTCGTCCTGCTGCACGGCTTCCCCGGCAACGAGCGCAACTTCGATCTCGCGCAGGCGCTGCGCCGGGCCGGTTACGCGGCGCTGGTGTTCCACTACCGCGGGTCGTGGGGCGTCGGCGGCGACTATTCGTGGTCGAACGTTCTCGCCGACGCCGCCCGCGCGGTCGCGGTCGCGCCGGGGCTCGACCCGTCGCTCGACCCCGCGCGTGTGGCGGTCGTCGGGCACAGCATCGGCGGATTCGCGGCCCTGCACACCGCGGCGCGCGACGCGTCGGTGCGCGCGGTCGCGGCCCTCGCCGCATACGACCTCGGCGCCGTTTCCCAAGCCTCCCAAGGTGTACTCGACGAAGCCCGCACCATGTTCGCCGGCGACCCGCTGCCGTTGCGCGGCACCAGCGGCGATGCACTGTACGAGGAGATGCGCACCCACGGCGCGGCGTGGCAGCTGAAGAACCTGGCCCCACGCCTCGCGGGCCGCCCCGTCCTGCTCGTCGCGGCCGCGCACGACACCGTCGCGTGGCCGGAGCTGCACTACGACCCGCTGGCGGCCGCCGTCGACGCCGAGGCGGCGACGCTACCGGCCGACCACGTCTTCTCCGACCACCGCGTCGCCCTCACCCGCGCCGTCATCCAGTTCCTCGACCGCACGCTGTAACGCCCGGCCGCGGACAAGTGGCACGCGGGCCGCTCAAAACGAGCACCGCACGACGCAACGCGCGGTCGCGCACCCCGCGCACCCCGCGCACGCCGCGTGCGGTGGCGCACGGTCGCGCGCGGGTGACGCACGGGCCGTTCGAACGCGGTGGTGGCGGCCGGCGGCGTCGAGCCGGTGGCGCTATTCGTCGCTGTCGTCCGGCTCCTCGACCGCACGCTGTAGCGCCCGGTGCCGCGCCGGCCGTTCGAACGCGATGGTGCCGTCCGGGTTTTCGCCGGCGGGCGCGTACCCGGCGGCCCGTAGCGCGGCAAGCGTCTCGGCGGGGCTCAGGGCACTGGACAGCACTGTCGGGGCGAGTTCGGTCAGCTCCAGCCGGGCCAGGCTGCGCACCCGGCGGATCTCGCCCAGCAGCGCGACGTCCTCGCTGCGCAGGACCGAGCCGACCGTGCGGACGCGCACGACGCCGTGTTTGCGGCCGAGGTCGGCCACCATGTACTCCAGCGGCTGCGGCACCCGCCCGCCGGCCGCGGCCGCGCGGATGTGGGCGAGCAGTTCGTCGGCGGTGGAGCCGGCGTCGAAGGCGCGGCGCACCGAGGACTCGGTGAAGCGCCAGGTCGAGCCGCCCCCGCGCGACTCGCGGTCGGCTGCAAGGTCGAGCAGGGCGCTGAGGGAGGCGGACGGCGTACCGGTGGCGATGGCGGTTAGATCGCTTTGTAGGAGTACCGAATCCTGGGCTGGGGGTAAAAACTCGCGCAGGGTGGCCTCGAGCTTGGCGTGGTCGCCGGTGGCCAGGGCGTGGCACAGGGACGTGGGGGCGAAGAGCGCGCCGACGCCCATGAGTTCGTACTCGCGCCACAGGGCCCGGGTCATGGGCGCGGCCTCCGCGGCGTCGCCGGCCACGAGCGGGCGCAGGTACGCGAGCATCGCGGTGAGCCCCTCCAGCCCGGCCGCGCCGCGCCCGCCGCGTAACGACGCGAGGACGGCGGCGAGCGTCACCCGCAGCGTCGCGCTGTTCTCGTCGTGTTCGCTGCCGACGAGCGCCGGGCGGCCGTCGAGCAGCAGCGGCGCGGCCGGCATCCGGAACCAGCCGTCGAGCAGGCGGCCGAACTGCTCGGCCGGGTCGAGCTTGAGCCAGTCGTCGAACTCGGCCGACGGCGCGACGCGGTCCCCGGTGATGCCGATGAGCCCGTTCATCCCGGCCACCGTCAGCCAGAATCGCACGCCCTCCTCGTCCGATTCGATGAGACGAGCCAGCTTTCGTACCTCCCGGAGCCCGATCCCGCCCGCCTTGAGAATCGGCACCGGCGTACGGCCGCACTCCTCCAGCAGCGTGACGACCGACGCCAGCGCCGCCCGCGCGGCGCCCGCGCCCGCGCGGTCGATGGACGCGGTCCCGATCGTGATCGACGGCGGGGCAGGTGGGGCGGTGTCGAACGGGGCCCGGAAGTCCGGACGTAGCGCCGCGCCGACCTCACTGGGCATGGCGACGGCGTTGCCGTAGTACCCGTTGAAAACGAGCAGCCCGCGGTGCACGGCCCAGCGCAACGGAGTGCCGCGGCGGCTGGTACGCAGCGCGAGCAGGTCCTGCGGGTCGGAGTAGAACGGCTCGCCGACGGCCAGGCGCAGCAGGATGTCCTGCGCGGCCGCGGGGGCCTGGCGGAACTGCTCGCGCACCCGGTCGGGGTCGGCGAGCACAGCCCCGATCTCGCGCACGAGGCGCTGGTGGTCGCGGCCGACGGGCGCCCCTAGCTCATACGCGACGCGCTGCAGGAGCTCCAGCGGGAGGTACGTCATCTCGTGCTCGGCCGCGCGCCCGAACCCGTAGCTGTTGGCCAGGACCTGATGCAGCTGTACGGTGCGGATCCACTCCGGCTCCCGCTCGTCCGGCCAGGCCAGGCCGGCGGCGTGCAGCGCACCGAGCGCGGCGACGAGGGCGGGGTCGTCCGCGGCGACGCCGAGCGCCCGCGCCAGGTCCCGCTGCCGCGTGCCCTCCGCGCGCAGGGACAGCACCTCGGCGACCTGTAACTGCGGCAGCGTGAGCAGCGACGCGAGCTGAAGGATCTGCGCCGTCTCCACCGGCGCGATCCTATTCCGACAAGCGTTCGGTTCAGAACCAGCCGACCCGGCGATCACTGCAAGTAATCGCAATGTGCACGCAGCGACAATTCTGCGTCATTGTGTCAACAATTAATAAACTCCGATGCCTTGACGATTCCGAGGGCCCGGGAAGGGCCGCGCTGGCATCGATGGCCGTGGGCCGTCGGGCGCGAGCTTGCGCACGTCATGGGCCCACATGGGCCGAACCGCCACGGTGCGCTCGGGCTTATGGTGTAACGGATTCACCGCATCGGGTGATTAAGAACAGCATAGATCTCCATTATTTTTTCGGATGATCCGGACATACCTGGATCAGTTGCAAATTTCCATGCGCTTCTGACTGTCGCCCAGGTGGCCATCCGCTCTATGTTGTGTCGTCGCTAAGTTCCACCCCGTAGGAGACGACGTGAAAAACACGCTGTTCAGGAGGGTGGCTGTCGGCAGTTTCGCCGCAGCCGCCGCCGTCGGCCTATCGACCCTCTTCGTTACGCCCGCGAGCGCGCACAGTGCAGGGCCCGCCGGCAAGGCGAGTTGTGACGACAACGGCACTTACACGGTGACCTGGACGGTCCACAACGACTACGGCAAGCCGGTCAACCTGACCAACATCAAGATCCTGCCGACCGGGGAGACCCACGGCAACATCACGCTGCAGGCGAACGGCACCGACACGTTCACCACCACGTACAAGGGTGACACCAAGAACAACCTGGTGCTGAGCGTCGACGGCCTCTGGCAGGACGGGCCGAACAAGGTGTGGCCCTCTAACGGTCACCCGGCCAACTTCAAGAGCAACCCGGTCAACCTGCCCGGCAACTGCGGGCCGAAGACCACCCCGTCGCCGACGCCCTCGAAGTCGCCGTCGAAGTCCCCGAGCCCGACGCCCGAGGCGTCCCGCTCGGTGCCGCCGGCCACGCCGTCGGGCTCGCCGACCCCGGGTCTGCCGGTGACCGGCTCGAACACCACCCTGCCGATGGTCGGCACGGGCGCGGCCCTCGTCGCGGGTGGCGCGGCGCTGGTCTTCACGCTCCGCCGCCGTCGCCGGGTGCAGTTCACCGCCGAGTAAGACGGTTCGTCCAGGGGCGCCCGCCGGTTTCGCCGGCGGGCGCCTTTGCTTGTGCGGCAACGGTTTCCCCGACCAGCGCGCAGTGGTGTCCAGCCGGCAGGCGCCTCCGCCCGCGCGACAACCGGCGACGCGCTTCGGCTTGCGCGAGAGCCCGGGCGGCGCGCTTCGGCTTGCGATAGAGCCGGCACGGTCTCGCCGCGCGGTCGCGCGGGTTGCACAGTCGCGCGGTCGCACGGTCGCGCGGGTTACACAGTCGCGCGGTCGCGCGGTCGCGCTCAGCCGGTGGGCGCTTTCGCCTGTGCCAGAAGGGTTTCGCCCACCAGCTCCAGCGGTTCGAGGCTCTGCTCCGCCCGGCACATCACGACCGCGCCCTCGGTGGCCGCGATCACCGACGCCGCGAAACGCGCCGCCCGTGCCGGTTCGAACCCCGCTTGTACGTACAGTTCCCCGAGCCGCACTCGCCACGCCCGGAAGATGCCGGCGGCGCGCTGCAGCAACTCCGGCGAGTCGGCCGCCACGGTCACGGCGAGCACCGCACATCCGGCCGCGAACCCGGAGCGCTCGAGCACGGAGCGCCAGGCCTGCATGACGTACAACGTGATGTCCTCGGCACTTTCTCCGCGCTGTTGCGCAAGCCCCTCCAGCATCCGCTCCGCCACCAAGTCGAGCGCGGCGTCGACGAGCTGGTCCTTGCCCTCGGGGAAGTGGTGGTAGATCGAGCCCCGGGGCGCGCCGGTGGCCTTGAGCACCTCCGAGAACGACGTCGCCTGCAACCCCTGCTTGGCCAGCAGGAGGGCGGCGCCCTCGACCATGTTGCCGCGCACTTCGCCCGCCACCGGTTGCCTCACTCCCGTACCTCTGCACTACTTGACTATGCCGATCGTCATAATCTAGCGTCTATGACAGTCATCATAATGCCCCGTACAAGGGAGTGCTGCACCATGCCCATGATCGACGTGTACGCCGCTGACGATCTCTTCCCCGCCGGCTCCGAACGCGAGCTGGCCGCCCGGCTGACCACGGCCCTGCTGCACGCCGAGGGCGTCGACTCCCCCGGCCCGGCGCACACCCACAACACCGGCGCCTACCTGCACCGGATGTCACCGTCCACTGTGCACACCGCAGCCACCGACGCCGCGCGCACCGTTCGGGTGCAGGTCGTGACGCCGCCCGGCGTCCTGTCGCGCGACGGCCAGCGGGAACTGGTGGCGGAGGCGACGCGCATCGTCGCCGAGGTCTGCGGCGATCCCACGCAGGCGCAGCGCACCTGGGTACTGCTGACCGAGGCGGCCGAGGGCGGCTGGGGCATCGCGGGAACGGCGTACGGGCGCGCCGAGTTCGCATCGCTGCTGCGGTGATATATCCGGATTTATAGGCCGACGCGGTATAGATGCGCCATGGGTACAGTAGTCGACCATGGACGAGACCCGGCCCACGCTGCACGTCGGCTGCGCCATGTGGAGCCTGAAGGCGTGGCAGGGCCGGTTCGTCGAGCACCCGCTGCCGGCGGGTGAGCGGCTGCGCGCGTACGCGGGGTGGTGCAACGCGGTCGAGGGCAACACCACGTTCTACGCGACGCCGACGGTGGAAACCGTGCGCGGCTGGGCCGAGCAGACGTCGCCCGACTTCCGGATGGTCCTCAAACTGCCCAAGCCGGTGACGCACGAGTTCCGCCTCTCGCCGCGCGCGGACGCGGAGTTGCACGCCTTCCTCGCGGCGATCGAACCGCTGGGGGCGCGGGTGCACGCATTGTGGGTACAACTGCCGGGGTCTTTTGGGCCCGAAGAAGTCCCGCATCTCGCCGCGTTTCTGCGCCGTCTGCCGGCCGATTATCGCAGCGCCGTCGAGGTGCGCCATCCCGCGTTCTTCGCCGGCGACGCGGGGCTTCTGGAGGACGTGCTGTCGGCGGCCGGGGCGGAATGGGTGCCGTTCGACACCACGGCATTCTTCGCCGCGCCGCCGACGAGCGAGGCCGAACGCGACGCTTGGACGAAGAAACCACGCCTGCCTCGACGGACCAAGGCGCTGACGGCGCGGCCGATCGTGCGGTACCTCGGCCGCGACGATGCACATTTGACGATCGACGGCTGGCAGGGATGGGTCCGCCAGGCCGCGCAATGGCTGCGCGAGGGCCGTTCCCCGACATTCTTCATCCACACCCCGGACAACGCCGACGCACCGGCGCTGGCCCGCGACTTCCACACCGCCGTGCGCGCGCTGGTCCCGGAATTGCCGCCGCTACCCGAGCCGAATCCGGTCGGTCCCCTGACCCTGTTCTAACTGCAGAAAATCCGCCAGTTGTACGGCCTGTTCGTACACCGCCGCCGCATCCCGCAACGGCCGGAACGGCGTGATGTCGAGCCTTCCGCCCTCGACCGCCCAGGTGCCGGCGACGAACCCGTCCTCGAGAAAGGTCGGCTTCACCACGGAGTACCCGGGCGTGATTTCGGCCCGGTCCGCCGCATTGACGATGATGCGCGCGCGATCCTCGTGGCTGAGCACGAGATTGTCGAACTCGGGCACGAACCGCACCGGCACCGGCTCGTCCCCGTCGGCGATGCCGAGTTCGGGCAGGTCGAACAGTTCCCGCCCGCTGTCGTCGACGTACACGCGCAGTTCGCCGCGCATGCCCTCGATCTCCTCGCGCATCTTGCGCAGCCCGGACCAGACCTGAAAATCCTGAATCGTGGCCGGCCCGCAGCCAACGAGGTACCGCCGGAACAGCTCCCGCACGTCCCCGTCCGCGCGCAACGGCGCCCCGATCCACTCCTCCGCGAGCGCGCAGTGCACGTGCCCGCGCCGCCGCCAGGTCCCGGTCGGCGGCGGATGAATGATGGCCAGCTGATGTTGTGCGGCCCAGGCGAGCGGGATGCCCTGCCGCCCGGGGAACCGTTCCCCGAGCGCCTTCGCGAGCTGCGGCCGGGTCAGCGTCCGCCCAGCCATGATCTCCCGCGCCGCCCGCACGATCTCGGCGAGCTCCAGCCCCTCGATCTGCTGGCGGAACGGCGAGAGCCCGGCGTTGCCCCGGCGGCCGGCGAGCAGCGGCCGCAACCAGAGATAATCGGTGCCGGCGGTGATGTGCTGGGTTCCCCGCAGCAGGCCGCCGCGCACGACGACCCGGTCCCGCAGCGCGGCCGAAAGCCCGTCGTGCGCGAACTCCGGCAGGCGCAGCCACATGCTGACGTACGGCGCGTCGACCTCCTGGGCCTGCACCGCCACGAGATGCCGCACGACGGCCTCGACGTCACGCGGCCCGCCGCCGAGGAGCAGCTGCCGCCGCAGGTAGGTCCGGTTGAGCGCTCGCAATGAAATCCGCACGGTGGTGACGCTACGGCCGATTGCGGCCAGTTCCTGACCGCTGGGGCCGGGTAAACGTGGTCATATGAACGTCATCCACGAGGGCGATCCCGCCGCACCCGCGTACGTCTTCCTGCACGGCTGGCCCGAGACCGCCGACTGCTGGCGCGACGTCATGCGCCTGGCCGCCGCCGACGGCCACTTCGCGGTCGCCCTCAACCTGCTCGACCTGGAAACCGACGGGACGAAGGCCGCCCTGGCCGCCGCCGTCCGCGAGACGATCCGGCCGCTGCGGCTGCGCGACGTCACGCTGGTCGGCCACGACTGCGGGGGCATGGTCACGTTCGCGTACCTGCGTGCGTACGGCGACGAGCTGCGCCGGGCCGTCATCATGAACACCGTCGTCCCCGGGGTGGCGCCCTGGGAGGACGTGCGGCGCAACCCGTACATCTGGCACTTCGGGTTCCACGCCGTGCCCGACCTGCCCGAGCTCCTGGTCCGCGGTCACGAGCGCGAATACTTCGACTACTTCTACGACGTCCTGTCCCCCGACCCGGCCGCCGTCCCCGAGGCGTCCCGCGAACGCTACGCCGCCGCGTACGCGGGCAAGCTCGGCACCGGCTTCCGGTGGTACCGGGCGTTCGCCCAGGACGCGGCCGCGAACGGAGCGCCCGTCGAGGTCCGGACGCCGCTGCTCTACCTACGCGGCGAGCACGAGGGCGGGGACATCGCCGCGTACGCGGCCGGGCTACGTGCGGCCGGGGTCAGGGACGTCACCACGGGAGTCATGGCCGGCGCTGGACACTTCGCCCCCGATCAGGTCCCGGACGAGGTCTGGCGGCACATCCAAACGCGGCCCACGTAAACGCGGCCCGCCCAACACCGCGGCCCGCCCAACACCGCGGCCCGCCCAACACCGCGGCCCGCCCAACACCGCGGCCCGCCCAACACCGCGGCCCGCCCAACACCGCGGCCCGCCCAACACCGCGGCCCGCCCAACACCGCGGCCCGCCCAACACCGCGGCCCGCCCAACACCGCGGCCCGCCCAACACCGCGGCCCGCCCAAGGAAGAGATAGCAGCCGCCCGTCGCGCGTGCTGTTCCGATTGCTTGAGCCTACCCAGGGCAGAAAAATCCGAGGGCTCGCGCGGCTTGATCGATTCGCTCCGTACAGAACCGCCGGGACGCACAGTAGTCGAAGCGGCCTCCGGCCACGAGCGGGAAGCCCGTGGCCGGAGGATAGAAGGTTCAACTCCAGATACTCAGCAGTGGCCGAGGTCTTCCCAGTTGGCGGTCCAGCCCGGTTCCGAGCCCTGCGTCCACCACTTGGCGCGCCACAGGTGCTTGCCCTGACCCGAGGCCGGGCCGTTCGGGTTGCCGTTGGCGCTCTTCTCGTGCTTGACCGTCTGGCCGGCCGTGTAGACGCCGCTGATCGACCACTCCGGAGCGGTCGAGCAGTTCGTGGCCGGCGGGGTCGAGGTCGACGGCGACGGTGACGCCGACGGGGACTTCGAGGGAGAGGCCGAGGTGGAGGGGGTGGCCGAGCCGGTCGGCGTCACGCACGGGCCGGAGGCGTCCACCGTGTCGGTGAACGCGTTGCCCGCGCTGCGGTAGGCGGCCGCCTGTGCCGTCGCCTGGCTCGGGGTGAGGACCTGGTTCTTCGCGTACAGCACCCAGTCGACCTGCTGGATGTACGTGGAGAGGCCCCCGGTGTGCGCGGCGGTGTCGATGAACCACAGGTTCCAGTTGATGGTCATCGTCTGGCGTGGGTAGAACTTGCCGGAGTGGTCGCCCATCAGCGCGCCGTCGATGTAGTACATGACGTGCCCGCCGGAGACGGTGATGACCAGGTCGTGCCAGCCGTCGAAGCTGCGGCGCTGCTCCGAGTGGACGTTGTCGGCGTACCACGGGTCGTTGCGGTACGTGTACCAGGTCGTCTGGTAGTTGATCGGGCCCGTCTCGCCCCAGCCGCCGTTGGGCAGGTACTCCGAGAAGTCCAGCTCGCTGTAGGTGGGGTCGAGGTCGCCGTTGAGCGGGCTGATCGTGAAGAACGTCTCGTTGATGTGGTCGCCGTCGTTGCCGCCGGTCGGTGTGTCGGTGAAGCGGATCCGGGAGGCGTAGGTGCCCTCGAGGTACCGCTTCTGGGCGGTGTAGAGCTCGGCCTGGTTGGTGCCCCCGCTGGTGCCGTCCGTGGACGCGGTGAGCTGCATGACCTTCTGGCCGCCGTTGGTCGGGAAGGTGATGCTGTTGGCCGACCAGGTGGCGCCGGGCACGCCCGGGCCGCCGGAGTAGGTGCGCGGCACCCATCCGTGCGCGGTCAGCGACGCGTCGGACGACGAGCCGTAGTTGAAGTCGTCGAACAGGTAGCCGCAGTTGTTGGCGGCGGCACTGGCGGTGCCGACGGTGGCCGCGGTGATCGCGAACGCCCCGATCGCGCCGGCCAACGCGATGCCGGACGCGATCGCTAGAGATCGACGTATACCGATTTGCATGGGCAGGGTCCTCCCCACAATGAAGAACAAACGGTTACTTGACCGCGCCGGCGGTCATTCCGGCGCGGATGTGCCGTTGGAACGCGACATAGGCGATGAGCACCGGCAGCATGGCGATCGTCAGGCCGGCGAACAGTCCGCTCCAGTCGCTTCGGTAGCCCTGGCTGACCGACAGGGAGGCCAATCCCTGCGCCAGGACGTACCGGTCCGGGTCGGGATTGAGAACCAGCGGGAGCAGATACTGGTTCCAGAGCCCGAGGAAATTGAAGATGCCGACGGCCACCAGCCCGGGCCGGGCCATCGGCAGCATCACGCGGAAGAACACCCCCGCGTGCGAGCAGCCGTCCATGAACGCGGCCTCCGCGACCTCGTTCGGCAGCGTGCGGAAGAACGAGTGCAGAAAGAAGACCGTGAATGGTACGGCATAAGCGGCGTACACCAGGATCAGGCCCTGATAGGTGCCGAGCAGATGCATCTGCTGCACGACGAAGAACAGCGGCACGAGGGCCAGGAACACCGGGAAGAACATGGCCGCGACAAACGTGTAGTAGACGAGCCGGTTGCCCGGGAACTCGTAGCGCGCCAGGGCATAGGCCACGAGCGCGCCGAGCAGCATCGTCAGCACCAGCGCGCCGCCCACGACGATGACGCTGTTGAAGAAGTACCGCCCGATGTCGGCCTGGTTCCAGGCCCGCGACCAGTTCCCCCACTGCGGATCCGTCGGCACGGACCACGGGTCGTTGAGAATGGCCGCATCGGTCTTGAACGAGCTCATGACCGCCCACAGCAGGGGCAGCGCGGTCACCACGCCCCAGCACAGCATCGCCACATGCGGCAGCGCGCGCTTCACGACAGCTCGATCCTCTCCTTGCGGCCCGCGCGCAGGGCGAGCACGGCCAGCGTCAGCGTGGCGAAGAACAGCGCGACGCCCATGGCCGACGCGTAGCCGAAGCGCGCGAAGGTGAAGGCGTTGCGGTACAACGAAAGCCCGATCACCTCGGTGGCGCCGTCGGGACCGCCCGGGCCGACCGTCATGACCTGCACCACGGCGAACCCGTCGAGCGCGGCGATGCCGAGATAGACGAACGCGACCTGCACCGTGTCGCGCACCAGCGGCAGCGTCACCGTGCGGAACGTCGCCCAGCCGCTCGCCCCGTCCAGCAGCGCGGCCTCGAACAGCTCCTTCGGGATCGAGTCGATCGCCGCGCTGAACAGCACCATGTAGAACCCGACCGACGACCAGACCAGCACCGCCATCACGGCCGGCAGGGCCAGGTCCGGCTCGGCCAGCCAGCTGCGGGCCAGCGAGCCCAGGCCGACACCTCGCAGCACCCCGTTGAGCAGGCCGTTGTTCGGGTTGTAGACGAAGCTCCAGAGCAGCGCGATGACGACCAGCGACAGCAGCTGCGGGAAGAAGTACACGATCTGGTAGACCCGCGAGCCGGCGATGCCCTTGCGCCCGTCGCGCCCGCCCACGTGCAGCATGCTGGCCAGGAACAGGCCCAGGCCGATGGTGACCAGGGGTACCACGGCGAGCATGACCGCGTTGTTGCGCACCGCGTCCAGGAACAGGGAGTCGCCGCCGAGGCGGGCATAGTTGCCCGCCCCGACGAAGTGCGCCTTGCTGCTCAGGCCGGTCCAGTCGGTGAGCGAGAGGTAGAACGCCTGCGCGTACGGCGACAGCACGAAGAGCACGTGCAGCACCAGAGCGGGCAGGAGCGCACCGATGAGGAAGCCGGCCCGGCCGTGTTTCATCAGCGGGTGTACTTCTTGACGCTGGAATCCTTCGCCAGCGCGTCCGCCGCCTTCTGGACCCGGTCGGCCCACTCGGCGGCCGTGGCGCGCTTGTTGACCAGCTCGCCGGTGGCGTCGTCGACGGCCTTGGCCAGCGGGGCGTACCACGTGCGGAAGCGGAAGGTGAACGCCTCCTTGCCCGCCGCGGTGACGGCGTCGCGGGTCGAGCCGAGGCCGCTGCTGAGCTGCAGCCCGTCGGTCGCCCCGGCCACGGCCGGCAGGGTGCCCGCGGACTGCGCGAACGCCTTGGCCGACTGCTTGGAGAACAGGATCCGCAGATACTCCATGCCGCCGGCGACGTTCTTGGCCTTCGACGGTACGAGGAACGACTCCGAACTCGCCGCCTGCACCGCGGTGCCGGCCATCTTGTCGCTGCTCGTGCGGGCCGGGACCGCGCCCATGACCATGTCGAAGCCGGCCGGGGCGACGCCCTTCTGCTCGCTCTCCAGCCACGAGCCGCAGGGGATGAACGCGGCCTTGCCCTGGCACCAGGCGGCCTGGGCCTCGGTGTGCGACAGCGCCTCCGAGCCGCTCATGATGTAGCCCTTGCCGGCCAGCTCGGCGAACGCCTCCGCGGCCGCCTTGAGCCCGTCGGCCTTCCAGGCGTTGGGCTCGAGGTTGTCGACCGACTTGAGCAGCGCCTCGCCACCGATCTTGGCGGCCATCGACAGCAGCGGGTCGTTGATGTACTCCGGGTATTTGCCCTGGTACGTCCACGGCGCGACGCCCGCGGCCTTGATGGTCGCGCACAGCGTGAGCATCTCGTCCCACGTCTTCGGGTACGTCCAGCCCTTGCTCGCGAACAGCGGCTTGGAGTACCACAGGCCCCACACCGTGTAGGTGAAGTTCAGGGTCAGGACCTGCTTGTCGAAGGTGCCGTCGTCGACCACGCCCGGCAGCAGCGTGTCGCGCACCTTGGTGTTCGGGTCGTCGAACGAGGGCGCGTCGAGCAGCTCGGCGAGGTCCGAGAGCTGCTTGGCCCCGACGAGCGTGGCCAGGTCGAGCCGGCCGGCGCCGGTGTTGTCGACCACGTCCGGCGGAGTGTTGGCCACGAAGCGGGGCTGCAGCGCCTCGCCGACCTTCTGGATGCCCTTGTGGTCGATCGTCGCCTTCGCGTGCTTGCCCTTGTAGAGGTCCTCGGCGTGCTTGGCGTAGTCGTCGCCGTAGCCGCCCTTGAAGATCACGACCTCCAGCGGGGCGTCGTCCTTGACCCCGAGCGGGTTGTCGGCGCTCTTGTTCCCGGCGTTGGCGGCCGGCTTCTCGTCGTCGCCGCCGCTCGTCACACAGGCGCTGAGCAGCGGCGCGGCGAGGGCCACGCCGGCGGCGCCTTTCAGCAGGGAGCGGCGGCTGGGATAAGTTGGGTTGAGAGGTGAGGGGTTCATGGCAAGGCTCTCTCTCCTTTATGCGGTACGCCGGATGCGCCCGGCGTACCGCGCTTCAAGTGCGGCGTTGTGCTCCCGTCCGCCCGGCACGTTGTCGGACAGGTAGATCGGCGGCGTGACCCCGAGCGCCAGCAGCCGCGCCACCACCTCGGTGACGATCTGCTGGGCGAGCAGGGCGGCCGTGATCGAGGAGACCGCCCCGACGGCGCCGCCGCCGGGCAGCGGCAGCGACGCGTCGCCGTAGGGGGCGCCGTTGTCGAGCACCACGTCGGCGAGGTCGCCGAGCTTCTGGCCGCTCGGGTGGCGCGAGTCGACGCGGGAGGAGTGCTCCAGCGACGTGATCGCGATCAGGGCGTGGCCCCGCTGCTTGACCAGCTGCGCCATCTCCACCACGGCGCCGTTGACGCCGGAGTTGGAGGCGATGACGAAGGTGTCGTCGGGCTTGACGGGGGCCAGGTCGTAGAGCTTGTGGGCGACGGCGGGGGTGCGTTCCAGCTGCGGGTCGGCCAGCGCGCTGAGGGGTTCGCCGCCGTACAGCACGATGTCGCGCAGCGCGATCCGGCTCGTCGGCACCAGGCCGCCGGCCCGGCCCGCGATCTCCATGGCGAGCGCCTCGGAGTGCCCGCAGCCGAAGGCCTGGATCACCCCGCCCGCCTGCACCGTCGCGGTCATCAGGTCGGCGGCGTGGGCCACCTTGTCGCCCTGCGTGGTCCCGACGCGCTCGATGGCGGCCCGGATCACCTCGACGTAGTCGGCACTTCTGATGGTCACAGCGGCTTTTCCCTCCGTGGTCGCTTGCGGGTGTTGGTCGTGTCGGGCAACCGGTGCGCGTCGACGGCGCGCACGGTGAGCTCGAGGGCCTCGGCGGTGCGCTCGTAGGTGCGCTGCGCCACCGCGACGTAGATGAGGTCCAGGACCAGCAGCTGCGAGTGCAGCGCGGAGAGGGCCGCCACCCGGAAGGTGGTCTCGTGGACCGAGGTGGTGAACACGACGTCGGCCACCTCGGCCAGCGGCGAGCGCCCGAAGGACGTGACGGCGACGGTCATCGCCCCGTGGTCGGCGGCCTCGGCGAGGGTCTCGATCACCTCGCGGGTGCGGCCGGAGTGCGACAGCCCGATCGCGACGTCGCCCGGGCCGAGCAGCGCCGCGTTGGTGAGCGCGGTGTGACTGTCGGAGCGGTACCAGACGGGGACCCGGATGCGTTCCAGGCGGAAGGCCATCTCGCGGCCCGCGGTGCCGCTGGAGCCGAAGCCGAAGATCTCCACCCGCCCGGCCCCGGCGATCGCCTCGGCGACGCGCTCGACGGCGGCGACGTCCAGCGACGCCGCGGTGGTGTGGATCGCCCGGGTGTCGGCCGCGGTGATCACGCCGAGCACGTCGGCGAGCGGGTCGCCGGGTGCGATGTCGCCGGAGATGTCGGTCTCCCAGCGGGCCTGTTCCGCGCGGCCGGTCTCGGTCGCGATCGCCACCCGCAGGTTCGCGTACCCCTTGAAGCCCAGCGTCCGGCTGAACCGCGTGACGGTCGCCGTCGAGGTGCCGGAGCGCTCGGCCAGGTCGACGATGCTGGCGTGCGCCGCCTCCTCGGGATCTCCGAGGATCGTCTCGGCGATCTTCGCCAGGGCCTCCGGCATGGTCGGCCCCTCGATGCGAAGCCTGCCCAGCAGGCCGCCACTCTCACCCGTCACCGTCGGTCATCCTTTTCATCGTTCTGCCTTGGCGATGAAAATTACGACCACTTCAACTTCTAGTCAATAAGAACTTTCTATGTTTCCATCGACGCCATGGCAGTCGTGGTTGGCGTGGACGCCGGCGGCACCGCATCGAAGGCGGTGGCTCTCGACGAGGATGGCACCGTGCTCGGACGCGGCGCGGGCGGCCCCGGCAACCCGGCGGCCAGCGGACCGCCGGCCGCACGCGCTGTCGGGTCGGCGCTGCGGTCGGCGCTCAACGGGCTCGATCCGGCGAACGTGGTGGCGGGGGTCGTCGGGGTGGCCGGGGTCAGCGCCCTGGCCGACCCGGCGATCGCCCGGGCGTTCGCCGCCGAGTGGGAGGCGCTGGGGCTGCGCTGCCCGATCCCCGTCGTGGGCGACGCGGTGACGGCGTTCGCGGCCGGCGGGGACTGGGCGGCCGGGGCGGTCCTCATCTGCGGTACGGGCGCGGTCGCGGCCCTGGTCGACGGCCTGGAGACGACCCGCGTGGCCGACGGGCTGGGCTGGCTGCTCGGCGACGAGGGCTCGGGGCTGTGGCTGGGCCTGCAGGCGGTCCGCCGGGCCGTGCGGCGCTGGGACACGCCCCTCGCGCGCCGCGTCGCCCGGCACTCCGGCGCCGCCGACCCCGACGAGCTTGTGCACTGGGCCCAGGCGCTGCCCCCGTTCGGTGCCCTGGCCCCCGACGTGTGCGAGCTGGCCGACGCCGGCGACCCGGACGCGGGCGCGATCGTGGCCGAGGCCGCGACCCGCCTCGTCGCCACCCTGGACGAGCTGGCGGCCCCGGCCGCGCCGGTCGTGCTGGGCGGCGGCCTGCTCGTCGCCGACACTCCCGTGCGCCGGGCCGTCCTCGGCCTGCTGCGACGACCGGTGGGCACCGCGACCGATCCGGCCCTGGGCGCGGCCCGACTTGCCAGGAACTACGCCGCCGGTACCGTCACCGCTCCGTCGAGGATCGCGTAGCGCGCCTGGTCGAGGCGCGGCAGGAACGGCTGCAGCGCGGCGTTGGAGGTGGCGAAGCCGACGCCGTCGACCCTCAGGTCGTAGCGCTTCACGCCGCCCGCGCGGTCGCCCTTCACGAAGCCCTGGATCTCCTGGAAGACGCCGTTGTCGACCCGCTTGAGCATCGAGGTGAGGATGCGCGGGCGGACGGCGGCGTCGGCCGTCTGGTACTGGTCGGAGTCCACCCCGATCGCCCACGCCCCCGGCACCGCCGCCACCGCCGCGAACGCCCCGCCGCCGGAGCCGCCCGCGGCCGCGTAGACGACGTCGGCCCCGCCGGCCAGCAGTCGCGCCGCGGCCGCGCGGCCCTTGTCGGGCGAGCTGAAACCGGAGAAGTCCGGCGGCTCGCTCAGGTACGCCACGTCGACCGCGATCCCCGGCCGCACGCTGCGGGCGCCGGCGGTGAACCCCGCCTCGAACTTCTTGATCAGCGGCACCCGGACCCCGCCGACGAACCCGACCCGGTTCTTCGTGCTGGCCAGGGCGGCCGCCACACCGACCAGGTAGGAGCCCTGCTCCTCGGAGAACAGCAGCGCGACCACGTTGTCGGCGGTCACCGAGTCGTCGTCGATGATCGCGAAGGTGACCTTCGGGTGCTCGGCCGCGACCGTCCTGACCGCCCCGGCGTAGAGGAAGCCGACGGCGACCACGAGCCCGCTGCCGTCCCGGACCAGGTGCCGCAGCGCGTCCGCGCGGGCGTCGTCGGTGTTCCCGGCCGCCGTCACCTCGCTCGCCGAGACCAGCAGTTCCTGCTTGGCCCGGTCCAGGCCGGCTCCGGCGGCGTCGTTGAAGCTCTTGTCGCCGCGGCCGGTGGTGTCGTACGCGACGCCGACGTGGATCGACTCGCTGCCCAGGCCGCCGAGCACCTGGCCGGCGTCCGGCGCGACGCTCGTGCAACCGGCGAGGGCGAGCGCCACGGCCAGTACCAACGCGATGGGACGCATCGAAGAACCCTTCACAGCTTGAACTGCCCGACGGCGTCGTTGAGGGTGCCCGACATCCGGCGCAGCGTGGACGCGGCCGCGCGGGCCCGGCCGACGTCGGTCGCGGCGCCCGCGGTGGCGCCGGCGATGTCGCGGATGTGCTCGGCGATGCTCGCGGTGCCGGTCGAGGCGGCCGACGCGCCACGGTTCATCTCGGCCGTCGTCGCGCTCTGCTGCTCCACCGCGCCGGCGATCGAGGTCTGGAACTCGCTGATCCGCCCGATCACCTCGCCGATCTGTCCGATCGCGGCCACCGCGGCCTCGGTGTCGCCCTGGATCGCCCGCACCAGCTCGTCGATCTGCTCGGCCGCGCGGGCGCTCTCCTGGGCCAGGTCCTTCACCTCGCCGGCCACGACGCCGAAGCCGCGCCCGGCGTCGCCCGCGCGGGCCGCCTCGATGGTCGCGTTCAGCGCGAGGAGGTTCGTCTGGTGCGCGATGCTCGTGATCAGCCGCACCGCGTGCCCGATGGCCGCCGAGGACTCGCCCAGGTGCCCGACGGTCCGGTTGGCCGCGCCGGCCGTGCGCACCGCCTCGTCCGCGACGTGCACCGCCTGGGTGGCGTTGCGGGCGATCTCGTCGATCGACGCTCCCATCTGCACCGCCCCGCTCGCCATCGTGTCCACGTTGCGGCTGACGTCCTCGGCCGCCCCGGCGACCGCGCCCGCCTGCCGCGACGTGCCCTCGATGGTGCCGGCGAACGTGCCGGAGACCGCGTCGAGCTCGCCCGAGGTGACCGTGAGGGCGCGGGCCTGCTCGGTCACGTCGGCGACCACGCCGCGCACCGTGCCGACCGCCTGGGCCAGGGCCGCGCTCATCTGGGCCACCTCGTCGCGGCCGGCGTCGGCCGGGGCGACGGTGAGGTCGTGCGCGGCGACCCGGCGCAGCGCGTCACGCGCCCGCGCGACCGGGCGCACGATGCTGCGGGTCACCGCGATCGCCGCCAGCGCCGCGACCAGCAGCGCCACCGCGGCCACGATCCCGATCACCCATTCGGCCCGCCGCTCGTCGCGCTTGGACGCGGCGACCGCGGCCACGTTGCGCGCGTCCACGGAGGCGGCGAGGTGCTGGGCCGCCACCATGATCCGGTAGTACGCGTCCCAGCTGTCGTACATCGCCAGCTGGTCGCCGGCGAACATGGCGGCCGAGGTCCCCGGCCGGTAGGTGGCCACGAGCCGCTCGTTGACCGCGACGTAGGTGGCCAGCTCGGCCCGGACGCGCCCGAGCGCCGCCCGCTCCGCCGCCGACAGCGCACCCTCCGGCACCGTGCCGAGGAACCGCTCGAAGCGCTGCTCCTCCTGCTGCCACACCTTGTACGCGACCGAGTCCCCGGCCAGCGCGCGGGCCGGGCCGAGGCGGTAGAAGTCGTTGATGTACCCGGCCTGCCAGCCGTTGAGCGCCGCGGCCCGGGTGCCGATCTCCTTGGCCTGCGCGGTGAGCAGCTCCAGCGAGCGGACCTCGTCGGCGGCCGCGCGCCCGGCGACGATCGTCCGCAGGGCAAGGCCGGCGCTCACCGCGAGCAGCGCGAGCAGCGCGGCGAAGGCCGTCGTCAGGCGGGTACCGATGCCGAACCGGCGCACCGTCACACCCCTCGGGTCGTCGGCGGCGCGGGTTGCACCACCGACGACCCGATCGGTCACCGTGAGCGTCGGTTGAGCACTTCCAAACGAGAAGCGGCCGAAAAGCGGCCTGGGATCGGCCTAGAAGCGGGTCAGGAAGTCGCGCACCGGCAGGGCGGCGGCGGTGATGCGCACGTCGCCGATCCAGCCGTAGAAGCCCTGCCCGAACTGCTCGGCGAACTGGGTGGCACCGATCACGAACGGTTTGCCCAAGGTCGTGATGCCCTTCGACGGCTGGGTCGGGTTGCGCACGATCGGCGAACCGTCGACGTAGACGACGGTTCGCTTGGCGTCGTTGACCACCGCGAGGTGCATCCAGCGCCCGACCGGCAGCGCGTGGCTCCAGGACGTCGGGTCGGCGTCGCGGTCGGTGGGGTACACGACGAACTGCAGGAAGCGCTCCGGGGACAGGTTCAGGCTGCAGGTCGGCTCCTCCGGCGACCAGCCGCTGGTCTTGCCGGCGTCGCCGTTGCGCCCCTCCCACGACAGGATGCCCATCCACGCGTGGTCGCCGTCGAACGGCTCGGGGAACTTCACGAACGCCTCGATGGTGTAGCCGCGCTCGAAGCGGCCGGCGTTGATCGGGGCCTTGGCCACCGCCTCCAGGACGGCGCCGCGGTCCGGGGACTTGCCGCCGTCGAAGCGGAGGCTGGCGTGCGCCGGTGCGCCCGCGTGGTGCTCGGCCGACCAGGTGAGCACGCCGGCGGCGCTGTCGTGCAGGCGCTTCACGACCAGGTCGTTGCCCTTGCCGGTCAGGTCCTTGATGACGGTACCGTCGGGCAGCGCGCCACCCACCGCCGGCAGCCCGTTGACGTCGAAGCGCCAGTACGCGGCGGTGTCCCGGCCGATCACGGCGGCGGGCGGCCGCGGGCCGGGCGGCGTCACCGGGGCGAACCCGGCGAAGCGGGCCGCGAAGTCGAGGTCCAGGCTGAACCGGTCGGTCGGGCCGGTCAGCTCGATCGTCTCGGCCTCCAGCGGGTTGCGCTCGTGCGGGTCGCGCCGCAGGAACCACGGCGAGAACGTCTCGACGTCGATGACGCCGCGGGCCAGGTCGAAGCGGTAGAGGCGGATCATGCCGGCGCCGCCGTAGTACCGGTCCTGGTAGTTCGTGATGTGCACGTGGACGTCGTGGCCCGCGTCGTTGCGCAGCACGGTGCGCCCCGGCGGCCAGAAGTGCCCGTTGAGGGTCAGGAAGATCTGGTCGTTGCGCTTGATGAACGAGTCCCACAGCCGCTGGCCGTAGTCGGACAGGTGGGCCTGGCCGTTGTCCTCGGACCAGGCGAGCTCGTGGGTGGTGAGGATGACCGGCAGCGTCCGGTGCTGGTCGAGCACGGTCTGGGCCCAGGCCAGGCCCTTGTCCGAGACCCGCCAGTCCAGGGCCAGCACCAGCCACTGCCGCCCGGCCGCCTTGACGGTGTGGAAGGAGTTGTAACCGTCCGGCGAGGCGCCGCCGAACGTCGGCATCCTCGTGAAGCGCTTGGCCGACGCCCCGAACGCGCGCAGGTACGCGGAGTCGCCGCGCTGGTCGTCGGTGCCGCCGTTGATGTCGTGGTTGCCGGCCAGGACGCTGTAGGGCATCCGGCCGTCCAGGGCCTTGAACGTGTCGGAGGCCAGCCCGATCTCGTGCTCGCTGCCGTGCTCGGTCACGTCGCCGAGGTGGGCCATGAACACGATGTTGGCGTCGGCCCGCTCGCGCAGCAGGTACTCGAAGGTCTCCCGCAGCGGCTCGGGGCGCGAGCTGTCCTCGTCGAAGAGGTACTGGGTGTCCGGCAGCACCGCCAGCGCGAACCGCGGGACGCCGGCGTCGCTGCCGCCCCCGGGGATGCGCGACTCGGGGGTGGCCTCGGCTGACGTGGCGGTGGCGGCCAGGACGGCCCCGGCCGCGGGAACGGCGACGGCGGCCTGCAGCAGCGCCCGGCGCCCGATTTGCCCTTCAGTCATGACCGCGACACTTATGACCCGATCTGACGCTCCGGTGCCGGGGAGCCGAACGCCCATCGAAGTTTGTTGACTGATACAGAGACACCGACACCGAGACCAGGTAGAGCACCACGGCGTTGAGGCAGTGCCAGGCCCAGTGCAGGCCGGCCGGGATCGATCCGCACAGCGGCTCGTCGAGCGTGCGCAGGGTGAGCGACACCGCGAAGACCGCGGCGGCCAGGCCGAGCGGGCGCGAGCGCAGCGCGACGGCGAAACCGGCCAGGCCCAGAAGAGCAGGAAGATACCCGCCCAGGGTGTACTGCCGGCCGGCCAACCCGAGCAGCACGTCCACGAACGCCGCGAACACCACGAACGCGGGCGCCGCGAGCCACGCGCGGTTGGCCGGGACGCGCAGCCCCCAGCGGGCCAGCAGCACCACGGCGACCAGGACGAACACCAGGATCGACAGGGTGTCCAGGGCCGCGGTGAAGCCGTTGGCGAAGGTGTGGAAGGACAGGCTGCACAGCCCGACGACGCCGAGGATGACCGGCAGGGTCCGCTGCCGGGTCCGCACCAGCAGCACCGCGCAGGCGATGAGGAAGGCGGCGTTGGACACCGCGTTGAGGGGCTCGGCCCACAGGCCCGGGCCGAGGCGCTCGCAGTACCCGTCCATCCCGCGAAAGCTAGCCGCCCGAGTTGACATCCGGGCGAAAGGGTAGCGTCTGGATCATGTCGAGCCTGACCCGCAGCGAGGCGATCGAGCGCGCGCGGCTCATCGCGGTGGACTCCTACGCCATCTCCCTCGACCTGCGCGACGACGCGTTCACGTCGCGCACCGTCGTGGAGTTCCGCGGCCTCACCCCGGGCGCGTCGACGTTCGCGGAGGTGAAGGGGGCACCGGCGGTACACGCGAAACTCAACGGCGCCGACGTGCCGGTCGTCGACGGCCGCGTCGTGCTGGACGACCTGGCCGCGCAGAACCGGCTCGAGGCCGAGTTCACCGCCCCGTATGCGCCCAGCGGCGAGGGCATCCTGCGCTTCGTCGACCCCGCCGACGGCGCGACGTACCTCTACGGGCAGGCGCCGCTGGACGACGCGCAGCGCATGTTCGTCTGCTTCGACCAGCCCGACCTCAAGGCGCCGATGACGCTGACGGTCCAGGTACCTCCACAGTGGACGGTGCGGGCGAACGCGCCGCTGGCCGCGTCCGCGCCCGGGCGGTGGGAGTTCGCGCAGACGCCGCCGCTGTCGACGTACCTGTTCAGCTTCATCGCCGGGCCCTGGCACCTGCTGGAGCGCGAGCACGACGGCATCCCGCTGGCGCTGCTGTGCCGGCGCAGCCTCGCGCCCGCGCTGGACGCCGACGCCGAGGAGCTGTTCGGAGCGACCGCGGCGGCCTTCGACCGCTACCACGCGCTGTTCGGGGTGCGGTACCCGTTCGCGAAGTACGACCAGGCGTTCGTCCCCGAGTTCTCCGGCGGCGCGGTGGAGAACCCGGCGCTGGTCAACTACCGCGAGGAGTTCCTGTTCCGGGCGGGCGCGACCGACAGCGACCGGCACCGCCGCGCCGTGGTGATGGCCCACGAGATGGCCCACATGTGGTTCGGCAACCTCGTCACGCTGCGCTGGTGGGACGACGTGTGGCTGAACGAGTCGTTCGCCGAGCTGATGGGCTGGCGGGTCGCGGCCGAGACCGGGCGGCACCCGACGGCCGCGGCGGACTTCGCGATCTGGCGGGAGCGGTGGGGGTACCTCGCCGACGAGCGGCCGTCCACGCACCCCGTGGCGCCCGAGGGGGTGGCGGACACCGCGGTCGCCTTCCAGAACTTCGACGGCATCTCGTACGCCAAGGGCGCCGCCGCCCTGCGCCAGCTCGCCGTGCACCTGGGCGACGACGTGTTCCTCGCCGGGCTGCGGCGGTACTTCGAGCGCTACCGCTTCGCCAACGCCTCCCTCGCCGACTTCCTCGCCGTCATCGGCGGCGCGGCCGGGCAGGACCTGACCGGCTGGGCCGAGCTGTGGCTGCGCAGCACCGGGGCCAACACGCTGCGCGCGGTCGCGTCGCGCGGGGCCGGTGGGCTGCTCGTCGAGCAGTCGGGCCGGCCGCTGCGCCCGCACGCGCTGACGGTGGCGGCGTTCGCGTCCGACGGATCGGTACAACGGACGGCCTTTGTGCTTGAAGGCTCTTCCACCACGGTGCCCGGGGTCGCGGCGGCCCCGGCGGGCACCGTGCTGCTGCTCAACGCCGGGGACGAAACCTATGCGAAGATCCGGTTCGACCAGTTCAGCCGCGCGGCGCTGCCGGCCGTGCTGCCGGACCTCGACGACCCGGTGGCCCGGGCCGTGATCTGGACCGCGGTCATCGACGCGGTGCGCGACGGCGAGCTGGCCCCGCCGGAGTTCCAGGCCCTGCTCGTGGCGGCGCTGCCGGGCGAGCGCCAGGAGGGCGTCTTCGACGAGGTGATGGCGTTCGCCCGGGACGCGCTGGCCCGGCGCGGCCTGATCCCCTACGAGGTGCTGGCCGACGTGTGCACCTCGGCGCTGTCCGCGGCCGCGCCCGGCACGCCGCGGCGGCTCGCGACGGAGCGGGTGCTCTCCACGGTCGCCGACGTGCCGCGGCTGCGCGCGTGGCTCGGCGGCGGTGCGGCAGGCGGCGTCGACGACGCCGATCTGCGGTGGGCGCTGCTGCTGCGGCTGTCCGCGCTGGGCGCCGCGCCGCCGGAGGAGATCGCGGCCGAGGAGGCGCGGGACCCGAGCGCGAAGGGCGCCGAACGCGCGGTCGCGTGCCGGGCCGCGCGCCCCGACCCGCAGGCCAAGGCGGCCGCCTGGCACGCCCTCGTGCACGATCCGAACCCGCGGGTGGCGGTCACCAACGCCGAGGCGTTCTGGCAGCCGGGGCAGGGCGCGCTCACCGACGCGTACGCCGAGCGCTACTTCGCGGACCTGCCGGCGATGCTGTCCGGCCGGTACCTGCTGGCCGCGCTGCGGGTGGCGCGGCTCGCGTTCCCGGTGCTGTCCCCGCGCGCCCTGGCGCCGGCCGAGGCGATGCTGGCCCGCACCGACCTCGACCCGCTGGTCCGCCGGGAGATCGCCGACGGCGCGGACGAGCTGCGCCGCTGGGTCTAAAGCGCTTCGAGCAGCGTCAGCGTGTCGTCCGGCGTCGGCATCGCCTCGACCTCCTTGCGCATGGTCGCGGCGGCCGCGGCGAAGGACGGCTCGGTCAGCACAGTTCGTAGTGCGTCCGCCGCGTCGGCCGGGGTCGCGTCCACGGCGTCCAGGACCACGGCCAGGCCCAGCTCGGCCGCGCGGTCGGCGTTGGCCGGCTGGTCGGCGCCCATCGGGACGAGCACCATCGGCAGGCCGTGGGCGAGGGCGCCGATGACGGTGCCCGAGCCGGCGTGGGAGACGACGGCGGAGCAGCGGGGCAGGAGGTCGGCCTGCGGGACGTACCGCTCGACGCGCACGTTGTCCGGCTGCGCCCCCAGCTCGGCGGGGTCGATCGCGGCGCCGACGGTCACGATCAGCTGGACCGGCAGCGTGCGGAAGCCGGCCAGCAGCCGGGTGAAGAGGTCCCCGGACTCCGTGTTGAAGATCGTGCCCAGGGTGAGATAGACCGTGGGCGGATCGGTGGGATTCGGCGGTACCGGCGGCATCGGCTGCATGGTGCACGCGGCGGGACGGAACGCGGGCGGCACCGGGGAGATCACCAGGTCGCGGTCCAGCATGGCCAGCGCGGGGTCGGCGGGCAGGTCGTAGCCGGCCCGGGTCTCGTCCAGCAGCTCCGCGAGACCGTCGGGCCGGCCGAACGTGCCGGCCGCGAGCACCACCACCGACGCGTGCGGGATGCCCAGCGCCTCGGCGGCGATCATGCTGCCGAAGTCCCCCTCGTCGCACACGATGACGTCCGGCCGCCACTGCTGCGCGACCGCGCGCGTGGTGGCCGCCCGCTCCCGGGCGATCCAGCCGCCGAAGCCGTCGCGGAACTCGCGCTCCTCGCGGTCGCGGTCCAGGCGCAGCAGCGGGCGGCGCTCGTTGGGCGTGTCCGCGCCCGCGGGGAAGCCCTCGAACCCCTTGGGCAGGACCCCGGGTCTCCCGGTGAACGCGACGGCGTGCCCGCGCGCGGCCGCGGCCCGGGCGAGCGGGAGGAGGGGCTGGAGGTGGCCGTTGCCGCCGGCGAACGCGAACAGGAATCGCATCGGAAAAATCTCCCCGGGTTCTGTCGAAGACGGCGTGCGCTCTTCGACGCGCTGGTGAAAGGGTGAGCAACACTACCGAGGAGGAACCCGAAATGCGCTACATGATGATGCACAAGCTGGACGACTCGAACCCCGCGCTGTGGCAGCCCGACCCGCAGTTCATCGAGCGGTTCGGCGCGTACATGGAGGAGGTCTCCAAGGCGGGTGTGCTGCTCGCCGCCGAGGGCCTGCTGCCCAGCTCGGCCGGGGCCGCCACGATCACCAAGAAGAGCGGCGAGACCACCATCGTCGACGGCCCGTTCGCCGAGGCCAAGGAGGTCATCGGCGGCTTCGGCATCGTCCAGGTCCGCGACCAGGCGGAGGCCGTCGAGTGGGCGCGCCGCTTCGCCGAGCTCTTCGACCACGACATCGAGATCGAGGTCCGGCGGGTGTCCGAGTACGAGGGCTAGTTATGTTGGCCGGGTGAGCTCTGGGGGTACCGACGCGAAAACCGCGGTCGAAGCGGTCTGGCGGATCGAGGCGGCGCGCGTCATCGCGGGCGTCGCCCGGCTCGTCGGCGACGTCGGGCTGGCCGAGGAACTCGCGCAGGACGCCCTGGTCGCGGCCCTGGAACAGTGGCCCGCCGAGGGCGTCCCGCGCAACCCCGGCGCCTGGCTGATGACCACGGCCAAGCGCCGCGCCATCGACACCATCCGGCGGCAGCAGGTGCTGCAGAAGCACCTGCCCGCCCTGGCCCTGGACGAGCGCCTGGACGACCCGGCCCTCGACGCCGTCCTGGAGCAGGAGCCGATCGAGGACGACCTGCTCCGGCTCATCTTCACCGCCTGCCACCCGGTCCTGAAGCCCGAGGCCCGCGTGGCCCTGACCCTGCGCATGCTGGGCGGCCTGTCCACGGACGAGATCGCCCGCGCCTTCCTGGTCCCGGACCCGACCGTCGGCCAGCGCATCAGCCGCGCCAAGAAGGCCCTCGCGGACGCCAAGGTCCCGTTCGAGCTGCCGACCGGCGAGGCCCGCACCGAGCGCCTCAGCTCCGTCCTGGAGGTCATCTACCTGATCTTCAACGAGGGCTACTCCGCCACGGCCGGCGACGACTGGATGCGCCCGGCCCTGTGCGAGGAGGCCATGCGCCTGGGCCGCGTCCTGGCCGGCCTCATGCCGTCCGAGCCGGAGGTCCACGGCCTGGTCGCCCTGCTGGAGATCCAGGCCTCCCGCGCGGCCGCGCGCACCGCCCCCGACGGCTCCCCCATCACCCTGCTGGACCAGGACCGCCGCCGCTGGGACCGCCTGCTCATCACCCGCGGCCTGGCCGCCCTGGACCGAGCCGAGTCGCTCGGCGGCGGCACGTACACGTTGCAGGCCGCGATCGCCGCGTGCCACGCCCGCGCCCACACGGCGGCCGAGACCGACTGGGCGGAGATCGCCGCCCGCTACGCCGACCTGGCGGCGCTGGCCCCGTCGCCGATCGTGGAACTGAACCGCGCGGTCGCCGTCTCGATGGCCGACGGCCCTTCGGCGGGGCTGGCGGTGCTGGAGCCGCTCCTGGAGGACCCGGCGCTGCGGGGGTACCACCTGCTGCCCTCGGTCCGCGCCGACTTCCTGTTCCGCCTCGGCCGCCTGCCCGAGGCCCGCGCCGAGTTCGAGCGGGCGGCCGCCATGACCCGCAACGAGCGCGAGCGCACCATGCTGCTCACCCGCGCCGAGGCCTGCGGCTAGGTTCTGGTTCGACATGTACTGGTTCGATCTGGAGCCGGCCGAGGGCCTCGCCGACCGCTGGGCCGCCGACGCCGTGGACCGCGCCTTCGACGGCCCGTCCTGGTTGCGGCCCCGCTTCCCGGCCGGACGCGCGGTGATCCTGCGCCTGCGGTCCACGCTCGCCGCCGACGTGACGGTCACGGCCGTGGCGAGCATCGGCGGGTCCCGCAAACGCCTGACCGCCGACGTCCACCTCCCGGCCCACCGCCGCCGGTCCCGCTTCGGTCTGCTGCACGCCGCGGTGGTCGGCCTGACCGCCATCGGCACCGAGTTCGCCCTCGGCCCCTGTCCCCTGCGCCGTCCGGACCGCCCGGTGCGGGCCCCGCTGATCCCGCTCCCGTCCCGGCCGCCCGTGACCGTGCCGCCCGGCCGCCTGCTGCTCGTCGCCGGCGACCCGGTGGACGGCGCCTGGCACGACGAGGTGGCCGCTCGCCTGTCCGCCGTCCGCACGAGCGAGACGACGTGGATCCGGTAACCGGGCACTGGCTGCGCGAGTGGGGCGTGCCGCCGGCTTCCGCAGGCGCTGACCTGTTGTCCACCCTGGCCGCCGCGGCCGACACCCCGGCGCCGGACCTCGAACTCGGCGCGGTCGCGGACGACTTCGAGGCCTTCGGCGCGGGCGAGATGGCGCTCTTCGCGCGCCTGCCGGACGACCGGGCGGCCGCCGACCTGGAAGCGGAACTGGCCGACACCCTGGCCGGCGTGGCGCTGCTGCAGGACCAGACCCACGCGGACGGCCTCACGCAGTGGATCCTCGGCCGCGCCCCCGAGCGGCCGGGACAAAGTTCCCAGGCGGCCGGGACCTGACGGAGGTCCGGGGCGGGTCGGGCCGGCGGCAGCATCGCCGGCATGAAGAACGAACGGTTGTGGGCGCTCGCGGGCGTCCTGGGTGGGCTGGTCGGGTTTGTCGGGCTCTTCGTCGGCAGCGGCTTCTCCGGCGACGTCGGGGACGGGATCAAGGACAACGCGCTCGTCGTCGATGCCGTCGCTGAGCAGCGGGGGTATGTCTGGCTCACGCAGGTCGCCTGTTTCGTGGCCGCATCGCTGCTCGTGGTGTTCGCGGCCGGGCTCAAGCGGCATCTCGCGCGGCAGGAGCCGGCCGGGAGTCTCGTGCCGCCGGTGGCGGGGGCGGGGGTCGGGCTCGTGGCCGTGCTGCTGCTGGTCGGGGGTGGGATGTGTACCGAGCTCTACTGGGCCCTCGGCGAGGCCGGCAAATGGGACCCGGACACCATTGCCGGGCTCGTCGAGGTGTACAACACGCTGCCGTGGCTGTGGGCGGGCGCCGGGATCGCGGCCGTGGCCGTGGCCGTCGGCGGGTTCAAGCACGGGTCGGCCGGCAAGTGGCTCGCCGTGGTCAGTGCGATCGCCGCCCTGCTCGTCGTGGCCACGCAGGTCTATCCCGCGCAGTACGGGGCGCTGTTTCCGGGGGCGCTCTGGACGGTCGTGGCCGGGATCGGGTTCCTGACATCGGGGCGTACGAACGCGCCGGTCAACTAGGTTCGGGCGATGACTGTCGGCGTCCTGCTGGTCGTGGTGGCCGGGGTGCTCGCGGTGCGCAACGGCGCGCCCGTCGGCGAGGTCGCCTACCTGCCCGCCGTGGCCGCCTGCGTCGTGGTCGGCGGGCTCATCAGCCGCGGCCGGAAAGGGAACCTGGTCGGGCCGTTGCTGCTCGGCGGGGGGCTGTCGTTCGCGTTGCTCGAAACCTTCGGGCAGGCGGCGGTGGCCACCGGCAGCGCGGCGCTGGCCTGGCCGCAGACCTGGCTCTGGGTGCCGGCGAACCTGGGGATCGCGCTCGTGCCCGCGTACTTTCCCGATCAGCGGCCGCCGCGCTGGGCCGTCGGCGTCCTGGGCGGGCTGGCCGGGGCCGCGGCCGTCACCAGTGCGCTGCGGCCGGGGGTCAACGATCAGGTGCGGCCGCAGGCGCCCGCCAATCCGCTCGGGATCGAGGCCGTGCGCGGCGTCGCGCCCGTGGCCGAGGTGGCGTTCACCGTTGCCGCCGCGCTGGTGTTCGTCATCGGGGCGGCGGTCGTCGCGAGCAAGGCGCGGGCGGAGTCGAGCACCGTGCGGGCGCAGGCGCGGTGGCTGGGGTACAGCTGCGGGATCGTGGCGCTCGTGATCCTGGCGCGGCTCGCGGTCGGGCTCGCGGATGCGCAGCCGAACGAGCTCTGGCCCGATGCCGATGCGCCGTGGGACGTGGCCGGCGGGCTCGCCATCGCGCTGGTGCCGGCCGGGATCGGGGTCGCGGTGCTGCGGCATCGGCTCTTCGACATCGATGTGCTCATCAGCCGCACCGCCGCCTTCGCGGTGCTGTCCGGGCTAGTGGCGCTCGCCTACCTCCTCGTCGTCGGGGTGCTCGGGGCGTCGTCGGTGCTCGCGGCCGTGGCGGGCGCGCTGGTGTTCGGGGGGCTGCGGCAGGTCGTGCAGCGCCGGGTCAATCTTCTCGTGTACGGCGAACGCGACGACCCGTACACCGTGCTCGCGCGGCTCGGGGAGCGGCTGGCGGCGGTGCCGGACCCGGGGGCGATCCTGGCCGCGAGCACGGCGACGGTGCGCGAGGCGCTGCGGCTCACGTACGTCGGGATCGAGGTGTCCGACGGGCCGCTTTTCGAGCTCGGAACGCGGCCCGGCGAGCCCGTGGTGCTGCCGCTCGTCGCGGGCGGGGAGCCGGTCGGGGCGCTGCGGCTCGGGGCGCGGGCCGGCGAGGCGGCGCTCGGGGCGCGGGACCTGCGGCTGCTGGGCGACCTGGCGCGGCACATCGGGGTGGCGGTGCAGGCGGTGCGGTTCTCCGCGGCCCTGCAGCGCTCCCGGGAGCAGCTCGTCATCGCGCGGGAGGAGGAGCGCCGGCGGCTGCGCCGGGACCTGCACGACGGGCTCGGACCGACGCTCGCCGGGCTCACCATGCGCGCGGAGGCGGCGCAGGAGGTCGGGCCGGGCGCGGCGGGGCAACTGCTCGAGGAGATCGTGCGGGACGCGCAGACCGCGGTGGCCGACGTGCGGCGGCTCGTGGACGGGCTGCGGCCACCCGCGCTCGACACGCTCGGGCTGGTCGGGGCGCTGCGGGCGCACCTGGCCACGCAGCCGGCCGGCGGGTCGCGGGTCAGCCTCGACGTGCCCGCGGCCATCGACGGGCTGCCGGCGGCCACCGAGGTCGCGGCGTACCGGATCGCGGTCGAGGCCCTCGCGAACGCGCGGCGGCACGCGGGGGCACGGACGGTACACCTGGGGCTGGTTCTGGAAAACGAACGGCTCCGGGTGCTGGTGGCCGACGACGGGCGCGGGACGGCGACGGCGCGGGAGGGCGGGGTCGGCATGGACTCGATGCGGGAGCGGGCGGCGGAGCTCGGCGGCGAACTGGTCGTCGAGTCCACGGACGAGGGGACGCGGGTGCGGGCATGGCTGCCGCGGTGAGGGTGCTGGTCGTCGACGACCACGAGCAGTTCCGGGCCGGGCTGCGGGCGCTGCTGGCCACCAGCGACGAGGTCGAGGTCTGCGGGGAGGCGGCCAGCGGCGAGGAGGCCCTCGCGGCGCTGCCCCGGCTCCAGCCCGACGTGGTGCTGCTCGACCTGGTGATGCCGGGGATGGGCGGGATCGCCGCGACCGAACGGATCGCCGCGGCCATGCCGCACGTGCGCGTGCTGGTGCTCAGCATGGCCGACGACGACGATTCGGTGTTCGCGGCGGTACGGGCGGGTGCGCGCGGCTACGTCCTCAAGGGCGCCCGCCGCATGGAGATCATCCGCTCGATCCGGGTCGTCGCGGACGGCGAGGCGATCTTCGGGCCGGCGATCGCGACCCGGATGATGGGGTTCTTCGCGGGCCTGGACCGCACCGCGCCGGACCCGTTCCCGGAGCTGACCCAGCGCGAGCGGCAGATCCTCGGGCACATCGCGCGTCATCTGACCAACCCGCAGATCGCCGAGCGGCTCGGGGTGAGCCAGAAGACCGTCCGCAACCACGTCTCGAACATCTTCACGAAACTGCAGGTCGCGGATCGGGCTCAAGCGATCGTGCTCGCCCGCGACGCGGGGCTGACCGGCGAATGATCGCCTCGGCCACGGCCAGGTTGAGCACCCAGGCCCCGATCAGCGCGACGCTGCGCCAGGCCGCGTAGTCCGGGTCGTGCACGTCCAGCGGGATCAGCGGCAGGCTGGTGAAGACCTGCGTCCCGGCGGCCATGGCGACCGCGTACGCGCGCATCATCCACGCCCGGTGCGCGTGGAAGTCGCGGCGGCGGATGGCCCGCAAGCCCAGGATGATCGCGGCGAGCATGAACGTGCCGACGACGTAGCGGGCCGCGTTGGTCGCAGCGTTGTCGGTGCCCGGCAGGTCGTAGAAGGTGGTCATCCACAGGCCGGAGAGGGCCACCGCGAGGCCGCAGCCGACGAGCACCCGGCCGGTGACGCGGTGCCAGCGGCGGTGGGTGCGGCGGAAGTTCGGGGCGAACTGCAGCGCGCCCAGGAAGGCGTAGAGGACGGCGCCGACGATGTGCACGAGGACCGGGGCCGGCATGTCGACGAAGCGGGCGTTGGCCGCGGTGCGCTCCACGCCGCCGGTGAGCTGGGCGACGCGGACGCTGCCCGCGATCGAGGGCACGAGGGCGAGCAACCACAGTCCGGTGATGATCGGCCAGTCACGGGTCTTCATGGCTGTAGATGGTGGGCCGCCGCGCGGGCCGTGACATCGGTCCGTGGACCGACCGGGAAACCGGCCGAAAGTTCAGGATCCGGGTCGTACCCGGTTCGTCTCGTAGGCCCACATCGCGATCTCCACCCGGTTGCGCAGGCCGAGCTTGAGCATGAGCGCGGTCACGTGCGACTTCACGGTGCTCAGCGTGATGTGCAGCTCGTCGGCGATCTCGTTGTTGGTGCGGCCCCGCGCCACCCGGGCCAGCACCTGCTCCTCCCGCTCGGTGAGCGGCTCGATCGGCTGGCGGGGCGGCGCGGTCGGGCCGGTGTCGGCGAAGGCCCGCAGCAACCGGGTGGTGACGCTGGGCGCGATGAGGGCGTCGCCGTTCGCGGCCGCGTGCACGGCCTGGGCCAGCAGCGCCGGCCCCGCGTCCTTGAGCAGGAAGCCGCGGGCGCCGGCGCGCAGGGCGGCGTAGACGTACTCGTCCAGGTCGAACGTGGTGATGACGACGACGGCGATCGGGTCCGCGACCGCCGGACCGGCCAGCTGCCGGGTCGCCTCGAGCCCATCCATGGTGGGCATCCGCACGTCGAGGAGGCAGACGTCCGGGCGCAGCTGCCGGGCCAGCTCGACGGCGCGGCGCCCGTCGGCGGCCTCGGCCACCACCTCGATGTCCGGCTGGGCGTTGAGGATCATCGTCAGCCCGGTCCGGACGATCTCCTGATCATCCGCGACCAGCACCCGCACGCTCACCGGCCAATGCTACGGGCGCGCTCGTACCGTCAGATCCGCCGAAAGTACGACCGGCCACGAGGATCCCGGCCACGGCCGGGACCAGTGCCACCCCGAACGCGGCCAGGTAGGCGGCCGGGCCGGTGCCGATCATCGCCGCGAACAGCGAGCCGCCCGCGGCCAGGGCGACGGTGGTCAGCAGCGCGTCGGAGACGGACAGGGCGGAGCTGTTCGCGCCCTGCTCGCCCGGGCGGGACAGGCGCAGCACCAGCGCCGCCGAGACCGGGGACACCAGCCCCATGCCGAAGCCGGCGAAGCACCAGCCGGCCACGGCGAGCACTACCGGTACCGACGAAATGGCGAGCGTCATCACGGACGCCACGCCGGCCGCGATCCCCGCCGCACCCAGCCGCAGCCGCGCCGTCTCCGACAGCCGCAGCCCCGGCCGCGCCTGCAGCCACGAGCCGCCCGACCAGAACAGCGCGCCGACGGTGAGGCTGAGCCCGGCCAGGGTGGGGCTCAGGCCGCGCTCGCGGGTGAGCATGAGCGGGATGAACACGTCGGCCTGCATGAACGCGGCCCCGGCGAGGCCGCGCAGGAGCACGACGCTGGGCAGGCCGCGGGCGGCGGCCAGGGTGCCTTGCGGCAGCAGCCTGATCCCGCACACCGCGACGATCACGACCCCCACACCGAGCAGGATGAGGCTCTGCTGGCCGCCGACGTAGAGCACGAGGGCGCCGAGGGCGGCACCGAGCGACCACCAAAACCGCGTTCGCGGCAAAATGTCCGAATTATCCGGACGAACGCGACTGATCCGCGGCCAGATCAGCGCCAGCACCGGCGCGGCGGCAAGAGCCACGAGCAGAAAGACCCAGCGCCATCCCAGGTACGACACGATCAGCCCCGCCACCGCCGGCCCCACGATCGCCGGCAACACCCACGCGGCCGACATGTACGAGAAGACGCGTGGATGCTCCGCGGCCGGGTAGGCGCGCCCCACGACGACGAACAGCGCCACGTTCACGATCCCGCCACCGAAGCCCTGCACCAGCCGCCCGAGCACCAGCACCCACATCTGCGGCGCCAGCCCGGCCACGAGCAGCCCGGCACTGAACAGCGCGACGCCCACCGCCGCCGGCCGGGCCGGGCCCGCGCGGTCGCACCACGAGCCGGCCAGGACCATCCCGACGACGCTGGTGGCCAGGGCACCGCCGAAGGCGAACCCGTACAGCGACAGGCCGTCGAGGGCCTTGGCGACCGAGGGCATCGCGGCGGTGACCGCGACGGCCTCGAAGGCGACCAGCGTGACCAGCGTCACGAGGCCGGCGGTGAGCGTGCGTCTGTTCTCCACGGCCCCCAACCTCGCACCTCAACCCCTGTTCAGGTCAAGCCGATCATGATTTCACCACGCGTTGACATCGGCTCGCCCGTATGCCAACAATTGTTTGCCAACACTCGTTGGCAAACGTGCCACCCGAGGAGGAGCCATGAAGACCGTCATCGCCGGGGCCGGCCCCACCGGCCTGCTGCTCGCCGGGGACCTGGCCGCCGCCGGCGCGGACGTCACCGTCCTGGAGCGCCGGGGCGGGGAGTCCAACCTGACCCGCGCGTTCGCCGTGCACGCGCGCACGCTGGAGCAGTTCGACGCCCGGGGCATCGCCGAGGACGTCATCGCCACCGGCACCAAGGTGGCCCGGCTGCGGCTGTTCGGCGACGTCGCGGTCGACCTGGGCGCGCTGCGCTCGCGGTTCAACTACGTGCTGATCACCCCGCAGTACAACGTCGAGCACGTCCTGGAGGAGCGCGCGCTCAAGGCCGGGGCGCGGATCGTGCGCGGCACCACCGTCACCGGCCTGACCCAGGACGCGGGCGGCGTCGCGGTGCACACCGACCGGGACACGCACGAGGCCGACTACCTCGTCGGGGCCGACGGCGCCCGCAGCGGCGTGCGCCAGGCCCTCGGGCTCGACTTCCCGGGCCGCGCCGTGGTCCGCTCGCTGATGCTGGCCGACGTGCGGCTGGCCGAGCCGCCGGCCGACGCCATCACGGTCAGCGCGGTCGGCTCGGCGTTCGCGTTCGTGGCCCCGTTCGGCGACGGGTGGCACCGGATCTTCGCCTGGAACCGCGACCACCAGGTGGCCGACGACGCCCCGCTCGACGTGGAGGAGGTCCGCGGCACGGTGCGGGCGGCCTTCGGCACCGATTTCGGGCTGGGCGAGTGCCGCTGGCTGTCGCGCTTCCACAGCGACGAGCGGCAGGTGGAGCAGTACCGCACCGGCCGCGTCTTCCTCGCCGGCGACGCCGCCCACGTGCACTCGCCGGCGGGCGGGCAGGGCATGAACACCGGCCTGCAGGACGCGGCCAACCTGAGCTGGAAGCTCGCCGCGGCCGGGGCGGGCTGGGCGCCGGACGGGCTGCTCGACTCCTACCACACCGAGCGGCACGCGGTCGGCAAGCTCGTGCTGCGCACCAGCGGCGGGCTCATCCGGCTCGCGCTGCTGCATTCCCGGGCCGCCCGCACCGGCCGCGACGCGCTGGCGGGGCTGGCGTTGCACGTGCCGGCGGTACGACGGAAGCTCACCGGCACCGTGTCCGGCCTGGGCATCGACTATGCGCACGCGGCCCGCCAGGAGGATCTCGACCTCGGCGGCGGGCGGCTCTACGAGCTGCTGCGGGCCGGCAGGCACGTGCTGCTCGCGCCGCAGGCCCCGGCGGGGTACGCCGACCGCCTCGTGCACGCCCGGCACGAGCGGTGCGTGCTCGTGCGCCCGGACGGGTACACGGCGTGGACGGGCACCCAGGGAGATCTTCCGGTCGCGCTCCGCGCAAGCCTCGGGGCGCCCCGGTGATCCCCGACACCCCCGTATGACGATCTCTTGACACGGGGGCGTTGATCGATGTGTCATGCCGGTCACAAGCGGTTCTCGTTGGGGTGTTGGCGCCACATCGACGACACATACGGGGACGACGGAACGCGCGCGAGACGTGCCGGGCCCCGCGCCGCCACGGGGGGCCCGGCACCCTCTCAGTGCCGCAGCCGCGGCTGCTGCCCCGGCTCCACGACCACGAACTGGCCCATCATCCCCTCGTCCTCGTGCTTGAGAACGTGGCAGTGGAACATGTACGCCGTGGTCGGGTCCGCGTAGTCGGCGAACCGGGCGATCACCGAGTACTGCTGGCGCGGCTCCAGGAACAGCGTGTCCTTCCAGCCCGACAGCTCCGGCGGGGGCGCCGCGCCGTTCACCCGCAGCACCTGGAACTGCACGTCGTGGATGTGGAAGCTGTGCGGGGTGCCGTGCCCGTTGGACACGTTCCACACCTCGGTCGTGTCCTTCACGACGACCGCGTCCGGGCGGGTCATGTCCATCTTCCGGTCGTTGATCTCGCGGCCGGAGAACTGGAAGTTTCGCGTCTGCGCGGCCTTGGCCGGATCGAGGCGCGGCGTCGCGACGAGCGTCGCGGGCAGCGCGGCCGGGCGCAGCGTCGCGGCCGCGCGCAGCTGCAGGATGTCGAAGGCGTCCTGACCGCCGTTGAAGCGGCTCTCCAGGTCGCCTCCGAGCGCGCGCACGCTGCGCAGCGTCACCCGCTCCCCCGGGCTGAGCGCGACCACGATCTCGGCCCGCTCGCCGACCGAGAGCCGCACGTGGTCGAGCATGGCGGGCCGGTCGAGCAGGCCGCCGTCGGTGCCGACGAGCGCGAACGGGCGGCCGTCGCCCAGCGCGAAGTTGTAGATGCGGGCCGTCGAGGCGTTGACCAGACGGAGCCGCACCAGCTGGGAGGCCACGTCGAGGTACGGGCCGGGGGTGCCGTTGACCAGGATCTCGTCGCCGAGCACGCCGATGTCGCTGCCGAAGCGGCCGCCCATGCTCAGCTGGCCGCCGCCGTCGAAGTCCTTGTCCTGCACCAGAACCGGGATGTCGTCGACGCCGTAGTCGTGCGGGAGCGCCCGCTGGGCCGGCTCGTCGTCGTCGACGATGAACAGCCCGGCCAGGCCGCGGTACACCTGGGCCTCGGTGCGCTCGTCCGGGTGCGGGTGGTACCAGAGCGTCGCCGCGGGCTGGTCGACCGTCCACGCGGCCTGGAACGAGCCGCCGGTCGGGATCGGGCGGTGCGGCCCGCCGTCCATCGCGGCCGGCAGGTGCATGCCGTGCCAGTGCACCGTGGTGGGCTCGGCCAGCGCGTTGCGGACGTTGACCACGACCTGCTCCCCGCGCTTCGCCCGCAGGGTCGGACCCAAGAAGCTGCCGTTGTACCCCCATGTGCGGGTCGCACCGTGCCCGAAGTCGCTGTCGCCCGGTTGGGCCCGCAGCTCGAACACGCGGCGGCCCTGCGCGTCGACGGTCGAGGCGGCCGGCGGCGGCACCCGCAGCGGCCGGGTGAAGTCCGCACGGACGTCCAGGGGCGGGCGGACGAAGAAGTAGACGAGCGCGGCGACGCCGCCTCCGCACAGGACGAGGAGCACCGCCAGGCCCCCCAGCAGCCACTTGCGCACGTCGAGTCTCCCTACATGTAGAACGGCTACAGGTAGGGTGGCCCGGCTTCCGGTGCGAAAGCCAGGCCCGGCCGCCGAACCCGGGGAAAGCTCAGGGAGAACCCGGACTGCCTCGCGGACCGGCCTTGGGCATGCTGAGGGCGTGGTTACTGCCGGCCCCATCGACACCTACGTCGCCGCGCTGCGCGGCTCCCTGCGCGGCCCCCGCGCGGCCAAGGCGGACCTGCTCACCGAGGCCCGCGACGGGCTGATCGACGCCGCCGAGCGGTACGAGGGCGAGGGCCTGGAGCGGGCCGCGGCCGAGCGCGCGGCGGTCGAGGAGTTCGGCCCGGTCGGCGCGCTCGCGCCCGAGTACCAGCGGGAGCTGGCGCTGGCCCAGGGCCGCCGGACCGCGCTGCTCGTCGGCGCCGCGGTGGCCACGCAGGCGCTCGTCTCCGAGGTCGCGTGGCGGCGGGCGGCCACCGGCTGGAACTGGGAGCCCGGCCCGGCCTACATGGTCCTGGCCAACGCCGTGGACTACGCGACGTACGTGGTGGTCGCCGGGGCGCTGCTGGCCGCCGTCGCGTGCGGGATCGGCAGCCGCTACGTCGAGGTCGGCCGCCGGTTCGTGCGCGCCACCGGCATCGGCGCGATCAGCGTCGTCGCCTTCTTCGTCGCCGGCGGCATGCTGCTGTCCGCGTTCAGCCCGACGTGGGGCGGGCACCCGAGCGGCGAGGCGTCCGGCCTGTCGCTGGCCGCCTCGGTCATCACGGTCGTGCTGCCGGCCGTGATGACGTACTCCGGCCTGCGCTGCGTCCGCGCGTCGTGAATCGGCCTACGGCACCGGGTCGACGGTGCCGCGCGGGGTCGACGGGTTGCACCGCTTGATCCGCGCCGCGGTCAGCCGGGAGCCCTCGACCAGGCCGTAGCGCTGGACCGCCTGCAGGCCGTAGTTGCTGCAGGACGGGGTCTGGCGGCAGTGGAACGGCAGGTGCGGGCTCAGGAATCGCTGGTACCCGCGGATCGCCACCATGCCCGCGCGCCCCGGCCTGGTCGCGTCCCGCCGCGGCGCGCGCGAGGGCGCCGAGATGGCCATGAGCGACAGCAGCGAGCCGAGCATGAACGGGTTGCAGTCGCAGAAGTCGCAGTCGCAGTCCGGCCCGCAGTCCCGGTCGTTGCGGCGCTTGCGGCGCTGGTCCTGCATCCGCTGATGCCGCCGCCGCGCCCGCCACATGCCGACGTACTCGCCAACTCCCATGGTCGCGATTGTGACCATGCCCGACAGCGACGATCAAGGAAGCGTCGCCGCCCCGACACTGCGGGAATCCTGACCGCACACGAAAACGCACCCGGATGGCCGACTTCGCGCGGGCGGCCGGGAATGTCCGGACAGTCCCGGACACCCGGACGAAGTCGAACAACCGAGTGCGTCGCGATCGAGCTGAGTTGCGTGGGTGGGCGCCGGGCCGGCGGGGCTGAACCGCCGGCCCGGCCGAAGCCACACCATGAGAGGGGGTCTGCTTACTTGGCCGCGATCTCGCCGGCGCCACCGTCGGCGTGGTACTCGGTGCCCTCGGCGAACGCGGCGTCGAAGCGCTGCTGCAGGGCGTCGAGCTCGGAGAACTGGGCCGAGTGCGAGGACTCGGAGCCCTCGGCGGCGAAGACGTGGTCGTCCTCGGACGCGTCGTGGCTGTAGTTGGTGTAGTTGTCGGCCGAGTAGTGCACCGCGGCCGGCTGGTCGTACTCGACGTGGTTGCCGGTCGAGTAGTCGGTCGACTCCTGCGCGTGGTGGTCGTTCTCGTAGATGCCGAACTGCGACTGGGCGTCGTGCTCCGAGCCTTGGGCCTGGTGCAGCTGGTCGAGGGCGTCGTGCTCCTGGCCGGCCGAGTACTGGCCGTAGTCCACGTCGTGACCGGTGTCGCCGCCGTCGTAGCTGTCGATGTCGCTCATGGTGCGCTCCTTCGGTAAGAAGTTCGGTGTGGTGTGGCCTTGCATGAAGAACGTTACGGTCGCCGCGGGACCGGCGAATCCCGGAAACGTGCCACCACGGGCACCCCGGTTCCGGCCCGGATATTGGCCGGAGCGTGCGCCGGGATGAAAGACTGCGTTGCCGTGGACAGCGATACTTTCTGGTCGATCATCGACGGTGCCCGTTCCGCCGCCGGGGAGCGCGTCACGCCGGGGTTCGCCGAGCGGTTCACCGCCGCCCTGCGCATGCGGCTGGCCACGCTCGACAAGGGCGAACTGCTGGACTTCGACGCGCACCGCACCCGCCTGCAGGCCCGGGCCAACTCGTCGGCCATGTGGGCGACCGGCCGCGTGGTGGCCCGCTACGCCGACGCGTTCGTGGACGGGTTGATCGCCCGCGGGCGCGACGTCTACGAGCGCGCGGTCGCCGACCCGGACGCGCTCGCCGACGACCCGGTGCTGCGCGCGGTGGCCGCGGGCGACCTGGCCGCCCACGAGCTCGCCCCGCGCGAGGTCGAGGACCTGGCCGAGGAGTTGTACGGCGAGACCGACGACTACCCGATGCTCCTGCGCGCCCGTACCGGGCAGGTCGCACCGCAGGTCGACGACGACTGGGACGACGATGACGACGCCGAGGTCCGCAAGCACCTGCCGAAGATCAGTGGACTATTTCTGCGGTAAATGTCCACATTACGCAAAGTTGTTGGACTACGACTGAGCGTGTGAACATCTCGCGCGCCGTCGGGGCGCTCACCGCCGCGGCGGTCGGTTCCGGGGCGCTCGTGGGGCTCGTCCAGTCGCCCGCGGCCGCCGCCACGACGACGTTCTCCTACACGGGCGCGATCCAGACGTACACCGTCCCGGCCGGGGTCACCCAGCTCAAGGTCGTCGCCAAGGGCGCGCAGGGCGGCGGCGACAACGGCGGCCCGGGCGGGGCGGTCACCGCGCTGATCTCGGTGCCCGCCGCGCTCGGCGGCACGATCCAGGTGATGGTCGGCGGCCGGGACGGCTGGAACGGCGGCGGCGCGGCCGGCGGCTCGGACGGGGTGGTGGGCGGCGGCGCCTCCGACATCCGGCAGGGCACGTGCGCGGCCGCGAGCACCTGCGGCCTGGGCGACCGGACCGTGGTGGCGGGCGGCGGGGGCGGCGGCGTCATCTACGACGGCGGCTCGGGCGGCAAGCCGGCCACCCCCGGCTACGACATGACGGTCGCGGGCGACGAATACGGCCGCGAGGGCGGCCCGGGCACCCAGAGCGCCGGCGGCGCCGGGGGCGCGGCCTTCGACGGCCCGGCCGCCTCGGACGGCACGGCCGGCGCGGCGGGCAACGGCGGCAACGGCGGCTGGTGCAGCTGCGGCGGCAACGAGGGCCACGGGGGCGGCGGCGGGTACTACGGCGGCGGTGGCGGCGGCGCCAGCACCTCGCGCCCGGGCGGCCCGGGCGGTGGCGGGTCGAGCTACGTGGACCCGGCGCGGCAGGACGAAGAGCCCACCTTCGGCACCGGCGACAACTACGCGGCCGGCTCCGTCGCGATCACCCCGGTCGGCCCGCCCGCGCCCGGCGGCCTCACCGCGCAGGTCGCGCCCGGCTCCGGCGCGGTCGACCTGGGCTGGACCGCGCCGACCGGCGGGGCCGACGCCTACAAGGTCTACCGGGCGACGTCGAGCGGCGGACCGTACACCGAGGTGACCACCGGCGCGTGCGCCGCTCCCACCGGCCCGTCGTGCGGCCTCACCGGGTTGAGCCCGGGCCAGGAGTACCACTTCCAGGTCGCCACGGTGCGCGGCTCGCTCGAGGGCGACCCGTCGGGCGCGGTCGCGGTGACGGCGATCGAGCCGCCCACCCCGCCGGGCACGGTGTCCGCCGCGGCGACCGGGGACCTGACGCTCACCGTGACGTTCGCCGGCCCGTCGACGCCCGCCGCGCCCGCGCCCGACCACCAGGTGCTCGTCTCCCGCGACGGCGGCGCGTTCGCCCCGGCCGCGGCCGGCACCTGCGCGGGCGCGCCGGTCGCGAGCCCGTGCACGGTCACCGGGCTGGTCGCGGGCGGCTCCTACCGCTTCGAGGTGCTGGCGGGCAACGCGGCCGGGGTCAGCGCGGCGTCGTCGCCCTCGACCGCGGTGACCGCCGTGGCCGCACCGGCCGCGCCGACCCCGGGGACGGTGACCGCGACCGCGCCCGGCACCCTCAGCGTGGCCTGGAGCGGGACCGCGGGCTCCTTCAAGGTGTACGGCTCCGACGGCGGCCCCTACGCGCCCGTCGCCGCCGGCACCTGCGCGGGCGCGCCCACCGCGAGCCCGTGCACGGTCACCGGCCTGGCCCCCGGCACCGCGTACACGTTCACGATCGCCTCGCTGGCCGGCTCGGTCGAGGGCACCCAATCCGCCGCGACGGCCGCCACCGCGGCGGTCACCACGCCGGTCGCGGCCGGCCCGCCGACGCTGAGCCTGGCGGGCGACCGCGCGATCAAGGTGGCCTGGACGTACCCCGGCGGCGCCGACCGGCCCGCGACCGGCTTCACGGTCGAGGTGGCGAAGGACGGCGGCGCGTTCGCCCCCGTCGCCACCGGCCCGTGCGCGGCCCCGGCCGCGAGCCCGTGCACCCTGTCCGGGCTGGAGGTGGGCGCGTCGTACCAGGTGCGGGTGACCGCGGCCAATGGTGCCGGGACCGGCCCGGCCTCGGCCGCGTCGGCGGCGCTGAGCGCGGTCGAGGCGCCCGGCGCGCCGGCCATCGTGTCGATCGTGCCCGGCGACGGTACGGCCACGGTCACCTGGACCGCGGGCACCCCGGCCGGGGGCGGCATCACGTACCACGCGATCGCCGTCCCGGTGGGCGCGAGCTCGCCGCGGCCCGAGTGCCAGGTCGCCGCGCCCGCGCTCGCGTGCACGATCGCGGGGCTGGACAACGGGACGCAGTACACGATCACGGTCGTGGCGAGCGGCGCTGTCGACTCCCTTCCGAGCGCGGCGGTCACCGGCACCCCGAGCATCGCCCCGTCCGCGCCGACCGTGACGGTCGACGCGGGCACGGCCTCGCTCGCGGTGCACTGGACGGCGGGCGCGGCCGGCTCCGGCATCGCCGGCTACCTTGTCACGGCCACGCCCGGCCCGGCCACCTGCGAGACCGGCCCGACCGGCACCGGCTGCGTCCTGGGCGCGGTCGCGGGCACCCCGTACACGGTTTCGGTGGTCGCCAAGGGCACCTTCGGCCGCGACTCGGCCGCCGCGACCTCGCCGAGCGTCACCGCGACGGCCCCGAGCCTGCCGGCCACCCCGCCGGCCGCGAACGCCGCCCTGACCACGGACCGCGGCGACATCGACACGGCCGCGCCGGGCGAGCGGATCACGGTGCTCGGCCACGGGTTCGCGCCGCACTCGACGGTGACGATCGCCCTGTACTCCACCGCGACCCTGCTGGCCACCGCGGTCGCGGACGCGAACGGCGACGTGCGCCAGCCGGTGACCGTGCCGGCCGGACTGGCCGCGGGCGAGCACCGGCTGGTCGCGCTGGGCGTGGACGCGAACGGGGTGACGCACACGCTGGCGCTGGCCGTGACGGTGCCCGCGGCGTCGTCCACGCTGCCGGTGACGGGCCTGGCGCTGACCACGATGGTGATGGCGGGCCTCGGCGCGCTGGGGGCCGGCACGGTGCTGCGCCTGGCCGGGCGCCGGCCGGCTACAGCGCCGGCGTGATCAGCGGGTCGGTGACCGCGCGGGTCTCGGTCAGATCGTCGCCGAGCGCGGTCACCGCAACGCCGCCCTGCACAAGCGCCATGACCGCCGCCCGGTGCGTGGCTGGCACCTGGGCCTGGTCGGTCCTGACGAGTGTCGCGAGGACGCGCGCGCCGCCCAGGACGGCCGGACCGCTGTCGGCGGTGAAGTCGCTGCGGTACCAGGGACGGCTCTCGCGGCGGATCGTGGTCGAAAGACGCAGGTCACCCGGCGCCTCACCGTAGCGGCCGAACACCGCCTCCTCGCGCCAGAGCAGCCGGGCGGTTCGGTTTAGGTCCACAGTGGACACGTTGTGGTGCCGGCAGCGCGCGGCCGCGACGATGGGCTCGGGCAGGAAGGCCAGGAAGCCACCCTCCCCCACGGTGGCGTGCACGGAGAGGACCGACTCCGCGCCGTCGCGCCCGGGCAGGGCGATGCTCGCGGCGACGGTGTGCACCCAGAGCTCCGCGCCCGGGCCCACCTCCAGCTCCAGGCTCAGCTCGTCGCCCCCGAGCGGCCCCGCCGCGCCGCCGACGAGGTGCACGCTGTGCGCGCCCGTACGCCGCGGCAGGAGCGGGGCCTCGCCCTTGAGGACGCGCAGGACGGTACGCGCCCCCTCGCGCTCGGCGACGATGCGCGCTGCCGCCCTCATGCGCCGGCGACCAGGCCGCGAACCCAGTCCTGCACCGGCGTGGCCGCGCGGTCCTCGACGAGCGACAGGAACACGGTCGGCAGCTCCCCCCGCCGCGCGGCCGCGTCCCGCTCCATCACCCCGAGATCGGCCCCGACCAGCGGCGCCAGGTCGGTCTTGTTGATCACGAGCAGATCGGCGGAGGTGACGCCAGGCCCGCCCTTGCGCGGCACCTTGTCCCCGCCGGCCACGTCGACGACGAAGATCTGCCGGTCGATGAGCCCCTTGCTGAACGTGGCGGTGAGGTTGTCCCCGCCGCTCTCGACCAGGATCACGTCGAGCGCGCCGAGGCTCTCCTCCAGCTCCTCGATCGCGTCGAGGTTGGCCGAGATGTCGTCGCGGATCGCGGTGTGCGGGCAGCACCCCGTCTCCACGGCCCGGATCCGCTCGGCGGGCAGCACCCCGTTGCGCAACAGGAAGTCGGCGTCCTCGGTGGTGTAGATGTCGTTGGTCACCACCGCCACCCGCAGGTCCTCCGACAGACTCCGGCACAGCGCGGCCACCAGCGCCGTCTTGCCCGAGCCGACCGGACCACCGATCCCGATGCGCACGGCGCGCCTGGTCTGCGGCAGCGGGTGATGCGGGTCGACATCGGGATGCGGATGCGTGTGCGGCACCTCGTCCGGACCGTGTTCGTGATCATGTTCGTGATCGTGTTCAGGATGCAAAGAGTCGTACCTCCCATGCGGCGTGGTCCTCGGCGGAGACGTCGAGCAGCGGCGCCGATGCCGCCGGCAGGTCCCCGATCGGTCCACGGGCGGATGTAGCGGCCTCGCGGGCCACCTCGTCACACTCGGCGCCGAGCTCGGCCAGCACGGCGTGCACGCGATACGGGTCGAGCCCCAGCAGCCGCACGGCCGCGCTGGCCGGGCCGGAGATCGCGTGGTACGCGGCGATCTGGGCCGCCTCCAGCGGACTCAACCCGGCGGCGTGGGCGGCGACCCCGAGCGCGATCGGCTGCGCGACGCGCGCCCGCGCGGCCCGCTCGACATGCTCGCCCGGCCAGACCACGAGCGCGGCCCGGCAGAGCGAACGCCCCTGACGCTGCGCGGCGAGGCGCAGCGCGGGCGAGGGCGTCCGCGCGTCGAGCTCCGCACCGAGCTCCTCGATCGCGTCCGGGCGCGCACACGCCGCGGCCGCGAACGCCGCCCCGACCAGGCCCGCCGTGCGCAGGCGCCCCCGCAGGAACGCCCGCACGCCGTCGAGGTCGGTGACGCGACCGCGCGCGACCGCCGCCTCCAGCCCGCCGGAGTGCGCGTGGCCACCCGACGGGAACCGCCCGTCGGCGAGAATCAGCAGGTCGGTGTTCATGGTCAGAACAGGAAGTACCGCTGCGCCATGGGAAGTTCTTCGACCGGGTCGGGTTCGACCACCTCGCCGTCGATGCGCACGGTGAAGGTGTCGGGCTCCACCTCGATGCGCGGGAGGGCGTCGTTGCGCGGGAGGTCGGCCTTGCCGATCGAGCGCGTGTTCGCGACCGGGGACAGCCGGCGGCGCAACCCCAGGCGCTCGGCCAGCCCGTCCTCGATCGCGGCCGGGGCTACGAACGCCAGGCTGGTCGCGGGGGCGGCCGCACCATAGGCGCCGAACATCGGGCGGGACAGGATCGGCTGCGGCGTCGGGATGGAGGCGTTCGCGTCGCCCATCGCGCCCCACGCGATCGCGCCGCCCTTGATCACCGCGTGCGGGCGGACCCCGAAGAACGCCGGGTCCCACAGCACCAGGTCGGCCAGTTTGCCGATCGCGATCGAGCCGACCTCGTGGTCGATGCCAGCAGCAACCGCCGGGCAGATGGTGTACTTCGCGACATACCGCTTGGCCCGCTCGTTGTCCGCCGGCCCGTCGCCGGCCAGGGCGCCCCGCCGGCGCTTCATCACGTGGGCGGTCTGCCAGGTGCGCAGGACCACCTCGCCGACGCGGCCCATGGCCTGGGAGTCGGAGCCGATGATGGAGATCGCGCCGAGGTCGTGCAGGAGGTCCTCGGCGGCCATCGTGGACGGGCGGATGCGGCTTTCGGCGAAGGCCAGGTCCTCGGGGACGGCCGGGTTCAGGTGGTGGCAGACCATGAGCATGTCGAGGTGCTCGCTGAGCGTGTTGCGGGTGTACGGGCGGGTCGGGTTGGTCGAGGACGGCAGCACGTTCGGGTGCCCGGCGACCGTGATGATGTCGGGTGCGTGGCCGCCGCCGGCTCCCTCGGTGTGGTACGCGTGGATGCTCCGCCCCGCGATCGCCCGCAGGGTCTCCTCGACGAAGCCGGCCTCGTTGAGGGTGTCGGTGTGGATGTTCACCTGCACGCCCGAGGCGTCGGCGACCCGCAGGCAGGCGTCGATCGCGGCCGGGGTGGTGCCCCAGTCCTCGTGCAGCTTGAAGCCCCCGGCACCGGCGCGCAGCTGCTCCCACATCGCCTCCTCGGAGACGGTGTTGCCCTTGCCGAGCAGCAGCACGTTGACCGGCCACGGGTCGAGCGCCTCGAGCATCCGGGCCAGGTGCCAGGCGCCCGGGGTGACGGTGGTCGCCTTGCTGCCCTCCGCCGGTCCGGTGCCGCCGCCGACGATCGTGGTGATGCCGCTGGCCAGGGCCTCCTCCAGGACCAGCGGGGCGATCAGGTGCACGTGGCAGTCGATGGCGCCCGCGGTGAGGATGCGCCCGTTGCCGGCCACGATCTCGGTGGCCGGGCCGATGACAAGGGCCGGGTCGACGCCGTCCATGATGTCCGGGTTGCCGGCCCGGCCGATGCCGACGATCCGCCCGTCGCGGATGCCGACGTCGGCCTTGACGATGCCCCAGTGGTCGAGGATCAGCGCGCCGGTGATGACCGTGTCGGGGGTGCCCTCGGCGCGGGTCGCGCGGGACTGCCCCATCGACTCCCGGATGACCTTGCCGCCGCCGAAGACGGCCTCGTCGCCGCCCGCGCAGTGGTCCTGCTCCACCTGGATGAACAGGTCGGTGTCGGCCAGCCGGACGCGGTCGCCGGTGGTGGGGCCGTAGAGGGTGCGGTACCGCTCCCGGTCGAGTCTCATGATGCCTTCTTCCGCAGGCCGGGGACGATCCGGCGACCGCCGAGCGGCACCAGCACGACCTCGCGGGCCACGCCGGGCTCGAAGCGGACGGACGTGCCCGCCGGTACGCCGAGCCGGTGCCCGGAAGCCGCCGCCCGGTCGAACTCCAGGGCGTCGTTGGCCTCGGCGAAGTGGTAGTGGGAGCCGACCTGCACCGGCCGGTCGCCCGTGTTGCGGACGGTGAGCGACAGCTCGGCCCGGCCGGAGTTGATCTCGACCGGCCCCTCGCCGGGCAGCACCTCGCCGGGGATCATGGGATCGGGTGGTGAACGGTCACGAGCTTGGTGCCGTCCGGGAACGTCGCCTCCACCTGCACCTCCGCCAGCATCTCGGGGACGCCCTCGAGGACGTCGGCGCGGCCGAGGACGTGCCGCCCGGCCTCCATCAGGTCCACCACGGTCCGGCCGTCCCGCGCACCTTCCAGCAGGAAGGCGGTGATGATCGCGACAGCCTCCGGGTAGTTGAGCTTCAGCCCGCGGTCCTTGCGGCGCTGGGCCACGTCGGCGGCGACGTGGATCAGCAGGCGCTCCTGCTCATGGCGGGTCAGGAACAACGTGTGACCTCCGTTGGGCGGTGGTGGCCGGATGCTGCCACCCAGATGTTTCCTCCGCATTACCTGCCTGCGCAGCCCGTTCGGGTGAATCCGCTTCGTACTCCGTGGGTAGAACGAAGAAATGGGCTGCAACAGGGGCGTGTTAGGCTCGCGACGCCTCACTACCTGGAGAGTTGGCGCATGAGCAATCACCGGTCGGTCGTTATCAACGGGGACCTCGGCAGCGGCAAGTCCACCGTCTCCGTCGAGCTCTCCAAGCGGCTCGGGCTGCGGCGCATCAGCGTCGGCGACATGTACCGGGAGATGGCCCAGCGCCGCGGCATGACCGCCCTCCAGCTCAACCTCCACGCCGAGCTGGACGACGCGATCGACAGCGCGGTGGACAACCTGCAGAGCGAGATCGCGCAGTCCGGCGAGCAGCTCATCGTCGACAGCCGGCTGGCCTGGTTCTTCTTCCACGAGGCGTTCAAGGTCCACCTGATCACCGAGCCGAACGAGGCCGCCCGCCGCGTGCTGGCCCGTCCGCACTCCGAGGTCGAGAACTACGCCTCCATGGAGGAGGCCAAGCGGGAGCTGCACAGCCGCAGCGAGAGCGAGCGGATGCGCTTCCTGACGCGGTACGGCGCGGACAAGTACCGGCTGCGCAACTACGACCTCGTCGCGGACAGCACCCGGGCCAACCCCGACCAGGTCGTCTCCGCCGTGCAGGCCGCCTTCGAGGGCCGCCTCGGCGCCGAGATCCTCCGCGAGCGGGCCCCCCTGCTGCTGCTCGACCCGATGCGGGTGTACCCCACGCGCGAGATCGACTTCGCCGACGAGACCCTCGCCCAAGAGCTGGCGGGCGCCGCCCCCGGCGACCTGGAGCCGCTGACCATCGGCCACAGCGGCCAGGACTACTACGTGATCGACGGCCACCGCCGGCTCAGCGCCGCGGTGCAGAACGGTCTCCATCTGGTGCCGGGGCTGCTGCTCGCGGAGAACGAGGAGCCGGTCACCAACCGTTTGAGCGCGAACGACTACTTCCGCGCCCACGTGACCTCGGCGGTGATCGAGGCCTGGGACCGGGTGCACAAGATCGAGCTCCCGGTGCCGGCCCACAACCCGCCCGAAGTCCACGCCGGCAAGCAGTAGGCGCCCTGCGGATCTCGCCCGACCCGCGCAGCTCGCCCGACCCGCGCTTATGGCTGCCGCGCTTGTGGCTTCAGTCGCGCCGAGGCAGCTCGACGACGCTCGCCCGCACCGCGGCCCGGCGACGCTGAGCCGCCGTGCCGCAGCGGCTTGACCGTACGCAGTCGCACAGCGGCTTGACCACACCCCGGTCGCGCGGCGGCGGCGCAACCACGCTCAGCCGCGCGGGGCGCAGTTCGACAGCGCTCAGCTACGTGGCGGCAGCTTGACGACGCTCACGAAGAACTCGTCGATCTGACGTACCACGGCGATGAAGCTGTCGAAGTCCACCGGCTTCGTCACGTAGGCGTTGGCGTGCAGCGAGTAGCTGCGCAGGATGTCCTCGTCCGCCTGCGAGGTGGTCAGCACCACGACCGGGATGCGCCGCAGGTCCTGGTCCTCCTTGATGACCCCGAGCACCTCGCGCCCGTCGACCCGCGGCAGGTTGAGGTCGAGCAGGATCAGGTCGGGCCGGGTCGCGTCGGCGTACTTGCCCTCGCGCCGCAGGTACGCCAGCGCCTCCTCGCCGTCCTGCACCACGTTGAGCTTGTTGCGGACCTTGTGCTCCTCGAACGCCTCCTGCGTCATGAGCACGTCGCCCGGGTCGTCCTCGACGAGCAGCACCTCGATCGGCAGGGACGACTCCGCGGGTGCGGTCATGAGGCGGACTCCTCAGCAAGAGCGGGAACAGGTACCGGCAACGTGAACCGGAACAGCGTACCTTCACGCGGCGACGGATCGATCCAGATCCTTCCACCGTGGTACTCGACGATCTTCTTCGCGATGGCCAGCCCGATGCCGGTGCCGGGGTAGGTCTCCTTGGCGTGCAGGCGCTGGAAGATCACGAAGACCTTGTCGGCGAACTCGGGCTCGATGCCGATCCCGTTGTCCTCGACGCTGATCTCGAACTCGTCCTCGCCCGGGGTCGCCTGGATCACGATGCGCGGCGGCACGTCGGGCCGGCGGAACTTGATGGCGTTGCCGATGAGGTTGCTGAACAGCGCGCCCAGCAGCGGCTCCTCGCCGCGCACCACGGGCAGGTCGGTGAAGACGATCTCGGCGTTGGTCGCCTCGCGCTGGGCGTCGAACTGTGCGGCCGCGTCCTGGACCACCTTGTTGAGGTCGACGTCGGTGAACCCGTTCGTGAGCCGTCCGATGCGCGAGAAGGCGAGCAGGTCGTTGATCAGCCGCTGCATCCGCTGGGCCCCGTCGACCGCGAAGGCGATGTACTGGTCGGCGCGCTCGTCGAGCTGCCCGGAGTACCGACGCTGCAGCAGTTGACAGAAGCTCGCCACCTTGCGCAGCGGCTCCTGAAGGTCATGGCTGGCGACGTAGGCGAACTGCTCGAGGTCGCGGTTGGACCGGGTCAGCTCGGCCGCCTGCTGCTCCAGCATGCGGTTGGCCTCCTCGACCAGCCGCCGGGAGTCCTGCACGTCGGTGAGGTCGGCGTTGATCCGGCGGCGCATGGTGTCCACGTCGTCCGCGAGCGCCGTGAGCTCCGGCGGCCCGGTGCTCCTGATCTCGTACTCGTAGTCGCCCCCGGCCACCCGCCGCACCTCGCCGGCCAGGTCGGTGACGGGGCGCGTGACGAGCCGGCGCAGCAGGAAGGCCAGCACGATGCCGGCCACCACGACCACCACGGCGGCGAAGATCAGCAGGAGCACGAGGAGGTTGCCGCTGGTCCGGACCTGCCTGGTCACCTCGTCGCGACGGACCGACAGCAGCTGGGAGAGCGCGTTGATCTGGCCGGCGGCGTCGTTGTAGACGGCCCGCGACTGGTCGGTCGGCGCCGCGGTGTCCGGATTCACCCCGTTCGCCCGCGTCTGGCTGATCAGCGGTTCGGCGATTTCGCGGCGGTACCGTGCGGTGGCCGCGGCGATCCCGTCGACCGCGCTCAGCAGCTTCGGCTCGCCCGCGACCATGCGCCGCGTCTCGGCGATGATCGCCGCCTCCTGGCCCTGCCCGTCGCGGTAGTTGTCGAGATCCGAGTCCTTGCCGGTCAGCAGGTACGTGCGGACGCTGGACTGCTGGCGCAGCAACTGGGAGTACAAGCGCTCGGTGTTGACGAGTGCGGGCGTCAGGCGGTCCATCACCTGCTCGGTCTCGCTGCGGTTGGCCGCCGCCGTGACCGTGGCGCCGACCGCGATCACCACGAGGAGACCGGCGACGACGGCGCACAGTGCGGTGATGCGCCGCCACAGCGACCAGGTGGAGGGGTTCATGAGCTCCTCGAGGGGGTCAGCACGAGCACGGCGATGTCGTCCTGGACGGGACCGCCGTTGTGGGCCTCGGCCTGCAGCGTGAGCCAGCCGGGCAGGTCGCGGGGGTCGGCGCGGTGCGGGCCTTCGAGCACCCGGCACAGACCGTCGACGCCGAGGCGGTCGGCCGAGCGCGCGTCGGGCTCCGCGGCGCCTTCGATCAGCCCGTCGGTGTACAACAGCAGCGACCACTGCCCCGCCGGACCCAGCGGGATCTCGGCCGCCGGCCGGGGCATCCCCGGGATGACGCCCAGCACCAGGCCCGGGTCGACGTCGCACGGCGTCGCGCGGTTGCCGGAGATCAGAATCGGCGGCGGGTGGCCGGCCAGCCGGATGCGCACGGTGCTCGCCCGGAAGTCGACGGTGGCCACCGCCACGGTCGCGAACAGCTCGTCGGTGCGCCGCTCGGCCACCAGCACCTGTTCGAGGGAGTCGAGAATGTGCTCCTCGGGCACGCCGGCCAGCACCAGGGCGCGCCAGGCGACCCGCAGCGCGACGCCGAGCGGGGCCTCGTCGACCCCGTGCCCGCAGACGTCGCCGATGAGCAGGTGCAGCCGGCGGCCGCCGTCGACCCCGATCGCGTCGAAGAAGTCGCCGCCGAGCAGCGCGCGGTCGCGGCCGGGGCGGTAGATGTTGTACAGCTCGGCCGGCACGTCGCGCATGAGCGGCTGCGGGAGCAGGCCGCGCTCCAGCCGGGACGACTCGGCCTGGCGCAGCTCGGACTCGCGCAGCAGCCGGGCCTGCTCGTCGGCGCGCTTGCGCTCGACGGCGTAGCGCACGGCCCGGGCCAGCCCGGCCCCGTCGACCGAACCCTTGACCAGATAGTCCTGCGCGCCCTCGGCGACGGCGGCGGTGCCGAGATGCTCGTCCTCCAACCCGGTCAGCACGCAGACGGCGGCCCCGGCCACGTGCTGCAGCACCTGGCGCAGCCCGTCCAGGCCGCTGGCGTCGGGCAGGCCCAGGTCGAGCAGGATGCAGTGCACCTCGCGGAAGCGCGGGCGGGCCTCCCGGATCGTCTGCGCGACATCGACGTCGAACGGCGCGTCGGCCTCCGCGAGCAGCTCGCGGACCAGGAACGCGTCGCCCGGGTCGTCCTCGACGAGCAGCACGCGGATGCGCTCGCCGGCGAAGGGTCCGATCCGGCGGTCACGAAGGTCCACGGTCGTGCTGACGTCGGCCATGCCTCACCCCCGCCCGGAGGGACGAGATCTTTGCCGCTCGGCACACATGAGGACGATCCTCCCCTACGTCGCGGCTTGCTGCATGTGCGGGAAGAGTGTCTCAGGCCCGGGCCCGGTCTTGCACGCGCCGGTCACCCGCGCGGTTGCCGGACTGTCCGTGTGGCGCCCGTCACTCGTCTCAGTGGCGGAGCGCACCGTGGATAAGCTTCGCCCGTGCACGGGCTCGAAAACATCGTCGGACTCATCGCGGTCGTGGTCGCCACCTCGGTGCTGGCCCGCCGGATCGGCATGCTGTCGCCGATCCTGCTGGTCATCGTCGGCATCGTGATCTCGTTCATTCCCGGGGTCCTGGAGGTCGAGCTCGACCCCGAGGTGGTGCTGATCGGCATCCTGCCGCCGATCCTCTACGTCGCCGCGCTGGAGACCTCGGTGCCGGCGTTCAAGTTCAACCTGCGCCCGATCCTGCTGCTGGCGGTCGGGCTCGTGCTGTTCACCACGGCGGCCGTGGGGTTCACGCTGCAGATGTTGCTGCCGGGAGTACCACTGGCGGCCTGTCTTGCCCTTGGCGCCGTCGTGGCACCGCCCGATGCCGTCGCGGCCACGGCGGTCGCCCGGCGCATCGGGCTGCCGCGCAACGTGGTCACCGTCCTGGAGGGCGAGAGCCTAATCAACGATGCGACCGCCCTGGTCACGCTGCGGGTCGCGGTGGCCGCCGCGGTCGGCACGGCGATGGACGGGTGGTCGATCACCAAGGAGGCCTCGATCGCGGTCCTGGGCGGCGTCGCCCTCGGCGTGGCGGGTGCACTGCTCATCGGCTTCGTGCACAAGCGGGTCACCAACCCGCTCATCGACAACGCGGTCTCGCTGCTCACCCCGTGGCTGGTGTTCCTGCCGGCCGAGTCCATCCACGCGTCCGGGGTGGTCGCGGTCGTGGTCTGCGGCCTGTCGCTGGGCCACCGGATGCCGACCCTGATGTCGGCCGCCTCCCGGCTGCAGATGGACGCCTTCTGGCGGATGGTGAAGTTCCTGCTCGAAGGGGCCGTCTTCCTGCTCGTCGGGCTCCAGCTGCGCGCGCTCATCGCCGACGTGGAGCGCTCGTTCGCGTTCACGATGGGCGCCCTGGCCGCCGTGGTCGGCGTGGTGATCGTGGCGCGGATCGTGTGGCTGTTCCCCACGGCGTACCTCGCCCGCCTGCTCCCCCGCGCCCGCCGCAACGGCCAGCGCGCCTCCCTCGCCGGGCCGGCCGTCATCTCCTGGGCCGGCATGCGCGGCGCGGTGACGCTCGCCGCCGCGCTCTCGCTGCCCGAGACGCTCGCGAACGGCGATCACTACCCGCGCGGCCTGTTCGTCATCCTCGCCTTCGGCGTCATCGTGGCCACCCTGGTGCTGCAGGGCGCGACCCTCCCCGCGGTCGCGCGCCGGCTGAAGGTGCCCGGCGACGATCGGACCGAGGATGCCCTGGCCGAGGCGTCGGTACAGCACGAGGCCTCGCGAGCCGGCAAGGCCCGCCTGGAGGAGATCGCCGGCGACGCGCCCGACGGCGTCGTGGAGCGCCTCCGGCAGATGGCCCTGAGCCGCTCCAACATGGCCTGGGAGCGGCTGGGCCGCTCGGACCGGGAAACCCCGTCCGCCGCGTACGCCCGGCTGCGCCGCGAGATGCTGGGCGCGGAGCGGGATGTTTTCCGCAAGGCCCGGGACTCGGGAAGAATCCCGGAGGAGACGCTGCGCCAGGCGCAGCGCGACATGGACCTGGAAGAGTCACTGCTCGAGCGGGGGGATCTGTGACCTGCGTGCATCTGGAGGCGGCGGAGAAGGTTGAGCCGCCGGAGGTGGACGGCTGCCCGGAATGCGTGGCGGGCGGCTTCACCGACTGGGTACACCTGCGCCAGTGCCTGGCGTGCGGCCATGTGGCCTGCTGCGACTCGTCGCCGCGCCGGCACGCCACCCAGCATTTCCTCCTCAGCCATCACCCGGTGATGCAATCGATCGAACCGGGCGAGTTCTGGCGCTGGTGCTTCGTCCACGAGACGTTGGGTTAGTTCGCCGGTGGTTCCCACCTGCGGGTATGCGTGTTCTCAGCCATTTCAAAGGAGACGCGGGACACAATCGTCTGCAGTTGGGCATGCGTTCGGGTGCAACCGTGTTGCCATGGTCAACGGGGGAAGTGTTCGTTTCTGGTAGGGGGCCGGGGCATGGCGAGTCCGAGATGGTGAGCACCGTGCTGGACCTCGTGTCCACACCGAGCGTCCTGTACGCCACGGTTCTCGTCCTGCTCACCATTGACGCCTTCGTTCCCGTCGTACCCGCACAGGCCCTGATGATCGGCGGCGGCATCCTGTCCGCGTCCGGCCACGTCCAGCTCGCGCTGCTCGTGCTCTCCGGCGCCGCCGGGGTGGTCGCCGGCGACCTGCTGGCCTTCCTGGTCGGCCGCCGCCTGGCCCGCCGGGGCGAGCGCCGCTCGCGGGTTCCCCGGCGCGCGGCCAAGGTGACCGCCTGGCTGCACGAGGCGATGCAGCGCCACATCTTCCTCGCCGTGCTCTTCTGCCGCTTCATCCCGGCGGGCCGCATGGTCACCGCGCTGTACGCGGGCCGCAACGGCGTCTCGACCCGCAAGTTCGCCACCTACGACGTGGTCGCGGCGATGCTCTGGGCCACGTACGGCGCGCTGCTCGGCCACTTCGGCGGCGAGGCGATGGCGGAGTCGTCGTGGCTGCCGCTGCTGCTGGTCGCCGCCGGTGCCCTGCTGTTCGTGGCGGGGGCGCCGCTGCTGGGCCTGGCGACGCGGATGCGCAAGCCGGCGGTGCGGCCGATCCGGATCCGGCGGCAGCGCTCGGCCATGGAGACGCTGGCGGCGGTCGAGCCGCTGGCCGCGATTCAGGTGCTGGCCGCGGCGGAGGCTGTTGTCGTCTCGGCCAATGGGCTGGAAGCTACTCCGCAGTAATTCAATTTTGTGGGGGACGAAATGTCGGGCGCTGGCGCGCCGGGACGAAATGTCGGGCGCTGGCGCGCCGGGACGAAATGTCGGGCGCTGGCGCGCCGGGACGAAATGTCGGGCGCTGGCGCGCCGGGACGAAATGTCGGGCGCTGGCGCGCCGGGACGAAATGTCGGGCGCTGGCGCGCCGCGACATTTCGGACTTATACCCCGACGGGGGATTGCGCCGGAATGCCCGACTTTTGGCCGGGCATTCTTCGCATTTCAGGCGTTGAGCTGAGCGACCTTGGCGAGCAGCAGTGCCTCGGCGATGCACACCCGCTCGAACTCGGCGAGGTGCAGGCTCTCGTTCGGTCCGTGCGCGAGCGTCTCCGGGTCCTCGACGCCGGTCACGAGGATCGCCGCCTTCGGGAACATCTCCTGGAACGTCGCGATGAACGGGATCGACCCGCCGACGCCCATGTCGACCGGCTGCGCCCCGTCCCAGGCGGCCGTGAACGCCGCGCGCGCCGCGTCGTACGCCGGCCCGGTCGCATCGATGGTGCACGGCTCGCCGAGCTGTTCGAGCTCGATGTCCACGTGCACCCCCCAGGGCGCGTGCCGGCGGAGGTGGGCGCTGATCGCCTCGTACACCCGCTGGGCTGAATCCCCGGGTGCGATGCGCACACTGAACTTCGCCTTGGCCCGCGGGATCAACGCGTTTGGAGCGCCCTGCGTCGCCGGGGCGTCGATGCCGAGAATCGAGATCGAAGGGTGCGTCCAGACCCGTTCGACCAGGCTGCCGGTACCGAGCAGCTGTACCCCCTCCAGCAGGCCCGCCTCGTGCCGGAACCGGTCCTCGGGGTACACCAGCGGCGCCGCCTCCTTGCGCAGCAGCCCCTCCACGGCCACGTCCCCGTTGTCGTCGTGCAGGCTCGCGATCAGCCGCGACAGGGAAATCAGCGCGTCCGGCACCGCCCCGCCGAACATTCCGCTGTGTACCGCGTTCTGCAGCACCTTCACCTCGACGAACCCGTTCACGATGCCGCGCAGTCCGGTCGTGAGCGCCGGCTGGCCGATCGCCCAGTTGCCGGAGTCGGCGATCACGATCACGTCGGCGGCGATCTCGTCCCGGTACTCCCGGAGCAGGTCCTCGAGCGACTCCGAGCCGTACTCCTCCTCGCCCTCGATGAACACCACGACACCGACGGGCAGGTCGTCTCCGAACGCGCGCAGCGCCGCCACGTGGGCCATGACGCCGGCCTTGTCGTCGGCGACCCCGCGGCCGTACAGGCGCCCGTCGCGCTCGACCGGCTCGAACGGGTCGCTCGTCCAGTGCTTCAGGTCGCCCGTGGGCTGCACGTCGTGGTGCGCGTACAACAGCACGGTGGGCGCCCCGGCCGGGGCCGGCTTCCGCCCGATCACCGCGGGCTGGCCGCCCTTGCGCACGATCTTCACATCGGGCAGTCCCGCCCCGCGCAGCAGCTCGGCCACGGCTTCGGCCGAACGCTCGACGTGGCTGTGATCAAACCCGGCGAACGCGATGCCCGGAATCCGGACAAGCGCTTCCAGATCGGCGCGTACGCCCGGCATCTCCCGCCGGATCGCGGCGCGAAGTTCTTCCTCGGTTCGCACTGTCATACGCCGAACTTACTGCGCACGCCACGCCGGCGCGCTCGGCGCCCCGTTTCCGCCCGCCCCTTCTCACACCCCCGCCGGCCGTCTGGGGCCACCTCGGAACCGCACACCGCCGACAACGCTCACCCGGGCCCCGCTTCGGAGCGCTCCACCGCGGCGCGGCCCCAATGCTCACCCGCGCCTCGTCCCGGAGCGCTCCACCTCGGCGCGGCCCGGAGCGCTCCACCTCGGCGCGGCCCGGAGCGCTCAACCTCGGCGCGGCCCGGACCTCTCAGCCCAGTGCCGCGCCGTGGCAGCGAACCCTACGACTCCGCCGTACGCCCGCCCCCGCCGTCGGTCCCGTCCCCGCGCATCCAGCCCCGCATCCGCCCGGCCCCGGCGCCGACCCATCCGCCGACGTCCGCCGCCCCGTCCCCGAGCTTGCGCAGCAGCGACACGAGCGGGTCCTGCGACCGGCTGAACGCCTCGCGGTACGAGTTCGCCGCCGCCTTGATCTCCTCGCTCACCGACGCGTTGCCATCGTCGTCCCGCCGCGGGTAATCCCCGGACAGGATCCGCTGGTACTCCCCGCTGTCCACCCAGGCCCGCACCTCGGCCGCCCGCGCCACCGGCATCGGGTGCGACCGCGCGGTCACCATCCGGATCTTGATCAGGCTGTCGCGGAGATCCCCGGCCCGATCGAACTCGGCCGCCTGCTCCAGGAACGCCGTCGTGTCGACCTCCGACAGATCCCCGCCGCCGGCCAGCTTCATGGCCAGCCGCAGCGACGCCGCCGGGTCCTGGCAGGCGAGCAGCCCGGCCCGATCGGCCGACAGCTCCGCCTTGCGCCACCACTCCATGAGCGCGGCCACGATCGCCCGGAGCACCATCGACCCGACCGGCAGCCAGGCCAACCGGATCGCCCAGTCCGTCAGAATCATGACCATCGTCCGGTACACCGCGTGCCCACTGATCAAATGCCCGAGCTCATGCCCGAGCATGCAGCGCAGCTCTTCGTCGTCGAGCAGCTCCACGGCCCCGGAGTTCACCACGATGAACGGCTTCGACATGCCGATGCACATGCCGTTGATGTTCCGGTCCTGCTGCACGTACAGCTCCGGCAGCTCGGCCACGTCCAGCGCCGCCGCCGCCTCGGCGAGCAGCCGATGCACCCGCGGGTACTGCCGGTGATCGACCCGAATCGCATTGCCCAGGAACTGCAGCCGCCACGCCCGCTCGTTCCACAGCGCGTGCAGTGACTTGAGCACATCGTCGAATCCGCGCAACTCCCGCAGCGCCACCAGGGCGCCCCGGTCGGCCGGGTGCTCCCAGGCCCGGGAGCTGATCCCGGTCAGCACCACCCGCCGTCGCGCCGGAGGATTACCGCCTTGCGCCTCGTCAGTGCTCATCCGCTCCGCTCCTCCCCGTCCGGCCTGCTTTCCGGATCGTCCCTCAGTGTTGCGCCACCCGTCCACCCGCTCGTGCCGATGATGTACTCAATTTCCGCATCATGCGCCTCCGCGGCCGCCCCGTCGACCAGCACATCCACGGCCGTTTCGGGCCGGTCCTCGGCGAAATGCCCGTCTTCGGCGGCCATCCACCTTTCCCACTCCGCCCGCAGCCGCTCCCCGTCCCGCTCCAGCCCCCGCCGCAACCGCAGCTCCCGCGGCGCCCCGACCAGCACCGCGAGCGTCAGATCCGCCCGCATCCCCACCGACGCGCTGCCCACCCCCTCCACGATCAACACATCCGGCACCACCACGGCCGTCCAGTCGTCGACGAGCTGTTCCCGCTCCCAGTCGTACCGCCGATACGCCCCCGCCTGCCCCCGCCGCAACGGCTCGAGCACCCACTCCCGCATCCGCGGCTGCCAGATGAGCAACTTGCTCCACCCATCCAGGAAGTCATCGGTGTGCAGCACCGCCACCCGCCGCGACCGCCCCAACTCCCGAGCCAGCCGCCCGGCGAACGTCGTCTTCCCAGCCCCGGCCCGCCCGTCAACCCCCACGAGCCGCACCGCCCCCAGCCGAGCCGGCCGCTCCAGCACCGTCCCCGCCAGCCCCGCAAACGTCCCCTTCACAGCTCCCCCGCTCCTTGTCCCTGAACCCGTCGGACCGCTACCGCAGTCCCACGGTGATCGTCGGCAGTCCCTTGGGCGCGCCCCCCTCGATCAGCCGCCACAGCGCCTCGGTGTCGAGATGCTCCTCCACCAGGTCCCCGAGCACATCCACGGTCCGCTCCCGCAGCGCCGCGAACGAAGTATCCGGCGCCACCTCAAATCCATGCCGCCCGGCCAGCCGAGCCGCCTCCATCAGAAACGCCCGCCGAAACCCGTCCGACTCGAACGCCCCGTGCCAATGCGTCCCGAACACGTTCCCTTCCACTGCCCCCTCCCCGGTCCCGTCCGCCAGCCGGATCAGCGGCTGGGAGGCGGCCCGGGTGACCTGCCCGTGATGGATCTCGTACCCCCGCACCGCCACCCCGCCGAACGCCGTCCCACTCGGCAACGCCAGCGTCTTGCGCTCGGCGAACGCGATGTCGACCGGCAGCAGCCCGAGCCCGGCGACGGTGCCCCGCCCGCTCTCCACCTCGTCGTCGATCCGCTCCGCCAGCATCTGGAACCCGCCGCAGATCCCGAGCACCGGCCGCCCCGCCTTGGCGTGCCGCACGATCGCGTCCGCCAGCCCTCGTTCCCGCAGCCAGGCCAGGTCGTCCACAGTGGACTTACTGCCGGGCACGACCACCAGGTCCACGTCGGCCAGGTCCGCCGCCTCCACCGTCAGCCGCACCTGCACCCCCGGCTCGCAGGCCACCGCCTCGGCGTCCGTAGCGTTCGACAGCCGCGGCAGCCGCACCACCGCCACCCGCAACCACTGGCTCCCGCGCGCCGGCGCCGGCCGCCCCAGCACCCGCCCGTCGTACGCCAACGAATCCTCGGCATCCAGCCACAAGTCATCCGACCACGGCACCACCCCGAACGTCGGCCGCCCGGTCAGCGCCGTCAGCGACTCCACCCCCGGCCGCAACAGCCCCGAGTCACCCCGGAACTTGTTGATCACGAACCCGCTCACCAGCGCCTGGTCCTCGGCGTCCAGCAGCGCGACCGTCCCGAACAGCGCCGCGAACACCCCGCCCCGATCGATGTCCCCGACCACGATCACCGGCAGGTCCGCCGCCCGCGCCAGCCCCATGTTGGCCAGGTCCATCGCCCGCAGGTTGATCTCCGCCGGGCTGCCCGCCCCCTCGCAGATCACCACGTCGTGCCGCCGCCGCAGATCCGCCAGCGTCTCCAGCACCGTCCCCCGCAGCCGGTCCTTGATCTCCGCGTAGTTCGCCGCCCCGATGTGCCCGACCGCCTGCCCGAGCACGATCACCTGGCTGCGGCGATCCGATCCAGGCTTCAGCAGTACCGGATTGAAGCGCACACTCGGCGCCAGCCCACACGCCACCGCCTGCAACGCCTGCGCCCGCCCGATCTCACCGCCGGTCCCGTCCGGCTCGATCGCCACCGCCGAGTTGTTCGACATGTTCTGCGCCTTGAACGGCGCCACGTTGACTCCCCGCCGATGCAGCCACCGGCAGATTCCCGCCGTCAGCAGGCTCTTCCCCGCATCCGACGTTGTTCCCGCGACGAGCAGACCACCCTTGCCTTCCACGCCGCTCATTCTGGACCCGGGGTACGACAAAACTTGGAATGCCCCCTCTGAGCAGCCAAATCCCAGCCCCACCCAAAACTGTCACACCCCCCCGGTACGTTCCCCCCATGAGCTCCAAGGCAGGCGCAACAGCAGACGCGATCGGCATAGCCCTGGGCGCGCTCCTCGACGCGATCTTCGGCGACCCCCGCCGCTGGCACCCGGTAGCCGGCTTCGGCCGCTTCGCCGGCGCCCTCGAACGCCGCCTCTACGCCGACTCCCGCCAGGCCGGCGCCCGCTTCACCGCCCTGGCGGTCGGCCTCCCGGTCCTGGCCGCGGCCGCCGCCGCCCGCCTCACCCGCAACCGCCCCCTGGCCCGCACCGCCCTGACCGCCGCCGCCACCTGGTCAGCCCTGGGCGGCACCAGCCTCGCCCGCGAGGGCCGCATCATGGCCGACAAGCTGGAAGCCGGCGACCTGCCAGCCGCCCGCGCCCAGCTCCCCAACCTCTGCGGCCGCGCCCCCTCCGCCCTGGACTCCCCCGACCTGGCGAGAGCAACGGTCGAGTCCCTGGCCGAAAACACCTCCGACGCCATCGTGGCCCCGCTGTTCTGGGCCGCGGTCGCCGGAGTCCCCGGCATCGTCGCCTACCGGGCCGTGAACACCCTCGATGCCATGGTGGGCCACCGTTCCAGCAAATACGCCCGCTTCGGTACTCCCAGTGCCCGCCTGGACGACGCCGCCAACCTCGCCCCCGCACGCTTGACCGCCGCCCTGACTGTAGCCGCCGCCCCCTTGGTAGGCGGCAGCCCCACCGAGACCCTGCGCACCTGGCTGCGCGACGGCTCCCACCACCCCAGCCCCAACTCAGGCCAATGCGAGTCCGCCGCCGCCGGCGCCCTCGGCGTCCGCCTGGGCGGCCGCAACGTCTACGGCACCCGCGTCGAGGTCCGCCCCCACCTGGGCAACGGCCGCCCGCCAACCCCCGCCGACGTACGCCGAGCCGCCACCCTGACCCTCGCCGTCGGCACCGCCGCCGTAGCCCTGGCCACCCTCACCCGCCTAACCCTGTCCCGCCGCCGCCGCCGAAAACCCGCTCCCCGCTGAGCACCCCGGCCCAGGCCCCGCGCGCAGCCAAATCGAAGCGGCCCAGTCAGCCAAGCCCGCCGCCGTCGATCCGAAGCACCCGAGCACCTCGGCCAGGCCCGTGCGCGTAGCCGGGGTCGCCGCGGCGCCCTGCAGACCGCCCTGCCAGTGCGCCGCCCACCCGGCGGCCGGCAAGCGAGGGTCACGGCGCTCAACGGTTTCCGCGTCGGTCGAGGAGCACAACGCGGCCACAAGACCGAGCGGCGCAATTGGCCAAGCCCGCCGCCGTCGATCCGCGCACCCCGCTGCCCCGGATTCCCGCGCCGCCACCGGACCGAACTGTCGCGGGCATGCCGAGCAACCCCCAGTCACGCACGATCGACCCACGACCAGCGACCTGCGACGAGAGCAGCGACCCGCAAGCAGCGACTGGACCGGACCAGCGACCAGCGACCAGCGACCAGCGACCAGCGACCAGCGACCAGCGAATCACCCTCGCGGAAGATCGACGGGTCGGTTGGAGGCGCGATCCAGGCGGCGCGATCCAGGCGCGTCAGTCCACCCCGGACCGCCGCGCGCAACCCGTCATCCGGTGCGCCCGACGACCCGTGCAGCCGGATGTGTTCGTGTCGGTGCGTTCGGTTACGTGAGCGGGCACCTCCGGGCGGCGGTTGCGGTCCGTCATCGAATCGATGCATACATACTGAGGTGAATATGGACACGTATGAGTGGAGCTAGCAGGGGGTGAGGGGCGCGGAGTGGGCTTCTAGCAAGCAGATGGCGCAAAAACAAGAGCTTGTCTCGCATCCGTCACGGTCTTAGTTTGCACTCGTGCAGCTCGTGCTCCTCCCCGTTCTCGCGCCGCTTCGTGACGGTCGTCGCGACGACGTGCATGCGCCCGTGCTCGATGAGTTCATGGGTGGTCTGGGAGTCGGCTACAGCTACGGCCCACCGTTCGGCCAGCGTCTCGTGACGTGGGCCGACCTGCAACGCATGGAGCTTCCCCGCCGCATGCTGTGCCGCCAGGCCGCGTACAACCTTGATGCACGGCTCGATTCGGTTGGCATTCACGGTCAGCCGCCGGCCCTCATGCTCAATTTTGAGGGCATCGCCTCCAGCCTGTTGCTGGCCGAGGGGGTCTGGGCGAGTCTCGAACGTTCGGTGCCCGGCGAGCTCGTCGTCGGCGTGCCCGCGCGCGATGTGGTCATTGTGACCGGGTCGCAGTCGCCGCCGGGACTGGCCAAGGTGCGGCGGGCCGTCGACCGGGTGTTCTTCGCCGGCGACCGGCATCTGTTGTCCCGCAAGCTGCTGGTACGGCGGCGGGGTATCTGGGAGCAGTTCGCCCCCAACCAGTCGCGCGCTCCCGAGGCCGCGTACTCGGACACCGCCCCGTTCTGAAGAGGCGACGCTACGATTCGAGGCATGCGGCGGGATTGGCTGGTCGCGGGCCTCTTCGCGGTCGCGGTCACGATCGGCGGGTGGCGCGCGGGGCTCGGCCAGGACGCGCCCCGGCCCCTCGACGCGGCCGGATTCGTGCTCATCGCCGTCGCCGCACTGGGACTCGCGCTGCGCGGCCGGCCGCCGATCGCGTTCGGCATCGCGGTCGGGGTCACCGACGCGTACCTCCTGCTCGGGTACCCCTTCGGCCCCATTCTGCTGACGATCGTCTGGGCGATGTTCGAGTACGCGCGGCGGCGGCCCCTGCGCGAGTCGGCCACCGCCCTCGCCATCGGCACCGCGGTCTCCACCGCCGCCGTGCTCCCGCGCATGTCGCAGCACCTGGACCTGCTGGCGTTCGGGCTGCTGCTCTGGTGCGCCTGCTGGCTGATCGTCCCCTGGTCGCTCGGCGCCCTCGTGTACGTCCGGCGGCAGGCCCGCGACCGTGAGCGCGACGAGCTCGTCCGGCGGGCGCTGCTCGAGGAGCGGATCAGGGTGTCCCGCGAGGTGCACGACGTCGCGGGGCACGGGTTCGCCGTGGTGGCGATGCAGGCCGGTGCCGCCCTGGTCGTGCTCGACGAGCAGCCGGCGCAGGCCCGGGAGGCGCTGCGGGCCATCCGCGACACCAGCCGTAAGGCGCTCGACGAGCTGCGGGCGGTGATCGAGAACATCGACTCGCCGGCCGACATCGAGGTGCTGGTCGAGCGGGTGCGGGCCGGCGGCGTCGACGTGGTGCTCGAGTACGACGGGCTGCCGGGCGCCAGTGAGCAGCAGCGCCGCATCGCGTACGAGGTGGTGCGCGAGTCGCTCACCAACGTGGTCAAGCACGCACCCGGGCAGGGCGCCGCGGTGACGGTGCTGGCGGACGGCGGCGAGGTGGCGGTCACCGTCGGCAACCGTGGGATCGGCGGGATGCGCGAGCGGGTGGAGGCCGCCGACGGCGTGTTCGAGGTGCGGGGCGGCGAGGCGTTCACGGTACAAGCGAAGATTCCGAAATGAACGGGCACATCCGCGTGGTCGTGGTCGACGACGAGGCGCTCATCCGCGGTGGACTGCGGCTGCTCATCGGGCGCGAACCCGACCTGGAGCTCGTCGGCGAGGCGGCGGACGGGGCGGCCGCGATCACGCTCATCGAAGCCACTCGACCCGATGTGGTGCTGCTCGACCTGTGTATGCCGGGGCTGGACGGGATCGCGGCCCTCGAGCGGATCCGCGGCCCGCGGGTCGTCGTGGTCACCACGTTCGAGACGGACGAGAACGTGTTCGCGGCGCTGCAGGCGGGGGCGGCCGGGTTCATTCTCAAGGACGCCGAGCCGGCCGAGCTCATCCGGGCCATCCGCGTGGTGGCGGGCGGCGAGGCGCTGCTCTCACCCTCGGTCACGCGCCGGGTGATCGCGCGGTTCGGGCGGGACAGCGGGCCGCCGGTCGCGATGGACCAGCTCACCGAGCGCGAGCGCGAGGTTGCGGCCTGGGTCGCCACCGGGCGGTCCAACGACGAGATCGCCGCCGCGCTGGACGTCAGCCCGGCCACCGTCCGCACCCACGTCGGGCGCGCGATGCTCAAGGTGAACGCGCGCGACCGCGCCCAGTTGGCGGTCATGGCGATCCGCGCGGGACTAAGCGTCCAGCACTAGCGCGATCCGGCGCAGCACCTCGGAGGCGGACTCGCCGGTCAGGCGCGTGTGGTCGAGCAGGATGAGCGCGGCCAGGTTGGTCATGCCGGTGAACGCGCGCCCGATGTCGGCCACCGCGTCCTCGTCGCCGATCATCTGCTGCAGGTACCCGCTGCGCGTCTCCGCGTCCTGAGGCGCCTGAAAGAGCAGGGTGAGCACCCCGATGGCGTTTCGGGTGTCGTCCACGCGGCGCGCATCCATGCCGCCAACAGTACGGGCGAAGAGGTTGTCGAAAACCGCGAGGCGAGTTCGACGCAGGGGTGAAGGCAACCGCTGACGAAGGAGACGGACATGTCGTTCCAGGCCTACATCGACGCGCTCGAGACCAAGACCGGCATGACCCCGCGGGCGCTGCTCGCCGTCGCCGCGACCCGCGGGTTCGAGGGGCCGCAGGTCAGGGCGGGCGCGGTGATCGAGTGGCTGCGGGAGGACTACGGCGTGGGGCGCGGGCACGCGATGGCCCTGGTCCACGTGATCAAGAACGGGCCGACGATCCCGGGCAAGCACGTCGGTACCACCGGCGTCCACCGCGACGCGTCCGACACCCTGTGGCTGGATGGCAAGGCGACGAGGCGCTAGCACCGGGTCGTGATCACCATCGGGCAGCGCGCGCCGCGGACCGGGGAAGGTCCGCGGCGCTCGGCTGTTCACCCGGTTCAGCTCACCGAGCAGAGGTTGCCGTTCAAGGTGAAGGCGATCGGCAGGATGTTCGGCCCGTTGTACGACGCCACGAAGCCGACGCTCGTGGTGGCGCCCGGGGCGAGGTTGGTGTTGAAGTCGGCCGGGGTCACGCGCACGGTCGCGCCCGTCTGGGTCCAGGTGCCGTTCCAGCCGCTGCCCACGCTCTGGTAGCCCGTCGGCCACGTGAAGGTGAGCGTCCAGTTGTTGATGGCGGCGGTACCGGTGTTCGTGATGTCGATGTTCCCGACGTACCCGTTGCCCCAGTCGTTCGCGTCGGTGAAGTGGATGCCGCAGGTGCTCGTGGCCGCGGCTCCGGTCGTGAATGTCAGCGGCGGCGACGACCAGCTCGCCCGGCCCGAGCCGTCACGTGCAACGACATTCACGGTGTACCGTGTGCCGGCCGTCAAATTCCGCGCGGTGAACGAGGTTCCGGTCGTCTCGCCGAGCTGCTCGGAACGCGCACCGACCTGGCGGTACACCTCGTACTTCACCCCCGCCTGCGCGGCCGGCCAGGTCAGCGTGGCCGTGCGGTCGGTGATCGCGCTCGCCACCGGTCGGCCGGGAGCCTTCGGGGCGCCCGCCGGCGACGTCGCCGGGTGCAGGGTGAGCACGGCCAGCGAGTACGGCGCCAGGGTCTGCGCCGCCGCCGTGCCCGACTGCGCACTGGTGATGCCGCTCGCCCCGTTGAGGAACGACTCGACCGTGGGCGCGGCCGACGAGGGGGTGTAGCCGTCGTACGCGATCTTCACCGCGTGGCTGGCGGCCGGGTCCATGTTCACCAGCAGCACCGTGAGGTCGCCGTTGGACCGGCGGGCGGCGTGCGCGGCGACGAGCGCGTTGTCGGTGCCGGCGCGGATCAGCTGGTCACCGGGGTGCACGAACGAGTGCATGAGCTTGAGCGCGTGGTAGGGCGCGAACGGCGTGTTCAGCGGCGGCTGGCACACCCCGTCGGCGTTGCAGTTGCCGCTGGACAGCATGCCGAAGTCGCCGTAGTCGGTCTGGCCGCCGACGGTCGAGACGGTGCCGATGCCGTTGTGCACGTCCCACCAGTCGACGGTGAAGACGCCGTTCTCGAGCATGCCGCTGTACGTCTGCGCGAGGAACAGCGCGCCCGGCTGCGTGTTCTGCCCGACGCCCACGTTCGTCTCGGTGAGGCTGATCCCGATCCGGCCGGAGTTGCTGCCGGCGTACTTCGCGATCTGGTCCTTCGCCGCGAACATGATGTCGTCGATCTGGGCCGGCTTGGTGAGCGAGTCGGCCTCGCCGTTGCCGCCTGGGTACCAGTGCAGGTCGACGAAGTCGATCGACGGCCCGGCGATGGACAGCACCACCTGGTTCCATGTGCCGGCGTCGCCCGCCCCGACCAGCCCGTCGGGCCAGTTGGCGGGCGTGGTGAGCACCGCGCCGACCTTGATGTTCGGGTCGACCGCCTTCATCGCCCGCGAATACGCCACGACCTCCTCGGCGTACTGCTTCGGGCTCTTGTCGGCGTGGTCGTCGGCCTCCCACGCGGTGCCGTAGTGGCCGTTGCCGTAGTTCTCGTTGCCGATCGTCCACCAGTTGGCGTGGTAGCCCTTGGTGATGTTCGCGTACCGCACCCAGTCCGCCGCCTCCTGCGCGGTACCCGTGCCGTAGTTCGCGATGATCATCGGCTGCGCCCCGACCCGCTGCGCGCCGGCCATGAACGTGTCGAAGTCGGTGTTCGGCGCGACGTACCCGCCGGGCGCGGTGTGCGTCTGCCAGTGGTAGATGTCGGCGTAGGAGCCGCCGGGGTACCGCAGCATCCCGACGCCGGCCGCGCCGAGCAGGTCGGACACGGCGGGCGTGCCGAGCTCCTGGTCCCAGATGGCGTGGTTGACGCCGAGCGCGGTGTCGGCCACAGTGGCCAGCCCCAGCTTCGTGTTGACGGTGACGTTGACGGGTGCGGGATCGGCGTACGCGCTGGACAGCGGCATGCTGCCCAGGGCACCGGCCGCGACGAACAGTGCGATCGCACCAGCGGCGCGGCGCACTGAACTCTGGGGCATGGCGGCGGACCTCTCGCTCGGGGAGTGAAACGCTTCGATCCGGAAGCTCCGTCCACCCCGCCCCGCCGGGCAAGCACCCGCCCGTCTTGTCGGCATTTGTCAACGCGATCGCGACGAACCTTTCATGCCGCCCGCCGCGAGGGTGGCGGGTAGCTGACGCGGCAACTATCATGGGGAGCGAGACCGGCATCTTCCCCCGTGGATGCCGGTCTCCTTTATCGGGCCAGGGTGCCGGCGATGTTGCTGATGCGGCCCTGGTTGTCGAAGGTGATGGTCAGGACCGTGTTCGAGCCGGGATCCTTGGCCTCCAGCGAGTCCGGCGACTCGTTGAGCTGCCAGCCCTGCTGGGTGAAGAACGACCTCGCCGTCACGCGGTGGTCCAGGGGGAAGGCCGAGATGACCTGCTGCAGGACCGTCAGGGCGCGTTCCGGGCGGACCGGGGCGGTGACCTCCGGCGGGGTGCCCTCCAGGTGGAAGAAGACCGCGCCGCCGTCATAGGGGCCGCGATAGTACGGGCGGCCGGTCAGGCTCGAAGCGACCAGCGCGAGGCGGTGGCCGTCGGCGACCGACAGCGGAAGGCTCGGCTCGGTGAAGGCGTCGACCTGTTCCTGCTGTCCGTACTCGCGCAGCCAGGTCGTCAGGTGGAGCAGGGCCGGGGGGATGTTGCTCGCCTCGTTGGCCCAGGCCCAGAGCCACGTCTGCGCCGGCTCGCTCTCGGTGCCGAGGAGCTGGACGCCGAAGGTCAGGTCGCTGCCGAAGGTGGCCTGGCCCGTGGTCAGGTCCAGCTGCCAGTCGCGGTCGCCCAGAAGGTCGGCCAGGGCCACCTGGCGGGCCATTCCGGTGGCCACGTGCTGGGCGAAGAGCTGCTCGAAGGTCGGCATCCGGCCAGTCTGCCAGCACTTCCGCGCGGCTGCCGGTTCGGGGACGGAGGCGGGCGGGGCGGGGGCACAGGCGGTACAAGTGCGGCCTGGTTTTGCTTCGGTTGCCACCCGCAACGCCGATAGGGCGGGCATGGACGCGCTGCGGCGGACGCGAGTCGTCACGCGACTGGTGGTCGGGTTCCTCGTGGTCGCGCTGTGTGTGGTCGGCATCTGGGTGTCGGCGATCGCGGCCGCCGGCGGGACGCGGGACACGGCGGATCGGCTGTCGGCGTCGCAGGCGCAGGTCGATGCCGCGCAGCAGTTGAAGTTTCGGATCACCGACGTGTCGGGGTGGCAGGTCGGGTACGCGTTCGACATCGTGCGCGGCGTGCCGGACGCGGCCGCTGACACCGCTGAGACGCGGGCCGCCTATCTGCAGGCCATGCGGGACTTCAGCGCCGAGATCGAGGCGATGGGCCGGCTGCCGTTGTCGGCCGGCGACCGGGCGGCGGTGGAGGGCATTCGCGCGGCGTACGCGCAGTACGTGGCCATGGACGACCGCGTGATCGCCGACTATCGCGCGGGGTCGGCGGCGCAGACGGACGCCGCGAACGACCTCATCACCGGTGAAGCGCTCGACGTGTACGCGCAGATGGCCGATCGGATCGACGCGCTCGTGGCCTCGGCGCAGCAGGCCGCGGCGGCCGCGCGGCGTTCGGCCGACTCGACGGCGAGCGGCACCAGGCGGCTGGCGAACATCGTCGGCGGGATCGCGCTCGGGCTCTCGATTCTCCTCGCGGTGGCGCTCTCGCTGTCCGTCCTGCGTCCGTTGCGCGCCCTGCACGATCGGCTCGCGGACATCGCCGAGGGCGACGGCGACCTGACCAAGCGGCTCGTGATCAGCGGGCACGACGAGTTCTCGGCCGTGAGCCGCGAGTTCAACACGTTTGTTGACAAGATCGCTTCGACGGTACGGGCAATCAGCGGTTCCGCCTCCACCGTCGCGGTCGCCAGTGAGCGGTTGACCGACACGTCCAAACGCATCATGGCCAGCGCGCAGGAGACGTCGGCGCAGTCCGGGTTGATCGTCGCCTCGGCCGACGAGGTCTCCGGCAACGTGCACACCGTGGCGAGCGGCGCCGAGCAGATGAGCGCCTCGATTCAGCAGATCGCCGGCACCGCGGCCGAGGCGGCCCGGGTCGGCGGGCAGACGACCGAGCTCACGCAGTCGGCGTTCGACCTGATCGGGCGGCTGTCGGGCTCCAGCCGGCAGATCGGCGACGTGGTCAAGGTGATCACCGACATCGCCGAGCAGACGAACCTGCTCGCGCTCAACGCGACCATCGAGGCGGCCCGCGCGGGTGCGGCCGGCAAGGGGTTCGCGGTGGTCGCCAACGAGGTCAAGGAGCTGGCCCAGGAGACCGGCCGGGCCACCGGCGACATCGCGGCCAAGGTGGCGAGCATCCAGAACGACACGAGCGCGGCGACGGACGCCATCAACCGGATCGTCGAGGTCACCGGGCGGCTCGGGGACTACCAGACCACGATCGCGGCGGCGGTCGAGGAGCAGACCGCGACCACGAACGAGATGACCCGCAACATCACGCAGGCGGCCGCCGGGTCGGCCGACATCGCGGCGAACATCTCCAGTATTTCCGCGAACGCCCGGGTCACCACCGACGGCGTGGAGGACACCCGCACGGCCGCCGAGGAGCTCGCCGCCATGAGCCGTGAGCTGCGCGGACTCGTCGGACAGTTCCGCGTCTGAGCCGGGGCACTTAACAGATCCTTCGCCGGTACGCCACCCCGTCCACAAGCACCCCGTTGTCCACAGATTCGGCGTCCGCGCGGAGCGGACCGGGGACCGTTGCGCGCACGCTCTCTCCCGACACTGCAAGGACATCGTGGAGGGAGATCGACCGTGTTCGAGACCATGGTCACCATCACCGGGAACGTGCTCACCCCGCCGGAGAGCCGCCGGGTCGTGGACCAGCAGACGCTCGTCACCCACTTCAAGGTGGCATCGACGTCGCGGCGCTTCGACCGGGCCGACACCCGCTGGGTGGACGGCGACAGCCTGCGGCTGCGGGTGAACTGCTGGCGGCAGCTCGCCGACAACGTGGCCCGCAGCGTGCAGCTGGGCGATCCGGTCATCGTGATCGGCCGGCTGTACAGCCGGGACTGGGAAACCGAGGACCACGTGCGGCGGGTGAGCTACGAGATCGACGCCCAGTCGGTCGGCCACGACCTCTCCCGCGGGCGGGCCAAGTTCGCCCGGGTCAGGGCCCTGACCGCGACCGACGCGCTCGACGACGACCGCAACGACGCGCGCCACGACGACCCGCCGACCGAGCCGGCCGACGAAATCAACGGCCTGCCCCGGCGCAAGGCGTACGACCCGGATCTCGGCGGCGTGGTCACGCTCATCGAGGACGGCGACCCGTTCGCCGAAGAGATCCTGGCCTCGCTGACCTCGGACGGCGACCTGGCCTCGGTCTTCGAAACGCCGGCCGCCACCGTCGCCGCCGCTCCCACCGAGATCACCGAGATCACCGAGGAGTCGGCGGACGAGGAAGTGGAGCCCGAGGACGACGAGGCGGAGCCGGAGGCTGGTCCCAGCCGCGCGAAGGCACGACGGCAGCGCCCCCGCGTGCCGGCGGGCGTCTGAGGACCGGCGACGGGCCGGGTCACGGCTTCCCCGTCCGCGGTGCCCGGCCCGTCGCCAACCTGGTTGCTTCCGAAGCGACGTGCATGCTGTTCTTAGGCAGGTCTTGAGCAAGCTCCCGCGAAGTGGCGGTAGCCTGTGCGACGACAATGCGCTCGTAGCTCAGTGGATAGAGCAGGGGACTTCTAATCCCAAGGTCGTAGGTTCGAGTCCTACCGGGCGCACTCGTTCTCCTTGCTGCGCTGGCCGGCGCGGCCGGTCCCGGGCGTCGCCCCGCGGCCCATGGCTCAGAAGCCGTGTCGGCGGTTCCAGCTCGAGATGTACCAGGCGTAGACGAGGTTCCCCAGGCCGGCGGTGCAGAGCAGCAGCACCACGTGCACGGCGAAGGACTGCCGGCGCCGGCCGCCGAAGCCGGCGATCGCGGTCGCACTGACCGTGTTGTTGATGACGATCTGCGGCGCGGGCGGCGGCGGGAAGCCGTATGACGCGGGCGGAGGCTGGAAGCCGTACGGCGCGGGCTGCTGCTGGGGATGGCCCGGAGCGGGAGCGGCGAAGGGGATGGCCACCGGTGCCTGGTACGGCGCCGGCACCATCGGCGGGTATTGCGCCTGCGGCGCCGGAGGGGCGAACGGCTGGGTCGGCGGCCCGCCGGGGACCGGGGGAACGGTCATTGGTGTCTCCTTGTGCGCAGCGTCGATCGACGACGCCGCCGTCGTTCAGTTGATCACGGTGGCGGCACTCTATCGGCTTTATCTGCATCGATTTAGTGCGGCCGAACACAGGGATTGATCCAGCACCGCCGACCCGGTCCGGGAGCCCGGCCGGTCAGGAACAGCGGCACGCTCCCTGCGCGCTCACGCGGACGCCGCAGGACGGGCAGTGGCCGGGCGGGGTGTTCGGGACGGAGGCCAGGGTGATCCCGCGCAATTGCTCGGCGACGGGTTCCGGCACGGGCTGGTGGGCGGGCCCCTTCGACGGTGCGATGTCCGGTCCGGGCGTTGCATCTCGTCGTTCCGGCACGACCGGCCGCCTGCCGGTCAACGCCAGGACGACGTGTGCGCGGCGGAAGTTGGCCCAGCCGCGCTCTCGGAGCTCCGCACTGAGCCGCTTGCTGCCCCACTCGGGGTTGGCGGCGCGCAGTTCTCGGACCGTCTCGGCGAACCGGTCGAATGCCTGGATGTCCGCGGTCGCGCCTCGTTGACGTGCCCGAACCTCATCGAGCGTGACGGCGGGGATCCGCGACTTGCGGTTTTTCGGGGATCGCCTGGCACCGGCCGAGCCGACCGGCCGGGAAACCCGCTCCTCCGGTGCCGGAGCCACCTGGGGATCGCCGGGTGCCCCGTCGAACATCGGCTTGTCCCGGCCGAACGTCATGTTCGATTGACCGTAGCTCCAGCGTGGCGCATCGCTGGTCGGGGGCACATGACGTTGATGGTTGTCAGTTAGGATTCCGCTGCGCCGAGTCGGGAGCGCTCGATGGAGGGGACCCTGTGGCACAGGACGTTCACGTGACCTCGAAGGCGATCCGCGCCACCGGCACCGCGCTCGTCGGGATCGCCAAGCCCGACCTGCAACGCATTCGCGACGAGGTGCCGGAGACGGCGGTGCCCTTTCCGTCGTTCGGGCTGATCGGGATCGGGTTCCAGGTCGCGCACGAGCGGGTGCAGGACTACGCCATGCAGTATCTCGAGGCGGCCGGCAAGCGGCTCGACGTCTTCGCCGACAAGCTCAACGAGGTTGCCCAAGGGTGGGAGCAGGCCGAGAGCGCCAACACGGTTCAGGTGCGGTGAGCGGCGATGGCTGAGTTCGTCCCGGTCCGGCTGCTCATCATGCTCGCGCTGGGCAACCTGACAGCGGCGTCCGCCATTGCGCGCACGCTGGCGCTCGCGATCATTTCGGCGTCGGCCGGGGTGGCCAATGTCGAAGGCATGCGGGACGCCGCCACCAAGTGGCAGGAGTTGGCCAATCAGGTCGAGCTCGTCAAGAAGGACGTCGGCAACGCGGTCGCCAATGCCAAGGAGGGCTGGATCGCGGACGATCGCGAGGCCTTCCTGCACGCCGTCGATCGGTATACGACCGAGTTGGACGATCTCAAGACGTACATGGCCAACGCCGGGCAGGCGGTGGACAAGGTGCATGACGTGTACAAGGTGCTGTGGACGACGCTGACCGCCATGAGTGTGGCGCTGCTGTCGATTTTGTTGATGCTGTTCGCGTTGTTCTTCGTGCCGTACGTGGGGCCGTTCGCGCGGGCCGCCGCCGAGGGGATCGGGACGACGGCCGCGCGGGCCATCGACTACATGGTCAAGGCGTCGGCGGCGCTGTTGTCGTCGCTCAGCGGGCTGGCGCTCGCCAGTGCCGCCGCCGGGTTCGCGGGGTTCGGGGTGCCGGAACCCACCGGGGGCGCTACCGGGCGGGAGGATCTGGAGCAGATCACGATCGACTACAAGGCGCCGGCGATCCGGGTGATTCCGAAGCGGGAGCTGCCGGGGCCGGTGACGCCGTGAGTGTGGTGCGGTTCGGGCCGTCGGGTGAGGCTCGGCTGCTGACCCGTTTCGTGCTCATGTGCGCGCCGCTGTTCCTGATCGAGTCCGTGTTCGGCGTCTATGTGGCCACCGGCGACCCCGATCTCTTCTGGCGTGTCCTGTCGACGCTGGCGATCGGGACCGGAGTGGTGTTCGCGCTGGTCGGACCGGCCGTGATCGTGATGGAGTCGCGGAGGGGGCGGTCGGCCGGCCCCGACGGCATCAAGCTGTTCGGGCGGACGCTGCCCTGGAGCGACATCACGAAGATCAGCCTGCACGCGGGCGTCAAGAACCGAGAACTGGTGGCCGCCTGGCCGCATGAGAAAGCCCCGGTGTGGCTGGGCGACGTCAAGCGCGCGAGTGTTCCGCGCGACGAGGCACTGCACATGCTCGAAGCATGGTCCGGGCGAAGGATCGAGGAGTAGCAGTGGACGATCTCGAGCGGCTCAGCAGTCTCAACGAGGAGCGGATCCGGCAGCTGAGCGGGCTGGAGGCGCGGATGCGCGAGCTGGCCGGAACCGGCGAGGCGGCCAACGGGCTGATCCGGGCCCGGGTCGACAGCGAGGCCGGGCTCAGCGGCCTGGTCATCGACCCGCGGGCGCTGCGGCAGGGCTCCGAAACCCTGGCCGAGCAGGTCATCGCGGCCGTCGGCGCGGCCAACGCCGACCTGCGTGCGCAGATCGACGAGGTCATGCGCGAGGCGCTCGGCGACGCGATGCCGAGCACCGACGTCGGCGACCTGCGGCGCTCCGCGAAGGAGCAGATCGCGCAGATCGAGGCGGGCTTCCGGCAGTCCATGGAGGGCATCATGGCCGACGTGGAGAAGCTCAAGCGGTCCGTCTGAGCACGACGACGCTCCGGAACAGCACGATCCGCGCCGGCGCCACCCCGGTGACCAGCACGGTCAGCAGCGTCAGGCCGCACGCCGTGGAGACCAGCGGCAGCAACGGGCCGGCCCAGGGGCGCCAGGCCGGGTTGAAGAGATCCAGGGAACCCTGGAAGCGGGTCATGACGAAGGCGAGCGCGTACAGGTGCAGCGCCGCCGCGATCGTCGCCGACGTCGCGCAGAACACGCGCAACCGCCTGCGCGCGGACAGGAAGCGGCCGAAGGCGGGCTCGCTCGCCGCGCACAACACCACGCCCACCGCGGCCGGCATCGCGTAGCGGCCCTGGGCGAACCAGCCCACCAGCGGCAGGTAGTGCACCTCCAGCGCGACCAGCAGGCCGAGGCACGCCGACCCGAGACCGGCGCAGGCCAGGACGGTCCGCGCGGGCGCGCGGAACAGGCCGCCGGCGACGACGACGGCCAGCAGGAGGTACCAAATGAGGATGACGAACGCGGGGCCGCGCGTCTCGCCGTAGCCGAACTGGGCGACGAACTGGTTGATGTAGAACGGCAGGCGGTGCGCGAGCATCTCGCCCAGAAAGCCCGGGAACGAGAGCTGCTGGGCGTCGCGCGCGACCGGGGCGACGTCGGCGAGGCGCGAGTACGCCATCCAGGAGACCGACACCGCCAGCCCCGCCAGCCAGGAGCCCAGCAGCGCCCGGACGGGGCGGCGGCGGGCCAGCGCGAGCAGCCGACCCTTGCGGGCCAGGAGCAGACCCGCGACCAGGACCAGCAGCAGGAGGAGCGGGCCCAGCTGGCGCACGGTGAGGAGCACGAACGACGCGGCGCCGAGCAGCCACACCAGCCGCCGCACGGCCACCGCGTCCAGTTCCTCGTCAGGCAGGCGCAGCAACGCGAGCAGCGCGCAGCACGCGGCCGCGCCCGCCGCGATCTCCAGGCCGTTGGGGTTGACCGAGCCGGCCAGGTTCGCGGCCGTCGGGGTGGCGGTGAGCACGACGGCGAGCGGGAGCAGGCGGCCGCGCAGGCGCCGGGCCGCGTTCAGAGCGCCGGCCAGCAGCGCCGCCGCGGCCAGGGCGGAGAGCAGGCGGGCCAGCACGATGCCGGTCATGTTCGGGGCGACGGCCAGCGGCGCGCCGACGAGCAGGTAGTACACGGGGCTGTAGCGGGCCGCGCCGCTCGGGGTGAGCCGGCGCTCGGGGTCCGCGACCCAGCGCTGGCACGCGGCCGGGCGGGCCGGGCGGGGCGACCAGGCGCAGTCGACGTTGCCGTTCGGCGGCAGCAGGGTGGCCGGGACCAGGAAGGCGGGCTTGGTGTCGCCGCGGCGGTCGACGACGGTGTGCGCGGGCGTCCACTGGCCGGTGACGACGGCGTACGCGCGGACGATGTGGTCCTTCTCGTCGTACGTCCCGTTGGCCGGCATGGCCAGTGCCCAGCCGGCGATGACGAGGAAGAACGCGGTCAGGTACTCCCAGAAGCGCTGACGCGGCGGCTCATACAACAACACGCACCTCCCAGGCCGAGCAGCAGCAGGACGAACGGCACCGCGAAGCCGCCCGGCGGGACCCAGATCGGCGAGCCCGGCGGGTGGGCCTGCTTGCCGGTCGAGTAGCCGATCAGCGCGACCCCGAGCGCCACCGTCTGGATCAGGGCCCAGACGCCGATCCCGGCCGCGTACGCGCGGCGCACCAGGCGCGCGTCGCCCGTCTCGCCGATCGCCCAGGCGGCCAGCAGGAACGCGCCCACCCACAGGGGCAGGAAGTAACGGCCCTGCATCCAGTACCCGACGATGCGGGACATCACGAGATCGGCCGCGATGCCGGCGGCCACGCACAGCAGCGGGACGGCGACGATGACCGCGGCGGTGCGCCGGCCCGCGCGGGCGAACCCGGCCACGAGCAGGCCGCCGGCGACCGCGGTCCACGCCAGATAGGCCCACTGCGGCATGCCGATGCTGCCGTAGCCGAACAGCCCGATGGTCTGCCGGAGCCAATAATCGATGTTGTACTGCACGATCGCCCGAACCACCGCGAGCAGCGGCTTGCTCACCGGCGTCGGCGCCGCCCCGAACTCCGCCACCCGCGAGAGGAACGTCCACGCGAGTGCCGCGACGGTCGCCCCGGCCACGACCAGCGCGGCGCGCGGAGGCCGGAGCTCGGGCCGTACACCAAAAGCGAAATGCACGACGAGAACGATCCCGGCGACGAGGACAAAGCCTTCCGGCCGCGCCAGGATCATCGCGACCGCGGCCAGCGCGCCGAACGCGGCGAGGCGGCGGCGGGCCCGCTCGTCCGGCTCGGCCTCGTCGCCGTACCGTCGCAGCAACACGATCCACAGCAGCACGGCGGCGTCGATGGTCAGACCGCTCGGATTGACCAGGCCGTTGAGCGCGAGCAGCATCGGCGAGGCCGCGAACAGCACGGCGAGCGGCACGAACCGGCGGCGGCGCAGGGGCAGGGCGAGGGTGACCGCGGTGGCCAGCAGCGCCGCGCAGAGCAGCGCGCTGACCAGCCGGGCGCCGATCACCCCGGCCATGTCCGGCCACGGCAGCAGCGGCCAGCCGACGAGCGCGTAATAGACCGGGTCGTAGCGCGCGGCCCGGCTGTGCACCGGCGCCGCGGTCCGGTCGGGCGGCGCCGCCCCCAGGCACGTCGCGGCCGGCGGGTTCGCGGTCATCATGCACGTCACGCCGGGCGGCACGAGGCTGCGCGGCACGACCGGGAACCCGCCGTCGTTGACGCCGCGGGCCGGCGCGACGAGCAGCTGCCCGCGCACCACCCCGGCCGCCCGCGCGACGTGGTCATGCTCGTCGTAGGCGCCGTTGTACGGGGTCGCGAACGCCCACGCGGCGCCGATCGCGAAGTACGCCAGCAGGCCGATCCACCAAACCCGGCGAGTGCCCACAGGGAAGGGACTCTGGTCGATTCCCCGGCGAAGCACGACCACGGGCGGCTGACGGTTGCGTGAACGGCGTCACCGCGCGCGATTGAGCAGGTCCTCCGCCTCCTTGGTCAGCGCCGCGATCACCTCGGCGGCGGGCAGGATCTCGGTCACCAGCCCGACGCCCTGCCCGGACAGCAGCGCCATCTCCTCCAGGTCGCCGGTCGTGGCGTCGCGCATCGGCACCAGGTTGGAGAAGCGGTGCATCGGCATCCGCCGCCCGCCCAGGACCGTCTCGCCGATCACCGGCAGCGGGGAGTCGGGGATGTCGTCGATGCGGTCGGCCCACTCGCGCACCACGCGGTTGCGCAGCACGCGCATCGGGTTGAACTGCGGGGTCTCCGGGCCGAAGAGCGACGTGCGCACGGTGTCCTCACCAGAAGCTTCCAAGAGCCTTCGCTTGTACTCCTCGTGCGCCCCCGATTCCGCCGTGGCCACGAGCCGCGTGCCGACCCAGGCGCCGTCGGCACCGAGCATGAGCGCGGCGGCCAGGCCCCGGCCGTCGGCGATGCCGCCCGCGGCGAGCACCAGGGCCCGGTCCCCCACGGCGTCCGCGACGAGCGGCACGAGCGCGAACAGCGGCAGCGTGGACGCGTTGTGCCCGCCCGCCTCCTCGCCCTGGGCGATCACCGCGTCCGCGCCGCCGTCGACCGCCGCCCGGGCCGCGGCGACCGAGCCGACCTGCTCGAAGACCTTGACGCCGGCCGCGTGCAGCCGGTCGATCCAGTCCTGCTTCGGGTGACCCCAGTGGAACGAGGCCACCGCCACCCGGGCCGCGCAGACCGCGTCGATCTGCTCGTCCGTGGTGAACACGGTGATGAAGTTGACGTTGAACGGGCCGGTCGTGCCGGCGCGGGTGCCCTCGATCGTCTGGGCCAGCGCGTCCGCGGGCATCAGGCCCACGCCGAGCGAGCCCAGCGCGCCGGCGTTGCACACGGCCACGGCGAGGTCGGGCGTCATGCCCACGAACGCCATGCCGGCCTGCGCGATCGGCGTGGTCAGGCCGAACGCTTCGGTGAAACGAGTCCTCATGCCATCACCGTGTCGGAAGGCCGTCGAAACCATGTTGCCGCCGGCGCAGCCGGACGTTGCATTGCGTGCAGGGACGCCTACCCGACAGGAGGAAGTCATGCGCTGGTCGACGGGGGACCGGGCGGCGGGCGAGCAGTTCGCATACTGGCGCGAGCTGATCTGCTCCGCCTTCCTCGCCCTGACGCCGGAGTCGGACCTGCGCGGCGGGTTCGCCGGCGAGGTGACGCAGTGGCCGCTCGGCGGGCTCGCGCTGGCGCGGATCGTGTCGCAGCGGCAGACGGTACGCCGCACCGAGGACGACATCGCCCGCTCACCGGTGCACGGCTTCTACGCCAACCTCCAGGTGCGCGGCACGAGCCTGATGGCCCAGGACGGCCGGGTGACCCTGCTGCGCCCGGGCGAACTCGGGCTGGTCGGCACGGACCGGCCGTTCCGCTTCGAGTTCGGCGCGGACTTCGAGCAGCTGTCCTTCTTCGTGCCCACCGCGCTGCTGCCGGGGAAGGTGCCGACCGCTGCCGCGGTGCCGACGCGCGGGGGCGTGGGCGCGGCGGTGCGGCTGGCGCTCGAGTCGGTGCCGAGCGTGGCGCGCCCGGAGCGGCTGGCGGTGCACGCGGCCGGGCTGCTCGCGGTGGCCGTCGATCCGGAGGTTCTTGCGCCGGTACGGTCCCCGCGCACCCACGCCGCCGCGCTCGCCGACATCGAGCAGCACCTGGGCGACGGCGACCTCTGCCCCGCCACCACGGCCGGGCGGCTCGGCGTCTCCGTGCGGTTGGTGCACGGGCTGTTCGCGCCGCAGCCCGAGTCGTACGCCGCGACGGTGCGCCGCCTGCGCCTGGAGAAGGCGTCCCGGGACCTGCGCGATCCGTCCCTGGCGCACCTGCGCGTCATCGACATCGCGACCGAGGCCGGCTTCGGCAACGTGGCGAGCTTCCATCGCGCGTTCCGCCGCGCGTTCGGGCGGACGCCGCAACAGGTGCGTACATATTCGTAGCCGTCTATCAAGCGGGCGGCCACGTGGTGTTCATGCGCGGACTCGATCGTGAGCCCCATGAATAGGCTCAGCCGCCGCACGTTCGTCCTCGGCGGTGCTGCCGTCGCCGGGGTCGTGGTAGCACCCCTGCAGAGCGCCAGCGCCGCCGTACCGTTCCCGTTCCAGCTCGGTGTCGCCTCCGGTGAGCCGGACGCCTCCAGCGTCGTGCTGTGGACCCGTCTCGCGCCCTCCCCGCTCAACGCCGACGGGCAGGGCGGGATGGCCAACGCCGACGTCGCCGTCGACTGGCAGGTCTCGACCACCAGCTCCTTCGCCTCGCTCGTGGCGTCGGGCACGGTGACCGCCAAGTACGCCGCGGCCCACTCCGTGCACGTCGTCGCCGGGGGCCTGCAGCCGGACGCGGAGTACTACTACCGCTTCCGCGCGCAGGGCCACATCTCGCCCGTCGGCCGGACCCGCACCGCGCCCGCGCTGAGCACGGTGGGCCGCGACTTCGTGATGGCGTTCGCCTCGTGCGCGCACTACGAGTCGGGGTACTACACGGCCTACCGCCGGATGGCCGACGACCGCCCGGACCTGATCCTGCACCTGGGCGACTACATCTACGAGGACGCCGCGACGGCCGGCTCGCTGCGCCAGCACGTGGGCAGCGAGATCGTGACGCTGGCGGACTACCGGCGGCGGTACGCGCAGTACAAGTCCGACCCCGACCTGCAGGCCGCGCACGCCATCGCGCCGTGGCTGGTCGTGCCGGACGACCACGAGGTCGAGAACAACTACGCCAACATGGTGCGCGCGGACAGCAGCCCGGCGCTGACCACGGCCCAGTGGACGGCCCGGCGCACGGCCGCGTACCAGGCGTACTACGAGAACATGCCGCTGCGCCCGGCGAACATCAACAGCGGCAACAGCATCGCGCTGTACCGCCGCGTGCGCTGGGGCCAGCTCGCCGTGTTCCACATGCTCGACACCCGGCAGTTCCGCAACGACCAGGCCTGCGGCGACGGCTGGAAGGTGTGCTCGGACGCCGACCTGGCCAGCCGCAGCCTGCCCGGCACCGCGCAGGAGTCGTGGCTGCTCGACGGCCTCGGCCAGCACCTGGGGCAGTGGGACATCATCGGCCAGCAGGTGTTCTTCGCCCGCCAGTACGACGCCTCCGGGGCGAGCAACATGGACGCCTGGGACGGCTACCGCGCGTCGCGGGCGCGCATCCAGCAGGGCTGGGTCGACCGTGGCGTGCGCAACCCGCTGGTGCTCACCGGCGACGTGCACGCGTCGTGGGCGAACAACCTCAAGGCCGACTACGCGAACGCGAACTCGGCGACCATCGGCACCGAACTGGTCTGCACCTCGATCACGTCGGGCGGCAACGGTACGGCCGACACGGCCATCCCCAACGCCGGCACCAACCCGCACCTGAAGTTCTACTCCAACCGGCGCGGCTACGTGCGCACGAAGATCACGCAGGCCCAGGTGACGGCCGACTTCCGCGGCGTGTCCACGGTGACCGAGCACGGTGCGGCCGCCAGCACGCTCAAGTCCTTCGCCATCCTCGACGGCCGTCCCGGCCTGCAAGCGATCTAGGGGTACCGATGCAGGCTCTTCTTGCTCTGGCTCTTGCCGCCGCGTCGCTGACGTGGACGACGGCGAACAGCACCGCCACCGGCGATCAGGACACCTCGGCCATCGCGGCCAACCGCAACGGCCAGGTCGCCGTGGTGTGGGAGGACGACCGGGACGACACCGCCCCGGAGAACAACAGCCACTCCGACATCTGGGTCCGGATGTTCACCAACGGGGTGTCGAAGTACGAGGTCAAGCTGTCCGCCGGCGGCAGCTCGAACTGGACCCACCTGTCGCCCGACGTCGGCCTCGACGACAAGGGCAACGCGGTCGTGGTGTGGGCCGAGGACGGCGACGGCAACGGGGTGTTCAACATCCAGTACCGCGTGCTCTCCCCGACCGGCACCGTCTCCGCGTCCGGCCGGGCCAACGCCGACACCGCCGGCGACCAGATCCTGCCCAAGGTCGCGGTCGACCCGGACGGCGCCCCGACCAGCGGCGCGGTCGCGTTCACGGTGGCCTGGGAGGACATCCAGGGCAGCACCTACACGGTGAAGGCGGCCGGCTACACCGGCCCGACCACGAAGGCCTACGAGGTCTTCGCGTCGCAGCAGACCGGCCAGCACCACCGCCCGGACGTGGCCGTCTCGGCGTCGGGCGACGCGCTGGTCGTGTGGGACGAGGACGCCGACGCCAACGGCTACTACAACATCGGCCTGGTCGGCCTGGCCAAGTCCAACGGCGCCGTCAACCTGTCCCGCCGTACGGCCAACAGCCTGGGCGACGGCCAGCAGCGCCACGCCGCGATCGCCGCCAACTTCACCGGCGACTTCACGGTCGCGTGGGAGTCCGACCACACCGGTACGGCGGGCGTGTGGACCCGTTCCTTCGCACCCGGCGCGGTGGCCCGGTCCACCGAGGTCCTCGTGGCCAACGGCGGCACCAACCCGGCCATCGGCATCGACGGCCAGGCCAACGCCTTCGTCACCTGGTCGGCGACGGAGCAGTACGGCCGCGGCTTCAACCCGGACGGCACCACCGCCGGCCGCCTGGCCACGCAGGTGCTCACCCAGACCACGACGGGGCGCCAGGAACAGACGGCGGTCGCGGTGGACAACTGGGGCGCCTTCACGGTCGCGTACACGGACGACAACGACGGCAACACGTTCGACCAGGTCCTGCTGGCCTGGGGCGGGATCAACGCCGACTGGTAGGCCTTCTGCGGGTTCGACGCCGGCGGTGCTGCACCGTCGGCGTCGAACCGTGGTCGTGCCAGGCCTGGGCCGACTCGATCGCGGGCAGGTCCAGGCACGGCCCGCGCAGCGGAGCCAGGATCAGGGCGGCCACGGCGGCCCGCCGACCACGCCGACGCCGAGATCGCGTTGGGTCCACGAGATGTCGGGCGCTTCGCTAGCCCGACATCTCGGACATTTCACGATATTACGTGAACCCTTGGAAGAGGTATTGTTGAAGCGTCAATGAGCTCGTTTGAGGGAGTGCGTGCACATGATCCAGGTCGAGGTCTGGTCGGACATCGTCTGCCCGTGGTGCTACATCGGCAAGCGGCGCCTGGAGCGGGCGCTGGCGAACTTCAAGGGCGACGAGGTCTCCGTGGAGTGGCGCAGCTTCCAGCTCGATCCGTCCACCCCGACCGGCGACTCGCGCACCGTCGGTGAGTCGCTCGCCGCGCGCAAGGGCATGTCGCTCAGCCAGGTCAAGGGCATGTTCGCGCAGGTGACCGCGATCGCCGCCGAGGAGGGCCTCGCGTACGACTTCGATCGCGCCCGCACGGCCAACACGCTCGACGCGCATCGGCTGCTGCACTTCGCCAAGGCGCACGGGCGGCAGGGTGAGGTGAAGGAGCGGCTCATGCACGCGTACTTCACCGAGGGCGCCGACGTCGGGGACCACACGGTGCTGGCCTCGCTCGCCGCGTCGGCCGGGCTCGACGAGGTGGCGGCCAAGCAGGCGCTCGCCGACGGGTCCTACGCGGACGAGGTGCAGGCGGACATCGCGCAGGCCCGGGAGTACGGCATCAGCGGGGTTCCGTTCTTCGTCTTCAACCAGCGGCTCGGGGTCTCCGGCGCGCAGCCGCTCGAGGTGTTCCAGCAGGCCCTGGCGCAGTCCTCGCTGACGCTGCTGAAGGCGCCGGCCGCGGACGCCGGCTCGGGTGCGTGCACGGACGACTCCTGCGCCATCTGAGGCGCGCAATCTTAGGCCCCGCGGGCGAATCGTCAAGTTGTGCGTACGCAGCCATGAATGTGAATGACTAGTTTCCGGCAGGCACGCTTCGGCCCTGCGGTTCTACGCTGCACTCATGACCGCTGATGTTCTGCACAGCTACCGGATGCAGGTCGCCCGTGGGGTGCGCAGGCTCTCGCCTGACGACACCGAGCAGGTCGCCGCGCTGCTGGAGAGCGACGGCCACCCGCAGGCCGAGACGAACGTCGCGGAGCGGCTCCAGCGCTGGTGCGAGCACCCGGACGGGGCCGCGTTCGTGTGGGACGAGCGCGGCCACCTGCTGGGTGTCATCGCCGCGCACGTGATCCCCTCGTTCGAGGTCGACGGGGCGTGGCTGCGCATCGTCGCGCTGGCGGTGGACGAGTCGGCGCGCGGGCGCGGGATCGGCACGAGCCTGGTCGCCGCGGCGGAGACGTTCGGGCTGCTGCGCGGGTGCGCGAGCGTGGAGGCGACGAGCCTGCGCACGCGCGAGGGGGCGCACGCCTTCTACCGGGCGCTGGGCTACCAGGACCGGACGGACGCGGCTGGGCGGTTCCAGCGGCGCCTCCCCTGACGCGGCCTATGTCCGTTACGTGAGTTCGTGCGGGCGGAGGAAAACAAGTCAGGCGCTGAGCCGGGCCCCGACGGCCGTCGCGACCTTCACCAGCCCGTCCTCGGCCCCGCCCGGCAGGTCTCCCCCGGCCAGGTTCACGACCGACAGCACCACGATGAGGTTGCTCACCCGCATGCTGATGATCTGGGGCGCCCCGATCGCCTGGGTGCGCTGCCGGATCGCCTGGTCCCCGACCCCCTTGAGGGTCTCGGTGTCCCCGCCGCCGACCGCGGTCAGATAGCGGGACGCCAGCTCCGGACCGCCCACGGTGCCCCGCTTGGTCACCAGGGTGTACCCCACGTTGACCTGCACCTGCCCGTCCGTCGCCGTGCAGTTGTCGCCGTCGCTCTCGACCTTGGCCGCCGCGACGACCGGGGCGAACGTGGCCGGTTCGAGCACCCCGCAGCCGGGCACCGCGCCGAAGCGGCCGGCCTCGGCGAACGCGCCCAGCGAGTACGCCATGCCGAAGCCGGTGGCCGCCACCGACGCGAGCACCGCCGCCGAGATCAGGACAATTCGCCAGAGCCGCTGCATCGCAGCAGTCTACGGGTCGCGAAAATGTCGTACCGGCGTGCGAACATGAGCACCGCTCGCGCAGCTTGTGGGCAACCTGAAGTCCCGATTAAGCCCGTGGCCTGCTGGCCGAGGGCCCTGGTATCACCGATGGCAGTGGAACCCCATGCACCGTACGCAGAGACAACGATGACCGTCCCGAGACAGCGCCCGGCCGGGCAGCTCACCGCACCGCAGGCCCGGCCCGTCGAGCACAACAACGCCGGACGGTTCCTGCTTCGTACCCTCTTCTGGGGCGGCCTCGCGCTCGCGGTGCTGCCCTGGTGGCTCGGCACGAAGACCGGCTCGATCGACACCACGGCCGAGGTGTTCCAGGCCGCCGGCCGGGTCACCGGGCTGGTCGCCGGCTATCTGCTGCTGATGCAGGTGGTCCTCATGAGCCGGCTGGGGTTCCTGGAGCGCTGGATCGGCGCCCGCCACCTGGGCCTCTGGCACCGCGAGCTGGGCGGCTCGGTCCTGGTCACGATCCTCGGCCACGCGGCGCTGATCACGATCGGCTACTCGTACGCGGACAACGTGTCGTTCACCAGCGAGCTGGGGACGCTGCTGACCGAGTACTCCGACATGGTCACGGCCTTCATCGCCGCCGGCATGCTGGTGTGCATCGGGCTGCTGAGCATCCGGGCCCTGCGCCGCGCCCTGCCCTACGAGCTGTGGTACTTCCTGCACCTCAGCGCCTACCTGGCGCTGCTGCTCGGCTTCGCCCACCAGTTCTCCAACGGCGCCGAGCTGTTCCGCCCCGGCCTCGGCCGCACGGTGTGGATCGGGTTCTACGTCGTCACCATCGCCGCGGTCGTGCTGGGCCGGATCGTCGGCCCGCTCTGGCTCAACCTGCGCCATCGCCTGCGCGTCGCCGACGTGGTGACCGAGGGCCCGGACATGGTCTCGATCTACATCACCGGCGCCCGCCTGCACGACCTCGACGCCCAGGCCGGCCAGTTCTTCCGCTGGCGCTTCCTGGGTCGCGGGCTGTGGTGGCAGGCCCACCCGTTCTCCCTCTCGGCCGCCCCGAACGGCCGCTGGCTGCGCCTGACGGTCAAGACGGTCGGCGACCACACCCAGCAGCTGCGCGACATGCGCCCGGGCACCCGCATCTTCGTCGAGGGCCCGTGGGGCGACTTCACCGCGAGCCGCCGGGTCAAGCAGCGCGCCCTGCTGATCGCGGCGGGCAGCGGCATCGCCCCGATCCGGGCCCTGCTGGAGGAGCTGCCGCCGGGCGCGATCGTCATCTACCGCGCGAGTGCCGTGCACGACCTGCACCTGCGCCACGAGCTCGAGCACCTGGCCGAGCTCCGCCACGCGCAGCTCTGGTTCGTGGTCGGCGACCGGCGCGCACCGGGACCGCGCCGCCTGTTCACCCCGGGCGGCATGCGGGAGCTGGTGCCGGACATCTCCGAGCGCGACGTGTACCTCTGCGGCCCCGACGGCCTGATCCAGCAGTCCCTGCACGTGCTGAGCCGCCTGCGCGTCCCCCGGCGCCAGGTGCACCTGGACCCCTTCGAGCTCTGACCCCTCTTCACCGTTTCAAGGAGTTGGACCCCAAGATGCGACGCGCCCTGATGGCCCTCATGGGTACCGCGGCGGGCACCGTGCTGCTCGTCGGCACCAAGGCGGGGTTCAGCAGCCCGGCGAGCGACGCCGCGCCGCAGCCACGGGCGGCGGAGAGCCCGATCCCCGGCGCGTCCCCGGCCCCGGCGGACGCCGCCGCGCCGCCGGCCGGCAACCAGTCGGGCGTGCCGGCCCCGGGCAACACCCCGACCGCCGGCACCAGGACGACGACGGCCCCGGCGGGCACCAAGACCACCGCCCCGGCCTCGAAGCCCACCACGACGGCCCCCAAGGCGCCGCGCACCACGATGAAGGACGGGACCTTCAACGGGAATCCGATCTACGTGGAGTACGGCAACGTCGAGCTGTCGATCGTCGTCTCCGGCGGCAAGCTGACCGACGTCAAGGTCCTCGACGCCCCCAGCGAGCACTCCCGGTCGGTCCAGATCAACAACACCGCGCTGCCCAAACTGCGCTCGGAGGCCCTCGCCGCCCAGAGCGCCGACATCGACTCGGTCTCGGGCGCGACGTACACCAGCGGCGGGTACAAACTCTCGCTCCAGTCCGCCATCGACCGCGCCTTCCAGGCCTGATCCCGCCGCCGGCTGGGTATCACCAGGACATGACGGCCGGAGCGCGACGATGACGCACAGCCTCGTGCGGGTCGAGCACGTGATGGGGATGGCGGTCAGCCTCGACCTCGACGACGACCTGCCGGTGTACGAGCTCGAGCGGCTCGCCGACGGCGTGTTCGACTGGTTGCGGGAGGTGGACCGGATCTTCAGCACCTACAAGCCGGAGAGCGAGATCAGCCGCCTCGCCCGCGGGGAGCTGCGCCGGGAGGAGTGCTCGCCGCTCGTCGGGGAGGTGCTCGACCGCAGCGCGGAGCTCTGGGACGAGACGGGCGGGTACTTCGACATCAACGCCGGCGGGGTGCTCGACCCGTCCGGGTACGTGAAGGGCTGGGCCGTCCAGCGCGCCTGCGACCGCCTGCTCGCGGAGGGGTCGGCCAATCACTGCCTCAACGCCGGCGGCGACATCTTCGTGCGCGGGGCGCCGCGCGGGCGGGAGCGCTGGCGGGTCGGCGTCCGCCACCCGTGGGAGGCGATGGCCGTGGCCTGGGTGCTCGAGGTGACCGACACCGCGGTGGCGACCTCCGGCACGTACGAGCGGGGCCTGCACGTCCTCAACCCGTTCACCGGCGCGGCCGTCGACGAGCTGCGCTCGGTCACCGTGGTGGGGCCCGAGCTGGGCACCGCCGACGCGTACGCGACCGCGGCCCTCGCCATGGGGCTGGCCGGCATCGACTGGCTCGCCGCGCTGCCCGGCCACGAGAGCGCGGTCATCACGGAGGACGGGCGGGCGCTGCGCTCGGACGGCCTCCCGGTCGTACCGCCGAAAATCGCCCAGCCCTGACCGGCCTCAGGCGACCGCCAGGTCCAGGTATTCGATCAGATGCTCATGCGTCGGGGCGCTCTCGTCGGGCTTGAACCGCAGGTAGCGCAGCCGCCGCCCGGTCCCCTCCAGCAGCCCGTGCGGATCGGGCAGGTCGGCCCCGTGCTCGAACCCGACCGAGACGCTGTCGGCCCCGGGAAAGACCGCCGCGATGTACCCCCGCGACGGGTGGTGAAAGCCCAGCCCGTGCCACCCCCGGTAGACCCGCTCCGTCAACTCCGGCCGCGCCGCCAGGATCACCTCGCGCAGGTGCCGGGTCAGCGCGCCGATGCTCGCACAGTGTTCTTCCAGCAACTCGTCCAAATCCTCCCCCGCCATGCCCACACCTCACCACACAGGTACGACATTTTCGGGCCGGATTTCCCGGTGGCCGGGACGGGCTACCAGTCGAACTCGACGCCGCGGACCTCGCCGCCGGGCAGGAGGGCACGGTTGGTGTACACCCACTTCTCCGACACGACGTAGCGGTGGCCGCGGGGCAGCTTGGCCTCGAAGGGGCCGCAGTCGTGGTCCGGGGCGAAGTCGGTGAACATCAGGCCGCTGCACGTGTGCGGGCCCTCCACCGGCCTGAGCGTCTCGGCGTCCAGGATCGACATGCTGATGTCGGCCTGGATGGCGGGGAGGCTCTGCATGTGGCCGATGAAGCGGACCCGGTCGGTGCCGATGAAGTGGCACGGGCGGGCCAGCGCCGGGTGGCCGAGGTCCCAGGAGTACTGGTCGGCGCAGATCTCCGGGCCGAACGCGTCCGAGCCCTCGACCTGGGGACCGGCCGGCTGCGACGGGCCGGCGGCGCTCTTGTCGCCGGCCCGCAGCGCTCCGGGGCTGCGGCTCGGGCCGGCCTGGGCGCCCGCCGTGCGGGACGGGGCGGCGGCCGGGGGCGCGGCGTGGGCGGGCGCGGTCTGGGCGCCCTCGGTGGTGCCGTTCGCCCCGCCGCGGTGCAGGTACTGCCACGCCGGCACCGCGAGCAGGATGAGCACCGCCACGACCACGGCCAGCAGGGCGGTGCGGGAGGTCGCCGGGGACGTGCGCGGCTGCGGCAGCGGCGGCTGGATGGTGGTCAGCCGCTCCTCGACCGGCTGCGGCGGGAGCGCGGGCTCGTCGGCGGTGCGGCGGGCCACGGCGCGCAGGGAGATGGCGAGCTCGCGCGCGGTCGGGCGGCGGCTGGGGCGCTTGTCCATGCACTCCAGCACGACCTGCCACACGGCGTCGGGCATGCCGGGGACGCGGCGGGGCGACTCGTCGACGTGGCGGCGCAGGATGGCCCAGGCCGGGCCGCCGGCGTAGGTGGGGCGGCCGGTCGTGAGCTCGAAGAGCACCACGCCCAGGGCGTAGATGTCGGCGGCGGGGGCGGGGCGGCCGCCGTACACGGCCTCGGGGGCGACGTAGTTCGCGGTGCCGACCAGCGCGCCCGGCGTCGTCATGCTCGGCGTGTCGAGGACCCGGGCGATGCCGAAGTCGGTGAGCCGGCAGTGCAGCCCGCCGTCGACGCGGTCCAGCAGGATGTTGTCCGGCTTGAGGTCGCGGTGCACGACGCCGCGGCGGTGGGCGGCCGAGAGGGCCTCGGCGACCTGGGCCAGCAGGGTGGCCGCCTCGGCCGGGGCCAGGGTGCCGCGCTCGTGCAGGTAGTCGCGCAGGCTGCCGCCCTCGACCAGGTCCATCACCAGGCCCAGCGAGGTGCCGACGGTGACCAGGTCGCGGACCCGGACGATGTGCGGGTGGCGCAGCATGAGCAGGATCGCGCGCTCCTGCACGAACCGGTTGACCGCCTTGGGCTCGGACATGAGGTCCTCGCGCAGCAGCTTCACCGCGACCTGTTCGTCACCGGCCAGCGCGCGGGCCCGCCACACGGTGCCGGTACCGCCGCCGCCGATCGGCTCGACCAACTCGTACGCGTCACCGATCCGGTAACCGGTCAGGTCACCGCTGTGGTGGGCGTCGGTGTCGTAGCGCGCTTCGGGCGGAGTACGCATCGCGCTATTGGTACAGAATGCAAGATGAAGGTCACAAGCTGTACCAGGAACTACGCCCCCCAAGAGGGACCCGCCCGCCGTTGCACACCATCACAGGTACCGATGCATGATATGGAAGTCAACCAACCCGTGTTTCGCGCTCTGGAAACCGTCCGGGATGGTGCCGACGATGATGAAGCCGAGCGAGCGCCACAGCCGCACGGCCACCGTGTTGGTCGACACGACGGCGTTGAACTGCATGGCCGCGTAGCCCAGGTCGCGCGCCCGGTCGAGGCAGTGCTCGCCGAGGGTGCGCCCCAGGCCGCGGCCGCGGGCCCGGGACGAGACCATGAAGCTCGCGTTGGCCACGTGCGCGCCGAGCCGGTTCTTGTTCGGCCCGACCTTGTACATGCCCAGCACGTCGCCGCCCTCGACCGCCACCCACTGCTCCCACGGCGGCGCCAGCAGCCAGTGCTCCCGCGCGTCGGCCTCGGATGAGTCCGGAGCGTTGTCGTAGCTCTCGCCGGCCGCGACGACCTCGTGCCACACGTCCCACACACCCGGCCAGTCGGTGTCCGCAAAGCGCCTGATCTCCACGCTGTTCATTCAACACGTGAGGTGGCAGGCTCTGCATTCGTGTTGTCAGCCGCATTCGACGTGTTGCAGGACGCCCTCAGCCGCCAGCCCTCCCCGCCGCGCGAGGTGGTCATCGCGACCTGCGCGGCCGCCCTGCTGGCGGTGCTGATCCGGCCGCTGTGGAAGGTCATGCGCAACTTCGTGACCATCGCCCACGAGGGCGGCCACGCACTGGCGGCGGTGCTGAGCGGCCGCCGGCTGTCGGGCATCCGCCTGCACTCGGACACGTCGGGCCTCACGCTCTCGCGCGGGCGCCCGAACGGCCCCGGCATGGTGATCACCGGGCTCGCCGGCTACATCACGCCCTCGCTGCTCGGCCTGGCCGCGGCGGCGCTGCTCGGGTTCGGCCGGATCACGATCCTGCTGTGGCTTCTGCTGGTACTCCTCCTGCTCATGCTGATCATGATCCGTAACTTCTACGGCGTGGTGTCGGTGGTCGTGGCCGGCGCGATCATCTTCGCCGTCTCGTGGTTCGCCGACCCCAAGGTCCAGGGCGCGTTCGCGTACGCGTTCGCCTGGTTCATGCTGCTGGGCGGCGTGCGGGCGGTCTTCGAGCTGCAGCAGTCCCGGTTCCGCCGGCAGGCCCCCAACTCCGACGCCGACCAGATCGCGCGGCTGACCCGCGTGCCGGCGCTCGTGTACATCGCGTTCTTCGTCCTCGTCGTGCTGGGCTGCCTGGCCTTCGGCGTGCGCCTCATGCTCGGCCCGGTCGAGGACCTCCTGGGCTGATCGCCTTCTATCTCACATAGCGTCACTGATCACTGTCCCACCGTCCAATCGGGGTGGGCATCCTTGCGCGGATCCATTAGAATGTATGTACGAAAGACGCTCTTGACCTGGGAGGAGAGCGCCCGTGACCGCGCCCGTAACCACCACCGGATCAGTGCCCTACGCCACCCTGCTCAGCTTCACTCGCTACGTCGGCCGCACCGGGCCGCGCAAGGCGAGCTTCGTCGGCGGGCTGCGCCGGCAGCGCGAGTCGGGGCATGGCTTCAACCCGCATGGGCAGCTCGTCAAGGCCCTGAAGGCGGACATTCAGTTCCGGACCGGCGGGACCTATCTCAACGCCGTCGTGGAGCAGGTCAATCCCCGGTGGAAGCCGCTGTACGAGGCGGTTGTGCCGGGGGCGCTGCGCTATCTGGAGTCGATCCCGACGCCGGTGGAGGTCACGCCGACGCGGGATGCGTTGTGCATGATCGGGACGCTGCCGGTGAAGATCAATCCGCACTTCGGGTTGCGGTTCGCCGATGGGCACGGGGAGGCTGTGCGGCTGCATTTCGACGAGGACGCGCCGCTGGCTGAGGCGGCGGTGGCCACGTTGCATCTCATGGGGCGGAACATGGATCTGGTGCTGCCGAATGCGGTGCCGGTTCTGGTGGATCTGCGGCGGGGGGATGTGTTGCGGGCGGGGTCTCAGAAGGGGGATGAGGTGGAGCGGTGGTTGGCTGGGGAGGCGGCGGCGTTTTCGGCTATGTGGGTGGCTTGATCTTTTAGGGCCGGGGGGCCCGGGGGGGCCGGGGGGGCCGGGGGTGTGTCAACACACCTCGCTCCCCAGTCCGGGCCGTCTTGGGTTGAGCAAGTGAAAGCAAGAGCGAGCGTTCGGCCAGGCCGTCTTGGGTTGAGCTAGTGAAAGCCAAAAGCTTTATTCGCCCCCCGTAAGGAGCGGAAGCGGGCGCGGTTTGCCTACCCCCCGGTGGCCGCGCTCGCTTCCGCACAGCTCGGCGATCTCGGCCGGGGGTCTTGGCCTGGAGAAGTGGAAGCCCTGGGCTAGGTGGTAGCCCAGTTCCAGCAGCCTTGCGGCTTGCGCTGGGGTCTCCACGCCCTCGGCCACTGCCTCCAAGCGCAAGGCCTGGGCGATTTCGCTGATTGAGGTGGCGATCGCCTCTTGCTCCACCGTGCCCGTTACGCCGTCTACGAAGGACTTGTCGACCTTCAGGACGTCTACTGGGCAGGTTCGCAGCAGGCCCAGGGAGGAGTGGCCGGTTCCGAAGTCGTCCAGGGCGATTTTGACGCCCAGGGCGTGCAGGGACTTGACCGTGTCCAAGGCTCGGCCGCCGCCGAAGACTGCTGTTTCGGTGATTTCGATGTTCAGGCGGTCTGGCGGGAGGCTGGTCTCGCGTAGGACTGATTCCACCGTGTTCACGAATGTTGGTTCCAGCAGTTGGCGGGCTGAGGCGTTGACGCTGATTTTCCATGGGGCCGCTTCGCCCAGGTCGGTGGTCCACTGGGCGGCCTGGCGGCAGGCCTGGCGTAGGACCCACGCGCCGATCTGGACGATCAGGCCGGTTCGCTCCGCTACCGGGATGAACTGGGCTGGGGAGACCATGCCGCGGGTTGGGTGGTTCCAGCGGACCAGGGCCTCTACGCCTCGGATCTCGCCTGCCGGGAGTCCGACTATTGGTTGGTAGACGACTGTCAGTTCGTCTCGGTCCAGGGCCTGGCTCAGCTCGGCGGCCAGTTGGGCGTGTTCCACGGCGTGGGCGTCCAGTTCTGGGCCGTACTCGACCCAGCGGCTCTTGCCGAGTTCTTTTGCCGCGTACATGGCCATGTCCGCGCGGCGGAGCAGGTCGCTCGCGTCGCAGTCCGGAGTGTGTCTTGCTACGCCGATGCTGGCCTGGACCAGGAGTTCGTAGCCGGCGGCCCGTACTGGGGCCGACAGGGCGTCGATGAAGGCCTCGGCTATGGCGGCGCTGCGGTTGCGGTCGGCGTCCGGGAGGAGGACTGCGAACTCGTCGCCGCCCAGTCTTGCTACCACGTCGCCGGTGCTTACGGTGTTGCGGAGGCGTTCGCCTACCTCGACCAGGAGGGCGTCGCCTACGGCGTGGCCCAGGCGGTCGTTGATCGCTTTGAAGTCGTCCAGGTCGATCAGGGCCAGGGCCAGGTCGGTGGTCGCGTAGACCGCCTCGGCCGTCTTCGCGTTGAAGAGGGCTCGGTTGGCCAGGCCGGTCAGGCCGTCGTGGGAGGCCTGGTAGGTCAGCTGGTCCTGGTAGCGGCGGGACTCGGTGATGTCTCGCGCGTTGGCCACCACGCCGCGGACGCTCGGGTCGTGCAGGAGGTTCGTCGTCACCACCTCGAACCAGCGCCAGGTGCTGTCCGGGTGGCGTAGGCGGACCTGGAGCGTGGTGTTGCTGCCGGGGGTGGCGAGGCGCATGGTGGCCTCGCGCAGGAGTTCCAGGTCGTCCGGGTGGACCATGCCGCGCAGGTCGATGGCGGCCGCTGAGCGTTCGCCGGTGAAGCGCAGCAGGCTGGGGCTGGCGAAGGTGACGTGGTAGGTGGCGTCGCAGATGGCGAACATGTCCGACGCGTGTTGGACCAGGGAGCGGAAGCGGCGTTCGTGGCGCCTGAGTTCGAGCATGCTGGCGTCGACCTGGACCAGCAGGTGGCTGTTGTCGTAGAGCGAGACCAGCTGCCTGACCACGACCAGCAGGGTCAGCAGGACCGAGCCGCCGACCAGGATGCGGGTGTCCCGTGGGCGGTCGCCGATGCCGGCCAGGACGAAGGCGTCGGCGGCCACGATCGCGGCGTACGGGACCAGGCTGAACGGGCGGGTGCGGCGCTTGGCCCGCGTGACCGCGGGCTCGGTGAAGGCGCGGCGCTGGCGGATCGCGGCCAGCATGAGGCCGACGACGCTCAGCGGGATGGAGAGCTGGCAGTCGTTGAGGTACGGGCGGGACACGAGCAGCGGGGCGGCGGCCCCCGACAGGGCGGCGACCAGCAGGGTGCCGCCCATGATCCAGAGTGCTCGGCGGTCCAGCGTGCCGATGCCGGCCAGGGCGACCTTGGCCAGGGCGAACATGCTGGCGAAGAGCATGAGCAGGACGCCGAAGAGGGTCCAGGAGGTGCCGGTGACGGAGGTCAGGCTGACCGAGGCGCGGGCGGCGAAGTACCAGGCCACGAGCATGGCGGCGGCCAGGACGACGGCCATGTCCAGGCCGAAGGTGAGCAGGGCGCGGCTGCTGCGCCGGCCCATCGGCAGGCGTAGGAGGGCGTAGACCAGGACGACGACCGCCGAGAGGTACAGCACCATGGTGCGGCCGCTGGAGCGCTGGGTCGGGGCGTCGGGGCCGAGCAGGGACTCGTAGGCGCTGCTCACGACGGCGGCCATGATCAGGATGAGGATGATGCCCAGGTGGCGCCAGAAGCGGCCGCTGCGGCGGTCGGGGGCGGACCGGGCGGTGCGCAGCATGACGATCGTGCCCAGGACCAGGGCGGCCGGGACCGGGAGCCAGCCCAGGGCGGGGTGCACGATCGGGCCGGGCCACTGGGCCACCACCCAGGCGACGCTGATCACGCTGAGGCCCGCCGTCCAGCGCAGCAGCCGCACGTCGAGCGCCATCGCCGTCGATCCCTCCCCGCCGGGGTACCAAGGCGACAACGTCTTATGTCACCTGGCAACAAATCGGCGGGAATCGTGCGCACCTGAGTGCCCGGGATGAGGCGATCGCCACGTTTTGCCGGTTCGGCGGCGAAAGACCCGAACGTTCACATGCCGCAAGGCAAGTCATGATCACTACGTAGTCAGGTGGTCACACATCGATGCCCACCGGTGCTAGGTTGGCCGCATCGCGCTTCCTCACCCTCGCGCAACGTAGCGGGCTCGCAGAAGAGAGAAAGGGATGCCATGACGGAGGGCCGGCATCACAGGCGTCGTGACGACGACGACCTCACGGCCGACGGGATCTACGTCCCGCCCCCGCGCGAGGTGCCCCGGCCCCGCTCCGAGCCGCCCACCGCCGCCCCCTCCCCGTGGGCCCCCACGGCACCGGGCGGTCCCCCGGCGGCGCCCCCACCACCGGCGCCGCCGCCGGAGCGCAACCGTCACGGGCATGCCGAGCAGCCCCCCAGCGATGCACGATCGTCGGCGCGAGCCGCGCGCTCCTCCCCCTGGGCGCCGGCCGACGCTGACGAGTACTCCGACGACCACCCCGCGGAGTACGAAGAGGAAGAGCCGTATGCGCCGGCGGAGGACGTCCCCCCGCCCCCGCCGGCGCATACGGTCGCGACCCACACCGCGGCCAATGCCCCGCGAACCGAAGACTGGCTCCCGCCGCTCTATCCGCAGGAGTGGCCGCCCGAGCGCCGGGACCGGATCGCGCCGCCGCCGGCCCCGCCACCGCCGCCGCCGGTCCGGGTCGCTCCCCCGCCTCCGCCCCGGGCCGGGTCCGGGACCAGGTGGTGGGTCGGCGTCGGGGTCGTCATCGTCGCGCTCGCCGTGGCGGCCGGCGTCGCGGTCGGGCTCAACCTGGCCTCGCGCGGCGGCGGCAACCCGGACGACGACAAGGCCGGGGCCGCGGGCACGAGCTGCGGCGGCCGCGGGGTGCTGCGCACCACCGTCACCCCCGAGCTCGCCCCGGTCGTCGAGCGGGCCGCGGCCGACATCGGCGCCAACCAGCAGGGCGGCTGCCAGCTCATCGCCATAACGGCCACGGACACCTACGCCGGCGGCGAGGCCTGGATTCCCACCACGGCCGCCTGGGCCAGGCTCGCCAAGTTCGACTACGCGCCCGAGCCGGTCTCGCTGGCCCGCACGCCGGTGGTCATCGCCGCCACCAAGGCGTACGCCGAGGCCAACGGCTGGCCCGACAAGCAGCCCACCTGGGCCGCGCTCGGCGCCGCGCTCAACAACGGGCAGGGCCCGAAGTTCAGCATGGGCAGCCCGCTGCGCGACACCGCCGGGCTGCTCGGCACCATGGAGATCCAGAGCGCGATGGCCCGCACCACGACCGACCCCGGGATCGCCCAGATGCGCGCCCTGTCGGTGCGGGCGCGCCTGGCCGACGCGGAGGCGGTGCCGGCCAAGCTGTTCGAGCGGATGGCCCAGCAGACCGACGCGGCCAAGGCGCTGCGTGACGTCGGGCTGTTCACCGTCACCGAGCAGGACTTCTGGAAGTACCAGCAGACCCGGCACCCGGTCGCGATGGCCGCGCTGTACCCGGCCGACGCCATCGCCGAGGCCGACTTCCCGCTGCTGATGACCCCGAAGGCGGCCGGCGACGAGCAGCTGCGGGCGCTCGCGGCCAAGCTCGCCGCGCGGATGCACGACAAGGCGTTCGCCGAGCAGCTCACCAGCCGCGGGCTGCGGCCCGTCGGCGATGCGGCGCCGGGCGGGGACGGGCTGGTGGCGAAGTACCAGGCGCCGATCGGGCTGCCGGACAACGCCGCCGAGTGGGCCGCCACGTGGGCGCAGTACAAGCGGCTGGCGTACCACACGCTGCTGCTCGTCGACGCCTCCGCCTCGATGAACGACGAGGTCCGCGACCGCTCCGGCAACGTGACCACGAAGGCGGGATTGTTGCGCTCGGCCGGGGTACAAGCGGCCCAGCTCTTCGGCGACGAGACCAGTCTCGGGGTGTGGATGTTCGCCTCGCCGGGTGCCGAGGCGCCGCCGTTCACCGTGGCGCTGCCGTTCGGCCCGATGGACGAGAAGGTCGGCAGCGTGCCGCGGCGGGAGGCGATGCGCCAGGTCGCCGCGCAGTACGCGGCGTTTCCGAAGGCGGGCACCCCGCTGTTCGAGACGGTGCTTCGGGGCGTGGGTGACATGCGGGACCGGTCCACCTCCGACGCGGTCACCCTCGTCGTGGTGCTGACCGACGGCCGCGACCAGGACTCGAAGTTCTCCATGCCCAAGGACCAGTTCCTGAGCCGGCTCACCGGGCTGCGCGACCCCGGCAAGCCGGTGGTGGTGTTCGCGATCGGCTACGGCGGGGACGCCGACATGGTCGTGCTGCGGGAGATGGCCCAGCTCACCGGGGGCCAGGCGGTGGCCTCCAACGACCCCGGCGACCTGGCCAGCGCCATGGCCAAAATCTTTCTCGCAGCACACGCGCCCAGATAGGTGCATCTGCCGCAATCCGGGTAGACACGCGGAGCCCTCGACCGGGGCGATGCCATCTGTTTGCGATTGGGGTGATGGCCATGAGCGGGCCTATCGTGGGCAAGCGCCGCCTCCGTGCCGAGCTACGACGGCTGCGGCGCGAGCGGGAGCTGACCCAGGACCTGGTGGCCGCCGAGATGGAGTGGTCGCTGTCCAAGCTCATCCGCATCGAGAACGGCACGGTCGCCATCTCCGTGAGCGACCTGCGCAGCCTGCTGGCCTACTACCGGGTCCACGACCCGCGGACGGTCGACGAGCTGCTCGAGCTGGCCCGTGCGGCCAAGCGGCGGATGTGGTGGGACGAGTACCGCCCGACGCTCTCCGCCCAGCTGGTGACCTATGTGGGGTTCGAGGCGGAGGCGGCCCGGGTCGGTGAGTGGGCACCGATCATGTTCCCGACGCTGCTGCAGACGCGGCGGTACGCGCACGCCACCACCGATGCGGAGTCCCCGGCCGCGGAGCGGCGGGTCGAGTTCCACCTGCGCCGGCAGGAGGAGCTGTTCGCCCGCAGCGAGCCGCCGCGGCTGCAGATCCTGCTCGACGAGTCGGTGCTGCGCCGCGGGCCGGTGCCGGGTGACGAGGCGCTGCTGGTCGACCAGCTCGAGCACACGATCGAGGTGGCGCAGCGCCCGTACGCCGACATCCGGGTGGTCCCGCTGAGTGCCGGCTACCACGCCGGCTGGGACGGGGACTTCACGCTGCTGGAGTTCGGGGCCGACGACGGGGTGCTGTACCGCCAGCACCTGCTGTGGGAGGAGCCGGAGCTGGTTTCGGCGTACCGCGGCGTGTTCGAGCACCTGATCCAGCGCGCCCTGTCGCAGGAGGCCACGATCGACCTCCTGCGACAGATCGCCAACGAGCTCAAAACCGGGTAGCGGTCAGAGCTTCTCGTAGCAGGGCTTGTCGAGCTTGTAGTCCTTGGCCGTCGGCCCGACGAAGTAGTCCTTGACCAGCGGGACATCGGTGGTGCCGTTCCCGGTGGCGGGGCTGTAGACCAGCGACTGGCGGAACTGTCCGTCGACGCCGGCGGCGAAGTTGCCGGCGCCGTCGGGCAGCATGCCCTCGTAGTCGACCTTGGTCAGGGACTTGGCCGCCTTGACCAGGCCGGCGCGGGTGAGGTCGCCGTCGGCCTGCGCCTTCTTGAGCGCGGCGAGCAGCGGGTAGGACCAGACCCAGCCGGACGTGTAGCCGTCGTTCGGCGTGACCGACGAGCCCAGCGCCTCGCGCATGGCCTTGTGCCCGGGCGTGTCGCTGGAGAACGTCTTCCACGGCCCGGTCTGCAGGTACAGCGCCTTGAGCGCCGGGGCGGCCGGGCTCTGCAGCAGGCCCGGGTTCCAGGACGGGCTGGTGCCGATGAACTTGCCGGTGAAGCCGCGCTGGGCGGCGCCGCCGACGACCGCGGCGGTGTCGGCCGGCCCGGTGGTGATGATGACCAGGTCGGGCTTCTGGGTGACGATCGCGGTGACCGCGCCGGCCTGCTTGTCGGTGCCGGAGTCGGTCTTCACGTCGATGAACGTCATGCCGTTCTTCTCCGCGGCGATCTTGGCCCCGGCCGCGGCGTCGTCGCCGTAGTCGCCGGCCAGGTGCACGGCCATGACGGTCTTGGGCTTGAAGGCGTCCTTGGCGTAGTCGACGGCGTTCATCGACTCGAAGCAGTAGTTGGCGCCGGACTCGAGGATGTTGTCCTCGAACGCGTAGGCCGACGTCCACGCGGCCGGGGCGGCCAGCACGTTGTTCTGCTTCATGTCGGGCAGGATGGCGGCCGTGGTCGGCGAGCCCAGCGACTGGGCCAGCGCCAGGATCTTGCCCTTGATCTCCTGGTACACCTCGTTGTGGGTCTGCGGGTTGTACTTGTTGTCGCGCACGTAGGTCTCGGCGTCCACGTCGTAGCCGCCGATGCCGCCCTGCGCGTTGACCCGCTTCCAGAACGCCTTCTGGGACTCGGTGATCGGCACGGCGAGCGCGTGGAACGGCCCGACGGTGAGGTCGGAGATGATGCCGAGGTAGATGCAGCCGCGGTCCTTGTGCTCGGACTTCGGGCACGGTTCCTTGGTGATGCCGGTGTCGGTCTTGACCCCGCCGGCGCCCGCGTTCTGCGCGTCGCTGTTGTCTTCGCCCCGGCAGGCTGTGAGCCCGACCGCGAGGACCGCGGCCAGGGTGAGGGCACCCAACCTTTTCATGCAGACTCCTTAGTACGAGAAGGGCTGACCTAGTACGAGAAGGGCCATGCTTTCCAGTAGTTGCGAAGGCGTATCCAGATGCCGAACAACCCTCGCGGCTCGAAGATCAGGAAGACGATGATCAGTACGCCGTAGAGCACGGTCTCGAGCTGGTAGGCGTTCGGCGACTCCGCCGGGGACGAGCTGATGAACGGCAGGAACGACGGGACCTCCCGGGTCAGCCGCGGCAGCAGCGTGATGAGGAAGGCGCCCAGGACCGCGCCGCTGACGGTGCCCGCGCCGCCGATGAGGATCATGGCGATGTACTGGACCGACAGCAGCAGGTCGAACGAGGTCGGGTCGAAGTAGCCGGCCCCGACGTAGAGCAGCGCACCGGCACAGCCGGCGTAGAACGACGACACCCCGAAGGCCACCGTCTTGTACCGCGCGAGGTTCACCCCGATCACGCCGGCCGCGATGTCGCGGTCCCGGATGGCGGTGAGCGCCCGGCCGACCCGCGAGCGGGCGAGGTTGCGGGCGGCCAGCGCGCCGAGCAGCAGCAGGACCAGCATCAAGAGGTACAACTTCTGATCCCTGGTCAAAAAGGCGTCCGAGGTGTTGAGGTCGTAGCCCAGCAGCGACGGCGCCGGGGGCTGCCGGCCCACGCCGGGCCCGCCGGTCAGCTCGGACCAGCCGTTGATGATGTGCCCGCCGATGAAGACCAGCCCGAGCGTGACCACGGCCAGGTAGAGCCCGCGCAGCCGGGTGGCCAGCGGCGCCACCAGCATCCCGGCGAGCGCGGCGACCAGGCCGGCGGCGGGCAGCCAGACCAGGATCTCGGTGATCCCGAAGCCGATCGTGCGCCCGTCCGGGTCGCCGGCCAGCGCGGCCGCCGTGTAGGCCCCGATGGCCAGGAAGAACGCGTGGCCGAGCGAGACCTGCCCGGCCAGGCCGGTGACGATGTTGAGGCCGAGCGCGCCGAGCGCGGTCACGCAGGCCAGGGCGAGCAGCTGCAGGATGTCGTCCTGGACCAGGAACGGCATCGCGAGGGCCACGAGCAGACCCAGAAGAACGAAGGAACGCTGCACGGTACTGCCGAACAGCGCCACATCCTGCCCGTAGGCGGTGTGCAGCAGCGGACGGTTCCTCATACGCGCGTGACCTCCCGGGTCCCGAACAGGCCATAGGGGCGCACCAGCAGGACGAGCAGCATGACCACGTACGGCGTGACGATCGAGAAGTTGCCGCCGAGCCAGGAGAGGTGGCCCTGGTAGGTCGCGGTGACCTCCTGCACCACGCCGACCACGATCCCGCCGATGACCGCGCCGGGCAGCGAGTCCAGCCCGCCGAGGATGATCACCGGCAGCGCGGTCAGCGCGACCAGCCACAGCGACTCGCTCACGCTGCCGCCGACCGCCGCGAACGTCCCCGCCACCGCCGCGAGCGCCCCGGCCAGGGCCCACGACATCGCGAAGACCGAGCCGACGCTGACCCCCTGGGCGAGCGCCGCCTCCTGGTCGTAGGCGGCGGCCCGCATCGCCAGGCCCGTGCGGGTGTAGCGGAAGAAGGCGAACAGCCCGGCGATGAGCACGGCGGTGGTGAGCACCATGGCCACGTGCCGCTGCTCGACGATGATCCCGCCGGGCAGCTTGAACACCTTCAGGCCCCAGGGGTCGCCGACGTGGCGGACGTCGAGGCCGATGAAGGCGTTGTCGGCGACCCGCACGGCGACGTCGATGCCGAGCGTGATGATGGCGACGGTGAACACCGGCCGGCCGATCATCGGGCGCACCGCCAGCCGCTCGACGCCCAGCGCCAGGCCGCCGGTGGCCGCCGCCGCCACGATGAGGGCGAGGAAGAAGCCGAGCGGGCCGACGAGGTAGGTCACCAGGACCGCGCCGGCCAGCATGAACGACGGCTGGGCGAAGGAGATCACCCGGGTCGCCTTGTAGATGATCACGAAGCCGAGGCCCAGCAGCGCGTACACGCTCCCGGTGCCGATGCCCCGCAGCACGCTCTCGAGCAGATCCTTCACGCGGGACTCCGGTACATCTCGTCGACCTCGGCGCGGAAGGCGTCGGCGACCGCGGCGCGGCGGACCTTCTGCGTGGCGGTCAGTTCTCCGGTCTCGTGGTCGAGCTCCTTGGGCAGCATCCGGAACGTCTTGAGCTGCTCCACCGGCGCGCGGCCGGCGTTGACCTCGTCGACGATGCCGCGCACGAGGGCCACCACCTCCGCCTTGCCGGACAGGTCGCGGTAGGTGGTGTAGGCCAGGCCGCGGCGCTGGGCCCAGTCGCCGACGGTCTCCAGCTCGATGCCGACCAGCGCGGTGAGGTACGCCCGGCGGTCGCCGACGACCACCGCCTCCTTGATGTAGGGCGAGGCCTTGAGCGCGTTCTCCAGCTCGCTCGGCGCGATGTTCTTGCCGCCCGCGGTGATGATGATGTCCTTGGCCCGGTCGGTGATGCGCAGGTACGTGCCCTCCAGCACGCCGATGTCGCCGGTGCGCAGCCAGCCGTCGGCGGTGAGCGCCGCGGCGGTGGCCGCGGGGTCCTGGAAGTACCCCGCGAAGGTGCCCGCGTGCCGGGTCTGGATCTCGCCGTCGTCGGCCACCCGCACCTCGACGCCGGGCTGGGCCTCGCCGACGGTGCCGAGCCGGACGCGCCCCGGCCGGTTGCCGGTGGCGATGGCGGCGTTCTCCGTCATGCCGTACACCTCGTGCATCGGCACCCCGATGCCCATGAAGAACCGCAGCACCTCGGGCGCGACCGGGGCCGCCCCGCTGGCCGCGTAGCGCACGTGCCGCAGCCCGATCCGCTCCCGCAGCGCGCGGTAGCAGCACAGCCAGCCCAGCGCGTAGCGCAGCCGGCTGCCGAGGGTGTGCCGGCCGCCGTTGGCCGCGAGGGTGGCCCCGATGCCGTCGGCGACCCGCAGCCACAGCCGGCCGTTCGCGCGTTTGAGCCGCGAGGCGCCGGCCAGCCGCGTGGTGACGCCGGCCAGCATCTTCTCCCAGATGCGCGGGACGCCGAACAGGATCGTCGGTTGTACCTCACGCAGATCGGCCTGCACCGTGGCGATCGACTCGCCGAAGTGCACGACCACGCCGCTGGCCGCACCCAGCCAGACGGTGAAGACGCGCTCGGCCACGTGGCACAGCGGCAGGTACGACAGCGCCGAGTCGCGCGGGCCCGGCGGCGGATCGGTGAGCCCGCCGTCGCCGCACAGCACCCCGATGGCGAAGTCCACATTGGACACCGTGAGCATCGCGCCCTTGGGCCGCCCGGTCGTGCCGGAGGTGTAGACGAGCGCCGCCAGGTCCTCCGGCTCCTCGGCCAGCCCCAGTTCGGGCCGGTCGCCGTGATCGGCCTCCACGAGCATCTCGTCGAAGGACAGAAGGGCTTCGTGTTGGTACCGGTTGCGAATGCCCTTGGGATCCAGGTACACGATCCGCCGCAGTTGCGGGCAGTCCCCCAGCACCGCCAGGGCCTTGTCCACCTGCTCCTGGTCCTCGGCGATGAGCACCTTCGCGCCGGAGTGGGCCAGCAGGTAGCCGATGTCGCCGGCCGGGCTGGTCGGGTAGAGCCCGACGGTCGCGGCCCGCAGCGCCACCGTGGCGACGTCGGCGAACAGCCACTCGGGCCGGTTCTCGGAGAGGATCGCGACCCGGTCGCCGGGTCCGACGCCGAGGTCGCGCAGGGCGTGCGCGACGGACTGGGCGGTGTCCCAGTACTGCCGCCAGGTGATCTCCCGCCAGATGCCCCGGTGCTTCTCCCGCATCGCGACGGCGTCGGGGGTCTGGATGGCCCGGTCGCGCACGAGCGTGGCGATGGTCATGCGGTCATCCCCTCGGCTACGCCCGTCTCGCCCAGGTAGGCGCGGATCACGTCCGGGTTCTGCTGGACCTCGCCGGGCGTGCCGCACGCGACCGGCACGCCGAAGTCGACCACCAGCACCCGGTCGGCGAGGTCCATGACCAGGCCCATGTCGTGCTCGACGAGGATCATCGGGATGCCCAGCTCCTCGCGGATGTCGAGGATGTACCGCGCCATGTCCTCGGTCTCCTCGAGGTTCATGCCGGCCACCGGCTCGTCGAGCAGCAGCAGCCGCGGCTCCATGGCCAGGGCGCGGCCGAGCTCGACCCGCTTCTGCACGCCGTAGGGCAGCAGGCCGACCGGCATCCGGCGCCACTGGGCCAGTTCGAGGAAGTCGACGATCTCCTCGACCCGGGCCCGGTTCTGCAGCTCCTCGCGCCGGGCCCGGCCGAGCCAGGCGATGGCGGCGAGCGTGCCGTAGCGCATGTGGTGGTGCCGGCCGAGCATCAGGTTTTCGATGACGGTGAGCTGGCGGAACAGCTCGACGTTCTGGAACGTCCGCGCCACCCCCAGCCGGGCCACCTTGTCCGGCCGCAGTCCGGTGATGTCGACGTCGTCGAGCAGGACGCGGCCCTGTTGCGGGCGGTACACCCCGGAAATGACGTTGAAGATGGACGTCTTGCCGGCGCCGTTGGGGCCGATCACCGCGAACAGCTCGTCGGCCCCGACCGTGAAGTCGACCCCGTCGATCGCCTTGACCCCGGCGAAGCTCAGCTTCACGTCGGAGAAGCGCAGGACATCGCTCACGACAACCACCGCTTCCGGCGCTTGTAGTGCTTCACGTCGCGGAAGGAGTGTGCGGCGTGCGAGCCGAGGTAGAACTCGCGGATGTCGTCGTCGGCGAGCAGCTCGGCGGCCGGCTTGTCCAGCACGACCTTGCCGTTCTCCAGCACGTAGCCGTGCTCGGCCACCGACAGCGCCATGGTCGCGTTCTGCTCGACCAGCAGGACCGCCGTCCCGGCCTTGTTGATCTCGACGATCAGGTCGCGCACCTGCTCGACCATGCGCGGGGCCAGGCCCAGGCTCGGCTCGTCGAGCAGCAGGTAGGACGGGTCGGACATGAGCGCCCGGCCCATCGCGAGCATCTGCTGCTCGCCCCCCGACAGGTACCCCGCGATCGAGCCGCGCCGCTCCTTGAGGACGGGGAACAGCGTGTACATGCGCTCCATGGCCTCGGCCACCCCGCGCCGGCGGGTGTGGGCGCCGAGGCGCAGGTTCTCCTCGACCGTCAGTTCGGCGAACGTGCGCCGGCCCTCCATGACCTGGCTGATCCCCCGGCGCACCACGGCGGCGGGCCGCAGCCGGTGGATCGGGCGGTCGCCGAGGGTCACCGATCCGCGGGTGACGGCGCCGTCGTGCACGCCGAGCAGCCCGGACAGCGCCCGCAGCAGGGTGGTCTTCCCGGCACCGTTCGCCCCGAGGAGGGCGACGATCCGACCTTCCGGGACGGCGAGGCTGACGCCCCGTAAGACCAGCATCACATCGTCGTAGACCACTTCGAGGTTCTGGACCCGTAGCACGTGCGGACCCCCGGAACTATTTGCACCGTCGGTGTATGAAGTTACGTGTATTTAACCGTGCCTCTGTACAAAATCAAGTCCCGAATTCGTAACCGTCCGGCACCAAAGTCACGGTCTGGCACGAGGCTCCAACCGGCAGTAATCCGGACATTCGGAACATTAGATATCGAGCGGGGCGCGCGCCTTCCGCCCGGCCGGTGATCACGTTAAGTTAGGCGCTGGCCTGCTCGGCAGTCCGCCGTCCACCCCGGATGGCGCCGGGCAAGCGCCGCCGAATCGACGCCGTGCGAGCCCACCCCTCCGGGCGCGCACATCGAACCGGGGACCCACTTCGTGGGGTGAATCCGCGACGCCGCGGTAGGGCGCTGTCTCTTCCCGCCCGAACCCGTCAGCTAACCCGGTAGGCGGTAGGTGCAGAAGGGTCTTCCCTTGTCCACTGGACATCGTGCCCGCCGGTCGGTGCTGCGGACTCTGGCGATCGGGTTCATCTCGCTCGCGGTGCTCGCACCCGCCTCGGTCGCACACGCCGACCCGTCGCTGACCGAGATCGAGGCCCAGCTCGACAAGCAGAACAAAGACCTCGAGGCCACGATCGAGAACTACAACAAGCTCAACATCGACATGGCCGATGCGCAGGCCAAGGCCGCGGACCTCGAGAAGCACGTGGCCGACTCCAGCGCGGGCGTCCAGGCCATCGCGATCGAGTCGTTCAAGACCAACGGCAAGATGCGCAATCTCAACGCCATGCTGAATGCGACGTCGTCGGGCTCGCTGGTCGACCAGATGTCGATGCTGCAGCAGATCACGCGCCAGCAGCAGAAGGCCATCGAGCAGTACAAGTCGGCCAAGACTGAGCTCGACAAGACGATCGCGGCCCAGAACACGCAGAAGGCCGACTTCGAGAACAAGCGCAAGCAGATCGAGGGCGACGTCAAGAAGCTCACCGACCTGCAGAAGAAGGCCAAGAACGCCGGCAGCACCAAGGTCACCGGGGCGAACTACAACCCAGGCCCGCTGCCGTCGGTCTCCGGCAAGGCCGGCGCCGCGGTGGAATACGCCAAGAGCAAGCTCAACAAGCCCTACAAGTTCTCCGCCGCCGGGCCCGACGCCTTCGACTGCTCCGGCCTGACCATGGCGGCGTGGGCGTACGCCGGCGTGAGCCTGCCGCACAACGCCAAGGACCAGTGGTACAGCGGCAAAGTCCAGCAGTTCAAGGACAAGTCGCAGCTCCAGCCGGGCGATCTCGTCTTCTACAACGGACTCGGGCACGTCGGCATCTACGTCGGCAACAACACGATCATCCACGCGCCCCACACCGGCGACGTGGTGCGATACGCGCCGATCACGGTCGACAGCCTCTACGGGTACGGCCGCGTCAAGGGCTGACCGAGGTTTTCCCCGAGGGCCCGCGGATCGAGTGCGATCCGCGGGCCTTCATCATTGGGGGCATGGCCTCCTGGGACCCGCAGCAGTACGAGCGCTTCGCCGAGGAGCGCGCCCGGCCGTTCCGCGAGCTCGTCGCCCGCATCCCCACCACGTCCGCGGTCGCCGTCGTCGACCTCGGATGCGGGCCCGGGACGATGACCGCCACGCTCGCCGAGCGCTGGCCCGACGCGGCGATCCTGGGCCTGGACTCCTCGCCGTCGATGATCGCGGCGGCCGACGAGCACCGGACCGGCCAGGTGACCTTCCAGCTCGCCGACGCGGCCCAGTGGCGGCCCCAGCGCGGCTCCCTGGACGTCATCGTGGCCAACGCCTCCCTGCAGTGGGTCGACGACCACGAGACGCTCCTGCCGCTCTGGGCGGCCGCCCTGGACGACGGCGGGACGCTCGCCTTCCAGGTGCCGGTCGCGACCTTCGACCCGGGCCTGGCCGGCGTGGCCGGGCGGGAGCGGTGGGCGCCGCTGCTGTCCGGTGCGCTGGGCGCCACCGGGCCGCGCTCGGCCAGCCCCGTGCTCGACGCGGCCGAATACGTACGGTTACTGTCCGCGGCCGGTCTCACCGTCGACGCGTGGCAGACGACCTACTACCACGTGCTGCCGGGCGACGATCCGGTCTTCGAGTGGTTCAAGGGCACCGGCCTGCGGCCCTACCTCGACGCGCTGTCCGGGAGCGACCTCGAGGAGTTCACCGCCGACGTCAAGAACGAACTGCGGCAGTTGTACCCCCACGAGCCGTTCGGCACGCTCCTGCCCTTCCCGCGCCTGTTCGTGGTCGCACATCGGGCATGATCCGCGTCGGGTCGCTTACATCGCGGCTTGATCGCGATTCCTAGGCTGGCGCGTGTGAGCAAAACCTGGAAGATCATCATTTTCAGCGCGATCGGCGCCTTCGTCCTGTGTTGCGGCGGCGGCGCGGCCGGGCTGTTCTTCATTGTCGACAAGTCCACCAAGGCACCGAAGGCCGCGGCGAGTGACTTCCTGACCGCGTTGGAGGGCGGGAAGATCCAGGCCGCCTACGACATGCTGTGCACCGACACGCAGGCGAACTACGGCCCGGAGACGTTCGAGACCTTCGTCGCGAAGAACCCGCCGAGCGCGCACGACTTCGGCTGGGGCGGGTCGTACAGCAACGAGAACGGTACCGAGACCGCATCGATCTCGGCCGACGTCACCTTCAAGAGCGGCAAGACCAGCCACTCCTTCGAGATGTTGAAGGAAGGCGGCGCGTGGAAGGTGTGCGGCGACCCGTACTAGGACACGCGAAAGCCCCGGGTCGGCATCGACCCGGGGCTTTTTGTCGTTGTGGGGGTTTCGGGTTATGCGGCCTGGAGGCCCTCCGCGCGGGCCAGCTCGCGCAGCCGGCCGAGCGCCTGGATCTCGAGCTGGCGGATGCGCTCGCGGGACAGCGAGAACCGGGTCGCCACCTCGGTCAGCGAGTGCTCGCGGCCGTCCTCGAGGCCGTAGCGGGCCCGCATGATGCCGGCCGAACGGTCGTCGAGGTGGTTGAGCAGGCCCTCGATGCGCTGACGCTCCAGCGCGGCCAGGACCACGTCCTCCGGCGACGGGGCGTCGGAGTCCGCGACCAGGTCGCCGAGGTTGGTGTCGCCGTCGTCACCCACGGGGGTGTCGAGCGACACGGTGTCCTGCGACCAGCGCATGAGCTCGTGGACCCGCTCGACGGGCACCCCGAGCGCCGTGGCCAGCTGCTCCGGCTCCGGCTCGTTGCCCAGCTCACGGGTGAGCTGCCGCGCGACGTTGCGCATGCGGTTGACGTCCTCGACGAGGTGCACCGGGAGCCGGACCGTGCGCTCCTGCTGCGCGATCGCCCGGCTGATGGCCTGGCGGATCCACCACGTCGCGTACGTCGAGAACTTGTAGCCACGCACGTAGTCGAACTTCTCGACCGCCCGCACGAGGCCGGTGTTGCCCTCCTGGATGAGGTCGAGCATCGGCATGCCGGACCGCACGTAGCGCCGCGCGATCGACACGACCAGCCGCAGGTTGGCCCGGATGAACCGGTCCTTGGCCCGCTCGCCGTCGGCCACCAGCCGGTGCAGCTCCGCGGCCGTCACGCCATCGGGAATCTCGTCGCTGTCGAGCAGGTGCTCCGCATAGAGCCCCGCCTCGACCGCCTTGGACAGCTCGACCTCTGAAGCGGCGTCGAGCAGCGGCGTGCGGGAGATCTCATGCAGGTACACGCCGACCAGGTCACGCTCCTCGGCGCCTGTATCGGGTCGCATCTCCACTTTCACGTTCTCCACCTTCGGGCCCCTCCCCGCTCCATCCTTCGCCTTCCCCGTTTCACCCTGCTAAAACGGGTGCCCCCCGGGTATGCCCCCTACACAACAGTCAAAGCGCCTTCCGAATTCCGCCTGCAGCGGCGATTCGGTGACGACCCCTGAGAGTTGCACCACTTACCTAGACGCTCGGGAGACTGCTCCGGTTCGCTTCGGTTGCAACAAGTGATACGTGCTCTACCTGCCCGTCAGACGCCTGAATTCGCTGTGAGTTCCCTGGGAACGCCCGCGCCGGGGACGATCGGTGCCGCTTCGGCACGGTTGTTCATCGGCAACTGTCGGCGGTGCGACAGGCTTTTCCGGGAAGCGAGCGGGGGTGATGCTCACCGCTCGTGCCATTCCCGCAACAACTGAGCTTCCTCGTCGATACCCAGTCCGTTCTTCGGATCGATGTGGGATGCGTCACGAATTGCTTCCAGGGTCGCCCGTACGGTCGCCGCGAGGGGCCTGGTCGCGAGCCCCGCCTCCACCGAAGGGCGCACGTCCCGGCTCATGAAGCCGTCGTACTCCGGCAGCGGCAGCCAGAACGGCAGCGACCGCGGCCCGCTCCACGGCGCTACCCCGTGCTCGAGCAGAAAATCCTGTGCGACCCAGGTGAGTTCGGCCCGCACCCCGACCCCCTCGGTGAGCCCGGCGTGGAACTCGGCCCGCGTCATCGGCGCCCCGATCCCGTCGTACGCCCCGGCCAGCCCGTCCCCCGCCGCCGCGATGATCCAGCCGGCCAGGTCGCGCACGTCCACCAGCTGCACCGCCTCGTCCGGCCCGCCGGGCGCCAGCACCTCGCCACCCCGCTCGGCCCGCCGCACCCAGTACTCGAACCGGTACGTAGGGTCCTCCGGCCCGACGATCATCCCGGCCCGCAGCAGGAACGTCCGCTCCGCCCCGAACCCCGCGGCCGCCAGCTCCTCACACGCCACCTTGCACCGCCCGTACGCCTCCGCATCGGCCCACGGGTCCGCCTCGAAGTCGGCCGCCAGCAACGGCGCCGTATCGGCCCGCTGACCGGGGGTGGCATCGTCGGCGTAGGCGGAGCAACTGGAGACGAGCGTGTAGTGCCCGACCCGCCCGGCGAGCTCGTCGACGGCGTACCGCACATGCCGCGGATGCCGGGCAACGTCGACAACGGCGTCAAAGCTCCCCCGCAGCCCCGCGAGCCCGTCGGACTGGTCCCGGTCGACCTTGACGAACTCGACCCCGTCGACGGGCTGTCCGGACTCCCCACGGGCGGCACAGACGACGTCGTGGCCGGCTTCGAGCGCTTGCCGGGCAACGGCCCGGCCGAGGAACACGGTCCCTCCGAGTACGAGAATTCTCATCCGCCGATGATTCGCCGCCCCGGCGGCGTGGACGACCCCGTTTCGCCGATGGCGGATCTGCTGTGAGACGAAATGTCGGGCGCTTCGCTTGCCCGACATTTCGGACTTATACCCTGACAGGCGATATGTCGGATGCGCCCTGAAGCCGCCGCTCCAAAACCGGCAATTCAGGCGCGAGGCACAGGAAAGCCGCAGGCTTACGCGCGAGGCGCAGCAAAGCCGCGCGGGCTTACGCGCGATGCGCAGGGAAAGCCGCGGGCTGCCGCAGGCTTACGCGCGGTGCGAAGACGGCGGTCGATGCGGCCGGGTCTTGTGAATCACGAAGGCGAAGAGCGCGAAAGCCGCCGTCACCACCGCCGACACCGCCAGCCACAGCGACCAGTGCCGGTTCGAAGGCGGCGCAGCAGGCATCGCGGCGTCCACAGTGGACGGCTGCACCACAGGCGACGGCGGCGCCCCGTCCACCGGCTCGAACGCCCAGATCCGCAGGAAGTCGATCTGGAACTCGGCCGGCAGCGGCGTCGACGAGCTCGGCGTGCCCGCCCGGTCCCCCGTCGTCACCGCGAAGCCGAACCAGCGCGGCTCGGTCGAGGCGGCCGCGTCCGACCAGACCGGCGCCCCGTCGACGGAGACCTTGAAGCCGGACGGCGCCCACTCGATCAGGTACGTGTGCCAGTCGCGGTACGAACCCTTGAGCACCTCGGACTTCGAGGACGTCCCGTCGGCGTTGGTCACCACGGCCTGCTCGGCGCCCGGCTTCGCCATCAGCTCCAGCTGGGAGTCGTGCTTGCCCGCCGCGCGGTCCACCGGGCGCAGCAGGGCCATCGAGTCGATGCCCGCCCCGACCGGCACGCGCGCCTTGAACTCGTAGCGGCCGAACTGCTGGGCCGACCCGACACAGCGCAGCTCGCCGGTGACGAAGGGCTTGCCGCCGTACGTGCGCCGGTGCAGCACCAGGCTCAGGTGCCCGTCGGCGACGGTGACGGCCTCGGGGCGGAAGTAGCTCGCCTGGGCCCCCTCGGGCGCACCGTCGTACGCCGAGCAGCCGGTCGGCAGCCGGCCGGGATCGTCGAACGAGTTGGAGAAGATCCGCCGCCAGCCGACGGGATCGGCCGCGTTCACCCGTTCGGGGAAGATCAACCCACCGAGCGCGGCCGATGCGACGACGACCAGTACGGCCGAGAACCGCCTCATCATGGGGACCGCCTCCGTACGCGCGGTGTACCTTCCGGGCCCCGAACGTACTAGATACCTACGGGTACCGCATCGTCGCGCACCGTGTATTGCCCGTTCGGACAGCCTGTTCCGGCGAACCCTCGCCTTTACCCGTAGGACATTTATCCGACGGCAAGTCCCGCTCGCGCCCGATCGATGGGTTCGACAAGGATGTCGATCGACGCATGTTTCCCTTCCACAAGGAGAGATCATGGCCCAGCCAAGCGCCCGCGGCTGGCGGATCGCGCAGCACCTCGCGGTGCCCGCGCTCGCCGTAGCGGTCGTCGCACTGCTGCCCCTGGCCAAGACGGGCGGCTCGCAGGGCTCGGACCAGTGGACGCCACTGACCCCGGCCAAAGTCTCGTTCTCCCAGAAGACCGGGCCGACGACGACCGCGCAGCTGCTCGGCTTCAACGACTTCCACGGCAACATCGACCCGCCGACCGGCAGTGGCGGGCTCATCAACGGCGTGCCCGCCGGTGGTTCGGAGTACCTCGCGACCTACCTCACCAAGCTGCGCAACGACGCCAAGAAGGCCGGCGTCAAGTACAGCGACACGGTGGTGGCGGGCGACAACATCGGCGCCTCGCCGCTGGTGAGCGCCGCGTTCCACGACGAGCCGGCGATCGAGGTTCTCAACGCGATGGACGTCGACCTCGCCTCCGTGGGCAACCACGAGTTCGACGAGGGCGTCACCGAGCTGTACCGCATGCAGTTCGGCGGTTGCCACCCGACCGACGGCTGCCAGGACGGCGACGGATTCGCGGGGGCCAAGTTCCCGTACCTCGCCGCCAACGTCACCCAGAAGTCGAACGGCCTGCCGATCCTGCTGCCGTTCACCATCCGGTTCTACGACGGCGTGCCGGTCGCCTACGTCGGCATGACGCTCGAGGCGACGCCCGGCATCGTGAACCCGGCCGGCATCAAGAACGTCGACTTCCACGACGAGGTCGAGACGGCGAACAAGTACGCCACCATCCTGGGCTGGCTCGGCATCAAGTCGATGGTCCTGGTGGTGCACGAGGGTGGTCTGCAGAGCAGCCCGCCGGCGCCGCTGGACCCGTCCGGCTGCGCCAACTTCGCCGGCCCGATCACCGACATCACCAAGGGCCTCAACCCGGCCTACGGCGTCGTCGTCTCCGGCCACACGCACCGCTTCTACAGCTGCGAGCTGCCCAACTCCTCGGGCCAGAACTCGCTGGTGACGAGCGCGGGCACGGCCGGCACGCTGGTCAGCGACATCCGGGTCACGCTGGACAAGAAGACCCGCAAGTTCGTCGACGCGTCGGCCACCAACGTGATCGTGGACAACGGCGTGAAGAACAGCGACGGGACGTACCAGAAGGACGCGGCCGGCAACTTCGTCCGCAACCCGGCGCTGGTCGACCCCAAGGTCAAGAAGATCGCCGACAAGTACCGCACGGCGGTCGCCCCGCTCGCGAACAAGGTCATCGGCAGCATCAGCGCCGACATCACCACCACCCAGGTGCCCTCCGGTGAGACGCCCCTGGGCGACGTGATCGCCGACGCCCAGCTGGCCTACACCAAGGCCTCGGCGGGCGCCCAGATCGCGTTCATGAACCCGGGCGGCATCCGGGCGTCGCTGACCTACAACAACTCGCCCGGCGGCGAGGCGCCCGGTCAGGTGACGTACGGCGAGGCGTTCACCGTCCAGCCGTTCAACAACCTGGTCGTCACCCAGTCGTTCACCGGCGCGCAGATCAAGGACGTGCTCGAGCAGCAGTTCGTGGGCTTCCAGGGCCAGACGGTCCAGCGCATGCTGCAGGTCTCGGCCGGCTTCACGTACCAGATCAGCGCTTCGGCTCCTGCGGGTTCGAAGATCAGCAACATCCAGCTCAACGGGGTCGCGATCGACCCGGCGGCCACCTACAAGGTGACCACCAACGACTTCCTGGCCAACGGCGGCGACGGGTTCCTGAACCTCGCGAAGGGCACCGGCCGCGTCACCGCGCCCGGCTTCGACGTCGACGCCCTCACGTCCTACCTGGGCACCGGACCCATCGCTCCCGGCCCGGCCAACCGCTACACCCTCATCGCCTAGCGAAGAGCCTGATCAATACTCGTCCGGGCGGGCGGCGGGTTTTCTCGCCGCCCGCCCACACGTATGCTCGGGCGCACAACGACCAAGGTCGAGGAGTGTTGATCTGTGGATCGTCCCAGCTGGGCCCCGGCCGACGTCGACCTCGACCGGCCGAGCGTGGCCCGGGTCTACGACTACTACCTCGGCGGGTCGCACAATTTCGCCGCCGACCGCGCCTTCGCCGAGCAGGTTCTCAAGGTCATGCCGGCCGTCGCCGGGCTGGCCCGCAGCAACCGGGCCTTCCTGCGCCGCGCGGTGCAGGCCCTCGCCGCGGACGGCGTGCGGCAGTTCCTCGACCTCGGCTCCGGCATCCCGACCGTCGGCAACGTCCACGAGGTGCTCGCCGACGCGGGCGTGACCGACGGCCGGGTCGTCTACGTCGACCACGACCCCGTCGCGGTCGCGCACAGCCGGGCCATCCTGGCCGACGTGCCGGGCACCGCGGTCGTCGCCGGCGACCTGCGCTCCCCGGCCGAGGTGCTGGCCCAGCCGCAGGTGCAGGGCCTGATCGACTTCACCCGCCCGGTCGCCTTCCTGCTGGTCGCGGTGCTGCACTTCGTCCCCGACGAGCAGCGCCCGGCCGACATCGTGGCCGGCTACGCCGCCGCCGGGGTGCCCGGCAGCCACGTGGTGCTCTCGCACGCCGGGCTCAACCGGCCGCTCACGCCGGCCGAGGAAGAGGCCTGGGAGATGTACCGCCGGTCACCCACCCCGCTCATCCTGCGCACCAACGTGCAGGTCGAGGCGCTGTTCGGGGACCTGACCACGCTCCCGCCCGGAGTCGTGGCGCCGCACGCCTGGCGCCCCGCCGGCGACGAGGAGCCGCCGCCCGAGGGCAACGCGATCGGCTGCGTGGCCGTCGCACGCAAGGACTAACGCCGCCGATCATGACCGCCATCAGCCCCACGCCGACTTCGTGGGACCGCCCCCATCGCGCCGCCGAACGGATGGCGCGCGCCTGGTCACTGGCGATCGCCGGGACCAGCTACGTGTCGATGAACGGCCTGGAGGTCCAGGACTTCCTGACCAGCCTGTCGACGCGCATCATCCATGCGCTCACGGCCGAGACCTTCGACCCGACCGACGTGCGCGAGGTCGGCTCGACGCTGGTCGCCGCCCACTTCACCGAGCCGACCACGCTGGAGCGCAGCCTCGCCGTGCTCGCCGAGCAGTTCGGCAACGCGCCGGTCAAGCGGGTCGCCCAGATCCAGGGCGCGCTCGCGTCCGGCTACGCGCTCGCGCTGCGCGACCGGGTGCTCGACGAGCAGGAGGAGATCCGCACCGCCGCGCTGTGGGCCCGCGCCCGCGCCGAGGAGGGCCGGCGGGTCAGCGAGGCCCGGTTCCAGGCGATCTTCGCCGGGGCCGCCATCGGCATGAGCGTGAGCACCATCGACGGGCAGGTCATCGAGGTCAACCAGGCGCTGTGCGACATGCTCGGCTACACCGCCGAGGAGCTGCGCGCGATGTCCTTCGACGACTTCGTGCTGCCCGAGGACCCGCCGACCGCCGGCGCGATGTTCGACGAGGTGCTCTCCGGCGGGCGGGACCAGTTCCGCATCGAGAAGCCGTACGTGCACAAGGACGGGCACCGCGTCTGGACGGACCTGGTCGCCTCGATCATCCGCGACGAGGACGGCCGCCCGCGGTGGCTCGTGGCGATGTTCGAGGACATCACCGAGCGGTACCTCCTGCAGGTCCGCCTCCGCCACCAGGCGCTGCACGACCCGCTCACCCAGCTGCCCAACCGCACGCTGTTCTTCGAGCGGCTCAACGCCCTGCTGGAGACCGAGGGCGAGGACGACGAGGCCCGCATCGGCGTGTGCTACCTCGACGTCGACGGGTTCAAGGTCATCAACGACACGCTCGGCCACGACGTCGGCGACCAGCTGCTGCAGACCGTGGCCCGGCGGCTGGCCCGCTCGATCAACGGCGAGCACCAGCTCGTGGCCCGGATGGGCGGCGACGAGTTCGTGGTGCTGGTCGAGCAGTGCGAGGGCATCGAGGACGTCGTCGCGGTGGCCGAAAAAGCCCTGGATACGGTACGCGCACCGGTCCACGTCGGCGGCCACGAGATCAGCATCTCGGCGAGCATCGGGGTGGTCGAGCAACCGCTGCGCGGGACCAGCACCGGCGAGCTCATGAAGGCCGCCGACACCACCCTGTACTGGGCCAAGGCCGACGGACGCAACCGGCTCGCGCTCTTCGACGCCGAGCGGCACACGCGCGAGGTCAAGCGGTACGAGCTGTCCGCCTCGATGCCGGCGGCGCTGGAGCGGCGCGAGTTCTTCGTGGAGTACCAGCCGCTGGTCCGCCTCACCGACGGGGTCACCATCGGCGTCGAGGCCCTGGTCCGCTGGCGGCACCCGCGCTTCGGGGTGCTGGGGCCGGACGCGTTCATCGGGATGGCCGAGGAGACCGGGCTCATCGTCCCGCTGGGCCGCTGGGTCCTGCACGAGGCCTGCCGCCAGGCCGCCGAGTGGCGCCGGGCGGTCGGCGACCGCGCGCCGATCATGAGCGTCAACCTGGCCGTGCGCCAGATGCGGGACCGCACCATCGTCCGCGACGTGCGCACGATCCTGGAACAGACCGGCCTGCCACCGGCGGGGCTGCAGCTGGAGCTGACCGAGAGCGCGGTCATGGGCACCGGCGGCGACCCGATCGAGGCCCTCAACGCGCTCGCCGAGCTCGGCCCGCGGATCGCGATCGACGACTTCGGCACCGGGTACTCGAACTTCGCGTACCTGCGCAACCTGCCCGTGCACAGCCTCAAGCTGGCCGGCTCCTTCGTGGCCGGCCTGCGCCCGCCCGAGCGGCCCGACCCGGTCGACCAGGAGATCGTGGCCGCGGTCATCGGCCTGGCCCACACGCTGAAGCTGAGCGTCACGGCGGAGGGCGTGGAGACCGCCGAGCAGGCGACCCGGCTGCGCGACCTGGGCTGCGACACGGCCCAGGGCTGGTACTACGCCAGCTCCGGCCCGGCCAGCGCGATCAAGCTCTGAGCACGTGGAGCCGGCCGGTGCACTCCGGAGCGCACCGGCCGGGGATCAGTTGGCGGCGTACGGGTTGACCTCTTCGTGCATGTCCGACATGAACTGCGACCACATGTCGTTCTCGTGGGGGTCCGCGCCGACCAGGTCGTAATGTCCGTCCAGGAAGTCGGTGTCCAGCTGCCAGTCCGGCAGCTCGATCTCCTGCTCGTCCAGGGTCGGCGGCTCGTCGTGCGGCGCGTCGGTCAGGCCGTCGAGGTCGTCCTCGCCACTGAGGTCGTGGTCGTGGTCGTGGCTGTAGGCGTCGTGGTCGTGATCGAAGGCCGGGACGTGATCGACTCCGCCGTCGTGGTCGACGTGGAGTTCGTGCTCCATGCCCCAGTCGAGGTCAAAGTCGCTCATAACCGCTCCCGGATTCCTTTGGTACCGCTGCTGCGGTACCTCTAGAACGGTAGAGAGCGAGCGGAACGGGCGGCTCCCCGAAACGTGCCACTCACCGCGTGCGGCGGTCCAGCCACCCGTCGCCGTTGACGTCCTCGTAGCGCGCGTCCATGACCCCGTCGCGGTTGGTGTCGACCTCGGAGGAGTTGATCAGGCCGTCGCGGTCGGTGTCGTGCCCGACGAACTCGGCCCGCCCGTCGCCGTCGCTGTCGACCACGATGTCCACCCCGCCGTCGGCCCGGTTGACGTACGTGTGCTGGTCCCAGCGCCCGTCACCGTCCCAGTCCACGCGGGTGTGGTACCCGTCGGTGGGCGCCTGCCCGGGCACCTGCCCGCCGCCCGCCTGCTGCGCCACCCCGGCCAGCCCGCCGCCGACCCCGCCGCCGGTGGGCCCGCCCGGCTGACCGATGTCCGACAGCCCGGCCCCGATCCCGCCGCCGCCCGGCTCCCCCGGCTGATATCCGGCCAGCCCCGCCGCCGCGCCCGAGGCACCCGCGGAGGGCTCGTGCGGGGTGCCACCGGTCGAGCCGCTGTAGGTGCTGGAGTGATAGACCGTCCCCGACGAGTGCGTCTCGACGTGCGTCTCCGAGTGGTACTCCAGGTGGGACGTCCCCACCGAGTGCCGCCCCTCGCCGGCGTCCTGCACGGCGTGCCCGATGGTGGACCCGCCGCCGCCGTCGGCCGGCTCGATCGCGGCGTGCCGGCCACCGTACTGCTGCTCGACCACGTCATGCATCCGCTGGCCCATGTCCGCGCCGTTGGAGCCCAGCCCGTGCCCGCTGATCCCGGCCCCACCGTGCCCGTGCAGGACGTCGCCCAGCCCGGAGCCGAGCGACGAGAACACCCCGAACATGCTGGCCTTGCTGGTGCGCTGCTCCACATGGGCCTGGCCCGCCCCGCCGCCCGCCTCGCCGATCTGGGACTGCAGGATGTCCAGCTCGTCGGGGCTCAGCCGATAGCCGGCCAGCGTCCCCGCCGGATCGGCCGCGAGCCGCGCCTTGAACGCGGGGTCGCCGAGCAGGCGCTCCAGCACCTCATCGAAGTCGGACATCGCTGTTTCCCCCAGTTTTCGTGTACCGCCAAAGCTCAGTCGAGCTCCGGCATCGCTATCGGCTGCGGACGCGGCCGGCAGGTCCCGCACTTCATAGCGTCCTCCACCACGAGCCCCTCGGCCCGCCCGCGGCTTTGCGAACGGTGCACCTCCAGCAGGTAGGGGCCGAACTTCGCGTGGTCCTCACACAGTCCACGACCGCAGAACCGGCACGACCCCCGCGCCGCCTTCGCGCAGAACCAACAAAGCACGCTTTTTCCTCATCTCGGTGGTGGGGTCCAGGAGCACTTCAGAACGCCGATCTGCGACCCGGACTTGGGGAGACTGGACTTGCCATTAGTGTCGATGGCAGTCACGGTGACGTTGAGGGTGCCGCCCGCGTTGGGTGTGCCCGAGTAGTTGATCGGCCCGATGGTGCCGTACCAGTTGCCGTCGCGGGACATGGCGCGGGAGCCGGACGCGAACCCGCTCCACGACACCGTGACCCCGCGGATCGGGGCCTCGCCCGCCTGCACCGCGGCGTTGATCGAGAACGTCATCGAGCCGCCGTTGCAGGCCGCGCCGGTGGCCAGTGTCTGGTCCATCGAGCCGGTCGACTGGTTGATGGTCACCACGACCGGCGGCCGGTAGGGCGGCGGCGGTGAGGTGGTCGGGGCGGCCGTGGTCGGCGGCGGGCCGGCGGTCGTGCGGGTCGGCCCAGCGGTGGTGCGGGTCGGGCCGGCGGTCGTGCGGGTCGGGGTCGCGGTCGGGGTCTCCGAGGCCGATGCCGAAGCCGACGGCGACTCGCTCGGCGACGGCAGCTCCGACGGCGTGTCCGAAGCGGAAGGCACCACAGTAGGCGTCCCACCCGGCTTCGGCAGCGCCACCCCGTCCCCGCAGGTCAGATCGGCCGAGGAGGACGGCGCCACGACGGTCCCGGAGGAGGTCACCACCCCGCGGCCCACCTCGGGCTCCCCGGAGGCGGTCAGCGCGAACCGCGCCGACCCGTCATTGGTCACCGCCCCCACGGTGAGACGGAGAGGCTTGAAGGCCGTCGTCGTGCTGGTCGTGTCGACCAGCACGCGCCCAGCGTTCAGGGTCAGCGCGGCCGTCGGCTCGATCGGGGTCTGCTGACCGCTGATCAACGTGCCCACCCGCACGTCGACGCCGGCGCAGAGGACCGTGGCGCTGCCGCCGCGGAAGGTCAGGGACGCCGTCGACTTGGGGTTCACGCGGATGGCGTCGCCTTGCTGGACGTACACCTTGGCGTTGCGGGTCAGAACGCGATCGCTGCCGTTGACGCGGACCGTGGCCTCGCCGCGGGTCACGGTGACCAAAGCGCTGTCGGTCGGCATCTCGGCCCAGACCGGGCCGGTGAAGAGGTTGGCGCCGGTGAGGAAGACGGCCAGCAGGAGCAGCAGCACGAGCAGCCACCACAGGCGGCGCTCGAGGCGGCGGTCCACGCTTTCGTCGGCGGGCGCGGGCGGGCCGGGCGGGGCGGCCAGCGGCGGGTACCCGATCAACGGGTGCGCGCCGGCGGTCGGCCGGCGGCCGCCGGACGGGGTGGTGTCGGCGGTGCGGCCGAGCAGCAGGGGCAGGCCGGCCACGGCGGGCAGCAGCCAGGCGCGGGCCGGGGTGCGGGCGGTGGCGACCTGGCCGGGCGAGCCGTCGCCGTACGGCCCGATCATCGACCCTCGGTGCAGCTCCACCCCCTCCGGCAGCTGCAGCGAGCCCGACTCGATGACCAGGGCGTCGTTGCCGGTGCGCAGCACGACCGGCTGGCCGGGGCCGAGCTGCATGGGCCGGGCGCGGGTCAGCAGGCCGAGCCGGTCCTCCGGGCCGAGCGCGGACAGGGCCGGCGTCTCGCCGATGAGCTGCTCCAGTTCGGCCCACTCGACCGGCGGCGGGCCGGGCAGCGGGCCGACGGCCGAGGAGACCGTCGAGGACGGGATGGCCAGCAGTGTGGTGCCCGCGGTGATCCAGCCCAGCGCGGCCGGGGCGCCGGTGAGGGCGTTGGCCAGGCCGACGACGCCGCCGCGGCCGACGCGCTCGCGGACGGTACCGGTGGGATCGCCGGGACGGCGCGCCTCCAGGGCACCGTCGACGACGACGTAGACCGACGGCTGGGCGGCGCCGGCGAAGACCAGCTGGTCGCCGGTGCGCGGGTGGACCCAGCGGGCGTCGGCGGCCAGCCGGGCCAGGGCCTCCGGCGGCAGGTTGGACAGCGCCGAGGTGCTCAGCGCGGCGAACCGGCGGGGCTCGTCGCGCCCGAGTTTGCGCTCGCCGAGCCGGTCCCGGAAGCGGCGGCCGCGGCGGCGCAGCCACCCGAAGAACAGGTACACGACCGGCGCGAGCAGCCCCGCCACGATCACGGCGAGCAGCCCCCGGGCCAGCCAGCCGGCGTTCCACAGGCCGGTCACGACGCCGGCCACGCGGTCGGTGTACACGCGGTAGACGATGTTGATCGCGATCGCGATCCAGATGACGGCGAGCATGCCGTACAGCGCGACGAGGCGCCCCTCGCGGTCGAGGTCGCCGAAGCGCGGCGGCCGGCGGCGCAGGCGGGCGATCACCCAGGCCAGGCCGCGGGCCCGCAAATTGGGCACCTCGAGCCAGTCCATGAGCAGGTAGTAGCCGTCGAGCGCCATGAACGGGTTGAGGTTGAACAGCGCGTTGAGGTACCACGCGAAGGCCAGCTTGAAGGTCCAGGGCTCCAGCTCCGGGAAGAACACCCCGACGAGCTGGCAGGTGCCGGCGAGCACCAGGCCGGTGGCCGGTCCGGCGATGGTCGTGACGAGCCGCGCCCGGCGGCCGGCCATCCACACGTCGGTGGTGTCGACGAAGACCGAGGGGATCCCGAAGTACACGAGGAAGCCCGCGACCGGCACCCGTCTTCCGGCGTGCTTGGCCCCCAGCGCGTGCCCGAGCTCGTGACAGGCCAGCGCGAGCACGTTGAGGCCGAGCAGGACCAGGGCGCCGGCGAAGTAGGAGTCGTTGGTGAGGAACACCGACTGGTCGGCCCGGAACCAGTTCCACACGAACACGGCCAGCCCGGCCAGCGCGACGAGCCCGCACAGCGTGGCCATGATCCGGGTGAAGAAGATCCGACCGCCCGCCTTGTACAGGAAGGTCACGATCGGATCGACGCGCGCGAGCACGACCCGGCGGCCCTGGGCGGTGGCCAGCAGCGCCTTGCCCAGCCGGATCGGCCACGGCCGCCGGTGCACCCGCTGCAGCTTGCTGAACGCGTCGACGGGCAGCTCGTCGAGCATCCGGTTGCCGGCCAGGTCGGCCACGATCCGGGTGACCTGCTCGGGCGCGAGCCGGCCGGAGATGCGGGCGAACTCGGCGACCAGCCGGGCGACGGTCTTGCTGCCGTCCATCTGCTGCGCCAGCCGGTACTCCTCCGGCGTCAACCGCAGATAGCTCGACTCGCCGCGGTCGGGCGAGCGCAGCATGACGTAATCGACGCCACGCGCGGACGTCAGCGTGACCGCCTCGACGTCGGGGCGCAGCACCGGCCGGGCCCGGGCCGGGTTGAGCCGATCCGATACCGCGTGCCACAGGCCGACGTCGGACGGGCCGAGCGGCACCCCCGGGGCGCGCCCCGCGAGAGCCTCCCAGACACTGATGCGCGTCTCGATGACGGCCACGGTTTCTCCTGTCCGGACACAGTTCCGGGCACGGACTCTAGGCCCGCGGGAGAAGGCGGCAAAGGTTCCGTCCCGAACGTGACAGACCTTCGGCGAAGATGGCACTGTGTACATCCTCGCCATCGACCAGGGCACGACCTCCACCCGTGCGATCGTGTTCGACGCCGACGGCGCCATCGTGGCGCTTGACCAGCGCGAACACCGTCAGAGCTTCCCCCGCCCCGGCTGGGTCGAACACGACCCGGTCGAGATCTGGCACAACGTCCAGGCGGTGTCGACCCGCGCGCTGGACCAGGCCGGACTCAGCCGTGCCGATGTCGCCGCCATCGGCATCACCAACCAGCGCGAGACCACGATCCTGTGGGACGCCCGCACCGGCGAGCCGGTGCACCCCGCCATCGTCTGGCAGGACACCCGCACCGACGCCCTGATCCGCACGCTCGCCGGGGACGCCGGCCCGGACCGGTTCCGCGAGCGCTGCGGCCTGCCGCTGGCCACCTACTTCGCCGCCCCGAAGGTGGTCTGGCTCCTCGACAACGTGCCCGGATTGCGGCAACGGGCCGAGGCGGGCGAGATCCGCTTCGGCACCGTCGACACCTGGCTCATCGAGAAGCTCACCGGCCGGCACGTCACCGACGTGACCAACGCCAGCCGCACCATGCTCATGAACCTCACCACGCTGGACTGGGACGACGAGCTGCTCGCGGCGTTCGGCATCCCGCGGGTCATGCTGCCGGAGATCGGCTCGTCCTCTTATGTGTACGGCGAGGCCAAGACGCTCCTGCACGGCGTGCCGGTCGCCAGCGCGCTCGGGGACCAGCAGGCGGCCCTGTTCGGGCAGGCGTGCTTCTCCCCCGGCGAGGCCAAGTGCACCTACGGCACCGGCTCGTTCCTGCTGCTCAACACCGGCACCCGGCCGGTGGCGAGCGAGCGCGGCCTGGTGACGACGGTCGGCTACCGCATCGGCGACGCGGACCCCGTCTACGCCCTCGAGGGCTCGATCGCGATCACCGGCTCGCTGGTGCAGTGGCTGCGCGACAACATCGGCCTGATCGCCTCCGCCCCGGAGATCAACGAGCTGGCCGCGACCGTCGAGGACAACGGCGGCTGCTACATCGTGCCGGCCTTCGCGGGCCTGTTCGCGCCGCACTGGCGCCCGGATGCCCGGGGCGTCATCACCGGGCTCACCGGCTACGTCACCAAGGGCCACCTCGCCCGGGCCGCCCTGGAGGCGACGGCCTGGCAGGTGAAGGACGTGGTGGACGCGATGATGGCCGAGTCCGCGGTACCGCTGGAAACCCTCAAGGTCGACGGCGGCATGACCGCGAGCGACCTGCTGATGGGCTTCCAGGCCGACGTGCTCGACGTCCCCGTGGTGCGGCCCACCGTGGCCGAGACCACGGCGCTCGGCGCTGCCTACGCGGCCGGCCTAGCCGTCGGCTTCTGGCCCGACACCGACGCCTTGCGCGAGAAGTGGCACGTCGACAAGCGCTGGGAGCCGTCGATGGCGGCCGACCAGCGCGACCGCGGGCACGCGCTGTGGCTCCGGGCGGTCGAGCGCTCATTCGGCTGGGCCGATTAAAAGAGATGGCCGGCGCACTCCACCAAGTGCGCCGGCCATCTTTTTCTGGAGGGGAAACCAGCCTGTGGTACAGCTACGCCAGGAGCTGCTGAGCGACGGACTTTGCCGTGTTGCTGGAGATTGCGAAGCCGACGCCGATGTTGCCCGCCGTCTCGCTCGTGGAGGCGATGGCGGTGTTGATGCCGATCAGCTGGCCAGACAGGTTGACCAGTGCGCCGCCCGAGTTGCCGGGGTTGATCGCGGCGTCGGTCTGAATGGCGCCCGGGATGCTGGCGCCGCCCGAGGTCTGCTGGGTGCCCCGGCCGCCCTGGCCCTCTTCGGCGCTCTCGTCGATGGTGCGGTTGAGCGCGCTGACGATGCCGGAGGTCACCGAGGCTTCGAGGCCCAGCGGGCTGCCGATGGCCAGGACCGTGTCGCCCACCTTGACGGAGGAGCTGTCGGCGAAGGCCAGCGGGGTGTACGTGCCGCCGCCGGTGAGCTTGACGACGGCCAGGTCGCTGTCCGGTTCCGTGCCGACGATCTGCGCGGTGCCGGTCTTCCCGTCCGAGAAGGTGATCTGGACCGTGTTGCCGCGGGCGGTCGCGACGACGTGGTTGTTGGTGAGGATGGCGCCGTCAGTGGTGATGATGACGCCGGAGCCGACCGCGGAGCCGGTGTTGATCGACACCACGCTCGGCAGGACCGCGGCGGCCACGTCCGACAGGCTGGCGGTGCCCGTGGACGAGGTGCTCGAGTTCTGCGCGCTGATCACGGTGCTCGTCGTGTTCGCCGGCCGCAGCTCCAGGGCGGCGACCCCGCCACCGAAGGCCGCGGTGATGGAGAGCGCGACCGCGGCGACCACCGCGACGACACCCTTGCCCAGCCGGCGGCGCTGCAAGGGCGCCGGAGCCACGGTGGCGGGCGTCACATAGGGTGACTGTGGCGGGTACCACTGCGGCGGGTGCTGCATATGCGGGACGTGCGCCGGCACCGTGTTGGTCGGCATGTGCTGCTGTGCGTTGGAGGCCGGCTGCTGTGCCCATCCCTGCTGTTCGCTCATACCTTGAGCTTGGCCGCGATTGCTTACTGACCACCGAGAGCGACCTGGGAACCGACTGTGAGCGGGAGCCGGACCTGGAAGGTGGCCCCACCACCCGGAGTCACGAAGACCGAAACCGTTCCCTGGTGTACGGCGACGAGCGCGGCCACGATCGCCAGTCCCAGCCCGCTGCCGCTGTGCGAGCCGCCGGCCTGCTGGCGGGTGCGCGCCTTGTCGACGCGGTAGAAGCGCTCGAAGACCCGGGCCGCCTGCTCGTCGGTCAGACCCGGCCCGTGGTCCACGATCTCGATTAGCGCGTCGCCGCCGTCCCGGCGCAGCGCGAGCTCGACCGGCGACCCGGGCGGGGTGTGGGTCAGCGCGTTGGTCATGAGGTTGCCGACCACCTGGCGCAGCCGGGCCTCGTCCCCGTTCACCTCGACCGGCTCGTCGACGTCGAGCTCCAGCTTGATCTCGCGGTCCGGCGCGACGGCGGAGGCGGCCGCGACCGCGTCCCCGGCGATCACGCGCAGGTCCATGTCGGCCAGGCTGAGCGGGCGCTCCTCGTCCAGCCGGGCCAGCAGCAGGAGGTCCTCGACCAGCAGCCCCATCCGGGCCGCCTCGTCCTCGATGCGGCGCAGCAGGCCCTCGGTCTGCTCGGGCTCGCGGGCGGCGCCCTGGCGGTACAGCTCGGCAAAGCCCCGGATCGTGGTCAGCGGCGTGCGCAGCTCGTGCGAGGCGTCGGCGATGAACTGCCGCATCCGCTCCTCGGAGGCCGCGCGGACCCGGAAGGCGCCCTCGATCTGCCCGAGCATCGTGTTCAGCGCGCCGGCGAGATGGCCCATCTCCGTCTCGGGCGGGCTCTCGGGCACGCGTTTCGTCAGGTCGCCGGCGGCGATCGCGGCCGCGGTGCGCTCGATCTCGCGCAGCGGTTGCAGGCTGGTCCGCACGATCGTGACCCCGACGGCGGCGATCACCACGAGCACCCCCGCGCCGATGAACAGCTCGGCCGCGACCAGCTCGTCGACCGCGTTGTCGATCATCGAGAGGTTCTCGGCCACGCCGAGGACGTTCACCCCGTACGAGTTGCCGGCCCGCTGGATGATCAGCACCCGCCAGCGCTCGTGGGTCCGCTCGGCGGTCACCGTGTAGGGCTCGCCGAGGTGGTCGACGAGGTCCTCGCTGGAGGTCGGCAGCGGCGGCCGGTCGGCCTTGTCGGGCCCGCCGGCGGTGGCCAGGCCGAGGTCGTCGTTGGCGTCCCGGGCGAGCCAGAAGAAGAAGTAGTTGCTCTGCACGACCGGCGTCTCGGTCCCGGGGCGGAGCCGGTTGAGGTCCACCGCGCCGGCCAGCTGGCGCAGCTGGCCGTCGACCTTGTCGATCATCGAGCTGCGCATCACCAGGGCGCTCGCGACGCCGATGACGAGCAGGGCCATGGTGACCAGGGTCAGGACGGCCGCGACGAGCTTGACCCGCAGCGGCACGTCCGCGATGAAGCGCACCGGAGCGCGGCTCAGACAGGCAGGCGCAGGACGTAGCCCACGCCCCGCAGCGTGTGGATCAGCCGCGGCTCGGTGATGTCGACCTTGCGGCGCAGGTAGGAGATGTACGACTCCACGATGCTGTCGTCGCCGCGGAAGTCGTAGTTCCACACGAAGTCGAGGATCTGCGCCTTGGACAGGACGCGACCGGCGTTGAGCATGAGGTACCGCAGCAGCTTGAACTCGGTCGGCGACAGCGCGATGGTCTGTCCCGCCCGGCTCACCTCGTGCGTCTCCTCGTCCAGCTCCAGGTCGTGGAAGACGAGCCGGTTGGGCCCGGGGTCGCCGGCGGTGCGGCGCAGCACGGCCCGGATGCGGGCGGTGAGCTCCTCCAGGCTGAACGGCTTGGTCACGTAGTCGTCGCCGCCGAGCGTGAGGCCGCGGACCTTGTCCTCGGTGCCGTCGCGGGCGGTCAGGAAGACGACCGGAAGCCGGACGCCGCCCTCGCGCAGGCGCCGGATCACCTCGAAGCCGTCGAGGTCGGGGAGCATCACGTCGAGCACGACGAGATCGGGCTTGGAGTCGCGGGCCGCCGTGACCGCCTCGCTGCCGGTGGTCACGGCGTCAACCGCAAAGCCGGCGAAACGCAGGCTGGCGGAGAGGAGCTCGCGGATATTCGGGTCGTCCTCGACCACGAGCAGTCTCGCCTCAGCCTGCGCCACGCCTGGCGACGATGCACCCCCGGATTGTGCGACGCCGCCTCGTACCCCCATGCGCATATCTTTCCGCCCTCCGCTGAAGTAGGGCTGGTGGTTGCCTGGGAAGTTCCTGGGCACCGCTCCCACCTACCGCAGCAAGCGTCTCACCTGGTCGATCGCGCCGTCCAACACCACGAGGGTGGCCCGCATGGTCTCCTGGCTGGCCCGCCCGGCCCGGGCCAGCCGGCGCACCTCGGCCAGCAGCAGCGCGGCCTTGTCCTCCAGCTCGGCCACCACGTCGGACGGCGGCGGGGCGGCCGGGCGGGTGCTCGCCGAGCCCGGCCGCGGCGGGTACCCCCACCCGAACGAGGTCGGCCCGCCCGGCGCGTTGCGCACCTGCCGGCTGGCCTCCTTGAGCTCGCGCTTGAGGTCGCGGACCGAGCCGCGCACGCCCTGCTCGACCTCGTCGGCCAGGGTCGAGAGGTCCGCGAGCGAGGCGTTGATGTCGGCCTCCAGCGACTCGATCTCGGCGGCCCGGCGCTCCAGCTCGTCCCGGCCGGCCCCGGTGATCTCGTAGACCTTCCGCCCGCCCTCGGCCGTGTGCGTGATGAGGCCGTCCGCCTCCATCCGCTGCAGGCGGGGGTAGATGGTGCCGGCCGACGGGGCGTAGAGGCCGTGGAAGCGGTTCTCGAGGAGGCGGATCAGCTCGTAGCCGTGCCGCGGGCCCTCGCTGAGCAGCTTCAGCAGGTACAACCGGAGCCTGCCGTGGCTGAACACCGCGCTCATGCCGTCGTCTCTTCCTCGTCGTACTGATCGGTCTCGTCGTCGACCGGCCGCCGCAACAACGAGATGCTGCCAGACGCCGCGCTGGCGGCCAGATGGCCGCCCGTGCCGGTGCCGAGCCGCCCGGTCACGCTGTTGCGGCCGTGCTGGTCGAGCTCGGGGAAGGCGTTGAGGACGTGCCCGGAGGCGGCGTGCAGGCTGACCCGCAGGTCGCTGTCCTCCCGCACCCGGACCGTGATCTCGCCCGACACGGTGTCCAGGCGGACCTCGGTGCCGTCCGGCGGGTTGTCCAGGTCGCAGGTGACGGAGCCGGAGACGGTCTGGGCGCTGACCTTGGCCGCGGTCGAGTCGGCCACCACGATCTCGCCGGACACGGTCTCCAGCGCGACCTCGCCGCCGAGCGTCAGGCCCTCGATGGAGCCGGTGACGATCCGGCCCGTGACCGGCCCGTCGACGCCGAGCAGCGTGATCCGCCCGCTGGTCACGTCGACCTGGGCGCCGTTGCGCAGCGAGGACGCGATGACCGTGCCCGCGGCGACGTTCAGCTTGACGGTGGCCCTGGTCGGCACGACGACGGAGACGTCGACCTTGAACCGGGAGCTGAACAGCCACCACAGGAACCCCGGCCAGCCCTTGGGGAAGTCCTGGGAGACGTCGAGGCGCCCGCCCGCGACCGAGACGTGCACGGCCCGGTCGGCGATCTCGGCCACCTCGACCCGGGCCGGGCCCTCGTCGGACCCGACGACGTTGAGCCGCCCCGCGACGAGCGACACGTTGAGGTTCACGACCTCTTCGTCGAGCGCGAGTCGCTCCGGCTCGCTGATCTTCCACTCGGTCATGGGATTCAGCGTAGCGCCAAACGCGATACATCGCGACTGTGTGACACGACATAAAAAAGCCGGCCCGGTCGCGACCGGGCCGGCCTTCTCAGAAACTCAAGCGGGGCCGACCACCGAGGCGGCCGCCTTGGCCAGCACCCGGCGGGGGTGGGTGTCCCGCTCGCACGGGGCCGGATGGATCTTCGGGTGCGCCCGCAGGGCGATCGTCAGGTCGCGGGCCGCGATCACCCGCTTCAGCGAGGCGGCCAGCGACTCGTCGCCGATGAACGCGGCAACGGTCGAGACCACGCCGTTCTGGGCGAAGGTGAGGCGGACCGGGACCACTGGCACGCCGGCGTCGACCGCGGACTGGAACATGGCCGGGCGGAAGGTGCCGCCCATCCGCCCGCACCAGGTCGTGCCCTCGGGGAAGACCGCCACCACGCCACCCGCGGCGAGGTTGCGGCTCACCTCGGCGACGGTGGCCGGCAGGCTCTTCGGGCGGGACCGGTCCACGAACACGGTGCCGAGCGTGGCGGCGAGCCGGCCGATCAGCGGCCAGTAGCGGACCTCGCGCTTGGCCAGCAGGCGGGCCGGCGCGTGGGCGAGGATCACGATCACGTCGAGCCAGCTCACGTGGTTGGCCACCAGCAGCGCGCTCGACTGCGGGATCTTCCCGGTCGAGGAGTGCCGGATGCCCAGGCCGCCGAGCACGGCCCGAGCCAGCCGGCGCTGGGCCTTGATCAGCTGGCGCTGGGGCAGCAGGGCCAGCACCGGCACGCAGAGCGCGGCGAAGAGCAGCACCGACCCGGTGACCACCGCCCGCTTGGCCATGACCAGGTGGGACACGTGCCGGGACGGGGTGTCGGCGAGGCAGTCCGCGCCGCACGTCGAACGGGGCAGCCAGAGGCTGTCCATGACAGCCATGGTCGTCACTCCTGTCCGAGGAAGTGGCGCATGTACCGCGGGTTGATCCGGTCCAGCGACAGCAGCACGTAGAAGTCGGCGCAGTCGAAGTCCGGGTCGTGGGCCGGCGCTCCGGCGATCCAGGCGCCCAGCCGCAGGTAGCCCTTGAGCAGCGGCGGCACCGCGACCTTGGCCGGCGTCTCGGCGGTCGTGGTCCACGGGTTGCGCGGGCGCACCCGCCAGGCGCTGGGCACCATGTGCTTGCGCTGGGCGAGGTCCCAGACGCCCGCCGCCGTCTCGCCGCCGTCGGCCAGCGGGACCGACGCGCAGCCGCCGAGCCAGCGGTGGCCGTGCAGGTGCATGTACCGCGCGATGCCGGCCCACATCAGGTTGATCACGGCGCCGCTGCGGTGGTCGGGGTGCACGCAGGACCGGCCGGTCTCGACCAGGTCGCCACGCAGCGGGGCGAGGCCGGTCAGGTCGAACTCGGTGTCGGCGTAGAGGCCGCCGGCGGCCGCCGCCTTGTCGGGCGGGAGCATCCGGTAGGTGCCGACGACCTGACCCGTGAGCTCCTCGCGGATGATCAGGTGGTCGCAGTGCTCGTCGAAGGGGTCGACGTCGAGGCCGGACTCGGTGCTGTGCAGGGTGGCGCCCAGCTCACCGGCGAAGACCTCGTGGCGGAGCCGTTGTGCGGCCCGGACCTGGGCGCCGTCCGTGGCCACCAGCAGGGTGTAACGCTGCAAGTCGCCCAGCTCTTGCGGGCCGGTGGCGACGGCGAGAATCGTCATGCGTTCGGTGTAAGCGTCGACCCCTGCGGATGGCTGACCTTCACAGGTTTCCCTGATGGCGGGCGGGTGAACTGTCGTTACCGTGATCAGCCATGGCGGGATATTCAGGCACACCATTGCCCAAGAAGCTGGGCGTCCATGCGGGGCATCGCGTTCTGCTCGATGGCGCCCCGCCCGACTTCACGCTCGATGACCTGCCCGCGGATGTCGTACTCCACCGCCGCCCCGCCCCCGGCCTGTACGACGTGATCGTGGTCTTCTGTCCGGACCTGGCCCGATTACGCCGCCGGTGGCGGGTCCTGCACCGGCTCACCCCGCCCGCCGGTGCGCTCTGGGTGGCCTGGCCGAAGCGCGCCTCGGGCCTGTCGACAAATCTCGACGAGAACGTCGTGCGCGAATATGCGCTGGCCAACGGCCGAGTGGACGTTAAGGTGTGCGCGATCGACCAAACCTGGTCGGGCCTCAAGCATGTCGTCCGCGTGTCAGAGCGGCCCTAAGGCCTGTTTGGTAACTGAGGCAGGGCCGCGGCGGGCCCAGATTCCGCCTGCGCACACATCGCGAAGGCCCGGTTACAACACCGGTAGCCGGGCCTCCGCGCTGCGCACGCAGACGAAATCTGGACTCCGCCGCAGCACCTACCCCAGTTACCAAACAGGCCTTAGCTTGATCTTTAACCTAGGGCCGTCTGGCATCGACCCCGGCTGATCATGGGTGCAGCCCTTGATCGATCATTCCTCTTGTCTAGGGAAGAAGATCGCATCAAAGGCTGCGGAGGATCAGTGTGCCTGATAGCGGGTGTGGTGGGGCGGGCGGGGATCTGGGCTGGTTCCGTGGGGAGTTCTACCGCTGTCTGACGGCTCGCGGGGATGCGTTGTTCGAGTTGGCGGATGCGGTGTTGTGCGCGGATGGGCCGGTGCGGTCGTTGCCGGCCTTGTCGCTGGTCGCGGAGCACCGTCGGGGGCACGGCGCGTTGTATGACGCCCTGGGTGCTGGGCGGGTCGACGTGGATCGGCTGCGGACCGCGGTGGCGTCGGTGCCGTTGCCACGCGCGGCTGACGGCCGGATCGTCCTCGCGGTGGACGTCACCTGCTGGCTGCGGCCGGAGGCGAACACCGTGCCGGAGCGGATCCTGTGTCACACCTACGGACGGGCCAAGGATCAGCACATCGGGGTGCCGGGCTGGCCCTACTCGTTCGTGGTCGCGTTGGAGAGCGGCCGCACCTCGTGGACCGCGCCGTTGGACGCGGTGCGCCTGGCGCCGGGCGCGGACCTGGCCGCGGTCACCGCCGGACAGGTTCGGGACGTCCTCACGCGGCTGATCGCCGCAGGGCACTGGCGGGCCGGTGACCCGCCGATGTGGGTCGTGATGGACGCCGGCTACGACGCTGCCCGCCTGGCCTGGCTGCTGCGGGACCTGCCGGTGCGGGTCCTGGCCCGCCTGCGGTCGGACCGGGTACTGCGCCGGCCCACCCCACCGCGGCAGCCCGGCATGCTGGGCCGGCCCCGCCGGCACGGCGGCGAGTTCATCTTCGGCGACCCGGCCAGCTGGAACGACCCCGACGTCACCACCATGACCGAGACCCGCCGCTACGGCACCGCCACCGCCCGCGCCTGGCATCGGCTGCACCCCAGGTTGACCCGCCGAGCTGCTTGGGCCGACTGCCCGGACCTGCCGATCCTGGAAGGCACCCTGATCCGCCTCGAGGTGGCTCGCTTGCCCTCCGGTGCCACCGCGAAACCGGTCTGGCTGTGGTGCTCCACCAGCATCGGCAACGACCCCACACCCGACGCGGCGATGGTGAACCTGTTATGGCAGGCGTTCCTGCGCCGGTTCGACATCGAGCACACGTTCCGGCTGTTCAAACAGACCCTCGGCTGGACCGTGCCGAAACTGCGCGACCCGGCCGCCGCCGACCGGTGGACCTGGCTGATCATCGCCGCGCACACCCAGCTCCGCCTGGCCCGCCCGATCGCCGCGGACCTACGCCGCCCATGGGAACGGCCAGCACCACCCGAACGACTCACCCCGGCCCGCGTCCGACGCGACTTCCGGCACCTCCGCGCGACGAGCACCTGTCCCGCGAACGCGCCGAAACCCACCCGGGCAGGACCCGGACGGCCCCCCGGCCAACCGAACCGGCATCCCACCCGCCGCCACGACGTCCACACCGTCACCAGCAACGAAGCCAGCAAACCGAGGCCCAGAAAGAAGAAATCGACGAATCCCCGACCACGCCGCACAGGTTAAAGACCAAGTTAGATCGCGCGGACTTGTCCGGACATGCCATATTGACGCCTTCACCTGTTCTCACGGAGGGAGCGGCGCCTTGTCCGACGGGCAGATCGTCGTCTCCGGCCTGACGAAGCAGTACCGCAACGTCAGAGCCGTCGACAATTTGTCGTTCGTGGTCGAGCCGGGGCGCGTGACCGGGTTCCTCGGCCCGAACGGCGCCGGCAAGACCACAACGCTGCGCATGATGCTCAACCTCGTCTCACCGACCGCCGGAACGGCGACGATCAGCGGGCACCGCTACGCCGACGTCGCCGAGCCGCTGCAGCTGGTCGGCGCGATCCTGGAGGCCTCGGCCGCACACAAGGGCCGCACCGCGCGCAACCACCTGCGCTGCGTGGCCGCGGCCGGCGGCTTCCCGGCCGCCCGGGTCGACGAGGTGCTGGAACTGGTCGGGCTCACCACCGCGGCCAAGCGCAAGTTCCGCGGCTACTCGCTGGGCATGAAGCAGCGCCTCGGCATCGCCCAGGCCCTGCTGGGCGACCCGAAGGTGCTGATCCTCGACGAGCCGGCCAACGGCCTGGACCCCGAGGGCATCCGCTGGATGCGCGGGCTGCTGCAGGGCCTGGCCCAGCAGGGGCGCACCGTGCTCGTCTCCAGCCACCTGCTGTCGGAGATGGAGATCCTCGCCGACGACGTGGTCATCATCGCCGCCGGCAAGCTGGTCACCCAGGGCCCGGTCGACAAGATCATCGGCCAGGGTACGACCCAGGGCGCTGTCCGCGTGCGCACGCCCAACATCCAGGAGCTGGTCGCCGCGGTCCGCGAGGCGGGCGGCGCGATCAACCCCAACGGCAACGGCGCGCACCTCGTCACCGGGCTCGACGCCCCGGCGGTCGGCAAGCTCGCCCTGCGGGCCGGCGTCGAGCTGCACGAGCTCATGGCCGAGCGCCCCGACCTGGAGCACGTGTTCCTCGAACTCACGCAGGGAAGGGCGGCCATCCGATGATCCGGCTCATCCGCAGCGAGCTGATCAAGCTGCGTACCACGAACATGTGGTGGATCTTCCTGATCTGCTCGCTGGCCTTCGTCGGGCTCGCGCTGCTGATCAACAGCGCCCAGGCCGACTCGCAGCTCTCGACGCCGGACTACCTCAACCAGGACCCGCCGCCCGGCCTGACGGAGGAGCAGAGGGCCGACTTCCTGGCCCAGAACCAGATCGAGAAGGACAAGATCGCGGCCGCGCACACCGGGGCCGGCCTGGCCCGCATCGCGGCCAACATCTACACGTCGGGCCAGTTCTTCGGCCTGATGATGGTCATGCTGCTGGCGATCCTGCTGATCACGAACGAGTTCTACCACCAGACCGCGACGGCGACGTTCCTGGCGACGCCGAAGCGGACCAAGGTGATCGTGGCCAAGCTGATCACCGGCGCCGCCATGGCGTTCGCCTTCTGGCTGCTGGCCACCGTGATCAACGTGATCGTCGGCTCGATCTTCTTCTCCAGCGAGGGCGTCGGCAACAGCCTCGGGCACTGGGACGCGCAACAGGCGGTGCTGCTCAACCTGCTCGTGTACATGCTGTGGGCGGTCTTCGGCATCGGTATCGGCGTGCTCCTGCGCAGCCAGATCGGCGCGACGATCACCGCAGCGGTCGTCTACACCATCGGCACCTACGCCGCGCTGATCGTGCTGGCCCTGGTCCGCGAGTACCTGATCAAGGAGGACTGGGTCCTGCAGGCGGCGGTGTACATCCCGCCGCTCGCCTCCGAGCACGTGGTGGGCTCGCTGCAGGACCAGATGGGCGACACCCACCTGCCCGGCCGCTGGGTCGGCGTGGTGGTGCTCGTCGGCTGGGCCGTCGTGCTCGGCACCATCGGCACCTTGATCACGCGCAAGCGCGACATCGCGTAACCGGACGGTCACCGGATTCGCTCAAGAGTTCGGCAAGTTCACAACTGCAAGATCTTGGACAACTGTGGCCGCCTCCGGGCGGCCACAGTTGTAAGGGTGAGGAGCCGGACCGGTCGTCTACATGGTCACTCCGGCGGCGTCGGCGACGAACGAGCGTTAGGCAGCGCGTAGCCTAAAGGACCGGACATCCGTAACCACTGGCAACTCGCGTTTGGAAGAGGCGATCAAGAGCCGTGTCGACCCAAGCGACCAACTCGCAGGAGAATCCGCTGGCGGGATTTGGCCCGAACGAGTGGATCGTCGAGGACATGTACCAGCGCTACCTCGCCGACCCGGCCAGCGTGGACTCCGCGTGGCACGACTTCTTCGCGGACTACAAGCCGGCCCCCGACGAGGCCGCCACCCCGGCTGCGACCCCGGCCGCCGCGACCACCCCGGCCGCCGCCGCGCCCGCGAAGGCCGCGCCCGCCAAGCCCGCCGAGAAGCCCGCTGAGAAGCCGGCTGAGAAGCCCGCTGAGAAGCCCGCCGCGAAGCCGGTCGAGAAGGTCGAGAAGAAGGCCGTCCCCGCCAGCAAGCCCGCGCCGACCAAGGACACCCCGGCCCCCGCCGGCGGCGCCAAGCACGTCACGCTGCGTGGTGTCGCCGCCCGCATCGTGCAGAACATGGACGCCTCGCTGGAGGTGCCGACCGCCACGAGCGTGCGCGCCGTGCCGGCCAAGCTGCTCTCCGACAACCGGATCGTGATCAACAACCATCTCGCCCGCGGCCGCGGCGGGAAGGTGTCGTTCACCCACCTGATCGGATACGCGCTGGTCCGGGCGCTGGCCGTGCACCCGGAGATGAACAACAGCTTCGCCGAGGTCGAGAACAAGCCGACCCTGGTCGAGCCCGAGCACGTCAACCTCGGCATCGCGATCGACCTGGCCAAGCCGGACGGGTCCCGCTCGCTGGTGGTGCCCAGCATCAAGGGCGCCGAGGCGATGGACTTCCGGCAGTTCTGGTCCGCCTACGAGGACATCGTCCGCCGCGCCCGGCGCAACGAGCTGACCATGGACGACTACTCCGGCACGACGGTCTCGCTGACCAACCCGGGCGGCATCGGCACCGTGCACTCGATGCCGCGGCTGATGACCGGCCAGGGCGCGATCATCGGCGTCGGCGCGATGGAATACCCGGCGCCGTATGCCGGCATGTCCGACGAGACCCTCGCCGAGCTGGGCATCAGCAAGATCATCACGCTGACCAGCACCTACGACCACCGGATCATCCAGGGCGCCCAGTCCGGCGAGTTCCTCAAGGTCATGCACGAGCTGCTGCTCGGCGAGCACGGCTTCTACGACCAGATCTTCACCGCGCTGCGCATCCCCTACGAGCCGGTGCGCTGGGTCCGCGACGTGGCCCGCACCTCCGAGGGCCAGATCGACAAGGCGGCCCGGGTCGTCGAGCTCATCCACGCGTACCGGGTGCGCGGCCACCTCATGGCCGACACCGACCCGCTGGAGTTCCGCATCCGCCGCCACCCGGACCTCGACGTCCTCGAGCACGGGCTGACCCTGTGGGACCTCGACCGCGTCTTCCCGGTCGGCGGCTTCTCCGGCAAGCAGAAGATGAAGCTGCGGGCCGTGCTCGGCGTGCTGCGCGACTCGTACTGCCGCCGGGTCGGCGTGGAGTACATGCACATCATGGACCCGGAGGAGCGGCGCTGGATCGCCGAGCGGGTCGAGAAGCCGTACGAGAAGCCGGGCACCGAGGAGCAGAAGCACATCCTCAACCGGCTCAACGCGGCCGAGGCGTTCGAGACCTTCCTGCAGACCAAGTACGTCGGCCAGCGCCGGTTCTCGCTGGAGGGCGGCGAGTCGCTGATCCCGCTGCTCGACGAGATCCTGCAGAACTCCGCCGAGGGCGAGCTCGACGAGGTCGTCATCGGCATGGCCCACCGCGGCCGGCTCAACGTGCTGGCCAACATCGTCGGCAAGCCGTACGAGAAGATCTTCTCCGAGTTCGAGGGCCACCTGGACCTCAAGTCGGCGCACGGCTCGGGCGACGTGAAGTACCACCTGGGCATGACCGGCAAGTACACGCACCCGGACGGCGAGCACGCGACCACCGTCTCGGTGGTGGCCAACCCGTCGCACCTGGAGGCCGTGAACCCGGTCCTCGAGGGCATCGTGCGGGCCAAGCAGGACAAGATCGACCTCAAGCTCGAGGGCTACACGGTCCTGCCGCTGCTCATCCACGGCGACGCGGCCTTCGCGGGCCAGGGCGTGGTGGCCGAGACGCTGAACCTCTCGCAGCTGCGCGGCTACCGCACCGGCGGCACGGTCCACGTCGTGGTCAACAACCAGGTCGGCTTCACCACCGCCCCGGAGTACTCGCGCTCCTCGCTCTACTCGACCGACGTGGCGCGCATGATCCAGGCGCCGATCTTCCACGTGAACGGCGACGACCCCGAGGCCGTCGTGCGGGTGGCGCGGCTCGCGTTCGAGTACCGCCAGGCGTTCAACAAGGACGTCGTGATCGACCTGGTCTGCTACCGCCGGCGCGGGCACAACGAGGGCGACGACCCCTCGATGACCAACCCGCTGATGTACGCGATCATCGACCAGAAGCGCTCGGTCCGGAAGATCTACACCGAGGAGCTCATCGGCCGCGGCGACATCCCGATCACCGAGGCCGAGGCGCTGCTCAAGGACTACCACGAGCAGCTCGAGACGGTGTTCAAGGCGACCCGGGACGCCTCCTCCTCCCCCGCCGCACGGCTGACCCGGCTGCGCGAGCCGGAGGCGGAGCCCGTGGTCGAGACCAAGATCGACGAGTCGGTCCTGCACGCGATCGGCGAGGCGCACGTGAAGCTGCCCGACGGCTTCACCCCGCACAAGCGGGTCCAGCAGCTGCTCGACCGGCGGGCCAAGATGGCCGTCGAGGGCGACATCGACTGGGGCTTCAGCGAGATCATCGCGTTCGGCTCGCTGGTCCACGACGGCGTCACGGTCCGCCTCTCCGGCCAGGACTCGCGGCGCGGCACGTTCGTGCAGCGCCACGCGGCGATCGTCGACGCCGAGACCGGCACCGACTACCTGCCGGTGTCCTCGCTGATGAAGGACAACGCGAAGCTCTTCGTCTACGACTCGCTGCTGTCGGAGTTCGCGGCGATGGGCTTCGAATACGGGTACTCCGTGGAGAACCCCGACGCGCTGGTCATGTGGGAGGCGCAGTTCGGCGACTTCGTCAACGGCGCCCAGTCGATCGTCGACGAGTTCATCTCCTCCGGCGAGGTCAAGTGGGGCCAGCTGGCCTCGGTCACGCTGCTCCTGCCGCACTCGCACGAGGGCCAGGGTCCGGACCACACCTCCGGGCGCCTCGAGCGTTACCTGCAGCTGTGCGCCGAGGACAACATGCGCGTGGCGGTGCCGACCACCCCGGCGAACCACTTCCACCTGCTGCGCCGCCAGGCCCTCTCGCCGAAGAAGAAGCCGCTCGTGGTCTTCACGCCCAAGTCGCTGCTGCGGCACCGGCTGTGCGTGTCGGGCGTCGAGGACTTCACCACCGGCACCTTCCAGACCGTCCTGGGCGACCCGGGCGTGAAGGGCACCGCGCTCGACCCGGCCGGCATCAAGCGGGTCCTGCTCTGCTCGGGCAAGGTCTTCTACGACCTGCTGCAGGCGCGCGCCGACCGCGGCATCACCGACACCGCGATCATCCGCGTCGAGCAGCTCTACCCGATGCCGATCGAGGAGCTCACGGCGGCGCTGGAGCAGTACCCGAACGCCGAGGACTTCGCCTGGGTCCAGGAGGAGCCGGCCAACCAGGGCGCCTGGTCGTTCATCGCGCTCAACCTGCTGGAGCAGCTCCAGGGCGTCGGCCTCCGGCGGATCTCCCGCCCGGCCGCCGCGGCACCGGCCGTCGGCTCGACCAAGCTCCACGACGCCGAGCAGCAGGCGCTGATCGAGGCGGCCCTGCCGAAGCGCTGACATCGGTCGTACTTCCGGGGGCACGACGGTTCGCCGCCGTGCCCCCGTTCTTTCTTTCTGGAGGCTTGTCCCATGTACTTCACCGATCGCGGCATCGAGGAGCTGGCCCAGCGCCGCGGCGAGGACGAGGTCACGCTCGAATGGCTGGCCGAGCGCCTGCGCGACTTCGTCGACATGAACCCGGAGTTCGAGACCCCGATCGAGCGACTGGCGGTCTACCTGGCCCGGCTCGATGATGAAGGTGACGACTAGGCGCGGCCGATGGTCTTACGGGCGGCGGGGCTGGACCCTTGGATGTCCTGAAGAACAGTGGGGGAGCTCCGCTCCACCCACGCCCCCTCAAGAGCGCACCGTGTCCGACGGGTAGCAATGCGTGGGCCGGTGCGGATCCCAATTTGGACTATCTGCGCATTTCGCTTCACCTATGCGAGGGGGAGGGTAGCGATGTCGTTCAAATGGGTCATCCAATGACATCCTGGTGTAGTCCGGCAAGCCAATCGAATGTCCCCAGTCGGGCGATATGGGGGTACCACACTTCGCCCTTACATTTCTCACGTGCCCCCGCGTCGCACCCGAACCGCAACCGTGTCGCTCCTGACCGCCGCCCTGCTGATCCTGGGCGGCGCTTTTGCCGCGTCCGGCAGTGACGACAGCGGGACGCCCTTCACCACTCCGGCCGGCGCCGCCGCCGTCGACACCAGCGCCAAGCTGCCGCATGCCGTCGGCGTCCGGCACTTCACGTTCGCCCGCGGCAAGAACCGGCCGCTGCCGACGACGGTGTGGTATCCGGTGCGCGGCTCGGCCCGCCAGACCCGCGGCCGCGTGCAGGTCGACGCGACGCCGCTGCCCGGGGAGTTTCCGCTGATCCTGTGGAGCCACGGCTTCTACAGCAACCCGGAGATGCAGGAGGGCATGACGAAGTTCCTGGCCGAGTCCGGATACATCGTCGCCGCCCCGGCGTACCCGTTCACCAAGAAGGACGGGCCGAAGTTCGACAAGACCGACGTGCCCAACCAGGCCGTCGACGCCTCGTACGTGATCACCGAGCTGATGAAGGCGGGCAACCCGCTGGCCGGCAGCATCGACCCGGACCGGCTCGGCGCGATCGGGCACTCGGGCGGCGGTACCACCACGAACTGGCTCTTCACCGGCAAGCGCGACCCGCGCCTCAAGGTCGGCGTCATCTTCGCGGGCCGCCCGACCGCGGCCTACAAGGGCTCCCCGGTGCCGATGCTGTTCGTGCACGGGGACAAGGACCCGGTGGTCGCCTACAGCCAGGGCCGCGAGTCGTACGGCAAGGACCCGTGGCCCAAGGCCTTCCTGACCATCGAGGGCGGCGAGCACGGCGCCGGCACCAACGACCCCGAGCGCGGCCACGTGCAGGTGCTGGCCACGCTGCTGGACTTCCTGGACTTCGCCCTCAACGGCGACGACGTGTCCCGGACGCGCCTGACGAGCGACGCCACGCTGGCCGGCTTCACGCACTTCGAGTCCTCGGGGATCTACCCCGAGGCTCAGCCGAGCGCGACGAACAGCACCACGACGACGACCACGGCGACCGCCACGCCGACCCCGACCCAGAGCGGGGTCCTGGACCTGGCGGGCTCGGGCGCGCGCTGATTGTTGTTGTCCACCCAGGCCTGGAACGCCTGCGTGTTCTGACTGGGGTCGATGCGCTCATCGGGCATGGCGGACACATTACCGACGCGGCCCTGACCAGCAGCCCCCGTCCAGTGTCGGATCGTGGGCACTCTCCCCCGGTCGGGCTAAGCCGTCCCGTCAATCGCTACAGGTGCGAGTCGAGCTCCGTAGTAGGTGCCAGCGAGGACCGGGCCTTGGCGTCGCCGTACAGCTCCAGGCGCAGGAACTGCACGGTGCTCTTGGCGACCGTCTGGAACGAGGCGCTGGACGGCCGCAGGTAGGGGTCGTTGTGGTTGCCGCCGGGGATGGTCAGCATCGCCTTGGCCCACGGGACCAGGTCGTAGGTGGCCTTGCCGCTCTCGTAGGTGACCAGCGGGTCGGCGTCGCCGTGGACGAAGAACAGGGCGGCCGGGGTGCCCTGGAAGTCGGTACCGACGCCGAGGCCGCTGCCGGCCAGGACCACCCCGGCGCGCAGGCGCGGGTCGCGGGCGGCCGTGAACAGCCCGACCGTGGTGATGGCGCCGGCCGAGTGGCCCGCCGCGGCCAGCCGGGTCGAGTCGATGCGCTTGCCCAGCGGGCCGGCCAGCACCTGGCCGAGCACGTACTTGGCGTCGAGGGGCTGGTTCAGCACGTCGTACACGTCGAAGCTGGGCGCGCCCTTGGTGGTGTTCGGGTACGCCGGGGCGATCACCACGAACCCGGCCGCCGCCCAGGTCTGCAGCAGCGGCGCGAAGGACTCCGGGGTGCCGTTGAGGCCGTGGCTGAACACGACCGCGGGGTAGCGACCGGCGCGATCCGGGGACCAGACGACCGTCCGGAGCGTTCGTCCTTCGCGGGTGTACGTCATCTGCTGCGACGACACCGCCAGCCCCGTGGGCGGAAGCGCCAGGGGCGGCGGCAGCTGGACCGCGGCCAGCGCACCCTGCATCGTCGGCGCCGCCGAGGGGGAGGCGGCGACACGGCGGGCCGGGGCCTGGTCCGTCGAGCAGCCGGACACGACGGCACCGGCGAGCACGGCGGCGAGCGTGGCGGCGGCGAGCTTGCGCGGGCGCATGGCACCAACGGTACGAGCGGGGTTGCCGAACGACCGCTTCCACCGGGGGCGAATTCCGGCTACCTTCCGCGCATGACAGTCGTGTTCCGGGCGCTGACCGCCGTGTGCGCCGTGGGCGGGATCGTGGCGCTGCTCATCTGGAACGACGGCGACCCCTCGTCCTTCGTGTACTTCACCGTGCAGAGCGCGGTCATCATCGCCGCGGTCTCGGCGGTGGCGGTGTTCCGGCCGGTCCCGGCGTGGATCCGGGGGGCCGCGACGCTCTACAGCTGCATCACCGGGATCGTGTACCACACGCTGCTGGCCAACCCGTCCAGCCCGTTCTACCAGAAGGACGACGGCGCGCACACGGTGCACAACCTGCTGCTGCACTCGGCCGTGCCGATCCTGGCCGCGGTCACCTGGCTGCTGGTCGAGCGGGAGCGGGTGCGCTGGTGGTACGCGGCCGCGTGGCTCGGGTACCCGCTGGCCTACCTGGTCTTCGCGATGATCCGCGGGGCCTTCGTGCACGAGTACACGTACCCGTTCATCGACGTGAACAAGCTGGGCGCGCTCGGCGTCACCGAGACCTCGCTCGGCTTCACAGTGGCGTTCTTCCTGCTCGGCCTGGTGCTCATCGGCCTCGGGGTGGCGCTGCGCCGGCTGCTGACCCGCCGTGCCACACCCGAGACCACCCCGGCCGTGCCGGACACGGCCGGGGTCTGAGCCGCTCAGGCGGTGTGGTCGAGCACGACCTTGCCGAAGACGTCGCCGGAGTGCAGCAGCTCGAAGGCCTTGCGCGCGTCCGAGAACGGCACCACCGAGTCGATCAGCGGGCGGATGCCGGTGCGGGTGAGCAGCGCCATCAGGTCGGCCAGCTCCTCCGGCGTGCCCATGCTGGTGCCCAGGATCTCCAGCTGCAGCGCGAACACCCGGCGCAGGTTCACCTGCGGAAGGTGGCCGCTGGTGGCGCCGGAGACGACGATCCGGCCGCCCATCTTGGCCGACTTCATCGAGTGGTCGAAGGTCGCCTCGCCGACCGTCTCGATGACCACGTCCACGCGCTCGGGCAGCCGGGCGCCGGGCTCGAACGCCTTCGCACCCAGCGCCTCGATCCGCTCGCGCTTGGCGGCGTCGCGGCTCGTGGCGTACACCCGGGCGCCCAGGGCGTTGCCGAGCAGCACGGCCGCCGTGGCCACGCCGCCGCCCGCGCCCTGGATCAGCACCGCGCCGCCGGGCTCCAGCCGGCCCTTGGTGGTGAGCATGCGGTAGGCGGTCAGCCAGGCCGTGGGCAGGCAGGCCGCCTCGGCGAAGGTGAGCTCGGCGGGCTTCGGGACCAGGTTGTACGCCGGGACCGTGACCCGCTCCGCGACCGTGCCCGGGAAGTACTCGGACAGGATCGTGAAGTCGCCCTTGTCGGTGTAGACCACCGGGTAGACGACGACCTCGGCGCCGTCCGGGCCGATGCCGGCGGCGTCGCAGCCGAGGATCATCGGCAGCTGCTCCTCGCGGAGGCCGACGCCGCGCAGCGACCAGAGGTCGTGGTGGTTGAGGGCGCTCGCGCGCACCTCCACCACGGCCCAGTCGTCCTTGGGCGCCGGCTCCGGAGCATCGCCGATCTCGAGCACGGAGAGCGGGTCGGCATCGTTGAACGCAGTTGCGAATGCGGCACGCATATCCGTGACCTTAATCCTCGTTAACGGATGACGCCGTCGCGGCGGGCGGCGTCGGCGACCGCGGCCGCCACGGCCGGGGCCACGCGCGGGTCGAGGGCGCTCGGCACGATGGTGTCGGGCGCGAGCTCGCCGGGGCTGAGCACGGCCGCGATCGCCTCGGCCGCCGCCACCTTCATGCCGTCGCTGATCCGGGTCGCGCCGGAGTCCAGCGCGCCGCGGAAGATGCCGGGGAAGGCCAGCACGTTGTTGATCTGGTTCGGGAAGTCGCTGCGGCCGGTGGCGACCACGCCGGCGTAGCGCGCGGCGATCTCCGGGTGCACCTCGGGCGTCGGGTTGGCCAGGGCGAAGATGGCGCCGTCGGGAGCCATCCCGGCCAGCGCGGCCTCGCCGATGGTGCCGCCGGAGACGCCGATGAGCACGTCGGCGCCGCGCAGGGCGGAGGCGATGTCGCCCGTCACCCCGCCGGCGTTGGTCTCCGCGGCCAGGGCGGCCTTGGCCGGGTTGAGGTCGCCGCGCCCGCCGTGCAGGCAGCCGCGCGAGTCCAGCACCACGATCTCGCCCGCGTCCGCGCCGCCGCGGATCAGCATGCGGGTCACCGCGACGCCCGCCGCGCCCGCGCCGCTGACCACGATCCGCAGGTCGCCCAGGCCGCGGCCGAGCACCTTGCAGGCGTTGCGCAGGGCGGCCAGCACCACGATCGCGGTGCCGTGCTGGTCGTCGTGGAAGACCGGGATCGGCAGCGTCTCCTCCAGCCGCCGCTCGATGTCGAAGCAGCGCGGCGCCGAGATGTCCTCGAGGTTGATCCCCCCGAAGGACGGCGCCAGCGCGGTCACGATCCGCACGATCTCGTCCGGGTCCTGGGTGTCCAGGCAGATCGGCACCGCGTCCACGCCGCCGAACTGCTTGAACAGCACCGCCTTGCCCTCCATCACCGGCATCGCCGCGCGCGGGCCGATGTTGCCCAGGCCGAGCACCGCGGAGCCGTCGGTCACGACGGCCACGGCCTTGCCGACCCAGGTGAGGGAGTGCACGAGCGACTCGTCCGCGGCGATCGCCTCGCAGACGCGGGCCACGCCGGGGGTGTAGGCCAGGGAGAGGTCCTCGCGAGTGGCCAGCGGGACCGTCGACTGCACCGCGAGCTTGCCGCCGGTATGCAGCTCGAAGACGGGATCTGAGACGGAATTGGACACGGATGTAAGCACGGGGGCTCCTTTGCCACGGCTTTGATACAGGAAGGACGCGCGGCGCGGGTGAAAGCGCGAAAGAATGTGCGGCTGTGCGGCCGGGGGTCGCCCGTATCCGCCTCACCTTAGCGTGGGACGCGCTTCAGGCGCACCGGTTGTGGCCACCAGCGAAATGTCACACGGCCGACGATGTCGGCGCGGCCGTAGCGCGCGGAATCGTCGCTGCCGAACGGGTTGTCGCCGACCACCCACCAGCCGTCGCCGTCGGCCCGTTCGACCCGCTTGACCACGAGCAGGCCGGGCCGGCTGCGAAATGCCGCGACCACCACGTCGCCGGGGCGCGCGGATCCCGTGCGCCGCACCAGAATCCGGTCCCCGGAGCGCAGCGTCGGCACCATCGAGGGGCCGGATACGAGTGCCGCAAACCACGGCAGGCGCATGAAATCCCCGAACGTGGATAGGAGTAGGGTCAGCTACTGAGGATCATCGCAAATCACCCTGGAGGGTTCGATGCGACTGTCGCGGCTTTTCACCCCGCGCACTGTGGTGAGCGCCCACTGCGACCTGCCGTGTGGTGTCTACGACCCGGCGCAGGCCCGAATCGAGGCCGAGTCCGTCAAGGCAATCTCCGAGAAGTACCAGGCCAACGAGGACCCGGAGTTCCGCACCCGGGCCCTCATCATCAAGGAGCAGCGGGCCGAGCTCGTCAAGCACCACCTGTGGGTGCTGTGGACCGACTACTTCAAGCCGAACCACTTCGAGAAGTACCCGCAGCTGCACGGCCTGTTCAACGAGGCCACGAAGCTCGCGGGCGCGTCCGGGGCCAAGGGCAAGACCGACCCGGCCGTCGCCGAGCAGCTGCTCGCGAAGATCGACGAGATCGCGAAGATCTTCTGGGAGACCAAGCAGGCCTGAGCGCAACCATCGGCCCTCCCCCATCCCGCGCCCGCGGGGTGGGGGTCGTGCTTTCAAGGAGACGAATGATCCGCCCCGCCGAACCGGACGACGTCCCGGCGCTCGTGGAGATGGTCTACGAGCTCGCCGACTTCGAGCGTGCGCGCGACCTATGCCACCTCAGCGAGGTACAACTGCGGGCCGCGCTCTTCGGTCCTTCACCCGCGGTGTTCTGTCACGTCGCGGTGGTCGACGGCGCACCGGCGGGGATGGCGCTGTGGTTCCTCACGTACTCCACCTGGGAGGGCGTGCACGGCGTGTATCTCGAGGACCTCTACGTGCGGCCGGCCGCGCGGGGCCGCGGGACGGGCAAGGCCCTGCTGGCCGCCCTGGCCGCGGTCTGCGTCGCGCACGGGTACCGCCGCCTGGAGTGGGGCGTGCTGGACTGGAACCCGGCCCGGCAGTTCTACGAGCACCTCGGGGCCGAGCCGAAGAGCGAATGGGTGCCGTACCGTCTGTCCGGCGCACCGCTGGAAGCACTCGCCGCGTCGGCGGGTGCGCCGACGTCGTAGAGTCGCGGGCGAGGGGGTCACAGCGTGACGCAGGTCGTTCGAAAAAGGTCCGGCGCCGACGGCGACGACGTGGTGCTGCTGGCCGTGCCGGCATCGCCCGCATATCTCGGCGTGCTGCGCACGGCGACGGCCGGTCTGGCCGCGCGCCTGCAGTTCACCCTGGACGAGATCGAGGACCTGCGCATCGCGGTCGACGAGGCCTGCGCGATGCTGCTCGCGGTGGCCGCGGACACCCCCCAACTGGGCGACACGGTCGAGCTGTCCTGCCGCTTCACCGTCACGAGTGACGCGCTCACGGTCTACACGACCGTGCCGCTGGGCTCCCCCGACGAACATCTGCCCGGCGGCGAGTCCTTCGCGTGGCAGGTGCTCAGCGCCCTGGCCGACGAGGTCTCGGCCACGGTCGACGCCCACCAGGCGGGCATCCGCCTGACGAAGCGCCGCCCCACCTAGGCCCTGCCTGCCCTGCCCTGCCGAGGCCTTCTAGAGCGCGATCACCTCGGCCAGCTGTTCGGCCGGGCGGATGTTGTCGATGTGGGCCCGGGCCAGCTCCATCGCGCGGGCGACGTCCTGGGCGCGGATCGCCTCCAGCAGCTCGCGGTGATCGCGGTCGACCGCGCGCCAGAACGGCGGCGGCGACACCCGTTCGACCGCCTCGCGGTTGGCCAGGCTGTACAACGGCCGCACGACCAGGCCGAGCAGCGAGTTTCCGGTGGCCGCGGCGACGGCCAGGTGGAAGGCGGCGTGCGCCTCGATGCGCCGGGCCAGGTCGTCCTGCTCCGGGTCGAACATCGCCCGTTCGAGCTCGGCCAGGTGGTGCGGCTCGCGCCGGGCGGCGGCCAGGCCGGCCGCCGGCACCTCGAGCATCCGGCGTACCTCGAGGAAGTCCTCGCCGGTCACGGCCCCGCTGGCCAGCAGCAGGCCGACCCCGTCGGAGAGGGTCTCGCCCAGGGCGGACGCGTCGGGCTCGGCCACGAAGCTGCCGCCGTTGACCCCGCGCATGGTCACGATCAGGTGCTGGCTGCTCAGCAGGCGCAGGGCCTCGCGCACCGTCGAGCGCGACAGGCCGGACTGCTCGCACAGTTGCGGCTCGGTGGGCAGGCGCTCACCGGGGCGCAGCTGCCCGGACATGATGTCGTCGCGGATGCGCTCGGCAAGGACCTGATAGGCGGGAGCGACCGTCACGACAACCGAGCGTAGAGCACTGAAACCGTTTGCGGATCGGTCACTCTGAGATATCGGACCACCTGTGCGATACAAATTTCTGTCCACCAGACGAATCAGGCGTCCGGAGAACGAGCGTTTGCCCTATCGCAACCGATCTAACGAACACCGAGAGCGATGCGGGTGGCGGGCGCGAACAGCAGCACGGCGCCGGTCAGCCCGAGCACGAACAGGGGCACGCCGAGATACGGCAACCCGCTCTGCGCCATCGTCAGCCCGAGCGGCATCTGCAGCATCGTGACCACGATCCCGGGGCCGCGGGCCCAGCGCCGCCGGCGGTGCAGGGCGTAGCCGAAGCCGAGGAAGCACACGGTCATCAGCGCGAGGTACACGGTCACCGCGACCGCGCCGGGGGCCGAGGCGGCGTCGGCGGTCAGGTCGAGGTACACCAGCCAGAGCGTCACGAGCGCCAGGCCGGCCCCCTCGACGAGCAGGAGCCGCACGGCCCAGCGCAACGTCGCCGGGGTTCGATCGGGAACAGTCTCCGCCCCGCTCACCTGCGTGTCCCTCCTGCTCACGACATCCTCACGGGCCCAACCTTATCGTGCACGGAAGCGGGTACAGTGCGACCCGTGCGAGCCCTCCTGGTGGTCAACCCGAACGCGACGACCACCACCCAGCGCGGCCGGGACATCCTGGTGCGGGCCCTGCGCAGCCAGGTCGACCTCGATGTGGCCTACACGGCCCGGCGCGGGCACGCCGCCGATCTCGCCCGCGACGCGGCCCGGGACGGGATGGACCTCGTCGTCACGCTCGGCGGTGACGGCACCGTCAACGAGGCCGTCAACGGCCTGATGACCTTCGACGGCGGCGCCGCCGCGAACCGCGCCCAGGACCGCCCGGCGCTCGCGGTCGTGCCCGGCGGCTCCACCAACGTCTTCGCCCGCGCGCTCGGGCTGCCCAGTGACTGGGCCGAGGGCACCGGCGCGATCCTGGAGGCGCTGCGCGACCGGCGCGAGCGGCTGATCGGGCTGGGCCGGGCCGACGACCGGTATTTCACGTTCTGCGCCGGGCTCGGCATCGACGCCGAGGTCGTGCGCCGCGTCGACCAGGCCCGGCACAAGGGCTCGACGTCCACGCCGCTGCTGTATTTCCGCGCGTTCATGGCGCAATTCGTGGCCACGAATCGCCGCGTGCCGCTCCTCACGATGCAGTTACCCGGCGAACCGGCCACAAGCGGGCTAACGTGGATGCTGGTGCAGAACACGGCACCGTGGACGTTCATCGGCGAGCGGCGGGTCAGTCCCAATCCGCGCGCCTCGTTCGACACCGGGCTGGACGTGCTGGGCCTGCGGGAGCTGCAGGTCGCCAGCACCGCGCGCACCGTCGCGCAGCTGGTGTCGGAGAACCGGGTGCCGAAAGGCAAGCAGGTGCTCCGGCTGCACGATTTGCCGGGCTTCAGCCTGACCGCCGCCAAACCGATCGCCTATCAGGTGGACGGGGAGTACCTCGGCGAGGTCGACAAGTTGGATTTCGCGTCGGTGCCGGGGGCCTTGCGCGTAGTGTGTTGAGTCACCCCCGGCGATCGACCACCGAAGGGGGAGAAAGTTGCAGAGAGTCGCGACAGAGACACCGCGGCCGCATCTCCGAAAGCCCTCCGGTCGTTGACCGAACCGTACTACATTGGTCACTGACTGTTGCGATCCAGGGTCACCAGTCGCCATAAAATCGGACAAACAGTGCGTGAGCTTGCTCACCGACTTGGATTTTTTTGGTTTGGACCCCTTGACATCGCGGTAGTTCGTGAAAGCATTCACAAGCGAAACGACCACTGAGCGTTGCCCGCACACATGCAACGGATCTTCAGGCTCCGCCTAGCCGAACCGTTACATGAGATGCATAACGGGAATCACCAACAACGATCCGCGAAAAAACAAGGAGTGTTGCCGCCATGTCGGACTGGCGCCACCATGCCCTCTGCCGCGACGAGGACCCGGAGCTGTTCTTCCCCATTGGGACTTCCGGTCCGGCGCTGCTGCAGGTTGAGCAGGCGAAGGCGGTCTGCCAGCGCTGCTCCGTGACCTCCGAGTGCCTCCAGTGGGCCCTCGACTCCGGTCAGGACGCAGGTGTCTGGGGCGGAATGAGCGAAGACGAGCGTCGCCTGATGAAGCGTCGCGGTGGCCTGCGGGTCCGCGCTCACTCTGCCTGAGCCTCAATTCCAATACGCACCTAGACAGCGAACGCCCCGGCCGATTCGGCCGGGGCGTTGTTGTATGCATTCGGCGACCGTCAGTCGAACAACTCTCCGAAGAAACTCTCACGGTGGTGCCGGCGGTGCTTCTTGTGGTGGCCGTAATGCCCGTATCCACCGCCGTATGCGCCATGCGTCTGCGGGTACGGCTGCTGATAGGGCTGCTGCGGATAGCCACCGTGGGACGGCTGCTGTTGCTGGTGGCGGCCCTGCCAGGCCTGCTCCGCATCGACCAGCCGCTCCAGCTCACCGCGGTCCAGGAAGATCCCCCGGCACTCCAGGCATTGGTCGACGGTGACACCACTGCGCTCGAACTGGCGCATCTCGCCACGGCACTTGGGGCATGTCATCATCCGTCAACGGTAACCGCAACGCGCCACTGGACGGTCTAGGCGGCCCGTAGCAGCGCGAAATCCCCGATCCGGGACACCACCAGACGGGCGACGTCGACGTGCGCGCACAGCGGCGGTGCGACCGGCTCCAGCGCGCCGGCCCCGACCGCCGAGGCGATCACGAGGTCGTGCAGCTTGCCGGGGGCGAGGAAGTACGAGGAGACGGCGATCCGCTCGCAGCCCCGGGCGCGCAGGGTCGCCACCGCGGCGGCGCCGGTGATCGGCGAGGCCGAGGCGTAGGCGGGCGTGCACGGCACACCCAGCGCGGCGCCCAGGGCCGCGGCCGCCTGGTCGACGGAGTGGCGGGCCAGGTCGTCGCGGGTGCCGGCGGCGGCGAGCAGGACGCCGTCGAAGGGCACCGGGGGCAGCAGCCGGCGCAGGGCCGAGAGCAGCAGCGCGGGCGTCCCGGCGCCGAGCACGTCGGTCGTGGTCACGTCGAGGTCCAGGCCCGCGGCCCGGGCCCGGTCCAGCACGGCGGGCAGGTCGAAGCGGCCGTGGAAGGCGTTGGTGAGCAGCAGCGGCACGACGACGGCGGCCCGATGGCCCAGCGCCGCGAACGCCGCCAGCTGCTCGCCGGGGCGCGGACCGGCGTGGTCCAGGAACGCGCAGCGCACGTCCAGGCCGGGCCGTTGGGCCGCGACCGCCCGCGCCAGGGCGCGAGTGGCCGCGGCCGCCCGTGGGTCCGCGGACCCGTGGGCCACGAGCAGGACAGCGGTCATCCGGAGGTGTGCAGCCCGCACTCGGTCTTGTCGAACGCGGCCCAGCGCCCGCTGCGCGGGTCGCCGCCCGGAGGCGTGCGGCGCGTGCACGGCCAGCAGCCGACCGAGGCGTACCCCTGCCGCATGAGCGCGTTCACGGGCACGTTGTAGCGGGAGATGTACTGGTCCACGTCGGCCTGCGTCCACAGCGCCAGCGGGGCGACCTTGAACTTGCCGCGGGCCCGCTCGAAGCTCACGATCGGCGTGTTGGCGCGGCTCGGCGACTCGTCCCGGCGCAGGCCCGCGGCCCACGCGTCGTAGTCCTCCAGGGCCCGCTCCAGCGGCTCGACCTTGCGCAGGAAGCAGCACTCGTCGGGGTCGCGGGCGTAGAGCCGCGGCCCGAACTCGGCGTCCTGCTCGGCGACGGTCTGGCGGGGCCGGATCGAGCGCACGGTCACCGGCAGGGTGCGCTGGACGACCTCGCGTACCCGCAGCGTCTCGGCGAAGTGCAGGCCGGTGTCGAGGAAGACGACCGGCACGCCGGGCACCACCTTCGACACCACGTGCGCGAGCACGGCGTCGGCGAACGAGCTGGTCACACAGAACCGCTCGCCGAACTGGCCGGCCGCCCACTCGACGATCTTCTCGGCGGTCTGGCCCTCCAGGCGCGCCGACGCGCCGGTCGCCAGCTCGATGGACTCCTGCGCGGTGCGGGCCACGGTCGTGCTGCTCATCGCTTCGCCTCCAAAGCGTTCGCCGCCAGTCCCAGGAACTTCAGTGAGAAGACGCGCGCGCAGCTGCGGCACTCCCATGCGCCATGCGCGTCCTCGTGTGGACGGAGGTCCTCTTCTCCGCAGTACGGGCAGTACAGCGGGGCCATTCGCTCGCTCATCGCAGCTCCTCTTCCGGAGCGCGCATGACCCAGCGGGCGAAGGACTCGCCGGACTCGCGCCCGGCCAGGTAGTGGTTGGCGACCCGCTCGACGTACTCGGGCAGGGCGGCGGCGGTGGTCTTGAGGCCGCGCAGCTTCCGGCCGAAGCCGGCCGTCTGCCCGGCGGCCATGCCCAGGCCGCCACCGAGGTGGATCTGGAAGCCCTCGACCATGTCGCCGTTGTCGTCGCGGACGAGCATGCCCTTGAGCCCGATGTCGGCGACCTGGGTGCGGGCGCACGCGTTCGGGCAGCCGTTCAGATGGATCGAGATGTCGGCGTCGAGCTCCGCGACCTTGTGCTCGAGGTGCTCGATGAGCTCCGCCGCGCGGGCCTTGGTCTCGACGATCGCCAGCTTGCAGAACTCGATGCCGGTGCAGGCCATCGTGCTGCGCCGCCACGGCGACGGGCGGGCCTCCAGGCCGACCTTGGCCAGGCCCTCGACCAGCGGGTCGGTGTCGTCCTCGGCGATGTCCAGGACCAGGATCTTCTGGTACGGCGTGAGCCGCACCCGATCCGATCCGAACTGTTCGGCCAGGTCGGCCACCTCGCCCAGCTGGGTGCCGGAACTGCGCCCGGCGATCGGGGCGGCACCCACGTAGAACTTGCCGTCCCACTGCTTGTGCACGCCGACGTGGTCGACCGGCTTCTCCGGCAGGTCCGGCGCCGGCCCGTCGATCAGGCGGCGGCCGAGGTACTCGTTCTCCAGGATCTGCCGGAACTGGTCCGCACCCCAGTCCGCGACCAGGAACTTCAGCCGGGCGCGGCTGCGCAGCCGGCGGTAGCCGTAGTCGCGGAAGATCTTGATCACGCCGTGCCAGACGTCGGCCAGCTCGTGCAGCGGCACCCACACGCCGAGCCGCACCGCGAGCATCGGGTTGGTGGACAGCCCGCCGCCGACCCAGAGGTCGAAGCCGGGGCCGTGCTCCGGGTGGATCACGCCCACGAACGAGATGTCGTTGGCCTCGTACGGGGTGTCGGGCAGCCACGAGATCGAGGACTTGAACTTGCGCGGCAGGTTGGACAGCTCCGGGTCGCCGATGAAGCGCCGGTTGATCTCGGTGATCGCCTCGGTCGGGTCGAGCACCTCGGCCTCGGCCACGCCCGCGATGGGGCTGCCCAGGATCACCCGCGGGCTGTCGCCGCAGGCCTCCATGGTGGACAGGCCGACCGCCTCGAGCTCCTGCCAGATGGTCGGCACGTTCTCGATCTCGATCCAGTGCAGCTGGATGTTCTGCCGGTCGGTGACGTCGGCGGTGTCGCGGGCGAAGCGCTGCGAGATCGAGGCGATCGCGCGCAGCTGGGCGAGCGAGAGCTGGCCGCCGTCGCTGCGGATGCGCAGCATGAAGTAGCGGTCGTCGAGCTCCTCGGGCTCCAGCACGGCGGTGCGCCCGCCGTCGATCCCGGGGCGGCGCTGGGTGTAGAGCCCGTACCAGCGGAACCGTCCGCGCAGGTCGGCGGGGTCGATCGAGTCGAAGCCGCGGTGCGCGTAGATGTTCTCGATGCGGGCCCGCACGTTGAGCGGGTTGTCGTCCTTCTTGCTGCGCTCGTTCGGATTGAGCGGCTCGCGGTGCCCCAGGGCCCACTGCCCCTCACCGCGGGGACGGCCTCCGGCCGCACCACGACCGCGGACAGTGTTCACCGACATGTCGGCGTCCTCTCAGGATTGAGAGCACGCGACCAAGCGCCGACCGTTCCCAATCAGACGGGGAACGAATGACGTCGATGTCATTGAGATTCCGGCGCGAAGTCGCGCACCCGGGAAAAATTCTGCGGGCGGCGTTCAGCAAGCCGGACAGATGGCGCTGCGCACGCGACCGTAGTCAACGTGTCGGCGGCTTACGAGCCGCAGAGAAGCAGCGTGCATAGGGTGCAGTCTTCCACGGAGAGCGGTCCTTACGCCACGCCCACGTGAGGGTTCTCTCAACGCGATTTGACAGATGTGTAACCGGAATAAGACTCAGCCGGTAGGAATTGAGGGGCAAGATACTGCGGTCCGGCCGCCCGGCCACCGGGTTCGTCCCACAGTGCGGTTGGATTCACCGCTTGGCCAGCGGTACCACCATGACCGCCTCGGTGCCCCCCTCGGCCCGCCGCCGAAGCTCGATCGTGCCGCGCAGCTCCCCCGTCGCCAGGGTGCGCACGATCTGCAGCCCGAGCCGCTCGCTGGAGTCCAGGTCGAAGCCCTCGGGCAGCCCGCAGCCGTTGTCGGCCACGGTCACGTGCAGCTGCTTGCGGAACCGGTGCACCGAGACCACCACCTCGGGCGCGTCCGGGGCGACCGGCACCTCCGGCGCGTCCGGCGCGACCGGCGCATCCGAGGCGACCGGGGCGACCGGCGCATCCGAGGCGACCGGGGCGACCGGCGCGTCCGGGGCGACCGGGGCGACCGGCTCGAAGGCGTGCTCGACGGCGTTCTGCAGCAGCTCGTTGAGCACCATGACCAGCGGGGTGGCGATCTCGGCCGGGAGCACCCCGAAGTCGCCCTCCCGGCGTACCGCCACGTTGAACCCGGTCGCGCCGACCTCCACCGCGGCCGCCGCCACCCGGTCCACGATCCCGTCGAACTCCACCGCCTCGTCGGAGGACTCCGGCGACATCGACAGCGTCTCGTGCACCAGGGCGATGGAGGCGACCCGGCGTACCGACTCCTCCAACGCGTGCCGCGCGGCCGGGACGCCGACCCGCCGGGCCTGCAGGCGCAGCAGCGCGGCGACGGTCTGCAGGTTGTTCTTGACCCGGTGGTGGATCTCCCGGATCGTCGCGTCCTTGGTCATCAGCTGCCGGTCCCGGCGCCGGACCTCGGTGATGTCCCGGACCAGCACGAGCGCCCCGATCGGCACCCCGGCCGGCATGAGCGGCAGCGCGCGCATGAGCACGGTGGCGCCGCGGGCCTCGAGCTCCTTGCGGGCCGGGGCCTCCCCGTGCAGGGCCTGCTGGATGCGGTCGGTCGCGTCGGCGCCCTCGAGCGGGTCGTCGACCAGCCGGCCGGTCGTCTCGGCCAGGCTCTCGCCCACCAGGTGGGCGGCGAGTCCCAGCCGCCGGTAGGCGGACTGCGCGTTCGGGCTGGCGTAGGTGACCTTGCCGGTGGCATCCAGCCGCACCAGGCCGTCGCCGATGCGCGGCGCGCTGGTGGTCTCCCCCGGGTGCCGGGGCGGCGGCCAGCTGCCGTCGGCGATCATCTGGGCCAGGTCGTCGGCCGTGGTCAGGTAGTTGAGCTCCAGCTGGGCCGGGGTGCGCGCGGTGCTCAGGTTGGTGTCCCGCCCGAGCACGGCGATGACCTTCTGGTGGCCGCGCCGGCGCACCGGGATCGCCTCGTGGCGGGCGGGCATGTCGCCGTACCAGACGGGGTCGCCCTCCCGCCAGATCCGCCCCTGCTGGCGCACGATGGCCAGGTGCGCGACCTCGGGGCCGCCGGCGATCCGGCCCACCTGGTCGTCCTGGTAGGCCGTGCCCGCCGTGGTGGGGCGCACCTGGGCCACGCAGATGAACTCGCCGCGCACCTCGATCGGCACCCACATGAGCAGGTCGGCGAAGCTGAGGTCGGACACGATCTGCCAGTCACCGGCCAGCCGGTGCAGGTGCTCGATGTCGTCGGGCTCGAGGCTCGTGTGCTCCTCGACGAGGTCGCGCAGGGTGGACACGAGAACAAGACTAAGGTTGCCGGGTGCGGCGTTTGCTGGTTCCCCTGCTGTTGGCGCTCTCGCTGGGCTTTTCCCTCGGCGGATGCGGTTGGGCCGGTCGGCACGACGAGAAGTCGAAGCCCGACGGATTCCTGTTGCAGGGGTACGTCAGCGTGGCCGGCGCCGCCGCCGGCATCACGGGCAGCGCGTGCCTGGCGCCCTCGACGGTGCCGGACGTGTACCAGGGCGGCAGCGTGCGGATCGCGGACGGCAGCGGGCACCCGATCGCCGCGGCCGAGCTGAACGCCGGGGTGCTCGCGCCCGACGGGACGAGCTTCGACTGCAACTTCGCGTTCGAGGCGCGCAACGTCTCGGGCAGCCGGGCGGCCTACCAGCTCTCGGTCGGCGACCGCCCGGCGTTGACGTTCCAGACCAAGGACCTGGCCGAGGGCCGGCCCGCGGTGATCCCGGTCGCGACCGCTACAGCGTCGACGTCACCTTCTTGAGCCCGCGCGGCGCGTCCGGGTTCTCGCCGCGCAGCAGGGCCAGCGACAGGGCCAGGCGCTGCAGCGGCAGGATGTCCAGCAGCGGCGCGTAGCGCTCGTCGACGTCCGGGGTGCGCACCCAGCCGGAGGCGCCCTCGACCGCGGCCGGGCCGAACACGACCGTGTCGGCGCGGCGCTCGCCGAGGCGGGTGACCACGTCGCGCATCGACTGCCCGGCCGGGCCGTTGCCCACGACCGCCAGCACCGGCACGTCGGGGTCGGTCATGGCCAGGGGGCCGTGCAGCAGGTCGGCGCCGGAGAACGAGAGGCCGGCCAGGTAGCAGGTCTCCATGAGCTTGAGCGCGGTCTCGCGGGCGGTCGGGTAGGCGTACCCGCGGCCGGTGGTGACCAGGCGCCCGGCGAAGCGGTACCGCGCGGCGAGGTCGACCGCGGTGTCGTCGGCCAGCAGTGCCGCCGCGTGCCCGGGCAGCTCGCGCAGCGCGGCGAGCTCCTCGGCCGGCAGGGCGCCGCCGCCGCGCACGCTCTCCACGAGCATGAGCAGGGCCAGCAGCTCGGCGGTGTAGGTCTTGGTGGCCGCCACCGCGACCTCGTGCCCGGCGGCGACGTCGACGTGCAGCTCGGCCGCCTGGGCCAGCGGCGACTCGGCGTTGTTGGTCACGGCCAGGGTGTGCGCGCCCTGCTCGCGCGCGATGCGCAGGACCTCGCGCAGATCGGGCGAGCCGCCGCTCTGGCTGACCCCGACGACGAGCGTGTCGCGCAGGTCGGGGCGGGCGCCGTACAACGTCATGGCCGACGGGCTGGCCAGCCCGGCCGGGATGCCGAGGCGGATCTCGGTGAGGTAGGCGGCGTAGAGGGCCGCGTGGTCGGACGTGCCGCGCGCGGTGAACACCACGCTGCGCGGCTTCCACTCGGCGATCTTCGTGGCGATCTCGGCGATCTGGCCGGCGCGCTCGTCGATCAGGCGCGCGAACACCTCCGGCTGTTCGGCGATGTCGGCCTTCATCCCGGCGCCGGGCTGCTCGGTCACGGTGCGTCCCTTCTAGCGATTGGTGCGCGATACTGCTCATAGTCTGGCAGTTTCGCGCACCAATCGCTAGTTCACGGGGCATATTCGCGCAGCCCGTGCTCGAAACTACCCTTCCTGCGCAATCAGCGTGCGTTCCGCCTCCTCGGCCGGCCCGCCGCGCAGCGCGACCTCGCGGATGAAGAAGGCGAGCACCGGTACGAGCACCGCGGCCACCGTCGACCACAGGAACACGCTCGACGTGGCGCCGGCGATCGCGTCGATCACCGCCGTGCGGACCGGGGCCGGCAGCTGGGCGAGCGTCTGCGGGTCGATCCGCGCACCCCCGCCGCCGCTGGCCAGCTTGTCCGCGGCCCCGGTGCCGAGCCGCTCGCCGAGGATCGCGTGCAGCCGGTGGTTGAAGATCGCGCCGAAGACGGCCACCCCGAACGCCCCGCCGATGGACCGGGCGAAGGTGGCGGTGCTGCTGGCCACGCCGAGGTCCTTGATCTCGACGCTGTTCTGCGCGATCAGCATCGTGGTCTGCATCAGGAAGCCCAGGGCCAGCCCGAGCGCCGCCATGTACAGGCTCGACGTGACCTTCGAGGTGTGCGGGCCGAGCTGGGCCAGCAGCAGCATCGCACCGATCATGATCGCGCCGCCGGCGATCGGGTAGATCCGGTACCGCCCGGTCTTGGTGATCGCCCGCCCGACCACCAGCGACGTGAGCAGCATGCCGGCCATCATCGGCAGCAGGAGCAGGCCGGAGTTGGTGGCCGAGGCGCCCTGGACGATCTGCTGGTAGAGCGGCAGGAACGTGATGGCCCCGAACATCGCGAAGCCGACCAGGAACCCGAGCAGCGCGACCAGCGTGAAGTTGCGGTTGGCGAACACCGACAGCGGCACGATCGGCTCCCGGTGGCGCCGCTCGACCAGCACGAACGCGACCAGCGTGAGCACCGCGAGGACGCCGAGGCCGCGGATCTCGGCCGAGCCCCAGGCGTACTGCGACCCGCCCCACGTCGTGATCAGCACCAGCGCGGTGACGCCGATGGACAGCAGCAGCGCGCCCAGCCAGTCGATGCGGTGCTCGGTGCGCCGCTTGGGCAGGTGCAGGGTCAGCGCGAGCAGGATCAGGGCCGCGCCGCCCAGCGGCAGGTTCACGAAGAACGCCCAGCGCCAGTTCGCGTGGTCGGTGATGAAGCCGCCGACGAGCGGCCCGCCCACCATGGCGACGGCCATGACCGCGGCGAACTGTCCCTGGTACTTCCCACGCTCCCGGGGCGGCACCAGATCGCCGAGGACGGACATGGCCCCGACCATGAGCCCGCCGGCGCCGAGGCCCTGGAACGCGCGGAAGCCGATCAGCTCGGGCATGCTCTGCGCGAACCCGCACAGCGCCGAGCCGAGCAGGAACAGCGCGATCGAGGTCATGAACACGGTCTTGCGGCCGTAGAGGTCGCCGAGCTTGCCCCAGAGCGGGGTGGAGACCGTCGTGCCGAGCACGTACGCGGTGACCACCCACGAGAGGTGGTCGACGCCGCCGAGGTCGCCGACGATGCGCGGCATCGCGGTTCCCACGATCACGTTGTCGAGCATGGCCAGCATGATGGCCATCAGCAGGCCGGGAAGGACGACCTTCACGCTTTTCTCCGGCATCTGAACTGCACCCCCGAACTTACTTGTCGACCGGCTAGTTGACTGACTAGCCGTACGGTAAGCTGGTTACTAGCCGAGCGTCAAGTAGGATTGGTGGCGATGGGGCCGAACGAGGAGAGCAGCGCCGCGCGGGTCGTCCGCGGCCGCAACCGCATCCGCACCGACGAGACCGACGGCGCCGACGCGCGGGCGCACATCCAGCGCGTGGCCCTCGACATGTTCACCGAGATCGGCTACGACAAGACGTCGCTACGGGAGATCGCCGAGAAGCTCGGGGTCACCAAGGCCGCGCTGTACTACCACTTCCCGACCAAGGACGACATCGTCACCAGCCTGATCGAGCAGCGCATCGCGGCCGTCGACGCCCTGCTGGACTGGGCCGAGGCGCAGCCGCGCGACTCGGACACGCGGCGGGAGTTCCTGGAGCGCTACGCGGTGCTGCACGACGAGTTCGTGCACGAGAACGTGATCCGCTTCTTCGAGCGCAACCAGACGCTGATCAACACGCTGCCGGCCGGCCAGCGGATGCGCGAGCAGATGCTGCGCGTGTTCGCCCTGCTGACCGACCCGTCCGACTCGCTGACCCAGCAGCTGCGCCGGGCCCTCGCGCTGTTCTCCATCCACGCGAGCTGGTTCCTGCTGCGCGAGCGCCCGGGCACGCCGGAGGAGCGCCGGGCGGCGGCGCTGGAAGTGGCTAGTGAACTGCTGAGGTCGGCCGACGGGCCGGCAGGGGAAGGCGCAGACCGAGCAGGTTGACCCGCGGCACCGGCGACCAGTCCAGGGCCGGGTCGCGTTCGAAGCCGAAGCTCTCGTAAAGCGCGAAGGCCGCCGGGTTGTCGTCCCGCACGCAGATGACCACGGCGGCGCAGCCCAGCTCGGCGGCCCGGCCGAGGCACGCCCGCACCAGCGCCCGGGCCACCCCGCGGCGCTGGACCGCCGGATCGACGGCCAGGGTGCGGAACTCGGCCTCGCCGGTCTTGGACACCTCGGCGAACGGGCCGCCGGAGAGGGTGAACGTCACCGCGCCGCACACGGCGCCGTCGAGCTCGGCGACCAGGATGTCGGCGCCCGCGGCGCGGGCGGCCACGTCGGCCAGGACCGTGGCGTACGCCGGAGAGGCCTCCAGCTGCCCGTCGGCCCGATAGGCCTCGACGGTCAGCCGGGACACGGCGTCGTGGTCGGCCGGCGTGCTCATCCGGACCAGGAGGCTCACCCGATCACGGCGATGAGGTCGCCCTCCTGCACAACGTCGCCCTCGTGCACGGCGATCTGGCTCACGGTGCCGTCGGCCTCGGCGACCACCGGGATCTCCATCTTCATCGACTCGAGGATGACCAGGGTGTCGCCCTCGGTCACCTCGGCGCCCACCTCGGTCGTGATCTTCCAGACGTTGGCGACCATCTCGGCACGGATCTCGTCGGACATGCCAGCAGCATATCGGGGCGCCCCGGCGCCGCGCGGGGCCAAGAACGCGAAACGCCCGGCCGCGAGGGCCGGGCGGGAAAACGCGAGGGGAGCTACTCGGGGCGCAGCTCGCGGGAGTCGGCGTTCACCACGAACTCCGACAGCTTCGCCCGCAGGCGGGCCTTGAGCTCGGCCGGGGCCAGCTCGGACCCGCAGCAGCGGGCCACCAACGCCTTGACCTCCTGCTCGATGCCGAACTCCCGCAGGCACGGCGAGCACTCGTCGAGGTGCTCGCGGATCAGCGTGCGCCGGTCGTCGGCACACTCCAGGTCGAGGTAGAGGTAGACCTCGGCGAGGACGTCACCGCAGTCGGTTTCGTGCGGGTCTCCACAGCTCATCGGATCTCAGACCTCGCTCGGCTCAGCGGACGGGTTGCGGGTGAACCCACGGTCGGCAGCATAGTTCTCCAGCTGCCGGCGCAGGTTGCGCCGTCCGCGGTGCAGGCGCGACATCACGGTGCCGATCGGCGTGTTCATGATGTCGGCGATCTCCTTGTACGAGAAGCCCTCGACGTCGGCCAGGTAGACCGCGAGCCGGAACTCCTCCGGCAGCGACTGCAGGGCCTCCTTGACGTCGGAGTCCGGCAGCCGGTCCAGCGCCTCGGTCTCGGCCGAGCGCAGCCCGCTGGACGTGTGCGACTCCGCCTCGGCCAGCTGCCAGTCGGTGATCTCCTCGGTGGGCGCCTGGACGGGCTGACGCTGCCGGCGCCGGTACGAGTTGATGTACGTGTTGGTCAGGATGCGGTACAGCCAGGCCTTGAGGTTGGTGCCCGTCTCGAACTGGTGGAAGGCCGCGTAGGCCTTCAGGAACGTCTCCTGGACCAGGTCCTCGGCGTCCGACGGGTTGCGCGTCATCCGCAGGGCGGCGGCGTAGAGCTGGTCGATGAAGGGCAGCGCGTCGTGCTCGAACCGGACCCGCTGCTGCTCCGCGCTCTCGCTGCTCACCACTCGTGCGACCCCCACCCTCGAGCGCTCCCGCGCACCGCGCGAGACACGTCCGGTCGAGGATACGCCGAGTTCCTGTGCGCGTTCTGTGTTTGTGGCGCCCGTCAATCGCTCACGGGCGATCGGCTGCCACGACGAATCGGGCTCCGCGTCGGTCGCCCCCGGCCACGCCGGGCTGAACAGCAGCTCGCGGATCCGCAGGTCATCACGCTCGAGTGTTGCCACGCTCTGGTTCCCTCCGCTGACGGCGCCGTCGGCAGCGCCGCACGAACCGTGTAACGCCGGGACCCGTCCGGGCATTCCGCGTGACGACCGTTACCTGCCCCGGCGGCCGGTCGCATCGGGACCGGACCGACCGCCGGGAACAGGACGGGCCTGGGAGTTGTGGCAGCGTGACCGGTGCGCACCGGCCACATCGCGTGCAACGAGCCGGCCTAGCTCCCGGTGACGAAGGCCACGGCCGCGTCCGCCACCGCCGCCGGATTGCGCGACAGGGCGTGGGTTTCACCCCGAAGAACCGTCACTTGTACTCCCGGTGCCTCCCCCGGCACGCCGAAGGCGTCCCGGTCGCCGTTGAGGACCAGCGTCGGCACTCCGGTCAGCAGCTCGTCGGCCCGGGACTTGTCCGGCCGGCCCGGCGGGTGCAACGGGAACGCCAGCGCGAGGATGCGCTGGGCCCCGGCCTCCCGGGCGGTGCGGCACGCGACCCGCGCCCCGCTGGAGCGCCCGCCGACCACGAGGGTCGCGAAGTCCACGTTCTTGCGCAGCCGCTCAATGACCGCCAGCCAGGCGGCGTCGAGCTGGGCGGCCGGCGCGGGGGCCCGGCGTCCGGCCACGCGGTACGGCTGGGTCACCAGCGCCACCGCCACGCCGTGCGCGAGCGCCGCGTCGTGCACCGCGACCAGGTCGGCCGCGTCCACGTCGCCGCCCGCACCGTGGCCGAGCACGAGCAGCGTGCCGGCGAAGTCCTCGGGCACGTCGAGGCGGTACCGCGCGGGCCCGAAGGGTGTCGCCACCGACCGCCCGCCGCCCGGCCTGGACCGGGCGGCGGACTTCGTGGGTGTGGAAGGCGTCGTTACTGCGGCGCGCCCGCCCCGACGGGGTCGGGCTTCTCGCTGCACCGGCTCGCCCGCTGCAACGGCAGGATCGGCAGGCACGCCACCGCTCCGAACCGTGGATCGGATTGGCCGGGAAGCCCCGGCCGCTGCCCCTCGCTGCGCCATGCGACGAGCATCGCACGCCGTTCGCGAGGTGTTGTGGCTCCCCAGACGCCGTGGCAGTCCCCGACGTCCAGCGCCCACGCCAGGCACGCTCCCTGCACGTCGCAGGTGCGGCACAGCGCCACCGCGGCGTCGGCCGGCTCCGTCGGAGCCGGGAAGAACGTTTCTGGGTCGACCGCCTGACATGCGCCGCGGATTCGCCAGGCTCCGTCGCCCTGCTGTTCCTTGACGGCTCTGAGCAGTCGCGGGTCTCGCCGCGCGGCTGCGACTTCATGAGGGCGTGGCATCCTCGCCCGGGTCATACACCCACCTCCCCCGTGGGTCAAACGAACGCTAAGTGGATAGACGTCGGGATGCCCCCATCCGACATAGACCCACCGGCGCTGTGTTGTATCGCACTAACGTGTGCAAATACAAGAGTTCATCGGCCGATTCGCAAAAACGGCTGGAATTTTATCTGGACTTACAGCCTAAAAAAGGGTCAGATCGATCGGCTCGACATCGCTCGGCCGCAGCGGCGGAGCCGGAACTTTCGCGACCAGATCGGGCCCGTCGTTGCGGACATCGCCCACCCGCGCGCCTACGGGGCGTAATTCGAGCCGTGCGACGTGCGACGACGGCGTCGGCAACAGGAGGCTCGCATCCGCTTCCGCCGTCAGCCAATCCGACCATCGCTCCGCCGGCAACAGTAACGGCATGCGGTCGTGGATGAGCGCCAAGTCATCGACGGCCGGCGTGGTGATGATGCTGCATGTGAGGAGCCGGTCGTCGCCTTTGCCCCACACGGTCCACAGCCCCGCGAAAACGCACGGTTCGGCGTCGCCGAGGGTCATGAAGTACGGCTGCTTGGCTTTTCCGTCGCCCCGGACCCACTCGTACCAGCCGTCGGCGGGCACCAGGCAGCGGCGCCGCGCGAACGATTGCGCGAAGGCGTTCGACGATTCCACGGTCTCGACCCGGGCGTTGATCATGCGGGCCCCGACCTTCGGGTCCTTGGCCCAGCCGGGGACGAGACCCCAGCGGGCGGTGGACAGCACCCGGCCGCCCGCCGACTGGGAGACCCGCACCACCGGCACCGGGTCGGTGGGCGCCACGTTGAAGTCCGGTTCGAGGCCGTCGGTCTCGTCGGCCGCCTCGAACAGCGCGCTGAGGTCGACGTTGCTGCGCGAGGTCGCGTACCTGCCACACATGCCGCCACGGTAGCCGCGTCCCGTGCCATTCGCGGCCAGCAGTCGCTACATATCGAAACTGACCGCACACTGAGCGCGTGGATACGCACTTACTGTGGCCGGCTCCGACCGCGGCCGGCCCGCTCGACGCCTCGGTGCGGCTGCCGGGCTCGAAGTCGATGACGGCCCGGGCGCTCGTGCTCGGCGCCGTGTCCCAGGGCGCCAGCACCCTGCGGGCCCCGCTGCGGGCCCGGGACACCGAGCTGATGGCGGCCGGGCTGCGGGCGATGGGCTGTCACGTGTCGACCGCCGACGACAACCTGTGGCTGCTGCGCTCCCGGCCGCTGGAGGGCCCGGCCCGGGTCGACGTCGGGCTGGCCGGCACCGTGATGCGCTTCCTGCCGCCGGTCGCGACGATGTCCACCGGCGCGGTCTCCTTCGACGGCCTGCCCGCGGCCCGCCGCCGCCCGATGGCCCCGCTGATCGGCGCGCTGCGGTCGCTGGGCGCCCGGATCGACACCGACAACGGCCTGCCGTTCACCGTGCACGGCCGCGGGCGCATCGCGGGTGGCGCGGTGACCATGGACGCCTCGGCCTCCAGCCAGCTCGTCTCCGGGCTGCTGCTGTCGGCGGCGGGCTACGAGCGCGGGGTGGTCGTACGCCACGTCGGCGCCCCCGTCCCCAAGCCGCACCTGGACCTGACCGTGCAGATGCTGCGCGCGGCCGGCGCGGGCGTCGACGACAGCCGGCCCGACACCTGGTCGGTCGAGCCCGGCCGGCTCAAGGGACGCGCCTGGGACATCGAGCCGGACCTGGCCAGCGCGGTGCCGTTCCTGGCCGCCGCCCTGGTCGCCGGCGGCACCGTGAACGTGCAGGGCTGGCCGGCCGTGAGCAGCCAGCCGACCCGGCGGCTGCTCGACGTGCTGCGCCAGATGGGCGGGGAGGCCGCCCTGACCCCCCGAGGGCTCGTCGTGCGCGGCTCCGGCATGATCCGCGGGATCACCGCCGATCTGTCCAGCCTGGCCGACGTGTGGGCGGTGCTGGCGGCCGTCCTCGCGCTGGCCGACTCCCCCTCGCACCTGCGCGGCCCCGAACCGCCCGACCGCCTCGCCCGGCTGGCTTCGGCCCTCACGGAACTGGGCGCGGATGTCACCCAGGAGCCCGACGGCCTGCGGATCCGCCCGCGCCCGTTGCGCGGCGGCACCCTGCGGACCCACGGCGACCGGCGGCTGGCCCACGCCGGCGCGGTGCTCGGGCTCGCCGTCCCCGGCCTGCGACTCGACGACGTGGCATGCACCGCGAAGACGCTGCCCGACTTCCCCCGGCTATGGTCAACCATGGTGTCGGGACAATAAGGAGAGTCGGCTGGCTCGGAAGCGCGAGTACGACGAGGATGACGTGCGGGTGCGCCCCAGCCGGTCCTCGCGACCGCGCACGCGCACCCGCCCCAAGCACAGCGACGCCGTCGAGGGCCTGGTGATCGCGGTCGACCGGGGCCGGTACACCTGCCACGTCGCCGACACCGGCGCGGCCGTCACCGCCATGCGCGCCCGCGAGTTGGGCCGGCACGGCGTGGTCGTCGGCGACCACGTGCAGATCGTCGGCGACGTCAGCGGCCGGCCGGACACCCTGGCCCGGATCGTGCGCATCGACGAGCGCTCATCGGTGCTCATGCGCACGGCCGACGACGAGGAGGGCGGCACCGAGGGCCGCTTCGAGCGGGTCGTGGTGGCCAACGCCGAGCAGCTGGTCATCGTCAACTCGCTGCAGGACCCGCCGCCGCGGACCGGGTTCATCGACCGCTGCCTGGTCGCGGCCTACGACGCCGAGATCGACCCGCTGCTGTGCCTGACCAAGGGCGACCTGGCCGGCCCGGAGGCGGTGCTGGACTACTACGCCGAGCTCGACCTGCCGTACGTCCTCTGCCGCCCCGACCAGCCCCTCGACGACCTGCTCGCCGAGCTGCGGGGCCGGGTCTCGGTCATGATCGGGCACTCCGGCGTCGGCAAGTCGACGCTGGTCAACCGGCTCGTCCCGGGCACCGACCGGGCGGTGGGCGCGGTCAGCGCGGTCGGCAAGGGCCGGCACACCTCGACCAGCGCGCTCGCCCTGCAGCTGCCCGGCGACCTCGGCTGGATCGTCGACACCCCCGGCATCCGCTCGTTCGGGCTGGCCCACGTCTCGGCCGACAGCCTGCTGCACGGCTTCCCGGACCTGGTGGAGGCCTCGACGCGCTGCCCACCGAACTGCGACCACACGGGCGCGGGCGGCGAATGCGGCCTGGACAAGCTGGTGGCCGAGGGCGGCGCCGACCCGCGCCGGCTGGCCTCGTTCCGCCGGCTGCTGGCCTCCAAGGAGGGCACGCCGTCAGAGGACGACGGGCCCGCCTGAGCGCCAGTACTCGTTGGTGTCCCGGGACAACAGGTCGGCGTCGACGAGGTACCGCCGCAGCGCCGCGTGGTCGTCGTGCCAGGCGCGCAGGATCACGTTCACCTCGCGCTCGGGATAGCGCACGCCCGGCTCGAACGAGGACGCGATGTGCTCCAGCACCACCATCCGCTTGCCGTGCGCGGCCGGGATCTGGGTCAGCCGGCCATCCGTGATGAAGGTGCGCAGGATGAGGTCGCGCTGCCGGTCCGGGTCCAGCTGCGGCTGCGGCTCGGCCTGCGTCGCGGCCGCGCGCACGGCATCCTTGAACAGCTCCGCCGACGTGGCCAGCTCGCCCTCGGCCACCGCGAGCAGCCCGCCCTGCTGCAGGCGGCGGATGGCGGGCTCGACGGCGCGGGCCGGCAGCCCGGTGGCCGACTCGACGGCGCTCGGCGTGCGCGCGCCCAGGACGACCGCGGCGAACACCGCGAGACGGTCGGACTCGGCGAGCAGGCCGCACAGGGCTGTGGGAGTCACAAACGGCGACAGTACTGCCAGAAGGTGGCGATCGTCGGCTAAGTTTCCGCCCATGGCTCGCTACGCGGACGATCTGGCCCTCGCTCATCTTCTCGCCGACACCGCGGACGCGATCGCCGTGCCGCGCTTCCGCGCCCAGGATCTGCACGTGTCCGAGAAGCCGGACCTGACCCCCGTCACCGACGCCGACACCGCGGTGGAGAAGGCGCTGCGGGCCACGCTGGGCCGGGCCCGGCCGCGCGACGGGGTGCTCGGCGAAGAGTTCGGCGCGACCGAGGCCGCCGCGGGCCCGGGCAGCCGCCAGTGGGTCATCGACCCGATCGACGGGACCAAGAACTTTGTGCGCGGTGTACCGATCTGGGCCACGCTGATCGCGCTGATGGAAGGCAACCAGCCGGTCGTCGGCCTCGTGTCGGCCCCGGCGCTCGGGCGGCGCTGGTGGGCCGCGCTCGGCCACGGGGCGTACGCCGGACGCCACACGGCCGCCGCCACGCCGATCCGCGTCTCGTCGGTGTCGCGGCTGGCCGACGCGTCGTTCTGCTACTCGTCGCTCGGCGGCTGGGAGGAGGCCGGGCGGCTGGGTGCGATCCTCGACATCAGTCGGCGCACGTGGCGGCAGCGGGCCTACGGGGACTTCTACGGGTACATGCTGCTGGCCGAGGGCGCCGTGGACATCATGATCGAGCCGGAGCTGTCGCTGTGGGACCTGGCCGCGCTGGTGCCGATCGTGACCGAGGCCGGCGGCACGTTCACCGACCTGCAGGGCAACGCCGGCCCGGGCGGCGGCAGCGCGGTGGCCACCAACGGACCGCTCCACGAGGACGTGCTCACCCGTTTGGGCCATACCCGGTTGTCCGGTTTGTCCGGCTGAACCGAAAGGTCCGTATGCTCAGCACCCGCGCGGGGTCTATCCTGCCCGGGTGGCATCTTGGAGTTGGCTGTTCCTCGGCGCGATGATCGCCGCCTATGGCGTCGCCAATTTGCTGCAGTCCGTAGCCGCCGCGCGCACCGATCTGCACCAGGGCTTCCAGCCGATGCTGCTGCTGCGCCTCGGCCGCCACAAGTCCTACCTCGTCGGCGTGGCCTGCCAGTGCGCCGGGTTCGCGCTGGCCTTCTTCGCCCGCCGTGACCTGCCGCTCTTCCTCGTGCAGTCGGCCATGGCGGCCGGCCTGGGCGTCACGACCCTGCTGGGCGTGCTGATCCTGAAGTGGAAGCTGCCGCGTACCGAAATCGCGCTGTTATTGGCCCTGACCGTGGGCATCGCGGCGCTGGTGCTCGCGGCCAAGCCCGCACCCTCCCGCCAGCTCGGCGTCGGCGGCGTGATCGGCCTGATCGTGGTGCTCGTGCTGCTGGCGGCGCTCGGGTTCTTCGCCAGCCGCCTGCACGGCGCGCCCGGCTCCGTGGTGCTGGGCGCCCTGTCCGGCGTGGCCTTCGGCGCCGCGGCGGTGGCCTCCCGCCCACTGGCCTCGGCCGACTCGCTGGGCCAGTTCGTCACGGATCCGCTCTCGTACCTCCTGATCGCCCACTCCCTGGTAGGCCAGTTGCTCCTGGGCCTGGCGATGCAGCGGGGCTCGACGACCGCTGCGGTGGCCGCCATGGACGCGGCGGGCGCGGTGCCGGCCGCCCTGGTCGGCCTGCTCCTGCTCGGCGACGGCGTCTGGCCGGGCCGCGAATGGCTGGTGGCGGTGGGGTTCGTGGTGACCCTGTCGGCGGTGATCGGCCTGAGCTTCTACGCCGAGCCGCAGCACCACCACAAGACGGCCGAGGAGTGCGAACCCTCCTCCGCCGGCCTGGCGTTCAGCGCGCCGCGCCGCTCCGCGCGCTGACGCTGACCTGACCCGTCCTCCGTTCGGAGGACCCATCCGGCAACTCGGCCGACCCAGGCCGCACCCCGGTTCTCGTTCAGACTCCCTCCGCCTGACCGATCAGGGATTTCGCAAGCGCCCGGTCGGTGAGCAGGTGAGGGAGGCGAAACAACGTGCTGAAGAACAAGCTCAGTGCTTGGTTCGCAGTCTGGATGGCGCTGCTCACCTTGGCGTTCTACCGCTGGCCCGAGCAGCACATGCTCTGGTGGGGCCTGATCGGCCTGTCCAGCGTGGCCGGTGTGGTCGTCGGGGTCCTCGTGCACAAGCCGAGCCGCCGCTGGCCGTGGCTGCTGCTCGCCGCCGCGCTGGCCGTCTTCGGCGCCGGGGACTTCCTCTACAACCTGCTCACCGACGTGTTCGACATCCAGAACCCGTTCCCGTCGGTGAGCGACGTGCTGTACCTGGCGATGTACCCCCTGCTCGCCGGCGGCCTGCTCGGCTTCATCCGCTCCCGCACCGGGCGCAACAACCGTGACAGCCTGATCGACGCGGCCACCTTCACCATCGGCCTGGCCCTGCTGTCCTGGATCTTCCTGATCGACCCGTACGTGCGCAGCACCAAGCTCACGCTGCTGCAGAAGCTGGTGTCGATCGGCTACCCGCTCGGCGACGTGCTGACCCTGGCGGTCTTCGCCCGCCTGCTCACCGGCGGCGTGCGCCCCAACGGCTCGATCAACCTGCTCGGCCTGGGCACCGCCGGCCTGCTGGCCGCCGACGTGGTCTACGGGCTCATCCAGCTCAACGGCTCCTGGCACGTGGGCGGCCCGACCGACCTCGGCTGGGTCCTGTGCTACTCGGCGTGGGCCGCGGCCGCGCTGCACCCCTCGATGAAGCAGATGACCGAGCCGACCCGGTCGAGCACCTCGGACCTCGGCATGCGGCGCATCGCGCTGCTCGGCGCCGCCTCGCTGATCGCGCCGGGCGTGCTGCTGGTGGAGGCGAGCGTCGGCACCGTCCGCGACGCCGCCGTCATCGCGGCCAGCTCCGGCGTCATGTTCGGCCTGGTGCTCGTCCGCCTGGCCGGCGTGATGGGCAACCACCGCCAGTCCCTGGCCCGCGAGCGGGAGCTGCGCGAGGCGACCACCACCCTGGTCGCCGCGGCCGACACCACCGAGGCGCTCGCCGCCGTGCAGACCACGCTCGAGCGGCTGCTGCCCGCCGACGCCGCGCACGTCGTCACGCTCGTCCGCGTCGGCGCCGAGGAGGAGCTGCCGGCCCCGGGCCTGGTGCGCGTCTCCGGGCTCGCCCCGGCCGTGCGGGCCGCGCTGCGCGAGTTCAGCTCGACGCTGCGCCACCCGCTGGGCGCGACCAACGACGTGCTGTACCTGGCCGCCCCGACCGAGGTGCTCCAGCTGCTCCAGCCGACGTTCGAGGTGCTCGCCGCCCAGGCCGCCATGGCCCTGGAGCGGATCACGCTGACCGCCGAGGTCAACCGGCGCAACAGCGAGGCGTACTTCCGCACCCTGATCCACAACACGTCCGACGTGATCCTGATCGTCGACGACAACGACGTCATCCAGTACGCCAGCCCCTCGGCCGGCGCGGTCTTCGGCGACGAGCGCCTGGCCGGGTACGAGCTGTGGGAGTTCGTGGCCGGCGACGAGCGCGCCCGCACGGCCGAGCGCCTCGGGCAGGTCCGCTCCGGCCTGCACGACCACGACGTGCTGGACGTGCGCGCCGAGCGCGTCGACGGCTCGGCCCTGCTGGTCGAGGTCGACTGCCGCGACCTGCGCGACGACACCACCGTCGGCGGCCTGGTGCTGACCGTGCGGGACGTGACCGAGCGCCGCCGCCTGGAGGAGCAGCTGATCCGGCAGGCGTTCCACGACTCGCTGACCGGCCTGGCCAACCGGGTGCTCTTCGGCGACCGCGTCGAGCAGGCCGTCTTCCGCGGCCAGCGGGACGGTTCGCTGGTCGGCGTCCTCTTCATCGACCTCGACGACTTCAAGATCGTCAACGACACGCTCGGCCACGCCGTCGGCGACGAGCTGCTGCAGGCCGTGGGCGAGCGGATCAGCGCCGAGCTGCGCCCGACCGACACCGTGGCCCGCCTCGGCGGCGACGAGTTCGCCGCGCTCATCGAGGCCGACTCCATCGCCGACCTCGAGCTCGCCGCCGAGCGCATCAACATCGCGCTCGCCGAGCCCTTCGCCGTGGCCGGCGAGTCGGTCAACGGCATCAGCAGCATCGGCCTGTCCACCACGATCGACGCGAACTCGGCCGAGGAGCTGCTGCGCCAGGCCGACCTCGCGCTCTACGTGGCCAAGGGCGCCGGCAAGGGGCAGTGGCGGCGGTACCAGTCCGACCTGCACACCGCGGTGCTGGAGCGCCTGGAGCTGCGCGCCGCGCTCGACCAGGCGGTCAAGGAGAGTCAGTTCGTCCTGCAGTACCAGCCGATCGTGGATCTGGAATCCGGCGTGCCGCTGGGCTTCGAGGCCCTCGTCCGCTGGAACCACCCGACCCGCGGCATGATCGCGCCCGGCCATTTCATCGAGGTGGCCGAGGAGAGCGGGCTCATCGTGCCCATGGGGCGGATGGTGCTGCAGCAGGCGCTGAACACCGCCGGCCGCTGGCAGCGCTCCACCGCGCCGGGTGCGCTGCGGTACATCAGCGTCAACGTCTCCGCGCGCCAGTTCCGCACGCCCGGCTTCGTCGAGGAGGTGCGCCAGATGCTGCGCGCCTCGGGGGTCGCGCCCGGCACGCTGCTGCTGGAGATCACCGAGAGCCTGCTGCTGCGCAACGACGACACCGTCCGGGCCGACCTCGACGCGCTGCGGGCGATGGGCATCCGGCTCGCCATCGACGACTTCGGCACCGGCTACTCGTCGCTGTCCTACCTGCAGCACATGCCGATCGACGTACTGAAGATCGACAAGTCGTTCATCGACGACATGTTGTCCTCCACCCAGCAGCGCGCGGTCGTCACCGCGATCGTGCAGCTGGCCCAGACCTTCAACCTCTCGGTCGTCGCCGAGGGCGTGGAGGAGGCCGGCCAGCGCGAGGCGCTGCAGCAGATCGGCTGCCCCTACGGCCAGGGCTACCTCTTCGCCCGGCCCCTCTCCGAGCCGGAGGCATTCGCGCTCATCCCGAAGACCGCGCCATTCGCCGCGATGGCGTGAACGGAATGTTGTTCTCAACCATGGAAGGTAGTTCGCACATGACTGTCCACCCGCTGCACAGCACCCAGGCCACCCAGGGCACCCAGGGCACCTACGTCCGCCGCGACGGGCGCTGGGACGACCTCGAGCGTCTGCGCAACACCAGCCCGATGTACGACGCCGTGATCGAGGAGATCGACGGTCGCCGCATCCGCGTGGGCAACCACTGGCTGACCGACTGGGCCTCGTGCAACTACCTCGGCTTCGACCTCGAGCCGGAGATCATGGACGCCATCGACCCGTACGTGCGCACCTGGGGCACCCACCCCAGCTGGTCGCGGCTGCTGGGCAACTCCAAGCCGTACATCGAGATCGAGGAGCGCCTCACCGAGCTGCTCGGCGCCCCCGACACCCTGCTGCTGCCGACCATCACCCACATCCACATGTCGGTGATCCCGATCCTGGCCGGCGACGGCACGATCTTCCTCGACTCGCAGTCGCACAAGACCATCTACGACGGCTGCATGTACGCCAAGGGCCTCGGCGCCACCGTCCAGCGCTTCCGCGCGGGCGACCCCGAGCACCTGGCCGAGCTGCTCGCCCAGGCCCCGGCCGGCAAGGCCAAGCTCATCGCGATGGACGGCGTCAACAGCATGACCGGCCTCGCGCCCGACCTGGCCCGCTTCGCCGAGGTGGCCCGGCAGTACGACGCGCTGCTCTACGTCGACGAGGCGCACGGCTTCGGCGTCATCGGCGAGCGGCGGCCGGACGAGACCTCGCCGTACGGCTCGCGGGGCAACGCGATCGTGAAGTACGCGGGCGAGACCTACGACAACATCGTGCTCGTCGGCGGCTTCTCGAAGTCGTACTCCTCGCTCATGGCCTTCCTGGCCCTGCCGACCTGGCTCAAGAACCACCTCAAGGTCGCCGCCCCGCCGTACCTGTACTCCGGCCCGTCCCCGACCGCCTCGCTCGCGACGGTCATGGCCGGCCTGGAGGTCAACGAGAAGCGCGGCGACGAGATCCGTGCCGACCTGTACCGCAAGACGATGCGCGTCCTCGACCACGTGCGCGCGCTCGGCGTGTGGACCCCCAACACGGGCGCCACGCCGATCATCGAGCTGCCGCTGGCCCCGGGCGAGGACATCGCGAAGGTCGGGCAGTACCTGTGGGACCAGGAGACCTACGTGACGCTGGCCGCCTACCCGCTGGTCCCGCGCGACCAGGTGGGCTTCCGGATCCAGGTCACCGCGGCCAACACCGACGCCGAGATCGACCAGCTCAACGGCGTGCTGACGACCCTGGCCCAGGCCGGCAAGCTGCGGCGGGAGGCATTCGGTCTCGGGACCGCGGCTTGAATCACGCATTCGTTCCCAAGCACCGGGCCCGGCGACAGCTGCCGGGCCTGCTGATCCCCCTGCGCAACCGGGACTTCCGGCTGCTGTGGACGGGGATGAGCGGCTCGCTGATCGGCGACGGGATCCTGCTCGTCGCCATGGCCTGGCAGGTGTACTCCCTGTCGGACGCGCCCGCGGCGATGTCCGTGGTCGGGTTCGCCCTGACCCTGCCCCAGGTCGCCACGCTGCTCTTCGGCGGCGTGATCAGCGACCGGTTCGACCGGCGCAAGATCATGCTCGCCACCGACGTCGTGCGCGGCGTGGTGCTGACGGTCCTCGCGGCCCTCAGCCTCACCGGCGCGATCCAGGTGTGGCACATCGTGGCGCTGGTGGCGGTGTACGGCGCGGCGTCGGGCTTCTTCGGCCCGGCGTTCGACGGGCTGGTGCCGACCCTGGTGGACGAGGAGGAACTGGTGCAGGCCAACGCCCTGGACCAGTTCGTCCGCCCGGCGGCCCTGCAGATGGCCGGCCCCTCCCTCGGCGGCGTCCTCATCGCCGTCGCCGGGAGCGGGCTGGCCTTCGCCATCGACGCCGTGACGTTCGTGATCTCGGCCACGTGCCTGCTGCTCATGCGCACCCGGCCTTCCAGCGCAGTCGCTGAAGCGCCGGAGGCCTCGGTCTGGGAGGAGTTCAAGGCCGGCATGAACTACGTCCGCGGCAACGTCTGGCTGTGGGGCACCTTCGTCGCCGCCACGTTCGCGTACCTGCTGTTCATCGGCCCCACCGAGGTCCTCCTGCCGCTCGTGATCAAACACGAGCTGCACGGCACCGCCGGCGACCTGGGCCTGGTCCTGGCCAGCGGCGGCGTCGGCGCCATCGCGGCGGCCCTGATCGTGGGGCAGCGGGGAGTACCGCAGCAGTACATGCGCTTCATCTACATCACCTGGACCCTGGCCACCCTGGCCGTGGCGGGCTACGGGATGGCCACCGCGTCGTGGCACCTGGCCATCGCCTGCGCCCTGGTCAACGGCCTGGAGGCGGCCGGCACCATCGCCTGGGCGACGGCCAAGCAGCGCCTGGTCCCGGCGGAGCTGATGGGTCGCGTCTCGTCCGTCGACTGGTTCATTTCCATCGCTCTGGTACCGCTCAGCTACGCCATGGCCGCGCCCGTGGCCAACGCCATCGGCGTCCAGAACACCCTCATCGGCGCGGGTGTCCTGGGAGCCGCGGTGACCCTGGCCTTCCTCTACCTCCCGGGCATGCGCTCACCCAAGCAACTGGAGCTGGCCGCATGAACGACGTGGTGGAAGTGGTCGACCGGCTGGGCCGGGCCTTCCTGTCCCGCGACGTGGCGGACGCACTCGCCTGTTTCGTGCCCGACGACGACATCACGTACGTCGGCTCCGAGGCCGGCGAGTGCGCCACCGGCCGCGACGCCGTGCGGGAGCTCCTGGCGGGGCTCTTCGCACGGCCCGCGGCGTACACCTGGCAGGCGACCTCGGTCACGGTCCACAACGTCCCGGGCGGCGCCTTCGTCATCGCCGAGGCCGACGGCCGCGAACACACCGACGACGGCAAGGTGGAGCCCTTCCCGTACCGCATCACGGGCCTGCTCTCCCGCCGCGGCTCGGGTGCCTGGCTCTGGCGCGCCGTGCAGGGCTCGGAACCTACCTGAGGACCAGGTCGCCGCAGGTCTCCTCGTCCGGCAGCAGCGGCCGGAAGCCGACCTCCCAGCGCGCATCCCCGGAAGTCCAGGGGGTGCGCGCGTTGGCGTTCGCGGCCGCCGCCAGCACCGGCCCCGCGTCCGTGACCAGGCAGTGCACGCCCGACAGGGTGCGCATCGGCTCGCCCGGGAGCGGCGCCCGGCCCGGCCACGCGACCGGCGGCGGCGCCGCGGGCAGGCCGTCCGGCCGTTCCTCCCACGGATGCGCCACCGCGGCCATCGTCGCCGGCCGGTAGGACGCGGGTTCATCCAGATTCAGGTCCCGCAGCGACTGCACGAAGTCCGCGAGCCGCCCGCGGGCCCGCTGCTGGGACTGGGTCAGGCTGTCGTCCTCGATGCCGAGGGCCGGTGCGTCCGAGGCGACCAGGCCCGCCGCGGTGCGGACCGTGATGCGGGTGGAGCCGGCGTCCATCACCTGGGGTACGCCGAGGTCCGCGCCGTTGCCCACGCCGGCCTCCAGGGCGTCCTCCAGCAGGTCGCGCAGGCGGTCCGGCGAGATATGGCGGACCTGGGCGTTCGGGAGGGCCGGGCCGGGGTAGATCTCGCGGACGGGGCCGGCGGTGATGACGCGGCCGTCGCCGTACATGCTGAACTCCGGAAGTGCGGTGGCCGCCGTTTCCGCCGGGATCATCCCGCCCGAGGTGCGGACCTGCAGCATCAGGTCGTCCGGGGCGAACGCGGCCGGGGGCTGGCCGGCCACCTCGGCGCCGCAGCCGGTCAGCAGAAGGGCGGTCGCCAGGATCAGGCGGGGCAGCTTCATGGCGGTTGGACGCGGCCCGCCGCCGCGCGGTTCCCGCGACTGACTAACAGTGTTAGTTTTAGGGCTATGCGAACCGTGTACTTTGCCGCAGCTCGGCGAACGCCGATCGGGAAGCTGCGGGGGGCGATCTCCCACGTCCGGCCCGATGATCTCGCGGCGGCCGTGGTCAGGGAGCTGGTGTCGGGGATCGACCCGGCGCGTGTGGACGAGGTCTACTGGGGCGCGGCCAACCAGGCCGGCGAGGACAACCGGAACGTGGCGCGGATGGCGGTACTGCTGGCGGGCCTTCCCGAGAGCGTGCCCGGCGCGACCGTGAACCGGCTGTGCGCCTCGGGCATGGAGGCCGTCACCGTCGGGGCGCGGGCGATCGCGTCGGGCGAGGCGGACATCGTCGTGGCCGGCGGGTCGGAGTCGATGAGCCGTGCGCCGTTCGTGCTGCCGCGGCCCGACGACGCGCTGCCGCAGACCATGGCCGTGGCCGACACGCGGCTCGGCTGGCGGCTGATCAACCCGCGCATGCGCGAGCTGCACGGGCTGCTGAGCATGGGCGAGACGGCCGAGGAGGTCGCCGCGCGGTTCGGCATCGGGCGGGAGCGGCAGGACGCGTTCGCGCTGCGCAGCCACCAGCGGGCCGGGGAGGCGACCAGGAACGGGCACTTCGCCGGCGAGCTGCTGCCGATCGACGGGGTGGGCGCCGACGAGGGCATCCGGGCCGACACCAGCCTCGAGAAGCTGGCCAAGCTCAAGCCGGTGTTCCGCCCGGACGGCACGGTGACCGCGGGCAACTCCTCGCCGCTCAACGACGGCGCGGCCGGGCTGCTGCTGGTGAGCGAGGACGCGCTGCGCGAGTTCGGGCTGGAGCCGCTGGGCCGCTACGTGGCCGGGGCCTCGGCGGGCGTGCACCCCGACGTCATGGGCATCGGTCCGGTGCCGGCCACCCGCAAGGCGCTCGCCCGGGCCGGCTGGACGATCGGCGACGTGCGGCAGGCCGAGCTCAACGAGGCGTTCGCCGCCCAGGTGCTCGCGTGCGCCGACCAGCTGGGGCTCGACCCGGAAATGATCAACCCGGACGGCGGCGCGATCGCGATCGGGCACCCGCTCGGCTGCTCAGGCGCGCGCATCCTCACGACGTTGCTGCATCGCATGCGGCGCACGGGCGACTCCCGCGGCCTCGCGACCATGTGCGTGGGTGTCGGTCAAGGCTCGGCGGTACTGGTGGAAAGGGACTGAGCATGCGCTTCGAAGGCAAGACGGCGGTCGTCACGGGCGGCGCGCAGGGCATCGGAGCGGCCACCGCCGCGCTGCTGCGCGACCAGGGCGCCCACGTGGTGGTGCTGGACCTGAAGGCGGCCGACGGCGTCGTGGCCTGCGACGTCACCGACAAGGCGGCGGTCGACGAGGTGTTCGCGGGCATCGGCCGGATCGACATCCTGGTCAACAACGCCGGCATCACCCGGGACAACCTGCTGTTCAAGATGCCGTACGACGAGTGGTCGGCGGTGCTCAACACCAACCTGACGAGCATGTTCCTGTGCTGCCAGGCGGCCCAGAAGGTGATGGTCCCGGCGAAGTACGGCCGGATCGTCAACCTCAGCAGCCGCTCCGCCCTGGGCAACCGCGGCCAGGCCAACTACGCCGCGGCCAAGGCCGGCGTGCAAGGGCTCACGGCGACGCTGGCGATCGAGCTGGGCCCGTACAACATCACCGTGAACGCGGTCGCGCCCGGCTACATCGCCACCCCGATGACCGCGGCCACCGCCGAACGCGTCGGCAGCACGGCCGAGGAGCACCAGGCCGCCGTGGCCGACCGCACGCCGCTGCGCCGGGTGGGCCAGCCGGAGGAGGTCGCCGCCGTCATCGCGTTCCTGGCCAGCGACGAGGCTTCCTACGTCTCCGGCCAGACCCTCTACGTCAACGGCGGCGCCCGCTAGTTACGACAGCACCAGATCCACTTCGGCGACGTCGCCGGCCTGGCGTTCCTTGTGGTTGCCTAGGTCGACCACGCGGAGCTTGAACGTGCCCGTGGCGTCCTTCTTGACCTGGAAGGCGAGTTCGGTCCCGACGGCCTTCTGGCCGCTGCTGAGCGCCTCGTTCGGCGCGGTGTCGGGGCCGAGCTCGGAGCCGTCGGGCTGGCCGAGGCGGAAGTGCTCCTGGCCCACGTACTCGCTCGAGTTGCCCTTGTACTGGATGTCGACCTTGCAGTACACGACGCGGTAGCCCTTCTTGGCCTGGCCGTGGTAGTCGAAGAAGCCGCCGCGCAGGTCGCAGGTCGTGAACGTGGCGGTGATGTCGTGGACGGTGACCGCCTTGTCCTTGATCAGGTTCACCGGCTCGAACGACGTGACCGCGCCGCCGCCCAGCGGGATCGTGGGCTGCTCACGGTCGGCGTCGCCGAAGATCAGCTCGCCGGTGTTGAGCGCGGTCTTCAGCGGGTCGTACAGGCTGAAGTCGATGTTGTAGTTGCTCTTCTGGCCGCCGGCGACCGTGGTGCTCTCCCGCACCTGGCCCGTGTACTGCTGGCCGCCGATGTTGAGCACCGCGGTCAGGTACGGGCGGTCGTTGTCGGTGCCCAGGTTCTCGATCACGACGTCGGTCCAGAGCTTGAGCTTGTCCTCGTCGCTCGCGTCGTACGAGACCTTGCCGACGGTGATCTTGAACTGGCCGAGCCAGACCGACTTGTTCACGTCGACGGCCTGGGTGGCCGGGCCCGGCTTGGCGTTGCCGGTGCTCTTCGCGCCGCCGTTGCCGCCGCCCCCGTTGCCGGTGACGCCGCTGCCGCCGCGGCTGCCACTGCCGGCCGTGTTGGTGTCGTCGGGCTTGTCGTTGCCGACCGCGTTCCAGGCGACCACGCCGCCCACGCCGAGCAGCAGCACGGCGGCGACGATGATGCCCACCAGCACGCCGACGTTGAGCCCACCGGACCGCGGCGGCGGCTGGACCGGGCGGAACGGCGGCGCGACCGGGCCCTGCGGCGCGATCGGGGGCGCCGCCCCGAACACCGCGGTCTGGTTGGGCGGCGCGCTGGTCGGCGGCGACTGGGGCGTGGCCGCCGACTGGAAGGACATGGCCGAGACCGGGGCCGGCGGGGCGGACGAGGGCACCCCGGGCACGCCCGAGACCGGCATCGTCGTGGCCGGGCCGGAGACCGGCGCGTTCGGCGGCGGGACCGGGATCGGGACCGGCGCCATCGGGCCCCGGTTGCCGATCGACGGCGGGCGCGGGCCGGGAGGCGGCGGCGGGCCCTGCGGGAACGGCGCCGGGCGGGCGGGCATCGCGGCCAGCACGCTCCCGAGCGCCACCACCAGCTCGGGCTGCTCGATCAGCGTGGGCGCGACGCCGAGCCGCTGATGCAGCAGGGTGCTGACCATCGGGATCCGGCTGGAGCCGCCGACCAGGAACAAGCCACCGATCTGATCGGTACGCACACCCGCCCGCTGCAGTGTGCCGGCGGTGAGGTCGACGGTGCGCTGGAGGTACGAGCGCGACAACTGCTCGAACTCGGTGCGCGTCAGGTGGATGTCGGTCTCGAACAGCGGCAGGTGGATGCTCGCCGTGGAGGCCCGGGAGAGCTGCTCCTTGGCCGAGCGCACGTCCTCGCGCAGCAGGTGGGTGCGGCGGCGCCCCGCGTCGTCGGACGGCTCGACCAGCTGCCGCCAGCGGTCCGGGTCGGTCGCCGTGATCGTCTGACCCAGGTGGCCGATGATCGCCGCGTCCAGGTCGACGCCGCCCACGTCCGGCAGGCCGTCGCTGGCCAGCACGTCCCAGCCGCCGTCGGGGCGGCGGCGCAGGATCGTCGTGTCGAACGTACCGCCGCCGAAGTCGTAGACCACCAGCACGCCGCCGGGCGGGATGTTGCGGCCCAGCACGGTGGTGAAGTACGCGGCGGCCGCGATCGGCTCCGGCACCAGGATCGGCGACGGCATGCCGGCCCGGGCCGCCGCGTCGGCCAGCACCGAGCGGCGGTGGGTGGCCCAGTTCGCCGGGTAGGTCAGCACGGTGCGCACCGGCATGATCCCCAGCACCCGGGACGCCTCGTCGGCGGTGCGCCGCAGCAGGGCCGCGAGCAGGTCCGACACGTTGAACTCGCGCTGGCCCAGCAGCACCGTACCGTCGTCAATCCGACGCTTCGGATTGGGCTCGAAACGGGACGGATCGAGCCGGGCACTGCGCTCGGCATCCCTGCCGACGAGCAGGTGCCCGTCGACCTCGGCGTACACCGACGACGGCAGCAGGAAGCTGGCGTCGAACAGCAGCGGCTGGCTACGACCGTCGGCGGCGGTCAGCGCGGCGACCGTGTGGGTGGTGCCCAGGTCGACGCCCAGCTGCGACTCGATATGCCTCGTCACGCCGACACGGTAGCGCCTCCGCTCAACGCCGTCCGTTCGCGGCTGCCCTCGACTCCTCCTCGGTGCGCACCAGCGGGGTGTCGACCAGGTGCTCGGCCAGGAACCAGGCCTGCAGCTCGTTGGTCCGGATGATGTCGGAGACCAGCAGGTCGTTGGTGCCGTCGTCGCCCATCTCCATGACCTTGGCCGCCGCGTCGTGAGCCTCGGTGAGGATCATCTCGTGCGCCTCGAGCATCCGCGACAGCATCGCCGGCACCTCCTCGGCCCCGTCCGGCGGCCTCGGCACCCTGGTCAGCTCGGCCACGTGCCGCGGGTCCCCCACCGCGATGCCGCCCAGGGTCTGCACCCGCTCGGCGACGGTGTCGATGAGCTCGATCTGCTCGCCGGCGTGCTTGTCGAGCAGCAGGTGGAGCTGATAGAACGTCGGCCCGCGCATGAGCCAGTGATGCTTCTTGTACAGCGCGAAGAGAATCTGACTGTCCGCGAGCACCTGGTTGAGCCGCTCGCAGGAGTACCGGCGCGCATCGAACGACAGCGCGACCGGGAACTGGCGCATCTGACCGAAGCGCTGGATCTCGGTGCCCTGCTGATGGAGCCAGGGCTGGCTGGAGGTATGGCTGGCTTTCTTCTTGGTGGCTGGCATGACGCGCCCTGTGCCCGAACCACGCGATTCAACCCTCACCCGGCACGGTGACTCGGCGGCTCTTTGATACCGCCGCTTCCTCTGCTTCCTCGCGGCCGCGTGGTTTCATCGTCTGCCCGGCGCGGTCCCGCCGTCGCTTCCGTCGCTTCCTCGCGGCCGCGTGGTTTCATTGCCCGCCCGGCGCGGTGCCTCCGTCGCTTCCGCGCGGACGCGGGGTTTTCATCGCCCGTCCTGCGCGGTGACTCCATCGCGAAGCAGGCGGGTCAGGCGGCGCGCCCGCGCGGCATCGCCGGCCGTGATGGCGGCGCCTGAGACCAGCGTGAGCAGGTCCAATGCGGTCACGCCGGGCCGCAGCCGGTCCGCCGCGCGTTCGACCAGCGCGGACGCGGTCGCGTTGATCGCCGCGTGCCACTCGTCGAAGCGGGCGGTCCGCCGTCCGGTCGGCCCCTCGGTCGCGGCCAGGGCGAGCGGCCGCTTCGTCGCGACATGCTCCACGAACGCATCGAGCCAGTCGAACAGCGCCACGAGCGGGTCCGCGGCCGCCAGCAGCTCGTCGCCGTGCCGGCACAGCGCCGCGACCTCGTCGGCATAGACGGCCACGAGCAGGTCCCCGCGCGTCGGAAAGTGCCGGTACAACGTCGCATTACCGACACCGGCCCTTCGCGCGACCTCATCGAGCGCGACGTCGTTGCCGCCCTCCGCGATGAGCGCACGGGCGGCTTCCAGGAGGCGCGCGGCGTTGCGAGACGCATCCGCGCGCGGGCGAACCGGGGACATCCCCGGTTATGCTAGTCGAGCCAAAACGGGGACATCCCCACTTACGCCCAGGCATCGCTGTTGGAGCGAAGCCGAGACCCTGGAGCCAAGGAGGACGCATGAGTCTCAGTCCCGAGGACCGGTTCGCCATCACGGACCTCATCAACCTGCACGGACACCTGGTCGACGCCGGCGACCACGAGGGCTTGCGGGCGGTGTTCGTGGAGGACGTACCGTACGACGTGACAGCGCTCGGCGGCGGCGTCCTCCACGGCCTGGCGGAGGGCCTCGCCGCCGCCGCAGCGATGGGCGACGCCGCGCCGGTCGCCCACCACGTCACCAACATCGTCCTCACCGAGCTCGCCGACGGCCAGGTGCGCGCCTTGTCCAAGGGCCTCGGCGTCCAGCGCGACGGCACGGTGGGCAGCGTGACGTACGACGACAGCATCGAACGCCTTGAGATCGGCTGGCGCATCGTCCACCGCATCGTCCGCCGGTGACCAGACCAGCCGCGAGCGGGTGATGACGTGGCGACGGGATCAGTCGTGATGGCACCGTCGGCAGGATCGAACGCCTAAAGATCGGCTGGCGCATCGTCCACGGCGTCGTCCGCTGGTGATCGGATCGGCCGCGCGCGGGTGATGATGTGGTGACGGGATCGGTAAGCTGCGATGCCGGTACGTGCCGGGACCGAGAGGGGACGGGGGCCGATGACAGAGGCGGCGGACCGTCCACAACCGCGGCGCCGAGCCGGGTACGTCGGCGGCGTGCACCTCGGGCGCCTCGTGCTGGCCGAGGCGGTCGTGCTCGCGATCGCCGCGCTGGTGCCGCACGGCCCGATCGCGACCGGGATCGCCGCCGTCGCCGGGGTCGCCGTCCTGCTCGTGGCCGTGCTGCGCCGCCGCGGGCGCTGGTGGCTGGAGCAACGGGCGCTGACCCGCGAGCACCACCGCCGCCGGGCCGCGACTTCGGTCGATGCGCTGCATGCCCTCGCGCCCGGGCTGGTGGTCCGCGAGGTGCCCGGGGCCACGGCTGACGGCCCGCGCGTCGGCATCGGGTGCGACGCCGGCGGGTGGTACGCCGCGGCCGTTCTCGGCGATGGGGCGTCCTTGCGGGGCGATGCGGATCCGGGTGTACCGCTGGATCTTCTCGCCCGTGTCCTGGACGACGAGGAGCATCCCGGCGCCGTAGTCCAGGTCACGACGGTGAGCGTCCCCGCGCCGCTGGTCGAGGCAGGTCAGGTCGCCGCCCGCTCGCACCGGGAGTTGCAGCACCTGGGTCCCGGCCCCGCACCGCTGGTCGAGGCGGGTCAGGTCGCCGCCCGCTCGTACCGGGAGTTGCAGCACCTGGGTCCCGGCCCGGCGCTGCCCGCCGAGCGCACCACCTGGGTCGCGGTCCGTCTCGACGCACGCGTCCGCGCGGAGGCGGGGCTGGCCGCGGAGTACGACGCCGAGCATGCCCCCGCACTCGTCGCCTCGCTGATCCGTAAGGCCGGGCGTCTGCTCCGGGACGCCGGGCTGGAACACCGCGTGCTGACGGGCGACGGGCTGACCGCCGCCCTGACTCGCGCCTGCGAGCTGGACGGCCCGGCGCCGCAGGAGGACTGGACGGCGTGGCGGTCGGGCGGGCTCGCACACGCCGTACTGTGGATGCGGACCTGGCCCCGGCTGGAGCACACCTCGGCGCTGCTGGAACACCTGCTCTCCCTGCCGTCCGCGGCTTCGGCGTCGTCGCTCATCCTGACCCTGGACGGCGGCGGCCTCGCACTGCGCGGCCTGATCCGCGTGTCGGCCCCCGCCCCGCTGCTGGAGGCGACCGCGCGCACCATCACCGAGGCAGCCGCGGCCGCGCACGCCGACCTGGTGCCCCTCGACGGCGAGCACGGCCCGGGCATGTACGCCTGCGCCCCAACCGGCGGCGGCGCGACATGAACCGACCGACACCACACATGCACCGGCGCAACGCGAGCCGGCCGACGCCACACCCGGGCGGCGCGACATGAACCGGCCGACGCCGCACATGAGTCGGCACAACGCGAGCCGGCCGACGCCGCACGTAGGCCGGCACGACGTCAGCGCCGAAGCTTCCCGCGGCGGGCAGACATGAACCGGCCGACGTTGCGCGTGGCCTGGCATGGCGTGAACGCTGAAGCTCTTCGGCAGATCCGCGGCGGCACCGGTCCGGCCGGGATGCTGCTCGGCGTGGACTACCAGCGTGAGCCGGTGCCGATCCGGCTGTTCCGGACCGAGCCGACCTACGTCACCCTGGTCGGCGGGGTCTGGGCGCTGCGCATCCTGGTGTTCCGCGCCCTGGCCCTGGGCGCCCGCGTGCTCGTGACGACCGCCGACCCGCGCCCGTGGCAGGGGCTCGGCGAGTGGGCCACCGGCCGCCCCGACCGACTGCTGCTCGGCCCCGCCCACCACCCGCCAGCAACGTCCAGCCCTCGAACGCCACTACTCGTCGTCACCGACGGAACGCAACACGACCACCAGCCACCCGCAACATCCACCCTCCGAACGCCACCGCGAACCGTCAACGACGAAACGCAACCGCGAGCCGTCACCGACGAGACGCAACCGCGAGCCGTCACCGAGGAAACGCAAGCGGAACTCGGCCCGTGGCAGACCCGGATCACGGTCGTACATGAGCTGACGCAAGAGCGCGCCAACACGCTTCTCGGCGCCGATCTGGTGATGCTGCAGCGGCTCACCGCGGCGGAGGCGGCGGTCGCGCGGGCGGCGGCCGGCACCGCGCTCAAGCTCAGTGCGCGCGACGCGAGCCGGCTGCAGGAGATGACCCCGGAAATGCTGGCGCTGCTCGGAGGCGGCGCCAACCGGTACGTCTGGCTCGCCCCGACCTCCATCGAGCAGCAGTTCCACGGCCCGCCCCAACGCTAGGACGCGGGGTGGTGGCGCTCGGGTGCGGCGGCGAGGATCAGACGGTACAACTGGGAAAGCATTTCGGGAGGCACCTCGATCCCGTTGCCGCTGCCCGGATTGATCCGCAGCCCCGCCCCGTCGCGCGGGCACGCGACGGCGATGTCGACGAACGGCACCGCGATCCAGTCGTGGTCGCCCAGTTCGGCCTGCAGGTGGGGCGGCGACGTGAAGGCGAGCACGATCGGCTGCCCGTCCGCGCGCTCGGTGCGCCACCACGCGAACTCGGGGTCGGTGACGTCGCGGGACACGTCCGTTCGCACCGCGGTCCAGTACTCGCCGGCCGCCGGCTCCCCCGGCAGCGGCAGGAGCAGTTGCGCATCGAGCAGGGCCGCAGTGTACCGCTCGCGGTCCTCCGCCGCTACCGCGCGCCGCAGCGCGTCGTCGAGCGGCCACCACTCCGCCTCCCACGGCGGCAGGGTGCGGACCGCGTCGGGCGTGAGGTACGCCTGCGCCGGCAGCCCCGGATCGACGGCGATGCCCCATCCTAACCCCGCGATGGCGTGCACCAACTCGAACAGCGGCCACCGCCGCACCGCCTCGACCTCCGGCGGCAGGTCAGAGGCCGAAGTCCAAGCCGGCACATAGGTCACCCCAGCCAGCGGCGACGTCGCCAGGCTGACCGGCTCCCGCCCCGCGGCCGCGCGCGCCGTGACCGGCAGATACAACGCCTCCGCGGACAGCGCCTCGAGATAAGCGACCTGGTCCCCGGCCGCCACCGCCGCCGCCACCGCCGCCATCGCCGGCCGCCAGGTGCCCATGCCGCCCAGCCTAGCCGCCACCGGCCCCCTCGCGGGCCCATCGAGGGACATCGCATCGACGCACTGCCTGCGATAATGCCAACCGCCGCGTTGGTACTGCGAGCAGCCCGCGGCCCGCAATCGTCCGACGTGCACACGGGGGAAGGGGCATCGTGAACGAGCCCGAGGAGTTCCGCGCGAGCTGGGGCCAGACCTGGCACACGTACGCCAAACCGTTCCTCGCCGCCAACATCCTGCTGGCGCTGCTGCTGTTCGTGATCGGCTGGATCATCGGCGGCTACGCCGGCATGGTCCTCGCGCCCGTCATCGGCGTGGGCGCCATCACGCTGTTCCAACGGATGGCGAGCCGGAGCCACGGCCTGCGGCTGTCCGACACCGGCGTGGAGTTCCTCCGCCGCGACGGCGTGATCGTGCGCATGCGCTGGCCCGACATCCAGGGCGTGGTCGTCATCAACCGCCGCTCCGGTACGGTCATCGCCCCCTACGGCGTTGGCCGCGCCGCCGCCCAGTCCGGCGTCGACATGTTCGCCGACGCCAACAGCGGCCCCGGCATCACCGGCATCGGCGAGGTGCTCGACCACCGCCAGGTCGAGGCCCAACGCCGGCACGGCCCGACCTGGGTGCCGCTGGCCGAGCCGCAGAAGGTGAACATGAGCCTGGCCATGATCGACCGGAGCTGGCCGCGGGACCGCATCGGCGACTGGTTCCGCCGGTACCGCCCGGATCTACTCCCGCGGTGACGACAGGTCGGCGTGCTCTTCCTGCCAGTCGCGGTACCACTCCTCGAACCACCCACGCCCGGCCGCGAGCGGCACAATGGTGGCGACGGTCTCGCGATAGTACGAGGCGCGCTTCTCGGGCCGCGGGTGCGTGCGCAACCGCTGCACATTGCTGAGCCGGTCGGCAAGCTTCACGGCCAGTGCGGCGTCGGGTGCGTTGCGGAGGCTCTGGAGGTACAACTGCCGGTCTTCGCTTTTTGTGACCCACCCGACGAGTTCCGCGACGCGTTCCCCGAAGCGCGCCCGAACCTCGTCGATCGTGGTGTCGGTGTCCTCGACGACATCGTGCAACACCGCCGCCCGCAACGTATCGGCATCGCGCACACCGATGGCGTCGACGAGCACTTCGAGCGCTTCCAGCAAATGCTCCACATAGGGCTCGCCGGCGGGCCGCCGCTGTTCCCCGTGCCGCTCAACAGCGAACGCGACGGCCACGTCGAGCTTGTCGAGCGTGCTTTCTTCGAGCCGTTCACCGAACCGCGCACGCAACACCGGCCAACCCACGGATCCGTCAAATGTGCGTAGCATCGCCGCCGCCTCCCCGCGCTTTCTTCCATCTTGGCGTCACCGCAGGCGCGCCTCCAAGTGTTCGAGCGCGGCGGCCTCGTTGAGCGCGGCCTGCGCCGCTTGCGCCTCGTTCTCGGTCGCTTTGTTCAATGCCGCGTGCGCGGAACGCGTGTTGAGTGCCGCGTGCGCGGAACGCGTGTTGAGTGCCGCGTGCGCGGAACGCGCGTTGAGTGCCGCATGGGCGGGCCGCGCGTTGAGCTCCGCGCCTATTGCCTGCATATCGGAAGCTTCGTCGGCTGCCGCACGCACCGCCTGCGCATCGGCGGCGGCGAGGCCGGCCTGATAGTCGAGCGCAACTGCCGCCCGAAGGGTGGAGAGGCGCAGCTCGAACACATATCGTTGGCCGCCGACCTCGATCCCGACCCGGAGCGGAACCTCAGGAATCAGCGCGTTCCCGGAGGCGTACATGTTGTCCACCCCCACGATCCGCCCACCGTCGCCGATCCCGAACGCCCGGACACAAGCGTGCAGAGCGCGCAACAGACTCCCGGTGTCGGCCACAACAACGCGAGCCTCAACAGCGTCGACGATATCGCCCACCCGCCGCGGCCCGTCCGCCCGCGCCACCTCTTCGAGCAATACGTCAGCGCTTTTGACCCGGCTGCTGTACCCGACCGGCTCGACGACTTCCCGCACCGCCCGATCGACTTCGACCCGGACCTCGCCGGCGAGCCGATCCGCGTACTCCCGCACCAGACGCACCTCATCCACGCTCGGATGCGCCCCCACACCCCGAGCGGGATCGTCGGCCTCGTCGACATAGCGCATCAGCCGGCTGTACTCGCTCCCGTCCACGACGACGGTGTTGACCCAGTCGGGAATCGCCTCGTACAGCGGCCCCTGCCCGGGATGCTCCGCCCGGAACCGCTGCAGATCCCCGTCGTACGCGGCCAGCGTCTCCCCCCGAGCCATCTCATCGAGATGCCGCTGCACTTGTTCCCGCAGTACAGGCTCACGCAGTGGACCGGTATCGCGAATGGGCAATCCCGGCTCGGCCGATTCGGTGTGATGCTGAACCGGCGCCGGATTGAGCGGCTCCCCGCGTGGATCGAGCGCGATCGACCAGACTCCGGTGACGTTCTCGCGGTACATCGGCCCGTGGTCCGAAACGATCCCCCGCTGCAGATCCGCCCACACAATGTCCCCACGGATATTCAGCGCATTGAACGCGTGCCCCTCACCGGTCTCGCCCCACCGAAGCACCACGATCGCCCCCGACCCGGCCCCGGCCGCGCGCAACTGCCGCTCAACCGTCGCGAAGCCGGTGTGGTCGTACCCGTGCATCTCCCACTGCCCACCGGTCCACTCAGCAATACGCTCGGCCCCTCGATGCTCACCCCCGACGAGCGGATCGCGCATGGCCCCGGCGACGGTGGGCTCACCGTAATGATTGGCGATGACGGCCATGGCAACATCGGGACAGTTGTTGTTCCGCCCCGGCTCCCGATACCCGCCGTCGTTGACTTTCTGCGCCCATTCCCCGTCACGTACGTCCGGCTGCACGACGGGCCGGCCGGCATCGTCTCGCGGAAAGCGCTCCTCCAACGCCAGTACGTCCTGCGCACTGGGCTGACGCATGTCCTCCCCCGACCGGGTCTCCCCGACGCTCTGCTCCCCAACCCGCCCCACCAACTCCGGCGGCCGCTGCCCTGCGGCTCCGTCCCCTGACGAAGACGCCTCGTGCGGTGGCCGCTGCCCCGCGGCTCCGTCCCTTTGTGAAAAAGCCTCGTGCGGCGGCCGCTGTCCCGCGGCTCCGTCCGGCGGTTGGTGGAGCGGCGCGGAGGTTTCATGGGTCGCGGAGGTCGGATCGCTCGACCGAATGCCGAACTCCCGCACGAACGCCTCACACGACGAACAGGCCGGCGCAAACTCCCCGTGCTGCTGCCGAGCCCCATCCCCGATCCAATGCGTGGACACAACCCCATCGCGAAGCTGCGCGCGCGCGTAGCTCGAAAACTCCCCGGGCCGCCCATCCACATGCCACTGCCGCTCAAGCGCGTACAGCTTGTCGGACACCAACACCACCTCGGCACACTGCCCGTGATGCAGCCCGATCCGCCGACCGGGATCCCGCTCAGCCGCCGCCCGAATCTCGTCAAGAACCCGCTGCGCCTCCGGATGCACACGGCGCTCCCCCGCCGCCGGCACACTCGTATGACTGCGAACGGCGTGTTCGTCAGGCGTCACCAACGCACCGGCAACCCGCGCTCGCCCCTTGCTCCCAACCCCTTCACCGTCCATCCGCGCCCGAGCAGCATCGGCGAGATCGCGAGCAGACCGATCGGCAGCAGACCGACCCTCGGGACTCCCAGCCTCCCCGTCGAACCGCCGCGACGCCCCCTCGAAGCCCCGGCCCCGCTCCCCACCCGCCGGCGCCGCCCCGTCGCCCCCACCGACCCGAACCGGCACATCATCAAGCCGACCAAGCGAAACACCGACGGCCGCCACATCCTCAACCGTCCGATGCCGCCCACCTTCGCCGTGCTGCGACGAACCTTCATGCACAGTCGCGTGCCCGACCGCCCGCGCATGCTCGCCGCCCTGACTGCCCCACGACCCATCGGCGACCCAAGCCCTGCCGTCGTCAACGTGACCGCCACGCACGCCACCGTCACCGCCACGCAGGCCACCGTCACCGCCACGCAGGCCACCGTCACCGCCACGCAGGCCACCGTCACCGCCACGCAGGCCAGCCACGGCTCCGCGGTCGCCGGTGTCCATGCCGTGCGAGCCGCCGTCCATCGTGCGGGCGCCGTCCGTTGTGCGGGCGCCATCCATCGTGCGGGCGCCATCCATCGTGCGGGCGCCATCCATCGTGCGGGCGCCGTCCGTAATGCGCGGACCATTCTCGGTGGCCCGGCCGCCGGTATCCGCCACGTGGTTGCCCGAGCTGTAGCCGCCGGTGTCCACCAGCTCGTGTCGACCGATGGCCGTACCGTTGACGTCCACCATCGCGTGTCGGCCGACGCTCGTCTCGCGGTCCGTAGCGTGCGGACCGCTGCCACTCTCGACAGCCGCGTTGCCAGCCCGGGACGTGACCAGGTCACCACTGCCACGTGGACCCGCGCCGGGATTCGAGTCCGCGAGGCCGGTGATCGAGCCGCCAGCCCGGTTGTCCGAAGCACTCCGAACGATCGGTTGACCGTCCCCCGCAGTGTAATCCGCCCGTACGACACTTTCTTCGGCTCGATTGTGGGTCGGCTCGGCGGCGTGGGTGGACGGGGCCTTCGGGCTGCGAAGCGCGCCGATGCCGCCCATCCCCCCGCCCATCGCGGCCCCGGACAGGAAGGTCTCCCACGTGATGCCGCGCGTGGTGTTCTTCCAGCTCCAGTCGCCCGTCGTGAAGCCGGTCGTCAGCATCATCGAGGCGGGCATGATCAGAGCGTTCGAGGCCCCGTGCACGCCCGCGTTGGCCGCGATGCGGGGCAGGCGGCCGGTGATGGGCAGGCGGACGAAGTTCAGCGGAAAGGTCAGCGCCCCGGTGACCGCGCCCGAGACCAGGCTGTTCAGCAGTGAGCCGGTGTCGAGCTCCGTGCGACGCCCGTCGGCGATCTGGAATTCTTGGGCCAGCCAGTCAGTTCCAACCGAAAACGCTATCTGTTGTACCTCATGTGCGACGAACCGCACGACCAGCTTACGAACGATTTCCTTACCCAGCGAGGCAATCAGCCGCTGCAGTACGCGCCCGGCGATGGTCCGGGCAGTGGCCACCGCCGCGCCCGCTGCCGCTTCCGAGCCGCCGAGGGTGAACGGCGCGAGGAGCTGGCAGATCAGCACCGTGATGACGGTGAGAATGAGCGTGATAACGAGGACGAGCTTCGCGTACTCGATCTCCAGGGCGGCATTCTCGGCCGCCGTCGCATAGTTGAGCGCGATGTCGGCGATCTGCGGAAGGCCGTGCTGAGGGCCGACCGCCAGCGCCGACCAGTACGCGTTGAAGGCCGCCCCCGCGTCGCCGCCCCAAGCCTGAGCGACCTGCATGGCCACGGTATCGGCGTTGTTCAGCAGGGCGTTGAGATCCTCCCCGAGGTCCTGCCAGGCCCGGGCCAGCTCACGCAGCTCGTCCTCGTTGCCGTCCGGCCAGGCCGAACCGCCCCCGATGACGCAAACGGCGTCCCACAGCCAGTCGAGGGGATGCAGGTCCGGCTTCTCAATGGCCAACGCGCCACCACGCCAAGTCGCCGCGAACGCCACGGTCAACACACCACCGCGCCGAGTCGTCGTGAGTGACGCGGCCAACGCACCACCGCGCCGAATCGTCGCAAGTGACGCGGCCAACGCACCACCGCGCCAAGTCGTCGTGCGCGACACGGCCAACGCGCCGCCGCGCCAAGTTATCCGGAACGATGCGGCCAACGCGTCGGCGCGCCAAGTCCCGAGCCACGTGTCCGATGCGACGCCGCGTCACGTCCTGACCCGCATGACCGACGCGGCGCGGCGGCAGGTTCAGGGCCACGTGGCCGACGGGACGCCGCGTCACGTCGTGATCCGCGTGATCGACGCGGCGCCGCGGCAGGTTCAGGACCACGTGGCCGACGCGACACCGGGTCATGCGCCGGGTCATGGCTTGAACCAGGCGGCGGTTAGGTCATCCAAGTCGACAACTCCTTGGACGCCCTCGCGGACCTGTTCGCCCAGTCGGGCCAGGGCGAGGACCATGCTTTGGCCGGCATCCAGGACGCTGGTGCAGGGTGGGTGCTCGCCCTCCGCATAGTTCCTGTTGAAGGTGCGTCCCGGCTCGTCATCGCCCCACGGGCGGGCGGCGTTGAGTTGCTCGATCCGGGCTCGTACGGTGCGCCACTGTTCGAGCATCGTCTCGCCCAAGTCGGTCAGTTGCGAGGCGGCGGTGAGGGCTTGGGCGGGGCTGACCGCGGTACCGTGGAGGCTCATCGCTTCTCCTTGTCCTCGGCGAGCAGCCCGAGCTCGGCGTCCAGCCGGTGGGTCATGCCCTGCAGGTCGAAGGCCAGGTGGGCCTGCACGTCCGACTCGGCCAGGAACGGGCGGCAAGCAGCGCTGACCTGCGCCATGGCCTCGGCGGCGGCCGCCTGGATGGTGCTGGTGATCGACTGCGCGAGCTGCCGCGAGTCCGGGCGGCGGTAGACCCGCGGGTCGATGTCGAGCCTGACGAGCTGGCCGCGCGGGCCGACGACGGCGGTGATGAGGCCGTCGTCCGACGTGGCGGTCGCGGTGATGGCCTGGAGCCGCTGCTGCAACGCGCCCATGCCGCCGCGCATCCGCTCGAGCTCGCCGAGCAGCTCGTCGGCGCGTGCCCGGAGCGCACGGTTATCCAAAGTGCCCTCCCCGTCACAGCCTGTCCATCCGTACGATAATCGACACGGATGACACGCCACCAGTGTTCATCGATGTCGTGAGGGGACGCCGACGTGCCGCGCTTGGGTGCCCTCGCCGCCATCGTGGCCCGCGCTGTCGTCGCCGCCGCCGTCGTGGCCGCCCGCGCCATCCGCACGGCAGTCGCGGGCCGCACCGCCGTCGCCGCTCGCGCGACCGTGGTCAGTCACGCCGCCGTGGCCGCAGCCGCCCGCGCCGTGGTGGCCGTAACCGCCCGCGCCGTCGTGGCCGCAGCCGCCGTGGCCATCGGGGCCCTGCTCGTCGCGCCCCACCCCGCCGTCGCAGGCCCACCCCCACCCGGCGTCTGCGATCGTCCAGCCGAGCCAGGCGAGGTGGTCAAGGAGACGCCCTGGCCACAAAGGACATTCGGCACCGACCGGATCGCGCCCGCCGCCGACGGCAAGAACATCACAGTCGCGGTAATCGACTCCGGCGTAGACGCGGCCCACCCGCAACTCGCAGGCCAGGTCCTGACCGGGTTCGACTTCCTACGCGATGCACCAGGCGCGGATTTCGACTGCACCTCCCACGGTACAGCCGTAGCCAGCCTCATAGCCGCAAGCCCAACCCCCGGCGTCGGCTTCGCGGGGTTGGCGCCCGGCGCGAAGATCCTTCCCATCCGCGTGTCCGACCGGGAAGAGGGCACGACCGGCGAAGCGGCCACGCCGGAAGTGTTTGCCAAGGCTATCCGGTACGCCGCGGATCAAGGCGCCCGCATCATCAACATATCGCTGAGCCTCGATCGCGATTATCCCACTGTCGCCGCGGCCGTCGACTACGCCATCCACGGTAAGGGTGCGCTCGTCGTCGCGGCGGTCGGCAATCACCATGTGGCCGCGACACCCCCGCCGATCGGCGCGGCGCAGGCGGCGATGGCGAACGATCCGGCGTCGTACCCCGCCAATTATCCCGATGTCCTCGGCGTCGCCGGCATCAACCAGGACGGCACCCGGCTCGACGAGTCACAGATCGGCACTTACGTCGACATAGCCGCCCCCGGCAATCTTGTGCTCGGGGCGACACGCGAACGCGGCCACCAGTACTGGAAAGGCACAAGCTTCGCCGCCCCGCTCGTCAGTGCCACCGCGGCCCTCGTGTGGTCGGCCGAGCCCGGCCTGTCGAACGCCGACGTGGCCTGGCGACTCGAGGCGACCGCGGACCGGATGGCCGGATCGGCACGCAGCCCCGAGTTCGGGTACGGCCTGATCGACCCCACCCGCGCCCTCTCCGAACACCCGCCGCGCCCCGAAACGGCCGCCACCCCGCCGCCGATCCCACCCGCCCACCAGGACCCGGCAACCGCGGCGAGGAACGACCGCTGGCGGACCACAGGCCACATCGCCGCCCTGACCGGCCTCGGCCTCCTACTGGCGGCGGGTCTCGCCCTCACCATGCGCACAGCGGTACGACACGGCCGGAACCGCGACAAGGCCAGGCCTAAAAGACATCGAGATCCGGACACCGAGCCGGAAGACGACTTCTACGCCCTACCCACCCCTTCAGATACCGCCAAACCACGCACATCCCCCGTCAGGCGATAAGTCCGAAATGTCGCGTCGGCTCGGCCACGAGCCGACCGACATTTCGCCCCCCACACAGCGACCCTCTCACCCCTCCGCCAATCCAGGCCTATCAATAACCCCGCGAGGCCGCTCCACCGCCCAAAGCCCCTCATCCGAAGCCGAATCCCCCCGCGGCAAAGGCGAAACCCCACCACCCCGCCGCCCAGCAAGCCGTTCCCCCGCACCCCGTCCACCCATCCGCTCGCCCTCAGGACCGACGTGACCGGAAGGACCAGCAGAACCAGAACGACCAGCCTGCCCCCGCTGGCCGCCCAGCCGCGGCGGCACCGGAGGTCGAGGCGCCGGCGGCGTCCGCTGCACCCCCGGCCGCGGCATCTCCTCCGCCACGTTCGGACCGTGCACCGCCCCCGGTCGCCGGCCCTTCGAGCCGCGCAGATTGGGGTTCCCGCCCATCGGCGGCATCGGTGGCCGCGGCGCGCCCGCGTCGGGCGGGGCGGGACGCAGGCCGGAGAGGTTCGGGCGCATCCCGCCAGGGCCGAGCCGCTGCGTGCCGGCCGCCGGATCGAGACCGGTCGGCCCACCCGGCATTCCAGGAACAGCACCGACGCCCGGCAGGAACGGCATGCCAAGGACAGGCGGCAAGGTCGGGACAACCGGGGGTACGACCGGAGGAACAACCGACGGCACCGGGGGAGCCACCACACCCCCGGCCAGAATCAGGTGATCATCCGGGAGGCCCGGCATCCCAGTAACAGACCCCGGCGGCAAAGCCGGAGACGGCGGCACCAGAGCCGGCGGACGCAACAGCGGCGGCGGCGGGATGTGCCCGGCCGGGCCGCCCCCGCCCGAGAAAGTCGGCGGCACCGCGACCGCCGCGTTCGTCGGGCCCTTGTACCGCGACCCGTGCGTCAGGAAATTGAAGTACACGTTGAGGTACGTGTCAGCGAGGTCCTTCACGTACGGCTTGATCTGTTCCGTGTAGTGCTTGACCAGCCGTTGCTTGCGCGCGTCCTCGCTCTCCACGATCGAGTAGCCGCCCGCCTTGCCCGTCGTGACGTTGGACTGGCTCTGTTCCGAGCCGGGCACGCTTCCGGGGTTCTTGATCGCCGCCACGTACTCGTTCCACACGGCGAGCGCGCGGCGCTGGTTGTACTTGATGGTGCTCGCCAGCACGTCCAGGCCCGTCGCGTTGGTGTGGGCGACCTCTTTCCACTCGTCGATCGAGGACAGTGAGGCGCCGATCTCCCGCAGGAACACCTGGGACGCGTCGGAGCTCCAGGTCGCGGCGAGCTCGTCGGTGTACCGGCGCAGATTGCGGCCCGTGTTGTCCAGCAGGGTGTGCACCCGGCGCCACATGTCGGCCAACGCCGTCGCCCGGGCGTCCGAGTCGATCTGGATCCACGGCCACATCAGCTCGATGGTCGTCGTCTCGGCGTCCCACGGGGTCGGGGTGTAGTCGACGATCTGCTTCGAGGGGTCGTAGTTGTCGTAGTGCGACACGCTCGGGGGCAGCGTGTACTTCACGTACCCGTAGTACTGGTCGGCCATCGGACTCCCCCGTCTCAGCGCTGCCGCAGCGGGTCTTCGGGGGCGCCCATCATGTCGTTCTCGTTGCTGTGCACGGCGTAGGCGTTGCCGCCCTCGCCCACCGTGAAGCCCTCGTCCCATGAGTTGAAGTACGAGCCGGCGATCGGCGAGGAGGCAGGAGCGGCAGCAGCACCAGCAGCACCGGAGGTCGCGGACTGCACCGTCGAGCGGCCGTCACCGGGCCAGAACACGTCATAGACATCGTCGACGTTGGCCCGCCCGACGTCGTCCCCGCCGAGGTACTCGTAGTAGATCCCCAACGCCGCCTGCGCGATCGCCTGCAGGCTGTACGAGACGTCCTGCAGCATCTCACCCGTCGCCGCGAGCGCGTTGGCGTGCACCCCGCGGTACAACTTGGCTTCACCGAACCCGGCGAACGTCGACTGGACCTTCATCATCGGCAGCACGCCGTCGCGCAGGTTGGTGTTGAAGTCGTCGATCTCCTTGCCGACCAGCTGCACGTAGTCGCCGAGGCTGGTCACGTTGACCTTGATCGGCGAATGGTCGACCGGCGCCCAGGAGTCGTGTCCCGGTTTCGGCCCGTACTCGTCAGTGGCCATCTCGCCCCTCCCCGCCAGCCGATCGACCTCACTCAATCATACCGGTCCACGCACGATCGGTGACCATCGTTCATCAGGCCGGCGGCGGGCGCCACGCCAGCTGGACCAGCCGGCCGCCCTCGCGGCGGGTCACGTAGTACCCGCGGCCGGGCGGCTGGTGGGCCGAGCGCACGTTGCCGAGCAGGGCGCCCTCGTCCCGCTCGCCGGACAGCAGCACCCCGGGCGAGCCGAGTTCGCGCAGGCGCATGAGCACCGGCTCGTACAGCGCGCGGCTGGCCCCGCCGGTCCGCCGGGTCAGGATGAGGTGCAGCCCCACGTCGCGGGCCTGGCTGAGGAAGTCCAGCAGGGGCGTGATCGGGTTCGTGGTGCCGCCGGCCACCAGGTCGTAGTCGTCGACCAGGACGTACAGCTCGGGCCCCTTCCACCAGCCGCGGGTGCGCAGCTGCTCGAGCGTCACGTCCGGCCCGGGCAGCCGCGCCTTGAGCACCGACACCACCTCGGCCATGATCGTCTGGGCGGTCGGCGCGGAGGTGCCGGTGCCGATGAGGTGCGGGCTGTCGAACGCGCCCAGCAGGCTCCGGCGGTAGTCGACCACGATCATCCGGGCCTCGGTCAGCTCGTACCGGTCGATGATCGACTGCCCGAACGCCCGCAGGAACGCGCTCTTGCCCGCCGCCGAGTCGCCGAACAGCAGGAAGTGCGGGTCCTGGGCGAAGTCGACCCAGACCGGGTTCAGGTCGGCCTCGGCGATCCCGATCGGGATGCCGGGGCGCTCGCGATCCGTGACGGGCAGGCTCTCGTACGGCAGCATCGCCGGCAACAGCCGCACGGGCGGCGCCCCCGCGGCGGGCCAGGCCTGACGGATCTCGCCGACCAGCTTCTCCACGCCCTCGGCCAGGTCCTCGGCGCCCGCCTGCCCGTCCACGCGCGGGAGCGCACCGAGGAACTGCAGGCCGCCGGGGACGACGCCACGGCCGGGCGCGCGGTCGGGCACGTTCGTCGCCGCGCGCCGGTCGAGCTGGGAGTCGCCGGGGTCGCCGAGGCGCAGTTCGAGCCGGCTGCCGAAGAGGTCGCGGATCGCCGGTCGGACGTCGTTCCAGCGGGTCGCGGCGGCGATGACGTGCACGCCGTACGTGAGGCCGCGGTTGGTCAGGTCGTTGATCGTCCCCTCGAGATCCTCGAAGTCCGAACGGATCGTCGACCACCCGTCGACCACCAGGAACACGTCGCCGAACGGATCGTCGGCGTGCTGCCCGGCGCGGCGGGCCCGGCGGTAGGCGGCCATCGAGTCCACCGCCGCCGTGGCGAAGCGCCGCTCCCGCTCGGCCAGCAGCACGTTGAGCTCGGCGATCGTGCGGCGCACCGCGCCCGGGTCGAGCCGGGTGGCGACCCCGCCGACGTGCGGCAGCTCGCGCAGCGCGCCGAGCGCCCCGCCGCCGAAGTCGAGGCAGTAGAACTGCGCCTCGCGCGGGGTGTGCGCGAGGGCCAGGCTGAGGATCAGGCTGCGCAGGACCGTGCTCTTGCCGCTGCCCGGGCCGCCGACCACGACCGCGTGCCCGGCCGACCCCGCGAGCTCCCACCACAGCGGGTCGCGGCGCTGGTCCAGCGGCCGATCGACGATCCCGAGCACCGCCCGCAAACCACCCCGAAGAGCCTGCTCTTGTACCGTCAAGCCGCGCTCGTCATCCACGACGCGCGCCGGCAGCAGGGCGTCGAGGGTGGGCGATTCGTCGAGCGGCGGCAGCCACACCTGGTGCGCGGGCGTGCCCTTGCCCCGCATCCGCTCGACCAGGATGTCGAGCAGGCTCTCGCCGACGGCGCCCTCCTCCTCGACGACGTCGGCCGGCTCCTCGGTGACGGGCGGCGCGACGTACCCGCCGACGTAGTCCCGCACGACCGGCCCGTGCCCCGCCGCGGCCAGGGCGACGGCGCCGTCGCGGCGGTACACGCCGGAGACGTACGCCGCGCGGAAGCGCCGCAGCGGCTCGGTGCCGAAGCGCAGGTACCCGTGGCCCGGCGAGCGGGGCAGCTCGAACGCGGCCACGTCGCCCAGCACGATGCGGCTCTCCACCGCCGAGAACGTGCGCAGGCCCATGCGGTACGAGAGATGCGTGTCAAGGCCCCTGAGGCGCCCCTCCTCCAACCGCTGCGAGGCGAGCAGCAGGTGCACGCCCAGGGATCGCCCGACCCGCCCGATCTGCACGAACATGTCGATGAAGTCCGGCTTGGCGGTGAGCAGCTCGCTGAACTCGTCGCAGATGATGAGCAGGCTGGGCAGCGGGGCGAGCGGGACGCCGGCCGTGCGGGCCTTCTCGTAGTCGCGCTGCGAGGCGTAGTTGCCCGCCTTGCGCAGCAGCTCCTGGCGGCGCAGCAGCTCGCCGTTGATGGCGTCGGTCATCCGGTCGACGAGGGGCAGCTCGTCCGCGAGGTTGGTGATCACCGCGCTGGTGTGCGGGAGCACGTCGAGCTTGGTGAAGGTGGCGCCGCCCTTGAAGTCGACCAGCACGAAGTTGAGCACCTCGGAGCTGTGCGTGACGGCGAGCGCGAGCACCAGTGTGCGCAGCAGTTCCGACTTGCCGGAGCCGGTCGCCCCGATCAGCAGGCCGTGCGGGCCCATGCCGTCCTGGGCCGACTCCTTGAGGTCCAGCTCGACCATGGTGCCGTCGGGCGACCAGCCGATCGGCACGCGCAGGCGGTCCCGCTGCGGCCGCGGCACCCAGTGCCGGGCCGGGTCGTAGTCGCCGGGCGGGCCGAGCTCCAGCAGCTCGGCGAGGTCGACGGTGCCGCCGGTGCGCGGCTCGGTGCGCGCGGCCGCGGCCAGCCGCAGCGGCGCGAGCTGCAGGGCCAGGCCCTCCATCTCGGCCGCGCTGAGCCCGTCGGCCCGGCCGACCTCGGCCCGGCCCTCGAAGGTACTGCTCGCCAGCGCCCCGTCCGCCGCGATCTCCAGCACCAGGGCGGTCTGGTCGAGCAGCCGCGGCGGCGCGGTGGACAGATCGAGCACCGTGACGCCCTCGACCCCGCCCTCGGTCATGAGATGGTCGGAGCCGAGCACGTCACCGCCGTCCAGCACGACGATCACGTGCGGCCCGCCGACCCGCTCGGCCCCGCTGACCGGGTTGAACCGCGGCCGCGCGCCGAGCACGTCGTCGAGCATCGCCTCCAGGCCAGGCACGTTGGCCGAGATCAGCCGCAGCCGGCCCAGCGCGTCGTTGCGGCTGGGATGCAGCGCGTGCGGCAGCCACTTGGCCCACTCCCAGTGGCCCGCGTTGGCCGGGGCGGTGCACACCGCCACGAGCAGGTCGTCCGGGGCGTGGAAGGCGACCGCCTGGGCCAGGATCGCGCGGGCCAGGGCGCGGGCGCGGTCCGGCTCGCCCCGCAGGTGCACCCGGGCGAACCCGTCGAGGGCCATCACGATCGGCAGGTCGTCGACGGTCGCGTACGTGGTCATGAACCGGCGCAGCGCGACCGCGCACATCGGGTCGAGGTCCTCCAGCGGCCGGCTGGCCGGCGGCACCAGCGGCGTGGCGAGCTCCTGCGGCCCCCGCGCGATCCGCACCATGCCGAAGTCGGCGTCCGCGGGCCGGCGCTCCCACAGTCGCTGGCCGGCCGGGATCGACCAGAGCGCTTCGGGGTCCGGGTAGCGGTACAACAGCGTCGCTCTTTGCTTCTGCCCGGCCCGGCGCACCTGGCGCCGCCGCTGCGCGAGGTGGCGCAGGTAGTCGCGCCGGGCGATGAGCATCTGCTGCCGGCCCGGCCCGGCGCTCTGGCCGAACTGCGAGGCCAGCATCCCGATCGCCGACAGCCCGAACATCGCCCCGGTCAGGTAGGCCAGCGGCCCGCCGCGCTGCCCGGCGAACATCAGCGCCATCGCGCCCGAGCCGGCCAGCATCGGGATCACCATGAGCATCTGCGCCCAGCCGCGCCCGGTCGGCGCCGGCACCTCGGGCGGCGGCTCCAGGAGCACCTCGCCCGACGGGTACTCGGGCCCGGCCCGCCGCGCGGGTCGCCGGCGCACGACAGTGCTCACGCGAGCCATGCTAAACGGCGGGCTGCTACGTTGGGCACCTTCGATCGAGCGGCGACGGCAGGGAGCACGGGGATCGATGGCCGAGAACGTTGGTGCCGGGCTGGCTCGCGTCGTCCTCGCCGCGCCGAAGCGCCGCCTCGACCTCGCCCTGCCGGTGCAGATCCCGCTGGCCATGCTCATGCCCGGAGTCCTGCCGCGGGCCGGCGAGTCGCTGGCCGACGACGGCCTCGACCACGGCGGCTGGGTCCTGCGCCGCACCGACGGCAGCACCCTGGACATGGGCCGGACGCTGGCCGCCCAGCACGTCCACGACGGCGAGCTCCTGCACCTCGCGCCCCGCTACGAGGAGTGGCCCGAGCTCGAGTACGACGACGTGGTCGACGCCATCGCGGCCGGCGCCCGCCGCTACGGCACGCCCTGGACCCCCGCCGCGACCCGCGTCACCGGCCTGGCGACGGCCGTGCTGCTGCTCCTGGGCACCCTCGCGCTGCTCCTGCGGGAGGGCCTCGGCGTGGCCGCCCTGGTCATCGCCGCCTTCCTGCTGGCCGCCGGTTTCACGGTCCTCCGCACGCTGCCCGACGCGACCGCGGGCGCCACGCTGGGCGCGGTGGCCCTGCCCTACGCCTTCACCGGCGGCCTGCTCCTGCTGGCCGGCGACGAACCGCTGCTCCGCCTCGGCGCCCCGCATCTGCTCACGGGCGCAGGCGCGCTGCTGATCGCGGCGGTGCTGGGCTTCCTCGCGATCGGCGCCGCCGTCCGCCTCTTCGTGGCCGGCATCGCCATCGGCGCGCTGGGCGTCCTCGCGGGCCTGCTGGGCCTGAGTTCCCTGGGCGCCCCGGAGTGCGCGGCGGCCGTGGTCGGTTTGCTGGTACTGCTCGCGCCCGCCCTGCCCCTCGCCTCCGTCCGGCTGGGCCGGGTGCCCGTGCCGCAGCTCCCCCGCACGACCGACGACCTGGTGCACCAGGACCCGCCCCCGCCGGCCGCCGCGACGTACGCGACGGTGGCCCGCGCGGACGAGATCTTCACCGGCCTGCTGCTGGCCTTCGCGGTGCTCAACCTCGTGTCGTTCTGGCTGATCGGCCGCGCCCCCGGCGTCGTGACGGCCCTGCTGGTCGGCGTGGTGGCCGCGGCGAACCTGCTGCGGGCCCGCCTCTTCACCACGGTGCGGCACCGGCTTCCCCTGCTGCTGACCGGCCTGGGCGGGGTGGCCGTGCTGCTGGCCCGGCTGCTGGACGCCGGCGTGGCGGTGCAGATCGGCGCGGTGGTGGCGCTGCTGCTGGTGGCGGCGCTGACGGTGGCCGCGGGGATCCGGTACAGCGGGCGGCCGCCCTCGGTCTACCTGGGCCGCGCGGCGGACCTCCTCGACGTGCTGCTGGTGCTGGCCACGATCCCGATCGTCGGCCAGGTGCTGGGCGCCTACGCGTGGGTCCGCGGCCTCGCCGGCTGACGCGGGCCCGGACCGTCGCGGCGCCGCACACGTACCATGGGCGCGTGAATCCCGAGTCCCACCTGGACCTGGAGCTCGTCGCGGCGCGGTTGCGGCAGGGCGCCGACGATCTGTCGCTGTTCGGCGGGATGCTCATCGCCGTGCTGTCCGCCGCGCTCCCCGCGCACCTGGTCGAGGTGCGGCGGGAGGGGCGGCTCAAGGCGCGGCTCGGCGGCCGTGAGCCCGCGGTGCTCGCGGTGCACGTGGACCTGGACGGCCGGCGGTTCGAGATCGAGCGGGACGGCGTGGGCGCGCGGCCCGTCACCGTGATCCGGCACGTGTCGCGCGGGGTGGTGCTGTCCACCGAGACGTGCAACGCCGACGCCTGGTGCCGGGCGCTCACCGGGGAGCTGGTGCGCGTCGCCGGCGCCGACTCCGCCGCGGTCGAGGCCCTGCAGCGGCTCACGTCAACGGCATGACCATGGTCGGGTGCTCGGGCTGGGCGTCCGGGTGCAGGCGGGCGACCGCGGTGCCCATGGCGAAGAACTCGATCGCGTGCTGGCCCCACTCCCAGGCGGACTCCTCGACGCTCACCCCCACGATGCCGTCGGCCTGCAGCAGCTGACCCTCGTACTGCATCCGGTCCATCGCGATCTCGCGGGCGTCGTAGGCGGCCTGGGAGAAGTTGGTCAGCTCGACGTTCTGGCCCACGTTGGACAGCATCTGGCGGAAGGTCATGTGCGCGATGTGGTACACGCACGTGCCCAGCACCAGCCCGCGCGGCAGCCAGCCGTGCCGGTGCAGGGTCCAGAAGTCCTGGCCGCTCAGGTGCGAGGTGAACGGGCGGCCCGCCGGCGTGCGGTAGGACTGGCCGTTGCTGGACTTGATCGCGGTGCCGACCGCGACGAACTCCAGGACGTCCGAGGCGAACGCGTAGTTGAGCGAGCGGATGCGCACGCCGATCACACCGTCGGCCCCGAGCGCGTCGGCCTCGCTCTCCATGCGGGCCATGGCCAGCTCGCGGCACTGGTACATCGCCTGGCTGAGCACCTGCAGCTCCTGGCTCACGCTCCAGCGCGAGGCCTGCACCCCGACGTGGTAGATGCAGGTGCCCATCACCAGGCCCAGCGGCTCGAACCCGGTCTGCGTGGTCAGCACGAACTCGTTGACCGACAGGTCCGAGGTGAAGAACGGCTTGCTGCCCTGCTGGGTCCGCCCCAGGCGCGCGCGGGCGCTCTCGGGAAGCTGCTGGGGGCGCTGGGAGACCGGTTCGCTCATGTCTTCGCACGATAGGGCCGGTCGGGGCCGCACTACTGTGTCGTTTGTCAGGGGTACCCCTTGCTACGGTGTCGCCCGTGAGTGGCCGCCTGCGGGAGATCGCCCGGCAGACCGTGGCGATCGCCGAGCGGGGCGACTACGTGAACACCCGCGGCGCGCGCGTCGATCTGGCCGCGTCCGTGCGCGCGGCGATGGCCGGCACCCGGCTGATCGCACCGGACGAGCCGGTCGCGGCGGGCACCCCGGCTGCCGCCGTCGGCGTCGAGGTGACGCATGAGTCGACGCTGGCGGCCGCGCGCCGGGTGGGTGCCGGTGCGGCGACCCTGGTCTTCGCCTCGGCCAAGAACCCGGGCGGCGGCTTCCTCGGCGGCGCGGTCGCGCAGGAGGAGAGCCTGGCCCGCGCCTCGGCCCTCTACGCCTGCCAGCGCACCGCCCCGGCGTTCTACGGGTTTCACCGCCAACAGCGCGATCTCCGGTACAGCGACCACGTCATCTACTCGCCGCAAGTCCCGTGCTTCCGCGACGACAAGGGCAACCTGCTGGACGAGCCGTTCGCGACGAGCTTCCTCACGGCGGCCGCCCCGAACCTCGGCGCCCTGCTGCGCAACCAGCCCGCGGACGCCGGCGACGTGCCGGAAATCCTGCGCCGGCGGGCCACGCGGGTGTTGTCGGTGGCGGCGGCGTACGGCCACCGGACCCTCGTCCTCGGCGCCTGGGGCTGCGGCGTCTTCCGCAACGCGCCGGCCGACGTGGCGCGGGCCTTCGCGGTGGCGCTGGAGCGGGTGCCGTGCTTCGACCGCGTCGTCTTCGCGATCTACGACCGCCTGCCGCGCACGCCGGTGCATCGGGCCTTCGCCGACGCCTTCCCCGGCTAAAAGGGGCTTTTGCCAAATTTCACCTTGATCAATGTGGCCTATTTCACGCAATGATTTCTGGGAACTGCCGCGCGCTGGAGAGTGGACGCGGTACCGGCTATCGTGCTTGAACGAACGCATCGACGTGAATCCGTGGATGACGAGTTGTCATGCATCGCACGCGGATTGTGATGGCGCGATAGGCGAGACAATCGGGGGCGACGTCGGCAATGTCCACCTATACGAGATCGGATGCACCGCGCGACAACTTCGGCGATGAGACGGCGGAGGTCGACGCACCGGTCAAGGCGCCGAAAAAGCGCAAGGGCTTCCGCGGGCTGGCCCGGTGGAAGCGGGCCCTCATCATCATCGGCATCGTGCTGTTCACGTTCGTCGGCGGCGGCACGGCGGCGGCGTTCGGGCTGCTGTCGCGGTACGAGGGCGCCGTACACCACGACGATCTCATGGGCGACGCCGCCGCCCCGCCCGCCGTCACCGAGGAGCACTGGGAGGGCGGCCCGCTGAACTTCCTGCTGCTGGGCTCCGACTCCCGGGCCGGCGAGACCGACAAGGGCGTGGTCGCGGGCGAGCGCTCGGACACGATCATGCTGGTGCACATCTCGGCCAAGCGGGACAGCGCGACCATCATCTCCATCCCGCGCGACAGCTACGTCATGATCCCGGAGAGCAAGGGCCGCAAGGCCGGGATGAACAAGCTCAACGCGGCCTTCGCCTTCGGCGGGGCGCCGCTGGCGGTGAAGACGGTCAGCCAGCTCACCGGAATCACGCTGGACGGCGCGATGATCGCCAGCTTCGCCGGCATCCGCACGATGGTGGACGCGGTCGGCGGTGTGGAGGTGTGCCTCGACTTCGACGTCAAATCGACCTTCTCCAACACGACGTGGAAGAAGGGCTGCCAGCAGATGGACGGCAAGACCGCCGAGGAGTTCATGCGCAACCGCAAGAGCGTCCCCGGCGGCGATTTCGGCCGCATGCACGACCAGCAATTGGTGGTGCGGGGCATCATCAACAAGGTCTCGAAGGGCGGGCTGCTGGAAAACCCGCTCGCCTTCGACAAGCTGCTCATCACCGCGGCGCAGTCGCTGACCATCGACAAGACCATCGACCTGCGCGCGCTGGCCGCCTCGGTGAAGAACATCCGGCCGGACAACGTGAAGTTCGGCACCGTGCCGTACTCCAACGACGACCTCAAAACCAGCGCCGGCTCGGCCGTGCAGCTCGACGAGGCACAGTCGAAGGAGCTCTTCGACGCGATGCGCAACGACGCCATGGACGCCTTCTTCGCCGCCCACCCGGCGCCGTCAGACAAGCCGGTCGCCTGATCACCGCCACGCGAACCGATCGGCTGCGCACCCCGGCGCGGGCCGGTCGGCTGGCCACCACCGCACGGGCCGGTCGGCTGGTCGCCGGATCGCGAGGCGCGGTGCCGGCCAGGCGGGCGTCAGCGCCAGCCGGGGCCCCAGAAGTGCTTGTTCGCGAGCCGGGCGAAGGACTGCACGGCGGCCAGCCGCTGCCGGACCCAGTCGCGCATCGTGTCGCCGCGGCGGCGCAGCAGGGCCCGCTGCATGGCCAGGCCGGTGCCGATGGCGAGGCCGGCGAGGGCGCCGCCGGCCAGGTACGGGCGCCACGGGACGGGCTCCGGTTCGACCGGCACGATGGCCGCCTGCCGGGCCGCGAGCTCCAGCCGCAGCGGCGCGGGGTCGTTCGGCGGCAGCGGCTCGGCCTTGGCCGCCTCGACGAGGGCCTCGCCGATCGCGTCGGCGATGCGGGCCGCCCGGCCCCGGTCGGCGTCGCGCACCTCGATGTCGATGAGCGTCGTGTTGAGCGGCGACCAGGCGGCGATGTGCGCGCCGAGCTCGTCCGGCGACCAGCCCAGTGCCAAGGCGCGGCTGACCTGGCCGGTGATCGCGGTGCTGGTGGCCTTCTGCGCGTACCCGCGGACCCGCGACTCGATCAGCCGCTCGTCGGCGCCGAACGCGTGGCCGATCGCGACCGCCGAGGTGGCGTCGACGGTCGGCCCGGCCTCGGCGGCGATGGCCGGCGCCAGCATCGCCTGGGCGCTCGGCCGGACCGGCGTGAACGTCACGATCAGTTGCAGGTGCGCGTGGAACTCCGGGGTGCGCGCGGCCGCCAGCAGCCCGGTCGCCGCGGTGCCGAGCACGGCGAACGCCGCCACGCTTCGCCAATGCGTCAGCGCCGAGCGGACGAACAGGGTGCCGGACATCGGACTCCATCAGCGGGCTGGACGCGGGACGGTCACAGGCTACAGGCGCGTCTCACCGGTTGCGGCGACGTTCTTTGCTCCGGTACAAAGGTTCGGCGCGCGACAGGGGGAGATCGCGCATCGACGGCGGCAGGTATTCGGCTGTGTTGAAGTACGCCCGGCTCGCCCTGCGGCCCGCACCGCTCTTCATGGCCTCGCTCGCCCTGACCGGCCTCGCCTCGGTGGGCACCGTCGTGCTGCCCGCCACCGAGCGCGGCGACCTGGCCGCGACGATCGTCGGCGCAACGCTCGGCGCGGCGATCGGCGGCTTCTCGATCGACACCTTCCTGCTGTCCCGCCCGGCCGGCTGGGTGCTCGACCGCGGCCGCCGCTGGATCATCCTGCTGCTCATCGGCTGCGTGGTGGCGTCGGCCGGGGTGGCCGCCGCGCTGATCGCCGTCGAGGGCATCGGCGACTACCGCAACGCGATGGCCGGCGCGGCTGCACTGACCGTTTTCAATGCCGGATCTTCTCTGGTACTGCGACTGAAGCGCTTCGTCTTCGTATACGGCACGCGCGCCGTCGCCGGTGCCGCCCTCATCGCCGGATATGCGGTCCTCTATCTGCGGGGCGACCGCTCCGGCGAGCATTGGAGCGCCGTGTGGCTGGGATCACAGCTGCTCGCGGCGCTCGGCCTGGCCATCGCGGTGCTGCGCCAGGCCCGCGGCTTCGGGCTGGACCCGTCCGGCTCCGGTCCGGTGCCCCCGCGGTTGCTGCCGGGCGATCGGACCCGGGACGTGGCCACCATCGGCAAGCTGCACCTGGGCATCTGCGCGCAGATGCTCACCTTCCGGCTCGACCAGATCATCCTGGCCCGGTTCGCCGGCTCGGGCGCGCTCGGCGTCTACGCGCTGGCCGTCGCGGCGATGGAGTTCGCCCAGGCCGGCGCGGTCATCACCGCGCAGCGCATCCTGGCCGACCGCGGCGCCGGCGAGGACCGGACCCCCTCGGCGGGCCCGATCGTGAAGGCGGCGCTACCGGTGGGCGTCCTGTGCACCGTCGCGCTGGCCGGGCTGGGCTGGCTCGCCCCCGGGTACCGGGAGGCCTGGCTGCTCGGCCTGATCCTGCTGCCCGGCACCATCGCCACCACGCTGGGCAAGGCGTGGTCGGCGGCGCTGCTCAAGCAGCGGGGCGAGCAGGCGACCACGGTCGTCGCGCTGATCGCCCTCGCCGCCGCGGTCCCGACCTACCTGGTGCTCATCCCGCTGATCGGAGCCGTCGGCGCGGCCGCCGCCTCCTCGGTCGTCTACGGCATCCACGCGGCCGGCTCGCTGGTGAGCCTGCGCCGCCGCAAGTCCCTGGTCCCGGCCACGAGCGAAACGGGGCCGTCGGTACGGCCGCCGCCTCCTCGGTCGTCCACGGCATCCACGCGATCGGCTCGCTCGTGAGCCCGCGCCGCCGCAAGCCCCTGGTCCTGGCGGCCGCCGCCTCCTCGGTCGTCCACGGCATCCACGCGGCCGGCTCGCTGGTGAGCCCGCGCCGCCGCAAGTCCCTGGTCCCGGCCACGAGCGGAACGGTGTAGCGGATGGATACCTCGATCATCGTGTTGACCTGGGAGGACCACGTCAAGACCGGTGCCTGCGTGCGCTCGCTGCCGGCGGCCGCCGAGATCGTCGTGGTCGACAACGGCAGCGGGGCGGAGGTCAGTGCCGCGCTGCGGGCGATGTGCGCGCAGACCGGCGCCCGGTACGTGCGCTCCGAGGAGAACCTCGGCTACTCGCGCGGCATGAACCTCGGCGTGCGCCACTCGACCCGGCGCGACATCATCCTGGCCAACAACGACGTGATCGCCGGCGACGAGGTCGTCACGCGGCTCGTGGCCGCGCTGCGGGACCCGACGGTCGGCGCGGCGTTCCCGAGCGTGCGCAACCACGACGGCTCCGAGGCCACCGAGGGCGGGCGGTTCCTGTCGGTGCGGGTCGGCCTCGGCCACGCGACCGGGCTGAGCGCGATCATCCCGGCCCTGCGCATCACCACCGCACCGGACCGGGCGGACTGGCTGACCGGGCCGTTCGTGGCGATCCGCCGGGAGACCCTCGACGCCATCGGCGGGGTCGACGAGTCGGCGTTCTTCTACTCCGAGGACCTGCGGCTGTGCTGGGCGGTCCGCCGGCTGGGCCTGCGGATCGCGTTCGTGCGCGACGCGGTGATCGAGCACGAGAACGACTCCACCGCCAAGAAGGTGTGGAGCCGCGAGGAGATCTCCCGCCGGCAGACCCGCGAGTTCATCCGGGCCAGCAAGTCGCAGGGCGGCCGCCGGGGCCGGGTCGCCACCACCGCTTACGCGGCGGGCACCGTCATGCGCGCCGTCGTCGCCCGGTCGACCGTGCGCCGGGCGATCGCCCGCGGCGCCATCGAGGGCCTGCGCACCCCATGAGAGTCCTCGTCGTGTGTACCACCGGAGGCTCGGGCCGCCGCCAGTTCGGCGGGGCCGAGCACTTCCTCGTCGACATGCTGCCGGCGCTCGTCGCGTCCGGCGTCGACATCGTGGCCTGCACCCCGGACGACGCGACCGGGGCGGCGTTGCGCGAGGCGGGCGTACCGTGGCGCGAGCTCGGCGCCCGCAGCCGGATCGACCTGCAGTACGTGCGGGACCTCCGGCAGGTCATCGGCGAGCTGCGCCCCGACGTCGTGTGCGCGCACCTGCTCTCCGCCGCGATGCACTGCCGGGCCGCGCTCCGGTCCGGCGGCGACCCGACCCCGCTGGTCGTCACGCTGCACAGCAGCCTGTGGCAGACCCGCGGCGCGGCGCCCACGCTGAAGGCCAAGGCACGCGTCCAGGCCAACATCACGCTCGACCTGATCATGCGCCGGGTGCGGCCGCACACCACCGTCGCCGTCTCCGAGTACGAGGCCGGCGAGCTGCGCGACCGCGGCAAGGTGAAGGACATCCGGGTCATCCCCAACCCGCTCCCGCCGGCCTGGCCCGCCCCGCAGCCCGCACCCGAGCGCGCCCCCGGCGAGCCGCCGGTGCTCGGCTACCTGGGCCGCCTGGAGCCGGAGAAGGGCGCCGGCCTGCTCGGCGACGTGGCCCGCGCCCTGCCCGACGCGCGGCTGCTGGTCGGCGGCTCCGGCTCGGTCGCGGTGCCCCCGCTGCCGAACGTGGAACTCCTCGGCCAGGTCGACGCGGCCAAGTTCCTGCCGACGCTCGACTGCCTGCTGGTCCCCTCCAGCGTCGAGGCGTTCGGCAAGAGCGCCCAGGAGGCCCTGTCGCTGGGCGTCCCGGTGGTCCACTCGGGCGTGGGCGGCCTGGCCGAGGTGACCCACCGCGCCGCCGGCGTCCTCGCGTTCGTCGCCGAGCCTCGCCCGGACGCGATCGCAGCGGCCGTGCGCACCGCCCTGGCCGCCACCCCGCCGAGCGCCGAGCGACTCGCCATCGCCCACTGGTACCAGCACGAGCACGCCTTCACCCGCGCCGTCCACCGCTGGACGGACCTCTACCGGTCGGTGTCCCATGTCAACGCCTGACCCCACCCAGCCGCGCGAGCCGCTAACCCCCGACACCCCGCCACCACACGGACCACTCACGCCCGACGCCACACGACCACACGAGCCACTGACGCCCGACGCCATGACACCGCGCGGACCACTGACGCCCGACGCCACGCGGCCGTCGCGCGAGCCGTTGACGCCGGCTGCGGTTGCCGTCACGGCCGGCGTGGTGATGCTCGTGCTCGTGTTCGACGCGCGGGTCGGCTCGGTGCTCGGCATGGCCGCGGCGGCGTTCTTCGCGGCCCGCGCCGGGATGTGGTGGCTGGGCGCGACCGCCGCCGCCTGGGCCGCCGCGTTCACCGCGGTGCTGGTCTTCCCCGGCCCCTACGACTCGTTCGCCGGCCCGGCCGCGATGCCCGTCCTCGCCGCGTTCGTAGGCTGCTTCCTCGGCGGCTGGGCAATCGGCCGCAAGCTCGAGTCAACCCGCCAAACCCGCCGTGTGCACGTCGCGTCGGTCGGGGGCGCCGGAAGCGTGGGGCTCGCGGGATCGGAGAAGCCCGCCGCGGTCAAGCGGCCGTTGTTGGTCTGGCCGAGCGAGCGCAGGCTCAGGCTGTACCTCGGCGGCGTCTTGTTCGTGGCTTTTGTCTCGGCGGTGTTGCGCTTCCGCGGCACGCTGCCCCCGGTGCTCGCGAGCAACCCCGACGTCGCCCGCGAGGCGTTGAGTCATCGGGACAACATCTACACCGGCGTGCTCGGCCAGGCGTGGACCCTCGGCCTGGCCGTGGCGCTGCTGCGGACCGTCGCCGGTGAGGCTCGGCATCGCTGGCTCTATGCCGCGCTCGCCGTCGTGTTCGCCGGTGGGGCCGCGCTCGGGGCGAGCAAGAACGCGGTTCTGGTCGGCATCGTGCCGGCCCTGATCGCCGCGCTGTCGACGCGCCGGCCGCCGGGCCGCAAGGCGCCGAAGGTCAGGCCGGCCCTCGCGGTCACGCTGATCGGCGGGTTCGCGGTGCTGCTCGTGGTGATCCTGGGCGGGCAGCGCACCCTGGCCGGCGAGGGCATCTTCGAGGACGAGTTCCGGGCGCGGTACGGCAGCAATCCCGCCCTCGCGAGCGTGGCCTCGCTGGACCTGTCGCTGAGCTCGTCGACCGAGACGTTCGGCCGGCTGTGGCAGCAGCGCGACGCGGTGCCGCACGGGCACGGCGCCTACTCGCTGAAGTTTGCCGGGCGGCCGGGCGAGCGGCTGGTCGGGCACACCGACATGTACCTCATCACCTCGCAGCTGAGCATGCCGTACTTCATGAACACCGCCACCTTCGCCGCCATCCCGCTGCTGGACTTCGGCCCGGCCGGGGCCGCGGTCTACCTGCTCGTCGTCGGGCTCGTGGTGGGGCTGGTGGACCGGCGGCTGCAGGGCTCGACCGGACCGGCCCAGCACCTGGCCCGCGCGTTCGTCGTGTACTACGCCGCCTTCGGCATCTACGAGTTCTACGTCGCGTTGCAGCCGTTCTGGCTCGGCCTCGCGCCGGGGCTGCTCGCGCTGTTCCTGATGGGGAGGCCGCGCCGTGCCGGCTGAGCAACCGCCGCGCCTCGCCGTGGTCACCGTGCTGTTCCGCTCGGCCGACGTGCTGGTCAAGACGCTGCCGACCTGGGTGCGCAGCGCCGAGGGGCTGCCGGTCGAGTTCGTCTTCGTCGACAACGCGCCCGACGGCTCGTGCCCGCCGGTCATCGAGCAGAACCTGCCGCCGGGGAGCGGCCGGTACCTGCCGGACGACACGAACCCGGGCTTCGCCGCCGGCTGCAACCGCGCCCTGGCCCACGTCACCGCGGACCACGTGCTGCTGCTGAACCCCGACGTGTGGCTGCACGAGGACTCGCTCGGGCGCGTGCTCGCGGCGGTGCGCGCCGAGCCGGACGTGCCGATCGCGCTGGGGCTGCTGATGCACGGCAGCGAGTACACCGGCATCGATCTGCACCCGATCGCGCTCTTCATCGACCGCCCGGCGAACGGCCGGCGCCGCCCGATCGGGCCGTCCGGGGGCGCCGGGGTGTTCCCGGCCGAGCTGTTCCGGCGCTTCGGCGGCCTGTACGAGCCGATGTTCGCCTGGGGCGAGGACGCCGACCTGGCCTTCCGCCTGCATGCCGCCGGGGTGCGCACGGCGGCGCTGGACCTCGCGCTCCCACACGCCTGGGGGCACAGCGTGGAGGGCGACGCCGGGCTCACCGAGTTCCGCTCGTTCCTGCTGGCCCGCAACCGGGTGCTGGTGGCCGCGCGCGGGCTCACCTGGCCGCTGCTGCTGGCCGCGGCGCCGATCCTGCTGGTCGCGCACCTGGGACTCGCCGCCCGGCGGGCCCGGCAGGGGCTGCTGCGCTCGTTCCTGCGCGGCGTCGGGCGCGGCCTGGCGATGGCCGCCGGCGCCCGCCGGGACTGGCGCGGTCGCCGCCTCGGCATCGCCGCCCTGGCCGGCCACCTTCGAGGACGGGAGGCCCGATGAGCCAGCCGCACATCCCCGCCCAGCGCGACCGCCCGACGCCGCGCTGGAGCGTGGTGACCGTCTCGTACAACTCCGCCGAGACCCTCCGGCGCTGCTGGGACACCCCGTTCAAGCCGTACGACTGGATCGTCGTCGACAACGCCTCGTCCGACGACTCCGTGGAGGTGGCCCGCGCGCTCGGGGCAAGGGTGATCGAGCTGCCGGAGAACTTCGGGTTCGCCAAGGCCAACAACATCGGGGTCCGCGCGTCGGCGAGCGAGCTGCTGCTGTTCGCCAACCCGGACCTCGAGGTCGAGGGGCAGGGGCTCGACCGGCTGGCGGCCCACCTGGACGTGCACGGCGGGCTCGTCGCGCCCCAGCTGCTCGGCTCGGACGGGGTCCCCCAGCCCAACGGGCGCGGCTTCCCGTACGTCACCGCGAAGCTCGGCAACCGGCGGATGTGGCCGTTCGAGCGGATGCACGCGCGGTACCGCATCCTGAGCGAGCCCGGCGAGTCGCGCTGGGTGACGTGGGTCATCGGGGCGGCCGTGGCGATGCGGCGCAGCGATTTCGATCACATCGGCGGCTGGAACGAGCGCTTCTTTTTGTACTACGAGGACGCCGAGATCTGCCTGCGCGCCTGGGAGCACGGGCTCGGCGTCTCGGTGCTGGGCGACGTGCGCTGGACCCACCACTGGGGGCGCGCGACCAACACGTTCAAGTGGTCCCGCGCGCACAACCTGGAGCTGCGGGCGGCGTGGACGTTCTACGGGATGTACCCGGAGTTCGTGCTCGGCGTGAGCCGCCCGCGCCTGCGCCGCCGGCACGTCGTGGCCGCCCGCCTGGCCGGTCGCCGGGTCGTGCGGGCCGACGTCACCGCACCCAACCCGTAACAGAAGTCGAGTACCACGGGGTTGCCAGGCCAATTAACATAAATACGTCGATCGGTGCGTTCGATCGCGCGGCGCGTCGTGTAACGATCCGGCAGCACGCCGTAACGGGGAGCGAGATGAGCGAATCGATGCACGAGCCGCGCCATGCCCGCGCGGCGATCGAGGTGGAGTGGCGACCACCGAGACAGCGGACGAGCGAGCACGACGACGCGGCACCGGCCCACCTGGCCGCGCTGGACACGACCGCGGTGCTGCCCTATCCGGCCGCCCGCAACTCCAAGCGGACCCGCGCGCTGCGGGCCTGGATGCTGACCCTGCCGGTCGACCTGATCGCGCTGCTCGCGCCGCTGCTGTGGAGCCTGGGCTACTGGAAAGGCATGATCGTCTGCGCGCTGCTCACGGTGTGCATCTTCGCCATCGGCGGGCTCTACCACGCGCGGCGGCACCTGAGCATCCTCGACGAACTGCCCAGCCTCGCCGGGCGGATGCTCGCCGCGGCGGCGGTGGTCGCGATCATCGCGGCGCAGCGGCACGACTCGGTCGGGGCGATCACCGAGTTCCTGCAGAACATCGCGATCTCCGCGGTCCTGGTCGTGGTCGGCCGGATGCTCACCCGCTCGGCCACGGTCATCGCCCGGCGCAAGCGCTGGGTCGAGCACAACACGATCATCATCGGCGGCGGGCCGATCGCGGCCGAGCTGGCCCGGCTGCTGCGCCGCTACCCCAGCTACGGGCTGCGGTTCGTGGGGTTCGTGGACGTCCAGTCGACCTCCCACGAGCAGCGGGAACTGCAGCCGCTGCTCGGCTCCCTCGACGACCTCGAGGACATGGTCGCCCTCACCGACTGCGACGTCGTCATCGTCGCCGACGTGAACTGCCCCGATGCGCGGCTCGTCAAGCTCGCCCGGCGGCCGGTGATGATGAAGCGGGACCTGTGGGTGGTGCCGCGGCTGCGCGAGTTCTTCTCCCACAACGGCGTGCCCGACCACATCGGCGCGATCCCGGTGGCCCGCACCCGCCGGGCCACGCTGTCCGGCCCGCGCTGGGCCGTGAAGCGCACCTCGGACATCATCGTTTCGGCGATCGCCCTGGTGGTGCTCAGCCCGATCATGTTGCTGTGCGCGATCGCCACCCGGATCGAGGGCGGCCCCGGCATCCTGTTCCGCCAGCAGCGCATCGGGCGCTACGGCAAGCCCTTCGACGTCATCAAGTTCCGCTCGATGCGCCCGGCCGACGACGCCGAGGCCGAGACGCACTGGACCATCGACGGCGACCCGCGCATCGGTCCGGTGGGCCGCTTCATGCGCCGCACCTCGCTGGACGAACTGCCGCAGCTGTGGAACATCCTGCGCGGCGACATGACCGTCGTGGGCCCGCGGCCGGAGCGGCCGTTCTTCGTCGACCAGTTCTCGGCCGAGCACCCCGAATACGCGCTGCGCCACCGGGTGCCCGCCGGCCTGACCGGCCTCGCGCAGGTCAGCGGCCTGCGCGGGGACACCCCGATCTCCGACCGGGCCCGGTTCGACAACTACTACATCGAGAACTGGTCGCTCTGGCTGGACGTGAAGGTCATTCTGCGCACCGTGGGCGAGGTGTTCACCGGCCGCGGGCGCTGAGTCCCGCCGCCGGTGTCACCCGATTCAGCTGTACCGCTGCCAGATCTCCCGCAGCGGCTCCCACTTGCCGTCGAGCTCCGAGCTGCACACGGCCTCCAGCGTCACGCCGGACGTGTCGTCGTCCCGGTCCCACGACAGGCCGCAGATCGTCACGCCGGAGTTGAGGCGGTAGGCGTACTCGATGTACATCCCGGCCGCCTTGCTGACCGTGCCGTTCTTCTTGACCGGCGTGTCCAGGCCGGGCGCCAGGTTCGCGGCCTGGCCGTTGAGCTTGACGTGGTAGTCGCGGGACGCGTCGCGCGCGATCGCCGACTCGTACGTCGCGAAGTGCACCGAGATGCCGCCGTACGTGCACGCGACGTGGGTCTTCTCGCCCTCGTTCAGGGCCGGCCCGTTCGGCTCGCCGTTGGCCAGGCAGCCGCCGAGGTACGGCAGCCACGGCTCGGCGAGACCGGCCAGGTCGCCGCCCAGCTTGGGCTTGTTCACGTCCCGGCGCACCGTCTCGTACGAGGACAGCGTGGGTGCGGTGGACGCGACGGCCGACGGCGAGGGCGCGGCCGCGGTCTCGCCCGGCGAGTGCAGGAAGTATCCGGCCGGCCCGGCCAGCACGATGCCGGCGACCGCGCCGATCAGCAGCCCGAGCAGCAGCTTGCCGCGCGGCTCCGGCGGCGAGGGCACGATCCGCGGCCCCGCGTTGGGCGGGTCCTGCGGCAGCCCCGTGTCGCCCCACGGCGGCAGCTCGGAGACCGGCGTGCCGCCGCGCCAGTGCCCGATGGGCGGCCCGGACGTGGGCTCGGCCGGCGGCCACGACTGCGGCGGCCCGGACGTGGGCGGAGCCGAGGTGGGCGGGCCGGACATCGGCTGCATCGGCGGCCCCGAGGTCGGGTAGGTGACCGGCCACTGCTGCTGCACCGGCGGGCCGGACGCCGGGTACGGCATCTGCTGCGGCACCGGCGGCTGGCCCGGCCAGTCCTGCGGCGGCTGACCGGCGTCCGGCACGGCCATCGGCGGCTGGGCCCACTGGTGCCCCGGCTGGGAGACGGGCGCGCCGGCGTACCCGCCCGGGCCGGGCGGCCACGGCCCCGCGGGCGCCTGCGGGGGCGGGACCGGCGAGCCGGGCGGCGTGACCGGGATCGGCATGGTGGGCGCGTCGCCGTCCGATGTCGTCGGCGGGCGCATCGCTCCGTCGTTCCACTGCGAGGGCGGCTGGGCACTGGTCACGATGCGAAGGTTAGCAGCGATGTTCGATATCGTCGGGGGCGCTCAGACATCGGAGGGGGACGTTGTGCTGCAGGGCGGTAACCGGTCCACGGCACTGCGCGACGCCGCCAGCCGGCTGGTCGCGCCCGGCGGGCCGCTCGAGCCCCTGCTGCGCCGGGTGGAGGCCCTGCCGTGGCCCGGGCGCACCCTGCGGGTGGTCGTGCTCGCCCTGCTGCCCGTGTTCGTGGCCGGCTTCATCGTCGGGCATCTGACCGCCGACGGGACCCTGTCCGCGGCGGCCGGGGGCCGCAACACCAAGAAGCCCGCCTCCGCCCAGACCTTCCAGTTCTCGTCCGGGTTCTCCGGCACGCAGGGCGGCAACCAGTGGTACTACCTGCAGTGGGACGGCGCCGCCTACTCCCCCATGACCTGGGACGCCGGCGCGGGCCAGTGGCGCGGCGCCTACGAGGACTGCCAGATCGGCCCGGGCTGGGCGCACCCCTCCACCAACCAGGCGGTCATCGGGTGGAAGGCGCCCCGCTCCGGCACGGTGACCGTGCAGGGCTTCATGGACCACCGCATCTACACGCCGGCCAGCGACGGCGTGCGCACGGTCGTCAAGCAGCAGCACGGCACCGGCACCACGAAGGTCTGGCCGTCGGCGGACTACCAGGTCATCCAGCCGAACTTCATGGCCCAGCACGTGTTCAAGGCCGACGTCGCGGAAGGCGACATGCTGTACTTCCAGGTCGATCAGTACGGCACCCAGGCGTACGACACCCTCTTCTGGGATCCGGAGATCTCCTACGACGTCGAGCCGCAGTTCGTCCTCGACCAGGCCGAGGTCGTCATGAAGCCCGAGGACTTCCAGCGGGTCGGGGTGTCGCTCGCGTACGACTCGATGCTGTCGGTCGTGCCGCAGGGCAACGGCCAGTTCGACTTCTACCACTCGGGCGGCGGCCCGCAGGGCACCGTGCTGTCCAAGTTCCGCGGCACGCTCGACGCGCCGGGCCAGACGCCGGTCTACACCCGCAACGCGCTCAACGGCCGCACCGGCGACCAGTGGTGGATCGCCAACGTGTTCCAGACCGACGACCACGCCCTGCTCGCGTTCTGCCACATCGAGTGGGCCGACCCGGCGAAGTACGGCTGGTGGGGCCTCGGCCTGGCCTGGTCCACCGACAACGGGGCGACCTTCCACCGGCTCGGCTGGATCATCGGCCAGCACGTCAAGGACGCCAAGGGGGCCACCAACATCGGCGGCGTGCCGTACGTGGCCAAGGACGGCTACTTCTACATCTACTACAGCGACGTGACCAACCCGGGCGAGCCGGAGAAGGCTTCGGTGGCCCGGGCCCCGATCACCGAGGTGCTCGACGCGGCCCGGCGCGGCACGGTCAGCCCGTGGCAGAAGTACCACGACGGGAACTGGTCGGAGCCCGGCCTCAACGGCGTCGCGACCCCGATCATGCGCAACGGCGAGATGTTCTCCACGCACGGCGACGCCGCGTTCAGCACGTACCTCAACCGCTATCTGACCACCGGCTACACCCACGGCCCGGGGCGCGGCGTGTACGTCGCGTTCTCCGCCGACGCCGTCACCTACGACGATCCACTGTGGATCCAGCGCAGCCTCATGCCGGACAAGGACTCGCTGTCGCCGTACGAGACGATCGTCAACGAGGACGGCACGGACAACGGCATCGTCGGGCAGTCGTTCTACATCTACTACGGCTACCGCTTCCGCCAGGCGGGCGTGACGACGAGCGAATACCCGCCGCTGTACCGCTGGCTCTTCCGCCAGAAGGTCACGCTCAACGCCGCCGGGTTCCTGCCCAAGGCGGTCCGCCAGCCGGGCGGCTGACGGACCGGGCCGGACCGTCAGCGGGTGAACTTGGCCACGTTCGCCTGCTCGCGGGCCTGCATGATCTCCGCCGACTTGAGCATCGCGCCCTTGATCCCGTTGAGCAGCAGGTGCAGGTCCTGCGCGGCGGTGTCCCACTCGGCCTTGCGCTGCGCGAACGCCTGCTGGGCCTCGCTCTGCCAGCTCGCGGTCATCGGCGCCACCTGCTGGTCGACGGCGTCCAGCTCCGCCTGCATCGACGCCAGCGCCGCGCTGATGTCGGCCGCGGCCTGGTTCAGTGCCGCGAATTCGACGACGATCTCGTCCCCGGCCATGGTGATCCTCCCCGTTCCGGTGTCAGTTGATCATCAGGGCGCGGGTGATCTCGCCGGCGCTCGCCCCGGCCTGCGTCATCTCCGCGCGCATCTCGTCGTCGCTCAGGGTGTAGTCGCGCCCGGCGGTCGACACCGCCTGCGCGATGCTGCGCAGCGCGACGTTGAGGCCGGCCACGTCCGCGTCGAAGCGGTCCTTGACCCCCTGGAACGACGAGCCGGCCGCGCCGACCCAGGCCGACTGCAGCGGGGTGAGCTCGTGCATCAGCTTGCTGAACATGCTGGTGAGCCGGTCCGCGGCCCCGTCGATCTCCTGAGCCGTCCGCGCCATGACCGCGGCGTTGGTGGTCACGCCCTTGCCAGCCATCGTCACAGACCCCCCTCCATTCGGTACTGGTCAATCTCACGGTATCGAAGTTTGCCCACATAGCGTAGTGGCAAGGTGTCAGCCAGTCAGTGGCCGCTGGGCCGCGCGCGGGTCGAGACCCGGTCCGGCGGGGACGCGGGCGACCACGAACGACGGCAGTTCGACCGGCTTGACCCCGCCGTATCCGAACCAGGCGAGCTGGGCCGGGCTCATCAGGGCGTACCGGCGGCCCTGGTCGGTGACGAGGAAGATCTGGCCCGCGTCGGCCCCGGTGGACTGGGCCGAGCGCACCACCGCACCGCCGCCCGAGGGCACCACGACCCGCGTGGCGACCTGGTCGGCGGCGGTGCCGGCGGACGCGATGCCCGCACCCTCCGGCCGCCGGTCGGCGTCGACCACGAACCTGGGGCCGCCCTGGCCGTCGGCCCACGTGGTGCACAGCGTCGACGCCGGGTCGACGGCCGCCATCGACGGCACCTGGCCGGGCGGGTCGAGGTCGGAGCGCGGCCGGCTCGCCTTGGTCACGTTGGCCACGTCGGACGCCTGGATCTGCCGTGCCTGAGGATTTCCGCCGGGGTACGCCACCGCGGTGCCCGGATCCGCCAGGATCAGCGCCTGCTCGACCTGGGTCACCGGCAGGATGTCCCGGTCGCGCACCAGGTAGCCGGTGGTGGCGCCGCCGACCGTCACCGTGAGGACCTGCCCGATGAGGTTGTTCCGCATCGCGCTGGACGCCTTGCCCCGGTTGTCCACCTGCGGCTGCGTGATCGGCAGGCCCTGCGGCACGGTGCCGAGCCACGCCTCGTCGACGAGGACCCGCGGCTGCGCGTCGATGCCCATGGCGGCGAGGGTGCGCTGGGCCTCCAGGCGGTACCGGTGCGCGTTCCAGATCAGGAAGGACGGCCCCCCGGCCGCCCGGACCAGGATCGCCGCGTCGCCGAGGTCGCGCCCGCCGGTCGGGGCGGTGCCGACCAGGATCTGGCTGGAGACCGTCGGGCCGCCGCCGGCGTCGCGCCCGGCCACCGCGCACATGGACCACGGGGCGCCGCTCATCCGGCTCGCCGGCGGCAGTGCGTCGGGCGCACCCGCGATGCCGATCAGCGGCCCGCGGGTCGCGCCGGTCAGCGACTCCCGCGACACCGAGACGGTCGTGGCCGGCTGCCCGATCGCGAGCACCGCCGACGAGTAGTTGGCGACCGGGTAGAGCACGCCGTCGCGGTACACGTAGCGCGTCCCGGTCTCCTGCTCGATCACCACCGCGTCGCCGTCCCGCCAGCTGGTGTTGCCGCCGTGCCGGATCAGCCCGATCACACCGACCACGGCGAGCACCAGCAGGGCGATCATGACGCTGGCGTACCCGGCCCCGGCCAGCCGCCGCGTCGGCGACTGCGCGGGATCGGCCTCGCCGGCCACGAACGCATTCACGACACGGCGCATCAGGTACTGGTACGACTGGATCTGTTCGCGTCGCGACGGCATGTCCGCTTGATCCCTCCCCGCTTCGCGCGGTGCCCGGCTGCATACGATAGGCCAGCAACCACGGAGGTGCGCATTGGTGACGCCTGATGAAGCCGCCCGGATCGCCCGACCTTGGGCCCTGGCCAGCCTCCCGGTCAGCGGCGGCGACGTGGGCCTCTACGAATTCGAGCTCGGCTATGTCGCCTGGGCCAAGGTCCCGCCCTCCGATCCGGACCGGCCCCCGGCCGTCATCGGCGCCCCGTTGGCCGTGATCGACAAGCAGTCGGGCGAGCTGACCACCTGGCCCTCCCTCTCGCCGCGGGGCGTCGCGGAGCTCTACGAGCTGGAGATGGCTGCCCGGCAGCGTTTTCCCGATGATGTACGGCACGTGCTCACCGCCGCCGGCTGGCGCCCCGACCGCGACGTCGCCGCGTGGGTCTCGACCTGGCTGGCGGGCCTGGACGACCGCCTCCCGATCTTCCCGGTCGCCCGCCGCCTGCTCGACGAGTTCGGCGGCCTGACCTTCCGCCAGCTGAAACAACCGGGCGTGGCCACCGGCGGCTTCGACGTGGAGTTCTGGCCGTCCGAGGGCCGCGTGATGGTCGACCTGTTCGTCGAGTTCGCGGCCGACCTGGGCCAGGCGGTCTTCCCGCTGGCCTGGTACGAGGACGGCCCGAGCGACCTCGTGGCCGCGGCCGACGGCCGGATCTTCCTGCTCCACGAGGCCGGCGAGTTCCTGGTCGGCCCCACCCCGGACGAGGCGCTGACCCGCCTGGTCCGCGGCGAGCCGTTCACCCCGCTGGAGCCCTGACATCACCGCCGGGCGCGACGAACGACGGCTGAGCCGCCCCGCCCGCTGGTTCGTGGCCGGCTACGGCGTCCCGGCCGCCGGCACCGGGCGGCTGCTGCTCCTCGACCGCCGCCAGCACCGCGGGCGCGTCACCGCCCCGGCCGTGGAATAGCCGGCGGTCGAGAAAAGCAGGAGCGAAAAGCAGAGATACAGCCGGAGATCAGGAAGTGCGGCTCGCCGAGCGGCGGCGGGCGGCCAGCCGGACCGCGGCGCCGAGGGCGAGCAGGCCCACGCCCACGCCGGCGATCAGCAGGATGTTCAGGCCGGTCCGCGGCAGGTCGCCGCCGTTTCCGCCATTGCCGCCGTCATTGCCACCATTGCCGCCATTGCCACCGCCGGGAGTCGGGGTGGGGGTTTCCTCCGGGGTTCCGCTCACCACGACCACGATCGGCATTCCGCCGTCGCCGTCACTGCGGGCCGGCGCTTCCGCGCGGGCCGGGGCGCCTATCGCGAGAATGGCGAGCACCGCCGCGAAAAGCAGGGCCAGGCGGAGGCGCGGATGAAAAACGGCTGATTTCATGAATGGTCCGTTCCGGCGTCAGGTGCGAATCGGGGACAGCATTTCCCGGGCGCGGCGGGAAACCTCATGCGGTCTTGATGCGCCAGGCTGCGTCCCCGCGGTCCCCGCGGTCGCGGCGGGCCGGCGCCGGCGTCTCGGCGGTGCCGCGCGCGAGGCGGTCGACCGCGCGCGGGGCCTCGCGCAGCAGCCGCCGGCCGTCGGTCAGCAGGGCGGCGGGCAGGGCGGCCAGGAACCGCCCGACGTTGTACTGGCACTCGCGGGCCCGCAGGTAGGAGCGGTGCGATACGGCCACCGGCACGCCGTCCAGCTCGACCCGCCAGACCCAGTGGCCGCTGGTGCCCAGGGCGGTGGAGACGGCGTTGAGCCGGTCGGCCGCGTTCACCACGCCGAGGACGGCCTCGCGGCACTCCGCGTCGGTGTCGAAGGGGCGTTCCCCGCGGCCGAGTATGCGATTGTTGGGCGAGCACAGCATCCATGCGGTCCGTTGTTGCCGGTCGACAACTGATTCGTCATCGTCGGGTGTGATGATCGCCAGGAAAATGAACCTCGGCGGCAGCATGTGGACATTCCTCCCCGAATGTTCGTTACCGGCGCGCCGGAAACGCTCGTAGCGTTGACGGCGCGCAGGCCACCGTGCTGACCCTCGATATCGGCGATGACGCGCTCCGCGTTCCTGCCCACACGCCGGACATGCACGAGATGAACATCAAGAAACGAGGAAAAAACCATTCAGCAGTAACCCCTGACCGATCAGGTGATAGCCACGGCCGCCTTTAGCGTGCCTTAGGGGAAGCTGTGCGCCGGATTTGCCGGTGAATGCCCGCTGTGCGCGCACCGAAAGCGATCGTTCGCACCCTGACGGTGCGAACGATCGCTCATGGACGATACGGCTCAGGAGCCGGATTGCGACCGTTTCCGCGCGCCGTAGCGCAGCCCGACCCCGATCGCGATCATCGCGATCGCGCCGCCCGCCAGAGCGACGACGTCGGTGCCGGTGACCGGAAGGTTGCCCCCGTTGGCCGCGGGCGTCGGGGAGATCGTGTCGGTCGCGTCCGGCGTCGGCGTGCCGGTCTCGGTCGCGGTCGGGGTCGGCGTGGCCGTGGCCGTCGGGGTCGCGGTGGCCGTGGGCGTCACCGTGGCCGTGGGCGTGACCGTGTTCGTGGGCGTGACCGTGTTCGTGGGCGTGGGGGTGCCCGGCGTGGTGCCGTGCACCACCCAGCTGCCGTCGGCCGCGAAGTCCACCTGCACGGCGTCGACGTAGGTGCCGGTCCCGGCGCCGGTGCGGCAGTCGACCATGAACAGGAACGACTCCGCGCCGCCGTTGCCGGCGATCACCTGGACCGTGGCCATGTCCTGGATGAAGTGGCCGCCGAAGCCCGCCGTCTGGATGAGCGGCGCCGTCACGTTGTCGGAGATGGTCTGCTCGACGTGCAGCAGGTCGATCGTGTTGACGTTGGCCAGGTTGGTGCCGGCCGCGCAGGCCGTCGTCGTCGACCAGTCCGGCGTGGTCGTGCCGGTGCCGAAGGTCGGGTTCAGGTGGAGGCCACCCATGTTGATGCCCTGGGGCAGCGGGTCCGGCACGGCCGGCGAGGCGATGGCCGGGATGAGCATGCTCACCCCGATCGCTCCGAGGGCCGCCGCGAGGGCGAGACCCAGCCGCTTGGAGCGCGTGCTCTTCATGAGGAGGGGACCTTTCTGCAGCATCGGGAGCGCTGGCGAGAACTCAGCCGAATCGGCCGTTCACGTAGTCGGAGGTGCGCGGGTCCTGCGGGGTCTGGAACATCGCCGCGGTCGGGCCGTGCTCGACGATGTACCCCGGCTGGCCCTGCTCGGCCAGGAAGAACGCGCAGTGGTCGCTGACCCGCTGGGCCTGTTGCATGTTGTGCGTGACGATCACGATCGTCACCTCGGCGACCAGTTCCTTGATGGTCTCCTCGATGACCCGGGTCGAGGTCGGGTCCAGCGCCGAGCAGGGCTCGTCCATGAGCAGCACGCGGGGCCGCACCGCCAGCGACCGCGCGATGCACAGCCGCTGCTGCTGCCCGCCGGACAGCGCCCCGCCGGGCTGACGCAGCCGGTCGGCCACCTCGCGCCACAGGCCGGCCTTGGTCAGGCACTCCTCGACCAGCCCGTCCTTCTCGCTGCGGGCCAGCCGCCGGCCGGTGAGCTTCAGCCCGGCCACGACGTTGTCGTAGATGGACATCGCCGGGAACGGGTTGGGCTTCTGGAACACCATCCCGACCTGCCGGCGCGCGTCGGTCAGGCGCCGGGACGCGTCGTAGATGTCCAGGCCGTCCAGCATCACCTCGCCGGCCAGCGTGGCCCCGGGCACCAGCTCGTGCATCCGGTTGAGGATTCGCAGGAAGGTCGACTTGCCGCAGCCCGAGGGGCCGATCAGCGCGGTCACCTTGCCGGCCTTCATCGACAGCGTGACCCGGTCGAGCACCTGGCGGTCGCCGAACCACGCGCTGATCTCCCGCGCGTCGAGGCCGGCGAGCGAGGGCATGTCCCGGTGCACGCCGAGGTAGTCGTCGTAGGCGACGAGCGCCTCCCGCGAGCTGACCCAGGCCGCGTCGGTGAGCGTCGGCATGGCCGCGGTGCTGTCGTTCGCTGGGGTCACCGTGAACTTCCCTAGGTCCGTGATGTCAGATCAGGTTCGGCAGGAGCTTCGCGACCTGGTCGGCGGTGGCCATGCCGAGGAACGCGATCACCGGCACCCCCACCAGCCAGGTCTGCCAGACGCCCCAGTAGACGCGCGCGGCGGAGAGCAGGACGACCGCGACGAGCAGCGCCTCGCCGATGAAGACCAGCGGGAACCACACCGTGGTGTCGATGGCCATCACCTGCTCGGCCGGTTGCAGCTGCGAGCTGCGCAGCACCAGCTGCGGGGTCTCCTGCACCTTGGAGGTCAGGTCGGCGTCCACGCGCAGCGCGTCCGTCGGCACGAACATCCCGCCGTACGCCGTGGTCAGCGTGACCCGCCCGGCGCCCGTGGCCACCCGCGGCGGCTGCGGCATCCCGCCGTGGCGCACGTCGAGCACCGTGAACTCGTTGCGGCCCTGGCCGGTGGTGATGGTGAAGGCGTCGCCGGGCACCAGCGTCGCGAGGCTGCCGAACGGCCCGCCGTACGTGGTCGCCTTGCCCATGATCACGCTGACCCCGGCCTGGCCCGGCAGCGGCGTGTCCCGCCGGTGGCCCGGGCCCTTCTGCAGCACGCCGCCGGTCGTCCCCTCGAAGACGACCTCCTTGAGGTGCAGCTTGGGGATCTCCAGCACGGCGACCGGCCGGCCCAGCTGCAGCAGCTTCGAGTCCTCCTCCGGCCGCCACTGGCTGGTCGGCGCGGTGGCGAAGGCGAGCTCGGTGCGGAAGTTGGCGAACTCGGTCAGCTGGGCGCGGTCGTGGTGCAGCTTCGAGATGAAGCCGGCGTAGAGCCCGAAGCCGAGCAGCGTCAGGGACAGGATCGTGACCGCGGTCGTGAGCACCTGCACGACCGGCGGCGCCACCCGCTTGGGGCGCGGCGGCGGCGGCGGGCCGGGCGGGGGCGGCGGGACGGCCGTCCCCGGGACCGGCCGGACGTCGATCGCCGTCATCCGGACGCCCCGCTGCCGGCCGTCTCCTTGGCCTCCGCCGACTTCGCCGCCAGCGCCTTCTTGCGCAGCTCCTCAACCGTCTCCTGGCGGGCCTTGGCCACCGCGTCGGCGAGCACGCGATCCTGGCGGCCGCGGCGCATCCGGCGGATCTGGCGGACCGCGAAGAAGCCGCCGACGAGCAGGATCAGGATCGCGATCACCGCCCAGGGCGTGGCCCACATGAACGCCTCGGCCTCGACCGCCTGCGGCTCGTTCGGCGCCTTGGGCAGCCCGAGCGCGGTGATCTGGCTCGGCACCGCGCGCACCTGCACGGTCATCGGGCCGAGCGGGAAGACGCCGTCGAGGTGGACGGTGAACTGCACCTTGGCCCCGGGCAGCAGGTTGGGCAGCGTGGCCGCGGTGACGCCGGCGACCTTCAGCCAGAACAGGCCCTTCACGGCGACCTCGGGGCTCAGGTTGAGCCGCACGTTGCCGGTGTTGCGCACGGTCAGGGTCACGTCCGTGCTGCCGCCGCCGACCGGGTTGGCGGTGGGGTGGTAGGCGGCGCTGACCGACTCGACGGTGATGCCGGGGTTGAGCGGACCGGCGATCCGCATGTACAGCGGAACCCCGAGCCGCCGGTCGACCTTCACGGGACCGTTGGTGCTGTTCTCCTCGACACCGATCGAGGCGAGCACGCCGCCGGTGTGGTCGCCCGGCGTGGCGGTGGCCGGGACGGTGATGGTGAACGGCTCGATGGCGCGCTCGTTGGGCTTGAGGGTGACGCTGGTCTTCTGCAGCGTGACCCACGAGCCGAGGTCGGTGGGCTTCTCGGCGGCCGGCTGCAGCTGCAGCACGCCGCCGTTGCCGTTTTGCGCGTCGGTCGCGTAGATCTGGAACGTCACCGGGGCGGCGCTGAAGTTCGTCACGGCCACGTAGTCGTGGATGACCGTGCCGGGCTTGATGTCGGCGTACGAGAACTCCTTGCGGCTGTCCGGCCCGTTCGCGCTGGACGGCTGGACCGACCAGGTGATCGAGCCCGACGGCGTGGGCTCCGCGCCGGCCGGGTGGCCCGGCAGCAGGATGGCGGCAACGGCGAACAGCAGGCCGAGCAGGGCGCTGATCGCACGCGAGGGGCGCGGAGAGGTCATCGCAGCACGTCCATTTCGGGTCGGGGGAAGTTCCGGGAGGAGCGTGCGGACGGCGCCGCGCGCTCCCCCCGTCGTGCTATGAGGCCTTAGGCGAGCGGGGTGCCGCCGAGGCCGGTGATCGTGATCGTCGCGGCGTACGTGCCCGGCTGGGTGCCCCGCGGGAAGTCCAGGAACAGGGCCGCACCGAGCTTGCTGTCGCCGAGACCCTTGCCGGACTGCGCGCCACCGAGGCTGCTGGCGCTGGTCAGGCCCGGGTTGACGCCCGTGCCGACGCCGGCACCGGCGGTGACGTCGGCGGTCGCGTTCTGCGCGACCACCGACGGCTGCCAGCCGAGACTGGTGCCGGAGAACTTCTTGGTGGCGTCGTCGGTCTTGGTGAAGTCGCCGACCTGGCCGGTCACCGACCAACCGGGAACGGTCTGGTCACGACCGTCGGAGATGTTCACGTTCTTGAGGCTGCCCTCGGCGTGGAAGTGCCGGGTGTCGCCCGTGCCCTGCAGGTGCGCGATGCCCATGTCCACGATGCCCGGGTCCACCGTCATCGCGAACACGCCCTGCTCCTGCGGGACCCCGACCTGGATGGTCTCGGTGGCCGACTGGGTGTCGCTGGCGACGAGGACCGAAGCCGCGGAGGACGTCGAGTCGCCGTACGCCGCCGAGTCGGTCGCGTGGAACGTCGCGGTGATGCTGTGGTTGCCGAGGCCGAGCGCGGCCGAGGAGAAGGTGAACGTACCGCTGCCCGCCGGGGTGGTGAACACGCTGGCGCCGTTGTCCTTGAACTCGACCGTGCCCGCGGCGGCGGCCGGGGAGACCGACGCCGTCACGGTCACGTTGGTGCCCGGGGCCACCGTCTGCGAAGCCGGCGACACCGTGGTGGTGGTCTGCGCCTGCACCGGGCCCGACCCGTGGATCTGCCAGCTGCCGTCGGCGGCGAAGTCCACCTGGACCGCGTCGGTGTAGGTGCCGTGACCGGCACCCGTGCGGCAGTCGATCAGGAACAGGAACGACTCCGCGCCGCCGTTGCCGGCCAGCAGCTGCACCGTGGCCATGTCCTGGATGAACTGGCCGCCGAAGTTCGGCGCCAGCACCAGCGGGCCGGTCACGTTGCTCGAGATGGTCTGCTCGACGTCGAGGAGGTCGATCGTGTTCACGTTGGCCAGGTTGGTGCCGGCCGGGCAGGCGGTGTCAGCGGTGAAGCTCGGGGTGACATCGGCGGCACCGGACGTCGGCGTCAGGTGCAGGCCACCCATGTTGATGCCCGAGGGCAGCGGGTTCGGCACCTGGGCCTGGGCGATCGAGGGAGCGAGCAGGGTCGCGCCCATCGCCCCGAGCACCGCACCGGCCACAAGGGCCCGGCGCTTCAGGGAAGTGGTCTTCATCAGGGGCTACACTGACCTTTCTGATAGAGGGCAATGCCCGCTGCACAGCCTTGGACGACCCTGGGGATTGGCCCCCCAGGGAGACTGAGTGGTTTGGTTCGGTCCAGGTCGCTGTGCGAAGGTCCGGTGCCCGGCCGGCGATCGGCCGGCCAGGCACCGGCCCGGTTTCACGGTTGTCAGTCGGTGCCGTAGGCCCGCAGGCTGTCGACGATCGCGCCGCAGGTGTGACCCAGCGGAGCGGCGTTGAGCAGGCCGAAGCCGTAGCTGAGGATCACCGAGGACTTGCCGCAGAGGCCCTGGCCCGGACCGAAGACCGAGTAGAGCTTCGCGTCGAACGCGGCGTTGCCCACGTTGACCTTCTTCCACTCGACGACGTTGAAGACCTCGCGGCGGATGATGAAGGTGGCGTTTAGGCCACCCGTCTCGACCGTCGGGAAGTTGCCGGCGAGCGGGTTGCTCGTCACGTTCGGCGTGACGCCGACATTCACGAGGCTGTGCAGGTGGGCGCCGTGGCGACGGTCGCTGTGACCGTTGCGCTGCGAGACCCACTGCGCGATCGAGAACGGGGCGATGCCGTTCGGGTCGTTCTGCAGGACCGTGCCGTCGTGCTCCTCGACGAGCGCGCCATTGTAGTCGGTGCCGGTCCACGCGTGGTCGTGCAGCCACGCCGGAACGGTGCCGATGCCCAGCTTGGAGAGCCAGAACGAGCGGGTGCCCGAGCCGTTCTGCGGGATGTACAGGTGGATCGGGGTGGCGCCACCGGTGCACGGCGTCGCGTTGCACTGCGGGTCGTAGGTGGTGCCGTTGATCGTGACCGCCTGGCCGTCACGGTAGAGGCGCTGCAGGGTGCCCGTGCCGGTCGCGGCGTTGGTCGGGTCGTAGCTGAGCGCGTTGTAGTTGGCCGCGGTGGCGTCGCCGAAGTGCGAGCTCGCCACGCCGACCGCGTCCAGCGCGAACGGGATGTAGACCCAGCGGCCGGTGTTCGACTGGTTGCTGCCCGGGTCGCTCGAGGAGCGGGCGAAGTCGATGCAGCCGAGCTCCGGCAGGTCGACCTCGTCGGCGAACGGGGCGGCGATCGCGGCCGCCACGTTGCCCGACTGGCGCAGCGCGGTGACGCCCTGGCCGGAGCCGTTCGGGCGGTTGAAGGAGCAGCCGCGCTTCGGCGTGATCACCGCGTGCTGGGCCTTGGTGTTGGGGTCGATGGCGTCCCAGGAGCCGACGACGCCGAGGCCGATGGCGTCACCGGCACCGTTGACGACGTCCTGCGTGGTGTCGGAGCCGACGCCCACCAGGTCCGAGACCGGGTCGGCCGAGGCGGGCCCGGCCACGCCGAGGACGAGGCCCGTGGCGACGGTCGCCGCGGCGATACCGCTGACCATCAGTCGCCGCACGAGGCGCTTGGTGTTGATCATGTGCGTCCTTTCCTGCGATGGGGGGAGCGACAACATCTTGTGGAACCGAGCCTCGGAGCCGATACCGGATGTGTGTAGAAGATGGCGATACGTGCTGGTACGCCCACATGAAGCACGGGTTACGGGGATGTTGAGACTCATCCACCGAAGTCGGTCGGCCGTCGGCTGAAGGCGAACCGGATCAGCGGCCCGCCGAGCGCCCCGCCGAGGCCGGCGATCATCACGATGGCCAGGGCCCAGCGGATCGCGCCGATCGACATCGCCGGCGTGGCCAGCGCCGCCGGGGCCGGGCTGGCCGAGGTGGTGACGAAGGCCGGGGCGGACGAGGTCGAGCCGGACGCCGACGGCCGCGCCCCGGTGTCGGGCACGCTGCCGTTGCCCCCGCCGCCGTTGGTGTTGTTGCCGGCCGCGGCCGTCGTCTCCGGCGCGGTCGTCGCCGGGGCCGGGTTGGTCAGCGCGTTGGCGACCGACGTGGCGGTGGCGCGCAGGGCCTCGGGCAGCGGCAGGAACCCGTACGGCAGCTCGCCGGGGGCGACGCCGGGCGTCTGCCCCTCGTTGACCGCGTACTTGATCAGCTGCGCGTAGTCCGCCAGCGCGTCCGCCTCCTGGTCCTTGGGCACGGCCGCGTAGGTGACCGCGGTCAGCGGGTACCCGCCGGTGCCGGGGCTGGCCGGGTTCACGTGCAGCAGCCCGGCGCTGTCGGCCTTGGCGCTGCCGACCGCGGTGGTGATCGTCGACGTGTTGGGCGACACGCACCCGGTGCCGTCGCCCTTGCACAGCTGGGCCGGGACCACGCCGTAGTTCGCCATGCTCGCGGAGTCCATGACGCCCCACATGAAGATCTGGCCCGGGAACTCGATCGGCTGGGCCACCTCCCACCAGCCCGCGTCGCCGGTCGGCGAGCGCAGGGTGGGGTTCCAGTCGGCGCCCTCGGGGTTGTTGGCGGCCCGGATGCGGAACGCCACCTCGTCGTAGTTCTCCATGTACGGCAGCAGATCCAGCGTGCACCGGTCCGGGATCTTTTCCTCCGGGCGGCCGGTGTTGTAGCACGTGTTGGCCCGCGGGAACGAGTCGAGCGGCTCCGTCTGCAGGTTCAGCTTCTTGTACTCGGCATTGATGATCATGCCGTACTCGTCCCGCTCGCCCCCGAGCCACGCGCGCGCCGCGGCGTCGGTCAGCACCCACGCCCAGACCTGCTGGATGACGCCCGAGTGGTCGCCGGTCAGCAGCGGTGCCATGAGCGAGGCGCCGGGCCGGGAGGGCAGGTCGGGATTGAGCTTCTTGAACTCCGGGTCGTCCGTCATGAAGGCCGGGTTCTGCCTGGCCCAGTCGGGGCCGGAGCCGGAGTTGGCGGTCTGGTCGGACAGGTCGGACCGGTAGGACTGGGTCAGCCCCTTGGCGACCAGGCGCGGCGTCAGCTTGATCGGCGTGCTGCGGTAGCCCGCGTTGCCGAGGTTGACGTGGAAGCCCAGCGTGATGGCCGAGACGGCGACCGGGGCGTAGGCGATCGGCGGCAGGTCGGGCAGCTCGCCGCCGCCGCGCGGGGCCTCGCTGCCGATCGGCACGGTGGTGAAGGCGAGCCCGGTCCCGGACGTCGGGTTGGCCAGCTTGGAGGTGTTCGAGGCCTCGGGCGTGGCGGCGAACCCGTAGAGCTTGTTGCAGTTCGCCGCGGTGTTCATCGCGAGCTGCCACGAGTAGACGGCGTGCTGGATGAGCTCGGTGCCCTGGGTCTTGCGCTCCTTGGCCGAGCCGATCGCGCAGTTGTTCTGCAGCGGGCTGTAGCCGAGGTGGACCTGGATGCGCTGGGCCCAGGTGGCCGCGCCGAGCGGCGATTCCTGCATGATCGACGGGGCGTCGGTGTCCTGGAGCTTCCACCCGTTGGGCTCGTACTCCCCGCGCGGCACGATGACCAGCCAGCAGTCGCGCGGCTTGCCGTCGGCCTTGACCTCGCCACAGCCCAGGCCCGGCGCCTCGACCTTGGTGAGCGCGTTGAAATACACGTCGCCGGTACCGTCGGCCCGCGTGCCGGCCTGCTGGATCTCGTTGGTGTTGTACTTGTTGAACGGCCAGTCCGCCGGCTGGTACTTCTTGTCCGTGGTGCCGACCGGCACGAACGGCACCGTGTAGGTGTCGAGGCTACTGGCCGGGTCGTGGTGGCTGTAGCCCGGCTTGCCCGGGTCCTCGGCCGGGTCGCAGCCCAGGCCGGCCGACAGCCCCGGGGCGGCCGGCGGCTCGGTCACGCTGGGCACGTGGGTCGCGCAGACGTTGCCCTTGCGGCTGGCGATGCTGACCCCGCCGGTCGAGGCCTGCTTGAGCCCCTCGCTGCCGTACTGGCAGTTCTCCGGCTCCGGCCCCGCGTCCGCCTCGCCCCAGCACTCCATGATCTGCAGGTAGTTGCCGTTGAAGAAGCCCTTCATCGGCTTGCCCTTCCAGGTCACCTTGATGGCCTGGTGCACGAGGTTCTCGGTCTGGCCGACCGTCACCTCGAGGTCCTTGAAGTCCTCGTGCATGAACGCGTACGGGTCGTTGGCGTCGCGCGCCTTGACGACCGTGGTGTTGTCCTTGCCGAGCAGGCCCTTGTCCCAGCGGACGGTGACCGCGTTGGCGGTGATCCCGTTGCCGGTGATCTGGTCGGCGCCGCCCTCGGCCCGGGCCGGGTCGACCGGGCCGAGCGTGATCAGCCCGAGCGCGGCCACCGCGGCGGCGAGCCCGCTGGCCAGCCGGCGGCGGGCGGCCGGGCTGCCCATGACGCGGCCCGGCCAACGAACGGCGAGGCGGCGCATCACCGGTCACCGAACCCGTCGCGGCCCGACCGGCGGCTGGAGCCCAGCTGCGCGGCCAGCGGCGGGATGAGCGCCAGGCCCAGCAGCAGCAGCGCCGCGACCAGCATGAGCGCGTTCTGCATGAAGTCGGTGAGCTGGGGCGAGGTCTCCACGGCGGCTGCCTCGGCCGTCCGCGGTGCGCCCGCTCCGCCGCCGCCACCGCCTCCACCTCCGCCGTCGGCGCAGATGCCCGTGTCGGCGTCGCAGTCCGGTTCCGCCCCGGCGCCGGAGCCGGAGCCGCTCGTGCCGCCGCCGTCACCGCCGGTCGCACCGTCGCCGCCGTTCGAGCCGGACCCGCCCGCGCCGCCGTTGCCGCCCGTGCCTCCGGTCCCGCCGGAACCGCCCCCGCCGCTGCCCGAGCCGGCGCTGTTGCCGCCGGCGCCGCCCGTACCGGTGGAGCATTGGGTCGTGCCCTGCTTGTCACACGCCGGCGGGTTCGGGTCGTTCCTGGCCAGCGTGTTGGTGCCGTCGGTGGAGAACGTCGGGTTGTTGCACTTCTTCATGTCCGTCGCGGCCGGCACCACCGCCCCGGGCACCAGCGCCAGCTGACCGAAGCCCGCCTGGACCAAGTTGATCGGTAATGGCGAATACCCGAGGGCATCGACGGCCGACTGCCCCTCGCACAGCAGATACACGCCGAAGTCGCCGAGCGTCTTGCCCTTGCCGGTGGTGAACCCGTATTCGACCTTGGTCGGCATGATCATGTACGAGTACGACGAGAGCACGTAGGTCCGCGGGTCGCGGTTCGTGTAGACGTCCCGCAGGTCCTGGGTCAGGTACTTGGCCTTGTCGTTCTTGTCGTTGTTGATCTTCGCCGCGAGCAGCGACACGGCCACGTGGCCGGCGGTGGGCTCGGTGTAGTAGCCGGCCGGGTTGAGCACCTTGGCCACCGGGAAGCCGGCCGCGATCGCGTAGGAGTACTCGACGTAGCCGATCGAGCCGACCGCGCCGGCCTGGCTCACGTAGCCGGAGACGCCGAGGTCACCGGGCTGGCCGATCATCGCCGAGCCGTTGAGCACCGGGTACGCCGACGTCTGGGTGCACGGGTCGCGCTTGACCTTCGCGCAGTACGCCTGCCAGTGGCTGTTCTGGGTGGCCACCATCCACTGGGTGAACTGGGCGCTGGAGCCGGAGCCGTCCGAGCGGACCACCGGGACGATCGTGATGCCCGGCAGGGCCAGCTGAGGGTTGTCGGCCTTGATCAGCGGGTCGTTCCACTTGGTGATCACGCCGGTGAAGATCTTGGCGATGTTCTCGCCCGACAGCCGCAGGTTGGTCACCCGCTTGTTGCCGATCTTCAGGTTGTACATGAAGGTCGTGCCGCCCGCGGTGTCCGGCATGTAGACGTAGCCGCGCGGCGGCGGCGGGTCCTCGCTCCGGCCGTCCTTGACGCCGTAGGGGATGTCCGACGCGGCCCAGTCCAGGGTGCCCTCGCGGAACTTCTGCCGGCCGACGGTCGAGCCGCTGCGGTCGTAGTCCACCCGCATGCCGTACTGCCCCATGTTGCCGATCCAGGCGTGGAACGCGTTGTACGACCAGGTCGAGCCACCACCCGTGATCGGCACGTATTCGGCCGCCGACGCCGGCTCCGCGGGCGCGACGATGCTCACCATCGCGCCGACGAGCGCGACGACGAGCCCCGCCGTGCGGCGGCGCCATCGGGAACGCCGTGGATTCATGGTGCCGCCTCTTCCTGGCCGAATACGGGTGATGGGGTGGGCCGGGACATGCGTCGCACGTCACGGGCCGAGGCGGCGGCACGGCGCCGGTACCCGCCTGCGGTGAGCTCGCCGGGGCCGCGGCCGCCGATGATGCGGGTGATGATGAACAGGATCAGCACGAGGATCAGCAGCGCCGAGGCGGTGCCGAAGCCGCGCGCGATCTCGTTCGGCTCCGGCGACTGCACCTGGGTGTAGGCCAGCAGCGGCAGCGACATCATGGCGCCGTGGAACGGGTCGAGGTTCAGGTAGCCGGTCGAGCCCGCGGTCAGCAGCACCGGGGCGGTCTCGCCGATGGCCCGGGCGGCGCCGAGGATCACCGCGGTGGCCAGGCCCGAGCGGGCGGTCGGCAGCAGCACGTGCCAGGTGGTGCGCCAGCGGCTCGCCCCGAGCGCCAGCGAGGCCTCCTTGAGCGAGCCCGGCACCAGCCGGAGCACCACGTCCGCGGCCCGGATGATGATCGGCAGGATGGTCACGGCGAGCGCGCAGGCGGCCGCGAAGCCCGACGGCCCCAGGTGGAAGATCAGGATCAGGGTCGCGTAGATGAACAGGCCGGCGATGATGTCCGGCAGCGCGGTCATCGCCTCGACCACGGTCCGGATGAAGCGGGTGAACCGGCCGGGCACCTCGTAGAGGTAGACCGCGGCGATCAGGCCGAGCGGCACCGCGATGCCCAGCGCGATGCCGAGCTCGATGAGCGTGCCGACGATCGCGTGCAGGATGCCGCCCTTGGTGAGCGGGTCCGTGGCCAGCGTCGTGCGCAGATCCTCGGTGTAGAAGTTCAGGTGGACCATCGCGCGCCAGCCGCGGCTGAACGTGTACAGGATGACGAACACGAGCGCCGCCAGCAGGACCAGCGCCAGCGAGTGCACGACGAACGAGCTGATCCGGTCGCGCATCACCGCGCGGTTCTCGTCGAGCGAGACCAGCCCGGCGTAGCAGAGGACGACCACGATCCAGGTGGCGACGACCCAGCCGACGATGCCGGTGAACGGCCCGAGCTGGGTCCACAGCACCCCGGTGGTCGCGCCGCCGGCGGCGAACGCGCCGATGATCGCCCACGTGTCGGTGCGCCGTAGCCCGCTGGTGCGCCGCCGGCCCTGGCGGTTGGCCTGCGCCGGGCGGGCCGGCACGGTGGTCGTGGCGGGGCCGGCGTCCCGCGGGGCGGCCGTCTCGACCTGCTGCACCGTCGTCACACCTCGCTCATGGCGCCGGACCGGGACCGGGAGACCACCCAGGCGGCGACGAAGTTGACGATCAGGGTCATCACGAACAGGGCCACGCCGGCCGCCATGAGCGCGGAGATGCCGAACGGGCTGGCCTCGCCGTACCGCAGCGCGATGAGGGACGAGACCGAGCTGGTGCCGTGCTCCATGATGTGCGGCTGGATCTCGAAGCGGGGCGAGATGATCATGACCACGGCGATCGTCTCGCCCAGCGCCCGGCCCAGGCCGAGCATCGTCCCGCCGACGACGGCGCCGCGGCCGAAGGGCAGCACGACGCTGCGGATCATGCCCCACCGGGTGGCCCCGAGCGCGTACGCGCCCTCGCGCTCGCCCATCGGGGCCAGGCCGAACGCCTCCCGCATCACCGAGCAGGCGATCGGCGCGACCATGAGGGCCACCACCACGCCGGCGATGAACGTCGAGGAGGTGTAGGTGGTCACGGTGGCCAGCGGGTCGTGCCGGGCGACGCCGGTGACGTCGAGGAACGGCAGCCAGCCGAACCAGTCGGCGATCCACCGCGAGAGGTAGATGATCTTCCACTGGAGGAAGAACACGCCCCAGAGGCCGAAGACCACGCTGGGCACGGCCGCCATCAGGTCGACCATCGCGACCAGGGTCCGCTTGAGCCAGCGCGGGGCGTACTCGGAGATGTAGAGCGCGGTGCCCATGGCCAGCGGCACCGCGACCGCGATGGCGACGACGGCGATGAGCACGGTGCCGACGATGACCGCGGCGATGCCGAAGCCGCCGCCGTCGGGGTTCCACTCCTCGGTGGTGATGAACCCGAACTTGGCGACGCTCAGCGCCTCCCAGGCCCGGTACACCAGGAACGTGCCGACCAGGACCATGAGCACCAGCACGAGGCTGCCGCCGGCCCGGCCCACGCCCCGGTAGACCTTGTCGGCCGTGCCGGCGTTGTCGACGATCCTGCGCCGCAGCTGCCGCGCCGCGCTGTCGGCGGTGTCGCTGCTCATCGCGCGCCCCGGTCGAGCAGGGCGACGACGCCCTCGGCCGGCTCCGCCCCGGCGCACAGGGCCACGAACTTGGCCGCGCCGAGCAGGCTGAGCTTGTCGCGCTGGTACCACCGGCCGCTGACCGCGACGGGCGCGCCGTCGAGCTCGAGGCGCCAGCCCCAGCGGCCGGTGGGCCGCTCGGCGACGGGCAGCTGCACGGCCCGGTCGAGGCCGTCGCGCAGCTCGTCGAAGGCGGCCAGCGCCGACTCGTAGCTTCCGGAGCTGACCGCGCTGCGGCCCAGCTCGTGGTTGTTGGTGCCGATGAGCCGCCAGGCGTACCACGCGCCGTGCGAGATCGACCCGGCCGGCCAGCCCATCCGGCGCGGATGCACCGAGGCCGGTCCACACAGGACCTGGACACGCACGTGCGGCATCAACCCGTCTCCCAGACTCGCGCTGCGAACTCCCGTACGAAACCGCCGGGATGCAGTGCTGAACCTGACAAGGCCGAGCCACGCCACGATGGGGAAAGTGTGAACGCCGAACGAAGCGTGGATCGCCTGGGAGGTGGGCTGACCGATCGGTCGATGCCCGGGTCGGCCTAACCGCGTGGAGAAACGCGGATAAGGACCTTGCCGATCGCCCCCGACTCGACCGCGGCGTGGGCCGCCGCCGTGTCGGACAGCGGGAACTCGTGGAACGGCACGCCCGCCTCCTCGCCGAAGCGCAGCGCCCCGTCGACCAGCGCGGCGTTGACCGCGTCCGCGCCGTGCCGCAGCGCCTCCCGCGCAACGGTGTAGAGCAGGACGAACTGGTACCGCACGTTCAGCACCATGTGCCGCCGCACGTCCACGTCGAGCGGGCCGCCGGAGCTGTCGTTGGCGTACACCGCGATGGTCCCGCCCGAGCGGAGCACGGCCAGGTTGAGCTCGGCGTTGTGGGCCGCGGCGACCTCGACGACCACGTCCACGCCCTCCGGCAGCGCGGCCTTGACCTGTTCGGCGGCGTCCGCGTCGCGGTAGTTGACCACGTGGTGCGCGCCCGCGCGCCGAGCCAGCTCGGCCTTCTCCGGGCTGCTGACGGTGGCCACGACCCGCGCTCCCGCCCAGACGGCGAGCTGGATGGCCGCGTTGCCCACCGCCCCGGCCCCGCCCGCGACCAGCACGTTGCGGCCGGCCAGGGCGCCCGGGGCCAGCCGCGCGGGCGCGCCCTCGTGCACGGTGAGCGCCCGGTGCGCGGTCATCGCCGGCACCCCGAGGCTCGCCCCGGCCTCGAACGTCGCCGCGTCCGGCAGCGGCACCGCGCGCTCGGCCGGCACCACCGTGAACTCCTGCGCCGTACCGCTGCCCGGCCGCTGGTAGGCGGCCATGACCAGCCACACCCTGTCCCCCACGGCCAGCCCGGTGACGCCCGCCCCGACGGCGTCGACGATCCCCGCGCCGTCCTGGTTGGGCACCTGACCCTCGCCGGAGACGGGCGCCATGGCGGTGGCCCCGGTGCGCGTCTTCCAGTCGGTCGGATTCACCCCGGACACCACCACGCGGACCCGGACCTCGCCCGGCCCCGGCTCGCCGATCTCCCGCTCGGTCTGGCGCAGCACGGAGGCCGCGCCGAACTCGGTGTACACGATCGCCCTGTTCGTCGTCATACCGACCAACCTAGGGGTTCAGCTGGGCCGCCACTGCGCGAAGGAAAAGGGTGGCACCACGGCCGTTGAGGACGCGGTGGTCGTAGGCGAGGCCGAGCTGGACGTGGCCGTCGACCCGGCCGGTGAGCGAGACCGCGCACGTCGTCCCGGGCAGCACCAGCGGCACGGCCGCGGTCACGTCGAGGTCGGTGTGCAGGGCCAGCAGGATCGCCGGCGCGGCCAGGTCGGCCGGGCGGAACGTGCCGCGCAGCGCCGTCGTGCGCAGCTCCATCAGCCGCGCGGCGAGGTCGGCCATCGAGCGCGCGGGCACGTCGCGGATGACCGGCACGTGCAGGCCCTGCCCCACGTCGACGGTCACCCCCACGTCGATCGCGGCCGCGCGGCGCACCCGGTCGGGCGGCACGAACGCGGCGAAGCAGTCGGGATGCCCGGCCGCGACCGCGCCGATGGCCGCGATGGTCAGCTCCGGCAGGCCGATCATCCGCTTGTGCTGCCGGGTCAGCTCGCGTCCGCGCGCGCTCGCGGCCGCGGCGGGCACCCGGATCGCCACGAACGCCTGCGGGATCGCCGCCGACTCGGTGACCACGGCGGCCACGGCCCGCTGCACCGCCGGCAGCCGCTCCTCCACGACACCGCGACCGTCGAGCGCGTCGAGGTCGGCGACCCGGATCACCTTGCGCCCCAGCGCTTCCACCGTCGCCCGCTCGATCCCCCGCGCGGCCATGGCCCGCAGCGCCGGCTCGGTGATCACGAGGTCCGGAACGTCCGCGACCACCGGAGCCGGAACCGCGGTCGCGACCGCTTCGAGCCGGCCGATCACCGCGCCGGCGGCACAGGAGGCGCCGGCCGGCAGCAACTGGCGCAGATAGCCGGAGCCGATGCTCGGCAGCTCCTCCACCGCCTTCGAGGTCTCCACCGAAGCCACGGGGTCGCCCGGATGCACCAGCGAGCCGGCCGGCGCGAGCCATTCCAGCAGCGTGTACGTGTCGTCGTTGGTGTTGAGCTTGGGCACCAGGATCTCGGTCATGCCAGCGCCGCCACGATCGAATCCGCCTGCACGAGCACCTCCCGCTCCAGGTGGGCCGCGGACGGCACCACCGTGTCGGCCGCGTGCAGCACCCGCACCGGCCGCCCGCCGTCGCGCAGCTGGAACGCGACCTCGGTGGCCCATGAGGCGCCGGGCGGCCCGTCCTCGACGACGAGCACCTGCCGGGCCGGGTGGCGCCGGACGGGCTCCGGATCCCACGGGTAGAGCCGGGCCGGCACGTGCAGGGCGCCGCACAGCTCGTACCGCACCAGCAGCGCCTCCATCGCCGCCAGCGCCCGGTGCGCGAGGCCGCCGGGCGCCACGATCAGGTAGTCGTCCGACGGCACACCGTCCACCACGACGACGTCCCCGGCGGTCGTGAACGGGCGCGGGACGCCGAGGTGCCGGCCGTACAACACCTTGTCCTCGAACAGCACCGCCGGCCGGCCGCTCGCGAGCATCCCGCGCAGCATCGGCAGCGGGTCGGTGAACGGGCTCAGCTCGAAGACGTCCAGCCCCGGCACGCCGAGGAAGTGCTTCTGCGGGCTCTGGCTGTGGGTCGGCCCGTAGCCGCGGTTGCCCCCGGTCGGGCAGCGCACCACGACCGGCATCGGCACCGGCCGGCCGAACATCGCCGTCGACTTGGCCGCCACGTTGACGATCTGGTCGAAGGCGAGCAGCGCGAAGTCGGCGAACATGATCTCGACGATCGCCTTGTCCCCGGCCAGGGCCAGCCCGTTCGCGACGCCGACGATCGCCGACTCACTGATCGGGGTGCCCAGCACCCGGTCCGGGAACCGCGTGGAGAGACCCCGGGTCACCTTGAACGCGCCGCCGTACGGGTCGGTGATGTCCTCCCCCAGCAGGTACAACCGCGGGTCCTCGGCCAGCAGCGCCTGGAGGGCGAGGTTCAGGCCCTCGGCGACCCGGCTCATCGAACGTCCCAGGTGGACGGTGGGCGGGCGGTCACGTCGGCGACCACGGCCGCGACCCGGTCGCGCTGCTCGCGGTCCAGGGACGAACCGGCGTGCGGGGCGTACCAGTCGGGCAGCGCGGCCACCTCGGCGGCGGGCCGGGTGTCGTCGCCCTTGCTGTGCGGACCGAGGCGGTGCGTGGCGAACTCGACGACCAGCGGACCGGCCCCGTCGCGCAGGTGCTTGAGCGGCTCCTCCAGCGCCGCCCGCAGGTCCGCGATGTCCGCGGAGTCGAGTTGCAAAAATGCAATCCCGAACCCGGCCGCCCGGGCGGCGATCGTGCCGGCCATCGCGGCCGCCGACGGGGTGCTCTGCGCGATCCCGTTGTGCTCGACCGCGACCAGCAGCGGCAGGCGCCAGAGGGCGGCGAGGTTGAGCGCCTCGTACACCGCGCCCTCCCCCCACGTCCCGTCGCCGATGAACGCGCAGGCGAGCCGCCCCGGCTCGGTCCGGGCCAGGTGCAGCGCGGCCCCGGCGGCCAGCGGCAGGCTCTCCCCCTGCACGCCCGTGGACAGGTAGCGGCCCCGGCGCAGGTGCTGGCTGCCGCCGACCCCGTTGCAGACCGCGCCCGCGCGCCCCATGATCTCGGCCAGCAGGCCCGCCGGGTCGTCGAAGCGGGCCAGGTAGTGCCCGTGCCCGCGGTGGTTGCTGAACACGAAGTCGTCCGGGTCCAGCAGCGGCATCAGCGCGACCGGCACCGGCTCCTGGCCGAGGCAGGTGTGCGTGGTGCCGGGCAGGAGGCCCTGGGCGTACAGGTCCAGCAGGGCGGTCTCGAAGTGCCGGATGAGCAGCAGCATCCGCAGGTCGGCCGGGTTCACAGGTTCACCAGATACTTCTCGAGCGCCCCCGGGTCGAGCGAGGCGACGAACGCGGCGGCCGCCACGCGCCCCCGCGCCGGCAGCTCGGGTGGGACGTCATCCAGCGCGGCGAGCCACGGTCCGAGGTCTTGCGGCGGGAGGACGGGGCGGGGATGGGCGTCGCCCGGCTCGTACCGCGTGATCGGGTCGACCGGCAGCAGGTGCGGCACCCCGAGCTTGGCCTCGCGCAGCCCGCCCACGTCGGCCGCCAGCACCGGAAGGCCGTGCAGCATCGCCTCGACCGCGGTGTACCCGAACGTCTCGTCCCACAGCGACGGCATCAGCACCGCCCGGCTCCCGCGCAGCACGTCGGTGATGTTCTCGGCGGCCGGCACCACGTCGACGTTCGGCCGGGCGGCCAGCTCGGCGAGGTCGGCGTCGGTGCTGCCCCAGGTGCGCACCGCGCGGAAGCGGAGGTCCGGCCGGGCGTCGGCCAGCCCGAGCAGGATCGGCAGGCCCTTGAAGCCGCACGGGTTCACCATCGTGACCGGACCGTCCACGTCGAACACGTCCGGGCTCGGGCCGTACACATGCGGATGCAGCACCGTCGAATCGAGGCCGCCGTGCGAGCGGACGTAGTCCTGGGCGGCGCGGCTGACCGCCAGGATGCCCCGCGCCCGCGCGACCAGCCGGCGGCCGGACTCGCTGGGGTAGAAGGTGCGCGGGCCGAACGGGAGCTGCTGGAGGGTGTGCACGAGGTAGACGACGCGGTCCGGGGTGGCCCGCAGCGCCGAGCCGAGCATCATCAGGCCCGGATCGTCGGACGGCACCAGCGTCCAGTCCGGCACCTCGGCCGCCGCGACGTCGCGCAGCAGGCGCGGCAGCCGGGGCCCGTCGGCCGCGAACACCTCGACGCCCGCGATCGTCCTGACTCCGGGTGTACCGCGAGTGACCGCGACGCACCGGTGCCCGCGCGCCGCCAGCTCCTCCAGCAGCAGCCGGTTGGACTTGGTGGCGCCGCCGTGCCCCGGCAGCCAGGGCATGTTCTGCGCCAGCAGCACCCGCACGGCTACTCGGCCCGGCTCAGCAGCGCGGCCACCTCGGCCGCGGACAGCCCGTCGAGCACGGCCAGGCCGGTCTCCAGCCGCACCTTGTCGAGCAGGCGGGCCGCGGCGGCGACGGTCAGGTCCTCCTCGAACAGCTCGTCGACGGGCAGTTCGAGGCCGAGCTCGTGCTGTACCCGGGCGAGGAACCCGACCAGCACCAGCGACTCGCCGCCGAGGTCGAAGAAGTCGTCCTCGGCCGCCGTCGGTTTGAGCCCCAGCTCGGTCCAGATCCGCGCGACGGTGGTCTCGTCCGGTGTCATCCCTGCCCCCGTAGAGTCGCCGGTCGCATGTCGGTCCAGACCGCGTCGATGTGGTCCAGGCACTCCTGCTTCAGCCCCGTCGTGCCCTCGGGCCGCCACCCGGCCGGCAAGGGGTCGCCGGCGGGCCAGATCGAGTATTGCTCCTCGTCGTTCAGCACGACGGCGTAGTCATCCACGGCTGTCTTCCTTCCGTTGGCGGCGGACCTGGGCCCCGATCAGGTCGTCGGGCGCGGCGTCGGGCACCCGCTCGTCGAAGCGGGCCAGGCTCGGCAGCCGCAGCGAGACCAGCACCTGGACCACCATGACCGCGGCGAGCAGCAGGAACAGCAGCGCGGTGCCGCGGCCCGGGCCGGTGCCGATCAGCGCGCCGACGCTGCCCGCAAGCGCCCCGCCGGGCGCCATCAGCGGGTCGAGCAGGCGGCTGCCGAGCGGGGCGACGACGGCGTAGCCGATCGGGATGGTGGAGAAGGCGATGACCGTGTTCACCGCGAACACCCGGCCGTGGAACCGCTGCGGCACCTTGACCTGGACGATCGTGGTGTACACGCCGTTGGCCAGGGTCAGCCCCAGCGACATGCCGAGCGCCCCGGCCGCCACCAGCAGCTCGCTCGGGCGCAGGCCGGGCAGGGCGCTGCAGAGCGCGAGCCCGAGCACGACCAGGAGCATGCCGCGCACCCGGTGCCGGCGCGGGCCGCCCCAGAAGCTCATGAGCAGGCCGCCGGCGATCGCCCCGAGGCCGCCGGCCATGCTCACCCGGGCCACCGCGTTCAGGTCGGAGAACGAGAGCACGAGCGGCGAGAGCAGCAGGAACAGCGGGGTCATGAACAGGTTGAGCACGGCGAAGAAGACGAGGACGGGGCGCAGGCCGCCGGCCCCGAGCGCGTACCGCCAGCCGCCCACCACCTCCTGCCAGAACGTCTCCCGGCGGACCCAGGCCAAGGTCTTGGGGAACCGGACGGCGAGGGTGACCCCGATCGCCACGGCGTAGCTGACGACGTCGAGCACGAGCACCCCGCGCAGGCCCACGGCGGCCATCAGCCCGGCCGCGACCAGCGGGACCAGGAACTGCCCGGCGCCGAAGCTGAGCTGGACCATGCCGTTGGCGTGGCCGAGGTACCGCTTGGGCACGAGCTGCGGCACCGCGGAGGAGAACGCCAGCCGCTGGAACGTGAGCGCGATCGACAGGAGCACCAGCAGGCCGTACAAGAGCGGGATCTTCAGCGTGTCGGTGAGCGCGAGGGCGAGCAGGACCGCCTGGCTGGCCCCGGCGGCGAGATCGCCGGCCAGCATGACCTTGCGCCGGTCGAAGCGGTCGACGACGGCCCCGGCGAGCGGCGCCACGAGCATGCCGGGGACCAGGCCCAGCACCGCGAAGACGGCGAAGCGCACCAGGGAGCCGGTCTGCAGATAGATCCAGAGCGGGATGGCGAACTCGGTGAGCGCCGAGCCGACGATCGACACCAGCTGCCCGGCCGCGACCGCCATGAACCGGCCCAGGCTCGGCTCCGGCCCGTCGGTCCGCTCGACCGTGGACGAGCGGCCCGCCACTTCCCAGCCGCCCTCGGGATCCTTGATCCGTTCGCCGGTACCGTGCACCGCCGTCACGATCCGCGCCAGCTCCTCGGCGCGGTACTTCAGGAAGAAGTGCCCGGCCTCGTCCAGCACCACGAGCGCGGTGGCGCCGGTCAGGAAGTGCCACTCCCGGTAGCGCTCCTGGTAGAACTCGGTCTGCGTGTCCTGGCTGCCGACAACCGAGACGATCGGCGCCCGCAGCGGCGTCACCTGCGCGCCGAGCAGGGCGGTGAAGTACTCCTCGGCCAGCCGCGTGTGCTCGCGCATGTTGCGGATGATGAGGTCGGCCTCGTCCTTGTCGAACTCGGCCATCTCCACGCCCATCGAGCGCAGCCAGTTCTCGTACACCCGGTTGGACAGCAGCGCCTCGCGCCCGGCCAGCTTGGCCAGCAGCCCGCTGAATCGGCCGGTGGGGCGGGCGAACGGGAACACGGCGCCGATGTAGACGGCGTCGACGGTACGGCCGGCCGCTTCGAGCCGCCGGGCCAGCTCGACGGCGACCGAGGAGCCGACGCCGCAGTGGCCGTAGACGATGAGCGGCCCTTCGACCTTCTCCAGGACCTCGGCGGTGAGCCGCGCGGCCAGTTCCTCGAACGGCAGCGCCTCCTCGCGCACGCCGATGTCCTGGCCGGGAATGGCGACCGCGTAGAGCGACCAGTCTTTCGGCAGGGCGTCGGCGAGGGGCTGGTAGACGACCGCGCTGCCGCCGCCGTAGGGCACCGCGACGATCGACGCCGTTCGCGTTCTGGCCGCGGTCAGCTCGTGCAGCAGCGGCCGCGGGCCCCGATCCGGCTCGGACAGCAGGCGGGCGAGGTCGCGGACCGTCTTGTACTGGAACACGTCCAGCACCGACACGCCCCCGCCCGCCTTGCGCAGCCGGGCCACGACCTGGGTGGCGATGAGCGAGTGCCCGCCGAGGTCGAAGAAGTCGTCCTCGGCCCCGACCCGCTCGACCCGCAGCAGCTCCTGCCAGACCCCGGCGACCAGGCGCTCGGCGTCGGTGGCCGGCTCGACGAACGCGACGCCGGCCCGGCGGGTGACGGTCGGGGCGGGCAGCGCACGGCGGTCGAGCTTGCCGTTCGGGGTGAGCGGCAGCGCGTCGAGGTGCACGAACGCCGACGGCACCATGTAGTCGGGGAGCGTCTTCTTCAGGAGGGACCGGAAGTCCTGCTCGGGGCCGACCACGTAGGCGACCAGGCGGTCCTCGAGCACGACGACCGCCGCGTCCTCCGCCGAGACCCGGATCGCCGTCTCGATCTCGCCCAGCTCGATTCGCAGGCCGCGCAGCTTGACCTGGGTGTCGAGGCGGCCGAGGAAGTCGATGGTGCCGTCGGGGCGGCGGCGGGCGAGGTCGCCGGTGGCGTACATCCGGCTGCCGGCCGCGCCGTAGGGATCGGGCAGGAACTTCTCCGAGGTCAGGGCCGGGCGGCCGAGGTAGCCGTTGGCCAGCGCGACGCCGGCGATGAACAGCTGGCCGGGCACCCCGACCGGGCACGGGCGCAGCCGCGCGTCGAGGACGTGCAGGGCCACGTTCTGGATCGGCGCCCCGATCGGCACCCGGGCCAGGCCGGCGAGGGCGTCACCGTCGCAGTGCCAGGCGCTCACGTCGATCGCGGCCTCGGTCGGACCGTAGAGGTTGTGCAGCTCGGCCGGGAGGGTGGCCAGGCAGCGGCGGGCCAGGTCGGCCGGGAGCGCCTCGCCGCTGCAGACGATCGTGCGCAGCGACGTGCACGTGGCCACGTCGTCGGTGGCCAGGAACACCGCGAGCATCGAGGGCACGAAGTGCAGCGTGGTGACCTGCTCGGCGCGGATCAGGTCGCGCAGGTACTCCGCGTCGCGGTGCCCGCCCGGCGCGGCCAGCACCAGCCGGGCCCCGGCCATGAGCGGCCAGAAGAACTCCCAGACGGAGACGTCGAAGCCGGCCGGGGTCTTCTGCAGCACCACGTCGCCGGGGCCGATCCTGAACCGGCGCTGCATCCAGTCGAGCCGGTTGAGCAGGCCGCGATGGGTGTTCGGGACGCCCTTGGGCCGCCCGGTCGAGCCGGACGTGTAGATCACGTAGGCGATGTCATCGGAAATGTCATCGGATACCCGGCGTTCGCCCTCCCGAAGGTCCTCAATGGGCCGGGCGCCGGAGTCGGCGCGCATGAAGTCCAAGCGGTCGGCCGGGTACTCGGGGTCCAGCGGCACGTACGCCGCGCCCGCGCGCAGCACCGCCAGCAGCGTGATCACCAGCTCGAACGAGCGCTCGGCGGAGACCGCGACGAGGCTGCCGCGCGGGATGCGGGCGGCCAGCGCGGCCGAGCGCTCGTCCAGCTCCGCGTAGGTCAGGTGCTTCCCGCCGAACGTGACCGCGACGGCGTCGGGCTGCTCGCGCATCCGCGCCTCGATGAGCGCCGGCACGGTGCCGTCGGGCAGCTCCACCGCCTCGGGCGCCGGCAGCACCAGCACCCGCTCGGCCGGGTCGAGCAGGTCCACATCGGACAGTCGCAGCGACGGGTCGGCGGCGACGGCGGCGAGGAAGCGCCGGAAGTGCCCGGCGAAGCGCACCGCGGTGTCGTGCGAGAACAGGTCGGTGTTGTAGACGACCGTCGCCCACAGCTCGTCGGGCGCCTCCTTGACGTACAGCTCCAGCTCGAACCGCGTCGCCGACACGGGCGCCGGCCAGTGCCCGAGGGTCAGCCCGCCCCAGTCGCGCCCGTCGTACTCGGCGTAGTTCTGCAGCGCGAACAGCGTCTGGAACACCGGCGAGCGGCGCACGTCGCGCGGCACGTCGAGCTCCTGCACCAGCTGCTCGAACGGGAGGTCCTGGTGCGCGTACGCGTCCAGGCACGCCTCCTTCACCCGCCCGAGCAGCTCGGCGAAGGTCGGGTCGCCGTCCAGCGGCGCGCGCAGCGTCACCGTGTTCACGAACATGCCGATCAGCCGCTCCAGCTCCGGCCGCTGCCGCCCGGCCACCGGCGAGCCCACCGCGAAGTCGGTCTGCCCGGTCAGCCTTCCCAGCACCGCCTGGAACGCGGCCAGCAGCGTCATGTGCAGGGTGACGCCGTGGTCGCGGGCCAGCGCGGTCAGCTCGTCGCGCAGCCCGAGGGCCAGGCTGTGCTCGGCCCCCGCGAAGGTCTGCCGGGGCGGGCGCGGGTGGTCGGTCGGCAGGTCGAGCGGCTCGACCCCGGCCAGCGTGCCCCGCCAGAACTCGACGCTCGCCGCGAACCCGGTGTGCGCGCGCTGCCAGGCCGCGTAGTCGCCGTAGCGGACCGGCAGCTCGGGCAGCGTGCCGCCGGCGTACAGCGTGGCCACCTCGCCCGCGAACAGGTCCATCGACCATCCATCGGTGACGATGTGGTGGATCGCGATCGCGAGCAGGTGGTCGTCCGGGCCCAGCGCGATCAGCGCGGGCCGCAGCAGGTGGCCGGCGGCGAGGTCGAAGGGCGCCGCGAGGTGCGCCTCCAGCTCCTCAAGATCCAGAAGCGGCAGTTGTACCGCCTGTGCCTCCTCCACCCGCAGCTCGGGCCGCCCGTCGCCGGGGTCGACGAACCGGCTGCGCAGCGTCTCGTGCCGCGCGACGACACCGGCGATGGCGGTGGCCAGCCGGTCCGCGTCGAGCTCGCCGTGCAGGCGCAGCACGATCGGGATCACCGCCGCCGTGTTGCCCGGGGCGAGCTGCTCCAGGAACCAGAACCGCTCCTGCGCGAACGACAGCGGCGCCGGCGTCCCCGCGGGCCTTCTCGGGATGGTGGCGGTCGCCTTCCCGGCCAGGCGCCGTTCGAGCAGGGCCCGCTTCGTCGGTGAGAGCGTCATCGGGCCTCCCCCAGCAGCAGCGCCGCCTCGTCGTCGGTCAGGGCCTCCAGGTCGGCCACGATCAGCTCCTCCACGGCGGCGGCGAGGTCGGCGAGGACCGGATGGGCGAACATGGTCCGCAGCGGGACCGTGGTGCCGGTCGCCGCGCGGAGGCGGCCGGCCACCTTCATGGCCAGCAGCGAGTGGCCGCCGACGGCGAAGAAGTCGTCGTGCACCCCGACCCGCTCCAGCCCGAGCACGTCCTGCCAGACCCCGGCGACCAACTCCTCGGCCGCGTCGCGGGGCGGGACGTAGGTCGTCGTCGCGCTGGTCACCGCGCCCGGCCGCGCGGCCCGGCTCAGCGCCGCCCGCGCGGACGCGTCGCCGCCGGCGTCGACCGTCGACAGTGGACCGTCCGGGTTGGACAGCAGCGCGGTGGCGAGCGCCTCGAACCGCTGGGTCAGCCCCTCGGCGGTGGCCCGGTCGAAGAGGTCGGCGCGGTAGCCGAGCACCAGCCGCAGCGCGTCGGCGGTGCGCCACACGTCGAGGCTCAGCTCGAACTTCACCTGCCGCACGCCCGGGTCGTGGAAGTCCGCCGCCACCCCGGGCAGCACGTCGGTGCCGGCCGCCTCCTCGGTGTGCAGGGTGAACATGGTCTGGAACAGCGGGGTACGGTCCAGCCGGCGCGGCACGTCGACCGCGCTCAGCAGCCGGTCGAACGGCACGTCCTGGTGCGCGTAGGCGGCCAGCGCGGTGTCCCGGGTGCGGCCCAGCAGCTCCCGGAACGTCGGGTCGCCGGCCAGGTCGGCCCGCAGCGCCAGGGTGTTGACGAAGAACCCGACGAGGTCCGCCACCTCGACCCGCGGCCGGTGCTCGATCGGGGTGCCGACGCAGAAGTCGTCCTGGCCGCTGAGCCGGGCCAGCAGCACCTGGTACACCGACAGCAGCACCATGAACGGCGTGCACCGGGCCTCGGCGGCGAGCCGGCGCACCCCGGTGGCCAGGCTGGCCGGCAGGTCGTGGACCACGAAGCCGCCCTCGACGCCGGTCATCTCCGGGCGGGGCCGGTCGGTCGGCAGGTCGAGGATCGGCACGCCGGTGAGCCGGTCCCGCCAGTACTCCAGCTGGTCGCCCGCCGCGCGGGCGCGCTGCCAGACGGCGAAGTCGGCGTACTGCACCGGCGGCGCCGGCACCTCCTCGCCCGCGTAGGCGGCCCGCAGCTCCCGCACCAGCACGCCGAGCGAGCGGCCGTCGGCGGCGATGTGGTGCACGACCAGGCACAGCACGTGGTCGTCGGGGCCGTTCGGGACCAGCCCGGCCCGCAGCAGCAGGCCGGCCTCCAGGTCGAACGGCTCGTTGGTCCAGGCCGCGACGTCACGTCCGCGCTCCAGCGTCAGGCGGCTGTCGGTCACCTCCTGCACCGGCTCGTCGTCGCCGGCCACGAACCGGGTGCGCAGCGACTCGTGCCGCGCCACGACGACGTTGAGCGCGGCCTCCAGGCGGGCCGGGTCCAGGGGGCCGCGCAGCCGGTACGCGACGGCGATGTTGTACGAGGCATCCCCGGGATCGAGCTGCTGGAGGAACCAGAGGCGCTGCTGGCCGTACGACAACGGGGCCCTGGAAAGCGCGCACCGGATGACCGGGGCCTCCGCGCGGTAGTCGTCCACCGCCGCCGCCAGCCCGGCGACCGTCGGGGCGAGGAACAGCGCCCGCACCGGCACGTCGCGCCCGGTCGCGGCGCAGAGCCGGGCGACCGCCGCGATGGCCAGCAGCGAGTGTCCGCCGAGGGCGAAGAAGTCGTCGTGCGCACCCACGCGTTCGACGCCGAGCACGCCGGCCCAGATCTGCGCGACCAGGTCCTCGGCCGGCGTGCGGGGCGCGACGTAGCCGCCGGTCGCGGTGGCCGGGGCGGGCAGCGCGGCCCGGTCGACCTTGCCGTTGACGGTGAGCGGGATGCGGTCGAGCACCGTCAGGTGGGTCGGCACCAGGAACGCGGGGAGCCGCTCGGCGAGCGCCCGGCGCAGCTCGGCCGGGTCCAGGGTCTCCGGGGCCGCGTACGCCGCGAGGGCGCCGTCGCGGACCACCACCGCGGCCTGGTGCACGCCGGGCAGGCTCCCGAGCACCGCCGCCACCTCGCCCGGCTCGACCCGGTACCCGCGGATCTTCACCTGCTCGTCGAGGCGGCCCAGGAACTCCAGGCGGCCGTCGGGGCGCCAGCGGGCGCGGTCGCCGCTGCGGTACAGGCGGGCGCCGGGCGGGCCGAACGGGTCGGGGCGGAACTTGTCGGCGGTGAGGCCGGGGCGGCCGAGGTAGCCGCGGGCCACGCCGTCGCCGGCGATGCAGAGCTCGCCCGGGACGCCGCGGGGCTGCAGCCGCAGGCCGTCGTCGAGGATGTACACGCGGGTGCCGGCGATCGGGGTGCCGATCGAGGTCTCGGCCGGGCCCAGGGTGCCGGTGGTGGCGATGACCGTGGTCTCGGTCGGGCCGTAGGTGTTGAGCAGCTCGACGCGGTCGCCGACCTCGGCGTGCCAGGCGGCCAGCTTGTCGGCGCGCACCGTGTCAGCGCCGAGGATGAGCAGGCGCAGCGACTCGGGCCAGGTGGCGGTGCCGACGAGCTCGTGCCAGTAGGGCGTGGGGAGGTCCAGGACGGTGACCGGCTCGCGGTCGAGGAGCTCCTGGAGGTCCTCGTCGGGCGGCAGCAGCACCAGGCGGGCGCCCGCGGTCAGCGTCGGCCACACCTCCTCGACGTGCGTGTCGAAGCTGACGGTCGCGAACTGTGCTACCGCGTCCGTTTTGCTGATGTCGTACCGCTCGCGCATCCACTTGGTTCTCGCGTTGAGCGCGTGCCGCGAGATCCCGACCGGCTTGGGGGTGCCCGTCGAGCCGGACGTGTAGATGACGTAGGCCAAGTTGCGCGGGTCCACTGTGGACTCGTGCTTCTCGTGTTGCGTGACCGTTCTGATGACTTTTGTACATTCGTTGGCCAGCAGGTCTTGGCGGGCCTGCGGGTAGCGCGGGTCGATCGGCACGTAGGCGGCGCCGGCCTTGAGCACCGCGAGCAGCGCGACGATCAGGTCGAGCGAGCGCGGCATGAGCACGGCCACCCGGTCGTCCGGGCGCACTCCCTGCTCGTGCAGCCGGCCGGCCATCCGCGCCGCGCGCTCGTTGAGCTGCCCGTAGGTGAGCGACTCCGCGTCGCAGGACACCGCGACCGCGCCCGGGTCCTGCGCGGCGATCAGGCCGACGACGTCGGGCGCCTCGCCGTCGTCCGGGCCGGTGCCGAGCGCGATCAGCTCGTCCCGCTCGCCGCTCGCCAGCAGGTCCACTTTGGACAGCGGCAGGTCCGGATCGGCGGCCAGGAGGCGCTCCAGGCGGGCGAGGAGGCGGTCGGCGGTGGCCGCGTCGAACAGGTCGGTGCGGTAGTTGAGCGAGAGCTGCAGGCCGTCCGGTTCCCGCCAGGCGTCGAGCATGAGGTCGAACTTGGCCTGGGCCAGCCCGTCCTCGGCGTGCTCGGCGGCGAGGCCGGGCAGCGGTTCCGTCGTCGCGCCCGCCTCGGTGTGCAGGATGAGCATGGTCTGGAACAGCTCGGTGCGCGACGGGTCCCGGGCCAGCCCGAGCTCGGCGGCGAGCCGCTCGAACGGGATCTCCGGGTGCGCGTACGCGCCCAGCGCGACCTCGCGCACCCGCACCAGCAGCTCGGCCAGGGTCGGGTCGCCGGACAGGTCGGTGCGCAGCACGAGGGTGTTGATGAACATGCCGATGAGCCCGGCCAGCTCGGGCCGGGCGCGGTCGGAGACGGAGGTGCCGACGCTGATGTCGGTCTGGCCGGTGTGCCTGGCCAGCAGCGCCTGGTACCCGGCGAGCAGCACCATGAACGGCGTGCACCCGTGCGCGGCCCCGAGCCGGTCGAGGGCGTCGGCGAGCTCGGCACCGAGGCGGCGGCGGGCGAACGCGCCGCGCGAGCTCTGCACGGCCGGGCGGGGCCGGTCGGTGGGCAGGTCGAGGTGCGGCACGCCGGCCAGGCGCCGCGTCCAGTACGTCAGGTCGCGCTCGTCCCCGCGGGCCCGCTGCCAGGCGGCGAAGTCGGTGTACCTGACCGGCAGCTCGGGCAGTGCCGCGCCGGCGTAGGCCGCGTGCAGCTCCTCGGTGAGGATGCCCAGCGACCGCCCGTCCCCGGCGATGTGGTGCATGACCAGGCACAGCACGTGCTCGTCACTGCTCTTGGCCACCAGCCCGGCCCGCAGCAGCATCCCCGCGCCGAGGTCGAACGGCGCGTTGGTCCACCGGGGAACGTCCATCTCGCCCCCGGTTTCGAGGACCGGCCGCCGCGCGGTCACGACCTGTCGCGGCTCGCCGTCGGCCTCGAAGAACCGCGTCCGCAGCGTGTCGTGGCGCTCGACGACCAGCTCCAGCGCGCGCCGCAGCCGGTCGACGTCGAGCGGGCCGTCGAGGTGGTAGACGAGCGCCATGTTGTACGCCGCGTCGTCCGGCTCCAGCACCTGCAGGAACCACAGCCTGAGCTGGGCCGGCGTCAGCGGCGCGGGTGCGGACGCGTCCGCGCGCACCGTGACCGGCACGTCGCGGGTGTGGTCCGGGGCGTTGACGAGCTCGTCCACGGCGGCGGCGAGCGCCTCCACCGTCGGGTGCGCGAACACGGTGCGCACCGCGATCTCGTAGCCGGTGGCGACGGAGAGCCGCGCCGCGACGGCCATGGCGGGCAGCGAGTGCCCGCCGAGCGCGAAGAAGTCGTCGTCCACGGCGATGCCGTCGCGCCCGAGCGCCTCGCCCCAGACCTCGGCGACCAGCCGCTCGGTCGCGGTGCGGGGCGCCGCCCCGGTGCTCACGACCGGCGCGGGATCCGGGAGCGCGGCCCGGTCGAGCTTGCCGTTGGGGGTGAGGGGGAGGTCGGGGAGCTCGACGTACACCCGCGGGATCAGGTGTTCGGGGATCTTCTGCCCCAGGTCGTTCCGCTCGGGCCGCCCGACGAGATAGCCGACCAGGCGCCCGTCGCGCACGGCGACCGCGGCCTGCCGCACGCCCGGGAGCGCGGCCAGGTGCGCCTCGATCTCCCCCAGCTCGATCCGGTGCCCGGCCAGCTTGATCTGGTCGTCGGCCCGCCCCACGAAGCGCAGCCGCCCGTCGCCGCCCCACCGGGCCAGGTCGCCGGTGCGGTACAGCCGGCTCCCGGGCGCCCCCCACGGATCGGGCCGGAACCGGTCGGCGGTGAGGGCGGGCCGCCCGAGATAGCCCCGGGCCACGCCGAGCCCGCCGATGCACAGCTCCCCGACCGCCCCGTGCGGCAGCTCGCGCCCGTCCTCGGCACAGATGCGGATGTGGGTGTACCCGATGGGCTCCCCGATCGCCACCTCGTCCACGTCCACGGGCACCGGCCAGCTCGCTGACCAGATCGTGGTCTCGGTCGGCCCGTACACGTTCAGCGTGGCCCGGCTCTTCGCCCGCAGCTCGCGGGCCAGATCGAGCGGCAGCGCCTCCCCGCCGACCAGCGCGACGACGCCGGGCCGGTCGAACCCGGCGGCCAGCAGCAACCGCCACCGCGACGGCGTGGTCTGCACGTGGGTGACGCCCCGGTCGGCGATCAGCGCGTCGAGGCGGTGCCCGTCCCGCTGCGCCTCCTCGTCGGCGAGCACGATCCGCCCGCCGGTGGCCAGCGGCAGGAACAGCTCCAGCCCGGCGATGTCGAAGTTGAGCGAGGTGACGGCGAGCCAGCGGTGCCCGGGCCGCGCCTCCAGCCGCGCGGCCATGTCGAGCACGAAGTTGGTGAGCGCGTGATGCTCGACGACGACCCCCTTGGGCCGCCCGGTGGAGCCGGAGGTGTGCAGCACGTAGGCCACGCCGCCGCCCGGGTCCAGGTGCGCGTCCTCGCGGATGAGCGCCTGCCGGGCCGCGGGGTACTCCGGGTCGATCGGCACGTACGCCGCCCCGGCCCGCCAGACCGCGAGCACCTCCTCGACCAGCTCGGGCGTCCGTCGCAACGCGATCGGCACCAGCGCACCACCGATCGCGGCGGCCCGCCTGTCCACATTGGACATGAGCTCGGCGTAGGTGCGGGTCTGTCCGTCGGCGGCCTCCAGCGCGATCGCGTCGGGCGTCCGCGCGGCCTGCGCCTCGATCAGGTCGAGCACCGTGCGCGGGTCCTTGCGCCAGTACGTCGTCCGCGGCGGCTCGGCCGGCCGCCCCTCCGCCAGCCGCCGCACGTGCTCGGCGAAGTGCTCGAGCGCCCCGTCCTCCAGCGCCGAGGGCCGGAAGGCCAGCTCCGCACCCCCGTCGGGCCGCGGCAGCGCCTCGACGACGAGATCCTGCTCGACGGCGGGCACGTCGTGGTGCCAGGTCTCGACGTCGAGCCCGGCCCACTCCTCGACCGCCCGCGGCTGGTGCAGATGCAGGGCGACGCGGAACAGCGGCCCGGCGCCCCCGACGGTCTCGAACGGCACCTCGTTGGCCAGCGCCGCGGTCACCGTCCGCCGCACCCGCATGGTCACCTCGGCCAGATCGCGCGCGCCGGCGAGGTCGGTGCGCAGCGGAACCGGGTTGAGAAAGCACCCGACGATCGGCTCCAGCTCGACGCGCGGACGCCCGGACGAGATGGTCCCGATCGACACGTCGGTTTCGCGGGTGTACCGCGCGACGGCGTCCGACAACACCGCCAGCAGCGCCGCGAACGGTGTGGCCGGCCGGAACCGGTCCAGCGCGCCCGGGGCCAGCTCCAGCCGCAGCGCCCGGGTCACCGTTCCGGCCGCGCGGTCGCGGGCGAAGGGCAGGCGGGTGACGCCCAGGCCGGCCAGCCGGTCGCGCCAGTAGCGGGTGCGGGACTCCGGCACCGGGCGGCCGGCGATCCAGGCGGCGTAGTCGGCGTACTGCAGCGCGGGCGGCGCCCCGAGGTCGTGGCCGCCGTACGCGCGGGCGACCTCGCCGCGGAGCAGTCCCACCGAGTGCTCGTCGAACGCGATGTGGTGCCCCACGAACAGCAGGACGTGGTCGTCGGGGGCGGTCTCGACCAGGGTGACCCGGAAGATCGGGCCGGTGGCGAGGTCGAAGCGCTCCCGCACGGCCGCGGCGGCGATCACGTGCGGGTCGCCGGTGCGGACGTCCAGCCGTACCTCGGTGCGGTCCAGCACCCGCTGCCACGGCGCGTCGCCGACCACCTCGTACACGGTGCGCATGGCCTCGTGCCGGGCGGCGACGGTGGCGAACGCGCGGCGCAGGGCGGACACGTCCAGGCGGCCGCGCAGGCGCAGGCCGAACGTAGCGGGCGGGGCCACGCCGAGCTGGTCGGCGACCCAGATGCGCCGCTGCGCGGGCGAGCACACCACGAGCCCGTCGCCGCCCGGGCGCGGGGTGATCGCGTCCGGGGCGGCGGCCCGATCGGCGGCGACCAGGCGGGCGAGCGCGGCGCGCTGGGCCGGGTCGAGACGGGCTAAGGCAGGCGTGACCATCAATCGTCCCCCGGAAACGATTCGAGCCGGAATGAGCGCCTTTGATGGGGTTGGGAGCGCTTCCAACCGCTCGCACGCTACGCAGCGCGGCGGCGCATCGTCAAGGTCTACGAATTTCGATGCTCCGATTTCATGAGTCTTGTTTGACGCCCGGCGGGATGGTCATACTCGTCCGCCATGGCCGTCTTCTTGCTCGTCGCGCACGGCTCGGCCGGCGACGTGCTGCCGTTCGCGCGCATCGGGGCGACGCTCGCCGCGCGCGGCCACGACGTGACGCTGGTGAGCCATGCGCCGTTCGCTCGGCACGCGCCCTACGGCTTCGCCGCCATCGACACCGAGGAGCGCTACCGCGCGGACCAGGCCCGCTCGGCCGACCTGCTGGCCGTGCGCCGCCCCGACGACCTGCGCCGGTACTACCAGGACCGCGGCCTCTTCGACGAGCTCGGACGCGAGGTCGCGCTGCTCGCCGAGCGGCACCGCCCGGGCGAGACGGTCCTCGTCGGCCGGCACACCTCGGCCCTGTCGGTGCTGGTCGCGGCCGAGCTGCTGGGCGCGCCGGCGGTCTGGGCGGCGGTCGCCCCGGTGCAGCTGATGGTGGCCCCGGTCGCCCGGATGCACGCGCGCAAGGGGCTGGCCGACGGCATCGACGCGGTCCGGACCGGCCTCGGGCTCCCGGCCGTCGCCGACTGGGCCGAGTTCCTGCGCGTCCCGACGCTGGGCCTGTGGCCGGGCTGGTTCGACGCGGCCGGCACCCGCTCCCGCGCGGCCCTCACCGGCTTCGTCGCCGGGGACGAGGACGGCGAGTCGGTCGACCTGCCGGGGCGGCCGATCCTGGTCACCGGCGGCACCGGGCAGATGCTGCACCCCCGCTGGTACGAGGTCGCGCTGGCCGCCGCCGGGCTGGTCGACCACCCCGTCGTCGTGGTCGCGCCCGAGCCGGTCGACGGCTTCGCGTGGTACCGACGCCTGCCCTTCCCCTCGGCGCTGCCCCAGTGCGGCGCGATCCTGCACCACGGCGGGATCGGCACCGCCGTGCGCGCGCTGCTGTCCGGCACCCCGCAGGTGATCCTGGCCCACGGCGCCGACCGCCCGGACGTGGCCCAGCGCCTGGCCCGCCACGACCTGGCCCGCTGGCTGCCGGCCGAGTCCTGGACCGCCGAGGCGACCGCCGACCGGCTGTGGGCGGCCCTGACCGACACCGGCTACGGCGGCCGCGCGGCCGCCTTCACCGAGCCCACCACGGCGGGCCCGGAACGCGCCGCTGACCAGCTGGAACGCCTCCTGCCCACGAACTGACCGACCCGCACGCCGCGGCCGCGCGCCGGCGGCCGCCCGCGCGGGTCCGCATCAATCGCGGATGGTCGATGCCTCGGGAGCCGTCGCGGGTGTAAGTTTCACCGCCGCCGCCCGGGCTGCCGTGCGGGCCGAGTTCAGGGCGACCTCGGCCAGCATGCCCGGGGCGGCCACGCTGTCGCCGATCAGCCAGACGCCGTCGCCCCGGTCGATCGCGGGGCGGTCGCGCCACGTCGCCCCCGGCGGGTCGACGGCGCCGGTGCGGCCGTTGGCGAAGGCGTCGCGGCGCCAGGTCACCCGCTCGCGCCAGCCCGGCAGCGCGAGATCCGCGAGGGATTCCGCGCGTGCGGTCGCGGCCGGGATCGGCTCGGACTCGTCGGCCGGGAGCTCCAGCTGCACCAGGGCGTGGCCGGGCGGGGCGAGGGAGGGGTCGGGCAGCGAGTACCGCTCGACGAACCCGCCCTCGTCCAGGTCCGACACCACGAACGGGTCGCGCCGGTCCGCGCGCAGGCCGAGGTCGATGAGCGCGGCCCGCCCGCTCGGCCAGCGCAGCGCGTCGTCGCCCAGCAGGCCGCGGGCCGCGTCCAAGCCGGTCGCCACGATGACCGGGCCGTCCGGCAGCGCGTCGACCCGCGAACCGGTGACGACCGTGGCGCCCAGCGCGCGGGCGCGGTCGGCCATCCGCGTGACCATGGCCGACCAGCCGCCGTGCACGTACCGCACCGCCGGCCACGTCGGCGCGACCGCGCGCAGCAGGCGCTCCCACACGAACGCGGCCGAGAGCCGGCCCGGGTCCGCGGTGTACGTGATCACGCCGACCAGCCCGGCCGCGGCCGCCGTCGCCTCCGGGCCGAAGCGGCGGGTGGCCCAGGCCCCGAACGGCTCGTCGACCGGCGCGGCCAGGCGCCGGTGCGCGGTCATGCGCAGCAGCGAGACGGGCGGCAGCGCGCGGATGCGTCCACCGTGCCGGAACCGGAACTTGGCCAGCTCCCCCAGCGTCGGCTTGCTGAACGGCTGCACGAGGCGGCGCTCGGCCAGCCACGTGAAGGGCTCCCCGTCGCTGTACAGCACGTGCGTCCCGTCATTCGCCACGTAGGGCCCCGGCGTGGAGCGCGCCCGCCCACCCAGGCTGTTGTGCGCCTCGTGCAGCGTCACGGCGAGCCCGTGCTCCGCGCACGCGATGGCGGCGGTCAGCCCGGCCACACCCCCGCCGACGATGGTGATGGAGTTCGTCATGCCGAGGCAGACGCGGCATCCCCTCCGGAACGTGACACGTGCGCGAGCTTCTCCGGGTTGGCCACCAGGAAGACGGTGCCGATCCGCCCGCCGTCCAGCGGCTCCACCGAGAACACCAGGATCACCCGCCCGGCCGCCCGCACCACGATGGCCGGCACCCCGTTGACGTCCTCGATCGCCACGCCGAACTCGGCCGGCGTCGCCATCCCGATCGACTCGAGGAAGCGCTGCGCCCCGTCGTCGTTGGAGATGGAGGTGAGGAAGCGCCCGACGCGGTCCGCGCCCTCGATCACCCGCAGCGGCGCCTTGGCCCGGCCGCCGCCGTCGCTGACCAGCCGTACGTCGGCCGCGAGCAGCTCGACCAGCCCGGCCAGGTCGCCGCCGAAGCAGGCGCCGAGGAAGCGCTCGGTGAGCCGGCGCCGCTCGGCCCGGTCGGCCTCGAACCGCGGCCGCGCCTCCCGCACGTGGTCGCGGGCGCGCCGGGTGAGCTGGCGGGTGGCGGCCTCGCTGCGGCCGATGATGTCCCCCACTTCGGCGTGCGCGAGTCCGAAGGCCTCGTGCAGTACAAACGCGGCACGTTCCAACGGCGAGAGGGTCTCCAGCACGACCAGCAGCGCCAGCTCGACGCTCTCGGCCAGTTCGGCGCGGCCCTGCGGGTCGGGCTGGGTGCTCACGAGTTCCGGGAGCCAGGGGCCGGGGTAGGCCTCGCGGCGGGCCCGCACCTGGCGCAGCCGGTCGATCGCGAGCCGGCTGGTCACCGTGACCAGGAACGCCTGCGGGTTGCCGACCGCCGCCCGATCGGCCGCGGACCAGCGCAGCCAGGCCTCCTGCACGACGTCCTCGGCGTCGGTGACGGTCCCGAGGATGCGGTAGGCGACGTCGAGCAGGCGGCGGCGGTGCGGCGTGAAGTCATCGGTGCCCATGCGTGACAAGACGGTACCGTGCCGCGGTTCGTGACATCGGGGTGAGGGGCGCCGCGCCACCCGGTGTCACCGTTGCTGGTCATGGGCATGTTCCTGACCCTCGCGCTCACGCTCGCCCTCGCCCCGTCGCCGGCCGCGTGCGCCCCGAAGCCGACCGTCGTGCTGGTGCACGGCGCCTGGGCCGGCACCTCGAGCTGGAACGGCGAGATCGAGCGGCTTCAGCGCGCCGGGTACGTCGTGCGCGCCTACGCCAACCCGCTGCAGGGCCTCACCTCCGACGCCGCCGGCCTGGCCGCGTTCCTCAAGACCATCGACGGGCCGATCGTGCTGGCCGGGCACTCCTACGGCGGCTCGGTGATCACCAACGCGGCCGCGAGCAGCCCGAACGTCAAGGAGCTGGTCTACGTCGACGCGGCCGCGCCCGCCGTCGGGGAGACCACGGGCCAGCTCAGCGGGGCTGGTTCGGCGCTCAGCAAGCCCGCGTCCACCCTCTATGACAAGGTCGGATCGCAGTTGTACCTGAAGGAGCCGGTCTTCGTGGGCTCGTTCGGCCCGGACCTGCCGAAGAACACCGCGCGTGAGCTGTGGGCCGGACAGCGCCCGGCCAACATGGCCGCCTTCACCACCCCGTCGCAGGCGGCGGCCTGGCAGAAGATCCCGTCCTGGTACGTCATCGGCGCGTCCGACAAGATCATCACGCCGCAGTCGCAGCAGGCGATGGCGAAGCGCGCGCACGCCAAGGTCCGCACCGTGCCGGGTGGGTCGCACCTGACGCTGATCACCCACCCGGACCCGGTGACGGAGCAGATCCTCGCGGCCGCCCGGGCCGCCTGCTGAGGCTCAGCAGCGGACGGTCTTTCCGGCACTGTCGGATACCGTGCGATGTCCTGAACAACAGTGGGGGAGCAAGCTCCACCCACACCCCCTCAACTGCGCACCGGGTCCTGACGCGGCAACAGTCCTTCTGGAAGAAAGCCTAGAGGTCCACCACCTCGCCGAGCTCGGCTGACCTCCGGGCCGCCTCGAGCACCTTGAGCGCGGCGATGGAGTCGGCCGGGTCGACCGGGGCCGGCCCGCCGTCGCGCAGGGCCGCCGCGAAGCCCGCATAGAAGTCCTGGTAGCGCCCGGCCTCCGTCGGCACCGTGCGGTCCACGCCGGCGTAGTCGGTGAGCACGCCGTACGCGCTCTCGGGCTCCAGGCCCCAGCCGGCCTCGGTGGGCAGCCGGCCGGCGCGCAGGGCGTCCTCCTGGACGTCGAGGCCGAACTTCGTGTAGGCCCCGCGGTCGCCCAGCAGCCGCAGCCGGGGCGCGGCCTTGGCCACGAGCGCGCTCATCCACAGGTGCGAGCGCGCGTCGCCCTCGTGCCGCAGCGCGACGAACGTGTCGTCGTCGACGGTGAGGCCGGCGCGGCGGGTGTGCACCTCGGCGTACACCTCGGTGGCCGGGCCGAGCAACTGCAGCGCCTGGTCGACGAGGTGACTGCCGAGGTCGTAGAGCAGGCCGCCCGCCTCGGCCGGGTCGCCGCTCTCCCGCCAGCCGCCCTTGGGCACCGGCCGCCAGCGGTCGAAGCGGGACTCCAGGCGCAGCACCCGCCCGAGCTCACCCGCGGCGACGAGCTTGCGCGCGGTCAGGAAGTCGCCGTCCCAGCGCCGGTTCTGGTAGACGGTCAGCACCAGGTTCCGCTCGGCGGCCAGCGCCGCGAGCTCCGCGCCCTCGGCCGATGTCGGGGTGAGCGGCTTGTCCACGACGACCGACAGCCCGGCCTCGAGCGCGGCCCGGGCCAGCGGCGCGTGGGTGCGGTTGGGCGAGGCGACGACGACGGCGTCGAGGTCACCCGCGGTCCAGAGGTCGTCGGCGCGCTCGACGAGGCGGGCGTCCGGGTACCTTTCGCCGGCACTCTTGCGCCGCTCGGGGTCGGACGTCACGATCGCGGCCAGGCTCAGCCCGGGGGTGGTGCTGATCAGCGGCGCGTGGAACGCCGAACCGGCCAGCCCGTAGCCGACGAGCCCGACGCGCAGGGTGGTGTCGCTCATGGGGCCAGTCTTCCAAATCGGCGGCCGTCGCTTTAGGGTCGACGCGCGATGCCAGTGGGAGCCGGCGTACCGCACCCTCGCCTGCCCCCAAGGAGTTTCTTCCCATGCTTCGCCGTACGTTCCTCCCTGTCCTGATCGCGGCCGTGCTCGCCGCGGTCGCCGCCGTCGCGGTCCAGCCGGCCGGATCATCCGCCGCGGCCGCCCCCGTGCGGATCATGCCGCTCGGCGACTCCATCACCGCCGGCCCCGGCTGCTGGCGGGCCAAGCTCTGGCACCGCCTCCAGCTCGCCGGCTACACGAACATCGACTTCGTCGGCGGCGTGTCCGACGGCGGCGGCTGCAACCCCGGCTACGCGTACGACTTCGACCACGAGGGCCACGGCGGCTTCTCGGCCACCGGGATCGCCGACAACAACCAGCTCCCGCCCTGGCTGGCCGCGGCCCGGCCGGACGTGGTCCTGATGCACCTCGGCACCAACGACATGTGGGGCGGGTACATCCCGCTGGCCACCAAGCTCGCCGCCTTCACCAAGCTCGTCGGCCAGATGCGCGCCCAGAACCCGGCGGTCAGGATCGTCGTGGCCCAGATCATCCCGATGAGCGCGTCCGCCTGCGCCACCTGCCCGGCGGACGTGGTGGCGCTGAACAACGCGCTGCCGTCCTGGGCGGCCGGCCTGACCACGGCGCAGTCCCCGATCACCCTGGCCGACCTGTGGACCGGGTTCAACGCGACGACCGACACCGGCGACGGCGTGCACCCCAACGACGCCGGCTTCGAGAAGATGGCCAACTCCTGGTACCCGGCGGTCGTCCAGGCCCTGAGCGGCGTCGCGCCGTCCACGTCCCCCTCGCGCTCCACCTCCCCCTCCCCCTCGCGCTCCACCTCCCCCTCCCCCTCGCGCTCCACCTCCCCCTCCCCCTCGCGCTCCACCTCCCCCTCGGCTTCCTCCGGTGGCGGCAAGTGCACCGCCACGTACAAGGTGATCTCCCAGTGGGGCGGGAACTTCCAGGGCGAGGTCGCGGTGACCAACACCTCGGCCGCCGCGTCGACCGGCTGGACGGCCACCTTCACGTTCGCCAACGGCCAGCAGGTCCGCCAGGCCTGGAACGCCACGGTGACGCAGACGGGCGCGGCGGTGACGGCGCGCAACGCGGGGTACAACGGCGCCCTGGCTCCTGGAAGCGGCACCTCGTTCGGCTTCCTCGCCTCGTGGAACAACAGCACGAACGCCGTTCCCGCGGTGAGCTGCACGCTGTCGTGACCATGCGGGGCGGGCCGGACGAAGCACCGGCCCGCCCGAGCCTGTATCGTCCGCCGGTACTCTCACCGTGGAGGAGCGGCGACGTGCAGACCGAAGCCATTGGCGAGCCCGCGCTGGCGTCCCCGGCCGCCGACGAGGCGGACCGGAAGGCGACCGGCCGCCGGTGGCACGCCTGGACCGCGGCCGGCCTGGTCGCGCTGGGCGGCCTGATCCGCCTGATCCTCATCGCCTGGGACTGGCCGGAGACCAACAGCGACGAGGGCTACCAGGGCCTGCAGGCGCTGCACATCGCGGCCGGCGCCGAGCGCCCCACGTTCTTCCCGGGCCAGGCGTACATGGGCCCGCACGAGGCGTACCTGGGCGCGGCCCTGTTCCACCTCTTCGGCAACTCACTGTTCTCGCTGCGGCTCGGCCTGGTGCTGATGTTCGTGCTGTTCCTCGTGAGCAGCTACTGGTTCGCCCGCATCGTGTACGGCCCGCGCTGGGCCCTCATCTCGCTCGCCCTCCTGGCCCTGGGCTCACCGTACGTGCTGAGCCGCGAACTGACCGCCATGGGCGGCTACGGCGAGACCCTCCTCTTCTCGTCGCTGATGTTCCTGATCGCGGCCCGCCTGGTCACGACCTACGAGCCCTACCGCGTCCTGCGCGAGCAGCGCTGGCGGCTGGCCCTCTACGCCGCCTGGGGTGTGGCGGCCGGCACCGGCCTGTGGGCCGACCTGCTGGTGGCCCCCTTCGCCCTGGCCTCGGGCCTGGCCCTGCTGATCCACTGCCGCCGCGAGTTCCTCCAGCTGGTGGCCCCGCTGGCCGCCGGCGTGGGCCTGGCCGTCGGCATGCTCCCGCTGCTCGTGTACAACCTGAACGCCCCACCCGGCGGCGACTCCATCTCGACCCTGACCGTCCTGCGCGGCGAGGCCCCGGCGGGCCTGTCGGCCAAGGCCCACGCGCTCTGGAACGCGGTCACCCAGAGCGTCCCGATGATGACGGGCAACCCGGTCTGCCCGGTCGACGAGCTCCCGGCCCTGAACCCGGTCACGTCCTGGTCCTCGTCCTGCTACTGGACCCGCGTCTCCTGGGGCACGGGCTACATGCTGCTGCTGGGCCTCGGCACCCTGCTGGCGGCCTGGGCGGTCTGGCAGGCCTGGCGCCGCCGCGGCTCCGACCGGTCCGCGACGCTGCACCTGGCGATGCTGGTGGGCGGTTTGATCACCTTCTACCTGTACGCCAACAGCGACGCCGCCGTCGGCTACCCCGGCGGCCACTCGCGCTACCTCATCGGCCTGGTGGTGGCCCTGCCCGCGGTCTTCCACCCGCTGGTCGCGGTGGCCAGGCCCCGCTTCCTGCGCGTCGCGGGTGTGACGATCCTGGCGGCGTACACGGCGGCCCTGGCCTTCGGCACGGTGCGCACGTTCACCGAGATCCCGCGCACCCACGCCGACGCCAAGCGCAGCACGGCCCTGGTGGACACCCTGCACGCGCACGGCGTCAAGCACTTCTACGGCGACTACTGGACCTGCGCCCGGATCGCCTTCCGCGCCGAGGAGTCCATCACCTGCGGCGCGGTCACCGACACGCTGGAGATCGCGCCGAACAACCGGTACTACGAGCAGTGGACAGCCACGACGGCCGACCCGAAGGCGGCGTACGTCTTCTCCGACAACCCGTGCCGGTCACTGCCGTACTACAAGTGCGACAAGCCGACCACGTTCCTGGAGATCGCCAACGGCACGTACCGCCTGCCGGTGGTCGAGGCCAAGCTGGAGAAGGCCGGCACCCCGTACCAGCTCGTCCACATCGACGGCTACGTGATCTACCTAATCTCCTGAAACCAGTGCCGTGCCGGCTTTCAGCGCTCGCCAACCCTGGCCGCGCTGTCCGGCGCCTGCGAGTAGCGCCCCGCGCTCAGTCGCGGAAGGTCACCGACCAGAACGCCGTGATCCGGCGGATGTCACCTTGATACCGCACGCCCCCGTCCTGATCCCACGCACACCCGCGGGCCACCGCCACGACCGGCTCGCGCCCGGCGTACTCGAACACGATGGCGTGCTCGGTCCCCGCGCTGAGCAGGCACTCCGAGTCCTTGCGGGGCTCAGCCGGCAGCCCGTTCAGATAGCCGGTGAGCTCGTCGACGCGCTCGCTGACGCGACGCGAGGCACCGATGGCGTACTGCGGGTCGGCGTAACTGCACAGCACCGCGCTGCGCGCCCCGGTGGGGACCAGCGGCCCCTTGCGAGTGGCCTTGGGCGCCTCCCCCGACCAGGCGGCCGGGCATTCCCCCGCGATCGCCGGCCCGTCGGCCACCGCCGCGGCGGCATCGTCATCGGTCGCCATCCGCGCGGCCACCATCCCACCGCCGGCGAGCACGACAACAGCGGCGACGATCGCGATCGGCCAGAGCCTCATGGTCGTCACTTCCCTTCCCGGACTGCCCGGACGGCGCCCGGAAGGAAATCAAAAACGCGGCCCCCGGATTCGGGAACCGCGCTCTGAACTGCACTTCTCTGTAGCGGGGACAGGATTTGAACCTGCGACCTCTGGGTTATGAGCCCAGCGAGCTACCGAGCTGCTCCACCCCGCGTCGGCAAAGCCAACTCTACCGCAGCGTCCCAACCCATTTACCGGCGGGGCAGTAATAGGTGCGGGCCATCGCTACCGTTCAATCGTGTCGACCCCGAGCGATACCCCGCCGAAGCCCCGCCTCCGAAGTGCCCTGGTCCTGACCGCGGCGGCCGCCGTCCTGACCACCGTGGTCCTGGCGGTGCTGCTCGGCGTGGTGGTGCGGACGAACAGCAAGCAGCAGCAGACCATCGCCGATCAACAGGCGACGATCGACGCGCTCCAGGCCAAGGGTCCGATCGTCGTCTACAACCAGCCGGCCGGCCCAGCTCCGTCCGCGTCCGCCTCGGTCGAGCCGCTGCCGCAGGTGGGGCAGCAGCGCCGAGCCGGGACACTCGTGCTGCCGTTCTCGTACTGTGCCGACCTGGAATCCGATGCGGAGGACTGGGCGATGACGAACGCGGACTGCGGCAAGGGCCGCGACATCCTGCTCGGCCAGGACTTCCAGGGCCTGAAGGCAGCCGCTTCGGTGGCGATCGCCGTAGCGCCACGGGAACAGGCCACCTACGCGGGTTGCCCGGCCGGCACGCCCGGCGGATCGGTCCCGTACAGCGACCTGAAGCCAAAGACCTTCGTCTGCGTCCGCCCCGGCGGCGGGGTCGTGGCGATCCTGGAGGTCGTCACGGTCGAGGGCGGACCGACAGCGCCGGCGAAGGTCACTTTCAACGTGACCGTTTGGAATCGGGCCTGACGAACGGCGAAGGCCCTCAGCGCAGGGCTGAGGGCCTTCGATTTGTAGCGGGGACAGGATTTGAACCTGCGACCTCTGGGTTATGAGCCCAGCGAGCTACCGAGCTGCTCCACCCCGCGTCAGCTTGTTCACATTAGCGCACCGGCAAAGCGGGATCCAAATTGCGTGTCCGGTGTCACCCGGGCCGGGAGTCGTTACCCCCGGCCCGGGTGAACAATCAGCCTGCGGAAGGTGAAGGCGAGGCACCCGCCGATGTTGCGTTGCTCGGGGACGCGCCCGGCGAAGCCCCTGGCGAGGGGGTGGCGCCGGCGGCCTTGGTGGCCTCCTCGTATCTTGCGACGGCGTCCTGCAGGGCCTTCAGCGCGCGGCCGTAGGCCTCGAAGTCGCCGGACTGCTGGGCCGCCTTCAGGTCCGCGATCGCCTTGTTCATGGCGGCTACCGCGTCCTGGACCTGCGGGGTGCCCGTCGTACCGGTGCCGGGCTGGCCCGTGTTCTGGTCGGTGTTGCCGTTGTCGGTCTGCGGGACCGGGGCCTGGCCGGTGACCTGTTTGACGAGCTGGTCCAGGCCGTCGGCGAGGGTGTCGGCGTACGCCATGTACTTCGGGCCGTACGCGACGAGGACCTTCTGCAGGCGGGGGAACGCGGTTTCGTTCTTGGCCTTCAGATAGATCGGCTCGACGTACAGCATGCCGTTGGCCACCGGCAGGGACAGCAGGTTGCCGTAGAAGACGTCCGAGTTCTGCGAGCTGAACTGGGTCAGTTCGCGTCTGGCGTCGGCGATCGAGGTCATGCTGCTGTGGGTCTGGTTCGGGCCCTGGATCGCGGTGTTGGCCGGTAGCTCCAGCACTTCGAAGCGGGGCTGGCCGTTGACGTACGACGCCGACATGAGGGCCGCCAGGTTGCCGCGTTTGCGGGGGGCCATGGCCGCCGTCAGCTGGAAGCGGGCGTCGTTCTGGCCGGGCAGCTGGGCGACGAGGTAGTACGGCGGCTGGTCGGCCGTGGAGTTCGCCGGGTCCTTCGGGACCTCCCAGAAGTCCTGACCGGAGAAGAAGCCCTCGGGCGTGGTCACGTGGAAGCGGCTGAGCAGGTCACGCTGGACCTTGAACTGATCTTCCGGGTACCGCAGGTGGTCCATCAGGCTCGCCGAGATCGCCGAGCGCGGCTGGACCAGCTTGCCGCCGAACGCCTTGTTCCAGGTCTTGAGGATCGGGTCGTTCTCGTCGAACGCGTAGAGCTTGACCTCGCCGGTGTAGGCGTCGACCGTGGCCTTGACCGAGTTGCGCAGGTAGTTGACGTCCTGGCGGGGCTCCGGGAAGACCCGGCCGCCGGTCGAGGAGTCCTGGATCGCGGTGTTCCAGTCCAGCTTCTGCGCGTACGGGTAGGTCGCCGACGTGGTGTACCCGTCGATGATCCACAGGATCTTGCCGTCCACGACCGCCGGGTACGGGTCGCTGTCCAGGGTCAGGAACGGCGCGATGTTGCGGACGCGGGTCTCCGGGTCGCGGTTGTACAGCACCTTCGAGTGGTCGTTGAGCACCCCGGAGAGCAGGAAGTTCGTCTCGCGGAAGTAGGCCGCGTAGAGCAGCCGGCGCCAGAAGGTGTTGACGTTGACGCCACCGCTGCCGTCGTACGTCGAGTACTGGTCCTCGTTGCCGGTGCCGCCGGTCGGGCGGTCGAACTCGGCGTTGCGGTCGGCCGCCTTGGACTTGCCGGTGATCGCGTAGACGTCGCCCATCTGCTCCCCGAAGTAGATCTGCGGGTGGTCGACGGGGATCTGGTCGCTGTCCGAGGCGCACTGCTCGCCGGCCTGGTCGTCCGGCTTGGTGTTCTCGCTCAGGAAGCCCGAGACGTAGAACGGCTGACCGGAGCAGACCACCTGGTTGGCCGGGGCGGCGACGAAGCCGTAGCCGTGCGTGTACACACTGTGCCGGTTCTGCCAGTTGTTCTGCTGCAGCTGGTCGTAGCGGATCTCACGCACGCCGACGATGTAGTCCTGGGTGCGCGCCTTGCCGGTCTTCGGGTCGGTCAGCGCGTAGCGGTCGATGTCCAGCTTCGGGTTGAACTCGTAGAAGCCGCGGACCTGCTGCTGCTGGGTGTAGGTGTCGCCGACCACGGCCGGGTCGAGCAGCCGGATGTTGTTGACGGTCGGGTCCGAGCCGTTCGTCAGTGATGCGGGCGGATTCGTGTTGTCCGCGCCGTACTGGACGGTCTGCACATCCTTCAGCCCGTACGCCTCGCGCGTGGCGTCGATGGCGTACTTGAAGTACGGCGACTCCTTCTGCAGCTGGCTCGGCTTGACCGTGAACGACTGCACCGCGGCCGGGTAGATGCCGCCGACCGCCACCGCGGACAGCGCCAGCAGGCCGAGGGCCAGGCCGGGCCAGACGAGGTTGCGCATGAAGGCGTTGGAGAACACCAGGATGGCGATCGCGACCACGATCGAGATCCAGGCCAGGATCTCCTTGGCCGGCAGCAGGGCGTTGATGTTGGTGTACCCGGCGCCGTAGAGGTCCTGGGTCGGGAACTTGTCGAGCAGCAGCCCGCGCCGGTCCAGGAAGTAGGCGGCCGCCTTGAGCAGCACGAACAGCGCGACGAGGGCGGTCAGGTGGGCCCGCGCGGCGGCGGTCATCCGCTCGCCGGCGCCCTGCAGCCGCACGCCGCCGAACAGGTAGTGCAGGGCGAGCGCGCCGATCAGGGAGAAGACCACGGCGGTGAAACCGACGCCCAGCAGGTACCGCCAGAACGGGTACTCGAAGACGTAGAACGACAGGTCGACGTGGAACTGCGGGTCGGTCTGGCCGAACGGGGTGCTGTTGCTGAACAGCATCCAGTCCTGCCAGTGCCCCTGCGCCGAGAGCCCGGAGAACAGCCCGATCAGGCCGGCGACCAGCAGGATCCAGCCGGTCATGTGCGGCAGCAGGAACAGCCGGTAGCGATCCAGCGCGTGCTGCTCGGCCGAGTGCGGCCGCAGCAGCGGACGGGTGCGGTAGGCCAGGTAGAGGTTGCCGGCGATGACGAGCCCGACCGCCACGCCGAAGATCAGGAACATCCAGATCCGGGTCGTGAGCACCCCGGTGAAGACCTGGGTGTACTTGACCTCGGAGAACCACAGATAGTCCGCCCACGCCCCGACCACCCGGTCGAACAACGTGAACAGCAGGAAGACGACCACCAGGACGGCGATCGTGACCCGTCCCCGCCGGCTCACCCTCGTCATCGGATTACGCATTACCACGGTCGGCTCCGCCCGTTCGCGTATGGAAACTCGTCCAGCGTAGTCATCTACTACACAGCGTCGGCGTCCGACCGGCCCGCAGCGTGTCGAGGGCGGTCAGCGCGTCGTCGATGTTGTTCACTTTGATCAATGGAAGGCCCGGCTGCGGGTTGTCCATCGCCTCGGCGCAGTTGGCCGCGGGGGTCATGAACACCTTGGCCCCGGCGGCCTTCGCGGCCACGAGCTTCTGCGGGATGCCGCCGATCGGCCCGACCTCGCCGGCGTCGTTGATCGTCCCGGTCCCGGCGATGATCATGCCGCCGGTCAGGTCCTCGGGCTTGATCGTGTCGATGATGCCCAGGGTGAACATCAGCCCGGCCGAGGGCCCGCCGATCCGGTCGAGCTGGATCGTGAGCTTGAACGGGTGCGGCTGGCTGGTGCCGGCCTGGATGCCGATGCGCGGGTTGCCGTCGTCGCCGGCCTTGGTCGCGACCTCGACGGTCTGCGTCTGCCCGGCGCGCACGATCTCGATCTGGTGGGCGGTGCCGGCCGGCTTGGCCCGCACGAGCTCGGTGAGCTTGTCGGGACTGCTGACGGCGGTGCCGTCGACGGTCTTGATGACGTCGTCCTTCTGCAGCTTGCCCTCGGCCGGGAAGCCGGCGGTGACCTCGGCGACCGTGACCATGACGGGGTAACCGAGCTCACGCAGCGCCACGGTCTCGGCCGAGGTCTGCGACGCCTGGAAGTCGCGCTTGTTGTCCTCGTCGACCTGCTGCTGGGTGCGGTCCGGCGGGTAGATGAGCTCGCGCGGCACGACCGCGCGGTCCTGCTGCCACCAGCCGATCATGGCGTCGAGCAGGGTCATGTTCGGCTGGACGGAGACGGTGGTCATCCGCAGCTGGCCCTTGGACTTGGTCGCTTCGGCGCCCTCGACGCTGATGATCGCGTGGCCGCCGGGCTTGCCCGTGTCCGTGCCGAGGGTGTCGTAGGTCGGGCCGGGGCCCATCTCGACGTACGGCACCTTGACCACGGTCGCCTGCCAGGCCAGCACCAACAGCAGCAGCGCGCCGAACAGCACGGTCAGCCCACGACGTCTCATGGCGGCGAGCCTAGCGCTCCCGGCCCACCGCACCTGGAAGCGAGTACCTTTGTGGAATGCCAGCAGACATCCCGTTCGGCTTCGGTCCGTCCGGCGGCGACGTGCCGGATCCCAATGATCCGCGCCAGATGCAGCAATTCCTGAGCCAGCTGCAGCAGCTGTTCGCCACGCCCGGAGGCGGTCCGGTCAACTGGGATCTGGCTCGACAGCTGGCCCAGGCCCACCTCACCGGGGGCGGCCCGGCGGCCGGCGTCTCGCAGTTCCCGGTCGGCTTCGCGATGCCCGGCGCTCCGGTGCCCACGCCCGACGCGACCGACCCCGATGCCCCGAAGCCCGTCGGCGACCCGTCGGTGACGGCGGTGGAGCGCGCCGCGGTGATCGAGGCGCTGCGCCTGGCCGACCTGTGGCTCGAACCGGAGTCGTCCCTCCCGTCCGGCGTGCGGTCGACCGCCGCCTGGAGCCGCGGCGAGTGGCTCAACCAGACCCTGCCGATCTGGCGCAAGCTGTGCGACCCGGTGGCCGCGCGCATGGTCTCGGCGATGACCGAGCTGGTCCCCGAGGAGATGCGGGCCCAGATGGGGCCGATGACCTCGATGGTGGCCTCGCTGGGCGGCGCGCTGCTCGGCGGGCAGCTGGGCACCGCGCTCGGTTCGCTGGCCGCCGAGGTGCTGTCCGCCGGTGACATCGGCCTGCCGCTCGGCCCGGCCGGGACGGCGGCGCTGCTGCCGGCGAACATCGCGGAGTACGGCAAAGGGCTGGAAATCCCGGACGACCAGGTCCGGCTCTATGTCGCCCTGCGCGAGGCGGCCCACCAGCGGCTCTTCGGGCACGTGCCGTGGCTGCGCGGGCACGTCTTCGCCGCGGTCGAGGCCTATGCGGCGGGCATCCACGTCGACCGGGAGGCGATCGAGGAGGCGATGAGCCGCATCGACCCCTCGACGCTCGGCAACGACCCGCAGGAGCTGGTGCTCGAGGGCATCTTCACGCCCGAGGACACGCCTCAGCAGCGGGCCGCGCTGGCCCGGCTGGAGACCGCGCTCGCGCTCGTCGAGGGCTGGGTCTGCCACGTGGTGGACCGCGCGGCCGGCGACCGGCTGCCGGATGTGGTGAAGCTCTCCGAGGCCTTCCGCCGCCGCCGCGCGGCCGGTGGGCCGGCCGAGCAGACGTTCGCCGCGCTGGTCGGGCTGGAGCTGCGCCCGCGCCGGCTGCGCGAGGCGACGGCGCTGTGGAACGCGCTGACCGAGCACCGCGGGGTCAGCGGGCGCGACGCGCTCTGGGGGCACCCGGACCTGCTGCCGGACGAGGAGGCCTTCGCCGACCCCGACATGTTCGCGCGCACCCAGCTGGACCTCGGCGACCTGGGCTTCAGCGAGGAGTTCGGCGAAGAGCCGACGACCGGCGACGAAGAGAAGAAGACCGGCGACGAAGAGAAGAAGCCCGACGAGGACTAGGCGCCCGGTTGCGGCATGACACGCCGCCGCCCGTAGGACCCGGTGCGGTGTTGAGGGGGTGTGGGTGGAGCGAAGCTCCCCCACCGCTTTTCAGGACATCGCACGGTAGCCAACGGTGCCCGAAAGACCATCCGCCTTCTACGTCAGCATCGCGCGAGTCGCTTCCCAGCCGTCGAGGCCCGGGTCGAGACGGCGGAGGTCGTCGGGGCCGCGCAGACGGTGCCAGCCCGGCGCCGAGACCACCATGGTGGGATCGGGGGCCGGGCGGCGGGCCGCGGCCACATCGCCCTCCACGGCGTCGAGCTCCGGCACCCACGTGGGCAGCGGGAGGTTCGCCGACGCGCCCAGCAAGCCGCCGTTGTGCGCCGGGGCGACCGCCAGTGCGCGCGTGGACAGCGGCCGCAGCAGCTTGCCGATGAGCATGGCGGGCAGGTCGGGGGCATCGGCCAGTACAACTGCGGCTTTGTCGTGTCCGTCATCGAAAGCGGCCGTCAGCGCGGCGCGGATGGTCGGGGCCGGCACCTCGTAGATTCGCGTCGACGGCCAAGCGATCTTGGCGGCCAGCGGCAGGTCGGCGGCGACCGCGGCGATCGCGGGCTGGACGCGCGGCAGCGGTGTGAGGAGGTCGACCAGGTCCTCGGCCATGGCGGCGCGCCAGGCGGCCAGGTCGGAGCCGGGCGGCGCCCACTCCACCGGGACCAGCAGGGCGACGACTGCGGCCACGGTCATTCGGTGATCCCCAGACCGGCGGCCGCTGACACCCCCTCAAGATACCCCCGGGCCCGTTCGGCCTTCGGGTAGCGCGCGACCAGGGCCCAGAAGGCGGTGCTGTGGCTGGGGATGACCAGGTGTGACAGCTCGTGCAGCAGCACGTAGTCGATCACCCAGTCGGGCATCTCCTGCACGCGGTGCGAAATCCGGATGGTACCGTCTGCCGGCGTGCAAGATCCCCAACGGCCGTTCTGGTTCTGCACCCACCGCACGCTGGCCGGACGGCCGGCTTCCGGGTGGTCGGGCAGGTAGCGGGCGGCCAGGCGCTGCGCCCGGGAGGCCAGTTCGACATCGGTACGCCGGGCCCGCTGCTCCCGCACCGCCAGGCGCTCGAGCATGCGGTCGACCCACTCGCGCTCCTCGGCGCGGGAGAACTGCGCCGGGATCAGCACCACGACGCGCTCGCCGTCGCGGTAGGCCGACACCGTGCGTCGGCGGCGCTTGCTGCGCCGCACCTCGATGACCGGCTTGCGGGTCATGCCGCCCCCCTCGGGTCCCGCTCACGGAGGAACGCTAGCCGGAAGCGGCCATCCCTTCGCAAGGCCCAATCTCCGCGAGCGCGTCCGTAAGTCACCCATTCGTGGGCACTCGCCGGAAAGATTCCGCCGGAAGTCCGGCCTGCTCCGGGTCCTTGTGCGATTTCATCCACAGCAACCCACACCGTTGCCCACACAGTTATCCCCAGGCTGTGCATAGTGTGTACGGTGCGGTTGGAGGAAGATCTTCCGATTACGCTCGGCGTGTCCCGTCTAACCGCACTTTCCCCGAGTGTCCGACAAGGCACACTCACCACGTTGGCCTAGCTGGTCAGCACCGGTGCGCGGAACGTGCCGGACCGAGATGAGGAGGGCATCGTGGCCGAGACCTACAACGGCTACTGCGTCAAGTGCAAGGAGAAGCGGGACTTCGAGGGCGAAATCGCCATCTCGAAGACCGGCATGAAGATGGCGAAGGGCGCGTGCCCGGTCTGCGGTACGACGGTCAACCGGATCCTCGGGAAGGCCTGAGCTAGCGAGCAGCTCCGCTTGCCGATCTACCTCGCACGACGACACGACCTCGGACTGGCTCGCGGCGCAGTACCGCGGCCGAGTGCGCACACCCGCCCGGCATTCGGCCCGGATGAGTCCGCCCGTCGGGCGGACAAATCCGAAATTCCGGTCAAGCGGCAATCGGCAAGTCGAGTACATCCACCCCGGGGGGACCGAAGCTTCACCTTCTCGCGCGAACCCCGCGCGGTACGCGGCCTTTGCACCTTTCCCTGTGGATAACCGGCTCGCAGGCTGTGGATAACGCCGGCCGACGGTGGACCGTCCTGTGGACAACCGCCGTCGGCCCGGCGCCGGCGTGCAAGCGTGGCAGCCATGCGACCGAGGCTGCTTCCGGGGCTACGGCGCCTCTGGCGCGGCGAGCGAACCATCCAGCTGGGCACCGACCCGGCCAGCGCCGTCGTGCTCGAACTGCGCCGCCCGGAGCTCGCCCGGGTGCTCGACCTGCTCGACGGCTCGCGCACGCTGCCGCGCGTGCTGGCCGAGACCCGGCCGTTCGGGCTGGCCGGGGCCGATGTGCTGGACCTGGTGCAGGCCCTGCGCGCCAGCGGACTGGTCGTCGCGGCCCACGCCCTGGTGCCGACCGGCCTGGCACCTGAGATCGGCGCCGGACTCCTGCCCGAGGCGGCCGCGATCAGCCTCCGCCTGCGCAGTGGCGCGCGGGCCCCTTCGGATCAAACTGCCGCGGGTGTACTGCGCAGACGCAACGGATCCCGCGTGCTCGTAGCCGGCGACGGCCCGCTCGTGGCGCCCCTGGCCACCGTGCTCGCCGGGGCCGGCGTCGGGCACGTGGAGCCACTCGTCGAGGGCAGCGCGACCGATGCCGACGTGGCGGTCGGCGGCCTCGCCCGCGACGACGTCCAGGCCTCGCGCGCCCTGGCCACCTCGACCGCCATCGCGCGGCAGGCACCCTGGATGCGGCTCGAAGCGGCCCGCGGGGACGGCATCGACTTCGTCGTGCGCGTCGGCGAGCGCAACGGCGACGCCCTGGCCCGGCGCGGAGTGCGGCTGCATCTTCTGCCACGACTGGAGGTACAAGTGCGGCTTGGAACTGTTCTTGTGGGTCCGCTCGTGCGTCCGGCGCGCTCGCCGTGCCGGATCTGCCTCGACCTGCACCGCCGCGACCGTGATCCGGCGTGGCCCGCCCTCGCCGCGCAGTTGGCCACCGCACCGCCGGGCCTGGGCGAGCCGTGCAGCCTGACCACGGCCATGGCGGGTGCGGCCTTCGCGGCCGACGAGGTGCTCTCCTACCTCGACGGCGGGGCCGTGCGGACCGAGGCGGCGATCGTCGAGATCCCGCGTCCCGGCGAATTTCGGCGGCGGGAATGGGCGGCACATCCCCGCTGTGACTGCCGTCGCCGTCGTCGAGGTGGCAAGAGCGGGTAAGAATGACATGTGACCGAGATCCCTAGGGGCGCAGTCGCCCGCACCGCACGACTGGCGTCGCTGCCCCTCGGGCTGGCCGGCCGGGCCGCGCTCGGGCTTGGCAAGCGCGTCACGGGCATGGCCGCCGAGGTCGTCTCCGCCGACGTCCAGCGCCGCACCGCCGAGCACCTCTTCAGCGTCCTCGGGCAGCTCAAGGGCGGCGCCATGAAGATGGGCCAGGCGCTGAGCGTGTTCGAGGCGGCGCTGCCGGAGGAGCTGGCCGGGCCGTATCGCGCCGCCCTGACCAAGCTGCAGGAGGCCGCGCCGCCGCTGCCCGCCGCGAGCGTCCACAAGGTGCTCGCCGAGTCGCTCGGCCCCGACTGGCGCGACCTGTTCACCGAGTTTGACGACAAGCCGGCCGCGGCCGCCTCGATCGGCCAGGTGCACCGCGCGGTCTGGACCGACGGCCGCCCGGTTGCGGTCAAGGTGCAATATCCCGGCGCCGGCGAGGCCCTGCGCTCCGACCTCAACCAGCTCGCCCGCTTCGCCGGCCTGTTCAAGGCGATCCAGCCGGGCCTGGACGTCAAGCCCCTTGTGGCCGAGATCCGCGACCGCGTCACCGAGGAGCTCGACTACGAGCTGGAGGCGCGCTCGCAGACCGCCTTCGCCGAGGCCTTCGCCGACGATCCCGACATTTTCGTACCGCCAGTGCTCGCCTCGTCCCCGCGCGTCCTCGTCACCGAGTGGGTGGAGGGCACGCCGCTCTCCACGATCATCGCGAGCGGCACCCAGGAACAGCGCGACCGGGCCGGGCACCTCATGGCGCTCCTGCACTTCTCCGCCCCCGCGCGCGCCGAGATGCTGCACGCCGACCCGCACCCGGGCAACTACCGCCTGCTCGCCGACGGCCGCCTGGGCGTGCTGGACTTCGGCGCCGTGGCCCGCCTCCCCGGCGGCCACCCCGAGATCATCGGCCGGCTGACCCGCCTGGCCCTGGCCGGCGACGCCGAGGCGGTCCTGGACGGCTTGCGGCAGGAGGGCTTCATCAAGGGCGACGCCAAGGTGGACGCCGCGGCGGTGCTGGGCTACATCCGCCCGATGCTGGACCCCCTGGCCGAGGACGAGTTCCAGTTCACGCGGGCGTGGCTGCGCTCGGAGGCGACGCGGCTGGCCAACCCGAAGAGCCCCGCCTATGCGCTGAGCCGGCAGCTCAACCTGCCGCCGTCCTACATGCTGGTGCACCGCGTGACGCTGGGCTCGATCGGCGTGCTGTGCCAGCTGGAGGCGCGGGCGGCGTACCGGTCGATCCTGACGGACTGGCTGCCGGGCTTCGCCGAGCCGGTGGCGGCCGCGCCGGTCAAGAAGGCGACCCGCCGCAAGAAGAGCACAGCGCCGGACGACGAAACCGCCTGAGCGGCCTTCTCAGGACACGGGAACGGGCCCCTCGCGTCGGCGAGGGGCCCGTTTGCTCGTGGTGGATCACTATCGGGTCAGGAAGCGCTCCTGCTCGCGGCGTGCGCGCATGGCGACCTGGCGGGCGGACGGGTAAGCCTCAGAGTGGTTCGCAGTCTGAGGCCGACGCATTCGCGCTCGTGATAGGGCTTCGTGGAGAAGTTGCAAGGTCATCGCGGAACTCCTGGGTCGGGTCGGAACGAAGTCGGTGGAACGAAGAAGCCGGGTCGGCTGCGCGGCGCGCAGTCCTCGGCTGGCCGGTCGGCGATGTGCGCTCATCTCAGGCCGCCACACCGGCGACCACGGCCGCCGTGCGGGCAGCGACCTCGCCGCGCAGGACGGCGTCGCGGGCGACGTCCTCCTTGCGCGGGCGGCCCCGCGGACGCTTGCGCGGCACGACGGCGCCGCGCTCGAAGATCTCGCCACCCCAGACACCCCAGGGCTCGGCGCGCTCGATGGCGCCCGCCAGGCACTCGGCGCGGAGCGGGCACTCCACGCAGAGGGACTTCGCGAGCTCGAGCTCCGCCGGCGAGTCGGCGAACCACAGGTCCGGGTCGAAGGTGCGGCACGGCAGGTCGGACTTGACGCCCCGTGCAGCCGCACGCAGACGCTCGTCCGAGGCCGGGTCGACGCGCACGTCGATCGATGCCAAGGCCAGGCTCATCCCGGTCACCCCTTTCTGTTTGTCGATCGTTTGGTGTGATCGTTTGGTGCAAATGAATGAGGCCGCGGATCCCGGTGTCGGGTTCCGCGGCCTCGAGGTGAGCCGGTGGTGAGTCGGTCTTGTTAGACCGGCCTGCCTCGAGGTGGTATGCCGCGGACTCCGCCATTGGGCTTCGGAGCCGTCATGCTGTGCTTCGCGCTGAATCCAGTGGTCCCCTGAACCCGGATTCCGCGCTGGTCGAGCAGAGCCGCCGAGGCGACGTGGATCTCATCGGTGGTAACGGTGGCGACGACGTCGGTCCGGTCCGCCGATTCGGTCACCCGAACCGTCAGATCGCCCCGGACCGACCCGGTAGCGCCCGCGACATGCGCGGCCGGAACCAGAGCGGACGGAACCAGAGCGGACGGAACAACCAGGGCAGCCGGAACCCGGGCCGGGGCCGGGGCAGCGGCGGCGACGGTCAGGACAGACTCCTGCCATTGCGGGGCAGCAGTCGGCGACAGACGGCGGGCCGAGCAGAGGGCAGGCGTTAGCGCGCGCCGCTCCAAAGTCAGATAGAGCTTCACGTGGACCCACCTCTTCTCTAGCAACTCGTCGTGCGTCGGCCACCGGTCGTCCGGCGTCGTGTTCGCAGGCTATGCCGTGCCTCAACGGTAGGGCAAACGATTTTCCGGGGAAAGTTTTCTGTCAGTTTCCAGCCCCCGGGCAACCACGTGCACCGGCACTCAGTGTGCCATGTCGGCGCAGCTCATGGTGCCCCGAATCGATAGATAATCTTCAGTCACTCTCGCGGGCGAGGGCATCCACGCTCGTGCCGCGGACGAGGGCGATGACGTCGTCGCCGTACAGCATCAGCTTCCGCGGCCCGATGCCCGCGATCGCCGCGAGCTCCTCCCGCCGCGACGGCCGCCGCTCGGCGATGGCCGCCAGGGTCACGTCGGTGAAGACCACGAACGCGGGCACCTTCTGGATCGCGGCGAGCCGGGCGCGCCAGTCGACCAGCCGGGCCAGCAGGTCCTCGTCGAGGTCGGACGGGCAGGTGGAGCAGCGCCCGAGCTTGCGGTCGGCCCCGTTGACCAGGCCGGTGCCGCACACCCGGCAGGACACCGCCATGATCCGCTTGGCCCGGCCGGCGACCGTCGCCTTGTCCAAGGATCGGCGCGGGTAGCCACCGGCGCTGTGGCCCGCGGAGGTGGCGGCCGCCACGCCCGCGGGGGTCGTCGAGGGCACGAACCGGCTCTGCCGGCGCATGCGGCCGCCCGGGGTGCGTGCCGCCGCGTGCGACAGCCAGAGCGTGTGGCGGGCGCGGGTGACTCCGACGTACAAGAGCCGCCGTTCTTCTTCGACGGCGTCCGGCGTGCGGGCGTGGATCACCGGGAGGGTCCCCTCGGAGAGCCCGACGAGGAAGACCGCATCCCACTCGAGGCCCTTCGCCGAGTGCAGCGACGACAGGGTCACGCCCTCGACGGTCGGCACGTGCTGGATGGCCGCGCGCCGCTGCAGCTCGGTGTTGAACTCGTCGAGGGTGAGGGTGGCCATGCCCTCGGCGAGGCTGACGAGCGCGGAGACCGCCTCCCACCGCTCGCGCTGGGCGCCACCGGCCGGCGGGTTGTCGGGGCGCCAGCCGACCCGGTCGAGCGCCGTGTGCACGGTCTCGATCAGACCGGTGTCCTCGCCGCGGTAGGAGCGCAGGGCGATCATGGCCTCGCGGACCTCGGCCCGCTCGAAGAAGCGCTCGGTGCCGTGCACCACGTAGGGGATGCCGGCCTCGGCGAGGGCCTCCTGGTAGACCTCGGACTGCGCGTTGACCCGGAACAGCACGGCGATCTCGCGGGCCGGGGTGCCGGCCGCGATCAGCTCCGCGCAGCGCGCCGCGACCGCCGTGGCCTCCTCCGGCTCGTCGGCGAAGGTGCGCACGGTCGGCTCCGGCCCGGCCGGGCGCTGCCCGACGAGCTCCAGCCGCAGCCGGGACAGCTCGCCGCGGGCCCGGGAGATGACCGCGTTGGCCAGGTCGACGACCTGCGGGGTGGAGCGGTAGTCGCGGGTCAGCCGGACCACGGTGGCGGCGGGGTGCCGGCGCTTGAAGTCCACCAGGTACGACGCGCTCGCCCCGGTGAACGAGTAGATCGTCTGGCTGGCGTCGCCGACCACGGTGAGGTCGTCGCGCTCGCCCAGCCAGGCGTCGAGGAGGCGCTGCTGCATCGGGTTGACGTCCTGGTACTCGTCCACGACGAAGTGCCGGTATTGCGCCCGGACCTGCTCGGCGACGTCGGGGTGCTCCTCCACGGCCCAGATCGCGGCCCGGATCATGTCCTCGAAGTCGATCACGCCCTGAGCCCGCTTGGCCCGCTCGTAGTGCGCGTAGACCTTGGCCACCAGCGCCCCGTCGAACGGCGGCTCGCGCAGGGCCTTCCTGGCCGCCGCGGCGTAGTCGTCCGGCTCGATCAGCGAGGCCTTGGCCCACTCGATCTCGCTTGCGAGGTCGCGGGAGACCTCCCGGTCGGTCTTCAGCCCGGCCTTGGTGGCGGCCAGGCCGACCAGCCGGGCCTTGCTGTCCAGCAGCTGGGGCATGTCCCGGCCGGAGAAGAGCCGGGGCGCGAAGTACCGCACCTGCCGCAGCGCCGCCGCGTGGAACGTGCGCGCCTGAACTCCGGCCGCCCCGAGCAGGCCCAGCCGCTCGCGCATCTCGGCGGCCGCCCGGGCGGTGAACGTGACGGCCAGCACGTGCTGGGCCCGGACCTGCCCGGACCGGACACGGTGGGCGATCCGGTGCGTGATCGCCCTGGTCTTGCCGGTCCCAGCACCGGCGAGGATGCACAGCGGTCCCGCCGGGGCGGTCACGGCGATGGACTGGTCCCGGTCCAGTCCCGCCAGAATCTCTGAGGAGTCCGCCACAGCTGGACATCATTCCAGTTGGGTACGACGTTATGCGGTATCGCCTTGTGTGACCCCGCCGATGCTTTCTGGAGGAACCACCCCATGCTCACCATGTACTCCACCACCTGGTGCGGTTACTGCCACCGGCTCAAGACCCAGATGGACCGCGAGGGCATCCAGTACCAGGTGATCGACATCGAGCGGGACCCGGAGGCGGCCAAGTTCGTCGAGACCGTCAACGGCGGCAACCAGACCGTGCCGACCCTGCGCTTCGACGACGGTACGTCGATGACGAACCCGACGATCGTGCAGGTCAAGAAGCACCTGGAAACCGTCGGTAGCTGAACGGGAGCAAATCCGTTACGGTGGCTGGCTAGAACGCCGGGACGCGCCTGGGGAGGCCGGCCACCATGCGGGTTGCCCGTCTGTACGCGGTACGCAACGCGCCCGAGCGCCCGCGGGTCGCCGACCCCGAGCGGCGCCGGTTGATCGCGGAGTACCTCGCCGGCGGCACGACGATCGGGCACGGCCACGGACCGGCGGTGCTGCACACCGACGGGCAGTGGCTGTGGCCCGAGCGCTTCGTGGGCGAGATCCTCGACGAGGGCCTGGCGCCCGAGCCGGACCTGCTCACGCGCATGCACGCGCTCTCCTACCGCCCCGACTCGCCCAAGCCCGGCGAGCAGCTCAACGACGAGGCGATGCACTCCTGGCGGGCCGGACCGCCCGGGGATCCGAGACTGCTGATCTCGTACTTCGTGCGGGTCAGCCCGGAGACCACGGCGGAACGGCCGCTCTCGCTGCTGCGGCGCACGGTGACGCCGGCGGGCGAGGTGACCGAGGAGGCCGTCTGGCGCGACCTGGCCTGGCACCCGACCAACGCGTTCGGCAGCCCGCGCATCGACGACGAGCTGCGGGAGGTCTCCCCCGCGCACGCCGCCGACGTGCTGGACCGCTGGTGCTCGACCTGGCATCGCGAGGCTTTGAGCCGCACCGCGACCCGCCGCTGAAATCCGGACAAAACTCGCAAAACGCCCAGATCGCAAAAAATCACGAAATTGGCGATAAGTCGCGGCGCGCCAGCGCCCGACTTATCGCCCCAACCAATGAGTGATCAAGAAATGCGCGATCGAAGCCGGAAACGGCAGCCCGAACTCCTCGGAAGACCCGTCGAGCACAGCGCCGATCTCCCGCCGGGTCAGCCACCGCGCCTCCGCGATCTCGTCCTCGTCCACGGTGATCGCCGCACCTTCAGGCGCATGCGCGTGGAACCCCAGCATCAGCGACCCCGGGAACGGCCACGGCTGGCTGGCGAGGTACGTGACCGAGTCGACCCGCACCCCCACCTCTTCCAGCACCTCCCGCGCCACCGCCATCTCCGCCGACTCGCCCGGCTCCACGAACCCGGCGAGCGTCGAGAACCGCGGCACGGTCGCCCCGAGGGCCTTCCACTGCGCGTTGAACCCGAGCAGGCAGCGCCCCTCCGGCCCGGCGACGCCGTCGTGCACGAGCATGATCACCGCGGGGTCGGTGCGCGGCCAGAGCGTCTCCTCGCCGCCCTCGGTCACCCGCACCCACCCGCCCTGCGCCGCGCGCGTCAGCTTGCCGCTCAGCGGGCTGTACGGGTGCCGTGAGTGCCAGTTGGCCAGCGCGACCGAGGTGATGAACAGCTCCGCCGACAGCGCGTCCAGCGCCGCACCGACCTGGCGGATGGTGACCCGGCTGGTGTCCTCGGCCTCGGTGACGTCGGCGGCGACCGCGAAGTACACGGTGCCGTCGGGCTCCTCGCCGAGGAAGAACCGCTCCCCGTCGGGCGCGTCGGCCGGGTCGATCAGCACGAGCTCGGGCTGGTCGCCGGGGTGGACCAGGACGTGGCCGTCGTCGACCACCACGACCCGGGCCCGCTCGAAGGCGGCCTTCAGCCACTCGTCGTCGGTGCGCCGGTGCGCGGCCCGGTCGAGCGGGCCGCGCGCGAACGGCGGAGCGCCAGGCGTCATGACCCCTCGGCGCGCTGGACCGGGGTGAGCGCCGCGAGCGAGGCCTCGACCCGGCTCGCGTCGCCGAGCACGACCGCAGCGGCCCGGGACGGGGCCAGGTATTGCGCGGCCGCCGCGGCCACGTCGTCCTTGCCCGCCTTGGCCAGCCGGGCGGCGTGCTCGGCCAGGTAGTCCAGCCGCAGCCCGAAGCCCGCGTAGGTGGAGACCAGCCCGGCCAGCCCGGCCTGGGTGGACATGCCGAGCTGGAGGGTGCCCAGCGCGTACTGGCGGGCCTGCTCCAGCTCCTCGTCCTTCGGCGGGAGGCTGGCGATCCGGCCCAGCTCGTAGAGCGTCTCCAGCAGGGCCGGGCCGGTGACCTCGGTCGCCACCTCGGCCGAGACGACCAGCGCGGAGCCGGCGACGGCGTGCTCGATCAGCGAGTGGGGGCCGTAGGTGTACCCCTTGTCCTCGCGGATGTTCTCGACCCAGCGGGAGGAGAAGTAACCGCCGAAGATCAGGTTGGCCAGCTGCAGCGCGGCGTGGTCCGGGTGCTGCCGCGAGACCGCCGGCAGGGCCAGGCGCAGCGAGGACTGCACCGAGTCGGGCCGGTCGACCAGGGTCAGCGGGCCCGGCTGCAGGGCCGGGGCGGGCGGGAGCTCGGCCAGCGTGCCGCCGCCGTTCCACTTGCCCAGCATCCGCTCGGCCGAGGCGATCGCCGCCTCCGGCTCGAGGTCGCCGACGATCACCAGGATGGCCCCGTTGGGGTGCAGCCGCTCGGCGTGCAGCCCGCGCAGCTCGTCGGGGACGACCGCCTCGACCAGTTCCGGGGCGGGGGTCTGGATCGCGTACGGGTGGCTGCCGTACATCCGCTTGAGCAGCGCGACCCGGGCCAGGTGGCTCGGCTGGCTCTGCGCGACGCGGATCCGGTCGACGAGGCGGGCCCGCTCGGTGTCGACCTCCTCGGCCGGGTAGGCGGCGTCGGTGAGCACCGAGGAGAGGATGTCCAGCAGCCGGTCGAGCCCGTCGACCAGCGCGTTGCCGGAGATCATCAGCCGGTCGGGGTCGGCCCCGGCGGACAGCCCGCCGCCGACCTTCTGCAGCTCGGCCGCGATGTCCACGGTCGACATGGTCGAGGTGCCGGACAGCACGGTCTGGGTCAGCAGGGCGGCCCGGGCCAGGTCGGCCTGGGCGAAGGGCACCCGGAGGCGGACCTCGACCAGCGGCACCGACGAGCGGCGCAGCGCGATCACGGTCAGCCCGTTGTCGAGCGTGCGCTCGACGGTGCCGGGCACCTTGAGGGCGCGGTTCGGCCCGAGGATCGGCAGGGCGCGCAGCGGGGTTGTCACAGTCACTTGGCTCCTCCGGCGATGACCTCGACCGCGGCCCGGCGGGACGGCACGAGCCGCGCGGCGGCCGCGACGATCTGCTCCTCGGTGACGTCACCGATGAGCGTGTGCAGCTGGTTGAGCAGCTCCGGCTCGCCGCGCTGCTGCTCCAGCACGGCCATCTGCAGGGCGCGGCCGAGCACCGCGTCGGTGTCGCGCAGCAGGTGGGTGGCCATCCGGGCCTGGGTGCGGCTCAGCTCGTCGGCGGCCAGGCCGTCACTGGCCATCCGGGCGCACTCCTCCTCGATCGTGCGCAGGACCTTGTCCACGTCGCCGCCGGGAGGGAGATGGGCCTGCAGCACCAGGGCGGTTGGGTCCCGTACCGCGAACGGCTCACCCATGAACCCGATGTAGCCCCCGACGCTGGTCACCGACCGGTCGCGCAGCACCAGCCGCTCGACCAGCCGCGAGGCGTCGCCGTCGGTGAGCACCTCGGCCAGCACGACGTACGGGAGGTAGCCCTCCAGGTCGCTGATCGGGTCCGGCACCCGCCAGGCGGCCGCGATGGCCGGCAGCGGGGCCAGCCGGTCCTCGTAGGAGGCGCGCCGCTCGGCGGTCAGGTCTGGCTCGGTGAAGTCCGGGCGGACCGGCGCGGGCCGGGCCGGGACGTCGCCGAAGTGCCGCTCGACCAGCTGGGTCGCGGTGGCCACGTCGAAGTCGCCGGAGACCGCGAGGACCGCGTTGCCGCAGGCGTAGTACCGGTCGAAGAAGTCGGCCGCGTCGGCCACGGTCGCCGACTCGAGGTCCTCGAACGAGCCGTAGCCGTCGTGGGCGTTGGCGAACGTGTCGAACATGACCGGGGGCAGCCGCAGCCAGGGGAAGCCGCCGTAGGGCCGGTTGAGCACGTTGACCCGGATCTCCTCCTTGACCACGTCGATCTGGTTGCGGAGGTTCTCCTCGGTCAGCCGCGGCGCGCGCATGCGGTCGGCCTCGAGGAACAGCGCCCGCTCCAGCGCGTTGGAGGGCAGGGTCTCGAAGTAGTCGGTGTAGTCGAAGTGCGTCGAGCCGTTGAAAGTTCCGCCCGAGCCCTGCACGTGGCGGAAGTGGGCGAGCTTCTCGAGGTTCTCCGAGCCCTGGAACATCAGGTGCTCGAACAGGTGGGCGAAGCCGGTCCGCCCCTGAGGCTCCGATCTGATGCCGACGTCGTAGACCACCGCGACGCCGACGACCGGCGCGGCGCGATCTGGGGTCAGCACCACCCGCAGGCCGTTGGGCAGGGTGAAGCGCTCGACGGGGTACTTGGAAGCCGGGATCCGCACAGCAGGGCTACGACTGGACACCCACCGAATCTACTTCGTTCCGGCCCGAAAGCCTGACTCGGCGTTCTGCCAGTCCCGCGTAGACGCCGACTCCGGCGAGGACGGCGAGCAGCGGCAGGCCCAGCAGCCAGCCGTAGGGCCCGCGGGAGCGCGGGGCGGCGGGCGCCGCCAGCGGCGTGGCGGACGGCGACACGCCGGGATTGACCGCGGTGGCCCGCGAGGGTGACGGCGAGGGCGCGGGCAGCTTCCGGGTGAGCGCCTGGACCAGTTCGAGCCGGCCGAGTCCGTTGTCCGGGTCGGGGCCGGCCGGTCCGGCGTCGACCGCGGTGATCGTGAGGCGCCGAACGACCTCGTCGGCCTTGGCCCCGGGGAAGGCCGAGCGCACCAGGGCCACCGCGGCGCCGAGCACGGCGGGCGAGGCCGAGCCGTCGTCCACGCGGTACCGGTTGCCGCTGTTGGTGGTCATGATCTGGAACCCGGGGACGCCCAGGCCGAGCTTGCGCCCGCTGCTGGAGGGCACCCGGACGTCGCCCGAACGGGTGAGCGGGACGGCGGCCAGCACGCCGTCGTAGGCCGCCGGGTAGGGCTCGAACGCGCGGCCGGGCTGGTCGCCGTCGGCCGCCACGATGATCGCGTCGGCCGCCTGCGCGTCGCGGACGGCCTGCTGGAGCCGGTCGCTGCGGGCCACCGAGTAACCGATCACGATCACCGCGGTGCGCTGGACGACCGCCGCCTCGATGCCGGCCGCGATCTCGTCGGCGGTGGGCTCTTCGCCGGCCGGGGTGCTCAGCACGACCGGCAGCACCTTGGCGCCGGGCGCGATCCCGACGACGCCGTCGGCGCGGTCGGTGCCGTGGCCTTGACCGGCGATGACGCCCGCGAGGGCGGTGCCGTGGCCGTCCGGGTCGACGGGCTCGTCCTGCGCCGCCGGGCCGTTGACGAAGACGGGGTCGAGCACGGCCCCGCCGAGGTCGGCGTGCGAGCGGTCGACGCCGCGGTCGATCACCGCGACCGTCACGCCCTCGCCCCGGGTCACGCGGTTGGCTTCGGGGACGCTCAAGTACCGCAAATGCCACTCATTGTCGCGAATGACATCGGCCCGGGCGACGCCGGCGGGCGCCACCAGTGCCAGACCTGCGCCCAGGACCACCGCGGCCAGCCGCTGCTTCATGCGGGCTAGCGTGCCGGATCAATGCAAGTGGCGCCACTCTCCTGGTCAGCCCCGCCTGATCAGCGCGAGCGTCAGACCGGCCGGATGCTCTCCGGGGCCTCGTCGGCGACGTAGTCGAACTGACGGTGCGTGTCGGGGATCGACACGTACAGGATCGCCGCCTCCGGCTTGCCCAGGTCGACCAGCGCGATGGAGACCAGCTCGCTCTTGGCCCGCAGCCCGCTCTGGCTGAAGTGCAGCCGGAACTTGATCAGCCGGCCCGGGCGGCCGCCCAGCGTCAGGTCCCGGGCCTCGAGCTGCTCGAGCTGGTTGCCCTTGGGGTAGAAGCTGACCCGCACGTCCGCCGCGATCTGGTCGCCGACGCAGTGCAGGTCGAGCACCATGCCGTCGTTCACCGCGGCCGGCACGTGGCCCGACAGGATCGTGGCGTGGTAGTCCGAGCCCACCCCGTCGTAGTTGGGCTCGGTCACGAAGTCCTGGCCGATGCGGTACGTGATCTTCAGTTCGCCCTGGTCGCGCCAGTTCTCGGCGAGCGGGCGCCACGGGTCGCCGAAGGACTTGTAGCTGATCCCGGACTCGCTGTCGGAGGTCCGCGGCCCCGGCGGCACCTCCTCGCCGCCCTGGTTGGGGTTGTCCGGCGGGATGGTCGGCGGCGGGCAGCGGCGGGCGAGCTCGGGCCGGGTGTCGCTGGGCCCCTCGGCCTGCCGGTTGAACAGGCCGCCGGGCGTGGTGGCGTTGTTCGTCATCACCGACACGAGGATCACGATCAGGCCGATCGCGACGACGAGGATCGCGCCGCCGCCGAGCCACTTCAGGATCCGCTGGTTCCGCTTGATCGGATCGTCGTCGTCGCTCCGGCCATATTCCAGAAGATCCGGCGGCGGTACGACCGGTGGGGTCCCCGACCGCCCCACGCGCCCGGACGCGTAGCCCGCCGCCGCCCGCCGAGGGGCCGGCTGCAGCGGTTCGGAGGGTGCGGCGGACGGCGACGCGGGCACGGTGACCGGCTGAATCACGGTCTGTGTGTCCGGCGTCGCCCACGGCGAGGGCTGCTCGGTCATCTCGCACCCAGTGTCGCAGCCGAATGCGACGACGGCCAGCAGCCCCCGCCCCGCTCAGCTGGGGGTTTGCTGGGCATTCCGGGTCACGGTTGCGGGTGCGGCGGCGGGTGCAGCTGCGTGACCTGCGGATACCGGTGCGAATCGGCGGCCGCGACGGGCCCGATGACGATCAGCGCGGCGGTCAGCACCCCGGCGGTGGCCACGCCCACCACCAGAGCGACCTCGCGAACCTGCGGTGCCTGCATGTTGAGCACTCCCCCTCGCATGCCCTCTTGGACAGCTTCGAGGAGGACCCGGTTCCACCGACAGCCGCATGTCGGAACCTTGCCAAATCATTGAGACAAAGCCGTGATCCAACTGTCGTGATCTAGGTGGCGGGCACGCTCGTGATCAGCGCCAGCAGACCGTCCTGGTCGAGCAGGTCGGCCGGGCGGACCGTCTCGCCGCTGCGCACGTAGAAGAACGCGGCCCCGACCGTGTCCAGCGGCACCCCGCGCAGCTCCGCCCAGGCCAGCCGGTAGGCCGCGAGCTGCACGGCGGCCGCGGTGGCGTCGGCCCCGCCCGGGCGCCCGCCGGTCTTCCAGTCCACGACGTCGTAGCGGCCGTCGGCGTACCGGTAGACGGCATCCATCCGCCCCCGCACCACGACCCCGGCGATCACGGACGCGAACGGCACCTCGACGTCCAGCGGCACCCGGTCGGCCCACTCGCTGTCCAGGAACTTCGCCTGCAGGTCGGCCAGGGCCGAGTCGGGCGCGGCGTCCTCGTCGGCGGCACCGGGCAGCTCGTCGAGGTCGATCAGCCGCTCGGCCCGGAAGCGCTGTTCGAGCCAGTGGTGGAAGGCGGTGCCGCGGCGCGCGTACGGGTCGGGGCGGGCCGGCAGCGGCCGGCGCAGCGAGCGGGCCAGCCGCTGCGGGTCCCGGCGCAGCGACACGAGCTGCGACACCGAGAGGTGCCCGGGCAGGCTGACCTCGACCGCGCCGCCGGCCCGGGGTGCCAGCCGGGCCTGCTCGGCCAGCAGCAGCTCGGTCTCGGCGGCCCAGCGGTCCACGAGCGGGTCGGCGGCGAGCTCCGCGTCCGGGTCGGCCGTGCGGACCAGGGCGGCGGCCGCCTCCAGCAACGGGCGGCGATGGCCGAGCGGGTCGGCGGGCCAGCTCGCGGACGGTACATCCGCGGCGGTTGGATTCTGCGCGTCGGCATCGGGCTTGGGCGCCCAGACGTCGACGACCCCCGCCCCGGCCACGCAGCGCTCGCGGATCTCGTCCAGGAACACCGAGGCGCCGCGGGCCCGCTTGACGCCCTCGCCCCACCAGTACCCGCTGGCCAGCAGCAGGCGGCGGGGGCGGGTCACGGCGACGTACGCGAGCCGCCGCTCCTCCCGGACGTCGTGCTCGCGCCAGTCCCGGGTGAACTCCTCCAGCGCGGTCACGACGCCCTTGATGTCGTCGGCGGCGCTCAGATCCAGCTTCGGCAGCCCGTCGTGGTCGCCGCGCAGCGGGAACGGCAGCACGCCGAGGCCGCGCAGCCAGTGGTCGCCCGCGTTGCTCGGGCCCGGGAACACGTCCGCGCACAGCCCGGCGACCGCGACGACGTCCCACTCCAGGCCCTTGGCGGCGTGCGCGGTGAGGATCTGCACGGCGCCGTCGAAGACCTCGACCTCACCGGGGGCGAGCCCGCGCTCCTCGTTCTCGGCCGCGGCCAGGAAGGCCAGGAACGCGCTGAGCGTGGCCCCCTCCGACTCGGCGGCGAACCGGGCGGCGATGTTGCTGAACGCGTCGAGGTGGCCGCGGGCCAGGCCGGCGTCGCCGGGGCGGGCCGCGACCTCGACGTCCAGGCCGGTGACCCGCTCCAGGTCGGCCACCAGGTCCGGCAGCGGCTGGTCGAGGCGCCGGCGCAGGGCGCGCAGCTCGGCGCCGAGGCGGACGAAGCGGCGGTGGCCCTCCTCGGAGTACCGCTCGGGGTCGCCGAGGTCGTCGAGCGCCTCGACCAGCACCGCCTCGTCCAGCCGGTCGGCGAGCTCCGGCTCGGCCGCGCTGTCGCCGGCGCGGCGGGCGGCGGCCAGCGAGCGGGCCCGGCGGTACAGGGCGACCAGGTCCCGCGGGCCGATCCGCCAGCGCGGGCCGGTCAGGATGCGCAGCAGCGCGGCGCCCTCGGCCGGGTCGGCGAGCACCCGCATGGTGCTCACCACGTCGCGGACCTCGGGCGTGTCCAGCAGCCCGCCCAGGCCGACCACCTCGACCGGCAGGCCGCGCGAGCGCAGCGCGTTCTCCAGCGCCGGGATCTGGGCCCGGGTCCGCACGAGCACCGCCGTCGACGGGCGGTCCTCGACCGGGATGTCGTAGGGGAACGTGTCCGGATCGACCTTGGCCGCCAGCCGCCACGAGGCGAGCACCCGGTCGGCGACCCAGGCCGCCTCCTCGGTGTACGTGTCGAGCAGCGCGCAGTGCACGGTCGCGGTCGAGGCGGGCTCGGCCAGCACGTCGGCCGGGGCGAGCTCGCGCACCCGCGCGCCGTAGGAGCGCAGCGGGGCGGACAGCGTGTTGGCCACGTCGAGGATCTCGGGCCGGTTGCGCCAGCTCGTGGTCAGCTCCCGTAGCGGCGCCGGCTCGCCGTCGGCGAGCGGGAACTCGGTCGGGAAGCGGTCCAGGGTGCCGGCCGAGGCGCCGCGCCAGCCGTAGATGGACTGGCACGGGTCGCCGACCGCGGTCACCGGGTGGCCGCCGCCGAACAGCGCCCGCAGCAGCACGACCTGGGCGTGCGAGGTGTCCTGGTACTCGTCGAGCAGCACCACCCGGAAGCGGTCCCGCTCGACCTGGCCGACCTCGGGATGCGCGGTCGCGACCCGGGCCGCCCGGGACAGCTGGTCGCCGAAGTCCATGGCCTCGAGCAGCGCCTTCTTTTCGCCGTACTGCCTGATCAACGGCAACAGCTGCAGCCGCGCCTGCTGCCGGGACAGCACGTCGCGCACCGGCTTGGCCATCTTGCCCGTCCGGCCGCTCACCTCGGCGAAGAACCGGCCGGTCCACGCGGCCACGTCGGCCGGCTCGCGCAGGTGCTCGGCCAGGTCGCCGGAGAGGTGCAGCACGGCGTCGACGACCGTGGACGGCGCGGACGAGACCGCGGTCATGTCCCCGTCGTAGGCGCGCACGACCGTGTCGGCGAGCTGCCAGCACGCGGCCTCGGTCAGCAGCCGGGTCGACGGCTCGAACCCGGCCCGCACGCCGTGCTCGCGCACCACCCGGGCCGCGTACGAGTGGTAGGTGGCCACCGTCGGCTCGCCCGCGATGAGGTCGTCCCGCCCGAGCCGGCGCACGAGCTGGCCGAGGCGCTGGCGGATGCGGTGCGACAGCTCGCCGGCCGCCTTGCGGGTGAAGGTCAGGCCGAGGATCTGCTCCGGCCGCACGTGCCCGTTCGCGACCAGCCACACGACCCGGGCCGCCATCGTCTCGGTCTTGCCCGAGCCGGCCCCGGCCACCACGAGCAGCGGCCCGACCGGCGCCGCGATGACCTGGGCCTGCTGCGGCGTGGGCGCGGGGAGCCGGAGCAGCCTGGACAGTTCCAGCGGGGTCATGTGACGTGCCGGCCCTTGCCGGAGACCGGGCAGGACGTGCGCACCGGGCAGACCCGGCACTTGTTGTTGATCACGGCGCTGAAGGTGGAGGCGGCCATGGTCTGGGCGGTGCGGCGGACCAGCGCCTGGGCCCAGTTGGGATCGTCGGCCTCGCCGAGCGGGGGCTGGACCTGCTCGCGGGCCGTGTTGGTCTCGCCGCCGAGCTGCACCAGCGAGGCCCCGCCGGCGACCGTGGACTCCTCGAACGCGCCCAGCTCGATCGCCGCCTGGTAGGCCGCCAGCTGGGGGTGCTCGGCCAGGTTGGCGTTGGCCGGGATCGACTTGCCGGTCTTGAGGTCGACCACGACGAGCCGGCCCTGCTCGTCGAGCTCCAGCCGGTCGACCCGCCCCTTGATCTCCACCGGCGCCTCGGGGTCGGCCAGCTCGACCAGGAAGTCCTGCTCGATCGCGACGAGCCGGCGCGGGTTGCCGGCCAGCCAGCCGATGAGCTTGTCGAGCATGGTCTCGGCCCGCTCCCGCTCCCGCCCGGCGAGCCAGCGGGCGGAGAGCTCGATCGCGTCGAAGCGGTCGGCGACATACGCCACCAGCTGCGCCCGGTCGGCCGAGGCGTCGGACGCCAGCATGGCCGCGGCGTGCACGAGGTTGCCGATGGACTGCTCCGGCGACGGGGTCAGCGCGCCGCCGTGCCGCTCCAGCAGCCAGCGCAGGCTGCACCGCTCGACGCTCTCCACGGTCGACGGGGTCACCTGCACCGGCTCGCCGGGATCGACGAGCGGCCGCTCGTCCGAGAGCACCGGAAGGCCCCACCACGAGTCCGGATCCGCACCTGGTACTTCCCGTTGCGCGAGCTTCGCCAGCAGCGCCGCGGCCGAGCGGCGCCGGGGCTCGGGCGCGTCGGGATCGACCAGCGCGACCCGCAGCTCGGCGACGAGCGTCGGCAGCGTGAGCGCGCGCGGCGCCTCGAACGCGGGCTGCTCGTCGTCGATCGAGAGCTCGGTGAGGAACCGGCTGGGCTGCTCCTCGCCGTCCCCGGAGGCGACCGCGGTGACCAGCACGTGCTCCCGGGCCCGCGTGACGGCCACGTAGAACAGCCGCCGCTCCTCGTCGAGCAGGGCCGACAGCCGCCCGATGGTCTCCATGCTCCGCCCGGCGAGCACCTCGACCAGCAGCTCGGAGCCGAGCACGCTGCCGCGCAGGCGCAGGTCGGGCCAGACGCCCTCCTGCACCCCGGCCACCGCGACCACGTCCCACTCCAGGCCCTTGGCGGCGTGTGCGGTCAGGATGCGCACCGCGTCGCCGCGGTCGGCCGACGGCGCGAGGTTGTCCGCCGGCAGGTCCTGCCCCTCGACGTGGTCCAGGAAGACGTCGGTGCCGGCCCCCGGCAGCCGGTCGGTGAAGCGCGCGGCCGCGTCGAAGAGCGTCACGACCGCGTCCAGGTCCCGGTCGGCGGCCGCGCCCCGGTGCCCGCCGCGGGCGCTCAGCGCCGACCAGCGATCGGCCAGCCCGCTGGCGTGCCACACGGCCCACAGCACCTCCTCGGCCGTCGCGCCCGGCCGGGCCGCGGCGTCCCGGGCCTGCTGCAGGAGCCCGGCCACGGCCCGCGCCGGGGTGGCCCAGCGCCGTTCGATCATGGCCAGCTCGGCCGGGTCGCGCAGCGCCGCGAGCAGCAGGATGCCGGACGGCCGCCGGTCCCCCGCGGCCAGCGCGAGCGCCCGCAGCCCCTGCCGCAGCCGCCGCTCGGCCAGCGGATCGGCCCCGCCCAGCGGCGAGTGCAGCAGCGCCACGGCGGCGTCCTCGTCGAGCCGCGCGCCGTCCAGCGCGCAGCGGAGCAGGAGCAGCAGCGGGGCGATCGCCGGCTGCAGGTGCAGCGGGAGATCCTCGGACTCGGTCGTCGTCGGTACCCCGGCCGTGTGCAACGCCCGCTGCAGCGGCGCCAGTTGCCGGGCCGTCGAGCGCACCACGACCGCCATCCGCGACCACGGCACGTCCCGCAGCAGGTGCGCCTCGCGCAGCCGGTGCGCGATGAACGCGGCCTCGGACGTCTCCGACGCGAACGTCCGCGTCTCCACCGCGCCGCTGTCCCTGGTGGGCCGCATCGCCCGGTGCCGCGCGGGCCCCCGCAGCCGGACGGCGACCCGCTTGACGGGGGCCAGCAGTCCTTCGCCGAGCCGCTGCGAATGCGGAAGCGTCACTTGTACCGCGCCGGGGAACCGCAGCTCGAAGTCGCTCACGATCGCGGGGTCGGCGCCGCGGAACGCGAACGTGGAGGAGTCCGGATCGGCGAACCCGACGAGATGCTTCCCGTTGCCCGCCACGAGTTCGAGCAGTTCCACCTGGGCCGGGTCGGTGTCGTGCAGCTCGTCGACGTAGACGTACCTGACCCGCCGCCGCTCGCTCTCCAGCAGGTTGGCGTCGTCGGCGAGCATGCTCCCGGCCGCCCGGACCAGTTCGGCGTAGTCGTAGGCGACGGACCCGCGGCCGGTGGCGTCGCGCAGCGCGAGCACCTGGAGGTACTCCCGGAAGAACGCCGCGGCGGCGTCCCAGTCCGGCCGCCGGTGCACCCGCGCCAGCTCCTTGAGCCCCTCGGGCGAGACCCCCCGCTCGACGGCGCGCAGCAGCAGATCGCGCAGCTCGGTCGCGAACGCCCGGGTGTTGAGCGCGGAGCGCAGCGCCTCGGGCCACGGCGCCGCGGACTCCTGCAGCAGCTCCCGGATCACGAGGTCCTGCTCGGGGCCGGTGAGCAGCCGCGGTGACGTCTCGCCCCGCTCGACGGCGGCCCGCCGCAGCAGCCCGAAGGCATATCCGTGGAACGTCCGGACCATCGGCTCGGCGGTCGTGCGCAGCCCGCTGGACCGCCCGAGCCGCCCCTCGATGCGATCCCGGAGCCGGACCGCGCCCCGGCGGCCGAACGTGAGGACCAGGATCGACTCGGGGTCCTCGCCGTCCACGACCCGCTGCGCGACGGCCTCGACGAGCGTGCTGGTCTTCCCGCTGCCGGGGCCGCCGACCACGAGCAGCGGCCCCTGCGTGTGCTCGACGACGAGCCGCTGCCAGGGGTCGACCTGCACCGGGACGGCCTTGACCGGGGCCCGCCGCACGAGCCGATAGGCACGGCGAGGGCCCGCGGGGGAAGCGGTCGCGGTCACGGCGCCAATGCTATTGCCGGGACGCGCCGAGCAGTGACGCCTCGATGAGGTCCAGCGATTCGTGGACATTGCGCGAGGTGAGCAGCATCGCCAGGGCCGAGCTGCGGACGAACTCCTGCTGCGTCTTCTCCCGCAGCCAGCCCAGCAGGCCGCCGTAGAAGCCGTCGTAGTCCAGCAGCAGGATCGGCTTGCGGTGCAGGTCGAGGGTGGCCGTGGTCCAGACCTCGAACAGCTCGTCCAGCGTGCCCAGCCCGCCCGGCAGCGTGATGAAGGCGTCCGCCCGCTCGATGAGCAGCGTCTTGCGGGAGGCCATGCCGTCGGTGACAACGAGCTCGTCCGACTTGGTGTCGGCGACTTCGAGGTCCACGAGGGTCTGCGGGATCACGCCGTACGTGCGGCCGCCGCCCTCCCGCGCGCCGTCCGCGACCGCGCCCATCATGCCGACGCAGCCGCCGCCGGAGACCAGCTCGTGGCCGCGGCGGCCGATCTCCATGCCGAGGTCGTGGGCGAGGTCGAGCCAGCGCCGGTCGAGCCGCTGCGAGGAGGCGCAGAAGACACAGATCCGCGCCATCAGCTGCCGCCGCCCAGCTTGTGCTCGTCGACCTGCTCGGCCGATTCCTTGATGTGCTGCACGGCGTCCTCGACGTCGTCGGTGAGGTAGAGCAGCTGGAGGTCCTCGGGGCCGATCTTGCCGTCGGGCAGCATGGTGTTGTTGATCCAGTCGAGCAGGCCCTGCCAGTAGGCGGTACCCATGAGGACGACCGGGAAGCGGGTCACCTTGCGCGTCTGGACCAGCGTGACCGCCTCGAACAGCTCGTCCAGCGTGCCGAAGCCGCCGGGGAGCACGACGAAGGCCTGGGCGTACTTCACGAACATCGTCTTGCGTGCGAAGAAGTACCGGAAGTCGATGCCGATGTCGACCCAGTCGTTGAGGCCCTGCTCGAACGGCAGCTCGATGCCCAGGCCGATGGAGAGCCCGCCGGCGTCGGCCACGCCCTTGTTCGCGGCCTCCATGACGCCGGGGCCGCCGCCGGTGATGACCGCGTAGCCGGCCCGGGCGAGGGCGCCGCCGAGCTGCTCGCCGAGGCGGTACTCGGGGCTGTCGGGCTTGCTGCGCGCGGAGCCGAACACGCTCACCGCGGGCGGCAGGTCGGCCAGGGTGTCGAAGCCCTCGACGAACTCGCTGAGGATGCGCAGCGCGCGCCAGGCGTCCTTGGTCTTCCACTCGTGGCGCAGGTGGGAGTCCAGCAGTCGCTGATCCGCGGTGCTCGGCGGGATGGCGTCGCGTCGGAGGGTCACCATGCCCCGATGCCGCTCCCGCGGCCGGCCGCGCTTGGGCTCGCTCATGCTGTCACCGTACGTCGATCACGACCATCAGGGCCCACCGGCACGGCCTTCCCGTGGTCCAATACCGCCATGGGGAGACGGGTCTGGCTGCCGATTCTGGCGGCGTGCGCCCTTCTGGCCGGTTCTTCCCTGATTTGGTACTCCCTGAGCGCTTCCTCCGCCACCGGTTCCATGGTCGCTGAGGCGCCGTCGCCGGACCTCGCGTCCTCGCCGGCCGCTGCGGAGTCGCCGTCGGCCACCGCTCCGTCGGCCGCCGCCTCGCCGTCGCCGGCCGGGTCGCCGACGCCGGTCGTGGTGCCGGCCAAGGGCAACGGCAAGTTCGACCTCGCGGCCAGCGGCGGCGACCGGGTCGGCACCGCCGGGCACCTCGTGCACTATGTCGTCGCGACCGAGCAGGGTTCGGGCGTCGATCCGGAGGTCTTCGCGGCGGCGGTCCAGCACACCCTCGGCGACAACCGCAGCTGGATCGCGGGCGGGAAGTTCTCGTTCCAGCGGGTGCCGGCCGGCAGCGCCTCCGAGCTCACGGTGCACCTGGCCACGCCGTCGACCACCGACACCATGTGCGCGAAGCGCGGCGTGCGGACCAAGGGCGAGGTCTCCTGCCGCGGCGGGCGGGACGTGATCATCAACCTGAAGCGCTGGCTGCTCGGCGTCGCGTGGTATCCGAGCCTCGCGGCGTACCGCGACATGGTCGTCAACCACGAGGTCGGCCACTTCCTCGGCAACGGCCACGCGATCTGCCCGCGCAAGGGCGCGCCCGCCCCGGTCATGGCCCGCCAGTCGTTCGGGCTGGAGGGCTGCGTCGCCAACGCCTGGCCCTATCCGGACGGTAAGACCTTCGTCACAGGTCCACCCGCGCCGCGATGATCGGACATTCTCGGTAGGAAAACGGGTGCAGAGCGCAACGTTTCCGCCTACCGTCGCGTCCTACCCGATATACCGGTGGTCACGGCGTGGGGGGTGTGACCGACATGACACGTACCGATCAAGATCGTCAGAAGCGGCAGATGAACCGGCGGATCCGCGAGGTGCTCGCGGTCCGGCGGATGCTGCGCACGCTCGACCCAACCGCCGAGGAGCAGCCGCCCTCAGCCCCGTAGCCAGCGGCGCAGCACTTCGGCCCCCTCGGTGATCTTGTCGATCTCGACGTGCTCGTCCTGCTTGTGCGCGAGGTTGGGGTCGCCCGGGCCGAAGTTCAGGCCGGGGATGCCCAGCACCGCGAAGCGGGCCACGTCGGTCCAGCCGAGCTTGGCCCGCGGCGGCTTGCCGATCGCGCCGAGCAGCTCCTGCGCGGCGGGCGCGTCCAGGCCGGGCCGCGCGCCGGGGGCCGAGTCGACGAACTCGAGCTCGAACCCATCCAGTACCTCACGCACGTGCGCCTCGGCCGCCGCCTCGTCCCGGTCCGGCGCGAACCGGAAGTTGACCTCGACCTCGCAGCCGTCCGGGATCACGTTGCCGGCCACGCCGCCGGAGATCCGCACCGCGTTCAGCCCCTCGTGGAACTCGCAGCCGTCGACCACGACCGTGCGGGCCTCGTACTCCGCCAGCCGCCGCAGGATCGGCGCCGCCTTGTGGATGGCGTTCTCCCCCAGCCACGACCGGGCCGAGTGGGCGCGCTTGCCGGAGGTCCGGGCCAGGATGCGCTGGGTGCCCTGGCAGCCGCCCTCGATCAGGCCGTGGGTCGGCTCCAGCAGCACCGCGAACGAGGCGTCGGTCAGCAGGTGCGGGCTGCGCCTGGCCAGGATGTTCAGCCCGTTGCGCGCGGAGTCGACCTCCTCGCACTCGTAGAAGACGTACGTCACGTCGTGCCGCGGCTCCGCCTCGGTCACCGCCAGGTGCAGGGCGATCGCGGTGCCGGCCTTCATGTCGGCGGTGCCGCAGCCCCACAGCAGGTTGCCCTCGGTCCGCGACGGGAAGTTGTCGTGCAGCGGCACGGTGTCGAGGTGCCCGGCGAGCACCACCCGCTGGGCCCGGTTGAGCTCGGTCCGCGCGACGATCGTGTGCCCGAAGCGCTCGACCTTGAGCGCGGTGCCGGCCAGCGCCTCCTCCACGCGGTCGGCGATCTCGGCCTCGTTGCCGGAGACCGACTCGATGTCGACGAGCGCCCGGGTCAGGGCCACGGGATCGGTGAGAGTGGCGCGCGTGAGCATGACTCGACCTTAGTCGGACGGGCGATCGAGCGCGTGCGGTAGCGTTCGACCACGTGACGACCGCACACATCGACTCGCCCGCGTGGGGGCTTGGCCTGGCCACCGTGACCGCCTCCGGCCAGGTGCTGGACGCCTGGTTCCCGGCCGGCAACCTCGGCCTCGGCCCCGCACCCTTCGCCTCGGCCGACGCGACCGCGACCGGGCTCGACCCGGCCACGTCCGCCGCCGCGACCGCCGCCTCCGTCCTCGATCCCGGCAGCGCGGCCGCCGCGGTCTCCGCCGCCGTGGCCGCCTCCGGCCCGACCGGCGTCGGTACGCAGTTCGCGGACCTGCCCGAGGGCGACGGCCCGCTCGGCTCGCGCACCGAGGTGGTGCGGGTGGAGATCGGCTCGCTCGGCGACGCGCCGGGCAGCACGGCCGAGGCGTACCTGCGGCTGCACCTGCTGTCGCACCGCATCATCCGGCCGCACCAGGCCAACCTCGACGGCCTGTTCGGGCTGCTGCCCAACGTCGCCTGGACCTCGGCCGGCCCGTGCCTGCCCGAGCAGGTCGACGAGCTGCGCGTGGCCGAGCGCCGGGCCGGCCGCCGGCTCAACATCTTCGGCGTCGACAAGTTCCCGCGCATGGTCGACTACGTGACCCCGTCGGGCGTACGCATCGCCGACGCCGACCGGGTCCGCCTCGGCGCGCACCTCGCCCCCGGCACGACCGTCATGCACGAGGGCTTCGTCAACTTCAACGCCGGCACCCTCGGCAACTCCATGGTCGAGGGCCGCATCTCAGCCGGCGTCGTGGTCGGCGACGGCACCGACGTCGGCGGCGGCTCGTCGATCATGGGCACCCTCTCCGGCGGCGGCAAGGAGACCATCGCCCTGGGCGAGCGCTGCCTGCTCGGCGCCAACGCGGGCATCGGCATCTCGCTGGGCGACGACTGCGTGGTCGAGGCCGGCTGCTACATCACGGCGGGCTCCAAGCTGACCCTGCCGGACGGCCGCGTGGTGAAGGCCCGCGAGCTCTCGGGCGTGCCGAACCTGCTGTACATCCGCAACTCGGTCTCGGGCCGCTTGGAGGTCCGCGAGCGCCAGGGTCGCGGGATCGAGCTGAACGCCGCGCTGCACGCGAACTGATCGCTTCCTTTCGGGCGGGTCCTTTTGGGCCCGCCCGTTTTGGCATGATATGTCGGGCGCTGACGCGCCGCGACATATCCGGATTTATACCCCGACAGGGGACATGTCGCTTTCAAGCTGCGCAGCGATCTTCATAGCCGCAGGTCAGAGCCGCGATGCCGCCGAATCGACGCGCTCGTCGGTGGCCGTGAGCGCCACCCGGACGTACTCCGCGCCCGCCGGACCGTAGAACGCCCCCGGCGCCGCCAGGATCCCGCGCTCGGCGAGCCATTCGACGGTGGTCCAGGAGTCCTCGCCGCGGGTCAGCCAGAGGTACAGGCCGGCCTCGGAGTGCTCGACGGTGAACCCCGCACGCTGGAAGGCCTCGCGGAGGACGGCGCGGCGCCGGGAGTACCGTTGCCGCTGTTCTTGCACGTGTCCCTCGTCCCCGAGGGCGGCGATCATCGCGGCCTGCACCGGTGCGGGCACGATCATGCCGGCGTGCTTGCGTGCGGCGAGGACCTCGTCGATGAGTGCGGGGTCGCCGGCCACGAACCCGGCGCGGTAACCGGCGAGGTTCGAGCGCTTCGAGAGCGAGTGCACGGCGAGGACCCCGTCGAAGTTCCCGTCGCAGACCGACAGGATCGACACGGGCTCCGACTCCCAGGGCAGCGGCAGGTAGCACTCGTCGCTGACCACGATCGCGCCGCGCTCGCGGGCCCAGGTCACGACCTTGCGCAGGTGCGCCTCGGGCAGCACCTTGCCGGTCGGGTTGGACGGCGAGTTGACCCACACCATGCTGATCCGCTGCGGCCCGAGGGCGGTGAGCGAGTCGGCCCGCACCACGCGCGCGCCGGCGAGCAGGACGCCGACCTCGTACGTCGGGTAGCACACCTGCGGAATCACCACGGTGTCGCCCTCGCCCAGCCCGAGCAGCGTCGGCAGCCAGGCGACGAGCTCCTTGGAGCCGATCGTGGGCAGTACGCCGAAATCCTGGGACGCCGGCCCGCACGAGCGCGTCACCCAGTCCCGGATCGCCTCGCGCAGGCGTGGGGTGCCGGCGGTCAGCGGGTACCCCGGCGCGTCCGACGCCTCGGCCAGCGCCGCCCGGATCAGCGGGGGCACCGGGTCGACCGGCGTGCCGATCGAGAGGTCGACGAGGCCGTCGGGGTGGCGGGACGCGGTGGCCTTGGCCGGCTCGAGCCGGTCCCAGGGAAAGTCGGGAAGCCCGGCCGCGAGTGCGCGCCGGGCCCCGAAAGCCGTGCCGGTCAGTGTTCGCGCTCCTGCGGCGGGAGGGAGGCCACGAACGGCGCGTCCTTCTCGATCTTGCCGACCTTCGACGCGCCGCCGGGCGAGCCGAGGTCGTCGAAGAACGCGTAGTTGGCGCCGGTGAAGTCTTTCCACTTCTCCGGGACGTCGTCCTCGTAGAAGATCGCCTCGACCGGGCACACCGGCTCGCAGGCGCCGCAGTCCACGCACTCATCCGGGTGGATGTAGAGCATGCGGTTGCCCTCGTAGATGCAGTCGACAGGGCACTCCTCGATGCAGGCCTTGTCGAGCAGGTCCACGCAAGGTTCGGCGATGATGTATGTCACGGGTCGCCCTCTTTCGCGCCTGAGGCTGCCAGCCTGGGGCTGGCAAGCCCCGCCGCATCCCTACCGCGGCGGTACGAGCCTAGTATCCAGGTTCACGGGAGGTCGATCGTGCTCGGGCCACAACATGTGGGACAACGCGTTGTGGTACGCCGAATCGTCGGGATGCGCGACGCACGACCCGTGTTTTCGGACATTCTGGGCCAACTTCTTGAAGCGACCGAGACGCATATCACAGTCCGTGCCCGCACCGGCGCGGTGCGCGTTCCATTGCATGAGATCGTCCGGGCCAAGCCGGTCCCGCCGCGCCGCCGTTTCACCCCCACGGAGGCCCTCGAAGCGGCCGCCGCCCAGGGCTGGCCGGCCCGCGAGCAGTTCCGCCTCGGCGACTGGCTCCTGCGCGCGACCGACGGGTGGACCCAGCGCGGCAACTCGGTGCTGGCGATCGGCTCCCCCGACCTGCCGACGGGCGAGGCGATCGATTTCGTGCGGCATTGGTACCTTGCGCGCTCCCTCACCCCCGCCTTCTCCATCCCGGTGCCGCTCTTCCAACGCCTCGACGCCGAACTGGAGCACCGCGGCTGGACGGCGATGCCGGTCTCGCAAGTGATGACGATCGCGCTCGCGAAACTGACCGCAGCCGTCCCGGTCCGCGCCGACGAGCCCACGGGACGCTTGGAGCTGGCCACCGAGCCCACCGCGGCGTGGCTGGCATCGGTCGCGGGGCGCAAGGGCGAGCTGCCGGAGTCGGCGCTGCACGTGCTGACGGCGGTGCGGCACGTGCGATTCGCCCACTGGTACGACGAAGCCGGCGCCCTCCTCGGCACCGCCCGCGGCTGCGTGGCCGACGACGACTCCCGCTGGCTGGGCCTGTCCCTGATCGGTGTGGACGAAAGCATGCGCCGCCGCGGCCTGGCCCAGCGCATGATGGCGGCCCTGGCCGAATGGGCGCTCACGGTCGGCGCGCGCGACGTCTACCTGCAGGTGGAGCAGCGCAACACGGCCGCCGTGGCGCTGTACGAGCGCCTCGGCTTCACCGTGGACCACGCCTACTCGAGCCGCCGCCTGCTGACCTAGGGCCTCGGCAGGACAGGGCCTAGCGGCGGACGGCCTTGCGGGGCTTGGTGTCGGTGCGCTCGATGTACCGCTTCCAGGACTGCGACTTATAGTCCAGCCCGGTCGTCATCAGGATCCCGAGCCCGATCACCGCGCCGATCGCCGACAGCCCGACGAAGTAGAAGAACTGGCGGAACACCAGTCCCACGCCGTTCTCGAACGGGCCCACGCCGGACACGAACGGGCCGATCAGCACCGCGAACAGGCAGGCGACCACGACGGCCAGCCCGAGCTCGCCGACGACGCGGATCATCGGGACGCGCCGGCCGTACCAGAAGGCGACCGGAATCATCACCGCCCCCACCGCGAACAGCGCCCACAGGCCGATGGTGATCTGCTTGGCGTCATCGTCGCCGGCCGCGAGCCGCACCACGAGCCGCGCGATGACATTGACCACGAAGAGGCCCGCCGCGACGAGCCCGACGGGCAACCACCGCTCCTTCATCGCCAGCCTCCGTCATGACTAGTTCCCCGATTCGCCGAACCCTGGCAATCCCGGCGCGGGAACGTGTTTACCCGTCTACACTGCGTGCGCGCAAGACCTGCCGCCTCAAAGTTCGCTGAACCCCGTCTTCCCGACACTTGACCGCGCGCACGAGCCCGCGCACACAACCCGGCCCGAGGCGCCCACCCACCACGGGCCGGAACCGTCAGGGCGCGGCCGGCGCAGGCGGAGCGGCATCCGGCGCCCGAGGCGGAACAGGCCGCGGCCGCATCGACGAGATGTAGATGCCGATGGCGAACGCGAGCGGCCCCGCGAACAACGTCATCAGCCCCACCCAGTTGTCCTCGGTGATGATCAGGTCACCCTCGGACGTACGCCCGGCCGCGAGAATCCACACCACGCACCACCCCGCCGCCGGCAGCAGCGCGGCCAGCCGGCTCCGCGTGGTGGTGAACGCGAACCACCCCAGCAGCGGATTCGTCACGACCGCCATGAGCAGCGACACCGGCACCCGGACCCCGTGCACGCGCAACGGCGAGTAGAGCGCCTCCACGATCGCCAGCCCGATCCCCAGCAGCGTGGCCACGATCAGCCCGCCGACCGTGATCGCGATGTCGAAGGCCCGCTCCAGCTCCGGCGAGAGCCGCCTCCGGGGCGGCGCCGCCTCGACCTCCGGCCAGACCACGCCCGCCGACTCCAGGGGCTGCTCCAACGCGGGAGACAGCGCCGGCGCCACCGGAGCGGGCCGCGGCGGCCCGTTGCGCTTCGCGCTCACGACGCCCCCGGCTCCAGCCCCGCCGACCCCAGCGCCGAGGTCCCCAGCACCGCGTGCGACGCCTCGGACGCCTCCAGCCCCGCGGAGCCCAGCGCCGCCGTCTCCACCCCCGCCCGCGGCTCGGGCGCCCGCACCGCGTCCGGCACGTCGAGCCCCGCGAACAGGTCCTCTTCCCAGCCGAACGGCCCCACGCCGGGCCCCTTGGTGCCGCGGGCCAGCTGGTAATACTCCACACCCATGAACTCGGCGCCGAAGTTCCCCGCGATCGAGAACAGCCACGACGACGGCGGGATCTGCGTGGCGTGCGCCTTGAGGGCGGCGGTCTTCTCCTCCGCGTACTCGTGGGCGTCCACCCGCGCCGCGATGTCCTCGTCCGCGGTGCCGAAGGGCAGGTCCTCCGGCCGCTCGATCTCGGCGAACGGGTTGTCGGAGGAGCCGCGGAACTGCTCCATGCCGGCCATCAGGACCGAACGGGGTACAGCAGTCCAGTACACCTTGGAAGGCCCTATGCCCTCGGCCTCGGCGAGCTCGACGGCGCGGGTCAGCACGCGGTGGGCCTGGATGTGGTCGGGGTGGCCGTAGAAGCCGTTGGGGTCGTAGGTGACCGCGACCTGCGGGCGGGTCTCCCGGATCACCTCGAGCAACAGGCCGGCGGCCACGTCGAGATCGGCGCCCCAGAAGGCGCGCGGGTGCTTGTTGGCCGGGGTGTCCATCATCCCGGAGTCGCGGTAGCGCCCGGCCCCGCCGAGGAAGCGGTGGTCGGTCACGCCCAGGTGGCGACAGGCGGCGTCGAGCTCGGCGATGCGGTAGCCGCCGAGCTGGTCCCCCTCGGCGGCGGCGATCCCGGCCAGCGCGGGCACGTGGATCTCGCCCTCCTCGCCGAGGGTGCAGGTCACGAGGGTGACATGGGCGCCTTCGGCCGCGTAGCGGGCCATGGACGCGCCGGTCCCCATCGACTCGTCGTCGGGGTGTGCATGGACGAACAGGATGCTCCGTGCGCTCACGGGGGCAACTCTACGGCCTGCCTCTGACACTTTTCCCAACCGCCACGTCGGGCGTGAGCATCCGCATACCAAGAGTGACGACAATCCTCGGTTCCGGCCCAATCACATGACAATCCGGCGGGCAGGAGTCAACATTCCGGGGTGGACTATCCGGAGTTGGCCGCGCGAACCCGACGTTTCTCCTACGGCGCACCCCGTGCCGTGACGGTGAGCCCGGACGGGGCTCGGGTGATCTTCCTGCGCTCGTCCGGCCCCGAGGACCCCAGCGACGCGCTGTGGGTCTTCGACGTCGCCGCGCGCTCCGAGCGCTGCCTGGCCGACCCGGCGGCGCTGCTGCGCGACCAGCCCGACCTGCCGCCGGCCGAGCGCGCGCTGCGCGAGCGGCTGCGCCTGTCCGCGGGCGGGATCGGCTCCTTCGCGCTGGACGGCGCCGGGGTGCTGGCCGTCTTCGCGCTCGGAGGCCGGCTGTTCCGCGCCGACCTGCTCACCGGTGACATCACCGAGATCGACACCGCGGGACCGGTCGTCGACCCCCGCCTCGACCCGACCGGGCGCCGGATCGCCTACGTCACGGGTGGTGCCCTGCGCGTGATCGACGTCGACGGCACCGATGCCGTGCTGGCCGGCGAGGAGGGCGTGACCTGGGGCCTCGCCGAGTTCATCGGCGCCGAGGAATTTTACCGATTCCGTGGGTACTGGTGGTCGCCCGACGGCCGCAGCATCCTCACCTCCCGCGTGGACGAGTCCCGCGTCCCACGGTGGCACCTGCACGACCCGTCGCTGCCCGAGCAGCCGCCGACCACGATCGCGTACCCGCACGCGGGCGCGTCCAACGCCAAGGTCACGCTGCACGTGCTCGACCTCGACGGCGGCTGGGTGGACGTGCACTGGGACCGGGAGACGTACCCGTACCTCGTCGCGGCGAGCTGGTCCGAACAGGGCGGCCCGCTGCTCGCCGTGCTGCGCAGGCTGCAACAGCACGGCCTCGTGATCGCGGTCGACCCGCGCACCGGCGAGACGCAGGTCCACGCCGAGCTCGCCGACCCGCGCTGGGTCGAGCCGGTCCCCGGCACCCCCACCCACCTGGCCGACGGCCGCGTGCTGGTCGGCGGCGAGCTCGCCCACGACGGTTACGACGCCCGCTGCCTGTTCGCCGACGGCAGCCTCATGACCCCACCCAACTTGTACGTCCGGAGGGTCGCCGGCCGCCTCGACGGGGACCTCATCGTGGAGGCCAGCGAGGGCGAACCGAGCGAGCAGCACATCTTCCACATCCCGGTGACCCAGTCCAGCCCGCGCGCGACGCGCCTGACCAACGAGCCGGGCTGGCACGTGGCCCAGGCGGCCGGCCGCACCGTCGTCATCGGCTCGCAGACCCTGGAGCGCCCGGGCTGGGAGCACCGGATCCTCCACAACGGCGACCAGATCGGCACCATCGACTCGTACGCCGCCCAGCCGCCCTTCGCCCCGCGGCCCGCTCTGGAGCGCGTGACCGATCGGCGGGTTCCGGCCGGTGTGCTGTACCCACGAAACCATGTGACGGGACGTCGACTGCCGGTGCTGGTGGCCATCTACGGCGGCCCCGGCCACCAGGAGGTCGTCGCCGCGCGGGCGCGCTGGCTGGAAAAGCAGTGGTGGGCGGACCAGGGCTTCGCGGTCGTATCGATCGACAACCGAGGCACCCCCGGCGTCGCGCCGAGCTTCGACAAGGCCATCCACCGCCGCTTCTCCGACGTCATCCTGGCCGACCAGGCCGACGCCCTGGAGGCCCTGGCCGGCAAGCACCCCGACCTCGACCTGGGCCGCGTCGCGATCCGCGGCTGGTCCTTCGGCGGCTGGCTGTCCGCCCTCGCGGTCCTGCGCCGCCCGGACATCTACCACTGCGCGGTGGTGGGCGCCCCGGTCACCGACTGGGCGCTGTACGACACCGCCTACACCGAGCGCTACCTGGGCCTACCCGCCGACGCCCCCGAGGTGTACGCGCACAACTCCCTCGTCGAACTCGCCGCCGAACCCCCGGTCCGCCCCGCCGACGCCCGCCCGATGCTGCTGGTCCACGGCCTGGTCGACGACAACGTGGTAGCCGCGCACACCCTGCGCCTCTCGGCCGCCCTGCTCGCCGCCGGCCGCCCGCACTCCATGATCCCGCTGACCGGCGCCACCCACATGGCCGCCGGCGGCCTGGCCGAGAAGCTCCTGCGCATCGAACTCGACTTCATCCGCCGCTCGCTGCCCCCGCAAGACTGATCACGACGTCCCCGCCGAGCCGCCCGCCCTCCGGCTCCCTCCGCACCGCCCCCGCATGCAGCAACCCCACAATGACCTTCTGCGCATCGGCGGCGCGATACACCGTGTCCGTGAGCGCGAACCGCTTCAACTCGGTCACCGTGAAACTGTTCTCGCCGAGCCGCAACAACAATTCCCGCCGCAGCGCACCGGGATTCGGCTCCAGCGAGATGTCCATGAGATGCCCCTCGGGATCGCGCGGATCCCGATAACGCACCCCGGCGTACTCGTCCAACGCCCACAATTCGCCCTTGAACGCCTCGAGACTCTTCCCCGATCGCGTCCCGAACCCGATCAGCAGTTCTTGAGAGTCCTCCTCCACCAACTCAACCCCGGCAGTCAATTCCAGCCCCGCCCGCAGCAATTCCCCGCGCTGTTGTTCCCACGTACCGGCGGGAGCGGTGAGGAGTACAAGTGCCGCTTTGAAATTCTTGTCGACGCTGTCGTCAACCATCGCGAGCAGCGGCCCACTGGCGGCCCCGGCCGCTTTCAGAACGGCACTGAAATTGGTCCCCGGAACAACGTGAACCGCCAATCCCGCAGGTGTACTGAGCTCGCGTTGCACCTCCGCCAGCCGCGCCTGCAACCCCTCGGTCCCGGGTGCCACGAACAGCAGCGTGAGCCGCCCCCGGAGCCGGTCCCCGAATTCCGCGAACGCCCGAACAGCGGCCTCGGCGGTATCGTGATCGATCCCCCGCCCGGACGCATAGAGAAACGCGGCACCATGAGGCGCATGCAAATTCCCGGGCGCCCACGTGTCAACGCAGCGCACGAGCAGTTCCCGCGTTACTGCACGTATCGACATATCGTCCTTTCTACCCCACCTGTCCCCCGCTACCGTGAGCAAGTCACCACAGACGGGGGAGGGTCACCGTGGCGAACAGCCGACAAATCAAGATCGACCACGAGGGTATGCGCGACTTCAGCGCGCAGTTGCAGAGCCTGGTTGACAAGGACATCGGGCCTACGGCGAGCGCGGTACGACACCAACTCACGGGCGCGCCGCCCTTCGGCGTCCACACGGCGAGCCCGGCCGTCCAGGCCGCAGCCCTGCGCTACTGGCACCAGATGGAGGAGGCCATTGAGTTCCTCCAGGTGCTATCGCACAACACGGGTGCCATAGCGCGAACCGCACTGGACGTCGTCACAACCTACGAGAACGCCGACATCAACTCGGTCACACAGCTGAGGTCGATCGAGGGCGGTGCATCCACCGCGCAGACAACCTCGGAACGCATCACGCTCGAGGCCGAGCGGCAGGCTGCGGAGCAGGAACGCTTCGCCATGCTCAACGAGCGCCGTCAACAACACGGGAGTGGGGCATGAGCGGGCCTTACGACGGCTACGACCTCCCGGCGCTGTGGGGAATGCTGGCGCACGAGAGTGAAGCGGTACAGGCCGAGCATCACGCAGCTTGGAATCGCAAAGAGTCGATGCTCAGGGCTCAGATCGAGAACCTCACGCGACTCCGGGCTCAGCTCGAGGCCGCGTGGCGACCGGAGCACAGTGAGGCGGCCAGGTCCTTCGCCGGCCAGGTCGGAGCGACCATCTCGGTCATGCAGCAGGCCCAACAAGCCGCGATTCGGATCCGCGACTCACATGCGGCGGTCACCGAGGCATTGCTGAACGCGAAATCGAAGATTGGGCGGTTGCGAGCGGCCTACAACGACGAGAGGGTCGCCTGGCGCGACTTCCTCCAGAGCACCCCGGGTGGCGCGCTGCTGAAAGCAATGCCGCCCGACTGGCTCCCGAATGTAGGCATACCCGATGCGGCCGCCTTTGCGGTCATGAAGATGCACCGAAATCGTTTGGACCAGCAGGCCCGCGTCATTATGGAGGAAACTGACCGACAGGTGACCACAGCCACATCCGGTCGGGCAAACATGCCGAGGTTGACGAACTTCGACGAAGGAGTCGCACCGCCCATGCCGACTCGACCGGGCGGATTCGCGAGCGGGCGCCACGTTGCCAGGCCCGAATTCAATCCGCCAGCGCCAACTGTTGCCTTGTCCGACATCGGAGAAAGCCTGGGATCAGGACCGGACACGCTCGACCCTGGACCATTCCTGACGGGCACGCCCGCGCAGGTGGCAAGTCCGGCCGTCCTGACGCCCTCGATCGGGATGCCCTCGACTCCGCCGGTTGTCCGTCCGGAACAACTCCCAGCCGCCCTATTGCCGACCACGTACGGCCCATTTGGCCCACCCATCACCCGTCCCGGTGTGATCGGCGGCCCGTCGACTCGAGGCGGCGTGACCCGGCCTGGAGCGACCGAAGGCCAGTCCGCGCGGCCTGGGGTGGCCCCGAACGGCGTGATGGGCGGCCGTCCCGCGCAGTCCGCCGTCGGCGGCGCTCGCAGACCGGCCGCAGGGGGCGTTTCCGGTCGCGCCACTCAGTCGCAGGGTCGCGTCACGGGCAGCGGCTGGCGAGACCGCAGCTATGAGGAATACACCCAACGCAGGCGACGTGAGAATCGCGACGGCAATGAAGTTTGGCCGGTGGCGGAAGGCGTCCCGCCGGTGCTCGAACCGCCGCCACCGCCGCCGCCGAACGATCCGACGCCGGGTGTGATCGGAATCGACCGTTGATTCTGCGACGGGTCGCGTTGTCTCTCGCGACGGTCGTGGCGGTCTTCACGACGACGCCCGCAGCCCGAGCCGATTCGGTACGCGACCAGCAATGGCACCTGACCTTCCTGCACATCGCTGAGGCGCATCAGATCAGCCAGGGCGAGGGTGTCCTCGTCGCCGTTGAGGACTCCGGCGTTGACGCGACTGTGCCCGAACTCTCCGGTGCGGTCGTGGCGGGAAAGGACTTCGGAGGTGGCACTCACGACGGCCGGTACGACACCGATGGCCATGGCACTGCGATGGCGACCCTGATTGCGGGCCGGGGCCGAGGTGCGGGCAACGGCGTGCTCGGCATTGCGCCGAAGGCAACGATCCTGCCGGTCCAGGTCGCCTCGTACCTCGGCTTCGGCGGGAACGCGGAGGACCTCGCCGCCGGCATCGACTACGCGGTCGAGCGCGGCGCCAAGGTCATCTCGATCTCTCTGGGCACCAACGACCTTCCGGTCATGCGGACGGCGATCCAGAAAGCCCTCGCCGCCGACGTCGTGATCGTCGCCGCGGTCGGCAACAAGCCGAAGTCGGACGACGTCGAGTTCCCAGCAAACGTTCCCGGCGTCGTGGCCGTCGGCGCCGTCGACAAGAGCGGCGAACGGGCCGCCGTGTCCGTTGCCGGGCCGGAGGTCGCGCTCGTCGCGCCCGGGACCGACATCGTGTCGCGCAACCTCGGCGGCGCGGCGCGAACGGGCACCGGAACGAGCGACTCCACGGCGATCGTGTCCGGGGCCGCGGCGCTCGTCCGATCCAAGTACCCGCAATTGAGCGGACCGGAGGTGGTACGGCGGCTCACCCTCACCGCGCAGGACAAAGGCGAACCCGGCCGCGACCCCGTTTTCGGCTACGGCGTCCTAGACATCGTCAAAGCACTCACCGCCGAAATCCCACCCGCCGCCTCACCCCAGCCGTCAGCGCCGCCGGGTGAAGGGGACGGCAAGGGCCCGGCGGTCGTCGCTGCGATCGGGGTGGCTGTCGTGGTCATGGTGTTCATTGCCGTCCTGCAGATCATCATTCGCGGGCGGCGGCAGCGGAGGTAGGTTCAGGGGCATGGCTGACGTACTCGGCAACGGCGAGGTTTCCGCGGCGCTCGAGAGGCTTGCGGGGTGGTCCGGGGATGGGCAGGGGATCGAGCGTTCGGTGACCGCTTCCTCATTCCTGGACGGGATTCGGCTGGTTGCGGAAGTCGCGCACGTGGCCGAGAACGCCGATCATCACCCGGACATCGACATTCGCTGGCGTACGGTGACGTTCCGGCTCTCGACGCACTCGGCGGGTGGGGTGACGGAGAAGGACATCGCGCTCGCGGGGCAGATCAACGAGTTGATCGGGTGAGCGAGATATCGACGTAGGGTCGTGTCCGCCCAAAGTGTCGTACCCCCTCGGTAGGGTCCAACCATGACCCACTTCGACATGGCGACCGCGGCGGTGGAGGCGGCTCTGGCGGCCGGCGCCCGGTATGCCGATGCTCGCGTGATGCACCGCCGCTCCGAGTCGATGACCGCGCGCAACGGCGAGATCGAGGATCTCAGTCAGGACGAGGACGCGGGCGTCGGGGTGCGCGCATTAGTGGGTTCGAGCTGGGGCTTTTTCGCGGTACCCGATCTGAGCCCCGCCGCCGCCAAGCGTGCCGGGGAGCGGGCGACGGCGATCGCGCGGGCCTCGGCGACGGTGCCCGGGCCGGCGGTCGACCTGGTCGACGTCGAGGCGCGGGTGGACTCCTGGGCGAGCGAGTGCGCCGTCGACCCGCTCGGGGTGGCGCTGTCGGTCAAGGGCGACCTGCTCACCGGCGCGACCGCCGAGGCGCACAAGGCGGGCGCGGACATCGCCGAGGGTCTCTACCAGATCTGGGACACGCGCAAGTGGTTCGTCTCCTCCCAGGGGCACCGCATCGACCAGCACATCCGCGAGGCGGGGGCGGGAATCTCGGCCACGGTCATCGGTGACGGCGAGACGCAGCGCCGTTCTTATCCCTCGTACCGCGGGCAGTACGGCACCCGCGGCTGGGAAATCGTCGACGAACTGGATCTCACCGCCCACGCCGCGCGCATCGCCGACGAGGCGCGGGCGCTGCTGACGGCGCCGCAATGCCCGGCGGGCGAGACGACGCTCATCCTGGGCAGCGAGCAGATGGCGCTGCAGATCCACGAGTCGGTCGGGCACGCGATCGAGCTGGACCGCATCCTGGGGTGGGAGGCGGCGTTCGCGGGCACGTCATGGCTGGACCTGGCAAAAATAAATCAGCTCCGGTACGGCTCTGAGCTCATGAACATCACGATCGACCCAACGATCCCCGGGGCCCTCGGCTCGTTCGGCTACGACGATGAGGGCACTCCGGCGCAGCAGCGTTTCGCGGTACGCGACGGGATCTGGGTCGGCACGCTCGCCGGCCGGGACTCGGCCGCGGTCGCGGGGCTGGACTACGCGGGCAGCGTGCGCGCCGACGGCTGGGCGCGCCTGCCGATGGTGCGCATGACCAATGTCGGCCTGCTGCCCGGCCCGCACACGCTGGACGAGATGATCGCCGCCACCGACGACGGCGTGCTCATGGACCTCAACCGCTCCTGGTCGATCGACGACAAGCGGCTCAACTTCCAGTTCGGCTGCGAGATCGGCTGGGAGATCAAGAACGGCAAGCGCGGCCGGATGCTCCGCAACCCGACGTACACGGGGATCGGCCCCCGCTTCTGGGGCTCGATGGACATGCTGAGCTCCGAGATCGTCTCCTGGGGCACGCCGAACTGCGGCAAGGGCCAGCCGGGACAGATCGGCCACACAGGTCACCCGGCCGCTGCGGCCCGCTTCCAGAACGTCCGCGTCGGAGTCCGCGGATGACGACGGCGCGCGAACATCGGCAACCAGCGGCCACCACGATGCAACGGGCGGCGGCAGTGATCGCGCCGGCAACGGAGGCGAGCGCTCGCAGCGCGCCGGGAACTGCGGCGCGTGGCCGCATCGCGCCAGCAACTGAGGCGCGCAATCGCATCGCGCTGGCAACGAATACGCGTGGTCGCATCGCGCCGGCAACGGATGCGGGCGGTCGGCGTTGGCCTTCGGCGTCGTCGGTGGTGTACGACCGGGCTGGATTGGCCGGCTTGTCCGCCGGTGGCGCGTTCTTCGAGCAGGACGATGCGGAGGCCTTCGCTGGCGCCGTGAACGCGCCGGCAACGGACGCGGGCAGTCGCACCGCGCCGGCAACGGAGGCGCGCGGCCGCATCGCGCCGGCACCGGAGGCGGGCAGTCGCACCGCGCCGGCAACAGAGGCGGGCCATCGCATTGCGCGAGGCACGGCAGGAACTATGGCGGCCGGACTGACGGTGACGGGCCGGGCGGCGGGACCGATTGAGGCGTACGTGGACGGGCGCTTGGGGGTGCGGCGATGAGTGTGACGGCGACCGAGACCGACCTGGCGCAGCGGGTGCTGGAGCTGGTCGGGGCCGGGATCGAGGCCGAGGTGACCGTGGAGCGGCAGGCGCTGGCGCTGACGCGGTTTGCCGGGTCGTACATCCATCAGAACGTGGCCGACGAGGTCACCGGGGTGCGGCTGCGGCTGCATGCCGACGGGCGGACGGCCAGTGCTTCGACGACGGTGGTCGACGGGCTCGAGGATCTCGTGCGGCGGACGGTCGCGTCGATGCGGCTCGCGCCCGCCGATCCGACCTGGCCTGGGCTGGCGCCGGCCGAGGCGTTGTCGTTCGGCGGGAATCTGGACGAGGAGACGGCGGCCGCGTCGCCGGATGATCGGGCGGCTCGGGTGCGGGCGTTCGTGGCGCAGGGCGAGGGGCTGGAGACGGCGGGGTACTGCCGGACGTCGTCGGCTCGGATCGTTTATGCGAACTCGGCGGGGCAGCATCTGGCCGCGGCTCGGAGCGCGGCGGCCATGGACGGGATCGCGCGGACCTCGACCTCGGACGGGCTGGCTCGGCTGGCCGCGGTGCGGATCGGGGACATCGACGGGGCGGTGCTCGGGGCGCGGGCGGCGGCCAAGGCGCGGGCCGGGCAGGACCCGGTGGAGCTGCCGCCGGGACGGTACGAGGTGGTGCTGGAGGCGGCCGCGGTCGCCGATGTGCTGCAGATGCTGGCGATGTACGGGTTCAACGCCAAGATGGTGCTCGACCGGCAGTCGTTCCTGCAGGTGGGTGAGGCGCAGTTCGACGCGGCGGTGACGCTCGTCGAGGATCCGGGGCAGCCGGATGCGACCGCCACGCCGTTCGACGCCGAGGGGACGCCGCGGCGGCGGGTGGTGCTGGTGGACGAGGGTGTGTCGGCGGCGGTGGTGCATGACCGGCGTACGGCGGCTCGGGCCGGGAACGGGGCCTCGTCGACGGGGCACGCTATTCCGGGTGGGGCCAGCTTCGGGGCGATCCCTTCGAGCCTGCGGCTGCTGCCGTCGGCGGGGGCGGCGCCGGCCGAGGTCGACGGGCCGGCGGCCGACTCCACGGTGGCGGCACTGGTCGCGGGGGTGGAGCGCGGGCTGCTGGTGACGGACAACCACTACACGCGGGTGCTCGATCCGCGGACGCTGGTGGTCACCGGGCTGACGCGCAACGGGGTGTGGCTCATCGAGGACGGGGTCATCACGACGCCGGTGCGGAACTTCCGGTTCACCCAGTCGTACCCGCAGGCGCTGGGGCCCGGTGCGGTGCTGGGGGTCGGGTCGCACGCGGTCGAGATGCCCGGGCCGTGGATGGAGACGGGCTTCGTGGCGCCGGCGGTGCGGCTGGCGTCCTGGAACTACACCGGCGGCGCCTCGGGCTGACCGGTCAAGAGCCGGCGCGGGTCTGCTGCTCGGGCCCGCGCGAACAGCGGCGATGGCATGAGCGCCGAGGCCAACGCGCCGTGAGACCGGCCAGGCCGAACCAAGGCAAGGTAAGGCAAGGCAAGGCAGACGCGCCGCTGAGGCCAACGCGCCGTGCGACCCGCCAGGCCGAACCGAGGCAAGGCAATGCAAGGCAAGGCGGCTCAAAGCGGCCAAGTCACGGCGGAGCGAGTCGACGCCACCAAAAGGCGTCGCAGCGTGCGGTGGCCCGGGCGAAGCGCGTGCACCGGGGCCCTGGAGACGCACGGCCGGAATCCCGAGCGGCTGAAGCGACCCCGCGCGCAGAGTTGATCATCGTAGTGTTCGGCGTCAAAGTGGATCAAGTGTTCGTAATTCGGGCTCAGGGTGGGTAAAAGCGAAGATCCAAGCGGCAAGTTAGGTAATGCTTACCAAAGTTTTTGATCATGTGAATGGTGTGGCCGAAGCGGGCTGAGTGAAGTTCTGCACAAGGGCGGGTCCGATTTCCGGAAGGTCTTTCCGAAGCGACTCGCTAAACGCCAGACTCCCAACGCACGTCGCTGCGGGATCGGGCGTAACGTGTGCACCGACCATAGATCGGTACATCAGAGAACTCTTCACCAGCCCGTCCAGGGAGTACTCACCATGACGACGACGCCTACCCGGCCTCGGTCAGTAGCTGGCGCGGGGGCGCGCGCAGCGATCGGCGCCAAGACATTGCGGACGGACGGGTGGCGGACCTCCCCGCTGTCCATCGCGGCGATTCTGCTGTTCTTCATCGTCTATTCGACGATCCGGATTTTCATGGCGAAGTGGTACTTCGTGGAGGCCCACGGATACCTGACCCCGTTGTACTCCCCGTGTCTGAGCGACTCGTGCGTGGACGGGTCGAGTCACTTCGGCACCCCGTTCGGCGAGTTTCCGCGGTGGCTTCCGCTCGGGCTGGCGGCGTTCCCGTTCGTGGCCGGGTTCCGGGTGACGTGCTACTACTACCGCAAGAGCGGCTACCGCTCGCTGTGGCTGTCCCCGCAGGCGTGCGCGGTGCAGGAGCCGCACAAGAAGTACAGCGGCGAGACGCGCTTCCCGCTGGTCTTCATGAACTCGCACCGCTACTTCTTCTACGTGGCGTCGCTGATCCTGCTCATCAACATCTGGGACGCGGGGCACGCGTTCAAGGGCGATGACGGCGGGTTCGGCATCGGGCTCGGGTCGCTGATCATCCTGGTCAACGTGATCGCGCTGGCCGGGTACACGGCCAGCTGCCACGCGTGCCGGCACGTCATGGGCGGGCGGCTCAAGCACTTCTCGAAGCACCCGGTGCGCTACCGGCTGTGGACGCTCATCTCCAAGCTGAACACGCGGCACGGCACCTTCGCCATGACGTCGCTGTTCACGGTCATCCTGACGGACGCGTACATCATGGCCGTGTCCGCGAACTGGATCACCGACCTTCGAATCTGGAATTAGGACCCCCCGATGACGAACATCGAGCGACACACCTACGACGTCGTGGTGATCGGTGCGGGCGGCGCCGGGCTGCGGGCCGCCATCGAGGCCCGCCTCGCCGGCAAGAAGACCGCCATCATCTCGAAGTCGCTGTTCGGCAAGGCGCACACGGTCATGGCCGAGGGCGGCGCCGCCGCGGCCATGGGCAACGTCAACGCGAACGACAACTGGCAGGTGCACTTCCGCGACACCATGCGCGGCGGCAAGTTCCTGAACAACTTCAGGATGGCCGAGCTGCACGCCAAGGAGGCCCCGGACCGGATCTGGGAGCTGGAGACCTACGGCGCGCTGTTCGACCGTACGAAGGACGGGAAGATCAGCCAGCGCAACTTCGGCGGCCACGAGTACCCGCGGCTGGCGCACGTCGGCGACCGGACCGGCCTGGAGCTGATCCGCACCCTGCAGCAGAAGATCGTCTCGCTGCAGCAGGAGGACTACGCGGCGCACGGCGACTACGAGGCGCGCATCCGGGTCTTCCAGGAGTGCACGATCACCGAGCTGTTCATCGAGAACGGCGCGGTGTCCGGGGCGTTCGGCTACTACCGCGAGTCCGGCGACTTCGTGCTGTTCGAGACGTCGGCGATCGTGCTGGCCACCGGCGGCGTTGGCAAGTCCTACAAGGTCACGTCGAACTCGTGGGAGTACACGGGCGACGGCCACGCGCTGGCCCTGCGCAGCGGCGCGACGCTGATCAACATGGAGTTCCTGCAGTTCCACCCGACCGGCATGGTCTGGCCGCCGTCCGTCAAGGGCATCCTGGTCACCGAGTCGGTCCGCGGTGACGGCGGCGTGCTGCGCAACACCGAGGGCAAGCGGTTCATGTTCGAGTACGTCCCCGACGTCTTCCGCAAGCAGTACGCGGAGACCGAGGAGGAGGCCGACCGCTGGTACTCCGACCCGGACAACAACCGCCGCCCGCCGGAGCTGCTCCCCCGCGACGAGGTCGCCCGCGCGATCAACAACGAGGTCAAGTCGGGCCGGGGCACCCAGGCCGGCGGTGTGCTGCTCGACATCGCGAGCCGCCTGCCGGCCGAGCAGATCACCAAGCGGCTGCCGTCGATGCATCACCAGTTCAAGGAGCTGGCCGACGTCGACATCACCAAGCAGCCGATGGAGGTCGGGCCGACCTGTCACTACGTGATGGGCGGCGTGGAGGTCGACGCCGACACGGCGGCCGCGGCGGTGCCCGGGCTGTTCGCGGCGGGCGAGGTCTCCGGCGGCATGCACGGCTCCAACCGGCTCGGCGGCAACTCGCTGTCCGACCTGCTGGTGTTCGGCAAGCGGGCGGGCGAGCACGCGGCGGCGCACGCGACCGAGGCCGGCCGGCGCAAGCCGTCCCCGGCGCTGGTCGAGGCGGCCGTGGAGACGGCGCTGGCCCCGCTGCAGCGCGGTGAGGGCGGCGAGAACCCGTACACGCTGCACCAGGAACTGCAGGACATCATGGGCACCCTGGTCGGCATCATCCGCCGCGAGGGCGAGCTGCGCGACTCGTTGGTCCGGCTGGCCGAGCTCAAGGAGCGGGTGAAGAAGGTCGGGGCTACGGGCGGCAGACGGTACAACCCGGGCTGGCACTTGGCTCTTGATCTTCGCAACATGCTCGTGGTCTCCGAGTGCACCGCGAAGGCGGCGCTCGAGCGCACCGAGTCGCGCGGCGGGCACACCCGCGAGGACCACCCGAAGATGGACCCGAACTGGCGCAAGGTCAACCTGGTCTGCTCGCTCGACGGCGAGGACGTCCGCCTGGAGCACAAGCCGCTGCCGGTGATGCGCCGGGAGCTGCAGGACCTGTTCGACACCAGCGAGCTGTCCAAGTACATGACCGACGAGGAGCTGTAATGGGTACCCAGCGCCATTTCCGCGTCTGGCGCGGCGACGACACGGGCGGTTCGCTGGAGGACTTCCAGGTGGAGGTGAACGAGGGCGAGGTCGTCCTCGACGTCATCCACCGCCTCCAGGCGACCCAGACCCCCGACCTGGCGGTCCGCTGGAACTGCAAGGCCGGCAAGTGCGGCTCCTGCTCGATGGAGATCAACGGCAAGCCGCGCCTGGGCTGCATGACCCGCATGTCGACGTTCACCGACACCGAGACCGTGACGGTCACCCCGCTGCGCACCTTCCCGGTGATCCGCGACCTGGTCACGAACGTCAACTTCAACTACCAGAAGGCCCGCGAGCTGCCCGCGTTCGCGCCGCCGAAGGGTGTCGAGCCCGGCGAGTACCGCATGCAGCAGATGGACGTGGAGCGCTCGCAGGAGTTCCGCAAGTGCATCGAGTGCTACATGTGCCAGAACGTGTGCCACGTGATCCGCGACCACGAGGAGAACAAGCGGGCCTTCTCGGGTCCCCGCTTCTTCATCCGGGCCGCCGAGCTGGACATGCACCCGCTCGACGCGCGCGCCGACCGCAAGGACATGGCCCAGGCGGAGCAGGGCCTCGGCTACTGCAACATCACCAAGTGCTGCACCGAAGTCTGCCCGGAGCACATCAAGATCACTGATAATGCGATCATTCCCATGAAGGAACGCGTTGTCGATCGGAGGTACGACCCGGTGACCTGGCTTGGGCGCAAGATCTTCCGCCGTGACCAGCTGGACGAGCCGGCCCTGGCCCACGCGTCGAGCCCGGCGGGCGCGGCGGCGGACACGGGCTCGCACTGGAACCAGCAGGGCCCCGTGCCGCAGGAGCCCTCCGTGGGCGCCGACGGCAAGCTGACCGTGGCCGAGCTCTACCTGGACCGCGCCGCGGCGGCCTCGCCGTTCGGCGACGACCAGGAGTTCCCGCTGCCGCCGGACAAGATCCGGTACAACCACCCGGACGCTCACTAGCGTTGACGCGGGCCGCGGTGCGGGGTCAGAGGCTCCGCATCGCGGCCGCATAGCGGTCGGTGACCCGCGCCTGCACCAGGCGGGCCATCGGCGACCCCAGCTTCACCCACCACTTCGCCGGGCGGCTGAACGCCCGCGCCTCGAACCACACGTCGCCGGCCGGGTCCGTGGAGAGCAGAAACGCCTCCTCGCCGGTCTCCACGTGGCCGGGCAGCGTCCCGAAGCCGAAGCCGTACTCGGCGGGCTTGTCGACGATCCAGACAATCTTGCACGGCACCCAGAGCCGCACTGGCCCCACGCCGATGCCGGAGGCGAACTCGACCCCCAGCGCGGCCCGTTCGGCCTCCGTGCGCACCCTCAGGCCCGCCCCGCGCTGCGGCCGCCAGTGGGCCAGCGCCTCCGCCGCCTCCGCGAAGCCGGCCGTGAGCCGGACCCGGCGCGTCACGTGGTGATAGCCGGGCGGCAGCGGCCCCTCGCGGGTCGCGCCGACCTCCGGGTACGTCACATCCACGGACACAAGATTAACGCGGCAGCAGTGGTCCCACCGCGCGGACGATAGGCGCGTCGGCCGGCAGCCACGGCACGCTGTCCAGCTCACTCACGCTGAGCCAGCGCAGGTCGCTGTGCTCCAGCGGCAGCGGCTGGGCGCCGTTGAGCAGCGTCGCGACGTACACCCGCAGAATCGCGGTGCCGTTGAGCATGGCGACGTCGTCTCCGACGCGCTCGCCCACGGCGACGTCCACGCCGAGCTCCTCCTGGCACTCGCGGACCAGCGCCTGCACCTCCGTCTCCCCGGGATCGACCTTACCGCCGGGGAATTCCCACTTTCCGGCCATTTCGGGCGGTTGGGCCCGTTCACACGCCAAAACTCGCCCGCCGGAGATGATCGCCGCGCCGACGATGATCCGTGGCATCAACCGTTCGGTCTGCACGGGCAACCAGGGTGCCAGATCCACATGAAGTTCCGGTGGCTGGCTATGCCCTGTTGTTCACCAGACGAGGGAAAAGTGGCCGTGGACAGATCCACCGGTTGCTAGTCAGACTTGCAGACACCGTTGATGACGGGCAGGCTTCGAATCGGCCACAAGCCGGCAACGATGCCGAGGGAGGGTAGGTCGACATGCGGGCCCGGTGGAGCGATGATCACCGCGACTATCTCAGCGATGCGCTGGCGTTGTTACAAGGCTGGACCCACGACGGCGGCGAGATCCGCCGGACGCTGCAAATCGACGATTCCCAGCATGCGGCACTGACCGAGCGAATGAAAGTGGTCGCGGATGCCGTCGGCGTCCGCCCCGACGTCCGCCGTCTGGACGGATACACCCAAATTCGCTTACGGGTCCCCGGATCGGACGATTCGGACCTTTCACCCGGCGAGGTGACGCTCGCGGCCCGCATCGAGGACCTGTACAAGAACATCATCGCCGGCGCGGCGTAGTCCTCAGTACTCGCGCTTGATCACGAAGTACGAGCCGCGGATGGTCCCCGCGAGCTTCGACCGCTGGCGCACGAACTTGAAGCGCTCGGCCAGCTCCTCCGGGACGTCCATGCCGTCGGAGAGCTTGAACCCCACGGCGCGCTTCCCGCCGTCCTCCAGGGTGTACAGCACGTTGACCGACAGGCCCGACTCGTAGAACACGTAGGTCCAGCGCACGCCCTCGACCTCGAACGACGTGGCCTCCAGCGGCTTGGAGCCGAAGGTGATGTCCCGCTCCTCGCGCAGGATGCGGTGGACGTACTCCACCGTGTCCGGCACCGAAGCCGCCGGCTCGACCGTGAAGACGTGGTCGTACTTGTTCTTGAAGTACCGGGCCTCGTTGGCGCGCAACCCGGCCAGGGCCTCCACCACCGGCGAGGACTCCAGCCCGGTGGTGGAGACGTTTTCGAAGTCGACCACGTACGACACGTTGCTGCCCCCTAGACGTTGAAGCGGAACTCCACCACGTCGCCGTCCTGCATGACGTAGTCCTTGCCCTCGATGCGGACCTTGCCCGCGGCCTTCGCGGCGTTCATCGCGCCCGCCGCCATCAGGTCGTCGAAGGACACCACCTCGGCCTTGATGAAGCCGCGCTGGAAGTCCGAGTGGATCACGCCCGCCGCCTCCGGGGCCGTCGCGCCGATCGGGATCGTCCAGGCGCGGGCCTCCTTGGGGCCGGCGGTGAGGTAGGTCTGCAGGCCCAGCGTCCGGAAGCCCACCCGGATCAGCTGGTGCAGGCCCGGCTCGGGCTGGCCGATGGACGCCAGCAGCTCCAGGGCCTCCTCCTCGTCGAGGTCGGTGAGCTCCGACTCGATCTTGGCGTCGAGGAAGATGGCCTCGGCCGGGGCGACCAGGGCGCGCAGCTCTTCGAGGAAGGCGGGGTCGGCCAGGCCGGCCTCGTCGACGTTGAACACGTAGAGGAACGGCTTGGCCGTCAGCAGGTGCAGCTCGCCGAGCTCGGAGACGTCGAAGCCGGACGAGTACAGCGTGTTGCCCTCGTTCAGCACCTCGCCCGCGGCCTTGGCGGCGGCCGCGATGCCGGCGCGCTCCTTGCGGACCTTGGCCTCCTTCTCCAGCCGGGGCAGCGCCTTGTCGATGGTCTGCAGGTCGGCCAGGATCAGCTCGGTGTTGATCGTCTCGATGTCGTCGCGGGGCGACACCTTGCCGTCGACGTGCACCACGTTCTCGTCGGAGAAGGCCCGCACGACCTGGCAGATGGCCGAGGCGTCGCGGATGTTGGCCAGGAAGGCGTTGCCGCGGCCCTGGCCCTTCGAGGCACCCCGCACCAGCCCGGCGATGTCGACGAACGACACCGGGGCCGGGATGATCTTCTGCGAGTCGTACAGCTCGGCCAGCCGCCCGAGCCGCGTGTCGGGCAGCCCGACGACGCCGACGTTGGGCTCGATGGTCGCGAACGGGTAGTTCGCGGCGAGCGCGTCCCCCTTGGTCAGGGCGTTGAACAGGGTGCTCTTGCCCACGTTGGGCAGGCCGACGATGCCGATGCTGAGTGCCACGACATGTCAGCTTACGCAACGCCGCGGCCCGGTCTCAGCCCAGCTCGATCCCCAGGTCGTCGGTGAGCGCCCGGAACGCCCGCGCGGCCTCGCCGAAGCGCCGCGGGCCGGACAGCACGTCCGGGAAGGCGGGATCGGACAGGTGCGGCTCCAGGGAGGCGAAGCCCACGAACCCGTCGTCGCGCAGGGCGGTGAGCGTCGCGCGCAGCTCGCCGTCGCCGAGGCCCGCGGGCACCTCGATGCCGTCGGGCGCGCGGGCGTCCTTCACCTGGAGGTACACGATGAAAGGCCGCAGCATCGCATAACCATCGCTGAACGGGCGCACCCCAACTTGCACGAAGTTGGCGTTGTCCCAGGCCACCCGCAGGGCGGACGACCCCACCGACTCGATGACGTCCAGCACGCGGTCGGGGGTGTCGCCGTAGATGAGCTTCTCGTTCTCGTGCACCAGGACGACCGACTCGCGCTCGGCAACGTCGGCGAACGCGCGCATCCGGCTCAGCACCGTGTCGCGGGTGGCGGCCACGTCGACGCCGTCGGGGCGGTAGAACGAGAAGATCCGGACGTACCGCGCGGCGAGCCGGCGGGCCACCCACACCACCCGCTCCAGGCGGGCCAGCTCGGTCGCCGGGTCGTCGTAGACGCCGCTCTTGCCGATCGGCGACGCGATCGCCGACACCCCGATGCCGTGCCGGGCCAGCACGTCCGCCAGCCGCGCGACCTCCTCGTCGGCCATGTCGACCACGTTGACGCCCCACGCGCTGCGCACCTCGACGTGCCGCGACCCAAGAGCCAGAAGCACCGGCAGTTGTACCGCCGGATCTGCGTCGATCTCGTCCCCGAACCCGGACAGCGTCCACCGCACCATGCCGCAATTATGGGAGACATGGAAGCCGATGCCGTGGCCCGCACGACCCACCCGGGCACGACCAGCACGATCGCCGCTCAGGTGCGGGCGCTGGGCCTGCCCGCGGGCGCCACGGTGCTCACCCACTCCTCGCTGTCGCGGCTGGGCTGGGTGGCCGGGGGCGCCCAGGCGGTGGTGCTGGCTCTGCTGGAGGCGGTCGGCCCGGACGGCACGCTGGTCATGCCCACCCACACGCGGCACCTGACCGAGCCCGCCGACTGGGGCAACCCGCCGGTCCCGCAGTCCTGGTGGGCGACGATCCGCGCGGAGACGCCCGCGTACGACCCGCGGACCAGCCCGCCGGGCTTCATGGGCGCGATCGTCGACTGCTTCCGGACCTTCCCGGGTGTACTGCGCAGTGCCCATCCGACGGTCTCGTTCGCCGCCCTCGGCCCGCTGGCGGAGCGCGTGACGGCCGGCCACGAGCTGGACGACGGACTGGGCGAGGGCTCCCCGCTGGCCCGGCTGTACGACCTGGACGCCTGGGTCCTCCTGCTCGGCGTCGGGCACGACAACAACACGTCGCTGCACCTGGCCGAGTACCGCGCGGCCGGCCCCAAGCGGTACGACCGGCAGGGCTCCCCGGTCCTCGTCGACGGCGAGCGCCGCTGGGTCACCTATCGCGAGCTGGCCGGCGACACGGCGCTCTTCGAGCCGCTGGGCAAGGACTTCGCCGAGATCACCGGCGGCGAGCTGACCGGGCCGGTCGGGGCCGGGACGGGCCGCCTGATGCGGCAGCGCGGGCTGGTCGATTTCGGGGCCCACTGGCTGTCGCTGCGGGCCGCGAACGCGGGGGTTGGGCCGCGCGGCGTCGCTGAGGTGGAGGGCTGAACGACGACACGCGGCCCGGGCTCGGGCGCACGGACTGAGGGGGGGTTTGTCCGGGCCACCCGACCGAGAAGTCTGAATCCCGAAGCATTCTCGCGACATGTCCGGCCTGTGCCGCAATGCGGACATGGCGCGATGTGGACAGCCGTTTCGTTCCGCGGTACGCCGTTCAGCCGAGCCACCCGCGCCGGCCCGCCTCGAAGGCCAGGCCCGCCCTCGTATCGACGCCCGCCAACAGCATGAGGCGTTCCAGGCGCCGCTGAACTGTGCGCTTGCTCACGCCCACCTGCGACGCGATGGCCTTGTCGGGGAAGCCGGCCACGAACAGCGACAGCAGCAGCCGGTCGGCCCCGAGCGGGTCGTCGCCCGCGTCGCCGTCGAGCAGCGGGGTCGCGCGCTCCCACACGCTCTCGAACAGTGCGACGAGCGCGTCGAGGAGCTCACTGCGGCGTACCAATGCGGCAGTTGGCTCACCCAGGTCGCGCTCGTGGTCCGGGACGAGCGGGCAGATCGCCATGCTGCGGTCGGCGATCGCGAGCCGGACGGGCAGCGCCTCCACCACGCGGGCCCGCTCCCCGCGGCGCACGGAGGCGGCGATGCCCTCCAGCTCGCCGGGCATCTCGATGAGCGCCCGTTCGTAGATCGCGCGGTACCGCACCCCGCGGGCCAGGGCCGTGCTCTCCTCGATGTTGTCGGGGCCGCTCATCGCGATCGGGTTCACCCGGCAGAACCAGAGGATCTCGTCCTGGGCCGACTCCTGCATGTCCCGCAGCCGCTCCCGCAGCGCGGCCGCGCCGACCACGATCTCGACGAGATGGTCGGCGATGCGGCGGCGGGACGTCGCGCGGTACTCCTCGGTGAGCCCGGCCACCACCCGGCGCGCCGAGTCGAGCGACCGCTGCCGGCGCAGCAGGGCGTCACCGAGCGCAACGTCGGGCGGCAGCGGCTCGAAGATCGGCCCGCCGCGCGCCAGCCCCTTGGCCCGCAGCGACTCCAGCAGCCGCGTGACCTCGGCCGCCGGAATGTCCGCCCGGTCGGCAAGGTCGTCGGCGCCGGCCACCGCAAGGCGCACCAGCAGCCGGTACACACTCTGCTCAGCCGGATCCAGCAGCTCCGTGTCCTCGGACATGATCGCCAGCCTACGAACGGCCGCCGCCCCTGACGAGGCCCGGCGGCCGATTCGTAAGTCGATCTTCCAATCCCCGGAAGACTTTCAGCAACAAAAAACTTCCCGCCACCAAGCCAAAACTAGGGTCGCTCAGCACAAACCTTCCGCCACCGAAGCACTTGGTGCTCTTTTGAGGGGGTGTGGGTGGAGCTTGCTCCCCCACCGCTCTTCAGGACATCCGACGGTAAACGCCGTCCCCAAGGCGCCCATACAGCGCAAACCTTGCGCTGCAAGGGCACCAGGTGCTCTTTTGAGGGGGTGTGGGTGGAGCTTGCTCCCCCACCGCTTTTCAGGACATCCAACGGTAAACCCCGTCCCCAAGGCGCCCATACAGCGCAAAACCTTGCGCCACCAAAAAACTAAGCCTGCGCGAGCGGATTGTCCTTCGGGTCGTCGTAGTGCACAGTGTCGAACGTGCCGTCGTGGTCGCTGTCCGTGACGACATAATCGCGCCGGCCGTCGCCGTCCTCGTCGCGGCCCACCCAGTCCGCCGACCCGTCGTGGTTGGTGTCGCGGATGTCGGTGTCGATCCGCCCGTCGCCGTCGGAGTCGACGATCACGCGGTCGAAGCGCCCGTCGCCGTCCGTGTCGAGCGCGGCGACGTCCTTGTGCCCGTCGCCGTCGGTGTCCACGAACACGGCGTCGATGCGCCCGTCGCCGTCGAGGTCGCGCAGCTCGGTCTCGAGCGTGCCGTCGCCGTCGGTGTCGATCGCGATGCGGTCGATCACGCCGTCGTTGTCGTCGTCGTACGCGGCCGCGTCGGCCACGTTGTCGCCGTCCTGGTCCAGGGCGTAGATGGTCTCGCCGTGCTCGCCGTGCACCTGGACGATCCGCGGCTCGTTGGCCTCATCGGCCGCGCCCAGTCCGGCGTGCGAGGTGCCGTGGTCGGCGGCCTCGAGTCCCTCGGTGGCCTCGTGCTCAGTCATGGCCACCAGATTAGGTGGTCCGGCCCGGAACATGGACGTCCGAAACCCGCCAGTCGACGGGTCCGGGGCGGGGCAGGATGGATGGCGTGGAACTCGACTTCGAAACCTGCCGCAAGGCGGCGACCAGCCGTGACTCGCGCTTCGACGGCGTGTTCGTCACCGCGGTCAAGTCGACCAAGATCTATTGCCGCCCGTCCTGCCCGGCGATCGTGCCGAAGCGGGAGAACGTGCGGTTCCTGCCGACCGCCGCGGCCGCGCAGCGCGAGGGCTTCCGGGCCTGCCTGCGCTGCCGGCCGGACGCGGCCCCGGGCTCGCCCGACTGGGACGTGCGCGGGGACGTGGTCGGGCGGGCGATGCGCCTGATCGCCGACGGCGTGGTGGACCGCGACGGCGTGCCGGGGCTGGCCGGCCGGCTCGGGTACACCGAACGCCACCTGCACCGCATGCTCGCCACCGAGGTCGGGGCGGGGCCGCTCGCCCTCGCTCGGGCCCAGCGCGCGCAGACGGCGCGGGTGCTCATCGAGACGACCCGGCTGGGGCTGGCCGACATCGCGTTCGCGGCCGGGTTCGGCAGCGTGCGCCAGTTCAACGACACGATCCGGGAGATCTACGGCCGGGCGCCCTCGCAACTGCGGGAGCGGCGCACGCAGCCCGAGCTGGACGAGGGAGTGGTGTCGGTCCGGCTGCCGTACCGCGCGCCGCTGCACGCCGAGGCGCTGCTCACGTTCCTCGGCGACCGCGCGGTGGCGGGCATCGACGCGCTGGACGACGACGGGTACCACCGAAATCTGCGGCTCCCGCACGGGACCGGCCGCGTGACGCTGGCCCCGCGAGCCGGCCACGTCGCGGCCACACTGCACCTGGCCGACCTGCGCGACCTCGCCCCGGCGGTGGCGCGCTGCCGCCGGCTGTTCGACCTCGACGCGGACCCGGCCGCCGTCGACGCGGTGCTCGGGGCCGACCCCGCGCTCGCGCCGAGCGTGCTCAAGGAGGAGGGCGTGCGGGTCCCGCGGGCCACCGACGGCTTCGAGATCGCCGTGCGGGCGGTGGTCGGCCAGCAGATCTCGGTCGCGGCCGCGCGCACGGTGCTGCGCAAGCTCATCGCCGCGGACGCGGGGCTGTTCCCGAACGCCGAGGAGCTGCTGGAACTGCCGGACGACGCGTTCGCGATGCCGGAGGCCCGGCGGCGCACGTTGCGCGGGCTGGCGGCCGCCGTCGCGTCCGGGGAGCTCGACCTCGACGGCGGCAGCGACCGCGACGAGACCGTGGAGCGGCTCAAGGCGCTGCCCGGCATCGGGGACTGGACCGCGCAGTACACGGCGATGCGCGCCCTCGGCGACCCCGACGCCTTCCTGCCGACCGACCTGGGAGTGCTGCGCGGCGCGAAGGCCGCCGGGCTCCCCGACACCCCGAAGACCCTGGCCGCACACGCCGAACGCTGGCGGCCCTGGCGGTCCTACGCCGCCATTCGACTCTGGAGGATCCTGTGACCGTGTACTTCACCACGACCGACACCCCCGCCGGACCGTTCACGATGCTCACCGACGCCGACGAGACGGTGCTCGCCAGTGGCTGGACGACCGACGTGGCCGGGCTCATGCGGCTGGGCAGGCTGGCGGGCACGCCCGAGGAGCGGGGCGATCCGGGAGTACCACTGAAGGCCTTGCAGTCCTATTTGGACGGTGACGTCAAGGCGATCGACAGCGTCGCGGTCCGCCAGCGGGGCGGGGCGTTCATCGCGCACGCGTGGGACGTGCTGCGCGAGGTGCCCGCGGGCGAACCGGTCACCTACACCGAGTTCGCCGAGCGGGCGGGCCGGCCCGCGGCGGTGCGCGCGGCCGCGTCGGCGTGCGCGACCAACGCCGCCGCGCTGTTCGTGCCCTGCCACCGCGTGCTGCGCCTGGACGGGACGCTCGGCGGGTTTCGCTGGGGGCTGCCGGTCAAGCGCTGGCTGCTCGATCATGAAGCCATCTGAATATCGGTTGGCACCAATGTGACGGGCACGTACTTTTGAGTGATGTCCACGACCGCCGCGCCCCCGCAGGCGCGGCGGTCCAGTGGCCGGTCCAACGGCCGGTCCACTGGTAAGGCGCACGCCCTGTGGCGGATGCGGGTCTACCTGCGGCCGTACTACACGCTCACCGCCTGGTCGATGGTCGCCGCGGTCGCCTCCACCGCCGCCAGCCTCGCGATCCCCCTGCTCATCCAGCGGGTCGTCGACGGTCCCGTGCGCCACGGCGACACCCGCGGGCTGCTGCTGCTCGGCGGCCTGGCGATCCTGCTCGGGATGACCGAGAGCGTGCTCAGCTTCGTCCGCCGGTGGGCGCAGTCGGCGTCGTCGGTGGGCATGGAGGCCCGGCTGCGCGAGGACCTGTACGCGCACCTGCAGCGCCTCCCGATCGAGTTCCACGACAAGTGGCAGTCCGGGCAGCTGCTCTCCCGCGCGACCGCCGATCTGTCCTCGATCCGGCGGTTCCTGTCGTTCGGGCTGTTCTTCTTCGTGCTCAACCTGGCCACGTACGTCGCGGTGGCGGCCCTGCTGATCCACCTGTACTGGCCGCTGGGCGTGTTCGTGGCGCTCAGCGCGATCCCGCTGTTCCTGATCGTGCGCCGCTTCACCGCGCGGTACTTCGCCGCCTCCCGCGAGCTGCAGGACTCGATCGGCGACCTGACCACGCGGGTCGAGGAGTCCGCGCAGGGCATCCGGGTGATCCGCGCGTTCGGCCGGCGCGAGCACATGAGCGCGCTCTTCGCCGGCGGCGCGCGGCACGTGCACGACCTCGGCGTGGGCAAGAGCCGCATGGTGGCGCGCACGCTCGCGCAGTTCGACCTGGTGCCCAACGTGACGCTCGCGGTGGTGCTGGTGGCCGGGGCGGTGCAGGTCTCCCGCGGTGAGCTGACGGTCGGCACGCTGGTCGCGTTCGTGGCGCTGCAGGTGATGCTCGTCTGGCCGATCGACATCCTGGGCTGGATCATCGCGAACGCGCAGGAGGCGATGAGCGCGTCCGTGCGCATCTACGAGGTGCTGGACACCCCGCCGTCCATCGTGGACCGTCCGGACGCGGTAGTGCCGTCCACTGTGGAGGGCCGGCTGCGCTTCTCCGGTGTGCGGTTCGGCTACGAGCCCGGGCGGCCGATCCTGCGGGGCATCGACCTGGAGGTGGAGCCGGGCGAGACGGTGGCGATCGTCGGGCTCACCGGCAGCGGGAAGACCACGCTGGTCTCGCTCGTGCCCCGGTTGTACGACGTGGATGCGGGATCGATCAGCATCGACGGGTACGACATCCGGGACTTGAAACTCGACGCATTGCGCCGCATCGTGGGGACCGCGTTCGAGGACCCCACCCTGTTCTCGATGAGCGTCCGCGAGAATCTGACCCTCGGCCGCGCGGACGCGACGGACGCCGAGATCGCCGAGGCACTCGACATCGCGCAGGCCCAGTTCGCGTATGAGCTGCCGTGGGGGCTCGACACGCGCATCGGCGAGCAGGGGCTGTCGCTGTCCGGCGGGCAGCGGCAGCGCCTCGCCCTGGCCCGCGCGGTCGTGGGGCGGCCGCGGGTGCTCGTGCTGGACGACCCGCTGTCCGCCCTGGACGTGCACACCGAGGCGCTCGTGGAGTCCGCGCTGGCCACGGTGCTGGCGGGGACGACGGCGCTGCTGGTGGTACACCGGCCGTCGACGATCGCGCTGGCCGACCGGGTCGCGTTCCTGGACGAGGGGCGGCTGGCCGCGATCGGGACGCACTCGCAGCTGCTGGCGACGTGTCCGGGCTATCGCGAGGTGTTGCGTGGCGCTTGACGTCCAACGGTGGCGCGGTACGGCCGCGGAGGAACCCGACCCGACCGAGCGCGTCGCGAGCCGGCGCCTGCTCGGCTCGCTGCTGCGCCCGCACCGTTCCGCGATCGGCGTGCTCGTCGCGCTGCTGCTGGCCCAGAACCTGGCCGGGATGGCCGGGCCGTACCTGGTCAAGCTCGGCATCGACCGCGGCATCGGGCACCCGCCGACGCTGGTGCTCGTCACCGTGCTGTTCGGGGTGGCCACCCTGGCCGAGTTCGGCACCCGGCGCGCGTTCCTGGCCATGTCCGGCCGGGTCGGCAACGCGGTGCTGTTCGACCTGCGCACCCGCGTCTACAACCACCTGCAGCGACTGAGCATCGGCTTCCACGAGCGGTTCACCTCGGGCCGGGTCATCGCGCGCCTGACGAGCGACGTGGACAACATCTCCGAGCTCGCCGACGGCGCCCTGGACGACCTGGTGCTGGCCGCGCTGTCGGTGGTGTCGGTGGCCGGCATCCTGCTGTGGCTGGACCCACCGCTGGCGCTGGTCACGCTCGCCTCGTTCCCGTTCCTGGTCTGGCTCTCGCGCTGGTTCCAGCGGGCCAGCGCCAAGGCGTACCGCCGCACCCGCGAGACGATCGCGCTGGTCATCATCCACTTCGTCGAGTCGCTGGGCGGCATCCGCGCGGTGCAGGCGTTCCGCCGCGAGCGCCGCAACGACGAGATCTTCGGCGCCGTCAACGACGACTTCCGCCGGGCCAGCCTGCACGCGCAGCGCCTCGTCGCGACCTACTCCCCCGCGATCAAGATGATCGGCAACGTGTCCATCGCGGTCGTGCTGACCTACGGGGGCTGGCGGGTGCTGCACGGACAGACCGAGGTCGGGGTGCTGGCCGCGTTCCTGCTCTATCTGCGCCGGTTCTACGAGCCCATGCAGGAGCTGTCGCAGTTCTACAACACGCTGCAGTCGGCCACCGCGGCCTTGGAAAAGCTGGCAGCTGTACTGGATGAGCCCCCATCGGTCGCGGAAGCCCAGTCGCCCACCCGCATCGTCGCGGCGCGGGGCGAGCTGACGTTCGACGCCGTCGAGTTCGGCTACGACACCGGGCGCCCCGTGCTGCCCCCGCTGGACCTGTTCGTCCCGGCCGGGCAGACGGTCGCCCTGGTCGGCGCCACCGGGGCCGGAAAGTCCACCCTGGCCAAGCTCGTGGCCCGCTTCTACGACCCGACGGCCGGCACGGTCGCGCTCGACGGCGTCGACCTGCGCTCGGTCGCCGAGGATGACCTGCGCCGCGCCGTGGTGATGGTGACCCAGGAGAACTACCTGTTCTCCGGCACCGTGGCCGACAACATCGCCTTCGGCCGCCCGGGCGCGACGCGGGCCGAGGTGGAGGCGGCCGCGGCGGCGATCGGCGCGGACGCATTCATCCGAGCACTGCCCGACGGCTACGACACCGACGTGCGCAAGCGCGGGGGACGCCTTTCGGCCGGACAACGCCAACTCGTGGCGTTCGCGCGCGCCTTTCTGGCCGACCCCGCAGTGCTGATTCTCGACGAGGCGACGTCCTCCCTGGACATCCCGAGCGAGCGGGCGGTGCAGAACGCGCTGCGCACGATCCTGGCCTCGCGTACGGCCCTCGTCATCGCCCACCGCCTGTCCACAGTGGAGATCGCGGACCGGGTGCTCGTCATGTCCGGCGGGCGGATCGTCGAGGACGGGCCGCCTTCGGCGCTGATCGACCGCGGCGGCCAGTACGCCGCGCTGCACGCCCAATGGCGGGACTCGCTGCTCTGACCGACTGTCGGGAACGCGACAGTTCGTCGGGTCGGTTCGCATGAATGGCGGGGTTCACGCCGTCGATCTACCGTGGATACATCGGTTCGTGGGAGGATTCTCGTCACGCTAAGGATCTATGGAGGGTCGTCTCGGTTGTTCTAGGACGTGACCACGACTCTGATACGGCGCGGATGAAGAGGACCGATGACTGGCGGACGCTGGAGTGGCCAGACCCGATTTCTCGTCGTGTTCGTCGGGCTGGCTCTGGTCGGCCTGGGCGTGCTGACGACGGTGCAGTTCCGCAGCACCGCGGGGGCCGCCGCGCTGGTCGGCGCCGGGGTCCTGGTCGGGCTCGCGGGCCTGTCCGGCGGGATCATCAACGTCCGCTCCACCGACCGCGAGGAGCGGCTCGCCTCGGCCGGCAAGGCCCAGCAGGAGGGTGACGCCGAGGGCGCGTACGACCGCTTCGTGCAGCTCATCCGCGGCCACGCCCCGCAGGCCATCGCCTACCACGAGGGCGCCAACGCCGCGCTCTACGAGGCCGCCGGGCGCGAGGGGCAGCGCCTGCAACCCGTCTTCGGGTACTTCCTGGGCCCGATCGCCATGTCCGAGGCCCACATCATCGTGGACATCCGGGCCGGCACCGGCTTCTCGATCGCGCGCATGCAGGCGACGCTCCAGGCGCTGCTGGTCGGCCAGACCGCCTCGTTCCAGGCCGCCCTGGTCATCGTCAACGCCTCGCCGGACGACTCGATCCTCGGCTCGGTGCGCCAGCTCAGCACGTCGCTGGACCGGCCGGTGGCCGCGGTGGCCTGGCGGATCGGCGACCACTCGGACGCCATCTCCGACGCGATCGTCTCGCTGCGCCGCGAGCTGCGCCGGCGCGACCACGAGTCCCCGATCGAGGTCCCGTCGGAGATCCTCGACGACCTCGAGCCGCCTTACGACGAGCCGGCCTATGACGAGCAGCGGACGTACGAACCGGTGCGCATGCCGACGCGGCCCGCGGCTCCGCCGCCTCCGCCGATCCCCCACCAGCCCGCTCAGCACCTGGACGACGACGAGGACGTGCTGCCGCACATGACGTCCTCCACCGTCTACGGCACGCCGCAGGCCGAGCAGATGGTCGAGGAGGACCCGGTCGAGTGGCCCGCCCCGGAGCCGCGCCGCCGCCCCTCCCCCGCCCCGCGCGTCTACGACGACTCGGCGACCTGGCAGCGCGCGACCGACCTGCACTGGCGTGGTCAACTGCAAGAGGCCGAGGAGGCGTACCGCGAGATCGTCGACGCCCGCGCCCACGCCCTCGGCTGGGACCACCCGGACACGCTGACCGCCCGCGACCAGCACGCGACGGTGCTGCGCGACCTGGACCGGCTGGCCGAGGCGCTCGTGGAGTGCGACGAGGCGCTGACCGCCCGGGTGCGCATCCTCGGCGAGAACCACCCGGACACCCTGACCAGCCGCAGCCACCTGGCCACGATCTACCACCAGCTGGGCGACCTGAACCGCGCGGAGGCGGAGCACCAGCGCGTCCTGGAGTCGCGCACGAGCGTGCTCGGCGCCAACCACCAGGAGACGCTGATCAGCCGCAGCAACCTGGCCAAGGTGTACCAGGACATGGGCGAACTCGACCGCGCGATCGACGAGCACCGCACCGTGATGCGCGCCCGCGCCCGCCTGCTCGGCCCGGAGCACCGCGACACCCTGATGAGCCGCAGCCTGCTGGCCTCGGCCCTGCACCACGCGGGCCGCCTGCCGGACGCCGAGTCGGAGCACCGGGCGGTGCTGGGAAGCCGCCTGCGCCTGCTCGGCCCGGTCCATCTGGACACCGCCGTGTCGCGGCACCGGCTGGCGAGCGTGCTGCACGATCTCGGGCGGCTGGATGAGGCGATCACGGAGTACCGGGCGGCGCAGGCTGTTTATGCGGAGCTGCTCGGGGCGTCGAGTCCGTTCGCTCGGGCGGCAGCCTCGGATCTGGCGCTGGCGGAGCGGGCGCTTCGGGGTGCTCAGACGCGGTACTAGTGCTGTCCGATAAGTCGGGCGCTGGCGCGCCGCGACTTATCGGATTTTTCGTATATGCCCGGTTTTGCTCATCGCGCGGTGGCGATCACGCTGACCGGTGGATCTCCGTGCCGGTACAGCGTATCGACCACGTTCTGCAGGCCCGGATTCGTGCGGACGCGGTCGTAGCTGCGGTCCTTGATGCGGTCGCGGTCGAAGTCGATGCGGCCGGGCGCGTAGCGGACCCACGTCTCCTCGCCGATCATCGGGGCGGCGGTACCACGGAGCCTGACCTTGATGTCCGCCTCGAACGACGCGGTGTCGTCGGGCATGACCAGGACCCGCACGGTGAAGTTGCTCTTCGCGCCGAAGTCGACGCGCACGATCTCGCCGCGGGCGGTGACCGCGTTGGCGCCGGGCTTCCGGCCGAATCCGAACATGCGGGGGACGCTAGGTCCGTTCGCGCCCCGACTCGATCACGTGCGCGACAGCGTTTGGTCAGACATTTAGCTTCCGGCAACGGCTTTTTTGTGCTCGGCTTTTAGCGCCCGGCTCTGTGTGCTCGGCTTCTTTGCGCCCGGCTCTGTGTTGCTCGGCTCTTTTGCGCCTGGCTCTGCGTGCTCGGCTCTGTTGTGTTCGGCTTTTTGCAAGCGGCTCCGGGCGTGGGTTGCCCGGAGCCGCTTCTCGCCTTTGCCGCTTCTCGTCTTTGGCGCTTTGCGTCTTGGGCGCTTTTCGTCTTTGGCGCTAGAAGTCGCCGCCGAAGTCTCCGAAGTCGCCGCCGCCGTCGCCGCCCCAGTCTCCGCCGTCGCCGCCCCAGTCGCCGCCGTCCCCGCCATCGCCGCCGCCGTCGTCCATGGCCTGGTCGAAGCCCTGGTCGAAGCCCTGGTCCTGGCCCTGGTCGAAGCCGGCGTTGTACGCGGCGTCGTAGCCGTGGTCGCCGAACGAGTTGTCGAACAGCGCGTCGAACACCAGCACCGAGCCGATGCCCCAGGCGCCCGCGACGAGCGCGGTCTTCCACCAGGGCTCGGAGTACCAGCCGCCGGGCACGCCACGGCCGGCCACCGCGCCGCCCGGGTAGTAGTAGGGGGTCGCGTTGCTGGGTTGGGGGCTCGCGCGGTACGAGTGACCCTGGACGGCGACCTCGCGCTCCTTGGTGATCTGCCCCGCCCGGGCGCCCGCGAGCGGCGGAATGTCGGGTCCTGGGTCGAGCCCCATCGCGGTGCGGGCCGCCCGGATGTAGGCCAGGCCCTCCAGCGAGGTCTCCCGGGCCAGCTCGTACTGCTTCAGCGTGGTCGACCGCTCGAGCTGTCCACCGGCCGCGTTGTATCGCTCGCTCGCGTCGACGAGGGCCTGCTTCACGGCCGGCTCGTCGCCGGAGAGGTTCATGAGCTGTCCGCCGAGGCGCTCGTACCAGCGCAGGGCCTCCTCCCGCGCATCGGCCAGCTGCTGCGCTTCACGCTTCCTGCGCCCGAAGCCGAACACCGTCACCACTCCAACCAGGACGAGTAACTCATGCCTTCGACGGTACCGGTTTCTGTCATACCCCTGCGGCATGCTGAATACCGTGGATCTCGTCCTACTGATCATCGGCCTGCTGCTCGGTCTTCTCCTCGGCTGGTACGTCGCCCGTTCCCGATCGGCCGTCGACCTGGCCAAACTGGAGGCGACCCTGCAGGCGACCCGGGACGGCGAGGCGCGCCTGGAGGCCTCCCTGCGCAGCCTGACCCTGGAGGCGCGCGGCCAGACCCAGGACGCGGTGGCCGACGCGGTGGCGCCGCTGAACGAGGCCCTGCTGCGCTACGAGCGCCGGGTGGCCGAGCTGGAGCGCGATCGCGTGGGCGCCTACGAGTCCCTCCGCGAGCAGGTGCGCGCCATGCACGAGGTCTCCGGCGAGCTCCGCACCGAGACGAAACGCCTGGTCTCAGCCCTGCGCGCGCCGACCGTCCGGGGCCGCTGGGGCGAGCAGCAGCTGCGCCGCATCGTCGAGGCCGCCGGCATGCTCGAGCACTGCGACTTCGACGAGCAGGTGACCGCCCCCACCGAGGACGGCGTGGTCCGCCCCGACCTCGTCGTCCGCCTGCACGGCGGCCGCCAGGTGGTGGTGGACGCGAAGGCCCCGCTGGAGGCGTACCTGTCCGCGCTCGAGTCCCAGGACGAGCAGACCCGCACCGCCCGCCTGACCCAGCACGCCAAGCACGTACGCGCCCACGTCGAGTCCCTGTCGGCCAAGTCCTACTGGACCGCCTTCGAGCCCGCCCCGGAGTTCGTCGTCCTCTTCGTCCCGGCCGACACCTTCCTGGACGCGGCCCTGCAACACGACCCCGGGCTGCTGGACCACGCCTTCGCCCGCAACGTGATCCTGGCTACGCCCGCCACCCTGGTCGCCCTGCTGCGCACCATCGCCTACGCCTGGCGCCAGGACTCCCTGACCACCAACGCCCTGCAGGTCCACCAGACCGGCCGCGAACTGTACGCCCGGCTCAGCACCATGGGCGACCACCTGTCCAAGGTCGGCACCTCCCTGACCACGGCGGTGACCTCGTACAACCGCGCGGTCGGCTCCCTGGAGGCCCGCGTCCTGGTGAGCGCCCGCCGCTTGGCCGAATTGGGCGTGAGCGGCGACACCCTGCCCACACCCCCGCAGGTCGAGGCCACACCCCGGCAGCTGCAGGCCCCGGAACTGGTCGACGACGAGTACGAGGCGTTGCTGGCCGCCTTGAGGGAGGAGCCGCCCAAGTAGCTCGCTTTGTTGCCCGCCACGGAACCGCCGCGACCCGCCGCGAGTTCTGCGTGCGTGGAGAGTTCCCGTCCATGAGCCGGACCGCTACACATCGTCGACTCAGTGCGCTGATGGGCCGACTGCCGCCCACCCCGAGCAGGCAACGTCGACCAGGCGCAAGCTGAATCGCGACGTCGACCACCCGGCGCCGCAGTCGTCGACTTAGTGCGCTGACGGGCCGGCTGCCGCGCACCCGAGCAGGCAGCGTCGACCAGGCGCACGCCGCACCGCTACGTCAACTGCCCGGCGCGGTTGCCGTCGGCCACCCGGCGCCGCCGCCGTCGACCACCCCGGCACGGAGCGAACCGGTTGGGGCGGCGTCAGGTGAGGGTGTTGGTCGCCTCGGCCGAGCGAACCGGTTGGGCCGGGGTCAGGAGAGGGTCTTGGCCACCTCGGCGGAGCGGGCGGCGGCCTGGGCCTTCATGTCGCGCTTGAGCTCCTGCGGCAGCGAGAACACCAGCTTCTCCTGCGCCGTGGTGATCTCGGCCACATCGGTGAAGCCGCGCTTGGCCAGGAAGTCCAGGACCTCCATGACCAGTTCGTCCGGGACCGAGGCGCCCGAGGTCACGCCGACCGTGGTGGCGTCCGCGAGCCAGTCTTCCTGGATTTCGGTGGCGTAGTCGATCAGGTAGCCGGCCTTGGCGCCGGCGTCCACGGCCACTTCGCGGAGGCGCTGGGAGTTGGAGGAGTTCTGGGAGCCGACCACCAGGACGATGTCGCAGTTGGGGGCCATCGCCTTCACGGCGTCCTGGCGGTTCGAGGTGGCGTAGCAGATGTCGTCGCTCGGCGGGGACATGAGCAGCGGCAGGCGCTTCTTCAGGCGGGCGACGGTCTCCAGGGTCTCGTCGACCGAGAGCGTGGTCTGGGAGAGCCAGACCACCTTCGACGGATCGCGGACCGTGATCTTGTCGGCGCCGTCCGGGCCGTCGACGAGCTGGATGTGGGCGGGGGCCTCGCCGGTCGTACCGATGACCTCTTCATGGCCTTCGTGGCCGATGAGCAGGATGTCGTAGTCGTCCGCGGCGAAGCGGCGGGCCTCCTGGTGGACCTTGGTGACCAGCGGGCAGGTCGCGTCGATGGCGCGCAGGGAGCGGGCCTTGGCCTGGTCGTGCACCTCAGGCGCCACGCCGTGGGCGGAGAAGACGACGGTGGCGCCCTCGGGCACCTCCTCGTTCTCCTCGACGAAGATCGCGCCCCGCGCCTGCAGCGTGCTGACCACGTGCTTGTTGTGCACGATCTCCTTGCGGACGTAGATCGGCGCGCCGTACAGCTTCAGGGCCTCCTCGACCGTTTGGACCGCGCGGTCCACACCGGCGCAGTAGCCGCGGGGCTTGGCGAGCAGGACGCGCTTCGAAGCAGTCACCCCGCCATCGTACGTGCCGCCGCCCTGCCCGCCCGATCCCCGCGAGCCGCCTCCGCCCTCACGACATGACCAGCGTCACACCATTGGCGAAGGCCGCGCTGTGCCGCGGCGCAGCGGCAGGGCGGCCGCCACCGCCGCGAGGACGCCGCAGGCGCCCACCACCGCGGCCAGCGTTCCCCAGGGCATGACCAGCGTCACCGCCGCGCCGATCTCGTCCTGCAGGCCGGCGCGGGCCTCGAACAATGCCGGTACCGCCACCGCCAACCCCAACATTGATCCCACCAGCACCGCCAGTAACGCCTCGCTCACCACCACGCGCGCGGTCTGGCCTGTCGTGGCGCCCGCGCGGGACAGGGTCAGGAACTCCGGGCGGCGCGCGTTCGTGGCCATGAGCAGCGTGTTCGCCACCGCCAGGGCCGTGTAGCCGACCGAGATGCCCAGCAGGACGGTCAGGAAGAGCTGGATGAGGTCGCCCTCCTCGGCGGCCTCGCGCTCGACGTACCGCCGCGACGTCATCCGCTCCGCGCCGGGTGACGGCACGAAGTCGCCCGCGAGGTGGACGACGTCGGTCAGCGCGGCCGGGTCGTGAGTGCGCACCAGGTCGCGCGGCAACTGGACGGAGTCCTCGGCGAGGTCGGAGGAGACGGCGGCCACTGGCACCGGCAGTACAACTCCATCGGCAAACCGCAATGGAACAGTGTCGCCGGCCGTCCAGCCCAGCGAGGGCGCCGCGGTCAGGCCGTCGACCTTGGTGCCGGTCGCGTCCACGGGGCGCCCGGACGCGAGGTACACGGTGCTGGGCAGCTCGGAGCGGCCGGGCTGGGCCTGGGTCGCCGCCTCGGACAGGCCCGGGCTCGCATCCGACCGCGCGGCCACGGCGAGCTCGGGGATCTTCGCGGTGTCCTCGATGCCGACCGCCTCGTTCGCCGTCTGGTACGTGCCGACCAGCAGCACCGCGAAGCCGACCGCGGCGAGCACGGGAGCGGCGGTGCCGGCGACGCGGCGGGCCGACACGCGCGCGCCCTCGCGGACGAGCAGGCCGGTGGCGCCGCGCCGGGCCGGCCAGGTGACCAGCCGCACCACCGGCACCACGATGACGGGGGCGAGGAGGGCGGCGGCTACCAGCAGTACCATCGCGGAAACCAGCACCAGGGTGGGCTTCTGCTCGGCCGTGGACGACGGCAGCAGCCCGGCCAGGCCGGCTCCCAGCAGCAGCAGCGCCCCGCCGGTCAGCCAGCGCGACAGGGTCATCGGGCGGGGCTCGGCCGCGGCCACCCGCAGCGCGTCCAGCGGCGGGACCTTGCCGGCGCGGCGGGCCGACAGCCACACCCCGAGCACGGCCACGACCAGCCCGACCGCGAGCGCGACCGCGGGCGCCCACCAGGTGAAGCCGACCTCGAACCCGGTCGGCTCCAGGCCGGTGGCGATGAACGGGCCGCGCAGCAGCGGGGCGAGCGCGGCGCCGAGCAGCGCGCCCGGGACGCCGGCGGCGAGCGCGACGAGCAGGGCCTCGCCGAGCAGCAGGCGGCGTACCTGGCCCGGGGTGGCCCCGACCGCGCGCAGCAGGGCCAGCTCGCGGCGGCGCTGGGACACCGCGAACGCGCAGGTCGAGGCGACCACGAAGATCGCGACGAAGGTGCCGACGAAGACCGTGGCGATGATCAGCTGGGCGCCGATCCAGCGCGTACCGCGGTCGCGCTCAGGCTCGGCCGCGCCGCGCGCGTCGCCGGTCAGCACGCCGCCGAGTTCGCCCAGCACAGCGGGCAGGCGGGCGGCGACGTCGGACGCGTCCGCGCGCGGCGTCAGGCTCAGGGCGATGAAGCGCGCGCCGCCGGACAGCGCGGCCGCCGTGGCGTCGGCGACGTAGAAGCCGGGCCGGTCGGTGGTGCCAGTGACGGTCCAGGTCGCCGGGCCGGCCGCGGTCACCACGGGCAGCGTCGCACCGACCGGCACCCCGAGCGCGGCGTCCACCACCACGTCGCCGTCGCGCGCGGGAGCGGCGCCGGCTCGCAGCGCGTGGTGCTGCGCCTCCGCCCCGGCCCACGTCCGTCCACTGTGGAGGGAATCGCGGGGGTCGCCCACCGGCGCTCCGTCCACGAGGCGCTGCACGTAGAACGGGCGGTCGGGGACGGCCGCGGCGATGCCCGGGACCGCGGCGAGGGCGGTGGTCAGCCGGTCCAGTTCCGCGTCCGACCAGGGGCGATAGGTCGGGAAGCCGCCCTCGGGCGGGTCGAACCGCGGCGCCGCCACGATGATCGGCGCCCCGGCGAGCGCGTCGGGCACGCGCGGTTGCGCGGCGGCCCAGAGCGACAGGCTGCCGGAGAGCACCGCCACGCCCAGCAGGAGGGCGAGGAAAGTGCCGAAGAACAGGCTCCATCGGTACCGCAGCATCGCCACGCTCATCGCGCCACCCCCGTCTCCAGGTGCGCCATCCGCGCGGCGATCCGCTCGGCGCCGCGCGGCTCGCGCAGCATGGCCGGGCTCATCGCGCCGCCCCCGTCTCCAGGTGCGCCATCCGCGCGGCGATCTGCTCGGCGCCGCGTGGCTCCCGCAGTTCGTCGACGATCCGCCCGTCGGCCAGGAACAGCACGCGGTCGGCGTGCGCGGCCGCGAGCGGGTCGTGGGTGACCATCACGACCGTCTGCGCGTGGCGATCCACCGCGGCGCGCAGCAGCCGCAGCACCTCGCGCGACGCCGCGTTGTCCAGCGCGCCGGTCGGCTCGTCGGCGAAGAGCACGGCGGGCGCGGTCACGAGGGCGCGGGCGATCGCCACCCGCTGCTGCTGCCCGCCGGACAGCTCGCTCGGGCGGTGCCCGGCCCGCTCGGCCAGCCCGACCTCGGCCAGCACCGCGGCGACCTGCCCGGGCGTGGCGCGGCGGCCGGCCAGCCGCAGCGGCAGCTCGACGTTCTGCGCGGCGCTGAGCGCGGCCACGAGGTTGAAGGCCTGGAAGACGAAGCCGACGCGGTCGCGCCGCAGCCGGGTGAGCGCCTTCTCCGACAGCGGGCCGAGCTCCACGCCGTCGATGAGCACCCGGCCGGCGGTGGCCCGGTCGAGCCCGGCCGCGCAGTGCAGCAGCGTCGACTTGCCGGAGCCGGACGGGCCCATCACCGCGGTGAAGCTGGCCGGGGCGAACTGGACGGATACGTCATCGAGGGCGGTCACCGCGTGCTCGCCCGCGCCGTAGCGCCGGGTCACGGACCACAGCTCGACCGCCTGGTGGGTCTGCAAGGTCGTCATCACACCGTCGATCGAAGCGGGAGACGCGCTCCGGCACAGTCGCGCGGCGGTGAGACCTGCGGGTAACGCCAGCACTACCGCAGTTTCAATCCTTCGCCGGTACGGTCGGCAGCATGCGCCCCCGCTCTGTCATGGACGCGCTACGGTTGCCGCCGCGGCGGTTCCTGACCTCGCGGTGGCCGTGGCGCGCGTTGCTGTACCTCGCCTCGGGGGGCCTGCTCGGCATCGCCACCGGCCTGGTGCTGCTCGGCCTGCTGGTCGGCGGGGCGGCGCTGACCCTGTGCGTGATCGGGCTGGCCGGCTTCCTGGCCGCGGCGCTGTCCGGCATCGTGGTGGCCCGCATCGAGCGGCGCCGGCTGCGGCTCGTGGACGACGTACGGCTCAGCGACCCGCACCGCCGCCCCGACCGCCCCGGCCTGCGCGCCTGGGTCACCACGCGGCTGTGGGAGCCGGCGACGTGGCGCGAGCTCGGGTACACGATGCTGATGTGCACGGCCCTGTGCTGGCTCGACGGGATGGTCGTCGCGCTGTGGCTGTACATCGTCGGCGCGCTCGTCGGCGGCCCGATCTACATCAACGACGACACCCCGCGGGCGCTGCCCATCCTCGGAGCGTTCTTCGGCATCGCCTTCGGGATCCTTCTCTTGTACCCGATGACCGCCTGGGCCGCCGCCCGCGCCGCGATCACGCAGGCCGTGCTCGGGCCGCGCATGGAACTGGACGCCGAACTGACCGAGGTGGCCCGCTCCCGCGCGCGGCTCGTCGACGCGTTCGAGGTGGAGCGCCGCCGCATCGAGCGCGACCTGCACGACGGGGCGCAGCAGCGCCTGCTCGCGTTGAGCATGCAGCTCGGGCTCGCCCGGTTGGAGCTGCCGGCCGACTCCCCCGCCGCGCGCTCGGTCGCGCAGGCGCACGACCTCGCGAAGGAGGCGCTGGGCGAGTTGCGGGAGCTGATTCGGGGCGTACACCCGAAGATCCTTTCCGACCGCGGCCTGCACGCGGCGTTGCGCGAGGTGGCGGACCGGGCGCCGTTGCCGGTCGAGGTGGACCTGGCGCTGCCGGAGCGGTTGCCGGGGGCCGTGGAGGCGTGCGCGTACTTCGTCGTCGTGGAGGCCCTCGCCAACGTGGCCAAGCACAGCGCGGCGGCGCGGGCGCGGGTGGTGGCCTCGGTGTCGGCGGGGCGGCTCACCGTGCAGGTGCGCGACGACGGGCGCGGGGGCGCGGATCCGGCGCGCGGAAGCGGGCTCTCCGGGCTTGCCGATCGAGTGGCGGCGGCGGGCGGGACGGTGGCGCTGGCGAGTCCGGTCGGGGGGCCTACGGTGGTACACGTGGAGTTGCCTTGCGGGTTGTGATCGCGGAGGACGGTGTGCTCATCCGCGAGGGTATTGCCGGATTGCTGCGTCGTTTCGGGCACGAGGTCGTGGCGGCGGTGGGCGATGCGACGGAGCTGATCGAAGCGGTGCGGGCCGACAGACCCGATCTCGTGATCACCGACGTGCGGATGCCGCCCGGGTTCAGCGACGAGGGGCTGCAGGCGGCGATTCGGCTGCGGGCCGAGGATCCGGGGCTGCCGGTGTTGGTGCTCAGCCAGTACATCGAGCAGACCTACGCCGCCGAACTGCTCGAGTCGGGGCGGCGCGCCGGGGTCGGGTACCTGCTCAAGGACCGCATCGGCGACGTGGCCGAGTTCGCCGACGCCGTCTCGCGGGTGGCCGCCGGACACACCGTCGTCGATCCGGAGGTGGTCGCGCAGCTGCTCGGCCGCCGTCGCGATCCCCTGGCCCGGCTGACCCCGCGCGAGCGGGAGGTGCTCGCCCTGATGGCCGAGGGCCGCTCGAACGCGGCGATCGCGCGGGCGCTCGTGGTGTCGGAGGCGGCGGTGGCCAAGCACATCAACGGGCTGCTCGCCAAGCTCGACCTGCCGCCCGACGACGACGTGCACCGCCGGGTCCGCGCCGTGCTGGCCTACCTGCGGGGATGACGTTTTTGTCGTACCGCGTGGCTAGGGTGTTGGCATGACGGATGAGGCTTCGAGCAGTGACAAGCCCTGGCCGGTCCGGGTCGTCAGCCAGAAGATCGGCCAGTGGATCAATCGGCTCGGCTGGATCTGGGTCGACGGCCAGGTCGCGCAGGTCACCCGCCGCCCGGGCACCAGCACCGTCTTCCTGACCCTGCGCGACCCGTCGGCCGACCTGAGCCTCACCGTGACCACCAACCGCGACGTCGTCGACCTCGGCGCCCCCGGCCTCAACGAGGGCGCGCGCATCGTGGTGCACGCCCGCCCCGAGTTCTACGCCGCGCGCGGCTCGCTGAGCCTGCGCGCCGACGAGATCCGCCAGGTCGGCGTGGGCGAGCTGCTGGCCCGCCTGGAGCAGCTCAAGAAGCTCCTGGCCGCCGAGGGCCTGTTCGCCCGCGAGCGCAAACGCCGCCTGCCCTTCCTGCCCCGCCGCATCGGCCTCGTCACGGGCCGGGCCAGCGCCGCCGAGCGCGACGTGCTCACCAACGCCAGGCGCCGCTGGCCGACGATCGACTTCAGGGTCATCAACGTGGCCGTTCAGGGCCCTTCCGCGGTACCGCAAATCCTCGACGCCCTGGCCGTGCTCGACCGCGACGAGTCCATCGACGTGATCGTCCTCGCCCGCGGCGGAGGCTCGATCGAGGATTTGCTCCCCTTCTCCGACGAGGCCCTGTGCCGCGCGGTCTTCGCCTGCCGCACCCCGATCGTGTCGGCCATCGGCCACGAGACCGACGTACCGCTCGTCGACTTCGTGGCCGACCTCCGCGCCTCCACCCCGACCGACGCGGCCAAGCGCATCGTGCCCGACCTGGGCGACGAACTGCGCCTCATCGGCCAGGCCAAACAACGCCTCGACCGCGCCCTGCGCGGACTGCTCGACCGCGAACAGCACCGCCTCGACGCCCTGCGCTCCCGCCCGTCGATCGCCCGCCCCCTCACCATGGTCGACACCCGGGCAGCGGAGGTCACCGCCCTGCAGGCCCGCGCGACCCGCAACCTGACCCACCGCTTGGACCGCGCCGGCACCGAACTCGACCACACCCTGGCCCGCCTGCGCACCCTGTCGCCGTCCGCGACCCTGCAACGCGGCTACGCCATCGTCCAACGCACCGACGGCGCGGTCGTACGCTCCCCGAAGGAGGTGACCGCCGACGAAGCCCTACGCATCCGCCTGGCCGAGGGCGAACTGACCGCGACGGCCGGCTCCTGACGCCGGCTGGGCGCCTGCGCACCCTGTTCCCGTCCGCGGCCCGGCAACGGGGCTACGCCATCGTCCAACGCATCGACGGCGCGGTCCTGCGCTCCCCGAAGGAGGTCGCCGCCGACGAAGCCCTACGCATCCGCCTGGCCCAGGCGAGCTGACCACGCAGAAGGTGCCGACGATGCCGGCGAGCAGGATCGCGACGGCGGGCTTCTGACACCGGCCGGGCACCGACGTCAGCGGGGCGCGGCGACCGCTGATACTTGACGTCGGCACGGCGCTGACCACGACAGCTGACCACGACAGCTGACCGGTGACCGTCGGCGGCGCGCTTTTGCGTGGTCGCGGACGGTGGGCGGGGCGCTTCCGCGGAGGGCGCTGGACTGTGGGCGGGTGGGGGCGGGGGCGTTTTGGCAGGGTGCGTTCGAGGCGGCGGAACGCACTTGACGTCTGCCATTCATGCGCGATGATGACGGTCGGCCCGTTTCCGGGTGGTTTCTGCGTTCCGGGTGGTATCTGCGGGAAGGTGAGCATGTCGCAACGGCTGCAGGAGTACATGCTGGCTAGCGCCAAGGGGGGCCGGGAGGTGGTCCAGGTCGGGCCGTTCACGGTCACGATCACCGGGCATGACGCCAATGTGTACGTCAACTACGCGATCCCCGCACCCGGCGCCGAGCCCAGCGCGGCTGACATTGAGGCGCTGATTTCGGCGTTCAGCAGTCGGGGGCGGACGCCGCGGTTGGAGTACATGCCGGGGCTGGCGCCGCTGGTCGAGCCGGCTCTGGTTGCCGCGGGCTTCGTCGTGGCCGATCGGCTGCCGCTCATGGAATGTACGCCCGCGACCGTTGTCGATCAGCCTACGCCGGACGGGTTTGAGCTGGTCGCGCCATCTACGGATGACGAGATCGAGGCGATGCTGGCCGCGCAGCACGAGGCGTTCGGGGAAGGGCCGCCCACCGCCGCTCACGTCAGCAGCACCCGGGCCAAGGCCAAGGCGGGACAGTTGCAGCTGCTGGCCCGGGAGATCGCGACGGGCACGGTGGCCGGTGGCGGTGTCGCGGCCACGGTGCGGGACGGGATCAGCGAGGTGGCGGGGATCGCGGTTCGGCCGCAGTACGAGCGGAGGGGTCTTGGTGCCGCGCTCACCCTCCAACTGACACGGGCCGCGTTCGAGGCGGGGGCGACGCTGGCCTTCCTCACGCCGGCCGGGGATGCGCAGGAGCGGGTCTATGCCCGGGTCGGCTTCAGCCGTGCCGACTCCGTGCTGTTCCTGTCGTACACCGCCTGACCGGCGCGCCCCGGCGGAGCGTGCGGGCGGTCGCGTAGGGTTCTCGGGGTGAGTGAGACGCTGACGTACGAGCAGGCGCGCGCCGAGCTGGCGACCGTCGTCGAGCGGCTGGAGTCCGGCGGGTCGACGCTCGAGGAATCGCTGGCGCTCTGGGAGCGCGGCGAGGAGCTCGCCGCCATCTGTCAGCGCTGGCTCGACGCCGCCCGGGCACGCCTGACCCCCACCGAGTCCTGACGCACCCCCACCGAGTTCCGGCCGCCACGGAGTCCGGCCGCCACCGAGTCCTGGCCGCCACCGAGTCCTGACGCCTCAGCACCGCCCGATCCAGCACGCGTGGGCGCGCCGGATGAACATGGCGTCGTGACGCCGCAGCACTACCCGGTGCGTCACGAATCGGCCCGCCCGACGTCGCAGCGGCGCGCGGGGGCAGCTCACCTGAAATCGCTACCGATCCAGCTGGCTTAGGGCGCGCCCGGTGCACAAGGAAACTCGACCGGTGCGCGAAAAACCTCGACCGGTGGGCAAAGAAACTCGGCCCGGCGGAAATCAGCGCAGGCCGATGTAGCGGGCCTGGGCGCGCATCTGGTGCTCGAAGAACTCCGCCGGCGCCGTGATCGTGTTGCGCAGCTGGCCGAAGATTTCGAAGCTCACCGACCCGAACAGCGCCACCCAAGCCGACAGCCCCCGCGCCAGCACGTTCAGCGGCACGTCGGGGGCGATCACGGCCTGCACCCGTTTGAGGTCCTCGATCGAGCCGGGCGGCGGGAGCGGGTCGTCGTTCTCGTCCAGCGCGCCGGCCAGGAAAGCGCCCTGCAGGATCGCGCCCGCCGCCGTGACCGCGCGGGTGCCCGCCGGCACGGTGTCCTCGGGGGCCTGGTAGCCGGGGACGGGGCTGCCGTAGAGCAGCGCGTACTCGTGCGGGCGCGCGACGGCCCAGTCGCGGATCGCGCCGGCCAGGGCGAGCCAGCGGAGGGTGGGGGTCTCAGGCGGTACCGACGCGACGGCTTTTTCGGCGCAGCCGCCCAGGTCGTTGTAGGCGTCCAGGATCAGGGCGGTCAACAGGTCGTCGCGGCTCGGGAAGTAGCGGTAGATCGCCGAGCTCACCATGCCGAGGTCGCGGGCGACCGCGCGCAGGGACAGGTTGGCGCCGTCGGTGGCCAGGTGGCGGCGGGCGATCTCCTTGATCTCGCCGGTCATCTCGGCGCGGACGCGGGCCCTGATCGAGTTCGCCTTCATGACCCAAGTCTGACACACGATCCGAACCGAGAGCACTGCTCTTGCTATCCGCGGCCGTCGAGTCCTATGCTCTATTTAGAGAGCGGTGCTCTCCAACAAAGGAGGCGGTCATGCACGTCGTCGTCGGGTCGGGGTCGGTCGGCAGCGCGGTGGCGCTGGAGCTCGCGGGGGCCGGGGAGCAGGTCAAAGTCGTCACACGCAGCGGGAGCGGGCCCGAGCATCCGCTCGTCCAGCGGGTGGCCGCCGACGCGGGCGACGCCGCGGCGCTGGGGCGGATCGCCGAGGGGGCGAGCGTGATCTACAACTGCGCGAACCCGCAGTACTTCGAGTGGCCGACCGCCTGGCCGCCCCTGCACAACGCGATGCTGCGCGCCGCCGAGGCCAATGGCGCGGTGCTGGCGATCACGGCGCCGTTGTACGCGTATGGGCACGTCGATCGGCCGATGACCGAGGACATGCCGCTCGCCGCGCAGACCGTCAAGGGCCGCGTCCGCGCGAAGATGTGGCAGGACGCGCTCGCCTCGGGCGTCCGCGCGCTGGAGGTGCGGTCGTCGGACTGGATCGCGCCGAAGTACTCGCTGATCGAGATGGCGCTGCCGGCCATGCGCACCGGTAAGACCGCGTGGATGCCGGCGTCGCTGGACGTGCCGCACACGTACACGTACACGGGCGACGCCGCGAACACCCTCGTCACCCTGGCCCGCGACCCGCGCTCGTGGGGGCAGGCCTGGCACACGCCGTCGGTGCCACCGATGACGGCGCGGCAGCTGCTGACCCGGGTCGCCGAACTGGCCGGTCTGGACGCGCCTTCGCTCAAGGTGTACCCGAAGGCCGCCGTCTACGCCGCCGGCCTGTGGGACAAGTTCGCGAAGGAGTTCCGGGAGGTGCGCTACCAGCACGACCGCCCGTTCGTCATGGACTCCTCGCGCGTCACGAACGAGTTCGGCCTGACCGCGACGCCCCTGGACGACTCCATCCGGGAAGCGCTGAAGGCTTGACCAGCCGCGGGGTGCGCGAGCACCCCGCGACTCAAACGAGGGCCAACAGCACTACGAGAAATCGACGAGGGAGTACGCCCGCAGCTTCTCCAGCCGGTGGAACGAGTCGATCCAGCGGATGGTCCCCGAGCGGGAGCGCATCACGATCGACTGGGTGTACGCGCCGCCCGAGCGGTACCGCACGCCCTTGAGCAGGTCGCCGCTGGTCACCCCGGTGGCGCAGAAGAACATGTTGTCGCCGCTCACCAGGTCGTCGGTGTGCAGGACGCGACCCAGCTCGTGCCCCGCGGCCAGGGCCTTCTCGCGTTCGGCGTCATCGCGCGGCCACAGCTTGGCCTGGATCGCGCCGCCCATGCACTTGAGGGCCACGGCCGCCACGATGCCCTCCGGAGTGCCGCCGATGCCCATCAGAACGTCGGTCTCGGAGTTCTCGCGGGCCGCGCTGATCGCGCCGGCGATGTCGCCGTCGGAGATGAAGCGGATGCGGGCGCCGGTGGACCGTACCGTCTGCACGAGCTCCGCATGCCGCGGCCGGTCCAGGATGCAGACCGTGAGCTCGGAGACGCTGGACCGCTTGACCCGCGCGATGCGGCGCAGGTTCTCCTCCACGCCCGCCTCGATGTCCACCACGTCGGCGCAGTCCGGGCCGACCGCCAGCTTCTCCATGTAGAACACCGCGGACGGGTCGAACATCGCGCCCCGCTCGGCCACGGCGAGCACGGCCAGGGCGTTCGGCATGCCCTTGCTCATGAGGGTCGTCCCGTCGACCGGGTCGACCGCCACGTCGACCTCCGGGCCGGTGCCGTCGCCAACGCTCTCGCCGTTGTAGAGCATCGGCGCGTTGTCCTTCTCGCCCTCGCCGATCACCACCGTGCCGCGCATGGGCAGCGAGTTGATGAGCAGGCGCATCGCGTCGACGGCCGCCCCGTCGCCGCCGTTCTTGTCGCCCCGCCCGACCCACCGGCCCGCGGCCATGGCCGCCGCCTCGGTGACCCGCACCAGGTCGAGCGCCAGGTTCCGATCCATCTCACGACTCATCCGTGCACTCCTCGCGCCTCGTTGCGTGGGTGTGTGTTCTCTCCATCAATCATCCTGGCAGTCGGGACCGCCGGATGACCTGTCAAGATGGTCACGTGGCCAGTACGACCGAGCAGCCCCGGACCCCGAAGGCACGCCGACCGCGGGACATGGCTTTGTCCATGCTCGTCCTGATCATCCCGGTGTTCCTCATCGTGGCGTTCTACCGGTACCTCGGCCACGAGACCCCGCCGACCGTGGACACCACCGAGGTCTACGGCTCCGTGCAGCGCGCCGGTAAGTTCCAGCTGCTCAAGCCCGAAGGGCTGCCCGACGGGTGGCGGATCGCCTCGGCCACGTTCACCGACGAGATCCTCCGCATCGGGGTGACCGCGCCCGACGACGGTGCCATGCAACTCGTCGAAAGTGCGAAGCCGGAGTCGGTACTCCTACCCGCCGTCGTCGGCCACGACCCCCACGACGACGGGGAGACGACCATCGCCGGCGCCACCTGGCACCGCTGGTCCCAGGGCCGCCCGGGTGAGCGCGCGATCATCCGCACCGAGTCCGGCCGGACGATCATCATCGTGGGTCAGGCGAAGGAGCCGCAGCTGACGCAGCTCGCCGAAAGCCTCAAGGCGTAGGGAGCCCGAACCCGACGGTCGTACCGCTGCCCTCGATCGATTCCAGGGCGATCCAGCCGCCGTGCGCTTCGACGATGGCCTTCGCGATCGCCAGTCCGAGGCCGGAGCCCTTGATGGCGCGTTTCTGAGCATCGGCGGTACGAAAGAAGCGTTGGAAGATCATCCCCTGCTCTCCGTCGGGGATGCCGCAGCCGGTGTCACGCACCCACAGGACGACCTCCCCGTCGCGCTCGCGGCCGGTGATGGTCACGGTGCCCGCCGGGTCGGAGAACTTCACGGCGTTGTCGAGCAGGTTCAGCACCACCCGCTCGAGCTGCTCGGCGTCGCCCTGCACGACCGGGATGTGCTCGTCCACGTCGACCGCGAGCCGCAGGCCGGCGCTCTCCATGGCCGGCCGGATCGCCTCGCAGGCGGCGTCGACCAGGCCGCGCAGGCGCACCGGCCCGGGGTTGAGGGTGAGCGTGCCCGACTCGATGCGGGAGAACGTGAGCAGGTCCTCGATCAGGTCCAGCAGCCGCCGGCCGTTGCGGTCGATGATGCCGACGATCTTGCGCTCGGTCGGCCCCAGCGCGGTGGCGTCGCTGTCGTTCAGGATTTCGGTGTACCCCCGGATCGACGTCAACGGCGTCCGCAACTCATGCGACACCGTGGCCACGAACTCGCTCTTGAGCCGGTCCAGCTCCTGCAGGTCGCTGTTGGACCGGGCCAGCTTCTCCGCCTGCCGCTGCAGCGCGTCCTCGGCCCGGCGCCGGTCGGTGACGTCGGCGATCTGGTGCACCACGGCGGCCGGGTCGCCGCCGATCAGCGACGCCGAGTACTGCCCCCACAGCAGCGTCCCGTCCGGCCGGCACATCCGCAGCTCCCGGGTCACCTTGTCGGCCTCGCCGGAGACGAGCCGCTTGAGCCGCTCCTCGACCAGCGGCCGGTCGTCGGCGCAGATCATGTCGGGCAGGAACCCGGCCGGCTCCAGCCCGGTCATCCGGGCCAGCTCCTGGTTGACCTGCAGGACCCGGCCGGCGAGGTCGGTGACGGCCATCCCGACCGGCGCGTGGTCGAACGCGGCGCGGAAGGTGAGCTCGGCGCGGTGCCGGTCGGCGAGCAGGCGGCGCTGCGACAGGGCGTGCTCGATCGCCGGGCCGAGCCGGCTCAGGCGGTCCTTGAGCAGGTAGTCCACCGCCCCGTGGCGCAGCGCGTCGACGCACGCCTCCTCGCTGAGGGCGCCGCTGATGACGATGACCGGCACGTCGTACCCGTCCGCGCCCAGCACCTCCAGCGCCTCCAACGCGCCGAACTGGGGCAGCGCGTAGTCGGCGAGGATCACGTCGGGCGGCCCGCCGCCGTCGTGCAGCGCGGCCCGGAAGCCGTCGCGGGTGTCGACGCGCCGGCAGTCGGGCGCAAACCCGGCCCGGCGCAGCTCCAGCACGAGCAGCTCGGCATCGCTGACGTTGTCCTCGACCAGCAGCACGCGATTCACGACACCGCCTCCAACGCCGCTTTCACGACACCGCCCCCAACGCCGCTTTCACGACACCGCCTCCGACGCCGGGGCGGCGGAAACGACGACCGGCAGCTCCCGCTTTCACGACGCCGCCTCCAACGCCGGGGCGGCGGAAACGACGACCGGCAGCTCCCGCTTCATGACACCGCCTCCAAAGCCGAGATCGCCGCCGGGGCGATGACCGGGAGGGTGAAGTAGAACGTCGCGCCCTCGCCCGGCGCGGCGTCGGCCCAGATCTGCCCGCCGTGCCGGTCCACGATCCGGTGCGCGAGGGCCAGGCCGATGCCGTTGCCCTCGAACTCCTCCGCGCGGTGGAGACGCTGGAAGACCTTGAAGAGCTTCTCGGCGTACCGCATGTCGAACCCGGCCCCGTTGTCCCTGACGAAGTAGGTCGCCTCGCCGCCGGTCGTCACCTTGTGCCCGATCTCGACCCGGGGCGCGGCCACGTCGCGGCTGTACTTGACCGCGTTGCCCAGCAGGTTGGCCAGGACCTGCCGCACGAGGCGCGGATCGCCCAGCGCGTCGGGCAGCTCGCCGACGACCAGCTCCACGGCCCGGTCGCCGCGCTCGGCGGCCAGCTGGTCCCACACCTCGGCGACCAGCTCGGCGACCGGCACGCGGTGGCTGAGGAGCTCCTGGCGCTGCAGCCGGGAGAAGGCCAGCAGCCCGTCGATGAGCTCGCCCATCTGCTGCGCGCCCGCGCGGATGCGCCCGACGTGACGCAGCCCCTCCTCGCCCAGGTCAGCCTCGTGGTCGCGGGCGAGGACGCGGGCGAACCCGTCGACGGCTCGCAGGGGCGCGCGCAGGTCGTGCGACACGCTGTACGAGAAGGATTCCAGCTCGGCATTGGCCCTTCGCAGGTCGGCCGTGCGCTCGGCCACCCGCCGCTCCAGGTCGGCGTTGAGCCGCGCGATGATCTGGTCGGCCTGCTTGCGCGCGGTGACGTCCTGGCTCACGTTGACGAACCCGCGCACCGAGCCGTCCTGCTCGTGCACCGCGGACAGCAGCCCGTGCACCCAGAACCGCGACCCGTCCTTGCGCACCTGCGGCCCGTCGATCTCGGTCCGCCCCAGCTCGCGGGCCTGCTCCAGGACCCGTGCGGGCAGCCCCCGCTCGCGATCCTCGGGCGTGAACATCAGCGCATAGTCCTCGCCGATCGTTTCGTCGCTGCGGTACCCGTTGAGGCGCTCCGCATTGACCGACCAACTGACGATCCGCCCGGCCGGGTCGAGCATGTAGATGGCGTAGTCGCGCGCCCCGTCGAGCAGCAGCTGCAGCAGTTCCTCGGAGGAGCGCAGATGTTCCTCGGCCGCGTGCCGGTCGGTGATGTCGCGCATGACCGCCACCGCGCCCGGGGCCTCTCCGTCCTGCAGCAGCGTCCGGAGGCGGATCTCGATGCGCCGCCCGGCCATCACGCATTCGACCAGCGATTCCGTCCCCGCCACACCGTTTCTGCTCTTGTACGGCGTGACGCCGTCCGCCTCCCGCATGTCCAACAGCTCCGGCCACGCCGACGTGGGTGCCTGGGACGCGTCCGGCCCGAGGATGGCCCGGGCGGTCGGATTCAGCCAGGCCGCGCGCCCGTCTCCGGCGATGACCGCCACCCCGTCGGCGATGGTGTCCATCACCCCGCTCAGCAGCGTCGCCTGGGACTTGGCGGTGGCCCCGGCGACTCTCAGCTCGGCCGTGGCCTCCTCGACCCGCTCCTCGGCCCGCCGGCGCGACGTCGCGAGCGTGTACACGAGCAGCGCGGTCACGAGCGTGAGCGCCGCCCCGCCGAAGAACATCCCGTCGTCGAGGTGCCCGCCGGCCCCCGCGAGCGCCCCGCTGTCGGCCGCCACGCGCAGCTGCCACTGCCGGTCCGCGACCTGCACCTCGACCGTCCGGTGCAGGTCGGTGCGGCGCTCGCCCCGGCCGCTGATGGTCGCGATGGTGCGCAGCTCCGTCCCGGCGTACGCCGCCAGTCCCACCTCGAGCAGCTCGCGCGCCGGCTGCCGCAACGTGTCGCCGAAGAAGTCCTGCACGCGGACGGTCAGCTGGAGGTACCCCCGAAGCGCCCCGGTCCGCCGCTCGACCACCCGCTGCACCAGGGCCACGCTCTGCGGCTGCGGCTCGGCCGAACTGTCCGCGTCCCGCAGCGCCACGAACGGCTCGGACGCGGCCGGCAGCCCGGTCCGCTCGGCCCGCTCGATCGCCGCCCCGGCCTGCGGCACCCCCATGAGATCCCGCCCCGCCGGCAGCGCGGCGTTCGTGTCCAGCCCACGCGACAGTACGGCGAAATAGTGCACCGGATTCCCAGGCGCCGCGGTCAGCGTCAGATCGGTGGCACCCCGATCCCGCCAGGAAGCTTGCGCGGCCGCGATCCCGGCATCGGGCACGGCGACGACGTAGTCGACCCCGGTGGCGCCGGGCAGCCACAACTGCCCAAGCGGCTGCGTAGCGGTCCCGAAGGCGGCGGCATCGAGCGCGGACAACGCCTCGAGCCCCCCGGCGGCGAGTTGCAGCGCATCGACGTACCGCTGGGTGGCCGAGGCCACGGCATCCTGCGCCGCGGCGGTCCGCCGGTCGAGCGCCTGCCCGGCCCCGTCCCGCTCGACGCGGTGCATGAGCAACCCCGCGCCGCCGGATACCAGCAGGCCGAGGAGCACCACGCCGAGGACCTGGAGACGGACGCCCACCACGCCCTGTCCCATCGGCGGTGCGCTCCGGTGGTTGAGAAGTTGCCCGTCGGTGGCGATCTGCCCTATTTGCCGGATGCCGTTATGTCGGGCGCTGGCGCGCCGCGACATAACTGCATTTATCGCCTGACGGGGCCTAAGTCCGAAAGTCCTGCGCACCGAACCCGGCTTTTCGGACTTATCACCGCATCACGTGCGAAACACGATCGTGAGCGCGGGGAGCGTCAGCCGTTGTCAGACGAGTGGCCCGGGAACAGGTGCGCCGCCGGGTCGATGATCACCGCGGCATTGTTCACCGCAGTAGCCGCCTCCCCGAAGCCGACCGCGATCAGCCGCACTTTCCCCGCGTACTCGCTGATGTCACCAGCGGCGAAGACCCGGGGCAGATTGGTCGCCGTCGTGCTGTCCACGCAGATGTGCCGCTTCGACAGCTCCAACCCCCAGTCCGCCAGCGGCCCCAGGTCGGCCGTGAAGCCCAGCGCGGCCACCACCGTGTCGGCCGGCAGGGTGCGCACCGCGCCGCCCCGCACGGCCACGTCGACGCCCGTGACGCGCGCGGCGCCGTGCAGCTTCGTGACCTCCGCGTTCACCACCATCTCGACGGGCAGGGCCTGCACCCGCGCGACCGTCGAGGCGTGCGCGCGGAACTTGTCGCGGCGGTGCACCAGCGTCACCGAGCGGGCGATCGGCTGCAGCGCCAGCGCCCAGTCGAAGGCCGAGTCGCCGCCGCCCACGATGACGACGTCGTGGCCGGCCAGGTCGGCCAGGTGCGGTACGAAAAAGACGAGGCCCTCGCCCGGAAAGCCGTCCGCCGCCGGAAGGGGGCGCGCGGTGAAGCTGCCCAGGCCGCCGGTGATGAGCACGGCCCCGCACGCCAGCCGCTCCCCCGAGGACAGCGCCAGCACCGGGCGCTCGTCCACATAGGACAGGCCCTCGGCCCGGATCCCGAGAAGGTACTCGGGGTTGAACTGGGCGGCCTGCTCGACCAGGTTGGCCACCAGGTCGCGGCCGCGGATGCCGGGGAAGCCGGCCACGTCGAAGATCATTTTCTCTGGGTACATCGCCGTCACCTGGCCGCCGGGTTCGGGCAGCGCGTCGATGACCGCGGTGGACAACCCGCGAAACCCCGCGTAGTAGGCGGCGAACAACCCGGCCGGTCCCGCGCCCACGATGGCGAGGTCGACTTCCCGCATGAGGCGACGCTACGACAGCTCAGGTTCCACGGATAGGGGGCGGCGCCGGCGGAAGAGCACCGCGGCGACCAGACCGGCCAGGAAGCCGCACAGGTGACCCTGCCACGACACGTCCGGGTCGCCGGGCAGGACGCCGAAGAGCTGCCAGCCGTAGAGGAGCGCGACGAGGAGGCCGACCGCGATGTACCAGAGGCGGCGTCCCACCACCCCCCGCATGAGGATCACGCCGAGGTAGCCGAAGATGACGGCGCTCGCCCCGACGACCACCGTGTTCGCGTCGCCGAGGAACCACACGCCCACGCCGGCCACGATCGCGATGAAGGCGGTCGTGATCCAGAACCGGGCGCCGCCGTCGGCGAGGACGAACGTGCCGAGCAGGATCAGCGGAATGCTGTTGGCCAGGACGTGGTCGAAGCTCGCGTGCAGGAACGGCGCGAAGACGATGCCGTCCAGCCCGTCGATGTGGTGCGGCCGGATGCCGCCGTCCTGGTCGAGCCGGTTGCCGCTGAGCTTGTCGAAGAACTCGATCAGGAACAGCACCGGTACGAACGCGCACATGGCCACGAACGCCCGCCCGATGGACGCGTAGAAGGGCTCGGTCCCGAACCGCGTCGGGTCGGACTGCCGCTCGATGTCGCTCGCCACGCCAAAGTGGTAGCAGAGACGCGCCAGCGCCGCCACACGGACAGGCGTGACGGCGCCGGGGAATGCGTCGGTACTAGTACCAACCGGTCGACTGGCTGTGCGACCACGCGCCGCACGGGTTCTTGTACCGGCTCTTGATGTAGCCGAGGCCCCAGCGGATCTGCGTCTCCGGGTTGGTCTTCCAGTCGGCGCCGACGGAGGACATCTTGCTGCCCGGGACGGCCTGCGGGATGCCGTACGCGCCGCTGCTCTTATTGGAGGCACTGACGTTCCAGTGGCTCTCCTTGTCCCACAGCTTCTCCAGGCACGGCATCTGGTCGAGCCCGAAGCCGGTGCCGACCAGGACGGCGCAGCCGATCTTCTTGTTGCCCGAGTAGGAGTCGCAGGAGCTCGGCACCGGGTACTTCGGCGCGGAGTTCGTGGGCGGCGGGGCCGTCGTGGTGCGGGTCTTGTTGCGACTCGCCTCCTCCTCGGCCTTCTTGCGGGCCGCGTCGTCGGCGGCCTTGGCCTCGGCGGACGCCTCCTCGGCGGCGGCCTTGGCCTTGGCCAGCGCGTCGGCCTCGGCGGGGCTGCTCGGCGAGCGCGACGCGGACGGCGTCGCGGAGGACGAGGAGACGGGGAAGGCGGCGGTGTCGGCGGCTTTGACAGCGTTCGCCGAGTCGTCGTCGTGCTGGGTCAGGCCGGCAATCACGAGGCCGCCGACGAGACCCGCGAGGATCACGAGAGCGAACACGGCTCGGATGGTGCCGACCCGGTGCCACAGCCGGATCACAGGGTCATCCATTCGTCGGGGACAGGGAACCGGCGCCCGCCCCAGCGACGTTCACGGGGGACGGACCCGGACGGGGGTTACCCACCCGCCCGGGCCCTTACGCACCGTGAGCGCCTGATGCCCACTTCCGTGGCTTCACGCGCTCCGGAACCCACCATCGCCTAGTCCATTTGAGGGTGAGAACCCGAACAGCCCTTCTTGTGACCTTAATCACGCCACAATACGGACGCATGTCCTCAAGTCCGGCGCGCGGCCGCCGATGATCACCGCTCGAACGGCAGGTCTTCCAGCAGGTCGGTGACCATTTCGGCGATCGGAGAACGCTCCGAACGGGTGAGGGTCACGTGTGCGAAGAGCGGATGCCCCTTCAGCGACTCGATCACCGCGGCGATACCGTCGTGCCGGCCGACGCGCAGGTTGTCACGCTGCGCGACGTCATGGGTGAGGACCACCCGGGAGTTCATCCCGATGCGGGACAGCACGGTGAGCAGGACCCCTCGTTCGAGGGACTGGGCCTCGTCGACGATCACGTACGCGTCGTGCAGGCTGCGGCCGCGGATGTGGGTCAGCGGCAGGACCTCGAGCATGCCCCGCGCCGCGACCTCCTCCATCACGTTGTCGTGCACCAGGGCGCCCAGCGTGTCGAAGACCGCCTGCGCCCACGGCGACATCTTCTCGGCCTCGTTGCCGGGCAGGTAGCCCAACTCCTGGCCGCCGACGGCGTACAGCGGGCGGAACACGATGACCTTCTTGTGCTTGCGCCGCTCCATGACCGCGTCGAGCCCCGCGCACAGGGCCAGGGCCGACTTGCCGGTGCCGGCCCGCCCGCCGAGCGAGACGATCCCGACCGAGTCGTCCATGAGCAGGTCCAGCGCCACCCGCTGCTCCGCCGAGCGGCCGCGCACGCCGAAGGCCTCGCGGTCGCCGCGCACCAGGCGCACCGACTTGTCCGTCCCGACCCGACCCAGCGCGGAACCGTTCTGCGAGGTGAGCACCAGCCCGGTGTGCACCGGCAGGTCTCCGGCACCGTCGAGATCGACGGCCTCCCCGGCGTACAACTGCTTGACCTCGGCCTCGCTGACGCCCAGCTCGACCATGCCGGTCCAGGTGTGGTCGGCCGCCGGTCCGGGCTGGTACTCGTCCGCGGCCAGGCCCACCGAGCCGGCCTTGACCCGCAGCGGCATGTCCTTGGTGACCAGCAGGACGTCCTTGCCCTCGGCCTGCAGCGCGAGCGCCACGGAGAGAATCCGGGCGTCGTCGGTCTCGGCCCGGAACCCGGCCGGCAGCACGCGCTGGTCGGCGTGGTTCAGCTCGACCCGCAGGGTGCCCCCGGCGTCGGTCAGCGGGAGCGGCTCGTCCAGCCGCCCGTGCTTGGCCCGCAGATCGTCCAGGAAGCGCAGCGAGCGCCGCGCGAAGTAGCCCAGCTCGGGATGGTGCCGCTTACCCTCCAACTCGGAGATGACGACCAGCGGCAGGACCACGTCGTGCTCGCCGAAGCGCAGGAACGCGCCCGGATCGGAGAGCAGCACGGACGTGTCCAGCACGAAGGTGCGCCGGGTGGGCGTGGGGACCGGGTTCTCCTCGGCCTTCTTCCGGGTCCGCCGGACGGCCTTGACGGGCGACGACGCCACGCCTGGGGCCGGCTCCGTAGAGGCGGAGGAGGAAGGGGAGTCTGCTGAGGGACTACGGCGAACGGTCACGGGATCTCCGGGGACGGGCACCTCGCCGCCCGCACTCGCGTCCTCCGACGCCCGCACGGGGTCGGGTGCTTGGCCCCGTGGCTTCACATGCGTTCGCTCGGTCCGGGCCTCGGATGCCGGGGAAAACCCCCGCCACGGCAATGACGCTAACCGGTACTCGCAAAATCCACTAGATCGAACGACCGATTGCCAGCCAATGGGGGTTGAACAACGCCCCTGACCAGCAAAAACGCCACCTGAAACCGGAGCAAACCGACATACACCCCGTCGGGGGATAAATCCGATAAGTCGCGGCGCGCCAGCGCCCGACTTATCGGGGCAAAAACGCCAGTTCAAGTCCCGTAGCGACGCTGACGGTTCAAGTCGCGGCGCGCCAGCGCCCGACTTATCGGGGCAAAAACGCCAGCTCAGGTCCGGTAGCGACGCTGACGGTTCAAGTCGCGGCGCGCCAGCGCCCGACTTATCGGGGCGAAAACCCCAGCTCAGGTCCCGTAGCGACGCTGACGGTTGGCGTAGGAACGCAGGGCTCGCAGGAAGTCGGTGCGGCGGAAGCTCGGCCAGTGCACGTCGCAGAAGTAGAACTCCGAGTGGGCGCTCTGCCACAGCAGGAAGCCCGACAGCCGCTGCTCCCCCGAGGTCCGGATGACCAGGTCGGGGTCGGGCAGGCCGCGCGTGTAGAGGTGGTCCGAGATGTGGTCGACGTCGAGGATCTCGGCCAGCTCCTCGATCGTGGTGCCGGCCTTGGCGTGCTCGTGCAGCAGCGAGCGGACGGCGTCGGCGATCTCGCGGCGGCCGCCGTAGCCCACCGCCAGGGAGACCTGGGCGCCGCCGGCGCGCTCGAGGGTCTTCTCCTGGGCCGCCTTCAGGGCCTGCGCGCTCGAGGCGGGCAGCAGGTCCAGGGCGCCGACGATGCGCAGCTGCCAGGGGTTGCGCTCGTCGGCCAGGTCGGCGGCCAGGCTCTCGATGATCTGCAGGAGCGGGTCGAGCTCCTGGGCCGGCCGGGAGAGGTTGTCGGTGGACAGCAGCCAGAGAGTGACGTGCTTCACCCCGGCCCCGTCGCACCAGCGCAGGAGCTCCTTGATGCGCTCGGCGCCCACCCGGTGCCCGTCGTTGGGGTCGACGTAGCCCATCTCGCGCGCCCAGCGGCGGTTCCCGTCGACGATCACCCCGACGTGGTGCGGCTTCGGCTTGCCGAGCAGCCTCCGGGCGAGACGCTTCTCGTACAGCGAATAAACCACGTCACGCAGGCCCACGGCAGAGAAGAGTAGCGACCCGGCGGGCGAAGCGACACCGTCAGGCGGGCACCGGACAGTATCTGTTCAGTAAACAGCCAAGCGGCCGGTCACCCGACGGACCGGCCGCTCACCTGGTGTTATGCCGCGCCGAGGCGGGCCCGCAGGGCGTCGAGCTCGGCCCAGAGAACTCCAGGCAACTTCTCGCCGAACTGTTCGAACCAGGCCTGGATCTGGGGCAGTTCCGCGCGCCACTCCTCCGGGTCGACGGCCAGGGCCGCGGCCACGTCGTCCGCGGTCAGGTCCAGGCCGGCCACATCAAGAGCACCCGGCGCCGGTACCGCACCGATGGCCGTTTCCACCGCCGCCGCCTTGCCCTCGATGCGCTCGACGACCCACTTGAGCACGCGCGAGTTCTCGCCGAAGCCGGGCCACAGGAACCGGCCGTCGTCGCCGCGGCGGAACCAGTTGACGTAGAAGATCTTGGGCAGCTTGGCGGCGTCGCCGTCCACGCCCTTGCCCATCTCGATCCAGTGCGCGAAGTAGTCCCCGGCGTGGTACCCGATGAAGGGCAGCATCGCCATGGGGTCCCGCCGCACGACGCCGACCTGGCCGACCGCCGCCGCCGTGGTCTCGCTGGACAGGGTGGCGCCGAGGTACACCCCGTGCACCCAGTCCCGCGCCTCGGTCACCAGCGGCACGGTGGTCTTGCGCCGCCCGCCGAAGAGGATGGCGTCGATCGGCACGCCGCGCGGGTCGTCGTACTCGGGGGCCAGGATCGGGCACTGCTCGATCGGGGTGCAGAAGCGCGAGTTCGGGTGCGACGAGAGCTCGTCCGAGTCCGGGGTCCAGTCGTTGCCGCGCCAGTCGACCAGGTGCGCGGGCGGCTCGCCCATGCCTTCCCACCAGATGTCGCCGTCGTCGGTCAGCGCCACGTTGGTGAAGACCGAGTTGCCCTTGGCGAGGGTGCGCATCGCGTTGGGGTTGGTCTTCCAGTCGGTGCCGGGCGCCACGCCGAACAGCCCGAACTCCGGGTTCACGGCGTAGAGGCGGCCGTCCTCGCCGAAGCGCATCCAGGCGATGTCGTCGCCGAGCGTCTCGACCTTCCAGCCGGGGATGGTCGGCTCCAGCATGGCCAGGTTCGTCTTGCCGCACGCGCTGGGGAAGGCCGCCGCGATGTACTTGACCACGCCCTCGGGGCTGGTCAGCTTGAGGATGAGCATGTGCTCGGCCAGCCAGCCCTCGTCGCGGCCGATCACGCTGGCGATGCGCAGGGAGTAGCACTTCTTGCCCAGGAGCGAGTTGCCGCCGTACCCGGAGCCGTAGCTCCAGATCTCGCGGGTCTCCGGGAAGTGCGAGATGTACTTCGTCTCGCTGCACGGCCACGCGACGTCCTGCTGCCCCTCCTCCAGCGGCGCGCCCACGGAATGCAGACACGGCACGAAGGAAGCGTCCGAACCCATCGTTTCGAGCACCGAGGTGCCCATTCGGGTCATGATCCGCATTGAGGCGACCACGTACGGCGAATCGGTCAACTCGACGCCGAACATCGGATTGTCGGCGGTGAGCGGGCCCATGCAGAACGGGATGACATACATCGTCCGCCCCTGCATGCATCCGTCGTACAACTCGGTCATGCGCCGTTTCATCTCTTCGGGCGCCATCCAGTTGTTCGTCGGCCCCGCGTCGGCCTCGTCGACCGAGCAGATGAAGGTGCGCTCCTCGACCCGGGCCACGTCCGAGGGGTCGGTGCGGGCCCAGAACGAGTTCGGCTTGGCCTTCAGCCGGACCAGCGCCCCGCTCTCGACCAGCTCGTCGGTCATGCGGCGCCACTCGTCCGGCGAGCCGTCGCACCAGACCACCCGCTCGGGTCTCGTGAGCTCGGCGACCTCGCGGACCCAGGCGAGCAGCCGGGGATGATCGGTCGGCGCCTGATCCAGGCCGGGCACGGTTACCGGGGCAGACATGCGGTGACTCCTCAGGGTCGGCATTGACCTCGCAACCGCCGGAAGGGTGCGCGAAATCGCGGCGCGCGATGGTGCGAGCGCGTCGTTCGAAATCCGGCGGGTTTCTCTCAGCCTAGGCCCGCACAAGGGCCCCGGCAGCGTGAGAGCTTGTGAAAACCTGCACAAGAACGAGAGACTTTCAAGCCCGTACGCAGAAATTCGCGCGAACTTTTCGTTCAGCGCGCATTACTGCGCAAAGCCTGTCGTGCCTTACCCTGTCCTGCGTGACCGACCTGCAGTCGCCGACCCAGCCGCCGTCCCTCGTGCAGAAGCTCTACGCGCGCTTCGAGGGCCTGGTGCGCGAAGTGGGCAAGTTCGGCACCATCGGCCTGATCACCTTCGTCATCGACACCGTCGTGTTCAACCTGCTCCTCGGGGTGATGAACTCGCTGGTCGCCGGGGCGATCTCGATGACGGTCGCGGCCACCTGCGCGTTCATCGGCAACCGGTACTGGACCTGGCGCGACCGGGCCCGCACCGACCTGCGCCGCGAATACGCGCTGTACTTCCTGTTCAACCTGGGCGGCCTGCTCATCGCGCTGACCTGCCTGTGGGTGAGCCACTACGGCCTGGGCTACACCGGCCGGCTGGCCGACAACATCTCCAAGAACGGCGTCGGGCTCGTGCTGGGCACCGCGTTCCGGTTCATCTCGTACCGTCAGGTCGTCTTCCGCAAGCGCACGGACGACGCCGCCGACACCCCGGGCACCCCCGCCGTCACCCGGAGTGAGTCGGCGGGGTGACCTGCCCCGCACTCGGCCTCGGGCCCGCGCGCGGTTTGGTCGCTTACCGTAAGGTTGGCCGGTGCGATTCGCCAGCAGACTCCGCGACCGGTTTCTCCCCGAGCGCTACCACGCGCTCGCGACCGAGTTGTTCAAGTTCGGCGCGGTGGGCTGCGTCAACACGGCCGTCGACTTCATCCTGGTCAACGCCCTGCTCTTCATCGGGCCGCTGAAGGCCAAGATCATCGCGGTGCTCGTCGGGACCCTGGTCTCGTACCTGCTCAATCGGCAATGGACGTACAAGGGCCGGGAGAGCGGCAGCATGCGCCGCGAGTCGGTGCTGTTCTTCGCGCTCAACGGCGTGGGCCTGCTGATCCAGGAGTCCGCGCTGGCGGTGGCCAAGTACGGGCTGCACTTCAGCGAGGCCAACCCCGACGACCGGCTGGCGTTCAACATCGCCAACGCCGCGGGGATCGGGATGGCGATGATCTTCCGCTTCTGGGCGTACCGGACGTGGGTCTTCACCACCCAGCCCGCCGTCAGCGCCGAGGAGCGCGAGATCGAGGCGCTCGAGGTGGCCTTCTCCGAGACCGCGGTCATCGCCCCGGACGAGCGGCAGATGGAGGCCCTGGAGGCCGCCTTCTCCGACCAGGCGGCCAACCCGCCCGCACCCCGGCAGCCGGCCGAGGAACTGGAGACCCCCGCCGCGAAGCGCTGACGGGGGTCCAGGAAAAGCCGGAAAGCCGGAGAAGCCGAACGTCAGTTGGCCGGCTCCGCGTCGTTCTTGATCTCCCTGACCAGCGCGTCGCGGTCGTCGTCGCCGAAGGTGTGCTTCTGCCGGTCCGCGTCGACCAGCTCGTACAGCACGCTCTGGGTCTTCTCCACCTGCGGCAGGTCGGTCAGCTGCACCTGGCCGCGCTCACCGGCCGACTCGATGGTCAGCGTGCCGCAGCCGAGCATCCGCTCGAACAGCGAGTGGGAGAACGACACGTCGTTGATCCGGCCCATCGGGATGTCCCGGCCGCTGCGCGAGAAGACGCCGCTGCGCATGATGACCCGCTCGTTGGTGAACACGTAGTGGGTGGTCCGCCACTTGATCCACGGCCACACGGTGACCACGATGACCAGGATCAGGGCCACGCCGCCCACGATGAGCATGGGGATCAGGCCCCAGCCCGTGAAGATCGCCAGCACGACGACTGCCGCCGCGGCCAGCACGAACCAGACCACCGGCAGGAACAAAGCCTTCCAGTGGGGGTGCAGGTGCAGCACCACCTGCTCGTCCTTGGTCAGGACGCTTTCCGGGAACCCCACGAAACTCCTCCTCAATCATGAATGTCGGAGGTGAGGCTAGACCCTTCGTGCCATCCCGCGGCATCGCCTAGCCGGACGTGTCCAGCCGCGCGTGGACCACGTCGCCGGCCGCGACCGTCCGCACCGCGCCGAACCGGTCCGTGACCTGCAGGCGGCCGTCGCCGTCAATGCCGCTGGCCTGCCCCTCCAGCACCGGGCCGCCCGGCAGGTCCACGCTCACCCGGCGGCCGATGGTGCCGCAGTGGAAGATGTACGCCTCGCGCAGGCCCGACGCCTCGGGGTCGCCGCCGTGCTCGGCGAAGCGGACGTACCAGTCCGCGAGTGCGCGCAGCAGCGCCCGCAGCAAGGGGTCACGGTCCGTGTTCTCGGCGCCCGCGAGCGCGAGGGACGTCGCGTCGGGCCGCGGCAGCTCGTCCTCACGCAGCGTGACATTGAGCCCGATGCCGAGGGCCACGGCGCCGTCGGCCGCCTCGGCCAGGATGCCGGCCGTCTTGCGGTCGCCCTGCAGCAGCAGGTCGTTCGGCCACTTGAGGTAGGCGTCGATGCGGGCGATCCGGCGCACCGCCTCGGCCAGCGCCACCCCGGCCAGCAGCGGCAGCCAGCCCAGCCGGGCCGGCGGGGCCGTGGGGCGCAGCAGCACGCTGAGCGCCAGCCCGGCCCGCGGCGGCGACTCCCACTGCCGGCCCAGCCGGCCCCGCCCGGCGGTCTGCCGCTCGGCCACCACGACCAGGCCCTGCGGGGCCCCCTCGCGGGCCGCGGCGATCACGTCGGCGTTGGTCGAGCCGGTCTCCGGTACGACCCGCAGGTCCGTCCACAGCCCACCGGGCACGACCAGCGCGCGGCGCAGCGCGGCCGGGCGCAGCGGGGGTCGTCCGAGGTCCGACCAGGCACCGGTGGAAATGTTCACAGCTCGACCCTATGCCGTCGCGATTAGGCTTTCGCACGTGACCATTGAGCAGGCCGACATCCACACGACGGGCGGAAAGCTCGCGGATCTGCAGCGCCGCACCGACGAGGCGGTCCACGCCGGTTCGGCCCGCGCGGTGGAGAAGCAGCACGCCCGCGGCAAGAAGACCGCCCGGGAACGCATCGACCTGCTGCTCGACCCCGGCTCGTTCGTCGAGCTGGACGAGCTGGCCCGGCACCGGTCGACCAACTTCGGCCTGGACCGGACCCGGCCGTACGGCGACGGCGTGGTCACCGGCTACGGCACCGTCGACGGCCGCCAGGTGTGCGTGTTCGCGCAGGACTTCACGGTCTTCGGCGGCAGCCTCGGCGAGGTCTTCGGCGAGAAGATCGTCAAGGTGATGGACCTGGCCATGAAGATCGGCTGCCCGGTCATCGGCATCAACGACTCCGGCGGCGCGCGCATCCAGGAGGGCGTGGTCTCCCTCGGCCTGTACGGCGAGATCTTCTTCCGCAACGTCCGCGCCTCGGGCGTCATCCCGCAGATCTCGCTGATCATGGGACCCTGCGCGGGCGGCGCGGTCTACTCCCCCGCCGTCACCGACTTCACCGTGATGGTCGACCAGACCTCGCACATGTTCATCACCGGCCCCGACGTCATCAAGACGGTCACCGGCGAGGACATCGCCATGGAGGAGCTGGGCGGGGCCCGCACGCACAACACCAAGTCGGGCAACGCGCACTACCTGGCGGCCGACGAGGACGACGCGATCGACTATGTCAGGGCGCTGCTGTCGTACCTCCCGTCGAACAACATGGACGACGCGCCCGTGTCAGACCAGTCCACAGCCGCGCCCGCCGCCCTGGAGGTCACCGACGAGGACCTGGCGCTCGACTCGCTGATCCCGGACTCGGCCAACCAGCCGTACGACATCCACGCCGTCGTCGAGTCGGTGGTCGAGGACTTCCTCGAGGTGCAGCCGCTGTTCGCGCAGAACATCGTGGTCGGCTTCGGCCGCGTCGAGGGCCACCCGGTCGGCGTGGTCGCCAACCAGCCGATGCACTTCGCCGGCTGCCTCGACATCGACGCCTCGGAGAAGGCCGCCCGCTTCGTGCGCACCTGCGACGCCTTCAACATCCCGATCCTGACGTTCGTCGACGTGCCCGGCTTCCTCCCCGGCGCCGGCCAGGAGTGGGACGGCATCATCCGGCGCGGTGCCAAGCTGATCTACGCCTACGCCGAGGCGACGGTACCCAAGGTCACCGTCATCACCCGCAAGGCCTACGGCGGCGCGTACGACGTCATGGGCTCCAAGCACCTCGGCGCCGACCTCAACTTCGCCTGGCCGACCGCCCAGATCGCCGTCATGGGCGCCCAGGGCGCGGTGAACATCCTGTACCGCCAGGAACTCCGCGACGCCGACGACCCGGCCGCGGCGCGCGCCGAGCTGATCCAGGAGTACGAGGACACCCTGGCCAACCCGTACGTCGCCGCCGAGCGCGGCTACATCGACGGCGTCATCCCGCCCTCGACCACCCGCATCGAGATCGTCCGCGCCCTCCGCCTCCTACGCACCAAGCGCGAGACGCTACCGCCAAAGAAGCACGGCAACATTCCGCTGTGATGCACGCCGGCGTGGTTTTGAGGGGGTGTGGGTGGAGCGAAGCTCCCCCACCGCTTTTCAGGACATCGCACGGAATCCAACGGTGCCCGAAAGACCTTCCGTTGCTTCACGCCTTGGGCTGGAAGCTGCCGCGGATGATGTCGTAGATATTGTGGGCGGTCGGCTGGACCCACATCGCCGACGTGCACTCCCAGTAGATGGTCTGTCCCAAGTCCGGGCGGACCCGGCAGCCCAGGCTCGACGCCCGCATCTGCCCCTGGGAGCTGTCGTACGTGTACTGCCAGTCCGCGCAGTCGCCCCAGCCCACGTTGACCGGCTTGATCCCCAGGCCCACGTAGTTCGGGTAGGAGTCGTCCCGGGCCGCCTCCTCCGCCTGCGCGGCCTTCACCAGGTCGCCGGTCGGGGGCTTGGTGGTGGTGGCGATGCCGACCCGCATCCCGGGCACGGTGTTCGACTCGTAGAAGACCATCGGGTCCGAGGGCTTGTACGGCTGCGGGAACCAGCCGACCGGCAGCGCCACCTTCCAGCCGAAGTCCGGGTTCACGATCCACTCGAAGCCCGGCGGCAGCTGGTACAGGTCGCCGCCGATGTCACCGAGCACGACCGGGGACTTCGTCGGGGTCGGGGAGGCCGGGCCCGCCTTGGCCGGGCCGGCGGTGCTGTGCACGCCGCCGATCGGGCCGGCGTTCGGCGGCGAGTCGTCGCGGGTGTCGCTCAGCAGCAGGACCGCGGCCACCACGAGCACCACGGTGGCCGCTCCCGCCACGAGCCACCAGCGCCGCTGCGCGCGCGGCACGGTGGCGTCCGCCTCGTCGTCGACCCAGCGCAGCGGCACCAGCTGGTCGCCGGAGCCGGACGAGCTCTTCACGACCGGCGCGGGAGCGGGAGCGGGGCCGGGTGCGGGGCGACCGTAGGCGTGCAGCAGCGAGACCGGGGCGGGCGACATGTCCGCCGCGACGCCGGGGTCGGCGCTGATCGGGCTGACGTGGGCGCCCACCGGTGTCGGGCTCGGGGTGCCGCCCGTGTGGCCCTCGCGGGAGCGGCGCGGGCGGGGCAGGGCGGGCATGCTCCACCACGGCCGGCCCTCGCCCGCCGCGGCGCGCAGCAGGAGCCGCTCGGTCTCGGCCGCGCCCGCCCGGGCGCGCGGGTCCTTGCGCAGCAGCGCGGCCAGCACCGGCTTCATCACGCCGGCCCGGGTGGGCGGGTCGGGCTCCTCGGTGGCCAGCGCGGTCAGCGTCGCGTACGTCGTCGTGCGCGCGTACGGCGAGCGCCCCTCGACCGCGGCGTACAGCGTGGCGCCCAACGACCACATGTCCGATTCGGGGCCGGAGGTGCCCTCGCGGGCCCGTTCCGGCGAGATGTACTGCGGCGAGCCCAGAATCAGCCCCGGCCGGGTCACGGCGCCGTCGCCGCCCTCGAAGACGGCCAGGCCGAAGTCGGTGAGCACGACCCGGCCGGTGTCGGCGAGCAGCACGTTGCCCGGTTTGACGTCGCGGTGCATGACGCCGGCGGCGTGTGCGGCCCGCAGCGCGCCGAGGACGGCCAGGCCGATCGTGGCCACCCGCTCGGGCGGCAGCGGGCCGTCGTCGGTGATCACCTGGTGCAGGGAGCGCGACGGGACGTACTCCATGACGATCCACGGCGCCTGCTCGTCGTGCACGACGTCGTAGATCCGCACCACGTTGGCGTCGTTGAGCCGGGCCGCCGCACGCGCCTCCCGCAGCGTGCGCAGCCGCAGCTCGTCACGCTCCTGCGGGGTGAGCCCCTCCGGCGGGATGACCTCCTTGATGGCCACGTCCCGGCGCAGCATCTCGTCGCGGGCCAGCCAGACCACGCCCATGCCACCGGAACCGAGCTGCTCGAGCAAGCGGTAGCGCTCGGCGACCAGGGGCCTGGGCGGCGTCATCACCAAGAAAGCTACCCAACCCATGCACCTCCGAAAAACCCCGGTTCTGGTGAAGATCCAACATCAGTCCGTACGCGAGCGCAGCACCATGATCAACAGAATGATCAATCCGATGCCGACCAGCCCGGCTCCGATCAGCGCGACCGGCAGGATCCGCACCGTGTCGAGCACCTTCTGCTGGGTCGCCCCGGACTTGCCGGTGTCGAAGGTGACCGTGACGACCACCGTGTAGTCCTCGGCGTCCTGCACGTTGTCGGCCCCGATCTGCACCGCGCCGGGAATCTCCAGCGGCGCGTTGCCCGGGTTGGGGTTGATCACGCCCGCCACCGACACCGCCGCGTTCTTCGCGGCCGGAGCCTGCGGCTGCTGGATGGTGCACCTGGTCGGGGCCAGGAAGCCCAGCGGGGCCGGGAGCGAGGCCTCGCTGTTGTCGTTGCCGGCCAGCACGGCCCGGCCGGTCGAGCCGTCCTCGCAGTCGATGTCGACGACCAGGGCGCCCGCGCGGCCGTCGACGTCGCCCGCGAAGCGCACGGTGAGCTGCAGCTGCCGGGCCGGGTCGAAGGTGTACGTGGCCGTGCACTTGGCGGCGGGATCGCCGGCCGTGAGCGGTACCACCCCGGCCGCACCGTCGTCCGTGCCCACCGACTCGCCGGGGTCGCACGCGAACGAGCTCAGCCGCCAGCTGCCCTCCACCGTAGAGAGCGGGGCGACCGGGATGACCAGGTATTCGCCGAACGCCAGGGAGGCGGGGACGTCGCCCTTGGCCACCGCCGGCTCGCCCAGCCCGGCCGTGGTCGCCACGCCGGACCAGCCGGGCCGGCCCTCGTTGTGCGGGGTGACGGCGAACGAGGCGGCCCCGGTGCCGCCGACGGTGACCGCGCGCAGCTCCAGCGAGCCGGCCTTGCGGGTCACGCGCAGCGTGCAGTCGGCCGGCGCGGCGGGCGTCAGGGTGACCGTGACGGTCGTCTTGTCCGGCTTGAGCTCCTGCTCGCCGCAGCCGGCGCCGGCCAGGCTCCACGCGGCGGTCTCGCCGGCCGGGGCGGTCACGGTGACCGGGTACGCGCCGGGCAGCAGCGTGCCGAGGTCGGCGCCGGTGGCCACGGACGCCGAGCCGTCGCCGGTCGCGGTCGCGCTCAGGTGCCGGGCCGGGCCGCCGGCCGGATCGCCCACCGTGAGGTCGAAGGCGCCGCCGGGCACGTCGGAGTACAACCGGAGGGTCAGACCGGGCGGGGCGGGCGGCGGCGCGAAGGTGAACGTGCACGTGACGACCTCGCCGGCGGCGAGCGTGACGGTGGCCGTGGCGGTCGGGACGTCGGCCGTGGCCAGGCTCCGCCCGGCGCCGCTCTTGGTGCAGCCGGCGTCGGCGAGCGTCCAGCCCTCGGGCGCGTGGGCCACGACCGTGCCCGCCGCACCGCCCGCGCTGCGCACGAAGGTGGCGTCGGTCCTGGCGTCGACCGAGATCCGCTTGTTCAGCGTGTAGCTCGGGCTGGCGTCGAACGCGAATTGCTGCGGGTACGAGACCGGCGTGCTGGTCCGCGCCCGCACGATGAGCGTGCCGGTGGGCTGGGCGGCCTTGACGTAGTACGCGAAGCAGAAGACGTGCCGGGCGCCGGACGGGTAGCCCAGCCACTGCACGTTGGCGTTCGCGTGCCCGTCGACCGCGCAGCGCAGGGCCCCGAAGCCGTACCCGGTCCGCCCCGACTGCGCGCCGGCCATCAGCGGATCGCCGGGCGTGCCGCCCTGCACCCACAGCTTGTGCTCGGCGGCCGCCTTGGCCTGCTCGTCGGTGAGGGTCACGGTGACCGCGCCGTCGATCGTGTTGCCGGTCTTCTGCCCGGTGCGGTCCAGCAGCTGAACACCGGCCGCGGTCGGCCCCGAGCCGGTGGCCGGGGTCGTGACCGTGGACAGGGCGCCCTTCTTCTCCTGGCCGGGCCCGAGTGAGAACTGCCACCCGTTCAGCGGCGCGCAGCCGCCCGAGTTGGCCGCCTCGACGCCCGGGTCGACCTCGTTGCCGTCGTGGTACGCGTTGGTGCGCCCGGTCGGTGCCGCGTTCTCGGCGTTGTCGTCGCGGACCCGGTTGCCCATGACGCTCTGGTAGTTCTCGCAGGCCCGGGCCACGAAGGTGACTTGGTAGTGCAGCGACGCGGAGACCGAGGCGGGCGTCTCACCCTCGCGGGCCGACGCCGGACTGGCCGCGCCGATCAGCACCACAGCGAAGATGATCGATGCAGCGGCATACATTCGGCGAAACAGGACGTTTGTCAATGCGCCCCCCAATTCGCCATCGACTCCCGTTCCGTTCGAGTATGCGCTGCTGGGGTGTGCGTATGCTCGCAGGACGGCAACGTTTCGCGAACATGGGAGGCTTGGGTGACCGAGGAGCCGCTGTTCAGGGTGGTGCGCGGCACGCCGACCCCCGAGGAGGTGGCCGCGATCGTGGGCGCGTTGTTCAGCCTCCCTCCGGCGCCGGGCGCTCCGGCTCGTCCGCGGTCGCGCTGGGCGCTGAGTGCTCGTCCGGGCCGCCCCCGGCAGTGGCGCGCCGTCGCGGGATCGTGATCGGCGGGAGCGTCGGCCACTTGCGGGCCTCGCGCTCCAGTTGCAGCCGCTCCGCCTCCTGCGGGTCGGGCAGGTCGGCCACCAGCTGCTGACCGCAGGACCGGCAGGTCAGCGCGGCCGACGGGATGCGGTCCAGGCAGTAGGGGCAGTTGCGCAGCTCCAGCGAGCGGCCGCGCTCCACGCCGATCAGCGTCATGAACTTGATGACGATGAACAGGCCCAGCGCGAGCAGGACGAACTGCAGCACATCGTTGAGGAACATGCCGTACCGGATCGGCGTGTGATGCACGTTGATCGCGAGGTTCTTGAAGTCCGGCTGCCCGACCGCGGCCGCGACCGCCTGCAGGAACAGGTTCGTCACGAAGGACTGGATCAGCGTCGCGAACGCGGTGCCGATGATGAACCCCAGCGCCAGGTCGAGGACCGAGCCCCCGGATGGCGATCGCCTTGAACTCCGCCCACAGCCTGCGCACGGTCATAGATGGTAGTTCGCTAACGTTTCCGGACGTGAAGACCTTCATCCTCGCCTCGGCGAGTCCCGCCCGGCGCAAGCTGCTCGCCCAGGCCGGCATCGCGGCCCAGGTGATCGTGAGCGGCGTCGACGAGTCGGTGGTCCAGGCCGGCGACGCCGCCTCGCTCGCCCAGACGCTGGCCGGACTGAAGGCCCGGGCCGTGCTGGGCACGCTCGCCGACCCCGGCGCGCTGGTCCTGGGCTGCGACTCGGTGCTCGCCTTCGACGGGCAGATCCTGGGCAAGCCCGGCACCGCCGCGGAGGCGACCGCGCGCTGGCAGGCGATGCGGGGGCGTTCGGGCGTGCTGTACACCGGGCACTGCCTGCTGGACGCCGCGACCGGGGAGGCGGCCGAGGAGGTCGTCGGCACGACGGTGCACTTCGCGACCCCGGACGACGACGAGATCGCGGCCTACGTGGCCACGGGCGAGCCGCTCGAGGTGGCGGGCGCGTTCACGATCGACGGGCTCGGGGGCGCGTTCGTCGCCGGGATCGAGGGCGACCACACCAACGTGGTCGGGTTGTCGGTACCGACGCTGCGGTTGCTCCTGGCCCGCCTGGGCGTGCCCCTCGTGTCACTCTGGAGCTCATGACCAAGGAGACGCTCGCGCTGAGCCCGGCCCTGCACGACTACGTGGTGGCCAACGGCAGCGCGCCCGACGACATCGTCCGCGACCTGATCGACGAGACCGCGCGGGTGCTGCCGGCGGACCAGGGCATGCAGATCGCGCCCGAGCAGGCCGGCTTCATGACGCTGCTGGCCCGCATCATCGGCGCGCGCCAGGCGGTGGAGATCGGCACGTTCACCGGCCTGTCGTCGATCGCGATCGCCCGCGGGCTGGCCGACGGCGGCCGGCTGACCTGCTTCGACGTGTCCGACGAGTTCACGAGCATCGCCCGGCGCTATTGGAAGCGGGCCGGCCTGGACGATCGGATCGAGCTGCGCATCGGCCCGGCCGCCGAGACGCTGCCGACCCTGCCGGACGAGCCGCACCTGGACCTGGCCTTCATCGACGCGGACAAGACCGGCTACCTGACCTACTGGGAGGCGCTCGTCCCGCGGATGCGCCCGGGCGGGCTGATCCTGGTCGACAACGTGCTGCGGCACGGGCACATCATCGACGCCGACCCCGGCGACGCGGGCACCATCGCCATGATCGAGTTCAATCGGTACGTGCTGGCGGACGATCGAGTGGAGTCGGTGCTGCTGCCGCTGGCGGACGGCCTGACGATCGCGCGACGCCGGTAACCACGTCCAGCCGGACGATCGCCGCCGCCGACACCACCGCGAACAGCGGGACCAGCAGGAACGCGGGGTGCGGGCCGACCCGGTCGGCCAGGGCGCCCAGCGCGAACGGGGCCACGCCGAACGCGATACCCACGGCGAAGGACGTGCGGGCGGCGGCGAGGTCCGGCTGGCCGTCGGAGTGGGCCAGGGCCAGGCTCATGCCGAGCGGATAGTGCAGCCCCATCCCGGTGCCGGCCAGGGCCAGGCCGGCCATCGCCAGCCAGGGCAGCGTCGCCACCCAGAACACCGCGAACCCGGCCAGGCACACCCCGAGCGCCACCAGCAGCATCCGCGACGGGCGGAACACCAGCAGCAGGCGGCCGCCCGCGAGCCGGCCGACGACCATGCCCGCGATCAGGGCCGAGACGCCGGCGGTGGCCACGCCGGCCGAGACGTGGGCGTGCTCGCGCAGCACGTCGCTGCCCCACAGGGTCAGGCAGATCTCGATCGAGCCGGTGGCGAAGAGGCTGGTCAGGGCCAGCCAGAAGGCGGCCGGCAGGGGACGGTGCGGCACCCGGGTCGCGCCGAAGCCGGCCGGTTCGGGCGGCTTCACGCCGGTCCGGCGCGCGTACCAGGCGACGGCGAGCGTGGGCACGACGACGACGGCCAGGCCCAGCCGCCAGCCCCAGCCGGCCGCGTACGTCGCGCCGACCACCAGCGGGGCGACCAGGCCCAGGGCGGCCGCGGCGGCGTTGGCCTCGCTGATCGCGGCCGGCGCGGCGGGGCCGTGGTGGTCGGTCAGCCCGGTGTTGATCGCGTTGACCGTGAAGGCCGAGCCGATGCTGGCCAGCGTCGCGAAGGTCAGGGTCAGGGCCAGATGGTACGCGGCGTACATGCCCAGCGCGGCCGCGCCGATGCAGGCCAGGCCGATCCAGATGAGCCGGGCCCGGCCCAGCCGGCGGATCAGGGCCGGCAGCAGCAGGCCGCCGAGCACGCCGCCGAGGGCGAAGGCGGTGCCGTGCAGGCCGGCCAGCCCGCGGCTGATGTGCAGCTCGTCGCGCAGGATCGGGGCCACCGGGCCGAAGCCGTACATGAAGTACACCCACAGGGCCAGCTGGGCGTACATCACCCAGGTGAGACGGTCGCGCACGAGGCTTGGCACGGCTCATTCTCAAGGGGGCGGCCCCCGATACGAAAGGCCGCCCCCGGTGTTTGTCACTTACGCAAAAGACTCAGCGCACGCCCTTGGCGAAGGCCCGCGAGGCCCACACCACGGTCACGATGGCCAGCCCGCCGATGACGACCGCGGCCTGCCAGACCGAGTCGGCCCCGGCGTTGCCGTCGAACAGGGCGCGCACGCCGTCGACCGCCCAGGAGAACGGGTTCCAGTCGGCGACCGTCTTGAGCCACTTGGGCGCGTACGTCAGCGGCAGCAGGATGCCCGCCGTGAGCAGCAGCGGCTGGGAGATCGTGTTGAGCAGCGGGGCCAGCGCGTCCTCGCTGCGCAGCTTGAGCGAGATGGCGTAGGAGAACGCCGAGAGCATCAGCGAGACCACCGCCATCAGGGCGAACGCGGCGATCACGTCGAGCGTGTGCACCCGCAGGCCGACCGCGACCGCGATGAGCACGATCAGCAGCGCCTGGAACAGCAGCGACACCACGTCGCGCAGCGAGCGGCCGACCAGCAGGGCGAAGCGGCTGACCGGGGTGACCCGGCTGCGCTCGATGACGCCGGCCCGCAGCTCGGCGATCAGGCCGAAGCCGGTGAACAGCGAGCCGAACATCGCCAGCAGCACCAGAAGACCCGGAACGAAGAGTTTGTACGCCTCGGCGTTGCTCTGCACGCCCAGCGCCGGCTTGAGCAGCGGGGCGAAGAGCAGCAGGTAGAACAGCGGCTGGATGATCCCGACGATCAGCCAGACCGGATTGCGCAGCATGAGCTGCATCTGGCGCTGGAAGACCAGCCAGGTGTCGCGGAGGAATTTCATCGGTCAGCTCTCCCTCAGGGAACGGCCGGTCTTGGTGAGGAACACGTCGTCGAGGCTGGGCCGGTGCAGCTCCATCTCGCCGAGGGTCACGCCCGCGTGGTCGAGCAGGCGCAGGATGTGCGGGATGGCGGTGGCGCCGTCGGTGACGTACAGCCGCAGCCGCCCGTCCGCACGGTCGATGTTGCGCACATAGTCCTGGTTGGCCAGCAGCCCGGCCGCGGTCTCCGAGCTGCCGTTGACGCCGACCGTGACCACGTCGCCGGCGACCTCGCGCTTGAGCGCGTCGACGGTGCCCTCGGCCACGATCTCGCCGTGGTCCATGATCGCGATCCGGTCGCACAGGGCGTCGGCCTCGTCGAGGTAGTGCGTGGTGATGAAGACCGTCATGCCCTCGTCGCGCAGGCGGCGCACCTCGTCCCACATGTGGGCGCGGCTCTGCGGGTCGAGCCCGGTGGTCGGCTCGTCCAGGAAGACGATCTTCGGCTCGTGGATGATGCCGAGCGCGATGTCGACCCGGCGGCGCTGGCCGCCGGAGTAGGTCTTGGTTCGGCGGTCCGCGTACTCCGTCAACTGGAACGCGTCCAGCGCCTTGGCCACCCGCCGGTGCGCCTCCGCCTTGCCGATGCCGTAGAAGCGGGCCTGCAGCACGAGCTCCTCGCGGGCGGTGCTCTCGTCCCAGGTGCTGCCGCCCTGCGCGACGTAGCCGATCCGCCGGCGCACCTCGCCCGGGTCCTTGAGCAGGTCGGCCCCGGCGATGGAGGCCTCGCCCCCGTCCGGCGTGATGAGCGTGGCGAGCATGCGCAGCGTCGTGGTCTTGCCCGCGCCGTTGGGCCCGAGAAAGCCGAAGATCTCGCCCTCCTTGACGGAGAGGTCGACGCCCCGGACGGCCTCGACGACCTTCTTCTCGCGACCGGCGCGGGAGCGGAACGACTTGCGCAGGCCCCTCGTCTCGATCATGTCCGTCTCCCTGTCTGTGTGTTCGCAGGGAGACCATAACGCGATATAGTTTTGTCGGTCAAGCTTGAGTATGTCGCGTACTACTCGTCCTCGTCGTCCACCGGCTCGCCGTACTCGGCCCGGATGGCCCGGCGCCAGTCCTCGGCGGTCGAGCCGTCGCCCTCCTCGTCGTGGTGCACACCCTCGCCGGCCTCGATGCGCGCGGCGATGTCGTGGCACCAGCGGGCCTCCGCCTCGCACCGGGCCATCGTCAGCTCGAACTGCCAGCCGACGTGGACCGGCTTGTGCTCCATCCACTTGTCGCCGCTGTCGCGATAGGTCGCCACCCAGCCCTCCAGCAGCCGGGCCCGGGCGCGCAGGGCCCCCACGGCCTCGGCCCGCGGCAGGTGCGGCAGGAACGCGAAGGCGGCCAGGAACGGGTCGGTCGGCTCCTGGTACTCCCACCAGTACTTGCGCAGCAGCGTCTGATACTCCGCGGCGCCGGCCGGGGTCATCCGGTACACCGTGCGGGCCGGGCGGTTGCCGACCTGCTCGGTCGCCACCTCGGCGAGCAGCCCTTCCTCGGACATCTTGCGCAGGGCGTGGTAGATCGAGCCGGGCTGGACGTTGGCCCAGCTCTCCACGTTCCAGCTGGCCAACTCCTTGCGGATGTCATACCCGTGGACCGGCTGGAGGTAGTGGACCAGCCCGAGGATCATCAGACGCGTTACAGACACGACATAAGCGTAATAGAAAAGTTTGACTAACGGCTCGTAGTGATTTTCTTGGCAACGGAAAGTGCCGGAGTCCGGGCATAGACTGCCTGCGTGCGCAAGGTACTGATCGCCAACCGGGGTGAAATCGCCGTCCGGGTCATCCGGGCCTGCCGCGATGCCGGGCTCTCCAGCGTCGCCGTCTATGCCGACTCCGACCGCGACGCGCTGCACGCGCGGCTGGCGGACGAGGCTTACGCGCTGGGCGGCGACTCGGCGGCCGAGACCTATCTGCGCATCGAGAAGCTGATCGACGTGGCGGCGCGGGCGGGCGCCGACGCGGTGCACCCCGGCTACGGGTTCCTCTCCGAGAACGCGGAGTTCGCCCAGGCCGTCATCGACGCCGGGATCACCTGGATCGGGCCCAGCCCGCAGTCCATCCGCGACCTCGGCGACAAGGTCACCGCCCGGCACATCGCCCAGCGTGCCGGCGCCCCGCTGGTGCCCGGCACCGCGGAGCCGGTGGCCGACGCGGCCGAGATCGTCGCGTTCGCCGAGGCGCACGGGCTGCCGGTGGCCATCAAGGCGGCGTTCGGCGGCGGTGGGCGCGGGCTCAAGGTGGCCCGCACGACCGAGGAGATCCCCGCCCTGTTCGAGTCGGCCGTGCGCGAGGCGGTGGCCGCGTTCGGCCGCGGCGAGTGCTTCGTCGAGCGCTATCTCGACCAGCCCCGCCACGTCGAGGCCCAGGTCCTGGCCGATCAGCACGGCAACGTGATCGTGGTCGGCACCCGCGACTGCTCGCTGCAGCGGCGGCACCAGAAGCTGGTCGAGGAGGCCCCGGCGCCGTTCCTCACCGACGCTCAGCGGGCCCAGATCCACGAGTCGGCCAAGGCGATCTGCCGCGAGGCCGGCTATCACGGGGCCGGCACGGTGGAATACCTCGTCGGCAGCGACGGCACCATCTCGTTCCTGGAGGTCAACACCCGGCTGCAGGTCGAGCACCCGGTCAGTGAGGAGACCACCGGCATCGACCTGGTCCGCGAGCAGTTCCGGGTGGCCGACGGCGAGAAGCTGCGCTTCGACGCCGACCCGACCCCGCGCGGGCACGCGATCGAGTTCCGCATCAACGGCGAGGACCCGGGCCGCAACTTCCTGCCCGCGCCCGGCACCGTTACCCAGCTGACCCTGCCGACCGGCCCCGGCGTCCGGGTCGACACCGGCATCGAGTCCGGCAGCGTCATCGGCGGCAACTTCGACTCCCTGCTCGCCAAGGTCATCATCGTCGGCGAGACCCGCGACCAGGCCATCGAGCGCTCGCGCCGGGCCCTCGACGAGATGGTCGTCGACGGCATGGCCACCGCGCTGACCTTCCACCGCAAGGTGGTGCGCGACCCCGCCTTCACCGACTCGCCGTTCCGGGTGCACACCCGCTGGATCGAGACCGAGTGGAACAACGACGTTCCGCCGTTCACCGCGCCGGCGGCCGACGCGGCCGAGGCCGAGACGCGCTCGACGGTCGTGATCGAGGTGGGCGGCAAGCGGCTCGAGGTCTCGCTGCCGGCCGGGCTCGGTGCCCTCGGCGCGGGCGCACCGGCGGGTGCCGCCACGGCCGCACCGCGCAAGCGGGCCGCGGGCAAGAAGGCCGGCGCGGCGGCGAGCGGGGACTCGCTGACCAGCCCGATGCAGGGGACGATCGTGAAGATCGCGGTGGCCGAGGGGGACACCGTGGCCGAGGGCGACCTCATCGTGGTGCTCGAGGCGATGAAGATGGAGCAGCCGCTGAACGCCCACAAGGCGGGCGTCGTGACCGGGCTGCAGGCCAAGGTCGGCGAGGTCGTCTCGTCGGGCGCCGTGATCGCCGAGATCAAGTAGCCGGGATCAGGTAGCCGGCATCGAGTTGCCGGGATCGAGCCGTCAGGCCGCGTGGGCGCCGGTCCGCGAGTTCAGCGGGATGGCGACCACGGCGGTGCCGTAGGCGCACAGCTCGACCCAGGTGTTGGTCACGTCGCGGTGGTCGAAGCGCATGCCGACGATCGCGTTGGCGCCGCGGTTCTCCGCCGCCTGGACCATCTGGCCGACGGCGCGGGCCCGGGTCTGGACCAGGAACTGGGACATGTCCTGGCCCGGGCCGCCCTCGGTGGAGCGCAGGCCGGCCGCGAACGGGTTGCGGGACGTGGCCACCACGCCCAGCACTTCGCCGAGCACGGCGGTGATCTCGTAACCCGGCAGGCCCTCAGTCGTTACTACGAGCACAAAATTGATGGTATGCAGGGCTTTGCAACATACGCGGGGTTACGGGCGATTCATCCGATATCTGACCCCGGGGCGAAACCGCTGACAAGCGCCGCCGGACGGGTACTCCCCGCCCGGCGACCGCCCTAACCGCCACTCACCCGTGGCTCACCTGGGCCGACGGGTTCACCACGATGCCGGCCGCGAAGAGCAGCAGCACGTCCGGCGGCAGGACCGCCCGCGCGCCGATCTGCAGCAGCACGGAGTGCCCGTCCCCGGCCGGAATCTGCAGGTACTGGCCCTCCGGGGTGGTGGTCAGCCAGGACTTGCGGCCGCCGACGTCGACCGGCACCGTCTCCGGGCCGGCGAGCTTCGGCTCCAGCCCGGGCGTCTCGTCCAGCTGCACCGCGATCTTGTCGACGAAGGACTGGTCCGGTGCGACGCCGGGCGGGGCGAAGGTGACCACCGCGCCGCTGATGTTGTCGACGGTCCAGCCGGCCGGCATCACCTTGAACGTGAACGGGGCGGCGGCCTTCTGCAGCCCGGGCCGCAGGGAGGCGGCGTAGTCGGTCAGGCGCTCGAGCGGTACACCCGAATCGGCGTCCAACCGGAGCCAGGACGAGCCCGACGGCTGCCAGACCAGCGACGCGCGCACCCCGGAGTCGGGGTTCGTGGCGTCGTCATCGGACCAGGACCACTGGTACACCGTGGCGGGCAGACCGCCGATCTTCGCCGCGTCCGCCCGGGCCTTCGAGGTCGGCGGGGCGGGCCGCTCGCTGTACAGCGTCACGCTCACCCCCTCCCCCGCCGCCAGCGTCTGCAGCAGCGTCGGGCGGGCGGCGGCCAGCATCACCACCGGCTCGCCGTAGCCCGCGCCGGCCGGGGCCGCGAAGGGGAAGGTGACCGAGGCCGGCACCGTGGACGGCACCAGGTCGGTCTCGTCGGCGACCGCGGCCGACGAGCCCACGCCGGGCGGGGCCGCCGGCACCGGGGACAGGTCGTCAGCGCCGCCGCGCAACGCGTAGGGCAGCCCGGCCCCGATCGCCACCAGGGCCACGATGCCGGTGGCGCGGGCGGCCATCCGGGTGCGCCGGCCGCGGCGGGCCGACTCCGTGGTGACCGTGCTCAGCATCGCTCCACCCGGCGGCGCGGCCACCGCGAACTGGCGCAGGGCGTCGCGAAGCCGGTCCTCGACCTCGTCGTCGTTCATGATCTGCCTCCCGGCGCGGACACGGCATCCCGGTCGTTCGCCAGGGCCGCACGAAGCTTCTTCAGGGCGTGGAACGCGTGCACTCGAACGGTGGACTCGGAGCAGCCGAGGAGCCGGGCGATCTCCGCGTCCGGGAGGTCCTCGTAGTAGCGCAGGACCACGACGGCACGCGGCGAGCGCGGGAGCGTGCGGAGCAGGGTCCACATCGCGTCGGTCTCGGCCAGGCGGTGCGCCTCGTCCCCGGTCGGGCGCTCGGGGATCTCGGCGATCGGCCGTTCGGCGAAGGAGCGGCGGCGGCGCCACGAGAGGTACTGCCGCAGCATCGTCTTTCGCACGTAGGGCTCGGGACCCTCGTCCCAGAGAATGCCGGACCAGCGGCGGTGCGCCCGCACGAGCGCCTCCTGCACGAGATCCTCGGCGAGGTGACGGTCCCCGGTCAGCAGGTAGGCGAAGCGGAGCAGGGCATGCGACCGCCCGAGCACGAACTCGGTGAAATCGACCTGCACAGACCCCTCCAGCGGCGGTGGTTCCACCTGCGTAGACGAGGGACGACCACCCGTACGTTTACGGGTCGCGCGGAGTCGGGTCGTCGTACTGCCCGGAGCGCCCCGAATACGCCTTGCCGTCGACGATCGGCCAGGCATTGGCCACGCAGCCGTGCAGGCCGAGCGTCTGCTGCTGCATGACCGGCGCGGGCCGGCCGGGGCCGGGGCACAGCTCGTGGCCGTGGTAGAGCCGGTGCCCGGTCTCATGATTGATCACGTACTGCCGGTACGTCGCCAGATCCGCACCGTAGTCCGGCACCCCGTGCGCCCAGCGGGCGACGTTGACCACCACGCTGTTGCCGTTGCGGCAGCTGGTGTACCGGTCGAACGAGCTCGCGCACAGCTTGTCCCGGGTCGCCGGGGTGGCCAGGTAGATCGTGAAGTCGTAGCGGTCCCCGGAGCCGGCCCGGCGCAGCCGCCACTTGCCGGTCCCGGGCCAGCTGCGCGGATCGGCGAAGACGGCCTCGACCGACTCGGCGAACGCGGCGGCCGAGATGCCCGTGATGTCGCGCTCGACGGCGATGCGGTAGGTGAGCAGCTGACCGGTGGTACCAATAACGGGACCTCCGGCCGCGGCGACCTCATAGCTGCCGCCGCCCTCCTTGGGGTAGTCGATCTGGGGAACCGGTGCGTTCACGGGGCCGCGCGCCGCCTCCACGGCGCTGGGCGACGCTGATGGCTGTGTTGCCGGCAAAGGGGCGGAGACGGCGGGTGCGGAGCAGGCGGCCAGACCGAGCACCGCGAGCCCCGCACCAACCGTGCGAAGGACGTTCACATGGACACAGACGGCGCCAAGGCCTCGTCTTGTTTAGGCGCGGCGCAGGCATTCGCCAGAAATTCGAGCGCGTCCGCCACCGAGCGCACCGCGACCGAGCCGTCCCGGGAGCGCAGCGAGACGGTGCCGGACGAGACCTCCTTGGCACCCAGGACCGCCACGAAGGGCACCCGGCGCTGGGCGGCGTCGCGGATGCGGGCGGCCAGGCTCCCGTCGTACGACTCCTCGACGCGCAGCCCGAGCGCGCGGGCGCGGCCGGCGAACCCGCGCACGTCCGCGTCCCCGATCGGCAGGATCTCCAGCTGGACCGGCGCGAACCAGGCCGGAAAGGCGCCGTCGTGCACCTCGATCAGGTGCGCGAAGAGCCGCTCCATGCTGCCCGCGGCGCTGCGGTGCACCATCACCGGCCGCTTCCGGGCGCCGTCGGAGTCCACATAGGACAACTCGAACCGCTTCGGCATGTAGTAGTCCACCTGGACGGTGGCCAGGGTGCTCTCCCGGCCGGCGTGGTCGAGCAGCTGGATGTCGATCTTCGGGCCGTAGAACGCGGCCTCGTTCGCCGCCTCCACGTAGTCCACGCCCGCGGCCTCGAGCGCCCCGCGCAGCACCGCGGTCGCGCGCGCCCACATCGGCGGGTCGTCGACGTACTTCGGCCCGTCCCCGCGCAGCGACAGCCGCCACGACGCCGGTGCGAAACCCAGCGCCCGGTGCGCCTCCCGCATCACCTCCAGCGCCGCGAGCACCTCGGCCTCGACCTGGTCGTCGGCGCAGAAGACGTGCCCGTCGTTGAGCGAGATCGCGCGCACCCGGGACAGCCCGCCGAGCACGCCCGAGCGCTCGGCCCGGTACTGCCCGCCGATCTCCCCGACGCGCAGTGGCAGCTCGCGGTACGAGCGGCCGCGCGCGGCGAACACCGCGGCGTGGTGCGGGCAGAGGCTCGGCCGCAGCACGAACGCATTGTCCGCATCCAGTTCCATCGGCGGGAACATGTCGTCCGCGTAGTGCGGCAGGTGCCCGGATCTGTAGTACATCTCGGCCTTGGCGAGGGGCGGGGAGTACACGTGCTGATAGCCGTGCCGGCGTTCCAGGTCGAGCAGATAGTCCTCGACGGCACGCCGGGCGGCGGCACCCTTGGGCAGCCAGATCGGCAGCCCGGCGCCGACGAGCGGGTCGGAGTGGAACAGCTCGAGCTCGCGGCCGAGCCGGCGGTGGTCCTGCATGTCGGTCTCCTTTTTCAGGGGAGCGCCCGCCGCGGACCACAAAAAAGCTCCGGAGCGCAGCGCCCCGGAGCAAAGCTGACGTCGATCAGCGCCGCCGGGGGATTCCCGGCGTCGTCGTGACAAGTGCGCTGCGACTCATGCCACCGAGAATAGCGCGCCGCCACGCGATCGGTCCGGGTATAAATGCCCGGTGCCCGAAGGTCACACCATCCACCGCCTCGCCGAGCGGCACCGCAAGCTCTTCGCGGGCCGCCCGGTCGCCGTCGCCAGCCCGCAGGGGCGCTTCGCCGCGGACGCCGCGCGCGTCGACGGCCGCGAGCTGGAGGACACCTCCGCGCACGGCAAGCACCTGTTCCACCACTACGCGGGCGGCGCGGTGGTGCATGTGCACCTCGGGCTGTACGGCAAGGTCACCGACGGCGACGGCGAGCCGCCCGCGCCGGTCGGCGAGGTCCGCATGCGCATGGCGAACGGCGAGCACTGGCTCGACCTGCGCGGACCGGCCGCCTGCGAGCTGCTCGACCCGCCGCGCCTCGACGCGCTGCTGGCCCGCCTGGGGCCGGATCCGCTGGACGACGACAGCGACGGCGGTCGGGCGTACGACAGCATCAAGGGCTCCGGGCGTCCGCTCATGGCGCTGCTCATGGACCAGTCGATCGTCGCCGGGGCCGGGCTCATCTACGTGACCGAGTCGCTTTTTCGGGCCGGCCTGCCGCCGACGGCGCCCGGCACGAAACTGAGCCGGCGCAAGTGGCAGGCGATCTGGCAGGACCTGCGCGTGCTCATGCGCGCGGGCGTGGCCGAGGGGCGCATCGACACCGTCCACAGTGCACACACGCCGGAGGCGATGGGCCGCGCGCCGCGGGTCGACCGGCACGGCGGGGAGGTGTACGTGTACCGCCGTACGGGCCAGCCGTGCCTGGTCTGCGGCACGCCCGTGCGCACCGCGGTGCTCAACGCGCGCAACGCCTATTGGTGCCCGCGCTGCCAGCGGGCCCGCTGATGGTCGCGTCGGTCGAGATGTACCTCGACGAGCGCGCCACCCGCCGCATCCGGGTGCTCTGGGACCAGCTCGAGGAGCTGGGCGTCCAGTCGCTGCGCACCCCGCACAACGGCCAGCACCGCCCGCACGTCACCCTGAGCGTGGCCCGGCAGCTCGACCCGGAGGCGGTGGCCGCGGCGCTGGCCGGCACCCGGGTCGCGGCGCCGCTGCGGGTCAACTTCCAGTACACCGGCGTGTTCGTGGGCCGCGTGGTGTTCCTCGGCCCGGCACCCACCCCGGAGCTGGTCGCGCACCAGGCCCGGATCCACGGGCTGCTGACGGCGGCGGGGATGGTGTCGCTGCCGCTGTACGAGCCGGGCGAGTGGGTCCCGCACTCGACCGTCTCCATGCGGGTGCCCCGCCCCCTGCTCACCGACGCCCTGCGCCGCTGCCTGGAGTCCCTGCCGATCGAGGCCACCGTGACCCGGGCAGCCGTCGCGGACTACGCCCGGGGCATCTTCCGCGAAATAGCATGACGTCCTGCGACCCGTAGGACGCGGTGCGGTGTTGAGGGGGTGTGGGTGGAGCTTGCTCCCCCACTGCTTTTCAGGACATAACGCTGTAAGGCATAGTGCTCGGGCGCCCATACAGTGGGTCTAGTCCTCGTCGTGCTGCATGAGCTGGCGGGCGGCCTCTGAGATCGAGCCCGAGATCGACGGGTAGATCGTGATGGTGTGGGCCAGCTGGTCGACGCTCAGGTGGTTCTCCACCGCCATCGCGATCGGCATGATCAGCTCGCTGGCTTTCGGGGCGACCACGACTCCGCCGACCACCAGACCCGAGGCCGGTCGGCAGAAGATCTTCACGAAGCCGTCGTCGAGGCCGTCCATCTTGGCCCGGGCGTTGCCGGCCAGCGGCAGCATCACCGCGCGGGCCGGCACCCGGCCGGTGTCGATGTCGGACTGGGTGATGCCGACCGACGCGAGCTCCGGGTCGGTGAACACGTTGGCCGCGACCGTCCGCAGCTTCAGCGGGGCGACCGCCTCCCCGAGCGCGTGCCACATGGCGATCCGGCCCTGCATGGCCGCGACGCTCGCCAGCGGCAGCAGGCCCGTGCAGTCACCGGCGGCGTAGATGCCGGGCACGTTGGTGCGCGAGACCCGGTCGACGGTGACGTAGCCGCCCTTGGCGACCTCGACGCCGTACTCAGCCAGGCCGAGAGCGGAGGTCTGCGGTACCGAACCCACGCACATCAGCACGTGCGAGCCTTCGACGACGCGGCCGTCGGCCAGCTCGACCTCGACCCCGTCGGCCGTGCGGCGGGCGGCCGCGGCGCGGGAGTTGTTGAGGATCGTCATGCCCCGGGTGCGGAAGACCCGCTCGATCGCCATCGCGGCGTCGGGGTCCTCGTGCGGCATGACCCGGTCGCGGCTGGACACCAGCGTCACGTCCACGCCCATGGCCAGGTAGGCGGAGGCGAACTCGGCGCCGGTGACCCCGGAGCCGACCACGATCAGCTTGTCGGGCAGCTTCGGCAGGTCGTACACCTGGCGCCAGTCGAGGATCCGCTCCCCGTCCGGCGCCGCGCTGGCCAGGACCCGGGGCGTCGCGCCGGTGGCGATCAGCACCGTGGAGGCGGCAATCGAATACGGAGCGTCACCATCGGCCGGCGTCACCTGGATGGTGTGAGTGTGACCGAGCGTATCCTCGCCGAGGCGCGCCGTGCCCGTGACGAACTCCACACCGGCCTTCACGAGCTTGGCCTGGATGTCGCTGGACTGCGCGTGGGCCAACCGCTTGACCCGCTGGTGCACGGCCGGTCCGTCCACCCGCACGTCCGGCCCGGCGGGTCCGATGACCCCGAACGCCTCCGTGTCCAGGTGCGCGGTGACCACGGACGAGCTGGCGATGAAGGTCTTGGAGGGCACGCAGTCGTGCAGCACGCAGGCGCCGCCGGCTCCCTCGGCCTCGATCACGGTCACCTGGGCGTCGAGCTGAGCGGCGACCAGGGCCGCCTCGTAGCCCGCCGGGCCACCTCCGATGATCACGATCCGGCCCACGCCAGTCACCCCTCCTCGGCTGTTATCGCCTCATTCTCCCTCGCCACGGCAATCGCGCCCGACTCACCCCACCCGTACGGCCAGGGCGCGCCGACGAGTGGATCCGAATCCGACACGCTCTGCAGTATTCTCTCCTGCACCCGGTCGGGTTTATCGTCATCGCCGTGCGTCATTACGCCGCGTATGGCTCGAACCTGGACCCTGCCCGCATGCGGGCCTACTGTCCGTATTCACCGATGATCGGGACCGGCTGGCTCGAGGGCTGGCGCCTGACCTTCGCCGGCGAGGACGTCCTCGGCTGGGAGGGCTCGGTCACCACGATCGTCGAGTCGCCGGGCGACCGGGTCTTCGTGGCGCTGTACGACGTGCACCCCAACGACGAAAAGCAGCTCGACGAGGTCGAGGGCGCGCTCGCCGGGACCTACCGCAAGCTGCACCTGCGCGTGGCGACCCTGGACGGCGAGGAGACCGCCTGGGTCTACGTGTTCGCCGGCTACGAGGGCGGCCTGCCCACCGCGTGGTACCTGGCCGAGATCGCGAACGCCGCGGCCAAGGCCGGCGCGCCCGAGGACTACCTCGAGGACCTGCGCGGCCGCCCGACCAAGACCGCGATGCCCTAGCGCACCAGCTCGTACATGTCCGCGGCGAACGCCGCGGTCAGGCCGGCGCTGGTGTACAGCTGGTACGCCCCGGTCGGGTTGGTGACGTCGACCCCCAGCCCGGCCGTCGTGCGCCCCTTCGCGGCGTAGACGGCGAACGCGGCCTCCAGCAGCGCGCGGCCGATCCCGGTCCCGCGGTGCTCGCGCAGCACGGCCAGGTTCTTCACCCAGCCCTCGCCGCGCTCGACGCCCTGGTCGGACGACTGCAGGATGCCGACGATCACGCCGCCGGACTCCGCCACGAGCCACTCGTCCCAGCTCACCGAGGGCAGCGCGGCCAGCGACGCCCGCCAGGTCGCGAAGTCCTGCGGCACGTGGTCGGCGAGATCGGCGAACGCGGTCTGGAAGACCTCGTGGAAGCGGGGCAGGTCGTCCTCCCGCATCACCCGGACGCCGAACCGCGCGTCCGGTGGCCGCTCCTGCCCGGTCAGCTCCCGGGTCATCCGGGCCCGGCGCAGGCGGAAGGCGAAGCCGCGGGCGGTCAGCGCCTCGACATACGCGATTTCCGCCGGTACCACCCCCGCCTGCACGATCGCCGCCCCTCGCTCGGCGATGCGGGCCAGGGCCAGGTCGAGCAGCGGGCCGAAGGTGAAGGGTCCGGCCCCCGGCACCGCGTAGACCTCGACGTTGTCGCGCTCACTGCGCTCCGGGTTGTCCACGTACGCCCAGGCCAGCGGGCTCCCGTCCGGCCCGAAGGCCAGCCAGGTGTCGACGGCGGGGTCCAGGTCGGGCGCGGTGAGGGTGGCGACGACCTCGTCCTCGGTCCAGTCCGGCTCGCCCGTGGACGCGATGTCGCTCGCCCGCGTGATGGACAGGATCGCGGCCACGTCGCGCAGCGAGGACCCGCGGACGGTCAGCTCCATGGGAGCAACTTAGCCCGGCAGGGCCTCCTTGACGGACTGCACGGCGGCTTCGAGCAGATTCACCAGCTCGATGCGCTCGGCCGGGGTGAGCGACTTGAACGCCTCGCCGGCGATGCGGTCGGTCAGGGCCTCGGCCCAGCTGCGCCGGCGGACGAGGGGTTCGAACGGGGGGTACGGCGGCTGCCACCCGAACGCGGTCGCCTCCGCCTCGCCGTCCGGGCCGGAGATGATCGCCTCCAGCGGGGTGAGGCCGCTGGCCCGGATGGCGAGCAGGTGGGCCGACCCGCGGTGCTCGCGCAGCAGGTGGGCCAGCACGGCGGCCCGGGCCCCCGGCGAGTCGTCCGGCAGCGGCATGGCCCGCCAGGCGGCGAAGAGCGGCATGCCCGCGGTCTCGGCGCTGACCACCACCCGCTCGGCCAGCTCGACCAGCTTGGGCAGGGCATAGAAGCTCTCCAGGTGCTCGCGGCCCCAGCGGCAGCACTCGTCGAGGTTGTCGGCGGCGATCTGCTCCGGCGGGGCGACTTTGCGGGCCGCGTCCCAGCCGTCCTGCACCGCCTCCGGGGCGATGAAGCCCAGCGCGGCGGCGACGGTGTCGGCGCGCACGTCACCCAGCGCGCCGCCGCGCCCGGCGACGTAGAAGGCCCAGCCGGTCAGGCCGATCTGACGGGCCCGGCGCATGGTCTTGGGGTCGTCGCTGAACGCGCCGCCCAACACCAGCACCGCTTGCTTCGCCGCGGCGGCCGCCTGCTCGGGAGTCACCCGGGTCATTCTGCCCTCCCGCATGGATCACGGCGAGGCACTGAACGGTGGAACGGTGTCAGCCCAGATCGGCCAGCGCGTCCTGGGCGATCTTGACCCGCTTCTCGGCCTGCTTGATCGCCTTGTCGGCCGCGGCCACCGCCCGCTCCGCCTCGGCCTTGGCGTTCTCGGCGTCGGCGACCTGCTGCAAGGCGGTCATCAGCTCCCGCCGGGCCTGCTTGACCAGCCGGGCGTGCTCCTCCTCGGCCCGCCGGCGCTCCTCCTCGCGCCGCCGGGCCTCGGCCCGCCGCTCCTTCTCGCTCTCGTCCGGCGCGGAGCGGACCGGGGTCACCGTCGCCGACGACGAGCCGCCGCCTTCGTCGTCGCCCTTGACCAGGCGCAGGTTGGGCCGGGGAGTCTCACCGAAGCCGGTGTACTCCAACGCCTTCGTCAACCGCCCCGCCCGCACCTCGGCCGCCACGTCCGGGTCGGCGAGCGCGGCGGCGAAGGTGGCCTCGACCTCGGCCACGGGGAGATTGCCCGCGGAGCCGCGACCGGCCAGCTTCACCGCTTCACGAGCCAGGGCGGCCACGGTACTGCGCCGCCGCACCGACAACTCCCGCAGGTCCGCCCCGCGCAGCTCGCGCTGGGCGGTCCGCAGCTCCTCGGCCAGCTCCAGCAGCTCGGCGATGAGCTCCGGGCGCTCGTGGGCCACCCGGTTCACCAGCCAGGCCGCGACGGTGGGCTTGCGCAGCTTCCCGATCGCCGCGGCCAGCCCGGTGTCCTTGGCCGCACGGGCCTTGGCCACCTCCTCGCCGCGCAGCGGGATGAAGTCCTCGGGCGCGGCGGAGTACAGCCGGGCCACCACGGCGGCGAGGGCGTCTGCCATGCATTCACGCTAGATGGTCGTACCGGGATCCAGGCGCGTGTAGTGCGTGCCGGACAGGCGCGTCATGTGGCCGGTGACCATCTGCTGCCCCGCGTCCACGTAGAGGCCGTCGTGCAGGGCGAAGGCGCGCTCGGGCTTGACCGCCCGGGCGAAGTCGATCGCCTCGGCGAGCTTGAGCCACGGCGCCGAGACCGGGACGAACAGCGTGGCGATCTGCTCGTCGGGCACGAAGTACGAGTCGCCCGGGTGGTAGATCGGGCCGTCGGGGCCGTCGATGGTGAAGCCGACGTTGACGATCCGCGGGATGTCGGGGTGGATGACCGCGTGCTGCCCGCCGTGCGCGCGCACGGTCATGCCGGCCGCGACGAACGTGTCGCCCGGGTTGACCGGGAAGACGTCGGCGTCGAGGTCGGTCAGCGTGGCCTCGACGTCGGGGTGGGTGTGGACGGTCAGCGCCGGCTGGTGGGCCGCGGCCGCGCGCAGCTTGTCGAGGTCGACGTGATCCACGTGCTCGTGGGTGATGAGCACCGCGTCGGCGCCCTCCAGGGCCTCCGGCTCGCTGAACACCCCGGGATCGATCACCAGCACCCCGCCGCTGTGCTCGATCCGCAGGCAGGCGTGCGTGTACTTCGTGATGCGCATCCGGAGACCTCCTCGTGGCAGAAACGTGACCCGCACGGGTGGAACGGCCGCGGCGCGCTCGGCGTCGGACCGGCACAACCCCCACAGGACCCTACCCAGGAGGCGTCATGTCAGTCAGGCGCACCACCGTGTTCCTCGCGGCGGCGGCCGGCGCGATCGTCCTCGCGCTGAGCGGGTGCGGCTCGTCCGCCGCCGACAAGGCGACGAGTGGTAGCAACGCCGGCCCCGGACCCGCCGTGGCCCCCGCGCAGGACAACGCCGCCGCCGGGGCGGGCGGTGACTTCCCGGCGGACGCGGGCAAGGAGCAGGGCGGGGCCGAGCAGAAGGTGCCGGACAACCTGTCCACCACCGACCGGGCCATCATCTACTCCGGCTCGATGACCGTCGAGGTGAAGGACGTCAACGTCGCCGCCGCGCAGGCGATCGCGTTCGCCACGGGGGCGGGCGGCTTCATCGGCGGCGACAACCGGCAGATCGACGGGCAGAGCTCGACCGCGACGCTCACCCTGCGGGTGCCGGCCGACAAGTTCCAGTCCACCCTGGACCAGCTCAAGAACCTCGGCGACGAGGAGAACCGGCAGCTCACCGCCCAGGACGTGACCGACCAGGTGGTCGACGTGGAGTCCCGGATCGCCACCGCGCAGGCCAGCGTCGACCGCATCCGCGCGCTGCTGGCCCGGGCGCAGACGATCGGCGAGATCACTTCGCTCGAGTCGGAGCTGTCCCGGCGCGAGTCCGACCTGGAGTCGCTGCAGGCCCGCAAGCGCAAGCTCGACGGGCTGACCGCGCTGTCCACGATCACCCTGGTGCTGCACGGCCCGGACGCCCCGACGGTGTCCGAAGAGGACACCGGCATCCTGGTCGGCCTGCGCAACGGCTGGAACGCGTTCGTGGCCTCGCTGCGGGTGGCACTGACCGTGCTGGGCTGGCTGCTGCCGTGGGCGCTCTTCCTGGGCCTGCCGATCTGGCTGCTGGTCTGGCTCCTCAGGCGCTATCGCCGCCCGCGGCCGGCGCCGCTTCCGGTTCCCGCCGCGGTGGCGGCACAGCTTGCTCCGCCTGTCCAGCGGCCGGCTCCGGTTCCCGCCGCAGCGGCGGCGCAGCCGGTTCCGCCGGTGCAGCGTCCGGCTCCGCAGGACGCTCCGAAGGAGGCTCCGCTGGAGGACGAGCCAGCGAAGCCGCAAGAGCGCTGACGACCGCTCCGAACTCGGGGCGGAGTTGGTAGGCCGAGTGCCCGTCGACCTTGGGGTACACGGTGTCGCCGGGCTGGACGGCGAACGCCGGCGGGTCGACGAGGCGCTGGTCCACCGCGGTCGGGGTCTGCACCGGCCCGCCGATGGGGTCGGTGTCCCGCCACAGGTTGATCCACCGGCGGCCGCCGAGCACCCCACCGACCTGCTCCAGCACCGGGTCACTGAGGTAGGCGGGGAAGAACCGGCCGTACAAACGGCGCAATGGCGACCCGTAGGTCAGCAGGGCGGTGCGCGCCTGCGCCTCGGGTGGCATCTGCAGCACCGTGGCGGCCACGAGCACGGTGCCCTGGCTGTGCCCGGAGAGGATCACGCCGCCCTGCTCGGCCGCCAGCCAGGAGGCGCGCTGGGCCAGCTCCGGCACCACGCGCTCGGCATAGCAGGGCGGGGCGAGCGGGTGCGCCGCGCGGGGCCAGAACGTGCCCAGGTCCCACAGCACGCCCACGATCCGCCGGAAGCGCTGGTACCGGTAGGCCAGCACGCCGATCAGCACGAGCGCGAACGCGGAGAAGCCGATGAGGTACGTGCCGAGGTTGACCGCGAAGGAGAGCACCTCGGCCCCGGCCGAGCCCGACCGGGCAAGCGCGATCGGCCGTCGCCCGGCGAGCGCGAACCCGGTGGCGACCACGGCGGCCAGCGCGGCCGGGATGAACACCCAGACCAGCATCCGTCCGATGTGGTCGGTGACGAGCGCGTCGGCGACGGCGCGGTCGATGTGTTTGGCCCGCTCGGCGTCGCGCGCGCGGCCGCCGCTGAAGTCGGCGTCGGTGACCGCCCGGGATTGCCGCCGCAGCCGCCGCACCAGCGGAAGCCCGCCGGCCACGGCCACGATCACGGTGAGTACGAGCAGCAGGACGAACCCGGCCGCGGCCCACTCGTAGGCGGCCGGCGGCTGCAGCGGGTGCCAGCCGGCGTAGTCGGCCGACGAGGGGCGCGAGCGGCGGTCGAGGAAGTCGGCGACGCGGTAGGCCAGGCCGGCCGAGAACGCCACCGCGACGCCCAGCCCGGCCGAGGCGATGAGCGGCCCGGCCAGCCCCTGCAGGAACGTCCCGGGCGGCCGGCTGGCGAGCACCACGGCGCCCAGCACCAGCATGAGCACGACCTGAACTGCGAAGAGCCCCGTCACGGTACCGCCCAGCTGCGGCAACCGCCCGCCCGCGACCCACGGATCCCGGGGCAGCAGCGCGTAGCCGAGCACGAGCGCGGTCAGCACCACGGCGCCGTGGCTGAGCAGCCGGGTGAACGGCCGCGCCCAGCGCGCCGGGTTGTCCCGGTCGACGACCGCGCGCACCGCCACCGCGACCACGCACAGCAGCAGGATCAGCCCGGTCAGCCCGGCCAGCACCAGCCCGAGCGGACGCCACCCGTGCGGCAGCAGGTTGGCCAGCAGGATCGCGTCGAGCGTGCCGAAGGCGAACGCGATGTGCAGCGAGCGGAGCCGGCCGACGAGCGGCTTGCCGTTCCAGAAGCACGGGTGGGCGAGCCCGTCCCCGTCGCCCTCGGTCTGGGCCGGGAACGCCTCGTACCGCGCCCACGTCCGCCGCCCCAGAAACCACAGGAACCCGATGGCGACCACCGGCCCGAGCGCCCCGAGCGCAAGCCGCCGGCTGGTGGTGGCGAAGAACCCGTCCGCGAACAGCGCCAGATATCCGCGCCCGTCCAGGCACCGCGGCAGGCTCGCGCATTGCCAGCCGACCAGGTCGACCGCCACTTCGGTGAACGACAGCACGAACGACCCCGTCATGGACAGCGCGTAGACCCGCACGAGGGCCCGGATCACCGCCCGCGGGCCCGCCTTGGTGGCCGGGCGCAGCCACAGCGCCACATTGGCGAACATGAACGGCAGCAACAGCAACCACAACGCGCGAGCAGCGGCCCCGGCGGTGAGGTTGCCCCACCGATAGCCTTCCAGCGTCGCCCCGCCCGGGCCGGTGACCGCCCCGTATTCGGTGCGCGGGCGGAAGAACCCCGCATCGGTGTCTCCGGCCACCCGCCGCAGCAGGGGCCGGTCCAACATGTCCTCAGCCGGAGAGCCGGTGACGCCGTGCACGCGCAGCTCGGTGACCACGGCCCCCGGTCTACCAGACGTGCACGACCTTCGCTGTCTGCTATCGGTAAAACCAGGTGCGGTTTTGAGGGGGTGTGGGTGGAGCGGAGCTCCCCCACTGTTGTTCAGGACATAACCGGGTAGACCCCGCTGCCAAGGCGCCCATACAGCGGCTGACCTTCCGGGACCGGTCCAGGCCGCCTAGAAAGCACCCGCGCTGAGCGCTGCGAGCGCCGTGTGGACCATGATCCGCACGCCGTGGCCGATCGCGCGCTCGTCGACGTCGAAGGCCGACTGGTGGATGTCGAACTTCGTCTCGGAGCCGGGGATCCCCGTGCCGAGGCGGATCATGGAGCCGGGCACGCCGTCGAGGTAGAACGCGAAGTCCTCGCCGCCCATGCTGATCTCGGCCTCGACCACGCGGTCGGCGCCCAGGGCGGCCCCGGCCGCGCCCGCGATGATCGCGGTGGCGAGCCGGTCGTTGACCACCGGAGGAACGCCGCGGGTGTACGTCACCTCGACATCCGCACCGGTCGGCGCGATGACGTCGTGGATCAGCTTGGTCACCAGCTCCGGCAGTTCCTTCCAGGCCTCGCGGCTGAGCACCCGGATCGTGCCGCGCGCCGTGCCCTCGATCGGGATGGCGTTGGCGGCCTCGCCGGCGCGCACCGCGCCCCAGACCATGGAGACCCCGGCCCGGGCGTCGAGCTTGCGGTCGAGCAACGACGGCACGTCGACCAGGATGCGGCCGAGGGCGTGCACGAGGTCGGCGGTGAGGTGCGGGCGGGCGGTGTGCCCGCCGCGGCCGGTGAGCCGGACCTCGATCTTGTCGGCGGCCGCGGTGAACGGCCCGGAGCGCACGCCGACCAGGCCGACGGGCAGCTGGGGCGCGCAGTGCAGGGCGAAGATGGCGGCGACGTCGGTGAGCCCGCCGGCCGCGATCACCTCGGGCGCACCGCCCGGCATGGTCTCCTCGGCCGGCTGGAACAGCAGGCGCACCCGGCCCGGCAGCTCGCCGCGCTCGGCCAGCTGGGCGAGGGCCAGGCCGACGCCGAGCAGGATCGTGGTGTGCACGTCGTGGCCGCAGGCGTGGCAGACGTTGTCGACGGTCGAGCGGTACGGCACGTCCTTGGTGTCCGGCAGCGGCAGCGCGTCGAGGTCGGCGCGCAGCGCGATGACGCGCTCGCCGCGACCGATGTCACACATGACGCCGTTGCCCTTGGGCAGCATGCGGGGCGAAAGGCCGGCCCGGGTCAGCTCGCGCGCGACGAGCGCGGCCGTCTCGAACTCGTGGCCGGAAAGCTCGGGGTGGGCGTGGATGTGCCGCCGGGTCGCGACCAGCTCGGCGCCCCGGGAGGCGAGCCAGCGGTCGAGCTGCCCGGGCAGCGGGTCGGCTCCAGGTGGTGTCTCGGGCCAGCCCTCGGACAGCCGCTCGGCCCTCGACGACGACGACTTGCCAACCGTGCGCGCCGGCGTTGCGGCGGTCTCGGTCAGGGTCAGCGCTCTCGTCACGGTGAGTTCTCTATTTCGGTCTAAAGGAGCGGCCCGCCCCATGCGTGCCATGGACAGACTAACCGGGTCAAGGTGACGGAGCGCAACATCATTCTCGTGATGCCGGAATAGCTGAGCGTCACTTAACCGCTGCTAAAGGCGCCGAACCGCAGGCGCCACCACACCCTCTCTAACGCGCGACCATCACTTCGGTCACGCGTTGTCGTGATGACTTTTCGGCCTGAAGCCCGTCTCACACCCTGGACAGCGTCGCCAACATTCAACGCACAGTGACGGAAGGCGTCGGACTCCTCGTCCGACAATCGGCCGTCGCGGTGCAGAATCCAGGAAAGACGAGTCGCCGATGTTCCCGATCGGTTTCCGTCACCTGCGTAGACGCTTCATCCAACTGTTCAGGTTCCCCGGATGAACGAATTCAATCCTCCGGCCGTCCGCAGGGCGACCCGACCGACACGGTCCGTTGTATGCGGGTCACGGTACGGTGAAGGACCGAACCCCACCTTTCTTCCGAAGCCAAGAGCAAGCAAGATAGTGGGGCGAGAAGTCAACCTCCCCCTCCCATGACGGTTTACTGCCTGTGACTCAGCTTCCGACGTGGCACGGCGAGCCCCTGCCACCCACCGGTGCTCTGGCCTCGGCCGGAGCCGGGCGCGAACCTGCGCACGGCTCCGACTCCCCCTCCAACGGACCCGCCCGCGAACCCCGCGAACCAGGCTCGACCGCTCCCCCGGTGCCGGGGCAGCGGGCCGCGCCCGGCGTGGTGATCGGCGGGCGCTATGCCCTGCGCACCGCCATCGGACACGGCGGCATGGGCACGGTCTGGCGTGCCAGCGACACGCTGCTACGCCGCGACGTGGCGGTCAAGGAGGTCATCCTCCCGCCCGGCCTCGCGCCGAGCGACCGCGACTCCATGTATCAGCGGACCCTGCGCGAGGCCCGTGCGGCCGCCGCGCTGTCGCACCCGTCGGTCGTGCAGGTGTACGACGTCGTGACCGAGGCCGGCCGCCCGTGGATCGTCATGGAGCTGCTGCAGGCCCGCAGCCTGGCCGAGATGATCGTCGAGGACGGCCCGCTGGCCGCCCGGGCGGTCGCCAAGATCGGCATCGCGCTGCTCGGCGCGCTCGAGGTGGCCCACGCCGCCGGGGTGCTGCACCGCGACGTGAAGCCGGCCAACGTGCTCATCTGCGGTGACGGGCGGTGCGTGCTCACCGACTTCGGCGTGGCCCGGATGCCCACCGACAGCGAGCTGACCACGCCCGGCATGGTGCTGGGCTCGCCGCACTTCATCTCGCCCGAGCGCGCGATCGGGGCCAAGTTCGGCCCGCCGAGCGATCTGTTCTCGCTGGGTGTGACGCTGTACACGGCCGTCGAGGGGCGCCCGCCGTTCGACAAGCGCGACCCGTTCGAGACCATGCGGGCCGTCGTCGAGGAGCCGCCGGCGCAGTCGATGCGCGCCGGGCCGCTGGCCGGGGTGCTCTACGGGCTGCTGGAGAAGGACCCGGCCCGCCGCTGGAACATCGAGACCGCCCGCGCGGTGCTGCGTGACCTGCTCGCCGGGCCGCTGGCCAGCAACGCGCCGGCGCACATGACCGACCCCTACGCGGTGGTCCGCCCGGCCCACCAGCCGACCATGGTGCACCCGCAGCAGCCGAGCGGCCAGATCGGCGGCCGGGCCATGATGGCCCCCGGCGAGACGGTCAGCGGCGCCCTGCGGCGCATGCACTCCGGGGCACCGGCCCAGGGCGGCGCGCCCGAGGTCGAGCTGGAGCGCACCGGGGCCGACGCCTACAACGCGTACGCACCCGAGTACGCCCAGGACGACTGGGCCCAGGGCCCGACCACGGCCACCCCGCCCAAGCACGGCACGACCTTCGGCGGGGGCGCCGGGGCGGGCCTGCTCGACCGGGCCAAGGCCGCCCCGAGCTGGATGAAGGCGGCGGTCGCGGCCGCCGTCGTGCTGGTGCTGTTCCTCGGCATCGGCGCCGCCTCCGGGCTGTTCTCCGGCGACGGCGACGACAAGGGCCAGCAGCCCACCGCGGGCCGCTCCAGCGCGCCGGCCGCGCCGGCGTTCGAGGTGGAGCCGTTCACGCACCCGGGCGGCATCTCGGTCAGCGTGCCCAAGGGCTGGACGAAGAAGCAGCTGGGAGCGGCGGCCACGCCGTACTTCGACATCACCGACCCGGCCGACGCGAACCGCCGCATCCGGGTCAACATCGAGAAGACCTCGGCGGCGCCCCGGCAGTTCCTGGAGTCGGCCGAGAACCGGCTCAAGTCGACCCCGTCCAGCTGCGAGACGCCGTACGGCCGGGTCAACTTCTCCGACGGCAAGCTCGACGGGCAGACGTCGGCGATCCTGGAGTACACCTGCGGCTCGGGCGACCACCTGCGGCACGCGCTGTGGGACGCGGTCGTGGTCAACGGCAAGGCGTACCACTTCTTCGTCACCGTGCCCGACTCGCGGTTCGAGGAGAGCAAGGCGATCTTCGAAGAGATGGTCACCAGCTTCAAGGTGACTCCCCCGTCGAACTGAACCCGACCCGTGTTATGAAGGGCAGATGACCTCCACCCTTCGCGCTGTGGCCGAGGCCTGGCTGGCCGACGATCCCGATCCGGCCAGCCGGGACGAGCTCCAGGGCGTGCTGGAGGACGAGGCGGAGCTCGCGGACCGGTTCGCGGGCCCGCTGCGGTTCGGCACCGCCGGGCTGCGCGGGCCGCTGCGGGCCGGGCCCAACGGCATGAACCTCGCGGTCGTCCGCGGGGCCGCGGCCGGGCTGGTGCGCTGGCTCGCCGCCGAGACCGCCGGGCCCGACGACCGGCCGCTGGTCATCGGCTACGACGCCCGGCACGGCTCGCACGCCTTCGCGGTCGAGACGGCCCGGGTCGCCACCGGGGCCGGCCGCCGCGCGCTGCTCATGCCCCGGCCGCTGCCGACCCCGGTGCTCGCCTTCGCGGTCCGCCGGCACGGCGCGGCGGCCGGCGTCATGGTCACCGCCAGCCACAACCCGCCGCAGGACAACGGCTACAAGGTGTACCTCGCCGACGGCGCCCAGCTCGTCCCGCCCGCCGACGCGGAGATCGAGCAGGCGATCCGCGCGGTCGGGCCGCTGGCCGAGGTGCCGCTGGGCCCGCCCGGCGAGGTCCTCGACGAGCGGATCGTGCGCGACTACGTCGACGCGGCGGTCGGCGTGATCGATCCCGCGGTGCCGCGCGAGCTGGCCGTGGCGTACACCCCCATGCACGGCGTCGGCCGCGAGGTCTTCGAGGCCACGCTGGCCGCGGCGGGCTACCCGGCCCCGTTCGTCGTCGCCGAGCAGGCTGAGCCCGACCCCGAGTTCCCGACGGTGGCCTTCCCCAACCCGGAGGAGCCCGGCGCCACCGACCTGCTGCTGGCCCTGGCCGCGCGGGAGGGCGCCGACATCGCCGTCGCCAACGACCCGGACGCCGACCGGTGCGCGGTCGCCTACGCCGACGGCGGGGTGTGGCGCCAGCTGCGCGGCGACGAGGTCGGGGCGCTGCTCGCCGACCACCTCATGCGCCGCGGGGTGCGCGGCCGCTACGCGACCACGATCGTCTCCTCCAGCCTGCTCTCCCGGCTGTGCGCGGACCGCGACCTGCCCTACGGCGAGACGCTGACCGGGTTCAAGTGGATCGTGCGGGCCGGGGACGACCTGGTCTACGGGTACGAGGAGGCGCTCGGCTACTGCGTCGCGCCCGAGCTGGTCCGCGACAAGGACGGGATCACCGCCGCCCTGCTGGTCTGCGAGCTCGCCGCCGGGCTCAAGGCCGAGCTGCGCACCCTCGGCGACCGGCTGGACGAGATCGCGCTCCGGCACGGGGTGCACGCCACCGACCAGCTCTCGGTGCGCGTCGAGGACCTGGCCGACATCGCCGCGATGATGGCGACCATCCGGGCCCGCCCGCCGGCCGACCTGCTCGACGAGCCGGTGCGCACGGTCGAGGACCGGCTGCCCGAGTCCGACGTGGTGATCCTGCGGGCCGGCACCACCCGGGTCGTGGTGCGCCCGTCGGGGACGGAGCCCAAGCTGAAGGCCTACCTGGAGGTGGTCGAGCCGGTCACCGGCCCGGCCGACCTCCCGGGCGCCCGGGAGCGCGCGGCGGCCGCCCTGGTCGCGCTGCGCACCCAGATCGCCGCGGCCCTCGGCATCTAGAGCGTCACGTCGAAGGTCTGGGACTCGGCCAGCTTCTTGAACTCGCGCAGGGCGGGCTGGGACGAGTCGGGTCGCGTGTCGCCCTTCGGGGCGTTGGGCGAGTCGAAGTACACCAGCGCCCGGATTGCCGGGAAGCGCCCGATCTGCTGGGCGACCGTGGAGAAGATCCAGGCCTTCTGGGCCGGGTCGGCGGTGTGCTCGTAGACGCCCCATTCGGCCACCATGAGCGGCTTGTTCCCGTGCTCCTTGGTGACCCACGAATAGAAGCCGGGCCATCGCGCCGGATTCGTCGTGTGATTGACCAGATACGAGAAGTCGCCGAAGCCGTACCCGCCGGGCTTGGCGAACAGGTACGGGTCCATGCCGATCCAGTCCACCACGTCGTCGCCGGGGTACAGGTCCTCGAACTAGTCCTGCTCGCACCAGGGCTGATAGGCCATGTACACGAGTACGAACACGACGTTCTTCACGCCGTCGGCCCGCAGCCGCTGCACCGTGTGGCGGAACATCGCGGCATAGTCGCGGGCCGTCATCCCGCCGCCACTGCGCACGTCGTTCTCGGGCTCGTGGTGCAGCGCCAGGAACATGGTGCCGGGAAACGCCTTGAATCGGGCCGCGGCCGTGTCGATCCGCGCGTCCTCGCCCCCGGCCGCCACGTCCGCCCAGGTGGTGTTCCAGGCGACCTTCCAGTTCGCGAAGAGAATGCGTTTGCGCGGCTGCCGTACCGCCGCGATCTCATCGGCCGTCGGAAAGACCTCGTCGCCGCGGTGATACGAGTGCAGAACGTCGGCCGGACGGCCCGTGGTGCGCTCGAAGTTGCCGAGCGCCCGGCCCGCCGGAAGGTCGGTGAACGCGCCCGGGGCGACGCCCCACAACAGCCCGCACCGCGGCACGAGCTTGGCGTCGACCGCACATCGGCGCTGCTCGAGCCCCTGCCGCGGGTCGGCCTCGGCCAACCGCGCGACCGGTTCCCGCAGCATGGCCGCCGCGATCGCGCCCGAGCCGGTCAGGGCCAGGACGATCGCGGCCAACAGCATGACGTTCTTCCGGTACCTCATCGAGGGCCAACGTAAATCCGCCCCCGTTCACCCCTTCAAGGTCAGGAGGCCGCTTTCCCCCGTTGCGGCGACCGGAATTAAGGAGCTTTTTAAGAATCGCCGAAGCGGGGCATGCCGCCGAACTGCCGGTCGCCCGCGTCGCCGAGGCCCGGGACGATGAACATCTTCTCGTTGAGGTGGTCGTCGATCGCCGCGGTGACCAGGCGCATCGGCAGCCCGGAGTTGGCCAGCCGCTCGATGCCGGCCGGGGCCGCGAGCACGCACAGCACGGTGATGTCGGTCGCGCCGCGGTCGACCAGCAGCCGCACGCAGTGCTCCAGCGAGCCGCCGGTGGCCAGCATCGGGTCGAGGACCAGCACCGGGATGCCGGACAGGTCGCGGGGCAGCGACTCCATGTAGGCCCGCGGCTCGAAGGTGTGCTCGTCGCGCGCCAGCCCCACGAACCCCATGGACGACTCCGGCAGCAGCGCCAGGGCCGCGTCCGACATGCCCAGCCCGGCCCGCAGCACCGGCACGAGCAGCGGCGGGTTGGCCAGCCGGGTGCCCTCGGTCGTCGCCACCGGCGTCTTGACCGCGAACTGCTCGGTGGCGAACGAGCGCGCCGCCTCGTACACGAGCATCGTCGTGAGCTCGTGCAACGCGGCACGGAACGCCCCGTTGTCGGTACGTTCGTCACGCATCGCGGTCAGCCGCGACTTGGCCAGGGGGTGATCCACCACGAGTACGTCCACAAACCGAGAGCCTAGTATTTGGGACATGACCCTCACCGCCGAGGTCGCACGCTCACAAGGCGCGCTGCGGACCTTTCTGCACGGGCTGCCGGGAGTCGATCAGGTCGGCGCCGAGCAGCGCGCCGCGATGCTGGGCACCCGGTCGATCAAGACGACGGCCAAGGCCCAGGCTCTCGACCTGGCGATCCGCATGGTGGACCTGACCACGCTGGAGGGCTCGGACACCCCGGGCAAGGTGCGTGCGCTGTGCGCCAAGGCGGTGCGCCCCGACCCGGCCGACCCGAGCTGCCCGAGCGCCGCGGCCATCTGCGTGTACCCCGCGATGATCGCCACCGCCGCCGAGGCCCTGCGCGGGTCGAAGGTCCACCTGGCCAGCGTGGCCACGGCCTTCCCCTCCGGTCAGGCCCCGCGCGCGGTGAAGCTGGCCGACACCCGGGCCGCGGTCGCCGACGGCGCCGACGAGATCGACATGGTGATCTCCCGCGGCGCGTTCCTGTCCGGCCGCTACGCCGAGGTGCACGACGAGATCGCGGCGGTCAAGGAGGCCTGCGGGGAGGCCCACCTCAAGGTCATCCTGGAGACCGGGGAGCTGGCCACGCTCGACAACGTGCGCCGCGCCTCCTGGCTGGCGATGCTGGCCGGGGCCGACTTCATCAAGACCTCCACCGGCAAGGTGCAGCCGGCCGCCACGCTCCCGGTGACGCTGGTCATGCTCGAAGCGGTGCGCGACTTCCGGGCCGAGACGGGCCGGATCATCGGCGTGAAGCCGGCCGGGGGCATCCGCACCGCCAAGGACGCCATCAAGTACCTCGTGATGGTCAACGAGACCGCCGGCCCCGACTGGCTGGACCCGGACCGGTTCCGCTTCGGCGCCTCGACGCTGCTCAACGACCTGCTCATGCAGCGGACCAAGCTTGCCACCGGCCAGTACAGCGGCCCCGACTACTTCACCCTGGACTAGCGATGGACTTCTCCTACGCCCCCGCGCCCGAGTCGCGCGCCATCGTCGACATCGCCTCGTCCTACGGGCTGTTCATCGGCGGCGAGTTCGTCGACGGCAAGGGCGAGCCGTTCAAGTCGATCAACCCCGCCAGCGAGGAGACCCTCGCCGAGATCGCCAACGCCGACGCGGCCGACGTCGACGCCGCGGTGAGCGCCGCCCGGCACGCCTACGACAAGGTCTGGGGACCGATGCCGGGGCGGGAGCGGGCGAAGTACCTGTACCGCATCGCCCGGATCATCCAGGAGCGCGGCCGCGAGCTGGCCGTGCTGGAGTCGCTGGACAACGGCAAGCCGATCCGCGAGTCGCGGGACGTGGACATCCCGCTCGTGGCCGCGCACTTCTTCTACTACGCGGGGTGGGCGGACAAGCTCGGGTACGCCGGCTTCGGCCCCGACCCCCGCCCGCTCGGCGTGGCCGGCCAGGTCATCCCGTGGAACTTCCCACTGCTCATGCTGGCCTGGAAGATCGCACCGGCGCTGGCCGCGGGGAACACGGTCGTGCTGAAGCCGGCCGAGACCACGCCGCTGACCGCGCTGCTCTTCGCCGACATCTGCCGGCAGGCCGAGCTGCCGCCGGGCGTCGTCAACATCATCACCGGGGCCGGCGACACCGGCCGGCTGCTGGTCGAGCACCCGGGGATCGACAAGGTGGCGTTCACCGGCTCGACCGAGGTCGGGCGGGCGATCGCGCGGGCGGTGGCCGGTACCGATAAACGGGTCACTTTGGAGCTCGGCGGGAAGGCCGCGAACATCGTTTTCGACGACGCCGCCATCGATCAGGCGGTCGAGGGCGTCGTGAACGGCATCTTCTTCAACCAGGGCCACGTGTGCTGCGCGGGCTCGCGGCTGCTGCTGCAGGAGTCGATCGCCGAGGACTTCCTGGCCGCCCTCAAGCGCCGGATGGCCCAGCTGCGCGTCGGCGACCCGCTGGACAAGAACACCGACGTCGGCGCGGTCAACTCGGCCGCCCAGCTGGCCCGCATCCGGGAGCTGTCGGAGATCGGCGAGCAGGAGGGCGCCGAGCGCTGGTCGGCCCCGTGCGAGCTGCCCGACCGCGGCTTCTGGTTCGCCCCGACGATCTTCACCGGGGTGACCCAGGCGCACCGGATCGCCCGCGAGGAGATCTTCGGGCCGGTGCTGTCGGTGCTGACCTTCCGCACGCCCGACGAGGCGGTGGAGAAGGCCAACAACACGCCCTTCGGGCTGTCGGCCGGCGTCTGGACCGAGAAGGGCTCGCGGATCCTGCAGGTCGCCGACAAGCTGCGCGCCGGGGTCGTGTGGGCCAACACGTTCAACAAGTTCGACCCGACCTCGCCGTTCGGCGGGTACAAGGAGTCGGGCTACGGCCGCGAGGGTGGCCGGCACGGGCTGGAGGCCTACCTTGAGCACTGAAGGCCGGCTGGCCGTCCGCAAGACGTACAAGCTGTTCATCGGGGGCGCGTTCCCCCGCAGTGAGTCGGGGAGGTCCTACCAGGTGCAGTCGACCTCGGGCGACTTCCTCGCCAACGCCGCGCTCGGCTCCCGCAAGGACGTCCGCGACGCCGTGAAGGCGGCGCGCGGGGCCGTGGCCAAGTGGTCGGGCGCGACCGCCTACAACCGCGGACAGATCCTCTACCGGATCGCCGAGATGCTGGAGGGCCGCCGGTCGCAGTTCGTCGAGGAGGTGGCGGCGGCGGAGGGCGCGGGCCCCGAGGTCGTCGACGCCGCGATCGACCGCTGGGTCTGGTACGCCGGATGGGCCGACAAGATCGCGCAGGTGCACGGCGGGGCCAATCCGGTCGCCGGACCGTACTTCAACCTCTCCGCGCCCGAGCCGACCGGCGTGGTCGGGATCGTCGCGCCCGCCGCGTCCTCGTTGCTCGGGCTGGTGAGCGTGATCGCGCCCGCGATCGTGACCGGGAACACCGTGGTCGTGCTCGCCTCGCCCGACCGGCCGCTGCCCGCCGTCACCCTGGCCGAGGTGCTGGCCACCTCCGACCTGCCCGGCGGGGTGGTCAACATCCTCACCGGCAAGGTGCCCGAGATGGCGCCCTGGCTCGCCGCGCACATGGACGTGAACGCCATCGATCTGACCGGTGTGACAGACACCACACTCGCGAAGGAGTTGGAGGCGGCCGCGGCGGAAAACCTGAAGCGGGTGATCCGACCGAGCGATCCCGACTGGACCGGCGACCCCGGCGTTTCCCGCATGCTCTCGCTGCTGGAGATCAAGACGGTCTGGCACCCCAAGGGGGTCTGACCGCCGCACAACGTGCACACTAGGGTGTTTTGTGCGCGAGGCCACACACGCCCTGGTGTGCCCGCACGCCGAGCCCGACTACGGAGGTCACAGTGGCCCGCCAGTCTTCCCGGTCTTCCCGGCCCGCTTCCTCGCGACCGGCCAAGCCCGAGCCGGTGGAGGAGGACGTCGAGGAGGTCGACGCGCTGGATGCCGAGACCGAGGTCGACGACGAGGTCGACACCGTCGAGGACGCCGACGACATCGCCGACGACATCGCCGATGAGGACGACGCCGACTTCGATGAGGAGGCCGGCGGCAAAGAGCGCACCTCCCAGGCCGACGCGATGTGGAACGACGTGCGCATGGAGCCCGTCGAGATCGCGTTCCCGAAGGGGGTCGGCTACACGCTGCGGGCGTACCGGCTCAACACCGAGCTCACGCCGACCGAGGTCGACGAGGAGGAGGACGACTTCGCGATCCTCCACCGCCGGGCCGACGAGGACGAGGACGACGAGCGGGTCGTGATCCTCGAGAACGCGGAGCTGTTCGAGGACGAGCCGGAGCCGGCGCCCGTGGAAGCTTCATCGAAGCGTTCCCGGAAGAAGGACACCGCGACGGACTCTGCGGATTCTTCCTCTTCGGACGAATCGGACCTGGACGCCGCCGACGCGCCGGTCGCCAAGAAGTCCTCGGCCAAGTCGGACGATGAGGACGACGAGCTCGACGACGCTGACGACGAGCTCACCGAGGCCGAAGAGGAAGAGGCGCTCGAGGCCGAGGCGGAGGAAGAGGAAGAAGAGGATGAGGAAGAGGAGGCGGAGCCCGAGGAGGTTCCGGCGTTCCTCTCCCACCGCGGCAAGCTGCTGCTCTTCCGCTCCGTCGAGGGCCTGGTGGAGTACGTCAAGACCGACGGCGTCGAGAACGACCTTGTCCAGGTCGACACCTGGGAAAGCCTGAAGAAGCGGATCACCGTCGCCTCGGTGGTGCCGACCGACGAGAACCGCTACGAGCTCGACCTCGTGGTGGAGAACCTGCGCGGCGGCCAGGACGCCTGGGACACCGATCTGCTGCTCGCCGCGGGCGAGGCGGCACGTGACCTTGCTTACGCCCTGCGCCTCGAGCCGGTCCGCACGGCGCTCTCCCCCGGCTCCCCCCTCGACGACCTCGACGAGGGCCTGCGAGCTGCGGCATCGGGCGGCGTCGGCGGGTTCTTCGCCAAGCGCCGGCTGAAGAAAATCGGGGCACAACAGGCAGCCCTGGGCTGGCGGACGATCATCGGCAAAATTTCTGCCGCCGTGGACTGGCGTGATTGATTTGTGACCGACAGGATCTAAGCCGTGGGCATTTTGGCACGGCGGGCCCGACCCGGCTCCTAGCCGGACGGGTGGCGACGGTGGACGACGATCAGCCAGCTGGGCAATCAACCGTTTCGGCTGATCGCGTCACCGGCCGTCAACCTGTTCACTAGAGGTCGTTCAGTTTGACCTGCGGCAACACATCGGCGGGGCGCCGGGACAGTCCCCGCCGATCGTGACGAAAGCTCAACTGATGTCCCGAGAGGAGGACGACGCGGTGGCGCTCGTTCGGGTGTACTGCGGTCTGGCGTCGGCTGACCCCGCCGAGCCGCAGTCGGGTTCCGACATCTGGTTGACCGTCGCGGTCGTCGACGACGCCGGCCGACTCATCGACATCTGCGAGGTGAGCGACGACGCCGGCGGCTACGCCGAGCTCAGCGCTCTGCTGGCGCAGCGCTCCGGCGGCACGTCCGCCGTGGCGGTCGCGGCCGAGAGCGACGACCACGTCGTCACCCAGCTGCTCACCGCGGCGGGCCGCAACCTCGCGTTCACCGACGACGACTCGGCCGACGACTACGCCGAGCGCTTCGCCGACGACGAGTCGCCGGAGGAGATCCAGTCCAACGCGGCCGAGCGCCGCGCCGTCGGCCTCGCCCGCGCGCTGCAGGCCGGCGTGCTCTCCGCGGTCGGCCAGAGCCCGCCGCGCGACATGCTTCCGCTCAAGCCGGTCCTCGCCGCGCACGCCGCCGTCGTCTCCGGCCGCCAGAGCGCCGCGGCCACGCTGCGCGAGGTGCTCCGCGAGCTCTACCCCGCGGCCCTGCGCGCCTACCCGGACCCGGCCGAGACCATCCCGCTGGCCGTCCTCGACGCGCTGCCCGAGCCCGGAATACTGGGCGGGGGCGCCACCGGCCGCAAGGGCGACCAGCTCGTCATCGGCGAACTGGCCAAGGCCGGCGTCGCCGATGCCGCGACGCTGGGCGAGGCCATCACCGCCCTGCGCGTCGCGATCGCCGAGACTCCCCGCCGCACCGGCGTCAACCGGGCCATGACCGCCGCGGTCGCCGAGACCATCCGGCAGTCCGTCGCGGCCGTGCGGGCCGGCGACGCCGCGGCCGCCGCGCTCGTCGCGGTGCTGGCCGAGAAGATGAGCCCGGCCGCGCACCGCACGCTGCCCAACCGGCAGCGCCCGGCCACGCCGCTGAGCCCGGCCGCCCCGCTCAACCAGCCGGCCCAGCCGCTGACCCCGGCCACCCCGCTGCGCCCGGCCACGGCCCTGCCGGAGAACACGCCGTCCCGCTCGCGGGCCGCCGCCGTGGCCTCCAACGCCCGCCCGGCCGCCGCGGCGAGCGACGCCATGCCGACCCGCACCCGCGCGTCCCGGGCCGCCGAGGCCGCGGGCCGCGCCGCCGAGACCGCCGCCCGCGCCGCCGAGGTGGCCCGGGCCGAGGAGACCGCCGCCGCGCGCACCACCGGTGGCCGTCGCCGCGCCCAGAGCGTGCCGAACATGCCGTCCCAGGCCCAGCCGCCCGTCGTGTCGGCCCCGCCGGCCGCGAGCCTGCCGGGCACCATCGGCTCCGCGCCCGCCGTCGTCTCCGGCCCGCCGGCCGTGATCTCCGCCCCGCCGGTCGTCTCGACCCCGCCCGGCTACGTGCCGTCGGCCCCGCCGGCCTACGGGTCGGTCCCCTCGGCGCCGCCCGTGTACGGTTCGGTGCCCTCGGCCCCGCCCGCCTACGGGGTCCCCTCGGCCCCGCCGGTGACGTCGACGCCGCCCGGCTACACACCCGGCTACGCGCCCGCCTCGCACACCGCACCGCCGCCGCCGTACCAGCCGGCCGCCTATCACGCGCCGACGCCGATGTACGCGCCCGCGCCGCCGGTGCCGCCGACGTACCAGGGCCAGCAGCCCACCCCGGCCTCGATGCAGTCGATCCCGGTCCCGCTGCAGCCGGCTCCCCCGCAGCCGACCCCGGTCGCGCCGCTGCCGGTGGCCCCGGCCCCGGTCGCCCCGCCGCCGGTCGCGCCGAGCCCGGTGATCCCGCCGCAGCCGACGTCGACGAACAACGAGCCGCAGTTCACCTCGCTGATGCCGGCGCCGCCGCCGGGCATCGCCCCGCTGATCGGCGGGCACGAGCACCACGAGATGCCGCGCTTCGACTCGTACGGCTTCGATCCGCTGGCCGGCATGCCCCCGGCCCCGCCGATCACGCCCGCCGCGCCCACCTCGGGCGGCGGCCTGGACGGCGGCCCGCGCCTGAGCGACCTCAGCGCGCTGGGCGAGCCCCCGACGCTGTCGCGCTGGGCGCAGGGCTCGGCGGACGCGCCGACCACGGAGACCTCGGCCGCGGCGTACAAGTTCGGCGCCGACCCGCTCGCCTCCGCCTCGGAGCTGAGCAGCCTGCCGAAGCTGAGCGACATCCCGCAGCCGCCGGACTTCTCGGCCCTCGACGCGACGATCGAGTCGACGTCGGGCTCGCTGAGCGCTTCGGGCACCCCGCGCCGCGGCACGGACGCCCTCGGCTCGCGGTCCTCGGCGGCTTCCTCGGCGGCTTCCTCGACGGCCGACGCTTTCGGCTCACGGTCCTCAGCTGCTGACGCGCTCGGTTCGCGGTCTTCGGCCGCTGACGCCCTCGGTTCGCGCAGCGCGGCTTCGGACTCGCTGAGCTCGTTCGGCTCCGGGGAGTTCCCGCCGCTCAACGGCGACCGCTCGACCCGGTCCCGCGCCGAGTCCAGCGCCGCCGCTGCCTCCGCCGCCTCCGCCGCCTCCGCCGGGCTCTCCCGGGCTGAGCGACGGGCCGAGCGCGACCGTGCCGAGCAGGCCGCGGCCGAGCAGGCCCGCACCGGTTCGCGGCACGCCGACCGGCTGGACGAGGAGCCGGCCCGCAGCGAACGGGCCCGGACCGAGATCCCCCGCTCGTCGCGCAGCGAGATCCCGCGCTCGTCGCGGGGTGAGCTCCCGCGTGCCGAGACTCCGCGCTCCGAGACTCCGCGCTCCGAGCCCACCCGCGCCGACACCACCCGCACGGACACCACCCGCACGGAGATCCCGCGCAGCGACCGCGGTCGCACCGAGATCCCGCGCAGCGAGCGGTCCCGGACGGCCGAGCGCCACGTCGAACTGCCTCGCCAGCGCGAGGGCCGCGTGCCCCCGCCGTGGCAGACCGGCGAGCTGCCGGTCGAGCCGGCCGGGCTGCGCCTGGTCGAGCCCGCCCCGGTCGCCGACCCCGCGCTCAAGGGCGGCTACTCGGACGAGCTGAGTGGGGAGTACAGCGGCGAGTTCCGCTTCGAGCCCCCGGCCCTGCGCCTGGTCGACTCGGAGCGCCCGGCCGAGCGCGCCACCGCTCGCAGCACCGGCGCCGGCCGCAGCCGCCGCGCCCAGGCCGCCGAGCGCGACGCCGCCCCGAAGCAGCCCGACGAGGGCGACGGCGACCTGCTGATCTTCGCGGCCGCCCGCTCGGCCTGGTTCACCGACTGGGACGCCGACGAGTCCACCGGCGAGACCCAGGCGCCCACCCCGAGCTGGGAAAACTCGAACGACCAGGCCTGGCAGGCGGCCCAGCGCGCGGCCGCACCGCAGATCGGCGACGAGACCAGCACGGGCCTCCCGCGCCGCGTCCCGCAGCAGAACCTGGTCCCTGGGGCCCCGGTCAACGCCAACCCGGAGCGCCCGCTGCGCATCGTCCGCGACGCCGCCCAGATCGCCGCCCACACCACGGGCTACTTCCGCGGCTGGCGCCGGGGCCAGGAGGTCGGCGGCTTCTCGGTCGGCGGCCGCCCGGGTCGCGAGTCGGCGGGCGGCTGGGACTTCAGCCGCGAGGCGAGCCGGGACTACCAGGAGCGCGAGTTCGAGTACCGCTCGGCGCGCCGCTAGAGCTCACTCCTCCACACAACGCACACGAAGAGGGCCGCTCCCGCGAAAAAAGGGGGCGGCTCTCTTCGTATGTGTGCCATCGGATGCGCGAGCAGACGGCACACGAAGAGGGCCGCTCCCGCGAAAAGGGGGCGGCCCTCTTTCGTATGCATTCCCTCAGATGCGCGTGCAGACGCCCTGTGCGGGCTACAGCGCGATCAGAACGTGCGCAGGCACACCCGAGTGCCCGTCGCGGCCTTGGAACGCTCTGCGGGCCACAGAAACGGAACCGCAGCGTTCCGCACCGGGATGAACACAGAGCGTCATACCCCGCAACGCGAAAGCGCACCGGGCGTCCCTCTCGGGTGCTCGGTGCGCTTCCACTGCTTGAGTGGGGTGTAGCGGCGGTGCGTGTGAAGTTTTAGGCCGGCGCGGTGGCGCGGGTCCGGCGCATCGACAGCACGTACTCGACCAGCGAGATCAGTACGTTCTTGGTCGACTCCCGGGAGCGCGCGTCGCACGACACCACGGGGACGTCGCTCGAGATCGCGAGCGCCTCCCGGACGTCGTCGGCGTTGTGGTACTGCACGCCGTCGAAGCAGTTGATGGCCACCAGGTACGGCAGCCGCCGGTGCTCGAAGAAGTCGATCGCGGCGAAGCAGTCGGCCAGACGCCGGGTGTCCACCATGACGACGGCCCCGATGGCGCCCCGCACGAGCTCGTCCCACATGAACCAGAAACGGGTCTGGCCCGGGGTACCGAACAGGTACAGGATCAGGTCCCGGTCGATCGAGATACGACCGAAGTCCATCGCGACCGTGGTCGTCGTCTTGCCGGGCACATTGCGGGTGTCATCCACACCGACACCGGCGGAGGTCATGATGGCCTCGGTGGTCAGCGGCGTGATCTCCGAGACCGAGCCGACCAGTGTGGTCTTGCCCACGCCGAAACCGCCGGCGATGACGATCTTCGCTGACGTGACCCGCCCTGGGCGGTGCGCCACGTCAGAGCCTCCGAAGTCCACTCAGCACCCTCTCAAGCAGTTCTGTGCCCACCGACTCGTTTTCGTCGAGCGAGGTCGGCTCGTACACCGCGACCAGTCCGTCGGCAGCCATGTCCGCGACGATGACACGGGCGACACCCAGCGGAAGCTGCATGCGCGCCGCGATCTCGGCGAGGGACTGCAAGCGTCCGTCGCAAAGCGTTGAAATGTATTGCTGCTCCTGGCCGTGAGCACCACCCGGCCGGGTATTGGCCGCCCGGCCACGCACGGTGGTCTCGACCAGCGCCTCGATCGCAATCTCCAGCTTGGGCCGGGTGCGACCTCGGGTGACGGCGTACGGCCTTACCAACGCGCCCGTTGGCTCATCGCGTTCGGCCATGTTCGCCGTTCACCTCCTCACTCGTCGGGCCTCGTAAGCAGCCACTGAGTATGTCGTTAGCAGCCAATGGATACCAACTAATGGATAGTGCTCTGTCACCTAGTTCAGCTTCAGCCGAGCATCGAGGCCGTTGGGCGGGGCGGCGGCGTGAGAGCGTCACCGACCCGGTCGACCAGCAATGCCATTTCGTAGCCGACCTGACCGACGTCGCAGGCGCGGGCCGCGAGGACCGCGAACGACGAACCGTCGGAGATCGACATGAGGAACAGAAAGCCATTGTCCATTTCGACCACAGTCTGCAGCACGGCCCCGCCCTCGAAGCAGCGGGATGCGCCCTGGGTCAGGCTGACCAGGCCGGAAGCGATCGCGGCGAGCTGATCACCACGGTCGCGCGGCAGGTCGCGAGAAGCAGCCAACAGCAGACCGTCCGCCGAGACGGCGACCGCGTGGGCGACCCCCGGCACTCGGTCCGCGAAGTTGGCGAGCAGCCAACCGAGATCCTGCGTAGATGTCATGCCTCTTGCTCCTTGCCAACCTGCGAGTTTTGAGGCCCGGCCGAAGTCGGCTCAGGGGTTTTCGAGTCGTCGGACCGCGTGCGGCCGCGCTGAACGCCTCGGTGGTAAGCCGACAACAGACCGCGCACGGACTCCGGCGTCCGCTTGTGCGCAGCGGCGGGGTTCTTTTCAACCCCACCAGGAACCAGCTGCGCCTGCGGCACGCGTTTTGGCAAACCCATGTCGGTCGTCGCGAATTCCTGCGCTTCGGCGATTGCCGCAGCCGCTTGCCATCCTTCGTCTGCCGCAGTGTGCCAGTTTACTGCCGAACCGCTCGACGCCCGGTCGGCCGAACCTCGCGAAGGTTCACCCGGACTGCGGGTTTCAAATCGCTGCGGCGGGACGTATTGGGCCGGCGCCTCGCTGTAGGTCACCTCGACCGGCCGCTGACCGGAGGATGGCGGCTGAGCTGCGGCCGGAGCCGGAGCCGGGGCCGCCGCGGAGGACGCCGGGGGCGTGAGGTCCTCCAGGGGCTGGCGCTTGGTGGTGAACCAGGCGGACTCCAGCTCCCGGAAGATCGGCAGCTCCATCGTCTCGTCGACGAAGCGCTGCCGGGTGTCCTGTACTTCGCTCTCGCCCGGAGCCGGGTCCCAGTCGAGCCGGACGCGCGGAATCTCCGCGGTCATGTCGACCGGCGCGTACGGCTCCGGCTGCGGCGCGGGCCGCTGCTGCGGCTCGGCGGCGGCCGGCGGCCACGGCGACGGCGCGGCGGCGGGCGGGGTGGCCAAGCCGTTCTGGCCGGCCGGGGCGTCGTCGAAGCCGCTGCCGAAGCTGGGTCGCTGCCGCGGGATCGGGCCGCTCACCTCTTCGGCGTCGGCCACGTCCGCGTCCTCGCCCTCGGCGGGCCAGGCCTCGTTCGCGCGGCGCTGCGGCAGCGGGCCGAGCCGGCCCGAGCCGCCGGGTGCGTCCTCACGGTCCCGGCGGAAGTCGTCCTGACCGGAGACGTCGCCGACGCCGGTGAGGTCCGACCAGGCCGGCAGGGCGCGGCCGCCGCCACCGTTGCGCTCGGGGGCGCGGTCGTCGCGGTTGAACCCGCCGGTGTCCCGCTCGGGGTCACGGCGGAAGCCTCCGGTGTCCCCGCGCCGGAAGCCGTCGGCGTCGCCGCGGCGGAACTGCTCGCCCGTGTCGCCCCGGCGGAACCCGCCGGTGTCACCGCGCCGGAAGCCGCTGTCGTCGCCGAAGCCACCGCCCGCGGGCGGAAGCGACGGGCGAGCCGGCGGCGCGGGCGGAGCCGGGCGCGGCGGGGTGCCGTTGGCGAAGCCGTTGACGGTCGGGCGCTCGCCCGTGCCGTTGCTGCGGTCCGGTCGCTCGGGGCGGTCCCCGCCGAACAGGCCGCTGCTGGTCAGGGTGCCGAAGCGCGGGCCGCCGCCGTTGCCGGGGCCGCCGGTGCCGGCGCCCGCGAAGCCGCCGCCGAGACCACCCGGCGTCGGGCCGCTCTCCAGCGCCAGCGGCGAGGCGAGCGGGGAGCGGGGGGCCGGGGTCGACGGGATCGGCCGGGCCTGCACGACGTCGTTGGGGCCGACGGCGGGCATGCCGGCGGACGGCATCCCGGGGCCGCCGCGCCCGGCGAGCGCCCGCGGCACGAGCACGCCGGCCGGCAGCGTCATGTCGGCGATGGTGCCGCGCTCGCGCGCCGCCCGCAGCTCGACCTTGACGCCGTGGCGGGCGGCCAGCCGCGCGACCACGACCAGGCCCATCATCCGGGAGACGGCCACGTCGACCATCGGCGGATTGGCGAGCCGGTCGTTGAGCTCGGCCAGCTGCTCGGGCGAGATGCCGATGCCGTGGTCCTCGACCAGCAGCGCGGCGCGGTCGCCGACGCGGCGGGCCTCCACGATGACGGCCGAGTCCGGCGGCGAGAACGCCGTCGCGTTGTCCAGCAGCTCGGCGACCAGGTGGACCATGTCGTTCACCGCGTGGGCGGCGATCTCGATGTCCCGGTCGATCATGCCGAACTCGATGCGCGTGTAGTGCTCGACCTCGGACTGCGCGGCGCGCAGCACGTCCATGAACGGGGCCGGCTCGCGCTGGATGCGGGTGGAGTCGGCGCCCGCGAGGACCAGGAGGTTCTCGTCGTTACGGCGCATCCGGGTGGCCAGGTGGTCGAGCTGGAAGAGCTCGGCCAGCCGGTCCGGGTCCTCCTCGCCGCGCTCCAGCCGGTCGAGGTGACCGATGAGCCGGTCGACCAGGATCTGGGAACGGCGGGCGAGGTTGACGAACATGGTCGCGACGCTGGCCCGCAGGGCGGCCTGCTCGGCCGCGGTGCGCACCGCTTCGAGGTGAACCGCGTTGAACGCCTCGGCCACCTGGCCGAACTCGTCGCGGCTGCGGATCGGCAGCGGCTCGGCGATCTGCAGGGCCAGCTGGTGCGGCGACATCTGCGTGGCCAGGGCCGGGTCGCGCAGTCGCTGCACCGCCTGGGGCAGGCCGAACTGGGCGACCGTGAGCGCGCCGTGCCGCAGTTCGCGCAGCGAGCGGGCCATCGACCGGGCCACGATCCAGGCGAAGAGGATCGCCAGCAGCAGCATGCCCAGCAGCGCGCCGGCGGTGACGAGCACCCGGCGCTGCAGGTCGTTGCGGGCCACGGTGGCGCTGTCGATGTTGTGGTCGTCGAACTCGATCTCGATGCCCCGCAGCAGGTTCGCCTTGTTGATCATGGCGTTGTCCCACGCGGTGGCGGTGAAGATGTCGCCCGGCAGCGCCTCGGTGGTCAGCGGGCCGAGCACACCCTCGAAGGTGGCGGCCTCTTTGAGGTCCGAGCCGGAGCGCTTCTTGTCGAACAGGTCGCGGTGCCACGGCTGGGAGTTGGTGCGGAACTGCTCCTCCGCCTGCTCCTGACCGGTCAGCGCGGACTGGAACTCCTTGCGCAGCTGCGGCGTGAAGGCCTTCGTCGTGAGTGCCCGGATGCCGACGACCCGCTCCAGGGCCACCTGCTCCTTCATCTCCGAGATGGCGGCCGCGGCGCGCATGTCGGCGCCCAGCGACGGGTTGTTGGACAGCTCGGCCGCGCTGTCGCGGATCCCGAGCAGGTCGTCGACGAGCGACTTGTACCGCGCGACGACCGTGCTGGCCAGGATCTCCTTGCTGCCCTCGCTGATCTGCTTGCGCATCTGCGGCAGGTCCTGCAGCTGCGTGTCGATCGAGGCGAGCTGCTTGCGGAAGTCCTCGGGCGGGTCGGCGAGCCCGGAGCGGGTGAGCCGGTAGTCCTTGGCGGCGTCGTCCGTCTTCTGGGTCTGCCGCTCGAAGACGCTGCGGGCCTCGACGGCCGCGTCGGTGTTGAGCTGGCCGAGCAGCATGGCCGCGTTGGCCCGCTCGTTCTGCAGCTCGTGCACGAGGGCGGAGGACTGAGCCGACAGGCCGGAAAGGGTGCGGGCCCGGTCGGCGTCGTTGGCGTCGCCGATGTTGCCGACGAGACCGTTGGTGCCGACCACGATCGTCGCGATGATCGGGACGATCATGATCAGGCCGAGCTTGGACCAAATTGGCAGGTCTCGGAGCCGGCCGATGGGGAACCGCAGACGCGACGAGACCGGCTCCCGCGTCGATGGCCGTTTGCTCACTTCACCGCCCTCCGAACCGGCGCCTTGTGGAACAGCAGGCACCCGCGACCGGCCGACCCTACTGGGCCAGACCCACGAGATTCCACCATGTCCCGTGCCAAGAAGAAAGCCCAGGTATCCCGCTGTGCATTATGTGCGACACTGGAGCCAATGTCCGATTTAAAGGCATTCATACAGGTTTACCCGATACACCCAGGTGATCGACGCCGACAAATCCGGACATCACGTGAGCTTGGCGTACGCCGGCTTGATGACATCGTTGATCAACGCCAGGCGCTCGTCGAACGGAATGAACGCACTCTTCATCGCATTCACCGTGAACCACTGCAATTCCGCCCAGCCGTACCCGAACGCCTCCACCAGCAGCGCCATCTCCCGCGACATGCTGGTGCCGCTCATCAGCCGGTTGTCGGTGTTCACGGTCACCCGGAAGCGCAGGTCACGCAGCAGGCCGATGGGGTGCTCGCGGATCGAGGGGGCCGCACCGGTCTGCACGTTGGACGACGGGCAGAGCTCCAGCGGGATGCGCTTGTCGCGCACATATGCGGCGAGCCGGCCCAGCGAGAGGTCCTCGGCGATGTCGTCGACGATCCGCACCCCGTGCCCGAGCCGGTCGGCACCGCACCACTGCAGGGCCTGCCAGATGGACGGAAGGCCGAACGCCTCCCCGGCGTGAATGGTGAAATGTGAGTTCTCGCGCTGGAGGTACTCGAACGCGTCCAAATGCCGGGTGGGCGGAAAACCGGCCTCGGCGCCGGCGATGTCGAAGCCGACGACACCGGCATCGCGGTACCGGATGGACAGCTCGGCGATCTCCATCGACCGCGCCGCGTGCCGCATGGCGGTGAGCAGGGTGCCGACCCGGATCGGGGTGCCCTGGGCGGCCGCCTCGGACGAGCCCGCCCGGAACCCGTCCAGCACCGCCTCGACCACCTCAGGCAGCGTGAGGCCGCCCTCCAGGTGCTGCTCCGGGGCGTAGCGGACCTCGGCGTACACCACCCCGTCGGCCGCCAGGTCCAGCGCGCACTCGCGGGCCACCCGGTGCAGCGCGTCCGCGGTCTGCATCACCGCGACGGTGTGGGCGAACGTCTCCAGGTAGCGCTCCAGCGACCCGGAGTCCGCCGCGGCGACGAACCACTCGGCCAGCCCCTCGGGCGTGGCGGCGGGCAGCTCGTGGCCGATCCCGGCCGCGAGATCGAGGATCGTGGCGGGGCGCAGGCCCCCGTCCAGGTGGTCGTGGAGCAGGGCCTTGGGCGCGCGACGGATCTCGTCGAATGTGGGTGCAGCCATGGAACGACACTAGTGGTGTGCAACCGTCCGTCATCACACATCTGCGGTGTCCCGTCTGCCACGGCCCCTTCACCGCGGCCGAGCGGGCGCTGCGGTGCCCGCAGGGCCACTCGTTCGACATCGCCCGCCAGGGGTACGTCGACCTGACCGCCGGCCGCCCCGCCCACACCGGCGACACGGCCGAGATGGTCGCCGCCCGCGCGGCCCTGCTGTCGGCCGGCCACTTCGCCGCCCTGACCGAAGCCGTGACCGAGGCCGTCGCCCGGGAGGAGCCGGGCCTGATCGTCGAGGTCGGCGCCGGCACCGCGCACTACCTGGCGGCGGCGCTCACCAACGAATCGGTGGGCCTGGCCGTCGACACTTCCAAGCCCGCACTGAAGCGAGCGGCGCGGGCAAGCGAGCGCATCGGCGCCGTCCGCGCCGACATCTGGCAGGGCCTGCCGATCGCCGACCACGCCGCCGCCGTGATCCTCGACGTCTTCGCCCCCCGCTCGGGCGCCGAGTTCGCCCGGGTCCTGCGCCCGGGCGGCGCCCTGATCGTGGCCACCCCCGCCGCCGCTCACCTGGCCGAGCTGGTCGACGCCCTCGGCCTGATCCGGGTCGATCCGGCCAAGCAGGAGCGACTGCACAAAAGCCTGGATCCCCATTTTGTACCGTCAAATGCCCGCACCATCCGCGCACCCCTGTCCCTGAGCCGCGCCGACGCCCTCGCCCTGGTCGCCATGGGCCCGAGCGCCTGGCACACCGACCCCGCCGCCATCAAAGAAGCGCTCGCAAAGCTGCCGACCCCGATCGCCACCCACCTGGACGTCGACCTGACAACTTGGCGCAGCAGATAGACCCCGGTGCGGTCTTGAGGGGGTGTGGGTGGAGCGGAGCTCCCCCACTGTTCTTCAGGACATCGAACGGTATACACCGCTGCCAGGGTGCCCATACAGCGGGCCAACCTTCCGCTGCCCCTCAGACACAGCGGGTTTTGGCGTTAGATCGTCAGATCGACCTGCTCCCAGCCCGGTGCCTCGCCGTGGTACGGACCGGTGAACACCACCGCCCACTCCAGGGCCCACCGCCGTTGCCCCGCCTGCCACGCTTCGAGCTGCCCCGGCAGCGGCAGCCCGGAGCGCGCGCATTCCTGCAGCGACCAGGCCAAGCAGTAATACAGGTCGAGCTGCACGGCCGCGGCCGGGGCCGAGCGCGGTGCGACCAGCGTCCGCCGCCGCCAGGCTGCGAACGGCTCGCCCGCCGCCAGGTTGGGTAGCCGCTCCATCAGCTCTTCCGGGGCACCGCGCAGCGGGTCCAGGTCCAGCGCCAGGCCCAGCAGCCAGGCCAGCGCGAACAGCGCCTCCACGTGCCCGGCGAAGACCCCGTCCGCGCCCACCCCGTCGGCCACGAACGCCCACTCGGGCGGCGTGAGCCGGTCGACCAGCCGCGCCTCGGCGAGCCACTGCACCCCGAGCTCCGGCGGCATGCCGTGGGCCCGGGCGAGCAGCACGTTCAGGCACGCCGCCCGGGCCTCGATCTCCGGCCCGGGACGCAGGTCGATCTGGTCCCCCGGCTCCCAGACCAGCGGGAAGTCGGGCGGGGGAAGGGGAAGCCGCAGGCGGTGCAGCTCCTCGAGGCTCGCCTCCCGCACCCGCTGCGGATCCGGCGCCGTGGTGCTCACCCGCGCACAATAACCGCCCGTTCGGGCGGCCTGCGCATCAGGAGATCCGGTCGAGGATCAAGGGTCGCTTCGCCGGCGGTACCTCGGCCAGCGTCACCGCGCCGCGGGCCACTTCCAGCGCCGCGGGCAGCTTGGCCGCGTCCTCGGCGCGCAGCTCCATGATGACGTCGCCGGCGTGCACCGGGTCGCCCGGCTTGCGGTGCAGGATGATCCCGGCCGACGCGCTGACCGGGTCCTCCTTGCGGGCGCGACCGGCACCGAGGCGCCATGCGGCCACCCCGACCGCGTACGCGTCCAGCTCGGCCACGAACCCGTCGGAGCCCGCGGTGATGGTCTCCACCTCGTTCGCCACCGGCAGCGGGGCGCCCGGGTCGCCGCCCTGGGCCCGCACGAGGCTGCGCCAGGCGTCCATGGCCCGGCCGCTGGCGATCGCGGCCTGCGGGTCGGCGTCGCCGAGGCCGACCGCGTCGAGCATCTCCCGGGCCAGGGCCAGGGTCAGCGTCACGATGTCCTGCGGGCCGCCGCCGGCCAGCACCTCGAGGGACTCCTCGACCTCGACCGAGTGCCCGACGGTGCGCCCGAGCGGGGTCGCCATGTCGGTGAGCAGCGCGACCGTGGTCACGCCGTGCGCCTTGCCCAGCTCCACCATGGTGCGGGCCAGCTCGCGGGCGTCGGCGACCTCGCGCATGAACGCGCCCGAGCCGAACTTCACGTCGAGCACCAGCGCGGACGTACCCTCGGCGATCTTCTTGCTCATGATCGAGCTCGCGATGAGCGGGATCGCCTCGACGGTCCCCGTCACGTCCCGCAGTGCGTAGAGCTTGCGGTCGGCGGGGGCCAGGCCCTCCCCCGCGGCGCAGATGGCCGCCCCGACCGTGCGCAGCTGCTCGGTGAACTCCTCGTTGGAGAGCTTGGTGCCGAAGCCGGGGATCGCCTCCAGCTTGTCCAGCGTCCCGCCGGTGTGGCCCAGCCCGCGGCCGGACAGCTGCGGCACGGCGGCCCCGCACGCGGCCACGAGCGGCGTCAGCGGCAGCGTGATCTTGTCGCCGACCCCGCCGGTGGAGTGCTTGTCGACCGTCGGCCGGCCGACCTTGGACAGGTCCAGCCGCTCCCCGGAGGCGATCATGGCCGCCGTCCAGCGGGCGATCTCCCGCGCGGTCATGCCGTTGAGCAGGATGGCCATCGCCAGCGCGGACATCTGCTCGTCGGCCACCTCGCCGCGGGTGTACGCGGCGACGACCCAGTCGATCTGCTCGTCGCTCAGCGTGCCCTTGTCACGCTTGGCGCGAATGACGTCAACAGCCGCGAAGCTCATCGTTGGCTCCAGTCCTGTTCGATGCCGGCCGGCCGAGGGGTGTCCCCGGCCCAGCTGGCGGTGCCCTGTGCGTCGACGACCACGACCCGGGGGGTGCGGATGCGGCCCCAGTCGACGGCCTCGGCGGCGGTGGTGAAGATCGGGCCTTCCTCCAGGATGCCCGCGGGCTCGTCCTCGCCGGTGCCGGACGAGCGTTCCCAGTACGACGTCCACACCTGGCGGCCGTCGGCGATGTCGGGATGCACGAAGACCGTCCCGCTGCCGACTTTCAGAGCCAGCGCCGCCGGTACCGTCGGATTGAGATCGATCTCCCGCTCGGCGATGCGCACCAGGTCGCCGTCGTCGAAGGCATGCGGCAGCAGCGCCGACATCGGCAGCGGCCCGCTCGCGTGGTCGATGAGCAGCGCCGCGCCGCCGTGCTCCCACAGCAGCTGCCGGCACCGGCCGCACGGCATGAGCGGCCGGCCGTCGGCGTCCACGCAGGCCAGCGCCACGAGCCGGCCGCCGCCGGTCACCTGCAGGCTGGAGACCAGGCCGCACTCCGCGCACAGGCCGATGCCGTAGGAGGCGTTCTCGACGTTGCAGCCGACGACCACCCGCCCGTCGTCGACCAGCGCGGCGGCGCCGACCGGAAACTTGGAGTACGGCGCGTACGCCCGTTCCATGGCCGAGACCGCCGCACTGCGCAGCGCTTCCCAATCAACCGGTAGAGAGTTCACAGACCCATCTTGCCTAATCCTGATCATCCGCCGCGGCGATAGGGCTTGCCGTCGGCGGCGGGCATTCGCAGCCGTTGTGCCGCGAGGGCCAGCACGACCAGCACCGTGATGTACGGCGCGGCCTGCACCAGCGCCGTGGGGATCGTGTCGACGGCGAAGTACAGCACGTAGGAGCCCACGCCCAGCACCGCCGCGACCACGCCGATCACGGTGTTGCGCCGCACGAACTCCCACACCGCCAGGGCCAGCAGCAGCGCGCCGACGAGGATCAGCAGCGCGTGCACCGACTCGGAGCCGCGGCGCAGCTGCAGGGCGTCGGTGTAGCCGAACAGCGAGGCGCCCATGGCGAGGCCGCCCGGCCGCCAGTTGCCGAAGATCATCGCGGCCAGGCCGATGTACCCGCGGCCGCCCGTCTGCCCCTCGCGGAAGATCACGGAGCTGACCGTCGACAGGTACACGCCGCCCAGGCCGGCCATCGCGCCGGAGATGACGACGCCGTAGTACTTGTACTTGTAGACGTTGATGCCGAGGCTCTCGGCCGCCTGCGGGTCCTCGCCGACAGAGCGCACGCGCAGGCCGAACGGGCTGCGCCAGAGCACCAGCCAGGTCCCGATGATCAGCAGCACCGCCAGCACCGTCACCAGCGACACGTCCACGAGCAGGCCGCGCAGCACGCCGGCCAGGTCGCTGATCAGGAACCAGTGGTGCTTCTCCAGCCCCGCCAGGTTGTCCACGAAGGGCACGGAGACCCGCGGGACGGTCTGGTCCGGCTTGAGCGCGGGCGACTGGGTCGCGCCGGCGCTGCCCCAGACGATGAACGAGAGGTACCGCGTGATGCCCGGCGCCAGCAGCGTGATCGCCACACCGGAGATGATGTGGTCCACGCCGAAGGTGACCGTGGCCAGGGCGTGCAGCAGGCCGCCGAGCGCGCCGCCGGCGATGCCGATCAGCAGGCCGACCCAGGGGCCGTAGTTGAGGCTGCCCCACGCGCCGAACCAGGTGCCGAGGATCATCTGGCCCTCGAGGCCGATGTTGACCACGCCGGCCCGCTCGGCCCACAGCCCGCCCAGGCCGGCCAGCCCGATCGGCACCGCGGCCTGCAGCGCGGCCTGGATGGCGCCCTGCGAGGTGACGTCGTCCGCTCCGGTCAGCAGGTGTACCAGCGACAGCCCGATGAGTGCGCCCGCCACGATGAGCAGGATGCGGGCGGTGCTCATGCGCCGCCGCTTGGGCGCGGCCGGCTGCACGGCGACGGCGGAGAGCATCGCGTCGGTGCTCACTTGGACTCCTCCGTGCTCGCGGCGGTGGCCAGCGGGGCCGAGCCGACCGGGGCCGCGGTGGCGGTGCCGACCCGTTGCTGCTGGGCCCGGCGGCCGATGCGGTTGGCCAGCTCGTAGGCGACGACCACGGACAGGACGGTGACGCCCTGCATGATCACCACGATCTCTTTCGGGATGCCGTCGAGGTCGAGGATGAGCTGCGAGCGGGCCAGGAAGCCCCACAGGATGGCGCCGAGGGCCATGCCGACGGGGTGGTTGCGGCCCAGCAGCGCGACCGCGATGCCGGTGAAGCCGATGCCGCCGAAGCCCTCGGTGTAGGTGTGCGTCTCGCCGAGCATGCGGGGCAGGTTGACCAGGCCGCCGATCGCGCCCGAGATGAGCATCGCGGTGATGATCATCTTCTTGGCGCTGACGCCGCTGGCCGTGGCCGCGAACGGGTTGTAGCCGGTGGCCCGCAGGTCGAAGCCGAAGCGGGTGCGGTTGACGGTGAACCAGTACACCAGGCCGAGCACCACCGCGATGGCCAGGAAGCCCAGCACCTTCTGGTCGGTGCCGGAGACGATCGGCAGGCCGGGCATCCAGGAGTTCTCCGGCAGCACGCCGGTGGTCTTGATCTGGGCGCCGGGCTGCTGCGTGCCCCAGTGGTCGTTGAGCAGCCAGGTGACCACCTGGCCGGCGATCGCGTTGAGCATCAGGGTCGAGATGACCTCGCTGACCCCGCGCTGGGTCTTGAGCAGCGCGGCGATGCCGGCCCAGAGGGCGCCGACGATGGCCGCGACCACGATGATCATGACGATCCGCAGCGAGCCGGGCATCCAGCTCATGAAGGAGGCGCTGGCCAGCGCGCCGGCCATGAACGCGCCGATCTTCGACTGGCCCTCGACGCCAATGTTGAACAGCCCCATCTTGAAGCCGATGGCGACCGCGACGGCGGCGATGTAGTACTCGCTGGCCTTGTTGAGGATCTCGACCATCGAGTCCGGCTGGGTGCCGAAGTCGATCATGTCGTTGAACGCCTGCACGGCGTCCTTGTCGGTCAGCGTCAGCGCGAGCCAGGAGATCGCCGCGGCCAGCAGCAGGGCCGCGACCGGCGCGATCAGCTGGGGCAGCAGCTTGGCCAGGTCGATGCGCCGCCAGAACGGCGGCGGCGAGGTGGTGGTGGCGGCGGCCGCACTCACTCGGAGGCCTCCTCGGTAGTGGTGGCGGCCGCGCTCACTCGGAGGCCTCCTCGGTGGTGGCGCCGGTCATGGCGACGCCCAGTTGTTCGGGGGTGACGGTCGCCGGGTCGGCCTCGGCCACCAGCCTGCCACCGTAGATGACCTTGAGGGAGTCGGACAGTCCGATGAGTTCGTCCAGGTCGGCCGAGATCAGCAGCACGCCCATGCCCGCGATACGGGCGTTGCGGATGTGGTCCCAGATGGCGGCCTGGGCGCCGACGTCGACCCCGCGGGTCGGGTGGGCGGCGATGAGGACCCGGGGATTGTGACTCATCTCGCGCCCGACGATGAGCTTCTGCTGGTTGCCGCCGGACAGGGCGACGGCGGCCACGTCGATGCTGGGGGTGCGCACGTCGTACTGCTCGACGATCCGCTGGGTGTCCCGCCGCGCGCCGCCGACGTTGATCAGAAAGCCGGTGGCGTTGGGGCGCTCGGTCTGGTGGCCGAGGATCCGGTTCTCCCAGAGGGGCGCGTCCAGCAGCAGGCCCTGCCGGTGCCGGTCCTCGGGGACGTAGCCGATGCCGGCCTCGCGGCGGCGCCGGGTGGACCAGCCGGAGACGTCGTCGGTGCCGAGGCGGATGGTGCCGGTGGCCGCGCGCATGCCGAGGATGGCCTCGGCCAGCTCGGCCTGGCCGTTGCCCTCGACGCCGGCGATGCCGACGACCTCGCCGCGGTGGATGGTGAAGGTCGCGTCGCTCACGACCGGGCGGCCCTCGGGGCCCAGGACGGTGAGCCCCTCGACGACCAGCGCGGGCTCGTCGGTCACGGTGGACTCGCGCGCCTCCGGGCTGGGCAGCTCGCTGCCGACCATGAGGGTGGCCAGCTGGCGGGCGGAGACCTCGGCCGGCTTGACCGAGGCGACGGTGGTGCCGCGGCGGATGACCGTGATGTCGTCGGCCACCGCGCGGACCTCGTCGAGCTTGTGCGAGATGAACAGGACCGTGAGGCCCTCGCGGATGAGCTCGCGCAGGTTGCCGAAGAGCTCGTCGACCTCCTGCGGGACGAGCACTGCGGTCGGCTCGTCGAGGATCAGGATCTGGGCGCCGCGGTAGAGGACCTTGAGGATCTCCACGCGCTGGCGGTCGCCGACGCCGAGGTTCTCGACCAGCTCGTCGGGGCGCACGCCCAGGCCGTACCGCTGCGAAATCTCGGTGATCTTGTTCTTGGCCCTGGACCCGATGCCGTAGAGCTTCTCGGCGCCGAGCACGACGTTCTCGGTCACGGTGAAGTTGTCGGCGAGCATGAAGTGCTGGTGCACCATGCCGATGCCGGCCGCGATGGCGCCCTGCGGCGAGGAGAACTTGACCGGGTTGCCGTCGACGATGATCTCGCCCTCGTCGGGCGGCTGCATGCCGTACAGGATCTTCATCAGGGTCGACTTGCCGGCGCCGTTCTCACCCACGATCGCGTGGATCGTGCCCTTGCGCACGGTGAGGTTGACGTCGGAGTTGGCCACAACGCCGGGGAACCGCTTCGTGATCCCCTTCAGTTCGACGGCGGGTGGTTCCGCGGTCATCCAGGCTCCTAACAGATGAGGCGGGGGACTGGATCACAGTCCCCCGCCGAGCACCCGATGTCTACTACAAGTTGACGCTTACTTGCTGGGGACGGTGACCTTGCCCGACGCGATGTCGGCCTTGGCCGCGTCCAGCTTGTCCTTGATGTCGTCGACCTTCCCACCGGACGTGGCGTAGCCCACGCCGTCGACCTTGAGGTCGAAGACGGTGGCGCCCGCGGTGAACTTGCCGTCGGCGTAGTCCTTGACGAAGTTGAACACCGCGTTGTCGACCCGCTTGAGCATGGAGGTCATGATGACCGGCTTGAGCGAGGCGTCCGAGACGGTGTTGTACTGGTCCGAGTCGACGCCGATGGCCAGCGCGTTCTTGGCCTTGGCGGCCTCGAACACGCCGGTGCCGGAACCGCCGGCGGCCGCGTAGACGATGTCCGCGCCCTGGTCGTACATGCCGCTGGCGGCCGTCTTGCCGCCGGCCGGGTCGTTGAAGCCCTTGCAGGCGTCGGCCGGGGTCGACAGGTAGTTCGTCAGCACCTTGATGTCGGCCTTGGTGGCCTTGGCGCCGGCGGTGAAGCCCGCCTCGAACTTCTTGATCAGGTCGACCTGGCAGCCGCCGATGAAGCCGACGGTGCCCTTCGTGGTCTTGAGGGCCGCGGCCACGCCGACCAGGTAGGAGCCCTGCTCCTCGGCGAAGGTCAGGTCGGCCACGTTGTCGGCCTTGGTGGCGCCGTCGACGATCGCGAACTTGGTGTTCGGGCAGTCCTTGGCGGCGCGGGCGAGCGGGCCGTTGGCCGCGTCGGCGCCGTCGTAGACGAAGCCGACCGCGATGACCGGGTTGAAGCCGCTGGTGCAGAGCAGCTTCAGGCGCGAGTACTTGTCGTTCTCGCTCTCGCCGGCGACCGCGGCCAGGTCCTTGACCTCGAGGTTCAGGTCGCTCTTGACCTTGTCCAGGCCCGCGGCGGCGGAGTCGTTGAAGGACTTGTCGCCCCGGCCGCCGATGTCGAAGGCGAGGCCGACCTTGACGTTCTTCTTCGCGGGCGGCGCGCCGCTGGCGCCACCGGTCCCCGCGGTGTCCGAGTCATCACCGCAAGCGGTCATGCTTCCCAACGCGACAAACGCCACCGCGGCGGCCGCGAGAACCTTCATCCCACGCACTCGGCGCAAGACGGTCTCCCTTCCCAAAGCACCGCCCGAACGCGGTGAACCCAACGGCGGGAGCGTACGCCCTCGGCGGTGCTGAACCAGCGTTTGCTGCCGGGTTGGGAGGAGCACGTTATAGGGCCGTGACGTGCCGACCGTCATTCCGCCTTATGGGATCGATCTTGTAACAGCCCAGTTACCTCCAAAACACGGCAACCGCGGCGTTAGCGAGCGTTAACCCGACCAAAGCCAGGAAATGACCGCGGTTGACCTCCTCGCGCTTGCGCGAGAAGAACGTCATCGCCAAGATCATGAGCCCGAGCAGGAGTTTCACGGCGAGCTTGGCCGTCGGCGGCTCGGCGTCCCCGCCCCCGCGCAGCGGCGCGGCGAGCCCGAGGCCGGTCACCACCTGGATGCCGGCGCCCCAGAGCATGGCCGGGTTGATCCGCAGCTTGCCGGTCATGTACTGCGCGATCGACCCGCCCAGCAGCAGCGCGAAGCCGATCAGGTGCAGGAACAGGAGGATGAGGCGCAAAGGTTCCATCCGCGCAAGGTAGCGGCCCGTTGACCCTCCCCCTACTGGAGGGTCCACGATCGTGGCATGAACATCGGCGAGCTGTCGCGGCTCACCGGCCTGCCGGTGAAGACCATCCGGTACTACTCCGACGTCGGACTGGTCCCGGAGGCCGAGCGGTCCAGCGCCGGGTACCGCCGCTACGACCACGGATCGATCGTGCGGCTGGAGTTCGTGCGGACCCTGCGCGAGCTCGGCCTCGACCTGGCCACCATCCGGCAGGTGCTGGACCGCGGGGCCGACCTGCGCGAGGTGGCCGCGGCCCACGCGGAGGCGCTGAGCCTGCAGATCCGCGTGCTGCGGCTGCGCCGGGCGGCCTTGCGCGCGGTGGCCGGGCGCGACTCGTCCCCGGCCGACCTGGAGCGGCTGGCCCGCATCGCCCAGGCCGGCGCCTCGGAACGGCAGCGGATCATCGACGACTTCTTCGACAGCATCTTCACCGGCATCGCCGACTCGGCGGAGTCGCGGGAGTTCACCGCCGGGATGCGCAGCGTCTCCGCCGACCTGCCCGACGAGCCGACCGACGAGCAGGTGGACGCCTGGATCGAGCTGGCCGAGATGCTCCGGCAGCCGGACTTCCGGGAGCGGCTGCGGGAGATGGGGCGCAGAAGCTTCGAGCCGGGCGCCCGGCGGGTGCTTCCGACCGACATGTCGGAGATCAAGTGGTTCGTCGACACGGTGGCCGAGGCCCAGGACGGCGGCACCCGGGACCCGGCCGAGGTCGTCGCCGAGGTGCTGGCCCGCTGGGGCGCGGACACCGACGAGCTCAGGCGGGAGGTGCTGGCCGGGCTGGAGCTCTCGATCGACGTGCGGGCCGAGCGCTACTGGCAGCTGATGGCGATCATCAACGGCTGGGCCCCGATCCCGGCCACGATGCACCGCTGGTCCTGGTTCCTTTCGGCGCTGCGGCAGACCCTTCCCCGGTAGCGTTGATCACGTGGAGTGGTGGCGGACCGCGGTCATCTATCAGGTCTACCCGCGCAGCTTCGCCGACTCCGACGGCGACGGCGTGGGCGACCTGCCGGGCATCACGGCCCGCCTCGAGCACCTGGCCGACCTGGGCGTGGACGCGCTGTGGCTGTCCCCGTTCTACCGCTCCCCGATGGTCGACGGCGGCTACGACGTGGCCGACTACCGGGACGTGGACCCGCTCTTCGGCACCCTGGCCGACTTCGACGCGCTGCTGGCCCGGGCGCACGCGCTCGGCCTGCGGGTGATCGTCGACATCGTCCCCAACCACACGTCCTCGGCCCATCCGTGGTTCGCCGAGGGGCTGCGCGACCGGTACGTCTTCGCGCCCGAGAAGCCGAACGACTGGCAGTCCCTCTTCGGCGGCCCGGCCTGGAGCCGGCTGCCGGACGGCTCCTGGTACCTGCACCTGTTCGACCCCGCCCAGCCGGACCTGAACTGGGACAGCCCCGAGGTGCGGGCCGAGTTCGACGACATCCTGCACTTCTGGCTGGCCCGCGGCGTGGACGGCTTCCGGGTCGACGTGGCCCACGGCCTGGTCAAGCCGGATCTCACCAACGCGGTGTTCTTCGACCAGGAGGGCGTGCACGAGATCTACCGCGGCTGGCGCAAGATCCTCGACTCGTACCCGGGCGAGCGCATGGCCGTCGCCGAGGTCTTCGACACCGAGCCGGCCCGGGTCGCGCGGTACGTCGCCGCCGACGAGCTGCACCAGGCGTTCAACTTCGACTTCCTCGAGGCGCCGTGGGACCCGGACGCCCTCCGCGCGATCATCGACGCCTCGCTGGCCGCCGCGGCCGAGGTCGGCGCCCCGCCCACGTGGGTCATCTCCAACCACGACCGGCGGCGCCCGGTGACCCGCTTCGGCGACGGCGTACCGGGCCGGCGCCGGGCCCGGGCGGCGGCCCTGCTCATGCTGGGCCTTCCCGGCTCCGCGTACGTCTACCAGGGCGAGGAGCTGGGCCTGCCCGAGGTGCTGGACCTGCCCGACGAGGCCCGCACCGACCCGCAGTGGATCCGCTCGGGCGGCGCCGAGCTGGGGCGGGACGGCTGCCGGGTGCCCCTGCCGTGGTCCGGGGACACGCCGCCGTTCGGCTTCGGCGCGAAGTCCTGGCTGCCGATGCCGGCGGACTGGGCCGCGTTCACCGTCGAGGCCCAGCGGGCGGATCCCGACTCGACGCTCAACCTGTACCGGTCGGCGCTCCGGCTCCGCCGCCCGGCCGCGACGCTCGCGTGGCGCCCGGCCCCGGACGGCGTGCTCTGTTTCGAGACGGAGGGTTATCTGGTCGCGGCCAACCTCGGCGGCTCGGCGTTCGCGCTGCCGCGGGAGCCGGTGCTGGCCAGCTCGCCGGTGGGCGGCACACTGCCGCCCGACACGACGGTCTGGATGGAATCGGGCTGATCAGCCGCTGATCAGCTGCTGAGCTTGGCGGCGATCCGGGAGAAGCCGGCGCGGATCTCGTCGACGGACGGCGGCTCGTGCGTGTGGTCGTCGTCGTCATGATCGTGGTCGTGGTACGAGTCCTCGTACCCGGCCAGCTCGGCGTCCAGGGCGGCCGTCTCCACGTCCTCGTTCTCGGCGGCCAGCCGGGACGCGGCGATGTCACCCTGGATCTGGGCCACCGTCACGTGCGGCTGGAGCGGCTCGACGACGGCCATCAGGTCCTCGTCGGCCACCACGGCCTCGGCGAGGGCCAGCGCGTGCGCGCGCTCGTACGGGCCGCACACGACCGGCTCCCACTCCTCCTCGTCGTTCATCGGGCCGAAGGTGATGATCCACGGCAGGGTCAGCGCCGGCGCGTCGGCCGGCAGGTCCAAAGTCACGAGTGCACCCACGGCGCCCATCATGACGGTTCCGGGCGCTCCGCACCCGGCGAACCGCCGGACGGCACAACGGGCGGGGACACCTTGGCGGCGATCTGGGCCGCGTGCTCGGCCTCCGAGGCGGCCTTCTCCACCAGCTCGGCGGCCCGGCGGGCGGCCTGCACGTCGGCCCGCGGCTCGCCCCCGGCCAGGTCCACCACCCGGCCGTGCGGGCTGGTGGCGGACAGCGCGGCCGCGAACAGCAGCAGCTGGTGCAGCAGGTACATGTACAGCAGCAGCCCGATCGTGCCCGCGACCAGCTGGTAGGCGGGATTGTGCTCGGTCCGGGTGATGTACCACTTCCCGAGCGTCTTGAGCACGCCCAGCCCGATCGCGAAGAGCAGCGCCGAGGGCCACAGCCGGCGCAGCGACATCCGCAGCCGGGGCACGCCGACGAGCAGGGCCGCGCCCAGGAAGACGTCGACCACGCCGGAGAGCAGGGTGGAGAAGCCGCGCAGGGCCACCCGGACCGGGTCCTGGTCCACGTCGCCGGCCAGCCAGTAGATCAGCTCCTGGACCCCGGCGAAGATGCCGATCGAGATCAGCAGGAGCAGGCCGAGGCCGACCAGCACGGCCAGGTCGAGCAGCCAGCGTACGACCGCGTTGCCGGGGTGCTCCTGCAGCTGCCACAGCGCCCGCTGCGACGAGCGCAGGTTCTCCACCCAGCCGACGCCCGCGATGATCAGGCCGGCCAGCGCGATGATCCCGATCTGCTGGCTGCCGGCGAAGATCTGGTCGCTCTGCAGCTGCGGCAGGTTGGCCTGCAGGTAGACCTGCACGCGCTCGACGACCAGCTTGTTGCCGCCCAGCACCCTGCCGAGGACGTAGAACAGCACGACGACCATGGCGAAGACCGCGAAGAAGCCGTAGTACGCGGTGGCGGCGGCCAGGCGGACGGCGTCCACGTCGAAGTAGCGCTGCTGGGCCCGCCAGACGTGGTCGAACACGCGCGAGCGCCGCCGACCCGCCGCGATCACGCGGTCGAACCAGGCCTCCAGCCGGTCAAGGACGCTCACGCCTCAATGGTCCGCTGAAAGGTGGTACTCCGCATAGGGACGCCACCGTCCATGGTCATCGTGTTCGAAAAGCGTGAACCCGGCGACCGGGAACTCGGCCGCGTAGCCGGCCAGGTCGGCGAAGGCCGCGTCCAGCCGCTCCGGCTCGACGTCGTGGGCGACGGTCACGTGCGGGTGGTACGGGAACCGGGCGGTCGACGAGATGGCCGGCGCCGCCAGCACCGCCGCGTGCAGCTGCTCGCACTCGCCGATCCCGGCCGCGACCGCCACGAACACCACCTGGGTGATCGGCCGGAAGGTGCCGGTCCCGCGCAGCCGCACGGTGAAGGGCCGGTGCGCCCGCGCCACGCCCGCCAGGTGCCGGTGCAGGCCCGGCACCTCGGCGGCGTCGATCTCGGTCGGGCCGAGCAGGGTGACGTGGGCCGGCACGAACTCCGCGACCCGATCCCCGGCGGCCAGCCGGGCGGCGGTCAGCTCGCCGCCCCACGGCTGCGGGATGTCGATCGCGACGCCGATGGTGGTCCTGTCCACCGTCGTCAGTGCGCAGCGCCAGGGGCGAGGAAGCCGATCCGGTCGTACGCCGACTTCAGCGTCGGCACCGCGACCGCCCGCGCCTTCTCCGCACCGATCGCGAGCAGCTTGTCCAGCTGGCCCGGGTCGTCCAGGTAGGCGTTGGTGCGCTGCTGGATCGGCTTGACGAACTCGGTCACGACCTCGGCGAGGTCCTTCTTCAGGTCGCCGTAGCCCTTGCCGTCGTAGGCGGCGACCAGCTCGTCGATCGTCCGGCCGGACAGCGCCGCGTAGATCGTCAGCAGGTTGGAGACGCCGGCCTTGTTGACCGGGTCGAAGATGATCTCGCGGCCGGTGTCGGTGACCGCCGAGCGGATCTTCTTGGCCGAGCGGGCCGGGTCGTCGAGCAGCTCGATCAGGCCGTTGGCGGTCGAGGCCGACTTGGACATCTTCGCCGTCGGGTCCTGCAGATCCGTGATCTTGGCGGTGTCCTTGAGGATGAACGGCGCCGGCAGGTTGAACGTCGGGCCGAACGTCGTGTTGAACCGCTGGGCCAGGTCGCGGGTCAGCTCCAGGTGCTGGCGCTGGTCCTCGCCGACCGGAACGGCGTCGGCCTGGTACAGCAGGATGTCGGCCGCCTGCAGGATCGGGTAGGTGAACAGCCCGACGCTGGTCCGGTCGGCGCCCTGCTTGCCCGACTTGTCCTTGAACTGGGTCATCCGGCTGGCCTCGCCGAAGCCGGTGATGCAGTTCATCACCCAGCCGAGCTGCGCGTGCTCGGGCACGTGGCTCTGCACGAACAGGGTGCAGCGCTCCGGGTCGAGCCCGACCGCCAGCAGCTGGGCGACCCCGATCCGGGTCCGCTGGCGCAGCAGCGCCGGGTCGTGGCCCATCGTGATCGCGTGCAGGTCGACCACGCAGTAGAAGGCGTCATGGGTCTCCTGCAGGGCCACCCAGTTGCGCACGGCACCGAGATAGTTGCCCAGGTGGAACGAGTCGGCGGTGGGCTGAATCCCGGAGAGCACCCGGGGCCGGGCGGGAGACGACATGCCGCCATTCTGTCAGGCGCAACCGGAGGAGCCGCACAGGCGTCTGTCTGGGTAGCGTGCCAGACGAGGGAGGTGGGCGGTGGGCGACGATCTCGAGGCCCGGGAGGCCGTACGCGACGCGTATCAGGCGCACTACCGCCGGCTCGTGGCCGCCCTGTACGCGCTGACCGGTGACCACGCCGAGGCCCAGGACCTCGTGCAGGAGGCGTACGCGCGCGCCCTGGCCCGGCCGCGGCAGTTCCTCGACGTCGCCGACCCCGAGGCCTGGCTGCGCACGGTGGCGATGAACCTGGCCCGCACCCGCTGGCGGCGGCGGCGCCTGTTCGACACACTGGTGCGCAGCGGCCGCGTCGCCCGGCCGGTGGAGAGCGTGCCGGGCGTCGACCCCAACCGGGTCGCGCTGGTCGCCGCCCTGCAGCAGCTGTCGCAGGCCACCCGGGAGACGATCGTGCTGCACCACCTGGCCGACATGTCGGTCCACGAGGTCGCCGACGCCCTGGGCGTGCCGGTGGGCACGGTCAAGGCGCGCCTGTCCCGTGGCCGCGCCATGCTCGCCACCCTGCTCAGCGACGGCGAGGCGGGCGGGGAGGGCACCCCGCGCCGGCGCTCCACGCCGCCCCAGGTCCAGCCCCAGATCCAGGTCCAGCCCCAGATCCAGCCGCAGGACCGGGCCCAGGAGGTGCGCGATGCGCCCTGACCTGGACTTCCGGACCCTGCGCCAGCAGATCGAGCAGGCCACCTGGGTGCCCGACTTCAGCACGCTGTACCGCCGCGCCGGCCGCGTGAAGCTGCGGGACCGGATGACCGTGCTGGGCGCGCTGCTGGGCACCCTCGGCGTGCTCGCCCCGGTCGCGCTGGCCGGGATCTTCGGCCGCCCCGGCCCGGCCGTGCTCGGCCCCAACCCCGATCTCGGCGAGGCCTGGAGCCCGATCGCCTCGGCCACGCCGACCGCCACCGGGCGCTACCCGTCCACGGTCACCGTCCTGGCCGCCGCGGGCGACCTGCCCAACCTGATCGCGGCCGTCGACGTGTGCGCGGAGATCCCGCAGGCCCGCCGGTGCAGCCTGCAGATCGTCGCGCTCGGCGGTCAGGCCGAGCGCCGCACGCCGTTCGTCGTCGACGCCCTGCGCACCAGCCCGCTGGACCGGGTCTCCAACGTCCAGCTGCTGCGGGTCGCCCAGACCGGCTTCATCCTCAGCGGCGAGGTCGGCGGCGGGTCGCGCTCCAGCGTGCGCTTCGCGCTCACGTCGGCCACCCAGACCGAGCTGAACCCGCAGGACGCGGCGCCGGTCATGGGGCCCAATGACCACCTCGCGCTCAGCGCGGGCGACCGGACGGTGCAGCTGGTGCAGTACGGCGACCTGTTCGGGGTGCGCGAGAGCGACGGCGCGCTGAGCCTGATCAGCCAGCCGCCGATGGCCCGGCGCACGATCGCGGCCCTCCCGCCCGCATCCGCCGGCTGGTGGGTGACCGGCGCCGACCTGAACACCGGCGCACCCGCGGTCAGCGTGAGCACCGACCAGGGCGCGACCTGGACCGCGCGCACCCTGGACGCGCCGGCGGGCAGCGACGTGCCGACCGTGGCGACGTCCGACGGGAAGAACGCGTGGGCCTTCGTGCCGTACAGCAGCGGCATCCGGCTCTTCCGCACGAGTGACGGCGGGAGCCACTGGCGCGAGGTCCGCGGCGCGGTCACGCTGCCGCCCGAGCTCAAGACGCTGGACAACCGCCTGCTCGGCGCCCTGGTGCGGCCGGACCGCTCGGTGCTCATGTGGGTGTACTCCAACCCGGCCACCGTCAACACCACGGTCTTCTTCGACAGCAACGACGGCGAGCACTTCGCGGTCGTGTCCGGTCCCGGCGGCACCATCGCCGCCGTCGACAACGGCTACGCGTCGCTGGGCGATCCGGCCCGGGTCTCCCACGACGCCCACTCCTGGCAGGAGGCCGCCCTGTCCTCCACCGTGATGCCGAACTGAAATTTTCCGGGAACCCGCCGGACCGGTGGGGGATCGTTGTCTGCGTGGGCGACGTCGGCGAGGTGTACCACGCCTGTTACCGCAGGCTGGTGGTGCAGCTCTACGCGTTCACCACGGACCTCGCCGAGGCGCACGACGCGGTGCAGGAGGCGTTCGTGCGGGCCGTCGCCCGCCCGCGCGGCTTCTCCGGCATCGACAACCCCGAGGCGTGGTTGCGCACGGTGGCGCTCAACGTCGCCCGCCGCCGCTGGCGCCGCCGCCGGCTCCTGGACGTGCTCCTGCTGCGCGAACGGCCGCTGCACGACGACGTCCACCAGCCCGACTCCGACACCCGCACCGACCTGACCGACGCCCTCGACGCCATCCCACGCAGCTACCGGGAGGTCATCGTGCTGCACTACTACGCCGACCTCAGCGTGGACGAGATCGCCGCCGCGCTGGGCGTCCCGGCCGGCACCGTCAAGTCCCGCCTGTCCCGCGGCCGGGCCGCGCTCGCCGCGCGCCTCAACGGATACGAGGTGTCGCGTGCCTGATCAACTGGAGTCGCGGCTGCGCGCCGAGCGGGACCGGCTCGACATCGACCAGCCGCCGATGGAGGTCATCGCGGCCCGGGCGGCGGCGCTGCGCCGGCGCCGCCTGGCCGCCCGCACCGGGATCGCGTCGCTGGCCACGCTGGCCGTCATCGGCGCCGCGGTGGCCACGGTGGACCGGCCCTCGACCCCGGCCCCGATGATCGCCGCGTCCGACCCGGCCGCGACCTGGAGCGCCGGCGGGATCACGATCGCCGGCCTGGACCACCTGCCCGCCGACCTGCCGGGGGCGGTCCGGGACGTGGAGTTCCTGGACGCCGAGCGCGGTTACCTGCTGAGCACCGACTGCTGCACCACCTGGGTCAGCACGACGGACGACGGGGGACGCACGTGGCGTACCGTCGAATCTCCTGTCCCTGGACAACCGCGGATGGTCGTCACGGCGGCCGGGGTCACGCTGTTCGGCGAGGACCACCGGACCCGGGCCACCAGCGCCGACGGCGAACACTGGACGGCCGGCGGGAACAAGCTCGACCCCGACAACGCGCTCACCGGCGACGCCCGCATGGTCCAGCTGGGCAACTCCGAGTGCGGCTCGGCCACCGCCGGGCTGGCCGGCACGCGCCTCGCCCCACTGCCGCAGCAGCCGCCGATCTCGGTCTGCTGGCGCTCCCCCGTGCGGGCCGGCGACGGCGCGTGGTGGGTCGCCGGCGGCGATTGGAACGGCCTGGCGGTGGCGGTGTCCCGCGACGACGGGCAGAGCTGGACGACGACCCACTTCCCCGGCTACGACGCGGCCACCCGGCCCCGGATGGCGATGCTCGGGCGCACGGTCTTCCTCGCCATCGCCGCGCCGCAGGAGGCCGCCGGCGCCCCGGACCGCCTGCTGGCGGTGGCGGTGTCCACGGACGGCGGGGCCACCTTCGGCCCGCCCCGGCCGACGGCGGGCAACGCCACCATCGGCGGGGACCTGGTGCCGCTGCTGGACGGCCGGCTGCTCATCGTCGACGGCTACGGCCACTGGCTGGTCTCCGAGGACTCCGGCACGTCGTGGGTGCGGCTGGAGGGCCTGCACCTCACGATGCGCCTGGCGCGGACCGAGGGCGGCTACGTGGCGTACCAGATGACCACGATCTACACCGCGTTCTCGGCCGACGGCGCCGACTGGCAGAAGCTCGACGCCCAGTAGCCGCTCACCGGTTTCAGTACCGTCAGCGGTTCATGAACGCCCAGGCGTCGGCGACCATCGTCGCCAGCTCGGGGTGCCGCGGGGTCCAGGACAGTTCCCGCTTGGCCTTGTCCGAGGAGGCGACGAGCTGGGCCGGGTCGCCCGCGCGGCGCGGCGCCATCTCGACCGGGATCGGGTGGCCGGTCACCTCGCGCACGACCTCGACGACCTGCCGGTTGGAGAAGCCGGTGCCGTTGCCCAGGTTGAAGATCCGGTGCCCGGGGCCGTCCATCGTGCCCAGCGCCAGCAGGTGGGCGGCGCCCAGGTCGGCGACGTGGATGTAGTCGCGGATGTTGGTGCCGTCGAAGGTGTCGTAGTCGTCGCCGAAGATCTGCAGCTTCTCCCGCTTGCCCGCGGCGACCTGCAGGGCGATCGGGATCAGGTGCGTCTCGGGGTCGTGCCGCTCGCCGATCATGCCGCCGTCGGGGCGGCGCAGGGCGCCGGCGACGTTGAAGTAGCGCAGGCTGACCGCGGAGAACCCGTGCGCGACGGCGAACCCGGTCAGCGCGTGGTCGGCGGCGAGCTTGGAGGTCGCGTAGGGGTTCGGCGGGCGGACCGCGGCCGTCTCCGGGATCGGCACGGTGTCGGGGTCGCCGTAGACGTTCGCGGTGGAGGAGAAGACCAGCCGGCGTACCCCCGCGGCCCGCATGGCATCGAGCAGGCGCAGCGTGCCGATGGCGTTGTTCTCCCAGTACTTCTCCGGCTTCTGCACGCTCTCGCCGGCCGCGATGAACGCCGCGAAGTGCAGCACCCCGTCGAACCCGGCGGACGGCGTGAGCAGGTCGCCCACCGCGTCGTGCACCCGGCCGCGGACGAAGGCCGCGCCCGCGGGCACCGCCTGCTCGTGCCCGGTGGAGAGATCGTCCAGCACCACCACCTCGTGGCCCGCGTCGAGCAGCAGCGCGGTGACGATGCTGCCGATGTAGCCGGCGCCACCGGTGACGAGTAGCTTCACTACAACCTCCCATAATTCGACGTGTTCCAACAAAAATACACGTCGCTACACTCTGCTCTATGCCGGAGCCTGGCCCCGGAACCCTACGGCAGGCTGCGGCCGCCCTGCTGATCCGCTGGGCGCAGCGGCTTCACGCTACCCCGGCCGGTGGCGGCATATCCGAGGCCGAGCTGCGAACCCTCATCACGGTGAATTCGGGCACCGGGCACGTGCGCGAGGTGATGGTGCCGCGCACGGAAGTGGTGTTCCTCGATGCCGCGCTCAATGTGGACGAAGCGCTCCAGGCGGTGCGCACGGCCCGGCACTCGCGGTTTCCGGTCATCGACGGCGACCCGGACGATGTGCTCGGCTTCGTGCACCTGCGGGACCTGACGCTGACCCCGGCGGGCGACCCGGCGGCCCCGCTGCGCGGCCTGACCCGGGAGGTGAAGCGGCTGCCGGCGAGCAAGCGGGTGCTGGCGGCGCTGTCCGAGATGCGGCGGGAGGGCCACCACCTCGCGGTGGTCGTGGACGAGTACGGCGGCACGGCCGGGATCGTCACGCTCGAGGACCTCATCGAGGAGCTCGTCGGGGAGATTCACGACGAGTACGACGCGCCGCCCGGTCCGCCCCGCGTGGACGAGGTGGACGGGCGGCTCAACCTGGCCGATCTCGCCGAGCGGATCGGGCTGACGCTGCCGACCGGGCCCTACGAGACGGTGGCCGGCTTCCTGATGGCCCGGCTCGGCAAGGTGCCGGCCGTGGGCGACCAGGTCCGCCACGACGGCTGGCACCTCCAGGTGAGCACCGTGGAGGGCCGCCGCGTGGCGAGGGTGAAGGTCAGCCGGCCTCGATGATCATGCCCGCGCCGACCGTGCGGTTGGTCTGCTCGTCGATGATGATGAAGCCGCCGGTGGTGCGGTTGCGGCGGTACTCGTCGGCCAGCAGCGGCACCGTCGTGCGCAGCTTCACGCGGCCGATCTCGTTGAGCCCCAGCTGCTGCGCCGACTCGTCCCGGTGCAGCGTGTTCACGTCCAGCCGGTACTGCAGCCCGCGCACCACCGCCCGCGCCGCGCGGGTCGTGTGCTTGATCGCGTATTTCCCGCCCACCGCCAGCGGCCGCGTCTCGTCCATCCAGCAGACCATCGCCTCGATGTCCTGGGCGACCTGCGGGGCGTTGTTCGGCCGGCAGATCAGGTCACCGCGGGCGATGTCGATCTCGTCGGCCAGGCGGATGGTGACGGACATCGGGGGGTACGCCTCGGCCAGCGGCCCGTCGGCGGTCTCGATGTGCGTGATCCGCGTGGTGAACCCGGACGGCAGCACCATGACCTCGTCGCCCGGCTTCAGCACGCCGGAGGCGACCTGGCCCGCGTAGCCGCGGTAGTCCGACACCGTGGTGGACTGCGGCCGGATCACGTACTGGACCGGGAACCGCACGTCGACGAGGTTGCGGTCGGAGGCGATGTGCACGTGCTCCAGGTGGTGCAGCAGGGAGGGCCCCTCGTACCACGGCATGTTCTCGCTGCGGCTGACCAGGTTGTCGCCGTGCAGGGCGGAGATCGGGATCACCGTCAGGTCGGGCGCTTCGAGCTTCGCGGCGAACGAGGTGAACTCGTCGGCGATGCGGTCGAAGACCTCCTGGCTGTAGTCGACCAGGTCCATCTTGTTCACGCACAGGACCAGGTGCGGCACCCGCAGCAGCGAGCACAGGAACGCGTGCCGGCGGGACTGCTCGACCAGGCCCTTGCGGGCATCGACCAGGATCAGCGCCAGGTCGGCGGTCGACGCGCCGGTGACCATGTTCCGGGTGTACTGGATGTGCCCCGGCGTGTCCGCGATGATGAACTTGCGCCGCGGGGTGGCGAAGTAGCGGTACGCCACGTCGATGGTGATGCCCTGCTCCCGCTCGGCCCGCAGACCGTCGGTGAGCAGCGCCAGGTTCGTGTACTCGTCGCCCCGCGAGCGCGAGGTCGCCTCGACCGCCTCGAGCTGGTCCTCGAAGATCGCCTTCGAGTCGTACAGCAGGCGTCCGATCAGCGTCGACTTGCCGTCGTCGACCGAGCCGGCGGTCGCGAAGCGCAGGAGGTCCATCTGCCGCTGCTGCGGCGTCTCCAGAACGGAGGTCATCTTAGAAGTACCCCTCACGCTTGCGGTCTTCCATCGCCGCCTCGCTCACCCGGTCGTCGCCGCGGGTCGCCCCGCGCTCGGTGATGCGGGTGGCCGCGACCTCGTCGATGACCTTGTCGATCGTGTCCGCGTCGCTGCGGACCGCGGCCGTGCAGGACGCGTCACCGACGGTGCGGTACCGGACCTGCTCGACGAACGGCGTCTCCCCCGCGCGCAGCGGCAGGAACTCGTTGATCGCGTACAGCATCCCGCCGCGGTCGACCACCTCGCGGTCGTGGGCGTAGTAGATGCTGGGCAGGTCGATGCCCTCGCGGGCGATGTAGTGCCAGACGTCCAGCTCGGTCCAGTTGGACAGCGGGAAGACCCGGATCGACTCCCCCGGCGCGATCCGGGCGTTGTACAGCGCCCACAGCTCGGGCCGCTGGTTGCGCGGGTCCCACTGGCCGAAGTCGTCGCGGAAGCTGAACACCCGCTCCTTGGCCCGGGCCTTCTCCTCGTCGCGGCGCGCGCCGCCGAAGAGGGAGTCGAAGCGGTACTTCTCCACCGCGTCGAGCAGCACCGGCGTCTGGATCCGGTTCCGCGTGCCGTCGGCCGCCTCCCGCACCGAGCCGGCGTCGATCGCCTCCTGCACGCTGGCCACGATCAGCTGCACGTTGAGCTCGGACACCCGCCGGTCCCGGTACTCGAGGACCTCCGGGAAGTTGTGCCCGGTGTCGACGTGCATGACGGGGAACGGAATGCGGGCGGGCGCGAACGCCTTCTCGGCCAGCCGCAGCATCACGATCGAGTCCTTGCCACCGGAGAACAGCAGCACCGGCCGCTCGAACTCGGCGACCACCTCGCGCATGATGAAGAGACTCTCGGCCTCGAGAGCATCCAGATGAGAGACCCGGTAGGGCGGCCGGCTCATTGTTCGGCGGAACCTTTCAGCTGTTGATCGCGGCCAGCAGTGACGGCGCCAATGCCTTCCGACACACCACCAGGTCAGGCAGGCGAGGGTCGGGCTGGTTGTATTCCAACGTAGTCCCGTCGATACGGGAAGCGTGCAGACCCGTGGCGAGAGCCACAGCGACCGGCGCGGCCGAGTCCCACTCGTACTGGCCGCCGGCGTGCACATAGGCATCAACGGCCCCGTCGATCACGGCGGCGATCTTCGCCCCCGCCGATCCCATCGGCACGAGCTCGATGGGAAGTTTCTCGGCCAGGTCGGCCAGCAGCGCCGGCGGCCGGGTGCGGCTGGCCGCCATCCGGATCGGCTCGCCCTGCACCCCGGGCATCGGCGGGAACGGCGGCGGGGTGTCGGTGCCGAGCACGCAGTGCTGCGCGGGCAGCGCGACCGCGCCGGCGACCAGACGCCCGGCGTAGAGCGCCACGTGGACGGCCCAGTCGGCCCGCCCCTCCTCGCCGAACTCGCGGGTGCCGTCCAGCGGGTCGACGATCCAGACCCGCTCGGCCGCGAGCCGGGCCGCACTGTCGGCGCCCTCCTCGGACAGGATCGCGTCGGCCGGGCGCCAGCGCGTCAGCTGCTCGACGATCAGTTCGTGGGAGAGCCGGTCGCCCGCCTTGCGCAGCGCCGCCGGGTCTCCGTAGCCCATCTCCTCGCGCAGCTTGAGCAGCATGTCGCCGGCCCGCTGGGCCAGCCAGCGCGCGAAGCCGCCGTCGGTGGCGGGTGGCAGATCGGTCATCAGTACGCTCCAGCCCCTCGGGTCACGGCGCTCAACGTCCGCAGCAGGATGACCAGGTCGAGCGAGAGCGACCAGTTCTCCACGTACTGCAGGTCGAGGCGGACCGCTTCGTCCCACGATAGGTCCGACCGGCCGGACACCTGCCACAGGCCGGTCATCCCGGGCCGCACGGCCAGCCGGCGCCGGGCGTCGTCCGGATACACGGCGACCTCCTCCGGCAGCGGCGGGCGCGGCCCGACCAGCGACATGCTGCCGCCGATGACGTTGAGCAGCTGCGGCAGCTCGTCGAGCGAAAACTTGCGGAGAAGCCGCCCGACGCGGGTGACCCGGGGGTCGTTGCGCAATTTGAACAGCGCGCCGTCGACTTCGTTGAGGTGCCGCAGCTCGGCCAGGCGCGCCTCGGCATCGATGTGCATCGTACGGAACTTGAAGATCACGAATTCGTGACCGTCCTTGCCCACTCTTACCTGTCGGAACAGTACCGGCCCGGTGGAGTCCACGCGAACCGCAAGCGACAGAACCGCCAGAAGGGGACTCGCGAGGACCAGCAGGGCAACCGCGCCGGCCCGATCGACGAGCGCCTTGACCAGTCGGCGGGCCCCGTTCAGGGTCGGGTGTTCGACGTGCAGCATCGGCAGGCCGTCCACCGGGCGGATCGTCGTGCGGCTGCCGGCCACGTCGATCAGGGTGCTGGCCACGATGAGGTCGATGTCGTCGCGCTCCAGGTGCCAGGCCAGCCGGCGCAGCGCGTGGCCGTCCAGCTCCGGGCAGGACAGCACCAGCACGGTGTCGGCCCGGGCCTTGCGCACCGCGCCCGCGATCTCGTCGAAGCGGCCCAGGATCGGCACGTCGGCGACCTCGCCGGCGGCGGGCAGGCAGGCGCCGACGACCTTCAGGCCGTGGTACCGCTCGCGCCGCAACTGCCGCGCCATGGCCTCCACGGCCAGCTCGTGGCCGACCACCACCACCCGGCGCATGCACGCGCCGCGCTGCTTGCGGGCCCGGTGCAGCAGCTTGCGCAGCAGGAACCGGGCGAGCAGGCAGCCGAAGGTGACCAGCGGCAGCGCGACGAAGAACCAGACGCGGGCGATGCGGATCTCGCTGGCGTAGGCGACGAAGACGGTGGCCGCGGTCAGCGCCAGGCCGGCCCGCAGCACGCGCTGGTACTCGTCGGTGCCGACGAAGAGGTACCGCTTCTCGTAGGCCCGGTTGGCCGCGAGGCTCGCCGTGAACGCGACCGGCAGCAGCAGCGAGAGCAGGACATAGCGGCTGTTGTACAGCGTCAGCCCATTCGAGGTGAGCGCGTTGGAGAACCGCGCCTCGAACGCCACCGCGCCGGCCATCAGCCCGATCACGAAGTCCAGGACGAGCAGGGTCCGCAGGTAGCGGCCCTCCCACGCCCACCGGGCCCGGTGCCGCGAGGTGCGGCCCTGCCCGGCGAACATGTCCGGCGCGGCGATGCGCACCGGGGTCCGGGTGAACGGGGTGGTGCCGCGGACGGCCTCCTCGACCTCGGCGGCCAGGGCCGGGTCGACCTCGGGGGCCGGCGCGGCGCCCGGCGCGGGGGCGGGTGAGACCGGCGCGGCGACGCGCGCGGTGCTCGGTTGCGTCTTGCGGACCGTGTTGCGCACCGGGCTGGGGCGGCGCCCGCGGGCCGGGGCGGCCGGGCGGCCGTACACCGGCGGGGGCGCGGGCTCCTCGGAGTGCTGCCGCGCGTTGGGCGCCCGCTCCTCGCGGCGCAGCCCGGCCGGGCGATCCTCACGGCGGAGGTGGGCCGGACGGTGGAACCCGTCCCGCGTTCGTCCGCTGTCGATCGCCACGCTGCCTCCTTCGGAAGGACCGTCTCCATCAAACGGTGCAACCTCGGGTACAACGTGCAACTCGGACATTCGTCACGCCGACGGGTAATCGAGACGGTTCCCGTCATATAGACGAAAGGGTCGTTTAGTCCGCGTGATAGCGGTTCTGCGCAGCTTCCAGGCCTTGATCGATTACCATTTCGACCACGTCGGCGGCCCGGTCGACGAAATAATCCAGCTCCTTGCGCTCCACGGCCGAGAAGTCGGACAGCACGAAGTCGGCGGGGGCCTGCCGGCCGGGCGGGCGCCCGATGCCGAAGCGGACCCGGATGTAGTCCTTGCCGCCCAGCGAGCTCGACATCGAGCGCAGGCCGTTGTGGCCGCCCTCGCCGCCGCCCTGCTTGACGCGCACCTGGGTCCACGCGATGTCGAGCTCGTCGTGGACGGCGATCACCCGCTCGCGCGGCACCTTGTAGAACTGGGCCAGCCCGGCCACCGGGCCGCCCGAAAGGTTCATGAAGGTCAGCGGCTTCACCAGGACCAGGCGCGGCCCGCCGACGCGCAGCCGGCCCTCGGCCACCTCGGCCACGACCCGGCGGTGCCGGCCGAAGCGCAGCCCGGCCCGCCCGGCGAGCAGGTCGGCCACCATGAAGCCGACGTTGTGCCGGTGGCGGGCGTACTCGGGGCCGGGATTGCCCAGGCCCACGACCAGCCAGGGTGCGTCGTCGGGCACCGGATGTCCTCCTCACACAGCAAAGTCGCGGCCGCCCGAGGGCGACCGCGACTGCTTCAGGCTGTTGCGGTGATCAGGCCTCGGCCGCCGCGGGCGCCGGCTCCTCGGCCGGGGCCTCCTCGGCGGTCTCGGACTCGATGACCTGCTCCTGCGCGGCCGAGACGATCGCGATGACGTACTCCGGGTCGGCGGCGAGCTCGACGCCGGCCGGGAGCTTGACGTCGGCTGCCTTGACCTGGCTGCCGGCCTCGAGGCCCTCGATCGAGGCCTCAAGGTGCTCGGGCAGCTTGGTCGCGTCGGCCAGCACCGCGAGCGTGTTGCTCTCGGTCATGACCAGGGTGTCGCGGGCCGCGTCGCCGACGAGCTGGACGGGGATCTCGACGGTGACCTTCTCGCCGCGGCGGACCACGAGCAGGTCCACGTGGTCGAAGGTGTCCTTGATCGGGTCGCGCTGGATCGCCTTGGGCAGGGCCAGGGCGGCGCTGCCGTCGGAGATCTCGATGTTGAAGACCTGGGTCATGCCGCCGTGGCGAATGGCCGCGGCGAACTCACGGGCGGGAAGGGCGATGTGACGGGGCGCCTCGCCGTGGCCGTACAGCACGGCTGGCACCTTGCCGGCCCGGCGCGTGCGGCGGGCACCACCCTTGCCGAACTCCGTACGGGGCTCGGCGCTGATCTTTACCTCGGACACGACAGAACTCCTGATGCGGTTGTGCGGCGGGCACCGGCCTGCGCGACCGGTAAACAGTTGTCTAGGTGGTGCGGCGCTCGGGCGAGGAGTGCTTGGGGCACGGGCCCTGAGCACCGCGTCGATCACGGAGCCCGCTTGGCCGCTGTGCCGGTCCCTGGGTGGCGGCCGGGGTTCAGATCCACCCGGCAGTCACACAGCGACCGCAACGCCCGGCCCGTAAGGAGCACCCTCGCCGTGGCAACCTGAATAGCTTACCCGAGCCCGGCGGCGGCTCATACGGGGGCGGTGGGGGGACAGTGTCCCCCTCCGGGTGACCCGCGTTTGAATCAGGACAAGCCACCAAAAAGCGTCGTCACGGAGCCGTCATCGAAGACCTCGCGGATCGCCCGGGCGAGGAGCGGGGCGATGGAAAGCTGGGTGATCTTCTCGACCTTGCGGTCCGGCGGGAGCGGCAGCGTGTTCGTCACCACAACCTCGCTGATCTTGCTCGCATCGAGCCGCGAGCATGCCGGGTCGGACAGCACCGGGTGGGTGGCGGCGACCACGACCTCGGCCGCGCCCTCGTTGAAGAGGATGTCGGCCGCGCTGACGATGGTGCCGCCGGTGTCGATCATGTCGTCGACGATCAGGCAGACCCGGCCCTCGACCTCGCCGACCACGCGGTTGGCCACGACCTCGTTGGGCTTCATCGGGTCGCGGGTCTTGTGGATGAAGGCGAGCGGGCAGCCGCCGAGCCGGTCGGTCCACCGCTCGGCCACCCGCACCCGGCCGGAGTCCGGGGCGACGACCGTGATCGGCCGGCCCGCGTACTTGGCCTCGATGTGGTCGGCCAGCGTGTTCATGGCGAACAGGTGGTCCACCGGGCCGTCGAAGAAGCCCTGGATCTGCGCGGTGTGCAGGTCCACGGTGAGGATCCGGTTGGCGCCCGCGGTCTTGAGCAGGTCGGCGATCAGCCGGGCCGAGATCGGCTCGCGGCCGCGGTGCTTCTTGTCCTGTCGCGCGTACGGGTAGAAGGGCAACACGACCGTGGTGCGCTTGGCCGAACCGCGCTTGAGCGCGTCCACCATGATCAGGGTTTCCATCAGCCAGTCGTTGATCGGCGAGACCATCGACTGCACGACGAACGCATCGGAACCGCGGACCGACTCGCGGTACCGGATGAAAATCTCACCGCTGGCGAAGTCGTAGGCGTCCATCGGGGTCGGGTCGACCCCCAGCACGGCGCCGATCTCCTCGGCCAGCGCGGGAAACCCCCGGCCGGAGAAGAGCATGAGGTTCTTGCGGTTCTCCGAACTGATGCTGGCCATTGGGGTCGCCCGCTCCCGATCTCGTGGTTGCGCTCATTGTTCGTCGGGGCGACCCGTTTCAGCCACCTCACCGGCCCCCACGTGGTCTTCTTCACGTGCCCGGGCGGCTCGGGCCGCCTCGGCCGCCGCCGTGCCCGCCCGCTTGCGCTCCACCCAGCCCTCGACGTTGCGCTGCTGACCTCGGGAGACGCCGAGCGCGCCGGCCGGGACGTCCTTGATGATGACGCTGCCGGCGGCGGTGTAGGCACCGTCACCAACCGTCACGGGCGCCACGAACATGTTGTCGGCGCCGGTGCGGGCGTGCGCGCCGATCACCGAGCGGTGCTTGTTGACCCCGTCGTAGTTGACGAAGACCGAGGCCGCCCCGATGTTGGTGTGCTCGCCGATGGTGGCGTCGCCGACGTAGGACAGGTGCGGCACCTTGGCGCCCTCGCCCAGGCTGGCCGCCTTGGTCTCGACGAACGTGCCGACCTTCGACTTGCGGCCCAGCTCCGTGCCGGGGCGCAGGTAGGCGAACGGCCCGACCGACGCCTGCGGCCCGACGTGCGCGCCGACGGCGTGCGTGCGCACCACCGAGGCCCCGGCGTCGACCACGGTGTCGATGAGCGAGCTGTCCGGGCCGACCACGGCGCCCTCGCCGATGCTGGTCGCCCCGCGCAGGTGGGTGTTGGGCTCGACCAGCGCGTCGCGCTCGAGCGTCACGGTCACGTCGATCCAGGTGGTGGCCGGGTCGACGATCGCCACGCCGGCGCGCATCCACTCGACGTTGATCCGGTCGCGCATGAGTGCGCGCAGCCCGGCCAGCTCGGCCCGGTCGTTGGCGCCGAGGGTCTCGGTCGCGTCCGGGGCCCGGTGCGCCACGATCGGGGCGCCGGCCGCGGCCAGCAGCGCGATGACGTCGGTGAGGTACTCCTCGCCCTGATCGTTGTTCGTGGAGAGCTTGCCGAGCATCTCCCGCAGCGCGCTCGCCTCGAAGACGTACGCCCCCGAGTTGATCTCCCGGATCGCCCGCTGCTCCGCCGTGGCGTCGCGCTCCTCCACGATGGCCGCGAACTCCCCGCCCCGGTTGCGCACGATGCGCCCGAGCCCGGTGGGGTTGTCCACCTCGGCGGTCAGCACGGTGGCCGACGCCTTGGTGTTCTCGTGGGTGTGCACGAGCGCGGCCAGGGTATCGGCGCGCAGCAGCGGGATGTCGCCGTTGAGCACGACCACGGTGCCGGTCAGCTCGGGGGCGGCGTCCAGGGCGATCCGCACGGCGTGGCCGGTGCCGCGCCGCTCCTCCTGGGTGACCGGCCGGGCCTCCGGCGCCACCTGGGCGAGGTGCTCGCGGACCTGCTCGCCGCCGTGACCCACCACGACCGTGACGGTGCCGCTGTCCAGGAAGGGCTCGGCCGCGGCCAGCACGTGCCCGAGCAGCGTTCGCCCGAGCAGGGGGTGCAGGACTTTTGGGGTCGCGGACTTCATCCGCTTGCCTTCGCCGGCGGCCAGGATGATCACGTTTCTCACGGAGCGCTCCTCGACGGTGTCGGTGCGCCTCATCGTAGTCAGGTGGCTGGGGTGCCTGGATTCGAACCAGGACTGCAAGGCTCCAAAGGCCTGCGGGCTGCCGTTACCCCACACCCCACCGCCGTTGCCCGTGAGCCTAACTTGCGCGTCGATCCCTTTTGCCCCAGGGGCGCCCGGTCCGGCGGCTGACGAAGTTCAGCCATTCGAGTCGGCCGGCCGGCCGACGAAGATCACAATGGAGCTTCCGGCCGCCACCTTGACACAGCCTCCATATGGCCAACCTACGCATCCGTAAGTTACGGTGACGTAGGCGTAGCCCGAGACCCCTTTGAGAGGTGCCATGTCCGTATCGGTCCTTGACCCCACGTCCACCGACGGCCCCGGCAAGGGACCGAAGCCGCTGACCGAGGGCAAGCAGAGTCCGGGGATCGTCGTCGCGCTGTGGGGCTTCGTGATCCTGCCGTTCGTCGGGCTGATCGCCGCCGTCCCCATCGCCTGGGGCTGGGGCCTGAGCTGGCTCGACGTCGCCATCGGGACCGTCTTCTACGTCATCGGGGGCCTGGGCATCGGGACCGGTTTCCACCGGTACCTCACCCACGGGTCGTTCAAGGCGAACCGCGGCCTGAAGATCGCGCTGACCATCGCCGGCAGCACCGCCATCGAGGGCAACCCCACCCAGTGGGTCGCCGACCACCGCCGCCACCACGCGTTCTCCGACCGCGAGGGCGACCCGCACTCGCCGTGGCGCTTCGGCGAGAGCTTCGGCGGCCTGGTCAAGGGCCTCTTCTACGCCCACGTGGGCTGGCTGTTCTTCCGCGAGCTGTCCAACCGTGAGCGCTTCGCCCCCGACCTGATGGCCGACAAGGACATCCAGCGCATCGACAAGGCGTTCCCGCTCATCGTCACCCTCTCGGCGACCCTGCCCGCGATCATCGCCGGCCTGGTCACCTGGTCGTGGCAGGGCGCGCTGTCGGCGTTCTTCTGGGCCGGCCTGGTCCGCATCGGGCTGCTGCACCACGTCACCTGGTCGATCAACTCGATCTGCCACGTGTACGGCGAGCGCCCCTTCGAGACCCGCGACGGCGACAAGGCCAGCAACTTCTGGCCGCTGGCGATCCTGTCCTTCGGCGAGAGCTGGCACAACCTGCACCACGCCGACCCGACCTGCGCCCGCCACGGCGTGGACAAGGGCCAGATCGACATCAACGCGCGGCTGATCTGGATCTTCGAGAAGCTGGGCTGGGCGACCAACGTCCGCTGGCCCAAGCGCGACCGGCTGGACGCCAAGCGGGTGGCTGCTGGCACGATGCACGGGTGACCGAGCGCCCGGAGGACCTCGACCAGCCGCGGCCGCCCGTGCCGCCGCCAGTGCCACCGCCCCTCGCCCCGACCAAGGGCCGGGTCCGGATGTCCTCCACCCAGCGCCGTGAGCAGCTGATCTCCATCGGCCGGGCGCTGTTCGCCGAGCGCGGCTTCGACGCCACCTCCATCGAGGAGGTGGCGTCGCGGGCGAAGGTCTCCAAACCGGTGGTGTACGAGCACTTCGGCGGCAAGGAAGGCCTGTACGCGGTGGTCGTGGACCGCGAGGTCCGCTCGCTGCTCGACCGGATCACCAACGCGCTCACCGCGGGTCACCCGCACGAGCTGCTCGAGCAGGCCGCGCTGGCCCTGCTGGACTACATCGAGCACGAGACCGACGGCTTCCGGGTCCTGGTCCGCGAGTCCCCGGTGATGTCCCCGACCGGCAACTTCATGAGCGTCCTCAACGACGTCGCCCACCAGGCCGAACACATCCTCGGCGCGGAGTTCAAGCGGCGCGGGTTCGACCCCAAGCTCGCCGAGCTCTACTCCCAGGCCCTGGTCGGCATGGTGGCGCTCACCGGCCGCTGGTGGCTGGAGGTGCGCAAGCCCAAGAAGGAAGTGGTGGCCGCGCACCTGGTCAACCTGGCCTGGAACGGCCTGTCCAACATGGAGGGCAAGCCCGGGCTGGTCACCCGCCAGGCGAAATGAAGAACGGGCTCAGGTACGCCACGGCGTGCCCGGCCGACCGATAGCCGGGCAGCCGCTCGGCTCGCGGGTCGGCCGGGCGGGCCGGATCGGTCACCCGCAGCACGACCCACTCGCCATCCTCCAGCGGCGTGCTGAAATACAGCGTTCCGGCCGCCACCGCGAAGTCGAACTCGGCCACCACGGCCGGCACCGGTTCGCCCCGCTGCAGCACCTGCAGGCGCAGCGGATGCCCCAGCCATTCGACCGGCGCCGCAAAATCCAGAGCAAAGACCGAAGTGCCGCTCTTGTACTGCACGTGCCCACCCATCGGCACGCCGTTGAGCCGGGCATCGACGCGCAGGCCGCGCTCGCGGGTCGCGAACATCCGCCGCCGCAGCATCGCCGTCCGCACGCCCTCGCGGGTGCGACTGGGCGCCCAGAGACCGGTACGGCCGAGTCCCTCGTGGAATCCCCAGCCCTCGCGGTGCTCGTCGGTCACCCCGGCCAGCCCGACCCGCCAGCCCGCGTCGAGGCAGGCCACCAGGGGGGACACCGCCCCGTCGACGCCCTCGAACAGGTAGTCCTCGTCGCGGTTGAACATCTCCAGCGAGACGAGCCGGTCGGCGAGGCGGTGGTCGTACCGGAAAAGCCCGAACCGGCCGGGTTCACGTCCCGGGTGGTTGAAGCCGACGAGTTCGTCGCCGGCCGCGAGCCATTCGTGGAAGACGGGCATCGCCGCGTCGGTGACCAGCGGCTCGACCCAGCGGTCGCCGCCCCACACGTTCATGTGCCCGAGCGTGATACTGGACCATTCGAAGCCGCGCAGCGCCACGAAGGCGCCGGGCTCGTCGGCGGCGTCGGCCAGCTTGCCGAGCCGGCGCCAGCCCTCGTCGTCGATGGTCTTGTCGGGCTCGGTGCGGCCGTACGCGTGGTCGGTCAGGGCCGCGACGTCCAGGCCCGCCGCCCGCATCGAGGCGAACGCGTCCTCGGGCCGGCCGAGACCGTCCGAGAACCGCGTGTGGTTGTGCAGGTCCGCGTGGAGCAGCAGCTCGCGCCGGCCGGTCGGCTCGCCCTCACCCGGGGTGATGAGCAGCGCGTCCGTCATGCCCCCAGCCCAGCACCGCCGGGGCACGGGGGCATGTGATCGGCGCGAACTCCGGAAGAACTCAGGCGGCGACGCGGGCGCTGTGCCGGTGGGTCTCCTCGGCCGAGGCCGCGTTGGCCGAGCCGACGCGGTCGTAGAGGCTCGCGACGCCCATGATGCCGCCCAGGATGAACGTGACGATCACGTTGACCATGGAGAAGGCGAAGATGTTCGCCTCGGTCTGCATCAGGGCCAGCGAGGCCATCCCGACCACGGTCAGGATCACGCCGGCCAGCTGGTTGATCTGGTGGGCGAGGTTGCGCCCGATGATGTTGGCGCCGAGGACGACCACGCCCGCGACGATGGAGAGCAGGGAGAACGCCGGGTTCGTCCGCAGGCCGAGGACCCACTCGGCCTCGTCACGGGTGAAGAAGTCGGCGCCGGAGGTCTCGATGAAGCCCGCCACGCCGAAGACCAGCATGTAGAGGCCCGCCAGTGCGCTGAGCACCCGGTACAGCGGGCGAAGCGGGTGGTTGATCGGGAAGTGTGCGGCCATGGGCCAATCCTAAGATGACCTCACCCGGCCAGCTCGGCCAGGGCGAGCCATTGCTCCTCGAAATCGGCTTTTTCCTGCTGTACCGCCCGCAACTGGGCGTCCAGCTCGGTGATCTTCGAGTAGTCGGTGGCGTGCTCGGCCAGCTGGGCGTGCAACTGGGCCTCCTTCTGCGTCAGCTTGTCGATGCTGCGCTCGAGCTTGGCCAGCTCCTTCTTCGCCGCCTTCTGGTCCTTCTCGTTCGCCCGCAGGTCCGGCGCCCGCTCGGCGGCCGCCGGCTGGGGCTTGGCGTCCCGGAAGCCGGCCGAGTCCGTGACGTGGGCCAGGTACTCGTCCACACCGCCGGGCAGGTGCCGCAGCCGGCCGTCGCCGTGCATGCCGAAGACCACGTCGGCCACCCGTTCGACCAGGTAGCGGTCGTGACTGGCCACGATCAGCGTGCCCGGCCAGGTGTCGAGCAGGTCCTCGAGCGCGGCGAGGGTGTCGATGTCCAGGTCGTTGGTCGGCTCGTCGAGCAGCAGCACGTTGGGCTCGGTGGCCAGCAGCCGCAGCAGCTGCAACCGGCGCCGCTCACCGCCGGAGAGGTCGCCGACCGGGGTCCAGACCCGGGCCCCGGTGAAGCCGAAGACCTCGGCCAGCTGGCCCGCGGTGAGCTCCCGGTCGCCCAGCTTGACCCGCTTGGCGACCTCCTCGACCGCCTCCAGCAGCCGCAGGTCGTTGGGCAGCTCGTGCAGCTCCTGGGACAGGAACGCCGGGCGGACCGTGGTGCCGCGCAGGATCTGGCCGCCGTCGGGCTCGCGCAGCCCCGCCAGCACCCGCAGCAGCGTGGTCTTGCCAGCGCCGTTGGCCCCGAGCACGGCGATGCGGTCGCCGGGGCCGACGATCCAGTCCGTCGGGTCGAGCAGGGTCCGCTCCCCCGCGCGCAACTGCACACCCCGCAGCTCGTACACCTGCTTGCCCAACCGGGTCACCGCGAGGCGCTGCAGGGAGACGGAGTCGCGGGCGGCCGGGACGTCGGCGATGAGCGCGTTGGCCGCGTCGATGCGGAACTTCGGCTTGCTGGTGCGGGCCGGCGGTCCCCGGCGCAGCCAGGCGATCTCCTTGCGCAGCAGGTTCTGCCGGCGGGCCTCGGTCTCGGCGGCCACCCGCTCCCGCTCGGCCCGGGCCAGCGTCCAGGCCGCGTAGCCGCCCTCGTAGGCGCGCACGGTCGCGTCGGCAACCTCCCACGTGGCCGTGCAGACCGCGTCGAGGAACCAGCGGTCGTGGGTGACGACGATGAGCGCGCCGCGGCGCTGCAGCAGGTGCCGGGCCAGCCAGGCGATGCCGGCCACGTCGAGGTGGTTGGTGGGCTCGTCGAGGATGAGCAGGTCGGCCGGGCGCACCAGCAGCGCGGCCAGGGCCACCCGGCGCCGCTCGCCGCCGGACATCGGCCCGACGGGCGCGTCCAGACCCAGGTGCGGCATGCCCAGCCCGTTGAGCACCGTACGCACCCCGGCATCCCCGGCCCACTCGTGCTCGGCCGCGAACCCGGCGGGCAGCCAGGCGGTACCGATGATCACGTCCCGGACGGTCGCCTCCGGCGGCAGGTTCAGCGTCTGCGGCAGGGCGGCCACGCGCAGGTCGCGGCGGTGGGTGACGCGGCCCTCGTCGGGCTCCTCGGCCTTGGTGAGCATCCGCAGCAGGGTCGTCTTGCCGGCCCCGTTGAGCCCGACGATGCCGATGCGGTCGCTGTCGTCGATGCCGAGGGAGACCTCGTCGAAGATGCGCCCGGCCGGGTACGTCTTGGAAACCTTGTCGAGACTGACGATGTTGGCCATGCCTACGCTTTTCCTACGCTCTCAGAGCACTCGGGCGCCGCGAACCGGACCCCGCGGTGGTCGTTCCCGGCCGGACTGGCGACATTCGCCATCACGGCACCCGGCCGCCGCGAACCGGACCCACCGCGGTCGTTTCCGCGGCCGTCGTTATCGGCCGGACCGACGACATCCGCCATCACAGCATTCAGCCGCCGCGAACCGGACCCGCGGCAGTCGTTCCCGGCCGGGCTGACCGGGCGCCGCGAGCCGGACCCGCGGTGGTCGTTTCCGGCCGGACTGGCGGCGTTCGTCATCACAGCACTCGGGCGCCGGGGACGGGGCCGACGGCGGTCTTCACGTCCCGGCAGCACTTGCGCCCTTCGAGGTCGGCCGCGAGCAGGGCCGCGTGCCGGGCGTCCTCGGCCAGGAACACGCAGGTCGGGCCGGAGCCGGAGACGAGGCCGGCCAGCGCACCGGCGTCGAGGCCGGCGTCCAGGACCGCGCGCAGCTCCGGGCGCAGGTGCAGCGCCGCGGCCTGCAGGTCGTTGGCGAGCCGGTCGGCCAGCACCTCGGGATCGCGTTGGCGGAGCGCGGCGAGCAGTTCGTCGGGCGGTCCGGCGCTGCTGTGGCCGCCGAGTTCGTCGAACGTGCGGTACACCGTGGGGGTGGAAAGCCCTTCGTCGGCCACGGCCAGCACCCAGTGCCACGCGTGCCCGCCGGTGAGCACCGGGCTGACCAGCTCCCCCCGGCCGGTGCCCAGCGCGGTGCCGCCCAGCACCAGGAACGGAATGTCCGAACCGAGCGTGGCGGCGATGGCGGCCAGGTCGTCGCGGGACATGCCGGTGCCCCACAGGTGGTCACAGGCCACGAGCGCACCGGCGGCGTCGGCGCTGCCACCGGCCAGCCCGGCCGCGATCGGGATCTGCTTCTTCAGGTGCAGCCGGGCGTGCGCGTCGTGGCCGGTCTCCGCGGCCAGCGCCCGCACCGCCCGCATGACGAGGTTGTCCTCGCCGAGGGAGAGCTCGCCGGTGCCCTCGCCCTCCATGGTCAACGTCAGCGTGTCGCCGCGGCGCGCCGTGATCTCGTCGTAGAGCCCGATCGCGTGGTACACCGTGGTCAACTCATGAAACCCGTCCGGCCGCACCGGCCCGACGTGCAGATGGAGGTTGATCTTCGCGGGCACGCGGACCCGGACCGGTCCGTGCGCGGCCAGGCGCGGCCGGTCGAACTCCTCGTCCTCGGAGAAGAGCGGCTCGGTCACTGCTGCACCCTACCCGGCAGCCGCCCCGCCCCGGCGTTGGACCGCCGCCCGCCTCCCGCGGCGCGCCACAACCCGGCATTGGACCGCCGCCTTGAACCACCGCCCGCCCTGAACCACCGCCCGCGTCTCGCAGTGACGCCGCCATCCGACCACCTCGCCGGACCGGCGTCGCCGGCCGCGTTGGACCGGCGCCCGCAGCCCGCGGTCGCACCACTATCCGACCAACCTCGCCCGACCCGCGTTGCCGGCGCTCCCTAACGCCGGCGGGGGGCGCTACCCGGTCACCTCGCCGGGCTGGCGTTGGCTCGCGATTCGGGCGAAGTCCTCCACCGTGAGCTGCTCCCCCCGCAGGCCGGGGTCGACGCCGGCGGCCCGCAGGATGCGTTCGGCCTCGGGCGCCCCGCCGGCCCACGCGGCCAGGGCGCCCCGCAGCATCTTGCGGCGCTGGGCGAAGGCGGCGTCGATGACCGCGAAGGTGGCCAGCCGATCCCCCTCCGGGGCATTTCGTGTCGCAAATCCGACAAGTCCGGACTCGACGTTCGGCACCGGCCAGAACACCGCGGCGGGCACGCGGCCGGCCTGCTTGGCGGTCGCGTACCAGGCCAGCTTCACGCTCGGCACGCCGTAGACCCGCGATCCCGGGCCCGCGGTCAGCCGGTCGGCGACCTCCTTCTGCACCATCACCAGGCCCCGCCGCAGCGACGGCACGGTGGCCAGCAGGTGCAGCACGACCGGAACGGCCACGTTGTACGGCAGGTTGGCCACCAACGCCGTCGGCTTCACGTCGCCCAGGTCGACCCGCAGCGCGTCGCCGGCCACGACGGTCAGCCGGTCGGCCTGCTCCGGCACGAACTGCGCCGCGGTTTCGGGCAGCGCGGCGGCCAGCGGCGGGTCGATCTCCACCGCGCACACCGCGTTGCCGTGCTCCAGCAGCGCCAGGGTCAGCGAGCCCAGCCCCGGGCCGACCTCCAGCACCACGTCGTCCGGGGTGAGCTCGGCCGCGCGCACGATCCGGCGCACGGTGTTGGGGTCGTGCACGAAGTTCTGCCCGAGCTGCTTGGTGGGGCGGATGCCGAGCTTCGCCGCCAGTTGTCGCACGTCGTTGGGGCCGAGAAGGGTCACGTCCAGCTGCCGAAGGCTCGTTCGCCGTTGGCGGAGATGGCCGCGCACAGCGCTTCGAGGTCGTGGCCGGTGACGTCGGCCAGGGCCCGCACCGTCAGCGGGATGAGATAGGAGGCATTAGGGCGGCCACGGTACGGCGAAGGCGTCAAAAAAGGCGCATCCGTCTCCACCAGCAGGCCGTCCAGCGGGGTGATCGCCGCCGCCCGGCGCAGGTGCTCGGCGTTGCCGAAGGTGACCGTGCCCGCGAAGCTGAGCAGGAAGCCGCGGTCGAGGCACTCCCGCGCGAACTCCTCGTCGCCGGAGAAGCAGTGCATGACCACCTGGTCCGGCGCGCCCTCCTCGTCGATCACGGCCAGGATGTCGTCGTGCGCGTCGCGGTCGTGGATGACCAGCGCCTTGCCGTGCCGCTTGGCGATGGCGATGTGCGCGCGGAAGCTCTCGTGCTGGGCCTTGCGCCCGTCCTCGCCGGTGCGGAAGTAGTCCAGCCCGGTCTCGCCGATGCCCCGCACCCGCGGGTGGGCGGCGAGCCGCTCGATCTCGCGCAGCGCGGCGTCCAGGTCGGCCTGGCGGGGCGCGTCGTTGGGGTGCAGGGCCACGGTGGCCAGCACCGCCGGGTGCCGCTCGGCCGCCGCCACGCCCCACCGGGACGACTCCACATCGACTCCGACCTGCACCAACCGGTCGACGCCGGCCTCGGTCGAACGGGCGATCGCGTCTTCGATCGTTACCGGCCCGCCCTGGCCGTCACCCTCCAGGGTGATGTCGATGTGCGTATGGCTGTCGAGCACCTTGACCGGTAGCGGCTCGGGGGCCGGTGGGAACGCTCCCTGGCGGCTGTGTTTTCTCGCACTCATCGGCGTCAAGCATGCCATCCTCGATTTGCAGTTAACACTCCGTTCACCTGGGGAAAACCACCCCTCCGTAGCGTCGCCCGAGTGACGGTAATCGGACACGCCGAAGGGTCCGCGACCCACAGCGTGACCATCGACGGGGTCAGTTATCCCGCGGAGGAGATCGCTCAGGGCGCGGCCTACGAGGTGTACGCGACGCACCCCGCTCCGGGATTCCTGCCCAACCCGCGGCCGGGTGCGAAGTGGCCGTACCGCCGCTTCGTGCACGCCACCGAGGTGACCTCGGCCCTCGACGGGCTGGAGGACGAACCGCTGCTGATGCCCGTCACCCGCGCCCTGGACTGGGCGACCATCCACCGGCTGAGCCAGACCCCGGCGGCCGCCTCCGCGCTCGCCCCGATCCGCCGCACCGCGGTCGTGCGCCGCGGCACCCGGATGATCAAGTTCCTGTCCGGGCGGCAGCTGCAGGGCTACCTCAAGGGCTGGCCGATCAGCGGCTTCTGCTACCGCGCCTTCGACGTCGCCCACCTGCGCACGCCCGAGGACCTGGCGATCCTCTCCGGCGACAACTCCGGCGACGTGGTCTTCGCGGTCCGCTGGCGAGCCGTCGACGCCTTCGACTACGACGTGCCGCTGGCCTCGAACTACAGCGGCCTGGTCAGCATGCCCCCACACGACCGCCTCGGCCCGCCCGTGATCGGCACCGGCTTCGTGCCCAGCGGCAAGCACATCGTGCCCGAGTTCGTCACCGCCGACCTGGCCGAGCTGCCCGTCCCGGCCAACACCTCGCTGGTCGCCTACACCGGCGACGGCACCGAGGTCACGCTCTACACCTACCTGCCCGAGCAGCGCGCCTGGAGCCGGATGCACGGCCCGCAGTGGCGCCACCTGCTGCCCGACGCCTCCGACCAGGAGTACTTCCCGGTCACCCCGTCGATGACCCGCTACCTGGGCACCTACCGCGACAACATGTTCGAGGCGATCGTCGACCCGCCGGGCGAGTTCCGGGTGGCGGCGAAGACCCGGGCCGCGCGGTACCCCCTGGAGTCCCTGGCCCGCCGCGTCCCCCGCGCCACCTGGCGCGAGGCGCGCTGCACCGTGATCCGCCAAGAGGGCGACTGGCTGCGGCTGCGCCTGTCCCGCCCCGACGGCGACCAGGTGGCACGCCTCGGCGCCCACTGCGTCGAGCGCGGCCTCTACGAGGCATGGGCGCCGGCCAATGAAGTGACCGACGCCCACGAGAGCGACCACTGGTACCAGCTGTAGCTGCTGTAGCTGCCCTGGCGCGGGCTTCGCCCGGACGCGGCGGGGGGGTTCCCACCCCGCACCCCCCATGCCCGCTCCGCGTGCACCCGAAGAACGGGTGGCTCAGCTCTGCAGCCGGGCCAGCTCTTCCTCGACGATCGACTCGTCCAGCTTCTTGAACACCGGGGTCGGCGCCTCCAGCTTGGTGCCGGCCGCGATCGCCACGTGCTCCCACTTGGTGCCGACGGTGTAGTCGCCCGTGAGTACGGGGTATGTGCGTCCGCCGGCCGACTGCGTCTCGGCCGACGTGGCCTGTGTCGCCTGCCAGTCCAGGTCCTCGACCTCGCGGATCTCCGGCATCGGGGCGTGCACCCCGGTGCCGCCGAGCAGCTCGTGGATGCGCTGGGCGGCGTGCGGCAGGAACGGCGTGAGCAGCGTGTTGCAGTCCTGCACGGCCTGCAGCGCCACGTGCAGGACGGTGCCCATGCGGGCCTTGTCCTCCTTGAGCTTCCACGGCGCCTGGTCGGAGAAGTACTTGTTGACCTCGCCGACGACCCGCATGGCCTCCGTGATGGCGGCCTTCTGCCGGTGCTTGCCGATCAGCTGCCCGACCGAGTCGAAGCCGGCCCGGACCGCGGCCAGCAGCGCCTCGTCCTCGGCGGTCAGCTCGCCGGCGGCCGGGATCTCGCCGAAGTTCTTGGCCGCCATCGAGATCGAGCGGTTGACCAGGTTGCCCCAGCCGGCCACGAGCTCGTCGTTGTTGCGGCGGCGGAACTCCGACCAGGTGAAGTCGGTGTCGTTGGACTCCGGGCCGGCGACCGCGATGAAGTACCGCAGCGCGTCGGCGTCGTAGCGCTCCAGGAAGTCGCGCACGTAGATGACCACGCGGCGGGAGGAGGAGAACTTCTTGCCCTCCATCGTGAGGTACTCCGAGGAGACCACCTCGGTCGGCAGGTTCAGCCCGCCGAGGGCCTGCGGCTTCGGCCCCGAGTAGCCCAGCAGGATCGAGGGCCAGATCACCGAGTGGAAGACGATGTTGTCCTTGCCCATGAAGTAGTAGCCCTGGGCCTCGGGGTCCTGCCACCACTGCCGCCACGCCTGCGGGTCGCCGCTGCGGCGGGCCCACTCGATCGAGGCCGACAGGTAGCCGATCACCGCGTCGAACCAGACGTAGATGCGCTTGTCGGCGCGGTCCTTCCAGGCCTCCAGCGGGATCGGCACGCCCCACTCCAGGTCGCGGGTGATCGCCCGCGGCTGGAGGTCGTCGATGAGGTTCCGGGAGAACTTCAGCACGTTGGGCCGCCAGCCCTCGCGCGTGTCGAGCCAGGCGTTGAGCTGGTCGGCGAACGCGGGCAGGTCGAGGAAGAAGTGCTCGGTCTCGACGAACTCCGGGGTCTCCCCGTTGATCTTCGAGCGCGGGTTGATCAGCTGGTCCGGGTCCAACTGGTTACCGCAGTTGTCGCACTGGTCGCCGCGGGCGCTGTCGTACCCGCAGATGGGGCAGGTGCCCTCGATGTACCGGTCGGGCAGGGTGCGCCCGGTCGACGGCGAGATGGCCCCGAGCGTCGTCTTGGCGATGATGTACCCGTTGTCGTACAGCCCCGAGAACAGTTCCTGCACGACGTCGTAGTGGTTGCCGGTGGTGGTGCGAGTGAAGAGGTCGTAGGACAGCCCGAGGCCGTGCAGGTCCTCGACGATGACGCGGTTGTACCGGTCCACCAGCTCGCGCGGGGTCACACCCTCGGCGTCGGCCTGGACCTGGATCGGCGTGCCGTGCTCATCGGTGCCCGAGACCATCAGCACGTCGTGGCCGGCCATCCGCATGTAGCGGCTGAAGACGTCGGAGGGCACCCCGAATCCGGACACGTGACCGATGTGGCGCGGCCCGTTGGCGTAAGGCCAGGCGACCGCGGCGAGAACACGACTCATGACCTGCAAGCGTAGTGACCCGTCCCGTGGTTCCGCGAACAGGATAAGTTCTCCCGACACGCGTCCAACGTCCGAAAAGTCGGCTATCGCCCGTTGTCCAATGAAAACGTGAGCGATGAGCCTGTTCGGCGGGGGTGGCGGGGCGAGGCCGCGGGGATTCCGCCGGCCCGCGTCCTGGTGCCGGCCGCCGCCACTGCCCTGCCGATGAGCACCGAGTCTTCCACCGCCGTGGTCCCGCCGGCGCCGGACGCGCCGGACTTTCCCCTGTGGCCGACCACCACGTCCGTCGCGCTGCACGAGTCGGCGCACGCGGAGGCCGACCTGGACGCTGATCCGGAGGCGGCAACGGCCCACGCGGCCGGGCACGCCGCGGCGCTCGATCACCTGGAGGGCCGGAGCGAGGTATGGCCGCCGCCGGCGATGCGGGCCATGCGCCAGCCGCGCGACGACCGCCGCAACGCGCCCCAGCGCCGGGTTCGCCAGCGCCGCGTCCGCCCGGCCCGCGGCCCGGCCGCCGGCCTGAGCGCGATGCTGCTGATCGCCCTGCTGGCCGGCTTCTTCGCCTGGACCAGCGCCGAGCCCTTCTGGCTGGACATGGGCCACCGGGAACCCGGCACGGCGAAGATCACCTCCTGCAAGGGCACCGGCGTCCTGCGCCGCTGCCTGGCCGAGTTCACCCGCCCGGGCGCCGCCGAGCCGGTCATGGGCACCCGCCTGATGGGCCTGGACGAGCCCCCGGGCGCCACGGTCGCGGCCGAGATGGTGCCGGGCGGCCGGATCGCGTACGCCGGGAACCCGACCGGCCTCCGCGTCCGCTGGGCGGCCGGCCTCGGCCTGATCGTCCTGTGCGGCGTGCTGCTCGCCTGGCTGACGGGGGCGTGGCGCTTCGCCCGCCTGCGCGACCGCCTCACCGCCTGGACCCTGACCGCCGCCGCACCGCTCGTCCTCAGTGCCGCCATCGTCGCGGCGGCCTACTGACCCGAGGGCGCCAAGACCTGCGGCCACCCGCAGGACGACTCGGTGCGGTTTTGAGGGGGTGTGGGTGGAGCGAAGCTCCCCCACCGTTCTTCAGGACATCGAACGGTGAACAAAAAGTGCCCGACAGACCGTCCGCTACAGACCATCCGCTGCCCCGGGAGACAGAGGCTCATTTGTGGGCGATGACCGCCGCGTAGACCTCGCGCTTGGCCAGGGAGTGGCGCTTGGCCACCTCCAGGGTGGCCTCCTTGCGGTCGGCGCCGGCGGCCACCAGCGCCGCCACCTCGGCGGCCAGGGCTTCGTCGGACGGGCGTTCGGCCGTGGACGGAGGCGCGCCCGCGACCACGAGCGTGATCTCACCCCGGGCGGTTTCGGCCTCGGCGGCCAGGGACGCCAAGGTGCCGCGACGGATCTCTTCGTAGGTCTTGGTCAGCTCGCGGCACAGGGCGGCCGGGCGGTCCTCGCCGAAAGCCAGGGCGAGATCGGCGAGGGTGTCGGCGACCCGGTGCGGCGACTCGAAGAAGACGAGCGTGCGGGGCTCGTCGGCCAGGCTCGCGAAGTACGAGCGGCGTTCTCCGGGTTTGCGGGGCGGGAACCCCTCGAAGCAGAACCGGTCGCACGGCAGCCCCGACACGGCCAGGGCGGTCACCACGGCGCTGGGGCCGGGTGCGGCGGTCACCGGCACGCCGAGCGCGATCGCCGCGCGGACCAGCCGGAAGCCGGGGTCGGAGACGCTGGGCATGCCGCCGTCGGTGACCACGGCGACCGTCCGGCCGGCGGCCAGCTCCTCGGCGAGGTCCGGGGTGCGGCGCTCCTCGTTGCCCTCGAAGTAGCTCACGAGCTTTCCGGTGATCTCGACGCCGAGGTACTGCGCGAGGCGGCCCAGTCGCCGGGTGTCCTCGGCCGCGACGATGTCGGCGGTCGCGAGTGTTTCACGCAGGCGGGGGGACGCATCCTCGGGATTTCCCAGCGGCGCGCCGAGAAGAATCAATGGCACATGTGCGATGGTGCCATCCCGACCCCTACGATCGCCCAATGACCACGGGTGTGCTGACCCAAGCAAGCGAGCCGGAGAGCCCCGCCGCCGCCCCGGTGCGAGCGGCGCGCCAGGTGTCCGACATCGTCCGCCGCCGGCTGGCCCCCGCGCCCCGCGGCGGCCTCAACTTCTGGCTGGTCGCGGCGCTGATCACCGGCATCGGGCTGGTGCTGCGGATGGTCAACCTCGCGCACCCCAAGGACGTCATCTTCGACGAGGTCTACTACGCCAACGAGGCGCAGGACCTGCTCCAGCGGGGTGTCGAGTGGAATCCCGAGGACAACACGCCGCAGTACGTGGTTCACCCGCCACTGGGCAAGTGGATGATCGGGATCGGCGAACAGCTCTTCGGGTACAACTCCTTCGGTTGGCGCATTTCCGCCGTCACGGTCGGCGCCATCTCGATCCTGCTGATCATCATCGCGGCCTACAAGCTGTTCCGCTCGACGATTCTCGCGGGCGCGGCCGGGCTGTTGATGTCGCTGGACGGCATGCACTTCGTGCTCTCCCGCGTGGCCCTGCTCGACATCTTCCTGATGTTCTGGATCGTGGTCGCGTTCTTCTTCCTGGTCCTCGACCGCGAGCAGCGCCGGGCCCGCTGGCTGAAACTCCTGGACGGCGGGCTCGATCCGGAGCAGCCGGGCGTCCGGCCGAAACTCGGTTTCCCCTGGTACCGCCTGCTGATGGCGATCTCGCTCGGCCTCGCCTGCGGGGTCAAGTGGAGCGGCGTCTACTACGTGGCGATCTTCGCGGTGGCCATGGTCCTCTTCGACGTGAGCGCCCGCCGCAGCGCCGGCTTCAAGCACTGGCTGCGCGAGGGCGTGCTCGCCGACGGCGCGCTGTGGTTCTTCGGGGTCTTCGTCATCGCCGTGGTCGTGTACATCAACTGCTGGTGGGGCTGGTTCCTCTCCGACGGCGGCTACTTCCGGCACTGGTACGCGGAGACCAACGGCCTCCCCCACGACCGGTTCATCGATCCGCTGGTGAACCTCTGGCACTACCACTCCGAGGCGTACGCGTTCCACACCGGGCTGAGCACGAAGCACCAGTACCAGAGCTGGCCTTGGCAGTGGCTCTTGCTGGGTCGCCCGGTGGCGTTCTATTGGGAGCAGTCCGGCCCGTGCGGCGCACCGAGCTGCGCCTCGGAGATCCTGCTGCTGGGCACCCCGCTGCTGTGGTGGTCGTTCCTGCCTGCGCTGATCGCCCTGGGCTGGCTCGGCATCGCGCGCCGCGACGGCCGGGCCTGGCTGATCATGGCGAGCGCGCTGACCGGCATCCTGCCCTGGTTCAACGAGATGCCCGAGCACCGCACGATGTTCTACTTCTACTGCCTGCCGGCCGAGCCGTTCCTGGTGCTCGCGGTGGTCTACGTGCTCGGCGCGATCCTCGGCCCGTCGCGCAAGGTCCGGCCGGACAGCGACCAGCGGCTCATCGGCGCGATCATCGTCGGCGCGTACATGCTGCTCGTGGCCGCCTGTTTCGCCTATTTCTACCCAATTTACGCGGGAGTGGACATTTCCTACACCGACTGGTTCTCCCGGATGTGGCTCGGGTCGCGCTGGGTGTAGTTCCCCCGCCCCAGTGGGTATCTGAAGAGTCGAGAAACCTGCCTTATATTATTTGCCGCACGGCAAGCAAAGGCTGGCGAAAGGCTCGCATGTCCGGCGTCGACTCCATCGATAAAGCGCTGCGTACGGCTCCACCGGATCGCCTGGTGGAGACCCTGGACGCGTACCTCAGCGCGACCCACGGCACCAAGCACAGCACGGTGTGGCTCGCGGATTATCGCACCACCACGCTGTCGCCCACGGGGGTGGAGGCCGGGGAGAACCTGAGTGAGCAGCTCGGCTCGGCCATGCGCGCGTTCGCGAGCCAGACGCCGGTGCTCGAGGCCCGCGACGGGCAGGCCCTGGCCCGGCTGCACCTGCCGGTGAGCGCCTGGGGCGAGCGGGTCGGGGTGCTCACCGTCGGGCTGGACGTCGACCGGCTGCCGGCCGAGCGGCCGCGGCTGGAGGAGCTGGCCGAGAGCTTCGCGGTGGCGCTCTCGGCCGCCTACCGCCGCACCGACCGCTTCCACATGGCCCGGCGCACCAGCCGGCTGACCATGGCCGCCGAGATGCAGTGGGACCTGCTGCCGGCCCGCGCGTACGAGCAGCCGGGCGTGAAGTTCGCCGGCCAGCTGGAGCCGGCCTACGCGGTCTGCGGCGACCACTTCGACTGGTCCGTCAACGGCGACTGGCTCACCGTGACCGCCCTCAACGGCATGGGCACCGGCCTGGACGCGGCCCTGCTGACCACGCTCGCCGTGAACGCGATGCGCAACGCCCGCCGCTCGATCCCCGCCGGGCAGAACCGGCCGGGCGACCTCACCGATCAGGCGGTACTGGCGGCGGACGCGATCTTCTCGCAGTACGGCGGGGCACGGCACGTGGCGACCCTGCTGCTCGGCATCAACACCGCCACCGGCGAGCTGCGCATGATCGACGCCGGCTCACCGCGCATGATCCTGGTCCGCAACGGGCAGGTGAGCGACATGCCCCTGGACGCGCAGCTTCCGCTGGGCATGTTCGGCGACACGCGGTACGTGGAGGAAACCACCACGCTGAACCCTGGCGATCGGCTTTTCGTAGTCAGTGACGGGGTGCATTCCGCTGCAAGGCCGAACGAGGCGACGTTCGGTGAGCGGGAGTTGAGCCGTGCCATACGATCGACCCGGTTGCAGCCACCGGCCGAGGCGATCAGCAGCGTCATGCGGAACCTTCGTGACTATCACGCGGGGTCCGAGATGGAGGACGATGCCCTGATCATCTGCCTGGACTGGTCGCCCCGAGCCGACCCGTGACCGCCGCGAGACACGGAGGACAACGTGCGGAGCCGACCCTCACCGCACCCGTCGAGCCCAGATGACCTGGCGCGGGCGGCGGCCCTGGCGGATGCCGCCGGCCAGGCGCTGGTCCTCGCGACGAGCGCGGCCAACGACAACTCCGGCGTGTCCGCCGCCCAGCTGCGCGTGCTCGGCGTCGTCGACCAGGCCGGGTCGGTGAACCTGACCCAGCTGGCCCTCGCCCTGCACACCGCGCCCTCCTCGGCCAGCCGCCTGTGCGACCGCCTGGAGGCCGCCGACCTCCTGCGCCGCACCGCCGACGAGCGCGATCGCCGCGAGGTGTGGCTGGTGCTGACCCCCACGGCCCGGCGCCTCCTGGACGGCCTTGGACGCCAGCGCCAGGAGACGATCGCCGCGGTCCTGCGCCGCATGTCCCCGGACGAGCGCGCGGCCCTCCTGCAGGGTCTGACGGCCTTCGCCCGGGCCTCCGGCGTCCCGCTGGCCGAGGACGACACCGCCGCGCAGGCGAGCTAGCCCGTTCGGCGGCACCGGTCATAACGGTGCCGCCGGCTCCGCTGCTGGTCGCGAAATGTCCGACACTTCGTGATCGGACATTTCGGATTTATACCCTGACGGGCGGCGGGTCGTCGCATGTACCGCCACATCGGACGCCCGACTTCGCTTGAGCGTTCAACCGGTCGCGGGGCCATATCGGTGTTCGTCACGACACGGCCCGTGTGGGCGTTTTGCCCGGGTATGGTGGTTCTTCACGAGTGCAAATTGCAGATTGGCACTCGATTGAGTAGGAGGATCTTCATCTCAGAGGAGTTTCACTGATGACAACCTTGTAATTATAAGTAAGATCAACGCCGATCTCGGCGAGAAGTAAGTATCAGTCACGACACATGTCGGTGAAAGCAGCCACGACACGCCGTAGCCATCCGCAAGATGCCCCGTTCGGGGTATGCCATGGGCCCGTTCATCCGCGGCCCCGCCCATGGCCAGCCGGACGCTACCGAAGCGTAATCCACCAGACGTCACGCACAGTAGCCGAGCACCCCAGGTGACAAGTCACGCGGACAGCAAAACCGGGCAAATACCACCCATTGCCCCGGCGGTTCTGTACTCGGCGTTCGCTGCACACGTGCAATAGATCGGCATGCGTCTATTAGAACAGCGCTCGAATTACGAAAGCGGGGGCATCTCCACGCCTGCACGCATCGAAGAGTTTGAATGAGACACTCCACGAATCCGGCTCGGAGTTCTATGGTGTTCGACGTCGCGCACGGCCAATCACGCAAGGGAAAGGTGCCAGTCCGGGCACGTCGTAGACCCGCGGCTTCGGGAGTGACGGTGCATAGCAGCCACCACGGCGAAACCACGCTTGACAGATTGGCGCACAACGACGCCGCCGAGCGGTTCCGGGGCTCGCCGGTCGCACGGCCCCTCGAGTTGCTGGGGCCCGTGCCGGCCGAGATCGTGACCAGTCGGGAAGTGCCCGGCCTGCCCGCGGTACACCTGGAGCGTCGACGGCTGCTCGAGCACCTGGATGCGGCGGTGGAGCAGCCCGTGACCCTGGTCTGCGCACCGACCGGCTGGGGCAAGACCGTGCTCGCGGCGTCGTGGATCCGGGCCGGACGGCCGCCGGGGCGCACCGCGTACGTGCGGTTCGAGCCCAACTGCGGCGCCGCCGCCTGGCGCCAGCTCACCTCGGCGCTGAACGTCGCGGGCATCGCGCTGGACCCGGCCACGTACGCGTGGAACAACGGCCGGCTGCCCGAGCGCGCCGTGGTGGTCCTCGACGACCTGCACAACGTCACCAACCGCACCGTGCTGCGCCGGATCGAGCGGCTCATGACCCGCCTCGGCGACCGGATCGGGTTCCTGCTGCTGGCGCGGAACGAGCCGCCGCTGTCGCTGTACCGCTGGCGGGTCCGCGGCCAGCTCACCGAGCTGCGCGCCGATCACCTCGCCTTCTCCCAGGCCGAGGTGGCTGGCCTGGCCGAGCGGCTCGACGTGCGGCTGGCCCAGCACTTCCGGCACGCCCTGTGGCACGTGACCGAGGGCTGGCCCGCCGCCGTCGCGGTGGCGCTCTCGGCGATGATCGGCCGGCACGAGCCCGAGCGGGTGGTGACCGACCTGGTCGCGGGCGAGGCCGGGCTGAACGAGCAGGTCGGGCTGACCGAGTACGTGCAGCGGGAGATCCTGGCCAACCTCGACCCCGACGTGTACGACGTCATGCTGCGCACCTCGATCGTGGAGACGGTCTGCCCGGGCCTGGTCGAGGCGCTCGCCGGCAGCCGCAACGGGGCCCGCCAGCTGGCCCAGGCCAGCCGGGCCAACGCCCTGGCCACCTTCTACGGCGGCTCCCACTCCTGGTACCGCTACCGCCGCCTGCTCCGCTCGGTCCTGCGCGCCGAGGTGCGCACCACGCTCGCCGCGGAGGAGGGCGGGCTGCACCGGGCCGCGGCCGGCTGGTACGCCGCCAACGGTCTTCCCGGCGACGCGGTCGTGCACGCCGTCCTCGGGGCCGACTGGGTCGTCGCCGAGCGATTATTCCTCCAGTACTGGCCTGAGCTGTGCGGGTCGGGATCGCGCGCGATGGCGTCGCGGACCGGCCCGCGCCCACCCCAGGACATCGCCGAGCGGCCGATGCTCGCCTTCGCGCTCGCCATCTGCTGCCGTGACACGGGCGACGCGGCGGGCATGTCGGCCTTCCTGCGCCTCGGCGAGCGCGCCCTGGGCGAGGCCCCGACGCCGCTGGACGCCGAGATCCTGGCCGCCATGCGCCTGGCCGAGGCGAACGCGGCCGAGGACCCGGACCGCTCCGCCGACGCCGCCGTCCGGCTGCTGCGATGTACCGACGAGGCGGCCGACGAGCACCTCTACGCCGACGCCGCCGACGGGGCCCGCGCGGCCGCGCACCTCACGCTGGCCGGGGCCGACCTGGCCCGGGACGCGCTCGAGGAGGCCGACGCCGCGCTGGCCCGCGGGGCCGTGCTGGCCCGCAAGTCCGGCTTCAACCAGCTCATCATCCAGGCCAACCGGCAGCAGGCGCTCACCCACCTGCACCAGGGGCGGCTGTCCGCGGCCGCCGCGTGCGCACGCCGGGTGCTCGACGGCAGCCGCGACGCGGGCATCGCCGAGTCGCGCAACATCAGCTACGCCCGGCTGGTGCTCACCGCCGTGTGCCGGGTGCGGGGGCAGCTCGACGAGGCGCGGTACCACCTCGACGAGAGCATCACCGCGGAGGTCCCGCCCGACCCGCACGGCTGGCTCAGCGGCGTGCTCAGCCTCGGCCTGCTGCAGTTCGACTCCGGCGACCTGGCCGGCGCGGCCGAGGCCCTGGAGCCGCTGCTGAGCAACCGAATAGGCACCATGCCCATGACGGCCGAGATCATCGCCCGGGTCCTGCACGCGGACCTGTGCCTGGCCGAGGGGCAGACGGACAAGGCCCTGGCGGTCCTCGACGAGCTCGACCGGCACCGGCGCGACTCGCCGCCCGTGGTGCTCGCGCGGGCGCGGATCGCGCTCGTGCAGGACCGCCCCGAGGTGGCCGCGCACCAGCTCGAACGCCTGCTGGACGAGCCGTCACCGTCCCTCGTGGTCACGGTGATGGCGGGTGTACTGCTCGCACAGGCCCTGCACCGCCTGGGCGACGTCGCCGGGGCGGCCGAGCGGGTCGAGACCGCGCTGCGGCTGGCCGCGCCCGAGGGCATCCGGGCGCCCTTCCTGGGCCACGGTGCCTGGGTGGCCGAGCTGCTCGAGGGGCCCGCCCCGGCCGAGGAGGGAGAGGAGGAGGAGTCGGCCACCGATCTCTTCGACGTCGCGGCCGAGCACATCACCGAGCCGCTGACCGAGCGGGAGACTCTGGTACTGCAGTACCTGCGCAGCATGCTGTCGATCGCCGAGATCGCCTCGGTGCTGTCGGTCTCCTCCAACACCGTCAAGACCCACGTCCGCCACGTGTACCGCAAGCTGGGCGTCAGCCGGCGCCGTGACGCCGTGCGACGTGGCCGGGAGCTGAGCCTCATCTAGGTCCTCACCCTCCCGAGGCGAGTCGCGGCAAGCCCGGCCGGGGCCACGATATGCGGCATGACGGGTTTACGGGAGCAGGTCAACGGCGTGCGAGTGGGCGTGCGGTACGCCGTCGCGAGGCACGCCGGGCCGGTCGGCGGCGACTGGTACCTCAGCACGCCCCTGCCCGGCGGGGACGTGATGCTCGCCGTCGGGGACGTGATGGGCCACGGCCGTCCCGCCGCCGCGACCATGATGCGCCTGCGGGCCGCGATGACCCGGCTGGCCCTGGCCGGCGACGAGCCGGGGGCGATCCTGGCCGCGCTGAACCGGATGCTCTGCCGCCGCCCGTCGACCATCCTCGCCACCGCCGTGTGCGGGCGCTTTCACCCGGCCGACCACTCCTTCACCTGGGCCCGCGCCGGTCACCTGCCGATCCTGCGCGCCACCGCCGACGGGGTGAGCCAACTGGCCCAGCCGTCGGGCATGGCGCTGGGCGTCGACCCGGCGGCCCACTATGCCACCGCCTCCATCGTGGTAGATCCGGGTGATCTGCTGCTGATGTACACCGACGGCGTGGTCGAGCGCCGCGACCGCGCGATCGACCAGGGTGTGGCCGGGCTGGCCGAGGACGTGGGGGTGGCGATGCGCGCCTCCGCCCCGGGTGAGCGGCTGCGTACCGCGCTGGACTGCGCGCACCGCAACAACCCCGACGACGACGCCTGCCTTCTGGCTGCTGAGCCCGTCTGAGCGCGACGCAGGTGAGGCCCGCGCCCGCGGGCTCCCCCGGATGCCTGGCCAACGGCCACCCGGCCGTTCACCCATCGAGGGTGATCCCCGTTCACCCCCCTCGATCGAATCATGTCTGCAGGCACGACACGTTGCCGATCTGCGGCAGGCGCCGAGGTCGGAAGCGGGAGGCCGGGAGACCCACCCATGTCCGCGGGAGGGGCCGACCGGCGCCCGGTTCCGGCATGGAGGGGTCTGCGCCGGAGTCCGGAACCGCGGGCGGCGGAACCGGACTCCACGGGTCGGGCCTGTTCCGGGGGGAACAAACACGGGTCCCAGCCCGGGTCGGCTTCCGAGCCGGGCTGGGGACCGTAACGGGGGATATATGGCCGCGCCGGTCCCGGTTTCTGACCGGGCACCGGCGCGGCCTTCGATTTTTTGTACGCCGTCATTAGCAAACAACAGGGAGAAGACGGGCGGATGCGGGTCAAGGAATTTCGGGCGTTCGGCACGAGCATGCTCACGTTGGTGGGCGCGCTGAACGTCGCGCAGGGACTGCTGGTGGCTTTCGCCGGCGACAAGGTCGGCTTCGACCGCAACGATGTGGCGTTCACCAGCGCCGGCACCTGGGCCGCGGCCACGGTGACGCTCGGCCTGGCGCTCGTCGCGGCCGGCTTCGCGCTGCGCGCCCGTCGCCCCAGCGCGAAGGCGGTGGCCGCGAGCGTCGTGGCGCTGCACGCGATCTCACAGCTGGCGATGCTGCGCGCCTACCCGGCGTGGTCGCTGCTGATGGTCACGCTCGACGTGATCATGCTCTTCATCATGACGGTGCCGCGCGGCAGCGTCGTCGCCGAGGAACCCGCGGCGCCCGCCAAACCCGCGCGCCCGGCCCCCGTGGCCAAGCTGATCCTGCGGCGCAACAGCCGCTCGAACGCGTACCACGGACGCCACAAGGCCGGCCGCCCGCCCGTGCGGCACAGCGTCTCCCGCGACGACATCATCACCATCGACCTGCTGCCGCCGGAGATCGTCGAGGCCCACCAGGAGGACACGGTCATCGTCACCGCCTCCGTCGGCAAGCCGGTGATCTCGTCCGTCGTCGAGGAGACCATCGAGGCCGAGCTCGTGGGCGACACCCCGACGCAGGTCTGGGTGCGCGCCGTGGGCCAGGCCGCCGTCCCCGTCGACGGCCAGACCGTCCCCGTCCAGCGCGCCTCACTGGAGTCGTTCGACCCGCTGATCGACCCCCTCCCGGTAGTCCTCGCCGGCGAGGCCGCCATCGCCGCCGAGTCCGTCGACGACCGCACCGAGGACCACGGCGAGCCCATGCCAGAGCTGGCCGCCATCGGCGCAAGGCCCTACGTCAACCGCTGACCCGTCACCCCGCCAGAAGCGGCGGCGGTCCCCCCCAAACCGGGGAGACCGCCGCCGCTTCACTTTTGGGCCCCCAGCTAAGAGCCGCTGCGGTCTTGAGGGGGTGTGGGTGGAGCGAAGCTCCCCCACCGCTTTTCAGGACATCCAACGGTAAACCCCGCTGCCAATCGGTCCATCCGCCCCAGACCGCAAAGACCAGAAGGACAAGACCCAAAGAACAAGACCCAAAGGACAAAGGCCATCAACCGGCGAACCCTGAGAACCAAAGAGCGCGGCCCCCAAATCAGGGGCCGCGCTCCTCCGAGCCAGGCGGGCTTTACAGCAGGTTGAGTTCACGTGCGCGCTCGATCACCTCCCGCCGCCGCCCCACGCCGAGCTTGCGGTAGATGTTCTTCATGTGCGTCTTCACCGTGTTGACCGAGACGTACAGCATCGACGCGATCTCCCCCGCCGACAGCGTCCCCTGCAGGTACCGCAGCACCGCCAGCTCCCGCTCGGTCAGCGGCTCGGCCAGCTCCCCCGCCGCCGCCGGCGCGCGGCCGAAGGCGTTGAGCTCCTGGGCGATGTCCTCGGCCAGGCCGCGATAGCCGCTTCCGGCCGGCAGGTACGTCACCAGCAACTCGCGCACCGGCTGGCCACCCGCCACGAAGGGCCAGCGGATCGACTCGTCGTCGGCGTGGCGCAGGGCCTGCTCCAGGGCCCGTCCGGCCTTTGAGCGGTCCCCCAGCGCGCGCAGGGCGCGGGCGCTGGTGAGGTTCGCGTCGACCGTCCACACCAGGGAGCCGGTGGTGGCCTCCAGGTACGGCTGCACCGCACCCAGCGCCGCCGCCGGTCTGCGCTCGGCCAGGTGGGCCTTGGCGCGCACCACACCCAACCAGGGCGCGAGCATCTCGACCGGCTCCAGGGTCAGCAGCCGCTTGGCCGCCTCGGTGTCGCCCGCGGCGAGGCGCAGCTCGGCCTCGGCGAGGGTCACGCAGTGCTGCATGCGCGGCGTGTACCGCCAGTCGGCCAGCTGCCGGCGGATCGCGGCCAGCTCCGTGCACGCGGCGCGCGCGTCGCCCGCCGCGGCCCGGATGTGGGCCCGGGTCATGGTCGCCGTGGCCACCAGGGCCGGGTCGGCCAGGCCGCCGCCGTCGAGCGCGCGGTCCAGGTAGTGCTCGGCCGCCGGGACGCGGGCCTGCAGGTAGCAGACCTCGGCCACGGTGAGCTGGGCCCACACCACGTCGCTGCCCTGGGTCTGGCCCTCGCGGTCGGCCAGGGCCAGCGTCTCCTTGCCGTAGCGCATCGCCGCGGTGAGCCGCCCCCGGGCCGCGTTGAGCTGCGCGAGCTGGCGCAGGGCGGCGAGCTGGGACTGCACGCCTCCGCACCGGCGGGCCAGGTTCAGCGACTCCTGCAGCGCGAGCTCCGCGGCGTTCAGGTCGCCCTGAATGAGCCGCGCACCCCCGACCGCCACCAGGGCCAGCGCTCGCATCCGGGCGGCGTCCTGGTCGTCGAGGCCGGTGTCCTCGCGGAGGAGGAGCGGCGCTGTCGCCAGTACCAGATCAGGCTTCTGGCTCTGATGAGCCTCGGCCATCCGAAAGCTGTCCACGATCGGGCGCAGCTCGGCGCGGGCCGAATCCATGAGCGTGTGCTGGCTGCGGTCGACCAGGTGCAGGAACGTCTCCGTGCCCTGCGGGTCGCTCGCGTCCAGCCGCTCGGCCGCGAAGGCCAGGGCCAGCTTCGGATCGTTGCGGATCTCCTGCGGCGGCGGCGGCACCAGCTCCTTGATCGTGCGCATCCGGGCCCCCGGCACCAGCTCCTGCCAGCTCGCGGCGAGCAGGTCCGAGGCCTGGCTCCAGTTGCGCGCGGCCAGGGCGTGGCGCAGGGCGTCGGCCGGCTGGTCGTGCGCGGCGAACCAGTCGGCCGCGCGGCGGTGCAGCTGGCGCACCTGCTCGGGCCGGCGGTGGCGCAGCTCGTCGTACAGCATCAGCCCGAACAGCGGGTGACAGCGGTACATGCCGGCGTTGCCGCTGCCCTGCACCACGAACAGGTTCGAGTGCTCCAGCTGGGCCAGGATGCGCGCGCCGTCCACCCGGCCGGTGAGCGCCTCCACGAGCTCGGCGCTGACCTGGTCGAGCACCGACGTGCACAGCACGACCTCGCGGACGTCCTCCGGCAGCGTGTCGAAGACCTCGCCCACGAGGTACTCCCCCAGCGCCCGATCCTGCAGCGCGAACCGCGGTACCAGACTGTCCGGCTCCGGATGCCCCTGCACGGCGAGCGCGGCCAGTCGCAGTCCGGCCGCCCACCCCTTCATCACCGCGTGCAGCTCGACGAGGGCCGACTCGGCCAGCCGCACGCCGTGCGCGGCCAGCATCTGCGCGGTCTCGTCGAGGGTGAAGCCGAGCGGTCCGGTGCGCAGTTCGCTCAACGCACCGCGGATTCGGAATCGGTACAGCGTGAGCGCCGGATCGGTCCGGCACGCGATCACGAGACGCAGGCGGTCACCCGCCTGGGAAAGCAGCGTCTCCAGCTCACCCCACACGCGGGGCACCGACAGCTCCTGCAGGTCGTCCAGGACCAGCACCACGGGTGGTCCGGCCCGCCGCAGCAGGGTGATGAGGGCCTCCAGGGCCTCACCCCGGCCGTCCGCGGCGTTCTCGCCGGACGGCTCCTCACCGGTCGCCTGGGTGACCGCGTCGAGGACGTGCTCCCAAAAGCGTGGGCCGTGGTGGGCCTCGACGGTCAACCACGCCAGCGGCCAGGGTGCTCGCCCGGCCGCCACCCACTCGGCCAGCAGGGTGGTCTTGCCCCACCCCGCCGGTGCTGAGATCAATGTCAAAGGCCCCGCCACGGCGCGATCCAGTGCGTCGAGCAGACGCGGTCGCGGCACGTGATAGCGGGGCGGCTCGGGCACTGCGAAGTGCAGTGCGGGACGGGTGATGGTGTCTACGAGCGTTTTCTGCCCCAACGTATTTCGCCCCCTCCCACCCACCGCAGCACGGCGGATGACCACGGGATTGTGAGGCGACAAAAGGTGATGTCGCCTCACCCGTAGGGGGTGAACAAAATACGATCCGTGATCACCCTGGCCTTTTACGCCTGCCGGCGAACGCACCTGAAGCCGACGTGACAGCTACCGTTGTCGATCGGTTCGGGCTGGCGGGCGGCCGGTCGGAAGCGGTGGTCGTACCCCGTTGAGCAGAGGTAGGAGCCGCCTTTCACCACCCGGCTGGAGAAGACAGTAGCGCCGGGCGGCGAGTCCACGCGCGGGTTCTGGGTGATCTCACCCTCGACCTCGCCGAAGCGCGCGTTGCCCGAGCGGTAGTAGTCCGAGGTCCACTCCCACACGTTGCCGACCACGTCGAACAGGCCGTAGGCGTTGGCCGCGAACGCGCCGACCGGGCTGGTGCCGTGGCCGTCGTCGCTGCGGTCGAGCCACGGGAAAATACCCTGCCAGATGTTGGCCCGGCCGAGCTCGGGCTCGTCACCCCAGGGGTACGGCGACCCGTCCAGCCCGCCGCGCGCGGCGAACTCCCACTCGGCCTCGGTGGGCAGGTCCTTGCCGGCCCAGTGCGCGTACGCGGCGGCATCCTCGTAGGCGATGTGCACCACCGGGTGAGCCGAGCGCTTGCGAATGTCCGACTCCGGGCCGAAGGGGTGCCGCCAGGACGCGCCCGGCCGCAGCTCCCACCAGACCCGCCAGTCGCGCAGCGGCACCGGGCCCGGCGGCTGCACGAACACCATCGAGCCGGGCGGACCCTGCTCGCCGTCCCGCTCGGCGAGCGTCTCGTAGCCGGTCTCCTGCACGAACAGGGCGTATTCCGCGTTGGTCACCGGGTGCGAGTCGATCCAGAAGCCATCGACCGTGACCTTGCGCACGGGCGCCTCTTCCGGATAAAAGCCCTCGGCACCCATGGCGAAGGTGCCACCGGGGATCCAGGCCATCTCCACGAGCGCATTGTGCGAACGGCCACGGGTGACTGGTCCTCACCCACCCCGGGTGAGGCCCGGCGGAGGCCATACCCGCTGACGGGTTCACACGCGGGGGGTGATGCCCCCTCCCCCGTCGGGGCCGAACGATCAGGCCAAAAGCACCGTTCACCGCATGTGCGAGGGAGGGAGGTCGCCACACGAGTTTCGCCGGATCCGGCCGCGGCGCCTCCTCTCTTGTCCGCCGCGGCCCATCCCGCGAAGCCGCCGCGCCTCCCACTTCCCTCTCGGGAGGAAGACAGAGGTCATGGCTGATACCGGTATCCGCCGGAGCAGTGCCTGGTCCGGCTGGATCACGTTCGCCGCCGTACTGCTCACCGTGCTCGGCGCGCTGAACATCCTGGAAGGGCTCGTCGCCCTGCTGCAGGACCAGGTCACCTTCATCGACGGCGACAGTCTGGTCGTCGTGGACCTGACCGGCCTGGGCGTGGTGATGATCGTCTTCGGCGCGCTGCTCCTGCTGTGCGGCATCGGGCTGTTCACGCGCAACCGCGTCGCCCGGGTCACGGCGATCATCATCGTCGCGCTGCACGCGCTGACCCAGATCGGCTGGCTGGGCGCGTACCCGGTCTGGTCGCTGCTCATGATCACCCTGGACGTGATCGTGCTGTTCGCGCTGACGGTCCACTGGGCGCCCCGCGAGCTCGAGCCGTCCCCACCGGTCGGCGGCGCCCACCGCGCCGACCACCAGCAGCAGCGCGACCCCGCCTTCCCGATGAACCAACCGCGCCCGACACCGGCCCATCTGACGGACGAGCAGCAGGCGCGCACCGAGACGCCGCACACGGCCCCCACCTCCGGCCCCGGCCCCAGTCCCCGCCCGTAACACCCCGAGAAACGGCAGGGCCCGGCGACAACGACGTCGCCGGGCCCTTCCGCATTCAGTGGTGGTGGTGATCGAGACGGTCGTGCGCGTGCGGCAGTTCAGGATCCGGGTGTACCGTCGCCGCGGCCAATTTGGGCACCGCATGCAGCAGCCGGTGCTCAGCCTCGACCGCGATCTGGTGGGCCCGCGCCAGCGACAGGTCCCCCGCGACGACCAGGTCGGTTTCGGCGTGCAGGCGGTGGCCGATCCAGCGCATCCGCAGCGCCGCGACCCGGATGACGCCCGGCGTGCCGGCCAGCGCCTCCTCCGCGTGGTCCATCAGGTGCGGGTCGACCGCGTCCATCAGCCGGCGGTACACCTCCCGGGCGGCGTCCCGCAGCACGAAGAGGATCGCCAGCGTGATGAGCAGCCCGACGGCCGGGTCGGCCCACCGCCAGCCGATCGCCACGCCGCCCGCCCCGACCAGCACCGCCAGCGAGGTGAAGCCGTCGGTGCGGGCGTGCAGGCCGTCGGCGACGAGGGCGGCCGAGCCGATGCGGCGGCCGACGCGGATCCGGTACCGCGCGACGAGCTCGTTCCCCGCGAAGCCGATCAGGCCCGCGGCGGCCACGAACGCCAGCCGCGACACGTCCTGCGGGTGCAGCAGCCGGTCGACCGCGGCCCACGCGGCCAGGGCGGCCGACGCGGCGATGGTCAGCACGATGGCGATGCCGGCGAGGTCCTCGGCGCGGCCGTAGCCGTAGGTGTACCGCCGGTTCGCGGGTCGCCGGCCGGCCAGGAAGGCGATGCCGAGCGGTACCGCCGTCAGCGCGTCGGCCACGTTGTGCAGGGTGTCGCCGAGCAGGGCGACGGAGCCGGACCAGACCGCCACGACCGCCTGCAGCGCGGCGGTGACCCCCAGGCCGAGCAGCGAGAACCACAGGGCCCGCAGGCCGGCCGCGGAGCCCGCCAGGGCCGGGTCGACCTTGTGGGCGGCGTCGTGCGAGTGCGGCGTGAGCAGGTGCCGGAGGCGATGCGCCAGCGAGGACGACATGCCTCTCACCTTGGCAGAAAAGCGGACAGAAAAAAGGACGGCGCGGGCCTGGGAGCGCGCCGTCCTTGGTTCCTGGGTGACTCAGCCGCAACAGACTTGCGATGGGTGGGCGGCCTCCTCCGGATCAGCCGCCCACCCATCGGCTCCCGCCGCCCTCGCTGAAGGCCGGCCGGTGCTCAGGACGCGGGCCGTGTTCACCGCTGACTCCTGGACCATTGAGTACCCCCTGCTCAATGGTTTTCACCGCCCGGCCCAGCTGGGTCCGTCACGCCGGGGACCACCGACGGCGTGACGCCCGCGGCTGGCGGGACCGGACGGACCACAGTGGACGGTGCAGCAGTCACCGTTCCTGGGCCATCCGTCGTTTGCCTTGTCACGTAACGAATCCTGGCTTTCCGCCGGATGATCCGTCTTCACCCGGGCTGGGTGATCCACCTGCCCGACGGCCATCACGCCGACGAGAGGTTGGCCATCTCCTTCTCGGCCGTCTCCACGTCGGCCAGGAGCTTGTTGTGCTCGGCGATGAGCGAGTCGAGCAGCCGCCTGGTCACCTCGACCGTGTCGGTGCCGACCGAGCGCGTGGTGGCCAGGAGGTTCTCGGCCGCCTCGCGCTGGCGCTGACGGCGGGCGTCCCACTGGGCCCGCCGGTTGGCCTCCACTCGGGCCTCCTCGGCCCGCCGCTCGCTCAGCGCCGTCTGGAAGTCGCGCATGACGTCCTCGGTGTGCTGGCGGGCGTCGGCGATCATCGCCTCGCCGGCCGCCCGGGCCGTGTCGAGATCCTGCTGGGCCTGGGCGCGCAGGGCGCCGGCCTCCTCCTCGGCCAGCTCGATGATCCGCTGGATCCGGCTGCCGACCATCTTCGACGACTCGTCGGCGCAGCGGCACTGCTCGAGCTCCGCCCCGAGCCGCTCCACCCGGCCGCCGAGCTGCTGCTCGCGGTACCGTGCGGCGGCCAGCTCGGTCTCGGCGGTGGTCAGCCGCATCTGCAAGGTGGCGATGTACCGGTCGACCTGAGCGCGGTGATAGCCCCGCAGACTCAGCTCGAAGCCATTCGCGGGGCTCAGCTCGATCTCGCCCACAACCGCGCTCATGCTCGCTCGTCCTCCCCCTGGTGTGTGCCCGGTCAGGTCTTCAGTGCCGGCACCGAGAGCACGGGCGGCAGCGCTCAACGCTCTCCAGCACCGTGGTGAGCGCGCGTCATCCTTTTCGGGTGAGCCTTCGGCGGCCCGCGCGGCGGTGCAATGGTGTCGATGGAACCGTTGGCACGTAAGGGAAATCGCTTGCCCGGAGACGGGTGGACCACCCGAGCCGGGTGAGGCGCCGCAGCGTGCGGCGATGGTTTGCTCGTCACGATTGGCCCGGATGAAAGACGAGTGGAAAAACCGCGAGCCATCCGCGTCGAATCAGGGCCGGGAAAGCGATTTCGGGGGGCACGGGTGTCACAAGCGTTGGTACAGCAGGAACGCCGCATGGCGGCACCGTCGGCGGCGGTGCCGGACCTACCGCCGGGGTACGTGCTGCGGGAGCGGGTCGTCGCGCAACTGGACGCGGCGGTGCGCGCGCCGCTGACGCTGGTGACGGCGCCGGCCGGCTGGGGCAAGACGGCGGCGCTGGTCGCGTGGGCGCGCACGGTGCGCATCGGCGAGGGTGGCGAACTGCCGGTGGTGCGCTGGGTCACCTCGCACGCCGAGCGGGGCGCGGACGTGCCCGGGCAGCTGCTCGGCGCGCTGTCGGAGCACCCGGACGCGCACGGCGGCAAGGCCGACGGCGACCTGCTGCGCGTGGTGGACGCGCTGCAGCGGCCGCACGTGGTGGTGGTCGACGACGTGCGTGAGATCAGCGACCCGGACGCGCTGGCCGAGCTGGAGGCGCTGGTCCGGCACGGGATGGGCCGGCTGCGGCTGGTGCTGTCCTGCCGCCGCGACCCGTCGCTGCCGCTGTACCGCTGGCGCGTCGACGGCTCACTCACCGAGATGCGCACGAGCGACCTCTCGCTCACCATCGCCGAGACGGCCGAGCTGCTCGCGGCCCACGACGTGGTGCTGCCGAGCGCGACGCTGTACTCGCTGCACTCGATCACCGAGGGCTGGCCGGCCGGTGTGCGCCTCGCCGCGATGGCGATGCGCGGGCACCCGGAGCCGGAGCGCGTCCTCGACGACGGCGGCGCGTTCAGCAGCGCGGTCGGCGACTTCCTGGCCGGCGAGGTGATCGACCCGCTGCCGGCCGAGACCCGGCGCCTGCTGCTGGAGACGGCGATCGCCCCGCGGCTCAACGCCGGGCTGGTCGAGGCGATCACCGGCCGCGACGACGGCGCCCGCATGCTCGCCGAGCTCAAGGGCTCCAACGCCTTCCTGACTCGAAACGCGGGACCCGGCGGCTGGTACCGCTTCCACCCGCTCTTCGCCCGCACGCTGCACGCCGAACTGCTGCGCCGCAGCCCGGAGCGGGTCGCGGACCTGCACCGGCGGGCGGCCGCCTGGCACGGCACCTACGGCATCCCGGCCGAGGCGCTGCGCCACGCGCTGCTGGCCGAGGACTGGACCGGCGCCGTCGAGACGCTCGAACGGTCCTGGCCGGACATCGTGGGCGGGGTGCGGTACGACCGCCCGCACGAGGCCGCCCCGCACGCCCCGGCGGCCGAGGAGTCGATGGACCCCAAGCTGCCGCTGGCGTTCGCGGCCGAGCGGCTGCGCGTGGGCGACCTGGAGGGCACCCGGGACTTCCTGCGCCGCTCCGGCGAGGACCGCACCACGCCGATGTTCCGCGCGTTCGCCGCGGCCGAGGCGTGGCTGGGCGGCGACCCGCGCCGGATGCTCGCCGAGGTGTCCGAAATATCGGCAAATAACGATGAAACTCGCGCTTTGACACTCCTCGATGAGGGCGAGGCCCGGCTGCGCCTCGGCGAGCTGGGCGCGGCCGGTGCTCCGCTGCACGGCGCCCTGGTGCTGGCCCAGCGCTCGGGCCTGGCCCAGGCCCAGGTGTGCGCGGCCGCGCAGCTCGCGGTGCTCGAGTCGATGCGCGGCCGGCTGCGGGCGAGCGCCCGGCTCGGCCGCCAGGCGCTGGTCACCGCCGACCGCTTCGGCATCACCGACGCCACCGACCTGGGCTGGGTGCGAATGGCCCTGGCCGGCGTCTACGGCGAGTGGGACCGCATCGCGGAGGCCGACCGCCTGCTGGACGAGGCCCTCGACCTGGCCGCCGGCGACCCGGACCTGCTGGTCTCGATCGCGACGGTGCGCGCGAAGCTGCGGCACGGCTCCGGCCGGCTCGCCCCGGCCCTCGAAGTGCTGCACACCGCCCGCCGTGAGCTGGGCGGGGCGGCGCTGGCCCCGGCGGTCGAGCGGGCCCTGGCCCTGACCGAGGCCGAGCTGCGCATCGGCGGCGGCGACCTCGGCGCGGCCCGGCGGCTCGTGGCCACCGGCGGCGACCCGGACGTGTTCCAGGGCTGGGCGGCGTGCGTGGACGCGTCGGCGGCGCTGATCGAGGGCAAGGCGGCGGCCGCGGCGACGACCGCGGCGCAGTACGCCACCCCGTCCGTCGACACCGCGCTGACCTGGACCGTGCAGGCGGCCATCCTCACCAGCCTGGCCGGGCGCACGCTCGGCGACCGCAACCGCGTGCTGCGCGGGCTGGAAGTGGCGCTGGACATCGCCGAGGAGGAGAGCTTCCGGCGGCCGTTCCTGGTGGGCGGGCACCCGGTGCGCGACCTGCTGGCCAACTTCGCGCCGCTGCTGCCGGTGTACCACCCGCTCGCCGCCGAACTCGCCGCCGGCTCCTCGCCGCTGGCCGGAGGATCGCGCGGGGGCGGCGACGCCAACCTGGTCGAGCCGCTGACCGAGCGGGAGCTCACGGTGCTGCGCTACCTGCAGGGCACCATGTCGAACCTGGAGATCGCCTCCACCCTGTACGTCTCGGTCAACACCGTGAAGACGCACGTCAAGAACATCTACCGCAAGCTGCACGCCGGCCGCCGGCGCGAGGCCGTCGAGCGCGCGCGGGAACTCCGGCTCTTGTGAGAGGTGGTCCGGTCCGGGTCGTCGAGCCGATGCCGGAGCCGGTGCTGATCCTGCGCTCGGGCTCGCGGCCGGCCCGGGTCGCCGGGACTGCGACCGCCGCCACCCATCGCTGCTTGTGGGGCGCGTTGGCGGCGGCGGTCGCCTGGCCGGTCCTGTCTGCCTGCGGGGTCGGCCACGCGCAGGCCGCGGCGGTCGCGGTCGGCCTGCTGACCGTCCTGCCGTGGCTCGGGCCGGTGCTGGGCGTGCTGCTGACGGCGGTGCTGGCCGCGCTGGTGCCGCAGCCGTACGCCCCGCTGCTCGGCCTGGCCGCCGCCGCCCTCGTCACGCTGGCCGCCGCGCCCGCGCAGCACCTGCCCGGGTGGCTCGGCCCGCTGTCGATCCCGGCCGCCTCGGCCGCGGCGGTGTTCGGCGGCATCGCCCAGGGCGTGCTCGGCGCCCTGGCCGCGCTCGTGGTGGCGAGCATCGCGGCGCGGGTGCGCCAGACCCGGCGCCGGCGGGCCGCGCGGTGATCGACTACCTGCGCGGGTTCCGCGTCGGGGTGCTGCGGCGGGGCGGGAACGCGGTCGAGCGCAGCCTCGCCGCGATCGGGGACGAGGCGGGGTCTCGTCGGAGCACAGGCGGTACAACCGCGGGCCCTTTTTGGCCTGTCGACAAGTGGATCCACGCGCTTTATGCGCTCGCCCTCACCGCGGCCGCCGCGGTGGCGCTCGCCATTCACTGGCTGAACCCGCCGGCGGCGCTGCGCGGGGCCTTCGCGCTCGTCGCGGGCACGGTGTTCCTGCTGGCCGGCTACACCGCGGTGCGCGCGCCGACGCTGCGGGGGCGGGCGATGCGGCAGTACCTGACCGACCCGCGCGACCGCACCGAGTTCGAGGCGGCCGCGGCCAACGCCGACCGCATCCGGCTGACCTGGCCCGCACTGGAGCGGCTGGCGTCGCCGGCCGACCCGACGCGGACCCTGGAACGCGCCCTGTGGGACCTGGCCCAGGCCCTGGCCGAGCGCGGCGAGCTGCGCGCGGCCGACCGCGACCTGCGCGCCTCGGTCGGCGACCCGATCGGCGCGGGCAGCCTGTTCAGCGCGGTCACCGACCGGCAGGCCGAGATCGCCCAGCGGCTCGTCGCGGTCGACGCCGAGGTGCGCCGCCGGGCCGGGCAGCTGCGCCGGCTGGCCGGGCTGTGCCAGGACTTCCTGGACCACCGGGCGGCCCAGAGCCGGGCCCGGATCCGGGTGACGGCGGCCGAGGCGCTGCTGGGCTCGCTGCGCACGCGGCCCGAGCCGGAGCTGGTCGAGCGGACGGAGGTGGTGCTCGCCGCATACCGGGAGCTGGCCGACGAATACGAGTAATCGGGTGCTCGGCTACCCTTCGCGGGTGCGCCAAAGGCTGATGATCGCTGCCGGGTCCGTTGTTGTGGCCATCGGGCTCTTCTTCGCGTACCTGCGGATGGCCAGGGCGTTCCCGATCAACGGCGACGGCGCGAGCAACGCGCTGCAGGCCTGGGACATGTTCCACGGCAACCCGCTGCTGACCGGCTGGGCCCTCTCCGACGTGTCGTTCTACCCGACGGAGCTGGTGCAGTACGGCATCGTGCAGTGGTTCACCGGGGTCACCGCCGACCAGGTGCACGTGACCGCGGCCATCACCTACACGATGATCGTCTTCCTGGCCGCCGCCCTGGCCAAGGGGCGCGCCACCGGCCGCGAGGCCTGGCTGCGGATCGCCGTCGCGGTCGCCGTCCTGCTGCTGCCCGTGCCCGGCACCGGGTACCAGACGCTGCTCTCCTCCCCCAACCACACCGGCTCCGCGGTACCGCTGCTGCTGGCCTGGCTCGTGCTCGATCGCATCAAGCACCGCGTGTGGACCCCGGTGCTGGTGGCGCTGCTGCTGGGCTGGGGCGCGATGGGCGACCCGCTCGTCACGTTCGTGGCCGCGGTGCCGCTGGCGGTGGTCTGCGCGTATCGCGCGCTGCGCTCCGGCTCAGGTGAGCGTCTCTACGAGCTTTCCCTGGTCGGCGCGGCCGTCGTCTCGGTGCTCATCTCCCGCGGCTTCCGCCACCTGCTGACCGCGCTCGGCGCGTTCGAGTCGCCGCACCCGCCGATCGAGCTGGCCCCGCTGGCCGACTGGCCGCACCGCGCGTGGATGACCGCGCGGATGGTCGGGGTCATCTTCGGCACCCACCGCCCCGGCTGGCATCCAGCGGCCTTCGAGATCCTGCTCTCCCTGCTCCACCTCATCGGGTTCGTGGTGGCCCTCGTCGCCTTCTTCGTCACGTTGGTACGGGCGGTGCGCGGCACCGCCAACCGCGTGGACTCGGTGATGATCGCGGCCATCACGTGCAACCTCGGCGCGGAGATCGTCTCCACCATCTCCGTCGACCTGATGGCCGCCCGCGAGATCGCGCCGGTCCTGCCGATGGCGGCCGCGCTCGCCGCCCGCTACGCCGGACCCTGGCTTGCCGGGGAGCGCTCGCGCCGGGTCGACATCGGTCGCGGCGTGCTCGCCGGCGTGCTGGCCGTCTTCGCGCTCACCGTGGTGATCTACTCCCCGCCGCGGGCCGAGCCGTCGGAGGCCCAGGAGGCGGCCGACTTTCTGCGCGCGCGGGGGCAGACCTACGGTCTGGGCGCGTACTGGGCCTCGAACAACATCACGGTGACCACGGAGAACAAGGTCGTAGTGGCCCCGGTGGTCGGCGCCGACGACCGGCTGATCCCGTTCTGCTGGCAGTCCAAGACCTCGATGTACGACGCCGGCGCGCACGACGCCCGCTTCGTCGTGTTCGAGAAGGACCGCCCGTTCTACGGCACCCCCGAGCAGGCCGAAAAGATGTGGGGCGCCCCGATCGAGCGACATGACGTCGGGAAGTACGCCATCCTGCTGTACAACGTCAATCTCTTGAACGGTTTTCCGCCCCACTGCGGTTAGCGTCGCGCCTATACGATCGCTGCCGTGCGGAAGTTCGTCGTCTGGGGTGACAACGCGCTCGCGCGCCGGTTGGTCGGCGAGCTGATCAATACGTACTCGGCCCAGGTGACGGTCATCGTGCCCGATCTGGCCGGCGGGCAGGCACCCGAGATCGCCGAGATCTGCGCGGACGACGACCCGGAGACCCGGCCGGTGATGATCGCGGCGCGGAAGGTGACCCGGGCCGTGTTCGAGGCGGCCGACCTGACCGACGCCGACGCGATCGCGTTCGTCGACACCGACGACGTGGGCAACGTCGACGCGGCCCTGATCGCCCGCGAGGTCGACCCGACGGTCCGGGTCGTGCTGCGGATGTTCAACACCCGCCTCGGGGCCGGCATCTCCGCGCGGCTCTCCAACTGCGCGGTGCTGTCGGCCTCGGAGATCGCCGCGCCGGCCTTCGTGGCCGCGGCCCTCGGCGACAGCAACCCGACCACCATCCGGCTCTCCGACGGCCAGCAACTGATGGCCCTCGATCGCAGCATGGCCAATCCCAACGACATCCGCTGCGGCCTGGCCGACACCGCCCGCGGCGAGAGCCTGCCCGCCGACGATACAACCGCGGATTTTGTACTGGCCAGTGTCTACGGCCGGCGCGACGTCGAACCCCGCCACCGGCGCCGTCGCCACCCGATGCGCCTGTCCCGGCTGCTCATCGGCGGCGGCCTGCGGCGGATTCTGGTCGCGATCGTGGGCGTGCTGGCGCTGGGTACCGTCGCGGTGGCCGCCGTGCGGCACGTGGGCGTGTGGAAGGCGCTGTACCTCGCGGTGCTCACCGCGCTCGGCGGGGCCAACCCGCAGGAGAACTCCACCGTCCTGTCCCAGGTGGTCGACGTGGCGCTGGTCGTCGTCGGGGTGGCCGTCATCCCGGCGATCACCGCCGCCGTCGTCGGCATCGTGGTCAAGGCCCGGCTGGCCATCGCGGCCGGCGGCCTGACCGAGCCGATCTCCGGCCACGTGATCGTGGTCGGCCTGGGCAACATCGGCACCCGGGTGCTGACCGAGCTCAACGACCTCGGCATCGACGTGGTCGCCGTGGACCGCGAGGAGCGCGCCCGCGGCGTCCAGGTCGGGCGCGACCTCGGGCTGCCGGTCATCATCGGCGACGCCACCAACCCGGACACGCTCACCGCCGCGTCCGTGGCCACCGCCCGCTGCCTGGTCGTGGTCACCACGGCCGACATCACCAACCTCGAGGCCGCCCTGCTCGGCCGGGACCTGGCCGGCCGGGCCGACCCCGACCGCAAGCTGCGGGTCGTGCTGCGGCTCTTCGAGGAGGAGTTCGCCCAGCGCATCAAGACCGCGTTCGACATCAATCTCTCCCGCAGCGTCTCGTACCTCGCCGCGCCCGCCTTCGCCGCCTCCATGGTCGGCAGCGAGGTGATCGACACCATCCCCGTCGGCCGCCGGGTGCTGCTGGTCGCCGAGGTCCCGGTCGGGGCCGGCTCGCGGCTGGAGGGCCAGTACTTCCGCGGCCTCAGCGAGCCGGGCCTGCTCCGCCTGGTCGCCGTGCAGACCGGCCGGGCCGGGCTCGGCGTCGGCGTGCAGACCTTCTGGGCCCCGGAGCAAAACCGCTGGCGCACCCTGGACCGCACCCACACGATGGTCGTCGTCGCGACCCGGGCCGGCCTGGTCGCGCTGCTCGAACGCGCGGCCGGCGTCGAGAACCCGCCGCCCTTCAACCCACCGTCCGCCCCACCCCTGCTCACGCCCCAGCCCCGCTAGTCCCTTCCACTCCCACGGGGGAACCATGTACCTCAGAGGCCTGCTGGCCGCCGTGACGGCCGGGACCGCGCTCGTCGCGCTCCCGGCCCACGCCGCATCCGCCGCTCCCACCACCCCGCACCCGATCGTCTTCCTGGGCAACGACCTCTACGAGGGCCTGCTCATCGGCGAGCGCGACACCGGCAACTACCTGACCGAGATCGACGGCCTGAACCACCCGCGCGCGGTCACGGCCGCCCCGAACGGCGCCGTCTACGTCGCCAACCACGGCGGCACGACGGTCACCGTGCTCGACGCCGGGGGCGGCCTGACCGGCACCGTGAGCGGGCTGAACAAGCCGTACGCGCTCGCCGTCGCCCCGGACGGCCGGAAGGTGTTCGTGGCCGACGACGGCGACACCGTCCTGGCCGCCGTGGACACCGCCACCCGCCAGGTCACCGCCCGGCTCACGCTGCCCGCCAAGGCCCGCGCGCTGGCCGTCAGCCCGGACGGCACCCGGATCTACGCGCCGCTCACCGACACCGACCAGCTGGCGGTGGTCGACGCGGCCGCCCTGACCCAGACCGCCCTCGTCACGGTCGGCGACGAACCGTCCGCGGTCGCGGTGGCCCCCGACGGCCGCCGCGCCTACGTGCCCAACCGGGCCGGCAACACCGTCTCGGTCGTCGACACCGCGACGAACACGGTCACCGCGACGGTGCCGGTCGGCACCCATCCGGCGGGCGCGGCGGTCACGCCGGACGGCCGTACCGTCTACGTCGCCAACAACGGCTCCAAGTCGGTCGCGCTCATCGACACCGCGACCGCCGCCCTCCGCCGCTTCATCACCGTCGGCGACGCCCCGTCCGGGGTCTCGATCACGCCGGACGGCAAGCTGGCCCAGATCACCTCGGACCTGGAGCGGCTCGACGTCGTCGACACGGCGACCGGCGCGGTCAGCACCTACGGGATGGCCTACCCGGTGACGAGCCTGGCCTACGCCGCGGCGGTCCCGCCCGCGCCGACGGCCTCCCTGAACGTCACCGGCGTCACCTACCAGGATCTGGCCATCACGGCCGCCGGGTACACCTCGCGACCGGGCTGGGAGTCGCCGCTGACGTTCGTCTTCGACTTCGGCGACGGCACCGCCCCGGTGACCGACACCGTCGGGACCGTGCAGCACACCTACGCCCGCACCGGGAACTACACCGTCACGCTGACCGTCACCGACAAGTTCGGGCAGAGCGCGACGACGACCAGGACGGCCTCCGTCCACCGGCTGCTGGCCCGCGAGATGCTCATGACCGGGGGCAACAACAAGTACGTCGTGGTCGACGCCCTGAACGTGCAGGGCACCGGCACCGACGGCGGCCCGGCGTTCGACGTGCTCGAGATCGACGCCACCACCATCGCCCTGCGGTCCGGCAGCTTCTACGTCACCGTGCTCGCCGACGGCACGCTGCTCGCGAACGTGACCCAGCTGACCCCGTCCTCCTACTTCCGCCAGACCGCCAACGCCGACGGCTCGTTCAGCCTCACCTCGCTGGCGACCGGCAAGTACGTGTCGAGCAACTTCGGCGGCCGCCCGCTCAGCGCCGACCGCACCACGATCGGCCCGTGGGAGAAGTTCCACCGCGTGGAGTGGTTCAACGCCGGCAACTCCCTGCGCGCCAACGCGAACAACCGCTACGTGACGGCCGACAACGGCGGCAACTCCCCGCTCATCGCCAACCGCACCCAGCTCGGCGCCTGGGAACGCTTCGACATCGTCGACGCCGGCGACGGGTACGTGGCCCTCTACTCCCACGCCAACCACCGCTTCGTCACGGCCGACAACGGCGGCAACTCCCCGCTGATCGCCAACCGCACCGACATCGGCCCCTGGGAGAAGTTCACCATGACCGCCAACCCAACCGGCGGCGTGACGTTCCGCGCCCTGGCCAACGGCAACTACGTAACGGCCGACAACGGCGGCAACGCACCCCTCATCGCCAACCGCACCACCGTCGGCAGCTGGGAGACCTTCTACAACGCCCAGTGAGTGGCACGTTTCCGGGATTTCTTTGATCCGCCGCTTCCCTAACGTGGTCGTCAACAGGGACAACAACTCCAGGGGGCTTCATACAATGAGCGACTTCGACGCGGGTTACGACGGCGGCAGTGACGTCGACTACGGCCACTTCTCGGCGGGTCAGGAGCATGAGGGGCTGGACCAGCTGCATCAGGCGAGTGGTTCGGAGTATGACGCGCAGTCGCAGTTCGGGGTGTTCGAGAACGACCACCACGCGGCGGAGTCGACGGATTTTTCGACGGGTCAGCACGTGGAGTACGACGCGCCGGGTGCGGTGCATTACGAGTCGACGGATTTCACGAACTACAGCCATGACGCGTCGGAGGATGACCACGTGTTCGCGGCCGAGGGTAGCGAGTCGTCGCATGGGGCGGAGTTCTCGGAGCTGGACGCGTTGTCGCAGCGGTTCGATGGGGCGTTCGCGGAGGGGACTCAGTTCCACGCGGGTGAGGGGCAGTTCGGGGTCGCGGCGAACTGACGGTATTTGCGGTGAAACGGCCGGCCGTCCCAGTTTCTGGGGCGGCCGGCCGTTTCCGCGTTCAGGGCCGGCGGAGACAAATCGCTGACCAGTTGCTCCAGGAGTTCTCGCTTCCGAGCCGGATCGACATCGTGGTGCCGCGGCTGCTCGAGATCGACGACCTCGACATCGGCATCATCGACACCCGGGGCATCGACCAGCCGTCCGCGCGCGCCGACCTCGAGGCGCTGCTCGAGGACCCGCACACGGTTTCGGTGCTGTGTTCCGGGTTCAATGACGCGCCGTCGCAGGCGATCCAGCATCTGCTGCGCCGCGCGCGGGACATCCACAACACGCAGATCGACACCACCGTCGGCCTGCTCGTGCTGGCCCGTCCGGACGAGGCACTCGCGGTCAAGGACGAGACGGGTCAGCGTGTCGACAGCGCCGAGGACGGCGACGACGTCAAGGGCGAGCAGGTCCGCCCGGCAGCGGCTCGAGCAGCAGCTGGGCGGCTTCCTGGAGCGGGAGTGGCGGGTGCTCATCGAGCGGGTGGAGGCGATCTTCGAGCGCGCCTGAGGTCAGACCGCCGTCAGGATGATGGGGCCGTTGTCGGTGATGGCGATGGTGTGCTCCCAGTGCGCGGCCCGGGAGCCGTCCACTGTGGAGACTGTCCAGCCGTCGGGCAGGAGGCGGTGGCGGTTCGAGCCGCTCTCCACCACCATCGGTTCGATGGCCAGGGCCATGCCTGCGCGCAGGGGGAGGCCGCGGCCGGGGCGGCCCTCGTTCGGGACGTGTGGGTCCTCGTGCATGGCGGTGCCGACGCCGTGGCCGCCGTACCCGGTGGGCTGGCCATAACCCGCCGCGCGGCAGACCGACTGGACGGCGTAGGAGATGTCGCCAAGGCGGTTGCCGGGTAGGGCGGCGGCGATGCCGGCGGCGAGGGCCTGTTTGCCGACGTCCGAGAGGCGCTGGGCGGGCTCGTCGATGGTGCCGATGCCGACGGTGAGTGCCGAGTCGCCGTGGTAGCCGTCGATGTGGGCGCCGAAGTCGATGGAGAGCAGGTCGCCGTCGGCGAGGGGGCGGGTGTCGGGGATGCCGTGGACGATCGCGTCGTTCACCGACAGGCAGAGCACGGCCGGATAAGGAATCGGCGCGAACGACGGGTGGTAGTGCAGGAACGAGGACTTGGCGCCCTTCTCGACGAGCAGCTGGCGGGCCAGGTCGTCGAGGTCCTGGAGGGTGACGCCCGGGGCCGCGGCCGCGCGTACGGCCTGCAGGATCTGGGCGACCACGCGGCCGGCCTCGCGCATCGTGGCGAGTTCCGCCGCACTCTTCACCAACGCCATGCCGAATATTGTAATACCAGGATTATCATCGTCGGCATGGTGCGCAACCCGCTGACCGATGACGAGCGGCACCGGGGGCTGGTGCTGGGCAGGCTGCTGCAGCAGGCGCGCGGGGCGCGCAGTGCGGCGGCGGTGGCGTTCGAGGCCGGCATCTCGCTCGACACGCTGCGCAAGATCGAGCGCGGGGCGATCGCGACGCCCGCGTTCTTCACGGTCGCGGCGCTCGCGCGGGTGCTCGGGCTCGACCTGACCGCGCTCGGCGAGGCGCTGGCGGAGGAGCGGCCGCGAACGAGCAGCCGCGTCGCGTAACCGCGCACCGCCGTGGCCCTGTGGGAGCGCGAGGAGGCGCTGGCCGAGCTCGACGACCTGCACCGGCGAGGCGGGCGGATCGCGCTCGTCGCGGGTGAGGCCGGGATCGGCAAGTCCAGCCTGGTGCGCGCGTTCGCCGGCACGCGGCGCGAGCCGGTGTGGACCGGCCTGTGCGACCCGCTCGTCACGCCGCGGCCGCTCGGGCCGTGGCACGACATCGCGCGACAGGTCGGCGGCGCGCTGCGGGAAGCCCTGGTCAACCAGCTGCCGGCGCTGCCCGCACTGCTCGACGCGACCGAGCGGCCCGGGGCGCGGCCGGTGCTCGTGATCGAGGACCTGCACTGGGCCGACGCGGCCACCCTCGACCTGCTCGTCTCGCTCGCGCGGCGGATCGAACGCGTCCGCGCGCTGCTCGTGCTGACGTACCGCGACGACGAGGCCCCCGATCACCCGCTGCACGCGGCGCTGGCGGCGTTTCCGCGCGACGTCGTGCGGCGGGTGTCGCTACCGCGCCTCTCCGAAGCCTGCGTCGCCGCGCACGCGGGGCGGGACTGGGCGGCGATCTACGCGCTCACCGGCGGCAACCCCCTGCTCGTCACGGAGGCGCTGGCGGGGAGGCAGGCTGGAGCGGTACAACATCTGATTTTGGCGCGTTTGGCGAACCTGCCGAAAAACGCGCGCGACCTGGCCGAACTCGCCGCCGTCCTGCAGCGGCTCGACGTGCGGGGCGAGGGATCGGAAGCGACGCTCGTGGATCGGTGCGTGGCGGCGGGCGTGCTCGTCGCGGCCGAGGGCGGGGTCGGGTTTCGGCACGAACTGCTGCGCCGCGCCGTCGAGGACGCCCTACCACCGGGGCGACGTCGCGCACTGCACCTGCGCGCGGTCCGGCGGCTCGCGGCCCGGCCCGGCGTCGATCCGGCCCGCCTCGCGCACCATGCCAGGCTTTCCCAAAGCCCGAAACTGCGGCTCCGGTACTCCCTGATCGCCGCCGAATCCGCCGCCCGCCAAGGCGCCCATCGCGAGGCCGCGGCGCACTACCGGGACCTGGTGGACCTCGGCGCCGGCGCGGACATCCTGGAGGCGTACGCGTTCCAGGCCTACCTCGCCGGCCTGGCCGACGAAGCCCTAGACGCGCGGGAGCGCGCGGCCGCCCTGCGCCGAGCCGCCGGCGACTGGGAACGCGCGGGCGCGAACGAGCGCTGGATGTCGCGCGTAGCGTGGTGGAGCGGCGACACGGCCCTGGCCCGCCGCGCGGTCGCGGCGGCGGTGGAGACACTGAGCGCGGGGCCGCCGGGCCGCGAGCTCGCGATGGCGTACAGCACCCGCGCCCAGCTCCACATGCTCGCCTACGAGTACGAGGCGGCCATCGAATGGGGGACCCGCGCGGCGGAGCTGGCCGAGCGGCTGGGCGACCGCGAGACCGAACTGCACGCCGCGGTCAACGTGGCGACCGCCCGCCTCGGTCGCGAGGAAACGACCCCCGAACCCGGCCCCGGCCACGACGACGCGACGACCGCGCACGCACGCGACGACGCCACGCCGGCGCGCGGACGCGTGGACGACGACGCGACGGCCGCGCGCGGACGCGGCCACGACGACGCGACGACCGCGCACGCACGCGACGACGCCACGCCGGCGCGCGGACGCGTGGACGACGACGCGACGGCCGCGCGCGGACGCGGCCACGACGACGCGACGACCGCGCACGCACGCGACGACGCCACGCCGGCGCGCGGACGCGTGGACGACGACACGACGGCCGCGCGCGGACGCGGCCACGACGACGCGACGACCGCGCACGCACGCGACGACGCCACGCCGGCGCGCGGACGCGTGGACGACGACACGACGGGCGGGCGCGGACGCGGCCACGACGACGCGACGACCATGCACGCACGCGACGACGCCACGCCGGCGCGCGGACGCGTGGACGACGACACGACGGGCGGGCGCGGACGCGGCTACGACGACGCGACGACCATGCACGCACGCGACGACGCCACGCCGGCGCGCGGACGCGTGGACGACGACACGACGGCCGCGCGCGGACGCGGGCACGACGACGCGACGGCCGGGCGCGGGCGCGGGCGCGACGATGCGGCGGTGGTGCGCGGGGACGCTGCGGATGAGCTGGTGCGTGTGCATGAGCGCGCGGCCGCTGCCGGGTACGTCGATCACGCTGCTCGGGCTCTGGTCAATCGGGCGGCCATGGATCTGTGGCTTGGTGATGACGTCGCGGCGACGTTGGGGGCGATTGAGGCTGCCTTCGCGTACGTGGATCGGCACGAGTTGGACGGGTATCGCCAGTATCTGCTGGGCGTCCGGGCGGCTGTGCGGGTTGAGGCCGGGGATTGGGACGGCGCGCTCGCGGATGCGGACGAGTCGCTTTCGTATCCGAGTCGGGGTGGGGTGGGGCCGCTGCCGGCGTACGTTGCGCGGGGGCGGGTGCAATCGGGCCGGGGCGATCCGGAGGCTGAGGAGACGCTGGATCGCGCGCTCGCGGTGGCGCTGGCGACTGAGGAACTGCAGCGTATCGGGCCGGTGGCGATTGCGCGGTCGGAGCATTTTCTGTTCGGCGGCGATCCCACCCGTGCGCGCGCGGAGGCGGGGCGGGGGCTTGGGCTGGCGGTGGGGGTTGGGCACAGGAAGTACAAACGGGAGCTGGCTTTTCGGCTTTGGCGTGCGGGCGGTGAACCGTCCCTTGTGGATGGTGCTTTCGGGGCGCTGATGGGCGGGGACTGGCGGGTGGCGGCGGACGCGTGGGGGCGTGGTGGGCGGCGGCTGACGCGGGTGCATGCGCTCGTGCTCGGGGACGCGGCGTCGGCTGGGGAGGCGCTGGCTGAGCTGGACTTACTCGGGGCTCGGCGCGCGGCCGCGTGGGTGCGGGCGGATCTGCGCCGGCGCGGGGTTGTGGGCGTGCCGCGGGGGCCGCGTCCCGCTACCGCCGCGAACGCTGCCGGGCTGACCGGGCGGCAGGTGGAGGTGCTGCGGCTGCTGGCCGACGGGCGGTCCAACGCCGAGATCGCGGCCGCGCTGACGCTGTCCGAGAAGACCGTGCAGCACCACGTGTCGGCGATCCTGGGCAAGCTGGCCGCGACGTCGCGCACCCAGGCGGCCGCGACCGCACGGCGGCTCGGGCTCGTTTGACGCCGCGACGTCGCGCATCCACGCCGCCGCGACCGCGCGCCGGCTCAGGCTCGCTTGACGCCGCGACGACGCGCACCCAGGCGGCCGCGACAACGAGCATCCAAGCCGCGGCGTCGCGCACCCAAGCGGCCGCGACCGCGCGCACCCAGGCGGCCGTGACCGTGCGGTGGATCGGGCGCGGCGGCTAGGTTGACCTTCATGATGCGCAGCGGCGCCGTTGATGTGGACTATCCCGCGGCCGGCGGTGGGCGGGCCGCGCTCGTCGTCGGGGCGTTGCCGGGATTCGCCGTCGCCGAGGAGCACGTGGCGTGGCTGGATGAGGTCGAGCCGTACGTGCCGGGGCAGTTCTACCTGCGCGAACTGCCCGCGATCCGGGCCGCGCTGGCCGGGGTCGCGCCCGTCGAGCTGCTCATTGTGGACGGTTACGTCGATCTCGATCCGGGCGGGCGGCCGGGGCTCGGCGCGCATGTGCACGAGGCGCTCGGCGTTCCCGTCATCGGGGTGGCCAAGACGGCCTTTCGCGCGGCGACGCACGCGGTGCCGGTGCTGCGCGGCGTGGCCACGAAACCGCTGTTCGTGACGGCGGCCGGGCTTTCGCGCGCGGAGGCGGCGGAGTATGTGCGCGGGATGGGCGGGGCGTACCGGATGCCGGAGGCGCTGCGGCGGGTCGACGCGTTGGCCCGTGGTCGCGAGCATTGAAAAAGTTCAAACTGTTAAGGACCTTAAGAGCACTTGCGGGCGCATCGATGACGTTGTACGTTCCCTCCACAACGCTTAACTTTGTTAACAGTTAGCGTCACGTCCGTAGTGCTCGTGGAGGGGTCCATGAAACGTAGAACCTTGATCCCCCTCGCGCTGACCGCCGCCGCCACCCTCGGTGCGACGACCCTCGGCGTGATCAACGCGCAGACCGCCAGTGCCGCGTTGACCAGCAACTGGTACGCCTCGGCGCCGTACCTGATGCCGTTCGACAACAGTCCGCCCGACGCCATCGCGGTCATGAACGCGACCGGGCAGAAGGCGTTCCAGCTGGCGTTCATTCTCGCGCCCAACGGCGGCGGCTGTACCCCGACCTGGGACGGCACCCGCCCGGTCTCCTCCGACACCGAGGCGGCCAACCTGATCTCGCGCATCCGTGCGGCCGGCGGCGACGTGAGCGTCTCCATCGGCGGGTACGGCGGCACCAAGCTCGGCCAGACCTGCGGCACGCCGGCCGCGACCGCCGCCGCGTACCAGCAGGTGGTCACCAAGTACGGGCTCAAGGCGATAGACTTCGACCTCGAAGAGCCGGAGTACGAGAACGCCGCGGCCGTGCACAACGAGCTCGGCGCCGCGCAGATCCTGCAGCAGAACAACCCCGGCCTGTACGTCTCGGTCACCACGGCCGGCACCGCTTCCGGTACGGGCTGGTTCGGCACCGAGATGCTCAAGGACGCCAAGAGCCTGGGCTTCACGCCGAACAACTACTCGATCATGCCGTTCGACGGCGGCTTCAACGGCGCGTCCGCGCAGACCGCGGCGGCCGAGGCGTTCCACGGCATCCTGATGAACACGTTCGGCTGGGACAGCGCCACCGCGTACGCGCACGAGGGCGTGTCGCTCATGAACGGCCGCAGCGACGCCGGCGAGTACTTCCGGCAGGCCGACTTCGAGACGGTGCTGAACTACGCGACGTCGCACCACCTGGCCCGGTTCACGTACTGGTCGGTCAACCGCGACCGGCAGTGCGCCGACCCGAACCAGTCGACCACGTCGGGCACCTGCAGCAGCGTGCCGCAGACCGCGTGGGAGTTCACGAAGTACACGGCCCGGTTCGCCGGCGCCACGCCGCCCACCACCAACCCGACGACCGGCGGCCCGCCGCCCACCACGCCGGGCGGCGGCACCTGCACCGCGGCCGCCTGGAACTCGGGTACCGCGTACTCCGGCGGCGCGTTGGTCTCGTACAACGGCCACACCTGGAAGGCGGCGTGGTGGACGCAGGGCGAGACGCCCGGCTCCGCCAGCGTCTGGGTCGACCAGGGCACGTGCGGCGGCGGTGGCGGCACCACGCAGCCCCCGACCTGCCCGGCCGCCTGGAACTCGGGCACCGCGTACAGCGGCGGCGCGACGGTCTCCTACGGCGGGCACAAGTGGACCGCGAAGTGGTGGACCCAGGGCGACATCCCCGGCAACAACTCGCAGAACGTCTGGACCGACAACGGCGCCTGCTGAGCCGTACCGCAAAGTTCGAGGCCGCCGCCCGAAGGGTCATCGGGCGGCGGCCTCGTCGTGTCAGTGGCCGCCGCGGCAGCAGCGGGCCTGCGCGTAGAGCTCCTGCATGCGCTCGCCAGCCTCTTCGGGCTTGTCGAGGGGGCTGAGGAACGGCAGCCGCACGTCGCGGGCGCGGCCGGCGAACTCCAGGCGGAGGACCACGCCGTACCGGTCGATGCGCACCGGCACGATGCGCTTCACGCCGTGCAGGTGGTGCGGCGGCACCAGCCGGGCGAGGCGGTCGACGGCGTCGGGGTGGGCGTCGGTCAGGTGGCACAGCAGGTCGGCCTCGACGTGCGCGAGCGGGTCGGGCGTCGCCGCGGCGAAGTCGTCCGGGTCGACCGAGATCTCGGCATCGCGCCCGTACGCGGGGTCCTGCAGGGTGGCCTCGGCCAGGTCCAGGGCCAGGCCGCCGCCGGGGTGCACGCCGAGCCAGCCGCCGAAGGTCGCCCGTGCCCGCACACGGGAGCGGACCGAGGTCGGGGCGACGTCCGTGAGTTCGAGGACGGCTGCGGTGTCGGGGTCTTCCAGCGGTACACCTTGGATGGGCATGTCGAGAAGAATCCGCCCAGCCTCGAACCGATGCGCGCCCACCAGGTCGCACCGGCGCCCGGGGACGTGCAGGGTGAGCGAGCCGGCGGTGGCCAGTAACGAGCGCAAACGCTCGGCCGGGGTGGGGAGCTTGGACATCCGACCTCCTAAGGTTAGGCTTACCTTATTCGAAAGGAGCCCCGTGAACCAGTCACGCCCCAAGGTCCGCCGTTCCCGCGCGCTGGGCATTGCGCTGACCCCCAAGGACGTCAAGTACTTCGAGCGACGTCCCTTCCCGCCCGGCCAGCACGGCCGCGCGCGGCCCAAGGTCAGCGACTACAAGGTGCGACTGCTGGAGAAGCAGCGGCTGAAGGCGCAGTACAACATCCGCGAGAAGCAGATGCGGGCCGCCTTCGACCGCGCGGTGCGCCGCCCCGGCAAGACCGGCGATGAGATCATCATCGATCTGGAGCTGCGCCTGGACGCGCTCGTCCTGCGGGCGGGCTTCGCGCGGACCATCTACCAGGCCCGGCAGGTCGTCACCCACCAGCACGTGAACGTCAACGGCCGGCGGGTGGACCGCCCGTCGTACCGGCTCCGCCCGGGCGACGTCATCGAGGTCGCCGAGCGCAGCCGCACCAAGCCCCCGTTCCAGATCGCGGCCGCGGGCGCGCACGTCGGCGAGCGCACCGCCCCCTACCTGGACACGAACGTCGCGGGCCTGACCACGCGGCTGATCCGGCTCCCGCTGCGCCAGGAGATCCCGGTGCTCTGCGACGAGCAGCTGATCGTCGAGTTCTACAGCCGGTGATCGTTGCCTAAAGGCTGGTCGGCAGGGTCATGATCTCGGCCCCGTCGCTCGTGATGGCGATGGTGTGTTCGCTGTGCGCGGTCCGGCTTCCGGTCGCACTGCGCAGCGTCCACCCATCGTCGTCGGTGACCAGCTTCGCCGTGTCCGCCATGACCCAGGGCTCAAGAGCCAACAACAATCCAGGGCGCAGCTTGTACCCGCGGCCAGGGCGCCCGGTGTTCGAGACGTGCGGATCCTGGTGCATGGTCGACCCGACCCCATGCCCCCCGAACTCGGTGTTGATCTGGTACCCGGCCTCGCTCAGCACGGACCCGATGGCATACGACAGATCGCCGATCTTCGCTCCCGGCGCCGCCGCGGCGATCCCGGCCTTCAGCGCCCGCTGAGTCGCCTCGATCATCCGGAGGTCCTCGGGATTCTGCTGCTCGCCGACGACGAAGCTGATCGCGGAGTCGGCCACGATCCCGCCCTTGGACACGGCGAGGTCGAGCGAGAGCAGATCCCCGTCCACGAGCGCGTAGTCGTGCGGGAGACCGTGCAGTACCGCATCGTTGACCGACGTGCAGATGTAGTGCCCGAACGGCCCGCGCCCGAACGACGGCGCATAGTCGACGTAGCAGGACAACGCCCCGGCCTCGGCGATCATGTCCTGACACCACCGATCGATCTCGAGCAGATTCGTCCCCACGGCGACCCGGCTCTTGAGGCTCTGCAGAATGTCCGCCACCAGCCCACCGGTAACCCGCGCCCGCGGCAGGTCGGTGAGCTCCAGAATCTCGATCATGTCGCCGTCTTCCCTCGCTACCAATAACTATCCCGGCCATACTATCCCGGTATTACTATTGGAGCATGGTCAGGTTGCCGCTCACGGCGGAAGAGCTGGAGCGCGGCGAGCGCCTGGGCGCGTTGCTGCGCCGGGCCCGCGGGGAGCGCTCGATGCTGGTCACAGCGCTCGAGGCCGGCGTCTCACCCGAAACCCTGCGCAAAATCGAGTCAGGGCGGGTGGCCACGCCGGCGTTCCCGACCATCGCGGCGATCGCGGACGTGCTGGGGCTGTCGCTGGACGCCGTGTGGGCCGAGATCAACCAGCCTGACCGTACGCCGATCCGCCGACTGGCCTCGTAGATTCCGCACTAGCCGAGGGCGGCCCGGCGCACCTCGTCGAGCACGATGAGGGACCCGTCCGGCCGCGAGTGCTGCCAGAACCGCCAGCCGTTCCAGGACTGCTTGTCGAGCACGGCCATGGCCGCGGGCGAGACCGCCTCGAACTCCTCGCCGGACTCGACCCGGATGCGCGCTTCGGCCGTGACCTCGGCCTTGTGGTCGACACCGCGGTAGGAGCCGACGAGCTGCGACCCGGCCGGGAGGAAGCCACCCTCGACGAGCTGGCGGAGCGTCATGTTGAACCGCGTCCGGCCGCCCTCCTTCTCACCCGCCGGCGGCGTGGCCGGAACGATCAGGCCGTACTGCTCGGGCGCCCAGACGACCTCGCACAGCCGCCGGTACGCCGCCTGCCGGTGCTCGATCGCGGCCTGGTCGAACTCGTCGGGGAAGGGCCGGAACGGCAGTTCGTGCTGCGCGACGATGCGCAGGAAGCTCGGGTTGTTCACGTAACAGTCCGGATGCAGCGAGCGCACGAGCAAATGCTGGCCCATGTACAGCGGCAGCTTCTTCGCGTACGGCTTGTCACCGAAGCTCGCATTGAAGTCCTTGGGCAGCAGGAGCAGCGCGCCGAACCGGTTGCGCAGCTCGCCGAACTTCCGCCGCGGCACATCCGGCTGGTACGCATGCTTGTCGGCCCAGATGTGCTCGATCTCGAACGGCTGCTGATCCTTGGCCGACCGCGAGTAGTCGGCGAACGTGTACCCGGTGCCGCACCGCTCGTCGAGCCACGCGGCCATGCGCGACAGCAGATACTTCACGTACGTCCGGTTGCGCGGCCGCAGCGCGAAGCCGCCCACCGCCTCGAAGGTGTCCGAGATCGCCGCGACCTCGACGCCGAGCCGCACCGCGAGCGCGTCGACGCCCATGCCCCGGATCTCACGCGCGAGGGCGAACAACCGGTGCTCGACCGCCGTGTACCGGAAGTCGTGCGCGTTGACCATGCAGCGCGCGACGAAGATGTCGAGGTAGCCGGCGACGAGCATCGCCTTGCGCCGGAACGTCTCGTCGTCGTCATCGGCCGACAGGGTGGCCAGGATCAACGGCATCTGCAGGGTGACCGAGTTGTAGGCGTTGTAGAACACCGGCTCCAGGCCCGGCGTCAGCGTCTTCGTGGCGAGGAGCAGTTCTCCAGCGCCAGACCGCCGTCGCTGGTCGAGATGTCGACGAGCATCACGCGCTCGAGGAGCCAGCAGATGAAGAAGGGCAGCTCCTCGTCGCGCAGATCCTCGGGGTAGAGCAACTCGATGTCGGCGAACCGGTTCCACAGATTGCGCACGGTCGCCGAGGACTCGCTCGCCACGTCGAAGTCGGTACCGTTGAGCAGCGCAAGCAGACACCGCCGCCGCGCCTCGTCCCCGTCGTCGACCGCGAACGTCTTTTCGCCAAACCGGTTCGAGTAGATGAGCTGGTCGAGCCCGTCCTGCGCGTCGTCCCGCCCGTCCTGAATGCGGCGCAAGCCACGTGAGCAAATGCGCTTCTTCCAATGCGCAGCGACGAACGCGGAAACGGCCGGCCGCCCCAGAACTGGGACGGCCGGCCGTTTCGCCGCAAATAACGTCAGTTCGCCGCGACCCCGAACTGCCCCTCACCCGCGTGGAACTGAGTCCCCTCCGCGAACGCCCCATCGAACCGCTGCGACAACGCGTCCAGCTCCGAGAACTCCGCCCCATGCGACGACTCGCTACCCTCCGCCGCGAACACGTGGTCATCCTCCGACGCGTCATGGCTGTAGTTCGTGAAATCCGTCGACTCGTAATGCACCGCACCCGGCGCCTCGTACTCCACGTGCTGACCCGTCGAAAAATCCGTCGACTCCGCCGCGTGGTGGTCGTTCTCGAACACCCCGAACTGCGACTGCGCGTCATACTCCGAACCACTCGCCTGATGCAGCTGGTCCAGCCCCTCATGCTCCTGACCCGCCGAGAAGTGGCCGTAATCGACGTCACTACCGCCGTCGTAACCCGCGTCGAAGTCGCTCATCGGAAAAAGTCCCCCTGGAGTTGTTGTCCCTGTTGACGACCACGTTAGGGAAGCGGCGGATCAAAGAAATCCCGGAAACGTGCCACGGCTCGATCGTACGGTTGACGATATATCTCGGGCGCCGTAAGTTGGCAGGCATGCGGGAACCCACCTTCCTGATCCTGACCGCGCTCGCCGGGCGGGCGTTGCACGGGTACGGGCTGATTCAAGAGGTCAGCGCGCTCTCCGGCGGCGACGTCGTGCTCGGGGCCGGGACGCTCTACGGGGCGCTCGACCGGCTCGTCGAACAGGGGCTCATCGCCGTCGATCGGGAGGAGGCGGTGGAAGGGCGCCTTCGCCGGTACTACCGGCTGACCGACCCCGGCGCCGCCGCCCTCGCCAAGGAGGTGCAGCGGCTCCAACGACACACCAGAGCCGCCGCCGAGCGGCTCCAAAAACGGGGTCCGGTGACCGCATGAAGAGCTTGGAAGCGCGGTACCGCCGGCTCCTGCACGCCTATCCCGCCGCCTATCGACGGGCGCACGGCGACGAGATCGTCGGCATCCTGCTCGACGCCGCCCGGCCCGGCCAGACGCGGCCGACCAGGGGCGAGGTCAGGGACCTGATCGCGAACGGGGTGCGGCAGCGGTTCCGGCTCCCGGTCGGGCGGCTGATGGTCGTCGCGGCCGCCTGCAGTGCGCTCGCGGCCGGTGGGATCGGGGCCGCGGCGGGTTCGGCGGCCGGCTGGGCGACCGCGGGCGGCTCCAGCGACGCCGAGGTGACGAAGGCGCTCGACGTGGCCGCCGGCCAGTCCCTGCCGCACCGGGTCTCGCACACCCGGCACGAGACCGTGGTGGAGGCGACGACCGGCGACCCGCTGCCGCCCGAAGCCCTGCGCAAGCGGCTCGAAGCGGCCGGGTGGGTCGTCGATCAGGACTACACCGCCCCGGCCACGACCGCCGAGCGCGACGGGGTCGTGCTGACCGTGTCGACGTGGCGGTGGGAGGGCACCACCAGCGTCACCGCGGTCGCGACGTCGGCCGTGCCGCCGCTCGCCGCGCCGCTCACCGTGGCCGGGGCCGCGCTCGGGGCGCTGGCGGGGTGGCTGCTGGCGGCCTGGATGGCGTGCCGGGTCGGACGTTCCAGAACCGCAATCCTGGCCCTGGTACTGCTGGCGCCGTCAACAGCCGGCGCCTGGTATCGGGTCGCGCGGTCCGCGAGCAGCAACGATGTGATCAGCGCCTATGTGTCCCAGCCCCCGGTCGCGGCCGCCGGCCTACTGGTCGGAGCGCTCGCGATCGGCCTCGCCGGCCTGGTCCGAAACCGGCCTAAGGTGACTACGCTGCCCTGATGGCGCAGCAGTACGACGTGATCGTGGCCGGCCTCGGCGGCATGGGCAGCTCGGCCGCCTACCACCTCGCCGCACGCGGGCAGCGGGTCCTCGGGCTGGAGCGGTTCGGCCCCGCGCACGATCAAGGCTCCAGCCACGGCGGCTCCCGAATCACGCGGCAGGCCTACTTCGAGGATCCCGCCTACGTACCGCTGATCCTGCGCTCCTACGAACTCTGGGACCGGCTCCAGCGCGACTCCGGCCGGGACCTGCTGACGCTCACCGGCGCACTGTTCATGGGCCCGCCGGAGTCGCGGACGGTCCACGGCAGCCGGCGTACCGCCGAACAGTGGAACCTCCCGCACGAGATGCTCGACGCCGAGGCCATCCGGCGCCGATTCCCGCAGTTCACCCCGCGCGACGGCGAGGTGGCGCTGTTCGAGCGCAACGCCGGCGTCCTGCGCCCGGAGGCCGCGGTCGAGGCAAACCTAGCGCTTGCTGCACGCCACAACGCAACGCTCCGCTTCCACGAGCCAGTCACCAGCTGGGAAGAAAACGACACAAAAGTCCTGGTGAAGACGGACCAAGGGCAGTACGAGGCCGACCAACTGGTGATCTGTCCAGGACCCTGGGCCCCCCAAATGCTGCCCGACCTCAAAGTGCCACTCGAGGTGGAGCGCCAGGTCCAGTTCTGGTTCCGACCACGAGAACCGATGCAGATCCCCATCTTCATCTGGGAAGACCCGCAAGGCATGCAGGTCTACGGCTTCCCCCAGGAAGATGACGCCGTCAAGGTCGCCTTCTTCCGAAGAGGCGAGCCCACCACACCCCAGACCATCGACCGCGATATCCGGGAAGAGGAAATCGAGTACATCGCCCGCCACCTGAACGACCGGGTACCGGCGATCCCAGGGCGATTCCTGCGCGGCAAGACCTGCATGTACACCAATACCCCGGACATGCACTTCGTGATCGCCCGCCATCCAGGACGCGATCGCGTGACGGTGGCCTGCGGCTTCTCCGGCCACGGCTTCAAGTTCACGCCCGTCGTGGGCGAGATCCTGGCCGATCTCGCATTGACCGGCAGGACCGATCACCCAATTGCCCTCTTCGATCCAGGGCGAGGGTATTCGAGCGGGGTCGAGTAGTCCGGAGCGCCGGTAGCTTCCATCGAGACAGCGGAAAGTCTCGATGTGGAGGTACCGCATGATCCGATTCCGACGCTCGCTGCTCGCCGTCGCACTGCTGGCCGGGATGGTCGGCACCACGGCCGTGGCCGGGTCCGCGGCGGCGGCGACGGACACCGACATCCGCGACCGACTGGAGGCCGCGCCCGGCGTCACCGTGCTCGAGGAGCAGCCGGTCGCCGCGCCGTACCGCTTCTTCATCCTGAGCATCACGCAGCCGGTCGACCACCTGAACCCGCGCAAGGGCACCTTCGAGCAGCGGTTCACCCTGCTGCACCGCGGCACCGACCGGCCAACGGTGCTGCACACGACCGGATACAACGTGCCGGAGTACGCGTTCCGCTCCGAGCCGACCCGCCTGATCGACGGCAACCAGATCTCCGTCGAGCAGCGCTTCTTCACCCCGTCGCGGCCGGCCGACCCGAACTGGCAGCAGCAGCTCACGATCTGGCAGGCGGCCACCGACCACCACCGCATCGTGCAGGCGCTGAAGCCGATCTACTCCCAGAAGTGGATCTCGACCGGCGCGTCCAAGGGCGGCATGACCTCGGTGTACCACCGCCGCTTCTACCCCGACGACGTGGACGGCACGGTCGCCTACGTGGCGCCGCAGGACGTCGTCAACGACGAGGACTCCGCGTACGACAAGTTCTTCACCAAGGTCGGCACCGCGGAGTGCCGGGCCGCGCTGGACGGCGTGCAGATCGAGGCGCTGAAGCGGCGGGCCGAGCTCGTCGCGCGGTACCAGGCCTGGGCCACCGAGAACCAGCGGACCTTCACGATCGTCGGGAACGCCGACCGGGCCTTCGAGTTCATGGTCAACGGGACCACGTGGGCGTTCTGGCAGTACAGCCTGGCCAGTGACTGCGCCGACGTGCCCGCGCGCACCGCGTCCAGCGACGACATCTGGAACTGGATCGACCTGATCTACGGGCTCGACTCCAACACCGACCAAGGCATCGAGGGCTTCATCCCGTACTACTTCCAGGCGTCCTACCAGCTGGGGTACCCGGAGATCTCGCTGCCGCACCTCAAGGGCCTGCAGCACTACCGCGGTCAGGACCGGGCCCAGTCCTACATCCCGCGCGAGCTGGTCCCGCGCTTCCAGCCGCTGGCCATGCTCGACATCGACATCTGGGTGAAGTTCGCGGGCAGCCGGCTGCTGTTCGTGTACGGCGGCAACGACCCGTGGGGCGCCGAGCCCTTCCGGCTGGGGCCGTTCACCCGCGACTCCCAGTGGTACGTGGCGGCGGGCGCGAACCACGGCGCCAACATCGCGGCCCTCAAGCCCGACGAGACCGCCAGGGCCACGTCCGCCGTACTGCGGTGGGCCAACGTGACGCCGCCGGCCTCGTCCTTCAGCGCGTCCGGGGCTCCGGTGTACATCCCGAGCCTGGACGACCGCAACCCGGCTCTCGACCGCCGGTTCAACCGCTGATCCGGCGCGGGCGGCCGGGGTCGACGAGGACCCCGGCCGCCCGCGACCGCTACGACACGGTGACGTTCACCGTCACCGTCTTGTTGTTCTTGACCTGGTACGCGGTGGCGGAGGCGAAGTCCCCGCCACCGACCCAGCCCGAGCGCCCGTCGCCGGTGTACCAGCGCAACTTCACCGACTGCTGCGGCGCGAGCAGCGGCACCGTGTAGGGCCCGCCGCCCACGGCGAGCGTCTGCCCGCCGGTGCCCGCGGCCTCGCCGGTGACCGAGTTGAACGGCACGACCTCGCCCTCGACCGGATGCCCGGCCGCGTCGGACATGGTGCCGGCGATCGTGCCGCCGCCGGTGCGCAGCTTGATGTTGGCCGCGACGCTCTTGCCGACCCGCACCGTGACCGTCGTGGCCTCGGGCCGGCTCACCTGGTTGCCCGACCAGCGCCACTGGTAGTCCCAGCGCGCGAACTGGACCGGCCAGGCGTAGGGGCCGAGGCCGCTGATCGTGTAGGTGCCGTCGGCGGCGGTGGTCCCCTGCCGGCAGCCGTCGCCGCTGTGGTCGGGGTACTGGGCCACCACCGAGACGCAGGTGTACGGCACCGGCGCACCAGTGGCCACGTCCGTGACGGTGCCCCGGATCGAGCCGGCCGCGTCGAACTGGACCGCCGGCGCGGTGAGCGCCTGGCCCGCAACGAGCGTGACCGTCCGCGCGGCCCCGCGGTCGCCGGTGCCGCCGGTCGCGCCCACCCACTGCGCGCCGAGCGCGTCGTCGTTCGGGTCGGCGTAGATCTGGTACGTGCCGGGCTCCAGCGGCCCGACGACGGCCGTGCCCGGCGAGGACTCGTCCGAGCAGCCGATGAAGTTCGGCGGCGGGAACAGGTCGCCGGCCTTGGCCACCCGCACGCAGCCCTCGACCGCCGCGCCGCCGGCCCGCTTGGTCAGCGGCACGCTGAGCACCGCGCCCGGGCGCAGGGCCACGTCGAGCGTGGTGTCCTGCCCGGCGGCCACGGTGACCCGGGCGTTGTCGGTGTTGAAGTGCCCGCGGTCGGTGCTGGTGACGTCGAAGCCCCAGTCCCCGGCGAACAGGTTGGTGAGCACCATCTCGGTGCCGTCGGCGCAGCCGCCGAGCGCGAAGACGACCCGGTCCCAGGCGCAGAAGCCGGACAGCGGCGCGCCGGTCGCGGCGTCGTGGGCCTTGATGTGCAGCGTGCCCGTGGGCAGGAACTGCTCGTCCACCGTGGTCACCTGATCAGCCGTGACCGGCACCGCGACCGCCTCGTCCCGGAGGATTTTTCCCGGGGTGTACTGCACGATGTTGTTCGCCCCGGTGAAGCCGAGGATCCACTTGTCGCTGACCGGCACCCCGTCGATCCGGTAGCGCCCGTCGGCACCGGTCGTGGCGTTCTTGCCGGCCACCGAGTAGTCCCGGTAGCTCGTCCCGACCGCGACCCCGGCGGCCGGGCTGCCGTCGGCGTTGGTCAGCCGGCCGGCGATGGAGCCGGTCGCCACGAGGGTCTCCTGCAGCGCCGTCGCCTGCCCGGCGACCACGGTGATCGGGGCCGCCTCGGCGTAGCTGAGCACCGCACCGTTCCACTGGGCCACCGACGGGTAGTCGTAGAAGCTGAGCTTGTACGAGCCCGGCAGCACCTCCAGCGAGAACGTGCCGTTGTCGGGGTCGGTGTGCCCGCTGCCGAGCACGTTCTGGCCCTCGGCGGTGTAGACGTTGATGGCGGCCTGGGCCGGCGAGCCGTCGCGCTTGTGCAGCGCCCCGGTGATCCTGCCGGTGGGCAGCGCCTGGTCGTCGACCACGACGGTGGCGCCCGCGGCCACGGCGACGTGGTCGGCCGCGCCCGGGGTCAGCTTCTGGTGCGCGTACTGCGTGAACGCCGTGCCGAACGGGCTGAAGCTGACGATGTAGTCGCCGGCGTCGAGCCCCGAGACGGTGTAGGCGCCGGTCGCGTCGGTGTAGGTCGAGTGCGGCCAGCCGAAGTCGGAGGTGCGGACCGCGACGTAGGCGGCATTCAGGGGCTGTCCGGCGGCGTCGGTGAGGTGGCCGGTGACCGTGCCTGTCGCGGCCGCGCGGGCCGGTCCGGCGGGCACCGCGATGCCGGTGACGACGAGCGCCGTGGCTGCCAGGGACAGCAGCGAACGGCGCAGGGCATGCTTTCGCAAACTGCGCTCCCAAAGGGGGTGGCTGGGGTGGCGCATCGATCATTCCCGAAGTCGCCGGGGCGCGGGGACCCGGGCCGACGTACTAGGCCGGAACGTCCAAAATCGGGCGCAACTGCGCGGGCGGGCGGTCCCGCTTGCTCCACTCGCGCGGGTACCCGACCGAGACCTCCTCGTGCCGGATGCCGTCGATCCACATGGTGCGTGGGATGTGCAGGTGCCCGTAGACGACGACCTCGGCGTTGAACCGGGTGGGCCAGTCGCGCGTGCGGGTCGTGCCGCACCAGAGGGCGAACTCGGGGTACCAGAGGACATCCGTCGGCTCCCGGACCACCGGAAAGTGGTTGACCAGCACCGTCGGGCCCTCGATCGCCGCCAGCCGGGCCTCGGTGAGCTCCAGCCGCGCCGCGCACCACGCCGCGCGGCCGGGATGGGGGTCGGGGTGCAGGAGGGCCTCGTCGGTTCCCACGATGCCGGCCTTGTGGGCCATCGCCAGCGCCTCCTCGGTCGAGGTCGCGCCCTTGGGCCAGAACGAGTAGTCGTACAGCACGAAGAGCGGCGCAATTGTCAGCCGGTCCTCCCACCTCGGGTACGGGTCCTCGGGCGTGAGCACCCCCAGCTCACGGCAGGCGGCGACGAGCCGCTCGTACCGTGCCACCCCGCGCGACTGCTCGGGATCGTTCTGCGGGGTCCACAGCTCGTGGTTGCCCGGCGCCCAGATCACCTTGGCGAACCGCTCGCTGAGCGTGCGCAGCGCCCAGGTCACGTCGGCGAACCGCTCGGCCACGTCACCCGCCACGATGAGCCAGTCGTCGGGGTGGGTCGGCCGCATCTGCTCGACGAGCGCGCGGTTCTCGGCGTATCCGACATGGAGGTCGCTGATCGCCAGCAGTCGCCCGGTCACGGTTGGCAGCCTACCGAGAGGGCATCGGATGGTCTCTCTGGCACCGTTGGATACTGTTCGATGTCCTGAGAAGCAGTGGGGGAGCAAGCTCCACCCACACCCCCTCAACACCGCACCGGGTTCTAGGGCAGCAGGCGGCGCTCGCCGCGGACCCGGGGCTCTTGCCTCAAGAGAGCTCGCGGCCCAGGCGCACGGCGACGTTCGCGGGGTCGATGCCGTGCCCGCGCAGCATCCGGGCGCCCGGGCCGTCGCCCTCCGAAGCGATCGCGAAGAGCAGGTGGGACGAGCCGACGTAGCGGTGCCCGAGTTCGCCGGCGAGCCGGGTCGCCTCGCCGGCGGACTGGAAGAGGTCGGCGCCGTACGGCGGATCCCCCCGCCCCACCCGCCACGCCTTCTCCTCGCGGGGGATGTCGGCCGGGGCGGGCGAGAGGTCCATCGCGAAGTCCTTGACGGCCGGGTAGGTCAGCCCGAGCTCGGCCAGCACGCGCCCGCCGCGGTTGGTCGCCTCGGCGTCCTCGGCGAGCCGGATGCGGGTGATCTCCATCAGGTAGTCCAGCGAGCACATGGCCATCACCATGTGCGCCTGGCCGACCAGGGCGCAGCCGCCGCGGACGGCCTGCTGGACCGCCTCGCCGCGCAGGACCGCCGGGGCGGCCAGGCCGGAGAGCACCGGGTCGCCGTTGCGCACCGGGCGCAGGAACGCGGTGGCCGAGCTGACCGGGGGCGTGCCGTCGAGCAGGAACTCCTCGTCGGGGCGCAGATGGAAGCGGCGGATGAACTCCGACCACTCCCCCGGCGACGCGCACTCCACGAGCAGCGCGCGCAGGAACAGCCGGAAACCGATGCAGCGGATCGAGGGCGCCTCGGCGGCGGCCGCGAGGGCCCGCCCGAGCCCGACCCGCACCCGCGGGTCCCACTCCGGCAGCGGGTCGGCGGCCGAGCGGCGCAGCTCCCGGCGGGCCCGCCACTGGGCCAGCCGGAGCGTCGCCTCGACCTCGTCCTCCTGCTCGGCCGGGACCCCCTCGCCGGAGGCGCCCCAGCCCGGCAGCATCTGCCAGCGCACCTCGTCCGCCCCGAGCATGCGGAGCATGGCGTCGGCGGCCCGCTCGGCACTGACGCTGGGCTCGCGGGCCTCCCAGGCCCGCCGGACGGCCCAGGACAGCGCGACCTGCACCTCGAGGGAGGCGACGGGTTGACCGAAGCTCACCGCGCCACGGTACTGCAGCCGGGAAAAGCCGCGAAAACACGATTCCCCCGCCGGTACGGGCGACCGGCGGGGGAACGCGATACGGGCGGGCGAGCCTACGGGTTCAGCTCGTCCATCGTGTAGAAGTAGAACTCCTCCCACCAGCCGCCGACCACGGTGCGGTTGGCGGCCAGCGGCGAGGCACCGCCGTTGTCGGCCGTGACGTACCGGCCGTTCGCGTTGGCGAAGAGGCTCGTCGAGCCGTCCGGGTTGGAGACCATCGCGTACATCTCCCAGGAGCCCGGGGCCGCCCGGTTGGCGATCAGCTTGCTCCCGTTGTTCAGGTCGACGGTCACGTAGTTGCCGTTGGCGTGCGCGACGAACGCGGCGTAGCCGTTCACGTCGACCACGTCGAACTGCTCCCAGGCGCCGATCTCGGTCCGGTTGGCGATCAGCGGCGAGGCACCGCCGTTGGCGGCCGAGACGAAGTTGTCGTTCGCCCACGCCTGGAGGAACACCACGGCGCCCGGGCCGGCCAGGTCGAACGACTCCCACGCGCCGACGGACGGGCGGTTGGCGATCAGCTTGCCGCCGTTGTTCATGTCCACCGTGACGTACTTGCCGTTGACCGCGGCCCGGAAGCTCACGCTGCCGTCGGGGTTGCGCACGAGCGTGAACTTCTCCCAGTCCCCGATGCTCGTCCGGTTGGCGATCAACGGGGCGTTGCCGCCGGCGTCGGCCGTGATGAAGAGGTTGTTGGAGCTGGAGCGCAGGCCGACCAGACCGCCACCGGCGTCGACGACGGTGATGCCCTCCCAGGCCCCCACGGCGTACCGGTTGGCGACCATCGGCTTCGTGCCCGCACCGTCGGCGGTCACGATCAGGCTGTTGGCCCGGGCGCGCAGGCCGAACGAGGCCGGGGTGCCCGGCTCCCCCACGCGCAGCAGCTTGCTGGTCGTGCCGGTCCCGGCCCCGTGCACCGTACCGGTGATGCTCGCGGTCACCATCGCGTCGCGGACCTGGGCCGGAGTCCAGGTCGGGTGGGCCTGCAGCAGCAGCGCCGCATCCCCGGCGGCCAGCGGCGCGGCCATCGAGGTGCCGTCCGCCCACGTGCTGCTGGAGGCGAAGGCCGACTCGATGCTCACGCCCGGCGCGAAGAGGTCCAGGCAGGCGCCGTAGTTGGAGAACGAGGCCCGGAAGTCCGTCGCGTCCGTGGCGCCGACGGTGATGGCCTCGGGCACGCGGGCGGGCGACCTGGTGCAGGCGTCGGTGCCCTCGTTGCCGGCCGCGACCGTGTAGGTGATGCCGGCCGCGATGGACTGCTTGACCGCGTCGTCGATGGCCTGGCTGGCCTCCGAGCCGAGGCTCATGTTCGCCACGGCCGGCAGGATCGCGGTCGCGGTGACGTGCTCGACGCCCTCGAGGACCTGCTCCACCGAGCCGTGGCCGGTGCAGTCGAGCACCTTGACGGACTCGATCGGCACCTGCTTGGCCACGCCGAACGTGGCGCCGGCGATCTCGGCGGCGACGAAGGTGCCGTGGCCGTCGTCGTCCATGCCCGGCTCGGGCTGGGTGCAGTCCTGGAGCTGGTCGGGGGTGTAGGTGACCGAGTACGGGTGCTGGAAACCGGTGTTGCCGGCGAACTCGGGGTGGTTCTTGTCGACCCCGGAGTCGATCACGTAGACGTGGACGCCGCCGGCCCCGCTGCCGCCCGTGGGGTACGTGTAGCCGTGGTCGAGCGGCAGGAAGGGCTGGTCGATGCGGTCCAGGCCCCAGAGGTTCAGGTGGTTCACCGCCGGGTGGGTGTTCTGCGTGTCGGACTTCGAGACGAGCCGGTTCTGTTCGACGTACGCCACGCTCGGGTCGGCCGCCAGCTTGCGGGCGTCGGCCTCGGTCATGGTCGCCGAGAACCCGCGCAGGGACTTCGACCAGACCTTGCCGACCTTGGCGTTGTGGGCCTTCGTGAGCGTGCCGGCGCTCGCGGTGACCTGGTCCTGGGTCGCCTTCGTGTTCTTCAGGACGACGAGGTAGCTGCCGGCCACCGCGCCGATTCCGCCGGCCCGGAACTTCTCCGTCGCCACGGGCACCTTGGCCCGCGAGCTCACGGTGTCCGTACGGTTGCCGAGGCCGTGCGACGGCTTGTTGACCTTGCTTACGTTGCCTTGCTGCACAGGCGCCGCGAACGCCGCGGTGGTGCCGGCGGCGACGAGGACCGTGGCGACCGCGCCGATGACCGCGAAACGGGTCATCGGGGCACGCCTGGGCAGGGGTTTTTCAGACACAGGCGGAACTCCCCGTTGCTTGGGACCCTGTCCGAACGGACGAGGGGCTTGGGTCACAACGGGGGAACATAATCCTCACGAATCGGCGGATGCGACTCCGTCGATCGGCCAATTCTTCCGGTACGAACAGCGAACGAACGCGTCGGCGGCGGTCGGAGTGGTCCCGACCGCCGGCGCGTTCGTCAGATGTTCGCCGGGGGTTTGCGGATCCGCTCCTTGAGCAGAATCCAGAGCGCCTCGACCCCGTCCATCGCCGTGATCTTCTTGCCCTCCTCGCGGGAGCGGGCGGCGTAGCTGATCGGCACCTCGAACGGCCGGACCTTGCGGCGCAGCAGCTTGCCGGTCACCTCGGCCTCCATGCCGAAGCCCTTCGACTTGATCGCCAGCGAGCGGTACAGCTCCAGCGGCATCAGCTTGAAGCAGGTCTCGAGGTCGCCGAGGTAGCAGTTGTACAGCATGTTCGCGGCGGTCGTGACGGCCTTGTTGCCCATCACGTACCAGAACGAGAAGGAGCTGTGCGATCCGAAGGTCCGATTCCCGTAGACGACCGTCGCCCGCCCGTCGAGCACCGGGTCGAGCAGGCGCGGGATGTCGTTCGGGTCGTACTCGAGGTCGGCATCGAGAATGACCATGTAGTCGCCGGTCGCCTCGGCCACGGCCGTCTTGATCGCGGCGCCCTTGCCCTGGTTGCGGGGGTGGGTGATCGGGCGCAGGCGGCTGTCGTCGGCCGCGGCCAGGATCTGAGCCGTCCCGTCCTTGCTGCCGTCGTCGACGACCACGAGCTCGATCTCGCACGGGTAGTCAACGGCGAGGGCCTGCTTCAATGCGTCAGGCAGCCGGGCCTCTTCGTTGTACACGGGCATCAGGATGGAGAGCTTCACGGGGACTCCAGCGCTTGGTTACGAGACGCGCTCACAGTACGCTGACGAAGCCCCGCAGTCATCCGCGCCTGGTCACCCACGGCTCACCACCTCTCACCCCGGGCCCGGGCCGGTCGGTATAGTCCGCCGGAACGTCTCGGCAGCCGGGGGAGCAGCGATCTTGCAGACCGAAACCATCGCCGATCCGCCCCAGCAGGCGCCCAGCGCCGGCCCGAGCGAACCCCGGCCACGGTCACGCCGCGTGCACGTCTGGACCGCCACCGGGCTCATCGCCCTGGGCGTCGCGATCCGCACCACCCTGATCGCCCTCGGCTGGCCGGAGACCAACAGCGACGAGGGCTTCATCGGCCTCATGGGGCTGCACATCGCCTACCAGGGCGAGCTGCCGACCTTCTACCCCGGCCAGTTCTACATGGGCCCGCACGAGGCATTCCTCGGCGCCGCACTGTTCCAGCTCTTCGGGACCTCGCTGTTCGTCCTGCGGCTGGGCATGGTGCTGCTCTTCGCGGTGTTCCTGGTCAGCAGCTACCTGTTCACCCGGCTCGTGTACGGCCCGCGCTGGGCCCTGATCACGCTGGCCCTGCTGGCGCTGGGCTCGCCGTACGTGTTCGCCCGCGAGCTGTCCGCGATCGGCGGCTACGGCGAGACGCTGGCCATCTCCTCGCTGCTGTTCCTGCTGGCCGCGTGGCTGGTGACGACGTACCGGCCGTACCGCGTCTTCCGCGAGTGCCGCTGGCGCCTGGCCGCCTATGCCGCCTGGGGTGTGCTGGCCGGCACCGGCCTGTGGTCCGACCTGCTCATCGCGCCGTTCGCGCTGATGTCCGGCGTGGTGCTGGTGCTGTACTGCTGGCGCGAGTTCGTCCAGCTGGCCGCGCCGGTGATCGCCGGGGCCGGGCTGGTGCTCGGGATGTTCCCGCTGCTCTGGTTCAACCTGCACGCCGCGCCGGGCACGGACACGCTCACGACGCTCTCGGTGGTCCGCGGTACCCCACCCGAGGGCCTCGAGGCGAAGCTGCACGCGCTCTGGGACGCGGTGCGCGTCAGCGTGCCGATGATGACCGGCGAGCCGTTCTGCCAGGCCAACGAGCTGGCCGCGATCGGGCCGACGACGTCCTGGGCCCGGCCGTGCTCGCTGTCGCGGGCCGGCTGGGGCACGGGCTACATGGTGCTGCTCGGCATCGCGACCCTGCTGGCCGCGTGGCTACTGTGGCGGGCGTGGCGCAACCGGCGCACCGAGCCGACCGGCTCGCGCCGCCCGAGCCTGCACTTCGCGATGCTGCTGGCCGCCCTGATCACGTTCTACCTGTTCGCGTTCAGCAACGCGGCGGTCGTCTGGCCCGCCATCCACGCGCGGTACCTGATCGGCTTCGTGATCGCGCTGCCCGCCGTGTTCCGGCCGCTGGCCGAGGGCTTCACGTGGGCCCGGGAGCGCGCGGGCCTGTTCCCGAAGCTGCTCCGGCTCGCCTGCGCGGCCGGCGTGCTCGGCTACGGCCTGGCTCTGGTGCTCGGCACCGGGGCGGCGTTCGCCGACGTGCCGCGGGTACGGGAGATCAACCGGACCGACGCCGCCCTGGTGAGCACGCTGCACCGGGAGGGCGTCGAGCACTTCTACTCGGACTACTGGACCTGCGCGAAGATCGCCTTCCGGGCCGAGGAGCAGATCACGTGCGCCTCGACCAACGAGGCCCTCGACATGGGGCCGGGGCAGAACCGCTATTACCAGTACTGGGTGGACACCACGGCCGACCCGCGCGCCGCATACGTGTTCGCCGACAACCCCTGCCGCTCCCTGCCCTGGTTCAACTGCAAGGGCTCGCCGTTCCTGCAGAAGAGCAACGGCACCTACCGCCTTCCCGCCGTGGAGGCGATCCTGGACAAGGCGGGCAAGACCTACCGCGTCGAGCACGTCGACGGCTACGTCATCTACCTCGTGAATTGATCGGCCCGCCGGGGGTTCGACATCCCGGCGGCCAGGGAGTTAAGGTTCCCGGTGCGCAACGACCGACCGTCCCCCAGCGGCACCGGCGCCCCGAAGCGCGAGGGCCGGCTCGCCGCCCTCGACGGGCTCCGCCTCGTCGCCGCCCTCCTCGTGGTGTCGTACCACTACGTGGGGACCACGCGCTCGCACCTCTGGGAGCGCCCGAACAATCAGCTCTTCACGCATCTGTACGGCCTGGCCACCTACGGCAGCTTCGGTGTCCAGCTGTTCTTCGTGGTCAGCGGGTTCGTCATCTGCATGAGCTCGTGGGGCCGGCGGCTGAGCGACTTCCTGATCTCGCGGATCGTGCGGCTGTACCCGATGTACTGGGTCGCGGTCGCGCTGTCCTTTACGATCGTCTACCTCAACCGCCCGACCGCCGACTCCGTGCAGGTCATCCTGCGCGTGCACTCGCTGTCGGACCTGCTGCTGAACTTCACCATGGCCCAGGAGGCCTTCGGCGTCCCGCACGTCGACTGGGTCTACTGGACGCTCTGGTCGGAGCTGCGCTTCTACCTGCTGTTCGCGGTCGTCGTGCTGATCGGCGTGACCTACAAGCGGACGCTGGCCTTCTGCGCGCTCTGGCTGGCCGCGACCGTGCTGTTCGGGCAGCTGAACATTCCGCTGGTCAACGCCGTGGTGCAGCCGGCCTACTCGCCCTACTTCATCGTCGGGATTCTGCTGTACCTCGTGCACCGCTTCGGGTCGACCTGGCTGCTCTGGGGCATGATCGTGGGCTGCCTGCTGGTCGCCCAGCACCAGTTGCTGATCGACGTGCGGTGGACCAGCAATTTCATCAGCCACCCGCTGAGCTGGGTCTTCGCCGAGTTCCTGGTGCTGGGCTTCGTGGCCTGCGTGGCCGCGGTGGCGCTGGGCTGGACGAGCTGGGCGCGCTGGCGCTGGCTGACCGTGGCGGGGGCGCTGACCTACCCGCTGTACCTGCTGCACCAGGACATCGGCGTCATCTTCATCCGCTCGATGAAGGGCCGGATCGACCCCTGGCCGCTGCTCGCGCTGACCGTCGGCGGCATGCTGGTGCTGGCCTACCTCGGCCACCGGCTGGTCGAGCGCCCGTTCGCGCCGATCCTCAAGCGGGGCCTGCGCCGCGGCTTCGACGCCATCGGCCGGGCCGACAGTGGCGTCCTGCAACCGAAGGTCGTGCCGGACAAGGAGTCCCCGCCACCGCCTCCGCCACCGCCTCCGCCGCCGGTGAAGCGGGACCCCGATCCAGACCCCGATCCAGAACTGATCAGCAACAGCAAATAAGCACAGGGCCCGGGTCGAAACCCGGGCCCTTTCTTGCCGCACGTCGGATCGGCGCTGGTTTTGAGGGGGTGTGGGTGGAGCTTGCTCCCCCACCGTTCTTCAGGACATCGCTACCGTGGACCCCGCTGCCAGTAAGACCGTCCGCTTCCGTCTCAGTTCGTCAGCGACCGGACGTCCCACAGCCAGACGTCGTCGACCTGGCGGGCCGGGCCGAACAGCGGGTCCAGGGTGGCCTTCAGCTCGGGCAGCCGGGTGGTGGCCTGCTTGCCGTAGGCGACGAACGCGTCGGCCTGGATGCGCTTGAGCTCGGCCTCGATGGCGGCCTTCTCGGTCGCGGTCGGGGTGACCGCCTTGCCGGTGCTGAAGACCTTGGTCAGCAGCGCCGCGGTCGGGCCCTTCGGCGGCTGGTTGCTCGCCTCGCGGTCGTTGCCGACGGGGCCCATGAAGTACCCCTCCGGAATCCGGAAGTCCATCCCGCCGGCGACCTGCCAGCTCAGCGGCAGCACGTTGTTGACCGCGTCCATCGGCGGGACCGGGAACATGGTGTGGTTCTCCGCCACGTACTCCCGGTAGTTGCCGGAGGTGATGAACCGCGGGATCGCCGGCAGGCCGGTGGCGGGCAGCGGCTGCGGGAACAGCGGTACCAGAGCGGCGGCGAGCGCGCCGATCCAGATCAGCCGCACGGGCACCTTCCGCTCGCCCTCGCCGGCGAACCGCTCCGACCTGAGCACCCGGTCGGTGGCCACGGCCAGCATCACGCCCAGCGCCGCCACGGTGACGAAAGTGAACCGGCCGACGTTCATCGAGTCCAGCAGCGGCACGTCGACGAACAGCCGCCACGGCGCGGGAATGCCGGTGCCCTTGTGGTGCACGACGACCTGGGGCCCGATCGACAGCACCGCGAACAGCCCGCCGAGGATCGCCACAGTGCGCACCAGCCGGTCCCGCCACAGCCACAGGAAGATCGCCACGGCCAGGATCGGCAGCGCCCAGCCGAAGTACGTGTTCTCCTCGCTGTAGTTCGTCGACGTCAGCACCCCGGACTGATTGCCGAGCGACTTCGTCGAGAACTCGGTGAACGTGTTGAGATCGTTGGTGACATAGTTCAGGTCGCCGATGTTCTTGTACGACTGCGTGCCGAAGAACTGCCAGTACAACGGAAACGCGAGCAGCGGCAGCGAGACCGCGAGCGCCGTACCGATGCCGATGAGGAACGGCCGGCGCATCTGCCGCACCTCGTCCCGCATCCGCGCCCGGTTCCCGATCCCGTAGAAAATCACGAACAGCGCCAGCGCGAGGGCCGCCATGAGCAGCACCTCTTCGCCGATGAAGACCTGGTACACAATGAGCGCACCGAGCCACACCCCGTCCCGAACGGGCCGCTCGGACCGGAACAGCTTGAGCGCGAACCGGACGATCCAGGGCACCAGCCACAGCGACACCATGTTCAAGTGCGCATTGCCATGCGCCACCAGGGGCGGCCCGAAGGCGATGAACGCCCCACCGAGCACCGCCGCCGCGCGGTGCAGGCGCAGTTCGCGGTGCAGCACCCAGTACCAGCCGAATGCGGTCATCGCAAAACCCAGCGTGGCGGCGACCACGAAGCTGGTGCCCGCCCCGAACAACAACGTGATCGGCAACAGCGGCAGCGCCAGCCCGAGCACACTGGTGTTGGCCATCATGTTGACGCCCACACCGGCGTTCTGCAGATCATTGAAGAACGGGTTGTGCAGCCCCAGAAACGCCCGCGTATCGGCCGTCAGGAACCACTCGAACTGGAAGTAGTCGCTGTAACTGTGCAGCGGCCGCCGCCCGCCCGGATCAACCCAGACGTGCGCGTAGAGATAGCCGCCGGCGATGATGAACGCGGCGAGAATCAGCAGGTCGGCACGGTGCCGCCGGAGCCAGGAGGCCCGCCCGGCATCCTCCACGGGCGCGTGCTCCTTCTCCGGCTCATCGGTCACTGGGGTGTCGGCGCTGACGACAGACATGACGTGGAGAGTAGAGCATCACCTGCGGTAACCGTGAGTTTCGAGCCCCGCCCAGGTGCACCCGGACCGGGGCGGACCTCCTGTTACAGCTTTATGACAGGAACGCGGCCGTCCCGCCCCCGCCGAATCGGCACCGTCGTGCGTTTCGGTGCAGGTGATGACTGCATACGCTTGATATCCGGACAATCTGGTCAGGAATGCAAGCTGCTGGCGCATGCACCTGCACGTCGTCCGGTTGCCAGCGATCGGGCCAGTACGGTGGAATCGAAAGAGCCGTCGGAGCGGAGTGGCCATGTTGATCGGCGAGGTGCACACCGGTCTGCTGCAGCATTCGACCTCGCTGCCGACCGCCGAAGCCGTCGAATTCCTCAGCCTCGTCGAGGGTGCCAACGTCACGGCGTCGCAGCGACCGGGATCCTACGTGGTTTCGCCCGACCTGCCGGTCGGGGTCGACTGCATGCTGCCCAGCGCGTCGCGCCGCAAGGTCCGCTGCGTCGGCGCGACATTGTCGCGGGCAGTGCTCAGCGGCGGGCGCGTCGTGCAGACGTCGGCGGCGGCCCGCGTCGAACCCAGCGCGGCCGGCCGACGGCTGCCGTGGTCGCACTACATCGCACAGGTCGGCCGGCTCGAGGCGATCGGACGCACCGACTGGGCCGACGTCGTCGCCGGATTCCTGCAGCCGGCCCGGCGCAGCCCGTTTGGCGCCGCGGAAGACACGTTGAGCCTCGGCGGCATCGCGGCACGGCTCATGGACGCCGTGCAGGGAGCGGACCGCCTCGACCGGCGAGCCCCGTTGCGGACCCAGCGCACCCGGCTGCGGTGGACCGTCATGATCGACGAGCAGTTCAGCACGACCGGCCGCGCTCGGTTCACGGTCGGCTCCGACGGTCTACGCACGGTCGAGTTGGAGCTGGGATCGCAGGACGCAGCCGCCGCTCAGCAGCTGTGCGAGGACCTCGCCCTGCACGACTGGCTGCTGACCACCGTCACGGCCTATGTGGAGTCGGTGGCGAGCAGCCGGCGGTCGGTGACCGACAAGGCGGCGCGACTGCGGCCGGTGGTCGAGCATCTGCTGCACCTGTGGATGCCCGGGGCCCGGGTGAGCCCGCAACTGTCGCCGGTGTGGGACGTGCTCGAGCAGCGGCCCGGTTTCACGCGGCAATGGAACTCGTCGGTGAACTGGATCCGCGACCAGCTCACTTCCGGCACGATGGCCCTGCTGGAGAACGCTCGCTGACTGCTCCGGCGCGTCAGTCGTTGACGAACACGTACGAAATCCGCTGCACGATCTGCTCCGGCACGATCACGCCCTCGTGCGCACCCCGCCGGCCGAGTTCATCGAGCACAGGGACCTCGACCGCAACCTGGCTGAGGATCGTACGCACGGCCAGCTCCACCGGGAGGAACTGGGTGCGCAGGACCGACATCGTCTGGTACGCGGCGAATGGCGGCGCCTTCGGGTTGAGCTGGATGACGGCGGGGAGCCGGCTCCAGCCCAGCGGGAGGGACTCGGCGTCGTCCAAGCGATACGGGCGGACGGCCGCCTCGCCGCGATGGCGCAGCAGTCCGAGCCGCACGAGCTGCCACACGGACGCAAGGAAAGCGCAGGACCAGATCCGCTCGTCGCGCAGCTGCGACCAGAGCTCGACGTCGACGAAGATCGAGTGCCCGTTGGGCCCGCTCTCCTGCGGCGGAGTCCACGAGGAACTCGACGCCATCGCCGGTGCCCGGCCCGGGGTGCGCTCACCGTTACACAGCCAACCCGACTCCACCGCCGGCGGGCGACCGCCCGTCGTGTGCTGCGGCGGGTCGGGCACGAGACGGTCGACGACGAGCTCGGCCAGGGCCACGCCCTCGGCTTCTACACAGCCCGACTCCCGTGCCACGTAGTCGATCGTCAGCTCGTGCGCCTCGGCGGCCCTACGCAACTGCTCGATGACCTCGGGCGGGGTCGGAGTCTCGTTGCGGTAGTCGTCGACCAGGAAGCATGTGCTGATCCGCGGCCGTGCCCCCTCGGGCAGCATGGCCGCACAGGCCGCCCGGGCCTGGCGCACCCAGGGAGCGACCCGCTCGAAATGCCGGTCAATGTTGACGAACCCGGGGCCGAAGTCCTCCGCGTAGAGGTGTCCGAGCTCGATCGACAGGTGCGACAACGGGATCGACTGGGTCCGCGGCTCGGCTGTTACCTCGTGAAACTCGACATCGGCCACCATTACACAACCTCCCACGCGACATCGTCGACGAGGTCCTTGGCGAGCTTCTCGAACGCCTCCACCGTCTCGACGTTCGCGATCTTGCGCTCGTACAGGTCATTGTCCGAGATCAGCTGCTCCCGCCACTGCAGCAGCGGATCGAGTGGGATCGCGGCAATGACCCGGGTACGCCCCACCTTGCGGTTGCTGGCCAGCTCCGTCAGACGGGCGTCGCACTCACGCAGGAAGGCGATCTGGGCCGGACGCAGCGAGCTGAGCTCCTCGCCGTCGGGGTTGATGACCGCGGTGCGCACGAAGCGCAGCGAGTCGAGCAGAGTCTCCGGGTCGTGCCCGCGGGCCTCGCCGGTGGCCAGGATGCCGCCCTCGTCGTAGACCAGGCTGGCGGCCGCACCGACGTGCTGGTTGGTCCACCGGTGGAAGATCAGCCAGCGGGTGAGCACCTTGCGCAGGCTCGGCATCGCGGTTGCGGCCAGCACCATGTCGGTCGCGTACGACCGCCCGGCGCTCAGGTCGACCAGGACGATGTCGAACTCCTCGTCCAGGCGCAGGAACAGTTCCGCGCAGCGCTTGTTCATCTCCGGGGTGGTCGGGAACTCCGAGCCGCCGTGGTCGCCCGGGAAGAGGATCAGCTGGCCGGCCCCAGGCGGGCGCTGGCGCAGGCTCTGACGGTCGGACGAGGTCCAGATGTCCAGGCGCTCGGGCGTGCTGATGCGGCCCTGCAAGTAGGAGTGCAGGCCACCGTTCCGGGTGCCGCTGGAGGCGCCCGCGATCTGGAAGATGGAGCCGGCCGTGGGTGAGCCGAAGTTGAAGTCGAGGTAGCACACCTCGCGGTTGAACAGTGAGCTGCGAAACGCGACATTGCAGCTCGTGACCGAGCGGCCGGCGCCGCCGTTGTCCGAAGTGGCGAAGATCAGCACGGTCAGTTCACTCCTGTTGACTTCTGCCGACCGGCCGACAGGTCGTTGAGCAGGCCAAGCACGGTGAGGGCAAGCCAGGCCGCGGTTCCGGGGCGATCGTTGACGACCTCCCGGGCCCGGCGCAGGTTGGCTCGGATGGTCTTGATCTCCAACTCCAGGGACTTGCCGCTGCCCCGCAGGAGCTCGCGGTCGAAGAGCTGCTCGGCCTCGCTGACCAGGTCGGCCGCATGGCCGGCGAGGTCAGGACTTCTCAACGGGGGCCGGTCAAGCACGTCGGCGATGACCACGAGCGCCTCCACGACCCGCTCGTTGATCAGCCAGCACGGCGACTCCTCGGGCGCCATCCGCAGATCTGGGAAAGCCCGGGCCGGGTCATCCCACAGGCTCCGACCCGCGCCGCGCTGCAAGCGCCGGCTGAGCAGGTGCTCCCAGACCCGGTCGGCCGTCTCCAGCAGCGCGCCGCGGTCGCCGCCGTCGCTGAGCCGGCCGGCAATGCTCGCGGTGCGCTGCAGCAGCAGTGGGGCGAACTCGTTGACGATCCAGGTGATCTCGACGCCGCCGACACGCTCGCTGCCGACCAGATTCAGCCGCAGACCGGGATGGTGCAGGCCGATGGCCGAGTCGTTACGGTTGGGCCGGCGGGTCATGCGGGCACGGTTGGACAGCTCTTCCAGGATGTTGCCGACTCTCACGAGCTCGGCGTTGGAGCTGCGGTTCTGCGCCAACCCCGGCACCACCAGCGAGGTCACCTGGAGGGTGAAATAGTCCGAGTCGCGGCCGTCGGTTGTCCGCCAGGGGATGTCCTCCAGCGGCCAGCGCGGGCCCTCGCCGTAGGTGGCGACCGTGACCCAGTAGGAGCGGGTCAGGTCGGAGCGCAGCTGCAGGGACCGGGACAGCCGCTGCTGTTCCTCATTGAGCAGGCCCAGGACGCGGGTGCGCTCGGAGAAGAGCTCCTCGATTGCGTCCATGGCGGCGACGGTGAAGTGGAGGTAAGGTGCCGGCTCGGCAACGCCCGCCGGTTGGGCCCCGATCCGCTCGGTTCCGGCGACCTCGACCTCGGGCGCGCCTTCGACGATCCCCCAGGACCAGCCGCACTCGAAGAGCTGGTTCTGGCTGTTGAGGTCGGTCACCTGACCGGACCCGATGAGTACCTCGCGGAAGCTCGCCATCGTCTCGCGCAGCTCCAGCCGCAGACCGTCGACCACCTCGCGGGAGGGCAGCCCCTCCTGGTTCACGGTTTGCATCAGGTTCCTGCCGTACGCCGAGTCGGCGTCGAAGACGTTGACACAGAAGCTGCGTAGCAGGCCGACCATCGCGGCCGTGAGCCTGGTGCTCGCCCGTTGCTCGACATCGTCGACCATCTCGAGCACCGCGTGACGGCGGGTCGTGCCGCGGAAGATGCGCGCGAACCCGATAGTGGCCAGCGACAGCGTGATCGCCAGCGCGTAGGAGTCGACGACGTCGAGGGCGCGCTGCTCCTCGCTGGGCTCCTCGCCGTCGACCGAGGCAGCGAAGTAGCTGCCCCCTGCGAAGATCGGCGTGCCGGACTCGTCGGTGTAGCGCCGGTAGTACTCCAGGAACACAGAAACGATCTTGCGCGGAATCTCCGTCGCGCCGCCAAGGTCCTCCAGCGCGTCCATCATGTCCAGGCCGGTGCGGTCGGGATCGTCCAGCGCGAACGCCGGAACCCTGGAGGCGGGCAGCAGCAGACACAGCAGCTGCTCGGCGTCACCGATCGAGTTCGGCACGGACCGCCCGCCCCACACCCATTGGCCCTTCTGCCAGGACCACCGCACCATGGCGCGCCAGATATCGAGTATCTCCTGGCGGGGCTGCATCCTCATCGATTACCACCCATGTCCCCGTCGGGCCGTACGGAACGCCGCGGTCATAACCGATTCGCGACATCAGTTGCGCGAGTCAGGCTCGAAACAAATCCTAACCAGCGGAATCGACAATCCCTAGACCCTGTGGAGTAGTCCAGGCGGGTCCGGTCGTCATGGTCGACCTCGCGGACGCTCGGCCCCCGATGCGGTCGCACCGACGAGCTTGATCTTCGAGCGCCCCATCGGCGCAAGCTGCACGATCGGATAATCGTCACGATCCCCGATTCCCTCTCCAGTAGTGTCAAGGATCGATCAACTGGCGTGTACGTCCGGCCGCCCGATCACGATCATGTTGGCGATCCGAGGAGGTCCTCCATGACGAGCCAGGCAATGGCCGGCAAAACCGGTCGAATGGGCGGCATGCCGTGGCCGTGCCGCAATCACGAGATCGACTGGAATGCGTTCGATCCGAAGGCGTACCACGCGCACAACTACCTGACGATGCGGGACGACGACCGGCAGATCATCGTGCAGCTGCGGGATTTCTTCGGGGCGGCCTCGCTTCCGGCGAATGCGCTGGGGCTGGACGTCGGGCCCGGCGCGAATCTGTACCCGGCGCTGTCGATGCTGCCGTTCTGCTCCGCCCTGGACCTCATCGATTACTCGACCGCCAATGTGGCCTGGCTGCGCGGGCAGCAGTCGTGGACGCGCCGCTCGTGGCGGTCGTGGGACCCGTTCTGGCGGCTCTACGGCGAGCATCCGGCCTTTGCGCAGTACGTGCGGGCGCACCGTCCGGCCGCCGAGTTCCGGCGCAAGGCCTACGTCGGGCAGGGCAGCATCTTCGAGTTGCCGAAGCGGCGGTACGACATCGGCACCATGTTCTTCGTGGCCTGCTCGATGTCGGAGGATCGCCAGGAGTTCTTCCGTGCCGTCACGCGCTTCCTCGCGGCGCTGAAGCCGGGCGCCCCGTTCGCCGCGGCCTTCATGACCGGGTCCAGCGGCTACGCGATCGAGGGCCGCACGTACCCCGCCTTTCCGGTGACCCCGGCGAACGTCGCCCACGTGATGCGGGCCCATGCACCGTCGACGGTTGTGACGCCGATCGTTTCGGATCTGCGGCCCGACGTCGGGATGGTGCTGGCGACAGGGTACCGCGGGAAGTAGCCGCTAAGCAGAGCGCCGGCTCAGCAGCACCGCCAGCGCGGCCGCCGGGATCAGGCCCATCACCAGGATCGCGGCGCCGATGCCCAAGGGCGGTGCCAGCAGCGGGCACAACAACAGGGCCACCGACGCCGCGATGAAGGGGATCGGCATGACCGTGCCGGTCGGCCAGACGAGCCAGCGCAGCAGCAGCCCAGCGATGAGGAACAGCGCCACCGGTACCGCCACCGCATAGCCGGCCACCAAAGGCGGGACGTGGACGTTGTGCTCGGCGGCTCGCACCGCGACCTCCAGTCCACCGCCCAGGGCGGCCACCGAGCCGAAGACCACGTAATGCCCGTAGGCCCAGGTGCGGACCACCTTGCCCGAGCGGAAGCCGTGCACGTCGCCGCCCAGGAAATAGGCCCACCAGATCCCGAACATCAGCAGCAGCCCGCCCACGGCCACCAGGATCAGCTGGATGGACACGCCGGCGTGCATGGCGCTGCCGAAGGCCACCGTCGAGGCCAGAATGACCTCGCCCAGGACAATGATGGTGAACAGCCCGTACCGCTCCGCAATGTGCTCCGGATGCCACTTGATCGCGCCAGTCCCTTCGGCCCAGACCGGTACGGCAATCTCAGCCAGCGCCAGGACCACAAAGCCGATGTAGTCGAACGGATGCGGCAGCAGCAGCCGAAGAATCCAAAGGACCTGCACAACCGTGATCCCAAGCGCGTTGCGACGGGCAGTCTGCCGCCCCTCAGGGTGTTCACGCGCAGCCCGCAGCCACTGCGCAACCATCGGAATGCGCATAACCGCATACCCAATGGTGACCTGCGTAAAGTCGTAGTCACTGAGCGCGGCCGGCACCCCAGCGGCCAGGATCAGCGCCCCCGCCATCTGCACCAGCGTGAGAAGCCGAAACGGCCCATCATCCGTGTCATAGGCCGAGGCAAACCAGGTAAAGCTCATCCAGGCCCACCAGATCGCAAAGAACACCATCGCAAAGCCAGCCACCGCCTGGAGCGAGTGCCCCTCCTCGATGCCGTGGGCAAGCTGGGCCGCAGCCTGCGACACGGCCACCACAAAGCAAAGGTCAAACAGCAACTCAAGCGGCGTAGAGGCGCGATGCTCCTCCCGCGGATCCCGCCCACCCATGAGCCGCCGCCAAGGAGCCTGCAACCCAGGAACACCCAAGGAACCCTCCAACAGCACCCGCAAGAACGTTCCAACAGCACCGATAAGCCGGCCCGACCCAGGCGAAGATCTCCATGCTGCACCATCCAGCCGGAGCGCAGATGAGGGGGCATGGGTGGAGCTCGCTCCCCCATTGGGGAGCGAGCATGCGAGCGCGAAGACAAACTCCACGAAACGCGAACAGGCCCAACCTGTGAACAGGCTGAGCCCTACGTGGAGTTGAGGGGACTCGAACCCCTGACCCCCTCGATGCGAACGAGGTGCGCTACCAGACTGCGCCACAACCCCAACCGGTCCCGGTGAAGCGGACCGGCGCTAAGACTAACAGGTCGGTTCCGGGCGACGCGAATGGGTTCACTGTCCCGAGGCCCGCGTGTCGTACGGGCGGCCACGCAGCGAGTTCAGGCGGGCCGCCTCGCGCCGGGCGCGGTCGCGTTCGGCCAGCTGACGGGCCAGGGCCTCGCGGCGGGCGGCGGCGCGGCGCAGCTGCTCGCGGCGGACCTGGGCCTGGCGGCGGGCGATCCAGGCCGCGTACCTCGCCTCCTCCCGCCGCCGGCGCCGGTCGCGCAGGGCGCGCGTGCGCAGGTGGGCCAGGTAGTAGACGAGCAGCGCGCCGGTGACCGCGAAGCTCACCCAGAACCCGGGGCTCACCAGCGTGATGCCGCACACCTCGGCCAGGTTGAGCAGCACCAGGGCCAGCAGCACGCGGCGGCGGCGGTACATCGCGCGCGGGGCGCGGTGCACGCGGCGGCGCTGGGCGCGGGCGGGCGGGGCCGAGACCGGGGCCAGGCGCGGCGCCGGCAGCGGGCCGGAGGAGGACGAGACCCGCGGCACGAGCAGGCGGGGCGGGTTGACCGGGCGGCGGCCGGGCACGGTGCGGCGGCGTCGATCGGCGCGGGTCAGCACCCGCGCGGTCGACAACGCCCGCTCCGCCACCAGCCGCTCTGTTGCGTCGTATCGGCGCACCAAGGCGGGCGCCAGGGCGAGGAGCCCAGCAGCGGCGAGGACGGCGAGGAGCACCGAGGTCGGCACCCTCACCCCTCCTATTGATCCTGTTCAAGCCCTCCGCGCCGGTCCCCCCAGGCACGAAAAGCATCGAAGTCTGTGGAAGTTACACCGTGGTAACTCCGTCTCAAGACCTTACGACGCGCCGGGGGCCGTACCACGTCAACACGCAGGAGGAAACGCCCGAAGGTGCAAAACGGACATAGCCGAATGCCCGCAAACCGGGACGAAAGGCCTAAACCTTACGAGACCAGGGTCTTGTGCCAGCGGGCCAGCAGGCCGCCCTCGTCCGCCAGGTCCTCGGTCGTCATCGCGTACCCGAGGTGGTCCCGCCAGTCGCCGTCGATGTGGAGGTACCGGTGGTGGTACGCCTCCTGCCGGAAGCCCAGCTTCTCCACGACCCGGCGGCTCGCGGCGTTGTCCGGGCGGATGTTCACCTCGATGCGGTGCAGCCCGCCGACGCTGAACGCGTGGTCGACGACCAGGGCGAGCGCGGTGGGAGTGATGCCCTTGCCGGCGTAGCGCGAGTCGACCCAGTAGCCGGCGTAGCCGGAGCAGAACGCCCGCCGCACGATGTTGCCCAGCGTCAGCTGGCCGACGAGGCGGTCCTCGTAGCAGACGGCGAACGGCATCGCGGTGCCGTGGCGGGCGGCCCGGCGCAGGTCGGCGTGGACGGCCCGGAAGGCGGGAATCGAGTTCAGGTCGTGCCAGGTGCCGTACGGCGTCGGCTCCCACTTGCCCAGCCACTGCTCGTTGGCCCGGCGGACCTCGGACCACGTGCGCGCGTCGGAGCGGCGATAGGGGCGCAGGGTCACGGGGCCGTCCCTGAGGACTGCGGGCCATCCGGGCTGACTCATCGCCGCCTATCCAAGAGTATGACGTCCACGGTGGAGCCTGCGGCCGCGCTGATGACCTTCTCCCCCAGGACCATCAGACCGTTGGCGTCGGCCAGGCCGGAGAGGGTGTACGGGCCACCGGCGAGCGGAGCGACAGTGTACCCGCCGCCGCGGCGCTCGGTGATGTACGCCGGGCGGAACTCGCGCATCCCGGAGGGCGAGCTGACCGTCTCGAGCAGGTGGGCGCGGACGCTGGGCCGGAAGACCGGATCGGCCCCGGCCAGCAGCTGGATGACCGGGCGGGCGAGCACCTCGAAGCCGATGAGGGCCGCGCCGGGGTCGCCGGGCAGGCAGACGATCGGCACGCCGTTGGGGCCGCCGACCGTGCCGTAGCCGAGGGAGCTGCACGGGTACACCGAAAGATCCGAGAAGACCACCGTGCGCGACAGGATGCGGCGCACCATGTCGCCCGGGCCGGTGCCCGTGCCGCCGGTGGTGATGATGAGGTCGGCCCGCAGCATCTGGTCGTCGAGCAGGCCGCGCAGGCCCTCGGGGTCGTCGTCGCAGATGCCGACGCGGTACGCGTGCGCGCCCGCCTCGGCCGCCGCCGCCGTGAGGGCGTGCGAGTTGGCGTCCACGACCTGCCCCGGCTGGCTGGCCCGGCCCACGTCGACGAGCTCGTCGCCGGTCGCGATGACCACGACCCGCGGGCTGGGGCGGACCACGACGTGGCCGATGCCGCTCGCGGCCAGCACGGAGACCAGGGGCGGGGTGACGTAGGCGCCGGCCCGGGCCAGGATCGCCCCGGCGGGCAGCTCGTCGCCGGCCCGGCGGACCCCGTGGCCGCGCTTGGTCGGGTGGTACACCTCGACGGCGGCCATGCCCTGGTCGGTCATCCCCGGCGGGACCACGACGTCGGCCGAGACCGGCATGAGCGCGCCGGCCGCGACCGAGAAGCAGGTGCCGGGGGTGAGGCGGACCGGGCGCCAGCTCGAGGCCACCAGGTCGCCGACGACGCTCAGCCGGACCGGCCGGCCCGGCTGGGCGTCGCTGATGTCGTCGAAGCGCGCGGCGTACCCGTCGATGGCGGCGTGGTCGAACGCGGGCACCGGGCCCGGTCCGACCACGTCCTCGGCGAGCACGTTGCCGTGCGCCGCGGTGATCTCCAGGTCCAGCGGGGGCAACGGGCGCAGCCCACGGAGCACGCCGGCGAGATAGTCGGCGAGGGGGACGCGCGCGTTCGACCCGACGCCGGCGTCACGCGCCGCGTCGTGGTGGGAGCCCGTCGCTGGAACCGCTGTCACCCGCGCAGATCCTTCTCCACGAAACTGGTCAGCCACTGGCTGAACGCCGGACCGAGGTCGTCGCGCTTCACCGCGAGCTGGACGACCGTCTGCAAGTACCCGAGCGGCATGCCGGTGTCGTACCGGGTGCCCCGATAGACGATGCCGTGCACCGGGGTGCCCTCCGCCAGCAGCAGCGCCATGGCGTCGGTGAGCTGGATCTCACCGCCGGCACCGGGGCCGATGCGGCGGATCGCGTCGAAGATCTCGGCCGGCAGCACGTACCGCCCGACGATCGCGAGGTTGCTCGGGGCATCCTCGGGCTTGGGCTTCTCGACCAGCGCGGTGACCTTCACCGTCTCGCCGGCGTCGACCTTGAGGTCGGAGGGCTCCACGGCGGCGATGCCGTAGCGGTTGGTCTCCTCGGGGTCGACCTCGATGAACGCGAGCACGATGCCGCCGGTCTGGGCCTGCAGGTCGAGCATGGCCGGCAGGAGCGGTTCCGCCTCGTCGCAGAACTCGTCACCCAGCAGCACCGCGAAGGCTTCGGGGCCGACGTGGCTCTCGCCGTACGACACCGCGTGGCCCAGCCCGAGGGGTTCGGCCTGGCGGCAGGTGTAGATCTCGGCGAGCTCGGCCGGGCGCTTGATCGCCTCCAGGCGCTTGGTGTCGCCCTTCTCGGCGAGGCGCGCCTCCAGATCGGGGCGGCGGTCGAAGTGGTCGACCATCGAGGTCTTGCCGCGCCCGGTCACCAGCAGGATGTCCCTGATGCCGGCGGCGGTCGCCTCCTCGACGATGTACTGGAGCACGGGCCGGTCGACCACCGGCAGGAGCTCCTTGGGGACGGCCTTGGTTGCCGGGAGGAAGCGGGTGGCGAGCCCCGCCGCCGGGATCACGGCTTTGACAGCCCGCTGCCGCGTCGCGGACTGGTGAGGAGTCGTGTCAGGCATGGTAGAAGGCTAGCCGCCGCGGCTCTGTCGCGGTGGTTGCGTCGCCTTTGGCGCGCCGGGCGTCACCTCGGCGCTCGCCTTCACGCCGCTTTCGCCCGCGGCCAGGCGGTATGTGTCACGACCTCCGGCCTTGGCCGCATACAGGGCATCGTCGGCCGCTTCGAGCACCGCCGCCCCGGTCGGGCCGTGGTGCGGAAAGACTGCGATCCCGATCGATACGGTGACCGGAATTCGGCGCGGTGGCGCGCTGCCCGTGGCTGACACGACGAGCACCGGGCTGCGCCGGACGGCCACCCCGAGGCGCTCGGCGAGCACCGCCGCGCCGGTCGCGTCGGTCTCCGGCAGCAGTACCACGAACTCCTCACCCCCCTGCCGGAAGGCGAAGTCGACCTCGCGGATCTCGGCGCGCAACCGGCGGGCGAACTCGGCCAGCACGGCGTCGCCGGCGGCGTGCCCGTAGGTGTCGTTGACCTCCTTGAAATGGTCCAGGTCGAGGCAGAGCACGGCCAGGTCGCGGCCGAAGCGGCTGGCCCGCTCGACCTCCCGGCGCAGCGACTCGCGCAGGTAGCGGTAGTTGGACAGGCCGGTCAGCGGGTCGGTGAGGGAGAGCCGCTGGGCCTCCTCGTGGACCCGGACGTTGTCCACCGCGACGGCCGCCTGCCCGGCGAACGTGCGCAGGGTGACCAGGTCGGCGTCGTCGAACTCGTCGAAGCCGTGCCGGTCGTAGAGCGCGAGCACACCCCGCGCGGCCGGCGGGCGCTCGGTCTGCGGCTCCAGGCCGGTGGTCGGGCCGGCGGCGGGCGCGGCGATCGGGACGGCGACGTACGTCACGCACCGCGGCTCGTTCGGCGAGAGCACGGGCCCGTCGCGGTCGACCCGCCCGCGGATCGGCTCGCCCGACGCGGCCACCGTGCCGAGCAGCCCCTCCCCCGGCGCCAGGCGCAGCTCGTTGAGGTCGATCCCGGCGAGCCCCTCGCTGACCTGCCCGCGCAGCTCCACCCCGGCCTGATCGGCCATGAGCACCACGCCGGCCTGGGCCCCGGTGGCGGCGGTCGCGGTCTGCAGGATGACCTGGAGGATGCGGTCGAGGTCGTGGGTGCCCGCCAGGGTGTCGCCGAGCACCCCGAGCTGGCCCCGGAGCTGGTCGCGGCTGGCGGTGAGGGCCTGGACGTACCCCTGCATCTCCCGCGTCATCCGGTTGAACGTCTGCCCGAGCCGCCCCACTTCGTCCTGGCTGCGCACCGGCACCCGGGCCCCGAGGTCGCCGTCCGCGACCCGCTCGACCGCCTGGGCCAGCTCGGTGAGCGGCTGGGTGGTGGAGCGGGCCAGCCACCAGGCCACGCTGATCGCGACCAGGCCGGCGCAGACGACGACGGCCACCAGTACCGCATAGAGCCCCTGCACGTCCGGCGCGGGCACGCTCACGGCCAGGGCGAGCGGCTGTCCCGCCGCCGGGTCGAGCCGGCGCACGAGGCGGCCGCCGTCGGTGGTCCCGGTCGCGCCCGGCATCAGCCCGCGGGCCAGGTCGGCGATGGCCCCGTCCTCGGCGGTCGGCTGCGGCCCGCTGGCCAGCGAGTTCACCCGCACCCCGCTGGCCGAGGCGAGCCGGCCGAGCAGGGTGGAGTCGACGGGCTCGACCGCGTACGCCCGGCCGGTCCGCTGCCCGTTGGCGTCGAGCACGTCGACCGAGGCGGACAGTGCGGCATAGGCGGCGGTGGTCGGCGCGGCGCAGTCGGCCCAGGGCCGGGCCGGGAGATCGCCCGCGACGGCGAGCACGCTGCCGTCGGTCCGGGTCACCTCGACCGAGCGGGCCAGGCCGCGCCCGACGGCCGTGCGGGCCGCATCCGGGCTCGCGGCCTGCAGCGCGGCGGTCTCGGCGGCCAGCTGCAGGCGCTGGCAGGTGACGGTGAGGGCGGCGCGCAGGTTGTCGCTGCCGGCCGCGAGGCGCTCGGCGGCGCGCTGGTCGCTCACGGTGGCCACCGCGATGCCGACGAAGACCGCGCCGAGCAGCACCGGGCCCAGGACGACCGCGAGGAAGGCGGCGGTGAGCCGCGCCCGCAGGGTCACGTCCTCGCCTCCATCACTGCCTCGGTTGATGCGATGCTGTCACAAATCACATGGAATCGAGGGGTGCTACCCACGGTGTCCCCCAAATCCGAGCTGCGAGCGCACATCCGGTCCGTCCGCCGTGCCATGCCGGCCGCCGATCGGGCGGTCGCCGACCGTTCTCTGGTCGCCGCAGCTGTTGATCTGGTACTGCGAGCAGGCGCCCGAACCGTCGCCGCCTACGTCCCGCTGGCGCTGGAGCCGGGCGGCGCGGACCTCGTGCCGTCCCTGGCCGCGGCGGCCGAGCGCCTCCTGCTGCCCGTCCTGCTGGACGACGACGACCTGGACTGGGCGCGGTACACCGGAACCCTGCGCGCGGGCCGCCGGGGCCTGCGCGAGCCGGACGGGCCGCGACTGGGCCCGGACGCGATCGCCGGCGCCGACCTGGTGCTGCTGCCGGGGCTGGCCGTCGGCGCGGACGGCACCCGGCTCGGGCAGGGCGGCGGCTCCTACGACCGGGTCCTGCGCCGGGTCGAGGCGCCGACGGTCGTGCTGCTCTATCCCGGGGAGTACCTGCGGGAAGTTCCGTCCGAACCGCATGACCAGCGCGTCTGCGGAGCGCTCAGCGGCCGTGGCGGTGGCTATGACGACGCGCACGTCGACTGGACGAAGGGGTGTCCGATACCGCACCATTGGCACTCGAAGTATCAGAGTGCCAATGATGGAGGCTGAGCGGTGCCTACCTACCAGTACGCCTGCACGGTGTGCGGCCACCAGCTCGAAGCTGTGCAGTCGTTCACCGACGAAGCACTGACCGAGTGCCCGGAGTGCCAGGGCCGGCTGCGCAAGCAGTTCTCGGCGGTGGGCGTGGTGTTCAAGGGTTCGGGCTTCTACCGCACCGACTCGCGCTCCAACGGCAAGTCGGGGTCGTCTTCCTCGAAGAGCGAGTCCACGAAGACCGAGACGAAGTCCGAGTCGTCGGCCGGCACGAAGACCGAGACCAAGAGCGACTCCAAGCCCGCGGCAAGCACCTCGTCGAGCTCCTCGAACTCCTCGAGCTCTTCAAGCTCCTCGACTTCGTAGGGCGCCCCGGAGCAGGGTCCCGCCCCGTCGCCGTAGGACCTGGTGCGGTTTTGAGGGGGTGTGGGTGGAGCGGAGCTCCCCCACCGCTCTTCAGGACATCGCTACAGAATCCAACAGCGCCAGTCAGACCATCCGCCCGCCAGCTACAGCAGCGCCTAGTCCCAGTGCGGCGGCCGGTCGGAGAGCAGCCGGTCGTCGTTGGTGGACGCGCGCTCACCCCAGCCGGCGTCCGTGTCGTCGGTCGTGTGATCCGGGAGCACGACCAGCTCGTCGGCGAAGTCCTCGAAGCTCACTTCACGCTGCTCATCGGTGGGGGCCCACCCGTTCGTACCAGCCACGGCAGTAAAGGTACCCCCGGGAGTTTGCCGGAAAGTGGCCGAATGACGACAGTCGCCCCAGTGCCGCACAGGTCACACTCGGCGGCATGACGCAACCCACCCCTGAGCCCGTGGCCGACCCTTCTGCCGACGAGCAGGAGACGCTCCGCCTCGACCAGCAGGACCCGGACGCGACCCGCCCGATGTCCCTGGCCGAGCTCCGCGACCTCCAGAACGACTAGATCAACCGACGTACTCACCGCCGGAGTGACTCCGGCGGTGGGTAATGTCGATGACGTGAGCGACGACGCGTACTGGCGGCGCCCCGCCGAGGGGACCGAAGCTGCCGCCCCGCCCGCGCCGGCCGAGCCCAAAAACGTGCCCTACACGGGCGCGCCGCGCAGCAACCCGCCGCCGCGGGGCTGGCGCCCGCCCGTGGTCGAGACGCCGGCCCCGCCGCGCAAGCTGCCCACGCAGGACACCGAGCGCATCGAGCGCGAGGAGCAGGCCGCCACCATCCTGACCAAGGGCATGGGGATCTTCGCCGGGGCCGTGATGCTGGTCCTGCTCTTCATCCTGTGCGGCCGCGCGCTGTTCTGAGGCTGCTCCAGGACAGGGCCCTAGGAGCCCCAGACCATGTGGGCGCCGCTGTCCCCCGTCTTGTACACGTAGAACGCCGACACCAGCGCCAGCACGACGGCCACGCCGGCCACCGCGTAGTGCGCGACCGCGGGCGCCTTGATCGCCGCGGCGCCGTCCCGCGTGGCCGGGACCATGAACGCCATGACCAGGCTCACCACGCCGAGGGCGAGGATGAACCAGAAGAGCTTGTCGGCGTACCCCTCGTGCTCCAGCACGGCCGGCGAGTTCCCGAACTGCTTGCTCAGCTCCTCGCCCGACTCCTTGGACACGAAGACGGCGATCGGCGCGGCCACGGCGAAGGCGATGAGCGGCCAGCGGATGTGCCGCCGGCTGCCCGGCCACACCCCGTAGAGGACCGCGACCAGCGCCAGCAGCGGCACCAGCACCACCGCGCCATGCACGAACAGTGGGTGGGCCGGTATGCCCGAGACACGATCGAACACGAATCCTCCTCGTTCCGTTTACGGATCCTCCCCGCAGGTGAGGTACCCGCGCAGAGCTTCTTGGGTTCAAGAGACCGGAAACATTTGAACGGTTCCAACCTGCGTGGTCTTATTGAACTTGTGTCGGGTGAAGATCTGCTGCGCGCCCGGGGTCTGCGTGTGACGCGACCCCGGCTGGCCGTGCTGGAGGTCCTCGAGGGCTCCCGCGGCCATCTCGACGTCGAACAGATCGCGATCCAGGTGCGCCAGCGCCTCGACACGGTCTCCACCCAGGCGGTGTACGACGTGCTCAGCGCGCTGTCCCGGGCCGGCCTGGCCCGCCGGATCGAGCCGGCCGGCAGCCCGGCGCGGTACGAGTCGCGGGTCGGCGACAACCACCACCACGTGGTCTGCCGGGGCTGCGGGGAGATCGCCGACGTGGACTGCGCGGTCGGTGAGGCGCCCTGCCTGACCCCGTCGCAGGCGCACGGGTTCGTCCTGGACGAGGCGGAGGTCACCTTCTGGGGCCTGTGCCCGGCCTGCCAGGCCAAGCGGACCGAAGACACCCGGTGACGGACCACGGCCTCTTCGGCCCGGACTCGATCACCTGGCGCGTGCACCGGGAGCCGATGGTCACCGTCGGCGGCCTGCGCAGCCTCTACCTGCAGGCGCTGCACCCGCGCGCGGTGGCCGGGGTCGAGCAGAACAGCTCGTACCGCAAGGACCCCTGGGGCCGCCTGGCCCGCACCTCGATCTTCGTGACGACCGTGATCTACGGCACCACCGAGGAGGTCGAGAAGGCCGGCGCGCGGGTCCGCAAGCTGCACTCGCGGATGACGGCGGTCGACCGGCGCACCGGCGAGCGGTTCCGGGTCGACGAGCCTGAGCTGCTGCGCTGGGTGCACGTGACGGAGGTCGAGTCGTACCTCGCCGCCGTGCTGCGCGGCGGGCTCCGGCTGAGCCCGCAGGAGCAGGACGGGTACTTCCGCGAGCAGACCCGCGCCGCGGCGGTGGTCGGCCTGGACCCGGCCACGGTGCCCGACTCGGTGGCGGCCGTCGCCGACTACTACGCCGAGATGCAGCCGAAGCTCGAGCTCACCGTGGACTCGGCGGCCACCGGCATCTTCCTGACCATGCCCCCGCTGCCGTACGGCCTGGGCCTCACCCCCGTGCGCGGGGCCGCGTTCGGCGTGTCGGCGCTGGCCATCGGGCTGCTGCCGCCCTGGGCCCGGCGGCTCTACGGGCTGCCCGGCCTGCCCGCCACCGACCTCGTGACCTCGGTGAACGCCCGGGTCGTGGGCCGGCTGCTGCGCGCGGTGCCGATCGAGTGGATCGAGTCCCCGGCCCGCAAGCGCGCCATGGAACGGCTCGACCACCGCAACTGAACCGGGGCCGGCGCCGTTCAACCCGGCGTGGCCCGCTGGCTCCCGGCGCTCACCGTCGCCGCCGCCGTGACGACAATCCTTCTGGTACTGAAAACCGACATTTCCGACATTGTCCGCTACTGCGCCTACGTCGGGCTGGCCGTCGTCCTGCCCGGCACGCTGATCTACCGGGCCCTGCGCCGCGACCCGCACAGCCTGGTGGAAGACCTGGCCTTCGGTACCGCCGTCGGGCTGGTCGTGGAGATCGCCGCCCGCCCGATCTTCTGGGCCTGGCCGATCCTCACGGTGATCCTGCTGCGCCGGCACCTGCGCACCCCCGCCTATCCCCAGCGGCCGACGCGGGCCTGGTCGTGGAGCGTGGCCGCGGTGGCGCTGGGCTTCGTCGGGTACCTCACCTGGGCCTTCCTGCGCGTCAACCCGCCCGTGCCGACCTCGGGCCCGGCCGACTACATGATCGACCAGCTGAACCTGCTCGCGGTCGCCGGCGATCTCCGGCACCACTTCCCGCTGGCCGTCCCCGAGCTCGGCGCCGAACCGCTGCCCTACCACTGGTTCACCTACGCGCACCTGGCCGCGGCGGGCCGGCTGACCGGCGTCGACCTGCCGGTGCTGTGGTTCCGGCTCGACCTGCCGGCCCTCGCCGTGCTCGCCGTGGTGCTGCTGGCCGTGGCGGCCTGGCGGGTCACCGGCCGGGCGTGGGCCGGTCCGCTCGCGGCGGCGCTGATGTACACGGTCGGCGAGGCCGTCCTCCCGGCCCGGGCGCCGGCGTTCTTCGGCACGATCACGGCGTACTACTCCTGGTCGAGCCGCTCCGTGCTCTTCGCCTCGGCGCTGTCCATGCCGCTGATCGCGGTGCTCGCCCAGATCCTGCGGCGCGCCAACACCGCCCGCACCTGGCTGCTGCTCGCGCTGCTGGCGGCGGGCGTGGCGGGCGCGAAGTCGACGGTGCTGCCGGTCGCCCTCGCCGGCCTGGTCTGCGCCGGCCCGCGCCGGGCCTGGCGCCCCGCCGCCGTGCTGGCCGGAGTCTTCGGTCTGGCCATGCTGTTCCTGTACGGCGGCGAGGGCGGCGGCCTCACCTGGAAGCCCTTCGGCATCATGGCCGACTTCGCGCACGGCCGCCCCGCGGTGATCGCCGCCGGGCTGGGCGCCTACGCCGTCGCGATGGGGTGCCGCCTGGCCGGGATGGTGATGATCCGCGAGTGGGGGCCGGTCGAGCGGTTCCTGGCCGGGGCGGCGCTGGCCGGGTTCGCGGCCGCCGTGCTGGTCTGGCACAACTCCTGGGGCCAGCACTTCTTCGCGATCGCCGGCTTCCCGTTCGGCGTGATCCTGTCCGCCGCCGGGGTGCGCCGGCTCCCGGTCCGGGGGCTGGTCGGGGCGGCGGCGGTAGCGGTCGTGGCCTGGGTCGCGCCCTTCCCGCCGCTGCGGCTGCCGATCTACTCCGTGTACGCGTTCGCCGGGCTGGCGGTGCTCGTCGCGCTTTTTACGGGTACAAAATCCGGGGCTTTGGCGGTTGTCCTTTTCGCCGGCGCCGCCGGGCTGCCTTATGACGCGGCTCACCACGCCAACCTCGGCACCGCCTATCACGTGCGGGTCACCCCCGACCAGGCCGCCGGGGCCCGCTGGCTGCGCGCGCACAGCACGCCGGATGAGTATGTGGCCACCAACGTGCACCGGGTCGGCTCCGGCCCGCAGGCCCGGCAGAGCCTGGCCTACTGGATCTCGGCGTACTCGGAGCGCCGGGTCCTGCTCGGCAGCTGGGGCTACTCCCCCGAGTCGAACGCGATCCAGGCCGCGAGTGGCGGGGTCGGGCCGGCCCTGGACTACTGGGACCCGGACCGGCTGCGGGCCAACGACCTGGCCGTCTATGAGCCGACCCCGGACCGGCTGCGCTGGTTGTGGGACCGGCGGGTGCGCTGGATCCTCGTCGACCGCGCGCAGGGCCGGGAGTCACCCCGCCTGGCGGACCAGACGTCGCTGGTCTGGTCCGCCGGCGAGATCGTGATCTACCGCCTTACCGGGCCGTGCAGGTGAGCGTGGCCGGGGCGGTGTTGCTGCCGGACCAGCTCGCCCCGAAGCCCGGCGCGACCGTGGCCGACGGGGCGAGGGTGCCGTTCCAGTCGGCGTTGGCCACGGTGACCGCCGCGCCCGACTGGGTCCACACGCCCGACCAGCCGTTGCTGATCTTCTGGTTGCCCGGGAACGTGAACGAGACGGTCCAGCCGGACAGCGCCGTGGTGCCGGTGTTGGTCACCGTCACCTCGCCGTTGAAGCCGTCGCCCCACTGGTTGGTCACCTTGTACGTGGCCGAGCACGACTTGCCCGTCGAGCCCCCGGTCGTCGTCACCGACACCGGGTCGGACGCCGAGGACAGGTTCCCGGCCGCGTCCTTGGCCCGCACCGTGAAGGAGTACGCGGTCGCCGCGCTCAACCCGGTGACGGCCAGGGAGTTCGTGGTGCTGGACCCGACCAGGGCGCTGCCGTTGTAGACGTTGTAGCCCGTGACGGCGACGTTGTCGGTCGAGGCCGCCCAGGACAGCGTCACGCTCGACGCGGTGATCGCGGACGCGGTCGGGGTGCCGGGCTTGCTCGGCGCGGTCACGTCCCCGGTCTGGGCCGAGGTGGTGACCGTCCCCGCCGTCGAGGCGGTCGAGGCGTTGCCGGCCGCGTCGAGCGCGACGACGGTGAACGAGTACGCGGTCGACGGCGTCAGGCCGGTGATCGCGAGCGAGTTCGTCGTGCTCGTGCCGATCACAGTGCTGCCGTTGTACACCTTGTAGCTCGCGACCCCCACGTTGTCCGTGGACGCCGTCCAGGTCGCGGTGGCCCCGGTCGCCGTGACGTTCGTGAACGCCGGCTTCCCGGGCGTGCTGGGCGCGGTCGTGTCGGCCGGGCCGGTGGTCGGCGCGGTGCCCCAGACCTGGGTCGACCCGTCGAACAGGGTCATGTGGCTGTTCGCGGCCTGGGTGGAGCCGGCCGGCAGCGACCAGTCGTTGGACGGGTCCCAGGTGCCGCTGCTCGCGATGCGGAACTGCACCTCGCGGCGCCACGCGGACTGCCCGGCCGGGGCGATGGTCTGCCCGGCGCAGCTGACGGTCACGTAGTACGTGCTGCCGCTGACCAGCGTCGGGCCGGTCGGGGCGGAGCACTGGTTGTAGGCGCTGGACAGCGTGATCTGGCTCGGGGTGGTCGCGCCGTCGAGCGTGAAGTAGTACCGGAACGAGCCCTGGGTCAGCGCCCGGGCCGGCCACGCCGACTTGTTGTAGACGAGCGCCTTGACCTCGGTGAACGTGCTGCCGGGGGTGTTGATCGAGGACTCGATGTACATCTCGGGTCCGTCGGGGGTCTCCGCGACCGGGAAGTTCGCGAGGGCCGTGCCGCCGTACTCGCCGTACATGCGGGCCAGGGCGCTGGTGAACCCGGCGTTGTAGTCGGTGGCGACCTCGTTCATCGTGTAGTCGTTGCGGCTGTCGGCGTAGGCGTCGTTGGGCGAGGTCGGACCGCCGACCAGCGCGCCGTAGAGCGTGTGCCGCGACTGCGCGGGCTCGTTGATGTTGTCCGACCACGAGCCGTGGGCCGTGCGGTGGTGCGGGTTCTTCGGCGGGTTGGTCCCGAACCCGATCATGTAGCTCGAGTTGCGTGGGTTGTCGCCGAGGATGTAGTTGATCTGCCGCACGCCGAAGTCGTGGTAGCGCGCCTTGCGGGTCGCGTCGGTGAGGTAGTCGCTGTAGACGAACGCGACGAACGAGGTGTTCGCGGCGTACCGCAGCGAGCCCCAGCTGTCGAGCACGGCCTCGCCGCCCGGGGACGTCGGCACCTTGGCCCCGTTGACGCCCACGGTCCAGTAGTCCAGCCAGCGGTTGGCGTCGTCGATGTACTGCTGCTTGCCGGTCAGCTTGGCCAGTAGCACGTAGCAGCCGTAGGACTTGTCGTCCCAGGCGATCGTCCAGCGGTACGACTTCGTGGTGGTCTGGTTCTCGTTGCTGAGGTTGGCGTAGCCGCTCTCGGCCTTGGCCAGGTAGCTCGAGTCGTTCGTGGCCCGGTAGAGCCAGATCGCGCCCCACACCAGCTCGTCGTTGTAGCCGCTCCACGAGTTGTAGTAGCTCGCGGCGTCGGTGATGCAGTCGGAGTACTTCTTGCGCACCGAGTCGGCGAAGGAGTACAGCTGCTTGGCGTGCGTCACCAGGGTGTCGGCGTAGGTCGGGTCGGTCGGCCGGATCACGATCGACGAGGCGGCCATCGCGGCCGCGGTCTCACCGGCCAGGTCCGAGCCGCCGCAGGTCGCATCGATCTTGTACGAGGGACGCGCCATCGGCATCACCTCGGCCGGACCCCACCAGGCGTGGTCGGGGTTGCCGGCCCCGATCTGTCCATAGAGGACGTTGGCGCTCGGGTGCGCCTTGATGAAGTAGTCGTTGACGAACTTCAGGTTGTTGACCAGGTTGGTCAGCTGGCCGGAGTTGACGTAGGCGCTGCGGTACTCGACCGCGCCCCAGGCCAGCATGGTGGTCGAGAACGCCATCGGGAAGCCGAACTTCACGTGGTCGCCGGCGTCGAACCAGCCGCCGGTCAGGTCGCGCCCGACGTCGGACCCGTCGTTCATCGCCGAGTTGCCGCGCCAGTTGACCCGGTTCCAGGACGGCTTCGGCCCGGACTGCTGGGCCTCGTAGAACCAGATCGACTTCTGCAGCGCCTCGGCGTAGTTGTACCCACCGGCGGCGTGGGCGGCCGGTTGTTGTATGACCACAGCGGCCATGACCGAGGCAAACGCCAAGATCAAGGCCACGATCAAGCTTCTTCGCATCGACTTTCCTCCCTGCGGCGGCGTGGTCGGATTCAACCCGCCGCCGGACGGCTTTTGACAGGGAGGTCGGCTCGGGGCGCCTATCGCCGCAGGTCAGCGGGTGAAAGTTGCACGTCGGTGAGCTGCTCGGACAGGGCCCACAGGCGCTTCGCGTCGGCCTCGTCGGTGGCCTTCGGATCGGGCTGCACGACGCTGGGCCAGCCGCGGAACTCGCGGAACTTGTCGGGGCCGATGAACTGCCCGCTCCTGGCCGTGGGCTCGGTCGCCGCGTAGAGGATGTTCAGCGCGCCCTGGGCGGCCGGCATCGCGAACATCGCGTTGCCCATGCGCATGAACAGCTTGGCGCCGCCGGTCGGGCCGGAGGTCTGCAGGTTGGTCGCGGAGTACCCGGGGTGGGCGAGGATGCTGCGCTTGTTCGTGGTGGCGAGCCTGCGGTGCAGTTCGAGCCCGAACAGCACGTTGGCGAACTTGGACTGGCTGTAGAAGGCCGAGGGGTTGTACTTCGCGCCGCCGTCGAGGTCCTCGTAGTGGATGCGGCCGCCGCGGTGCAGGCCCGAGCTGACCGTGACCACGCGCTCCCGCACCAGGTCGAGGATCAGCAGGGTCAGGGCGAAGTGGCCCAGGTGGTTGGCGGCGAACTGCAGCTCGTGGCCCTGCGCGCTCAGCTGCCGGGGCGGCATCATGATGCCCGCGTTGTTGATCAGCACGTCGATGGTGCGGCGCTCGTCGTGCAGCCGCTTCGCCAGCTCCCGGACGCTGTCCAGGTCGGCCAGGTCGATGCGCGCGAGCTCGGTGCTGCCGGTGACCTGCCCGCGGGCCCGCTCCCCCTTGCCGAGATCGCGCACGGCCATGATCACGTGCGCACCCTTGCGGGCCAGCACCTTGGTGGTCTCCAGACCCAGGCCGCTGTTGGCCCCGGTCACGAGAAACGTCTTGCCGGCAAGCTCCGGCACCTGCTCTTCGGTCCACCTCATGCTTCCCAGAATGCCGTTTGTGGCACTGAGTGTCAACTACGCCTCGCAATGCCAAAGTTGCCGGTCGGGGCGTACGATGATCGGGTGAGCCTCGTGGAGCGCAAACGCCAGCTCGTCCGGGACGAGCTGGCCGAGGCTGCCCTGAAGCTGGTCGCCTTCCACGGCTTCGAGGAGACGACGATCGACCAGATGGCCGCGGCGGCGGGCGTGTCGCGGCGGACGTTCTTCCGGTACTTCCAGTCCAAGGAAGACGTCATCATCGAGTTCTTGAGCGACCTCGGGCGGAAACTGAGCGAGGCGCTGCGCGCGCGGCCTTCCTCCGAGGCGCCGGACGAGGCGCTGCGGCAGGCGCTGCGGGTGTTCACCGACACGTTCTGGGAGCACCCGGAGAAGTCCTCGCGGCTGGCCCGGGTGACGGTGGAGACGCCGGCGCTGCTCGGGCGCTATCTGGAGCGGCAGGTCGCCTGGAAGCAGACGCTGACGTCGGAGCTCGCCCGGCGCATGGGCGTCGAGCCGTCCTTGCAGCCCGCGGTGCTGGTGGCGGTGGCGTTCGCGGCATTCGACACCGCGTTGATGCGCTGGGCCCTGCACCCCGACGAGGACCTCAACGCCCTCGTCGAGGAGTGCTTCGCCCTGGCTTTCTCAGCCTCTTAAGCCTGGACCATGCAGCCCCAGCCGTCGTAGATGCCGTCGTGGCTCTCGACGATGCCGCGGACCTTCCACGTCGTCTCGTGCAGGGCGGGCGGCTCGACCGAGTCGCGGCGGATGGCCTGCAGCACGAAGTCGCCCTCGTCGCCGCGCTCGACGGTGACCGCGAACCCGTCCTCGCGGAGATCCTGGGCGGACAGTTCGGCGCGGTCGGCGTCGGAGAAGTACGCGAGGAACTCGACCGCCCGCGGCGAGCTGAGCCGGTCGCCGTGCGCCTCGAGCTCCTGCACGACCTGGTTGTCGTCCATGATGTTGCGCTGCCAGGCGTCCGGGGTGAGCTCCTCGCGGACCTTGCTCCAGCCGGGGTCCGAGGCGATCGCCGTCTCCGGCGTGATGCCGTCGATCGACGGGAGCGGCGGCGGGCTGCTGTCGGCGGGCAGATACCCGGTGATCCGCCCGCGGTTGTCGGACAGCACGCGGCCGACCAGCGCGCCCCCGGCCGAGCGCAGGACCTGACGGACGGCGGCGTCCAGCTCGTGGATCGCGGCCAGCTCCTCGGCGGCCGGCATACCGCTGACCCCGTCACCCTTGTACGTGAACTCGACGTCGAAGCGCTGCGGGTACCGGGCCACCGGGGCGGCCTCGACCGCGCCGAGGTCGATGTTGTACATCGCGAGCCGGTCGCCCACCTCGCCCGGGTAGACCGCCCAGCGCTCGACCCACGCCGGTTCCCGGCCCAGCAGCCTGCGCAGCAACCCCACGCCGTCCTCCTTGACGCCTCGTGCGTTTACGACCCCTTGGGCACCGGGAAGCTGGGCGCCTCCGGGCCCGCGTGCGACTGCTTCGGCACCATCACCCGGCGCCGGAAGACGCAGACGAGCGTGCCGTCCTGCTTGTACCCCTTGGTCTCCACCGTCACCACGCCGCGGTCGTCCTTCGACTCGGACTCGCGCTTGTCCAGCACCGTGGTCTCGCCGTAGACGGTGTCGCCGTGGAAGGTCGGCGCGGTGTGCCGCAGCGACTCGACCTCCAGGTTGGCGATGGCCTTGCCGGACACGTCGGGCACGGACATGCCGAGCAGGATCGAGTAGATGTAGTTGCCGACCACGACGTTGCGCTTGAACTGCGTCGACGTCTCCGCGTAGTGGGCGTCGAGGTGCAACGGGTGGTGGTTCATGGTCAGCAGGCAGAACAGGTGGTCGTCCGACTCGGTCACCGTCTTGCCGGGCCAGTGCCGGTAGACCGCGCCGACGTCGAACTCCTCGAAGTACCGGCCGAACTGCATCGTCGCCCCCTTGTTCAGGTGTCTGGCGGCAGCATGCCGGGCCGGAACGGACGCTCGATAGAGGGACGCGGGCAAGTGTGACAAAACGCAGCAAGCGGCGGGGCTCACCCGGCGCCCGCCGCCCACGCTTCGTGCTGGTTATCTTGGTACGCCATCCACGCCCGTCGCAACGCTGCGTATAGAGACGCGCGTCACATTCTCGCTGGATTGGGCGTGCTCACTACGCAGTGTGACGGCCGTCCCACTACTGACAGTGAGATGTTCACCATTTGGTAAAGTCCGGGCCCGATGGAACGGTTGAACACCCGGGGGCGCGTGCTGCGGATCGTGGCGACGCTGATCGTCGGCGCCCTCACCCTCGCGGGCACCTTCTTCGCCGACGACACGGTGTTCCCGTTCGCGCCGTTCCGGATGTTCTCCACCGCCGACAAACCCAACGAGCCGGTGCTCGTGCTGCGTACGGACGGCATCGACACCACGGGCCGCAAGTTCGAGCTCAACGAGCGCAACGCGGGCGTGCGCCGGGCCGAGATCGAGGCGCAGATCGAGCGCTTCAAGGCCGACCCGTCGCTGCTGCACTCGGTCCAGGAGTCGTACGCGGCGCGCAACCCCGGCAAGCCACCGCTGGTCGAGGTGGACATCGTGGAGGTGCAGCACCACCTGCGCCACGCCCAGCCGACGGGGGAGATCACCGAGGTGGTTCTGGCGAGGTACCGGCCATGACGCGCTGGCTGTTCGCACCCGTGCCGAAGGCGCGCATCGCCGCCTTCCGCACGCTCGTCTACTTGTTCATCCCGCTCGACCTGGTGTTCTTCAGCGCCTGGATCAAGTCGCACGGCAACCTGCCGGGCAACCTGTACCAGCCGCTCGTGGTGAGCGACCTGCTGCACCTGCCCACCCCGACCCACCTCCTCGTCAACGCGATCTACTGGGCCCTCATCCCGCTGTCCCTGCTCGCCGCCACGGGCCGCGCCCCGCGCCTGCTCGGCTGGACGGTCTTCGCGCTCTACTTCGAGTGGATGATCATCGCGATGAGCTACGGCAAGATCGACCATGATCGGTACGCGATCCTGGTCGCCCTGGCCGCCCTGCCCACCGCGGGCCGCGCCCGGCACGGCGACCAGACCCCCTCGGAGGCGAGCGGCTTCGCGCTGCGGGTGACCCAGATCGCCGTCATCGCCACGTACTTCCTGGCCTCGGTGGCCAAATTCCGCTACGGCGGCCTGGAATGGCTCACCGGCGCGACGCTGACCCGCTCATTCATCCGCCGGGGCACGTGGGCAGCGCAGTGGCTGCTGCAGATCCCGGGCTTCACGACGGTGTCGCAGTTCGGGATCGTGGGCTTCGAACTGCTCAGCCCTATCGTCTTCTTCGTCCGGCCCAAGTGGCGCTATCTGATGGTGGCGGGCTTTTACCTGTTCCATTTGCTGACGTTCGCTTTGATCACGATCTCGTTCGTGCCGCATCAGATCGCTATGGCGGGCTTCCTGCCGCTGGAGAAGGTCACGCCGATCACCTGGCTCCGGCGGTGGCGTTCGCGCTCCTCGTCGCCCTCGGCCGACGCTCCCACTTCCTCGCCCGACGCTTCCACTTCCTTGCCCGCGCACGACGCTTCCTCGCCCGCGCCCGGCGCTTCTTAGACCGCGCCCGCGCTTCCCCGGCCGACTTTTCCTCGCCCGTGCCCGGCGCTTCCTCGCCCCCCGCTCCCGCGCCCGGCGCTTCCTCTTTCTCGGCCGCCTTGAGTTCGTCGTCGTCCTCCGCCGCGTCGAGGTCCTCGTCAGCGTCGGTCGCGTCGAGTGCTTCGTCGTCCCCAGCGGCGTCGAATGCTTCGTCGGCTTCGGCCGGCGAGCTTGGGGCGGTTGATAAGGGCGGCGACCGGTCCCGCCGCGACGGGCCGGAGGAGCCGGGCGCCTACAACAGCGTGAGCTGCTCGTTCTCCTGCTCTGGCAACGCCTTCACCGCACGTGGCCGTCTCTCCCCCGCACGCGGCCGCCCCTCCCCCTCGCTCGGCGGACTGTTCATCGGGCGCGGCGGGTCGTTCACCGGGCGCGGGTCGTCGACGTTGCGGTTCGAGCCGAAGTCGCCGGCGTTCATCCCGTGCTTGCGCGCGGCGAGCCGGACGCGGGCGGCGATCTCGCGCTGATAGGACTGCGGCGCGTACGATCCGTCGCCGTACAACTCCCGATACCGCGGCCCGAGTTCGGGGTGTTCGCGGAGGAGCCACTCGCGGTACCACTCGCGGGCGCCCGGCCTCAGGTGCAGGGCCAGCGGCACGATGCTCGCCGCCCCCGCCGCTGACAGGGCCGCCACCGTGGCGTCGATGGACTCCGGCGTGTCGGTGAGGCCGGGCAGGATCGGCGCCATGAGCACCCCGACCGCGAACCCGGCGTCGGAGAGCCTGCGGATGGCGTCGAGGCGGCGGCGCGGGCTGGGCGTGCCGGGCTCCACCGCGCGCCAGTAGTGCTCGTCGACGAACCCGACCGACATGGACAGGCTCACCGACGTGACCGAGGCGGCCTCCTTGAGCAGGTCGAGGTCGCGCGTGATGAGCGTGCCCTTGGTGAGGATCGAGAACGGGTTGGCCCGATCGCGCAGGGCGGCCAGGATCTCGCGCATCAGCTTGTACCGTCCCTCGGCCCGCTGATACACGTCGACGTTCGTCCCCATCGCGATGTGCGCGCCCGACCAACTCCGCGCGGCAAGCTCGCGCCGCAGCACCTCACCCGCGTTGACCTTGACCACGATCTGCGAGTCGAAGTCCCGCCCCGCATCGAGATCCAGGTACGTGTGGGTATGCCGGGCAAAGCAGTTGTGGCTCACCACCCCGTTGGCGATGAAGTCCCCGGTCCCGGTCGTGATGTCGAACATCGGCGCCTCGACCCCGAGCGGCTCGACACCCACCACCCGCAGCGATTCGTCGCCACGGACCAGCTCGCCGATCGGAACACCGATGCCGCGGGCCGGCCCGAACGCCAGCCCGAACCGCACGCGCTCCCGCGGTCCACCGAGCACGCGAACGCCGCCTGCCCCACCTTCGCCGCGGTCAGTTCGGAGGCCAGCCGCGTGACCGTCGCCCCGGGCCGAGCCGCGGTCAGCTCGGAGCCCGGCCGCGTGACCTTCGCCCAGGAGGCCAGCCGCGTTACCGTCGCCCCGGGCCGAGTCGTAGTCAGTTCGGAGGCCAGGCGCGTGACCGTCGCCCCGGAGGCCCGCCGCGTGACCTTCGCCCAGGAGGCCAGCCGCGCTATCTTCGCCCCGGGCCGTGCCGTGGCCGGTTCGAGGGCTGGCCGCGTGACCATCGCCCCGGAGGCCGGCCGCGTTGCCGTCGCCCCGGGCTGGGCCGCGGTCGGGACGGAAGCCGTCGAACGGGTCGTCGGTCGCGGTGGCGAATCCGGCGCGCTCCAGGCACTCGACCAGCCAGTCGACCACCACCTTGTCGACCACGTCGAAGCGGGGCAGGTCGCCTGCCATCGAGCCGGTGGCGTCATAGAGGCCCGCCACGAAGCCGAGGCCCCAGGCGCGGTCCGGCTTCTCCGGCCAGTCGAGCAGGGCGCTGGCATCGCGGACGCTGGCGCCGGCGAACTCGCGGGAGTCGTTGGTCAGCGCGTGCAGGCCTCCGCAGGCGGCGGCGTATTCGTGGACTCGGTCGAGTACGGCGGAGGGGACCTGGGTGGCGTGGCCGTCGCCGTTGACGAAGCCGCAGAGGTAGCCCCGGCGGTAGGCGGGTGCGTCCGTCGGCGGGGCGGGCGGCAGGGCGCCGAAGCCGGCGAGCCGGTTGGCGGTGGTCAGGTGGGGCCGGCGGCTGCGGCCGTGGCGGGCGCCGGTCACGTGCTTCCAGCCGCGGTCGGTCAGGAAACGGTGCTCGCCCGAGGCCACCAGCGCGGTGCCGTCGGCGAGGGTGATCCGGTGGGCGGGCTTCACGGTCTGCCAGTGGGCCAGCACGCGGGTCGTGGTGTAGCGGCGCAGGCGGCCGTCGCGCACGGTGCCGACGATCTCGTCGCCGACCCGCAGGTCGGCCAAGGGGCGGGTGGTGCCGTCGGCCATCAGGATCGCGGTGTCGCCGGTCAGGCAGTAGACGCAGGCGTGCGAACAGCCGCGGTACGGGTTGATCGTCCACTGGAACGGCACCCGCGAGGCGCCCGGCACCTTGTTGATCAAGGATTTGGCCTGGACCTCGTAGAACGTGATGCCGCGGAACTCGGGTGTGTCGAAGGTCCGGGCGACGGCCCCGGGCAGGGCGAGCGGTAGCGCTCGCGGCCGCCCGGGGTCACCGGTGCCAGGACCGCCAGTCGCCTTGAGGTTGTCCCATCGCACGAGCCCATTCGAACACGCGTTCTAACGGGATGCAAGGCGCCCTGGTGGGGTACTACCGTGTGTCAGGCCTTGGTGACGGAGTCGGCGTCGGCGGCCGGCTCGCCCGTCGCCTGCTCGGCCGCCTTGGCCTCGGCGACCTTGGCCTTGACCTCGGACATGTCGATGTCGCGGGCCTGCTGGATCAGCGACTCGAGGGCCTGCTGCGGCAGGGCGCCGGGCTCCGAGTAGAGGGCCACACCGTCGCGCACGATCATGAGCGTCGGGATCGAGCGGATGTTGAACTCGGCGGCGAGCATCTGCTCGGCCTCGGTGTCCACCTTGCCGAACGTGATGTCCGGGTTGGCCTCGGACACGCGCTCGTAGACCGGTGCGAACATCCGGCACGGGCCGCACCAGGAGGCCCAGAAGTCGACGAGGGTGATGCCCTCGCCACCGATCTTCTCGGCGAAGTTCTCCGCGGTCAGCTCTACGGTTGCCATGCTTTTCAGCTCCGATCCTTCATGGCGTCCTCGGGTATGCACCGTCATAACCAGATACCCCTTACCGGCATTCCCAACCGGTCTGCGGGATGATGGTCACGTGGCAACGATCGAACGCCCGGTCTTCGTCTTCGACGGCGACTGTGCCTTTTGTTCATCATGCGCCCGGTTCATCGAGCGGCGCATCGGGCCCGCCGCCGAGGTGGTCGCCTGGCAGTTCGCCGACCTCGAAGCACTCGGGCTGAGCGAGGATCAGGTGAGCTCGGCCGTGTACTACGTGGCCCCCGGACGGGTGACGGCAGGCCCGGCGGCCATCGCCGACCTGCTCAAGCGCGCGGGCCTGATCTGGCGCGCCGCGGGGTTCGTGCTGGGCCTGCGCCCGATCACCGCGATGGCCTGGCCGGTGTACCGCTGGGTCGCCCGCAACCGCCACCGCATGCCCGGCGGCACCGCGGCCTGCGCCCTCCCGCCGAACCACCCCGCCCGCGCCGGTTCCTAGCACTGGGAGGGTCTGGCGCACTCGCGCTCTTTCTCAGCACGGCACTGTCCAGCGCTGTCATTCGGCACCGCGAGGTCGGGGGGGGGTGTCCTTCGGCACCGCGAGGTCGGGGGGGTGTTCTCCGGCACCGCGAGGTCGGGGGGTTGTTCTCCGGCACCGCGAGGTCGGGGGGTTGTTCTCCGGCACCGCGAAGTCGGGGGCTTGTACTTCAGTGCCGGAAGGTGTTAGCGCTGTATGGGCGCCTTGGCGGCGGGGTTGGACCGTCGGATGTCCTGAAAAGCGGTGGGGGAGCTTCGCTCCACCCACACCCCCTCAAGACCGCAGCGGGGTCCTATCCGGGGCGGAGGCTGGGCGTCCCCTCAAGACCACAGCGGGGTCCTATCCCGGTAGAGGCTGGGCGCCCCTCAAGACCGCAGCGGGTCCTACCCAGGCGGAGCTTGCGGCCGCACTTGGGGGGCCGCAACCGAAATGCACGGGCAAAATGGCGCCAAGGCGGGCCTTTCGGCATACGCTCGGCGGTGGGAGGTTGCCATGCCGAGCAAGCCCGCATCCGGCCCGTCCGGTCGTCCGGCCGTTGGGGTCGACCTGCCGTTGCGGCGGCAGGAGTGGGATCTGCTCGTCCGGCTGCCGCGCAGTGTGCTGGTTGCGGCCTGTGCCGGGGACGAGGACGTCGACGCCGTTGCCGGGGTCGCGGCCATCGCGGCTGGGCAGCGGTCCCGGGCGCTGCTCGTGCGCGGGGTGGTGGCCGCCATCTTTGCCGAGCAGCTCACCGACAACGATATTGAGGACTCCGGGCCCGGCGTGGGCGCGGTGCTCGATGATTGCGGCTACGCGGTGCGACTGCTGGCCGAGCGACTTGGGCCGGACATCGCCCTCGCGTACGGCGAGTGGCTGATGGACATCGCCGCCAGCGTCGGGCGGACCGCCTGGGAGGCCGGGCGGATTCGGCTCGGCGGGGTGGAGATCCAGCTGGCCGAGCGCCGCTTCGTCAACGGTATCGGCCGCGAACTGGCCCGCGCACTGCACCGCTGAGAGGGCGAACCCGGCGCGTCGCGGAGCGCCGGCCGTGAAACTGGCGCGCGCCCGACCCCTGGCGCGCCGCGAACGCCGGTCGGGTGGGCTGGGCAAACCTTCTCACCCGGCTGGCCTCCAATCACGAAAGACCCCGAAACACCCCGCCGGCCGCCAACCACGAGACGCGCCGCCGGCCGCCAACCACGAAACACCACGGAACACCCGGCTGGCCTGCGAGTCCCGCTGCCCCAATACAGTGCCCCGATGGACATCGAGCCTCTGCTGGAGGTCGGCGTAGGCCCCTGGGACGGCCCCTGGCCCACCGAGGACCACTACGACCCCGAGCTCCTCGAGGCAGGCGACCGGCGCAACGTCGTCGACCGCTACCGCTACTGGAAACTCAGCGCGATCGTCGAAGACCTCGACACGCGGCGGCACCCCTTTCACGTCGCCGTCGAGAACTGGCAGCACGATCTGAACATCGGCACCGTAGTACGCAACGCCAACGCCTTTCTCGCCGCCGAGGTGCACATCGTCGGGCGGCGGAGGTGGAACAAGCGGGGCGCCATGGTCACCGACCGCTATCAGCACGTGCGCCACCATTCCGACGTCGAGTCCTTCCTGGCCTGGACCGAGGAGGCCGGGCTGCCGCTGATCGGCATCGACAACCTTCCGGGCGCCCGCGCGCTGGAGCGGGCCGCGCTGCCCGAGCGGTGCGTGCTGCTGTTCGGCCAGGAGGGGCCTGGCCTCTCGGAACCCGCCCATGCGGCGTGTGCCGCGGTGTACTCCATCGCGCAGTACGGCTCCACGCGCTCCATCAACGCCGGCGTCGCCAGCGGCATCGCCATGCATACCTGGATCCGTCAGTACGGGGTCGTAAACCCGTGAACGGCCTTACCGTGGGTACATGGGCGTCGCAGTCAGCTGTCCCCGCTGTGGTGGTCCGGTGCGGCCGCCGGACCTCATGCACTCCGACTGGCGCTGTGACGGCGACGGTGCCGTGTTGCCGTTGCACGTCGCGCACCACATCGGCCCCGAGATCGTCGACGCGGCCAAGGCCAAACTGATCGCGGCCGCCACGCGGGCCGGGGACAAGCGCCCCACGCCCCTGTGGTGCCCGTGGCCCCTGCCGACCGGATGGACCGTGACCGGGCTCGGTTGGGTCGGTGATGAGCGTTCGGGTGTACGGGCAACCGCCGTCGCCTGCAGCGGCCCGGGTCCGGTGGAGCACGGGCCGGCCGACTGCGTGATCATCGCCGAGGAGCCCGGCATCGGCCTGGGCACCCGGTTCGCCGGCATCCCGGGCACCGATCCGGGCCCGTTCTTCGACGGGGACATCGCCACCACCACCGCGCACGCGCGGGTCAAGGCCTCGGGCTGGCCGACCCCGCTGTGGATGGCCAAGTCGCCGGAGGATCGATGCGCGTACGTCGGCGAGGCGGCCGGCATGTGGATCTACGTCGTGACCTGGCCCGCCGCGGCCGGTTATCTCCTGGAGGAGGAGCTGGACCTGCACGATCTCGCCGAGGACATTCCCGCGCAGCTGGTTTACGGCGCGCCGTCGCCGTATCTTCACGGCAAGGCGTAGACAGCCGCGACTAAGATCGGGCTCCGAGCCGCAAACCGCTCGGCGCGGCGCAACTGCACCCTGAGCCGCGTAGCTGATACGCTGAGTTCGCCGGGGCGTTGGTGCGCAGCGCCACGGGGAGGGGATTGACGGCGATGGTCAAGAAGGTCCTCACCTGGGGAAGCATTGCCTTCCTGATTTTCTTCGTGGCATATCGGCCACAGTCGGCCGCCGAGGTGTTCAAGTCCATCGGCGGCGGCATCATGGACATCGCCACGGGTTTCGGCGACTTCTTCTCAAGCCTCGTCGCCTAAGGCCCGCACATGTCGACCGGCGCCGAGCCTCCCGAGGACGATCCGAACGCCCGGCGAAACCAGGACCGGGACACCGAGCCGATCCCGCGTGCCCGACCGGGGTCCCGCCCCGAGTCGCACGCCGACTACGCCGCCGATGAGCCCGAGTACTCGCCGACCTCCGACTACGAGGCCGTCCGCGACGCCGAGGCGTCCCGCGGGCCCGCGCACGCCGACTACACCACGGACGGCGACGAGTACCTGTCGGACCCCTACGCCGACCCGATGACCGACGGGGCGCATGCGCGTGGGGCGGCCGCCCCGCAGTACAGCGGCGCTCCACCGTCTTTCTCGCAGGACGAGTTCGCGCGGCTGCAGGGCGGCGACGCGGTCCCCTCCGTCCCGCCGGGCAGCCGGATGGCGCCGCTGGAGGACGAGGCGAGCCGGCACGCGGCGCGCTATCTGTTCCCGACGGAGAAGTTCCGCGGTGAATGGAAGCGGCACTGGATCCAGCTCGCGAAAGAGGGCGGGATCGCGATCTTCGCGACCATTGCGATGGGCTACATCGCCGGCTGGCTCACCAAGCACGGCCAGGACCAGCTGCGCACCGCGGTCGTGGTGATCTGGGCCGTGGTGATTCTCTGGTGCGCCTGGAAGGTCGCCGACTGGTGGTACGACCGATTCATCCTGACCAACAAGCGGGTCATGGTCGTATCGGGCATTTTCACGCGCAATGTTGCGATGATGCCGCTGCAGCGGGTCACGGACATGAAATACGTACAGTCATTGACGGGTCGCATGTTCGGCTACGGCCATTTCGAGCTGGAGTCGGCCGGTCAGGATCAGGCGCTGCGCAACATTCGCAACCTGCCCAACCCGAATGAGCTCTACCTGCGCATCGTCGAGGAGATGTACGAGCCGGAGGCGGTCGAGGCCCGCCTGGGCCGTGCGGTCACCGGCGAGGACGACGGCACCTGAGGCTGAGAGTTCGCTGAAAACTGGGCCCGGTATGCAACCTCAGGGACCCTTCGTTGCGTCTATGAACGTGGGCGCGGAGGGTGGAGGGGGCGGCCGGTGCCGGACGACGCAAAGTTCCGCGAGGAAGATTTCCGTGAGTTCGTCGGGCTTCGCTCCAAGGCGCTGTTGCGCACGGCCTACCTGCTGGCCGGCGACTGGGCGACCGCGGAGGACCTCCTCCAGATCGCGCTGACGAAGACCTTCCTCGCGTGGAAGCGGCTCGGGCACATCGAGGCCGTCGAGCCGTACGCGCGCCGCGTGCTCGTCAACACCGCGACCAGCTGGTGGCGCCGGCGCTGGCACGGCGAGCGGCCCACCGAGATCCTCCCCGAGAGCGCCGCCGCCGACCAGCTCGAGGAGAGCCTGGAGCGCGACGCCATGTGGCGGCACGTAAAGGCCCTGCCCAACCGGCAGCGGGCGGTGCTCGTGCTGCGGTACTACGAGGACCAGTCCGAGGCCGAGACCGCCCGCCTGCTGGGCGTGTCGGTCGGCACCGTCAAGAGTCAGACCTCCCGCGCCCTGGCCACGCTGCGCGAGAAGCTCAGCGCCGAGGGTGTGCGTCCCTCCACGAAACCCCAGCCCGCCCGGCCTCCCACCGAGCCCGTGCCGCTGCCCGTCGCCGCACCTGTGACGGACGAGATTGCGGTCATCGAGGACCCGGAACAACCTTTTGCCGAGGCTGAGGCGCTTCTACCCGCGGACACCGTGGTGGAAGAGCCGGTTGAAGTCTGACCATGCGGTTGGGTTTGGAGACGTGACAACCATGCTGGAAGACGAGCTCCGCGAAACGTTCGCGGCCAGGGCGGGCAGCACCCCGCCGGGGTCGCTGGCGTCGCTGGACGGGTTCGCCGACGCCGCCATCAGCGGCGCCGCGCGGATCCGGCGGCGACGGCGCGTCGCGATGAGCGGGTTGACCGGGATCGTCGCGCTCGGTGCCGCCTCCGTGGCGGTCCTGTACACGCTGACCACCGGTGCCCCCGGCGGCGCACCGCAGCCCCCCGCACCCGCCGCGCAGGGCAGCACCTCGCAGCACCCGGCGACCGAGCAGACCCCCACCGCCCCGGTCACCCCGTCGGAGATGCGCGAGGTCACCGGCATCGGCCCCAGCGCCGAGGCGGCCACCCGGGTGCGGCTGCAGCTGCCGGCCAAGAGCAGCGTCACCGCGGCGTACCAGGCCAAGGACGGCTACCTGGTGGTCAACACCCAGCCCGACGGCGACAAGCAGCTCGTCCTGCAGGACGACGACGAGCAGCAGCAGGTGCTGGTCGACGAGGCCACCAACATCACGGTGGCCAAGGACGGCAGCACCGTGGCCTGGGCGTCCAAGGGCAAGATGAACGTCGGCACCCGCAGCGACGAGAGCGCCAAGAAGATCACCAAGGAGAACTCGGTCGACGTGCCGCAGGACACCGAGCCGGTCGCCTTCGTGGGGACCAACCTCGTGGTCAGCAACGACGACAAGGGCTTCGACGTCTGGCACACCGAGCGGGGGTACAGCCCGACCTGGGACGCCACCGTCGTGCGCGTGTTCGGCGGGACCCCGGACAACGGCGGCGTCTACGCGGAGCTCAAGGCGGTCGCGGCCGGCGAGACGGCGATGTGCCTGGCCCTGCTGAAGTTCGACCAGCCGTTCAAGATCATGAACAAGGTGTGCGGGCTGCCGATCGCCGACAAGGAGGGCGGCCGGATCTCGCCGGACGGGCGCTGGCTCGCCTACCCGGTGGTGGGGGCGAAACAGGTGGCGATCCTGGACCTCACCTCGGTGTTCACCGGTGGCAAGCCCAAGCTGTGGAACCTGACCGTGACGAACAAGACGGTCTGGCTCAACGCCAAGGCGTTCGTGGTCGACAACGGCAAGAAGTTCGTCAAGCTCGACCCGAGCGGCCAGGCGGACAAGGTCGAGACGCTCGACGAGGACAGCGACGGCGTCGTGCTCATCGAACCGCTCACGCAGAAGTGACGCCTCCCTAGACTGGGGGCGTGCGGATCGATCTTCACGCCCACTCGACGGCCAGCGACGGCACCTCGACCCCGGCCGAACTGGTCGCCGAGGCGGCCGCGGCCGGGCTGGACGTCCTGGGCCTGACCGACCACGACACCACCGGCGGCTGGGAGCCCGCGTTCGCGGCCCGGCCGGAGGGGCTGGCCATCGTGCCCGGGGCGGAACTGTCGCTGCGCTGGCACGGCGGGGCCCGGCCGATCGGGCTGCACATGCTCGCGTACCTGTTCGACCCGGCCGATCCCGCACTGTCGGCCGCGCTGGCGAGGGTGCGCAGCTCGCGCGAGACCCGGGCCGAGCGGATGGTCGACCTCCTGGCCGCCGACGGCATCGACGTCACCTGGGACGAGGTCCTGCAGGACGCGTCCGGTGGCACCGTCGGGCGCCCCCACCTCGCCCAGGCGCTCATCCGCCGCGGTCTGGTCGGCACGGTCACCGAGGCGTTCCAGCCGGAGTGGCTCGGCGCGCGTTATCGGGTACCAAAGGAGGATCTTGAAGTTTTTGAGGGCCTCCGGCTGATCCTCGGGGCGGGCGGGGTGCCCGTGTTCGCGCATCCGCGTGCGAGCGTGCGCGGCCCGATCGTGCCCGATTCGCTCATCGTCGAACTGGCCGCGGCCGGGCTCTTCGGGCTGGAGGCCGACCACACCGACCACAACCCGCGCGAACAGGCCGAGATGCACGCCCTCGCCGACCGCCTGGGCCTGGTCACCACCGGCAGCAGCGACTACCACGGCACCAACAAGACCGTCCGGCTCGGGGCGCGGACCACCTCGCCCGAGGCGCTGGCGAAGATCGTGGCGGCCGGACGCGGGAGCGAGGTGGTCGGCGGGTGAGCACGGAATACAGCGGCGCCGGCGATCCGCGCCGCAGCATCGACCTGCTGTGGGGGCGGATGCCGGGCCCGACCGCGCGCCGGGGGCCGCGGCCCAAGTTCACCGTGCCCGGCATCGTGGCCGTCGCCGTCGCGCTGGCCGACGAGGACGGGCTCCCCGCGGTGTCGATGCGCAAGGTGGCCGAGCGCCTGGGCGTGACGGCGATGTCGTTGTACACCTACGTGCCCAGCAAGTCCGAGCTGCTGGACGTGATGGTGGACGCGGTGGCCGGCGAGGCGGTCCGCGACGCGTACACGTCCGACGGCTGGCGCGACCGGCTCACCGAGGTCGCCCGGTCCAACTGGGAGCTGTACCGCCGGCATCCCTGGCTGCTGCAGGTGGCCACCAGCCGGCCGGTGCTCGGGCCGAACACCATCGCGAAGTACGACTGCGAATTGCGCGCCTTCGACGGCACCGGCGTCTCCGACGTGGAGACGGATCAGCTGCTGAGCCTGGTGCTCGATTACGTGACCGGGGCCGCCCGGGCCGCCGTCCTGGCCGACCTGGCCGAGCGGCACACCGGGCGCAGCGACACGGAGTGGTGGGAGGCGTGGGGGCCGCTGCTGGCGGAGGTATTGGACCCGGCCCGCTACCCCACCGCGGCGCGGATCGGGCAGGCGGCCGGGGAGGAGTACGGCGCCGGAGATCCCGCCCGCGCGTTCACCTTCGGCCTGAAGCGAGTACTCGACGGCATAGAGCGTTTCCTGCCGCCGAGTACCCGCCCCAGCTAGGACCCGGTGCGGTGTTGAGGGGGTGTGGGTGGAGCGAAGCTCCCCCACCGTTCTTCAGGACATCGAGGGGTAAACCACGCCGCCCGAAAGACCGTCCGCTGCCTACCTCAAGGTTGTGTAGAGCGCCTTGGTGAGGGAGCCGTTGGCGTCGTCACCGTCGAGCGACCAGATCATCGCGCCGCCGTAGCCGGCGAGGCGGACGTACAGACCCTTCTGGGCCACGACGATGGGGTCGTCGAAGGTCCAGAACGTGGTGCCGTTGAACAGCCACGCCTGGCCGGAGAGCAGGTCGTGGTACACCTTGTAGCCCTGCTGGGGCAGCTTGGCCAGGACCTTGTAGTCCTCGTTGCCGGCCGCCCAGGTGCCCGGTGCCGCTCCGGTCGCGGGCTTGAACAGGCCGTTGCCGCCGCCGGTCACGCCGGTCCAGCCCTGGCCGTAGTACGGGACGCCGAGCACGAGCTGCTTCTTGGGCGCGCCGCGGTCGGCCCACGCCTTCAGTGACGTGGAGCCGCTGAAGTCCGGGGTGGTGGGGGCGTTGCGCGGCACGAACAGCGCCGACTGCTGGTTGGTTGTCGTCTCCCACGTGCCGTGGAAGTCGTAGCCCTGAACGGTACCGAAGTCGAGGTATTTGAAAATCTGGTTGGCCTCGAAGCCGGCGTCGATCTTCGCGGGGGCGGCCGGCAGGAAGGCGGTGAGGGTGGCCTTCTTGCCCAGCTGCTTGCGGAACTCCGCCACGAGCTTGGTGAAGTTCTGCTTGTCCTCGGGCCGGATCACGTTGCCCGGGTTGCCCTCGGAGCCCGGCCACTCCCAGTCCAGGTCGAAGCCGTCGAACACGCCGGTCGACATGAACGTGTCGATGCAGGACTTCACCAGCGTCTTGCGCGACTCGTCGGTCAGCGCGGCGTTGGAGAAGTTCGCCGACAGCGTCCAGCCGCCCAGCGACATGAGGACCTTGAGGCCGGGGTGCATGGCCTTGAGCTTGCGGAGCTGGTTGAAGTTGCCGGCGATGGGCTGCCCGGCCTCGTCGGCGACGCCGTCGACGCTCTCCGCCGCACCGACCGGGCGCTGGTAGTCGGCCCACGGGTCGACGGAGACGCACTTGCCGGTCGCGTCCACGCCGCCGAAGGCGTAGTTGATGTGGGTCAGGCGGGAGGCCTGGCCGCTGGTCTCGAGGTTCTTGACGAAGTACGAGCGGCCGTAGATGCCCCACTGGATGAAGTACCCGACGCGCTTGTACTCGTCCTGGTGGGAGACGCCATTGGCGCCGGCTGCCGTCGCGGGCGCGAGGGCCAGCGACGTCACCGCCAGCGCGGCCGCGACCCCCGCCAGGAGCCTGCGTTTGCCCATGAGCCCTCCATTTGTAAGGAAAGTTTTCGGTTCTCTGGGCAACGTAGGGGCGGGGTTCGATGGCGTCAAGACCCAGGTATCCGCTCGATATGGGCCTGCTATGACAATCCGGTCGTGGATTTGAAGCTTCTCGGCGAGGTGTTCGTGACCCTGCTCGTCATCCTCGACCCGCCAGGGGCCGTGCCGATCTTCCTGGCCCTCACCGGGCAGATGGAGCGGCGGGCCCGGCACCGGGCGGCGCTGCAGGCCGTGCTCCTCGCGCTCGGGGTCATCGTGGCGTTCGCGGTGCTGGGCCGGCAGATCCTCGCCTACCTGCACATCGACCTGCCCGCGCTGCAGGGCGCCGGGGGTCTGCTGCTGCTCCTGGTGGCGCTCGAACTGCTCACCGGCAAGACCGACGACCCGCGGCAGGAGGTGACCTCCAACGTGGCGCTGGTGCCGCTGGGCACGCCGCTGCTGGCCGGGCCGGGCGCGATCGTGGCCACCATGCTGTTCGTGCGCCAGGCCCACACGGCCGGCCGATACGCCGCCGTCGCGCTGGGCATCGTCCTGGTGATGGCGGTCGTGTACCTCGTGCTGCGCTTCTCGGGAGTGCTGGTGCGCGTCCTGCGGCCCAGCGGGATCGAGGTCGTCACCCGGATCGCCGGCCTCCTGGTGGCCGCGATCGCCGTACAACTGCTGGCCGACGCGATCGGGGCGTTCGTGACGACCTATCTCCATTCGCCGCATTGATTTTTTGTCGTACCCGGCTGGCAGGATGCTGGGCGTGGAGCAGTTGGGACTTTTCGCATCACCGCCGCGGTTGTTCACGTGCACGCCGAGCAAGCTCGGGAGCTACGAGGACTGCCCGCGGCGCTACCGGTTCACCTACGTCGACCGCCCGGCCCCGCCGAAGGGCGCACCGTGGGCGCACAACTCGCTCGGCGCCTCGGTCCACACGGCGCTGAAGAACTGGTATGCGCTGGAGCCCGACCGACGCCGGCCCGAGGCGCTGCCCACCCTGCTCAAGGCGACCTGGGTCCGCGAGGGCTACAAGGACGACAACCAGGAGCGCGAGGTGTACCGCCGGGCGCTGGGCTGGCTCGAATCCTATGTGGACACCCTGGATCCGCAGGAGGACCCGGTCGGCGTCGAGCGCACGGTCGCGGCCCGGACCGAGACGCTCGCCCTGTCGGGCCGGGTGGACCGCATCGACCAGCGGGGCACCGAACTGGTCATCGTCGACTACAAGACCGGCCGCAACGGCGTCTCGGAGGACGAGGCGCGGGGGTCGCGGGCGTTGGCGCTGTACGCGATCGCCACCTCGCGGGTCTTCCGCAAGCCCTGCCACCGGGTCGAGCTGCACCATCTGCCGACGGGGACCGTGGCGGCGTTCGAGCACACCGACGCCTCGCTGGACCGGCACCTGCGGCGGGCGGAGGCGACGGCGGCGGACATCCTGGCCGACTCCGAGTTCGCGGCCCGGCCGGGACCGCAGTGCTCGTGGTGCGACTACCGGAAGGTGTGCCCGGAGGGTTCCTCCTCGCCGGCGCGCGATTCGTGGGCAGCGGTCGAGAGGGGGCCGGCGGATGCGGTTCGGGATTGACGTCTGCACGTTGGGCGAGTTCGCGGAGCCCGCGCTGGTCGTCGACATCGCGGTGGCGGCGGAGGCGGCGGGGTGGGAGGCGCTGTTCGTCTGGGATCACCTGGCCTTCGCGTGGGGGATGCCGTCGGCCGATCCCTGGGTGACGCTGGCGGCGGTCGCTCAGGCCACTTCCGACCTGCGCATCGGCACCGCGGTGACGCCCCTTCCCCGGCGCCGGCCACAGGTGGTGGCCAGCGCCCTGACCACGCTCGACCGGCTCAGCCGGGGCCGGGCGGTGCTGGGGGTGGGCATCGGCGGGGTGGACGTGGAATACACGGCGTTCGGCGAGAGCGCGGACCTCAAGTCGCGGGCCCGCCTGCTCGACGCCGGGCTGGAGACCGTCGCCGGCCTGCTCGGCGGGCAGAGCGTCGACGGCGTCACGCTGGCGCCGTTGCCGATCCAGCAGCCGCGGCCGCCGATCCTCGTCGGGGGCGCCGGCAGGGCCGCCCTGCGCCGAGCGGCCCGGTGGGACGGCTGGCTCGCGGCGGGCGATGACGAGGACGGGTCGATGACCACCTCGCCGGCCGAGATCGCCGCGGCCATCGAGCTCATCCGCCAGCAGCGCGACCCGGCGGCGGGGCCGTTCGAGGTGGTGCTGGTCGGGGCGTCCCGCGGGCCGGATGACCCGCTGCTGGCCGAATACGCCGACGCCGGGGTGACCCTCTGGCTCGAGCACATCCATCTGCGCCGCGACTCTCTGGAGGGCCTCATGCGCCGCATCGGCGACCGCTGATCAGGCGTAATAGATGATCGGCAGGCCGCAGACGACGAGCAGGACCGTGTAGCCCACGATCATCGCGGCCAGGGCCAGGCCGGCGCCGGGGCGGTGCTCGCGGCGGCATTGGGACCAGGCGATGTGCCCCATCAGGATGCCGAACGGCGGGATGAGGAAGGCGCAGATCAGGGCGGCTATCGACAGGCCGTTCACTCGCACCTGAGAACCATTTCACATGGTCTGTCGGCTTCGGAAGGTCGATACTCCTCGCATACCCGCCAGTAACTTCCAGGAGGTCTCCCCATGGCTCGGCTGGCACGGACGCCCGGACTCAGTGATGTGCAGGAGTCGATGCTGGAGACCGTGCGGGCCTTCGTCGACAAGGAGATCATTCCGCACGCGCAGCAGCTCGAGCACGACGATGTCTACCCGGCCGACATCGTGGCCGGGATGCGGGAGATGGGGCTGTTCGGGCTGACCATCGGCGAGGAGTACGGGGGACTCGGGGAGTCGCTGCTGACCTACGCGCTCGTCGTGGAGGAGCTCTCGCGCGGGTGGATGTCCGTCTCGGGAATCGTGAACACGCACTTCATCGTGGCGTACCTGGTGTCGCAGCACGGGTCCGAGGAGCAGAAGCGGCGGCTGCTGCCCCGGATGGCCACCGGCGAGGTGCGCGGGGCGTTCTCGATGTCGGAGCCCGGTACCGGGTCCGATGTGGCCGCCATCCGCAGCAAGGCCGTGGCCGACGGGGACGAGTGGGTGCTCGACGGGCAGAAGATGTGGCTCACCAACGGGGCGTATTCGTCCGTGGTGGCCACGCTGGTCAAGACCGAGGTCGGGGCCGAGTCCGTCTACGGGAACATGACGACGTTCCTGCTGGAGAAGGAGCCCGGGTTCGGGCTGAACGAGCAGCTGCCGGGGCTGAACATCCCCGGGAAGATCGAGAAGATGGGGTACAAGGGCGTCGAGACCACCGAGATGGTGCTCGACGGCGTGCGGGTGCCTGGATCAGCGGTGCTGGGCGGGGCCGAGAAGGTGGGGCGCGGCTTCTACCAGATGATGGACGGGATCGAGGTCGGGCGGGTGAACGTGGCCGCGCGGGCGTGCGGGATCTCGATTCGGGCGTTCGAGCTGGCCATCGCGTACGCGCAGCAGCGGCACACGTTCGGCCAGCCGCTGGTCAAGCACCAGGCGATCGCGTTCAAGCTGGCCGAGATGGCGACGAAGATCGAGGCGGCGCACGCGCTGATGGTCGGGGCGGCGCGGCTCAAGGACGCCGGGCAGCGCAACGACGTCGAGGCGGGCATGGCCAAGCTGCTGGCCAGCGAGTACTGCGCCGAGGTGGTCCAGGAATCGTTCCGCATCCACGGCGGGTACGGCTATTCCAAGGAGTACGAGATCGAGCGCCTGATGCGGGAGGCGCCCTTCCTGCTGATCGGCGAGGGCACGTCCGAGATCCAGAAGACGATCATCAGCCGCGGTCTGCTGCGGGAGTATCGGGCCCAGTGATCGCGTGCACCGCGCGGACGACCGCGATGCACGTGTTCTCCAGGAAGTCGACGCCGGCCTCGGCGGCCAGGGCTCGGCCCTCGGGGCTGTAGATGTCCTGCTGCAGCCAGATCGCGGGCGCGCCGATGGCCAGCGCGTCCTTGACGACCTGGGTCGCGTCGGCCGACGGGCGGAACACGTTGACCAGGTCGACCGGGAACGGAATGTCGGCCAACGTGCGGTAGGCGCGCTCGCCGAAGATCCGGTCGGCGAACGGGTTCACCGGCACGATGCGCCAGCCGTGGCGCTGGATCTGCAGCGGTACCGCATGAGCCGTCTTCCCCCGGTCCCGCGAAGCCCCCACGACGGCGATGGTCGCTGACTCGCGCAAAATCTGTGCAGCAGAACGCATGCCACCAAAGCTAGCGCGCGAGGAGGATCGGGCGCGGGCCTCCGTGCAGCCCGGCGGCGAGGCGCGCACTGAGCAGCAGCCCATGGACCCGCACGGCCTCCGCCGGGTCGCCGATCGCCGCGCGCGCAGAACCGTGGGTCTGGTAGTAGCCCAGCAGGTCCATGAGGAACAGCAGGCTGGCGTCGACCCCGGCCGGGCGCAGGGTCACCGGGCGGCGCTCGCCGGCGACGACCAGGTCGAGGCGCGGCACCGCGCGGTCGCCGTTGAGCTCGACCGAGGTGAGGGCTTCCCAGGTGTACCGGCGGCCGCGCACTTCGACCCCACCCGGGCTCAGCCGCAGCACGGAGGCGCCCCGCACCAGCCGCGTGACCAGGGACACGCCGACGCAGGCGGGCACCCCGGCGAGCAGCGCCACCGTCGGTATTCCGGCGAACAGCGCCGCCGCCGCGACCGTTGCGGCGAGGGCGAACGCGCGCCCCGCCCGGGCCGCGACCAGCGGCGGGGACGCGAAGAACTCGAACCCCGGGCGCACCGGCGGCTCCTCGCGGCGGCGCAGGTCGGTGAGCACGTGGCCGAGGCCGACGATCGCGATCGCGAGCAGGCCGAAGAGGATGAAGCCGTCGGACGCCACGGCGTGGATGAGCCCGGCCGCGGCCCCGACCAGCAGCGTCGGAACGACGACCCAGAGCCAGCGCATGGGTTCCAGCCTAGGAACGCCCGGACCCGGCCGCGTCGGGCGTTCAGGTGGCCTGGCGGGCGAGCGTGCCCCGCAGGCGCTCCAGCTCCTCCGGCAGGCCGATCGCGGCGCGCTGGGAGGGCTGCTCGACGTACGAGTGGATGGCCCGGAACAGGAACCACAGCGACACGTCGAGGGGCACGTCCTGCCCCGGCTGGAAGCGCTTGATCGGCCGCCCCTCGACCAGCTCCGGGCGGACGATCATCCACAGCGAGCTCTCCGGCCCCGGCCCGAGCGCCTCCCACGGGACGAACGTGCGCCCGCCGTCGATCGCCAGGCCGTGCGGGGTGAGCAGCAGCGGGCCGCTGCGGATCATGCGGAAGAGCAGCAGCAGTACCGTGCAGCCGTTGAGCACCAGGATCGCCCAGGCCATGGTCGGGACGATCCGGCCGGTCACCCGCAGGCCGTTGAGGGCCATGAGCAGCAGGGCGGCGCTGAGCAGGCCGTTGAACACGCACTGGCGGCGGAACGCGGGCAGCGCGGCGAACGCGGGCTCGCCGCGGAACAGCATGAGCCGGAACGTCGACGGGCCCCGCGTGCTGCGGGTGAGCTGGACCAGCCCGACCACGATGCCGAGCACGGTCAGCGGCTGCAGCACGATGATCAGGGGCAGGAACATCTCGGGCTCGCCGGACAGGAGCACGACCTCGCAGGCCGCCGCCACGACGGCCGGCGGTGCGAGCAGCACCACGTAGTCAGCCGGACGAGCCCCCATGTGGCCAAACATAGCCAGCAAAGCTGGACATTCGCTGACCGTGCGGTGGGTGCGGGCTCAGCGGTACTGGGCCTCCCGCACGCTGTTCCCGCCGTCGATCACGAGCATCTGGCCGGTGATGTAGGACGCGCCGGGCGAGCACAGGAACGCGATGGTGGCCGCGACCTCCTCCGGCGTGCCGGGGCGCCCCATCGGGGTGCCGAAGCCCTGCTTGAGCTCGACTAAGGTGGACGCGCCGGTGTGGATGATGCCGGGGGCGACCGCGTTGACCGTGATGCCGTCGGCCACCAGCTCCATCGCCAGGGCGCGGGTCAGCCCGACCACGCCGGCCTTGGCCGCGGCGTACCCGGCCTCGGCGGGCAGCGCGTTGACCGGCCCGGCGGTGGCCGCGAGGTTCACGATCCGGCCCCAGCCGTGCTCGGCCATGCCGCCGACGAAGGCCCGGCTGACCAGGAACGCGGTGGTGAGGTTGCGGTCGATCTCGCCGCGCCACTCCTCGTAGGTGAGCTGGGCCACCGGGCGCAGCACCTCGGGGCTCGCCTTGCTGGCCAGGCCGGCGTTGTTGACCAGGATGTCGACCGCGCCGAGCTGGTCGAGGATGGCGTCGGCGAGCGCGCCGACCTCGGCCTCGACGGTGAGGTCGGCAACGAAGCCGATCACGCCGAGCTCGCTGGCCCGGTCGTGGATGCGCCGCGTGGTCGACACGATGGCGACTGCCGCGCCCATCTGCTTGAGCCGCCGGGCGGTGGCGTAGCCGATGCCGTCCGGGCTGCCCGCCCCGGTGACCAGGGCCACCCGGCCGTCGAGCCGGTCGATCGCGGTCGGCTGCTCCTCCTCGACGGTCTCGCCGTCGAGGTCGGGGCCGCTGGACGGTACGGCGCGCAGGGTGCGCCGCGCGGAGGACGGCCGGCTCGCGTCGCGCCGGCCGCTCTTGCCGGCGGGGCCGCTGGAACGTAGGTCGGGTGCCATAGGGCAAATCCTGCCTGCCCGATACACCACCGGGCAATGCGACGCGCGTTTTCTCAGTTCGGCGGGGTGAATGAGGTTTTGCGAATCATCCCGGCGGCCCGCCCCTTGGCCGCGATGACCAGCGCCATCTTGCGGGAGGCCTCGTCGATCATCTCGTCGCCGAGCATGACGGCACCGAGCTTGCCGCCCTCCTCGGACGTGTAGTAGTCGTACGCGTCCAGGATGAGCTCGGCGTGGTCGTAGTCCTCCTGGTCGGGCGAGTACACCTCGTTGGCCGCGTCGATCTGGCCCGGATGCAGCACCCACTTGCCGTCGAAGCCCAGCGCCGCGCTGCGCCCGGCGACCTCGCGGAACGCGTCCACGTCGCGGATCTGCAGGAACGGCCCGTCGATGGCCTGCAGGTCGTGCATGCGGGCGGCCATCAGGATGCGCATGAGGATGTAGTGGTACGGGTCGCCCGGATAGCCGGGGATCAGCCCGCCGACGACCAGGGACCTCATGTTGATCGAGGCCATGAAGTCGGCCGGGCCGAAGATGATGGTCTCCACGCGCGGGCTGGCGGCGGCGATGGCGTCCACGTTGACGAGCCCCGCGGCGTTCTCGATCTGCGCCTCGATGCCGATCCCGCCGACCGGCAGGCCCATGGTCTTCTCGATCTGGGTGAGCGTCAGGTCGAGCCACTCGATCTGCCCGGCGCTCTGCACCTTGGGCAGCATCACGGCGTCCAGATTCGCGCCGGCGCCCTCGACGACCTCGATGACGTCGCGGTACGTCCACGGCGTGGTCAGATCGTTCACGCGCACGACCCGCGTCTTGCCGGCCCAGTCCCCCTCGTTCAGGGCGGCCACGATGTTCTTGCGGGCCGCGGGCTTGGCCAGCGGCGCGACCGCGTCCTCCAGGTCGAGGAACACCTGGTCGGCCGGGAGTCCCTGGGCCTTGCCGAGCATCTTCACGCTCGATCCGGGGACGGCGAGGCACGAGCGGCGCGGTCGTCCGAGGGCGGCCATGGCGGGCTCCTTAGCGAAGGTTCAGGCGGCTACCAAACGGTAACCTCGGGGCGTGAGTACACAGAACTCCCCTGTGGGAGATCTCACCGGCCGTACGGTGGTCATCACCGGGGCCAGCTCCGGCATCGGTCTGGCCGCCGCCGTCGACATGGCTCGGCGCGGCGCCAACCTGGTCCTGGTGGGCCGCACTCCGGCCCGCCTGGAGGCGGCAGCCACCGCGGTCAGGGCGGCGGCGAACGGCCGCACGATCCCCGCGTACCGCAGCGACTTCGCCAAACTCGACGACGTCCACGTGCTGGTGGACCACCTCCGCCAGCGCCACGAGCGCATCGACGTGCTCGCCAACAACGCCGGCGGCGTGGTGCGCGGCCACCGCGTCACGCCCGACGGCTTCGATGCCACCCTGCAGACCAACCACCTGGCCGCGTTCCTGCTCAGCAGCCTGCTCCGGGAGCAGTTGCGGGGCGGCCGGATCATCAACACCGCCTCCGGCGCGCACGCGATGGGCGCGCTGGACCCCGCCGACCTGCGGGGCGGGCGCAAGCGCGGGCTGTGGCGGACGTACGGCTCGGCCAAGCAGGCCAACATCCTCTTCGCCGCCGAGGCCGCGCGGCGCTGGCCGGACATCATGTCGGCCTCGTACCACCCGGGCTTCGTCCGCAGCCGCTTCGGCGCCTCGATCGGCGTGAACCTCGCGGCCCGGCTGGCGCCGTTCGCCCGCACGCCCGAGCAGGGCGCCGACACGCTGACCTGGCTGGCCGCCACACCGGCCGGGCAGCTGACGTCCGGCGGGTACTACATGGACCGCAAGCTGTCCCGGCCCAACCGGGCGACCGACGACCCCGCCCTGGCCGCGCGGCTGTGGGAGGAGAGCCTCAGCGCCGTGGGTCTTTCGTAGCCCCGCGGACCTTGTGCAACCGGAACGGCCGGCGCGGGATGCGGGTGGCCGGGGTCGGTCGCGGCGGGGCGGCCTGAGCATCCTCGGGCAGCTCCGCCGAGCCGGCCGCCGGGGTCAGCCGGCTGACCACGCAGCGCTCGGCCCAGCCGCGGGCCAGGTCCTCGGCACCGCCGGTGCCGTTGAGGCGCTTGCCGGCCAGCTGGGGCACCAGCTCGGCCCAGGCCTCGTCGTCCGGCGCGATCCGGGTGACCTCGGCCGGGAACGTGACGATCCGCCCGCCGTGGTCGCCGCGCAGGCTCACCTCGGCCGTGGCCGCCTCGGCCAGGCCGGGGACCGCCTGCTCGCCCTCGCCGCTGACCACGAGCAGGGCGCCGCCGAGCCAGGCGCACCACACGAGCGTGGCGGGCCGGCCGCCGATGCCGATCCAGGCGACCGCGGCCTTCTTCGCCGCCTCTTCGACCAGCGCGTCCATGCCGGACATCCAATCACGGCCCGATCGGATCGCGCGGCGCCTTGTCGTGGAACTCGGTGGAGCCGTACCGCAGCGCCTGCAGCTCTTCCGGCCACTCCCCCGCGGGCCAGCCGCCCTTGCGCAGCAGCGCGTCGACGAACTGCCCCGGCTCGCTCACCTTGGCCCAGACCGAGGGCAGGAAGGTGGCCCGCCGCCCGTCCTCGCGCAGGATCAGCCCGTCCACGCCCGGGCGCAGCGCGGCGAGCAGCTCGTCCCGCGACCGCGCCGCGATCGGCTCCGGATGGCTCAGGATCGACACCTTCACGTCCAGCGCCGGCCAGTCCTCCCCGGTGACCGGGGGCAGCCGCGGGTCGCGCATGGCCTGCACCGCGTTGCGCACCACGTCGCGGTGCAGCGGCTGGACCGGCTCCAGGCTGCCGACGCACCCGCGCAGTGCCCCCGCGCGTTCCAGGGTCACGAACGAGGCGCCGTCGGCCTGCAGCGGGCTGTCCGGCGCGATCGTCGACGTCAGGCGGGTGCTCGTCAGCCGTGCGTGTATGGCGTCCGCGGCCAGGCGGGCGAGGAATCGGCCATCCGTCAGCGACAGCGTCGCCGTCACGGTCACGCCCACAGCATAGGCGCGTTTCAGGCCACCAGCATGGGCGTTCCGACCAGGTCCAGGACGGCCTCCAGGGAGGTGACGACCCGCCCCCGCCAATCCGGCTCGGCGTGGAAGGTCAGGTGTCCGCCCAGGTCAGGAGCCCGCAGTTGGACCGCCGTGAGCCCGAACCGGGTCGCGCCGGTCAGCTCGCGGCTGCCGCCGTCGCCCACGTACAGGCAGCGGGCCGGATCGACGTCGAGCTGCGCGCAGGCGGTCGCGTACATCGCGGCGTGCGGCTTGGTGTGCCCGACCTGGCACGAGTAGACGGCGGTGTCGATCACGTCGGCCAGCGGCGTGCGCGGCAGGAGCAGCGGCAGCTCGAACCAGCAGTCGCTGACGATCGCGATGCGCACCCCGGCGGCGCGGAGCGTTCGCAGCACACTCAGCGCCTCCGGCCGCAGCGGCGCGTCGGCCAGCACCGTCTCCAGCCGCAGCTCGAGCGCCGCCCGCAGCTGTGCGGTGCTCGGCTCCACGCCCAGTTCGGCGCAGAGGCGGCGCAGGCCGGCCAGGTGGCTGCCGTAGCCGCCGCGGGCCCGCTCGTCGTAGGTCCGGTCCAGCACGGCCAGCCACTCGGCCGGGTCCACGCCGAGCACCTCAGCCGTGCGCCGATGGCCCCCACCTCGGCGAACCGCGCTGGTACAGGTGTTGAAATAGTCAAAACAGACGGCGTCGATCACCGTTCGGCCCCCCTCATGTCCTCCGAACGGTCTACCTGGTCGCTGTGGCGGCCTGTGTCGGATCAACGACAATTCGCACCATGCGCAAGGTCGGTCTCACCACCATCGCCGCCCTCGTCGTCGCGATCGTGGCGGTGTCGGCCTCGGCGCCCATGATCGCCTTCGCGGCCGCGCCCGCGCTCGCCATCGCGTTCTGGCGCAACGCGCTCGGCACGGCCGCGCTGGCCCCGGCCGCACTGCTGGGGCGGCGGGGCGAGCCGGGCCGGTTGCGCGGCGCGCTCGGCGTGACCGTGCTGTCCGGCGTCTTCCTGGCCGTGCATTTCGGCACCTGGGTGCCCAGCGCCAAGCTGACCAGCGTGGCCATGTCGGTGGCCCTGGTGTCCACCACGCCGGTGTGGACCGCCCTGGTCGCGGCCGCGCGCGGGGTGCGGGTGCCGGGGAGCACGTGGGCCGGCATCGGGATCGCGGTGGCCGGCGTGGCCCTGGCCACCGGAGCCGACCCCGATCTGTCGGGGCGGGCGCTGCTGGGCGACGCGCTGGCGCTGGCCGGTGGCATCGCCGCGGCCGGCTACACGCTGCTCGGCGAGCGCGCGCGGGCGACCCTGCCGACGACCGTGTACGCCTCGGTCTGCTACTCGGTCTGCGCGCTGATCCTGCTGGTGGTGTGCGTGGCGAGCGGGACGGAGCTCTGGGGGTACACCTGGGAAACCTGGATCGCGATCGCGGGCATGACGATCGGGCCTCAGCTCCTCGGCCACACGTTGATCAATTACTCGCTGCACCGGGTGAGCGCGACCACGGTCGCCGTGCTGCTCCTGCTGGAAGTGCCGGGCGCCCTGGTCATCGCGTGGCTGCTGCTCGGGCAGCTGCCGGCCGCGCGCACCCTGCCGGGCATCGCGATCCTGCTGGCCGGCGTGGCCGTGGTCGTCCTGGGCGCCCGGCGCCGTCAGCCCACGAAGGGCGGCACGATCATCTCGCCGGAGGCGATCGGCACCACGTGACCGGCGACGGTGGCCGAGACGGCGGCGCCACCCGACGCCGTCACCGTGCAGTGCAGCGCCGAGGGGCGGTGGATTTCCAAGCCTTGGGCGATCTCGTACTGCGCTGTGCCCTCGCCCGCCACCAGCCCGCTGGTCACGAGCCAGACCCCGAGCCCCATCGCGGCCGAACCGGTCGCCGGGTCCTCGGCCACGCCGACGTCCGGGACGAGCACCCGCACGTGCGCGAGGTGCCGCTCGGCGTCCCAATGGAAGACGCTGAGGTTGTCCACGGGCCGCAGCAGCTGCACGCGCTGGACGGCCTCGTCGGTCACCGACAGGAACGTGAACTCCAGCCCGCATCCGGCCTTGCGCGGGGCCGGGCCGAGGTAGTCGGCCTCGGTCAGCCCGATCGACTCCAGCAGCGGCTGCGGGTCGAGGGCGGGTCCGACGGTCGGCGTGCCGCCGGTGACGGTCGCGGCGCCGTGCACCTCGTCCACGTGGATCGGCAGCAGCCCCGCGCCGCACTCCTGCACCACGTCCGGGCCCTTGATCAGCCCGTCCCGGACCAGCGTGACGGCGACGCCGACGGTCGGGTGCCCGGCGAAGGGCAGCTCCGTGCCGGGGGTGAAGATCCGGGCCCGGTACGTGGCGTTGCTGCCCGGGCTCGCCGGCAGTACGAAAATGGTCTCGGAGAGGTTGAACTCGCGCGCGATGGCCTGCATCTGCTCGGTCGCGAGGTCCTTGGCGTCGTAGACGATCGCCAATGGGTTGCCGGTGAAGGGCCGATCGGTGAAGACGTCCACAATCGAGTACCGCACCATGCTCATGGGCTCAGCCTATTGGCCTGCGGACCGTGTGGTTCGGTCCAACGCTTGCTTTGTGGCCCCTTTCAGTAGGCTTGAGCCTCGTGAGTACTGCGCCGCGGGTCTACATCGCGCGCCTCGCGGGCCTGAGCGTGTTCGATCCGAACGGTGACCAGGTCGGCCGGGTGCGGGACGCGGTCGCGCGCGCCCGCACCGGCAACCAGCCGCCGCGGGTGGTCGGGCTGGTCGCCGAGATGCCCATGCGCCGCCGCATCTTCCTGCCCATCGGGCGGATCACCGCCATCGAGCCCGACGCCGTGGTGCTCAACACCGGCACGCTGAACCTGCGCCGCTTCGAGAAGCGCCCGGGCGAACTGCTGGTGCTGGAGGACTTCATGGACCGGCACGTGACGATGGCCGCGACCGGGCGTACCGGTGCGGTGGTCGACGTGGCCATGGACGCCGACCGGGCCGGCGAGTGGTCGCTGTCGCGGGTCGCGGTGCGCGAGTTCACCGGCCGGCTCACCCGCCGCGGCCACCTCAACCAGCTCGAGTGGGGTGAGGTGACCGGGCTCACCGGGGAGCCGGAGACCCAGGGCACCGCCGGGCTGCTCGCGGTGCTGGACAACATGCGCCCGGCCGACCTGGCCAACGTCCTGCAGGACCTCTCCGAGACCCGGCGGGTCGAGGTCGCGGCCGCGCTGGACGACGAGCGCCTGGCCGACGTGCTGGAGGAGCTGCCGGAGCACGACCAGCTGGAGATCATCACCTCCCTGGAGCCGCAGCGGGCCGCCGACGTGCTGGAGGAGATGGACCCGGACGACGCCGCCGACCTGCTCGCCGAGATGCCCAAGCCGGAGCAGGAGGTGCTGCTGGACCTCATGGAGCCCGACGAGGCGCAGCCGGTCCGGGCCCTGCTGGAGTACGAGCCGGGGACCGCCGGTGCGGTGATGACCTCCGAGCCGATCGTCATGGCGCCCGACAACACCGTCGCCGAGGCGCTGGCCCGTATCCGGGAGCCGCAGCTGTCGCCCGCGGTCGCCGCCGGCGTGTTCGTCACGCGGCCGCCGATGGCCACGCCGACCGGGCGGTACCTCGGCGTCGTGCACTTCCAGCGGCTCCTGCGCGAGCCGCCGTCGGCCCTGCTCGGCGGGGTGGTCGACAACGACATCGAACCGCTGTCGCCGGAGCTCCCGCTGGCCGAGATCACCCGGCGGATGGCGACCTACAACCTGGTGGTGATGCCCGTGGTCGACGACAACGACAAGCTGGTCGGCGCCGTCACCGTCGACGACGTCCTCGACCACCTGCTGCCCGAGGACTGGCGGGACCGCGATCACGCCGAGCCCATCGCGCCGATCTCCCTGAACGGCGGAAACGGTGGGTCCCGTGGCTGAACGCAGTGAGCGCAAGCGGCTCGATCAGCCGCGGGACACGCGCATCAGCCTGCCGCGGTTCGACCCGGAGGCCTTCGGGCAGTGGTCGGAGGGCATCGCCCGGTTCATGGGCACGGCGAAGTTCCTCGTGTACATGACGATCGTGATCCTGGGCTGGATCGCCTGGAACACGCTCACGCCGAAGAGCTGGCAGTTCGACCCGTACACGTTCACGTTCCTGACGCTGATCCTGTCGCTGCAGGCCTCGTACGCTGCGCCGCTGATCCTGCTCGCGCAGAACCGGCAGACCGACCGGGACCGGCTGGCGGCGGAGGAGGACCGGCGGCGGGCGGCGGCGCAGAAGGCGGACACGGAGTACCTGGCCCGGGAGATCGCGGCGCTGCGCATCGCGCTCGGCGAGGTGGCGACGCGGGACTTCCTGCGCTCGGAGCTGGCCCGGGTGGCCGAGGAGCTGGACGAGGCGGCGGACCGGCGGGCGAAGGCGGAGCGCAAGAAGGTCCGCAAGGCGCTCGGCTCGCTGTCGGATCCGCTGGCGCTCGACGAGCCGGACGACGTCGTGGACTCCGACGAGCCGCCGCGTCGCCATAAGCGCTGAGGTCTTTGTATTACGCCCCCGCGCCTCAAGGGGCGAGGCGCGGGGGCGGGTAAACGATGATCCCATCGGGTTCGGTGCGGCGACAACCCCCGCGGGGGGACATCATTCGCTTATCGGGCGTGTGACGCGTTCCTCGTGCGAGCTCGACGAGGCGGGCCGGGCGGGTGGCCCGACGTACGATGGCACGCATGTCAGCCCCGGCCACCACCGTCGAAGACGCGATCACCGCTGCGCTCGCGACCGTCGACGATCCCGAGATCCGCCGGCCCATCACCGACTTGGGCATGGTCCGCGACGTCACCCTCCGACCGGACGGGATCGCCGTCATCGGCCTCCTGCTCACGGTGGCCGGCTGCCCGCTGAAGGACAAGCTCCGCTCCGACATCACGCGCGCGGTCGGCGCCGTGGACGGTGTCGCCGGGGTCGAGGTCGAGTTCGGCGTGATGACCCCCGAGCAGCGCAAGGACCTGCAGTCCAGCCTGCGCGGCGACGTGCAGGAGCCGGTCATCCCGTTCTCCCAGCCCGGCTCGCGCACCCGCGTCTACGCGGTGGCCAGCGGCAAGGGCGGCGTCGGCAAGTCCAGCGTGACCGTGAACCTCGCCGCCGCGCTCGCCGCCCGGGGCCTGGCCGTCGGCGTGGTCGACGCCGACATCTACGGCCACTCGGTCCCCCGCATGCTCGGCGCGGACGGCCGCCCGACCCAGGTCGAGTCCATGATCATGCCCCCGTCGGCGCACGGCGTGAAGGTCATCTCGATCGGCATGTTCACCCCCGGCAACGCCGCCGTCGTCTGGCGCGGCCCGATGCTGCACCGCGCGCTGCAGCAGTTCCTGGCCGACGTGTACTGGGGCGACCTCGACGTCCTGCTCCTCGACCTCCCCCCGGGCACCGGCGACGTGGCCATCTCGCTGGCCCAGCTGCTGCCGTCGGCGGAGATCCTGGTCGTGACGACCCCGCAGGCCGCCGCGGCCGAGGTGGCGGAGCGGGCGGGTTCCATCGCCCTGCAGACCCACCAGCGCATCGTGGGCGTCGTGGAGAACATGTCCTGGCTGGAGCTTCCGGACGGCCAGCGGATGGAGGTCTTCGGCGCGGGTGGCGGCCAGACGGTGGCTGACTCCTTGACCCGGGCCGTGGGGGCGAAGGTGCCGCTGCTGGGGCAGATTCCGCTCGACACGCGGCTGCGGGAGGCGGGGGACGAGGGTCTTCCGCTGGTACTGGCTACGCCGGACGCTCCGGCTGCTCAGGCGCTCGCTTCGGTGGCTGACAAGTTGGCGTTGCGGCGGGAGAGCCTGGTGGGGAAGCCGCTCGGCCTCAAGCCGGCTGGGCGCTGACGCTCTTTGTTGCTGACGGCGGTCTCTTTGGGGCCGCCGGTTGTGCTGGTTTGCTGACGGCGGTCTCTCGGGGCCGGCCGGTTGTGCTCGTTTGCCGACGGCGGTTTTGGCACCGGGCCGTTTGTGCTGGTCAACGAAATGTCGGGCGCTGGCGCGCCGCGACATTTCCTGATTTTTCGCCTGACGGGGCATAAATCCGTTATGTCGCGATGCGGAGCGTCCGACATAACGGACAAAAAGCTTTTCACGCGCGGATTAGGCGACTGTGCTTGAGAACGCGCGGACGGCCTTTACGCGCGGACCAGGTGACTGTGCTTGAGAAGGCGCGGACGGCCATTACGCGCGGATCAGGTGACGTCGTCCCACGAGGCACGGACGGCCGGCTGTGTCGCCGGTGCGGTGGCCGGGGTCGGCGCGGAGGCGGTCACGTTCTTGGCGGCCGAGGCGGCGTCCTGGGCGTCCTTCTTGACCTGGTCGGCCACCCCGCGGACGTCGTCGTAGATGCCCTGCAGCGGCTTGCGCAGCGCGGCCTCGTCCTCCTCGCTGAGCAGGTGCTTGCGCAGGAAGGTCTTCGGGTGCAGGTCCTCGAGCTGGATGTCGGTGCCGAGCTCCTTGCTCAGGTCGCCGGTGGCGTTGCGGGCCATGGTGCGGACCTGGCGCAGCATGCGTACGCCGTCGCTGATCGCCTTGGGCAGGCGGTCCGGCCCGAAGATGAACACACCGACCAGGATGATGACCAGAATCTCCCAGCCGCCCACGTCGAAGCCCATGCGCCGGCCCTCCCCTTGCTCTCGCCTGCCAGACTACGCACTCCCCCGCCGGTTCCGGGAGGGTCCGTCACGTCACTTCGCGTCGGCGACGAGCGTGACGGAGGCCTTGGCTCTGGCGGTACCGCGGAGATATTGCACTTCGACGGTGTCCCCGGGTGCGTATTTGCGGATCAGGGCCGTGAGGTCCCACGACTCCTCGATCGGCTTGCCGTTGACCGCCAGAACCACGTCGCCGGTCTTGAGCCCGCCCGCCTCGGCCGGTCCGCCCGCCTCGACCGTGGCCAGGCGCGCGCCGCCGGCCGGGTTCTGGTAGGAGTTGTCGACCTGCACGCCCATCACGGTGCGGCGGGCCTTGCCGGTGTTGATGATGTCGGTGGCGATCCGGCGGGCGTGGTTGATCGGGATGGCGAAGGCCAGGCCGACGTTGCCCGCGCTGGCCTGGTCCTCGGAGAGGGTGCCGATCACGGAGTTGATGCCGATCACGCGACCGGCGGCGTCGAAGAGCGGGCCGCCCGAGTTGCCCTGGTTCACCGCGGCGTCGGTCTGGATCGCGGAGTAGTACCGGGCCGTGCCGCCCTCGCTGGTGCGGATCGGGCGGTCGAGGTAGCTGACCACGCCGTACGTCACGGTGCTGGTCAGGCCGAGCGGCGCCCCGACGGCCACGACCGGGTCGCCGACCTGCACGGAGTCGGAGTTGCCGAACTCGACCGGCACCAGCTTGCCGTCGGGCAGGCCGTTGGTGTCGATCTTCAGTACCGCGATGTCGGACTCGGGGTCGGTGCCCACCACGCTCGCCGGTGCGACGGAGGCGTCGCTGAAGCGGACGGTGGCCGTACCGGTGCCGCCTTCGACGACGTGGTTGTTGGTGATCACGTGGCCGTCGGCGCTCACGACGAAGCCGGAGCCCAGGGACGTGCCGTTGCCGACCCGGATGCTGATCGTGACGACGCTCGGCAGGACCTTCTTGACCAGGGCGGCCAGCGACTCGGGGGCGCGATTGTTCAGCGGGGCGTTGCCGAGCTGGTTGCCGCCGAGGACCGACCCTCCTCCGCCGACCGCGAAGACGTAGCCGAGGGTGCCGCCGAGCGCGCCGGCGAGCAGGGCGGTGACGATGGAGACGACGAGTACGAGACCGATGCCGACGCGCGGACCGGTGGACGGGGGCGGCGGCTTCTCCAGCTCCGGCGCTTCGTCCTGGGGCGCCTTGACCACCACGACGGGTGCGTCGGGATCACGCCACGGGTCCGCCAGCGCGTCGGACCACCAGCTGTTGGCCGCGGGCTGCGGTGCCGTGGCCTGCGGCGAGTTGGGCGCAGCCCAAGTTGGGCGCGCCCCCCAGCCGGTGTTGCTGGCCGGCGCGCCGGGGCCCGGCTGCCGCCAGGCCGAACCGTCTGTCACGATCGGCTCCTCCGTCCGTTTCGCATCCAGCATTACACGACCCGGCTTGAAGCATGCGCGGGCGCGGTCTCCTAGGCTTGCGGTCAATCGACTTCTCTTTAAGGGGTGTCCCATTACCGCCTCCGCTCGGACCGCTGACTTCATCGACGGCTTCGTCGCCGAGGACCCGGTGCTCGCGGCCGCTCGCGAGCAGGCGTTCGAGCTGGGCATCAGCGCGGTGAGCCGGGGCTGCGGGGCGACCCTGCGGGTGATCGCGGCGGTGAGCAACGCCAAGGCGGTCGTCGAGGTCGGCACCGGCACCGGGGTGAGCGGCGGCTGGCTGCTGCGCGGGATGCGCCGCGACGGCGTGCTCACCACCATCGACTTCGAGGCCGAGCACCAGCGCATCGCGCGCCGGGTGTTCTCCGCCGCCGGCAACCCGCCGTCGCGCACGCGGATCATCACCGGCCGGGCCCTCGACGTGCTGCCGCGGCTCGCCGACCGGGCCTACGACCTGGTGTTCGTCGACCACGACCAGAGCGAGTACGGCCCGGTGGTGGCCGCCGCCGAGCGCCTCCTGCGGCCGGGCGGCACCCTGGTCCTGGCCGATGCCCTGGCCGGCGGACGGGTCAGCGATCCCACGGTTCGAGACGCGGAGACGGTACTGCTTCGTGAGGCGGTCAAGGCCCTCCGCGAGAGCGATGCCTGGGTGCCGGCCCTCCTGCCCCTCGGCGACGGTTTGCTGATCGCCGCTCGCGCACAGTAGCGCTCCGCAAAATTGTCGTACCCGTGTTCGAAGATACGGGCATGACAGAACTCGGCATCATCACCCGGACGATCCTCTCGGCCACCGCCCCCTATGACCTGCGCTCCTCCCTGCGAGCGCTCGCCGACTTCCGCCCCGCGCAGCGCGACATCGCCCTCGACCCGGCCGGCTCGGTGCGCCGCGCCTTCCCGCACCCCAGCGACCCGGAGGCGGCCGTGGTCGTCGAGGTCGCCGAGCGCGACGACGGCGCACCCGGGGCCGGGCTGACCGTCTTCAGCGCCGATCCACTCGACGGCCCCGACCTCGACGCGGTCCGAAGACGGGTCTCGGCCTGGCTCGGGCTGGACGACGACCGGGCCGAGTTCCTGACCCGGGCCGACGCCGACGAGCCGGTCCGGCCGCTGCTCGCCCTGGCGCGGGGCCTGCACCAGGTCAGGTTCTCGAGTCTGGCCGAGGGAGTGGTGTACTTCACGCTCCTGCAAAACTCCACCCAGTGGTTCGCGACCCTGGGCAAGCGCCGGCTCACCCTCTACTTCGGAATCCCGGCCTCCGTGGACGGCCAGGATTTCACCGCCATCCCCGACCTGCCCAGCCTGTCGCGGCTCACGGCGTTCGAGGTGCGGCCGTTCGTCCAGGGCCGCAACAAGGCGGAGCGGCTGGTCCAGGTGCTCGCGGGGGTGGCCGCGCTGGACGAGGAGCTGCTCCGGACGGGCCCCTACGGCGAGGCCCGGGACGCGTTGCTCTCGGTGCGGGGCATCGGCGACTACACGGCGCACGCCCTGCTGCTGCGGGTCCTCGGACGGCCGGATGCGGTGCCGTTGGAGATGGAGCAGTACCGGCATACGGCGCGCGCGGTCTACGGCGAGGACACGCCGTCGCCGGACGAACTGCGGGAGTGGTACGGGCCTTGGATCGGCTGGTGGGCTTATACCTGCCGGGCCGCGTTGACCTGGATCGACCAGGACCGGACGGAGCGCGAACGCGCGGAGCGCACGCGGCGGCGCTCCGCTTCGGCGCGGAGACCGCGGTCGACGGCGTGGAGCACCCACCCGCCGCGCTCGGCGCCGCGGCATCCGGCGCCGTGGAGCCCGCAGGACCCGGGCTGCGTCGCCGACGACCTGGCGACGGCCGCCCCGCGCACTGTCGCCGACGACCTGGCGGCCATTGAACCAGGCAGCGTTGCCGACGACCTGGCGACCGCCGTTCCGCGCGACTTGGGCAACCCGGGCGGCTCGGATGTGGCTGGGCTGGACGGTTTGACTGCGGCCGAGCTGGACGAGCGAGCCACGGCCGACCTGCACAGCTTGGTCGAGCCCGGGCGCAACGACTTGGCCGGGCGTGGGCTCAACGGCTTGGCCGCGCAGGGGCTCACCGACTTGGCCGGGACCGCATTGGACGAGGCGGCGGCTTCGCAGTCAGCGGACGGGCAGCTCTTGGCGGCAGCCGACGATCTGATGGCGGAGCAGGGCGACCGGTCCGTGGTGTTCGCAGCCGGCTGAGCCGAGGTTGTTCGCGGCCGGGCTGACCGCGGCGGCAACGCGACTGGGCCCCGTCCACGTGCGGCGGGGCCCAGGACGGTCAGAAGGTCAGCTCCCGGCCGGCGGCACCACGCACGAGCGGGTGCCCCGGAATGCGGGCGGCGGTCAGAACGTCGGCTCCCGGTGGCGGCACCCACGCGCAGGAGGCTGGAGCCGTGCCCCGGAGCGCGGGCGGGTGGAGCCGTGCCCCGGAGCGCGGGCGGCGGTCAGAAAGTCAGCTCCCGGTCGGCGGCACTCACGCACGGGTGCGAGCGGTGGTTAGAGGATGCCGGTGAGCTGGTCCTTGTAGCCGAGGATCTTCTCCGGGTCGGCGTCGAGGACGTCGTGCAGGAGGGTGGCGTAGACGGAGCGGAAGTCGGTCGTGAACTTCAGGTCGCCGTTGTCCAGGTCGGAGAGGCTGGGCTGCTCGCCGTAGAGGCCGCCCTGCACGGGGCTGCCCAGGATGAACATGTTGGACGCGGTGCCGTGGTCGGTGCCGTCGGAGCCGTTGGCGGCCACACGGCGGCCGAACTCCGAGTAGACCGCCACGACGACCTTGCGGCCGGCTTCGGTCTTCGACATGCGGTCGGCGAACGTGGTCAGGGCCTGGTCCAGGAGCTTGAGCAGGATCTCCTGGGAGTTGCGCTCCTCCGCGTGCAGGTCGAAGCCGCCCAGGGAGACCGAGAAGACCCGGGTCGCCACGTTGGCCTCGACGCAGCGGGCGACCAGGTCGAGCTGGGTCTTGAGGTCGGAGCGGCCGCCGGTGCCGGTGCCGGAGGAGGACGAGGTGTCGTTCTCCCCGTCGGTCTCGTCGACGCTGTGGATCAGGGCGTCGACCTCGACCAGGTCGGCGAAGGCGCGGGCGGCTCGGGCCTGCAGCGGGGACTCGCCGTCGGAGGACTTGCCGAAGGCGGTGAGGACCTCGGGCTTGACGCCGTTCGGGAGGGTCAGGCCGGAGACGGGAACGGCGGCGCCGGCCGTGGTTTCGCCGGCCAGGACGGGAGGGAGGACGGGTTCGAAGGAGACGGCGTGGCGCGGGTCGCCGCCGATCGAGTCCAGCCAGCGGCCGAGCCAGCCGGTGTTGCCGGGGCGGTCGGGCTGGGCGGTCTGCCAGATGTCCATCGAGCGGAAGTGGCTGTGATCGGGCTTCGGGTAGCCGACGCCGCGGACGATGGCGAGTTTCTTCGCGTCGTACATGCGCTTGAGGCCGGCCAGGCCCGGGTTCAGGCCCAGGGTGTCGTCCAGCTTGAGGACGTCCTCCGGCTTGTAGGCGAGCTCGTTGCGGGCGGGGGCGTAGGCCTTGTCCGCGTACGGGATGACGTTGGACAGGCCGTCGTTGCCGCCGTAGAGGGTGACCAACACCAGGGTCTTGGCGTCGCCGGGGCGGTCGTCCCAGGTCTTGGTGTCGAAGATGTCGCGCAGCGTCCAGGCGCCGCCGGCGGCCAGGGCGGTGCCGCCGACCACGCCGCTGGCGATCAGGAACTTCCTGCGGGTCAGGGCGTCCATGCCGCCTCCTTCCAAACGATGCGAACGCTTCCAGTTGATGACCTGCGAGGCCCGGGCAAAAAGCTCTAGAGGCCCAAGCCGAGAAAGCTCTAGAAGCCCAAAGCCCAAAAGCTCTAGTTGATGGCGTACTCGGGACTAGCGAGACCCAGCGTCAGCAACCGGCGAGCGTCGCCGGCGGCGGGAGTCAGCGCGGCCAGCGTCCGATCGGTGAACTTGTCGATCACCAGGAGCCGGGCCAGAGCCGTCGGGCGTTGGGGGGCTGGGGTGGCGGTGAGGCGGTCCAGTACCGGCTGAGGGGCTTTTGCGGCCAGGGTCTGGGCCAGCTTGATCCGGGCCTGCGTCGCCGACGTCGTCAGCCAGGCCGCGCCCGCCGGCCAGCCGCCCACGCTCGGCGGGCGGAGCGGGACCTGACCCAGCGCGTTCAAGCCGCTCTGGAGCTGCTTGCGCTGGGCGTCGGGCAGGTCCCCCGGGCGCAGCTGCAGCTGACGCAGCGCGCCGACCAGCCACTCGACGGGCTGTTTGACCAGCTCGGTGTGGCCGTCCGCGGCGAGCAGTTCGCGCAGCATCGCGGCCGTGGTGGGCTTCGACTTCGCGCGCCCGAGGACCGCGTCGGGGATCGGGGCGTCGCTGCAGTACCGCAGCCAGAGGCGGCGGGCGATGAACTCGGGGCTCGCCGGTTGGGCCAGCAGGAGGTCCGCGAAGCCGTCGGCGTCGTAGTTGCCGGTCTGGCCCAGGATGGTCTTGGGCTTGTCGTCGTGGCGCTTGGCGTTGAAGGTCGCCGTCCCTGATTTCTGGTCCACGACCCAGCCGGTCAGGGCCCGGGCGCCCGCGCGGACGTCCTCCTCGGTGTAGTGGCCCACGCCCAGCGTGAAGAGTTCCATGAGCTCGCGGGCCAGGTTTTCGTTCGGGGCCTTGTTGGTGTTCTTCTGCCCGTCCAGCCAGATGATGAGCGCGGGGTCGCGGAGCATCGCGTGGACCTGCGTCGCGAAGTCGCCCAAGGCGGTGCGGAACAGGGTCTGCTGCTGGCCCAGCATCAGCGGGCCGGACTTGACCTTGTCGGCGGAGGTGGCCCAGTGGCCGTGCCAGAAGAAGGTCAGCTTCTCGTGCACCTGGTGCTCGGCCTGCACCATGCGGTCCAGCCACCAGGTGCCGACGGTGCGGATCTGCTCGGCGCGGTCGGACTTCTCGTTGATGACCGGGCCGAGCTTGGGCGGTGGGGTCCGGGCCGCGCCGGCGTCGGCGCCGGTCGCGGCGAACAGGGCGTCCAGGGTCGCGTCCGGGCCCTTGGCCTCGGCGGCGTCGACCTCCTCGGCGGTGGGCCCGAACGTCGCCCGGCGCAGCAACTGCGCGACCTTCTCACGATCGGCCATGGACCTCACGCTATGCCCCGTTTGTACGAGGCATGTCAGGCCCAGCTTCGACTCAGTTGAAGAACAACCGCGCATATACGATAAATCCGATATGTCGCGGCGCGCCAGCGCCCGACATATCGGACGCGCGCCCGACATGACGCGCGCCCGACATATCGGATCGCAAAGCTCAGCGCCCCGAGTAGACCGGCTTCTGCTTGTTGACGAAGGACGCCGTCGCGTTCTGGTGGTCGGCGGTCCGGCCGCAGGTGGCCTGCGCCTCGGCCTCCACGGCCAGGGCGTCCGCGAGCGAGCCCGAGCCGCCGACCGCCAGCTCGCGCTTGATCTGGGCGTACGCCACGGTCGGGCCGGCGGCCAAGCGGTCCGCCAGTTCCAGCGCCGTCGGCAGGACGTCCTCGTCGGACTCGGCCAGGCGGGTCAGCATGCCCAACGCGAAGGCGTCCGCGGCCCGGACCGGTTCGGCCAGGAGCAGCAGTTCGGTGGCCTTGGCGTGGCCGACGATCCGGGGCAACGACCAGGAGATGCCGGTGTCGCCGGCCAGGCCCACGTTGGCGAAGGCCATCAGGAAGGCCGTGCGCGGGCCGCCCACGCGGAAGTCAGCCAGCAGGGCGAGCGAAGCGCCGGCGCCGGCGGCCATGCCGTTGACCGCGGCCACGACCGGCTTGGGCATCTCGGCCAGGGACGTGGTGATCGGGTTGTAGTGCTCGGTGACGGTCGACAGGGAGGAGCCGGTGCCGGCTTCCAGGGACGCGGCGTGCTCGCGCAGGTCCTGGCCGCCGCAGAAGGCTCGGCCGGCGCCGGTGAGGACCACTGCCCGTACCGTGGCGTCGGTTTGAAGGTTTTGCAACGTGTCGCGGAGGGCGACCTTCAGGGCGTCGGTCAGCGAGTTGAGGGCGTCGGGGCGGTTGAGGGTCAGGATCGCCACACCGGACTCGGTGCGCTCCACGAGCAGGTCGTCCATCAGGTCTCCTAAAAAAGGCTCGCGTCCACGAACCGGTCGGCAGCGGGGCGCAGGCGCAGGGCGTGGTGGTCGAAGAAGGCGGCCGCGGCGGTGCCGGCCCAGCGCGCGGGCAGCAGGGTCGCCGGCAGCTGCGGGTCGCGGAAGAGGAACCCGCGCCAGGCGTGGACCAGCGTGAACCGGACCGCGTACGCCTGCTCGTCGGGGGTGGCCGGGCCGACGGAGTGCACCAGCGGCGTGAGGCGCTCGACGAACTCGCCGTACGAGGCGGCGAGCGCGTCGAGGTCCCAGGCTCGCGCGACGAGGTTCACGGCTCCAGCAGTACCGCCGGAATGCTCCGCCGTAAAGCGGTCGTAGCGCACACCGGCCTCCGTCAGCAGGGCGTCGACCCCCTCACCCGGGCGCGGCGCGATCCACGTGGAGCCGTCGATCGAGCCGTACCCGAGGAATCCGAGGTTCGCCACCAGTCTCGCCCGCGCGCCGCGATGCGCGGGCGGTTCGAGCGTGATGAGATCGAAGCTGCCCGCCCATGCGCTCCCGGGGCCGCCGGGGCGTTGCGTGCGGTAGATGCGGGCGCCCGCGGCGTCGAGGCGTCGTGCCGCCTTGGGGGTGATGCCGTATCCGGGGCCGGTCGGCAACCGTAGTGGGTGCAACCAGCCCTGTCGCACCATGCGGGAGATCGCGGTGCGCACGGCCGGCGCGGCGATGCCGAGGGGAGCGAGCAGGCGCACGAGGGCGGCTACGGCGGCCCGACCGCCACGCGGGCGCAGATGGTCGCCGTAGAGATCAAAGAGGGCGGACCGGGCCTGCATGGCCGCTTATTGTGACACTTACCCAGCCATTTTGGCCAGGAAGTGTCACAAGGTTGCCGCCCCGGTTTGGGTCTTGGGGCCATCATCAGGGAAAATCATCGGTTGGCGCGTACATCACGGAGTCCGCGGGTCCGGTCGAGGCCCCGTGAGCTGGCGCGCCGGGCATGCGGGGACGGCTGTGCCACCTGATGTCTGGGACATCAGGGAGCGAAGGGAGACAACATGGCGGCCATGAAGCCGCGGACAGGCGACGGTCCGCTGGAGGTCACCAAGGAGGGCCGCGGCATCGTCATGCGCGTCCCGCTCGAGGGTGGTGGACGGCTCGTCGTCGAGATGACCAAGGATGAGGCCAACGAACTCAGCGAGGCGCTGAAGACGGCCACTGGCTGAGTCTTCCTGCAATCGGCTCCGCTATCGGGTTGACTGGGTTGGGAGGAGCGGCCGGCACGCGGTCGCTCCCACTGTCGTGCGCGCGGAATTTTTTGGAGGCCCCGTGCTGGACATCAGGCTCGCCACGAGCCGCGCTTCCTCTGGTGCGGTGGCCGTCGTGGTGCCGTCCAGCGATCCCTTCTCCACGCTCGACCTGCTCAACCCGGCCGACCTGGCCGAGAGTGAGGCGTTCCTGGAGGACGTCGAGCACTCCGGTTCGGCCGGCTCCATGCACAAGCTGCCACGGCCTGGCCGCAAGCCGTCGCCGCTGCTGTTCGTCGGCATCGGCGACGGCGACGAGGCCGGTTGGCGGGCCGCCGGCGCGGCGCTGACCAAGGCCGCTCGGGCAGAGCAAGGGCTTCGGATTCTGGTACCCTACGATGCCGCCCCGGCCGCGCTGCGCGCGCTGGCGGAGGGGTTGTGGCTCGCCGCGTACCGGTTCCGGCTGGCCGACGCCGATCCCGACCCGCTGCGCCGCGTCACGATCGCGCTGGAGGCGAGCGAGGAGCGCACCGCCGCGCTGGAGCAGGCCCGCGCGATCGTCACCGCCACCACCCTGGCCCGCGACCTGACCAACATGCCCAGCGACCGCAAGACCCCGGCCTGGTTCGCCAAGCAGGTGACCAAGGCGGCGGCCGGGGTGGCGGGGCTGACGGTCGAGGTACGCGAGCCGGAATACCTGCGCGAGCACGGCTTCAACGCGATCCTCACGGTCGGCCGGGGCGCCGGTGTGGCCCGCGGCCCGCGGCTGGTCGAGCTGTCGTGGCGGCCGCGCGGAGCGAAGCGGCACGTGGTGCTGATCGGCAAGGGCATCACCTTCGACACCGGCGGCGTGTGCATCAAGCCGCTGGCCGGGATGAAGCTGATGCGCAAGGACATGGGCGGCGCGGCCGCGGTCGTCGGCGCGACCCTGGCCGCGGCCGCGATGCGCCTGCCGGTGCGGATCACCGCGCTGGCCCCGCTGGCCGAGAACGCGCTCGGCGGCGACAGCATGCGCCCCGGCGACGTCGTCACCCACTACGGCGGCATCACGTCGGAGATCCTCAACACCGACGCCGAGGGCCGGCTGGTGCTGGGCGACGCGATGGCCTACGCCGTGCGCCGGCTGCGCCCCGACGTGCTGATCGACCTGGCCACCCTCACCGGGGCGCAGGGAGTGGCGCTGGGGAAGCGGACCGCCGCGATGTACAGCCACAGCGACACCCTGGCCGGAGACCTGGCGGCGGCGGCCGAGGCGTGCGGCGAGTCGGTGTGGCGGATGCCGTTGAGCGAGGACTACGCACCGGAGATCCGCGGCGAGCTGACCGACATCATCAACTCGACCGACATCGGGGCGGGGTCGCTGCTGGCCGCGCTGTACCTGCGCGAGTTCACCGGGCCGCTGCGCGAGAACTGGGCGCACTTCGACATGTCCTCGCCCGCCTGGGCCGACTCCGCCGACGGCGAGCTGGCCAAGGGCGCCACCGGCTGGGGCGTGCGGACGCTGACCCGCTGGCTGGAGACCACCGCCGCGTGAGCGGCGGTGGTCCTTCGAAAACCCCAGCTACAGAATCGTCCAGGTGTCGCCGCTGTTGAGCAGCGCGGCGAGCTCCTCGTCGGGCGTGCCCTTGGCCTTGGCCTTCGCCGTGGTGAGCTGCTCGCGCACGATGTCGTCGTAGGCGGGCCGCTCGACCGAGCGGAACACGCCGATCGGGGTGTTGCGCAGGTCGAGGCCGGGCAGGCGGGACAGCGCGAACGCGTACGCCGGCTCGGTGACCGTCTGGTCGTGCACGACGATCTCCTCGGCCGGGACCGACGCGGTCGGCAGCACCGACAGGCCGAAGCCGCCGGGCGGGTGGGTGACCGCCCACTCGCCGTCCTTGCCGAACGTGATCGGCTTGCCGTGCTCGAGCCGGATGATGTAGTCGTCCCGGGTACCGGGGTCCTTGAGCACTTCGAACGCGCCGTCGTTGAAGATGTTGCAGTTCTGGTAGATCTCCACGAACGCCGAACCGCGGTGCTCGGCCGCGGCCCGCAGCACCGACTGCAGGTGCTTGCGGTCGGAGTCGATGGTCCGCGCGACGAAGCTCGCCTCCGCGCCCAGCGCGAGGGAGATCGGGTTGAACGGCGAGTCCGCCGAGCCGGCCGGGGTCGACTTGGTGACCTTGCCGATCTCCGAGGTGGGCGAGTACTGCCCCTTGGTCAGCCCGTAGATCCGGTTGTTGAACAGCAGGATCTTCAGGTTGACGTTGCGGCGCAGCGCGTGGATCAGGTGGTTGCCGCCGATCGACAGCGCGTCGCCGTCACCCGTGACCACCCACACCGACAGGTCGGGGCGGGACACGGACAGCCCGGACGCGATCGCCGGCGCGCGGCCGTGGATCGAGTGCATGCCGTACGTGTTCATGTAGTACGGGAACCGCGAGGAGCAGCCGATGCCGGAGACGAACACGATCCGCTCGCGCGGGATGTTCAGCTCGGGCATGAAGGACTGGACGGCGGCCAGGATCGCGTAGTCCCCGCAGCCGGGGCACCAGCGGACCTCCTGGTCGGACTTGAAGTCCTTCATGGTCAACTTCAACTGCTCAGGCATTCTTGACCACTTCCTCGAGCACGCCCTCCAGCTCGGACGCGGTGAACGGCAGGCCGCGGACCTGGTTGTAGGCGATGGCGTCGACCAGGTAACGCGACCGGATGACCCCGGCGAGCTGGCCCAGGTTCATCTCCGGGATGACGACCTTGTCGTAGGATTTGAGCACCTCGCCCAGGTTCTTCGGCATGGGCGAGAGGTGGCGCAGGTGCGCCTGGGCCACGGCCAGGCCGCGCTGGCGCAGGGCGCGGGCGGCGGCGCCGATCGGGCCGTACGTCGAGCCCCAGCCCAGCACCAGCACGCGGGCGGTGCCGTCCGGGTCCTCGACGTCGACGTCGGGCACGTCGACGCCCTCGATGCGCGCCGCGCGGGTGCGCACCATGAAGTCGTGGTTGGCCGGGTCGTAGGAGATGTCACCGGTCTTGTCGGCCTTCTCCAGGCCGCCGATGCGGTGCTCCAGCCCGGGCGTGCCGGGAACCGCCCACGGCCGGGCGAGGGTCTTGGGGTCGCGCAGGTACGGCAGGAAGGTCTTGCCGTCCTCCCCGTTGGGCTCGGTCGCGAACTGCACCTGCAGGTCGGGCAGGTCGTCGGTCTCCGGCAGGCGCCACGGCTCGGAGCCGTTGGCGATGTACCCGTCGGAGAGCAGGATCACCGGCGTGCGGTAGGTCAGCGCGATCCGCGCCGCCTCGATCGCCGTGTTGAAGCAGTCCGCCGGCGAGCGGGGCGCGAGCACCGCGACCGGAGCCTCGCCGTGCCGGCCGAACAGGGCCATGTTGAGGTCGGCCTGCTCGGTCTTGGTGGGCAGACCGGTCGACGGGCCGGCCCGCTGCACGTCGATGATCAGCAGCGGCAGCTCCAGCGCGACGGCCAGGGAGATCGTCTCGCCCTTGAGCGCGACGCCGGGGCCGGACGTGGTGGTGACGCCGAGCGCACCGCCGTAGGAGGCGCCCAGGGCCACGCCGATCGCGGCGATCTCGTCCTCGGCCTGCACCGTGGTCACGCCGAACTTCTTGTGCTTGCTCAGCTCGTGCAGGATGTCGGAGGCCGGGGTGATCGGGTACGCGCCGAGGAAGACGGGCAGCTTGGACCGTACCCCCGCGGCCACAACACCCAGGGCGAGCGCGGCGTTGCCGGTGATGTTGCGGTAGTTGCCCGCCACCATCCGGGCCGGCTTGACCTCGTAGCGCACCGCGAAGTTCTCGGTGGTCTCGCCGAAGTTCCAACCGGCCTTGAACGCGGCGATGTTCGCCGCCACCAGCTCCGGGCGGGAGGCGAACTTGCGCTCCAGGAACGACAGCGTCGACTCGTGCGGCCGCGAGTACATCCAGGACAGCAGGCCCAGCGCGAACATGTTCTTGGCCCGCTCGGCGTCCTTCTTGGAGATCTCGAAGGACTCCAGGGCCTTGACCGTCATCGAGGTCAGCCCGACCGGGGCGACGTTCCACCCGTCGAGGGAACCGTCCTCCAGGGGGTTGGCCGCGTAGCCGACCTTGGCCAGGTTGCGGTTCGTGAACTCGTCGGTGTTCACGATGATCGACGCGCCCTTGGGCAGGTCGGCCAGGTTGGCCTTCAGCGCCGCGGGATTCATCGCCACCAGGACGTTCGGCGCGTCACCGGGCGTGAGGATGTCGAAGTCGGCGAAGTGCACCTGGAAGCTCGACACGCCCGGCAGGGTCCCGGCAGGAGCCCGGATCTCGGCTGGGAAGTTGGGCAAAGTGGAAATATCGTTACCGAGCTGCGCGGTCTCGGATGTGAAACGGTCACCGGTGAGCTGCATGCCGTCGCCGGAATCGCCAGCGAACCTGATGACCACTCGATCCAGCTGGCGGACCTGCTTGGTCACGTGAGCTGACCTCCTGTGGCGGCGGATGGGTTGCCTTACACCCCTGAGGGTACGTCGGCGTGAACGTCATGCCTGCGGCGCATATCCCTTCCGGGGCGCCGAAGCTGCGACTTTCGTCATTGCGCGGTCCGCCGTCTTGTGCGCTTCGCGCCAATACGAACAAAGCGGGCGCCGGGTGTACTCCCCGGCGCCCGCCTCATCACGCTCAGTCCTCGCTGTCCCGCTTGGGCGGGTCGTCCGTGGCCCGGAACCGCGAGCCGGCGACGGGGCCGTCGGGCAGGCGGGGCAGGGTCAGCGAGCGCGGTACCGACGAGCGGCTGATCACCTCGGACTTGCCGCCCAGACCGCCGCTGACCGGGACGAGCATCACGTCCTCGATCTCGTCGGCCCGCAGCGAGTCGTCCTCGCCGGTGTCCAGGCGCATGCGGCGGCGCAGCGAGAGCACCACGAAGACGCCGAACAGCGCGACCAGCGCGACGATCGCGCCGATGATCGGCATGCTGGACAGCTGGCTGCCGTCCCCGCCGGACTGATTGCGCAGGCTCAGGTCGCTGTCCAGGTTGCGCTGGGCCGGCGGCGACGGCGGGGCCGAGGTCGGCAGCGGGGCCTCCGAGCCGGCCAGCGCCGGAGCGGTGATCTTGTAGTCGTAGCGGGTCTCGATCATGTCCAGCCCGGGCGGCGCGAGGTAGGCGTGCACCGCCCCGACCAGCGGCAGTTCGGCCCGTGCGGCCGCGCTGATGGCCATGCCGAAGTTGCCCGAGACCTCCTTGCCGGCGGCGATGTCACCGAGCTCACAGCGGTCCCGGTCGCCGGCGATGCGCTTGTGCGAGCGGCAGGCCGTGGGGAAGGTCACCAGGTCCACCCCCGGCGGCGTGACGATCTCGACCGCGCCGACGGCCTTGGTGACCCCGGTGTTGCGCAGCCGCACCGCGAGCTGGAACGACTCGTCGACCGGGGCGGACGCGGCGGGCAGCGGCGGGGCCGAGGTGTTGAGCTCGATGCCCGGCGTCGGCGGGGTGGTGAAGGCGAAAGAGATAGGAGCGATTCGCTGGTACGCCCCGATCGACGCGGTGATCTGCCCGGCCGTGATGGTCTTCCACGCCCCCGGGTCGACGTTCACCTTGAGCACGATCTGGCCCATCGCGTCCTGAGGCAGGGCGCAGCTGAAGCTGTAGGCGCCAACCGCGACATTGCAACCGCCGCTGCCGTACCCGCCGGTGACCTGCGCACCGCTCGGCAGCGCGTAGTAGCCGGTGACGGTGTCCTTGCCGACGTTCTCGCCCGTGTTCTTGATCGCGACGACCAGCTCGCTGGAGCCGTCACCCTGCCAGTACGCGTCACTGAGCGACACGGTGCTCACGGTCATCTTGAACCGGTGCACGGGCGTCGGCGGCGACGGCGGCGCCTCCGTCGTGGGCGGCGGCGGGGCCACGGTGGTGGGCGGGGCCTCCGTCGGCGGGGCCTCGGTGGTCGGGTCCGGCGTCGGGACCTCGGTGGTCGGGGTCTCCACCGGTGCGGTACTGGTCTCGCCATCGCCCGGCGGCTCGCTGTACGCCGGCGCGGCGAACAGCACGGAGCAGACGGTGGCCAGGAGCACGAAGGAGCCGGCCCGCAGCCGCCGTGTTGTGCGGCGGCCCGAGGGTGCTTCCATAAGGGGGTGTCCTTCTGATGTCGTGTCTGACGAGGTGACTCGCCGGGCTCTTTTGCAGTCCGACAAGGAACCTGAAGCACATTATCTAGACAGATTCGCGTTTTCGGCACTTCGGAGATCGTGATGATGCGTGTACGGTGCGTGCGGTGAGCGGTTATCTGGGTGGATATGCGACGCTCGGGCTCCTTCTCCTGGTCGGAGCCGGGGTTTTCGTCGCTGCCTTTACGGCCAACCGGCTTCTCGGTCCGCGCCGTTCGGCCGAGTGGTCGACCGCCACGGGTGCGAAGTACGAGACCTATGAGTGCGGTTTGGACCCGGTTGGTGGTGACTGGGCGCAGGCCCAGATCCGCTACTATGTGTACGCCTATCTCTACGCCCTGTTTGCGGTGGAAAGTGTCTTCCTGGTCCCGTGGGCGGTGATCTACGACGCGCCCGGGTACGGCGGTGCGGTGGTGGTCGAGATGGCGATCTTCGTAGCGGTCCTCTTCCTGGGCATTCTGTATGCCTGGCGGAAAGACATCCTCCGATGGACCTGAGGCTCTAGGCAATACCCGTTCGGGCCACTGGTTCCGAGCTGTTACTCGGTTTTGCCGGATTTTGCGCTTCGCGGCTCCACGGTTCTCAGGCCAGGCCGCGCCGGGTGGCGGCCGGCTGGCGGTCGCCCCGGATGGCGGCCACGGTGTCCAGGACGCGGCGGGTCGCGCGGACCTGGTGGGCGCGGAACACCCGGGCGCCCAGCCAGGCCGAGACCGCCGTCGCCGCGAGGGTGCCCTCCAGCCGCTCCCCCACCGGCACGTCGAGGGTCTCGCCGATGAAGTCCTTGTTCGACAGCGCCACGAGCACCGGCCAGCCCGTCGCCACCATCTCGTCGAGGCGGTTGGTGATCGCCAGGGAGTGGCGGGTGTTCTTGCCGAAGTCGTGCGCCGGATCGATCAGGATGCCGTCGCGGCGCACGCCGAGGGCGAGGGCTCGCTCGGCCAGGGCGGTGACGGTCCGTACCACATCGGCGACCGGATCCTGGAAGGCCGTGCGGTGCGGGCGGGTCCGCGGGGTCAGCCCGCCGGCGTGGGAGCACACGAGCCCCGCCCCGGTCTCGGCCGCGACCTCCGCGAGGGCCGGGTCGGCACCCGCCCACGTGTCGTTGATCAGGTCCGCGCCCGCCGCGACGACCTCCCGGGCCACCTCGGCCCGCCAGGTGTCGATCGAGATCACGACGTCCGGGAACATGGCCCGGATCTTCTGCACCGTCGGCAGCGTCCGCCGCAGCTCCTCGGCGGCGTCGACGGTCTCGCCCGGTCCGGCCTTCACCCCGCCGATGTCGATGATGTCGGCGCCCTCCTCGACCGCCGCCTCCACCGCGCGCAGCGCCGCGTCCTCCGCGAAAGTTGCACCCTTGTCGAAGAAGGAGTCGGGAGTCCGGTTGACGATCGCCATCACCGCGTAATCGCCGTCGGCGAATTGCCGAGCGCCGAGACGAAACATCGCATGACCTCCGTGTTTCCTACTGATGGGTGTGCCGGGCTCGCCCAGGCGTACTCAGCGTGCCACGATTCCCCCTATGGCTGAGTTCCTCCTGGTGTTGATCGCCGCTGTGGTCGTCGGGGCCATCGGGTTCGGCGTGTCGCTGTTGATCACCGGTGATGACCCGGGGATCGAAGGACATGAGCCCGACGGACGCTCCGTGCCGCTGCCGTCGTCGCGCCCGCTGGTCGAGGGTGACGTCAACCAGCTCCGCTTCGACACGGTCGTCCGGGGCTACCGGATGAACCAGGTCGACACGGCGCTGCGGCGGGCCGGGTACGACATCGGCTACAAGGAGGAGCTGATCCAGGTCCTCGAGGCCGAGATCAAGGCGCTCCGCGAGGGCCGGCAGGAGGACGCCGACGCGCTGCGCGACGCGCGTCAGGCCGCCGCCACGGGTGCGTCGCCGGAGGCCCCGGCCGACGCCGACGCCGACGTGATCTCCTCCTCCTCTGCTGATGAGGACACCGAGGACAAGCCGGCCGACGAGTTCCGCCCCTCGCCGGTGGTGAAGTGACCGGCGGCGACGACGCCGAGGCGGAACGGCCCGGTCCCGGCGAGGTGACGGCCACGGTGATCGTGGCCGCGCCCGCCGAGAAGGTCTTCGCGGCGCTCACCGACTGGTCGCGCCAGGGCGAGTGGATCCCGTTCACGACCGTCCGGGTGCTCTCCGGCGACGGCGGCGAGGGCAGCCAGATCGAGGCGGTCACGCAGGCCGGGCCGGTGCTGGTGCGCGACCTCATGCGGGTGGTGAAGGTCGACCCGCCGTTCGAGGTGCGGGTCGTGCATCACGGAAAGGTGCTGCGGGGCCCGGGAGTTCTCCGGTGTACCGCACTGGGCCCGACCCGCACGCAGGTGGTGTGGCACGAGTGGTTCCAGCTGCCGGCCGGGAACGCCGGGCGGCTGGCCTGGCCGCTGCTCTGGCCCGGCTCCAAGGCGGGTCTCACGGGGGCGCTGCGGCGGTTCGCCCGGCTGGTGGAGGCCGGGAAGCTGCGCTGAGGGTTTTTGTCGTACCCGGGCGGTAGCTTGCGTGCATGAGTGATGTGGTGGTGGGGGCGGACGGGCTGGCCCGGTGTGGCTGGGGCGGGTCGACGCCGGACTACCTGGAGTACCACGACAACGAGTGGGGCCGGGAGATCCGCGACGACAACGGCCTGTTCGAGCGGATGAGCCTGGAGGCGTTCCAGTCCGGGCTGTCGTGGATCACGATCCTGCGCAAGCGCCCGTCGTTCCGGACCGCGTTCGCCGGCTTCGAGATCGAGAAGGTGGCCGCGTTCGGCGAGGCCGACGTGGACCGATTACTGGCCGACCCCGGCATCGTGCGCAACCGCGCCAAGATCGAGGCGGCGATCGCCAACGCCCGCGCCGCGGCCGAGCTGCCGGGCGGGATCGCGGCCCTGCTGTGGTCCTTCGCCCCCTCCCCCAAGCCCGACCGGCCGGCAGATTTCTCCCACGTGCCGGCTGTGACCGCGGAGTCCAAGGCCATGGCCAAGGACCTCAAGAAGCGCGGCTTCCGCTTCGTGGGCCCGACAACGGCCTACGCGCTCATGCAGGCGACCGGCATGGTCAACGATCACGTGGCCGGCTGCTTCGTGCGGATCTGACGCCGTGATGCAATAAGGCAATGGCGAAGTGGGTGGTCGAGGTCTCCGAGGAGCAATACGCGAACGAGCGGGTCTACGGGGCCGGTGAGCTGACCGTCGAGGGCCTCGCCCCCGGCGATGAGGCCCTCCTGGTCGCCGGCGGGCCCGAACCGGTCGTGTTCGGCCTGGGCCGCGTCGACCGGGCGGGGCGGGTGCAGTACACGGTGAACCTGCTCGACGCTCCGCTGCCCGCCGGTGGGCTGCGGGCCGGGCCGCTTGACGAGGACGCCTACCTCGCCGTCGCCCGGCAGGCCGCGCCGGCCGCTCCGGTCGCGCCGCGGCGGACGTACCTGGTGAGCGTGGACATGCCGATCGAGGCGAGCTCGCCCGGGGAGGCGGTGCGGGCGTTCTGGGGCTACGTGCGCGAACTGGGCCCGGCGGAGCTGCCCGCTTTTGTGTGGCCGGCGGGGGACGAGCTGGCGATGCAGGCGTACGTGCTCGGCGTCGAGGCCAACCAGGACCCCGAGGAGGAGTAGGCCTGCTCGGAATGACGCGTCGCTGCCCCAAGGACCCGGTGCGGTGTTGAGGGGGTGTGGGTGGAGCGAAGCTCCCCCACCGCTTTTCAGGACATCGCACGGTAACCAAGAGCGCCAGTAAGACCGTCCGCTCCGCGATTACTCGACAGTTGAGAAGCGTATCGAGCCGGCCATGAGGTCTGGGTGCTCTATGGTCAGCGCCAGCGCCACCGATTCCTCCAGGCTCAGCGCCCCGCCGCTTGCGTAGGCCGTGTCGAAGGCCGCGTCGCCCATGGAGGAGCGGAGGTCGGCCTGCTGCTCGGTCCAGTACGCGGCGAACCCGCCACTGGAGCAGCGCAGCCGAATGCGGGCCGACTGGGCCGCGCCGAACAGTTTGGCCGAGGTGTCCAGGTCGTCAGCCAGCGCGCAGCGGACCGCCACGGCGTTCAGGGTTTCGCAGACCCGCAGGTGGAAGCCGTGGGTCATCCGCGAGCGGAGGGCGACGATCAAGTGGTCGTGGGCCGCCACCAGGTCGCCGCGGGACAGTGCGACCATCCCCAAAAGCATGTCGACGGTACGGCGGCCGCGTTCCAACGGGCGGCTGTTCTCCAACGGCCGGGCGCTGGCCAGCAGGTCCGCCGCCTCGTCGAGGGCGCCGCGCCGCCACAGGAGCTGGGCCAGGGCGTAGACGGCGGACAGGGCCTCGCCGGCCACGCCCTGCTCGTCGGACCAGGTGATGACGTCGCGGGTGACCCGCTCGGCCTCGTCGGTGCGGCCCATCTCCAGCAGTGGGGCGCCGCGGGCCGACAGGATGCGGGCGAGCAGTCCGGGATCGCCGGCGCGGCGGGCGGCCGCCTCGGCGCGCTGGGAGAAGCGCAGTTCCTCGACCGTCTCGCCGTCGGCGCCGGCGTGCAGGGAGTGCATGTGGTACGCGGCCGCCAGCTCGGCGTCGGGTACGGGCTCGCCGGTTGCGCTGATCCGCTCGTACAAGCGGAACAACCACATGCGGCCCTCGCGGACCAGACCGCGCTCGCGCCACCACTGGTCCATCGAGCCGGCCAGCGCGAGCCCCTGCCGGGCGCTGCCCCGGGTCACCGTCCAGTGCAGGGCCGCACGCAGCTCGTCAGCCAACGGATCCAGGGTGTACAGCGAAAGCGTGACCGGGCGCCCCTCGTTGTCGAGGTAGGCGTCGTGGGCCGCCTGCAGGCACCAGGCGACGTGCCGCTCGCGGGCCGACTCCTCCTCGCCCGCCTCCAGCAGCAGGCGGGCGGCGAAGGCGCGGATGGGGTCGAGCATGCGGTACGTCGCGTTGGTGGCCCCGGCCTCCGCCTGCAGCAGCGACTTGTCGACCAGCGTGGCCAGCGGGTCGAGCGGGTCGCCGTCGTGCAGCCACTCGATCGCGGGCAGGTCGACCGGGCTGGCGAAGACGGACAGCCAGCGCAGCAGCCGGGCCGAGCGGGGGTCGAGGGTGCGGTACGACCAGTCGACCGCGGCCTGCATGGTGCGGTGCCGGTCGCTCATCCCCGCATCGGGGGTGGCGGGGCGCAGGCCGGCGTCGAGGGTACCCAGGACGTCACCGATGCGGTCCGCGAGCTGGGGCGGCGAGAGCAGGCGCAGGCGGGCCGCGGCCAGCTCCAGCGCGAGCGGCAGGCCCTCGAGCGCCTTGGCCACCCGGGTGAGGTGGGCGATGTCGCCGGGCTCGACCGGACGGCCGCCCCGGGCCGCGGAGGCGCGGTCGACGAGCAGGGCCACGGCGTCGCTGAAGCCGCCGCCGGAAGCCGCCTCGACCGACAGCGGCGGGATGCGCCACACCACCTCGCCGGGCAGGCCGAGCGGCTCGCGGGAGGTGGCCAGGACGTACACCTCGGGGCTCGCCGACAGCAGCCGGGACACCAGGCGGCGGGCGGCGGGCAGCTGGGCGTCCGACGTGTCGAGCAGGACGAGCAGCCGGCGGTCGCGGACGTGGTCGGCGATGGTCTGCACCACGGCGCGCCCGGGTTCGGGGCGCAGGCCGAGCGCGGCGGCGACGCTGACGTCGACCAGGTCGGCGGTGGCCACGGCGCTGAGGTCGGCGAACCAGACGCCGTCGCGGAAGCGCTCGACGATCTCGCCGGCCGCCTCGACCGCGACCCGGGTCTTGCCCGCGCCGCCGGCCCCGACCACGGTGACCAGGCGGTGCCGGTTGATCAGATCGCGGACGGCGGCCCGCTCGGTGGCGCGGCCGATGAACCGGGTGGTCTGCACCGGCAGGTTGTGGGCGGGCGCGTCGATGGTGCGCGGGCGCGGGAACTGCCGGTCGAGGCCGGGCGCGACGAGCTGGAAGATCCGCTCGAAGCCGTCGAAGCCGCGCAGCCGGTGCAGGCCGAGGTCGAGCAGCCAGGCGCCGTGGCCGAGCGGGCCGTTCTCCAGGCCGGGGTCGGTCGGGTCGACCGGGGCGGCCGAGGACGACAGGCCGACGTGGGCGGCGGTCGCGGCCGAGCAGAGGACCTGCCCGCCGTGCGCGGCCGCGGCGACCCGGGCGGCGCGATGGACCTCCGGGGAGGTGTACTCGCCGCCGTACGGCTCGGCGAATCCGGTGTGCAGGCCCATGCGGACCTTGGGGCGGGCCTCGGGGCTCGGCCAGTCGTGGGCGGCGAGCGCGCGCTGGGCCTCGGCGCAGGCGGACAGGGCGAGGGCGGCGTCGGCGAACGCGACGAAGAGTGAGTCACCCTCCGTGAAAAGTTCCACACCGTCCGCTTTGGACAGTGCGCGGCGAATCACCTCCCGGTGCTCGTGGAGCACCGGCCGGTATCCCACACCGAGCATCTGGGCCAAACGCGTCGAGCCCTCGATGTCAGTGAAGAGGAAAGTCACCAGCCCGCTGGGCAGGTGCGTCCGCCCCGACACGTGAAACCTCCGCCGTCCTAATTCAGGCGAGCCCTATATTTCCCCAACCAAGTGGCCCGCGCATCGTAAAAACGGTCGATCCCGGATTGGCCCTCCGGGGCGATCTGTGCTGGTCAGCACGATGGCAGGCAAAGCTTGAGTGGGTTTCGCGTGACGTAACGACAACACTCCGGCAGCAGTTGTGGCACAACAGGACACAACATCAAAGCCGTTTCGACGGTTTATCGCGAAACTCATCCGTAACATTGTTTCAACAGCCGCAGGCCCCTCCGCAGCACCCGCCGCCGGACTGACCGCCGCCGGGGCCCGCGGACGTCCCGCCCACCGCGACCGTGGACAGCAGCTTGACCGTGTCGTCGTGCCCGGCCGGACAGGCGGTCTTCACGTTGGCTTCACGCATCGGTCGCTGGACCTCGAAGGTGTCACCGCAGGCCCGGCAGCGGTACTCGTAACGTGGCATTCCCACAGGCTATGCCACGCTGACACCTCCCGGTGAACTCGTCTCCGGCGGGCGCTCCGGTGCGGTTCGCGGGAGGCTCTTCCCCGCCCGTCCGGGTGCAATACTGGTCCTCGTGGCACGCGACGACGAGACGCCAGATGCCGAGCGTCCGACCACAGTGGACACTGCTGAGGCCTCGGATCCGACCGCTCCTGCCCCGGCTTCCACGGCGGCCGCCATCCGGCCGCCCGTTCCGCGGGAGCCGGCCGACGAGCGGTCGATCCCGGTGGAGATCACCGCGCCCGATCTGAGCAAGCCGGAGCATGAGCCGAAGCATCTGGCCGAGGCGGGCAAGCGGCCGAGCTGGCTGGAGTCGCGGCGCTCCGCGCCGGCCGCTTCGACCTCGGTCGACGTGCTGGAGGCGGCCAACCCCCGGTGGGCGCGGTCCGAGGCGCGGCGGGAGCGGTTCGACCGGATCAAGGCGCGGCCCGGGTTCCGGTTCCTGCTGCCGGGCGTGCTCCTCGCGGTCCTGCTCGCCGCGGCCGGGACCGCCGGTGCCGTGGTGGCCGGCGCCTCCAAGCCGAGCGCGGACGTCGCGGAGTCGGGGCCGGCACCGGGCGGTACCAATGGCGCACCTCCGATGACCGGAGCACCGGAAACCGGGCAGGCCCCGCGCCCGGAGGACCCGTCCGCCTCACCCACCTTCAGTCCCCCGCCGGGCACCCTGCAGCGCCCCGCCGACGTCTACGGGGCGTGGGCGGCGAGCCGGTCGGTGCGGCTGGACATCCCGGTCGTGGCGCTGCAGGCGTACGGATACGCGGAGGCGGTGGCCGCGCGGACGACACCGAAATGCCACCTGACGTGGACTACCTTGGCCGGCATCGGGAAGGTGGAGTCGGATCACGGCCGGACCAACGGTTCGGTGCTGCAGGACGACGGCCGGTCCGTTCCGCCGGTGGTGGGGCCGCCGCTGGACGGGCAGAACAACCGGCAGTCCGTGGCCGACACCGACCAGGGGACGATGGACAACGACCGGACCTGGGACCGCGCCGTCGGGCCGATGCAGTTCCTGCCCTCGACGTGGAAGCAGTACGGCCTGGACGCGGACGCGGACGGCGTGATCGACATCAACGACATCGACGACGCGGCGCTGACGGCGGCCAAGTTCCTGTGCGACAACGGGCGGGACCTGGCCACGCTGGAGGGCTGGAACTCGGCGATCCACGCGTACAACGTGCCGGAGGAGTACCGCGCGGCGGTCTTCAACGCCACGAACGACTACGGGCGCAAGGATCGGCAGAGCTGATCGCGCCCCGGCCGCGGGCCCGGCGGCCGGTTGCGCTGCGTGGTCGGCGCAGGTCACGAGGGTGATCCACACGCCCTGCGGGTAGATCAATGCCACGCTCTGCGCTCTGGTACTTCCGCTCAGCCACAAACAAGGGCAGGCTTAGGACCGTGAAGGTGCGCGAGTGGGACCCAGGGACCGCGCCCGCGGCCGAACTCGAGGCGGTACTGCGGGCGCTGAACGACATCGTGACGGTCGATGTGCCCGAGGACCCGCCGTGGCGCGAGACGATGTTCCGGGAGTACCTGGGCGTCACCATGCCGGGCGAGCGGCGCACGTCGTGGCTGGCCACCAGCGACGGCGGTGAGATCCTCGGGCACGCCAGCCTGCTCGCGCTCGAGGATATCGGCGTGCTGGAGCTGTCGGTGGTGCCGAGCGCCCGCCGCGGCCGGGTCGGCAGCACGCTGCTGGCCGCCGTCGCGCGCCGGGCCGCCGAGGAGGGCTTCGAGTCCGTCGGCGTCGAGGTCATCGGCGGCACCCCGAGCGTCAAGTTCTTCGAGGCCCACGGCTTCGAGTGCGCGTTCATCGAGATGCGCAACCTGCTCGATCTCACCGGCGTCGACTGGCTGCGGCTGGGCGAGATGGCGGCCGGGATCGGGGCCGGCTACCGCATCGAGTACTACCCCGGCGGACCGCCGCCGGAGCTGTACGCCGGATACGCCTACGCCAAGGAGGCCGCCCGCGCCGCGGTGATCGACGATCTCGCGCTGCGGCCGAGCTCGTACGACTCCGAACGGCTGGCCGCGAGCCTGCGCACCCTGCACGCGCGCGGCCTGAAGCCCTACATCGTGCTCGCCGTGCACGAGCAGTCCGAGACGATCGCCGGCCTCACCGAGGTCGTCGTGCCGGCGCAGCGCCCGACGCGCGCGGACCAGTACGACACCATCGAGGTGCCCACCCACCGCGGCTACGGCATCAGCCGCGCGATCAAGGCCCGCATGCTGTTCGAACTGCGCGCCGCCGAGCCGCACCTGCTGGACGTGCAGACCTGGAACGCCCTGGAGAACGAGCCGCTGCTGCAGGTCAACGCCGAGCTGGGGTTCAAGCCGGACCGGGAGTGGCGCGAGTACGAGGCCGACGTCATCGACCTCCTGCGCCGGCTCAAGGGCTGAAAGGCCCGGCAAGCAGGCGCAGGTTCGGCCGTTTGGGGCCCGCCGTCTTCAGGTTTCTTGGAACTGATGGTAGCTGGCGCAAAAAAATCCAGCCGCCGATCATCACCATCAGTGAAAGACGGTTACGCCGAGTCAGCTCGCCGCCCAAGGGCCCGTGACGAAAGTGCCGTCCGTGGTAAAGGGGTACGCGTTCGGCTTGCAGCCGTTCAGCGCGATCGTCTGGGTCTGCATCACCGGGGCGACCTGGCCCGAGCCGGGGCATTTCATGTGGTCGAAGCCCAGGAAGTGGCCCATCTCGTGCAGGACCGTCATCGAGTGGAAGTCGATGCCCGCGGGGAAGCCGTCGATGCCCTTCAGCCAGCGGCGCAGGTTCAGCAGGATGGTCTTGCCGTAGCGGCAGGAGTAGATGCCCTGGGTGGTGACGCCCACCGATTTGCACAGTTTGTCCACGGTGCCCGGCGTGGCCAGTTTCAGGGTCACGTCGTAGTCGGCGCCTGAGACGCGCTGGAACTTCCAGCTGGCGTTGCTGATCTTGTTCGAGGCGTAGGTCACCGGGTGCTCGGCCGACCTGGTCCAGCCCTCGGGAGTCGCCACCGCCCGGTCCACCTCGGTGGCCACCGTTGCCGTGGTCCATACCGGGTTGTTGCCCCAGTTGATGCCGTTCTCCATCTCGACCCGGTACCTGACCAGGGTGCCGCCGGCGCCCACGACGTCCGAGCCGCCCGTCGACACGGTGAAGGTGCCGCTCGCGGTGTTCGGGACGCCGTCGTTGGTGTTGGCCTTGCCGCCGCCGGTGTCGCCGCCCGGGTTCACCCGCTTCACCGTCGCGGACGGCTTCGGGGTCGGGGACTTCGTGGGGGCCGGGGCCAGTTCGCCGACGCCCTCCAGCTGGCCCTCCGGGAACGGGTCGGTACTGGCTGGGGCCTCGGCCAACGGCGGGCCCGGAGGCGCGGACTCGGCGTGCGTGCCGCATCCCGCCAGCACTGACAGTAGCGCCACGCTCAGCCCGATGTGTTTTGCTCGTGTCCCCAGCACGGGCCGAGCCTAGGGGAACTTCGCAATGGATGGAGCCCTGCGATTGAATCCGTCACGGTAAGCAACGTGCGGGCGGGGGCTGCACGTCTATGTACAGCCCCCGCCCGACCGACCGAGCCGTTACGCGGGAAGGGTCCACTTCTGCGCGGCCGTGCCGTTGCAGGTGTACAGCTGGACCACCGTGCTGTCCGCCGAGTTGCCGCCGGCCACGTCCAGGCACTTGGACGACTGCGGGTTGCGCAGCGAGCCGTCGGACTGCGGCGCCCAGTTCTGCGCGCCGGAGCCGTTGCACGTCCAGAGCTGGATCTTGGCGCCGTTCGCCGAGCTGCCGCCCGAGATGTCCAGGCACTTGCCCAGGGCGCGCAGCGTCTGGCCGGAGACCGTCCAGGTCTGGGCGGTGGAGCCGTTGCACGTGTACAGCTGGATCTGCGTGCCGTCCGCGGTCACCCCGCCGCGGACGTCCAGGCACTTGGAAGCCAGGCCGCGGACCGGGCCGCTCACCACCGAGGTGCCCTTGACGAACGTGAAGTCGTCGAGGTCGAACAGGCCGGTGCCGGTGCCGGTGAACGTCAGGTACACGTTCGCCGTCCCGGACGGGACGCCCGTGAGCGCCGCGGTGACGTCCGCGTACGTGTCCCAGCTGCCGGTGTTCGGCACGTTCACCGTGCCCAGGATCGGGCCGGTGGTCGAGCCGGTGCGGACCTGGATCTGGCCGCCCGGGCCGCCGGAGACCACGCGGGCCTTGAACTGGGTGGCGCCGCCGATGTTCAGGCCGTTGTACGCCGCCCAGTCGCCCGGCTCGATGTAGCCGAGGGTCTGGCCGTTGTGGGCGCCGGCCTTCGTGTACGGCTGGACGCCGGACGCGGAGGAGAAGAGCTCGGCCTGGACGGTGTCCGCGGGCGGAGCCGAAGCGTCCTTGATCCGGATGTTGCGGAAGGACACCTGGTCACCCGAGCCGTGGTTCTGGATGCCGATGTACCCGTCGAGGTTGCGCGCCGGATCCGTGTTCGTGAAGTCGTTGATCAGCGAGCCGTTGAGGTACACCCGCAGCCGCTGCCCCTCGACCAGGATCTCGTAGGTGTTCCACGCGCCGGGCGGGTTGAGCGCGGCGTCGCGGGCGGCGATGTTGGCCGACTGGAAGTTGTAGATCGCGCCGGTGGTGTGGTCGGGCGTGTCGGTGGCGTCGATCTGGATCTCGTACCCCTGGTTGATCGCGATGTTCGGATCGGTGCCCGGGTTGGGGAACCCGACGTAGACGCCCGAGTTGCTGTCCCCCGTGATCCGGAAGTCGGCCTTGAGCGAGTACGACGTGCCGAACTGCTTCGCGGAGTACCAGAACAGGCCGAGCCCGCCGGTCGAGGACAGGGTGGCGTCCGCGTTGGTGAAGCTGCCCGGGCCGGCCTGCGACCAGCCCGTCGTGGAGCCGTTGTAGAGCGGCGTGTAGCCGGTCTCCGGACGGCAGTCGGCCTGCGCCCGCTTGGAGGCGTACCGGATGCCGCCGAGCAGCTGGTTCCGGAAATTCCCGTCGGCGTACGACTCCTGGGTGTGACCGAAGCCGGTGTAGAAGGAGCGGCCGGAGTCGATCGTCTTGCACCAGGTGATCGGGTGGTCGCCGCCCATGGTGCCGCCGGAGTACGACGACTCGTCGAGCGTGGCCAGCACGTGCACGGTCGCCCGCGGGTTGGTCTGGTAGTTGTACAGCTCGTCCGTGCGCGTCCACACCTGCGGCAGGTGCGCCGTGGCCGGGTTCGCGCGGTCCTCGGTGCGCGAGTTGACCTGCTGGATCGCCGGGTGCGAGGCGAACCAGGCCCCCACCAGCTGGCCGTAGAAGGGCCACGAGTACTCGGTGTCGGCGGCCGCGTGCACGCCGACGTAGCCGCCGCCACCGCGGATGTACGACTCGAACGCCGTCTGCTGCGCGTCGTTGAGCACATCGCCGGTCGTCGACATGAACACGACGGCCTCGTACGGCGCCAGACCGGCGGCGGTGAAGACGGACGCGTCCTCGGTGGCGGTCACCGTGAAGTTGTTCGCCGCACCCAGGTCGCGCACGGCCTGGATGCCGGCCGGAATGGCGTCGTGCCGGAAGCCCGCGGTCTTGGAGAAGACCAGGACGTCATAGGCGGGGTCCGCGGCCTGGGCAGCCGGCGCGCCGACGAGCAACGAGCCGACCAGCACAGCGGCGAACGTCAAAGAGCGGATCTTCATGGCATCGTCCACTTCTGCGCGCTCGTGCCGTTGCAGGTGTACAACTGCACGACCGTGCTGTCGGCACTGTTCGCCCCGGCCACGTCCAGGCACTTGCCCGAGGCCGGGTTCTTCAGCGAGCCGTCGGCCTGCGGCACCCAGTTCTGCGCGCCGCTGTTGTTGCACGTCCAGAGCTGGATCTTGGTGCCGTCCGCGGTCGCGCCGGCCGAGATGTCCACGCACTTGCCGAGGACCTTGAGCTGCTGGCCGACCTGGGCGACGACCTGCGCGGCGGTGCCGTTGCAGGTGTAGATCTGCATCTGCGTGCCGTCGGCGCTCGCCGCGCCCCGGGCGTCGAGGCACTTGCCGGCCAGACCCTTGACCGGGCCGGTGCCGTTGCCGCCCGCACCGGTCGTGAAGGTGAAGCTGTCCAGATCGAACAAGGCCGCGGTGGTACTGCCGGCAAAGGTCAGATACAGCGAGGTCGTTCCGGCCGGCGCATTGCTGATCGGGCCGCTCACGTTCGTGAACGTCTCCCAGGATCCGGTCACCGGCACGGTCGCCGAGCCGATGATCGTGCCCGTCGGCGAGCCGGTGCGCAGCTGCAGCGTGCCGCCCGCGCCGCCCGAGGAGACCCGCGCGGTGAACGAGGTGGCGTTGTTCAGCTTGTACGGGTCGAACCCGATCCAGTCGCCGTTGTTGATGTTGCCGACGGTCTTGCCGCCCTCGGCCGTCGCCTTGGTGATGGGGTCGACGCCGGAGAAGGTCTTGTAGAACTCGCCCTGCCGGTAGCGGGGCGCCATGATGCTCTGCGCGTGGACGGTCAGCCCGCCCTTGTCCGTGTACTGCGCGTCGAAGATCGGGAAGATGTTCGAGGCGGAGTCGTGCTCACCGTCGACCGGGATGGTGATGGTCCCCGCGCAGCCGGTCTGCGACGTGATCGCGTGCGCGTGCTGGTCGTGGCCGAGCACATAGGTCATGGTCACCTTGGTGCAGTCGATCGGGCCGTCCTCGGGGTCGGTCACGGTGACGCTCCACGGCACCGAGTCGCCGAAGGACACCAGCTGGCCGGGCTTCGGGCCGTGGACGGTGACCGTCGGCGCGGTGTTGCCGACGCTGATGGTGACGTTGGCGGTGCCGATCGCGCCCTGCGGGTCCCGGGCCGTCAGGGTCACCGAGTAGGTGCCGTTGGCGGCGAAGGTGTGCGACGGGTTGGCCGCGGTCGAGGTGCCGCCGTCGCCGAACGTCCACGCGTAGGTCAGCGCCCCGCCCTCGGGGTCGCTGGAGCCCGCCGAGGAGAAGGTCACGGCCAGCGGGGCCGCGCCGGAGGTGACGTTGGCGGTCGCGTTGGCGATCGGGGCGCGGTTGCCGCCGGCGCCGACGTAGTCGTAGCGGTACAGCGCCGAGTTGAGGTCGCCGTTGAAGTAGCCGGTGCCGTAGTCCAGGACGTAGAGCGACCCGTCCGGGCCGAACTGCATGTCCATGACCTGCTTGCCGTTCCACGGGAAGTTGTCGATCGTCCCGCGCGAGCCGTCGGCGTTGATTTTGATCGGCTTGATCCAGCCGCGGCCGAACTCGCCGGCGAAGAACAGCCCGTCGAGCGACTGCGGGAACTTGGTGGTCGACGGGTTGGCCGCGTCGTAGTGGTACACCGGGCCGGCCATCGGCGACTCGGAGCCGCCGCCGAACTCGGTCGGGCTGCCGGCGTCGCCGCCGTAGCGGATCCAGGCCGGCTTGGCCGCGGGCAGGGTGCCGAGGCCCGTGTTGCGGAACGAGTTGTTGGTCGGGCCGCCGGTGCAGTTGAACTTCGCGCCGGTCGAGTTGGTGGCGAAATTCCACTCGTTGTAGGTCTCGGTGGCCGTGTTCGTGCCGGTGCAGTACGGCCAGCCGAAGTTGCCCGGCGCGGTAATCCGGTTGAACTCGACCTGCCCGGACGGGCCGCGGTTGGCGTCGGTGGCGCCGGCGTCGGGGCCGTAGTCGCCGACGTAGACGATGCCGGTGGCCTTGTCCACGGTCATGCGGTACGGGTTGCGGAAGCCCATCGCGTAGATCTCGGGCCGCGTGTTCGCGGTACCGGGGGCGAAGAGGTTCCCGGACGGGATCGAGTACGTCCCGCTGGCGTTGACCTTGATGCGCAGGATCTTGCCGCGCAGGTCGTTGGTGTTGCCGGCGGAGCGCTGGGCGTCGTACGCCGGGTTGCGGTCGGTGCGCTCGTCGATCGGGGCGTAGCCGGCCGAGTCGAACGGGTTGGAGTCGTCGCCGGTGGACAGGTAGAGGTTGCCCTGGGCGTCGAAGTCGAGGTCGCCGCCGACGTGGCAGCACATGCCCCGGTTGGCCGGGACGTCGAGGATGTCGACCTTGCTGGCCGTGTTCACGGTGAAGTCGGCGTTCAGCGTGAAGCGGGACAGCCGGTTGACGCCGGTCCAGGTGGTCCAGGTGGCGGCGGTGCCGGTGGCGGGCGCGTCGCCGGCCGGGGTGCTCAGCGGCGGGGCGTAGTACAGGTAGATGTACCGGTTGCTGGCGAAGTTGGGGTCCGCGGCGACGCCCTGCAGCCCCTCCTCGTCGTGCGTGTACACCGGGATGGTGGCGATGACCGAGGTGGTCCCGGCGGCGTCGGTGCGCCGCAGCGTGCCGTTGCGCGCCGTGTGCAGGACCGACCGGTCGGGCAGCACGGAGATGGCCAGCGGCTCGCCCACCTCGGGCTCGCCCTTGGCCAGGGTCACCTGCTGGTAGTCGGCCGCGTTGATGGCCGCGAGCGCGGGCGTGGCGGGCGCCGCGGCGAGCGTGAAGGCGGTGGCGGTGACGCTGGAGGCAACGAGAATCAGGGCTGCCGAGATCGGCCGCCATCGATGTCTGGAGGGTTGCAGGTTCACGGGGTGTCCCTTCCTGACGTGGTGATGTGCCAGGCAGGGCGCGCGCCGCCGCGCCGGATGCCAAAGCGACCCGGGGCGCCGCCGCATCCGGTGCCGTCCGGATACATTGATGAAACACCCTGGTGTCGTGGGGGACACACTAGGGGCTTTAGCTACGGCTGTCCATACTTTGGTTCGCCGATGCCCGAACTTTTGCTGGAGCAGCTAAAAGCCACGAAAACGATCGCGGCGAATATGCTGTAGCCATGGGGGCTCAGGGGGGACTGCGCAGCGATGCCGAGCGCAACCGGCGACAGTTGGTGGAGACGGCGAAAGTGGTCTTCGCCGAGCGTGGGCTGGGTGCGCCGCTGGACGAGATAGCCCGGCGGGCCAAGGTCGGCAACGCCACGCTGTACCGCCGCTTCCCCAGCCGGGGCCTGCTCGTCGCCGCGGTGTTCGCCGACGCACTGCAGGACGTCGTCGACGCGACCGAACGGGCGCTGAAGGTGGCGGACCCCTGGGAGGCGTTCGCCGAGCACCTCACGTTCCTGTGCGAGGCCCAGGCGGGCAACCGCGCGTTCGCCGATCTGCTGGTGGCGATCGCGTCCGCGGTACCGGAGCTGGAGAGCCTGCGCGGCCGCGCCTTCCAGGGACTGGCCGAGCTGATCGACCGCGCCCGCGCGGCGGGAGTCCTGCGCCCCGACTTCCAGCACACCGACGTGGTGCCGGTGCTGATGGCCAACGCCGGCCTGGCCGAACGAACCGCCGAACACGCCCCCGCAGCCTGGCGGCGCCATCTCGGCTACACCCTCGCCGGCCTGAGAGCACCGAGCCAGACCATAACCGCCCCGTCCGACCACGTCGGCATCCTGCGCGCCATGCACACCCTCGCCGAAAGAAACGGACTGACAGGCTAGGGCCCAGTTCCAACACAACCGCTGCGAGCAGAACCCGGTGCGGTCTTGAGGGGGTGTGGGTGGAGCGAAGCTCCCCCACCGCTTTTCAGGACATTCGACGGTCCAACCCCGCCGCCAAGGCGCCCATACAGCGGGCCACCTTCCGCTGCCCTAAGACCCCGAACAGAAGACCCCGCCGAAAAAGAGCTAGCAAGACTCGCGCCAGGCGTCGAGGTCCAGCTTTTTCTTCATTGACGAGAAGCGCAGTGGCTTTGTTTTGCCGCAGAAGGTACCGGTGGAGCCTTCGTATTCGACATGGAAGACGGGCTTGCCGGCGTCGGTGAACACCTTGAGGTCGTCGCACTCGTCGTAGTGCGCGCACTCCTCGTTGACCGCGAAGTCGAAGGCCGGTGCGAGCGCCGCGGCCTGCTCGACGTCGTTCTTGAGCCCCACCCCGAGGCCGGTACGGTGGGCCAGATCAGCCACCCGCCGGTTGAAGGTCAGCTGGTCGGCCGCGGTGAGCGGGAAGCCGCTGCTGTTGCTGTAGCCGTCGACGTTGTCCGGCTCGACGGCGTCGAAGCCCTTGTCCCGGCACTGCTTGAAGCGGGCCGTCAGGAGCGGCTCGAGCACGTCCCAGCGGCGGATGTCCAGCCACTTCTCCCCCGGCCAGCCGTCCAGGCCCTTGCCCTGCACGGACTCCGGGAAGTTCTTGGCGTCGGAGCGGAAGTCCTCGTGCGCGCCTACGTTGACGTAGCAGATGACGTGCCGGCCGGCCGACTTGAGCGCGGCCACGTCGGAGGCGGCGGTGTTGGCCCCGTCGACGTCGTACACCTCGGCCGGCACGGACTTGTCCAGGGTCCCGGTCAGCTGCCACTGCCAGCTCATCCCGACCGCCGGCTTCCACCAGCCGCCGGGTGGCGGGGGCGGGGCGGCGGTGCCGGACGGGCCGGCCGACGCGGACGGGGACGCCGAGGCGGAGCCGAGCCCGTCCGCATAGGACGGTCCGACCCCGCCGGTGCCCGGGGCGTGCGAGCCGGGCCCGCCGAGGTCGCGCCCGTGCTGGTCGCCGCCGGTGCAGGCGGCGGCGTAGAGCACGGCCACCGCGACCAGGCCGAGCAGCAGCCCGCGCAGCCGCCGGGAACTCACCGCGCCGCCGCCCGGGCCCGCAGCGAGCTCGGGACGCCGTGGTACGGCAGCGGCGCCGCCAAGTCCGTCACCAGCCCGTGCCCGGCCCGGCGCAGCAGCATCGCGCCCGCCTCGCCCAGCCGGGCCGTCGGCACCCCGTAGACGAGGTGCGCGGCGTTGGACCAGTCGCGCTCGGCGGGCATGGCGGCGTAGGTCTCCCATGACCCCTCGAACGTACACACCACGTCGGCGAGGGCGGCGTACCCGGGCAGGCAGCGGGTGCCGGGGTTGAGCACCACCGAGCCGCGGACCGCCCGCACGACCTGGGTCACGTAGGCCAGCCCGGCCGCGTCGGACGGGACCTGGTCGAAGAAGATGCCGCCGACCGGGTACTGCGACCAGCCCACGATGTCGCACCAGACCTCGCCGTTGGCCCGCTCGCCGTAGCCGAGGTCGACGTAGCCGAGCATCCGCACCCCGGCCTCGTGCAGCCGCGCGGTCGCGGCGGTGTAGACCTCGTCGCGGCCCGCGCCGGGTCCATTGTGGACGTTGACGACGGTCCAGCACGCGCCGCCGCGGGGCAGCGCGTCCCACGCCTCGGGGTCGACCAGCGGGTGGACGTACAACGGAAGCAGCATCATTCTCGGTAACTCTCCGGATCGCGCAGGACCAGCGCGGCGACGGCGAGACCGGGCAGGCCGGCCCCGAGCAGCGTCGCCACGGCGAGGGTTTCGGTGAACGTGGGCGCCACGTGGACCAGGGCCGGAGCCCAGTGCCCGACGCCCGTGACGAGCAGCGCCGGCCACCACACGACGATCGCGGCGGTGCCGGCGCGGCCGTGCGAGGCGAGCACCAGGCACAGCGCGTAGACGGCCATGAGCAGCACGGCGGCGGCGAAGGACTGCCCGCGGGCGAGCAGCCCGGACCACACCGCGCCGGCGATGGCCGCGCCCACCACGACCGGCACGGCGAGGACGGCCACGGTGCCGGCGCTGATCCGGCCCAGCCGGCGGTCGAAGGCGAAGCGGTCGGCCAGATTCGCCCGGGCGGCGGCGATGCGGCGCTGGTGCCAAACCAAAGTCAGTTCCATCAGCGGTACCCCGAGCAGCAGCGGCACGGCCTCCAGCGGCACCCGGTGCGGGGCGATCCCGTCCAGCGCGACGGTGCGCAGCAGCGCCGCCTGGCCGGTGCCGACCAGCCCGTAGAGGGCCGCGTAGCCGACGTCGTGCCGCCACGAGCGCCAGCGCCGGCGGGTGATCCGGCGCGCCGCGCGTTCCCGCAGGACCGGCCAGTACGCGACCGCCACGAGCACCGCCACGCAGGCCAGCAGCACCCCGACGGGCAGCCCGAAGCGCAGCCCGGCGGTCGCCACCCAGCAGGGCGCGACGGCCCCGATCACCACCCGCTCGCGGTTGGTCACCAGGGTCACCCCGGCCACCGCGAACAGGGCGAGCTGGACGGCGGCGACGACGTACGCGCGGCTGCCCTCGCCGACGAGCACCAGTCCCCACAGCGCGGCCAGGGCCAGGAAGCCGGTGCCGAGCAGCCGGGCGGCGGCGGTGCGGCCGCGCTCGGACAGCGCGCGGTAGCCCAGGTAGGACAGGGCCTGCCCGCCGCCCCAGCCGAGGATCAGGGTGCCGGTGGTGGCCAGGGCCGGCACACCGTCCACTTCGGACGACGCGCCGATGCCGATGGCGAGCGGGGTCAGGTAGATCAGCGCCCGCATGAGCGTGTCGGCGACCACCTTGCCCGCGCTCGGGCCCTCGGGCGGGATCGGCCGGAACTGCTGGGTGTCGGCCGCGTCGAGGGTCCGGGCGACGACGCGGCCGGCGAGGGCGAAGACGGACTGCTCGCCGTACTCGCGGTCGGCGACCCGGTCGTTGATGCCGTTGGCCTCCAGGATGGCCGCAATCTCGTCGATGTCGACGGCGCCGAGGCAGTCGTCGCGCATCTTGTCGGCGAGCGCGGCGACCGGATCGGTGGCGACCCGCCCGACATAGCGCAGCGGCTCCGGACGGTCCAGTTCGCTGGGCCGGGCGCGCCGCTGTGCGGGCACCACGACCAGCGAGTCACCGCTCACGCCGACACCAGGTCCACAGTGGACCCGCACAGGGCGCGGTAGCGGGCGCGGTACGCGGACAGGCAGCGGTCCAGGGTGTGCTCGGCCAGGGCCTGCTCGCGTCCACTGTGGCCGATCGTGGCCCGGAACTCGGCCGAGGACAGGAACGCCACGCACGCGGCGGCGAACGCGGCCGGGTCGCGCGGCGGCACCACGAGGCCCGCGTTGCCGACCGCCTCGGCCACCCCGCCGACGTCGGTGCTGACCGTGGGCCGGCCGCACATCATCGCCTCCAGCACGGTGTACGGCATCCCCTCGGAAATGCTCGACAGCGCCGCCACCTGGCCCACGGCGAACGCGTCGCGGCTGGTCCGGCACGGCCCGGCCCAGGTCACGGCGGCGGTCAGGCCGAGCCCGGCGGCGACCGCGCGGCAGTCGGCGGCGTAGGACTCGTTGCCCTCCGGGACCGGGCCGGCCAGGTGCAGGCGGGCGTCGGGGATGGACTCGCGGACGATGGCGAGCGCGCGGATCAGCGTCTCCAGGTCCTTGAGCGGGTCGATCCGCCCGACCCAGGAGATGACCGGCTCGTCGGGCTCGCCGGTCAGCGGCGGGAAGCGGTCCGGGTCGACGCCGTTGCCGATGACCGCGAGCTTGGCCGGGTCGGCGCCGTGCCGCACCGCCCACCGCGCGTTGAAGCCGCTGACCGGGGTGACCAGGTCGGCCTCCCAGTACGCGAGCCGCGCCAGGGCCCGGTGGAAGCGCAGCAGCGCCGTCTTCACCCCAGGCGACTGGGCGCCGGCGGCGAGGTAGCGCTCCCGCAGGTACACCCCGTGCTCGGTCATCATGAACGGCACCCCGAGCCGCCACTTCGCCGCGAGGGCGACCATCGCCGAGAGGCCGTTGGCGTTGGCGTGCACGAGCTGGGCGTCCTCCGGCAGCGGCGCGGCCAGCGGGCGGAGGGCGTGCTCGAGCAGTACCGCGGCCTCGTCGGCCTCGCGCAGGGTGAGCCGGGGCAGCCGGATGCCGTCGCCGGCCGCCCGCGCCCACGCGTCGAGCAGGATGTCGCCCAGGCCGGCCCCGGCGAGCGGATGGCGGCCCACCCGCCGGCCGAACCGGGTCCGCCCGACGGCCAGGTCGGCGAGGGCGCGCAGGCCCTCGGCGAACAGGACCAGGTCGGCCGCCGAGTCGCCGAGCATGCCGCGGCACAGCAGCCCGGCGGCCCGTTCGGGGCGGCCGCGCGCGGGGCGGGCCGGGCCCCAGACCGGCACCGCGCGCAGCGACCGGACGTTGCCGGGCAGCTCGATCGCGGGCCGGTCGGGCTCGGTCCCGACGATGGCGACCAGGTCCCACTCCACTTCGGACAGTCCGCGCACCAGCTGGTCGCACCAGGTGGTGACGCCGCCGGTGGCGTACGGGTAGGTGCCTTCGTTGACGAGGACGACGCGCACGGCGGCTCAGCTCACCCGCAGCGTCTGCTGGCCGTTCTTGCCGAAGCTGCGCCACGCCGAGCGCTCGCCGCCGTAGGCCTCGCCGAACGCGCCGCCGCCGACCTCGAGGCCCAGCAGGGAGGCGCTGACCACGGTGGTGCCGCTCGGCATCGTCATCGGCACGTCCAGCGCGTTGCCCTTGTTGGTGACGGTGACCTTGCCGTCGAGCAGGTACGCCTCGATCTGGCGGCTCTGCACGGCGGCCGTCCACGCGGACTGGCGCCGGTTCTGCAGCGCGGACTCGGCGAACTTCGGGTTCACCACCGGGGTCGCGGTGGTGTAGGTGTTCCGGTAGCGGGCGAGGACGGCGTCCAGTACGGGGTACAAGATGCGGTCCTCGGCGAGATTCGACTGGTGCGCGTAGTGCGGGGCCGGGTTGGCCGACACCACGTGGTCGTAGGCGATGCGGCTCTCGATCGGCACGATGTAGTTCGCGAACCCGCTCGCGCCCAGCGGGCTGATGCACGTCGAGGCCGGGTTGTTCTCGCAGATGCCGCTGCCGCCGTCGGCCGCGCTGGTGTACAGCCAGTTGTACTCGTCGACCTCCTCGGCGACGGTGGCCACGTTGTAGTAGATGTTCATCGGGAACCGCGGCACCGTCGTCGCGCTGCCCACGGTGCGGGCGGTCTGCTCGCGGGAGGCGTCCGAGGCCACGTACTTGACCCCGTTCGCGGTGAGCGCCGGCGCCAGGTTCGGGTTGTCGGCCGGCATCTGCGGCAGCGTCTTGAGGCCCGAGTGCTCGCCGGTGACCAGCTCGCTCGCGTCGATCGGGATGCCCTTGGACTTCGCCCAGTCGACGTTCTTCTTGATCTGCGCCGAGATGTCGGCCTGCGACACCCACTGCCCCGTGCACTTCCAGGGGGTGACCGAGAAGTCCTGCACACAGCCGAGATACGGGTGCTCGTACGTGTGGTTGATGAAGCGGAACTGCGCCTTGTTCGCCACGACCGCCGCCGTGAGCGGATCGCCCGCCCCGGCCTCGACGCTGCCGCCGCCGTTGAACACCACGTCGAGCTTGACGCCACGCGCGTTCTGCCAGGTGACCAGGGCGTTCACGTCGTCCTTGGTCATCCGGACGGTCTGGTTGTAGGGCTGGACGGTCGGATCCCGCTGGGGGTTGCAGTCGTCGCCGACCGTGCAGTTGTGCACGGTGTCCCAGCGGTCGTCGGGCAGGAAGACGTCGTCCACGTGCACGCTGAAGTAGTTGCGCGTGTAGCCGAGGTGGGTGCCGCGGGTCAGCCAGGTGATCAGGCCGTGCCCGAGTTCCAAAGCATGCGTCTGGTACCGGTTGGCCGCCAGCGTCACCACCAGCTCTTCACGGCCGTCGTGCGCGTACACGCCCATGAGCGAGCCGGTCGCGCCGCCGCCGGGCTGGGCGCCGGTGACGAGCGGCGTGAAGGTCGCGCCGGCGGGGGCGGCGGACGCGCCGAGGTACCCGAACGACTCCGAAACGGTCGGATCGCGGTCGTCGACCGGCACGGCCCCCTTGAGGTAGCCGAACCCGCCCGCCTTGCCGGCCTCGGTGACCTGCATGGTGGCGCCGTCGAGCACGCCGCTCCAGGCGTTGGTGAGCCCGACGTTCGAGCCCGCGAAGGTGTACGCGTCGATCTGGCGGACCTTGAACTCCCGCTCGAAGTCGGCCAGCGCGGTCGCCTCGGCCCCGGTCACCGACAGCTCGTTGGGCACGATCACGCCCTGGTACTTGGCCCGGCGTACCCCGCTGACGGTGTCGGCGAGGTAGGCCGCGGTGATGACCGGGCGGCCACCGGCGGTGAGGTCGAGCACGTCGTAGGGGACGCCCTCCCGGTCGAGCTGGGCGCGAAGGGTGTCGATGCCGGTGCCGGCGTCGTCGAGGACGAGCACGCGCAGGTCGATGCGCTGTTTGGGGGCGGCGGCGGCCAGCGCGGGCTGGGCGAGGGCGATGCCGGCGAGGCCCAGCAGGGCCAGGGCGCCGGCGACGATCCGGGACTTCAAAGTGCTGTGCTCCTCTTGGGGGTCAAGAAACTCAGGCGGCTTTGGCGACTTCGGCGATCGAGCTCGTGACGATCGCGTGCAGGTTGTGGCGGGCCCGCCAGCCGAGGCGGGCGCGGATGCGGGCGGCGCTGGCGACGACCGCGGCCGGGTCGCCGAGCCGGCGCGGGGCCTCGTCGTAGGGCAGCGGTCGGCCCAGGGCGCGGCCGACGGCGGCGATCATCTGCAGCACCGACGCGCCCTCGCCGCGGCCGACGTTGAGCACCTCGTCGCGCAGCTCGTCGGCGGCCAGGGCCAGGGCCGCGCGGACGTGGGCGTCGGCGATGTCGGCGACGTGCACGTAGTCGCGGACGGCCGTGCCGTCGGCGGTCGGGTAGTCGGTGCCGTAGACGGTGGCCGGGATGCCCAGCCCGGCCGCGCGCAGCAGGCGGGGCACGAGGTTGGTGCCGCCCTCGTCGCGCAGGTGCGGGGCGGCGGCGCCGGCGACGTTGAAGTACCGCAGCGCGGCCCACCGGAACCCGCCCCCGGCCGCCGCGTCGCGCAGCATCCACTCGCCGATGAGCTTGGTCCGGCCGTACGCGTTGGCGGGCTCGGTCGGGTCCTGCTCGCGCACCGGCGAGCGGCGGGGCGTGCCGTAGACGGCGGCGCTGGAGGAGAACAGCACCGAGCGGGTGCCGGCGGCGGCCACGGCGGCCAGCACCGCGCGCAGGCCGTCGAGGTTGTCCTGGTAGTACCGCAGCGGGTGGGCGGTCGACTCGGCCACGTCCTTGCGCGCGGCGAGGTGGATCACCCCGTCGGGCCGGTGCCGGAGGAACGCCTCCCGCATGGCGGCCCCGTCGCGGACGTCGGCCCGCAGCAAGGGCACCCCGAACGGCACGCGGGCCGCCCGGCCGGTGGACAGGTCATCGACGACAATGCATTCGACGGCCGCCTCTTGCAGGGCGGCGACGACGTGCGCGCCGATGTAACCGGCGCCTCCGGTGACGAGCCATCTCACGATCAGCGCAACGAGGGCCCTCGCACCCGATCGGGGAACTGTCGTGTTCCTGACACTTCGCCGAGGCCGGATTTCACCACTGCGGGGCCGTTACCAGGGTCGTGAACTGCAGGAACAAGTTTGCGGCCGAGCCGGGGCGGGTGAAGTCACGACACGCCCAATATGCCCGAAATGAGTTAAGCGGCCACCCGGTCGCGACCGCCCCGCTTGGCCGCGTAGAGCTGCCGGTCGGCCAGGTCGTAGAGGTCCCGCCCGGTCATCCCGGCGGCCGGCGCGGCCACCCCGATGCTCAGCGTCACGCGCAGGCCGGGCGCGAGCTCGTTCCAGTCCCGGGCCCCGATCACGGCCCGAATGCGGGCCCCGATGCGGGCGGCCGTGCCCAGGTCGCACCGCAGGAACAGGGCGAACTCGTCGCCGCCGAGGCGCACCGCGACGTCCTCGGGCCGGCAGTGGGCGCGCAGGACCGCGGCGACCTCGCGTAGGACGCGGTCGCCGGTGCCGTGGGAGTACCGGTCGTTGATGCCCTTGAACCGGTCCACGTCGACGAGCACCAGCACCACCGAGCCGAGGTCGGCGTCGTCGAGCTGCCGGTCGAACTGGCGCCGGTTGCCCAGCCCGGTGAGCGCGTCCTGGGCGGCGACCCGGTCGGCCCGCGCCCTGGCTGCCTCCAGCTCGACCCGGCGCCGGGCCTGCTGCAGCATCGTGCGCCGCTCGTTGCGCAGCTGCCACAGGTAGCGGGCCTGGGCCCGGACCGCGCCGAACAGCGCGCCGGCCGCCTCCCCGGGCTCGGCCTCGGCGACCAGCCGGGCCAGCTCGAACTGGAAGATCAGCCGCTGCGAGCTCAGCGGCGCCAGCTCGGTCGCGGCCAGGAACTCCCGCCGGGCCGCGGCCCACTCGCCACGGTGCCGCAGCGCGATGCCGAAGGCCAGGTGGGCCAGCCGGGCCTCGTGCTCGTGCCCGCCGGCGCGCAGCGGCACGACGAGCGCGCCCGCGGCCGCCCGGGCCTCCTCGACGGCACCGGTCTTGACCAGCCCGAGCGCGAGCAGGACGGCGGCCAGCGGCGCGTCGGCCAGGTCGGCGTCGGCCTCGACCAGCGGCCGGACCAGCCCGACGGCCTTGGCGAACTTGCCGTCGGCCTCCTCGACCAGCCCGACGTGCTCCAGCCGCAGCCCCCACTCCAGCAGCAGCTCGGCCCGCTGCAGCTCGGCCGCGACCCGCTGGGCCGGATCGAGCGCGAACGCCTCCGTGGCGTAGGCGGCGGAGGAGTCGGCCAGCTCATAGAGCTCAGCGGCGCGGGCCGCCTCGGAGATCGAGGAGATGGCCGCCGTGTACCGCGGGTTGGCCAACGGCAGCCGGTCGAGCACGAGCAGAGCGTTGGCCAGCCGGTGCAGCCCCTCGTCGAGCCGGCCCAGCTTGATTAGGATCTCGGCGGTGTCAGCCAGCGCCCGGGCCTCCCCGCCGCGCACCCCGGCCGCCCGGTGCCGCTCGAGCAGCCGCTCACCGGTGGCCAGGGCCTCCTGCAGCCGGCCGAGCGAAATCAGCGCATACATGCGGCCCTGCCAGATCATGCCAACGGTCCGCTCGTCCCCAAACTCGCCGGCAATCCACTCCAGCCGGTCAGCCAGCGCAACGGCTTCCGCATTGCGGCCCTGCACAGTAAGTTCGTGCACCCGCAAGGCCAGCGGCTGAAGCGGCCCATAGGGGCGCACCGGAGCCGGAAGCCGCGTCATCGCCATGGACAAGAACTCGGCAAGCAACGAGCCAGGCTGAGCGGAAAAAGAGACGCGCTGCCGCGGATAAGAGCCGCTGCTCTGTTGAGGGGGTGTGGGTGGAGCTTGCTCCCCCACCGCTTTTCAGGACATTCGACGGTCCAACCCCGCCGCCAAGGCGCCCATACAGCGCTGAGACCTTCCGCTGCAAGGGCACCTCAGAGCAAAACCCTCCGCCGCACGTGCGCCCCAGGGCAAACCCTCCGCCGCACGTGTGCCAAAGGGCAAAACCCTCCGCCGCAAGTGCGCCCCAGGGCAAACCCTCCGCCGCAAATGCGCTAAAGGGGGCAACCCTTCGCTGCTCAAAACCCCAGAGCGCTATGTACGGCGCAACAGCCGCGCCGCCTCGGCCGCCCAGTAGGTCAAAATCAACTGGCCACCCGCGCGGCGGATTGAGGTCAGTGTCTCCAGGATCACTTTTTCGCGGTCGAGCCAGCCGTTGGCCGCCGCCGCCTCGACCATCGCGTACTCGCCCGAGACCTGGTAGGCGGCGACCGGCACGTCCACCATCTCGGCGACCCGGGCAAGCACGTCGAGGTACGGCAGCGCGGGCTTGACCATGACCATGTCCGCGCCCTCCTCGACGTCGAGGGCAACCTCGCGCAGCGCCTCGCGCAGGTTGGCCGGGTCCTGCTGGTAGCTCTTGCGGTCGCCGACCAGCGCGGACTCGACGGCCTCGCGGAACGGGCCGAAGAACGCGCTGGCGTACTTGACCGCGTAGGCCAGCAGCGAGACGTCGGTGTAGCCGGCCTTGTCCAGCGCCCGGCGGACCACGCCGACCTGGCCGTCCATCATCCCGGACGGGCCGAGCACGTGCGCTCCGGCCTCGGCCTGGGCGAGCGCCATCAGCTCGTACTGCCGCAGCGTGGCGTCGTTGTCGACCGAGCCGTCGGCGGCCAGCACGCCGCAGTGCCCGTGCGAGGTGAACTCGTCCAGGCACAGGTCGGCCATGACCACGGTGGCGTCGCCGACCTCGGCGACCACGTCGCGCACGGCGACGTTGAGGATGCCGTCCGGGTCGATGCCGCCCGAGCCGGTCTCGTCACGCGTCTCCGGCACGCCGAAGAGCATGATCCCGCCAACACCCTCGGCGACGGCCTCGGCCGCGGCCTTGCGCAGCGACTCGCGGGAATGCTGCACGACGCCGGGCAGGGAGCTGATCGGCCGCGGCTCGGCCAGCCCCTCCTTGACGAACATCGGCAGGATCAGGTTGGACGGCTGGACGTGCGTCTCGGCGACCAGCCGGCGCATCGCGGGTGTGCGACGCAGCCGGCGCGGCCGAACCTCGGGAAAACCCATCGGGAGTGACCCCTCTAACTAGCGAAACCTCAGGGCAGTAGGGCCCTGCACCTTAGAACCGCGGCGCTGCTTGGCAGGCATCGCGGCGAGCTTCTCGCGCAGTTCTACAGCGTAGCCCGCGAGCGCCTCGACCAGATCTCCCACCGAGGCATGTGCCGGCTGCACGTCGACCCGCAGGCCGAACTCGACAGCGGTGTCGGCCGTCTTCGGGCCGATCACGGCCACGACCGTGCGAGCGTGCGGCTTGCCGGCGATGCCGACCAGATTGCGCACCGTCGAAGAAGAGGTGAAGAGCACCGCGTCGAACCCGCCGGACTTGATCGCGTCGCGGATGTCGGCCGGCGGCGGGGCGGCGCGCACCGTGCGGTACGCGGTCACGTCGTCGACCTCCCAGCCCAGCTCGGTGAGCCCGGCGGCGAGCGTCTCGGTGGCGATGTCGGCCCGCGGCAGCAGCACCCGGCCGACCGGGTCGAGCACCTCGTCGTGCGGCGAGAACTCGGCCAGCAGGCCCTCGGAGGACTGCTCGCCGGTCGGCACCAGCTCCGGCACGATGCCGAAGCCGCGCACCGCCTCGGCGGTGGCCTCGCCGATGCAGGCGACCTTGACCCCGCCGAAGTGCCGGGCGTCCAGGCCGTGCTCGGCGAACTTCTCCCAGACCGCGCGCACGGCGTTGACCGAGGTGAAGACCGTCCAGGCGTACCGCCCGTCGACCAGCCCCTTGATCGCCCGTTCCATCTGGGCCGGGGTGCGCGGCGGCTCGACGGCGATCGTCGGCACCTCGCACGGGATCGCGCCGTAGGCCCGCAGCCGCTCGCTCATCGCGCCGGCCTGCTCCTTCGTGCGCGGGACGAGGACCTTCCAGCCGTACAGCGGACGGTTCTCCCACCAGCCGAGCTTCTCGCGCTGGGCCACCCCGGAGCCGAGGCAGAGCACCACGCGACCGGCGAACCCGAGCGCGGCGGCGACCATGCTGTCGACGCTGGAGGCCGAGCTGTACTGCGTCTCCCCCGTCCCGTCGCCCGTGATCGAGACCGGCGTGGCCGGGTCGACCCCGGCGGCCAGCAGCCCGTCGCGGACGGCGGCGAGGTCACCGGCGTCGACGGCCAGCGCGGACGAGCCGCGGGCCACGGCGGTGGCGATGGATTCGAAATCGACGGACTGCACGTCGTCGACGTCGGCGGTCACGCGTACGCCGGGCAGTGGCACGCCGGCGTAGGTGGCCACCCCGGCGGCCTGGCCGATGCCGGGCACGACCTCGAACGGCACCGCGGTGCGGGCGACGGCCTGCACCTCCTTGAGCACGGTGTCGTGGGCCAGCGGGTCGCCGCCGACGAGGTGGATCGCGTGCAGGCCGGAGCGGGCCGCGGACAGCAGCACCTTGGCGACGTCGCCGGGGGCGCCCTCGGCCGGGCTGAACTGGCACTCCGGGTCGGCCTCGGCGCGGATCGCGGCGAGCAGCGGCTCGGGAACGTTACGGTCGTGGACGACGTGGTCGGCGTTTACCAGCGCCTCATGGGCGCGGCGCGTCAGCAGGCCGGGGTCGCCGGGGCCGGCCCCGACGAAGGCGATCCGGCCGGTGCTGCCCTTACGGGTGCGGGTCATGCTGCACTCCCAGTGCGTTGTCGGCGCCTTCTTCGCGCAGGTCGCGGGCCAGGGCGCGGCCCACCTCCGCGGCGTCGGCGAGCGTTCCGGTGCGCGAGAGCCGGAGGGCGAAGCCGCCGTCCGGGCTGAACACCGCACCGCGCAGATAAATCTCCGGCCCCTCGTCGCCCTCGGCGACCTCGGCCAGTGCCGCGATCGGGGCGGAGCAGCCCGCCTCGAGCTCGGCCAGCAGCGCCCGCTCGGCGGTGACCGCCGCGCGGGTGTATTCGTCGTCGAGCGCGGCGAGGATCTCGCGCAGCTCGGCATCGTCTTCGCGGCACTCGACGGCCAGCGCACCCTGCGCGGGTGCGGGCAGCATCAGCAGCGGGTCGAGCACCTCGGTGGCCTCGCCGCCGCGCCCGAGCCGGGACAGCCCGGCGTGCGCGAGGACGATGGCGTCGAACTCGCCGTCGGCGAGCTTGCGCAGGCGCGTGTCGACGTTCCCCCGCAGCGGTACCGCGTGCAGCCGTCGGCCCAGCGCGTTGATCTGGGCGATCCGGCGCAGTGCCCCCGTGCCGATCCGGGCATCGTCGGGCAGCTCGTTGAGGGTCAGCCCGCCGCGGGCGACGAGCGCGTCGCGCGGGTCCTGCCGGCTCGGGATCGCGGCCACGACCAGGCCGTCAGCGCCGGCGGTGGGCAGATCCTTGTAGGAGTGGACGGCGAAGTCGATCTCCTTGGCCAGCAGCGCGTCGCGCAGGGCGGAGACGAACACGCCGACGCCGAGCTGCGGGATCGGGGCGCTCGAGCGGTCGCCGGGCGTGACGATCTCGACCAGCTCGACCTCGCGGCCGGTCCGCGCGCGCACGGCGTCAGCCACGGTCGTCGACTGGGCCATCGCGAGCGCGCTGCCCCGGGTGCCGAGCCTCAACGTCACGGGTGCACCTCGGAAGCCTCGGCCGGATTGATCTCGGCGGTGGGAACCTGCAGATCGAACAGCTCGCGCAGCGCCTGAGCATAAGCCTCGCCGCCCGGTGCCGCCGCCAGTTGGCGCACCCGGACGGTCGGTTGGTGGAGCAGGCGCTGGACGATCCGGTGAATGCTGTGGGACACCTCGGCCCGCGCGTCGTCGCCGAGCTCGGGGCAGCGCTGGGCCAGCCGGCGCAGCTCGGCCTCGACGACCTCGTCGGCCCGGGCCCGCAGCGCGGCGACGGTCGGCGCCACGTCGGCGCCGCGCAGCCAGGTGAGGTAGGCCTCGACCTCGGCCGCGACGATCTCCTCGCCCGCCCGCTCCTCCGCCTCGGCGGTGGTGGACAGCGACTCCGACAGCAGCTCGATGTCGACGAGCGTCACATTTTCCAGCTCGTGTACGGCCGGAGCAACGTCCCGCGGCAGCGCCAGATCGAGCACCAGCAGGTCGTGGCCGGCCCCGGCGAGCAGCGGAGCGTCGAGCACCGCGCCGGGCGAGGCGGTGGCGCTGACCACGATCTCGACCCGCTCCAGCAGGGTGGGCAGCTCGGCGAACGGCACCGCCTCGGCCCCGTGCAGCTCGGCCAGCCGCTCGGCGCGGGCGTGGCTGCGGTTGGTCACGTACAGCGGCGAGGCACCGGCGCGGCGCAGGGTGGCCAGCGACAGCGCGCCCATCGAACCGGCCCCGATGACGAGCGCGGGCCGGCCCTCGACCGGCGCGGTGGCACCCTGCCCGTAGGCGAGGGCGGCGCTGACGACGCTCTGCCCGGCCCGGTCGATCTCGGTCTCGGCGTGCACCCGCTTGCCGACCCGCAGCGCCTGCTGCAGCAGCTCGTGCAGGAGCCGGCCGGCCGTGCCCTGCTCGCCGGCGGTGCCGTAGGAGTCGCGCAGCTGGCCGAGGATCTGGGCCTCGCCGACGACCATCGAGTCCAGGCCGGCGGCGACGCGGAAGGCGTGGCGCACGGCGTCGGCCTCGTAGTGCACGTACAGCTGCGGGGCCAGCTCGCTCACGGCCAGCCCGGCCCGCGCCGCGAGCAGCCCGCCGATGTCGGCCAGGCCACCGTGGAACGCGGTGACGGCGGCGTAGATCTCGACCCGGTTGCACGTGGACAGCACCACGGCCTCGTCGACGTACGGCAGCCCGACCAGCTCGGCGAGCACCTGCGGCAGTTCGCCGGGGCTCAGCACGAGCTTCTCCAGCAGCGGTACCCCTGCCGTCCGATGGGAGAGTCCCACCACCAGCAAGTTGACGTTCCCGGTCACGATGCGACCTCCGCTTCGCCCCGTCCCGCCTTCGGTCCCGCCGGCAGCCCGGTGAGGGCCGACTTGCGGTGCTCGTGGAAGGACAGGATCTGCAACTCGATTGCCAGATCGACCTTACGCACGTCGACGCCGTCGGGGACGTTCAAGACACAGGGTGCGAAGTTCAGGACACTCGTGACGCCGGCCGCCACCAGGCGGTCGGCCACGTGCTGGGCGGCGTGCGCCGGAGTGGCGATCACCGCGATCGAGATCTGCTCCTGGTCGACGATCTCGGGCAGCTCGTCGATGTGCCGGACGACCAGGCCGTTGATCTGCTCGCCCACGCGGCCGAAGTCGGCGTCGAAGAGGGCGGCGATCCGGAAGCCGCGGCTGCCGAAGCCCGCGTAGCCGGCCAGGGCGTGACCGAGATTACCGACACCGACCAGCGCGACGGCCCGGCGGTGGGTGAGGCCCAGCACCTGCTCGATCTGGTCGATGAGCAGGGTCACGTCGTAGCCGACGCCCCTGGTGCCGGTGCGGCCGAGGTGGGACAGGTCCTTGCGGAGCTTGGCGGAGTTGACCCCCGCGGCCGCGGCCAGACCCTCCGATGAGACCGTGTCGTGCCCTTCCTCGCTGAGGTGGTGCAGGGCGCGCAGGTACTCCGGAAGCCTGGCGACGGTGGCCTCCGGCAGGTCCGGAAAGTCCGGTCCGTCCGTGGGGCCGGTGCGCTGCTGGCTCATGAGTCTCCGAGACGACGACGGCGGTGTACGAGGCCGCTCGCAAAGGCGGTTACTAGCTGTGCTAGCGGAGTTCGTCGTTGCAACAGAGTAGGCGCTTGTGAAGCCGTGCACAAATCGCGATCTTGAAGACTCGACGCCTACCACGTAGAGGTCAGCGCCCGCCCGTGCGGATCGCGTACGCGAGAAATGCCCCCGCGGCACGTGGTGCCCCCTTTCTCCGACGCGGTCGGCAGCGGGCGGGCGCTGTGGCAAGTATCCGGCAAATCCGACATTTGTCGCAGCCCAACACGCTTATGTAGCCAGCCTACACGTTTTTCCAGTAGGGCTGCCCCTACCATCAAGTGGCTGGACGGCGGGATGGGAGCGGAGGGCCGCGATGCCTAGCGTCGATGACATGACGACGACCATCACCCCGATCGGCCCCGGCCGCGTTTCCCGCATCTTCCGCCAGCTGGGCATCGACACGCAGTACGTGCTGCTCGGGTTCCCCCTGTCGATCATCACGATCGTGCTGTGCGTCACGGGGTTCTCCCTCGGCGTCGGGCTGGTGGTCCTCACCGTCGGCTTCCCGATCCTGTTCGCGACCGTCTTCCAGGCACGCGGATTCGCCACGCTGGAGCGCGCGCGGATCGGCCCGGTGCTCCGTACCCACCTTCCGCACCCGTACTACAAAAAGGCCGAGCCGGGCGCGGGCTTCTGGCGCCGCACGTTCGTCCCGCTCTCCGACGGCCAGTCCTGGCTGGACCTGCTGCACGGGGTGTTCCGGATCATCCCCAGCACGTTCGCCTTCGCGTTCGTGGTGGCCTGGTGGGCCGGCGCGCTGGGCGGCCTGACCACGGTGCTGTGGGACTGGTCGATCCCCCGCGGCCCCGACAACCAGGACCTGCCGGAGCTGCTCGGCCTGGGCAGCGGCACCGACACGCGCCTGCTGTTCCACACCGCCCTCGGCCTGGTCTTCGCCCTCACGCTGATCCCGGTGGTGCGCGGCGTGGCCCTGCTCGAGGCACTGTTCGCCCGGGCCCTGCTCAGCGGGGTCAACGAGCTGCGCGAGCGGGTCTACGAGGCCGAGCGCAGCCGGGACCGGGCCCGCGAGCAGACCACCGCCGCCGTCTCGGCCGAGGCGACTGCCCTGCGCCGGCTGGAGCGGGACATCCACGACGGCCCGCAGCAGCGCCTGGTCCGGCTGGCCATGGACCTGGGCCGCGCCGACCTGCAGTTCGACAACGACCCGGCGGCCGCCCGCGCGACCGTGGCCGAGGCGCTGGCCCAGACCCGCGAGACGCTGGAGGAGCTGCGCGCGCTGTCCCGCGGCATCGCCCCGCCGATCCTGGTCGACCGGGGGCTGCGGGCCGCGCTGACCGCCCTGGCCGCCCGCTCGATCGTCCCGGTCGACCTGGAGCTGCCCGAGGTGGGCCGGCTGGCCGCCAACGTGGAGACGACCGCGTACTTCGTGGTCGCCGAGGCCCTCACCAACGTGGCCAAGCACTCCCACGCCAGCGAGGTCAAGGTTTCGCTGCAGCGCTCGGCCTACGGGATGCTGGTCACGGTCGAGGACGACGGCGTCGGCGGCGCGAGCCTCGCCAAGGGCCACGGCCTGACCGGGCTGTCCGACCGGGTGAAGGCCTCCGGCGGCGAGCTCACCGTGACGAGCCCCCTCGATGCCGGCACCAAGCTCGTGGCCATCCTGCCGATCTAGTTGGCACTACTATCAGCCGCGTGCGCGTAGTCGTTGCGGATGATGCGGTACTCCTGCGCGAGGGCCTGGTGCGCCTGCTCACCGAGAGCGGCCACCAGGTCCTCGCCGCCGTCGGGGACGGCCCCAGCCTGGTCGAGGCGGTCGTCGAGCACCGGCCCGACGTGGCCATCGTGGACGTGCGGATGCCGCCGTCGCACACCGACGAGGGCCTGCGCGCCGCCGTCGAGGCCCGGGCCCGGGTGCCCAAGACGCCGATCCTGGTCCTGTCGCAGTACGTCGAGGTCTCCTACGCCGACGATCTGCTCGCGGATCGGGCGGGCGCGGTCGGGTACCTGCTGAAGGACCGCGTCTCCGAGGTGGCCGAGTTCCTGGACGCGATGCAGCGGGTCGCCACCGGCGCGACCGTGCTCGATCCGGAGGTCGTCGGCCAGCTGCTCGTCCGCCGCCGGCGCGACGACCCACTGCGCAGCCTCACCCCGCGCGAGCGCGAGGTGCTCGGTTTGATGGCCGAGGGCCGCTCCAACACCGCCATCGCCAGGAAACTGGTCGTCACCGACGGCGCGGTCGAGAAGCACGTCAAGAACATCTTCACCAAGCTCGACCTGCCGCCGGACGACGAGCAGCACCGCCGCGTGCTGGCGGTGCTGACCTATCTACAGGGCTAGGATCTGGTGTCTTCAAGCACCGAAAGGTGTTAGCGCTGTATGGGCGCCCTGGCACCGTTGACTACCATTCGATGTCCTGAAAAACAGTGGGGGAGCTTCGCTCCACCCACACCCCCTCAACACCGCACCGGGTCCTGGTTCGACATGGCCAGTTCGACTGCCTCGACCAGGGAGTGGGCGACGGGGAGCCCCGTTGCCTCCAGGAGCTTGCTGTCGGTGAAGCCGCCGGCGTACAGCACCGCCGTGCAGCCGTTGGCCAGCGCGGCGTCGCCGTCGTCGACCGAGTCGCCGATCATCACGACGTCGGCCGGGTTCAGCTCCAGCGCCTTGAGGTGGCGCTCCAGGTAGGTCGCCTTGCGGTGCCCGCCGATGGTGCCGGGCAGGCCGTCCACGCGGACCAGGCGCGCGCCCAGGCCGTGCCGCTCGACCTCGATCAGCAGCTCGTCGTGGAAGAACATGGAGAGCAGGGACTGGGTGCCGGGCCACTTCGCCATCGCCTCGAGCGCGTCCGGAACCAGTTGCACCTCGGCCATGCGCTCGCGGTACGCGTCGTGGAAGGCGTCGTCGAGCAGCTTGAACTCCACCTCGTCGACCGGGCGCTCCAGCACGTGGGCGTAGTAGTCGAGGATCGGCCGGCGGAAGTCGCGGCGGTGCTCCTCGGCCGTGATCACGGGGCCGCCGACGGTGGCCAGGCAGACGTTGGTGGCGTCGACGACGAGCTTGAGGTCGTCGAGGAGGGTTCCGTTCCAGTCCCAAACCAGGTGCTTCACCCGGGTGAGGATAGCGAAAGGTCCCGGCGCAGTCGCTCCTCTTCTACCCGCCAGTAACCGTGCTCCTTGCCGTCGAGGAGGAGCACCGGGATGCGGAAGCCGTACTCCTCCTCCAGCTCCTCGTCACCCTCGATGTCGACCTCTTCCCAGGGCTCGCCGACCCGGTCGAGCACCGTTTTGGCCTCGTCGCACAGGTGACAACCCGGCCGCGTGTACAGCGTGAGCCTCGTCGTCACCGCAGCGCCCCCTTGCGCACCTTGCCGGTGGCGGAGTGCGGCAGCTCGGCGACGAACTCGATCGCCGTGGGGCACTTGAAGCGGGCCAGGTTGCGCTCGCAGTGCGCGATCAGCTCCTCGGCGGTGACCTGCGAGTCCGGGACCCGCACGACGAGGGCCTTGACGGTCTGCCCGGTGTACGGGTGCGGCACCCCCAGCACCGCGGCCTCCACCACGGCCTCGTGGGCGGCCAGGACCGACTCGACCTCATGCGGGTACACGTTGAAGCCGCTGACGAGAATCAACTCCCCCAGGCGGTCCACGATGACCAGGTCGCCGTCCTCGTCGGCGTAGGCGACATCGCCGGTCGCCCACCACCCGTCCGCGCCCGGTCCGCCGCTGCCGTCCGGCCAGTAGCCGAGGAACAGGTTGGCCCCGCGCGCCACGATCTCACCCGGGTCAGTGTCGCCGTCCTCATCCTCCTGCACGTCCTCACCCGCGGCGTCGACGAGCCGGACCTCGACCCCGGGGATCGGCCGGCCGATCGAGCCGGGCTTGACCGCCGCGCTGGCCAGGGTGCTGGTCAGCACCGGAGCGGCCTCGGTCAGCCCATATCCCTGGTGTACGGGCCGTCCGGTCGCGTCCGCGAAGCGCCGTTCGGCCGCGGCGTCCAGCGGCGAGGCCCCGCACACCGCGAGCCGCACCCGGGACCAGGCCTCGGCCAGCCGCTCCCCCATGAGCGACCAGGCGATGAACATCGGCGGCACGCCGACCACCCCGGTCACCCCGTGCCGCTCGATCGCCTCCAGCGCGTCGGCCGGGTCGAAGCGCTCCAGCAGCACCCCGCAGGCGCCGTGGTACGCGACCGCACCGAGGCCGGAGTTGAGCCCGTACGCGTGGAAGAGGGGCACGGCCAGCAGCAGCACGTCGTCGGACTCGACCGGCGGCGGGTCGATGCTCGCCAGCTGCTCGTGGTTGGCCAGCAGCGCGCGGTGCGGCAGCATCGCCCCCTTCGGCGCGCCGGCGGTCCCGGACGTGTACAGCAGCACGGCCAGATCCTCGCCGCCCACCGCTTCGTCCTGAGTGAAAGCGGATCGCCCGCTGAGTAACTCGCCCAGGTTCTTGCCGAGCTGGTATCGGACCGCCGGCGCCGCCTCCCCGAGGGACTCCAGCACCGGCGCGGTGCCCACGAGGACGGCGGCGCCGGAGTCGGTCAGCACGTGGGTGAGCTCGCGCGCGGTGTACGCCGGGTTGACGGGCACGGCTATCAGGCCTGCTCGCAGTACACCGAAAAAGACCGCCGCGAACTCGGGGACGTTGGGCAGTGCGATGGCGACGCGGGGGCGGCCGTGCTCGTCGGCGGGCAGGCCCAGGGCGGACAGGCCGGCGGCCACGGCGTCCACCTGGCGGTCGAGATCGGCCCAGGTCAGCTCGGCATCGTGCGAGCGCAGGGCCGGGCGCTCGGCACCCGCGACGGCGGCCCGCCGCACGGCGTCAGCGAAGTTGCCGGCAGCTGAATTCGAATGCTCCTGCACGGTCGACGAGTCTTGCACAGCCCCGGCTCCGGCATCGAGACCCGGAGGGTGGGGGTGCGCGATCAGAAAGATCACCCGTCACCAATCACCCCCTTCCATGCCATCGTGCGTGCGGCATGACGGGAGCTCGATGGGCCGACCGTGAGAGGCCCGACACGCCGACTGAGTAAGAGACCACCCGAACGTGTGCAGGGGGCGTGAGATGCCGGGACACTCTGGGGCGGTTTACGTCCTGATTTACCGGTTTCGCGGCGTGTCGTACGGCGTGTCGTCGCGAAGTGACGGACAGCATGTGCGCCGGTCGCACACGGATCCGTGAACAGAATGTGCCCTCACATCAAGAGCCGCCCACACGCGGGTGACGCCGGACCTATTATCACCGAAGTCGACTCACCCCATTTGTTGCGAGTTGACACCCCTCACCCCGAGGAGGCCGAAGTGCCCGTGATCGCGCCGAATAGGCCCTTTGTCAGGGCTTACGAAGCATGAGCGGTTACCAGCACGTGTTCGAAGCCGAGCACGCACTCGCCGGTGGGCTGTCGATGCTGCGCGACTCCATGCGCGACATGTTCAGCACGGTGATCCGCGGTGACGGCGGCAGTGTGCCGCGCACCCGTGGCCGCCCCCACACCAACGAGGCACCGACCCGATCGGGTCCGGCTCCGAACGCCCGCCCCAACGCCGGCATCAACGGCAAGCCCGCCAACGGCGGCGCCGGTGCCGGGCTGCTGGGCGAGGAGACCGTGCCGATCCCGCAGGACGTGCTCAGCGGCGGCACGGACACGCTGACCGAGACCGGTCCGCGCGAGCCCGTCCCGCCGCAGCCGACGCGCCCCGACCGCGGGGACCCGGCCTCGGAGGTCTGGGCGCTCATCGAGCGGGCCCAGGCGGGCGACGGTGCGGCATTCGGGCTCCTCTACGACCGGTACTTCGACACGGTCTTCCGCTTCGTGTACTTCCGGGTCGGCAACCGCCAGCTCGCCGAGGACCTGACCGCCGACACGTTCCTGCGTGCGCTCAAGCGCATCGGCAGCTTCACGTGGCAGGGTCGCGACCTCGGTGCATGGCTGGTCACCATCGCCCGCAACCTCGTCGCCGACCACTTCAAGTCCGGCCGGTACCGGCTGGAGGTCACCACCGGCGACGTGCTCGACGCGGACCGGCCCGACCGGGGACCCGAGGGCAGCCCCGAGGCGGCCGTCATCGACCACATCACCAACGTGGACCTGCTCAAGGCGGTCAAGCAGCTCAACCCCGAGCAGCAGGAGTGCATCGTGCTGCGGTTCCTGCACGGGTTCTCGGTGGCCGAGACCGCGCAGACCATGAACAAGAACGAGGGAGCCATCAAAGCGTTGCAGTACCGTGCGGTGCGTGCGCTCGCCCGGCTGCTCCCCGACGGATTCCAGCCGTGACCGCTGTCACCTCCGGTTACAGTGCGCCCGCAGGCGCCGTAACCAGCCTCCGCTCTGCACCGTTGGTCCTGATGCGACCGTCGGCATGGCGCACGGCGGACGCGGTGGCCCACCATCCCGCTGCCCTTCCGCGCCTGAATGACGCGATCAGCGAAGGGGGGTGCCTCAGGTGATTGGCTCCGTCTTCCATCGTCGACGGGCTGAGCGACTCGCCCAGCTCCTCGACGAGGCCAAAGGGGCCCGGCGACACCACATGAGGACCACGCTCGACGACTCCCTCTCCGACCTGGTGTCGGTCGGACGGCGGCTCGGTGAGCTGCCGATCCGGGTGGAGGCGCAGCAGGAGTTCCGCGACGGTCTGCGGGCCATGCTCATGGCCACGATCGAGCGCGAGGGCATCGGGGCGACCGCCACGGCGCCCGAGCCCGAACCGACCCGCCGGACGGGCCTGCGCTCCCTGCGCCGGCCCGCGGGCAGCCGACCGGCAGTCAGCCGCCGGACGCGCACCCGGGGCGCCATCGTCGTCGGCCTCGCGGCCGGCACCCTGGCCCTGTCCGGCATGTCGGCCGCGAGCGGCGACGCCATGCCCGGCGACGCGCTGTACTCCGTGAAGCGGTCGACCGAGAAGGCCCAGCTCGCGCTGGCTGGCTCGGACATCAGCCGCGGCCAGCTGTACCTCGAGTTCGCCCGGACCCGGCTCGACGAGGCCCAGGCGGTCAAGGACCCGACCGGGCTCTCCTCGGTGCTCGACGACATGGACGGCGAGACCCTCGAGGGTGTGCGGCTCCTGACGGCCACCGCGGTGGCCCGCAAGGACTCCGCGGCGCTCGACGCGATCGACGGCTTCGTGACCAACCAGCGCGGACCGGCCGAACGGCTCAAGAGCGGGGCGAGCGGCGACGCCCGGACCCGCGCGGCCCAGTCGGTCACCCTGCTGGACGAGATCGACCGCCGGTCCAAGGCGCTCCGCCCGCTGGTGAAGTGCGGCTCGACGGCCGTCACGGCGCCCGACACGCTCGGCCCGGTGCCGGTGAGCAACGCCTGCCGCCCGGCCAACAAGTCGAGCAACGGCAGCGGCGGGCAGCAGCAGCAACAACAGGTGCCCGGCACGTCGGCGACGAACAACACCGGCGGCAGCGGTACCGGCGGCAAGACCGCCACCACCGCCCCGTCCGCGGCCGTGAACTCCTCGGCCACGGAGTCGGCCCCGGCCGAGCCGAACGCCAACTCGGTGTCGGACCCGACCCCGGCCCCGACCAAGTCGGAAAAGGGCGGCCTGCTCGACTGGCTGCTGCACTGATCCACAGCAACTGATTCAACACAGTTACACGTGCACGACATGGCAGGGCCCGGTGACGTACACCGGGCCCTGTTGCTGTCTGGTGCTTGTACCGTTGGCTTTCGGTTGAAGGGAGACCGACGTGCCGATCCGTCCCTCCGCGCTGCGCCGCCGCAAGCCGAGCGGCCGCATCGTCGTCTCCGCCGCCGGCTGGGCCGCGGCCGAGGTCGAGGCCGCCCTGGAGATCCCGTCCGACCCCGCCGCGGCGGCGTTCTTCGACGTCGACAACACCATGATGCAGGGCGCGTCGATCTACTACTTCGCCCGCGGCCTGGCCAAGCGCAAGTACTTCACCAGCCGCGACCTGGCCCGCTTCGCCTACCAGCAGGCCCGCTTCCGCCTCCTCGCCTCCGAGCACGCCGGCACCGTCTCCAGCGCCAAGTCCGCCGCGCTCGCCTTCATCGCCGGCTGGAAGGTCGAGGAGATGGAGCGCCTGTGCGAGGAGATCTTCGACGAGCTCATGGCCGACCGCATCTGGGGCGGCACCCTGGCCCTCGCGCAGCTGCACCTGGACGCCGGCCAGCGCGTCTGGCTGGTCACGGCCGCCCCGGTCGAGCTGGGCCGGATCATGGCCGCCCGCCTGGGACTGACCGGCGCGATCGGCACCGTGGCGGAGATCCGCGACGGCGAGTACACGGGCCGCCTGGTCGGCGACCTGATGCACGGCCCGGAGAAGGCCTCGGCGATCACCACCCTGGCCATGGCCGAGGGTCTGGACCTTTCCCGCTGCGCCGCCTACTCGGACTCGATCAACGACGCCCCGATGCTCTCCACGGTCGGGTACGCCGTCGCGGTCAACCCGGACCCGGCGCTGCGCCGCATGGCGCGCGAGCGGGGCTGGGAGATCCGCGACTTCCGCTCGGCCCGCAAGGCCGCGAAGATCGCCGTTCCCACCGCCCTGGCCACCGGCGTCGTCATCGGCGGCCTGGCCACCTACAGCGCGATGCGCAAGCGCCGCCGCCGCAGCGCCGCCAGGCCAGCAGAATAGGCCCGGCCTGTTGCAGCTGACGTCCTGCCGCCCGTCGGAGCCGGTGCGGTTTTGAGGGGGTGTGGGTGGAGCTTGCTCCCCCACTGCTGTTCAGGACATCGCACGGTATTCAACGGTGCCCGAAAGTCCGTCCGCTGCTTCAGGCGGAGAAGGCGTCCGGGCGGCGGTCCAGGAGCTTGTACAGGGTCTGCTGGATCGTCTCGCGCACCTGGTCGGCCAGGTTGAAGACCACCATCGGGTCGTCCGCCGAGTCGATGTAGTCCTCGGTCGGGATCGGCTCGCCGAACTCGATCAGCCACTTGCTCGGCAGCGGCACCAGGCCCAGCGGCCCCAGCCAGGGGAAGGTCGGGGTCACCGGGAAGTACGGCGCGCCGAGCAGCCGGGCCAGCGGGCGGATGTTGGCGATCATCGGGTAGATCTCCTCCGCGCCGACGATCGAGACCGGGACGATCGGGGTGCCGGTGCGCAGGGCGGCCGAGACGAAGCCGCCGCGGCCGAAGCGCTGGAGTTTGTAGCGGTCGGCGAAGGGTTTGCCGATGCCCTTGAAGCCCTCCGGGAACACGCCCACGAGTTCGCCGTCGGCCAGGAGGCGTTCAGCGTCGGGGTTGCAGGCCAGGGTCGCGCCGGACTTGCGGGCCACCTCGGAGAAGAAGGGCATCCGGAAGACCAGGTCGGCGCCGAGCAGGCGGAGGTGGCGGCGGGCCGCGGTCTCGTCGTGGACGGCGACCGAGAGCATCAGGGCGTCCAGCGCGAGCGTGCCGGAGTGGTTGGCCACGACCAGCGCCGCGCCCTCCTTGGGCAGGTGCTCGGAGCCGGCCACCTCGGTGCGGAACCACTGGTTGTACAGCGGCCGCAGCAACGGCAGGAAGACGCCGTCGGTCAGGTGGCGGTCGAAGCCGAAGCCGTCGACCTCGTATTCGCCGGTCAACCGCTCCCGGAGGAAGGCGAGCGCGCCGGCGACCCGATCGTCCCAGACGTCCGGGAGATTCGGGTCAGTCATTCGCCACTCTCCAAGGCGGCCCGTGCCGCGCGGGTCCTGCGGAAGCCGTCGAGCAACGACTGCTCGACCGAGCGAATGGTATCCGCGCGCAGCAGTTCGTTCTCACTGCGGCTGGCGACGAACTCGGCGAACGCCTCGGCGGTGGTGCGCGGGGTGAAGCCGAACGCGCGGACCAGCTTCGCGGTGTCGACGACCCGGCCGTGCACGAACAGGTCGAGCTGGTCCAGGGACACCCCGGCCCGGCCCAGGCCGGCCAGCACGTTCAGGCCGGGCTCGAGCACGGGCATGGTGACGCGGCCCGCCCGGCGCACGGCCTGCGAGAGCGTCAGGGTGCCCGCCCCGGCCACGTTGAACGTGCCCGGGTGGTCCTCCGTCACCGAGCGCACCAGAACCTCGAACGCGTCGTCGACGTGCAGGAACTGCAGCCGCGGGTCGCGGCCGAGCACCGTGGGCACGACCGGGCGGTCGAAGTACCGCGTCAGGCGCGTGTCCACGGCCGAGCCGATGAACGGCGCGAACCGCAGCACCGTGGCCGCCACGTCGGGGCGCCGGCGGCGGAAGCCGCGCACGTAGCCCTCGATGTCGAGCACGTCCTTGGCGAACCCGCCGCGGGGCACCTCGCGCGGCTCGGTGTCCTCGGTGAAGATCGCCGGGTCGCGGAAGGAGGCCCCGTAGGCCGCCGTCGAGGAGCGCACGATCAGCTTCCGCAGTCGCGGCGCCTGCTGGCAGGCGGCGAGCAACTGCATGGAGCCGATGACGTTGAGCTCCTTCATGGCCGCGCGGCCGCCGTGCTGGTCGGTCGCGGTGGCCACGGCGAGGTGCGCCACCGCATCCACCCGGGCGTCCACCATCGCCCGCAGCACCCCGGGGGTGCGCAGGTCGATCTGGTGAACGTCGATCTTGGAACCGGCGGCCGCCAGCACCGCGGCGAGGTCGCCGGTGGGTGCGGTGGCGTCGACGCCGACAACGCGGACGATGCGCGGGTCGGCGGCGAGCCGGGCGGCCAGATGCGCGCCGAGATACCGGCTCACCCCGGTCACCAGAACGACGCTGGGTGACGCGGTCACGCGGCTCCGATCAGAGCTGAGCGCACAACTGAGCGCAGCCCCGTCACCCGGACGGGCCTGGAACCGGCCGCCGGGTGAGGGTGCGGGACGCTACTTGCCGAGACGACGACGCTGGACGCGGGTCTTGCGCAGCAGCTTACGGTGCTTCTTCTTGGCCATACGCTTGCGGCGCTTCTTGACCACCGAGCCCATACGAGCATCTCCTCGATACAGCGGAACGCGTGCCATCGCTGGCACGCCGAAGACATGGTTAGCCGTTCCAGGGTAGCCGCATCGCCGCCGGATCGGAAAACGGCCCCGCCCCGCCCCACCGAGGTATGGCTACGCGGTCTCGCGGAACGCCTCGCGAAGGTATGCGTCGACCGCGTGCTCGGGCACCCGGAAGGACCGGCCGACGCGGACCGCGGTGAGATCACCGGCGTGGACGAGGCGGTAGACGGTCATCTTCGACACCCGCATCAAGGTGGCCACCTCGGCGACGGTCAGAAACCTGACCTCGCCCAACCGGCCTTCGGTGGTGTGTGGCGTGCTCGACATCGCGACCTCCGACCAGCGTGCTCGCCCAAGAGCTCGGCCCGGCTGCCCCGGATCGAGCGTCACTCAATCAGCGTGTTACCAGTACGGTAACGGTACGCCTGTGACTTGTACCCGGACTTCGTCGGAATCTTTCCGGGAGACTTGATCATTCGGTACGGAGGGCGACGACCGGATCCAGCTTGCCCGCGCGCTGTGCGGGGACCACGCCGAAGATGATCCCGACGCCCGCGGAGACTCCGAAGGCCAGGGCGAGCGACCACCAGGTGATCGCGGCCGGCACCGGTGACAGCGCGGCCACGATGAGCGACGCGCCGATCCCCAGCGCCATGCCGATCACCCCGCCGAGCGTGGTCAGCAGCACCGCCTCGAGCAGGAACTGCACGCCGATGTCGCGCGGCCGCGCGCCGACCGCCTTGCGCAGCCCGATCTCCTTGGTCCGCTCCCGGACCGAGACCAGCATGATGTTCGAGACCCCGACCCCGCCGACGAGCAGCGAGATGCCGGCAATCGCGGCCAGCACCCCGGTGAGCACGCCCAGGATGTCGCCGAGCACGCCGAGGATCTGCTCCTGGGTCACGGCGCTGAACTGGGTGCCCGGGTGGCGCCGGGTGAGCTCGGCGATGATCCGCGCCGACAGGTCCGCGATCTCGTCGCGGTTGGGCGCGTTGACCGCGATGCCGTCCACGCGATTCGTCGCGAGCAGCCGCTGCGCGGTCGTGATCGGCACGTGTACCTCGTTGTCGCGGTCGATCCCGAGACTCTGACCGAGCTGCTCGAAGACGCCGACGACCCGGAACCGCACGCCCGCGATGGTCATCTGCTGGCCGACCGCGTCCCGGTCGCCGAACAACTTGTGGGCCACGCTCCAGCCGAGCACGGCGACCCGGCGCTGAGTGTCCACATCGGACCGGGTGAGGTAGGTCCCGCGGGCCAGATGCCGCACGAACACGTTCGGCGTGGTCTCGATGACGCCGTTGATGCTCGCGAACGTCTCCACGTTCCCGGCGGCGACGGTCTCGCCGGACGCCACGGTCACCGCGACCCGGTTGCGATCGCCGACGATCTTCGACACCGCGTCCACGTCGGACAGGTCCATCCGCGACACGGACGGCGCCGAGCCGATGTTGACCTCGCCCGGCACCACGATGAGCAGGTTGGAGCCGAGCCCCTCGACCTGCTGCTCGATCTCCTGCTTGGTGCCGGTGCCGATGGCGACCAGCACCACGACGGCCGCCACCCCGATGATCACGCCGAGCATCGTGAGCATGCTGCGCAGCCGGTTCGCGCGCAGGGCGTCGATGGCCACCCGCCAAGCCTCGGCCACCCTCACGCGACAATCTCCCCGTCCCGCATGACGATCTGCCGGTCCGCGCGTTCGGCCACCTCGCGGTCGTGCGTGACGATCACGAGCGCCACGCCCTGCTCGCGGTTGAGCGTCTCGAGCAGCGCCAGCACCGCCTGGCCGTTCTTGGTGTCGAGATTGCCCGTCGGCTCGTCGGCCAGCAGCACCTTCGGGTCGGTGACCAGGGCCCGCGCGATCGCGACCCGCTGCTGCTCGCCGCCGGAGAGCTGGTTCGGCCGGTGATCGAGGCGGTGTCCGAGGCCGACCCGCTCGAGCATCGCCACGGCCTGTCTACGGCGGTCGGAGGCGCGCATTCCGCGGTACACCAAGGGAAGCGCCACGTTGTCGACCGCGCTGGTGCGGGCCAGCAGGTGGAACGACTGGAAGACGAATCCGATCGTCTCGTTGCGCAGCCGGGCCAGCTCCTTGGGATCGAGGCCGCTCACCTCGCGCCCGCCGAGCAGCAGCCGCCCGGACGTGGGCCGGTCCAGGCCGCCGAGCAGGTGCATGAGGGTCGACTTGCCGGATCCCGACGGCCCGATGATCGCCACGTAGTCGCCGGCCTCGACCGTGAAGCTGACGCCCTTGAGCGCCGGGACGGTCACCCCGTCCAGCGCGTACTCCCGCGTGACGTCCTCCGCGACGAGGGCCGCCGTCATTGTGGCCGCCCCGCGGTGGTCATCCATTCGGAAGTTCCATGCCCTGCTTGACCTTGTCGGTCCCGCGCACCACGATCCGGTCGCCGTCGCTGAGGCCGTTGAGCACCTGGACGCGGTCCTGGCCGGAGACGCCGACGCTGACCGGCTGCTCGACCGCCTTGCCGCCGCGCACGAGCCACACCACGTCCTTGCCGCCGACGTTGAAGACCGCCGCGGCCGGGACGGTCACCGCATCCTCGATCGAGCGGACCCGCAGGTGCGCGACCGCATTCATCCCCGGACGGGGCTGCGGTGCCGGGCGTCCGTCGTCGTACTTCCCGGCGCCGAGCTTCAGCCGCGAGCGGTACGCCACGCCGCCCCGCGCCGACGTGCTCGGCAGCACGTCGGCCGAGCTCACAGTGGCCTCGTAGCTCGCGCCGGGAGCCGCGTCGAGCTCCACCCGCGCGGTGATGCCGGGCTGGACGAGCAGCACGTCGGTCTCGTCCACCTCGGCCATCAGGCCCAGCTCGGACACGTCGACGACGGTGAGGATGGCGGTGCCGGCGGTGACCCGGCCTCCCGTCGGTACCGCCGGATCCACACCCGGACCGGGCCCGCCGGTTCCCGTCGCCGGAGCCTGCCCGCCGGTGGCCGAGCCGATGAGGTCGGTGATCGACGGGGCACTCGCGGCCGACGTGCCGCCCAGCTGCACGACCCCGGCCACGGGCGCCCGCAGGGTCAGCTCGTCCACCGTGGACTTCGCGAGGTCGTAGGCCGATTGGGCCTGGGCCCGCTGGGCCTGGGTGAGCGCCGCCATCGCCTGCGACACGCTGGCCAGGCCGCGCTGGACGCTCTGGATGACCGCGCGGGCCGAGGCCGCCGCCTCCTGATAGGTCCGCTCGGCCAGGTCGATCTGGGTGGTGAGCGACGTCCGCACGGTCACGTCGGCGATCTGCGCGGCAGCGGTACGGGCATCCGCGAACGCCTTCGCCGCCGCGTCATCGGTCTTCTTCTGCTGCGCCGAGAGGTTCTTGACCCCGGCCCCGCCGCCGCCGGAGTTCTTGAGCGCGTCGAGGGCCTGGCTCGCCTGCGCCAGCCGCTGCTGGGCCGCGGGCGAGTCGACGACCGCGAGCACCTGGCCCGCGGTCACGGTGTCGCCCGGCTTGACGCTCAGCGAGATGAGGGTCCCGTCGGCGGCCGCGGTGAGCGTGGCGGCGGCCCGGGCGGTGACGGTGGCCGGCGCGTCGACAACCTCAACGACATCGGCCCGGCCGGCGCTGCCCAGGTCAATGCCGGAATCGCCGCCGCCGGTGCAGGAGGCGCCGGTCAGCGAGACCAGAATGAGCAGGGCCACAGCCGTCGTACGCGGGGGAACGCGATACACGTCGGCAAATGTACATACGTTTTTCGGCTAACCCGCCTCCGAAGGACCGCTGCTGCCGCTGGTAGGCCCCGGTGCGGTGTTGAGGGGGTGTGGGTGGAGCGAAGCTCCCCCACCGTTCTTCAGGACATTCGACGGTCCAACCCCGCTGCCAAGGCGCCCATACAGTGAGCCACCTTCCGCTGCCAGACTAGACGTGATCCCGGACATATCGGGCGCAATCGTTCTGTAGGTCGTTCCAGCGGACCCCGAACGCCTTTCGCGCGGCGGCGTCGAGGGAGCGGCCGTCGCGGACGGCGTACTTGAAGAAGTTCAGCAGCTTGGCCTCGCCGAAGCGGTCGGCCAGGTGTTGAAGGGTCAGGTAGGCGATTCCGTAGCGGGCGCTCACGTCGGCCGTGGTCGCGTCCCCGGGCGGGTCGTCGAGGTCGATCTCGCCCTTCCAGTCGCCGCCGTGCACGTACTTGCGCACGTCGGGGAGGCTGTCGAAGGGCTTGCCGGTGCCCTTGACCCGGACGTACTCCGCGATGCCCTCGACCAGCCACCAGGTGTGGGCCCACGACTTCTCGACCCCGGACAGCGTCACGACGTGGGTGAACTCGTGGCGCAGGACGTCCAGGGTGCCCTGGGTGTCGACCTGGGCCGCGTTGAGCACGATCTCGGTCGCGCTCGCGGTGAGCGGCAGCGCGAAGCCGATCACCCACGGCTCCTGGGCCATGCCGTACCAGGCGGCCCACTCCTCGGGCCCGGCCAGGTAGACGACGTATCGCGAGGGCGGAGGACCCCAGCGCGCGTACTGGTCGGTCAGCGCGGCCGCCTGCTCGGCCGCCGCGAGCATGGAGGGCAGGCGGTCGGCGTACTTCGCGGTCGTCGACATCACCACCCGGTCCCCGATCGCGGTGCGCAGATCGCTGACCTCCCACGGCCGCGGGCCGAGGACCTTGGCCGTGCCGAACTCCAGCAGCGTCACGCCGGAGCCGCCGACCTTCCACCGGGTATCGGCCTCGAGGTTCATCGGCTCGCAGGTGGTGACCACGTAGCAGTACTGCACCAGCACCGTCACCCGCGCGGTGCCGCCGTCCTCGGTGCGGGCCGCCGTCTCGGCCGCCGGCTGCCAGACCTTCACCTGCAGCTTGCGCAGCGAGCCGTACCGGCGGGCGAGGTCGGCGCGCAGCCCGCGCGCGGACGGGTCGACGGCGCGCAGGAAGCCCGCCTCGTCGCCGTTGAGCAGCGCACTGGCCTGGTCCTGCAGCACCCGGTTAATGCGCCCGTCGAGCGAGGTCGGCGGGGCGTTCGGGGTGGCGACCGGCGCGGTGGTCTGACCCGCGCCGGCCCGCGCGTTCGGGTGCCCGGCCGCGTCGGCGGCCGGCGCGTTCCACAGGCCCAGGTCCTGGCCCTGGCCGGAGACGAGGGCGGGGCGCTCGTGCTGGCGGGCCGTGGCGAACGCGATCGCGCCGGCCGGGGCGCCCAGCATGACGGCGAACGCCAGGACCAGGGCGGCCCGGAACACGGCGGTGCCGCTGCGCGACTCGACCGGCGCCTCGAGCAGCCGGTGGCGCGACTCGCCACGCTGGCGGGGAATGGCCGGATAGCACGGCGGGACGTCGATGACGTCCCCGCGCTGCCCGTCCTCCCCAACAGTCACTGCCGGACCGTACGTGAACCCGGCAACCCGCCGCGTCGCCCTAACGGACGAGAAGCGGGGTGATGTGACGAATCGCCCGTTTCCTGCAGATCAGGTGATGCGTTCTCACCCGCGCGAACGCAGGGCCCGGGCCAGGAAACCCACATTGGCCGGACGCTCGGCGAGGCGGCGCATCATGTACGCGTACCACTGCGTCCCGTACGGCAGATAGACCCGCACGGTGTAGCCCAACTGAGCGAGCCGCAGCTGCTCGTCGGGGCGCACGCCGTACAACATCTGGAATTCGAACTCGTCGGGCGTGCGCTCGTACCACTTGGCCCGGTCCTCGCCGATCTCGATCAGCCGCGGGTCGTGAGTGGCCAGCATCGGGTAGCCGGCGCCGGCCATGAGCACGTTGAGGCAGCGCACGTAGGACTTGTCGACGTCCAGGCGGCTCTGGTACGCCACCGACTCGGGCTCCTTGTACGCGCCCTTGCACAGCCGCACCCGCGAGCCCGCGACCGCCAACTCACGGCAGTCGGCCTCGGTGCGGCGCAGGTACGCCTGCAGGACCGCCCCGGTGGTCGGGAACTCCGCGCGCAGCCGGGCCAGCACCTCCAGCGTCGAGTCGGTGGTGGTGTGGTCCTCCGCGTCCAGCGTCACGGTGGTCCCGGACTCGCTGGCCTTGGCGCAGATGGCGCGGGCGTGCTCGTAGGCGACCTTCTCGTCGAAGACCTGGCCCAGCGCCGAGAGCTTGAGGCTCACCTCGGCGGCCGGGGTCAGTTCGGCGGCGTGCAGGGCGTCGAGAATCTTGAGGTACTCGTCCCGGGTCGCCTCGGCCTGCTGGGGGTTGGTGGTGTCCTCCCCCAGGTGGTCGAGCGTGACGGCGAGTCCGTCCGCAACGAGCTCGCGGGTGCGCTGTAGCGCGTCGTCCGCGTGCTCCCCGGCGATGAAGCGGCGCACAATGCTGCGGCTGACCGGGGCGGTTTCAACGAGCCGCTCGACCCTGTTCGAGCGGGCGGCGGCGAGGATGACCGATCTGAGCATGTGCCGAGCGTAAACAGAGTTCCCGAACTCCGGTGACGCCTGGTCGCCACTGTGGCATTTCTTGACTACCTTGGTCGGGTGGACTTCGACGCGTATGCGCGGACCGCCGTCGACATCGTCAACGCGCCGCTCGAAAGCATGCAAGATCTGGCCGCCCTCTTCGGCGAGGACAGCTGGCAGACCGCGGAAGCGACCGAACGCGACCTGGTCGCCTTCCGGCGCGCCCGCAAGCGGCTGCGTGAAGTGTTCGAGCACGGCTCGTCCGGCCGGGACGTGGCCGCCGTCGCGGAGCTCAACGCGCTGCTCGAGGCCTATCCGATGCAGCCGCGCATCTCCGGGCACGACACCCACGACTGGCACATGCACGTGACCGGCCGCGGCTCGTCGGTGAGCTCGGAACTGCTGGCCGGCGCGGCCTGGGGGCTCGCGGTGTGGCTGTGCGAGCACGGCAGCACGCGCTTCGGCGTCTGCGCCGACGAACGCTGCGGCAACGTGTACCTCGACACGTCGTCGAACTGCTGCCGCCGGTTCTGCTCCGAACGGTGCGCCACCCGCTCCCACGTGGCCGCCCATCGCGCCCGCAAGCGCGCCGCCGAGACGAGCGCCTCGCTGGCCGTGGGTGACGCCGATCGGGCGGTCGTGACTGCTTAAGTGCCGGAAACGGCCCCCGCCGCTGCTCACTTCGGCATATCTTGCGTCATGTGGTTCGCTTTACCGGGTGTCCGACAATTTGGACACCCGGGCTTGGGCGATGCGAAGGTGCCGGCTCCTCCCATGAGGCCGGTTCCCGACACCGGGTTCATCACCGGATCACAACGCCCTACGAAGGAGAAACAGCACCATGGCTCAGGGAACCGTGAAGTGGTTCAACGCTGAGAAGGGCTTCGGCTTCATCAGCGTCGACGGCGGCGCCGACGTCTTCGTCCACTTCTCTGCCATCCAGTCGGACGGCTATCGCAGCCTCGAAGAGAACCAGCGCGTCGAATTCGAGATCAAGCAGGGCCCCAAGGGCCCCCAGGCCGAGTCCGTACGCAAAATCTGACTTTCTAGGACGGCCCCGGCCCCGGGCCCGCGCGCGCCATCGCGCGGCCGGGGCCTCTCTTTTGTGCTTGGGCACCGGAAAGTTGCCCGCTGTATGGGCGCCTTGGCGGCGGGGTTGGACCGTCGAATGTCCTGAAAAGCGGTGGGGGAGCTTCGCTCCACCCACTGTATGGGCGCCTTGGCAGCGGGGTTGGACCGTCGAATGTCCTGAAAAGCGGTGGGGGAGCTTCGCTCCACCCACACCCCCTCAACACCGCACCGGGGTCTACCAGCTGCAGCAGTAGCAGCGGCGGTAGCGGCAGCGGCAGCGGTGGTTGCAGCGGCGCGGTCTGGTGGGTTTGGGTTCACGAACTGGTTGGGTTCGTGCGCGCCCTTGGTGGGCGTGTCTCAGACGACTGCGGATGGGGTGGCCAAGTGCTGCCGGGCGAAGCGTAGGGACTCGGCCAGGTCGGCTTCTCGCTCGGCTCGGCTGCCGGCCTTGCGCGTGCCGACCTCGACGGCTACCGATCCTGTGAAGCCGCGGGAGTCGAGTGAGGCTAGGAGCTGGGCGCAGGGCATGGTGCCCCGGCCCGGGACGAGGTGTTCGTCGCGGGCTTTGCCGGTGCCGTCGCCGAGGTGGACGTGGGCCAGGTTGCCCGCCATCGTGTCGGCGAGCGTGATCACGTCGGTGCGCGAGGCCGCGCAGTGCGACAGGTCGAGGGTGTAGGCGTCGAAGCCGGTCAGGGTGGGGTCCCAGCCCGGGGCGTAGGGGACGAACTCACGGCCCACGCCGCGGAGCGGGAACATGTTCTCGACGGCGAAGCGGATGCCTGGGAACTGCCGGCCCAGCCGGAGCAGGCCGGAGGAGAAGGTCCGGGCGTACTCCCGCTGCCACGCGAACGGCGGGTGCACCACGACGACGTCGGCGCCCAGCGTGTCGGCGAGCTGGGCGGCGCGGCGCAGGCGCTCCCAGGGGTCGGGGCTCCACACGCGCTGGGTGACCATCAGGCAGGGGGCGTGCACTGAGCGTACCGGGATGTTGTAGTGCTTGGACAGCCCGGCCAGCGCGCGGCCGTCCTGGCTGACCGCGTCGGACCAGACCATGACCTCGACGCCGTCGTAGCCGAGCGCGGCGGCCATCTCGAAGCCGGCCGCGGTCGGCTCGGGGAAGACCGAGGAGGTGGACAACAGGACCGGAACTTGGCGACTCACACCACCAGGCTAGCCCGGTTCGCACAGCGTCTCCTGTCGATCAACTCGACTCCAGTACTTCCAGGCGGCGAAGAATCACCCCTTCGCGCAGCGCCCACGGGCAGATCTCGACCTCGTCGATCCCGAGGACGCGCATGGTGACCTCAGCCACCACGGCGCCGGCGAGGATCTGGTGCGCCCGGCCCGGGCTGACCCCGTCGATCTCGGCCAGCGCGGAGGACGACATGCGGCGGATGAACGAGAGCACCTGGTGCAGCCCGACGCGCGTGAGGCGGCGGGACACCCGCGGGCCGGCGCCGGACGGTGCGGCCCCGGCCAGCCGGGCCAGGGTGCGGAAGGTCTTCGAGGTGGCCACCGGCCGGTCCCAGCCGCCGGCGAGCAGGGGCGGCGCGACCCGGCGGACGAGCGTTTCGGCGTACTCGCACATGGCGTCGACCGAAGCGGCCGACGGCGGGTCGCCGTGCAGCCGCTCGCGGGTCATCCGGCCCGCGCCGAGCGGCACCGACAGCGCCACGTCGGGCTCCTCGTCGATGCCGGCCGCGAGCTCCAGCGACCCGCCGCCGATGTCCATCACCAGCAGGCGCCCGGCCGACCAGCCGAACCAGCGGCGCACGGCCAGGAACGTCATGATGGCCTCGGCCTCGCCCGAGAGGACCTGCAGGTCGACGCCGGTCTCCTCGCGCACCCGCTTGAGCACCCGGGCCGAGTTCTTGGCGTCGCGCACGGCCGAGGTGGCGAAGGCGAGCAGGTCGTCGGTCTCCAGCCGCGCGGAGGCGTCGCGGGCCTGCTCAACGGCGGCGATGAGGCTGTCGGCGCCGGCCTTGGACAGCTCGCCGTCCTTGCCGATCCGCTCGGCCAGGCGCAGCTCGGCCTTCTGCGAGTGGGCCGGCCACGGGTGGGCGCCGTGATGGGCATCGACCACGAGCAGGTGGACGGTGTTGGAACCCACGTCGAGCACGCCCAGTCGCATGGTCAAACCGTATCCGCGTGGGGTTGCGGGCGCGCGCGAAGGGACGGCGTAGGCTCTTTCGAATGGACATCCACGTCGAGGTCGAAGGCCTCGAGGACCCGCGCGATCTCGAGGTCGATCTCGACTTCCCGCGCGAATGGCTCGAGTTCGCCGATCCGGCCGACGCCGAGCACCTCATCCGCGCCGACCTGACGTGGCTGCTGTCCAACTGGACGTGCGTGTACGGCAACCAGTGCCACGGCATCATCGAGGGCCGGGCCGAGGAGGGCTGCTGCTCGCACGGCGCCTTCTTCACCGACGATGACGACCAGGAGCGCGTGAAGGCCGCGGTCAAGCGGCTGACGCCGGAGCACTGGCAGTACTATCGCCGCGGTTTCAAACGGTGGACCGAGAACGACACCATCGACGGCAAGAACAAGGCGCTGCGCACCGCGACGCGGGCCGGTCACGGGTGTGTGTTCCAGAACGACGTCGACTTCCCCGGCGGTGGGGGCTGTGCGCTGCACGGGCAGGCCCTGCGCGACGGCGTGCATCCGCTGGAGTACAAGCCGGACGTGTGCTGGCAGCTGCCCGTACGACGGGATCAGGACTGGCGCAAGCGCCCCGACGGCACCAAGGTGCTCGTCTCCACCCTGGGCGAGTTCGACCGCCGCGGCTGGGGCGAGGGCGGGCACGACCTGCACTGGTGGTGCACGTCCTCACCGGAGGCGCACGTCGGGGCCCAGCGGCTCTACCAGGAGTACGAGCCGGAGCTCACGGCGCTGATCGGCAAGGCGGCCTACACCCGGCTGGCGGAGCTGTGCGCGGCCCGCGCCCAGCAGGGGCTGATCGCCGAGCACCCGGCGACCGCGAGCGCCCGGGTCCTGAAGCTAATCCCCATCACCCCGGTGTGAGCGGGAGCGGCGCGCCTTGGCCACCAGGGAGTAGCCGACCGCCATCAGCGACAGCCCGATCAGGATGCTCGGCAGCAGCATGGGCCAGCGCGACTGGGTGAAGGCCGTGTAGGCCGAGCTGACCGCCAGCAGCAGGCCGACGACCATCATGAGCATGCCGGCCGGGCCGGTGTTGAAGCTGCGCACCAGGAAAAACGTTACGCCGCTCGGCGGGTCGGGGTGCCGGACTCCTCAAGTTTCGCCCGGGTGAGCCGAAGGTGCGGGCGTGACCACCCTGCCCGCGATCAACGCCCTGGTCGACGTGGTGCTGATGGACGGCGAGGCCTATCAGTCCCGCGTCGAGGACGCCAGTAACAAGCGCCTGACCGTGGCGGCGCCGTTCGGTGTGATGGACGCGGATGTCCCGAAGCTCGGCGCTTCGATGGAGCTGGCCTGGGTGGCGGGCGACCGGCGGCAGGCCGTCGACGTGCGCCTGGTCGAGCTCGGCCGGGAGCGACCGCCCCGCTGGTCGCTGGAGGCGGTCGGGTCGATCCGGCTGCAGACCCGGCGCAACTACGTGCGCGGCGGCGGCGGCGAGTGGGTCGAGGTCGAGCACAACGGCACGACGTACACCGGCCGGGTCATCGACCTGTCCGAGGGTGGTGTGCGGTGCCGCATGGAGCAGGACCGCTTCGAGCGCGACGACCGCGTCGACGTGAAGGTCGCGCTGGAGACGGACTCCATCACGCTGAAGGGGACCGTCCTGTTCGTCCGCCGGGATCCGGAGAACGCCACTTACGACGTGATCATCACTTACGAGACCACCGAGCTGATCGGCCGAGCGATCCGCGGTTACGTCCTGCGCCGCGAGATGGAAGAGCGCAGACGCAACCGCGAATCGGTAGCCAATGCTGGGTGAGGCCTACGGCTCGAACTTGTAGCCGAGGCCGCGGACGGTGACGATGTAGCGCGGCGCCGAGGGCTCTGGCTCTATTTTCGAGCGGAGCCGCTTGACGTGGACGTCCAGGGTCTTGGTGTCGCCCACGTAGTCGGCGCCCCAGACGCGGTCGATCAGCTGGCCGCGGGTGAGCACCCGGCCCGCGTTGCGCAGCAGGAGTTCGAGGAGCTCGAATTCCTTGAGCGGCAGCTGTACCGCGTCGCCGCCCACCGTCACCACGTGCCGGTCGACGTCCATGCGCACCGGGCCGGCCGAGAGCGTCGGCGGGGCCAGCTCGCCGACCGCGTCGACCTGGCGGCGCAGCACCGCGCGGATGCGGGCGACCAGCTCGCGGGGCGAGTAGGGCTTGGTGACGTAGTCGTCGGCCCCGATCTCCAGGCCGACCACCTTGTCGATCTCGCTGTCCCGCGCCGTGATCATGATGATCGGGACGTTGGACTTCTGCCGCATCTGCCGGCACACCTCGGTGCCGGACATCTCGGGCAGCATGAGGTCGAGCAGGACGATGTCCGCGCCGGTGCGGTCGAACTCGGTCATGGCCTCGGTGCCGGTCGCCGCGATGGACACCTCGAAGCCCTCGCGACGGAGCATGTACGACAACGGGTCCGAGATCGACTCTTCGTCCTCGACCACGAGTACGCGCGCCAACGTGCTGTCCTTTCGTAGCTGCCGGGGAGCCACACTGCGCTGCGAACCGCGGGTGGAAGGTTGCTGTTGCGTAACGATCATGGGGCCCCTCCGATCTCAACTGACGGCGGTAGCGCCAACGCGGCCTCCGTCGGACGCGAGGGCAGCCGCAATGTGAACGTCGAGCCAACTCCCACGGTGGAGGTGACCGTGACCCGGCCGCCGTGATTCGTGGAGATGTGCTTGACGATCGCGAGCCCGAGCCCGGTGCCGCCGGTGGCCCGGGAGCGCGCCCGATCGGCGCGGTAGAAGCGCTCGAAGATGCGGTCGATGTCCCGGGGCTCGATGCCGATGCCCTGGTCGGCCACGGCGATCTCGACGTAGCCGTTGTCCTCGCTGACGGTCACGGTGACGGTGGTGTGCTCGGGCGAGTACGCGATCGCGTTCTCCACGAGGTTCACGACCGCGGTGACGAGCTGGTTCTCGTTGCCGTAGACGGTCAGGCCGCGCACGCCCGTGAAGGCGAGCTCGATCCCCTTGGCCGCGGCCGGGGTCTTGGCCCGGTCCAGCACCTCGACGGTGATCTTGTCGACGTCGACGGGCTCCGGCTCGGGCAGCGGCTCCGCGCCCTGCAGCCGGGAGAGCTCCAGCAGCTCCGAGACCAGCCGGCCGAGCCGGGAGGACTCGTGCTTGATCCGCTCGGCGAACCGGATGGCGGCCGCCGGGTCCTTGTCGGTGGCGTCCAGCAGCGCCTCGGCGAGCAGTTGCAACGCACCTACGGGAGTCTTGAGCTCATGGCTCACGTTGGCGACGAAGTCGCGGCGCACCCGGGCGACCCGGTGCGCCTCGGTGACGTCGGCCGCCTCGATCGCGACCCGGCCGCCGTCCAGCGCGACCGCGCGGACGTTGACGCCGAGCGGTTCGCCGTGGGTCAGCCGGGGCAGGTCGAGCTCGACGACCCGGGTGATGCCGGTACGCCGCACCTGACCGGCGAGGGTCCGCACGATCGTGTGCGCCTCCTCGGCGACGGTCGTGGTCCCGCCCGGGCGCTGCCGGACGAGGCCCATCTCCCGTGCGGCCGCGTTGGCGAGCACGGGCTTGTCGAGCTCGTCGAGGACGAGCACCCCGACCTGCAGCGCGTCGAGGATGTCGGTCACCGCCGGTCCCTCGGATTTCGGCTGCCGGAACTTCCAATCCACGATCCGATGGTAGGAGACCCGTTAGCGCATCCAGCGCACACGGAGGCACGAATCGGGCTCATGTGGTCCAGTGTTCACCCTGGTGGCCGCCATTGTTCACCGGGTCGGTCAAGGTCGGGCCATACGGTGAGGTTCACAACGATGGGAGCAATATGCGCGACGAATATCGTGCCGATCTTCTGCAGGTCAACAAGCTGCTCGTGTGGATGGCCGACGCCGTCCGCTCGGCGATGAGCCGGGCCACGAACGCCCTGCTCACGGCCGATCAGACCGACGCCGAGGAGGTCGTGGCCCGCGACGCCGAGGTCAACGCGCTCTACCGGCTCGTCGAGGACAAGGTGTACGACCTGTGCGCCCGTCAGGCCCCGGTCGCCTCCGACCTGCGGCTGCTGCTGACGGCGCTGCACCTCGCGGCCGACCTCGAGCGGATGGGTGACCTGGCCGACCACGTCGCCAAGGCCACGCTGCGCCGCCACCCGGCCCGCGTCGTGCCCGACTCGCTGGCCCCGACGTTCGAGCAGATGGGCACGGTCGCCGACCGGATCGCGGCCAAGATCTCCAGCGCCATCTCGAACCTCGACGTGGTCGCCGCCGGCCAGCTCGAGCGGGACGACGATGCGATGGACAAGCTGCACGCCGACCTGTTCGCGACCATGTTCGCGCCGGGCTGGGACGGTGGCACCGAGGCCGCGGTCGACACCGCGCTGCTGGGCCGGTTCTACGAGCGGTACGCCGACCACGCGGTCAACGCCGGCCGCCACGTGGTGTTCCTCGTCACGGGTGAGACGCTCGACACCCGCGAAGCCGCCAAGAGCTGAGCAAGCGACAAAAAGGGGGGCCGGTCATTCGACCGGCCCCCCTTTTTTTCTGGAGATCAGCGACCCTGGTTCGCGACCGCGGCCGCGGCCTCCTTGGCCGCCTCCGGATCCAGGTACGTGCCGCCGGCCGTGATGGGCTTGAGCGCCGCGTCGAGGTCGTAGCGCAGCGGGATGCCCGTCGGGATGTTCAGCTTGGCGATCGCCTCGTCGGAGATGCCGTCGAGGTGCTTCACCAGGGCCCGCAGCGAGTTGCCGTGCGCCGCCACCAGCACCGTCTTGCCGTTGAGCAGCTGGGGGACGATCTGGTCGTACCAGTACGGCAGCATCCGGGCCACCACGTCCTTGAGGCACTCGGTCTTCGGCCGCAGCTCCGGCGGCAGGGCCGCGTAGCGCGCGTCGCTCGCCTGCGACCACTCGTCGTTGTCGTCGATCGGCGGCGGGGGCGTGTCGTAGGAGCGGCGCCAGAGCATGAACTGCTCCTCGCCGAACTCCTGCAGGGTCTGCTTCTTGTCCTTGCCCTGCAGGGCGCCGTAGTGCCGCTCGTTGAGCCGCCACGAGCGCTGGACCGGGATCCAGTGCCGGTCGGCGGTGTGCAGGGCGATCTCGCTGGTGCGGATGGCACGGCGCAGCACTGACGTGTGCACCACATCCGGCAGGAGACCGGAATCACGGATCAGCTCGCCGCCCCGACGGGCCTCGGCCTCTCCCTGGGCGCTGAGGTCCACGTCGACCCAGCCGGTGAACAGGTTCTTGGCGTTCCACTCGCTCTCACCGTGCCGCAAGAGCACCAGTGTCCCGACTTCACTCATGCCGCAATCCTCCCGCACCGAATCACTTCGACATCACACGGTCCCTGATGTAAGGATGCGAGACCGTGGCAGTCATTACGGGGAAACAGCGCTTGCCGAGCCAGTTCTGGGTGCTCTGGGCGGCCACGCTCGTCAATCGGGCCGGCGGGTTCGTCATCATCTTCCTGACGATCTACCTGACCACCCAGCGCGGTTTCAGCGCGTCGACCGCGGGGCTCGTGGTCGGCCTGTACGGCGTCGGCGGCGCCGTCGGCGTGACGGTCGGCGGGCACCTGACCGACCACTGGGGCCGCCGCCCGGCCGCGCTGCTCTCGCTCGGCTCGTCCTCGGTGCTCATGCTGGCCCTCGGCCTGGCCCGCGGACCGGTGGAGATCATCACGGCCGCCGTCCTGCTCGGCGCGGCGGCCGAGGCGGCCCGCCCGCCGCTGGGCGCGATGATCGCCGACATCGTGCCGACCGAGCTGCGGATGCGGGCCTTCAGCACGTACTACTGGGCGATCAACCTCGGCTTCGCCGTCTCGGCCGCGCTGGCCGGCTTCGCCGCGCAGGCCGGGTACTTCACGCTCTTCGCCGCCGACGCCGCCACCACCGCGGCCGCCGCGCTGCTCATCGCCTGGCGCATCCGGGAGACCCGGCCGGCGGCGGCCCCGCACGAGGAGGAGCACGAGCGCGGCGGGCTGCGGGCGGTGCTGCACGACCGGGTGTTCCTCGGCTTCGTGGCCTGCAACCTGCTCGTGGCGCTGGTCCTGCTGCAGCACATGTCGATGCTCCCGCTGGCGATGATCGACGACGGGCTGTCCAGCCAGACGTTCGGCCTGGTGATCGCGCTCAACGGGGTGCTGATCGTGGCCGGGCAGATGGGCGTGACCCGGCTGCTGAGCACCCGCCGACCGGCCTATGTGATGCCCGTCTCGGCCGTCATCATGGGCGTCGGCTTCGGGCTCACCGCGTTCGCGCACACGCCGCTGCTGTACGCCGGAACCGTGCTCGTCTGGACCGTCGGCGAGATGCTCAACGCGCCCTCCAACTCGGCCCTGCTGGCCGGGCTGTCCCCGGTTCGCATGCGCGGCCGCTACCAGGGCTTCTTCGGCCTGTCCTGGCAGGTCGCCTCGTTCCTGGCGCCCACCCTCGGCGGCCTGGTGCGGGAGAACCGGCACCTCGGCAACACCGGCCTGTGGCTGGGCTGCCTCGGCGCCGCGCTGGTCGCCGCCGTCTGGAGCCTGAGCGCGGCCCGCGCCCGGGAACACAGGGTGGCCGCACTGACCGAACGCGAGCTGGCTAAGATTGAACTGTAAAGTGACTTAACAAAAGCAAAAGCGGAGCAAAAGCAACGTGCGCACCTGGTACCGCTCCACGATCGGCGGCCTCCCCCGGCTCTACTGGTACCTCTGGACCGGCATGCTGATCAATCGCGTCGGCGGCTTCGTCGCGCTGGTCCTCTCGCTCTACCTCACCTCCGCCCGGCACCTCGAGATCCCCGTGGCCGGGCTCGTGGTCGGCGCCTACGGCATCGGCGGGATCGGCGGCGTGCTGCTCGGCGGGGTGCTCGCCGACCGCTGGGGCCGCCGCCCGACCCTCCTGCTCGCCCACTTCGGCGCCGTGGCGGTGCTGTGCGGGCTGATCGTGGCCCGGCCCATCCCGGCCATCGCGGTGCTCGCCGCGCTGCTCGGCGTCATGCACTCGATGCCCGGCCCGGCGTTCGTGGCCGCGATCGTCGACGTGACCCCGGCCGACGACCGCAGCCGCGCGTTCAACCTGCAGTTCTGGGCGTTCAACCTGGGCATGGCGGTCGCCTCGGTGCTCGCCGGGGCTTTGGCCGAGGTGAGCTTCACGCTGCTGTTCTCGGTCGACGCGGCCGGCACGCTGCTGACGGCCCTGCTGATCCTGTGGAAAGTGCACGAGACCCGGCCGGCGAACCGAACGTTCGCGAACAAAGAGGGACTCCGCACCGCGCTCACCGACCGCGCGTACATGCTGTTCGTCGGGCTGTCGCTGCTGCTCGCGATCGTCAGCACGCAGACCTCGACCATCCTGCCGCTGGCGATCACCGGCGACGGGCTGCGGCCGTCCGCGTACGGCTCCGTGGTGGCCTACGCCGCGCTGCTCATCGTGGTCGGCCAGCTGTTCGTGCCCCGCCTGATCGACCGCTGGCGCAAGGGCACCGCGCTCGCCGTGGCCAACGTGTTCCTGGGCCTGGGCTTCGCCGCCGTCGCGCTGGCCGACGGCCTCGTGGGCTACCTCGCGGCCGCGACCGTGTGGACCGTCGGCTCGATGATCGCCGCGCCGCCCAACGCCGCGGTCATCGCGGAACTGTCCCCGGAGGCGCTGCGTGGGCGGTACCAGAGCGTGTTCTATCTGACCTTCCCGGCCGCGAGCTTCATCGCGCCGGCGGCGGGCGGGGTGAGCCTGCAGTATCTGGGCAACTGGCACTGGATCGTGTGCGGTGCGCTCGGCCTGTGCGCGGCCGCCGGCCACCTGCTCATCCAGCCCGCGCGGGAGCGCCGGGTGGCCAAGGACCTGGCGGCCGCGGAGGAGTTTGCGGTGCCGATCGCCGGGTAGTCGTCCCGCTCACTTCAGCGCTATGGGGGGCGGCTTTGGACGAGGACGGCTTGTCGGCGACGCTGGAGCCGACGCCATCCGACACGCTCGTCATCCGGCTCGCCGGCACCCTGGACCTCGCCACGTGCGAGCAGGTGACCGAGGCGGTCCAGGCCGTCCTGCCCGTCTTCCGTCCCGACGCGCTCATCCTCGACCTCGACCAGGTCACGCTGCTCGACTCGGCCGGCATCGGAGCGCTGGTCGGCTGCTGGAAGCTCGCCGCCGGGTCCGGATGCGAACTGCGCCTGCGCAACCCCCGGCCGCTCGCCTACGCCCAGCTGGAGATCACCGGACTGCTGGACGTCTTCGCCGTCAGTTAGAGCGTGCCGTCGTACTTCGCGGCGCCGCTCGCCGTGCCGTCGGCGCGCAGCCGGGAGCGGGCCGCGGTGTCGCCGTAGAGGCCGTAGCGGAACAGGTCGAGCATCGACTTGCTGACGGCGTTGGCGGCCGGCGTGCTGCCCCACAGGGCGGCGCCGTGATCCCCGCCGATCAGGGTGAGCAGCCCCTTCGGCCACGTGGTGGCGTCGTAGAGCGATTTGCCGCTGCTGTACGGCACGGTCGCATCGGCGTCGCCGTGAATGAACAGCACCGGGGTGGCCGCGCCGGAGAACTTGCCGCCCATGGACCCGCCCGAGACGATGACCGCGCCCTTGAGCCGGCTGTCGCGGGTCGAGCCGGAGAGCAGGCCGGCGGTGGTGTACCCGCCGGCCGAGTGCCCGGCCGCGCCGACGTGGGCGGTGTCGATCCGCCCCGCGAGCGGTGAGCCGGACTGGCCGTCGAGCTTGAGCACCTCGGTGATGACGGCGGACGCGTCGGCCGGCTGGTTGGCCATGTCGTTCTGGTTGAATGGGTTCGCCTTGTCGTTGGTGCCTGGGTAGGCGGGCGCGGCGACGACGAACCCGGCGGCGGCGATCTTCTGCGTCACGCCGGCGTACCCCTCGGGCGAGCCGTGCAGGCCGTGGCTCCACAGCACCAGCGGGTAGCGGCCGGCCGTCTTCGGGTACCAGACGACGGTCCGCAGCGTCCGGCCCGCGCGGGTGAACGTGAACTGGCTGCTCGTGATGGCGAACGTCTGGGTGGGCGCTTTGCCGGAACTCGCCGCGGGAGCGGTCGTGGTCTTGGCCGCGGCGCTGGTGCTCGCACCGGCGCGCGCCGCGAGGGCGCCGCTGCCGTCGGGGTCCGCGAAACTTTCAGCGACCGACGGGGCACCGCTCGGCGTGGGACCGTTCGCGGAAGCCTGGGTGCTGCCACAACCGGCGAGACCCAGCAGAAGAGCGGCGGTCAGCAGACGCCTGAGCATGCGAGGAAATTACGGGCTTCGAGGCCCCGGCGTCTTTACGGCCGCCTTAAGTTTGGCGACTCGTACCGGCGGCAGCGGGTGCGTGCACCCCCAGTCCACGGCACCCGCTGTGTGCCGCCGGTGGCGACGACACGCCCCGCCCGGACATGTCATCGCGAGAGGCCCTCACGGGCCGGAACACCCCCGCCGCTCCCCAACTTCAGGAATCGCCGGATCCGAAAATGACGGTACGCGGCCGCTCATTCGCGCGCCAAGTAAACAAGCTGTCGGCTCGCTCACACACTCGAAACAATCGGTGCCGATCGAAGGTGTCAGTCGAAATGTTGAAAGCGTGGCCACAGGTCGGACCAGGTGCCGGTCAGGTCGCGGCAGACGTAGACGCGAGCTGTTTGCTCTTCGTTGTCCACGCCGTAACCATTGTCCAGCCGGGCGCGTTCCACGCAGGAGCCGAATGCCGTTGCGCGGCGGGGGTCGCCCTGGGAGACGAGCACCACGACGGTCTTGGATTCCGGCGGCGGGCCGAGGTACCACAGCTCGTTCTGTCCACTGTAGACATCGGGTAGGCCGAGCGGTTTGCCGTACCGGTCGAGCGCACCCGCCTCGCCGTAGTTCCCCGTCACCAGCACCGTGCGCGGCTTGTCCTCGGCCGGCAGCTCGTCGTAGACCGCCTTGACCTGCGCCACGTAGCGCTGCCAGCCGATCTCGTCGGAGAGGCCCTGGTTGATGGCCGGGATGGGGGTCTTGCCGATGACGTCCACCGGCAGCACGGGCAGCGACATGACGATCGCCATCCCGCAGTTCACGACCACGGCCGCGCCGAGCAGCCAGCGCCTGGTCGTGCTGTCGCCCAGCCAGTTCGCGGTCGGCACCGCGCCGATGGCGAACAGCGCGGCGAGCAGGCCGAAGCTGTAGTACGGCTGGCCCGCGATGACGAACAGCAGGACCAGCATCAGCGGATAGGCGAGCGCGAACGCCCGCACCGGCCGCCACTCGGGCCGGCGGAGCAGGGCCACGATGCCCGCGATCCACACCGGCACGAAGAACGGGCCGAGCCAGGCCAGCTGCAGCGGCAGCAGCGTGATGCGCGCGTCCTCGCCCTTGTTCTCGGCCAGCGCCGAGGCCATGTCGAGCTGCGGAAAATCATTGGCGATCTGGTACAGCAGGTTCGGCAACCCGACCAGGACCGCGATCCCGGCCCCGGCCCAGAGCCACGGGGAGAGCAGCGCGCGGCGGGGCCCGACGATGAGCAGACCGGCCGCGAACGTCAGCAGCAGCAGGATCACGAGGTGCTTGTTGTAGAGCGCGATACCGGCGAAGAGGCCGGCCCACAGGTAGTACCGTGGCGAATCCCGCAGCAGGGCGCGCATCAGGCTGATGATGACCAGCAGCCACAGCACGAGGTCGGGCGCCGCGGTGATGGTGATGTGCCCGGCGGTGAGCGGAAACGTGGTGAGCACGCCGGCCGCGGCCAGGGTCTGGGCCAGGGCCCGGCCGCCGAGCTCGCGGGCGACCAGGGCGAGCAGGAACGCGGCCGCGGCGAGGAAGATCAGGCCGGGGATACGGATCGCCCAGACCGTGTCGCCGAACAGCTCGATGCAGCCGCGCACCATGAGCGGGGTGAACGGTGGCTGGTCGACGTAGCCCCATTTCGGGTGGGCGCCGACCATGCGGAAGTACAGCTCGTCGCGGTGATAGTCGTACCGATTGATGGTCAGCAACAGCGCGAGCGCGGCCAGGCCGGCAACCGCGCCGACGGGCTTCCACGCCAGAGGGGGCCTCTCGGTCACCTCCGACAGCGTAGCTATTCGGGTCGATTCACGAAGTCCCGAAAAGCGCGCAGATTGTCCAGCGGCTCGCCGCGCTTGACCCGCCAGTCCCACTCGCGGCGGATGGCCGAGCCGAAGCCGATCTCCAGCATCGGGTCGAAGCTCTCGTCGGCGTACGTCAGCACCGCCCCCAGCAGCCGGTCGAGCTCGTCCTCGGTGACGGCGTGCAGCGGCAGCTTCCCCATCAGGTACACGTCGCCGACCGCGTCGATGCTGAAGGCCACGCCGTACATGCGGGCGTTGCGCTGCAGGAGCCACTCCCACAGCGCCTCGCGGTTCTCGTCCGGGTGGCGCATGACGAACGCCTCGACCCGCAGCGCGTGCTCGCCGACGATCAGGTTGCAGTTCGTCTTCTGCTTGTGGGTGCCGGGGAGGGTCACGACGTACGCGTGCTCTCCGGTCTTCTCCCACGGGATCTCGCGCTCGGCGGCGACCTTCTCGATCAGCGCGTCGATCGCCTCGATGTCGACGGAGTCGCTCATGCCGCCACCGCCTCCCGGTGGAACTCCAGTGCGTCGCGGTAGGCGGCGAGCAGGCCACTGGCGGTGTGGGCCCAGGAGAACTCGCGGGCGTGCCGGACCGCGCCGAGCGACAGGGCCGCCCGCCGGGCCGGCTCGGCCAGCAGCGGCCCGAGCACGGCGGCCCAGTCGGCCGGCTTGTGGGTGTCGACGAGCACCCCGGACACGCCGTCGCGGACCGCGGTCACCAGGCCGCCGACCGCCGCCGCCACGACCGGCGTGCCGCACGCCTGCGCCTCGATCGCGACCAGCCCGAAGGACTCGTTGAAGCTGGGTACGGCCACCACGTCCACCGCCCGGAACAGCTCGGCGAGGGAGTCGCGCGGCTGCGGCGGCAGGAAGCGCACGATGTCGGCGATGCCGAGCTCGCCGGCGAGGTCCATGAGCGCGGTGGGCTGGTCGAGGCCGGAGCCGCTGGGCCCGCCGCAGATGACGACGAGCAGCTTGGGGTCGCGGGCGCGCAGCTCGGCGGCGGCCCGCAGCAGGATGTCGGGCGCCTTGAGCGGCTGGATGCGCCCGGCGAACGCGACGATGTGGGCGTCGGCGGGCAGCCCGAAGCGCTCCCGCGCGGCCAGCTTGCGGTGCGGGCGGGGCAGGAACCGGTCCAGGTCGACGCCGGGCGGCACCACGCACACCTTGCGCGGGTCGGCGTCGTAGAGGTCGATGAGGTCGTTCGCCTCGGCCGGGGTGTTGGCGACCAGCCCGTCGGCCGCGGCCACCACCTGCTCCTCGCCGATCACGCGGGCGATCGGCTCGGGCTTGTCCCCGTCGGCCAGCAGCGCGTTCTTGACCTTGGCCAGGGTGTGCGCGGTGTGCACCAGCGGGACGCCCCAGCGGTCCTTGGCCAGCCAGCCGACCTGGCCGGAGAGCCAGTAGTGGGAGTGCACCAGGTCGTACCAGCCGGACGGTCGGGCCGCCTCGGCGCGCAGCACCCCGCCGGTGAACGCGCACAGCTGGGCCGGCAGGTCCTCCTTGGCCAGGCCCTCGAACGGGCCGGCGATGATGTGCCGCACGAGCACGCCGGGCGCCATCTCCACGGTCGGCGGCAGCTCGCTGTTGGTCGCCCGGGTGAAGATCTCCACCTCGACGCCGGCCCGCGCGAGCCGCTCGGCCACCTCGACGATGTACACGTTCATGCCGCCGGCGTCCCCGGTGCCCGGTTGGTCCAGGGGCGAGGTGTGCACCGAGAGCGTTGCGACGCGCCTGGGCAGGGTACGGCGGGATTGCGGGGTATGACCGTGCAGCGAATCAACCCGCGCCACGTCGTGCTCCTGTCTGTTGCCGGTTGGTTACATCTTCCCAACCGTCCATGTTCCCTCGCTTTCACCCATGTACCCACCGTTGCGTTGGTCACTGCGCTCCGGGCAACTTCATGCAGGATGGCCACATGCCTACTCGTATCGCCGTCGTCACCGGCGCCTCCAGCGGCATCGGGGCCGCCACCGCCCGCCGGCTCGACGCCGCGGGCTTCCACGTCGTCGCCGTCGCCCGGCGGGCCGAGAAGCTCGACGCGCTGGTGGCGGAGCTGCAGTCCGGGTCGTCCTTCGTGGCCGATGTGACCTCCGACGCATCCGTGGCCGCGCTGGCCGAGCACCTCGGCGGGTTGGACGGCGAGGTCGAGCTGCTCGTCAACAACGCGGGCGGGGCGATCGGGGCGGAAACGGTCGAGGACGCCGACCTGGCCGACTGGCAGTGGATGTTCGACGTGAACGTGCTCGGCACCGTCCGGATCACCAAGGCCCTGCTGCCGCTGCTGAACCGCTCGGGCCGCGGCACCATCGTGATCATGAGCTCGACCGCCGGCTTCGTCGTCTACGAGGGCGGCGGCGGCTACACGGCGGCCAAGCACGCCGAGACCGCCGTGGCCGAGACGCTGCGCCTGGAGCTGTCCGGCCGGCCGATCCGGGTCGTGGAGATCGACCCCGGCATGGTGCGGACCGACGAGTTCGCGCTCAAGCGCTACGAGGGCGACGCCGAGAAGGCCGCCGCGGTGTACGCCGGGGTGGCCGAGCCGCTGGTCGCCGAAGACATCGCCGAGTGCGTGGCCTGGACCGCGACCCTCCCCCACCACGTCAACATCGACCGGCTCGTGGTCCGCCCGCTCGCCCAGGCCGCCCAGCACAAGGTGCACCGAGTGTTCGAATGAGGCCTTTGGGTTCGATCACGCGCGGTACGACGAACCCGAACCGCCTGCGCCGGGTCGACAACTGGATCGCCGCGACGCTCGGCGGGGTGCTGCGCCGCGCCCGGGACCCCCTGGTGGTCGATCTCGGGTACGGCGCCTCGCCGATCACCGCGATCGAGCTGCACGCCCGGCTCGGCGTGCCGGTCGTCGGCCTGGAGATCGACCCGGCCCGGGTGGCCGCGGCCAAGCCCTACGAGACCGCCGGGCTGCGGTTCCGGCTCGGCGGCTTCGAGCTGGCCGGCCTGCGCCCGACGGTGGTGCGGGCGTTCAACGTCCTTCGCCAGTACGGCGAGCAGGACGTCCCCGCCGCCTGGTCAGCGATGACCGCGTCCGGCGCGTGGCTGGTCGAGGGGACCTGCGACGAGCTCGGCCGGCTGGCGGCCTGGGTGCTGGTCGCCCCGGCCGGCGCCCCGCGCACGCTGACGCTGGCCGCCCGGCTGGCGAACCTGGACCAGCCGGGGACGATCGCCGAGCGGCTGCCGAAGGCCCTGATCCACCACAACGTCCCCGGCGAGCGGATTCACGCCCTGTTGCGCGATCTGGACGCCGGTTGGCGGGCGGCGGCCCCGCTGTCTGTCTTCGGCCCGCGCCAGCGCTGGCGCGCCGCGGTGGAGTCGGCGCGGACCGCGGGCTGGCCGGTGCTGGACCGCCCGGCCCGCTGGCGCCTCGGCGAGGTCACCGTCCCCTACGCCGCCGTCGCGCCCTAGATCGCGCAGTTCACCAGCACGGGCTCCGGGTGCAGGGTCACGCCGAAGCGCTCCTCGACCCCCGCCCGGATCTCGCGGGCCAGGTCGAGCAGGGCGGCCGTGGTACCGCTGCCCCGGTTCGTCAGCGCGAGGGTGTGCTTGCCGGACAGGGCCACCCCGCTCGCCGGGTCGCCGTGGCCCTTGCGGAAGCCGGCCCGCTCGATCAGCCAGGCGGCGCTGAGCTTGACGTCGTCGCCGGACGGCCACGCGGGCGGGGTGCCGAACTCGGCGGCCAGCTCGCGGACCCGCTCGAAGTCGGCCGCGGGCACGATCGGGTTGGTGAAGAACGAGCCGACCGACCAGGTGTCGGGGTCGGCCGGGTCGAGGACCATCCCCTTGCCCGCCCGCAGCTTCAGCACGGCCGCGCGGACCTCCTCCAGCGGGGCGGTCGCGCCCGGTTCGACGCCGAGGGTGCGGGCCAGCTCGGCGTACGCGATCGGGGTCGAGCGGTCCGAGACGGCGAGCCGGAACGTCACCGACAGGACCACGTGGCGCGGGCTGTGCTTGAAGATGCTCGTGCGGTACGCGAAACCGCAGCCGCCGGCCGGGATCGTCACGACCTCGTCGCGCTCGCGGTCGTAGACCCGCACCTCGGTGATCGTCTCGGCGACCTCCTGGCCGTAGGCGCCCACGTTCTGGATCGGCGTGGCGCCGGCCGAGCCCGGGATGCCGGAGAGCGACTCGATCCCGGACCATCCGTTGGCCACCGCCTCGGCCACCACCTCGTCCCACGGGTGACCGGCGGCCACCGTGAGGGTGACCTCGCCGTCCTCGACCTGGGCCCGGGTCCCGCGCTGGCGGAGCAGCACCACGGTGCCGGGGAAGCCCTCGTCGGCGACGACGATGTTGCTGCCACCGGCCAGGATCAGCTGATCGCCACCGGCGCGGAGCGCGGCGAGCGTCTCCTCCTCGGAGGTGACCTCGATCAGCCGGCCGGCCGGGCCGCCGAGGCGCAGGGTCGTGAACGCGGCGAGCGTGCGGGGTTCGGGCACCGCACCAGACTAGGCCTTGCCCTAATCTTGTTGGCTATGAGCAAGCCTCAGCTCACCAAGGACATCTGGCTGGTCGCACTGCGCACCGAGGGCGACGCCTTCCGCGCCGCCCTGAGCAGCGGCACGCCGCTCGACGCCCCGGTGCCGAGTTGTCCGGGCTGGAGCCTGGCCGACCTGGCGTGGCACCTGAGCCAGGTGTACACGTACGTGACCGGCCACATCACCCGTGGCTCGCTGGACAAGCCGGAGCCCCGCTCGAGCGACCCGCTGCCGGCGGGCGTGGACGCGGCGTCCGCCTGGACCGACGCCTTCACCGAGCTCGTCGCCACCCTGGACTCGGTCGACCCCGAGCAGCCCGCCTGGAACTTCGCGCCCCAGGCCAAGAAGGCCGCGTTCTGGCACCGGCGGATGGCCCACGAGACGACGATCCACCGCTGGGACGCGCAGATGGCCGGCGGCCTGGCCGAGCCGATCGAGGCCCGCCTGGCCAGCGACAACGTGACCGAGGTGCTCGACACTTGGATCCCGTCCGGGCGCCGCAGCGGACCCGCCGACCGGGCCGGCATGATCGCGCTGCACGCCACCGACACCGATCAGGTCTGGTACGTCCGCCTCCGCAACGCCGGCATCGCCCTGCTGGACACCGACACGCTGCTCGACTCCGACGAGCACCACGAGCGGGCCACGGCCAGTGGCAGCGCGAGCGACCTGGCGCTGGCCCTGTGGGGGCGGGTGCCGTTCGACACCCTGCTGGTCAGCGGGGACGCAACGCTCCTGCGGGGCCTGCTGGCCTGATCGCGTCCGGGCCGGGCCGGTCCTCGATGGCCAGGCCCAGGCTGCGCCGGGTCAGCAGGGTCGCCCCGCTCACCGCGGCCGGGATCACGATGATCGCCACCACCGGGATCAGCAGCACCAGGAAGACCGGGATGCCGAAGCCGAGCGCGAGCGCCCGGTTGGCCCGCATGATCTTGCGGCGGTCGGCCAGGCGCATCCCGCGCCGGGTGAACGGGATGCCGGTCAGCTCGAGCGTGATCAGCCAGCCGCCGAGGATCGCGTTCAGCACCGGCACCACCGTCTGCCCGACGACCGGGATGAAGCCCATCGCGAACAGCGGGATCGCGCAGAGCACGCCGAACATGATCAGGCGGAGCGAGTCGACCACGCTGGGCCACAGCGTGCGGTACCAGGGAAGGTCCACGGCCCCGGGTGTGCCGCCGAGCCCTTCTTCGATCCGCTCGGAGATGGTCTCGTAGAACGGGTCGCCGATGAGCAGCGTGACCGCGGTGAACCCGACCGCCGAGAGGAACGCGGCCGCGATGAGGATGGCCGCGCCCGCCCCGAACTCGATCAGCCCGCGCCAGAACTCCGACCAGTCGTCGGCGAACCAGGTCGCCCAGCCGGCGATGTCGTCGATGTAGATGATCAGGAAGACCCAGGCGACCGCGAACAGCGCGCACGTGATCACGGCCGGGATGGCGCCGAGCAGCAACAGCTTCGGGCTGCGGCCGTACCGCGCGAACCCCTTGCCCAGCAGCCGCAGGCCCAGCATGAACTCGGCCCCGGTCGTCCTCAGCTGACTCACGGCTTGGCAGCCTACTCGCCGGGGGCCAGTCCGTTGCGGTACGCGTACGCCACCGCTTGCGCCCGGTCCCGCCCGCCGATCTTGGCCAGCAGGTGGTTGACGTGGCTCTTGACCGTACCCTCGCTGATGAACAGCCGCGCCGCGATCTCCCCGTTGCTCAGCCCGGCCGCGATCAGCCGCAGCACCTCGACCTCCCGCGGCGTCAGCAGCTCGTCGGCCTTCACCGGCGGCGGCTGGGTCAGCGCGTTGAGCACGTGGTGCTGCACGGCCGGGTCGAGCGCGGCCCCGTCGTCGAGCACGCGCTGCAGGGCGGCCCGGATCTCCTCGCCGCCGGCCTCCTTGGTGAGGTACCCCTTGGCCCCGGCCCGCAGCGCCTCCAGCATCGACCGGTCGTCGGAGTAGGTGGTGAGCACCACGACCCGCACCTCGGGCGCGCGCTGCCGCAGCCGCCGGGTCGCCTCGACCCCGTCGCAGCGCGGCATCCGCAGGTCCATCAACACGATGTCGGGCCGCAGCCGCACCGCGAGCTCGACCGCCTCGGCCCCGTCCCCGGCCGCCCCGACCACCTCGACGTCCGGCAGCAGTCCCAGCACGAGCGCCAGCCCCTCCCGGACCACCCGCTGATCGTCGGCGAGCAGCACGCGGATCACGGTCATGCCGGCACATCCAGCGTGACCCGGAAGCCCGTCGCGGTGGGAGCGGCGTCGAGGGTACCGCCGAGCAGCTCGGCCCGTTCCCGCATGCCCGTCAGCCCGTAGCCGGCCCCGGGGCTGGGCGTCGCCGCGCGCGGCCCGAAGTCCTCGACGGTCAGCCGGACAGTGTTGGCCAGATATTCGAGGTGCACGGTGACCAGCGTGGGCGACGCGTGCCGGGCCGCGTTGGTCAGGGCCTCCTGCGCCACCCGGTACACCGCCAGCCGGGCCGGCGACTCCAGCTCCCGCTCGGTGCCGCCGATCGTGTATTCGCAGCGCACCCCGTGGTCCTGGGCGAAGGACCTGGCCAGCTCGGCCAGGCTGGGCAGCTCGTCGTCGCGCAGCAGCCCGATGGCCCGCCGCGCCTCGTCGAGCCCGGCCCGCCCGAGGTGCTGCGCCCGCTCGAGGGCGGCCGGCAGCCGCGGATCGTCGGGCGAGCGGGTGGCGAGCAGCCGGGCCCCTTCCAGCTGCAGCATCAGCCCCGAGAGCGAGTGGGCCAGCAAGTCGTGCATCTCCCGCGCGAGGTGCTGCCGCTCGGACAGCCGCGCCGCCTCGGCCTGCGCCGCGCGCCCCCGTTCGAGCTCCTCGACGAGCCGCTCGGCCTGCTGGTTGGCCTCCCCCAGCCGCAGCGCGAAGACCATCATCCCGTAGAAGGCGCCGACCATCACGGCATCGAGCAGCGCGTCGATGATCGGCCCGTTCCGCGCCGAGCTCACGGCGACGGCGAGCGAGATGAGCGCGACGACGGTGATCGGGATCGAGAGATGCCCCCGCAGCAGCGGCGCGAGCAGCGAGACGCCGACGAAGATCCCGGCCACGGCGGCCCCGTCGGGCTGCAGCCACACGAGCGCCGCCGAGGCCGCGAGCAACGCCCCGACGAACCCGATGTGCGTCCGCACGTAGTTGATCGACACCACCGCCCCGGTCCCGGCGACGATGAACGCGACCAGGGCGAGCAGCACCGCCCGGCTGGACGCCGGCCCCGGCTGCTGGGTGCAGGCCGACCAGACGACGATCCCCATGATCAGCGGGGCGAGCGGCCGCAGCCAGCGGATGACGGCCGCCCGCTGCGCCCGGGCCGAATCGAGCGAGGCCAGCGCCGGCGAGGTCATGCCCCCATTCAAGCCGGATCCGGCCGCGCCGACATCCAACCGGGGTTGGAGATCGCGGCTCTACCCGGGCGCCGATGCGGTTGAGGGCCGGTGGTCACGAGCCTGGAGGCATGACACGAACCCCGCGGTTGCTGATCGCCGCCTACCTGCTGCTGAGCCTGGCCACCCTGGTCGCGGCCTACCTGCTGCGACACCACGCCGACCTGGTCAACGACGCCGTCTGGGTCCGCGCCACGATCGTCGTGGCGAGCGCCGCCGTCTGCAACTGGCTGGCCGCCCGCGGCGACGTGAAGCGGCTGCGCATCATCGCCATCGTCATGACGGTGGCCATCGCGGTCATCGTCTCGGTCCCGCTCCCGTTCCCGCTCTGGCTGAAGCTGGAACAGATCGCCTGCGGCCTGCTGCTGATCGGGGTCGTCCTCACGCTACGAGGCGGCCAGCCGGCGAAGGGCGGCGCGGACGACGTCGGGCTTGGTCGTGTACCAGAACGGCGGCAGTGACTTCCGCAGGAACGGCCCGTAGCTGGACGCGTGCTGCAGCCGGGAGTCCAGCACCGCCACCACTCCCTTGTCCCCGCGCGAGCGGATGAGCCGGCCGACTCCCTGGGCCAGCCGGACCGCCGCGATCGGCACGCTGACCGCCGCGAAACCCGACCCGCCGGCCGCCTGGACCGCGTCCGAGCGCGCGGCCGACAGGGGCTCGTCGGGGCGCGGGAAGGGCAGGCGGTCGATGATCACCAACTGGCAGGCGTCGCCGGGCACGTCGACGCCCTGCCACAGCGACATCACACCCAGCAGGCAGCTGTTGCGGTCCTCGCGGAAGCGCCGCACCAGCAGCGGCAGCGACTCCTCCCCCTGCAGCAGGATCGTGATCCCCGGCGTCCGGGCCCGCAGCACCTCCGCCGCCCGCTCCGCCGCCTTGCGCGACGAGAACAGGCCGAGGGCCCGCCCGCCGAGGGCTTGGACCAGCTCCACCATCTCGTTGGCGGCCGGCTCCGACAGGCCCGAGGTCTGCGGCTTGGGCAGGTGCGCCGCGACATACAGGATGCCCTGCTTGGGATAGTCGAACGGCGAGCCGACGTCCAGCGAGCTCCAGGAGAGCCCGGCCGTGTCCCGCGCCTCGTCGGCCCGCACGACCGCCTCCCGGGCCTGCTCGGCCGGGGTGGCCGCGGTCGCCGGGCGCTCGACGGCGGTGGGCAGGCCCAGCGAGCGGGCGACGGTGTCGAACTGGCCGCCGAGGGCGAGGGTGGCCGAGGTGGCGACCACGGTGCGCTCGCTGAACAGGTGGCTGCTCAGCGTGCCGGCCACCGACAGCGGGGCGATGACCACGGCCCGGCGGCCGCGCTCGTCGCGCTCGACCCAGGTGACGTCGTGCTCCGCGTTGGCGAGCATCCGCTGGGCGACCTTCACCAGGTCGCCGATCATGGTCTTGGCCTGGGTCTTGCGCACCGGGTCGGCGTCGTCGGCGCGGACCTCGCCGATCGCCTCCAGGGCCTTGCGGCCGCCGCCGTCGAGCAGCGTGAGCGCCTCGGCGAGCACGGTCGGCAGCTCGCCGGTGATCCGCCCGGCCGGCACCTCGGCCAGGGCGATGGTCAGCACGTCGCCGGCCTCCATGAGCCGGTCGGCCACGTCGTCGTCGACGTAGGTCCGGCACCGGCGGGCGGTCCGCTCCAGCGTCTCCGGGGTGAGCTCGGCCTGCGAGGCGGAGCTGACCCGGTCGGCCAGCTCGTGCGCCTCGTCGACGACCAGCAGCTCGTGCGGCGGGATGATCTGCCGGCCGGTCAGCATGTCGACCGCGAGCAGGCTGTGGTTGGTGACGACGATGTCGGCCTCGCGGGCCCGGGTGCGGCTGGCCTCGGCGAAGCACTCGGCCCCGTAGGGGCAGCGCTGCGCGCCCACGCACTCGCGGGCCGGCATCGAGACCTGCCGCCAGGCCGTGTCGTCCACGCCCGGGTCGAGCTCGTCGCGGTCGCCGGTGTCGGTCTCCATCGCCCACTTGCGCAGCCGCTCGATCTGCTTGCCCAGCCGGCCCGCCTCGCCGAGCCACTTGGTCGGCCGCGCCTCGCCGACGTCGAACAGCGCGTCGTCGGGCTCGTCGGCGTTCGTGCCCTCCAGCCGGGCCAGGCAGAGGTAGTGGTGGCGGCCCTTGAGCACCGCGAACGTGGGCCGCTTGCCCAGCGCCGGCTCGACCGCGTCGGCCAGCCGGGGCAGGTCGTGGTCGACCAGCTGGGACTGCAGGGCCAGGGTGGCCGTCGAGATCACCACCGGCCCGTCGACCAGCAGCGACGGCACCAGGTAGGCCAGCGACTTGCCGGTGCCGGTCCCCGCCTGCACCAGCAGGTGCTCCTCCTTCTCCACCGCGGCCTCGATCGCCTTCGCCATGCTCTGCTGGCCGGGGCGCTCGGCCCCGTCCGGGACCGCGCCGACGGCGGCGGCCAGGAGATCGATCACTTCCGGTCGGGGGCGACGAGGCTTGGGGGTGGCGGTCACGGGTGGGACGCTACCCCTTGCGTACGACAGAAACGGCGGGCACACGCGGTCGGTACCGTGAGGCGCATGAAACGCGTGAGGGTCGTGTACCGCAAGTACGACGGCTCGCTGCACTGGAACTACGAGACGCAGTGGCTGGGCGAGGACGAGCACGGCGTGTGGGTCGGGGCCGGCCCGCAGACCGCGATCTTCAAGGGCGAAGCGCCGAAGGGGGTCGCCGAGTCCCCGCACGTGCTGCTGTTCCCCCGGCAGGCCTGGTGGACCGCCTGCTTCAACGCGGCGCCGCACCGGACCGAGATCTACTGCGACATCACGAGCGTGCCGCACTGGCCCGCCGAGACCGAGGTCACCGCGATCGACCTGGACCTCGACGTCCGCCGGCGCCGCCACGGCGGGGTGGAGCTGCTGGACGAGGACGAGTTCGCGGTGCACCAGGTGCGCTACTCCTACCCGTCCGACGTGGTCACGCAGGCCCTGGCCAGCGCGGACTGGCTGATGGGCGCGGTCACCGAGCGGGTCGAGCCGTTCGGGTCCGCGTATCACGAGTGGCTCAGTTTCGTGACCTAAAGTGGCCGCGCACGAAATGTGCGTTAAGTACCATTTTGCTATGACCACTGCCCTGGCGACCGTCGCCACCGGCCTCGCCGGCCTGGCGACCTGCGGCGCCCTCGGTGCGATCGCCGCGTCGAAGGTGCGCCGGGGCCGGCCGTATCTCGCCAGCGGGCTCTTCGTGGCGCTGGACGGCCCGATCGATCCCGCCGCCACCGCGGCCCGGGCCGGCTTCGCCGGAGTCGAGGTCGGCGTGCGGATCGATCCGGACACGACCACCCCCACGCTGCGGCTGACCTGCGCCATGCCGCCCGGGGAGCCGCCGCCGACGTTCGAGCAGGCGGTGCTCGCCCCGCTGGCCGCGCGGGTGGCCGGCAATCCGCTCGGCCGGGTGCACGCCCGGCGGGCCGAGCCGTTCCTGCTCATGGTGCGGGCCGAGCCGGAACCCGACCCGGAGACCGGCGTGGTGCGGGCGAGCGGCCGGGAGTACGACACGCTGGACCACCTCCTGCGCCCGCACGCGCCGATCCTGACCCAGTTCCTCGGCGGGCGGGTCGTCCCGGGCGCGATCACCGTGGTGCTCACCGGGGCGCACTGGTCGCGGGCGGACCTGCTGGGCGCGTACGAGCGGTACGCGTTCCTGGAGGGCCGCTTCGGCGACCTGGAGCCGGGCGGGCTGCCGGTCGGGGTCGCGCCGATCGTCACCGAGTCGCTCGCGGCCCGGCTCGGCTTCGACGGACAGGAGGAGTGGCCCGAGTTCCCGGCCGAGGCCCGGCACATCCTGCGCTCGCTCGTGCGGGCCGCGCACGAGGACGGCCGCCGGGTCCGCTTCGCCGACGTCCCGGAGGCGCCCCGCCGGGTGCGCAACGCCTTCTGGGGCGAACTGCGGGCGGCCGGGGTCGACGTGATCGCGAGCCGGCACCGTGCGGCTCTGGCCCGATTTCTCCGCCGGCCGGTCCAGCGCACCTACAAGCACCGCGCGGCAGCCGTCCGGTACACCCCCGCCGCCCGAGGCGAATATTCGGTGAACGGAGGATGAACCAGCAGCGTGCGAGGGATCTCACGGCGACGGCCGGATGGTATGGGCCTTAGCATTCACGCTTTAGGCGTTTCAGCGCCCCCTCAATGACGTAAGAGGTTCACTGTGCGGTTCAGGCTGCGTCCCAGCGACGATTCGTTCTACGAACTGTTCAGCCGTGCGGCGCAGAACCTCGTCAAGGGCACCGACCTGCTCTCCGAGCTGGCCGTCCCGGGCGTCGACGTGCAGTCGGTGAGCGAGCGCCTGGTCGAGGTCGAGCACGACAGCGACGCGATCACGCACGAGCTGTACAAGAAGATCAACTCCAGCTTCATCACGCCCTTCGACCGCGAGGACATCTACCGCCTCGGATCGCTGCTGGACGACGTGATGGACCACCTGGAGGCGGTGGGCAGCCTCCTGTACCTCTACGGCCTCACCAAGCTCCCGTCGCTGCCCCGCGAGATCCACGAGATCGTGAAGGTGCTCGACCAGCAGTCCCGGCTCACCGCCGAGGCGATGCCCCGCCTGAAGTCGATGAAGGACCTCGAGTCGTACTGGGTGGAGTGCAACCGGCTGGAGAACGACGGCGACAGCGCGTACCGCATGGCCCTGGTCCGGCTGTTCTCCGGCGAGTACGACGCGCTGACCGTGCTCAAGATGAAGGAGGTCGTGGACGAGCTCGAGGCCGCCTGTGACGCCTTCGAGCACGTGGCCAACACGATCGAGACCATTGTGGTCAAGGAGTCGTAGCCATCAGCGCACAGCTCGTAGGAGTTCTCGCCGTCATCCTGGTGGCGCTGATCTTCGACTACACCAACGGCTTCCACGACGCCGCCAACGCCATCGCCACCTCGGTGTCGACCCGCGCGCTGACCCCGCGGGCCGGGCTGCTCATGGCCGCGGCCGGCAACTTCATCGGCGCGCATCTGGGCGGGCACGTCGCCGCGACCGTCGGCAGCGGCATCATCGACCCGCCGACCGGCATGAGCGGGCTGGGCATCGTCTTCGCGGCGGTCGTCGGGGCCATCGCCTGGAACCTCGTCACGTGGTACTTCGGGATGCCCTCCTCCTCGTCCCACGCCCTCTTCGGCGGCCTGGTCGGCGCCTCCGTCTGCGCCGTGTGGTTCGGCCTCGACGCCAAGGTGCTGTGGTCCGGCATCGTGGACAAGGTCCTGGTGCCGATGGTCGTCTCGCCGGTGGTCGGCTTCGTGCTCGGCGGCCTGTTCATGATCGCGATCATGTGGCTGTTCCGGCGGGCCCACCCGCGCGTGCTCGGCCGCGGCTTCCGGCGGGCCCAGACCGTCTCGGCGGCGGCGATGGCGGTCGGCCACGGCATGCAGGACGCCGCCAAGACGATGGGCATCATCGTGCTGGCCCTCTACACGGGCGGCTACCACGCCGACAAGACCGACATCCCGGAGTGGGTGTTCCTGGCCTGCTCGACCGTGCTGGCCCTGGGCACGTACTCGGGCGGCTGGCGCATCATCCGCACCCTCGGCCGCAAGATCATCGACCTCGACCCGCCGCAGGGCTTCGCCGCCGAGACGGTCGCGGCCGGCGTGCTGTTCACCACCTCCCAGCTCGGGCTGCCCATCTCCACCACGCAGAGCATCACCTCGGCGATCATGGGTGTGGGCGCCACGAAGCGGCTGTCGGCCGTGCGCTGGCAGGTGGCCGGGGACATCGTGATCGCCTGGATCCTGACGTTCCCGGCCGCCGCCGTCATCGCGATGCTGACGTATGTGCTGACCCACCCGCTGTTCTGAGCTCAGGGCGAGCCGTACCGCTCCCGCTCGCCCAGCCCCAGCTCGCCCCGCAGCCCATTCTCGGTCCGGGCCAGCGGGTGGCCCGGGTCGATCCGGTTCGGGGTGGCCGGGTCGCCGTCGTCGTCGATCGGCAGGCCGACCGCCTGCCGCTCGAAGTTCTTCACCGGCGGCCCGCCTCTCCACTGGTGGTCGGGGCCGCTGGCCTGGTTGTAGTCGTTGCGGTCGGCGTTGGCGCGCTCGTAGTCGTACACGTGCGCCATCTCGTGGAACAGCGTCGTGACCGGCGGGCGGTCGTCGAAGGACGGGTTGTACTGGATGACCGGCACCCCGTCGCGGTAGGTCGCGAAGCCGTTGCGAGCGTCGAGCGGCTCGATGTGCAGCCGCTGCCCGGAGGCCCGCAGGTCCTCGAGCATCGCGCGGCCCGCCGGCGAGGCGGCGAGCAGGTCGAGGTCGGCGTGGACCCGCGCCCGGTACTGCGCATCGCCCCCGACCTCGATGAACCCGCTCAGGTCGGCGGTCTGGGCGGCGGTCATCCGCTCGACCTCGCGCACCGTGTCCTCGGTCTGCCCGTAGAGCGTGTCGACCCCGTCGCCGCCGCGCACCGCGTCGCGCCCGGCGCCGGAGTAGACGACGTCGTCCCCGGCCCCGCCGTCGAGCTGGTCGTCGCCGCGGCCACCGGAGACCACGTCCGCGCCCTCGTCCCCGGCGGCCAGGTCGGCGCCCTCGCCGCCCTCGACGTAGTCGTCGCCCTGGCCGCCGCGCAGCTGGTCGGAGCCGCCCAGCCCGTACAGCGTGTCGTCGCCGCGGCCGCCGGCCAGCACGTCGTCCCCGTCGCCGCCGTCGAGGTAGTCGCGCCCGTCGCCGCCGGTGAGCCGGTCGAAGCCGGCCCCGCCGAGCAGCCGGTCGCCGCCCCCGCCGCCGGCCAGCACGTCGTCGCCGTCGTCGCCGGACATGCGGTTGTCGCCGTCGGTACCGAAAAGCAGGTCCGACCCGCCCCCGCCGGTCACGTCGTCGGTGCCCTGACTGCCCCACAGCCGGTCGTCGCCGTCGCCCAGGTCGGCGCGCTCGGCGGTGCCCTCCGGCACCGTGCCGCCCGCGGGCACCATGACCCCGAGGCTGACGCGGTCCGCGCCCGCCCCGCCGCTGACCGTGTCCACGCCCGAGCCGGCCACGAGCACGTCGTCGCCCCGGCCACCGGTCAGCCGGTCGTCACCGTCGCCGCCGAGCACGGTCGCGCCCGTGGTGGCGGTGGACCGTACCGTGTCGTCCCCGGTGCCGGTGCGCACCACCAGCCGGGCCCCGGGCGGGACGATCAGCCGCACGCCGTTGACGATGACGTAGCCGTCCTCGACCTCGACACGGTCCGCGCCGCCGGTCGCCTGCACCACGAACACGTCGCCGACCCGGCGCGCGTCAATCCCGGCGGCCGGTGGCGGCGGCACCCAGGCCGGCAGCATCCGTCCGATGACCATGGCCCACACGGCCCCGAGCGACTCCCAGCGGGCCTGCGCGTCGGCCAGCCGCCCGTGCTGCTCGGCCAGCCCTCGCTCCAGATTCCGCCCGGATGTCCAGCGCCTCGGTGATCGCGGCCCGCACCGCCGCCTCCTGCGCCGCGTCAACCGGCGCGAACGTGACGGTCCCGTCGCCGCGCCGGTGCGGTACTCCCGACGCGTAGCCGAAGGCAGCATCGAGCTGGTCCCGGCCGTTGCGGAGCAGGGCGGCCGCGCCGTCCAGGGCTACGGACGTGTCCAGCAGGACGGCGTCGAGGTCGTGCAGGCATTCCGTGTACCGCGCGAAGTGCCGCCGGAACCCCTCCGCGGCCTCGCCCTCCCAGGAGCCCCGAGTTATCGGGCCCGCGGCCTGTTCCAGGGCGTCCAGGGCGGCGCGCACGTCGGCGCGGACCGCCCGCCAAGTTGTGGCCGCCCGCCCGAGCAGTTCCGGTCGTGCGGCGAGTTCCCAGATGTCGTCCACCGTGACGGCGGACAGCTCAACCGTCTTCACCATCAGTAATTCCCCCGTGATGTGGGCCAAGGCCCCTGAATACAAAGAGACGTACTGCCTAGCCAGGAGCGCGCCTGGCGTTGCCTACGGTCTGCATGGCCTGGCGGTCGGCGGCCAGGTACGCGAAGGCCGTCTGCAGCAGCGCGTCGGCGTCCTCTTCGAGGACTTCGACGTGTGCTGAGACGGCCCGGTGGGCGTTCGCCCCGACCGCGGCGGCCGTGCGGGCCAGCCCGGCCGACACCCCGGTGTTGCCGAAGGCGTCGGCGGGCAGGTCCAGCTCGCCGTGGTCCGAGCGGTAGCGCCCGCCCAGTGTGTCGGCCGCGGCCAGGCAGGCGGCGGCCAGCTTGATCAATTCGTCCGGGTCGGCCCGGAGTTCCTGAGCCATACGCCGCACGGTAGTGAGGGCGGAACGCTGCGTCCGCCCCGTTCAGTCCTCAGCTTGAATAGTCAAGTCCGACAATTCCGGATACCTCCGCGAGCAGCCGGAGGATGTCCAGCGTCTCCCCGAGCGGGACCAGCGGGCTCTCCAGCAGGCCTTCGCGCAGGCAGCGGTGCACCTCGGCCGCCTCGAACTGATAGCCGCTGCCCTCGTACGGCAGCTCGAACTCCTCGGTCTCGCCGGCCCGCCAGAGCGTGAAGCCGTGCGGGTGGAAGAAGTCCCGCTTGACGTCGATGCGGCCCTGGGTGCCGGTGACGATCCCGGTCCGGGCCGTGTCCCCGAGCAGCGAGCACGTGAGCGCGGCGACGGCGCCCGAGTCGTACCCGAAAAGCATGCCCGTGTTCTCGTCCACCCCGCCGCCGCTCATCCGGGCCCAGGCCTGCACCGAGGCTGGCCGGCCGAGGAACAGGTGCGCGAACGTCACGGGGTATATCCCCACGTCGTACAGCGCCCCGCCGCCGAGCTTGCGGTCGCGCAGCCGCGAGGTCTCCGGGAACGGCCCCTGCATGCCGAAGTCGGCGTGCACCGCGACCGGCTCGCCGATGGCCCCGTCGCGCACCATCTCGGCCATCCGCCGGATCGCCGGGATGCAGCGCATCCACATCGCCTCCATGAGGAAGACCCCGAGCTCGCGAGCGGTGGCCACCATCTCCTCGGACTCCGCGACGGCGAGCGTGAACGGCTTCTCGCAGAGCACCGCCTTGCCGGCCCGCAGCGCGAGCATCGAGGCCTCGTAGTGGGCGCTGTGCGGGGTCGCCACATAGATCGCGTCGACGTCGGGGTCCTCGACCAGCGCCTGCCAGCTCCCGTGGGCCCGGGTCACGCCGTGCGCGGCGGCGAAGCGCTCCGCCGATTCGGTGCTGCGCGAGCCGACCGCGGCCAGTTCGGCGTCGGGGAGCAGCTTCAGGTCCTCGGCGAACGTGGCGGCGATGGAGCCGGTCGACAGGATCCCCCAGCGGATGCGATCACTCATGGGGACAGCCTATGTGGGTACACGGTGGTCATGAACGACCAGAACCACAGCGGCCCCGATGCCGCCCACACCCGCCCGGAAGGGCTCTCCGACAAGACCGTCGAGGCCCTCGGCAAGCTCAGTGAGGCGCTGGAGACCGTGGAGCGGGCCCGCGGCCGCCTGTACGACCTGCACCAGCTCATCGGCCACGCCGACCTCATGCTCGACGACGCCGTGGACCTCCTGCGCGCGGCCGGGCACGACGAGGAGGCGGAGCGGGTCGAGACGGAGCTGCTGGGCCGCAACGTGATCGCCGGGCGGTGGACCTTCCAGATCGTGGAGGACTTCGACGACGGGTACTACACCGTGTTCAAGGACCTCGAACGGGACGCCCGGGACAAACTGGCCCAGGGGCGCCGGCACCTGTTCGAGGCCGAGATGAAGGAGCAGCGGAGGACCCACGGTCGCGCCGGCCACGAGGCCACCCCTTAACGTAGGTTCATGGTCTCGTACAAGCTGCCGCCCAAGATGGCCGAGATGGCCCGCCGCTTCGAGGCGGAGGGTGGCGTCCCGGTGCGGCCGAGGCTGGCGAGCACGGTGGTGCTGCTGCGGGAGCCGTTCGAGGCGTACCTGATCCGGCGGGTGGCGACGATGGCGTTCGCCGCCTCGATGTACGCCTTCCCCGGCGGCGGGGTCGACCCGCGGGACGCCGCGGTCGTGCCGGGCTGGGCGGGGCCGTCGCCGGAGGACTGGGCGGCCCGGCTGAAGCTGGACGAGTCGGTGGCCCGCTCGGTCGTCTGCGCGGCCGTGCGCGAGGTGTTCGAGGAGTCCGGGGTGCTGCTGGCCGGGGCCGACGCGGACACCGTGGTCGGCGACGTGAGCGGGCCGGACTGGGAGCAGGCGCGGCGGGCGCTGATCGCGCGGGAGCTGGGGTTCGCCGAGTTCCTCAGCCGCAACGGGCTGGTGCTGCGCAGCGACCTGCTGGCGCCGTGGTCGCGCTGGGTCACGCCGGAGTTCGAGCCCCGGCGCTTCGACACGTACTTCTTCCTCGCCCTGCTGCCCAAGGGCCAGGTGACCCGGGACGTGGGCGGCGAGGCCGACGACCACGTGTGGTGCGCGCCGGGCGAGGCGGCCGACGGGCGGTACACGATGCTGCCGCCGACCAGTCACACGCTGCTGGAGCTCGCGGAGGCCGGCGGCATCGAGGCCGCGCTGGCGGCGGCGCCGGAACGGGACCCGTCCGACGCCATCCGCCCTGGTGCGTGAATCGTCCTGGTGCGTGAATCGTCCTGGTGCGTGAATCGGCCTAGCCGAAGCGGCCGGTGATGTAGTCCTCGGTCTTCTTCACCGAGGGGTTGGTGAAGATCTTCGCGGTGTCGTCGTACTCGATGAGCCGGCCCGGCTCCCCGGTCTTGTCGATCGAGAAGAAGCCGGTGCGGTCCGAGACACGGGCCGCCTGCTGCATGTTGTGCGTGACGATCACGATCGTGTACTGGTTCTTCAGCTCGGTGATCAGGTCCTCGATCGCGAGCGTGGAGATCGGGTCGAGGGCCGAGCAGGGCTCGTCCATCAGCACGACCTGCGGCTCGACCGCGATCGTCCGGGCGATGCACAGCCGCTGCTGCTGACCGCCGGACAGGCCCGCGCCGGGGCGACCCAGCCGGTCCTTGACCTCGTTCCAGAGGTTGGCGCTGCGCAGCGCCTTCTCCGCGACCTCTTCCAGCACCGACTTCTTGCGCACGCCGTTGAGGCGCAGGCCGGCGACGACGTTCTCGAAGATCGACATCGTCGGGAAGGGGTTCGGCCGCTGGAAGACCATGCCGATCATCCGGCGCACGGCCGTGACGTCGACGTCGCGGTCGTAGATGTTCTGCCCGTCGATCAGGAGCTGGCCCTCGATGCGCGCGTTGGGCAGCACCTCGTGCATGCGGTTGATCGACCGCAGGAACGTGGACTTGCCGCAACCCGAGGGTCCGATCAGGGCGGTGACCGACTTGGGCTCGATCGTCATCGACACGGAGTCGATCGCCTTGAACGATCCGTAGTACGAGGTGACGCCGTGGGCTTCAATCCGCTTTGCCATGTTGGCGCTCCAGTGATTATCGGGCGAGCTTGTTGCGGCGGGCGAGCAGCTTCGCGGCAACGGTGAGGACGAGAACGAGGACGACCAGCGTCAAAGCGGCCGTCCAGGCCCGCCCAGGCGCGAACTCCGAGGCGACACCGGCCTGCTGATACACGAACAGCGACAGCGACGACTGGTTGCCGTCGAACAGGTTGAAGTTGATCGCGGAGGCGCCACCGGCCACGAGGAGCACCGGAGCCGTCTCGCCGCACGCGCGGGCCACGGCCAGCATGACACCGGTGACGATACCCGGGCCGGCCGTCGGCAGGACGATGCTCGTGATCGTCTTCCACTTCGGCACGCCCAGCGCGTACGAGCCCTCACGCAGCGCCGTCGGCACCAGCCGCAGCATCTCCTCGGCGGAGCGCACGACGGTCGGCAGCATCAGCACGCTGAGCGACAGGCCGGCGGCGAAGCCCGAGTAGTGGGCGAAGCCGTCCGAGCTGTACAGCGGCGTGATCGTGAACACCCAGAACGACAGGATGAACAGACCGGCGACGATCGAGGGGATACCGGTCATGACGTCGACGAAGAAGCGGATGAGGTTGGCGAACCAGCCCCGGCCGTACTCGACGATGTAGATGGCGCCCAGGATGCCCAGCGGCACGGTGATCAGCGTGGCGATTCCCGCCTGCTCGATCGTGCCGATGATGGCGTGGTACGCGCCGCCCTGCTCGTCGAACGGGCCGATGTTGTTCATCGACGTGTTGAAGAAGTTGCCGTCGAGGCGGTCGCTGCCCTTGTCGAGCAGGGTCCACACGACCGACAGCAGCGGCAGCAGGGCGAGGATGAACGCCCCGTAGATCATGATGCTGGCCATGCGGTTGCGGGCCGACCGGCCGCCCTCGACCACGGTCGCCGCGGCTCCCATGAGGAGCACGAACAGCACCGCGGCGACGACGCCGGTGAGCACCCAGCCACCCGCGCCGGTGAGGTTGATCAGCACGTAGGACAGGACGATCGCCACCACGGCGACCGCCCACGGCGACCACGACGGCAGCGTCTTGGCCCGCAGCTGGGACGCGTCCTGCACGCCCAGGCTGCGAACGGGGGTCTCGACGGCCATTACGCACTGCCTCCCACGAACTCACGACGCCGGTACACGATCGCGCGGGCGGCCATGTTGACGACGAGCGTGATGGCGAACAGCACCAGACCGGACGCGATGAGCGCGCTGCGGCCGAACTCGTTGGCCTCGCCGAACCGGCTGGCGATGTTGGAGGCGATGGTGACGCCGCCGGGGCCCAGCAGGTCGAAGTTCACGGCGAAGACGCTGCCGAGGGTCAGTGCGAGCGCGATCGTCTCGCCCAGCGCGCGGCCGAGGCCGAGCATGACCGAGGCGATGATGCCGGCGCGGCCGTAGGGGATGACCGCGGTACGGATCATTTCCCACTTGGTCGAGCCGAGCGCGAGCGCGGCCTCCTGGTTCTCCGGAGGCGTCTGGAGGAACACCTCACGGGACAGCGAGGTCACGATCGGCAGGATCATGATGCCCAGCACGACCGAACCCAGCAGCACCGACTTGCCGTAGGGGCCCTCGCTGCCGAAGATCGGCAGCCAGCCCGCCACATCGTGCAGCCAGGCGGAGAAGTTCGAGATGGGCTCGTAGAAGTAGTCCCGGCCCCACAGACCGAACACGACGCTCGGCACCGCCGCGAGCAGGTCGATGACGAAGCTCAGCGCCGTCGCGACCCGCCGGTGTGCGTAGTGCGACAGGCACAGCGCGATGCCCAGGGCCACCGGAACGGCCATGAGCAGCGCGAGCACGGCGGTGAGCACCGTCCCGAAGGCGGTCGCGGCGACACCGAACTTCGGCTGGTCGCCGTCGGTGAACCAGTCCTTGTAGGTCAGGAAGTTCTCGGTGTCCTTGCTGATGGCCGGGATCGCCTTGACGAGCAGGAAGATGGCGATGGCCGCGATGATGACGAGCACCATCGAGCCGGCGGCCGTGGCGGTTCCGCGGAAAATGATGTCACCGCTGAACCGCTTGCGCGGCGGAAGACCGCCACCTCCGTCGGGCGAACCGACGGAGGTGGCGGGCTGAGTCGTCTGGCTCAACGAGACTTCCTGTCAGGCCAGGTTCTTGACGGAGGCAGCGACCTTGGCGCGGACCGTCTCGGGCAGCGGGGCGTAGCCCAGCTTGTCGAGCTGGGTCTGGCCGTCGGCGCTCGAGGTGAAGCCGAGGAAGCCCTTGAGGAGCGCGAGCTTGTCGGCCTGGTTGCCCTTGCTGCAGACGATCTCGTAGGTCACCAGGACGATCGGGTAGGCCCCGGCCTCCTTGGTGGAGTAGTCGATCGTCATCGCGAGGTCGTCGCCGGTGCCGGTGACCTTGGCGCCCGCGATGGTCTTGCCGGCGGCCTCACCGGTGAGGGCGGTGTACTCGCCCGCGCCGTTGTAGACCTTGGCGGTCGCGAGGGCGTTGGTCTTGGCGAACGACCACTCGACGTAGCCGATGGCGCCCGCGGTCTTCTTGATCGCGCCGGCCACACCGTCGGACTTCTGCTCGCCCGAGCCGCCCGGTGCCTTCCAGACCTTGTCCTTGCCGAACGTCCAGGCGCTCGGGGCGGTCGCGGTCAGGTAGTTGGTGAAGTTCTCCGTGGTGCCGGAGGAGTCACCGCGGTGCACCGCGAGGATCGCGGTCGAGGGCAGGGTGGCCGACGGGTTGTCCGCCTTGATGGCGGCGTCGTCCCACGTCTTGACCGTACCGGCGAAGATCTTGGCGATGGTCTCCGGCTTGAGCTGGAGGTCCTTGACGCCGTCGAGGTTGTAGGCGATCGCGATCGGACCGGTCACCATCGGCAGGTTGAGCGCCGGGGCGCCGCCGCAGCGGGCGTTGGCCTTGGTCTGCTCGTCGCCCGACTTCAGCGAGGAGTCGGAACCGGCGAAGTCGGCCGTGCCGCCCTGGAACGCGGTGATGCCCGCACCGGAGGCGGTCGCCTGGTAGTTCACCTGGGCGCCCGAGCACTTCTGCTGGTAGGCCTTCGCCCACTCGGCCATGGCGTTGCCCTGGGCGCTCGAGCCCTGCGAGGTAAGGGTGCCACTCGCGCACTCGACGGTGCTGCCGGTGCCACCGGAAGCTCCGCCGGTCGCCGAGGTCGAGGGTTCGTTGTTGTCCGAGCCGCACGCGGCGAGCGCGAGCGTCGCGGTGAGCGCGATGCCGGCGATGAGGCCGTGCCGCTTGAAGTTCACTGCGGTCCCTTCGTCGGGAGTAATCCGACTTCCGATGCCTGGGGAGGGAGTCGGAAGGCCGACGCAGTTCGTCGACTGACAGCGACGCTAAGAGGGGTAGGTAACCACCCCTCTGGAGAAGGGTGAACGCGGGGTGAACAGGTCACTCTCCGCAGATGACGCCTGGTCGGAGGCGAGTTGGCCATTGGGTGAACTGCCCAGCGGTGATGCGTGGTGTCCGTTTTGGCCGGGTGATCACCGTTACAGAGAGTCAGATCACAGCGCGCGCTGGAACGAAACGTCGTTCGACCAGCGCACGAACCCGAGCTTCTGGTACAGCTCCACGGCCCGCGTGTTGCTCTCGTCCACGTACAGCATCACCTGGGCCAGGCCCCGGTTGCGCAGGTGGTGCAGGCCGGCCAGGGTCAGCGCCCGGCCGAGGCCGCCACCGTGCGCGTCGGGGGCGACGCCGAGAACGTACACCTCACCAATCGGCTCGTGCGCATGAGGCCGCTCGCCGGTGTCGTGCGGATGAACATGGGTCTCCCCGTGCACCTTGGTCCAGTGGAAGCCGAGCAACCGATCGTCCCGCTCGTCGGTCGCCAGGATGAACCCCGCCGCCTCGAACCACGGCTCGCGCAGCCGCACGTGCAGGTCTTCGAGGGTCCACTTCCCCTGCTCGGGGTGCTCGGCGAAGGCGGCCGAGTTGACGGCCAGCCAGGCCTCGTCGTCCCGGCCGGGCTCGAAGGCACGGAGACGTACACCCGCGGGAAGGCGAATCTCGTCCAGCGGCGCGAACAGCGAGCGCCGAAGCTGCAACAGCACCCGCACCCGATCGAAGCCCAGCCGGATGGCCAGCGCCGACGCCGACGGGTGATCACCGTGCGCCCACAGCCGCAGCCGCCCGTCGGCCCGCTCGTCGGCGACCGCCATGGCCACCGTGACCAGCGCGCGCCCGAGTCCGTGGCGCCGGTGCAACGGGTGCACGACCAGCTCGGCCGAGGCCCCCTCGACGGCGTCGGTGGTGTCGACGTGCGCATAGCCCACGACGTTGTCGTCATCCAAAGCCAGCAGGTGTACTGCCGGTGCCTCGCCCCCGTCCCGCAAATGCAGCACGACGTGCTCGGACAGCGGCAGCGCGCCATCGGTGTCCCCTGCCGCCCGCATGAGCGCGAGCACCTGCTCGACCTGATCCTGGGAAAGACGATCGGCGCGCTGGACCTCTGTGCTCATTCGATCAATCTAGCGGGGGTTCGCGGAAGGACCATTTGGCACGGTTGACTACCGTTCGATGTCCTGAAAAACGGTGGGGGAGCTTCGCTCCACCCACACCCCCTCAAGACCGCACCTGGTCCTAGCTCCGCAGCCGGGACTTAGACCCGGACCGGTTCGGAGTCGTGGAGCGGGCGGGACGGCGGGACGACGAACTTGTAGCCGACCTGGCGGACCGTGCCGATCATCGACTCGTACTCCGAGCCGAGCTTGGCCCGCAGCCGTCGCACGTGGACGTCCACGGTGCGGGTGCCGCCGAAGTAGTCGTAGCCCCAGACCTCGCGCAGCAGCTGGTCGCGGGTGAACACCCGGCCCGGGTGCTGGGCCAGGAACTTCAGCAGCTCGAACTCCTTGTAGGTCAGGTCGAGCGGGCGGCCCTTGAGCTTCGCGGCGTAGGTGTCCGGGTCGATGGTCAGCTCGCCCGCCTTGATCATCCCGCCGCTCGCCGCCGCGGCCGAGTTGAGCCGGCCGACGGCCAGGCGCAGGCGGGCCTCGATCTCGGCCGGCCCGGCGGTGGCCAGGATGACGTCGTCCAGGCCCCAGTCGGCGTGCAGCGCGACCAGGCCCGCCTCAGTGACCACGGCCAGCAGCGGGACACCGAGCCCGGTGGCGTGCAGCATCCGGCAGGTGGCGCGGGCGTCGGCGAGCTCGGTGCGGGCGTCGACGATCACGGCGTCGGGGCTCGGCCCGCTCACCAGCGTGCGGACGTCGCGCGGAGCGGTGCGCACCGTGTGGGGCAGCAGGTCGAGTCCCGGCAGGACCACCTGGCCCGCGGGCGCCGCGGTCAGCAGCAGAATCTCCACGAGTCACCTCCGTGGCCGCGGCGCTCCCTCGAGGAGGGGCGCTGTGGGCTCGCTAGCGTCCCGGCAACTCTGACGGGAGGTATGTGGCTTGTCCCGAACGAGAATATCGGAGTATTCACGTTTTGCGACCGGTCGAACCGCACTTCGAGACAGTCGGGTGAGCCACACCCCACCGTTTCCGGCAACGTGATATGGGCTCCGTGACCAGCGTTTCTACTGTATTTCACCGTTGTGTTGGGGCCGTTTCGGGCCCACTTTCGGGTGCCACGGCCGCCGGTCCACTGTTTCGTACGGCCCTATGGCCCGGACCCACTTCCAGCACCTCAAGAGACTCGGCTGTCCCCGGCGCGGCCGGAACGCCCACTCTCTGGCACCATCGTTGCGTGCCCGCATCCCCGCCGCCCACCGAGGACTTCGGCGCCTGGCCCGACGCCACCGAGCCGGCCGCCCGTCGCCGTCGCCGCGACGCGGGCCCCGACCACTCGAAGGGTGACCGCCGCCCGGACGACTCCCGCGCGGGTGACTCCCGCCCGGACAACTCCCGCCAGGACAACGCCCGCCCGGACGACTCCCGCGCGGGTGACTTCCGCCCGGGTGACGACGCCCCCGACGGGCAGCAGCAGCCGCTGCCGCCCGTGCGCCGCTGGGTCTCCCTCGGCGTGGCCGGCTTCGCCGCCCTGGTCGCCATCGCACTGATCGTCGGCGCGCAGACCCGCCACGAGTCGTACGCCGTGGTCATGTTCGGCGTCCAGGCCCTCTTCGTCGCCGTCTGGACCATCGCGAGCCGCCCGCCGGCCCCGAAGGTCGTCGGCACCGTGGGCATCGCGGTCGCCCTGGGCACCGACGCGGCCGCGGTCTTCACCCGCCCCGCGTCCCTGGCCCCCCTCGCGTACGTCACCGCGGCCGGCTTCATCATCGGCGTGGTCGGCCAGCTCACCCGCCCGGCCGGCCGGCAGCGGGTGACCGAGTCCCTGGGCTCCTCGCTGGTGGTGACCCTGGGCGTGGTCTCCCTGGCCAGCCTGATCGTCCTGGGCCGCAGCCCCAAGGGCACCCAGGCCATCGTGGCCTGCCTGGCCGCCGCCGGCATCGCCCTGTTCATCGCCCGCTTCGCCGACTCGATCGCCGCCCTGCCGCGCATCGCACCCCAGGTCCCCCGCGGCGGCGCCGGCGTGGTCCTGGGCACCATGGTCGGCACCGCCGCCGCCGGCGCGATCGGCAACTACCTGGACGGCCTCGACCCCCTGCCGAGCGCCCTGGCCGGCCTGGCCACAGCCATCGTCGCGGTCATGGTCGACCTGTCCGTCGGCTACGCCGAAGCCAGCCGCCTCATCGACGGCGACGAGCCCGCCCTATGGCTGGCCAGGCACATCCAAGGCCCCATCGGCGCACTAGCCTTCGCCGCCCCCGCCGCCTACGTCGCCTCCACCCTGTTGCTCCTATAACTTCCGCCCGCTTCTACGACGTCCTGCCTGCTTCTACGACTTTCGGCCCCCTCATCCCACCAGGTGCGCTCTTGAGGGGGCGCCCGCTCCTACGACCTTCTGCTTGTATGACTTTCGCCCCCTCATCCCACCAGGTGCGGTGTTGAGGGGGTGTGGGTGGAGCGGAGCTCCCCCACTGCTCTTCAGGACATCGAACGGTAATCAAAAGCGCCAGTAGGTCCGTCCGCCCACGGCTCTAAGGACACCGACGGTAACCAGCAGCGCCAGTAAGACCATCCGCACACTTGCAGCGGTAAGAAAAACTCGTTCGTGGGTACGAGCGGTGCAACCACGGTCGGAGGGAGTCCCAGTGGCGGCGAGGCGAGGGGCCAAGATCGGCATCGTGCTGGTCGTGCTGGTGATCATCCTGGTCGGGGTGCTCGTCGTGGTGGACCGGATCGCGGCCAGCGCGGCCGACGACCGGATCACCGAGGAGACGAAGTCGCAGCTCGCGGCCAACAACGTCCAGTACGAGGGCGAACCCGACGTGACCATCACCGGGTTCCCGTTCCTGACCCAGGTGATCGCCGGCGAGTACAAGAAGATCACCATCTCGCTGACGAAGCCGCAGGTCAACAACGTCAAGCTGGACACCCTCACGGTGGAGGCGCGCTCGGTCAAGGCCGACGCCCGCGATCTCATGAACGGCCGGGGTGACGTGGTCGCCGGGGTCGTGGCCGGCAACGCGACGATGTCGTGGGAGAACGTACGGCCGCTGCTGGAGGTGGCCGGGCTGCCGTCCTCGATCGACCCGTCCAACGTCGACCTGAAGGTCGTGGACAACAAGATCGAGATGCGGGTGCCGCTGTCGTTCCAGGGGTTCAGTCTCACGCTGATCGCCAAGGGGGCGATGGTCGTGGAGACGGGCAAGGTGCGGCTGAAGCTCGAGTCCGTCACGACCGACCGTGGCAATCTGCCTTCGCAGATCAATTCGCTGATCAAGCAGTACCAGAGCAAACTGCAGGTGTCGGTGAAACTGCCCGGCCTCCCTTACAACCTCGTGGTCAACTCGGTGCAGACAACCGATGCGGGCCTGCAGGTCACGGCCTCGGCCGCGGACGTCAAGCTCACGGATCAGTGACGCGGCGGACCCTGGGCGGGCACGCTCGGCGATGCTAGGCTGCCGGACTATGAGCATGCTGCTCACGAAAAGGCGCGCGGTCGACCTGTGCCGCGTGGCCACGTGCCTGTGTTGCCGCCCCTAGTGGTGCGGCCCTGCAGCGTGCTCTTCTGACGGCTCGAGGCAGCGGCGCCCCAGACCGATGAGTCTGGCCCGCCGGGCTTTTTGCGACTCATCGTCGAAACCGTGATCCGTCCCCCTGGGTCGCGCGCGGCACCATGCCCGCGTGCCCAACTCAATCCTGGGAGAGAGAACACCCATGAGTCGCGAATCCGCCCTGGTCACGGCCGACTGGGCCGAGCAGAACCTCGAGACCCCCGGCGTCGTGTTCGTCGAGGTCGACGAGGACACCACCGCGTACGACGGCGGGCACATCCCCGGCGCCGTCCGGATCAACTGGAAGACCGAGCTGCAGGACCAGGTCCGCCGGGACTTCGTCAACAAGGAGCAGTTCGAGGCCCTGCTGTCCAGCAAGGGCATCGGCAACGACGACCACGTCGTGCTCTACGGCGGCAACAACAACTGGTTCGCGGCCTACGCGTACTGGTACTTCAAGCTCTACGGCCACGGCGACGTGAAGCTGCTCGACGGTGGGCGCAAGAAGTGGGAGCTCGACGGCCGCCCGCTGAACAAGGAAGAGGTCAACCGCCCGGCGACGACCTACTCCGCCGTGCACGACCAGGACCTCTCGATCCGCGCGTTCCGCGACGACGCCATCAAGGCGATCGGCTCGTACAACCTGGTCGACGTCCGCTCTCCCGACGAGTTCGCCGGCCGGCTCCTCGCCCCGGCGCACCTCCCGCAGGAGCAGGCGCAGCGCCCGGGTCACATCCCGACCGCGATCTCGGTGCCGTGGAGCAAGACCGCGAACGAGGACGGCACCTTCAAGTCCGACGACGACCTGCGCAAGATCTACGGCGACGCGGGCCTGGACGAGAGCAAGCCGACCATCGCGTACTGCCGCATCGGCGAGCGCTCCTCGCACAGCTGGTTCGTGCTCAAGGAGATCCTGGGCCACGCCGACGTGCGCAACTACGACGGCTCGTGGACCGAGTACGGCTCGCTGGTCGGCGTGCCGGTGGCGCTGGGCGACGAGCCCGGCCAGGCCTGAGGGAAGAGGTACTGACATGAGCACCGACAGCTGCGCCGCGCCCGACCAGAGCGCACCCATCCCCGCGAGCGTCGACGTGGAGAAGGAGACCGTGATCACCGGGGTCGTCCGCTCCGGGTCCGAGCCGGTCGGCGGCGCGTACGTGCGCCTGCTCGACTCCACCGGCGAGTTCACCGCCGAGGTCGTCACCTCGCCGGCCGGGCAGTTCCGCTTCTTCGCCGCCCCGGGCACCTGGACGCTGCGCGCCCTGTCCCGCCAGGGCAACGGCGACGCCACCCTCGCCGCCGACCGCGGCCTCAACGAGGTCGCCGTCACCGTCGGCTGACACCGTGTGACGTGACGCCGCTCGCCGGGTTCGCCCCGGCGGGCGGCGTCTCACTATGTGGCTGCGAGGATGACCGCCGTGAAGCGTCGCTGGATCATCGCCGGACTGGTCGCCTGGGCCGTGGTCATCGCCGGGCTCGCGCTGTACTCGTACTCCAGCGACCCGCCCACCGCCCGCGACCAGACCACGATCGCCGACGCCCTGCCGACGGTGGACGCGGCCCTCGGACGCATCTACGCCGCCCTTGACCCGGCCGGCTCGGTCGCCGCGCTCGGCGGGTACCGGCGCACGGAGGTCAGCTGCCGGGTGACCACGGCCCGCGAGGGCACCCGGTTCAGCCGGGACCTCATGGTGTACGTCAAGCAGGACGCCGAGGCCGCCACCCTGGACCGGGTGAAGGCGGCGCTGCCCAAGGAGTACGAGGCGGAGGTGGCCCACAGCGGCACCACCGACATCCTCAGCGCCGACGCCGGCAACTTCGTGGCGGTCCGCGGCACCGTGACCGACAAGGGCATCCTGCGCTTCTCGGCCGACACGGGCTGCCGGGTGCAGGACGCGCCCGTCACCGAGGCCACACCGCAGTCCGAGAACGCCAACCGCGCCCCCGTCCAGGCCGTCCTCGACACGCTGGGCAAGCCGCCGGCCGAGTGGAGCACGCACCGGCTCACCAGCCCGGCATGCGGCGCGCTGTGGACCGTGGAGGCGGTCGTCACCAGCGACGGCCAGGCCGTGCGGGCCACAGTTCCCGCCTCAGCGGTCGTTTTGGACACCGAGAAGCTTTTCGTGTACCGCGCAGGCTCAGCCGGCCTCACGCTCCGCCGAGACGGCGACAAGTTGATCGTGAGCTCGACGGCGGGCTGCTAAATGCTGATATTTCCGATATGTCGCGGCGCGTCAGCGCCCGACATATCGCCCTAATACACCAGCGCCTGCGCGCCGTCGGCCAGCGCTTCTTCGACGAACGCCGCCGCGCCCGCGATGCGGATGCCGGGCAGGACGTCGTCCGGGCCGATGCCGCGGCGGGCCGCGCACTGGGTGCAGACCGTGACCGTGCCGCCGGCCAGGATGGCCTCCAGCAGGTCGGGCAGCGGCGCGGCGTGCGGGAGTTCGAACTCGGCGGCGCGCCCGGGCACGGCGAACCACGCCGACTCGCCGGTGAGCCACAGCGAGGTCGGCACGCCGCCGGCGACGGCGGTCGCGGCCACGGTGAAGGCCTGGGAGCAGCGCTCCGGGGCGTCTGATCCGGCGGTTGCCTTGACGACGAGAGAACGGGCCATGCTCCGCAGCATAGGATTCCGGTGATGGTTACGGAGATCGGGTTCGTGAGCCTGCTGGTCGCCGGCATGGGTGCGCTGGCCGGTGGGCTGATCTATCTCGCGGTTCGGGTGTCGAGGGGGCGTTGGTGACTGACGATCAGCCGCCGTGGGCGGGGCTCGCCCAGGTCGGTGAGTATCCGTACGAGGAGACGCACGACCTGCGTCAGGGACCGGACCTGCATCCGGCCCTGCTCGGGCTGCTGCCGCTCGTCGGGGTGTGGCGCGGCCGCGGCCAGGGCGACTACCCGACGATCGAGGGCTTCCACTACGGCCAGCAGATCCGCTTCAGCCACGACGGCCGGCCGTTCCTGTTCTACGAGTCGCGCTCGTGGCTCATCGACGAGGACGCCAACCCGATCCGGCCCGCCCAGCGGGAGGTCGGCTGGTGGCGGCCGGTGCTCACCGACGAGGGCAAGGCGACCGACGAGCTCGAGGTGCTGACGAGCGCGCCGACCGGGATCGTGGAGCTGTACACCGGCATCGCCCGCACCACCACGCAGTGGCAGATGGCCACGGACGGCGTCGGGCGCACCGGCACCGCCAAGGAGGTGCGCGGCGGCCAGCGGCTCTACGGCATCGTCGACGGCGCGCTGCTGTACACCTTCGACATGGCCGCCGTCGGGCAGCCGCTCCAGGTCCACCTGTCCGCTCGGCTGGAGCGGGTCGCGGGATAGATTGGGAGCTGTGGACCTCGCGGAACTGCTTCGGTCGCGCGGGCTACGGCTGACCGCGCCGCGGCAGCTCGTGCTCGAGGCCGTCTACCGGCTGCGCCACGCCACGCCCGACCAGATCCACGCCGAGGTGGCGGGGAAGGCGGCCGGGGTCAACATCACCACCGTGTACCGCACGCTCGAACTCCTCGAGGAGCTCGAGCTGATCACGCACGCGCACCTGTCGCACGGCGCGCCCACGTACCACGCGGTCGACGAGCATCAGCACGCCCACCTGGTGTGCCGGGACTGCGGATCGGTGCGCGAGCTGCCGTCCGCGGCCCTGGACCAGCTGGCCGGCGAGCTGCTCGCGGCGCGCGGCTTCCGCCTGGACATCGGGCACGTGGCGCTGTTCGGCGTGTGCGGCGACTGCGGTACGAGCAAGGGAGCACCATGCTGAGCGCCATCCCCGTCGCCGCCCTCGATCCCACCGACCCCGATGCCGGCGCCGTCGCGCACTACGGCGAGCCGGCCAAGGAGCAGCGCACCCTCGACACGGCGGCCGGTCTGGTCGACCGCTCGCACACCGGCGTGCTGGCCGTGCCCGGCGCCGACCGGCTGGGCTGGCTGCACAGCCTGACCACCCAGCACCTCACCGACCTGGCCCCGATGACCGGCTCCGAGCTGCTGGTCCTCTCGCCGCACGGGCACGTCGAGCACCACGCCGTGCTCACCGACGACGGCGCGGCCACCTGGCTCGACACCGCCGACGCGCCCGGGCTGCTGCAGTTCCTGGAGCGCATGCGGTTCCTCATGCGGGTCGAGCCGGCCGAGGTCACCCAGGACTGGGCCCTGCTCTCGGTGGTCGGGCCGCAGACGGACGAGGTCCTGATCTCGCTCGGCGTCGGCCCGATGCTGCCGCCGGACCTGCTCGCGGTGCCGGACGCGAAGTTCGCCACCGGCTCGGTGCCGCCCCGCCCGACCGCGGTCTACGCCGTGGAGCGGCTCACCTACGGCGGTTGGGTGCGCCGGATGCCGTACGGTGCCGACCTCCTCGTCCCCCGCCAGGTCGTGCCGACCGTGGTCGACGATCTCGGGCTGCCGCTCGCCGGCATCTGGGCGTTCGAGGCCATGCGGGTCGCCGCCCGCCGCCCGCGGGCCGGGTTCGAGACCGACCACAAGACCCTGCCGGCCGAGGTCGGCTGGACCGCGCCCGCCGTACACCTGGAGAAGGGCTGCTACCGCGGCCAGGAGACAATCGCCCGGGTGCACCACCTGGGCCGGCCGCCGCGCAAGCTCGCCCTGCTCCACCTCGACGGGATCGCCACCGACGAGCTGCCGGCCCGGCACTCCCCCGTGCTGGTGGAGGGCAACGAGCGACCGGTCGGCTTCATCGGTACCGCGGTCCGCCATTACGAGCTGGGCATGATCGCGCTGGCCGTCGTGAAGCAGAACCTCACCCCCGACTCGCCACTGCGAGTGGGGCCGTCCACCGCCCGGATCGACCCGGAGTCCTGAGGCCGCCCCACCGGCCGCCTCGACCGCCCGAGCGGATCGACGCGGCGCCAGGACCGACCCGGAGTCCTGAGGCCGCTCCACCGGCCGCCTCGACCGCCCGAGCGGATCGGCGCGGCGCTGGAACCGACCCGCAGGCCTGAGGCCGCCTCGACCGCCCGGGGCGGATCGGCGCGGCCGGGGCGGATCGGCGCGGCCGGGGCGGATCGGCGCGGCCGGGGCGGATCGGCGCGGCCGGGGCGGATCGGCGCGGCCGGGGCGGATCGGCGCGGCCGGGGCGGATCGGCGCGGCCGGGGCGGATCGGCGCGGCCGGGGCAGCCGCACCAAGGCCCGTCGGCCGCCTGGGTCGACCCGGAGTCGTGGTGCGGTCCCGGATCGTGGAAAACTCGGCGTCGTGATGACGACGACGTTGATCACGGTGGCCCCGACCGGCGCGGAAAACCGCAAAACGGACGTGCCGGCGCTGCCCGTGACGCTGGACGAACTGGTGACGACGGCGCGGGACTGCGAGGCGGTCGGGGCGAGCGTGATCCACGTCCACCTCCGCGACGACAAGGCGGAGCCGACGCTGGACCTGGGCCGGCTCACCGACGCGGTGGCCGCGCTGCGCGAGGCGACCGGCCTGATCGTGCAGCTCTCGACCGGCGGCGCGGTGACCGACCCCGAGGCCGACCGGCTGCGGGTGCTCGACGCCCGGCCCGACATGGCCTCCTGCACCATGGGCACGGTCAACTTCGGCGACGACGTGTTCCTCAACCGCTGGGAGTTCATCGTCGAGCTGCACCTGCGCATGCAGGAGCGGGGCATCGTCCCGGAGTACGAGATCTTCGACCTGGGCCAGCTCACCACCCTGGCCCGCCTGCTCGACAAGCACGGCCTGCCCGCGGGTGGGCACGTGCACGTCGACCTGGTGATGGGCGTGCCCGGCGGGATGCCCGGCACCGTCGCCGCGGTCGCCGCGTGCGAGGCGGCGATCAAGGACCTGCCCGCCGGTACCACCTTCTCGGCCACCGGCATCGGCCGCTCCTCGCTGCCCGTGCTGCTGGCCTCGCTCGCCGCCGGCGGTCATCTGCGGGTCGGCCTGGAGGACACGGTGACGTACGCGAAGGGGCAGCCGGTCGAGAGCAACGCCCAGCTCGTGGCCCGGGCCAGCGGCTTCGCCCGGCTCGCCCAGCGCCCGCCGATGACCGCCGGCCAGGCCCGCGAGCTGCTCGGGATCGACCGTGTCTGACCTGTACGCGGGCGGCGAACCGCTCGCCGAAGTGGTGCGCAACGAGATCGTGGAGAGCCGGCACTACGGCTCGGTCGTCGTGCTCGGCGCCGACGGCGAGGTCGACCGTGTCTGACCTGTACGCGGGCGGCGAACCGCTCGCCGAAGTGGTGCGCAACGAGATCGTGGAGAGCCGGCACCACGGGTCGGTCGTCGTGCTCGGCGCCGACGGCGAGGTCGACCGTGTCTGACCTGTACGCGGGCGGCGAACCGCTCGCCGAAGTGGTGCGCAACGAGATCGTGGAGAGCCGGCACCACGGGTCGGTCGTCGTGCTCGGCGCCGACGGCGAGGTCGCGGCCTGGGCCGGGGACGTGCTCGGGGCGGTGTTCCCGCGCTCGTCCGCCAAGCCGCTGCAGGCGGTCGGGATGCTGCGCGCCGGGCTCGACGTGGAAGGCCCCGACCTCGCGCTGGTGGCGGCGAGTCACCGAGGTCAGGCAGTACACGTGACGGCGGTTCAGGCTCTTCTGGACCGGACCGGGCTGACCGTGGACGACCTGCGCTGCCCGCCCGATTTTCCGCTGTCCGAGGACGCCCGCGATGCCGTGGTGCGCGCCGGGCACGGCCGTGAGCGGGTGTTCATGAACTGCTCGGGCAAGCACGCCGGGATGCTGCGGACCGCGCGGGCCAACGGGTGGCCGCTGGAGACCTATCTCGACCCGGCCCATCCGCTCCAGGAGCACCTCACGGCGACCGTCGCCGAGCTGGCCGGCGAGCCCATCCGCGCGACCGGGGTGGACGGCTGCGGTGCGCCGGTGCTCGCGTTCTCGCTGCGCGGACTGGCGGGATCGTTCCTGCGCCTGGTGCACGCGCCCGAGGGCACGCAGGAGCGGGCGGTGGCGGATGCGATGCGGCGGTACCCCGTGCTGGTCTCCGGCGACGACGCCGGTGACGACGACACGCGGCTGATGCGCGCGGTGCCGGGCCTGCTGCTCAAGGGCGGGGCCGAGGGCGTGGCGGCGGCCGCCGTCCCGGGTGTCGGCGCGGTCGCGCTGAAGATCGACGACGGTGGCATGCGGGCGCGGTTCCCGGTGCTCGCGTCGGCGTTCGCACGCCTCGGGGTGAACCTTCCGGGCCGGGTTCCGGTTTTGGGCGGCGGGCGCGAGGTGGGCGTGGTTCGCTCGGTGTGGTGACCCGGTTCACGCTAGCCAGAGTTAGCACTTTGCTTGCAACCAGCTAGCACTTCGCGCTACCGTCTGTAAGCGTGACCGAAGAGCCGCGCGACCTGGGTGGGTTCATCCGTGACCTGCGCCGCAACGCGCGTATCTCGCTCCGGCAGCTCGCTGAGCAGGCCGGAGTGAGCAACCCGTACCTGAGCCAGATCGAGCGTGGCCTGCGCAAACCCAGCGCCGAGGTGCTGGCCCAGCTGGCGGGCGCGCTGCGGGTGTCGACCCCGCTGATGTACCTGCGGGCCGGGCTGCTGGACCGCGAGGGGCACGACGTGCTGGCCGCGATCGCCGCGGACAGTGATCTCACCGTGGCCCAGAAGCAGTCGCTCACCCAGATCTACGAAACGTTCCGCCGGGAGAACGCGCGGAACACCTCGGACCCGGCCGACGCCGGAGCCGATGGCGCGAACACGCAGGACGCGCAAGTTGAGCGCGCGCCCGACGCCGAGCCCACACGTTCCCTTGAGGAGTCGCAGTGACCACCGAGTTCAACACCAAGACCACCACGCGCAAGATCCCCACGCCGCTGTACGCCGCCGCCGGTGCCGGTGACCTCGCCTACGAGCAGCTGCGCAAGCTGCCGGAGCAGTTCGCCCAGCTGCGGGCCCGGGTCGACGACCTGCGCCCGGCCGGCCCCGACGCCAACCTGCGCACCGACCTCAACCGCCTGCGCGGCGTGGCCCGGCGCAACGCCGCGAGCTTCCTGGCCAGCGCCCAGCAGGGTGCCCAGGTCGCGCAGGACCGGGCCCTGGCCGTCTACACCGGCCTCGTCGCCCGGGGCGAGAAGGTCGTGAGCACCGCCCGCACGGCGGAGGCCCGCGTGGAGCTGAAGCCGGCCAACAAGGCCGTGACCGCCCAGGTCACCACCGTCGAGACGCCGACCGCGACGGCCCCGCAGACGGCCACCCAGACGGATGCGCAGCCGGCCAAGAAGACGGCCGCCAAGAAGCTCGCCCCGAAGAAGTAACAAGGTTTATTCCCGGGCCCTCCGGCACCGTCGTACACGGGCCGGAGGGCTTCGGCTTAAGCTCGTTGCATGGTGAGTGCCGTCCCGATCTTCTACGCCCAGGTCGAGAACTACATCTCCATCGTCGTATGGATCTTCTGCCTGGTACTGGGGGCCGCGTCCTTCCTGCACTGCGTGGTGCAGCGCACCGACGCCTTTCCGGCGATCGGCACCATGTCCAAGTCCATCTGGCTCGCCCTGATCGGCGGCGGCGAGCTGCTCACCGCGATCTCGCCCAACCTCGGGCTGGGCTACCTCGGCATCTTCCCGCTCATCGCGTGCGGGATCTTCGCGGTGTACCTGCTCGACATCCGCCCCGCGCTGCGTGACGCGGTCGACGGCCACGGCTCCTGGTGATGGACTTTCGCTGGCCGCCCCCGCCGGACGGGCGCCCCGACCGGTTCCGGCCGCCCGTGACCCGGGGCCCGCAGACCGGCCGCCCGACGCTTCCCGCCCCGCCGACCGAGCTGGTCGCCACGCCGCACGGCGTCGAGCTGGAGCAGCTCGTCACCGGCGAGGGCGACCCCGTCACGGTCTTCGCGCACGGCCTCGGCAGCGGCATCGCGGAGACCCGGCCGCTGGGCAGCGCCGTGCGCGGGCGGAAGGTCTTCTTCCAGTTCCGCGGGCACGGGCAGTCGGCGGCTCCGGGGGGCTCGTGGACGTACGTCGACCTGGCCCGTGACCTCCGCGCGATCGCCGACCTGGCCGGCGCGACCCGCGCGCTCGGCGTCAGCATGGGTGCCGGGGCCCTCACGCGGCTGCTCGCCGACAACCCCGGCCGCTTCGAGCGCGCCGTGTTCTTCCTGCCCGCCGTGCTCGACGCCCCGCGCCCGGCCGCCGCCCACGAGCGGCTGACCGCCATGCTGGAGGCGATCGAGGCGGGCGACGCGGCCGCGGTGGCCGACGTGATCTCCCAGGAGATCCCGGCCCACCTGCGCAACTCCCCGCCGGTCTGGGCCTTCCTGCGCCAGCGCCTCGACCAGCTCATGCGCGACGGCCTCGGCGCCGGACTGGCCGGGCTTCCCGAGCAGGCCGCCCTGGACGACAAGGCCGACCTGGCCGCCGTCACCGCCGAGTGCCTGGTCATCGGCTGCCGCGGCGACGACCTGCACCCGGCCGTCGTCGCCGAGCAGCTCGCGGCGGCCATCCCGGGCGCCGAGCTGCACCTCTACGACCGCCCCGGCATCCTCTGGACCCAGCGGGCCGACCTGCGCAACCGCATCTCGGAGTTCTTGAACGCCTGATTCGGGATGTATCAGTGCGGCGCGGTCGCGACTCCGTAGGGCGCTATGACATGGATGATGGAGGTCATGCGCGACGACCCGACGCTGGTGGCGCTGGTCGATCGAGCGCGCGGCGGCGACCAGGCCGCCTGGGATGCGCTCGTCGCCCGTTATGCGCCGCTGGTGCATGGGATCTGCCGCCGGTACCGCCTGCAGGACGCCGACATCGAGGACGCTGGAGCCGCCGTCTGGCTGCGACTGGTCGAGCGCCTCGCCACCATCCGCGAGCCGGCCGCGCTGCCCGGCTGGATCGCCACCACCGCGCGCAACGAGTGCCTGCGGGTGCTGCGGGCCCGGCAACGGGTGAGCGTCGTGGACTTTCTCGACGGCCCCGAACCCGGCGCCACCGACGAGGACTGGCTGCTGGTCGAGGAGCGGGCGATCGCCCTGCGCGCCGCGTTCGCCGAGCTGCCCGAGCGCTGCCGGCGCCTGCTGGCGCTGCTGTTCGCGGATCCGCCGATGCCGTACGCGCAGATCAGCGCCGAGCTCGCGATCGCCGTCGGCGCCATCGGCCCCAACCGCCAGCGCTGCCTGGACCGCCTGCGCCGCGACCCCGCGCTGGTCCCGCTGCTCACGGAGGTGGCCGGATGACCGCTTTCTCGGACGATCACCTGCTGGACTCCCTCGGCGAGGCGGTCCGGGCGGCCGCCGCGGTGCCCGAGTCGTTCCTGGCCACCGGCCGCTCGGCCTTCACCTGGCGGACCGTCGACGCGGAACTGGCCACCCTGACCGAACCGGAGACGGCCGCGGTGCGTGGTGCCTCCCGGGTGTTCACCTTCGTCGCCGGCGAGCTCACCATCGAGGTCGAGGCGACCGAGGAGGCGCTCGTCGGCCAGGTCGCTCCCCCGGCACCGGGCCGCATCGAGCTCACGCCCCACCGCGGCGCGCCGACCACGGCCGAGGTGGACGCGCTGGGCTGGTTCACCCTGCGCCCGTTGCCCACCGGCCTGTTCCGGCTGCTGGTGGAGACGACGAACGGCTCCCGCGTAGTGACCGAATGGCTGAGCCTCTGACGCGTATCAAACCCGGGGTCGACGGTTTCTGTATTGCATGACTACTTCGCAGTGCTGGGCCGGGCCGACCTGCCGCATATAGTCGGCTTTCATGGGTGTCACACATCACGGCCGCACGTACCGGCTCGACCTCGCCGACCCGACGCTTCGTGAATGGACCGCCAAGGTCCTGCACGCGTCGGCCGAGGACGGGATCGTGCTGGATCGTTCGGCGTTCTACCCGGGCGGGGGCGGCCAGCCCCCGGACCACGGCGTCCTGCTCTGGCAGGGCGTCCAGACGAGGATCGTCGGCACCCGCAAGGCCGACGACCTGTACCTCCTGCCCGCCGAGGGCGACCCGTTGCCCCCGGTGGACACCGAGGTGACCGGCGCCGTCGAGGACGATCGCCGCACGAAGCTCATGCGCACCCACTCGGGCCTGCACGTCCTGTGCGGGGTCGTCTTCCGCGACTTCGGCGCCCTGGTCACCGGCGGCTCCATGGAACCGGCGGAGGCGCGGATGGACTTCAACCTGCCGGAGGTCCCGCCGGACTTCAAGGCCCGCCTCGAAGAGCTCGTCAACGCCGAGGTGGTCGCCGACCGCAAGGTGGTCACCAAGGTCCTGGGCCGCGACGAGGCCCTGGCCCTGCCGGACATCATCCGCACCCAGTCCAACCTGATCCCGGCCGACGAACAAGAAATCCGCATCGTCGACATCATCGGCCTGGACACCCAGGCGGACGGCGGCACCCACGTCGCCTCGACGGCCCAGATCGGCCGCCTCCACGTCGTCAAGGTGGAATCAAAAGGCAAAGCCAACCGCCGTGTCCGGCTACGCATCACCGACTAGGACCCGCTGCGCTGAGTAGGACCCGGTGCGGTGTTGAGGGGGTGTGGGTGGAGCGGAGCTCCCCCACTGCTTTTCAGGACATCCAACGGAAGCCAAAAGCGCCAATAAGTCCGTCCGCTGACAGACCTTCCGCTGCCCCAAGACAAAAGAGCCACTACTCCGAAGAGACGATCACGGCGTCTGGTGGGGGCTCGCTGCGGTGCTGGACCAGGTGGCGGATGCCCGTATTCAAGACGGCCACCAGCGGGACAGCTACCAGGGCGCCGATGATGCCGGCCAAAACCACGCCGGTCGCGATCGCCACGATTACGGCCAGCGGGTGGACCGAGACGGCCCGGCCCATGATCAGGGGCTGCAGGACGTGGCCCTCCAGCTGCTGGACGGCGATCACGCCGATCAGGACGACCAGGGCGGTGATCGGGCCCTCGTCGACCAGGGCGACCAGCACGGCGACCGCGCCGGAGACGGTCGCGCCCACGATCGGTACGAAGGCGCCCAGGAAGACCAGGGTGCCCAGCGGGAACCAGAAGTCCACGTCGAGGAAGAACAGCAGCAGGCCGATGCCGAGGGCGTCGATGAAGGCGACGAGGACGGTGGCCCGCACGTACGCGACCAGGGTGCGCCACGCCGCCTCGCCCGCGCGGCGGATCGGGTCGCGGGCCGGGGTGGGCAGGATGCCGGTGACGAAGTGCCAGATGCGCTTGCCGTCGCGCATGAAGAAGAAGGTGACGAACAGGATCAGCAGCATCAGGGCCAGGAACTCGACCGTGGCCGTGGCGGTGTTCACGGCGCTGTCGGTCAGGCTGCCGCGGTTGTCGTTGAGCCAGGTCGTGGCGGCGTCGAAGGTGGCGTCCAGCTGACGGCCGCTCAAGTGCAGCGGGCCGGTGGTCAGCCACTCCTGGATCTGCTGCACGCCGATCGAGGCCTTCTCGGCCAGGGCCGGGAAGCCCGCCACGAACTCGCTGATGACCAGGGTGAGCACGCCGGCGACGGCGCCCAGCCCCATGATCAGCACGACGAACGCGGCCAGCGACGGGGGCAGCTTCACCCGCCGGCTCAGCACGCCCATCACCGGCGCGAGCAGGGCCGAGAGCAGCAGGGCGATGCTGAGCGGGATGAGGACCGTCTTGAGCCGGCTGATGAGCCACAGCAGCACGGCGGCCGCCGCGATCAGGATCAGCAGGCGCCAGGACCAGGCGGTGGCGACGCGGAGACCGTGCGGTACCTCGGCGTCGTCCCGGCTTGTCGTCGTCGCATGGTCGAGCGGGCGGACCGGCTCGACCGGCTCCGGCTCGGGTTCCGCGGCGGCGTGCTCGCGCTCGGCCTGAGCCGCCGCCAGGCGCTGGACGTAGGCCCGGCGCAGATTGGCGCGCACCTTGTCGAACCGGCCCACGTGAAGTACCTCCCCAAACGCCCCAACGCCGCGACGGTGACTCCCCACGGTAGACCGGGTCGCGCGACGTTGGCACGCACCGAAGCGGTAGCGTCGCAAGCGTGACAGCACAACCCGCCGGTGGTTACCAGGCGTCCACCGGCGATCTACCCGGCAATCCGCCCACCGAGGCCCTGCCGATCCGCCTCCTGCACGACCGGGTGCTCGTCCGGCTCGAGGGCGCCGAGGGCGAGCGCCGGCACATCTCCGGCATCGTCATCCCGGCGACCGCGTCGGTCGGCAAGCGGCTGTCGTGGGCGACCGCGGTCGGCGTGGGGCCCAACGTGCGCTCCATCGTCTCCGGCGACCGCGTGCTCTTCGACCCCGAGGAGCGCTCCGAGGTCGAGCTGCAGGGCCGCGACTACGTGCTGCTCCGCGAACGGGACGTGCACGCCGTCGCGGCCCGGCGGGTCGAGCCGGACTCGACGGGCCTCTACCTGTAATACGGCGCGTTCTTTACCTGTAATACGGCGCGGCAAACATCGGCGGGGGCGGCGGGGCCAGGGAGACCGGCACCGGGACCACTGGCGTCGGCGGGGCGTCCAGCACACGGACCACGCCGTCCGGGAACGTGATGTGGTACCGGGCGCCGTCCCATACCGCGCGCGGCGATTGCGGGTCGCGGCCGATGAAGACTTGACGGTACGCGTCGAGGGCAGTCAGCAGTTGTCGCTCTTCCGCGAGCGCCTCCATGCGGCGTTTCGGCTCCTTGTCCAGCCCGCGGTGCAGCCCGTCGCGCAGGAGCGCCAGGCGGGTCGCATCGAACTGGAACGCGCGCATCGCCTTGGCGCCCGCGTCCCCGGCCACACGCTTGGCCCAGCGGCGCGCCGAGAGCCGGCGGCCGAGCGTGCCCAGCGCGGCCACCTCGGGCGGCGAGAACCATCCGGCGCGCGCGTACTCGCCCAGCACCCGCTCGGTCAGCTTCCCCTCGTTGGCCCGCAGCCACAGCGCGAACCCCACCATGCAGAGGAAGATCGGCATCATGACGGCGAAGTAGCCGTACAAGAGGACCCAGGCGCTGGTCGAGGCGGTCACCGACATCAGGTTCCACGAACCGTGCAGCATCATGGCGACCAGCAGCCCGGCGATCGGGGCGAGCCAGCGCACCGCCTTGGCCGACGAGCGCGAGGCGAAGCCCAGCCCGATGCCGGTCATCGAGGTGAACAGCGGGTGGGCGAACCCGGTCATCAGGATCCGAACGATGAAGATGCCGACCAGCGCCGCGGCTCCGGTCACGGGCCCGGACTTGTCGGCCGTCTCCCCGTAGCCCTTGAACCCGAGGTACAAGATGTTCTCCACCATCGCGAACCCGGTCGCCGACAGTCCACAGTAGACAATGCCGTCGATGATGCCGGAGAACGCGCGGGGCCGGCGCCAGAACAGCAGCACCGGGCCGAGCGCCTTCATGCTCTCCTCGATGAGCGGCGCCACGAGCACGGCGACGATGGCGTCGGAGAGGCCGGCCTTCTCGGCGAAGTACGACCCGGCCGTGTTGACGACCAGGGCGACGCCGGTGGCCACGAACGCGCCCCAGCCGAAGACGAAGACCAGGTACTTCACCGGCTCCGGCTCGTACCGGTCCAGCCACAGGAAGCAGGAGACCAGCACCGGCACCGGAATGATGGCGGAGGCTACGCCCACGACCAGGGCGGTCCAGCCCCCGTTGAACCCGAAGAACGCGAGCACGGCCACACCGCACGCCGCGATGAAGCTCATGACGCCGATGAGCGTCCAGAGCCGCCGCCGATCCGACCTCCGCGCTGGTGGCGCGGCGGCCAGGGCGAGGGCGGCGGTTGGATATTGCTGCTGGCCGGTTTGGGGTTCGGCCGCTTCAGTCACATTTGGTACGGCCGAAGCCGGCACCATCGGCCCCGCCCCTTGCCCGAGCGCACCCTGCCCCATCACCGGTCGCGCCCACTCCGACCCGGCCGCGGTAGGGCCAGCAACCCCCTGCCCAGCCGCCGGTCCACCATGCCCAGGCGGCGGAACCTGCCCTGCCGGCGGAACCTGCCCTGGCTGCGCGACCTGCCCTGGCGGCGGGACCTGGCCTGGTGGCGGGACTTGCCCTGGCGGCGGCGCGGCGGCATAACCGGACGGCGGCGGAGTGACGGTTCCGGGTGGCGGCGCGGCGGGGTAACCGGGTGGCGGCGGTGCGCTGTGCCCCAACGGTGGCGCTGCGGGCTGTGCGCTCGGGGAGCCCCAACCGTGGCCCGGAGGCGACGAAGCGGGTCCAGGCGGTGCCGAGGCAGGCTGCGCACCCCAAGCCGGCGGCGCCGACGCGGGACCGGGCGGCGCGGAAGCCGGTCCGGGCGGCGCCGAGGCGGGCTGGGCCTCCCAAGCGGGCGGCGCCGACGCGGGCTGGGCTTCCCAAGCGGGGGGCGCTGACGCGGGCTGAGTCCCCCAAGCCGGCGGCTCCGAAGCAGCCCCAGCCGGCTGCGTCCCCCAAGCCGGCGGCGACGAGGAGGGCCCAGGCGGCGCGGACGCGGGTCCGGGCGGCGCGGAGGAAGGACCGGAAGCGGGCGGCTGAGCGGGTGATCCCCAGCTCGGATCGGGCGAACCCCACCCCGGCGACGGCGCGCTCGGGGAAGCCCAAGGCCCCGCATCCGAGGATGGCGCGGCGGGCGGCCCGGAAGCCGGATCGGACGAGGACGGCGTCCCACTCGGCGGGAGTTCGCTCATGGGGCAACTCTATCCGCGGTACCGTCGGGACAGGTCATGAGTGCCAGCGCACAGCCCCGGCTTGCTGGCCGGCAACCCTCGCGTTCGCGGCGGGGTGCCCCGGGTGATGACCCGGCCCGGCACGCGGTGTGCTGGGCAAGCGCGAACGATTTGGGGTGCACCCGTGTCTGAAATCCTCACGCCCGGCGACGTCAAGCTGTCCGACGGGCGGTCCGTCGACTTCGCCAACCTCGACATCGCCGCCACCGCGCCGTGTCTGCGGGTCGTGGCCGACGCCGTTGCCGAGCTGCTGCCCTACTACGGCAGCGTCCACCGGGGTGCGGGCGCGCTGTCCGAGCGCTGCACCCGCGAGTACGAGCAGGCCCGCGAAACCGTCGCCGACGTGCTCGGCCACGGCGCCGGCGACACGGTGATCTTCACGCGCAACACCACGGACGCGTTCAACCTGCTCGCGCGGGCCGTCCCGGTGGGCACCACGGTCGTCACGTTCGACGCCGAGCACCACGCCAATCTTCTGCCCTGGCGCGACGCCGTGCGCCTGCCCGCGCCACGGTCGGCGGAGGAGGCGGTCGGGGCGTTGGAGCTTTGGTTGTACCGTCGACAAAACGCGAACGTCCTCGTCAGCATCACCGCGGCCAGCAATGTGACCGGGGAGCTGTGGCCGGTCAAGCGCCTCGCCGAGGTCGCACACCGCTTCGGCGCCCGCATCGCCGTGGACGCCGCGCAGCTCGCGCCGCACGCGCCGGGCCGCCTCGCCGAGCTGGACGCCGACTACATCGCGTTCTCCGGCCACAAGCTCTACGCGCCGTTCGGGGCGGGCGTCCTCGCGGGGCGGGCCGACTGGCTGGACGCCGCGGAACCGTACCTGGCCGGCGGCGGCGCCAGCGCCCACGTCCCCGACGCCGGCGCCACCCGCTGGGCGACCGGCCCGGCCCGCCACGAGGCCGGCACGCCGAACCTGCTCGGTGCGGTCGCCCTCGCCACCGCCCTGCGCGCCCTGCAACACCGCGACCTGGCCGCGACCGAGCAGGCCCTGCTGCACCGCCTGCGCACCGGCCTGGCCGCACTGCCGCACGTCGAGGAACTGCGCCTGTTCCCGGCCGACGCCGAGCGCGTCGGCATCGTCTCCTTCACTGTCGCCGGCCGCGACCCGTCCGAGCTGGCCGCAACCCTCGGCCGCGACCACGGCATCGGCGTCCGCACGGGCCTGTTCTGCGCCCACCCCCTGACCCGCCGCCTGCTGACCGCGGCTGAAACCCGCATGTCCGACATTTCCGATAAGTCGCGGCGCGCAGCGCCCGACTTATCGGACCCCGCCCACGAGCCGCCCGCCGCCGACCACGCGAGTCCAGCCACGCACGAGCCGCCCGCCGCCCGGGCAAGTTCAGCCGCGCACGAGCCGCCCGCCGCCCGGGCAAGTTCAGCCGCGCACGAGCCGCCCGCCGCCGACCAGGCGAGTCCAGCCACGCACGAGCCGCCCGCCGCCCGGGCAAGTTCAGCCGCGCACGAGCCGCCCGCCGCCGACCAGGCGAGTCCAGCCGCGCACGAGCCGCCCGCCGCCGACCAGGCGAGTCCAGCCACGCACGAGCCGCCCGCCGCCGGCCAGGCGAGTTCCACCACGGGCGAGTCTGCCGCCGGCCACCCAAGTCGAGCCACGCACGAGCCCGCCGCCGGCAAGGCGAGTTTCGTCGCGGGCGTTTCGCCGGCCAGCGGCGCAATTCGCGGCGCGGCGTGCGAGCCGGGCGCCGACCAGGCGATCCGGGCCAGCATCGGGATCGGCACCACAGCGGAGCACATCGATCGCCTGATCAACGCGCTGCGCTAACCCAACAACAAAATCGGGCATATACGAAATATCCGATAAGTCGCGGCGCGCCAGCGCCCGACTTATCGGATCACAACCGCAACAGATCGCCGAGCGACTCGACCCGTTCCAACACGGCGGAAGGGCCCAAATCGACCGCCGTCAACTCGCCCGCCTCGACCTCGTCCCAAGTGAGCGGGGCGCTGACCGTAGGCACCGCGCCCGCCCGCAAGGAGTACGGCGCGATCGTCGTTTTGAACGCGTTGTTCTGGCTCCAGTCGATGAAGACCTTGCCGGGGCGCAACTGCTTGGCCATTTTCGCGACGATCAGTTTCGGATGGGCGCGGGCCAGTTCGTCGGCGATCGATTTCGCGTACGCGCTCAGTTCGTCGGCCGTCTCGTCGCCGGGTAGCGGTACGACGAGCTGCATGCCTTTCTTGCCCGACGTCTTCGCGCAGCACGAAAGGCCGTCCGTGGACAAGCGTTCGCGCATGATCAGGGCGACCTCGTAACACTCCGGCAAGCCCGCCGGCGGACCCGGATCGAGGTCGACGACCAGCTGGTCGGGGTCGAGTTTCTGCCCGTCGGCGTCGACCCGCCATTGCGGCGTGTGCAGTTCCAGCGCCGCGAGGTTGGCCAGCCAGACCATGGTGGCGAGCTCCTCGACCACGATGAAGTCGATCTGCTCGCGGCCTTTCGAAGAACCGGGAACCGGCAGCCGCACCGTCCTGACCCAATCAGGCGTGCCCGCCGGCGCGTTCTTCTCGAAGAAGCTGTTGCCCTCGACGCCGTTGGGATAGCGGGTGCGGGTGAGCGGCCGGTTTTCCAGATACGGCAGCAGGGTGGGCGCGATGCGGGTGTAGTAGTCGAGCACCTCGCCCTTGGTGAAGCCGGCTTGCGGGTACAACACCTTGTCCAAATTGGAGATTTCGAGCTGCCGGCCGTCCACTTCGACGCGCACTCGATCAGGCATCGTGCACCTCCTCGGCGGTGAGGTCCGGGCGGATGCGCAGAAAGCGCGGGAAACGCAGCCGGCCGTCGCGCGTCCGGTGGCTGAATTTGACCTCGACCACCAGGTGCGGGTGGACCCAGACGGCGCCGCGGGCATCCTCACGCGGTACCGCTGCGGCAAAGGGATTTTGGTTCGTCGACAACGGCTCGAGTGCGGCCAGCAGCGCCCGCTCGGACGCGCCGGAGATGCCGCCGCCGACCCGACCGCGATAGGCGAGCCCGCCCGGGACCGGGACGCCGACCAGCAGGGCGCCCAGCGCGCGCTTGCCCGGCCGCCAGCCGCCGACCACGAACTCGGCGCTCTCCTCCAGCTTGACCTTGATCCAGTCGGAAGTGCGAATCCCCGGGTGGTACAGCGAGTCGGCCCGCTTCGCCACCACGCCCTCGAGCCGGTTCTCGGCGCTCGCGGCCACCGTCGCCGGGCCGTCGTCGAAGGACGGGGGGACCATCGCGCGGGGACCCAGCGGCAGTGCTTCGAGGCGTTCCCGGCGGCTCCGGTACGGCACGCCGGTGATCTCCTCGCCCTCCGCGCGCAGGGCGTCGAAGACGAGGTACGTCACCGGCACCGCCGCCGCCAGCCGGGCCGCGCGGTGCGGTTCGCGCACGTGCATCCGCTCGGCGAGCACCTGGAACGACGGCTGCCCGGCCTCGTCCATGGCGACCACCTCGCCGTCGAGCACCGAGTCGGCGAGGCCGCGCCCGATCCCGGCGAGCTCGGGATAGGCGGCCGTCACCTCGGCCCCGCTGCGGGCGAAAAGCCTGGTCACGCCCGCCTGGACGACGGCGATCGCGCGGATGCCGTCCCATTTGAACTCGTACGCCCAGCCCGGCCCGGCGGGCAGCACGCCGGGCGAGGCGAGCATCGGTGCCGGTGGACCTGCCATGCACCACACGATAGTTCGCCTAAGAGTTGCTCGCGCCCAGGTCAAAACGATGCGAAGCTGAAGATTGCATGGTCGATACGCTGCGGAAAGGATCCTCATGCGCGCGATCTGGAAGGGCGCGGTCTCCTTCGGGTTGGTCTCGATCGCCGTCCGCCTCTATTCGGCGACGGAAGAGAAGGACATCCGCTTCCACCAGGTGCACCGGGAGGACGGCGGGCGGATCAAGTACAAGCGGGTCTGCTCGGTCGACGGTGAAGAGGTCTCCTACGACGACATCGCCAAGGGTTACGACCTGGGCGGCGGCGAGATGGTCATCCTGACCGACGACGACTTCGCCGAGCTGCCGCTGACCTCCAGCCGCGCGATCGAGGTGCTGGAGTTCGTGCCGACCGAGCAGGTCGATCCGATTTTGTACAACAAGGCGTACTACCTCGAGCCCGAGCAGACCGCGGCCAAGCCGTACGCGCTGCTGCGGGACGCGCTGACCAACGTCGAGCGGGTGGCGATCGTCAAGGTCGCGCTGCGGCAGCGCGAACAGCTGGCCACGCTGCGGGTCCGCGACAACGTGCTCGTGCTGAACACCATGTTGTGGCCGGACGAGATCCGCGCGGCCAAGTTCGACATCCTCGACGAGGACGTCACCGCGCGCCCGGCCGAGCTGGCGATGGCCGGTTCGCTCATCGAGTCGATGGCGGCGGACTTCGACCCCTCGACGTACACCGACAACTACCGCGAGGCGCTGCAGGAGGTCATCGACGCCAAGGTGGCCGGGCGCGAGGTCGTGCAGCCGGAGGAGGCCGAGGAGGCGCCGGCCGCCGCGGTCGATCTCATGGCGGCGCTGCGCGCGTCGGTCGAGCGGGCCCGCGCCGCGCGGGGTGAAGAGCCCTCGGACGAGGACGAGGAGTCCAAGCCGACGCCGATCAAGAAGGCGGCGGCGAAGAAGGCTCCCGCGAAGAAGGCGACCCCGGCCAAGAAGGCCCCGGCGAAGAAGGCGGCCGCGAAGAAAAGCGCGTGAAGTACACGGTCGCCGACGCGCGGTCGAGCAGCAGGCCCTCGCCGACGGTGATCCAGTGCGGCGCGGGCGGGGCGAACGGGCGCAGGTCGACCGGCACGTCGGGGTCGGCCGCGGCCGGTCCGTCCGGGGCGGCCGCCGCGCGCTGCGCGGTCAGCACCGCGAAGCCGTTCATCTCGTAGTCCATCGGGCCGATCTCGGGGCAGCTGCGCGCCCTGGCCTCGTGCTCCTGCCAGTGGACGGACTGGATCGGCTTCAGCGTGGGGTACGACTGCTCGATCCTCGCCTTTTCGGTGATGACCGAGGTCTTGGCGGGTCTCGTCGGGTCGGCGCAGCCCGCGAGCCCCGGCACCCAGTCCTTGAGTGCCAGGGCCACGCCGCAGAGCGCGATCACGCATGCCGACAGGGCGGCGGTGATCGCCAACGCAATCTTGGCCGGGCGGGTCACCCGTTGATCTCTACCACCTCCAGGTCCCCGCCCGCATAGTCGGACCGGACCCGCTTCTTGTCGAACTTGCCGACCGAGGTCTTCGGCACGGCCTCGATGAACGACCAGCGCTCGGGCAGCTGCCACCGCGCGACCTTGGCGGACAGGAACTCGCGCAGGGTCGCGGCGTCGGCGCTCTGGCCCTCCTTGAGCACCACCGTCGCGAGCGGCCGCTCGCCCCACTTGTCGTCCGGCACGCCGACCACGCAGGCCTCGAGCACGGCCGGGTGGGCCATGAGCGCGTTCTCCAGGTCGACCGAGCTGATCCACTCGCCGCCGGACTTGATGACGTCCTTGGCGCGGTCGGTCAGCGTGAGGTACCCGTTCGGGGTGAGCGTGCCGACGTCGCCCGTGCGCAGCCAGCCGTTGTCGAACTTGTCCGGATCGGGACCGTCCTCGCCGATGTACTGCGCGGTGATCCACGGCCCGCGCACCTGCAGCTCGCCGACCGCCTTGCCGTCCGCGGGCATCGGCTCGCCGGTGGGGCCCACGATGCGGCCCTCGACGCCGGCCGGGATGCGGCCCTGCGTGTAGCGGTACGCCCAGGCCTCGGGGCCCTCGGTGCCGAACGGCGCCCGCGCGATCGAGCCGAGCGGCGACATCTCGGTCATGCCCCAGGCGTGGATGACCTGGATGTCGTAGCGCTCGGCGAACGCGTGCATGAGCGCCGGCGGGCAGGCCGAGCCGCCGATGACGACCTCCTTGAGCGAGGAGACGTCGGTCGGGTTGGCGTCGAGGTACGCGAGCAGGTCCGTGAAGATCGTCGGGACCGCACCGGCGAACGTCGGCTTCTCCGCCTCGATCATCTTGGCCAGCGGGGCGGCCTGCAGGAACCGGTCGGGCATGACGAGCTGCGCACCGCTCATGAGCGCCGCGTAGGGCAGACCCCAAGCCATGGCGTGGAACATGGGCACGATGCACAGGTCGCGCACCTGCGGGCCGAGGCCGAACGACTCCGCCATGCACACCTCCATCGAGTGGAGGTAGATCGAGCGGTGCGAGTAAGCGACGCCTTTGGGGTTTCCGGTTGTACCGCTGGTGTAGCACAACGCCGCCGCGTCGTCCTCGTCCACGTCCGGCCATTCGAACGTGTCCGGCTTGCCCGCGAGGAGTTCGTCCCAGGCGTGCACCTCCACGCCGTCCTTGGCGAGCTTGGCGGTGTCGCCGCCGCCGACCACGACGATGTGCCGGATCGTGGTCAGGTGCGGCAGGACGCCGGCCAGCAGCGGGATCAGCGTCGAGTCGACGATCACCACGCGGTCCTCGGCGTGGTTGGCGATGTAGATCAGCTGCTCGGGGAACAGGCGCAGGTTCAGGGTGTGCAGCACGGCGCCCATGCTCGGCACCGCGAGGTACGCGACCAGATGCTCGGCGTTGTTCCACATCAGGGTGCCGACGCGCTCGTCGCCGGTGACCCCGAGCCCGCGCAACGCGTGGGCGAGACGCGCGGCCTGGCGGCCGACCTCGGCGTAGTTGGTCCGCCGGGCGCCCTCGCCGGTCCAGGTGGCGACCTCGGAGTCGCCGTGGACGGTGCTGCCGTGCTGCAAAATGCGGGAGATCAGGAGGGGTGTCTTCATCATCGTGCTGCGCATGCCTGCAAAAGTAATGTGTCCTGCGCCACAATGAAAACCCACCGGTAACAAAATATGGCCGGACTCCTTTCCCAGGAATCCGGCCATATCGTGACTTTTCTAGAAAGCCGCGGCTTTCGCTTCCATCTCGGCCGCGGCGTCCTCGCCCGTGGTGGTCTCCACCGGCGAGCTGCCCTGCAGTGACTTGTTCGGCAGGGCGATCGTGATGAGCGTTCCGACCAGCGCGACGACCGCGGCGGACAGGAACACCGGGTGCAGCGCGTTGACGAACAGCCGCTCGACCATCTCCAGCTGGGCCGGCGGGAGCGCCCGCACCTGCGCCGGAGCGTTGATCGACACACCGCCGCTGCCGCCGCTGAGCTTGCTGTTCATGACCGCACCGAGCGCCGCGACGCCGACCGAACCGCCGAGCGAACGGAAGAACGTGGCGGCGGACGTGCCGGCGCCCATGTCACGCAGCTCGAGCGAGTTCTGCACGGCCAGGATGAGCGGCTGCATCGCCATGCCCAGGCCCACACCGATCACGGTCATGTAGATGAACGCCTGCCACAGCGGCGTGTTCACTTCGAGCGTGGTGAAGAGCAACAAGCCGGAGCCCATGATGACGGTACCGGCGACCGGGAACCACTTGTAGCGCCCGACCTTCGAGATGATCCGCCCGGACACGATCGACGTCACGATGACGCCCGCCATCATCGGCAGCATGAGCAGGCCCGAGCGGGTCGGCGTGGCGCCCTTGACGATCTGCAGGTACAGCGGGACGTAGATGATCGAGCCGAACATCGCGAAGCCGAGAATGAACGTGGCCGCGTTGGACAGCGAGAACGTGGCCCGCTTGAACAGCCGCAGCGGCAGGATCGGCTCCTCCGCCCGGCTCTCGACGACGATGAACGCCGCCGCCAGCACCGCGAACGCCGCGAACAGCCCGAGGATCGTGGCCGAGTCCCAGGCGTAGCCGTCGGTCCCGCCCAGCGACAGGGCCAGCAGCAGCGCGCTCGACCCGGTCACCATGAACGCGGCGCCGAGGTAGTCGACCTTGTGGTCGCGCCGGGTGTGCGGGACGAGCCGCAGCACACGAGCACAGACGAAGAGCGCGAAAATCGCCAGCGGTACGTTGATGTAGAAGATCCAGCGCCAGTCGTGCTCGGCGAAGTAGCCGCCGACGAGCGGACCGGCGACCGAGGAGATGCCGAACACCGCGCCGAAGAGGCCCTGGTACCGCGCACGCTCACGCGGGGCGACCACGTCCGAGATGATCGTGAACGCCAGCGTCATGAGACCGCCGGCCCCGATGCCCTGCAGCGCGCGGGTGGCGATCAGCTCGGGCATGTTCTGGCTGAGCCCGGCGAGCAGCGAACCGGCCAGGAAGGTCGCGATCGCGAACAGCAGCACGGGCCGGCGGCCGTAGAGGTCGCTGATCTTGCCGTACAGCGGGGTCGAAGCGGTGGAGGCCAGCAGGTAGGCGGTGACCACCCACGAGTAGTGGTCGAGCCCGCCGAGGTCGCCGACGATCGTGGGCAGCGCGGTGCCGACGATGGTCTGGTCGAGCGCGGCGAGCAGCATGCCCGTCATGAGGCCGCCCATCAGCAGCAGAATCTGCTTGTGGGCCAGGGCTGGCCGGGCTTGGTTCATCGAGCGTCTCTTTCTTTCGGCAGACGTTGCGCAATGGACTCGTTCAGACGGGCGAACAGCGCGGCGAACTCCTCGCGCTGCTCGGGTGTCCAGTCGGCGAGCAGTTCTTCCCAGGTGGCCAGCCACTGGGCCCGGTTCTCGGCGAACACCTCGCGCCCGAGTTCGGTGACCTCGACCAGGCTGGCCCGCCGGTCGTGCGGGTCCGGGTACCGCCCGATCAGCCCGGCCGTCTCCAGCGCGGCAACCTGCCGGCTGACGGTCGAGAGGTCGAGGCTCACATCGGCGGCGAGGGCCGACAGCCGGAACGGCCCGTCGACGGCGATCCGGCTCAGCAGCAGGTAGGCGGGGCGCTCGAGGCCGCGACCGGCCTCGTTCCACTTGAGCGTGGCAAAGAGCCGCTCGGACAGCCGGAGGAACCGGCCGACCTCCCGCCCGATCTCTTCATGCACGCCCGCGTACTCCCGCTTCGTCGCCGATACTTGCTTGCCACAAGCATCGGTTCAGCGGGCAGCGTTGAACAACTTATTTGCGGGTGATACGCGTTACCTAGGCGTTTTGCTCAGCCAAGTGTCTTTTCGCGACCTGGCCTCTGCCGCCCGGTTTTCAGCTGGCGCTCTCGGCGGGACCGAACTCGTAGCGATCGGCCGGGTAGGCCCGATCGCCCACCACGAGCACCGGCACGCCTTCCTGCATGCTGTGCTCTTTCTTCTCCACCGGCGTGGGCATGCGGGCGGTGACGACCTCGCCCGGATGCAGCCAGACCCGTTCGCGCTGCTGGAGCGAGCGCACCCGGCTGCGATAGCCGCGCTTGCTCTCGACGAGACCCTCGCTGCGCAGGTGCGCCATCGCGTCTCGGATCGTGTCGCGACCGACATCGTGCTCCTCGGCCAGGTACTTCTCCGAGGGCAGCAGACTCCCCGGCGGCAGTTCACCGCTGATGATCTGTTGCCGAATCGCGTCCGCGACCTGCCGATACAGCGACAAGCCGGAACTCCGGGAGATCATGCTGGCGACCATACGAAGTTCCATCGGCCCGGGGGGTACTGGCCTTAGGGCCAAACGGCTACTATGTTGTTCGTAGCGCGAAGCCGGGCTGGGCGGTCAGGCCTCGCGCTACCCCAACCGGGGTGCGGCGGCCGCCAATCGCTGCGAGCCGCACGGCCGCCGCACCCCGCTCGGCCTTTTTTTGGAGCTGGTAGCGATGCTGGACGACGACGAAGAACTGAGCCCCGTGGTCTCGCTGGACCTGCGCGCCATCCACACCCAGCTGACCGAGGACGACGGCGACCCGATCCTGCTGATCGACGACGGCGACGTGCAGATCGAACTGACGTCAGGCATGAACGGCAGCTACGAGACCGCCATCATCGGCGCCCAGCGGGTCGCCTCGGCCGCACTGGAATTCGCCGCGATACTCCGCCGCCTGGTCCCGAGATAGTCCGCCGCTCCCTCCGCGCCGCCCCCACCACCAACCGTTCCTGGACTCCCAGGAGCGGCTTTCGTGTTTCGGAGCCACCGCGAACCAGCAACGGACGACGGCAGCCCTAGGCCCCGGGGTACGACAAAAAACGCCGCCCGGGCAGCCCTCCCGGAGGAAGGGCTGCACGGGCAGCGAAGGGGTTACGAGGGGTCTCAGACCGCCGACGACCGGCGGCGGGCAAGGACGACGAACATCCGCCCCGCGACGACCAGCAGCAGGCCCGCGCCGGCCACGATTGCCGTGGTTGAGCCGGTCACCGGGAGCGTGCCGCCGCCACCGCCGCCGGTGTCGCCGCTCACGCCGCCGTAGCCGCCCGAGTGTCCGCCTGTGCCGTAGCCGCCGGAGGAGGACGGGGCGGCCGCGGCGGCCTCGAGGGCGCAGACGCCCAGGTCGAGAATCGTGGTCTGGTCGGTCTGGTCGCCGTAGCCGCCGGACTTCCACTTGGTGCGCACGATCAGTTTGACGCGGACCGAGTATGCCTTGGCGTACAAGCCGGTCTTGCTCGTCTGCTTCTCGACCGAACCGAGCTCGACCCGCAGCACCACCGCGCGCGCCGGGTGGGTCGATTGTCCTTCGGTGTTGCGGACCGTGGACTCGCCGCCGCCGACCACCGGCAGGCCCGGGAGCAGGCCGGCCAGCAGCGACTCGGGGATGGCCGTGGCGCCGGCCACGGTGCCGGACAGGGCGCTCGTCGCGCCGCCCAGGAGGTCCAGCAGCGGCAGGCCGGCTACCGGCAGGTTCTCCGCGCGGCCGAGGTCTTCCGCCTCGGTGCGGGAGTTGCCGTCGACCGGGACGACGACGTCAATGTGCGAGCCGGCCGAATCGATCTTCATCGCGTCGCGGCCGGGGACGCGGACCTCCAGGACGGGGGCCTTGTAGTCGACGGTCTGCTTCGATGCGCTTGCCGCGACCTTCAGGGTCGGAGGGCTGATGACCCGCACACCCATCGCGGCCGGGGTGCCGGCGAGGAGGCTGAAGTCGGCGATGTCGCCGGTCGCGGTGGCCTGGGCGGCCGCCTTGCCCGCGACCTTGTCGACGCCGGTGTTGGTCGAGCTTTCGATGGCGCCGAAGCGCAGCAGGGCCTTGCCGCCGCGGCCGGGCAGGATGGACAGGCCGCCCAGGCGGGCGTCGGCGGTGGCGCGGGGGCCGGCCGACTCCGTGCACTGCGCGGCGTCCTTCCAGGTGGCGTGAGCGCTCAGGCCACCCGTGCCGACGGTGAGGGCGCCGAGGTTGACGCCTTGTACGGGTACCGTCGCCGCCTTTTCATGCGGTGGAGGAGCCTGCTGGTAGGCGCTCGGTCCGATGAGGCCGGGAGGCAGCACGCCGCTGCTCTGGATGTAGCGGGCGTCCGCCGCCGCGCGGGCCGGGCCGCCGGCGAATCCGGAGTGGGCGGTCGCGGCGCGAAGCTCGGGCAGCGGGGGCGTCTTGAGGCCGATGCCGCGCAGGTCGAGCCCGCCCACGGCCAGCGTGTTCGCGGCGGCGGTGGCGCCGAAGCCGTTCGGGCAGCCGGAGCTCTCCGCCGCGCCAGCCGAGGCGGGAGTCGCTAACGCGACCGGGCACGCTGCTCCGAGCAGCCCTGCGGCAGCGAGGGTGGCGAGGAGTCGGGCTGTTTTTGGGCGCGCTGAAGCTACAGGTGCCGTCATAGCGATGAGGTCCTCCGAGACCGGGAGTACGGGAAGCAAGCCCGTCAGGGCGTGCCACTGCTGCGCCCAACGAGGCCTTCCCGGCCGGAGTTACGCCCCTTTTTGCGGTCCCATCCGCACTAGTAACGACGAAAGGGTTGAGATAGGTACGGCGTCCCCCAAAAGTGTCGAGTCGGACTTTTCCCTACTTTTCCTGTCATCCGATCGCGGGCCGTAGGCGCCCGGCGTGACCCGCGTTACTGTGATCGCCATGGGCATGCTGTGCGCGGTGAGTTTCAATCGCTACGGACGGCTGTTCTACTTCGACCCGGGCGAGCTGCGCCCGCAGGTGGGCGACCGCGTGCTGGTGCCGACCGACGACGGGCCCGAGGTGGCCGAGTGCGTCTGGGCCGCCCAGTGGGTCACCGAGGAGACCGAGGGCTTCCCGCGCCTGGTCGCCATGGCCGGCGACGACGACCTGCGCCGCGACGAGCTGCTGCGCAAGCGCAAGGCCGAGGCCAAGGTCGCGGCGAAGCGGCTGATCCGCGACCACGAGCTGCCGATGAAGGTCGTCGCAGTAGATCACGTGCTGGACTCCGCGGGCGGGCAGGGCGCGCGGACGACCATCTACTTCACCGCACCCCATCGGGTGGATTTCCGTTCCCTGGTACGGGATCTGGGCGCGACCCTGCACTGCCGGGTGGAGCTGCGGCAGCTGTCCGCGCGTGATTCGGCCCGCGTCCAGGGCGGCATCGGCTCGTGCGGGCGCGACCTGTGCTGCGCCACGTTCCTCAACGACTTCGAGCCGGTCACCATCCGCATGGCCAAGGACCAGGACCTGCCGCTCAACCCGCTGCGCATCTCCGGCGCGTGCGGACGGCTCATGTGCTGCTTGAAGTACGAACATCCGTTGTACGCCCAGTTCCAGGCGACCGCCCCGGCCGTCGGAGCGCGGGTGAGCACCCCGGACGGCGAGGGCCGCGTGGTGGGCCACAGCGTTCCCCGCGACTCGGTCATCGTCCGCATGGACGCCGACGGTTCACGCTGTTCGTGCAGCCGGGCGTCGGTCTGCGGATCGCGCCAGGCCTACGAGGAGCGGCACGGCTAGGAACTGAACGCCCCCCGAACGCCACCGCGAGCCGTCATCGAGGGGCGCAACCGGAACTCCGCCGTGAGCTGACGTGAGAACGCGGCAGGGGCGGGCATGTTTCGGAACTCGTTGCCAACCGCGCGGGTCCGTGGTGTCGTGGCGCCCGTGACGAAAGTGCTGGTGATCAGCGGTACCGGGCACACGCTGGCCGAGCTGATCCGGCCCGTGGCGGACGGTGTGGAGGTGCGCCCGATCGTCGACGTGCTCGGGGGCACCACCCCGGCGGCGGACGTCGTCGTCCTGCACACGCTCGCACCGGTGCGCGAGCTGGCGGCGCTGGCGACCTTGCCGGGGCCACGCCCGCCGGTGCTCATCCTCGCCCACGCGATCGTGCCGGGCGACGTGCTCACCGCGCTGCGCTCGGGTGCCCGCAGCATTCTGGTCGAGGGGCAGTACACGCGCGCGGATCTGCTCGATGCGGTGACCGCGACGGCCGCCGGGCACAGCCGCCTGTCGCCGGGGCCGCTGTCGGTCGTCGTCGACCACGTGCAGAGCCGGCCGCCGGAGCATGGTGCCGGGCCGTTCCGCCAGCCGCTCACCCAGCGGGAGCTGGACATCATGGAGCTGCTCGCGGCGGGCGAACCGAACGCGGTGATCGCGGACCGGCTGGCCCTGGCCGAGAAGACCGTGCGCAACCGGGTGAGTCAGATCTACCTGAAGCTACAGGTGAACAACCGCACCGAGGCGATCGTGCACTGGCTCAGCCGCACGGGGAGCCGTTGACGGTGAAGCCCGCCGGGTTCGGATTGGTGCCCTGCCAGGTGCCCTGGATGCCGAAGGTGAGCGACCCGCCGGCCACCACCGACGGCTGGTCGCCGGTCGGGCGGACGGTGACCGCGGTCCCGCTCTGGGCGGCGATCGCGTTCCAGTAGCCGGTGACCTTCTGCCCGCTCGGGTAGTCGAAGCGCAGCGTCCAGCCCCGCAGCTCGGCCCCGGTCAGGTTGGTCAGGGTCACGTCGGCCACGAAGCCCGGGTTCCACTCGGAGCGCTTCACGTACGTGACCCGGCAGGTGCGCTGCTCGGCGGCGAGCGTGCCGGGCGGCGGGGTGGGCGGCGGCGCGGCCGGGCCGGTGCCGGTGGGCGCGACCGAATCCGACGGCCGCGCGGACGCGCCGCGCGACGCGGTGGCGGTCGGGTTCGCGGTCGAGGACGAGCGGCCGGGCCCGACCTCCGAGGCGGGCAGCGCGGTCGCCGGGCCGTGGGTCGCGTTCGGGTCGAAGGGCAACTGGCCGTCGTCGGTCGCGAGCGGCGTCGTGAGGCCGCCGGAGGTGCTGAAGGCGGCGATGACCACCAGCGGTACCGACGCAGCAGCCAATGCGGCCCCCAGCCGGACCCGCCACGTGGGCCCCGCGACCACCTTCGCGGCGAGAACAGCCGGGACGACGGCGGTGACCCTGGTTCCCTGACCCGGCCGCGACCAGACCGTCAGCTGCCCGCCACAGACTCGGGCCCGCTGCTGCATGCCGGCGATCCCGCGGTGCCCGGCCGGCCCGGACGCGAAGCCGACGCCGTCGTCGCGGACCTCCAGCAGGATGCCGTCGCCGTCGCGGCCGAGCGTGACCGCGACCGTTTCGGCGCGCGCGTGCGCGGCCACGTTGCGCAGCGACTCGCGCAGGATCCAGCACAGCTCGAGGCTTGCCCGCGGCGAGGTGTCGCCGGCCTCCTCCAGCCCGGCGCTGTGCAGGATGACGCCGATGCCGGTGCGCGCCGACCACTCCTCGGTGATCGCCGCGACCAGGTCGGGCAGGGGCGCCTCGGCCATCTCGAGCGTCTCGGGCAGCTCCACCGCCCGCCGTCCGCGCGCCGTCCAGCGGCGCCAGGCCCATATGGCGAGCGGTGGCAGTACCCCGGCGAGGACGACGGCGACCCGGGCCGCTGTCCCGTCGGCGAGGAACAGCAGGGCCGGCCCGGCGAGCGCACCCGGCCAGCCGAGCAGCGCCCCGGCGGCACACGCGGCCGCGATGAGCACGATCGCTCCGAGCAACCCCGGCAACCCGGGCAGAACGGACGCGGCCACCGCGGCCACGACGACGGCGGCGAGGGACACGCCGAGGCGGAGGCGAAGGTGGGCACCCATGGCCCGTGCAGTATCACACCTCCGGGCCCCAGACCTCCGCCTCGTATCGCGACAGATCGCCGGCCGGAAGCCATCGCTGCAGCTCAGCGGGGGTGAGCGGGCGGGCGAAGTGATAACCCTGGGCCTTGTGGCAGCCGAGCAGCGTCAGCTCGCGCGCCTGCGCCTCGTTCTCGACGCCCTCGGCGACGGTGTCCAGGTTCAGGATCTGCCCGAGGCGCAGCACGGCCTGCGCGACCGCGCCGCCGCGGGAGGTGCCGTCGAGCTCGGCCACGAAGAGCCGGTCGAGCTTGAGCACGTCGACCGGGAGGCGGGCGAGGTACCGCAGCGAGGAGTACCCGGTGCCGAAGTCGTCCAGCGCGATGCGAATGCCCGCGTTGCTCAGCACGGCCAGCTGCGCGACGGAGGCCGGCGCGCCGATGACCGCGCCCTCGGTCACTTCGAGCACCAGGTTGCCGGGGAAGAAGCCGGTCCGGTCGAGCACGCGCAGGACCTCGGCGGCGAAGCCGTCGTCGTCGAGCTGGCGCGGCGAGACGTTCACGTTGAGCTGGAGGGCCGGCATCCGCCGCTGCCAGCGCGCGGCCTGGGTGGAGGCCTCCTGCAGCACCCAGCGCCCGATCTCGCCGATCAGCCCGACGCGCTCGGCGAGCGGCACGAACGCGTCTGGTTCGAGCGTGCCGCGTTCCGGATGCGCCCAGCGGACCAGCGCCTCCACGCCGGTCAGCTCAGCGTCGGGAAGGGCCACGATCGGCTGGTACAAGAGCCGCAGTTGGTCCTTTGTGGTCGCCTCCCGCAGCGCCTCGGCGAGCGGGGTGGTCGCCGTCGGGTCCGGCTCGTAGCAGGCCCAGGGCGCCCCGTCGGGCCGGCTGCGCGCCTCCTGCAGGGCGAGGGCGGCCCGGTTGAGCAGGTCGTCGGCCCCGTACTCGCCGGGCGCGGCCACCGCGATGCCGATCCGCGCGGGTCCGGCCACGGCGATGCGCCGCGCGACCGCCTCGGCATTGTCGACGCTGCGGATGTCCTGGAGGACGGCCGCGTACTCGTCGCCGAACCGGCCGATCGGATCGTCGCGCAGCACGCTGCGGCGGATGAGCTCGCCGAACCCGTCCCGCGCCGCGCCGTCGGCCCCTTCGAGCCCGACGAGGAGCACCGCGGTGCTGCGCCCCTCGCTCGCGCCCCGACTGAGCGCGGCGGCCACGGCCTCACGCATTCCGCCGTCCCGATTCCACCCCGGCCCAATCGACCGACGCGCCCCGAACCTGACGAAAACCGGCGCCGATGCAGATGAAACTCGCGGCGGACCGCGCGTCCGCGAGCGCGACCTGCGCATCGGCGAGCGCCTCGGCCGGCGTGCGGCCACCGGCCAGGCCCTCGTGGAAGGCGAGCATGAGCGCGTGGGTGCTCGCATCCGGCACCGGCAGCACCGGCGCGATCAGCTGCGCGGCCCCGCGGGCGAGAAACGCCACCCCGAGCCCCATCAGCTCGTCGCCGGCGCGCACGACCGGCCGCCCGCCGTCGCAGGCGGCCAGCACGAGCGTGTGCGGCACGCGCGGCAGCCGCTCGATGTCGTACACCATGAGCGGCCCGTCGGCGAGCGCGATCGCCGAGAACAGCGGGTTCTCCGCCGACAGCCGTCCGTGCGCGGCCAGGTGCGCGAGCCCGGCGGTGCCCAGCGCGGCCAGCGTCGCCGCCACGGTCGCCTCGGCGCCGGTCAGCGCGACCCCGCCGTGCCGCGCCGCGACCGCCACCGCCTCGGGTCCGGCCGCGGCCAGCCCGGGCCCGGCCACCGCGACCACGGGTCCGTCGTCCGCGACCCGGGCCTGCGCCCGCAGCCACAGCGTCGCCGACGGCGCCACGGTGATCGGCCGCCCCGCGCACGAGGGCAGCAGCGACCACGGCAGCGAGTGCAATGGCCCGGTCGGCACCACGACCAGCGGCCGGTCGCCGAGCCCGAGCGATCCGAGCAGCAGCGCGTCGAGCCGGGCGGCGGCGTCGGCGAGCAGCGCGGCCGCCGCGGGCCGGGCCAGCCGGCTCACCGCGAACGCGACCCGATCGACGAGGTCCCCCACGTCCGCGCGGCCGAGTTCGTGCACCCGGGCCCGCCCGTCGACGACGGTGATCGCATAAAGAGCCCCATTGCGCCGGGTGTACTCGACCAGCCCGCACTCCCCCAGCGCCACCCCGAGTTCGGCGACCGAGGCCGGCCGCCCCGCCAAGGTGCCGGACCCGCCGTCGAGGTGCCGGCTGCGATCCCGGATCCGCCGCTCCAGCACCGCCTGCCGGGCCGGGGACGGCCGGTCGGCGTGCATGACCGCGCGCAGCCGGGCGAGCAACTCGGTCAGCAGGGGATCGTCGGGCGGGCGGACCGGGGTGGCCGGCAGCCGGCTGGCCCGGGCCCGCTCCGAGAACTCCAGCAGCGTCGCCGGCCGCCCGGTCGCGAACGCCGTCTCCAGCCCGAGCGCGGCCAGGTCGGCCCGGTGCGCGGCGGCGTGCACCCGCAGGTCGGTGGCGCCCATCGCGGCCCCGTGCTCGTCCAGGATGCGCAGGCCCGCCCGGGTCGCGGCCAGCGTGCCGGCGGTATCGCCGCGCGCCTGGTGCTGCCGCGCCCGCGCGTACCACCCGCGCGCCCGCACCAGCGCCGGCCCTCGACTTCGCGTGGCCGCGGCGGCCCGGGCGAGGTACGGCGCCCCGTCGGCGGCGAGCCGGGCGGCGACGAGGGCGGCGTCCGTGGCCGCACCCGGCCAGCCGGCGGTCGCGAGCGTGGCCAGCATCGCGTCGAGCACGGCGACCGGCACCCGCGGGCGGCCCCCACCGGCCAGCCGGGCGCGCAGGCCGCCGAGCCGGGCGAGCTCGGCGTACGCGGGCCGGTCCTGGGCCCGGAACGCCCGCCGCGCCGCGTCCGCGTGCCGCCCGGCCGCCGCCGGATTCCCGGCCAGCAGCTCGGCCTGGGCCAGCAACAGCTGCACCTCGGGCACCTTGAGATGCCGGTGCTCGCGCCGGTACGTGGTGACCGCCCGCGCCGCCGCCTGCCCCGCCTCGGCGGTCAGCCCGACCGTCAGCAGCAGCTCGGCCCGATCCTGGTGCAGGGTCCCGAGCTGGGCCCCGTGCGCGCCGATGATCCGCTCGGCCCGGTCCAGGTGCCGCAGCGCCGCCGGCACGTCCCCGCGCAGGGTCTCCATCAGGCCGAGGTTGTTCGCGATGAGCCCGATGGTCAGCGGCCGCTCGAGCTCCCGGGCGAGCTGCTCGGCCTCACCCAGATCCCGCTCGGCCGCGGCGAACGCGTGCCGGTCGGCGTGCACGAGCGCACGATTGATGAGCATCCGTTGTACGCCGAGCAGGTCCGCCTCCCGCCGCAGGACCCGCAGGGCGACGTCGTACTCGCCCAGCGCCTCGTCCAGCCGCCCCATGTTGTGCAGCACGATCCCGCGCTGCGCCCGCGCCCGCGCGGCCGGCACCCCGTCGAGGTCGGGCAGGGCCGCGTCGATCTCGCGCAGCGCCGCCTGGGGCCGCCCGCGCTGGAGCACGGCGAAGGCGAGCTTGTGCCGGGCCTCGGCGGTCAGCTGGGGCGAGCCGGCCCGGGTGCCCCAGGCGGCGGCGCGGCCCAGGTGCCGTACCGCGCCGGCGAGATCCCCCTTGTGCAGCAACGCATGGCCCCAGGCCCGCTCGGCGGTCGACGCGGCCGCCGCGTGCCCGGCCCGAATCGCCGCGCGGGCGGCCCGCTCGGCCAGCGGAAGCCCGCTGCCGGGGTCGCGGTCGACCGCCGCGAGGGCCGCGCCCGCGCGCTCCAGCAGCCCGTCCGGGTGTATCACCGGCCCGGTTGGCGACTCTGGTCCGTATTCGGACAGCTGGACCTCCCGTGTGAAAGGACACTGGCGCCATGGTGGACAACCCGGATGAGCTCGTCGTCGATCTCCTGCACCTCAAGGTCGTCGAGGACATGCTGAAACGTCTGGACATCCCGTACAACCCGATTGCCGATGACGACCGGGACGAGCGACTCGGCCTGGCCCTCGTTCGGGGGATCGCGTCCATGGACGTCGGCGAGGCCCTGGCCCTGCTGCGCCAGCGCTGCGCGGCCGAGCGGGACGGCTGGACGCCGACGATCGGGCGCAACCGCGACGTGGAGGCGGTCGTCGGCGAGAGCCACAAGCCGATGGACGGCGGCCCGCCCGGCTTCGTCGAGGGCCCGGTGACCATCGTCCCGCTCGGCGACCCGGTCGACGAGCACTCCGGCCGGGGCGTGCGCGTCGGCGTCATCGACACCAAGCCGGCGGCGCCCGGGACCGAGCCGGTGCCGTACCGCTCCGGCCACGCGATCTTCGTGAAGAGCCTGATCCGGGCGTACGCGCCGGGGGCCGAGATCGTCGAGCTCCCGCTGCTCGACCCGGTCACCGCCCGGGCCACCTCGTGGGACACCGCCCGCGCGATCATGGACCTGGCGACCGATCCGCAGAAGCCGCTGGACATCCTCAACCTCTCCCTCGGCTGCTACACCCTGGCCGGCGGCCCGCCGCTGGTCATCGCGCGCGCGATCGAGCGGATCGGCGCGCGCGTGCTGGTGGTGGCGGCGGCCGGCAACCACGGCCTGTTCGAGACCCTCACCAAGGGCCGCGACAAGCACTCGGCGACCTGGCCGGCCGCGATCCCGCCGGTGATCGCCGTGGGAGCGGTCGACGGCGACGGCGCCGTGCCGGACTGGAGCCCGCATCTGCCGTGGGTGCGGTACGCCGCGCCGGGGGTGGAAATCGTGGCCGAGTACCTGAACGAGACCGAGGTCGAACACCCCGAGGGCCGGCAGAAGTTCACCGGCGCGGCCAGCTGGAGCGGCACCTCCTTCGCGGCCGCCATCGCGTCCGGGGCCATCGCCGCGCGCACGGTTCCCGGCTCGGTCACACCGCTGGCGGCGCTGGACAAGATGACCGGCCCGGACGGCGGCGGACCGGTGCGCCGACTGTAAGAAGCCCGACCGCATCACGGCTCCTCCTCGTGCATCTGCCCTGTGTACGCAACACGAGGAGGAGCCGGTTATGGCATGGAGAGCGGCAAAGTCCATCCTCGCCCTGTTCGAGCAGCTGCAGCGGGCCGCGCCGCGAGCCGTCCCGCCCGGCACGGACCCCAAGTCGTGGGGCACGGTGGGCAACGACCTGCACGACGAGACCAGCGACCACTCGCCGCACGATTTCCCCGGCTGGGGCGACAACATCGTGACGGCCGGGGACTTCCCGAACGTCCCCGGGCTCGGACTGGACGCGCGCAAGGTGCTCGACGACATCCGGCGGGCCCGGGACCCGCGGGCGAAGTACGGCATCAGCAACGACGAGATCTTCAGCAACCACGACGTCAACCAGGACGGCAAGCACTACCCGGCCTGGACCTGGCGGCCGTACCTGCCGCACGACCCCGACCGCGACCAGCACCGCGAGCACGGGCACCTGTCCGTGGTCGGCGACCAGCGCGCGGACGGCACCCAGGCGTGGCCGACCCTCGGCGGCCTGCGGGCATTCGATGAGGAGGAAGAGATGGGCGCATCATTCGGACCAATCCAGCTCGAGGCCACCCAGACGTCACTGACCATCCCGCCGGTACAGGCCGGCCTCGCCGACCCGCGCAAGGTCTGGCTCAACGTCGGCGCCGACAGCGGCAACGACGCCTACGCGCTGCGCATCTGGGGCAGCAAGGGCGAGGGCAACTGGTTCCCGGTCGACACCGGCGGCAGCCGCGACGGCATCCACACCCTCAAGTCGGGCGTGGTGCTCTCGATCGAGCTGACCAAGGGCCTGCGCGTGCTCTCGGTGACCCGCATGCCGATCGAGGCCGGCCGCCCGCCGTTCGCGGGGTCGATCTCGGCCTGCTTCGAGCGGGCCTGACGTCCGTATGGAAAGGGCCCGGGAACTGAGTCCCGGGCTCTTTTCGCTGGGCGCTCAGCGCTCGACCCGGCCGGTCCCGCCGCAGATCTCGCACTGCGTCTGCGGCGCCGACTCATCGACGAAGCCCTCGCCGTCGAAATCGAGCGTTCGCCGGCTGCGATCCACCCACCCGCGCCCGCGGCAGTTGATACAAACCGCCGAGATCGGTTGATCCGGGGATCGGCGGAAGAAACGGCGGTCATCGAGACGGCCGCGGACCGCATAACCCGCGACCGCCAGCACCGCCAGAAGGCAGACGCCACCGCAGATCCATTCCATGCCGGCGCATCCCTCCGCTCATCCGCGTGCCGGATCGAACTTAACCGCCGACTGACACGGAAACCGTCCGCCGTTCGGAGCACCCCCATCACCTGGCGGGCCGCCGTATCGACACTGACGGCCGGTGAGCCGTCCGGTCGGCTGCCCGCACTCCGGATGATCGAGCATTCCTTGTACCAAATACGTTGAGTGCTCTTCTGTGATCTTAACGTAGCTGATTCACTTGCGTCGGGACAGGCGTCGACATCCGACGATTCGGGTCGTACCCGTTCCATGATCTGTCCGGAGGGCCGGAAGGACGTCTCGACACAATGAGCGAAGCGAATATCGAACCGAGCCCGCTCACGCGGTTGGCCGTTCCTGGCGAACGGTTCGGATGGATCTTCCGCGACCGGAATCTTTTCCGGCGCCGGTTCACCGAACCGCCGCCCGAGCCGATTCCGGTGCCGCTCGCGCTCGTCGAAGCCGCACGCAATGCCAAGCTGCGTATGACGAATCGGATCGTCATCGCCGTCGGCGTCACGCTCGGCGCCGTCATCCTGTTCGCCTGCTGCGGCGGCGCGACCAACAGTGCCGCTTTCGGCGTACTGGCGGCGATCGCATTCATCGCCGGTGGTGGCATCGTGGCCCTCATCGTCTACTCGGCCGGCCAGGCCGAGGGGGCGCTCCAGCGCAAGACCGACGAGCTCCGGGCCGCGTACCAGCAGGCGTACGGACAGTGGGACGCCCGCCGGCAGGCCCACGAGCACGGCCAACAGCAGATGATCAGCGGGATGCTCGAGTGGGGCGCCGCGACGCCGTCGCCAGGCACTCGCCGGGTTGACGTCTTCGGCGGCACCACCTGGGGCTGGGAAGCCGTGCTGACCATCTTCGGCGGCTCGTTGCTGAGCACCCACGGTTCGATGGTCGTCGTCGACTTCAGCGGCGAAACACTGTGCGGCGAGCTCGCCGACCTGGCGCGCCAGGTCGGCTCTTCGGTCGACATGCGGCACATCCCGTCGCAGCTCGCCGAGGTCGACCTGCTGGCCGGGCTCGGCAAGCAACAGCTCATCGACAGCCTCGTGGAAGCGATGCACGGCGATTCCACCACCGGCAGCCGGGCCGACCGTGTGCAGGACAGCATGCTGCTCCACGAGATCTGCGAGGAACTCGGGGACGACGTCACCATCGGCAGGCTCATCGCAGGCCTTCGGGTGATCACAGACCGGTCCGGCGGCCCCGCGCTCACCCTCGCAGAGGCCGACCGGATTCGCGACTCGATGCCCGATGAGACCCGCCGGCAGCTGCACGGCAACGTACGGCGGATCGAGGCCTTCCTGCGCCCGCTCGGCGCGATGGGCACCGCGATCCGCCCAGCCACCCCATCCGCCATGACCATCCTGGCGACGGACCGGGATGGCCGGTCGGCCCAGAACGAGCTGCTGAAGGATCTCGTCGTGCAGTGGCTCACCCACTGGGTCGGCAGTGGTCAGGGCAAGGTCGGCTCGCTGATCGTGGTCGGGGCCGACGAGATCGACCACCGGCACGTCGAGAAACTCGGCACGCTCTGCGAGCGGCAGGGCATCCGGCTCGTGGTGATGTTCGAGCACCTGCGCGAGTCGTCGTTGCATGCGATCGGAGGCGGCGAGGTCGCGTTCATGCGCTTGGCCAACCACGACGAGGCCCGGCAGGCGGCCGAGTTCATCGGCAAACAGCACAAATTCGTGCTCAGCCAGCTCACGCGCACCCTGGGCGGCAATGAGACGCATTCCGTCGCCGATACCGAGGGCTACTCGACCAGCGAGAGCCAGACCTCGGGGTGGTCCAGCGGACACGGTCACAGCAGCCGCAGCCGGAGCCGGACGTGGACCAACACGTACAACTGGAGCCAGACGGTCACCAATGCCGAGGGCACGACGTGGTCCGACGCGGCCTCCGCGCAACGCGTCTACGAATACGCGGTCGAGCCGCGCGTTCTCCAGGATCTGCCCGACTACGCGATGCTGCTGGTCAAGTCCCACGACCGCGGTTCCACCCTGCAGGCCGTCGAGTGCGACCCGGCCATCGTCATGCTGCCCCGGCTGAGCATGCAGCCACTGCCGCCGATGGCGTTGCCGCATCAGCACGAGGCGGTGCATCCGGTCTCCGGTCTGCCGAACGAGGCGACCATCTCACAGCCGGTCACGATCGCGCCCCAACCGGTGTCGCCAGGCGCGGCCGCCGCGAACACCATTCCGGGCTGGGGCGGCGCACCTGGGCAATCCGGACCGTACCCACAACACGGACCGGGCTGGCGGCGCTGATGGGCGGTGCCGCGGCTCTGTACGACTGGCTCGCCCAGGTCGCGGGCGTCCGGGTGGTCGAGTTGCCCCGCCGGGCACCGGCGAAGGCTGAGGGACGCCCGATCGACCTGGGCCAGCAGCAGCGACTCGCCGCCGTCACAGCGATCTACCACGCGGCCGGGGCGGACACCGGCGCGCCGCTGGCCCTGGGCTGGGCGCGCAACGGCGCCACGAACGCGGTACACGTCTTCACCGCCGGCGGCATCATCGGCGCCGCCGGCAGCGACGGCCGACGGCCGCTGAGCCTGCCGCCGGGGGCAACCGGCCTGGCCCGCGAGGGTGGCGCGCTGTTGCGGATGCTCGCCGCGATGCCGCACTGGACGCGAGTTTCCGGCATAGCGGACGGGCTGCTCGTGGAGGACGGGATGTACCGGCCGGACGACCTGCGTCCGACGCTCGACGAGTGCCTCCTGCGCGTCTGGCATGCCGAGTTCGCCTGGCTGCTGCTGGCCGAACCCGTACCCATGGCCGAGATCGACGCGGCGGCCCGCAGCGTCGCCGCCGACGAGCGTGACGCGCGCACGCGAGCCGGATCGCCGGAGCACGCGGTGCGCGCCGAGCGGCTCGCACTCCGGCACCGCGAGCTACGCCAGGGCGAGTCCGGCGGCATGTGGCGAGTGCATCTGCTCGCCGGGGCAGCAACCCCGGCCGGCGCCGCCGCGGTCGCCGGACTGCTCTGTGCGTCGGCCGACCTCAGCCGGTTGCCGTACGCGCTGATACCCAGTGGCATCGTGACCGACCTCGCGTCGGCCCTCGACGGATCGCCGCTGGTCGCGAGCTCGGCACTCGTCGCGGCGCTCGCCGTGACGCCGGTCGAGGAAATTCCGGGGGTCCGGCTCGCGGTCCGCTCGGAGTTCGACGTGACCCCGGAGATGCCGGCCCCGACCTCCCCGCGGCCCGGCTCGGCCGCGGTGGGCGTCCGGCTGGGCCAGGTCCTCGACCACGACGGTCGGCCCGGCGAGGACCTGCACATCGGTACGGCGAGCCTCAATCGGCACACGTTCGTGTCGGGCGCGACCGGCGCCGGCAAGTCACAGACCGTGCGCCACCTGCTCGAGGAGACCACCCGCGTCGGCGTGCCGTGGCTTGTCGTCGAGCCGGCCAAGGCGGAGTACCGCCAGATGGCCGACCGGATCGGCGGCGAACGGGTCATCGTGATCCGGCCCGGAGACCGCGATGCTCCACCGGCCGGATTCAATCCGCTCGAACCGGCCGCCGCCGACTTTCCACTGCAGACCCACATCGACCTCGCGCGCTCGCTGTTCCTGGCCGCTTTCGACGCCGAGGAGCCGTTTCCGCAAGTGCTCAGCGCGGCCCTGACGCGGTGCTACGAGGACCTGGGCTGGGACCTCGTGCTCGGTGGCCCGAGGGTGCCGGGCAGCCGGCCCCGGTATCCGACGCTCGGAGATCTGCAGCAGACCGCAGAGTTGGTCGTCGAGCAGATCGGCTACGGACGCGAAGTGACCGACAACGTCCGCGGCTTCATCCGGGTCCGGCTGGCCAGTCTGCGGCTCGGCACGACCGGACGGTTCTTCGAGGGCGGTCATCCCCTGTCCGTCCAGCAGTTGCTCGCGCACAACGTGGTCTTCGAGATCGAGGATGTCGGGGACGACCGGGACAAGGCGTTCCTCATGGGCGGGCTGCTCATCCAGCTTGTCGAGCACCTGCGGACGATCGGCCGGCAGCAGCCGGACCTGAGCCGGCTCGGCCTGCGCCACCTCAGCGTCTTCGAGGAGGCGCACCGGCTGCTGCGCCGGGCCGAGCGGGCCGGACCGGCCGCACACGCCGTCGAGCTGTTCGCCGCGCTGCTGGCCGAAATGCGGGCCTACGGCGAGGGGCTCGTGATCGCCGAGCAGATACCCAGCAAGCTCATCGCTGACGTCATCAAGAACACCGCGGTGAAGGTGATGCACCGGCTCCCGGCCGAGGACGACCGCAAGGCCGTCGGCGCGACGGTCAACCTGACTGACCCGCAGTCGAAGTTCGTGGTGACGCTTCCACCCGGCACGGGCGCCGTGTTCGCCGACGGCATGGATCAGCCGGTGCTTGTCCGGATGCCCGACGGCAGCTCTCGCGAACAGGGCGGCGTGACCGCGACCGCCGCTGTCGGCCCATTGATCGGTCGGCGCAGCGGGACCTGTGGAGGTACCTGCGCGGCGGACGCCTGCACACTCCGCGACATGCGCACCGCCCAGCTGTATCTCGCCGAGCACCCATGGCTTCCGCTGTGGGCGGAGCTCGCGGTGCTCGGACATCTGACCGGCTGGCCGGTGCCCGCGCTGCGGGCGGCCCACATCCGCGCCCTGCTCGACCTGCCGGATCGGCTTCGCGAGTGCGCCTTGTCGCATGCCGTCGACGAGGCGGTCGCGGCCCGTTCTTCAGTGCTGTCCGCGACCGCCGGCCCGGATCGGCTGGGACGGCACGTGTTGCGGGCGCTCGACGGATATCTGCACGGCGTGGTCCGCTGCGAGGACGACGAGACCTGGAGTCTGGCCAAGCCGTACCGCTGGGCCCGCCTGTGGGACGACCTGCGGGCCGCCGACCGCGCCGGGGCGACTGGACGTGATCCCCGCAGCGCCGAGTGGGCGGCCCGGTACGGCCGTACCGTCCCCGGCGACGACGTCTCCGCCCAGCTGGCCGAGGTGTCCCGCTGGTTCGACGCGGATCTGCGCGACCCCGCGGTCAACCGACGGGTGGCGCTCGGGGTCCATGCCCCGTCGGCACTGGAGCGTTCAACCGCGGCTTCGTCGAGTCCACCCGCATGGCGGGCGACGCGCTCAAGCAGACCCATCCCCTGCCCGGCGCGGCGCTGGGCTTGAGCGCCAACATCATGGAGGCCGTCAACGCCCGAAGCACCTCGGAGCGCGGCGAAACCGTGATCAAGCAGGGCCTCGGCCTGGTCACTCCGGAGCATGACCCGGCGAGCAAGGCGGCCGTCGACCAAGCGGCCGGCTATGTGGGCATGGTGCTGGAGCAACGGCACGGTGGCGGTGGCGAGGACTCCCAAGGCCCGCTGACCCGCTGATGGCCGAGTCCGTCCGGGAGAACCGTCCGCCCGAGCCGCCGCCGAAGCCACCCGAGGTGGTGAAGCCGATCGAGCACCGCGCGAGCGGCGCCCGGTCGGACTCGGCCGGCACGGCGTCACACGCTGACGCCCAGCGGCAGACCGGCAATGCCGTCCGCGACGAACATGCCAAGGCCGCTGCGCCGGTCGACGGTTCGCTCCGTCCGTCGCCGGAATTCCAGGCGAAGCTCGACGACTTCAAGGCCGCCAAGGCCGCCAAAGGCAACGGCCCCGCACCGGGCGACGGCTCCCTCCGGCCCACTCCCGAGTTTCAGCAACGGCTGGACGCGCATCAGGCGGCGAAGGCCCAACGCGACACGCCAACCGGGCCGCCCGGTGAGCGCGCCGCGGCCCACGAGCGCACCGGCAAGGTCGCGACCGCCGAATTCGTCAAGGCGACCGCGCCGGCCGGGTCGAACTCCAGAATCGGTGAGGAGGCCCTCCATCCCGCGGCCGACCAGTCCCGGCAGAGCGTTCAAGGCGCCGGCGAGCAGGCGCGGCCACCCGCTCGGCCGGGTGACAACGCGCTGCCTTCCTGGGCCGTGCCGACCGACACGACGCAACGGACCGGCCTCGACACCCCCGGGACCGGCAACCTTCCGCGGCAGAGCACCGGCGAGCACGACACCTCTGGTCAGAAGGCCGTCGATCAGCATTCGACCGGCAAAGACGCCCTCCCGAGCTGGGCAGTCCCCGGCGACGGAGGAAGCGGGCCGGCGTCTGGCGAGAACCCGCAGAAAGCTCATGTCACCGACGCGGCCAAAGCCGCCGACCAGCCGTCCGCAACACCGCGAGCGGATTCGTTGCGCGAAAAGCAGCCGGACAACATACCCGGCCCGGTCTGGGATCGCATCTGCAACGGCGTCGCCTTCAACGAGCAGCGAGAACCGCTTTACCAGGAACGTGGCGGCGCAAACGAGATCACGCTCGAGAATGGCAAGCGGCTCGACTCGTACGTGCCCGGCGACGAGATCGTGTCGCGTAAATTCAGCCAACTGGATCAAGTCGACCCGGCGACCGCTGCCGGTTATGTACGTGAGGTGGCCAACAAGTACAGCCCCGAGCAGGTGATCGCCGATACACCCAAGAATCGTGAGAAGATCCCGGACCAGATCGGGCAGAACCTTCGGGGCGTCATGGTGCTGGAGATTCCCCCACAGGACTCCGGGAGCGTTCCCCGGGAAGCCATCGCCGCCGCCTGGGCGAACAATGTCACAATCAGAGACACCGACGGAAAGTCCTACATGCAACCGCTTGGAGCCTTGACGTGACGGTTTCGTATTGTCGCCGCTGGAACACCTTGTTGCATGCTCCGATCGAGCCGATGACGGAGGAGGAGGCTCGGGCGGCAGATGCCGCCGGCACCCTCTATTGTGCCGTCGTCGGCGGCCCGCACGAGGTCGACGCGGTCGTCGAGGTCGTGCGCGGGCATGGTTATTTCGGCGTGTACTTCTTCGACGCCCACGAGCGGCAGAAGACGAAGTTCGAGTTCAGCCGGCGTCCCGGTGGAGGCCTCTTCCTCAAAGCGGTCATCGCCTGGCAGTACCCGGACGATCAGCCGCGCCGGCAGATCAACGAGTCCTCCCGCATCGACGAAGTCCAGTACCAGCCCGACGGCGTCGTGCGGCACATCGTCCGTGACAAGATCGCCGACGAGAAGACGACCACCGACTTCCAGGACGTGCCGCTGGACATCAACGGTGAGCCCGAGCCGGCCTTCGGAGACTGGGCGTCCATCGCGCGCTTCGACCGCGCCCCCAAGCCGGCCGCCTGACTCACGGGCGACCACGAAGCTGAGACGACGATGGCCCGGGAGAACCTCCCGGGCCATCGTCGTGGCTGGTCAAGCCGGTGGAGCCGCCTAACGGAATCGAACCGTTGACCTATTCATTACGAGTGAATCGCTCTGCCGACTGAGCTAAGGCGGCAACGGTTCCCAAGTGTACGGCACGCCCCCGGGCGTCGCGCGAGGGGTTTCCCCCTTGGTCGTTAGCCGGGTAACGTCCCGCGCGTGATGCCCGACGATATGCCGCCCGCGCCTGGTGAGCTGAGCGCCGACCCGGGCGAACCGCTGCTGCCGCTGCCCCAGGAGGACGACGAGGCCCTGCCCGCGCCGCCCGGCGGGCGGCCGACCGCGCTGGACCCGGAGCAGATGGGGTTCACCCCGCGGCGGGGGGTGCCGTGGCTGAGCCCGGTGCTGCTGAGTGGGACGGCGGTGCGGGTGGTGCTGGCCGACCTGTTCGGGGCGTACCTCGACAAGCGCGAGCTGCAGGACGCGCTCTCCCCGCGCATCCTCCGGGAGGGGCCCGGTTTCGCCGGCGAGCTCACCGACGACACGGAATGGCCGGACGACGGCGAGCTGTGGCTGGACTACGCGGCCGACACCGGCGACGGGTTCAACGCCACCTACTCGGTGGCCTACCTGCTGGCCCAGCCGAGCCTGAGCGTCGACGGCCACGAGCTGCCGCGGGGTGAGGTGCTGGTCCTCGGCGGCGATCAGGTCTATCCGACGGCGAGCGGGCAGCAGTACGAGGACCGCTTCAAGGGCCCGTTCCGCGCGGCGCTGCCCGAGGCGCCGGCCGAGGGTCCGCAGCCGAGGATGTACGCGGTGCCGGGCAACCACGACTGGTACGACGGACTCACCGCCTTTCTGCGGCTCTTCGTCCGCAGCGACGAGGGCTCGGTCGGCGGGTGGCGGACCCGGCAGTCGCGCTCCTACTTCGCGATCCAGCTGCCCAACCGCTGGTGGATTCTGGGGCTGGACGTGCAGGCGGGCGCCTACATCGACGACCCGCAGCTGCGGTACTTCCGCGCGGTCGCGGCCCGCCTGGGCCCCGGCGACAAGGTCATCATCTGCCCGCCGTCGCCGAGCTGGGTGGAGGCGACGGACGACCGCAAGGCGTACGACAGCCTCGACTACTTCATCCGCACGATCATCGACCCCACGGGCGCCGAGGTGCGCGCGATGATCTCCGGCGACCTGCACCACTACGCCCGCTACTCCCGCCCCGGCCGCGAGCTGATCACCTCGGGCGGCGGCGGTGCGTACCTCTACCCGACCCACGAGCTGCCGGACAAGATCGCGGTGCCGCCGGTCCGCTCGCTGGTCCGCAACGCCTCGCCGTCGCGCTCCTACCAGCTCAAGCAGACGTTCCCGACCAAGGCCCAGTCGCGCGGGCTCGCGTTGGGCGTCTTTTGGCGCGTACCGTGGCGAAATCCTGTGTTCCTGGGTCTTCTCGGCCTGTTGCAGCTGCTCACCATGCTGTCGTTCGTCAACGCGGCCGACCGCGTGGTGTCGGGCGTCGAGCAGCGCCTGGTCACCGTGCCGGCCGTGCTCATGGTGATCATCGACCTCCTGGGCACGTGCATGCTCGCGATGCCCCGCTCGGCCGGCCAGCGAAGGCCGCGGCACTGGCTGCTGGGCCTGCTGCACGGCCTGGCGTTCGTCGGCCTGGCCACGCTGGGCACCTGGGCGTGGCTCAACCTGCCGTTCGTCGACCTCGCCTGGCCGTTCCCGCTGTTGATTTCCATCGTCTTGTACCTCCCGCTGTCCGCCGTCGCCGCCGGCGAACTGTTCGCGCTGTACCTGCTCATCGCGGCCAAGTTCGACGTGAACCTCAACGAGCTGTTCGCCGGCCAGGGCATCACGGGCTACAAAGGCTTCCTGCGCCTGCATTTCCAGCGCGACGGATCGCTCACCATCTACCCGCTCGGCGTCCGGCGCACGGGCCGGCACTGGCACGCCAATCCGGACGCCCCGCTCGACGCGCCGTGGTTCGAGCCCGGCCGCCCGATGGACGTCCACCTGATCGACGACCCGATCGTGATCCGATGAGCTCGTACCTGCAGTTCCTGATCTTCGCCGCGATCCTCGTCCTCATCCCCGGCGCCGACTTCACGATCGTCGTCAAGAACACCCTGATGGGCGGCCGGCTCCGGGGCGCATGGGCCTCGGTCGGCGTGAGCGCGTCGAACGTCCTGCAGGGCGCGGCCGCCGTGGCCGGCCTGGGCGCCGTCATCGTCCGCGTCGAGCCGCTGTTCCTGGCCGTGAAGTGGGCCGGCATCGGGTACCTGCTCTACCTGGCCTTCGACTCGTTCCGCTCCTGCTACCAAGGCGCGTACCCGGCCCAGCTCTCGGCGGCGCCCGACTCCCGCGCCGCGTTGACCGGCTTCCGCCAGGGCTTCCTGTCGAACATCACGAACCCGAAGGTCCTGGTCTTCTACCTGGCCGTCCTTCCCCAGTTCCTCGGCCCGGCCTCGCCACCGCTCACCCTCCTGGCGTACGCCCTGAGCCACGCCCTCCTCTCGCTGCTCTACCTACAACTCATCGTGGCCCTGCTGAACCGGGCCCGCCGCTTCTTCGCCAACCGCCGCGTCCGCCGCACCCTGGACGCCGCGACGGGCGGCATCCTGCTCGCGTTCAGCACCCGCCTGGCTCTTGAGCACGCCTAAAGTTCGACGCGCGTGACGCCAGGGATAACCGCCCCCTCTTGTACCGCGAGCAGCTGCCACTCCAACCGCCCGACCCGCGGTTCCCAGCGCCGCCGGAGGTCCTCGGCCGCGTCCAGCCCTTCGGCCGCGGTCCGCAGCACCCGCTCGGCGATCTTCCCAGCCGCTTGTACGGCCGGCACCCCACCGGAGGTCACGACGACGACGGCCTCGGCAGAGGAGATGACCCGGGCAACGGCCTCGGCCACCTCGTGCCGGAACCCCGCAGCCCAGGCCGCCACCCCGTCCGCATACCCGGCAGTGGCATCGAGCCGTTCGACCATGCTCTCGAGGTGTTGGTTGAGCCCGTTCCAGGCGACCCGGAACGCCTCGGCTCCCGCGCCTTCCCAGACGGTGTCACCGACATCGGCCCCGAGCCTCGCGGCCTGCCCTCGGAACTGATCCCGCAACACCCTGACCTCTACGGCGGCGGCGCGAAGGGCATCGACATCAAGCTTGAGCGCGTACTCCAGCACCTCGGCCGGCAGCGCCCCGACCCGCCGCACCAGCTCGACGGCGGCGGGCGGCACTCCCCCGCCGGAGAGTAAGGTTCCGACCCTTCGCAGGAGATCGTCCCCGGGCTCGGCGAGCCGTTCGAGCGCATCGGTGACCATCACGGCCGCCCTTCTTCGGCCCCGCGATACCCGGCGGCCGCCTTCCGCACCGCATCGGCCATCTCCGCCAGGCGCCCGCCATGGGCCACGGCTTCGCTCCCCCGCTCGGCGAGTGCGATGGCGAGCAGCCGATACAGGTCACGGCCGGCCTGCCCGAGCGCCCCATCGGAGTCCGCCCCGAACACCCGCGCGCCCGGATCGACGACGTTCATGGTGGTGCCCGCACCGGCGAGCTCATCGGCGACCGCATCGAGCCGCCGCGCTAGTTCCTCGAGCCGCATCTCAGTCCCCCGCCACCGCCGTTTGAGCCGTCACACACGCCGAATCGCCGCGGCCACGCACCAAGCCGCACCGATCAGACACGACGCGCCGGGCAGACACGACCCGCCGGGCAGACCGGACCCGCAGCACGGTGAGCCGGCCGCACCGAAGTCGCGGCCCGATCGACCGAACCGGCGTGGCCCGCATCGCCGCCAGTCGGCCCCGCAACCCGGCGAGTCGGCGCGGCCGATGCCACAGCGCGGCGGGTCCAGGCACCCCACTCGACAGCACGACGGATCGCTCCAGCTCGACCCGCAGTGCGGTGGTCCGGTCCAGCTCGACCGTCAGCGCGTTGGGTTGGCCCGACCCGACTGGTGGCGTGGTGCAGCGATGCGGCCCAACCCGCAGTCCGGCAGCCCAGCCCGACTCAACCCGCGACGAGGTAGAACGGTCCGGCTCGATCTGTGGCGCGATCCGTCGATCCGGCTCGGCCCGTGGCGCGCTGGAACGGTTCGGCTCACCCCGTGACCAACCCGGCGATGCGGTGAACCGGTGCGACTCGACCCGTGGTGCGGTGGGTCGGTGCTGTGCAGCGCCGGTCGTCATTGCAGTTCGCGGTAATCGCCGAAGGTCTCGGCCTGAAGCTTCTTCCGCGCCCAAGCCGCAGCATCCCCGGCAGCAGTCACCGCCTCCCGGAGCGCCCGCGACACGGACTCGTTCGTCCTGTTCTGCAGCGGCCCGTTGATGTGCACGTCGCGGATCGTCCCGTCCGCGGCGACCAGAACTTCGACCAGCCCGTCGGCCGAGCGTACGGTCACCTCGACGGTCTGAACCGCCTTGTCGAACTTGGCCTGCAGGGCCTCGATTCGGCGGTAGCGCTCGACCGCCTCCTCGATCCAAGTCTCGTCGATCTCCCGCCCCATCCGACCTCCCCGCACCGACCGTACGGCACCCCTCCGCGCCCAAGGAAGACCGAACCCCGCCCTGTGGATAACTCCGGAGCGGAAGCTACTTGTCGATGTCGCCGACGACGAAGAACATCGATCCCAGGATGGCGATGAGGTCGGGGACCAGGGTGCCGGGGAGCAGGGTGGAGAGGGCCTGGACGTTGGCGTAGGAGGCGGTCCGCAGCTTCAGGCGCCATGGCGTCTTCTCGCCGCGGGAGACCAGGTAGTAGCCGTTGATGCCGAGGGGGTTCTCGGTCCACGCGTACGTGTGGCCCTCCGGCGCCTTGACCACCTTCGGCAGGCGGACGTTGACCGGGCCGGTGAGCTGGTCGACGCGGTCCAGGCACTGCTGGGCCAGGTCGAGCGAGACGTACACCTGGTCCAGGAGCACCTCGAAGCGCGCGTGGCAGTCGCCGGCCGTGCGGGTCACCACGGGCACCTGGAGCTCGCCGTAGGCAAGGTAGGGCTCGTCGCGGCGCAGGTCGAGGTCGAGGCCGGAGGCGCGGGCGACCGGGCCGGACGCGCCGAACGCGGCGGCCTGGGCGGCGGTGAGGACGCCGACGCCGACCGTTCGGGCGCGGAAGATCTCGTTGTTGCGGATCAGCTTGTCGAGGTCGGGCATGCGCCTGCGCACCTGGTCGATCGCGGTGCGGGCGCGCCCCGTCCAGCCGGCCGGCACTTCTTCTTTCAAGCCACCGACGCGGTTGTACATGTAGTGCATCCGCCCGCCGCTCGCCTCTTCGAGCACCGCCTGGATGGTCTCGCGCTCGCGGAACGCGTAGAAGACGGGCGTGATGGCGCCGATCTCCAGCGGGTACGAGCCGAGGAACATGAGGTGATTGAGCACCCGGTTGAGTTCGGCCAGCGCGGTGCGCAGCCACACCGCCCGCTCGGGGACCTCGATGCCCATCAGACGCTCGACGGCCAGCACCACGCCGAGCTCGTTGCAGAAGGCCGACAACCAGTCGTGCCGGTTCGCCAGCATGATGATCTGGCGGTAGTCGCGCACCTCGAAGAGCTTCTCGGCGCCGCGGTGCATGTACCCGATGATCGGCTCGGCGCTGAGCACCCGCTCGCCGTCGAGCACCAGCCGCAGGCGCAGCACGCCGTGGGTCGACGGGTGCTGCGGGCCGATGTTGAGCACCATGTCGGCGGTGTCGAGGCCGGCACCCGTGCCGACCGTCACCTCGGACGTCATGTCGTCACTCTAGAGGTACACCTCAGAGATCCTGCAGGATGCGCAGCGCGCGCGAGACGTTGTGCATGGTGCTGGTGTCGGCGACCGCGACCCGCTCCACGAACCACCGTTTCAGCGGCGAGGACAGCCGGTCGGGCATGACGACGAGCTCGTCGAGCTCCACCGCGAGCGGCGAGTCCCGCAGCTCCTCGGCGTCCGTCACCTCCGCCACGATCACCACCGGGACGTCGGTGCTGTTGAACACGTCGGAGCTGACGATCAGACCGTACCGCTCCCGGGCACCCTTGATGAGCCACACTTCACCGCGACGCACGGCGTCCACGGTATAGCTCGGCGTGGACGAGCGCGATCTCCTCCTCGTCGGCGAGTGCGGACGCGTCGAGATCGATCTTGGCGCGGCGGACCGCCTCGGCGTGGGCCGTGAAGATCTCCCGCAGGGCGCGCTCCTGGGTGGCGCGGTCGATCCACGCGCTGAGCGACACCCCGTCGCGCTCGGCCCAGTGGCGGGCGTCGGCGATGGTCTGGTCGGAAAAGGAGAGAGTCACCTTCGTCGTCATGCCTTCGAGTGTACCGCTGGTATGACCGCGAGTCATACCCAGCGCATGACCCAATAGTGACCCCCGAGGCCCGACGGGTCGGTGAGCTCCGCCGCCGCCGAGGCGCGGGCAAGTGCGCGCACATATCCGGCCGGATCGGTGCTCGCCAGGGCCAGCGGCGGGCGGGCGCCGTCGACTCCCAGCAGCCGCAGCGCCTCCCGCTGGGTCATGACCGGGTCGCCGAGCGAGTCCAGCGCCACATGGGCGGTCAGGTCGCGGTTGCCGTCGGCGAGCGGTTCGACCTGGCGCCCGTCGCGGTACCCGGTCAGCGTGCCGAACGGCGGCCGGTCGGCGGCGAAGTGGCCGTAGTCGACGGCCAGCGCGAGGCCGCGCTCGACCGTGGCCGCCGCGGCCGCCCAGGCCTCGTCGCGCGCGCGGCCGATCTCGGCGCGGGCCCCGGGCGGCGCGCCGTCCAGCGGCCACCAGCGGTCCAGCCAGGCGGCGTCGCCCGGGTGCAAGGGCTCGTCGGTGGGGGTGAGGAGGCTCGTGAGGTACCAAATCCGGCTCTGAAAATCGACCTCGACGATCTCCAGCGGGACGTTGTCGAGCCACTCGGTCGCCATCAGCAGGCCGACCGTGCGCGGAGGCGGGCTCGCGGACCACTCGATCGTGGGCGGCAGATCACCCGGCCGGGGCGCCCGCTCCACCCCGGTCGCGCGGACGCGGCGGCGAATCCCTTCCGGCAGCGCGGCCAGGATGCCGACCAGCAGCTCACCGCGGCCGGCGCCGACGTCGACGAGGTCGAGGCGCTCCGGTTGCTCCAGGGCCTCGTCGAGGCGGCCGAGCAGGGTGGCGATCGCACCGGCGAACAAGGGCGAGGCGTGGACGCTGGTCCGGAAGTGGTCCGCCGGCCTCTGGTGCACGAAGAAGCCCGCCGGGCCGTAGAGGGCGGCCTCCATCGCCTCGCGCCAGCGCGTCACAGGAAGGCGTGGCCCTCGCCGCGATACGTGGGGACGACGTCCACGATCCGGTCGCCCTGCACCAGGTGTACCTCGTTCACGTGCTCACACAGCTCGCCGGCCTTGGAGTGGCGGAAGTACACGCGTTCGCCGACGCGCAGGCCGGACGCGCCCGGGCCGACCAGCGGGGTCTGCACCTCGCCGGCGCCCTCGGTGCCGATCAGCTTGAGGCCCTCCGGCAGCCAGGGCAGCGGCTGGCGGGTCGGGGAGGTCTCGCCCGAGGCGATCCAGCCGCCGCCGAGCACGGTCGCGGTGTGCGCGTCGGGGCGGCGGACCACGGACATGGCGAAGAGGGCGGCGGGTTGGGGGCGCCAGGTGCGGTACCCGTCGAAAAGCCAAGGTCCGAAGAGCCCGGAACCGGCGGCGACCTCGGTCACCGAGGGGTCGGCGGCCGTCGCGGCGACGCTGCCGGTCCCGCCGCCGTTGACGAACTCCAGGTCGGCGTGGCGGCGCACCTCGGCGACGACGGCGGCCCGGCGGGCCAGCAGCTCCGGCATCGAGCGGGCCTGGATCGCCCGGATGAGCGCGCCGCGGACCGGGCGCCCGGGCGGGGCGTCACCGAGGCCGGCGATCTGGGCCTCGTACGACATCAGCCCGACCAGCCGGAATCCCGGCCTCTTGGCGATGGCGGCGGCCAGCTCGCCGGCCTGCTTGACGCTGTGGATCGGCGAGCGGCGGACGCCGATGTGGACCTTGGACAGCGGGCGCCACGAGGCGTCGAGGTCGATGCAGACCCTTTTCAGCAGGTCGCTCTGCGGCACCAGGTCGAGCTGCCCGACGCTGTCGACCATGATGGTGATCTTGGCGGCCAGCTGCTCGTCGGTGGCCAGGCGGCGCAGGGCGGCGCGGTCGGCGGTGGGGTACGCGACCAGGATGTCGTCCGCCGTGCCCTGCTCGGCCAGCCAGATGGCCTCCGGAAGGGTGAACGCCATGATGCCGTGCCAGCCCGGCTGCGCCAGGGTCCGCTCGATCAGGGCGCGGACGCGGATCGACTTGCTCGGCGCGCGCAGCGGCTTGCCGGCCGCCCTTGCGACCAAGGCTTTACTGTTCGCGTCGAAGGCGTCCAGGTCGACGATCGCGAACGGCGGATCGAGATCGGCGGTGGCCCGGTCGTAGCGGGCCCTGAGATCGGACACGCCTCAAGGTAACCGGTGCGATTCGAATATGAAAGAACCTCGCATCCGCTGGCGCGCCGCGAGAATTGTCAGGGGTGGGCTGTAGCGTGAGGGCCGGAGATTTTAGGGGGTGTCGTCATCGCCAGCAGCGATCTCTCCGGATTCGGGGAACTTCAGGCCGTCCTGCGCATCCGGCCCTTCCGCCGGTTGTGGGCGGTGCTCGGGCTGTCCTCCCTCGGTGACTGGCTCGGCCTGCTCGCCGCCTCGACGTTCGCCGCCGCGCAGGTGTCCAACGAGGCCGCCCAGGGCGTGGCGTTCGGCTCGGTCATCGCGGTGCGGCTGCTGCCCGCGCTGATCCTCGGGCCGGTGGCGGGAGTCTTCGCCGACCGCTTCGACCGGCGCTACACGATGGTCGTCTGCGACCTGCTGCGCTTCCTGTTCTTCGCCTCCATCCCGGCCGCGGCGCTGATCACGCACGATGCCGCGCTGGTCATCACCTGGACCGCGATCGCCACGTTCGTGATCGAGACGGTCGCGATGATCTGGACGCCGGCCAAGGAGGCGGCGGTGCCCAACCTGCTGCCCCGCGCGCGGCTGGAGACGGCCAACCAGCTGACCCTGGCCACGACCTACGGTGTCACCCCGGTCGCCGCCGCCCTCGTCCTCATCGGCCTGCAGCAGCTGGTGACCGCGGTCTTCGGCCGGGACGCGCCCGCCGGCGTGCAGCCGAGCAACGTGGCGCTGTGGTTCAACGCGCTGACGTTCCTGGCCACCGCGGCGACCGTGTTCTTCGGCATCCGGGAGATCAGCGGCCGGCGTACGGCCGGGGTCGAGCACAAGCCCGGCATGCTCCGCGAGTTCACCCAGGGCTGGGCCTTCGTCAGCAAGACCCCGCTGGTGCGCGGCCTGGTGCTGGGCATCTTCGGCGCCTTCGCCGGCGGCGGCGTGGTGGTCGGCACGGCCAAGTTCTACGCGGTCTCGCTGGGCGCCGGCACGGCCGCGTTCGCCCTGCTCTTCGCGGTGCTCTTCCTCGGCCTGGGGGTCGGCATCGCGGCCGGGCCGAAGCTCGTCGGCGCGCTGTCCCGGCGCCGCTGGTTCGGCCTGTCGATCATCCTGGCGGCCGGCTCGGTGCTCATCCTGGCCCTGGCCACCCACCTCGCCATCGCCGTCGGCGGCGCGCTGCTGGTCGGCGTCGGGGCGGGCATGGCGTTCCTGTCCGGCACCACGCTGCTGGGCGGCGAGGTGGCCGACGACATGCGCGGCCGGGCCTTCGCCTTCGTGCAGATGGGCACCCGCGTGGTGCTCATGCTGACGATCTCGCTCTCCAGCGTCATCGTCGGCCTCGGCGGCACCCGCACCATCAACCTGGGCTTCTACGAGTTCGACGTCTCCAGCACCCGGCCGCTGCTCGCGATCGCCGGCGTGCTGGGCGTCTTCGCCGGCCTGTTCGCCCTGCGGCAGATGGACGACAAGCGGGGCGTACCGATCCTGGCCGACCTGCTCGGCTCGATCCGCGGCCGCCCGCTCAGCGCGGCCGACCCGCGGGCCGCCCACGGCCTGTTCATCGTGTTCGAGGGCGGCGAGGGCGCGGGCAAGTCGACCCAGGTCAACCGGCTCGCCGAGGCCCTGCGCGCGATCGGCCGCGAGGTCGTGACGACCCACGAGCCGGGCGCCACCCCGGTCGGCTCGCAGATCCGCCGCCTGGTGCTCGACAAGCCGTCCGACGGCGGCGACGTGGTGACGCCCCGGGCCGAGGCCCTGCTCTACGCGGCCGACCGCGCCCACCACGTGGCCTCGGTGGTCCGCCCGGCCCTCACCCGCGGCGCGGTGGTCATCAGCGACCGCTACGTCGACTCCTCGCTGGCCTACCAGGGCGCCGGCCGCACCCTGCCGGTCGACGAGGTGTCCTGGCTGTCGAAGTGGGCCACCGGCGGCCTGAAGCCCGACCTCGTGGTCCTGCTCGACCTCGACCCGACGGTCGGCCTGGCCCGGGCCGGCAAGCGCGGCGAGACCGACCGCCTGGAGGCCGAGTCGCTGGCCTTCCACGAGCGGGTCCGCTACGCATTCCTCGACCTGGCCTCCGCGGACCCCAGCCGCTACCTGGTCCTGGACGCCACCAACGGCATCGACGCCCTGGCCGAGGGCATCCTGCAGCGGGTGCGGCACCTGATCCCGGAGGACGAGTCCTCGATCGAGACGGTGCTGCACGACGCGGCCGAGGTGGCCACCACCCTCACCGGCGACGCCGACGCCGATGCCGATGCCGATGCCCCCTCCGGCAAGGGCTCGCGGGTATGACGCCGCCGATCTTCGACGAGCTGGTCGGCCAGCCGGACGCGGTGGCGACGCTGTCGCGGGCCGTGCAGGCGGCGGACGCGATCGTGCGCGGCGAGTCGCCGGACGTGGCCGGGCAGCAGGCGATGACGCACGCGTGGCTGTTCACCGGACCGCCGGGCTCGGGGCGGTCGGTGGCCGCGCGTACGTTCGCGGCCGCGCTGCAGTGCCCCAACGGCGGCTGCGGCACGTGCCAGGCCTGCCACACGGCGCTGACCGGCACACACGCCGACGTGCGGTTCGTGGTGCCGGAGGGCCTGTCGATCGCCGTCGGCGAGATGCGGGCCCTCGTGCTGCGAGCCGCCAGCTCGCCGACCCAGGGCCGCTGGCAGGTGCTGCTGGTCGAGGACGCCGACCGGCTGACCGAGGCGGCCGGCAACGCGCTGCTCAAGGCCGTCGAGGAGCCCCCACCGCGGACCGTGTTCCTGCTGTGCACCCCGAGCACCCACCCCGACGACATCTCGGTGACGATCCGCTCGCGATGCCGCGTAGTACCGCTCCGCCAGCCCCCCGCCGACGCCATCGCCGACGTCCTGCACCGCCGCGACGGCATCGACGCCGAAACCGCCGCCTGGGCCGCCGCGGCCGCCCAGGGCCACGTGGGCCGCGCACGCCGGCTGGCCCGCGACCCACAGGCCCGCAGCCGGCGCGATGCCGTGCTGGCCGTACCCCGCCGGCTGACCGGGATCGGAGCCGCCTTCGACGCGGCCAGCTCGCTGATCGAGGCGGCGGAAGCGGAAGCGGCAGCCTCGGTGGCCGAGCTCGACGCCAAGGAGCGCTCGGCGCTGGAAACCGCCCTGGGCGCGGGTGGCACGGGCAAGGGCGCCGCGGGCGCGGCCCGCGGCTCGGCCGGCCAGCTGAAGGACCTGGAGCGCCGGCAGAAGTCCCGCGCGACCCGGGCCCAGCGGGATTCACTGGATCGCGCGCTGGTCGACCTGGCCGGTTTTTATCGCGACGTGATCGCGCACTCCTTCAAGGCCGACGTGGCGCCGGTGCATGGGGACATCGACGAGCTGGCCAACACTGCCGCGGAGAAGTGGGCCCCGGAGAGCACGTTGCGCCGCTTGGAGGCGGTGTTGGAGTGCCGGGTCGCCATCGAGGCCAACGTCAAGCCGAAGATCGCCGTAGAGGCCATGATGCTGACCCTCTGGCGCGGCTGAGGGCCGCGGTCAGCGCCAGCGGTCGTCGTTGTTGTCGAAGTCGGCGATCGGGCGGGTGGGACGGCCGCCGCGGTGGTCGTTCCAGCCGTATTCTTCGTCGTCCTGGGGGCGGCGGGGGACGCGGTCGTCCTCGCGGGGTGGGGGCGAGGTCCAGCGGGAGGCCGGGTCGGCCGGGGACGGGGGCAGCGCGGCCTGGGGGCCGGTCAGGCTGCGGTCGGTGCGGCGTACCTCGGACCAGCGGGTTGAGCCCGTCTCGTCGCGGCGGGCCTCTTCGTAGGTGCTCTCCGACCACTGGGCTTCCGGGCGGCGGCCGACCTCGACGCGGGCCTGTTCGCCGGAGGCCCAGCTGCGTTCGCGTTCGCGGCGGGCTTCGGAGCGGCGGGGGCTTTCGGTGCCGGCGTCGTACCGGCCCTCGAAGCGGGCGTCGTGGTCCTCATCGTGGTCGTCGGGCTCGGCGCGGCGGCGGCCGGGGCGGCGTTCGTCGGGTTCGGCGTGGTGGCCGCCGGAGCGGGTCTCCTCGGCGTAGTACTCCTCGTGGCGCACCGTGGCCCAGCGGTCCTCGATGCGGACGTGGGTGCCGGTCTCGTCGGCGTGCACGGCCGAGCGGCGCTCGCCCATGCGCAGCTCGCGGCCGCCGCGTTCGTCGCTGTGGACCGAGGCCCAGCGGTCCGTGGTGCGCATGCCGCTGACGTTGTCGTCCTCGTCCTCCTCGGCGGCGCGGCGGCGACCGGCGCGGCGCTCGACCTCCGCGCCGCTGCGGGGGGCCGGGACCTGGGGCCATTCGCTGCTCTGGGAGCGTTCGAGGCGCTCGCGCAGCAGCTGCTCGGTCCAGGAGGTCTGCTCGCGGGCCTGCTCGCGAACCGACGGTTCGCGAGTGCGTTCGCCGCGGCCGTAGTCGTCGCGCTCGCCCCGGTGGTCGGGCCGGCGCTCCTCGCGGCGGCCGTAGTCGTCGCGCTCATCACGCCGCGCGAAATCGTCGCGGTCAGAGCGGTGGCCGAAGTCATCGCGGCGGTCGTCCCGCCGATCATCCCGGCGTTCGTCCCGACGATCATCGCGGCGTTCGGAACGCTGACCGTAATCGTCGCGCTCGGAGCGGTGGTTGAAGTCGTCACGTTCGGAGCGGTGGTTGAAGTCGTCACGTTCGGAGCGGTGGGCGTAGTCGTCGCGCTCCGGGCGGGGCTCGGGCCGTGGTTCCGGGCGGGCCGAGATGCGCTCGGAGCGGTCCGGGCGGCGCTGCTGGGGGATGTCGGCGCGCGGGCCGGCGCCGTACACGGTGCCGGAGCGGGACTCGTTCGGGTCGACGACCGTGGTCTTGGTGGTGACCTGCACGGTCTCGGTGTGGCGCAGGACGCTCGGCGGGGCCTGCGGGGCCGGCGCCTGGTGCTGCTGCGGCGGGGGCTGGGCCGCCGCCCGCTCGAGCTGGCGGCGCATCATCTCGACCTGGTTCCGCAGCGCGTCGACGGTCTCGTGCAGGACGCCGATGCGCTCCATGAGCTGGCCGTGCGTCTGGCGGGCGGCGTGGGTGATGTCGCCGCGGACGTTCTCGCGAAGGGTGTCGATCTCCTCGTACACCATCTCCTCGACCTCGCCCTTGACCGTCTCGCCCTCGCGCCGCAGCGCGATCGACAGGCCGATCAGGACCACGGCGAGCAGGCCGAGCACGGCGGCGAACTGCAGGACGAAGCCGCTGCCCACGAGCAGGAGCAGGGCGGCCAGCGGGGCAAGCCCGACGCCGCCCCAGAAGAGCAACTGGAGCAGTTTGGTGCTCCGCTTTACCCCGGTCACACCGGTGGTCTCCGCGGGGGGCATGAGCAGACAACTTACCTGCTCTTCATGACAAACGAAATGTCCTCTCGTACCGCCTTGCAGCAGGCGGTACGAGAGGACGTGTTACGAACCTGCTAGCCCAGCGAGCCGTCGGACGAGAACACCAGCGCGAGCGAGGCGGTGCCCTTCTTGAGGGCGTCCTTGCTCTGCGGGCCGCCGGCGTCGAGGCTCAGGACCTTGCCGAACTGGATGCCGTACGTCTTCTCCAGGCCCGGCTGGCAGAACGGGCGCTGCGGGCACTCCGCCGGACCACCGAGGACGGTGGCCTGACCCGAGCACTTGGAGGCGAAGTCGGTGAGGGTCTTCAGGCCGTACTTCGACGCGAACTCCGACGTCACCGCGAACGCGTTGCCGTCGGTCGCCGTGGACGCCTTGCCGAAGGAGAGGCCCTGCTTGCCGCCGAGGTCCTTCAGCGCCGCCACGGTCTTGTCGACGTCACCGGAGGCGAGCGCCGTCGCGTCCTTGCCGTTGACCGACTGGTTGATGAACTCGGTCAGCGTCGCGGCGTACTCCGGGACGATCTGAATGTCGCCCTTGGTGAGCTGGCCGTAGTAGACCTCGCGCTTGCCGATGGTCTGCACCGAGGCGTCGTAGCCCGCGGCGTCGAGGACCAGCTCGTACAGCGCGCCGAGGGTGGCGCTCTCGGAGAAGTCGGCGGCGCCGATCTTGACGGCCCCACCCTTGCCCTTCTCCAGGCCGGTGGTGAGGTTTGCGGTCTTGGCGAAGTCCTCCGCCGCGACCTTGGAGGTCTTGCGGTCGACGTCGACCGCCTTGTTCAGCGCGATCAGCTTCTCCGGCGTCAGCGCGTCGGAGACCTTGTCCAGCGCAGCGATGAGGGCCGGGTCGGCGACCTTGGTGTTGATCGCCGGAATGATGTTGTCCGCCAGCTGGAGCTTCTTGTCGTCGTTGAGGACGACCAGCTTCTCTCCAGCAACCGGGGCACAACCCGCACCGCTGACACTCGCCGGCGCCTCAGTGCCCGAAGAGCCCGACTCGCCACAGGCCACGAGGCCCATGCTGGCGAGACCGAGGACGACTCCGAGCGAGGCGCGTATGGCTGTTCGCAAAATGGCCCGCCTTCCGTGTCCCGGCGCGATCACTGTGACCGGCCGCGTGTCCGACGGGCAGCGCTTCAATTGGCAATGGAAGCCCGCCCGCTTCCAAATAGGCAACTCCGGCGATGGAAATTCGGCAACCGCAACCAGGCACGTTTTCGTAACGACGTGTCACCGGATCGTGTTCACACGCGGCCGGCGGCCCGGCGGAGCACCTTCGGTGTGAGCTTCCGCTCAATGATCGCCATCACACCGTCGATGATGAGCGCGAGACCGGCCACCAGGATCGCGCCGGCCAGGATCTGCCCGCCGTGTCCGGGACCGAGCCCGAAGCCGGCCGAAATGATCATGCCGAGCCCGCCGCCGTTGACCGCTGTGGCCAGAGTGGCGGTGGCGACCACGGTGGTGGTGGCGATGCGGAGTCCGGTGGCCAGGAACGGTACCGCCAAGGGCAGTTCGATCCTGAACAGTCGCTGGGCCGAGGTCATCCCGACGCCCTTGGCCGCGTCGCGCACCTCCGGGTCGATCTGGCGCATGCCGGTGTAGGCGTTGGCGAGGAGGGCCGGCAGCGAGAACACCGCGAGCGCGATGATCACCGCCGGTTTCCCCAGGCCGATCGGGGTGAGGGTGAGGATGGTCAGCAGCGCGATGACCGGGACCGCCTGGGTCAGGTTGGACAGCAGCACGATCACCCCGGAGGCGGCCCCGCGGCGCCCGAGCAGGATGCCCAGCGGCCAGGCGACCAGGCAGCCCAGGACCACGGCGCCGGCGGAGATCTCGGCGTGCTCGGCGAGCCGGTCGAGGATGCCGTCGGGGTTGGTCCAGTTGAGCGGATCGTTGAACCAGACCAGGGCGTCCGAGATGACGCTCATGCGACCCGCCTCCGCGTCCACGGGGTCAGCGCGCGGCTGACGAAGATCAAAATGAGATCGAGGACCAGGGCGAGGGCGACGCAGCCGATCGCGGCGGTCGAGATCTCGGCCTTGTAGTAGTTGTTGCGGAACCCGGCCAGGATCAGCGAGCCCAGCCCGCCGTGCGAGCCGACGATCGCGCCGACTGTGACCAAGGCCACCGTCGATACCGTCGCCAGTCGCAGGCCGGTCAGCATGCCCGGCAGTGCCAGCGGCAGCTCGACCCGCCACAGCCGCGCGAACTTGCCGTACCCCATCGCCGTCGCGGCCTCGCGCACGTCATCGGGCACCTGCAAGAGGCCGGTGAGGGCGTTGCGGATGAGCACGATGAGGGCGTACGAGGTGAGTGCCAGGATCACCGGCGACCGCCCGGTGCCCATGAACGGGGTCAGGGCGGCGAGCAGGGCCAGCGACGGAATCGTGTAAAGCACGCCCGCTGATGTCAGAATCGGCGTGGCGAGCGGGCGCACCCAGTACGCCAGCACCGCCAGGGGAATCGCGATGACCACCGCGATCACCACTGACCACACGGTAATCACCACGTGGTCGAGGAGCGCATCCCGCAGCGTGTCGTAGTTGTCCTGAACGTACGTCCAGGAGAACCAGGGGTTGCCCGCCTCACCGCGAGCCAGGAAGGACATGCGTGGACGTTACCGCGAAGCACGATGCCGCGCCGATCACCCTCGATCGGCTGCGCAAGGTGTATCCGGACGGGACGGTGGCGGTCGGCGAGCTCAGCCTCGAGATCGGCAGCGGTGAGGTCACGGTGCTGATCGGCCCGTCGGGGTGCGGCAAGTCGACCGTACTGCGAATGGTGAACCGGCTCATCGAGCCCTCCGGCGGCCGCATCCTCATCGACGGCGCCGACGCCACGGCGGCCGACCCGACCCAGCTGCGGCGGACCATCGGCTACGTCATCCAGAACGTCGGGCTGTTCCCGCACCAGACGGTGCGCGCCAATGTGGGCACCGTGCCGCGGATGCTCGGGTGGGACAAGCGCCGGATCACCGAGCGCACCGATGAGCTGCTCGAACTCGTGGGGCTGACCCCGGCGCAGTACGCCAAGCGATACCCGCACGAGCTCTCCGGCGGCCAGCGCCAGCGGGTCGGCTTCGCCCGGGCGCTCGCCGCGGACCCGCGGGTGCTGCTGATGGACGAGCCGTTCTCGGCCGTCGACCCGATCAACCGGGGCCGGCTGCAGGACGAGTTCCTGCGGCTGCGGCAGGCGGTGCGCAAGACCACGATCCTCGTCACGCACGACCTGCAGGAGGCGATCAAGCTCGGGGACCGGATTGCGGTGCTCTCGGATCACGCGCAGCTGCAGCAGTACGCCACGCCGGCCGAACTCCTCGCGCGCCCGGGCAACGAGTTCGTGGAGCGGTTCGTGGGCGAGGACCGCGGGATCATGCGGCTCTCGGTGACCCCGATCCCGGCCACCGGGCTGCGGCCGGTCGGCGAGGCGGGCGACGGCGCGCCGGTGGTGTCGTCCGGCGCGACGCTGCGGGAGGCCTTCGGGGCGATGCTGGCGGCGGGCAAGGGCGCCGTGGTGGTGCGGGACGGCGACTCGCCGATCGGCGCACTCACCGCCGCCGACGTCCAGGTCGCCCTGGCGTCCGCGGCGGTGGACACGCCCGCCTGATCATGAGCTTCCGGGCGGCGATTACGGTCGCCGCCCGGCCATGGTCGCCAGGCCGATGATCCAGCCGACGATCAGGCCGTACCCCGCGCCGCCGGCCGCATTGGCGGTGGCCTGGCCGAACGAGGGGTTGGCGAGCAGGAACGACGTGATGAAGGCGGCGAGGGCGGCCGCGAAGATGTAGGCGGCCCACCCGGTGAAGATCGCCGAGATGGTGCCGCGCGCCGAGGCCAGCTGCGCCCCGACCAGCAGCGTGATGAACAGCGCCGTGAAGACGATCAGCAGGATCGCCTTGAGGTCGGCCCCGAGCAGGTCGCGCACGGAGGCGTCGCTGTCGAAGGCCCAGGCCGGCCAGGCCAGGGTCTCCAGGAAGATGCCCCGGTCGCCGGAGTTGACCCAGTCCACGTACCAGGGACTGCCGAAGATCAGCACCAGGAGAAAGGCGACGAGTGTACCCGCACTCGTCGCGGTGCGGTATCGGGATCGCGTGATTGCCATGCCGGGATAAGGCCCCCCGGCATCAAAAACTAAACCGCGAGCCTCAATGTCCGGATTCGTCCCCGTACTTCATGATGTAGTCGATGAACGCCGCCCGGACCAGGGGCTCGTTGCCGCCGTAGTCGTGCCCGGTGGCCTCGCGCCACAGGGCGACGGCGTCGTCGATGGTCGCGTCGAGCGAGCCGAGCCAGCCGTCCTGGGTGTCGTCATCGCTGTGCGTCACGTGCGTGAACAGGTCCCAGAAGAACTTGATGTCCCGCCGCTGCCGGGCCAGGGCGAACGCGCGCTCGCGCAGCTCCTCGGTGGGCATCGCATCGAGCTGTTCCAGGGTGACGTCAGTCATGGTCACCAGGTTATCGGGTGACGCGCGCGGCTACCGGGTGCCCCAGCGCTCCTCGGCGCTCCAGCCACGGTCCGGGCCGCGGTCGCGGTCGGCGTCGGGCGCGAAGCCGCCGGGCCAGCTGCCGGTGCGGCTGGAGGGCGGGGACCAGTTGTCCTCGACGTCCACCGGCGCCGGGGTGATCGACGGCGGCGTCCACGGCGCCTCCTCGGCCAGCTCGGCAGCGGTGCGCGGACGGCCGAACGTCTCCACCAGGCGGGTCACCACGAGGCCGAGCGCGATCGCGCCCGCCGCCAGGGCGATGGGCTGGAGCTTCCAACCTTCAGCAGCGGTGTACCGCAGCAGAAGCGTGATGACGGCGACCGCCAGCAGCGTGCCGAGGACCCCGCCGCGGCGGCCGTAGGCGGAGGTGCCGCCGGCCAGCGCCGCGCCGAGGGCGAGCACGGTGACGGTGAACCCGCCGAACGAGCCGGTCGCGTCGGCCGCCGCCACCCCGCGGTCGTCGAGCGCCACGAGCACCCCGGCGACCGCCGCGAGCAGCGACGATCCGGCGATCGCGAGGCCGGTGAAGGTGGCCGCCCCGCCGCCGCGCCGGTCGGCCGGGTCGCGGACCGGGCGGAAGCGGCCCAGCGAGCGCCGCAGCGGCCGGATCACCCCGAGGGCTCCCCCGCCGGCGGCGAGCACGGCCACGCCGAGGGCCCACCACATCGCGTGCTTGTGCGGGTCGTACGCGCCGTCGACGAGCTTCTCGCTCGGCTGGTTGGCGATCCAGGCGATCAACGCGAGCGCGACGGCCAGGCTGGTCGCCCAGCCGGGCACGTGGAACGCGACGACCAGGACCGCGATCACCACCCCGACGCCGACCGCGATCAGGCCGGTGATCAGGGCGGTCATGAGCAGGCCGCGCTCGGAGTTGCTCGCGAAGAACAGCCCGGCGGCGAAGGCGATGGGGCCGGCCGCCAGGTTCGGGGCGCCGGCCCGCAGGCTGAGGCCGAGGGCCAGGGCGACCAGGCCCAGCTCGGCCCCGGAGAGCAGCAGGCCGCGCAGCTCGTCGCCGCGCAGGGCGGCCGGGCTGGCGTCGCGCACGAGGTACAGCAGCGCGCCCGCCGCGAGCAGCAGCACCAGCTCCCACAGCGCGTGCACCGCGAACCGGTCCCGGCCGGGCTCGCCGTGCTCGGGGTCGTCGAACACGTCGCCGAGCTGCTGGGCGGTGGGGGTGCGCCGGCGCGGCGGGTCGTCGAAGCTCTCGCCGGACGGGGAGCCGTAGGCGGGCGAGACCGGGAAGGCGCCGGGCGTGTACACCGACTGATTGGAGACCCCGAGCGTCGGGGCGTCCTCGGGCACGCCGCCCGAGCGGAAATCGGGTTCCTCCCGGAATCCCGGCTCGCCGCGGAACCGCGAGTCGTCGTACGCCATGGCGCGCGCCTCCTGCCAACCGACGGGTACGCGTCGCACAGTAACCGCGTCAGGTGACGGGCGACAGACCCAGCGATCTGCTCATCCGGCTTTTTATGCGTTCTGGTCGTCGGGGGTCCGGTCGTTGCCGCCCTGGCGGTTCTGCCTGGGCACGTCCTTGTCCCGGTCGCTCGGGGGCACGCGGCAGGAGCGCTCCAGCCAGAGCGCGGCCGCGATGAGCACGATCGATGCAGCCACCCCGAGCAGGGCCTGCGGCAGGTTCTCGGAGACCTTGGCCAGCACGCCGCGCTGGGTGAGCAGCCAGGTCGACAGCCCGACGTACATGCCGCCGAAGAGCGCGGCGACCAGTGCCGAGGCCTTGCCGAGCACGGCGTAGCGGGCGATCACCAGTGGCTGGAGCGGTCCCGCGCCCTCCTTGCGGAGGATGCGGTTGCGGGTGGAGTACGCCTCGATGCCCTCGAAGATCGCCAGCCCGATCAGCGTCAGCGGCGGCAGCCACGGCAGCGTCGGCAGGCTGTTCCAGAAGTTGCTGATCGCGATCCAGGCCAGCGCGGTGGTGGCGAGCGCCGCGATCACCAGCGTGGCCGGGCGGGTCGGCTCCATCCGGCCCTTGGGACCGTTCGGTCCGTTCACGTTGGGGTCTTCGGGTGGCGGCGTGGCCATCGCTTAGCGCTCCAGACTCAGGTGTCGAGGTGGACGTCGACTCGTGGACGCAGGTCGGCGAGGTCGGCGGCGACCGCGTCGGCCCGCAGCAGGTCGTTGACCCATCCATGCCCCGGCAGCTGGGCGTACGGCTGGATGTCCAGCCACGGCCGGAGCACGAACGCCCGCAGGTGGGCGCGCGGATGCGGCAAGGTCAACTCTGGATCGCCGGAGGTGACCGGCGTCCCGTCGTCGTTCCACACAGCAATCACGTCAACGTCCAGGGTACGCGGACCGAAGCGCCGAGCGGGATCGCGCACTCGGCCGGCCGCCTCTTCGAGCCGGTGCGCGGCCGCCAGCCAGTCCCGCGGTTCGGCGTCCGGATCCGTCGCGAGCAGGGCGGCATTGAGGTAGTGCGGCTGGTCGGGATCTCCCCAGGGCGGCGTCTCGTACACCCCGGAAACCACGAGGATCTTGTCCGCCAGGCTCTCCACCGCCCCGCGCAGGTGCTGCTCACGGTCGCCGAGGTTGCTGCCGAGGCTGAGCACCGCGGTGGTCACGGCCGCTCCCTTCGGATGACGACGGCGACGTCGGCGAACTCGAGCGGGATCGGGGCCTGCGGCTTGTGCACCGTGACGGTCGCGGCGCGGACCCGCGGGTCGGCCAGCGACTCGGTGGCCAGCTTCTCGGCCAGCGTCTCGATCAGGTTCACCGGCGGCCCGGTGACGACCGCGGCCAGGCGCTCGGCCAGCTCGCCGTAGTGGACGGTGTCGGTGACGTCGTCGGAGGCGGCGGCCGGGCGCAGGTCGAGCTCCAGGTCCACGTCGATCACGAAGTCCTGGCCCTCCCGGCGCTCGAAGTCGAAGACGCCGTGGAAGCCGCGGACCTTGAGACCCCGGAGCAAGATCCGATCCGGTACGTTCACGCCGCCGCCTTCGTCGCCTGCCACACCTTGATCGCGTCCACGTTCCCACGGACCTCGTGCACGCGCACGCCCCACGCGCCCGCGGCCACCGACAGGACGGTCGTGGCGATGGTGGCGGCCTCGCGGTCGTCGGCCGGGCGGTCGTGGCCCTCCGGATCGGCGAGCAGGCGGCCCAGGTGCGACTTGCGGCTCGAGCCGACCAGCACCGGATGCCCCAGCGCGACCAGGTCGGGCAGGTGGGCGGCCAGGCGCCAGGTGTGCTCGGGCTTCTTGGCGAACCCGAGGCCGGGGTCGAGGATGATCCGCTCGGGCGCGACGCCGGCCGCGACCGCGTCCTCCACCCGTTCGAGCAGCTCGGCGGTGACCTCCTTGACCACGTCGCCGTACACCGCGAGATCGGACATCCGCCGCGAGTGCCCCCGCCAGTGCATGAGAACCCACGGGCAGCCGGCGTCGGCGACCACCCGGCCCATGTCGGGGTCGGCCAGTCCTCCGGAGACGTCGTTGACCAGCTCGACCCCGGCCTCCAGCGCGGCGGCGGCGACCGCGGCCCGGGTGGTGTCGATGCTCATGGCCACGCCCTCGGCCCGCAGCGCGCGGATGACGGGCAGCACGCGGGCCGCCTCGGTCTCGGCGTCGACCCGCCCGGCACCCGGACGGGTGCTCTCCCCGCCGACATCGACCAGTTCAGCGCCCTCGGCCGTCATCTGCAGCGCGTGGGCCACCGCGGCGTCGAGGTCCCCGTAGCGACCCCCGTCGGAGAAGCTGTCCGGGGTCACGTTGAGCACGCCCATGACGAGCGGCGTTGAACGGCGCAAGACCATCACTTGAATGAAGGTACTCAACTCACCGAGGCTGCCCGGTGGCGACCTGCGACAACCTTCGGGGGCCTGCGCGCAAGCACCTCAGGAGGCACACTGTGCACACTGACCCCACATCGGTCAGCTTGTTGGACAGGGGACTGCAACGTACTCTCTGCAAGTGAACGTTATTCGGACCGTTAAACCCGACAATGGTCATTTAACAGGGCAAACGCCCGGATAAGGTTCCGCCGGAGGGCGACACAGCAGCCGGGGTTGTACCCCTGGGTCGTCTTTTCGGCGAGGCTTAACGTGTGGCGTGCACCTTGCCCGCCGCACCTCCGGGGAGGTCTGATGATGTTGATGGAGATCGGCCAGGCGATGTGGGGCTCGGCCGCACACGCCGTGGATGCGATCGCCCTCGCGCCGACGCCAGATCCAGCGCCGAAGACGATCAACACCGATGGCATCCTGACGTTCTTCACGACCAAGATCGTGCCGATCCTGTTGGCCGCCCTTGGAGTGATCTTCATCGGCCGGGCCAGCAAGGGCGAGGTCTCGCGGGTGCTCACGAGCTCCGCGATCGCGATCATCGGCCTCGCGTTCGTCGCCGGCGCCGCGTCGCTGTTCTTCTTCGGCGACTCGCTGGTCAACCTGATCTTCAACTAGGCCTGACCTGCCATGCGCCTGCGCACCGACGACGACATCTACCGAGCACGGCTGGTCTACCTGGGCCCGCCGGGCTACACGCTGCCCATCCAGCTGCCGTATGCGCAGTACGGGGTGTTCGCGCTGCTGGTGCCGTTGTTCATGTTCATCCGCTACCTGATCACGCTGCACGTCGACTACTTCCCCGCCTACGAGATCGCCCTCGCGATCGTGGCGACGTCGCTGATCTTCCGTTACGTCGACCCCGATCGTCCTGCCCGCATGGTGGTCCGCACCGCCCTGACCGACTGGCGTCACACCCGCGAGCCGAGCGCCGAACAGCGCGACGCCCGGCTGGTCGCGTCCAAGGTGCGCATCCGCCCGGAACTCACCGGTGATCTCGTATGACCACACCTCCGCCCCGCAAGAACGGGGGCTTTCAGGACCGCTCGGACTTCGATGACGACGCTGCGCAGTCGGACGACTACGATGGCGGACTTCGCGCTGTCGCCGAGGGCGGGCGCGTCGCCATGTTCCGGGGCCCTTCCCGCGAGAACGGCAGCGGCCCTTCCCGTGAGAACGGCGGCTCCGGGCGTCCCGGTGGAGCGCAGCCCGCTCCCGACGTCGACTCGCCGTTCATGGGGTTGTTCGACGACCCGCCGGGCGGGGCGGCGCGCGATCGGCTGCGCGCCCTGGAGCCCAGCCCGAGCCGGGCCGAGCGGGTGCAGCCCATTTCCGGGGTACCGATCTCGGCCGCGCCCTCCTCGGGAGCGCCACGGTCGGCCGAGGACCTGCGCGTGCCGAAGCGGGCGATCCCCCGCGGGCCCGGCGCCGAGTCCGGCCGCACGAACGGCTCCGAGTCTGGCCGCGCGAACGGCTCCGAGCCTGGCCGCGCGTACGGCGAGCGGCACCCTACGCGGCCGGCGCTGAGTGACCGGCCGGCCTTCGACAACTGGGCTGAGACGAGTGGTCGTCGTCCCGGCGCCGCCCCGGGCGAGCCGCGCCCGATGGGTGGACCGGCTGCTCCCCGGCCGCCCGAATGGGGTTCCGGGGGGCGTGGGGGCACTGGGGGTACCAGTCGAAGGGCTGTAACGACAGCGCCTCCCCCACCGCCGACGCGCCGGGCCGCACCCGCCCGGGTCGTGCCCACCCAGCAGCCGCCGCGGCCGCCGCGGGAGTTGCCGCCGGCCGCGCAGCGCGGGCGCAAGACGCCGCTGGACAAGACGCCGCGGCCGAAGCACAAGGACCGCAGCGCGGCGATCGACCTGGCGATCAAGGAGATCGCCGGGCACCTGACCTTCACGCCGAACACCGTCACCGCCTGGTACTGGCTGCCCGAGGTGCGCTGGGCGTTCCGCCCGGACGCCGAGCGGGAGGCGCTGCTGTCGGCGATCTCGGAGCAGTACGCGGGCCTGGCGGGCTTCCGGCTGCACCTGCGCCGCACGACCCGGCCGTTCCCGGCGGACCAGTGGGCGCGCGTGGTCGACGGCAACACGCCGCACCCGCTGCCGTCCGTGCCCGGCGGCCCGTCGTGGGCCGACCACCTGGTCGGGGCCCAGAAGCACCTGCTGTCGATCAATCACGCCGAGGGCCAGACGTACCTCGGGATCGCGTTCGCCCGCCGCACGCTCGGCGACACGCTGTCCGAGCGGATCGGCGCCCTGTTCAAGCGCGGGGTCGCCGACGCCGAGCGCCGCCGCATGGCCCGCACCGTCGAGCAGTTCGACGAGGTGCTGGGCGCGTTCGGCATGCGTGGCCGCCGAGTGAGCTCGTTCGAGCTGGAATGGCTCTTGTACCGCTCGGTCGCGCTGTGCATGTCGCCGCCCGGTCACATCACCTCGCTGGAGGGTGGCTGGGACGCCGGCGACCTGCTCGCGTTGACGGAGGCGGTGGAGCGGTACCGGACGCCGTACGGGTCGACGGTGAAGCTCGTCAATCGCCAGACCGGCGAGGAGCGGCACGTCGCCGTGCTGACCGTCGGCCGCATGGAGCCGCTGGAGATCCCCGAGCGGCACGAGCCGTGGCTGCACTTCCACGAGCGCATGCCGTGGCCGATGGAGCTGTCGTCGCGGATCGACATCCTGGGCCCGGGCGACTCGTTCCGCAATCTCGAGCACCGCCTGCGCCTGATCCGTTCCCAGCAGGCCGACTACTCCGAGCACGGCATCGACGCTCCCCCGGAGCTCGAGCGCCTGGCCAAGCGCGCCCTGACCATCGGCGACGAGATCAGCACCGGCCTGCCGGTCGACTCGTCCCGCGCGCACGGCTGGCACCGGGTGGCGGTCGGCGGGCGCACCCGCGAGGAGTGCCTCGAGCGGGCTCGCCGGATCACCCAGATGTACTCCCGGGAGATGCGCGTCGCGCTGCAGCACCCCAAACAGCAGGACTGGCTGGCCCGCGAGTTCATTCCCGGCGAGCCGCTGGCCAACACCGGCTACCTGCGGCGCATGCCGGTCAAGCTGTTCGCGGCCGCGCTGCCCCAGGCCGCCTCCACGGTCGGCGACCGGCGGGGCGACCTCATCGGGCGCACGGCGGGCACCTCCCGCCGCCCGGTCTTCCTCGACCTGCACTTCCCGATGGAGGTGCGGGAGCGCTCCGGCCTCGCAGTCTTCGTCGCCGAACCGGGCGGTGGCAAGTCGACCCTCATGGGTGCGCTGGGGTACCTGGCGGCGCGTCGTGGGGTACAAGTGACGCTTCTGGATCCTTCGGGACCGCTGGCGCGCCTCTGTGCGATGCCCGAGTTGGCCCCGTATGCGCGGGTGCTCAACCTGACCGGCTCGGAGCAGGGCACGCTCGCTCCGTATTCCCTGATTCCTACCCCGCAGCGCCAACATTATGCGCACGGCCCGGCCGGCGACCGCGAGTTCGAGATCGCCGTCTCCAACGCCCGCGCCGAGCGCCGCATGCTCGTGCAGGACATCTGCATGATGCTCGTACCGCCCCAGGTGGCCCGCGAGGCATCGACGGCCACCATGCTCCGCCACGCCGTCCGCCAGGTGCCGGCCGAGGAGTCCTCGACGCTCGAGGACGTGATCCGCTCCCTGCGCGACACGGGCGACCACGACGCCGCCGAGCTGGGCAACCTCCTGCTCGACACCGCCGAGATGCCGCTGGCCATGCTGTTCTTCGGCTCCCCACCCCCCGGCCTGCTCGGCGCGGACGCAGCCCTGACCGTGATCACCATGGCCGGCCTGCGCCTGCCCGACCTCAAGATCGAGCGGGAGTACTGGTCGGCGGAGGAGTCCCTGGCGCTGCCCATGCTGCACACCGCGCACCGCCTCGCCGTCCGCCGCTGCTACGGCGGTGACATGTCGATGCGCAAGCTCGTCGGCCTGGACGAGGCGCACTTCATGGAGGGGTGGCGGTCGGGCCGCTCGTTCCTGGTCCGCCTCGCCCGTGACTCGCGTAAATGGAACCTGGCGGCGCTGGTCGCTTCCCAGAACCCCAAGGACATCCTGGGGCTGGACGTGCAGAACCTGGTGTCGACGGTGTTCGTGGGGCGGATCGCGGAGGACTCGGAGATCGCGGCTGAGGCACTTCGGTTGCTGCGGGTTCCTACTGACGTGGGGTACGAGCAGACGCTGGCTTCGCTTTCGCAGGTCGACACGAGTTCTTCGTCGCGCTTGGGCTTCCGCGAGTTCGTCATGCGGGATGTGGATGGGCGCGTGCAGAAGGTGCGCGTGGACGTTTCTTACGTGACTGATCTGCTGCGGTACTTGGACACGACGCCTGGCGGCGTGCCGGGGACCCCGACCCTGGGCGGCGAGATCATGGACCTGCACGAGGATGGGGCGGAGGATGAGCGGTGAAACGCTTGCGACGCTTGCCCGTGTATTTGATCGTGGTGGTTGTTGCGGCTTTGGGGACGTTGTTTGCTGGGCCTATGGGGCCGGCTTCGGCGGCTCCGGCCTACGCCCCGGGTGATCCCCTCTGCACCGTCGAGGAATGGCGTTTCCCGGGCAACTTCGACAACTGCGCAAACCGCCTCCAGGTTGACATCCAGGGCAAGCTCAGCTGCCTCGATGCCCCGGTTCCAAGTGCTCCGGATTCGGGCGTGGCCGGGTGGTTCGCACAGCAGCCGGATGCGGATCGCGGTTCTCGCCTATTGTTCCGCTACAGTGAATACGGTTACGCGGGCTACGACTTCAGCACATACGATCTTAAATGCGCAGCCGTCGTTACCAATCCCAGCGCAGAATTCGAGAATACCGTAGCTAACGGCGAATTCCTGTTTGCAACAGGTATCGTCGGTGCATCGAATGCGCTTCGCGAACGCGCATGGGACCCATCTTACATGTGGGGATGGGCTGATCCGTTGGTCGACACCGCCACGAAGGCGGTCTACTCGAAAGTGTTCACCGTGTTCGGCGCGATCACGGTGGCGATCGTAGGCCTCTATCTACTGTGGCGTTCTCGACAATCCGATCTTTCCAATGCAGTCACCACGGCAGGCTGGGCGCTTTTCGTGATGGTCTTGATCACCGCCCTCGCGCAATGGCCGAGTTTCTCTGCCCATCTGGCGGATAAGACGCTGATCACGAGCCTCGACATGATCCACGGCGCCGTCGGTCCTCCGGACGAGTCCATTCCGCCGGAGAAGTGCCACAACAACGATCCGACCGCTTGCCAGGACGGTCGACCGCCTGCTGTCCGGGCCAGCGACACCGTCGTCGACGGGCTGCTCTACCGCAACTGGCTGCGCGGCACACTCGGATCTGCGGACAGCGAGACGGCGAACAAGTACGGTCCGGCCCTGTACGACGCGAAGTCCTTCACCTGGGTTGATATTCAGAACATCCGGGCCGACGAGAAGCAGGCTGCCGACCGCGAGGCAGACCGCATCCGAAACCAACAGCCGGGCCCGCCGATCACCTCTACGATGCGCAAGACCATCACCGAGGAGAAGCAGCAGCGGTGGATGAAGATCGCCGAGCAGATTCGCACCGAGGATCCTGAAGCCTACGAGCACCTCCAAGGCAGTCGGGGCATGGATCGCGTCGGGTCGGGATTCCTCGCCATCCTCTCCGCCCTGTTCTTCGCCTTGTTCGACATCACGGCATCGGTGCTCGTCATCCTGGGCTTCCTGATCTTCCGGTGGGCGGTCATCGCATCGCCCATCCTGGGAACCATTGGATTGTTGCGTCCCGCCAATGCCGGTCTCCGGCGACTCGGCAATGCCGTCATCGCTGCGATGTTCAACATCATCATCTTCGGAACCGGGTCGGCGATCTACCTGTTTGCCGTTTCGTTGATCCTGACGACCGGCTCCTTGGCGCCATGGCTTCAAGTGCTGCTGATCTGGCTCACCGGTGTCGTCGGCTGGCTTCTCCTGCGGCCGTATCGGCGGATCACCCAACTCGGCGGCAAGGACTCCACTCGCGCCATCACATCGGTGGGCGGCTGGCACCGGCTGTTCATGCGAGACGTCCGGCAGGCTGCAGCGCTGAAAATCGTGGACGCCGGCGGGACGCGCGAGCCGGGGTCGCAGCGGCGCGGCGGCGAAACCGTACAGACGCAGCAGCGGCCCGAGTCTCGTACCGAGGACGTTGTCTCCGCCGGTGGTAGCGAAGTGGCGCCCGTGGATCGGCCAGAAACTGGGCGGCCCTCGACCGCTGCCGGCAGTCGGACCACCAGCGGGACCACCCGGCGGCGAGAGCCCTCCTGGGAAGCGCCCGACGTGCCGGCCGAGAGTGCGCCGTCGTACTCGATCTATCGGCCCGGGTCGGATCGGAGTGGGTCTGAACGGGCGCCGGCGCGACGGCCTGAGTCGGCGAATCTCCCCGGGTAGGCGGGCATGCGTACGGTCCTGCGGCTACTTGGTACGCGGTACGGCATCGCGTTGGTTCTTGTTGTCGTGGTGCTTGTCGTTGTGGGGCTCGGCCGGACCGTTCTCGATCGGAGTGACGGGCAGTCGGCCAACGACGGGCTCGGGCCGACCGTTGCCGCGGTTCCCACCTCGGCCGATCCGTACGCGTCGCTCGGCGATGACGGCGTCGACGAGTCGGCCAATCCCGCTCCCTCGCTGAGCAAGGGGGCCGCGGACGTGTCCACTGTGGCCACTCGGTTTGCCAAGGCCTGGCTGCGCAAGCCGGGGATCAGCGGCGATCAGTGGCGGGCCGGGCTCAAGCCGGACGCGTCCACCGAGCTCATGACCGACCTTGCCGAGACCGATCCCGCCGACGTGCCGACCGACGCCATTACCGGCGCGGTTCAGCTGCAGAACCTCGGGTCCGTCACCGTCGCCAAGTTCCCCGCGCAGGGCGGGACGATCGTGCTCGAGCTGCAGGTCACGGGCGGGCGCTGGGTGGTCACGTCGCTGGACTGGGAGACGGCGTGAGCATTCTGGGCGAAGAAGACGATTTCGATGTACCGCCGGCAAAGAAACGCCTCCGGCCAGTTATTTGGGCAGCCGTTGGCGTTTTGCTGGTACTGATTTGTTGTGGCGGCGGAGCAATAGCGTTCTTTATGGACGCGGCTCGCAACACGCAGGACTACGACGCCGCCGGGTGCGGTAATGGGCAGCTCGTGGATGCGGCCGCGAATATGCCGAGCCACCATGAATTGTCCGAGGAGCAGGTGCGCAACGCGGCCATTATCGTGCGGGTCGGGCAGGACATGAAGGTGCCGCCACGCGGATGGGTGATTGCCGTGGCGACCGCTATGCAGGAGTCGAGTCTGCACAACCTGCCGAATCTCGGTGCGCGCAACGACCACGACTCGCTGGGACTCTTCCAGCAGCGACCGAGCACCGGATGGGGCACTCCGGAGCAAATCATGGATCCGCAGTACGCCACGAGAAAATTCTACGAAAAGCTCCTGCAGGTGCGAGGCTGGGAGCAGATGAGCCTCACTCGGGCCGCGCAGCGGGTGCAGCGGAGCGCATACCCGAATGCGTACGCGAAACACGAACAGCTCGCGAGCACCGTGGTGAATTCACTCACGGGCGGGGCGGCACGCGCGGCCGGCAACTCGACGCAGCTGATGTGCGTGAGCGCGAATCAGATTGCGGCCTCGGGCTGGACGGCACCGGTGAACGGCGAGGTGGGATCCGGATTCCGTACCGCCTCGCGCCCCACCCACCAGGGCGTCGACCTCATTGTCCCGCGCAATACCGTGGTTCGAGCAGCGGCGGCCGGACTCGTGGTGAAGGTACGCTGCCAAGCCCATCTCGCGAACGGCACCGAATGGGGCTGCTGGCGCGACGGCTCCCCATCCGTGCTCGGCTGCGGCTGGTACGTTGAGGTTCAGCACGCGAACGGTCTTCTCACCCGGTACTGCCACATGATCAAGCAGCCCAGCGTCGTCATCGGCCAGCAGGTCGCACCGGGCCAGGAACTCGGCCTCTCGGGCACAACCGGCCACTCGTCCGGTCCGCACCTGCATTTCGAGGTACACATCAACAGCGACCCGAGCAGCAATGGCGCAATCGACCCCGTGGCGTTCATGCAGCGCATGGGCGCGCCACTGGGAGTCAAGACGTGAGCGATTTACCCTCGGACGGCGACTTCCCCGACTGGGACCTGCTGGCCGGCGGCGACGAACGCGTACCGCCGGGCATCGAGTTCGTCCCAGCCGCCGGATCACGCTCTTTGCGCGGCCGCCGAGCGGTAGTCGGTCTCCCCGGCCTCGGATGGCGCGGCGACTTGCGCATCGACGACGCCATCGTGCAGGCGAGCCGAACTTACGTGCCGGCTCTGCCGGAACAGGAGTGGTACCGGGCGGAGGCCGAACAGACTGAAGTGTTCGCACCACTCGTGCCGATCGAGCGGGTGTGGGTGGAACAGCTATCCAGTTCAGTGACGCCGCCATCCGGGGCGGACCTGGCGCTGGTCTCATTGGATGCCCCGCCGCCAAAGGCACCTCGGCGAATTCGTGAGGCTCCCCGGGTCACCGGCTTACGGGTCATTCGAATTCCCGGGCCGGATGACAAAGTGGGCAAGGATCAGCGAGATTTGCGGGCCGTGACCGAGGCATACAACGGCGTGGAAGGCGACATCTGCGTTCGGGTCTGCCGGGAGGTGGACTGGTACCGGTGGGCGTGGAGCGGGCAGGCGCCCAAGACCATGGAGATCCCGGTCCACTTGCTCTGGGTGGAGTAGCTCCTACACCTGCGATGCCGAACAGACTCTCCAGCCGCTTTCCAGCGTCATACCGAACTCCCAGTTGTAGACCTCGCCTGAGCTCCGGCCGCCTTCCTCCGGGATCTCGTAGGTAATCTTGGTGCGCACGGTGGCGGTCTTCGATGTCGATGTCGTGATGGACATCTCCGTGGTGAACATCCGGATCCGTATCTGATCTTTCTGCTCGCGCCGTTCCACATCGCTGATCGCCTGGTCCATCGCCGCGAGCTTCGGCGAACTGCACACGAAAACGCTTGCTCGTCCTGCGTCGCGCGAGTTGTACCGGGCGTCGAGATATTGCCGCAACGTCGCGGTCGGATTGCCGCGATCAGGCTCCGCCGCCTTGTTGTACAACACAAACGCAGTAATCCCGCCACCCAGACACCCCACCACCACAATCCCGAGCAACGTCCACAAGATCGTTCGCCGCACCCGTCCCGGACGCCGCGGTTTTCGGGGTGGTGGAGCAGGAGGCGCTTGCGGCCCCGGCCGAGCCCGCCCCAACGGCACGCCCTTGTCGATGACCTCGCCCTCAAGGACCTCCCCCTCCCCCGATCGGGAGCGCGGGATCGACCTCCCCTGCTCCACGCCGGGGTCGTTAGGAATCGATGGGTCCACGCCCCAGAGGCTATCCGCCACACGCCCCCCAAGGCACCCTCCCGCGCCGCAGACGCGCCAGCAACGCGCCGGCAACCGCGCCGGAGACAGACCAAGGTGAGCCAAGACCAGATAAAGGCAACACGGCTACCAGCGACTATGCGCAAGCCCCAGTGTGCCTGCTGACGAGAATGGCAGTCTGCGTTACCGTTCCCGCATCTGCTTGGATCGGAAGGGGCACGGTGGCACGCCTGCGGGCACGGATCGAGCGAGCGGCTGCGCAGCATCGGCACACCGCTGCGCTGATCGCCGCCGCCGGGCCGATCCTCGAGGGGTACTCCGCCAACGCCGCCCCCGCCGAGCAGTACGCCGAACAGCATGATCTTGCCGCTGGGCTGCGGGCCAATGCGGCGATGCTCGCGCCGGGGTGGCTCGGGGCTCAGCTCGACGCGCTCGCGCCCACCACGCCGCTCGGGGGGCCGCTGCCCCCTACGTTTGTGCGGGTCGGGCAGGCGCATCCGCTCGATGATGCTCGATTCCCGGTGATTGTGCCCCTGCTGCGGGCCGGGCACATCGCGATCGACGCCGATGCGCGGGACGCGCGGGTGGGTGGACTGCTCCGCAGCCTCGTGCTCCGGCTGCTCGCCTCGTCGCCGCCGGGGTCGGTGCGGATTCGGACGATCGATGCGGTGGTCGACGGGGGGACGTTCGACTGGTTCAGCGGCATCGATGCGATCATGCCGCCGCCGGCTACCGATGCCGAAGGACTTCGCGCCGTACTCGATGAAGGCGAACGCTGGCTCGCCGCCCGCACCGACGGGCCGGCGCCCACGCTGCTCATTGTCATCGCGTCGCTGCCCGAGCTCACGGAGGGGCGCGACCTCGCACGGATCGCGCAGCTCGCGCACGCCGGGCCGGCCGGGCGGCTGCATCTGATCGCCGCCGGTTGGCCGCCGCCGCCGCTGACGCAGGAGACCACGCAGGCGCCGTTGCCGCACGCCACCCAGATCGCGATTCGCAACCCGCACGCCTGGGTGGGCGATCCGCCGGGGGCGACCTTCTCCGGCACCGGTACCGGTCCCAGCCGCCTCAACGCGCCCGTCTACCTCGACCCCGACCCGCCCGCCGAGCTCGTCCGGCGGGTCTGTGCCCAGCTCAGCGGGCCCTGGACGGCGCCACCGGTCCCGGTCGGCGAGGCGAGCCGGACGGCCTGGACGGAGTACGTCGCCGCCGGCCAGCGCCTCGACGCCGTCCGCCGCGAGGTGATCGCGGTCGTGGCGGAGCACAAGTCGGCGCTCAAGGCGGCCCAGCAGGACCTGGCGGCGATCCGGGCCAAGCTCGCCCACCACGAGGCCTACCTGTCCGAGGTGGCCGGCGAGGCGGGGGGCCGCCCGTTGGAGATGCGTCCCGCGTGGCCGGAGATCCAGGCCGCCCACAGGGCGCTCACCCAGGGCCCCCAGCCGGTCGACCCGCGCCGCGGCGCACCGATGGCCCCGCCGCCGCCCCCGTCCGCCGCGCTCACCGGCGGCTCGGGTGCGTGGCCGCAGGGGCAGCGCATCCTCACCACCCCGGTCAGCTCCCCGCCGTGGCCGCCCACGAGCGCGCCCCCGGTCTCGGGCGTGCCGACCTCCGCCATGCCGGGCACCCCGACCCACGCCATGCCGGGCACTCCAGCCGTCGCCGGCGCCCCGCGGGCGGTTCAAGCCCCGCAACAGCCCGGCACCGGCGGCTATCCCGTCGTCGTACCCCGCAGTGCCCCGCCAACCCCGCCCAGCCTCCACAACACCGGGGCGATCCCACGGGTCCCCGTCAGCGGCATGCCCAACCGCGTCAGCGGCGTGCCGGTCTCCGGGCCGGGTGGGTTCGTCGGAACCGGGGTCGTAAGCCCCCTGAGCCCGCCGGTACCGAACTCAGTGCCCGGAAGGGTATCGACGGCCCTGCGCATCGCCGCGGCGGGTCTGAAGCGTTCTGAGGCGGAGTTGGCGGCCCCGGGGCGGCAGGCCGCGTCCAACCGCCGCGTCTGGCTCAACGCGGGCGTCTACTTCGCCTTCGCGCTCCTGGCCGCGATCGTCCAGATCCCCGCGCTCCTGGCCAGCGAGCAACTGACCGGAGCAGGTCTCCTGGTCCTTCCCTGCGCTCTGGTACTCCCCGCCCTCTCCTTCGGCCTCGGCTGGCTCACAATCGGCTCGATGACCCGCAAGTCCACCTCGCGCACACCGGTCCTCGGCCTCGTGATCAGCCTCCTGGCCCTCGTCCCCCTCCTGGTCTTCGGCGGCGTGATCCTCTTCTACTGACCCGCCCGCCGAAAACGCGCACAAATACGCTGCAGAACCGGCGCGAGCAAAGAACCCCCTGGCCCAAAGAGGGCGCAGGGGGAGCAAGCCGAGCCGTTATGGCACAGGAAGTACCAACGAAACCTCTAACTGTGCAGAATCAACGCCATAGCCTCAGAACGAGACTTCGCGTCATCGCGCAGCAAGCCGCGCACCGCCGAAGTGATCGTGCGGGAGCCGCCCTTCTGAATGCCGCGCATCGACATGCACATGTGCTCGCACTCGATGACCACGATCACGCCGCGCGGGTTCAGCTGGCTCTGCAGCAGGTCGGCGATCTGCGAGGTCAGCCGCTCCTGCACCTGCGGGCGCCGGGCGTAGACCTCGACCAGCCGGGCGAGCTTCGACAGGCCCGTGATGCGGCCGTCGGTGCCGGGGATGTAGCCGATGTGCGCGACCCCGTGGAACGGCAGCAGGTGGTGCTCGCACATGGACTGGACCTCGATGTCCCGCACGAGCACGAGCTCCTCGTGGTCGGCCTCGAAGGTCGTGCTGAGCACCTGCGCCGGCTCGACGCGGAGGCCGGCGAAGAGCTCTGCGTACGCGCGCGCGACGCGGGCCGGGGTCTTGCGCAGGCCGTCGCGCTCGGGGTCCTCGCCGATCGCGATCAGGATCTCCCGCACCGCGTTCTCGATGCGCTTGAGGTCGACGTTGCGTTCGACCTCGACGCCGCCCAGCTTGCCGCTGACCAGGCGGGCGGCCACGTGATCAAGCTCCCGGTCGGCAACGAGCCCGGCACCGTTGTCGGTGTCGGGCTCGGTGCCGCTGAACTCGCTCAGTGCGTGCCGTCCGGGGTCTCGCCGCCGCCGATGCGGACGTGGTCGTCCCCACCGAAGCCGGTCGGCTGGTTGACCTCGGAGCCGTTCGCGCCGGCCTCGCTCGCGCGCCGGCGACGGCCGTTGCCGCTGTACGGCGCCATCGGCGGCCGCTTGACGACGCGGGCGCAGATCCGGGTCATGTCGGCCTGGGAGATGGTCTCCTTCTCCATGAGCTCCTCGACGATGCTGTCGAGCACGTCACGGTATTCGACCAGGATCTCCCACGCCTCGTCGTGCGCGATCTCGATCAGGCCGCGCATCTCGCCGTCGATCTCGGCCGCGACCTTCTCGGAGTAGTCCCGCTCGTGGCCCATCGTGCGGCCCAGGAACGGCTCGCCGTCGCCGGTGCCGTACTTCACGGCGCCGAGCTTGGCGCTCATGCCGTACTCCGTGATCATCGAGCGGGCGAGCGCGGTCGCCTTCTCGATGTCGTTGCCGGCGCCGGTGGTCGGCTCGTGGAAGACGAGCTCCTCGGCGGCGCGACCACCCAGCGCGTAGGCCAGCGTGTCGATCATCTCGGAGCGGGTCTGGGTGTACTTGTCCTCGGTCGGCAGGACCAGCGTGTGGCCCAGCGAGCGGCCGCGGGACAGGATGGTCACCTTGTGCACCGGCGCTGAGTGGGGCAGCGCCCAGGCGACGAGCGCGTGGCCACCCTCGTGGTACGCCGTGACCTTCTTCTCGTGCTCGCTCATAACCCGCGTGCGCCGCTCCGGGCCGGCGATGACCCGGTCGATGGCCTCTTCGAGGTAGTCGTTGGTGATCGCCCGCTTGTCGTTGCGGGCGGCCAGCAGCGCCGACTCGTTGATCACGTTGGCCAGGTCGGCACCGGTGAAGCCGGGCGTGCGCCGGGCGACCGAGTCGAGGTCGACGTCGGGCGTGAACGGCTTGCCCTTGGCGTGCACCCGGAGGATCGCCTTGCGGCCCTCCATGTCCGGCCGGTCGACCGCGATCTGGCGGTCGAAGCGGCCCGGGCGCAGCAGCGCGGGGTCGAGGATGTCGGGCCGGTTGGTCGCGGCGATCAGGATGACGCCGCCCTTGGTGTCGAAGCCGTCCATCTCGACGAGCAGCTGGTTGAGCGTCTGCTCGCGCTCGTCGTGACCGCCGCCCATGCCGGCGCCGCGGTGGCGGCCGACGGCGTCGATCTCGTCGACGAAGACGATGGCCGGCGCGTTGGACTTGGCCTGCTCGAACAGGTCGCGGACGCGGGAGGCACCGACACCGACGAACATCTCGACGAAGTCCGAGCCGGAGATCGAGTAGAACGGCACACCCGCCTCGCCGGCGACGGCCCTCGCGAGCAGCGTCTTACCGGTTCCGGGCGGCCCGTAGAGCAGCACGCCCTTCGGGATCTTGGCGCCGAGGGCCTGGTACTTGGCCGGCGCCTGCAGGAAGTCCTTGATCTCGTGGAGCTCCTCGACCGCCTCGTCCGAGCCGGCGACATCGGCGAACGTCGTCTTCGGGGTGTCCTTGGAGATGAGCTTCGCCTTGGACTTGCCGAAGTTGAGCACCCGGGAGCCGCCGCCCTGCATCTGCGACATGAACAGCAGCAGGAGGACCACCAGCACCGCGATCGGGAGCAGGTTGATCAGCAGGCTGATGAAGATGTTGTCCTGGGTGACGTTGACGTTGTAGCCGTCCGGGAGCTTGCCCTGCGACTGCAGGGTGCTCAGCTCGGTCTGCAGATCGTCAGCGCTCTGCGAGGAGAACTGGCCCTGGATCTTGTTGGTTTCCGTGCCCTTGACCTTGATCTTGGTCTTGAGATCGAGGTTGAGCGTCTGCTCCTTGTCCTGGATCACAGCCTTCTTCGCGTTGCCGTTGCGAAGTTCCGCGAGCACGACGGACGTGTCCGCCTTGGTGTAGCTCGGGCCGGAAGTGAAGAAGGAACTGAGCACGATGGCACCGATGATCACCAGAAGGATCCAGACCACCGGCCGGCGGAACAAACGGGTACGTTCCATGTTGTCGTCGGACGCCGCGGCGCCCGGCCCCTCCATCCGTAAGGCCGTCAACCGCGCCGGACCCACTTTCCGACGCGGTGTCGAAAGCGCCGCCAAGGTATGGGCTCAGTTGACGCTTGCGACCATTTGACGGTACACCGTGGCACCGACAGACGCGGATCGGCGTCGGCCGGGGAGGATGGGCTCTCAGCAGACTCTCAGGAAAGTTCCGCCGAAAGTGCTGGTCAGCCGCGTCCGTACACGGAGGGCTTCAGAACTCCGACGAACGGCAGGTCCCGGTAGCGCTCGGCGTAATCGAGCCCGTATCCGACCACGAACTCGCTCGGGATGTCGAATCCGACGTACCGGACCGGGATGTTGACCTTGAGGGCGTCGGGCTTGCGCAGCAGCGCCACCACGTCGACCCGGGCCGCAGAGCGGCTCTCCAGGTACTTGAGCAGCCACGACAGCGTCAGCCCGGAGTCGACGATGTCCTCCACGACGACCACGTGGCGCCCGGCGATGTCCCGGTCGAGGTCCTTCAGAATCCGCACCACGCCCGACGACGTGGTCCCCTGCCCGTACGACGAGACCGCCATGAACTCGAGCTCCACCGGCGGCCCGACCCGCCCGAGCGCCCGCGCGAAGTCCGCCATGAACATGACCGCGCCCTTGAGCACGCCCACCAGCAGGATCGACTCAGCGTTCGCGTGATCGGCCGCGACCTGCTTGGCGAGCTCCGCGGTCTTGTCGCGGATCTGCTCCTCACTGACGATGACGTGGTCGATGTCGGACGAATGCCAGGTGGTGCCGTCGGCCATGCGACAAGCCTGCACTATCCCCGGTGCCGGATCGACGGGGGGTCGCTCGGATGAGAAACCCGTCTCGGCTCGTCAGTACCCCATCGCCTGCCCGTCCGCGCGCGGCTCCGAGCCCGCCACGAAGCCGGCCGGCGTGCGCCAGATCGCCTGCCCCATCCCGAACACGTCCGGCGCCGGTGAAACCGACGCCGCGTGACCCTTGCGTCGCAGCCCGTCGACCTGGCCGGCCAGTTCCGGCTCGACGAGCACCTCCTGCCCGCGGTGCCAGTACCACCGCGGGCGGTTGAGCGCCTCCTGCGGATCCAGCCGCGCGTCCACCGTCGCGAGCACCACCTGGACATGCCCCTGCGGCTGCATGTGGCCGCCCATCACGCCGAACGGCCCGACCGGCGCCCCACCTCTGGTCAGAAAAGCCGGAATGATCGTGTGGTACGGCCGTTTGCCCGGTCCGACCACGTTCGGGTGACCCTCCTCGAGCACGAACCCGTACCCGCGATCCTGCAGCGAGAAGCCGGTCCCGGGCGGCACGACGTGCGAGCCGAACCCCATGAAGTTCGACTGGATCAGGCTCACCATCCGCCCTTGCGCATCGGCCGTGCACAAATACACGGTGCCGCCCTTGCGCGGCTCGCCCGCCGGATGGCGCCCGGCCCGCTCCCCGATCAGCGCGCGCCGCCCGGCCAGATAGTCCGCGGTGAGCAGCTCGCGCACCGGCCCGTCGAGCGAGGGATCGGCCACATACGCGTGCGCGTCCGCGAACCCGAGCTTGACCGCCTCGATCTGCTCGTGCAGCGATGCCGACGCGAGCCCGTCCAGCACGCCGAGCGCGATGAGCGCCGCGATGCCCTGCCCGTTGGGCGGCAGCTCCCAGATTTCGTGCCCGCGGTACGAAACGGCAATCGGATCGACCCACGCCGAAGTGTGCGCGGCCAGGTCATTCGCGCGCAGCAGCCCGCCGGTCCGCTCGGAATGCGCGACGATCGCCTGCGCGATGTCGCCGTGATAGAAGTCGTCGCCGTTCGTACGCGCAATCCGGCGCAACGTTCGCGCGGCGTCGGGATTGCGCCATCGCTCACCCGCCCGCGGCGCCCGCCCGCCGAACGTGAACACGCGCGACCACTCCGCGAACTCGTCCCCGTGCAGTTTCGAATGCTCGCGCTCGGCCGCGATCCGCCACCCGGCGGCGACGTGCGATGACACCGGGTAACCGTGCTCGGCGTACTGCACGGCGTCCTCGAACAATGCGGCGAACGGCAGCGACCCGAACCGCGCGTGCAAATCCCGCCACCCGGCCGGCGCGCCCGGCACCGTGACCGGCAGCCACCCACGCGCCGGCATGGTCGGTTCACCGAGTCCCGCGGTCGGGTGGGTCGCCCGCTCGAGCACCAGCTCCCGCGTCAGCAACTGCGGAGAGCGACCGGACGCGTTCAGCCCATGCAGCCGCTCCCCGTCCCACACCAGCGCGAAGAGATCCCCGCCGATGTCGTTGGACCCCGGCTGCACCACGGTGAGTGCGACAGCCGTGGCGATGGCCGCGTCGACCGCGTTCCCACCGCGCCGCAGCACGGCCAGCCCGGCCGACGACGCGAGACTCTGGCTGGTCGCCACCACACCCCGAGGAGCAAAAACCGAAGTGCGCCGGATTTGGTACCCCATGTGCCTCGACCTCCAGCCGCCGGCCCTCCTCAGCCGCGCAACTGCCCGCCCGTCCTCGACACCGAAAGCCCGCCGGGCAGCGCGACCGCCCCCTGACCATGCCAGCGCACGATCAGTTGTTCCAGAGCCTCCACATGCCGGTACGACAAATCGGTCCCCGGCGCCCCCAGCCCCAACGCCCACGCGTGCAGCACCCGCGTGCGAATCGGCCCCGGCATCCGCTCCAGCTCGGCAACCGCCAGCCCGCCACCCTCCGTAACGGCCTTGGCGAGCGCGTCGGCCGCCAGCCCGTCGAGAAACGCGGAGTCAGCCCCGATCAACCGAGCGGTACGAGCGAGGTTGTCAACCACACCCTCCCCGAGCGCCGCAACAAGCGGCCGAACCCGCGACCGCGCATAGGCGACGTCAACGTTGTGCGGATCGTCCCAAACGGTCAGCCCCTCGGCCGCACAGGCCGCCCGCGTTTCGGCTCGACTGACATCGAGCAACGGCCGAACAAACAACACCCCGTTCCGCACCCGCCGCTCCGGCATACCGGCCAGCCCGCGCGGCCCCGACCCGCGCGCGAGCGCGAGCAACACGGTCTCAGCCTGATCGTCCCGCGTGTGCCCGAGCAGCACCATGACCGCCCCATGTTCAACGGCGGCTGCCTCCAACGCGGCATACCGAGCTTCCCGAGCGGCCGCTTCGGGCCCGCCGGAACCACCGACCCGCACACTCCGCACCTGTACCGGCGAAAACCCCCGCTCCACCGCCCAGTCCGCCAACTCCGCCGCCCGATCCCCGGAGCCGTCCTGCAGCCGATGGTCGACGGTCACCAGCCCGCACCGAACCCCGATCCGCCGCGCCACGAACAACGCCGCCACCGCCAACGCGAGCGAGTCGGCCCCACCCGAACAGGCCACGAGCACCGTGTCCCCCGCCACCACCCGCCGCGGCACCCCACCCAGCACGCTCTGGTTGGACCGCTCACCCTCGCGCGCATCCCCGAGCACGCCTTGGCTGGATTGCTCACCCGCGCGCGCATCCCCGAGCACGCCCTCGACGGATCGCTCATCTCCGACGGACCGCCCATCTCGGACGGAACGCTCATCGCGGACGGAACGCTCATCGTGCAGGACGGCATCGCGCGCCACCGCCGCGAGTCGGGCGGCGGATGGGCCGGATTCGGTAGCCGGGCTCCCGATCGGCGGCGTGTCGGCCTGGGCCGCCATCGCCGTGGTCGGCTTCAGTGACCGCGGGCTTGCCGCGGACGCCGCCGATCGGGAGCTCGGAGCTGCGGTGCCGGCCTCCACCGGACCGCTGGTCGTGGCGCGAGCGGGACCGCCGAGACTGCGCCGCACGGCATTTCGTACGGCGGCAACCGCCGGCGCCAGGCTCGCCACCCGATCAGCCGCTGCCGACGGGCCTGGCTGGACCCTCGTCGTCGCCGGTCTTCGCTTCGCCCACCCCGCTGTCGCCCGCCGCAGAACCGCCTACCGCAGATTCGTCTGCCACAGAACCGCCCGTCGCGAAATCGCCCACCGCAGTCTCGCCCGTCGCGAAATCGCCCACCGCAGTGCCGCCCGCCACGGAATCGTTCGCCGCAGTGTCGCCCGTCGCGAAATCGCCCACCGCAGAACCGCCCGCCACGGAATCGCCCGCCGCAGCGTCGGTCGCCGCGGAATGGCCCGCCGTGGACGTGTCGCCCGCGCCGGTGTCGGTCGCGGTTTCGGCCGCCTTCATCGCCTCGCCCGGTTGGAACGCGCCGATCGGGCCGGAAGCCGGATCGCCGCTCGCCGAGGCCGCCGACGAGTCCGAGTCGGCCGTGGTCGTCCAGCCGGACGGGGTGGGCGGCTCGGCATCCGGCACCGGTGTGGTGGCGGCGACGTTGGTGTCCGAGGTCTCGGCCACGTTCATCGCCTCCCCCGGTTCGAAGGCGCCGATCGGCTCGGGAGCGTCCAGCCGCGCCTCGGCCGCCGTCTCGCTCCGCTCGGCCGACAGCTCCGGCTCGCCGTCCTCGTCCACCCGCGCCGACGCCGGCGGACCCGGCTCGATCTCGGCCGGCTCGTCGTCCACATCGGACGCAGCAGTCGCACCAGCCGCAGGAGTCGCGGCCGTGGAGGAAGCGGTGGACGCAGGAGTCGCGGTCGTGAAGTCGGTGGGCGTGGGAGAGGCGTCGGCGGGGACGAAGCCGGGCGGTACCGCAGAAGGAGCCACAACCGCGGCGGACTCCTCCGACGTCAGTCCGGCCACCTCGGTCGCCTCGGCGACGCCCGCTTCGGCGGCCGCCTCGTCGACCGGCTCCGGCACCGTCGGCACGGGGGCCGGCGGCTGCTCGACCACCGCGGCGGCGGTCGGGGCGGCGATCGAGGACGGCGGCACCTGCACCGGTCGGCTCAGCGCGCTCGCCCCCAGCACGCGCACGATCCAGGCGTCGGGGTCGCCGAGCTCGTTGAGGCGCGGAATGGTCAGCGGCGACTGCCAGATCCGGTTGAAGCGCTCCATGCCCACGCGCTCGACGACAGCGTGGACGAACTTGCGGCCTTCCGCGTACTGGCGCATCTTGACCTCGACGCCGAGGAGCTTGCGCAGGACGCGGTCCAGCGGGTTGCCCGCCTCGCGGCGGCGGTTGAACTTGGAGCGGATGTCCTCCACCGTCGGTACCACGTCGGGGCCGACGCCGTCCATCACGAACTCGGCGTGCCCCTCCAGCACCGTCATCAGCGCCGTGAGGCGATCGAGCACCGCCTTCTGGCCCGGCGTCTGTACGAGATCCAGCACCGAAACCCGGCTGTCGGGGTCGCGGACCACGTCGGCCAGCGCGCTCACCCCGCGGCGGACGCGCTCGGCGAGCTGGTCCTGGTTGAGCTGGGAGGCGTCGACGAACGCGCCGACCTCGCCCAGAAAGTAGCCGCGCATCCACGGCACGCCGGTGAACTGGACGCGGTGGGTGACCTCGTGCAGGCACACCCAGAGGCGGAAGTCGCGCGAGTCGGCGCCCAGCTTGCGCTCGGCCTCGACGATGTTCGGCGCGACGAGCAGGAGTTGGCCGGGGTCGGCGGAGAAGACCTCGTACTGGCCGAGGACCTTGCCGGACAGGTACGCCAGCACCGTGCCGGCCTGCACGCCGGTGAAGCGCGAGCCGATCGCGCCGACGATCGCACCCGGTGGCTTGCCGCCCGCCAGCCGCTCGGCCAGCGGCTGGATGACCTCGCGCAGGCCCGCGATGTTGGTGGCGGCCCAGTCTCGACGGTCCACCACGCGAACCGGCGGACCCTGGATCATGGCCTTCAGGCCGGTGAACTCGGTGACGTGCCCGGAGGCCTCTTCGGCCAGGCCGCGCAGGTCGGTTACAGCGTCCGCGGCCTCCTCGTATGACACCGCGGGGCCGCTCTTGCCCAGCGCCGCGGCGGTTGCTGCGGCCAGATCCCAATCGACGAACTGCGCCATGGACCAACCGTACCCGCGCGGGACCACCGCCGCCGGAGGTGCGAACCCTGAGTATCCCCTGATCGACCCAGCGTCACCGGAGGACTGCTCAGCGGCATCCACACGCGGCGAGAGCTGCGGCGACTCTGTCAAGGGCGACAACCGCCTGATCCGCGTTCGTGGTCTGGTCGGCCATGAACGCGAACGCGAGCGTCCGCCCGTCGGCGTCCACCACGACCCCGGCCAGCGAATTGACGCCGGTCAGCGTGCCGGTCTTGGCGCGCACCATGCCGGCCGCCGATCCGCCCTGGTCCGACTTGAGGTACCGGGTGCTCAGCGTCCCCGAGTACGCCGCCACCGGCAGCCCGCTGAAGATCGAGTGCAGGTCGGCGCGGTCCGCCCGCGCGGCCATCGCGAGGATCGCGGTGAGCAGGGCCGGGGACAGCCGGTCGTTGCGGGAGAAGCCGCTGCCGTCGACCAGCCCGTACCCGGTCGTCGGAAGGCCCAGCTCCTCCAGGACCGCCTTGGTCGCCGCCGCGCCGCCCTCGAACGAGGCCGGCTGGTTCTTGGCCAGCGCGACCTGCCGCGCGAGCGCGTCGGCGAGCACGTTGTCGCTCTCCTGCAGCATGAATTCGACCATCCGCGCCATCGGTGCGGACTCCACCTTGCCCAATTCCTTGGCGCCCTGGGGAGCATTTCCAACCGCAACCGCATTCGTCGGTACTCCCAGTGCCCCCGCAAACGCCTGCGCCGCCTGCAGATCCGGCTTCGGGTACCGCTGCGCGTATTTCTGGGACTTGACTCGTCCACCCTCGGTCATGATCGGCGTCATCACGGCCCCGGAGCCGCCGGTCGTGGCGTCGGCGTCCCAGGCGGGCCCGATGCCGGACCCGGTGTAGACGCTGACGTCGTAGGTGACCTTGGTCGGCGCCTGGCCGCCCAGTGCCTCCTTGACCTGCTTGGCGAGGTCGTCGATCCGCGCCGCGCCCGGGTAGTAGGGAGGTCGGGAAGACCGCGAGCGTCGGATCGCCCCCGGCCACCAGCACCACCTCGCCCGGCTGCGCACCCGCGACGACCTTGGTCTCGATCCGGTACGCCGGCCCGCGCGCCGCCAGCGCCGCCGCCGCGGTCACCAGCTTGGTCGTCGACGCCGGGGTCATCGCCGCGTCCGGTTCCGACGAGTAGATCGTCTCGCCGGTCGACACGTCGACCACGGAAGCGGTGATGTGCGGCCCGAGCTGCGGCACCGTCAGCAGCGCTTGGAGCGCCGAGGTCACCCCGTCCTTGGTCGGCATCGGGGCCTGGCTGTCCATCGCGGCGAGCACCGGCGGCGGCGCGGCCGGCGCGCGGCCGTCCGTCCAGTGCGTCTTCTGCCCGCCCGCCAGCCCCAGCCCGTTGACGATCTCGGTCCCGGCGACCAAGGCGGAAACGGCCAGCCCGAGCGCGACAACCACCGCGACGATGCTGGCGATCAAGCCTCGTTGTGGTGTTTCCCTCGCCATCTGACCCTCCCCGTACCGCGCCGGCGTGCCGTACGGAAGACTAATGGCAGGCGCAGCGGTGCGAGGGTGAGGAGTCGTCAGATGGACTTCGACGTCACGGTCGAAATCCCCAAGGGTCAGCGCAACAAGTACGAGGTTGACCACGCGACCGGTCGGATCCGGCTGGACCGGACGCTGTTCACCTCGACGCAGTACCCGGCGGACTACGGCTACATCGAGGGCACGCTCGGCCAGGACGAGGACCCGCTCGACGCACTCGTGCTCGTGCAGTCCCCGACCTTCCCGGGTTGCCTGATCCGCTCCCGGGCGATCGGCATGTTCCGCATGACGGACGAGAAGGGCGGCGACGACAAGGTCCTGTGCGTCCCGGCCGACGACCCCCGTCTCGAACACCTGCGGGACATCCACCACCTCGGCGAGTTCGACCGCCTGGAGATCCAGCACTTCTTCGAGGTCTACAAGGACCTTGAGCCCGGCAAGAGCGTGGAGGGCGCGACCTGGGTCGGCCGCGTCGAGGCGGAGGCGGAGATCGCCGAATCCCGCCGCCGCTACGCCGAGGCCATCGCCGACGGCACGTACCACGACCCCGGCGTGGCCCCGATCGCCCGCCCGATCTGACCAGCAGCTCCACCGCGAGGCGCCCGGTAGCAACCCGCCCGGGCGCCTTTCGCGTTGCCTGTCCTTTTTCCGGCGGCGCGGATGGCGTCGGTGTGCACCGGCTCGCTCATCCCCGCCGAAGCCGAGCTCAGGGAATGGCTCCTCAGCTTCCGGACGCCTTCCGCACAACCGCGCACCGCACATCCGCGCACCGCACAACCGCGCACCGCACAACCGCGCACCGCACAACCGCGCACCGCACAACCGCGCACCGCACATCCGCGCACCGCACATCCGCGCACCGCACATCCGCGCACCGCACATCCGCGCACCGCACAACCGCGCACCGCACAACCGCGCACCGCACAACCGCGCACCGCACAACCGCGCACCGCACAACCGCGCACCGCACAACCGCGCACCGCGCACCGGGCACCGGGCACCGGGCACCGGGCACCGGTAGCAACCTGAATGGACGCCTTAGCGTCGCTTGTCCTTTTCCGCGGCCTCCTCAGCTTCCAGGCGCCTCCTCAGCCGAAAAGTCCGTAGAGTCCCAGCACCGCGCAGGCGAGCGGGACCATAGCCATCAGGCACAGCGCGTCGAGCAGGTCGGCGGCGCGGCCCAGGTAGGGCGACGCCGGACGGACGGCCCGGCGGGCGCCCGCGACGGTGGCCGCCAGGCTTATCAACGGCACCAGCGTGGCCGCGATCCACGCGTCGACCGGGACGAACAGCCCGATCAGCGCGAAACCGGCAGCCCCCGCCGCGATCAGCGGCAGCCGCTGTCGCGCGGTCAGGAACGTCCGGGCCCGCAGCAGCAGAGCCGCCGCCGCGACCGCCACGAGCACCGTGCCGGAAACGTCGCCGGACCGCGCGAGGACCAGGAACGCCCCGGCGGCGGCCAGTGCAAACCCCTGGACCTGTCCGGTCAAAATCTCGTCCGCCCGGGCGACGGAGACCGGCCGCCGTGCCTCCGCGGGCTGCCCGGCCGCGACCGGCACCGGCTGCCGCGCCTCCGCGGGCTGATCGGCCGCGACCGGCATCGGGAGCCCGCCCAGGCGGATGGCCAGCAGCGGCAGCCCGGCCACGCCCGCCACGAGGACGGTGAGCAGCACCGCCGCGGCGGCCACCGGGCGGGTGGTGGCCGCCAGCAGGCCCGTCAGGGAGCCGAGCAGGCCCGCGGTCGCGGCGGCGACGAACAGGCGGGCCAGGTGGGCGACACCGACGATCGCCACGAGCGCGGCGAGCAATACGGCAACGCATCCGAGCAGCGCCCGCGCGGCCGGTGTGGCAGGTCCGGGTGCGGCTAGCCAGCCCGCTAGGAAAGCGAACGGTAGAGCGAATGCGGCCAGGCCGGAGCCGATGAGAGCATCACCGTACACACGAGCCGAAATGATGCCGGAGAGCAACAGCGCGACCGTAACCGCCGCGGCCGCTGGTGGCAGGTCGGCGCGCGCGATCACGGCGAGTGCGACGAGCAGCCCGGTGGCGGTGATCCCCAGCGCGGTGGCGCGGGTCGCGGCCGGGCTCCAGGCGGCTCCCTGGCGGCGCGCGTCGGCCGCGATGGCCTCGACGACGTCGTCGTATTCGAGCTCGGGCCAGCCCGTCAGCGCCGGGACCAGGTGCAGCACGGCGCCGTCCTGCACGCCCTGCCCGGCCAGCCCCGCGGCTGGGGACAGCATGGTGCCGTCGGCGCGGCGCAGGAGCCATCCGCCGTGCCGTTCGCCCTCGTCGGCGAGCCCGTTCCCGGCGTGTTGCAAAAGCTCAGGGAGCAATTCCGCCACTGGTACCGCATCAGGCACCGCGACGTCCACGCGCCTCCTGGGAGCGTTGATCGTGATGCGGGCCAGACCGGCCGCGACGGTGGACATGGCGACAGGAGTACCACGGTCCCCGGCGCCGCGTCGTCCCCGCGATGCCGCCATTCGCACAAAGTGAAGGAGCGGTTCCGGGGTCGAAAAAATGTCGTACCGTCCGCCTAGAGTTCCGCAACGTGACATCGGTCAGCGTCAAAAGATCACCTCGGCGCCCCGCTCCGGACATCCCGAGCGGGGAGATCGCCGTGGACGCACCGCCGGAGGTGCCGCGGGCGCCCGCGTCGCGCTGGCAGCAGTTGGTGCAGGTCGTGCCGATGCTGACCGGCACCATCGCGACGGCTCTGCTCTTCGCCGGGCGGGAGGGCGGCACCTACTCCTACGTCGTCGGGGCCATCTTCGGCTTCTCGACCCTCGGCATGCTGCTCACGACCGGTGCCGGCGGGCCGAAGAAGGCCGAGATGATCGCTGCCCGCCGCGAATACCTGCGGCACCTGGCCCAGCTCCGGCACCGGGTCCGCGACACCGCGAGCAAGCAGCGCATCGGCCTGCACTACCGACATCCCGACCCCCGCGCGCTGTGGTCCACGGTCGACAGCTTCCGGTTGTGGGAGCGAAGGCCGAGCGACGGCGACTTCGGGGTGGTGCGGGTCGCGATCGGACCGCAGACTCTCGCCACTCCGCTCATCCCGCCGATGACCCGGCCGCTCGAAGACCTGGAGCCGATGACCGCAGCGGCCCTGCGGCGCTTCCTCGACGCGTATTCCGTGATCCCCGACCTCCCGGTGGCGATCTCGCTGCGCGGCTTCGCCCGCGTCCACCTGCGCGCCGGCGCCGGAGGTGAGCAGGATCCGGCGCGGGCCCTGGCGCGGGCGATCCTGGCCCAGCTCACCGTGTTCCACGCGCCCGAGGATCTGCTCGTCGCGGTCTGCGCGGGACCGGATCGGCGGGCCTGGTGGGAGTGGACGAAGTGGCTGCCGCACGCGCTGCACCCGACCCGCCGCGACGCCGTGGGGCCGGTCCGGCTGTTCGCCGAGACGGCCAAGGAGCTCGAACAGGGCCTCGACGACCTGCTGCGCGACCGGGGCCGCTTCGACGGCGAGCGGGACGAGGGGGCGGGCGCCACGCCGTACCTGGTGATCGTGCTCGACGGGGCCGACCTCGCCAGCAGCGCGCACCTGGGCACGGACGGCGGCATCGACGGGGTGACCCTGATCGACCTCGACCGGGAGCCGCCCCGGCTGCTCGACCGCTCCGCGATCGTCCTGCAGCCCGCCGACGGCCGGCTGACCACCATCTCGGCCGACGACGACGTCGCCGAGCCGCGGGCACCGGTCGGGGTCGTCGACGCCCTCGGACCGGCCGAGTCCGAGGCGATCGCCCGGCGGCTCGCCCCGCTGCGGCTGGCGTTCGGGGCCGGGCTCGAACCCGGCGACCCCCACGCGGCGATCGCCGAGCCGGACTTCGCGGCGCTGCTGGGGATCGGCGACCCGGAGACCCTGGACGTCACGCGCACCTGGGCGCCGCGGCCGCAGCGCGACCGGCTGCGGGTCGCGATCGGCCTCGACGTCGACGGTCAGCCCGTCGACCTGGACCTCAAGGAGGCGGCCCAGGGCGGGGCGGGCCCGCACGGGCTGCTCGTCGGGGCAACCGGCTCCGGCAAGTCCGAGCTGCTGCGGACGCTGGTCCTCGGGCTCGCCGCGACGCACTCGTCGGAGACGCTCAACTTCGTCCTCGTGGACTACAAGGGCGGCGCGACGTTCGCCCGGATGGACCGCCTGCCGCACGTGGCCGCATTCATCTCCAACCTGCGCACGGAGCTGCTGCTGGTCGACCGCATGACCGACGCGATCACCGGCGAGGTGATCCGGCGCCAGGAGGTGTTGCGCCGCTCGGGCGGCTACGACTCGGTCCGCGACTACGAACGGGCCCGGGCCGGCGGCTTGCCGCTGCCGGCGCTGCCCAGCCTGCTCATCGTGTGCGACGAGTTCAGCGAGCTGCTCGAGGCCAAGCCGGACTTCATCGACCTGTTCGTGCAGCTCGGACGGGTCGGGCGCTCGCTCGGCATCCACCTGCTGCTCGCCTCCCAGCGCCTGGAGGAGGGGCGGCTGCGCGGGTTGGACACGCACTTGTCGTACCGGATCGCCCTGCGCACTTTCACGTCCCTCGAATCGCGGACGGTGCTGGGGGTGTCGGACGCGTACGAGCTGCCCAAGACGCCGAGCGGCCAGGGCATCATCAAGGCGGGCAGCGAGCCACTGAACCGGTTCAAGGGCGCCTACGTCGGCGGGGTGTGGCAGCGGGCGAGCCGGGTGGCGGCGATGCGCGCCGATGGGCGGCCGGTGGTGACGTCGTACGGCACGGAGTACGTTCCCCCGCCGCCCGTCCCGGAGCAGGAGGCGGAGCCGGTCGAGGCAACGGGGAGCGAGACCCTGCTCGACATTGTGGTCGACCGGCTGGCCGGCCGGGGCGTGCCGGCGCACCAGGTGTGGCTGCCCCCGCTGGGCGCCGCCGCGCCGCTGGACGAGCTGCTCGAGCCGCCGGCCGTCGACCCCGACCGGGGCCTGCACGTCACCGACCCGGACCTGCACGGCGCCCTGCACGTTCCCGTCGCGCTCGTCGACAACCCGCTCGAGCAGCGGCGCGACACGCTCTGGTTCCGGCTCGACGGCGCGCAGGGGCACATCGCGGTCGTCGGCGGCCCGCGGAGCGGCAAGTCGGTGGCGCTGCGCACGCTGGTCATGGCACTGGCGCTCACCCACACCCCGGTCGAGATCCAGGTGTACTGCCTGGACTTCGGCGGCGGCCAGCTCGCCGGACTGCGCGGGCTGCCGCACGTCGGCGGGGTCGCCGGCCGCCTCGACACCGACCTCGTCCGCCGCACGATCGGCGAGGTGGCCACCGTGCTCGCCACGCGGGAGCGAGAGTTCGCCGCGGCCGGCATCGAGGGCATGCCGGCGTACCGGCGGCGGCGCGCGGCCGGTGCCGCCGACAATCCCGACGACGGCTGGGGCGACGTGTTCCTGGTCATCGACGGCTGGCCGAGCGTGCGCAACGACTACGAGGACCTCGAGCCGGTGGTGCTGGACCTGGCCGCGCGCGGACTGTCGTACGGCGTCCACGTGATCGTCTCCGCCTCGCGCTGGATGGACTTCCGCCCCAGCTTCCGCGACCTGTTCGGGGCCCGCGTGGAACTCCGGCTCGGCGACCCGTCCGACTCGCTCGGCCCACGCAAGGCGGCCACGGCGGTGCCGGCCGAGTCGCCCGGGCGCGGCATCACCCCGGAGGGCCTGCACATGCTCGTGGCCCTGCCCAAGCTGACCGGCGGCGAGCCCGGCGAACTCGTCGAGGCGATCGCGGACGCCTGGCCCGGCGCTCCGGCCCGGCCCGTGCGGATGCTGCCGGCCTCGGTGCCGTACGCCGAGATCGCCGCCGACGCCGACCCCGGCAACCCGTTCGCACTGCCGATCGGCATCGCCGAGTCCAACCTGCAGCCGGTGCGCCTCGACTTCGCGAGCGAGCCGCACCTCATCGCCCTCGGCGACGCCGAATGCGGCAAGTCGACCCTGCTGCGCGGCCTGGCCACGGCCATCAGCACCCGGTTCACCCCGCAGCAGGCCCGCCTGGTGGTGATCGACCACCGCCGGAGCCTGCTGGGCGCGGTGCGGTCCGAGCACCTGATCGGCTACGGCACGGGGCCCGAGCAGACCGTCGACCTCATCGCCTCGGTGGCCGACTACATGCAGCGCCGCCTGCCGGGCCCGGACGTGACCGAGGAACAGCTGCGCACCCGGACCTGGTGGGCGGGGCCGCACTGCTTCGTCGTGGTCGACGACTACGACCTGGTGCCGTCGGGCGGCGTGAACCCACTGACGCCGCTGCTGCCGTACCTCGCCCAGGCGCGCGACATCGGCCTGCACCTGATCGTCGCCCGGCACAGCGGTGGCGTGGGACGGGCACTGTACGAGCCGATCCTGCAACGCCTACGCGAACTGGCCTCGCCGGTCCTGGTCATGTCGGGCGATCGGGAGGAGAACCTGGGGCTTGGGAACGTGCGATTCGGCTCGCTCCCGCCGGGCCGAGCCCGCCTGGTGACCAGGAAGGGAGGCGGCATCTTGATGCAGATCGCCGACTGCCCCGCCCCTGTGTGACGCCCGGCCCGCCCACGACCTGCGCCCAGTCCACGGGTCACAGCAGATGGCGCGGCACGACAGGCACGGCACGGCGCGCGGCACAGCGCGGCACGGCAGGCACGGCACGGCACGCACGGCACGGCGGACAGCGGGCGCGGCACGGCACGCACGCGAGGCACGGCACGGCACGGCACGGCACGGCACGGCACGGCACGGCACGGCACGGCGCGCGAAGCATGGCGCGGCACGGCGCGCGAAGCATGGCGCGGCACGGCGCGCGAAGCATGGCGCGGCACGGCGCGCGAAGCATGGCGCGGCACGGCGCGCGAGGCACGGCGCGGCACGCGGCACGGCACGGCGCGCGAGGCACGGCGCGGCACGCGGCACGGCGCGGCACGCGGCACGGCACGGCGCGCGCGGCACGGCGCGGCACGCGGCACGGCACGGCGCGCGCGGCACGGCGCGGCACCGCGCGCGAGGCACGGCGCGGCACCGCGCGCGGCACGGCACGGCACCGCGCGCGCGGCACGGCGGATGGCGGGCGCGGAACGGCAGGCGCGGAACGGTAGACGGCGGGTGTGGAACGGCGGTGAAGTTCGCGTGGCGGTCGTGGGGCGTGGGCGTTGTGCGGTATCGGCACGGAGTGGGCACGCTTTGTCACCGAGGGTCGGAACAAGCGGTTCGCGCGGGTTGGGCGTTGCTGTGGGTGAGGCGGAGGGACGAGAACACCTTTCGGCGAGGGTGTGGCTAGATGCCTGACAGATTTGGAGGCGCGGTCCAGAATTGGGCCATCGCGCTCACCTCCGTCACCCGCGCCGCCGGCCGTGTCCTTGTTTTGGGACTGTCGGCGGCGCTCGCCTGTTCGGTGGGGGTCTTCGGGGTCGCGCCCGCCGCGCAGGCCGATGAGGCGCGCAGTGAGCAGTGGCAGCTCAGTGCGCTCGACGCGCGCGATGCGTGGAAGGTGTCGACCGGTAAGGGCGTCGTCGTCGCGGTGATCGACAGTGGGGTGGACGCCAAGCACCCCGATCTGGTCGGGCAGGTGCTGCCGGGGATCGACTTCGTGGACCCCAAGGCCGGGGACCAGGGGATGGTCGATCCGGTTGGGCACGGTACGACTGTGGCGGCCCTTATCGCCGGCAGCAACTCTGACAATTCCGGCGCCGAGGGCATCGCGCCCGGGGCGAAGATTCTGCCGATCCGGGTGTTGGACAAGGCCAACAAGTACGACGATCCCGGTGTCATCGCCAAGGCTCTGCGCTGGGCGGTCGACCATCACGCGTCGGTGATCAACCTTTCGCTCGGTGGGGCGCTGCGGAGCGAGGCTATTGCGGAGGCGCTGCGGTACGCCGCGGAGCATGACGTCGTCGTGGTCGCGTGCACCGGCAACATCGCCACCGATCCGTCGATTCATGAGGTCTGGTATCCGGCGCGCGAGCCGGGGGTCGTGGCCGTTGCCGGGCTCGGGGCGGCGAGTCCGCGCGGGCCGGAGACGCTCTGGGCCGGGTCGCTCACCGGGCCGGAGACGGTGCTGACGGCGCCCGCGGTGAATTTGACCGGAGCAAAACCCGGCGGCGGGTACTGGGTCGTCCAAGGCACCAGCTTCGCCACTCCCCTGGTCGCCGGGGCGGCCTCACTCGTGCGGGCGCGCTACCCGCGGATGAGCGCGGCGAACGTCATCAACCGGCTGATCGGCACCGCGAAGGACCTGGGGCCCGCGGGCCGGGACGACCGCTTCGGCTACGGCGAGGTCGACCCCGTCGCCGCCCTCCACGACACCATCGGCGAGGTCGACAGCAACCCGCTCGCCGAGGTCGGACCCCCGCCGGTGTCGGCCACGGGTGAAGCGGGCGAAGCGGGCGAGGCCGACGAGCTGCACGCGGACGCGGCGCCGGCCGAAGGAGCCGAGTCGCAGCGTCCGGGCGGGGCGGCCCCCATGCCTGACGGCGCGGACCAGCCCCAGGAGCAGCGACTCGCCAGCGAGGCCCGCACCCAGCTCAGCGCACTCGCCGGCCTCACCGCGATGCTGCTGATCTCCGCGCTGGGCGCCGGCGGCGTCCTGTTCCACCAGCGCCGCCGCAACAATGGCCGCTGGAACCGATAGGCCTGCAAGAACAAGGGAAAACTAAGCGCACTTCCCAGTAGGCGTGGGATCCGTGTGCGCCTTGCCCGCCTCGGCGACCACCGACGCCTCGTCCGCCGTAACCGCGAACCCGGTCTGCGGATCGTCAGCCGCCGCCGCGAAGATCACGCCCAGCACCTCGCCCTCCGGGGAGAGCAGCGGCCCGCCGGAGTTGCCGGACCGTACCAGGGCGCGGATCGTGTAGATCTCCCGCGTGACCTTGCCGTCCTCGTAGATGTCGGGGCCGGTGATGTTGCGGTGGTCGCGAATGCGGGCGGACTGCGCGTCGTACGGGCCGTCGAGCGGATACCCCAGCACGATCGCGTCCGCGTTGGAGTCGGCCTTCTTGGTGGCGAAGGGCATGACCGGGGCGGTGAGGTTCTTGACGTACAAGACGGCGATGTCGCGTTCGGGATCGTAGGCGACGACCGTGGCCGGAAGGGGGCGCGAGGAGCCGTCGACCAGGACGCTCACGGTCTTCGTGCCGGCGACCACGTGCGCGTTGGTCATGACGCGGTTCTGGGAGTACACGAAGCCGGAGCCCTCGATGCGCCGCGAGCAGCTCGGGGCCTGGCCCAGCACCTTGACCACGGACTTCTTGGAGTTCTTGACCAGCTCCGAGCCGGCGAGCTTCGGGTCGGGCGGGGAGACCTCCTTGACCCGGGTCGGCGAGAGGCCGTCGAACACGTCGGGGAAGCCGCGGGTGTCGACGGTGTCACGCAGCGCCTCGGACAGGGCGTCGGCCTGCGCGGGCATGGCCTTGTCGACCACGTTCAGGATGATCGAGTTGCTGACCGCGCGGGCCAGCCAGGGCAGCGACGAGGCGCTCAGGGGTGCGGCGACGAGCCAGACCACGAGGAGCACCGCGACCACGGAGACGACGGCCCCGCCCGCGTTGTCGACGGCCTGGGCGTTGCGGCTGACGATCGCGTTGCGCAGCCGGTTGCCGACGAAGCTCGCGAGGGCCTGCCCGGCGACCGCGAGGCCGAAGACGAACGACAGCGAGATGACCACGCGCGCCTGGTCGGACTCGAAGAAGCGCTCGGCCAGCAGCGGGCCGAGCTGGAGGCCGAGCAGCGCACCGCCGAAGAAGCCGACGAATGACAGCAGACCAACAAGGAACCCCTGGCGATATCCGTTCACCGCGAACATCACCATGAGGAGCAAAAGGACTAGATCGATCACGCTGCCAGACACGCATTCAACGTACAGGTGCGGCACCAGATGTCGGCAGTTCCTCAACTCGGCCGGTCGGCCAGTCCACCGCCCATCCGCCGAGTTCCAGCAGCGTAGAGAGCACGCCCGCGGTGAAACCCCACACCAACATGTCGTGAATCCGAAACGCCGGGCCGATCCAGCCGCTGGGGTGGCGCAGGCGCAGGCGGTTCGCGGGGTCGACCAGTTCGCGGATCGGCAGCCGCTCGACGCGGGCCACCTCGTTCGGATCGGCCGGGCCGACCGGATGCGGCGCGCGCCACCAGGCGATGACCGGCGTGACGAGGAAGTTACTCACCGGGATCCACAGCATGGGCAACGTGGTCACGACCTCGACGGTGCTCGCGTCCAGGCCGACCTCCTCCTCGGCCTCGCGCAGCGCGCACGCGACGGTGTCGGCGTCGTCCGGATCGACCGCGCCGCCGGGGAACGCGGGCTGGCCGGCGTGGTTGCGCATGGTCGCGGCCCGCTGGAGCAGCAGGATGTCGGGGCCGGTGACCGGGTCCTCGCCGAACAGCACGAGCACGGCGCTCTGCCGCCGCCCCTCACCCTCCGGCGTCGGCAGGCGCGTGAAGTCGGCCGCCTCGCTCGCGCGCAGGTTGGTGAGCAGCGGCTCGAACCAGTCGGGCAAGGTCACGCCGAAACCCCCAGATACTGCTGCGTCAGCTCCCGCACCTTGTCCGTGGTGAGCGGTTTGCCCTGGTACGCGTACGCGATGCGGCCCTCCGCCGTCACGAACAGCGTCGCCGGCAGCGCGACCAGCGACCGCGACACCAGCGGACTGGCCGCGATCGCGAACTGCTGCCCCTGGTCCTCCAGCATCGGGAACGTCAGCTTCTTGTCATCGATGACCGACTGCGCCTGGTCGTGGCGATCCTTGGTCACGACGCCGACCACGCGCACCTTGCCGCCGGCCGCGAGCTGCTGCAGCACCGGCAGTTCCTCCCGGCACGGCTCGCACCACGAGGCCCAGAGATTGACGACGGTCGGCACCCCGCCGAGGTCGGCCACGTCGGTGAACCGGCCGCCGGAAAAGCACGGAAGCGCCATTGCCGGAAGAGCAGGGCCGGCTTTTGTACCTTCAGTGCCCCCCGAACCCGCCAGTTTCTCGATGCACCGGGGCCCGGACGTCGCCGCCGCATCGGGCGCGGACGGCTTGACCTCGGCGGCGCAGGCGGCGAGCAGCACGGCCACCGAGAAAAGCGCGGCCAGGGACAGGAGACGCTTCACAGCACCAGCTCCGCGAGTTCGTTGGCGCGCGGGCCCTTCAACAGCTTGATGGCGCTTTCGACGTCGGTCGGCCCAAGACCGTACGACGGACAGTCTTTCTTCAGGGTGCACGCCCCGCACGCCGGCTTGCGCGCGTGGCAGACCCGCCGCCCGTGAAAAATGATGCGGTGCGAGAGCATCGTCCACTCGCGCGGTGGAAACAGCACCGCAATGGCGAACTCGATCTTCACCGGATCGGTCTCCTCGGTCCACTGCCACCGATGGACCAGCCGCTGGAAATGCGTGTCGACCGTGATCCCCGGCACGTCGAAGGCGTTACCGAGAATCACGTTGGCCGTCTTGCGCCCGATCCCGGGAAGCGCGACGAGTTCATTGAGGGTGCCGGGCACTTCGCCGTCGTGCCGCTCCACCAACGCCTGCCCGAGCCCGATGAGCGAGTCGGTCTTGTTCCGGAAGAACCCGGTCGGCTTGATGAGCTCCTGCATCTCGATCGGGTCGGCGCCGGCATAGGCGGCCGCATCCGGATAGCGCGCGAACAGCTTCGGCGTCACCTGGTTCACGCGCTCGTCCGTGCACTGCGCGGAAAGAATCGTGGCCACGGCCAGCTCGAGCGGACTGGTGAAATCGAGCTCACAGTGCGCGTCGGGATGGATCGTCACGAGGGCCCGGCCCATCCGCCGCGCCCGCCGCTTCAACGCCAACGCGGTCTCGGTCACGCCACGACAATACGTCGCGCCGCTCGCCCGCCCGATCGAGCGACCCGCCCGTCGGCCACCCGGCCGATGCCCGCGCCACTCAACGCCCTGCTCCGCCGCCCTCGCCGCGCAATCGCGGCTTGGGTCAATCAAGAGCCCCGGCGGTCGATTCGGACCACCAGCGCTTATCCGAAATTTCCGATAAGTCGCGGCGCGCCAGCGCCCGACTTATCGGAACCAAACGCTAAGCAGCCGGAGCCGTGATTGTGCCGTCCTGGGCGATGACCGCTCCGCTCTTCGGGAAGTCCTGCTTCGTCAGGTTGGAGACGAACGGGATGGCCTGCTTCTTCGGATCGGGCTGCGGCAGGCCCGGCGACACCATGTACGTCGCGGTCAGCGAGCCGCCCTTGAACGTACCGTCGCCGAGGAGGGTCACCTTGAGCACGCCGCCGATGCCGACCGTGCCGTTGTAGGACAGCGCCCGGTAGCCCGCGAAGTTGCCCAGGCTGTAGGCGATCAGCCGGCCCTTGTAGAACTCCATCGCGCGCATCACGTGCGGGCCGTGGCCCACGACCAGGTCGGCGCCGGCGTCGATGACGCGGTGGCTGAACGCGACCGGGTTGCAGCGGTTCTCGCCGAGGAACATCTCGGTCTGGTCCTTGGCGTGCGTCTTGTCGGAGCCCTCGGCGCCCATGTGCACCTGCACGACCACCAGGTCGGCCTTGGTCGTGGCCTCCTTGACGATCTTCTCGGCGGCGTCGAGGTCGGAGCAGAGGTTCGACCACTTGTAGGAGGCGAACCCGATCACGGCGATCTTCACGCCCTTGGCCTCGCCGACCGAGATGTCGCCCGGCCAGCCGGTGTACTTGATGCCGGCGCCGTCCAGCGCCTTCTGGGAGTTCTTGTAGCCGACCTCGCCGTAGTCGTAGGCGTGGTTGTTGGCCATGTTCATCATCTTGAAGCCGGCGTCGGTGAGGTTCTGGACGTACCCGGGCGGGGTCCGGAACGCGAAGCACGTCTTGCCCGCGCTGTCGGCCGAGCACTTGCCCACGCCGGTGTCGTCGGTCAGGACCTGCTCGAGGTTGCCCATCTGGAAGTCGGCCGCGAGGTACTTCTTCACCGGGTCGAAGAAGCCCTTGCCGTTGTTCGGCGGCAGCCCGCCGGGGGCCATGCCCATGACGATGTCGCCGGTCGCGCTCAGCGAGATGCCCTCGGCCGGGCCGGGCACCGCACCGGCCGGAGCCGACGAGCCGCCGCCCGCGGGCGAGGAGGAGCCGTCGCCGACCGGGGCCTGCGCGGCCGGGGTCTGGCCGGCGGGCTTGTCGTCGCCGCCGAGGAAGGTGGCCGCGCCCGCGGTGCCGGCGCCGATGACCACCGCGGCCACGGCGCCCAGGATGATCGCGGTCCGCCGGCCGCCGCCGCTGCGTGCGGCCGGAGCCTCGCCGGGCAGTGGCAGCTTGCGCCGGCCCGCGCGCTCGTCGGGTTCGTACGCCCTGGCGTTGTACAGGTCCTCCGGGCGCTGCGGGCCGGGGATCGGCTCGCGACCGCCGCCGTAGAGGGGCTGGACGGGCGGGGCGCCGTAGACCGAGCCGGTGCGGTCGCCGACCTGACCGGTGCGGTCGCCGCCCCAGATGTTGCCGGAGCCGGGCTCGGGGCGCTGATCGGGATGTTCGGCGCGCGGGGTGCGACCCGCCGCGAATCCGTCGAAACGCCCCGTACCGGACCCGTAACCCGCGTCCCGGCCCGGCGGTTGATCACGTTGCGGGGGCGTAGTGCCACGCTCCGGCTCCTCGTCGGGCCAGCGAGAGGGCCCGGCGCCGTACACCGTCATGCGATCCACTCCACCACTCGGCAACGCCCATGCCCACGGCGAGCACGAGCGGTCGTGTCCGACGCGAAGATATCGCACGCCCGCGAACGGGGCGCCGCCCTTCAGGACTACTGCCCCGCCGCAGGTCGCGGAGTACTATCCCGGCCGCCCACCGTCGGAGAACCGACCCCGTATGCATAAACTGGCGTTCGGCCGACTGATAGAGGTGGACGCGATGGACGAGGTACTGGCGCGGAGCGGGATTTTCCAGGGGGTCGAGGCCGACGCCGCGGAATCGCTCGCCAAGGAGATGGAGACGATCGACGTCCGCAAGGGCGAGGTCGTGTTCAGCGAGGGCGAGCCCGGCGACAGTCTCTACATCGTGCTGTCCGGCAAGATCAAGGTCGGGCGCCGCGCGGCCGACGGCCGGCAGAACCTCATCGCCGTGATGGGCCCGAGTGACATGGTCGGCGAGCTCTCGCTGTTCGACCCGGGTCCGCGGACCGCGACCGCCACCGCCGTGCTCGACACCCGGCTCGCCCGGCTGCGCAAGCAGGCGCTGCGGCCCTGGCTGACCAACCGCCCGGAGATCGCCGAGCAGCTGCTGCGCGTGCTGGCCCGCCGCCTGCGCCGCACCAACGACTCGCTGGCCGACCTCATCTTCACCGACGTGCCCGGCCGGGTGGCCAAGACGCTGCTGCAGATGGCCGGCCGCTTCGGCACCCGCGACGGCGGCGTGCTGCGGGTCAACCACGACCTCACGCAGGAGGAGATGGCCCAGCTCGTCGGCGCCTCGCGCGAGACGGTGAACAAGGCCTTGGCCGACTTCGCCTCCCGTGGCTGGCTGCGGCTGGACGGCAAGAGCGTGATCATCATGGATCCGGAGCGCCTCGCCCGCCGCGCGCGCGTGTAAGTAGGACCAGGCCGTCCACACCAGGGCGGCCTAAAAAACACGTGCGAAACAATCAGTCTTGACTGTTTGTTTTCTAGCGAGCAGGCTGAGTACATGCAGGAGCGGAGCCGAATCACCCAGCGCCGCCTGCTCGAGGCCACCGTCGAGTGCCTGTACGACTTCGGCTGGTCCGGCGCCACCACCACGGTCATCGCCGAGCGCGCCGGCGTCTCCCGCGGCGCCCAGCTGCACCACTACCCCACGCGCACCGCCCTGGTCCTGGCCGCCGTCCAGCACCTGGCCGAGCGGCGCGCCGAGGAGATCCGCATGGAGGCCGCCGAGCTCACCGGCGATCGGGCCGAGCGCCTGGACCGCGTCGTCGAGCTGCTCGCCGCCGCGTTCACCGGCCCGCTGTTCGTCGCCGCGCTGGAAGTGTGGGTCGCCGCCCGTACCGATGCGGAATTGCGCGATGCTCTGGTGCCGCTCGAGGCCCGGGTCGGCCGTGAGATGCACCGGCTCACCGTCGACGTGCTCGACGCGGACGAGTCGCGGCCGGGCGTGCGGGAAGCGGTGCAGGCGACGCTCGACCTCCTCCGCGGCCTCGGCGTCGCGAACCTGCTCACCGACGACACTCCCCGCCGCACCCAGCTCCTCGCGGCCTGGAAACTCCAACTCGCCGAAATCCTGTAACCGGAGGCGCGAATGCAGCTCGACGAGGTGCTGCAAGACCTGGCGGCGGAGTCCGAGGCGCTCGACCGGCTGGTCAGCGGCCTGGACGCGCAGCAGTGGAGCCGCCCGACGGCGGCGCCCGGCTGGACCGTGGCCCACCAGATCGCCCACCTGCACTGGACCGACGAGGCGGCCACCCTCGCCAACACCGACCCGGCCGCGTTCTTCGCGCGGCTCAGCGAGATCGACGACCCGCACACGTTCGTCGACCGGGCCGCGGCCGCCGGTGTCGCCCCGCCGGACGAGCTGCTCCCCCGCTGGCGGGCCGGCCGCCAGGCGCTGGCCGACGCGCTGCGGAAGGTCCCGCCGGGCGAGAAGCGGCCCTGGTTCGGCACCGCGATGTCGCCGGCGTCGAGCGCGACCGGCCGGATGATGGAGACCTGGGCCCACGGCCGGGACATCGCCGAGACCTTCCCCGAGCTCGCGCAGGATCACCTGCGGCCGACCGCACGTTTGCGACATGTCGCTTTCATCGGGTACCGGACGATCGGTCATGGCTTTGCAAGCCACGGTCGATCCGCTCCGACCGATCCGTTCCGCGTCGAACTGAGCCTGCCGGACGGGGACCTGCTCGCGTTCGGCCCAGCGGGCGCGCCCGATCGCGTGACCGGCCCGATCCTGGACTTCTGCCTCCTCGTCACCCAGCGCCGCAACCCGGCCGACCTGGCCCTGCAGGCCACGGGCGAGCACGCGACCGAGTGGCTGACGGTCGCCCAGGCCTTCGCCGGCCCGCCCGGCGCCAAGCGTGAGCCGAAGGCCAAGAGATGATCCGAATCGGCAACGCCTCCGGCTTCTACGGCGACCGCGCCTCGGCCTGGCAGGAGATGCTCGATGGCGGCGAGCTCGACGTGCTCACCGGCGACTACCTGGCCGAGCTGACCATGCTCATCCTCGGCCGCGACCGCATGAAGGACCCGTCCACCGGCTACGCGAAGACGTTCTTGCGGCAGTTGGAAGCCGTCATCGGTACCGCCAAAGCCGCCAACGTCCGCCTCGTGACCAACGCCGGCGGACTCAACCCGGCCGGCCTCGCCGACGCCATCCGGACCCTCGCCGCGCGGCTCGGCCTCGACATCGCCGTCGCGCACGTGGAAGGCGACGACGTGACCGCGCAGGTGCCGGGGCTGACCGCCAACGCCTATCTCGGCGCCTTCGGCATCGCCGCCTGCCTGGAGCACGGCGCGGACATCGTGGTCACCGGCCGGGTCACCGACGCCTCGCTGGTGGTCGGACCCGGCATCGCCCACTTCGGCTGGACCCGGGACGACCTCGACGCGCTCGCCGGGGCCACGGTCGCCGGCCACGTGCTGGAGTGCGGCGCCCAGGCCACCGGGGGCAACTTCGCGTTCTTCACCGAGCTGCCCGACGGCGCCCGCCGCCCCGGCTTCCCCCTCGCCGAGCTGCACGCCGACGGCTCCTCGGTGATCACCAAGCACCCCGGCACCGGCGGGGCGGTGACGGTGGAGACGGTGACGGCGCAGCTGCTGTACGAGATCGGCGCTCCGGCCTATCCGGGCCCCGACGTGGTCGCGGACTTCGGCTCGATCACCCTGGCCGCCGACGGGCCGGACCGGGTGCGGATCTCGGGCGCCCGCGGCACCCCGCCCCCGCCGGAGCTCAAGGTCGGCGTCAACACCCTCGGCGGCTTCCGCAACGCGATGACGTTCGTGTTGTGCGGGCTGAAGATCGAAGAAAAGGCTGCTCTGGTACGGCAACAGCTCCGCGATTCCCTCGGCCCCGACGGTCTGGAGTTCACCCTGGCCCGCACCGATCGCGCCGACGCCCCGAGCGAGGCGGCGGCGAGCGCGCTGCTCACGGTGTCGATCAAGGATGCCGACGCCAAGCGGGCGGGCCGGCCGTTCTCGCAGGCCGCGGTGGAGCTGGCGCTGGCCTCGTACCCGGGGCTGGCCGTCACCGCCCCGCCCGGCGACGCCACCCCGTTCGGCGTGTTCACCGGCCGGTTCATCCCGCAGGCCGCGGTCGAGCACGTCGCCGTCCTGCCCGACGGCAGCCGCCAGTTGATCAGCCCTCCGAAGATCACCGCACCCCACAATATGGTGATAAGTCCGAAATATCCTGACGCGCCAGCGTCTGGATATTTCGTCGCCGCGCCCTTGGGCGAGGTGTTCGGCGCCCGCTCTGGAGACAAGGGCGGCGACGCGAACATCGGCGTATGGGGGCGCAGCGAACAAGCGTATGAGTGGCTCCGCGACTATCTGACGCCCAAGCGGATCCAGGAATTGCTGCCCGAGACCCGCGAGCTGATCGTCGAACGGTATGAGCTGCCGAACCTGCTTGCCGTGAACTTTGTGGTGCGCGGGATTCTTGGCGAGGGGGTCGCGGCCAGCACGCGGTTCGATCCGCAGGGCAAAGCGCTCGGCGAGTGGCTGCGGTCGCGGGTGGTCGAGCTGCCTCGGGAGTTGCTGCCGTGAGCGATCCCTTCGAGACCGAAGAGCGGCGGCGGTTGCGGGAGCTTGTGCGCGCCTTTGTCGAGCGTGAGGTGGTGCCGCACCTCGACGGGTGGGAGCGGGCGGGCGAGATTCCGCGGGCATTGCACCGTACCGCTGCGGGGGTTGGCATTTTGGGCATCGGATTCGCCGAGGACGTAGGCGGGTCCGCGGGAGATCTGGTCGATACCGTCGTGGTGATCGAGGAGATCATTCGGGCCGGCGGGTCGTCCGGGCTGGTGGCGGCGCTGTTCACGCACGGGATCGCGCTGCCGCACATCGTGGCGACCGGGCGGGCCGACTTGATCGAACGGTTCGTGCGGCCGACCCTCGCCGGGGAGCGGATCGGGTGCCTCGCCGTCACCGAGCCCGGCGGCGGGTCGGACGTGGCCGGCATCCGCACGACCGCCGTCGACCGGGACGACCACTACCTGGTCAACGGGTCGAAGACGTTCATCACCAGCGGGGCGCGGGCCGACTTCGCGACCACGGCCGTGCGGACCGACGACGGCTTCCGGCTGCTGGTGATCGAGGACTTCCAGGTCACCCGGCGGCTGGAGAAGATGGGCTGGCACTGCTCGGACACGGCCGAGCTGGCGTTCGTGGACGTGCGGGTGCCCAAGGACCACGTCGTGGGCGGCTTTCCCGAGCTCATGACCCACTTCGCGACCGAGCGGATCACGCTGGCGGTGCAGGCGTACGCCACCGCCCAGCGCTGCCTGGACCTCACCCTGGCCTGGGTGAAGGACCGGCACACGTTCGGCCGTCCACTGGCCGGCCGGCAACTCGTGCGGCACCGGCTCGCCGAGATGGCGCGGCAGGTGGAGGTGGCCCGGACGTACGTCCGCCACGTCGCCGTCCGTGTCGCAAGCGGCGAGCGGCTCGTTACGGAGGTGGCGATGGCGAAGAACACCGCGGTCGCGACCTGCGACCACGTCGTCGACCAGGCCGTGCAGCTGCACGGCGGCCTGGGGTACGTCCGCGACGCCGAGGTCGAGCGCCACTACCGCGACGCTCGGATCCTGGGCATCGGCGGCGGGACCACGGAGATCATGAACGAGATCATCGCGAAGCAGTTGGGGGTCTGAGGCCATGCCGGTCCTGACGAGCAACCTCGACCCGCGGGGCGCGGCCTACTCGGAGAACCGGGCGGCCATGCTCGAGCGGCTGACCGAGCTGGAGTCGGCGCTGCGGCAGGCCCGCGGCGGCGGGGGCGACAAGTACATCGCCCGCCACCACGCCCGCGGCAAGCTCCTGCCGCGCGAACGCATCGAGCTGCTGATCGACCGCGACTCGCCGTTCCTGGAGATCTGCCCGGTCGCGGCCTGGGGCACCGACTACCCGGTCGGCGCGAGCGTGGTGGCCGGCATCGGGATCGTCGAGGGCGTGCCGTGCGTGATCGTGGCCAACGATCCGACGGTACGCGGCGGCGCGGTGAACCCGTTCTCGCTCAAGAAGACCCAGCGCGCCTCCCAGATCGCGCGGGAGAACCGGCTGCCGCTGATCAACCTGGTCGAGTCCGGCGGGGCGGACCTGCCGCAGCAGGCCGAGATCTTCATCCCGGGCGGCGCCGCGTTCCGTGACCTGACCCGGCTCTCGGCCGACCGGATCCCGACCGTGGCCGTGGTGTTCGGCAACGCGACGGCGGGCGGTGCGTACGTCCCCGGCATGTCCGACTACACGATCTTCGTGCGCGACCGGGCCAAGGTGTTCCTGGCCGGGCCGCCGCTGGTCAAGATGGCCACCGGCGAGACGGTCGACGACGAGACCCTGGGCGGCGCGATCATGCACGGCACGCGCTCGGGGCTGGCCGACTACATCGCCGAGGACGAGCGCGACGGGCTGCGCCTGGCCCGGGCCTGCGTGCGCAACTTCAGCCACACCGTGAGCCGGACCTACGGCGCCGAGCCCAAGTTCGACGCCGACGACCTGCTCGGCATCCCCTCGGCCGACCTGCGGGTGCCGTTCGACCCGCGGGAGATCCTGGCCCGGGTGCTCGACGGCAGCGAGTTCGACGAGTTCAAGCCCGCGTACGGGGCGGCGCTGTGCACCGGCTGGGGCGCGATCCACGGCCACCGGGTCGGCGTGCTGGCCAACGTGCGCGGCGTGCTGTTCTCGGCCGAGGCGCAGAAGGCGGCCCAGTTCATCCAGCTGGCCAACGCGAGCGGCACCCCGCTGATCTTCCTGCAGAACACCACCGGCTACATGGTCGGCAGCGAGTACGAGCAGGGCGGCATCATCAAGCACGGCGCGCTGATGATCAACGCGGTGGCGAACTCACGGGTGCCGCACCTGACGATCAACATCGGCGCGTCGTACGGCGCCGGCAACTACGGCATGTGCGGGCGCGCGTTCGAGCCGCGGTTCCTGTTCACCTGGCCCAACGCCAAGTCCGCGGTGATGGGCCCGCAGCAGCTGGCCGGGGTGCTGTCGATCGTGGCCCGCCAGGCGGCCGAGGCCAAGGGGCACGCCTACGACGAGGAGCAGGACCGCACCATGCGGTTCATGGTCGAGCACAAGGTCGAGCAGGAGTCGGCCGCGCTGTTCCTGTCCGGCCGCCTGTACGACGACGGCGTGATCGACCCACGCGACACCCGCACCGTCCTGGGCATGTGCCTGGCGCTCGTCGGCACCGGCGACCGGGCGAACTTCGGCGTATTCCGGCATTAGGGGAGCCATAGTGATCAGAAGGCTGCTGGTAGCCAACCGCGGCGAGATCGCCCGCCGGGTGTTCGCCACCTGCCGGGCGATGGGGGTCGAGACGGTCGCCGTCTACTCCGACGCCGACGCCGACTCCCCGCACGTGGCCGAGGCGGACTACGCGGTCCACCTGCCGGGCAACTCGCCGACCGCCACGTACCTGCGCGGCGACCTCCTGATCGCGGCCGCGCGCAAGTGCGGGGCGGACGCGGTGCACCCCGGCTACGGCTTCCTGTCCGAGAACGCCGACTTCGCCCGCGCGGTCATCGACGCCGGCCTGACCTGGGTCGGCCCGTCGCCCAAGGCGATCGCCATCATGGGCTCGAAGTTGGAGGCCAAGGCGATGCTGGCCGAGGCCGGCGTGCCGATGCTGCCCACCGCCGTCGAGCCCGAGGACGTCGACACGTTCCCGGTGCTGGTCAAGGCGTCCGCGGGCGGGGGCGGCCGGGGCATGCGGATCGTGCGCGACCGCGACTCGCTGGCCGAGGCGGTGGCCGCGGCCCGGCACGAGGCGGCGTCGGCGTTCGGCGACGGGACCGTGTTCTGCGAGCGGTACGTCGAGCGGGCCCGGCACATCGAGGTCCAGATCATGGCCGACTCGCACGGCAACGTGGTGCCCCTGGGCGAGCGCGAGTGCTCGATCCAGCGGCGGCACCAGAAGATCCTGGAGGAGACCCCGTCCCCGGCGGTCGACCCGCAGCTGCGCGAGAAGCTCTGCCAGGCGGCGATCGCGGCCGCGCGCGCCGTGTCGTACGTCGGCGCCGGGACGGTCGAGTTCCTCCTCGCGCCCAACGGCGAGTTCTTCTTCCTGGAGATGAACACCCGGCTGCAGGTCGAGCACCCGGTGACCGAGTGCGTCGTCGGCGTCGACATGGTCCGGCTCCAGCTGGTCGTGGCCGAGGGCGGGCCGCTGCCGTTCAACGGGCCGCCGGTGCTGCGCGGGCATGCGATCGAGGTCCGGCTGTACGCCGAGGACCCCGCCTACGCCTGGATGCCCTCGACCGGCACGCTGCACCGCTTCGACATCCCCGGCGTCACGCACTCGTTCGGCCCGCTGACCGCGCCCGGCCTGCGCCTGGACTCCGGGGTCACGGACGGCTCGGTCATCGGCGTGCACTACGACCCGATGCTGGCCAAGCTGATCGCCTGGGCGCCGACCCGCGCCGAGGCGGCCCGGATGCTCGGCGGGGCGCTGGCCCGCGCGCGCATGCACGGCGTGACGACCAACCGCGACCTGCTGGTGCGGACGCTGCGGCATTCGGCGTTTCTTTCGGGCGGTACCGACACCGGCTTTTTGGATCGTCACCCCGAGGTCTTCGCGCCCCTGCTGTCCTCTGTGGACGCGGTGCGGTTGTCCTGCCTGGCCGCGGCGCTCGCGGGAGCCGCACGGCGGGCCAAGACCGCGCTGCTGCCCGGGCTGCCGTCGGGCTGGCGCAACGTGCCCAGCGCCCTGCAGACCGTGGTCTACGAGGGTCCGACCGGCACGATCGAGGTCGGCTACCGGCTGGACCGCGCCAACGACCTCGCCGCGTGGGCGGTGCGCCGCATCGACCCGGAGGACATCGGCCTGCCCGGCGCGGGACTCGACCCGGCCGGCGCCCCCGACCACCCGCCGGCCGCCATCCTCAGCGCCACCGGCGAGCGGGTCGTGCTCGACGTCGGCGGGGTGCGGCTGCAGTTCGCGGTGCACGAGGTCGACGGTGTGTCCTTCGTGGACAGTCCCGAGGGCTCGGTGGCGCTGACGGAGCTGCCGCGGTACCCGCTGCCGGTGCCCGACCAGCCGGAAGGCTCCCTGGTCGCGCCGCTGCCGGGCGCCGTCGGCCGGGTGCTCGTGGTCCCCGGCCAGCGGGTCGCGGCCGGCGACCTGCTGCTCACGGTGGAGGCGATGAAGCTCGAGCACCCCGTGCACGCCCCCACCGACGGCGTCATCAGCGACCTGCGGGTTGCGGCCGGCTCGCAGGTCGAGTCCGGCGCACTGCTGGCGGTGCTCTCCCCCTCATAGCCCCTTGTAGGAGTTAGCGTGGATTTCGATTACACCCCTCAACAGCAGGATCTGCGCGACGCGGTGGCCAAGCTCGGCAAGCGCTTCGGCCACGAGTACTTCGTGCGCACGGCCAAGGCCGGCGAGCACTCCGACGAGCTCTGGCAGGAGGCGGCCAAGCTCGGCTACCTCGGCGTCAGCGTCCCCGAACAGTACGACGGCGGTGGCGGCGGCATCACCGAGCTCGCCATCGTCTGCGAGGAACTGGCCGCGGCCGGCACGCCCCTGCTGCTGCTCGTCGTCTCCCCCGCCATCGCCGCGACGATCGTGGCCAAGCACGGCACCGAGTCGCAGCGCCAGGCCCTCCTCCCGGGCTTCGCGGCCGGCTCCCTGAAGGTCTGCTTCGCCATCACCGAGCCGGACGCCGGCTCCAACTTCCACAAGCTGACCACGGTCGCCAAGCCCTTCGAAGGCGGCTACTCCCTGACCGGCCGCAAGGTCTACATCTCCGGCGTGGACGAGAGCGACAAGGTCATGGTCGTGGCCCGCCTGGAGGACGAGCGCACCGGCAAACTCAAACCGGCCATCTTCGTCGTCCCCACCAACGCCCCGGGCCTGACCGCAACAAAGATCGACATGGAGATCGTCAGCCCCGAAAACCAGTTCCAGGTGTACCTCGACGACGTACGCGTTCCCGCCGCCGCCCTGATCGGCGAGGACCCGGAGGCTGGCCTGCCGGCCCTGTTCTCGGGCCTCAACCCCGAGCGCATCACGGTGGCCGCGATGGCGTGCGGCACGGCGCGGTACGCCCTGGAGCGCGCCTCGGCGTACACCGCGACCCGGGCGGTGTGGGGCCGGCCGATCGGCAGCCACCAGGGCGTGGCCCACCCGCTGGCCCACGCGTACATCCAGGTCGAAATGGCCCGCCTGATGGTGGCCAAGGCGGCGGCGCTGTACGACGCGGGCCGCGACCTGGAGGCGGGCGTGGCCGCGAACACGGCCAAGTACGCCGCCGCGGAGGCGGCCGCGCTGGCGGTCGACACGGCGATCCAGTCGCTGGGCGGCAACGGCATGACCACCGAGTACGGCGTGGCCACCCTGCTGGGCGCGGTCCGGGCGGGCCGCATCGCCCCCGTCTCCCGCGAGATGATCCTGAACTTCGTCTCCCAGCACCTGCTGGGCCAGGAGAAGTCGTACTAACTCTCCAGGGAGTGACGGCTTGATTCACGGCCGTCACTCCCTTCGCTTGTTTTAGCCAACATGAGCTGCGGAAACACCGGAGCGGTACGCCGGTCGACGTCCGGGCGCCCGCCGGTCACCCGGTGTTATGAGCGGCCTGACCTGCGCACACTTCTGGATGTCGATATTTTCGCCCGCTCCGGAAGGCCCGTCGTGCGCGTCCCCCGTCAGCCCCGCCACTTCGTCATCGCCGCGACCGCCTTCATGGCCGCCCTGGCCTGGACCACGGCTCCCGCGGGCGCCGGTACGGGCTGGACGGCCGCCACCGACGTCCTGGTCCTGGGCAAGGCCGCCCAGTTCGCCCCGCCCACTTCCGCCCCGGCCACTTCACCTACGGCCGATTCGGTCGTTGCCGTGGTTGCTGCGCCTAAATCGACTTCTTCACCTGTTCGGGCCAAGCCCACGACGGCCGCCCCGGTCCTTCCTGGGACTCCCGCGCCTACAACGCAGTACCCCAACAAAATCAAGAACGGCACAATCCTCCTCGGCCAACCGCCGGCCGCCGTGGAGACTCCCGCCGCGGAACCGGTAGCGGAATCGACAACGGCCGAGGCCCCGAAGCCCACTCCGACGGAATCGCCCGCACCATGACGCTCGCCGAACTCCGCCCCGTCCTGGTGGCAGCAACGTTGGCCACCACAATGGGCGTGTCAGGCTACGCCTTCGACACCCTCCTGAAGACCACGGACGCCAGAGCCGGCGACGGCCGCGCCGGCGACCTGAAGCCCTTGGTGGTCGACCCGTCCACCGTCAGCTCCATCTTCGACGGCGAGGACGGCCTCTTCCCCGGCCACAGCGCCGACATCACCATGCGCGTGACCAACCCGAACCACGTCCCCATGACCGTCACCTCGATCACCCCAGCCGCAGCCCAGCCGAAGTCGGTAACGTCAGGCACCACCCCCGACGACGCCACAACGCGCGCGTATTGCACCGCCCGCCTGACCATGGCCCCACAGCCGGCCTTCGCGATCGACGACCGCCCGCAGACGTCCCGAATCCCCCCGACAACGACGGTCACAATCGTCCTCCGCTCGGCGGTGACCTTGAGCCCGGAGACAGACAACCGCTGCCAACGCATGAAGTTCGAAACCCGCTGGACGGTCGCCGGCCAGAACGCGTGAAGTTCATGAATCGCCGTATGCTCGCCGCTTGAAAGCTCCCCGACGAGACGAGGGCGAATTTGTCACGGAGCTCCGGAGCACGAGGGCGGCGACCACGTTGAACCAGCCGGCCCTCGTGAACGCGCGTGGCTAGACATTCCGCACCGCCTCCGCGCCCTTGGGTAGTGGTGTTGACGGCGGTCGCCTGGTTCGCAATCGCCGCCGTCGGCGTGATGCTCATCCTGCTCTGCGGCCACGCCTGACCGGCACGCAAGTCGGGGAAACGATGCAGGGCCGGTCCCTCGTGATGAGGAAACCGGCCCTGCTTACGAAGTCGGGGTAGCCGGATTTGAACCGACGGCCTCTTCGTCCCGAACGAAGCGCGCTACCAAGCTGCGCTATACCCCGAGCGTGCCGAGTAATCGTAGCCCACGCCCGTCCCGCCTCCAACTCGGTATCCCCCGTGTCGGGCAAACGGGTCCTGACCAGCCACTACACCGAAGCCAAGAACGAGGCCAAGCGCGATTCGTACGCCAAAGGATCTCGGTTCCAGCCCCGGCAGTGACCCGCCTCACGCGTCTCGACCAGCGCGGCGCGGGAACCCAAGGAGGCGGCGAACGCGATGGTCGGGGCCGAGGCCACCGTCCGGTCATCGTGGTCGACGTACAGCAACGTCGGCACATCCACCCGCGCGGACAGGGAGCTGTAGTCGAGGTCGGAAGCACGTACGCCCAAGCGGCGCTGGATCAGGCGCATCGCTGTCCAGACCCAGATCGGGGGGACGTTCAGCTGGCGGCCGTTCATCCGCAGCGTCTCGTTCCAGTCGACCACCGGGCAGTCCAGGACCAGGGCACGCAGGAAGCCGCCATGGTCCCACTCGCGCAACAGGTTGAAGATCGCGGCGCCGCCCATGGACCAGCCCATGAGGATCACGTCCCGGGCGCCCGCGGCGCGGGCGTAGTCGATCGCCGCGCGCACGTCGCGCCATTCTGTGTGGCCCAGGTGGAAGCGGTGGTCGTAGGACGGTGGGGCGTCCTCGTCGTTGCGATATGACACGACCAGGGTTCGGCGGCCCGAGGCGGCCAGGGTGGGCAGGGCGCGCAGGGCCTCGCCGCGGGGGGCGCCGCGGCCGTGGACGGCGATGATCCAGGTGTCGTCGACCAGGGGGACTGTCGGCGGGACCAGCCAGGCCGGCAGTGGGCCCAGCTCGCCGGAGACCACCACGTCCTCGAAGGGCAGGCCGCGCGCTGCCGGGGTGCCTTCGAAGACATAGCCCGAGGTGTACCCCCTGACGCCCGTCACCAGCGCCCCTCGGGTGACCTCGGCGACCTCGCGGGTCACGGTGGCGCGGTCGACCGAGATCACGTCGCCGAGGATCGCGTGGCCCGCCGCCCAGACGAATGACAGGGGCAGGTTGCGCGCGGTGTCGGGGGTGCGGGTCAGCGTGATGCGGCGACCGGCGTAGGCGCGTACTCGCACGGGGTACACGCGAGGGCTGTTGACGTTGAGAACCTGCCCGGCGAGGAACCAGGCGGCGCCCGCCGTGCCCGTGGGGAGCAGGACGGCCAGGCCGGCGGCTCCGGCGATCCCGGCATAGGCGGCGCGGCGGGGCCATTTGCGGACGACCACCGCGCCGGGCGCCACCGCTGTCATCGCGGGATGAGGGTCAGGATCGTCGCCTCGGGCGGGCAGGCGAAGCGGATCGGCGCGGTCGGGTGGGTGCCGAGGCCGGCCGAGACGTGCAGGAAGGCCTCGGAGTAGGGCCAGCGGTGCAGGCCCTTGGCGAGCTTGCGGTCGAGGCCGCAGTTGGTGACGAGCGCGCCGTAGAGGGGGACGGCGACCTGGCCGCCGTGGGTGTGGCCGGCCAGCAGCAGGTCGAAGCCGTCGTCGGCCATGCGGTCGAGGATGCGCGGCTCGGGGGCGTGGGTGACGCCGAGGCGCAGGTCGACGTCGGGCGAGGTGGGGCCGGCGACGGCGTCGTAGTCGTCGCGGCCGACGTGCGGGTCGTCGACGCCGACCAGTTCGACCGAGCGGCCGCCCGCCTTGATCGTGGTGCGCGCGTTGTTCAGGTCGGCCCAGCCGGAGCCGGTCAGCACGTCGCGCAGTTCCTCGGCCGGCAGCGCGGCGCCCTGGACGTACGGCTTGTTCTTGTTGAAGTACCCCAGCGGGTTCTTGAACACGGGGCCGAAATAGTCGTTCGAGCCGAAGACGAACGCGCCCGGCCGGTCCAGCAGCGGGGTGAGCGCGCGGACGACGGCGGGCACGGCGTCGACGTGGGCCATGTTGTCGCCGGTCACGACGACAAGGTCCGGGTCGGTGCCGGCCAGCTCGGCCACCCAGCGCTGCTTGCGGTGCTGGCCGGGCATCATGTGCAGGTCGCTGATGTGCAGCACGCGCAGCGGCTCGGCGTCCGGGGCGAGCACCGGCACGTCGAAGCGGCGCAGGGTGAACATGTTGCGCTCGACGAGCGAGGCGTAGGCAAAGGTGGCGGCGCCGGCGGCGACGGTGCCGGCCGCGAGTCGCAGTACGGTCTTCGAGCGCATTGCTTCAGCCTACCGGCGCTTTTACAACGGGATTTGAGCAAGATCTGACGGATAGACTTTTCTCATGTTGAAGGCACGCCTGGAGTCCGACCTGCGCGACGCCATGAAGGCTCGTGACGAGCTGGTGACGTCGACCCTGCGGATGGCGATCGCCGCGGTACGCAACGCGGAGGTCGCCGGGAAAGCCGCTCGTGAGCTCTCCGACGACGAGGTCCTGTCGGTGCTCACCAAGGAGGCCAAGAAGCGCCGGGAGGCCGCCGACGCGTTCGCCGGCGCGGGCCGCGAGGCCCAGGCGGCCAAGGAGCGCGCGGAGGAGGAGGTCATCGCGGGGTACCTGCCGAAGCAGCTCTCCGACGAGGACCTCACCGGCATCGTCCGCGACGCGCTGGCCGCCGGTGGGTTCAGCGGTCCCGGCAGCATGGGGCCGGCGATGAAGGCCGCGCAGGCCGCGGTCGCCGGTCGCGCCGAGGGCGGCCGGGTCGCCGCGATCGTGAAGGCCCAGCTGACCTCCAGCTGAACACAGAAGAGGCGGGCGCCCCGATCAGGGGACGCCCGCCTTTTTCATGCCTTCAGGTGATCAGCAGACCCACGGGATGGGGCAGTTGTTGGTGTCCACCCCGTCGCCGGTGTTCGGGATGTCGCCGTTCTGCTGTACTCCGCCGTTGCCGTTGCCGCCGTTGTTGCCCAGGTACGGCGGGGCCGGCGCGCCCGGGCCCTTGCTCACGACCAGCTGGACCCCACCGCCCTTGGTGGTGGAGCCGGCCGGGTTGGTGCGGTCGACGGTGCCGGGCGGGCACTGCGAGGCGACCTGGCCCGAGGCGACCGAGACCGAGAAGCCGGCGTTCTTGACCTTGGCCCGGGCCTGGTCGACCGAGAGGCACTTGACCGACGGGATGTCGACCAGCTTGCCCTGCGAGCGGTCCTTGGTCGGCGCGGTGAAGCCGACGATCGGCTGGCCGGCCAGGCCGTCGCGCAGCACACCCAGCGCGGCGTAGTTGACCGGCGGGTGCTTCATGTCCTTGTTGGTCTCGGGCCAGTCCGGGTCGGTCAGGAAGCCGGAGACCGCCATCTGCTTGGTCATGACGGTGAAGGTGGCGCTCTTCTCCGAGTCCGTGGTGCCCGTCTTGCCGGCGATCGGCCGCTTCACGAAGTCGCGGGCGTAGCCGGCGGTGGCCCCGGCGCACTTGCCGGAGGCCGACTGGTCGCCGACCGGGCAGCGGGCCATGTCGACGGCCGCGCGGGCGACCTCGGGGTCGATGGACTGCTTGCACTTGGGGTCGAGCCCGTCGACCTTCTTGCCGCTGTTGTCCTTGACCTCGAGGATCGGGGTCGGCTCGCAGTACAGGCCGTCCGCGGCGAGGGTGCCGTAGGCGTTGGCCAGCTGCAGCGGGGTGGTCGCCGACACGCCCAGCGTGAAGGCGCCCCAGCCCTTCGGGTTGGCGGCGAGCTTGGCGTCCTCGGGGGCGTTGAACTGGATGCCCATGCGCTTGGCCACGTCGACCACGTGGTCGACGCCGACCTGCTGCTCCAGCGGCACGAAGAACGTGTTGATCGAGCTGCCGAAGCCGGTCCACATGTTGTAGGGGCCGGACTGGCCGCCGGAGTTCTTCGGGCAGTAGTGGTTGCCGTTGCAGGCGGCCGGGCTGCTGGAGCTGATGATGAAGTCCGAGACGAACTGCTTCTCGGTCTGGATCGTGGTGGCCAGCGGGAGCCCGGACTCCAGGGCGGCGACCGCGGTGAAAATCTTGAACGCCGACCCGGCCTGGTAGCCGGGGATGTCCGAGTCACCGGTGATGATCGGCACCGTGGTGTTGGGCCAGTTGCCCTTCTGGCCCCTCTTGTCCGGGTTGGTGTTGCCGCCGTTCTGCGTCTGGTCGTTGCTGAAGTTGCGGTTGGTGGCCAGGGCCTGCACGCGGCCGGTGCCGGGCTGGATCGCCGCGAGCATCATCGCGTTGGACTGGCCCAGCTTGACCTTCTGGTCCTTGGAGACCAGCGGCTGGTCCTGCGCGTACTTCCACGCCGCCGTCTGCGTCTGAATGTCCAGCGACGACACGACGGTGTAGCCGCCCGCCCGCAGCCGGTTCGCGCGCTGGTACTGGTCCTCGCCGAACACCTTCTGGTCCATCCACCAGCGGCGCAGGTAGTCGCAGTAGAAGCCGGCGCCGAGCTCGGGGCGCTGGACCGACTCGCAGCCCTCGGGCGTGCGCTTGCCGACGATCTTCAGCTTGTCCTTGCCGGCGGCGGCGTCGGCGGTGGCCTTGTCGATGTAGCCCATCGTGACCATCTGGTTCAGCACGTACTTCTGCCGGTCCAGGGCGCGCGGCAGGCCCTCGGCGGTGGCCGGGTCGTTGGTGCCCGGCGCCTTCACCAGACCGGCGATGAGCGCGGCCTCGGAGAGCGTGAGGTCCTTGGGGTCCTTCTCGAAGTACACGTGCGCGGCCGCGTAGACGCCGTAGGCGCCGTGGCCGAAGGGCGCGATGTTGAGGTACCGCTCGAGAATCTCCTTCTTGGAGAGCTTCTTCTCGAGGTCGATCGCGTACTTCATCTCGCGCAGCTTGCGCGTGGGCGTCTTGTCGGTGGCGTCCACGACCTCCTGCGGCGTGCGCGCGGAGTAGGCGATGGCCTGCCGCACGTACTGCATCGTCAGGGTCGAGGCGCCCTGCTCCGTCTGGCCGCCGGCGTTCTGGTTGGCCACGAACGCGCGGGCCACACCCTTCACGTCGACGCCGCGGTGCTCGTAGAACCGGTTGTCCTCGGCCGCCACCATGGCCTGCTGCATGACCTGGGCGACGTCATCGATCTTCACGTCGCGGCGGTTCTCGTCGTACATCATCGCCAGCAGCGTCTTGCCGTCGGACGCGTAGACGTACGAGATCTGCGGCGACGGCAACACGTCGATATCGGTCGGCAGATTCTCGAACGTGTCGGAACCGGCTTTCGCCGCCAATCCCGACATCGCGACCGCAGGGAACGCGGCCGCAGCGACCACCAGTCCCGCCAAGAGCCCACACAGCAGCAATGAAGCCGCGTTGGGCAGCAGGCCGTGCTCGCGTTTGCGCATCCAGGTCACCGCCTCAGACTACGTGACGACGTCATGAGGCCGCGTCCAGATGCACGCGTCCTCGTTGTCCTAGACGCGTGACACCGAGCGTGAGGTTGACCCGATTCCGATTCTGCGGCATGCCGCACGGGGGCCGTCGGCATTTTGGGCAAATCGCACCCGGTAGTGGCGCAGCGGTAGCACGGATCGGCCCTTTGGTGGATCGCGAAAGGGCGGTTAACCTGGTGCAACAACGTTGCGTAACTGGACGACTACAGAGCATGATGTTCCGGAAAGCTCCTTTCGGGGTTCCCGAGGCCGGGAACCCTGCCGTCTGACCGGGGAATCCCGGCGAACTGCACCCGAATGCCATGGGGGGACGTGGTTTGGGCGCTTTTCGCCGGGGCAAGACCGGCGGATGGACCCGGGGGGAGTCCAAGGGGGGAAGAGGAAATATGAGCATGGTCGTCGACTGGCCCAGCATCGCCGCGTGTCGCAATGGCGACCCGGACGCACTGTTCGTCCAGGGTGCCGAGCAGAACGTGGCGAAGCGGATCTGCCGGAGCTGCCCCGTGCGGTACGAGTGCCTGGCGGACGCCCTCGACAACCGGATCGAATTCGGAGTGTGGGGCGGCATGACCGAGCGCGAGCGCCGGGCGTTGCTGCGCCGCCACCCGCAGGTGCCCAGCTGGCGCAAGATGTTCGAAGCGGCCATGGACCGCAACAGCACCAGCAAGGACACCAAGGAGCTGGTGCCGACCGGCTGAAGCACTACGCGAAGGTCGCTCCGATCGCGCGCAGCCCGTCGAGGTCATGGACGTCGGCGGGCTGAGCCGGGATTCGGACGACCGGCACACCCGGGTAGGCGTGCAGGAACCGGCCGGAGACCGCCGCCTGCCTATCGTGCTGGTCGGCCAGTTCCGCGTGCACGCGCAGCACGTCCGCCGTCGCCTGGTGGCCGCCGAGCTCGTCGAGACGCTCCGCGGCCGCCCGGGCGTCCTCCGCCGTGAGGTCCGGTGCCGCCACCGGGATCACGCGGTTGAGCACCAACCCGGCCAGCGGCATCCGGTCCGCGGCCAGCCGCCCGGCGAAGTAGACCGCCTCGCGGACCGCGTCGGGCTCGGGCGCCGCGACGACCAGGAACGCCGTCTCGGGGGCCTGCAGCACGCGGTACGTCTGCTCGGCGCGCTCCCGGAAGCCGCCGAACATCGAGTCGAGCGCGCCCACGAAGCCGGACAGGTCGGTCAGCAGCTGCGCGCCCAGGATCTTCTGCACCGTGCGGCTGAACAGCCCGAACGAGGCCGAGACCAGGTTGAACACGCTGCGGCCGCCGGCCCGCGCGGGGGCGAGCAGCAGGCGCAGCATCTTGCCGTCGAGGAACCGCGACAGCCGGGCCGGCGCGTCGAGGAAGTCCAGCGCCGAGCGCGACGGCGGGGTGTCGACGATGATCAGGTCCCAGTCGTCGCGGGCCCGCAGCTGGCCCAGCTTCTCCATCGCCATGTATTCCTGCGTGCCCGAGAACGTCGAGCTCATGGCCTGGTAGAAGGGGTTGGCGAAGATCTCCTCGGCCTTCTTCGGGTCGGTGTGCTGCAGCACGACCTCGTCGAAGGTCCGCTTCATGTCCAGCATCATGGCCTGCAGCTCGGCCGAGTCCGGCTGGAGGCCCTTGACCTGGCGGGGCGTGTTGTCCAGCTCGGTGAGGCCGAGGGCCTGGGCCAGCCGCCGGGCCGGGTCGATGGTCAGGACGACCGTGCGCCGGCCGTGCTCCTCCGCCGCGCGCAGCGCCAGCGCGGCGGCCGTTGTCGTCTTCCCGACTCCGCCCGAGCCGCAGCAGACCACGATCCGGATCGCGCGGTCGGCGAGGATCGCGTCAAGATCCAGGTCGGGGGACCCGGGCGTCTCGGCATTGGGAGGCACTCTGCGAGCGTATCCGCTGCGAGCATCCTCAAGCAGACGTGAGGAGCAGATCACCGAGGGACTCGAGGGTCGCGGCGGTCACACCCTCGGGAAACACCGGCAGTTCGACGACCGGGCGGCCCAGGCTCTGCAGCTCCGCGCGCAGGGAGCCCTCGGCCGCCACCTTGGTCTGATACGCGCGCGCCTCGCCCGCCAGGCCGGCCAGCGTGTCCTTGTCCGCCGGTACGCCGGCCGCGCCCAACCCGCGCCGCAGGTCGGCCTGGGTGATCTTCACCCCGGCGAGCACCGGCGGCCGGGTCGCGTTGACGATCACGGTGCCGATCGGGATGCCCAGCCGGGTCAGCTCGTCGATCGCGTCCGCCGTCTCCTGGACCGGCATCTCCTCCAGGAGGGTGACCACGTGCACGGCGGTCATCGGCGAGCGCAGGATGGCCGCCACGCCCTCGCTCTGGGTCTTGATCGGGCCGACCTTGGCCAGCCGCGCCGTCTCGGCCGTCACGTTGAGGAACCGGCCCACCCGACCGGTCGGCGGCGCGTCGAGCACGACGGCGTCGTAGACCCGGCGGCCGTCGGCGGTGCGCGTGACCGCCTCCTTGATCTTGCCGGTGAGCAGGACGTCACGCAGGCCCGGGGCGACCGTGGTGGCGAAGTCGACCGCGCCCACCTTGCGCAGGGCCCGTCCGGCCACGCCGAGGCGGTAGAACATCTCGAGGTACTCGAGCAGCGCCTCCTCGGCGTCCACCGCCAGCGCCCGCATCTCGCCCCCGCCGGGCGCCGTGGCGATGCGCATCTCGCGGTAGGGCAGCGGGTCGCGGTCGAACAGCTGGGCGATCCCCTGCCGCGCCTCGACCTCGATCAGGAGGGTCCGCTTGCCGTCGCGCGCCAGGGCCAGCGCCAGCGCCGCGGCCACCGTCGTCTTGCCGGTGCCGCCCTTGCCGGTGACCACATGCAGACGGGCGGGCCAGCCGTAGCCGCCCCGCCCGTCCGAAGTCTCGCGCGCCGTCACACCCTCGACGCTACCTGGTCGAGGCCCGTGGTCACGCGGCAGTGATCTCGCACACGAACCAGCCGTCGCCGTGGGTCGCGACGTACCGGTACTTCGTCTCCGCGACCTTCTCGTCGCTCGTGGTCACCTTCACCGTGGTCGTGAGCGTGGCCTCGTCGGCGGTGGACTTCTCCACGGTCGGCGCCGGCCAGGTGTAGGTGGGGCTGGAGAGGCCGCCGTCGTACTTGCGGATGTCATCGATCCGCTGGGTCAGCTTCTCCTTGTCGCGCGCCGCCGAGCAGACGTACTTCAGCGCGTCGTCGATGTTGCGGTTCTTGTACACCGCGGTGAGGAAGCCGTTGACCGCCTCGGCCGCCGTCGGCGCGCCGGTGCCCTGGTTGTTCTGGACCACGAAGTACGCCGCGGCGCCGCCACCGCCGCACAGCACCACGACCACGGCCAGGATGATCAGGGTGATCATGAGGCCGCGCTTCTTCTTGACCGGGGCCTGCTGCGGGTACACCGGGTAGCCCGGCGCCGGCGGCCCGGAGAACGGCGGCGCCATGCCCGGCTGCGGCACCGGCCCGGTCGCCATCGGGCCGGTCGGGAACTGCCCGGTGGGCGGCGGGAACTGCCCCGTTGGCTGACCGAACGCGCCGGTGGCCGGCGGCGGGGCGTAGGGCTGGGCATACGGTCCACCGGACGTCGGCGGGGCCGACGTGGGCGGCACGGCGTAGGGATCCGGCTGCTGCGCGTAGGGGTCCTGCACCGGCGGAGGCCATCCCGGCTGCCCGGGTTGACCGGGTTGGCCCGGATACTCCGGCTGGCCCGGGTACGGGGGCGGTTGCGTCATTTCTCCCACCTTTGTGCGACACACGCGACGGCGGCCCTCACAGTAGCGTCACCCGGCCACCGGCGGGGGTCCCGATATCAGGCTGTGCCCCGACAAACCCGGACGGCTCGGCGCTACTGTCCCCACATGCAGAAATGGGAGTACCTGACCGCGCCGCTGCTCGTCCACAACACGAAGATGATCCTGGACAACTTCGGCGACGAGGGCTGGGAGCTGGTGGCCATCGTGCCCGGGCTCAACCCGGAGAACCTCGTCGCCTACTTCAAGCGCCCCAAGGCCGGCTGACGTGGGCGACGTCCACGCGCGCCTGGCCGAGCTCGGGATCACCGTTCCGCCGGTGGTACCGCCGGTGGCCGCGTACGTTCCCGCCGTGCGCACGGGCAATTACGTGTACGTCTCCGGCCAGCTGCCGATGGTCGACGGCGCGCTGGCCGCCACCGGGCTGGTCGGCGCCGAGGTCGCGCCCGAGCGCGCCAAGGAGCTCGCCCGCACCTGCGCGATCAACGTGCTCGCCGCCGTGGAGGCCCTGGTCGGCCTGGACAGCGTGGTGCGGGTGGTCAAGCTCGTCGGGTTCGTCGCGTCCGCGCCGGGCTTCACCGGGCAGCCGGGCGTGGTCAACGGCGCCTCCGAGCTGTTCGGCGAGGTCTTCGGCGACGCCGGCAAGCACGCCCGCAGCGCCGTGGGCGTCTCCGCGCTGCCGCTGAACGCGCCGGTCGAGGTCGAGGCCGTCATCGAGGTGGCCTGAGGCCGGATGGCCCAGCCGGCCCCGCCTTTTACCGCTGGCGGGGTCGGCTACTGGCCGGTCGGGTGACGTGTGAGGCGAAGAACGCCGCCGTAGGATCACGTTCGTGGTAAGCCACGTCACCACCCCCGCCGCCGAGGTGCTCACCGCGTTGCCCGACTGGGTGACGCTGGTCCGCGCGCCCAATCCGGGCCCGATGACGCTCGACGGCACCAACACGTGGCTCCTGCGCGCTCCCAACGGCGGCAGCGTCGTGGTCGACCCTGGCCCCCTGGACGAGGGCCACCTGCGCGCGGTCGCCGCGCACGCCCCCGTCGCCGCGATCGTGCTCACCCACGGCCACATCGACCACACCGAGGGTGTTCAGCGGCTGGCCGAGCTCACCGGGGCGCGGGTGTACGACCCGCCCGTGCTCGAGCACCTCGACGCGGACGGTCTCACGGTCGAGCCACTGCCGACGCCGGGTCACACGAAGGATTCGGTGTGTTTCCTCGTGCGGTACCAAGGCGAAGAAATGGTGCTGACCGGCGACACCATCCTGGGGCGGGGCACCACGGTGGTCGCACATCCGGACGGCGACCTCGGCGACTATCTCGCCAGCCTGGACAAGCTGGCCGCCCTCGACGGCCGCCCCGCGCTGCCCGGCCACGGACCGTCACTCACCGACACCGGGATCGCGGCACGGTACTACCGCCAGCACCGCCAGGCCCGCCTGGAGCAGGTGCGCGCGGCGGTGGCGGCCGGCGCGACCGACGCGCCCGAGGTCGTGGCCCGGGTGTACGCCGACGTCGACCGCTCGCTGTGGTGGGCCGCCGAGATGAGCGTGCGGGCGCAGCTCGATTTTCTGCGACGGGAATCACACCCACCCGCTGATGGTTTGGGTACGACGTGACCTGTTCGGTCTGCGGGACCGTGGCCGTTCCCGGCGCGCGGTTCTGCCACCACTGTGGCTCCGCGCTGCCGGCCGCCGCCACCCTGCCCGCGGCCGAGCGGCGGATCGTCACCGTGCTCTTCGGCGACCTCTCGGACTTCACCGCCTGGTCGGAGGACCTGGACCCGGAGCGGGTCGGCGCGGTCACCGACCGGGTGCTGGCCGCGCTCGCGGGCGCCGTGAAGACCTTCGGCGGCCACGTCGACAAGCTCACCGGCGACGGGATCATGGCCGTGTTCGGCGCGCCGGTCGCCCACGAGGACGACGCCGAGCGGGCCGTGCGGGCCGCGCTGTCCATGCAGCGCGCGGTCCGCCGGGTGCTGGACGACGAGCGCGGCGGCGGCGCCCCGCTGGGCCTGCGCATCGGCCTCAACACCGGGCCGGTGGTGGCGGGCGTCCAGGCCGGCATCGAGTACACGGTCATCGGCGACACCGTCAACACCGCCGCCCGGCTGGCCGACGCGGCCGCGATCGGCGCGGTGTACGCGGGCGATCGCACCTCCTCCTCCACCCGCCTGCTGGCCTCCTGGCGGGCGCTGCGCCCGCTGCGGCTCAAGGGCAAGCGCGAGCCGGTCGAGGCCTACGAGCTGCTCGGCCTGCTCGACGCCCCCGGCACCCGCTCCGGGCTGGGCGACGAGGCGCCGTTCGTGGGCCGCGAGCCCGAGCTCGGCCGGGTCTCCGGGCGCCTCGCCGAGATCGCGGACCGGCAGGAGCCGCGGGTGCTGGTCTTCACCGGTGAGGCGGGCCTGGGCAAGACGCGGCTGGCCGGCGAGATCGAGCGCTTCGCGGCCGGCTATCTGGGCGGCGCGGGGTACACGCCGAGCGCCGGTTTCGCTCCTGGCGGCGGCGCCCGCGTGCTGTCCGTGCACTGTGCCGCGTTCGGCGAGCGCCGGCGGCTGGCCCCGCTGGCCGACCTCGTGCGCGCCGCGATCGGCCTGCCCCCGGACGCCGCGCTGACCCGCGAGGCGGTCGAGGAGCGGCTGCGCCGCCTGGCCCAGCGCCTGGCCCGGGCCGCGCGGGGGCGTCCGGAGCCGCCCCGGTTCGCGAGCGATCTGTTGTTGACGCTGATCGGCTACACCGAGGCGATCGGCGACACCGCGTGGGTCGCGCCCGGCGGCAAGCCCGACGAGCTGGACCTGCACGCCGTGCCCGCCGCGGTCGCCGAGCTGCTGTCCGGCCTCGCCGCCGAGACGCCGCTCGTGGTGATCGTCGACGACCTGCACGACGCGACGGCCGAGACGCTGGACGCGCTCGGGGCCACCATCGAGCGGCTCGAGGGCTCGGTGCTCATCGTCCTGCTCGGGCGGCCGGAGCTGGTGCGGTCGGCCGGAGTGCTGACGCGGATCGCCGATGCCGAAGTGGTACCGATCCCGCCCCTGCGTGGCGCGGACGCGGCCCGGCTGCTGTCGGCCTACCTCGGCGGCGGACGGCTCGCCCCGGCCGACGAGGACCGGCTCCTCGCGACCGCCCAGGGCAACCCGTTCTACCTCGCCGAACTGGTCACCCTGCTGCAGGAGCGCGGTGCGCTGACCACCGTGGCCGGCACCGACCCGCCCGGCTGGCGGCTCGCGCCCGGCTCGCTCGGCGGCCGGCTGCTCTCCCGCGACCTCGCGGCCGTGCTCGCGGCCCGCATCGACGCGCTGCCCACCGACACCCGCGCCGTCCTGCGCGACGCCGCGGTCATCGGCGACACCGTGCCCGCCCGCGCCCTGGAGGCGCTGCGGTTCAACCCGCCCGGCCAGCCGGCCCGGCCCGCGGTCGTGGCCGCGGTCGAGCTGGAGCGGGCCGTCGAGGAGCTGCTGCAGCGCCGCATGCTGCGCCGGGGCCGGGGCGGGTTCGCCTTCGCCACCCCGCTGCTGCGCGAGGCGGCGTACGCGGGCATCGGCAAGGCCGACCTGGCCGAGCGGCACGCCGCGCTCTCGCGCTGGGCCTCCGCCGCGGTCACCACCTTCCTGGCCGCCGGTGGCACCGGCAACGTGGCCGGGTTGAACATGACGCTGGGCTCCGCGGACGCGTTCATCGCCGAGCACGCCGAGCGGGCCGGGAAGCTCGCCGACGTGGTCGGGCTGCGGCCGGACTCATTGGCCCGCTCGGCCGCGCCGCTGGGCGTGCAGGCGCTGGGCCGGGCCGCCCGGGCCGCGCTGGCATCCGGCGAACCGGCCGTCGCCGCGCAGGCCGCCGACCGGGCCGCGGTGCTCGGCGGCGGAATACTGCCGGCGGCCGATCGGCTCGTGCACTCCCGGGCGCTGCTCCAGCTGGGGCGGTTCGCGGAGGCGCTCGGGTACGCCGAAAAGATCACGGCGAACGCGGGAGACGACGCGGCCGTCCAGGTCGGCGCGTTGCTCGTGGCCGGTCGGGCCTATCGCGGCATGGGCGACCACCGGCGCAGTTACGCCACGCTGTCCGACGCGCTGGAGGCGGCGACCGGGGCCCACCTGACGTACGAGCGCGGGGACGCGATGCGCCGCCTCGGCATGGCCGACTTCCTGGAGGGCCGCCTGGCCGAGGCCGGCGGCCGCTTCGCCGAGTCGTTCCAGATCGCGGTCACGGCCGGCGACCGGCGCGCCCAGGCGTGGTCGCTGCAGCACCTGGCCTGGGTCACCACCACCCGCGGCGACTTCGCCGGGGCCGACGCCGCGCTCGGCCGCGCCGCCCGCCGCTTCGCCGAGCTCGGCGACCCGGTCGGGCGGGCCTGGCTGCGCGGCACCACGGCGTTCGTGCGCCTCCTCGCCGGTCGGCTGGGCGAGGCGCGGCGGCTGGCCAAGGCGTTCCTGCCGTTCGGCGAGCGGGTCGGCGACGCCTGGGCGGTCGGCACGCTGCGCGCGGTCGAGGCGTTCGCGGCGGCCGAGAGCGGCGACCTGGCCGAGGCGGACCGGGAGGCGCGGCGGGCGTACCGCGAGTTCGCGGCGGCCGGCGACGACTGGGGCCGCGGCCTGGCGCTCGTCGTCCGCGGCGTGGTCGCGCGCGAGCTGTGGGAGCTGCCGCACGCGTTCGACCTGCTCTCCGACGCCACCGAGTGGGGCGAGAAGACCGGCCACCCGCTGCTGTTGGGCATGTCCCGCACCATCCGCGGCTTCGTGAGCCTCGATCGGGGCGACCCGGTCGCGGCCGAGGCCGACGCGCGGGCGGTGCTGCAGGTCGTGGAGACCCACGACGTGCTGGAGCCGGCCACGGTCGGCCCGCGGGTGCTGTTCGGGCTGGCCCGGCTGGCCCAGGGCGACCTGCCGACGGCCCTGGAGACGCTGGGCTGCGTCGCCGCCGAGCGCCCCGGCCCCTCGGTGATCTTCTCCCGCCGCCAGGCGATCGCCGCCTACGCCGCGGCGCTGCTGGCGGCCGGACGTAACGCCGAGGCGCTGGACTGGGCCAGGCAGGCGCAGGGTGCTCCGGGCGAGGACGTTCGCGGTCGGGATTATGCGGCGTCGGTACTGCATGCGGCGCTCGAAGCCAACCGAGAGTGCGCGACCGACTCCGTTGCGGCGGTTGCCGAGACGTGACCGTGCACTGTCACACCTCTGCCGTACCTTCTTAGGCGTGACCGCATCGGCTCCGCTTCCCTCGGTGCCCGGCTTGACCGGGTTCTCGGTGCTGGCCCGTGGTGGATACGCCACCGTCTACCGGGCCCAGCAGGAGTCGGTCGGCCGCGACGTCGCCGTGAAGGTCGAGAACCGCACCCTGGAGACCGAGCGCGACCGCCGCCGCTTCCTGCGCGAGGCCCGCGCGGCCGGCCGCATGTCGAGCCACCCGCACGTCGTCGACCTTTTCGACGCCGGCGTCACCACCGACAGCCACCCCTACCTGATCATGGAGCTCTGCGACGGCTCCTACGCCGAGCGCATGCGCACCAAGCCCCTCACCCCGGCCGAGGTCCGCGAGGTCGGCTTCAAGATCGCCGACGCCCTCGCCGACGCCCATTCCCTGGGTGTACTGCACCGCGACGTCAAGCCGGCCAACATCCTCTTCAGCCGTTTCGGTGAACCGGCACTGGCCGACTTCGGCCTGGCCATCCTGGCCGAATGGCGCGACGTGTCGATCACCCTCGACGTGCTCACCCCCGCGTACGCTCCGCCGGAGACCTTCCGGCACGCCCCGCCCGGCCCACCCGCCGACGTCTACGCCCTGTGCGCGACCCTCTACGCCCTCATGCGCGGCCGCCCGCCCCGCTGGCGCGAGGACCAGATGCCGAGCCTGCTCTCGCTGGTCGACATGTTCAACGACCACATCCCCGACGTGCCGGGCTGCCCCGACGAGCTGATGGCGATCCTGCGCGCGGGCATGTCGAACGACGACGCCAAGCGCCCGACCGCCCTGCAACTGCGGGACGCGTTGATCGGCCTGCAGCTGAAGCCGCCGCCGCCGGTGATCGTGCCGCCGCTGGGATCGCCGCCGCTGGAGCCGGTGTACACCTCACCGCCCGCGCTGCCCCCGCCCCCTCCCGACCGCCTGCTGGACTCCCCCTTCATGGGCGGCGGATTTCCGCATGACCCGGAGCAGACGGTGCCGCATGAGGCGGGTCCGGAGGAGCCGCCGACTGATCCTCTGCAGCCATCGGCTGTTTTGCTGGAACCCCCTCCCGTCGCTCCTCCCGCTGATCCCCTTGTGGTTGGTTCGCGAAGCCGCCGCGGCTTATGGATCGGCGTCGGCGCGGGCCTGCTGGCCGTGGCCGCGCTCGTGACCGTGGCGATCGCGTACGGCCTGGGCGACGGCACCCCCACCCCCGTCGTCTCCGCCTCGGCCGCCGCCGCCCCGGCCACGTCGAGCTGCGGCCAGTTCGCCGGCGAGGGCGCCCGGTGCTCGGCCACGCCCGAGTGCTTCGACACCAAGCTGACCCAGGTCGACTGCGCGGGGAAGCACACGTGGGAGGTCTTCGCCTACGGCGAGCTCCCCGCCGGCAGCAAGGTCACGAGCAAGAAGGACAAGCCCGTCGCCGCCGTCTGCAGCGTCGGCACCCTGCTGACGGTGAACATCGGCGCCGCCAACTGGGAGATCTCGGCCCTGCTCCCGAGCGCGGCGGCCCAGAAGGCGGGCCCGACGACGTACCGGTGCCTGGCGGGCCGCGGCGACGACGCCCTGACCGGCGAGCAGTTACACAAGACCCGCTGACGGCACTTTCACCATCGGCAACGCGGGCGCCGGGTCCGTCGGCCCGAACGGCCACACCGCGTCCAGGAAGGCGGCCAGCTCGCCGCGTTCGATGATGCTCAGAAGCCGCTCGAGCCCCCGGCGCGCATCGTGCAGCTGCTCCGGCTGGAGCTCCTCCTCCATTTCCGCGACGTCCTGCACCTGATGGCTGACCCCGTCCGCCCGGACGAGCACGTCGGCAAAGAGATCCACGGCGTGGACCGCATCCCCCCGCACCACCATCGGCGTGGCCACGTCACAGTTGAACGCGAACGCCGGATGCCCCGGCCCGGGCGCGGTCTCGACGAGCCGCCCTTGCCGGTCCAGCGTCACATTGACCTTGAACCACTCGTCCCGGAACGCGAAGTGCCGCAGCACCACGTCGCCGAACCCCACGTCATAGACGAACGCGACATCATCCAGTCGCCGCACATCCGAGCGCGGCACCCGAAACTGCCGCACGTACGGCTCATCGGGGTGGTAGTCGAAGTCGCTCACCAGGTCTGCCATTGCGCCCCCTTCCGCCCTAGCATTGAAGCACCGAGACAGCGGGGGTTGTTGCGATGCGATCTCGGACGACTCGGTGGCTCCTGGCGGGCGTCCTAACCCTGAGCCTGGACCTGAACATGGCCTTCATCCTGCGCGAGCTGTTCCACGAGTCCTTCGCCCGCGGCCTGGCGACCGCCCTGGTCTCGAACGCCGCGCTCCTGCTGGCCTGGCACATCTCCAACCTGGAAAAACGCCGCCGCGCCGCGCTGCCGCACGGGCCTGCTCCGATCCGGCACTAACGTCGAGGGCATGAACGAGTACCTGACGTCCGAGGTCGTGGTCGACTACGCCGACGGGCTGATCGGCCGTCGGGAGGCCCTGCGCCGCCTGTCCCTCATGGGCGTGGGCGTCGCCGTGGCAACGTCGATGCTGGCCGCCTGCTCGACGCCGGAGGCCACCCCGGCCCCGTCGTCGTCCTCATCCTCCACCGCCGCCGGCCCGCCGGCCCTGCCCACGTCGCCGATCACGTTCGAGGGCCTCCAGGCCGCCTGGGCCCCGGCCGCGGCGCCGCGGGGTGCGGTGCTGGTGATCCACGAGAATCGGGGCCTGACCGACCACATCCGCTCGGTCGCGGGCCGCCTGGCCGCGAGCGGCTTCTCCGCGCTGGCGCTCGACCTGCTGTCGGAGGAGGGCGGCACGGCCCACTTCACCGACCCGGCCCAGGCGACGGCGGCCCTGAACGCGGCCGACCCGGCCCGCTTCATCAAGGACATGAAGACCGCCCTGACCGAACTCACCCGCCGCGCGCCGGCCCTGAAACTGGGCGCGATGGGCTTCTGCTTCGGCGGCGGCGAGGTCTGGCAGTTGCTGGCCGCGGGCGAGCCCCGCTTGTCAGCCGCCGCCCCGTTCTACGGCCCCTTCCCGAGCGGCGCCTCGCTGACGGGCTCGAAGAATGCCGCGGTACTCGGCGTCTACGGCGAACTCGACTCCCGCGTGAACGCGACCCGGGACGCGGCAGAGGCGGCCCTGACCGCGGCCGGCCTGCCGCACGAGCTGGTCACCTTCCCGGGCGCGAACCACGCGTTCTTCAACGACACGGGCGAGCGCTACAACGCCCCGGCCGCGACCGAGGCGTACCAGCGGCTGATCCAGTGGTTCACCGACCACCTCCGCTGACCCAAAAAGCGAAGCGGCCCGCCGGATCGGCGGGCCGCTTTTCGTTGTCTGCTGTCAGTTGGCGGTGCTGAATTCGGCGCCGTTGGCGAACGCGGTGGCGAAGCGCTCCTGCAGGGCGTCGAGCTCGGAGAATTCGGCCTGGTGCACCGATTCCGAGCCTTCGGCGGCGAAGACGTGGTCGTCGACGGAGGCGTCGTGGCTGTAGTTGGTGAAGTCCGTCGACTCGTAGTGCACCGCGCCGGGGGCGTCGTATTCGACGTGCTGGCCGGTGGAGAAGTCGGTGGACTCGGCCGCGGAGTGGTCCTGCTCGTACACGCCGAACTGGCTGTTGGCGTCGTACTCGGAACCTTCGGCCTGGTGCAGCTCGTCCAGCGAACCGCTTTCCTGGCCGGCCTCGTACTGCCCGTAGTCGACGTCGCTCATGTCTCTATCTCCCTGTCATCAAAGTCCGTTTGGCTTGCAACGAGAACGGTAGAGGTGACGGGAGCAGGAGAAATCCCGGAAACGTGCCAGCGGCGAAAGGGGCGAACCCCGCCCGGGACCAGGACAGGGCCTAGGGGCAGGACCACCGGACCGGGGTGATCGGGTCGTTCTTGGCGCGGAACAGCCAGCCCACCGCCATGTGCCCGTCCGCCGTCATCGACATCACCGTCGCCGACTGGCCCGCCTCCAGCACCGGCAGGTCGAGGACCTTCCCGTCGCGCCACGCGGCCGGCGGGGAGTACTCGTGGTCGTCGTCGTTGCGCACGACGCCGACCATCGCGCCGGTTGCGTCGATCGCGGCCGGGATGAAGGTGTCCAGCAAGGTTGCCGCGCCGGTCTGGATGTTCCAGCGGACGCCGTGGTTGGTCCAGGCGCCGTCGTCGTACCAGCCGATGGCCCAGTCGCCCGCGAGCTGGGTGGCGCCGCCGGCCGGGCGGCCGTCCGGGAGTTTCAAGGCCTCGCCGGTACCGTCCGGGCGCCACACGTACGCGCCCGCGTCGCCCGCATCGCCGAGGATTGTGCCGTCGTCGGCGATGGACGCGGCGCGCGCGACCGCCGGGGTGGTCGTGACGTACGTGAACTCGCCGGGGCGGGCCGCGTTCCAGCGCACGATGCGGGATTTCGCGTCCCACGCGGCGGTACCGATGATGTCTCCGGAAGCATTGATGTCGCTCACCGTGACCGATTTCGCGTCCGGTGGGAGGGCCAGGCGGGTGTAGGTGTGGTCCTTGAGCATCCATGGGATCGAGGTCGCCTCGCCGCCGTTGCCGACCACGACGCCCGAAGCGTTCACCGCGGCCGGGTAGGCGTTCAGCGGGGCGCCCTCCAGGACCTGCAGGACGCCGGCCGCCCAGAGCAGCACGCCGTCCTGGGGCTTGTCGTCCAGGCCGCCGATCGCGTAGCCGCCCGCCGGATCGACGCCCACGGCGGTGCCGGGGCCAGGTGCGGGCAGGCGGTGCACGGAACAGCCCGTCGGCAGCGGGTCGTCGGCGGGGGGACTCGAGGGGCGCTCCAGCGCGAAGGCCGACACGCCGATGAGCGTCGCGCCGACGGCGATCGCGGCGGTGGCCACGGCGAGCACGCGGCGGTTGCGCTGCCGGCGGCGGCCGTCGCGCAGGGCGCGGTCGAGGTTCACTTTGGACGGTGGCAGATCCGCCGGAACGCGCAGCGGGGCAAGGGGGTTCACCGGGCACCTCCGCCGAGGGTCGCAGTGGCACTGGGGCCGAGGATCTTGCGCAGCGCGGTCAAGCCCGCCGAGGTGTGGCTCTTCACCGTGCCGGGTGCGCATCCGAGCGCGGCCGCGACGTCCTCGACGGGCAGATCACACAGAAAACGCAGCACTAGTACTGCCTGTTGCCTTGCCGGCAGCCGCCTGAGCGCGCCGCGGACGAGGAGGGCGTCGTCGGTTGGAGGAGGCTCGGCCGCGCGGTCGGGGAGCCGGTCGGTGAGCCAGGTGCGCGCCCACGCGCGGCGCTGCTCGGCCAGGAAGGTGTGCACGACCATCTTGCGCACGTACGCGTCGACGTTGTCCGCGGCGCGCACCTGGCGCCATTTCAGGTAGAGGTTCGTCGCCGCCGTCTGCACCACGTCGTCGGCGCGGTCGAAGTCGCCGGTCAGGGCGTGGGCGAGGCGGCGCAGATGCGGCATCCGCACGCGGAGGTACTCCACGTACTCCCGCTCGAACTCGTCGCGCACCGCTTCCCCTTTCCGCCTGCTCCAGCCCTCAGATGCGGCCGGGCCACAGAACGGTTGGGTCAGCGTACGAAAAAGGGGGGCCGCAGCCCCCCTTTCCGCGAAACAGCGTGCTCAAGCGGCCTTGCTGAACTTCTCCCAGTCGCCCACCGCGGCGCGGTTGGCGGCCAGGACGGCGCCGTTGCCGAGGTCGGCGGTGACGTACTTGCCGTTGGCCAGGGCCAGCACCGTGACCACGCCGTTGGCGTCGGTGGCGATGCGGAACCGTTCCCAGCTGCCGGCCGCGGTGCGGTTGGCGATCAGGGTGCCGTTGTTGTTGAGATCGGCGGTGACGTACAGCCCGTTGGCGTTCGCCCGCAGGGCCACGTCGCCGTTGCCGAGGTCGACCACCTCGAAGCGCTCCCAGGCGCCGACCGCGTCCCGGTTGGCGACCAGCGGCAGGAGGCCGCCGCTCGCCGCGGTGACGATCTTGCCGTTGCCGCTCGCCTTGAGTGCGAGCGACGTCGGCACCGGGACCTTGGTGAACTTCTCCCAGGCCCCGACCGAGGCCCGGTTGGCCACCAGGGTGCCGCCGTTGCTGAGGTCGGCCGTCACGTACTTGCCGTTGGCGTTGGCGAACAGGCCCATGGTGCCGTCGGCGTTGGCGACGACCGTGAACCGCTCCCAGGCGCCGATGGCCGGCCGGTTGGCCACGAGGGTGCCGTTGTTGCCGAGGTCCGCGGTCACGTACAGCCCGTTGGAGTGCGAGCGCAGGGCCACGTCGCCGTTGCCGGCGTTGACCATGTCGTACTGCTCCCAGACCCCGATCGCGTCCCGGTTGGCGATCAGCGGCGAGTTGCCGCCGTTCGCCGCGCTGACGTACCGGTTGTTGGCGGCGGCGCGCAGCTCGAAGGCCGGGCCGTCGGCCGGGACGTCCCCGGCGAGCTTGGTCAGCGCCATGTAGTCGCCGTTGAACGCGTCCTTGTCGTAGTTGCCGGCGACCGCGGGGTTGCCGGCCGCGTACTGCCAGAGCGCGTACGAGGTCCACCCGGCCGGCAGGATCAGCGGCGGAACGCTGCCCCACAGGGCCAGGTCGAGCGGGTTGTTGGCGAACGAGGTGTCGTTGCCCGTGCACGGGTTCCACCAGCTCGTCGCGGTGTAGATCATCATGTCCCGGCCGGTGCGGGCCTTCACCTGGTCGACGAAGCCGCGGATCCACGCGACGACGTCCGGCGGGGCCATGCCGTAGCAGGCCGGGAGGTCGAGCGACGCGTACGGCCATTCCATGTCCAGGAACGGCACGAGGGTCCGGGAGTCGTTGACCCATTCCGCGTGGTCGATGAAGTAGTTCGCCTGGCCCACGGGATCGCCGAGGTCCGGGCGGCCGTACGTGTACGCGCCGGTGAGCAGGCCCGCGGCCTTCGCGGCGACGTAGTCGTCGTGGAAGTAGCTGTTGACGTAGAACTGGCCCTCGGTCGCCTTGATGTAGGCGAACCGGGTGCCGGAGGCGGCGACCCCGGGCCAGTCGATGGGGAAGTTCGCGTGGTCGTGGCTCGAGACGTCGATGCCGAGCATCGGGAAGCCGACCGGAGGAAGGGTGACGGCGTTCGCACGCACCCCGGGTGGCTGGCCGCCCTGGGCGTGCCCGCCACCATCGCCCGACGGCTGCGCCGAGGCAGTCCCGGCCACCGCGATCGGAAGCAGGCCACAGGCGACGACGACGGCCGCCCGGGCCAGCTTGAGTACGGATAACCGTAACGACATGCCGGAGAATGTACGCATGAATGTGAATCGCTGTCGCCTGGGGTAATGCGAAGATCGGTCGCATTAGGCGATCGAACACCTACTATTTGTCCACGTCGCGGACTCGTCGCGGTCAATGCTGGAGGTCAGGCCGCGGGATCCGTCCGTCCGGGCCCAAACGAAGTGTGCCCGGACGGCCGAGCGGAACGGACCGAACATCGCACCGGGCGTGACCCCATGGACGGTTGATACGCCGGTGGCAGGCGGGACGGATGGGACGGGAATCGCCCGACGCCTGTCCCCCGATGGGCCAATTGCGCCCGAACTGCTCAGCGGGGCCGTGTGAAGGCCGATCAAGCTGACGATGAACGTGCAGGATCCCGTCACCGGCGCCCGTCCCCGCGCCGCCCTCGACGATGCCCTGCACGCGGTCGACGGGGCGAGCCTGCTGCTCTTCGACGTCGACCATTTCAAGACCGTCAACGACGCCTTCGGGCACCTGCGCGGCGACATGCTGCTGCGCCAGCTCGCCGAGCGCATCCAGGGCCTGATCCGGGCCGAGGACGTGCTGTTCCGCTACGGCGGCGACGAGTTCGTGCTGCTGCTGCCGGGCACCGCGGCCGACGAGGCGCTGCGGCTGGCGATCCGGCTCACCGACGAGGTGCGGGCGCGCGAATTCGCCGGCACGCCGCCGCTGCACCTGTCGATCAGCCTCGGCGTGGCGTCCAGCCCGGCCGACGGTACCGACGGGGAATCGCTCATCGCGGTCGCGGACCGGCGCAACTATCTGGCCAAGCGACGCGGCCGGGGCCAGGCGGTCGGCGACGACATCGAGGCGGACCCGGCGGCCGGCTCCTCGCGGCTGTGGGAGCGCGACGCCGCGTTGAGCGCCACCCAGGAGTTCATGACCAGGGTCTCCTCCGGGCTGCGGGGCAGGCTGCGGATCACCGGGCCGAAGGGCGCCGGGCACACGCGTTTCCTGCGCGAGGTGGCCCAGATCGCGCGGCTGCGGGGCTTCGCGACCGAAACGCCCGGCGCCCCGGCCGCCGCGACCGACAAGCCGTTGATCCGGCTGGCCGATGTGGGCGATCCGGTGCCGGCGCTCGGCGACGCGGCTGCGGTGGTGTACGCCACCACCGACCTGAACGGCAACGGCGACCCCACGATCGAGCTCACCCCGTGGTCGCCCGCGACGCTCAAGATCTGGCTGCGGATCGCGCTGGCCGGGGAGCCGACCCGGGCGCTGCTCGACCGGCTCGTCGAGCGCTCGGGCGGGCTGCCGGCGCGGGCCGAGGCCGAGCTGCAGCGGCTGCGCGCACAGGGCGAGCTGGTGGCGGCCGGGGACGGCACGTGGGGCGTCAAGCCGGCCGCGCCCAAGCGACGGCGCACCCGGCTGCCGGTGCCGATGACCAAGCTCGTCGGCCGCGACCGGGAGACCGCGCGGGTCGCCGGGCTGGTGCGCGACGGGCGGCTGGTGACGCTGGTCGGGCCGGGCGGCATCGGCAAGACCCGGCTGTCGCTGGCCGCGGCAACCGCGGTCGCGGACGAGTTCGCCGACGGGGCGGTGTTCGTGCCGCTGGCCGACACCACCGACGCCGAGCTGCTCACCGCCGCCCTGGCCCGCGCCCTGCACGTCACCGAGCTGCCCGACCAGCACCTGTTCGACACGGTCCTGGACCAGCTGGCCGAGGCCGAACAGCTGCTCGTGCTGGACAACTTCGAGCAGGTGGTCGACGACGGCGCCGCCCTGGTCAGCGACCTGCTGGCGGCGGCTCCCGGGGTGCGCGCCCTGGTCACCAGCCGGGAGCGCCTGTCGTTGTACGGCGAGCAGGTCTACCAGGTCCCCACGCTCGCCGACTCGCCCGCCGTGATGCTGTTCGAGCAGCGCGCCCGCGCGGTCGACGCGGACTTCGAGATCACCATCGACACCGCGCTGCCCGTCGCCCAGCTGTGCCGCCGCCTCGACGGCCTGCCGCTGGCGATCGAGCTGGCCGCCGCGCGGATCGACCGCTGGAGCCCGGACGAGCTGCTCGACCACCTCACCGAGCACCTCGACCGCGAGCTGGACACGCTCGGCGGCGGCGGCCCGCGCGACCTGCCGGCCCGCCAGCAGACCCTGCGCGGCGCCATCGACTGGAGCTTCGTGCTGCTCGACACCGAGGAGCAGCGGCTCATGACCGAGCTCTCGGTGTTCGTCGGCGGCTGGACGGCGGCCGCCGCGCTGGCCGTGACCGCGCCGGGCGGGGACCTCGACCTGCTGGCGAAGCGGCTCGCCGCGCTGGTGGACAAGCACCTGGTGGTGCGCGACGACGACGAGGGGCGCTATCACCTGCTCTCGACGATCCGGGCGTACGCGCGCAACCGGCTCGGCGACGAGCGCGGCCCGGCCGACCGGCACGCGGACTTCTACGCGGCGTTCGCCGAGGCCTCCGCGGTCGGGCTGACCGGCGCGGACCAGGTCGAGTGGACCGGGCGGATCGAGTCCGACTACGAGAACGTGCGCGCCGCGTTCGGGCACGGCGACGGTCCGACGCGCACGCGCATTTGTCTAGGGCTTTGGCGGTACTGGCGAAACGGCGCCCACATCGGCGAGGGGCGGGACTGGCTGGCCCGTGCCCTGGCCGCCGACGTGCCCGACGACGGCACCCGGGCCCGCCTGCTGCACGCCGCCGCGATCCTGGCCGCGACGCAGGACGAGCACGAGGCCGCGTACGGGTTCGGCGAGGAGAGCCTGCGCCGGGCCACCGCGGCGGGCGACCGCGCGACGATCGGGCACGCGCACAACGCGATGGGCATCGCGGCGATCGGCGGCGGCGACCACGCGGCCGCGACCGCGCACTTCGGCGAGAGCCTCGCGGTCTGGCGCGAGCTGGACGTGCCGCAGGGTGTGGCCGCGTCGCTGGGCAACCTCGGCAAGGTCGCGCTGAGCCGGGGCGACTACGCGGCGGCCGAGCGGTACGCCGGCGAGTGCCTCGACCTGGAGCGCGCGAACGAGAACACCCGCGGCATCCTGCTCGCGCTCGAGTGCGTCGGGCAGGCGCTGCTCGGCCGGGGCGACGTGGCGGGCGCCCGCGCGGCGCTGGACGAGAGCCTGGCCCTGAGCCGGCAGATCGGCGACGCGTTCGGCGCGGCCATGGCCCAGCACCAGCTCGGGCTGGCCGCGCTGGCCGAGGGCGACCGCGCGGAGGCGCTGCGCCTGCTCGTGGCCGCGCTGATCACCCGGCACGAGGTCGGCGACCGGCTCGACCTGGCCATCTCGCTCGACGTGGTCGCCGCGCTGCTCGCCGCCGAGGATCCCGCGCACGCGGCCCGCCTCGTCGGGGCGGCCGACGGGCTGCGCGCCCGGCACCGCCTGCCCGAACCGCCGGACGCGCAGACGCTGCGCGCGCAGACGCTCCCGCGCGTGGCCGAGCACCAGCGCGACCGCGCGGCCGGACGGGCGGTCAGCCTCGATCACATCGTGGAGAGCGTCGAGCCCTTACGCTCGTGAGGTGATCGAGGCTTGGCGGCGCATCTTCCCGGGCGCGGACGCGGTGGGGCGCGACCTGCTGGCGCGTTATTCCGAACCGCATCGCCGGTACCACACGCCGGCGCACCTCGCCCGCATGCTCGAGGTCATCGACGCGCATGCGGAACTGGCCGCCGACCCGGACGCGGTGCGGCTGGCGGCGTGGTTCCACGACGCGGTGTACGACACGTTCGCGCCGGACAACGAGGAGCGGAGTGCGAGCTTGGCCAGTACCACATTGGCGGCACTCGGCTTTTCTCCGGAACGCACCGCGGAAGTCGCGCGATTGGTGCGCCTGACGGCCGGCCACAACGTCGAGCCGGGCGACCGCAACGGCGCGCTGCTCGCCGACGCCGACCTGGCCATCCTGGCGTCGGAAGCGGCGGACTACGCGGGTTATGCCGCGGCCGTGCGCGCCGAATACGCGGCGGTTCCCGACGACGTGTTCCGGCCGGGCCGGGCGGCCATTCTGCGCAAGCTCGCCGACTTGCCAGAGCTTTTCCGAATTGTACCGGCACGAGCGGAATGGACCGCCCGTGCCCGCGCCAACCTCGAGTCCGAAATCGCTAGCCTTCTGGGTGCTCGGTGACGTTCTGCAGGTACAGGGCCTCGCCGAACTTCTCGATGAGCCCGAGCTGGGTTTCGAGATAGTCCACGTGGCTTTCCTCGTCGGCGAGGATGTCCTCGAAGATGTTCGCCGACGTGACATCGCCGATCGAGCGCATGTATTCGATACCGCGCCGCAGCCGGTCGACGGCCTCCAGCTCGATCTGCATGTCGCACTTGAACTGCTCCGGCACCGATTCGCCGATGCGCAGGGCGAACAGGCGCTGATAGTTCGGCAGGCCGTCCAGGAACAGGATTCGATCGGTGAGCACCTCGGCGTGCTTCATCTCGTCGATCGACTCGTGCTTGGTGTGCTTGGCCAGGATCGTGTATCCCCAGTTCTCCTGCATCTTGGCGTGCAGGAAGTACTGGTTGATCGCCGTGAGCTCGGCGGTGAGCTGTTCGTTCAGAAACTCGATGACTCGTGCGTCCCCTTGCATGCTTGGCAGGTTACGCCTCTTATGCCCGTTTCTAGTTGAAAACGGGTACCGCGCCAGCGTTTTCCGAGTCGATCAGGTCCGCGATGCGGTCCAGGCATGTGCCGCAGCCGGTGCCGGCCGCGCATTCGTCACCCACGGCGTCCTCCGAGCGTGCGCCCGACTGGATGACCCGCCGGATCTCGCACTCGCGGACGCGATGGCAGATGCAGACATACATGCCCGTACTCCTCGCTTAGCCTTACCTAAGCAAGGGTCACCTAATTTTTCCCAGGAGACAAGCCCTGACCAGGCTTTTTCTTTCCCTTCGAATCAGACAAATGCCGCGGCCGACGCAACCCGGCGGCAACCAGACGCTCAACAATCGTCCGCGAGTCCACCCGGGTGGCACCCAGCCATACGGCGATTTGCGCCCGTTCGGCCGGCAGGTCGTAGTGGTCCCGCTCGAACGCCCGCCGCGGCGCCCCGACCAGCTCGGCGAAGGCATGCAGCTCGGCCGCCGACACGTCACTGATCAGATGCGCCCAGAGGCGCCCGTGCGCGGGCCACCGGGGCGTGTCGATGTAGAGCACACGCACTAGCGTGCCAGGTATGGATCGCGACTTGGATCTGGTCGAGGAGCTGCGGGCGGCGCTGCCTCACGAGGGTGGCGTGCTGACCGATCCGGACCTGCTGCGCTCGTACGAGCACGACGAGGCGGACCTTGTGCCGTACGGCACACCCAGGGTCGTCGTGCGCCCGCGGACCACCGGCCAGGTCTCGGCCGTCCTGCGCGCCGCGAGCCGCCACCGCATCCCCGTCATCCCCCAGGGCGCCCGCTCGGGCCTGGCCGGCGGGGCCAACGCGATCGACGGCGCCATCGTGCTCTCGCTGGTCGCGATGAACGAGATCATCGACATCGACGCGGAGAACCGCATCGCCGTGGTCCAGCCGGGCGTGGTCAACGCCCAGCTGCGCCGGGCGGTGGCGGAGAAGGGCCTGTACTACCCGCCCGACCCCGGCTCCTGGGAACAGTCCACCATCGGCGGCAACGTCTCCACGGACGCCGGCGGCATGTGCTGCGTCAAATACGGCGTCACCAGCGACCACGTCCTGGGCCTGGAGGTCGTCCTGGCCAGCGGCGAGGTGCTGGCCTGCGGGCGGCGGACCGCGAAGGGGGTCGCGGGCTACGACCTGACCAGCCTGTTCGTCGGCTCCGAGGGCACGTTGGGCGTGATCACCGAGATCACCGTGCGGCTGCGGCCCGCGCCGGAGCCGTCACTGACGCTGGTCGCCGTGTTCAACACCTTCGCGGCCGCGGGTGCGGCGGTCTCGGCCATCGTGGGTTCGGGCCTGCAGCCGAGCATGCTGGAGGTCATCGACCGGGTGGCGATGAGCGCGATCGAGGCGTACCGGCCGATGGACCTTCCGACGACCGCGGCTGCCCTGTTGATCGCCTCCGTCGACTCGGGCGCGCGGGCGCCGGACGATCTGGCGGCGATCTCGGCGATGTGCCACCAGGCGCAGGCCGCTGACGTGTACGTGGCGGCGGATGCGGCCGAGGCGGATGCCCTCCTGGCCGCGCGGCGCTTGGCGCATCCGGCGCTGGAGCACTTCGCGGCCCACCTGTTCCCGCTGGGCGGCGGCATCATGGTGGACGACGTGGCGGTCCCCCGGACGCGGCTGGTGGAACTCATCGAGGGCATCGAACGCATCGCGCAGGAGCACGGCGTGGTGGTGGCGACGGTGGGTCATGCCGGCGACGGAAACCTGCACCCGATCATCGTCATCGACCGCTCGGACGCCCTGAACCTGGCGCAGGGACAGAAGGTGTTCGACGCGATCATGTCGCTCGGGCTGTCCTTGGGCGGCACCTCGACCGGCGAGCACGGGGTGGGGCTGCTGAAGCGCGACTGGCTGGCCCGGGAGATCGGCCCGACCGGGCTGAAGGCGCACCGCTCGATCAAGGCCGCCCTGGACCCGGACAACATCCTCAACCCCGGCAAGATCTTCTAGTGGCACGTTTCCGGGATTCTCGCCGCCCGTCGTTTCTCTAACGTTCTTGTCATCACCGAGTTGCCTTTGATGACAGGGAGATAGAGACATGAGCGACGTCGACTACGGGCAGTACGAGGCCGGCCAGGAAAGCGGTTCGCTGGACGAGCTGCACCAGGCCGAAGGTTCCGAGTACGACGCCAACAGCCAGTTCGGCGTGTACGAGCAGGACCACTCCGCGGCCGAGTCCACCGACTTCTCCACCGGCCAGCACGTCGAATACGACGCCCCCGGCGCGGTGCACTACGAGTCGACGGACTTCACCAACTACAGCCACGACGCCTCCGTCGACGACCACGTCTTCGCCGCCGAGGGCTCGGAGTCGGTGCACCAGGCCGAGTTCTCCGAGCTCGACGCCCTGCAGGAGCGCTTCGCCACCGCGTTCGCCAACGGCGCCGAATTCAGCACCGCCAACTAAAACCAGACAACGAACAGCGCGGCCCGTCCTCAGGGACAGGCCGCGCTGTTGTCGTGTGCGGGCCTCAGACGCCGGCGCGGTCGGCCTGGAAGCCGCGGACGTCCGGGGCGCCCAGCCGAGCCGCGTCGGCGGTCAGGTCGTCGGGCATGCGCTGCGACTCCTGCTCCGCGGCCACCCGGGCCAGGTAGTGATCGACCTCGCGGGCGCGGGTGGCCGCGTCCCAGCCGAGGACGTCGCCCATCACGCGGGCGGCGTCCGCGGCGCTCGCGGTGCCGCGGTGGTCGGTCTCGAAGGAGATGCGGGTGCGGCGGGTCAGCACGTCCTCCAGGTGCAGCGCGCCCTCCGCCAGGGCCGCGTACGCGACCTCGGCGGCCAGGTACTCCGGCGCGCCCTCCACCGGGCGGAGCAGCGAAGGGTCGAGCGAGAGGACCTCGAAGGCGAGCGAGCCGTACCGCTCCAGCAGATGCTCAAGCACGCCGGCCTGGATGCCGTGGCGGCGGGCCAGGTCCAGCCGGTTTGTCCACAGTGGATGGTAGCCGTCCGCGCCCAGGAGGGGCAGGTCGGCGGTGCGGGACGCGGGGACCAGGCCGCCGTGCCGGCGCAGGCCGCCGAGGCGGTGCGCGACGCGGTCGATGACGTCGGCGGCCATGACGCGGTAGGTCGTGTACTTGCCGCCGGCGATCAGCATCAGGCCCAGCATCGGCTCGACGACGGCGTGGGTGCGGGACAGGGCCGAGGTCTGCTCGTCGCGGCTGTGCGGCTGGCGGTGCCGCGCCTCGCGGGAGAGCAGGGGGCGCAGGCCCGCGTAGACGCCCTCGATGTCCCCGGTGCCCAGCGGCCGGTCCAGGACGGCGTTGACCTGGCCGAGCAGGTAGGAGATGTCCGTCGCCGACGCCGCTGGGTGGCCGCGGTCCAGGTTCCAGTCGGTGTCGGTGGTGCCGATGATCCAGTGGCCGCCCCACGGGATCACGAACAGGACCGACGTGGGGGTACGGAGGATGAGCCCGGCCTCGCCCGTGATGGCGGAGCGGGGTACCACCAGATGCACCCCCTTGCTCGCGCGCACCTGCAGGCCGGAGGACTCGCGGGGGCCCGCGGCCGAGAGCATGCCGGCGATGTCGTCCATCCACACGCCGGTCGCGGCCACCACGGTGCGGGCGTGGACCTCGAACTCCTCGCGGGACTCCAGGTCGCGGACCCGGACGCCGGTGACCTCGCGGGCGTCGCGGAGCAGGCCGACCGCGCGGGCGCTGGGGACGATCGCGGCGCCGAGACTGGCCGCGGTACGCGCCAGCGTGGCCACCAGCCGCGCGTCGTCGACCTGGCCGTCGAAGTACTGGATGGCGCCGCTGATCGCGTCCTCGCGCAGGGACGGGAAGCGGCGGTGGGTCTCCGCGCGGGAGAGGTGGCGGTGCAGGGGCATGCCGCGCGGTGACGATCGCCGCAGGCGCGCGGTCGCGGCGAAGGCGTCGTAGAGGCCCACCCCGGCGCCGTAGTACGCGCGCTGCCAGGCCCGCCGGCCCAGGCCCGTCAAGCCTCGCTGCGCGGGGAGCGGGACGAGGATGGGCACTGGACGTACCAGATGAGGAGCCAATCGGGACGCGAGCAGGCCGCGCTCCTGCAGCGCCTCGGCGACCAGGCCGAACTCGAGCTGTTCGAGATAGCGCAGGCCACCGTGGATGAGCTTCGAGGAGCGGCTGGAGGTGCCCGAGGCCAGGTCGCGGGCCTCGATCAGGGCGACCGACAGGCCGCGGGAGGCGGCGTCGAGGGCGGCCCCGGCGCCCGTGACGCCGCCGCCGATGATCAGGACGTCGAAACGCTCCCGCCGCAGCCGGGCCACGTCGGCGGCACGGCGTGCGGGCGACAGGCGGGACGCCTCGAAACGGGACGTGGAGGGTTCACGGCGCACTACTACACGGTAGCCTCGCCCGTCACGCCGATGGTGTGAGATGCGCTGCCACGGGCATGAGACAAGGGTGTCCATCACCGAACGCATCGTGCGGGCCCCGGCCGAGAACGTGTACGCCGTACTGTCGGATGGCTGGTCGTATTCCGACTGGGTGGTCGGAACGGCGCACATCCGCGATGTCGACGCCGAGTGGCCCGCGCCCGGGTCACGGCTGCTGCACAAGGCCGGCCCGTGGCCGCTGTCGATCCGCGACCGCAGCGAGTCGCTGGAGTGGGAGCCGGGGCGGATGCTGCTGCTGAAGGTGCACCTGTGGCCGTTCGGGGCCGGGCACGTGCGCTTCACCCTCGACCCGCTCGACGAGCAGGCCACCCGGGTCACCCTGCAGGAGCAGTTCACCGACGGCCCGCTGCTGGGCGTGCGCAACAAGGTCGGCGACGTGCTCCTGCACTTCCGCAACACCGAGGTGCTGCAGCGCCTGGCCGACCACGCCGAGCGGCGGATGGCGGCCGCTCAGCGCGGGTAGATCCGGCGCAGGGCGGCGTCGATCGCGGCCTTGTAGGCGTCGCCCAGAACCGGCCGGTTGCGGGCCAGCGCCGCGCGGGCCGCGTTCGCGCCGGGCGCGCCGTGCACGCCGCCGCCGGGGTGGGCGCTGGAGCTCGCGAGGTACAACTTGTCGATCGGCGTGTCCGCGCGCCCCAGTCCGGGCGTGGGCCGCCAGATGAGCTGCTGATACGCGCCGGCCGTGCCGCCGTTGATGGCCCCGTCGACCAGGGACGGGTTCTTGGCCTGCAGTTCCGCCGGGCCGGCCACATAGCGGGCCAGGACCAGGTCGTCGAAGCCGGGAGCGTGCCGCCGCAGCGTGTCGGTGACCCGGTCCACGTGCGCCGCGATGGCTTCCGGGCCGATTTCTCGAGGCAGATGGGTGTACGCCCAGAGCTGCTCGGTCCCGCCCGGCGAACGCGTCGGGTCGGCCGTGGTCATCTGCCCGATGAGCAGGAACGGGTCCTCGGGCGGGCGGCCGGTCGACAGGTCCGCGGCGTAGCGCACCGGATCGGCGCCGAGGTGCACGGTGCCGGCCCCGGCGACGTCGGGCGAGATCCACGGCACCGGGCCGGAGAGCGCCCAGTCGATCTTCAGAGTGGCATTGTCCCAGCGGAACCCGGCCAGGTCCGCCAGCAGCCGGCCAGGCAGATGTTCGGGTTTGATCATCGTCTGGTACAGCGGGAGCGCCGGAACATCCGCGATGACCGCTCGGCGCGCCCGGAAAAACCTCCCGTCCGCGCAGCGCACCCCCAGCGCTCGGCCGCCACCCACGATGACCTGCTCGACGGCGGCATGACGGTGCACGACGCCGGGGAAGCGGCGCAGGAGCGCGTCGGTGATCTGCTGCGCGCCGCCGACAGGGACCGGGAAGCCGTACTGCTGGGCGAGCATCGCCAGCAGCCAGCCGAACCCGCCGCCGGCCGCGTCGTCGGGCGCCAGGTCGGTGTGCAGCGCGAGGCCGGTGAGTAGCATCCGGGCGCCGTCGCCGGCGAACAGTTCCTCACCCAGGACGCGGGCCGGGACCAGGAAGCGGCGGCCGAGCCGGAGCGCGCCGCCCAGCCCGGCGCGCGCGGCGAGGCGGGCGCCCGCGCGGACCGGTGGAAACGGGGTGAGCAGGGCCGGGATGAGGTCGGGGGCGAGGGCGCGCCACTCGGCGTACCACTGCCGCCAGGCCTTGCCGTCGCCCGGCGCGAACCGCTCCAGCGACTCGACGGTGATGTCGAGCTCGCGGCTGAGCACGGCGGCGCGGCCGTCGGGGAACAGGTGGGCCACCACCTCGGGGGCGTGCGTCCAGCGCAGGCCGTGCGCCTCCAGGTCGAGGGCGAGCAGCGGCGGGGAGGCGGCCGAGAGCGGGTAGAACGCGCTGCACAGGTCGCTCAGGAACCCGGGCGCGGTGACCTCGGCCGAGCGCACCGCCCCGCCGATGTCGCCGGTGGCCTCCAGGACCGCCACGTCCCAGCCCGCGTCGGCGAGCATGTTGGCCGCGACCAGGCCGTTGTGTCCCGCCCCGATCACGACCGCGTCGACCGTTTCCGTCATGCTCCCCAGTCTCCTTCTCACGCCCTCGGGATTTGTCATACCCGCCACGTAGCATCCGGACCATGGAACCTGGGGCGGTGCCGTCGAAGCGAGCGTGGGGCTGGTCGCTGGCCCTGACGATCGTGCTCGGGCTGTGGGTTCCGTTCGTCGTGGTGGCCCCCAACGCGGTGCTGTGGCTGGTCGCCGACACGCTGACCATCGAGGGCGAGTCGGTGCCGCGGGTCCTCTGGGTCGCCGTCGCGGTCGGCACCCTGCTGCTGGTCGGCGTGCCGGCGCTGCTGCTGGCGATGCTCTCGCCGGTGCGCTTCGCGCGGATCGCGGGCCGGCAGTGGGCGCTCACGGCCGGTTTCGGCGCACTGCTGGGGTGCGCACGCCTGGTGCCGCTGACGTACCACGAGGTGTACCTGGCCCTGCTGGCCGCGCTCGCCGCCGGGGCCGCCCTGGTCCACCGGCTCGTCGCCGGGCGGGTGGAGCGGCGCGGGGAGCCGGACCGCTGGATGGTGTGGCTGTCGCTCGCCGCCGGGCTGCTGCTCCTGCTGCCCTGGCTGTGGGTGGGTGCGCTGGGCGGGGCCACCGAGACCGTGCTCGCGCTGGTCGCCGCGCTCGCCGTGGGCTGGCTGGCCACCCGGCCGCTGCTCGCCCTGACCAGCCGCGCGGTCACGCCCGGGCACCGGTGGGGCGGTGCGGCGCTCGGCGGGCTGCTCGCGGGCGTGGCGCTGGTGCCGCTGGCGGCGGGGGTGGGGGAACCGGCGGTACAACTGCTGGCTCTGGTGTGTGTGCCGCCGGTGGCGTTCGCGCTGGGCGCGTTGCGTCAGGCCGGCGTGCCGTCCGTGGTGGCGCTGCTGACGCCGGTGTTGTTCGGTCCGCTCGGGCTGGTCGACCCGGACGAGACGTCGCTGATCCTGGGCCTGCGCGACGGGCTGTTCTGGGGCGCGATCGGCGCGGCCGCGGCGGGCGTGCTGGCCCTGGTCGCCGCGATCGCGCTGCTGGTCGTGTTCCGGCGGGTGCACTGGCACGCGTGGCTCGCCGCGGTCCTGGCCGTGGTGGTCGCGGCGGCCGGTGCCACGGTCTACATCGCGCTGGGCCGGCCCGGGCTGTCCGGCGAGCGGCTCTTCGTGGTCATGCGCGAGCAGGCCGACCTGTCGGGGCTGCCGGCCGTGAGCGATCGGGCCGAGCGGGTGCGGCAGACGTACGAGCGGCTGGTCACGACGGCCGAGCGCACCCAGGCCCCGCTGCGCAAGGAGCTGCGCGACAAGCACGTCTCGTTCACCCCGTTCTACCTGGTCAACGGCATCGAGGTGGACGCCGGCCCGCTGGCCCGGCAGTGGCTGGCCGGCCGCTCCGACGTCGCCCACGTGCTGCTCAACCCGCAGCTGCGACCGCTGCCGGCGGCGGCCGAGCCGATGCACGGCTCGCAGGCGGCGCCGAGCGCGACGCCGTGGAACCTGACGCTGATCGGTGCCGACCGGGTCTGGTCCGAGCTGAAGACCACCGGCCAGGGCATCGTCGTGGGCAGTTCGGACTCGGGCGTCGACGGCACCCACCCGGCGCTGCGCGGCAACTTCCGCGGCGGCGACGACTCCTGGCTGGACCCGTACGGCAAGGACACCACGCCGACCGACGGCAACGGCCACGGCACCCACACCATGGCCACGGCGGTCGGCGCGGGCGTGGGCGTGGCCCCGGGCGCCGAGTGGATCGCGTGCGAAAACCTGCCCCGCAACCTCGGCAGCATGACCAACTACCTGACGTGCCTGCAGTTCATGCTCGCGCCGTACGCCAAGGGAGCCGACCCCTGGCACGCCGGCCACCCCGAGCGCGCCCCGCAGGTGCTCACCAACTCCTGGGGCTGCCCGACGGTCGAGGGCTGCGACCTGTACTCCATGCGCCCGGCCATCGACGCCTTCACCGCCGCGGGCATCTTCTTCGTCGCGGCGGCGGGCAACACCGGCCCCCGCTGCGACACCATCACCGACCCACCGGCCAACTACGCCGCGACCCTGACCGTGGGCGCCGTCGACCGCTCCTCGCGCGTGGCCGAGTTCTCGAGCCGCGGCCCGGCCCCCGACGGCTCGCCCAAGCCCGACGTGATGGGCCCGGGCGTCGACATCCTGTCAGCCCTGCCCGGCGGCGGGTACGACGTGCTGAGCGGTACCTCGATGGCCACCCCCCACGTGGCGGGCGTGGTCGCCTTGATGTGGTCGGCCAACCCGGCCCTGATCGGCGACATCGCCCGCACGCGCGCCATCCTCACCGCAACGGCGGCCCCGGTCCAGCTACGCGGCGCCACTTGCGGCGGCTCCGCCAACGTCGAGGGCGCGGGGCTGGTGAACGCTTTCGCTGCTGTCCAGGCGGCCGAGGCCGCGAAGGAGCAGACCAAGCCCTAGCCGTACTGCCCATGAGCGCTGTTGACGCGGCGGATTGGCTTGATCGATAGAAAGACCTCCGGCGAGGTGCGAGTTACGACGCTTTCACCCTGACCAGAGTTCTCCATGGCCTACCGCGACGCCCGGCTGACCGTGCATGGCCGCCGCCTCCTCATCGCGCTTGTCGTGCGCGACGGCCGGTCTCTCGCGCACGTGGTCAAGGAGCTGAGCTGTTCCCGGGCGACTGGCTACAAGTGACTGGCCCAGTGGCGCGCGCCGAAGGCGACCCTGGACTCGCCGACCGGCCCAGCACAGCACACCGGCTCCCCGGCAAGACCAGGCCGCAGCTGGAAGCCCGGGTCTGCGCGCTGGCGCACCGAGCTCAAACGCGGCCCACGCAGGCTGGCTCCGCTGCCGGGCATGCCAGCCTCCACGGTGCACGCCGTGCTCCCCCGGCATGCCTGCACCGCCTGGCCTGGCTGCACCGCCTGGCCTGCCTGCACCGCGCCGCCGCCCACTTCGCGCGGTTGGGCATCACCCGCATCGAACGCATGATGACCGACAACACCCTGGCCCACCGCCGCGGCCGCGCCTGGCACCAAACCCTGACCGAAACCCTGCCCGACCTCGGCGCCCAGGCCCGATACAGCCGCCGCTACCGCCCACAAACCAACGGCAAACCCGCACGCTTCAACCGCACCATGTGCAACGAATGGATCTACGCCCGGCCCTTCACGGCAGCGCGGCACGACAGCAGCGCGGCACGACAGCAGCGCGGCACGACAGCAGCGCGGCACGACAGCAGCGCGTGAACAGAGGCGGCGCGGCGCGACGGCAGCACTGCGGCCGGCGTCGGCGGGTGGGTGTGTTGGTGACGACCTCGCAGCGGTGATGGCAATCGCGGCGGCGGTCTCGCGTTCCGGCGACGGTCTCGCGTTCTAAGGGCGGTCTCGCGTTCTAAGGGCGGTCTCCCGTTCCGGTCCGGCGGTGCTCTCTCGGGCGGTGGTGACGACCTTGCAGCGGTGCTGGCGATCGCGGCGTCGACCGGGATGCAGCTGGTCGGTGGCCGGGGTATGACCACGAAAAGTCGGGCGCTGGCGCGCCGCGACTTTTCGGACTTATCGCCCGACAGGGCATACGCACCCTTAACCCCGCTTTGCCCGAATCACGCGGTCGGTTGTGGCGGGGTGGGGCGGGGTTGCGGAGGCGTGACCTGGGCGGACCTCCGGCGAAACAGTTAGGTATGTTTACCAAATGATCGTGGACCTCGATGACGTTGCTGGTGCTGGGGTGCTGCTTTCTCGCGCGCTTGACCTGCCGGAGGACGCTGCCGAGGGTGGGGTGCTCGCCGCCAGGCTTGCTACGCCGCCGGTTGGGCGGGGTGTGGTCAGGGTTGGGGCATCGGACGGTACCGGTGCGGCGTTTGCTTCTATCAATGATGTCGATCCCGGTTTGGGGCATGTTGAGCTGCTCGCGGTGCTGCCTGAGGCGCGCCGGCGCGGGGTGGGAGCGCGGCTTCTGCGCGCGGTTGAGGAGCGGCTCCGCGCGATGGGTGCGACTCGCGTTCGGCTCGGGGGGAATCCGCCTTGTTATGCGTGGCCCGGAATTGACGTGCGGTACACGCCGGCGGTTTGTTTGGCGCGGCGGGCCGGGTACAAGATCAGCGATACCGCTTGGAACATGACGGCGGACTTGGGTCGGCGTGAGGCGTTGCCGGTGGCGGCGGATGAGGCGCGGCTTCTCGATGCGGGCGTCAAGGTTGAGGGCGCCGGGCCGGGGACGTCCGAGTGGGTGCGCGCGATCTGGGGGGACGGCTGGGCCTGGGAGGTTGAGCAGTCTTTGGGGCGCGTGGGGGCGGGCTGCTACGTCGCGACTCGGGACGGCGAGGTGCTGGGGTTCGCGGCGTACGGGGCGAATCGGCCCAGCTGGTTCGGGCCGATGGGCACGGCGCCGGCCGCCGAGGGGCTGGGGGTTGGGCGCGTGCTGCTGCGGCGGTGCCTGGCTGATCAGCGGGCCATGGGGCTGCGTACGGCGCAGATCGGCTGGGCCGGGCCGATCGGGTTCTACTCCAAGGCCGTCGGCGCGCGGGTCGAGCGGGTGTTCTGGATCTACACGAAGTCGTTGGTGTGAAACGTATGCGGGGCAGGGCCGTGGGTTCGCCACGATCCTGCCCCGCACACGTGCCGCCGTCGCCCGTGATCCCCCGTCATGCCACGGGCGGCGACGCGTCTGTGGCGGCCTTGCTCACATGTCGGGCTGGTTGCCGCGCTTCTTCTGCAGTGAGGTCTGCTCCTGCTGCGTCTTCGTGCGCGCCCGCATGGTGGCCGTGTTCGCGTTGGTGGACTCGCCGGACATGATCGAGTCGGGCGTGATCGTCATGTCGTCGGTGAGGTCCTGGTCCAGGTAGCCGAGGTCGTCTTCGGAACGGTGCATGCCGCGCTCGATGCCCTGGCTGTCGAAGCTGCTGCTGTTCTTCTTTGACTTGCCCATGGGTCCCCCCTCATGTCGGCCAACTTCACCATATGAGGACCGTTCGTATGTCCGCGGCAAAACGCGCATTTCGCGACCTGCCCTTTGGCCGCCTTTAAGGTCGGTACATGGACGTACTGGACGGCCACAACGACCTGCCGTGGCGCCTGCGCGTGCGCGACCCCGGCGAGACGCTGGACCTGCGCGACGACCTGGCCGGCCTGGGCCTGCACACCGACCTCCCGCGCCTGGCCAAGGGTGGGGTAGGAGCGCAGTTCTGGAGCGTGTACGTCCCGAACGACCGCCCCGAGCCGCAAGCCGCCATTCAGGTCGTGGAGCAGGTCGAACTCGTCCGCCGCATCGTCGACCGCTATCCGGACGCCCTGGCCCTGGCGACGACGGCGGCCGAGGTGGAACAGGCCCGGTCGGCGGGGCGCATCGCCTGCCTCATGGGCGCGGAGGGCGGCCACTGCCTGGACAAATCCCTGGTCGTGCTGGGTTCGCTGCATCGCCTGGGCATCCGGTACCTCACGCTCACCCACTCCCGCAACACCGACTGGGCCGACAGCGCGACCGACAAGCCCGCGAGCGGCGGCCTGTCCCCGTTCGGCCACGAGGTGGTCCGCGAGCTCAACCGCCTCGGCATGCTCTGCGACCTGGCCCACGTCGCGGACGCGACGATGCACGCCGCGCTGGACACGTCGGTGCACCCCGCGTTCTTCTCCCACTCGTCGGCGCGCGCGCTCTGCGACCACCCGCGCAACGTCCCGGACGACGTCCTGCTCCGGGTGCGTGACTCCGAGGGTCTGGTGATGATCACGTTTGTACCGTTCTTTCTCACCAACCCCTGCCGCGAGTGGGGCGAGGAGCTGGCCCGGGTCGAGGACGCGATCGCCGTTGCGTGGGACACCCCGGACTTCCTGCGCGAGCGCCAGGACTGGATCGACGCCAACCCGTGCCCGCCGACGACGGTGGGGGACGTGGCCGACCACGTGGAGCACGTACGCGGGGTCGCCGGCATCGACGCGGTCGGCCTCGGCGGCGACTTCGACGGCACCGAGATCGTCCCTACGGGCCTGCCGGACGTGTCGGCCTATCCGGCGCTGTTCGCGGAGCTGGGCGACCGCGGCTGGTCAGAGGCCGAACTGCGCAAGCTGGCCTGGGACAACGCACTCCGGGTGCTACGCGCCACCTGCGGATAAGCCCGGTCGCAGAAAGCGCGAGACCTGGACGTGGAAAGCGCGGCCCGGACATGGAAGCGGGCCCATAGCAAAGCGGGCCGGCCCAAAGGGCCGGCCCGCTCCGGTAGAGCTGTGGAAGGCTGGACTCAGAAGTCCATGTCGCCGCCGCCAGGGGCGGCCGGGGCCTTCTCCTTCTCCGGCTTGTCCGCCACCACGGCCTCCGTGGTGAGGAACAGCGCGGCGATGGACGCGGCGTTCTGCAGCGCCGAGCGCGTCACCTTGGCCGGGTCGATGATGCCCTCGGCCAGGAGGTTGACGTACTCGCCGGTCGCGGCGTTGAGGCCGTGGCCGGGCTCCAGGTTGCGCACGCGCTCGACGACGACGCCGCCCTCGAGGCCCGCGTTCACGGCGATCTGACGCAGCGGGGCGTCGAGCGCGACCTTGACGATGTTCGCGCCGGTCGCCTCGTCGCCGACCAGGTCGATCTTGTCGAACGCGGTCTTGCCGGCCTGCACGAGGGCCACGCCACCGCCGGGGACGATGCCCTCTTCGACGGCCGCCTTCGCGTTGCGCACGGCGTCCTCGATGCGGTGCTTGCGCTCCTTGAGCTCGACCTCGGTGGCCGCGCCGACCTTGATGACCGCGACGCCGCCGGCCAGCTTGGCCAGGCGCTCCTGCAGCTTCTCGCGGTCGTAGTCCGAGTCGCTCTTCTCGATCTCGGCGCGGATCTCGGAGACCCGGCCGTTGATCGCCTCGGCGTCACCGGCACCATCGACGATGGTGGTCTCGTCCCGGCTGACGACGACCTTGCGGGCGCGGCCGAGCAGGGAGAGGTCGGCGTTCTCGATCTTGAGGCCGAGGGTCTCGCTGATGACCTGGCCACCCGTCAGGATGCCGATGTCGGCGAGCATGGCCTTGCGGCGGTCACCGAAGCCGGGGGCCTTGACGGCGACCGACTTGAACGTGCCGCGGATCTTGTTCACGACGAGGGTCGCCAGGGCCTCGGCCTCGACGTCCTCGGCGATGATCGCGAGCGGCTTGCCCGCCTGCATGACCTTCTCCAGCACCGGGAGCAGGTCCTTCACCGCGGAGATCTTCGACTCGACGATGAGGATGTAGGGGTCGTCGAGGACGGCCTCCATCCGGTCGCTGTCGGTCGCGAAGTACGGCGAGATGTAGCCCTTGTCGAAGCGCATGCCCTCGGTGAGCTCGAGCTCGAGGCCGAAGGTGTTGCTCTCCTCGACGGTGATGACGCCTTCCTTGCCGACCTTGTCCATCGCCTCGGCGATGATCTCGCCGACCGTGGAGTCGCCGGCGGAGATGGAGGCGGTGGAGGCGATCTGCTCCTTGGTCTCCACGTCCTTGGCGAGGTTGGCCAGCTCGTCGGCGACGGAGGCGACAGCCGCCTCGATGCCGCGCTTGAGGGCCATCGGGTTCGCGCCGGCCGCGACGTTGCGCAGGCCCTCACGGACCAGCGCCTGCGCGAGCACGGTGGCCGTCGTCGTGCCGTCACCGGCGACGTCGTCGGTCTTCTTCGCGACTTCCTTGACCAGCTCGGCGCCGATCTTCTCGTACGGGTCCTCGAGCTCGATCTCCTTGGCGATGCTCACACCATCGTTGGTGATGGTGGGCGCGCCCCACTTCTTCTCGAGGACGACGTTGCGGCCCTTGGGCCCGAGCGTCACCTTGACGGCGTCGGCGAGCTGGTTCATGCCCCGCTCGAGACCGCGGCGCGCCTCTTCGTCGAACGCGATAATCTTGGCCATTCGGCGTTGTCCTCCTGGACACTCACGATTCGCCTCGACCCCGTGGGGCCTGCGGCTCACCGCCTGCTTTCGCACCTTCGGGGCCCCAGCGGGAGCCCCGGGCGGTCGGGCCGGATGAGCCCGCGACGACCAGCCTCACGGTGGTTGCCCACCGGAGGACTGCACCGTCCCGACCTTGGCACTCACGGGTTGCGAGTGCCAAGTCCCTGTTTAGCACTCTGGCCGGTCGAGTGCAAGCAAACGGAGAGCCCCACGAGGTGATCCCCAGGGTTCACCCAGAGAGCGCTCTCCCATACGGACGCCGACAAGGAATGAAAAGAAATGCCGTAAAAAGGACGCAGGGCACCAGCCCTCGTCAATGAGGGCGGTGCCCCGGCGGTTGAATACGGAGACTTGGGTCAGCCTGGGGAGTCAGGCCAGGAGCCGAACCCCTTCGGCCTGCGGCCCCTTCTGACCCTGCGCGATCTCGAACTCGACGCGCTGTCCGTCTTCCAGCGACTTGTAGCCGTCCATCTGAATCGCGGAGAAGTGGACGAAGACGTCCTGCCCCCCGTCGACCGCGATGAAGCCGTAGCCCTTTTCGCTGTTGAACCACTTGACGGTGCCCTGTGCCACGGTGCACTTCCTCTACTTCGGTCCTGCTGCTTACTCGGCTGGCTGTGGGGACCAGCTCCGGGTCTTCATCCACAGCCGCCGGGTCCGGGGGTGGAACCGGCGAAGGAAGACGACCGAACCGCACGGTACAGGAGTAACCCCACTCCCGACAGGCCTAAATCGGACAGCAAGGTCACGGTTCAAACAGCGGAAAAAGGTCGCCGAGCATGCCTTCTCGCAACTTTTCCTTGCAGAGTCAAGCATCGCCCGGCGACTACTCGTTAGGAACCTTCAGCACTACACGTGACGTCGTGACTGAACGACACGGAACCTGCTGGCGACGTAGGCACCGTCGGTCAGCGCGGCATTGGCCGCGGGATTGGCACCGCTGGCATGGAAGTCGGAAAACGCGGCGGACTGGTTCACGAACACACCGCCGGTAAGGTTCACTGACAAATGCACACCTGCAACCAAAGCGGCCTCTTCCACGGCGTCGAGGACGTCCGGCGACGTCGAATAGACCGACGCGGTCAATGCGCCCTTCTTGCCGACCGTGTCCGCGAAGATCCGCACACTGCCGTCCGTGGAATCGGTCGCGACAACGAAGGAAATGGGACCGAACCACTCCGACCCATAGGTCTCGGCGTCATCCGCGCCGAGTTTCCGGATGAGCGGTGTACGCACAGTCGCGGTCGCATAAGCCGGGTGTGAAACGTCTGAGGATTCGAGTACCGGATCGCCGACGGTCGCGGCTTTCTGGAGCCTCTCCAGAACGCCTTCGTTCACGATTGCGCCGGTGAGTTCCACGCCCTTGGCGGCATCTCCGGTGAGTGCACCGACGGCCTCCGCAATGCCACGCGCGACGTCGTCGAGGCTCTTGTGCCCCTCGTTGGTCGCGATGCCTCCCACGGGCACGAGAATGTTCTGCGGAGTGGTGCACATCTGCCCGGAGTACAACACCAAGGAGAACCCGATGTTGCGGCACATTCCGGCGAAGTCGTCGGTCGAGTCGACCACCACGGTGTTCACGCCGGCCTTCTCGGTGTAGACCACGGCCTGGCGCGCGTTGCCCTCCAGCCAGTCGCCGAACTCGGTCGAGCCGGTGAAGTCGATGATGCGGACCTCGGGGCGCAGGGCCAGGGTCTTGGCCAGCCCCTCGCCGGGCGCCTCGGCGGCCAGCAGCACGAGGTTGGGGTCGAAGCCGGCGTCGGCGAGCGTCTCGCGGGCGATCTTCACGGTGATCGCCAGCGGCAGGACGGCCCGCGGGTGCGGCTTGACGACCACCGGGTTGCCCGTGGCCAGGGACGCGAAGAAGCCCGGGTACGAGTTCCACGTGGGGAACGTGTTGCAGCCGATGACGAGGGCGGCACCACGCGGTACAACATGGAAGGTCTTCGACATGTGCAGCGTCTGGCCCTTGCCCGCGGGCTTCTGCCAGTCGGCCGCGGCCGGGGTGCGGGTCATCTCGCGGTAGGCGTAGGCGACGGCCTCGAGCGCCCGGTCGAACGCGTGCGGGGCGCCGGCCTGGAACGCCATCACGAAGGCCTGGCCGGTGGTGGCGTGCACGGCGTTGGCGAGCTCGAACGAGGCCTTGTGCAGCCGGTCGAGGATCTCCAGACAGACGCCGGTGCGGGTCTGCGGGCCGGCCGCGCGCCAGGCGGGCATGCCCTCGGCCAGCGCGGCGAACGCGGCGTCGACGTCCAGGTGCGGGTAGCGCACGTCCAGCTCGATGCCGAACGGCGAGCGCTCGGTGGCCACCCAGTCGGTGATGCCGGGCTGATCCTTGAGGGGGAAATCGGCGCCGAGGTACGCCCGGAAGGCCGCCTCCCCCTCGCCGGCGGCGTGCTCGCCGTAGATGCGGGGGCTGGGCGACTCGGGATAGTTGGACCAGTACGCACGCTCGGCGATCGCGGTCAGCGCCCGCTCCAGCGTGTCGGCGTGGCTGGCGAACATGGGGTGTGAGTTCTCCATGTCCGCCATCCTGCCGCACCGGACGGCCTCTCGGGCACCGTTGGATACCGTGCGATGCCCTGAGGAACAGTGGGGGAGCAAGCTCCACCCACACCCCCTCAAAAGAGCACCCGGTCCTCCCCCCAGCGAAAGTGATGCTGAAGCGGTCCTAAGCCAGCGGCCCCTGCCAGTTGGCCCAGAGGTCGACGAACCGGAACCCCATGGCCTCGTTGATGGCGATCATGTACGAGTTGTCCGCCGCGTTGAACGTGTCGATCACCGTCACTCCCGGCTCCGCCGCCCGCATGGTCCGCAGGTTGGCGAGCTTGGCCACCAGGCCGAGGCGGTGGCCCCGGTGCGCCGGGTGGACCAGGGTGATCAGCTGCCAGGCGTGCCAGTCGACGGTCCGGGCGACCTTGATCGCCGTCCACGCGACCATCCGGCCGGTGGCCTCGTGGATGAGCCCGGTCTCGTACCGCCGCGACCCCCACGCCACGAAGGCCGCGTGCTGCTCGCGCAGCCGGGCCGCGTCGACCTTCTCCGGCTCGTAGACGAGGTCGCCCATCGGCGTCTCCGCCATGAACGAGCTGTCGAGCGCGGCGAGGTCCTCGACGTGCTCGTCGGGCAGCGTGTCGCCCCAGTGCACGAGCCGGTAGCCGGCCGCGCGCGCGAGCGCGTCGGCCTCGAGGCGGTCGAGGGCCGCCTGGTCCACGTCGGCCAGCAGAAGCCGGCGGCGCGCGTCGAGCAGGCCGTTGGTGAGTCCCAACGAGGCGGCGAACGCGCTGGGCGCGGCCCCGGTGGGGCTGAAGCCGAGCACGGTGGTCCGGCCGTCGGCGCGGGCGACCGCCCCCGCCTGTGCGAACAGCGCTCGGCCGACGCCCCGGCGCCGGTGGGCCGGGTGCACGTGGACGTCGACGACGGCCTTGTCGAAGTTGTCGTGGGCGGTCAGGTCGACCTGGGCGACGCCGACGGGCTCGTCGCCGTCCCGGGCGAGCAGCAGCGTCCGCGGGCCGCGCGGCGGCGGGACCCGGAACTGCATGTCGAACTGGTACCGGCACTCCGGCGGGAGGTCCGGCAGGTCGGCGTGGAGGGACGCGCCGACGATCGTGAACGCCGCGTCGACGGCGGCCGGGTCATCGGCGCTGACCTCGACGATCTCTAGCGTTGACTGGGCCATGAGGGTGAGGGTCGCGCCGCGCGGCAGACCTCTGCAAACCATTTATGCCCGGAAATTGGTCGAGAGGACGCTCGCCAACACCTCCGGTGTTGTGGTCGCGGATCCAAGGATCTCGCGGCGACACGTCCTCCCGCACCGAGCATCTTGAACCCCGGACTTAGGGCAGTCAAGTCAGCAAACCGACGATGTGCTCATCGATGGTTACGCACCGTGCCGATCTTCTCCCCCACTCGGACGAGGGGACCCTCGTCCGAGCATGGAAGCGCTCTCAGCCGATCAACGCTGCGTGATCGTGCCGCTCAAAAAATCATCCGAGCAGGCCGGCTTCGCGAGCCGACTTGAGCGAGGGCTTGACAGTGTGGGTCGGACCGACCCGGTCGGCCACCGCATCGAGGGTCTTGAGCCCGTCGCCGGTGTTGAAGATGACCGTCTCGACGTTCGGGTCGAGCTTGCCCGACTCGACCAGCTTCTTGAGTACCGCCGTGGTCACCCCGCCGGCGGTCTCGGCGTACACCCCGGCCGTACGGGCGAGCAGCTGGATGCCCTCGCGGATCTCGTCGTCGCCGACGTACTCCATCCACCCGCCGGTGCGCCGGACCGACTCCAGCGCGTAGACCCCGGCCGCCGGGTCGCCGATGTTCAGCGACTTGGCGATGCCGGTCGGCTTCACCGGGGTGATTTCGTCGGTACCGTCGTGCAGCGCCTTCGCGATCGGGTTGCACCCGGCCGACTGGGCGCCGAACACCTTCCACTCGGTCGCGGGGACGAGCCCGATCTCGACCAGCTCGGTGAACGCCTTGTCGATCTTGGTCAACAGCTCGCCGCTGGCCATCGGGATGACCACCTGGGCCGGGATGCGCCAGCCGAGCTGCTCGGCCACCTCGTACCCGAGGGTCTTGGAGCCCTCGGCGTAGAACGGCCGGACGTTGACGTTGACGAACGCGGTGTCCTCGAACTCGTCGGTCTCGGTGAGCTCCGAGCAGAGCCGGTTGACCTCGTCGTAGGAGCCCTCGATGGCGACCACCTGCCCGCCGTACACCGCGGTCATGACGATCTTGCCGGGCTCCAGGTCGGCCGGGATGAACACGGTCGACGGGACGCCGGCCCGGGCGGCGTGGGCGGCCACGGAGTTGGCGAGGTTGCCGGTGGAGGCGCAGGAGTACCGCGTGAAGCCCAGCGCCTTGGCCGCGGTCAGCGCCACCGAGACGACCCGGTCCTTGAAGGAGTGGGTCGGGTTGGCCGAGTCGTCCTTGACGTACAGCGGCGCCGTGAACCCGAGCTCCTTGCCCAACCCGTCGGCCTTCACCAGCGGGGTGAGGCCCGGGTCGAGGGTCACGCGGGTCGCCGGGTCGACCCCGACCGGCAGCAGCGGCGCGTACCGCCAGATGTTCTTGGGCCCCGCCTCGATCTGCTCCCGGGTCACCGTGGCCAGCGCCGCAGCGTCGTAGCCGACCTCGAGCGGGCCGAAACACTCGTAACAGGCGTGCTGGGCCGCGAGCGGGAACGTCGCGCCGCAGCCGCGGCAGACGAGGTTGCGGGCCGGGGAATCGGTGAAGACGCTGAGCGTCGAGGTCATGGCGGAGGGCCTTCCTCTCATCTTCCCCAAGCACACGGGCGTGCACCGGGACGGATTTGGCACCTACCGCGACGGACCTCTTCGTTGAGCAAAGAACGTCGCAGGGGTTGCCGGGGCTTCATCGGGCCGTATCCCTCTGCCCCTCTGGATGAGGTATTCAGTTGTCACGTGGTGCTTTCCCGAGTGTAAGGGCCGCCACCGCCGACCGGGTATGAGTCATCTCACGAGGTGGGCACGGCTAGCGTTTCACTCATGCACCCGATGGCGGCGGACTGGTTCGCGCGGCGCACCTCCCGCTGGACCGACTGGCCGGTCGACGAGGTGCTCGCGGCGAAGGGCGACACCCGGGTCAGCGTGGTGCTGCCGGCGCTGGACGAGGAGCCCACCGTCGGCGAGATCGTGGCCGGGGTGCGCACCCTGGGCCCGCTCGTCGACGAGCTGATCGTGGTCGACTCCGGCTCGGTCGACCGCACCGCCGAGGTCGCCGCGGCCGCGGGCGCCACCGTGCACCACCGCGACGACATCCTCCCGGCCGTCGGCTCCCGGCCGGGCAAGGGCGAGGTGCTGTGGAAGGCGCTGGCGGTGACCAAGGGCGACATCCTCGTGTACGTCGACGCCGACCTCACCGACTTCCGCCCGCACTTCGTCACCGGGCTGCTGGGGCCGCTCCTGGCCGACCCGGCGACGCTGATGGTCAAGGCGTTCTACGACCGGCCGCTGCTCGACGTCTCGGCGGCGGGCGGCGGCCGGGTCACCGAACTGGCCGCCCGCCCGCTGCTCAACGCCCACTTCCCGGAGCTGTCGGGGGTGGTCCAGCCGCTGGCCGGCGAGTACGCGGCCCGCCGCTCCCTGCTCGAGTCCCTGCCGTTCGCGGCCGGCTACGGGGTCGAGACCGGCCTGCTCATCGACGCCTGGCGGGCCCACGGCCTCGACGCGGTCGCGCAGGTCGACCTGGGCCAGCGCACGCACGGCCATCAGGACACGGCCGCCCTGGGGCGGATGGCCGCCACGATCCTGCAGACGATCAACGCCCGCGTCTCCCCCAGCCACTCGCTCTGGCCGACGCTGACGCAGTTCGAGCGACAGGATTCCGCCGTGGTACCGCACGAGACAGCGGTCGCCCACCCCGACCGGCCGCCGATGCGCTCGGTCCCCGGCTACACGGACTCTTCCGCGTAGGCCGCGGGCACGAACCGCCACAGCTGGACGGTCGCGACCCCGGCGCCGAGGATCGCCACGGCGAGCGCGGCCCACTCGGCGGCCAGCAGCCACAGCGGGGTGTCGATGATGGCCACCGGGTCCTCGCCGGTGAACGAGCCGATCGCGATCACCACGGCGACCAGCAGCATCAGGACCAGCAGCAGGACCGACGTGAGCCGCAGCACCCAGCCGCCGGTGCGCCCGCCGAGCCGGGCCAGGAGCACGCTGCCGGCCGCCACCACGGCGCCGAACGCGCTGGCGATCGCCCCGAGCAGGGTGAAGATCTTCGCGGTCTGCGCCTCGACCGGGCCCCGCGTCAGGTTCGAGCTCTGCGCGAAGTGCGTCCACTCGTACAGGTGGAGCTGGTCGTAGTACAGCCCGGCCGCGAGGGCGGCGAGCCCGGCGGCCAGGACGCACGCGCCCCCGAGGGCGGAGATCCGCATGGACGGGCACCCTACCCGCCGGTAGGGGCCCGTCCAACTGAGGTCAGCTGACGACGTCCTTGCGCAGGAAGCGCCACCAGGCCAGCGAGAAGAACACGGTGGCGTAGGTCAGGGACGCGATCGCGCCCTTGACCAGGTCATCGGTCTGCATCGGGCTGGACAGCAGGCCGAGCCAGGCGTCGGCGTAGTGGGTCGGCAGGACCGTGCGCAAGTTCCCGAGCGCGGTGATCTGATCGAGGATGTTCGACAGGATCTGCAGCAGCACCGCCCCGCCGACCGCGCCGAGCGGGGCGTCCGTCGACACCGACAGCAGGAAGGCCAGCGAGGCGACGACGAGCAGGGTGATGCAGAGGTACCCCACGATCTCCGCCAACCGCACCAGGCTCGTCCCGGCCGGGATCTCACCCCCGATCGGGGCGCTCAGCGGCGACCAGCCGTAGCGCAGCGTGCCGGCGACCAGCGCCGTCACCACCAGCGTCACGATGGCGGCCAGGCTGTAGAGCAGCGAGACGGCCAGCTTGATGGCCAGCAGGCGGGAGCGGGGCACGGGCATCGCCAGGAGGTACCGCAGACTCCCCCAGCTCGCCTCGGACGCCACCGTGTCGCCGTGGAACAGCGCGACCACCACGACGAGCAGGAACCCGGCCGAGACCAGCAGGGTGAACAGGGTGAAGTTGGGCCCGCCGCTGGTCGCCAGGTCGGACAGGCGGGAGAACTCGCCGCCCCCGCCGCCCTCGTCGTCGCCGCCGTTGCTGTCGAGCTGGAACGCGGTGAGGATGATCAGCGGCAGCAGCACCATGAAGGCCAGCGCCATCTGCGTGCGCCGCCGGGAGCCCTGCCGCTTGATCTCCGTCCACAGCGAGAGGGTCCGGTTGGGGCGGTAGCCGACGGCCCCGCCGACGACCTCGGTCGTGGTCACGATCGCTCTCCGCTCGCCTTGGTGTCCCCGCCCACCAGGGACAGGAACGCGTCCTCCAGCCGCCGCCGCGGCGTGACCCGGTCGATGCCGACCCCGGCCCGCACCAGCGCCGCCACCACCTCGGCCCGCGGCGTGCCGTCGATGTCGACGACCAGGCCGCGCCCGCCGGACCAGGCCACCGAGCGGACGCCCGCGAGCTCGCCCAGCACCTTCTCCGCCTCGTCCACATCGGACACATCGAGCTGCACCGTCGGCGAGTCGCCCACGATGTCGTCGACCGGGCCGGCCGCGACCACCTCGCCGCGGTGCATGACCACGACGTCGGTGCAGGTCTGCTCCACCTCGGCGAGCAGGTGGCTGGAGACCAGCACGGCCCGGCCGCCGGTGGCGTAACGCCGCAGCACCTTGCGCATCTCGGCGATCTGCGGCGGGTCGAGCCCGTCCGTCGGCTCGTCGAGCACCAGCAGGTCCGGCAGGCCGAGCATGGCCTGGGCGATCGCGAGGCGCTGGCGCATGCCGTGGCTGTAGGTCTTCACCCGCCGGTGCACCGCGCCGCCGAGACCCGCGATCTCGTACGCCTCTTCGAGGTGCGCGTCCTCCGCCGGTCGGCCGGTGGCCTGCCAGTACAGCTCCAGGTTCTGCGCCCCGGTCAGGTGGGGCAGGAAGCCGGGCCCCTCGACCAGCGAGCCGACCCGGGACAGCACGGGCGAGCCGGGCAGCAGCCGGTGGCCGAAGACCAGGATCTCGCCCGCCGTGGGCCGGGTCAGCCCCATGAGGACCCGCAGCGAGGTGGTCTTGCCCGCCCCGTTCGGCCCGAGCAGGCCGACCACCTGTCCACGCTGGACGGTGAAGTCCACTTTGGACACCGCCACGAAGTCCTTGTACTCCTTGCGCAGCCCGCGCACCACCAGCGGGGTGTCCACGTGCTCCGTCGCGACGCTGCGGTCGATGCGCCGGGCGCGGCCGCGGGCCACGAGCAGGGCCACCGCGAGCGCGATGACGAGCAGCGCGAGGAGGGCGATCAGGACGTACCGCCAGATGACCTCGGGGTTGGCGATCGGCGTGCCGGCGATGGCGGGCAGCGTGACCGCCCCGTCGACGGCGACCGTGTAGACGGCCGGGTCCGGCGGCGACCAGTAGGCGGTGTCGGCGGTCGCCACGGTGATCCCGACCCGGCTGCCGGCCTCGAAGCGGTGCACGATCGCGGGCAGGACGACGGTCATCGGTACCGCATCCGCGATGTTCTTGGCCAGGCCGGTCAGCTTGATCGGGGCGATCAGCCCGTCCGGGATCGACGGCGCGCCCTTGGCCGGAATGTCGTAGAGCTTGACGAACAGGGTCGCCTCGCCGGTCGGGGAGGCGGCCCGGATCTGGACCCGGGGCGAGCCGGCCGTGTCCAGCGCGGCCGGCAGCGGCTCGGAGACGAAGTCCGCGTGCTGGCCCGGAATCTCCTGGGAGATCCCGTCGCCCAGCCCGCTGGAGCCGAGCAGGCTGGACAGCCCGGCGATCGGCAGCGACGAGATCGCGGCCGGGTTGCCGTCCGGCGGGTTGGCGATCGGCTGGGCCGGCCCGCGCAGGCCGACGGTCGCCCCGGCGTTGGTGAGCCCGGGGTACTCGTCGATCTTCGAGGCGGTGGTGACCAGGCCGCGGCCCTGGGCGTTGAGGCCGGAGACGCGCGAGTAGGTGAAGCTGTCGGCCGGCGCCGCCCCGTTGCCCTTGACGTAGTGGTCCAGCCACTGCCCGGTCAGCAGGCGCAGCCGGTCGACCTCGGACTGCGGGCCGGTGCCGCCGTCGTGCCCGCCCGTGAACCAGGCGACCCGCACCGGGGTGCCGGTGGCCGCGATGCCCCGGGCGTTGGCGTCGCCCTCGCTGAGCGGGAACAGGGTGTCGACCTGGCCCTGGATCAGCAGCGTCGGTGCCTTGATCCTGTCCAGCACCTCGGACGGCGAGGACCGGCGCAGCAGCGCCTCCTGGGCCGGGGTGGCCTTGCCGGTGGTGGCGATGTCGAGGTACGCGCGGCAGATGTCGGCCGCGAACCGCCCGCACTGCGGATTGCGCGGGTCCTCGGTGGAGCCGAAGAACTGGCCGGCCCACTGCTTCTTGAACACCCCGCCGGGCAGGAAGACGTTGACCAGGTCGTTCCAGGTGATCATGGGCACGATCGCGTCGACCCGGCTGTCCTGGGCGGCCAGCAGCAGCGAGAGCGCGCCGCCGTAGGAGCCGCCGACCGCGGCGACCTTGGGGTCATCGCCGGACTTGGCGATCTCCGGGCGCGCGGCGAGCCAGTCGAGCAGCCGCTGGGCGTCCTTGACCTCCCAGTCCGGGCTGTCCAGGTGAATCTCGCCGGTGGAGCGGCCGAACCCCTGGGCGGTCCACGTGAGGACGGCGTAGCCCTGCTCGGCGTACAACTCGGCATCGCTCTTGACGCTCTGTTTGGTCCCGCCGAAGCCGTGCGCGAGCAGGATCGCCGGCACCGGGTCGCTCGCGCTCGCCGACTTGGGCAGGTAGAGCGTCGTGTCGAGGGTGACCTCGTCGGCGTCGGCCGGGCCGGTGCGGACGGTGAGCATCTGGTCGGTCGCGCGGTAGTGCTTCGGCGCGGGCGCCGCGGCCCACGCCACCAGCCCCGCGACGAGCACGATCGCGACGGCACCGGCGATGATCTGGCGCCGGGTGAGGCTCGGCAGGCGAATCCGCATTGACCAAACGTACGCACTTGATGTTGCGGCTTGACGAAAGACTCAGCCCCTTCACAGCAACAGTTACGCTCGAACGCGTGTCGGCGACCTTGACGCTCACTGCCAGCCTCCGCCCGGCCGCGCTCGACGCCCGCCGCGGCGTCGTGCGCCTGCACCCGGAGGTGCTCACCGCCCTCGGCCTGCGCCCGGGCGATCCCATCACGCTCACCGGGCGGCGCACCTCGGCCGGCATCGTCGCGGTGGCCGAGCCCACGGCCAGCCGCGCCCTGCTGTACGCCGACGACCTGCTGCTGGGCAACCTCGGCCTGCGCAACGGCGGCCAGGTCACCGTCCAGGCCGCCCCGCTGCGGGCGGCGGGCAACGTCACGCTCTCCGGCCCGGCCGAGATCATGGCGGCCGTCTCGCCCGAGATGCTGCGCCTGGCGCTGCTGGGCAAGGTGGTCACGGTCGGCGACAACGTGTCACTGCTGCCCCAGGACGTGTCGCTGGGCACGCTGTCCGTTTCCGCGCCGGCGGTGCACATGGTCGACCGCGGCCTGGTCGAGGCGGCCCGGCGGAGCCTGTCCAACACGGTCGGGTACGCGTGGACGAGCGCCCTGCTCACCGTGGAGTCCGCCGACCCCGAGGCGGCCGCGCTGGTCACCATGGACACCGCGGTCGGCTGGCTGCACGGGCAGGCCACCCACGCCCCCGGCGGTGTGATGGCCGGGCCCGGCTCCGTGCCGACGGCGACCCCGGCCGCGGCGACCGTGATCTCAACGGTGGCCGGGGCCCAAACGACGGCCCGAACGACGGCCCAGCCGGCCGCCCCGGCGGTGCCGCCACCCACCCTCGACGACCTCCCCGGCCTGCGGGCCCAGGCCGAACAGCTGATCGAACTGCTGGACCTCGGCTTCCACCACGGCGAGGTGCTGGCCAAGCTGGGGACGAGCGTTTCCTTGGGGGTACTGGTCACCGGCCCGGCCGGCTCCGGCAAGTCGGCGCTCGTGCACGCGGTCGCGGCCGAGGTGGAGGCCCAGGTGGTGGCCCTGTGGGCGCCCGAGATCGCGGCGCTGACCAACAACGACGCGGCCGGGCGGCTGCGCAGGGCGGCCGACGAGATGCGCGCCGCAGACGGGAATGAGCATCGCCCGGCGATCCTGCTCATCTCCGACGTCGATGCGCTGGTCCCCCGCGACCAGCCGGGCCCGCTGTCGACGGTCTTCCGCCAGCTGCTCGGCGAGCTGATCCGCGAGGGCGAGGCGGTCGTGTGCACCACCAGCCGCCCCGAGTCGGTCGATCCGGCCCTGCACTCCCCCGACCTGCTCGCCCACGAGATCTCGCTGCCGCTGCCCGACGCCGCGCTGCGCAAGGAACAGCTCGCGGTGCTGACCCGGGGCATGCCGCTGGCCGATGACGTGAAGCTGGACGACGTGGCCGCGCGGACACCGGGCTTCGTCGCCGCCGACCTGGGCGCGCTGGCCCGGGAGGCCGGCGTGCGGGCCGCGCTCCGGCACCGCCGGGAGGCCGAGACCCCGCAGGTCCTGATGGCCGACTTCGAGGCCGCGCTGGAGGTCGTGCGCCCGACGTCGATGGCCGAGAGCTCGCTCGAACTGGCCAAGGTGACCCTGGACGACGTGGGCGACATGGTCGAGGTGAAGCAGACGCTGACCGAGTCGGTGCTGTGGCCGCTGTCGTACCCCGACGCCTTCTCCCGCCTGGGCGTGGACCCGCCGCGCGGCGTGCTGCTCTACGGCCCGCCCGGCTGCGGCAAGACCTTCCTGGTGAAGGCGATCGCCGGCACCGGCAAGGCGAACGTGCTCTCGGTCAAGGGCGCCGAGCTGCTCTCGAAGTGGGTCGGCGAGTCCGAGCGGGCGGTGCGGGAGCTGTTCCGCCGGGCCCGCGAGGCCGCGCCGACGCTGGTCTTCCTGGACGAGGTGGACGCGCTGGCCCCGACCCGCGGCCAGGCCACCGACGGCGGGACCACGGACCGCGTGGTGGCCGCGCTGCTGACCGAGCTCGACGGGGTGGAGTCGCTGCGCAACGTCGTGGTCATCGGCGCGACGAACCGCCCGGACCTGGTGGACCCGGCGCTGTTGCGGCCGGGGCGGCTGGAGCGGCTGGTGTTCGTACCGCCGCCGGACGCCGACGCCCGCGCCGAGATCCTGCGCGCGGCGGCCAAGTCGGTGCCGCTCGCCCCGGACGTCGACCTGCCCGCGCTGGCCGCCTCGCTGGACCGCTTCTCGGCGGCGGACTGCGCGGCCCTGGTGCGCGAGTCGGCCCTGGCCGCGATGCGGGAGTCGCTGGACGCCACGCAGGTGACCGCCGAGCACGTGGAGCTGGCCCGCTCCCGGGTCCGGCCCTCGCTCGACCCGACCCAGGTCGAATGGCTGGCGAACTACGCGGAACAGCAGAAAGTGCGCTGACCTCACCGAAACGCCGCCGGTTCACGACGCACGGCGCGGCGGCGCGACGCACGGCCGGCCCACGCCGGAAACGCGGGAGGCCGGACGCTCAGCGCCCGGCCCCGCGAGAAGCGGCTGGGTTCAGCCGCGTACAACAACCGTGATCAGCCGACGATGCCGCTGAAGAACGGCATGACGCCCTGGGCGATGCCGCCGACGGCGGGCAGGCCCGTGACCAGCGGCAGCGCCTCGGTCTGGGCGTGACGGGGAGCGTAGGCGTCCGACTCCGCGTGGCGCGGGGCGTAGGCCGCCGACTCGGTGACCAGCGGCAGGTTGCTCGCCGCCTGGGGCAGGGCGCCCGTGGTGGGCACGAGCCGGCTCGCCACCGCGCTGGTGCTCACGCCCGGGGTCGGGCCGACGCCGCCGATGACCGGCACGCCCGTCACCGAGTCGTTCTTGAGGACGTCGCTGCCGCCCAGCGGGAGGTCACCGACGAGCGGAAGGCCGCCCGCCTCGGTCGCGCCGCGGCGGGCGCCCGGCATGCCGCCGCCGACCGGGATGCCGACGTTGTCGACCGGGTTGAGGGTGCCGCGCACCGGCAGGCCGCCGCCGTTGAGCAGGGGCAGGCTGCCGACGAGGGGCAGGCCTCCGCCGCCGGCCAGGGGCAGGGCCTCGGTCTTGGGCTGCTTGGCCTTGCGCGGGGACGGCTTCGCCGTGCCCGGGAACGCGGAGGAGGTGTCCGCGATCGAGGCGCCCTGCAGCGTGTCGGTGCCGGGCAGGCCGCTCACCGGCAGGCCGAGCTGTGACAAATCGGTCAAGCCGCCCACGAGCGGAAGCCCCGAGAGCGCGTCCTCGGTCTGCGCCACCGACGGCGCGTGGCCGGCGCTGGGCAACACGTTGCCGGCGACGGCGTCGGTCGGCAGGGCCGGCAGGTTGGGCAGGCGGCTGGACGTGGTGCGGGGCAGGCCCAGCGCGTCCGTCGGCACGAGGCTCGTCAGCGGCAGCCCCGGCAGGGCGCTCGGGACGGCCTGGCGGTTGACCCGGTTCTGGCCCAGCGAGGTCGTCGTGGACGACTCGGTGGTGGTCTCGATCCGGTCGCTGTGCGCGGTCAGCTGCAGCGCCTGGTTGTTCGGGCCGCCCGCGGGCGAGAACAGGTCGTCCAGCTGGCCGGGTGCCAGCGCGGTGTCATCGGCGTGCGCGGCGCCGGCGCCGAGCAGCAACATGCCGCCCGCGATACCGACGGTCCCTACCGTCCGGCGAAGCCACGTGTTCATCCTCGAAAACCCATCTGGTCGACAATGCGATTCGAGTGGCCCAACGAGGTCACGGGTCTTCGGAAACTGGTGATCTTCGCTAGGATCGCCCGGTGACGTCCGAGTCGTGGCTGATGCGGCGGCTTCGGGGGAACCTTCCACGCGTTCAGGCGATCACCCGTCCGTGGACGATCGAACCCGCCGCGGGAGCCGAGCGGCACGTCGTGCACGCGCCGGCCAAGCGGGTCGTGGTGTGCGGCGACGACGCCCTCGCGCACCGGCTCGTCGGCGAGCTGCTCCAGCAGTACGACGTGCACGTCACCGCGATCCTGCCCAGCGTGAAGCGCCGGCACGGGCCCGACATCGCCAAGCTGCTGGCCGAGCACGGCGGCCGGGTCGTCGAGGCCGAGCGCTTCGACACCGAGTCGTTCGAGCGGGCCGGGCTGGCCGGGGCCGACGCGCTCGCCCTGGTCAAGCAGGACGACATCGGCAACCTCGACGCGGCCCTGCAGGCCCAGGAGCTCAACCCGCGCATCCGGCTGGTGATCCGGATGTTCAACCTGCGGCTGGGGCACAGCGTGCGGCGCAACTTCGCCGACGTCCGGGTGCTCTCCGACGCCCAGATGGCCGCGCCCGCGTTCGTGTCCGAGGCGCTCGGCGAGGTCGCGCCGGTGCACGTCCGGGTGGCCCAGCGCACGCTCTTCGTGGCCCGCCGCACCGAGGTCCGGCCCGACGACATCGTCTGCGGGCTGGCCCGGGACGACGCCGAGCTCCTGCCCAAAGACGATGCCGATCTTGTACTGGCGGTGGCCACCGGCGAGCGCGCGGCCACGGTCATCGAGCGCGGCGACCGCCCCGACCGGACCCGGGCCGCCCGCGACGGCCGGCTCCGCCGCTGGTGGCGCCGCCAGCTGCACAGCCCGCTGCGCACGCTGCGCGGCCTGGTCAGCCGCAAGCTGTGGGCGACCGCGCTGGTGCTGCTGGCCATGCTGGTCGCCGGCACCTGGGTCATCGCCCACTACAAGCACATCAGCTGGTGGAACGCCGCGTACGTCACGCTGCTCGCCGAGCTCACCGGGGCCAGCCCGGAGCTCGAGTCGCACTGGCAGGAGAAGCTGGTCACCACCATGCTCGGCCTGGTCAACGTGGCCCTGATCCCGGTGATCACGGCGGCGGTGGTCGAGGCGGTCGTCAACGCCCGGCTGGCCATCGCGCTCGGCCGGCTGCGCGAGCCGGTCTCCGGGCACGTGGTCGTGGTCGGGCTGGGCAACGTCGGCACCCGGGTCATGCACTCGTTCGTCGACCTCGGCGTGCCCGTGGTGGTGATCGATCGCAACGAGAACGCGCGCGGCGCCGAGGCGGCCCGGACCCGCGGGGTGCCGTTCATCGTCGGCGACGCCAGCAACGTGGAGACGCTGCGGGCCGCGTCCGTGGACACCTGCCGGGCGCTGGTCGTGGTCTCCACCGACGACCAGGCCAACCTCGAGGCCGCCCTGGAGGGCCGCGCGCTCAAGCCGGATCTGCGGGTCATCCTGCGGCTCTTCGACGGCCGGTTCGCCGACCGCGTGCAGCGCGCGTTCGGCGTGACCGCTTCGCGGAGCGTCTCGTACCTCGCCGCCCCCGCCTTCGCCGCCGCCCTGCTGGAGCGGGAGGTCATCGGCACCATCCCGGTCGGCCGCCGGGTGCTGCTGCTGGCCGAGGTGCCGATCGTGGCCGGTTCGCGGCTGGACGGGCGGCCGGTCGACGCGGCCCAGGACATCGGCGAGGTGCGGGTGCTGGCGGTGGCCACGGACGAGGAGCGCCAGACGGTGTGGGCCCCGCCCGCCGCGTACGTGCTGAAGGCGGGCGACCTGCTCACGGTGGTGACCACCCGGCTGGGCCTCGGTGGCCTTCTGGCTCATACCGGCGGGACGGTCGACGGATACCGGTGAGAATCCGATCCCTCGGCCGGGGATGCGTCGTTGAATGGGCGGATCGCCCGAATCACCCCTAACTATCCGAAGCGGGCGTTCCCTTCTTGCGAACCCATGGAAGGACGCGCTCATGCGGCGTAGGTCGTTGCTGGTGGCCGGGGTCTGTGCCCTGCTGGGAATCACCGGGGCGGGGGTCGCCGTGGCGTCCTCGGACCCGGCGCAGCCCCCGAGAGCGCCGGCCGCCGCGGCCGCGGCCCCGAAGCTCCGGCTGTTCCACGACGTGTCGGGCCTCGAGGAGCCGGGCGCTCAGCAGGCCGGCGTCCTGGAGTCGGTGACCGGCGGGAGCATCGAGCGGGCGGCCAGCCGCACGTTCTCCTACCCCGGCGCCGACTACGTGAAGGTGCACTTCTCGCGGCTCGCGCTCGACGACGGCGACAAGGTCATCGTGAGCGATGCGAGTGGGTCGGAGCACTACGAGTACACCGGCGGGGATCTGAACCAGTCCGACAACTGGACCATGTCGGTGACTGGGGACCGCGCGGTGGTCCGGGTCGAGAAGGCCGGCAAGGACGTGTTCGGCCTGCGCTCGCGGCTGGCGGGCCTGGGTGTCACGGTCGACCGGATCGCCCGCGGCCAGACCGCGACCGAGCGTTCCAAGGCCGACGCCGATCGGAAGGCCGCCCTGGCCGCCGCGCCGCACGAGGAGAGCATCTGCGGCCGCAGCAACGAGACCGAGAACGCGGCCTGCTACAAGTCGTCGGACCCGGTCGCGTACGCCAACGCCAAGCCGGTCGCGCGGCTGCTCATCAACGGCGTCGAGCTGTGCACGGCCTGGCGGGTCGGCACCCAGAACCGGATGCTGACCAACCACCACTGCTTCACCACCACCCGCGAGGCGCGCAGCACCGAGGTGTGGTTCAACTACGAGTGCGCCAGCTGCGACGGCGGCTCGACCCTGCGCCCGACCAAGGTCATGGGTGACCAGGTCCTCGCGACCGACGACATCCTCGACTACACGCTGTTCAGCGTGAAGAACTTCGCGCAGATCCAGCAGTTCGGCTACCTGGAGATCGACGACCGGGCCCCGGTGCGCGGCGAGGAGCTGTACATCCCGCAGCACCCGCGCGGCGCCCCGACCGTCATCACCACCGAGGACAGCACCGAGCGCAGCGGCAACTGCGCGGTGAGCCAGCCGTCCTACGACGGCTACGCGGCGAACACCGACATGTCGTACTACTGCGACACCGACGGCGGCTCGTCCGGCTCGCCGGTCATCTCGCGCCGCACCAACAAGGTGATCGCGCTGCACCACTTCGGCGGCTGCCCCAACTCGGGCGTGCGCATCGACCGGATCGCGGATCAGCTGCGCAACCTGATGTAGCGATCCGGTGTGCGAAGGGCCCGGGCGACCGGGCCCTTTCGCATGTTCGGGTACGGTTTTCTGTCGTGCGCATCGAACTCAGACCCGTCCGCCCGTCCGGCTGGTGGCTCGACGCGCTGCTGGTCGCGGGCTTCGTGCTGATCACGGTCCTGCTCGCCGCGAAGACGCCGGTGCTGAGCCTGGACCTGGCCGTGCGGGACTTCGTCGACGCGCACCGGCCCGGCTGGGCCGACACCACGCTGCGGGTGTTCAACAAGCTCGGCCAGGGCGGGCAGATCCTGACCCCGCTGGCCGTGATCGTGGCGTTCTTCATGGCCCGGGCCCGCCACACGGTACGCCCGTTCCTGCTGGTCATCGGCGCGTTCGCGATCACCTACGTGACGATCGGGCCGCTGAAGATCTGGACCGACCGGGCCGCGGCCAGCGAGCACACGATCACGCACCCCGAGTGGCTGTTCCGGATCGACTCCGGGATGTCGTACCCGTCCGGGCACGTCGTCAACGCCATCGTCTGGTACGGCGTGCTGGCCACCCTGCTCACCGGCGTGCTGCGCCCCGGGCTCGTGACGGCGATCCGCTACACGATCCCGCTGGTGCTGCTGTTCACGACCACGTACCTGAGCTTCCACTGGATCACCGACGGGCTCGCCGCGCTCATGCTCGGCGTGTTCCTCGACCGGATCCTGCGGCGGGTGCCGTGGGACGCGATCCCACTGCCGTTCAAAAACTGGGACGGCGCGTTCTACGACACCCAGGAGCCGGCGCGCATCACGCGCTGAACGTTGAGGTCCTCGTCGAGCAGGACCAGGTCCGCCTGCGCGCCCTCGCGCAGTTCGCCGGCGTCGGAGAGCCCGATCGCCCGCGCGGGCGTGCCGGAGGCCATCCGCGAGGCGGCGGTCAGCGAGAGGCCCGCGCCCACGGCCCGGCGGAAGGCCCGGTCCATGGTGAGCGTGCTGCCGGCGATCGCCCCGTCGCGGGTGAGCCGGGCCACGCCGTCGGCCACCTCGACGCTCTGACCGCCCAGGTCGTAGGTGCCGTCCGGCATACCGGCGGCGGCCATCGCGTCGGTGATCAGGGCGGCGCGGGCCGGGCCGGTGACCGAGGCGGCGAAGGCCAGGGTGCCGTCGTGCAGGTGAATGCCGTCGGCAACGAACTCGCAGGTCACGCCGGCCGCGCCGAGCAGGGCGAAGACCGGGCCGGGCTCGCGGTGGTGCGGCGGGCGCATGCCGTTGAACACGTGGGTGCCGACCGTGGCGCCGGCCTCGACGCCGGCCAGCGTCTCCTCGTACGTGGCGTCGGTGTGCCCGATGGCCGCCACCACCCCGCGCTCGACCAGCAGCCGGATCGCGTCCAGGGCGCCGGGCAGCTCGGGGGCGACCGTCACCAGCCGGACCGCGCCCTCGCCCGCGTCGATGAGTGCGGTGAGCTCGTCGAGGGACGGGTGGCGCAGGTGGGCCGGGTTCTGGGCGCCGCAGCGCGCGTGGGAGAGGTACGGGCCCTCGAAGTGGATCCCGGCCAGCACGCCCTCGGCCGCGAGCGGGGCGAACGCCTTGGTGGCGCTCATCATGAGCTCCGGCGGCGAGGTGACCAGGCTGGCGAGCATCGTGGTGGTGCCGTGGCCCAGGTGGTACGCGGCCGCCGTGCGCGCTTCCTCGGCGTCGCCGGTGGTGAAGGTCGCGCCGCCGCCGCCGTGCACGTGGATGTCGACGAACCCGGGCAGCACCAACGCGGCGTCTCGGGTCTGATCGGGGCTCGTCCCGATCTCGGCGATCCGCGAACCCTCGACCCGGACGAACCCGTTGTCGATGACCCGATCGCCCGCGACGACCCGTACCCCGGACACCAGCGTCATGCGTTGTTCTCCTTCAGGTTGTCGAGCGCGAGCAGTGCGGCGCCCAGGCAGCCGGCCTCGTCGCCGAGCGCGGCCCGGGTGATCTCCGGTTCCCGGTGGAAGGTCACCCGCTCGTGGATGCCGGCGCGCAGCGGGGCCAGCAGGGCCTCGCCGGCCTCGGCCAGCCCGCCGCCGAGCACGATCACCGCCGGGTCGAACAGCGCCATGCCGGTCAGCAGGCCGTCGGCGAGGGCGTCGATCGTCTCGCGCCACACCGCGACCGCGGTCGGCTCGCCCTCGGCGGCCAGGCGCGCGACCTCCTCGGCGGTGGCCTTGCGCCCCGCCTGCTCGGAGTAGCGCCGGCCGACCGCGGACGCCGAGGCGATCGCCTCCAGGCAGCCGCGCTGGCCACAGCCGCAGGCCGGGCCGCCCGGGCGCACCACGATGTGCCCGATCTCGCCGCCGGCGCCGTGCGCACCCGTGTAGACCTGCCCGTGCACCACGTTGGCCGCGGCGATGCCGGTGCCGATCGGGATGACCAGCACATAGTCCTGGCCCCGCCCGGCCCCGAGCCGCGCCTCGGCCAGACCGCCGGCGCGCACGTCGTGGCCGAGGGCCGCGGGCAGCCCGAGCCGATCCTCCAGAAGAGCCTTCAGCGGTACGTCCCGGAAGCCCACGTTCGCGGCCCACACCGCGATGCCGTTGACCTCGTCGATGACCCCCGGCACGACCAGCCCGGCGCCCACCGGCTCCAGCCCCTTGGCGCGGGCGGTGTTCGCCAGTCCCTCGGCGATGTCCAGGATGGTGGCGATGACGGCCGCGCCGCCGCGCTCGGCCCCGGTGGGGTGGCGCTCGGCGTGCAGGACCGTGTGCAGCGCGTCGCCGTCGGCGCCGACCAGGGCGCACTTGATCCCGGTGCCCCCGACGTCGAGGGCGATCACGGTTTGCGTCATGTGCGGCTCTGTCCTCGCCCCATCTTTACTGGCAACAAAGTTTCCGGTTCGGGCATCATCGCCTACCGTCCGGCGGACTGGCAACCGTCGCCCATCCGTTCGTTCGAGCAGTTGCCTTTGCGTTTACCCGTCGTTTCGCGCATCATTGTGCACACATCTCGCACCGTACGCGCAGAGAGGGGCCGCGTGGACCGTTACGCGCGCTGGAACGCGCTCCTCGAGATCCTCACCGACAGCGGCCGGATCAGCGTGGAGGACGCCGCCGAGCGCCTCGACGTGTCGCAGGCCACCATCCGCCGCGACTTCGATCAGCTCGCCCAGCAGCAGATGATCACGCGCACCCGCGGCGGCGCGGTCGCCAACGGGGTGTCCTACGACCTCCCGCTGCGGTACAAGACGGCCAAGCACGCCCCGGAGAAGCAGCGCATCGGCGCCGCCGCGGCCGCCCTGGTCTCGCCGGGCATGGTGGTCGCGCTCAACGGCGGCACCACCACGACCGAGGTGGCCCGCGCGCTCGCGGTGCGCCCGGAGCTGACCGGCGGCGTGGACGACGCCCAGCTCACGGTGGTCACCAACGCCCTGAACATCGCCAACGAGCTGCTGGTCCGCTCCCGGATGAAGATCGTGGTCACCGGCGGCGTGGTGCGCCCGCAGTCTTTCGAGCTGGTCGGCCCGCTCGGCGGCAACATCCTGCGCGACGTCACCCTCGACATCGCCCTGCTCGGCGTGGACGCCCTGGACGTGACCCTCGGCGCGGCGGCCCACCACGAGGGCGAGGCGGCGATGAACAGCCTCATGGTCGCCCGGGCCCGCCGGGTCGTGATCATCGCGGACAGCTCGAAGCTCGGCGGGCACGCGTTCGCCCGGATCTGCCCGATCGACCGCATCGACACGCTGGTCACCGACTCCAACGCGACCCAGCAGACCTTGGATGCCTTCCGCGACGCGGGCGTCAAAATCGTCACCGCCTGACTGCACATTTCCTCGATTTCGTGCGTCTCCAAGGCCTGTTTGGTAACTGGGGTAGGTGCTGCGGCGGAGTCCAGATTTCGTCTGCGTGCGCAGCGCGGAGGCCCGGCTACCGGTGTTGTAACCGGGCCTCCGCGATGTGTGCGCAGGCGGAATCTGGGCCCGCCGCAGCCCTGCCTCAGTTACCAAACAGGCCTTAGCTTGATCTTTAACCTAGGGCCGTCTGGCATCGACCCCGGCTGATCATGGGTGCAGCCCTTGATCGATCATTCCTCTTGTCTAGGGAAGAAGATCGCATCAAAGGCTGCGGAGGATCAGTGTGCCTGATAGCGGGTGTGGTGGGGCGGGCGGGGATCTGGGCTGGTTCCGTGGGGAGTTCTACCGCTGTCTGACGGCTCGCGGGGATGCGTTGTTCGAGTTGGCGGATGCGGTGTTGTGCGCGGATGGGCCGGTGCGGTCGTTGCCGGCCTTGTCGCTGGTCGCGGAGCACCGTCGGGGGCACGGCGCGTTGTATGACGCCCTGGGTGCTGGGCGGGTCGACGTGGATCGGCTGCGGACCGCGGTGGCGTCGGTGCCGTTGCCACGCGCGGCTGACGGCCGGATCGTCCTCGCGGTGGACGTCACCTGCTGGCTGCGGCCGGAGGCGAACACCGTGCCGGAGCGGATCCTGTGTCACACCTACGGACGGGCCAAGGATCAGCACATCGGGGTGCCGGGCTGGCCCTACTCGTTCGTGGTCGCGTTGGAGAGCGGCCGCACCTCGTGGACCGCGCCGTTGGACGCGGTGCGCCTGGCGCCGGGCGCGGACCTGGCCGCGGTCACCGCCGGACAGGTTCGGGACGTCCTCACGCGGCTGATCGCCGCAGGGCACTGGCGGGCCGGTGACCCGCCGATGTGGGTCGTGATGGACGCCGGCTACGACGCTGCCCGCCTGGCCTGGCTGCTGCGGGACCTGCCGGTGCGGGTCCTGGCCCGCCTGCGGTCGGACCGGGTACTGCGCCGGCCCACCCCACCGCGGCAGCCCGGCATGCTGGGCCGGCCCCGCCGGCACGGCGGCGAGTTCATCTTCGGCGACCCGGCCAGCTGGAACGACCCCGACGTCACCACCATGACCGAGACCCGCCGCTACGGCACCGCCACCGCCCGCGCCTGGCATCGGCTGCACCCCAGGTTGACCCGCCGAGCTGCTTGGGCCGACTGCCCGGACCTGCCGATCCTGGAAGGCACCCTGATCCGCCTCGAGGTGGCTCGCTTGCCCTCCGGTGCCACCGCGAAACCGGTCTGGCTGTGGTGCTCCACCAGCATCGGCAACGACCCCACACCCGACGCGGCGATGGTGAACCTGTTATGGCAGGCGTTCCTGCGCCGGTTCGACATCGAGCACACGTTCCGGCTGTTCAAACAGACCCTCGGCTGGACCGTGCCGAAACTGCGCGACCCGGCCGCCGCCGACCGGTGGACCTGGCTGATCATCGCCGCGCACACCCAGCTCCGCCTGGCCCGCCCGATCGCCGCGGACCTACGCCGCCCATGGGAACGGCCAGCACCACCCGAACGACTCACCCCGGCCCGCGTCCGACGCGACTTCCGGCACCTCCGCGCGACGAGCACCTGTCCCGCGAACGCGCCGAAACCCACCCGGGCAGGACCCGGACGGCCCCCCGGCCAACCGAACCGGCATCCCACCCGCCGCCACGACGTCCACACCGTCACCAGCAACGAAGCCAGCAAACCGAGGCCCAGAAAGAAGAAATCGACGAATCCCCGACCACGCCGCACAGGTTAAAGACCAAGTTAGGGGCGATGGAGTTCGAGGAGTTTCTCAGCGCCCGGCTGGCGGCCCTGCTGCGGTACGCCACCGTGCTCGCCTGCGACCCGCACCTCGCCGAGGACATCGTCCAGGAGGTGCTGGCCCGGGCGCAGCCGCGCTGGGCCCGGATCAGCGCCGCGGACGTCCCCGAGGCCTACGTCAAACGCATGATCGTCAACGAGCTGGCCTCGTGGCGCCGGCGGCGGGCGGCCCGGGTCGTGCCGATGTCGCTGGCGGCGCTCGACGCGGCCGGCACGCCGCAGGCCGACCCGGCGACGGCGGTCGACGAGCGGGACGCCATGCTCCGCCGGCTCGCCGCGCTGCCGGTGCGCCAGCGGATCGTGGTCGCGCTGCGGTACTACGAGGGGCTCACCGATCCCGAGATCGCCGACCTGCTGGGCTGCCGGCCCGCGACGGTGCGCAGCCACGCCGCACGCGCCCTCGCCACCCTGCGCAGCGACCGGCCCCAGTCCCTGCTTGGAGGACGCCGTGATGGATGAAGATCGGATGCGCGCCGCGTACGAGGCCCTGGCCGCGACGGCTCCCCCGCCCGAGCGGGTCCGGGCCCGGATCGCCGGTCGGGTGCGGGTGCACCGGCAGCGCCGCGCGTTGCTCGTGGGCGCGGGCGCGATGGGCGGGGTGGCGGCCGCGACGGCGGTCGGCCTGCCGCTGCTGGGCCGGGGCGATGCCGGTGGCGGCGTGGCGGTCGCACCACCTTCGGGCTCGCCAGCGCCGTCCGTGCCGTCCGCGCCGTCCCTGTCGCCGGCACCGTCCCTGTCGCCGGCACCGTCCGGGTCCGGTGCGCCGGCCGGCGGGATTCCGCTCCGGTTGGCGCCGAGCTGGCTGCCGGCGGGGGTGACCGAGCGGTACCGGGAGGTCTCCTCGGGCTTCATCGGCGTCCGCCGCGCCTGGCTGCCCGGGGACGCCTTCCAGCCGGAGGACCACTCCGTCACGCCCGGCGTCTCGATGGCGATCGGCGAGACGCTCGACGACAACGGCGAGGGCGAACCGGTCATGATCGGGCCGTGGCCGGGCACGCTGCGGGCCGGTGACCTGACGATGGTCTCCTGGAAGCCCGACGGCATCCCGGTGTCGGTGCTGGTCGCCGATCTGCCCCAGGCCAGGGACGTCGCGCTGCGGGTCGCGCGGTCGGTCGGCGCGGACCCGGCGGTCCAGCCGGTGACCATGCGGATGCCCGCGGTACCGCAGCGGTTCGAAGGGCTGCTGACCTGGCGCGTGCATCCGCGCCCGGGCGGCTGGCTGACCTCGCTGAGCTCGATGTCCGTGGATCGCACGCGGCAGTGCATGGTGATCGCCACGACGGGAGCGGCGCCGGCGCACACGTACGCGCGGGCGCAGCGGCCGGGCGGCGTGACGCTGTGGGTGCCGGACGAGCAGGAGCCGAGTGCCAACTTCACCCGCGACGAGGCCGACCAGGTCCTGCGCGACCTGGAGTTCTCGGCGCCGGACCTCGGGTGGGCGGGTACGCGCTGACCTTGAGTGTCCACATAGTTGCGTTGCGTGCTGGGTGATCTCGCTCTTCACCCACTAGGGTGGTGCGCATGAAGCGCGACGACCTGGCGGCCGCCCGCGTTCCCGCCCAACCGTCCACAGAGGACGTCGAGGACTTCATCGACAGCGACGATCTGCTGGGCGACGCCGGCGAGCGTCCCGACGTCGCTGTCGCCGAGGAGCCGGCCGAGCTCGACGAGCGCGGGAAGAAGATCCTGGCGTTCGAGAAGCAGTGGTGGCGGCAGGCGGGGGCCAAGGAGCAGGCCATCCGCGACTCGTTCGGCGTCAGCACCACGCGGTACTACCAGCTGCTCAACGCGCTGCTCGACAACCCGCTGGCGCTGGCCCACGATCCGCTCGTGGTCCAGCGCCTGCGCCGGTTGCGCGCGTCACGCGCCCGTCGGCGGTGACTCGTAGCTCAGCTCGCCTGCCCTGATCGGCTCGGTCAGCCGGTTCTCATAGGGGGCGAGCGGGCAGGCCCACTGGTCGTCGTACGCGCACGACGGGTTGTAGGCGTAGTTGAAGTCCAGCCGCACCTGGCCGCCGGGCAGCGGGACAACACCGCGGCCGTGGGTGCCCTTGACCGTGTCGGTCAGGTAGCGGCCGGCGCCGTAGGTCTCCCGGCCACTGGTCCCGTCGCGGAAGGGCAGGAACAGCCCGCCGCCGTACGCGTCCAGCCAGAACAGCGTCAGCGGCCCCCACGGCGTGGCGAGCAGGCCCGCGCGCTCGTAGCGCAGCACCCCGTCCGGGCCGCCGGTGGCGATCTCCAGGCTGCCCTCGGCCGGGGTCAGCTCGACCGTGGCGACGAACTCGTCGGACGGCGGGAAGTAGCGCAGCGGGCCGGGCGCGGCCGACTGGGAGTGGGTGGCGAAGAGGTCGTCGCGGCGGGCCCGGAATCCGGCCAGGTCCTCGTCGGCGAGGTACATGGCGGCGACCCGGGCCCGGTAGTCGGCGAGTGCGAGATGGTCCACGATCTCGAAGCTACCGCCGCAGCGGCGCGCCGGCCTCGTGCAAGTGGCGAAGGGCCTGGACGTAGGAGCCGACGAACGTGGCCGAGTGGTACGGGACGCCGATCTCCGCGCAGTACCGCTCGACGATCGGCTGGGCCTTGCGCAGGTTCGGGGTCGGCATGCTCGGGAACAGGTGGTGCTCGATCTGGTAGTTCAGCCCGCCGAGCAGCACGTCGACCCAGCGCCCGCCGCGCACGTTGCGCGAGGTCAGCACCTGCTTGCGCAGGAAGTCCAGCTCGTCCTCGGCGGTGGGCATCGGCATGCCCTTGTGGTTCGGGGCGAAGGTCAGCCCGAGGTACAGCCCGAACAGGCACTGGTGGACCAGGATGAACGCGATCGCCGTGCCCGGGGACAGGATGAGGAAGGCGGCGGCGAGGTAGACGGCGATGTGGCCGTACAACAGGAAGCTCTCCAGACGCCGGCGCTTGACCGTGCCGACCCGCCGCAGGCTCGACACGTGCAGGTTGAAGCCCTCCAGGAGCAGCAGCGGGAAGAACAGCAGCGCCTGATGCCCGCCGATGAACTTCGCCGGCCCGCGCGCCTGCTCGGCCTGCCGGGTCGACCACACGATCACGTCGGGCGCGACGTCCGGGTCGCGGTCCTCGTGGTTCGGGTTGGCGTGGTGACGGGTGTGCTTGTCCATCCACGCGCCGTAGCTCATGCCGATCATGACGTTGCCGGCCAGCAGGCCCAGCACCTCGGACCAGCGGCGGCCGCGGAAGACCTGCTTGTGCGCGAGATCGTGGGCGACCAGCGCGACCTGCGCGGAGGCGACGGCCAACAGCACGCCGAACCACAGGCTGTGGGTGAGGACGAGCCCGGCCCACCCGCCCACGTACATGGCGAGCACGAGGGTGAGGCGGAGGGCGTAGTACGCGGGCCGCCGATCGAGCAGGCCGGCCGCGCGGATTCGTTGGGAGAGGACGGCGAAGTCGGTGGCGCGGTCCGCTTCCGCTTTCGGTTTCGCTTCCGCCTGGGCCAGCGTTGTCATGCGCATCAGCGTTGCGAATGCGCGCGGCGGGATCGAACCCGTCAGCCCCCGGGATTGGTGGTAGTGCTGACCCCACCCTTAGGGGTTCGGGCGCCACCGGGTGGGCGACTGCAGGAACCGCGCCTCTTCCAGCGCGAAGATTTCGATGGGCGTGACGCGCACGATCGCGCTGTCTTTTTGCTCAAGGCTGGAGTTGTACTTCGTGCGGTACACCTGCAGCGCTTTTGTCGCCTCGGTCACGAATTCCGCCGTCCCGTCGACGATCACCGGCTCGGCGCCCCCTTCGGTGGTGACCGTACACGCCGGGTTCGCTCGAAGGTTGCGAATCTTCCGCGACTGCAGGCCGCTGGAGAACCAGAGCGCGCCGTCGCACCACGCGGCCCAGACGGGCATGGCGTGCGGGCGACCGTCGGGCCGTACCGTGGCGATCCAGTAGTTGTGGGCGGTCGCGAGCCGCCGCTCGGCGATGTCCCACTCGATGAGGCCGTCGTCGCCCCGCTCGATGCCGTAGCCGGGCATCAGGGGCCGTCCGCGCTGCATACCCATGAAGCGGAGCCTAGGCTTGGTCGAGTGCCAGTGCTCATCGGCTCCTACGCAGACCAGTACTCCACCTACGACGACGACTTCAAGCCGCTCGCGCCGCCGGTGTCGACACCCGCGCCCAGCTTCCTGGCGGTGGGCCCGGGCGGCGTGCGGTACGCCGTCGGCGAACTCGACGACGGCGAGGTCTCGGCCTTCACACCCGGCGGCGAGCTGATCAATACCCTGCCGACCGGCGGCGGCTCTCCGTGCCACGCGGTGGTCGCGGACGGCCGGCTCTTCGTGGCCAACTACGGCACCGGCAGCGTCACCGCGTTCGCGCTGCGCCCGGACGGCGGGCTGGACCGCCGGACGGATCTTGCCCAGCACGCCGGGGCGAGCGTCCACCCGGACCGGCAGGAGGGCCCGCACGCCCACCAGGTGACCGTGCGCGGCACCACGCTGCACGCCGTGGACCTGGGCATGGACGCGATCGTGCACTACCGGATCACGCCCGAGGGCCGGCTGGAGCACCTGCGCACCACCACGGTCCAGCCGCTGGGCAGCGGGCCGCGGCACCTCGTGTTCCACCCGGACGGCCGGGTGTTCATGACCAACGAGCTGGCTTCGACCGTCGCGACCTACACCTCGGGCTTCGAACTGCTCGACGTGAAGCCGTCGTGCCTGGTCCAGCCGGTCGGCGACAACCTGCCCAGCGAGCTGGCGCTGTCGGCGGACGCCCGGCACCTCTACGTGGCCAACCGCGGCAACGACACGATCACCACGTTCGCGGTCGAGGCCGGCGGCCTGCTCCCGATCGACGAGGTGAGCACGGGCGGCACCTGGCCCCGCCACTTCGTCGTGCTGGACGGCGCCCTGTGCGTGGCGAACCAGCACTCGAACACGGTCGCGCTGCTCGAACTCGACCGCGACTCGGGGGTGCCGCATCCCGCTCGCGTCGTGATCGAGCACCCGTCGCCGACGGCAGTGATCCCGGTCGCTGGCTAGTTCGTTTCGGGCGGTCTCGCGTTTCTCGGGCTATCTCGCGGATGATGCGGCACGGAACCCTTGCTGAACCGGCGTTCAGTGCCGCACCATCGATGCATGGGTGAGCTTGTTGCGCTGCCCAAGTCGGGCGACGTGTTCGAGGACCGCCGCGGCGGGGACCGCACCATGCGGGTCACGTGCCACCCGCAACGGGGCACCGTCGTGGTCTCCCTGTGGGTGGACAAGATCTGCCGGGCGTCGTTTCAGCTCGCGTCGGAGGACCTGCCGCGGCTGCAGTCGGCGCTGGCGGAGATGGTGTTTCCGGCGCCGCCGGACGCTCTTTCCGACACTGCTTGATGTTGGCCCGATAGGTCGGGCGCTTCGCGTCGCGACATATCGCCGCTGGTCAGACGGCCTCGGGCGTGGACAGGGCGGCCTTGTCCGCGGCCTCCGAGCGGGAGTTGCGGCTGCGCTGGCGGGGCACGCGCGCCCGCGGGAGCAGCGTCGCCGCCGTGATGCCGGCCTGCCGGGCCGCGTCGAGCGTGTCGCGCAGTTCGGCCGCCTCCTCCGCCACCTCGGCCGCCTCCTGGGCCAGTGCGGCGGCGGCCACCACGGCCACGTCGGCGGCCTTGACGGCGGCGCGTTCGGTTGCGGCGGCCGCCTCGTACAGGCGGCGGGCTCGGCTTTCGGCGGTGCGGCGCAGCTCGACCTCGCGGGCCGCGAGCTCCTGCAGCGGGTCGGCCCCGGCCACGCCCTTGAAGACCTGCTCGAGGGCGTCGACCGTGATGTCGCCGCGCTTGAAGGCGTCCAGGGCCGCGCGGGAGACCTCGCGCTTGGTCTCGTCGTCCTGGTCGGTGACCGGCTGCTGCGCCTCGGCGACGTGCCCGGCGGCCTGCAGTGCCTCCTGGTACGCCTTCTGCGCCACGTCGAACGTGGTCCAGGCGTGCTCGCGCGCGGTCTGCGCGGCCAGGCTGCGGGCCTGCGCCTCGACGACCGTGAGCTGGGCCCGCTTCGCGGCGGCGGCGGTCGCGGCGGCCTGGCGGATGAGCTCGCCGGCCTCGGTCCGCAGCCGGGCCCGCTCGGCCGGGCTCAGACTGGCCTCCGCCTCCTCGACGGCGGCGCGGCGGTCGGCGCGATTCAGCCGGTACAGGCTCCAGCGTGAAAGAAACGCCGCCAGCAGGACGAACAGCACGATGAGCGCCATCAGCCCGACCCAGAGCACGATGGCCCCGGTGACCGGGTCGAGACCGAAGATGCCGCGCCCGCCCGTGAGCGTCCAGGGCAGGTCACGGGGTGATTGTGCCAACGTGGCGGGGGTGTGAATGGCCACGGCGCGACCTCCGGCTGTGCGTGTCGCTACAGCGTAAGCGCACCACACCAACCCGGTCACCCGATCGAAAGGTGACTATTCGAAGAAGTTCCGTACACGAATAGTGATGACCGCGCAAGAATCCCCCGCTCACCGGCGCGTCGCCCGGCGTGTCGCGGTCGCGGTACGTGTCGATCATCACCGAGGTGTCGGCGACTTGTCACCACATCGTGATCAGCCCGGAAATTCGCGTGTCCATCCGCGGGGCGATCGCTAAGGTCCGCCGCATGTGCCTGCGCATCGTGTGCCCGCCGCCGATCCGGTAGCGGGCCTTTTCGGCCCAACGGCTGCCGCGTTCGACCTGACGCGTCCATCCAGCCCTCTTGGGAGACATCCGCATGCGCACATCCATCGGCCTCAACCTGACCTTCATCGCCTTCGCCGCCGTCTCGTGGGGCGTGGGCGGCTTCATCGCGGCGGTGCTGTACCGCCACAGCGACCTCGGCCCGATCGCCGTCACGTTCTGGCGCTACGCCGGCGGCCTGGCCCTGCTCGCCGCGCTCCGCCCGGTCCTGCGCACCCCCGGCCCCCGCCGCCCGAAGCTGCGCTGGCTCCTGCTGAACGGCCTGGGCATGGCGGTCTACCAGACGGCGTACTACGTGGCGATCGCCCTGGGCGGCGTCGGCATCGTGACCGTCGTGACCCTGGGCTCCGGCCCGGTCCTCATCGCCCTGGGCGCCCGCCTCTTCCTCCACGAACACCTGGGCCGCGCGGGCGCCGCGATCGTGGCCGCGTCGGTCGTCGGCCTCACCCTGCTGGTGGCCCAGAACCCACAGACCGGCCCGCACCCGCTGGCCGGCATCGCGGTCGCTCTGGTCTCGGCCGCGGGCTATGCGGCGGTCACCCTGCTGAACCGAGCCGCGTCCGACGACCCGTACGACTCAGCCTTGGGCGGCTTCGCGATCGGCGCGGTGGCGCTGCTGCCGTTCGCGGCGTTCGAAGGCCTGATCCCCAGCTCCGACGGCCTCGGCGAGACGGTGGGGCTGCTGGCGTTCCTGGGCGCGGTCCCCACGGCGCTGGCTTATGCGCTGTTCTTTCGAGGACTTGCGGTGGTACGAGCGACGACGGCTTCGGTGGTCGCGCTGAGCGAACCACTGGCGGCTGTGGCGTTGGGTGCCCTGGTCCTGCACGAGCCGCTGACGCCGTGGTCGGCGGTGGGCGGCGCGATCCTGCTCGCCTCGGTCGCCGCCCTGGCGGCACTGGAGCGAAAGCGGACCCGCGTTCGAGGCGACGAGCAAACGGAAGAACAAATCGATCCAGAGGGACTTGGTAGGGTTCGCCAAAATTCCGACTCGCTGCCAGCGTGATACCACCCGGAAGGACGCAATGGAGCGCTCGCTTGTGCTGCGCCGGTTAGGTTCCACACCGCGTCAGCGCGGTTCTCGAGAAGAGCTCAGCTGCCCCGACATCTTCGAGCTGAAGGACGGCCGGTTTGCCGTGATCGGGACCGACATGACCGTCGACCTCATCGGTCATCTCCCGCCGGATGCCGGTGTCGCCGATTACGAGCGAATCGTCGTGATCACCCGCGACACCATGCTGCACGCGAAGCGAGATATTCCCGACGTCTAGTCCGCGGGAGTCCGTACGAGCTGAAACGCCGCTTCGCACAAGCGGTCGAACTCGCCACTACCTGGTTCGTTCGCCCGCACGCGTAGCCGGTATTCGCGCACGGACTCCCAGAAATCCTGCATGATCGGGCTTTGAAAGACGTCCGCGATGGTCTCGCGCAGGTGGTCCTGACCGAGGCCGGACGTCAGATGCCCGAGGCGAATGTGCGACAGGACCAGGTTCGCGTAGAGGAACTGCTTGCGGCGCACCGGATCAACGTCAGGGCCGACTCCGGCCAGACCTCGGCGAGATCCTCGTCATTGATCGCCATCTCCAGCAGGTGCACGTGCAACTCGCGAAACACCGACTCGGACGAGCGGAACAGTTCGTGCCGGGACTGTTCCGCCGCCTCGCGTTGCATGCGGAGTTCGGCTCGCTGCATGCGGAGTTCGTTGAACTGAATCCACACAGTCACCAGCACGACGATCAGCGCCAACGCCGAGAAGATCCCGTTCACCACCGAGAAGGCGTCGCTCAGCTCGTCCCAGCCGTGCGGTGCCGGCAGGCCGACGCCCATCCCGACCAGGATCAGCACGCCGGCCGTCAAGAAGACGGCCAGGGCGGCAGCGGCCCGCCTGTCCATAACATCATCATGGACGTCAATGTCAACGCTCACCGGACGGATTCCGGACCCGCGTCGTGATGGGTCGGAGTGGCTACCGCATGGTCCAGACCTGCACGGAGGCGCCGACGCAGTCGTAGATGACGACGTAGCTGCCCGCCCCGGTGCCGGCCGCGGTCACGCACTTCTTCGAGTTCGGGTTCTGCCAGGTGTTGTCGGCCCGCCGGACCCAGGTCTGGGCGACCGTGCCGTTGCAGCTGTACACCTGCAGGATCGTGCCGTTGTCCTTGCCCGCGTTCGGGACGTCCAGGCAGTAGCCGTTGTCCGCCGATACCAGGGTGGCGCCCTTCGTGGGGTCGCCCTTGATTTTCCAGACCTGGTTGTTCTGGGAGTCGCAGTTGTCGATGACGATGCGGTTCGAGGAGCCGCTGCGGTACTCCGCGCACTTGTTGGACTGCGAGCCCACCAGGCGGCCCTGGGTCGGCGGCGCGGGAGGCGGCGGCGGGGCCGCGGCCGTGGTCTGGGTCTTGGTGGGGGCGGCGGCCGTGGTGGCCGGAGCGGTGGTCGCCTGGCCGCCGGTCGCGGTGGTCCGCGGGCGGGTCGGCACCGGGTCGGCGGCGGCCTCCGTCGGCGGGGCGATGAGCGCGTCCTCCGAGGGGCTGCCGGCCGCGGCCTGGGGCTGGCCGCTGCCGGGCAGGTCCACCGACGGGACCTTGGCCGGGAGGCCGTCGTCGTGGCTGCTCGCGGTGCTGTCGCTGCGGACCGTGGAGAAGACCACGGCGCCGGTTACCAGCAGGAGCAGGACGGCCACCGCCACCGCGCCGACCGGGTAGCGGCGCCAGGGCATCACGCGGCGGCGGCTGCCTCGGTAGTCGTCGGCGTCCTCGTGGGCGTAGTCGGTGACGATGGCCAGGGCGGGGGCGTGGTAGTCGGCCACCGTCGGCGAGTCGTCGGCGGCCATCAGGGGTTCGGCCGTGACCAGCTCGCCCTCGACCGTTTCCACCGAGGGATCAGCGACAGGGACGGGCTCGTTGGACAGGCCGGGCAGCGAGACGATGAACTCCACGTTCTGCATGTCACCCATGTCGGCCGCGTCCGCGCGGGCCTCGCCGGCCAGCGTGGCCACCGTTGAAGGATCAGCCTCATCCGAGGCGGACGACGGGGAAGGGACCGAAGCCATGGCAATCGCTGTGGGACCGTCGGGGCGGCGCTGGTGGGGAATCGCCGGAATCGTCGGCTTCGGTGGGGTGAAGGGCTCCGGCAGGACCCGCGCCGCCGCGGTGGCTGTTGGCGGCACGCGGTGTCGGGCCTGGGGACCGGCGGCGGGTGGCAGCGGCCCGGCGACCGGCGTCTCAGCGCCCGAATCGCCTGCGTTGTCCCCGTCTCCAGCGACGGACATGCCGTGAATCCCCTTCCGGTGACGGGTCTCGCCCGGAGCACCGTAGCTGCTGACGCAACAAAAGGCGACCGGCCGTAAGTCCGATGTCGGGCACTTCTGCGACGGCGGCGCGCGGTATTCGGCGCAGTGCGTTGCCGACGGCCGGTAAGTTTTCCCGCATGGCGCCAACGGGCTGGGAAACGATCGCGGGGCAGCATACGGTTTGGGGTCGCGTCGACGACGCGTCCACGTTCCGTGACCAAGCCGTCGCGCTGGCGGCCGAACTGGCCGTCGCGCGCGGGCGGGCGGCCGCCGCGCTGGGCGACGACCCGTGGCAGGACGACGACTTCGGCGATCGGATGTCGCAGCAGGTCCAGCACCTGATCGGGATGCTGCCGGACACCGAGAAGTTCAGCGGGCCGGAGGCGGTCCTGCTCGTGACGGTACCGATGCTGCATGACGCTCTGTGGTCGGGGCTGGCGGCCCAGGAGCGCGGGGTGGAGCCCGGCGACCTGGAGCCCTCGCAGGACGCGAGCAGCGACCGGGCCGCGTTCGAGCGCTTCACGCAGACGTATGCCCAGCCGCACCGCCGCGCCCTGGCCGCGATCCGGGCCGGGCGCCGGGAGACCGCGGCCGAGCTCGGCTGGTGGCTGCTGCACCGGTGGATCGGGCGCCGGCCGCAGGCCTATCAGCCGGGGACGATCGCCGCGCTGACCGGTGCGGCCGAGGACGCGCGCACCGCCGAGCTGCTGCGCGCGGTGCGGGCCGACCCGGCGTTCCTGAACCGCCACGACCGGCCGGAGTCGCTGCTGTCGCAGCACGGTGCGGTACGAGAGCGGCTCGTAGGTTTTCTGCTCGCCATCGCGCGCGGCCTGGCGATCGAGGTCACGGTGCTGCCCGAGGTGATCGGCGAGCATCTCGGCATCGGCGACCCCGTCACGCCCGGCCAGGTGCTGGAGACCGTGCGCGGTTCGCACTGGGAGCCGCGCGGGGCCACGCTGGTGCTCACCGCGGCCTGCGCCCACCCGTCGATCGAGGTGGCGCTGCGGGCCCACATCGACACGCTCAACCAGCTGCTCGCCGAGGCCCAGCGGGCCACCAGCCGCGACGACGTGCTGCTGCCGCTGCGGCACCTGCCCAACCGGGCCGCCACCGACGACGTCGGGCCGCTGATCCGCGACGGGGTGCCGGCCTACCAGTCGGCCGGCGTGCGGTTCCGGCTCGCCGAGGACCGGGTGCGGGAGCTGCTCATGGGCGAGCAGCTCTACGGGGACCCGGCGCTGGCCATCCGCGAGCTGTACCAGAACGCCCTCGACGCCTGCCGCTACCGCGAGGCGCGCACGGAGTACCTGACGCGGGCCCATGATCGAAAGCTCCCGTGGGACGGGCGGATCAAGTTCGTCCAAGGCGTCGACGCCGACGGCCGGGGCTATCTCGACTGCACCGACAACGGCATCGGCATGGGCGTGCGCGAGCTCAGCGAGGTCTTCTCGCAGGCCGGCGTCCGCCTGGCCGACCTGCCGGAGTTCCTCGAGGAGCAGGCCGAGTGGGCCCGCCTCGACCCGCCGGTGCAGCTCTTCCCCAACAGCCGGTTCGGCATCGGCGTGCTCAGTTACTTCATGCTCGCCGACGAGCTGACCGTGGAGACCTGCCGGATGGGCCGCGACGGGCAGGCCGGCGAGCGGCTGCGGGTCTCGATCGCGGGCCCGGGCAGCCTGTTCCGCATCCAGGACCTGGGGCCGGGCACCGATACCGGCACGACGGTCCGGCTGCACCTGCGCGAGGGCGTGACCGTCAGCTCGGTCGAGGAGCTGCGCAAGCTGCTGTGGGTGGCCGAGTTCGGCACCGACGCGACCGACGGCGTGCAGAGCCAGGCCTGGGCGCCCGGCGAGCTGTCCTCGGCCGCCGAGGACCTGGGCGACGACGAGGACGACGAGGAGCGCGTCGGGCCGGGCGTGGTCGCGGCCGAGGGCGCGCGGGTCTGGTGGTGCCGCAACAACGGCGCGCTGCTGGCCGACGGGCTCTACGCCGGCAAGGAGATCTTCGGGGCGGTGGTCAACCTCAACCGCGACCTCGCCCCGCGGCTGTCCGTCGACCGGACCAAGATTCTCGCGTACCGCGAGGACGACGTCGACCGCCTCCTGTGGGAAGCCGTTCCGGCCCTGACCGCACCCGGCACGACCCTGCTGGGCTACGAGTGGCTGTGCCGGCTGGCCCCCGTCCGTCCGCTGGTCGCCGACCTGATCTACGAGCAGGCGATCGAGCGCGGACACGGCAAGTGGGAGATGGACGGCGAGACCGTCGACGCGGCCGTCACCGGCTGCTTCGTGGCCAACGACGGCCCGGTCGGCGGCCCGGACGAGCTCGTCGAGTGGCGGCTCACCGCACTCGCCGCGGGCGGGCGCTACCGCAAGGTGCTCAAGCCGGGACCGGACTGGCGGCGGGCCATGCGGGCCCGCCCGTCCGACGCACTGCTGCTCAGTGTGGACGTCGACGGTACCGGCCCGTGGCTGGACCCGGTCGACATCGTCCCGCTGGTGCACCTCGTCCGGGCGGCCCGCAAGACCGGCCGCTCGGCACCCGAGATCGCGGCCCGGCTGGAGGCGCTCGGCTTCGAGCCGTCGGTCGGCGCGGCGAGCGTCGGCGTGGACCCCGACGACCTGATCTTCACCAGCCGCGACGTGGACGGGACGCGGCCCTGGCTGCAGCCCGACCAGCCGGTGCACCTGGTGCACCTGCTGCGCGCCGCGCACCGCAGCGGCCGGAGCGTGCACCAGGTCGTGGCCCGGCTGCGCCAGCTCGGCTTCGAGGTGGACGTGGACGTCGAGGTGCTGCCGCTGGAGCAGTTCGGCCCGAAGGACCTGACCATCGCCAGCCGCGACCTGGACGGCTCGCACCCGTGGTTGGACCCGCGGGAGCCGGTGACCCTGCTGCACCTGCTGCGGGCGGCGCACAAGGTCGGGCTGCCGGCCGAGGAGACCGCGGCGCGGCTGGCGCTGCTGGGGTACCCGCTCGACGCCGGCTGGGAGACGCTCACCACCGAACCCGACGACCTGGTCCTCATCTCCCGCGACCTGGACAGCACCTCGCCCTGGCTGGACCTGAGCGAGGAGGTGGCGCCGGTGCACGTGCTGCGGGCGGCCGAGCGGTCCTCGCGCCCGGTGCCGGAGGTCGTGGCCCGGCTCCGCTCGTTCGGCTTCACCCTCGGCGGCAACCTCGACGCGATCGAGGTGGTCAAGCTCGAACCCGAGGACCTGCAGCTGGCCAGCCGTGACCTGGACGGCTCGCAGCCGTGGCTGGACTCGTCCCGCCCGGTGCCGCTGATCCACCTGCTGCGGGCGGCCGAGTCGACCGGGCGCGAGGTGGGCGAGGTGGCGGCGCGGCTGTCGGCGTGCGGGTACCGCGTCGACGTCGACCCCGACGCGATCCTCATCGACCACCTGGAGCCCGACGACCTGACCATCACCAGCGAGGACCTCGACGGGTCGGACCCCTGGCTGGACCCGATGAAGCCGGTCCCGACCATCCGCATCCTGCGCGCCGCCCAGCGGACCCGCCGCAGCGTGCACGACATCGCGGCCCGCCTGACGTTCCTGGGCTACGCGGTGAGCCTCAACGGCGCCGGGCCGTCGCTGGACCAGGTCGAGCCGGACGACCTGCTCATCACCAGCCGCGATCTCGACGGGTCGCAGCCGTGGCTCGACCTCGACGAGCAGGTGCCGCTGCCGCACCTGCTCCAGGCCGCCCGCCGGGTGCGCCGCCCCGTGCACGAGATCGCGGCCCGGCTGGAGACCCTCGGGTACACCGTGGACGTGGATCTTTCGAGCATCGCCGTGGACTCGGTGAAGCCGAACGACCTGCTGCTGGCCAGCACCGACCTGGACGGCTCGCGCCCGTGGCTGGACGCGTCCCAGCCGGTGCCGCTGAACCATCTGCTGGCCGCGGCGCAGAAGATCCGCAAGCCGATCGAGGAGGTCAGCGCGCGGCTGCGGGCGCTGGGCTACTCGGTGCCGGACGTCGACTCGCGCCTGCCCCGCCTGCGCCCGGGTGGTGTGTAAAGCAGCAATATTGGTCATCGACCCCATGCGGGGCATGGGCCAGAATCAATCGATGCCTCCCTATTGGCCGGTGGTACGGAACCGCGTCTTCGCCCGGTTGCTGCCCGGCCTGGCCATCTCGGCGCTCGGCGACGGGATGAGCGCGGTCGCGATCGGCTGGCTCGCCGTGCAGGTCGCGCCGCACCACCAGCGCGGGCTGTGGGTCGGGCTGGCCATCGCGGCGTACACGTTGCCGGGCGCGCTGGGGGCGGTGCTGCTGGCCCGGCCCCTGCGCGGGCGGAGCGGGGCGCACCTGGCCGCGCTGGACGCCGCCCTGCGCACCGTGTTCCTCGGCGCGATCCCGCTGCTGGCCTGGTCAGGGGCGCTGACCATCGGCCGGTACGCCACGCTGCTGGCCTGTTCCGCGCTGCTCTCGGCCTGGGGGTCGGCCGGCCGCTACACGCTCGTCGCCCAGGTGCTCCCGAGCGAGCTCCACGTGCCGGCGAACGCGCTGCTCACGGTGCTGACGGAGGCCTCGACGGTGGTCGGGCCGATGCTGGCCGGGCTGCTCATCGCCTGGTTCGACGCGGCCGCGGTGCTGGCGGCCGACGCGGCCACGTTCGCGGTGCTGGCGGTCTCGTTCGTGCTCGTGCGCACCCGCGCGGCGCTGCCGGAGCGGGAGCGGCGCTCGGCCGGGCTGGTGGCGATCCGGCGGGACCGGCGGCTGTTCGCGCTCATGGCGCTGTCGTTCTGGTTCTTCCTGCTGTTCGGGCCGGTGCCGGTGGCGGTGCCGCTGTTCGCGGACTCGGCGCAGGAGGTGGCGATGCTGTACACCGCGTTCGGCATCGGCGCGGTGATCGGCGCGATCACCACCGGGCACCTGCCGCACCTGCCGCTGTGGCCGGCCTCGATCGGCTCGGTGCTCGGGTTCGGCCTGCTGCTCCTGCCGCTCGGGCTCGGCCTGCCGCGCTGGGCCGACCTGCTCACGCTGGCGCTGGCCGGGCTGGCCTGGGCGCCGTACCCGACCGCGAGCATGTCGATCTTTCAGCGCCTGACCCCGGCCGCCTGCCTGCCGTCGGTGCTGGCCGCGCGCGGAGCCGTGCTCGTGGTCTCCACGCCGCTGGGCACCCTGCTGGGCGCGCCGCTGGTGCAGGCCACCGGACCGGCCGCGACCCTGGTGACCTGCGGCGTCGCCATCACCGTGCTCGGCCTGGTGGCCGTCGGGGTGCGACTGTTCAGGCCGCTTCCTCGAGCACGTTTCGACGAGCGCAAAGCCTCCGGGTGTACTCCCTGAGCGCCCGGATCGCCTCGTCGATGTCCTCGGTCAGCACGTCCGGCAGGTCGATGAGCATCCGCCGCCCGTCGATCGTGGCGTAGCCGCTCACCTCGAACCCGCCCTCGCGCACCCACACGTCCACGCCCAGGTCGACCGTGGTCCGCTCGTACCGCAGCACCACGCCGACCAGCGCGAACGGGGACTCGCCGGGGCCGATCCGCCCGATGCGGCCGATCAGCTCCCAGTGCATCTGGCCGTGCGCGGCGGCCACCTGCTGGCCGTACAACTGGAAATCCTCACAGGCCTCGTTGAGCGCGGCGAGCAGTGTGGCGGCTCCACTCGATCTCGCATCCAGAGACATTTCGATCATCCTCCTGCGGCTCGATAGGCGGCGCCCACCTGGGTCGGGGTGGTGCCGTTGCTGTAGAGCCCGGTGTCACCGGACTTGCTGGTGTAGAGCAGGAACCAGCTGTACCGCTCGACGTAGGACAGGCCCTGGAGCATGGCCGTCGAGCTGTTGACGAACGCGACCTGCTGGTCCGTCGAGGGGTAGACGGTGCCGTTGTCGAACTTCATCAGGGCGTACTCGGTCAGCCAGATCGGCAGGTGGTAGCGGTTGTACACGTTCTGGATGTAGCCCTTGAGCTGGTTGGCCGCGTTGGGGCCGAAGTCGCCGCCGTACCAGTGCAGGGTGATGAAGTCGACGCGGTAGCCGCGCTCCTGCACGCCCTTCATGAACCGGTCGAACCAGCCGCCGGGGGTGTCGGCGCCGTACGCCGGGGCCGGGCTGCCCAGCCGCATGCCGGTCTGCTGCAGCTGCGGCCACAGGTCGAGGACCTGCTCCGGGGTCATGTTCGACTGTTCCTTGAGGTCCGGCTCGTTGAACGCCAGCAGCGTCTTGCCGTTCGCCTTGGCCTTGGCCAGGTCGGCGCTGACGTTGCCGCCACCCCAGATCATCGGCACGAACTCGACTCCGGAGACGCCGGACATGGGGCTCGGCGACCAGTCGTAGTACCAGGCCGCCTTGACGTCCTTCATCGCCGGGCCGTTGTTGCCCCCGAACTTGTCGTTGGTGCTCACGCCCTTCTTGGCGCTCGTCTTGGCCGGCGGCGCGGCCGGCACCGTCGTCTTGGCGGGCGTCGCGCTGGACGGCGGCGGCGCGCTGCTGGGCGCCTGGGCCGGCGGCGGGGCCTCGCTCGCCGGGGGCGCCACCGATTCGGAGGGGGCGGCCGCTACCACGGCGGGCTTCTCGTCACCCTGCGTCGCGATATAGACGGCGCCGGCGGTACCGGCGATCGCCACCGTCGCCGCCACCCCGACCATGGCCGGCTTGGCGGCGGCGAACCACCCGAAGAACATGGCCTTGAGGCCACCGGCTCCCTTGGTGGTGAGCACCGCCCCGGTCGTGGTGGTGGCGGCGCCCGATCCGGCCGCCATCGCGCTGAACACGAAGGGCACCGGGACGAGGGCCACGCCGGCCAGCAGGCGCTCGGCGGCGACCATGTCCGACCAGGCGCGGTCGCACTGCCGGCACTCGCGGGTGTGCCGGGCCAGCCGCTTGCGCCACAGGGCGCTGGGGCGGCCGTCCCAGCTGTGCAGGACGGCGCTGAGCTCCGGGCAGCGGGGCCGGGCGGCCAGCGCCCGCACGACCGCCCGGGCCGCGTCGAGCTGGGCCTTCATCCGCTGGATGCGCACCGCCGCGTGCTGGCGGGTCAGCTGCAGCGCGTCGACGACCTCCTCGCGCTCGAGCTGCCCGGCCGCCTCCAGCCACCACAGCGACAGCAGCTCGCGGTCGTCGTGGTCGAGCCAGCGGGTGGCCTCGGCGACCTCCTGGCGCTGCCCGGACAGGCGCAGCCGGGTGATGGCCAGGTCGGCGAAGTCGGCGCCGGGGTCGGCGGTGTCGGTCGGGTCGGCCCAGTCCCCGACCAGCGGCGCCTGCGTCTGCCGGCGGTGGCGGTCGCGGACCTGCGACATCGCGATCGCCACGACCCAGGAGCGGAAGCTGTCGGGCTCGCGCAGCCGGGGTAACCCGTCGATCACGCGCAGCATGGTCTCCTGCACGACGTCGTCGACGTCGGCGTGCCCCTGCAACGCCCGCCCGATGATGTTGTAGATCAACGGCAGGTACTCGCCGACCAGGGCATCGAGTGCCCGCTGGTCGCCGGCCCTTGCCGCGATCACCGTGGCCGTGCCCATCAGCGCCTCCTGTCGAACCTATTCAGGAGACGTGGTGGCGCAGGGTCAATAACGCTTCCGGAAAAACTACTTTCTGTTACGTCGCCGCAGCAGGTAGACACCCAGAATGCCCAGGGCCACGAACCCTCCGTAGGTGACTACGAACACGACGGCCGCGAAGCCGTCCATCGGGACGTCCAGGTCGGGGTCGGAGTTGTCGTTGACGATGAGCGTCCAGAGGCCGCCGCAGCACAGCGCGAGCACGGCCAGGACCAGCGACGTGATCGCCCCGACGAGGAGGCCGACCTTGTTCGAGGATTTCGGCGGCGCGGTCACCGTCGCCGGGGCCGGGCTCGACGGCACCGGGATGTCCTCGGGGTCGCGCGCCGGCAGGGGCACGGTCACCGGGGCCAGGGCCGCGTCGAGGTGGGCGAGGGCCTCCGGCGGGATGTGGAACAGCGTCGGCTCGACGCGGATCGTCAGGCTGTCGACGCCGATCAGCTGGCGGCCGCCGTCGGGATGGGCCAGCGACACCGCGCACTGGTCGAACGGGATCGACACCGGCGGGCGGCCCTCGCGGTCCAGGCCGACCCCGGACGCGCCGACGACGAGCCGGATCTGCGGGTTCTCGACGGAGGGGTACCGCGGCCCCTCGATCGCCCGCTCGGAGCTGACCGGCGCCGGAGCGAACCCGGCCCACTCGGCGTCGTGCCCGTGCGGCGTCTGCAGCAGCCCAGAGCCGAGCATCTCCAGCGCCGCGCCGTGCACGTCGGCCACGGTCACCGCCCGCAACTGCTCGCGCACCTCCTCGACGCTGCGCAGCGACGCGCCGGTGAGCAGGTCGAACGCGCGCAGGGGCAGCCGGCCGACGTCGGCCATCGGCCCGCGCAGGCTGTCCTCGGCCTTGGCCCGCACCGCGTCGAGGTCGGCCTGCTCGATCCGGCCGGCCCGCAGCTTGGCCAGCACGTCGACGAAGCCGCCGAGGACGGCGTCCTGCTTGTCGGGCACGCTGTCGGCGATCGCGGTGACGACGGCGTATCCGTCCCCGCGCGGGTCGTAGTTGGTCGCGGCGGTGTAGGAGTTGCCGTCCTCCTGGCGCAGGCTGCGGTACAGCTCCCGCTCCAGCACCTCGGAGAGCACCATGCCGGCGGTGCCGCGCCGGACGATCCCGTCGTAGGCCACGTGGTTGCCGTCGCCGCAGAAGTAGGCGGGCGTGCCGCGCAGCGCGGTCGTCGGGGCCGGCACCGGGCGCCGCTCGCCGTCGGGCAGCGCGAGCTTCAGGGCCGGTGGGATCCGCTCGCCGGCCACCCAGAGCACCGCGTTCTGCCGGGTGAACCAGGTCCGCGCCCACCACTGCAGCTCGTCGGGGCCGATCCGGGGCAGGCCCATCTCGCCGTACGCGGGCAGGCCGTAAGTGCGCGCGCCGTAGCGCCACAGCGCCAGCGAGTCCGCCGCCCCGGAGCTCCGGCCGCGCTCCTCCGCTCGCAGCACCTGACGCTCGGTCTCCAGCCGGTGCATGGGCAGGGCCTGCAGCGAGGCGCAGACGCCGTTGAGGTACGCCACGATGTCGTCCTCGCCGCCCTGCAGGTGGAAGGTGGTGACGACGACGCCGGTGCTGCCGTTGTAGTGGTAGTCGGTCAGGCCGTGGCCGTGCAGCACCAGGTGCTCGAGCAGGTGCGTGATGCCGCGCCGGGCCAGGGTCTCGTCGGCCTGGCCCACCCGGAAGGTGAGGCCGGCCAGCGTCGGACCGTCGTGCTTGGCGAACAGCGCCGGAACCCTGTCGACGTCGGTGATGTCCATGCTCATGCCTTCATCGCCTTCGCCCGCGCCGCGTCGTAGGCGATCGTCTCGTCGCCGCCGAAGTCGCTCATGCCTTCATCGCCTTCGCCCGCGCCGCGTCGTAGGCGATCGTCTCGTCGCCGCCGAAGTAGCTCCAGAAGTAGCCGGTGCAGTAGCCGCCGGTCGCCTCGAAGAACGGGCGGGCCGCGGCCGGGTCGCCGAGTTGGCTGAAGGCCAGCGCGAAGTGGTTGTTCGCGGTGAGCGCGCGGTAACCGCCGGTGCGGAACGCCGGGTGGCGTACCGAGCGGTCGGCCGCCTCCTCGATCTCGGCCCGCACGTCCGGCCGCCGCCAGTGCGCCCGGCGCCCGTCGGCGTCGAGCTCGAACGCGATCTCGAAGTGCGCCTCCAGCAGCGCCAGCGGGGCCAGCGAGCCGGGCGGGGCGGCCCGCATGCACTCCAGCCCGAACGCGTGCACCTTCTCGATCGAGCCGCTCCACTTGGGGCAGAACTGCTGGACGACGTTGGCTTGCGCGACGTACAAGTGCGGCACGTATCTGCTGAGGCGGTCGTAGCGGCGGCGCGCCTCGGCCTGACCCAGTTCCAGACCCCGGTTGATCTTGATCCGCTGCGACCAGGCGGTCGCGTTGCCGGGCTGCTCGGCGGTGACCTCGATGAGCACCTGCTCGGCCCGGCGCAGGTGGTCGTGGAAGGTGGCGAACTGGGCGTTGCTGACGTTCTTGGCCCGGGCCCCGGTGCGCACCTCCCAGCCGGCGCTGATGAGGCGGGCGCCGTACAGCGTGCGGGCCAGCGTGCCGTCCCCCGCCTGCCGTTCGCGCTCGGCCGCGGCGCCCAGGAAGCCCTCCGTGTCGGCGGTGTCGGCGACGAGCCGGGCCGCGTACTCGTGGTCGTCCCAGTCCTGCCACCCGGCGAACTGCGCGGCGATCGCGGGCCAGTCCCGGCGCAGCACCGCGCGGCGCAATTCCCCCAGCTCCGGGAAGGGCCCGGCGGGGTCGAAGGAAGTCACGAGCCGGGAGCATAGGTGAAAGGATCTCGCGACGGGTGCCCCATCTCGGCGCTTGCCATGTAGCTGCTGGGTGCACGCGGTGCCGGTGGGGCACAATGCCATCTCGTGACGGTCTCGATTCACCAGCGCATCGCAGAAGAGCTCGGCGTCAGGGAGCGGCAGGTTACGGCGGCGGTCGACCTGCTGGACGGCGGGGCCACGGTGCCCTTCATCGCCCGGTACCGCAAAGAGGCGACCGAGATGCTCGACGACGCCCAGCTGCGCACGCTGGAGGAGCGGCTGCGGTACCTGCGGGAGATGGAGGAGCGGCGCGCCGCCATCCTCGAGTCGATCCGCACCCAGGGCAAGCTCGACGAGGCCCTCGAGGCGCAGATCATGGCGGCCGACTCCAAGGCCCGGCTGGAGGACATCTACCTGCCCTTCAAGCCCAAGCGGCGGACCAAGGCGATGATCGCCCGCGAGGCCGGGCTGGAGCCGCTGGCCGACGGGCTGCTCGCCGATCCCACGGTCGACCCGCAGGCGGCTGCGGCCGTGTTCGTCGACGCCGAGAAGGGCGTGGCCGACACCGCCGCCGCGCTGGACGGCGCCCGGGCCATCCTCGTCGAGCGCTTCTCCGAGGACGCGGACCTGATCGGTGACCTGCGCGAGAAGATGTGGGGCCAGGGCCGGTTCGTCTCCAAGGTCCGCGAGGGCAAGGAGACCGACGGGGCCAAGTTCGCGGACTACTTCGACTTCAGCGAGCCGTACACGAAGCTGCCCTCGCACCGCATCCTCGCCATGTTCCGCGGCGAGAAGGAGGAGATGCTCGACCTGGTGATGGAGCCCTCGGCGGACCCGGAGGCGCCGTCGCTCTACGAGCCGACCATCGCCTCGAAGTTCGGCATCCGCGACGAGGGCCGCCCCGGCGACAAGTGGTTGAGCGACACTGTGCGCTGGGCGTGGCGTACCAGAATCCTCGTGCATCTGGGCATCGACCTGCGGATGCGGCTCTGGCAGGCGGCCGAGGAGGAGGCCGTGCGGGTCTTCGCGGCCAACCTGCGCGACCTGCTGCTGGCCGCCCCGGCCGGCACCCGGGCCACGCTGGGCCTCGACCCCGGCTTCCGCACCGGCGTGAAGGTCGCCGTGGTCGACGCCACCGGTAAGGTGGTCGACCACGCCACGATCTACCCGCACGTGCCGCAGAACAAGTGGAACGAGTCGATCGCGATCCTGGCCGCGCTGTGCCAGAAGCACAAGGTCGAGCTGATCGCGATCGGCAACGGCACCGCGTCCCGCGAGACCGACAAGCTGGCGGCCGACCTGGTCAAGCAGTTCCCGCAGCTCTCGGTGGTCAAGGTGATGGTGTCGGAGGCGGGCGCCTCGGTGTACTCCGCCTCTGCCTACGCCTCCCAGGAGCTGCCCGAGCTCGACGTGTCGATCCGCGGCGCGGTCTCGATCGCCCGGCGGCTGCAGGACCCGCTGGCCGAGCTGGTCAAGATCGATCCGAAGTCGATCGGGGTCGGGCAGTACCAGCACGACCTGTCCGAGGCGAAGCTCAGCCGCTCGCTCGACGCGGTCGTCGAGGACTGCGTCAACGGCGTCGGCGTCGACGTCAACACCGCGTCGGCCCCGCTGCTGACCCGGGTCTCCGGCATCGGCTCGACGCTGGCCGCCGCGATCGTCGCCCACCGCGACCAGAACGGCCCGTTCCGCAACCGCCGCGCGCTGAAGGACGTCGCCCGCCTCGGCCCGAAGGCGTTCGAGCAGTGCGCCGGCTTCCTGCGCATTCCCGACGGCGACGACCCGCTCGACTCGTCCTCCGTGCACCCGGAGTCCTACCCGGTGGTCCGGCGCATCCTGAGCGCCACGGGCGGCGATTTGAAAAGCTTGATCGGCAACGGTACCGCCCTGAGCCGCCTCAAGCCCGCGGACTACGTCGACGACACCTTCGGCCTGCCGACCGTCACCGACATCCTCAAGGAGCTCGAGAAGCCGGGCCGCGACCCGCGCCCGGCCTTCAAGACGGCCGAGTTCGCCGACGGCGTCGAGAAGATCTCCGACCTGACGCCGGGCATGCTGCTGGAGGGCGTGGTCACCAACGTGGCCGCGTTCGGGGCGTTCGTGGACGTGGGCGTGCACCAGGACGGGCTGGTCCACGTGTCGGCCCTGTCGCGCACGTTCGTGAAGGACCCGCGCGAGGTGGTCAAGCCGGGCGACATCGTGCGGGTGAAGGTGCTGGACGTGGACATCCCGCGCAAGCGGATCTCGCTGACCCTGCGCCTGGAGGACGAGACTGTCAAGCCGTCAGGCCCCCGGGATCAGCGTCAGCCGCGCGAGCAGCGCGAGCCGCGCGAGCAGCGGCAGCGGACCGATCGCCCGCGCTCCGGTGGTGGCGGCGGCGGTGGTCGGGACCGTCAGCAGAGCGCGCCGTTCACCGGAGGCGGCGCGCTGGCCGATGCACTGCGCCGGGCCGGGCTCGACAAGGGCCTCGACGGACTCAACAAGGACCAGAAGCGCCGGAAGTAAGCCGCCAGACCTTCGTGCGCATGACGTCCCGGTCCTCCAGCAGTTGGCGGACCGGGACGTCATAGGCGGCTTCTTCGATGAACAACCGCTCCGGCAGGAACCCGCGGCCCGGATCGCCGACCAGGGCCACCGGCGCCGTGTCGCGCAGCAGCTGCAGGACCGGCCCGACCACGGCCGGCGAGTAGAACACGTCCCCGGCCAGTACCACGTCGGCCACTTCCGGTTGCCGCGCCGTCTCCAGCTCCACTTTGTTGGCCGCCGCATTGCGAACGCACGCCGCCAGCGCGGCGGGATCGGTGTCCACCGCGACGACCCGGCGCGCGCCCGCCATGGCGGCGGCGATGGCCACGATCCCGGAACCGGCGCCGATATCGACCACGGACTTTCCCAGTACGCACGACGGCGAATCGAGCACGAATCGGGCCAGCGCGAGTCCGCCGGGCCAGACAAAGGACCAGAACGGCGGCGGGGTGTCGCTGCGATATCCGCCCGTGGCGTCGAACAGGCCGACGTTCTTGGGGGCGAGGTCGAGGGCTATCTCCGGTACGAGCATGTCAGGCCACGCGATTCGCCGGAAAGCGCCCGATATTGGCTTCCACCCATGTCCGCAGTTGCGCGAGCGGCCCATTCGCGTCGCGCCCCAAAGCGGTCAGCGCGTATTCGACCCGCGGCGGCACTTCGGCGAACACCTCGCGGGTGACGAGCCCGTGCTCCTCGAGCCGGCGCAGGGTCGCGGTGAGCACCTTGGGGCTGACCCCCTGCAACCGCGCCCGCAGCGCCCCGAACCGCTGCGGCCCACCCTCCAGCGCACCCAGCGCGAGCGCACTCCACTTGTTCGCGAGCAGGTCGAGCATGTCCCGGCACGGACAGCAGGCGGCGTAAACGTCGTCGTCGCGCATTGCCCGATAGTACCCAAGGGGAAGTAATGTCCCTTGCCGGTAACCACCGTTTCCGACCTAGCGTCGGGGGCATGGCACAGAACATGCGAGCTGTCGGCTATCGGACCGCGGGCGCCCCGGGCGTCCTGGAGGACCTCGAACTGCCGGCCCCGGAGCCGGGCCCGCGCGACCTGCTGGTGCGGGTCGAGGCGGTCTCGGTCAACCCGGCCGACGTGAAGCTGCGCGCGAGCGCGAATCCCGGCCCCCAGCCCCGGATCCTCGGCTTCGACGCGGCCGGCACGGTCGAGGCGGTAGGACCCGAGGTCACCCTGTTCGCGCCGGGCGACGAGGTCTACTACGCCGGCTCCATCGACCGCCCCGGCAGCAACCAGCAGCTGCACCTGGTCGACGAGCGGATCGCCGGCCGCAAACCCTCCACCCTGGGCTTCCCGGAGGCGGCCGCGCTCCCGCTGACCACGATCACCGCCTGGGAGACCCTGTTCGACCGCTTCCGCCTGGGCCCCGACAGCACCGGAACGCTCCTCGTCCTGGGCGCCGCCGGCGGGGTGGGCTCAATGGTCATCCAGCTGGCCCGAGCCCTGACCAAACTCCACGTCGTCGGTACCGCCTCCCGCCCCGACTCCCGCACCTGGGCCCTGAACCTCGGCGCCCACGAGGTGGTAGGCCACGACGACCTCCCCAGCGACGTGGACTTCATCTTCTCCCCGTTCACCGCCGGCCAGATCGAGCGCTACGCCGAGATCCTGCGCCCGGGCGGCGAGATCACGGCGATCGACGAGCCGGCGGGCCTGGACCTGCTGCCGCTGAAGTCCAAGAGCATCACCTTCCACTGGGAGCTGATGTTCACCCGCCCGCTCTTCCAGACCCCGGACATGGTGGTCCAGCACGAACTCCTGAACCGCGCCGCCGCCCTGGTCGACGCCGGCACCATCCGCCACACCATGGCCACGAACCTGGGCCCGATCGACGCCGCCACCCTGCGCAAGGCCCACGCAATGGTGGAAGACGGCCACATGACCGGCAAGATCGTCCTGAGCGGCTTCTAGGTCACCGTCGCCTTCCCGGCCTCTCCACCGGCGCGACGGCTCCCGCCCGTCGCGCCATGCCTAATGCACACCGCCACCGCCACGCCCGGTGCACGCCACGCCGGGTGCACGCCACGGCCGCGCTGCCACCCCGCGCCGCCGCCGCGCGACGCCCGGGTGCACACCGCTGCCGCGCCGCCACGCCTGGTGCACGCCACCGCCGCCGCCCTCCATGGGGGTGCGGTGGCGCGTGCTGTTGCGGCGCGCCGCCGCCGGGCCGGCGTCGGCGGTCTGCGCGACGTGGCCCATGCACGCGGCGGGCCTGGGCAACGTGGCTGCGATTCACGGCAGCAGGCCCGCGACCTGGCCCGATTTACGCGCGGGCCCGATCCACGGCGGCGGGCCTGCGACCTGGCCCGATTCACGCGGCGGGCCCACGCGCGTCGCTCGATTCACGCGGCGGGCCCACGCGCGTCGCTCGATTCACGCGGTGGGCCCGCGCGGCGTGGCTCGATTCGCGCGGCGAGGCTGGGCAAGCCGCGCGAGACAGTGGAAGACGGACACATGGTCGGCAAGGTCGCGCTGGGCGGCTTCTAGGCTTGGGGGAAATCCCGGCCGCGGGGTCTAAGGTTGTTGCGCCCCGTTGCCGAACTGCCCCCGCCCGGAGGTTCTCGTGGACTGGCCACCGTTCCTGCAGCTCAGCGTGCCCGTCACGCTGGTCGTGTGGGCGCTGCTCGCGGCCGGCGCGCTCTGGCGTTCGCGTCCGCGGCTGCCGGAGCCGGGAGAGACGCTGAGCACTCCTCCGGGTGAGGAGCCGCCGGCGGTGGTGAGCCTGATGGTCAACCGGTGGCGGGCCGACGAGGACGCGATCGACAGCACGCTGCTCGACCTGGCCGCGCGGGGCTTCCTGGAGCTGCGCCAGCCGGGCGAGGACCCGGCCGAGACCACGGTGCGGTTGCGCAAGGGGGATGGGCGGAGTCTCACGCCGTACGAGCAGCAGGTCCTGGATCGTGTCAACCAGCTCTCGGTGAACGGCGAGGCCTCGTTGACCAGCCTCGCCTTCCGCAGCTGGACCGAGGCCCGGCGGTGGCGTGGCGCCTTCTACCGCGCCGTGATCGAGGAGGCCCGCACGCGCGGCCTGTCGCAGCGCCGCCTGTCGCGCCCGACGCGCCGGACCTTGCTCGGCGCGGCGGTCGTCCCGTCGGGCTTCATGTTCGCCACCTGGATGTGGGCGTCCTTCAAGCTGCACGCGAACCTGGCTGACCAGATCACCGGCTCGCTGATGGCCGCCGGCGCGGTCTTCCTGATCCTGTACTTCGTCGTCGAGCTGCGCTGGAGCGACCAGCTCACCCCGGAGGGCACGCGATCGGCCGGGGAGTGGCTCTCCTACCGCGCCCACCTGGTGGCCATGGAGGGCGTCAAGGACCTGGCCCCCGCGGACGTGGCGTCCTGGGGCCGGGAGATGGCGTTCGCCTCGGCCCTCGGCGTGCTGCCTACCGAGGAGGCTCTTATGCGCTCCAAGGTCGCCCTGTAGCCCACTGTATGGGTGCCCTGGCGGCGGGGTTGGACCGTTCGATGTCCTGAAGAGCAGTGGGGGAGCTTCGCTCCACCCACACCCCCTCAAGACCGCACCGGGTCCTACGTCGCGCCTCAAGGCTTGGACGCGCAGCAGGAGGGTGCGGAGCTCGGCGTGGACCGCACCGGGTCGGGTCCTGCCTTGGGCCTTAGGCTTGGCCGCGCAGTAGGAGGGTGAGGAACTCCGCGTTCGACTGGGTCTTGGCCAGGCGGTCGAGCAGTTGTTCGGTCGCCGGTTGACCGTTCGCGCCCAGGGCCTTGCGCAGGCGCTGGACGGCCTGCAGTTCGTCCGGGTGCAGGATGACGTCGTCGCGGCGGGTGCTCGAGGCGTCGATGTCGATCGCGGGGAAGACCCGGCGGTCGGCCAGCCGGCGGTCGAGCTTGAGCTCGGCGTTGCCGGTGCCCTTGAACTCCTCGAAGATGACGGTGTCGCCGTTGGAGCCGGTTTCGACCAGCGCCGAGGCGATGATGGTCAGCGAGCCGCCGTTCTCGATGTTGCGGGCCGCGCCCAGCAGGCGCTTCGGCGGGTACAGCGCGTTCGCGTCGATGCCGCCGGTCAGGATGCGGCCGGAGGCGGGCGCCGAATTGTTGTACGCGCGACCGAGCCGGGTAATCGAGTCGAGCAGGAACACGACGTCGTGGCCCAGTTCGACGAGGCGCTTCGCCCGCTCGATGGCGAGCTCGGCGATGCCGGTGTGCTCGTTCGCGGGGCGGTCGAAGGTCGAGGCGATGACCTCACCCTGCACGGAGCGCTGCATCTCGGTGACCTCTTCGGGCCGCTCGTCGACCAGCAGCACCATGAGGTGGCACTCGGGGTTGTTCTTGGCCACCGCGTTGGCGATCGCCTGCAGCACCATCGTCTTGCCGGCCTTGGGCGGGGAGACGATGAGCGCGCGCTGGCCCTTGCCGATGGGCATGACCAGGTCGATCAGGCGGGTGGTGAGCTGGCGCGGGCCGGTCTCCAGCCGCAGGCGCTCCTGCGGGAAGAGGGCGGTCAGCTTGCTGAACTCGGGACGGTTGCGGGCCCACTCGGGGTCGTTGCCGTGCACGGTGTCCAGACGGGTCAGGGTGCCGCCGTTGGCGCTGCCGGTCAGGGCGTCGCCCTGGCGGAGGCCGTACTTGCGAACCATGGCCGCGGGGATGGCGACGTCGTCCGGACCGGGCAGGTAGCTGTCGACCCGGAGGATCATCTTGTCGCGGTGGACGTCGGCGATGCCGGCGACGTCGCGGGCCTCGCCCGGGGTGGGCGGCTGCGGCTGGTTGGCCGGGCGGCTGTGGTCGCGGTTGCGCTGCGAGGAGCGGGTCCGGCGACGGCCCTGAGCTGCGGGGTTCTGTTTCTGGGCGGTACGTTCCAACACTTCAGTTGGGGCCATATGCGTCCTCCTAGGACTGTTCGGCCGCGAGGAAAAATGATCTTCGGATACGCGTGTAACCGAGGAACGGGCTGCGCTGCGTGTGCGGTGGCCGCCTGGCTTCCTGCGCGAGAGCGTGACACGCGGTGGCGAAGGGCGTCCCCGGGCGGCAGATTGCCGACTTCCGCGGGACTGGCTCGACCGTAACCCGAACAGGATCGGTCGGCAAGCCCCGCGCTGGCGTGGCGCGCTACCGTCCGGCACCCGAACGGGTCCCTGAGCAGCACCGCACCGGCGGTTTTCTGGATGGTGTCAGGGAGCACATCAACCGGGGGGTTGACAATGAACACGACGTTCGACACGGTCCGGGCCGAGGCCCTGTTCGCTTCCGCGCTGCAGGCGTCCGAGGAGCCCACGCCGCTGCAGGTGCGCACCGCGGTCACCACGACGCTGCGCCGGTACGGCGTGAACGGCTGCACCGCCCGCGTCGCCGGCGAGTTCGGCGAGTACCCCGAGTCCGCCGCCCGCCGCATGTCCTGGGCGCTGACGATGGTCAGCGAGGCGTACGAGGAGCTCGCGACCCGCGAGTTCGCGTTCGCCGGCTGACGGAGGCACGCGGCCTGAGCAGCGCACCTTGATCCAATTGGGACCGGACCGACGTTTCCTTGTTGAACCGACGCGGTATCAGTTGAGATGTGGACCTTCGCCTCACCGTCGACCTGCCGCGCGACGTCGATCGCATGAACACGCTCCGGCACGTGCTGGACGGGGCGTTGAGCGGGCTCGGCGTGGCTGAACAGGCCCGAACAGACATCGGGCTCATCGTCAACGAAACGTGGGCGAACGTGATCGCTCATGTGCGGGTCGGTGTGGCTTTCCAGGTCCGCGCGACGGTCGACGAACTGCAGTGTGTGATTGAAGTCACCCACCCCGGCGAGACCGCCGCTGAGAGTCTCAACGCTCTGATCGCCTCCGGGCATTCCCTCAAGGTCGTGCGCAGCCTCGCCGACGACGTCTCGGTGGACTCCGACGGCCTGCTCGTGAAGGTGACCAAGCTGCTATGACCCAGTTCACGGCCCAGGCGACCCCCGCTCCGGACGGCACCGTGACGGTGACCGCCTCCGGCGAGCTCGACATGACCAGCGCCCCCGAGCTGATCAACGTGCTTCGCGACGCGATCCACCGCCATGGGCCCTCCCGGGTCGATCTCGATCTGACCGGCGTGACCTTCATGGACTCGACCGGCCTGCAGGTGCTCGTCGCGGCGAACACCGACGTCGGCGGCGGCCTGCGCATCACCGGTACGAGTCCGGCGGTGCACCGGCTGCTCCAGCTCACGGGCGTGCTGGAGGAATTCGGGCTGTCCGCCGAGCGTTCTAGTTAGAGGAAGCTGTCCTGGTCGCACTTCCGCGAAATGCCAGGACAGAACCATTTCGCAACCGAACGGTTCCCGACCCGGCACCCGAACAGGAGTTGGCTGGTCCACAGCAGGGGAAGTTCGGCAGGAGGTTTGTCATGGAGTCCACGTTCGAAGCGGTCCGCGCCGAAGCCCTCTTCGCCTCCACGCTGCAGATGCACCAGCGCCCGGAGGATGCGGACGTTCGCTCAGCGGTGACGAGCACGCTCCGGCGCATCGGCGTGCAGGGCTGCGTGGCCCGCGTGGCGCTCGAGTTCGGGGACCACCCCGAGTGCGCCACCAACCGGATGGACTGGGCGCTGCGGATGATCCGCCACGCGTATGCCGAGTCCTGCACTCCCGAGGTCTTCGCCCGGCCCAAGGCGGCAATGGCTTAGGAGCCGGACCCGCCCGGAAAGCCGGCGAAAACCTGAAACTTGCACATACTGCAAAGCCCCCGCCGAGTACTCGGACGGGGGCTTGCTACTCCTTCGGCCGTGAAGCGGGTCTCGGCCTACGACTTGGGGTGTTGATCAGACCGCGCGGATGTTGTCGGCCTGCGGCCCCTTCTGGCCCTGCGTGATCTCAAACTCGACCTTCTGACCCTCGGTCAGCTCGCGGTAGCCGGTGGCCTGGATCGCCGAGTAGTGCGCGAACACATCGGGACCACCGTTGTCCTGCGAGATGAAGCCGTAGCCCTTCTCCGAGTTGAACCACTTCACCGTGCCTGATGCCACGTGTAACTCCTTAGCGACGTCGCCCCGATCCGCACCTCACGGATCAATGTTGAAACAGGCATACGCCACGGTGGAGACGGTAGCCTGCGCGCTGCAAAAACGCAGCCCCGGTATCGCCATGCGGACCCGATCGACGACCAAACTGAAATGCACACCCCGAGCTTGTGGATACTCAGCGTATTGCCCTACCGAACAGTCAGTGATATAGCGACCAACTTCGACGCGGGACTCTCGCCAATAGCGCGAAGATCTAGTACAGTCGGCTCAGCTCACCTCAGCCGAACGGACAGTTCGGTCAAGGAGTGCCGTCCAGCAGCGGCGGCGTAACTCCGGCGAGCAACGCAGGTCTTGCACCGGCGCTCAAGAAACGGGTGCCGAGTAGCGATTCCCGACCGGCGTGGCGGCGCATGCCTTCCTTACCTTCCCGGGCGCAGCACGAGTCTGCGCACAAGGCGGCCGACCACACAGCACCCGGTCAAGCACCAGAAGGGCCACAAACCCATGACCACCATCTCCGTCGACCGTGCCATCGACCGCGCCCTCGCCGAGGCCGCCCCGAACACCCAGAGCACCAGCGAGAGCACCAGCACCCGGGCCACCGACGCCCAGGCTCGCGCGCTGCTGTCCCTGATGGCCGACCTGCCGGCGGGCGCCGACCGCGACCGTGTCCGCTCCCGCCTGATCGAGCTGTACATCCCGCTGGCCGAGTACCTCGCCCGCCGCTTCCGCAACCGCGGCGAGCAGTTCGACGACCTCGTGCAGGTCGCGAACCTCGGGCTGATCAAGTCCGTCGACGGCTACGACCCGTCCCGCGGCGCGGCGTTCACCAGCTACGCCATCCCGATGATCGTCGGCGAGCTCAAGCGGCACTTCCGCGACAAGGGCTGGGACGTGCGCGTCCCGCGCCGGCTGCAGGAGCTGCGCCTGGAGATCTCCAAGGTCTCCGGCGACCTCGCCCAGGACCTGGGCCGCTCCCCCACCGTCGCCGACCTGGCCAACCGGCTCGGGGTCAGCGAGGAAGAGATCATCGAGGGTCTCGACTGCGGGCAGGCGTACCGTGCGCTCTCCCTCGACGCCCCCGCGGGCGAGGGTGGCGACGCGGGCGCGGCCGGGCTGGGCGACCTGCTCGGCTCCGAGGACCCGGACATGCAGAACGTGGAGAACCGTGAGGCGCTGCGGCCGCTGCTGGCCAAGCTGCCCGACCGGGAGCAGAAGATCATCGCGATGCGCTTCCACGGCAACCTGACCCAGTCGCAGATCGCCGCCGAGCTCGGCATCTCCCAGATGCACGTGTCCCGGCTGCTGGCCGCCGCCCTGCGCACCCTTCGCACCGAGCTCAGCGCGGTCGCCGAGTAGCCAGACACCCTGCGTATGGGGGATGAAGCGGGCGTCCGTCGGGGGGAAATCGACGGGCGCCCGCTGTAACGCGCTCAGGAGGATCCGACGATCCCCTGGTGGGCCTGAACGAACTCCGGCACCGTCCGGCTGCGCACCGCGGCCATGAGCTCCAGCGTGGTCTCGTCCAGCGCCTCGGCCCCGGGGTTCTCGGCCGACTGGTGGAACCCGCCGTTGTTCGTCTTGAGCGTCAGCAGCCGGTCGCCGTCGATCCCGCGCATCGCGAAGATCCAGTCGTCCAGCCCGAACGGCCCGGTGTCGATCGTCATCGCCCGGCCGACGACCTCGATGACCTTGTTGAGCGTCGAGGGGCTGCCGATGACTTCCTTGCTCGCGATCTTCTTCAGCAGCGCCTTGATGAACTGCTGCTGGTGCCGCTGGCGGTCGTAGTCGCTGTTGGGCAGCGTCTCGCGCTGGCGCACGAAGTCCAGCGCCTGCCAGGCGTCGAGGTGCTGATACCCGACCTCGTACACGACCGGCGTCACGCCCTTGATCGGGATGAGCTGGGTGCCGCCGCCCGGCGCGTCGCGCTGCTCGAACGGCGTCTTGGTGTTGCCCTGCGCGTCGTGGCCGATGTGCACCGAGGTGGTCTTCTGGTCCACGTACATGTCGACGCCGCCCAGGACCTTCACGACCTCCTGGAAGCCGACGAAGTCGACGATCGCCGCCGCGTCGAAGGTGATGCCCCAGTTCTGCTTGATCGTCCCGGCCAGCAGCGTGGTGCCGTGCTTGCGCTGCTCCTTGCCGGTCAGCCCGTAGCCGCCCTCGGCGAAGGCGCCGTTGATCTTGTCCTTGCCGCCCCGGTAGACCTTCGTGCCGTTGTCGTACTTCGGGATCGACACCCACGTGTCGCGCGGGATCGAGATCAGGAACGCCATGTCGTGCGACGCCGGAATGTGCAGGATCAGGATCGAGTCCGACCGGATGGCGTCGTTCGGGTTCTGGTTCGGCCGCGGGTCGATGCCGATGAGCAGGATGTTCTTCGCGCCGCTGATCGACGCGTGGCGGCCCTCGTTCTCCTGCGGGAGGAGGTCCTCCTTGTGCACGCTGCGGGTGGCGAAGCCGAACACCGCGTCCTTCACGACGAAGACGCCGCCCGCCACGATCATCATCAGCGCGCCGACCGCCACCAGGGCCCGCGCCCAGGCCGGATCCCGCCGGCCGCGTTTCTTTTTTTTCTTTTTCGGCTGCACCGTCTGCTGGGTCTTGCCCTGTGCCAAGGCCCCCACTCCCGCCCGTCCATCACCTTCTGTCACTGCGATGACGCCCGACCCGAAGGTACAGGGGCGACGCGATATCGTCACCTCCCAGCGAACGATGTAGGCCGATTACGGAGAGTGCATGTCGTGACGGCACGACCCCGCCTGACAACCCTCGCACTCGGGCTGGTCCTCGCCTGGGCCGTGCCGCTGCTCACCCATCCCCTGCGTCTCGACGCGCTCCTGCCGCTGCTGGTCCTGGCCGGCACGATGGCGATCCAGCGCGGCGCCAGGGGCCTGATCGACCGGTTCGTGCTCGCCTGCGCGCAGCTGTTCGGGGCCGCCTGCGTGTTCGGGCTCGGCCTCACCCTCTGGCCCGGCCACCTGCACCCGACGCTGGTCGCCGGGGTGGCCCTGACCGTCCTGGTGCTCATCGCGGCGGGCACGGGCCGCCTGGAGCGCCCGGGACGGGCCCGGCTGGACGGCCTGCTCGCGCTCGCGGCCGGGGCCGTCGCGGTGGTCACGCTCATCCCGTACGCCGCCCGCGACCTCGGCGGCCGCCTGGGCCTGCCGCTCGCCGGTGAGGACATCGCCCGGCACTACCTGATCTACGACGTGATCGGGCGCTCCGGCGGCTACCTGTTCATGCGCCCCGAGGCGCTGCGCCCGTTCGTGCCGGATGACGAGTTCACCGGCATCGCGAACTATCCGCAGGGGCTGCATTTCGCGTACGCCGTGCTGTACAAATTCGTCGCCTCGACCACCGGGCGCACCTCGGCCGGGGCGAGCGCCGACGTCATGGTGTGGCTGCTCGTGGGCACGTTCCTGCTGCTGGCGCTGGCCGTCCTGTGGGCCGTGCGGCGGCTGGCCGGTCCGGGCGCCTCGAACGCGAAGCTGCTGCCCGTGCTGCTGCTCGCGGCCGCCTGGCTGGTGCTCGGCGACCCGGTCACGGTGCTGTCCCGCGGCTACCCGAACGAGCTGGCCGGCCTCGCCTGCGCGGCGGTGCTCACCGCGATCATCGTGCGGCCGCTGACCAGTCTCGGTGAACAGACCGTGACGGTGGCCCTGTTGCTGGTCGGCATCTCGTTCAGTTACCCACTGTTCCTGCCGTTCGGCGGGCTGGCCGCGCTGTGGTGGATCCGGCGCGCACGGCTGTGGCGCTTCTGGTGGGGCTGGCTGGCCGCGGCACTGGTCGCGCTGATCAGCGCGATCGGCCCGCTGACCGCGATGACCGCCTCCAGCGGCACGCAATTGCTGCTCAACGGTACGGCCCGAGTGGTGGATCGCCCGGCCACGCTGTTGCTCGTGGGACTGGCGGTGCTCGCGGTGCTGGTCCGCCGCGGCCTGCGCGCACCCAGCCACCGGGCCGCCCTGTTCGCCGTCGCCGTGGCGTTCGCGCTGACCGGCGGGCTCGGCCTGTACCAGATCGCCACCATCGGCCGCCCCGTGTACTACTTCGACAAGCTGATGCACCTGCTGATCGTGGTCTGCCTGTGCGCGCTCGGCGGCCTGGTGCGGTTCCTGCCCGGCCTCTCGGTCGCGGCCCGGGTGGCGGTCGCCCTGCCGGTCGTCGCCGCGCTGGCGATCGCCGGCGGCGAGTGGCACACCACACCCGTCGCGCCCGGCGTGAAGCTCGCCCTCGGCAAGGACCGCGGCTCCCCCGAGGCGGCCCGCGACGCCCTGCTCATGGCCCGGATGTTCCCCGACGGGGGCGGTGCGGTGAACGTCGACCTGATGGGCAGCCCGTGGCGGAACTGGTCGGGCACGCTCGGGGCGGCCGCCCTGCAGCATCAGTACCGCCACTTCCCCGCCTGGTCCGGCCTGCTCTACCCCGGATCGGCCGGCAAGGCGAGCACCATGGACGACCTGGACCGCCTCGTGCGGGAGAGCCCGGTGCCGGTGCGCTTCTTCGTGCACGACCCCGAGGCGAGCCTGCTCGTTGTCGATGGAGAGCGCCCCTATCGGCCGAACGTCAAGCCTGGTCAGCCGCTCCCGGTGGCCTTCGGCGACCCGGCCGCGCCGACCAACATCGCGGCCGTCCGTGCGCTGGAAGCGAAATATCCGACGAAAGTGCAGGTCGTGTACGCTACGCCAGCGAACCCATAGGACTCAGTGTGGTGGCGCAGCACCGCAACCGAGACGGATTGGTCATCGTGCAAAAACCGCAGGTCAGCGTCGTTATTCCCACGCGAAACCGGCCGGAGCTGGTAGTCAGGGCCGTCCGCAGTGCGCTGGCCCAGACCCTGACGGAGATCGAGGTCGTCGTCGTGATCGACGGCCCGGACCCGGCGACCGTGGCGGCGCTCGAGGCGATCGGCGACGAGCGGGTCCGCCCGGTCGAACTGCCCGAGTCCGGCGGCGCCCCGAACGCGCGCAACCGCGGCGTGGACAACGCCCGCGCCGAGTGGGTGGCGTTCCTCGACGACGACGACGAGTGGCTGCCGGAGAAGCTCGCCACCCAGCTGGAGCGGGCCCGCTCCTCGGGCGTGGCGCTGCCGATCGTGGGCAGCCGGCTCTACATGCGCACCCCGCGGGCCGAGCTGATCATGCCCCGCCGGATTCCGGCCGAGGGCGAGCCGATCAGCGAGTACCTCGCGGTGCGGCACGGCCTGTTCCACGGCGACGGCTTCATCCAGACCTCGACGATCATGGCCCCGACGGCGCTGCTGAAGAAGGTGCCGTTCGCCGACGGGCTGCGCCGGCTGCAGGAGCTGGACTGGACCCTGCGCAGCCTGCAGGAGGACGGCGTCGACCTGATCTACGCCGAGGAGCCGCTCGTCATCTGGTACGCCGACGAGAACCGCCCCCGGATCAGCTTCGACGCGCCGTGGAAGCAGTCGCTGGAGTGGCTGCGCCAGACCCGTCCCCGGGTGACCCCGCGGGCGTACGCGGCGCTGGCCATGAGCGTGGTGGGCTCGATGGCGGCCGCGAGCCGCAGTCCCCGGGTGTTCTTCGACCTGCTGCACGAGGCCCGCAAGCACGGCAAGCCCAGCTTCACCGACTACGTGACCTTCCTGCAGGTCTGGCTGGTTCCGGCCGGCCCCCGCCGGGTGGTCCGCGACTTCTTCCTCAGCCGCCGCCGCGAAAGAACGCATGCCGGATGACATTCCCCAAGGGGTACCGCGTCTTCACCCTGGCCGCCGTGATCGTCGCGCTCGGCGCGGGGATCGTGGAGTACACCAGGACGGAATCGATCTGGCAGTCGGCCGGTGCGGTCGCGGCGGGCCTGATCGCCATGGCCGTGGTCGGGATCGCGGTGTCCCTGCCGGGGCTCACCCCGCAGGGCCTGGTCCTCGGCGGGTTGTTCGTGCTCGCCGGCATTCTGACCTGGACCGCGACCGAGCGCCCGGGGATCATCTGGGCGGTCCTGGCCGTCGAGGTGGTCGTCTTCGCGGTGTGGGCGTGGCCGTGGCTGCGCTCGCTGCGCTCCCTGCCGCGGCTGGGCGCCGCCTGGCTCGGCCTGGCCTACTGGTTCTTCGGCGTGCTCGGCGCGCTGTTCGTCGCGCACTGGAAGGTGGCCGGCCAGCGAGTCGCCTACGCCGGCGTGTTCACCCTGGCCGTGCTCGCGATCATCGCGCTGAACACGGTCCGCAAGCGCCGCGGCGGTGACCTGTCGATCGGCATCGCCGCCGCGCTCCTGATCGGCATCGCCGCGCTGCTGCTGGTCGGCTCCGGCAGCCTCTTCGACTCGGTCCACGCCATCCCCGACAACGCCTCGGCGAAGGTGATGACCGACCGCTTCTGGGGCGGCCCGGGCCTCTATTTCCACCCCAACTCGCTGGCCGGATTCATGGCCGCGGCCGCCATCCGGATCGGCTACGACCGGGCCATGCTGTGGTGGCAGCGGCTGGGCGTGGCGGCACTGGCCGCGCTCGTACTGTCCGTCTGCCAGTCCCGCACCGGCTTCGTCTTCTTCACCGCGGCCGCCGTCGTGTACCTCGCGACGGTCCTGTGGAAGCGCTACGAGGACGTGGACCGCCGCTGGCCCGCGATCGCCACCCCGTTCGTCGTCATCGCGCTGGTGATGACCCTCGGCGGCGGCTCCGGCTGGGTGCTCAAGGACCGCTTCGCCGACAACCCCGGCGACGTGACGAGCGGCCGCACCGACACCTGGCGCCAGGTCTGGGTCGACTGGAAGCACGCCGGCTGGGCCGAGAAGACCTTCGGCGACGCCCGCACCTCCCGCGCCGTGGTCGAGCGCCTGGACGACGGCAACCCGGTGGCGGGCCCCCGCCGCCAGCTCAACACCGACAACGCGGCCGTCGGCGCCTTCCGCCGCGGCGGCGTCCTGGGCGCGGCCGCCTTCCTCCTGGGCCTCGCTCTCCTCCTCTGGCACGCCATCCGCCGCCGCCGCAACGGCGCGCTGCCGGCCGCCTGGTTCGTGATCGGCGCCCTGGCCGTCGTCCCCACCATCGCCACCGAGGACTGGCTCATCGGCGGCACCAACGGCGCGATCTGGCTCCTCCTGGCCGCCGGCGAGGCCCGCACGCTCCTGCACCGCGAAGAACCCGCCGAAGCCGCACCGCCGGATGGTCTGACCAGCGCTCTTGGTTACCCCTCGATGTCCTGAGAAGCAGTGGGGGAGCTCCGCTCCACCCACACCCCCTCAAGACCACAGACGATCCGACGGGCCGCGGCAGGTCATGCTGCAACAGGGAGTGGGTCGCTAGCGGCCCGGGCCGAAGATGATCGGGACGCCGGCGTCCGGGATGGTTTCGAGCGTCGTGCGGGAGCTGCGGGTGCCGTCCTTGCGGAGCGTCAGGATGTCCAGGCCCTCGTTGGCCAGGAGGTCGTTGTCGGTGACCCAGACGGCCTCGTACGGGAAGGGCTCGGTCGCGCCCGTTGTCAGGTCCACACGGACGGTCCTGCCCATCGGGGCGTCGGCCGCGGAGATCAGGTAGCGGCCGTCCGGGGAGAAGGCGTACGGGCTGGTCGGGGTCCAGGCCTTGGCCGGGATGGTGCGGGTCGGGGCGGCCGTCTTGGCGTCGAAGAACTGCAGGGCGGAGACCAGGTCGCCGGCCTCGCCCAGGGAGCGGTCGGCCAGGGCCAGGACGACCTCGCGGCCGTCGCGGGTGAAGGAGAACGAGCACTGGCTGCAGTCGTAGCGGGTGTGGTCGACCTGGTGGTAGCTCGTCATGCCGCTGGAGTCGACGATCGCGAAGCCGAAGTCGCCGCTGTCCTTGATCAGGAAGGCCGAGACCGCGCGGTCGCCGGTCGGGGACCAGCGGATGTCGCCGATGAAGCTGCCGGTGTTCAGGGTGACCGGCCGGCCGCCGTTGACGTCCATGAGCTGCCACGGGCCGTTCGGCTCGATGTTGACCAGGGCGTGGTGCCCGGCCGGGGCGGGCAGGACCGTTGCGGCGGCGGCCGGTAGCCGGACGTACGTGCCGTCCTTGTTCAGGGCCACCCGGCCCGCCGCCACCACCCGCCAGCCGCCCACCAGGTCCGTGGGAGCGACGGCGGAGGGCGACGGCGTCATCGGGGCGGACGAACGCACCACCCCGGGCACCTCGCGCCGGTCGTCCGGCGTGCGCAGCAGGACCGCCGGCAACAGCACCGCGAGCACCGCGGCCAGCGCGCCCGCGGTGGTGGCCAGGCGGCGGGTCCGGCGGATGCGGCGGCCGCGGGTCATGGCACTCTCCGCGAAGCCGGGAGGCAGCGCGCGCAGGTCGGCCACCAGGTCGTCGACTGTGTCGTGGATCGCCTGATCGAAGCGCATCACGGCCGCCCTCCCACGAGGTCGTTGGACCAGTCCAGCTGCGGCACCAGCTGGCGCAGCTTCGTGAGGGCGCGCGAGGCCTGGCTGGCCACGGTCCCGGGGCGGCAGGCGAGCACCTCGGCGGTCTCGTCGACAGTGAGGTCCTCGAAGTACCGCAGGATGACGACCGCCCGCTGCCGGGGTGGAAGCTGCCGCAGGGCGTCGCGCAGCAGCAGCCGCAGCTCGGTGTCGGAGTCGACCGGGCGGCCGCCGGCGCGGTCGGGGAGGACGGGCACGCTGACCTCGGCCCGGCGGCGGGGACTGCGCCACGCCGAGACGAAGTCGTGGTAGATCATCCGCCGCAGGTACGGCTCCGGCTCCTCGATCCGCCGCCAGCGCGCGAACGCCTTGGCCAGCGCCGACTGGACCAGGTCCTCGGCCGCGTGCCGGTCGCCGGTCAGGGCGTAGGCCGTCCTGAGCAGCGCGTGCGCGCGCTCGGCGACGAAGGCCGAGAACTCGTCTTCCACCGCGGGCACCTCCCTCGCCGACTACACGTGCGGGGAGCTACAAAGTTTGCACCGAAGCGAAAAATCAGCGGGGGCGAATCGCATAGGTGACCGCCCCCTCCTTGTGCTGGGGCCAGTTCTGCGGGATGTAGAACCAGCAGCCGATCGGCGGATCGATGCACACGACCGCGTCCACGGACTCGACCGGAGGAGCCGGGTAGTCGGGCTGCAATGACTGCAGGGACACCAGGTCGTGTCCCTTGAACAGGATCCACCAGGGGTACTCCCAGCTGTTGTACCCCTGCACCAGCCCGATCCGCTGAGCCCCGGAGGCCTTGATCGCATCGGCCGACCGCTCGTAGTCGGCCTGCCACTCGGGCCGGCGGATGAAGCGCTCGTCCATCGTCGAGGTGGTGAACACCGAGCCCGACCCGACGAGCCGGCGCGGAAATCCGACGGCGACGGCGGCCGCCCCGGCCACGACGCCCACGGTGAGCACCGCGACGGTGGCGCGGACGACGGAGCGACGGCGGTACCCGAGCAGCGAGTCGACCCAGAGTGCGGCCAGCGGCGTGCCCAGCAGGATCAGGAACACGATGAGGCGGTTGCCCCACGGCTGCCACTTCACCGCCACGACGTAGGCCAGCACGGCGAGCCAGAACAGCGCGGCGTAGGTCCGGGCCGGGGAGCGGCGCCAGGCCAGCAGCAGCGCGCCGACGAGGATCAGCACGCCCTGGATCGGGAAGGAGACGCGGTCCTCGTCCGGGGGCCAGGAGGTGTACGGGTACGTGGCGCCCCAGTACGTGATGTCCCGCCCGTCCGGGTCGACGCCGATCGCGTCGGCCAGCGCGCGGATCGGTCCCGCCGCGACCGGGCCGGCCGGGGTCTGCAGCGCCGTCTCGCCGATCCGCAGCGCGTTGATGAGCACCGAGGCCGGGTCGTGCCGCTGCATCGAGATGGAGTCGCGCAGGTGGTCGGGGCCGAGCGGATTGCGGTAGGTGGTCTCGACCCGCCACAGGTACGGCCCGGCGATGAGCGCCATCATCGCGACCACGATCCCGGTGCCCGCCACCGCGCGCAGCCACTCGCGGCGGCGCAGCTGCAGCACGAACCACCAGACCAGCAGCGGCCCGGCGGCCAGCAGGCCGGTCGCCTTGGTCAGCAGGACCAGCCCGGCGGCCGCGCCGAGCAGGGCGATCGCCGGCCAGGTGGTGCGCCGGTCGCGCTCGTCGAGCACCAGGGTGGCCACGGCGCCGACCCACACGGCCACCACGAGGTCGGTCTGGGTGCTCGTCGCCTCCAGCGCGACGATCGGCGTGGTGCCGAACAGCAGCGCCGCGATCAGCTGCGCCCGGCGGTTGCCGCCCAGCTGGCCCGCGATCCGCGAGGCGACGAGCGCGCCGAACACCCCGGCCGCGAGCTGGACGAGGTTGTAGAGCGCATCGCCGCCGGTCAACAGGCGCAGGTGCAGGAGGATGTACTCCGCTCCCGGCGCCATGGCCAGCTGCCGGTCGATGACGGTGGGGTAGAACCCGACGTCGCCCTGCGCCACCCAGTGCTCGACCTTGGGCAGGTGGTAGGTCTGCGAGTCGAAGTTGTTGGGCGGCGCCATGAGCGCGATGACCAGGTCGGTCAGGAACATCCCGGCCAGCACCACGGCGATGAGCCGCTCCAGCCGGTCCGCCCCGGGCCAGAAGGTGCGCAGTTTCCCGGCGATACCGGCGAAGAAGCCGCGGCCGAAGTACGCCGTGAGCGCGATCGCGGCGATCCACACGACCCAGATCGTGGCGCGATGCAGGAGGTGGACCGCCGACAGCAGCTCGACCAGCACGACGGCCGCGGTGCCGAAGACCACGCCGGCGCGAATCAGCAGGAGGCGAGTCGGCACCGCGAGAGGCTACCGAACTTGCCTGGGAGTGCTCACAGGCGCTCGACGACACGTCCCTCGCAGCGGTTGCGGGTGTCGAAGATGTACTGCGCGTGCTCCTGCACGAGCGCGTAGTCGAAGTCGTCGTGGTCGGTGAGCAGCACCACCGCGTCGGCGGTCATCACCTCGACCGCGGTCAGGTCGACCAGGGTCACCCCGCCCAGGTTGCCGACGTCGCGGGGCAGCGCGTGCGGCTCCACCGCGCGCACGTCGGCGCCCAGGTCGACCAGCAGCTCGGCGACGGCCCGGGCCGGGGACTCGCGCAGGTCGCCCACGTTGCTCTTGTACGCCAGGCCGAGCAGCAGGATGCGGCTGCCGTTGACCGGCTTGAAGCGGGTGTTCAGCCCGGCGGTGAGCCGCTGCACGACGTAGCGGGGCATGCCCTCGTTCACGTCGTTGGCCAGCTCGATGAACCGGAACCGCTGCCCGACCTCCCGCTTGACCTGCCACGACAGGTAGGACGGGTCGATCGGCAGGCAGTGCCCGCCGACGCCCGGGCCGGGGTCGAAGGCCATGAACCCGAACGGCTTGGTCGCCGCCGCCCCGATCGCCTCGCGCACGTCCACGCCGAGCTGGTTGGCCACGATCGCGAGCTCGTTGACCAGCGCGATGTTGATGTGCCGGAACGTGTTCTCGAAGAGCTTGGTGAGCTCGGCGGTGCGCGGGGCGGAGACCGGTACCAGACGATGCACGAAGCGCTCGTAGAACGCCTTGGTGGCGGCGAGCGAGCCTTCGTCGATGCCGGAGACCAGCTTCGGGGTGTTCTCCAGGCTGTACGTCCGGTTGCCGGGGTCGATCCGCTCGGGGCTGTAGCCGAGGTGGAAGTCGTCGGGGGTGCGCAGGCCGCTGGCGTGCTCGAGCAGCGGGCGCAGGACCTGCTCGGTGGTGCCGGGATAGGTGGTCGACTCGAGGATCACCGTGCAGCCGGCGCGCAGGTGCGGCGCGATCTGCAGGGCGGCCTGCTCGATGTGGCTGATGTCGGGCACCCCGTCGGTGAGCGGGGTGGGCACCGTGATCGCGCAGGTGTCGAAGCCGGCCGCGTCCTTGTAGTCGTCGGTCGGGCGGTACCGCCCGGTCTCCAGGGCCCGCGCGAGGCGCTCGTCGGAGACGTCCTCGACGAACGAGAGCCCGGCGCCGAGCGACTTGATGCGGTCCGTGTCCACGTCGAGCCCGACGACGTCGTCGCCCGCCTCGACCGCGCGGATGGCCAGCGGCAGGCCGACGTACCCCTGCCCGATGATGACGACTTTGCCCATGATCATCCTATCCGGGAACCACACGGCCCGCCGGGCAAGCACACCCGACGGGCCGGAAGGGATACTGAAGCTAGCTGACCTTGCGGCGGCGGAACGAGATCCAGCCGCTGCCCACGAGCGCGGTGATGCCGAGAATGCCCGGGATCAGGTCGGCGCCGTACGTCTTGTGTTCCGGCGCGGCGACCGTGGTGGTCTCGTTCGCCTGGAGCCGGAACGGTGACCAGCCGGCGCGGAACGGCCCGTAGAAGCCGACCGGCCGATCGTGGCCGTCCCAGTGGCCGCGCACCGGGCTGGAGCCCAGCGGCGTGCCGTCGAAGATGTCGTCGGGCCAGCCGCCCCAGCCGCCGCGACGGTCGTCCCAGTACTGCATGTGACCGTCCTTGACCCGGACGGAGACCTTGAGCGTCTTGTGCGACTTCTTGCCGATCACCCGGATGACGGCCTTGCCGGAGGCGTCGAGCCGCACGCGGGCCGAGAAGCGGCCCTCGTCGTCGGCCCGGCGGTCGCCGTTGATGTGCACACCCCACGTGTCGTCGTGGCGGTAGCGCACCGAGATGCTGATCGGTTCGCCGGCCATGAAGCTGCGCCCCTGGAGGCGTACCGCATCTCCGGCCTGGATGGACGCGGCGCTCACCCGGATCTGCGGCGCGGGCGCCGGATAGGCCGCCTCCGGGGCGGCCTGGGCACTGGTCGGCGCGCCGAGCACGGCCGCCGCGACGACGGCACCGGCGAGGCCGGCCAGTGTTGACAGCGACGTTCTTGTTCGGGCTCGCATTGCTCTCCCTTTCCTCTCCCCGGAATCACCGTAAACCCGCAAATCCCCTCGATAGGGGTGAACCGGACTATTTCTCACTAAATCAATCCCGGCATGGCCGGCCAGGGACTAACCGAGTCGTCCAAGGCGTGATCCCTGGCGTAGTAATCAGCCGCGGTTCTACGGCGCCCTTGGTTGCCAGCGGGCCCGTCACGAGGTCCACCACGACCGTGCTTTTGGCCCCTGGCGCCAGATCCACGGGAATGACGGCGACCTCGCGGCCCTTCTCGTAGCCCGAGCCGAGGTCGACCTCGGCGCCGTCCTGCTTGGCCGCGATCGGCGAGCCGCCGGCCGGGGCGTAGACCAGCACGTTGGTGCGCAGGACGCCCTCCCCGGCCAGCGCCAGGCCCGTCACGCTGCGCGGCAGGCCCGACCTGGGCGCGTTGGAGCCGAGCGTGACGGTCAGGCGCAGCGGCCGGGAGCCGTCCTCCAGGCAGCGGCCGGTCTCCAGGGCGACCTCGCGGGTCAGGTAGTAGCCGAGCTTGGCGCCGGTGCCGTCGTTGAGGAACACGCCCACGGTCGGCTTGTCGCCGTCGTCCTCCGGCAGCGTGCCCGCGAACGGCGTCCGGGCGATCTCGGCCTGTTCGTCCGGGTGGGCGCTCCAGGCCAGCAGCCGCCGCTCGTTCGTGGCCCGGGACAGCGCCTGCACCAGGCTCTTGCTGACCGGCACCCCGCCCATCAGCTTGTCGAGGACGGCCTTGGCCGCCCCGGCGAAGAAGGCGTCCTGGTCCGGCTCGGCGGCGATCTTCAGGTACACCTCGGACAGCAGCTGCCGCACCGCCGTCGCCCCGGTCAGCTGGCTGCCGTCGGGCAGGCCCACCGGGCCGGTCGCGCTGAGCACGTAGGCCAGGGCGACCGGGTCGGTGGCCAGCACCCCGTCGACCGCCCGCCCCGAGCGCTGCCGGTACATCTCCCGGATCAGCGCGGCCGCGGTCGGGAAGTCCGGGGTCAGGTTCACGTCGGCCGGGTAGGTGCCGAGCCGGTTCGTGAACAGGTCCTCCTGGTCCTCGTCCAGCGGCAGCACCGGGGCGTCGAAGTCGCGCAGGGTCTTGGCCGCGGTGCCCTGTTCGAGCAGGCTGACCTTGCCGTGGTCGGTCCGCACGACGGCGAACGCGCCGGGCATGCCGCCGGTGGCCCGGGCCTCGGCCAGGTTCTGGAACAGCACGAGGTAGGTGCGCGGGCCCTCGGCGCCGAGGAAGGCCGGCAGCAGCTTGGCCGCCTGGGCCGCCGGGTCCAGCATCGGCACCACCCGGTCGAGCCCGGCGTCCACCTGCTTGAGCGCGGCCGCGACCCGCCCGTTGAGCCCGTCGCGGTCCAGCCCGGCCAGGCGGCGCTGGGCGGCCTTGGCGACGGTCGCGGCGGCGGCGATCCGCGGGGCCGCGGCGGCCACCGCCTGGAGATCCTGGCTGTCGCGCATCGCCCCGGTCATGCCGTCCGCCGCGTCCAGCAGCGGCGGGACGACCTGGGCGGCGAGCGCGTCCACGGCGTCGGCGACCGCCCGCACCGCGGTCAGGTCGTTGCCGGCCACCGGCAGCCGGCTGCCCAGCCACCAGCTCGGGCCGTGCGCGTCGTCGCGCGCCTCGCCCGTCTGTTCGCGCAGTTCCGCCGCGGTACCGCGAGCCGCCGCGAGGTCGCCGCCCCGTAGCTGCCGCTCCAGGTCCCCGACCAGGGCTGCGGCCCGCTGCAGGTGCCCGGCCGCGTCCGCGCCCACCACCGCCAGCCGCAAACCGAACCCGGCCAGCACGACGACCAGGACCACGGCCGCGGCCCCGAGCCGCCGCCGGCGGGTCCGCAGCAGATGCCTGAGCTGTTCAATCGGCTGAGCCTGAGGCACCGCCGACCACCTCCTCGACTCGATCGGGGGCGGTGAGGACCCGCAGCGCGCGGTAGAAGTCCGCGCGGCGGCGGGCGAGGGTCTCGGCGGAGTACGTGCGCGCCCGCGCCAGGTTCAGCGCCGAGGCGGCGGCCATCGCGGCGGGGTCGGCCGCGAGCGCGGTGATCGCGCGGGCCAGCGCCGCCGGGTCCCCGGGCGGCACCTGCCGCGCCGGGCCGAGCAGCTCGGGGACGCCGCCGACCCGGCTGGCCACCGCGGGCAGGCCGCGGGCCATCGCCTCGATCAGGGCCCGGGGCAGGCCCTCGGTGCGCGAGGGGAGCACGAACAGGTCGGCGTCATCGAGGAAGAGCCGCACGGGCGCGCCGGGCGGGACGGCCCCGGCGAACGAGACCCGGCCGCCGAGCCGCCGCTCGCGGACCAGCCGCTCCAGGTCGGGCCGGCACCGCCCGTCGCCGACGTGCACCAGGCTCGCCTCGATGCCGGCCGCGGCCAGCCGGGGCAGTGCCTCGATGAGCACGTCGATGCCCTTGTACGGCTGTTCCAGCGACCCGACGCTCACCAGCCGCAGCAGCACCCGGGGCGAGCCGGTGTCCTTGCGCGGCCGCTCGGCGAACGCGTCCGCGTCCAGCTGGATGCTCGAATAAGCGGCGGTCACCGCTCCGGGCGCGGCCGGGTAGCGCTCCTGCAGCGCCTTCTCGGTGACGTAGGAGACCGCGGACGCGGCCCGGCACTGGGCCCGCAGCCGCCGGGTGAACCACCAGCGCAGCAGCGGACGCAGCGGGTGGCGGCTGGCGCCGGGGGCGAACACGTCGTACGGGTCGCCGACCACCTCGAGCCCGAACGGTTCGCGGATCCGCTTGCCCAGCAGCGAGCCGAGCGCCGAGGGGACCCGCAGCAGCACGGCGTCGCCCGGCTCCGCGGCGGCCCGCAGCGCCCGCTTGAGCCGTGGCAGCCGCCGCAGATAGCCGAGCGGCCCGACGTAGTGCGGGAGCGGGTGGACCTCCACGCCGTCGCCGTCGACCCGCTGGGCGCCGGACGGACGGGCGGGCCCGTCGGCGCACCGGGCCACCACCCGCACCCCGTCGAACACGGCCCGGTAGCGCTGCCAGAACGCGTTCGGCGCGCCGGTGGTGGTCCAGATCCGGCCGTCGGGGGTGCGCAGGTAGCGCTGCTCGGTCGTCACGACGAGACGCATGCGACGGGCTCCTCATCCTGGGCGCGGGCCGAGACCATGCGGATCACGCCGACAAACAGCGCGCCGTACACGCAGGTCTTGAGCAGCGACTGGCTCTCGCCGCGGAAGCCGTACATCCACGCGACCGTGAACAGGATGCTGGCGTACGCGTAGACGGGCGCCCGGTCGATCCGGTTGACCAGCCAGCGGTGCACGGCGGTCAGCAGCCCGAAGAGCACCGGAATGCCGGCCAGGCCGAAGTTCAGGTACGCCTCCCCGGTCAGCGAGAAGCCGTAGCCGGACGAGCTGCCGGGCGCGTACCGGTCCACGAGCCACTGCGCGAGCGGGACCTGCGCCTGCCCCGGCACCAGGTTGAGCAGCGCGTGCAGGTAGGTGGCGCCGTGCTGGTACGGCTCGGTCGACGGCACGTGCCCCATCACCCACGTGTCCACGAACAGCACCGAGCCCTGGTTGAGGATGGCGGTCGCGTCCGAGTCGCCGGGCGTGGCGTTGCCGCGCAGCGCGAACAGGGCGGTCGCACCGAGCAACAGCCCCGCGCCCCACAGCACCGAGCGCGGGATCCGGCGCTCGGTGCGCACCAGCTCGCGGTGCAGGACCAGGGCGAAGAGCACGAAGACGAAGTCCCGCTCGCCGGTGGCCAGGCAATAGGCGATGTACACGCCGAGGTTGACCCGGTAGGCGAAGCGCCCGGTCGAGGACTCCTGGGCGATGAAGTACAGCGCGCTCGCGCACATCTGCAGCAGCAGGTAGTCGTAGTGGAACGGGCCGGCCACGGCGATCCGGTCGAGCTTGGTCCCGGCCAGGAACGCGGGGCCGCCCCAGGCCAGCACGGCCAGCCCGTACAGCGTCAGCAGCACCAGCACGGCCGGTACGAGCGGCATCCGGCGGCCGGCCTCGAGCTTCTGGATCGGGTCGGCGATGTCGCGGCGCTGGCGCATCAGCAGCCCCACCGCGACCACCCCGGCGAAGGCGAGCAGCAGCCCGACCGCGGCCCGGCCGATGAGCAGGGTGTTGGTGCCGAAGTAGATTCTGCCGCCGAGCAGGTAGCTGGCCACCGGGCCGAAGCCGAACAGCAGGAAGTAGGCGGCGAGGTAGGCCAGCATGTCCCGCCGTCCCCCCGCGATCAGCAGCGCCGGCACGGCCAGCACGGCGAGGCCGGCCGACCACCAGGGCTGGGACGCGAGGTCAAAGGGCACGCCGGAGCACCTCCCACTTCAGCGCGCAGTGCACGACGGCGGCGGCCGCGGTGGCCCAGGCCGCCCCGAGCACCCCGTAGCGGGGCACCAGCAGCAGCGCGGCGAGGGTGGCGGCCACCAGCACGGCCGCGTTCACGGCGAGCTGGCCGGTGAAGCGGCGGGCGGCCGAGAGGCCGGCGTCGAGCACGAAACAGGCCCCGCAGACCACGGTGGCCAGCGTCAGCACCGTGAGCAGGCGGCCCTGGCCGGCGTACTGCTCGCCGTACAACCGGCGCAGGAAATCGGATCCGAACAGCGCCGCGGCCCACACGCCCAGCCCGCCCGCCACCGCGACGCCGAGGAGCGCCTGGTGCAGGAGGCTGCGGAAGCCCGCCGGGGTGCCGTTGACCCGCAGCTCGGTGAGGCGGGGCAGCAGGGTCTGGGCGATCGCGGAGAAGAACACGTTGCCGGTGAGCACGAGATAGCCGGCGGCCGCGAACACGCCGAGCGCGGTCGCGCCCAGGTGGTGCTCCAGCGCGTAGCGGGGGACGTTCACGGTCAGCGAGGACACCCCGGAGGCCAGGCCCAGCGGCAGCGCGGTCCACAGCAGCTCGGCGACGCCGCCGGCGGCCCGGTGGGTGTGCTGCTTGGCGCGCGGGTCGGGGCGGTTGTGGAACCGGCCGGCCAGCGGCACGCAGCACATGATCCAGGTCAGCAGGGAGGCGCCGGCCGAGCCGGCCGCGGCCCAGGCGATGCTGCTGGTGCCGAAGAGCAGCGACGCGACCAGGGCCATGGTCAGGCCGCCGTTGACGAGCTGGGCGGCCGCGATGCTGCGCTGGTCGTGGTGGCGCTGGAGGAGTCCCTGATAGATGTCGCCGATGCCGTCGAAGGCCTTGGCCGCGCCGACGAGCAGTACCACCGCGGCGGGAAGGTGGAAGATCAGCACGACGAGCGCGATGACGCCCATCGCCAGGCCCATGCCGGCGAGGCGGAGCAGCAGGTAGCGCCGGAACGGGTGGGCGCCGTTGGGGTCGGTGACGAGGACCGTGCGCAGCGAGAGGTTGGCCAGCAGCACCACCGGGGCGCCGACGGCCAGGCCGAGCGCGTAGTCGCCGACCATGGCCGGGCTGCCCAGCCGCGCGATCACGACCAGGACCAGCCACTGGCACAGCGCGTAGCCGCCGTTGCCGATCACGCTCCAGGCGACGTTGCCGGTGAACGACGGGCGCCGCACGGGCGCGGTGCGATGCCGGGTGGCGGTCATCGCGCGGCGTTTTCCAGGACGTCCGCGACCGCGCGGGCGGCCGGGCGCTGGGCGAAGAGCCGCTCGGCCCGCTCCCGGGCGAGCTCGCCGCGGCGGGCCAGGGTGCCGGCCCGGAAGTCGTCGTACGCCTCCCGCAGCGCCCCCAGCAGCGCCTGCGGGTCGTCGCGGGGCACGACCCAGCCCGACGCCGGGTCGACGACCTCGGGCAGCGCGCCGGCGTCGGAGACGATGCTCGGCACCGCCATGGCCGCGGCCTCGACGGCGGCGCCGTGGTTCTCCGACAGCGACGGGCTCACGCTCAGGTCGGCCGCGGCGTAGCAGTCCCGCACGTCCAGCGCGCTCTCCGACCAGTCGATGCTCGGGTCGCTCGCGACGTCGAAGCGTTCCAGCAGCTCACGCTTGTGCGCCGCACCGGCCGCGTCGAAGCCTCCGCCGAGCAGCACCAGCCGGGCGTCCGGGCGGTCCTTGACGAACTCCCGCCAGGCGGCCAGGAGCACGTCGTGGCCCTTGACCCCGCGGCCGGGCCGGATCAGGCGCTTCGGGGCGTACACGTAGGCGACCATGCACACCACGAACGTCTCGTCGCCGGCGCACAGGGCCTCGCGCGACGCGGCCCGGTAGGCGGCGGACGGCGGGGTGAAGTCGTCGGTGTCGACGCCGTACGGGATGGCCGGGGTGCGCTCGGGCGGCAGGCCGATCTCGCGGTACAGCCGGGCGATGTGCTCGCTGCCGCCGATCACCACGTCGTCGAGGCGGCACAGGAACCGCTCCACCGCGCGGATCAGCGGCGACTCCAGGAACAGCGGCCCGGGCACCATGTGCACCTTGGCCGCGTCGAGGCCGAGGGCGGCCAGCCGGCAGGCCAGCGCGGAGGCGTACAGGTGGTAGTGCAGCACGTCCGGCCCGATCCCGCGCAGCTGGCGGCGCAGCCCGAGCAGGCCGGTCAGGGTCGCGGGCGACGGCCGGAAGCGGAAGTCGAACGCGGACTGGACCACGTCGACGCCCCGGTCGTGCAGGGCCTTGCGCAGCCGGCCCTCGCTGCCCGGGGGCAGCACGGCGACCACCTCGTGGCCGCGCTCGCGCAGCTCGTCGACGTGCGGCAGGGTCCAGCGCCCGCCCTCGTCGGTCTTGAGGACCAGGGCCACCTTCATTTGGCGGGTACCCCCTTCACGGTCGTCTTGGCCTCCACGTCCCGGGTCACGCAGGCGCCCGCGCCGATCGTGGCGTCGGCGCCGACCCGCAGGCCCTGCAGCACGCAGGCGGTGGTGCCGATCAGCACCCCGGAGCCGATGTGGCAGTCGCCGGAGATCGCGGCGAGCGGGTTGACCTGCACGAAGTCGCACAACACGGTGTCGTGCCCGACGGTGGCGTTCTGGTTGAGGTGCACGTGCCGGCCCATGGTCACGTTGGTGGTGACCCGCGCTCCGGCGAACGCCACGAACCCCTCGCCGAGCTCCGCGTCCGGGCCGATGGTGGCGGCCGGGTGCACCATGGTCGCCGCGGCCAGACCGTGCAGGCGCAGGTCGTCGTCGATGCGCGCGCGGATGCGGGGGTCGCCGATGCCGATGACGTAGCCGATCGAGGGCCGCTCGTCGGACAGGCACGAGGTCGGGCCCAGGAACGGCACCCCGAGCGCGGCGACCCGGTCGAGGTTGCGCTGGCTCGGGGCGTCGTCGACGAACCCGCGCACCGGCAGCCCGGCCGCGCGGGCGATGGTGAGCAGCTCCCGGCCGTGTCCCCCACAACCGACGATGACCAAGCCGTTCTTCATTGCGGTACACCCTGGAACTCGTGGGCGGTGGCCGCCCCGTCGGCGGTGATGCCGTCGCGGCGCAGCACCGTGCGCACCGTCTCGGCGAGGATGCGCAGGTCCAGCCGGAGCGACCGGTCGCGCACGTACTGCAGGTCGTAGGCGAACTTCTGCTCCCAGCTCAGGGCGTTACGCCCGCGCACCTGGGCCAGGCCGGTGATGCCGGGGCGCACGTCGTGGCGGCGCCGCTGCTCCTCGGTGTAGCGGTCCAAATAGGACAGTGGCAGCGGCCGCGGCCCGACCAGGCTCATGTCGCCGCGCAGCACGTTCCACAGCGCCGGGAGCTCGTCGAGGCTGGAGGCGCGCAGGAAGCGCCCGGCCGCGGTGAGCCGCTCGGCGTCGCTGCCCGGCCCCTCGCGCATCGAGCGGAACTTGACCAGCGTGAACGGCACGCCGTGGCGCCCGGCCCGCTCCTGGCGGAACAGCACCGGGCCGCCGAGCGCGACCCGGACGAAGACGGCGGTGGCCGCGAGGACCGGGGCCAGCACGACCGTGGCGGCCGCGGCGGCCAGCAGGTCGAGCGGGCGCCTCATCGCGCGTCCAGGAAGTCGCCGATCGCGTCGAAGACCCGCCGCTGCTCGTCCTCGCGCAGTGCGGAGCCGCTGGGCAGGTTCAGGCCGGTGGCGAAGAGCCGGTCGGCCACGCCGGTGACGGCGGCCCGGTGGCCGCGGAACACCGGCTGGGCGTGCATCGGCTTCCACACCGGCCGGGTCTCGATGTCGCGCGCGGCCAGCCACGCGGCGAGGTCGGCGGCGGCCCATCCGGCCCGCTCGGGCTCGACGATCAGGGTGGTGAGCCAGCAGTTGGCGCCGGCGTCGGCCTCGCCCAGCAGGCGGGTGCCGTCGGCGGCGGCGAAGAGCTTGAGGTACCGCTCCCGCAGCTGCCGCCGCCGCCCGATCATCTCGTCGAGCCGGGTCAGCTGCCCCCGCCCGAGCGCGGCGAGCAGGTTGCTGAGGCGGTAGTTGTAGCCGACGTCCCGGTGCTCGTAGTGCGCGACCGGCTCGCGGGCCTGGGTGGCCAGGTGCCGGCAGCGGGCCGCGAGGTCGGCGTCGTCGGTGACGATCATGCCGCCGCCCGACGTGGTGAGGATCTTGTTGCCGTTGAACGACAGCGCCGCCGCCCGGCCGAAGGAGCCCGCGGGCCGCCCGTTCCGGCTCGACCCGAGCGCCTCGGCCGCGTCCTCGACGACGGGCACGCCGAGGTCGGTCAGCGAGGCGTACTCCGCGACCGCGCCGAACAGGTCGACCGGCACGATGGCGCTGACGATCCGGCCCTCGCGGCGCAGTTCGGCGACGGTCGCCGCGGTCAGGTCGGGGTCGAGGTTGCCGTCGCCGGGAAGGCTGTCCACGAAGATCGGCTCGGCGCCCGTGTACACCACCGCGTTGGCCGTGGCCGCGAACGTCAGCGTCGGCACGATCACCGCGTCGCCCGGGCCGACGCCGAGCGCGAGCAGGGACAGATGCAGGGCGGCGGTACCGGAGGAAACCCCCACCGCGTGCGCCGTGCCGCACCGTCGGGCGACCTCCGCCTCGAAAGCGTCGAGATCCGGCCCGACGGGCGCGACCCAGCCGGACCTCAGCGCGTTGACCAGATAGCGCTCCTCGACGCCGGAAACGTCGGGTGCCGAGAGAAAGATCCGCGTGTTCACCACACACCCCCGCTGGAGTCGGCCCTGATGCTGTTCGTCTGCCGGGCCAACCGGTGCCGGTCCGCCATGGCCGAGCGGCTGGCCCGCGCGCTCGACATGGACGCCCAGAGCGCCGGCACGCACGCCGTGCCGGGCCTGGAGATGCCCGGCCACGCCGAGACCGTGCTGCGCGAGCACGGCGCCGATCCGGAGGGCTTCACCAGCCGCCGGGTGGTGCCGTCGCTGCTGCTGGCCGCGCCACTGGTGCTGACCGCGACCCGGGCCGAGCGCGCGCACTGCGTGACCATGGCCCCGGCGACCGCGGCCAAGACCTTCACGCTGCGGCAGTACGCCCGGTACGCCGCCGCGATCCCGGCCGGTCCCTTGACGCTGCGGGAGATCGCTGGGGTCCGCGGGCGGCTGCAGCCCGGCAAGCCGGTCGACGACGACCTCGAGGACCCGTTCGGTGGCCCGATCGAGCAGTTCCGGGAGTGCGCCGCGACGATCGAGGGCATCCTCAGGCTCCTCGCGTCCCGGCCTTGACCGGCTGGGGCTCGTCCGGTTGGGCCCCGTCCGGCTCGTCGGGCACGGGCTGGGCCGGGCCGGCGGGTAAGGCGCGCGGCTGGCGGTGGTCGGCGTCGGCGGGGCCGTAGTACGCGTACGTGTAGCCGTCGCCGTTGCCGCCCTTGGCCCCGTTGAGCACGCAGCCGAACAGCCGCGCGGAGACCGCCTCGATCGCCTCGACGGCCGCCTGGGCCTGGGTGACCGTGGTCCGCCCAGCCCGGGTCACCAGCACCGCGCCGTCGGCCCGGCTGGCGACCACGGCCGCGTCGGTGACGACGAGCAGCGGCGAGGTGTCGACCACGACGTACTCGTAGTCCTCGCTCACCTCCGCCAGCAGCCGGGTCATCTGCTGGGAGCCGAGCAGCTCGCTCGGGTTGGGCGGGATCGTGCCGCTGCACAGCACGAACAGGTCCTGGTCGCCCCAGCGCTGCACGGCCGTCTCGACGTCGACCTGCCCGACGAGCACGTTGGTCAGGCCGACCGCGCCCTCCAGGTCGAGGTACTCGGCGAGCTTGGGCCGGCGCACGTCGGCGTCGACGAGCAGCACCCGGTGCCCGGCCTCGGCCAGCACGATGGCCAGGTTGCAGGCGATGGTGGACTTGCCCTCGTCGGGCAGCGCGCTGGTCACCACCACGCAGCGGGCCCGCCGGTCGGGGTCGACGAACTGCAGGTTGGTCCGCAGGTGCCGCATCGCCTCGCCGCGCGGGGACCAGGCGGCGTCCTCGACCAGCAGCGGCGATTCGATGGCGTGCGCATCATGTGGTACCGCGGCCAGGATCGCCCGCTTCGTGGCCGCCCGCAGTCCGGCGACCGAGCGGATGCTGTTGTCCAGCAGCTCGCGCAGCACCGCGGCGGCGGCCCCGGCGACCAGGCCGAGCAGGATCGCGATGGCGAAGTTGCGCACCGGCTGCGGGCTGATCGGGGTGGTGCTCACCGACGGACCGGTCACCACATCCACGCGCACGGTCGGGTTGCTGCCGCCCGGCGGGGTCTCCAGCGTGGCCACGAGCGCGGCGAACTTGGTCGCCACCGCCTCGCTGACCCGCAGGGCCCGGCCGCTGTCGGTGTCGGTGACGGTGACCTCGAGCAGCACCGTGTCCGGCACCGTGCGCGCCGAGATGCGCTTGCGCACACCGGCCGCGTCCAGCCCGACGGCCGGGTCGGCGGCGACGGACTTGGCCAGCCGGTCGCTGCCGACGAGGTTCACGTACGAGCGGGCGCGCTGCTGCGAGAACAGCCCGCCCTGGTACGCGTCGGTGACGCCGCTGCTGGGCGTGCTGACGAAGAACGTGACGCTCGCGGCGTAGGTGGGGGCGGTCTGCGCCGTTACCACCACGGCGGCGACCAGCGCCAGGCACGCCGTCGTGGCCACCAGCCACCAGCGTTTGCGGACCGCGCTGACGTAGTCGCGCAGCTCCATGCGCCATGACCTCCCGTAGCCGCTTGCTCGACCCAGCGTGACATCTCGGCCCGGGGTTCGGGAGCGATACGGGCTTTTACGCCGAAATAGGACGGGCATTCGTGAAGAATCGTCGCGTGGACGATCACCGACCCTCAAGCCCTGGTGACTGGCCGGCCGACCTGTACGCGTGGACCGGTGGGCTCGCACTGGCCGTGGCCATCTCCCCCGCTCGCCCGCCCCTGGCCGCCGCGGCCGGGACGCTGCTGCTGGCGGCGGCGGTGCACTCGGCGGTGGCGTGGCCGGTGCAGTTGTACCGACGGCGGTACGAGTACGCGTCGCTGGCCGAACTGCGGGCGCTGGTCTGCACCGTGGCGATCGCGGCCGTCCTGCTGACCGCGCTGGCTCCGGTACCGGCCCTGATTCCGCTCGGCGGGTCGGCGGCGGCCCTGCTGGCCATGGTGGCCGTTCGCTGGACCCGCCTGGCGCGTCGGCCGTCCTCCAACGGGAAAATGCCGGTCCTGATCTACGGCGCGGGGGCGGCCGGCCATCGGCTTCTGCGCGCGATGCGCCATGATCCGCACTGCCGCTACCGCGCTGCCGGTTTCCTCGATGACGATCCGCGCAAGCAACGGCTGCGCATCTCCGGGGTCCCCGTTCTCGGCGGCCGCTCCGCCCTTCGCGCCGCGCTGACCACGACGGCCGCTCAGGGCGTCATTTTCGCGGTGCGCAACGAGGATGGGGCGTTGCTGCGGAGCCTACGTTCTGCCGTGTCCGAATTATCGGGATATTTTATTAAAATCCTCCCATCGCTCGACGACTCGCTCGACATCGACGAGGTGCGCGACGTGCAGCTGTCCGACCTGCTCGGGCGGCGGCAGATCGAGACCGACCTCGAGGCGATCGGCGACTACCTGACCGGCCGCCGCGTGCTCGTCACCGGGGCCGGCGGGTCGATCGGCTCCGAGCTGTGCCGCCAGCTGCACCGGTTCGGGCCCGCGGAGCTGATGATGCTCGACCGCGACGAGTCCGCGCTGCACGCGGTGCAGCTGTCCATCCACGGCCGCGCGCTGCTCGACGACCCGTCGCTGATCCTGGCCGACCTGCGCGACGCGGACACCATCCGGCGGATCTTCGAGTCGCGCCGGCCCGAGGTGGTCTTCCACGCGGCCGCGCTCAAGCACCTGACGCTGCTGGAGCGGCACCCCGCCGAGGCGCTGCAGACCAACGTCCTGGGCACGCTCAACGTGCTGGAGGCGGCGGCCGCGACGGGCGTGCAGCGGCTCGTGAACATCTCCACCGACAAGGCGGCCGACCCGATCAGCGTGCTGGGGTACTCGAAGCGGATCACCGAGCGGCTCACCGCGCACCACGGCTTCCTCAACGTGCGCTTCGGCAACGTGCTGGGCAGCCGCGGCTCGGTGGTGACCGCGTTCCGGGCGCAGATCGCCGAGGGTGGGCCGGTCACCGTGACCGATCCCGACGTCACGCGCTACTTCATGACCATCCCCGAGGCCGTCCAGCTGGTCATCCAGGCGGCCGCCATCGGCTCCGGCGGGGAGGCGCTGGTGCTCGACATGGGCTCGCCGGTGCGCATCGCCGACCTCGCGCGGCAGCTCATCGGGGATGCGTCGGTCGACATCGTGTACACCGGACTGCGCCCTGGAGAAAAGCTCCACGAGGAACTCTTCGGGCCCGGTGAGACCGACGTCCGCCCGTTGCACCCGCTCATCTCGCACGTCGCGGTGCCGCCCCTGGACCCCGCGCTGGCCCTTGCCTTGCGCGGGGACGGGGCGGCGCTCACCGGCGCGATGGCCGACCTGTGCGTCGTGCCGGATGTGGTTATTGCGGTGCCGACGCTGTCTGCTGTGCGTACCAGTTGACGGTCTCGGCCAGGCCCTCGTCCAGCGGGACGGGGCCGTGGCCGGGGAACAGCTCGCGCAGGCGCGTGGAGTCGGCCTGGGAGTCGCGCACGTCGCCGGGGCGGGCCGGGTCGAAGACCACCTCGACCGGCCGGTCGGTCAGCACGCGGATCTTGTCGACCAGCTCCAGCAGCGAGGTCCGCGTGCCGAAGGCCAGGTTGACCGGCGTGGGGCTGGTGACCCGGCGTACGGCGGCGTCGGTGAGCAGGCGCGCGACCGTGCCGACGTAGGTGAAGTCCCGGGTCTGCCGCCCGTCGCCGTGCACGTGGACCGGCTGACCGCGCAGCGCGGCGTCGGTGAAGGTGGGAATGACGGCGGCGTACGCGTGCCCGACCGACTGCAGCGGCCCGTACACGTTGAAGAACCGCAGCGCGAGCACCGGCAGCCCGTAGGTCGCGCCGTAGGCCAGGATCGCCGACTCCGCCGCCAGCTTGCTCGCCGCGTACGGGCTCTGCGGCCGGGTCGGCAGCTCCTCGTGCTTGGGCAGGGTGCGCGTGGGGCCGTACACCGAGGACGAGGACGCCGCGATGATCGGGGTGCCGTCCAGGCGGCACGCCTCGAGCACGTGCATGGTCCCGTTGGCGTTGACCAGATGGCTGCGCATCGGATCGGCGACCGAGCGCGGCACGCTGGGCCGCGCGGCGAGATGGATGACGACGTCCGCCTCGCCGACCGCGGCGTCGATCGCGGGCCGGTCGAGGATGCTGCCCACGACCAGCCGCGCGTCGACGCCGTCCAGGTTGCGCTCGCTACCGGTGCTGAGATCGTCGAAGGCGACGACCTCGGACACCCGGGGATGCGCGGCGAGCTCCCGGCACAGGTTGCCGCCGATGAACCCCGCCCCGCCGGTGACCAGAACTCTCATCGTTCCAGTCCAACGGTTTTGCTTCGGTACAGATACCGCTTTCTGCGTAAATCGGACTTTCTACCCAGAGGTTTGACCGTTAGATGGACGCCACGCGGGGCAGGATCTTCTCGGCCAGGCCGTTGGCGAACTCGACCGGGTTACGGTCCGGCATGGTCATGACCTCGGTGATGCCCAGCTCCTTGAACGCCTCGACGTCGGCCAGCCAGGCGTCCGGGTCGACCAGGGCCGGCCGGGTCACCACGGCGGTCTTCACGATCGAGTCATAGTCGCGCCCCTCGGCGTCACAGTGCTCGCGCAGCACGTCGAGCTTGTGGGCGAGGTCCTCCTTGGTCGTGCCGAAGAGGTTGCAGGCGTCGGCGTACTTGGCCACCAGCCGCAGCGTCTTCTTCTCGCCGCCCCCGCCGACCATGATCATCGGGTGCGGCGAGCTGATCGCGGCCGGCGAGTTGATGATCTCGGTGAGCTGGTAGTGCTTGCCGTCGAACGTCTTCTCGGGGTTGGGGCTCCACATCTGCAGGCAGATCTGCAGCGTCTCCTCCAGCCGCTCGAACCGCTCGGCCATCGGCACGACGGGCACGCCGAGGCCGCGCTGCTCCCGCTCGTACCAGGACGCGCCGATGCCGAGCCGGGCCCGCCCGCTCGACAGCACGTCGAGGGTGGTGACGATCTTCGCGAGCAGGCCCGGGTGGCGGTACATCACGCCCGTGACCAGCAGCCCCAGCGTCATCTTCTGGGTCAGGCCGGCCACATAGCCGAGGGTCGTGTAGCCCTCCAGCATCGGCTCCTCGGCCGGGGCCATCTGTTCCATCTGGAAGTAGTGGTCCATGACCGTGAACGAGTCGACGCCCGCCTGCTCGGCGATGGTCACGGTTTCGCGCAGCGTCGGCCCGATCGCGGTGGGCTCGGCGGGGTTGGAGAAGTTCCAGTAGTGCAGACCAAGCTTCATGAACCCATTCTTAGCGCGGTCTGGCGCAGTCGCGCATGAACTCCGTCGTACGCCTCGGCATTGCGCAGGTACCGCTTGGCGACCTTGGCCACCATCGTGTAGTTCGTGTCACAAACATTGCCGACCGGTGCCTCGCCGGCCTGGCTGATCAGCTGGTACGCGTCCAGCTCGTCCAGCCCCGTCAGCCCGGCCACCCACGTGACCAGGTCGTGCTGGCTGATCCGGTACGCGTCCTCGAGCGGCCGGGCCGAGCCGGTGCTCATGAGGAACTCGTCCGACTCCAGCCGCGGCCACGGCGTCGGCACGCCCTTGAGCAGTTCGACCACGAGCGTGGTGCGCATCGCGCACTCGACGGCCACCCCGCTCACCTCGCCGTGCCCCTGCCGCGCGTGCCCGTCGCCGAGCGCGAACAGCGCACCGTCCACATTGACTCCGAAGTAGACGGTGACCCCGGCGCGCAGCTCGGGCGTGTCCATGTTCCCGCCGTGCGCATCCGGCGTGATGGTCATGCGCGCCTCGAACGCCGCCGGCGCCACCCCGACCGTGCCGTGCATCGGATCGAGCGGCAGGTCCACGACGAAATCGCTGTTGCGCGCGCTGAAGCGGACGGTGTCGCGGGACAGCTCGTACAACCAGACCCGCTCTTCCAACGGCGGCTGGAGGGTGGCCGTGTGCGACGTGGACGTGAGCGCCCCGAAGTGCGGGAAGGTGCTGGACACGGCCCAGTCCCGCGCCGGTTCGAGGCTGACGAAGTGCAGCGCCAGGGTGTCCCCGGGCGCCGCACCCTCCACGTAGAACGGCCCGCTGACCGGGTTGAGGAACGGAAACTCGACCACGGCGGTGGGCAGCGTGTCGACACCGGTGACGCGGCCGCCGAAGCAGTCCTCGGTGTACACCCGCAGCACGTCCCCGGGTCTGACCCTCCTCACCGGCGCCCGCCCGCCGAAGGTATAGGCCAGTTCGTCAGCGGTCGGCTCGTACACGTGCAGTTCAGTCATGCGCCTGTCCCTCGGTGGTTTGCCCAGCCAGCTTGGGGCGGCGCCCGGTCGCGTAGAGCGCCACGAGAATGATCACGCCGATGCCCAGCCACGTGAACCCGAGCATCTGGGCGGCGACCTTCGCGTTGATCACGACGTACAACAGGATGGCGAACCCGATCAGCGGGAACACCAGATGCCGCAGCCAGTCGCGACTGCCGTTGCGCACCACATGGTGCCAGAACACCGAGACGTGCAGCGCCAGGAACGCGGTCATCGCCCCGAAGTTGACCAGCGTGGACAGCAGGGTGATCCCGTCGTCCCGCGACCACATGTAAAGCCCCAGCCCGAGCGACACGACGGCCACCACGAAGGTGGCGTTGACGGGCACGCGATGCTTCGCCGAGATCCGCGCGAGGAATGCGGGCAGCTGCCGGTCCCGGGCCATCGCGTACAGCAGCCGCGAGGTGGCCACCTGCGCCACGAGCGCGTTGGCGAACCCCCAGGCGACCGCGGTGGCCACGGCGGTGAGGGTGGCCAGCCAGGCCCCGCCGCCCACGCGCGCCGCGTCGTAGAAGGCGGTCCCGCCCGGGTCCCCCTCGTCGAGCAGCTTCTGCGGATCGGGCACGAGCAGCGCCGCCACCCAGGTCTGCACGATGAAGAGCACCCCGGCGAGCGCGAGCGCCGCGACCATCGACCGCCCGATCTGCCGCGCCTCCCCGCGATGCTCCTCGGCGAGCATCGAGATCCCGTCGAACCCGAGGAACGACAGCACGGCGATCGACACCGCCCCGAACACGAGCGGCCACGAGAAGGTCGCGCTGTTGTACAGCGGGGTCAGCTCGAACCCCCGCCCCTTGCCCTGCGACAGCGCCACGATCCCGATCACGATGAAGATCGCCAGCACCACGAGCTCGCCGATCAGCATGAACTTGTTGACCAGCGCCGTGAGCTGGATCCCGAGCAGGTTGACGACGGTGTTGAGCACCACGAAGGCGACCAGCCAGGCCCAGATCGGCACCGCGCTGACAACGGAGTTCATGGCCACACTGGCGACGAGGTACAGCAGGCTCGGCACCAGCACGTAGTCCAGCAGGATCACCCAGCCGGCCAGGAAGCCCACGGGCGCCGCGATGCCCCGTCCGGCGTAGGTGTAGACGGACCCGGCCATCGGGAACGCCTTGACCATCTGGGCGTAGGAGAGCGCGGTGAACACCATGGCCACCATGCCGATCGCGTACGCGAGCGCGACCATGCCGCCGGAGCCCTGAAAGACCCCGCCGAAGATCCCGAACGGCGCGATGGGGACCATGAAGATCAGGCCGTACACCAGGAGATCGGTGAACGTGAGGGAGCGCTGCAGCTCCTGCGTGTATCCGAACCGCTCGATATCGGGAGGCTCCGCCATGCCCCCGAACGGTAGCCCTAATACTTGAAAATGGAAAGATTCTTCGCCCCGTGTACTACCCTGCGTCGCATCGACTGACGGAGGGTCTCTCTCGATGACGGCGGGAATCGACGCGGTTGCGGGCAAGGCCCTCGCCCTGGCGGGCCGCCAGGTCTTCGGGACCATCCAGCGGCGCTTGCGGAATCACAAGGTCCAAGCCGAGAGCCGGGCCGTGGTGTCGGTCAGGGTGGCCGAGCGACTCGCCGAGGACCTGTCCGACGTCGAGCTGGCGGGGCTGGCCGACTACCTGTCCTCGCCAGAGTTCGACGAGGTCGCGCTGCAGCTGGTCCTGTCCGAGCAGATTCTGCCGGACGGCGAACTTCGGTACGCGCTGCACGAGCAACTGCGACAGGGCATGCGCCACTGCATGAAAGCGCCGGCCGATGTGCTGCTTCGGGCGGCGGATGTCCTCCTGGATGCCTTGCTGGTCGGCTTTCAGCAGGCCCATCCGCATGTCGTCGGGTTCGACAGCATGACCGCGGCCTCAACGGCCAGCCTGGCCACCGCGGCCGCACGCAACGGCGAACTGCTCGGCCGGCTCGACGCGATCGTCCGGATCCGGCAGGACGGCGCCCAGCTGCGCCAACAGGTGCGGCGGCTCAACGGCCGGATGCGGCTGCCACACGCCGGGGTCAGCCGGACCGCGACCTACGAGCAGCTCTACGTCATGCCGCCGCTGTTGCCCCGGCACGAAGACGACCTCCCGCCCGTCGTGGCCGACCTCGCGACACCCGGCGTCCGCACCGTCATCCTGGGCGCACCGGGAGCCGGGAAATCAACGCTCATGGCCAAACTCGCCCACGACGCGGCCGCCGGCCGGATCGAAGGGGCGCAGCGGCGGGTGCCGTTCCTGGTGACCCTGCGGGACCATGTGGACGACTTCCGCCGCAACGCACACACGCTCGGCAGCTATCTGCAGCTCGCGGCCCGGGCTCCGTACAACGTCGACCTGTCGGCCGACGCGGTGGACTACCTGCTCGGCAACGGTCAGGCGCTGGTGCTGCTGGACGGCCTCGACGAGCTGGTCGATCCGGCTCTGCGTGGCCGAGTCGGCAACCTCATCGAGGGCTTCGCGCACCGCTACCCACTGGTGCCGATGGTGGTGACCTCGCGGATCGTCGGCTACGAGGTCGCCCCGCTGGACTCGACGATGTTCGAAACGGTGACGCTGGGCGACTTCACCGACGAGCAGGTCGCCGACTACGCCCGGCGCTGGTTCGTGTTGGACGACGCCACGCCCGCCCAGGAACAGGCCCGGCTGACCGAGTCGTTCCTGCGCGACAGCGTCGCCGCCCAGGAGTTGCGGCGCAGTCCCCTGCTGCTGTCGCTGCTGTGCGCCATGTACTCCTACGAGCGCTACATCCCACGCAATCTGGCCAGCATCTACGAACGCTGCGCGACGATGCTGTTCGACCAGTGGGACTCGATGCGTGGCATCAGCGTGCCGATGAAGTTCCAGGGCCGGGTCCGCTACGCCGTGCAGCACCTGGCGTGGCGCTACTTCTCCGAGGATCTCGACCCGCAGCCCGGGCCGCGGGTCACCGCCGTCCTGGCCGAGTATCTCACCGCGCGCGGCCACGACCGCGACGACGCCGAGGCCGCCGCGGAGGGCTTCCTGGAGATGTGCACCGGGCGCGCCTGGATTCTCGCCGACGTGGGCACCGACCGGTCGGCCCCGCTGTACGGCTTCACGCACCGCACGTTCCTGGAGTACTTCGCCGCCGAACACCTCGTACGCACCCACCGCACCGCCGAGGACCTGATCGCGGCCCTGCGACCCCGGCTCGAGCAACGCGGCTGGGAGGTGGTCGGCCAGATCGCCCTGCAACTGTTCGACCGCCATGTGGATGGCGGCGCGACCGAGACCCTGGAAACGCTGCTCGCGGGACATTCTGCATCCGTCGAAGAGCGGTCGGCCGTGCTGGCTTTCTGCGCCAGATCGCTTGCTCACGTCGGTCCGGAACCGGCGACCGTGGCCGCCATCGTCAACCATGCGATCGACCTGGCCCTGCGGTTCTCGTTCGAGGACCGCTGCCGCTACTGGCCGAACGCCGAGCAGGACACGAACCTGCACCTCTTCGACGGCCCCCTGTACCAGGCCCTGTACGTGAGCTCGGCCGACAACTTGGAGTACGTGCGCCGGACCGTGCTCGAACGGCTGACCGCGCTCGTCGCCGACGGTTCGCCGGTCGGCACGTACCTCGCGGCGACCATCGGCCGGCGCATGAACACCGACGACGCGGCACGGGGCGACGTCTGGGAGGCTGTCGCCGCCACCTTCGGGCCGGCACCCCGGCTCGGCCACTACGTCGCCGACGCGGGTCTCTGCGGAACGACCATCCCGGCGCCCGTCGATCTGCTGCGCCTCGACTTGTGGGACTCCGCACGGGAATTGCGGGACGAGTTGCTGCGGAGTCCAGCACCGGGGCTGCCCGGACGCGTATGGAACCAACAACGGTCGGGCATCTCGTGGCTCTCCGACTATCTCGGCGCCATCCAGTGGCCGGCGAACGACGAGGACCGGGCCACCGTGCTCGTCCTGCTGCTGCCCTACCTGGAGACTTTGAGCCTGGACATGCGGCTCGACCACCACATCTCCGCGTTCGCTTTCGATCGGCGCAACCGGACCGAGAAGGTGGACATCTCCGGCTTCCCCGCGGAGGCGCGTGAGTTTCTCGATCGGTGGCGGCGCGGGCTCGTCAGCGTCTTCGACTAGAAGGCGCCCAGCACGTCGAAGTCCAGGCCGTCCGCGCGGGCCAGGTACACCGGCGGATCCACGTGCCGGCCCCGCACGGTCAGGGTGCCGCGGCCGCCCGTGATGGTGGTGCCGTCGGCCGTGGCGTCCATCGCCGCCGGGTGCAGCGAGCCCGCGCGGGAGGCCAGCGCGGCCAGCAGGCGGACGCCGTCGTAGCAGGCCTCGGCGTGGCCGTTGAGGACCGGGGCCTGCCAGCCGTAGCGGTGGGTGTACCGCTCGACGAAGGCCAGCCCCGCGTCCGTGGCCACGTTGCCGAAGTAGCCCATGGTCGCGTACAGCTCCCCCGTCGCGTCCCCGCCCGTGGCCAGCAGGCCGTTCTCCTCCAGGGCGGCGCACAGGCGCGGGGCACGCAACGGCGAGGCGGCGTACGCGCGGTTGAAGGCGGCCAGGTCGCTGCCGACCAGCGTGAGCAGCACCGCGTCCGCGCGGCGGCGATGCACCAGGTCCAGCAGCGGGGCCGGGTCCAGGGCGCCGAACGGGACGTAGCGCGCGGCCACCACCTGGGCGCCCGCCGCGCGCAAGTACGCCACCGCGGCGTGGTGCAGCATCCGGGGCCAGACGTAGTCGTTGCCGATCAGGGCCCAGCGGCGGGCCCGGCGGTGGCGGACCAGCCAGTCCATGGCCGGGCGGAGTTGGGTGGCCGGGGTTTCGCCCAGCAGGTAGACGCCCGGGGACCGTTCGCCGCCCTCGTACGGTGGCGTGAACACGTACGGGACGCGCCCGTTCAGCGCCCGCACCGCCGCCACTCGCACGTCGCTCGCGTGCGTGCCCACCACCGCGGCTATCGCGCCCGCGCCGGCCAGGTCGGCCAGGTCCGTCGCCACCGCCTGCGGGGGGCGGCCGGCGTCCAGAAGGACCAGCTCCATCGGGCGGCCCAGCAGGCCGCCGGTGGTATTCAGCTCGGCCACGGCCAGCCGGGCGCAGTTCAGCACCGCCGGCGCCATCATGCCCAACGTGCCCGAGGTGGGTACGGCCAGCGCCACCCGCACCGGGCCGCCCGGGTCGGGTGGGAGCAGGCGTGCCTCCAGCGGGTCGGTGATGACCCGGACCTCATCCACGACGCCGAGTATCTTCACTATGGCGGGTGGGCGGAAGGGGTGACATCGGTGGATGCGGTCGGGCTGCGGTCCCACCTCGGATATGTGCTGAGCGAGGCCGAGCGGGCGGTGAACCGGGGGTTCGCGGCGGCGCTGCAGGCGGAGGGCGTTTCCGTCGAGCAGTGGCGCATCCTGCAGGCGCTCTCCGACGGGCGGGGGCACTCCATGGGGGACCTCGCCGAGGCGGCCCTGATGCCGCATCCGACGCTCACCAAGGCGATCGACCGGCTTGTCGATGCTGCCCTTGTGTACCGCCGGCAGGACCCCAACGACCGCCGGCGCGTCGCGGTCTATCTCTCCGAGGCCGGCACCACGCTGCTCGACCGGCTCGATCACACGGCCACCGCGCATCATCGGGCGGTCGAGGCGGCGTTCGGGAGTGCGCGGGCGGAGCGGCTCATGCGGGAGCTCACCCAGCTGATCGAGACCGTGCGATGAGGCTCAAGGCGACCGTCCTGAATGCCTCCGACGCGCGGCGGCTCGCGCGCTTCTACTCCGACCTGCTCGGCTGGCCGGTCGACGCCGACGAGGAGGGCTGGGTCACGTTGGTCGATCCGGCCGGCGGGGCCGCGCTGTCGTTTCAGACCGAGCCGTTGTACGTCCAGCCGGTCTGGCCCGCCACGCCCGGCACCCAGCAGATGATGCTGCACCTGGACATCGCCTGCGACGAATTGGACAGTGCCGTCGCCCGGGCGGTCGCGCTGGGCGCGACGCTCGCCGAGCACCAGCCCCAAGAGGACGTGCGGGTCTGCTTGGACCCCGACGGCCACCCGTTCTGCCTCTTCGTGCCGTAGACCCTTGTCATCCGGTTGGCGTGGGAGTCCATCCCGCGCTGACGACAACGTGCCTGCAACCTGACGGCTACCTTAAGTGGACCAGCCCGGCGACGGGCTGACGGGAAGACAGTGATCCGCCGGGCGCACCATCTTGGTCGCCGAATCGGCCCGGCGGGGAGTCAGTGGCGAAACCGGACCCGGACAACGTTTTGTGCCAAGGGGATCCGGTGCGTGCCTACGCGCGAATCTCCGACGCATCCGCTCACAGCGCTCGCCGCGTGCTCCGCGGTCGCTGCGCCGTGCCCTCGTGTCCTGGAGGAGTCGCCGTGCACAAGAAGGTCGTCATCGGCATCGCGGCCGGCGTCACGGCCGGCGCGCTCGCTCTCGGCATCGGGCTCGGGGTGGCGCACGAGGACAAGGCCCAGCACGCGCCGACGGCGGAGAGCCGGCCCGCGAAGGACGGCGAGATGCCGGCGCCACCCGCGCCGCCGCAGCTCAAGCCGTCCGAGCGGGTTGTCGTCACCGGTAAGTAGCACCCAGTTCCGCCACTGAGATTCGGGAGACTTCGTGTTCCAGTCCAAGAAGCAGAAGATGGCCGCCATCGGCGCGACCGCCGCGGCCGTCCTCGTCGGCGTCGGCGCCACCGCCTACGGCGCCGTGCCGGACTCCGGCACCGGCGTCATCACCGGCTGCCGCACGACCGCCACCGGCGCGCTGCGCGTCATCGACTACCAGGGTGGCCAGCGCTGCAAGAGCGGCGAGACGCAGATCCAGTGGAACAACCAGGGCCAGAAGGGCTCCACCGGCGCCCAGGGCCCGGCCGGCCCCGTCGGCCCGCCCGGAGCCAAGGGCGCCACCGGCGCGACCGGCGCCACGGGTGCCACTGGCGCGACGGGCGCCACCGGCAAGACCGGCGCAACGGGCGCGACCGGCGCGACCGGGGCCACGGGCGCAGCCGGCGCCAAGGGTGCCACGGGTGCCCAGGGCGCGACCGGCGCGACCGGCGCCCAGGGAGCGACCGGCGCCACGGGCGCAAAGGGCGCCACCGGCGCGACCGGCGCCCAGGGCGAAAAGGGCGACACCGGCGCGACGGGTGCGCAGGGTGCCACCGGTGCTCAGGGCGCGACCGGCGCGCAGGGTGAAAAGGGCGAAACCGGCGCCCAGGGCGCGACTGGCGCCACCGGCGCGCAGGGTGAGACCGGCGCGGCCGGAGCCCAGGGCGTCCAGGGCGAAAAGGGCGACACCGGCGCGACCGGCGCCCAGGGCGAGACCGGCGCGCAAGGTGCGCAGGGTGCCCAGGGCGAAAAGGGCGAGACCGGCGCGGCTGGAGCCCAGGGCGAGACCGGCGCGCAAGGTGCGCAGGGTGCCCAGGGCGAAAAGGGCGAGACCGGCGCGGCTGGAGCCCAGGGCGTCCAGGGCGAAAAGGGCGAGACCGGCGCGACCGGTGCGCAGGGCGACAAGGGCGAGCAGGGCCTCCAGGGCATCCCCGGCGTCAACGGCCAGGACGGCGCCCCCGGCCCGCAGGGCGAGAAGGGCGAAACCGGCGCCACGGGTGCGACCGGCGCCCAGGGCGAGACCGGCGCCACCGGCGCGCAGGGCCTGCCCGGTATGCCCGGCGCCAGCGCGTACGACATCGCCAAGCTCGCCGACCCCAGCATCGGCTCCGTCGACGAGTGGCTGCAGACGCTGGTCGGGCACGGCACCGACGGCAAGGACGCGTACCAGATGGCGGTCGACAGCGGCCTCTTCGCCGGCACCCCCGACGAGTGGCTGACCTCGCTCAAGGGTGCCACCGGAGCCACCGGCGCGACCGGTGCCCAGGGCGAGACCGGCGCGCAGGGTGCCGCGGGCGCCCAGGGCACGGCGGGCAAGGACGGCACCGCCGGCAAGGACGGCGTCAACGGCTCCTCGATCCTGACCGGCGCGGGCCTCCCGGCCGGCACCGCCGGCAACGTCGGCGACGTGTACCTGAACACGACCGACTTCCTGATGTACAAGAAGACGGACGCGACGACCTGGTCCCCGATCGGCAGCATCAAGGGTGCCACCGGCGCCCAGGGTGCGCAGGGCGCGACGGGCGCCACCGGTGCCACGGGCGCGGCCGGCGCCGGCTACACCAAGGTCACCGCCACGTCGGCCACGCCCGCCTCCTCCGGCTCGCGGACGTACAGCTTCAGCTGCACCACCGGCGTGGTCCTCGGCGGCTCGATCGTCGTCAACTCCGGCAGCCTCTCGCAGACCTCTTCGGCCCGCGACGGCAGCGACGAGAGCGGCAAGACCTGGATCTTCACCATCACCCGCAACGGCGTGACCTCGGGCTCCTTCACCCCCACGCTGTACTGCGCCAGCTAAGACCCCCCGCAGAGGGCCCCGGCTCGAAGGAGCCGGGGCCCTCGTCCCAAAAGCCAAAGCCAAGAAAGGCGAACCTGTGCGCATTTCGGTGAAGCTGGTGGGGTCGGCGCTGGTCGGCACCCTGGCCGCGGGCAGTCTCGGGACGGTGGCACACGCCGCGGCCCCGGGCGTCACCGCCGTCACCCCCAAGAACGGCTCGACGGGGGTCTCGACCGCCGTCCACCCGACCGTCTCGTTCAACGACGCGACCGACCCGGCCTCCCTGCGGTACTCGTTCGTCAAGACCAGCGGCGGCGCCGCCGTGCCGGCCTACTACACCTACGACTCCCCCACCCACACCTTCTCGTTCGTCCCGCGGGCGGCGCTGGCCGACAGCACGCGGTACACGATCACGGTGAAGGTGAAGGGCAGCACCGGTGTGCTGAGCGACCAGTACGTCTGGGCGTTCACCACCGGCGTCACCGACCGCAGCGCGCCGAGTGCCCCCGGCGCCCCCGCCGTGAGCGACGTGACCACCACCGGCGCCACCGTGAGCTGGGCCGCGTCCACGGACAACGTCGGCGTCACGGGATATCAGATCTTCAGCGGTACGGCCACGACGCCGATCGCCACGCTCACCGGCAACCCGCCGGCGACCACCACGACGCTGTCCGGCCTCGCGCCGAGCACGCTCCACTCGCTCACGGTCAAGGCCGTCGACGCCGCGGGCAACGTCTCGCCGGCCGGGGCCGCGGCCGAGTTCACCACGCTGACCCCGCCGCCCCCGCCGGACGTGACGGCCCCGACCGCACCCGGTGCGCCGGTGCCGGGCGAGCTGACCGCGACCAGCGTGGCGCTGTCGTGGGAGGCGTCAACCGACGACCGGGGCGTGGTCGCGTACCGCGTGACCGGCGGCCCGAGCGTGCAGACGGTCACCGCGACCAGTGCGACGATCAGCGGGCTGAGCGCGCAGACGCCGTACACCTTCTCGGTCGAAGCCCTTGACGAGGCGGGCAACGTCTCGGCCGCCTCGCCCGGCACGCTCGTCACCACGCCGGCCGCCCCGCTGGTCAACGCCCGCAACGGGGCCGGCATCCCGGGCGCGACGGGCAAGACGCTGGTGCTGTACGACACCACCGGCCCTTATGGTTTCCTCGGCGAGCAGTACGCGATCGCGACCGCGAACCTGTCCTCGCACTTCGGTGACTGGACCGCGCAGCCCGTCGTGGACTACACGGCCGGCGAGCTGGACGCCTACCAGGCCGTGATCTACATGGGCTCGACCTACGACGAGCCGATCCCGACCGCCTTCCTCGACGACGTGACCGCCACGACCAAGCCGGTCATCTGGGTGTACGACAACATCTGGCAGCTCACCGCCCGCGACCCGAACTTCGTGGCGAACCGCGGCTTCAACTGGACGCAGTTCGACGTCTCGGCGGTGTCGAAGGTCAACTACGAGGGCAAGACGTTCACCCGCGACCCGCAGAACATGGCGGGCATCATGGGCACGACGATCTCCGACGCCAGCAAGGCGACCGCGATCGGCGACGCCGTGCGCGACACGGACAGCTCGGCCTTCTCGTGGGGCGTGCGGGCCGGCAACTTCACCTACCTCGGCGAGATCCCGTACTCCTACATGACCACCAACGACCGCTACGTCGCCTTCGCGAACCTGCTCGAAGAGGCCCTCGCGCCAGGCACCACCGAGCGGCACCGGGCCCTGGTCCGTATCGAGGACGTCGGGCCGGACGCCGACCCGGCCGAGCTCAACGCGATCACCGCCTACCTGTCGAGCAAGAACGTGCCGTTCTCGGTCGCGGTGTACCCGCGCTACGTGGACTCCAAGGGCGCCTACAGCGACAACGGCCGGCCCGAGGACTACACCCTGGCCGACCGGCCGCTGGTGGTCGCGGCGCTGAAGAACATGCAGGCGCACGGCGGCACGCTGCTGATGCACGGCTACACGCACCAGTACGCGAGCAAGGACAACCCGTACAACGGGGTCAGCGCGGACGACTTCGAGTTCTACACGGCGCACGTCGACGCGGTCACCAACAACGTCATCTACGACGGGCCGGTGGCCGAGGACTCGCAGGCCTGGGCCCAGGGCCGGATCGACGCCTCCTTCCAGGCGTTCACGGCGGCCGGCCTGGCCAAGCCGACGATCTTCGAGTTCCCGCACTACGCCGGCAGCGACGCGTCCAACCGCGCGGTCGCGGCCACGTTCAACACCCGCTACGACCGCGGCCTGTACTCCTCGGGCGCGATGCGCGGCGGCGCGCTGGACAACACGCGGATCATCGGGCAGTTCTTCCCGTACACGGTGCGTGACATCTACGGCGTGGTGACCTACCCGGAGAACCTCGGCAACATCGAGCTGGAGCCGTACAACAACCACCCGGCGATGCTGCCGGCCGACCTGGTCGCCGCCGCGCAGCTGAACATGTCGGTCAAGGACGGCGTGGCGAGCTTCTTCTTCCACCCGTACGTGCCGGTGAGCTACCTGCAGCAGACGGTGGAGGGCATTCAGGCCGCGGGCTACACCTTCGTCCCGGCGGGCTCGATGTAGTCACCGCGTGCAAGTGTGGGGCGGTCCCGGAACATTTCGGCGAAAGCTGAAACCGGGGCCGCCCTTTCGGCCGTCTAGTCCCCGCGACGATTGGAGCAACGACTGGTGAACCGCGACGACGAGGCGGCGTACCGGGAGTTCGTCTCGGTGCAGATGGACCAGCTGCGCGGACTGGCCTATCTGACCTGTGGCGACTGGCAGCTGGCGGAGGACGCCGTGTGCACGGCGCTGGCCAAGCTGTACGCCCGCTGGCGCAAGGTCGAACGGCCGGAGAGCTACGCCCGCACGATGGTGGTGCGGGCCGCGGTCGACGAGGTGCGGCGGCCCTGGTGGCGGCGCGAGCACGCGGTGGGCGACGCCATGCCCGAGCCGGCCGTGCGCGACCACACGCCGGACGTCATCGACCGGGTCACGGTCCTCGAGGCGCTGCGCACGCTGCCGGTACAGCAGCGTGCCGTTCTGGTGCTGCGCTACCTCGAAGGCCGGACCGTCCAGGAGACCGCCGAGGCGCTGCGGTGTCCCGAGGGGACCGTCAAGACCAACACGGCGCGCGGCCTGGCCAGGCTGCGCGAGCGGCTCGACGTCGCCGAACCCCTTGGCACGATCGCGGGATCCGGACATATCGAGAGGGCGTCATGACCCAGAACATGCAGGACTTGTTGCAACAGGCGCGCAGCGACGCCCTGTCCGCGGCGCCGCCGATGCGCCGGGACGTCGACGACTTCGTGAGCGCGGGGCGCAAGCGCCGCGCCAAGCACCGGCTCCTGCAGGGCGGCGCCGCGGCCACCCTGACCGCCGCGGCCGTGTTCGCCGCGCTCGTCATCCCGCAGGCGCTCTCCTCGGCGCCGAGCGCGCCCGTCGGGGCCGGGGCGACGGCCGTCCCGCCGGCGTATCCGGACGCGCAATGGACGTACAGCCTCAGCGGGTACAAGGCCGGCGAGTTCACGGTCACCGCGCCGGAGCACATCACGCCGGGCTACCAGGAGCTCTACGTGCGCCACGGCAACGAGAACGAGAACATGTACGACGGCACGAGCGGGGGCGTCGCCGCGACCTCGCCGCTCTACAGCGCCACCGTCACCGTGTACCGCCCGGGCGTCTTCCAGCCGACCAAGTTCGCGGCCGGCGAGCACGTCACGGTCAACGGGCGGCCGGGGCTGTACCTGAGCGACGCCATGTACATCGACTCGGCCGACCTCGCGCCGGCGCCCGAGCTGGCCTGGCAGTACACCGACAACGCGTGGGCCGTGGTGAGCTCGGTCATCGGCGGCCGGTACAACAAGGCCGACCTGCTCAAGGTGGCCGGCGGCCTGACCGGCGCGGCGGCCACCCCGGCGACCGTGGCGATCAAGACGACCTACACGCCGGCCGGGTACTCCCTCACGTCCGCCGGGCGCACCGACGACTTCCCGTCCGGCGCGTCGTACATGGCGGCGAGCCTGCGGCTGAGCAAGGTGCGGCCGTCCTACGCCTCGCTCACCGAGCCGGTCGACGCCTCCACCGGGCACGGGCCGACCGTGCGGATCGCGTTGTACCCCACGGAGTTCACCGACGACACGCACCGGAAGCCCGGCAGCGCGGCGTACTGCAACTCCGGCAACGCGAACCTGTGCTTCCGGATGTCGGCCGACGGCAAGTACCTGGCCGAGATCTACGCCGACGGCGGCGCGAGCATCCCGCAGGCCGAGCTGCTCAAGACGCTCGACAACCTGCAGTTCGCCGACCCGAAGCAGCCCTCGACCTGGTTCCCGGTGACCGAGGCCGTCCCCGCCCTCTGACGCAGCGCGAAGCAGCCCGGCACCCGCCCAGGTGCCGGGTTTTTCGTGTCCAACGGCGGCGCATCGGAGGACAGAATTGCACCTTTTTTGCACCTAGCCTGAGTTGGTACCGATAACCGGCGAAGCGAGAGCGGGTAGCCCAATGGCCACGATGATCGACCTGGACCAGCCCGCCACCGAGCCCGTCGCGCGGCGTCGCAAGGGCCGGCTGATCCTGGGCGCCGTGGCCCTCGCCGCCGTGGCCGGGGTGGCCGGCTGGCAGGCCCCGAACGCCGTCGCCGCCCTGACCCGCCCCACCTACCAGGGCGAGAACGCCGACCGGGTGGCGGCGCAGCTGGAGTGCGACGGCTACACCCGGGCGAGCACCCACGACGAGAGCGTCTACAAGTACCGCGACCTGGGCACCTGCACGATCAACGGGACCGTCGTCACGATCACCACGTTCGACACGGCGGCGGACCAGCGCACGTTCGAGGCGGTCATGCAGTCGGTCATCCCGATCGTGCACCCGACGTGGTCCGGCGCCTCGTACGCGGCCGGCGAGGGCTGGACGGTCGCCGACGCCCGCAGCATGACGCCCGAGATCGCGGCGCTGGCCGTCCAGCGCATGGGCGAGGGTGCCACGCACATCGTCCGGAGCGCCGCGGCGTCGTAGCCTGGTCGGGATACCGGTAAAGAAAGACTGTGTACAGACGTACACAACCAGTGTACGTTTGTACACATGACGCCCGCCCGCCGGCACGATCCGGACCGCAAGGACCGCATCATCGACGCGGCCATCGCGGTCATCGCCGAGCACGGGGTCGCCGGCACGACCCACCGGCTCATCGCGGCCGCCGCCGACGTGCCGCTGGGGTCGCTGACCTACCACTTCACCAGCCTCGAAGACCTGCGGTGCCAGGCGTTCCGGCGGCACGCCGAGCGCATGTCGGTCGCGTACGAGGCGCACTTCCGCGGGGTACGGAACCGCGAGGAACTCGTCGAGGCGGTCACCGACCTCATCGACGGCGACGCCGGCGCGGGCGCGTCGGACTGGGCGATCGCCTACGAGTTGTATCTGGCCGCCCTGCGCGAGCCGGCCCTGCGCGAGGTCACCGAGGCCTGGATGCGCACGAGCCGGGCCGTGCTGGAGCGGTTCGTCGACCCGACCACCGCTCGGGGCATCGACGCCCTGATCGAGGGCCTGGTCATGCACAAGACCCTGTCGACCGGGCCCGTGTCCCGCCAGGACATCCGGGTGATCGTCGACCGAACGATCGGAACCTGATGAGCCACCCCCTCAGCGAAACCGCCGTCCCGCCGCACGCGGCCACCGCCACCGCCAAGGCCGCCACCCGCGCCACGTACGCCGCCTTCATCTGGTCCGGCGTGTCCATGGCCAGCTGGGCCTCGCGCATCCCGCAGATCCGCGACGCCCTGCACCTGTCCCCCTCCAAGCTCGGCCTGGTCCTGCTGTCGATCGCGGCCGGCTCGATTCTCGCGCTGGTCGGCTCCGGGCACATCGTGGCCCGGTTCGGCTCGCGCAAGACCGTCACCGCGATGGCCGGGCTGCTCATGATCGCCCTGGCTGGCGCGGCGTCCGGCTACCACCTCGGCGTGCTGCCCGTGGTGCTGAGCCTGCTGCTGTTCGGCTTCGCCAACGGCGCGTGGGACGTGGCCATGAACGTCCAGGGCGCCGTGGTCGAACGCGCGGTCGGACGATCGATCATGGCTCGCTTCCACGCCGGATTCAGCGTCGGTACCGTCGCCGGCGCCCTCCTCGGCGCGCTCATGGTCACCACGCACGTGCCCGTGACGCTGCACCTGGCGCTCACCGCGCTCGTCGTCGGGGTCAGCACCATCTACTCGGTCCGCAACTTCATGCCCGACGGCGCGGCCGAGCACGCCCCGGCCGAGGGCGGCGGCCTGGCCCACACGCTGCGCTTCTGGCGCGAGCCGCGGACCCTGCTGGTCGGGCTGTTCGTGCTCGCGTTCGCGCTGGCCGAGGGCACCGGCATCGACTGGATCAGCATCTCGCTCATCGACGGCTACCAGGCCCCGGCCGCGGTCGGCACGCTCGCCTTCGCGGTCTTCCTGGCCGCGATGACGGTCGGCCGCTGGTTCGGCCCGGACCTGCTGGACCGCTACGGCCGGGTGACCGTGCTGCGGGTGCTGGCCGTGTTCACCGTCGCCGGGCTGCTGCTGTTCATCTTCGGCCCGAACGTCGGCACCGCGTTCCTCGGGGCGATCCTCTGGGGTGTCGGCACCTCGCTGGGCTTCCCGGTCGGCATGAGTGCCGCCTCGGACGACCCGAAGTTCGCCGCACCGCGGGTCAGCGTGGTCGCCTCCATCGGCTACTGCGCGTTCCTCGGCGGCCCTCCGCTGATCGGCTTCCTGGGCGACCACTTCACGGTGCTGCGCTCGCTGGTCGCGGTGACCGCGCTCGTGGCGGTGGCGGCGCTCATCGCGCGGGCGATCCGGCCGCTACCCGCGGACGGTGAAGTCCTCGCTGCCGAGCACCATCAGTAGCTGCAGCCGCTCGCGGCTCTCCGCGTCGGCCGGGGTCAGCACCACCAGCAGCTGACCCTGGTCCGGCGTGACCAGGGTCTCGCAGTCCATCAGCACCGGGCCGACGCGCGGATGCAGGAACGTCTTGCGGTCCGCGCGCCGCACGGCCACCTCGTGCTCGGCCCACAGCCGCCGGAAGTCGGGGCTGGCCGCCGTCAACCGCGCGACCAGGTCGGCCAGCACCGGATCGTCGGGGCGCCGGCCCGCGGCCGCCCGCAGATCGGCCACCATCTGCCGGGCGTGCTGCTCGACATCGTGGTCGGGCTGGACCTGGCGGCTCTGGGGTTCGGTGAACCAGCGGTACACGAGAAAACGCCGGAGACCCGTGAAGCCCGTGTGGTCGCCGGCCAGCAGCGTGGACGCCCGGTTCTGGGCGAGCACCTCGCCGAGGTCGGACAGCACCATCGCCGGGTTGTCGCCGAGCAGGTCGAGCAGCCGGACCAGCCCGGCCCGGGCCAGGCTCGCCGCCCCGACGGCGGTCGGCGGCTGGTGCCCGGCCAGGCGGAACAGGTGGTCGCGCTCGTCCTCGGACAGCCGCAGCGCCCGGGCCAGGGCGGCCAGCAGTTGGGTCGAGGGCTGACTGCTGCGGCCCTGCTCCAGGCGTACCACGTAGTCGACCGACATGCCGGCCAGCCGGGCCACCTCCTCCCGGCGCAGCCCGGCCGTGCGCCGGCGGGGCCCGTCGGGGATGCCGACGTCGGCCGGGCGGATCGCCTCGCGGCGCCGGCGCAGGAAGTCGGCGAGCTGGTCACGCTGCATGGACCCATCGTCTCTCCGGCCGACCCGGCCAGCCAGGGAGCGGCGCTCCCACGATGCGCGCTCCACTCCCGGCCGGTCACGATCGGGTGCACGGTTGAGTCATGCAGACACGAAACCTCGGCGGCGCCGCCGTCTCCGCGTTCGGCTTGGGCGCGATGAGCATGTCCGGCTCGTACGGCCCGGCCGACCGCGACGAGAGCATCGCGACCGTGCACGCCGCGCTGGACGCCGGGATCACGCTGATCGACACGAGCGACCACTACGGCGCCGGGCACAACGAGATGCTGCTCGCCGAGGCGTTGCGCGGGCGGCCCCGGGACAGCTACCAGCTGAGCGTCAAGTTCGGCGTGCTGCTCAGCCCGGGCGGGATGCCCGGCGGGCAGGACAGCCGGCCGGAGGCGGTGCGCAACTTCCTGGTCCACTCGCTCGCCCGGCTCGGCACGGACCACATCGACATCTACCGGCCGGCCCGGCTCGACCCGGCGGTGCCGATCGAGGAGACGGTCGGCGCGATCAAGGAGCTGATCGACGGCGGGTACGTGCGCCACCTCGGCCTGTCCGAGGTCAACGCCGAGACGATCCGCCGCGCGCACGCCGTGCACCCGGTGGCCGACCTGCAGATCGAGTACTCGCTGGTGTCGCGGGGCGTCGAGGCCGAGGTGCTGCCGGTGCTGCGGGAGCTGGGGATCGGGATGACCGCGTACGGGGTGCTGGCCCGCGGGCTGATCTCCGGGCACTACGACCCGGCCGCCAACGCCCCGGGTGACTTCCGCGGCCGGACGCCCCGCTTCTCGCCCGGCAACGTCGAGCACAACCTGGGCCTGGTCGAGGCGCTGCGCCGGGTGGCCGCGGCCAAGGGATGCACGGTCGCGCAGCTCGCGATCGCCTGGGTCGCCGCCCAGGACCCGTCGATCGTGCCGCTGGTCGGGGCCCGGACCCGGGAGCGGCTGACCGAGGCGCTCGGCGCGGCGGACGTCACCCTGACACCGGCCGACCTGGCCGAGATCGAGCGGGCGGTCCCGGCCGGCTCCGCGCGCGGCGACCGCTACCCCTCGGCGGCGATGGCCTCCCTGGGCGTCGGCAACTGAGGCCGGTTCCGCATCGCCCGGTCCACCGTGGCCGGCATGGCCGCGCCGGCCGCGGCGAAGGCGACCCCGAGCAGCAGCCAGCCGGGGTCGCCCCAGCCGACGGCGAGCGTGGTCACCACGAGCGGGGCGAGCATCTGGCCCAGCTGCATGCCGATCGCATAGGCGCCCTGGTACTGCCCGTGCTTGTCGGCCGGCGACAGGCCGAACGAGATGCCCCAGCCGGACGCCGAGTGCCAGAGCTCACCGACCACGTGGGTCAGCGCGCCGGCGATCAGCAGGGTGATCGTGACCCAGGCGTGGGCGTGACCCGACAGGGCGTAGAGGCCGCAGGCGATCAGCAGGGTCAGGCCCGCCCGCCGAGCCGCCCGTGCCGCACCGGCCGGCTCCTCGGTGCCGCGGGCGGCGCGCACCTGGAGGAGTACGACCGCGGTGGTGTTGGTCAGGTAGACCACCGCGATGAGCCAGGTCGGTGCGTCGGTGCGGTGCGCGATCCACAGCGGCAGGCCCACCTCGAACAGGCCGAAGTGCACGGACAGAAGGCCGTCCAGCAGGACGAAGGCGAGAAACGGCCGGTCGCGCAGGGCGACCATGCGCGGCGCGCCGGGCTCGTGGGCGTGCCGCGGGATCCGCTCGAGGCGCGTGGCCAGGGCGGCGGCGACCAGGTACGTCAGCGCGTCGGTGAGGATGAGCGCGGCGTACGCCCACCGGGTGTCCACCGCGAGCACCACACCGGCCAGCGCGGAGCCGATCGCGATCCCGACGTTGGTGACCGAGCGCAGGTAGGCCCGGGCGCGCACGCGGTCCTCCGGTGGCACCGCGCCGCCGATGACCGCGCCCTTCGCGGCCCGCTGCGCGGCGTCGGCGAGCGCGAGGGGTGCGCCGATCAGGAGGTACACCCAGACGTTCGGGACGAACACGAACATGGCGGTGCCGATCGCCTGCGCGACGAGCCCGGCGACGAAGACCTCGCGGGCGCCGAGGCGGTCGGCGACGTACCCCATCGGCGCGCTGGCCACCATGCAGACCAGGCCGGTCGCGGTCAGGGCGAGGCCGGTCGCGGTGATCGACAGGCCCGCGTACCGGGTCAGGTACAGCGGGCTCGCCACCATCCACAGCCCCGTGCCGGCGGTGTTGATGAGCGAGATGAGCGCGAGCAGCCGCATGGCTTGGAGCTTAGCAAGACGTACGTACGGTTTGCTAGACCCGTCAATCTCAACCCGGCCTTAAAAGATCGTTGAGTCTTGTTGGTCTCGGTTGACATCTGTTGCCGCTGCTCCTGATGCTGAGAGCGCTCTCACGAATCGATGCTTAGGAGTTCCACCGTGCGATTGAGGACGAAGCTGCTCGGGGCCGCGGCCGTGATCGCCGCCGCGATACCCGTGGCGATCGCCGCCCTCCCCTCGGCCCAGGCGGCCGGGCCGTCGCTGCTGCCGTTCACCGTCACCAACACCACGGGGCGCGGCGACGCGGTGTACCTGTACGTGCTCGGCACCAACCTCAGCACCGGCCGGCTCGGGTACGTCTCCGCCAACGGGACGTTCACCCAGTGGTCCGCCGGCACCAACCCGCCGATGCCGGCCCCGGACGTCGCCATCCCCGGCCCGGCCAACGGCGGCAGCAAGACCATCCAGCTGCCGAAGAACCTCTCCGGCCGGGTGTACATGTCGCTGGGCGAGAAGCTCAAGTTCTTCCTGACCCCCGACGGCCTGGTCCAGCCGGCGCCGTGGGCCGCGGGCGACCCGAACCACGACATCCTGTTCGACTGGAGCGAGTTCACCTACAACGACGCCGGCCTGTGGCTCAACAGCTCGCAGGTGGACATGTTCGCGGTGCCGCACGCGGTCAGCGTGACCGGCTCGAACGGCGTCACGTCGACCACCGGCGCGCTCAAGGCCAACGGGCGGCAGAACGTGATCGACGGGCTCAAGGCCCAGGCCGGTTGGGGCAACACGATCGTGACCCGCGCCGACGGTACCGTCCTGCGGGTGCTCAGCCCCGGCAAGGCCGCCGACGCCGGGCTGTTCAGCGCGAACTACCTCGACCCGTACATCGCGAACGCCTGGAACGCCTACACCACCAAGACGCTCACGGTCGTGCCGTTCACCGACCAGCCGAACGTGAAGTACTTCGGGCGCACCAACGGCACCGTGATGACCTTCACCAACGCGTCCGGCCAGCAGGTCGCCACGTTCAACCGGCCCACCACCGCCAACGTGTGGGGCTGCGACGGGGCTCTCGGCGCGCCGAACGACCAGGTCGTCGGCCCGATCGCGCGGACGCTGTGCGCCGCCCTGCACCGCAGCACGCTGGGGACGATCGACACCCAGCCCGGCGGTACCGCGGCCGACTTCTACAAGAGCGCGCTGACCAACCACTACTCGCGGATCGTGCACGAGAACATGGCCGACGGAAAGGCCTACGGGTTCGCGTTCGACGACGTGCAGAACCAGGAATCGCTGGTCCACGACGGCGACCCGCGCTCGGCCGGCATCACGCTGTCGCCCTTCACCGGCGGCGGCTCGGTGCCGCCGCCCACTGGGGGCGGCGGCTCCACCACGGCTCCGCCTTCTTCTGGTGGAAAGTCGATCGCCAGCAACTGGAACGGCAAGTGCATCGACGTGCCGAACTGGAACTTCAGCGACGGCCAGTTCCTGATCGTGTGGAACTGCACGGGCGGCACCAATCAGAAGTGGACGTTCGTCGACGGCACGCTGCGCACCGAGAACAACAAGTGCATGGACGTGGCCTGGGGTTCCAGCGCCAACGGGACGGTGATCCAGGTCGCCACCTGCTCGGGCAACCCGGCCCAGCAGTTCGTCCTGTCCGCGGCGGGCGATCTGGTCAACCCGCAGTCGAACAAGTGCGTCGACATCAAGGACTGGAACCCGAACAACGACGCGCGGCTGCAGCTGTGGGACTGTGCCGGTACCGCGAACCAGAAGTGGCACACGGTCTAATACCTGTGTGACCCACGTCGAGATCTACACGGACGGCGCCTGCAGCGGAAACCCGGGACCGGGGGGCTGGGGCGCCGTCCTGCGCTACGGCACGGTGGAGAAGGAGCTGTGCGGCGGCGAGGCGACGGCCACCACGAACAACCGCATGGAGCTGACCGCGCCGATCCGCGCGCTGGAGAGCCTGACCCGCCCGGTGCGGGTGCACCTGTACACCGACAGCTCCTACGTGCGCAACGGCATCACCGCCTGGGTGCCGAAGTGGAAGCGCAACGGCTGGCTGACCGCCGCGAAGCAGCCGGTCAAGAACGTGGATCTGTGGCAGGAGCTGGACGCGCTGGTGGCCCGCTACGAGGTCGAGTGGCACTGGGTCAAGGGCCACGCCGGGCACCCCGAGAACGAGCGGGCCGACCGCCTGGCCGCCAAGGGCCTGCGATTGGCCACGGGCCGGGCATGACATTTGTTATGGGGTAACCATCGGCGGTCGTGTTGATCTATCGACATGATTCGTCGCAACGCCCTGCCGCTGGGGCTGTTCTTCCTGGCCCCGCTGGTCGGTGAGTTCCTGCTCGGCAACACCCCCATCGTGCTGTTGCCGGCCATCGTCGTGTTCGCCCCGCTGTACGGCGGCGGCGCCCTGCTCATCCGCGAACTGGCCCGGCGGCGGGGCCTGGGCTGGCCGAACATGCTCATCCTGGCCCTGGCCTACGGCGTGCTGGAGGAGGGCTTCACCACCCAGTCGCTGTTCAACCCGAACTACGCGGACGAGCACCTGCTGGCTCCCGGGTACATCGCGGCGCTGGGCATCGGCGTCCCGTGGACCCTGTTCGTGGTGGGCATCCACGTCTTCTGGAGCATCTGCGCCCCGATCCTGCTGATGGAGGGCTTCGCCGGCGAGCGCCGCACCACCCCCTGGCTAGGCCGCCGCGGCCTGATCGTGACGGCGATCCTGTTCGTGCTGGGCCTGGCCGCCTCGACGGCGATCAGCCAGTCGATGTACCCCTACACCGCCTCGGCCGCCCAGTTCACGGTCACCGGCGCGATCGTGGTGGCGCTGATCGCCGTAGGCCTTCTGGTCCGTTTCAAAGGTTTTGCGACGGATTCTCAAGCCCCTCGGCCCTGGATCGTGTTCGTGATGACCCTGCTGACCGCGGCCGCCTTCATGCTCATGACCACGATCGACTCCCTGCCGGTCTGGGCGGGCGTCGCAATCGCCGTGGCCGGCATCGTGGTGTTCTTCGCCTTGGTGGGACTCTGGTCGGCCCGCGAGGGCTGGGGCGACGCGCACCGGCTGGCGATCGGCTCGGGCGCGCTGCTGACGTACGTCTGGCACTCGTTCGTCAAGCACCCGTCGAGCCTCGCCGACTGGATCGTGGTCCTGGCCGGCGCCGTCATCTTCGGCGCGGCCGCGATCTGGCTGATCTGGTTCGCCTGGCGCCGGCTACGCCGCACCCCGGCCGTCGCCGCCGAACAGGTCGTCGGGTAGGAAGCAGCCGTAGTCCTGCAGCGGCGTGGCCTCGGTGAGCACGATCTCCTGGACGTACCCGGCCGCGGACAGCCCGTCGGGCCGGTCGGTGTCCCGCGCGCCGGGGCGCGGGGCGCCGCGGCCGACCTCGGGCTCATCGCCGAGCGGGATGAGCTGCGGGTCGAGGTCGAGCAGCGCGTGCACGGCGTCGTAGGCGTCCTCGACCGCGCCGTCGTGCGCCGCGGCGGCCGCCCGCGCCGCGGCCAGGAACCGCTCGGGATCGACGACCACGACGTCCCGCCGCGTGCGGATGCTGATCACCATGCCGGGCCTGATGTCCATGGGCCCAGACAGTAGCGACAAAGCGCTACAAAGAGCTCACGAAACGGCCGATGCGGGTGACGGCCTCCTCGAGCAGGGGTAGGGCGGTGGCGTAGCTGCAGCGGATGTGGCCCTCGCCCGACGGGCCGAAGACGCTGCCCGGGACGACGGCCACCCGCTCGGCCTCCAGCAGCCGCTCGGCGAAGGTCTCCGAGTCGAGGCCGGTCGCGCGGATGGACGGGAAGGCGTAGAACGCGCCCTGCGGCTCCTGGCAGGTCAGCCCGGCCCCGTTCAGGCCCTTCACGAACAGGCGGCGCCGGCGGTCGTAGTCGGCGACCATCTCGGCCACCTGCGGCTCGCCCGAGCGCAGGCCCTCCAGGGCGGCGGCCTGGGAGACGTGCGGGGCGCACAGCATCGTGTACTGGTGGATGCGGCCCGCCAGCTCCAGCACCGGGGCCGGAGCGCAGACGTAGCCGACGCGCCAGCCGGTCATCGCGTGGGCCTTGGAGAAGCCGCCGAGGACCACCGTTCGCTCGCGGGCGCCGGGGAGGGAGGCTACGCAGGTGTGCGGGGCGTCGTAGCTGAGTCGCTCGTAGATTTCGTCGGAGACGAGATAGAGATCGTGGCGTACCGCCAAATCGGCCAAGGCGGCCAGCACCGCTCGCGGCTGGATCGCGCCAGTCGGGTTGGACGGCGAGGAGACCAGGATGGCCTTGGTGCGCGGGGTGATCGCCCGCTCGATCTCGTCGATCAGGATCTCGAACGACGGCGAGGAGGGCACATAGACGGGCGTGCCGCCGGCGAAGGTCACGCACGGGCCGTAGGCCACGTAGCACGGCTCGGGGATGATGACCTCGTCGCCGGTGTCGAGCAGCGTGCGCATCACCAGGTCGAGGCCCTGCGACACGCCGGACGTGATCAGGCACTCGGAGTCGGCGTCGAAGCGGACGGAGTGCCGGCGCGAAAGGTCGCCGACGATCGCCTGGCGGAGTTCGAGGAGCCCGGCGTTCGAGGTGTACGTCGTGTACCCCTGCTCCAGCGCGTAGATCCCGGCCTCGCGGACGTGCCACGGGGTGACGTAGTCCGGCTCGCCGACGCCCAGCGAGATGACGTTGTCCATGGTGGCGGCGATGTCGAAGAAGCGCCGGATGCCCGAGGGCGGTATCGCGGCGACGATCGGGTTGAGCGGCTTCACGGCGTGACCGGCAGGCGGCGGTCGGGCGGGGTGGTCGCGTACAGCTCGTCGTCGTCCTTGTAGGTCTTCATCACGAAGTGCGTGGCCGTCGCCGTCACCCGCTCGATGGTGGAGAGCTTCTGGGCCACGAAGTCGGCGATGTCGTGCATGCTGCGGCCGGTGACCACGCAGCGCAGGTCCTGGGCGCCGGAGACGAGGTACACCGAGCGCACCTCCGGGAAGCGGGAGATCCGCAGCGCCACGTCGTCGAAGCCGAGGCCGCGGGCGGGCATCACGGCGACGTCGATGAACGCGGTGATGAACTGCTCGCCGCTGATCTCGCGCAGCATGTCGGCGTCGATGACGGCTTTGTACCGCCGGATCACGCCCTGCTGCTCCCAGGCGCTGATCTGCGTCCGGACGCGCTCGACGTCGATCCCGGTGAGGTCCGAGATGCGTTCCGGGGTCGCGTGAGCGTCCTTCCGGAGGATCTCCATGATCTCCAACACCGGGCAATCTTACTGTCCGTGGAGCAGCTCACTCCAGCTACTATTCGGCGAATGGACCCAGTCCCGCTCGCCGAGGTGGCGTCGATCGTCGGCGGCACGGTGCACCTCCGGGCCGGAAAGCCCGAAGAACGCCTGGTCGGCAGCGTCGCCATCCACTCGGACCGGCTGCAGGCCGACAGCCTCTTCTTCGCCCTTCAGGGTGTCACGGACGGTCACCGGTTCGTGGCGCGGGCCCTCGCGAACGGGGCGATCGCCGCGGTCGTCGACGAGCGCCGGCTGGCCGAGTTCCCGGGTCAGGCCGTGATCGGGGTGCCGGACCCGCTGGCCGCGCTGCAGGAGATGGCGGTCTGGTGGCGGGCCAAGCTCAAGACGACCACGTTCGTCGCGGTCGTCGGCAGCAACGGCAAGACGCTCACCAAGGACGCGCTGGTCGGGCTGCTGGCCGGGCACCGGGTGACCTACGGCAGCCCCGGCAGCTACAACAGCCAGCTCGGGGTCGCGCTGTCCGTGCTGCAGTGCCCGGCCGACGTGCCGGTCGCGGTGATCGAGGCGGCCGCGACCGAGCCGGGCGAGATGGCCCGACTGGCCCGGATGGTCGACCCCACCGCCGTCGTGTTCACCAACCTCGGCTCCCGCAGCGGGCAGAGCTTCGGCAGTCGCGAGGAGCACGCGCGCGAGCTGTTGAGCATGGCCGCCGGACTGCCCGCCGACGGGTGGCTTCTGATGGGCGAAGACGACGCGGGTGTACTGGCTGAGGCCCGCCACATCGTGCCCGAGCACAAGATCAAGACGGCGTCCCTGCCCCGGCTGGTCCGGCAGCGGCACGTCGAACGCTCCTCGCTGGTGCGGGCCGTGCTCCCGGACGGCACGGAAGAGGACCTGCTGGTCGCCACCCCGTCCCCCGAGGTGCTCAAGGACCTCGAGCTGGCCATGGGCGCGGCCACCCTGCTCGGCATGCGCGGGGCCGACCTGCTCGCGGCGGCCGCCGACTACACGCCGCCGTCGACCCGGATGCAGATGTGGCGGCGCCCCGACGGCGCGACCGTCGTCGGCGAGCTGGCCAACACCGATCCCCTCGCGCTGAGCAGCGCCCTGCGCACCGCCCGCTCGCTGATGGGCGCCCAGGGCCGCACGCTGATGATCATCGGCGATCCGCTGGCCGGGCTCACCGCCGACGAGGCCGAGGCGATGGCCCGCTGCCTGCGCGCCGAGAACGTCCGGCTGGTCTGCGGGCTGACCGACGACGCCCACGGGCTGATCGAGGCCTCGCTGGCCGGCAGCGACGTGCCCGTGCACCGCTTCCCCGACGAGGACCGGATGCGGGCGTTCGTGGCGACCGAGCTGCGGCCGGACGACGTGGCTTTGGTGCACGTACCGCGGGACACCATGGTCACCGACTCCTGGATGCACCTGGTGGAGACCGCGGCCGCGACCCGGCTCTACGTCGACCTCGCGGCCGTGCGGGACAACGTGGCCGCGTTCCGCAAGCTGGTCGGGCCGCACACCAAGCTGATGGGCGTGGTCAAGGCCGACGCGTACGGTACGAACCCGGTCACCGTCGCGCACACCCTGCGCGAGGCGGGCGTCGACTGGCTCGGCGTGGCGACGTCGGACGAGGGCGTGGCGCTGCGGCGGGCCGGGGTACAGATGCCGATCCTGGTCTTTCTGGCTGTTCCGGGCGACCTCGACCGGCTCGTGCGGCACCGGCTGACCCCGTCGCTGTACTCCATGGAGATGTACGACGCCGCCGTGCGCGCCGCCGCCGGCAGCGGCCGCCGGCTGGACGTACACGTCGAGGTCGACTCCGGCATGCACCGCAGCGGCCTCTACCCCGAGGCGGCCATCGAGCTGCTGGGCAAGCTGCGCGGCCACGAGCACCTGCGGCTGGCCGGGCTGATGAGCCACCTCGGGTGCCCGGACGACCCGGACGAGGACGACCTCACCCACGAGCAGCTCAAACGGTTCGGCTCGGTGTGCTCGGCGGCCGCCGAGATGGGCTTCGAGGATGTCGTACGGCACACCGCCGCCACCGCCGCCACGATCCGCTTCCCCGAGGCGCGCTACGACATGGTCCGCATCGGCCTGGGCCTCTACGGGCTGCAGCCCTCGACCGCGACCAGCAGCCTCGTGACCCTCACCCCCGGCGTCGGCCTGGTCTCGCGGATCGTCGAGATCCACGACATGGCGCCGGGCGAGCGGGTCGGCTACGGCGGCCTCTTCCGCGCCCAGACGCCCGACACCCGCATCGCCCTGATCGCCGCGGGCTACTACGACGCCGTCCCGCGCGCCTTCCGCAAGGTCGGCTACGTGCTGGTCAACGGCCGCCGCTGCGAGATCGCCGGCACCATCTCAATGGACTCGATGGCCATCGACATCACCGGCCACCCCGACGCCGAGGTGGGGTCCGATGTACTGATCTTCGGCCAGTACGCAGGCTTCTCAGTCCCGGTCGAGGAGGCCGCCGCCGCGATGGAGACGGTCTCCCACGAACTGCTGACCCAGGTCGGCCCGCGCGTCCAGCGGATCTTCACCCAGCACTGAGCTGTATTTCCCAAGAGCGGTGGGGGAGCTCCGCTCCACCCACACCCCCTCAAGATCTCCGCGTGGTCCGACGGACAGCGGCCCGTCACCCGTGCACCGGCGCCACCGCGCGCTGGTCGAGCGGCCGCGCACCGACGCCACCGCACGCCCGACGAGCGGCCGCGCACCGACGCCACCGCACGCCCGACGAACGGCCACGCACCGACACCACCGCACACCGGTCAAGCGGCCACGCACCGACGCCACCGCACGCCCGACGAACGGCCACGCACCGACACCACCGCACACCGGTCAAGCGGCCACGCACCGACGCCACCGCACGCCCGACGAACGGCCACGCACCGACACCACCGCACACCGGTCAAGCGGCCACGCACCGACGCCACCGCACGCCCGACGAACGGCCACGCACCGACACCACCGCACACCGGTCAAGCGGCCACGCACCGACGCCACCGCACGCCCGACGAACGGCCACGCACCGACACCACCGCACACCGGTCAAGCGGCCACGCACCGACGCCACCGCACGCCCGACGAACGGCCACGCACCGACACCACCGCACACCGGTCAAGCGGCCACGCACCGACGCCACCGCACGCCCGACGAACGGCCACGCACCGACACCACCGCACACCGGTCAAGCGGCCACGCACCGACGCCACCGCACGCCCGACGAACGGCCACGCACCGACACCACCGCGTGCCGGTCGGCGGGTCGCTCGACCGGCCACCGCTGGCCGTCGGCGCGAATGACTCCACCGCGTCGACGACTACCCGGCGCGACCCGGCGCGACCCGGCGCGACCCGGCGCGACCCGGCGCGACCCGGCGCGACCCGGCGCGACCCGGCGCGACCCGGCGCGACCCGGCGCGACCCGGCGCGACCCGGCGCGACCCGGCGCGACCCGGCGCGACCCGGCGCGACCCGGCGCGACCCGGCGCGACCCGGCGCGACCCGGCGCGACCCGGCGCGACCCGGCGCGACCCGGCGCGACCCGGCGGTGGGCTCCCACGCCGCCGACGCGCTCACTGCACCGTGGGCAGGTTGGCCTGCGCCGTCGGCGGGCTCCGACGGCCGCGGACCGGCGCGAGACACGGACCGGCGCGAGACACGGACCGGCGCGAGACACGAACCGGCGCGAGACACGAACCGGCGCGAGACACGAACCGGCGCGAGGGGGCACCGCCTCAGAACAGCGTGGCTTCGCCTGGCGGGTCGGCCAGTTCCCAAAGATGCAGGGTCGGGCCGGCGGTCAGCCAGCGGCCGGGGGCTGGTGACGTGCGTGGGGTCCCCGTCGGCACCGGGTAGGTCAGGCGGCCTACCGAGCGCAGGGTGCGGGTGGCCAGGAGCAGGTCGTTCAGCAGGACGTAGTCGTTCGAGATGAGTGCGCAGCCGTCGATTGGTTCTCCCGGGTCGAAGGTGTGCTTGGCCAGGGTTGCTCCGGTGTTTGCGTCGTGCCAGCTCACCTCCGTGTCGTCCTCGTAGCCGACTGACAGGTACCGGTCGCCGGCGGTTCCTGCCACGTAAGCCCCGCCCAACTCTTTGAGCGTGATTCCATCCTCCACCAACACCGGTGTCACTGGGGTGTCATCGAATCGGCTCAATACTGGGCCGGTCATCATTGGTTGGGAGACCGTGGTTCGGGCCAGTTCGCGGCCGGTCTGAGCGTCCAGGGCGAACAGCACGTCGCCGCGTGTCAGCCACAGCAGGCCGTCAGGCGCGTGGCCGCCAACCGCACCGTCAGGCGCGTGGCCGCCAACCGCACCGGCCGGCGCGTGGCCGCCAACCGCGCCGGCCGGTGCCAGGCGGGCCTCCTCGGCGCCCTCGTCCAGGCGCCAGAGCAGCTCGCCTGACGGGGAGAGGGCCAAAACCTCCGCGCGGGCGATCAGCACGAGCCGGCGGCCGTCGAAGTCGGCTTCGCGCAGGCCGTCGACGTCCGGCAGCGGGATGTGGGTCGTCGGCTCGAGCAGGGGCGAGAGTACGGAAACGGCGGCCGGCTCCAGGATGAGCCAGCCGCCGTCGAGGCAGTCGCGCACCGGTCCCGCGACCGGGGCCGATGCGAGCAGGCGGGGAACCATCACGCCCGCGACTGTAAAGGGCTACGAGTGGTTGGCCAGGTCCAGCAGGCGCTCCAGGATCTGGCGCGGCGGGACCGGGGGCTCCTCGGCCAGGCCCTGGTGGTAGAAGACCGTCGCCGGCGTAAGCCCCGGCAGCGAGTTGGCCTCGATGATGATGACCTCGCCGGTCTTGCGATGCATGAAGGCGTCGATCCGGCCGTAGCCCGCCATGCCCAGCACGTTCGCGACCCGCGAGATGCGCGCCCGCACGGCCTCGACCGCGCCCGGCTCGATGCGGCCCAGCGGCGGGCCGGGGGGCGGGGTGATGTTGATGCCGGTGCCGCCCATGAACTTCTCTTCGAGGCTCAGGATGCCGGCGCTGGCCACGGTGATCGAGGGGTTCATCGCCACCATCGCGCCCTTGGGGCCGATGACGCCGACGGTCACCTCGATCCAGCCGGTGTCCCGCTCGCGGCCCCAGAGCAGCTCCGCCTTGCCCGAGTGGTCCTCGACCCGCACGTCGTCGGTGTCGATGTAGTCCTCGAACAGCAGGTGCTCGGGGCGGCTCGTCGGCATCTCGACCAGCTGCTCGGGGCTGAGCAGCGAGAAGCCCGCGCCCTTGATGCGGTGCGCGTCGGCGTTGATGAGTTCGAGGTACCGCTGCAGGTCCGAAGCATTTCCGAGCGGCACGATGCCGGCCGAGCAGCCGTCGTCCAGCGGCTTGACCACCACGCGGGTGTCGGTCACCTCGGTGATGATGTCGTGCCACAGCGACTCGATGCCGGGCTCGTCGAACGTCTCGGGCACGTCGACCCGCACGCGGCGGGCGGTGTGGATGCCCTCGCCCTCCAGGGTCGCCACGACCAGGCCGGTCTGATACTTGTCGGCGCAGAGGCGGGAGGCGTCCGGGCCGCTTCCGTTGTACCGGATGTTGTGCGCATCCAGCAGCTCCTGCAACGTCCCGTTCTCCCCCGCGCCGCCGTGCAGGGCGATGAAGACCAAGTCGTGCCGGGCGAGGAACTCGTCCATGGTCAGCTGCACCGGCGGGGCCACCGACGTGCTGCGCGCCTCGTCCGGCAGCGCGAGCCGCTCGATGATCCGCGCGGCGAGGCGGCTGCGGCGCTCCTCGAGGCGCTGGCCGTCGCGGCAGGCGTAGACGATCTCCTCGACCGAGTGCCGCAGGGCCGAGGAGTAGGAGACCTGCCAGACCGAACCGTCGGGCGACAGGAGGTACGGAATCGGCGCGTATTTCTGCGAACGAGCCAGCTTGAGCCACACGTTGGTGCCGCTGAGCACCGACACCTGGCGCTCGGCCGTGGCGCCGCCGAAGAGCACGGCCACCGGCTGCCCGGTCTGGATCGTGGTGTCGTAGGGCGCCTCGAACGGCAGCCCGTTGCGCCGGGCCGCGGCCCGCAGCACCTCGCGCAGGATGTCGGCGTGGGTCATGCCGAGCTGGCTGGCCTGCACGAACAGGAAGCTGTTCTGCTCCATGCCGCTGATCACGTTGACGTCGGAGACGAGGATCGAGCCGTCCTCCTCCAGCCACGCGTCGATGCGGGCGAAGTCGCGCAGGCCCAGCGTGGTGAACGAGGCCTCGGCGATGCCCTGGATGCGGGCGATCGTCTCGTCGTCCCGCGGCGGCGGGCAGTGGTAGTGCGAGTCGTTGCTGGCCAGGTACTTGCGGCGGTAGTCGAAGATCTCGTCCTCGCTGGCCTGGTTCTGCAGTTCGATCTCGATCGGGATGAGCGCGACCGGTCCGTCCGCGCCCTCGATCACGATGGTGGTGACCTCGTGCCCGTGCATGCGGGGCTGGATCACGATCCGGTCGTGGCGCTGGCGCAGGGTGCGCAGGATGTCGATGGCGGCGGCGCGGTCGCGGGCCACGAAGACGTCGATGCTGGAGCCGCCGGTGGCGGGCTTGAGCACCAGCTTGGCCACGTCCGGGAAGGACTCGTTGACGACCCGCTCGGCCTCTTCGTCGGACATCGCCGCGTCCACGAGCACCGAGGGGACGGCGCCGATGCCGTGGGAGTCGAGGGCCTGCTTGGCGTTGTACTTGTCGAAGGCGGTCGCGCACGCCTGCGCGCCGGTGCCGACGAACGGCACCCCGGCCTTCTCCAGCAGCGCCTGGACCTGCCCGTCCTCGCCGAACGCGCCGTGCATGACGGGGAACACCAGCCCGGCCGTGCGCAGGCGGGCGATCAGCTCGTCCTCGCTCAGCGGCCGGCCCTCGTGGGCGAGCTTGAAGTCGAAGTCCGACGGGGTGTTGCAGTAGAGCAGGCCGCGCGGGATGGAGTACGGCCGCAGCTGCCGGTCGAAGAAGATGATCTCGGTGAGGTCGACCACGGCGCCCTCGAGGTGGTCCGCTACGGAGCGTGCGGAGTTGAGCGAGATTCCGCGCTCCTCGGACGGGCCACCCAGCAGCAGCGCAACGTCGACCATCGGTTCCTCTTCAACAATGGGTCACATTTCGAACGGGCCTTACCCTACACCGGGTGTGTGTGAGGCACTGTCGTCAAACGGAAGAGCCGTACGGGGCAGCGGAATACGGAACAAATCGATACGGTGCCTTCCCATGCGTGCACTCGCCGCCGCGTTCGCCGGCGCGGTCCTCTCCCTCATCCCCGCCACCGCCGCTCTCGCGGCCGCCCCCAAACCTGACATTTCCGTCACCGGCCAGGCCGACAAGGCCACCTACGCCGTTGGCGACACCTTCAAGATCACCGTCACGGTCAAGAACACGAGCTCCGTCGACGCCAAGCACGTCCACTACACGGGCGGCGAGGACGGCGGCGTCTCCGGCGTCACATACACCGAGTTCAAGACCGGCTTCGACCTCGCCGCCGGCGCGACCAAGACCGTGCTGCTCAGCGGCAAGATCGAGCACATGGCCTTCGTTCGCGGGCACGGGTTCGTCGCCTTCGACCTGGGCGCCGACAACGGCGAGGCCAACCTCGCGGACAACCAGATCAACGTGGCGCTCGTCGTTCCGGGCGCGTTCGGCACCGTCACCGGGTTCGTCTCCGAGGGCGCCGACTCCAATGCTCCGTACGACCCGGCCAAGGGCATCGCGAAGGTCGTCGTCACGGTGAAGAGCGAGGACGGCAAGACCAAGTACGGCGAGGCGACCACCGACGACAAGGGCGCGTACAAGATCACCCAGGTGCCGGCCGGGATCATCCAGATCACCTTCACCCCGCCGGCCGGTTGGAAGATCTTGGCGGGCGAGGACGGCCAGTCCGACACCACGCCCGGCGAGGTTCAGGGCGACCAGGAGAGCAGGGTGAGCGTCGTCGCCAAGCGGGTGGCGGTCCCGAGCTCGTCGGCCAGCCCGGCGCCCTCGGCATCGGCCGCAGCCGGGCCGGCGCTGCCGGTCACCGGATCGAACACGCCGCTCATCGTCGGTGCGGGCCTCGCGGCCGTCGTGGTCGGGGCCGCGCTGGTCCTGATCGCCCGTCGGCGCCGGGTCCACCTGCAGGCCTAGAGTCGCCCTATGCTCATGCGCGGCAGGCCGTAGTGCAGAGGTCGTCACGCCACCTTGCGAAGTTGGAGGACGCCGGTTCGATTCCGGCCGGCCTGCCCTTCCTGGATCGTGAGCTGCCGCTCTGGCGCAAGATCCGGGCCGAGATGCCGTCGCCCGCGCTCGTCGCGGCGGCGGCCTCGGCCCGGTCGTCCGGCGACTGGCGGGCGGCCGCGAGCCTGCTGCCGGTGACGATCGACATCGACCTTGCCGCGGCGCCCTCTCTTGAGGACGACCTGCGCCACCTGGCCCTCGACCGGCTGTGGTGGCACCTCCCGCGGCATCGGGGCGGGCGGGCCACCCTGCAGGCCAAGGTCACCGCGGTCCTGGCTCCGCGTTCGGGCGCCGCGACCGCACCGCTCCTCTGCGTGCGGCTGCCGAAGTCGCCGACCGGGCCGCAGCGGGTTCAGCTCAGCGTCGCTTCGTTCGCCGACCTGAAGAACACGCGCTGGTACTACGCGCCCCGCTACACATGGGACGTCCGGGTCGCCCCACCCTCGCCCTCCCCGGAGATCCTGGCCCTGCTGGCGGCGGGCGACTACCGGGAGGCCTGGAAGCGCTGCGGGATCACGCTCGACTTCGACGATCTGAGCTGCCTGCAGTCGCCTTCCGTGTCCCCGACGAGCCCTCTCGGCGTCGCCGAGTTGGCGGTGGAGGCCGCGGCCGCGTTCGGGGTGGATCAGGTGGCGACGCTGTTCGGGGCCTATCTGACGATCGACGTGCCCTCAATGACCGCGTCGGCATCCGATCCGGGCAACTACCTCGAGGTTCCCGTCCGGATTCCTACCTCGTCGGTACGGCTCGAGCTCCCTCCTCCTCCTGCCGCTCGTTCTGGTCCGAGCGAGTTTCGGGTGCGCTGCCACGGGCGGTGGCACCGGCTCGGCATCGCGGGCGGGCGGCTCGCCCTGCACGATCACGATGAGCGGGAGCAGCGGCGGGAGGCGGCGTTGCGCGCGCTCGGCGGGGACAGTCCGGGCTGCTTCGGGGTCGAGCAGGCCTGGCAGCAGGGTGGCGGGCGGTTGCCGCGAGCCTTGCACGAGTACCGGCGCAGGCTCATGCATCGGCTGCAGTTCGGCGACACCGAGTATCTGCTGCGCGGCTTGCGCGACGGGACCATCGACCCGCGGATGCGCGCGAACAACGGGTGGTCGCTGATGCACATGGCGGTCTGGCTCGACCATGCGCGGGTCGTGCCGGCGCTGCTCGAAGCGGGCGTGCCGGTGGACGGGGCGGACCGGATCGGGCGCACGCCGCTGTACGAGGCGGTCATGCAGGGCGGCGACGTCGGGTTCATTCGCGCGCTGCTGGCGGCGGGCGCGAACCCGCGGGCCGAGACGGTGCACGGTGCGACACCCCGGCATGCCGCGCGGTACTACCACGACGGGCGCGAGCTGGCGTTCCTGGCTGACATGTGACTGCTTTGTTCTTGCTGACATGCGACACCGGGATCCCCTAGAAATCGGGGATCATGGTCGTCGATGCGCCGCAGGCTGGGCGTATGAACGTCGAATTCGCCTGGCGCGTGCACGCCGCTCTCGAGTCCTGGACCACCCGCGCCGATGTGAAGGCGTCGATCCTGCTCGCGGTCGAGGGCGGGGCGGCCGTCTTCGTCGTCGGCTCACCGGACGATCACCGCAGCTGGCCGGCGGCCGTGATCCTGATCCTGCTGCTGGCCGCGATGGCGACCACGGCGTCCGTGGTGCTGCCGATCCTGGGCCCGCGGCGGATGCACCGGGCGGAGTTCGCGCGCCATTCGGTGTACTTCGGCCACCTGCGCCACTGGCGCCCGGCCGAGCTCACCGCGCATCTGGACACGCTCACGCCGGCCGACGAGCTCGCGATGCTCGCCTCCCAACTCGTGCGGATGAGCCGCCTCAACTGGCGCAAGCACCGGTTGTTGCAGGTTTCGGTACTGCTGCTGACCGGGGCGGTGGCCGGGATGGCGCTCACGCTGTTCTGAGCTGCTTTACCCTGCGCGTATGGCCGATGTCTTCGAGGTCCTGGTGAAACTGAACCTGCGCGCGGACCTGCCCGCCGACGAGCTGGCCGAGTTGCGCTGGCACCTCGGGCTTGTCGCCGAGCCGGATGCGCTGCCGCTGACGGGCGGGTTCGACCACGACCCGGTGTTCGCGGCGCGCGGCCCGGCGTGGAAGGTGGGCGGGGCTGTGATCGGCGAACTGGTCGAGCGGCAAGGGGGTTGGGCGCTCACCGTTTTGCAGGAAGTGCACCCGGATGAATTTCCGGCGATGCACGCGCTGCTGACGGGAATCGCCCGGCATTCCGACCAGATCGGGTTCGCCGGGTTCGTGCGGTTCTACGAGAACGACCTTCCGGAGCCGTTCACCGTGAGCGGCGGGCAGCTCGCACTGCCCGCCGCGGTCACGGATTACTTGTAGGTGAGGTTCTATTTGTAGGTGATGTCGCTGGACTTGAAGTTGCAGTGCCCGTCGCCCATGCCGTCACCGAGGTACTTCGGCTCCGAACCCTTGTTCACCCCCTGATACTCGGCGCAGACGTGGATGCCGGACGAGCTCTGCACGACCACCCGGGACAGCGTGGCGGTGTCGCCCCAGTTGGTGTTGATGCCGACCACGTACTTCGCCTTGTTCAGCAGCACATTGTCGACGGTCACGTTGCGCTGGTAGTGGTTCGTGCAGTTGCCGCAGCCGCGGTACAGCTTGCCGATGTCGCTGGCGTAGAAATTGCTGATGTGCACGGTGCCGTTGCCGTTGTGCTGGAACACCTTGTCACTGGCGGAGCGGGCCCCGCCGCCGATGACGTACGAGTCGCCGCCATTGGTGCCCAGGAACGTGGCCGCGTCCTCGCCCACGTCCTCCCACCACACGTTCTGGATGGTGCAGCGGCCCAGGCAGTGCACGCCGTCGCCGGCCGGGGAGCCGATGATCACGTTCTTCAGCGTCGCCCCGTCGGCCAGCTCGAACACCGGGTCCTGGCTCTCGCTCTGGCCGCCGTCGCCGATGCAGCAGTACCGCTTCATGCCCCCGTCGAGCGTGCCGCTCACCTTGATCGTGCCGTTGACCGACGCCGAGCCGCTGGCGGACGGCCAGGAGCCGGTGGGGGTGCTGCCGCCGCCACCGGTCGGGGTGCTGCCCCCGCCGCCGCCCGACCCGAGCTTGACCAGCTGCCACTGCTGGTTGGCGCCGTCGAGGTTCTGATACCCGGCCAGCTTCCCGCCGTCGGCGGTCGACCACTCCCAGACCTCGACAACCTTGTTGCTGTGCCGGTTGACGAACCGCACATAGCCGCCGGACGAGTCCTGCAGCCGGAAGTGCTGCGTCGTCGAGCCGCTGTCGGCGTTCTGCACCAGCTGGAGGCCGTCGGTGGAGTTGGGCAGGTCGAGGACCTTGCCGCTCATCACCGACTTGATTTTGTAGTACCCCGACCCGGCGTCGACGAACTTCCACTGCTGCACCGCGAGGTCGTTGCGCGACCACTGATTGACCGGCGCCCCGTCATTCGTCGCCCAGTTGTAGACGTCGATGACCTTGCCGCTGTTCCGATTGACGAACACATACGTGGCGCCGGTGTCGACGGTGGCCGCGGACGCCTCATTGACGGCGACCAGCGTCACCCCCGCGACCGCGACGACCCCGGACGCGATCGCGAGCGCGATCCTGGGTTGCATCTGCTCCTCCGTTCCGGGAAAGCGTTTTCCTGAACGGCGACGCTAGGGGCGTTCCGAAATCGTCGTCAACCACCTGCAACAACCCTGCAACCCACCCACGCGATGTTCCGTCACATCGGCGGCCATCACTGTAAATTACACGGCATGCTGACCGTAGGCGTGGATTTGGCGGCCGGCGACGAGCGGACCGCCCTGGCCGTGCTGCACTGGGAGTCCGGCCGCGCGTTCGTGCAGTCGTTGCAGCTCGGCGCGGACGATCGCACGATCGTGGCGGCAATCACCTCCTCAGACAAGGCCGGTATCGATTGCGCACTCGGCTGGCCGGAGCCGTTCACGCAGATGGTCCTGGCGCATCGGTACGGTCATGTGCGCTCGCTTCCCGAACCCGGTCTCGGCTCGGCGTGGCGCCGTGCAATGGTGTACCGGACGACCGACGAGGTCATTCGGGCGTCGATCCCCGGCCTCATTCCGCTCAGCGTCTCGGCGGACCGGCTCGCCCATGCGGCCATGCGGTGTGCGGCGTTGTTGTCGATGCTGGCCACCGCAGGCGTCGACGTGGACCGGGCGGGCGGCGGACGAATTCTCGAGGCTTACCCGTCGGCGTCGCTCCATCGGTGGGGGCTGACGCACCGCGGGTACAAGGGAAAGCACGAGGTTCCTGTCGACGCCCTCGTTGCCGCAACTGCACCGTGGCTCGATCTGGGCGCGTTCGAGCCGTTGATGCACACGAGCCACGACGCCTTCGACGCGGTGATCGCCGCCCTGACCGCCCGCGCCGCGGCACTGGAGCTCGTGACGCGGCCTTCTTCGACGCAGCTTGCGGTTGCGCGGGTCGAGGGCTGGATCGGGGTGCCGACCGCGCCGTTGTCCGCGCTGCCCTGATCACGTCTCGCAGGCCACGCCGTCGCCGTCGCGGTCGAGGGCCGAGCGGTAGCCGGGTTCGCCGCGGTAGAGCGGGGCGGCGCCGGCCTTCTTGGCCTCGGTGCAGTTCTTGTAGTACACGTCGTTGTCTTCGGTCTCGGCCGGCGGCGGAGGTGCGGCCTTGGTCGTCTTGGGCGGGGGCGGTGGCGGTGGAGGCGCCGCGGCCGTGGTGGTGATCACGACGGCGGACGGCGTAGTGACGGCGGCCTGCGTCGCGGCGGCGGTTGTCGTGGCGGGCAGCGCGGTGGCCGTGGGCGTGACGGCGACGGGGACGACCGGCTGCTGCTCGTGCTGCGGCTCCCGCTTGTCGTCCTTCGGCACCAGGTACGCGATCAACGAGCAGAGCACACAAAGCCCGGCGAGCCCGCCCCCGATTCCGAGGAGCAGCGGCCGTCGGCTCTTCGCGGGTTGCGCATAGTGGATGGCCATACGGCGGAACGTACGGAACACGAACCCGGTATGCGATCAACGAACGGCCGATCGGGATCGTCCTGACGGCTCAGCTGAGGTCGAGGCGGGCCAGCTGCGTGCGGGTGGTGACGCCGAGCTTCGGAAACGCCCGGTACAGGTGGTAGCTCACCGTCTTCGGGCTGATGAACAGCATCGCGGCGATCTCGCGGTTGGTCTTTCCGGCCGCGGCGAGCCGGGCGATCTGCAGCTCCTGCGGCGACAGCGTGTCGTGTTCCGGCGCGGGCGTCGTCGCCTCCCCGGCCGCGCGCAGCTCGGCCCGCGCACGGTCGGCCCAGGGCGCGGCGCCGAGGCGATCGAAGAGCTCGGCGGCGGTGCGGAGGTGAACGCGCGAGTCGTGCTTGCGGCGCTCCCGGCGCAGCCGTTCCCCAACGATCAAATGCGTGCGGGCGGCCTCCCACGGGAGATCGGGGACGCCGGCGGCCTCCGTGAGCGCGGCCCGGCACCTGGCCAGCGCGGCGTTGGACCAGTCGGTGTCGCACGTCGTGGCCCACGACTCGAAGCGAACGTAGACCGCCTCGGCCCGGTCGCGCCGGCCGGCCTTGATCGCCGCCTCGATCTGGTCGGGGGCGGAGTAGACGGCCTGCATGTGTCGACCGGCCGGGCCTCGGTGGGCGGACTCGAAGCGGTCGGAGGCCTCGGTCGCGCGCCCTCGCCCCAGGTCGAGCAGCGCGAGCGCCCACGCGGACCAGGCCGGGTCCCCGGTGGCGGCCAGGCGGATGCACTCGGCGTCCTCACCGCGCGCGGCCGCGATCCAGGCGAGGATGCCGTCGAGCTGTTGCGTCGGGCCGCCCAGGTCGGTGGCGAGCTGGAGTCCCTCGGCGGCGGTGGTGACGGCGTCGCGGAAACGGCCCAGGTGGAGCTCGGCGGCGGCGAGCGTGGCGAGCGCCCGGGGCAGACGGCCGGCGGCGCCCTCCTCCCGCGCTCGGGCCACCGCGGACGCGGCGATCGCGCGGCTGGCGGTGAAGTCGCCGATGAGCCCCGCGACGAAGGCGGCCTCGATGTCCTCGGCCGCTGCTACGAGCTCGGCCATCGCTCGCATGCCATCGCGGGACGGGGTCTCGCCGTCGATGGTGGCCAGGGCTGCGTCGAGCCCGGCCGCCGAGCGCAATCCGCGTTCATGCAGCAGGCCGGAGACCTCCGCCAGCCGCGCGCGGTCGCCCTGCTGCCAGGCGTTGCGGGCCGCTTCGAACAGCATGGGACCCGCCACCGATCGCGGGGCGTCACGGGCACCGGTGATCAGCAGTTCGTGCGCGGTGGCGGCGTCCGGGGCCAGCTTGGCGCGCAATCGAATGGCTTCGGACGGCGGCAGTCGGTCCAGCAGGGCGCGGACCTGGTCGGGGCGGCCGGCGACATCTGCGGCTTCGGCGGCGGCGACCAGCCGGGCAAGGCGTTTCGGCGAGGCGGCGGTCAGGTCGGCGGCGCGCTGGAGGGCGGCTGCCGTGGCCGCGTACCCGGTGCGGCCGCGCGCTCGCTCGGCCGCCTGCTCCAGCGCGACCGCGGCCTCCTCGTCGGGCCCGGTCGCCGCCGCGGCCAGGTGCCACGCCCGGCGGTCCGGGTCGTCGACGGCTGCGGCCAGCGAGCGGTGGGCGGCGAGGCGGCGGTCGAACGTCGCGTGCCGGTACGCGGCCGCGCGCAGCAACGGATGGGTGAACACGACGCGGCCGTCCAGCACCTCGATCAGCCCGGCGCGTTCGGCCTGGGACAGCGCGGTCAGGTCGGCGCCCGCGCGCAGCAGCGTGGACAGGTCGGCCCGGTCGTCGGTCGCGGCCAGGAGGAGGGCGTCCGGGGGCAGGGTGTCCAGGCGGGTGGCGAAGGAGTCCTGGATGCGTGCGGGCAGGGGCACCGGTCGGTCGTCCGGGAACGTGCGGGGCAGTTCGAGCAGCGCCAAGGGGTTGCCGGCGGCGGCGGTGAGGACTCGTGCGCGTACCGGCGAAGGAAGGTCGGCGACCAGATGGGCGGCGGCCTCCGGGCTCAACGGCGGGACCCGGTGCGCGGGAAGTCCGGCGAACTCGCGCGCCGCGAAGACCATGGCGATCGACTCGGCCTGCAGGCGGCGGGCCACGAAGCGCAGGCACGCGGCCGAGGCGTCGTCCAGCCAGTGGGCATCGTCGATGAAGCAGGCGACCGGGCTCGCCTCGGCCAAGAGGGACAGGACGGCCGCGCCGACCAGCAGGAGGTCGCCGGGTGCGGGCGGGCCGAGGCCGAGGGCCGCGCGCAGGGCCGCCGACTGCGCGTCGACCAACGCGTCCGCGCGGTCCATGATGGGGAGGAGGAGCTGGTGGAGGGCGGCGAAGGGTACCTCCGCCTCGGTCTCCACCCCCGCGCACCGCAGCACCGTGAAGCCCGATGCCGCCGCGGCCGCCTGGGTGAGCAGGGCGGTCTTGCCGATGCCGGGGTCGCCGAGCAGCACGAGCGCGGCGCTCTCCCCCGCGCGGGCGCGGCTCAGCACGCGCGCGAGCTGCGCCTGTTCCGCCTCCCGCCCCCACAGCACGGCCACCGACCCTACCCGGCCCCTTAGGTGCCCGACCGGTCATGTGTCCGGTACCGGCTCGGGCCGTGCGATTTCTAGCTTTTTGGGCATGGCAGCAGTAGTGGAGTTGCAACACCTCAGCAGGCGGTACCGGAACGGGGTAACGGCCCTCGACGGAGTGTCACTCGCGTTCGAGCGAGGCACGTTCACGGCCGTCATGGGGCCGTCGGGGTCGGGGAAGTCGACGCTGCTGCAGTGCGCGGCGGGACTGGACCGGCCGACGAGCGGGCGCGTGGTGGTCGACGGGCAGGACCTGACCGGGCTGGGCGAGCGGGGGCTGACCCTGCTGCGCCGGCGCAGCATCGGGTTCGTGTTCCAGGGGTTCAACCTGCTCCCGGCCCTCACCGCGCGGCAGAACGTCGGGCTGCCGCTGCGCCTGGCCGGCAAGCGCGCGGACGCGGCCACCGTCGAGGCGGGCCTGGCCGCGGTCGGCCTCGGCGAGCGCGGCGGGCACCGGCCGCACGAGCTGTCCGGCGGGCAGCAGCAACGCGTCGCGATCGCGCGGGCGTTGGTCACGGCGCCGGCGGTACTGTTCGCCGACGAGCCCACCGGCGCCCTCGATTCGGCGAGCGGCCGCGACGTCCTCCAACTCCTGCGCGGCCTCGTCGACGAGCGCGGCCAGACGATCGTGATGGTCACCCACGACCAGGTCGCCGCCTCATACGCCGACCGCGTCGTCACCCTCACCGACGGGCGGCTCGCATGATCGCCATCGCGCTCGCCACGCTGCGGCTGCGCTGGGTCTCGTTCGTGGGCACGTTCGTCGCGCTCGCCCTCGGCTCGGCCCTCATGGCTGCCCTGGGCCTGGTCCTGGACACCACGGTGTCTTCACCCGCAAGACCGCCGCAACGGTACTCCGCTGTGCCCGTCATCATCGCCCCCACCCAAACCCTCACCGTGCGCGGCGCCAGTGCTCCGTTGGCGGAGCCGCGCGGCGTCCCGGCCGACCTGGTCGCCGCACTGCCGGACGCGGTCGTGGACCGGGTCTTCCCCGCGTACTACCTCCGCGACGGCGTCGGCCGCCCGTGGTCCGCACTCGGCCTCGCCGGCCAGAAGCTCCACAGTGGACGCGTACCGGCCACAGTGGACGAGATCGCGGTGGACGAAGGCCGCCTCGGCGACGTGGTGCCGGTGGTGACGGCGGACGGGATCAGGCAGTACACCATCGTGGGAATCGTTGACAAAGGCCCGCAGCCGGCCGTCTTCTTCACCGATGCCCAGGCCGCCGCCCTGTCCCCTCGCGTCGACGCGCTCGCCCTGAACCGCCCGGCCGCCGAGGTACGCCAGCTCGTCGGCGACCGCGCGCTGGTCCTCACCGGCCAGGACCGCGCCCGGCTCGACGCGAACCGCGCCCCGGACGCGCGGGCGCGCAACAACGCCGCGACGATCGTCGGTATCGCACTCGGCTTCGCCGCGTTCGTGGCCATCTTCGTCGTCGCGTCCACGTTCGCCTTCGCCGTGGCCCAGCGCCGCTCCGAGTTCGCCCTCCTGCGGGCCACGGGCGCGACACCGGGCCAGGTCCGCCGCATGGTGTACGCCGAGGCGCTCCTGGTCGCGCTGGTCGCGGCGGCGGCGGGCGTCCTCGCGGGCCCCACGCTCGGCCGCGTCCTGCTGCCGTTCGGCGCGCCACCCTGGATCACCACCGTTTCGGGAGCGGTCTGGCCACAGTGGACAGCATTCGGTACCGGTGCGGCGGTTGCTCTTCTCGGCGTTTCCGCGGCGGCCTGGCGAGCCAGCCGCGTGCGCCCGGGCGAGGCGATGCGCGAGTCGGTGGTCGAATCCCGCATCATGCCGCCGACCCGCTGGGTGCTGGGCTTCGGCGTGCTGGCGTTCGCGCTGGTCACCATGGCGATCACCGCGATCGACAACCCGGCGGGCGCGACGAACCGCAAGTCGTACATGCCGATCGTGATGCTGCTGGTCGCGGCGTGCGGCCTGCTGGCACCCGCGCTCGTTCGGCCCCTGACGGCTCCGCTGGCCCGCCTGCGCAGCGCCACCGGCCAGGTCGCCGCCGCGTCCGCGCGCGCCTCGGCCCGCCGCACCGCCGCGATCGCCGCCCCGGTCCTCGTCACCCTGGGCCTCGCCGCGTCGCTGCTGACCGCGTCCGCGCTGACCGACACCGCGAAGTCCACGATGGACAAACCACCGATCGCCGCCCCGGCCACGGTGGTCCCGACGAGCGCGGCCGGCCTGGACCGCGAGCTGCAACGCGCACTCCCGGGCGCGCAGTTCTCGACCCCGACGAGCGTGTACACATTGGAGGGTGAGACCGTCCTCATAAGACGCGACGCCGCGGCCGTCACGTGGGTCCCCGACGACGCCATCATGGTGACCCCGGACCTCGACCTGCCGCTCGGCACGCTCGCTCACGTCTGGTTGGCGGACGGCTCCCCGATTTCGCTGCGCGTGATCGGGTTGCTGCCAATGGGCGCCCCGGCCGACATCCTGGTCGGCGCGGGCCGGGCGTTCTCCGCGCTGCCCTCGGTCGCGTACGTCCCGGCCACCACCAGGATCCCGCCCGGCCACAACGCCCGCTTCGGCCCGGCCTCGACCCCGTCGAACGACGCGAGCCGGACCGGCCTGCTCGTGGTGCTGGCGATCATCCTCGGGTACACGACGCTGAGCCTGGTCAACACTCTGCTCATGGCGGCCCCGGACCGCGCCGGGGAGCGGCGCTCGCTGCACCTGCTCGGCGCCTTGCCGGGCCAGATCCACCGCATGGCGATCACCGAGGTACTGATCGCCGTCGCGATCGGGGCGGTGCTGGCGGCGGGGTGCGCGGTGCTGGCGGTGGGCGGCCTGTGGCTGACCCTGCTCCGGGTCACCGGCCCGCTGGCGATCACCGTGCCCTGGCCGCTGCTCGCCGTCCTGACGGCCGGCACGACCGCCTTGGCCGTCCTGACCACCCGGTGCAGCCTGCTCAGTCCTCGTCGCTGAGCGGATACTCCCGCCGGCGGTGGCGGCGGACCGGGAGCTCGGCCGCCTGTTGCAGTCGCTTGAACTCCGGTAGCGGGACGGCCTCGTCGCGGTCCTGCTGCCTGGTCGCGGTCTCATCGTGCCGCGTCACGTCGCGTTCCATGACGCCCTCCTCAACCGGGAGCCGGCCTGTAATTGTATCAATACCCTATGCAACATGCAGATAATCGCGGCGGAGGGCATCTTCGATCACCGCGGCCGTCTCGTCGGGCTCGCCGGCCGCCACGCCCAGGCGGGACCAGGCCTTCTGGTACGGATCGGCCTGTTCGGCGTCGGTCAGGAACTGGGCGCTCTCGATCTGCTCCAGGTAGACGACGTCCTGGAGCTGGGCGTTGCGCAGCCGCAGGATCGAGAACGAGGTGCCCGGGCTCGCGGGGCCGGCGGCGCCGAAGGACAGGACCTGGATCCGGGTGTACTGCCGTTCGTTCGCCCGCACCAGAGCCTTGAGCTGCTCGCGCATGACCTGCGGGCCGCCGACCGGGCGGCGGAGGGCGGCCTCGTCGACGACCGCCCACAGGCGCGGCGATCCCGGCTCGGTGAGGATGCGCTGGCGCTGCATGCGCACGTCGACGCGGCGGCGGACCTCGGCCTCGTCGGCGTAGCGCTGGCGCATCACCGCCTCGGCGTATGCCGGTGTCTGCAGCAGGCCGGGGATGAAGCGCATCTCGTAGGTCCGGATGTACTGGGCGGCCGATTCGAGCAGGAGGTAGGAGCAGAACCAGTCGGCGAGCACGTCGCGGTGCTCGAACCACCAGTGCCGATCGCCGGCGCGGCGGGAGAGGTCGAGGATGGACTTCCGCTCGGCCGGCGGCACCTGGTACAGCCCGAGGAGGCGCTCCAGGTCCTCCTCCTTGACCCGGACGCGGCCGAGTTCCAGGCGGCTGATCTTCGTGTCGTCGGCCCCGATGTACTGGCCGGCGGCCGTGCGGGTCAGGTCGCACGCGGTCCGGTAGTCGCGTAACTGGCGGCCGATCATCTCTAGGACGGCCTGCGGGCGGGCGGTAGTCACGCTGCTCACCATGCCGTCACTTGGCGTAGACATGCAAGGGCATCTGCACGCGTGCATGCACGTGCAGATGCCCTGTCATGCGGTACAAGATCAGCCCATGGTTTTTTGTCCGTCGAGCGACTCGCGGAGGATGTCGGCGTGGCCTGAGTGCTGGGCCGTCTCGGCGACGATGTGGTGGAAGACGCGGCGGGCGGAGCGGCGGGCGCCCGGCTTGAACCAGGGTGCCGGCGGCAGCTCGTGGGAGCTGTCGAGGTCGCAGGTGCGCACGAGCTCGTCGGTGATGGCGGCGATCTCGTCGTACCGCCGCAGGATCCCGTCCAGGGTCTCGCCCTCGAGCATCTTGAAGTTGTTGGCCCACTCCTCGTAGCCGCTGGGCTCCTCCGGGGGCGCGACCGCGGCCGGGCCCTCGACGATGAAGCGGGCCCAGCCGCGCTCGATCTCGCCCACGTGCTTGACCAGGCCACCGAGGGTCAGTTCGCTCACCGTCGGGCGCTGGCGGGCCTGCTCGTCGGTGAGGCCCTGCACGGTGTACTTGAGGAAGTGGCGCGCCGTGGTCAAGGACTCGAGCAGATCGTCGCGTTCCATCAGAAGCCGTCCTTCGAAAGCGGTGGGGAAGCTGTCACCGAGAACATTAGGCGGGGATGCGGTCAGGTTCTGGCCGCTTCCGTACGACCCACAGGGCACTTCCGTACAGCGCCAGCCCGAGCAGGATGAAGCCGATCGCGACCGCGTAGTTCCACGGCGCGGGCATGTAGGTCGCGAGGAACCACGACGAGTCGGTCTTGCCGTTGGCCACGAAGAGCAGCGCGACGATGCCCTGCGGGAAGAGCGGGATGGCGCCGAGGCCGAACCCGATGCCCGCGATGTTCTTCTTGATCGGCGGGAGGTCGCTGTACGGCGTCATGCGGGACGACGCGGCCTTCCGGCCCGTGCGCATCGTGTCGAGCAGTTCGGGGCCGTGGGTGAGCAGCCGGCGCTCGGCGAGCCGCCCGAACAGCCAGTAGCACAGCGCGCCGGTGAGCAGCCCGACCGGCAGGCCGGCCCAGCCGAAGTAGATCGCGACCAGCGCGGCGGGGGCGCCGGAGACCAGGACGAGGGCGAGCATGAGGTACGCGAGGCCGGTCAGCCCGCCGTCGTCCTCGCTCGTGCGCAGCGGGTTGCCGGCGCGCTTGTGCGGGTCGGTGCCGGGGACCAGCGCGTACACCGAGACCAGCGGCACCAGGCCGGCCGCGCCGCCGAGCAGGGCGGGCAGCAGGGCGAGGACCAGGGGCCACGGCCCGCCGACGAAGGCGGTGCAGATGACCGTCAGCGGTACCGCGATCGCGCCCTGCGTGGCGATCCAGGCCAGCTGCCGGCCGCGGACGTCGGTGGCGCCCGGGCTGAGCATGGTGAGCCAGAGGGCGGTGCCGTCGGTCCCGTACAGGTTCGAGGCCATGCCGGCGGCCATGACGATGAAGATCGGCCCGGCGTACGGCAGCATCCCGTTCCACCCGATCACCAGCGGGCTGGCCGCGAACCAGACGCCGTAGGCGAGCGCGAACGCGAGCTGGTGATTGCGAACCAGGTCCCGCGACCAGGTGCGCATCTCCTTGGCGACGACCGCACCGGCGGGGGTCGACGCGGTGATCGGGCGCCGCCCGCGACCGGAGACCCGCGGCCGCCCCGCGCGCCGCCCGAGGAGCGCGGCCCAGAGTGCGAGCAGGACCAGTACCAACGCGGCGAGGGCGGCCAAGGCCCACCATTCGCCGCGGACGGCCAGCAGCCCCCACCCCGACGGCAGGAACCACACCGCGCGCGGCGTGCCGGCGACCCCGAAGGCCACCATGAACACCCAGATCTGCCCGAGCGAGCTCAGGATGACCCCGTTGACGACGCCCGCCGCGACCGCCCCGATCCGCGAGCGCAACGCGATGCCGACGAGCGCGACGGACACTTTGGACAGGAGCACGAAAACCGCCAACTGCAACAGCATCGCCGGTACTGCGACGAGCGTATTCACCACACCCAAGCGCGTCCCGGCCACGATGAGCCCCGCGAGTGCCCCGAGCGTGACGAGCGGTGCGACGCCGACGAACGACGCGGTGAGCAGCCCCGCGGCGAGGCGGCGGGGCGGGAGGCCCAGCATGGGGAAGTACTCGGGGCGCAGGGTCTCGTCCCCACCACCCATGAACACCGGGCCGAGCATCCACCCGAGCATCCACACCGCGAGTCCCGCCGCGAGGAAGTCCGGACCGAGATAGCCGAGGTAAGCCGTCCCGGCCGCGAGCACCACCCCGATGACGGCTCCCGTGCCGGCGGTCTGCGCGCGCTGCCCGCGGTACGAGTGCCGCATCACCGCGAGTTTCATCTGCGCCATGGTCAGCTCGACAGCCACGACAGCTCCTTCTTCATGGCCGCGCGCTCCCCGCCGACCAGCCCGACGAACGTCTCTTCCAGCGTCTGCACACCCCTGACCGAATCAAGCGGCCCAGCGGCGACGACCTTGCCGTCATCAACCACACCGACGTGGTCGCAGAGCTGCTCAACCAGCGCCATCACGTGACTGGAGAGCACAATGGACCCCCCGGTGGCCACGAATCCGCGCAGGATCGTCTTGATCGTGGCCGCCGAAACTGGATCGACGGCCTCGAACGGCTCATCGAGCACCAGCAGCCTCGGCGCGTGCAACAACGCCGTGGCGAGCCCGATCTTCTTGCGCATGCCGGTGCTGTACTCGATGACGAGCGTGCGTTCCGCCTCGTCCAACTCCAGGACGGCGAGCAGTTCGTCGGCCCGCTGCGCCACGACGTCCTTGGGCATTCCGCGCAGCAGTCCGAGGTACGTCAGCGCCTCCCGGCCAGTGAGCCGCTCGGGCATCGCCAGGCCGTCGGGGAGTACGCCGACGAGGGCTTTGGCTTTGGCCGGCTCCGCCCACACGTCCTGCCCGAAGATCCGCGCCCGCCCGCCATCCGGCCGCAGAAGCCCGACCGCCATCGAGAGCGTCGTGGTCTTGCCGGCGCCGTTCTGCCCGACCAGCCCGAAGAACGAGCCGCTGGGGACTTCGAGGTTGATCGCATCGACCGCGACCTTGTCGCCGAACCGCTTGGTCAGCCCGGCGATCTCGAGCGCCGGCCCCGTCTGCTGTGACATGCATTCAAGGTAAGAGATCTTTATGACGGTGGGATTGAGGCTGCTTCCCGAACCGGGGTGTAGCTATCTGCACCCCTCCGCACCCCCTCAAAGCCATAAGGCCCTCAGCGGCCGCGGGCCCTGCCTGTGGTGACGAGGCGCCGGTGACGAACGAGTGGCCGGCCCGGGTCCAGCAGGAACTGCAGCGCTTCGCCGAGGAACGTGACTGGCCGCGGTACCACACGCCGCGGAACCTGCTGCTCGCCCTGGTCGGCGAGGTTGGTGAGCTCGCCGAGCTGTACCAGTGGGACCCGGAGGAGCCCCCGCCCGCAGACCGGGTGGCCGAGGAGATCGCCGACGTGATGATCTACCTCCTCCGCTTCGCCGACGTGACCGGCATCGACGTCGAGCGGGCGGTCGCGGACAAGATCGCCTACAACGCCACGCGCTTCCCCAAGGCCGACCGATGAGCCGCACGGTGTACACCATGTCGGTGACCGCGCCGACGAGAACTTCTCGATCGGGATGGCCGGCGACATCTGGGGCTGGAAGACCTTCGCCAATGGCGGCCCGAAGGTCGCCGAGGCGCGGGACTGGCTGCTGGAGCCCGACCTGACGACCGAGCCGACCTGGCTCGTCTTCGTGCGCGGCGTCCGGCCCGTTCTGCCGGCGCCCTCCGGCTGGCCGCGCACCCGACCGGAGGACTTCGGCGCCTGGCTCGGCGCGACCTTCGAGTCGGTGACGTGCCGCCTGCTCGCCGGGGCGCTCCGCGAGGACCACGTGCGTTCGGTGTGGCCGGACGACCAGTACCCGTACCGCGTCGACCTCGATCCCGACGAGGAGGATCTCGGCCGGGTCCGCGCGGCCGACCTCAACGAGGACGCCGTCCGCGCGATCCGCCATTCCGCGGCGCAGAAGGGCTGGCCGATCCTCGGTCCGCCGCTGTTCCGGACCGACTCGCTCGCGCCGGACAAGCACCTCCCGGCGCCGGCCGGCCGCGAGACGGTCGTGCGCACCATCCCGTTGGAGCGCAACCGCACCACCACCTTCGAGCGCCGCCCCGGCGAAACGGTGGTCGCCGCACGCAAGGAGGCGGGTCTGGTCGAGCGGTACCAAAAGTTCATCCGGGACACTTTGGGCCACCACGCCGTCCGCAACGAGATCACGCTGCCGGGCGAGCTCGACACGTTCTTCACCGACGTCTACGTCGAGGAGATCGACGAGCTCCTGGAGGCCAAGTCCTCGTCCCGCCGCGAGCACATCCGGCTCGCGATCGGCCAGCTCTGCGACTACGCCCGCTTCGTCGAGCCGACCTCCCGCGCGGTGCTGCTTCCGGAGCGCCCGGACCAGGACCTCATCGACCTGCTCGAGACCCAGGACATCGACTGCGTCTACGAGCACGGCCCGGGCCGGTTCGAGCGCGCGCCCCGGCGGCTCACTCGGGAGGGCTGAACGCGGCGAGCTCGGCGCGGGAGCCCAGGTCGAGCTTATTGAAGATCTTGCGGAGGTGGTAGTTCACCGTGTGGGTGCTGATCCCGAGGCGGGTCGCGATGTGGCGGTTGATCAGGCCCCGGCGGACGAGCCGCGCCACCTCGCGCTGGCGGTCGCTCAGCGTGGACCAGCCCGCCTTCGTCTCTTTCGCCGAGGCCGGCATCACGGCCACGACCAGGATCTCGCGGTCTCCCGGCACGTCGGCCAGCAGTCCGCGCAGTGCCACCTCGATTGCAGCGATGTCGTACATGCCGTCCTCCCCCAGTGAATCGGACGCCGAGCGTTTAGTGGAAGTTACTGGAATATAGCGGAGGGCCGCAACGGTGTTCGTGGGCGGAAGTGGGGATTGCTGGAAATTACTGGGAGGCGTACCGTCAGCACATGACCGATGACGCGGAGGAGATCGAGCGCGAGCTCGCGGCGCTCCGTGCCCAGGTCCGCCAAGCTCGCGCCGCCGGGGATCGGCCGCGCGAACGGGCCCTCCGCGCCGAGCAACAAGCGCTCGAACGGGCGTGGGAGGCATCGCTCGAGCCGGAGCCGGCCGCGATCCCGACGCCGCGCGAGGGCGGGTCGCTGCTGCCGCTGCGCGAGCAGGTGCATGGGGCGTTGACGCTGCTGGCCGTACCAGCGGCGCCAAAACTCATCGCGCAGGTCTACAACGCGTGCTTCGGCGGCGACATCGACAGCGCGAAGCTCACCAGCCTGCGCCGTGACGAGGAGCGTTCGTTCCGCATGAACGCCTTCGCGCGGCCGTACTACCTGTGCGCCGCGCTCAGCGCCGATCGGTTTTCACCCGTCCGCGGGCTGCTCGCGGTGTCCACGTGGCCGCTCGAACAGCGCATCATCGGCGCGCTCAGCCCGCGGGTCGACTTCCTCCGGGCGGCCATGCGGATCGCGGAACACGTCGAACGTCTTCCCGATACCGACCGGGCCACGGCCCGCCTACTGTGGCTGTTCGCCGAGAACATTCCCGGCGCCGCGGACGGCATCGGCTCGGCCAAACCCGCGGTCGTCATCCGCGCCGCCGAGGCCGAGCTGGCGACGCACGAGCCGGTCGACGGATCGCACCGCGAGGCGGCCGCCGCCCGGGCCAGGGCCCAACTCGACGACGCCGGCCAGCTCTTCGGCGTCAATCTCAAGGCGGTCCCCAGAACCGGCACGTGAACCACCGCGAAGGAAGTGCCACCGTGAACAGCACCGAGGAACGGCTCGCCGAACTGCGCGGGCCGGTGCCGCCGTTGCCCCACAACGCCCGCACGATCGCCGCGCTCACCACCAACCCCGGCTGCGCGCGCCGCGCCCTCATGGACGCCGCCGGCGTCGACAAGCGCGCGGTCGCGTCGCGCGTCGGGTTCGCGCCGCCGTACGGCCAATCGCCATTCGCCATTACGCGCACCCGCTCGTTCGTCGCGCAGGTGAAGGCCAACGGCTGCGCGGAACTGCTGCGCCTGCTACGCGAAGTGCTCAAGCTCGACATCAAGGAAGTCGCGTACCAGGACCTCGAGGATGCCGGCGGCAACCACAGCCAGGACGTGCGCCACCAACTGGCCCGTCAGGTCCTCGGCACCGCCGCCGCACAGGTCGACGACGCCGGCACGCTGTTCGATCACCCCCTCCTCAAGCTCCCGGTCGGCGGCCGGCAGGTCTTCCTCGAGCCCGACCTCATCGCCTTCCAGTACCAGGGCGTCTTCCACATCATTGAAATCAAGTCGTTCGCGGTCATCGACGACCAGGCCGACGGCGGCAAAGTGGCCGCGGCGGCCGTGCAGTCCGCGGTGTACGTCGTCGCCCTACGCCGCCTCCTCGAAGAACTCGGCCACGACCCGAACACCGTCTCCGATCGCGTCGTGCTCGTCTGCCCGAAGGATTTCTCCAATCGCGCCGTCGCCACCCGGCTCGACGTGCGCCGCCAGCTCACCGTCCTCAACCGTCAACTCAAGAACATGGAACGCATTGACCAGCGCCTGTCCCACGTGGACGAGGGCGTCACGTTCGACCTGCAGCCCGACCGTGACGGCCGCCCGACCCGCGCAGTCGGTGAGCTGTGCGTCGCCATCGAGCACATCCCCGCGCGCTACTCACCGGAGTGCCTGTCGACGTGCGAGATGTCGTACTTCTGCCGCAACGAGGCCCGCCGCAGCACGCACGCCCTGGGCAAATCGGTCAGCGAGGAGCTCGGCAGCGTGGACACCATCGACACCGCGCTGGCACTCGCCGCGGGCGACCTCGAGCCCTCTCCAGAACAAGCAGAAGCCGCACTTGTACTGCGTGCAGCCCTCCGCCTCCGCGAAGAGTGCCTCGCATGAGCTCCCTGACCTCGCTGGCGAGGGCCTTGGCCGTTCGCGATGAGCGGGCTCAGCCTATCGCCACGGTACGACACTTTTTCGTGAGCGAGCGCCCGCTCGTCCTCATCCCGCTGGCCATGGCCGGCGAGGCGAACGCTCCCCTGGCCGCGATGGTCGGCTCGGCCCCTGATCAGCCCCGCCTGCTGATCGTCCCGCAGCCGCGCAACCGCGATCAGCGCTTCCAGTTCGCCGCCGAACTCGGCCGGATCGTGAAGTCCTATGTGGACAGTTTCGCCCGCCACCAGGAGGACGTGACGGGCCGCCGGCGGTTCACGGATGCGCCGCAGTTGTTCGTACCAAATCCGGGCGGTATTGATTTTGTAAGGCTGTTCGGCCGATCGACCCGCCTGCGCCGGACCTGGGGCGAGTATGCGGTCAAGCCCGAAGTGCCCACGCTCGGCAAGTGGCTGACGTTCTATGCCGAGCGCGCCGAGCACCCGGGTTCGTCGCTGATGCTCGCGATGACGTCGGCACTGAGCATGCACTGGGCAACCGGCCAGAGTGCCGTGGAGGACGCCAACCTGGCCGCGTTGATGGCCTGGTTCGGCGCCGACCCGGTCGAGGGTGCCCTGGCGGCCGAGGACCCGGAGCGCTGGCCGCCCGCGGGCCCGGCGACGGACCCGACGTTCGACGCGGCGACGCTGGCTCCGGCGATCGAACGGTACAGCAAGACGGACGCCGACTCGATCGCGCGCCAGATGGCTTTTGAGCGCTTGGTTGCCGCCCTGCGCACGCAGCTCGAACCGACGTGGCAGCTGATGTGGCAGGCCCTGGACCGGCTGCGCGATCTGCAGCCGGGCGCGAGCGTGCTGGACCGGTGGGCCGAGGACCGCGACGCCTTCACGAATTATGTCGAGTACCTTGCGAGCGCGGGCGCCCTTCCACAGGCGCGCCGCGACTCCGCTGTGGCTGCCGCGCGTCGGCTGAACCGTCTGGAGCGGGCGCAGGCCGCCTTCGACGCCCAGCGCGCGTTGGACGATCCGCTGGTCATGGCCGAGTTCCGGCTGACCGGGGAGGCCTTCGCCGGGTCGGTCGTCGCCGCCGAGCCGAACCGCTTGGATGCCTCAGGGCCGCGGCGCAAGCTCCGTCCACATGTGACAGTGCGCACCTCGGATCCGTTGCGCCTTCCCGTTGGTACCGACCTGGCCTCGCCAACCCGCCGCTCGCAGACCGCCCGGATCGTGTCGATCGAGGGCTCGGATGTGGTGCTGGAGCTGACGGGCGGCATGGGCCGAGCCCTGACGCCGGCCGCGGGCAGTGTTCCTGAGCTGGGCGAATACGTCACGTACAGCACGGTCTCGACTGCGTACCAGCCGAACGGCAACTTCCCGGCGGTCGAGGACACCCCGTGGACCCACGGCGGCCCGCCCCCACCGCCGGAACCGACGGAAGAGGACGCCGTGGAGGCCTGGTCATGACCACCGACATCTTCCCGGACGTCATGCAGTCGCTGCAGTTCGCCCCTCAACCGGGCGTGGTCGTCGACTCCCCACCGGGCGCGGGAAAGTCCACATTGGTCGTTCGCGCGGCGCGCCACATCGCCGAGACGGGCGAGCCGCTGGCCATCGTGGCGCAGACGAACGAACAGGTCGACGATCTGATCGCGAACCTGGCTCGCTCGTCGCCCCAGCTGCCGATCGGGCGCTTGTCCGCTCAGGGGTACGTCCCGGTGCCGCGCATTTCGGTGAACAACAACGTGACGGTCGACAACGCGGTGGCAGGGTTGGCGGGTTGCGCGGTCGTCATCGGAACAGCGGCAAAATGGTCCACCCTGAAGGACGGCAACTGGCCGTGGGCGATCGTCGACGAGGCGTACCAGATGCGCTCGGATGCTTTGCTCCAAATCGCGGGCCGCTTCGACCGCACACTGTTCGTCGGCGACCCGGGGCAACTCGACCCGTTCTCCACCGTGGAAACGGAACGCTGGGCCGGATTGTCGTGGGACCCGCAGCTGAGCGCGGTGGCGGTCTTGTTGCGCCACAACCCCGAGACGCCGGTCTTCCGCCTGCCGGTCTCGTGGCGCCTCCCGGCCACCGCCGCGCCCGTAGTGTCGGAGGCCTTCTACCCATTCACTGGCTTCACGTCGGGGACCTCGCTCGCCGACCGTTCCCTGTCGTTCTCGACGACGGCGTTCGGGTCGCATCCGTTGGACACCACACTGCAGACGGCGGCGGCGACGGGATGGGCGTTGCACGAACTGCCGGCCCGGCACAGCATGCGAACGGACGACGAAGTCGCTCGGGCCTGCGCCGATCTAGCACTGCGGTTGTTGGCCCGAGGTCCGGTGGCATTCTCTGAGAAATCGCCTGCCGGCGCAGAGGTGACGGCGGATCGAATCGCGATCGGCACGGCCCACCGGGATCAGGCCGCCGCGGTCCGCCATCATTTGCCGGCCGATTCGGGCATCACGGTGGACACGGCGAATCGGCTCCAGGGCCGCGAGTACGACGTCACCATCGTGTGGCATCCCTTGTCGGGCCGCCGCGACGCCACGGCTTTCCACCTGGAGGCCGGTCGCCTGTGCGTGTTGACTTCCCGCCACCGCCACGCCTGCATCGCGGTTGCCCGCGCGGGAATCACTGAGTTGCTGGATGCCCATCCGTCGACCGGCCGTGTCTACTTGAACGAGATCGTGAAGTTCCCCGACGGCTGGGAGGCGAATCAGGCCGTCATGTCCCACCTCGAACAACACCGCGTACCGGCGTAAAGGACACCCGCATGGCGCTCGCAGACATTGACCACACCGCCATCGAGGCGGCGATGAGGGAATTTGACGAGCTCGGCCGGAAGGAGTTCCTCGCCAAATACGGGTTCGGCGCCGCCACCACGTACCTGCTGCGCCACAAGGGTCGCTTCTATGACCCGAAGGCGATCGTCGGGGTCGCTCACCAGAGCGTCGCCGACCGAAAGCCGCTCAAGCCGAATGAGTTCGACGCCACGGACGCCATCGCCCGCCTCGAGCGGCTCGGCTACGAGGTGCTGCCATTCAACGGGCTGTGGTGGGTGAATCAGGGCGACACGTATCGGATTGAGCGCGACGGCGGCTACGTGTGGGCGCCACAGCTCACCAAGACCGGACGCCCGGCCGCGCACCACGTGAACGTGAACAACCTCGCGGTGGGCCAGCGGATCCTGCACTACGCCAACGGGAAGATCGTCGCGATCGGCACCGTTGCCGAGGCACCGTACGCCGCGCCGAAGCCGGCTGACATCAGCTCCGACGCATGGGGCGATCTGGGCTATCTCTGCCCGATCGATTACTACGAGCTCCCCACACCGATCCTGCGCGACGACTTTCCGGTACGCGATCCCGAGGTTGGGCCGTTCACTAAGAACGGTACGGTCCAGCAGAAGTACCTCATCCCAATCAGTCAGCCCTACGTCTGCACGGTGCTGCAGTTCCTGAACGAGCGCATCCCCGATCTGTTCGACAGCCCAGTCACCAACCCGCACGCGAGCAGCGCGCCGATGCCGGCCGCCGAGCCCGATGGACCAACCGACCCGGTGCTCGAGGCCCTTCTGGCGTTCAAGAATGTCGTGCTCGAAGGCGTGCCCGGCACGGGAAAGACCTACGCCATCCAACGGCTCGCGGCAATGTGGCAGGCGTCGACCGGGCGCGAGCTTCTGTCTTTCGATGGCCGGCCGTACACCGTGATGGTCCTGCACCCCAGCAGCTCGTATGAGGACTTCGTCGAAGGACTGCGACCCGGGTCGACAGCGACAACAGAGGGCGCCGGGCTGTTCGACCAGCCGGCGGCGGTCGATAGTGGCTTCAGCGTCCGGGACGGCTTCTTCCTCAAGGTCTGCGCGGCGGCCGCGGCGGCACCGGAGAACGACGTGCTAGTCCTTCTCGACGAGCTCAATCGGTGCAATGTGCCGAGCGTGTTCGGCGACCTGTTGCTGACGCTCGAGGCATCTCGGCGGGCAAGGTGCGTGAAGGCAACCGGCCCCACGAGCGCGCAGGACTGGCGGGTCGACACGCCCGCGCAGCTGACGTACAGCGGCCGCACATTCTTTGTCCCTGACAACGTCTACGTCATCGCCACCACGAACACGACGGACCGGTCCGTGGCGCCCCTGGATGCCGCACTGCGCCGCCGGTTCGCGTTCCACCGCCTCGAGCCGACCATGCCCGACGCGGACGCGCTGCCAAGCTCGGTCGCCGGCCCCGCGCGAAACCTCTTCGTCCAATCGGCCAAGGTGCTGCGCGACCTCAACGACCATGCGCTGCGGCCGTGCCTCGGACCGGATGCGATGCTGGGCCAGTCCTACCTGCACGCTGTCGCCGAGTCGCTGACGCAGGCCTCGACGCTGGAATCGGCGATGCGGCTGCTCGAATTGCAGTGGCGGTACACCATCCTCCCGCAACTCATCGATATCGCCCGTGGACTTGGCGCCGACGATTTGCTCGGCACCAACACGCGCAGCGCGTGGTTCACGCAGCATCTCGAGCTCGAGCAGGTGCGCAAGTCGGCGCAGCCGGCCCTGGACGGACTTGACAAATTCCTGCAGTCGCTCGAACTGCAGATCGTCGTCGACGGCACCGGGCTGGCGCGTGGCGCGCGCATCACGACGTATCGGCAGAGCGCCTCGAACGTCGAGCCGGTCCCGGCCGGCGAGCAGGATGACCTCGACAGCTGGGAAGACGAGGACTTGGACGCGCTGGACGAAGGCGCATGAGCGTTACGCTCGCGGCAGCGCCCCGCGGCGCTCGGATCGGATTCACCGCCGCCGGCAACGCGGAGCACCAGGTCGTGTTGACCGTTCTGCCCAAGCCGTGGCGGCCGCTGGGGACCGCGCGCACCGTGTTGGTGCAGGAGTGGCCGGAGCGCCGGCACCACGAGGTGGTGCTGTACGAGCTGGACCGACTGCACGTCACCGCGACCGAGTCCTCGATGGAGGAGCTCCTTGAGCGCTGCCTCGAGGTCTCCCGTCAGGCCGACAACGGCGCAGTGCGCTGGGACAGCAGTTTGCTGGCGCCGGACGTCCGACCACGCAATCTCGGTGCGGGAAAGGTGCGCGAGGTCGACAGCAACCCGCACGGCGGAACCGCCGACCTGTTGCAGCTGCTCGATCGCCTCGAGCTGCTCACACCGCCACCGGAGGCTATTCATGCGATGCCTCGGCGCTCGCCGCTGCATCGGCCACTGTTGTGCCGGCGATTTCTCGATGAGGTGCTGGCCCGGATGCATGCGGTCCGCCGCGGGTACCGTCCGGTCGTCGTCACCCGCGCCGCGGTCCGCGGTCGGATCGATGTGGCGAGCGTCGTGCGGTACACCAACACCGGTGATCCCCGGCTGGTCTGCCGCTACGACGAGCTCACCGAGTCAACGCAGCTGCTCGGCATCATCTGCGCGGCGCTTGAGCGCATCGCCGATGGCCTCGGCGTGCGACCGCTCTTCCGCGGCAAGTTCAGCGATCGGCAGCTGCGGCACGACGCGGTGACCCTGCGCCGCGCGATGGCCGGCGTGACGACAATGCCGACCCCGACCGCACTGCGGATCGGACCGCGCCTGCACCTCAACCGGCTCGATCGCCCGTGGGCGGACGCGCTACGGCTCGCGGTGGCGGTGCTCGGCGACTGGGCGTACGCCGCCGAGGAGATTGGCCGCCCATACGCCGACGCCGTCGAGCTGTCGATCCCGACCGACAAGCTGTGGGAAGAAGTTGTCCACCAGGTGCTGACCCGCAGCCGCTTCACACGCGTGTTGGCGCAGCAATCGCTGCCGAACAATCTCGTCGAAGACCCGTGGGTAGCGGATCCGCCGAAACCCAGTCAGAGCCGTCCCGACAATGTTGCGTGGCGAGGTGCCGCGATCTGGATCGCAGACGCGAAGTACAAGAGCCTCGATTGGCGTTCAGCGCCGGACCGCGGCGATCAGTACCAGATGTTCTCCTACACCCACCTCTTCTCCGACCCGAGCAGCATCGTCGAGCAGGCGCTGCTGATCTATCCGGGCGATGGCCCGAACGGTGAGTGGCGCCGCGGCCGCGACGGCCCGGTGGCCCCTACGAAGCTGGCCACAGTACGGTTTCCCTTCCCGCAGCCCACTGACGCGCAATCTCCGGCGGCGTGGGACGCCTATCTTGACCAGACCGCGGATCGATTTGTGGCATCGATGGCGCTCTGACCTACGATTCCAATCGTGACCGGCGTCCGCGAGCTCGTCGCCCGGCTCGCTCTATGGATCGAGCGCCTCATGCCCGCCGGCGAGCGGCGCACCGCACTGCTCGCCGCCCTCGAAGCACAGTTCGGCGCCGACGACGCTCCGGTGACGGCCGAAGCGTGCGCGGCGATCGAGCACGCCGCCTGGCCGTTCGCCCGGCACATCGCGCTCATCTACGAGCCCGACGGCACCGATCCCCCCGACACCGAAGCACGTGAATGGCAATTGCCAAACGCTGCCACGGTACGCGCACGAGCCGGCTGCGTCTCGCGAGTCGAACGACGCACGGACGGTACCGGCGTAATCCGCATCGACGGCCTGGACCCAGTCGGGCTGGCCCAGCCGTTCATCGACGCCGGTTTCGCCCTGCTAGCAGGATCGAAGCGAATCGTGCTCGACCTGCGTGGCAACGGCGGCGGCGAGCCCGGCACCGTTGCGCTCATCGCGGGTTGGCTGCTCGGCGACGACCCCGTCCAACTGTCCGAGGTCGTCGGTTCAGCGGGAAGCCGCCAATGGTGGACACCCGCGCGCCCACCCGGCACCGCACTGCGCCAGGACACCGTAGTGCTGGTCGGCCCGGGCACCTTCTCGTCGGGCGAAGCGCTCGCATACCACCTCCAGCAGCGCGGCCGAGTAACCGTCGCCGGCGAACGAACCCCAGGCGCGGCCGACCACGTGCTACCGATTCGCCTGGCAACGAACGTACTGGCGCATGTCCCCCGCGCGGTCGTCATCGACACGGTCACCGGCAGCAACTGGGAAGGCACCGGCGTCATCCCCACCGAAACTATTGCGAAACATCTATGAGTTTCGCCGCGAACATGGGGATTCTGGCGCCATGCGTCTCAAACGAACCCGGCTGTACCCCATCCTGGCGGCGCTTTCCGTGCTGCTCGGCTGGAGCGTGTACGCCGCCATGCCCGCCGCGCAGGCCGCCACCTCGCCGCTCGTCTCGCTCAAGTTCCTGATGATCATCAAGCCCGTCTCACAGGTGCCCGGGCTGTCCGCGACCCTGAACCAGAGCCAGATCGACGCCGCCCGCAACGCCTTCCTGACCACGTTCCCGCGCATGGTCGAGGACCTCACCGGCGGCCAGGTCGACATGAACACGCAGGTCGTCGTCTCGCCGAGGCCGCTCACGAGCATCGGCTACCAGGGCCTCATGGTCGAACCGTCCAACGTGCCCGACGACGTGAACCAGTACGTGCACCCGCAGGAATGGGACGGCGTCTTCGTTTACAACGCCTTCCGCCCACACGCGTACTTCTCCAGCGGCTCACCCGGCCCGTACAACACCGGTTGGACGAGCATCAATGCGCGCGACGACCTCGGGTACAACCAGGATGCCCTCGCCGGGTGGGTGCACGAAATGCTCCACCAGCTCGGCGAGCAGTTCTACTTCCAGCAGCTGCACGTCCCCGGCGAGGTCGGCGTCCACGATGGAGAAGCGAGGGGCTACAACCAGAACAGCAATGGCCTCCCGTACTGGCTGGGCTGGTACAAGGACTACCTGAACGGAACGATCCCCGGCAATCTCGGCCTGGGCGCAAAGGCGTGGACGCGCGGCAACCGCCGTGGCGTCAACGACCTGCCCACGGGACAAATGATCGCCGGCATCGGCTCGAACCGCTGCGTCGACGTTTCCGGCGGCCGCAATGCCGACGGCACGAAGGTCCAGCTGTGGGACTGCCACGGCGGCCCAGAGGTGCGCTGGAGCTGGAACGGCAGCGCCCTCGTCAACGCCAAGACGGGCAAATGCCTGGACGTTTCCGGCGGCCGTACCGCATCGGGCACCGTCGTTCAGCTGTGGACCTGCCTCGGCAATCCCGCCCAGCAGTGGCAGTTCGTGAACGGCAACCTGAAGAATCCGAATTCGGGCAAGTGCCTGGACGCCGACGGCTGGGGTACCGCCAATGGCACCCAGCTCATCATCTGGGACTGCGGCAACGCCCAGTCGAACCAGACCTGGCGATTCCAGCAGTAACGATTCCGCACGCGGCCCGGACTCCGCCAACGTTCGGGCCGCGTGTCGCATTCATCGATCGCCGATGCCGCCGAGGGCGAGGGCTCCGAACACGATGAGGAAGAAGCCGAGGATGATGAACTCCCCGGTCAGCTTCCACGCCGAGCCCCGCGCCTCGTTGGCGAGGGCCTGGGCTCCGCCGAGGCTGCGCCAGGCACGGCGGGCGAGGGCGTACAGGTAGCCGAGCCCGAACCCGATCACCCCGCCGGCCAGGAATCCCCCCAGCGTGACATGAGTTGAATGGTCCACGGGATTCACGATCCCAGATTCGACCCCGGACGAGAAGCCACTAAAATCGGACGCTTTCCGGCTACCCGATACGCTGCGTGTACCATTCCTGAACGGTGAGTGCGTATTGCACCTCATCAGCGTCTTCAAACATAAAAGTCGCGACGTGTTTGAGACCGCACTTCTCCATCACGCGCCGCGAGCCGGTGTTGATGGCCATCGTCTCGGCGTACACGCGCTGCACCCCGACCGTCGCGAAGCCGCGGTCGATGAGCGCCCGGCAAGCCTCGGTCGCGTAGCCCTTGCCCCACGCCTCACGGCGAAGGCGGTAGCCGACCTCGATGCCGGACCGATCGACCGGCGCGGGCGGGTCGAAGTCGCGGTGCGGGCGGAAGAACACCCAGCCCAGGAACGCGCCTTCGGCCTCGACCGCCCAGTAGCCCAGATCGTCGCCCTGCTCGTAGTACGCGAGGATGCGCGGCAGCCCCTGGTCGCGGAGCTGCTCCCGCGGCGTGGGGTGGCCGCCGTTGAGGTACCGCATGACCTCGGGATCGCTGTCCAGCTCGACGAGATTGTCGAGGTCGTCTGCGGTCAGCCGGCGCAAAACCAGCCGCTCGGTCTCCAGATGCACGCGCATGGCGACCATCATCCACGACACCTCGATACCACCGGTCCAGATATCGGAATCCATGAATCCATTCGTCCGGTTCATTCCGGGTCACATCACAGCTACTGTCCGCATCCATGAAGGGTTTCGGGAAGTACTGGGGATACATCGCGCTGATCCTGCTGCTCACCGCGTGGTGGACGACGAAGATCGGTCCAGGCGTGCTGATCGTATTGTCAGTGGCCGTGACGCTGTACTTCCTGTTTCAAGCGCCGATCTGGTGCGGGGCGATCACCCGCGACGAGACGCTGTGCCGCCGCAACGCGTCCGGGTTGCTGCTCGGCTGCAGCTATCGGCAGCACAAGTGGCAAAAGCTGAAGATGGCCGTTGTACCCCCGATGTGGCGCAGGCTCAACCAAGGACTCTGGACGAGCCCGGCGACGGGTCTCGCCACCATTGGCACGATCCTGGGCCTCGTCTCGGGCTTCGCCGGACTCGTGAAGTCAATGCTCGAATAGCGGACGTCAGGAGGCCGGTCGACGAAGACGGTACCGGCCGCGGTCGAGCCGCTCGAAGTCGTCGAATGTCGTCGCGTGGTGGTCCGGGGCGTCGACGCACATCCGTGATGTGACGTGCGTCCGGATGGTCGATTCCGCGTACCGGCTGTCCCGCCGCCGCATCTCGACAAGGACATCGTTGAGATCGAACGAACTTTGTCCAGATCGGCGCAGGATGTCAGCGACGGCCAGCAAAATCTCGTCGCGCGCTGTCGAGGCGTGCATCGTCGGCGTCCGCTGTTGCGGCGCCGCGACCGGCTTCGGTGTGTCAAGAACGAGCGGCGCCGCGGGCCGTTCGAGCCGAGCCACCGGGAGGCACAGGTACCGCAACTCAACTGCTCGCCGACCGCTTGGCGCAACGGTGCCGTAGTGCCGCCAATGGCATCGGTACCGTCCAGTGAGCATCAAAGGCGCATCCCGCTTACTCGTGGTGCCGACCCCAGCGGCGGACGACCAAGCGAGCAAACCGTTCAGCACGCGATCCTCGTGGATTCGGAAGGCTACGTCGACCGGACTCGCCTTGATGCCCGGCCGCCAGTACGCGGGATCGTTGGTCAGCGTGAGAGCGATGCCTTCGTCGGCGTAGCCGTCTGCGATGAGTCGCTCCAACCGAACGACGTCTTTGACGACGTCGTAACGGCTGATGTCTTGCGCGCCCTGGTTCGGCAATTCGAACAGCTCGCCGCCGACCTCGCCAGCGAAGGCCGCGACGAGGTACTTGAGTTCGATCGCGATGCGTCGCTCAGACAGCCGCACCAGCAGGTCCAAGTGCACGCCCCGGCTCGGGCGAGGCTCCAAGCGCAGCTCGGCGTCCGGATGGCGCTGCTGGATCAGCCGTGCGAGGGCGTGCTGGAAGTCGCGTTCGGAATGGAACAGCGGGCGGCGCCGCGCCAGCTCGCTCATGAGGGCCGGGACATCCACGCGGTACATCCTGCGAGCGGATGGACCCGGAATGGCTCCGCCGATCGGCTAGAGCAGCGTGCCCTGGACGGGGAAGGTCAGGCGGGCGGTGGTGATGCTCTCCAGGATCTGATCCTCGTTCAGCTCACGCTCCATCACCCGCGCGTAATTGCGCCCGCGGTTGTGGGTGTTGCGCATCCGCACGACGTTCGGGAACCGCCCGACCGCGCGCATGTCGCCCAGCCCCGACAAGAAGATGAGCTGAATCCCGTTCGCCGCCGCCACCCGCCGCTGCAGATCCAGGAACGCCACATAGTTCGCGGTCCCCAACGGATTGTCCATCGGCAGTACGCCCAGCCCCGGCACATCCCCTCCCCGGTTCGCAGCGCGCAGCCGGGCCAGCATGCAGAACAACAAAAGGCTGATCGTGACCTTCTCGCCGCCGCTCCACTTGCTCATCAGTTCGACCGGCTGCCGGTCGTCGGTCAGCTCCGTCGACGGCTTCAACACCCGCGCCACGAAGTTGCCGCGGCCCACCACCGCCGCGATCGCCTCCCAAGCCAGCGTCAAACCATCCGGGATCGGGTCCTTGCCGGCCACCAGCTTGTCGACCAGCCGCTCCACCCGACTCCGCAGCGTCGCGTCGCTGGTGTCCACACTCGACCGTGGGCCGACGTCCAGGAAGCGCCGGTTGCGCAAGTGATCGGCCAGCCCCGGCGGCAACTGCGCATGGTGTTGCGCCCGCTGCAGCGTCTTCAGACCCTCGCGTACCTCCGCACACAACGCGGTCACGACCAGGTGCTTGTCCTTCTCCACGGCGTCGAGCTCGCCGGCCAGCCCGTGGCGATACGTCGTGAGCTGGGAACCGAGCAACTCCGTGGCCGCGAGATCGAGCCGCCCATCGCGGAAGCGATCGCGTACCTCGGGGCTCACCGCCGCGAACCGCTCCTCCGCCGCCCAACGGTCGATGCGGTGCGCCTCGGCGTTGAGCCGGTTACGAGCAGCGGTCACGCCACGATCCGCGGTCTGCAACGCACGACGAGCGGCCCGCGCCGACTCTCGGGCGGCATCGACATCGCCGGTGAACGGCGGCGCCTCCGCAAGCTCGGCGTCCTCGGTCAGGTCGGTCACGAGCTGCTGGAAATCGTCGGCGCGACGGCGGGCAGCCGAAGATTCCGCCTCGGCCGCGGCCGCGCGCTCACGGGCCGACTGCTCCACTGAGCGCGAGTCGTCGAGGCGGTGCTGGGCCGCGTCGGCGAGCCGGGTGGCCTCGTCGGCCGTCGCCGGGTCCGCGCCGTCGAACGAAACGAAGGAGCACCCGTCGAGCAAGCGACGCGCATTCGCAAGCGCCGCGCCCGCCAGTGTGGCATCGCGCTGAGCGTCGAGATATGCGCGTTCGGCCTCGCCCACTGCTCGCCGTACCGTCGAAGGATCAGCAACGTCCAAAACACCCTGCGCGCTCGTGCGCTCCGCCGCCGCGAACTGCGCGATTTCCTCATCCAGGGCCGCGAGCCGACTCGTAATCTCCGCGATCGTCGCCTCCAGCGCAGACCCCGAGGTCTGGCGCAAATAGGCGTCGTTCGCAGCCTGATAAGCGTTCGTGGCCTCAGTCAGATTGGGCAGCGACGAGACCGCCTCAGGAGACGCGATGCGCTGCAGCTCCTCGCACCGAATCCGGTACTCGCCGGCCGTCGCAACCAATCGATCGGCCTCAGCGGCATTGCGCGTGGCAACCTCCGCGGACACGCGTTCGTCCGAAGAGGATGAGCGAAGCTCGTCATGCAATTCAGCGCGCACCGCCGGCAAAGAAGCCAATTCGTCGCGCATCCGCGCGGCGTCCGGGGCGCGCCGGGCCAGATCCGACAGCACCGCGATGCGAATTGTCAGGCGCCGCCGCCGCTCGGCCAGGTCGCGGCGCGTGTGCTCCAGCAACGCCGCGCGCTCGTCGAGCACCAGCCGCGTCTCCTGCAGCTCACCCAGCCGCGTCTCGAACGCCAGCGAGTCGGCCGCGAGCCGGTCGTGCCGCGCGTCCAGGTGCTCGCGATGCCCCGCCGGACACCGCACGCCCAAATCGAGCAGCTGACCGCGCAACCGCATGTCGCGATCGCGCGATTCGAGCAGCTCGTGCACACGCTGATTGCGCACGTCGCGCCCGCGGTTGCGTCGGTCGGTTTCAGAAGCCGCACTTGTACGGTCATACATCGCCGAAGCCGGCGCCAGCACGAACCCGACCGGCTTGGCCGCCTCAGAGTCCACAATAGACTGCAAGTCGCCGGTCGTCGCAACTTGTATCGCCGACGTTGGATACAACTCGGCGGACGACAACACCGCACGCGCCCGGTCCAGGTCGGCCGGATCGCGCACGAGCAGCCCACCCACCAGATGGGGAGCGTCGGCGATCACGGCCGACCAGGCAGCCGGCGGTACCGAATCCGCGAGATGATGCCACCCTGTCGTCGCCGGAATCCGCTCAGCCGCAAGCACATCCGCCGCCCGGGCGAGGTCGAGCGCCGCCGGAAGCAGCCCCCGCGCGGACGCCAGCGCCTGCACCGCCCGATCGTCCTCGGCGTCGGCCACCGCCAGCTGGATGCGATGCCGGTCGGCGGTGATGACGGCCTCGGTCAGCAAGTCCACAATGGACCGTTGCGAGTCGATCGGGTCGACACGGTCTTGCTCCGCGAGTACAGTCAAGCGCGGATCGGTAGCCAAGGCCTCGATCTCGGCGAGCAGCGGCCCGCGTTCGGCGTCCAGGGCGGCCTTCTCGCGGGCCAGCTCGGTGAGCGCGGCCTGCGCCTCGGCGCGATCCCGTTCGTATGCCGCGCGATCAGCATCCAGCCGCGCATGCTCAGCCGGCAGCTCATGCTCGATCCGCCGAGCGGCCTCGGCCTCATCCAGTTGCGCACGTGAGAGCGCGCGATCGAGTTCCATCCCGTCAAGATGCTCAGCGGCCGCAGCAAGATCACGGTCGAAAACGGCGAGCTGGTCCGCGATGGTGCGCTGCTGCGCATCGAGACTGCCCAGCCGGCCTCGCAATCCGTCGGCCAACGCGCGGGCGGTGGCCTGCCGCTCCCGAGCGACCGACGCCTCATCCATCACGGTCGCAGCCCGCGAATCCAGCTCGTCAGCGGCATTCCGCAGCACCGCCAACAAGACAGCCGCGGCGTCCGCGCGGTCACGGCGCAGCGGAGCGGCCCCCGCCTCCGCCTGTTCCTGGTTGCGCCGCGCCACCTCCAGCCGCTGCGCCTGCTCGACGTGGCGAATGAGCGTCGGCACCAACTGCCACGCCCGATGCGCATGCCGCCGCTCAGCAACCAGCGCCTCGGCCGCGCGCGCCACCACCTCGGCGTCTGCGTGCGCGAGATCCGCGGCCCGCCATTGGTAATGCCGAACCTCGTCGGACAACATCGCGGATGCGGCAGTTGCCCGCGGTACCGACGAATGGGCCTCTTCGGAATCTGCCGCAAAGCCCTCAGCAGCGGTCGCGGCGGACCGGACGGCAGCACTCAACGCGCCCGCGAGCCCGGCCGCATCCAGACGCGCGGCCTGTGCCGCCAGCTCGGCGTCGGCCAGCCCGTCCCGAGCCGCGGCCAGGTCCGTGAGCAGCGCCGCAGCCTCGTCACAGAAGGCGACCTCGGCCCGCAGCCGCGGCTGGCGAGCGAGCCGATCCCGCGTCGTACGCAGGATACCGGCCACCTTCCCCGCCGACGTGGGCTCCGTGACCAGGGTCAGCAGATACTGCACAAAATCGTCGGCCGTCCGGAACTTGAAGTGATGCTCGATCCCGCCCTCGGTCGCGTTGATCTTCAAGATCGCGGTGAACAGGCCGGGGTCGAGCCCGCGGTCCTGCAACGCCTGCGACCAGCGCTCCTGCTTCGTGGTGACGACCGGTTCCGTCTCGTGCGGCAGTCCCTCGACCGCCTTCGCGAAGTCCTTGAGTTCCGCCGTCGCGAACGGCAACTGTTCGAGCTCGACGCCGGCCGTCGGCGTGAACGCGTACCACGTCTGCCGCAGCCGCTCGTGGGAAGCGTTCGGGTCCGAAGGTTGCGCGCGATCCGCCCACTCGTAGACGCCGCCGGTGACCAGCCGCTGGCCAACCGGGTCGAGCCACTCGACGACGACGTGGGCCGTGTCCGAGCCGAGGATCGCGTCCTCGAGGTGCCGGCCGGTCGTGGCGGTCGCCAGGAAGTCGCGCCGATCGGGCCGGATGAGCGCGCACAGCAGCGCGATGAGCGTCGACTTCCCGCCGCCGTTGCGCATCCACAGAATTGTGTCCAACGGCGTGCCGTCGCGGCTCGTCAGATCCAGCCACACGTCGCGGAATCGGGCCGCCGGGGAGCCGATCCGGTCAAGGTAGACGCGCCGGATCCGCCACAGCTTCGCGGGTGCCGCCATCAGTGCTTCACCGACCTCATCGCCTCGAGGGCCTCGCCACCCGCCACATCGGCCACCAGCAACCGGAAGCGGTCGGTGAGCTGGAACGTGGTCGGCCCGAGCTGCGGCATGAGCCGCGCGGCGCCCCGCTCGACGAGCCAGCCGAGCACCTCGGCCACCGCGAATTGCGTACAACCCTTGGCCGGCCCGGGCTGGCGGTCCTTGGGCCGGAACGCGGCCGTGCGTCGATAGATCTCGGCGGCCGCGCGGGCCTGACCGTCCACTGTGTCCTCGTCGCCGGGAATCGCACGGACCCGATCGATCGTGTCGCGGATGAACTTGTCGAGCGCGGCCACCTCGACCGTCTTCACCTCGGCGCTGTCGAGGTCGACCTCCTGCGGGAACGCGTAGGCGGCCACACCCAGCACGACCAGCCCGGCGATGAGCTTCTCCTCGGCCGACATGCCCGTGCTGCGCAGGTCGCCCATGCGCACCGCGAACACGCTGCCGGGGTACGTGCTGAGCACGAGCCCGGTCCGCGCCGGCGCGCCGAGCACGACTAGCCCGAGCCCGCTCGCGAGCGTGTCGACGGTGTCGCGGAACAGGGTCTGGCTGCGGTACCGCTCCAGCAGCTTGCCGTACGGGTTCGCGTCGGTCGGGCGGGCCCCCGTGCGCAGCCCCAGCGCGACCAGTTCCGCCGCGGCCCGAACGTCCTCGATCGGTACGGTCACGCTTCCTGTTCCTCCTGGTCGTACAGCACGTACAGGTCGTCACCCCACGCCATCGGGTGATCGAGTTCGGCGCCGGTTCGCTCGGTGTGGATCGGCGCTTTGCGGTCCTCGCCGGGCTCGACGGCGTCGGGTGCGTACGCCCACAACGCCGACAACAGCACCAATTCCGCCGTCTGCTCATCTTCGGCGTCGTGGAGTAGGTCGGAAAGCAAAACCGGCTGCCGCTCAGCGCGTTGCAGAATCCGCGTCACCTCGGCCACGACGGCCGGCGGATAGGCCTGGAGCTCGACACCCTCGCTCTCCCCGGGCTCCTCGGCCTCCTCCTCGTCGGCCCCGGCGAGCCGCGGCGGCGCCAGCAACATGTCAACGAGGCTTTCGAGCTGGAGCAGCCGCGGCAGCTGCAATCCGACGACTCGATCGGCGAACACCTCGACCACATTTGTCGCCGCCTGCTGAGGCAATTCCAGCACCGGATGGAGCAATTCCCGCTCAACATTCAGAAGCCGCAGGTGTACTCGCCGTGCGAACACCTGCTGCAGCTGTGCCTCGATGAAGATCGTGCGGGCGTCGGTGACCCGTTCGGCTAGGTCAAGGTGTACCTGCCGGATGCGGCGAAGGGTGTCCACGAGGTCGCCGGAGGCTCTTCTCACCTCGGCATCCGTCTCGAAATCGATGCCCGCCGCGACGTGATTGAGCACGTCCGCGTCGGCCGCGATACGCGCCTCGACATGCTCGCGCGCACGCTGCAGCCGCTGCGGCACATCGTTCACCCAATCGACTGAACGCACATCCCGGCGCGTCGCATCGAGAATGTCGGCCAACGATGCCGACATGGCTACCGAGACCCGTTCGGCCTGCATCGCAGTACGACCGGCGGCTTCGAAACGACGATCCCGCAACTGCCGCTGCAGCACCACCGAAAACGCCGCCTCCGCGTCGTCGACGTCCAGGTCGAGCCCGTTGAGATACAACATGACGGCCTGCGGGGAAGCGAGCACCACGGCGCCGTCGGGGCTGTCCTGCAGCTGGAGCAGCTTGAACGCGTACTCCTCGCTGTTGTCGAAGGTGTACACGAACGCGCGCTGGTTGTCGGCGTCGTTGAGCAGGCCTTTGACCACCCAACGCGCCGCGTCCTCGTGCTCGCTCATCGCCGCCGGCCGCATCTGCGCGGCCAGCTCGGCGATGGACTCGATGAGCTCGGCGAGCGTGAGCGACCGCGCGAACCCGAGCGACGCCACGGCCAGGTCGATCGCCGCGAGGGCGAGTTGCCGCAGGTCGTACGCCTCGTGAATGTCCGCGTGCACCGCATTGCGCACGAGCCGCGCGACCGGATCGGTGAGGATGAGCGCCCGCCAGCGAGCACGCATCGACGCATGGCCAACCGGCGAGGTGACGAAGAGTTCCGTCACCCGGGACCCTCCCTCACCTCGCCGAATACGTTGTCCGTCCTACCGTAGCAACCACTTTCGCCAGATCTGGAGCAGCGAAACGAGGTACGACGTGCGACCGAACCGCGTCGACCACTGGTGCTGCATGCACGTGGTGTCCGCGCCGAACGTCAGCGTGTCCGCCCGAGCCGAAGCGCCGGGCGCGCCTTTGCCCAGGTCAAGGCCGTACGCGAGGACGGTCGCGTCCGGGTAGGCGGCGACGATCGCCGACCACGCCGTCGGGAAGCTCTGCGTGGCGCCGTTGGGCACATTCGCGAGCGAGCGTGTGCTCCACCACTTCGCGTCGCCCTTGCGCAGCGCGTCCCAGTTCTGCCACCTGTTCGGCGTGATGGTCTGCCCATCCTGGTAGGGCTCATAGACCAGGGTCGTGAAATCGCCCGCATTGAGCGTGCCGCCATTGATGTCGATCGGCAGCTGATACGACCACACCGCGACGCCATTCGGAGCCAGTTGGTACGTCCGGTAGGCCAGCTTGCCGATCCGGTTCAGCTTCACGGCGCGGCGCGGCTCCTCGAGGTACAAGGCCTTCGCGTTGGCGTCCGGAAGCGTCGCCTCGATGCCCTCTTTGGTCACCTTGAGGGTCGCGCTGGAATTCGGATTGGTACTGCTGGGCGCCTCACCGTTGGAAGTCGTGAGGTACCCCTGGGTATTACCGTGCCGGACCGTGCTGCAGGACGCGACCCGCGGCAGCTTGAACAGCTCGCCGACGGCTCGCTCTTCCGCGTTGGCGGCGGTGCCGAGCACGAGCAGAACGCCCACCCCGGCCGCCGCCGCCAAGCGGAAACCCTGACGAAGTCTCATCGCACTTCCTCCATGACCGTGTCGAGAAACCGGTTCATAAAGGACGAACGACTGGATTCGCCGCGCGGCGCGGAAACTCCTTCCATCGAGGGAGCTTCGCGCCGCGGTGTTTAGAACAGCTTTTTGGCTGACCCGAGGCGCAGGAACACGGTCTCACCGGTGGCGTCGGAGAGCCCGTCGTTGTCGGTGATCGCATACACCTGGCCGTCGCCGCCGATCGTCAGACCCTCGAGCTTCTCCTGCGTCCAGCCGTTGTCGGCGCGCAGGTACGGAAGCACGTCGACGGCGAGGTGCTTGGGCAGCACCTGGAAGGCGCCGGCGGTGTTGGGGACCCGCACGGTGTACACCCGCTTGATTTTCGCGTTTGGTCCGTTGAGCTTGTCCCGCTCGATGACCGCGAGCGTGTTGCGGTCGACGGCGACGATTTCCGACAGCCCGATCCAGTCACCGGCGGTCGTCGTCGATTCGAGCTGGTAGCCGAACCACGTCCACTGCTTCGTGGTGAGGTTGTAGCGCCCGATCCGCGCCACGCCCTTCGGGTCGGTGCTGAGCTCGCGCTGAAGGGCGACGAAAAGGTACTCGCCGGACCCCGTCACGCCCTCGATGCCCCATTTGGAAAGGCCGGCGGCAATGTCGGCGGGCAGCGGTACCGTCTCGACCGTCTTGCCCTTCTCGTCGAGCCGGACGAGCTTGTTCTCGGCCCCGGTCGCGCCTTCCACGCCGAGCCAGAAACCGCCCTGCGGCCGCGCGTAGATGCCTTCCGCGTCGTACCCGACCGGCGCCCCGGCCGCGTCCGTGACCGTCAACTCGGTCGTAATTTCGGCCGGCTTGCGCCCCGCGTCAATCGTGAGAATGCGCGTGGGCGTGTAGGCCGCATCGGTGACGGAGTACAGCTTCGAGGGCTTACCCGGCGCCGCGGACAGCGCCCCGAGCGCACCCCAGCCGATGGTGTCCCGGCTGACAATGCTCGGGAATCCGGGCTCGTTCCGCCCGAGCTCGAAAATGCTGACGCTGGACCGCACGTTGACCGACGCGTCGTCCTCTTCGCTGGAAACCGCGAGCATGTCGCGCCCCGGAATCGGCAGCAGCCCCTCGGGCCCGTTCGTGGTCGCCAGCATCTGCTTGAACACCGGCCGCGCCGGGTTGTCGATGTCGTACACCGCGACGAAGTTGCTGCGCTCCGACCCGACGAACGCGTAACGCTTCCCGTGGAAGGTGGCAATAGCGAGCCCCTCGGGCTCGGTGCCCTTCTTGCCGGCCCGGTCCTCGTTGTGTAGCCCATAGGTCACCGCGAGCCGCTCGAACGTGTTGCCGGCATCCCAGACGACCCGCCCGGTGTACGTGTCGAACACCGTCCAGCCGCGCGTCCCGCCCTTCCAGTCCCCTTCGTTCGCGGTCGCGACATAGCGATCGTCAACCCAGGCAATGGAATCGGGCTCCCGCGGCACATCGGTGATCTGCCCGGTCAGGTCAATCTTGCCGTCGTCCTTGGTGTCGATGCCCTTGACCGCGGCCGTACCGGCGGAGAACACCTTCTCGATCCGCCCGCTTCGCAGATCGATGACGACGATCCCGTTGTTCTCCTGCAACGTGAGGACGAGCTTGTCCTTCTCATTGATGGAGACGTACTCAGGCTCCGCATCCTCGGGCGCGGTGATGCCCTTGAGCTTGTCGGCCGGGAGCTCCACCTTGCGCACCGACCACCGCGCCGGGTTGTCGGACGGGAAGTCGACGATCTGCACGAACCCGCTCGGCGCCTGCGGCAGGTCCCCGTCGTTGACGTCCTCGTCGCGCTGATTCTCGATGGCGATCGCGGCGTACCGCTTGTCCTTACCCTTGCTCAACGCAATCGAGTCGGGCTGACCGCCGAGGTCGAGCGTCTTCACAACCGCGCGGTCTTTGATGCGGATTACCTTCAGTACACCGGAAGGGCTCGTGAAACTCGTGCTCGTGTCGACGACAACGAGCGCGTAGTCCCCGCGCACCGCCACCGAGGTCGGCTCCCCATCCATCGCGAGGGTGCCGAGTCCCTTGGGCTGCTTCTCGTTGCGGATATCGAGAAACCCGATCCGCTTGGCGAGGGCATCGGTGTAGATGAGCGTCTTGCCGTCCTCAGTGACCGCAGAAATCTCGGCGGCGGTCTCGGTAGCGGCATCTTCGCCGGCGGGGCGATTCTGGTAGACGGGGTAGGTCGCCTGACGGTCCCAGAAGAGCGTGCGATCGAAATGCGCGCTGGCGGCGGTGGCGGGCAGCAGCCCGGCCGAAGTGACCGCAAGGGTCACGAGCGCAGCAGAAATCTTGCGATGAGCCATGCGATGTGACCTTGGCATGCCCCAGAGACCACCACCGGTCACCCTCGTGAACGCAGCGTGTATTCGCGAGGCGTCTGGCCACCGTCCTCGATCGCGTGAATCAACAGCCCGGCTGGGTGGCATGTCGTCGGCCCCCGGTATCCAGCCGGCGCGACAACGACGATGAGTTGCATGCGGAAGGCGATTGCCCACTTGTTGGCTGTTGCGGTGCTGGCCTCGGCGGGCGGATGTACGACTGCCGCGCCGCAAGACCCGTCGGCTCCCAGCCCTTCTCCTAGTTCCGTCGGCCCGACCGCACGCCTCGGGGCTCCGTTCCGGAATGGAAGCTTCGAGGTCACCATCACTCGAGTGGCCAAGGATGTGCACGAACTGCCACTGGACGAGACGGCCATGTCAGGCGGATTGAAGCCGTTCCAGCCGGAGAACGGCCTCTTCGTCCTGGCCTATGTAACCGCTCGCAATGTCGGCAACCAGCCGGCGTCGATGAGCGTGACGGATGCGATGCTCACCGACTCCAACGGCAAGTCGTTCCGATCCAGCGGCCCGTACCTCGGCGGGGTCGTCGGCCAGGAGCTGGGCGACGAACAGCAGCCAGACACCGCGCGGTCCGGCTTCATCGTGTTCGACGTACCGCCTTCGATCGGCGAGCCAACGACGCTGACGGTTCAGTCCGATGCCTATATGGACACCACGAACCCGGTAACCGTCGTCGACGTTCGGACGCAGCGCTAGCCTCCGTCGGTGACGACGTTCCATCGACGATCTTACAGAGCTCGGACAAAAGTAAACACTCTTTACAGTTAGTCGAGGTTGCGATAGAAAGACGCTCCAGAACCGGGTACCCCGCCTTGGCCCGGCTCCCGTCCCAGGAGCGTCCCCAATGGACAGATCGAGATCGGCGCGCTTGCGTCGGGTGCTCGTCGCGGCAGCCTCCATCGCACTCTGCGCCGTCGCCATCGTCCCGTTCAGCCCTGGCACCGCGGCCGCCGCGGGCACGGGCGCAATCTCCGGATACGGCGGCAAGTGCGTCGACGTCGCCGGCGCCAATAGTGCGAACGGCACCCAGATCCAGCTGTGGACCTGCAACGGCACGAGCGCCCAGAATTGGACCGTGGGCAGCGACGGTACGATCCGCGCCCTCGGCAAATGCCTCGACGTCTCCGGCGGCTCCACCGCCGATGGGGCCAAGGTCCAACTGTGGGACTGCAACGGCACCGGCGCCCAGCAGCGGGCCGTCAGCGCCGCCAACGACATCGTCAACCCACAGGCCAACAAGTGCCTCGATGCGTCCGGCTGGGGTACGGCCGACGGCACCCCGCTGCTGACCTGGTCCTGCCACGGCGGCGCCAACCAGAAGTGGACGGTCCCGGGCGGCGGCACGGGTTCGTGCAACTACCCGAACTGGGTCGCCGGACAGTCCTACGCCACCGGTGCGATCGTGCGGTACACCAACGGACAGCTTTACCAGGCCACGCACGACAACCCGGGCTACGACCCGACGATCAGCACCTGGTTCTGGTCGCCCTACTCCTGCGGCGGTACCAGCACCGGCGGCTTCGTCGTCAGCGAAGCGCAGTTCAACCAGATGTTCCCGAGTCGCAACGGCTTCTACACCTACGCGGGCCTGACCGACGCGATGAAGAAGTACCCGGCCTTCGCCACCAGCGGCAGCGACACGGTCAAGAAGCAGGAAGCGGCGGCGTTCCTGGCCAACGTCTCCCACGAGACCGGCGGCCTGGTCTACATCGACGAGATCAACACCGCCAACTGGCCGCACTACTGCGACTACAGCCAGCCCTACGGCTGCCCCGCCGGCCAGTCCGCCTACCACGGCCGCGGCCCCATCCAGCTGTCGTGGAACTTCAACTACAAGGCGGCCGGCGACGCGCTCGGCGTCGACCTGCTCAACAACCCGGGTTTGGTCGGCACGAACTCGTCGATCTCCTGGCAGACCGGCCTCTGGTACTGGATGACCGGCACCGGCAACGCCGGCACCACCTCGCACAACGCGATGGTCAACGGCCAGGGCTTCGGCACGACGATCCGCGCGATCAACAGCATCGAGTGCAACGGCGGCAACCCCGCGCAGGTGCAGAGCCGCATCAACTCGTACAACCAGTTCGTCGGCATCCTCGGCGTCCCGGCGGGCGGCAACCTGTCCTGCTGAACCATCGAGTACCGGCATCAACGGCTGGTCATGCCACTGGCGTGACCAGCCGCTTGCCGACGCGATCTACGCCATCACGCCGCCTGAAACACCGTGTCGGCGTGCCACTCCAGGAATTCTCGGTGCGGTCGGTCGGGCTTTCGTTCTGGGACGTCGATCTGCCGGCCGCTGCGGGCGTAGAAGTACTCGCCGTTGCCGAAGTCCTCGCGCAGCCGCGGACTCACCATCAGCCGGTACGACGGGTCGACGCTGAGGTACCCGCGGTCGAACATGATGTGGACGTCGGAGCGCAGCAGCAGGCCATTGTCGAGCCGGTGTTCGCCACCACTCGGCAGCGGCAGGATGTGCGCCGCTTGGAGTACCGGCCGGATCTTCGCACCCGTAATCGCGCAGCGACGCTGGTAGGCGTCGAGCACCACACCCTTGAACGCCTGCTGACCGAGGCGCTGGGGCTGCAGCCGCGGGTCGCCGTAGACGTCCCCTTGGCGGTGCCAGGGCGCGCCCAGGTCGATCTCGACGTCGACGCCGGTCAGCCGGTGGAACAGATCGAGGAAATAGCCCGCATAGGCGGGCTCGGCCAGATCGTAGGTCTTGCCCTGCATGATGCTCGACGCAAAATTGGGCGGCGGATCTGCGATCAGGTCGGGGGCGAAGAAGCGCGTGTCGCGGATGAAGACACACCCGATTTCCGGGTCGTCGCGCGGCGCGAGCGGCTGGTTGCGGTAGCGGCCGATCGCTTCCCGCATCTGCTGCAGGCTGGCGGCGCCGTTGCCCTCGCGGTACAGGTTCCAGGCTTCCGAGATCGGCAGAGGCACGAAGCCGCTGAAGAAGCCCCCACCGACGACACGGTTGTCCGGGCTTTTGGTCTTGAAGTAGAACGGCTCACCGACCTGCAGCGCGCGGAAAGCTTGACTGCTCGCCGGCCGCCAGAAGTTGACCTCCTGCAACTGCGGTCGGTCGGCCAGGAACCGGTACCAATTGCCGTCCGTCACCCCGACATAGGCCTTCACGACCACACAGTTTGCCGCATGGAGCCCCGTTCGTCCGAGCACAGGAAGAGCACGGCGCGTTCCGCGGATTGAGAGCCGACGGGGGGACTTGAACCCCCAACCTTCCGATTACAAGTCGGGTGCGCTGCCAGTTGCGCCACGTCGGCCTAGACACACGATCGTACTTGGTCGGTGCGTCCCCTCGCGCCCCAGATCCCCCCGGGCAAAGCACCCGAAGCTCGACAAATCGTCGCGCTGACCTTGGCATCACGGGCTGTAGCGCTTAAGGTGGGCAACACTCCGCGTCCGGCATTGAAGCCGGGGCGGTGAGAACTTCTACTCGGATCGTCCGGCACGTTCCTGCCGGTGGAAGGTGGCTCCCCCATGGCTACGGTCACGTACGCGAAAGCGTCCCGGATTTACCCCGGCACGCCGCGTCCCGCGGTTGACCAGCTTGACCTCCAGATCGGTGACGGCGAGTTCCTCGTGCTCGTCGGGCCTTCTGGCTGTGGCAAGTCGACGTCGCTGCGCATGCTCGCTGGGCTCGAGGACGTCGACGCCGGCGACATTCTGATCAACGACAAGAACGTCACGCACCTGCCGCCGAAGGCTCGGGACATCGCGATGGTGTTCCAGAACTACGCGCTGTACCCGCACATGACGGTGTACGAGAACATGGCGTTCGCGCTCAAGCTGCGCAAGACGCCGAAGCACGAGATCGACCGGCGCGTGAAGGAAGCGGCCGCGATGCTGCAGCTCGAGGACTACCTCGGGCGTAAGCCGAAGGCGCTCTCGGGTGGTCAGCGGCAGCGTGTCGCCATGGGTCGCGCCATCGTGCGTGAGCCGCAGGTCTTCCTCATGGATGAGCCGCTGTCGAACCTCGACGCGAAGCTGCGTGTGCAGACCCGTTCGCAGATTGCCACGCTGCAGGCCAAGCTCGGCATCACCACGGTGTACGTCACGCACGACCAGGTCGAGGCCATGACCATGGGTCACCGGGTGGCCGTCCTGCTCGACGGTGTACTGCAGCAGGTCGACAGCCCGCGCGCGCTGTACGACCGGCCGGCCAACGTCTTCGTCGCGGGCTTCATGGGCTCGCCGGCGATGAACATCAAGACCGTGCCGCTGACCGACCAGGGTGGGCGCTTCGGCGACGTCATCCTGCCGCTGTCCCGTGAGCAGATCGCCGCGGCGCAGTCGGACGGGGCGAACGGGCGCGTCACGGTCGGCTTCCGGCCCGAGGACACGGACCTGGTCGGGCCGAACGACGGTGGCATCCCGGTCACGGTCGACCTGGTCGAGGAGCTCGGCTCCGACGCCTACGTGCACGGCACCGTCGCGCTCGAGGGCCAGGACGAGCGTTTCGTGGTACGCGCCGACCCGCGCCGCACCCCCCGCCTGACCGAGATCGTGTACGTCCGGCCGCACGCCAACACGCACCACGCGTTCAACGCCGCGACGGGTCGCCGCATCTAAACAACGAAGTACAAGAGGGAGCGGCCAGGCGGCCGCTCCCTCTTTTTATGCGAATGACCAGACCTGCAGCTTCCCCTCGCCCACACAAGCGATCTTCGTGGCGTTCCAGGAGCAGCTCGCCCCCGCGACCTTCGGCAGCGTGCCCAGCGCGACCCGCTCGCCCGAGGAAGCCGTCACACCGACCAGCGTCACCGTGTCGTCGACCGAGCTGGGCGTCTTGGCAAAGAAGAGCAGGCTGCCGTTGGTGACGCGCACGCCGTACCCCGTCTGGTCCTCGGGCTTCAACAGCTGCGCGCCGTCGAAGCTGTAGAGCCGGCTCGACCCGGCGCTGCCGCCCGGCGTCGAGGCCAGGATCTGCCGGCCCGCCGGGATCAGGCCCGTGGTGTTCTTGGCGTCGCCCTGCCAGACCTGCTTCTTGTCGGGGATCGAGATCGAGCGCAGGACGGTGTCCGCCGCGCCCGAGCCGGAGTCGAGCACGCACAGGCGGTCCGGGCCGCACATCGCGAGATCCTCGACCGTGCGGTCCGGCGAGGTGTAGATCTGCACCGGCTCGGCTGTCTTACTCAAGTCGAAGACTTTGATGGTGTACTTCGAGCTGGTCCCGTAGACGAACAAGCGCTGATCGAACAGGGCGTACCCGGTCGAGTATCCCGAGGTGTCGTCCCATGTGCGGACAACCTTGCCGGTCGCCGCCGCGCGCAGGTTGATTTTATCGCCGTCGATGGTGACGAACTGCGAGCGCGACTTCAGATCGCGGTTCGCCGGGGCGCCGGTAAGGTCGGAAGGGCCTTTCTCGTCGCCGCCTACAACCGGACCGATGACCTTGGTGCCGCCCTTCGCGTCATCGTCCACCGTCCACTTGTTCTTACCGTCCCAGCCGTACCCGTTGACCTTCTTGTCCTTGCTCGAGTGCCAGATCCACACGTCGGACAGGAACGACAGACTGTCGGACGTGTTCCAGGTCAGCTTCGTCTTCTGCTTGCCCGAAGTGTCCAACATGATCAGAGCGGGGGTGGTGCCGCCCTTACCGACCAGGACGATGCCGTCCGGGTTCGGATAGACGCCCCACGTGTAGTTGTCGTCGCCGATGTCGTACTGCCACAGCCTCTTCTTGTCGTCCAAGTCGTACGCGACGACGTGCGAGGTCTTGTCCTTGACGTACACCGCGTAGGTCTTGGTGCCCAGCGTCGCCGTCACCGGGTAGTCGATGTCCTCGGCGAGGTCGAGCGAACCGGCGTTCGACACCGTCTTGAACGCAACGTCGTTGACCTTGTCGCGGAAGAAGAACCAGTAGCCGGCCCCACCGACCAACGCGAGCACGACCACGGCCGCGATCACCCCAACGAGCAGCCCGGTCCGGCCCCGCCGACGAGCAACCGGCGAACCCGGCGCGCCCGGCGAACCGAGCGCACCCGACGAGCCAAGCGCACCCGGCGAGCCAAGCGAACCCGAAGCACCCGGCGTCGCCGGAGGTGCCGAGAACGGCGAAGGAGGAGATGCCGAAAACGGCGGAGTAGGAGGAGTAGGAGATGCCGAAAACGGCGGCGCCGGCGGCGCTGAAAACGGTGCCGTAGGCGGGCTGACCTGGCCCGGCCGCATCGGATAACCGGCGCCAGGAGGAGCCGAGACAGGAGAACCGCCGAAACCGCCCGAGACCGGCGAGATAGGCGCGGAAGGAGGCGCGGTAGGAGGCGCTGACGGAGGAGGTGCAGAAACAGGAGCCGCGGAAACAGGAACACTCTCGGTGCGGTAAGCAGCCTGCGGTACAAACTCGGCAATAGCGCCTTCAGCGACCGGCAGTTCGGGCTGCTCCAGTACCGTCGGCGCAATCCCCAGTTCCGCATGCAGAAGCCGCGCCGCCAGTGGAAGTCGCGACGACCCGCCCACGAGGAACAGCCCGGCGAGCTGATCCGGCCGCAGCCCGGCGCTGTGGATGACCTTCCCGGTCTCCCACACCGCGCGCCGGATGAGCGGCTCGGTGACCCGCTCCAGCTCCTCGCGCGTCATGTGGATCGCCTGCTCCTGGCCGGGCACCGTGATCGGCGCGACGGTGGAACGCGACAGCATCTCCTTGGCCCCGCGAATGTCGTCCCAGAAGAGCCGCCGATCCCGACGCTGCGTGGTCGACTGCGGGTTCCGCAGCGCCTCCCACGAGGCAGGCGCGATCACGTTGCCGAGATGCTCCACGATGGCCGCGTCGACATCGAGCCCGCCGAGATCCTCGATCCCGCCCGAGCCGATGACGGTGAACCGCCCGTTGTCGTTGCGCACGATCGCGATGTCGAGCGTCCCGCCGCCGAAATCGAACACGGCGAGCGACGACCCGACGGCAACCGGCCGGCGCAGAATGTCGGCGAAGTACCGTGCCGCCGCCACCGGCTCCGGCACCAGTGTGCTCGGCGGCCAACCCGCCCGGCGCGCCGCGTCGGCGAGCGTGTCCCGGCGGCGGGATCCCCAGGCCGCGGGGTACGTGAGCACCGCCGGAGGCAAAAACCCGACCGCCTCGACAGCGGCCCGCGCGACCGAGGCCAGGATCGCCGCCAGCAGGTCGACGGTGGCCAGCTCGCGATCACCCAGCAGGACCTGCGGCTCGTCGATGCGCCGCTTCGGGTTGGGCTCGAAGCGGGAAGGGTCGAGCCCGGCCATCCGGTACGCGTCGCGGCCCACGTGGATGCGCCCGTGCTCGTCGACGTACACGCCGGAGGGCATGATCGGCGCGCCGTCGACGAGCAGTGGGCGCGTGCGGCCGTCAGGGTGGCGGATCACCGCGACGGTGTTGGACGTGCCGAGGTCGACCCCGATGGCGAAGCCCTGCTGAGGCTGAGTCACCGGCCCATATTAGGTGCGGGGGTAAAGATCTACAGTCGGCGACGACGGCTGACTTCGGCCAACGTAACGGCGGCGGCCACCGATGCGTTCAGCGACTCGACGTCGGACACCATGGGGATGCCGACGCGCAGGTCACAGGTCTGTCCGACCAGGCGGGACAGGCCGCGGCCCTCCGAACCGACCACGACGACGAGCGGTCCGACGGCCGCTTCGAGGGCATAAAGGTCGGTTTCGCCGTCCGCGTCGAGGCCGACGACGACGTACCCGCGGTCCTGGCACTGCTTCAGCGAACGTGTCAGGTTGGTGACTTGCGAGACCTTGACCCGGGCCGCCGCACCCGCGCTGGTGCGCCAGGCGGTCGCGGTGATCGCGGCCGAGCGCCGCTCGGTCAGGAACACCCCGTCGGCCCCGAATGCGGCCGCCGAGCGGATGATCGCGCCGAGGTTGCGCGGGTCGGTGATCCCGTCGAGGGCCACGAGCAGCGGCGCGGCCGACTCGAGCGAGGCGGCGAGCAGGTCCTCGAACGGCTCGTACGCGTACGGCGGCACCTGCAGGCCCAGGCCCTGGTGCAGCACCCCGCCCGTCATGCGGTCGAGTTCGAGGCGCGTGATCTCGAGGATCGCGACGCCCCGCTCGGCGGCGGTGCGCACCGCCTCCTTGACGCGCTCGTCCATGTCGATGCCGATCGCGACGTACAGCGCGGTCGCCGGCACGTGCGTGCGCAGCGCCTCGACGACGGGGTTGCGCCCGACGAGCAGCTCCGGCCCGTCCTTGGGCGCGACGGACTTACGCCCCGGCGAAACGCGAGGATTCTTCAACTGGGTGGCCCGCGCGCCGAAGGGCCCCTTGCCCGCCGTCCGCTTCGTCCCCGGCTGGCCAACCTTCGGCGCACGCCCCTCAGCCGCCGCGGCCCGGCGCTCGTTCTCCTGCTTGCGGCCGGTCTTCTGGGGCAGCGGCTCGTCGCCGGAGTACCCCTTGTGCCACGGCCGCTCATCCGCCGGCAGCGTCCGGCCGCGCCCGGCGAGGGACTGCCGGTTCTTGCCACCGGAGCCCTTGACGGCGCCCTTTTTCGACACGACGCGCTTCCCGCGACGCTCGGAATTACCTGGCATGGATTCTCAGTGCTCCAACGTCCATCGTGGACCGGCCGCGGTGTCCTCCACCACGACGCCGGCCGTCTTGAGCTGGTCGCGGACCGCGTCCGCGGCGGCCCAGTCCTTGCGTGTGCGGGCGGCGGCGCGCTGCTCCAGAGCGAGTGCGACCAGCGAATCGACCACCTTGGTCAGGTCGCCGCGATCCGACGCGCGCCACTGCGGGTGCAGCGGGTCAACCCCAAGAACATCAAGCATCGCTCGTACCGTACTGAGCGCGCTTTTCAACGCCGGCTTGTCCGCCGCGGTCAACGCCGCGTTCGCATCGCGCACCGCATCGTGCACGACGGCCAGGGCCCGCGAGGTATTCAGATCGTCGTCCATCGCTTCGGCGAACGCACTCGGCACCGTCCCGAGCTCGCCCTCACCCACCTGCTCGGCCGCCCGCAGGACGAAGTTCTCGAGCCGCCGATAGGCAACCGCCGATTCCGCGAGCGACTCCGGCGTGTAGTCGATGACCGAGCGGTAATGCGGGGCGAGCAGGTAGTAGCGCACTTCTACCGGCCGTACACCGGAATCCACGAGCGATTCGAGCGACACGACGTTGCCGACGGATTTGGCCATCTTGGTTCCGCCCAGGTTCAGCAGGGCGTGATGGACCCAGAAGCGCGCGAACCCGAACCCGGCCGCCTTGGACTGTGCGATCTCGTTCTCGTGGTGCGGGAACTGCAGATCGAGTCCACCGCCGTGAATGTCGAACTCGGTGCCGAGATACCGCCAGCACATCGCCGAGCACTCGATGTGCCACCCGGGCCGCCCCGGCCCCCACGGCGAGGGCCAGTTCGCGTCCTCGGGCTCGTCGGCCTTCTTGCCCTTCCAGAGCGCGAAGTCGAGCGGATCGCGCTTGGCCCGCAACGGCCCGTCGGTCGCGGCCTCCATCGCATCGGGCCGCTGCCCGGAAAGCGCGCCATAGTCCGAGTACGACCGCACCTCGAAATACACGTCGCCCGAGCCATCGATCGCCTCGTACGCGTGCCCGTCGGCGATCAGCTGCTTGATCAGCTCATGCATCTCCGGCACGTGCCCGGTGGCCCGCGGCTCATAGGTCGGCGGCAGCACCCCGAGCCGCTGGTACGTCGCGGAAAGCAGCCGCTCGTTCGCGTACGCGATGGACCAGAACGGCTGCCCGGCCTCGACGGCCTTCTGCAGCACCTTGTCGTCGATATCGGTGATATTGCGAATGAATGTCACCTGATAGCCGGACGCCATGAACCATCGACGCAGCACGTCATAGTTCACGCCGGAACGCAAATGCCCGATGTGCGGCCCGGCCTGAACGGTGAGCCCACACAGGTAGATGCCGACCTGCCCGGGCGTCAACGGGACGAAGTCCCGGACCGATCGGCTGGCGGTGTCGTACAAGCGTAGGGTCACACGACCAAGGGTAACGGAGACCGGCCTATAGCCTGTGTCGGTGGCAACCGAGACGGCGCAGACCCTGGACCGCGGCCTGCGCCTGCTCCACCTGGTCGCCGACACCCCGTCCGGCCTGACCATGACCGAGGCGGCCACCGCCCTGGGCGTAGGCCGCGCGGTGGTCTACCGCCTGGTAGCCACCCTCTCGGAACACGGCATGCTCCGCCGCGACCGCGCCGGCCGCCTCCGCCTGGGCGCCGGCCTGCTCCATCTGGCCCGCCGAGCCCAGCCCTTGGTCGCGGACGCCGCCCTCCCGGCACTACGCCGCCTGGCCGAAACGGTCGGCGCCACCGCCCATCTGACCATCGCCGACGGCGGCGAGGCCTACGCCCTGGCCGTGGTGGAGCCAAGCTGGACCCAGTTCCACGTGGCATATCGCACGGGCTCACGTCACCCCCTGGAGCAGGGCGCAGCCGGCAAAGCCATCCTCGCGGGCCGCCGCGGCGACTTCACGGCAGTGACGACCACGGGCGAACTGCAACCGGGCGCCCACGGCGTGGCAGCGGCCATCCCCGGCGTGGAGGGCCTGGAGGCCAGCGTCGGCGTCGTGGCGCTCGCCGAGCTGGATCCTTCGTCGGTACCGACCGAGGTGACCTCAGCCGCCGCATCGATCGCCCGCGCCCTGTCCTGATCGAACCCGAACGGAGCAAGGTGGACGAGGAACTGGTGTACCAAGCGGCCCGACGGGTCCTGGAAGCAGGCCTGGCCGAGGACGGCTCCGCCTTCACGCCCGGGCGTCCGGTCTGGACCGCCGAAGCGGCCGAGGCGCTGTACGCCGCCTTCGTCCAGCAGCCCGACGCGGGCCGGGGCAGCTTCGTGGACAAGCTCGCCGGGCAGCTGGCCGGCGCGCCGCCCGCGGCGATCCAGCTCATGGCCGAGCTGATCTACCTGCACCTGGTGCTGCCGCGGGACATCGGCGGCACCGCCAAGCGCGCGGTGATCGGCGGGGCATTGCGCCTGCTGCCCGAGCCCGTCACGGTGCCCGGCGACCTCGATGTCGTGCTGGACACCGGCCTCGTGCGGGCCGGCACCGCGTACATGACCCAGCGCGACCGGCAGATTGCCTACCTCGTGCGATTCGTCCACCACTGGAAGCGCCTCCCGGCCGTCCGGCGAGACGCGGCCCTGCGTGACCCGTGGGCGTTCCGCGAGATCGCCGACGCGGTACCGATCGGCAGCGCCTTCAGCCAGCGCAACATCCTGCTGAACCTCGCCTTTCCGGAGACGTTCCCGGCGATCGTGTCCCGGCGGGACAAGGCCCGGATCGTGGTCGCCTTCGCCGGCGTGCTGCCGCAGGTCACCGGTGACCAGGAGCGGGACCTGGCCGAGATCCGGCGGGTGCTCGAAGATCGCGACGGTACGGCGGTCCGGTTCTACGCGCCGCCGTACGTCGGGCAGTGGCGTGACACCGACGAGGAGGACGAGCGGCCGGCGCAGGGCTGGCTCGTGCGCGGCGCGAAGGTGCACGGGCACAACCTGATCGGGCAGTGGCTGCAGGAGGGCTTCTGCTCGATCGCGTTCCCCGAGCTGCCGGAGCTGGAGCCGGGGTTGGCGCGGACCGAGCTCGACCAGGAGCTCCAGCACGCGGTGCCGGACATGACTCCGAACCAGCGCGGCGCCCGGGTCGGCGTGCTCGACCGGTTCCTGAACCGGATGCGCGAGGGTGACATCGTCGTCACCGTCGACTGGAACGGGTTCTACGTCGGCACCATTACCGGCCCGGTCACCTGGGTCGACTCCCCCGGACGGGTCTCGAACCGCCGCCGGTCCGTCGAGTGGGCGAACCCGGACCTGCCGATTCCACGCGACGAGCTGTCCGAGACCGCGCGGAACAAACTCGCCGGTCAGCTCACGGTCATCGACCTCGGCACGGCCACGGAGGAGTTCCTCGCGCTCGTGCCGGACGACGGTCGTCCGGCGCCGGCTCCGATACCGGCGCCCGTCGACGTGGAGTTGCGCGAGCCGACACGGGCACTCGCCGACCGGCTCCACATCGACCTGGACTGGCTGGAGGAGACGGTTGATCTGCTGCGCGACAAGAAGCAGATCATCCTGTACGGGCCGCCCGGGACCGGCAAGACCTACCTCGCCTATGAGCTGGCGCGGTTCCTGACCGGCGAGGACGACAACGCGTACCGGTTGGTGCAGTTCCATCCTTCGTACTCGTACGAGGACTTCTTCGAGGGCTTCCGCCCGGTCCGCGGCGACCAGCCCGGTGCGATCGCGTTCTCGCTGGAGCCGGCCCGTTCAAGCAGCTCGTCCTCGAAGCCAGGGCGGAACCGACCCAGCCGTTCGTGCTGATCATCGACGAGATCAACCGGGCCAACCTGGCCAAGGTCTTCGGGGAGCTGTACTTCCTGCTGGAGTACCGCGGCCGCCGCATTCAGCTGCAGTACTCCCCCACCGAGGACTTCGACCTGCCGCAGAACGTGTTCATCATCGGCACGATGAACACGGCCGACCGCTCGATCGCGCTCGTCGACGCGGCCATGCGGCGCCGGTTCCTGTTCCAGGGCTTGTTTCCGGGCGAGCCACCACTGCGGGACATGCTGCGCCGGTGGCTGCGTGCGAATCAGCTGCCGGAGGACCGCGCCGACCTGTTGGACGCGCTCAACCTCGCGATCGGTGACCGGGACGCGGCCGTCGGTCCGTCGTACCTGATGAACAAGCGGGTCGCCGACGAACGCGGGCTGGCCCGGATCTGGCGGACCGCGATCGAGCCGCTGCTCGAGGAGCGGCACCTCGGCGACGGCGTCGACGTCCACGCGCGCTACGGACTGGAGGCCCTGCGGCGCCGGATGAGCGCCGGGAGTGCCGAAGGGCCGGCATGAGGCGGTTCGAGCTCCGGGAGTACGAGACGGCGCTCTTCGACCGGGATGCGGCCGCGCTCGGGCCCGCCCTGGCCGCGACCGGCCTGGTCGACGCCGCTCTCACGCTCGACGGCCGGCTCCGGCTCACGGCCCGGTCGGTCGTCGGCGTGCTGGAGGTGCCGGTCGAGGGCGGCCCGGTGGAGCTGCGGGTGCGCCCGAAGCTACCGATCCGGCGCCTGCTCTGGCTGCTCGGCCACGCGCACGACACCCGCGGCTGGCGCAACGACCCGGCCGACCTCGCCGCCGAGGAGGAATTCGTGCCGGCGCTGGCCGTCGCTTTCGCCGCGGCCGCCTCGCGCGCTTTGGCCCCGGGCGTGCTGCAGGGGTACCGCGTCGCCGAGGAGACGCTGCCGCTGCTGCGAGGCCGGCTCCGCGAGGCCGACCAGCTGCGCCGCGGACTCGGGCGCGCGCTGCCGCTCGAGGTCCGGTACGACGACTACTCGATCGACATCCCCGAGAATCAGATCCTTCGCGCCGCGATCGAGCGCCTGCACCGGACGCCTGAAGTGCCTACCGCCACCCGCCGCGGGCTACACCGTCTCGGCCAGGCGCTGGCCGAGGTCACCCGGCTGGCCGCCGGTGCACAGTTGCCGGCGACGACCACGACCCGGCTCACCGCGCGGTACGGTCCGGCGCTGCGCCTGGCCCGTCTCATCCTCGCCGGCCACGGTCTCGAACACGGCTCGGGCGGGGTCAGGGCCAGCGGATTCGCGTTCGATCTCAACGCCGCCTTCCAGGACTGGCTCACCGCGGTACTGCGGCACGCGCTCACGGCCGCGCACGGCGGCGAGGTCATCGCCGAGCGTCCGATGCACCTGGACGCCGGCGGTCGCATCGGCATGTACCCGGACATCTCGTGGTGGCGCGATCGTCAGTGCCTGGCGGTGGCCGACGCGAAGTACAAGAAGACCAGCGGCGCCTCGCCGCCGAACGCCGACGTCTACCAGATGCTCGCCTACTGCACCGCCCTCGGCCTGCGCGCGGGTCACCTCGTCTACGCCACCGACCACGAGCCATGGCGCGCATACGAGATCGCCGGCGGCGTCCGGGTCATGGCGCACGGGCTGAACCTGGGCGCCCCGCTGCCCGAACTGGGGCGGCAGATCGAGGCCCTCGCCGCCGAACTCGCATCAGATCAGGCGGCGTCGCGCCAATCCAGTCCGTCGAGATAGTCCCGGAGCTGGCCGAGTTGCGGTCAACCTGCGGCTGGGGCTGCGCGTCGGGGATGCGTGGATCTTCACCTCGGGAGCTTGATCTCCGCGTTCCTGCCCTGGCTCGGACTCGCCGTCCCCGTCCTGTTCGCGGTCGCGGTGTGGCGGCGCTCCGTGAACGCGGTGCTCGCGTGTGGACTGTCCGCAACGCTGTGGATGGGGACGTTCGGCGATCAGTTCCTGCCGCCCGACAGGCAGCCGGCTGACCTCGTTGTGGTGCAGCACAACTTCAGCGATGAGAATCGTGATCCGGGCGGGACCGTGGCCAGGCTCATGGAAGTACAACCGGGGCTGGTTGGTCTTGAAGAGATCACCGAGGGCGTCTCGGTGCCGTTGCCGCATCGGGTGGTGTTCGGGACGGTTGGGCTGTGGTCGCGGTGGCCGATCGAGCGGGCCGAGCCCGTGGACATCAAGCCGCGCGGGCTCGAGGCGGATTGGCGGCGCGGGCTGCGGGCCGAGGTCAACGGGGTGATCGTCTACGTGGTGCATCTGCCGTCCGTGCGGATGCGGTTGAGCGGGTTCGACACGCGGTGGCGGGATGACAGTGCGGCGCAACTTGGTGCTTGGCTCAGACAAGAGCGGAAGCCCGTGGTGCTCATCGGCGATCTGAACGGTGCGGCCGATGACCCCGGGCTCCAGCCGATCACCCGAACGATGACGACCGCTCGCAGTACACCGGCGTTCAGTTTTCCGGCGCGCATGCCCATTGCGCGGATCGATCACGTCATGGCCAACGGCGGGAAGGTGACCGCGGTCTGGGCCCTCGGAAGGACCGGCAGCGATCACCTTCCCGTTGCCGCGCGGGTCAGAGTCGGCCGAGGACCTGGTTCAGGCGCTCCCGGGTCTGGTCGCTGAGCATTTCCATCTCGGGGCGCAGGGCGTATTCGCGCACCTCGGCGTGGGCCTCGGGGGCGGGGCACATGAAGACCGCCAGCACGCGCAATGATCGCAGGTCGCGCTCCAGCCAGTTGTACGGTCCGTTCTGCAACGCCTTCCACACGTGCCCGACCACGACGTCGGCGATGTCCGCGTCGACGCGCGGGCGGTTCGGGGCGCGGGACGAGTCGACCAGGACGTGCCGCATCCAGTCCCGGACGTCGGACTCCAGTTCGAGGCCGCGGACCAGGCCGATGAGCACGTCGCACCAGCCGTGGTCGGCGAACTCGCGGCCGATCGCGATCGGGTCCGGCAGGTCCTCGGAGATCCGCTCCCACGGCTCCCGGGCCAGCCCCTCGGCCAGGGCCTCGACCTGCTCGGCGACGGTCGGGCGGGCCACCGACGGCTCGATTGCGTTGTGCAGCCGGGTGCGCCGGCCCTCGACCGACAGCCAGCCGCTGATGTCTATTCGCGCCAGATCACCTACGATCTCGCGGTTACGCTGGTTGCGGCGAAGGCCGTAAGCCGGCACCCGCTCCAGCACGCGGTCCCGCCGGTTCCACCGCTGGGTTCGCTCGGCGTTCGGCCCGATGGCCAGATCGAGCCATGCTCGCCAGCCATGCAAGGATCCGCCGCAGCCGCCGCAGTGGCAGGCATGTCTGCGTCCGTTCGAACAGCTGTCATTGTGACGACCGGTAGCCACGCTGCATCACCGACCTAAGCTCAAGAACACCCAGCGTCACACGCGTGTTACCCACGGCCATAGACATGAACAGATGCATGAGCGCATGAATCCGTGCCGATTTTGTGTTCGTACGTGTGTTCGAAAAGCGGTAGGGTTTCGGGAGTCGGTACGGACCGTCGCGGGAGGTTTTCGCCAGTGCTGTTCAACCCGGTCGCGAACGTGAGTGGCCCCTCTGACCTGCGCATCATCGCCGGCGACGGCCCCGTTGGGCAGGCGTTCTGCGATCCGACGACCTTTGGCGGCCCCTCGTTCGATGCCGGTGTTCGAGAGCTGCTGCGACTTGTCTGGCCCTCGACCCCGGCCCAGGCCCGGCTGATGTGGGGCGCCCGGCTCGCGGCCCGGGCGCGGCAGCACCCGGTGGACGAGCTGCTGCCGGAGGCGGTCGCCGACGTGCTCGGCGTGCCTTCCGCGGTGCTGCGCTCCGTCGCGGCGCAAGGCCGTGAGCTGGTCGAAGTCGGGCCGGAGGCGCCGTTGCGGCTGCTCGGGACGACGATCGCCGAGGTGGTGCGGGACCGGGACGGGGCGCGGCCGGACACGGTCCTCGACGAGCTGCTGTTCTGGCGGGGGCTGGCGCCGGAGCGGGTGTCGCTGACGGAGGTCGCCGAGCTGGTCACGGCGTTGACCGCGGCCCTGTGGGACGCGGGCTCGCTGCTGCTGCCGGGGCTGCTGGACGCGGCGCTGTTCGATCCGAGCGCCGATCGTTCGCGGCTGGTGGACCGGGTGCTCGCGAACGGCCCGGAGGTGATCGGCTGGCTGCGCACGACGACCCAGGCCGTGCTGTTGGAGGGCGAGCTCATCCCGGCCGGCGAGCGCTGCCTCTTGCTGGTCGACGCATCCGAGCCGGCCGACAGGCGCACGCGGGAGCCGCTGCGGACGATGCGGTGGCTGTCGCCGGATGCGCCTTCGGGGGCGGGGGCGACCTTTGCCCGGCTGTTCGGGCACGCGCTGCCGATGCTGCCGACCGATGCGATTCCGCTGCTGGAGGAGTTACCGGCCCGCCACCAGCCACGACGGCTGCAGCTGGTGCTGCACGCGATGACCCGTGACGCCGAGCCCACGACCCGCCCCCGAGTGAGGAGGCCGCGCCGGGGTTAGGGACGCCGGGACATGGCTCTGTGCAGGGCTCCCGGCGGTTGGGTCCAGGCGAGCATGCTCTCCAGGTCGAAGCCGTCGGCGCTGCGTACCGAGTCGTCCAGGCCGTTGCGCAGGGCCGCGTCCACCGACCACACGTCGCCGTGCGCCGCTCGCAGGACGAACTCGTCACGCACGCGGCGCATGGGCCGGGGCAGCGGCACGCGCGGGTCGGACCAGCCGTCCAGGGCGGCCAGGCAGCCGACGGGCGCGCCGCCCAGGGCGATCAAGGCCCGCTCCCGCGCGATCTCCTCCGGCGTGTGCGGGATGGTGATCCGGCCGTCCTCCATGCGCACCGTGTGCACGGCGCCGCCGCAGTGCACGACGACCGCCGACGGCAGTGGCTCGAGCGGCCGCGGGTGCGGGCCGGAGCGGCCCGGGAACAGCGTCGCGAACATCACCGGGTGCAGATCATCCGGGCTCAGATCACCCCGCAACAACGCCGTCAGCGCTTCGGGGCGGCGGGCAAGGGCCAGCGGCATCGACGGTACCCGCCAAAGCTCGACCCCGAACTCCTCGCGCTCGGCGTCCGGGTTCGGCGTGTTCCACAGGAGGCGGACCCGGCGACTGCCGGCCTCGAAGACCAGCCGGCGGGCGCGCAGTTCGATGCGGACCAGGCCGGTGTCGTTGGCTACCCGCTCGACCGCCTCGGGCAGGAACGCGAAGGCCGGCCGGAGCCAGGCCAGCGACTGCTCCACGGCCTGCCGGCGCCACTCGGGATCCGGGAAGTCGCCGGCCCGGCCCCACCGCTTGTCGAACAACAGCACCTCAAGGTCGAACCCGGCGGCCGCCCAGGCCTCGGCGTGCCGGCCGGACTCGTCCAGCAGGAGGGGCTTCGAGGTGAGGAAGTCGGGGCCGCCGCAGCGGGTGAGGAGCTGGGCGGTACACCTGGCGTCCCAATGATCGCGGAGCAGCAGGAACGTGTTGCCGGCGTGGCCTCGGTCGCCGCCGTCGAGCACGAGCTGCTGGTCGCCGCCCGGGCCCGGGGTGCGCGCGACCAGGACCTGCTGGTCGTGGAGCGGAGCCAGCGCGTAGGACCGGTGCGGCTTGAACAGGCCGGTCTGAGGGTCGCGCGGAATGTGCCAGCGCAGCAGGTCGGGGATGAGGTGCTCGAGCTCCGGCACGTCCGCCACATACGGCGAGACGGTGACGTAGGCCGCCGCGCACGCCCGTCGCCAGTCGCCCTCGAGCCGATGCCGGGTGGCACGTTCGATCATCTGCGGGGGCATGGCGGAAGGGTGGAGGGGGCGCACGCGCAGACCGTACGGCATCTGCGACACCCCCTCGACGCCGCAGATGCCGCGCGAAGCCTGCCTCTCGGAAATCGCCCAAACAATGGCGAATACCCCGTCAGGCGAAAAGTCCGTTACGCGAGGCGCAGAACGCCTGGCGTAACGGATTCGGGGGCCGCACACAACATCGGGCGCAGCCCCGCAATCAAAAGTTTCGCCTGCTCATCCCGAAATATCCCCGTTCGCCCAGAGCAACCCGACCGCCTTGACTGAGTAAGGCGAGCGTTCTGGGCGCATTCCGGCACGAGCATGCGCTCCCGTGAAAAAGGGTCGCCGCCGCTGCTCTTTCGGCGCTCTCATCTGACTACCATCAGATTCATCAGCGTGCAGCTTCGAGGGGAGGCGGCGGCCGCACAGAGGGTGATGATGCGCGATTCGACCCGATTCTCGATCCTCGGTCCGGTGCAGATCCGCACGCCGGCCGCGGAGATCACGGTCGCTGCACCCCGCGAGCGCGTGCTCCTGGCGTTGCTGCTGCTGCGTGAGGGTCAGCTCGTACCGGTGCAGCAGGTCATCACTGCGCTCTGGGACACCAGCCCGCCGTTGACCGCGCGGGCCCAGGTGCACAGTTGCGTGTCCCGGCTGCGGCAGTTGCTGCGCAAGGCCGGCCTGCCCGAGGACCTGGTGGTGACGGAGCCGTCGGGGTACCGGATCAAGGTCGGCCCGGAGGATCTCGACGCCGCGCTGTTCGCGTCCCTGGTCGAACGCGGGCGGGCCGCCGCCGCGGAGGGTGATCTCGCCGGCGGCCGCGACGACCTGCGCGCGGCGCTCGCCCTGTGGCGCGGACGGCCGCTCACCGACGTCGACTCCGACGTGGTGCAGGCCGCGGCCGCGCACCTGGAGGAGCAGTGGACCGCGGCCATGGCGTTCTGCTTCGACCTAGAGCTGCAGCTCGACCTGGCCGAGGAGATCCTGGCCGAGGTGGCCGACCTGGTCGAGCGCTTCCCGCACCACGAGCAGTTCCGCGGCCACCTCATGACCGCCCTGGCCCGCACCGGCCGGCGCGCGGACGCGCTCGCGGTGTTCCGCCGGGGCCGCGCCCTGCTCGCCGAGGAGCTGGGCATCGAGCCGGGCGCCGAGCTGGCCGACCTGCACCGGCGCATCCTCAACGGCGACGCCGCGCTCCTCCTGCCGCAGACGCCGCGCTCGCTCGGGCGCCGGGCGGCGCGCTGCCTGCCGCGCGATGTGGCCGACTTCGCGGGCCGCGCCGAACTGATTCAGCACCTGGTCGAGGCGTTGCGCGCGGACCGGCCGGAAGTGATCGCGATCGACGGGATGGCCGGCACCGGCAAGACGTCGCTGGCGGTGCGGGTCGCGCATGCGGCGAGCGAGCGGTACCCGGACGGCCAGCTGTACCTCGACCTGCGCGGCCACAGCGACCGCGCCCCGCTCGACCCGGCCGAGGCGCTCGGGGCCCTGCTGCGCCAGCTCGGGGTGCCGAGCGAGCGGGTGCCGGACGGCCTCGACGACCGGGCGGTGCTCTGGCGGACCGAACTGGCCGACCGCCAGGTGCTCGTGCTGCTCGACAACGCGCTCGACACCGCACAGGTTCTGCCCATGCTGCCCGGCACCGCGCACACCGGCGTCGTGATCACCAGCCGGCGGCGCCTGGCCGGCCTCGACGGCGCGCAGACGGTCTCGCTCGACGTGATGCCGATCGAGGACGCCGTCGAGCTGCTGCGGCGCACCGTCGGCGAGCGCGCCTACGCCGACCCGATGAGCACCGTCGAGGTCGCCGAGTTGTGTGGTCGACTTCCCTTGGCGGTACGGCTGGCGGGTGCCCGCCTGCAACACCGGCCCGGCTGGAGCGTGTCCGATCTCGCCCTGCGGCTGCGCACGGCGGACCGGCGGCTGCCCGAGCTCGCCGTCGACGGACGGACCGTGGCAGCGGCGTTCACGTTGTCGTACCAGCAACTGGCGGTACCGTCGCAGCAGCTTTTCATGGTTCTCGGACTGCACCCGTCGGGCGACTTCGAGCCCGCGGCGGCCGCGGCCCTGGCCGGACTGCCCGAGGCCACGGCCGAGGCGATGCTCGAGGATCTCGTCGACGTGCACCTGGTCGAGGCCCCGGCGGCCGGGCGCTACCGGCTGCACGACCTGCTGCGCGACTTCGCGGCCCAGCTCGCGCAGGACGACACCGCGGCGGTCGGAAGGCTTCTGGATCATTATTTGTACAGCGTGGTCAGCGCGACCCGGTTCATGGAGCTCTCGGACGCAAAGTCCCTGCTCAGGCTGGAAACCCCGCCGCCGACGGCGCTCGATTTCGCGGACCCACCGGCGGCCCGCCGCTGGCTGGAGCGCGAACTGCCGAACGTGCTCAGCGTGGCCCGCCTGGCCGCCGAGTCCGGTCACCATCGGCACACGTGCATGCTCACCCGCGCCGTTTCGCCGTTCCTGTTCGGCTTCGGCTTCGGCTCGCACCAGCTCGACCTCTACGAACGCGCCATCGAGGCGGCGGTCGCCCTGCCCGACGCCGAGCTGGAGGCGGAATCCCGCAACTACCTGGCCGCCGTGTACTTCCGGATGGGCCGCCTGACCGATGCGCTCACCACGCTGCAGGCCGTCATCCGGATCGCCGAGCGCGAGGATCTGCCCCGCCTGGTGGGCACGGCGCTCACGAATCTGGCGATGCTGCACAGCCGGCTCGGGCAGTACCCGGAGGCGATCGCGTCGGCCGAGGCCGCCGCGCTGGTCCGGTTGCCCGAGATGCCGCCCAGCCTGGAGTTCAAGCTGCACAGCACGGTCGCGCTGGTGCACACCCAGGCCGGCAACTACGCACAGGCGCTCACCGCGAACCGCCGCGCGCTGGCCGTCGCGCGCCGGATCGGCGGCATCCGCCCGTTCTCGATCAGCCTAGGCGAGTTGGGGCTGGTCCATCTACACCTAGGTCACCTAACCGTGGCCACCGCGTTGTTGCAGCGTGCGCTCGTGCTGAAGCGGGACTCGGTCAACCAGTACGGCGCGGCGGAGACCCTGAGCAAGCTCGGCACCGCGTACCGGCTGGCGGGCCGCCTGGCCGACGCTGAAACGTGCCAACGCGCCGCGCGCGACCAGATGGAGCGCGTGGCGGACGTATCCGGTCAGTGTTTGGCCGCGAACGACCTGGCCCTCACCCTGCGCGCGCTCGACCGCTCGCAGGAGGCCGACTGGTTGAACAAGGAGGCGTTCGCGAAGGCCTCCCGGATCGGCGACCGCTACGAGCAGGCGCGGGCGCTGTTCGGGCTCGGCCGGCCGGACGAGGCTGTTGCGCTGTTCACATCACTCGGCGCAACCGACCTGTCGGCGCTTTCGCGCTGAATGATGGATCCATGGAGTACCGCATCGAGCACGACACCATGGGCGAGGTCCGCGTTCCGGCGTCCGCGCTGTGGCGGGCCCAGACCCAGCGCGCAGTCGAAAACTTCCCGATCTCGGGCGTGGTGCTGGAAGGCGCCCTGATCCGCGCCCTGGCCTCGGTCAAGGCGGCGGCGGCCGCGGTGAACGGCTCGCTCGGCGTTCTCGATGCCGACATTTCGGACGCGATCGCGGACGCGGCCCGCTTGGTCGCGGACGGCGAGCACGCGGACCAGTTCCCGATCGACGTCTTCCAGACCGGCTCGGGCACCTCGTCGAACATGAACGTGAACGAGGTGGTGGCCACGCTCGCCTCGCGCGCCCTGGACAAGCCGGTGCATCCGAACGACCACGTGAACGCTTCGCAGTCGTCGAACGATGTGTTTCCTACGGCCATGCACATCGCGGTTGCGGGCGAGCTCGCGCATTCGCTCAGCCCCGCCCTGACGTCGCTGGCCGCCGCTCTGACTGCCAAGTCCTCGGAGTTCGCCACGTTCGTGAAGGCGGGCCGCACGCACCTCATGGATGCGACGCCGGTGACGCTGGGGCAGGAGTTCTCGGGGTACGCGGCGCAGATCTCCTACGGTGTCGATCGGATCGCTGCCGTTCTGCCCCGCGTTTCCGAGCTGCCGTTGGGCGGGACCGCGGTGGGGACGGGGATCAACACGCCGGCGGGGTTCGCGCCGCGGGTGATCGCGCTGCTGGCGGAGACCACGTCGCTGCCGCTCACCGAGGCGCGGAACCACTTCGAGGCCCAGGGTGCTCGCGACTCCCTGGTCGAGGCGTCGGGCGTGATCCGGACGATCGCTGTCGGGCTGTACAAGATCGCCAATGACATCCGGTGGATGGGCTCGGGTCCCCGGGCAGGCCTGCGGGAGCTGGCGATTCCGGACCTGCAGCCCGGCTCGTCGATCATGCCGGGAAAGGTCAACCCGGTCATCCCGGAGGCGATTCGCCAGGTCGTCGCCCAGGTCATCGGCAACGACGCGGCCGTGGCGTTCGCGGGCTCGCAGGGCGACTTCGAGCTGAACGTCATGCTGCCGGTGATCGCCCGCAACCTGCTCGAGTCGATCCGGCTGCTGACGAACGTTGCCCGCCTCTTCGAGGAGCGCTGCATCCGCGATCTTGCCGCCAACCGCGAGGTGCTGGAGGGGTACGCGGCCGGCTCGCCATCGATCGTCACGCCGCTGAACCGGTACCTCGGCTACGAGGAGGCGGCGTCGATCGCGAAGCAGGCGCTGAAGGAGAACCGCACGATCCGCGAGGTGGTGCTGTCGCGCGGCCACGTCGAACAGGGCACGCTGACCGAGCAGCAGCTGGACGAGGCCCTCGACCTGCTGAGCATGACCAAACCGCGATCTTAGGCGGCGGCGCGGGCCAAGCGGTCGCGCACCGCGATCCAGTCCTCGTCCGGCGGCGGTTCCTCGACCAGGATCGTGGCCACGCCGGCGTCGTCCAGGCGGTGCAGGGCCGCATACAGGTCGGCGGCGTATCCGGCCGGGTCGTCGGGCAGCAGTTCCAGGTGATCGACCGGCTGCTCGGGCACGTGGTAGCCGAGCACCCCGACCGGCCCCGCAGCCGAGGCGACGTCCCCCGCCGTGACCGACGGCAGCATCACCACCTTCGCGCGCGGCGCGTAGTGGCGACGTGACAAGCCGGGAGCCGGCGCGGCCACACCCGGTTCAAGATCGAACGGCGGCAGGTCGATCCCGCCGATCACGTCCCGGAGCGCCCGCAGCGGAAGCGCCCCCGGCCGCAGGAGTCGTGGCCGCGGCCGGGACAGGTCGACGATGGTCGACTCGATGCCCAGCGTGCAACTGCCGCCGTCGAGGATCAGCGGTACGTCCGGCAGGCTGCGCAGCACGTGCTCGGCGGTCGTCGGCGAGATGCTCTCCGACCGGTTGGCGCTCGGCGCCGCGAGCGGCAGGCCGGCCGCCCTGATCAGGTCCAGCGCCACGGAGTGCGCGGGGATGCGGATGGCGATCAGGCCGGTGCTGGCGGCCGCGGCGGCGGGCACGTCCGGCGCGCGGGTCAGCACGATGGTCAGCGGGCCCGGCCAGTACCGTTCGGCCAGGATCTGAGCCGTTGCCGGCCACTCGGCGACCAGGGCGCGGGCCTCCTCCACCGACGCGACGTGGGCAATCAGCGGGTTCCAAGCCGGGCGACCCTTGAGGCGGTAGATCTCGGACACCGCGTCGGTCGCGAGGGCGTTGGCGCCGAGGCCGTAGACGGTCTCGGTGGGGAACGCCACCACCGAGTTCCGGAGCAAAAGCTCCGCGGCCTGGCGAATGCCTTCGCGGTCGGCCGGGATAATTCGCCTCACAAGTGAGACAGCCTAAACGAACGCAACCGAGTGCCTGGATCGCGGGACGAGGCCGGGTTGGTGCTCGTAGTCGTGCCGCCGTCAGGCGTTCAGGCCGTAACGTCCCTGCTGCACGTCGCTGATGAACGCGGTCCAATCGGCCGCGGCGAAGGTCAGTACGGGCCCGTCTGGGTCCTTGGAATCACGGACCTGAACGGCACCCGGAGTCGCGACCTCGACGCACTGACCGTTGCCACTCGAGCGCCGAGCCTTCCGCCAAGCCAGCTCCGGCGAGTGCGACGCAGGGTTCTCGATCATCGGGTGCTGCCTCTCATTCGAGCTCGTCCACAAGTCGGTTGAGCAACTGGATGGAGTCGGCCGGGCTGACAGCCACCGATTGCAAATGCGCAAACGTCAGCATATGGCGCCGGACGGCTGGCGGCGAGTCCGTGAACAGGTCGCCTGACATCGAATCGGTGTAGACGATGTCCGGATCCGCAGAGTCGGCGAAGCTCAGGACCGAGAACGATCCCGGCATCCCGGGATGCGCGCCCGCATTGAACGGGATCACCTGAACCGACACATGAGGCAACGCCGCCCGTTCCGCGAGGGTCCGGAGCTGATCCGCCATCACCGCGGAGCCTCCGACGGTCCGCCGGAACGCGGCTTCGTCCACGACGGCCCACAGACGCAGCGGTTCCTGCTGCTCGAGCAACCTCTGCCGCTGCAGCCGCACCCGAACACGGTTCGCCACCTCCTCCGGCGTCGCCGTCGGGAGCACTCCCGCGATCACGGCAGTGGCGTAAGCCTCTGTCTGCAGTAGTCCCGGGACGAACAGCGACTCGAAGTTGCGGACCTCGCGGGCCTCCTGCTCGAAGGCTATGTAGGTCATGTACTGCTCGGTGAGCTCGGACTGGTACGACTGGAGCCACTCGGGATCGCCGCTCTTACGCGACAGTGCGTGAAGGTCCTCACGGGCCTTCGCGTCGGTAACGTTGTACAAGTCAAGTAGCGAGTTGAGCGTCCGGCGCTGCGGGCGGACCTTGGCCGTCTCCAGTCGGTACAGCGTCGTGCCGGTGATTCCGGTCCGCTCCTCGACCGCCTCCCGACTCAGACTGGCTGCCGACCGAAGACTGCGCAGCTCAGCCGCCAAACGCCGAAGGCGCAGCGTCGGCAGTGGCTTTCGCGCCATGTCATCCATCCCCTCGCTCCGTTCCCGTGAGTCTGCCCTGCGGCGGCCATGAGGACGTCCGCCAGTGCACCATTTGATGACCTGGAGTATGTAAGGGTTGCATTCGCCTACTTACAGTGGCAACCTCCACCTATAGACGCCGCCCTCTCCTTGGAGGCAGCCCGGCCGAGATGCCACGGTGCGGCGTTTTTCATGAGTGCTTTCAGACGTTAGGGGCGGAGGCTCCATGTCACATGCCCGAGTTGGCTTCAGCGCCGTCCTCGACGCCGCCAAACGAATAATCGACGAGCATCAGACACTGCCCGCTTGCTTCGGTCGCTGCACCAAGTGCGGGCGGTCATGGCCGTGCGAGCCAAGGCAACGCGCGGCGAACAGCTTCACGCGGGCCGGGCGCCTCCCGCAGCGCAGGTCAACGGCGCGGACCACGGACAACGAGCTGACGTGGTCGCCGGTCGACTGGTTCGGCACTGGGCACGTTTCGACGGCCGGCCAGGGCGAGCTGATATCGCCCGCCCTGGCCTGGAGAGATCACGCAGTAAGGGGACTGGCATGAAGGTGCTGGAAGAGGATCAAGCGCTGCAGTTGGAGGTGGCGCTGGTGTTGCTGCCGCTGATCGGACGGTGCTCGGAGATCCGCGATGGCCTTGAGGTCAGCCGTGCCAATCGCCTCCAGGACGCCGAGGATCGCCGGCTCCTAGTCCGCGAGGTGACGCGCCGCTGGCTGGAGCAGGAGAGGACGCCCGGTGAGGGGCGCACCGCGAATATCACCGCGTTCGTCAACGACTACGTCGAGGAGGTCGAGAGCGAGCAACCGAACACCGACGACTATCGGTGGCTCGGCTACGACACGGCCATGGAGCAGCTGTGGCGACGGCACGTCGCAGCCATCCGGCGATCGGGAGACCTGTCTCATCGTCGCCTCTCCCCGTCCTAGTCCTCCCCTCTTGGAGAGGATGTCGGGAAATGTTGCTCGGGTGTTTGACCCGCTCAGCGCAGGCCTGACCCCGGCCCGACCCCGGCCCGCCGCAGCCAGGTCCGGGCCGGGGCCTCGGCCGGGGTACGAACCAGGGCGTCCGGTCAGTGACCGCGTGGGAACGGACGCTGATCGAGCCGGTCCAGCGCGTCGTCATCGGACCGGTCGCTCAACACGTCCAGATCGATCAGGCGCCGGGGTTCGCCAGTCGTACCGATGGGTCGCCAGACAGCTTCCGCCGGGCTTGGTCGGGCCGATGCCGTTGCCGCCGGTTGGGTTGACGGTTCCTGTTGGAGCAGATGGTGGAGGCGCTGTTCGCGCTCGGCGTCGGGCATGACGAAAAGCACCGGCCAGGTTGGGCCGCCCTGTAGGGCGAGCTCGTGATATCGGCGCAGTTTGGCCGCGAGCAGCCGCAGCGATTCGGTACCTCGGTCGTACTCGAGGAAGAAGGCGAGCCGCCGGTCGTTCTCGTCGTAGACGCCGTGGCCGTCGGAGCGGACGCGGTACATCGTGCGGGTTCCGAACCGGAGCGGCTCGGCGCACTGGTGCTCCGACCACCAACGCACGAGCCGGGCATTCGTGTGTTGGCGGGTGTGGCCGAGAAGGTCCGTGAAGAACTGGTTGACGCCCAACAGATGCGCCAACAACGGGCTCAGCGCGACCCGCCGGCGTTGGGCGACCAGATCCGCGTGACGGGGCGCGACCTCGCCGCGTTCGGCCGCCACGATCTCGGCGCCGAGCTGATCGATGACGTGGCACCAGTCCGGATGTGTGCGGTGTCAACGGCGGATTAGAACTGACCCCCCTCGGGCGGTTTGGGATTGACCCCCCGTCAGGTCGGCTTGGTCTATTTGTCGCGGTTCTTGGCGAGGAGTTCGCGGCGGGCGCGGGTGCGGAACGAGTCGCCGGCGAGGGTGAGGACCTCGGCGTGGTGGACGAGCCGGTCGATCATCGCCGCGGCGACGACTTCGTCGCCGAAGACCTCGCCCCAGCGGCCGAACGGTAGGTTCGACGTCACCAGGATCGAGGCTTGCTCGTAGCGGGACGCGACCAGCTGGAAGAACAGGTTCGCTGCGTCGGTGTCGAACGGGATGTAGCCCACCTCATCGATGATGATCAACCGGTAGCGGCGGATCTTCTTGAGCTCGGCCTCCAGCGCGCCGCTGTGGTGGGCCCGGGCGAGCCGGGTGATCCAGTTCGTGGCGGTGTCGAACAGCACGGAGTTGCCGGCCTGGGCGGCCTTGATGCCCAGCCCGATCGCGAGGTGGGTCTTGCCGATCCCGGGCGGGCCCAGGAGCACCACGTTGTCGGCCTTCGGGACGAACGTGGCGGTGGCCAGGTGCGCCAGGACGTCCTTGCGGAGGCTGGGCAGGTGCTCGAGGTTGAAGTCGTCCAGGGTCTTGATGGCCGGGAAGTGCGCGGTGCGGACCCGCATCATGTTCCCGGCTGATTCCCGGTCGGCGACCTGGCGTTCCAGGACGGCGGCGAGGTATTCCTCGTGGGACCAGTTCGCGTCGCGGGCCTGCTCGGCGAGGTCTTCCCAGACCCGGCCGATCGTGGGGGTCTTCAGTACCCGGGCCAGGTAGGCCAGTTTCGACGTCAGCCCGTCCGGCCGGGCCGCGGCAGGCCTTTGCGTCGCGGCCTTGCTTCGCGTGCTTGCTGTGGTGGTCATGAGATCCCTTCAGCGATGGTGGATGCGGGTGGGTGCTCGACGGGGTGCGGATCGAAGTCGACGCCGAACAGGTCGTCGTAGTCGGGCAAGGCGCGGATGGCCACGACATGCCCGTCGGCGTGGCTTCTGGTCGTCTCGCGCTCGAGCTCGCGCCGGCGGTGCGCCAGCTCGGCGCGCAGCAGCCGGGCAGTGTCGCGGTGGGCCGGGTCGGTGATCGTCTGCCGGACTCCCCAGAAGCGGGCGTGTTCGGCGACGACCTGACCGGCGCAGGACGCCACGACCCGCACTGGGTTGGCGAACACGTCGACGAACCGGCCGATCGCGCGGGGGTCCACGCTGTAGTCGTTGCTGTCGACCCGGACGTAGTAGTCGCGGCCCAGCCGGACCCGGTGGGTCAGCCCGATCGCCGGCGCCACCGGCGGCAGGCCGACCATGCCGGCCCGGTCGGCGTCCCACCGCTGGGCTGGGGAAGCGCCGATCGCGCGCAGGTGCCGGACGTTCGCCCGGGTCGTGAGCCAGTCACCGATCTGTGTGTTGAAGTCGAACGGCGAGGTGAACGTGCGGCCCGGCAGGAACGACGTCTCGAAGTAGCCGTTGCGCCGCTCGACCAGACCTTTGGATTCCGGATCCCGTCGCGGTGTCAGCCGGATGCCGACGCCCAGCGTTCCCGCGAACGACGTCGCCTCGGCCGTCAGCTTCCCGGTCCCGCCGATCGCTGATTCCCGGTCCCAGACCAGCGTGCGCGGGCACGCACCCCACCCGCCGATGATCTCCCACATCCCGGCCAGGATGTCGCCCGCCTGCCGCGACGGGATCATCACCGCGTCCGTCACCCGCGAATGCCCGCACGTCATCGCCAGGACCGGCAACACCCGCCGCTGACCGGCCCCGACCGGGATCTGCGGCTCCGGGAACCACAGATCGCATTGCGCGACCTCACCCGGCGAGTACTCGATCCGGTCCGCCGGATCCGGCGGCACGAACAACGGCCGCAACTGCCGAACCCGGTCCTTCAACACCGTCAACGACCGCGTCCAACCGATCCGTTCCGCGATCACCGGCACGGGCATCGACGGCCACTGCGTCAGCAGCAACCGGATCTGTGGCTCGAACACATCAATCGACGAACCCCGCGGCCCACGCTCACGCCGCGGCGGCTCCACCGCCCGCACCGCCGACCGCACCGTGTTCCGCGACAACCCGAACCGCCGAGCGAGCTCCTTGATCGGCACACCCTCGCCCAGGTGCAACCGCCGCAGCTCAGCCCACTCCTCCAACTTGATCACCCCTCCAGACTTACGGAGAGGGGTCAATTCCAATCCGCCGCCAGAGGGTCAGTCTTAGGCCGCCGTCGACAGTGCGGCGGGCGGGACGGAAGCGCTGCAGGAGGCCGAGCTGGTACAGGCGCAGGAGACGCTTGGCCGTCTGGCGGCGGGAATCGAACAGTGCGGTCTCGATCTGGCTGGTCGTGAGGACCCGGTGGTCGTACAGCAAGTCGAGGAGTCGGAGGTCGCGTTCGTTGAGGAACGCCTGGACGTAGAGCACGGGGTCGATGTGGAACTTCGCCATGGCCGGTCCTCGGGAAGCAGGGCGTTCCCGGGGTGGGAACGCCGTCACCCACCAAAGGGCGGCCGTTGGGCGCGCTTTGCCGGACGCGTTCAGCAACTGCGTCCAACAGCTCCGTCCTGCGGTCCGGGCCAGATCGACTGCGGACGCGCCTGTTGGCCTGCGTTGGGTGGGTGTCGCCGCTGTTGGCCGGGGCTGTTGGCTTGTTGGACTCTGTTGGCGCAGTGCTGTTGGCGCCGAGCCGCTGTTGGCGCGGTGCTGTTGGCACGGGGCGCGTGTTGGCGTGGCTGTTGGCCGCGGCTGTTGGTCCGTTGCCCGGCGTTGGGTTGCCGGTAATCCCGTTGGGGCAGCTGTTGGTTTCTGGTTGGCCGTTGGGTACCGGTCAGAGCCTGCGGACCAGCAGTCAACCGGGCCATTTGTTACCGAGGCAGATCAGGCGGCCGCGTCGTCGCCATCGCGTTGCGGAACCGCCGTCGCAGGTTGACCGCCGTCGATGATATCCAGCAGCCGGTCGATGTCCTCGACGTCCCGGTCCTGCACGCGCGAGCCGTACGCGAGCGCCTTGATGACGAGCGCGAGTTCGACTGTGGGCACCCGCACGGTGAACTCCAGCGTGCCGCCGTCCAGCATCCGCGCGGCCGCGTCGAGCGTGACCGGGTCGGCGGCAAGCGCGGGAGCAAGTCCAGGCGCGGAGTCGAACGCGCGCCCGCCGAGCTCCTGCGGCCGGAAGCGTCCGTCGAGAGACGGGATGAGCAGGACGATGGTGAGCTCCGGGACGGGTCCGCCCACGACCGCCAGGTCCGGGACCGGCCGTGTGTAGCTGTTGCCACTGGTGGCGGTGTACCCGTGGTCGAGGAGGCGCTGGTGGATGACGCCGGAGCCGGCGAGTTCGGTGGTGATGGCGGCGTCGGCGTCACGGGTGCGACGGACGGCGATGCCGGGGACGGGAAAGGCGGTCAACAGCAGCGACGCCATCTGCCCGCCGATGATGCGCACGTTCTGGTCGGCGGTGATCGCACCGATCTCCGCGAGTGACCGTATCGACAGTTCCTCGGCGTATGCGGTGGCGACGAGCTCGACGTGACGCCTTATGTCCACAGTCGTTCCCGAAGGGCTCGGGCTCGAAGTTGGCCGACCGCCGATTCGACGTCTCCGCCGGACGACCGGCGCAGGTCCCACGCCGCGATGAGGGGGTCGGCGTATCGATGCCGGCTTCCCAGCTCGCGGGACATGGCCAGCACGGTCGGATCCCGAGGAGTTCGCAGCTCAACCGTTGCGTCCGCAGCACGCACGGTCGCGAATCCGTGCCGCTCCAACGCCGGCTGCTCGCTGACGTAAGCGACGATACGGCCCGGCCGGCGCCATGGTGCATACAGGTCGGCGGCGAAGTCGCCCGACACGACCGGTGCGTGGACGACCTGTTCGATGCGTTCGAGTTGAGCCGTCAGGTCTCCGGTCGCCGACCAGTACGTGACCAGCCCGCGCGAGCCCGGATAGTCCGCCATGAACCGGTCCCAGCACGCCGCGCGGTCGACGACCTGCCAACCGGTCGCCGTGCGCGTCACCAGTTCCTCGGGCAACGGCAACTGCTTGCCCACCGCGACGTGCGACACCCCCAGCCGCTGCGCGATCTGCACCTGCAGCAACGGCGCGGACGGGCCGAGCGCGAACAATCTGAGCATGGCGAGCCGTACCCAACTCGTGCGACCCGGATGGACCTGGCCGGCCGGCCGTTGCCGATCCGCCCGGTGCGTCTCGCGCAGGAAGCCGACCACCGCATCGTCGACCGCCGCATAGGCGATGCGCTCATCCCGCTCGGTCGCCTGCCGCAATGCTCGCCCCGCCCGCGCCACCACGAACAACAGTCCGTCCAGGTGCGGCCTGAGCGTGGCCAGTGCGCGATCGATCTCATGGGGACTCGGCGAGTGGCGCAGCAGCATGACCTGGCGGCGGGACCATGCGCGGTCGCCGCTGGTGATCTCGACCTCGGCGCTGTTCAGCACGCGCCGGTCCAGGTCGGCGTCGAGCAGCAGCTCGATGCCGTCAGCGGTCTCCACACCGTCAATGTAACCTACCTAGAGAATTTTTAGGTAGGTTACATTCAAGGTCGGAAGACTAATCTGGTGCTTTCCGATCTGGGGGTCTTGATGCTGGAGAAGCTCGACACCGGAGTCGTACATCCGGCCAGGCGATACAACTACTGGCTCGGCGGCAAGGACAACTTCGCCGCCGATCGGGAGTCCGGTGACCTGCTGGCGAAGTCCTACCCGGCGGCGCGGATCGCGGCCCGGGCCAACCGGGCGTTCCTGCAGCGGGCCGTCGGCTACCTCGCCGGGGAGGCCGGCATCCGGCAGTTCCTCGACATCGGCACGGGGCTGCCGACCGCCGACAACACGCACGAAGTGGCGCAGCGCATCGCGCCCGAGGCGCGGATCGTTTACGCCGACAACGATCCGATGGTCATGGCGCACGCCCGCGCGCTGCTGACCAGCACACCCGAAGGGCTCACCCGGTACCTCGAGGAAGACCTGCGCGAACCGCAGCGCATCCTCGACCACCCCGAGCTGACCGAGACGCTCGATCTCAAGCAGCCCGTGGCGTTGATGCTCGTTGCGATCGTGCACTTCCTGCCCGAGCAGGCGGCCGCGCGCAACGTCGTGCGGACGTTGCTCGACGCGCTGCCTTCCGGCAGTTACCTGACGATGTCCTGCGCGACCAAGGACTTTCTCACGCCGGAACTCGCCGCGAACTGGGACGAGACGCTGCGCACCGGCAAGTCCGACGTGTACCCGCGCGACCGGGCCGCGTTCGCCGAGTTCTTCGAGGGGCTTGAAATTGTCGAGCCCGGCATTGTCGCGGTCAGCGAGTGGCGGCCCGACCCCGACGCCGAGGAGAGCCCGGCGCCTGTCGACGCCTCTATTTTCGGAGCAGTAGCCAGGAAGCCGTAATCACTTCCGCCGGGAGCTCACCCGATACGTGTCCCACCAGCCGAACATTGACGGCGGTACGAGGTGGGCCGGCATATCGGGCGGCTGCCGGCGCGCGCGGGAACGGGAAGCGGGCGGCTCGGGTCGGCTTTCCAGCAGTACACCCGTGGGCTCGGACGCCAGGAGTTGACCAAGGGCGTCCGAGCAGCGCGCGTGCAGCCGCTCCCAATCGAGCGGGTGTTCACCGACGCCGCCCACGAAGCCCTCGACCATGGTGATCGTGCGGCCGAAGCCGTCGCGGACCGGGTTGGCGGAGGCAGCGGCAGGGCCGTCGTCAACGCTCGTCGAAGCGAGCAGCTTGCCGTCCGGCGACACCGCGACACCGCGACCGGGCGGGCCGGCCAACGTGCGGACCGGCTCGCCGCGCGGCAGCCCGGCGATGCGCACCCGGCCGCCCGGAGCGGCCAGCCAGCCGCCGCGCGGGTGCACGACGCAGCCAGAAGCGGGGTCGGGCGAGGACATGACGATCCGGCCCGCGGGGGCGTTCGAGTCGCCCCAGATCCGTACGGTGCCGTCCCAGCCGCTCGACGCGATCCACTCGCCCCGCGGGCCGAACGCGCAGCCGGTCACCCATCCCTCGTGGCCACGCAAGTTGTCCAGCGCGGCGCCGGTCGCGAGATCCCAGACGCGCACCGTCCCGTCCCAGGAGGACGTGGCCAGGGTGTGGCCGTCCGGTGCGATCGTGCACTGCGTGATCCGGTCGGTATGACCGGTGAGCCGACCGCGCAACGCGCCCGAGCGCAGGTCGACGACGTGGACGCGGTGATCGGAACCGGCCACCGCGAGCACGGTGCCGGCAAGGTCGATCGCGCACGGGCTGACCAGCGGAACGCCGAGCTCCAGGCGGGAGGCCTCGGCGCCCGCCGACAAGTCCCAGCGGCGCACGGTGCCGTCCCAGGAGCTCGTGTACGCGTGGCGGCCGTCAGGAGCGAAGACGCCCCCGCTCAGCCAGCCCTTGTGCCCGGTCAGCTTCACCGGCTCCGGCCGCCCGAGGCGCCACAAGCGGGCGGTGTGGTCCCAGGACGTGGTCAGCAGCCGGCCGCCGTCGGGCGAGAAGGCGGCGGTGACGACCCGGCCCGTGTGGCCGGTGAGGGTCTGGCGGAGGCGGTTGCGGCTCGGGGCGTACACCCGGATGGTGGCGTCGCTGGTGAGCGGGCGGCGCCGGAAGGCCACCGCGAGCCGTGAGCCGTCGGACTGGCGGACCGTGCGGGTCTGGATCGAGGTGTCCTCGGGGTCGGTGTCGCGCAGCGCCGCGGTCAGCACGTCGATGCGCCCGCCGAGGAAGTCCGGGGCGAGCACCACGCGCAGCCCGAGCTTGCGGCCCGGGCTGATGAGGAACGGCCACACCCCGCTCACGCACTGCCCCCGGTCAATCCGATCGGAGCGGCGGCCGGGCGGCGCTGCTGGGGCACCTGCTCGCGTGTGCTGTCCCGCTCGAACTGGCGCAGCCGCGCCTCCAGCCGACCGAGCAGCTTCTCCTTGGCCAGCACCGACCAGCTCGCCCGCTTCTGCAGGTCTTTTGCCTTGCCCCGCAGCTCGTCGACGAGGTCCTTGCCGATGCGGCGGCGGCCGAAGCGCTCGCTCTGGGCGTACGCCCGCATCCAGCCGGCGTCGCGGTCGCGGTCGATCTCGGCCTGGCCCCAGTTGAGCTCGACGCCGGGGACGGGCAGCAGGGTGAGCTTGACCGAGATCTGGCGCGCGACCCAGTCGACCGCGCTCAGCATGCCGTGCACCCACATGATGCTCTGCGCGCGCCGGGCCCGGCGGAACGCGGCCTTCACGGCCTTCGGGCCGAGGTCGTTGAACGCCTCGGCGAGCCGGTCGGGCAGCATCGCCGCGAACGGCACGTCGATGTTGATCGGGTTGGGCGCGCTGACCTTGGCCATCCGCACGATGCCGTCGTCGCTGCGCTGCTCGTCGACCACGTCGCGGCCGGTCACCGACAGCGGGATGATCCGCAGCTCGCCGGCGTTCTTGCGGCCGGTCATGAGGTTCTTCATGGCCGGCACCCGGCGGATCTCGGCGACCGCCTGCTGCAGCGTCCAGGGCCGCGCCGACGGCGAGTTCGGGTTGGGCTCGACCAGCCGGTCCCACTTGGTGATGAGCAGCTGGATCGGGCACTCGACGTTGTTCACCAGCTGCGCGTACTCGGTGAGCTGCTGGTTGAGCTCGATGAACTCGGCCTTGTCGTACTCGGCGTCGCGCAGCCGCATGCCGTCGATGGCCACCACCACGACGTCGGCCGTACGCAGCCGCTTGGCCAGTTCGGTGCGCAGGTGCGGGTCGATCGTGGACTCGGTGCCGACCACCTCGCCCGCGTAGTCCCAGTACCGCAGCCGCAGCACCGGCGTGCCACCCCGATCCTCGCTCTCGACGTAGCAGTCGAACTCGAACTTCTCGATCCCCTCGTAGCCGGTCGGCGGCGGCCAGGAGTCGCCGGGCGTGGCCAGCTGCCGGTAGTGCTTGTTCAGCTGCGCCCACTTCACCGGGTCCGTGCAGCGGATCGAGTATCCGCGCGGGTTGTCGTGGTCGTCGGTACTGAGCTCGTGGTGCAGGGTGGCCATCAAGGTCGTCTTGCCGGTACCACGGCCGCCGATCATGACGACATTGAAGAACGGGATGAGCTTCAGCTCCGGCGCCGGCTCGGGCGGGGTGTCGTCGTCCGGCTCCTCCCGGTCGTCGGCGCCGACGTCGTCGTGGCCCTGCATCCGGCCGTCCGGGTCGAGCCGGGTGAAGCCGAGCTCGCCGGTGAAGTCCTCGAGCAGCGTGGCCCCGCCGTAGTCGTTGCTGCCGTTGGCCTTCGGCAGCCCGGGCACCGACCAGGTCACCTGCAGGTCGTCCATGATCTTCTCGCGCTGCCCGGCCCGCTCGGCCGCCCGCCGGGCCTCCTCGATCGCGAGGTCGTCGCGCTGCTGCATGGCCCACATGCGGGCCCGGTTGAGCCGGTCGGCCTTGATCGCGGCGAACTCCAGCTCGCCCCGCTCGAGGCTCTGGACGGTGAGCCGGTCGTAGCGGGTGATGCCGCCGAGGAACTTGAACAGCGCGGGCACGATGTCGACGAGGATGAACAGCAGCCGTACCGCCCAGATCCCCCACGCCAGCGTCCCGTGCTGCCCGGCGAGCACCCGCAGCGCGTCCATGCGCTCCAGCAGCCCGATGCTGCCCTGGTTGGCCCGGAGCTTGCCGAGCTGCTCGGCGATGTACTCGTCGCGCTTCTTGCCCCAGTCCGACGTCGCCGTGCCGATGTCCTCGGTCAGCTTGGTGATGTCGGTGTCGAGGTCGGCGATCGCCTTGTGCTTCTCGGTGGTCTGGTGGGTGCGCTCGAACTCCTCGCGGGTGTCGGTGAGCTTCTGGCAGACCGGGCCGTTGCCGTACCGGCCGGTGAACCCGTCGCCCGGCTCGCCGGCGCACTCCTTGCGCTCGTTCTCGCGCATCACGGCCAGCTGGTCGTCCAGCGGCTTCACGGCCGCCTGCAGATCCGCGCGCTGCTTCTCTTTGTTCGCCTTCTGATCCACGAGCCCGTTGAGCTCGCTCGCGGCCGGGGCCAACAAATCCTCACCGCACCCCGGGTCAGGCTGGCGGGGCGGCGGCACCGGGTTGCACTTCTCCAGCGCCGTGCTCAGGCGCCGCTCGGCCTCGTCGCGGGTGTCCTTGATGTGCTGCACGATCGCGGTCTCGAAGATGCGCAGCACGAGCGGCTCGGCGATGACCACGCCGATGACGATCGCGACGGCGAGGCGGACCAGCACCGAGGAGAACTTGTGCCGCAGCTCGGGTCCCGGCGGCGTGGCCACGATCCACCGGTCGAGGTTGAGAATGACCAGGAACCAGACGGCGGCCGGAATCAGCACCCACGGCGTGAACCCGCCGAGCAGCTGGCCGATCGCGAACGTCATGGACAGGAACGCGAGCGTTGCCGTCGAAAGGACAGTGCCGCCGAGGCCGGTGTACCGCGGACGCTCCTGCGGTACCCACGAAAGCAATTCCTCGTCGACGCCCGCGAGCCGGCGCAGCATGCGCCCGGGGTGCCAGTAGGGCGGCAGCGGCGCCGCCTCGGGCAGGCGCACGGCCGGTTTCGTCGTGCCAGGGTCGGTCAACGGCCCCCCAGGGCGGCTAGCGGGTGGACAGCCGGATCTCGGCGAGGCGGAACTCCATGCCGGGAACGGTCAGTGGATGGGCCACGAACCGGGCCGCGACCCGGTTGCTCACCACCCGGTAGACCTCGTTGACCGTCCGGTCGGCGAGGCCGGCCGCGGTCCAGCGCAGGCGCTGGTCCTCGGTGAAGTACGTGAGCAGCTCCGGCGCGACGTCGCGCAGCCCCTGCTGGGCGACGATGCACGGGTCGATGACCTGGCATCGGATGCCCAGCCGCAGGTGCAGGTCGCGCTCGGGGCGCGGCGAGGCGATCGGCAGGTCGAACAGCATGCTGCGGGGCCGCATGTCGACCACGGCGACGGCCCGCGCGGCCACGACGATGTGGTCGGTCGAGCGTGGATTGCGGCCGCCCGGCAGCTGCTGGTAGCGGCCGTCCACCAGGAACGTCAGGACCGCGCCCTCGCGGGGCACCGGGATCTGGCCGAGCTGGCGGCGCCGCATGCCGAACCCCGACACGCCGGACGGTTCGAGCGGTCGCACGTCGATGACGGGGAACGGTTTGCGCACCCGACAACCTCTCGCGACCGGCTACTGGACGTGTCGAGGTTACGGCGGAGCGCATTTTCGGCGAATCGACCTTCCGGATCGCCGAATACCGATGTTGCGCGCCGAGATGCGCCGAATGGACGATGACATTCCGGGCGCGTTTTTCTTTCGGACAGCACAAAGGCCGCCTCGGGCGGAGGCGGCCTTTGCGGGTCAGCGGGATCAGGCGGTGCGGCGCCCCACCCTGAACAGTCCGGCGCCGGTGACGGCCAGCACCAGGCCGGTCAGCAGCAGCACCCCGATCGGCGGACCGGTGACCGGCAGGCTGCCGCCGCCCGTGGCCACCGGCGCCGTGACCGTCGGCGCGGCGGCGACGGTGACCGACAGGGCCATCGAGCGCACCGTGCCGTCCGGGGCCGCACCCTGGGCGACCACAGTGTGCTGGGTCGCCGCCAGCGCCTGCGGCAGCGTGATCGGCGTCTGGAACGAGCCCGTCGCGTCCGTGGTCACGCGGCCCAGTTCGATGGGGGTCGAGTAGATGGTCACCACGACCGTCGAGTACGGGGCGAAGCCGGTGCCGACGAACGTGACCACCTGGCCGGGCACGGCCGTGGTGATGTTGCCGTCGGTGGTGGTCAGGTTCAGGTTGGTCGTCGGCGGGGTGGCCGGCGTCACCGGGGCGACCGGCGTCACCGCGGCCGTCGGCTCGCTCGCGACGGAGTCACCGGCGGCCGAGTGGGCGATGACGGTGTACGTGTAGCTCGTACCCGCGACCGCGCCCAGCACGCACGTCGTCTCGGTCGTCGTGTCGCACGTGGCCGGGCCCGGGCTCGCGGTGACGGTGTAGCCGGTCACCGCCGCCCCCGAGGCCGGCGCGGCCCAGCTCACCGTGACCGACGACGCGCTCGCGACCGCGGTGACGGTCTGCGGGCGGCTCGGCGCCGACGGGGCGGGGTTCGGCGGGATCGGGTTCGACGGGGCCTCGTTCACGGTCACGGTGGTCGTGTCGGAGGAGCCCGAGTATCCGGTGGTGCCGTTGTACGCGGCCGTGATCGAGCCGGTGCTGAGGGTGGTGCTGGTCGAGCAGGCGACGCCGGCGCTGAGCGGCTTCGTGTCGGACAGGCCCGCGCCGCTGAACGTGACGGTGCCCGCCACCATGCCGGTCGTGGGCCCGTCGGCGGTGACCGTCGCGCAGACCATCACCGCGTCGCCGGCCGTCGACGGGTCCGGCGTGGCGGTCACGACCGTGGTGGTGCCGGCCGGGTCGACCGTGGCCGACGCGGTGCCCGTGGAGGCGTTGAAGTTGCCGTCGCCGTTGTAGGTCCCGGTGACCGTCCCGGTGCTCAGGTCGGTCCTGGCGGTGCAGGCCTCGCCGCTGCCGTTCACGGCGGCGGTGGCGACCAGCCCGCCCGGGCCGTTGAAGGTCACGGTCCCGGTGGGCGTGCCGCTGCCGGGCGGTTCCACCGCCACGGTCGCGCAGATGTCCACCGACTGGCTGTTGACCGAGGGGTCGGGGCTCACGGTGACCGACGTCGACGTGTCGGCCCGGTTCACCGTCACCGACGTCGTGCCGGTCGAGGCGCTGTAGTTGGTGTCGCCGTTGTAGGTGGCCGTCATCGTGCCGCCGGTCAGCGTCGCGCTCGTGACGCAGGCCTCGCCGCTGCCGTTGAGCGCCTCGGTCTGGTTGAACCCGCCGGCGCCCGTGAAGACGACCGTGCCCGTCGGGGTCCCGCTGCCGGGCGCGTTCGCCGTGACCGTGGCGCACACCTGCACGCTCTCGCCGTGCGAGGACGGCTCGGGCGTCGCGGTGACCGCGGTGGTCGTGTCGGCCTTGTCGCGGGTCACCGAGGTGCTGTCGGTGGAACCGGAGAAGGAGCCGTCGCCGGAGTACGTCGCGGTGACCGTCCCGGTGGCGATCACGGTGACCGTGATGCAGGCCTGAGCGCCGCTGAGGGCCGCGGTCTGGCTCCCGGACGGGTACACGAAGGTCACCGTGCCGGTCGGGCCCGTGTCCTCGGTCCGGCCCGCTCCCTTGGCGACGTGCCGCGCCTCGATCGGCGCGGATCCCGTAACCGTGGCACACAGGTCGACCGATTGGCCGGTTACGGACGGGTTGGGCGACACGGTGACCGCAGTGGTGGACGTCCCCATCATGATCTGCTCGGCGCCCGGCTTCGGGCCGTGGGCGAACGCCGGGTCCACGCCCAAGGTGAGCGCGCCGACGCTGACGACAGCCGCCAATGCGGCTCCTACGGTAACCCTGCGCATTCCACTCCCCCACTTTAAGTAATCGCTTCGTCACGCTAAGCGAAGTACCTGTACCGTGTGGGCGCTTTGCACGCGGAAGCGCGAATGGCTGAACTTTGTTTGCCGATCCGACCTGCGGGTAGGCCGCTCCGCCGCCGAGAAATCTCCGCCGACCTGGCCTACCGTGTGCTGGTGACGGCGTCGGTCCAAGGGGTGCGGGACGAGGATCTCGCCGTGCCGCTCGCCGCCGCCATCGACGGGGACGCCGAGGCCTTCGCCGTCCTCTGGCGTTCACTGCATCCATTGGTACTGCGCTATCTCCGCGTCGTCTGCGGCGACGCGGCCGAGGACGTGGCGTCCGAGACGTGGTTGCAGGTGTCGCGGGATCTGGCGCGATTCGACGGTACCGCGACGGCTTTCCGGATCTGGCTCTTTCGGATCGCGCGGCATCGCGGCATCGACGAGAACCGCAAGGCGTGGCGCCGCCACGAGGAACCGCACGAGGCGGTGGACCAGCTGCGCGTGGTCGCGACGCGCGACGCGGCGACCGAGGCGCTCGAACTGGACGACACCGACCGCGCGCTGCGGATGATCGCGAGCCTGCCGCGCGACCAGGCCGAGGCCGTCATGCTGCGCGTCGTGGCCGGCCTCGACGTGGCCGGCACCGCGCGAGTGCTCGGGAAACGCTCGGGCGCGGTGCGGATCGCGGCCATGCGCGGGCTGCGCAAGCTCGCCGCGCACCCCGAGGTCCAGTCGCACTACCCGGACGGCCCGGCCGCGGAGAGGCGGGCCGGATGAAGCGCGACGACCTGCCCGACGGGCGCCTCGGCGAGCTGCTGTCCGCCGCGGCCGCGCCCGGGCGGCGGCACGAGCTGCGCGGCGAGGAGGACGCGGTCGCGGGGTTCCGCCAGGAGTACCAGCCGCGCAACGCTCCCGCGCACCGCCCCCGCCGCAAGCGGCGGCTGCTCGCGGTCTTCGCCACCGCGTTCGTGGCAATCGGCGTGGGCGGCACGGCGTTCGCGGCGAGCACGGGCAACCTGCCGGCGCCGGTGCAGGTCTGGTTCGACAACCACACCGGCCCCGACCCTGACAAATCGCCCAAGAGCGCGGCGTCGGCGTCGCAGTCGGCGCACCCGTCGGCGTCGCCGCGCCCGAGCAGCCTGCCGGTGGAGTTCTGCAAGGCCTGGCAGGAGCGGGACGCCAAGCCGATCACCGCGGAACTGCGGCAGGAGCTGTCGCGGCTGGCGGGCGGGGAGGCCACCATCGACACGTACTGCCACCGGGTGCTGGGCAACCCGGCGTCCCCATCCCCGTCGCGGTCTTCAGCGCGCCCTTCTCCGAGCAGGACCGAGCGCGCTGCGCCAACCGCCACCGACGACCAGGGCGAAAACGACAATTCACAGGGCGACGAGGACGGCGGCTAGCGGGGGTGTAACACTGCGCGGCCGGCCGTCGCTGTTTACTCTCGTGCTCACCGCAGGCGTCGATCTCGCCCCCACCGACGAGCGGACCGCCCTCGCGACCCTCGCCTGGTCGCGCGGCCGTGCGGTACTGCGCGAACTCACCGTAGGCGTGCCCGACACGCGCATCCTCGCGGCCGTCCGCGCGGCCGACAAGACCGGGCTCAACTGCGCGCTCGGCTGGCCCGAACCCTTCGCCGCGCTCGTCAACGCGCACCGCGACGGGCACACCGCGAGCCTGCCGAGCAACGAGAACGGCGCGAACTGGCGGCGCGCGATGATGTACCGCGCGACCGACGAGGCCGTCCGCACGACCGTCCCCGGCGTCGCCCCGGCCAGCGTCGCCGCCGACCGCCAGGGCCACGCCGCGCTGCGCTGCGCCGCGTTGCAGGCCATGCTCGCCCGGGCCGGCCAGGACGTCGACCGCAGCGGCACCGGCAAGATCGTCGAGACGCATCCGGCCGCGTCGCTGTACCGCTGGGGCGTCACCCGCCGCTACAAGGGCCGCCACGAGGGCCTGGCCGCCACCCTGTGCGCCGCGACCGCGCCGTGGCTGGATCTTGGCGCGTTCGCCCCGCTGGTGACCACGAATCGCGACGCGTTCGACGCCCTGGTGGCCGCCCTCACCGCACGCGCGGTCGCGCTGGGCCTGACCGAGCGCCCGAACGGCGACCAACTGGCCCTGGCCCGCATCGAGGGCTGGATCGCGGTGCCCTCGGCCGATCTGGGCGCATTACCTTAGATCGACTCGTCCAGATGGGCGCTCCAGACGGCGCTCGCCTCGCTGTGCGCCTCGACCCCGTTGAAGAACGCGTCGGCCAGATTCCCCGTCTCGGCCTCGGAAACCCCGTCGATCTCCAGAAACTTCGGCCGGTGCACGGCGAACGGCTCCGGCCGGTACGGCACCGCGATCATCAGCCGCTTCGGCACCGGCCCGAACTCGACCGCCTCCGCGATCAGCGCGTCGACCTTGCCCGACTCCAGGTGGATGTACGCATCGAGCACGAGCACCGCCCGCGCCCAGCCCTCCGGATTGTTCTCGAGCATCTCCCGCCCGATCCGCGCCCCCTCGGCCAGATCGTCGGCGACCAGCCGGGTCAGCCCACGCTGCCCGTCCGCGTCCTCGTACCCGAGCAGCGGCGTGAGCGGCCCGCCGTCGGAAACACTCCACACGCCATGCGCGGCGAAGAATCCGGCAAGTCTCGCGAAGTCATACATGACCGTCATCCTGCCAGGCTTATTCGCTTGGCGTTGATCCTTAGACTCACGCATGGCAGGGCTGTAGCGCAGAGGTCGTCGCATCGGACTGCGGATCCGAAGAACGCCGGTTCGATTCCGGCCGGCCCTGCCCCTTTCATTTGGTGGTGTCTCATGCATCCGTCGGCGGTGCCCGCCTCGATGATCGAGCGCGCGACCGAGCGCCGCCTGGCCGGCGACTGGCCGGGCGCCTACGCCGCGGCGGGCGTCGAGAACCTCGTCGACCTGGGCCTGATCAGGCGCACCTTCGGCGACGACGCGGCCGCCCGGATCGAGGACGACCTGCGCCACCTCGTGCCGGACCTCCTGCGCTGGTACCTCGTGCGCGACCACGGCGCCCTCCCGCGCCCGCACGTGTGGTACCCGCTCGTACTCCTGCCCGACGACCACGCCGTCATGGTGCACACGCTGCCGTTCTACCGCATCAGGCTGACACTCGGCCGCGTGGTCGAGCAGCGGGGCCGGCGCGACGACAGCTTCCTGCTGCTGCGGGACCGCTGGGATGCGCGCCGCACCCGCGAGATCCTGGCCCGCTGCGGCTTCTTCAACCGCCCCGCCGGCGGACTCGTCACCACCTTGCTCCAGCTCGACGACGACGGCCGGCACGCCGCGGCCTGGGCGGCTGCCGGCTACGACCTGCGGGTGCTGTTGTTCGACCGGCGCTTCGGCCGCGACCGCCTCGACCCGGCCGCGTTCGCCATCGACCCGGCGACACGCAGCCGCGCGCGTGGTGCCGCCGTGAACGCCGCCCTGGCCTGGCCGCGCCCGATCCACACCACCCTCCCCGCGGCCGCGCGCCGCACCATCGAATACGTCGAGGAGCTGCTGGCCACCGAGCCGTACCCGACCACCCGCCACGCCCAACCCGGCCCGCGCATCGAGGCCGACACCCACCTGGGCCTCACCCGCATCGATGTCAAGGGCCGCAGCATCGTCCTCGACGGCGCGCGGGCGCGTCTGGTCAGCCGCGTGCCCCGTGGCCAGGCAGATGCCGAGAGACGCCGCGCCGAAATGGACGAGTTCGGCATCCCGCTCGACCGCATCCCACGCATCCCCGACGTGCTGGTCCACCGCCCGGCGGAGCTCGACGCCCTGCGCCGCGGCTCGATCACGCTGCACCCGTTGGTCCACGAGGCGCTTTTTTCAACCGCCGCGTTGGTACTCCCTGAGCTTTCGCCAACCCTCACGCCGGTCGAGCCAGCGCTTTCGCCGCCCCGCGCGCTGGTCGAGCCAGCGCGTCCGTCCCCTCGCACACCGGTCGAGCCAGCGCCTTCATCGACCCGCGCGTCGGTCGAGCCAGCGCTTTCGTCGACCCGCGCGCCGGTTCAGCCAGCGCTTTCATCGCCTCGCGCGCCGCTGTTTTTTGCGCCTACACGTCTCCGCATGGCCATCCCGGTGCATTGCGATCACGCGACGCACGAGGTCGTCATGCGCGACGGTGCGATGGTCATCCCGCACACCCGCGCCGAGATCGATCGCGAAATGGCGCTCGCGGCACTCGGCGGCCAGGTCCAGGGTTGCGTGGCCGCGCGGGAGGGGTGGCGCGATTTGGCCGTACAATTGCCGCGTCGTTTTCTGAGGCTGCACGACGAACTGCTGCTGATCGTCCGCCTCGGCGACACCGCCGCGCTGGTGGACGCGCTGGACCGGGGCCTCGACCCGCATGTCCGCTTCCGCCCCACCGGCGAGTCCCTGCTGCACCTGCTCCCGCACATCCCCGGCGGCGACGACCTGGCCCCGCGCCTGCTGGCGGCGGGCGTCGACCCGAACGCGCGCACCACGGCCGGTCGCACTCCGTTGCACGAGGCCGTGGCCATCGGCTCCGTACGGCTGGTCAAGACCCTCCTCAAGGCCGGCGCCGACCCGAAGGCGAAGGAGCGGGAGCACGGCTTCAGCTACGCGGCCGGCTGGACGAACCGCCCCGACCTGGCCTTCCTGCGAAAGCTGGTCACATGAACCGCCAGCCCTTCCCGACGCGGCTGATTCCGCTGCCCGCGCGCATGATCGAACGCGCAACCGAACGCCGCCTCGCGGGCGACTGGCCGGGCGCTTGCGCATCGGCGGGCTTCAACGTCCCGATCGACCTGGACGCCGTGCGCCGCGACCACGGCGCCCCCGTCGCGGACCGCCTGGAGTCCGACCTACGTCACCTAGCCCCCGATTTGCTGCGCTGGCATCTCGGCCCGCTCCGCTGCCGCCTGCGCTTCCCCCTGGCCCTCTACCCCGGCTCCTTGGCCCTGATCGCCAGCACTCCCGGCCACCCCCGCGACCCCCAGCGCGTCACACTCTCCTTCGGGCGCCTGGACTGGATCACCCGCGCCCGCCGCGACGACGTGCTGGTCCTCTTGCGGGACCGCTGGGATTCCCGGCGTACCGCCGACAAACTGACCCGCTGCGGCGGCCTCACCAGGCTGCCGTTCTTCACCCCTTCCGGCGACCGCTTGCCGGCGGACGCGCTGGGCGACGACTCCCCCGAGGGCCTGGTCGAACGCGCAGTGCTCCTGGACGACGCCGGCCACCCGGCCGAGGCATGGGCCCTCGCGGGATATTCGGTCGTGGCCCGGCATCCGCGGGCCCTGTCGGCATTCCGCCCGATCCACAGCACGCTGGCGGATTCGCGCCGGCGAATTTTGTCGTACCTCGCCGATATGGTGACGCCACCGAACAACGAGGTGGACGTCCGATCCTCCTCGGCTCGTATAGAACTCCGAGACCGCACGCTGGTCCTGGACGGCAAGCAAGCCGTGCTGGTGACCGCCCCGAACGAGAGCGAGTACGACCTCCCGACCATCCCCCGCATCCCGCTGGAAGTAGCCAACCGCCCGCCCGAACTGACCGCCCTGCTGCGCGGCCACCTGCAGCCCGAGGACCTGCACCCGCTGGCGTTTGCGGCCCTGTTCCCGACGGGTTCCGGGCGCCCATCTCCGCCCGCTCCACCCTCACTGCCGTCATCCATCGACATCCCCTGCGACAACGAAACCCACGTCATCGCCGTGCGCGACGGCTCCTTCGTGCCACCCCACTCCCTGGACCGCGAGCGCACGCTGGCCGCCCTGGGCGGCGAAATGCAGGGCTGCGCGGCCGCCATCGACGGCTGGCGCGACCCCACGATCCCCGTCCCCGGCCCAATGGCCACCCTGCGCACCAACTTCCTACGCCGCTTCGCGGAGACCGACACGGCAGCAGTCGAGGCCGCCCTGAACACCGGCCTGGACCCACACTTCCGCGACGACGACGGCCGCACCCTGCTGCACCTGCTGCCCTGGCTGACCGACACCGACGACCTGGTAGCCCGCTTGATGGAAGCAGGCCTGAACCCGAACGCAGGCGACAGATACGGCCGCCCTCCGCTGCGGCTGGCCCTCGAGTACGGCTCGCCGGACCAGGTCCAAGCCCTCCTGAAGGCAGGCGCAGACCCCCGCGGCCAGTACACCCACCGCCCCGACCTGACCGCCCTCCTACAATCCGCAAAGGCAAAGCCGTAGCGCAGAGGTCGTCGCGCCGCCCCCTCAAGGCGGAGGACGCCGGTTCGACTCCGGCCGGCTCTGCCCTCTTCTTCGCCTTCCTGGTTTCCAGCGCATTTCTCCCTGTTCGCACCCGCTTTTCCAGGCGCGTCGAACGGCCCCGGCTCCCCTGCCCGACCGGCCGAATCTGCATGTTCGTTCGTCCACGCCGCCGCCGAACCCGATCCATTCCGGCTCCCGCGACGCAATGATCTGGCCGTGACTGCCCGCCGTTGGATCGCCGCCCTCGCCGCCACGTTCGCCGTCGCCGCCCTGGCCGGGTGCGACGCCGACGCCGCGAAGAAGCCCAACCTCCTCGTCGGCGTGGCCACCTCCTCCAGCCCGTCCGCGTCGACTTCTCCCTCGCCGTCCGCCTCGCCCTCGCCGAGCCAGTCCGCGGTTCCCACCCCGACGATGGACGCGGTCGTGCCCACGACGGCGGTGCCTCCGCCGGCCCTGCCCACAACGACGCGCCCAGCCCCGGCCAAGACCACCACGAAGCCCCCGGCCCCGAAAACGACCGCGCCGGCGGCGCCGAAGACCACCGCACCCCCGGCGGGCGGCCCGGTCGGCAACGTCACTCCCGGCGCGTTCTGCTCACCGGAGGGCGCGATCGGCTACACCTCAAAGGGCACGATGATGCGCTGCACGCAGAAACCAGGCGAGAAACAACCCCGCTGGCGCGCGGCGTAAGCGCCGGACGGGGTACCGGACTTCAAGGAGCTGCCATGACGGCCAAGCCGCAAGGAGCACCGCCCGTAGTCGTCGCCCTCAACGTCTTCGCCGTGCTCTGGATCGTGGGCGGCCTGATCAGCCTGTCGGCCCTGTGGCCGGAGAACGAGTCCTACGGCCACCCGACCACGACCGAACTGGCCCCGGCCCTGATCGTCGCCTGCATCGCCGGCCTCGCCGCCACCATCGCCCTGGCCGCGTCGGCGATCGTCACCCAGCTGGCGCGCCGCAACCGGGAGGTCGAACCCTGACCCCGACGCCCACCGCGGTCGAGTGACACCCACCCGCCCGCGGGCTAGCGTCGAACGCATGACAACGCTCTCCGAGCAGGCGGGTCCTCCGCAGTGGACGCCCGGCGCAGGCTGGGAGCGGCTGCAGCGCGAGCTCCCGCACCTCGTTGACTACCGCAAGGCCGACGAACTCATCGCCGCCGCGAAGCGGCACGACACCAAGGACCGCCAGGCCGGCTGAGACACCCGAACGGGCCTGCTTGTCTGAACCAAGTCGAAATCTGTCATGGTCGGTCACCGTCCTGCCGCTCGATCAGGCCGTCGCGGTCGAGATCAGCGCGTGGTCCGGGTCGCCCGGCGCGCGGCACGCACTCTGGGAGGCGCGTGCGCTCGGCTGCCCGCTGGTGACCTGTCGGCCCGAGTTACGCACCCGGGCAAGCAGACATCCAAGCCGTCTGAACGCCTCCTAGACTGCTCGGCGGCAGAGCCGTAGCGCAGAGGTCGTCGCACCGCCCTCCAATGGCGGAAGACGCCGGTTCGACTCCGGCCGGCTCTGCCTTCAGTCGGCTGTTCTATGCGAGGTGGCAGGGCGATGATCCCGCTGCCCTCCGCACGCGCACGGAGGGCAGCGGAACAAGTATCTAGCGCCGGCCGACGGTCAGAACCGGCTTGGTGACCTCGGCGAAGAAGTCGTTGCCCTTGTCGTCCACGACGATGAAGGCGGGGAAGTCGACCACGTCGATCTTCCAGACCGCCTCCATGCCGAGCTCCGGGTACTCGATCACCTCGACGTGCTTGATGCAGTCCTGGGCGAGCCGGGCCGCCGGGCCGCCGATCGAGCCGAGGTAGAAGCCGCCGTACGTGTGGCAGGCGTTGGTGACCTGCTTCGAGCGGTTGCCCTTGGCCAGCATGACCATCGAGCCGCCCGCCGCCTGGAACTTCTCCACGTAGGCGTCCATGCGGCCGGCCGTCGTGGGGCCGAACGAGCCCGACGCGTAACCCTCGGGGGTCTTGGCCGGGCCGGCGTAGTACACCGCGTGGTCGCGCAGGTAAGAAGGCATCGGCTCGCCCGCGTCCAGGCGCTCGGCGATCTTGGCGTGGGCGATGTCCCGCGCCACGACCAGCGGGCCGGTCAGCGACAGGCGGGTCTTCACCGGGAGCTGGGAGAGCTGCGCGCGGATCTCGGACATCGGGCGGTTCAGGTCCACCGCGACCACGTCGTCGTCGAGGTGCTCGTCCGTCACGTCGGGCAGGAAGCGGGCCGGGTCGCGTTCGAGCTGCTCCAGCCAGACGCCCTGCTCGTTGATCTTTCCGACGGCCTGGCGGTCGGCGGAGCAGGACACCGCGATCGCGACGGGGCAGGAGGCGCCGTGCCGGGGGAGGCGGACGACCCGCACGTCGTGGCAGAAGTACCGGCCGCCGAACTGGGCGCCGATGCCGAACTCGCGCGTGAGCTGGAGGACCTCGGCCTCCAGCGCGACGTCCCGGAAGCCGTGGCCGACCGCGGAACCCTCCAGCGGCAGGCTGTCCAGGTACTTGGCGGAGGCAAGTTTGGCGGTCTTCAAAGCGTGCTCGCCCGAGGTGCCGCCGATGACGATCGCCAGGTGGTACGGGGGGCACGCCGCAGTGCCGATGAGGCGGAGCTTCTCCTCGAGGAACTGCATCATCCGGGTCGGATTGAGCAGGGCCTTGGTTTCCTGGTACAGATAGCTCTTGTTAGCCGAACCGCCACCCTTGGCCATGAACAGGAACTTGTACGCGTCGTCGCCCTCGGCGTACAGCTCGATCTGGGCCGGCAGGTTGGAGCCGGTGTTCTTCTCGTCCCACATCGTCAGCGGGGCGAGCTGCGAGTACCGCAGGTTCAGCCGCGTGTAGGCGTCGAACACGCCGCGGGCGATGGCCTCCTCGTCGCGGCCGTCGGTGAGGACGAAGCGGCCGCGTTTGCCCATGACGATGGCGGTACCGGTGTCCTGGCACATCGGCAGGATCCCACCCGCCGCGATGTTGGCGTTGCGCAGCAGGTCGAGCGCGACGAAGCGGTCGTTGGGGGAGGCCAGCGGGTCGTCGATGATCGAGCGCAGCTGGGTGAGGTGCGCGGGGCGCAGGAAGTGCGCGATGTCGTGCATGGCCTCGTCCGTGAGGCGGGTCAGCGCCTCCGGCTCGATCGTCAGGAACCGCCCGTCGCGGCCGATCCCGTCGCTGGTGACCAGGCGGTATTCGGTGGTGTCGGGTCCGAGCGGCAGCAGCGGCGAGAACGCGAATTCGGGCATGCCCTCGACTGTATTACCCGCCTGTATCACTCCACTCCGGCGACCCTGAGCAGGGCGGCCGTCAGCGCCGCGGCGACCACGACGACGACGAACGGGGCCTTGCGCCAGGCCAGGACCGCGCCCACCAGAACCCCCGCAGGCCGGGCAATGCCGACAAACGACGTGCCGTCCAGCAGGGCGGCGGTGGCGATGAGCGCGGCGAGCAGCGCGACGGCGGCGAGTGACAAATACCGCTTCACATTTTCCGACACGGAGATTCGCTCGCGCAGCACCGGGCCGGCGAATCGGAAGGCGTACGTGCCGGCCGCGAGGACAAGAATCGCGATCCAACTCATTTCGACCTCGCCAGGAACAGTGCGAACAGGGCGGCCAGGACCGGTAGACCGGCGGGGAGCAACGGCGTGGCGATGAGGGCGAGCGCGGCGCCGCCGACTGCTACGCGTACCGATGCCGCATCTTTTAAAGAAGAGAGCGTCAGGGCGAGCAGCGCGGCCGGAAATGCCGCGTCGATGCCGAAGGTGTCGGGGTCGCCGAGCGCGGAACCGGCGATCGCACCCACGGCGGCGCAGACGTTCCAGGTCAGATAGAGGCTGATGCCGGTCAGCCAATAGGCGCGCCGGCGGCGGGCGGGATCGTCCTGCGCCAATGCGAAAGCCACGGATTCGTCGGTCATCAGGTGGCTGCCCAGGAAACGCCGCCGGCCGAGCACCTCGTTGCCGATCGCCAGGCCGAACGGCAGGTGGCGCGCGTTGAGCAGCAGCCCGGCCAGCACGATCGCGGCCGCGGTGGCCCCGGCGCCGGCCAGGCCGACGGCCAGGAACTGCGCGCCGCCCGCGTACACCAGCGCGTTCATGGCCACGATCTGCGCCAACGGCACCCCGGCGGCCGACGCGATCGCGCCGAACGACAGCCCGACGATCGCGGCCGCCATGCACAGCGCGGCCACGTCCCGGGCGATCGGATCTGTTCGGAGAATCGAACGCATAGTTCGGTATGCTGGACCCACACGCCACTGTTCGTCAAGCCGAATACATCGTTCGCTGTACCGAACGGAAGCCCATGGACCCCACCAAACCGCCCATCGACCTCATCGCCGCCGCCCTCCGCCGCGAGCGTGACCGGGAGAAACTGTCCCTTAGCGAGGTGGCCAAGCGCGCCGGCATCGCCAAGTCCACCTTGAGTCAACTCGAGTCGGGGGCCGGCAACCCCAACATCGAGACGCTCTGGGCCCTGGCGGTCGCGCTGAATGTGCCGTTCAGCCGCCTGGTCGAGCCGCCGCCGACCGCCCCGCGCGTGATCCGGGCCGGCGACGGTCCCACGGTCAAGTCAGAACAAGCCGATTTCGTTGGTACTCTGCTCGCGACCTGCCCGCCAGGAGTCCGACGCGACATCTACCTGATGCGGGTCGAGCCGATCGGCGCACGCAAGGCCGACGCGCACCTGCCCGGCACCATCGAGCACGTCGTGATGATCAGCGGGCGGCTGCGGGTCGGCCCCGAGGACTCCCCGGTCGACCTCGACGTGCACGACTACGCCTCGTTCGCCGGAGACGTCGCGCACGGCTACGAGGCGCTGACCCCGCACACGTCGTTCGCGCTGGTCATGGAGCACCGCTGACCACGCATTGTCGATTGGCCGTTGTACCGGCTCAGTCCCGTTTTCTAGCCTCGCTCGCATGACGCTCATCGCCCACGTCAGCGACACGCACATAGACGGCGGTCGGCGCAGTATCGACCGGACCACAGCTGTGGTGGACTATTTGCTCGGCCTGCAACGGCCGGTCGACGCGGTACTCCTCACCGGCGACCTGGCGGACCACGGGCGGGCCGAGGAATACGAGCAACTCAAGGTGTTGTTTCGCCGGCTCGACGTACCAAAGCTGTATCTGCCTGGAAATCACGACGAGCGGGAGGCGTTCGTCGCGGCCGGCCTGGGCCCGCTCAACCGCGTCGAACGGGTCGGCGATGTGCCGTTCGCGCTGGTCGACTCGACGATCCCGGGCAAGGACGACGGGTTCATCGAGGACGCGACCCTGGACTGGCTCGACGGCGCACTGGTGGGTGGGACGCCGGCCTTCGTGTGCTTCCACCACCCGCCGGTCGCGCTCGAGCACACCTTCGCCGACCAGGTGCGGCAGTTCGGCGAGGAGCGGCTCGAGGCGGTGATCCGCCGGCACCCGAACGTCGTGGCGGTGCTGTGCGGCCATTTCCACACGCCGACGGTGACCACGTTCGGGGGCGTGCCGCTCATCATCGCGCCCGGTGTGAAATCGACGCTCATCATGCCGTGGGAGCGCGAGACCGACGAGATGAACATGGACGACCGCCCGGCCCTCGTGATGCACCACTACACCCGTAGTCGGCTCACGAGCCATTACCGAATCCTTTAGGTGTACGCGAGATAGCCGATTGTCCGGCCGCGCCCGACCATCAGCCCGTGCTCGCCGATACCCAGCACATCGGAGGTCGTTTTGGCCTCCAGCAACACGCGGCCATTGTCCGGGGCATAGACCGTGAGCTTTCCGCCGGCGGTATCGCGGACCAGCACGGCGTACCGTGAAACCGCGACATCAGCCTTGGCTGGCACCTCCTGCTGCCAGAGCCGCCCGCCTTTCTCAAAGCCGACGACCGAGAGCGTCTTGCCGCCGTTGGAGCGGACCAGGCCGTATTGGCTGTCGGCCGTCACGATCTCATCGCCCTCGGCGCCGGCCCACATCTCGCGCCCGTCGCGCGGCGAGAGGAACACCTCGCGGTTGTCGCCGCGGGTCGCGATCAGCACGGTGTCCGCGCCGGCCGGGTCTCGCCGCTGCTCACACCCGGCGCCGGACGCGGTGTGCAGGTCGTACCCGTCCTTCTTCCACAGCGTCTTGCCGTTGTTCGGGTCGCGCGCCTCGAGGCTGTACCGGCAGTTGCCGTCCTTCGGCGCCGCCGTCGACACGAGCTCGCGCCCGCCCGCGACCACGACCCGCGTCGTGTTGGACGCGCCGTCCTCGCGCAGCACCTTGCCCCGCCCGGTGTCGACGACCTTCACCTTCTGCTCGATCGGAAAGCCGAGCATCGCCGGGATGGGCCGCGGCATGGCGTTGATGGCATCGCGGTACGCGTCGGCCTTGACCTCGGTGCCGAGCAGATCACTGTTGATGCCGTTCAATACGCGCCCGATCCCCGGCAGCGTCAGCTTCCAGATCGGCGCCCCGTCCTTGGGCGACCGCGCCGTGAGGGTGCAGTCGCTGAGCCCACCGCACGCGATCGTCAGCACGTGCTCGCGAAACGTCCACGCCCCGACCGCGTCATGATCGCTCCACCGCGGCTGGCCGCTCACCGGGTCGAGCGCCTCCAGCCCGGTCCCACGCCGCCCGACGATCGCCACGACACTGCCGCCGTCGCCCGCGACCCCCGCCCAGTCCGCTTCCTTCGTCCACAGCACCTTGCCATCGGTCAGCGCACGTCCCTCGACGGTTCCACGCATAGAGACGATCGCGGCGGTACCGGCAATCACCGCCGACGACGGCTGCCCACCCACACGATCCGTCCAGGCCGTGTCGGGTGTGGACAGTTTGCCGGTACTGTCGGCAACCTTGTCCCACCAACCAGTGATGTTGGGCAGCGGGTTCCAGCCGGTGATGATGATCGCGGTGATGATGAGCGCCAGCACACCGATCGCACCGAGCGCCGTCTCGAAGTTGCGGACCGCTCCCCTAGCCACGGCCGCGAGCGTAACGCCGCCGCATGATAATCCGCCGGATGTCGTGTTTCGCCCGTGTCGCGACGATTCACCCGTTCGTGGAAACCGGAGCCGGCCGGAGTCTTCCCCCATTGGAGGCGGTGCGACGACCTCTGCGCTACGGCTCTGCCGCCGAGCAGTTTAGAAAGGCGGCTAGACCGCCTGGATGTCGGTCTGGCCCGGCGCGTAGAGCTCGGTCTGGCGGGTGACGAGCGGGCAGTCGAGCGCCCTCGCCTCCCACAGTGCGTGCCGCGCCCCGTACGCCCCCGGCCAGGCGGAGATCTCGACCGCGGCCCGCTCGCTCAATGGCAGGACGGTCAGCGACTTCGACCACAGGATCGAGTCCCAGGCCGAGGCATGCGCCTTCACGAGCGTCCCGGCCTCGACGATCGCGAGGGCCGGAACCCCGATGCTCCCGAGGTCCTGGTCGGCGGTTCGCCACAGCGCCCAGACCGGCGGGTAGGCATCGAACAGTGCGGTAAGAGCCGTGGCGTCGAAGACGAGCGGGTTAGGCCGAATGCCGCGGCCCATCGCCGCCACGATCGGCGGCCGAGGCGTGCATCGCGGCCGCTCGGCGCATGTCCTCGTCGGTGAGCTCGGGCACGAGGTGCGGCATTTCGCGCTTCAGCCGCTCCCAGCCTGCGCCGGGCGTCCACTGCGGAGGACCCGCCTGCTCGGAGAGCGTTGTCATGCGTTCGACGCTAGCCCGCGGGTGGGTGGGTGTCACTCGACCGCGGTGGGCGTCGGGGTCAGGGGGCGGCTTCGAGGAACTGCACACGGCAAGGGCGAGTACGACCTACGACCGGGGCGGCGGCGGCAAGATGACGGGCGCGATCATCCCGGCATCCTGCTGCGCCCGAAGCCCGAACCGGTCGCCTGATGGGTGGCGCAGATGAGGCGGGTTCATAGGCGTCCGATAGTGGCCAATGCCGCGCGCGGCTGCCCTCCGTGCGGCGGCGGGGGGCAGAGCCGACCGGAGTCGAACCGGCGTCCTTTGCCTTGGCAAGGCAACCGCGACCACCTCTGCGCTACGGCTCTGCCCGCCGAGCAGTCTAGAGAAGTCTCAGGAGTCGCCGGCGGCCGCGGCTACGAGCGGCAGCACGCGGTACGGGATCTGCGACGCCAAAGCGATGATCGTCGACGAGCGCACGATCCCCTCGAAGCTCATCACCCGATCAATCACCCGCTGCAGATCGGCGTTCGACCGTGCCACGATCCGGCACAGCAGATCGCCCGAGCCGGTGATCGTGTGCACTTCGAGCACCTCCGGAATGTCCCGCAGGTGCGTCGAAACGGGGTCGTGCCCGAAGCGCTGCCGAATCTCCAGCGTCACGAACGCGGTCACGGAGTAGCCGAGCGCCGCCGGGTCGATGTCCGGTCCGTGGCCACGGATCACGCCCCGGGACGCGAGGCGGTCCAGCCGTGCCTGGATCGTTCCGCGCGCCACGCCCAGGCGGCGGGAGCACTCCAGGACGCCGATGCGCGGTTCGGCGTACAGGAGGCTGATCAGACGTGCATCGAGAACGTCGATTTCACTGGGCAATCTGCTCACCCGTACCCACGAAACAGTCGGCCGATTGTGCAACTTGACCACGCAGAATAGCCTTCCTTGCCCAGGCCGGGCAAAGCGGGCGACGCTACGCGGTATGACCCGCGCAATCGAAGACCTGAACGAGCTCATCGGGGCCGTCGAGCACGACGTGACCCACGACCCGTTTCCGCTCACCGGCCTCGATCACGTCCGGTTCTACGTCGGGAATGCCAAGCAGTCGGCGCACTTCTACTCGACCGCGTTCGGCATGACGCTGCTGGCGTACCGCGGGCCGGAGCAGGGGTACCGCGACCACGCCGAGTACGTGCTCAAGTCCGGCTCGGCGATCTTCGTGTTCGCCGGTGGGGTGCACCGCGAGGCGGAGGCGACCAAGCACTACGAGCGGCACGGTGACGGCATCATCGACATCGCGCTGGAGGTGCCCGACGTCGACACCGCGTTCGCGTTCGCGGTGCGGCAGGGGGCGAAGGTGCTGGAGGAGCCGCACGACGAGCAGGACGAGCACGGCGTGGTGCGCCGGGCCGCGATCGCGACGTACGGCGAGACCCGCCACTCGCTCATCGACCGTTCGCGCTACTCGGGGCCGTTCCTGCCCGGGTTCGTGGCGCGCAAGCCGGTCGTGGCGCCGCCCGCCAAGCGGTACTTCCAGGCCGTCGACCACGTGGTCGGCAACGTGGAGCTGGGCCGGATGGACGAGTGGGTCGAGTTCTACCGGCGGGTCATGGGCTTCACGAACATGGCCGAGTTCGTCGGCGACGACATCGCGACCGAGTACTCCGCGCTCATGAGCAAGGTCGTGGCCAGCGGCACGCGCAAGGTCAAGTTCCCGCTCAACGAGCCGGCCGTGTCGCGCAAGAAGTCGCAGATCGACGAGTACCTCGAGTTCTACGGCGGCCCCGGCGCGCAGCACATCGCGCTGGCGACGAACGACATCATCCGTACCGTCGACGAGATGACGGCCGCGGGCGTCGAGTTCCTCGTGACCCCCGACTCGTACTACGACGACCCCGAGCTGCGCGCCCGCATCGGCCAGGTGCGCGCGCCGATCGAGGAGCTCAAGGCGCGCGGCATCCTGGTGGACCGCGACGAGGACGGGTACCTCCTGCAGATCTTCACCAAGCCGGTCCAGGACCGCCCGACGGTGTTCTTCGAGCTGATCGAGCGGCACGGCTCCCTGGGCTTCGGCAAGGGCAACTTCAAGGCGCTGTTCGAGGCGATCGAGCGAGAGCAGGAACTTCGCGGAAACCTGTAACACTGTCCGGGTGACGTATCCGGGCCAGCCGCAGCCGGGTGGCGCCCCGCAGTACGGGCCGCCCCCCGGTCATCCACAGGATTATCCACAGAGCGGGTACCCTCAAGCGGGTTATCCACAGGTCAGCGGCGCTCCAGTGGGATATCCACAGGCTGGTTATCCACAGCAGGGCGGTTATCCACAGGGTGCCTATGCGGTACCGCCGCCGGTGCTCCGGGCCCCGAACGGCATGCCGCTGGCCAATTTCGGCGATCGGCTCCTCGCGGTGCTGATTGACGCGGCGGTGCTGACCGGGGTCGGCCTGGTGCTGTCCATCCCGGTCTTCATCGCGATCTTCGCCATCATCGCCGGCGCGGCCACCACCGCCTCGGCGAGCGACGGCGCCGGCCCCGCCCCGGCTCTCGTGCTGGGCGTACCGCTCCTGCTCGAACTGCTGCTCGTCGTGCTGATCATCGTGGCCGGCTACGTGTACCACGTCGAGATGTTCGGCAAGACCGGCGTCACCTGGGGCAAGCGGGCCATGAAGCTGCAGATCCTCCGGCTCGACAACCCCGGCGCGCCGCTCGACCGCGGGGTGCTGGCCAGGCGCTGGGCGACCCAGAACATCGTCGGCTTCGTCGTACCGTTCTTCTCCTGGATCGACGGGCTGTGGCAGCTGTGGGACAAGCCGTACCAGCAGTGCCTGCACGACAAGGCAGCGGGGACAATCGTGGTGAAGGCCGGATGAGCGACACGGAGGCGGAGGCGGCGTGACAGCGCCTGGGTGGTACAAGGACCCTGTTGACCAGGACGTCCAGCGGTACTGGGACGGCGAAGGCTGGATCGGCGAGCCCGTGCCCGCCTCGGAACCGGCCCCGGACCGCCCGCCGGTGATCGAAGAGAAACCGGTCACGCCCGCGGCGCCACCCGCGCCGGTTGTCACGGCCCCCGGCCAGCCGCTCCCGCAGGGTGCGGTGGTCCTGCCGCCCGGCACCCCGATCCCGCCCGGTGGCTTCCCGCCGGGCCAGCTGCCGCCCGGGGCGATCGTGCTCCCGCCGGGCACGCCGCTGCCGCCCGGGCTCATGCCGCAGGGCCAGCTGCCGGCCGGCGCGGTGCAGGTGCTGCTGCCGCCGCAGGCCGGGTTCCCGTTGCCGGCCCAGGTCATCCGCCCGCACGGCTACGCGCTCGCGCCGCTCGGCAAGCGCTTCCTGGCGCGGCTCGTGGACATCCTCGCGGTCGGCGCCATCATCGCGGTCGCCACCGGTTACCTGATCTGGCAGTACGTGCGTGAGGTCGGGCCGGTCATGGCCGAGATCTACCGGCGCCAGATGAACGGCGAGTCGATCGGCGATCTCACGACGTCGGATCGCGCGCAGTACCTGCAGATCGTGATCTTGATCTTGATCGCGGCGATCTGGTTCGCCTACGAGGTGCCGTCCAACGCCGGCAGCGGCCAGACCCTCGGCAAGCGGCTCCTGAAGATCAAGGTCGTCGGCCTGGACGCCGACAAGCCGCTGGGCTTCGGCCGCTCGATCCGCCGCTGGAACCCGCTGGGCCTGTGGGTCCTGCTGTGGACCTGCGGGATCGGCTTCCTGCTGCAGTTCATCGACGCGCTGTCGCCGGTCGTCGACTGGCCGCTGCACCGCGCCATCCACGACCGCGCCGCCGGGACCGTCGTGGTCATGGCCGAGCGCGACCCGAACTACACGCCCCCCGAATCCGCGAACGACCCCGGAGACCAGTCATGAGCCTCACCCGCCCGGACCTCGACGCCCTGCCCGCCTACGTGCCCGGCCGCTCCGTGCCCGGCGCGATCAAGCTGGCCAGCAACGAGGTGCCCTACGGCCCGCTGCCCGGCGTCGTGGAGGCGGTGACCGAGGCCGTCGCGGGTGTGCACCGCTACCCCGACATGGGCGTCACCCAGCTGCGTGCCCGCCTGGCCGACAAGCTGGGCGTCGACCCGGACCGCCTCGCGACCGGCTGCGGCTCCGTCGCGCTGTGCGAGCACCTCTTCCGCGTCGCCTGCATGCCCGGCGACGAGGTCGTCTACGCGTGGCGCTCCTTCGAGGCCTACCCGATCATCGGCGCCACCGCCGCCGCGACCAGCGTGCGCGTGCCCAACCTGCCGAACCACGCCCACGACCTGGACGCGATGGCCGACGCGATCACCGACCGCACGCGCATCGTCATCGTCTGCAACCCCAACAATCCCACCGGTACCGCCATCCGCCGCGCCGACCTCGACGCGTTCATCGACCGCGTGCCGTCGAACGTGATCGTCGCCCTCGACGAGGCCTACCGCGAGTTCGTGACCGACCCGGAGGTGCCGGACGGCCTGGAGGCCTACGGCGACCGCCCGAACGTCGTCGTCCTGCGCACGCTGTCGAAGGCCTGGGGCCTGGCCGGCCTGCGGGTCGGCTACCTGATCGGCGCGCCCGAGGTGGCGGCCGCGGTCCGCAAGGTCGTGACCCCGTTCTCGACCTCGGCCCCGGCCCAGGCGGCGGCGCTGGCCGCGCTGGACGCCGAGGCGGAGATGCAGCGCCGCGTCGACCTCGTCGTCTCGGAGCGCACCCGCGTGGTCGAAGCGGTCCGCAAGGTGTACCCCGACGTCCCCGACACCCAGGCCAACTTCTTCTGGCTCCCGCTGGGCGACCAGTCGGCGGAGTTCGCGGCCACGTGCGAGCGCGCCGGCGTGATCGTTCGCGCCTTCCAGGGCGACGGCGTCCGCGTCACCATCGGCACGCCGGAGGAGAACGACGCGTTCCTGGGCGCGATCTAGCCGATTCCGACCAGGACGACCGTGTCCTGGCTGAAGTAGTACCTGTCGTCGATCTCGGACTCCTTGGTGGTCTGCAGCCGCTCGATCACCAAGTAGCCCGCGTGCAGGTAATACAGGCTGAAGACGAACCGGTCCGCCGGGCGGATGCGCAGTTCCGTGCTGGAGGTCACCGCGCCGGTTTCCAGGTTCAAGACCAGCAGTTGGTACTCGTTGTTGATCACGTAGAAGTTGCGCTGGTCGCCGCCGATCAGGCGGCCGTTGACCTCGGACATCCAGAGGCGCTGGCCCGTGGTGCGGGAGAAGGCCCAGATGTAGCCGCCGGTCATCTGCTGGGCGACCACGTCGCCGACGGCGATGACGGTGTCCTTGTCCGCCACCGGTTCGGGCTTCACGGTGCGGTCGGCGGCGAGCGACCAGTACGAGGCGGTGATGGTGCCCAGGCCGGCGGCGGCGTCGGTGTAGGTCACGACGCCCTCGCCCGTCGGGGCGGCCTTGAACATGGTGCAGCCGGATCGGCCGAGCGCGCACGAGGACGGCTCGATGAACCAGTTCGAGACGTTCTCGGTACCGAGCGACGCCCCCGGCGGCCGCCAGGTGGACAGCAGCGTGCCGCTGGCCGCGTCGTACAGCTCCAGGGTCGCCGGCTTGGCGCAGGTGTTCTTGACGAAGTAGGTGTCCGGGCCGGTCCAGTCCGTCGTGCGGCAGCCCGGGTCGGCGGTGAACGAGCGGGTCCACTTGATCGTGCCGTTGACCGGGTCGATGCCCTCGACGACGTCCTTGCCGGTCGCGATCACCACCGGCTGCTTGTCCACGTTCGACGCGCTGACGAACAGGTCGTCGGGCTGCCACATGGTCTTCGCGCCGGTGCGGCGGCCCTTGAACGACTCGCCCTCGGCCGGGTCGATCTTCGCCTGCCAGACGATGTCGCCCTTCTCGGCGTCGAGCGCGACGATCTCGCCGTCGGACCACTTGGTGACCACGACCGACATGCCCACGCCGCTCGCGGGCTTCTCGACCTCGACGATGGAGACGACCTCGGCCGGCCACCGCCGGTACGACCAGTGCGGCGTGTTCATCCGCTGCGCCGTCACCGGAGTGTCGGCGAACACGCGGCGCTGCTCGGTGTACACCCGCAGCCGCCCCTCGACGATCAGCGGGGCCGACTGGAGCTCGGAGTATTGGATGGCCTTGATCGGCTCGGCCGACGGGACGGGCTTGTCGGCCCGGCTCACGGTCTCGGCCGGCTTCAGGGTGCGGTACGCGGTGATCCCCATCGCGAAGAGCACCACGAGGACGAGCAGCCCGGTCAGCACGAACCGAACCGGCCGCGACCAGCTACGCGGCGACACCAGCCGACGCAGTCCGTCCGCACTCGTCCCCATAACCACCTCCGCGGGGCACCATACCTGTCGCACACCGTCGAGCGCGCACGGCGACCGTCGATCCGCAGAAGACTCACACCGCGTTCCCACCGGCCTGTGACATAGACCGACCGGCTTCGGATCAACGCACGTTCACTCGAACGTGTTCTTGGTGATCGTGCCGGTCACCTCCCCGAAGCCGATCCGCGCGCCGCCCGGCCCGGGTGCCGTGGCGGTGATGGACACGGTGTCGCCGTCCAGCAGGAAGGAGCGCGGGGTGCCGTCGGCCAGCTGGATCGGCCGGGCCCCGTTCCAGGTGCGCTCGATGAACGAGCCGGTCTGCTCCGGGTCGGGCCCGCTGACCGTGCCCGACGCGTAGAGGTCACCGGTCCGGGCCCAGGCCCCGTTGACCGTCAGGTGCGCCAGCTGCTGCGCCGGCGTCCAATACATGCCGCTGAACGGAGGCCGCGAGACCAGCGTGTCGTTCCAGAAGACCTCGATGCCGATGTCGTACCCGTGATGCTCCCCCGCCCTCAAGTACGGCAGGACGGCCGGCTCCTGAGGCGGCCCCGCGACCCGGGCCGCGTCCAGCGCGTCGAGCGGCACGACCCAGGGCGAGATCGAGGTGCGGAAGGACTTGCCCAGGAACGGCCCCAGCGGCTGGTATTCCCACGCCTGCAGATCCCGCGCCGACCAGTCGTTCACCAGCACCGCGCCGAACACGTGGGCCCGGAAGTCGTCGATCGGGACCGGCCCGTCGGACGGCACCCCGACCACGAACCCGACCTCGGCCTCGATGTCCAGCCGCCGGGACTCGCCGAACGTGGGGGCGTCGTCGTCGGGTGACTTGCGCTGCCCGTACGGCCGCGGGATCTCGGTGCCGGAGACCACCACGGTCCCGGCCCGCCCGTGATAGCCGACGGGCAGGTGCCGCCAGTTCGGCAGCAGCGGCTCGACGCCGGGCCGGAAGAGCTGCCCGAGGTTGGTCGCGTGCTCCAGCGACGAGTAGAAGTCGACGTAGTCGGCCACCTCGAACGGCAGCTCCAGCCGCACGTCGGCCACCGCGAGCAGCAGCGGCTCGATGGACTCCCGATAGCGCCCGGCGCTGAGCAGCTCGGTCAGCCGCTCGCGCACGCGCACCCAGACCGGCCGCCCCGCCGCCATGAACCTGTTCAGGTTGCCCTGCCCGAGGAAGGCCCCGCCGGCGTCGATCAGGCCGCGCCCCTCGGCCGCCGCCAGGTTGAGCACCCGGTCGCCGATGCGCACCCCGGTCCACCGGAAGCGGTCCTGCCCGAACGAGCAGTACGGCAGGTTCTCCACGCCGAACGGATCGTCGTCCGCCAGCTCCAGCCACGCCGCCCCACTCATCGCGCCGCCTCCGGGCGCGGGCGGTCCAGCAGTCCCAGGGCCACCAGGTCGTCGACCGGGTCCTGGACGCTGCAACTGCCGAACCCGACCCACAGCGGCCGCTCCCGTTCGAGGTGCGGCTGGACTTGGGCCGCGAGCGGCATCGCCTCGGTGGTGGACAGGATCACGGTCAGGTCCGCCGGCGACAGCCCGTCGGCCGCCCCCAGCACCGCCGCCAGGATGTTCAGGAACCCGTGATGCACGAGCCCCGTCTCGGCGTCGGTGTGCCGGACCGCGTGATGCAGCCCCGCCGTCAGCTTGAACGGCAAATCCCGATCCCGGCAGGCGCAGATGACCGAGGCCAGGTCGGCCGGGCTGGGAAACAGCTCCGCCGCCAGCCCGCCGGTGCGGAACTTGGCCGCCACGGGCAGTCCTTCGGCGCGCAGGGCGGCGATCGCGTCGAGGCCGGACATCAGGCCCCAGGCGAGCGGCACCTCGAGGTACCACTGCCACGGCTCTTCGCTTTTCCGCATGAGTGCGGCCAGCCGTTCGATGCCCGGGCACGGGTCCTCGCCCCGCTTGGCGACCGGGCTCTCCAGTTGGCGGGTGCCCGGCGGGAGATCACCCAGGGTGGTTTCCAGCGCGGCCGGATCGCCGATCAGGCCGACCTCGGTGTCGGAGGACGCACCCGCGCGGTCGGCGAGCGGGAGCAGGAGGGGGCCGATGAGCTGGGCATACCAGCTCCGGCGGTGGCCCGCGTGGGCCGGCACGGCTTCGTCGAGCGGCGCGCTGCCGGGCGGGAACACGGCGGCGTCGTCGACCAGGGCGGTCAGCAGGGGTGGCACTGCGTTTGACACGGCTTCCGAATCTAATGGACGCTTTACTGGGCGGACAACTTCGTCCGTTATCCGGACATCCGTTACCGGAGGACCGTGATGCCGTACTACCGCCGCGTCGGCGAGGTGCCGCCGAAGCGCCACACCCAGTTTCGCCAGCCCGACGGCTCCCTGTTCGCGGAAGAGCTGATGGGCCAGGAGGGTTTTTCGAGCGACTCGTCGCTGCTCTACCACCGGCATCGACCCACGGCGATCACCGCGGCCGTGCCGTTCGAACCGCCGGCCTGGTCGCGGGTGCCGAATCTGCCGCTGAAGCCGCGCCACCTGCAGACCGGCAAGCTCGGCGGGGACAAGGCCGACGCGGTCCTCGGGCGGCAGCACCTGCTGGCCAACGACGACGTCCGGATCTCCTACGTGGAGGCGACCGAGCCCTCGCCCCTGTACCGCAACGCCGTCGGCGACGAGTGCCTCTACGTCTCGGCCGGCGAGATCACCCTCGAAACCACCTTCGGCGTCCTCGAGCTGACCGAGGGCGACTACGCGATCATCCCCACCTCGGTGATCCACCGACTCGTGCCGAAGAACGGCTCGGCGAAGCTGCTGACTATCGAAGCGACCGGACACATCGGACCTCCGCGGCGCTATCTCTCGGTGCGTGGGCAGTTCCTGGAGCACTCCCCCTACTGCGAGCGTGACCTCCGTGGCCCAGCGGAACCCATCATCGCCGAGGGGTACGACATTTCCGTGTTGGTGCAGCACAGGCGGGGTTGGACCGAGCACATCTACGCGAATCACCCGTTCGACGTCGTCGGGTGGGACGGCTGCCTGTACCCGTGGGCGTTCTCGATCCACGACTTCGAGCCGATCACCGGGCGGGTGCACCAGCCGCCGCCGGTGCACCAGACGTTCGAGGGGCCGAACTTCGTGATCTGCTCGTTCGTACCCCGCAAGGTCGACTACCACCCGCTGGCCATCCCGGTGCCGTACAACCACCACAACGTCGACTCCGACGAGGTGCTCTTCTACACGGGCGGCAACTACGAGGCCCGCCGCGGCTCCGGCATCGAGCAGGGCTCCATCTCGCTGCACCCGAGCGGCTTCACCCACGGCCCGCAGCCGGGAGCGGTCGAGCGCGCGATCGGCGTCGAGGCCTTCGACGAGCTCGCGGTCATGGTCGACACCTTCCGCCCGCTCGACCTGTGCGAGCCCGCCCTCGCGATCGAGGACACCGGCTACGCGTGGACCTGGAACAGAAACGCCTAGTCTCGGATGGTCTTTCTGGCACCGTTGGATATCGTTCGATGTCCTGAAAAGCGGTGGGGGAGCTTCGCTCCACCCACACCCCCTCAAGACCGCACCGGGGCCCGGCCGGGGCCTGGCGTGCCTAGTGGGAGACAGGGTAGATCAATGCGACGGCCGTGGCGGCCAAGCCCTCGCCGCGGCCGGTGAAGCCCAGGCCGTCGGTGGTGGTCCCGGACAGCCGCACGATCGCCCCGATCGCATCATGCAGCACCCGCTCCGCCTCCGAGCGCCGCTTGCCGATCTTCGGCACGTTGCCGATCACCTGCACGGACACGTTGCCGATCTCGAAGCCCGCGTCGCGGACCAGACGCGCGCTCTCCCGCAGCAGCTTGACCCCCGAAGCACCGGCCCACTCGGGCCGCGAGGAGCCGAAATTCGCCCCCAGATCACCCAGCCCGGCCGCGGACAGCAGCGCGTCGCACATCGCGTGGGCGGCGACGTCGCCGTCGGAGTGCCCGGCCAGGCCGTCGACGCCCTCCCACTTGAGCCCGGCGACCCAGCACGCGCGGCCGGATTCAAAGGCATGGACGTCCGTACCGTTCCCGATGAGCATCACTTCGGGAGGGTACGACGTTCGGTGCCGGACCGTGAACCTTCGGTTGCCAGACCGTCGCTCGGGTCGGCAGGCTGGCGAATGAGGCCTAGGCTGGGATGGGTGCGCAGCGACTTGACGACCCCGACGAGCCACAAGCCGTGGTGGCGCACCGGAGCCGCGATGCGCTTCGGTCTGCTCGCCGTCATTGTGGTGTCCCTGTCCGTGGCGATCATCATTGCCCACCCGACCAAGGGCTCCCTGGCCCACGCGGTCGGCCACAACCAGCTGGCCCCATTTATCGCGATCGGCGGATCGGCCGTGCTGACCACCGCCCTCGCCCCGCGCACGCTGCTGGCCGGCGTCGGCGGGCTGGTGTTCGGCTTCGCGGGCGGCGTCCTCTACGTCATGCTCGGCATCACCCTCGGCGCGCTAATCGCCCACACGGTCGGCCGCTTCCTGGGCCGCGACTTCATGGCCCGCCACCTCAGCGGGCGGCTGCTGCAGATGGAGCAGGCGGTCGCCAAGCGCGGCGTCCTGGCCATCGTGATCTCGCGGATGATCCCGCTGGTGCCGTTCGGCATCGCGAACTACATCTTCGGCACCACGAGCGTGCGGATCAGTGCTTTCCTCGCCGGTACCGTCGTCGGCGCCCTCCCGGCCACGCTCGCCTACTCGGCGCTCGGCTCGGCCACGGCCCGCGGCGACGCGGTCGGCATGTCGATCGCCGGCGTCATCATCGCGACCCTCGGCATCGGCGGCTCCGTCGGCAGCCTGCTCATCTGGCGCCGCCGCCCGCGCAAAACCGCGAACGCGACGCCGGCTGCCGCTTAGGGCTTCTCGGATGGTCTCACTGGCGACGGGGTTGACCGTTCGATGTCCTGAAAAGCAGTGGGGGAGCTCCGCTCCACCCACACCCCCTCAACACCGCAGCGGGTCCTAACCGGGGGCCTGAAGGAACAGCGCGGCGACTTCCAGGTCGAACGGCCGGGTAATTTTCAACGCGGCCTCGGAGCCGGGCACGGTAAACACCGTCACCCCGATCCGCTCCGCCATGCCGGCGTCGTCGGTGTGCTCATCGGAAGCGGCCGCGTGGGCCTTCTCCAGGATCGAGCGCTGGAAGCCCTGCGGCGTCTGCACCGCACGCAGGGAAGACCGGTCCACGGTGGCCACCACGTCCCCGGAATCCGAGACCTGCTTGATGGTGTCGACCACCGGGAGAACGGGTATGACCGCGGCGTGCCCCCCACGAACGGCTGCCGCGACGGCCTCCACCAGCTCCGGTGGGGTCAGCGCGCGCGCGGCGTCGTGGACCAGCACGATGTCGAAGTCCGCGGGCACGGCGGCCAGCGCCGCGGCGACGGAGGCCTGCCGGGTCGCCCCGCCGGCCACCACCAGCACGGGTGCCACGGGAGCGAGCAGTTCCACGACCGCGGACACAGCGTCCGCGGGCGCGGCGACAACGATGCAGCCAACGCTGGGCGCGAGCGCAAGACGCCGTACGGCGTGCACAAGGAGCGGCTCACCGCCCAGGAGGCGAAGTGCCTTGGGGCCACCGGGTCCGAGTCGGATGCCCATACCGGCCGCAGGCACGAGGACCGCGACGTCACCACGCACAGATACGTGCGCCGTCACGTCGCGGTCCTCGGTATCGAAGGGATAGCCAGGCTGGATACGTCAGGCCTCGGTCAACACCTTGTCGAGCAGCGTCTCCGCCTCGTCCTTGGTGCTCTTCTCGGCGAGCGCCACCTCGCCGACAAGGATGTCCCGCGCCTTGGCGAGCATGCGCTTCTCGCCGGCCGACAGACCACGCTCACGGTCGCGACGCCACAGGTCGCGAACGACCTCAGCCACCTTGAGCGGATTGCCGGAGGCCAGCTTCTCCAGATTCGCCTTGTAACGCCGCGACCAGTTGGTCGGCTCCTCGGTGTGCGGAGCGCGGAGGACGTCGAAGACCTTCGTCAGGCCTTCTTCGCCGACCACCTCGCGCACGCCGACGATCTCGGCGTTCTCAGCGGGCACCCGCACCGTCAGGTCACCCTGAGCGACCCTGAGGACGAGATACTTCTTCTCCTCGCCCTTGATGACGCGAGTCTCGATTGCCTCGATGAGTGCGGCCCCGTGGTGGGGGTAGACAACGGTCTCGCCGACACTGAAAACCATAGGTTCGAAACCCCTTTCGCTGTGTCTAGGGTAACACGGTCACGCGCTGTCGGCCCACCCCAGAGCGCAGCATTCGCGCAGGTCAGAACACATGTGAGTCCCCTTTCTCCCGCTTGACAGGAATCGTGGAACCTGCTGTGTAGCGGATCAACAACCCGGAGCACACACAAATGGCCTGGCAGTCGGACATATCCGATTGATTACGGCAAGTGTCCTCCACGCCACGCCGCGAGTCCAGAACCGACACTCTGTGTGACGTGACCAGCGGCGGAGCGTAGATGATACGCACAGATCTCGATGCAGTCACCTCTGGCGCAGGGCCGGGTGGTGAGGGAAAGTTGAGGCAGGTGCGAGGAGAACGCGATGGGCGCTCTGCGGGATGACAACGGCGGTGGTGAGCGACCACAAGAGGGTGGTGGCCTCCCCGATCTCCCGCCTGAGTGGGGAACGATCATCATTCCCGACGATCCCGGCGATCTCGATGGGGAAGGCGCCGCGATCCGTAAGCAATTCCGCCGCGCCACGATTCGGCGGCGCTGGCGGCGACGGCTGCACCTGAAGCCCGAGCCGGCGCGGCGGACCAGCGATGATTCGCCGGGTTTGGCCGTACCACTGCTGATCATGACAATCGCGGTCATCGCGACGCTGGTCAGCCTGTTCGCCGTCGCGTGGCCTGGGCGCGCCCCGCGCACCTCCCCGCGGGTCGGATCGCCGACGAACTCGCCCGCCGCGGTGTCGCTGACCGGCGTGAGCCTCACCGACGCGGACGGCAAGCCGGTCGGCATCGTCGAGATCGCCCCGGCCGTCGTGCTGATCGTGGACGGGTGCACGTGCGAAGAGCTCATCCGCAGTACCGCCGACGCCGTTGTGACCGCCAAGAGCCGAGCCCGCGTCGTGGTCGTGGCCATGCGCTCGCCCACGCTGCCGAGCGAGCTCAACGAGCAGGTGAGCGTGCGGTCCCTGGCCGACCCGAACAGCTCGCTGCGCGCGTCCGTGCCCGCCCTGGCCGGCGACCGCACCACCGCCGCGGTGCTGATCAACGACCGGGGCCGCCTGGTCAAGGCGGTGCGCTCGGTGACCAGCCCCGAGGAGTTCAAGGGCGAGCTACTGAGCCTCTAGCAGCACCCCATAGAGGGTCAGCCCGGGCCCGAACGCCAGCGCGACGGTCGTGCGCGGCGGTCCCGCGGCCCGGCGGCGCAGCGCGTCGATGATCAACAGGACAGTGGGCGACGAGCAGTTGCCGTGCGCCGCGAGCGTGCCGCGCGACTCGGCGAGGGCGGATTCGGGCAGCGCGAGTTTGTCCCGCACCACGTCCAAAATTCTAGGGCCCCCCGGGTGTACCGCCCAAGCGTCCACCTCCGCCGCCGACAAACCGCGCGGGGCGAGCAGCCGGTCCACCAGATCCGCGACGTAGATCGACAGCACGTCGGGGACCCGCGGCGACAGCCCCATCCGGAAGCCCAGATCGGTCACGTCCCACGTCATGTGGTCCGCCGTCGCCGTGTCGGTCACCGCGGAGATGTCGGCCACGAGCGCGCCCGGGCCGTCCGGCACGAGGACCACGGCCGCGGCCGCGTCGGAGAACAGCGCGTGCGCCACGATCTGCTGCGGGTCGTCCGTCGGCGGCTGGACGTGCAGGCTGGTCAGCTCCAGGCACAGCAGCACCGCCGGCCGCCCGCGCGCGGCGACGTAGTCCGAGGCCGCCCCGAGCCCCGGCAGCGCCGCGTAGCAGCCCATGTGCCCGATGAACAGGCGCTGGGTGTCGGCCGCCATGCCCAGGTCACGGGCGAGCAGGATGTCCAGCCCCGGCGTCGCGTACCCCGTGCAGGAACACACCACGAACAGCCCGATCTCGTCGGGGCGCAGTCCGGCCGCGTCCAAGGCGCCGGCGACCGCGTCCTTGCCGAGGGGCAGCGCCTCGGTGAGGTACCGACTCATGCGTTTGGCGGTTGACCAGGAGGAGGCGTCCTCCAGCAGCGGATTGACCGCCCCGTGGCGGGTCACGACGCCGGAGTTGGCGAAGATCCGCTTGGCCAGCCCGCGCCGGGGCCCGTCGTAATGCCGCCTGAAGTAGCCGTCCCACACCTCGTCCTGGCGCATCTGGCCGGGGAACGTCACGTGCATCCCCGCTATGGCGGCACCTGTCACTGAGTTTCCTTTCTGCCGCGCCCCTGGTAGAGGATCGCGGTCGAGAACGTGGGGACGATCGGCACCGCGGACCGGCGGGTGACCAGCCAGCGGGCGAGAGCGGGCAGCGCCGGGCGCACGCCGCGCACGTCGAGCGGGACGCCGTGGCGCGCGCACTCGTCGCGCAGTCGCCGCGGGTCCACGAACAGCGCCGGGTCGTGCAGGCCGCGCACCGCCGGGAACATGCCCTCGGCGAGGCGCACGGCGACCAGCCGGGCCAGGGCGGTGTCGGCCAGCGTGTCGAGCACCAGCCAGCCGCCCGGGCGCAGGATCCGGCACGCCTCGGCGACCGTGCCCTCCAGGTCGGGCACGTGCTCCAGCAGCTCGCCGGCGCTCACCACGTCGGCGCTGCCGTCGGCGAAGGGCAGATACCGCACGTCGGCCAGCACCGGGGCGACACCGTGCGCGGCCGCCTGCTCCAGGCCGGAGACGATCAGATCGACCCCGACATGGGTGTACCCCTTGCCGGCCACGTGCGGCGCCAGCAGCCCGCCGCCGCAGCCCAGATCGACCAGGATCGCCCCCTGCCGCTCGGCGGGCGGGATCAGGCGGGCACGGGCGCGCGCGAGCCAGTACAACATCGAGAACGGGCTGCCCGGGCGCCACCAATCGCCGGCCAGGTCGTCGTACTGACCAGGGTCGTTGCGTGCGCGCCTCGGCGAAGGCATGAGACGAGCCTGACATGGAACCCCTCCGGCGGCCACACTTGCCGGATGTCGGTTGCGATCTCGCTGCTGCGGGCGAGTCACCCGGAACCCGCCGCGGGTGTCACGGCGGTGGCCGTGCTGTTGTCGCTGGGCCTGGATCGCCCGGTGCCGGGGGTGATCGCGGCCGGCGCCACGGTCCTGGCGAGTCAGCTCTCCATCGGCTGGGTCAACGACGCGCTCGATGCCGAGCGCGACGCCGCGGCCGGACGGACCGACAAGCCGGTGGCGGCCGGAAAGGTCTCCCGGCGGCTCGTGGCCGGGCTCGGCGTCGCCGCGGCCGTCGTGTGCGTGCCGCTCGGCTTCCTCTCCGGCTGGCATGCGGGCCTGGTGTCGGCCCTGGCCCTCGCGTCCGCGCTGCTCTACGACTGGCCGCTCAAGGCGACGGTGGTCTCGGTGCTGCCGTACGCGGTCTCGTTCGCCTGCCTGCCCGCGTTCGTGGTGCTCGGCGCGGGCAAGACCCCGCCGGTGTGGCTGCTCGCGGCGGGTGCGCTGCTGGGCGCGGGCGCGCACTTCGTCAACACCCTGCCGGACCTGGACGCCGACGTGCGGACGGGCATCCGCGGCCTGCCCCAGCGCTTCGGCCGGCGGGGGTCGTTGGTGGCGGCGGCGGTACTGCTGCTCGGTGCCACCGCCGCCCTCGCGCTCGGCCCGCCGGGTCCGCCCGCGGTGCTGTTCTGGCCGGCGCTGGGACTGGCGCTGATCGCCCTTTCCTGGGGGTGGTACCGCATGAATCGCGACACAACTTCGCGTGCGCCTTTCCTCGCCGTCATCGCGGTCGCCCTGATCGATGTCGTGTTTCTCCTGATCAGCGGCCTGAACCTGGATTGAGTCACCATTGCCAGGGTGGGCGTAATCCACCGATCAAGGGCATCTAGGCTGTACTGCGGGCTGCCCCTTGATTTGGAGGAACCAAGGTGACGCGTTCGACTCAGGCCAAGCCGCTGGCTCGTCGCCGCACGGCGCTGGGCGCTGCGCTCCTGGCGACGGCCGCGCTCGGCGTCGGCCTGCTTTCCGCCTGCTCGGCGGGCCAGATCACCCAGACCGACACCCAGCAGGCCGCGGTGCCCGGCGTCAGCGCCGAGAGCGCCGACGGCAAGATCGCGCTGCGGGACGGCGGCATCACGTACGCCGACCAGTACAAGGCCGGCGCGACGGTGCCGCTCACCGTCCGGTTCTTCAACAACGCCGAGCAGGCCGCCAAGCTCACCGGCGCGACCAGCGACAACGGCAAGATCGTCCTCGTCGGCGGCGCACAGCCGTCGGCCGCGGCGGCGCCGGCCTCGCCCTCGCCGTCGGTGACCTCGCCCTCGGTCACGCCGTCCGGCTCCCGCAGGCCGTCGGGCTCGCCGTCGGGCTCGCCGTCCGGCTCTCCGTCCGAGTCGCCCTCGGTCGCGCCGCCCTCGCCGACGCCCACCTCGGCGGGCGCGTCGAACATCGCGGTCGACGTCCCGGTCGCGGGCGCGGCGCTGCTGACCCACGACAACGGCGGCACCAAGTACCTCGCGATCGACAAGCTGACCGGGGAGCCGCTGCTGCCCGGGGGCGCGCTGACCAACGTGGTGTTCACCTTCACCTACGCGGATGGCAGCACGACCACGATGAAGCTGCCGAACCTGCCGATGACGCCGCCCGCGACCCCGCTGCCGAAGCCGTCCTCGGTCGTGCACGGCGAGGACGAGGAGTAATCCGTTTTTGTCGTACCCCTCGGCTAGGTTCGGGGCGTGACGAAGACTCGGGGCGCAATCTACGAATGCGATGTCTGCGGGCATCGGCCTCCTAAGTGGATCGGCCGGTGCCCGGAGTGCGGCGAGTGGGGCGCCATCCTGGAGGTCGCGGGGGGCGCGGCCGCCGCACCGGCCGCCCTACGCGCTGTGCCTTCGCGGGCGCCGCTGGAGCCGGCCCGGCCGATCGCCGAGATCAGCGCCGCCCCGGCCAAGGCCCGCCCGACCGGCGTGGGCGAGTTCGACCGGGTCCTCGGCGGCGGCATCGTCCCCGGCGGCGTGGTCCTGCTGGCCGGCGAGCCGGGCGTCGGCAAGTCCACCCTCCTGCTCGACGTGGCCCAGCAGTGGGCGCTGCAGGGCGAGAGCCCGTCGCTCGTGGTCAGCGGCGAGGAGTCGACGAGCCAGGTCCGGCTGCGGGCCGAGCGCATCGGGGCCCTGCACGAGAAGTTGTACCTCGCGTCGGAGACTGACCTGTCGGCCGTACTCGGCCACCTGGACGCCGTGAAGCCGGGCCTGCTCATCCTCGACTCGGTCCAGACCGTCTCCGCACCCGGCGTCGACGGCGTCGCGGGCGGTGTCACCCAGGTCCGCGCCGTCACCGCGGCCCTGGTGGCGATCGCCAAGGAACGCGGCCTGGCCACGGTGCTGGTCGGCCACGTGACGAAGGACGGCAACGTGGCCGGCCCACGCGTCCTCGAGCACCTGGTCGACGTGGTCCTCAACTTCGAGGGCGACAAACACTCCTCACTGCGCATGGTCCGCGGCCTCAAAAACCGCTTCGGCGCCGCCGACGAGGTCGGCTGCTTCGAGATGCACGAGGGCGGCATCACGAGCCTGCCCGACCCGAGCGGCCTCTTCCTCACCCGCTACGCCGACGCCGTCTCGGGCACCTGCGTCTGCGTCGCCATGGAGGGCCGGCGCGCCCTGGTCACCGAGGTCCAGACCCTGATCGGCGCCCAGATGCCGGGCTCACCCCGCCGCACCGTCAGCGGCCTCGACTCGGCCCGCCTGGCCATGGTGCTGGCCGTCCTGCAACGGCGGGCCGGCATCCAACTGCACGACCGCGAGGTCTACGCGGCCACGGTCGGCGGCCTCCGCGTCACCGAACCAGCGGCCGACCTGGCCCTGGCCCTGGCCGCGGCTTCGGCCGCCCACGAACTGCCGATGCCGCCGGACCTCGTCGCACTGGGCGAGGTCGGCCTGACCGGCGAGGTGCGCCGGGTGGGCGCCGTACCGCGCCGACTGGCCGAGGCAGCGCGGCTGGGCTTCCGGTTCGCGCTGGTGCCGCCGGGCTGCGGGCCGGCCGCCACGGGAGTCACCCCGCCGGGGATGCGAGTGCTGGAGGTGAACGACGTCCGGACCGCATTGCACTACGCGGTAAAGGCAACCGCAGAAGACGTCTAACCACCCTTAGGACCCGGTGCGGTGTTGAGACCGCATCGCACAACGCGGTGAAAGCGACCCCAGACGACGCCTGACCACCCGTAGAACCCGTGCGGTGTTGAGACCGCGACAGCAGAAGACTTCTGACCACCCGTAGAACCCGGTGCGGCGTTCAGACCGCGACCACAGAAGACCTCCGACTACCCATAGGACCCGGTGCGGCGTTCAGACCGCGACCACAGAAGACCTCTGACCACCTATAGGACTCGGTGCGGTGTTGAGGGGGTGTGGGTGGAGCGGAGCTCCCCCACTGTTTTTCAGGACATCGAACGGTCCAACCCCGCCGCCAGGGCGCCCATACAGTGGGCAAACCTTCCGCCGCGCGAAGACAATCGAACGGTCCAACCCCGCCGCCAAGGCGCCCATACAGTGGGCAAACCTTCCGCCGCGCGAAGACAATCGAACGGTCCAACCCCGCCGCCAAGGCGCCCATACAGTGGGCAAACCTTCCGCCGCGCGAAGACAATCGAACGGTCCAACCCCGCCGCCAAGGCGCCCACACAGTGGGCAAACCTTCCGCCGCGCGAAGACAATCGAACGGTCCAACCCCGCCGCCAAGGCGCCCACACAGTGGGCAAACCTTCCGCCGCGCGAAGACAATCGAACGATCCAACCCCGCCGCCAGGGCGCCCATACAGTGGGCAAACCTTCCGCCGCGCGAAGACAATCGAACGATCCAACCCCGCCGCCAAGGCGCCCATACAGTGGGCAAACCTTCCGCCGCGCGAAGACAATCGACCGGTCCAACCCCGCCGCCAAGGCGCCCATACAGTGGGCAAACCTTCCGCCGCGCGAAGACACCAGACCTAAACGTAACGCTCCAAGATGGACGCTTCGGCCAGGCGGGACAGGCCTTCGCGGACGCCGCGGGCGCGTGCGTCGCCGACGCCCTCCACCGCCTGCAAATCCTCGACGGTCGCGCCCAACAGGCGTTGCAGGCTGCCGAAGTGCTCGACCAGCCGGTCCACCACCAGGCTCGGCAGGCGCGGCACCTTGGCCAGCAGGCGGAAGCCGCGCGGGGAGACGGCCGCGTCCAGGGCGTCGCTCGCGCCCGGGTAGCCCAGGGACTTGGCCACGGCCACGAGGTCGATGAGCTCCGTCGCGCTGAGGGCGTCCAGGTCCTCCAGCGCGTCCTCCGCCGAGCGGGCGCGCCGGCCGGTCGGCAGGTAGTCGCGGATGACGAGGGTGCGGTCCGCCTCGACGCCGGCCATCAGTTCTTCGAGCTGGAGGGCGAGCAGGCGGCCGTCGGTGCCCAGCTCGACGACGTACCCGGCGATCTCGTCGGCGATGCGCCGGACCATCTCCAGGCGCTGCACCACGGCCACCGCGTCGCGCACGGTGACCAGGTCCTCGATCTCCAGCGCCGAGAGGGTGCCGCTGACCTCGTCGAGCCGCAGCTTGTACCGCTCCAGCGTGGCCAGGGCCTGGTTCGCCTTGGACAGGATGGCGGCCGAGTCGTCCAGCACGTGGCGCTGGCCGTTCACGTACAGCCCGATGATCCGCATGGACTGGCTCACCGAGATGACCGGGTACCCGGTCTGCTTGGCGACCCGCTCGGCCGTGCGGTGCCGGGTGCCCGACTCCTCCGAGGGAATCGTCGGGTCGGGCATGAGGTGCACCGCGGCCCGGACGATCCGCGTGTTGTCACTCGACAGGACGACGGCGCCGTCCATCTTGCACAGTTCCCGCAGGCGGGTGGCGGAGAACTCGACGTCGAGCGGGAAGCCGCCGGTGCACAGCTGTTCGACCACCCGGTCGTGGCCAAGCACGATCAGCGCGCCCGTGCGGCCCCGCAGGATGCGCTCCAGGCCGTCCCGCAGCGCGGTGCCGGGGGCCATCAGGGCCAAGGTCGCGCGCAAGGGGTCGGCGCCGGGCAGCGCGGCGGCCCAGCCCCCGATGAGGCCGGTGTTGGCGGCGCCCCTGCCGGGCTCGCGGTCAATCGGCACCCGCACAGTCTACGGATGCTCGGACACCAGGTGCTGGTGCGGTATCGACCCAGCCCGTAGAGTGGTCGGATGCCCGCCACCAATGGACGGGCGTGAATTTCCCAGGGACGAGACAGGCAAGGGGTCAATCGCCGGTGGCCGGTCCGGAGCGGATCGAGTGGCGGCGGAGCTTTCCGTCCCGGTCCTTGGGCACCCTGGCGTGGTACGCCGTCTCCGCGACCCTCGCCGTCCTGCTGATCCGCGCGCTGTTCGGCGACGAGCCCGAGACGCTGGATTCGGGCGCCCACAACCCGCTCGCCGACATTCCGATGTGGACGGCGGGGCTGGCCGCGATCGGGGCGGTGCCGGTGGTCCTCGCCGTCGTACGCCGGCCGCGGGTCGGGGCCAATCACTTCGCGCTCACCGTCCGGCCCGGCTGGGTGCGCACACTCGTGCTGCCGTGGTCGCGGGTCGCCGAGGTGGCCGCGATCGAGGCGGGGGGCGAGCGCTTCCTGGCCGTACGGCTGCGGCGCAACCTCGACCGGACCGGCAACAACCCGGGCTGGATCGACCAGAACGTGCTGCGCGAGCTGGTCAAGCTCGACGACCGCCAGTCCCGCGCCGTCGCCGTGGCCGTCCGCCTGCGCGACTTCGGCGGCACCCCCGACGGTCAGCTGGCGTCCCTGGCCGCGTTCGCCCCCGACCAGGTCCAGATCGCGAATCGCCTCTAGACCGAAAGCAAAAGCAAAAAGCGAAAAGCCTAGGTCAGCTGCACCTGTACCGGCTCGCTGACCTTGGTCCCCAGCCGCCCGACGAGCTCGTACTTCCCGGCCGGCGGGGTCTGCTGAGCCGCGCACCCGTTGTTCGTGGCCTTGCCCGTCCAGGTGGTGTTGAACGAGACCTCGATGCCCGGCTTCATCACGGTGGGCTTGGAACCGTGCGGCGCGTCGCAGGCGTCCGAGGACCAGACCTTGCTGGCCGCGACCTGGATGTACAACTCCTGCGAGTCGGCACCGAGGTCGCGCAGGCAGTCGTGGTCGGTGACGTTCTTGATCTTCAGCGTGAGCTTGAGGTAGGCGCCGCGGAACTGCACGGCCTGCTCGGGCGCGGCCACCAGCGACAGGTCGGCGTCGGCGCAGGGCGGCACCGTCGGGCTGGCCGGCGGGGCCGAGGTCGGGGCGGCCGCCGACGTTGCGACCGGCTCGCCGGTGGTCGGGACCTGGATGGTCACCGTCGGTTCCGGCGCGCCGGTCGTCGGGCCGCCCGAGGCCGCCAGCGGGGTGGGCTTCTGGTCGTCCCCGCTGCCGCCGCAGGATGCCCACAGCATCAGGGAAGCGACGACCAGCACCCCGCCGACGATCGCCCGGCGCCGCCAATAGACGCCGGAGGGCAGAGGGCCAACCGTCAGCTTCATGATGTACTCACCGTATCGGGGGAATACCGTTTCGCAGGGGCACCACGCCGTGGTGAGCTACTCCAAGTAGACCTTGCGCGCATACACAGCGTGTGCGCCGGCGACCCGATCGAGGAACAGCAGCCCCGAGCAGTGGTCGATCTCGTGCTGGAGGGCCCGGGCCTCGAAGGCGTCCGTCGCGATCTGGATTTCTTCGGTACCGCCCGGTGCGTACCCGGCCACCACCAGCCGACCGGCCCGCTTGACGTCGCCGGTGAGGTCCGGCACCGACATGCAGCCCTCGCGGCCCTTCTGCCACTGCGAGGCCTCGAGGATGCGGGCGTTGCAGAGCACGAAGGCGCCGTGGACGGTGCGCGCCTTGGGATGCCCGGTCACGTCGACCGCGAACACCTGGGCGCTCACGCCGACCTGGGGTGCGGCCAGCCCGACGCAGCCGGGCGAGACGCGCATGGTGGCGACGAGGTCCTCGGCGAGCTGCAGGATCTCCGGCGCGGTCGGATCGACCGGCTCGGCGGCGGTGCCGAGGACCGGATCGGGGGCGCGGAGGACGGGGAGTACGGCCCCGCTCACAACAGGTCCGCGTCGGCCGGGCGCATCGACACCTCGACGTCGAGGCGCCGCGCCGCGGTGCGCAGGGCCTCGTTGAGTCGGTCGGGGTCGGTGACGTCGACTTCGGCGATGATCACGTAGAGGCTGCCGGACAGCCGGGTGGTCAGGTCGGTGATGTTGCCGCCGGACTCCGCGACGGTGCGGGCCAGCGTGGCGACGATGCCCAGCCGGTCGGCCCCGTGCACGGTGATGACGTGCGGCGTGCCGGCCGACTCGTGCGCGGGCTCCTCGACGACGCTGCGCACGGTGATCAGCAGGGTGCGGTCGGCGCCGAGCGGCTCCAGCGCCGCCTCGACCTCCGCTCCGGTCGGTGGCCCCGCGCACACCAGCGTCATCGCGAAGTGTCCGCGCAGGCGGGTCATGGTCGAGTCGGTCAGGTTGAGGCCCAGCCGGGCCAGGATCTCGGCGACGTCGGCGATGATGCCGGGCCGGTCGTGGCCGATGACCGTGACGGCGTACTCGTTCACGGGGCTTATCCTTGCGTATCGCCAGCCACCGGAACGCACAGACCACCATCGCCGACCACATCGCGGACACCCTCACGCGGTGGTACGAGGCCAACGCCCGCGACCTCGCCTGGCGGCGGCCGGAAGCCTCGCCGTGGGGCGTGCTCGTCTCCGAGGTCATGCTCCAGCAGACGCAGGTGTCGCGGGTCGAGCCGGCCTGGGCGCGCTGGATGGAGCGCTGGCCGACGCCGGCCCACCTGGCCGCGGACCCGCCGGGCGAGGCGATCCGGGCCTGGGACCGCCTCGGGTACCCGCGCCGCGCCCTGCGCCTGCACGCCTGCGCCACGGCGATCGTGGAGCGCCACGGCGGCGTGGTCCCCGACGACGTCGACGCGCTGCTGGCGCTGCCCGGCATCGGCGTCTACACGGCCCGCGCGGTGGCCGCGTTCGCCTTCCGCCAGCGCCACCCGGTCGTCGACACCAACGTGCGCCGGGTCGTGGCCCGCGCGGTCGGCGGCACCGCGGACGGCGGCGCGAACACCACGCCCGCCGACCTGCGTGCCGTGGAGGCGCTGCTGCCCGACGACCACGAGGCGGCCGCCCGCGCCTCGATCGCGTTCATGGAACTCGGCGCGCTCATCTGCACCGCGCGGGCGCCCCGGTGCACCGAGTGCCCGCTGACCGCGGCGTGCGCGTGGCGGCTGGCCGGATCTCCTCCGGCGGACGGGGTCGGTCGGCCTTCCCAGCGGTACCACGGAACAGATCGCTATGTCCGTGGACTCATCATGGCCGTGCTGCGCGCCAGCGACGAGCCGGTGCCGCTCGCGCAATTGGATGCCGTGTGGCCGGATGCCGACCAGCGCAAGCGCGCCCTCGCCGGATTGCTGGGCGACGGGCTGGTGAATCAGCGAGAAGAGACGTATACCTTGCCGGGTTAGGTTGCCGTCCGGACGGGTGGCGTTATTCACCGGAGCAGATACCCATTTCGGGTAGTACTCCGAGGGAATTCCATCGCTAGTCTCAGGTTCGTGCAAGCAATTGGCAGAAGGGCCTTGATCAGCGCGTTGGCCGTGCTGGCCCTCGCCGTCACCGCCTGCGACGAGAAGGTCGACTCCGGCCACAACCAGCTCAACGGGGCCAGCGCGTCGGCCTCCCCGAGCGCCGCGACCCCGCCCGCCGACGACGACGGGGACGACGCCCCGCCGGCCTCGACCGCCGCCACCCCGGCCGGCAAGCCGGGCGCGACCAGGACCACCCAGGCCCCGCCGCCCGGCAACGAGTTCACGGGCCGCCTGCCGAAGTTCGGCCCGCCCCCGACCCCGGCGCGGATCGGCCGGCCGGAGGGCGCGGGCGCGCCGTACTACGCGCGCATCCCGACCGACCAGCCGGTGGCGTTCCTGACCATCGACGACGGCTGGATCAAGCGCCCGGAGGCCCTGGAACTCCTGCGCGAGTCGGGCGTGAAGGTCACGCTGTTCCTGACCATCAATGCCATCCGCGACAACCCCGACTACTTCAAGCCGCTGCGCGACGCCGGCGCCGACATCCAGGCGCACACGCTGACCCACCCGAATCTCAAGGGCAAGTCCTACGACTTCCAGAAACGCGAGATCTGCGGTTCCGCCGACCAACTCGCCCAGTTGTACGGCCAGCGCCCCACCCTCTTCCGCCCGCCCTTCGGCGACAAGGACGCCACCACGCTGAAGGTCGCGCACGACTGCGGACTGACGGCCGGCTTCTTCTGGAAGGAGACGGTGGACAAGGGCATCGTGCGGTACCAGGAAGGCAAGTCGGTCCAGAAGGGCGACATCATCCTGATGCACTTCCGCGACCGTTTCGTCGACGACTTCATCGCCGCGCTCCAGGCCATTTCGGCGGCGGGCCTGACCCCCGCCCTGCTGTCCGACTACATGCCGGCCAAATAGCGGGTCTCGGCGGCGCCCCGGGGCAACAGGCTCCGGAGCGCCGCCTTCCATCCCGCTGGGACAACGAACCACCCGGGCCGGCGCAACAGCCCTTGCACGAACGGTGGAACGGCCCCGGAGTCCTCGATGGCGGGCGCATAGACCGCCCGCCGAACGACTTCCCGCTCGCCGTCGGAGAGCCCACCCAGCACCGCGGGAACCAGGAACTCAGCCAGCCCCTCATCCGACCGGGCGAGCGCGATCAACCGCTCCCGCCGCTCACCGGCCGGATGCTGTGCGAGCCACGCGGCGGCCAGCGCCACCAGCCCCGGCCACCCGTTGGTCAGCAGATGCAGATCAGGCGCGAGCACGTCGGCCGCCTCGGCATCCCCGAACGCCGCGGCCAGCACCTGATAGGTCTCGTCCTCGGCGAAGGCGAGCTCGGCCGCGGTGACGACGACGGCCCCGGCCACACCCGGATCCTGCTCGGCCGCGATCACCACCCCGCGCCGGTTGGCCAGCGCCGAAACGTCGCGCGCGGTGGCCCCGTCGACGGCCGCGAGCCCCTCGGCCGGCACCGCGTCCAGGCCCTGCACGGCCAGGTCCACCAGCACCGCGCCACGAGCGGCGACCCAGGCGTCCAGCAGGGTGCTCTTCCCGCCCCCGACGCCCGCCACGAGCACGACGGGCCCGCGGGCGGCATCCAGCCGAGCCAGCAGCCCCGAGCGCGCAATGGGCCGCCCGGCTGCCCGCCGCCCAAGTCGTTCGGACTCAAACGGAAACCGCCCCTTACTCACGGGCCGCAACTTACCCGCCCTGATGTGCCCTGATGCATTCCGAGTCCCTTGTACGACTCCGGAAGCGGGGCCAAGCACACAAAAAGCCGGGGCCGTGCGGCGAAACGCCACACGGCCCCGGTTCGGGCAGAACTGCTATCGGATCAGGCGGACGTCTCGTCGGAGCCGCCGCCGGTCAGCTCGGCCGGCACCGCGTCCGGCACCTCGTCCGGGCGGTCCGCGCCGCTGAAGACCAGCTTGGACTTCTCGAACTGGGCCGGGTCGCCCTCGCAGTCGATGACCACGATCTGGCCCGGGCGCAGCTCGTTGAAGAGGATGCGCTCGGACAGGGCGTCCTCGATCTCGCGCTGGATCGTGCGGCGCAGCGGCCGCGCGCCCAGCACCGGGTCGTAGCCCTTGTTGGCCAGGAACTTCTTGGCGTTGTCGGTCAGCTCGAGACCCATGTCCTTGTTGCGCAGCTGGGTCTCGATCCGGGCGATCATCAGGTCGACGATGCCGAGGATCTGGTCCTGCATGAGCTGGTGGAAGACGATCGTGTCGTCGATGCGGTTGAGGAACTCCGGGCGGAAGTGCTGCTTCAGCTCGTCGTTGACCTTCTGCTTCATCCGCTCGTAGTTCGACTCGTTGTCCTCCGACGCCTGGAAGCCCAGGGACACGGCCTTGGCCACGTCGCGGGTGCCCAGGTTGGTGGTCAGGATGATCACCGTGTTCTTGAAGTCCACGATGCGGCCCTGACCGTCGGTGAGCCGGCCGTCCTCCAGGATCTGCAGGAGGGTGTTGAACACGTCCGGGTGGGCCTTCTCGATCTCGTCGAAGAGGACCACCGAGAACGGACGCCGGCGGACCTTCTCGGTCAGCTGGCCGCCCTCGTCGTAGCCCACGTATCCGGGGGGCGCACCGACGAGTCGGGACACCGTGTACCGGTCGTGGAACTCGGACATGTCGAGCTGGATGAGCGCGTCCTCGGAGCCGAAGAGGAACTCGGCGAGCGCCTTGGACAGCTCGGTCTTACCCACGCCGGACGGGCCGGCGAAGATGAACGAGCCGGACGGGCGCTTCGGGTCCTTCAGGCCGGCGCGGGTACGCCGGATGGCCTTCGAGACCGCGCGGACCGCATCCTCCTGGCCGACGAGGCGCTTGTGCAGCTCGTCCTCCATGCGGAGCAGGCGGGCCGTCTCCTCCTCGGTCAGCTTGTAGACCGGGATGCCGGTCCAGTTCGCCAGGACCTCGGCGATCTGCTCGTCGTCGACCTCGGACACGACGTCCAGGTCGCCGGCCTTCCACTCCTTCTCCCGCTGGGCCTTCTGCCCGAGCAGCTGCTTCTCCTTGTCGCGCAGCTGCGCGGCCCGCTCGAAGTCCTGCGCGTCGATCGCGGACTCCTTGTCGCGGCGCACCTGAGCGATGCGCTCGTCGAAGTCGCGCAGGTCTGGCGGCGCGGTCATCCGGCGGATGCGCATCCGCGCCCCGGCCTCGTCGATCAGGTCGATCGCCTTGTCCGGCAGGTAGCGGTCGGAGATGTAGCGGTCGGCGAGGGTCGCCGCGGCCACCAGGGCGGCGTCGGTGATCGTCACCCGGTGGTGCGCCTCGTAGCGGTCCCGCAGGCCCTTGAGGATCTCGATGGTGTGCGCCAGCGACGGCTCACCCACCTGGATCGGCTGGAAGCGCCGCTCGAGGGCGGCGTCCTTCTCGAGGTGCTTGCGGTATTCGTCCAGCGTGGTCGCACCGATGGTCTGCAGCTCGCCACGGGCCAGCATCGGCTTGAGGATGCTCGCCGCGTCGATCGCGCCCTCGGCGGCACCCGCACCGACGAGGGTGTGGATCTCGTCGATGAACAGGATGATGTCGCCGCGCGTGCGGATCTCCTTGAGCACCTTCTTCAGGCGCTCCTCGAAGTCACCGCGGTAGCGGGAGCCCGCGACCAGCGCACCCAGGTCGAGCGTGTAGAGCTGCTTGTCCTTGAGCGTCTCGGGCACCTCGCCCTTGACGATCCGCTGGGACAGCCCCTCGACCACGGCGGTCTTGCCGACGCCGGGCTCGCCGATCAGGACGGGGTTGTTCTTGGTGCGGCGGGACAGCACCTGCATGACCCGCTCGATTTCCTTCTCCCGGCCGATGACCGGGTCGAGCTTGCCCTCGCGCGCCGCCTGGGTGAGGTTGCGACCGAACTGGTCGAGCACCAGGCTGGTGGACGGGGCCGCCTCGCCGGGGGCGCCGGTTCCGGCCGCGGCCGGCTCCTTGCCCTGGTAGCCGGAGAGCAGCTGAATGACCTGCTGGCGGACCCGGTTGAGGTCGGCGCCCAGCTTGACCAGCACCTGGGCGGCGACGCCCTCACCCTCCCGGATCAGGCCGAGGAGGATGTGCTCGGTGCCGATGTAGTTGTGCCCGAGCTGCAGGGCTTCCCGCAACGACAGCTCCAGCACCTTCTTGGCGCGTGGCGTGAACGGGATGTGCCCGCTCGGCGCCTGCTGGCCCTGGCCGATGATCTCCTCGACCTGCTGGCGGACACCCTCCAGCGAGATGCCGAGGCTCTCGAGCGCCTTGGCCGCCACGCCCTCACCCTCGTGGATGAGGCCGAGCAGGATGTGCTCGGTGCCGATGTAGTTGTGGTTGAGCATCCGGGCTTCTTCCTGCGCCAGGACGACAACCCTTCGTGCTCGGTCGGTGAACCGCTCGAACATCCCTGCTCCTCACGTGCCGTGTCCGTCGCCGCCGCTTCTACGCGGAACCCCGTTCGTGGGGGGTCGCCACGCCGAAGCTCTGTCGGACGCCAACGTGACCGTGCCATCACTCTATCGCCGAGGACCGACACAGTGCGGGGTGTGCGGCGTTGCCGCACCCCACATTCGGCCGGTGGTCCCGCCGTTCTTTGACTGCCTACCCTCCGGGAACCACGTGTACCCGGCGCTTTCGACCAACGTTGGCAGACGGCTGCCTGTTCCAGCACCCCGCGCCGTACGCCAAGAGCGAAATCGGACGGTCAGACACAGAACACCCACCGTAGCTGAACCGCTACGATGGGTGTCTGGAGCGTCTGGAATCGTACGGTGCGGACCAAAACGCGCTATCGCCCCGCTTCGGCATTAAAGCGGTCGACGATTTCCTGCTTGATCCGGCCGCGGTCGGACACCTTGATGCCCTTGTTCTGGGCCCATTCCCGAATCGCCTTGTTCTGCTCGCGATCGGCGGCCGCTCCGCCCCGGCCACGCGCGCTCGCCGCGCGCCCGCCGACAACCACGCCACCCCGCCCGACCTTGGTCCCGGCGGTGAGGAAGGGGCCGAACGCATCGCGCAGCTTCGTTGCGTTCTTCTTGGACAGGTCGATCTCGTACTGCACGCCGTCGAGCGCGAACTTCACCGTCTCGTCGGCTTCTCCACCGTCGAGGTCGTCGACCAGCACGTGGATGGTCCGCTTGGCCACTGTCGTATTCCCTTCGAGGAAGTCCGCCCCGCTCGTTGTGCGATTGCAAAGATAACGTAGTAAGGCCGACCCGCGTCAACGGTACGCCGAAACCGGCCGCTCGCACCAAGGCCAAAGGGATCGTTTCCCTGCGGCAATAACCGGGGACGATGTCCGAGGTCCGGCGGGGTGGGGCCACTGCGCCGACGGGTTCAGGAATAGCCCGAAAGCAATGCGCGCCGTACAGATCTGTGTCGGGCGCATTGCTAAGTGTGACGAGCTGCAGAATGCCCGTCGGCGTACGGTTGCTCGCGTGGACTTCAGCAAACACGCGTCATCGTTCGGGGCGGCCGCCGACCTCTACGACCGAATCCGCCCGCGCTATCCCCTGGAGGCCCTGCGCTGGGCCCTGGGCGAGGCGCCCCGGCGGATTGTCGACCTGGGCGCCGGGACCGGCATTCTGACCCGCCAGCTGCGCGAGCTCGGCCATGACGTCATCGCCGTCGAACCGGACGACGAAATGCGCCGGCAGATCGACGGCGACGCCCGCGCCGGCAGCGCGACCGCCATTCCCGTCGAGGCGGAAAGCCTGGACGCGGTCACCGCCGGACAGGCCTATCACTGGTTCGCCGGTGAGCCCGCACACACCGAGATCGCCCGCGTCCTCAAGCCGGGCGGGTGGTTCATCCCGATCTGGAACGTTCGCGACGAGTCCGTGCCCTGGGTCGCCGAACTGTCTGACGTCTTCGACGGCCACCGCGCCCGAACCGCCATCGACGAGCGCACGCTCACGCCGGATCAGTTCGGGCCATTGTTCAGTACCGCCGAATTGCAACTCTTCCGCTGGAGCACGCCGCACACCGTCGACTCGCTGGTCGACCTGATCAAGTCGCGCTCGTATTACCTGGTCTCGGACGCCGACGCCCGCGCCGCGCTGGAGGCAAGGGTGCGCGAGCTGGCCGTCCGCACCCTCGGCGACCAGCAGACCTTCGCGCTGCCGTACGTGACGTACGCGTACCGAAGCAGCAAGCTCTAGGTGTTTCGCTCGAAGATCAGGCGCAGCCCGATGAGCGTGAGCATCGGCTCGTGATGGGTCACGCTCTGGCACTCCCCGATCACGATGGAGGCGAGGCCGCCGGTCGCCACGACGGCCTTGACCTCCCCGCCCAGCTCGGCGGTCACCCCGCGGACCACCCCGTCCACCTGGCCGGCGAAGCCGTAGACCACGCCGGACTGCAGGCACTCGACGGTGTTCTTGCCGATCACCCGGGGCGGCTTGACCAGCTCGACCTTGCGCAGCTGGGCGGCGCGGTCGGCCAGCGCGTCGACCGAGATCTCGATGCCGGGTGCGAGCACGCCACCGAGGAACTCGCCGCGGGCCGAGACGACGTCGAAGTTGGTCGAGGTGCCGAAGTCGACCACGATCGAGGGGCCGCCGAAGAGCGTGAACGCCGCCAGGGTGTTCGCCACGCGGTCGGTGCCGACCTCTTTCGGGTTGTCGATGGCCAGCTGGACGCCGGTCCGCACGCCGGGTTCCACGATCACGGCGGGCACGTCGCCGTAGTACCGCTGCAGCATCGTGCGCAGCGAGCGCAGGGCGGCCGGCACGGTCGAGCAGGCCGCCACGCCGGTCAGGGACACCGCGTCGGTGGCGAGCAGACCGCGGTAGAGCAGGCCGAGCTCGTCCGCGGTGGCGCGCGAGTCGGTCTTGATCCGCCACGAGTGGACGATCTTCTCGCCCTCGAAGGTGGCGAGCACCGTGTTGGTGTTCCCGATGTCGATGCAGAGCAGCACCCCGGAAGCCTAACCAACGGCCGTTCAATTACGATCGCGTGCCAATGATCCTGCTCGCGCTCCTGCCCGTGCTGACGCTGGCGTTCACGGCCGTCGTGATGCGGCCGCGGGCCGAGGCCGATCGTGGACTGGCCGTCATCCGCGCGGCGATCGCCGTGGCGGTCGGCGCGGTCCTCGTCGTCGAGCTGTTCTCGCTGCTGCACTGGATTTCTCCGGTACCGTTCGTCGCCGCCTGGCTCGCCGCCACCCTCACCACGGGCTGGCTGGCCTGGCGTTCACGACCGGAAAAGTCCGAAAAAACCGAAAAAACCGACAAACGGGCACGGAATCCAGCAGCGATCGTCGTGCAGGTCGTCGTCGGGCTGCTCGTCCTCAGCGAACTCGTCCTCGCCCTGGCCAGCTCGCCCAACAACTTCGACTCCAACAGCTACCACCTGCCCAAAATCGAGCACTGGGTGGCGGGCGGCGACCTGGCCAACTTCGCCACCGCGCAGACCCAGCAGATCATCCTCGTGCCTGGCGCCGAGTTCCTGCTGCTCCACCTGCGGATGCTCAGCGGCGGCGACGGACAGTACAACCTCCTGCAGTTCTTCGCGGGTCTTCTCGGCGCCCTCGCCGTGGCCCGGTGCGCCGCCCAGCTCGGCGCCGGCCGCACCGGCCAGTGGCTGACCGCCGCCGTCTTCCTCACCGCCCCGGCCGTCGCCCTGGAGTCCACCAGCACCCAGAACGACCTGGTCGTCACCGCCTGGGTCGCCTGCGCCGCCACCCTCGCCCTCGACGCCCGCCGCACCCCCGCCGGCTGGCCCAACACCCTGGCCCTGGCCGGCGCCGCGGGCCTCACGATGGTGACCAAGACCACCGGCGCCATGGCGTTGCTGCCGATCCTCATCTACTGGGCCGTCTGCCGTTTCAAGGAGCGAAAGCAGCTCTTGTACGGCACGTGCGCCGTCCTCGCCGCCAGCGCCCTCCTGTCCGGCCCCTCGCTGCTGCGCGTGCAGGAGGCGTTCGGTTCGCCGTTCGGCCCGCCCGGCTACCGGGAAGCGCTCTCCACCACCCGCCACGACCCGCCCGCCATCCTCGTCAACGGGCTGCGGCTCGGCGCCTCGACCCTGCTGACCCCGCTGGCCGGCGTCAACGAGGCGATCGGCGGCTCGGTCATCCGGATCGCCGACGCGGTCGGGGTGGACCCGAACGACCCGAGCATCACCCAGTGGCGCAGCATCTTCCCCGGCGACCGGTGGAAGCCCGACGAGGACCGCTCGCCGTACCCGATCCAGTCGGCCCTGGTCCTGCTCGGCACCGCGCTCGGCCTGGGCTGGAAACGCACCCGCGGCTACGCCCTGCTCGTCCTCGGCGCGCTGCTCACCACGGCCGCGATCGTGAAGTGGCAGTACTGGGGCAACCGGCTGATCCTGCCCGCTTTCGCCGTCGCCACCCCGCTGGCCGGCTACATGCTGGAGCGGGCCCTGCATGTCGAACGCCGGGCGGTCCGCTGGGCGCTGAGCGCGCTGGTCGCCGTGGTGCTGCTGGCCGGAGCGGCGCACGCGTACATCGCGGTCTACTACGGCCAGCCCCGCCGGCTCGTCGGCCACGCCTCGGTGTTCACGCTGGACGACTGGCAGGAGCGCTTCGCCCGCATGCCCGACCAGGCGGCGAGCTACCGCACCGCGATCGACCAGGTCCGGGCCGGCGGCGCGAAGCGGGTCGGGCTGGTGATGGACGGGGACCTGTGGGAGTACCCACTACAGGTCGAGCTGCGCGACAAGCAGCTGATCGAGCTGCAGTCAGCCGTCCCCGGCCGGCCGGCCGGGGACGTGACGACGGTCGATGCGGTCATCTGCGTGAGCGCACAGGACGTATGCCGGCGGACTGTGCCGGCGAACTGGCAGTACAACCGAATCGACCAGTTTGTAACGACGGCCTTTCCGAGCTAGGTCTCGGATGGTCTGACCGGCACCGTTGGCTACCGTTCGATGTCCTGAAGAACAGTGGGGGAGCTTCGCTCCACCCACACCCCCTCAAGACCGCACCGGGGTCCTACGACTTGCGGCGGCACACCTTAGTGCAGGCGCAAATCCATCGCTATGTCGAGGATCGGCGAGGAGTGGGTGAGGCCGCCGACGGACAGGAAGTCGACGCCGGTGGCCGCGTACTCGGCCGCGGTGGCCAGGGTCAGGTTGCCCGTCGCCTCCAGCTCGGCCCGGCCGCCGACCGCGCTGACGACCTCGCGCAGCGTCTCCGGCTTCATGTTGTCCAGCAGCAGGAACGTCGCCCCGGCGGTGACCGCCTCGACGGCCTCGCCGACCGTGGTCACCTCGACCTGCACCGGCACGTCCGGGAAGGCCTTGCGCACCCGCTTGTACGCCGACGTGATCCCGCCCGCGGCCAGCTTGTGGTTGTCCTTGATCATGGCGACGTCGTAGAGCCCCATGCGCTTGTTGGTGCCGCCGCCGGCCCGCACCGCGTACTTCTCCAGCACCCGCAGGCCCGGCGTCGTCTTGCGGGTGTCCAGGACGAGCGCCTTGGTGCCCTCCAGCAGGTCGGCCCAGCGGCGGGTGTGGGTGGCCACGCCCGACATGCGGCACAGCAGGTTGAGGGCGGAGCGCTCGGCCGTCAGCAGCGCCCGGGTGGGGCCGCTGAGGGTGACGAGCACGTCGCCGCGCACGACCCGCTCGCCGTCGCGTTTGCGAACCTCCGCCACGGTACTGCCCGAGGTGGCCTCGAACACCGCGACGGCGACCCACAGCCCGGCGACGACCCCGTCGGCGCGCGCGATGATGTCGGCCTCGTCGATCTGGTCCTCGCGGATCGTCGCCGCGCTGGTGACGTCGAGCCGGTCGGGTCCGAGATCCTCGGTCAGGGTCCGCTGCACGATCTCCTCGACCGCGGCCGGATCGAGACCGATCTTGCGGAGCTCAGACTCGGTCTGCAGCCTCACGGGGCACTCCTGAACGCCACGGCGCCGAAAGAGTCGGTGTTCACGCGTCCTCCCAGGTTTCGGTGAGCGCCCCGTCGTCGTCGAGGGCGGCGAGGAAGTGCCCCCGGTAGACGTCGCTGGCGTCGGGAAAGTCCTCGCGCCAATGGCAGCCCCGGGTCTCCTGCCGCAGCGACGCGGCCGCGACCAGGGCACTGGCGACGGTGAGCAGGTTGCTTGCCTCCCAGGCGGCCACGTTGGCGCCGGCTCGATCCAGCGAGAGCTTGGTGAGCGCCTGCCCGGCCTGCTCCAGCGACTCGGCGCTGCGCAGGACCGAGGCGTGCGCGGACATGGCCGCCTGCAGCTGCGGGCGGATGGCGGGGTCGGCCGACCAGGCGGGCTTGTCCACCGCGATCGGGTCGGCCTGCGCGGGCAGGTCGCGGGCGATGTCCTCGGCGATGCGCCGGGCGAAGACCAGCCCCTCCAGCAGCGAGTTGGAGGCGAGCCGGTTGGCCCCGTGCACGCCGGTGCAGGCGACCTCGCCGCACGCGTACAGGCCGGGGATGGAGCTGCGGCCGTGCAGGTCGGTCCGCACGCCCCCGGAGGCGTAGTGGGCGGCCGGCGAGACCGGGATCAGGTCGGCGGCCGGGTCGACGCCGGCGGCGCGGCAGGAGGCGACGATGGTCGGGAAGCGCGCCTCGAGGAACTCGCGGCCGAGGTGCCGGGCGTCCAGCCACACGTTGCTGGCGCCCTCGGCCCGCATGACCCGGTAGATGCCCTTGGCCACGATGTCGCGGGGGGCCAGCTCGGCCAGCTCGTGCCGGCCGACCATGAAGCGGTTGCCGTCGCCGTCGCGCAGGTACGCGCCCTCGCCGCGCAGCGCCTCGCTCACCAGCGGCTGCTGGGAGTCGTGGTTGCCCAGGGCCAGCGCGGTCGGGTGGAACTGCACGAACTCCAGGTCGGTGACCTTGGCCCCGGCCCGCAGCGCGAGCGCGACGCCGTCGCCGGTGGAGACGATCGGGTTGGTGGTGGCCGCGAAGATCTGGCCCATGCCGCCGGTGGCCAGCACGACCGCCCGCGCGTGCACGGCCCCGACGCCGTCCTCGGCGCCCTCGCCGAGCACGTGCAGGGTGACGCCGCAGGCCCGGCCGTCGGCGTCGGTGAGCAGGTCCAGCACCAGCGCGTGCTCGATCAGCCGGATCCAGGGGTCCCGGTGCACCGCGGCATGCAGCGCCCGCTGCACCTCCGCCCCGGTCGCGTCGCCACCCGCGTGGATGATCCGGTTGGCGTGGTGCCCGCCCTCGCGGGTCAGCATCAGCGAGCCGTCGGTGTTCCGGTCGAACTCGGCGCCCCAGCGGATCAGCTCGCGGACCCGGGTCGGCCCCTCCCGCACCAGCACGTCCACGGCCGCCGGATCGCACAGCCCGACCCCGGCCACCAGCGTGTCCTGGGCGTGCGCCTCCGGCGTGTCGAGCGGGTCGAGCACGGCGGCGATCCCGCCCTGCGCCCACCGGGTCGAGCCGTCGTCGATGTTGACCTTGGTGACGACGGTGACGTGCAGCCCGGCCTCGCGCAGATGCAGCGCGGCGGTCAGCCCGGCGACCCCGGACCCGATGACGACGACGTCGGTCGGCTCCGCCCAGCCGGGCTGTGGCCCGGCCAGCCTTCGCGGGACGTTCGGCCCGTTGATGCCTGCTGTCATCACTACAGTCAACATCACGCGCCCGTTCGGCGGGTGGTGATGCTCGTCGCCCTGCAACTAGGACGCGAGCGGCAACGCCCCGGCCCCGATACCGCGCACCGAGGCCTTGAGCGGCTTGGCGCTCATCACGTAGCAGGTGAACGCCTGATCGCTGCCGAGCCAGTCGTTCGCGTTCTTGGGCCCGACCGCCCCGGAGGTGAGATCGGCTCGCCCCCCGTCGGCCGGCAGCCCGAGGTAGCTCAGCGCGACGCTGGTGCACCCCTTGCTCGTCGCGGACTGCACCGCGGCCTCGTCGAACGGCGCCTCGGGCGGGGTGATGGTGTACACCCCGGAGTACTCCCCGTCGTGCGGCGCCGAGCACGCCACGTACTTCAGCTCGTCGATGCACGCGATGGCCAGTTCCGAGGTGCCGGCGAGCGCGTTCTTCAGCGACCCGGTGCGCGGCGCGAACTGCTCCGCGGTCGGCCCGGTCACCTCGGCCAGCCCGCACCCGAAGAAGCCGTCGGTGGCCGGCTTGATCCAGGCCGCCACGATCTGCACGCGGGCCTCGTGCCAGCCGCCGCCGAGGAACAGCGGTCCCTCGACGAGGCAGGCCCGGCGCGCTTGGGCGTACAGCAGCGCCTCGGTGACCTTGACGTCGTCGCCCGTGGCGTCGTCGAGCCGGTGCAGCAGGTCCTTGCCGACCTGCCCGACGTGGAACAGCTCGACGGTGTGCATGGCACCGCAGTCGACCGGGTCGCCGGCCCACGGCAGCGCCGCCCTGGCCCCGTTGACGTCGACCTTGTAGCAGGTCCCAGCCTTGGGCGCGGCGGCCGGCGGCGAGCTCGGGATGTCTCTTCCCTGCCCGCGCTCGTACATCCAGAAGAGCCCGCCCCCGATGAGCGCCACGACGACCACGATGAGGACGACCCGCTTCATGAGGAAGCAGTCTGCGTTACTGGCCAGTAACTGTCCAGATCAGTTGCCGCGCGAATCAGATGGCGCCGGAGCCGATGTTCTTGAGGGACTTGGTGGTGGTCTTCTTGTCGAAGAGCATCGCGTAGCAGCGGGCCGAGCGGTTGCCGCGCTTCCAGTTCTCCTCGTCGACCATCCAGAAGCCGATGCCGACCTGCTGGTGGTTGGTCAGCTGGGACGCCGTCATGCCGAGGTACTTCGCACCCAGCGCCTCGCAGCCCGGGCGCATCGCGGTCTTGCGCTCGTCCGAGGTCGACGGGAACGGCCGGTCCGTCGACGTGTAGGTGCCGACGTACTCCATGTTGTGCGTCGCGGTGCACGTCGTCGGGGTGTAGTCCAGCCAGGTCTTGCCGTCGGTGTCGTAGACCTCCATGGCGCAGCCCAGGGCCAGCGGCTTGTCGCCGCCCAGCGAGTCCTTCAGGCTGCCCGAGCGGTTGACCGGCTTGTCGCCGTCGCTGACCACCTCGGCCAGGTCGCAGCGCAGGTAGCGGGCGCCGGCCGACCAGTGCGTCGCGGACGGGACCAGGACCAGCAGCTCCAGGCGGCCGTCGCGATAGTCGCCGCCGAGGAACTTCTCGGCCTCGGTGTTGCACTTGGTCCAGGCGTCCTTGAGCGCCTCACCCTTCGGCGGGGTGGTGCCGCTCGCGGCCGCGCCGGTCAGGTCGCCGACGTAGAAGGTCTCGCTGGCGTGCGAGGTCGAGCAGGAGTCGGCGGGCTTGAAGGAGTACTGCGTCACCTGCTCGGTGACGAAGACGTCCACCGACGTGGTGTAGCACGCGCCGACCGGCGGCGAGGGGATCTTCGGCTGGGTGAGCATCGCCCAGTCGTCGGTCAGGTCCTTGTCGGTGCCGGCCGGCGTGCCGCAGCCCGCCAGGACGGCCAGGGCCATCACCGGCACCAGCGCCAGGATCAGCTTGCGCGCCATCCTCGTCTGTCCCCTCCCCCGGGCTCGGCAGATGCCTGGGCAGTCTGCCCAACCATAGTGGCGGTTGGCAACAAGGCGATAAACGCTGCTAAGAGCCGCTAAGAGCGGTTAAGAACGGACGAGGTCGCCCCGGACCGGAGAACCCGCCATACCGGGCACCGCGTCGGCGGGGTCGCTGCCGAGCTCGATCACCCGGTTGTCGGCGTCGACGTGCACGACGCGCGGCTCGAAAACCCGCGCGACGGCGTCCTCGAGCTGGGCGTACGAGATCAGGATGACCAGGTCACCGGGGTGCACGAGGTGTGCGGCGGCGCCGTTGATGCCGATCACGCCGGAGCCGCGAGGACCGGCGATCACGTAGGTCTCCAGCCGCGCGCCGTTCGTGACGTCCACGATCGCGACCTGCTCGCCGGCCAGCAGATCGGCCGCGTCCATCAGGTCCTCGTCCACTGTCACGGATCCGACATAGTGCAGGTCGGCCTGGGTGACCGTGGCGCGATGAATCTTGGACTTGAGCATCGTGCGGATCACAGCTGCACTCCCAGGTTGTCGATCAGTCGGGTGCCGCCCACCCAGGCGGCGGTCAGGGCGCGGGCCGGGCCGTGCTCCGGCGCCGGGCCGAGCATCGGGTCGGTGAGCACCAGGTAGTCGAGCTTGACCTCGGGCACCGCGGCGAACTCGGCCAGCCCGGCCTCGATCGAGCCGGCGTCCGCGGTCGCCCGCAGCGCCCGGCTCAGCACCAGGGCGGCCTGGCGTTCGGCCGGTGCGAGGTACCGGTTGCGGCTCGACAGTGCCAGCCCGTCCGCCTCACGCACGGTCGGCACCCCGCGCACGTCGATCGGCAGGTCGAAGTCGCGGGCCATCGCCCGGATGAGGGTGAGCTGCTGGTAGTCCTTCTCGCCGAAGTACGCGCGGTCGGGCCGGGTGAGCTGGAACAGCTTGTTGACCACGGTCAGCACCCCGTGGAAGAAGCCGGGCCGGCTCGTGCCCTCCAGGACGCTGCCGAGCGGCCCGGGCTCGACGCGCACCGCGGGCTCCCCGTTGGGGTACATGACGTCCCGCGTCGGGGCGAAGACCAGGTCGACCCCCTCGGCCCGGGCCAGCTCGAGGTCGGCCTCCATGGTTCGCGGGTACCGGTCGAAGTCCTCGTTCGGCCCGAACTGCAGCGGATTCACGAAGATCGTGAGCAGCACCGACTTCGCCTCGGCGCGCGCCTGGCGGATCAGCGTGGCGTGCCCCTCGTGCAGCGCGCCCATGGTCATCACGACCGCGACGTCGTGCAGCTCCCCGCGCGCGGCCCGAAGCCCGGCGCGGTCCTCGACGATCCTCATGCGTTCTGTTCTTTCCGGGAGGCGTCGGCCAACACGTCCAGCAACGGGGTGGCGTCCTGCGGGCGCAGGCGACCGGCGGCGATCACGCGGTCGGCGGTGCGGCGGGCCAGGGCGAGATAGGGCGGTACCGAACCCGGAGCCACCGCGTCGAGCGCCTTGAGGTGCTTGCGGACGGTGCCTGCGTCCCCGCGCGAGACCGGGCCGGTGATCGCGGCGTCTCCCATCCGCAGGGTGTTGTCGAGGGCGGCGCCCAGCAGGGGGGCCAGCACGCGCTCGGGCTGGTGCACGCCGGCGTCGCGCAGCCGGTCCATCGCCTCGGCGACCAGGGTGGCGAGGTGGTTGGCGCCATGGGCGAGCGCCGCGTGGTACAGCGGCCGCTTCTCCTCCTCGATCCACTCCACCGTGCCGCCGAGGTCGCGCACCAGGGTCTTGGCGAACGGGCGCAGCTCGTCGGGGGCGGTGACGCCGAAGGAGATGCCGGCCGCGAGCCGGTCGAGGTCGGCCGTGGTGCCGGTGAACGTCATCGCCGGGTGCAGGGCGAGCGGGAAGGCGCCGGCCGCGGCCACCGGGGCGAGGACGGCCAGGCCGTGGGCGCCGGAGGTGTGGGCGACGATCTGGCCCGGGCGCAGCGCCCTGGTCTCGGCCAGGCCCTTGACGAGCGGGGCGAGCGCGTCGTCCGGCACGGCCAGGAGGACCAGGTCGGCGGCGCCGGTCACCTCGTCGGCGGGCAGGAGGCGCGCGTTGGGCAGCAGCCCGTAGGCGCGAGCCTTGGAGGCGGCCGAGACGGCCACGGCGGCGACCACCGTGTGCCCGGCCCGCTCGAGTGCGGCGCCGAGCACGGCCCCGACTCTTCCGGCACCGATGATGCCGATATTCCTGCTGGTGACACCGTTGTGCATGTGATCGATCCAGTCCTCGACGTGGGGTACCGGTCGATCAGAAGTATGCGTCGCAGCGGGCAAAGCGGACAGTCGTTGTGGGATTCTCAACAGCCCGCCTCGCCCGCTGAGCGACGGCTACAAGCGGTGGTGCAGGTACTCCTTGATCAGCGCCTTGGCCTCTTCGAGCACGACCGGGTCGCCCTCGTTCGACTTGCGGAAGGCGAGCTTGATCAGCGCGTCCGCCGCCTCGACCGCGATCGCCAGCACGAACTGCAGGCGCTTCGCGTCGAGGATGCCGAAACGCTCGATGAGCAGGCCGGACAGCTGCGAGACGATGACGTCGTTGTTGTCCCGCTCGTCGTCGAGCAGGTGAATGTCCACGACGTCGCCGAAGTGCAGCGTGCGGAAGCCCGGCACGGTGCGGTGCATGTCGATGTACTCGTCGATGGCCGCGTCGACCGCGTCCCACCAGTGCGCGATGCCCTCGTCGGCCAGCCGGGCGCCGAGGCGCTCCAGGTAACCCTCGAGGCTGCGCAGGGTCAGGGCCTGCACGATCGCCCGCTTGTCCGGGAAGAACTGGTACACCGAGCCGATCGCCACCCCCGCCCGCTCCGCCAGCAGCGTGGTTGTGAGCCCGTCGTACCCCACCTCGTCGACGAGTTCCGCGCAGGCGTCGAGCATCCGCCCGACCCGCGCCACGCTGCGCCCCTGCACCGGCACCCGGCGCAACGGCTTCGTACCGGCGCCGGCCACTGTCTGCGTCGCCACCCGGTCGTCCCCCTCTACTACCTCGTCGGGCCTGGCCGATCGCCTTGTAGCCCACTTTGAAACCTACTCACGTCAACGACCGGGCACGATCGACGGATAGGGCATTTCACCCTTGTGATTGACGGGGGGCATACATGAAGGGTACTCAGGTTTCGTGACTTCTCCGTGGACCAACTGGGCCGGCACCCACACCGCCACCCCCGCCCGGGTGTCCCACCCGGCCAGCCCCGCTGAGCTGGGCGAATGCGTCCGCGCGGCGGCCGCCGAGGGGCTGCCGGTGAAGGCCGTCGGCAGCGGCCACAGCTTCACGCCGGCCGCCCTGACGGAGGGCGTGCGGCTCGAGTTGGACCGGATGGCGTCCCTCGTGCGGGTGGACGGAAATCTCGTCACGGTCCAGGCGGGCATGAAGCTTTCCGCGCTGAACGCCGTCCTGGCCGCCAACGGGCTGGCGATGCCGAACCTCGGCGACATCGACGCGCAGACGATTTCGGGCGCGCTTTCCACGGGCACACACGGTACCGGCGCGGCCTATGGCTGTTTGTCGACGTTCATCGAAGCGCTGACGGTGGTCGTGGCCGACGGCACCGAGCTGACCTGCTCGGCCGGCGAGAATCCCGAGCTCTTCGCCGCCGCCCGCGTCAACATCGGCGCCCTCGGCGTGCTCAGCTCGGTGACCCTGCGCTGCGTGCCGGCGTTCACCCTGCGCGCCGACGAGCGCCCGGCCGCCCTGGCCGACGTGTGGTCCGGCCTGGACGAGCACATCGGGACCAACGACCATTTCGAGTTCTACTGGTTCCCCTACACCGACCGCGTGCAGATGAAGCGCAACAACATCGTGCCCACGGCCGATCAGCCGCTGTCTGGCTGGCGCCGCTGGCTCGACGACGACTTCCTGTCCAACACGGTCTTCGGGGCCGCCTGCCGCCTCGGCCGCGCCATTCCTTCGTCGGTACCGGCGGTGAGCCGCATCTCCGCGCGTGCCCTTTCGGCCCGCACGTACACCGCGACTTCGCACGAGGTGTTCTGCACTCCGCGCCGGGTCCGGTTCGTGGAAATGGAGTACGGCCTGCCCCGCGAGAACCTGCGCGAGGCGTTCGACGGGCTGCGGCGAATCGTGGACGGGCTGCCGTACAAAATCCAGTTCCCGGTCGAGGTGCGCTTCACGGCGGCCGACGACATCTGGCTCTCCCACGGCTACGGCCGGGCGAACGCGTACATCGCCATCCACCAGTACGTGGGCGCCCGCTACGAGGAGTACTTCCGCCAGTTCGAGGCCGTCACCACGCCACTCGGCGGCCGGCCGCACTGGGGCAAGATGAACTTCCGCACGGCCGAATCCCTCGCCGCGGCCTATCCGCGCTTCACCGACTTCACGGCCCTGCGCGACAAGCTGGACCCGAACCGCGTATTCGCGAACGTCTACACCGAACGAGTCCTGGGCGCCTAGCGTCCCGCCGCCCGTTGGACTCGGTGCGGTGTTGAGGGGGTGTGGGTGGAGCTTGCTCCCCCACTGTTCTTCAGGACATCGAGGGGTGGACAAAAGTGCCCGTCAGACCATCCGCTTCCTAGTCTTCGGCCTTTTTGCGCGCGGAGGTGGCCTTCTTGGGGGCCGCCTTCTTCGCCGGGGCCTTCTTGGCGGCGGTCGTGGTCTTCTTGGCCGCGGTCGCCTTCTTCTCGGGCGCCGCCTTCTTGGCCGCCGGGCGCGCCTTCTTCGGGGCCGGGCCCTTGGCGCGCTTCTCGGCCAGCATCTCGCTCGCCTCGTCGACGGTCAGCGTGTCAACCGCCTGGCCCCGGCGCAGCGAGGCGTTGAACTCGCCGTCGGTGACGTACGGGCCGAACCGGCCGTCCTTGATGACCATCGGCTTCTCGGTCGCCGGGTCCGGGCCCATCTCGCGCAGCGGCGGCTTGGCGGCGGCCCGCCCGCGGGTCTTGGGCGCGGCCAGCAGCTCCAGCGCCTCCTCGACGGTCAGCGTGAACAGCTGCGACTCGTCGGCCAGCGAGCGGGTGTCGGTGCCGCGCTTGATGTACGGCCCGTAGCGCCCCGGCGACGCCAGGATCTCGTTGCCCTCGGCGTCCTTGCCGACCACCCGCGGCAGGGTGAGCAGCTGCAGGGCCTGCTCGAGGGTCAGCTCCTCCGGGCTCTGGTTGGACAGCAGCGAGGAGGTCTTCTCGCCGCTGACCACGTAGGGCCCGTAGCGGCCGGCCTTGACCACGATCAGGTCGCCGGTGTCCGGGTGCTCGCCCAGCTTGCGCTCGCCGCCCTGGCCGCCGACGAACAGCTCGGCCACCTTCTCCGGGGTCAGCTCGTCCGGCGCGATGCCGTCCGGCACCGGCGCGCGGTCGCCCTCCTCGCCCTCGGGCGGGTTGGGCAGGGTGCGCTGCAGGTACGGGCCGTATCGGCCGACCCGCACGACGATGTCGCGCCCGGCCTCGTCGCGGAACAGCGGGATCGAGTTGATGCCGCGCGCGTCGATCTCGCCCAGCCGCTCGGTGACCATCCGCTGCAGGCCGCCCTGGCGCGGCACCGAGCCCTCGTCGCCGGTGTCGCCGCCGAAGTAGAACGGGTGCAGGAAGTTCACCGCGCTCTCGTCGCCGTTGGCGATCTCGTCGAGCACGTTCTCCATCGAGGCGGTGAAGTCGTAGTCGACCAGCCGCGGGAAGTGCTGCTCGAGCAGCCCGATCACGGCGAAGGCCAGGAACGACGGGATCAACGCCTGGCCGCGCTTGAACACGTAGCCGCGGTTGTTGATCGTCTCCATGATCGACGCGTAGGTCGACGGCCGGCCGATGCCGAGCTCCTCCATGGCCTTGACCAGCGAGGCCTCGGTGTAGCGGGGCGGCGGCTGGGTGGTGTGGCCGGTCGGGGTGAGCCCCTTCTCGGTCAGCGGCTGGCCCTTGACCAGCACCGGCAGCCGGCGCTCGGCGTCGTCGGCCTCGGCGCTCTCGTCGTCGGTCGACTCGACGTACGCCCGCAGGAACCCGGGGTCGGTGATCGTCTTGCCGGTCGCGCCGAAGTCCACCGACTCCTGGGCCGGGGTGACCGCGTTGATCCGCACCGAGGTGGAGTTCCCGACCGCGTCGTTCATCTGCGAGGCGATCGTGCGCTGCCAGATCAGCTCGTACAGCTTCAGCTCGTCGGCGCTGAGCTCCTTGGCCACGTCGCCGGGCGTGCGGAAGGAGTCGCCGGCGGGACGGATCGCCTCGTGCGCCTCCTGCGCGTTCTTGACCTTCCCGGTGTACCGCCGGGGCTGCGACGGCACCGCCCCGGCACCGTAGAGGTCGGCGATCTGCTGGCGCGCGGCCGCGATCGCCGCCTCGGACAGGTTCACCGAGTCGGTACGCATGTAGGTGATGTAGCCGTTCTCGTACAGCCGCTGCGCGATGCGCATGGTCTGCGCCGAGGAGATCCGCAGCTTGCGGGCCGACTCCTGCTGCAGCGTGGAGGTGATGAACGGCGGGTACGGCTTGCGGCGGTAGGGCTTCTCCTCGACCCGGGTGACCGTGAAGCGCTGGCCCTCCAGCCGGGCGGCCAGCCCGCGGGCGCCGTTCTCGTCGAGGTGGATGACCCCGGCGTTCGGCCGCACCTTGCCGGTCTCCGGGTCGAAGTCGCGCCCGGTGGCCACGCGGTCGCCGTCGATCGCGATGAGCGTCGCGTTGAACGTGCGCTCCTCGTTCTCGGGCAGCAGCTTGGCGAGGATGTCCCAGTAGTCGGCCGAGCGGAACTTCATCCGCTGCCGCTCCCGCTCGACCACGATCCGGGTCGCCACGGACTGCACGCGGCCGGCGGACAGGCCCCGCTGGACCTTCTTCCACAGCACCGTCGAGACGTCGTACCCGTAGAGCCGGTCCAGGATGCGCCGGGCCTCCTGGGCGTCGACCAGCGAGCGGTTGATCTCGCGCGGGTTCGCCACGGCGGCCTGGATGGCGGGCCGGGTGATCTCGTGGAAGACCATCCGCTTGACCGGCACCTTGGGCTTGAGTGTCTCCAGCAGGTGCCAGGCGATGGCCTCGCCCTCGCGGTCCTCATCTGTGGCGAGGTAGACCTCGCTGGCCTGCTTGAGCAGGTCCTTGAGCCGCGAGATCTGCTTCCGGCGGTCGGCCGAGATGATGTAGACCGGCGTGAAGTCGTTGTCGATGTCGACGCCGAGGTACGCCCAGGGCTTGCTCTTCAGCGCGTCGGGCATGTCCTTCTTGCCCACGGGCAGGTCACGGACATGGCCGAAACTCGCCTCGACGAGGTAGTTCGGGCCGAGGTAGCCCGAGATCGTCTTGGCCTTCGCCGGCGACTCCACGATCACCAGCCGCTTCGTGTTGGCGGAGTTCGGCACAGTTCTCCCCGGTGCGGACGGACAGACGTCAAACGTAACGCTCACTCAGGCACCGAGTTGCGCGATGGGGCTCCCGGCGCTCGGCTTGCGACACGCCGATCGGCGCCACGGTACACCTATGCAGAACCGCGACCTGCCCGATCTTGCCAACGTGTCGCGCCGCGTGCCGTGTTTATGGCGGTTTGTCGGGGCGCTACGCGGCAAATCACATCTACGGAGGGACTCGATCCCCCTACCCCGGGTGACCTGGGCTCAGGCCGGCCACACGTCGGCCGGCGCCTCGGCCGGCGGCTCCCCGACGAGCTCCGCGAGGCGGTTGATGCGCCGGGGTCCCACGATGCGGTACGCGGGATCGCCGGAGTCGGCCCCGACGAGGACCGCGGGCAGACCGACCGCGACGAGCGCGTCACCCACCGCGATCCAGTTGTCGGCCATCTGGCGGTCGATCGCCTCGCGTTCGACCACCTCGCGCTCCGGCTCCACCTCGGGCGTGACCGGGTCGAGCTCGACGCTGGGCAGGTCGTCGACCCACTCGCCGGCGTCGAAGACCTCCTCGACGTCCGCGTACTCGTCCGGACCCGGATCGAAGGCTGTGATTTTGCTCTCGCTCTTGCGTTTTCTGACGTTCGGGCGACTGTCGCTGATTGGCGGCGCTATTTGTCGGGGTTTATCCGGTTCTATGATGATCTCGTCGATCTCCAGCGCCTCCGGCTCCGGCTCCGCGGGCTCGATCGGGCGCGGGGCGAGGCGCAGGAGATAGGAGCGCGGCCCCTCGTAGGTGCCCGCGGCGGCCACCCACAGGCGCAGCCGGCGGCCGTCCAGCGCCAGCGAGCGCGGGTAGACCTTGACGCCCCACTCGTCCAGCCAGGCGGCGGCGAGGGGGGCGAGCAGGGCGGAGTACGACGTGCGCAACTGCCACCGGTCCGCCTCGCCGGTCGGCTCGCAGGTCACCGTGAGGCCCCGCTGCTCCAGCTCGGCCCGCAGCACGGCGCCGCGCCAGGCGTCGTCGACCACGATCGAGACCCGGCCGGTGCCGCCCATCCGGCCCACCTGCCCGGCCCCGGCCAGCAATCCCTCGAGGTCGAGCGGCGCCGGCGGGCGCGCCTCGACCCCGAACAGCGACAGCTGCCGGCCGCGGACCACGGGCGTCACCGGCACTCGGGCACCTCGTCGAAGGCCTTCTGCAGGTCCGCCGGGCCGACGTGGGACGGGTCGATGGCGCTGCGCTCGTACTCGTCCTTGAGCGTCGAGAACGCCTTGGAGACCTCGCCGTAGAACGTCTTGGCGCTCTCGGTGGGCAGGCCGGAGACGGTCCGCTTGGCGTTGCCGTAGGCGTCGCGGGCCTTGGTCAGCGAGGCGGTGAACTGCTCGGCCACCTTCGGCCCGTCGTCCACCGCGGGCACCCCGGCCCCGCTGACCCCGGTCCGGGCCTTCTCGCTGGACGCCTCGGCCCCGGCGAGCAGGTCGACGATGTTGGTCTTGGTCTGGGCCGGCGTCCTGGCCGCCTGCAGCTGCTGCTGGGCCTTGCTGGTCAGGTCGGCGATCTCGGCCCGCCACGGGGTCAGCGCGGTGCAGACCTGCTTGGCCCACGTCTTGGGCGCCACCCCGTCCGGCCCGCCGCAGGCCGCCACACCGAGGGCGAGGACGGCAACGACGAGGACGCGGGCGGCACGCATAGATTGCAGCGTAGATCCGATCGTCTGTTCGAGAAAACACGACGCCCCGGCCGAAATCGACCGGGGCGCCGTTCTTGCTGGTTCTGGTGTTACGCGGTGACCTTCTCCGGAGCCGCCTCGGTGGAGGAGGCGCCGTTGCCGTCACCCGCGTCGACCGCGACCGACTTGCGCTTGGACATGACCACCGCACCGGCGATGACCAGCACCGCGACGATCGCGATGGCGTAGCGGGCGACCTGGTTGCCGCCGCCGACGGTCAGGGTGACCACGCCGGGGGCGATCAGCAGGGCGACCAGGTTCATCACCTTGATGAGCGGGTTGATGGCCGGGCCGGCCGTGTCCTTGAACGGGTCGCCCACCGTGTCGCCGATGATGGTCGCCTCGTGCGCCGGCGAGCCCTTGCCGCCGTGCACCCCGTCCTCGACCAGCTTCTTCGCGTTGTCCCACGCGCCGCCGGAGTTGGACAGGAAGACCGCCATCAGGGTGCCGGTGCCGATCGCACCCGCGAGGTACGCCGCCAGCGGGCCCACGCCGAGGCCGAAGCCGACCGCGATGGGGGCCATGACCGCGAGCAGACCCGGCGTGACGAGCTCACGCTGGGCGTCGCGGGTGCAGATGTCGACGACCTTGCCGTACTCCGGACGCTGCGAGTAGTCCATGATGCCCGGGAACTCGCGGAACTGCCGCCGGACCTCGAACACGACGGAACCCGCGGAGCGGGCCACGGCGTTGATCGCGAGGCCGGAGAACAGGAACACGACCGCCGCGCCGATCAGCAGGCCGACCAGGTTGCCCGGGTTGGCCACGTTGAGCAGGATCGCGGTGGCGGCGTCGTCGGCCTTCTCGCCGGCATCGGCCAGGGCCGTCTTCATGGTGTCCGTGTACGAGCCGAACAGCGCCGTCGCGGCCAGCACGGCCGTGGCGATCGCGATGCCCTTGGTGATCGCCTTGGTGGTGTTGCCGACGGCGTCGAGCTCGGTCAGGGTGCGGGCCCCGGTCTCGTCGATGTCGCCGGACATCTCGGCGATGCCCTGCGCGTTGTCGCTGATCGGGCCGAAGGTGTCCATGGCGACGATGACGCCCACCGTGGTGAGCAGGCCCGTGCCGGCCATGGCGACCGCGAACAGCGACAGGGTGATCGAGCCGCCACCGAGCAGGAAGGCGCCGAAGACGCCCGCACCGATGACGATGGCGGAGTACACGGCCGACTCGAAGCCGACGCTGACGCCGGCGAGCACGACCGTGGCGGGACCGGTCAGCGCGCTCTTGCCGATGTCCTTGACCGGGCGGCGCTCGGTCTCGGTGAAGTACCCCGTGAGGGCCTGGATGATCGCGGCCAGCGCGATGCCGATGATGACGGCGATGATGGCCGTGATGTGCGGACCGAACGGCGGGGCGTCGTCGCCGGTCGCGGTCTTGAGGGTGTCCAGCGCGGTCGTGCTGCCGTCCAGGCCGGTCCACTTGCTCGGCAGGTAGAACAGGGCGGCCGCGCTGACCAGGATCGCCGAGACGACGGCGGAGATGTAGAACGCCCGGTTGATCGCGACGAGCCCGTTGCGGTCGGACTTGCGCAGGCGGGTGAGCGCCACGCCGACGATCGCCACGAACACGCCGATCGTGGAGACGATCAGCGGGAACACCAGGCCCTGCTCGCCGAAGGCGGCGCGGCCCAGGATCAGCGCCGCGACCAGCGTGACGGCGTAGGACTCGAACAGGTCGGCCGCCATACCGGCACAGTCACCCACGTTGTCGCCCACGTTGTCGGCGATGGTCGCCGCGTTGCGCGGGTCGTCCTCGGGGATGCCCTTCTCGACCTTGCCGACCAGGTCGGCGCCGACGTCGGCGGCCTTGGTGAAGATGCCGCCGCCGACCCGCATGAACATCGCGAGCAGCGCCGCACCGAAACCGAAGCCCTCGAGCACGATCGGCGCGCGGTCCTTGAAGATGAGCACCACCAGGGCCGCGCCGAACAGGCCCAGACCCACGGTGAGGAAGCCGACGACACCACCGGTGCGGAAGGCGATCTGCATCGCCTTCTCCCGGCCGCCGTCCTCCCGGGCCGCCGCCGCGACGCGCAGGTTGGCGCGGGTGGCCAGCGCCATGCCGGCGCCACCGATGAAGGCCGAGAACACGGCACCGACGACGAAGAACGCCGACCGGCCGATCTTGATCAGGGTCTCGTTGTCACCGGCGTCGTTGACCGGGAGCAGAAACAGCAGCACCACGGCGATGACGACGAAGATGCCGAGGGTCTTGAACTGGCGCACGAGGTACGCGCTTGCGCCCTCCTGCACCGCCCCGGCGATCTCCTGCATCTTGGGTGTGCCCCGCCCGGTCGCGAGCACCGCCCTGACCAGCGCCGCGGCGAAGCCGAGCGCTACAAGGGCGATGACGAGCGCGACGACGATGTAGGTCAGATTGCTCCCGGAAAGGGAAATCTCTCCGGCTGCGGAGAGTGATCCGGACATTCGTTGTCCTCCTGTACCGACACATGACAGCGCCGCGAGCGGTCAGGCCGGCGGCGATTCTCCCCGCTTTTTTCGCTCGGGGAGTCGTGCTGAGCGACCGAGGTACCCAGTGACCAGGGACGTCATACACGATCGCCGTACTCTAGCCGGATGGCGTGTCAGTGGTCACACCGACTTGCGCGTTTACACAAATCGCATTCTGTCGATTTAGTCACGCGCTCAGTCGCTGGACCGCTCCAGGGGCCACGACATCCGGACCTCAGTCCCGACTCCCTCGGATAATTCGGACACGTTGAGGTCGTCCACGAGGCCGGCCAGCAGGGCCAGACCCATCCGGGCCGCGACCGCCTCCTCCGCCAGCAGGTCCGGCGGGGTGGTCAGCGGCAGAGCCGGATCGGAGAGCAGCACGACGGCGTCGTCCTGCGGGGCGCGGTGCACCATGGCGCCGTTGGCCGCCCGGTCCACGACCCGCACGGTGAACCGGTCGCCGTCGGCCATCGCCACGTCGACCAGGTCGTCGAGCCCGTGCGAACGGTGCAGCGCGACGGCCCGCGAGCACGCCTCGCCGATCGCCAGCCGGACCTCTTCGAGCAGCTCCTCGGCCACGCCGGCGCGCCGCGCGACGGCCACGCCGACCAGGCGGGCGGTCCGGACGTGCGCCGGTGCGGGTGAGAAGGAGAGTCGTACCGTCGGCATGGACCTACGCCGGGGAGTCGTTGCCCGCGCCGGTCGCGGCGATCGCGTCGGGCACGGTGTCGAACAGCTGGAACACGCGATCCAGGGCGGTGATCCGGAAGATCTTGAGCAGCCGCTCGTGCGCGCAGACCAGACCGAACGTCCCGTTGACCGCGCGAAGCCGCTTCAGCGCACCCACGAGCACGCCGAGCCCCGTCGAGTCGAGGAACTCCACCCGGCTCAGGTCGACCACGACGTGCCGGGCGCCCTGCTCCACAAGCTCCACGAGCTTCTCGCGCAGGCGTGGGGCGGTGTAGACGTCCACCTCACCGCCGACCTCGAGCACCTTGTGGTCGCCGGAGTCGTACGTCGACAACGACAGCTCCATGCGGACCTCCTCCTCTGGCGGCCGAAATGTGCGAGCCCTCCACGGGCATCTAACCATCGACGCCCTCGCCAGGCGACGCTCCACCCCCTTTCCCACATCCGCCCGGCGTGTACCGTGATTTCCGCTTCGAACAGGTGTTTTAGAGTGCTGAGGTGCTCCTCCACACCGAGACGCTCGCCAGCCGCGCCGGAACGACGGTCCCGTGGCCCGACTGGGTGCCCGCGGACGTCCGGTCGGCCTTCGGCTTCGAGCCCTGGCGCCACCAGGCCGAGGCGGCCACCGCGGCCTGGGGCGGCGCCCACACCGCGATCGCGACCGGCACCGGCTCGGGCAAGTCGCTGGCGTACCAGCTGCCCGCCCTGGCCCGCCTCCGGACCGACCCCCGCGCCACCGTCCTCTACATCGCGCCGACCAAGGCCCTGGCCGCCGACCAGCTGCGCTCCCTCAACGACCTGGGCCTGCCAAGCCTCTATCCGGCCACGTACGACGGCGACACCTCCCGGGAGGAGCGCGACTGGGTCCGCCAGCACGCCCGGGTGGTCCTCACCAACCCCGACATGCTGCACTTCGGCATCCTGCCCGGCCACGGCGCCTGGTCGCGGTTCCTGCGCGGCCTGGCCTTCGTGGTGGTCGACGAGTCCCACGCCTACCGCGGCGTCTTCGGCTCCCACGTCGCCCACGTCCTGCGCCGCCTGCGCCGGGTCGCCGCCCGCTACCGCAGCACCCCCACCTTCGTCCTGGCCTCAGCCACCTCGGGCGACCCGGCAACGTACGCATCGAAGCTGACAGGCCTGCCCTTCGCGGTCTTCGCTGATGATTTCTCGCCGCGCGGCGAGATCACCTTCAAGCTGTGGGAACCACCCCTCCTCACCGAGGACGGCCCCCGCCGCTCCTCCCTGAGCGAAACCGCCGCCCTCCTGGCCGATTCGGTGGCGCAGGGCGTGCCAACCCTGGCGTTCGTCCGCTCCCGCAAGGGCGCCGAGCTGGTCGCCACCATGGCCCGCCACAACCTGGACGTGGCCGTGCCGGGCCTGGGTTCGCGAGTGGCGGCCTACCGCGCCGGCTACCTGCGCGAGGACCGAAGGGCCCTGGAGCGCGACTTGATGGACGGCCGCCTCCTGGGCCTGGCCTCGACCAACGCTCTTGAACTGGGAGTCGACCTCACCGGCCTGGACGCGGTCCTCATGTGCGGCTACCCCGGCACCCTCGCCTCCCTGTGGCAGCAGGCCGGCCGCGCCGGAAGAGCAGGAAGAGCCGCCTCTTGTACGTTGATCGCCCGCGACGACCCGCTCGACACCTACCTCGTCCATCACCCGGAAGCGCTCTTCGGTCGCCCGGTCGAGGCAACGGTGTTTGATCCCGCCAACCCGCACGTCCTGGCCCCCCAACTCTGCTGCGCCGCCGCGGACCTCCCACTCACCGAAGCGGACGTCGACCTCTTCGGCCCGACCACCCGCGATGTCCTGGACGCTCTGGTAGCAGCAGGGATGCTCCGCAAACGCCCGGCCGGCTGGTACTGGACCGAACGCGACCGCCCAGACGTCGACCTCCGCGGCGCGGGCGGCGGCCCGATCGCCGTGGTCGAGTCGTCGACCGGCCGCCTGCTCGGCACGGTCGACACGGGCTCGGCCCACCAGCAGGTCCACGACGGCGCGGTGTACCTCCACCGCGGCGCCACCTACGTGGTCGACAAGCTGGACCTGGCCGACAACTGCGCCCTGGTCCACGCCGAGGACCCGGACTGGAGCACCCACCCCCGCGACGTCACCTCGATGGTGATCCTGTCCACCCGCGAGTCCCGGGTCACGGGCCCCATCACGCTGTCCCTGGGCGAGGTGGAGGTGACGAACCAGGTGGTGAGCTACCAACGCCGCAAACTCATGTCCGGCGAGGTCATCGACACAGTGCCGCTGGACCTGCCCGAGCGCGTCCTGCGCACCGTGGCCGTCTGGTGGACCATCGACCCCGACGCCCTGGACGAGCTGGGCATTCCCGACCTGGAGTGGCCGGGCGCCCTGCACGCGGCGGAGCACGCCGCCATCGGCCTGCTGCCCCTGATGGCAACCTGCGACCGCTGGGACATCGGCGGCCTGTCAACGGCAGCTCACGCGGACACCGGCCTGCCCACGATCTTCGTGTACGACGGCCACCCCGGCGGCGCCGGCTTCGCAGAACGCGCCTTCCACACCGCCCCCTTGTGGCTGACCGCAACCCGCGACGCAATTCGCGCCTGCCGCTGCGAGCACGCCTGCCCGTCGTGCGTGCAGTCCCCGAAGTGCGGCAACGGCAACAACCCCCTCAACAAGCCCGAGGCCGCGCGCCTGCTCACCTTGGTCCTGCGCCACATCGTCTGACGCCGATCGGGGCTCGGCTCCTTGGTCGTTTGTCCGAGCCCCGTCGCGCCGGCGTGTCAACGTTCGCTCGTTGCCCTCCTCGCTGCTCTCCTCAGGGCTTTCGCAGTGGTTCGTCGCGGACGCCGCTGACCGCGCTCCTTCGCGGCACGACCCACGGGTTCTCCTCCGCTTCCCCTTCCTCAGGCCCGGCCACTTCCTCTTCCTCAGGCCCGGCGCGTTCTTCAGGCCCGGCGCGGACGCTGTCCACGGGTCCTGCTCGCGCGCTGGCGCGGGCCTTGAGCCCGGTCCGCGTCCACACCTCCACCGTCACGGTCACGATCGGCCCGCTAACCGCACAGGCCGTGATCCGCCCGTGGTTCTCCCCGGCCAGCCGCTCCGCCGCCGCGCAGGCCACCGCCCGACCACCCGACACGGTGAGCGCCCCGGCCAACGCACTGGCGTCCGCCGCGTTCCGAGCCCGATGCGCGGCCACGACAACCCCGCCCCCGGTCGAGATCCCAATCGCAAACGCCGCCAAGGCCAGCCCGACACCGAGACAGATCACCGCCGCCGACCCCCGCTCACGACCCACCCTCGATTCACGCGGACGTGGTCGCACCAGTCCCCGGCCGTAGACCGACCCCCTCGTGGCCTCGCAAGCAACCGGCCGCCGCCTCCTTGCCTTCGGCGACGACTGCAGATGCCGCGCGCCCCGATTGACCGGCCCCCGGACGCACGCTTTGCCGTTCACGGCCCGCACTTCACGGCCCAACCTTCACGGCCCGCTGGCGGCGCGCGGCTCGGCCACGGCCACCGCCGTCCCCGGCATTGCCGCTCACGACCCACCGGCGGTGCGCGGCTTGGCCATGGCCACCCCCGTCCCCGGCTTTGCTGTTCACGGCCCACCGGCGGCGCGCGGCTCGGCCATGGCGACCGCCGTCTCCTCGACGTAGAACCCCTCGAAGATCGGCGTAGGCACCTGCCGCCGCACGGTCACCCGCACCAGATCCCCGTCGTGGACGACCCCGATGAGCTCGGTACCTTCCCGCAGCTCCGGCACCGGCTCACCCCGCGCCACCGCCCGCACCGCAGCCCCGGCACTGTCGACGGCCGACATCTTGGCCGTCATCGCAGCCAGCATGGCGATCCCGGAAACCAGAAACAGCAGAATCACGGGCACCGCACACGCCACCTCAAGCGCCGCCGACCCCCTCTCGCGCCGCCCGGTCACCCCCGGTCTCTCCCGCCGATGTTGAGCGCTTTTCCGACCTTCGGGCACCGGCACAACGGCCCGCCCGATCGCGATCCCCACGCCACCTCCCATCCGCACAGCACCCACGCCCTCTCCTGCACTCGCCGAATGCATGCCATCTGCCGCTCTCGTCGCACTCACGTCGTCTCCTCTCCCTCGCGGCGTTCCCGCCGTCTCCGGTCTCGCGGCACTCTCGCCGGCCGCTGTTTCTGTAGCGCTCTCGCCGCCTGCAGTTCTCCCGGCGTTCCCTCCGGCCGCTGTTTCCGTAGCGCTCTCGCCGCCCGCGTTTCTCCCGACGCTCTCGCCGACCGCGGTTCTCCTAGCGCTCTCGCCGACCGCGGTTCTCACCATGTCCACGCCGTTCTCGCGGCGCTCACGCCACGTGCTGCATGAGCAATCCGGCCAGGTAGTTCCGCATCCCCTCCGACCGGGCCAGCCCCAGCAGCACCCCGACGAACACGAGCCCGATGACGACCAACGCCGCGTACTCGATCGACAACGCCCCCTTGTCCTCCCGCACCACGGCCAGGAACCGCGCTCTCGTATTGATCATGGACAGACCTCCCCCTCGCAAAGTCGATGAACCCTCACAGCACGGCAAACACGTCCCGAACCACCGCGATCAGCACCGGCACCACCCCGGCCAGCACGAACGCGGGCAGAAAACACACCGCGACCGGCACGATCGCGAGCACCCCGACCCGCCGCACCGCCGCAGTCGCAGCAGCCGCCCGAGCCGCCCGCAGATCGGACGCCTGCCGGTCGAGCGTCCGGGTGAGCGCCAGGCCATGCTCGGCACTGCGGGTAGCGGCCCGGGCCAACCGCGCCCCGCCGGGCAGATCGCCCAGGTGCCCCCAGGCGGTCGCGGGCACCGCTCCGAGCCGCAACGCCCGCCCGACCAGCACCAGCCGCGCCCCCACCGGCCCGCCAAGCGCCTCCCCAACGGCCAGCGCGGCCCGATCCGGCGGCGCCCCGGCCCGCAGCGCCGCGGCGAGCAGATCCGCCGCGAACGGCAAGTCCGACCGCGCCGTGGCCCGCTCGCGCCGCACATGAGCCGGCTCGAGGCGCCCGAACAGCACCAGGCACCCGCCGGCGACGCCGAGTCCGATCACGACCCCGGCGACACCTCCGACAGCAAGCGCGATCCCAGCCCCGGCCAGCACCGCAAGAGTCCACCGCCGCCACCCTTTCACCGCCGCACCTCCGCCGTCGCCGCGCAGACCATCCGGCCCCGAACGATCAGCCCGACGGTCAAGCCGCCCATCACCTCACTGGGCGGCCGCCCGACCCACCCGCCGACGGACAGCGCAAGCCGCGACCCGAGTGGCACCCGGCAACAGACCCAGGCGCCCATCACCGCACCTCCGCCGTCGCGGTGTGGACCATGCGCGATGTCCACAGCAGGCCCAGGCACTGCATCGCGACCGCCGCCAGCGCGCACGCCGCGCCCAGCGGCGTGTGCAGCAACAACTGGGCCGGATCGATGCCCATCGCCGAGCCGACCCACAAACCCAGCAGCGGCAACGGGATCAGCACCGCCGTCGACGTCTGCGCCCCCGCCAGCTGCGCCGACATCTCCGCGCGCAACGCCTGGGCCGCGCGCAGATCCGCCTCCACCCGTTCGAGCAGGTCGACCAAAGGGACGCCGAGGTGCTCGCTCAGCCGGTACGCGGCCAGGAGACGCCCCCGCGCCACCTCCACCGCCGCGCCCGCCCACCGTTCGTGCACCCCGCCGCCGTGGAGAGGAACCGTCGAACCGTCCGGCAGCGCGCCCGCCCGCAGCCCCTCGGCCGTCGCATCCACGGCGTCCAGCAGCCCCGCGACGAGCCGGTCCGCATCGCGCCGGATCAGGTGGCGGCGGACCGCGGCGAGGGCCAGCAGGCAGTACACGGGAAGGACGACTGCCGCGACCGGGCCGAGGGCCGCGAGCCCTCCGCCCGCGATCGGCGCCAGCACCGCCGCGCACGCGAGGACTGGGCGGCGCAACAGCAGGAGCTCCAACCGGCGGCGGGCAGGCCGCGGGGCGTGCAGCTCCCGGGCGACCCGGGCGAGCCGCGCCGACGGCCGGCGGGCACGAAGCCAGTGGGCGAGCCAACCAGCCACTGGCAGTACACCGGCGAAAAGCGCGAGATCGAGAGCACTCATCGCCAGCCCTCTTCCGGCGTGAACTCCCAGCACCCGCCCACTTTCGGCGGGTCGACCCCGCGCGCGGCCAGCAGCTCGGACAGCTCTGCGAAGGCCGGTCCGACGCCCGAGCCGCGCCGCCACGCGGTGAGCACGACCGCCGTTCGACGGTCGTCATGCGGCGCCAGGACGCAGATCTCGGTGAGCTCGCGGCGCCCGCTGCCGGACCGTTGCAGGTGGACCACCACCCGCAGGGCGGAGACGAGCATGGCGTGCAGGGCGGCCCGCGGTACTCCGCCGAGAAGCCCCAACGCCTCCAGCCGGGCCGGCACGTCGGCGGGCGAATTGGCGTGCAGCGTCGCCGCGCCGCCCTCGTGGCCGGTGTTCAGCGCGCCGAGGAGGTCGACGATCTCCGCGCCGCGGCACTCGCCGACGACGAGGCGGTCAGGGCGCATGCGCAGGGCCTGGCGCACCAGGTCGCGCAGGGTCACCTCGCCGGCGCCCTCGACGTTGGGCACGCGGGCCTGCAGCCCGACCACGTGCGGGTGGGCCGGGCGGAGCTCCGCGGCGTCCTCCACGATCACGACCCGCTCGGCGACCGGAACCGTGGACAGCAGCGCGGCGAGCACCGTCGTCTTGCCGCTGCCGGTACCCCCGGTCACCAGATACGGCAGCCGCGCCTCCACCACCGCACGGAGCAGCGTCGCCGCGCCCGGATCGAAGGTGCCGCAGCGGACCAGCTGCTCGATGGTGAACGCGCGCCGCCGGAACGTGCGCAGCGACAGGTACGGCCCGCCCAGCGCCACCGGCGGCAGCACCGCATGCATCCGCGTGCCGTCGGGCAGCCGCACGTCCACGAACGGGCTCGCGTCGTCGAGGCGGCGGCCGGCATTGGAGGCGAAGTGCTGGGCGAGCTTGCGCACGTACACCTCGTCGCCGAGCCGTCCCGCCACCCGCCGCAGGCCGCCCCTGTCCCGGTCGACCCAGACCTCGCCGGCCCCGTTGACCAGCACGTCGGTGACGGTCGGATCGGCCAGCAGCGCGGCCAGCGGGCCCGTGCCGTTCATTTCGCCGGAGAGGCGGATCGCCATCTGGCGCAGCGCGAGGTCGTTGACCAGCACCCGGCCCGGCGAGGCGTCGACGTCGTTCGGGGCCAGCCGGGCGCGTACCCGCTCCGAGAGCTCGATCATGCCGCCGCTCCGAGCCCGACGTCGCCGAGGATGCTGCGGCAGACCTGGACGAGCGAACCGTTGCCGGCCGGCGGCGGTCCGTCGCCGCTGTCGACCCGGTGGGGCAGGGTGCGGTCGGAATACAGGTCGCCCGCCACCGGCAGCCGCAGCACCTTGCCGATCTGCGCGGACGGCACGCGGCCCGGATCGCGCACGACGAGCTTCACGGCGTCGGTGTGCGGGTGCAGCGTCGCCGCGACCCGGGTGGCCGCCATGCAGGCGCGCATCTCCGCCGGTACGACCAGCAGCACCAGATCCGCCGCCCGCAACGCGAGCGCTGCGGCGTCGTCGAGGCGCCGGGGCAGGTCGGCCACCACCAGGTCGCGGGCGCGGGCCCCGGCCCCGAGGGCACCGGCCATCGCGGCGGGCGACAGGCCGTCGACCGCGTCCGGATCGCGCCCGCACGAGAGCAGGGCCACCCCGTCGCGGCTGGGCAGGGCGTCGAACAGCGCGCCGGCGTCCAGGTCGGGGCCGCCGACCGTGAGCGCGGGCCAGCGCAGGCCCTTGAGCTTCTCCCAGCCGAGGGCGAGGTCGGCCCCGCCGCCGAGCGGGTCGGCGTCGACGAGCAGCGTGCTCAGGCCCGCGCGGCCCGCGGTGCGCGCGAGTCCCGCAGCCAGAACCGTCGCGCCGGCGCCGCCGCGGCCGCCGATGCAGGCGAGGATGCGGCCGCGCACGTCGGTGGCGACCACGGTGCGGGTGCTGACGCGGCGGAGTTCGTGCACGAGGTATTCCACGCCCGCCGGCAACTGGACGATCCGCTCGGCGCCCACCTCCTCGGCGAGGCCGGTGAGCCGATCCATCCCATGACCGTGGCTCAGCAGCATCACCCCGGACCGCTCGGGCAGGCCGGCCCGGACCCACGCCGGCACGGCGCCGTCGCCGATGAGCACGAGCGGCGCGGAGGGATATCGGCGGCGGGCGTCGTCGGGGCCGGGTGCCACGTCGAGCTCGAGTGCGTGCCGGGCGGCGAGGTCGACGAGGTGATCGGTCAGCGCGGGATCGTCGGAGACGAGCAATGGTCGGTGCACGGAGGGCTCCACGGTCGTGAGCGGTTCGACTGACTGCGCTCACCCTGGCCCCATCGCGCCGTCGCCCGCTCGCCGCGCGTCCATGATCTGTGGATAACCGGCCGCTTGTGGATAACTTCCACGGCCCAAGTCGATCTGCTATGGAAACCCCGACAAACCGGGCCAGGACGGGCGTAGGCTCGTTGCCGTACCGAATAAAAAGTCAAAACCGTGAACGCTCAACAAAGCACTCGGCGTCAATGCTGGCTAACCTCCGCGCATAGCGACGAAAGTTCGCAGCCACCATCCAAAAGGCCATGTGGCCGAAATCCGGCAACCTGCTCGGATGCGACTGCGCGCGAATGAGCCGGAGAAGGGGACGACCCCCGCCGGGGGGTGACGGGGGTCGCCGGGGGTTCGGCTCCGGGGGGGTCGAGCCGAACCCACTCAGCGGTTACGGGGGGTGCAACCGCCGAGGGTCAATAACGGGTCTCCGCCATGTCGACGTGAAACCTCGTCGCAAACATAAGCATGCCTGAGTCGACCCACATACGTCGAGTAGGACGTGGCCGCAACACGCCCAGGACGCCAATCAATATTTCACTCTGAGGTAACTGAGACGTGATCACCTAAGAGCCGAGCGTGATCCAGTCGGCCTTTGGACTGGCTTTGGTCAAGTCCGGGCGCCATGGACCGCCCCGCAACGCTACACTTGCCCGCCGTGGGGCGTAGCGCCGCGTTTTTCGATCTGGACAAAACGGTGATCGCCAAGTCGAGTGCCTTGGCCTTCGGTCGACCGTTCTATCGCGATGGGCTGATCAGCCGCCGCGATGTCATCAAAGGCGCCTACGCACAACTGATTTTCCGCGTCGGCGGCGGCTCGGACGAGCAGACCATGGCGCGCACCAGGGACTATCTGGCCGCACTGGTCAAAGGGTGGCGCGCCGAGCAGGTTCGGCAGATCGTGCGGGAAACGCTCGACGAGCTGATCAACCCGTATATCTACGCCGAGGCCGCGTTGCTGATCGAGGAGCACCGCGCGGCCGGCCGCGATGTCGTGCTCGTGTCGACCTCCGGCGACGAGATGGTCCGACCTATCGGCGAGCAGCTCGGCATCACCGACATCATCGCCACCCGCATGAACGTCGGCGACGACGGCTGTTACACCGGCGAGATCGACTTCTACGCGGCCGGGCCGAACAAGGTCGTCGCGGTCAAGGAACTCGCGTCCGAGCGGGACTACGACCTGGCCGCCTGCTACGCGTACTCCGACTCGGTGACCGACGCCGGGCTGCTGAGCCTGGTCGGGCACCCCACGGCGGTCAATCCGGACCGCGGGCTGCGCCGGGTGGCCATCGAGCGCGGCTGGCCGATGCTGGAGTTCCGCCACCCGATCCCGCTGAGCAAGCGGCTGCGCGACCGGCCGGCCGTACCGCTGGCGGCGGCCGCGCTGGGACTCGGAGCGGCGGTGGCGATCGGCTTGGCGGTGTACACCAGACATCGCAAGGCCCGCCGCGCGCAGATCGCCGCCACCTGAGCCCCACCAGTCACATCTTCGGGACTGGGGGTTCCGATCGTGGTGAGGGCGGCGTAGAAAAGAAGAGCGAGGTCAGACGGGCTACGGCCATCGTGATCCCGTGCACGGCCGCCGGGCACCCACGAGCGATCAGCCGCGGTAGGCGCGTTACAGCGGATCCGCGAGGACCGCTGCCAACGGACTTGAGGTGCACGCCTGGTAACCCGGTCGGACGTGTGTGACGGCGCCTCCAAATCGAGGCGCCGTCCACTGTTTCCGGGCATCGTCGCTCACCGTTGCCGACGGGGCAGACGGATTTGGCTCTGCGTTCTACGCTGTCGCAGCCAAACCCCCATTTCCATCCCCGGAGGCAACACCAAATGAACGCTGCCCTTGGTGAGATCAGCGCGGGCCAGGAGCTGGCCTACATCGGTCTGCTCTGCGTCAGTGGCCTGATCGCCATCGCGATCGGCGCCGTCGGCTTCGGTCTCAAGTCGACCGGCCAGCGCGTGCTGAACATCGTGATCGGCGTGGCCTTCATCGCGTACGGTCTGTACCTGCTCATCGGCCAGCCGGAGACGGTCTACGTGATCTGGTACGTCTTCATCGTGCCGATCATCCTGATCATCAACGTGGTCAAGGCCGCCCGCGCAAGCAAGGCCTGATTCGGGACAGGCCGCGGAGACCCCCTACTCCGCGGCCTTCTCGCAGACCTCGACCAGCTCCTCGGCGGCGCGCTCGGTCGCCGCGGCGAAATGCCGGAGCCAAGAGCGAAGGCCGTCGGGTGTACCGGTGGCAAACGCGTTCGACGACCCGACGTACTCGGGTTCGCGGCTGCGGTGCCCGACATCCATCGCCAGCAGTCCGCGCGGGTCCAACCCGCCCGCGATCAGGGTCAACCGGGCCGCCGCCCGGGCCACGACGCCGTTCGGTCCGGCAAAGGCCTTCAGCGCCAGCAGTTCCCCGTGCACCACCGCCGCCTGCAACAGCACCGGAGCGCTCGTCGCACCGGCGAGGAGCGCGGAAAGCGCATCCAGCCTCGGTACCACGGAAGCATCCACGGGACGGCCCAGCTCTTCGGCGGTCAGCACGTCGCGCGCGACGAGCGTGTGCAGTTTGGCCAGCACCTGCCGGGGCGCCTTGGCCCACGTGCCCGTCAGCCCGTCGAGCGATGCCGTGACACGCAGCGCCCCTTGTACGACCGGATCGGTGACGACTCCCGCCCGCACGCCCTCCAGGTCGAAGCCGTGGGTGTCGAGGGCGGCGCTGGCAACCGAGGTGCGCAGGGCGATCTCGGCCGCGACGGGACCGCCGGAGCGGCGCAGGGCCCGGTGTCGCATGGCGGCGTCGACCGCAGCGCGAGCCTGGTCCAGCGCGGGGCGGACGTCGGCGAGATCAAGCAGCGGGGCGAGCGGGTCCGTCGGCACCCGTTGACGGTATCGTGCCGCTACTGTGAACAAAGTTTAGAGAACGGGCGCCTGTTTTCTGTCACACCCCCCAACTAGCCTCAGACCGAGAGCTGGACCACATCGAGGAGCCGTCACCGATGAGCGAGACCTTGGAAAACCTTCTCAACGAGACACGGCAGTTCCCGCCCCCTGCCGAGTTCGCCGCCGCCGCCAACCTCACCGAAGGCGCCTATGCCGAGGCCCGGGCGGACCGCCTCGCGTTCTGGGAGCAGCAGGCGCACCGGCTGAGCTGGGCCAAGGAATGGGACCAGGTGCTTGACTGGTCCAACCCGCCGTTCGCGAAATGGTTCATCGGCGGGCAGCTCAACGTGGCCTACAACTGCCTCGACCGGCACATCGAGGCCGGCCGTGGGGACAAGGTCGCCATCCACTTCGAGGGCGAGCCGGGCGACACCCGCACCATCACGTATTCCGACCTGCACCGCTCGGTCTGCCAGGCCGCCAACGCGCTCACCGACCTCGGCGTCGTCGCCGGCGACCGGGTCGCGATCTACCTGCCGATGATCCCCGAGGCCGCGGTCGCGATGCTCGCCTGCGCCCGCATCGGCGCCGCGCACTCGGTCGTCTTCGGCGGCTTCTCGGCCGACTCGCTCAGCGGCCGGATCGACGACGCCAGCGCGAAGATCGTCATCACCGCCGACGGCGGCTTCCGCCGCGGCAAGCCCAGCGGCCTCAAGAGCATCGTCGACGAGGCGGTCGCCCGCACCCCCAGCATCGAGAAGGTGCTCGTGGTGCGCCGCACCGGGCAGGACGTCGAGTGGCACGACGAGCGCGACCTGTGGTGGCACGAGACGGTGGAGACCGCCTCGGCCGAGCACACCCCGCAGGCGTTCGACGCCGAGCACCCGCTGTTCATCCTCTACACGTCCGGCACGACGGCCAAGCCGAAGGGCATCCTGCACACCAGCGGCGGCTACCTGACCCAGGCGAGCTTCACCCACCACGCCGTGTTCGACCTCAAGCCGGACAGCGACGTCTACTGGTGCACGGCCGACATCGGCTGGGTGACCGGGCACAGCTACATCGTCTACGGGCCGCTGTCCAACGGCGCCACGCAGGTCATGTACGAGGGAACCCCCGACACCCCGCACCGCGGGCGGTTCTGGGAGATCGTGCAGAAGTACAAGGTGACGCTGCTCTACACCGCGCCCACCGCGATCCGCACGTTCATGAAGTGGGGCGACGACATCCCCAAGCAGTTCGACCTGTCGTCGCTGCGCCTGCTGGGCTCGGTCGGCGAGCCGATCAACCCAGAAGCCTGGATGTGGTACCGCGAAAACATCGGCGGCGGCACCACGCCCGTCGTGGACACGTGGTGGCAGACCGAGACCGGCGCCATCATGATCTCCCCGCTGCCCGGCGTCACGGCGGCCAAGCCCGGCTCGGCGATGCGCCCGCTGCCCGGCATCACCGCCGACGTCGTCGATGACCAGGGCAACTCGGTCCCCAACGGCGGTGGCGGCTACCTCGTCCTGCGCGAGCCCTGGCCCTCGATGCTCCGCACCATCTGGGGCGACGACAACCGCTTCAAGGAGACCTACTGGTCCCGCTTCGAAGGCATGTACTTCGCCGGCGACGGCGCCAAGAAGGACGCCGACGGCGACCTGTGGCTCCTGGGCCGCGTAGACGACGTCATGCTCGTCTCGGGCCACAACATCTCCACCACCGAGGTCGAGTCGGCCCTGGTCAGCCACCCGAAGGTCGCCGAGGCCGCGGTGGTCGGCGCCACGGACCCGACCACGGGCCAGGCAATCGTCGCCTTCACCATCCCGCGCGGCGGCGTCGAGACCGAGGGCGAGGCCGGCGAGGCCCTGATCCAGGAGCTGCGCAACCACGTCGCCAAGACCCTCGGCCCGATCGCCAAGCCCCGCCAAATCATGCTCGTCGCGGAGCTCCCGAAGACCCGCTCCGGCAAAATCATGCGCCGCCTCCTGCGCGACGTAGCCGAAAACCGCAGCCTCGGCGACGTCACCACCCTCCAGGACTCAACGGTGATGGACCTGATCTCGTCCGGCATGCAGTCAAACAAGTCCGAGGACTGACCGCACTCCGCCGGCTCGCTGGGCGCCCACGCTTCCTTCCGGGCGCCCGGCAACGGCCAACCAACGCACAACGACACCCAGCGACACCGGCCGGCGGCACAGCGGCTCTGGCCACCAGCAACCACGTGGGCCGACGCCGCCCAACGACACATGACGACACGCAACACACGACGACGCCGCAGCACACGACACGCGCACGGAATGAGGCACCGTCCGCCCGGCGCCTCGACATGCAGCGCCGCACGACGACGCAACCCAGCGCCGTCTTGGGGCCCCGTGCGATGTCTCGCGGCTCAGGCCCGCCTGCGAAGGCCCAAGCACGGTGCTGTCGCCGTTGTGGAGCCAAAGGGCGTTGGCCGGAGACGTGAAATGGGGCGGCCCCCGGGCCGGGGCCGCCCCTTAAGACGCGTAGGTGGAGCTACGCGTAGATCTTCACTGGAGTGTAGGTCTGCCGCGGGAAGATCTGCCCCACCTCGGCATCCGTCAGTCCGAAGCGGCCCTGCGCCACCGAGCCGAAGACCGAGAACATGTTGTTGAACTCGGGCACGTCGCCGTTGGTCAGGGTGTCGAGGCCGTTCCAGGTGCCGAGCAGCTTGCCCGCCACCTTCTTGCCGGACAGCACGATGACGCCGCCGCCCTTGCCGTGGTCGGTGCCGCCGCCGTTCTCGGCGACGCGGCGGCCGAACTCGCTCGAGACCATGACGGTCACGTTGGAGGAGAGGTCGGGGCCGAGGTCGTCGAAGAACGCCGCCATGCCGGTGGCCAGTTCGCCGAAGTGCTGGGCGAGGTAGCCGCCGCGGGTGCCCTGGTTCTCGTGGGTGTCCCAGCCGCCCATGCCGATGGTGGCGATACGGACGTTGGCGCCGCCCTTGATGAGCTGGGCGAGCTCCTTGAAAGCGTTGCCCACGCCGGTGTACTTCACGTTGTTGGCCGGCGTGTACCCCTCCTGCGCGAGCTTGCTGGCCAGCGTCAAAGCGTCGATGCCGGCGCGGACCGGGGTCGCGATCGGGTGGTCGATGCCGGTGAAGAGGGTCTTGATCGCGTCGACGGTCGGCTGCTTGAACTTGCCGTCGCCGTTCACGTTCAGGGACGCCACGCTGTTGAGGGCCAGGGCGCCGCCGCCGCCGACGAGCGAGCGGGGCAGGGTCGAGCCGATGCCGACGGCGCGGAAGGCGGTACCGGGGCCGAGTTTGTCAGCCAGGTTGGTCAGCCAGCCCATGCCGCCCGTCTCGGCCGGGAGGCCGCCGAGCTGGCAGGTGTCCTGGGCGGCGAAGTGGCTGCGGTCGAGCCGGCGGTCGCTGACGGCCGGGATGAACGCGAGCTGACCGGCGTCTAGGTACTTCTTGAGCGGCGCGAACGACTCGTTGAGGCCGAACCCGCGGTCGAGGGCGATCGAGGTGTTCGGCAGCGTGAAGCTCGGCCGGACCCGGTTCAGGGTGGCGTCGTTCATCGGCGCGAACAGGCTCAGCGCGTCGGCCCCGCCGTAGAGGAACACGTGGATGAGCGTGCCCGTCGGGGTGGCCGCGAACGAGGCCTGGGTGGTGATGAACTGGCTGGTCGCCAGGGCCGTGGTGGTGGCCGCGGCGCCCACCACGAACCGGCGGCGGGTCACACCCCGGCCGTCCTCCTGCTGGTCCTCCTGGCGGGCCAGCTCGAGGTACCGATGACGGACGCTCTTCTGCTCTTCCTTGACCACCTCGGCCTCGGCCCGAAGCGCGGACTCGAAGCGGTTGGGGCCGAGCCGCAGCAGGTCCGGGACCTCCGGGTGGAGCGAGTTGTTCCGCACTGGCTTCTCCATGGTGTGCCGCCTACCGCAGGTGGTGGTGGGGAGTGGCGAAGATCGCGCGCACGATCGCCGCGATGCCGCCGTTGAAGGTGGCGTCCACGGGAGTCGATGCGGTCATCGTCGGGTTGACGATGTGCAGGATCGCGGTCTTGCGGTCGTTGTCGAGCGTGACGTTGATCAGCTTCTTGGTGAGCGCGTCGAGGTAGGCCCCCGCGGTGGCCGGAGGGTTCGCGATGAGCGCCTCGGGCTTGGTCCACGTGAACTGGCGCCGGCCGCCGGTGATCGCGGTGTACGCGTCGTTCCACTGGTTGACCATGGTGCCGGCCGAGGTCCAGGCGACATACACGTCGGCGTACCCGTTCGGCGTCGGCAGCTCCATCGGCGCGTGGCCGAACTCCTCGAGCTTGCGCATGATGTCACCGAGGCCCTGGACCATCGGGCTCATGTTGGTGTTGCTCGACGTGAACGTGGCCGGGGCGTCGGCGCCGATGTCCAGCGCGCGGTAGGTCGCGGCCAGGTACTCGCCCGGCCGGCGCACCTTCTGCCCGACGGACTCCCAGAACTCGGTCCGGGAGAGCATCGTCATCAGTACCGCCGGAATGTTGCTCTTCTTGTCGACGTAGGTCTTGGCCATGGCGTCGACGAGCGTCTTCGGCGGGGTGTCGGACACGAACCGCGTCGCGAGGTTCTGCGCCATGTAGCGCGCGGTGTTCGGGTGCAGCGCGATGTACCGGAAGTAGGCCTCCTGCACCGCCTCGCCGCCGGCCGCGTCGCCGTTCGGGTGCGAGAAGCCCATGATCTTCACGGGCCCGACGTAGTGCTGCTCCGGCCGGTACACGTACTGGTTGTCCCGCACGCTCCGCCCGGTCTGCAGCATGGCGGCCTGGCGCACGTCGGTCTCGGTGTACCCGTTGAAGGCGCCGACGGTGTACAGCTCGAGGTTCTCGCGGGCCAGGTTCTCGTTGATCTGGTCCTTGGTCGACTGCTGCTGGTCGAGGTAGATCAGCAGCGACGGGTGCTTGTTCGCCGCGACGAACATGTCGACGTAGTTGCCCAGCGCGTACTTGCGGATGACGTCGCGGTCGAACGAGGCGCGGGTCAGCTCGTTGTTGTCGTGGAACGCGGCGACGTGCAAGTAGTCGTTGAAGAAGTCGACCATCATCTCGAAGAGCTGGCGGTCGGAGAAGATCTGCTTGGCGATGGTGTACCGGACGTTCTGGTCATCCGCGTGGATGCCCTTCTTGTCCAGGTCGTCGCGCTGGGCCTTGAGCTGGTCGTACGACATGCCGTAGGTGACGAGCTCGGCGTCGGCCTTCTGCTCACCGCGGGTCAGCGCGATCGTCTCCGGCTTCATCTGCTTGTCGATCCAGCCGTTGATCCCCAGCTTGTTGATGTCGCTGATGACCTTGGCGTTGGGGCCGAACGTGAGCCGGCTGGCCAGGTGCCGCACCGGGTCCTTCTTCGGCAGCACCGTGTTGGCCTTGACCTGCGCGTTCTTGGCGGCGTCGGCCGGGGTGCCGAACGACGAGCCGGTGGTCGGGGTGTTCTTGCGGACGCCCAGGCCGGCCTCGCCGTTCATGAGGCTCTGGTTCTGGTCGACGTACGCCGGAACGGTGTTGTCGATCGGCGGCTCGGCCGCGGCCGGGTTGCTGCCGGGGCCGCCACCGCCCTTGCCGAAGAACTGGGTCACCGCGTAGGCCCCGCCGCCGATCAGCGCGGCCGCGCCACCGCCGATCGCGACCATGGCGGTACGGCGGCGCCACTTCGAGGGCTCCTCGTCGTACTCGTCCTCGTCGTCGATGTCCGGCAGCACGTCGCGGCCACCGCCGCGCGCGTTCGGGTCATAGAAGTGCGGACCGGAGCCACCGCGGTCAGCGGGCACGCGGGGATCACGGTAGCCGCGGCGGTCCTGGCGGCCGGTCTGGTCCTCGTACCCGGACTCGTAGTACGAGTCGGAATACGGGTCGTAACGCTCGTTCATCTACCGGTCCCGATCAGACGAATGGGGCGCGCATATTTGTCGATCGGAAGGTAGTTGCTGCTCAGGAGCCGTACAACCGACGCTTGAAGCGCGCTGACCAGGACTTAAGACAATTGCCGTGACCCAAGGTCACGTCCGTTGTGACAACGCCGTCACAAAGGCCGCTGAGCTGCTGAAACACGTGTAACAACGGCCCACTTAAGGAACGGTTTACACAGGTACATTTAAGGTCCCGTTGCAACTGCGGCGACTGTCCGATTCAGCCCGATTCGCCCAGGCGAATGTGGTGATACTCCACCCCGCGGCACGCCGGACCGTGGGCGATCGACATACGCCGCTCGTCGAGGTCGAGCACCAGCGAGAACAGCGTCTCGGTCCGGTCGGCATCGGCCACGCCGGGCTCGTCGTGCCGGCAGATCGCCTGCGGGTAACCGCCGTGATCGCGCAGCACCGCGCGGATCCCCTCCTCGTCGACGGGCCCGGTGCCGAGCAGCCGGCGCGCGCGGGAAGAGCGAAAGAACGAGGAGCTTCCGATGTACTTCAATGTGTCATGCCGGGAAAGCGCACTCTCGAAGTGATTCGCGTGGGTGAGCACCCCGTCGACCGGATGCAGGAACCCGACGTCGTCCGGCGCCACCTCGACGTCGATCGCCTCGCCGGGCGTGCCGGCGGGATAGGCCTTGGCCCATGAGCAGGTTGATGCTCGCCCCGCGCGGCACCGGACACACGGCCGCGAGCGCCGCTCCGAGGTGCGCCGACTCGAGCGCGGCGCGCAGCAGCACGTGGTACGGCACGCCGCCGTCGCGCCGGTCCCCGGTGCTGCCGAGCATGTTCACGCACACCCCGAGCCCGGCGTCGTTGAGCCCGGCCTTGGCGAGCATCCCGGCCTCGGTGAGCGCGAGCACCCGGCGGCCGCGCTCGTCGGCGGTGTCGAGCAGCAGCGCGTACGGCCGCTGGTCGGGATGCCAGTCCCAGTTCTGCGCGAGCAGGGTGTGGCCGCTCGCGCTGCGCTCGCCGAGCACGGCGATCGCGGTGCACTCGCCGGCCGCGCTGTAGATCAGCTCGGTCCGGCCGTTGAGGGCGTAGATCTCGTCGACGTTGGCGCGGGCGCCCTCGGCGACCCCGTCCAGCATTTCCGCCACCCGCGGGGCGTGCCGGTGGGAAGCGGCGCGGAACAACGCTCCGTAATTGCGAACCTGCGGCGCGTCAATGCCCGCAGCCGCGAACCGGGTCATGTAGTTCGCGACGTTTGCCGCAATTGCCGAGGCCGCCACCGAACCGTAAGTAGTGCCACACTTACGCGGAGTTCCTTTGGCGGTAATCAATGGCAACGCAGGCGGCATGTCGAGAACGCTAGCCGGTCGCCTTACGTGATTTCGACCGAGAAAGTCATACGCTGAGCGACATGAACCCCGCGGTAGACGACACGTGCGTCATGATGGACGGACCGTGGTCGCACCGATTCGTCAGCGCAAACGGCAATCGATTCCACGTGGTGGAGGCCGGCACCGGCCCGCTGGTGCTGTTCCTGCACGGGTTCCCCGAGTTCTGGTACGCCTGGCACAACCAGCTCCCCGCGCTCGCCGACGCGGGCTTCCGGGCCGTCGCCGTCGACCTGCGCGGCTACGGCGCGTCTGACAAGCCGCCGCGGGGCTACGACGGGTACACGATGGCCGGCGACGTGGCCGGACTCATCCGCGCCCTCGGCGAGCGCAGCGCGATCCTGGTCGGCGCCGGGTACGGCGGCATGATCGGCTGGGCCACCGCCGCCTTCCACCCGAAGATGGTCCGCCGCCTGGTTGTCCTCGGCGCCGCCCACCCGCTGCGGCTGCGCGCCGGGCTCGCGAGCGACCCGCGGGGCCAGCTGGCCGCGGCCAAGCCTGTGCTGCGCTTCCAGGTGCCCCGCTTCGAGCACGTCCTGACCCGGAACGACGCGGCCCTGGTCGGCGACTACCTGCGCCGCTGGGGTTCGCCCGAGTGGACGTCCCGGGAGTCGTACCGCGAGTACGAGGCCTGCCTGCGCGCCGCCATGCAGATCCCGCAGGCGGCGTTCTGTGCGCTGGAGACGTACCGCTGGGCCGTGCGGTCGGCGTTGCGGCTGCAGGGGTACCGATTCGTGAAGCTCTTGCAGCAGCCGATCACCGCGCCCACGTTGCAGCTGCACGGGGCGCTCGACCCGGCCGTCCTGCCGCGCACCGCGCAGGGTTCGGGGCGCTACGTGCTCGCCGAGTACGAGTGGCGACTCCTGCCCAACGCCGCCCACTTCCCGCACGTCGAGCAGCCCGAACTCGTCACCGGCGAAATCATCCGCTGGGCGAAGGCCGGCTGATCAGACGCGGTACTCGCGCAACTCGCTGACCTCGGCGCGGGGGGCCCAGCCTTGGTACACGCCGTAGTCGAACTCCTCGAGTCCCAGCTCGGCGGCGACCGGGGCACGCCCGCCCGTGTACTCCACCCGCATCCAGCCCTCGTGCTCGCCCAGCACGATGAACGGCTGGTCGCGCCAGAAGCACGTGGTCCGCACATAGACCAGATCGTCGATCTCGTTGCGGGGCACGATTCGCCGGTACCGTCCGGGACGCACCTCTTCGAAGCCCTCGCTAGCGTCCGGCCGGTAGAGGCGCACGTCGTCGCCGTCGGGGCTCGCCTCGTACTCGGCGCCGAGCCAGCGGGCCGCGTAGCCGTCCCGGATCACGAGCCGGCCTTTCGCCAGGCCGGGCCGTCGGCGTCCAGGCGCGCGATGAGCTCCTGGCGGCCGTCGCGGCGCAGGCGCCACAGCTCGGCGTTGTGCGGCAGGCGGGCGCTGTCCACCTTGAACTCGGCGATCACGTCGCTCGTCTCGCTCGGGGCGAAGCCGTTGCCGCGGAACGGCGGGCGCTCGATGACCCAGCCCTCCATCGCGCGCATGGCCTCGGGCGACCCGCCGCCGTAGGGGATGCGGTACAGGTCGCCGCGGTACGCGATCCAGCGCAGCACGTAAGCCTCGTCGGCGTCCGGCTTGAACGAGGAACCGGCGTATCCGAGGCCGAGCGCGTTGTACAGCTGCTCGGGCGTTTCGAGATGCGCGACCTCGCCGGCGCGATGCACGAAGCCGGAGACGCGGTCGTAGTTGCGCTCCAGGTAGTACGAGAGCTGCTCTGGCGAAATCGGCTTCTGCATGACCTGTTCGAGGCCCGATCCGGGCGGCTCGTAGGCCGGTCGCGGCGCGGGCTGCGAGGCCGGCTCGGGCGTCACGACCGCCGGCTGCTCGTCGGGGTCGTCGACGCCGAGGCCCATCTCGGTGGCCCAGCTCGCGAGCTGGATCACCTCGGTGCCGGGCAGCACCGCGCCCGACGGGGACTCCGGGTTGATCGCGAACGCCAGCTGGTCGCCGGGCGGCCACTGCCGGATCAGGCGGGTGAACTTGATGAAGCTGCCGCGCGCATCCTCGCCGAGCCGCTCCGCCATCCGCTCCTGCGACGTGAACACGACGAGGTGCGGCAGCCCGTTCATGTGCTCGGTGCGCATCTTCATCGGCTCGACCGGCCCGCCGTCCGTCCAGAACGGGATCAGGACCTTGGCCAGCAGCAGCGTCGAGAGGAACCGGTCGGTGCTGTTGGCCTGAACCGCCTCGAAGAGATCGCGCTCGACCTGGTTGGCCGGGTGGAACTCGGGCTGCTCCTCCTTGACCACCGGCGGCGCGGGCGCCGGGGCAGGCGCGGGCGGCACGACTTCAGCATCGACGATCTCATCATGGAGTCGTACCGGCACGTCGTCGACGATCTCCGGCTCGTACACGGGCTCGGGCGTGGCGGTGGCGCTGCTCTCGTAGCCCTGCCCGGTGCTCGGGAGCGCGTCCTCCATCGAGGGCCGGAACCCCTGCGTGGTGCTGCCGTCCGGCTCAAGATTCAGGTCCTGGCTGAAGTCGGGCCGACCCTCGTCCTCGAAGAACGAGCGCAGCTCGGGCGACGGCTCGGCGCGCTCCTCGTTGACGTTGACGCCATGCTCGGCGAGCGCGGCCATCCCGTCCTCGAACGAGACCTGTTCCTGCTCGGGCTCGGCGTTGTCCGGCTCGGATCGCAGATCAGCCAGCGCCGCGTACGGGTCCCGAATGGGCGCCTCGTCGGCACGCGGGCTGCCGAAGGCGCTGAACGGCTGCGGCTCCGCTGCCTCGTCGTCTTCGAAGAAGGGGCGCTGCTCCTCCTCGCGCGGGGCGGGCTGGTCGCCGAAGAAGGAGCGCTGGGGTTCGGGCGCTTGAAAGAACGGCGACTGTTGTACTTCTGCACGCCCGCTGAAAAACCCGCCGGTCTCTTCGGCCGCAGGCTTTTCTTCCCGCTCCTGCCACGACCCGGAGCGCTCCTCGGGGCGCTCCTCCTGCCGCTGCTCTTGCCACGACGGGGCGGTAGACGCGGACGGCGCCTCCTGCCAGGCGGGCGCAGCCGACTCGGCCTGCGGCTCCTGCCATGCGGGCGTAGCCGGCTCGGGCTGCGGCTCCTGCCACGTGGGTGCAGCCGACTCGGGCTGGCTCTCCTGCCGCTCCTCTTGCCATGACGGCGGGGCCGACTCCGGACGAGGCGCATCCCACGACGGCGCGGCGGATTCCGGGCGAGGCGCATCCCACGACGGCGCGGCGGATTCCGGACTCGGAGCGTTCCAGGCCTGCGGCGCGGGCGACGTCGGCTCAGCAACCGGCTGCCGGCCGGACCAGGCGGTCGGCTCGGTCGGCTCGGTCGGCTCGAACAGCCCACGCGAGGCCGGCGCCTCATCCGCGAAGAACGGATGCTCATCGAGATCGGCCCGCCCGAACCCAGCACTGCGCGCACCGGCCGAAACGTCCCCGAACGGCTCACCCGCAGGCGGCTCGTCAGCCTCCGGGCTCTCAATCTCAGTACGGCTGAATCCCGGCCGATCAAACACCGGCCGATCAAACGGCAACGAAGGCGGCTCAGGAGCAGCAGCAGGCACCGCCGCCGAGGACGGCGACACCGGCGGAGCCGACGGCGACCATGCCTGGGTCCCGTTCTCACCGCTGCGAGCAGCCAGCCCCGGCCGCCCCGGACGCACATCGGCCGCCCCGGTCCACCCGGACCGAATCGGCTGCGTGTCCTCACTAGGCGGAGGCACCTCTCCCGCCCGGTACGCCCCAGGCTCCCCCGCCCCCGGCCGATCCTCCCCAGCCCGATACCCGCTGGCCTCGCGATACGCGGCAGCGTCATCCGTGGCCGCGCGATACGAAGCGGCCTCCTCCGACCCAGACCGATACGCGGCAGCCTCGTCGGACGCCGACCGATACGGAGCAGGCTCATCCGACGCCGAGCGATACGGAGCAGGCTCATCCGACCCGGACCGATACGGAGCGGGTTCGTCCGACCCAGGGCGATAGGCAGCGGGCTCACTCGAACCCGACCGGTACGGCGCAGGCTCACCAGGAACCGGTCGCGACGGCAACGGCCCGCCGGACCGATAGGCCTGCGGCTCACCAGCGCTGGAGCCCGCACCGAACACGGACCCCGACCCGGAAACCGGCGCAGATCCCGAGTTAGGCCGCGGCGGCAGCACTTCTCCCGAAAGCGGCCGCGACGGCAACGGCTCAACCGGCGGCAACGGTCGCGAGGGCAACGGCTCAGGCCGCTCCCCCGACCGGTACGCGGAAGGTTCCCCCGCCCCCGGCCGCTGCGGCAACGTCCCACCCGGCCGGAACGTCGGCTGCGCATCCTGCTCGGACCGAGTCGCCTGCGGCTGCCGAGTAGGCAACGGCGGCCCCGAAGCGGCGGGAAGATCCGGCGGCGGCTGCCAAGCGGCGGGAATGACGGCCTCAGCGTGCTCGGTGTACACCTCGCCGAGCCCACGACCCGGATCACGCCGCGGCCAGTACCGCGGATCCCGACCCTCATCCCCAGCACCCGGCCGCGACGGAAGCCCAGACTCCCCACCAGACCGCGAGGGCAGACCCGACTCGCCACCCGGACGCGACGGAAGCCCCGACTCGCCCCCGTTCCGCGACGGGAAGCCCGACTCGCCGCCGTTCCGCGACGGCAGACCCTCGCCCGACCGCGGCGGCAGACCCGGCCCACCCGACGGACGGGACGGCAACCCGGAGTCACCGCCCGGCCGCGCCAGCGGACCGGACTCACCACCGGGGCGCGAGAGCAGCCCAGACTCCCCACCAGGACGCGACGGAAGACCGGCATCGCTCAGCCGCGAAGGACGCGACGGCAACCCAGAATCGCCACCTGGCCACGGCGGCAACCCCTCCGGCGGCCGCGGCGCAAGCCCTTCGACCGGCCGCGGCGGGAAACCCTCAACCGGCCGCGGCGGCAAACCACCATCACCGGGCCGCGCCGAGAAATCACCCGATCGTGGCGGCAGATCCCCGGGCCGCGGCGGAAGGTCGCCAGGCCGGGACGACAGATCCCCGGGCCGCGACGGCAGATCGCCGGGACGGGGAGGCAGATCCCCAGGTCGCGGCGGCAGGTCACCGGGCCGCGACGACAGGCCCGGGTCGATCGGACGGTTGGGCAGCACGCTCGACGGCCGCGACGGCAGCCCAGACGATGGCGGCGTGCCATTCGGCTGCCGCCCGCGGTCGATGCCCGAGAACAGCTCCCGCTCCCCCGGCATGTCCATCGGCTTGCGATCGGCGTCGTCGAAGAGCCCACGCGAGGCCGCACCCGGGAAGGAGGCGCGCCCACGGGCTGCCCCGGCCCCCGAGGTCGGCGCGGGCGAGGTCGGCCCGTTCTCGACCGGCGGCGTGGGCCGAGGCTCCGCCGGCGGCGGAACGGACCGAGCCGCAGCGGCCCCCGGCGGTGTGAAGGGCCGTCCCGCCGAGCGCTCGAAGTTGATGGGCCGGTCCGCCCGAGTCGGCAGGAAGGCACCCGGCGGCGCAACATCCGGCGGCGGTACCTCGCGACGAGGCGGAACCGTCGACGCCGGCGGCGCGGACGCCTGGCCGGCGGCCTTCATGCGCTGCCGCTCGATCGGTGTCGGGGCCGGCTGGTTCAGCAGGCCGCGCTGAGGCACCTGGGCGGTCGCCCGAGTCGGCGACGACGCCTGCTCTATGCGCGCCCGCGCTCCCAGGGTGCGTCCGGGCAGCCGGACGTCACCGCGGCTGATCTGGGTGACGAACCACGACGGGAGGTACCCCTCGATGGGCAGTCCCGGATTGACGGCGAGCCACCACTCGACGTTGGGCCAGATCCCGGCCAGGTCGCGGAAGGGCACCCGCCGATGCGTGCCAGGGTGCCCCGCGAGGCACTCCTGCAGCGCGGACGGCGAAGTGAAGGCCAGCACATGCGTGCGGCCCTCGGTGGTCCACGTGCCCCACCCGCCCTCGTTGCCGGGCGAGCTGTCGGGCGCGATCGGCAGCAGGACGTCTGCGCGCGCCAGGATGCGGAAGTACTGCTCCTGGTCGTTTGCGCGCAGCGCGTCACGCATGGCGACCTCGGCCTCGGTGGCCGGCTCCCACTCGCTCAACGGCCACCCCCTCTTCGGGCTCGGAAACCGCCGCGTCGCCGAAACCTAACCTATATGGCCACGGCAATTCGAGGGGTGCGACGCGGGCAAGCGCTCCGGCCAGCATAGCGATCGAAGCGGGGCGGCTCACAGGCCTGTCTCATTCGCGGCACCCATACGGGCCGTTCGACCTCACAACCGGTCGAGTCAGACGACAGCACCACGCTCGCGGGGCAGCCCCATCGATGCCTGGCCCCCTACCATGACCCCATGCCGCGCCGGTACGGGATGTCTGCTTTGGCGCTTTTGTCAACCCTCGCGGCAATCCTCAATTTCTGCCCGATAGACGGGCTTTCCCTTCCGGCAACCTCGAACTCGGACACATCCGGCAAATCGCGGCGTTTGGCCAGCGCGCGAGCCACCGTGACGCTGGCCACCCTGGGCGCACGGGGGCCGTTCTTCCGAGCACCGTCCGCCTGTCAAAACCAAACCAAACAGCCCGCGTCGGTACCGTCCGGTGCCCCATGGGCGCAGCAACGGTACGACCAAACCCGACTCAACGCCCTGGCCGACGGTCGCGGCGTCGTGGTCGCCGTGATCGACTCCGGCGTCGACGCCCGCAACCCGCAGCTCCAGGGCGCCGTCCAGCCCGGCCCCGACCAACTGGACGGCGGCAATTCGACACTTGACTGCGTCGGCCACGGAACTGGAGTGGCGGGGATCATCGCTGCCCGGCCGTACCAGAACAGTCAATTTCGCGGCCTGGCTCCCGCCGCCACGATCCTCGCCCTGCGCGTGACCGAGCAGATCGAGGGCGACAACGGCACCCTGACCGGCCGCCGCGGCACCCCGGCAGGCCTGGCCACCGCGATCCGCGACGCCGTGGCCCTTCGCGCGAGGGTCATCAACCTCTCCCTGGTCTCGTACGCCGACGAGCCGCAGGTCCGCGCCGCCATCAAGTTCGCGCAGGACAACGACGTCGTGGTCGTGGCCGCCGTGGGCAACGGCGCCGACCAGGGCAACAAGACCCCCTACCCAGCGGCGTACGACGGTGTCATCGGCGTCGGCTCGATCGCCCCGGACGGCCAACGCGTCGCGTCTTCACAACTCGGCCCGTACGTCGACCTCGTCGCCCCCGGCACCCAGATTGTGACGACGGCAACACCAAACGGCTGGACCATGGTCGACGGCACCAGCTTCGCCGCCCCCTTCGTCTCAGCCACGGCCGCCCTGCTCCGCCAGTACCACCCAGAGTTCACCGCCGCCCAGGTCACCGCCCAACTCCTGGCCACAGCCGACGGCGGCCGAGCGGGCGACGGCTACGGCGCCGGCGTCCTGAACCCGTACCGCGCGCTGACCGAACTCACCGGCACCTCGCCAAACCCGCCGTCCCACTCCCTCGCCCAGCCGGCCCAGACCGCGAACAAGTCGTCGGAGGCCGCAGCAACACACACGGCTCTGACCTGGGCCCTAATCGGACTGGCCGTGGTCGTGCTGATCTCGGCCCTGGCCGTGATCGTTCCCAAAGGCCGTCGCCGCAACTGGCGCCCGGGCCTGCGTGAACTCCCACCAGCACCCGAACCCCCGCCGGACCGCTCACTGCCCGCCTTCGACCCACACCGCTGAAGCGACCACTGCCGGAATCCGACCTGACCAAGAGCGATCGCCGCTCGACTACCACCCGGCCCGGGCAGCTTCCATTCGCTCACTGCCCGCCGTCGACCCGCGCCGCTGAAGCGACCACTGCAGGAAGCGGACCTACCAATAACGATCGCCGCTCGACTACCACCCGGCCCGGGCAGCTTCCATTCGCGCATTGGCCGAACGTCGCGGACTTATCCCGAAGCGTCGCCGCCGTAGCCCACACTTCCGGCAAACGGCAGCACGGCGCCCCACCTCCGCCAAAGTCGCTGAACGGAAAACGGCAGCACGGCGCCCCACCTCCGCCAAAGTCGCTGAACGGAAAGGGAACGCCGTGCAATATGCGCCGACCCGGATCAGCCGCCGCGCAATCTGCGCCGACCCGGATCAGCCGCCGCCCGGGAACAGGTGCGTGTTCCGTGCCTCCGTCTCCTGGTACCGCCGCATCGACTCGTCCACGCCGAGCTTGATGTCGCGCAGCATCTGGGCCAGATCGGCGCCCGCGCGCTCCCAGTTCGCCTGGCGCATCGAATACGCGTCCTTGGCGTCGCCCTGCCAATTCGCGGTCAGCCGCCGGCCGAGCTGAGACACCTCGTCGAGCCGGGAGTGCAGCGTGTTGAGGGCCGACTGAATCGACTGACTCGCGTGATCGAGCGCGCCGAAATCAACCACCAGTGTGTACTCCATGAAGCCCTCCTCACCCGCCGAGCGCGGACAGATCGGCGTGCCCGGCGCGCCGCATGGTGCCAGCGGCGTCGGTGTCGGTGGCGTCGTAGTTCCGGCCCGCCGTACGCAGGCCTTCGGACGTCTCCAGCAGATTGCGATTGAGCACGCTCTGGTCGTTCTTGAACGCGAGCTTCACCGACTCGAACGTCCGCCCGCCGACGCCCTGCCAGCCGGCCCGCGTCACTTCCAGCTCCCGCATCAGCGTGTTGAGCATGCCCTGCAGTTCGCCATTGACCTGCTCGAACCGCTGCGCGGCCGAATTGAGCTCAGCCTGCTGAGCCTGCGTTGTCTGCGCCACCGGCGATCACCCCGTTTCCCGTAGTGGACATCAACTCATTCGAATGCTTTTGCACGACCCCGGGACCTCACCGACCGTATCGGCACTCCGCGATCGATCACCAGAGCCAATCCCGCGCTGTGGATAACTTCCGGCATTTCGCCCACCGCCCAGCCGACCGGGCAATCGGCCCGGCGCGACCTCGATGAGGTGCGGATCGATCTAAGATGACCGCCATGGCGGATGGCCGGTCGTTCATCAAGTGGGCCGGCGGCAAGACGCGCTATGCGACCCAGCTCGTCGCGGCCGCCCCACCATTCACCGGCCGGTACTGGGAACCCTTCATGGGCAGCGCCGCCGTCTTCTTCGAACTGCGCCCGACCAAGGCGGTGCTGTCCGACGCCAACCCCGAGCTCGTGGCGTGCTTCCAGGCCGTGGCGACCGATCCCGAGGCCGTGATGGTCCGCTTGGACGCGATGGCGAACACGCCCGAACAATTCGACCGCATCCGCCGCCAGGACCCCACGACGCTGAACCCGATCGAGCGCGCCGCAAGGGTCATCTACCTGAACAAGACCGCATTCCGCGGCCTGTGGCGCGTCAACCGCCGCGGCGGCTTCAACGCCCCTTATGGCGCATACGACCGCCCGTACTATCGCCGCGAAACGCTCCTCGAGGCCTCCCAAGCCCTGGCGGCAGCCGACATCCGCCTGTGCGACTTCGCCGACGCCCTACGCGAGTCGGCCGCAGGCGACTGGGTGTTCCTGGACCCTCCCTACCTGCCCGAGGGCGGGTTCGCCGACTTCAAGCGGTACACGCCCGGCCAGTTCCGCGACGCCGACCACGAACGCCTGGCCGCCGAAATGCACGACGCCTCACGCCGCGGGGTGCTACTGACCATGACCAACAGCGACACCGACGCAACCCGGCAGATCTACACGGGCTTCCACACCACTCGAATGGCAACACGCCGCGACATCAACCTCCGCGCCGCCGAACGAGCAAGCTTCGACCTGGTGCTGACGAACTACTAGAGACCTCGACCAGACAACCGCCTCCCGACAACCGTTCCGCCAACCGACGCGGCACAGCCTGACTGACCACGGCCGAACCCCGCCGACAGCGCGACGACCCGACGCGGCAACCCGCCACCTATCGACACGGCGACGCGACCACGGCCCGCGGTGCCCGACTTCGGTGACCGCTGCGATCCCACGACGGACTAGCCGACGACCGCGGCGGCCGCGCTCGGGTCGAGGGCTGGTCCCGCGGGCAGGAGCGCGACCAGTTCACTCGGCACGGGGGTGGGCTGCTCCCCGCCGTACCCGAGTGCGCCCAACGAGTCGGGCACCGGCACAGTGTGGCGCTTTCCGAGATCCGTCACCAGCGCGACTACACCTGTAGTCGTTCGCACCAGCGCGCCTTTTCCGGGCGGCACCACCACGCGGTCCGCCAGCACCGCCCCCTCCTTTGTCGCTGCGGCGCTCTTCAGGGCGTGCGTGAGGTCGGGGAGCTTGGGGTCGATCGTGAGCGCATCGGCGGTACACACGACATGAGGAGTTGCGTCAATCAACTCCGGCGGCGTCGAGGGCAAGGCACCGTCCCCGCCGGGATCGGGCGCGAACGGCTTGACCGGCCGGTCCTGCACGCGGGCCGCGAACTCGGCCGGGGTGAGCTGCAGGAACGTGTCGCCCGGCTGCAGGCTGCGGGTCTCCGGCGCGGCGAGCAGCAGTTCCGCCTGCAGCGGGGTGAGCGAGGCCAGCCCGTCCGCCGTGACGATGAAGACTTCGGAGCGCTGGCCGGCTGTCACACGGTACAACTGACCGATCTTGCCGTTTTGCACTTTTCTCCCGCGGTCGGGGACCGGCGGCGTGACCAGGTCGGACCCGCTCGGAATCGCGTGGAGCAGGGCCTGCGCGACCTCGACCAGCGGGCGCGCCGACCACACGAGGGCGGGCAGGGCCCCGCCGGGCTGCCGGATGAGGTGCTTGAACCCGTGCCAGACCAGATATGTCTGTCGATCCGGGCCAACGACCAACATCCCTTTCCCTTCCGCGTTGGTACCGCCTGATGGGACCCAACCCACCAGCAAGACCGACCCTTCTGGCGTGGAGCACACCGTCCACGGGCCCTTGAGCAGCGCGGATGCGGGCGGCAGGGACGTCGGGGCGCCCGGAATGCCCAAAGTCTCGCCCCGCGGCGCATCGGACATGGCTGAACGCCCCACGACGACCGTCGGCGCGCCGGCCGAATTGAGAATGAGCAGCGCAGACGCTTGATTCAGGACAGGATGGAGAACCTCGTCGCGATAGACGAATAATGCGCCTGATTCTTTCTCCACAATGATCGCCCGGTCGTTGCGCCATTTGCCAGAACTCCCAGGGCGCAACATCGACAAGGCCGCGCCGCCGGCGACCCCGAGCGCGGCCAGCAGAACGCCGATCAAAGTGGCCCCCGCGACCCGGCGAAATGGCGGCTGAGCAGGGTCAGTCTCCCTCAACACGAGCGCGGAGACGATCCGCTGGACCATGAACTGGTACGACTGCACCTGGTCCTGCCGCGACGCCATCGGCCCCCCAAAATTGTCGTACCGGCGCCATACGATAAGCCCGTCAATTCAATCGTCGGGGGGCGATATGTCGGCGGCAACGCGGATAGTGCTCGCACAAGGAGCGATCGCGATGGCGATCGTGGCGTGGGCGCTGGATCGGGTGTGGTCCTTCGCAGCGGTACCGCTTGCGCTGCTTCTGCTGGCCCTGGCCCTGTCCCGCCGCCGACGACGGCCGCGGGGCCGACGGCTGCCTCCGGGTGCCGGCGGTTGGGAGCTGTTAGCGCTGCTGAGGCCGGGCGCCACGATCTCGGCACTCGACCGCGACGGCGCCGAGATGGGGGTGCTGGAGGACACCGACGGCCTGGCCGCGATCGTGCGGGTCGGCGACGTGTCCGGCTTGCTCAGCAGCGGGTTACCCGCGCTGCCGCCATTGGACGCCCTGCTGCCGGCGCCGGCGCGTGACGTGCCGGAGGTACGCGGGCAACTGCTGGTCAGCGCGGTCACGGCCCCGCCGCCGACACCGACGGCCTCCGCGGCGTCGTACCGGCAGCTCACGGAGGGCCGCGTGCTCGCGCACCAAGAGGTCTTCCTGGCCGTGCGGGCACGGAGGTCGGGCGGCTATCAACGGGCTGTTCTCGAGCAGTCTCTCCAGTTGGCGGTACGGCGAGCGGTACGTGTCCTCACCAAGTCCGGCCTCCCGGCGAAGGCCCTGCCGGCGGACGCGACCGTGACGGCGCTGGTGGAAACGGCTCAGCACGACCCGGCCCATCCGGTGCTCGAGAGCTGGACCGGCTTGACGGTGGGCGGCTTGCACCAGGCGGTGTTCCGATTACGGCGCTGGCCTGAGCAGGGGCCGCTCATGGGCCGGCTGCTGCTGTTGCCGAACACGCTGATGACGCTGTCGTTGATCGTCCAGCCGTACGGTCCCGAGTCGGCTCCCGTTGCCTCGGAGCGGCCGCCTGGGCGACGACGGGACCGCCGGAGGGACCGCGAGCTCGTGGGAGTTGCTTCGCCCGGTGGCCGGCAGGGGCCACCGGTGCACGGCGACGACCCGTCGCGACTCGCCGGGCCGGGGCCGGTCGAGGCCGATTCGGACGCGGGCGGATCGTTGCGCGCCGAATTGGTGGTGCGGCTCGTGTCGCCGCAGGCGGCCACGCTGAACCATGCCATGGTCGCGCTCGAACGACTTGTCGAGAGCCTGGGTGGGGAGGTCGAACGGCTCGACGGAAATCAGCTCGACGGACTCGCCGCGACGCTGCCGCTCGGTGGGGGTGCGGGGCGGGACGACGCGGCGCTGGCCGGGCTGGTGGCCGGTCGTGCCGGGCTCGCGCTCGCCGGTGGGCAGCCGGCGATCGTGACCAGCGCACGGCTGGCGATCGCCGAACCGTCCATCGACGCCGACGGCCTCATGCTCGGCGTCGACCGGCACGGCGACCCGCTGGTCGTGCGCCTGTTCCGAGCCGATCCGACCCGGGCCATGCTCATCGGCCGGCGCCGGTGCGCGCAGCTGCTCGTCTTGCGGGCGCTGGCGGTGGGGGCAGCGGTGGTGGTGCAGTCGGCTCGACCGTACGCGTGGGAGCCCTTCCAGCGGGCCCTCGGCAACTCCGAGGCCCTGACCGTCGTGGCGCCCGGTCGCATCGACGATCCCCCGCCGGCCATGGCGGCGCGGCCGCAGCTACTGGTCGTGGACATCGGCCCCGTTCCGGCCGGATCGACGCCGATCCCGGCGAGTCCCTGGCGGACGGTCCTATTCATGCGCGTGAAGCTGACCCCGGCCGACGTCGACCTCCTGACCGAGGTCGACCTGGCTCTGCTGCAGCCGATGACCCCCGGCGAGGCCTCGCTGGCCGGGGACACGTTCGGCCTCGCGGACACCAGCGTCGCCGGACTGGCGACGATCAGCCCGGAGATGGTCTGCGTGATCGCCGAGGGCAAGGCCCTGCGTTGGGCCCACCTCAAGCCGACGCCGATCGAGCTCCAACTGACGGGAGGTCTCGGCCACTGAACGACGGTTTCCAGACCCCGCGTCGTCCAACACACGCCGACGCACCCCAACGCACCCGACGCAACCCAACGCACCCGACGCACGCGGATCACACGCCGACGCACCCCGAAGCACGCGGATCGCAGGCGTGGTGAGACGTGGGCTGATGCGAGGGCGGAGGCGACCCACGGCACCGCGTGGAGTGGGGCCAACGCGGGCGACACGTGCAGACCGACATGCGGCGAGAGGTGGCAGGGCCGACGCGCGGATAGGGCCCGACGCGCGGCGCGAGGGGACAGGCCAACGCAGTGGACAGTCAAGACGCGCGGTAAGGGGACGACCCGGGGTGACGGAGTGACGCGGGGTGAGACGGGACGACGCGCGGTGAGACGTGGCGACGCACCGACGGGCTGTCTGCGGCACCCGGTGGACGGTCCGTGGGGCGGTGGCCACGGGCGGGCGGTGGTGGTGGATGGGGCTACCCGACGGTATGCAGATGGGCCGGTCGCGCTGGGTGGGGGCGGATCGGGCATCGGCTTGAGAAGGGGTGATAGCGGGGTGTTCCGGGCTGGCCGCGACGTGGCACGATCACCGGCATGGGAATCCTCATCCGGCTCGCTGTGAGTGCGTTCACGGTTTGGCTGGCGACGCTGGTTATCTCCGGGATCACGGTTGAGGGCGACACCGGGCGCAAGGTGCTCACGCTCGTCGCGGTGGCGGTGATCTTCGGTGTTGTCAACGCGGTGTTGCGGCCGATCATCAAGACGATCGGATGCTTCGCGTACCTCTTCACGCTCGGGCTCATCTCGCTCGTCGTCAACGGGGCGCTGCTGCTGCTGACCAGCAAGATTGCCGAGGCGCTCGACCTGCCGTTCCGGGTGGACAAGTTCTGGCCCACGGCGGTGCTCGGGGCGCTGTTCATCGGCGTGGTCAGCTGGCTGCTCAACTTCTTCGTCCCCGACGGCAAGGACCGCAAGCGCAAGCGGGACGACCGCGACTACGACTACGAGCAGCGCCAGCGGCAGCGGCAGGTCCAGCAGCAACAGCAGCAGTACCGCGGCGGCTACCAGCAGGACTACGGCCAGAACTACGGCCGCGGCGAGCAGCAGGGGTACGGCCGCGGCCAGCAAGGCGGCGGCTATGGCCAGCAGGGCGGCAGCTACGGTCAGCAGGGCGGTGGCGGCTACGGCCAGGACGACCAGGGGTACGGCAACGGCGGCAACCAGGGGTACCGCGACTACCGCTGAGGCACACGGCCCACTGAAGGTAGCTCAAGCACCAGCTAAAGCGACCGGCGGGCCGAGCCGGGGAGTCGTGACGAAAGACCATCGCGTGAGGGGCGGACTATTCGTCCGCCCCTTACTCGTGAAGGCATACGGTGTAGTGCGTGGACCCGCTGCGCCGTGGATATCTTTCTGCTCTGACCGCCAACGTGCTGTGGGGGGTCTTCCCGCTGTACTTCCACGCGCTGCGGCCGGCTGGGGCGGTTGAAGTACTGGCGCATCGGGTTGTGTGGTCGCTGTTGACGATGGTGCTCGTGATCGCGGCGATCCGGCACTGGCGGCGGGTCGGCGGGCTGCTCAAGCAGACCAAGCGGATGGCCGGGCTCGCGGCTGCGGCGGTGCTCATCGCGGTCAACTGGGGCGTCTACATCTTCGCGGTGAACACGGATCGGGTGGTCGAAGCATCGCTCGGGTACTTCATCAACCCCCTCTTCGTCATCCTGCTCGGCGTCCTCGTGCTGCGCGAACGGCTCCGGCCGGTGCAGTGGACCGCGCTCGGCATCGGGGCGGTCGCGGTGGTGGTGCTGAGCGTCGACTACGGACACCTCCCGTGGATCGCGCTCACGCTGGCCGCGTCCTTCGGGTGCTACGGGCTGGTCAAGAAGCGGCTCGGGCTCCCCGCGGCCGAGGGGCTGTTGCTGGAGTCGGGCGTGCTGACCCTTCCCGCCCTCGTGTACCTGTTCTGGCTCACCAACCAGCACGAGTCCACCTTCGGCACCGTCTCGACCTGGCACTCGGTGATGCTGGCCGGCAGTGGGCTGCTGACCGCGGTACCGCTGCTGCTGTTCGCCGAGGCCGCCAACCGGGTGCCGCTGTCGGGGCTGGGAATCCTGCAGTACCTGACGCCGACCCTGCAGCTGATCATCGGGGTTGCGATCTTCTCCGAGCCCCTCCCCCCGGCGCGACTGGCCGGGTTCGTGATCGTCTGGCTCGCGCTCGCCCTGTTCAGCTGGGACGCCTTCCGCGTGGCCCGACGGAATCGCGCGGAACGCAACGCGGCGGCCGCCCCGCACGACGAAACCGCCGCCGCGCCCGCCTGAACCCGCAGCGAAGCTGAAAGGCCAAATGGCCACACGGCCACTTAACGAGAACCAAGGAAGCCACGAAGGCCGCGCAGGCGCAAAAGCCACGCGGCCACGCGGCCACGAAGCCACGCGAGCACGAAAGCCACGCGGGCACGAAACCAGGGAAGTAACGCGGGCACGAAGCCGCGAAGCGACGCGGGCACGGCAAGCAAAAGCAAACGCGGCGGCCGCTTCCGAAGAGGAGGCGGCCGCCGCGGCGGTGTGAGTGAGTAGAGCGAGCGATCAGGTCCGCAGCGAAAGCAGCGGCGTCCCGTCCCCCTTGCGGATCTCGATGTGGTCGATGTCGGACTCCTTGAGGTCGCTGTGCGCCGACAGCTCCATCTCATCCCCCGGCCGAGCCGTCCAAGTGTTGACCTCCTGCGCCTGGCCCGACTTCGGCACCACGACCAGGGTGTACGTCCATTTCGCGTACTCGGCGCCCCCGCCCGCCTTGTAGGCGCACTTCATCCGTACCTCGGTCCCGCCGGACTCCGGGGACACGGCCAGCGACGCGGTGATCGGCACCGTCGAGGCCACCTCGCGCATCGACTCCCAGTCCGGCTGCCCGACCCCGGCCGCGCGTACGCCCAGCACGGTGAGCACCCCCAGGCAGGCAGCCACGAGCGCGGTGCCAACGGTCTGCCAGCGCCGATGGCGACGGGCCGTGCGGCGAGCACTCTGCGCCCGATCCAGAACGCGCGGCAACAGCGGGTCGACGGCGCTGCCATTCATGCCAGGAGCAGTCGGCCCAGCCCAGCGCCGGTCGGCCGGCGTAAAAGCCGAAGCAGGAACCGAAGCAGGAGCCGAAGCGGAAGCCGCAGCAGACGTCGAACCAGACGTCGGTGCGACGGTAGGACCAGCCCACCGAGTGCCCGGACTCGAGGAAGAACCCCCAGCCGAGGGATCCGCGGCCAAGGAAGGAGGAGCGTCCGAAGAGTCGTCGTCTGACGCCAGGGCGATCTGCGCGGCGATCTCCGGATCGAGCCGGCCCAGCAGCCCCGGCAGGTCGGAGAACTCCGCCACCTCCGCACGGCACTGCGCACAGTCGGCGAGATGCCGCTCGTATGCCTCGCGCTCGGGCGGCGACAACGCCCCCAGCACGTAGACGGCCGAGTCATGGAGGTGCTCACACCTCATTGCGTCACCCCCAACTCCTCTAGGACGACCTTCAGCGAACGCAGTGCGTAGTATGTGCGCGACTTGACCGTGCCGGCCGGCACCCCCAGTCGTTCCGCCGCCTCCGCGACGGAGCGCCCCTGGTAGAAACACTCCACCAGCACCTCGCGATGCGGGCGGGAGAGCCGGGTCAGCGCCTCCGCGATCACCCAGGACTCCACGGCTCGCTCCGTTTCGTCGACCACCACCGGGGTCTCCGGCATCTGGTCGGTGTACACCTCACCCACCCGCGCCGACCGTCTTCGCCACGCGTCGATGGCGAGATTGCGTGCGGTGGTGAAGAGCCAAGCTCGGACCGAGCCACGGGCCGGGTCGAGCGCCTCCGGGTGTTGCCAGGCTCGCAGCAGGGTTTCCTGTACGAGGTCCTCGGCCCGTTGGCGGTCGCCGCCGGTCAGTCGCAGGGTGTGCGCGAACAGCGCGTCGCCGTGCTCCGCGTGGAGCGCCTTCAGCAGGTCAGCATCGTCTCTACTCACGCTTCGATATGTTTCCGATCCCTTCCACCAGCTTCTACGCACTAATACGCACAGAGGTTCAGGTGGAAAGCAGTTGTCACAGAGGCGACAGTCGCAAAATCGGGCATATACGAAAAATCCGATAAGTCGCGGCGCGCCAGCGCCCGACTTATCGGACAAAAACCACGGCGAGGACGAGGCCGGAAGGAAGCCACGCCGAGGACGAGGGCCAGGAAGAAGCGAAGCCGAGGGCGAGATGCCAGGAAGAACAGCGCTACTCGGCGAGAACCGTGGCGAGATGGTGAGCAGTAGCCAGCAGCCGAGTACGAACCACCTTGGCCGAAGACATCAGCTCCGCCGGCGGCAAAGCACAAGCCAGCACAACCCGCCGATCCTGATCCCGATCGTTGACCACCATCACGGCGGCACAAGCCAGCCCCTGCCGGAACTGCCCGATCTCGATCTGCATCCCGCGCCGCTCCCCCGCGGCGAGGTCCGAGTCCAAGGCCTCCGGCGAAGTCAGCGTCGCCGAGGTGTAGGCCTTCATCCCGTACTCCTTGAGGAACCGCCACCGCTGGTCCGCGCTCATCGTGGCCAGCAGCGCCTTCCCCAGCGCCGTAGCGTGCGCGGCCTCGTCGTAGCCCGGCACGAGATCGTCCATCGGCGGCGTGCGCGGCCCCTCGGCCATCGCGGTCACCGCCACCCGCCCGCCGACGAAGCGGCCGAGGTAATGGGAGTACCCGGTCTCGGCGGCCGCGCGGCGCAGCCGGTCGATGACGGCGCCCGGGCCCCGGAAGGCCAGGACGAGCTCCCGGTAGCGGTCGGCGATCTCCAGGCCGACGACGTAGGTGCCGTTCTCCCTGCGGATCACGTACCCCTCGTAGGCCAGCGTTCGCACCAGGTGGTACGTCGTGGCGACGGTGAAGTCACATCGGCGCGCGATCTGCTTCACGGTCAGACCGCGGGGCGACTGACCGACCGCCTCCAACACTCGTAGGGCCCTCGAAACGCTTCGGATGAGATCCGAGGGTTCGGCTTGTGGATCCCGCACCGCCGCCCTCCCCAGCCGCAGCAGTAACTGGAGTCACACCATATGAAATCGGAGAGGGTGGAGGGAACATTCTGATCATCTATGGCGTGAGGTCGGGGGAAATTCGGGGGTTGCACATAGAGATGAATGCACCATTTTGGACATGGTGATCGTGACGCGCACCCAGCGACACGCCGAGAGGCCCGAGTAAAGGCCCTAAGAGTGGTCCGAGAGCCTGAGTAAGTAAGTGGTTCATTAGTGAGTACTTAGCGGCAAACTGCGCACACGCCACTTCGGGGTGTCATCGCGCGATCGCGACACGTCGTCGGCCCGTGTACTGCGACACCTGGCTTTGAGCAACGTGCACTCAGCGAACATCAACCCGAAAAGGGCAGCCCGGAAACAGGCGCCGGCACATCGACCGGCGCCTAAGGGGGAACAGCCTCAGTTGGTGCGGTCCGCGATGAAGTCGCAGAGCGACTCGAGCGCCCGGCGCGCCGGCACGTCCGGCAGCACCGCCAAGGCGTCCCGGGCCGCATCGCAGTAGCCGCGCACCGTCTCCCGGGCCTGCTTGAGCGCCGCCGAGTCGCGCAGCAGCCCGAGGGCCTCCGCGTGCAGGGCGTCGTCGGTCACCGGGCCGGCGGCCAGGATCTCCCGCAGCCGCACCGAGGCGGCGTCGTCGTCCGGGGAGGCCAGCGCGTAGAGCACCGGCAGTGTCGGCACGCCCTCGCGCAGATCGGTGCCGGGCGTCTTGCCGGACTCCGTCGCGTCGCTGGCGATGTCGATCAGGTCGTCGGAGAGCTGGAAGGCGATGCCGAAGGTCTCGGCGAACGTGGCGAGGGCCTCGACCTGCTCCGGCGGGCACCCGCCGAACATCGCCCCGAACCGGGCGCTGGTGGAGATCAGCGAGCCGGTCTTGTGCTCCAGCACCCGCAGGTAGTGGCGGATGGCGTCCTCGCCGTCCAGCGGGCCGGCCGTCTCGTCGATCTGGCCGTGCACCAGCCGCGAGAACGTGCTCGCCTGGATCTTGACGGCGTCGACGCCCAGCTCGGCGGCCAGGTCGGCGGCGCGCGAGAAGAGGTAGTCGCCCACCAGGATGGCCAGGGCGTTGCCCCAGCGGGAGTTGGCGCTGGGCGCGCCGCGGCGCACCTGGGCCTCGTCCATGACGTCGTCGTGGTACAGGGTGGCCAGGTGGGTCAGCTCGACCACCGCGCCGGCGATGACCACGTCGCGCGAGGTCGGGTCGCCGAACTGCGCGGCCAGGCCCACCAGCAGCGGGCGGACCCGCTTGCCACCCGCGTCGACCAGGTGCCGGGCCGCCTCGGTGACCATCGGGTTGGCGCTGTGCACGGAGTCGATCAGCACCGCCTCGACGTCCCGCAGGATCGCCGACACGTTGCGCTCCAGCTCCGGATCGGCAATTGTCAAGCCGACCGCGGCACTCGACTGCACGGTTCCCGTACTCACCACAGCTCCAACGATGCCATACGAACTTCCGACGCCCGATACAGGGACGTCCCCACGTGGCAAGCCACGGGGGACGTCACCGTCGAGTTTGACTAGCTACAGGCTAGCCGAGAAACTTGCCCGCGCTCTGGGTGACCTCGAGCAGCGCCCCGGGCGCGACGCCCAGGACCAGCGTGGCGACGGTCCCGATGACCAGCGCCGCCGCCGTCATGGCGCCCGGGATGGACACGGCCGGCGTGGTCTCGCCCGGCTCGGACAGCCACATCATGACGACGACCCGCAGGTACGGGAAGGCGAGGATGGCGGAGCTCACCACGCCGGCGATCACCAGCCAGGTCTGATGCCCGTCCACACCGGCCGCGAACACGCCCACCTTGGCGGTGAAGCCGCTGGTCAGCGGCAGACCGGCGAAGGCCAGCAGGATGAAGGTGAACAGGGAGGCATACAGCGGCGAGCGCCGCCCCAGCCCCGCCCAGCGCGACAGGTGCGTGGCCTCGCCGTCCGCGTCCCGCACCAGGGTGACGACACCGAACGCGGCGAGCACGGTGAAGCCGTACGCCACGAGGTAGAACAGCGAGCTCGACAGGCCCTTCTCGTTGAGCGAGATGACGCCGATCAGCAGGTACCCCGCGTTGGCGATCGACGAGTAGGCCAGCAGGCGCTTGATGTCGGTCTGGGTGACCGCCAGGATCGCGCCGACGATCATCGTCAGCACGGCGATGGTGCCCAGCACCGGCTGGATCGTCCACTCGGTCCGGTGGAAGCCCACGTAGACCAGGCGGAGCAGCCCGCCGAACGCGGCGACCTTGGTGCAGGCGGCCATGAGCGCGGTGACCGGGGTCGGCGCGCCCTGGTAGACGTCCGGCGTCCACACGTGGAACGGCACCGCTGCGGCCTTGAAGAGCAGGCCGATGGCGAGCATGGCCAGCCCGACGTACAACAGGATGTCGTTCTTGCCGCCGGCCTGGATGGCCGCGTCGATCGCGTGGAAGTCGACCTGGCCCGCGTAGCCGTAGACCAGCGCGATGCCGAACAGGAAGAACGCCGACGCGAACGAGCCGAGCAGGAAGTACTTCATCGCGGCCTCCTGCGAGAGCAGCCGCCGGCGGCGAGCCAGCGCGCACAGCAGGTACAACGGCAGCGAGAAGACCTCGAGGGCCACGAACATGGTCAGCAGGTCGTTGGCGGTGGTGAACAGCAGCATGCCGCCGAGGGCGAACATGGTCAGCGGGAAGACCTCGGTCGCCCCGCCGGTCCGCTGCGCCTGGTCACGGTCCTTGTCGGTGTTGGCCGTGACCGCGGCCTGGGCCACGAACGCGCCGCCCGACTCCAGCGTGCGCTCGCCGATCAGCAGCAGCGCGACGATGCCGAGCACGATGATCGCGCCCGAGAGGAACAGGCCCGGGCGGTCCACGGCGACCGAGGTGGCGGCCGTGATGACCGGCGTGTTGCCCTGCCGGATCACCATGACCAGCGCGGCGACCGAGCCGAGCAGCGCCAGGGTGAGCTGGACGCTGTGCCGCACCCGCCTGGGCACGAAGCCCTCGACGAGGACCCCGACGCAGGCGACGCCGAAGAGGATCAGCATCGGCGAGAGCGCCGCGTAGTCCAGATGCGGCAGTTGGAGTTTGTCGTTCACTTGCCGGCCTCCACGGTACCCACGGTGGCTTTCGGGTCGGTCTTGCCGACGTCCTGCATGGTCGCCTTCACCGCCGGGTTGATCACGTCGGTCAGCGGCTTGGGGTAGAAGCCCAGCAGCAGGATCAGCGCGATCAACGGCGCGACGACGACCGCCTCACGGACGGACAGGTCACGGCCCATGGCCTTGATCTCGGCCAGCTTCGGGTTCGGAGTGCCCTGGGTGGTGCGCTGGATCATCCAGAGCACGTATCCGGCCGCCAGGATGATGCCGGCCGTGGCGATGACCGCGACCGTCTTGTTCACCGTGAACGTGCCGATGAGCACCAGGAACTCGGAGACGAAGGGCGAGGTGCCGGGCAGCGCCAGCGAGGCGAGACCGGCGATGAAGAAGACGCCCGCCAGCACCGGCATCAGCTTGCCGGCGCCGCCGAAGTCGGTCACCAGCGCGCTGCCGCGGCGGGCCACCAGCATGCCGACGACCAGGAAGAGCAGGCCGGTCGCGAGGCCGTGGTTGACCATGTACAGCACCGCGCCCGTGCCCGCCTGGGTGGTGAACGCGAAGATGCCGACGCCGATGAAGCCGAAGTGCGCGATCGAGGTGTACGAGACCAGGCGCTTGAGGTCCTTCTGGCCGATCGCCACGAGCGCGCCGTAGATGATGCCGACGAGCGCCAGCGTGAGCCCGAGCCACGCGAAGTCCTTCGAGGCGTTCGGGAAGAGCGGGATGCAGTACCGCAGAATCCCGAACGTGCCGACCTTGTCCAGCACGCCGACCAGCAGCGCGGCCGCCCCGGCGGGAGCGGCCCCACCGGCGTCGGGCAGCCACGTGTGGAACGGGAAGAACGGCGCCTTGATCGCGAAGGCGACGAAGAACCCGAGGAACAGCCAGCGCTCGGTGTTGGTGGAGAAGTCGGCGTTGACCAGCGTCTGCCAGTCGAACGTCTGACCGCCCAGCACCCACAGGCCGACCAGCGCGGCGAGCATGAACAGGCCGCCGAGCAGCGAGTACAGGAAGAACTTGACCGCCGCGTACTGCTTGTTCTTCCCGCCGTAGGAGCCGATCAGGAAGTACATCGGCACGAGCATGACCTCGAAGAACACGTAGAACAGGAACACGTCCTGGGCGGCGAAGACGCCGATCATCGTGCATTCGAGGGCGAGCAGGAGGGCGAAGTACGCCGGGACCGAGCGCTTGCTGGTCTCCGCGTCGTGCCAGGAGGCCAGGATGACCAGCGGCACGAGCAGGGCGATCAGCGCGATCATGACCAGCGCGATGCCGTCCACGGCGAAGGTGAACTTGGCGCCCCACTGGGGGATCCAGGTCCAGGAGTCCTTGAGCTGGAAGCGCTCGCCGTCCGGCTTGAACTGCGTCCACAGGCCCACGGTCAGCGCCAGGATCACCACCGACCAGGCCAGCGCGGCCTGCTTGGCCAGGGCCGGCTTGTCCTTGGGCAGCAGCGCGACCCCCGCCGCGCCGACGAGCGGCGCGGCCGTGAGGACGGTCAGGTAGGGGAAGTGGCTCATCCGAACCTCACCGCAAGCGTGGCGGCCACCACGAGCACCGCTCCTCCGAGGATGGAAAGGGCGTAGGAGCGCACGAACCCGGTCTGGGCCCGGCGTAGTCGGCCCGATCCGCCGCCGACCCCCGCGGCCAGGCCGTTGACCAGCCCGTCGATGCCGCGGTTGTCGAGGTAGACCAGGGCGCGGGTCAGGTAGCGACCCGGCGCCTCGAACACGATCTCGTTGAACGAGTCGGTGTAGAGGTTGCGGCGGGCCGCGGTGACCAGAGCGTTGGCCGGCTGCTCTTCCTTAGAGGTGCCCTTGTTGAACAGCACGATGGCCAGACCGGCGCCAAGAACCGTCAGCACCAGTGACAGCGTGGTGATCAGCCAATGAGCGATCACCGGCTCGTGCTCGACGGCCTCGTTGCCGAAGGTCGGCGTGAGCCAGTCCGGCACCGAGGTGGCCAGCAGGCCACCGGCGGCAATCGAGCCGACCGCCAGCACGATCAGCGGGATGGTCATGACCGCCGGGGACTCGTGCGGGTGCTTGATGTCGTCGGTCCAGCGCTTCGGGCCGTGGAAAGTCAGCCAGAACAGCCGGGTCATGTAGAAGGCGGTCAGGGCCGCGCCCAGCATCGCCGCGCCGCCGAACAGCCAGGCAGTCCAGCCTTCGCGCTCGAAGGCGGCCGCGATGATCGGCTCCTTGGAGAAGAAGCCCGAGAACGGGAACATGCCGATGATCGCCAGCCAACCCAGGCCGAACGTGACCCAGGTGATCTTCATGTATTTCCACAACCCACCAAAGCGGCGGATGTCGGTCTGGTCGTGCATCCCGTGCATGACCGAGCCCGCGCCGAGGAACATGCCGGCCTTGAAGAAGCCGTGGGCGAGCAGGTGGATCAGGGCCAGCGCGTACGCGCCGCCGCCGAGCCCGACGCCCAGGAACATGTAGCCGATCTGCGAGACCGTCGACCAGGCCAGCACCCGCTTGATGTCGTCCTTGGCGCAGCCGATGATGCAGCCGATCAGCAGCGTCAGCGCGCCGACGGCGACCACCACGGTCTGCGCGTCGGGCGAGGCGTTGAAGATCGGGTGCGAGCGGGCGACGAGGTACACGCCCGCGGTCACCATCGTGGCCGCGTGGATCAGGGCCGAGACCGGGGTCGGGCCCTCCATCGCGTCGGGGAGCCAGGCCTGCAGCGGGAACTGGCCGGACTTGCCGGCCGCGCCGAGCAGGAGCAGCAGCGCCATCATCAGCACCGTGCCCTGGCCCAGGCCGCTGACGCTGTTGAACACCTCGTCGTAGTCCACGGTGCCGAGGTAGGCGAACATCATGAAGATGGCGATCGCGAAGCCCGCGTCACCGACGCGGTTCATCAGGAACGCCTTCTTACCGGCGGTCGCCGCGCTCGGGCGCAGGTACCAGAAGGAGATCAGCAGGTAGGAGGCGAGACCCACGCCCTCCCAGCCGAAGTAGAGCATCACGTAGTTGTTGCCGAGGACCAGCAACAGCATCGCCGCGATGAACAGGTTGAAGTACCCGAAGAACTTCCGCCGGCCCGGGTCGTGCTCCATGTAGCCCACCGCGTAGAGGTGGATCAGGGAGCCGACGCCGGTGATGAGCAGGACGAACATCGCCGACAGCGGGTCGAAGAGCAGCCCCATGTCGACGTGGAAGTCCCCGACGTGGATGTAGTCCCAGAGCGTGATCTCGACGCCGGACCGGTTCTCCAGCCCGCGCAGGGTGAAGAAGTACGTCAGCGCGAGCACGAACGAGGCCGCGACGCTCAGCACGCCGAGCCAGTGACCCCAGCGGTCGGCCCGCTTGCCGAGCAGCAGCAGGATCGCCGCGCTGGCCAGCGGGATCACCGGAAGCAGCCAGAACGAGCCCAGCCACCCGGTCGCCGCCGAGTAGGCGATATGTTCCACCACCCGCTCCTTAGTACTTCAGCAGGTTCGCGTCGTCGACGCTGGCCGAGCGCCGAGTCCGGAAGATCGACATGATGATCGCCAGGCCGACGACGACTTCCGCCGCCGCCACGACCATGACGAAGAACGCCATGATCTGCCCGTCGAGCGTGCCGTTGATCCGGCTGAACGTGACCAGCGCGAGGTTGGCCGCGTTCAGCATCAACTCGATGCACATGAACAGCACGATCGCGTTCCGGCGGATGAGCACGCCCATCGCGCCGATCGTGAACAGGATCGCCGCGAGGACGATGTAGTACGTCGGAGTCACTTCTCGGTCCCCTTCGGTGCGACGTCCGCGGACGTCAACTCCCGGGTCGGGAGGATCTTGGAGATGCTGCGGTCGGCCGGCGTGCCGTCGGGCAGCCGCGCCGGGGTCGCCACCGAGTCCGAGCCGGCGAACACACCGGGGCCGGGCTTCGGCGCCGGGTAGTTGCCCGGGCGGAAGCGGGCCACCATGCGCTCCGGCTGGCTGACCTTGTCTTCCTTGCGCTTCTCGATGTGGGCCAGGATCATCGCGCCCACCGCGGCGGTGATGAGCAGCGCCGACGTGATTTCGAAGACCCACACGTACTTGGTGAACAGCAGGCGGGAGATGCCCACCACGTTGCCGGCCGAGTTCGCGTCGACCAGGCCCTTCGGGTCGGAGTCGCCGAGCGCGCGGTACAGCCCGATGCCCAGCAGCAGCGCCAGCCCGACGCCGAGCACGCTGGCCGCCATCCGCTGCCCGCGCAGGGTCTCGATCAGCGAGTCGGACGAGTCGCGGCCGACCAGCATGAGCACGAACAGGAACAGCATCATGATCGCGCCGGTGTAGACGATGATCTGCACCATGCCGATGAACGGGCCGGCCTGCAGGATGTAGAACACGCCCAGGCAGAGCATCGTGATGACCAGCGAGAGCGCCGAGTGCACGGCGTTGCGGGCCCAGACCATGCCGATCGCGCCGAGAACGGCGATCGGGGCGAGGATCCAGAAGGCGACGGCCTCGCCGCCCTTCACGTCGCCCGCGGCGGCCAGGGTCTGCAGCGCCAGGGTTCCGGTCACGAGTGGACCCCCTTGTAATGCTCGGCCCCGGCCGAGGTGCCCGGGTTCTCCAGCGCTCCGACGTAGTAGTCCTTCTCGGAGTCGCCCAGGCGCATGTCGTGCGGCGGGCGCTCCATCCCGGGCAGCAGCGGCGCGAGCAGCTGCTCCTTGGTGAAGATCAGGTCGCGGCGGTTGTCGCGGGCCAGCTCGTACTCGTTGCTCATGGTCAGCGAGCGGGTCGGGCAGGCCTCGATGCACAGCCCGCAGAAGATGCAGCGGGCGTAGTTGATCTGGTACGTCTGGGCGTAGCGCTCACCGGGCGAGAAGCGCTCGTCCTCGGTGTTGTCCGCGCCCTCGACGAAGATCGCGTCCGCCGGGCAGGCCCACGCGCACAGCTCGCAGCCGATGCACTTCTCGAGCCCGTCCGGCCAGCGGTTGAGAATGTGCCGGCCGTGGTACCGCGGAGCCGGCGGCTTGCGCTGCTCCGGGTACTCCTCGGTGACCACCTTCTTGAACATGTGCGAGAAGGTGACCCCGAACCCTTTGAGGGTTCCACCAATAGACACGTCAGCTCTCCTTGCCGGTCGGGACGGTTTCCCGCTCGACGATCACGCGCTTGGCCCGCGGGCTGGGCGGCACCTCGAGGTTCAAGGGCGGCAACGGGAAGCCGTTGGTACCGCCGACGCGTCCGCCCGGGTGCGCCTGCGGCAGGTCGACCGCGGTCTTGCGGCTGCGCTGCAGGGCGACCAGCGCCAGGACCAGCACCACCAGGACCACGATCCCGATGATCACGCCGGTGCGGGCGCCCGTGCTGATGCCGCCGTTCTGCAGCACCCGGATGCCGGACAGGGCCAGGATCCAGACCAGGTTGGCCGGGATGAGCACCTTCCAGCCGAAGCGCATGAACTGGTCGTAGCGCAGCCGGGGCAGCGTGCCGCGCAGCCACACGAAGACGAACAGCAGCAGCAGCACCTTGATGGTGAACCAGAGCACCGGCCACCATCCGTGGTTCGCGCCGTCCCACAGCGAGATCGGCCACGGGGCGCGCCAGCCGCCGAGGAACAGCGTCGTGCACAGGCCGGAGACGGTGACCATGTTGATGTACTCGGCCAGGAAGAACAGCGCGAACTTCAGCGACGAGTACTCGGTGTGGAAGCCACCGACCAGCTCCGACTCGGCCTCGGGAAGGTCGAACGGGGCCCGGTTGGTCTCGCCGACCGCGGCGGTGAAGTAGATCAGGAAGCTCGGGATGAGCAGGATGCCGAACCAGGCCGGCAGGTGCCAGGTCATCCCGAAGACGTCGGCGGTGCCGTTGCCCGCCTGGGCCGCCACGATCTCCGAGGTCGACATCGAGCCGGCGACCAGGAAGACCGAGACGATCGACAGGCCCATCGCGACCTCGTAGGAGATCATCTGGGCGCTCGAGCGCAGGCCACCGAGCAGCGGGTAGGTCGAGCCGGAGGCCCAGCCGCCGAGCACGATGCCGTAGATGCCCATGGAGGAGCAGGCCAGTACCAGCAGAACGGCCACCGGAATGTCGGTCAGCTGCAGCGGCGTGTGGTTGCCGAAGACCGAGACCACGGGACCGAACGGGATGACCGAGAACGCGGTGAACGCGCAGACCGTCGAGATCACCGGCGCGAAGAAGAAGACCACCTTGTCCGCCAGGCGCGGCATGATGTCTTCCTTGAATGCCAGCTTGAGGCCGTCGGCCAGCGACTGGAGCAGACCGAACGGGCCATTGCGGTTCGGGCCCGGGCGGACCTGCATCCGGGCCACCACCCGGCGCTCGTACCAGATGGCGAAGAGCGTCATGACGACCAGGAACGCGAAGATCACGATGACCTTGGCGAGCACCAGCCACCAGGTGTCGTGGCCGAACTGGTCGAGGCTGCCTGCAGCGGATGTCATCTTGCGGTACCCCCAGTGCTGATCTCGACCAGCGCGCCCTCCGTCACGCCGAGCGTGCGGCGCAGGGTCGAGCCCGGTGAGTTCGTCGGAATCCACACGACCCCGTCGACCATGTCGGTGACGAGCGCCGGCAGGGTGATCGCGCCCCGCTCGGTGCCGACCGTCACCGCGTCCCCGTCCACCACGCCGAGGTCGGCCGCGGTGCTCTTGGAGATCCGGACCACGGCGGGGCGGGCGGTCCCGGCCAGGTGGCCGTCACCGTCCTGCAACGAGCCGCCGTCGATCAGGTGGTGCCAGGAGGCGAGGATCGCCTGGCCGCTCGCCGGGCTCGCGGGCGTGCCCGGGGCCACGTCGGGAGCGGTACCGCGAACCAGGCTCGGGTTGCCCGCACCGACCGTGCCGACCGCGACCGTGCCCGGCAGCGGCAGCTGGGCCAGCGCCGCGAGCTGCGCGCGGACCAGTTCCACGTCGCCCACGCCGAGCTGCACGCCGAGCTCGCGGCCCAGGGTGTCGAGCACCCGGGCGTCGCTCATGGCCTGCGTCTTGAGCACGGTGCCGAACGGGCGGACCCGGCCTTCCCAGTTCACGTACGAGCCGGCCTTCTCGGCGGCCGGCGCGATCGGCAGGACGACGTCGGCGCGCTTGGCGACGGCGCTCATCCGCAGCTCCAGGCTGACCAGGAAGCCCACGTTGTCCAGGGCCTCCTCGGCGACGGCCGGGTCGGCGAGGTCCGCCGGGTCCACGCCGCCGACGACCAGCGCACCGAGCCGGCCCTCGCGCGCCGCGGCGATGATGCCGTCGGTGTCGCGGCCGGAGGCGCTGGGCAGGACACCCGCGTCGAGCTGCCACGCGGTGGCCACCTCGCTGCGCGCGGCCGGGTCGAAGACCTGGCGGCCGCCGGGCAGCAGGGTCGGCAGCACGCCGGCCTCGACCGCGCCCCGGTCACCCGCGCGGCGCGGGACCCAGGCGAGGCGGGCGCCGGTGGACTCGGCCAGGCGCGCGGCGGCGGACAGGCCACCGGGGACGCTGGCCAGGCGCTCGCCGACGAAGAGGATCGCGCCCTCGCCCGACAGCGCGTCGCGCAGCTGCTCGGACTGGCCGAGCACCTCCGCCTCGCCGCCCGGCGCGGTGAGCAGGACCGTGGTGCCCATCTTGGCGAACCCGCGGGTCACGAACGGGGCGACCGCGAAGCTCGGCAGGGCCCGCTTGAGGTACACCTTGCGGGCCCGCAGGAAGATGATCGGGCACTCCTCCTCGGGCTCCAGCCCGACGAAGGCCACCGCGGAGGCCCGCTCGATGTCCGCGTAGGTGACGTCCGCCCGCCCGACGACGTGCGAGCCGAGGAACTCGGTCTCCTCCGCCGACAGCGGCCGGGCGCGGAAGTCGATGTCGTTGGTACCGAGGGCGACCCGTGCGAACTTCGCGTACGCGTACGCGTCCTCGACGGTGAGCCGTCCGCCCGCCAGGACGCCGACGCCGCCGTTGTCCTTGGCGGCGGCGAGCCCCTCGGCCGCGACGGCGAGCGCCTCGGGCCAGCTGGCCGTGCGCAGCTCACCGGTCTTCTTGTCGCGCACCATCGGCGTGGTCAGGCGGTCGGTGGCGGTGACGTACTGGAACGCGAAGCGCCCCTTGTCACAGTTCCACTCCTCGTTCACCGCCGGGTCGTCGCCGGCCAGGCGCCGCATGACCTTGCCGCGGCGGTGGTCCGCCCGCTGGTCGCAGCCCGCGGCGCAGTGCTCGCACGTGTTGGGCGTCGACACCAGGTCGAAAGGGCGGGAGCGGAATCGGTACTGCGAGCTGGTCAGCGCCCCGACCGGGCAGATCTGCACCGTGTTGCCGGAGAAGTAGCTGTTGAACGGGGCGTCGTCCTCGGGCGACTCGGGATCGCCGCGGAACACGCCGATCTGCTCGTTGCTCGAGCGCTCCATCAGGTCGATGAACTTGTCGCCGGCGATCTCGTCGGAGAAGCGGGTGCAGCGCTGGCAGAGCACGCAGCGCTCGCGGTCGAGCAGCACCTGCGTGCTGATCGGCAGCGGCTTGGGGTACTCCCGCTTGTGCTCAACGAACCGCGACTCGGACTGGCCGTTGCTCATCGCCTGGTTCTGCAGCGGGCACTCGCCGCCCTTGTCGCAGACCGGGCAGTCGAGCGGGTGGTTGATCAGGAGGAACTCCATGATGCCCTCCTGCGCCTTCTTGGCGACTTCGGAGGTCATCTGGGTCCGCACCACCATGCCCTCGGCCACCGGCTGGGTGCACGAGGCGACCGGCTTGCGCTGGCCCTCCACGTCGACCAGGCACTGGCGGCAGGCGCCGGCCGGGGCGAGCAGCGGGTGGTCGCAGAAGCGCGGGATGGAGATGCCCACCTGCTCGGCGGCCCGGATGACGAGCGCACCCTTGGGCGCCTCGACCTCGATGCCGTCGATGGTGAGCTTGACGGTCTCGGTCTTGGGAACCACGTCGGTCATCAGTGGGCTCCTACCAGCTCGCCGTGGAACATCGGCGCCTTGCGGCCCTCGATGTAGTCGAGGTAGTCCTGCTTGAAGTACTTGATCGAGGACGTCACCGGGCTGGTCGCGCCGTCGCCGAGCGCGCAGAACGAGCGGCCCAGCAGGTTGTCGCAGGCGTCCAGGAGGGTGTCGAGGTCCTGGTGCGTGCCCTGGCCGGCCAGGATGCGGTGCAGGATGCGCACCATCCAGTAGTTGCCCTCGCGGCACGGCGTGCACTTGCCGCAGGACTCGTGGTGGTAGAAGGCGATCCAGCGGTACGTCGCGTAGACGATGTCGTCCTGGTCGGAGAAGACCTGGACGGCCGTGGTGCCGAGCATCGTGCCGACGCTCATCATGCCCTCGAAGTCCATCGGGGTGTCGAGGTGCTCGTCGGTCAGCATCGGCGTGGAGGAGCCGCCCGGCGTCCAGAACTTCAGCTGGTGGCCGTCCTGCATGCCACCGGCGAGGTCGATGAGCTGCCGCAGCGTGACGCCGAGGCCGCACTCGAACTGGCCGGGGTTGTTGACCCGCCCCGAGATCGAGTAGATCTTCGGGCCCGGCGACTTCTCGGTCCCCATGCTGCGGAACCAGGCCGAGCCGCCCAGCACGATGTACGGCACGCTGGCGATCGTCTCGACGTTGTTCACGACGGTCGGGGAGGCGTACAGCCCGTGGGTCGCCGGGAAGGGCGGGCGCAGCCGGGGCTGGCCGCGGTAGCCCTCCAGCGAGTCCAGCAGCGCCGTCTCCTCGCCGCAGATGTAGGCCCCGGCCCCGCTGTGCACGACCAGGTCCAGGTCGAAGCCGCTGCCGAGGATGTTCGCGCCGAGGTAGCCCTTGGCGTAGGCCTGCTCGACCGCCGCTCGCAGCCGCCGCGCCGCGTGCACCGCCTCGCCGCGGATGTAGATCGCGGCGAAGTTGGCCCGGATCGCGTAGGAGGCAATGATGACGCCCTCGACCAGCGCGTGCGGGTCGGCCATCATCAGCGGCAGGTCCTTGCAGGTGCCCGGCTCGCCCTCGTCGGCGTTGACCACGAGGTAGTGCGGCTTGCCGTCGTTCTGCGGGATGAAGCCCCACTTCATGCCGGTCGGGAAGCCGGCGCCGCCGCGGCCGCGCAGCCCGGAGTCCTTGATCAGCTGGATCAGGTCGTCCGGGTGGGCCTTGAGCGCCTTGCGCAGGCCGGTGTAGCCGTCGAGCCGCTCGTACACGTCGATCTTCCACGCGTCCGGCGACAGCCAGCGCTTGGTGAGCACCGGCGTCAGCTTGGACAGCGACTCCTGTGAGGGCTGGTACTCGGCCATCAGGCCTTCGCCTCCTTCTGCGGCATCGGCCCGTCGCCCGCCGGCTTCGCGTCCGACGCCGGCTTCGGCGCCGACGCGGGCGGCTTGGGCTCGTCCTTCTTGGCCGCGTCTTCCTTCTTGGCGATCGGGGTGTCCGGGTCGAAGCCCGGCACCGAGATCGCGAAGCGCTCGGCGAGCCGGTTGCCCGCGAGCGTCGGCTCACCGGCGGGCCCGTCGGCGATGACCTCGTCGCCGCGGTCGTCGGCGAAGCCCGCCAGCTGTACCGCCATCTCCTTCAGCGTGCACAGCCGGGTGCCACGGCTCGGAGCCGGGCGCTCGCCGTTCTGCAGCTGCTTGACCAGCGTCAGAGCGGTGTCGTCGGTGACCCCGTCGAAGAACTCGTAGTTGACCGTCATCACCGGCGCGTAGTCGCAGGCGGCGAGGCACTCGGCATGCTCGAGGGTGATCTTGCCGTCGGTCGTCGTCTCGTCGTGCCCGACCCCGAGATACTCACTGAGGGCCTGGTACGCCTTGTCGCCGCCGAGCACGCCGCACATGGTGTTGGTGCAGACGCTCACCAGCCAGTCGCCGGTCGGCTTGCGCTTGTACATGGTGTAGAAGGTCGCCACCGCGCCGACCTGGGCCTTGGTGATGCCCAGGGTCTCGGCGCAGAACGCGATGCCGTCCGGGGAGACGTACCCCTCCTCCGACTGCACGAGGTGCAGCAGCGGCAGCAGGGCCGAGCGCGAACGGCCTTCCGGGTAGCGCGCGATGATCTGACGCGCACGTTCGCGCGTGAGCTCACTGAACACCATTAACGATCACACCCACCCATGACGGGGTCGAGCGAGGCGCCGCCCACGATGACGTCGGCCAGCAGGCCACCCTCCGCCATCGCCGGGATCGCCTGCAGGTTGACGAAGCTGGGCTCGCGGTAGTGCACCCGGAAGGGGCGCGTGCCACCGTCGGACACCGCGTGCACGCCGAGCTCGCCGCGGGGCGCCTCGATCGGCACGTACACCTGGCCGGGCGGCACCCGGAAGCCCTCGGTCACCAGCTTGAAGTGGTGGATCAGGGCCTCCATCGACTGGCCCATGATCTTCGCGACGTGCTCCAGCGAGTTGCCGAGGCCGTCGCCGCCCACCGCCAGCTGGGCCGGCCACGAGATCTTCTTGTCGGCGATCATGATCGGGCCCGGCTCCAGCCGGTCCATCGCCTGCTGGATGATCCGCAGCGACTGCCGCATCTCGTTGAGGCGCACCTGGTAGCGGCCCCACGCGTCGGCGGTGTTCTCGGTCGGCACGTCGAAGTCGTAGGTCTCGTACCCGGCGTACGGCTGCTGCTTGCGCAGGTCCCAGCCCAGCCCGGCCGAGCGCAGCACCGGCCCGGTGATGCCCAGGGCGACGCAGCCGGTCACGTCCAGCACCGCGACGCCCTGCGTGCGCTCGCGCCAGATCGTGTTGCCCGAGAGCAGGTCCTCGTACATGTCGATGCGCTTGGGCATCCAGTCGAGCATCTCGCGGATCTTCACCGCGGCCTCGTCCGGCAGGTCCTGGGCCAGGCCGCCCGGGCGGATGTACGCGTGGTTCATCCGCAGGCCGGAGGCGAGCTCGAAGATGTCGAGGATGTACTCCCGCTCGCGGAAGCCGTAGATCATCATCGACAGGGCGCCGAGCTCCATGCCCGTCGTGGCGAGCCAGACCAGGTGGGAGGAGATCCGGTTGAGCTCCATCATGAGCACGCGGATCGTCTTGGCCCGGTCGGTGATCTGGTCCTCGATGCCGAGCAGCTTCTCGACCGCGAGGCAGTAGCCCGTCTCGTTGAACATCGGGGCCAGGTAGTCCATGCGGGTCACGAACGTGGTGCCCTGGGTCCAGTTGCGGAACTCCAGGTTCTTCTCGATGCCCGTGTGCAGGTACCCGACGACGGTCCTGGCCTCGATGACCGTCTCGCCCTCGAGCTCGAGCACCAGCCGCAGCACCCCGTGGGTGGACGGGTGCTGGGGGCCCATGTTGACGACGATGCGCTCTTCGGCCCCGGCCTCGTTGACGACCGTGTCCCAGTCCCCGCCGGTGACGGTGAAGACCTTGCCCTCGGTGGTCTCGCGAGCTGACGCGTAATCGGTGCTCACTGGTAACTCCTCCGCTGGTCCGGCGGCGGGATCTCCGCACCCTTGTACTCGACCGGCACGCCGCCGAGCGGGTAGTCCTTCCGCTGCGGGAAGCCCTCCCAGTCGTCCGGCATGAGGATCCGGGTCAGGTTCGGGTGGCCGTCGAAGACGATGCCGAACATGTCGTAGGTCTCCCGCTCCTGCCAGTCGGCGGTCGGGTACACCTGGGTGACGCTCGGCAGGTGCGGGTCCTCGGCGGTCACGGCCGCCTCGAGGCGAATCCGCCGGCGGAACGTCATCGAGGTCAGGTGGTACACCGCGTGCAGCCGACGGCCGTCGGAGCCGAGGTAGTCCACACCGGACACCGAGGAGCACAGCTCGTAGCGCAGCGCGGGATCGTCCCGCAGCGACTGGCAGACCTCGGCGATGCGCTCCGGCACGATGTGCAGGGTCAGCTCACCCCGGTCGACCACGATCCGCTCGATCGCGTCGTCGAAGCCCGGGTAGGCCTCCTCCAGCGCGTCGACGACCTCGTCGTGGTCCCCGCCGAACGGCCGCGGCGAGTCCAGCTCGACCGCGCGCCGGCGGCGCAGGCCGCCGAAGCCCGACGTGTCGCCGGTGCCCTGCACGCCGAACATGCCGCGCCCGGCGGCCGTCGACGGCGGGGTCTGCGCGGCGGCACCCAGCTGGGCGCCGACCGGCTCTACGTTCGCGTCAGTCACTTGTTGCCTCCGCCAGCCTGATTCGCGAGATCGGCCCGCTCTTCCATCCACTTCTGGATGCGCAGCTGCTCCTCGCGGCCCGACTCGGCGGCCTTGATCCACTCGGCGCGCTTGGCCTTGTCGAAGCGGTAGCTCGACGGCATCGCGCCCGGGGCCACCACCGGAGCGCCGTCGCGCTCGACCCGGGCCTCGATCATGCGGCGGCGCCGGTCACCCAGCGGCTCGGCCATGACCTTGTCGTGCAGGCGCAGGATGGCGTCGATGAGCATCTCCGGCCGCGGCGGGCAGCCGGGCAGGTACATGTCCACGGGCACGACGTGGTCGACGCCCTGGACGATCGCGTAGTTGTTGAACATGCCGCCGCTCGAGGCGCAGACGCCCATCGAGAGCACCCACTTGGGCTCCGGCATCTGGTCGTAGATCTGGCGCAGCACCGGGGCCATCTTCTGGCTCACCCGGCCGGCCACGATCATCAGATCGGCCTGGCGGGGGCTGGCCCGGAAGACCTCCATGCCGAAGCGCGCCAGGTCGTAGCGCGCGGCGCCGGTCGCCATCATCTCGATGGCGCAGCAGGCCAGACCGAAGGTGGCCGGCCAGAAGCTCGCCTTACGAGACCAGTTGACCAGCTTCTCGACGGTCGTCAGCAGGACGCCGGTCGGTACCTTTTCCTCGATGCCCATGGCTCAGTCCCAATCCAGCCCGCCGCGGCGCCAGACGTAGGCGAACGCGACGAACACGGTGACGATGAACAGCACCATCTCCACGAACCCGAACAGGCCGAGCGCGTCGAAGTTCACGGCCCACGGGTACAGGAAGATGATCTCGATGTCGAAGACGATGAACAGCATCGCGGTCAGATAGAACTTGACCGGGAAGCGGCCGCCGCCGACAGGCTGCGGGGTCGGCTCGATGCCGCACTCGTAGGCGTCGAGCTTCGCCCGGTTGAACCGGCGCGGTCCCACGAAGGGCGCGACCCCCACGGAGAACAGCGCGAAGAGGGCGGCCAGGGCGAAGAGCCCCAGAATCGGTACGTACGGCGCGAGCGACATCGTGCTGCTCCGTCCTTTCGGCGAGCCCGCGGGGCGGTCGGCTCCGGGGACCACTCAAGCTGTATGCGGTTTAACACTATTCGGTGATGCCTGGACGGCTTCGTCCGGGGCACCCCAAATGCGGCCTTGGCCAGCATGTTTGGGGCTGTGGTGGTGCAGTGGGGCGGGTGTTGTTCCGGATTTTGCTCAGGTTTTGCTCAGGCTTACCGGGCCGGTGCGTTGCGGCACCGGCCTTCTTGCTAGGCGGCCGGAGCCAGCCTGGTCATAGCGTTGATCACGCGGTCCATCGCGTCTCCACCTCGCGGGTCCGTGAGGTTGGCGAGGAGCTTCAGCACGAACCGCATGAGGGTCGGGTGGGGCATGCCGTGCTTGGTGGCGATCCGCATGACCTGCGGATTGCCGATGAGCTTCACGAACACGTTCCCGAGCCGGTAGTACCCGCCGTAGCGGGCCTTGAGCTCGGTCGGGTAGTTGGCGAGCACCCGCTCGCGCGCGGTGCCCTGCGGGCGGGCCAGCGCCTGGACGGCGATCTCCGCCGCCAGCTCGCCGGACTCCATGGCGTAGGCGATCCCCTCGCCGTTGAAGGGGTTGACCATGCCGCCGGTGTCGCCGACGAGGAGCACACCCCGGGTGTAGTGCGGCACCCGGTTGAAGCCCATCGGCAGCGCGGCGCCCTGGGCCTTGCCGTCGGCGTTGGCCGGGTCGGACAGGCCCCAGTCGGCCGGGGTGTTGTCCAGCCAGTCGGCCAGCAGGTTCTTGTAGTTCGTCTTGCCGTAGGCGACGCTGCTGTTGAGCACGCCCAGGCCGACGTTCACGCGGCCGTCGCCGAGGCCGAAGATCCAGCCGTAGCCCGGCAGCAGCTTGTCGCCCGACTCCCGGCTGCGCAGCTCCAGCCACGACTCCAGGTAGTCGTCGTCGTGCCGCGTCTCGCTGCGGAAGTATTGCCGGACGGCCACGCCCATCGGCCGGTCGTCCCGCTTGGCGATGCCGAGGGCCAGGGCGAAGCGTCCGGACACGCCGTCGGCCGCGATGACCAGCGGGGCACGGTATTCGCGCGGCTCCTGGTCGGGCCCGGTGGCGGTGACGCCGACCACGCGGCCGGTGCGGTCGAGGATCGGCCCGGTGACCGTCGTGCCGCTGCGCAGCTCGGCGCCGGCGTCGGTCGCCGCGGTGGCCAGCATGTGGTCGAAGTCCATGCGGGTGCGGGTCAGCCCGTAGTCCGGGAAGCTCGCGAGATCGGGCCAGTCCAGCTCCAGCCGGACGCCGCCACCGATGACGCGCAGGCCGCGGTTGCGCAGCCAGCCCTTCTCCTCGGTGGTGTCGATGCCCATCTTGATCAGCTGCTTGACCGCGCGCGGGGTCAGGCCGTCGCCGCACACCTTCTCGCGCGGGAACTCGGTCTTCTCCAGCAGCAGCACCTTGTGCCCGTGCCGGGCGAGGTGGAACGCCGCGGACGATCCGCCCGGCCCGGCGCCGACGACGATGACATCCGCATCTTTCCCGGTGTCGGTCACAGCCGTCATACCTCCCTGCCCGTACAGTTTCCCGTTCAGTTTCCCGCTCGGTTCCTGTTACTTCGCGGTCACTTCTGCGCTCGTGAAAGTCTTCACAAAGTCGTCCGTGGTGCAGTCTAGAACCGTGAAGTGCACGGCTGTCGGTAAGGCGACCCTAATTTTTCACCCGCCCGGGTGGGCGCGCGACCGGACGGCCCGACGCGCTTTCGTGATCACTATCTAGCCTGTACCACGACGGTCTGCATCGGACGGTCTTTCTGGCAGCGGGGTTGGACCGTTCGATGTCCTGAAAAGCGGAGGGGGAGCTTCGCTCCACCCACACCCCCTCAAAAGCGCAGCGGGTCCTGGCCGCCGCAAGAGCGCAGCGAGTGCTGGCCTCAAGAGCGCAGCGGGTCCTAGCCGCCGCGAGAGGTCAAGAGCGCAGCGGATGGGCGCCCTGGCAGCGGGGTTGGACCGTCGAATGTCCTGAAAAGCGGAGGGGGAGCTTCGCTCCACCCACACCCCCTCAAAACCGCAGCGGGTCCTAGCCGCCGCAAGAGCGCAGCGAGTGCTGGCGTCAAGAGCGCAGCGGGTCCTAGCTGCCGCGAGAGCCCAGCTCAGATGCGGAAGCCGCGGTGGAGGGCTACGACGCCGCCGGTCAGGTTGCGCCAGGCGACCTTGCGCCAGCCGTTGGCGGCGATGCGCGCGGACAGGCCTTCCTGGTCGGGCCAGGCCTTGATGGATTCCGCGAGGTACACGTAGGCGTCCGGGTTGCTCGACACGCGCTTGGCGATCGGTGGGATGGCGCCGACCAGGTAGCCCTGGTAGACGGCGCGGAACGGGCGCCAGGTCGGGGTGGAGAACTCGCAGATGACCAGGCGGCCGCCCGGCTTGGTCACCCGGGCCATCTCGGCCAGGGCGGCGTCGGTGTCGGCGATGTTGCGCAGGGCGAAGGAGATGGTCACCGCGTCGAAGGTGGCGTCGGCGAACGGCAGGTGGAGGGCGTCGGCCGCCAGCAGCGGGACCTCGGGGCGCTTGGCCCGGCCGGCCTGGAGCATGCCGACGGAGATGTCGGCGCCCACCGCGTAGGCGCCCGAGCGGCCCAGCTCCAGGGTCGACACGCCCGTGCCGGCGCCCAGGTCGAGCACGTGCTCGCCCGGCTTGAGGCCGAGGGCCAGCCGGGTCTCGCGGCGCCACATGCGGTCGCGGCCGCCGGAGATGACGGTGTTGGTCAGGTCGTAGCGGCGGGCCACGCCGTCGAACATGGCCGCGACCTCGCGCGAGTCCTTGTCCAGCGAGGCGCGCGTCATGAGGTCACCGGCGTCAGGGGCAGGCTGCGGCCAGTACCGCCGCCGGGGATGGCGATCGACGAGAAGTGCGACTGCACGCGGTCGTCCGTCGGGTCGTCCGCCTCGGTCCAGTGCACCTTCATGTGCCGGTACTGCGTGTCGCGCTGCGCCGGGATGCGGTCCGCGCCGCGGATCATCTCGACCAGCTCGCTCAGCCGCGAGCGGTGCCGGGCGCCGGCGGAGGAGATCACGTTCTCCTCCAGCATGATCGAGCCCAGGTCGTCCACGCCGAGGTGCAGCGAGACCTGCCCGACGTCCTTGCCCGTCGTCAGCCAGGACGACTGCAGGTGCGGGATGTTGTCGAAGAACAGCCGGGCCACCGCCACCAGCCGGAGGTACTCCAGGCTGGTCGCCTGCGTCCGCCCCTTGAGGTGGTTGTTCTCGGGCTGGTAGGTCCACGGGATGAAGGAGCGGAACCCGCCGACGGTGCCGGCGAGGTCGGCCTCCACGGAGTACCCGTTGGCGACGGCCAGGTCCTGCACGTCGCGGATGAGCCGCAGGTGCTCGATGCGCTCGGCGTTGGTCTCGCCGGTGCCCATCATCATCGTCGCGGTCGAGGAGACGCCGAGGCGGTGCGCGATCGCCATGACCTCCAGCCAGCGCTCGCCGGACTCCTTGAGCGGCGCGATCGCCTTGCGCGGCCGCTCGGGCAGCATCTCGGCGCCGGCACCGGCGATCGAGGCCAGGCCCGCCGCCTTGATGCGGGTGATGGCCTCCTCGATCGAGACGCCGGAGACCTTGGCCATGTGCAGCACCTCGGACGGCCCGATCGAGTGGATGACCAGCCCCGGGAACGCCTCGTGGACGGCCGAGAAGAGCTCCTCGTAGTACTCCACGCCGTATTCGGGGTGGTGCCCGCCCTGCAGCATCACCTGGGTGGCACCGAGGTCGACCGCCTCCGCGCAGCGGCGCAGGATCTCGTCGGTGCCGTGGGTCCAGCCCTCGCTGTGCTTCGGCGCCCGGTAGAAGGCGCAGAACTTGCAGGCCGTGACGCACACGTTGGTGTAGTTGATGTTGCGGTCGATGATGTAGGTGACGATGTTGTCCGGGTAGCGGCGGCGGCGCACGGTATCGGCGGCCTCGCCCAGCGCGTGGAAGGGCGCTTCCGTGTAGAGCAGGAGCGCCTCGTCCGGGCCGATCCGCCCGCCGTCGGCGGCACGCTGCAGAATTTCGCTGATCACCGGAGCAGTCACACCCCAGAGACTACCTAAGGCCTGTTTGGTAACTGGGGTAGGTGCTGCGGCGGAGTCCAGATTTCGTCTGCGTGCGCAGCGCGGAGGCCCGGCTACCGGTGTTGTAACCGGGCCTCCGCGATGTGTGCGCAGGCGGAATCTGGGCCCGCCGCAGCCCTGCCTCAGTTACCAAACAGGCCTTAGCTCGCCCGGACCGTCGAGCGGGCGTGCCTAGTATCACGAGAGTGACTGAAATGCGTTACCGGCGCCTCGGGCGCTCAGGACTGACCGTCTCCGTCGTCGGCATCGGCTGCAACCAGTTCGGCCGGATCGACGCCGCGAGCAGCACGGAGGTCGTCGCGGCGGCCCTGGAGCACGGCATCACCCTGTTCGACACGGCCGACATCTACGGCGCCACACCCGGCGCGTCCGAGGAGGCGCTCGGCGCCGCCCTCGGCAAGCACCGCGACGACGTGATCGTGGCCACCAAGTTCGGCATGAACGCCCGCGGACTGCACGGCGCGGACTGGGGCGCCCGCGGGAGCCGCCGCTACATCGTGCGGGCCGCCGAGTCCTCGCTGCGCCGGCTGCAGACCGACCACATCGACCTGTACCAGCTGCACGAACCCGACCCCGCCACCCCGATCGAGGAGACCCTCGCGGCGCTGGACGACCTGGTCCGGTCGGGCAAGGTGCGCTACATCGGCCACTCCAACTTCTCCGGCTGGCAGACGGCCGACGCGGCCTGGACCGCCGAGACCCGGCACCTGACCCCGTTCGTCAGCGCCCAGAACCGCTACTCCCTGCTCGACCGGAGTGTCGAGGCGGAGCTCGTGGCGGCCCTGGAGCGCTTCGGCCTCGGGCTGCTGCCGTTCTTCCCGCTGGAGATGGGGCTGCTGACCGGCAAGTACCGCCGCGGCGACGCCCCGCCGGCCGGCACCCGGCTGGCCCGCGAGGGTATGGAGCGCGTCCTGGCCGGCGCGCCCTGGGACCGGATCGAGGCCCTGGAGGCGTTCGCGAAGGCGCGCGGCATCGACCCGCTGACCGTCGCGATCGGCGGGCTCGCGGCCAAGCCGGCGGTGGCCAGCGTGATCGCCGGCGCGACCAGGGCCGAGCAGGTCGTCGCCAACGTCGCCGCGGCGGCCTGGGAGCCCACCGCGGACGACATGGCCGAGCTAGCCCAGATTTAGCCGGCTGACGATGTCGTGAGGCGTCGTCGATCCGCCCTTCCGCTCCTTGCTCAGGCCGAACACTGGGGCGAGGCCCTTGATGTAGAAGCGGCCGCTGCCCTGTTCCGTGTAGCCGACCGAGCGGGCGCTGGAGTCGACCATCCACAGCTGGTAGGAGCCCGCCGGCTGCTTGAGATTCGACAGCACGGCCACCCCCGCGTCGCGGGACGGGGAGAAGACCATGGTGACCCGGCCGCCCTCGACCTCCTGGCTGACCAGGCGGGCGTCGGCGGCCGCGAGCACCGCGTCGATCTGCGAGCTCTGGCTGGTGTAGTGCTGGCGGGTCAGGGCCCAGGTGCCGCCGCCCACGCCCGCCGCGAACAGCACGGCCGCGGCGGAGGAGGCGACCCAGGTCCGCCACCGGCCCGGCTCCCGGCGCGGAGCGTCCGCCGTCCGCTTCCGCTCCTGTGGGGTGCTCGAGATCTGGGCGAGCACCGAATCCCGCAGGTGCGGTGGCGGTGCCGAGGCGACCGGCCCGGCCAGCCAGGCCGCGGTCTCGCGCAGCTCGGCCACCTCGGCCGAGCATTCCGGGCAGTCGCGCAGGTGCCGTTCGAACGCGGCGCGCTCGAGGTCGTCGACGGCGTCGAGGGCGTACGCGCCGACGAGCGCGTGGATGTCAGCCGTGGTCATCAGACCGTCACCCCCAGGCAGTCGCGCATCCGGATCAGGCCGTCGCGCATGCGGGTCTTGATCGTCGGCAGGGCCGTACCGAGGAGATCGGCGACCTCGCGATAACTGTTGCCGCCGTAGTAGGCCAGCGTGATCGCCTCGCGCTGGAGCTCGGTCAGGCCGTCGAGGCAGCGGCGCACCTGCTGCTGCTCCAGCCGGGCGGTCGCGGCCTCGACCACGTCGTCGTACGGCGTTTCGGCGCTGACTGCGGCGACCCGGCGGACCCGCTCGGCGCCGGCCTGCTCGGAGCGGACCCGGTCGACGGCCCGGCGGTGGGCGATGGTGAAGACCCAGGAAGTGGCCGACCCGCGGGTCGCGTCGAAGCGCCCGGCGGAGCGCCAGACCTCGACCATCACCTCCTGGGCGACCTCCTCGGACTGGGCCGGGTCGCGCAGCACGCGGCGGATCAGGCCGTAGACGCGCGCGGACACCAGGTCGTAGAGCGCGGCGAAGGCCCGCTCGTCGCCGCGGGCCACCCGGGCCAGCAGCTCGTCCGCGTCCGGCGGGCGCTGCGCGGGCGTCGGTACCGCCACGAGCCGCTGCGTCGGCAGCTCCTGTTCCGGTCTCATGTCGCTCATTCGAGGCGCCCCTCTGACCGGATTGGTGTGACGCACGTCATGCGTCGAAGTCGACCACAACCTTGTCGGTGATCGGCATCGCCTGACAGGTCAGGACATATCCGGCAGCGAGCTCGTCGGGCTCGAGCGCGAAGTTGCGCGCCATCTCGACCCGGCCCTCGACCACCTTGGCCCGGCAGGTCGAGCAGACGCCGCCCTTGCACGCGTACGGCAGCTCCGGCCGCGCCCGCAGCGCCGCGTCCAGCACCCGCTCGTCGTGGGCCATGGTGAAGGTGGTCGCGCGCCCGTCGAGCACGATGCCCACCTCGGCCTTGTCCTGGTCGTCGGCCGGAGCCGCGGCCGGACGCGCGACCGGCGGGGCGTCATCGACGTGAAAGAGCTCCGTGTGTACCGCCGAATCGACGACCCCCCGCGCCGACAATGCGACCCGGGCGTCCAGCACCATGCCGTGCGGCCCGCAGAGGAACCACTCGTCGACGGTGCCGGCCGGCAGCAGGGCGTCGAGGACGGCACCGATCCGGGCCTCGTCGAGCCGGCCCGAGAGCAGCGGGGACTCCTGCGCCTCGCGGGAGAGCACGTGCATGACGTGCAGCCGCTCGCGATGGCGGTCCTTGAGGTCGGCCAGCTCCTCGGCGAACATCACCGAGGCGGCGGCGCGGTTGCCGTACACCACGGTCACCCTGCTCTCGGGCTCGGTCTCCAGCGCCGTGGCGGCCAGCGACAGCACGGGCGTGATCCCGGAACCGGCCGCGATCGCCGCGTAATGCCGGGCCCGGCCGGGGTCGAACGCGGTGGTGAAGTGCCCGAGCGGCGGCAGCACGTCGACCTCGTCACCGGGCGCGAGGCCGGACAGCGCATAGGTCGAGAAGGCTCCGCCGACGACCCGCTTGATACCCACCCGCAGCTCGCCCTCGTCGCGCAGGCGCGCGGGGGTGGAGCAGATCGAGTACGAGCGGCGGATCTCCTCCCCCGACTCCCCGTGCCGGCGCACGGTGAGGTGCTGGCCGGCCCGGAACGCGAAGGTCTCGCGCAGCTCGCGGGGCACGTCGAAGGTCACCGCGACGGCATCCTCGGTCAGCCGCTCGACGTCCATGACGGCGAGGCGGTGGAACTGGGGCCGGCGCTTCACGGGCCGCCGGATCTCGGAGACGCTCATACCCTCAGATCGTTTTCACGCGCTCGAACGGTTCACGACACGCCCGGCAGCGCCAGAGCGACTTGCACGCGGTGGCGCCGAACCGGGACAGCTCCTCGGTCTCCGGCGAGCCGCACGCCGGGCAGCGCACGGTCAGGGTCAGGGTCACCGCCGCCCTGGTCGACGGCGGTGCGATGCCCGCCGCGGCCAGCTTGTCGCGGCCCGCCGGGGTGATCCAGTCGGTCGTCCACGGCTCGGCCAGCGTGGTGTCGACGCGCACGTCGGCGTACCCGTCGGCATGCAGCGCGGCGGCGATGTCGGCCCGGATGACGTCCATGGCCGGGCAGCCGGAGTAGGTGGGCGTGATCGTCACCGTCACCCGCCCGTCCCGCTCGGCCACGTCGCGCAGGATGCCCAGCTCCTCGATGGTCACGACGCGCAGCTCCGGGTCGAGCACCGCGCCCGCCGTCGCCCGCGCGCTCACCAGGTCGCCCCGGGGTGTGCGCGGTGCAGCACCTGCATCTCGGCCAGCAGTTTGGAAAGAGCCTCCGTGTGTACTCCCTGACGCCCGCCGGACGGCGCCCACCCGTCAGCGGGCCGCTGGAGCGTCGCCTTCTCCAGGGTCGCCGTAACCTCGGTCAACCAGGCGGCCTTGAGGCTCGCGGCGTCGCCTTCGAAGAGCTCATGGGTGTACGGCCACAGCGCGTCGACCGCCGCCTGCATGCGCCGGTGCGACTCGTCGGTGCCGTCGCCGAGGCGGACGGTCCAGAGCGAGGCGTGCTCGGCGTGGTACTCGGACTCCTTGCGCGCCTTGGCCGCGATCCCCGCCAGCCGCTCGTCGTCGCCGCCGGCCAGCTGCTCGTAGCGCAGCCGCTGGTACACGGCCAGGAAGAGCAGTTTGCCGATGGTCACCGCGAAGTCGCCGTTGTCCAGCTCGACGAGCAGGGCGTTGCGGAACTCGCGGTCGTCGCGGAGGTACGCGAGATCGTCCTCGCTCTTGTGCAGTTCCTCGCCGGCGTAGGTGAGGAACAGGCGCGCCGCGCCCAGCTGGTCGAGGGCGATGTTGGCCAGCGCGATGTCCTCCTCCATCTCGGGCGCGCGGGAGCACCACTCGGCGAGGCGCTGGGCCGCGATGAGGGCGTCGTCGCCGAGTTGGAGGGCGGTGGGCGTGGCGGTCATATGTGCTCCGCGCCTTCCGGGACGGCGTAGAAGGTCGGGTGGCGGTACACCTTGTCGGCGGCCGGCTCGAAGAACGCGTCCTTCTCGTCCGGGCTGCTCGCGGTGATCGCGCTCGCCGGGACGACCCAGATGGAGACGCCCTCCTGCCGGCGGGTGTAGACGTCCCGCGCGTTGCGCAGCGCCATGGCGGCGTCGGGCGCGTGCAGGGACCCGACGTGCTGGTGCGACAGCCCCCGGCGCGGCCTGACGAAGACCTCCCACAGCGGCTCAGACATTGTTCTTCTCCGCGTATTTCCGGGCGGCCTCGCGCACCCACGCACCCTCTTCGTAGGCGCGGCGGCGGTGCTCCATGCGCTGGCGGTTGCAGGGGCCCTCGCCCTTGATGACGCGCATGAGCTCGTCGTAGTCGGGCTGGGTGTACTCGTGCCGCTGCTCTTCCTCGTTCCACCTGAGGTCGGGATCGGGCAGCCGCAGGCCGAGGATCGCGGCCTGTTGCACGCACATGTCGACGAAGCGCTGGCGCAGCTCGTCGTTGGAGAAGCGCTTGATCTTCCAGGCCATCGACCGCTCGGAGTGGGTCGAGTCGCCGTCCGGCGGGCCGAACATCGCCAGCGACGGGTACCACCACCGGTCGATCGCGTCCTGGGCCATCGCCTTCTGCCCCGGGGTGCCGGTGGCCAGCGTGTGCAGGATCTCGTACCCCTGCCGCTGGTGGAACGACTCCTCCTTGCAGATGCGGATCATGGCCCGCGCGTAGGGCCCGTAGGAGCACCGGCACAGCGGCACCTGGTTCACGATCGCCGCGCCGTCCACCAGCCAGCCGATGGCGCCGATGTCCGCCCAGGTCAGCGTGGGGTAGTTGAAGATCGAGCTGTACTTCTGGCGGCCCTCAACCAGCATCTCGACCAGCTCCTCGCGGGAGATGCCGAGCGTCTCGGCCGCCGCGTAGAGGTAAAGCCCGTGCCCCGCCTCGTCCTGCACCTTGGCCAGCAGGATCGCCTTGCGCTTGAGCGAGGGGGCGCGCGAGATCCAGTTGCCCTCGGGCTGCATCCCGATGATCTCCGAGTGCGCGTGCTGGGCGATCTGCCGGATCAGCGTCTTGCGGTACGCGTCGGGCATCCAGTCCCGCGGCTCGATCTTCTGGTCGGCCGCCAGGAGCGCGTCGAAGTACTCGCTCTGGTCGAGTTCTTGACCAAGCGCTCGTTCCGAGTTGGCGCGAAGGTCCCGCTCAGCGCTGTTCACCTGCTCGAGGAGGGGGCCGAAGTCGTTGCCGTACACACGTCCAGTGTTACAGCAACCGACAGTTCCGGCAAGAAGGTGTCACATCACGTCGAGCCAACTACCAGGGACTTTTGAGCGCGTCCAAGCTGCGAGTTCGGCCGTTGGACGGAAGACTGTCCCCGGCAATACCTCACGCCGGGTGAACTTTCCGATCGCTTACGGCGTGTTAACGCAGGGAACATCTGTTCATGACCGGCGGTCGATGGAATCAGGGCGACGGCTGCCAGGGAGGGACCACCGACTCATGCGGAAGCGTGTCGGACTGACCGTGTTCGTGCTGCTCGTGGCGGCGCTGCTCGTCGGCGTACCGTTCGTCTGGGGCAGCGACCTGCTCGGCGTCAGCTCCGATGCCGCCGCGCCCGCGGCCGTGCCCGGCGAGAGCCCGGCGGCCAGCGAGGCCCCGACCCGCAAGGCCGCCCCCGCCGCCCCGACGGCACCTGCCCTGCCCCAGGCCCTCCTGCACCCGGCCAAGGTCACCGTCGACGCCACCGGCTTCTGGTCCTGGACCGTCCTCGACCGCCGCACCGGCGCGATGGCCGGCTCCGACAACGCGAACACCGCCCAGCGCACCGCCTCGATGATCAAGGCTTGGCTGGCCTCGGACTACCTGCGCCGCAACCCCAACCCGAGCAAGTCCAACCTGTCGCAGCTCAGCCTCATGATTCGCAACAGCGACAACAACGCCGCCTCGTACTTCTGGGGCCTGGACGGCAAGTCCGCCAGCATTACCCGCCTCGTGCAGACCTGCGGCTTGACGGACTCGAAGGCGTACATCGACTGGGCGTCCACGCTGGTCTCCGCCCGGGACGCGGCACGGATGGGCGCGTGCATCGGCGACGGCCGCGCGGCCGGCCCGAAGTGGACGGACTGGCTGCTCAACGAGATGCGCAACGTCGCCAAGGACCAGAAGTTCGGCATCACCCCGGCCCTGCCGGCGACCGAGCAGGCGGGCACGGCGGTGAAGAACGGGTGGATCGCCCGCAGCGACGGCAAGTGGCACGTGAACTGCATGGCGATCGGGAACGACTGGGTGCTGAGCGTGCTGACCGTGTACCCGTCCTCGAAGGGGCAGGGGTACGGGGAGAACATCTGCTCGAGCGTCACGAAGCAGCTTCAGGCCTGAGGCGTTTGTCGTCCATGAAATCCTGACCGGGCGGGTGGGTCAGCCCATCAGGGCGCGGAGTTCGGGGACGACCTCGATGGCCAGGATCATGCCGCCGGTGGGGTCGAGGATCGAGCAGGCCTGGCCGATGCCCGCGTCGACCGGGCCGGCCAGGACGCGGCCGCCCAGGTCGGTGGCGCGGGTCATGAAGCCGGCGCAGTCGTCGATCGAGAAAATCGTGCGCCAGTGGTGCGGGGTGCCGGGCGGGTAGTTCGCGTCCATGATGCTCAGGCCGCCCACGACGCGGTTGTTGGAGATCCATTCGTGGTACTCGTGGATCGTGTCCGGGGAGGTGCCCTCCTGGTCGATCCAGCCGAAGACCTTGCCGTAGAAGGCGGCTGAGGCTGGTACGTCGCGGGTCACCACCTCGCTCCAGCAGATCGAGCCCGGTTCGTCGTGGATCTGGGCGCCGGCGAAGCGGATCTTCTGCCAGACGCCGAAGACCGCGCCGGACGGGTCGGCGAAGAGGGCGGCCCGGCCTCGGGTGGCGATGTCCGTGGGGGGCATCAGGACGGTACCGCCGGCTGCTGTGACCTCCTGGGCCGTGGCCTCCGGGTCGTCGACCGCGATGTACGTCAGCCAGGCCGCGCGCTCCGACGGGGTGGGGGCCACGCCCGCCACGATCAGGTCGCGCAGGTGGAACAGGGTGGTGCCGTCCTCGGCCGCGCTCGTGGTCCAGCCGAAGAGGCCGGCGTAGAACGCGGCGGCGGTGGCCGGGGCGGGGCTGGTCAGCACCGACCAGCAGGGGGTGGCGGCGGCATAGCCTCGTACTCGCACCGAGCGAGGATAAACAAAACGTCAGACGTACTAGATCATCTGAAAGGGTCAATGCTGGGTGAGTAGCTGCTTGGTCACTTCGCGGCAGGTCTTGACGCCGTAGTCCTTGCCCAGGGAGCTCGGGTAGTGGGCCATGATCCCGAGGGTCCAGCCGTCGCCGACGGCCATGCAGGCGATGTGCCACTGGCCGTCGTCGCGGGCCAGCCAGCCGTTCTTGATGGCGGTGGTCTTCTGCACGTCGGCCGGCAGGACCTCGATCGGGCCGAAGCGGCCCGGGCCGCGGACGTTGCGCATCTCGTTGAGCAGCCAGTCGGTCCACTTCGGGCCGGCCGCGCGGCCGTCGCCGATGCACTTGGCCAGGCGGGCCACGTCGCGGGCGGACATCTGGGTCAGGCTCCAGGAGTTCTGGGTGCCCTTGGTCTCGGTCAGGCCGCAGAGCGAGATCATGCGCTTGATCGAGTTCAGGTTGCCGTTCTCCACGTGGTACTTGAACGTGTTCTCGGTCTCCGAGTCGCGGATCATGCGGCTCAGCTCGTTCAGCGCGGTGCTGCTGGGCTGCTTCTTGGCCTCGGCCTGGCGGCGCAGCCAGTCCGCGGCCACCCACGCCTTGGCCATCGAGGCGGTGTCGCTCGTCGTGTACGGCGTGCTCCCGTACAGCTTGTCCTCCTTCAAGTCGTAGTAGGCCCACGACCAGAAGCCCTTGACCGTCACGCTGACCGGCTGGGTGGGGGTGAACAGCGGCCCGCTCGGCGCCGGGCTGGGCGCGGCGCTCGCGCTCGGGGCCTCGGCCGGGGTGTCGGAGGCGCCGGCGACCGGCAGGTGGCTGCTGCTGGCCTCGGGCTTGTCGGACGCGGAGCAGCCGGCCGCCGCAAGCACGGCGAGCAGCACGAACGCGGCGAGGGGGCGGCGCATGCGATGAGGGTATCCGCTGTGAGAAACGCCGCCCCGCCCGTGTGGCGCGCCGGCCTTGGGGCACGATGGGTGTTGTGCCTGCACTGCAGCGGCCCCGCGTCGGCCACATCCAGTTCCTGAACTGCCTGCCCATCTACTGGGGCCTGATGCGATCCGGGGCACTGATCGACGTCGACCTGTTCAAGGACTCGCCGGAGCGGCTGAACGCGGCGCTCGTGGCGGGCGATCTGGACATCGGGCCGATCTCGCTGGTGGAGTACCTGCGCAATGCCGAGGACCTGCTCCTGCTGCCCGACCTCGCGGTGGGCAGCGACGGCCCCGTGCTGTCGGTGAACCTGGTCTCGACGGTCCCGCTGGAGCGGCTCGACGGCCGGCGGGTGGCCCTGGGCGCCACGTCGCGGACCGGCGTCATGCTCGCGCAGATGTACCTCGAGTCGCACGTCGGAGTCCGCCCGGAGTACTTCAACAGCCCGCCCGACCTGGCCCGCATGCTCGACGAGGCCGACGCCGCCGTGATCATCGGCGACGTGGCCCTGCGCGCGATGCACGAGGCGCCGCGGCAGGGCTGGCAGGTTACCGACCTCGGACAGGCCTGGCGCACGTGGACCGGGCTGCCGATGGTCTTCGCCGCCTGGGCCGTGCGCCGGGACTTCGCCGCCGCGCACCCGGGCCTGGTCAAGGACGTGCACGAGGCGTTCCTGCGCTCGCGCGAGCTGTGCCTGACCGAGCTGGACGAGGTCGCGGAGGCGGCGGCGCGCTGGGAGAACCTCTCGGCGGCCGACCTGGCCACGTACTTCCGGGCGCTCGACTTCTCGCTCGGCGACCGCCAGGTGGCGGGCGTCCGCGAGTTCGCCCGCCGCGCGGCCGAGCGGGGCGCGGTTCCGCCGCTGCCGCCGGGCGGGCCGGCGTTCTTCCAGGGCTGACCGCTTTGTCGGTTAGCGAACAGTCGGGCGCTCCACACCACGACTTCTCGGACTTATCGCCTGACGAGATCTCCTTCTCGCGCTCCCGCCCTGATGGGCTGACCCGCGAACCTACCGACGGCGCAGCAGCGCGCCGGCCTCGATCTCGATCCGGAACGGGCCATCGGCGATCAACGTCTCGCTGTCCTTGGCGACCGCGTGCTCGACGTAGTGCTGCCCATCGAGCCGAAGCAGCCGCAGCGTAATCGAACCGGTCTCGTCCGGCTCGACCAGCAGATACCACTCAATCCGCGCGGCCGCGTACACCTGCACCTTCAGCACTCGGTCCGTGCCCGCGTTGCCCGGCGAGACGATCTCGCCAACGAGGACCACATCGACGGCGTCGGCTACAGACGCGTTTTGGACGGGCGTGACCACCAGATCCGGAATGAAGATCCGCCCGCTCGCCAGCCGGACATTGATCGCCTCGTAAACCCACAGATTCGCGTCCTCGGCGGGACGATCGATCATGTTGGCCAGTCGTCGCGAGATGTGCTGATGCCGCATGTTCGGTGCTGGGCTCGCCACCAAGCTCCCGTCGAACAGCTCGATTCGCTCTGAGGTCTCGTCGAGAGCGAGATACTCGTCCTCGGTCCACGGACCGACGTGCTCCAGTTCAGCCACGCTCATCCGCACCTCACCTCCCGATCGAACCCTTCCACGAAGGGCGCCACGCGACCATCACATCATCGCGGAAAATCGGTGGCTGTATTAGACAAGTGGCGTAAGGTGATGGGCCGCTTGACGGCCGCGGTTGTGTAGGACCGCAGCGGACGTCCCACGCGCCGGGGAGAGCAAAGCACCGGATACGCGAGCGAGCCGAATGCGACCTCCAAGAGGATCACCGTGCCCGCACTCGAAACCGAGCTCGCCGCCGAGCGAGCGCATCTCGACGCGTCGCGGCGTGCGCTAAAGCGCATGCGTGAGCGTGCCGAAGACCTGTTCGCCACCGGAGATCAGGTGGCCGGCGACCCGTTCGCGGCCGAGACGCTCGGGCGGGCGCTCGCGCGGCGGATCGCCGATCTCGCCGACAACCCCGACACGCCGTTGTTCTTCGGGCGGTTGGATATCGAGGAGCACGAGTACCACGTCGGGCGGCGGCATGTGACCGATGCCGCCGGGGAGCCGATGGTGCTCGATTGGCGCGCGCCCCTCAGCCGGCGGTTCTACCAGGCCAGCGCGGTCGATCCGCAGGACGTCGACGTGCGGCGGCGGTTCGGGTTCGTCAAGGGCGAGCTCACCAGCTTCGAGGACGAGCATCTCAAGAAGGGCGAGGAGCAGGGCACCAGCCAGATCCTGCTCGACGAGATCGAGCGGCCGCGCGTCGGGCCGATGCGCGACATCGTGGCCACCATCCAGCCCGAGCAGGACGCGCTGGTGCGGGCCGAGCTCGACGAGTCGATCTGCGTCCAAGGGGCGCCCGGGACCGGGAAGACCGCGGTCGGGCTGCACCGGGCGGCCTACCTGCTCTATCTGCACCGCGAGCGGCTGCGGCGCGCCGGGGTGCTGATCGTGGGGCCCAACTCGGCGTTCCTGCACTACATCGCCAGCGTGCTGCCCACACTTGGGGAGCTCGAGGTGCGCCAGTCCACGATCGACGGGCTCCTGAGCACGCCGGTCCGGGCGGTCGATTCCGCGGCGGCAGCCGAGATCAAAAACGACGACAAGATGGCTCTGGTACTGCAACGCCGGCTGCTCAGCAAGATCCAGCGGCCCGAGGAGCCGGTGACGGTCTCCGACGGGTCGTATCGCTGGCGGATCTCGGTCGAGCAGGTCCGGCGGATCGTCGACGATGTGCGGCGGGAGGCTCCGCCGTACGGGATCGGGCGCGAGCGGGTCCGGGCGCGGATCGTGAACCTGCTGATGCTGCAGTCCGAGGCGCGGCGCGGGGACTCGCCGAGCGAGGGCTGGCAGCGGCGGATGGGCAAGGCGGCGCCGGTGACCGCGGTGCTCGATCACGTCTGGCCCGCCGTCACGCCCGAGCAGCTGGTGTTCGAGGTTCTCCTGGACCCGGCCGACGAGCTGCTGGACGAGGCCGAGCAGGCGGCCCTGACCTGGGCCAAGCCGCCCAAGTCGGCGAAGTCGGCCCGCTGGAGCGCGGCGGACGCGGTGCTCATCGACGAGGCCGCCGGGCTGATCGACCGGGTGGCGTCGTTCGGGCACGTGGTCGTCGACGAGGCCCAGGATCTGTCGCCGATGCAGGCCCGGGTGATCGCCCGGCGCAGCGAGCACGGCTCCATCACGCTGCTCGGCGACCTGGCGCAGGGCACGGCGCCGTGGGCCGCGCGGGACTGGCGGGTGCTGCTGGCCCACCTGGGCAAGCCCGAGGCGCGGGTGGTGCCGCTGACCACCGGCTTCCGGGTGCCCGCGGCCGTGGTGGCGCTGGCCAACCGGCTGCTGCCGGCCCTCGGGGTCGACGTCCCCGAGGCTCGTTCGCTGCGGACGGATGGCGCGCTCACCGTCAGTACAACTGCGGCGGTTGAATCTTCGGTTGTCGAGGCCGCCCGGGCCGCCCTGGTGTTTCCCGGCTCGGTCGGGATCATCGCCGCCGACGTTTCCGTGGCGGGGCTCGTCGACACGCTGCGCCAGGCCGGCGTCGAGCTGGCCGAAACGCCTGAAAGCGAAGCCCGCGTGACGGTACTGCCGGCAAGCCTGGCCAAGGGCCTCGAGTACGACCACGTCATCGTGGTGGAACCGGCCGATATCGTCGCCGCCGAGCCGCGTGGGCTCAACCGGTTGTTCGTCGTGCTGACCCGTGCCGTTTCGCGGCTCGACGTCCTGCATTCGCACCCCTTGCCAGACGCGCTCCAGGGGCTGTCGTGACGCGGGGCCGGGGTGGCAGGATCGCGGTCTGCACGACGAGCGGAGGACAGGCAAATGCGAGTGCGGGGTTACGCACCGGGCACGCCGTGCTGGGCGGAGCTGGTCAGCCCTGATCCGGCCCGGGCCGAGCGGTTCTACGGGGACCTGTTCGGCTGGAGCCGCAACGACGACGGGCACTTCACGCTGGGTGGGCGGGCTGCGGCCGGCCTGCGCGCCGGGCGCCCGGACCGGAACGCGGCCTGGATGATCTCGATCTCCACCGATGATCCGGCGGGCACCGCGGAGGCGGTCGTCCGCTCCGGGGGCGCCGTGCGCGTTGCGCCGGCCAGCGTGCGCGACCTCGGTACCGCCGCGGTCCTCGCCGATCCCGGCGGAGCACTCTTCGGCACGTGGCTGCGCAGCCGGTTCGGCGGCGCCCAGGTCTCCTTCGAGCCCGGCGCGATCTGCTGGTACGAGCTGGCCACCCACGACCTCGACCGCACCGGCGCCTTCTACAAGGAGGTCTTCGGCTGGCACACGGTCGAGGCCGACAGCGAGGGCCAGCCGTACTTCGAGCTGCACCACCACAACGACACCGTCGGCGGCCTGGTGCCGATCGACGTCCGGTTCCCGCCGGGCGTGCCCGACCACTGGACGGTCTGCTTCATGGTCGAGAACGCGGCCGCCGCATGCGAACGGGCCACCGAGCTCGGCGGCTCGGTGGCCCGTGGTGTCGAACCGGCCTCGGCCGGCTTCTACGCCCGGCTGGCCGATCCGACCGGCGGGCACTTCGCGGTGATCGAGTTCACCGAGGACTGGATGCTGTAGCGCAGAGCTGGGCCTTGCCGATGACCTTGTACGCGCAGTCGGCGTACTCGGCCAGGGTGAGGCTCGCGTCCTTGTTGCGGGCCGTCTGGGCGGTGATGACGCTGGCCGGCGGGTAGAAGCCGCCCTTGCTCGGCGAGTTCGGGTACATCTCGAACGTGAACGCCCAGACGCCCTGCGTGGCCCAGAGCCAGTCGATGATCGAGCCGTCGGTGATGTACAGGCTGCTCGACTGCTCGGCGGTGTAGCCGTTGCTCTTGGCGAACGTGCGGCCGAGGGCGGCGAACGTCTTCTGCGCGTCCGCGCCCAGGCCCGGGGCGGTGGTGTTCATCGTGTACCCGTACGGCCAGAGCACCAGCTCGGAGTAGGTGTGGAAGTCGATGGCCGCCTTGATCTGCTGCACCCCGTTGACCCGCCGACTCAGGACGAAGTCGCGCAGCCGCTGGGTCTCGGTGGCGCTGAACGCTTGCGGGCCGTGATAGGTCTCCGACGACACCACCGGCGACGACCCGTCACAGCAGGCGAACTTGTACGACCAGTTCCGGTTGAGGTCGACGCCCTTGTACCCGCTGCCGACCGGCTGCCGGTTCTTGCGCCAGTTGTGGTACTTCCCGCCGGTGAGGTCGAACTCGCCGCCGTCCGGGTTCATGTCCGGCACGATCCAGATCTCGCGGCTGTCGACGAGCTTGGTGATCCGGCTGTCCTTGCCGTAGCCGTCCGTGAAGAGCTTGACCAGGTACAGCGCCATCTCGACGGTCAGGTGCTCGCGCGCGTGCTGGTGGGCGTCGTAGAGGATCTCCGGCTCGTCCTCGTCCTTGGCCACGTTGTCCGAGATCTTGATCAGCGGCATGTCCCGGCCCTCGTACGACTTGCCGAGGCTGAGCTTCTGCATGATCTTCGGGTGCGCCTTGACCGCCTTGTCGAGCTCGGCCTGCGTCTCGGCGTAGTCGTGGTACCCGGAGTCGGCGGCCGGGAAGCCCTCGGTCTCGGTGCGCACGACCTTGTAGCCGAGCTTGGCGATGCGCATGGCCTCGCCGGGCGTGGCCGTCACCGCGATCGAGTCACCGGCGATGTTGTCGATGCTTGCGCCAGTACCGGCGACGCGGTTTCGATCTTGAAGGTTTTTCGTGCCTTCGACGCGATATTGTCCCGAGTTTTGCGGATAAATCGGACCAGCGTGCGCTGGAGCGGCCGCCGCAGCCACCACTCCGATCACCGCCAGCGCCACCACGAACCTGCGACCCATCAAGCCCCCCTCGAATGGCCGAGCGCCATCCAAGGCTTAAATGGTTTTAGTCCGATTTGGTGGCGCTTTCGCCCCCATCATCATCCCCATTGAGGGCGGCACGCAGGCGATCACGCTTTTCGGTGCGCTTCTCCGCGATGCCCACGGCCTGCACCGAGGCCTGCTCGCGCAGGCCCTTGAGCAGGAAGAACGCGAGGATGGCGGAGACCAGGACCGCGATCATGAGCTTGAGCAGCACGCTGATCTCCAGCGGCAGCACCAGCATCACGAGCGCGGCGACGACGAACAGCCCGAACCGGGCCAGCGTGTACTTCAGAAACGGCGACATGGTGCACCCAGCGTAACGTCAGGCCCAGACCTGCTGGGGCTCGGAGCGGCGCTCCGCCAGCGGGGTCGGCTTGTCGTACTCCTTGACGATCTCGTACTTCGTGTTGCGCTCGACCGGCTGGAAGCCCGCGTCCCAGATGAGGTGCAGCAGGTCCTCGCGGTGCATGGTGTTCGGGGTGCCGTAGCTGTCGGCGTCATGCGTGATCTTGTACTCGACCACCGAGCCGTCCAGGTCGTCCACGCCGAAGTTCAGCGACAGCTGCGCGACCGACAGGCCGTGCATGACCCAGAAGCACTTGACGTGCGGGACGTTGTCGAACATCAGCCGCGACACCGCGAACGTCTTGAGGCTCTCGGCCGGCGAGGCCATCTTGGTGCGGGCCTGCAGCTTGTTGCGGATCTTGCCGTCCGCCGAGTCGACGAAGTCGTGCTGGTAGCGCAGCGGGATGAACACGGTGAAGCCGCCGGTCTCGTCCTGCAGCTCGCGGAGCCGCATGACGTGGTCCACGCGGTGGCGGGGCTCCTCGATGTGGCCGTACAGCATGGTCGACGGCGTCCGCAGCCCCTTGCTGTGCGCGAGGCGGTGGATGCGCGACCAGTCCTCCCAGTGCGTGGCGTGATCCACGATGTGCTGGCGGACCTCCCAGTCGAAGATCTCCGCGCCACCGCCGGTCAGCGACTCCAGGCCGGCGTCGATGAGCTCGTCGAAGATCTCGTCGGCGGGCAGGCCGGAGATCTTCTCGAACCACTGGATCTCGGTCGCGGTGAACGCCTTGAGCTTGACGTTCGGCAGCGCGCTCTTGAGCTCGCGCAGGACCTTCGGGTAGTACTTCCACGGCAGCGTCGGGTGCAGCCCGTTGACGATGTGCAGCTCGGTGAGCTGCTCGTCCTCCATCTCCTTGGCCTTGGCGACGGCCTCGTGGATGCGCATGGTGTACGCGTCCTTCTCGCCCGGTTTGCGCTGGAACGAGCAGTACGCGCAGCTGGCGGAGCAGACGTTCGTCAGGTTCAGGTGCCGGTTGACGTTGAACATCACCCGGTCGCCGTTCTTCTCGGTGCGCACCTGGTGGGCGAGCCCACCCAGCCAGACGAGGTCGTCGCTCTCGTACAGGGCGACGCCGTCCTCGCGGCTCAGCCGCTCACCCGCGGTGACCTTGGCTTCGAGTTCACGCTTCAAACCAGCATCCACGGCTGCCAGCGTACGTCGGGGCTCCCGTTACCCCCGCATTCACCCGCCCCTGACGAACCTGACATTGATCACCACTCGACGCGTGTTGCCTTCGTGCGGTAAGAAAAAGTGTCATGAAACACGGTCGGGCGGCAGACCGACTGATCGATCGGTGACGATCGACCATTGGCGTGGCTATCCGACTGGGGACGGTGGCGGATGAACGGCCTGGTACTGCGGGCGGCGTGTCCGGATTTGGAGTGTGCGGCGGAGCCGATGCCGGCTCTCGTTGCGCCCCGGCCACGGATCCGCTTCCGGCCCTCGCGACCGGTCAAGGCCGCGATCGTGGTGTGCACCATGCTGTGCTCCCTGATCGCGCGGCCGGCGTACGCGGATCCGAGCGGTGACGTTCCCGACACCGGCTCCCGGCCGATCGCCTCGGGCCAGCTCGTCCTGCCCAACGCCACGGGCGCGACGACCGCCCCGCCGGCCACCACCACCGACGCGAACCGCGGCCCCAAGGCCGTCGAGCTCGCCCAGCTCGAGCTGACCGTCGCCCAGCTCGGCGAGAAACGCAACCGGGCCTCGATCGACGTCGACACCGCCCGCAACGCGCTCGCCGACGCCGAGATCAAGCTCACCGAGGCGGGCCAGCGCGTCCAGGAGCAGAAGCAGCGGGCCGACGACGCCGCGGCCGAGGCGTACAAGCGGGCCCAGCAGCTCGGCCCGCTCAACGGCTACGCCAACGACCTGCACCAGTTCGGCCTGCTCGCACCGGGCCTCGGCGGCCAGCCGGGCGGCGAGGAGGCGGCCCGCGACCTGCTGCGCGCCCAGGAGGCCGAGTCGGCCGCGCGCCAGGAGCTGCAGGACGCCCAGACCGCGATGCAGACGGCGACGAACACCTACACGCCGATCGACACCGAGTTCCAGGCGAAGAACACCGAGTACGTCACCATGCGGGCGCAGAACGACCAGCTCGTCCTGCAGCTCGAGGCCGAGCAGGACGCGGCCGAGCAGGCGCTGAGCCCCAATCTGGTCGACAACCCGGTCATCAACGGCATGCAGGCCGACCCGCGGGCCCGCCAGGCCCTGGCCTACGCGATGAGCAAGGTCAACATCTCCTGGTACGTCTGGGGCGACGAGGGCCCCGACACCTTCGACTGCTCCGGCCTGGCCTACTGGGCGTACGGCAAGGTGGGCGTCACCGTCCCGCGCGTCGCCGCCGACATGTACCACGGCACGCACGCCATCCGCCCCACCGTGAACAGCCCGGGCGACCAGCTGCTCCCCGGCGACCTCGTGTACTTCGCCACCAACATGGGCGACTGGCGCTCGATCTACCACATGGGCATCTACATCGGCGGCGGCAAGATGGTCAACGCCCCGACGAGCGGCCAGAAGGTCAAGGTCGCCGAGGTGCGCTGGTCGCGCTTGTTCGGCGCGACCCGGATCTTCGACGCGGTACCGGCCCCGGGTCAGACCACCACCGCCCCGCCGCCGGCCAACCCGGGCAACACCGGGAGCCCGTCGCCGTCGGAGTACGTGTCGCCGACCCCGACCAAGGGCGGCTCCCCGTCGCCGACGACGGTGCCGCCGACCTCGATCCCGCCGTCGCCGTCCTCCTCGCCCTCTTCGTCGCCGTCTTCCTCGCCGACGCCTTCCAAGACGCCGCCCCGTCCTTCGGCCAACCCGCAGTCGTCCTCGCCGGCGGTCGTCGAATCTTCGGCGGCGGCCGGAGCGAGCACGCAGGCCACGACCTCGGCGAGCGCTTCGGGCAACTGACGCTCTTCTGTCGGTTTCGCTTTTGTGGCCGACTCCGATCCAGCACTGCGTGACTCGATGTGGCACCGTGGACCCGTTGACCGACGGACGGGGGAGCCCGTCGGGCACGCAATGATGCCCGCTTCATGGAGGCAGCGATGGACGATCGGGAGACGCGGGACGGCACACGCGGCGAGGCAGCGCGCAGCGCTCCTTCGTTCGGCGACCCGGCCCCGACGAGCGGCGCACCGGCGGACGGCGCTGACCTGCCACCGCTGCCGCCGCCTCCACCGGTGGGCGCATCCCTGCCGGCCGAGGCGTCCGAGGAGGATGTGCCGGATTCGGCCTTCGAACTTCCGCCTACGCCGGTAGCCGGGGCACTGTGGCCTGGTGGCAGCCCGTTTTCTGCTGCCGCTGCTGCCTCTGAGGACGAGGACGACCCGGAGCTGGCGGCGATGATGGCGGCGTTCGGCGACACGTCGGACGCGGCTCCGGCCCCGTCTGAGGTCCCCTCGGTGGCCGCCGTCGAGGATGCCGCTTCCTCTCCCTCTTCGGCTTCTTCGGCTTCTTCCTCGGAGGTCGCGGCTTCGTCTGCCGATGAGTCACCGGCGTTCCAGCTGCCGAGCTTGAGCCCTTCGCCGGACATCTACGGCCCGCGCCCGACCGACCCGACTCCGCCGCCTCCTTCGGCCCCGGAGCCGCGCGCGGCGGACGAGCCCTCGGACGGCCTGGCGCCCCCCTTCGCCCCGACCCCGCTGGACGGCTTCGCCCCAGCAACGGACGAGCCCGACTCTTCGGACATTCCGGGTGCTCCGTCGATCGTCGGCCGGGCGAGTGTGGCGGGCATCACGGCTCCGGAGGGCTCCTACGACCTCGACGAGGTACGCCGCGAGCCCGGCACCTACCGAGCCACCACGTACTCCTCGGACTCCCTTGGGCAATCGACGGGATCGGACGCCTCTGCCTCTTCCTCGAGTTCGGGTTCGGGTTCGGGTTCGGGCGAGCTTCCTGCATTGGGCGAGCCTCCTGCTTCGGCCGAGCTTCCTGCGGACTCACCGTCTTCTCCGCCGGCAGGTGACGAGCCTCCACCGCTCCCCAGTCGGCGGCGTACCCCGCAGAGCCCCCTGGAGTCCTCGTGGGATGCCTTCGCCCGCCCGTGGAAGGCCCCGGAGCCACCGGCCGAGCAGGCGCCCGCGGCTTCGAGCTACGGCGCCCAGTCCTACGACCCCCTGAGCGACCCGGCCCCGTCGTACAGCCCGCCGGCCGACTCAGGCTCGTCATACAACCCGGTCAGCGACGCGGGCTCGTCGTACAACCCGCCCGGTGATTCTGCGCCTTCGTACGGACCTCCGAGCGATGCCGCGCCTTTGTATGGCTCTCCCAGCGATGCCGCGCCTTCGTACGGCTCTCCCAGCGATGCCGCGCCTTCGTATGGTCCGCCTTCGTACGGTTCGCCGAGCGATGCCGCACCTTCGTACGGTCCGCCTTCGTATGGTGCGCCGAGCGAGGCCGCGCCTTCGTATGGTGCGCCGAGCGAGGCCGCGTCTTCGTATGGATCTCCCAGCGACGCCGCACCTTCGTATGGTTCGCCAGGTGAGCCCGCTTTCGAGCAGGCGGGTGGGTCGCCGGCCCCCGCGTACGAGCCGGGTTCCGTCATCCACCCCTTCGCAGCCCAGCGCCCTCCGCACGTCCCCGCGGTCCCCGAGCCCGCCGACGAGCCCGCCTCGCCGTTCCCGCCCTCCGGTGACCCGCTAGCCGACCGTGACAGCGCCGCCGCATCGTTTGCCGGCCTCGGAAGCAGCGACTCGGACGCACCACTCGCCGACGCACCGTCCTCGGGTTACAGCAGCTCAGCTGCACACCTCGGCGATGACATCGACGCCAACGCACCAGTCTCCGGTGGCGCCGGCTCCTACGCGCCAGTCTCCGGCGCACCAGCGTCGGAGACACCATTCGCTAGCTACAGCGACCCAAATGCACCGGCCGCGAACAGCAGCGACTCCGACGCACCCCTCGCGGGCAGCAGCAACTTCGACGCACCGGCCGCAAGCAGCAGCGACTCCGACGCCCCGCTCTCAGGCGCCAGCGGTATCGACGCACCCATCGCGGGCAGCAACGACTCCGACGCCCCCCTCGCGGGCATCGGCGGTTCCGATGCGCCCCTCGTGGGCGGCAGCGACTTCGACGCACCGTTCGCCGGTCGTAGCGGCTCGGACGCACCGGCCGGTGGTGGGTTCGACGCGCCGCTCGCCGGTCGTGATGGCTCGGACGCACCGGCTGGTGGTGGGTCGGATGGCCTGCTCGCCGGGGCCGGGCTGGCCGGTGCCGCAGCTGTCGGCGGTGCTGCGATCGCGGCCGCGCGGGCCAGTGCCTCTGTTCCGGGTCTGCACACGGTGAGCGCCGAGGAAGCGGCGCAGGCGGCTCGTGGGGCCACGCCGACCGTGTACCGGGGTGGCGCCGCGACCAACGACCAACCCTCCCCCGCCGACCAGGTTGGCGCCGGAGCCGATGTCCCCGCGGGTGCCGCCGCCAGTGCGGGTTCCGACGCGCCCGCCGGTTCGTGGGGCACGCAGGCCGACGCGGGCGCCGCCGCTGGACCGGGCGCCGACGCTCCTGGCCGCTCGTGGGATTCCCAGCCCGCCGCCGATGCCGACGTTCCTGGTGGTTCGTGGGGTTCGCAGCCCGCCGCCGGAGCTGAGGTGCCTGGTGGGTCTTGGGGTTCCCAGCCTGCCGCGGGTACCGATGGGCCTGGCGGTTCCTGGAGTTCGCCGCCCGCGGCGGGTCCCGAAGTGGCTGGTGGTTCCTGGGGCTCGCAGTCCAACGCTCCGGCCGATCCGTGGAGCCCGCAGTCCGGTGCCGGGGCCGGCGCACCCGCCGACCCGTGGAACAGTGGGCAGGCCGGGGACCGGAGTGACTCGCCCGCGGGGGCTGGAGTTGGCTCGTGGAGCGGTGGGCAGAGCAGTGCACCCGCCGATCCGTGGGGTGCTCAGTCCGGAAACCAGAACGACTCGCCCGCGCCTTCGTGGGGTGGTGCAGGTGCCGCGTCCTGGAGTGCTCAGTCCGGCAGTTCGACCGGGGCCGACGCGCCGTCCGAGGATGAGCCTCAGGAGCCGATTCCGGGGCCGACGCCCTCGCCGTTCCCGAGTCCGGAGCCGGTGCCGCAGCCCGAGCCGACCCCGTTCCCGCCGGCGCCTGTGCCGGAGCCGATTCCCCAGCCGTACCCTCCTGCGCCGACGCCCGAGCCGATGCCCCAACCGGAGCCGACGCCGCAGCCTGGGCCGCCGCCGTTCCCGCAGCCTGGGCCGCAGCCGCCGTTCCCGGGGCCGTCGCCGTTCTCGCCCGGGCCGTTCCAAGCGCCTGGCATTCCCGGGGCTCCCGGCACGCCCGGGGCTCCCGGACTGCCGACCCCGCCGGAGCCGCCCGCGCCGCCCACCTTCGGGCCGCCGCCGCTGCCCGATGCCCCCGCTTACGGTGTTCCGGATTCGAACCCGGCCGCCCCGTTCGGTGGCAGCAGCGCACCGTCCTCCGGTGGACCGGCCTACGGACAGCCCGCACCGTCGTTCGGTGCGGCTGCCGCACCGTCGTCCGGCGCGCCGTCCTACGGCGTCCCCGACTCGAACCCGGCGGCGCCGTTCGGTGTCAGCAGCGCGCCATCGTCCGGTGGACCCGCCTACGGACAGCCCGCGCCCTCGTCCGGTGGGCCGGCCTACGGACAGCCCGCGCCCTCGTCCGGTGGGCCGGCCTACGGGCAGCCCGCGCCGTCGTTCGGCGAGGCCAGCGCACCCTCTTACGGCGTGCCGGACTCGCAGCCCGGACCGTCGTTCGGTGGAACAGCCGCGCCGTCGTCCGGTGGGCCGGCCTACGGGCTGCCTGACGCGCAGCCGGCGTCGTCGTTCGGGCCCGGCCCAGGGCAGGCGTACGGCGTGCCCGATTCCACCCCGCACCCGCCGTTCGGGGGCGGGCAGTCGAACACCCCGCCGCCGGTGGCGAGTTCGCCGTTCCTGGTTTCCGAGGAGCCGCCGCCGCTGCCCAAGGGGGACGACGAGCCGGAGCCGAAGGCTGATTCGCCGTCGGCGCCCGCGTACACGACGCCGTCGGCCGAGCACCCGTGGGGGCACAACGAGGCCTCCGCGGAGCAGCCGCCGCCCGTGCCGCCGGTGCAGCAGGGGTGGAACCGCCCCGGGTACGTCGCGCCGCTCCCGGGGCAACAGAGCTGGGGACCGCCGCCCGGACAGCCCCAGCCGCAACCGTGGCAAGGACAGCAGCCGCCTCCCGGCCAGCCGGGCTGGCAGCCGCCCCACCCGCAGCAACACGTCCAGCCCCCACACGGCCAGCCCCCACACGGTCAGCCTCCGCACGGGCAGCCGCAGCCGCAGCACGGACAGCCGCCATACGGGCAGCCGCCGCACATCCAGCACCCGCAGCAGCAGGGCTGGCAGCAACCCGGACAGCCGCCCGTCCAAGGCTGGCAACCGCCGCCCGCACAGCAGCAGCCGTGGCAAGGGCAGCAACCGCCGCAGCCGTACGGCCAGCCGCCCCAATACGGGCAGCCGCAGCCAGGCTGGAACCAGCCCCAGTCCGCGCCCCCCGCGCAGCAAGGCTGGAACCCGCCGCAGTCGGCACCGCCGGCCCAGCAGCCCGGGTGGAGTCCGCCCCAGTCGGCGCCTCCGGCTCAGCAGCCCGGCTGGAACCCGCCGCAGTCGGCACCGCCGGCGCAGCAGGGCTGGCAGCCGCCGCCCCCGCAGCACGGACAGCCGCAGCAGCACGGACAGCCCCAGCAGTACGGGCAACCGCAGCAATACGGACAGCCGCAGCAGTACGGAGGGCAGCCGCAGCAGTACGGCCAGCCCCAGTACGGGCAACCGCAGCAGTACGGCCAGCCGCAGCAGCCAGGGCCACAGCAGCCAGGCCCACAGCAGCAAGGCTGGAACCCGCCCCAGTCCGCGCCGCCCGCTTGGGGGGCGCCGCCGCCGGTGCCGGGTACTCCTGGAACGGAGAGCGACGAACATGAAGTACAACAGCAGAATTGGCCAGGCAGCGGGGGCTATCCGCCGCCGGCCAACCGCGCGCCCGGCAACGTCTATCCGTCCAGCGGTGCGCCCTCGCAGCACGGGCCGGAGCATGGGCAGCCCCCAGCCATCCCGCCGCCCGATGAGGAGGGCGAATTAGCCGAGGATGACGCGGACGGCGAAGAGCCAGAAGCGCCCGAGGCGGAGCCAGAGGATAAGACCAGCTACGGAACGTGGGCTCGCAGAGAACGGGCCTCCGCCGGAACCGTTTACGGCGGGAAGGACGGCGCCTCGCCGCTGCCCCTCCCGTCGACCGGCGGGGGAAGTCCGCTCGAGAACACCGGCTCACTCACCGGGCACATCCTGAGTCAAGGCACCGCGGAGTCGGACGACGACGAGGAGCCCCGCAAGTCCGGCAACGGCCGGGTGTTCCTCATCATCGGTGTGATGGTGGTAGTACTCCTCGTCGGCGGCTACTTCGCCGTAACGCTGGCCCACAACTTCATCGACGGCGTCTTCGGCGGAGTCAGCACTCCCAAGTGAGGCGCGACACGGCGACTGGGACCTTCCCGGCGAGATCGGATACTCTTAACCGTTCTCCAATCGGAAGGTCCCAGCTCCTTGCTGCTCGCTGACCCCAGCACGTACCCGTCCCTCTTTGCCAACGAGACGCCCGAGACGCCCGCGGAGCCCGGCTTCGACGGCCTCGGACTGCCCAGCCGCCTCGTGCGGGCGCTGGCGAAAGAGGGCATCACTGAACCGTTCCCGATCCAGACGGCGACCATCCCGGATGTGCTCGCCCGCCGCGACGTGCTTGGTCGCGGCCGTACCGGATCGGGAAAGACGCTCGCGTTCGGCCTGCCGATGCTCGCCCGGCTCGCCGAGTCCGGCCGCTCCCGGCCGCACGCCCCGAAGGCACTCGTCCTGGTGCCCACCCGCGAGCTCGCGATGCAGGTCAACGACGCGCTGACCCCGCTGGCCAAGGCGCTGAACCTGTTCTGCAAGACGGCCGTCGGCGGCGTGCCGTACGACCGGCAGATCTGGTCCCTGGAGCGCGGCGTCGACGTGCTGGTGGCGACGCCGGGCCGGCTCGGCGACCTGATCAAGCGGGGCGCCTGCCGCCTCGACGCGGTCGAGATCACCGTGCTCGACGAGGCCGACCAGATGGCCGACATGGGCTTCCTGCCCGAGGTCACCGAGCTGCTGGGCCAGACTCCGGCGACCGGGCAGCGGCTGCTGTTCTCGGCGACGCTGGACAAGGACGTCGACGCGCTGGTCAACAAGTTCCTGACCGACCCGGTGACGCACTCGATCGAGCCGCCGACCGCCTCCGTGGGATCGATGGATCACCACGTGCTGCTGGTGCCGCCGCACGACAAGTTCGCGATCGCCGCCTCCATCGCCGCGCGCAAGGGTCGCACGATCCTGTTCGTGAAGACCCAGATGGCCGTCGACGAGCTGGTCGATCAGTTCGCGCGGGTCGGCGTCCGGGCCGGTGCGCTGCACGGCGGGAAGACCCAGCGGGTGCGCACCCGCACGCTCGCCGAGTTCCGTGAGGGAACGGTCGACGTGCTGGTCGCGACCGATGTGGCGGCCCGCGGCATTCACATCGACGACGTTTCCTTGGTTGTACACGTTGATCTCCCTCGGGACCAGAAGGACTACCTGCACCGGGCGGGCCGCACGGCGCGTGCCGGGGCCGCCGGGACGGTCGTCACGCTGGTGCTGCCGCGGCAGCGACGGCGGGCCCAGGCGCTGCTGGCCAAGGCCGGCGTCACCCCCAACGAGCTGCGCGTCCGCGCGGGCGACGCGGCTCTGGCCGAGGTGACCGGGGCGCGCCAGCCCAGCGGCGTGCCGGTGCGGATCACGCACAACGCGAGCCCGAACCACCACTCCGGCGCCCCGCGGCGGCGGACCAACGATCGGCGGCCGCCCCGCAACCGATGACCGTGCGTGACGGGGGGCGCACGATCGTCCCCCGTCGAGTACGGTCCGGGGATGACCGTGCTACCACGGGCGTTCGCCTGGCAACGGACCGACACCGTCGGCGGCGAGTTCGTCACCCTGGACGACAGGCGGGGCCTGCGTGCCAAGGGGGTGGCGTTCGCCGCCGACAATGCGCTGTACACCTGCCGCTATGAATTGCACACGGACGATTCGTGGGCGAGCACCCGCCTGGAGCTCGCCGTCGAGGGCGCGGGCTGGCTGCGGACCCTGCGGATGGAGCGGGCGGCCGGGCGCTGGCGGGTGACGACCAGCGAGCAGGGCGATCTTGAGCGGGTGCTGCCCACGGCGCCGTTCTCGGGCATCGAGGACCCGGACCGGCTGCACGCGGTGCTCGACATCGACTTGTACAACTCCCCGCTCACCAACACGCTGCCCATTCGCCGGCTGGGGCTGCACCGGGCCGAGCCGGGCACCAAGGTCGACATCGAGGCGGCGTGGGTGCTGCTGCCGAGCCTGGCCGTACTGCCCTACGAGCAGTCGTACGAGGTGCTGGGGCCGCGGCGGGTGCGGTACCGATCGGAGAATTTCACCGCCGAGATCGACCTCACCGAGGACGGTTACGTCGCGGAATATGCGGGGCTGGCGACCCTCGCGTGAACGGTTCAGCCGGCCGGCCGGATCCGTCCTTCCCATTTCGTGGAAAGCGCGATGGTAGTGCGAGTGCGGGCCACGCCCTTCACCCGGTTCAGGTCGACGATGAGCCGTTCCAGGTCGCCGATGGTTTTCACCCGCGCCTTGCAGAGAAACGATTCCTCACCCGCCATGAAGTAGCACGACTCGATCTCCTGATGCTCGCGCAGAGCCTCGAGAACGGCGTCGGTGTCACCACTGCTGTCCTGCACGATGCCGATCACGGCGGTGAGCGGAAGGCCCAGCGTCTCGGGCTCGACCTCGGCGCGGTACCCGCGGATGACGCCGGAGGATTCGAGCTTGCCGACGCGTTCGTGCACGGCCGGGGCGGAGAGTCCGACCTTGCGAGCGAGCTCCGCGTATGGAAGGCGGGCGTTGTCCCGGAGAAGGTCGATGAGCTGTCGATCGATCGCATCCATCAGGACAAGCCTAACGGTCCGTCTTTTAACACAGCTAAATACCCAGAAGTGCGTTTTCCTCGTTTCCCGGACACGGCACGTGAGCGGTGCTGTAATGGGCGTACATCCCAGGATGACTCGCGCTTTCAGCTTCGCAGCATGGGGGTGCGCGAGCCCGGCGAGCCACCCAGGGTAAAGGAGGGGCCGTGGAGACGGGAGATCGTCTGCTGACGCCCGGTGAGGTCGCTGCCTTGTTTCGCGTCGATCCGAAGACGGTGACGCGTTGGGCCGCGGCCGGCCGTATCAGCAGCATCCGAACCCCGGGGGGACACCGGCGGTTCCGGGAATCCGAGGTGAGGGCGTTGCTCGAAGGGGACGACGCGCTTGATGACACCTCTAATGGGAATGGCCGAGCTCACCCGACCAACGAGTGAACAGGCTGTGCGATACGGCGACGGCGTCGAGAACTTTGCCGGCGACGAAATCGACCAGCTGAGCGGCCGTGGCCGCGGCGCCGGCGGCATAGAAGCCGGGGCTCGCGGGCAGGATCACCGCACCCGCGTCGTGTAGTGCGATGAGGTGCTCCAGGTGACTGCGCGTCACCGGGGTCTCGCGTGGCACGACCACGACCGGGCGGCGTTCCTTGAGGTTCACCTCAGCGGCGCGCTGAAGGAGGTCCTTGGACAGTCCGATGGCGATGCCGGCACAAGCGGCCGTGCTCGCCGGTACCACCATCATGCCCTTGGCCGGGTATGAACCACTGCTCGGACCGGCGGCCAGATCGCCGGCCGGCCAGTAGGCGACGTCGGCGGCATCCAGCGGCCGGCCGAGCCAGGCGGCGAGGTCGTCCTTCCAGCGCGCGTCACGGAAGGACACACCGGTCTCGTCGAGGATCGTGAGCCGAGCCGCGCGCGACACCACGAGGTCGACGGCCTCGCCGGCGTCGAACAACGCCCGGATCACGGCCGCCGCGTACGGCGTGCCCGACGCCCCGGAGACTCCGACCACCCACGGCCTGCGCTGATCCACGGATCAACTCTGCCACGGTCACACCGGGCGAGGGTGCTGCAGAAAATGTCGTACCCGGTTGGCAGGATGCAGGCATGGCTCGCGGATTTCCCTATGCAGACCTCAACGACTTCCTGGCTGCCCTGCAGAAGGCGGGCGAGCTGCATCGGGTGGCCGCGCCGGTCGACCCGCACCTGGAGATCAGCGAGATCGTCACCCGCACCGTGCGGGCCGGCGGCCCCGCCCTGCTCTTCGACCGGCCGACCAGGGGCGACATGCCGGTGGCCATCAACCTGTTCGGCACCGAGCGGCGCACCGCCATGGCCCTCGGCGTCGAGAGCCTCGACGAGGTCGGGGCGCGCATCGGCGAGCTGGTCAAGCCCGAGCTGCCGGTCGGCTGGGCCGGCATCCGCGACGGCATCGGCAAGCTCATGCAGCTCAAGTCGGTCCCGCCCAAGCACGTCAAGACCGCGCCCTGCCAGGAGGTCGTCTACAAGGACGACCAGGTCGATCTCAACCGGCTGCCGGGCCTGCAGGTCTGGCCGGACGACGGCGGCATCTACCACAATTTCGGGCTGACGCACACGAGGCACCCGGAGACGGGCAAGAGAAACCTCGGCTTGTACCGCCTGCAGCAACACAGCCACAACACGATCGGGATGCACTGGCAGATCCACAAGGACTCCACGGCGCATCACGCGGTCGCGGAGCGGCTCGGCCAGCGGCTCCCCGTGGCGGTCGCGATCGGCGCCGACCCCGTGGTCTGCTACACGGCGAGCGCCCCGCTGCCGTCCGACATCGACGAATACCTGTTCGCGGGGTTCCTGCGCGGCGAGCGCGTCGAGATGGTCGACTGCCTCACGGTGCCGCTGCAGGTGCCGGCCAACGCCCAGATCGTGCTGGAGGGCTACCTCGAGCCCGGCGAGCGGCTGCCCGAGGGTCCGTTCGGCGACCACACCGGCTTCTACACCCCGGTCGAGGACTTCCCGGTGCTGCACGTGACCTGCATGACCACGCGCAAGCAGCCGATCTACCACTCGATCATCACGTCGAAGCCGCCGCAGGAGGACCACGGCCTGGGCAAAGCGACCGAGCGGATCTTCCTGCCGCTGCTCAAGCTGCTCATTCCGGACATCGTGGACTACGACCTGCCGGCCGCCGGGGTGTTCCACAACTGCGCGATCGTTTCGATTCGCAAGCGGTACCCGAAGCACGCGCAGAAGGTGATGAGCGCCGTGTGGGGCGCCCACCTGCTGTCGCTGTGCAAGCTGATCGTGGTCGTCGACGAGGACTGCGACGTCCACGACTACGCCGAGGTCGCCTTCCGCGCCTTCGGCAACGTGGACTACAAGCACGACCTGCTGCTCACCGAGGGCCCGGTCGACCACCTCGACCACTCGTCCTACCAACAGTTCTGGGGCGGCAAGGCGGGGCTGGACGCCACGCGGAAGTTGCCGTCCGAGGGCTACCATCGCGGCTGGCCGGAAGAGATGGTCATGTCGCCCGAGGTCGTGGCGCGGGTGGACAAGCGCTGGAGAGAGTACGGGTTCAAGTGACGCTGACTGCTGAGGCACCTCCGAGCCGGGTCAAGGCGTTCCTGCGGCTGGTCGCGATCGAGCACTCGGTGTTCGCGCTGCCGTTCGCCTACCTGGCCGCCCTGACCGTGATGACCACCACCGGCGGCGAGCACCCGCACGTCGGCTGGCTCGACCTGCTGCTGGTGACGATCGCCATGGTCGGCGCCCGCACGTTCGCCATGGCCGCCAACCGGATCATCGACCGGCAGATCGACGCCCGGAACCCGCGCACGTCCAAGCGCGAGCTCGTGACCGGCGCGGTGAGCGTCCGCACGGCGTGGACCGGCGCGCTGGTCGCCATCGTCGTCTTCCTCGGCGCCGCGGCCCTGCTCAACCCGCTCTGCCTGGCCCTGGCGCCGCTGGCCGTGGTGCCGTTGATCGTCTACCCGTACGGCAAGCGCTTCACCAACTGGCCGCACGCCATCCTCGGCATCGCGCAGCTGGTCGGCCCGGTCGGCGCCTGGCTGGCAGTCACCGGCGACCTGCGCGGCTCCGGCCCGGCCTGGGTCCTCGGCGTGGCGGTCGGCCTGTGGATCGGCGGCTTCGACCTGATCTACGCCTGCCAGGACACCGAGATCGACCGCGAGATCGGCGTGCACTCGGTGCCGGCCCGCTTCGGCGTACCGTTCGCCCTCCGCCTGTCCACCATCGCCCACATCGTGACGTTCGCCCTGTTCGTCTGGTTCGGCCAGCTGGTCCACCTGGGCTGGCTGTGGTGGATCGGCCTCGCGGTGACCGCGGTCGCCTTCGTCTACGAGCACGCGATCGTCCGCCCGACCGACTTGTCCCGGGTCAACCGCGCGTTCTTCACGGCCAACGGCTTCGTGGGGATCGCCCTGTTCGTGTTCGCCCTGCTCGACCTGGTGATCCGCGGCGGGCTGCGGCCGTAGCGATGAGCGCCTCTACGATGCCGCAGATGGACGCCGACGACCCAGGAGACCGCGCCCGCGACGCAGCCGCCCAGCCCACGACCACCGCCCTGGACGCTGGCACCGCAGGCACCGCCGCCACGGGCACCACCGCAATGGGCACGACGGCCACGGGCACGGGCACGGCGGCCACGAGCACCAGCGACACCACCGCCAGCACGGGCACCACCGGCACCACCGGCACCACCGGCACCACGGGCAGCACCGCCAGCAGGGGCACCAGGGGCATCACGGGCACCACGGGCACCACGGCCGAGCCAGGCACCGCGGCCGCCACAACAGCGAGCGTCGGAGCAACGACTGCGGGCATCGACGAGCCAGACGCGGATCAACTTAACGCGGGCCCCGCAAACGCCGACAAAACGGACGCCGGCGCGACCGATGCCGGCGGGGTTGGTGGCGGGGTCGACGCCGCGGCGGGCGGTGATCGGCCGTGGCGGCGGGCGCTGCTGACCGGGTTCTGGATCTTCGCGGCCAGCAAGATCGCGCTCGCGGTGGTGACGGCGTTTGCTTGGATCGGCGAGAAGCGGCCGAACGTGACGGCCACCTACCTGGCCGCGCAGTGGGCGTCGCAGTGGGACTCGAAGTGGTTCGTGGACATCGCGCAGCGGGGCTACTACCCAGAGCCGGACAAGGCGCCGGCCGCGTTCTTCCCGATGTACCCGATGCTCATCCGCGGGCTGACCCCGCTCTGCTTCGGCAAGCCCTGGATCGCCGCGCTGCTCGTGGCGAACTTGGCGTCGTTCGGGGCGCTGGTCGTGCTGTACCGGCTGACCGAGCGCGAGTTCGACCGCGTGATCGCCGGGCGGACGGTGTTCTACCTGGTGGCGTTCCCGACCGCGTTCTTCCTGACCGCCGCCTACAACGAGGGCCTGTTCATCGGGCTGATGCTGGCCACCCTGTACTGCCTGCGCCAGCAGCGCTGGTGGTGGGCCGGGGCGTTCGGCGGGCTGGCGGTGTTCACGCGGTCGGCCGGGATTCTGCTGGCCGGGGCGTTCGTGTGGGAGTACGTGCGGGTCAATCGGTTCCGGCTGAAGACCAGCGCGCTGGCGATCCTGCTGATCCCCGTCGGCGTGGCGGGCGTGGCCGCGTTCTCGATCAACGCATACGGCGAGCCGTTCGCGTTTCTCAAGGCGCAGCGGTACTGGGGCCGCCACCTGGACTGGCCCTGGATGCCCGTCCTGCGCGGGGGCAAGTCGCTGGTCACCAGCCACGGGCTGCGCTTCGGGTTCAGCGACCTGTGGGTGCACAACCTGCTCGAATTGGCCACGGCGCTGATGTGCATCGCGGCGCTCGTGCTGTGCTTCGTCGGGCCGTGGAAGCTGCGGCGCGACCAGTGGGTGCTGCCCCTGGTCGGGATCGGGCTGACGTTCCTCATGATCAGCTTTCCGTCGTCGCACCTGCCGTACCCGCTGTACTCGGCGTCGCGGTTCGGGCTCGAGGTCTTTCCGGCGTTCATGATCCTGGCGCGCATCGGGGCGCGGCCGTGGGTCGATCGGATCGTGGTCGCCCTCTTCTTCATGCTGCAGGCGATTCTGGCCGCTTATTTCGTGCGGGGCGGCTGGGTCGCGTAATCGTAGGGGTGTGCAGATGCGCAGCGGTGCCTTCTCCGAGCAGCCTGCCGCCGACGAGCCGTCCGGCCCCGCGCCGACGACCATGCGGTGGCGGGTGTCGCCGGGCTTCACCGCGCTCAAGTGCGCGGTCGCGGTCGTCCTGGTGCTCGCGGCGGTCTTCTTCGCCGAGGATCGCCCGGCGCTGACCGCAGCCGTCGTCGCGGCGGTGGTCGCCGGCGCATACGCCCTGCGCGACCTCCTGGCCCCGGTCCGCCTGGCCGCAGACCCGCAGGGCGTGACGGTGGTGTCCGGCTACGCGGGCCACCGCCGGCTGTCCTGGCCCGACATCGAGCGCGTCCGCCTCGAGTCACGCACCCGAGCCGGCCTGCGCAGCGAACTGCTGGAGATCGACACCGGCGACAACCTGCACTTGCTCAGCACCTACGACCTGAACGCCCGCCCGGCCGACGTCGCCGCCGACCTGGCCAGAATCCGAGCCGCCAGTGGACTCCTCGACTAGCGAACTCCCGCGCATAGAAGCGCCGCCGACACCCGAAGCGCCGCCGCAACCCAGTGCGCCGTCAAAGTCCGAAGCGCCGCCGTTCTCGACCAGTCCGCCGATTCCGATCGAACCGGTCGATCACCCGTGGCGGCGGGCGGCCCTCGTCGGGTTCGGGGTGTTCGCCGCCAGCCGCGCCGGCCTCGCCGCGATCTCGATTTTCGCGTGGATCGGCGATCCCGGGCCGGGGAAGTCGATCGGGCACGTCGCCTACGTGTGGGCGGCCCAGTGGGACTCGAAGTGGTTCATCGCCATCGCCGACCATGGCTACCAGCCGACGCCCGATGCCTCGCCGGCCGCGTTCTTCCCGTTTTACCCGCTGCTGATCAAGCTCGCCACGCCGCTCTGCCTCGGGAAGTCGTGGCTCGCGGCGCTCGTGGTCGCCAACGCCGCGCTGCTGGGTGCGCTGATCGTGCTGTACCGGCTGACGGATCTGGAACTCGGCCCCAAGACTGCAGCCCGGGCGACCTTCTATTTCGTGGCGTTCCCGACCGGGTTCTTCCTCAGCGCGGCCTACAACGAGGGCCTGTTCATCGCCCTGCTGCTCGCCACCGTGTACTGCCTGCGCCGCCACCACTGGTGGGCCGCCGGCCTGCTCGGCGGGCTGGCCGCGGCGACGCGCTCGGCCGGCATCCTGCTCGTCGGCGCGTTCGTGGTCGAGTACCTGCGGAAACGGCCGAAGCATTGGTCCGAAATATCCGCATTAATCGGCATACCGCTGGGCCTAGTGGCCGTCATGGTGGTCAATCAACTTGCCTACCGCGACCCGCTCGCGTTCTCGCACACGCAGGCTGAGCACTGGGGTCGCCACCTCGCCTGGCCGTGGCAGGCGCCGATCGACGCCTTCCGGCACGCCGGCCCGCACTTCACCGAGCTCTGGACGCACAACGTCCTCGAACTGGCGACCGTCCTGGTCCTCGGCGCGCTGCTGCTGACCTGGCGGACCCGAGATCAGGCCGTCTTCCCGCTCCTGGGCGTCGCGCTGCTGGCGTTCATGGTGAGCTTTCCCAGCCGGTACACGACGGATATCCCGTATCCGCTCTACTCGGCGTCGCGGATCGGGCTGGAGGTGTTCCCGGCGTTCATGGCGCTCGGCGTCCTCGGGAGGCGCCCGTGGGTCGACCGCACGGTGCTCGCCGTCTTCCTCACGACTCAGGGCGTCCTCGCCGCGCACTTCCTGCACGCGGGCTGGGTGGCCTGAAAAGCACGCGAACCGAATGGCACAAAAAGCCCGAAACGACCGGAATAAGCCTGAACCGGGCCGACCGGGCTGAACCAAGTCAGGAATCGTTGCCGACAGCGAAAGCCGACCGCGCCGACCAGGCTGAAACAAGTCAGGAGTCGTTGCGCACAGCGAAAGCCGACCACGCCGAGCGCGCCGCACCGGGCCGGCCGGGCTGAACCAAGTCAGGAATCGTTGCGGACGGCGAAAATCGCGATGTCGTCGCGCGGCACCTCAGTGGAGAAGCTCAGCGTCCGCGCGCGCAAGCGGGCCGCCACCACGTCCGCCGGGAAGCCGTTGAGCAGCGCCGCCTCCTCGCGCAGCCGCTCAACCCCGAACAGGTCGATGCCCCGCCGCCGCTCGGTCACCCCGTCGGTGAAGAAGATCAGCGTGTCGCCCGGGTCGAGCAGGACCTGTGTGCGCGGAGTGTTGATGGTGTCGAGGAGGCCAAGGGCGGTACCACAGGCGCCGACAAGTTCGGTGGAACCGTCCGCGCGCAGCAGCACCGGCTGATCGTGCCCGGCGAGGTGGAGCGTCACGTCGAGGCGGCCGTCCTGGCGGCGCAGGATCTGGGCCAGGCAGAGCGTGCAGAACCGCCCGCCGCCCCGCTCGAGCAGGGTCTCGTTGAGCCGCAGCAGCACCTCGGGCAGCGGCCGCCCGTCGCGGACCAGCACCCGGGTCACATCGCGGACCAGCCCGGTCACGGTCGCCGCCTGCACGCCCTTGCCGGAGACGTCGCCGACCACGACGAGCCAGCGCCGGCCCGAGAGCGGGAGCACGTCGTAGAAGTCGCCGCCGACCTCGACGCCCTCGCCGGTCGGCACGTACTCGGCGCCGAACTCGATCCCCTCGGCCCGGGGCAGCTGGGGCGGCAGCAGGGAGCGCTGCAGGGTCTGGGCGACCCGCCGGCGCTCCGCGTGGATGTTGGCGTTGTCGATGGCGAGCGCGGCGCGGCGGGCCACGTCCTCGACGACCGCCACCTCCTCGGCGCGCTGCCAGGTGTCGCCGCTGCCGCCGACGGCCAGGGTGCCGAGGTGCTGGTTGCGGGCGATCAGCGCGACGATGTAGCCCTCCAGTGGGGCACCGAGCGGTACCACGGCGTCGGTTCCCATCGCCTCCTTGAGCTGCGGCGCGGCCTGGGCGAGGGCGTCGAGGAGGTCGGCGACCTTGGACTCGTCGGCGTGCGTGGCCGCGGCCAGGCGCAGTTCGCCGCCCGCGTCGGCGGAGTGGATCGCGCACCACTGGCCGAGCCGGGGCACGACCAGCCGCGGGATCAGGGCCAGCGTGAGCTCGACGTCGAGGGACTGGGCGAGCAGCTCGCTGGCGTCGGCCAGGAAGGTGAGCCAGGTCCGCCGCTCGGCGTCGGCGCGGCGCAGGCGGTGGTTCTCGACCAGCAGCGTGAGCCGGTCGGCGGCCAGCGCGGTCAGCGGCCGGGCGAAAGGGCTGGCGCCGCCGCCGGCCACGAGCAGCTCGGCGCGCCACGGGCGGGTGACGCGCAACGGGACGCGGCGACCGGAATCGATGCTGCCGCCCAGCCGCCCGTACGCCGAAACCGTGTGTGGTCCCTCGCCCTCGTCCACGGTCAGCGCCGCGCCCTGGGCCCCGATGGCCCGGCACAGCCGCTGCAGCAGCTCCTCGGCCAGCTCCTCCAGCGAGGCGCCGCGGCCGGACCAGATCAGCGCGTCGACCGCCGAGGGGAGGTCGAGGCTGGGCACCTCGGGCCGCTCCTGCGGGGTCACGTCGAGCCGGAACCAGACACCCTTGCCCCCGTTGAAGTGCAGCGTGCCCCAAGCCGTGGCAAGCTGCTCGACGAGGAGCAGGCCGCGCCCGCGCTCGGGCAGCTCGCCGGTGGTCTCGGGAAAGCTCGGGGTGATGGTGCCCGGGCGGAAGTCGAGCACGGCGACCGTGATCGAGCCGTCGCCGACCGTGATCTCCAGGTCGAACTCGGTGCCGGCGTGCACGACGCTGTTGGTCGTGAGCTCGGTGACGAGGAGGAGGGCCTCGTCGAGGACGGGGAGGAGGTCCCGTTCGTGCGCGATCGTCCGGATCGCCTCGCGGGCCAGACCGGGAGAGCTATGGTCGGCCGGGAGCCTGAGCCTCCGGACGGTCTGGGTTGTCACATATCGCAGTCTCCACTGAACGGTGGTAACAATCCAACCTGAAGGACGACGATGGGTGGACACCGCCTGCCCCCGAGACCGGTGGAGACGCCATGACCACAGTCGACGAAGTCACCCAGAAGAGTCCGGAAACGATGCTCCTCGAGGAGCTCTCCGGGGCGCTGGACCGGTTGCTGTCCGGCGACCTGAAGATCAGATTGACCCGTCGCGACGGACTGCCGGGCGAGGTCGTCGAGCGCTTCAACCGGCTCGCCGAGATGAAGCAGCACCACACCCGGGAGCTGCTGCGGATCAGCCGCGTCGTCGGCCGCGAGGGCCGGATGACCGAGCGGCTCGACGAGGAGGGCTTCGAGGGGGCCTGGCTCGATCGCATCCACGCGGTCAACTCGCTCATCGACGACCTCGGGCGCCCGACCACGGAGATCGCCCGCGTGATCGTGGCGGTGGCCGAGGGCGACCTGTCGCAGCAGCTGGCGCTGGAGATCGACGGGCGGCCGCTGCGCGGTGAGTTCCTGACCATCGGCCGCACCGTCAACACGATGGTCGACCAGCTCTCGTCGTTCGCCGACGAGGTGACCCGGGTGGCCCGCGAGGTCGGCACCGAGGGCAAGCTCGGCGGCCAGGCCCAGGTCACCGGCGTCGCCGGCACCTGGCGCGACCTGACCGACTCGGTGAACTCGATGGCCGCCAACCTCACCGGCCAGGTGCGGTCGATCTCGACCGCGGCGACGGCGGTGGCCCGCGGCGACCTGTCGCAGAAGATCACGGTGAGCGCCAAGGGCGAGATCGCCGAGCTGTCCGAGACGATCAACTCGCTCGTCGACACGTTGCGAATTTTCGCCGAGCAGGTGACCCGGGTGGCCCGCGAGGTCGGCACCGAGGGCAACCTCGGCGGCCAGGCCGACGTGCCGGGTGCGGCCGGCACCTGGAAGGACCTCACGGACAACGTCAACTCGATGGCGTCCAACCTGACCAGCCAGGTCCGCAACATCGCCCAGGTCGCCACCGCGGTGGCCCGGGGCGACCTCTCGCAGAAGATCACGGTGGCCGCCCAGGGCGAGATCCTGGAGCTCAAGGACACCGTGAACACGATGGTGGATCAGCTCTCCTCGTTCGCCGACGAGGTCACCCGCGTGGCCCGTGACGTCGGCACCGAGGGCAAGCTCGGCGGCCAGGCCCAGGTCACCGGCGTCGCCGGCACCTGGCGCGACCTCACCGACAGCGTCAACTTCATGGCCTCGAACCTGACCAGCCAGGTCCGGAACATCGCCCAGGTGTCCACGGCCGTGGCCCGGGGCGACCTCTCGCAGAAGATCACGGTCGACGCCCGCGGCGAGATCCTGGAGCTGAAGTCGACCGTCAACACGATGGTCGATCAGCTGTCCTCGTTCGCCGACGAGGTCACCCGCGTCGCCCGCGAGGTCGGCACCGAGGGCAAGCTCGGCGGCCAGGCCCAGGTCACCGGCGTCGCCGGCACCTGGCGCGACCTCACCGACAACGTGAACTTCATGGCGTCCAACCTGACGAGTCAGGTGCGGAACATCGCCCAGGTCGCGACGGCCGTGGCCCGCGGTGACCTCTCGCAGAAGATCACGGTCGACGCCCGCGGCGAGATCCTGGAGCTCAAGAGCACCGTCAACACCATGGTCGACCAGCTCTCCTCGTTCGCCGACGAGGTCACCCGGGTGGCCCGCGAGGTGGGCTCGGAGGGCAAGCTCGGCGGTCAGGCCCAGGTGAAGGGGGTCTCCGGCACCTGGCGCGACCTGACCGAGAACGTGAACCAGCTCGCCTCGACGCTGACCACCCAGCTGCGGGCCATCTCCCAGGTGTCCACGGCGGTGACCCGCGGCGACCTGACCCAGCGGATCGCGGTCGAGGCGCTCGGCGAGGTGGCCGAGCTCAAGGACAACATCAACCAGATGATCGTCACCCTGCGCGAGACCACGAAGAAGAACGCCGAGCAGGGCTGGCTGGACTCCAACCTGGCCCGCGTCGGCGGCCTGCTGCAGGGCCAGCGCGACCTCGGCGAGGTCTGCCGCATGATCATGGCCGAGGTGACGCCGCTGGTCGATGCCCAGATCGGGGCGTTCTTCCTGTCGGGCCCCGACCCGGAGAGCGGGCTGCGGCTGCGGCTGGAGGCGTCGTACGGGTACGTGGCCCCCGGCGCCGACATCAGCTTCGCCCCCGGCGAGGGCCTGATCGGCCAGGCGTCGCTGTCCCGCCGGGCGATTCGCGTGCAGGCCGACCCGGCCGCCCGGCTGCGGGTGCGCTCCGGCGTCACCGAGACCGCGCCGGCCGACCTGGTCGTGTTGCCGGTGCTGTTCGAGGGCGAGCCGCTGGGCGTGATCGAGTTCGGGACCGTCTCGCCGTTCAGCGAGCTGCACCTGTCCTTCCTCGACCGGCTGGTGGTCACCATCGGCGTGGCACTCAAGACGATCCTGGCCAACCGGCGCACGGAGGAGCTGCTCTCGCAGTCCCAGCGGCTCACCGAGGAGCTGCAGGACCAGTCGGCCGAGCTGCAGCGCACCAACGCCGAGCTGGAGGAGAAGGCGACGCTGCTGTCGGAGCAGAAGGGCAACATCGAGAAGCAGAACCGCGAGATCGAGATGGCCCGGCTCGGCCTGGAGGAGAAGGCGCAGCAGCTGGCGCAGGCCTCGCAGTACAAGTCGGAGTTCCTGGCCAACATGAGCCACGAGCTGCGGACCCCGCTCAACTCGATGCTGCTGCTGTCCCGCCTGCTGGCCGACAACCCGGACACCAACCTGACCGCCCGGCAGATCGAGTTCGCGGCGACGATCCACAACGCCGGCTCCGACCTGCTGGCGCTCATCGACGACATCCTCGACCTGTCCAAGATCGAGGCGGGCCGGATGGACGTCGAGCCGGGCGAAGTCTCGTTCGAGGAGATCCGGGCCTACGTCGAGCAGGCGTTCGCCCCGCAGGCCGAGGACAAGGGCCTCGAGTTCACCGTGGTGGCCGACATGGCGCTGCCCCCGGCGATCGTCACCGACCCCCAGCGGCTCCAGCAGATCCTGCGCAACCTGGTCTCGAACGCGGTCAAGTTCACCGACCACGGCGGGGTCACGCTGCACATCGGCGTCGCGCCGGCCGGCCTGGACTTCACCTCGCCGACGCTGGCCGGGGCCCGTCGAGTGATCCAGTTCGCCGTCTCCGACACCGGCATCGGCATCTCGGACGACAAGGTGGCCCTCATCTTCGAGGCGTTCCAGCAGGCGGACGGGACGACCAGCCGGAAGTACGGCGGCACCGGCCTCGGCCTGTCGATCAGCCGGGAGCTGGCCCGCCTGCTCGGCGGTGCGATCGGGGTCACGTCGGAGGTCGGGCACGGGGCGACGTTCACGCTGTACCTCCCGGACGTCATCGCCACCGAGGTCACGCCCGCCCTGCACCCGGCCCTGCACCCCGTCCTGCCGGCCCTGCCGATGCAGCCGCCGACGCTGCCGGTGAACCGGCCGATGCCGGCCGCGCCGCCGATGCTGCGCTCGCTGCCCTCGGCCGAGCGCCGCTCGACCGCCGCCGCCCATGAGCTCGACGGGGCCACGGTGCTCATCGTCGACGACGACGTGCGCAACGTCTTCGCGCTCACCAGCGCGCTGGAGCTGCACGGGATGACGGTGTTGTACGCCGACAACGGCGCCGACGGCGTCCGCATCCTCTCCGAGCACCCGGACGTCGACATCGTGCTGATGGACGCGATGATGCCCGACCTGGACGGCAACGAGACGACCCGCGCGATCCGGCGCAACCGGCGCTTCGCCGAGCTGCCGGTGGTGTTCCTGACCGCCAAGGCGATGCCCGGCGACCGGGAGTCCTCGCTCGCCGCCGGGGCCAGCGACTACATCACCAAGCCGGTCGACCTCGACGAGTTGCTCGATGTGATGGCGGCCTGGGTGAACGGAGAAGGCCGGGCCGTCTAGCAAGGTATAGATTGCTTTGGTGACTGGACCGGATCGGCCCGCCAAGGTGCTGCTCGTGGACGACCGGCGGGACAACCTGCTCGCTCTCGAGGCGATCCTGCAGGGCCTGCCGGTCCAGACGGTCGGCGCCGACAGCGGCGAGGACGCGCTCAAGCGGCTGCTCGTGGACGACTTCGCGCTCATCCTGCTCGACGCGCAGATGCCGACCATGGACGGCTTCGAGACGGCCCGGCACATCAAGCGCCGGGAGAAGACCCGGCACGTGCCGATCATCTTCCTGACCGCCGCCGACCGGGACTCGCACCTGGCCCTGCGCGGCTACGCGGCCGGCGCGGTGGACTACCTCACCAAGCCGTTCGACCCGTGGGTACTGCGCGCCAAAGTCTCCGTCTTCGTCGAACTGTGGACGATGACCCAGCAGCTGGCGGCCCAGTCGGAGCTCGTCCGCCGGCGCGATGCCGAACTGCGCGCGGTCGGGGTGGCCGTGGACGAGGCGACCGCCCTGCTCAAGGGCGCCCTCGCGGCCGACGGCGAACTGGGCCGCGAGCAGGTGGAAAAGGCGATGGCGGCGCTGGCGAAGGCGCGCGCGAAAATTTAGACCTCTTGGATCATCAGCGCGTTGCGCAGCCCGGTGATGTCCAGCACCCGGATCAGGAACGCGCCCACGTTGACCAGGACCAGGTAGCTCTGCGCGAGCGCGGCCTTGCGGCTGAGCACCACGAGCGTGCCCAGGCCCTGCGAGTCGCAGAATGTGACGCCCGCCATGTCGAGCACCACGCGGGCCGGCGGCTCGTTGAGCACCTCATCGACCGCCGCCGCCAGCCGGGGGACGGTCGACATGTCGATCTCGCCGGTCAGCGACACGACGGTCTCGCTGGGTGCGCGGCGCACGGCGACGGAGAGATCGGGTCGATCCACGACACCAGCGTATATCTGATCAGCGGCCACAGTGGTGTCGGGCACACGGCGCCGAGGGCCGCGCGCCGCCACCGCGGACCGGCTGTCAGAATGGGCAGGCTGTGACCGATATTGACACCGCCGGTCTCGGCCCGTACGCGGGCGACGCACCGGCCTCGCAGGCCCTGTTCGACCGCGCCCGGGCCATCGTGCCGGGTGGGGTGAATTCACCTGTCCGGGCCTTCCGGGCGGTGGGGGGCACCCCGCGCTTCATGGTCAGCGGCTCCGGCTGCTGGCTCACCGACGCCGACGGCCGGCGCTACCTGGACCTCGTCTGCTCGTGGGGGCCGCTGATCCTCGGCCACGCCCACCCCGAGGTCATCGCCGCGATCACCGCGGCCGCCGCCCGTGGCACCAGCTTCGGCACCCCGACTCCGGGCGAGGTCGAGCTGGCCGAGGAGATCGTCGCCCGGACCGCGGTCGACCAGGTGCGCCTGGTCAACTCCGGCACCGAGGCCACGATGAGCGCCCTGCGCCTGGCGCGCGGGTTCACCGGCCGGCCGAAGGTGGTCAAGTTCGCCGGCTGCTACCACGGGCACGTCGACGCGCTGCTGGTCGCGGCCGGGTCCGGGGTGGCCACGCTGGCCCTGCCGGACTCACCTGGCGTCACCGGGGCGGCGGCGGCCGACACGCTCGTGCTGCCGTACAACGACATCCCCGCACTCGAGGCCGCCTTCGAGGCGCACGGCGACCAGATCGCCGCCGTGATCACCGAGGCCGCGGCCGGGAACATGGGCGTGGTCGCGCCCCGCGACGGGTTCAACGCCCGGCTCGCGGAGCTCGCGCACCGCCACGGTGCCCTGCTGATCCTCGACGAGGTGATGACCGGCTTCCGGGTCAGCCGCGGTGGCTGGGCCGGGCTGGAGCCGGTGGACGCGGACCTGTACACCTTCGGCAAGGTCATGGGCGGTGGCATGCCGGCCGCGGCGTTCGGCGGGCGGGCCGAGATCATGGCCAAGCTGGCCCCGGCCGGACCGGTGTATCAGGCCGGGACCCTCTCCGGAAACCCGCTGGCCTGTGCGGCCGGCCTGACCACGCTGCGACTCGCGACCCCCGAGGTCTACGCGCGCCTGGACGCGACGGCCGCGACGATCTCGAAGCTGGCTTCCGACGCCCTTGGTTCCGCGGGTGTACCGCATGTGCTGTCCACCGCCGGCAACATGTTCTCGATCTTCTTCACGGACCGGCCGGTGCACTCGTTCGCCGAGGCGCAGACTCAGGACGTGGCCGCGTTCCGGGCCTTCTTCCACGCGATGCTCGAGCGGGGCGTCTACCTGCCGCCGAGCGCGTACGAGTCCTGGTTCGTCTCCACCGCGATCGACGACGAGGCGCTCAGCGTGCTCGAGGCGGCCCTGCCGCACGCGGCCCGCGCGGCGGCGCAGGTGGCGGGCGCATGAAAACCATCGTCCACGTGCTGCGGCACGGCGAGGTCTACAACCCGGACAAGATCCTCTACGGCCGGCTGCCCGGCTACCGCCTGTCCGAGCTCGGCGTGCAGATGGCCAAGGCCGCGGCCGAGTCGCTGGCCGGGCGGGACATCACGCACCTGGTCGCCAGCCCGCTGGAACGCGCGCAGCAGACCGCCGAGCCGTTCGCCGAGCTGCTCGGGCTGCCGGTCGCGGTGGACGAGCGGCTCATCGAGAGCGCGAACTTCTTCGAGGGCAAGCGGGTCGGGGTGGGCGACGGCTCGCTCAAGGACCCGCGCAACTGGTGGGTGCTGCGCGACCCGGTGACCCCGTCGTGGGGCGAGCCGTACAACGTGATCGCGACCCGGATGTACCAGGCGCTGCTCGCCGCCCGCGAGGCGGCCGAGGGGCACGAGGCGGTGTGCGTCTCGCACCAGCTGCCCATCTGGACGCTTCGGCGCAGCGTGGAGAAGAAGCGCCTGTGGCACGACCCGCGCCGCCGCGAGTGCCAGCTGGCCAGCCTCACCAGCTTCCACTTCGAGGACACCAAGATCGTCGGGATCGCGTACACGGAGCCGGCCGCGCACCTGATCGCCCTGTCCGCCTCGGCGCGCAACGCCAAGGGTGCCTGAGATGCGTCGCGCCCTGGTGCTGATGCTGGTGCTCGCGTTGGCCGCTTGCACGAGCAGTACACCCAAAAATGCCCTCGGCAGCCGCAAGATCGCGGTGGCCGACCGGGTCGCCGCCCCCACGATGGGTGGCGAGCTGATGGACGGCTCGGGCCGGTTCGAGCTGGCCCAGCACAAGGGCCAGGTGGTGGTCGTGAACTTCTGGGCCTCCTACTGCCCGCCGTGCCGCTCCGAGGCGCCCGAGCTGGAGAAGGTGCTCGCGGCGACCAAGACCGACGGGGTCACGTTCATCGGCGTCAACGTGCGCGACCAGCGCGGCAAGGCCGAGGCCTACCTGGCCGACGTCAAGCCGACGTACGGCAGCATCTTCGACCCCTCGGCCGCGCTCGCCCTGAACTTCGACGTGCCGCCGAACTCGATCCCGGCCACGCTGGTGGTCGACAAGGCCGGCCGGATCGCCGCGGTCATGCGCTCCGAGGTCGACCAGGCCCTGCTGGAGCCGATCGTGCGCGACCTGCTGGCCGAGAAGGCCTGAAATGGACGCCGGTACGGTCGCCGAGAGCGGCCCCCTGCTGCTTGCCGTCGGCGTGGCGGCGCTCGCCGGGCTGGTCAGCTTCCTGTCGCCGTGCATCCTGCCGCTGGTGCCGGGGTATCTCTCGTACGTCACCGGGCTGGCCGGCGCCGACCTCGACTCGGGCAAGCGGCGCGGCCGGGTGCTGGCCGGCGTCGGGCTGTTCATCGCCGGCTTCTCCGCGGTCTTCATCGGCCTGATCATCCTGGCCACCCGGGCCGCGATGACGCTGGTCGTGCACCGCCGGCTGATCGAGGTGATCGTCGGCGCGGCCGTGATCGTGCTCGGCCTGGCGTTCATGGGCCTGGTGCCGGGCCTGGAGCGGCAGTGGCGGGTGCAGCGCCTCCCGTCGGCCGGCCTGATCGGCGCCCCGGTCCTCGGCGTCGTCTTCGCGCTGTCCTGGGCGCCGTGCACCGGCCCGACCCTGGGCGCCATGATCGCGCTCGGCTCCACCAGCGGCTCGCAGGCCCGCGCGATCACGCTCGCGGTCGCGTACTCGCTGGGCATCGGCATCCCGTTCATCGCCATGGGGCTGGGCTTCCAGCGGCTCATCGGGGTCGTGAAGTTCATCCGCCGCAACAGCCGATGGGTCACCCGCATCGGCGGCGGCCTCCTCGTGCTGATCGGCCTCGCCCTGGTCACCGGCGTCTGGAGCTCCCTCATGACCGCCCTGCAGGCCAACATCGGCCCGGCCGGAACGGTGCCGATCTGATGCGCCGGCTCTACCACATCACCGTGGCCGTGCTCCGCCGCGCCTGGCGGCAGCTGACCAGCATGCGCACCGCCCTCGTGCTGCTGTTCCTGCTGGCCGTGGCCGCGATTCCGGGCTCGGTGCTGCCGCAGCGCAACGTGTCGCCGGAGAAGGTCGAGAACTACCTCGACACGCACCAGCAGTGGGGGCCGACGCTCGACCGGCTCTCGTTCTTCGACGTGTACGGCTCGCCCTGGTTCTCGGCGATCTACCTGCTGCTGTTCGTCTCGCTGGTCGGCTGCCTCGTGCCCCGGTTCCGCGGGCATATTTCGGCGCTGGTGAAGGTACCCCCGAAGGCTCCGGCACGTTTTGAGCGACTGCCGCAGCACGCCACGCTGGCCGGGTCCGGCACCGCCGCCGACGCCGACCGCATCCGGGCCATGCTGCGCAAACGCCGCTTCCGCACCGCCGTGCGCCAGGACGGCGACGTCATCGAGCTCTCGGCCGAGAAGGGCTACCTGAAGGAGACCGGCAACCTGGTCTTCCACTTCGCCCTGCTCTCGCTGCTCTTCGGCGTCGCGTTCGGCTCGTGGTTCGGCTGGCACGGCAACCGCATCCTGGTCCAGGGCGACGACTTCGCCTTCTGCAACACCCTGCTGAACTACGACGAGCACGCGCTGGGCGCCCAGGTCGGCGAGAACGACCTGCCCCGCTTCTGCCTGCGGCTGGACAAGTTCAACGCGACCTACCTCGACAACGGCCAGCCGGTCACGTACAAAGCGGACGTCAACGTGACCCAGAACGGCAGGTCCGGCGAGCAGTTGCTGCAGGTCAACGACCCGCTGCGGCTCGACGGGGCGAACGTGTCGCTGCTGGGCCACGGCTACGCGCCGGTTCTGCGCTACACCGACAAGTACGGGAAGGTCTCGGAGGACGTCGCCTCGTTCCTACCCCAGGACGGCCTGCTCACCAGCCAGGGCGTATCGACGTTCCCGGACGTGAACATCAACCCGCAGACCGGCACCCGCGACGACAAGGCGCAGATCGGCTTCTCCGGCATCTACCTGCCGACCGTCCCGGCCGACCCGTCGGTGAACTCCAGCGCCTTCCCGGCCGAGAACGATCCAAGACTCATGCTGCAGCCGTACCGCGGTGTGCTCGGCTTCGACGCCGGTGCCCCGCTGTCGGTGTACACCCTCGACACGCGCCAGATCGACGCCGGCCGCCTCGAGAAGTTCGGCGACCCGCTGATGCTCAAGCCCGGCGAGACGGGCAAACTCCCGGACGGCACCTCCGTGCAGTTCGTCGGCACCCGCCAGTGGATCAGCATCTCGGTCCGCCACGACCCGGGTCAGCCGATCGTGCTGGGCGGGGCGATCGCCCTGCTCGCCGGCCTGCTCGGCTCGCTGACCGGCAAGCGCCGCCGGGTCTTCTTCCGCATCGCCCCGACCGGCATCACGGCGGGCGGCCTGCCGCGCAGCGACCACCCCGGCTTCGCCGAGGAGTTCCTTGATCTGGTGCGCGCGGCCGCCCCCACTGCTTCGGTGCCGGAGCAGGTGGCGCAGACTGAGAACGTCGAGGAGGTTGTGTGATGGGCGGGTTGTCGAACCAGCTGTTGGTCGTCACGATCTTCAGCTACGTGCTGGCGATGATGGCGTACGCGATCGAGTACGCCTTCGGCGGCCGCGGCGCCGTGGCTCGCGTGGCAGTGCGCCAGCCCGCACTGGTCGGCGCGAGTTCGGTTGACGTTGCTGACATTTCGGACATTTCTCCGATCGAGGCGACCCCTTCCAAGGGCGCTCGGCGGGCCGGCATCGCCGCGATCGCCCTGATGCTCCTCGGCTACCTGGCCCACGTGGGCGCCCTGGTAACCCGAGGCATCGCCGCGGACCGCGCCCCCTGGGGCAACATGTACGAGTTCGTGATGATGGCCACCGCCGTAGGCATGACGGCGTGGCTGGTGGTCCTCACGCGCTGGTCCCACCTGCGCCACCTGGGCCTCTTCGTCACGCTGGTGGCCGCGATCCTGCTGTCAGTGGCGGGCATGAGCCTGTACGTCCCGGTCGGCCCCCTGGTCCCCGCCCTGCACTCGTACTGGCTGGTCATCCACGTGGGCGCGGCCTCAACCGCCTCGGGCATCTTCCTGGTCGGCTTCGTAGCCGCCGCGATGCACCTGATCCGCACGGGCCACGACGCCGGCAAGACCCGCTTCCCGTACTCCCTGGGCGAGCGCCTCCCCGACCCGGCAGTCCTGGAACGCGTTACGTTCCGCGTCCACGCCTTCGCCTTCCCCATCTGGACCTTCGGCGTCATCTCGGGCGCGATCTGGGCGGAAGCCGCCTGGGGCCGCTACTGGAACTGGGACCCGAAGGAGATCTGGTCCTTCATCGCCTGGGTCGTGTACGCCTGCTACCTGCACGCCCGCTCGACCCCGAGCATCTCGCGGCGGGTGGCTTCGTGGATCGCCGTGGTCGGCTGGGCCACCATGCTGATCAACCTGTTCGGCGTGAACCTGGTCGCCAACGGCCTGCACTCTTACGCCGGCGTCTGACGCAGCCCTTCTACAAAAACGGCCCAGGCCGCGGTGGAAAACCGCAGGACTGGGCCGTTCTTGTCAGCACCGTCACGTACCAGCACCACGTCTCCGGGCCAGATCAGCACCTCGACGCAGCTGCTCGCCTCGCACTTCGAACTCGTGCGCCAAGCGCCACGTGAAGCCGTCCAATCCATCGAGCACCTCCAACCTCTCGACCGGGCCTTCAGCGTACGGGCACGGCGACCGAGTCGGGTGTCGGCACGACAATGCTGGCACGTTAGGAGACACGCCAATCGGGGCCGGCGCTCGCAATCGAGTCGACGAACGCCGCCCAGTCGCGCCGGGAGAACGTCAGGATGCCGGTGTCCGGCACTTGAGAGTCTCGAATCAAGATCTCAGGCCCCATATCCGCCACCTCGATGCAATTTCCGGCGTCACACTTTGAGCTCCTGACCCAAACAAGAGCAGACCGATCACGCAACTTCGTTCACTCTTTCCTTCACGTGTCCGTTGAGGTATGCAGCCCGAGAGGGTCACCCGCGCCTACTCAGCAGGGCTCTGAAGTGGGCATATTGCGCTTCCACCACATCCATCGTCGCTGCGGGGGACAAACAAAGCTCCCACATCTGCTCGAACCGCAGCCGATACTTCCCGACTTCCACCGTGTCATGCACGATCTCGTCGGTGATGCTGAACTCCCGGTAAAGTGCAGCATCCTCTTCATCACCGAACGAGTAGATGCTGAAGGCTCCCAGCAGAAGGAACCTCGCCTGCTCCTTCGGCAGCAGCCGGACGATGACCTCCGGCCGTTGCCGGATCAGCGTAAGGAGCACCTCGAACTGGCGCACGGCGACGGACGGGTCACTGAACGACCGCTCCAGCAAGAACTCGTCGAGAATCACCAGGTAGCGCGGTGGTTCCTCGCGCCCCCATACCCCTTCCTTGCGCCGCATCCGGATTTCCAGCTTGGTCCTACGCACCTCGGCCGAAGCGTGCTCAACCACAGTGAAAATCGCATCGGCGTACTTCTCGTCCTGCAGAAGGCCCGGGAAGACCGCGAACTGAAAAACGCGGATCTCGCTCGCCGTCAACTCGTACTGGACGACCTTGCTGAGTGCAGGGGTCAGATAGTCGCGATACGGCGCCCGATCCCACCAGCCTCGCTTTCGTGCCAATCGCGCGTCGTTGGTCATCCGATCGACCTGGTCCGCGTCGGTCACCTCAAGGAGGCGAAGCAGCGCGGCAAGGTCAGTCACCGAGATTGTCACGTCGCCACTCTCGATGCGCTGGACCTTCGACAACGACCAGTGAAGGGCGTCGCCCACGTCCCCCTGGGTCAAACCCGCGACTTCCCGAGCCTTGCGTAGCGCAAGCCGGAGGCGCCGTCGCGCGCCTGCCGGCGAGTCATCCGCTGCCATGGCGACGCAAAACCTCCGTGAGAGCGCCGTTCCGCAATCAGCTACACCGCAGATTGCGGTACCGCCGAGCCTCCCAGGAGCGCCGCAACATCACAAGGACGTTGTGGCGCGGCGCGCCGTCGACTCTGCGGCCGTCAGGCCTGATTCCACTCGATCGCACGGACCAGGGCGCGGCGCACCTGGCCGAATCTGAGCCGGTCTCTCGTCGCGAAGAGGAGAATCGGCTGGCCAGAGTGTCGAACCATGGCCCAGAGCTCGTATTTGCGGTTGCCCTTGCGGATCAAGCCGCGCACTTCCGCCGCGCAGACTCCCCCGGCGATCAATGAGCAGATCAGCCATTCAGGGTGACTCAAGTTGCTGCCGGCGAACGCCGCAGTTGCGGCCAAGGCGACTGAGCCCGAGCAGGCTGACATCGTGAGCCGGTTGCGGTCCGGTGTCGAGACCCAGATCGGCTCCAGGTCCGAGACGGCATACTCGCACGGCTCAGCACCGATGACCTTGAACGTCGCGTGGGTGATGCGGACGTCCTGTCCGCCGTAGAACAGCATCGCGTACCCCTCCTGGCGAGCCATTGCCTCGAGAAGGGCGGCGGAGCACCATTGATGCCATGAACTGGTCCTCCCTCCTCGCAGCGGGATGACCGAAGGCAGCGCTCGGTGACCGCCGGGCGCTGCTCCGTTTGGCGGCACCTGCGTGCCGCTACGCAAAGTATCGAGGAAGCAACTCCGAGATCGCCATACTTCATTCTGCGGTGCGGCACTTTATTTCGGCGTACGGAAGCGCGCAAAACGGGCATCACTGTAGGTCAGACGGGTCAAAAGCGGCCAAAACCGTACATGAATAAGTGCTATATAGCAGATTGCGGTTCCGCACTTCGCAATTTCATTCGCCGCGTACGTGGGGTCGTAGGAGTAGTACGGGGTGGCAGCCAGCCAACCACTTGCCGCCTGACCTGCAATACAGCCGCCACCAGGGCTCGCGACAGCCACGCCGGAGCCGGCAACCCGACCGCCTCGCGGACCGAGGGCATCAGCAGGGTGGCGATCACCGGGCTGACTATGGCCCGCGACCACCGAGGTACCCGGTCGCGGGCCATGGTCAGCGTGCGTTCGCTGCACAACCGCCCCGCCTCGGAAAAGGCGAACTTCGACTCGTGCGCGGCCAGATAGGCGAATGGGTCTGCCGGAAAGTCGCGTACGCCCATGCGGCGGCCCAGCTCCGCGTAAAAGGTGAACAGGGCGGTGTGCTCGTCCGCGGTCAATGCGCGGTGGCCGAAGCGATCCAGCCAGCGGATCAACGTCACCGGCAGGGCGACCAGCGCGAAGCGGTTGTGCTCAGCCGTGACCGGGGTCCCGCGGTGGCTCCGGTTCACGAAGCGCAAAATCTCCCGCCCCCGCGGGGAGTCGAGCCCGTGCTCCACCAGGTCGCCGAAGGTCAAAGACGTGATCTCGGACCGTGTGAACAGGCTCGACGTCGAGCCCACGACCGTGGCGGTCGAGGGCCAGGCGTACAAGTGCCAGATCATGAGCCGCCCCGCCATGCGGACGTCCCAGGGGAAGTCGTAGAACATGAGCCGGCGAACGGTTTCGGCGTAGGTGGGCCTCACGCTGCCCGAGGGTACTTACTTGGTCTTCGTGATCGAGGTTGCTGTCACGGAGCCGTCAGCGGACTGGCCCTGGACCGTGACCGTCGAGCCCGCCGCCAGGTCCTTCAGGGCGCCCGGGGTGGAGACCGTGGTCTTGTCGCTGGTCTTCACGATCACGGTCTGGCCGTCGGCGGTCTCCACGTACACCGTGGTGCCGTCCACCAGCTTCACCGTACCCGTGACGCCACCTCGGGAGGTCGTGCCGGTGCCGGCATTCCCCTGGCCGCCGAAGTTGCCACCGCGGCCCGCAAAGGCGCTGGCCAGGGCGGCCGGATTAGCCCCACCAGCGGGGCCTGAAGCGGCGGGCGCGGTGCCGTAGCTCTTCTGCACCTGGGCGCCACCCACGAAGCCGACCACCAGCAAAGCCACACCGGCCAGCGCATACGTGGCCCGGTTGGCCAAGCGGCGCGGCGCAGCCTTGGCGATGCGCTCGTTCAAGTCGTCGTCCAACGGCGGCTCCGCCAACAGATCGGGCTCATCCTCGACCAGCGGAAGAACCTCAGTGTCGTCAGCGGAAGGGCGGTCGTACGGCGAAGCATCCGGACGGCGAAACGGCGAAGCGGCGTGACTCACGAATAACTCCTAATCAGGAAGAGCCGTGCGGATGGGACCAGGTTGCGATGCCCGCGGGGGGTTTGGCACCGCAACCGGGACCGACCCGCGCGGGAAAGCGGACCTACTCGTACCGAAGTGCCTCAATGGGCCGCAGACCGGCCGCCCGCGAGGCCGGGTAACTGCCGAAGAACAGGCCGATCGCCACCGAGAAGCCCAGGGCGAGCGCGACCGAGCTGGGCACGATGACCGGCTTGATGCTCACGATGGTGAACTGGCTGCCGATCACCGCGGCGGCCACGCCGAGCAGGCCGCCGATGAGCGACAGCACCGTCGCCTCGACCAGGAACTGCGTGAGGATGGTGCGCTTGGGTGCGCCCAGCGCCTTGCGGATGCCGATTTCGCGGGTCCGCTCGGTGACCGTCACCATCATGATGTTGGTGATGCCGATGCCGCCGACGAGCAGGCTGATGCCGGCCACCGCGCCGAGGAGCAGGGTGAAGGTCTCGGCCGTGTTGGCCCGGGTCTCCAGCAGCTGCGATTGGTTCAGGATTCGGTACGCCGAAGTCGACGACGTCCCGCCCACGTTCAGCTTCTCGTTGAGGATCGCGGTGATCTCGGACTGCGCGTCGCTCACCGCGTCCGGCGAGGTCGCCTGCACGAGGAGTTGGTTGAGCGAGCCGTACCCGGTCAGCGACTCCTGCACCGCGCTCACCGGCGCCATGGCCACGTCGTTCGGGTCGTTGAAGCCGCTGCCGCCCTTCGCCGCGAGCACCCCGATGACCGTGAAGAGCTTGCCGGACACGGTGATCTGCTTGGAGAGCGGGTCGACGGTGCCGAAGAGCTCCTCGGCGACGGTCGAGCCGAGCACGACCACCTTGCGCGAGTCCTTGACGTCGTCGTCGGTGAAGAGGGCGCCCTTGGCGAGCTTGAAGTTCGACGCGGCCACGTAGCCGGGATACGTACCCACGAACTGCGTGATGGTGTGGTCCGTGCCCTCGTAGGTCGCCGCCTGCGAGCCGCTCACCACCGGCGAGACGCTCTTGACGTGCGGGGCGTCGTCCTTGTTCTCCAGGGCCGGTACGAGATCCATGTTCAGCGCGGTGTTCTGGGTCGAGGCCGCCCCGCGCGCGCCGCCGCCGGCCCCGGCCGTCACGGTGAGCGTGTTGGTGCCCAGCGACTCGATCTGGTTCTGCACCGCCTGCGCCGAGCCGTTGCCGACCGCCACGAGCAGGATGACCGCCGCGACGCCGATCAGGATGCCCAGCACGGTGAGGCTGGAGCGCAGCTTGTTGGCGGTGATCGCGCGCAGCGCGAAGCGGATGGTCTCGAAGATGTTCACTTCTGCCGCACATCCTGGACGATGCGTCCGTCGACCAGCCGGATCAGCCGCTTGGCGTGCTCGGCGACGTCCGGCTCGTGAGTGATCAGCACGATGGTGCGGCCCGACCGGTTGAGCCGGTCGAAGACGCCGAGCACGTCGTTGGTGGACTGGGTGTCGAGGTTGCCCGTCGGCTCGTCGGCGAGCACCAGGGCCGGCGCCGTGACCAGGGCCCGGGCCACCGCGACGCGCTGCTGCTGGCCGCCGGAGAGCTGGTTGGGCTCGTGGTCCTCGCGATCGGCCAGGCCGACCATGGCCAGGGCGGCGCGGGCGCGGCGGCGGCGCTCGGCCGACTTGACCCCGGCGTACGCGAGCGGCAGCTCCACGTTGGCCAGCGCCGTCGTCCGGGCGATCAGGTTGAACGACTGGAACACGAAGCCGATCCGCCGATTGCGCACCAGGGCGAGCTGGCGGTCGTTGAGCCGGCTGACGTCGACCCCGTCGAGCAGGTACTGCCCCGTCGTCGGAATGTCGAGACAGCCCAGGATGTTCATGAGCGTCGACTTGCCGGACCCCGACGAGCCCATGATCGCGATGTAGTCGCCGCGCTCGACGGTCAGCGACACGCCCCGCAGCGCGTGCACCTCGGTCTCGCCCTGCCCGTAGATCTTCTTGACGTCCTGGATGTCGAGGACGGGTTTGGTGGCGACAGTGAGCGTCACGTCAGTTCCCCCCACGCTGGAACCCACCGCCACCGCCACCGCCACCGCCGAAGTTCCCACCGCCGCCGCCCGTGAAGCCGCCCGGGAACTGCTGCTGATTGTTGGTTCCGGTGGTCGAGTTGGACGTCGTCGTGGTGACCACGACCTGCTCGCCGGCCTGCAGGCCGGACTTGACCTCGACGAAGCCGCCGCCGGTGATGCCCACCTCGACCTGGCGCTCCTCGGTCGCGCCATTCACCGAGACCTGCACCGTGCGCTGGCCGCCGGCCGTGCGCAGGGCCGTGCTCGGGATGCGCAGCGCGTTCTGGGCCTCGGCGATCGTGACCACCGCGGTCGTGCTCTGCCCCAGCCGGACCCCCTCGGGCAGCGAGTCGAGCGAGATCGCGACCGCGTAGGAGTTCACGTTGTTGGTGGTCGTGGCGGTCGGCGAGATGGTCGCGACCTTGCCCGTGGCCCGCGTGCCGGACAGCGCGCTCCAGGTGATGTTGGCGGTCTGACCGGCCTTGAGCTTGGTCGCGTCGGCCTCGGCGAAGCTGGCGTTCACCTGCAGCTTCGAAAGATCCGCCAGTTGTACGAAGCCGCTGGACGAAGACGCTGACGAGGTGGTGCCAGTGCCAGTGCCACCGCCGCCGCTATTGGAGGAGGAGGAAGAAGAAGAAGAAGAAGACCCCACCGCGCCACTGACCGCGGTGACCGTCCCGGCGATCGGGGCGGTGAGCACCGTCCCGTTGACCGTGGCTTGCGCCGACGTCACGTTGGCCTGCGCGGTCGCCACCTGCGCCTCGGCCGACGCGATGGTGGCGTCGTCCGCGTCGTTGTTCTCGTCACGGGTCAGCGCCGCCTTGGCCGCGGTCAGGTTCGCCTTCGCGGTGTCCAGCGAGGCCTGGGCCGCGGTCGGGTCGACCTTGGCCAGCGTCTGGCCCTTGGTGACCACGTCGCCGACCTTCACGTCGACCTCGGTGACCGTGCCCGAGGTGGTGAAGTTGGCGTTCGCGGTGGCGGCACTGGCCACCGAGCCGGTCGCGGAGACCGTCTGGGAGACCGTGCCCTGGGTGACCGCCACGAGCCGGGTCCGTGTGGTGCTCTGCCCCGTGTCGGCGCTCGCGGCCGGGCCGCTGACGATCTGGTACGCCCAGAACGCCCCGCCCACCGCGGCGAGCACGAGCACGGAGTTCACGAGGGTCACGGAGTTGAGCCGTGGCTTGCCCAAGGAAGGCAGCGACAAACGCATGAGGGGAATCGTGGTTGCAATCGCTCGGAGCAAACCTCAGCGAACCTCGGAGTTACCTCGGAATCCAGTTGCAGGCATTTCCGATGATTCGTCCAAGTCGATGTCGGCGAAATCGTCGGGAAGATCGAGAGCCGGCAGCAGGACCCGGAACGTCGCACCCTGACCCGGCGCGGTCCACAGCTCCACACGGCCCCCGTGCGCCTGCACGATCGAGGCGACGATCGACAGGCCGAGCCCGGCGCCGCCGGTCCGGCGGGAGCGGGAACCCTCGGCGCGGTACAACCGCTCGAACACGCGGGCCGCGTCCTCCGGCTTCATCCCCGGGCCCGTGTCGCTGACTTCGATGCAGCCCAGCGCCGTCCCCTCGGGCAGCGCGGCGCCGACCGTGGCGATCGGCAGCATCTTCGGCGGCTCGGCCCGCCCGACCCGGACCACGATACGGGTGTCCTCGGTCGTGTGCTGCAGCGCGTTGCTGACCAGGTTGGCGATCACCTGCCGCAGCCGGGCCTCGTCGCCCTCCACCGTGATCGGCTCGAACGTGGCCGAGCGCTCGTCCAGCGCGGCGAGCTGCACGAACCGGGTCGGCACCCGCACGTGCGCGTCGCGGACCGTGTCGGCGGCGACGGCGAGCAGGTCGACCGGGTGCTGCTGCAGCGGGCGCTCCTCGTCGAGGCGGGCCAGCGTGAGCAGGTCGTTGACCAGCAGGCGCATCCGGCCGACCTCGAGCTCGATGCACTCCATCGCCTCGTCGAGGGCCGGGCCGGGCGGGGCGCCGCCGCGACGGTACAGCTCGGCGAAGCCCTGCACGCTGGTCAGCGGCGTGCGCAGCTCGTGCGCGGCGTCGGCCAGGAACTGCCGCAGCCGCCGCTCGGAGGCCGCACTCTCGTCGACCGCGCCCTCGATCCGGGTCATCATCGTGTTGAGCGCGATGCCCAGCCGGCCCGACTCGGTGTGCGGGTCGGCGTCGTCGATGCGCCGCGACAGGTTGCCGCCGGCGATGTCGGCCGCCGCCTCCTCCATGCGCGTCAGCGGGGCCAGGCCGACCCGCACCAGGGCCGCCGTCGCCACGCCGGTCAGCACGAGCAGAAAAAGACTGACTCCCGAGGTGTACTGCACCATCTGATCGCGCGTAGCCGCCACATCGTGCAGCGAGATCGCGAACGCCCCGTAGCCCGTCGCGCTGTTCCACATCGGGAAGACGCGGACCCGCCACTGCGCATCGGGCCCGTCCACGGTGAACGGCTGCCCGTCCGCGGCCCGCGCCAGGATGTCGCCGAAGAGCTTGGGGTCGACGAGCGGCGCCTCGCTGGTGGTCTCGGGCTTGCCGGTCGCGTCGAAACGGTAGATCTGGAAGTCCGGGCCGGGCGAGAACTGGCCCTCGGGGCGCTTGCTCGGCGTCGTAGAGCTCGGCACACGCCCCCGCGGTGGCTGCATGAGCTGCTGGTCGACGCGCTCCATGAGGTACCAGTTGAGGAACAGCACCCCGATCACGTTCGCGGTGATCAGGGCGACCGCGGCGATGGACACGACCGAGACGACGATCCGGGTCCGGACCGTCCAGTGCCGCCACGGCCGCAGGTTCACGCCTCGGTTCTCGGCAGTCTCAGCGCGTACCCGACGCCGCGCACGGTGTGGATCAGCGGCGGATCCCACTTGTCGATCTTGCGGCGCAGGTAGTAGACGTAGCTCTCCACGATGCGTCCGTCGCCGCCGAAGTCGTAGTTCCAGACGCGGTCCAGGATCTGCGCCTTGGACACCACGCGACCCGCGTTCGTCAACAAGTACCGGAGAAGATTGAACTCGGTCGGGGACAGGTCGACGCGGTTGCCGCCCCGGCGCACCTCGTGGGCGTCCTCGTCCATCTCCAGGTCGGCGTAGCGCAGGACGCCGCCGTCGACGAGCTGCTGCTGCTCGCCCAGGCTGCGGCGCAGGATCGCGCGGATCCGCAGCACGACCTCCTCGAGGCTGAACGGCTTGGCCACGTAGTCGTCGGCCCCGACGGTCAGCCCGGAGATGCGGTCCTCGACCGAGTCGCGCGCGGTCAGGAACAGCACCGGGACCGGCCGGCCGCTGGTGCGCAGCCGCTGGGCGACCTCGAAGCCGTCCAGGTCCGGCATCATGACGTCGAGGACGACCAGATCCGGCGCGTACTCCGCGGCGGTGGCCAGGGCCTCGTTGCCGCCGGAGGCCACGCGCACCTCGAACCCGGTCAGTCGCAAGGTGGCCGACAGCAGGGCGCGGATGCTCGCCTCGTCGTCGACCACGAGGACCTTGGGCTGGCGTTCGGTCGCCTGCACGGCGCTGATCGGCATCGGCTCCATCGTCACTGACCCGCCGTCAGGATCTCGTCGCCTTGGGCAAGTCCGCTCTTGATCTCGGTGTTGACGTCGCCGCGCAGCCCCGTCTCGACGGCCCGCCGCTCGTCCTTGCCGTTGACGCGGACGGTGACGAACCCGTCGTGCACGGCGGTCGAGGGAACGGACAGGACGTCGTCCACGGACGCGGTGACTACAGCGACAGTAGCGCTCTGCCCGTACAGCAGGGTGTCGGGCACCTTGTCGAAGGAGATCAGGGCGGCGTACCGCACCAGGCGGTTCGACACCGTGCCGGCCGGGTCGATCTGCAGCACCTTGCCGGGGAACTTCTCGGCGGCGTTGTCCGGCAGCGTGATGGTCGCGGTCTGCCCGACCTTGAGCGCGGCCACCTCGGCCTCGGTGAACTGGGCCTTGACGACGGCGTCGCCGGTGCCGGCGAGCGTGATGACGTTCGAGCCGGACTGGCTGCCGACCGAGCCGCTGACGGCGAGGATCTTGCCGCCGACTGGAGCGGTGATCACCGTGCCGGCCAGCTTGGTCTGGGCCTGTGTGAGGCTGAGCTTGGCGTTGTTGAGCCGCTGCTGGGCGCTCATCAGGTTGTCGCTGGTCTGCTGCACCTGGTTGGCGCGGGTCTGCGCGGCGTTTTGATTGGTATTTTGCGCATTTTGTCCAGTTTGTCCGCCTGCTCTAGCTGAGCTCGACGGGATAGCTGCAGCGGTCGTGGGGTTGGACGTCGGCAAGGCCAGCGCCGTGTCGTGCGCGGTCTCGGCCTTGTCCAGCGAGTCCTGGGCGTTGGAGACGCTCTCGGAGGCCTGGTCGACCGCGTCCTGGGCCGACGACGGGTCGATCTTCGCCAGGACCGCACCCTCGGCCACCGTGTCGCCGGCCTTGACGTTGAGCTCGGTGAGCGTGCCGCTGGTGGTGAAGCCGAGGCTGCGGGTGGCCTGGGCCTGCACCGTGCCCGCCGCGGACACCGTGCTGCTTACCGCCCCGCGGGCCACCTTCGCGGTGCTGACCTGCACCGGAGCCTTCTCGTCGTGACCCGTGAGCACGACGGTCGTCACGGCCGCGGCCGCGAGCACGGCGACCCCTCCGGCCAGCCACCAGACCTTCATGGGAACGTAGTTCAGCCGGTTCTCCTCCCGGACAGCTCGGGCCGACCTCAAAGTTGGCTGGGAGAGCCGCTATGAGGGAACTTTGAGGTTCGGTCGACTTCGTACCGAGCTTGGGCACGTTCCATCACACGGGTGATGAACAAGCGGATCGGCGGCGCCGCTCTGGCGCTCGCCGCGGTGGCGTTCTTCGCCGCCGCCTGCGGCTCCTCCGACGACACGGCACCGGCCGCCGCGGGCGCGTCGGGGGGCACGGACTACCAGACGTGCCTGCGCAACAACGGCGTCGACCTCCCGCAGTTCAACGCGTCCAACCGGCCGACCGCGCGCCCGTCGGGGATGCCGACCGCGCGCCCGTCCGGCCAGGTCCGCCCCTCCGGCGAGCCGCGCCCGTCCGGCAGCGGCGGCTTCCGCAACGGCGGCGGCGGTGGCTTCTTCGGCGGCACCGCGGCCCCGAACGGCGTGGACCAGCAGACGTGGGAGAAGGCCCAGAAGGCGTGCGAGTCGCTGCGCCCGACCGCCTTCCCCAGCGGCGGCAACTTCGGCAACCGCGGCGGCGGCAACGGTGGCAACGGACGGGACGCGGCGTACCGCAACTGCCTGTCCGAGCACAACGTGACCGTCACCGGCCCGGTCGACCAGCTCGACACCTCGGACCCGAAGGTCGCGGCGGCCGTGCAGGCCTGCGCGCCGCTCAAGCCGGCCCCGGCCGCGTCCTGACCACCCGCTCGGCCGGTCGCCGGACCCGGCGATGTTCGCGTCGCCGGGTCACTGCGCCCGGCTTCCGGCCGAGCGGGTTCAACGGGCTCTGTTCAAGGGTGCGTCGGCGTCGCACCCGCTGTGCGCCGATCTCGCGGCCACAAACGGCTGTTCCGGACATCGTGGGAGTGTCCGGACGCCGTGGCCGCGAGATCGGCGCTCATTTCGCGTGTCGGTGCCGATGGCTGGTCGTTGCGCCAGGTATGGAAGCGCTGGACACCTTCTCTCGGACGTTCCTCCCGGCCACCGCGCTGGCCAAGCTGCCGGCCGGCACCGTCGCGCGCCACGTCCAGGTGCTGCGCCACTGCGCCGGGGACCGTGACGCGGTCGCCGTGATCGCGCGCTGCACCACCGCCCGCGGCCGCCGCAACGTGCTGATGCTGACCCGCAACCGCCTCGTGGTGACGAGCGAGTCCGCGGTACTGCGCCGCGTCTCCCTCCACCTCAACGCCGACCTCCACCAGCTGGCCGACGTCGCCTGGACCCCGGAGCCCGCCCGCACCGGCATCCAGCTCGGCGTGACGGCCATCGACGGGGTACGCGAGAACTTCTGGATCCGCCTCGGCTCGAAGGCCGAGATGTGGCGCCTGGACGAGGCTCTGAAGCAGGCGTTCCGCACGCCGCTGGGCGTCATCGAGCCCGCCCGCGCCGCGACCGCCAAGGCCCCGGCGACCGCGACGGCCAAGCCGCGCGCCGAACTCCGCCTCGCCTGATCCACCCGCCGTAGGGCCCTCGGCGGCCGAGAATCACCGCAAAACCGCACTGTCGCCCGGCAGGGTATAAGTCCGATAAGTCGCGGCGCGCCAGCGCCCGACTTATCGTTCGACGCACCTCAATGCGAGGACAGACGCACCTCGATGCGATGACGGACGCACCTCGATGCGAGGACGGACGCACCTCGATGCGAGGACAGCGGATCGGCCCGACTCAAAGCGGGCGCTGGCTGCCGCGATGAGTGGGCCGATCGCCCTGACTCATAGCCGATATGGGCCGTTCCCAAACATCTCTCGAACAGTGCGGGAGCGCCCGAACCGGCAGAATGGTGCGGTGGATCAGGGCAAGGGCCTCGTGGTCGTGGTCGAGGACGAGAAGCCGATCGCCGACCTGTTGCGGATGTACCTCGCCCGCGAGGGGTTCGGGGTGCACGTCGAGCACGACGGGCCCGGTGGGCTCGCGGCCGCGCGGAAACTTCGGCCGGTGGCCTGTGTGCTCGACATCGCGCTGCCCGGCATGGACGGCACCGAGATCTGCCGGCGGCTGCGGGAGGCCGGGGACTGGACCCCGGTGCTGTTCCTGACCGCGCGCGACGACGAGGTCGATCGCATCCTCGGGCTGGAGCTCGGCGGGGACGACTACATCACCAAGCCGTTCAGCCCGCGGGAACTGGTCTCGCGCGTGAAGGCCGTGCTGCGCCGCACGCAGGGGCCGCCGGACGTCGAGCAGGTGCGCACCGTCGGGCCGATCAGCATCGACCCGGCGCGCCGGGAGTGCCGCGTCGACGGCGCCCCGGTGACCCTCACGTCCACCGAGTTCTCCCTGCTGGCGCACCTCATGGGGCGGCCGGGACGGGTGTTCACGCGCGAGGAGCTGCTGGGGTCGGTCTGGGGGTACGCCGCGCACAGCGGCACCCGCACCGTCGACGTCCACGTCGCCCAGGTCCGCGGCAAGCTCGGCGAGGCGGCCTCCGTGATCCGGACCGTCCGCGGCGTCGGGTACACCGCCGATGCTTAAGAGCCTCGCCGCCCGCACCGCGCTCGTCACCTGTGTCGTGGCGGTGATGTCGGTGCTCGTCACCGCGGCCGTCGGCATCCCGCTGACCGCCACCCAGGCCAACAAGGCGGCCCGGGAGCGGCTGGCGGACGACACCAAACTCACCGCCGAGCTGATGCGGCCGCGGTTCACCAACACCCCGCGCAACCCCGCCGACGAGGCGAATGTCGCCAAGCGCCTGGCGGATCAGGGCATCGAGGTGTACCTCATCCGCGCCGGAAAACCCGACCGCGAGGGCCTGCCCCCCGGCGTGGTCAAGCTGATCGCGTCCGGCCAGAACGTCGACGTGCGGCGGGCGATGGTCGGCGGGCGGATCCGGCTCGTGGCCGGGCGGGCCATCGGCAAGGACGGCAACGGGGTCGTGCTGGCCGAGCAGCCGCCGGGCGGGGCGCTGGCGCGCTTCGCCGGGCAGCTGTGGATCGCGCTGCTGGCCGGGCTCGCGGCCGGGCTGGTCGCCGGGCCGCTGCTGGCGCGGCGCATCTCGCGGCCGATCCGCACCGTGGCGGCGGCGGCGAAGCGGTTGAGTGCCGGGGACCGTTCGGTGCGGATCGCGCCCGACGGGCCGGCCGAGGTCGCCGAGCTCGCGCACGCGGTGAACGGGCTCACCGCCGCGCTGGCCACCAGCGAGGGGCGGGAGCGGGAGTTCCTGCTGTCCGTCTCGCACGAGCTGCGCACGCCGCTGACGACGATCCGCGGGTACGCCGAGGCGCTGGCCGACGGGGTGGTCGGCGAGGAGGGCGCCCAGCGGGCCGGGCAGACCGTGCTCGACGAGGCCGAGCGGCTCGACCGGCTGATCGCCGACCTGCTCGTGCTGGCCCGGCTGGAGGCGGCCGACCTGCCGATCGAGGTGGTCGACGTGGACCTCACGCAGCTGCTGGCCACCACCGCCGAGGCGTGGGGCGGGCGGGTCGCCGCGGCCGGGCTGGTCCTGCGCACCGAGCTGCCGCCCTTCGCGGTGCCGGTGCGCACCGACCCCGGGCGGATCCGGCAGATCCTGGACGGGCTGCTGGAGAACGCTCTTCGGGTAGTACCGGAGCAGGCTCCTCTGGTTTTGGCTTTGCACCCCGCAGCGTCGGCCGCCCGGATCGAGGTGCGGGACGGCGGCCCCGGCTTCACGGACGAGGACCTCGCGGTGGCGTTCGAGCGGGGCGCCCTGTCGCGGCGGTATCAGGGCGTGCGAAAGGTCGGCAGCGGGCTCGGGCTGGCCCTGGCGGCCAAGCTCTCGCACCGGCTCGGTGCGCACATCGACGCCGGACACGCGCCCGAGGGCGGCGCGAAATTCACGGTCACCTTCCCGTTGCGGTCCGTGTCATGATGGCGGTCTATGCACACCTGGTGGGTGGTCCTCGGGCTCAGCGGCGCCGGCGCGTCGCTCGGCATCCTGCTGGTCCAGGTGCTCTTCTGGCAGCGGCTGCGGCGGGTCGGCACCGATCCGGTCGGGATCTTCACGCAGGGCGTCGCGCTGCGCTGGGTCGGGGTGCCGCTCGCGGTGCTGCACATGGTGCTGTTCCTGCTGCTGACCCGGCTGGACCAGCCCGGCTGGTGGCTCGGCGGCGTGGTCACCGTCCTGTCGGTGCCGGTGCGCCGGCTGCTCAACCTGCGGGCCATCACGGTGATCGTGCGCGGGGTCGGCTACGAACACGGTCCGGTCGTCGACCGTGACGGCGCCGACGTCGCCCGGCAGCGCTACCGGCAGCTCGTGCTCAGCTGGTACCGCCACGAGTACACCGGCCACCGCGTCGGCGACGTGATCGCCATCAAGATCCTGGGGCTGCTCGTCCACCTGCTGTTCTGGCCCATCGCGGCGCTGGGGGCGCAGGCCTCGCACGTGCTCATGTGCCAGGACCCGGCCGACGCCCTCGGCCACTCGACGGACGGCCACGAGCGCCCCGGCGACGGGTTCCGCACGCTCGGCACCCCATATGTCAGGTTTGCGGCGCGGGATCCGAGGTAGCCAACCCTCTCGGCCAGACTCCGAGGAGGTACCCCGATGAAACGCTCGCGGATAGGCCTGCTCTGCAGTGCGGCGGTGCTGACCGTGATCGGCACCCTGCCACCGGCGGCCGCGACGGCGCAGCCCACGCCGGAGCCCAGCGCACCCGGCTCGGCCGGTCCGCCCAAGCACGGGCAGCACCACGACATGCTCAAGGGCGTGCTGCACGGCGAGGGGACGGTGGAGACGAAGGACGGGCCGGTCCGCGTCGCCCTGCAGAACGGCGAGGCGACGACGGTGACCCGGACGACGGCGACGGTCCGCTCGTCGGACGGCTTCACGCGCTCCTGGCAGCTGCCGGCGGACCTGAAGGTGTACGACAAGCGGCACAACCAGCAGGCCAACGGCATTCAGCCCGGCATGCAGGTGACCGTCGCGGGCACGGCCGGCTCGGCGACCGGGAGCGCGTGGACCGCGAAGTGGGTCGTGCTGCGGGGCGAGGCGCCCAGCGAGCAGCCCTCGCCCGACACGCCAACCAACCCGCCGGGTCTGATGACGAACGCACCCCCGCCCGGCGCACCGTAACGCTGGAGCCCGGCTTACTTTGTTGGGAAGCCGGGCTTCAGGCCCGCAGTTCGGCGATGCAGCACTTCACGCTGCCGCCGCCCTTCTTGAGCTCGCTCAGCTCGACCGGGACGGGGACGTACCCGGCCTCGCGCAGCCGCGCCGCCAGGCCCGTGGCCTCGCTGTTGAGCACCACGTTGCGCCCGTCGGAGACGAGGTTGAGGCCGAACGCGAGCGCGTCCTCCTCGGTCGCCACCACCGCGTCCGGGAAGAGCTGGGCGAGCACCCGCCGCGACGACTCGGAGAAGGCCCCCGGGTAGTACACGACGTTGGCGTCGTCGAGCGGCTGCAGCGCCACGTCGAGGTGGTACATGCGCGGATCGACCAGCCGCAGCGAGACCACCGGCCGGCCGAGCGCCTCCTGCGCCTCCGCGTGCGCGGCGACCTCGGTCCGGAAGCCGTGCCCGGCGAGCACCAGGCCGCCGAACGCCGCGGGCAGATAGGTGAAGTCACCCTCGCCCTCGTTGGTCTCCGACGGCATCACGTACCGCCAGCCGAGCGTGTCGTAGAACCGCCGGTGCGCGTCCGCCTCGGCGCTGCGCTGCGGGTACTTGAACTTCGCGCCGTAGACGACGCCGTCGACCGAGAACGCGCCGTTGGCCGCGTAGACCATGTCCGGCAGGCCGATCTCCGGCGCCAGGACGTGCACCTCGTGGCCCAGGCGGACCAGCGCCTCGCGCAGGCCCTCCCACTGCTTCACGGCCAGCTCGGTGTCGACCGGGGCGGTGGTGTCCATCCAGGGATTGATCGCGTATTCCACCACGAAATGCTCGGGTGGCGACATGAGATACGACCGCGTCACGAGATCAAACGGTAGAGTCGCCGTGTTTCACAAAGTAGCGAGAAAAGTTGCTTTCGAGAGGGGATTCATTGCGTCTCGACCCGATCGACCAGCGAATCATTGCACTGCTGCAGGAGGACGCCCGCTCATCGTATGCCGACATCGGCGACCGGGTGGCGCTGTCCGCCCCGGCGGTCAAACGCCGCGTCGACCGGCTCCGATCCAGCGGAGTGATCCGCGGCTATACGGCCATGATCGACCCGGGCGCGGTCGGCTGGACCACCGAGGCGTTCGTCGAGCTCTTCTGCACCGGGCGCACCTCGCCGGCACAGCTCAAGGCGGCGGCCCAGCGGCATCCGGCGGTCGTCGGGGCGTACACCATCTCGGGTGAGGCGGACGCGCTCGTCCATTTGCGCGCGATGGACATGGCCGGACTCGAGGAGGCGCTGGAGAAGCTGCGGGCCGAGCCGTTCGTGACCTCGACGCGGAGCATGATCGTGCTGTCGCGGCTGGTGGAGACGCTCGCACCACGAATCGCGGCGGACCCGGGAACCGGGGGCGGGCCGGCGTCGTCGTAGAGCCATGAGACGCGCCGCTCTTGTGCTGAGCGCCATTTGCCTGGCTCTTGCTGGATGTACCGTCGAGTCCGATTTGTCGGAAATCTCGGTGCCATCATCTCCGCCCGCGCTCAAACTGGTCGCTTACGACGACTGCGGGGAGCTGGTCAAGGGCCTGCGCACGGCCGCCGCGGAGGCCGTCGGCCCGTGGGGGTTCGGCAATCTTCCGGGCGGGATTCGGACCACGCTCAACGCCGGGGCCGTCCCTGACGCAAAAGCCGCTGCACCCGGCGCGGATGCCGACTTCTCGGGCACCAATACGCACGAGGCCGGCGTCGACGAACCTGACTTCGTCAAGTCTGACGGCAAGCGGATCGTCACCCTCACCGTCGGCAAGCTGATCGTGATCGACGCCGCCACCCGCAAGGTCAGCGCCACCCTCCCGCTCGGCGACGCCAGTGCCGTCGACAAGGCGGCCGTCGGAGCCAGCCAGCTGCTGCTGTCGAGCGACCGCGCGCTCGTGATCGGCTACGACTACTCCGACCCGCGGTCCGGCGGGGTGCTGCTGACCCTCGTCGACCTCGCCGGAACCCCGAAGATCCTTGGCTCGTACCGCATCGACGGCGCCTTCGTCGACGCCCGCCAGATCGGCAACGTGGCCCGGGTGGTAATCCGCTCCGCGCCGCGCATCGAGTTCCCCGACTCGGTCAAGGGCCGGCAGAGCAAGAGCGACGACGAGCGGGTGGCGGCCAACCGGGCCGTGATCGCGGCCGCGCCGGTGGAGGCCTGGCTGCCCCGGTACACCTCGATCGACGCCGCCGGCGGCAAGACCGACGGGCAGGTCGGCTGCGGTGCGGTACAACTGCCGGAAACGTATTCGGGAACGTCGCTGTTGACCGTGACCAGCTTCGATCTCGGCGCGGCCGGCCTCGGCACCGGGGACCCGGCGACGGTCGCGGCCGACGGCGGCACCGTCTACGCCAACGGCCCCAGCCTGTACGTCGCGAACGACCAGCGCTGGCGCTCCGGCCCCGGCGTGCTGGTCAAGCGGGCCGGCCCGGCGCCGGACCCGAAGACCCAGCTGTTCAAGTTCACGATCGCGGGCACCGCCAAGCCGAAGTACGTCGCGGCCGGCGAGGTCCCGGGCTGGCTGATCAACCAGTACGCGCTGTCCGAGTGGGACGGCCGCCTGCGGGTGGCGACGACGACGAACGAGGCCTCGACCGTCTACGTGCTCGAACAGCGCGGCGGCACGCTCACCGAGGCCGGCAAGGTCGGCGGCCTGGGCAAGGGCGAGCGGATCTACTCGGTGCGCTTCATCGGCAGCACGGGGTATGTCGTCACCTTCAAGCAGACCGACCCGCTGTACACGCTCGACCTGAGCAACCCCGCCGCCCCGCGCGTACTGGGCGAACTCAAGATCACCGGCTACTCGGCGTACCTGCACCCGGCGGGCGACGGCCGGCTGCTCGGCGTCGGCCAGGAGGCCACCCAGCAGGGCCGGGTGCAGGGCCTGCAGGTCTCACTGTTCGACGTGCGCGATCTCTCCGCGCCGGCCCGGCTGGCCCAGTTCCAGGTCCCCGGCACCGGCTCGGAGGCCGAATTCGACCCGCACGCCTTCCTCTTCTGGCCCGCGACGGGTTCGCTGGTACTGCCCACAAACGGTCGCCAGCCGAGCGCCCTGGTGCTGACGATCCACGACAACCAGGTCACGAAGGCGGGGTCGATCGTGCACCCCGGCCAGTACAGCTACATCACCAGATCGCTGGTGATCGGCGGCACGCTGTGGACCGTCTCCAACCACGGCCTGCAGGCGAACGACCTCACGACGCTCGCCCAACAGGCCTGGATCCAACTCGACTAGGCCCTGTCCTGCCGATCATGTCGAGCCGAGACGGAGTCCAGATTTCGTCTGCGTGCGCGCCGTGGAGGCCTGGTTACCGGGGTTGTAACCCGGCCTTCGCGGCGGGTGCGCAGGCGGAATCTGGGCCCGTCGCAGGCCGGCATGATCGGCAGGACAGGGCCTACAGGTACATGCCCGTTCGTTCGCTCTCGCCGGCGATGGCCTGCGTCTGCTTCGGCTTGTCGCCCTCGCCGAAGAAGCGCTTGCCGCCGAACTCGCCGTGCAGCCGGTCGTCCAGCTCGTCCGCGAGCCCGGTCATCACCTGCACGGCGAGCATGAGGTGGGTGGCCTGGAAGTCGCGCCCGAACACCGGAACGCTGGCCCACACGGTGTCGTTCGTGCAGTACAGGCGGCCGATCGGCATGCGGTTGGTCAGCTCGGAGAGCTTCACGTAGAGCCGCTCGGTCGGCTCCACCTCGGTCAGGATCGGCGAGAACACGTCGACCAGCGGCGGGTTGTCACGCACCCGCACGAACACCATCGCCGACCCCGACCGGATGCCGATGTCCCCATCGGGATCGATCGGCAACTCCTCGGGCGTGGTCTTCATGAGCTTCGCGACGACTGTGGTCACCTTGTCGTACAGCGGCAGGTCCTCGGTCTGCTCGGAGAGCTCGGCGAGACTCCCCGCGCCCGGCCGGACCACGTCGACGACCCCGTCGCCGTCCGCGTCCGCGATCGAGGCGAGCGACCGCGCCACCCCGAGCGCCGGCACCGGCGCGACCCGCCCCTCGGCGTCATGCGCCAAGTACGTCAGGAAGGCCGGGTGCGGCGCCCCATAGCTGTCCCGCAGCGTGCGCGTGATCAGCCGGCTCAGCTGCTGCGCCTCGCCCTTGCCGACCCGCAGCCCGAACGACTCGCCCGCCCCCGCCACCACTCCGGGCGGCGACCAACCCAGCGCCACAATTTCCGCGATGACGGTACGGTCGAGCCGATACGCCGGCGGCAGATCCGCATTACTCACGGCCGTGGCCGCAAGCTGATCGTCCTCTTCACCGGTAACCTGCACCGAGTACACCGCGTCCCCGGTCCCGGAGGCCGTGGGGTCGAGCGTCACGTCGAGCGTGGTCCCCGGTTCGAGCCCGCGCAGCCCGTCCACCAGTTGCCGCGCAAACTCCCGCCAGGCCTCGGCCACCTTCTCCTTGAGGTTGCCACCCGCCGGGTCCTCGTCGTCGAACAGCGCATTGCCGGGCTCACCAGCCATGATCGCCTCCCTCTCCCGCGCCCTCACCCTATCCAGAGTCGATCGCTCACTCAGCGCGGGTGGCCAGCCGACTCAACTCGGCACTGGTGGCCTGCACATCCGCCCCTTGCCCAACGGCCACCCCGAGCAGAAACGCCGTGAGCGGCGCCCCCGGCCGAGCCACGTTGTGCGCCACATCGCGGGCAAGGTCGAGCACTGCTTTGCGTACCGCCTCGTCGGGCGCCGCAACCCCCACCGCCCCCGCCGCCGCAGCCAACCACTCTCCAAGCACGTCCTCACTCACTGCGCTGCCCCTTCTTTGCCACTCTCGCCCTTTTCGGCCCTCTCGCCCTTCTTACCGCTCTCGCCTTTCTCGGCACTCTCAAGATCTTCTTCGGTATCGCAGTCAAAATACGGAGCCCGCGCACCGTCCCACCGCACCTCGTTGACCTCGAGATGCTGGATGAGACGCTTCAGCGACCCCCCGCTCGGCTCCCCAAACTGCTCAATGGCACGCCGAAGGGCCGCGACCCGCCAGACCCCGCAGAGCAGTTGCCGCCGCCCTTCCCCATCGACAAACACTGCCCCGTCTTTCGCCCCGAGCCCACGCACGAGTACTCGAATCGCCCGACCAGACAAATACGGCAAATCCGCCGCAAGCAGCGCAACAACACCCAGCTCTTCATCTACTACAGCGCGTTCTCCACCGCGTTCTACGACGTGTTCGGCGGGGTGTTCCGCAGCGTGTTCTGAGGTGTGTTCTGAGGTGTGTTCCGGTGCATGGTCTGGAGCGCGTTCGGCGGGGTGTTCTCGGGCATGCTCTGAGGCGCGTTCTGCGGGGTGTCCTGCGGCGCTTTTTTCGGCGAGGCGAACGACTTCGGCGATCCCCACAACGGCCGCAGCCACAGGCCCTCCCCCGACCGGCTCCTCCCGCACCACCGTGATCCCCGACGGCAGCCCACCCCGATCGGGCCCGACAACAACAATGGGCGAAGCCCCCACTTCAGCCACCGCGTCAATAACCCCCGCCAGCATGGGCACCCCACCGACAGCAACCATCGGCTTGTCCCGCCCCCCAAGCCGAGAGGCCCGCCCGCCCGCAAGAATCACCGCAGCAAGCCGTACGTTCCCCAATCCCAGGTGGCCCTCAAGCACAACGAGAACTTACCGTCGGATGAGAACGGGAAACGCCACCACCGCTCCACCAAGGGGGCAGCCAGATGGGCCGCGTCACGCAACGCCGCACCATAATCCGCGTCCACCTACAGGACCGCCCAGCCGCCCAGCCACCCTCGCAACCCCTGGCGACCCCGGCCTCCTCGGCCACCTCGGCTACCCCCGCCATGCCCAGCGCCGAACCTGGCGCACCCACCGCAAAGCAGCCCACCCTCGCCACTGTCCCCACGTCCGCCGCTGAACTTGGCGCACCCACAGCGGAGCAGCCCACCTCGCCCCGACCGACCACGGCCGTAGCAACCCTGATCCCCACCCCGCACCCGACCCAGGTGGATACCGTTCGCGTCGAAGCGCGCATAGCCCCCGACACGCTGGCGGCCGAGGAACCCCTGGAGATCCGCGTAGGCGGCGAAGCCCTGGCCGTAACCATGCGCACCCCAGGCGACGACCTGGACCTGGCCATAGGTTTCTTGCTGACCGAGGGCGTAATCCACCAGTCGTCAGACGTAGTGACAGCCAAGCTGTGCGCCGGCGACGAGGAACCCAACTCGTACAACGTGGTGGACGTCCGCCTGAGCCCCCACATCCCGGCTCCCGCCACTCAGCAGGCCGCCCGCAACTTCTACACCACCTCCTCCTGCGGCATCTGCGGCAAGGCAAGCATCGACGCAGTCCGCACCCGCTCCCCTTTCGACGTGGCCGGCGACCCCTTGAAGGTCGAGCCCGAAGTCCTGGCGGCCCTGCCCGACGCCCTCCGCCAACACCAGCGAGCCTTCGAAACAACAGGCGGCCTCCACGCCGCCGGCCTCTTCACCCCCGACGGCGACCTGGTCTGCCTGCGAGAGGACATCGGCCGCCACAACGCAGTCGACAAGGTCATCGGCTGGGCCGTACGCCAGGAACGCCTCCCCCTCTCCAACCACCTCCTCATGGTCAGCGGCCGAGCCAGCTTCGAGCTCTGCCAAAAGGCCTGGATGGCCGGCCTCCCCCTGCTGGCCGCGGTCTCCGCCCCCAGCACCCTCGCCGTAGACCTGGCCACCGAGGCCGGCCTAACCCTCGTCGGCTTCCTACGCGGCCCAACCTTCAACGTCTACTCCGCCCCCCACCGCCTAACCGGCGTCCCACCCCTCCCTTCACGTCGCTAACAGCCCTCGCCCGCTCAGCCCACGCGCGCCGTCTCCCTCAGCCACGGCCTCACGCAAGCCGACCTCGCCTCATCACCCCACGCCCGCCGCCCTCTGCCACATCGACGGCGCGGAGCAATACCACGAGACCCAAGGACGGGCACGAGACCCAGGACGCGCACGAGGCGGCGTTCGGCAAAGCTCTGGATGACCGCCCACCTCGACCCGTTCGATCCCGCCGCCTCCGTCCCGCCGCCTCCGTCCCGCCGCCTCCGTCCCGCCGCCTCCGTCCCGCCGCCTCCGTCCCGCCGCCTCCGTCCCGCCGCCTCCGTCCCGCCGCCTCCGTCCCGCCGCCTCCGCGCCGCCGCCGCCGCCGCACTGCCGCCGCCGCACTGCCGCCGCCGCAGTGCCGCCGCCTCCGTCCCGCCGCCTCCGTCCCGCCGCCTCCGTGCGTCAGCCCTCGATCTGCAGCCACCCTGTGTGGGCCGACGCGCCCGTCAGCCCACACGGCTCCTCCACATCGGCCCCGTCCGCCCACGCACAGTCCGGCCCACGTCCGAAGCGCTCGCCCCGCTCAACCCACGTCGGTTGCTCCCTCGACTCCATCGGCGGCCAACGACTCAACCCCGTCCGCCACCGAACAGACGCCCGCCCGGGATCGGGGCCGCATTCGGGAGCGAGGCCCAACCCTTGAACCGCTGCCCGAGCTGCCTGAACCGCTGCCCGAGCTGCCTGAACCGCTCGCGGCAACGCCCGTGCTTTCCGCACCGCCGATCGAGTCCGAGCGGTCGCCCGAGGCCGTGGCTGAGGCGGTGCCGGTGTGGGCGAAGCTCAAAGCCCGTGCCGATACCCGGCGAGTCTTGCGGCGCCTTCGGCGGGAGCGGCCGATCGGCGGTACCTGCTCCGGCGACAACCCCCGCCCCAGGATTTCCGCCATCAGGCCGGCCGCCGAGTACCCCGCGTCCGCGTCAAAAGCGCGATCCAGCGCCAGCGTCGCGTGCAGCCCGTTCCCGAGTCGCCAGGACAGGTAGGACAGCAGCACCGCCGAAGGGGCGCAAGCGGCCGGCTCGCATCGGCGCACCATGTCCGTCCAGAGCCGTAGGTGGCCCTCGGTCGTCGAGCCGTTGCGGGTGTCGCGGTCCAAGCGTTCCCACGCGCGGTCGCGGAAGTCGACGATCAGGAGCAGGACCTGCAGCCACGCGAGTTCGTCGTCGGTCAGGCGGCCGCCCGACTCGTAGCGGGTGAGGGCGGCGTCGAGGGCGGCGCGGCCGGCGGCGACGGCGGCTGCACGTACGAGAGCCGGGTTTTTGTCTGTGACCAGCCTGATCATCCGGAGTTTGGCGCGGTCGCCGGCCTCTTCGATGGCCACCAGGGCCGGGCCGACGGGGCCGTTGAACGACGCCGCGACCGCTGCTCGCGACGGCAGGGCGACCATCCCCGCGAGGGTCGCCTCGGCCGCGATGATCGTGGTGGACGGGTCGAACCGGCGGCCCTCCGGCGGGCAGCATCCGGGCACCTTGCACAGCAGCGACCAGAAGCGGCCCTCGTGCGTTCGCAGCGCGTCCAGGACGGTGATGCCGCGGGCCGTCATCGCCGCCCGCACGGCCTCGAGGAAGGGCTCGGCCCGCGCCGGTGGTCCGTAGCCCACCAGCAGGGCGCCGTCTATGCCATTGCGCCGGAACAGCCGGCCGTAGTGGTCGGCCAGCACCACCGCGGCGTCGTGGTCGTGGGGCAGGTCGCCGCGCAGCTGGAGGTGCAGCCCGCTGCCGCGCATGCCGAGGGCGACCAGGCTGTCGGTGGGGTGGAAGCCCAGCAGGTAGGGCATGGCCGAGAGAAGTTCGACGGGACCGCGCAGGCGCATTCGGGAAGCCATGCCCACGAGCCTCGTCCCGCCCGCACGCACTCCGGAAGACCGGATTTCTTTCTGTGGATAACCGCCCCGCCGCTGTCCACAGGCCTTGCGAACGTTACGAAAACCGCCCACCCAGCACCGCAGAGTAGACCAAAACGGACGAACCCCAAAAAATGATGATATAGGAGATATGTCGTGGCGCGCCAGCGCCCGACATATCTATATAGTGAGAGCGTCAGTACCGAAACCGAAGGTCGCACAAATCGACCCCGTCCCGAAACACCGACTCCCGCGACGACTGAAGATCAATAGACAACGTCAGCCGAGCAAGCGCGTCATACCCAGCCGCATGCAAGCACCGAATCGCATCAAGATTCCGAGCCGACGGCGAGATACTCAACCGCCCAAGCCCCCGCCGCCGCCCCTGCTCGGCCACATGCGAGAGCAACGTCCGCCCGATCCCCTCACCCCGCCGGGAAGAGGCGACCACCAACGGCTCCACCTCACCCCCGCGCCCGTCCAGCACAAGACCCACCATCCCGACGACCCCGCCGCCGACATCAGAGGCCACCCACATCCCCGACAGATCCAACCGGGTGAGGTACTCCTCGAAGGCCGCCCCGGAGTCGTCGTCGGACGTGGCCCCGTAGAGTCCCGCGTCCGCCGCGGTCATCTCGGCCCAGAGCTGGCGGCACTCGCGATGGTCGGTCGGACGGTACGACCGGATCGTGAGCGCGGACACCTGCGTCGCCGGCGACACCTGAGTGCTCATAACTCATAGTTACTCCGCCGGGCCGGATCGCGACACCCACATCGCAGGATTGCTACCCGGCCCGATTCGCCACTTTTGCTGCATCGCGCGGACCGCAGAGCACGAGATGTCCCTGGTAGGGCCCTTGCGTTAACATCAAAAATGGCTCGCAGCTACGACGAAGGGACGACCCGGTCGGGGGTCGTCCCTTCGCTGTTGCAAAGCCCGCCGAAAAACTAGGGGCGGGAGAGATCGTTACGGAAGGCGGAATTCGCCGTCCACGTCGACCGCGGCGATGAAGGTGTCCCATTCCGCGCGGGTGAAACGCACCGAGCCCGCGTCGGGGGAGTTGGAGTTGCGGACCTCGACGACGCCGTCGACGAACCGCGCTTCGACGCACTGTCCGTTGTTACCGCTTCGTGTGGGCTTGTGCCACTGCTCGTTCAGCGCAGCCATCTGCGCACTCCTTCGGGTCAAGGCCGAACTCAGTTCGCAGAATCCTCGATCATGTTGATCGACTCCAACGGGCTGAGCGCGGCAGCTCGCAGATTCTCGAACACGTCGGCGTACCGCTGGACATCATCGGCGGCCGGGTAGATGTCGCCGGTCATGGCCTCGGCGTACACGACGCTTGGTGCATCTTGGAACTTGAGAATCGCGAACGATCCAGCCATGCCGGCATATGCCCCTCCGGTGAAGGGCAGGATCTGGACCGTCACGTTTCTCGCCCGGCCCATGTCGGCCAGGTGCTTGAGCTGCGACCGCATGACGTCCGGCCCGCCGATGCTGCGCCGGATGACGCTCTCATCGAGGACCGTGATGAGCTGCAGGGGTGCTTCGGTGCGGGTGAGCAGGTTCTGCCGATCGCGGCGGGCCTTCACGTGCGCCTCGACGGCGTCCTCCGACTCACCGGGCGAGGCGGCCAGCAGGGCGCGGGTGTACTCCTCCGTCTGGAGCATGCCCGGCACCACGAGCGCCTCATAGTCGCGCATCTCGATCGCGCTGGACTCGAGCCCGATGTAGCGGGAGTAGCTCGCCGGCAGATCTCCGTAGCGGGCGAACCAGCCCCGCGTCTTGCCCTGCCGCGCGAGGACGATCAATGTGTCGATCTGTTCTTGATCAGTGACTTCGTAAATCTCGAGCAGGCGCTCCAGCGTGCTGCGCCGGATTCCGACCTTGCCGCCTTCCATCCGGCTGATGGTGCTCGGCGAGCAGTCCAGTTGCAGGCCGACGTCCTCCGTGGTGAGCCGGGCCTTCTCGCGCAACTCGCGAAGTTGCTTGCCCAACTGGAATCGCGGGAACGTGGGGCTGTGGGCGCTGGACACCGCTCACCTCCATTACTCAAGACGAGTGTGTCCGTTACCGGGGTACTGCGCAAGCGCGGGTTGGGTAAGCGATTGCCTTGCTCTACTCAACTTCGCAAGTCCGTATTGCCGTGAGAAACCTGCACGTGCATTCTGGACGCGTCGGATCGCACCTCGGCCGGAGGGAGATCAGCGGTGTTCGAGGACGATACGCTCCTGCTCGAAGGCGCGCCACGGCTCTTCGGCATTGTCGCTGATCCACTTGATGATGATCATCCGCAGGTCGTCGCCTGGGGGCACGAGCTGCCCGACCAGGCGGTGCTGACCTGGCGCCTGAGTAACGGGCAGACCGAGATCGCCGTGTTCCGTTCCGCCGAGGCCGCGCTGGCCACGGCGCAGCAGCTCTACGCCGCGCGCCTGCTCTGGACGGCGCCCGCGGTGCAGGGCGTCTGAGAGGCATCAATGCCGGTCATCTACGACCACGCCATCACCGATGCCCGCCGCCGCGTCGAGCGCCATCAGCCCCTGTCCGGCCGGCACGCCAAGGGCTGCACGGCGGGGTGCGCGCAGTGGCCATGCAAGCCGTTCGCCACGGCATGGGCGGTCGTCACGCGCAACTCGAACACGCGAGCCGGACGGTAGCCTCCCCAACGCCGAATCGGCCGACCGGAAATGTCCGATCGACCGACCCTGATGGATACCCGATTCTTTGATCTTGTCGTCCCACCCCGGCCACGCCCGATCCTGAATCGGCGGGCCCTCATCCGAAGGGGGTGGCGGCGTGACTTCTGCGGGCCGGCGGGTCCTGCTCGGAGTACCCCCGCCGCCTGAACCACCCGAACCGTGGGACGCCCGCGGCGCGGCATGAGGGCGTAATGGTGGCTGAGGTGCGGTCGGCACGGCGCCGAGCGAGTGCCGGGCCGCCGGCCCCGAGGCGTGCAGACCCGACGTCGGTCCGGAGCTCACCACGCCCGGCCCCGGCTGCGGTGCGGCGACGATGGGCGCGCGGGTCTGTGGCGCGCTGTCGAGCGTCGCGCTGCCGGCCACCACGACGATCATTGTCGGCACCGACGTGAGCAGGACCAACAGCGCGGAGATCAGCAACGGCCGCCGGTTGGGCGAAAACAGCCGGTGATGTCGCACGTCCGAAGACACCAGAACTCCAAACCTAGCGGGGTCAATCGGACTAACTGCACGCAACCCGGCAAAGACACGGAGTTAGCAGGACTCCATAGTGTCGATCCACACGCCTTCTGCGATGCTGGACACACACCGGCAACGGGGCCGTAGCCTCCGCATACCCTGCGAGGCAGAGCCCCGGGGTCGGCTCCCGGACATGACTGCCCGTCATGTCCAGCGCGACGCGCCGACCCCACCGGGTCGCCGCGTGGCAGACACCCCCGCCGCGCGGCAGGGTCAACCCCCGCTGCCGACGCGAGAGACGACAGGGAGAAAACGGATGGCGAAGGGCGAAGTCAAGGCCCGGGCGTCAGGGACACGGGCCGCGCCGGAACCCGCGTTCGTGCAGCTGCTCACCCCCGAGGGCGACCGGGTCGAACACCCCGACTACACGGTCGACTTCACGGACGAGGAATACCGCTCGCTCTACCACGATCTCGTCGTGGTCCGGAAGCTCGACGCCGAGGCGACCGCCCTGCAGCGCCAGGGCGAGCTGGGCATCTGGGCGAGCCTGCTGGGTCAGGAGGCTGCCCAGGTCGGCTCCGGCCGGGCCCTGCGCGCGCAGGACATGGCGTTCCCGACCTACCGCGAGCACGGTGTCCTCTACACCCGCGGGATCGACCCGATCATGCCGCTGAGCCTGTTCCGCGGGGTCGACCAGGGTGCCTGGGACCCCAACGAGTGCAAGTTCAACATGTACACGATCGTCATCGGCGCGCAGACGCTGCACGCGACCGGCTACGCCATGGGCATCACCAAGGACGGCAAGGTCGGCTCCGACGACGGCGAGGCGGTCATCGCGTACTTCGGCGACGGCGCCACCAGCCAGGGCGACGTCAACGAGGCCTTCATCTGGGCGTCGGTCTTCAACGCGCCGCTCGTGTTCTTCTGCCAGAACAACCAGTACGCCATCTCCGAACCCCTGGAGCGCCAGACCCGCGTCCCGCTGTACCACCGGGCCAGCGGCTTCGGCTTCCCCGGCCTGCGGGTGGACGGCAACGACGTGCTCGCCTGCTACGCGGTCACCCGCAAGGCGCTGGACGACGCCCGGCACGGCCAGGGCCCCTCGCTGATCGAGGCGTACACGTACCGCATGGGCGCCCACACCACCTCCGACGACCCGACCCGCTACCGCATCGCGAGCGAGGTTGAGGCCTGGCAGGCCAAGGATCCGATCAAGCGGCTGCGCGGGTTCCTGACCAAGCAGAAGATGGCGAAGGACGACTACTTCGACGCCGTCGACGAGGAGGCCCGGGTGGCCGCCGTCAGCCTGCGCGAGCGGGTGCTCTCCATGCCGGATCCCGATCCGATGACGCTGTTCGACCACGTTTACCCGCACGGCTCCGACGAGCTCGCGCAGCAGAAGGAACAGTTCGCCAAGTACCTCGCGTCCTTCGAGGGGAGTGGGCACTGATGGCCGCCACGGAGAACCTCTCGATCGGCAAGGCGCTCAACACCGGCCTGCGCCGCGCCATGGAGCGCGACGACAAGGTCCTGATCATGGGCGAGGACGTCGGCAAGCTGGGCGGCGTCTTCCGGATCACCGACGGGCTGCAGAAGGACTTCGGCGAGGATCGGGTGATCGACACCCCGCTGGCCGAGTCCGGCATCATCGGCACCGCGGTCGGCCTGGCCATCCGCGGCTACCGGCCGGTCTGCGAGATCCAGTTCGACGGCTTCGTGTACCCCGCCTACGACCAGATCGTCTCGCAGGTCGCGAAGATCCACTATCGCTCGGGCGGCAAGCTCAGCCTGCCGATCGTCATCCGCATCCCGTTCGGCGGCGGCATCGGCGCGGTCGAGCACCACTCGGAGTCCCCCGAGGCCTACTTCGCCCACACCGCCGGCCTCAAGGTCGTCTCGTGCGCGACCCCTGACGACGCGTACTGGATGATGCAGCAGTCGATCGAGTCCGACGACCCGATCGTCTTCATGGAGCCCAAGCGCCGCTACTGGGAGAAGGGCGAGGTCAACGTCGACTCGGCCAGCCTGCCGCTGCACGCCTCGCGGGTCGCCCGGGCCGGCACCGACGTCACCGTGATCGCCTACGGCCCGATGGTGCGCACCGCGCTCGACGCCGCCATCGCGGCGGAGGAGGACGGCCGCTCGCTCGAGGTCATCGATCTGCGCACGCTCTCCCCGCTGGACATGAAGCCGGTGTACGACTCGGTGCGCCGCACCGGCCGCGCCGTCGTCGTCCACGAGGCGCCCGGCAACCTGGGCCTCGGCTCGGAGGTCTCGGCCCGGATCACGGAGGAGTGCTTCTACTCCCTCGAGGCCCCGGTCCTGCGGGTCACCGGCTTCGACACCCCCTACCCGGCCGCGCGCCTGGAGGAGGAGTACCTTCCGGACCTCGACCGGGTGCTCGACGCCGTCGACCGCTCGTTCGGGTTCTAGGGGGCCGCGCGCAGATGACCAGGGTCAAGGAGTTCAACCTGCCCGACCTGGGCGAGGGGCTCACCGAGGGCGAGATCCTCAAGTGGCTGGTCGCCGAGGGTGACACGATCACCCTCAACCAGCCGATCGTCGAGGTGGAGACGGCCAAGGCCGCCGTCGAGATCCCGGCGAAGTGGGCCGGCAAGGTCGTCAAGATCCACCACCCCGAGGGCACCATGGTCGAGGTCGGCTCGCCGATCATCGCCATCGACACCGATCCCGGCGCGGGTGACCTGCCCGCCGACCTGCCCCAGCCCTCGGCCGCGTCGCTGGCCGCGGTGGAGGTGGCCGGCGACGGCCCGGTGGAGCCCGGCCTGATCGGCGGTCCCGCACCCGGCGGCCGCACCGCGGTCCTCGTGGGTTACGGCCCGCGCACGACCGCCGCCAAGCGCCGCCCGCGGGTTGCTGCAAATGCAACCGCCGCAGTTGTACCGGATGTGCCCGCATCGACCACGCCGGCACCCGCCCCGCCGGCGCCGGTCGCCGAGCCCGCGCCCGCGGTACCGGCGGCGCTGACCCCGGCTCCGGCCCGCAGCGGTTCGGTGCTCGCCAAGCCCCCGGTGCGCAAGCTGGCCCGGGACCTCGGCGTCGACCTGACCACGATCAGCGGCACCGGCCCGCAGGGCTCGATCAGCCGCGACGACGTGCTGAGCGCCCAGGCCGGCGCTTCGGCGCCCGCGGCGGTCACGGCGCCCGCTGCGACCCGGGCCCCGGGCGAGCGGGAGGAGCGCATCCCGGTCAAGGGCGTGCGCAAGCTGACCGCCGAGAACATGGTGAACAGCGCGTTCACGGCCCCGCACGTGACCGAGTTCCTGACGGTCGACGTGACCAGGTCGATGAAGGCGATCGAGCGGCTCAAGGCGCACCGCGACTGGAAGGACGCGCGGATCTCGCCACTGCTGATCGTGGCCAAGGCGTGCCTGCTCGCGCTGCGCCGCTACCCGATGGTCAACTCGACCTGGGCCGGCGACGCGATCGTGGTCAAGCACTACGTCAACCTGGGGATCGCGGCCGCCACCCAGCGCGGCCTGATCGTGCCGAACATCAAGGACGCCCAGGACCTGACCACCCGCGAGCTCGCGGACGCGATGACCGCCCTGGTCGGCACCGCCCGGGACGGCAAGACCCCGCCCGCGGACATGACCGGCGGCACCTTCACGATCACCAGCGTCGGCGTCTTCGGCGTCGACACCGGCACCCCGATCCTGCCGCCGGGCGAATCGGCGATCCTGTGCTTCGGCGCGGTACGCGAGCAGCCCTGGGTCCACAAGGGCAAGATCAAGATCCGGCACGTGACCACCCTCGGCCTGTCGTTCGATCACCGGATCATCGACGGCGAACTGGGCTCGAAGTTCCTCCGCGACGTCGCCGCGTTCCTGGAGGACCCCGAGGGCGCTCTGCTCGCCTGGAGCTGAGTTTTTTCGCTTCGCACAGCGGCCCCCGCGCTCCGGCGCCGGGGCCGCTGCTTGTTTGCGGCCCGGTTCTTGCAGGCCAATCCACGCGCGGTGGCTCCCGGCCCGCGCCTCGCCCACTGTCACATGGCCGACGAACAGGGCGTTTACGCAGGATGCGAGCCTACGAATCGTCGGCGGGTGGGCCGCGTCACCTCGTATTCGCTGGCTCTGGATCTCGGTTTGGGCGTGTAATGGATGTGCACCAAAGACATCCCTTACACACTCCTCGAGGAGCCCGCCATGAGCACCCTGTTCGAGCGCATCAAGGCCCGCCGCAACGCCGCCCGCCGCATGGACGCCATCGAGCGCGCCATCGCCAAGAACCCCTCCGCCGCCCTCCGCGATGAGCTCTACACCATGATCAACCGCAGTTAGCGCAAGCCCCACCCCGCACCGCCAGAACCGCCCCGGTCCGCCCCTCCCCGGACCGGGGCGGTTGCGCGTTCGTTGCCCGCTACTGGTTTGCTGACATCCGTACCGACGAACCTCGGTACCTGGCACTGGGATGTCACACCCCGTTCGACTACGGTCGGGGTCTGACCAACAGGAGGCACGCATGACGTCCGATCAGCACCCGTCCGAGCAGCCGGACGAGGCTGCGTCGAGCACGCCCCCGCCGCCCGGCCGCCCCCCGGCCGTCCGCGCCAAGGCCTCGGTCCCGGTCCCTTCCTCGCCACCGCCCCAGACCCCGCCGACCCCGGACGACGCCGACCGCCCCGGCCCCTTCCCGCCGTCAGGCCCCACGGCCCCACCCACATACGGCACCCCGGCCCCCCAGACCTACGGCACCGCCGCCGTCCCACCCCCCACTTACGGCGCCGCTGCTGGCTCCGTCTCCGGCCCACCCCACGAGTACGGCCCCGGCCCCGGCTCAATCCCGCCCCCGCCGGCCTACGGTTCCGCGCCAGGCTCACCCGCCGCCGGCTCCGCATCCGTGCCACCGCCCCCCGCGTACGGCGCCGCGCCCGGTTCACCCGCCGGCTCCACAGCCGGGTCCGCGTCCGTGCCACCGCCACCCGCATACGGCGCCGCGCCCGGTTCACCCACGGGGACCGCCGCCGTTTCCGGACCTCCCGCGTATGGCGCCGCGTCGGGTTCCGCCTCGGTGCCCGGGTCCGCCACCGGATCGGCGTCCGTTTCTGGTCCGCCCGCGTTCGGGGGTGCGGCCGGGTCCGCCTCGGTTCCCGGGTCGCCCACCGGGTCAGCGTCCGTGCCGCAGCAGGCGGGTGCCGCCGACGCCGCCGGGCCGTTCCCCGGTGCGGCGCCGCCGGTGTGGCCCACCTCGGGCGGTCCCGCGCAGCCGACGTCGGCACCCCCCGGCGGGTCGGGCGCGAGCGGATCGGCCAGCGTGCCGCGGGGGTCGGCCAGCGTTCCCACCACCTACGGGTCGGCGAGCGTTCCGGCGACCTATGGCCAGCCCGCCACGTACGGCCAGAGTTCCGGCGCCCCCCTCCCCGGCCCAGCCGGCAGCTTCCCTGGCTTCATGCCCGCCGGCCAGAGTTCCGGGGATCAGGACGAGCCGGCCGCCGAGGCGAGCCCCTGGGCCCCCGCCACGCCGCCGCCAGCTGCGCCCTCCTCGGGTGCGGGCGCTCTTGGTGAGTCCGGCCCGGTGCGCATTCCCACCAGCCCCCGCGTCCCGCCCTCCGGCTCCGCCCAGGTCTCGACCGGCTCAGCCCAGGTCCCGACCGGATCGGCGCAGGTCCCGACCGGCAGCGCTCAGGTCTCCAGCGGCACAGCCCAGGTCCCCACCGGCTCGGCGCAGGTCCCAACGGGCAGCGCGCAGGTTCCGACCGGAAGCGCCCAGGTCCCCAGCGGATCGGCGCAGGTCCCGACCGCGCCCGAGGTGCCCGCGCCGGTCAACCTCGGGCAGATCCCGCCAGAGCCCGGCCCGCGCACGTACGGTGCCCGCGCCCAGGTCACCCCCACCTCCGCCCCGCCGTTCGGCACGCAGCCGTCGAGCGCACCACCGTTCGGCAACGAAGGCGCGCAGTTCGGCAGCCAGGCCGGAGCGCAGACCTACGGAACGCAACCGTCGAGCGCCCCGCCGTTCGAAGGGCAGGCCGCGCAGACCTACGGCACGCCGCCGTTCGTAGGCCAGAGCGGCGCGCAGACCTACGGCACGCCGCCGTCCAGTGCACCGCCGTTCGGGAATGAAGGGCAAGCCGCGCCATCCAGTGCGCCGCCCTTCCCCGCGCAGCCGTTCAGCGGTGCACCCGCCGGCGCCGCCCCTGTCAGCGGGGCCGGCCTCTATCAAGCGTCCGCCCCACCCGCCACCGGCGGCACCTATCAAACCTCAGCCCCACCCGCGACCGGCCAATTCCCCGCCTCCGGTCCGCCGCGGTACAGCGACCTCGTCACCATGCCCGGCGAGAACCCGCCCGCGACGCCCGGTATCGACGGTGAGCCGATCCCCACGCCCGAGCCGCCGGTCAAGAGCAAGCGCGGCCTGCTCGTCGGGCTGCTCATCGTGGCCGCAGTGTTCCTCGTCGCCGTGGCCGGGACCGCGATCATCGTGAAGATCACCGGAGCCGGCGGCACCAGCTTCGCGGTCAACTCCTGTGTCAAGCAGGACGGGGACTCGGCCAGCGGGGTCGACTGCTCCAGCAAGGACGCGTTCAAGATCGTCTCGAAGGTCGACAAGCCGGAGAGCTGCTCGGACGCGAGTCAGCCGTACATCGTGCTGCAGCACAAGGGCGAGAAGGACCAGGTCCTCTGCCTCCGCCCGGCTAGCGAAAAATAAAGGGAAATGTCAGAAAAGAACGTCCGCGTACGCGCTCCAGAGCTCAAGGGCCGCGGCTGGCTCAACACCCGGCCGCTCAGCCTCAAGGAAGACCTGCGCGGCAAGATCGTGCTGCTCGACTTCTGGACCTTCTGCTGCATCAACTGCCTGCACGTCCTCGACGAGCTGCGCCCGCTCGAGGAGCGCTTCGGCGACGTGCTGGTGACGATCGGCGTGCACAGCCCCAAGTTCGAGCACGAGAAGGACCCGGACGCGCTCGCCCAGGCCGTCGAGCGCTACGGCGTCGACCACCCGGTGCTGGACGACCCGGAGCTCGGCATGTGGCAGCAGTACGCCGCGAAGGCCTGGCCCACCCTCACCGTCGTCGACCCCGAGGGCTACGTCGTGGCCAACATGGCCGGCGAGGGCCACGCCGAAGGGCTGGCCAAGCTGATCGAGGGCCTGGTCGCCACGCACGAGGCCAAGGGGACCTTGCGGCGGGGGAATGCGGCACATGCGGTACAAAACAGTGATCTGACGCTTCTGCGCTTTCCCGGGAAGGCGTTGGCGCTGCCGGACGGGCACTTCCTGGTCTCCGACTCCACGCACCAGTCGATCGTGGAGCTCGACGCCGACAACGAGACGCTCGTGCGGCGGTTCGGGACCGGCAAGCGCGGCCGCATGGACGGCACCGAGCCCGAGTTCTCCGAGCCGGGCGGGTTGTGCCTGCTCCCGCCGCACGCGGCCGAGATCGCCGGCTATGACGTCGTGGTCGCCGACACCGTCAACCACCTGCTGCGCGGGATCAACCTGCGCACCGGCGAGGTCAGCACGGTCGCCGGCAGCGGCCGGCAGTGGCGCGGCACCGTGGACTTCGACCAGCATGACTCGCTGGTGGTGGACCTGTCCTCGCCGTGGGACGTGGCCTGGTACGACGACCGCGTCGTGATCGCCATGGCCGGCATCCACCAGCTGTGGTGGTTCGACCCGATCAAGCGCACGGCCGGCATGTACGCCGGGACGACCGTCGAGGCGCTCAAGGACGGCCCGCTGCACGAGGTCTGGATGGCCCAGCCGTCCGGCCTGTCCACCTCGCCCGACGGGCGCCGGCTGTGGATCGCCGACAGCGAGTCCTCGGCCGTGCGCTGGATCGAGGACGGCGTCATGCACACCGCGGTCGGCCAGGGCCTGTTCGACTTCGGCCACGTCGACGGGCCGGCCGACCAGGCGCTGCTGCAGCACCCGCTGGGCGTGCTCGCGCTGGCCGACGGCAGCGTGCTGGTGGCGGACACGTACAACGGCGCCGTACGACGGCTGGCCGACGGGCGCGTCTCCACCGTCCTCGATGGCCTGGCGGAGCCGAGCGACCTGGTGCTGACCGCCGACGGCGACATCGTCGTGGTCGAGTCGGGCGCGCACCGCCTGGTCCGCCTGGGCGCCGGCACCCTCGCCGCGGCCGGCATCGACGTCTCCGGCGTGCGGCACCGCACCGAGCGCCCGCCGACCATGCTGGCGCCCGGCGAGGTCGCGCTCGACCTGATCTTCGAGCCCGCCCCCGGCCAGAAGCTCGACGAGCAGTTCGGCCCGTCGACCCGGCTCGAGGTCTCCGCCTCACCGCCGGAGCTGCTGCTGGAGGGCGCGGGCGTGAGCACGGACCTGCGCCGCCGCCTGGTCCTCTCCCCCGATGTCGCTTCGGGTGTACTGCAAGTGGTCGCCCAGGCCGCCACCTGCGACATCGACGCCGAGTTCCCCGCGTGTCACCTGACCCGCCAGGACTGGGGCGTGCCGATCCGCGTGGTCGCCGACGGCGCGACCCGCCTGCCCCTGATCCTGCGCGGCATGGACGACGAGGCCTAGACGAAGGCCCTTACCGGCACCCCCGCGTCGGTGAGGGCCGCCCGCACGGCCCGCGCCATGTCGACCGCGCCCGGGGTGTCGCCGTGCACGCACAGCGACTCGATCGGCATCGGGATCACCGTCCCGTCGATCGCCTCGACCACCCCGTCGACCGCCATCCGCACGGCCCGCGCGGTCACCGCGGCCACGTCGGTGACGAGCGCGCCCGGCTCGGAGCGCGGGACCAGCCGCCCGTCGGGCAGGTACCCGCGGTCGGCGAACCCCTCCGCCACCACCCGCAGCCCCCGCTCGGCCGCCAGCCCGGCCAGCACCGAGCCCGGCTGGCACAGCACCGGCAGCTCCCCGGAGGCCGCGGCGGCCATGACGACCGCCGACGCGTGCCCGGGATCGACGGCCGCCGTGTTGTAGAGCGCGCCGTGCGGCTTGACGTAGACGACCGGCCCGAACGCGCCCAGAGCCCCGATTTGGTACCGCAGCTCGTCCACCAGCTCGGCAACCGGTACGTCGATCCGGCGCCGGCCGAAGCCCGCGAGGTCGCGGTAGCTCACCTGCGCGCCCACCCGCACACCCCGCTCACCGGCGCGGGCGCTCACCCGCCGCATGGTCGGCGGATCCCCCGCGTGGAAGCCGCAGGCGACGTTGGCGCTGGTCACGATGGTCAGGAGGGCGTCGTCATCGCCGAGGCGCCAGACGCCGAACCCCTCGCCGAGGTCACTGTTCAGGTCCACAGAACCGAACGCTATCCCCCGGCCGGGCCTGGGCCAGCAGCGGCAGATCGGCGGGGTACACGACCGCGACCACCGGATAGCCGCCCGTGGTGGGGTGATCCGCCAGGAACACCAGCGGGTGCCCGTCCGCCGGGACCTGCACCGCCCCGAGCACGATTCCCTCGCTCGGCAGTTCCCCGGCGTCCGCGCGGGTCAGTGCCGGGCCGTCCAGCCGGGCCCCGACCCGGTTGCTTTCACTGCGGATCTTGTACTCCCCTGAGCCCAGCCGCCCCGCATCCGCGAAGCGATCGGCCCGCGGCCCCCACGCGATCCGCAGCACGACCGGCCCGCCGAGCGCGGCCCGGGGCGCCACGTCCACCGTGGACGGTGCGCCGGCCACCGCGCCGAGCGGGAGCCGGTCCCCGCCCCGCACCACGGCCGGCCCGAGCAGCGACAGCGTGTCCGTGGACCGACTTCCCAGCACGGGTTCGGGCGCGACACCTCCGGCGATCGTGAGGTACACCCGAAGCCCGAGAACGGCCCGCCCCACCTCGATCCGCTCCCCGGCCCGCACCGGCACCGGCGCGTTGAGCGCAGCCGGCCGCCCGCCCACTCGCAGCGGCGCCGCGGCCCCGGTCAGCGCCACGGTCCCGGCCCGGGTCGCGACCGCCACGAACGGCCCGAGCAGGATCTCCAGCCCGGCCGCGCCCGCCGGGTTGCCGACCAGGCGGTTGCCGAGTTCGAGGGCCGGACGGTCGAGGGCGCCGGAGCGGGGCACGCCGAGGTGCGCGTACCCGGGCCGGCCGAGGTCCTGCACGGTCGTGAGCGGGCCCGCGACCTCGACCCGGAGTTCGCCGCTCACGCGGCCCGGAACCGCACGGTGCGGCCCGGCGTCATGAGCGCGGGCGGCGTGCGGGCGACGTCGAACAGCTCGGCGGTGCTGTGCCCGACGATCCGCCAGCCGCCCGGCGACGGCGTGGGATAGATGCCGGCGAACTCGGCGGCCAGCGCGACCGAGCCGGCCGGGACGCGGGTGCGCGGGGTGCCGAGGCGCGGGACGTTCCAGGGCAGGCCGGCGAGGTACGCGAACCCCGGCGCGAAGCCGCAGAAGGCGACGGTGAGCTCCGTGCCCGTGAGCACGTCCACCACGCCGTCGATGTCCAGCCCGGCCAGGTCGGCGACGAACGGCAGGTCCACGCCGTCGAAGTGGACGTCGACGGTCAGTGGGGGCTCGGGCGGTACCGAAGCCGGATCGAGTTTCCAGTCGGGCAGCCGGGCCGCGAGCCCCGCCGGATCGGCCACCCCGTCCAGCAGCACCGTGCGCGCACCAGGCACGATGTCGATCACCGGCAGCCGGCCGGCCGCCCGCTCGGCGTCGAGCGCGGCGAACCAGTCCAGTGGGGAGTCGACCTCTATCAACAGCGCGTCGGCGCCGACCGGGCGAAGTTGCACCTCGTCACGATAGACGTCACATCGCTGCTACTTGCGAGTAACCTACGGTACCGTAACCTGGAGGCGTGACCGTGACATCCGAAACCCGTCTGCGCCCGGTCGACCTCGGCAAGCCGCGGATGCGCGGCTGGTTGCACGCCTACGCGGCGGTCGTGGCCGTCATCTGCGGCATCGTGCTGTGCTCGCTGGCCGCCACCCGCCCCGGCTGGGGCCCGTTCGTGAGCTGCGTGATCTACAGCCTGACCGTCGTCGCCCTGTTCGGCACCAGCGCGCTGTACCACCGCCGGGTCTGGTCCGAGCGCGGCTACAAGATCATGCGGCGCCTCGACCACTCGATGATCTTCGTATTCATCGCCGGCACGTACACGCCGTTCAGCGTCCTGCTGCTCGGCGGCAGCACCCGGATCGCCATCCTGGCCACGGTCTGGACCGGCGCGGTGCTCGGGGTGGCCTCCAAGCAATTCACCGCGATGAGCCGGCACCGGTGGCTGTCGGCGCCGCTGTACATCGCGCTGGGCTGGGTCGCCGTCGCCGTCCTGCCGGACATCCTGCACACCGGCGGCGTGGCCGCGCTGGTGCTGACCCTGGCCGGCGGCGCCTTCTACACCGTGGGCGCGATCTTCTACGCGCTGCGCCGCCCCAACCCCTGGCCGACCGTCTTCGGCCACCACGAGTTCTTCCACGCCTGCACGCTCGTGGCGGCGATCTGTCACCACATCGCGATCTATTTCGCGCTTTATGCGCGTTGATCCAAACGGGGTGGTAAGCGTCTGACCCTTCCGCAATAATCTGCCCGCGCCAATCTCGATCATCCATCGCTTCGTGCGGAGGAACAGCGTGGGCAGACCCCCCATACCCGGCCTCGCGATCGTCACGGTCGTCGCCGGTGCAGCTCTGGTCGCGGGGGCCAGACCTGCGATCGCGGACACCCCCGATCTCTATGTCAACAACGCCGCCGGCTGCTCCGACGCGGGCGCCGGCAGCCAGGCCCAGCCGTACTGCACCATCGCCGCCGGCATCGCCGCGGCCACCCCGGGCCGCAAGGTCAACGTCACCGGCACCTACGGCGAACACGTCACCGTCGACAGGTCCGGCATCACCGTCCAGGGCGTGTCGGCGGTCCTCACCGGCCCCGGCGCCGGGTTCACCGTCGCCGGCCAGCACGACGTCACGATCGCCGGCTTCGGCGTCAACAGCGTGACCGACGCGCCCGGGCTCGCCGTGCGCGACTCGACCCGGATCACCGTCGACAAGCTCTCCATCACGCTCGCGAGCACGGCCACCGTCCCGGTCGTCCGGCTGGCCGGCGTGACCGACTCGACGCTGACCGGCGTCAGCGCCGTCGGGTTCGCGACGCCCACCGCCCTCACCCTCGACGCGGCGACGTCCGGCGTCGTGGTGAAGTCCGCGCTCCTGCGGGCGGCGCCCGTCGCCGGCGCGCACAGCGTCGAGATCCTCGGCTCGCACAACACGATCCTCAGCTCCCAGACCGTGACGGGCGGGATCGTCGTCGGCCCGGGCGCGACCGGCAATGCCCTGATCAACAACCAGGTCGCCGGCGGCCGCGGGGTCGGCATCGACAACGACGGCGCGACCGGCACCGCCATCACCAACAACACCCTGCAGAACAACTGCGCGATGGGCATCCGCGTGGCCGGCGCCTCCTCCGGCGTCTCGGTGCAGAACAACGTCGTGGCGTTCAACGGCGCCGCCACCACCATCGACTGCGGCACCGCGCCGAAGGGCACCGCCGAGATCGGCCTCTTCGACGGGGCCGCCGGCACCACCGTGGTCGACTACAACAGCGTCGCCCACGCGCCGGACGGGGTGCCGGCCGCCGACACGTACGCGTGGAACGGCACGGCGCTGGGCCTGGACGCCTTCCGCGCCGCCTCGGGACAGGCCGCGCACGACCTCGAGGGGCCGTACCCGACGACCCAGCAGGACTCGGCGAACGCGGCCGCGCCCGGCTACCCGTCGACCGACCGGTACGGCCGGCAGCGCGAGGACAACCCGGACCGCCCGAACACCGGCGCCGGCCCCGTCAGCTACGCCGACCGCGGCGCCCTGGAGACCGTCAAGGGCCCGGACGGCAAGGTGACCGTCCGGACCGACCTGAGCACGATGACGGCCACCGTGGACGCGTCGGCCTCCACGCCGGGGTGGGTGCCGATCGCCTCCTACAGCTTCGACTGGGCCGACGGCACGCCGGTCGTCACGCAGACCTCGCCGATCGCGACCCACCATTACGAGCACCCGGGCCATTTCGAGGTGTACGTCCAGGTCATCGACACCAACGGCCAGTCCCCGGCGGCGCGCACCATCGCGCCGGTGTCGCTGTGGCCGGCGAGCCGGACGGTCGCCATCCTGGCCGACAACGGCACCTACGTCAGCGCCGGCGCCGACGGCAACCAGCCGCTGCGCGCGGGCAGCCCCACCGTCGGCCCCGGCGAGCTGTTCGAGCTGGTCACCGCCGACGGCGCCTGCTGCGTGGCCCTGCGCTCCAAGGTGAACGGCCGCTACGTCGCGAACCTCGGCGGCACCGACACGCAGCTCGCGGCCAACGCCTCCGACGCCACGCTCGGCTACGGCAACGGCTCCTCGTTCGTGCTCCAGGCCCAGCCGGACGGCAGCCTGGCCCTCCTGTGGGCCGGCAACAACAGGTACGTCAGCAGCAACAGCGGCACCAAGGCGCTGACCGCCGACCGCACCGCCGTCGGGCCGTGGGAGAAGTTCCACGTGATCGACGCCGGCAACGCGGCCGTGACCCTCCGCGCGCACGCCAACGCGCGGTTCGTGACGGCCGACAACGGCGGCAACTCCCCGCTCATCGCCAACCGCACCGCGACCGGCCAGTGGGAGACCTTCGACCTGGTCGACGCCGGGGACGGCTGGGTGGCGCTCTACTCGCACGCCAACGGCCGGTTCGTGACCGCGGAGAACGGCGGGAACGCGGCGCTGATCGCCAACCGCACCGCGATCGGCGCGTGGGAGAAGTTCAAGGTCATCAAGAACGCCGACGGGAGTACCTCGCTGCAGGCCAACGCGAACGGCAAGTACGTCACCGCCGACAACGGCGGCAACTCGGCCCTCATCGCCAACCGCACCGCGATCGGTGCCTGGGAGGAGTTCGACCGTGGCTAACCGCGCCATCCTGACCGTGCTGGCCACCGCCGGTGCGGCGGTCCTCGCGACCGCCGGGCCGGCCCACGCCGACGTGCCCGCCCTGTTCGTCAACGTCCTCGCCCCGGCCGGCTGCTCCGACGCCGGAACCGGCACCGAGGCCCAGCCGTTCTGCAAGATCTCGGCCGCGCTCGCCGTGGCCACCGCCGGCCAGACAATCAACGTCAGCGGCACGTACAACGAGCGCGTCACCTTCCCGCGCTCCGGCGAGCCCGGCCGGCCGATCACGCTGCGGGCCAACCCCGTCGCCCGGCTGGCGGGCAGCCAGAGCGTCGGCTTCGAGATCTCGAACCGGCGCGAGATCGCGATCAGCGGCATCAACGTGGCCAGCGCCGGCGTCGGCGCCGGGATCAGCGTCACCGGCTCCACGGCGATCACCCTGGACAACATGTCGATCCAGGTGGCGACCGGAGTCGCGGTGCCCGGCGTCCGGGTGGCCGGCACCGCGGACTCGTCGCTGACGAACATCCGGATCAGCGGCGACATGACCACCGGCATCGCCCTCGACGCGGCGACCTCCGGGGTGCGGCTCGAGGCCGTCCAGGTGGGCGCACCCTACCAGCGGGCCGGCACCAAGGGCATCGACGTGCTCGGATCGCACAACACGATCCTGAACAGCGCCGTCACGGGCGGCGGCGACGCCGGCATCGCGTTCGGCCCGGGCGCGGACGGGAACGTCGTCGCGAACACCTTTGTCAGCTTCTCCCTCGGGGTCGGGATCGACAACGTGGGCGCCACCGGCACCGCGATCACGAACAACCAGGTGGAGGGCAACTGCAAGTCGGGCGTGCGGGTCGCGGGCGCGGCCACCGGCGTCTCCGTGCAGAACAACGTCCTGCGCCAGAACCGGTCCGGCGCGGACAACGCGAACTGCGACCGCTCGTTCCAGGGCGCGGTCGCCGTCGGGATCTACGACGGCGCCGTCGGGCACACCGTGGCCGACTACAACAACGTGTACCAGGGCTTCGCGGCCGGCGCCCCGGACGCCTACGCCTGGAACGGCACGGTCATGGGGATGACCGCCTTCCGGGCGGCCTCGGGCCAGGCCGCGCACGACGTTGAGGGCGACACCGCGCCGACCGAGGACGCCGCGAACTCGGCCGCGCCGGGCTGGCCGGCCAAGGACCGCCTCGGCAACGCGCGGGAGGACAACCCGCTGCTGGGCAACACCGGCGCCGGGCCGGTCCCCTACGCCGACCGCGGCGCGCTGGAGCAGACCAAGGGCCCGCAGGCGAACCTGGAGCTGCGGGCCGACCAGCCCACCAGCACGGTCACGGCGGACGCCTCGGCCACCAGGCCCGGGTACACGCCGGTCGCCGCCTACACGTTCGACTTCGGCGACGGCACGACGCTGACCCAGGCCGGGCCGATCGCGACCCACCGCTACCCGACGCCCGGCACATACCTGGTCCAGGTGAAGGCCACGGACGGCAACGGGCACGCCGCCCTGTCCCAGCAGCCGGTGTCGCTGTGGCCGACGGCCCGCACCATCGCGCTGCAGGCCAACGAGAACAACGGCTTCGTACACGGCGGCCCGGACGGCGGCAACTTCCTCGACCCCACCTCCTCGTCGGTCGGCCCCGCCGAACTGTTCGAGCTGATCGATCTGGGCGCGGGCCGGGTGGCGCTGCGCTCGCGGATCAACCAGCAGTACGTCGCCGTCAACTACGGCACGCAGCCCGTCCTGTCGGCGACCAGCCCGGCGACGGACGATCCCAGCACGGTGTTCGACCTCGTCACCAACGCCGACGGCACGATCAGCCTGCGCTCGCTGTCCAGGAACGCCTACGTGAGCGGCAACGGCGGGCACAACGTGCTGACCGCCGACCGGTCGACGATCGGCCCGTGGGAACGCTTCGGGGTGGTCGACCAGGCCAACGCGAACGTCACGCTGCACGCGCACGCCAACGGCAAGTACGTCACCGCCGACAACGGGGGCAACTCCCCGCTCATCGCCAACCGCACCGCGACCGGCCAGTGGGAGACCTTCGACCTCGTCGACGCCGGCGGCGGCTGGGTCGCGCTCTACTCGCACGCCAACCGCAAGTTCGTCACCGCCGAGAACGGCGGGAACGCGGCCCTGATCGCCAACCGCACGACCGTCGGCGCCTGGGAGAAGTTCAAGATCGTCAAGAACGCCGACGGCAGTACCTCGCTGCAGGCCAACGCGAACGGCAAGTACGTCACCGCCGACAACGGCGGCAACTCCCCGCTCATCGCCAACCGGACCGCCGTCGGCCCGTGGGAGGAATTCGACCGTGCGTAAACGTGCCATGCTCACCGTGCTGGCGACCACGGGCGCCGCGGTGTTCGCGACCGCCGGAGCCGCCCACGCCGACGTGCCCGACACCCTGTACGTCCAGAACTCGACCGGCACCCCCTGCTCGGACACCGGACCGGGCAGCTCGGACCACCCGTACTGCACCATCGCGGCCGGCGTCGCGGCGGTCACGGCCGGCCAGACGTTGAGCATCACCGGCAACTACGCCGAGCACGTCACGATCGGCAAGTCCGGCGAGCCGGGCCGGCCGATCACCCTGAAGTCCAACGGCAACGGCACGGCGCGGCTGTGGGGCGGACCCGGCGTCGGCTTCAGCATCGACGGCCGGCACGACATCGCGATCCGGGGCATCGGCGTGCTCGAGGCGGCGAGCGGGCCCGGCATCGCGGTGCAGAACTCGGCCCGGATCACGCTCGAGAACACCTCGGTGCAACCGGCGACCGCGGCGACGATCACCGCCGTCCAGCTGACCGGGGTGACCGACTCCGCCGTGCTGGGCCTGCAGACCAGCGGACTCGCCCTGGGGGCCGGGACGTCCGGGGTGACCGTGCGCAACTCCTCCATCGCCGTCTCCAAGGCGCCGGGCGGCCACGGCATCGACATCCTCGGCTCCGGCAACACGATCACCGGCAGCCGCGTCTCGGGCGGGATCGCCGTCGGCCCGGGCGCCGCCGGCAACGTCATCGCCAACAACTACCTCTCGGCCGCGTGGAACGCCGGGATCGACAACAGCGGCGCGACCGGCACCGCGATCTCGAACAACGAGATCCACGGCTCCTGCGCCGCGGGCGTCCGGGTGAGCGGCGCGGCCACGGGCGTCTCCGTGCAGAACAACGTGATCTCCGGCAACGGCAACCTGACCAACCCCGACTGCACGTCGGGCCGGGGCGTGGAGATCAGCGCCGTCTCCGGCGCGGTCGTCGACTACAACAACGCCTCCCGCGGCACGGCGGCGGGCGCGCCGGACGTGTACTCGTGGAACGGCACGACCATGGGCCTCGCCGCGTTCCGGGCCGCGTCCGGGCAGGGTGTCCACGACACCGACGACCCCGCCGCGACCACCGAGGACGCGGCGAACTCGGCCGCGCCCGGCTGGCCGGAGCGCGACATGAACGACTGGATCCGCGAGAACGACCCGGACCGGGCCGACACCGGCGCCGGCCCGGTGGCCTACGCCGACCGCGGCTGGAAGGAGGCGGTGAAGCCGCCGTCCCCGGCCGTGGCGGTCAAGGTGGACCAGGTCGCGGCCACGATCACGGCCGACGCGTCCGGCTCGGTGGCCGGATGGCTCCCGATCGGGTCGTACACGTTCGACTTCGGCGACGGCACCGCCCCCGTCACGCAGGCGTCGCCGATCGCCACCCACCACTACGCGAATCCGGCCACCTACGACGTGCGGGTGACGGCCAAGGACGCGAACTTCGGCTCCACCACGAACGACCTGTGGATCTCGCTGTTCCCGGCGGTCCGCACGATCGCGCTGCTGACCAACGACAACTTCCGGTTCGTCACCGGCGGGGTCGAACCCCAGCCGCTGCGGGCGAGCGGCACCGCGGTCGGCCCCGGCGAGCTGTTCGACGTGGTCGCGGGCACCGGCGGGCACGTGGCGCTGCGCTCGCGGCAGTCGGGCAAGTACGTCCGGGTCAGCACCACGGCCCTGACCGCCGACTCGTACGCGGACGAACTGCCGGACGGCACGGCCCTGTTCGACCTGACGACCAACGCCGACGGGACCATCAGCCTGCGGTCCGTCTTCACCGGCGGCTACGTGAGCAGCAACGGCGGCGCCGCGCTCATCGCCGACCGCACCGCCGTGGGCCCGTGGGAGAAGTTCGGCGTGGTGAACGCGGCCGACGCCGGGGTGACGCTCAAGGCCCACGCCAACACGAAATTCGTGACGGCGGACAACGGCGGCAACTCACCCCTCATCGCCAACCGGACCACGACCGGCCAGTGGGAGACCTTTGACCTCGTCGACGCGGGCGGCGGCTGGGTGGCGCTCTACTCGCACGCCAACGGCAAGTTCGTCACCGCCGACAACGGCGGCAACTCGCCCCTGATCGCCAACCGCACCACGGTCGGCGCGTGGGAAAAGTTCAAGATCATCAAGAACGCGGATGGCAGTACCGGCCTGCAGGCGAACGCGAACGGCAAGTACGTCACCGCGGACAACGGCGGCAACTCACCCCTCATCGCCAACCGGACCGCCATCGGTGCCTGGGAGGAATTCGACCGTGCGTAAACGTGCCATCCTCATCGTGCTGGCCACCACCGGCGCCGCGGTGCTCGCGGCCGCCGGGGCCGCCCACGCCGACGTGCCGGTGCTGTACGTCAACAACGATGTCGCCGCCAACTGCTCCGACGGCGGCTCCGGAACGCAGGCCCAGCCGTTCTGCACCCTGGCCGCCGGGGTCGCGGCGGTGTCGGCGGGCCAGACCCTCGTCGTCGGCGGCGCGTTCAACGAGCACGTGACGATCAGCAGGTCCGGTACCAGCGGAAATCCCATCACCATCAAGGGCGATCGGACGCCGGGGCACCCCATCGGCCGGCTGCAGGGCGGCCCGGACGTCGGGTTCACCATCGACGGACAGCACGACATCGTCATCTCCGACATCAGCGTCATCAACGCGGCCACCGGTCCCGGCTACGCCATCAGCAACTCCGCGCGGATCACCCTGCAGGGCCTGCGGGTGCAGACGGCCACGACGGCGGCGATCCCGGCCATCACCCTCAAGGGCGTGACCGGCTCGACGCTGTCGGGCGTGATCGCGGGCGGCTCCAAGACGACCGTCGGCATCGCGCTCGACGCGGCCACCTCCGGCGTGCGCATCGAGCGGTCGCGGGCGGCCGGCGGGATGGCACCGGGCAGCCGCGGCATCGAGATCCTCGGCTCGGGCAACAGCGTGATCAGCACCGACGTCCTGGCCAACACCATCGGGATCGCGGTCGGGGCCGGGGCGGCCGACAACGTGCTCGCGAACAACGACGTCTCCGGCAACACCGACGCGGGTATCGACAGCACAGGGGCGCGCGGCACGGCGATCACCAACAACTCGGTCTACGACAATTGCGTCGCCGGCATCCGGGTGGCCGGTGCGTCCACCGGCGTGTCGGTGCAGAACAACGACCTCACCAACAACCTGGCCTGGCTGCATTCGCAGTACTGCGGGACCTCCGGCGGGGCCGAGGTCGCGGTCTCCGGCGGCGCGGTGGGCACCACGGTGGTCGACTACAACAACTTCTACCACGGCGGCGCGCCGGGAGCCACGGACGCCTATCTGTGGAACGGCACCGCGATGGGGCTGACCGCCTTCCGCGCGGCGTCCGGCCAGGGCGCTCACGACCTGGAGACCGCCTACACGTCCGGCCGGGAGGACGCGGCCAACTCGGCCGCGCCCGGGTGGCAGAGCACCGACCACGACGGCAACCCGCGCGAGGACAACCCTGGCCTGGCGAACACCGGGGCCGGCCCGGTCCCGTACGCCGACCGGGGCGCCTACGAGACGGTCCGCCGGCCCCAGGCGGCGGTGACCCTGCGGGCGGACCAGGCCGCGAGCACGGTCACCGCGGACGCGTCGGGCACCATCCCCGGCTACCTGCCGATCGCGACCTACTCGTTCGACTTCGGCGACGGCACCCCCGTCGCGAGCCAGGCGTCGGCGGTCGCGGCGCACCACTACGCCAAGCCCGGCACCTACACGGTCACGGTCTCGGCGACCGACACCCACGGGTACACCGGAAGCAACACCGCGGGCGTGTCGGTGTGGCCCGCGGTGCGCACGATCGCGCTGCTCGGCCGCGAGAACAATGCCGGCTTCGTGACCGGCGGCGCCTCCGGCTACGAGTCGCTGACCGTGAACGGCACCGCCGCGGCGCTCTTCGACGTGGTGGACCCCGGCAACGGGCACGTGGCGCTGCGGGCGCGGGCGAACGGGCAGTACGTCCACGTGCGCGGCTCGTCGCAGTACCTGGTGGCCGACGGGCTCGTCACGGACGACACGGCCCTGTTCGACCTCGTCACCAACGCCGACGCCAGTGTCAGCCTGCGGTCGGTGTTCACGCTCGGCTACGTCAGCGGCAACAGCGGCAACGGCCGGGGACTGACCGCGGACCGGAGCACAGTCGGGCCGTGGGAGCAGTTCGGCGTGGTCGACCAGGCCAACGCGAACGTCACGCTGCACGCGCACGCCAACGGCAAGTACGTCACGGCCGACAACGGGGGCAACTCCCCGCTCATCGCCAACCGCACCGCGACCGGCCAGTGGGAGACCTTCGACCTGGTGGACGCGGGCAACGGCTACGTCGGCCTGTACTCGCACGCCAACGGCCGGTTCGTGACCGCGGACAACGGCGGGAACGCGGCGCTGATCGCCAACCGCACGACCGTCGGCGCCTGGGAGAAGTTCAAGATCGTCAAGAACGCCGACGGGAGTACCGCACTGCAGGCGAGCATCAACGGCAAGTACGTCACGGCCGACAACGGCGGCAACTCCCCGCTCATCGCCAACCGCACCGCGGTCGGGGCCTGGGAGTCGTTCGACCGCTGAACCTTTGGTGGCCCGGCGGGACTGCTCCCGCCGGGCCTTTTTGCAGCGTCTTCTAGTAGCGGCGCGTACGCCGCTCGATGACCTCGTCGGCCGAGGGCGGAATCACGGTGCCGGCGGCCGGCGGGGGCGGCGGCGGGGCCGCCGAGACCACCGTACGGCGGCGCGAGTTCCAGAAGTACAGGGTCAAGGCCAGGCCGACGAGCCCGGCGAGCTGGAGGATCCAGCCGATCGTGTCGAGGTTGAACGGCCCGACGTCCGTGTCGTCCAGCCCGAACGTCATGATCGCACCGACGACGATCAAAAGGATACTTCCGCCGATACCCATCGAAGGCCTCCCGCGGCGACTGTTGGGTAACTGTCTGTGCTCCGGGTTACCCACGCACGACGTTCTTCAATCGGGCAGGCTTGAGCCCATGACCGTGCGCACGCTCATCCTTCTCCGGCACGCCAAGGCGGCCGACCCGGACGACTACGCCACCGACATCGAGCGGCCGCTCACCGCGCGCGGGCACCGCGATGCCGCCGCCGCGGGGGCCTGGCTCAAAGAACAGAACCTTCAACCGGATGCCGTACTGTGCTCGACCGCCGTCCGCACCCGCGAAACGCTCGCCGACACCGGGGTCGAGGCGCCGGCGCTGTTCGAGCACCGCATCTACACCGGGCCGGCCTTCGACACGCTGGACCTGATCCGCCAGGTCGGCGCGGACGTGGAGACCCTGCTGCTGGTCGGGCACAACCCGACGATCTCCGACCTGTCCCACGAGCTGGCGCCGAACGCGCTCGCCGACCGGGGTATGGCCACTTCCGGGATCGCGGTGCACCGGTTCGAGGGCACCTGGGCGAGCCTCGCCGACGCACAGCTTTCCTCGGAGCACACGGCGCGCGGTTAGACACGGAAAAGCGGGGAGGGCGCCATTGCCCTCCCCGCTTCGCTTTTCTAGAAGCTGTCCTCGGACAGCTGCATCGCGTCCAGCGTGGTCGACTCGATGACCCGGCGGTCGGCGCCGACCCGCGGGAGCACCTCGTGCGCGAAGAACTTCGCGGCCGCCACCTTGCCCTCGTAGAACGCCTTGTCGGCGGGCGAGACGTCGCCGGCCAGCGCCTTGAGGGCCACCTCGGCCTGCCGCTGCAGCAGCCAGCCGACCACGATGTCGCCGAGGTCGAGCAGGAAGCGCCGGCTGTTGAGGCCGACCTTGTACAGCGCCTGCGGATCGCCGCCCTGCGCCTCACCGAGCCAGCCGGTGAAGATGCCGAGGATCTGCTGTACCTCCGCGAGGCCCTTGCCCAGCGCGGCCCGCTCGACCTTGAGCTGCCCGTTGCCGCCCTCGGACTCCAGGAACTGCTGGATCTCGGCGGCCACCGTGAGCAGCGCCTTGCCCTGGTCCCGCACGATCTTGCGGAACACGAGGTCAAGACTCTGAATCGCGGTCGTACCCTCGTACAGCGTGTCGATCTTCGAGTCGCGCACGTACTGCTCGAGCGGGTAGTCCTGCAGGAAGCCCGAGCCACCGAAGGTCTGCAGCGACTCGTGGCCCAGCAGCTCGTACGCGCGCTCCGACCCGACGCCCTTGACCAGCGGCAGCAGCAGGTCGTTGACCCGCTTGGCGATCTTGGCCGCCTTCTCGTCGCCGGACGCCTCGGCCAGCGCCACCTTGTCCTGCCAGGTCGCCGTGTAGCAGACCAGGGCGCGCAGCCCCTCGGCGTACGACTTCTGCATGAGCAGCGACCGCCGCACGTCCGGGTGGTTGATGATCGTGACCCGCGGCGCCGCCTTGTCCGTGGACACCAGATCGGCACCCTGCACACGACTCTTGGCGTACTCGAGCGCGTTGAGGTACCCCGTCGACAGCGTCGCGATGGCCTTGGTGCCGACCATCATCCGGGCGTACTCGATGATCAGGAACATCTGCCGGATGCCCTCGTGCACGTCGCCGAGCAGCCAGCCCTTGGCCGGCACACCGTGCCCGCCGAACGTCACCTCGCACGTCGTGGAGACCTTGAGCCCCATCTTGTGCTCGACGTTCGTGACGAAGACCCCGTTGCGGTCCTTGAGCTCACCGGTCTCGCCGTCGAAGTGGAACTTCGGCACCACGAAGAGCGACAGCCCCTTGGTCCCCGGCCCACCGGCCCCAGGCGTGTCGACCGGCCGCGCCAGCACGTAGTGCACGATGTTCTCGGCCATGTCGTGCTCGGCGCTGGTGATGAAGCGCTTGACGCCCTCGATGTGCCAGGACCCGTCAGCCTGCGGCACCGCCTTGGTGCGGCCCGCGCCGACGTCCGAGCCCGCATCCGGCTCGGTCAGCACCATCGTGGAGCCCCACTGCTTCTCGACGAAGAGCTTGGCCCACCGCTTCTGCTCCTCGGTACCCTCGATCCGCAGCGTGTTGGCGAACGACGGCCCCGAGGCGTACATCCAGATCGGCGCGTTGGACCCCAGCACCAGCTCGGCCAGCGACCACCACAGCGCCCGCGGCGCCGCCGTGCCATCGAGCTCACTCGGCAGATCCAGCCGCCAGAACTCGGCCGCCATGAACGAGCTGTAGGACTGCTTGAACTTCTCGGGCATCGTCACCGAGAACGTCGCCGGGTCGTAGACGGGCGGATTGCGGTCCCCGTCGACGTAGCTGGCGGCCAGGTCCTCGCGGGCCAGCCGGTCGACCTCGCCGAGAATGTCCCTGGCGGTGTCCACGTCGATGTCACCGTAGGGGCCCTGCCCCATGACCTTGTCCACCCCGAACACTTCGAACAGGTTGAACTCGAGGTCCCGCAGGTTGCTCTTGTAATGGGTCATCGCGGAGTGGCCCCCGTCTCTGTGATCGCGGCGCTGGTGCCGAAAAGCATGGCCGACTGGGGTTACCAGCCGGTAACAGCCATCTTATTACTCGCTAGTAACGAGGAACAGTGGCCCCTGCGAGTGAACATGACCACAGAAAAGATGAGTGAGTACCCCTGAGGAGCAGTTGAGTAGCGGACACGCCGTCACCCCCGGGTGATGCGGTCGTTGACCGGTTACTCCCAGTCATAAGGAGGGCCGCCGCGATGATCGTCCGTCTCATGGGCACGCTCTTCGCCCCGAAGTACCCCCGCTTCTACACGGGCCGCCACCGAGCCCCAATGCGCCGCCTCATCCCCCGCCAACGCGGCATGGAGGTCGAGGCGCTGTAAGTCCGCCGTTCGTCGTCTGAGCCCGGTGCCCCGCACCGGGCCCACCCCACCGTGGGACGGCGACCAACAGCAACGACACAACTTCAGCGCCACGAACAACCGCCGACGGTACGATCAGCCTGCGCTCGATGGTCAACGGCACGAGCCCGGGCTTTCCGACCTCTGAAGGCAGATGCGTGACGCAGAATCACCTCCCCGACGAGTGGGAAGTCGATCTCGCCGCCTGGCGCGACAGCGTGAACCGGATGACCGCCAGTGAATCCCGGGCCCGGGATTGGCGCCGCGCGCGCTACACCTTTGCCTTCAGCCTCAGCGACGCCCTGGTGGGAGCCGTGGAAGGGCACCGTATCGCCGGCCCCGTCCTGTATGGCGTCTGGCTCAACTGGGGTCTGCTGTACATCGGCCAGACCGCCGAAGGTGAGCGCCGGCTACGTGATCTGCCGATCGGGGAGAGCCACCATCTTGCAACAACCTTTCCTCCCGAGACTTGGGAGCGGGTTGTTGTCATCGAGTGGTCGCGGCTGCCGGCCGCCGAAGGGCTGGCAGACGAGATACGTGGCGTCGTCGGGTTGGCCCTGGAGCACAGGTTGCAAGTCGCGTTCAATCCGCTTGTCAATTCCGAAAGGCGGACGTCTCGCGGCGGCTGGCGCCGGGTCAATTGGGATGTGAAGCGATCGCAGGGCGCCCGAGCTGCCGCAGAAGTGTCGGAGCTGTATGCGCAGGTCGAGGCGGTATGGAACGCCGCGGCGGCGCATCAAGGCGACCCGATCACCCAAAGCGAGGCGCATCGGATCGTCTTCCCAGCCAGGTTGCCCCGGCTCTGAGCCGATGCAGGTCGCGCCGAAGCGGACCGCTAGCGCAGCGCGTCCGATCGCCCAGCCGCGAGGCGGGACCACTGGGCGATCGGGCGCCCGTCGAGCCGGTGGAAGGCGCCGTCGACGGGCCATGGCTGTGGCCACCCGTCCGGCGAGTCCTCGTGCGTCTCCTGGCGCCCGAACACGGTCAGGTCCATCAGCGAGTAGCTGTTGTCCATGATCTCGACGCCGCGCCGGGTGGTCCAGTACGTCTCGAAGACCCGGTCGCCCTCGCGCAGGTAGCAGACCAGGTGCATCATGCCGACCTCGCGGCCGACGAGCAGGCGGTCCAGGGAGGGCAGCGCCGAGTACCAGGGCATGGTCCAGCCCATGAAGTCCCGGTAGCGCCGGCTCTCCGGGTAGGGCCCCTGCGCGAACACGGCGTACGTGATGTTCCGTGTGTGCAGGTAGGCCAACTCCGCCACGTGCGTGTTGCACCACGTGCAGCCCTCGCACTGGTCGGCCGCGGGCTCGCCCGGGCGCCACATGAAGTAGTACGCGATGAGCTGGCGGCGGCCCTCGAAGACGTCCAGCAGCGGCACCGGGCCGTCCGGGCCGGTCACCGTGAGAGCCGGGTCGACCTCGACCATCGGTAGGCGGCGGCGCTGGGCGGCGAGCGCGTCGCCCTCGCGGGTGTGGGCCTTCTCCCGCGCTCGCAGGCGGGCAACCTCGGCATCGAACGTGGCCCGGTCGACGGCGGGCGGCAACGAAGTCATGCTCAGGACGATGCCACGCCCGCGCCGCCGATTTCCCAGCTTGGGACCTGGGCCTGCGGTTTCACGCCCTGGTACTCCACCAGGACCAGCGCGATGTCGTCGTCCAACCGGCCCCGCACCCAGTCCAGCAAGGCGCTCTCCAGCGATTTCAGACCATCCGCGACAGTACCGTGACCCAGCAGCCGCTGCGCCCGCTCTGCCGTCGGGAAGAACTGGCCGTCGCGGCGCGCCTCGGCCAGGCCGTCGGTGAAGAACAGCAGCCGGTCGCCGGGCTCCAAGCGCTCCACCCGGGGCTTCACCACCGGCATGAAGCCGAGTGGCGGGGCGTTCGCCGGCGGCTCCAGAGGAATGACCCGCCCGCGGCGGAGCAGCAAGGGTGCCGGGTGGCCGCAGTTCACGATCGTCAGGGTGCCGCCGCGCTCCTCGATGAGGGCGGCCGTCACGAAGTCCTCGTCGCCCAGGGAGCGGGCCACGGCGCGGTCCAGGTCGGCCACGATGGCGCGCAGGTCGGCTCGTTCGAAGGCGACGTGGCGGTACGAGCCCAGGACGATGCTGGCCAGGCGTACCGCGTCCAGGCCCTTGCCGCGGACGTCGCCGATGATCATGCGTACGCCGTACGGGGTGTCCAGGGCCTCGTACAGGTCGCCGCCGATGTCGGCCGCGGCGCTCGCCGAGATGTAGCGGGCCGCGACCGTCAGCGGGCCTACCTGCGGGCCCAGCGGGCGCAGCACGGCGCCCTGGGCCACCTGGGCGAGGTGGGACAGCTCGGCGTACCGCGCGATCTGCCGCTGCCGGATCGCTCCCACGGCCGACGCGATGCCGCTGGCGACCACGACGCCGCCCAGGTTGAGCATCAGGACGAGCATGCGGTCGCGGGTGTGCATCAGCTCGATCGAGCAGAAGACGAAGGCGAGCAGGGTCGAGGCGCTGCCGACCGCCAGGACCTCCGGCCACGAGGCGAACGCGGCCGCCAGGAAGGGGGCGGCGGCGAGCAGGCCCACGTAGTCGGCCCGGAACCCGTCGGCGACCTCGGCGGTCAGGACGAGTGCGAGCAGCACGAAGGCCGCGCCGACTCCGGCGCGGGCTTCGGGAAGCAACTGACGTTTCATAGGTCCGGCCAACAGCATGCCACCAACCGACCGCCGGGCCGTTCCATCAAACGGCCGGGTCTGTCTTACTTCAGTACCTCATACTTCGCGTCGATCACGCCGGCGCTCACCGAAGCGATCTTCACGAAGGCGCCCTTGGCGAGGTCGAGACAGCGTCCCGCCACGAAGGGACCCCGATCGTTGATCCGCACATCGACGGATTTGCCGTTGGCCAGGTTCGTGACCCGGACGATCGTGCCGAACTTCAGCGTCTTGTGAGCCGCGGTCAGCCCGTTGGGATCGAAGTTCTCGCCATTGGCGGTCTTCTGTCCATCAGCGTAGTACGAGACCTCGCAGGTGCCACTGCTCGCCACCTCGGCCGGGGCCTTGGTGGTCGGGCTCTTGGTCGGGGTCTTGGACTTGCTGGGCGTCTTGGACGGCGTCGGCGACGCAGAAGTGCTGGTCAGGCCCGATTCGACGCCCTGGGCAGGGTCGAGGCTGGGCTGCGCCGAGGGCGACGGGCGCTCACCGCGGTCGGCCCGGTCCTGCGGGCTGCGCGGGGTGTCGACCGCGGCGACGGACTTCGGGTCGTCGCTGCCCATGTTCATCGTCGCCACCGCGCCGCCGACGAGCGCGACGACGGCTGCGACCCCGGCGATCAATGGGATGAGGTGACGGCGACTGACAAGAGAATGTCGGCCGGACAACGTCTGCACCCTTCGTCGACAGCAAGGCCGTGACGCAACGTATCGGCCCCTCCTGGCGGCCAGTCAAACCGAAGAGTCTTTCATGTGGTGATTTGCCCGCATACTTCTGACCGTTCGGCCGACCCGCCAAGGAGCCGATCGGCCGAACCCTACAGCACTATGCACGAACCGCCGCAACAACGGCTTCGACGGCGGTTTCGGCGGGAAGTTCCGTTTTGTCGCCGGTCTTGCGATCACGCAGCTCCACGACGCCGTCGGCCAGCCGCTTGCCGACCACCACGATCGTCGGCACGCCGATGAGCTCGGAGTCGTTGAACTTCACGCCCGGCGAGACGTCCTTGCGGTCGTCGAGCAGCACGGTCAGCCCGGCCGCCTCGAGGTCGGCGGCGACCTTGGCCGCGCCGTCGCGGATCTCCTCGGTCTTGCCCGCCGCGACCACGTGCACGTCGGCCGGGGCCAGCTCGCGGGGCCAGCACAGGCCGCGCTCGTCGGCCGTCTGCTCGGCGACCACGGCGACCGCGCGGGTCACCCCGATGCCGTACGAGCCCATGGTCACGACCTGCGACTTGCCGTTCTGGTCGAGCACGGAGAGGCCGAGGGCCTGCGCGTACTTCCGGCCGAGCTGGAAGATGTGCCCGATCTCGATGCCGCGGGCCTGCTCCAGCCGGCCGCCGTCGACCGGGCAGACGTCGCCGTCGACGATCTTGACCGCCTCGATGGTGCCGTCGGGGGTGAAGTCCCGGCCGGCGACGAGGTGCATGACGTGCTTGCCGGGCTCGTCGGCGCCCGTGATCCAGGCGGTGCCGTCGACCACGCGGGGGTCGACGAGGTACCGGATGCCCGACGAGTTCTTCTCGCCCAGCACACCTGGCCCGATGTACCCCTTGACCAGCGCCGGATGCTGCGCGAACTCGGCCTCGGTCATCGGCGCGACCTCGGCCGGCGACACGACGGCCTCGACGCGGCGCAGGTCGACCTCGCGGTTGCCGGGCACGCCGACCGCCAGCGGCTCGCGCTTGCCGCTGGGCAGGGTCAGCATGAGCATGACGTTCTTGAGCGTGTCGGCCGCGGTCCAGGCCCGGTCGTCGCGCTTGAGGTCGTCGCGCGCGTTGAACAGGTCGACCAGCGTCTCGATCGTGGGCGTCTCGGGCGTGTCGGCCACCTGGGCCGCGGGCTGGCCCTCGATGGACAGGGCGGCGGGCGGGGGCGTCACGACCGCCTCGACGTTGGCCGCGTAGTCGCCGTTCACGCAGCGCACGAACGTGTCCTCGCCGATCTCGCAGTTGGCGAGGAACTCCTCCGACGCGCTGCCGCCCATCGCGCCGCTCATCGCGGAGCAGATGACGTAGTCCAGGCCGAGCCGGTCGAAGATCTTGATGTAGGCCTCGCGGTGCCGCCCGTACGCGGCGCGCAGGCCGTCGTCGTCGACGTCGAACGAGTAGGAGTCCTTCATGACGAACTCACGGCCGCGCAGGATGCCGGCGCGGGGACGGGCCTCGTCGCGGAACTTCGACTGGATTTGGTACAGCGTGAGCGGCAGATCCTTGTACGAGGAGTACAGGTCCTTCACGGTGAGCGTGAACATCTCCTCGTGCGTGGGGCCGAGCAGGTAGTCGCCCTGCCGCCGGTCCTTGATCCGGAAGATGTTGGGGCCGTACTCGGTCCAGCGCCCGGTCGCCTCGTAGGGCTCGCGCGGCAGCAGAGCGGGGAACACCAGCTCCTGGCCGCCCATCGCGTCCATCTCCTCGCGGATCACGCGCTCGATGTTGCGCAGCACCCGCAGGCCCATCGGCAGCATGGTGAAGATGCCCGGCGCGACGCGTCGCACGTATCCGGCGCGGACCAGGAGCTTGTGGCTGGTCACCTCGGCGTCGGCGGGATCCTCGCGCAGCGTCCGCAGGAACAGCGAGGACATCTTCAGGACCATCTGAGTCCACCTTCTTGTGGCCGTTTCCGTCACATTTGACGATACCGAACGTGTCTTCCAGGTTTTTCCTCGCTGTCGCGCACTGGAGTCGCACCCGGCTTTCACCCGCCCCCGCGGCCCGCGCGCCGATCTCCGGGCCATGCGCCGACTCCTCGCCACCCTGATGGCCGCCACCGCCGCCGTCCTGGCCGCCGCCTCCCCCGCGGCCGCCGCCACGCCTTCGCACTGGCGGCCCACCGTCGGGCTCACCTGGCAGATGCAGTTCTCCGGCAAGCTCGACACGAGCATCCAGGCCCAGGTGTACGACATCGACGGCGCCGATTCCACGCGAGCCCAGGTGGCGGCGTTGCACAAGGCGGGCCGGAAGGTCGTCTGCTACGTGGATGCCGGCTCGTACGAGAACTGGCGCACCGACGCCGCGAAGTTCCCGGCCGCGGTGCGCGGTAAGGCACTGGACGGCTGGCCCGGCGAGCAGTGGCTGGACGTGCGGAACTGGGCCGCCCTGCGCCCGATCCTCGCCGCGCGCTTCGCCGACTGCGCGGCCAAGGGCTTCGACGCGGTCGACCCGGACAACATGGACGGCTACAGCAACGACTCCGGCTTCCCGCTCACCGCGGCCGACCAGCTCACGTTCAACCGCCGGGTGGCCGACCTCGCGCACTCCCTCGGCCTGGCCGTCGGGCTCAAGAACGACCTGGACCAGGTCAAGGCGCTCCAGCCGGCGTTCGACTTCGCGGTCAACGAGTCGTGCCGGCAGTACGCCGAGTGCGGGCAGCTCACCCCGTTCATCACGGCCGGCAAGCCGGTCTTCCACGTCGAGTACAGCGCCGCCCAGTGCCCGACCCCGGCTACGCTGCGTTTCAGCAATATCCGCAAGCGGGTGAACCTGGACGCCTACCGCGCCGCCTGCTAGCGCTCTGAGCTGGGAATTCTTGACCTGTCATACCCCTCGCCTACACTGCACCGGGTGAGATTCCGGGTGCCGGCCAAGGCCGTCGACACGTTGGTGATGCTGGGTTATGTCCTCGGCGCCATGTACGTGCTGGGCCGCCTCTGGGTGGACCCGAACGGGCGCTACCTGACGCTGAACTTCCAGGACAGCTTCACGTTCGAGTGGTTCCTGACCCACGCGACCGAGCTGTTCTCGCACGGCGAGACGCCGTTCTTCTCCGACGACGTGAACGCGCCGCTGGGCGTCAACCTGATGGCGAACACGTCGGTGCTGACCCTCGCGCTGCCGCTGACCCCGGTGACGCTGTGGCTCGGCGCCGGCGTGACGTTCGCGCTGATCTCCACCCTGGCCCTGGCCGGCACCGCCATCGCCTGGTACTGGGTGCTCACCCGGCACTTCGGCCGCTCGCGCCCCGCCGCCGCGGTCGGCGCCGCGTTCCTGGGCTTCGCGCCGGCCATGATGTCGCAGATCGCCGGCCACCCGAACATCGCCGGGCAATACTTCATCCCGCTGATCATCGCGGCCGTCTTCCGGATGCGGCACCCGGGCCACGTGTGGCGGCAGGGCAGCTGGCTCGCCGTGCTCGTCGTCCTGCAGGCTGGCATCAACGAGGAGATGCTGTTCTTCACGGCGATGGCGCTGTTCGTGTTCATCCTGTCCTACGTGCCGTGGAAGCAGCTGCCCGGCTTCGCCAAGGTGCTGCTGCCCAAGTGCGGCGTGACGCTGCTGGTCGCCGGGGCGGTGCTGGCCTACCCGCTGTACTTCCAGTTCTTCGGCCCGCAGCACTACAGCGGCCTCGACGACGGGGTGCGGGGGATCAACCTGGACGCGACCTCGTACGTCACGTTCGGCCGCTACTCGATCGCCGGTGACGTCGACACCGCGGCCACGCTGAACAAGGGCAACGCCAGCGAGGAGAACAGCTTCTTCGGCTGGCCGCTCGCCCTGTTCCTGGTGGCCGGGGCGATCGCGCTGTGGCGCAACCGGCTCTCCCGCGCGCTGTTCATCACCGCCTTCGTCTTCGCGGTCTTCTCGCTGGGCGACGTGATCCGCTTCAACGGCGTGGACCGCACCAACTTCCACGGCCCCTGGAAGTGGATCAGCAAGCTGCCGCTCTTCGACTCGGTGGTGCCGACCCGGCTGGGCCTGATCGTCACGGTCTGCGTGGGCGTCGGCATCGCGCTGCTGGTCGACAAGCTGGTGGTCGAGAAACTGCGCCCGGCCGAGGTCCCGGCTCCCGCGACCGAGGTGCCCGCGCGGGAACCTGAGCCCGCGCTGGTCGGTTCGGGCGCCTCCGGGGACGCCGCGCTCGGGGACGAACCCGAGTCGTCCGAGCCGCCGCTGCCGCCCGCCAACACCGGCAACGACACACCGCGCCGCAGCCCGCGGGCCGCCCTGATCTGGGGGGTCGCGCTGCTGGCCGCGCTCATCCCGCTGTTCCCGACCCCGCAGCCCGCCAACGGCCGCCCGAAGCTGCCCGCGCTGTTCACGAACGGCAACTGGCGCACCGAGCTGCCCCCGAACCCGGTGGTGGCCCCGCTGCCCGGCGGCTGGACCGACAACATCAAGATGATGCGCTGGTCGACCGAGACGAACTTCGAGGTCAAGCTGACCGGCGGGTACTTCCTCGGCCCGAACGACACCAACCCGGACGACAAGTTCGCGCACTTCGGCCCCGGCTACCGCGACACGGTCATCTACCTGAACACGGTCGCCGCGATGAAGACGTCCCCGGCCGTGACCGAGACGCAGCGCGCCGCCATCCGGGCCGACATCAAGCACTGGAAGGCCACCACGCTGGTCATGCCGGTCGGCTACGCGAACGAGAAGGTCCTGCGCGAGACGATCGACAAGCTCGTCGCGCCGGACGCCGCCCCCTACCGGATCGTCGGCGGGGTCTACCTGTGGGACGTCCGCTCGATCAGCGGCACCGGCTGAGCACCAGCTCCGCGGCTCGGCGGGGATGCATCTCCGGGATCCAGTGGCGCACGCCGCGCAGGATTTCGAAGGTGTACTCCCCGTCGACCCACTGTCCGCACCGGCGCGCCAGCCGCTCCGTGACGAACTCGTCCCCGTCGCCCCACGCGAAGAGCGTCGGCACCGGCACCCGAGGTGTGGGCGTGCGGGGTTTGGCGAGGATCGCGCGGTACCAGTGCAGGGCTTGGCGGTTTTTCGCGAAGGCGTAACGGTGCGCGTGCTCCGGCCCGAGCCCGCTGCGCAGGAGCCGGCGCTCGAGGAACCGGGGCGTCAGGATCAGCTCGGGCAGCACCGGTAGCTGGAAGAACCCGATGTAGGCCGACCGGCGCAGCTGCCGCACGCCGGCGTTGGCCCAGGCTGCGGGGTGCGGCACCGAGAACGCGGTGAGCGTCCGGACGCGCTGCGGGTGCCGGCCGGCGACGTGGAACGCGAGCGCCGACCCCCAGTCGTGCCCGGCCAGATCGAACCGGTCCACCCCGGCCTGGTCCGCGAGCGCGAGCACATCGGTGGCGAGGACTTCCAGGGTGTACCGGCGACGCTGTTTCGGCCTTGCCCGCTCGGCATATCCGCGCAGCTCCGGGACGAGCACCCGGCGCCCGGCCGCGACGAGCTCGCGGGCGACGGCGGACCAGGCCGCGCGGTCCTGCGGAAAGCCGTGCAGCAGGATGATCGCGGGCGCCGCCGGGTCCCCGAGATCGTCGACCTCGAACTCGAGCCCGTCGTTGCGGAACCGCTCGATCATCCCGCCATTAGAGCATCAGTCCAGCGCGGTCATGAACGACCAGAAGCCGCCCTCGGGGTCGTGGACGCTGTATTCGCGCACGCCGTACGGCATGTCCTCGGGCGGGTAGACGATCGCCGCCCCGGCCGCGGCGACCCGGGCGTGGTGCGCGTCGACGTCGTCCACCATCACCGACACGCCGGCGGTGGCGACCCCAACGGTCCGCGGCGAGGCGAGGCCGAACCGCTCCGACACGCGGTGCAGCCAGATCACCCCGTCGCCGGCTTCCACTTCGGCATGCAAGACGGTTCCGTCGGTACCCCGCTCGAGGCGACCGGCACCGAGGCCGAACACCTGCACGAGGTACCGGTGCATGCTTTTCTGAGCATTGCCTGCGCGTCGAGCGGCCCGTCGACGCCGAGCGTGTCGACCATTCCCTGCAGCCCCGACCGCAGCCGATGCGCCGCGGCGACCTGCCGGTCCACCTCGTCGAGGTGCCGGTGGACGGCCGCGCCCAGGCTCCAGGCGGGGTCGTCCAGCGCGCGGGCGATCTGCTCCAAGGGGACGCCGAGGCGGCGCAGGAGGCAGATGCGGTACAAGCGCTGGATGTCTTCGCCGTTGTAGAGGCGGTGCCCGCCGGAGCTGCGCTGCCCGGGGCTGAGCAGGCCGATCTCGTCGTAGTAGTGCAGCGTGCGGACGGTGAGGCCGGTCGCTCTGGCCAGTTCCCCGACGCGCATCGCTTGCTCGCTTCCTGCCACGTCTCCCGACGCTAGGGCCTGACGTGCCGTGAGGTTCAAGGTTGCCGCCACGACGCTCTTGCGCCAACCGGTTTGGAATGCAAACCTATTGGCATGGCTTCAGATGCGGTGCCGGCCGGCGGAGACCCCCGCCGGGTCCTGGCCGACGTACGCGAAATGGCCCGCCGGGTCCGCCTGGCCCAGCGGGTGACCTGGCTGCCGCTGCTGCTCCTGGGCCTGGTCACCCTCGGCGCGATCCTCGTCTACCGATTCACCGACCCGGTCCTGAGCGAATGCCGGCAGCTCTCCGACGGCCAGATCTGCAAGGTCTGGTACCGGTCGGCCCAGATCTACTGGCTGTCCGCCCTGGTCCTGGCCTACCTGGCGATCGCCGCCGGCTACGTGCTCGTGGCGCGCCGGCGCGGCCTGGGCGCCCGGATCCGCCCGTACGTCCTGACCGGCCTCGGCCTGCTGGTCGTGGCCGCGGCCGCGGCCACGACCTGGGGCGCGCTCGACCACCCCTACTACCCCGACGCCCCGCCGCAGTTCGTGCAGTTCCTGTTCCGCGTGCTCGACCCGGGGGGCATGATCGGCCTGGCCCTGCTGGTGCTGGCCTGGCTGGAACGGCGGATCTCGCTGCTGGCCTTCACGCTGGTGTACCTGCTGGTCGTACTCGTCCCGATCAACTTCGGCTGGGGCGAGGGCTGGGGCTCGAACTGGCAGTTCGCGCCTCAACTCGCCATCAACGGCGGCCTGCTCCTCCTGGGCGCCCTGGGCTTCGCCATCGCGGGGCGGCGAGCGCGGTGACCGAATCCCCGCACCCGGTCACAGGCCTGGACGACGTGGTCCACCAGCGGGTCCGCCTGGGCATCCTGACCATCGCCCACGAGGCGGGGCGGGTGGAGTTCGGCTTCCTGCGGACCCAGCTGGAACTGACCGCGGGCAACCTCTCCCAGCACTTGACCGTCCTGGAGTCGGCGGGCCTGGTCGAGGTCGAGAAGGGCTACGAGGGCAAGCGGGGCCGGACCTGGATCACGCTGACCCAGGCCGGCACCACGGCCCTGGCCGAAGAGGTCGGCCGCTTGAAGGCCCTGATCGCCCGCATCGAACCCACGCCCTAAAGCCGATCGATGGCGGCTTCCAGCGCTCCGGCGTCGAAGCTGCCCATCGGCATGGTCGTGGTGAGGCGGTAGGTCTCCCGGCCGGTCGCGTCGAACAGCAGCGTGCCGCTGTGCTGCATGACCAGGGTCCGGTTCAGGCCCGCGGCCCGGTGCGCGGCCACCCCGTCCGAGGACACGACGGCGAGGCCGCCCGCGATCCGGCGCACCTTGGCGGCCTCGGCCGGGCCGCCGGGCACCACCACGGCGCCGGCCACGCCGCGGGCGGTCAGGCCCAGGTTGTCCAGGCTCTTCACGTGGCGCAGGCAGACCGGGCAGTTCGCGGCCCGGATGAAGTACAGGACCAGACCCTTGCCGTCGCCCCGCAGCCCGTCGATGTCGATGCTCATGACCCGCTCCCTTGTTAGGTAAATCGGTTACCATCATTAGATACGTAACCTGGTTACCCAGTCAAGGATTGAGTAGGGTTTTGGCATGACCGCTGAGCCGGACCTGGACCTGGGCGTGCTGCTGGCCGCCGCGTGCGAGCGCATCGTGCGCGAGATCCTGGGCGCGGCCGCGGCGGCCGGGTATCCGCACCTCACGCCGTCGCAGTCGCTCGCCGTCCTGTTCATCGGCGACGGCCTGGACACCGTCACCCAGCTCGCCGAGCGGCTGGGCATGACGACCCAGGCGATTAGCAAGATCTGCGCCACGCTCGCCGTGGAGGGCCTGCTCGAACGCCAGCCGAACGAGGTCGACGCGCGCAGCCGCCGGCTGACCCTCACCCCGTCGGGCGCCGAGGCGGTCGCGGGCATGCGCGAGGCCGGGGCCGCCGCGGAGCGCTCCTGGATCGACCTCGTGGGCGCCGAGACCCTCACCGTGGTCAAGCACGCGCTGGCCGCGTTCGCCTTCGCGCCGCGTACCGGATCCGCGAGCCCGGTTCGGATTCGCTTTTCCTGAGCCGCATAATGCGCGCGTGCGCAATCGATTCGTGGCCGGTCTCACGACGACGTTCGTGACGGCCGGTCTCGTCTTGCTGTCGGGCGTTCACCCCGCCGCCGCGGCAGCCCCCGTCGAACTCCTCTACGCCACCGCCGTCAATATGCCGATGACGTTCATCGTCGATCCGGCGCTCGGCAAATACGTCAGCAGCACCGAGGCCGGAAGCGGGGCCGGCGAGGTGGCCATCGCCTCCGACGCCGGAATCGCCGTCATCGCGGACACGACCAACAATGCCGTTGTCGTGGCCGGGCTCAGCCGCGGCGCCGTGCAGCGCCGGATTCCCGTCGGCCGATCCCCGCGCGGGGTCGCGATCGCACCCGACCGCCGGCACGCCTACGTCGTCAACTACGGCGACAACTCGGTCTCCGTCATCGACCTCGGCACCTTCGCCGTCACCGCGACCGTCACGGTCGGCCGCGGTCCCGAAGACCTTGCCATAACCCCTGACAACCGTCGCTTGTACGTCACGACGGTCGACGGCATCAGCGTGCTCGACGCCACCACCAACACCGTCACCGGCACCATTCCCGCCGGACGGAACCCGGGCGGCGTGGCGGTCACTCCGGACGGCAAGCACGCATTCGTCGTCAACCGCGCGGCGAGCACGGTGTCGGTTCTCGACACCGCGACGGAAACGGTCACGGCCACCGTGAACGTCGGCACCTCGCCGCAGTTCGTGGACGTCACCCCGGACGGCGCGCGGGCCTATGTCACCAACGCCAACGACCACACCGTCTCGGTGCTCGACACCGCCACCAACGCCGTTGTCGCGACCATTCCGCTCGGCTTCAGCCCGGTCGCGGTCGCCGTCGCGCCGGACGGCAGGCGCGTCTATGTTTCCGGATCCGACGGTACCGTGGCGACAATCGACACCGCCGCAAGTGCGGTGACGTCCTCGTTCATCGCGTGGGGCGGCGGCTTCGGCATCGGGCTGGCGGTCGGCACGGTGAACCCGGTCGCGCCCGTCGCGAGCCTCACCCTGAACCCGGTCGTCGACCTCGGCGCCTTCAACAGCGACACCTCGGGCTCGCTGCCGGGCACCGGGGGCATCGCGAAGTCCACCTGGGACTTCGGCGACGGCGTCGTCGAGACGGTCTCGGGCTGGAACAACGGCCACATCTACCGGCACGGCGGCCACTACACCGTGACGCTCACCATCACCGACCACTACGGCGCGTCCAGCACCGTCACCCGGCAGATCTCGGCCTACCCCAAGCTCAGGCCGATCTCGCTGCTGGGGAGCAATCTCCGGTACGTCACCGCGGACGCCGGCGGCAGCCAGCCGCTGGTCGCCAACCGCACCGCCGCCGGCGGCACCTGGGAGCGCTTCGACCTGGTCGACGTGGGCGGCGACGTGGGGCTGCGCTCACTCGCCAACGGCAAGTACGTCACGGTCGACACGGCCACGGGCCGCCTGACCGCGAACGGCGCGGACGCCGACGCGTTCGAGATCGTGCCCATCGACCACGGCGCCTTCGGGTTGCGTTCCCGGCGCACCGGCAAGTACCTCAGCGGCAACAACGGCGCCGCCCCGCTGACCGCCGACCGCACCGAGATCGGCGCGTGGGAACGCTTCTACCAGCTGGCCGGCGAGCTCAGCGCGAACAGCCGCATCCGCGCCATGGTCAACAACCGGTACGTCAGCGCCGACAACGGCGGTGCCAAGCCGCTCATCGCCAACCGCGACGCGATCGGCTCCTGGGAACAGTTCGACCTCATCGACGCGGGCGACGGCTGGGTGGCGCTGTTCTCGCACGCCAACTACCAGTTCGTCACCGCGGAGGCGGGCGGCAACCAGCCGCTCATCGCCAACCGCCCGACCGTCGGCGACTGGGAGCGATTCAAGGTCGACCACAAGATTTCCATCACCGGCGACCTGCTGCTGGCCGGCGCGAACGGCAAGTACGTCACCGCCGATGCGGGCGGCAACTCCCCGCTCATCGCCAACCGCACGACGTTGGGCGCGTGGGAGCAGTTCTTCGTGTCCTCGTGATGTGTTCCGGCGGGGTCCGCGGTGACGCGGACCCCGCCGTCTTTCGTTCAGTGGTTTCGCTTACCGGTTGAACTTCTCCCACGCGCCGATCGACGTCCGGTTCGCGATCAGCGGGGAGTTGCCGCCGTTGTCGGCCGTGACGTACCGGCCGTTGGCATTCGCCTGCAGGCTGATGCTGCCGTCGGCGTTGGTGATCACCTTGAACTTCTCCCACGCGCCGATGGTGGCCCGGTTGGCGATGAGCGGGGAGTTGCCGCCCGCCTCCGCGGTCACGAAGAGCCCGTTGGCCCGCGAGTAGAGCGCGACCCAGCCGCCGCCCGCGTCGACCAGGTCGAACTGCTCCCACGAGCCGACCGCGGTCCGGTTGGCGATGAGCGCCTGCTGCCCACCGTTGTCGGCGGTGACGTACCGGCCGTTGATCTGGGCCTTCAGGGAGACGGTGGCGTTGACCGCATCGACCGGGCTGAACTCCTCCCACGGCCCGATCGTGGCGCGGTCGGCGGTCATCTGGCTGCCGCCGTTGCTGCTCAAGTACTTCCCGTTGACTTCCGAGCGGAGACTGACCGTACCGTCGGCGTTGTTCGTGATCGTGAATCGCGTATCGGCACCGTTCGTCGACGGCTCCCAGGCGCCCACGACGTTCGACCCGGCGGGCACGTCCGGACCGACGAGCACCCGGAAGTACTGGCCGTTGACGCGGGAACGCAGCGCGTACGTCTCGGTGGCCACCTCCACGAGATCGAACAGCTCCGACACGCCGATCGCGGGCTGGTACGCACGCATCTGCATGTTGGCACCCTCGGTGGCGCTGACGTACCGGTTGCTGTCGTGCGCCAGCAACGCGAACGTCCGCTTCGCCGGCCACAGCGAGATGAACTGCTGTTGCGTGGCGCTGAAGCCGTTGACATCGACGGCGGTGACCGAGATCGAGTACGTCCCCGGCGTCGCGTAGTGGTGGGTGGCAACCGCCGAGGCCTGCGACACCAGCCCGGTCGAGTCCCCGAAGTCGAAGCGGTACGTGGCAATGGGCACGTAGCCGGGAATGGTGTGCGACGCGTCGACCGTGACCGAGTTGCCGACCTGATCCGCCGTGACGGTCACCCGCGGCGAGGGCCCCGGGATCATCTCGGAGTCCCCACGGTCGGCATAGGTGACCGGCCCGGCGCCGGTGTTGGCCTGCGCCGGATTGTCCTCGCGCGGCTTGCCGGACGAGTCGGTGCTCTGATACCCGGGCGCGGCCGAGTTCGCCGAGTCCTCGATGTGCGCCTGATCGACGCTGTCGACGTCATGCGCGGCCTGCCCGGACGCGGCCCGGAACCCGGCGAGTCCGAGCGGCCCGTTCCACCAGTACTGCCCGGAGACGGCGTTGTAGTCGACCACCGTGCTCCCCGCCGCACCGTCGTACAGCCCGATCGCGAGCACCCGTGCCCCGCCCGGCACACAGGCTTCGCCACTCACGACGTTGTTCTGCACCGACACGCCACTGGACGCCCCCGCCACACGGATGCCCCCGAGGCAGTTGAAGTCGAGCGAGTTGTTGGTGATCGCGGTACCGGCGGCCCCGTCGTTGAGAATCCCGACGCCGTTACTGATCAACACGGTGCTGTTGGCAACGGTGTTCCCCGCCGCCCCGGCCCGCAGCGCAATGCCGGCCACGGCGCCGCCGCTGACCCGGCTGTTGACGACCGTGTTGCCGGACCCGGCGACGTCGATCCCCACACTGCCGGCCGCGGTGCCAAGACTGACCTTCAGCCCCTTGAGCAGGGTCCGGGACGTGCTCGCGTCCAGGGCGACTCCGGCCGCCACCGAGTAGCCCCCGACCTGGACTCCGTTGAGCACCGAGTCGGTCACGCCGGAAAGCTTGATCGCCGGTACCGTCGCCTGGCTCGCCATGGAAGCGCTGCCGCCGAGCACCGAGACTCGAGCACTGTTGCTGATCGAGAACGCGGGCGCGCTCGCCACGTTCTGCACGTCGATGCCGACGATCGCCACGTCATGCTGCCCGTCGACGGTGAACCCGGCGCTCGCTCCGGACACCCGGGCGTTTCCGGACGCCTGCAGTACGACGCCGGATTTGTTGACGTTGACGCGCTCGTTGAACACGCCGGTGATCTGCGCGGTCTGACCGTTGCTCAGGGCCGCGACGGCAGCCGTGATCGTGCAGAAGGGCCGGCTCTGACTACCGTCACCGGCGTCCGAGCAGGCGGTACTGAGAGTGTTGTTGACGTACAACGGGGTGGTTGCGGCATAGGCGGAGCCGGCCCCCGCGACCAGCACCACACCAGCGGCCACCACGACGGTCGTGAGGCCGGAAAGCACAGACTTACCCACGCTGCTCCTCTTGAAGGGCACTCGGCGGGATTTCATAAGCCACTGATAGTTCAGCGGCGCGCGCCGATTATGCGCGGCCCGTCCACACCGGACAACCCCGTTAAGCCCGCACGGCTCCAGCACTCAAACCGGCGCGGTGGCAGCGGTGGACGCGCGATCCAGAGGCAATGTCTCGCGGCATGCCCTCAGCGCTGGAGTTCAGCGTCCCGGAAGCAGAGGTCAACATCCTCACTTGGCCGCTGCAGGATCCCGTGCACCGCCACTGCATGCCCACCGGCCAAGGCGAATCCGTACTGGCCTCCGGCTCGCAGGCCGATCTCAGCGAGACGACGATGTATCGAAACCTGGTCACGCATCGCTAGGCCGCGGGTCTCCGCTCACTCGCCAATTGCGGGAATCGGCTCTCCCAAAGTTGCTGAACCTGAGGCGGCAGAACCAACTCCGACCATAGGCGAATCAGAGTCGGCCCGTCGAGCCAGGCGTGGAGTTGCTCTACACGAGTGGCCTCCCTGAGAACCGCCTCGTACATACTGGCCAGCCGCCGCGCGTTATCGAGGTCATAGACCGCCCGCCCAGACCAGTTCAGGCGCCGATCCAACTGGACCGTGCCGCTGGTCGGGCCGCACAATTCGGCCAGGTCGCCAGCCACGACGTAAGGCCGCTGATCGGCGTAACGCGATCCCAGCGGAGCTCGAGCACCATCCACGCTCACGAACAACCTCCGTGGTTGAGTGCACTCAACCCCAACGGTAAACCAGCCGGCCGTCCGACACCGCCGCGTGAAGGCGATGAGTTCGGAAGGGCCGCGTGCCGACCCGGCCGGGGGCGTTCAAGCGGTTTCGCGGCGGATCACAGCCGAGCCGATAACCCACGATCGTGGGGTCTGGGGCTCGAGCCCCAGGCAACTAGAGAGCGGGTGAAGGGAATCGAACCCTCACTGTCAGCTTGGGAACTGGACAGGTCAGGCCATGCAGGTCCGGTCAAGCGGCTCGTGTCCCAGCCCCGAATGGCCTGGAGCGTCCTCGACGCGCCCGCCGTAATGGCACGAAGCACGCTTAGACTCTCACCACGCTACTGACGCACTTGGTGCTCTGTATTTTATGATCTTGGTGTTTCGCGAGCTGAGTCCATGGTGCTAACATTTCTTCATGACGCGCATCACGGTAGACGTGAACGACGAGTGGCTGGACGCTGCCCGTGAGGAGCTTGGCACCGACACGAAGGTCGCGACCATCAACGCTGCTCTCCACGCGTTCGCGATGCGCCGCAAGGCCGTCGAGATCGTTGCCGCGTTCGACAGTGTGACGATCGACTTCAGCGATGCTCATCACGCCTGGGGCTACGGCGGCGGGCGTGACCTGTCACAGCTCGCCGAAGACGCCCGAGAGGTCGATGCGGCCTGATGGCCGGCCCGATCTATCTGGCCGACACGTCGGTGTACGTGTTGCAGGGACAGCATCTGCAGGTCCGGCGACGCTTCGAGACGCTGCTGACCGAAGGCCGGTTGGCCGCTTGCCAGATGACCTCGCTGGAGTACCTGAACAACGCACCCGATCCGAAAAGCTACGAGACGCTGTGGGCGGCACTGCACGGGCATCGCTGGATCGACGTGACCGAACAGGCTATGACCCGGGCGCTCGACACGCACCGGGCACTGGCCACTACCAGCCAGCATCGCCATTTCCGTCTACCCGATCTCATCATCGCGGCCACCGCCGAACTCAACGGGGCGACGGTGCTGCACTACGACGCCGACTACGAACGCATCGCGGCGATCACCGGCCAACCCGTTGAGTGGGTGGCACCCAAGGGCTCGCTCTGATGTGCAGCTTGCAGCAACGGGCCGACATGCCTGTCCTGCGCCAACACGGGGATGCGGAACGGAGGAGCGGCGTAATGCTGGGTCGCCATTGTCAGCACCGTCCTGCGGAGGCCCGACGTTGTGGCCCGTGCGATGGATCGTCGTTGTGACAGCATGAGCGTCACCCAAATGCCGGTCCGCCGAACTGTAACCGTCGAACACGCCCCCGTCTCACCGCTGCCGTTCCGTGTGCCGTGCCCGTCCTGGTGCACCATCGGGCACGAGGCCCACGAACGGCACCTCTGTGCGACCGGTGCGATCGGCGTCCGACGGGCACCTGGACAACTCAACTTGATCACCGTAATGGTCGAGCAGCGCGCCGGTGGAGCCGCCGTTGTCGACCTTCGCGGCCAGCTGCAGCCCGGCCAGCATCGGGCACTCCTCGACGCCGAGGCCCTTGATCAGGTCATCGCCGCGCTGGCCCAGGCGCGCCGGTGCATCACCGGGCCGTCGAGCCGAGGACGGCGTCGTTCGGACAGCTGACAGTCACCGCAATGGCCCGCTAATGGCACGCAGCGAGTTTCGAGTGTCTTGGACATAAAGAAGGCCCTGGTCGGACATCCGTCCTGACCAGGGCCTTTGCCATGGAGCGGGTGAAGGGAATCGAACCCTCACTGTCAGCTTGGGAAGCTGATGTTCTGCCATTGAACTACACCCGCGAGCGACGCCTACTGTACCGAATCCACAGCCTCAACGCACGAACCATTATGCCGAGCCCGCGGAACACCCCCCGCCCGGTCCCTCCACACCGTGCGGCCAGAAGCAGTCGAGTCCCCGCGAGAGACGTACATCGCCAGGTCGATCGACAGTTCGTAGAGCTTCCAATCGATCCCCGCCGCCGCGCGCGACAACACGGCCAAGCGCGCCACGAGGTCCGGATCCGACACGAGCACGGCCCGGCCGGACAGGTAAGCCTCGTCGTCCGAGGAGTCCGAGGGGAAGCTGTGCAGTGAGTATCGCCCGTCGCGGTCCAGGTCGTGGCGCTTCGGTGAGGGCAGCACGAAGCAGTACAAGCCCGAAGCCGTGATGACCGGGGAGACGGGGTGGATGCGCGGGCCGCCGTCCGGGCGGACGGTGGCCAGGTAGCCCAAGCCCGGGCCGTACTGGCAGACGAGCGTGCGGATGGCCGCCGCCAGTGAAGGGGCGGCGGCGGCGAAGTCTGCCCACGATGCCATAACCCAAATTTACTCGAACACCTGTACGATCATTGCCGTTTTCCCCGAACGGGGCAAGATGAAGCGGTGACGGACGAGCTCATCGACCTGCTGCGGCGGTTCAACGTCGAGGCGGATCGGTTTGTTGACGTGTTCGCCCGCGCGCATGGGCTGCATCGCACCGACATGAACGCCATTGCGCACATCTGGCGGGCCGCTGAGGACCGGGAGCCGCTCACGCCCGGGGAGTTGGCCCGGCGGCTGTCGCTCAGCCCTGCGGCCACCACGGCGCTTCTGGTACGCCTCGAGCGGGCCGGACACGTCGAGCGCCGGCCCGACCCCACCGATCGACGGCGGATCAACCTCGACATCCAGCCCAAGGCTCGCGCGCTGGCGGCGGAGTTTTTCGCGCCACTGGGAGTACACATGCGGCGGGCTTTGGAGCAGTTCACACCCGGCGAGATGGGCATCGCGGCGAGCATCCTGCGCGAGGCCCTGGCAGCCACCACGCAAGCGGCTGATGAGGCCAACGTAACCTCAGAGGGTGTTGCTATCCGACCGTGACCTCAGCAAGGAGCTCGAAGGCGGCCAGCTGCGCCTCGAGCCGTTCGATCAGGCGCTGGTCCAGCCGTCCAGCATCGACGTGCGGCTCGATCGGTGGTTTCGGGTGTTCAACAACCATCTGTACACGCATATCGATCCGGCGGTACAGCAGGATGATCTGACGTCCATGGTGGAGGTCGAGGAGAACGAGTCCTTCGTCCTGCATCCGGGGGAATTCGTGCTCGCGTCCACGCTGGAGGTGATCACGCTCGGGGATCAGCTCGCGGGGCGGTTGGAGGGCAAGTCCAGCCTGGGGCGGCTCGGGCTGCTGACGCACTCGACGGCCGGGTTCATCGATCCGGGGTTCTCGGGCCACGTGACGTTGGAGCTGTCGAACGTGGCGAACCTGCCGATCCGGCTGTGGCCCGGGATGAAGATCGGGCAGCTGTGCATCTTCCGGCTGTCCTCGCCGTCCGAGCACCCCTACGGCTCCGCGGTCTACGGCTCCCGCTACCAGGGGCAGCGCGGGCCGACGCCGAGCCGGTCGTGGCAGAACTGGCGGACCTGGCCGACGAAGTAACGGCCAGGCCCGCCAGGGAAAAACTAAGCCACCCGGCCGTACCCGGAGATCGGCTCGGAGTCGATCTTCTTCATCTGCACCGGCTCGCTGGGATTGGGTGCGTGCACCATCCAGCCGCTGCCGACGTACAGCCCGACGTGGTGCTTGTCGGGGTAGAAGAAGACCAGGTCGCCGGCGCGCAGGTCGGCTCGCGCCACGCGCTTGGTGTCCTGGTACTGCCACATCGTGTAGTGCCGCAGGTAGGTCACGCCGACCTGCTTCCAGGAGTACATCGTCAGGCCCGAGCAGTCGAAGGTGTTCGGCCCCTCGGTCGCCCACACGTACTTCTTGCCGATCTGCTGGCAGCCGATCTGGGCCGCCTTGCTGCCCGGCGAGCCGTCGTACTGCTGCGGGCAGGCCACCGGCTTCAGCGAACCGGTGCCGGTGCCGCTGCCGTAGGCCTTCAGGCGCATGTCCTGCAGGTTCTTGATGTCGCCCTCGATCTGGGTCTGCTGCTTCGCCAGGGCGGCCTCCTGCTCGGCCTGCTTGGCGATCAGCTCGTCGAGGGGGCCCTTCTGGGCGTCGTACTGCTGCTTGGCGTCGAGGACGTCCTTGATCCGCGCCTGCTCGTCCTTGGCCACCATGTTGAGCAGCGTCATCTGGTCGATGAACGTGTCCGGCGACCCGGTGGTAAGCATGGCGTCGAGCTTCGAGACCCGCCCGTTCTTGTACTGCAGCACCGCGAACGCGCTCACCTTGTCGAAGGCGGCGTCCACCTGCGCGCGCAGCGGGGCGATCTGGTCCTCGAGCTGCTTCTGCTTGGTCTTGTTGGCGGCGAGTTCGGCCTTGAGCTGGTTGTGCTGCTCGATGACCGGCTCGATCGTGTTCCACTTGTCGTCGATCTGCTTCTCGATCTCGCCGGGCGTCGGGTCCGCGTGCGCGCCGCCGGTGATGCCGAGTGCGAGGGTCAGACCGCCGAGGGTGGCGACGAGGAGCCGGGTCAGACGGCCGGCCCGTCCCGTCCACCTCAGATGGGTCTCCACCGAGGAGTTACTCCTTCTTCCATGGCCGCCTACCGGGTTAGCTGACGGGTTCGGGCGGGAAGGTCGCCCTACCGCGCGAACTGCGCGGATTCACCCCGATGGAACGCTTGGGTCCCCGGCTCGAATACGACTCGGCGGTGCCGCCTGGCGCGCCCGTGGTGGGCGCGGACATCCAGTCGACGCGAATTCACGTTAAGGGGGCCGGGTTCCCAGGTTCAAGTCCTGCGCGATTCTTGTCCGATTTGTCCCGAAGGTCAGGCGATTCGAGTGACGAAAACGTCATCGATTACGCCGACGAACTGATCGTTGTTCGCGCTGGTCCCCTTGCCGCCAATACAGAGCGGATCCTCGTTCGCTATGGACAGTGACGACGGAATGCTCGCCCGGCCCGTCTCGACCCCGTCCACAGCCACCGTGAGCAGGGAGTTACTGCGCGAACACGCGATCCGGTGCCACCGCCCGTCGGCGATCGACCGGCTCGACAAGGCCACGAAAATGGTGTCGGAATGTGTGCCGACAATCACACAACTCGGCTGGCCGGCAGCCCCGTCGACCTGCAGTTTGAACTGACTGTCACCGACCGAGAACCCCTTCTGGACGACATTGGCGCCTTTGGAAGTCTCTTGCGGTTGAACCAGGACCGCGGCGCCGTACGTAAAGGATCCCCGGCCGGGATTGAGAAACCCGGCGGGTCCGCTCTGCAGGATCGCGCGTGCGCAACTTTCCGCACCGTAATGCTCACAGCGCGGGGGAAAACGTACCGCCAGTCCGCCGTCATGCGGAACGACCGATAGCTGTCCGCCTTCGGCCTTTCGCACGTGCAGTCCGAGCCGTCCATCGGCATCATCGCCCAGGCCGCCGTCGAACGTGAACCGCACGCCATTGGCCCTGTGTTCCGATGCGGCAACCGAAGGCGAGGCCAGGCCGGGGGCGCTCCCCACCACGGGAGGTGGAGGTCCTGAGGTCGCCGTCGACGGCTCGGCCACCTGCTCCTCGAACGAACGCCGCACCATGAGCCCGGCGCCGACGACGAGGCCCACGACCAAGGCACACAGCATCAACCGGCGGGGGCGGCGCATAACCGGACACGATGCCCCGAACCGTCATAGCGCGCGGTCATTCACCCAAGCAGTCAACCGTTAGGGTCCGGCCGGTGGACCAGCGTGAGGACACCCGCACCTCGTCCGACACCGTCGCCTACGCCAGTGCTAAGCCGAGACCACCGGCTCGCCCACCACAGCGGTCAGCACGTCGTCGAGCGTCACCACGCCCAGCGGCACCCGCCCGTCACTGACCAGCACGATGTGCTGCCGCTCCCGCCGCATCGCCAGCAGCAGCTCGGCCAGCGTCCGCGTCGGCGGCACGATCCCCAGCGGCCGGATGAGGTCGGCCGGAATCGGCGCCCGCCGCTGCGGCCCGACGAAGCCCAGCACGTCCTTCACGTGGACGAACCCGAGCACCCGGCGCGAGGCCCGCTCCACGACCGGGAAGCGCGATCGATTGGTACGCGTGGCCAGCACCTCCAACGACGCCGGCGACACGTCCTCGGCGATCGTGGTCACCTCCGACCAAGGCCGCAGCGCGTCCCGGGCCGTGCGCCGCGACAGGGCCAGCGCCCCGGTGATGCGGGCGTGCTCCTCCGGCGCCAGCAGCCCCTCGGTCGTCGCCTGCGCGGCCAGCCCGGCCAGCTCCTCGGCGGTGAAGACGGTCTTCACCGAGCCCGTGGCCTCGATCCGCCACAGCGACAGGATCGTCCGCGACGCCCACTTCATCGCCACCAGGATCGGCTTCGTGGCCATGCAGAAGGCGTACATCGGCGGCCCGAGCCACAGCACCGCCCGCTCCGGGTTGGCCAGGGTCAGGTTCTTCGGCACCATCTCGCCGGCCACCGTGTGGGCGAACACCACGACCGCCAGGGCCAGGGCGAAGGCGACCGGGTGGACCAGGTTCTCCGGGATGTGCAGCGCCTCGAACGGCCCGTGCAGCCCGTGGGCCAGCGCCGGCTCGGCCAGGGCGCCCAGGCCCAGCGTGCAGATCGTCACGCCCAGCTGGGCCCCGGCGATCATGAGCGGGATCTCGTTCATGGCGCGCAGGGCCGTGCGGGCGCGGCGGGACGTGGTCGCCATCGGCTCGATGACCGTCCGGCGGGAGGCGATCAGCGAGAACTCGCCGGCCACGAAGAAGCCGTTGCCGAGCAGCAGCAGAACCGTGATCAGGAGCTCAGTCATCCTCGGGCACCTCCGGGCGCACCACGCGGACCTGCTCGATCCGCCGGCGCTCCACCTCCACCACGGTGAACTCCCAGCCGTCCTCGTTCCAGGTCTCGCCCACGGTCGGGATGCGGCCCAGGCGCGCCATCAGGAAGCCCGCCAGCGTCTCGTACGGCCCCGGCGGCACGTGAAACCCGGTGAGCTCGGCCAGCTCGTCCTCGCGGAGCACCCCGTCGACCAGCACGGTCCGCTCGGCGCCGGGGGCGGTCAGGTCGGGCATGCCGTGCGCGCTGGCCGGCTCGTCGTCGATGTCGTGCTCGTCGGCGATCTCCCCGACCAGCTCCTCGACCAGGTCCTCGACGGTCACCACGCCGTCGGTGCCGCCGTACTCGTCGACCACGATCGCCACGTCGGAGTTGCCCTTGCGCAGCGCCTCGAGGACGCCGTCGAGGTCCAGGCTCTCGGGGACGAACAGCGGCTCCCGGGCCACCGCGCTGACCCGGGTGGTGGGGCGGCGCACCGGCGGCACGCCCAGCGCGTCGGTGACCGTCACGACCCCGGTGACCTGGTCGAGCGTCTGCTCGTAGATCGGGAAGCGGCTGTAGCCGGTCTGCACCGAGGTGGCCAGCAGGTCGGCCACGGTGGCGTCGGCCCGCAGGGAGACCACGTCGACCCGCGGGGTCATCGCCTCGGCGGCGCGCTTGTCGCCGAAGCGGATCGTGCGCTGCAGCAGCACCGCGGTCTCCTTCGGCAGCGCGCCCGCCTGGGCCGAGATGGCCGCGAGCAGGCCGAGCTCCTCCGGGGAGCGGGCGCTGGCCAGCTCCTCCTGGGGCTCGATGCCGAAGCGCCGCACGACCCAGTTGGCGGTGCCGTTGAGCAGCGTGATCAGCCAGGAGAAGAACTTGGAGAAGCCGCGCTGCGGTCCAGCCGTGGCGCGGGCCAGCGGCATCGGCTTGGCCAGGGCGGCGTTCTTGGGCACCAGCTCGCCGAAGAGCATCGAGATCAGGGTGGCCACGATCAGGCCGCACACGTGGGCGGCGGTCTCGGTCATCGAGCCGAAGATCGGATGCAGGGCCGGCTCGAAGAGGCGGGAGAGCGCCGGCTCGGCCAGGTAGCCGGTCAGCAGGCCGGCGAGGGTGATGCCGAGTTGGGCGCCGGACAGCTGGAACGACAGCTCACGCAGGGCCTGGCGGACGGTACGGGCCTTCTTGTCGCCCGCGTTGGCCCGCTGCTCGATCTCGGCCCGGTCGACGGTGACGAGGGAGAACTCGGCGGCCACGAAGGCTGCGTTCGCCGCGGTGAGCAGCGCGAACGCCAGCAGGGGCAACAGTGTGGTCAACACGCTCGCGCGACGGTCCCTTCAGGTGTGCACCGATTGTTCCACGTGAACCCAAGGTTTACCGACGCCGCCCCGCAGATCGAGAGACGTAGATCACCCTCCCTCTTTCGGGGACTTTGCCGCGCACTGAGCAGCGCCGATGCTGATGCCAGCGGGGGTCACGGCAAGCATCGAGGGGGACTTTGATGGGAGCAGCGCTGATCGGCGCCTGTGTCGCGCTCGCGGTCGGCATCGCGGTGGGCAATGCCAACGCGCGGGCGAAGCGGGCCAGGCTGGACTACGTGCGCACCAAGGCGCTCGTCCCCGCTGCCCGCAAGACGGCGATCGCCGAGGGCCTGAAGGGGCTGCGGATCATCGCCACCGCGGCCGCCGTACTGATCGCGCTGGGCCTGGCCATGAACGTCATCGGCCAGCGTTGACGCTACTTCTGCACGGCCCGGAGCAGCACGGACGCCACGTCGACGACCTCGACCTCCTCGGGCGCGGCCCCCGCCGCCTTCTTCCCGGTGACCCCGTCGCCGAGCATGGTCAGGCAGAACGGGCAGGCCACGGCGACGGTCTTGGCGCCGGTCGACAGCGCCTCCTCGACCCGCTCGACGTTGATCCGCTTGCCGATTCGCTCCTCCATCCACATGCGCGCGCCACCGGCGCCGCAGCAGAACGAGCGCTCCGCGAACCGGTCCATCTCGACCAGCCCCGAGTCCTCGCGGGCCGGCCCGGCCACGGCGCCCAGCACCTCGCGCGGCGGGGCGAAGACCCGGTTGTGCCGGCCGAGGTAGCAGGGGTCGTGGTAGGTGACCGCGCCGTCGAGCGGCTGGACCGGGGTGAGCTTGCCGGCCGCGACGAGCTGGGCCAGCAGCTGCGTGTGGTGGATGACCTCGTAGTGCCCGCCGAGCTGCCCGTACTCGTTGGACAGCGTGTTGAAGCAGTGCGGACAGGTCGCCACGATCTTCTTCACGCCGGCCTCGTTGAGGGTCTCGACGTTCTGCTGGGCCAGCATCTGGAAGACGAACTCGTTGCCGATGCGCCGCGCCGGGTCGCCGGTGCAGGTCTCGCCCTGGCCGAGGATCGCGAACTTGACCCCGGCCTCGTTGAGCAGGGTCGCCACCGCCCGGGTGGTCTTCTTGGCCCGGTCCTCGAACGCGCCGGCGCAGCCGACCCAGAAGAGGTACTCGAACTCGCCCTCCTCGATGGTGGCCACGTTCGGGACCTCGAAGTCGAGGCCCTTCGTCCAGTCGTCGCGGGTGGACTGGGCAGCGCCCCAGGGGTTGCCCTTGTTCTCGAGGTTGCGCAGCATGACGCCGGCCTCGGTCGGGAAGTTCGACTCGATGAGCACCTGATAGCGGCGCATGTCGACGATGTGGTCCACGTGCTCGATGTCCACCGGGCACTGCTCGACACAGGCGCCGCAGGTGGTGCACGACCACAGCACGTCGGGGTCGATGATGCCGTTCTCCTCGGCGGTACCGATGAGCGGCCGGGCCTGCTCCGCCAGCGCGAGGGCGTTGACGTTCGAGTGGTCCTCCACCGTCAGGTCCCCACCGGCGAGCAGGTAGGGCGCCTTGGCGTAGGCGTGGTCGCGCAGGTTGAGGATGAGCAGCTTCGGCGACAGCGGCTTGCCGGTGTTCCAGGCCGGGCACTGCGACTGGCACCGCCCGCACTCGGTGCAGGTGGTGAAGTCGAGCATGCCCTTCCAGCTGAACTGCTCGACGGTCGCGACGCCGAACTGATCCTTCTCGGGGTCGGCCTCCTCGAAGTCCAGCGGCTTGCCCTGGCTGGTCATCGGGCGCAGGGCGCCGAGGCCGGAGCCCTTCCGGCCCGGGGCGCGCTTGAAGAAGATGTTGAAGAAGGCCAGGAAGCGGTGCCAGGCCACGCCCATGGTCACGTTGCTGGCGATGACGATGACCCAGGCCATCGAGATGATGATCTTCACCATCGCCACCAGGCTGACCGCGGCCGGCCAGGCGGGCAGGACCGAGCCGAGCGCGTGGCTGACGGGCGCGGCCCAGGCCGGCCACTCCAGCTCGTCGTTGGCCGCCTTGAAGCCGCGGATGAAGAAGCCACAGAGCAGAACGCCGAGGATGGTGTACTCGACGTAGTACGCCTGCCACATGGTCGAACCCGTGAACCGGGAACGCCGGCCCGGCTTGCTCGGAAGGTTCCGCAGCCGGATGCCCATCAGGACCAGGATGCCGATGAAGCCGAGCACGCCGATCCACTCGGTGACCAGCCCGTAGATGTTCCAGGCGCCGATCAGCGGCAGGCCCAGGCCGGGCTTGACGACCTCGAAGTACGCCTCGATCACCAGCAGCGACAGCGCGATGAACGCGATCATGACGAACCAGTGCGCGGCGCCGACCACGGTCCAGCGCAGCATGCGGGTGTGCCCGAGCGTCTCGGCGAGCATGGTGCGCAGCCGCAGGCCCTTGTTGTCGCCGCGGGTCGGATCGGGCTGGCCGAGCCGGATCACGGCGAGCATGCGCCGGACCGTCCGCACGACGAGGACCGCCGCCACGACGGTGATCGCCGCGGCGACGCAGGTCGTCACGATCTGCACTGCACCCATGCCGAAGCCTCCCACGGTCCGGGCCGGAACCACTCCAGATGGACCTTAGTCCCTCTTGTTACCAATGGGTAACGTGAAGTTTGTCGCAGCTCACGGTATGACACCGCGGGGTTCTGACACGTTCGCCCCCTCGGCGTGGCCGAGGGGGCGAGCAGGTCAATCGATCAGCGCCACTTGGAGAAGACGGCGAGCGAAGCCACCAGGAAGCCGAAGCCGATGGCCAGGTTCCAGTACTTCAGATCGGCGAGCGTCGACAGCCAGGTGACGTCGAAGAAGCCCTGGGTCAGGTAGTACGACACCAGCCAGGCGATGCCGATCACCACCAGAGCGACGGCGAGCGCGGGCACCCACACCGGGCTCGGCCGGCGCCTCGCGGTCGCAGTCTCCTGCGGCCTGAGCTCCGTCGGAGCGGTGTAGACCTTCTTCTTACGAACTGTCGACTTCGGCACGGCGCTCTCCTGGAGGGGTCGTCTGGCCAACACTATCCACGTGACGCCGCCACCTCCGCCAGCGTCGGCCTGAATAATGTTCTCCGACTAGCGTAGTCAAGTCGGCACGCGCGTGCGGGGAGGGGTCGTGGTGGAGTACACATCAGGCGGCTCCTCGTGGACCCACGCACTGCGACGACTCGGTCGCGCTATGCTGCCACGCCGCCCGCAGAAGCAAGGTTTCGCCTGGTCAGTGCTGACACCGGTGGTACTGCTGGTGGCCGGCTTACTGTTCTCGCTGAGCGCCACCACGGCCCAGGGGACCGACCTGCGCGACGATCGCCGCCCCGAATTGACCAACCTCATCGCCGAGCGGAAAAAAGAAATCGCCGACGCCCGGGATCGGGCGGCGCGGTTGCGGGCCGAGATCGACCGGCAGCAGAAGAGCCAGGCCGGGGCGGACGGACAGGTCGACGAGCAGCGGCAGCGCGGCGACGCCCAGCAGGCCGCCGCCGGGCTGACGGCCGTGCACGGACCCGGCGTCACGGTCAGCCTCAACGATGCCCCGCGCCGCGCCGACGGCACCCGCCCGGCCGGCGCCACCCCTGATGACCTGGTCGTTCACCAGCAGGACGTGCAGGCGGTGGTCAACGCGCTGTGGGCCGGCGGCGCGGAGGCGATGACGTTGATGGGTGTCCGGGTGATCGCCACGAGCGCGGTACGCTGCGTGGGAAACACGCTGCTGCTCGACGGGCAGGTCTACTCGCCACCCTTCGAGATCGCCGCCATCGGCGATCAGGCGGCGATGCAGCGTGCGCTCGACGCCTCCGAGGGGGTCCGGTTGTTCAGCGAGGCCGCCGAGACCTTCGGGCTCGGCTACCAGGTCAAGGTCCAGGCCGACGTCCCGGCCCCGGCCTACGACGGTTCGACCGCCCTCCGAGCCGCGCAGGCCGGGTCGTGACCGGCTCGCCGCCGACGGAGCACCGGCCCCGCCACCGCGCGCTCGACCAGGACGACATCGCCACCACCATCATTCCGCGGCTTCCGCCAGAGCCCACCGCGGACGACGCCGCCACGACTGTCCTTCCCCGAGTGCCGGCCGAGGCCGACGCGACCGCGGTCATCCCGAAAATCACCCCGGATTTCCCCGAACCGGGCACGGACGCCTCCGAAACCGCCTATATTCCGAAACTCAGTGACACCGGCGCGGCCGTCCCTTCGGCCGCCGCCGCCGCGAAACTTCCACCGACTCCGTCCACCCCCGAGGACGACGACCAGCCGGCCGCACCCGAGGCGCCCAAGGGCGTCACCGTGGTACCGCTGCGCCCGGTCCGAACCGAGGAAGGGTACCGGAGCGTGTACTCCGAATACACGAGGACATCGTTCGGCTCGGTGGCCCGCGCCATCAGCCGCGGCACGGGCGAGGTGCTCATCACCTTCGGCCTCATCGTGCTGCTGTTCGCCGGCTACGAGGTCTGGGGCAAGTCGGCGATCGTCGACGCCCACCAGGACGAGCTGAACCACCAGCTCGAGCAGCAGTGGGCCCAGCAGCCCACCGTCGGGCCGAGCGCGGGCCCGTCGCCCGCCGTGGTCAAGCCGGCCAACGGCGCGGTCATCGCCTCCGTGCACATCCCGCGGCTGAACAAGAAGTGGGCCGTCGTGCAGGGCGTGACCCCGGCCGACATCCGCTACGCCCCTGGGCACTACCCGGACACGGCGCTGCCCGGGCAGGTCGGCAACTTCTCGATGGCCGGGCACCGCACGCCCGCCATCTGGTGGGACCTCGACAAGCTCAAGCCGGGCGACTCGGTGGTGATCAAGACGGCCGAGACCTGGTTCGTCTACACCGTCACCGGCCACGAGATCGTGCTGCCCACCGCCGTGCAGGTCGTGGCGCCGGTGCCCGACAAGCCGGGCGAGGTGCCGACCAAGGCGATGCTGACCATGACCACGTGCAACCCCAAGTTCAACAACTATCAACGGTACGTCGTGCACGCCGAACTCACCCGCTCGCAGCCCGTCGCCGACGGCGATCCCGCCGAGCTGAAGGGCTGAGCGCGTGTACTCCTGGCTCTGGCGCCACATCCCGTTCAAGCAGTGGCAGCTCAAGGCGCTCGTCTCGACCGTGCTCGCGCTCGGCGTGGCCGCGCTGCTCTGGTATCAGCTCTTCCCCGCCGTGGAGCCCCTCCTGCCGTTCGACGACGTACAGGTGGAGACCAACGACCCCGGCGCGGACATCACGGTCGAGAGTCCCGCACCATCGACGGCACCGACGCCGGCGAAGACGGGCGGCAGCCCGGCTCCCCAGGTGATCCTCCCCAGCTAAGGAACCAGCGTGCGCGTCCTGGTCATCGACAACTACGACTCGTTCGTCTTCAACCTGGTCCAGTACCTGGGCCAGCTGGGCGTCGAGTGCGAGGTTCGCCGCAACGACGAGATCACCGTGGCCGAGGTGGCCGCCGTGAACCCGGCCGGCGTGCTGCTCTCCCCCGGCCCCGGCACCCCGGAGCGCGCCGGGATCTGCATGTCGGTGATCGAGGAGCTGGCCGGCCAGGTGCCCATCTTCGGCGTCTGCCTGGGCCACCAGGCCTTCGGCGCGGCCTTCGGGGCCACCGTGACCCGCGCGCCGGAGCTGCTGCACGGCAAGACCTCACTCGTCACCCACACCGGCCAGGGCGTCCTCGCCAGCCTCCCCGACCCGTTCATCGCCACCCGCTACCACTCGCTGGCCGTCGTCGAGTCGACCCTCCCGCCGGAGATCGAGGTCACCGGCCGCACCGAGTCCGGCGTCGTGATGGCCATGCGGCACCGCGAGCTCCCGATCGAGGGCGTCCAGTTCCACCCCGAATCGGTACTGACCCAAGGCGGCCACCAAATGCTCGCCAACTGGCTCGCGGTGTGCGGCCTCCCCGGAGCACTGGAGCGCGCCCCAGAACTCGTCGCCGAAGTCGAGGCCCGAAGGATCGCCGCCTTCGCCTAGACCTGCTACGAAGACCCAGGCAGGTGCTTGAGCATCGGACGGTCTGCGGCGGACGGACCTACTGGCAGCGGGGTTTACCGTTCGATGTCCTGAAAAGCGGTGGGGGAGCTTCGCTCCACCCACACCCCCTCAAAACCGCAGCGGGGTCTACCCACCCCTCACCCGTGCGGGGGGTTGTGCACAACCCTGTGGATAACCGCAGAGTTATCCACAGGGTGTTGACAATCGTGGCTCAGCCGCCGGCGCTCTTGCTTGGGTTGGCTGACGGGGGTGTGGACACCGTGTCGCCCTGGCCGATGCGCAGGACGATCTGCTCGGTCTTCAGGTAGGTCTTGCCGGCCACCTGCTTGGCGCTGATCACGAGCCCGACCTTGGAGTCGTCCGTGGTCGTCACGTTCTGCGTGGTGATGTTGGTGAAGCCGGCCTGCTGGAGCATGCCCTGCGCCTCGCCCGGGCTCTTGTCCAGCACGTTGGGCATGATCGCCTGGTTGGCCTTCGACACGAAGAGGATGACCGTCGAGTTGGGCTTGACCTGGGTGCCGGCCGCCGGCTCGGAGGCCTGGACCTCGTCCTTGGCCTCGACGCCGTCGCGCTCCTGGATCTGCGCCTGCAGCTTGAGCGTCTGCAGCTGCGCGACCGCGTCCTGCTTGCTCAGGTGCAGCAGCTGCGGCACGTTGACCAGCGTCGGCGCGCCGCAGACCTCGTAGTCGACCTGCGAGCCGTGCTTGACCTGGACGCCCGGCGTCGGGTTCTGGAGGGTGACGACGCCCTCCTGGCAGTTCTCGGTCGAGCCGGGGCGCGGGTCGCCGGTCAGGCCGGACTGGCGCAGGGCGTTGTCGGCCTCGGACTGCTTCTGCCCGGTGATCTGCGGGACCCGCACGTCCGGGTCCTGGTTGGCCAGGTACAGCCCGATCGACAGCACGGCCACCGCCATCAGCGCCAGCACCGTGATCAGCACGACGACGCCGGTGGAGCTCTTGCGCTTCTGCCGCTGGTTGGCGCGGGCCGGCTGGCGCGAGGCGGGCGGCGGACGGTACTGCGTGGTCTGCTGCTCGGCCATGACCGCGGCCATCTCTTCCGCGCTCATCACCGGCGGCGCGGAGACCGGCCGGCCGGCCGCGGCGCGCATGACGTCGGCCCGCATCTCGCCGGCCGACTGGTAGCGGTTGAGCGGATTCTTGGCCAGCGCCTTGAGCACGACCGCGTCGATCTCGGGCGTGACGTCCCGGTTGCTCGAGCTCGGCGGGCGCGGGTCCTCGCGCACGTGCTGGTACGCGACGGAGACCGGGTTGTCGCCGACGAACGGCGGATGGCCGCAGAGCAGCTCGAACAGCACACAGCCGGTCGCGTAGACGTCGCTGCGGGCGTCGACGGGCTCGCCGCGGGCCTGCTCCGGAGAGAGGTACTGCGCGGTGCCGATCACCGCCGAGGTCTGCGTCATCGTCGTGGCCCCGCTGGCCAGCGCCCGGGCGATGCCGAAGTCCATCACCTTGACCTGGCCGGTCTGCGTGAGCATCACGTTGCCCGGCTTGATGTCGCGGTGGATGATGCCGTGCCGGTGGCTGAACTCCAGGGCGGCGCAGATGTCCGCCGTGATCTCCAGCGCCCGCCGCGGCATCAGCCGGCCCTCGGCCGCGAGCACCTCCTTGAGGGTGCGGCCGTTGACGAACTCCATGACGATGTACGGGAGTTCCTCGCCCGCCGGGCCGCGCTCCTCGCCGGTGTCGTAGACGGCGACGATGGCCGGGTGGTTGAGGGAGGCGGCGTTCTGGGCCTCCCGCCGGAACCGCAGCTGGAATGTGGCGTCGCGGGCGAGGTCGGTGCGCAGCGTCTTGATCGCGACGTCCCGGCCGAGCCGCAGGTCGCGACCGCGATGGACCTCGGCCATTCCGCCATAGCCGAGCAACTCCCCGACCTGGTAGCGGCCGCCGAGGAGGCGTGGCTGGGCGGTCATGTCGTGTCGTCCTTCGGTCATCGACTATCTACCTTGCCACGTCTGCCGACGAGGTCACATTCCAGCTTGTCCGACGGTTGTGCCGGTCACTACCCGACGCAGACGCCGTTGATGAGAATCTTCGGCTTCTCGCAGGTCACACTGCTACCCGGCGCCGGGTTGGACGCCGTGTTGCCCGGACCGTTGGACGGGGCGACGGTCTTGTCGTCATCGTCGTCGACCGTGCCCTGGTTCACGGTCACCGTGATCGTGGTGCCCTCCGGGATGTTGTTGCCGCACGGCTCGACCTTCGTGACCTGGTTCGGGAACGCGTTCTTGGTCGGCTCCGCCACCAGGTTGACGGTCATGCCCTTGCGCTCGAGCTCGCGCTTGAACAGCTCGCCGGTCTGCCCGAGCGGCTTGCACGCCACGCTGACCGGCTTGCCGGTCGCCTTGGTGGTGGTCGCCGCCTGGGTCGGCGCGGCCGACGTCGGGTTGTCGCCCACGCCGCTCGGCGTCTGCTCGTCGCCCTTGTTGGCCAGGTAGAGCCCGCCCACGCCGACGAGCACCAGCAGCACGACCGCGGCCACGCCGATGATGATCAGGTTGTTGTTCTTCTTGGCGCCGCCGCCCGAGGTGCCCCGGTTGGTGGGCGCCATGGTGCCGCCGCCGCCCTGGTAGCCGCCCTGGTAGCCGCCGGTCGAGCCCAGGAAGGTCGCGGTCTCGTTCGACGGCGGCGGGGGCACGCCGGCCGCACCGCGCGCCTGGTGGCCGCCGAGGCCCGCGGCCGCACCGGCCGCGGCGCCGGGCACCGCGCCCGGCATGATCCGGGTGCCGCCCGCGCCCGAGGTGGGCGGGCCGGACATCGGGGCGCCGGACATCGGCGGGTTGCCGTAGCCGGGCGAGACGGGCGAGCCGGAGACCGGGCCGCCGGAGACGGGGTTGCGGCCCACCGGCGAGCCGGGCGGGCCCATCGGCGGGACCGCGGGGCTGGTGGCCGTACCGCCGGAGAGCTGACCCGAGACGCGCCGGGCGGCCTGGGCCAGCGCGGCGGCACTGGGCCACCGGGCGGCCGGGTCCTTGGCCATGGCCCGCTCGACGAGCTGGGCCACCGGCGGCGGGATGTCGGCCGGCAGCGGCGGCGGCATGTCGCGGACGTGCCGCATCGCGATCTCGAGCGGGTTCTCGCCCTCGAACGGGCGGGCGCCGGAGAGGCACTGGTAGGCCACCACGCCGAGCGCGTACACGTCGGACAGCGGCGTGGCCTGGGAGCCGGAGGCCTGCTCGGGCGAGATGTAGGAGGCGGTGCCCAGCACCGAGCCGGCCGCGGTGAGCTGCGCGACGGCGGCCGAGCGGGCGATGCCGAAGTCGGTGAGCACCAGCGTGCCGTTGGGGCGCACGAGCAGGTTGCCGGGCTTGACGTCGCGGTGGACGATGCCCTTCTCGTGCGCGGCGTGCAGCGCGTCGGCGGCCTGGGCGATCAGCGCCATGGCCCGCGCCGGGGTCAGCCGGCCGACCCGGGACAGGGTGCGGGAGAGCGCGTCGCCCTCCACGTACTCCATGATCAGGAAGGCGGTGCCGTTCTCGCTGCCGTAGTCGTAGATGTCCACGACGCCCGGGTGGTTGATGGTCGCCATGGTGCGGGCCTCGCCGCGGAACCGCTCGGCGAAGCCGGGCTCCTCCATCAGCGCGGAGAGCAGCACCTTGATGGCCACCGTGCGGCCGAGCACCTCGTCGGTGCCGCGCCACACGTCGCCCATGCCACCGCCGGCGATGCGTTCGTCCAGGCGGTATCGGCCGCCGAGGGTGGTGCCGGCGCTCAACATCTCGCGCACCTCATTATCGAATGCCCTTTTCGTCCGCGTAAGCCTTCATGATCAGACCGGCAATCCGAGCCGCCTCGCCGCTGCCGCCCTTGCCAGCGTTCTCGAGGAAAACCGCGACCGAGATGATCGGCTTGCCGTCCTTGAGCGCGAAGCCGATGAACCAGCCGTGGTCCTCGGACTCCTCGCCGTTCTCCGCCGTACCGGTCTTACCACCCACGTCCAAACCGGAGATGCGAGCGCTGCGACCGGTGCCGTCGTTGGAGGTGACGACGCTGAACATCATGGTCTGCAGCTCCTGCGCGACGCTGCCGTTGATCGGCGTGCGCAGGACCTTCGGTTCGGTGTGGTCGGCGATCGACAGGTCGGCGTTCTGCAGACGGTCGACAATGTAGGGCTGCATCTGCTTTCCGCCGTTGGCAACCGTCGCCGCAATCATGGCGCCTTGCAGCGGCGACATCTTCACCTCGCGCTGTCCGATGCTCGACTGAGCAACGGCCGGCGGGTCGACGCGGTTGTCCGTGCCGGCGGTCATGGGGCCGGTGTGGCTGGCCACGATGCCGCAGTAGTTCTTGTCCTGGTCCTCGATCAGGCGGGGCTCCTGCTCGAAGCCGAAGGCCTGGGCCATCGACTTGAGCTTGTCGGCACCCACCCGCTCGACGCCGATGCGCGCGAAGACCGTGTTGCAGGAGACGGTCAGCGCCTGCTTCATCGTGATGCTGTCCGGGCAGATTCCCTCGTGCGAGTTCTTGATGCGGAACGTCGAGGTCTCCGGCGGCTGGTAGAACTCGCCACCCTGCACGACCGAGTCGGGCGTGAGGCCGGAGTCGGCGGACATGGCCGCGGCCGAGGTGATGATCTTGAAGGTCGAGCCCGGCGGGTACACCTCGGAGGTGGCCCGGTTCAGCAGCGGCTTGTTCGGGTCCTTGTTGAGGGTGTTGTAGTTCGCCAGCGCCGCGTTGGTGTCGTGCGTGCTGAGCAGGTTGGGGTCGTAGCTGGGCATGGAGACCTCGGCGAGGATCTTGCCGGTGGTCGGGTCGAGCGCGATCGCCGCGCCCTTCTTGATGCCGAGCTTGTTGGTCCCCAGCGCCTGGTAGGCGGTGTCCTGCGTGGCCTTGGACAGGGTCAGCAGCACGTTGCCGCCGGCCGGCTCCTTGCCGGTGAACATCCCGGCGATCCGGTCGGCCGCCTGCTTGTCGGAGGTGCCGATCAGGAAGTCGTTGTTGAGCTTCTCGAGCTTGGTCGCGCCGAGGTTGACCGGCTTGTAGCCAAGAACGGCGGCGTACTCCTGGTTGAGCGGGTACGTCCGCAGGTACTTCAGCGAGTCCTGGGTCACCGTCGAGTCGGCCAGCACGTTGCCCTTGTCGTCAACGATCTTGCCGCGGGGCCGCTCGTACTCCGTTGCCTGCACGCGCGCGTTGCGCGAGCTGGTGCGGTAGTCGTCGGCCTTGACCACCTGCCGGTAGTTCAGGTTCAGGAAGAGCATGGCGAACAGCACCATGACCACGACCCCGACCCGGCGCAGCGGGGCGTTCATCGCACGACCTCCGTGGGCATCTCTTTGATCTGGACCGGTGCGCCGCCGCCCCCGCCGGGCGCCGTGCCGCCGAGTCCGGCCGAGGGAGCACCCCCGGCGGGCCGGCGCGACGCGTCGGAGATGCGCAGCAGCAGGCCGATCAGCAGCCAGTTGGCCACCAGCGACGAGCCACCGGCCGAGAGGAACGGCGTGGTCTGCCCGGTCAGCGGGATGAGCTGGCTGATGCCACCAACGATGACGAACACCTGCAACCCCAGCGTGAACGCCAGGCCACCGGCGAACAGCTTGCCGAACGAGTCCCGGACGTTGATGGCCGCGCGCAGGCCCCGCTCGACCAGCAGCAGGTAGGTCACCAGCAGCGCGGTCAGCCCGAAGAGCCCGATCTCCTCGCCGAGGCCGGAGAAGATGAAGTCGGTCCAGACCTCGGGCACCTTGGTCGGCTGCCCGGCGCCGGGGCCGGTGCCGGTGAGCCCGCCGGTGCCCAGCCCGAGCAGCGACTGGACCAGCTGGTAGCCCTTGTCGTCCGCGTCGGCGAACGGGTCGAGCCAGGTGGTCGCGCGCTCGGAGAAGTTGAGGAACGGGCCGCCGACGGTCTTGCCCAGGAAGTACGCCAGGAACGCGCCGCCGAGGAACAGCCCGAGACCGATGATCAGCCAGGACACCCGCTCGGTGGCGACGTAGAGGGTCACCACGAACAGGCCGAAGTACATGAGCGAGGTGCCGAGGTCCTTCTCGAAGATGAGGACCATCAGCGACATCAGCCAGACGCCGACGACGGGGCCGAGGTCGCGCCCGCGCGGGAAGTCGATGCCGAGGAACCGCTTGCTCGCCAGGGACAGCACCTCGCGCTTGCGCACCAGGTAGTAGGCGAAGAAGACCAGCAGCGCGATCTTGGCGAACTCGCCCGGCTGGATCGTGAAGCCCGGCAGCTTGATCCACAGCTTGGCGCCGTGGATCGCCGAGTACTTCGCCGGCAGCACCGCCGGGATCAGGACCAGCACGATGCCGACGAGGCCGAGCGTGTAGGCGTACCGCGACAGTGACCGGTGATCGCGCACGATCGCCAGCAGCGCGATCGCCCCGACGACCGCCGCAGCCGTCCAGCCGAGCTGGCGGAAGCCGTCGCCGCCGAAGACGTTGAGCTCCGGCCGGTCGACCGCCTTGGTGGTGGCCAGGTCGAGGCGGCGCAGGAAGCCCACGCCGATGCCGTTGATGAGCGCCACCGACGGCAGGATCACCGGGTCGGCGTAGGGCGCCAGGAAGCGCACCGCGACGTGGGCGGCCAGGAAGATGATCGCGATGATCGCGGTCTGGACCCAGAAGTCCCCCGTGACCTCGCCGATCGCGTTGCCCTCGACGACCGCCGCGTAGATGGCGAGGATGCCGATCACGAAGAGCAGCAGCGCCAGTTCGACGTTGCGCCGGGTGCGCGGGCGGGCGGGCGAGGAGCTGCCCGCCCCGCCGCCCATGGGCGACGGAGCCGGAATGGCGGTGGCGGTCACGACTGTCTTCCTTTTCGCCTCAACACGTCAGCAGTTGGCGCCGGGGGTCGGGGTCGGCGTGGAGGACGGCTCGGTGGTCGGCGACGGCGGGACCGCGGGATCCAGGGCCGGCGTGGTCGCGCTGGCATTCGGATCCGTGGAGGCCGACACGGAAAGAGACGCCGAGGTGGAGTCGGAAGGTTGCGCCGTCGGGCAGGCCTGCTTGCGGCTCGGGTTGTCCGGGTCCTCGAGCTGGGACAGCTTGTCCTGGGCCTGGGCCAGCGTGTCGACCTGGATGCCCTGCTTGACGGTGCCCTGGGCGGCCGGCGTGAGGTCGTCCAGCGTCAGCGTCGGGCTCTCCATGTAGACCTCGGAGAGGTTCAGCCACGCGATCTTGCCGGGCACGCCCTTGAAGATCGCGATCCGGCCGGCGTCCGTGGCACCGACGTAGTAGCGCGACTGGGTCACGCTCCAGCCGTACCAGAGGCCACCGCCGAGCAGGCCCAGCAGGACCACGAGGAGGATCGCGGTGCGCACCGGGTGGCGGCGGGAGCGGGGCTCCTCGTCGTCGTCGCGACCGGCGTTGCGCTGGGTCGCCGGGTCCTCGGGAACCGGCGGGCGCGGCGCGGAGAGCGCGGCGCCGCGGGCCGAGGACATCGACTGGTCGGCCGAGGTGGCCATGCCGCGGTCCTGGGCCGCCGCCCCGCCCACGATCGGCCGCTCCTCGACGATGTCCTCGTCGGTGACGTCGGCGACGATCACGGTGATGTTGTCGGGGCCGCCGCCGCGCAGGGCGAGCTCGATGAGCCGGCCCGCGCACTGGTCGGGGTCGACGTACTCGCGCAGCGTGGACTCGATCGTCTCCGCGCTCACGACGCCGGAAAGGCCGTCGCTGCACAGCAGGTACCGGTCGCCGGTCTTGACCTGGCGGACCGAGTACTCGGGATCGGCGTCGCGGCCGTCCAGCGCCCGGGTCAGCAGGGAGCGCTGCGGGTGGCTGTTGGCCTCCTCGAGGCTGATCCGGCCCTCGTCGACGAGCATCTGGACGTAGGTGTCGTCCTTGGTGATCTGGGCGAACTCGCCGTCGCGCACGAGATACGCGCGGGAGTCGCCGATGTGCACCATGCCCATCTTCGAGCCGGAGAACAGCATGGCGGTCAGGGTCGTGCCCATGCCCTCCATGGCCGGGTTCTCCTCGACGGCGTCCCGGATCTGCTGGTTCGCCAGATCGACGGCACCCCGCAGGGTGTCGATCATGGCGTTCCCCGGCACGTCCTCGTCGAGTGGCGCCATGGTGGCGATGACGATGTTGCTGGCGACGTCACCGGCGGCCATGCCGCCCATGCCGTCGGCCACGGCAAGCAGCCGCGGTCCGGCGTAGACGGAATCCTGGTTTCCGCTGCGGATCAGACCGCGGTCACTGCGTGCCGCATAGCGCAAGGTGAGGGTCATGGCCGTAACTCGAGAGAAGTGCGGCCGATGCGAATCGGCACGCCGAGGGGGACGGGGGTAGGCGCGCTGACCTTGGTCTTGTCGAGGTAGGTCCCGTTGGTCGAGCCCAGGTCCTCGAGGTACCACTGGCCGGCGCGCGGTACGAGCCGGGCGTGCTTGGACGAGGCGTAGTCGTCGGTGATCACGAGCGTCGAGTCCTCCGCGCGGCCGATCGTGATCGGCGCCTCACCGAGGGTGATACGCGTTCCCGCCAGTGCGCCGGCGGTCACGAAGAGCTGGTTGGCAGTCTTGCCCCGCTTCACCTTCGCCGGACGGCCGGGAGCCGTCACCGCACCAACCCCCCGGGGTGCGGCGACGATCCGGCTCGAACGCGAGCCCGCGAACAGGTCCCGGCGGATCACTCCCACCACCGTGAACACAAAGATCCACAGCAGCACGAGCAGCCCGTACCGGGCGACCGTGATGACGAATTCCATCTACGACGCGCTCATTCAGATTCCGCCTACGTGAAGTACGGTCATCCATCCACGCGGTAGGTCAGCGTGGTCGTGCCGAGCTGGATCATGTCACCCGGGTTCAACGCGACGGCAGAGACGCGCTGACCGTTGACCATCGTGCCGTTGGTCGAACCGAGATCAGTCAGCACGACCTGGGCCCCGTCGAAGTCGAGCCGCGCGTGGCGACGCGAGATCCCGACGTCTGGGAGCCGCATGTTGGCCTGGTCGCCCCGGCCGATCACGGTCGAACCGATCGACAGAGGGTAGCTTCGCCCGTCGCCGGACACCAGTCGGACGTTCCGCGCCGGCCCGCCGGGGCCGCCGGGCGGGGGGCCGTAGCCGCCGGCCGCCTGCTGGTTGTAGCCACCGTACGGATCCGGGGTCGGCGGCGGCGCGACGTCGGCGCCGGTGTAGACCTCGGCGGTCACCCGGAACATGCCGGTGTCCAGCCCGTCGCCCCGCTCGATCTCGACGATCACGTCGCCGTAGACCGTCCAGCCCTGCTCACCGATGAACTCGGCCTGCGACTGGGCCAGCTCCTGGGCGAGCGCGGCGGCATACGGCGCCAGCCGGCTGTGGTCGTACGGCGACAGGTCGATCACGTAGCGATTCGGCACGAGCGTGCGCCCGCCGGCCAGAATCGCCTTGTGGGCTTCCGCCTCCCGTTGCATGGCGTTGAGGATCTCCACGGGGTGGACGACCCCCTTGAAGACCTTGGCGAAGGCCCCCTCGACCAGGCCCTCTAGGCGCTTCTCGAAGCGCTGCAGCACACTCACCGGTTCCTCCTCGGGTTCCGAGGTCATGATGGTATCCGGACGTCGCACGCCCGTATGCAGGCTGACCGGTCGGCCCGTGCTACTCTTCCGTGGCGCCCAGGGAAGCCTAGTGCCTACCCGGTGATTCTGCCGAGTGGGACTTGAGTTATGCTCTGACGCGCCGGATCGACGAGCTACGGCTCAGCGGTCCAAAGGGGAAGTGGCGGAATGGCAGACGCGCACGGTTCAGGTCCGTGTGCCCGAAAGGGCGTGGGGGTTCAACTCCCCCCTTCCCCACCACTGTAGGCGGCTCCTGCTCATCGGCAGGGGCCGCTTTCGCGTTCAGTGGTGGCATTCCTCGCGCGAGCGAGCTCGCTCCCCATTGGGGGGCTCCGCCCACCCAAACCCCCCGGTCGGTGGCTGGGCTCCCACACGGTGGCCGGACTCCCCGCCCGGTGGCTGGGCTTCCCGACCGGTGGCCGGGCTGCTTCGGTGGCTCGGTCGGTGGCTCGGGTTTTGGTCAACATCTCGACTGAAAGGCGCTGACCGAGGCCCGTCGGCGCCACGGGTATGCTGCCGAGTCGTGAGCGTTGCACTAGTCACCGGGTCGGCCGGACTCATCGGATCGGAAGCGGTGCGCCATTTCGCGTCGCTGGGGCTCGACGTTGTCGGCATCGACAACGACATGCGCAAGCGGTTCTTCGGCGCCGAGGCCTCCACCGCCTGGAACGTGGTCCGCCTTACGAGTGACCTCGGCGAGGCGTACACCCACCACGACGTGGACATCCGCGACCGGGACGCGCTCGCGAGCATCTTCAAGAAGTACGGCAAGGACATCGCGGTCGTCGTGCACACGGCGGCCCAGCCCTCGCACGACTGGGCGGTCCGCGACCCCTTCACCGACTTCGACGTCAACGCCGGCGGCACCCTCAACCTGCTGCAGAACGTGCGCGAGCACTGCATCGAGGCGCCGTTCATCCACTGCTCGACCAACAAGGTGTACGGCGACCGCCCCAACTCCCTGCCGCTGCGCGAGCTCGAGACCCGGTGGGAGATCGAGTCCGGCCACGAGTACGAGGGCGGCATCAAGGAGGACATGTCGATCGACGCCTGCCTGCACTCCGTCTTCGGCGCCTCCAAGGTGGCCGCCGACGTGATGGTGCAGGAGTACGGGCGCTACTTCGGCATGAAGACCGCCTGCTTCCGGGGCGGCACGCTGACCGGCCCGGCGCACTCCGCCACCGAGCTGCACGGCTTCCTCGGCTACGTCATGCGGTGCAACATGGAGCGCCGGACGTACAAGATCTTCGGCTACAAGGGCAAGATGGTCCGCGACGCGATCCACTCGCACGACGTGGTCGCCGCGTTCGAGGCCTTCTTCCGCAACCCGCGCTCGGCCGCGGTGTACAACCTCGGCGGCGGCCGGCACTCGAACACCTCGCACCTCGAGGTCTTCGCCCTGGCCCAGCAGATCACCGGCAACGAGATGATCACCGAGTACCACGAGGCCAACCGGGTCGGCGACCACCAGTGGTGGATCGGCTCCAACGAGCGCTTCCAGCTCGACTACCCGGAGTGGAAGCAGGTCTACGACGTGCCCATGATCTGTCAGGAGATCTACGAGGCCAACGTCGACAAGTGGACGCCGGAAGCCTGAGAGTGATCGGCCGTGATTGACGCAGGCAAGCAGAACGTCCTCGGCGTCGAGGTCAGCGCCGTCGACTACGACAGCGCGGTCGACAAGGTCATGCGCGCCGCCCGCGAGGGCCGCCCGCTGGCCGTCACCGCCCTCGCCGTGCACGGCGTGATGACCGGCGTGCAGGACAAGGCCCACGGCGCCCGGCTCAACTCGTTCGACCTCGTCACACCCGACGGGCAGCCGGTGCGGTGGGCGCTCAACCTGCTGCACCACGCCCAGCTCGCCGACCGCGTCTACGGGCCCGACCTGACCCTCAAGGTGCTCGCCGCAAGTGCCGAAGAAGGCCTTCCGGTGTACTTCTACGGCTCCACCCAGGAAACCCTGGACCGTCTGGCCGCGAAGCTGCACGAGCGCTTCCCCGCGCTGAAGATCGCCGGGATGGAGCCGTCCAAGTTCCGCAAGGCGGCCGAGGGCGAGCCGGAGCAGATCGCGGCCCGGATCAAGGACTCGGGCGCGCGCGTGGTGATGGTCGGCCTGGGCTGCCCGCGCCAGGAGGTCTTCGTCTACGCGATGAAGCACCTGGTCGACGCGCCGATGCTGGCCGTCGGGGCGGCGTTCGACTACCACGCGGGCGGCCTGAAGAACCCGCCGGCCTGGATGCAGCGCTACGCCCTGGAGTGGCTGTGGCGGCTCGGCCTGGAGCCCAAGCGGCTCTGGCGCCGGTACATCCTGCTCAACCCGAACTATCTGGCCCGCCTGGGCGCCCAGAAGGCCCGTGTGTGGCGCGCGGCCCCGCCGGCCCCCGCGACGGAGCCCCTGAAGGACTTCGCGGTCTGAGCCGGTCTGAGCCGGTCCGAGCCAGCCCAAGGCCCGCTGAGGCGGCTCCGAGAAACACCCGGAAATGCCGATGGGCGCCCACTGGGGCGCCCGGTCAGCGAAATTTTGGGATATCTCACACCCAAACGGTCTTACCGCCCGGTGATCGCGTCCACCTTGACGGCGCGGCGCTTGAACGTGCCGCGCTTGCTGAACGCGGCCTCGGCCGGCCAGAGCATCAGGGCGAGCGGAGCGGCGATGTACCACCGGTCGAGCATCACGTACGCGACGATGTTCGCGATGACGCCGACGGCGTACAGACCGATCAGCAGGTCGACTCGCCTCTCGCCCACGCCGCGCTTGTGGAAGGCGTCCAGCACGCCGAAAGCGCCGACACTCAGGGCCAGCAGCCCGAAGCCGCTGACGAAGGCGAAGATCAGATCGGTCACGTCGTTCCTCCTTGCGCTGCCCCGTTGTGCGGCAAACTCCGACCCAAGCTAAGCGGACAATTCACGATCGACCATCAACTTTGTGACACGCCCGCTGGCCCGAACGTGGCGCGACCAATCGGACATTCGGCCGATATGACTGATCTTGCACACCACTTTGGATCGGCCGCCGACCGGCCCTCTTGAGCCGCTTTCACCTGGGATTTTCCGCCGATCCAGGTGCCGCCGCGGCCGAGCGTGCCGGCCGCCCGTGCGGGGGCGCGAACGAGGCGATGCGGCCGCGATTGAGCAAGCCGGAAGAACGACACAGGGCGCGGAGGGCCGATCACGACGGGCTCCGAGCCGCACGACCGGCGCACCCGGAGCCCGTCCGACCTCCCCAGGTCGAGTCCTCCCTGCGTTTCTACAGGGTGGGGGTCCGGCCTGTCGATAGACGAGCTGGTGCGCGCGAGCGGCCCCGCAGCCGCCGGAACGGCCCTACTTCAGCTGGCGGGACTCCTGCGAGTAGATGAGCTCCAGGATGCTGCGGGCGGCCTCGAACCAGCGGTCGAGCCAGTCCTGCTGCGGCATGGTGCCCTTCGGCGGAAGCTCCATCAGCAGCCCGCGTAGCAGCGGGTGGTCGGCCATCGAGCCGGTCGGCGTGTCCAGCCAGGAGTCGCGGCCGAACATCGGCTCGGTCAGCGGGCCGCCACCCAGCGAGGCGGAGCTCAGCGAGCCGCTGCTCAGCGAGCCGGAGCTCAGCGAGCCGCCGCCGAGCGAGCCCCCCGGAATCGGGCCGAGGTCCGCGACGAGCGAGGACTCGGGGAGCTTGGGCGGCGTCATGTCCAGCGGCATCGACGCCCGGTCCAGCGGCGAGCCGTTGCGGGGGGACAGGTCGTCGAGCGGCCCGTCGCCGATGCCGTCCCGGCGCCCGCCCGGACGGTAGCTACCCAGTTGCCCGGAGAAACGGTCGTCGGTCTTCGACGATCCGTTGCCGAAGTTTTCGGGGCCAATGTTCACGGTAGGAAGCCTTATCTCACTCGGGGGGAAGTGTCGCAATCGGTGCGATTCGCGGCACTCATACCTACAACGACGTTGCTGCGGGAACGGCCACGCTCACTGTGAAAAAGCTCCGAGCCGGCGCTCGGCGTGGCGTACCGCGAATCCCGCGCAGCCCGTGTGAGTGACATCGGGCGGTACACAAAGCGACCGTCGCTATTCAGCAGGCGAAAGAACAACCCAAAAGAACGACCGGCCCGCCCCGCGGGTGAATCCGCGGAACGGGCCGGTACGGAACGGACCGGCGTGCGTCACGCCAGGTCGAACTCCCCGTCCTTCGTGCCACCCACGAAGGCCAGCCACTCCTCCGGCGTGAACAGCAGCACCGGACCGGTCTTGTCCTTCGAGTCGCGCAGGGCCACCGCCCCGCCGACGAACGCCACCTCGACACAGTTGTCTGAGTACGGACCACTGCGGGTGCTCTTGCGCCACGCGGCACTGTCGAGGTTGACGCTGAAGCCCTTGGCTTCTTTCTCCACTACAGCTCCTTTGTCAGCTTGACGAACATCGACACTGACTCGTCCGGACGGAGTGCATTGGCGCGCAGATAGTCAAAGATGAACCCGTAGCGCTGAAGCTCGTCGTCCTTCTCGAGAAAGAGGCCGCCGGCCGCGTTCGACGCGAACACGAAGTTCTGCGCGGCAGACTCGTCATACAGCAACATCGTGAAAGCCCCGTCCATCCCGGCATGCGAGCCGGCGGAGAAGGGCAGGACCTGGAGGGTCACGTTCGGCCAACTCGCCGCCAGGCACAGATGCTCGAGCTGGCGACGCATGACCGCCCTTCCACCGACCGGGCGGCGCAGAACCGCTTCGTCCAGCACCACCCAGAGATCGATCGGGTCATCCTGAGTGAGTAACGACTGTCGGCCCATTCGGACACGCACCCGTTTCTCGACATCCGTGGCGCCGATGTCGGGGCGGGCGGCGTGGATCATGGCCTGCGCGTACTCCTCGGTCTGCAACAGTCCGGGTACGACGAGCGCCTCATAGGAGCGGATGTGGTCGGCGGCGGCCTCGAGTCCCACGTAGGCACTCGTGAGCACGTCGCCGTACAGCTGCCACCAACCCTTCTGCCTCGCCTCTCGGGCGATCTTGAGCAATTGGTCGGCGTATTCGGGATCGACGCCGTAAATGTCGAGCATGTCGCGCACGTCTCGCGGGGTGACGCCGGTCTGGCCGGTCTCGATCCGGGAGATCTTGGAACCGGAGCACTCGAGCCGCTCGGCGACCTGGTCGATGGTGACGTGGGCGGCCTCGCGCAGGCGGCGCAGCTCCATGCCCAACTGCCGGCGTCGGAGGGTCGGGCTGCCTCGTCGACTTGCCACGTTGTCGCACCTCCACGCCGCGAGACCTACGTAGATGACTTACGTATAGATCAGCGCAACATCGTAAAGCCGCGCAAGGCGACTCGGCACAACAATCTGTGACTCATACCTGCGGTGGAAACTTCCGGTTGCAAGTTGCATTGATCATCGTAGTAGGGCAACCTGTCCGTGTGGCTGGAGTCACGGATTGTTCATGAAGACGAACGATCCCGCTCCGGTGGACGCAGGACAAACGATCGGACCGATCGGCGGTTACGGGACAACCCCCCGCGAAGGGGCCCCCCGACCGACCTTCCCCACAAGCCGACGGACGGGAGTTCACGGTGTTACCGAGGACTGGTGACGTGCTGCGCGTGACGAAGACCGCGAGTGTGCAGTTCACGCAGCCCATGCTGTTCCGGGTGATCCGCGTGCACGAATGGCAGACCTACGACGGCTGGGCCTGGCTGGACGGCTACCAGCTCAACGCCTCGGGCGACGCCGTGGAGCGCCGCTCGATCTTCGTGCAACTGCAGGGTCTGCAGCCGGGCTTCGTCGCACGCAATCAGCGCTCCGCGCCTGCACCTACTCCTGCGCGTAGCGGCGCTGTGGTTGCTGTCGGGTAGGTCTCGGGTCGCGGACGGTCTGCGGGGGATGGACCGTCTGGCAGCGGAGTTGGACCGTTCGATCGCGTAGCGGCGCGGTGGTTGCTGTCGGGTAGTTCTTGGTCGCGGACGGTCTGGGGTGGATGGACCTTCTGGCAGCGGGGTTGGACCGTTCGATGTCCTGAAAAGCGGTGGGGGAGCTTCGCTCCACCCACACCCCCTCAAAACCGCACCGGGGCCATCGGGGGCCGTAAGGGAGCTTCACACCCCCCTCAAAACCGCACCGGGGTCATTGGGGCGGGGCAGCTTTCCTCCACCCACAACCCCTTCAAGACCGCACCGGGTTATCGGCTCGTGGAGGGGCTTGGGCGTGCCCGGGTCGTCGTGGGGGCTGGTTCTGTCGCGACGAGCAGCGTGATCGTCTCGCCGGGCAGGACGGTCGCGCCCTCGCCCGGGCGGGAGGAGAGCACCTCCCCCGGCGGCAGTGAGTCGTCCGGGGTCCGCTCGACCTGGACGTTCAGGCCCAGCGCCTGGAGCTTCACGGTGGCCTCGGCCAGGGAGTTGCCGCGCAGCGGCGGGATGGTCACCGGGCCCGGCTGTTCGCTGGGCGGGGCCTCCGAGGACGGCGGGGCCGAGGGCGGCGGGGCCTCGCTGGGGGCCGCGGACGTGGTCACGGGCGAGGCCGAGCTCGACTCGATGCCGGCCGGGGCGTTCTTGCCGTCGGCGGTCGCGCGGTAGATGAGGTACAGCCCGACGCTGATCGCCCCGGCCAGGACCAGCGCGACGATGCCGACGACCACCGGCATCAGCCACGAGCGGCCCTGATACGGGTCCTCCTCCTCGACCCACTCCTGGGGAGCCGGCCGGCGCAGGGACGGGTCGCCGGGCGCGGGCACCCCGGCGCGCGCCGACCATCGCTCGCGCTCCTCGATCGGCGGCTGAATGCGGGTACCGTCGCCGCCTTGTTCTTCTTCGATGCGCGCGGTCGGCCGGACCTGCCGGGTGGCATCCGGGTCGGCGGGACCCTGGATGCGGGTGGCATCGAAGTCGGCCGGACCCCGACTGCGGGTGGCATCGGGATCCGTGTCCCCGTCGTACGGACGACGGAACGGCTGCGTCGCGGATTCGTCGTCGGGCTCGTTCGCCATACCTCCAGTTCACCACCATGTCCGACTTGTCCGCTGGATCGCCGCCGTGCGCCCACCCGCGTTCCTCGCCCGCGGGGGTCTTGACGTACCCACGACAACGACTCGCCGAGGTGGACCGCTGGGCTTATGCTGCGCGGCATGGCGGCGAGAAGCTGGGCTACCTCAATATTCACGGCGATCGGCGTTGCGGCCGGCGCCGGTGCCGCGCAGCTCGGGCTCGGCTACGGGCTGGGCATCATCTCCTGGCAGCCGACCGGCAACAGCGCCACCGTCTGGGTGAGCAGCCTCGCCTGGGTGACCTGGCTCGCCGCGTCCTCGACGGTCATCGGGGCGATCTGCGCCGACCGGCTCGCCGGCGCCGGGGCGCCCGTCCCGGCCAACCGGGACAGCGTCGCCGGACAGGCGCTGCTCGTGGCCTGGCGGGTGGTCATCGCGCTGGCCGCGGCGGTCGGCTCGCTGATCATCGTGCCGCTGGTCGCCATCCCGTCGCGCCTGCCCCGGCCGGACAACGCCGCGCCGTACTTCACCGTCGGCGGCTACGCCATCGCCGGCATCATCATCGGCCTGCTCATGGCCATCGGGGCGCTCACCGCCCGGGCCATCGCGGCGAACATCATCGCCTCCTCGGCCTGGCTGTGGACCCTGGCCGTGGTCGCCGTGGCCGACGTCGTGCACGCGGACGGCGACACCGCCACCGCGGCCCAGCTCGGCACCTGGCAGTTCACCGACGCGACCTGGATCAACGGCATGATCAACCTGCCCGGGACGCTGTTGATGATCGTGGTCGCGCTGCTCATCGGGGTGTTGGCCGCCTGGCCCGCCGGGCGCCGCAACGACAACCGGGTCGGCGTGGCCCTGGCCGGCGCCACCGGCCCACTGCTGGTGGCCCTCGCCTACTTCCTGTCCGAGCCCGCCCTCGGCGAGCACGACCAGCACCTGTCGGCGTTCCTCATCGCGCCGTACGCGGTGCTGGCCGGCCTGGCCGGCTCGGTCATCGTCTCCTCCATCGGCCCGCGCGGCTCCCGCGCCCAGGCCCGGGCCGCCCGCCGCGCCGCCGCCGACGACCGCGACGCCCGCACGGCCGCCGAGTACTCCGACTGGGCCGCCGCGCTCGCCGAGGTCGACGAGGCCGACGCCCGCCGCCGCGACAAGGACCCCGAGCCCGTGACCGGCATCGGCGGGAACCGGGACGACGCGTGGACGAAGGAGCCGGTCGCCGTCGGGGCCGCGCCGGAGCTGGACTCGGCCACCGACCTGGAGTCCGACGCCTACGCCCCGTCGCGGGCCTACGGGTCGGGCAGCGCCGAGTCCACCGGCCGCACGTACTCCTCCGACGCCGCCAAGCGCGCCTACGCCGAGGACACCGTCGACGAGGAACCGGCCCCCACCCCGAGCACCAGCAGCAGCACCGCCTCGTCGACCTCGACCGGCCGGGCGGCCGTGGCGCCGCTGTGGCCCGAGGACACCACGACCGAGGACGCGCCGAGCGGCAAGACCGGGCGCGGGCGGGGCCGGGGTCGGGGCAAACCGTCCGAATAGGCGAGGCCGCGCGTACGGCCGATATCGCCCATACGTGAGTCGTGCTTGCATACTCCGGTGTTCGCGAAGTATCGCTGGGCGATCGTCGGGTTCTGGCTGGCCGTGACCGTCGCGGGGGCGGTGTTCGGCGGCGGGCTGTTCGACCGGCTCGCCACCACCGGCACCAACCGCGCCGACAGCGAGTCCGCCGTCGGCCAGGCCCGCATCGACGAGCTCGCGCCCAGCGGCTCGATGGTCTTCGCGGTGGTCGAGGGCTTCGAACCGTACGACCCCCGGCTCATCGCGACCGTGAGCGCGGCGGCCCAGGAGATCCGCGCGATGCCCGGGGTCAAGGAGGTCAACGACCTCTACACCGGGGTCGGCGGCGGGATCGGGGCGGACAACCGCAGCGTCAGCGTCCGGGTCGAGCTCGAACCCGGCCTGGCCGAGGCGCCGCGCGAGGCCCTCGAGGACCGGGTCCGCGCCCGCCTGCAGCAGATCCAGGCGCCGAGCGTGCTGGTCGGCGGGACCAAGCTGGCCGAGCGCGCGTTCGCCGACCAGTCCGTGCACGACCTGGCCATCGGCGAGAGCGTCGCCTTCGCGTTCCTGCTCGTCGCGCTGTACCTCTTCTTCGGCGGTGTCCTCGCCGCCGCCCTGCCGATCGCGGTGACGGTCGCGAGCGTGACCGGCTCGCTGCTGGTCCTGCTGGGGCTGAGCCACGTGACCAAGGTCAGCGAGTACTCGCTCAACGTGGTGACCCTGCTCGGCATCGGCCTGGCGGTCGACTACTCGCTGCTCATCGTGGCCCGGTACCGCGAGGAGCGGCTGCGCCACGAGCCCGCCGAGGCGCTGGACGTGGCCGTGCGCCGGGCTGGCCGCGCCGTGGTGATCTCGGGCCTCGCGGTGACGCTGACCCTGGCCGGGCTGACCGCGTTCGCCGAGCCGCTGCTGGCCGCGGTCGCGCTCGGCGGGGCCGCGGTCGTGGCGCTGGCGACGGTGGCCGCGCTGACGCTGGTACCGGCGCTGATCGCCCTTTCCGGGGACCGGATCACACCGGCCGCGCGGGTGCGGTGGGGCGGGCTGCTGGCCCGGCTGGCCAAGCGGGCCCAGCGGGAACCGGCCCGGGTGGCCCTGCTCGCCACCGTCGCGCTGCTGGTGCTGGCCGCGCCGCTGCTCGGGGCCAACCTGGCCAACTCCGACGCCCGCGCGCTGCCGAGCTCCAACGAGGCGCGCCGGGCGTACGACGTCATGGAGACGAAGTTCCAGAACAACGCGGCCCCGCCGGTCTCGGTGCTGCTGCAGGCCGGCGCCGACCGGGCCGAGGTGCGGGACCTGATGAACCGCATCGCCGCCGACCTGCGCGCCGAGCTGGTGCGCCAGGACGTGCGCTCCGACGTGCCCGCGGGCTGGACGATCCTCGACCTGACCCCGAAGGGCGGCGTCGGCGGCTCGGAGGGCTACGACCTCGTGCGCCGCGTCCGGGCGATGGCCACCCCGTTCCCGAAGTGGGTGACCGGCCCGGCGGCCGAGGTGGTGGACTACCGCGCCTCGCTGGCCGGGCGCCTGCCGGCTGCCGCGCTGGTGGTCCTGCTGGTCACCATGGCGCTGCTGTTCGCGCTGACCCGGTCGGTGCTGATCCCGATCAAGGCCGTCCTGATGAACCTGCTGACCCTGGCGGCCACCCTGGGCGTGCTGATCGTGCTGTTCCAGTGGGGCTGGGGCCAGGTCCCGCTCTTCTTCGACTCATGGGGCGGGCTGGACCTGACCACGCCGGTCCTGCTGTTCGTGTTCATCTTCGGGCTGTCCATGGACTACGAGGTGTTCCTGCTCGCCCGGATCAAGGAGGAGTACGACGCCCGGCCCGACACCGACCGCGCCGTGCTGCGCGGCATCGCCCGCTCCGGCCCGGTCGTCACCGCGGCCGCGATCTGCATCGGGATCGTGTTCCTGGGCTTCGCGGCGGGCGGCCTGGTCGCGGTGAAGGAGATCGGCGTCGGCATGGCGGTGGCCATCCTGATCGACGTGACGATCGTGCGCGGGCTGCTGCTGCCGGCCCTCATGGGGATGCTCGACCGCTGGAACTGGTGGGCCCCGAAGCTGCGGCGGCGCGCGCCCGCTTCTATCAAATATTGATAACGGTCGTGGTTCCGACGCCCGGCTACTGCGGCGGCGCCGCGCTCAGTACCCTTCCACAACATGTCTCCCGTTGCGGATCATGATCCGCGCAATGCCGGGGCGGTGTTCGCCGCGGCGCTGCGGGCCAACCGGCTCGCGAGGGGACTGACGCAGGACGAGCTGGCCGCGCGGGCCGGGCTCGGGGTGCGCACGCTCCGCGAGCTCGAGCGCGGCCGGGTGGCCCGGCCGCAGCGCAACACGCTGTCCCTGCTGGCCGACGCGCTCGATCTCACCGGCCCGGACCGGGAGGCATTCCTCAACTCCGCGTCCAACCGGCCCCCGGTGGCCACGAGCAACGGCGGGCCGCACCTCAGCGCCGGGCCGCACCGGCGCGCGCCCACCGGTACCGCGGCCGCACCGGACCTGCCGCCCGTCCGGGCCGACCGCCGGGCCGCCGGCCGGACCGCGCTGCCGCTGCCCACGATCCCGCCGCTGGTCGGCCGGGACGCCGACGGCAACGAGCTGCTGGGCCTGCTGGGCGCGCGGGGGGCCGAGGTCATCGCGCTGATCGGGATGGCCGGGGTGGGCAAGACCGCGCTCGCGCACGCGGTGGCCCACGAGACCGCGACCGGCGGGTGGACCGCGGTCTCGGTGACCGTCATCGACATCACCGAGCCCAAGGACATCTTCTCCGCCGTCGCCGTCGTGTTCGGGGTGGCGCGGGCGGAGGAACTCATCGAGCGGTACGGCGACCCCGCCGCCCCACCCGCCCTGCTCGTCCTCGACGGGGTGGACCGCGCGCCCCGGGCCGCGGTGGAGGCGATCGCCTGGCTGCGGGCCCGCGTGCCGGCCGTGCGCATGCTGCTCACCAGCCGCCGCCCGCTCGCCGCCGACCTGCCCGGCGTCGTGGACTGGCAGGTGCAGCCGCTGGAGGTGCCGGCCGGGCGGGCGCTGGACGTCAGGGCGCTGCGGGAGGTGCCGGCGGTCGCGCTGTTCGTGGAGCGGCTGCGGGCGGTGCGCCGCGCGCCGGCCCGCGACGACGAGGTGCCGACGATCGCGGAGCTGGTCCGCCGGCTCGACGGGCTGCCGCTGGCCATCGAGCTCGCCGCGGCCCGGGGCCGGGTGCTGGAGCTCTCGGAGTTGCTCAGGCGGTACCAGAACAGGATCTTGGATCTTGCCGCCACGGATCCGGCGGGCCGTCGGCTGCGGGATGCGGTCGCCGACAGTTATCAGCTGCTGGCCCCGAACGAGCAGGCGGCGCTGCGCCGGTTGTCCACGTTCCGCGGGAAGTGGTCGGTGGAGCTGGCCGAGGCGTTGCTCGCCGGGGTAGTGCAGGACGTCGAGGCGGTGCTGGACCGGCTGGTCGGGCTGGGGCTGGTCAGCGTGCGCGGCCCGGGCGACCTGCGCTTCCGGCTGCTCGACGTGGTCTTCGACTTCGCCGCCGAGCGCTGCGCCGAAGCCGGGGAGCTGCGGGCCGCCCGGCTGCGGCACGCCGAGGTCATCACCCGCTACGCCGTGCGCCGTTCGCTGGAGCTGACCGGGCCCGGGTGCGCCGCGGCCATGCTGCGCCTCGACTACCTGACCAGCGACATCCGGACGGCGCTGCGGTACTCCGCGGTGCGCGAACCCGAGATCGCGCTCCGGCTCGCGGCGGCCATCCCGCGCTGGTGCCGACTGCGGGGGCGGGACGTCGAGGGGTACCACCTGCTGCGCCGCCTGCTCGACGACCGCCGCACGCGGGACTGCGACCCGGCCACCCGGGCCTGGGCCCAGGTCGGCGCGGCGATGCTGGCCACGGCGCACGGCCGCGGGTTCGAGGAGCTGTGCGCGACCGAGGCGGCCCTGCTGGTGCTCGCGGCGCGCGGCGACGTGACCGGCGAGCTGACCGCGCGGGCCCTGCTCGCCGGGGTCTGGCAGGCCCTCGGCGGCACGGAGGAGGCGCGCCGGCACAACGAGGCCGCCCTGGGCCTGGCCGTGCGGGCCGGGCGGGCGCGCGAGATCGCGGTCGTGCAGAACAACCTGGCGTGGCACGACGTGCTCGTCGGCGACCTGGCCATGGCCGCGCGGCGGATCGAGGGGGCGGGCCGGCGGGCGGCCGAGGCGGGCGACCCGCGGCTGCGCGCGCTGACCGACGCCAACCTGGCCGAGATCGCCCGGCTCGACGGCCGCTTCGACGAGGCGATCGCGCTGGCCCGGCGGGCCGCGACGACGATCGCCGAGGTCGGCGACCCCGCGCACCGGGTGCGGGTGCTGGGCACGCTGGGCCAGGCCTTCGCGGAGACGGGGCAGCAGGGCGAGGCGTCCGCGGTACTCGCCGAGCTGGCCTCGGTGCCGCGCAGCGCCGGGACGGCCGCGCTGGTCAGCGGCTATCTGGCCCTGTCGCGCGGGGATCGCCCGGCGGCGGCGGCCGCGTTCGACGCGGCGGCGAACCGGCTGGCCGGGCGGGACGACATCCGCGACGTGCTGGAGGCGCTGGTCGGGCTGGCCGTCGCGGCCGAGTCGCCGGCGGTCCGGGAGCGGGCGCTGGCCGACCTCGCGGGGCTGCGGGAGCGGGCCCGCATGCGGCTGCTGCCCCGCGAGCACCGACTGCTGGACCGCACTGGGGGCACGGACGAAGACCCCCTGGGTGCGTTGACACGCCTGCCCACCTAGCTTCGCCCGTGCCTGGCGAGGTTAATCGCCGGCCCGTCCGGCAATTCCGACATTCCTGACCCGTCCAGGGGTCCTGCCGGTGGTTCTGCCGGTGCCGGATTTGCCAGTCACATCGACAGCGGTAAGGCTGGAAGTGTGACTCAGGCGGCCGTACGCATCGACGGAACGCCCGAGGTCGCTTCCGGGCGGACCGCGTCGCGGACCGTGCGCAGCGAGCCCAGCAGGCTGTCCAGCTCGTCCGGCGACAGCCGCCCGGTGAACCACTGCTCGATCAACGCCACGTGCCCGGGCAGCACCTCGCGCATCTTGGCCAGGCCGGCCTCGCTGATCACGGTGAACGAGCCGCGCCGGTCGGTCGGGCACGCACGGCGCCCGGCCAGCCCGTCGCGCTCCAGCCGGTCCACCACCCGCGTCACGCCGCTCGTGGACAGGCCGGTCTGCGCGGCCAGGTCGGTCATCCGCAGCTCCCCGCCCGGCGAGCGGGCCAGGCGCACCAGCACCTCGAAGTCGACGTTGCCGAGCCCGTGCTCGGCCAGCTGGACGTTGAGCCGCGCGTTCACCCCGGTGAAGGCCTCCACGAACAGGCCCATGGCGGTGATTCGCGGATCTTCCAGCAATTCGTCGGTCACGGTGGAAGTCTAACAGCAGAGAGCTTGACGGACGAGAGTCTGCCGTGTGTATATTTGCGGCGGCAATCTTCTTCATCACCGCACAACTGAGGGAGTCACCATGACGGCACCCGCCAACACCCGCGAGTACAACGGTCTGACCATCCCGACCGCCGGCAAGTTCGAGATCGACCCGGCCCACACCCGGGTCAGCTTCGTCGCCCGGCACATGATGGTCAGCAAGGTGCGCGGCGGCTTCACGAGCGCCAGCGGCAGCATCGTGGTCGCCGAGGACCCGCTGGAGTCCAGCGTCGAGGTCACCATCGACGCCGCCAGCATCGACACCGGCGTGGCCGACCGTGACGGCCACCTGCGCAGCCCCGACTTCCTCCACGTGGAGCAGTGGCCCAACCTGACCTTCAAGAGCAAGCGCGTGGTCGGCCTGTCCGGCAACGAGTTCCGCCTGGTCGGCGACCTGACCATCCGCGACACCACCCGCGAGGTCGAGCTGGACGTGGAGTTCGAGGGGCACGCCAAGAGCCCGTGGGGCCAGGAGGTCATCGGCTTCTCCGCGACGACCGAGATCGACCGCGAGGAGTTCGGCATCACCTGGAACCAGGCCCTCGAGACCGGCGGCGTGCTCGTCGGCAAGAAGGTCAAGATCGAGATCGGCGCCGAGGCCGTCCGCCAGGCCTGATCCGGTACGTCGCAAAAAGCGCTTACGCCGGAGTTTGACCCTGGTGCAGAGGGTGGGCGAAATCTCCCACCCTCTGCAAGGTTCCGCTCACCCTCGGCTGCCATCCTGTCCGTTTTGTCCCTAGCGGTACCTCTGGACTACTCCTAACGTGGGTGGTCCAAGAGGCCGGAGGGGCATGCATGGGCCAGGACGTCACACGGGGAGCCTTCTCGCGTGAGGACCGCGCTCGCTACCGACGCAAGGTGCGCCGCTGCCTCGACGTCTTCGCGTTGATGCTCAACGATTTCCGCTTCGACTCCGACCGGCCGATGACTGGGCTGGAGATCGAGGTGAACCTGATCGACCCGGCCGCGCAGCCCGCCATGCGCAACGCCGAGGTGCTCGCCGACCTGGCCGACCCGTCGTTCCAGACCGAACTCGGCCAGTTCAACCTCGAGATCAACGTCGCGCCCCGGCTCATCGAGGGCGACGGCCTGGAGGTGTACGAGCGGGAAGTCCTGGCCAGCCTCGTGCACGCCGACGAGCGGGCCCACAAGTCCGACGCCCGCCTGGTGCTGATCGGCATCCTCCCGACGCTGCGCCCCGAGCACCTGGTGCTGGCGAACATGTCGGACGATCCGCGGTACCGGCTGCTCAACGACCAGATCATCAACGCCCGCGGCGAGGACATGGCGCTCGACATCCGCGGCCACGAGCGGCTGGAGGCCCAGTCCGACTCGATCGCCGGCGAGTCGGCGTGCACCAGCGTGCAGTTCCACCTGCAGGTCGCGCCGGAGGCGTTCGCCCAGCACTGGAACGCGTCCCAGGCCATCGCCGGGGTGCAGGTCGCGGTCGGGGCCAATTCGCCGTTCCTGTTCGGCAAGCGGCTGTGGGCCGAGACCCGCATCGCGCTGTTCGAGCAGGCCACCGACACCCGCCCGGAGGAGCTCAAGGCCCAGGGCGTGCGGCCGCGGGTCTGGTTCGGCGAGCGCTGGATCACCTCGATCTTCGACCTGTTCGAGGAGAACGTCCGGTACTTCCCGCCGCTGCTGCCGATCACCGAGGACGAGGACCCGGTGGCGGTGCTGGAGGCCGGCGGCGTGCCCCGCCTCGGCGAGCTCCGGCTGCACAACGGCACGATCTACCGCTGGAACCGGCCGGTGTACGACATCATGAACGGCCGCCCGCACCTACGCGTCGAGAACCGCTGCCTGCCGGCCGGCCCGACCGTCGTCGACCAGCTCGCCAACGCCGCCTTCTACTTCGGCCTGGTGCGCGAGCTGTGCGAGCAGGACCGTCCACTGTGGACCCAGATGTCGTTCTCGGCCGCCGAGGAGAACTTCCACACCGCCGCCCGCGAGGGGCTCGACGCCCAGGTCTGGTGGCCCGACCTGGGCGAAGTTCCAGTGCCTGATCTGGTACTGGGTGAGCTCCTGCCAATGGCCGCCGCCGGCCTGGACCGCTTCGGCGTGGACGGCGCGATCCGCGACCGGCTCCTCGGCGTCATCGAGGGCCGGTGCCGCACCGGCCTGAACGGCGCCGCTTGGCAAACGCGAGTCGTCCAAGACCTCGAGGACCGCGGTCACAGCCGGCCCGAGGCCCTGCAACTCATGCTGCGCCGGTACGCCGAAGGCCTCCACGAAAACGTGCCCGTACACACCTGGCCGGTCTAGAGCCCCATTGAGCGGGAGATGATCATGCGCTGGACCTCGGAGGTGCCTTCTCCGATCTCCAGGATCTTGGCGTCGCGGTACATGCGGCCGACCGGGGTCTCGTTCATGAAGCCGTAGCCGCCGTGCACCTGCGTCGCCTCGCGGGCGTTGACCATCGCGGCGTCGCTCGACGCCAGCTTGGCGATCGCCGCCTGGCGCTTGAAGTCGCGCCCGTTGACCAGCCGGCTCGCCGCGTCGTAGTAGGCCAGCCGCGCGGTGTGGGCCCGGCTCTCCATGTCGGCGATCTTGAACTGGATGGCCTGGTACTCCCCGATCGCCTTGCCGAACGCGCGCCGCTGCCGGGCGTAGCTGACCGACTCGTCCACGCAGCCCTGGGCCAGCCCGACCCCGAGCGCGGCGAACGCGACCCGGCCCTCGTCGAGGATGCGCAGGAACTGGGCGTAGCCGCGGCCCCGCGTGCCGAGCAGGTTTTCGGCCGGCACCCGCACGTCGTCGAAGCTCAGCTCGTGGGTGTCGGACGCGCACCAGCCGACCTTGGAGTAGCCGGGCTGGACGGTGAACCCCGGCGTCCCGCTCGGCACGATGATGGCCGTGAGCTCCTTGCTGCCGTCGGGGTTGACCCCGGTGACCGCGGTGACCGTGACCAGCGCGGTGATGTCGGTGCCGGAGTTGGTGATGAACGCCTTCGACCCGTTGATCACCCACTCGCCGGCCGCCTCGTCGAGCACGGCGCGGGTCTGGGTGCCGGCGGCGTCGCTGCCCGCACCGGGCTCGGTCAGGCCGAACGCGGCGAGCGCCTCGCCGGAGGTGAGCTTGGGGAGCCAGCGCTCCTTCTGGGCCGGCGTGCCGTACCGATAAATGGGCATGGCGCCGAGCGAGATGCCGGCCTCCAGGGTCACCGCGATCGAGGAGTCGACGCGGGCCAGCTCCTCCAGCGCGATGCACAGCGCGAAGTAGTCGCCGCCCATCCCGCCGTATTCCTCCGGGAACGGCAGCCCGAACAGGCCCATCTTGCCCATCTGCCGGACCAGGTCGTAGGGGAAGGCGTGGCGCTCGTAGTAGTCGCCGATGACCGGGGCGACGGCGTCCCGGGCGAACTCGCGCACGCTCTCACGCAGCGCCTCGAGCTCCTCGGTCAGGGTGAAGTCGACCATGGCAGGGCCCCTTAAACCGGTGTCACGCCGTGACGGCGACGGGAGAACGTGCGGTCCTTGGACTGGGCCGCGGCGAAGCGGCGCACCAACTCGGCCCGCAGCGCCGCCGGCTGCACGACGGCGTCGACGACGAGCTCGCTGGCCAGCCGCATGATGTCGATGTCGCGCTCGTAGTCGGCGCGCTTGTCCGCGACGAACGCGGCCCGCTCGGCCTCGTCGGCGATCGCGGCGATCTTGTTGGCGTAGACCGCGTTGACGGCCGCCTCGGCCCCCATCACCGCGATCTTGGCGGTGGGCAGCGCGATCGTGGCATCCGGCTCGAACCCTGGACCGGCCATCGCGTAGAGACCGGCGCCGTAGGCCTTGCGCAGTACCACACAGATCTTGGGCACGGTGGCCTCGGAGATCGCGGTGATCATCTTGGCTCCGTGCCGGATGATGCCCTGCTTCTCCACCGCCGAGCCGACCATGAAGCCGGGCACGTCGGCCAGGAACAGCAGCGGCACGTTGAAGGCGTCGCAGAGCTGGACGAACCGGGTGGCCTTGTCGGCCGAGTCGACGAAGAGCACGCCGCCCTTGAACATCGAGTTGTTGGCGACCACGCCGACCACGCGCCCGTCGAGGCGGCCGAAGCCGACGGTGAGCTCGCGCGCCCACAGCGCCTGGATCTCGAAGAAGGAGCCCTCGTCGAGCAGGCCCTTGACCACCTTGCGCATGTCGAAGGCCTGCCGCTCGCTGGCGGGGATCTCCGGCAGGCCGGTCTCGGCGCGGGCCTCGGCGGCCGGCGGCTGGGCGGTCCAGTTCGACGGGAGATAGGAGAGGTACCGCCGGATCGTGTCGATCGCGTCCTGCTCGGTCTTGCACAGGAAGTGCCCGACGCCGCTCTCGGCGCAGTGCACCCGGGCGCCGCCCATGGCCTCGAGGGTGGTCTTCTCGCCGGTGACCATCTCGACCATGCGGTCGGAGCCGAGGTACATCGAGGCGTTGCCCTCGACCATCGCCACGACGTCGCAGAAGGCCGGGATGTAGGCGCCGCCGGCCGCGGAGGGGCCGAAGAGCGCGCAGGCCTGCGGGATGCTGCCACTGGCCCGGACCTGGGTGTGGAAGATCTTGCCGGCCCCGCGGCGGCCGGGGAACAGCTCCACCTGGTCGGTGATGCGGGCGCCGGCGGAGTCGACGAGGTACACCATCGGGACCCCGGAGTCGTAGGCCCGCTCGATGATCCGGATGATCTTCTCGACCGTCCGGGCGCCCCAGGAACCGGCCTTGACCGTGGAGTCGTTGGCCATCAGGCAGATCGGCCGCCCGTCGACGGTGGCCGTGCCGGTGACCACCCCGTCGGCCGGCAGCCCGTCGGCCAGCGCGTTGGCGAACAGCCCGTCCTCGACGAAGGAGCCCTCGTCGACCAGCAGGGCCACCCGCTCCCGGGCGAACAGCTTGCCGCGCGCGGCGTTGGCCGCGTGATACTTCTCCGCGCCGCCGGCCTCGACCCGCTTGCGCGTCTGGTCGAGGCCCTGGTCGAGGGTGTCACCATCCATGGAGCAACCTCCGCGTCGGCCGCCTGAACGATCGTTCATGTCTAACGATCGTTCAGGTTAGCCGACGCGGAGGTGAAGTTCCAACTGGGTTGGACTCCTTCTGGGCGGATGGACCGTTTCAGGACACGGGTCGGCGTGTGCCGCACGGTCCGGGTACCCCCTGCGGATCAGGGGGTACCGCTACCGCGTCAGCAGGAGTAGGCCAGCGCCCCACCCGAGCTCTGGGCCTGCGAGAAGCCCAGCAGCGAGACGGCGTTGCCGCTGATGTTGACCGGCACCTGGAGCGTGGTGTCGAACTGGTTGCCGTTCAGCAGGCCGGCGTTGAACCCGGTGGTCCAGTCGCCGCAGCCACCGCGGACCGCGGTCGCGCCGCCGCCGCCGTTGCCGTTCCCGTTGCCCCGGCCGTCGTGGTGACGGTGGTGACGACGGCCGCCGTTGTCCCAGCCGCCGTTGTCGTCGCCGTTGTCCCAGCCACCGTTGTCGTCGTCGTCGCCGGCCGCCTGCGCGCCGCCGTAACCGTTGTCGCCGGCCGCCTGCGCGCCGCCGTACCCGTTGTCGTTGGCGGCGGCCAGGCCGGCCCCGTTGCCGTTGTGGTGCTTGTTGTTGTTCTTCTTGGCGTGCTCGCCGAGGTCGATCGACTTGTTCTTCTTGCTCGCCTTGTGCATGTGCGACGCGTTGCTGTTGGCGTTCGCGCCGGTGTCGCTGGCGTCGCCGGCCGCGTTGGCGTAGGCACCCGTCGGCGCGGCGTTCATGTTGCCGCCGTAGCCGTCGTCGCCGGCCTGGTTGCCCTGGCCGCCGTACCCGTCGCCGCCGTTGCTGTTGCCCCGGCCGTCGTAGTCGCCGTTGCCGTTGCCGTTGCCGCGACCGTCGTTGTCCCAGTCGTCGTCGCCGTTGTCCCAGCCGTTGCCGCCACCGTGGTGGTGGTGACCGCGACCGTCGTTGTCCCAGCCGCCATTGTCGTGGCCATTGCCCCGGCCGCGACCGTCGTTGTCCGACCCGCCGTCACCCTTGTAGGCGACCGCGCCGCCGCCGCAGCTGGCGGACGAGAAGCCGAGGATGGCGATCGAGTTGCCGCAGAGGTTGATCGGCAGCTGGAGCGTGGTGTCGAGCTGGTTGCCGTTGAGCAGGCCGGCGTTGTAGCCGGTCGTGTGGCTCGCCTCGGTGGTCGCGCTCTCGGTCTGGGCGCTCTCGCCCTTGACCGCCCACGCGCCGCCCTGGCTGGACGCCCCGGCGAAGCCCAGCAGCGCGATCGCGTTGCCGGACAGGTTGACCGGCACCTGCAGCGTGGTGTCGAACTGGTTGCCGTTGAGCAGGCCCGCGTTGTAGCCCGAGGTCCAGTCCTCGGTGCGGTTCGCGGCGCTCTCGGTGTAGTCACCCGCGGCGTTGCCGGAGTAGTTGTTGGCCGCGGCGGCGTTGTAGTCGCCACCGTTGCTGTTGCCCTGGCCGTCGCCGCCACCGTTGTGGTGACGGTGACGACGGCCGCCGTTGTCCCAGCCGCCGTTGTCGCGGCCACGGCCGTTGTCCGAGGCGATGTCGCCCTTGACCGCGGTCGCGCCGCCGGCCGAGGAGGCGCTGGAGAAGCCGAGCACGGAGATGGCGTTGCCACTCACGTTGACCGGCACCTGCAGCGTGGTGTCGAGCTGGTTGCCGTTGGCCACGCCGGCGTTGTAGCCGGTCGTCCAGTCCTCGGTGGTGGCGCTCTCGGTGGCGCTGGCGCTCTCGGTCTTGATCGCGGTGGCGCCGCCGCCGCAGTTCGCGTCGGCGAAGCCGAGCACGGCGATCGAGTTGCCGCAGACGTTGACGGGCACCTGCAGCGTGGTGTCGAACTGATTGCCGTTCAGCAGGCCGGCGTTGTAGCCCGTCGTCCAGTCGGCGTGCGCGGCCCCGCCCGAGACGAGCAGGAAGCCCGCGGAAAGCACGCCCACGTTGAGCGACTTACGAACCCACGTCTTCATTGGGAAATGAGACCCTTCGGTAGATATCGATCATCGGTACTGCAAGGGTGGGCGCGGTTGGAGCCCCGAGCCTGCGTGCGGGCAGGTTCGATCCGGCTCCGCCCTGTCGACGTGCGCCCTTGTTGGTGCGTTTTGCGTGTTACAGATGCCGCGATGTGGTCGATGCGGGTCCGCTGGACCTGAGGCAGACGTTCCGTTGGCCCGCTTCGCGTCGCGTCGGCTGGCCGGAACGGCCTCAGTCGGGTGAGACTGTCGGCTTCTCGGCTGTGAACAGCCGCAATTCGACGTCCTCGACCGCGTCCGGCCGGAAGGTCAGCACCTTCGTGCCGGCCGGTGCGGCGGGCAGCACGGCGGCGGCACCGTTCCCGTGGTTGAGTCCCGAGCCGGGGCTCGGCAACCCGGGGGCGAGGCCGGCCGCCGGCGGCGCCGGAATGGGCGCCGGGCGGGGCAGCAGGGGCACGTGGTGCGTACCCTGCGCAACGTTCCGGTCCTCGACCGGCATGGCGTGTGCGCCGTCCAGCGCCTCGGCGGCCCGAAGGACGCGGAGGCGGTCGGCGGCACGGGCGGCGGTGACCGAGTCGACGCCGGCACGGGAGGTGCCGGTCGCCGCGGCGGTCAGATCGCCGGTGGACCCGGTGCGGACCGGCTCGGCCTGGACGGCCGGCTCCTGCGTCCGCTTGTGGTGGGTCCGGGTGATGCCGGCCTTTGCCGGCCTCTTGGTGCTCGCGTGCTTGGCATCCGGCGCGTTTGCCGCCGCCGGATGGGCCGCGCGGTCCACGGTTTGGACCGGCGCCTTCGTGAGTGTCACCGTCCGGTTGACGGTCCCGGTCACGGCCCCGGTGACCGTACCGGTCACGGGTGCGGCGACCTTCGCCACCGGGCTCAGCACCGCGAACACGGTGCTGGTCAGCAGCCCACCACGGCGGTCCGGACCCGGTTGGGGCCGGGCCGGCCGGTGCTGGAGGACCTGTGGCTGGTCGCCGCTCATGCCGGAGTGCCGCGCGCCGCCGTCGCCGATGAGCAGGTTGGTCACCGGGGCGAGCAGCGTGGGCTGGTCGGAGCCGTCCGTGCCCGAGGCGTGCGCCGCGGAGGCCGACAGCAGCCAGGCGACGCCGGCGAACCCGGCGACGATCAGGCCACGAACGGCGTACTTCGCGCAGCGCGACACGGCCTTGCGCTCACTGCTCGACCGGGCCATGTCACCCCCTCAGTACGGTTCATGTCGGGCATACGCCCTACATGTGACTCTTTCCGTACTGAGCAACGAACCGCCCCGGCCAGGGACACGCCACAACACCGGGCGAATCGGACACAAGCCTCAGAGGTGGATTCTCAGCTTTTTGCCAGCGGGACTCTCGGGCCTGCTTTCAGCACCCCGGACGGCAGCTCCCGGCCCACGATCTCCTGCGCGAGGCGGCCCGCCTCCAGCAGCTCTCCCAGGTCGATTCCGGTCTCGTACCCCATGTCGTGCAGCATGTGCACGACCTCTTCGGTGGCCACGTTCCCGGTCGCACCCGGCGCGTAGGGGCACCCGCCCAGGCCGCCGATGCTGGCGTCGAACTCCGTCACCCCCAGGCGCAGCGCGGTGAGGATGTTCGCCAGGGCGGTGCCGCGGGTGTTGTGGAAGTGCAGCAGCAGCGGCAGGTCCGGATGCCGCTCGCGCACCGGCCCGACCACGTCCTCGACCCGCCGCGGCGTGCCCATCCCGGTGGTGTCGCCGAACGCGACCCGGTCGGCGCCGTCGGCCACCACCCGGTCGACGATCCCGGCCACCCGGGCCGGGTCGATGTCGCCCTCGAACGGGCAGCCGAAGCTGGTCGCGATGATCACCTCGGCGCTCGCTCCGCCCCGGTGCAGCAGGTCGATCAGGCCGGCGATGTCGTCGAGGGACTCGTCGGTCGACCGGTTCACGTTGCGCCGGTTGTGGGTGTCGGACGCCGAGACGACGACCTCGATCTCGGTGAAGCCGGCGGCGAGCGCGCGTTCGGCGCCCTTGGTGTTGGGCACCAGCGCGCTGTACCGGACGGCGGGGTTCTTCTTGGCCCGCTCCCACACCTCCCCGGCGTCGGCCATCTGCGGGATCGCCTTGGGATGGACGAACGAGACCGCCTCGATCCGGCCCACTCCGGTGCCGGAGAGGGCGTCGAGCAGCCGGACCTTGTCGTCGGCCGGGACCGGGTCCTCGTTCTGCAGGCCGTCGCGCGGCCCGACCTCGCGGATGGACAGGAACGTCATCGCTTGACCTCCCGCATTCGGCCCACGATCCCGGTGTCGTAGTCGCCGGACAGGAACTCGGGGTTGTCCAGCAGCTCGGTGAAGAACGGCAGGTTCACCTTCGGCCCGACGATCGCGAAGTCCGCGACCGCCCGCCGCAGCCGCGCGATGGCGTCGGCCCGGTCGGTGCCGTGCACGATCAGCTTCGCCATCAGCGAGTCGTAGCTGGGGGTGACCGTGTTCCCGTTCGTGTACCCGGCGTCGACCCGCACCCCGTCGCCCGCCGGCTCGGTCCAGGTGGTGATCGCGCCCGGCCCCGGCAGGAAGCGCTTGGGGTCCTCGGCGTTGACCCGCACCTCGATCGCGTGCCCGGTGACCGCCAGCGCGTCCGGGTCGAACGTCGGGGCCAGCCCGGAGGCCACGCGCAGCTGCTGCTCGACCAGGTCGACGCCGAAAACGGCCTCGGTGATCGGGTGCTCGACCTGCAGCCGCGTGTTCATCTCCAGGAAGAAGAACTGTCCGGAGGTCGGGTCGAACAGGCACTCGACGGTGCCCGCGTTGCGATAGCCGACCGCCTCGCCGGCCCGCACGGCCGCGCCGACCAGGTCCGCCCGCTGCTGCGGGGTGAGCGCCGGGGACGGGGTCTCCTCGACGAGCTTCTGGTTGCGGCGCTGCACGGAGCACTCCCGCTCACCCAGCGCCACGACCCTGCCGTCGGCCAACCCCAGAATTTGTACTTCGATGTGCCTGACCCGCGGGAAGTAGCGCTCGATCAGCACGGAACCGTCGCCGAACATGCGCTCGGCGAAGGCGCGCACCTTGTCGTACTCCGCCCGCAGCCCATCGGCGTCGCCGGCGACCGCCATGCCCATGCCCCCGCCGCCGGCCGCCGCCTTGACCATGACCGGGAAGCCGATCTCCCCGGCCGCCTGGAGGGCCGCGTCGGCGCTGGTCGCCGGGTCGGTCGTGCCGGGCGCCACCGGGACCCCGGCCGCCGCCATCAGGTTGCGAGCGTTGATCTTGTCGCCCATGGCCGCGATCGCGTCGGCGCCGGGGCCGACCCAGATCAGGCCGTTGTCCACAACCGCGCGGGCGAAGGCGGCGTTCTCCGACAGGAACCCGTACCCCGGGTGGATCGCCTCGGCGCCGGTCGACTTCGCGGCGCTCAGGATGGCCTCGGTGTTGCGGTAGGACTGCACCGGGTTGGCGGGCCCGATGGCGACGGCCTCGTCGGCCTCGGCGACGTACGGCAGGAGCGCATCGGCCTCGGAGTACACCGCGATGGTCCTGATGTTCAGCCGCCGTGCGGTCCTGATGACCCGGCGCGCGATCTCACCGCGGTTGGCAACGAGCAACGACCTCAACATTGAGGATTTTCTCCTGTGGACAACTCTGTGGAAAGGAATGCTGAGGGCCTGTGGATAACTTCGTTTTCCCAGCTCACCACGGTGATGCCCATCACTGCCTAGCTTGGCCGCCGGTTCGTCCGGCGTTCACCTGGCGGTCGAGGCGCGATCATCCCTGCAGCGCTGAGAGGGTCGCGGCGCGCAGCAACTCGGCCCGCCTCGTCCGGTCGACCTCGCCGCCGAGGAACGGCGTCGAGTTCATGAGACCGAACGCCGCGTGCGCGAGCACCCGGGCCTCGCCGTCGTTGAGCTCGCTGCGCAGCGTTGTGAGCGTGCTGACCCACTCCTCGACGTAGAGCCGCTGCAGCCGGCGGATCTGCCGGCGCGGCTCCTCGGGCAGCCGGTCGAGCTCGTGCAGGTGCAGCGCGATGACGGCCGGGTTGGCCAGTGCGAACTCGACGTGGAAGTCGACCAGCGCGGCGAGCGCGGCCCGCGGGTCCTGGCCGGCCTCGGCGATGTGCGCCTTGCCGCCGGCGAGCAGCTGCTCGCTCACCGGGATCAGGGCCGCGGCGAGCATGGCCTCCTTGCCGGCGAAGTGGTGGTACAGCGCCGGCCCGGTGACGCCGGCCGCCGCCCCGATGTCGTCCATGGACACGCCGTGATATCCCCGCGCGGCGAACAGTCCGACGGCGATCTCGAGAATCTCGTCCCGCCGCGAACGCCGCCGAGGCTGCTGACCAGCGGGCCCGGCCCCGCGGGACTGAGCGGGCGGTCGTACGGCTTGCCGTTCCAGCGTCATGCCAAAAGCCTATCCTCGTGTCAAGCCTGCGACTGAACGTTCGTTAAGTGAAGCACGCTCAGCCGCCGGCTTCCACCCCGGGGGTCCGGCCCGATTTGTGCCGCATCGGGGGAATTTTGTGTGACCTACTGCGACAGATACCGGCCCCGGATCTCCTCCGCCTCGTCGGAACGCCCCTGCGCCTCCAGCGACTCGGCCAGCATCCAGGCCGAGTTCTGCTCCAGCTGCGACCCGCGCGGAACCGCACCCAGCACCGACCGGAGCCGGGACTCGGCCGCCGCCGGGTCGCCCGCGCGCATCAGCGTCTCCGCGTGCAGGAAGTCGGCGTCCAGCGCGTCGCTCAGCGAGCCGATCGAGCGCAGCGCGTCGGCCGCCGCCGACGAGCGGGCGGCCGCCTCGTCCAGCCGGGCGGCCCCGATGTAGATCCGCGCGGCGTCGCAGTTGAGCATGGCGCGCTGCCAGATCACCCACGGCTCGGCCGGGTCGGCCAGCCCGTCGAGCGACGCGGCCAGCGCATCGGCCTCGGCCAGGGCCGGCAGCGCGGCCTCGAGCTCGCCCGCCCAGCGCAGCGACAGCGCCCGCAGCCGGCGGGTGTACATCTCGGCCTGGATCAGGGCCAGATCCGTGCCGTCGGCGCGGGCCGCCCGGTAGGCGTCCGCCGCGGCCAGGAAGCGCTCGGCGGCCTGGCCGTCCCGGTCGGCCTCGTACAGCAGCTGCCCGGCCTCCTGCAGCATGCGGCCGCGGGCCGGCAGGTTGTCGAAGCCGTCCAGGTTGGTCGCGAGGGTCTCCAGCAGGCCGAGGGCCAGGTCGAGCTCGCCCAGCTCGCGGTAGACCCGGGAGAGCAGGTAGCGGGTCTGGTCGGCCTGGTCCTGGGCGCCCGCGCGGTCCAGGGCGTCCAGTGAGCTCTCCGCGGCCTCGGCGGCGTCGGTCGGCTGGCCCGCCGCGTGGTACGCCGTGGCCAGGTCGTAGCGCAGCAGCGCGGCCGGCAGGTCCTCGCCGTGGGCCACGTGGTCGGCGACCGCCTCGACCAGGTCGTCGATGGCGTCCGTGGCGCGGTCGGCGGCCAGCCGGGACCGGGCCCGCCCGACCAGCGCCGAGAGCCGGTAGTTGCGGTCGGAGGCGAGGACGAGCGCCTGGTCGAAGCCGGCCGTGGCCTCGTCGAAGCGCTCCAGGTTGCCCAGCGCGTGGGCCCGGATCAGGGCCGGGATCCCGGCGGCCGGCGGGGTGCCCAGCACCGCATACTGCGCCAGCGAGTCCTCCGCCGCCACCACCGCCTCGTCGTAGCGCTCCAGCACCAGCAGCGCCCGCGAGCGGCGGGAGGCCAGCTCGGCCCGCAGGGTGGGCTTGACCGGCTCCTCGGCGAGGGCGGCGTCGATCGCGAGCAGCGCGTCCTCGGGCCGGTCCAGGCGCATGAGCGCGCCCTCGGCCCGCAGCCGCGCCTCAGCCCGCAGGTCGGGGTCGGCGTCCGGGTGGGCCACGATGCGCCGGGTCAGCCCGTCGAGCTCGGCCAGCATGGCGTCGTCGGCCTCGCGGGCCAGCACGCTGCGGGACTCCGCGGCCAGCGCCCGGAGCTCGTCGCCGAGGGCCCGGTGCAGCTCCGCGGTCTGCCGGAACAGCGCCTCGGCGTCGGGCCCGCCGTCGTTGCGGATCGCGGTGAGCCGGGCCTGCCCGTCGAGGCGGCGCACCGCCAGCTCGGCCGCCGGCTGCGGGTACAGCTCGTCGAACCGGGCGAACGCGGCCTCCACGGCGTCGATCCGGTGCTCGTCGTACAGCTCCCAGGCCCGATCCATCAGCGCACCCGCCTCGGTCGGCAGCTCGGCCGGCGGGACGGTGGCGGGCCCGCCGGACGGGGTCGCGGCCTGGGTGCGCCGGGCGACCGCGCTCAGCGGCAGATGCTCGGCCAGCGGCGGCGCGGCCAGCAGCGCCTCGATCCGCGCCGAGACGGCGTCGGAGCCGTTGCGCTCGTCGAACTTGGCCGCCCAGTCCCGGGCCCGCGCGGCCAGCCGGCCACCGAGCTCGCCGGCGGTCGTGGCGCCCAGCGGCAGCGCCGGATCGAGCCGGCCGAGCAGCAGCGCCGACGCGGCCGCGAACCACATCTCCGCCTGCGGGTTGGGCGAGCGCTCCAGCCACGGCAGGTGCCGCTGGACGATCTCCAGCCCGCGCGTCTCGTTGCCGGTGCGCGCGCAGAACTCGATGTGGTCGGCGATGCTCTGCATGTCGGCGAGGTTGCCGCGCAGCCGCCGGTAGGCCTGCCGGTGCGCGTCGGCGGCCTCGCTCAGCCGGCCGGTCCGCACGTAGGGCACCATCAGCGAGGTCAGGATCGACTGCGGCTGCTCGACGCAGGTCAGCCGGCCGGCCAGGACCGGCGCGGCCATCGCCACCGCCTCCTCGTCGCGGCCCCGGCTGACCAGGTGGTCGACCTTCTCGCCCGGGTCGCACCCGGCGCAGTCGGAGTTCTGGTCGCGCGGCTCGGCGTTCCATTTCGCGTACCAGTCGTCGGCCGACTCGTCGCCCACGTGCGCGGCGACCTGGTAGCGGTACGCGTAGACGGCGTGCAGGCTGTGCCCGCCCGCCCGGAACCGGCGCTCCATGTCGTCGAGCACGTCATAGGTCCGCCCGAGCGGCACGGCGGGGAACTTCAGCAGCCCGTTGACCATGTACTTGAAGTGCCAGAGCAGCATGTGCTCGTCCTGCTCGTCGAAGCGCTCCGGGTGCGCGTCGTACTCCGAGCGGCACCACGAGAACGTGACGAACGACTTGGCTGTCTCGCCGCCGTGCACGTAGGCCGTGGTCGCGAACAGGCGCGCGGCCAGCCGCAGCTCGTCATGGTTGCCCGCGTCGGCGTGCTGCATGACCTGCTCGACCAGCGCGATCTGGGCGCCGCCGTAGGGCATCTGGTACGCCTCGCGGAGCAGCGACCAGAGCTCCTCTTCACTCTTCATCGTCCAACCGCCTTGTCGAGCGGGCCCAGGTCACTCTTCATCGTCCAACCGCCTTGTTGAGCCGGCCGAGGTCACTCTTCATCGTCCAACCGCCTTGTTGAGCGGGCCGAGGTCACTCTTCATGTCCGACCGCCTTGTTGAGCAGGCCCAGGAACGAGCCGTTGAGCAGCGCGGCGTCGGCCGGCCGCAGCGGATGGTGGCCCAGCAGCAGGGCCTGGCCGTAGAGGCCCTCGACGGCGAGCCGGACCAGGTCCGCGTCGGGGATCTCGGTGACCCGCCGCACGAGCGGGTTGCGGTAGTTGAGCACCAGCTGGGAGCGGTCCTGCTCGTCGGTGCGGGCGAGGGCGTCGAGCACGTCGGCCCACACGTCGTCGACCCGCTCGCGGGTGGCCCGCAGCTCGGCCGCGAACGCGGCGGACCGGCTGGTCAGGTACATCGCCGGCACCCCGGCCGGATCGTAGGCCCGCAGCACCACCTCGCAGCCGAGCCGGTCCAGCGCGCGCTGGGCCAGCTGCAGGAACGGCCGCTTGGCCAGCTCCACCTCCGGCTCGAGGGCGTCGAAGGCGGTGGTCAGGTCGCCCGGCTCGACCTTCTCGATCAGCGCGCCCGGCTCGACCTGCGGCAGCCGCTCGATGATCTCGGTGTCGTAGATGTAGCCGGCGTTGACCAGCGGCAGCCCCTGGGCCGCGGCGACCGCGCCGATCTGGCGGAACTCGTCGAGCTGGGACGAGTATCGGATCAGGCCGTGCTGCGCGCGGAAGTCCGCCAGCGTCATCCGGCCCGTGTTCGTCTCCATCGGCCACCAGCGGTCGACCAGCCGCAGCATCTCGTCGTCGTGCAGCGCGAGCGCCTTGACCCCGAGGTGGTGCACGTCGAGGAACTCGCCCAGCCGCCGCGGGTTGCGCCCGGCCAGCTGCATCAACCAGCCCCGCAGCTGGTCGCCGAGGGCCTCGCGGGTCGCCTCTAGCAGCGAGTCCTCGTAGAGCGCCTCCCGGCTCGCGGTCGGCCGCAGCTCGCCGGCGTCGATCACGCAGCGCGCGAAGAACGCCCAGGGCGGCAGCACCCCCTCGGCCCCCTCGGCCAGCAGCATCCGCTTGAGATAGACCCGGTGCCCGGCCCGCGCCGCCGGGTTGGCCGGCGTGGGCAGCACGAACGCGACCCCGGTGAGCCCCGATTCCGGCACCGTCAGGTCGATCACGTCGAAGGGCACAAAGCCGAAGAGCTCGCGGCAGTACTCACTGAGCCGCTCCCGTCGCGCCGCACCTCCCCCTGGCGCCCAGGGCAAACCCTCGCCGCTGATCGGCACCCCGGCGACCTCGACCCGGAAGGGCAGCAGCGAGCCGTAGAGCGACGCCAGCCCGGCCACGGTCCGGCGCTGCAGCCAGTCCTCGGCGTCGCGGCGCGGCACCAGCGTGACCGTGGTGCCGACCTGGGCCCGGTGGTGGCCGTTTGTCTCGACGCTGTAGCGCCCGTCGGCGTAGCCGCGCCACAGCACGGCCGGCCCGTCCGCGGCCCGGGTCAGCACCCGGATCTCGTCGGCGACGAGGAAGCAGGACAGCAGGCCGATGCCGAACTGCCCGAGGAAGTCGTGCCGGGCGAAGCCGAGGTCGTCGCGCTTGGAGCTGCGCCCGATCGTGGCCAGGAACTGGTGCACCTGGTCCTCGGTGAGCCCGATGCCGGTGTCGGTGACCCGCAGCGTGCCGTCGCCGGTCACGTCGGGCGGCTCGACGCTGATCGCCGCGGGCGCCGTCGGGTCGACGGCGCGCCGGGCGGTGATCGCGTCGACGGCGTTCTGCAGCAGCTCCCGGACATAGACCCGGGGGCTCGCGTAGAGGTGATGGCTGAGCAGGTCGACGATGCCGCGGAGGTCTACTTGGAACGTCCGATCCACGCGGGCAACCTACCGCGTGGGTACGACATTTCCCGCCCCGGTTTCCACGGCAGTGATCGACTTCGGTGCGCCCGGTACATTCTGGCGGTGAATCGAGACGCCGCCGCCGCGAGCCTGACCGGCCTCTCCGTGGGGGACGCGCTCGGTGCCCCGTACGAGATGCAGCCTGATCCTGTCTTTGCTCTCCGGCCCGGGCCGTGGCGCTGGACCGACGACACGGAGATGGCCTGCACGCTGCTGCAGGCGCTCTTTCGCGACGGCGAGGTCGACCAGGACCGGCTGGCCCTCGCGTTCGCGCAGCGGTGGAGCGCCGACCGGGGGTACGGACGCGGCGCCCGTTCCTTGCTCACGAGCATCGCCGGCGGTGTGCCGTGGCGCTCGGCCGCGGGGGCGCTGTTCTCCGGGCGCGGTTCGGCCGGCAACGGGGCGGCGATGCGGGTCGCGCCGCTGGGTGCCTTCTTCTCCGCCGATCCGGATCTCGCCGCGCGCCAGGCGGTGCTGTCGGCCGAGGTGACCCACCGGCACCCGGAGGGCGTGGCCGGTGCCGTTGCGGTCGCGCTGGCCGCCGCCTACGCCGCCGGCGACCCCAGCCCGACCGGCCTGCTCCGCCTGGTGCTGCACCATCTGCCGCCGTCCGACGTGCGCGACGGGATCGGCCGGGCCACCCGGATCGCGCCGGAGACCGACCCGCGGGCGGCCGCGGCCGAGCTGGGCAACGGCTCGCACGCGCTCGCGCAGGACACGGTGCCGTTCGCGCTGTGGGTCGCGGCCGGGCACCTCGAGGACTACCCGAAGGCGCTGGAGGCCTGCGTGGTCGCGGGCGGCGACGTCGACTCGATGTGCGCGATCACCGGCGGGATCGTGGCCGCCCGGACCGGTACCGGTGGCATTCCGGACAATTGGATCGTCGCCCGTGAACCACTGCCAGATTGGTTTCAGAGTTTCTAGTCACAGTACGTGAGCAATAGGCTGTTGCGCAGGCAAATGCAATAGATTGACCGTAGTCACTGAAACCGCACGGGTGAAATCCGGCATGACCTGCAGCGGGACGTCCGTTCGAGTGTCCCTCATCCCGGCGAATGAAGGTTTTTCGGACTCGCCCGGGGTAACAATGTGCTCATGCCACACCCTGCCGCGACCTATCGACTCGGTATCGTGTCGACCTATCTGCCCCGCCAATGCGGTCTCGCGACCTACACCGCGGACCTGCGCGAGGCACTTGGTGTCGCCACCGACGATCTGGAATCAGTCGTCGTGGCCATCGACCGTGACGGGCTCACCTACGGCGACGAGGTCGTCGCCACCATCACCCAGGACCGCATCGAGGACTACTCGTCGGCGGCCCGCGTCCTGCGCGAGGCCGGCGTCCAGGTCGTGCTGATCCAGCACGAGTACGGGATCTTCGGCGGGCCGGACGGCTCGCATCTGCTGGAGCTCACCCGCGCGCTCAACGCGTGCGGGATCCCGTACCTGTTGACGCTGCACACCGTGCTGCCGCACCCGTCGCCCGGCCAGGCCGCCACCCTGCGCGCCCTGTGCGCCCGCGCCGCCCGCGTCACGGTGTTCACCGAGACCGCGCGCCGCGTCGCCATCCGCACCGGCGTCGCCGCCGGCCACCAGCTCGTGGTGGTCCCGCACGGCGCGCCGGACGCGATGCGCCGCCCGCCCGAGGTTTCCACGCTGCGGCCCGAGCTGCGCGAGCTGCTGGACAAGGTGCGGGGCAAGCCGACCCTGACCACCTTCGGGCTGCTCGGCAAGGGCAAGGGCATCGACATCGCGATCGACTCGCTCGCCGAGGTGGTGCGCAAGCATCCGGACGTGCAGTACATCGTGGCCGGCACGACCCACCCGGAGATCAAGCGCCAGGAGGGCGAGGTCTACCGCGACAGCCTGCACGAGCAGGTCCGCCAGCTCGGCCTGACCGACAACGTGCACTTCGTCGACGCCTTCCTGGCCCTCGACGAGCTCTCCGCGATCCTGCACGCGAGCACGCTGTTCGTCACGCCGTACCGCCAGCCCGAGCAGATCTGCTCCGGCGCGCTCACCTTCGCGCTCGGCGCCGGCCTGCCCGCGGTCTCCACGGCGTACAGCTACGCCGAGGACATGCTGGCCGGCGGGGCCGGACGGGTGGTGCCGATCGGCGACGGGGCCGCCCTCGCGGCCGAGATCATCGACCTGCTCAGCGACAACCGGGCCCTCGCCGCGGCCAAGGCGGTCGCCGAGGCGTGCGCTTCCTGGCTGCCCTGGCCGGCGGTCGCGGCGCGCGAGGCCGACCTCGTCGCCGACGTCGTGCGCCAGGCCGAGGCGGCCACCGCCCGCCCGGGCCACGCGACGGCCGCCGCGCCGCCGCTCAACCTCGATCACCTCACCCGGCTCACCGACGAGATCGGGATCATCCAGTTCGCCCGCGGCCCGAACGCGGACGCGACCTCCGGCTACTGCGTCGACGACGTGGCCCGGCTGGCGATCGTCGCGGCCGACCTGCTCGCGGTCGGCACCGACACCAAGCAGACCGCGGTGGCGACCCGCTGGCTGCGGCAGTCCATCCGGTTCCTGACCGCCGCCTACGATCCCTCCGGGGCCATGCACAACGTGCTGAGCTACGGCGGGACCTGGCAGGACTGGCCGCACATGGGTGACCACGTCGGCCGTACCGTATGGGCGCTCGGCGTGCTCGTCGGCACCCCGGCGGTTCCGGACGACATCCGGCGCCCGGCCGCCGCCCTGCTGGACGAGCTCGGCCCGCGCACCGAGTCCCTGGCCGGGCTGGGGCTGCGCTCCGCGGCGTACGCGCTGATCGGCCTGGCCCGCGCCGGCCGCACCGACCAGGCCGCCCCCCTGCTCACCCGGCTGGACGAGGCGCTCACCGAGACCTCGGCGACCGACCCGGCCTGGCGCTGGTTCGAGACGGAGCTGACGTACGACAACGCCCGGCTTCCCCAGGCGATGCTCCTGGGCGCGGCGCTGCTCGAGGACGACGCCGTGGCCGCGCGGGCCGTGGCCGCCCTCGACTGGTACGTCCAGCACGTGGGCCTGGCCGACGGCACCCTGCGCTGCGTGGGCAACAAGTGGCACCACCGGGGCGAGCCCGCTTCGATGTGGGTGGCCGACGACGGCGACGAGCAGCCGCTGGACGCCGCCGCGGTGACCGAGGCGCTCGTGGACGCCTGGCAGCACACGGCCGATCCGCACCACGCACGGCTGGCCGGCTGGGCCTACGCCTGGTTCCTCGGGCGCAATCGGGCGGGCGCCCGGATGTACGTCGACGCCACCGGTGCGTGCCACGACGGTTTGTCTGCCACTGAGCCAAATGGGAACCAAGGCGCCGAGTCCACGCTAGCCTATTACCAAGCGCTCCTCAGCCTTCTCAGGGCCGGGCTGGCCGCGCTGCCGCATCCTGTGCAGCCCACGGCTCCGGTCCCGACCTCCCTGCCCACGACCACGCTCACCAAGCCCACCAACAAGGGCCGAGTGGTCGGCCGGGCATCGGCCGGCTTCAGCGCGACCGCCTCACCGCCCCGCCTGCGCAACACGGAGGACCATTCCGATGCACTTTGATGCGGAGCTGTTCCACCGGGAACCCACCAATCCCCTGCTCGGCGCCGGGGACTGGCCGTATCCGATCAACAGTGTCTTCAACCCCGGTGCCGCCATGCACAACGGCGACACGGTCCTGCTCTGCCGGATCGAGGACCGCCGGGGCATCTCCCACCTGACCGTCGCCCGGAGCAAGAACGGGCGCACCGACTGGGTCGTCGAGGGCAAGCCGCTCATCGCCGACGACCCGACCGACGCTCACAGCTGCTGGGGCGTGGAGGACCCACGGGTCACCTACGTGGAGGAACTCGGCGGCTACGTGATCGCCTACACGGCGTACGGGCCCGGCGGCCCTTGCGTGGCCCTGGCCAGGACCGAGGACTTCCAGACCGTCGAGTCCCTCGGCGTCGTCATGCCGCCGGAGGACAAGAACGCGTCGCTGCTGCCCCGCCGGATCGGCGAGGACTACGTGCTCTTCCACCGGCCCGTCTCGGTGCTCTCCGCCCGGGCCGACGTGTGGCTGTCCAAGTCCAAGGACCTGCGCTCCTGGACGACACCCGAGCCGGTGATGCAGTCGCGCTCCGGCCCCTGGTGGGACGCCACCCGGATCGGCATGGGCCCGCCGCCGATCGAGACCCCGCACGGCTGGCTCGTGGTGTACCACGGCGTGAAGCAGATGGTCGCGACGTCGATCTACCGCGTCGGCCTGGTCATGCTCGACCTGGACGACCCGACCAAGGTCATCCGTCGTACTCCGAGCTGGGTCCTCGGCCCGGACGCCGACTACGAACGCGTGGGCGACGTGCCCAACGTGGTCTTCCCGACCGGTCTCGTCCACGACGAGGCACGCGACGAGCTGCGCATGTACTACGGCGCGGCCGACCTCACCGTGGCGATGGCGAGCGCCCGGTTCTCCGAGGTCGTCGACTACCTGGTCTCGCTGCCACCCGAGGACGAATAGCCGTTGGAGGGGGCCCGTTCGCGGGCCCCCTCTTTCGCTTTACTTGGGTGACGTGCCCTTCACGACGGGCACCCGCACGAGGTTGCCCCACTCCGTCCACGACCCGTCGTAGTTACGCACGTGCTCGTAACCCAGCAGGTGCGTCAACACGAACCAGGTGTGCGACGAGCGCTCGCCGATCCGGCAGTACGCCACGATGTCGTCGTCCGTCTTGAGGTCGAGTTCGCCCGCGTAGATCTTGCGCAGCTCGTCGGCCGGCTTGAACGACCCGTCGTCGCGGGCCGCCTGCTTCCACGGCTTGCTGACCGCTCCCGGGATGTGCCCGCCGCGGAGCGCCCCTTCCTGCGGGTAGTCCGGCATGTGCAGCAGCTCGCCCGAGTACTCCCCCGGCGACCGCACATCCACCAGTGGCCGCCCCGCCTTGATGTGCTCGAGCACGTCCTCCCGGAACGCCCGGATACGCGAGTCGTCGCGGTCCACCACCGGGTAGTCGGTGGTTTCGCGTTTCGGCGCCTCCCGGGTCATGTCCCGCCCCTCGGCGACCCACTTGGCCCGCCCGCCGTCGAGGATGCGCACGTCGCGGTGCCCGAACAGGGAGAACACCCACAGCGCGTAGGTGGCCCACCAGTTGAAGTTGTCCCCGTAGAACACGATCGTGTCGTCGGCGCCGATGCCCTTGGCGCTGCACAGCGCGGCAAACCCATCGGCGTCGAGGTAGTCCCGGGTGACCTGGTCGTTGAGCTCGGTGTGCCAGTCGACCTTGATCGCCCCGGGAATGTGCCCGGTGTCGTACAGCAGCACGTCCTCGTCGGACTCGACCACGACGAGCCCGGGTTCACCGAGATTCTCAGCCAGCCACGCGGTGGTGACGAGCCGCTCGGGGTGCGCGTACGCCTCGAGATCCGGCGCTGGATCGGATGCAACAGCCATGCCTCCGACCCTAGCCCGGCCGGGTGCGGCCGCTTCAGCCGAACAACAAGTCCCACACCGCCCAGCCGACCGCGTAAAGCCCGAACGCCGCGAACACCCCGCCGAGCATGCGCTCCATCCGCACCATGCCGACCTGCCGCTGGGCAACCTTCTCGGCCTTGCGGTGCGGGCTGACCGGCCCGACCAGGCGCGACGAAAGCGCGACATGCTTCGTGGCGATGCCCTTGAAGTTCACCGCCAGCGCGAGCCCCACCAGCAAGAAGCCCAGGCCCACGAGGATTCCGTACATCGCCGGCGCCGCCTTCGTTCGAGGCTTGTTCGGGTCTGGCCGTTGCAGCGCTTCGGTCCATGCTCGACCGAAGCCAGTGCTTCACCCCAGGTGGCCCAGAGTAGGTCCACAGGTCCACTCCGCATCCGGAGAATCGCCCCATCGCGGGACCGCCCAAGGCACGAGCCTGAGGACGCCCAGCAACGTTGTCGAAGGCGTCCGCGGCGGCTGCGGCCGCGACGCCGGCCAGGGCATTGCCTAGATGCTTGGGGGCCGGCTGTTCGGTCGCCATCGCAAGCAACGAACGCGCGACTGGCCGTTGGGTCAGGAGGTGGGTTGCTCCTGGTCGAACTCGGCCTTGCGGCGGGCCAGGTACGCCGGCCAGTCGGCGCGGGCTGCGATGACGTCGGCGATCGACAGCTTGATCACGGCGCAGTGCCCGAGCGAGCACGCCCGCGGCGCCGAGGCGTCGATCAATGAGATGCCCTGGATCTCGTCGCCGTCGATGGTTGTGCACAGGACCGGGTGGAAGGAGCAGTCCTCGTAAATGTCGCCTGGCCGGATTTCGCCGGGCTGATCCACCGTCACAGTGAGTCGGTGAGCGGGCCGAGTTCGGGGCGTTTCGCGGTGACCATGTCGCCGGAGGATTTGCCGGTCAGGCGGCGCTTTACCCACGGGGCCAGGTGGTGCGTTGCCCACATGGCGTCGGCGGCCTTGCGGGAGACCCACGACAGCTCCTCCGGCGGCGCCGGCGCGGCCAGCCAGTCCGGGTCGCACGCCACGCCCAGCTTGGTCAGGACGTGGGCGGCCACGCGGCGGTGGCCGGACGGGGAGAGGTGCAGGCGGTCGATGCCCCACAAGCGCGGGTTGGCGAACTCCGGGTCGTCCCACAGGCTCACCACGTGCGCGCCGTACTTCTGGCCGACCGACTCGATGGCGTTGTTGAACAGGTCGACGCGGGGGCGGAGCATCTTGCCGCCCGGCATGCGGCCGGTCATGTCGGCCCAGCGGAACATGACCAGGTCGGCGCCGGTGGCGCGTAACTTCGAAATCGTCCGGTCGAAGCGGTCGATCAGCGCGTCGTGCTCCCAGTTGCGGCGCAGTGCGTCGTTGCCGCCGCCGGCGAAGCTGATGAGGTCCGGTTTCATGGCGATGGCCAGCGGGACCTGCTCGGCGGCGATGTTGTCGAAGAGGCGGCCGCGTACGGCCAGGTTTGCGTACTTGAAGTCCGGCTGGTCCGCCGCCAGCACGCCGGCGACCAGGTCAGCCCAGCCGCGGTAGCCCTTGCCGTCCGGCCGCGGATCGTCCAGTCCCTCGGTGAAACTGTCACCGACCGCCACGAAGCTTGCCCACTGCCCCACAGTGTCTGTCCCTCCCCGTTGTACTGCCCGTTTCGCATCCTGTCAGGGGCCCTGCACCGGGGAAAGCGACTTTGCCGCACACCACACTTCTCACCAGCCCCTGTGGACTTGTGGATAAAGCTGTATACAGAGCTAGTGTCTGCCCATGCTGTTCGTGCCGTACCACCTCGACGAGCGGCTCGTGGGGCTGGAGGCCGACCTTCCGGCCGAGCCGGACGCCGTCATCACCGCTGAGCTGCCCGACGGGGATGTCTGGGCGCGGCTGGCCGCCCTGTACGACAACGTCGCCGACGCGGTCGCGGCAACGGACGAGCCGATCGTGGTGTCCGGTGACTGCACGGTCTCGCTGGCGACCGTGGCCGGGCTGCAGCGCGCCGGGCAGGACGTCGGGGTGGTGTGGTTCGACGCGCACGGCGATGTGCAGACGCTGGAGACGTCGACGTCCGGGTACATCGGCGGGATGCCGCTGCGCCTGCTGGTCGGCTATCGCCCCGAGTTGATCGCCACGGCGCTCGGACTGCGCGCCGTGCCCGAGGAGCGGGCGGTGCTCGTGGACGCGCGCGACCTCGATCCCGCCGAGGTCGAATATCTCGCCGGAGCTAGGCTCTCGCGGTACGACATCAATACAATTCGACCCCCGGACGGTAAGTTTCTGGTCCACGTGGATCTGGACGTGGTGGACCCCGCGGAGCTGCCCGGGTTGATGTATCCGGTCGATGGGGGACCGACGGCGGGCGCGCTGCTCGCCGCGGTGCAGAGCCTGGTCGCGACCGGGCGCGTGGCCGGGCTCGACGTCGCCTGCACCTGGCGGCCGGACGGTGGGAATGCACGACGGCGGAATTTGATCGCCGCGCTTACTAAGAGTCTCTAAAGCAAACCCACAGAGTTTCCAACCCAAGGTAATCGCACACAAGCAGACCGTATTCGTCGCCCGCGAAACACCTTCACGATTGGCCGAACGCGTGACCCAAAAACCGGTTAACTAGGGAATATTGGTAGCTGTGAGAGGACGGCATCGGGCTGCGGACCTGAGGAGCAACGGGTTCGTCGCCCTCGCGGCCGGCATGATCCTTCCCCTCGTCGCCATCGGTGCCGTCTACGGCGGGTACCGCGCCATGTCGACGGCGGGCTGCGCGGGGACGGTGCGCCTGTCCATCGCCGCCAGCCCCGAGATCGCGCCGGTCATCAAGGACGTCGCCGCCCGGTGGACCAAGACCGAGCCGCGGATCAACGACGAGTGCGTCTCCGTCGACGTGGTCTCGGTCGCCTCCAGCGAGGTCGCCGCGGCCATCGCCGGCGAGAGCGGGGCCACCGTGCCCGGCGTGGGCCAGGCCGACGGCAAGACGCAGGTGCCGCAGGTCTGGATCCCCGACTCGTCCATCTGGATCCAGCGCATGCGCGCCGCCCGCGAGGACCTGGTCACGCTGGCCTCGCCCTCCCTGGCCCGCAGCCCCATCGTGCTGGCCGTGCCCGAGCCGACCGCGAAGCAGCTCGGCTGGGTGGAGAACAAGGTCACCTGGAAGCAGGTGCTCGAGCAGATCGTCGGCAACTCCCAGGTCGTACCGGGGATCGTCGACCCGCAGCGCGACTCCGTCGGCATCTCGACGCTGGTCGCGATGGCCTCCGTGCGCGACCAGTTCGGCCCGTCGGGCGACTCGCTCACCGTCGGCGCCGTGAAGTCGCTGATGTCCGGCAAAACCGAGCAGCAGTCCGGCCTGGTCGGGCGCTTCCCCCGGGACGCCGACCCGAAGACCCTGTCCACCGCGGTGACCCTGGCGCCGCTGTCGGAGCAGGCCCTGCACGCCTACAACGCCGCCGGACCGGCCGTGCCGCTCATCGCGGTGTACCCCGATCCGGCCCCGATCGCCCTGGACTTCCCGTACGCGGCGATGCCCCGCCTGGCCCCGGACCGCGAGGCCGCCGCCGACGCGTTCCGCCAGCAGCTCACCGGGGCGTCGTTCCGCAATCTCCTGGCCCAGCACCAGCTGCGCGCCAACGACGGCACGGTCGGGACCGGCATGACGCTGAGCCCGAGCGCGCCGCCCGGCGGGCAGGTCACCCCGGTGCCGGACCCGCAGGTGATCTCCAAGGCCCTGCAGATGTGGGTCGAGATCACGCAGCCGTCACGCATGCTCGCGGTGGTGGACGTGTCGGCGGCGATGAAGACGCCGGTGCCCACCGCCGGCGGGCTGACCAAGGAGCAGGTCGCCGTCCAGGCCGCCCAGGGTGGCCTGGAGCTGTTCCCGGACTCGTGGGCCGTCGGGCTGTGGTGCTTCTCCACGGCCATGGCCGGCGGCCACGACTACGAGGAACTGGTCCCGATCGGCCCGCTCACCACCCAGCGCGACCAGTTACGCGGCGCGCTCGGCGGCCTCAAGCCAAACCCCAAGGGCGGAAGCGGCTTGTACGACACGATCCTCGCCGCGTACCAGAAGGTGCAGCAGGGCTGGGACTCCGGGCGCGGCAACTCGGTCGTGGTGGTGACCGGCGGGCGGAACAACGATCCGAGCGGGCTGTCGCTCGACGCGCTGGTCAGTGCGCTGGGCAAGGCGGAGCGCCAGGACCAGCCGGTGCAGATCATCGTCATCGGGGTCGGCTCCGAGGTGAACCAGAACGAGATGCAGCGCATCGTCGACGCGACCGGCGGCGCGGTCTTCATCGCCCCCGACCCGTCTAAGATCGGGGACATCTTCATGAAGGCCCTGGCCCTGGACGACGGACGCTGATCTTGAAGCTCGATCTCACGCCGGCGCTCGACGCGCCCGCGCTGCTCGCCCCGCCCGTCCGCGCCGCACTGGCGGCTCTTGACGGAGCTCAGACGGTACAAGTGGCGGCAATTGATCCTGAACTCGCCGACACGGCGGCCTTCTGCGCGGCCTATGACGTGACCCTGGAGCAGTCGGCCAACTGCGTGATCGTCGTGGGCAAGCCCGCCGGCGTCTATGCCGCGTGCGTGATCCTGGCGACCACCCGCGCCGACGTGAACGGAGCCGTGCGGCGGCTGCTGGGCACGCGCAAGGCGAGCTTCGCGCCGATGGACGACGCGGTGGGGATCTCCGGCATGGAGTACGGTGGCATCACCCCGATCGGCCTGCCCGCCGACTGGCCGATCTACATCGACGCGCGCGTGCCGTCCGTGGACGCCGCCGTGATCGGCAGCGGCATTCGCGGGAGCAAGATCGTGCTGCCCGGTTCGGTGCTCGCCGCGCTGCCCGGGGCCACGGTCGTCGAGGGCCTCGCTAGTCCGCTGACACCTGACGCTTGAGCCGCGCCAGGATCGCCGTGCCGCCCCGCACCCGCAACGGGCTGATCGCCTGCGCCAGTCCCATGCGCTGATACAGATCATTTGGTACGGCCAGCACCTCGTCGACCGTCGCTCCCTCGAGCCCCTCGCTCAGGATCCCCGCGAACGCGCGCGTCGTCGGCGACTCGGGCGGGCAGTCGAAGTACAACTGGACGGTCTTCTGCTCTGTGACCTCGGCCTTGAGGAAGAACGGCGTCTGGCACTCCGGCACCTGCTCCATGCCCGCATGCTCGGCGAACTCGGGCGGCAGCGGCGGGACCGCGTCGGAAAATTCCAGCAGCATCTCGAGCACCACGTCCCGCGGCGCGGAGGCGAACTCCTCCACGATCGCGGCCAGCTTGCCAGGCATCTCCACGTTGCTAACGTACCCGCTGTGCCGAAACTGATCTCGGACGTGCTGAGCCCCGGCCGCCTCGCCGCGCTGCCGCAGCCCACCCTGCCCGCCGACGACCTGGTGCTGCGCCCGTGGCGGCTGGCCGACCTCCCGGCGGTCGTGGCCGGCTACTCCGACCCGGCCATCCAGCGCTGGCACTGCCGCTCGATGACCGACGACGAGGCCGCCGCCTGGCTCGCCACCTGGCCGGAACACTGGCGCACCGAGTCGCGCGCCGGCTGGGCGATCACCACCGACGGCGACGAGGTGGCCGGACAGATCTCGCTGCGTGCCCTGCAACTCATCGATGGACAGGCCGAGGTTTCGTACTGGGTGCTGCCCACCTTCCGCGGCCGGCGCATCGCCCCGCGGGCTCTCGGTGCGCTCTCGACCTGGGCCTTCGGAACGTTAGGCCTGCACCGCCTCGAGGTCCGGCACTCGGTGGACAACCCCGCCTCGTGCCGCGTCGCCGCGACGGCCGGCTTCGCGTTCGAGGGCGTCCAGCGGGCGTCGCTGCTGCACGCGGACGGGTGGCACGACATGCACGTACACGCGCGCCTCGACTCCGATTGAGAGCCGAGGCGCGCTGTGGCTTGCTTCAGTTGTTGGGCTGTGCCTTGCTTCAGTTGTTGGGCTGTGCCTTGCTGATGCCACCGAGGACCGAGTCGGGGTCGATCTCCTCCGCGAGATCACCGATCGACACGATTCCGACGAGCCCGTTGTTGTCGTCACAGACCAGCACGCGCCGTACGGCCTGATCCCGCATGAGCAGCGCCGCCGAGTGGATCGAGTCCTCCGGCCGCACCGTGACCAGCTCCTTGGTCAGAATCTCCCCGATCGTCGTGGCCGCGGGGTCGCACCGCTCGGCAACCGCGCGCACAACGATGTCCCGGTCCGTCACGAGCCCGCTGAGCTCCGGCCCGTCAGCAACCACCACGTCACCGATATCCTGCTCCCGCATGGTCCGCGCCGCCTCGGCAAGCGTGGTCTCACTCGGCAGGTAGACCACGTTGGTGGTCATCACATCCCGGACTGTCTGCATCGTCATCGCCTGGACCTCCCGACCTTCGATGCAGATCTGTTACCCAACTCACCATTCTCTTAACGATCAAGGCGATCGCTCCGCGCGGAGGAGAACCGCTGATGAAGTCGGACGACCGGTTGCTGAGCCCCGCGGTGCTCAGTGCCCTCACCGACTGGCCCCGAATCGACCCACGACCGTAGCCGGCCGACCTGACCCCCTTGATCCCGTTCCTCAACGACCTGCTGGACGATCTGCCCTGGTGGAATCCCGACTACCGCGTCACGCAGGTCAACCAGGTCGTGCCCCATGAGATCCCCGGTTATCCGGGCGCGGCTGAAGAGGTTCACGGAGGTGACGGTCCCGGCCACCCTCACCAACCGGGCGGGGCACGAGCTGCCGTTCTTCGCCCAGATCCGCTTCGAGGCCAACATCTTGCGCCGCTTCCAGGCCAAGGTCGGCGACACCGTGATCAGCCCCGCACTCCGCCCGGCGGGCTTCCAGGACCCGCACCCGTTCGGTCCGCTCCTGCAAGCCTTGCTGGCCAACCGCCAGACCACGGCGCAGGACCTGGCCCAAGGAACAGGCCTGTCAGTGTCGACCGTCCACGGATTGCGCTCCGGCGGGCGCAGACCCCACCGGACCTCATCAGACACATCGCCGAGGCCCTTGGCCTGCCGGCGCCGGACTTAGCTGCAATCGCCGGCGTCTCCGACTAGGACTACCTGGAGTCGTGATGGAGGCCCATCCACCAGGCAACGTTGTGGGTGAGCCAGCCAGCACGGGGAGCACCCCCCATAGATCTGGGAGCGCAAGCAATCCAGTGCCGATGGCAACGCCGAGGCATGGGGGGTGTGGGGTGGGAACCCCCACGGGGGAGCGAGCGTGCGAGCGGGGAATCCGCCGTCGCAACGGCGAACAGGGCGCAGCCCTGTGCGCAGGGTGCGCCCATCGACGGTGGAAGCGAGGGGACTCGAACCCCTAACCACGAACGGCCGTTAAAGATCGTAAGTATCGGGCAGATCCAGCCCGAGAGCAGCCAGAACGCTGTCAACGCTCGTGGTCGTTTGACAACGCTTCTCACTCACATTCGGTCCGAATTTGGTCCCGATGATCTTGTTAAAGCGTCACTCCCGGGGTCGCCCTGGCTACCGAAGTCGGTAGATGCCGGGTTGCGCCAACGTGCGGCTCGATCATCAGTCGTGGCTCCGATCGACCAGCGGCTTCGGGTTTTGGCGTGCCGACGTTGACGCAGCCACTCAAGAAGTACCCGGGTGCGATCGGCGGAGTCTTGGGGCAGAACCAAGGTCGCGAGTCGAATAACGAACGAGAGCCCTAGACCCAGGAGCACGAGCGGCACCACGGCCCACCACGGAATGCCACCCAGCCCCAGAATTGCGCTCGCCCCGGCGCCAGCGAGGGCCTTAGCCGCCACCGAAAGTTGCTGCATCTACAACTCGATCCAGGCTGGCAAGATTGGCGCCACCGCCTGGTCAGTGCAATCCGCGCACACCCTCGGGAACATGATCAAATCCCCATCTTAGGTATCTGAAGCCCATGATGGGGAAATCATAGGATCGACCGTTGTCAAGAGTCAAGTTGGATGTAAAATCCCCATCATGGGTACGGTCGAGGTCCTACGTGGCGCTGTGGCCGAGCGGGTCCGGCACAACATCAAGCAAATCCGCCAAGACCGCAAGCTCACCGGGGCGCAGTTGGCCGAACTCCTAGGCGCCTTGGGCCGCCCGATGCAGCCCACGGCCGTGAACAAGATTGAGACCGGCGCCCGACGCGTCGATGTCGATGATGTCGTCGCTTTTGCGTTGGCACTGAACACCACCCCGAATCGACTTCTGCTCAACGACCCAGCCGATGGTCACGAGGAGATAGAGGTCGCGCCGCACGTGGTTGCAACGGCTTCTCAAGCCTGGACGTGGGCAAACGGGCAGCAGGTCCTCCTGCGCTCCAGCGTTGCGATGGGTCGGGCAGATGCGACGTTCGATGATCTGCAGCGAGACTTTCTCCGCCATGCCCAGCCGCCAGCCCAACACCCAGCGCAGGAGGCTGTAGATGATCTACGGAGCAGGCTTGGCGGGTTCCTAGGCTGGGTCGAGGAATATGCAATTAAGCAGCAGCGTGAAGTCAGGGCAGGCGAGGCCCGGTCGGAGATCTCGCTCGATCACCTGATCATCGCGGCGGAAGAACTGCGGCAAAGTCTCAAGCGGCTTGAAGGACAGATTATCCACATCATGGAGGATTCGCCGCTTGCAGACGAGCCGGAGTATGGCCTCGCGTTCTTCGCGTCCGTCGAGGTCCACCGGGCAGCGGCGAGCCGGGTAAGCATGGCTCGTGACCATGCCGACTTGGCTCAAGCGGCCCATACGAGCCAAGAGAAGATGGTCTACATCGCGAAGGAGGCCCACGTCGCAGCGCTGGAAAGGCTTGCGGCCGTAGTTGGGTCCGGCGATGCCGATATCGTCGCCCGGTTGCAGGCTGAGGTCGCAAGATGCCTCTCCGATGTCGAACGCGCACAACTGGCACTGGCCAATGCTCGCGACAGCGCTGCCACTGCAAGGCAAGATCTAGAGCGTGCGCAGCGCGAGCTGTATGAGCTACGCAGGATGATGCTGATCAGAAAAATGGTGCCACCACAACTGCCCCCAGCCCTGGCGTACATCGACACGATTCACCCAACAGACGACCATGCCGCGCAGGTCCGACAACTCTGGGAGAGGCTCAATCGCTCCCGCCTGCTCGAACTACCCGCAAAGCTTCCGTTGTCGGACGAGGCCAACCCGGGGTCGGGTAGCTAACGCCTGGACGGCTGCCTGGCGGACGGCAAGCCGAAGTCGTCGATCAAGCTGTACTCGAGCTCCTCGACGCGATCCTCGTCGCGGGGCAAGCTGATCCCGGACAATCCGTGCGCGGGGTACGACTGTCGAAGGAGCTCAACGGCGTATCCCGTGTGCCGAAGTGGATTCCGACCGATGAACAGGTGCTGCGGATGTTCGACGCGACTCCGCCGCGGTATCGGGCGGCGCTCTGGCTCGGGGCCGGCGAAGGGCTGCGGGTGGGGGAGGCTCACGGCGTCGAAGAAGGCAAACGCTGCTTCGGCTTCGAGGACGAGGAGCTACATGTCGTCCAGCAACTTCGGTACTCGCCGAAGGAGTACGGCGGGTTCTACCTGAGCAAGCCCAAGTCAGGATCGTCGGGGACAGTGGACCTGGACCCGGTCGTCGCGGAACACGTTCAGCAGCACATGCGGGACTTCCCGCCGGTTGAGGTACCTCTGATCGACATCACGTCGGGTGAGCAGGCGTCACGGACGGCACTGTTGCTGTTCACCACCTCGGCACGGGAACCCGTTCACCGACCGGACGTGGGCGCGGGAGTGCGGCAAGTGGCGTCAGGTGGCCGGCTGGCCGGACAGTGAGCATGCCGGGTTTCGCGCGCTACGGCATTTCTTCGCCACGATGCTCATCGCCCGGCATGTGGAGCCGCCAGAGGTTCAGCGGGCGCTCAGGCACAAGACCCTGGCGATCACGCTCGACACACCTACGTGCACTGGTGGCCGAAGCGGACCCGGGAGCGCGGCATCGTGGGCGCGGCCCTGCGGGAGCTGGCCGAACGCAGATGACGGGACCAACCCAAAGTTGGTCCCGATTTGGTCCGGGCGATCATGGCGCAGACAAAAGACCAGGTCACGCGCTGAGAAGTGGAAGCGAGGGGACTCGAACCCCTAACCCCCGCCTTGCAAAGGCGGTGCTCTGCCAGTTGAGCTACGCCCCCGCTCGGGGTGGGCTACAGACTAGCGCAGGTCCGGGGCGGTCGTCGCCTCGTGCCAGAGGGCGCGCTCCTCGTTGGCGGACTTGACGCGCTTCGCGACGTAGGCGGCGGCACCGACGACGGCGACCACCAGAAGCACCTTTTTCCACATGTGGGGCTAGCTGGAATCGAACCAGCGACCTCAGAGTTATCAGCTCTGCGCTCTAACCGACTGAGCTATAGCCCCAGCACAAACACCATCCGAACCGGCAGGACCGGAGCGGTGCGAACAGAAGGTTACCGTACCCCACGCGCCCGCCTCAAACCGGTTCCCCCCTGGCGTGGCGCGCCTGCGCCAGGGGGGACATAACCGCAGGTCAGTCCTTTTCGGCGAGGGTCAGCTCGATGCCGCCGACCAGGTCGGCGCACACGTTGTAGATGAACGAGCCCAGCGTCGCCAGGGCGGTGAAGAGGACCACGTTCACGACGCCCAGGAGGGCGGCGCCGCCGATGACGCCCTTCGCGGTGATGCGGAAGGTGCTGTCGGCCGAGCCGCCGGTCGAGCTGACCAGGTCGGCCAGGAGCTTGTTGATGCTCTTGAAGACGTCCATGGCGTCGAGGGCCAGGTACAGCACCGACGTGGCCACGATCAGGACGACGAAGAGCACGAAGCTCACGGCGAAGGCGAACTTCATCACCGACCACGGGTCGATCCGCTTGAGGTGCAGGCGGGCCCGGCGGGGGCCGCGGCCCACGGCGGAGCTGACCGTCTTGCGGGCGGCGCGCACGGCCTCGGTGACGCGGGCCGAGCCGCTGACCGCGGGGGTCGGCGTGTTGATGGCCTGCGTCGCGGCCGCGGCGGGGGTCCGCACGGCGGCCCGGGCGATGGCCGAGACGCTGGCCGTGCCCGTCGCGGTGCTGCCCATCGAGCCCGGGATCGCGACCGGCGGCGGCGAGCCGGCGGCCGGCGACTGGATCGGCACCGTCAGCGAGTCCGGCGGCGGAGCCATGCCCGGGGCACGCGTGAACTTCGGCGTGCCTCCGGTCGTGTACTCACCGGACCCGAACGAACCCCCCGAACCGGAGGAGCTCGAACCGAACGAACCCCCCGAAGAAGAGGAGCCCGAGCCGAACGCGCCCGGCGAAGAGGAGCCGGACGTGCCGGCCCCGTTGACCGAGCCAGGCTCTCCACCGGCGGCAGGCGCCCCCGAGTCAGATCCCGTCATGGCAGCCTCTCCGGCCTGCTTGGCCTCTTCGGTTGCCGAGGCGGTCCCCGACTTCGCCTGTGTGTCTGTCATCAACTAGTCCTGTTCGTCGGGCTCATCGGCGTTGCGGGCGATCGCGACGATGGTCACACCCTCAGGAAGGTCCATGAGCTTGACCCCCATTGTGTTCCGATCTCTCGTACGCCGTACAGGCTTCACGGGAGTCCGGATCACGCCACCGTTGGAGGTGATGGCGAACAGCTCATCGTCCGGGCTGATCACCACCGCGCCGACGAGACCACCGCGCCGCGACGTGATTTTAGCGGTGAGGACGCCCTTGCCGCCGCGCCCTTGCCTCGGATACTCCTCGATGGGAGTCCGCTTGGCAAAACCACCGTCGGTGGCCACCAGTACGTCCAGGTCCATGCCCTCGCGCACCACTTCCATGGCGAGCAGCTCGTCGCCCTCGGCGAAGCGCATCCCGATCACGCCGGAGGTCGCGCGGCCCATCGGGCGCAGCGCCTCGTCGTTGGCGGTGAAGCGGATCGCCTGGGCCTGCTTGCTCACCAGGAGGAGGTCGTCCTCCGGGCCGAGCAGCGCGGCGCCGACCAGCTCGTCCTCTTCGCGCAGGTTGATGCCGATGATGCCGCCCGAGCGGTTGGAGTCGAACTCCTCCAGCTTGGTCTTCTTCACCAGGCCGTCCTTCGTGGCGAGCACGAGGTACGGCGCAACCTGGTAGTTCGGGATCTCGATCACCTGCGCGATGTGTTCGTCGGGCTGGAAGGCGAGCAGGTTGGCGACGTGCTGTCCCTTCGCCGACCGCTGCGCCTCGGGCAGTTCATAGGCCTTTGCCCGATATACCCGACCTTTATTCGTAAAGAACAACATCCAGTCGTGCGTGGAGCACACGAAGAAGTGGCTGACGATGTCGTCCTGCCTGAGTGTCGCACCCGAGACGCCCTTGCCGCCGCGCTTCTGGGAGCGGTACAGGTCGACCTTCGTGCGCTTCGCGTAGCCGGTGCGCGTGATCGTCACCACAACGTCCTCCCGGACGATGAGGTCCTCCATGGAGACCTCGCCGTCGAACGGGATGACCTGGGTGCGACGGTCGTCGCCGCGGCGGGCGACGATCTCGGCGAGTTCCTCCGAAATGATCTGACGCACGCGCTCGGGCTTGGCCAGGATGTCCTTGTAGTCCGCGATCTCGATCTCGATCTTCGCCAGCTCGTCGAAGATGCGCTGGCGCTCCAACGCGGCGAGCCGGCGCAGCTGCATGTCGAGGATCGCGGTGGCCTGGATGTCGTCGATGTCCAGGAGGTTCATCAGGCCGTTCTTGGACTCCTCGGCGCTCGGCGAGCGCCGGATGAGGGCGATCACCTCGTCGAGCATGTCGAGGGCCTTGACCAGGCCGCGCAGGATGTGCGCGCGCTCCTCGGCCTTGCGCAGCCGGTAGCGGGTGCGCCGCTCGATGACGTCGACCTGGTGGGCGACGTAGTAGCGGACGAACTGCGCCAGGTTGAGCGTGCGCGGCACGCCGTCGACCAGCGCCAGCATGTTGGCGCCGAACGTCTCCTGCAGCTGCGTGTGCTTGTAGAGGTTGTTGAGCACCACCTTGGCGACCGCGTCGCGCTTGAGCACGATCACCAGGCGCATGCCGGTGCGGCCGGAGGACTCCTCGCGGATGTCGGCGATGCCGGCGAGCTTGCCCTCCTTCACCAGGTCGGCGATGCGCTCGGCGAGGTTGTCCGGGTTGACCGCGTACGGCAGCTCGGTGACCACCAGGATGGTCCGGCCCCGCGGGTCCTCCTCGACCTCGACGACCGCGCGCATGCGGATCGACCCGCGGCCCGTGCGGTACGCGTCGATGATGCCGGCGGTACCGACGATGAGGCCCTTGGTGGGGAAGTCCGGGCCCTTGACGATCGTGATCAGCTCGTCGAGGGTCTCGGCCTCGTCCGCCTCGGGGTGATCGAGGCACCACTGCACCGCCGCCGCGATCTCGCGCAGGTTGTGCGGCGGGATGTTGGTGGCCATCCCGACCGCGATGCCCGTGCTGCCGTTGACCAGCAGATTGGGGATGCGGGAGGGCAGGATCGTGGGTTCCTGGGCCCGGCCGTCGTAGTTGGGGACGAAGTCGACGGTCTCCTCGTCGATGTCCCGCAGCATCTCCATGGCCAGCGGGTCGAGGCGGGCCTCGGTGTACCGCATGGCCGCGGCGGGGTCGTTGCCCGGCGAGCCGAAGTTGCCGTTGCCGTCGATCAGCGGGTAGCGCAGCGACCAGCCCTGCGCCATGCGGACCAGGGCGTCGTAGATCGAGGCGTCGCCGTGCGGGTGGTAGTTGCCCATCACGTCGCCGACGACGCGGGCGCACTTGACGTAGCCGCGGTCGGGGCGGTAGCCGCCGTCGAACATCGCGTAGAGGATCTTGCGGTGCACCGGCTTGAGGCCGTCACGCACGTCGGGCAGCGCTCGCCCGACGATCACGCTCATCGCGTAGTCGAGGTACGAACGCTGCATCTCGACTTCGATGCCGACCGGCTCGATACGGCTGGCGACCGCAGACCCACCCTCGGCCGGAGTCTCTTCCGGGTTCTCAGGGGTGGAAGTCGGTTCCGTCACGCTCTTTATTCCTTCTCTCTAGCCGGCCGGGATCAGATGTCGAGGAACCGGACGTCCTTGGCGTTGCGCTGGATGAACGAGCGCCGCGCCTCTACGTCTTCGCCCATGAGGACGCTGAAGAGCTCGTCGGCGGTTGCAGCGTCGTCCAAGGTCACCTGGCGCAGCATCCGGGTCTCCGGGTTCATCGTGGTCTCCCACAGCTCCGGGTAGTTCATCTCGCCCAGACCCTTGAACCGCTGGATGTCGTCCGGCTTCGCGTTGGGCTTGGTGCGCTGGCGCAGCTCGATCAGGCCGTCGCGCTCCCGGTCGGTGTACGCGTACTGCGCGTCGTCGCCCTTCTTGTTCCACTTGATCTTGTACAGCGGGGGCGCCGCGAGATACACGTGCCCGAGCTCGATCAGCGGACGCATGAACCGGAAGACCAGCGTCAGCAGCAGGGTCTGGATGTGCTGGCCGTCGACGTCGGCGTCGGCCATCAGGATCAGCTTGTGGTACCGCAGCTTCTCGATGTCGAACTCGTCGTGGATACCGGTGCCGAGCGCGGTGATGAGCGCCTGCACCTCGTTGTTCTTCAGCACGCGGTCGATGCGCGCCTTCTCCACGTTGAGGATCTTGCCGCGGATCGGCAGGATGGCCTGGACCCGCGGGTCACGTCCCTGCTTGGCCGAGCCGCCGGCCGAGTCGCCCTCGACGATGAACAGCTCGCACAGGCGCGGGTCGTTGGACTGGCAGTCGGCCAGCTTGCCCGGCATCGAGCCGGACTCGAGCAGCGACTTGCGCCGGGCCAGCTTGCGGGCCTGGGAGGCGGCGATGCGCGCCCGGGCGGCCTGCGAGGCCTTGGTGATGATGGTCTTCACCTCGGCCGGGTTGCGGTCGAACCAGTCGACCAGCCACTCGTTGCAGACCTTCTGCACGAAGCTGCGCGCCTCGGTGTTGCCCAGCTTGGTCTTGGTCTGGCCCTCGAACTGGGGGTTGGCCAGCTTGACCGAGATGATCGCGGCGAGGCCCTCGCGGATGTCCTCACCGGTGAGCTTCTCGTCGCCCTTGAGGAACTTCTTGTCGGCCCCGTACTTGTTCACCACCGACGTCAGCGCGCTGCGGAAGCCCTCTTCGTGGGTGCCGCCCTCGTGCGTGTTGATGGTGTTGGCGAACGTGTAGACGCTCTCGCCGTACGACTCGTTCCACTGCATGGCGATCTCGACCGCGATGCCCTCACCCTCGGAGCCGAACTCGACGACGGTGCGGTGGATCGGGGTCTTGGTCGCGTTGAGGTGCCGCACGAAGTCGGCGATGCCGCCCTCGTAGCAGAAGACGACCTCCCGCTTCTCCTCCGGCGTGTCCGGCCGCTCGTCGCGCAGCTGGATCTTGAGGCCGCGGTTCAGGAAGGCGTACTCCTGGATGCGCCGGTACAGCGTCTCGTAGACGAACGTGGTCGTCTCGAAGATCGTCGGATCGGGCCAGAAGGTGACGCTGGTCCCGGTCTGATCGGTCGGCTCGCCCTTCTGCAGCGGCTCCGGCTTGGAGTTGTTGTACCGCTGGCGCCAGACGAACCCGTCCTTCCAGATCTCCAGGTCGATGCGCGTCGAGAGCGCGTTGACGACCGAGATGCCGACGCCGTGCAGGCCGCCGGAGACCGCGTAGGCCTGCCCGTCGAACTTGCCGCCGGCGTGCAGGACGGTGAGCACGACCTCGACGGTGGGCCGCTTCTCCTTGGGGTGCATGTCGACCGGGATGCCGCGGCCGTTGTCCACGACGCGCACGCCACCGTCGGCGAGCAGGGTGACCTCGATCGTGTCGCAGTAACCGGCCAGGGCCTCGTCGACCGCGTTGTCCACGACCTCCCACACGAGGTGGTGCAGTCCGCGCTCGCCGGTGGAGCCGATGTACATACCGGGCCGCTTGCGGACCGCCTCGAGTCCCTCGAGGACGGTGATCGAAGAGGAGTCGTAGGACTGTTCGGGCTTGTTTGCTGCCACCCTCGGTCGCTTTCTCGCACTGGCCGGCCACGCGCTGGGCGTCCCGGGTCTCGTGCGGAGTCGGTGCGTGGGTGCCCGGGGCGGAAGAAGGCACGCCGCGGCCCAGCGCTTCTCCTGGCAAGCGCCCTGACCTCGGCGGGCCGACCACCGCTGTGACGCTCACGCGGGATGTGATCGACTGTTCTCTGAGCCAGTGCAATCCTACTGTGTCCGGGCGACAATTTCGCACCGGGACGGGCCTGTAATCGCCGTAGCGGCCCGAACGGTGCCGGTCGAAGGTCCCCCCATGCGGAAGGGGTCCTCACGCCTGGTGGCGGGCGGCACAGGCAGTACCAACGCTGAATCGGCCTTTTGGAACCTCCGGGGGTCGCGCAAGTGGCCGTTCGTGCCGTATGTTCCCCGCCGCGGGGGCGGGTGCGTAGTGGAAGCAGAGGGGTGCGCGATGGGGCTGGACAACGTCGCCGTGCAGTGGCCGCGCACCGGTCGGTTCTACGACCCGGTCGCGCCGGCCGAGTTCGTCGACTTCGCCGACCTGGCCGAGAAGCTGCCGCTGCACGCCGGACCCGCGTCGGCCCTGGCCGACCACGTGGCCAAGACCGGAACGGTACGCGTCACCGGGTACACGGAGCTGGTCGACCTCCTCTTCGGACTCAACGGCGTGCTCTTCGCCACAGATGCGGCCGCCGAGGACGAGGATCCGGTGATCAGCCCGGACGACTGCGCCTGGATCGCCGGCGGGCTGGAGCGGTTCGTCGTCGGCCACGGCGAGTACGGCGACGAGATCACGTTCGAATCGGTGAGCGCGGTGCTGCGCAAGGCCCTCGAGGGCTCCCGCCTGGCCGAACAGCAGCTGCGGTGGCTGCAGAGCCGGCTGGACGCGCTGCGCGACGACTCCGGCAACGCGCCCCAGTGGTCGTACTCCATCGCCGAGCTCGACGTCCTGGCCAAGTTCTACCGGCGCTGCGCCAACCGCGGGTTCGCCGTCTACGCGGACTTCTAGCCGTACGTGTCCCGCGGGCCACGGCCCCGGATGCGGCGCGGCCCGTTGCTCCACGACGGCTGGCTCGGGCCGTGGATGTGCAGCCGTTTGACCACGTTGTGACCGACCTCACGCGCGATGCCGGCCAGGAGCTTGGTCGCGAGCATCTTCAGCTGCGTCGCCCACGCCGTGGACTCGGCCTCGATGGTCAGCTCGCCGTCCTCCAGCTTGATCGGCCGGCTGTGCGCGGCGATGTCCTCGCCGACGACCTTGGCCCACTCGCCGAAGATCCGGGCCTCGCGGGTCGGCCGGGCCCATCCGCGCTGCTTGACCAGGCGATCGAGCACCGAGCCGAAGGGCTGGGGGTCGCGGGGGTCAGGACCCGGTCCGGTGTACCCCCCGCGGCGGCGCGGCTGCTGCCCGTCGGCCACCGGCCTGCGGCGCGGCTGCGCCCGGTGCTTGGCCAGCGCGGCCTCCACCGCGGCCCGGGCCAGCTCCGGGCCGGACTGCTCCGGATTCTCAGACACGTCGCACCTCCCCGCCGCCGACCTCGAAGCGCATCCCGCGCAACGTCGACGGGACATCATCCTCCACCGCGCAGGTCACGATCACCTGACTCGCCCCGCCGACCAGCCCGGCCAGCCGGTCGCGGCGGCCGGAATCGAGCTCGGCGAACACGTCGTCGAGCACCAGGACGGGCTCCACGCCGTCGTCGCGCAACAGGTCGAAGGCCGCCAGCCGAAGGGCGAGGGCATAGGACCACGACTCGCCGTGGCTGGCATACCCCTTGGCCGGCATCTCGCCCAGGGTCAGCGTGAGCTCGTCGCGATGCGGTCCGACCAGCGTGACGCCCCGCTCGACCTCCGACGGGCGCGACTCGGACAGCGCGGCGAGCAGGGCCGCCTCCAGGTCCTCGCCGAGCGTGAAGGAGGGGTTGTACGAGATGCGCGCGTCGGACCTGCTCGCGCTCACGGCCGCATACGCCTTGGCGACGTGCGGCGCGAGCGCGTCGACGAGATCGAGCCGGGCCCGCACCAGCTGGGCGCCGTGCCGGGCCAGGTGCGTGTCCCACACGTCGAGCGTGGACAGGTCGCCGCCGCGGCTGCCGCCGGTCTTGCGGGCCAGGTAGGAGCTGCGCAGCAGGGCGTTGCGCTGCTTGAGCACCCGGTCGTAGTCCGAGCGCACGCCCGCGAAGCGGGGCTGGCGGGCGACCAGGAGCTCATCGAGGTACCGTCGCCGCTCTGAAGGGTCTCCGCGAATCAGCGAGAGGTCCTCGGGCGCGAAGAGCACCAGGCGCAGGGCCCCGAGAATGTCCCGCGTGCGGGTGACGGGCGATCGGCCGAGGCGGGCCTTGTTGGCGCGGCCGGGCTCGATCGAGAGCTCGATCAGCAGCTCCCGCTCGTCGTGCACGACGGCGCAGCGGACCACGGCGCGGGCCGCCCGGAAGCGCACCAGCGGCGCGTCCGTGGCGACCCGGTGCGACTCGAGGGTCGCCACGTAGGCCAGGGCCTCGACGAGGTTGGTCTTGCCGACCCCGTTCGGTCCCACGAGCACGCACGGCCCGGGGCCCAGCTCGACGACCACCCGCTCATAGCTGCGGAAATCGACGAGCTCCAGGCCCCGGACGTACAAGTTCAGTCCTTCTTGACCGCGTGGCCGCCGAACTGGTTGCGCAGCGCGGCGACGGCCTTCATCGCCGGCGAGTCCTCCTGGCGCGAGGCGAACCGGGCGAACAGCGAGGCGGCGATGACGTTCATCGGCACGGCGAGGCGGATGGCCTCCTCGACCGTCCAGCGGCCCTCGCCCGTGTCGTCGGCGTAGCCCTTGATCCCGGCGAGCTGCGGGTCCTCGTCCAGCGCGCGGTCGAGCAGGTCGAGCAGCCACGACTGCACCACCGATCCGGCCCGCCAGCTCTTGATGACCTCGGGGATGTTGTCCACGTACTCCGAGGCCTCGAGCAGCTCGTAACCCTCGGCGAAGGCGTGCATCATGCCGTACTCAATGCCGTTGTGGACCATCTTCGCGTAGTGCCCGGCGCCGGGGCCGCCGGCGTGGGCGAAGCCGAACTCGCCCTCCGGCTTGAGGCCCTCGAAGATCGGCATGCAGTGGTCGACGTACTGCTTGTCGCCGCCGACCATGAGCGCGTAGCCGTTCGTCCGGCCCCAGATGCCGCCGGAGACGCCGACGTCGAGGTAGCCGATGCCCTTGGTCCCCAGCTTCTCGGCCCGTGGCCGGTCGTTGCTGAAGCGCGAGTTGCCGCCGTCGATCACGATGTCGCCGGACTGCAGCAGGCCGGCGAGCTCGTCGATCGTGGGCTCGGTGAACTGCACCGGGACCATGATCCAGACCACCCGCGGCGCGGCGAGCTTCTCGACGAGTTCCTTGAGCGACGAAACGTCGGTGACGTCGGGGTGGTGGTCAAAGCCGATGACCTCGTGCCCGGCGGCGCGCAGCCGCTCGCGCATGTTGAAGCCCATACGGCCCAGGCCGATGAGACCGAGCTGCATTTTGGTGCCTCCGAATCAGCTGCCGATGCGAACCGGCATGATCAAGTACCAGTACCCAGGGACGATTTCTCCATCATCCTTTGCCGGAGACATGACCGCAGGCTTCTTCGGGTCAGTGAACGACAACACCGCGATCGGCGCGTCGAGTGCCTTGAGTCCGTCGAGCAGATACTGGTGATTGAAGGCGATCGTCATCGGTTCGCCCTCGTACTGGCAGTCCATGGCCTCGCTGGCCTTGGCGTCCTCGCTGCCGCTGGCCTCGACGACGAGCCCGTCGGTGCTGAAGGAGAGCCGCACCGGGGTCTGCCGCTCGGCGACCAGGCCGACGCGGCGGACGACCTCGTTGAGGGCGGCGACCGGAATCCGGGCCTGGGCGTTGTGGTGGTCCGGCAGCAGCGCGCGGACCTTCGGGAAGTCGCCGTCGAGCAGGCGCGAGGTGGTGCGCCGAGCGCCACCGGCGAACCCGATCATGCCCTCGCCGATCTTGCCGCGGGACAGCGCGACCGACACCGAGCCGCCGATCGGACCCAGCGTCTTCGCGGTGTCGTCGAGCGTGCGGGCCGGCACCAGGGCGGCCAGGCTCATGTCGGGTTCGTCGGGGCGCCACTCGAGTTCGCGGACCGCCAGCCGGTACCGGTCGGTGGCCAGCAGCGTGAGCTTGCTGCCCTCGATCTCGATCCGGACGCCGGTGAGCATCGGCAGCGTGTCGTCCTTGCCCGCGGCGATGGCCACCTGCGAGACCGCCCCGGCGAACACGGCCGCCTCGACGGTGCCGGCCGACTCGGGCATCTCCGGCAGGGTCGGGTAGTCCTCGACCGGCATCGTCGGCAGCGTGAAGCGGGCGCTGCCGCAGGTGATCTCAACGTGCGCGCCGACCGCGGCCACGTCCACCGGCTTGGCCGGCAGGGCCTTGGTGATCTCGGCGAGGAGGCGGCCGGAGACGAGCGTCGCGCCGTCGGCGTCGGCCTGCACCTCGACGGTGACCTGGCTGGAGACCTCGTAGTCGAATCCGGACACCTGCAGCCGGCCGTCGGCGACGCGCAGCAGGACGCCGGCGAGCACCGGCACCGAGGGGCGGCTGGGCAGGCTCTTGGCCGTCCAGGCAACGGCATCGGCGAGCGCGTCGCGCTCGACTCGGAACTTCATCGCGGTCCTCCCGCAATCGTCATCGGTACTTCATGTTCGCCGCTCGTTGCGCGCCAGGACCCCTGGCCGCCGGGATTTCGCTCCGGGGCGTACGTGGCAGTGGGTCGATTGTCGCCGGTGCTGGACTCGCTCATCGACCTTAGGGCCTCCGGACCCAGATCGTGCACCGACCCCGCCGAGTCCGGCGGCCCGACCTTCCTCCACACGCTGATGATTGTTTTTTCTCTCTTATAAAAGAGAAATACTTCGTAATAGTAGGTGGTGTGGAAACTGTGGAAAACAGCCCTTTTCGCAGGTCAAGCCACTTGTCTGACTGAGGATGAGCTGTGCATGAACCGGTGTGTGCAGCCCTGTGGATTGTGGACGAACGTTTATCCACAGCCTTTGTCCACCGGTTGTCCACCGGTAATCCCCAGGGTTTTCCCGTGGCTGTGGATATCGTAGGGCCCGAACCCCACTCACGTTCGGTCGGTCATCCACTCACTCTCCGGATGCGTCCACAGGTCGTCCACATGGGATCCCCAGGAGTTATCCACAGCCTGTGCATGGAGCCTGTGTGCGATCGGTAGCCATCCGGTGACTCCCCCGCCGAAATTGGCACGAACGAAGTTATCCACAGGATTTCTGTGGACAGCGTGTGGAAGTTGGGGACAACCGACCGAACTTCGGATCCTTAGTGCCTGTGGATGACCTGCGGAAACCTGTGGGCGGAGTGTGGATAACGTAGGGCCATTTGGCAACTACCACAAGGTCAGGAGCGCAAGCAGGGTGTGGACAACGAGCTGTCCACACCCTGTGCGAAAGATCAGTGGATTGCGGGTTTCCTGGGGATAACCGGTGTCAGGTCGTCTGCTTGATGCGGTTCGTCAGCTCGGCGATCTGGTTGTACAGCGACCGCCGCTCGGCCATCTGCTGGCGAATCTTGCGGTCCGCGTGCATGACGGTGGTGTGGTCACGGCCGCCGAACGCCTGCCCGATGCGGGGCAGCGAGAGGTCGGTCAGCTCGCGGCAGAGGTACATGGCCACCTGGCGCGCGTTGACGAGCACCCGCGAGCGGCTGTGCCCGCGCAGGTCCTCCAGGCTCACCCCGAAGTAGTCCGCCGTCGACGCCATGATCTGGTCGGCCGTGATCTCCGGGCCGGAGCCGTCCGGGATGAAGTCCCGCAGCACCTCCTCGGCCAGGCTCAGCTCGACCGGGGACCGGGTCAGGTTGGCGAACGCGGTGACCCGGATCAGCGCGCCCTCGAGCTCCCGGATCGACGAGGCGATCCGCGACGCGATGAACTCCAGCACGTCCGGCGGGGCGAAGAGCCGCTCCTGGGCCGCCTTCTTCTGCAGGATGGCGATCCGGGTCTCGAGGTCCGGCGGCTGGATGTCGGCGAGCAGGCCCCACTCGAACCGCGTGCGGAGCCGGTCCTCCAGCGTGGCCAGCTGCCGCGGCGAGCGGTCGGAGCTGATCACGATCTGCTTGTTCGCGTTGTGCAGCGTGTTGAACGTGTGGAAGAACTCCTCCTGGGTCCGCTCGCGGGTCTCCAGGAACTGGATGTCGTCGATCAGGAGGATGTCGACGTCGCGGTAGCGCCGCTGGAAGGCCTGGGTCTTGTCGTCGCGCAGGCTGTTGATGAACTCGTTGGTGAACTCTTCGGTCGACACATAGCGCACGAAGCGCGCGTTGCCGAGCATCGTCGCGTACTGCCCGATCGCGTGCAGCAGGTGCGTCTTGCCCAGCCCGGAGCCGCCGTAGATGAACAGCGGGTTGTAGGCCTTGGCCGGCGACTCGGCCACCGCGACCGACGCGGCGTGCGCGAAGCGGTTCGAGGAACCGATGACAAAGGTCTCGAAGGTGTACTTCGGGTTGAGCCGGTTCCCCGCGGAGTCCCCGGCGCTCGTCTGCGCGCGCCGGTCCTCGCGACCCGTGCCGGGCGTGGAGGGGCGGGGCGGCGGCAGCTCGTCGCGTTCGGGTTCGCGCGGCTCGTACTGCGGCTCGCGCTCGTACTTCGCCGGCTCGTACCGGACCGCGTCGGCGGCGGCCTCGACGGCGGTGCCGGAGTGCTCGTTGCGCCATGAGTCGGCCGGCTTGATGTCGCCGGGGAGGTCGAAGAGGCGGTCGTGATCCTGCTGCGGCACCTGCGCGACGCCCCGATGTTCCGGGATGCGGTGCTCGTTCGGGCGGATGTCGTTCGGGCGGAGTTCGTTCGGGCGGAGCTCGCTCATCCGGCGCTCGCCGGTGGGGTCGTCGCCGTTGAGGTTCGGCAGCGGCTCGCGCATCGTCGCCGACGCGCCGTTGGACCAGTGCGAGGCGGACGGGGCCGGCAGGGTCGGCGTGTCCTCCGGTGGGCGGACCGTCACGGCCACCTGGATGGGCCGGCCGAGCAGCCGGGAGAGCGCCTCCGTGATGACCGGGCGCAGCCGGCTCTCGATCATGTCGCGCGAGTACGGGTCCGGCACGGAGAGCAGCGCGGTGTCCTCGACGATCGCGCGCAGCCGCGTCATGCGTAGATACGCACGCTGCTGCGCCGAGTCGAGCCCGTCAGCGAGCTGGTTCGTCGCGGCGTTCCAGATCGCTGCGAGGTCGGTTTCCACCGT